>NZ_AXWS01000005.1 GCF_000482785.1 Derxia gummosa DSM 723 | reverse complement strand
GTAGCTCAGCTGGGAGAGCACCTGCTTTGCAAGCAGGGGGTCATCGGTTCGATCCCGTTCACCTCCACCAAATCTTCAGACGCATTACGAAAGTCAAAAGACTGTCGTAATGCCATTAGGCATTAGTTCTTTAACAATCAGGAAGAAGCAAAAACAGGAATTGATGAGAAATCATCGATTCATGGGTTGTGATTGCATCAATCAGATGAAAATCTGATATCAAGCGCTTCGCTAACTCATTCCTTGATCTGGAATTGAAAAATTCCTCAAGGTTATAGAGTCAAGTGAATAAGTGCATGTGGTGGATGCCTTGGCGATTACAGGCGATGAAGGACGCGATAGCCTGCGAAATGCTTCGGGGAGTTGGCAAATAAGCTTTGATCCGAAGATGTCCGAATGGGGAAACCTACCCGCAAGGGTATCTCATGCTGAATACATAGGCATGTGAGGCAAACCTGGTGAACTGAAACATCTAAGTAGCCAGAGGAAAAGAAATCAACCGAGATTCCGAAAGTAGTGGCGAGCGAAATCGGACCAGCCTGCAAGATTTAGCTTCGACGTTAGCAAAACGGTCTGGAAAGTCCGGCGACAGTGGGTGATAGCCCCGTATGCGAAAACGTTGATGTGGAACTAGGCTTGCGACAAGTAGGGCGGGACACGTGAAATCCTGTCTGAAGATGGGGGGACCATCCTCCAAGGCTAAATACTCGTAATCGACCGATAGTGCACCAGTACCGTGAGGGAAAGGCGAAAAGAACCCCGGGAGGGGAGTGAAATAGATCCTGAAACCGCATGCATACAAACAGTCGGAGCCTCGCAAGGGGTGACGGCGTACCTTTTGTATAATGGGTCAGCGACTTACATTCAGTGGCAAGCTTAACCGTATAGGGGAGGCGCAGGGAAACCGAGTCTTAATAGGGCGTCTAGTCGCTGGGTGTAGACCCGAAACCGGATGATCTATCCATGGCCAGGGTGAAGGTGAGGTAACACTCACTGGAGGCCCGAACCCACTAGTGTTGAAAAACTAGGGGATGAGCTGTGGATAGGGGTGAAAGGCTAAACAAATCCGGAAATAGCTGGTTCTCTCCGAAAACTATTTAGGTAGTGCCTCGTGTATTGCTCCAGGGGGTAGAGCACTGTAATGGTTGGGGGGCTCATTGCGAGTTACCTCGCCATAGCAAACTCCGAATACCTGGAAGTATGAGCACGGGAGACAGACGCCGGGTGCTAACGTCCGACGTCAAGAGGGAAACAACCCAGACCGCCAGCTAAGGTCCCCAAGATTGGCTAAGTGGGAAACGAAGTGGGAAGGCTAAAACAGTCAGGAGGTTGGCTTAGAAGCAGCCACCCTTTAAAGAAAGCGTAATAGCTCACTGATCGAGTCGTCCTGCGCGGAAGATGTAACGGGGCTAAGCCAGTCACCGAAGCTGCGGATCACAGTAATGTGATGGTAGGAGAGCGTTCCGTAGGCCTGTGAAGGTGTCTTGTAAAGGATGCTGGAGGTATCGGAAGTGCGAATGCTGACATGAGTAGCGATAAAGCGGGTGAAAAGCCCGCTCGCCGTAAACCCAAGGTTTCCTACGCAACGTTCATCGGCGTAGGGTGAGTCGGCCCCTAAGGCGAGGGCGAGAGCCGTAGCTGATGGGAATCCGGTTAATATTCCGGAACCGCCGTCAAGTGCGATGTGGGGACGGAGAAGGTTACCTCAGCCAACTGTTGGAATAGTTGGTTTAAGCGTGTAGTCGTGCCGCCTAGGCAAATCCGGGCGGCTTAGATAAGGCGTGATGACGAGCGGACATGTCCGTGAAGTGAGCGATACCATGCTTCCAAGAAAAGCCACTAAGCTTCAGCTTGACGGGACCGTACCGCAAACCGACACAGGTGGGTGTGATGAGTATTCTCAGGCGCTTGAGAGAACTCGGGAGAAGGAACTCGGCAAATTTGTACCGTAACTTCGGGATAAGGTACGCCCTAAGTAAGTGAAGTTGTACAAACGGAGCTGAACAGGGCCGCAGTGAATAGGTGGCTGCGACTGTTTAATAAAAACACAGCACTCTGCAAACACGAAAGTGGACGTATAGGGTGTGACGCCTGCCCGGTGCCGGAAGGTTAAGTGATGGGGTGCAAGCTCTTGATCGAAGCCCCGGTAAACGGCGGCCGTAACTATAACGGTCCTAAGGTAGCGAAATTCCTTGTCGGGTAAGTTCCGACCTGCACGAATGGCGTAACGATGGCCACACTGTCTCCTCCCGAGACTCAGCGAAGTTGAAATGTTTGTGATGATGCAATCTCCCCGCGGCTAGACGGAAAGACCCCATGAACCTTTACTGTAGCTTTGCATTGGACTTTGAACCGATCTGTGTAGGATAGGTGGGAGGCTTTGAAGCGAGGACGCTAGTTCTCGTGGAGCCGTCCTTGAAATACCACCCTGGTTTGTTTGAGGTTCTAACCTTGGCCCGTTATCCGGGTCGGGGACAGTGCATGGTAGGCAGTTTGACTGGGGCGGTCTCCTCCTAAAGGGTAACGGAGGAGTTCGAAGGTACGCTAGGCACGGTCGGACATCGTGCTAATAGTGCAAGGGCATAAGCGTGCTTAACTGCGAGACCGACAAGTCGAGCAGGTACGAAAGTAGGACCTAGTGATCCGGTGGTTCTGTATGGAAGGGCCATCGCTCAACGGATAAAAGGTACTCTGGGGATAACAGGCTGATACCGCCCAAGAGTTCATATCGACGGCGGTGTTTGGCACCTCGATGTCGGCTCATCACATCCTGGGGCTGTAGCCGGTCCCAAGGGTATGGCTGTTCGCCATTTAAAGTGGTACGTGAGCTGGGTTTAAAACGTCGTGAGACAGTTTGGTCCCTATCTGCCGTGGGCGTTGGAAGTTTGACGGGGGCTGCTCCTAGTACGAGAGGACCGGAGTGGACGAACCTCTGGTGTACCGGTTGTCACGCCAGTGGCATCGCCGGGTAGCTAAGTTCGGAAGAGATAACCGCTGAAAGCATCTAAGCGGGAAACTTGCCTGAAGATGAGACTTCCCTGGAGACTTGATCTCCCTAAAGAGCCGTTCGAGACCAGGACGTTGATAGGCTGGGTGTGGAAGTGCAGTAATGCATTAAGCTAACCAGTACTAATTGCTCGTGAGGCTTGACTCTATAACCTTGAATATCAAGGGTGACGAAGCGCAGTATGCTTGCAATCACAACCTGAATTGCTTCTTCCAGATTGGGTTTGCAGATATAGATTTATCTGTAAATCAACAAGTTATGCCTGACGACCATAGCGAGGTGGTCCCACTCCTTCCCATCCCGAACAGGACAGTGAAACGCCTCTGCGCCGATGATAGTGCGGTTCCCGTGTGAAAGTAGGTCATCGTCAGGCTCTTATCCTGAAAAGGGCAGTCCGCTAATCGGACTGCCCTTTTTGCTTTTGCCTGAGCAAGAAATGCCGCCAGACTGCTTCTTGACTAATGATTAGTGCTCGGGTCCCTGCGTCGTGCCTTCACTCGCAGCCTAGGCACCTGCCTGCTACGATCAGGCTGCCTGAATCAGCTCCACTTTGTAGCCGTCAGGATCCTCAATGAACGCAATAACCGTCGAGCCGTGCTTCATCGGCCCCGGTTCGCGAACAATCTTGCCTCCTGACGCCCGAATGCCCTCCACCGCAGCGTAGATATCGTCAACGCCAAGTGCGATGTGGCCATACGCCGTCCCCAATTCATACGCCTTCGTATCCCAGTTGTACGTCAGTTCCAGAACCGTCGTGCTCTCTTCTG
>NZ_AXWS01000004.1 GCF_000482785.1 Derxia gummosa DSM 723 | reverse complement strand
CGACGCCACCGGCCAGCTCGTGATCACCCGCGAGGAAACGCCCAACGAGATGAAGCGCCGCCTGATGGAGGACACCGACCTGCGGAACGCCAACGAGAACAGCTACCACTCGGGCGTGCCGGCCAATGCCAAGCACCACGAATTCGTCACCGCCTATGACCTCAGCCTCGGCGAGCCCGTACCCTTCGAGATGGAGTATTTCGGATGGCTGGAGTATTTGCGGGCCGTGGCGGATTGGCGGGTGAAGTGGCAGAGCGACAAAAAGGTGGAGCGAGATTCAACTGCATTCGGCAATAGCAGCCCGTTACCGGAGCACGTCCTGAAATGGAAAAACGCCGAACAAGACAGTGCAGCAGTAGATTTAATCGCCTCAACGTACCGTTATCACACAGATGGAACCCTCCCATCCAACCTACCTTCATTAGCTGCGCTTCGCCTGATCACCAATATCACGATCAAGCATCGACGCGAGTCATCTGCACGAGACTGAAAGTCATGACGCTCCCCGACAAACTCAAGATCCCATCCCTGGCCTTATTCGTCATCACCTGCGCACTCTCGGCCGACATTCAGGCTGCCGACCTCACCCCACCCGTAAAAATGTCAGACCAAATTATTGACGATTCCACCCACATGACTGAGGACACCCAATCATTGTCCATCATCGGACTGTCGGCTCTGGCAGAGCAATTCCACCAACGAAAACTCTGGCTTGGAATTCAAAAAAAGCCCGGACAACGAATTATCCCCGATGATCCAAACTATTACTACATCACCCAAGCCGAAAAAAGCAGGGAAATTGATTGGAAGATATCGACTGGCCTAGAATGGGTAGCCCGCCCACTGGTGGAAGGCTGGACAATTCCCGGATTGGAAATTTCCGAAAAGCCCAGAACCCCTGAAGCTGAACAAAGACTTCAGCAATCAGATACCTTTAATGAATATAGGGCTGACGCCGGACTGCACTGGCATCGGTTCGTCAAAATTGGCCATCTCTTCAGCAACTACCCAGACCGGGCATTGAATGCGGTATTCCGCTTTTTTGATCTGAATACTGACGTGCCAATTCTTCTCGTTCATAGTGATCATTACGGCAATCTTCGGACAGGTCCGCGTACAGTCTCGGACACCACCCAATCCGTCGCCGTCCTCGCCTTTGCCCGCCGCGATCGCGTCGAGTGGTTGCGGTATTTCGCTCCCTATACCCGGAAGCCAGACGGCACGGCTTATCCGCAATTCTGGAAATGGCGTTCCACGCCTCCCAAGCCATTTACTCCCACCCGCTTTTTCCCCGAACCCTGGACCACCGAGCAGCTCGCGATGTTCGACCAGCTGCCCGACCTCGCCATCGTCCATCGCCCGATCCTCGTCTCCTACCGCAAGGACGACGGTGCGCCGCAGTCGCCGCCGGTGCTCATGAAGGAGCGCGAGCGCCAGGCCGCCTTCGCCGAGGGCTGGGCCCGCGCGCTCGCGCTGCTGCCCCGTGACGAGCGCGGCGAGATCCCGCCGGCCGCCCTGCCGCAACGCGTGTTCTACGACTACGGCGCCGGGCCCAAGGCCTACAACTTCGTGCCCGCCACCCTCGCGCTCATGCACAACCCGGCCTTCCCCGAGCTGCCGCTCGCCGATCCCGCCTTCGGCATCAATCTCTGGACCGCCCTCGGCGACCCGGGCGCCAACATGCCCATGCTCGGCTGGAGCATCGCCGCCATGGCCACCTCCATCGAGCGCAACACCAGCGTCGTGCTCAATCTGCGCGACGACGATCACGCCGTCATCACCGTCATCGAGCCTCCCGCCGTCAAGCCCGCCGCGCCGTCGATGTTCGATGGCTGGGATCCCTTCGGAACTCAGCTGCGCTGAGCGGCGATTCAGCCCGCCAGCCCCCGCACCGATGCGGCCGTCTGTCCGAACAGTCGCGCCTTCTCCTCCTCGGTGAATGGCTGCCGCTTGATGCGCTCGCCATGCTCGTACGCCCGCGCGGTCGCTGCGCGCGCCCCGATCGCCTCGAACCAGCGTTTCAGATGCGGGAAATCATCAAGGTTCTGCTGCTGGTTCTTCCAGGGCACGACCCATGGATAGGCCGCCATGTCGGCGATCGAATAATCCGAGCCGCCGAGGAACTCGAACTGCGCGAGCCGCCGGTCCATCACGCCATACAGGCGGTTGGTTTCCTTCACGTAGCGCTCGATCGCGTAGGGCAGCTTCTCGGGCGCGTACAGGCCGAAGTGATGGTTCTGCCCGGCCATCGGCCCGAGCCCGCCCACCTGCCAGAACAGCCACTCCAGCACCGTCTTGCGGCCGCGCGCATCGGCGGGCAGGAAGCGGCCGGTCTTCTCAGCCAGATACACGAGGATCGCGCCCGACTCGAACACGGTGATCGGCTCGCCGCCATCGGCCGGCTCGCTATCGATGATCGCGGGCATGCGGTTGTTGGGGCTGAAGGCGAGGAACTCGGGGCGGAACTGGTCGCCCTTGCCGATGTCGACCGGCACGATCGTGTAGTCGAGCCCGGCCTCTTCGAGGAAGAGCGTGATCTTGTGGCCGTTGGGCGTGGGCCAGTAATAGAGGTCGATCATGGTTTGACGCCTTGTCAGTGGACCGTGCAGACCATGCACGGATCGAAGGATCGGACCACGTGCTGGACGCGCACGGGCGTGTCGTCACCGGCGTTTACCTCGGTGCCGACGAGGGCGGCTTCGAGCGCGCCGGGCGTGCCGGCGGCATCGCGCGGCGAGAAGTTCCAGGTGGTGGGCGCGACGATCTGCCAGTTGGCGATGCGGCCGCCGCGCACTTCGGCGTAGTGCAGCAGGCTGCCACGCGCGGCCTCGGTACGGCCGACCGCGAAGCCATCGGCGGATGCGGCATGGCCTGCGTGCGACGCGGCGCCCGGCCGGGCCGCGACATGGAAGGGTTCGCCCGGGCGGATCGCGGCGAGCCAGCCTTCCGCGGCGATGACGATGCGCGCCGTCTCGACCAGCCGCGCGAGCACCCGTGTCCACACGTTGGCGCCCGAGCGCATCACCTCCCGCTCGACCAGCGGCTGGCCGTCGATGAGCTGGCGCGCGATCGCGCCCGTCTCGAGCACGCGGCCGGCGTAGCGCGGCGCCTTGGCCCAGCTGTAGGCGCCGGCGCGATCGATGTCGGGCAGCGTGCGGGCGGCGGCCGGCGATGGCGCGGGCTGGTCGGGCGCGGCGGCATACCAGGCGTGGCTCACGTCCTCGGTGACGGCGGCCGGATCGGGCATGACGAGGCGCCAGGGACGCGGCGCGGTGCTGAGCGGACGGGGATGCGGCGCGTGATGCGGCTCGGGCGCGTCTGCAAACCCTTGCAAGCCATCAGTTCCAGCCGGCGCGGGCACGCGCTCGCCGATCTCGGCCGGGCCGTGGTGCGTGTCGAGAAAGCCGGAGTGGAACGCCTCGCCGCCCTCGGGCAGCGGATAGGCGCCGACGCTCAGGTAGCGTCCCGGCCCCGGCCCGAGCGCATCGAGCGCGAGCGCGTCGGCCAGTTGCGCGAAGAAGCCGAGATCGCCCGCCGCCGCGCCGCCGCCGAGCAGCGCGTCGAAGGCCGCGCGCGAATCGAGCGCCGCCACCGCCTCCAGCGGCGCGCCGAAGGTGGTGGTTTCGAGAAAGCGCCTCAGCTCGCGCACCGACGCGAGCAGCCGCCGCCGCTCGGCCGCGTCGATCGCGCGCGTGCTGCCGCCCGGCACGATGCTCTGGGTGTGCGGCCATTTGCCGCCGAGCGTCCCGACGATCGTGAACCAGCGCTGCCGCGCCGCCAGCGCCGCGCGCGAGCGCTCGCCGGCCAGCGCGGCATAGCGCCGCTGCGCCTCGGCAAACCACGGCTCGGCAGCGTAGGCCGGCCGCGCGAAATCGGGCATGAAGAACAGGTAGAAGTGCGACAGATGGTCGGCCACGTTCTCGACCGCGCCCATCAGGTTGATCGCATGCGCGCCGTTGGGCGGCGGCTCGATACCGGCCAGTTCCGCCAGCGCGCGCGCCGCCGCGATCGACTGCGACACCGAGCAGATGCCGCAGATGCGCGGCACGATCACCAGCGCGTCGGCGGCCTCGCGGCCTTCCAGCATCTGCTCGAAGCCGCGGTACATCGGCGAATTGACCTCGGCGCGCCGCACGCGGCCATCGGCGATGTCGAGCCGCACTTCGAGGTCGCCCTCGACGCGGTTGAAGGGGCCGAGGATGAGGCGGCGGTCTGGGCTGGCGGGCATGCGGGCGGCAATCGGCGGGGGAGGCGCGAATACTCGCCCGCGGGGGTGGCGGCCGGCAACCGGCGGCGCCGGACAGGATGACCGGCCGGGGACACGGGGTTACGGGAAGGCTCCCGCGTGAACTGGTTCACACGACGCGGCAGGCCCGGGCGGCGACCTTCGGCATTCCGTCGTCGGAACCACTCCCTCTCGTCAAAGAAGGTCATCCCATGCCCCCGTCCTTCCGCGCCCGCCCTCGTCGGGCGCCAGCCTTGCACCGCCTGCTGCCGCTGGCGCTCGCCCTCGCGGCCGGCGCCGGCCATGCCGCGCCGGCCCAGATCGCCGTCGATCCGCCGGTGCTGACCAACATGCTCGGCAGCGCGCGCAGCCCGTCGCTGCAAGGCCGCGTCGCCCGCGGCGGCACGGCCGAGCAGGTGCTCGACCTCAGCATCAAGGCCGAAACCGGTGTGCTGCTGAACCCCTCCGCCACCGATCCGGCCGCCGCCTACCAGCGCGTGCGCCTGCGCAGCTACCAGGACCGCAACAAGCCCCGCGCGAAGGACGCGCCGATGTTCGTCGCGCCCACCATCGATATCGAGCCGGCGCAGACGGTGCGCATCACGCTGCACAACGACCTCGATCCTGAAGCCGGTTGCGACGGCGCGGGCCATGCGGCCGACCCCAACAAGCCGCACTGCTTCAACAACACCAACCTGCACTCGCACGGCCTGTGGGTGAGCCCGGCCGGCAACAGCGACAACGTGTTGCTCAACATCCGCCCGGACAACCACTTCCAGTACGAGTACAACGTGCCGGCCGACCATCCCGCCGGCACCTTCTGGTACCACACCCATGTGCATGGCTCGACCGCGCTGCAGGTGTCGAGCGGCATGGCCGGCGCGCTGATCGTGCGCGGCAACCGCCAGCCCGTGCTGGCCGCGCCGGGCGTGCAGCCGCGCACCGGCGACCTCGACACGCTGCTCAAGGATCCGGGCGGCAAGCTCGCCTTCGAGCGCGTGGTGCTGCTCCAGCAGATCGCCTACGCCTGCCCGGTCGTGACCGGCGGCAACGGCACCCGCGCATGGACCTGGAACTGCACGCCCGGGCAGATCGGCGAGATCGAGAGCTACGAAGGCCCGGTCACGGGCGGCGTGCCCAATCCGCCCGTGCCCACGACCGGCCAGTTCGGCCCCAACACCTGGGCCAATTCGGGCCGCTACACCAGCATC
This sequence comes from Derxia gummosa DSM 723, assembly GCF_000482785.1. Classification (GTDB taxonomy): domain Bacteria; phylum Pseudomonadota; class Gammaproteobacteria; order Burkholderiales; family Burkholderiaceae_E; genus Derxia; species Derxia gummosa. The sequence goes on along the minus strand of NZ_AXWS01000004.1, from coordinate 46,513 downwards.
AACGGCATCGTCTGGCCGTGGTTCGAGGGCGCGGTGGCCGGCCGGCTCGAACGCTGGCGCGTGATCCACGGCGGCGTGCGCGACTCGATCGGCGTCGAATTCCGCCGCGCGAAGCCCGGCCTGCGCGCCCTGCTGGCCGACCCGACGCGCCGGCTCGACAAGGACAAGCTCATCGCCGACGCCTGCACCGACACGCCGCTGCGTCATCACGTTGCAGCCTCCGACGGCCTGACGATGGGCGCCGCCAGCTCGCATCTGCGCACGGTTCTGCAACCGGGCTACCGCAACGACCTGCTCGTCACCTTCCCGGAAGAAGGCGACTACTGCGTGCTCGACATCAAGCCGGCCAACGGCACGGTGGATCGCGCCGACTTCCGCGATCCGGCGCTCGGCGGCGTGAACGTCGCGAAGGATCGCCGCGCGGTGCTCGGCTTCGTGCACGCGGGCAAGGCCGCGCCCGGCAGCCTCACCGCCGGCAGCCCCGGCCCCGACGGCGACGACCATGCCAACGAGCGCCGCCTCATCGCCGACTCGCGCCTGCGCGCCCAGCTCACCCGGCTCGCGCGGCTGAACATCACCGATCGCAAGGTGCGCGCGGTGGTGATCGACGACATCGACCACGGTCTGAAGCTGACGCAGTTCATCCCGCATCCGACCGTGACCGACGGCGAGATCGCGGGCCGGCCGGTCGAGAAGCTCAGCTTCCTCATCCAGGGCAACCAGAAGGCCGACGGCTTCCTGTTCCAGGTGGGCGGCACGAGCGCCCGGCCCGACGCGCCGCCGGAGTCCTACGTGCCGTCGGCGGTGCCGCGCCAGCTGCTGCTCGGCACGGCCCAGCAATGGGAGCTGGAATCGTGGTTCGTGGGCCATCCCTTCCACATCCACGTCAACCCGTTCCAGATCGTCAAGGTGCTGAATCCGGACGGCGTGGACGTAAGCGAACCCGACACGAGCGACTGCCCGAAGACCACGCCGTGGCAGCTGTGCCCGTCGCCAGCGGCCAACCAGTACGCCGGCCTCAAGGGCGTGTGGAAGGACACGATCTGGCTCGAAAACTCGAACCCGCCCGGCCCGCCGCCCGCCTACCAGGCCGATCCGAAGGCGCCGAGCACCGGCGTCTACAAGATCTTCGTGCGCACCCGCTACGAGCGCTACATCGGCGAGTTCGTCCTGCACTGCCACATCCTCGACCACGAGGACCAGGGAATGATGCAGAACGTGAGCATCGTGCTGCCCGACGGCACGCCCACCACCTCGCCGGCGGCGGCCCACGGCCATCACCACTGACGCGGCGCCCGCGCGGCTGCGGCCGCACCGTACCGTGACGACAACGGCGCCGTCCCGCGCGAGCGGGCGGCGCCGTTGTCATGCCGCGCTACTTGAGCGTCGTCTTGCGGATCGCCGGCGCCACCACGCGATGGTCGGCGACGGCGTTCTTCTTCACGCGCGGCGGCGTCGCCGACTTGCTCAGCGACGCCAGCGCGACGAACCAGGCCTTGGGCATGTCGGTCGGCAGGCCGATGGGGATGCCGGCGATCTTGGGGGTGGTGTCGAAGGCATGGCCGGGGTTCTGGAAGCCCGGCTCGGTGCAGCTGATGCAGGCATAGCCGCCGCGCGTGCAGCTGCCCTGCCCGTTCCACAGCCGCGTGTTGCAGTCGGCGTGCGCCTGGGTGCCCTTGCAGCCCTGGTGTTCCATCATGCAGCCGAGGTCGCCGGGCTTCTCGGCGCTGGCCTTGAACTCGTAGAACTCGTTGCGCGTGCAGCCGTGGTGCACGAGCTGGTCGGCATAGAAGCGCGGCCGGCCGAGCGCGTCGAGATCGCCGGCCGCCAGCTCGCCGGCCGCGAGCATTGCAAGCGTTTGCGTGACCCAGTCCGGATGCGTCGGGCAGCCCGCGATGTTGATCACCGGCAGCCCCGCCGCCGAGCGCCAGCCCGCGCCGAGCAGCCCGCCCGCGCGCGAACCTTCGTATTGCAGGCCGCAGGCCTCGGTGGGATTGGCGCCGGTCGCGCTCATGCCGCCGTAGGTGGCGCAGGTGCCGACCGCCACCACATGCCGCGCCACGCCCGCGAGGTCGCGCAGCCAGTCGGCCATCGGCCGGCCGGTGCCCGCGAGCAGATGGAAGCGGCCCGTGCCGTTCGGCCCGCGCAGCGCCGCGCCCTCGACGCAGAGCGCATCGAGCCGGCGCCGGCCCGCGAGGATGTCGTCGAGCAGCGCGATCAGCTCGGCACCCGTTTCCTGCGACAGCGACGGATGCCAGAGCAGGTCGATGCCGAGATCGGGCCACAGCGCCGCGAAGTCGGGCGTGTCGGCGCACAGCAGCGACATGCTGCAACCGCCGCAGCCGCCGCTTTGCAGCCACAGCACGGTGAAGCCACCCTTGCCCGCCGCCGGCGTGGCGCTGCCGCCTTGGCCCGCCATCGCCGCGCCGCAGCCCGCATGATCGCCGCCCATCACTTCTCCTCCAGCCCGAAGCGCACGAGCTTCTGCTTCAGCCCCACGCGCGACAGGCCGAGCGCCTTGGCCGCGCGCGTCTTGTTCCAGCGATGCTGGAGCAGCGCCTCCTTGAGGATCGCCACCTCGATCGCGCCGAGCCGCTCGACCAGCGTGCCGGTCTCGGGCACGCGCAGGCCGCCCGCGTCATCGCGCGCCGAATGCATCTCGTTGACGGCCTGGCCGCGCAGCAGCTTGGGGCTGAGCGCGGCGGCCGGAATCACCAGCTCGTCGCAGAGCGCGACCGCGCGGTAGATCTCGTTGCGCAGCTCGCGGATGTTGCCCGGCCAGGCATAGGTGAGCAGGCAGGCCATCGCCTCGGGCGCGAAGCCGTGCACCGGCCGCGCGAGATCGATGGCGGCCTGGGCCAGCAGGTTGTCGACGATGACGCCGATGTCCATCGTCCGCTCGCGCAGCGCCGGCAGCGTCACGGTCACGCCGGCAAGGCGGTAGTACAGGTCTTCGCGGAAGCGCCCGGCGCGCACCTCGGCTTCGAGGTCGCGGTGGGTGGCGGCGATGACGCGCACGTCCACGCGCACCGATTGCGTCGCACCAACGGGCCGCACCTCGCCCTCCTGCAGCACGCGCAGCAGCTTGACCTGCATCGTGAGCGAGGTGTCGCCGATCTCGTCGAGGAAGATCGTCCCGCCGTTGGCGCGCTGGAACAGGCCGACGTGATCGGCATGCGCGCCGGTGAAGGCGCCGCGCCGGTGGCCGAACAGCTCGCTTTCGAGCAGCGAGTCGGGGATGGCGGCGCAGTTCTCCATCACGAAGGGGTCGGTGGTGCGCGGGCTGGCGTAGTGGATGGCACGCGCGAGCAGTTCCTTGCCGGTGCCCGATTCGCCCTGGATGAGCACGCTCAGGTCGTAGCGCGCGACCTTCTGCGCGGTGCGGCACACCTCGTCGAGCGGGCTGCCGGGCGCGCGCACGAGGCGGTCGAATTCATGGTGCAGCTCCACTGCCGCCTGGCGCTTCTGCGCCCGCGCGCGCAGGGCGCCGGTGCCGGCGCGCAGTTCCATGTCGAGCCGGCGCACGTCGCGGTTGAGGCGGCGCGCCTCCAGCGCGTCGGACACGAGCGCGACGAGGTGGTCGGGCAGCCAGGGCTTGAGCACGTACTGGTAGATGCCGGCCTCGTTGATGCCCGCGATGATGTCCTCGGCGTCGGTGTGGCCCGAGATGATCACGCGCACGATCTCGGGCCAGCGCTCGCGCACGCCCTTGAGGAAGGCGATGCCGGTGGTGCCGGGCATGCGCTGGTCGCAGAGGATGAGATCGACCGGCGTGTCGGGGTTGCCGATGCGGGCCTCGTTTTCGAGGATGCCCAGCGCCTCCTCGGCCGAGCCGGCGGTGCGGATGTCGAAGTCGTCTTCGAGCGTGCGGCGGATGGCGTCGGCGGAATGGCGCTCGTCGTCGATGACGAGGACGGTGGGCTGGATGGAGGGCATGGCGGCGAGTTTAGGTGCTCGCGCTGGCTCCGAGGATGGTGAGCGGCCCGGCGGCGCCGGCTGGCGGCGGGGTGCCTGCCTCGGAGGGTGTGTCGGAGGGGACGGGCCGCCTTGAGCCGGTCGCGACCGGCTCAGTCGTCGTAGGGATCGATGTTCTTCATGATCACCCGGCCATCCGGGAAGACCTGGAACTGCATGCCCGAGTCGGCGTCCTCGCCGGGGCCGTCCCACAGGCGGTAGAAGGTGTAGCTGTCGTCGCCCGCGCCGCCCTTGCCGAAGGGCGGGAGCACGCCGGTCTCGCGCACGTCGTTGCCGTCGTCGTCATAGACGAGGTCGTGACTGAGGGCCTGGGTGATTTCCTTTGGGGCGTCTGCGACTTGCATGCGGGGGTCTCCGGGTGAGCCGGACGGCGGGCGTCGCTGTCCGGATTGATGGTCTTGCGACACGGTTTTCCGGGGGAGGCAAGGCGCGGGCCATGACGCCCGGCGCGGATCAGAGCAGCGCGCCGCCGCGCGACAGCGGGCCGACGTCGCCCAGATCGGCCACTTCGGCGACGACCACGCGGTAGCCGTCCAGCTCGCGGCCCTGGGCGGCCTCGGCCGCGTACTGCGCCGGATGCCGCATGAGCGCGTCGAGCGCCTCGGCCGATTCCCAGTAGATGACGCGGGCCGCGAGGCCGGTGGCCGGATTGCCCCAGCTCTGTTCGCCGAGGTAGCCGGGCAGGCCGCGCGCCGCGACCGCGATCTCGTCCTCGAAGGCGTGGGCCGAGGTCTCGATGCCGTGGCCGATGAAGATGAAGGTGGCCGACACCGGCGTCGGCTCGGGCGTCGGGAAAGGGAAGGTCGCCGACGGGAGCGGGCGATAGGGGGCGCGGGCAAGGCTTCCGGGCGGGAAGACGGTGGTGGCGGTCGCAAGCATCTGCATGGCGTTGCTCTATCCGTAGGAACCCGCGCAGCATGCTTGCCACGTGAGTGCGCCGGATGTGCGCGCGATCAATTCGTCCGCGCATGTGTTGCAGGGCGGACGCCGTTTGACGCCCGGCCGTGTAACGAGTCACGACAGCCGGCGGCGCTGCGCCGATGGCGCGCATTCCGGCCACTTCCGTGACGGAAGACCGCGACGTACCCGACCCGGAACGCTCCGTTTTCCGTCCTCGTTGCAAGCGTATGCACGCACCTCGCGCGAGGCCTTGCCTCGAGGCGGAGGCAGCCCTTGCCCGTCCTCGGAAAAAGCCCGGGCAAGCGCCCGAGGTTGCTCCGAGTCGCGCGCCGCCCTCAGCAGATGCGCGGCAGCGGCTCGCCGCTGAGCCAGTCCACCACGCGCTGGCCACCCATCTGGGTGCGCATCCGCACGAAGCCGTTGGCGTCCTCCACCACCGTGCCTACGCGTGCGGCGCGCTGGCCGAGCGGATGCGCGCGCATCGCGTCGAGCACGACCTCGGCCAGCTCGGGCGCGACGATGGCGATGAGCTTGCCCTCGTTGGCGAGGTAGAGCGGATCAAGCCCGAGCAGCTCGCAGGCGGCCGCGACCTGCGGCTCGACGGGAATCGCCGACTCGTCCAGCTCGATGCCGGCGCCGCTCTGCCCGGCGATCTCGTTGAGCGTGGTGGCGAGGCCGCCGCGCGTCGGGTCGCGCAGCACGCGGATGGCGGCCGGCGGCACGGCGGCGAACATCGCCTCGACCAGGCCGTTGAGCGCGGCGGTGTCGGAGCGGATGGCGGTCTCGAAGCTCAGCGATTCGCGCTCCGACAGGATGGCGACGCCGTGGTCGCCGATCGTGCCCGACACGAGCACCACATCGCCCGGCCGCGCGTTGGCGCCGCCGGTGTCGCGCCCGGCCGGCAGCGCGCCGACGCCGGTGGTGGCGATGAACACGCCGTCGCCCTTGCCGCGCTCGACCACCTTGGTATCGCCCGCGACGACCGCCACGCCGGCCTCGCGCGCGGCGGCGGCCATCGACTCTGCGATGCGCTTGAGGTCGGCGAGCGGGAAGCCTTCTTCGAGGATGAAGCTGGCCGTGAGGTAGAGCGGGCGCGCGCCGGTCATCGCCACATCGTTGACGGTGCCGTGCACCGACAGGCAGCCGATGTCGCCGCCCGGAAAGAACAGCGGGCTGATGACATGGCCGTCGGTCGCGACGACGAGGCGCTCGCCGGGCGCGGGCGCCGGCAGCACGGTGCCGTCATTGCCCTGGGCCAGCAGCGGATTGGCGAAGGCCCGCGCGAACACCTCGCCGATGAGCTGGTGGCTGGCGCGGCCGCCGGCGCCGTGGGCCATGTCGATGCGGCCGGTCTTGAGGTCCAGGGGGCGGACGTAGGTGGGCTTCTTCTGGGTCATCGGAGTACAGGGGTTGAGTTGCTGTGCGGGGCTTGCGCTTGGGCGGCGCGGGTGGGGATCGGGGTGGCGGGCCGGCTGGCTGCGCCCGCCTGCTTCGCAGGCGGGTTCCCTCGCGGCACGGGCGGGACGGGGCCGGTCCGCCAACTCGCGGCCTGCGGCCGCTCAAACATGCGGACCTGGGCGCCACAGGCGCCCTCCCCGTCCCGCCCGCGCCGCGAGGCTTGCCAGAAGGCCCGCCACCCCGATCCCCACCCACGCCGCCCGCCCGTTCCCCTCGACGATTGGGGGATCAGGGCTTGTTCGACGAGTCGGCGGCCTTGGCCGCAGACAGATTGGAGCTTGCGGCCGAAGCGAACCGGCCAGACGGAATCGCAGGCGGGCGCCAGCCCGCCAAGCGCCACCGGCCAAACCGTGACGCCGCCTCCGCCCGCCCAATCCCCCTCAGCCCCAAAGCGGTGCTGCTCGGTGCCGGGGGTGGCGGGTGCGGGTCGGGCGGCTTCTGGCGCGCCGGGCGCGGGGCTTGCGGCGGGGTGAACGCCTTCGGCGTTCAGGCGTGCCTGTCTGAGCGGGCAACGCCCGCGAGTTGGCACGCCGCCCCCGCCGCAAGCCCCGCGCCCGGGAACCCGCCTGCCACGCAGGCGGGCGCAGCCAGTCGCCGCCCGACCCGCACCCGCCACCCCCGGCACAAACCGAAGCACCGCAAGCCTCACGACGTCCGGAACCGCCCGTAGGTGTAGTGCGCCGCGCAAGCCCCTTCGCTGCTGACCATGCACGACCCCACCGGCGATTCCGGCGTGCAGACCGTGCCGAACAGCTTGCAGTCCACCGGCCGCTTCACGCCGCGCAGGATCGGCCCGCACTCGCAGCCCTTGTGGTCGGGCACCGGCTTGTAGCGCACGAAGTAGCGCGCCTCGGCGTCGAACTCCTCGTACTGCGCGCGCAGCTTCAGCGCGCTCCACGGCACCTCGCCGAGGCCGCGCCATTCGAAGCTCTCGCGCTTCTCGAACACCTGGTCCACCAGCGCCTGCGCCGCGAGATTGCCGTCGCGGTCCACCGCGCGCACGAACTCGTTCTCGACGGTGGCGCGCTTCTCGTTCACCTGACGCACCAGCATCAGCACCGCCTGCATCACGTCGAGCGGCTCGAAGCCGGCGATGACCACCGGCTTGCTGTGGCTCGCGGCAAACGGCTCATAGGGCCGCGAGCCGATCAGGATCGACACATGCGCCGGCCCGATGAAGCCGTCGAGCACCACGCCCTCGCCGCTCTCGCCCGAGTCGAGGATGTGCGCGATCGCGGGCGGCGTGAGCACATGGCAGCACAGCACGCTGAAGTTGCCGAGCCGGCGCTTGGCGGCTTCGCGCACCACCAGCGCGGTGGGCGGCGTCGTGGTCTCGAAGCCGATCGCGAAGAACACCACCTCGCGCTCCGGCTCCTTCGTGGCCAGTTCGAGCGCGTCGCTCGCGCTGTACACCATGCGGATGTCGGCGCCCTGGGCCTTGGCCTTGATGAGCGACATGCCGTTCGAGGCCGGCACGCGCATCGTGTCGCCGTAGGTGCAGACGGTCACGCCGTGCTTGAGCGCGAGTTCGATCACCTGATCGACGCGGCCGATCGGCAGCACGCAGACCGGGCAGCCGGGGCCGTGGATCATGCGCACGTTGGGCGGGAGCAGGTCGGTGACGCCGTAGCGCGAAATGGCATGCGTGTGGCCGCCGCAGAACTCCATGAAGGCGTATTGCCGATTCGGGTTTGCCTCGGCGGCGATGCGCGCGGCGACGCGCTGGCCGAGGTCGGCATCGCGGAATTCATCGACGTATTTCATGCGCGGACTCCTGCGGCGGGAATGGCGCCGGACGCGGCGGCGGACGTCGATGCGGCGCCATCGGGCGCGATGCCGGGGCCGCCGTCGGCCGTGTCGCCGGCGGCGGCGCGGTTGCCTTCGAGCGCGGCGTCGAGCAGGCCGCCCTCGGCAAAGATGGCGAGCGTGCGTTCAGCTTCGTCGGGGTCGATGCGGCCGATCGCGTAGCCGACATGGACGATGACGTAGTCGCCCGCGACCGCGTCGGGCACGAGGGCGATGTTGATGCGTTTGCGGACGCCGCCGAGATCGACGACGGCCTGGTCGAGTTCCACCGAGACGACCCGGGCGGGAATGGCGAGGCACATGGAAACAGCTCCGTGATCCGGAAGGCGTTGAGGTCAGGACCGGCGCGCGCAACGCGTGCCGGCGGTGGGCAGGCCCATCGCGACGAGGTCAGAAGGCATCGCCGGGCAGCACGTCGCGGCAGGCGAGCGCCTGGCGCGCGACCCAGGCCTGGCCGAGCGCGAGGCCCGAATCGCCGAGGCCGGCGCGCGCCGAGTCGATCACCTCCAGCCCGGCGGCCGCGAGCCGCGCGCCGAGATCGACGCGCAGCAGGCGGTTGAAGAAGCAGCCGCCCGACAGCGCGACGGTGCGCACGTCCTGCGCGCGCGCGGCGGCAATGGCCCAGTCGGCGAGGCCGGCCGAGAGCGTGGCGTGGAAGGCCGCCGCCCAGTGGCCGACGCTTGCGTCGTCGCGGCCGGTGGCGTCGAGGCCGTCGAGCAGCGCGAGCGCGAAGGGGCGCAGGTCGAGCGCGGTGAAGCCGGGCGCGTCGGCATGCGGCGGGTCTTCGGCGAGCAGCCAGCCGTCGGGGATGGTGAAGCCAGCCAGCGCCGCGCCGCCGGCTTCCAGATGCAGCCGCGCGGCCGTCTCCAGCGCGATCGCGGCCTCGGCTTCCTCGGTCTGCCGGTCGCTCAGCGCGAGCAGGCCGGCGATGGCGTCGAACCAGCGGCCGGCGCCGGTGGCGGTCGGGCAGTTGAGGTTGCGCGCGAGCATCGCGGCGACGGTGCGCGCGGCGGTCTCGCCCACGCGCGGCGCGAGGCGGAACTCGATCTGGCGGTCGAGCCCGAGCGCATGCAGCAGCGCGGCGGCCATGCGCCAGGGTTCCCGCGCGGCGATGTCGCCGCCAGGCAATGCAAGCGGTTGCAGGGCGCCGAGGCGCAGCCAGTCGTCGGCCTCGACCAGCAGCAGCTCGCCGCCCCAGGCGCCGCCGTCGGTGCCGAGGCCGACGCCATCGAGCGCGAGGCCGATGGCCGGCCCGGCATGGCGATGCTCGGCGAGCGCGGCGGCGATGTGGGCATGGTGGTGCTGCACCGGCACCGCCGGCACGCCGAGCCGGTCGGCGATGCGCACCGCGAGCTGGCTGCTGAAGAAGTCGGGATGCAGGTCGTGCGCGACCACGCCGATCTCGATGCCCTCGGCCTCGGCGGCGGCGAGCAGCGCCTCGGCCGAGGCTTCGAGTGCCGCGCAGGCGCCGGGGTCGCCGAGGTCGCCGTGCAGGGCCGACCAGCGCACGCCGTCACCGCCGAGCCGCGCCGGATCGCCCACGAGGCAGATGCGGTTCTTGAGCCAGGCGCCGAAGGCGAGGCAGGCGGGCTGGGCGTCGAGCGGGGGCGCCACGCCCGCGACGGGCGGCGGCGTCATGCCTTGCGGCCGAGCCGGGCGCGCAGGGCGGCAAGTTCGGCTTCGATGGCGGCGAGACGGTCGGCGACGGCGGCGTCGCCGTCGTGCGCGTGGTCGTGCGGATGCGCGCCGGCATGCAGATCGGCGTCGGCATGCGCGTGGGCCTGGGCATGGTCATGGCCGTGGTCATGCCGGTGCTCGTGCGCATGCGAATGCGGGCGGCCGTCGCCGTGGTCGTGCGCGTGGTCGTGCACATGGCCGTGACCGTGCGCATGCGCCTCGCCATGGCCGTGCGCCCGCCCGGCCGCGTGGTCGAGCTCGTGCACGAGCCAGGCGACCCAGCGGTCCATGCCCTCGCCGGTGCGCGCCGATACCTGCAGGACCTCGATGTCCGGATTGACGCGCCGCGCGCTGTCGATCGCCTTCTGCACGTCGAAGTCGAGATAGGGCAGCAGGTCGGTCTTGTTGAGGACCATGAGCCGCGCCGCCGCGAACATGTCGGGGTACTTGACGGGCTTGTCCTCGCCCTCGGTCACGCTGAGGATCGCGACCTTCGCGCGCTCGCCCAGGTCCCACATCGCCGGACAGACGAGGTTGCCGACGTTCTCGATGAAGCAGATGCCGCCATCGCCGAGCGGCAGCCGCGCGAAGGCCGTCTCGACCATCTCGGCGTCCAGATGGCAGCCCTTGCCGGTGTTGACCTGGATCGCCGGCGCGCCGGTGGCGCGGATGCGGTCGGCGTCGTTGGCGGTCTGCTGGTCGCCCTCGATCACGCCGATGACGGTGGTGGGCAGCGCGCGGCGCAGATGCTCGATCGTGGCGCAGAGCAGCGTCGTCTTGCCCGAGCCGGGGCTGGACACGAGGTTGAGCGCGAGCACGCGATGCGCGGCGAAGTGGGCGCGGTTGCGCGCGGCGACGGCGTTGTTGGCGCCGAGCACGTCCAGCTCCAGCTTGATCGCGCGCTCCTGGCTCATGCCCGGCACCGACACGCGCGCCGAGCCGGCGCCGTAGTGCAGGTCGCCGCAGGCCGCGCCATGCACGTGGCCGGGCAGCGCGTCGGCCGCGTGGGCGTGGCCGTGCGAATGCGAGTGGCCGTGATCATGGGCATGCGCGTGATCGTGATCGTGATCGTGATCGTGCGCATGACCGTGGTCGTGCCCGTGGTCATGCGAATGCGCATGGCCGTGCGCGTGGTCGTGCGCATGCGAGTGCGCGTGGCCGTCGGCGTGGGTGTGCTCATGGGCATGGCCGCCCGGCTCCCCGCTCGAACATCCGCAAACGACGCACATGGCTTACTCCTCGATGGTGATGGCGGGCGGCGCCGCGTCGCGGACGATCAGGTCCGTCACGCGCAGCTCGGTGCCGCCGGTGGGTTGCAGGCGATGACTGCCGCAGCTCGGGCAGGCATCGAGGCGCGAGCGGATCTCGACGCTGCTGTCGCAGCCGAGGCACCAGGCGCGCGCCGGTTCTTCTTCGATGACGATGTTCGCACCGTCGAGCACGGTGCCCGGCGCAAGCCCCTCCAGCGCGAAGCGCAGCGCGCGCACCTCGACGCCCGCGAGCACGCCGACGCCGAGCACGAGCCGCGTCACGGCCGCGAAACCCTCGCGCGCCTGCGCGTCCTCGACGATGCGCAGGACGCCGCCGGCCAGACTCACTTCATGCACGACGGGCCTCCGGGGTGGACGGTTGATGACGGTCACGCACGTTCGTCCTCCAGCACATAGCTGACGCAGGGATCGAAGGCGGCGGCGAGCAACGCGCAGTCGCTGGCGGCGACCCGGGCGTCGGGCACGAGGGCCGCGAGCGCGCGCGCGGCCGCGCCTTCGGGATGGAAGTTCCATTCGGTGGGCGACACGATGTCGTAGGCGACGACGCGCCCGCCTGCATCGACCTCGGCCACGTGCGCGAGCAGGCCGCGCGCGGTCTCGACCCAGGCCACGCCGACGCCGGGCGCGACCGCATGGCCTTCGGCGGCGAGCAGGTCGGGCGTGGTGGCGAGCCGGGCGACCTCCTCCAGCTTGGCGAGGATGCGGTCGAAGGCGGTGAGGCGGACGGCGGGCAGCGCGGGCTCGGACGGCGTCGGCGCGGGTCCGGCGGCGGATGCGAGCGCGCGGCCGCGCGTCCAGCAGCCGGTTTCGCGCGTGCGGCCTTGCCAGCGCGCCTCGGGCAGGTCGCGCGCGCGCTGCCAGTCGCCGAGCCAGGCGGCGAGCGCGGCGGCGTCCGTCGCGACGGGCAGCGCGGGGTCGGCGTCGGCGGCGAGTTCGCTCGCGCGCTCGCGGCAGGCGGCGAGCCAGCGCGCGGGGCCGGTGGCGCCGACGGCGAGCCAGTCGCGCAGCCAGACGTCGCGGGCGGCGCGCCCGGCGGTGACGTGGCCGGAACCGCCGCGATCGGCGCTCGTCTGACCGGCGGCAACACGGTCGGCGCCCACGCGATCGAGCCAATGCGCGGGCGCGCAGCCGAACACCTGCGCCGCGAGCCAGCCGCGCAGCAGCCGACCCTGCTCGGCCGCGTCGGCGCCAGCCTGCTGGCGCCAGAGATCGCGCAGCGGGCCGAGGGTGTCGGCGGTGATGTCGGACTCGGCGCCGAGCAGGCGCGGCCAGTCGAGCCAGACGCGGCGCAGATGCTCACGCTGGGCGCCCAGACCGAGCGCGATGCGCTGGCTCGACGTGGCGACGGCCGGCGCGCCGCGCGCGGCGTCGAGCGCGAGCCGCGCCGCGAGTTCGTGCGCGCTGCCGCACAGCGCATGCAGCTGGCCGAGCAGGCGCGGCACGAGATCGACCGTGAGCCCGCGCACGAGCGCGCGCGCCACCGCCGGCCGGGTGCTGACGATGTTGGGCACCGCCGCGCCCGGACGCAGGCGCAGCTCGCCGGCCGGATCGCCGCGCTGGCTCATCCCCGGCCTCCGCCGAGGAAGGCGCGGCGCGAGGGATTGGGGCCGTCGGCGGGGCGGGCTGCGGGGGCGCCCTCCGCGCCGCCGGCCTTCGGCGCGAGCTGGCGCAGCACTTCCTCCGCCACCGCCACCGCCGACGCCTGCCCGTCGAACTCGAACATCGGCGAGAACAGCGAGCAGGCTTCGTGCGGCCCGGCGGCCTTCTCGCCGCCACCGATGAAGGCGTAGTCGGCGCCGTCGAGCCGGTGCGGGCGGGTGTCGCCGGGCGCGGCGAGGCGGGTGGCGTCGTCAGGCAGCCAGACGAGGTTCATCGACCAGGGCGTGACGAGCACGCCGAGCTGGCCCGATTCGGCGGTGAGGCCCTCGGCCGTCGCGCGCAGGCGCGGCGCGAAGCCGACCGCCTGCACACGCAGCGCAAGATTGACGACCGGCATGCCGAGCATGCGCGTGGCCGAGATGCGGGCGTAGGCGGCTTCGAGCCGCGCGACGGCGGCGGCGCGCGTGGCGGCAAGCCGCGACTCGTCGGCCAGCACCGCGCTCACGCGTCCACCACCATGAACTGCTCCGCCTCGCCATCGCAGCGCGGGCAGCGCCAGTGCGCGGGCAGGTCGGCGAAGGCGGTGCCGGGCGGGATCTGCCAGACCTCGTCGCCGAGCGCCGGGTCGTACACCCACCAGCAGATCTTGCATTCGAGCTTCGTGGCCGGGTCGAGCCGCGCCCGGTCGCCGAGATAGCTGCCCTCGAAGCGGGGCTGGTCGTGGAAGGCCATCGCGCCCGCTCCCGTCAGGCCGCGCTGCCGAGCCAGTCGATCACCTCGGCGAGGCGCTCTTCCGAATCGGCGAGGTCTTCGGCGGCGGCGAGCGCGGCCTCGGGCATGGCGGTGATCTCGAGCGTGTCGAGGATGACCGCGTCCTGCGAGTTGTAGTAAGTGACGCGCCAGAGATTGGGCCAGTCGGTGCTGCCGATGCGGCAGTTGCCGTAGCCGCGCGACAGCAGCGTGACCGGGCCGGCGCCGGTGCGTTCATCAACAAACGCGCGGTCGGCCGGGTTGAGCGGCAGCAGCGTCATGTTGATGACGTGCGCCGCGCGGCCGGCGCGGTGGAGCATGAGCTGGTCGCTCACCTCGGCCAGGATGTGCGGCGCGTTCATGAGCTGGCCGGCGTAGATCGGCGCGGCTTCGGCGGTGAGGCGGCCGAGCGCGGCGCGGTCGAGCGGCGCGGCGGCGTGCAGGCCGGCGGGGATGGCGCCGATCTCGATCGCGTCCGAGCCGTCGTCGCCGAGCACGCGCCAGATGCCGGCGAACACCGATTCCTGCACGCGCAGGCCGGGCCGGTCGCCGGCCGGCTCGCGCCGCGCGCTCACCTCGCCTTCGCCGAGCACCTGGTTGATGAGGGCGCGGTTGGCGTCGTCGAGGCCGGTGAGGTCGATGCTGCGCGTGCTCGTGGCCGGGGCGCCGGCGGCGATGTCGGCGCGCAGGCCGGCCAGGGCGACGCGGGTGGCGCGCAGCGCGGCGTGGGCGGCGTCGAGGCCGGCGACTTCTTCCGGCTCGGGCAGCGCGGGCGCGTGGTAGGTGTCCATGCCGCGCGGCATTTCCATGTAGTCGAGCGTGTCCTCCTCGACATGGGAGCCGGGGCCGACCATGCGGACGGGGATCGGGAAGGGCTTGAAGGCGTCGGTCATGGCGTGGCTCTTTTCAATTCAATGGCAGGCATCGGCGTTGCGCACCGGAATGCCGATGCCGGGCGCGCGGCCCGGTTCGGTGGCGAGCAGGCGGCGCGCCTCGGCGGCGAATTCGCTCCAGTCGAGCATTCCGCCGATCACGCCCTGCCAGCCGCCGTCGCGCACGAACACGACCGACGGCCGCTTGAGCGCGCCCTGCTTCTCGGCGATGGCGCGCTCGCTCGCGAGGCCGACCACGCCGATGCGGAACAGCGCCTCGGGCGCGACGCCGGCCTCGGCCGCGAGCGAGCGGCGGATCTCGGGCAGCACCACGGCCACGTCGAGGCATTCGGGGTAGCGGATCGGATCGCTCCACACGAACAGCACCGCCTGCCCCGGCGCGGCGAGGAAGTCGGCGAGCGTGTCGGTCTCGACCCAGGCCGTGCCCGGCTCGGCGGCGAGCCGGTCGATGAGGCGCGGGATCGCGGGCGCGTCGGTGTCGGCGGGGGCGAGGAGGAAGTCGTGCATGGCGGGGGCTTTCAAGTGCTGCGAAGTCGGTCGGGGGGCGTGGCTCGGTGACGCGGGCTGGCGGGCGCCGCTCAGGCCGCCTTGGGCGCGGCGCCGGTCAGCGCGGCGAGGTCATCGGCGCTCATCGCCGACGGCAGCGTGAAGCCGGGATCGGCGCCGGCCGGGCCGAACTGGTCGGTCAGCGCGGCGGCCAGCATGTCGAGCGTCTCGTTCACCTCGGCGGCGCGCTCGGCGCTGATGACCTCGATGGCCGAGTCGATGAACACCAGCACCCAGTCGCCGGGCGCCACGTCGCCGACGAGGGCGATGTTCACCTCGCGCAGTTCGCCTCGGCCCAGGCATTGCGCCTTGCGTTCGGTGGCGCTCACCACCTGCATCGGGATTCCCATGCACATGTCCGGCCTCCTTCAGGCGCGCGCCGGCATGAAGCGCGAATCGCCGGTGCGGCAGGCGTCTTCCTCGCTCGGGCGCTCGGCTTCGTAGCGGTCCATGCGCAGGTGCGGCAGCGTCACCGCCTCCTGCTCGCTCAGCGGCGTGGTGCGCGGGCGCATCGCCACGCCCCAGTCGCGCAGCAGCGCGAGGCCGCGCTCGATGGCCTCGGGCAGCACGGCCTTGATGCTCGGCCGCAGGCTGCCGCCGTAGTCCTCGAGCTGCTCGGGCTGGCAGCCCACGAGCGCCACCTTCTCCGGAAACTTGCCGGTGAACTGGGCCAGCGCCAGCACTTCCTGGAAGCCGGTCTGGTGCAGGCTCATCTTCTTGGCGCCCATGTAGGCCGGCACCTCACCGTCGCGCGCCACCATCAGCGTGCCCGGCTCGTAGCCCCAGTCGATCGCGTCGAAGATCAGCAGCGCGTCGGCGCCCTGCACGTGATGGATCAGGTAGAGCCCCTGCGTGCCGCCGTCGATGATCTCGACCTCCGGCCCGAACTCCCATTCCTGCTGGATGCGCTCGACGCAGCGCACGCCGAAGCCCTCATCGGCCCACAGCACATTGCCGATGCCGAGGATGACGACATGGCGCGGACTGTCACCACCAGCGTTACAGCCGTCTGAAGGCGGAATTTCGGGCGTCGGGTTCATTGGAAGATTCTCCGGGAATGCGGGTTTGCGCCGTGGCGCGGTGATTCGGGGGGCGGATCGGGCTCGGCCCGGCGGTGACGCCGCTAGCGCGCGGGCACCGGCGCGAGGGCCGGCGGCAACGCGGCGCGGGTCATGCCGTCGCCGCGCGGCAGGCCGGCGCGGGCACGGCCGTCGAGGCCACGCGGCAGCGGTGCCGTCACGCCGTCGGCCTTCATGCGCTCCCAGGCCTGGAAGCTGTCCCAGGCCGATTGCAGCGCGAGCCAGAACGCCGCGTCGGCGCCGAAATGCAGCGCGCAACGGATGGCGGTGTCGGGCGTGATCGCGCGCCGGCCCTGCACCACTTCATGCAGCCGCCGGCGCGAGACGCCGAGGCAGCGCGCCGCCTCGGACTGGCTGATGCCGAGCGGCACCAGGAACATGCGGTTGAGGAAGCGGCCCGGATGCACCGGCCGACGCAGCGGCACGCCGGCCGGCGGCAGCGCGGGACGCACGGCACCGCCCGCGGGCGACGCGACCGGCAATGCCGGCCGCCGTGCCGCGCCGCCGCGTCGCGCCGGGACCGGCACCACGACCTCCGTCGTCATGCCCGCCGCATCCGCGCGCGTCAGCGCCCTCGCCCGCATCGTCGTCATCGCGGTGCTCAGTCCTTGAAGGTCCGGTAGCCCGAGACCATCGTGCTGATCACGCTCTGGCGACCCATGATGTCCTCTCGGACCGCCGCGTACACGTGCATGAGGATGAAGAAGATGATCAGCCACATGCCCATGTGATGCCAGGTGTGCACGTCCTGCGACTGGCCCATGAGCGGGATCACCCAGCCGAAGGCGCGCTCGGCCCACGACCCCATCTGCGCGCCCTCGCCATACATCGCGAAGCCGGTGCAGATCATGAACACGGCGGTCGTCAGGAACAGGCCGAACATCGCCAGCCGCGCCAGCGGGTTGTGGCCCACGTAGCGGTTGGGGCGCTGGCTGAGGAAGTGGTACCACTTGAACATCGCCCACACCTCGCCCCAGTAGGCGCTGCTGAAGATCGGGATGGTGAACAGCTCGCGCGCATGGTGGTTGCCCACCACCGCCCAGTAGGCCCGCACCACCAGCCCGATCGCCATCACGTAGCCGGCGATGAAATGCGCGGCGCGGATGTAGCCCATGACGAACACGTTCGTCGCCTCGCCCGGCATCGTCGGCAGCGGGCTGCCGATGAAATAGCCGGTGATGCACAGCGTCGTGATCGCGAGCACGTTGATCCAGTGCCAGATGCGCACCGGCGCCTCGTACACATAGACCGACTTGATGCTCTTGCCGCCCGACACCGCCTTCTCGTCGGTGCCGGTGACGGCGGCGCGCTCGTCGTACTGCGTTGTTGCCTTCGCGTTCATCGCGGGCTCCTCAGCGGACCTTCACCGTCGTGAGTTCCTTGCCGTCCGGGCTCATGACGTGGGTCGAGCAGGCGAGGCAGGGGTCGAAGGAATGCAGCGTGCGCAGGATTTCCACCGGCTGCTCGGGGTTGACCATCGGCGTGCCGAGCAGCGAGGCCTCGAAGGCGCCGATCTGGCCCTTGTGGTCGCGCGGGCCGCCGTTCCAGGTGGACGGCACGACGCACTGGTAGTTCTCGATCTTGCCGTCCTTGATCTTGATCCAGTGGCCGAGCGCGCCGCGCGGCGCGGCAACCAGGCCCACGCCCTTGGCTTCCTTGGGCCAGGTGGACGGGTCCCACTTGTCGACATTGGCCGTGGCCGTGTCGCCCGCCCTGATGTTGGCGACCAGCTCGTTGTAGTCGTCGAGCAGCATCTCGCTGCAGTACTGACCTTCGAGGGCCCGCGCGAGCGTGCGGCCGATCGTGGTCGGCAGCAGCTGCTTGAGCGTGTACTCGGTCTCGGGCAGGCCGAGCGCCTTGGGAATGGCCTTGTTGACCATCTCGGCCGAGAACTCCAGCTGCTCCTTCGGGCGCGAGACGTACTTGTTGCCCTTGGCGGCATGCGCGTAGGCGAGGATGTAGCGCGCGAGCGGGCCGACTTCCATCGCATGGCCGCGCCAGCGCGGCGCCTTGATCCACGAGTACTTGGCGCTCTCGTCGATCTGCTCGATGTTGGTCTTGCTGCCCTTGGCCTTGCTGCCGAGCACGTAGTTGGGGCTGGTCTCGCCGTCCCAGGGGTGCAGGCCCTTGGTCTCGTCGGCGTACTGGTACCAGCTGTGCGAGACGAATTCCTGGATCTGCTCCGGGTCGCGCGCATCGACGGGCAGGATCTCGTCCCAGTTGCCGTTGATGATGGCGCCGCCCGGCAGCTGCTGCGTGCTGTGGTCGTAGGCGACCTTCTCGTAGGTGCCGTAGTCCATGACGTTGGTGGCCGACAGGCCGCCGCCGTAGAGCCAGCCGGCGTTCTTGTAGAGGGTGCCGATCGCAAGCACGTCCGGGATGTAGACGTTCTTGTTGAACTCGATCATCTCGTCGATGCGCGCCTTCACGAAGTTGAGGCGCTCCATGTTGATCGGCGCGCCCGCGGCGCCGGCGCCGTCGAGGTTGATCGCGCAGGGCACGCCGCCCACGAGGTAGTTCGGGTGCGGGTTCTTGCCGCCGAAGATCGTGTGCACCTTCACCCATTCCTTCTGGAGGTCGAGCGCTTCCAGGTAGTGGGTGACGGCCATCAGGTTGGCCTCGGGCGGCAGGACGTAGGCCTTGCTGCCCCAGTAGCCGTTCATAAAGGGGCCGAGCTGGCCGCTCTCGACGAACTTCTTGAGCCGGTTCTGCACGTCGCGGAAATAGCCCGGCGACGACAGCGGATGGCTCGGCGAGACGAGCTGCTGCAGCTCGCTGGTCTTCTTCGGATCGGCCTTGAGCGCGGCGACCACGTCCACCCAGTCGAGCGCGTGCAGGTGATAGAAGTGGACCGCGTGGTCATGCACCTGAAGCGTCTTGGCCATCATCTCGCGGATGAGGTGCGCATTCTTTGGAATCCGGATTCCGAGTGCATCTTCCACCGCGCGCACCGAGGTCAGCGCATGGCAGCCCGTGCAGACGCCGCAGATGCGCTCGACGAAGGCCCAGGCGTCGCGCGGATCGCGACCACGCAGGATCACTTCGAGGCCGCGCCACATCGTGCCGGTGCTGACCGCGTTGCGGATGACGTTGTTGCTGTCGACGTTCACTTCGCAGCGCATGTGGCCTTCGATGCGCGTGACCGGATCGACGACGATGCGTCGGCCCGTGTCGTCGAGCTTGAAGCCTTGAGTTTCGTATCCCATGTTCTTTTCCCTCGGAGGTCAGCGCGCTTCGTTCTTTTCTTCGGCCTTGCGGTCGGCCGCGCGCTTGAGAGCGCTTGCAGCCGCGTGCACGGCCACCACGGCACCCGACGCGGCCGCGAGCGTGCCGCCGATCTGGTCGGCATTCGCCTCGACGCCGAACTGCTTGATGGTCGTGAGCCGGTCGTAGAACGAGCCCTTGTCCCAGAAGCCGTCTTCCGAGCAGCCGATGCAGCCGTGACCGGCCTTGATCGGGAAGCTCGTGCCCTCGTTCCACATCACCGTGGAGCAGGCGTTGTAGGTGGTCGGGCCCTTGCAGCCGACCTTGTAGAGGCAGTAGCCGCGACGCGCGAACTCGTCGTCGTAGTTCTCGACGAACTGGCCGGCGTCGAAGTGCGGCCGGCGGTAGCACTTGTCGTGGATGCGCTGGCTGTAGAACATCTTCGGCCGGCCCTGGCGGTCCAGCTCGGGAATGCGGTCGAAGGTGAGCATGTAGGTGATGACGCCCGTCATCACCTCGGCGATCGGCGGGCAGCCCGGCACCTTGATGATCGGCTTGTCATGGATCACCTGATGCACCGGCGTGGCCTGCGTCGGGTTGGGCTTGGCGGCCTGCACGCAGCCCCAGCTCGCGCACGAACCCCAGCTGATGATGGCCTTGGCGTCCTTGGCCACATGCTTGAGCTGATCGACGAAGGGCTTGCCGCCGATGATGCAGCTCATGCCGTCCTGGTTGAGCGGCGGGTTGCCCTCGACGGCGAGGATGTAGTTGCCCTTGTACTTGGTCATCACCTCTTCGAGGATCGCCTCGGCCTGGTGGCCGGCAGCGGCCATCAGGGTGTCGTCGTAGTCGAGGCTGATCATCGACAGCACGGCGTCCTTCGCCAGCGGATGCGCCGAGCGGATGAAGGACTCCGAGCAGCAGGTGCATTCGAGGCCATGCAGCCAGAGCACCGGGGTGCGCGGCTTGGTTTCCATCGCATGCGCGATCTTCGGCACGAAGGCGGGCCCGAGGCCGAGCGAGGTCGCCGTGAGCGAACAGAATTTCATGAAGCTGCGCCGGGTAATCCCCTGGCGCCGCATGACTTCGTAGAAGGTTTCCACCGTCTTTTCTCCTGGGTCGCGCCGTCGTGGCCCTGCTGATCAGGGCGTTGTCTCCCGAACCTGCTCGGGTCGCCGCGTTGCGCAGGGCTAGGGCAATTAGCGGACCAGTTCTCATTCGCGCGGGAAGCGGTCGCTAAACCTTTGAAAAAAGACAGGAAATTTCAGTCGGATATTGCGGCGCGCGGGTTAACCCCCAAAGTGTTGCAAAGCGTCAATCGATCATGGGGTGATCGGTTTTTCGCGTGACCGATCAGATGGCTTGCGGCCATCACCGTCCCGAAGCGGCGCAATCCGTCCCGGTGCGATGTTTGCGATGCAAGCCCCCGCGTGACACAGCACAACAACCAGAACGTTCGACCGCCATGCCCGATCCGATCCTGCCCGCCGCCCATCCGCAGCCGACCGCCCTCGCCCCGGCCGGCGCGCCCGCGTCCGACGCCGCCCGCCTGCCGCGCCACCTCAAGCCCGCCGACCATCCGGAGCGCCGCGCGCTCAGCGACGAGATCCACGCCCGCCCGACCGCGCGCATCCGCCATCCGGCGCTCGTCACCCACATCGCCGTGCTCAACGCCGGCATCGCGCCCGAGGTCGAGCATGCACATCTGCGCGCGCTGTTCGACGCGCTCGGCGCTCCCTGCCATTTCGACGAGCCGCATTTCATGCGCGCCAACACCGAGGCCTTCACGCTCAAGTGGGAGCGCCACGGCGAGTTCTCGCGCTACTCGATCACCCAGCCGCTGGACCAGGACGCGGTCTGGGGCGCCGACGAGCCCGACCTCACGAGCCTCGTGCGCGCGCCGGCCGACTGGCTGCGCGCCATTCCGGGTCAGACGATGGCGGCGATCCACGTGGTGCTGCTGCGCGCCGATCCGGCCATGTCGCCCGAGGAGGAGGTCGAGCATGCGCGGGCCTTCCTCGGCACGCCGCGGCTGTGCGGCTCGTGGCTGCGCGGCGGCAGTTCACGCGCGCGGGCCTATGCCAACTTCAAGATCCGCGCCGACGGCTTCACGCGCTTTCTCGTGATGGGCGAGCGCCTGCAGGAAGGCAAGGCTGGGCGCATCACCGCCGGCCTGCTGGAGATGGAGACCTACCGCGTGATGGCGCTGCTCGGCTTCGCGCCGGCGCGGCGTCTGGGCGGCCGGCTCGCGGCCGGCGAGCACGAACTGGCCGAGCTGACGCAATCCATCCACCGCCCCGAGCGCGACGACGTCGGCCTGCTGGAGGAGCTGATGCGCCTCGCCGGCGACAACGAGATGATCCTGGCCGACCACACGACGCGCTTCTCGGCGTCGAAGGCCTACTACGGCATCGTCCAGCAGCGGCTGACCGATCTATTTGACGAGCCGGTCACGCATCTGATGGGCATCGGCCCCTTCGTGCAGCGCCGGCTCATGCCCGCGATGGCGACGGTCGATGCGACGGTGCAGCGCATGAATCAGCTGTCGGAGCGGGTCTCGCGCACGAGCGCGCTGCTGCGCACTCGGGTCGAAATCCAGACCGAGCTGCAGAACCAGGATCTGCTGCGCTCGATCGGTCGCGGGCAGCGCATGCAGCTGCACCTGCAACAGACGGTGGAGGGCCTGTCGATCGCGGCCATCACCTATTACGCGAGTTCGCTCGTGCACCACCTCGCCGAGGCGGCGCACGGCATGGGCCTGCATGTGTCGCCGGAGCTGGTGACGGGCTTCTCGATTCCGGTCATCGCCGCCGCGATCTGGTGGACGACGCGGCGGCTGACCGGCCATGTGGAGCACGCGGGCGATTGAGCCCGCGCGCCGCCCGGCCCGATCAGTACGGCCAGTCCTGGCTCGTGACGAAGCGGTGGCCGGCCGACGCCTTGACGGACAGCCAGACATTGCCGCTGGTCGGATTCACGCTGCCGGTCCACTGGCCGAAGCTCGCGCTGCTGCCGCGAGGGGCCAGCGCGCCGTCCCACGACCCCTTGTAGACATTCATCGTCGTGGCGCTGTTGCGCAGGTACACGCCGGCGTTCTCCATGGTCATCGTGTAGGAGGTCGGCAGCGTCCAGGTCAGCGACACGGTGCTGCCGTTGACGATGCTGCCGCGCAGCGCCGGCCTGAAGGTCTTGGGCGTGGCGAACCAGCTCGTGTTCTTGGTGGCGACCACGTCGTTGGCATACGGCACCGACGGGATGCCCATGGTCGTGACCTCGCCGATGCGCCGGTACGACGCGTTGTAGAACACCACGTTGTAGCGCGAGCTGCTCTTCATGGTCGTGAGGTCGACGCAGTTCAGGCCGTAGTAGGGCGTGGCGCAGTCGGGAATCCAGCTCGTGTCGAGCGAGGCCAGCGAGGTGTCGACGAGCCGGAAGTCGCCATCGGCCGTGCGGCCGTACACGATGCCCTGTACCGAGCCGAGCCGGCTGAAGCTGCGCGCCGCCGGCAGGCCCGGGCCGGAGAAGCGCACGTACTTGACGGTGTCGGCGGTCGAGCTGTCGATGCTGAATTCCATCCAGCGCGAGTAGTTCCAGGCCGAGCTGGCGGTCGCGCGCTGGCGCTGGTTGATCGAATGCGGCTCGACATAGCCGAGGCGGCGGTCGCCCCAGAAACGCCACTTGCCGTCCGTGCCGAGCACGAACTGCATCTCGGGCGCCTCGACCGGCGAGGCATTGCCCGGCCAGGCGATCGACAGCTTGGCGAGCAGGCTCTTGCCGTCGCTGGCGACGCTGATGATCTTCGTCAGCGAGAAGGTGATGCCGATGTTGTCGGTGCTGAGCAGACCATCGGTGGTCAGCACGCTCGCGCGGTCATCGCCGCCGTCGAGGAAGTCGCTCGCGAACAGGTCGAGCAGCGCGGCATTGCCGGCGGCCGGCACCGAGGTCGTGAACAGGCTGTTGAGGCTCGTCAGCACCGCCCTGATCGCATCGCTCTGGGCCGTGGTGCCGGCCTGGATCACCGCGCGCGCCGGCGCGCCATCGTCGGCGAAGGCGACCGGCAGCGCGGTCAGGCCAAGGGCGGCCGCGAGGGCGACGGAGCGCAGGCTGAAGGTTTGGGGCATCTCTCTTGTCTCTCGTTGATGGTGAAGGGCGCCTGTTGTCCTGCGGCAGGCGTGTGCGGATTGTTTGCCGGACCGGACGTCGCCTGCATTTCGGGCGTCGTGATCCGGCCACCGCCCGGACTGCCTGCGGGCCGAGGCCGTGACATCGTGCACATCGATGCCGGCGCTGATCACGGAATTTCCAGTCCGGACAAGCCGGTGATCAGCCCGCGACAGCGGCACGCCGCCAGGCGACGCGACCGACCCGACCGGCGTGCTCCGCCAGCGCAAGGCGGGACGTGTTCCAAGTGTCTGCTCACCCGTCCCGGGAACGAAGCGCCGTCCTACGAGCGGCAGGCCAGCCGGATGGCAGCGGCAGGACGGTCACTGCCGCTGCGGACACGAGGCCGGCGCCGACGGCGTCGCCACGGCACTCCGTAGTCACCCTGACTGGTACGGATCGTGTATGAAGAATGGCCAATTCTTCATCCGCGCCGCCGCTCCATGGACCTGACCACCGCCACCAGCCTGCCGCTCGCCCTCGCCTTCGGCGCCGTCCTTGGCGCGCGCCACGGCATGGATGCCGACCATCTCGCGGCCATCGACGGCCTGGTGCGACTGCATTCGCGCGCCGGGCGCACCCGGCTGGCGCGGCTGGCGGGGGCGCTGTTCTCGCTCGGCCACGGCGCGGTGGTGCTGGCGGTGGCGCTGGCCTGCCTGCACGCGGGCGGGCTGAAGCTGCCCGACTGGCTCGACCGCGCGGGCAGCCTGTTCTCGATCGGCTGTCTCGGGCTGATCGGCGTGTTCAACCTGCGCGCCGCCCTGCTCGGTGACGCGCCGGTCCCCGGCTGGCGCGGCCGACTGGTGAAGCGCGCGCCGGTGTTCGGCCGGGCCTGGGGCGGGCTGCTGCTCGGCATGCTGTTCGCCATCTCCTTCGACACGCTCACGCTCGCGCTGTGGTTCGGCGGCGTGGGGCTGGAGCGCGGCTCGGCGCTCGCGGGCGCCGGTCTGGCGCTGGCCTTCACCGCCGGCATGTGCGCCACCGATTGCGCGAGCGGCTGGTGGATCAGCCGCCTGCTGGGCGGCCGCGCACCGGTCGCCGGCGGCGGACCGGCCGGCGGCGCCTCGACGGCCGGCGCGGCGCGCTGGATTCCGGCCATCGTCGGCGGCGGCGCGCTCGCGGTGGCGGGCCTGGGTCTCGCGCGCCAGCTCAGCAACGGCGCCGACGCCCTCGTCGAAGGCCGCGAACTGCTGCTCGGCCTCGGTTTTCTCCTCGCCAGCAGCAGTGCGCTCTGGTGGGTGCGACGTGTCGGAAGCAGGCGTAGCGCCGCTGTCTGATTTCTTCCGACGCCGGTTTTTCCGAAGTCCGATCTAAGAATCGGACTATCGGGTTAACCCTAGCCTAAAGTTCGCTTCGTTCTCACGAAGCGGAACAGCCACCGAAAGCCCCGGCACTTCCCAGCCTCTCCCGGAAGCCGCTTGCGGCAGCGCAACCGGCCGTCCCGACCATCGGGAGCAGCTGCGACATTGCCTGCCCCGGTCCGCGTCACCCCCGAGCCTCCATCGCCACTTATTCCTAGACCGGCTGCGGATTGCAGTCCTAGCCGCGCCTACTCGCGCCGGCCGCCGGTTCAGCTTTGCCCCGCCCCCTGCCGCCAAGCACTCATGGGCCTGCTGCTCTCGATGCACAGCGCCCGCTACTGAGCAACGTCTTACCGGGGGGCAACCATGCCAGCCAAGATTTCTTTCCAGCCGACCGTCATCGCCGCATCCATCGCCCTCGCCAGCCTGCTGTCCGCCTGTGGTGGCGGCAACGGCGACAGCGCATCGGCCACCAGCACCGGCGTCGCCTCGCCCGCTGCCTTCGTCTCGACCGTGATCCCGAAGGAAGCGCCCGCCGCAATCAGCGAAGCCAGCTCGGGCGGTCTCGCCACCGAATCGCTCGCGCCTCAAGCCACCGCCGCCACCAGCACCACGGGCGCCGCCCGCGCCAGCATCGCCGCCGCCGTCAGCACCTCGAAGCAGCTGGTGGCCGCGAGCGACGCCACCGCCGTCGCTGCCGCCTCGCTGTGGGTGCCGATGAAGGACTACGACCTGAGCGTCGCGGCCGGCACTGCCCTCGACATGAGCAACATGAGCAACCCCTACAACCGGGGCATGTGCATGAACTGGGTGCTCGACACGATGGGCCCGCTCACCGACGCGACCACCGCGACCGCCTATGTGAACGAGGTGCGCCGCCGCGGCTACAACCTCGTGCGCATCCACGGCATCGACGTGGCGCTGATGGTGAAGAACTCGACCACCGACGCGAACATCAATCCGGTCGCGCTCGACGGGCTGTTCCGCCTCGTGGCCGAGCTGGGCAAGAACGGCATCGCCTACACGATGGATGCGCAGTCGTACAAGTACGGCTGGGTGAACGACACGAGCGTCAACGCCAAGTCGCGCGTGCATTACGACCCGCGCTACCAGGCCGCGTGGAAGAAGGCGGTCGACCAGATCTTCGACAAGGTCAATCCGTACAACGGCATCACGATCGGCCGCGATCCCAACCTCAAGGCGGTGATCGGCGTGAACGAAGGCTCGATCACGATGGTGGCCGGCCTGAACAACAACAAGTTCGATGACGGCCTCAAGCCCGGTTTCAACACCTGGCTGCTCGCCAAGTACGGCAGCCTCGCCGGCCTGAAGGCGGCCTGGACCAACGTGGTGCTGGCCAGCGGCGAGGATCCGGCGCTCGGCACCGTCGTGCTGCCCACCCGCGTGAGCGTGCGCACCAAGCGCGAGGACGACTTCGGCCGCTACATGGCCGATACCGAGCGCGCCACCGCGCAATGGATGAAGGCCTACCTCCAGACCAAGGGCGTGTACTACAAGTTCAGCAACGCCAACTCCTGCGCCAGCTGGTCGGACACGATCGCGCGCAGCGAGGGCGACGTGATCACCTACAACAACTATCACGACCATCCGACCGCCGATGACGTGGGTGGCACGATCGTCAACAACAGCGCCTTCGACACGATGGCGGCCTACCTCGGCGGCAGCGCGCCGCTGCGCTACCAGGGCAAGTACTTCTACGGCACCGAGTTCTCGGCCCCGTTCTGGAACAAGTACCGCTACGAATCGGGCGTGATGATGGGTGCCTTCGCGGCGCACCAGAACTGGAGCGGCCTGTGCAGCTTCGGACACCAGCTCGACGTGCTGGCCTACCAGAACCCGCCGAAGTGGGCGCACTACGGCTACATTCGCGCCTTCTTCAACTGGGGCGATCCGATCCTCACCGCGAACGACCGGCTCTCGGCCTTCCTGTTCCGGCGCGGTGACGTCTACGGCGCGCGCAACACGGTTGCCTACACGGCGCGCACCGACAAGATGCTCGACTACAAGTACGGCACGACCTGGATGATGGGCTGGACCCCGGCGATCCGGAACATGTCCTTCATCTCCCGCGTGGCGATGATCCGGCCCGAGCAGACCGACGGAAACCGCAACTGGATCGGCACCGGCACCGCGCCCACGCAGATCAAGGAACCGCTGCTGAGCAACGACGACCTGTCGCCGACGCCGCGCGCCGCGCTCGCCAGCTATCCGTCGGCCGACGCGTCCTGGTACGAAGCCGCCGCCCGCGCCCGGGACTCGGGCCTGATCTCGGCCGACAACATCACCGACGCGCCCAACGGCATCGTCCAGAGCGACACCAACCAGACGATCTGGGACTTCAAGAACCGCGCGATGCGCGTGGTGACGAGCAAGAGCGAGGCGCTGACCTTCGACACCAAGGTGCGCCAGGGCGACCTGCTGTCGATCGGCAACTTCACGCCGGGCGCGACGGTGGCGGCGATCTCGCTCGACGACAGCCAGACGCTGGCCAACACGGGCCGCATCCTGCTGATGCACATCACCGACGCGAAGAACACGGACATGAAGTTCACCGACTCGACCAACCGCACGCTGGCCAGCTACGGCACCTTCCCGGTGCTGATCCGCGGCTCGGTGGTGGAAGCGCGGCTGGCGGTGTCGGGCAGCTGGACGCTGTATGCGCTCGACGCCCGTGGCAACCGGACCGAGACCCGGCCGGTGACGGTGGATGCGAACGGCGTGTCGTTCAAGCTCGACAACACGATCGGCAGCAAGGGACCGTCGGTGTACTACGAGCTGGTGCGCAACTGAGCGCGGCGACGGTGAAGCCGGCCGGCGGGTGACGCCGGCGCGGACGGGACGAGGCCCGGTCCGGCGATGAGCCGGGTCGGGCCTCGTCCCATCTGGACGTTCGCTGGTTCGTCCAGGCTCTTGTTCAGGCGTTCCGCCTCGGGCGTTCGGTTCGGTCGGCGCCCCGCCCCGGCCCCTGCCCCGCGCCAGACCGGACCGGAAAACCCAACCGCCTCAAAGCCCGACCGCCCCGAACACCGAGCCAGCGCCAGCGTCGACGCCGCTTCAGCCACCGTCGTCCAGCCCCGCGAGCCGCCGAAGCCCCGCGAGGCTGTCCGCCTCCTCGACCGGCTTGTCGCGCCGCCAGCGCAGGATGCGCGGGAACCTCACCGCCACGCCGCTCTTGTGCCGCGCGCTCGGCGCCACGCCCTCGAAGCCCAGCTCCATCACGAGCGTTGGCGTGACGCTGCGCACCGGGCCGAACTTCTCGACCGTGATGCGCCGCACGATCGCGTCCACCTCGCGGATCTCGGCGTCGGTGAGGCCGGAATAGGCCTTGGCGAAGGGCACGAGCACGCGGCCGCCGTCGGGCGCGTCGGCCCAGAGCGCAAAGGTGTAATCCGTATGCAGGGATGCGCGCCGGCCGTGGCCGGCCTGGGCGTAGATGAGCACCGCGTCGATCGTGAGCGGGTCGATCTTCCACTTCCACCAGCCGCCGCCGGCGATGCGCGCGCGGCCGATGCCGTAGGGGCTGTCGCGGTGCTTGAGCATGAAGCCCTCGACGCCGCGTTCGCGGCTCTGCTCGCGCAGTGCGGCGAGCGCGGGCCAGCCGGCGGCGGGCCTCGACTCGACAAGCGGCGACAGCCGCAACGGCCCCTCCTGCCCGCTCGGCATGCTCGGCCGCAAACCGTCAGCCTGGTCGGAGGAAGCCGGCGCGCCCGTCGTCGCATCCGCCGCCAGCACCGCGCCGACGACCGCCTCCAGTCGCGCGCGCCGCTCGCGCTGCGGCCGAGCGCGCCAGTCGATGCCGTCGGCTTCGAGCAGGTCGTAGGCGATGAATGCCGCCGGGTTCTCGGCCAGCAGCTTGCGGCCGAGCGTCTTGCGGCCGATGCGGGTCTGGAGCGCGGCGAAGGGCGCGGGCCGACCGTCGCGCCAGACGACGATCTCGCCGTCGAGCACCGTGCCGTCGGGCAGCGCGAGCAGCGGCGGCGCAAGTTCGGGGAAGCGGTCGGTCACGAGTTCCTCGCCGCGTGACCAGAGCCAGAGCCGGCCGGCGCGCCGCACGGCCTGGGCGCGGATGCCGTCCCACTTCCATTCGACGAGCCAGTCGGCGGCGTCGCCGAGCGCGGTGATGTCGCCGGTGTGCGGCTGGGCGAGAAAGAAGGGATAGGGCTGGCCGTCGGCGCGCGGGCGGGCGGGCGGCGTGCCCGTGGACGGGCCGACGGCGCTGGTCCCGGCTTCCGGCGCGGCGCTCCCGGCCCCCGCACCGGTACCGGCACTGGCACCGGCAACGCCATCACCGCCGTCCCCCGCATCCGCAACGCTACCGCCGCCCTCCCCCGCCGCGAGCGGCGCGATCAGCGCGAGGTAGTCCTCGGCCGAGGGCAGGCGCGCGCCGTCGGTGTAGCCGACGATGCGCTCGGCCACGCGCTTGGGGTCGAGGCCGGCATGCGCCGCGAGCGCGCGCACCACCAGCGCCCGACTCACGCCGACGCGGAAGCCGCCGCCGATGAGCTTGACGAGCAGGAAGCGCCCGCCCCAGTCGAGGCCGCGCCAGTACTCGCGCAGGCGGGCGGCGAGCTCGTCGGGCGCGAGGCCCTTGAGCGGCGCAATGCGCTGGTCGAGCCAGTCGGCGAGGCCGAGGTCGTCGTCGCGCTCGGGCGGCGGGAGGATGTGGGCGATGGTCTCGGCCAGGTCGCCGACGGCGTCATAGCTCTCGTCGAACAGCCATTCGGGCAGACCGGCCTCGGCGCGCGCCGCCTCGCGCAGCACGCGCGATGGCACGGCGCGGCGCGGGCGGCCGCCGGCAAGGAAGTACACGGCCACGGCCGCGTCGCGCGCGGGCGCGGCGGCGAAATAGGCGGTGAGCGCAGCGATCTTGTCGAGCGTGGCGGTGCTGGCGTCGAGCGCGGTGTAGAGGCGTGCAAAGGCTTTCATCTCGGGGCCGGGACGACGGATGGCGGTTGGGACCACGAACAGCGGCGGGGGTTGCGCGGTCGAACGTCATGGCAGCGCGCTCACCCGGTCGGACCGACGTGCCACCGGCCTTCGTTTCGGGCGGGCGGCGGCGATCGCGTCCGTCGGGCCGCCTTGCCGCGCCGCGCGCGAGCCGCAATCATCCGCCGGCTGCCGCCGCGACGCGGCAGCGCGCCCCGGAGACAAGGCGTCAGCCACCACAACGACAAGGACCGACGATGTCCATCACCCACCGCCCCGCCCGGCCGCGCGGGCGCGCACGGCGCAGCCCGCTCGCCGCGCTGGCCCTCGCGCTCGCCTGCGCCGCCGCGCCGCTGCACGCGGCAGACCTGCCGGCCACGCCGTCGGCACCCACCCTGGCGCCCGCGCCTGCCGGTACCGTGCCGCCCGATCCGCTGCGCTCGCCGTCCTGGGACGTGATGGTGCGCGGCTTCCTGTCCGACCACCCGGTGGTGTTCGACGACCGCGTGCGCGTCTTCCTGCCCACCTACGCCGAGGACGCGCTCAACGTGCCGGTGCAGGTGGACGCGCGCGCGCTCGACGGCGTCACGCGCATCCTCGTCGTGGCCGATCTCAACCCGATCCCGCGCCTGATCGAGTACCGCCCGGTGCATGCGAAACCCGAGATCTCGTTCCGCTTCAAGGTCGAGCAGTCCACGCCGGTGCGAGCGGCCGTGCTCGCCGGCGACGGCGTGTGGCACGTGGGCGGCGGCTGGCTCACGGCCTCGGGCGGGGGCTGCACCACGCCCAGCCTCGGCACCGGCAGCAAGCAATGGTCGGACGTGCTCGGCCAGGTGTCGGCGCGGCTCTGGCCTCGGCCCGACGGCGGCTCGCGGCTGCGCCTGCGCACCATGCATCCGATGGACACGGGCCTCGCGGCCGGCATTCCCAAGTTCTACATCGAGCTCATCACGCTCACCGACGACGCCGGCCGCGAGCTGGCGCAGATCGAGCCGTGGGAGCCCATCTCCGAAAATCCGATGATCAGCATCGACCTCGACACCACCGGGCCGGTGCGCATCATCGGCCGCGACATCCAGGGCAACCGCATCACCGGCTGGGTGACGCCATGAGGCGCGGACGCTTCGGCATGGCGCCGCGTCCGCGCGCCGATACCGCGATGCCCGCCGGCGCCGATGCTGCCGCGCCACGCACGGATGCCACCTCGGCCGCGCCGCGCCCGCGCGGCCCGCGCCTCGCGGCGCGCCTGCTGCTCGCGCTCGCGCTGGCGGGCGGCGCCGCCGTCGCCCAGGCCCCCGACTACCGGCTCGACCCGGTCAGCGTCGCGCCCGGCGTTTTCGTGCTCGAAGGCGTGCGCGAGCATTTCAACGCGCGCAACGGCGGCAACATCGTCAACACCGGCTTCATCGCCACGCCCGAGGGCGCGATCGTCATCGACACCGGCCCGTCGCGCCGCTACGGCGAGCAGATGCGCGCGGTCGCGGGCGGCAAGGTGGCGGCGGTGTTCATCACCCACGCCCATCCCGACCACTTCCTCGGCAACCAGGCCTTTGCCGGCGCGCCCGTGAGCGCCCTGCCCGGCACGATCGAGGCGATCCGCACGCGCGGCGAGAAGTTGTCCGACAACCTCTACGGCATGCTCGCGGGCTGGATGTCGGGCACGGTGGTGGCGGTGCCCGCGAAGGTGGCCGAGCCCGGCCGGGTGACGGTCGCGGGCCGCGAGCTGGAACTGATCGCGCTGGCCGGCCACACCGGCGCCGACCTCGCGGTGTTCGACGTCAAGAGCGGCACGCTGTTCGCGGGCGATCTCGTGTTCTTCGAGCGCGCGCCCACCACGCCCGATGCCGACATCGACGCCTGGCTCGCGGCGCTCGACCGGCTGGCCAAGGTGCCCTTCACCACGCTCGTGCCGGGCCACGGCCCGGTCGTGCATGGGCAGGAGGCCATCGCCCAGACCCGCGACTACCTCGACTGGCTGCGCGCCAGTCTGCGCGACGCCGCCGGACGCGGCCTCGACATGCCCGAGGTGATGCAGCAGCCGCTGCCCGCGCGCTTCGCAGGCATGGCCGTGGCGCGCGAGGAACTGGAGCGTTCGGTCGTGCACCTGTATCCGCGCTACGAGGAGGAGACGCTGCGCAAGTGAGCGCGGCGCGGGCGGCGGTCGGCCCGGCAGACCGGAGCGCCCGGCGCCGCGGCCGCCGGCGCAATGTCGGGCCGGGTCCGTGTCGGCAACGCCGCCGACCGGGCCTAGACCGCCGCCAGCCGCAGATGCCCCTTGCCGCCGGTGCGCGGCGTCAGGCCCAGATAGCCGTCCACCGCCGCGCCGAAGCGCGCGCGGAAGTTCTCCTCCGAGAAGCCCTCGGCCCAGACGCGGCAGTTCTGCGGCGTGAACTCGCCCGCCCGTGACTCGAATTCGGCCACCGCCGCGATGATCGCCGGCACCGCCTGCTCGGGGAAGAACACGCCAGTCGGAGCATCGCCGCGCACATTGACGGTTTCGAGCGAGCCGCCACGCCCGTAGGCGATCACAGGAGTGCCGCAGGCCTGGGCCTCCACCGGCGCGATGCCGAAATCCTCCTCGGCCGCAAATACCAGCGCCTTCGCGCGCTGCATGTACGACACCATCTCGGCGTCCGCCTGATAGCCGAGCACCGTCACATTGGGCGTGGCGATCGCCTTCACGCGCTCGAAATCGGGGCCGTCGCCAATGACGACGAGGCGCTTGTCCGGCATCCGCGCGAAAGCCTCGACCACCAGCGGCACGCGCTTGTACGCAACCATGCGCGACGCCGAAAGATAGAAATCCTCCCTCGCGCCGCCCAGCTCGAATTTGCGCACATTCACCGGCGGATGAATGACTTCCGATTCGCGGCGATAGGTCTTTTCGATACGTCGCGCGATGAAGGCCGAATTGGCGACGAACCGGTCGACGCCCAGGGCGGAACGCGCATCCCAGTTGCGCAGGTAATGCAGCATCAGCCGCACGATCGCGGACAACGCGCCGCCCGTCATGCCCGACTCACGCAAATACTGATGCTGGAAATCCCAGGCATAGCGCATGGGCGAATGCACATAGCTCACATGCAACTGGTTCGGCCCGGTGATCACGCCTTTCGCCACCGCGTGATTGGATGAAATCACCAGGTCATAGGTGGAAAGATCGAGCTGCTCGATGGCCAGCGGCATCAAGGGCAGGTAATGCCGGAAATGCGTACGCGCTTTCGGCAGGTGCTGGATGAAGGTGGTGGCAGGCCGCTTGCCGCGCAGGAATGCCCGCTCACAATCCGGCAGAAAGTCCACCACGGCAAACAGATCCGCCTCCGGATACAGCAGCAGCAATTGCTCGACGACGCGCTCGCTACCCGCATAGGACGCGAGCCATTCGTGAACGATGGCCACCTTCATCGCAGCGCTCCCGACATCTGGCCGCGCGGCCTTTCCATCTCTCTGCCGCGCAAGGCCGAATCGATCAGATGCAGAAAATGATCGCCCGAGTTTTCCCAGGAATGGCGTGCATAGAAAGCGGCGTCCTGCAATTTGCGTGGCTGACCCAAGGCGCGCAGGATGCCGGCGCCGATCGATTCCGCATCGAATCCGGTCACGATAGATTCCGACTCGCCGGCTTCGATCAATTCCGGCACGCGGGTCACGAGCGTGGGCGTGCCCCAGGCGCGGGCTTCGAGTACCGGCACGCCAAACCCTTCATAGCGCGACGGAAACACGAACAATTGCGCATTGGCGTAAAGCGGCCCCATCAATTCATCGGGCACATATCCGGGCAGGATCACGCCCTCCGATTCCAGCGCCGCGATCTTCCGATAGGCCTCCGACTTTATCCAGCCTTTCGCGCCCGCCACCACCAGTCGCAAATCGGGCGGCAACTGCCTCGAGCGCTTGAGCGCGACAAAGGCATCGACCAGGGCCATCACATTCTTGCGCGGCTCAAGCGTCGACACGGTCAGCAGATAAGGCGGACGCACGCCGAGCAGGCCGAGCTCCGCAAGTCCCTCGCCTGCCGCCGAGACGCCCTGCCATTGCGGTGGAAGACGGACGCCCAGCCGAACGATTCCCTGAGCCTCGACCTTCAGATGGCGGGCCAGGCGCTCGCGCGTGCCTTGCGAATTGACCAGCACGCAATCGGCACCGCGGACATCACGGGCAAACCAGAGTCGGTGCGACAGACGCGTGCTTCCCTGCATCGTTTCCGGCACCTCGACATGGTTGAGATCGTGCACGGTCGAAATCATGAGCGGCGCCACCCGCCGTCCGGTGTGCAAGGTGCGGCCACCCCAGAACACATCGAGCCGGTCATTCCGTGCGCGAGCCGCGCCAAAACTGCGCAACCAAAGGAAGGACGGAATGCGGGCAAGTGTCTCGTTCTCCTCGCGCCGATAAAGCCAGCGATCGGACGGAAACTTCAATTCCTCGCGCGGATACCGGCCATAGGCAAATAACCGGGCATCGGGCAGTCGTCTCTCGATATGCGCACACAATTCGTGCACATAACGCCCGACGCCCGACATCGGCATGCGCAGAGCCTCGGCATCGATACCGAAGCGCAGATCCTGAAGTCTGCTGAATGGATTCATGAGCAATCTGCCTGGCGCGATCAGCGCAATTCCAGTACGCGCATCGGGTCCAGACGTCTGCGCAACAGATCACTCAAGGCCAGAAGGTTTCCGCGCAGCCTGCCGCGCCGGTCCACCCACGGCTCGGGGGCCAGCGATTTCACCAGATTGCTCACGCAGTTTCTCCAGATATGCCGACAGGCATATTTGAACGAAATGCTACCGCCCTGCACCATATAAATCGGATTCGCCAGCTGGGAATACCCGAGGCGAATTCCGGGACTGCGCCCCTTCTTTACCGCGAGATGAACTCCGGTCAATTGCGGGCTACTGACGATCTCACCGAAACGGGCGAGCCGGCGAGTGAAGTCGATATCTTCGAGCCAGCCATAAAGCGGAAGTCTTTCATCAAAGCGAAGCCGGTTTTCATATACCGGGCGCAGACGAATCGCCATGTTGCAGCCATAGCCGCCATAAGTCGGCGCAATGCAGGCCGGTCCGGATGGGCGCGCATATCCCGCGAGGAGTCGATCGGCCTCCTCGGGTGGGAAACCCGGCCCGGTAGCACCGTCATGTACCGGATGCCCGGTAGCGACCACCACCTGCCGATGCGCCAGAAATATTTCCTCGACTCGCTCGAGATACCAGGGCGACGGGTAGTAATCGTCATCGAGAAAGACCACCACATCGGCGGCGTCGCAGCAATCGAGAATCTGATTGCGCTGGGCGGTCAACCCGGGACGCTTGCAATCGATGACCTCGATGGGCAATGACCAGCGCGAGACGTCGGCGGTGAAATCGTCGGCGCGGGCTGGACAGATACAGACGCGATCTGGCCTGCGATCCATGGCGGCAATCCGATCGAGCGTCAGCGGCATCTGCTCCCGACGCCCGGCAGTCGCAATCGCGACAACGATCCGGAGCGGATTCGCCGTCATTACAAATCCCCCTGTCGAATGAGAGGCCGCAATACCAATGCCGAAATCAGACACATGAGCACATATCCGCCGAGTCGCGCCGCGACCGCGCCGGCCGCCGAATACCGCGGGGCCAGCAGCACGACCAGGCCGGTCGTGAGCAGCGCGCCAGCCGAACTGATGAGTGCCACCGATCTGTCCTGACGCAATGGCACCAATACCCAGCCGGTCGTGACCTGGGTGAACAGCGCCATCGGAAACACGAAGATCAGCGCTCGCAGCAATTCGATGCTGGCGTCGAAATCACTGCCGAATATCAGCGGCACGATGACAGGCGCGAGCGCATACCCCGTTGCCGCGACCACGAGGCCGGCCAATGGCGCGAGCACGAGCGAACGGCGCATGAGCCGGCGCGCCTCGGCGCGCCGCGCGGGATCACCCAGGCGACTGGAGATCGTGCCGATGAGCACCTGGCTGGCTGGCGCGATCAGGCTCAGGCCCACGGTGACGAGTCGGTCGGCGGCGCCATAGCGGCCGACCTCGGCCGGGCTGGCGCTGAGGCTCAGCAGATAG
This sequence comes from Derxia gummosa DSM 723, assembly GCF_000482785.1. Taxonomy (GTDB): domain Bacteria; phylum Pseudomonadota; class Gammaproteobacteria; order Burkholderiales; family Burkholderiaceae_E; genus Derxia; species Derxia gummosa. Next base: position 10,888 of record NZ_AXWS01000004.1, on the reverse strand, counting down.
GTGGCTGCGCCCGCGAGCACCAGCGCAATGCCGGCATTGATGAACAGCGCCACGTTGCCGCGCACGAACCGGGCACCCGCCCGCCATTGCCCGCGCCAATCGAGTTTCCAGCCCAGTTCTCGAAGGGCGATCCGATGGGCAAGGAGGGTGCAGATCAATCCCGAAACGATCTGCACTTCGAGAATGCGGATTCCGTCCTCCGGGCCTTTTACCAGCAGCAGGATTGCGGGCAGGTTGATCGCGAAACCAAGCAGCTCGAGCAGGATCGTCTTGCGGAATTGCAAGGTCCCGAGAAAATACCAACCGAGATTGAAGCCAGAAATCACCGCCATCACCACGGCGCACAGGCCGTAGGAATAGGGGTCGGAAAGCGCTTGCGAAAAATAGGCCGCGACCAGTCCCGTCAGACCGAATATCGACGCCGTCCACACCCTCCCACTGATCTGCCGCGCATAGATTTCCCGGCGTGCTTCGAGACTGGGCTTCTGTGCAATATCGCGCCCGCCGGCAGCCGGCATGCCCCATTCGATGAGCAGCCAGATGACCTGATAGAGCGACATTGCGGCAAGCACACGGCCATATTCGCCGGCACCGAGCACGCGTCCGTAAAACGGGATGAGAATGAGCAGATAGATGTAGCGAAAGAAATATCCGGCATAGACGATGGTGAGCGACGCTCGCGTCGAACCTCGCCTCACGCCACCCGACGCCTTGAGCACCCCAGAACTCATGGCATGACTCCGGGCGCGAGATCGAATTGCTCGCACACGAGCCGCAGATAACAACGTGCCGCCGAGCGCCATGAATAATGTGCGAGTCGCGCCTGCGCTTCGCGCGCAAGCGATGCGCGCAATTCCGGGTGTTCGCGCACCGACGCCACTGCCGCCGCCAGTTCCCGCGCCGATTCCGGCCGAAAATAGATGGCGGCCTCCCCGCACACTTCCTGCAGTGCATTCGCCGTCGAGGAAATGACTGCGGCATTGCACGCCATCGCCTCCAGTGGCGGAATGCCGAAGCCTTCGTAAAAGGATGGCATGATGAAACCGAGTGCGTGGGCATAAAGCGACTTCAACTCGCCATCGCTGACATAGCCAAGATGCTCGATGGCGCCGACCTTCGCATCGTCATCACGAAACACACGCTTGTCGACCGCCCCCACCGCGATGCAGCGCGGCGCCGTTGTTCCCAGCAATTGCAGAGCCTCGCCAACGATCGGAAAGTTCTTGTGCTTTGCCGGACTGCTGACGACCAGGAAATAACCCTGATCAGCCAGTCCTGCACGCCGAAGAATTGCGTCATCTGCCCGCACCTCACGGATGTGTTCCCAGCCTTCACCCGAAACAGCAATTCGTTCGCGCGGCAAGCCGAAACACTCGACCGCCTCATTCGCACTGAACTCCGAAACCGCCACGGTACTGCGCGCACGTCGACCGATCAGCCCGACCACCAGCCGATACCAGAGCCTGAATTGGCGGCTGTAACCCTCCGGCATGCGAACCACCGCGCCGTCATGCACCGTGATGATTTGGTTGCGCTTGAACAGCGGACCAGTAAATCCGAAATTGAGCAGCAATGCCCGTCCCACGCGGCGAGGCAGATCGATCTGCTCCCATGCATGTCCGTCGCACTTGCCGAGCGATTCGCTCATGATTGCCCGCAACTTCGGCACCGCCGTACCGGCCGGGACAAGAAGAATGAATTGAAGATGTTCGAAATGAGCCCTTCCCTCGTCCAGGCAGGCATCCAGGGCCAGCAGCACTTCCCGACCGAAACGCTGAACTCCCGTGACCCTCTGAGAAAGAAAGCGCCCGTTGATATAGATCTTGTTCAAGCAGCCTTCCTGCTCATGAAAACCTCTTTCCCGGCCATCAAATCAGGCGATGCAGCTGTCAGTTGCTCGTGGCTCATGCCTCGATAAGCTGCCACCGCGCAATACATGTAGAACGCCATGCCCAGGTCATAGACCGCCGCCGAAAGCAAACCACCCATCAGCAGAATGAGTACCGCACTGCGCGCCCCTCTGAGAATGACCGCAGCTTCTTCACTCATTTCGCCTCGACGCCCGAACATGGCCTGCCATATGAAGGCAACGAACATCAGGAAGCCCGGAACTCCCAGATTCGACAGCAGCACCACGGCGAAATTGCTGGCGCGGGCACTGCCGACACCGATGCCAGCACCGTAGCTGTCATAGAAGTTCTCCATTGCCTGCACATTCCACGAATGCCGCTCGATTGCGGATTCCGAATCGAGCTTCTTGTAGAGCAGGTTGTATCCATAGTCATAGACGGCATCGACGGCCTTGGGGTAAAGCAGGGCACCCGCCACCATGCCGGTGAGCAATGCCCATGCAAGTACCGAAATCACACCAAAGCGAATCCGGGCACCGGTAAACAGCTTGGCGATACCCCCCAGGGAGACCATGGCGAAGTAAATGACAAGAGCCCCCAGCGCCGTCGAGGATGTCGAAGCCACGAGGGACAGAAAGGTTCCCAGTGCCACCCAGCCGCTCATTCTTCTGCGGTACCCGCCGAGATAAAGCATGAAGGTGAAACCGAACAGCGGCAGCGAAAAGCCGGCAAAAGCCGATGGTTCGGAAAAAGTTCCCGAGATCCTCACCAGACCCGCCACGGTGCCGTTCTCCATTACCGCATATTCGGCATTCTTGATGAGCACGAGAATGGGCGGCGCTCCGGCGTAGTTTTCGGCGAGATTGATAAATACCGCCACCAGATTGAGCAAGGCCAGCCACAACACTCCATTGGCCGCCATGCGCAACCTGAATTCATCAATCATCAGACAGCGCGCGGCAAGAAACGAAACGGTGCTGGCCACGGCATAGATCGTCTGCGTGATATTGGTCGACATCGGCTTGAGCAATGCCTTGTGCAATCCTCCGCCGGACGACTGCACACTTCGATCAGCGCTGAAAACGTACATGTCGCCCTGCATGAGACGAGGAAAGAAGATCGCACCGATCACAATCCACACCGCCAGCAAGGCCAGCCAGAATCCGGGCTGCGGAAAAGCCAGTTCCGCCGTCAGTAGCCGGCTACCGCGATCGCGCAGGGCGTAGACGAACAGAAAAGGAATCATCGCCACGGCGGGCGTTACCGGCGCTCCGCCCAGCGCGGTGACAGCCACAACAGCGGTTGCACCAAACAGTGCCGCGGCAATCACCCCGCCGACAACGCGCTGAGGTCCCAGCCAATAGCCGAAGGCCAGGAAGACAAAAAGAAAAGGCTCGATCCGCATGGCGATTCATCGCGCTGCCCGGCATTCCGGATCGCCTTGGCTCAATGTCTGTCGGCTGGAATCCGCCCAGCCTCCAGACAGATAGATCACCCCCGGCCCAAGCGGAACGCAGGCTGCGCCTTCACCAAGCACGATCGGCTTGAGTTCGTCACCCTCGGCATTCATGGCCGTGCCTTCGCCGGTCAGGCGCAGGCTTGCCGGCTCGGCAGAAGAATTCCAGGCCACGGTGCGCGCAAATCCACCATCTCCCGAGTAGCGCAATACATGGACGCCAAGCACACGATCGGTCGGCCCTGAAATCCTCCGCTCGAAATGCATTCCAGCAAGCTGCTTGGTCATGATCCGATAACTGTCATAAGCAAGGCGGCGTCTCCCGAAATTGGTCGTCAACCCCATGGGACCATCCGCATTGTCCTGACTTGAAAACCAGCAGGTCGCTTGCACACCGGCTTCATTGGCCAACAAGAATGCACGGGGCAGGAAATTTGCAACTTCTCGAGAAGTGAATGCAGGCGAGGTCCCGTCTGCGGGCCAGCCCCACTCGGTAATCCAGATTTCCAGGTCACGCCCCAATTTTTGGCGACCATAAGCCTTGAGTCGCCGCACCGCGGAACCAAAGGCACGATCCGGGTCGACAAGCTGATATGGCCGCGCCCAATCCGTGTCATGCGCGACTGCCGCGCGCTCGGGCATACCCATCACATAAGGATGGACGGACAGCCCATCGATTTCCGGCGTCAATCCCGCATCGATGAACCGGTAATGGAGAAGCCACATGTCATCCTGGGCCAGCAGCTTGATGGCGGGATTCCATTGCTTCACTGTCGCAACGGCTGCATTCGCCATTGCGACATAGTGCTGCAACCATGGCGACGGTGGACTTCCGTTCCATTGCCCACCAAGTCGCGGCAGCAATGCGGAGTTGTGCGGCTCATTTCCGATTTCGAGCACGAATCGCACTCCTTCTCGTGAAAGAGCTTCAGCGGCAGCATGTGCAAAACGGCCATAAGCCTTCGCATCAAAGGCTCGCAGTGAACCATCCAGCCCCGGCGGATAGGCCACAGGATTATCTAGCGTGAGCAAGGCAATCAAGCCGATATCGTGACTCCGGTAGTAAGCCAATTGCCGCTTGAGCACCGGGCTGAGCTCTGCATAGTTGCCCGGCTGAGGCTCGAATTCGTGCCAGCGGACAAGCTCGCGTGCCCAGTGAACGCCAAGGTCATGCAGCATGGGCATATCGCGCTCCGGCTGCCCCTGAACGAACTTCACGACCAGACAAGCAGATTCATTGAAATCGCCTGGATCGGCGGCACGTGCAATCGCGGCTGACCGGACGTCGGACAGCACAATCAGCATCCATACCAAAAGCCGGCGGATGCTCCGAAGGGATTTCGGCTTGATCATCACGACATGCCTTTCCCGACAGCGATTTCCCGCATACCTACCGGCATGGCCTCAATCAATTGCGATAAAAACGCTTTGATTTCGGCTTCCGCCTCGTCGTCCTCGGACGGATCAGGAACCTGAATCGACGCACGCACCAGCACACCGTCCGGAATGCGCCCGGCGAGTCCTTCGGTAATCAGGTGCAGGCGGGTTTCCAGGGCACTCTCACTGAAAATGCGCCCGATCCGAATCCAGTAGCCGACCAATTGCCGCTGAGCACCAGTCTGATCTGAGCCAACCAGAAACTTGCCGAGGATCGGCAATGGGTGACCTACAGAGTCAATAACCGGGAATGCGACTGAGCGCACAGCGGAGACATGCAACCCCTGAGCCTCATAGCAAAGCTCAGGCCGATGAATCTTGATTTCCTGCCGCTGATTGCGCCCCCATGCAATTGCAAGCTGAATTACTTGGCCTCTGCCATTGCGATAGGCGCGGTACAGGGTCTGATCATAGGGACTATCGGTACTGTTCCCGCCCACGTTCAGCATCGGATTATCGAGGCTCGTATTGATCACCACCCAATCGCCAAAAGAACGGGGCGCAGCGGCTTCGATGTCTACGACATCGACTGATTGCAGATTGCCCGGCACCAACCGGCGTGAAAGATAGATGGAGAGCAGCACAAGAACAACGATCGCCGCAATAACTCTCAGATCGAAAGCTTGCAAAGTGCCGTCGGATTGGCGCATCAGAGTCATGCCTTACCCTTGCCGAGAGAAAGCACCCAAGCCTTGGTTATCCGCAACACGCTATCGAGCGAAGTAATGAGCATCAGGGCAGTGACAAAAAGCACCATTCCCGAGAACTCATGCAGAAAACCTTGGCCCGCAGCTTCCCCGGCATGAAAACTCACCAACCCTATGAAAACCACACGACTGACATTCGACACATAACTGATGGGAACGATGAAAAGTGCCAGCACGACATTCCGGAACACGGATTCGTGGCGGATCACATTCATGTAAGTCAGTCCGAGAGCTTCCAATGCAAATAGAGAACTGAGACCAGAGCAGGCATCCGCAACCAGTAGCCTGTACGGGCCCAATGTGATGATCACCCCCGAACGCGCGACGGGATATCCCATCCAGTACAAGACATGCTCCGCACCGTAGGACGCAGCGATTTTCATTGGCTGAGTCGCTGCATCAATGACTGATCCCGGCCAAGGGAGGGCAAATATCATCAATACATAGGCAAACCAAGCCCGTCGAAATGCCGCCCCACCAGTCATCATCAATTGAATGCCAGCAAAGACGAAAGGCAGCCCTCCCATTTCAAAAGTGATGAACTGCTGTGAATGCCCGATCACAGACAGACCCAACCCGATAAGAAGCATGGGAACGCCGCAGGCTATTGCCGTGAACGATAGATATCCTGAGGCCGGCGACTGATAGGCGCGCTTCGTGAACAACAGATAAGCCGCGAGTACAAGCACGACCGGCCCGTAACTGCCCATCTCCTCCTGCCACGTGGTCACCGCCAACTGGAACATCACTGGCGTGTACAAGAGCACCACGGCTGCCAGACTCAAGGCACCGGCAAGAAGCTGGCGAGTCTTGTCAGAAGGCAAAACGGACAAGAAGCCGAGGCATCCCTTCCATGCCACCAGCAGCGACACCTCACCAGTGTCAACGGGTCCCGGGTTTTTCATCGGAAATACTCATCTAAATCACCCCCTACACCTTTCTGGCAAGCCACGAAGCCACCAAGCTCCGCCACGCGTCAGTGATTAATTCATGCAAACGTACAAGTGCTGCTCAAGCCTGCCTTCCAGCTCTGCGATATAAAAGCAAAGCTGGTCAAATTGAGCGCTATGAAAATACTTCACAACCGGTGAATATTGCTCACGCGGTTTGCATCGCTCCCATCGCTTCGATGCGGATTCGCGCATTCATCGACGTCTTTGCATCGAATCCCACGTCACGGCGCCGTAACTGACTCATCCGAAAGCAATTCGATGCCGAGCCGGTAAATCCGAGGACAGCCCGATTCACCTCCCTGCTAACCCCGACAGGTTTTGCATGGTGAATTGACTGATCCGAGACCTTATCGCCGCTTGCGATTCACAGGGCCCGGCGCAAGGTATTCAGTTGTCGACCAGTGAGCAAGGCCAAGGATTGCGCATCATGGTTAATAAGCAAGGAGTGCGGATTAATTCAATAAAATGTGTCACACCCACAGCTTCGCTAGTTGGCCGAGACAATTATCAGTAAGCTTGGCTTGTGCCATAGGCAAGATGATCATTGAGCCATCATCATCCATTTTCGCGTCCGCACCGCCATCGCCTTCGACCGACACCAATGCTCGGTACAGTTGTCGAATCTGACAGGACTCCGACGGAAAATCTTGATGTAGGTGCGCTTTACAACTTTTGACCTGCCTTTGCTCACTACATCGACTGGCTCGGATGGATAAGCGGTCGGCAATTCATCACAGGCTCGAGCAATTGGGCTTGACGACCTGCCATAGAAACCAAGGTTCAGCTCACTCCGAATTCAAATGCCGCAGCGTCAAATCCGCACTGAGCTTGCGACGCCCCAGTCTTGCCCAGAATTGGCGCATCGACCCGGTGAAGCTGATCGCGTCATCGTTTGTAGTTCCGTCAATCGAGCACTAGCGCAATGAGTCCCCTACAGCTCTTCCTGATCCTCAAGGCCCGTTGGCTTGCTGCGGTTGTTACAGCAATGGCGGTGGTCAGCCTGACCATTGCCGTGACCGAATTGCTTCCAAAGCAGTACACGGCCTCGACCTCTTTACTGATTAGCCCGCCCACCACTGATCCGATTACGAATGCGCTCGTATCCTCAGGAGGCACGATCACGACCGTGATTGCGACCGAGCTCGATGTGATTTCGAGCGACCGAGTACTGCTTAATGCGGCTCGTAGCGCTGGATTGGACCGGGATGCTTCACTCAATGCCAGGTGGAATCGAGAAACCAAAGGCCAGGGAGACTATTTGGCTTGGGTGGCAAGCACGCTTCGGCGCAGCCTTGACTTGCGCCCGACACGTGACTCGAAAGTCGTGAGCTTGTCCTTCACGAACATCAGCCCGGAGTTCGCAGCTCTGATGGCCAATACCATTACGGAGGCCTATGTTGCGACGACGACGGACCTCCGTGTTGAGCAAGCAAAACGTTACTCTGAATTCTTCGACCTGCGAACCAAGGAGACGCGTGACGGACTGGAAGCAGCGCAAAGTCGATTGTCTGAATTCCAACGCAATGCCGGCGTCATCATTCCTGATGATCGCTTCGATAATGAGAGCTCCAAACTTGCAGAACTTTCAAGTCAAGTGCTCGCATTGCAAGCCACAGTTGCCGAAAGCCAGAATCGCGAACGACAAGCGCACACATTGTCGGATAGCACCCAGGAAGTATTGTCAGACCCAGTAGTCGGCGACCTTGCATCGCAGCTGGCACGCGAAGAGGCGAAGCTTGAAGAGACACTTGCTCGTTACGGAGAACGTCATCCTGCCATTCTTGAACAGCGTGCGCTGATTGCTACTTTGCAGAAAAAAATCGATGCGCAAACAAACAAGGTCACTAGCAGCATCGGAGTCAATGCGGCGGTAAACATCGGTCGTCTTGATGCAATGAAAGCGGCATTGGAGGAGCAGAAGTCTCGTGTTCTTCACATGGCAAGTCTTCGGGACGAAGCGGCCGTGCTGAAACGTGATGTTGAGAATGCCCAGCGCTCATACGACGCCATTCTTAACAAAGGCAGCCAGACGAATCTTGAAAGTCAGAACACTCAGCCAACAGTCTCCATATTGCAAAATGCGACCCCTCCTCCCTCCCCCTCTTCGCCAAAGGTCGCGCTGAACATAATTCTTGGCGTTGTGCTTGGTGGATTGTTGGGATTAGGCACTGCAGTTGTTCGAGAATTAGCAGACCGGCGCATTAGATGCCTTACGGACATTGAGAGCATCAATGGGATTCACGTATTAGGATCTATTGCTCGCTGCACCCAGCCGCACACTCTTATTTCACGTCGTATTTGGACAGTTTTCAGTCAAAAAATGAGATTACGAAAGAGAGGTCGTCACTTGAGCGATCTGCTTATAGGCCACTGAGATTACCTCGCTCCCCGGCCATCAGAGCAGTCAATCAAGCAGACTACTAGCGACTGCCAATCCGCAATAATCTTGGACCGGCGACCTCAGCGCCGGATTATTACACTAAAGTGCTGGGGATGAAGTTATTATGCAAGCAGGAATATGAGGAGGGGAGATTCACGCTTGCCTTTGTTGGGTACGGAGCAGAAGTGTCAACGCCGGTCGAAATCTGACCCACCTGGGTCGTTATAGGTCATGTCGTCGGTCAGTCCGACGAGGGGGTCATCAGGGCTCGGGGCCGTGCCTGTCCGGCGCGCCGCTTGTCCTTGAGCCGCCAGCTCTCGCCGCTCATCTGCACGAGGTGCGAGTGATGCAACAGCCGGTCGAGCAGCGCGGCGGTGAGGGTCGTGTCGTCGGCCAGCGCCGTGGCCCATTGTGCGAACGGCAGGTTGCTGGTCAGCACCATCGAGCCGCGCTCGTAGCGCTTGGCCACGACGTTGAAGAAGAGATTCGCCTCGTCGCGCCCGAAAGGCAGGTAGCCGAGTTCGTCGACGACCAGCAGCCGCGGTCTGAGCACGGCACGGTTGAAGTACTCCTTGAGCCGGCCCTGAGCCTTGGCGGTGGGCAGTTGCAGCATCAGGTCGGCCGCGGTGATGAATCGCGTCTTGATGCCTGCCATCACCGCGCGGTACGCCAGCGCGATGGCCAGGTGGCTCTTGCCCACGCCCGAGGGGCCGAGGAAGACGACGTTCTCGGCGCGCTCGACGAAGGCGAGGCTCACGAACTCGAGCACCTGCGGCCTGGGCACGCCCGAGGCGAAGGCGAAGTCGAACTGCTCGAGCGTCTTGACCTCCGGCAGCGTGGCCAGCTTGAGCAGCGTCGAGCGCTGGCGCTCGGTGCGCGCGTCGCGCTCGACCTCCAGCAGCCGCTCGAGGAAGTCAGCCAGGCTCGCATCGCGGCGGGCGCTGTCCAGCGCCACGGCTGGCCAGTCGGCGGCGATGCGCTCGAGCTTGAGCGTCTCGGCCAGCACGGCGATGCGTGCGTGCTGCAGTCCTTCGCTCATACGCTCACCTCGCCCAGCAGGGCCTCGTAGACCGCGCCAGCGGATGCTGCAGGCTCTCGACCGGCACGGGCCGTCGGCTCGGGGCTGCGGGTGACGGCAGTCCCGCCGCGGGCGTGGGCAGCGGCACCATGCGCTCCCGCGCGAGCCGTGCATCAGGCCGCTCGCCGGTCGTGCCGTGCCGTGCACCCAGCAGTTGGCCACCTCGTCAAACCAGCGGCGCACCGCCCGGTTCGCAGCCGCGACGTCCAGCCGCAGGCCGGCAGCCTTCAGCGTGGCCGCCAGCGGCACCAGGAGGCTGCCCTTGAGGTAGCCGTTGAAGCGCTCGACCTTGCCCTTGGTCTTGGCCCGGTACGGCCGGCACACCCGCGGCACGAAGCTGTACTCGACCGCCAGAGCGCGCAGCCCCGGATGCCAGCGATACTCACCCGGGCCATACGCGTCGCGCTCGTGGATGACGGTGGCCGCGTTGTCGAACAGCACCTGCTCGGGCACGCCGCCGAAGTACTCGAAGGCGACCTTCAGGCCGGCCTTGAGCGCCTCGAAGTTCTCGCGCTCGGAGAGAACCGCACGAAGCTCGCCCGCGACCGGCCCAGCGTCGCCACCAGCGCGAGCAGCGGGTCCGCGCCGCGGCGCACGACGGTGAAGTCCGCCTGCATCTGCTGGCCCGGCAGCGTCTCGAAGCGCACGACCGGCTCGGGCGTTGCCCGCTTGAGTGGCGCCAGCCACACCTTCAGCTGTGTGACCCTGGCCTGCCCCCCCCGCAGCCGTACCAGTGATTGGTAGGGAGTCTCGGTTGAAGGTTACTGAATCTCGTTGCTTGCAGGGGTGAGGTGCCGAGCAGCATCACCGGCATGCCGGCAATGCTGCTCGGCGAACTGCGCCGGTGGCACTCGCCCGATGCTGCCGTGCGGCCTGACCTCGTTGTAGTCACGCCGCCAGGCGGCGATCACCTGGCGGGCTTGCTGCAGGTTCTCGAACCAGTGCTCGTTCAAGCACTCGTCCCTGAACCGTCCGTTGAAGCTCTCGATGTAGCCGTTCTGCATCGGCCGCCCGGGCTGGATCAGCA
>NZ_AXWS01000003.1 GCF_000482785.1 Derxia gummosa DSM 723 | reverse complement strand
ATTACTCGATGATCTTCGCGACGACGCCGGCGCCGACGGTACGGCCACCTTCACGGATGGCGAAGCGCAGGCCCTCTTCCATGGCGATCGGGGCGATCAGCTTGACGGTGATCGACACGTTGTCGCCCGGCATGACCATTTCCTTGTCCTTCGGCAACTCGATCGCGCCGGTCACGTCCGTCGTGCGGAAGTAGAACTGCGGGCGATAGTTGTTGAAGAACGGGGTGTGGCGGCCGCCCTCTTCCTTGCTGAGAACATAGACCTCGGCGGTGAAGTGGGTATGGGGCTTGATCGAGCCCGGCTTGCACAGCACCTGGCCGCGCTCGACGTCTTCGCGCTTGGTGCCGCGCAGCAGGATGCCGACGTTGTCGCCAGCCTGACCCTGGTCGAGCAGCTTGCGGAACATTTCGACGCCCGTGCAGGTCGTCTTGACGGTCGCCTTGATGCCGACGATTTCGATTTCGTCGCCGACCTTGACGATGCCGCGCTCGACGCGACCGGTCACGACCGTGCCGCGACCCGAGATCGAGAACACGTCTTCGACGGGCATCAGGAAGGTGCCGTCAACGGCGCGCTCGGGCGTCGGGATGTAGGTGTCGAGGGCTTCGGCGAGCTTGTAGATGGCTTCTTCGCCGAGTTCGCCCTTGTCGCCTTCAAGGGCGAGCTTGGCCGAGCCCTTGACGATCGGGGTGTCGTCGCCGGGGAAGTCGTACTTGCTGAGCAGTTCGCGCACTTCCATTTCGACGAGCTCAAGCAGTTCGGCGTCGTCGACCATGTCCGCCTTGTTCAGGAAGACGATGATGTAGGGCACGCCGACCTGACGGGCCAGCAGGATGTGCTCACGCGTTTGCGGCATCGGACCATCGGCAGCCGAGCACACCAGGATCGCGCCGTCCATCTGGGCGGCGCCGGTGATCATGTTCTTGACGTAGTCGGCGTGACCCGGGCAGTCGACGTGCGCGTAGTGGCGGTTGGCCGTTTCGTACTCGACGTGCGCGGTGTTGATCGTGATGCCGCGCGCCTTTTCTTCCGGCGCCGCGTCGATCTGATCGTAGGCCTTGGCTTCGCCACCGAACTTGCGCGACAGCACCGTCGTGATCGCCGCCGTCAGCGTCGTCTTGCCGTGGTCAACGTGACCAATCGTGCCCACGTTCACGTGCGGCTTGGTCCGTTCAAACTTGCTCTTTGCCATTTGCCGACTCCTCGGTCTTAGAACTGTGTTGCTGACGTTCGCTTACCCGGCCGCGAGCTGCGGCCGGGAATAGTTGGTGCCCATGGCGCGGATCGAACGCGCGACCTCTCCCTTACCAAGGGAGTGCTCTACCACTGAGCCACATGGGCAAAACCTAGCGCAACAAGACCGGAGTTCATTCACACCGCAAGCAATGGAGCGGGTGAAGGGAATCGAACCCTCGTCATAAGCTTGGAAGGCTTCTGCTCTACCATTGAGCTACACCCGCGAGCTCGATTTCCGGTCTTGCCAGAGCTTTCACACCCTGAACAGCAAGCATCCGCCAGCCTGCTAGCGAACGCCCGCCAAAAATTTGGTGGAGGAGGTTGGATTCGAACCAACGTAGGCGTAAGCCAACAGATTTACAGTCTGCCCCCTTTAGCCACTCGGGCACCCCTCCAGGGAACCTCGAACTCTAGCGACACTCCTTCAGCACGTCAAGCATTCGAGAAAATCTGATGCAATGAACCGACGGTACGGTTGTGGTTTTGCACATCGGCGAAAAGCAAGGGGCGGCGTACCAATGATTGCCATGCCTTCATAGGCCGGCACGTGCATGACCGGGAGCTGGAATTTCCGGGGGCAACTTCAGCCGTCGAGTGTCTTCGTGATGTCGGCGAGCAGCTTGCGGTCTCCGGGAGTGATGGTGCTCGGGTAGCTGCCGACAACCTTCCCACTGCGATCGATCAGGTACTTGTGGAAGTTCCAGCCCGGGCGGATCCCCGTGAGTCGCGCGAGCTCGGCGTAGAACGGATTGGGATTCGCGCCCGACACCACCGATTTCTCGAACATCGGGAAGCGCACGCCGTACGTGTTGAAGCAAAGTTCGCCGATCTCCTTGCTACCGCCCGGCTCCTGTCCACCGAAATCGTTGGACGGGAAACCGAGGATGACGAGACCGCGCGCCCCCAGATCGGCGAAGAGCTTTTCGAGGCCCTCGTATTGCGGCGTGAAACCGCAGTAGCTCGCCGTGTTCACTACGAGGACCGCCTTGCCCGCGTACTGGCAGAGCGACTGCGGCTTGCCGTCCTGGAGGCGATTGAACGTGAAGTCGAGCAGGCGAGGACAAGTCGCCGGCTGGGCCACTGCGACGCCGGGCAATACGCCCGCCGCGGTCGCCGCGAGCCAGGCGGATGCGCCTGCGAGGCAGCGCCTGCGCGGGGCCGACATCCGTGGCTCCCGAGAGCGGACGAATTCCGGCGTCGGATGCAAAACCTTTGGCTTCATCTCCCCTCCAAGACGTGTCGCGACGAATGAATCCGGCCCTGTGGCCGGATACCGCTTGAGCTGACCGGTCGTCGCGCGATTGGTTCGACACGCCTGAGCCTGTCTTGGTCAGACATTGGACACTCCCTAGAATCGCCCGCGATGGAAGACAACAACATTGAGCAGACCTGGCCCGGCATCGGCATCGCGGCGGTCGAGCGCGACACGGGACTGTCGAAGGATCTCCTGCGGGTGTGGGAGCGTCGCTACGGATTTCCGCGACCGGGACGCGACGGATTCGGCGAACGGACCTATCCGGCCGACCAGATCGAGAAGCTGCGCCTGCTGCGCCGGCTCATGGGCGCGGGGCATCGGCCCGGCAAGATCATCCAGCTCGAAGTGGCCGAGCTGCGCCGGCTTGCAGGCGAAAGCGGCACGGGCGGCGGCACGCCCGCGCCCGCGACTCGCGGCGGCGAGGCGCTCGACCCGCTGCTCGATCTGGTCAAGCGGCATGACGCCGAGGCATTGCGCACGGCGCTCCAGCAGGGGCTGATCCGGCTCGGGCTCACGCGCTTCGTGACCGAGTTGGTGGCGCCGCTCGTCGCGCGCGTGGGGGAGGCCTGGGCGCGCGGCTGGTTCGAGGTGTTCGAGGAGCACCTGTTCACCGAAGTCGTGCAATCGGTGATGCGCACCACGATCGGCTCGGTGCCGGCAACGCGCGGCGAGCCGAACGTGCTGCTGACGACGCTGCCGCAGGAAGCGCACGGCCTCGGGCTGCTGATGGCGGAATCGATGCTCGTGCTGCATGGTTGCACCTGCCTGTCGCTGGGCGTGCAGACGCCGGTGTGGGACATCGTGCGCGCGGCCGAAGCGCGCAAGGCGGACGTGGTCGCGCTGTCGTTCTCGGCTTTCGTGAGTCCGGCGACGGTGGCCGAGGGACTGGCCGAACTGCGCCAGCGCTTGCCGGCGTCGGTCGAGATCTGGGCCGGCGGCAGCAACGCGGCCTTGCAGAAGCGGGCGCACCGGGACGTGGTGGTGATGACGGCGCTCGATGACATCGAGACCGCGGTCGCCGACTGGCGCCTGCGCCACGGCGCCTGAGCCGCATGGCCACGGACACGGCCGTGGGCGCCACGCCGCCGCGCCGGCTGGCGCTCGTGCTGGGCGACCAGCTCTGGGCCGGGAATCCGGCGCTCGACGGGCTGGACCCGACACGAGATGCGGTGCTGATGATCGAGGCGCGTGGCGAGGCGAGCGGGGTGTGGAGCCACAAGGCCCGCATCGCGGTGTTCCTGAGCGCGATGCGGCACTTCCGCGACGAACTGCGCGCGCGGGGCTGGACCGTGCACTACCTCGCGCTCGGCGAGACGGTGGAGCGGTGGGCGGCGTCGGCGTCGGCGTCGGCGTCGGCAGGCGAGCCTGAATCCGCGCCCCGCGCCGACGCCCTCCCCGGCTTCGCGGCCCGCCTCGCCGACGCCCTTGCCCACCTGCGCCCCGCCGCCCTCACCTGCTGCGAGCCGGGCGAATGGCGGATGCTTGCCCTCGTGCAGGACGTCTGCGCCCGCGCCGGCATCGCGCTCGACCTGCGCGACGACACGCACTTCCTGTGCAGCCGCGCCGACTTCGCGCGCTGGACCGAGGGCCGCCGCGAATGGCGCATGGAACTGTTCTACCGCGAGCAGCGCCGCCGCCTCGGCATCCTCATGGACGGCGACGCGCCGGCAGGCGGCCGCTGGAACTTCGACACCGAGAACCGCAAGGGCTGGGGCCGCCACGGCCCGGGCCTCATCCCGCCGCCGGCGCGCTTCGAGCCCGACGCCGTCACGCGCGAGGTCATCGCGCTGGTCGAACGCGAGTTCGCCGACCATCCCGGCTCGCTCGCCGGCTTCGGCTGGGCGGTGACGCGCGCCGATGCGCTCATCGCGCTCGCGGAGTTCATCGATGCGCGGCTGGAGCAGTTCGGCCCCTGGCAGGACGCGATGTGGACCGGCACGCCCTTCGGCTGGCACTCGCTGCTGTCCGTCGCGCTCAACCTGCGGCTGCTCGATCCGCGCGAGGTCATCGCCGCCGCCGAGACCGCCTGGCGCGAACGCGGCCTGCCGCTCGCGTCGGTGGAAGGCTTCATCCGCCAGATCGCGGGCTGGCGCGAGTTCATCCGGGGCGTGTACTGGCAGCTCATGCCCGGTCTGGCCGACGCCAACCACTACCGCCACGACCGCCCACTGCCGCACTGGTACTGGACCGGCGAGACCCGCATGGCCTGCATGCGCGCCGCCATCGGCCAGACGCTGGAGCACGGCTATGCCCACCACATCCAGCGGCTGATGGTCACGGGCCAGTTCGCCCTCACCGCCGGCATCCGGCCGCGCGAGGTGAGCGACTGGTATCTCGCGGTGTACGTGGATGCGGTGGAGTGGGTCGAGGTGCCGAACGTGATCGGCATGGCGCTGCATGCCGACGGCGGCCGCTTCACGAGCAAGCCCTACGTCGCCAGCGGCGCCTACATCAAGCGCATGAGCAACTACTGCGACGGCTGCGCCTATGCGCCCGAGCGCCGCCACGGCGACGGCGCCTGCCCCGTCACGACCTTCTACTGGGCCTTCGTCGATCGCCACGAGGCCGCGCTGCGGCGCAATCCGCGCACCCAGCCCATGACGCTCGGCCTCGCCCGCCTCGGCGACGACGAGCGCGCCGCGTTCCGCGCCCACGCCGCCGCGCTCGGCAACAGGCTCGACGAGCTGTAAGCGCGGTTGCCGCACCGCGCGGAGCTTGCTGATCTGACGCGCGCCGTGACGAGCGCGCCACGCCACGCCACGCCACGCCACGCCACGCCACGCCACGCCACGCCACGCCTTCAGCCTCCGCCCTCCGCCGATGCCAGACAGCCCCGACCTCACGCTCCAGCTCGCCGCCTTTGCCGGACGTCATGCGCTCGCGCTGATCGCCGCCGCCATCGCCGGGACGATCGCGCTCGTCTGGCTCGGCGCGCGCGCCACCCGGCCATGGCGCCATGCCGGCGCCGATCCCGCCGCCGCGCGCCGGCTGCCGCTGCGCATCGTCGCGGCCGTGGTGCTGCTCGGCGGCGTGCTGTTCGGCGCGCTCGCCGACGAACTGCGCGAGGGCGAGGCGATGGAGCGCTTCGACGCCGCCCTCGCCGCCGCGTTGCGCGCCGGCCTCGACGACCGCGTGCTGCGAGCCACGAGCTGGCTCACCCGCCTCGGCGACGGGCCGGTGCAGACCGCCCTCGGCGCCGTCGTCGCACTCGGCCTGCTGGCGGCGCGCGAGCGGCTCATGGCCGTCACCTGGTCACTCGCGCTGCTCGGCAACGGGCTGATGCTGACCCCCACGCTCAAGGCGCTGTTCGCGCGCGCGCGGCCGCCGCACGACCACGGCTGGCTGGCGGCCGACGGCTTCAGTTTTCCGAGCGGGCATGCGTCGGGGTCGATGGTGTTCTTCGGCTTGCTGGCGCTGCTCGCGGCGCGCCTGCTCGATGGCTGGGCCCGGCGGCTGGCGGTGGCGATCTGCCTCGCGCTGCTGGTGGCGGTGGGCGCGAGCCGGGTGCTGCTCCAGGTCCATTACGCGAGCGACGTGATCGCCGGGTTCGCGGTGGGCGCGGCGTGGATGGTGGTGTGCGTGGCGCTGGCCGAGGCCTGGGCCGCACGGCGGGCCGGAAGCCACGGAGCGCAACGTGCTGCCGCCGGCAGCGGCAGCGGCAGCCAGCATGCCGCGGCGGCGACCGCCAGCGAACTCGACCGCCGCCCCCCGTCCTAGCCGCTCTCGGCCAGGCGGGTCCAGCTGTCGATGCGGAAATCCCGCTCGACATGCGACAGCAATCCGTCGAGCGCCAGTTCATGGCGCAGCCGGGCATGCACGTAATCGCCGGTGAGCGGCGCCTCGGCCGGCGGCAGGCGCGGATCGCAGCAGACCAGCTCGCCGCCCGGCACGAGACCGGCCAGCACCCGCGTGATCAGCCGCGAGAAGCCGGCCGAATCGAACCAGCAGGCGTAGTCGTCGAGCACGACAAGATCGGCACAGGTATCAGGCCAGTCGTCGGGAGCGTTGGCGAGGCGCGGCGAAGCAAGCCGGTCGCCGAAGCCGGCGGCGAGCACGGCGGTGGTGCAGGCCGAGCGCGCGGTATCGGTGGGGGTGACGAGACTGAGCTGGTCGCAGCGGCCGGCGAGTTCGACCGCGAGTCCGCAGCCGCCGCCAGGGCCGCCGGCGGCCAGCACGATGCGCGCGTAGCTCGGCCGCGCCAGAACGGCGAGGAGCAGGGCGCGGCGGCGCTGGCAAGCGTCGGTAGCCGGATCGCTCTCGGCATCGAGAGCGAAGGTGGCCGCCGCGTCGTCGCGCGGATGCGAGACATCGGCCGCCGCGGACACGAACAAGGGACTCGCCGCCGGCTGTGCTACGACGGGCAGGCGGCCGGCGCCGCCCGGCAATGGCACGGTCGGACCCGACAGCAGCCGGCGCGGCGCGGCACCGCCGGGAGCGCGCAGACCGACCGGAATGGCGCCGCAGATCAGCGGCAGCCGGGACGAGGCAGGAGGTTGAGGCATGGTCACCTCTTGGGGGGAGGGTCGGCGCCCCAGCACGGGCATGCGCCGACACAGGACGAGTGCAGCATCGGCCCCGGCGCGCTGCCGGCCCATCGGGAAGCCGGCCGAGCAGCTGTAGGAAGCGTCCGAGATCGACGCCGGTGCGCTTCAGAATCCCCAGTTCACCCCGATCGACAGCACCGGCTGGCCGCGCCCGAAGCGCGGGTCGTCGCGCAGGCGCAGTTCGTCGTCTGCGCGGCGCCCGGCGAGGGCGGCATCGCCGCCGGCCAGGGCGTCGGCATCGGCAGCCGGGAACAGCAGGCCCAGGTCGGCATGCAGGCCGAGGCCCAGCCCGTCGGCGCGACGCGACGACCAGCCCACGCCCACATAGGGCGCGAGGCGCCAGCGCCCCGGATCGGCCAGCCCGGGCGAGAAGCCCGGCATGCCGCCCACGGCACGCGCCGCGCCGCCGAGACCGAGGCTGCCCGCGCCATCGGGCAGCAGCCTCAGTCCGCCCGCGCCCTGGCGGTAGAGCGCGCCGCCGGTGAGCTTGAGTCCGCCGCCGAGCTGCCAGTCGGCCAGCAGGTCGAGGGCGGCGAGCCGGGCCGCGCCGAAACCGGCGGCATCGGCCGGCGAATCGAGACGCAGGCCCGGCCGGGCCTCGGCGCGCAGGCTCGCGTCGGGTGCGCTCACGTCGGCGCCGAGCCGCAGCCCGACGCGCTCGCCGAGGCTCAGGCCGAGCCCGGTCCCGCTCGCCGTCAGCCCGACCGCGTCGGCGGGACCGAGGCTCAGGCCCTCGGCCCGGGCACCGCCCGCCACGAGCACGGCGGCAAGGGCCAGGCCCGCGCGGCGACGGACCCATGACGACATCAGGACTTGCACGACTGCGGACATGGCGGCTCTCCGGCCCGCCGCGACCGGCGGGCAATGCGACAGCGATCTCGATGCGCACGATGCTGCGCCGCCCGCGCCGACGCCAAAGCCACGCGAACCGGCGCGAACGACGCGCTGCTCCGACCTTACGCCGCCCGCCTCAGCCGAGGAACAGCGTCAGCACGCCGGTGTGGCCTTGAAGCTCGTCGCGCGCGATCTCGCCATTGGCAAAGAAGCCGGTGAGCGGTATGTCGCCGAGGTTGTCGCGGATCAGCGCCAGCTCGTCGGAAGGGTCGTCGAAGAGCTGGCCCGGCCGCGCGACGCAGGAGATGTAGATGCCGCCGCGGATGCGCCGGCGCCCGTCGAGCGGACCGCTGGCGCGCGCCGCCTCCAGCGCCAGCGCGGGCGCGTCGGACTCGATCTCGTCGCGCAGCTCGGCGCAGACGCGGCGCAGGTCGACGCGGGCCGACTTCGCGTCGCGCGAGCAGAACAGCAGCCGCCGCCCCGGCTCGACCGGCCCGGCCAGCGCGATCGATCCGTCGCGCGGGTCGAGCGCCAGCACGTTGCGCAGCAGCATGTCGTGCGGCGCCGCGCCCGGCAGCTGCAGGCCGACGAACAGCCCATACGTGAGGCGCGGATGACGCACGAGGGTGAGCGGATTGTCGGCGTCGAGGTCGGCCAGCAGCGCGTAGAGCGCCGGATTGCCGTCCAGCTCCAACACCACGTTGCCCTCGGCGCGCGTGACCGTGTGAGCGCCGCCCACCGGCGCGATCGCCCGCGAGCTGCGCGAGGCCAGATGCACCTCGCTCGAAAACACCACGCCCGACAGCCCGCTGCCGTACACATTGGCCGCGTGGCCGCCGCCGGACTGCGTCTCGTTGGCGAGCTGCACGCCCGGCCCGCGCGACGAGGTGATGCCGCCGAACAGCCAGCCGCTCTCGACGCGCCGGGCGAGGTCGGCGACGAGCAGCGGCAGGTCGGGCGCGTCGGGATCGGCGTGGACCAGCGCGCTGTGGGCGGCGATCGCGCCGCTCGGCGTGCGCTGCTCGGCGGCGGGAATCGGCCGGGTGCCGCTGAACACGCTGAACGAGGCCGGTGGCAGATCGGCCAGCATCACCGACAACGCCGGCTCGTCGAAATAGCCGGCATTGGACGCGACCACGCCGATGCCGACCGAGCCGACCCAGTCGGGCACGCCGGTGCGCACGCGCAGGAAGGCGAGGATCTCGCTGGCATAGGGCGTGAGCTGGTCGCCGAGGTAGGCGAAACCGAGGTTGGCGCGCTTCGCGTAGGCCGGATCGCGCGACTGGGCATCGAGCTGGGCGAGGCAGAGCTCGACCGCCATGCGCCAGTTGGGATGGACCGCGTGCGCATGGCGGAAGCGGCCGGGCGCGGCGGAGCGCGCATCGGGTTGCGACGGGGGCGGGACGGGTTCAGACATCGGTCTCGGTGGCTCGGCGGCGGCGGGCGGGCGGGGTGGATCGGGCGGTCTTGGCGGCGGGTCCGGCGGCGGAGCGCGCGGCGGGCTTGCCGTCGGTCCGGGCGGCGGAGGGGGCGGCCGACGCGGCCGTCTTGCGCGGGGCGGCACTCCGGGCCGGCGCATCGGAGCCGGCCGGGCGCGGCGCGGCCGACCTGGGCGCCGGACGGGCCTCGGCCTTGCGGGCGGCGGGGGCGACGGCCTCGCCCGCCGCGCCGGCGGGACTGGGCGTGGCGGCGCGCGCAGTGGTCTTGCCGGCCGGCGCGCGGGGCGCGGGCGTGGAGGCCCCGCTCGCGGCGGCGCGCGCGGACGCGGCCGGCGCCCGGCCCGGCGCGGCGCGGCCGGTGCCCGGCGGCGTCGCGGCGGCCGGCGTGGCGGGCGCCGCCGTCTCGTCGCCCGGCGCGACACCCTGCATCGCGGCGCTGGCGACCCGCGCGAACTGGTCCTGCATCAGGTTCCACCAGGCGGTGGCGTTGGCCAGCGCCGCGCCGCTGGCGAATTCCTTCATGGCGCGGGCCGGATCGGCCGCAGGCGCGGCAGGATCGGACGGAGCCGCGTCGGCGCCAGCGCCGGAGGCCGTGGCGGCGGGCGCGGGGCTGGCGGCGGGATCGGCGCCGGTGCCAGTCGCACCGGCGGGCAGCGCCTCGAAATCGTCATCGTCATCGAAGGCGTCGGGATCGGGCTCGGGCACCACGGTATGAGGCGGGATGCTGGCCGGGTCGATCGCGGCCGGCTTCGCGGCGGCAGGCTTCGCCGCTACGGGCGCGCCGTCGGGCACGGCACCCGGCTGCACGGCGCCGGCAGCCGAGGCCGCCGCCTGGGCCACCCGGGCCGGCCAGCCGAACGCGGCGGCGACCGCCTCGCTCCAGCCGGGGCGCGCGGGCTCGGCCTGCGACGTCGCGGCCGGATCGGCGCCGGCCGGCTTGCCCGTGGGCCCGGCAGGAGCCGTGGCCGTCGCGCCGCCCGGCCGGGGCGCGGCCTTGCCGGCAGAAGCCGGTTCGTGATGGCGAGCATTGGGCGTGTCCATCGGCCAGTCGGGCGACACGCTCGGCGTCGGCGCGGGGCCGGCCGCAC
Source organism: Derxia gummosa DSM 723 (assembly GCF_000482785.1). Taxonomy (GTDB): domain Bacteria; phylum Pseudomonadota; class Gammaproteobacteria; order Burkholderiales; family Burkholderiaceae_E; genus Derxia; species Derxia gummosa. The sequence continues at coordinate 46,122 of NZ_AXWS01000003.1, read as the reverse complement.
CCTCGGCGCGACGCGGATTGAGCGCCTCGAACAGCGCGCCCAGCATCGTCAGCGGCTGGCCCGGCTCGGCGCCGTGGCGCGCGAACTGCTCGGCATGCGCGCCCGGCTTGGCCAGCACCTCGCCGAAGGACTTGAGCGTCGCCACCGTGTTGCGCTGCACCTCCAGCGCCTGGATCGCGGTGCGCAGCATCTGCAGATTGGTGTCGAGCCAGCCCTCGACCGCGCGCAGATCGGTGATGCGACGGTCGATCTCATCCACGTCGAAGGACGGCAGCACGAAGCCCGGCAGCGGCGAACCCGCCGGCCCCGCGCCGGCCGCCGCGCCGCCCCACAGCGTGCGCAGGAACTCCACGCCCGAATTGAGCCCGCCGACCATGCCCCCCTCCCCGCCCAGCGGATTGGGCAGCGAGAAACCGGGCAGGCCGAAGCCCGCGAAACCTTCCTTCGTCTTGTCGCTCATCACATCTCCCTGGTGCGCTTGCCGATCGGCCCGCGCGGGCCGCCGGATCGTGCTTTCCAGTATGCGAGCAATTCTTTGCGTCGCACTCCATGCCGATCCGGGTAGCGCGACGGGCACGAGCACCGGGACACCGGCGGCGCCGACGCGCGGGGACGCTGCGGCTACCATCGCCCGCCTGTCCCTTCGCAGCCTCCGACCATGCGCCCCGCCCTTCGCCCCATCACCGAGCCGTCCGCCGCGCAACGGCCGGCGCGACGCGCGCGGGCCGGCCGCTGGAGCTGGATCGCGCTGTCGGCGCTGCTGCATCTGGTGCTGCTTTGGCACGGATGGCAGACCACGCGGGAACTCGGCGCCGACGGCAAGTGGCGCGACCCGGGTGTCCAGGTCGAACTCGCCGATCCCGAGCCCGCCGCGCCGCGTCCGCCGCTGGCCGGCACCGACGCCGATCCCGCGCCGCGTGCCGCCAACGCCGCGCCCGGTACCGACACGGACACCGCCCCCGCGACCGACACCGCCACGCCACCCCAGGCCGCCCCGGCGCCCGCCAACGCCAACGCCGACACCCCCGCCCCGGCCGCCACCGCCCCCGACCTGCCCGACAACCTCGCCGGCGAACTCGCCCCCGACGCCGCCGCCCCCGCGCCGCTCGTGCGCGACGGCAGCACGGCCCCCGACGCCAGCGCCGGCCCGGCCACGCCCGTCACCGGCGTTCCGACCGCGCGCGCCGACGCCAGCGCCACCCCGCCCGCCAACGCCCCAGACGCCGACGCTCGCGCGGCCCAGCGCGCCGATGTCGCCGCCGCCGATGACGCCCCCGCCCCCTGGCCCGGCGACTGGCCCAGCCCCGTGCCCGGCCAGCGCCGCGAGATGCGCGTCGTCCCGCCCAGCCGCCAGCTCGACTTCAACGCCCGCGCCGTCGTCAACGGCAACGAATACTTCGGCAAGGGCGTGCTGCGCTGGCGCATCGGCCACGAGCGCTACTCGCTCGAACAGGAAGCCTCGCTCGACCTGCTCGTCACCTCGGTGCGGCTGCAGAACTCCACCAGCACCGGCCGCCTCGGCGAAACCGGTCTCGAACCGCTGCGCTACACCGAGAAGACCCGCACGCGCGCCCAGGTCGCCACCAACTTCAACCGCGACCCCGCGCACAACAGCATCAGCTTCTCGGCCAGCACCGCCGTGCTCCCGCTCGAACCCGGCGTGCAGGACCGCGCCAGCGTCACGATGCAGCTCGCCATCCTGTTCGCCAGCCGCGCCGACGAGATCACCGACGGCACGATCTACCACCTGCTGCTCGCCGGCGTGCGCGGCGCCGAGCCCTGGGTGCTGCGCGCCGGCGGCCCCGAAAGCATCGACACGCCCTTCGGTCCGCTGCGCGTGCGCCGCATCGAGCGGCTGCCCCGACCCGGCAGCCGAGACAACCGCGTCGAGGTCTGGTTCGCGATGGACTACGGCTGGCTGCCGGTGCGCATCCGCCACATCGAGGCCAACGGCAACCTCACCGAACTGACGGTCGCCAGCATCACCGCCCTGCCCGACCTGCCGCCCTGAACCCCGCGCCAGCGCGCACGGCGGCCGGATGCCGGCGGCCGCGCGCCGTGGTTGCCGATGCCGGGCCGACGATCCTGCCCGCCCCGCCCTTCGCGTTGCCCGATCCCCGACAAGAACAGGAAGCCCTCCGCCATGCCCCTCTCCCGCACCCCGCTCTGGTTCGACGACCTGCATGTCGGCCTGCGCCACCGCAGCGCCGACTCCGCGCCCGTCGACACCGCCGCCATCACCGGCTTCGCCGCCGACTGGGACCCGCAGCCCTTCCACCTCGATGACGCGGCCGCGCGCGCCACGCTGTTCGGCGGCCTCGCCGCCAGCGGCTGGCACACCGCCGCCATCACCATGCGGCTGCTCGTCACCAGCGGCGTGCCGGTGGCCGGCGGCATGATCGGCGCCGGCGTCCAGCTCGACTGGCCGCGCCCCGTGCGTCCCGGCGACGTGCTGCATGTGGTGAGCGAGGTGGTCGAGCTGATCCCGTCGCGCAGCAAGCCCGACCGCGGCATCGCCGTCATCCGCAGCGAGACGCGCAACCAGCGCGACGAGGCGGTGATGGTGCAGACCGCCAAGCTCGTCGTGCCGCGCCGGAACCAAGCGCTCGGGCAATAAAGTCCGAGCTATTTCCCTGATTTGCCCGGCAAACCTCGGCCAGACCCGAACTCGCGCAAGACGGCCTCGGACTTACCCTGACTTCCTGACGACTGGCGCGCCCGGCAACGGCGAGCACGAAGGCAAGCAGCGCCCGCCGCCCCCGGCAGGCAAGTGCCAGCGATCCCCGGAGAGACACACAGGATGCGGACCTCCGCAGCGCGCTGGCAGTGGCAGTTCGTCGGCGTCGAATGAACGGAGGCCGCGCTGTTCTTCAACCGAGCCAGTGCGAGATCTCTTCCATGCCTACGCAGCCTTCCGTGACCGGTCGGGAGCATGACTATTCCGGCGCCACCACCCTCATGTCGGCCACCGATACCGACAGCCGCATCACCTACGCCAACGACGCCTTCGTGAAGGTGAGCGGCTACGAGCGCGACGCGCTCATGGGCCAGCCACACAACCTCGTGCGTCATCCCGACATGCCGCGCGAAGCCTTTGCCGACATGTGGACCACGCTGCGCGGCGGCGAATCGTGGAGCGCGCTGGTCAAGAACCGCCGCCGGGACGGCGACCACTACTGGGTGCGCGCCAACGTCACGCCGATCCGGCGCGGCGGCCAGCTGGTCGGCTACATGTCGGTGCGCACCAAGCCAGAGCCGGGCGAGACGGCGGCGGCCGAATCGCTCTACCGCGACTTCCGCGAGGGCCGCGCCACGCATCTCGCCTTCCGCAAGGGCGTGGTGGTGCGGCGCGGCGCGCTGGCCTGGACCTCGCTGCTCAAGACGATGCCGCTGCGCTGGCGCACCCGCGCGGCGGTCGCGGGCGGCGGTGCGCTGCTCACCGGCGCGGCCGCGGCCGGCGGCCTGCACGGTGCCGGACTGGCGAGCTTTGCCGGCGCCGCGACGACGGTGGCGCTGCTGTCGGCGGTCTGGCTCGAATGGCAGGTCGTGCGGCCGCTCGGCGCCGTGCTCGACCAGGCGCGCGCCGTCGCCGCCGGCAATCCCGAGCGGCTGCCGGTGCCCGACCGCGTCGACGAGATCGGCATGCTCATGCGCGCCGTCAACCAGTCGGGCCTCAACCTGCGCGCCCTGCTCGACGACGTCGAGGCGCAGAGCGGCGCGCTGCACGCGGTCAGCGCCGAGATGTCGGCCAGCGCCGAGGACCTCGGCGCGCGCACCCGCACCGTGAGCGACAGCCTGGCCAACACCGGCGACGCGATGGCGCGCATGAACCAGGTGCTCGGCCACAGCTCGGAAGGCGCGCAATCGGCGGTGGCCCTGGCCGAGACCGCGAGCAGCGTCGCCTGCCGGGGCGGCGAGGTGGTGGGTGCGGTCGTCTCGCGCATGCAGGACATCGCCGACAGCTCGCACCGCATCGCCGACATCATCGGCGTGATCGACGCGCTGGCCTTCCAGACCAACCTGCTCGCGCTCAACGCGGCGGTCGAGTCGGCGCGCGCCGGCGAACACGGACGCGGCTTTGCCGTGGTGGCGGCCGAGGTGCGCACGCTGGCCCGGCGCTCGGCCGACGCCGCGCGCGAGATCAAGACGCTGATCGGCGCGAGCGTGGCCGGCGTGCGGGACGGCTCGAAGCTCGCCGACAGCGCCGGCGTCACGATGGACGAGGTCGTGCGCCAGGTACGCCGCGTGGCCGGACTGATCGGCTCGGTCAGCCGCGACACCCGGACCCAGACCGACAGCATCGGCGCGGTGAGCGACGCGGTCGGCGAGCTCGACCGCATCACGCGCAGCAATGCCGACGTGGTCGAACGCTGCGCCGCGGCCGCCACCGCGCTGCATGCCGAGGCCGACAAGCTGGCCGAGGTGCTGCGCTTGCATCGCGGTCAGTCATGAAGTGCCGGGGCAAGTGCGCACTGACGAACGCGGGACGAACGGTAGGTCGTTGCGCGTCGCGCCACGGCCTACCGCCGTTCACCCCGTCCATCAGGCCGAGCACGCTCTACCCCGTAGTCGGTATGGAACGAGGGCTGCCCAGCCCCTATCCTGAAACGGTCATCAATCCTTCAGGGAGGCTTTGACGAGTCTCCCGGGTCGCGGGCGCGGCATCTCCGGCGACATCAACCAACAGGCAGCAGATCGTGATGGGGAGCGTGTTCGACACCGGCGGCGTGGGTTTCGTGGTGCTGCTCGCGGCGCTGATGTTCCTGTCGTGCGCGGCAGGCGCCGGCATGATCGGCAGCCTCGACGTGCTCATCACGCGGCGGCGCCTTCGCATGCTGCAAAGGCTTGCAGACAACCGCGCCGACATCGACGCCACCGTGCGCCGCGCCGCCGAGACCGAGCAGTGGTACCAGGCCATCGTCGAGGCCGCGCCGGTCGGCCTGCTGGTGGTGGACCGCGACCGCCGCATCGTCAACGTCAACCAGGCCGCGCTCGACCAGTTCGGCTACACGCGCGGCCAGCTCATCGGCATGACGGTGGAAGACCTCGTGCCGGAAGACCGCCGCGCCGGCCATGACCGCAAGGTCGAGGCCTCGTTCGGCAAGGGCGCGACGCGCCGGCTCCAAGCCACGTCGGGCATCTATGCGCGGCGCGCCGACGGCAGCGTGTTCCCGGCCGACATCCGCATCAATCCGCTGCCTGAGCGCGACGGCCGGCCGTACAAGGTCGCGGTGTCGATCGTCGACCTGACCGAGCGCCGCCTGTTCGAGACCCGCTTCCAGGCCGTGTACGACCATTCGCTCGACGGCTTCGCCTTCATCGACGCGGGCCTCGGCATGTCGCACGCGAACGCCGCGCTGCGCGGCCTGCTCGGCATCGAAAGCCCGGCGCCCGGGCTCGCCAGCTTCTGCCCGCCGCAGCAGCCCGACGGCGAGGCGAGCGGGCCGGCGCTGCGCGCGCGCCATGCGCAGGCGCTCGCCGAAGGCTCGGCTGCCTTCGAGTGGAGCTTCCGCCATGCGAGCGGCGAGGCCCGACCCTGCCGCGTGAACTTCGTGCGCATCCAGCTCGGTGCCGAGACGACCGTGCTCGCCTCGGTGCTCGACCTGCGCGAGGCCAAGGCCGCCGAGGCGGCGCTGCACGAGGCGCGCCGCCGCGCCGAGGACGCCGCCGCCGCCAAGAGCCGCTTCCTGGCCAACATGAGCCACGAGATCCGCACACCGATGAACGCGATCATCGGCTTCGCCGATCTGGCGCTGCGCACCGATCTCACGCGCCAGCAGCACGACTACGTGCAGAAGGTGCACGGCGCGGGCGTGTCGCTGCTGCGCATCATCGACGACATCCTCGACTTCTCGAAGATCGAGGCCGGCCATCTCGCGCTGGAGCGCACCGAGTTCGACCTCGACGAGGTGCTCGCGGGCGTGGCCGCCGTCACGAGCCACAGCGCGGCGAAGAAGAACATCGAATACCTCTTCGACGTGTCGGTCGGGCTGCCGCGCCGGCGCGTCGGCGATCCGCTGCGGCTCACGCAGGTGCTGGTCAACCTTGCCACCAACGCGATCAAGTTCACCAGCGCCGGCGAGGTGCGTATCGCCTGCGAGGCCGACCCGACCGATCCCGACCTGCTGCATTTCGCGGTGGCCGACACCGGCATCGGCATCGCGCCCGACCAGATCGGCCGGCTGTTCGACGCCTTCACCCAGGCCGACGGCTCGACCTCGCGGCGCTTCGGCGGCACCGGCCTCGGGCTGTCGATCTCGCGCCAGCTGGTGCGGCTGATGGGCGGCGAGATCTCGGCCACCAGCAAGCCGGGCGAGGGCAGCTGCTTTCGCTTCAGCGCGCGGCTCGACCATGCCCGGCGCGATCCACGTCTCGATGCGCTCGGACGCGACGGCATCGCGGGCGCGCATGTGCTCGTGGTCGATGACAACACCAATGCGCGCGACCTCGTGCGCTCGACCCTGGGCGAGCTGGGCTGCCGCGTCGAGGAGGCCGAGAACGGCATCCGCGCGCTGGCGCTGGCGCATGCGGCCGAGCGCGCCGGCGATCCCTTCGCGCTCGTGGTGTCCGACTGGCGCATGCCCGGCATGACCGGCACCGACATGGCCGGCGCGCTGCGTGCCACCAGCGATCCGGCGCGCCTGCCACGCGTGGTGCTGCTCACCGCCCATCTGCCCGACGAAGTCGCGGCCGACGCGCGCGAGACGGGCGTGGCGGCGGTGCTGTCCAAGCCGCTCAATCCGCGCCTGCTGCATCGCGTGATGGCCGACCTCGCGCTCGAACGCGCGGCCGGCGCGGCCTCGCCCCGGCTCGCCGACATCGAACCTCGGCTGGCCGGCCGGCGCGTGCTGCTGGTCGAGGACAACCTGCTCAACCGCCAGATCGCGGTCGCGATGCTGGAGGCGGCAGGCGTCATCGTGGGCATCGCCGGCGACGGCCAGGAAGCGCTCGACCAGCTCGACGCGCCCGGCGCGCGCTGGGACGCGGTGCTCATGGATGTGCAGATGCCCGGCATGGACGGCCTGACCGCCACGCGCGCGATCCGCGCCGACCGCCGCCACGACGCGCTGCCCGTCATCGCGCTCACGGCCCACGCCCTGCCCGACGAGCGCGAACGCTCGCTGGCCGCCGGCATGAACGCCCACCTCACCAAGCCGATCGATTCGCGCCTGCTGCTGCGCACGCTGGCGGCCTGCATCGACGCCCGCGCCGACGCTCCCGAGAGAACACCCGTGCCCGCGCCCGTGCCGATGCCGGCGCCGCCCTTCGAGCGGCTGCGCGCGCGGCTCATGGAACAGTTCCGCGGCCATCACGCCGGCACCGCCGCCGCGATCGCCGCCAGCCTCGGGCTCGACCGCGCGACCGCGAGCCGGCTCGCGGCCGATCTCCAGGCCGACGCCGCCTGCCTCGGCCTCGATGGCGTGGCCGAGCTGGCCGCCACCATCGAGCGCCAGTTGCAGGACAAGCGCTCGACGCGCGGCATCCAGGCGACCGTGAGCGAGCTGGCCGACGCGCTCGCCGCCGTGCTCGACGACGACGCGCCACTCGGCAATCAGGCCGCCTGAAGCGGTCGCGCGTCTCAGCGCACCTCGTCGATCGCCAGGATCGCGCTCGCGCCGTGGCGGCCGCCGCCCGGCTCCGTCTGCGCCGGCGGCCTCGATCACGAGCGAGCGCGTCTGCGGCGCGGTGGCCGCGTCACAGGCGAAGGTGCCGGTCGGCTATAGCCCGCGCCTCAGCGCCGCGCCGACGCGCTCGGCGCGCCATCGCTGGCCGCCGCCTGCTGCGAGCGCCACAGCCGCCCGAACGCCCCGCCCCGCGCGCGCAGCTCCGCTGGCGTGCCGTCCTCGACGAGACGACCGGCCTCCAGCACCAGGATGCGGTCAAAGCGGTCGAGCGTTGACAGCCGATGCGCCACCGCCACCACCGTGCAGTCCTGCATCAGGTTGACCAGCGCGCGCTGAACCTCGTGCTCGGTATGACTGTCGAGCGCCGAGGTTGCCTCGTCCATCAGCAGCACCGGCGCGCAGCGCAGGAAGGCCCGGGCGATGCCGATGCGCTGGCGCTGCCCGCCCGACAGCGTCGCGCCGCGCTCGCCCACGAGCGTGTCGTAGCCCTGCGGCAGCTGGCGGATGAACTCGTGGCAGCAGGCATGGCGCGCGGCGGCCTCGACCTCGTCATCGCTCGCATCGGGGCGGCCGTAGCGGATGTTGTCGCGCACGCTGCGGCGGAACAGCACCACCTCCTGCGGCACGACGGCGATCTGCTCGCGCAGGCTGTCCTGCGCCACCTCGGCCAGGCACTGGCCGTCGATGAGGATGCGGCCCTGCTGCGGATCGTCGAGGCGCTGGATCAGGCTCACGAGCGTGCTCTTGCCCGAGCCCGACGGCCCCACCAGCCCCACGCGCTGGCCCGGCTCGATCACGAGGTTGAAATGCTCCAGCACGCGCCGGCCGTCCGGATAGGCGAAGCCCACGTCCTCGAACACGATGCGCCCGCCATGCGGCCGGAAGGCGCGCGCGCCCTGCTGGTCGGGCAAGGCATGCGGCGCGGCCAGCACCCTGAGCGTGTCGGCAATCGCGCCGAACTGCTGGGCCATGCCCACCAGCGCCAGCGCCAGGTCGCGCGAGCCATGCAGGATGCGGAAGGTGAGCGCGCTCACCAGCACCACGTCGCCGGGCGTGATGGCGCGGCGCTGCCACAGCAGGATGGCCCAGGCCAGCATGCCGCCCGCCATCAGCCACAGGCAGAGGTCGTGCAGCAGGCGGGCCTTCTCCAGGTACATCCAGCTGCGGCGCTGGGCCGCCGCCTCGACGCCGAACTCCCGCGCCAGCCGGTCGCGCTCGCGGCGGCGCGCGGCAAACGCCTTGACCGCCCAGACGTTGCTCACCACGTCCACCAGCTCGCCGCCGACCTTCGACGCCAGCTCCGCATAGCGGTGATGCACCGTGCGCCCGCGCATCCCGAAGCCGCCGATCACCGCCGCCACGAAACCCACGCAGGCCGTCAGCGCCAGGGCCATGCGCCAGTCGACCGTGAACAGCACGAGCACCGCGCCGACGAAATCCACCACCGGCGGCAGCACGTTCCAGGTGAGCGTGCCGAGGATGGCGCCTGTCGCGGCGGCCGCCGCCGTCACGCGCGCGCCGACCGAGCCGACCAGGTGCTCGCGGAAATAGCGCATCGCATGGCCGGTGAGGTGGTCGAACAGATCGACGCGGATGTCCACGCCGCTCGCCACCACGGCGCGCGCGCCAAGCCAGCCGCCGATGCGCCACAGCACGCTCTCCAGCGCAATCAGCGCGAGGAAGAAGCCGAAGGGATGCCAGACCGCCGCGCGGTCGCCGCTGGCCATCGCGTCCACCAGCAGCTTCATGCCGACCTGCACCGCCACCGCGCAGGCCGCCGCGAGCGTGATGGCCGCGAACAGCGCGCCGAACAGCCAGCGCCGCGCCTTCACGTAGCGCGCGAGGAAGGCGAGCGGCCGGTCGGGAATGGGACCGGTGAGGACGCGTGCCTGCCGGTCATCGCCGCTCACGGCGCTCAGGCCGGCAGCCGCGCGCGGGAAGGCGATCGCGCGGCGAAGGCGTCCACCTGACGCGCGAGCGCGAACAGCATCGGCTCGTGCGGCGGGCGCCGGCCGTCGGCGTCGGCATGGCTCCAGCAGCCGGTGGCGCAATGGCGCTCGTCGACCCAGCCGGGGTAGTCGAACACCGGATAAAGGCAGATGCCGCCGACCGGCGTGCCGGCGTCGATCGCGGCCATCACCTCGGCGCACACGAGGTCGAGCCAGGGTGCGCGCATCGGGCCTTCGGCGCCGGTCTCGGCCAGCAGCAGCGGCCGGCCGTAGCGCCGGTGCACCTCGGCCAGCAGGTGGCGCAGCGGGCGGTGTTCCGGATGGCTCGGCGGGAGGGTCTCGGCGCCGAAGTACCACTGATTGTCGGGGTAGTAGTTGATGCCGATGACGTCGAGGTAGTCGGGGCTGCCGCCGAGGCCGGGCCAGAGGTTGCCGGCAAGCATGTCCCAGCCCTGGTACTGCGCCTCGTGATGGCCGGCGGCGGCGAGCGCCTGCTCGGGCGTGGCGCCGGGCGGGCTGGCGACGCGGATCAGCGGATCGACATTGAGGATGCGGGCGCGCGGATCGACCGAGCGCACCGCGTCGATGCCGGCGATGGCGGCGCGCACGAGCTGGTGCTTGAGCTCGAAGCCGCGCGCCTGCGCGAGCGGATTGAACAGCCCCGCGTCGCCGCCGGCCCAGGCCCAGTACGAGATCTCGTTGACCGGGCACCACCACGGCACCTCGTCCGACTGGTCGCGCACCACCTCGGCGGCGGCGCGCGCGAAGGCCGCGAAGCGCTCGACGAAGGCCGGGCGCCAGATGTCGATGTCGTCGGGCCAGCCGTAATGGCAGAGGTCCCACACCACCGGCACGCCGGCCTCGCACGCCGCGTCGAGCATCGGCAGGAAGCTCGACCAGTCGTAGCGGCCGGGGGAGGTCTCGATGAGGTGCCAGCGCAGGCCATCGCGCGCGGCGCGCATGCCGTGGGCGGCGACGAGGGCATAGTCGGCGGCGGCAAGACGGTCGTGCCCGGTCGCGGCAATGAGATCGAGCCGGCGGCCGTCATGGCGCCGGTGGGTGGAGCACTCGAAGCCGGCCATGAAGAAGCTGTCGAACAGAGGCGTCATCCGGCCACTCCCGCCAGCACGCGGCCGGTCTCCATCTGCTCGATGCGGTGGTAGGTGGCGAGCGCCTGGGCGACCACCTGGTCCATGTTGTAGTACCGGTAGGTCGCGAGCCGGCCGACGAAGGTCACGTCATGCCGGCGGTCGGCGAGCGCGCGGTAGCGCTCGTAGAGCGCGGCGTTCTCGGGGCGCGGGACCGGGTAGTAGGGATCGCCGGTGGCCGACGGGTACTCGCGCGTGATGCTGGTGCGGCGGTGCTGCTGCCCGGTCAGGTGCTTGTATTCGGTGATGCGCGTGTACTGCACCTCGGGTGACGGATGGTTGACCACCGCCACCGGTTGCAGCCATTCGCGGTCGAGTGTCTCGTGCTCGAAGCGCAGCGAGCGATAGGGCAGCTGCCCGAAGCGGTAGCCGAAGAAGGCATCGACCGGCCCGGTGTAGATGAGGTGGCCATAGCGCAGCTCATGCCGGATGTCCTCGAAGTCGGTGTTGAGCATGAGCCGGATGTTCGGATGGTCGAGCAGGTTCTCGAACATCCGCGTGTAGCCGTGCAAAGGCATGCACTGGTGACGGTCGAGGAAGTAGCGGTCGTCGGTGCCGGTGCGTGCCGGCACCCGCGCCGTGACCGACCGGTCGAGCCGTGCCGGGCTCGTGCCCCATTGCTTGGTGGTGTAGCCCTTGAAGAACTTCTCGTACAGCTCGCGGCCGACCTGGCTCAGCACCATCTCCTCGGCATTGCGCGGCTCGGCGATCGGCAGCGCGCGGCTCGCCAGAAAGGCGGCCGCGGTGTCGGGCGTGAGGTCGAGGTCGTAGAGCGTGTTGAGCGTGGTGAGGTTGATCGGCACCGGCACCAGCTTGCCGTCCACGCTCGCGAGCACGCGGTGCTCGTAGTCGCGCCATTTCGTGAAGCGCGACAGGTAGGCGAGCACCGCGTCGGAATTGGTGTGGAAGATGTGCGGCCCGTAGCGGTGGACGAGCAGGCCGGCGTCGTCATGATGGTCGAAGGCATTGCCGCCGATGTGCGGCCGGCGGTCGGTGACAAGCACCCGCTTGCCGAGGCCGACGGCCAGCCTCTCGGCGAGCACCGCGCCCGCGAAGCCGGCGCCGACGATGAGGTAGTCGAAGCCCGGCGCGCGTGGTCTTGCAAAGGTTTGCACGGCGGCGATCCGGTGTGCGTCTCCGGGCGGCGGTCGGCTGCGCGCAGCCTCGCGCAAGCAGTCGAGCATGCGGGCGGCGGTGTCGTCCCAGGACATGCCGGCGATGGCGGCATCGGCGCGCGCGCGCACCGCGCCGGTGTCGGCGGCCAGTTCGTCGAGCGCGGTGGCGATCGCGGCGCCGAATTCAGCGGCCGTGGCGGCGATGCGCACCACGCCGCTGTCGCCGTAGCCGCGCACCACGTCACGGATCGGCGTCGAGACGACGGGGCGTCCGCCGGCGAGGTACTCGGGCGTCTTGGTCGGGCTGATGAAGCGCGTCGCCTCGTTGAGAGCAAAGGGCATGAGCGCCACGTCCCAGCCGGCGAGATAGGCCGGCAGCTCGTCGTAGGTGCGCGGACCGAGCCAGTGCAGGTTGTCGCGGTGGGGCAGCGTGGCGGTGTCGATCTTGACGATCGGCCCGATCATCACGAACTGCCAGTCGGGATGGCGGAAGGCCAGTTCATCGAGCAGGTCGAGGTCGATCCGCTCGTCGATCACGCCATGGAAGCCGAGGCGCGGATGCGGCAGGTCGGCCTGGTCCTCCGGCTCGTCAAGGTCGTCGCGCGCGGCGGCGAAATGCGCCACGTCCACGCTGCTCGGGAAGGCGTGCACGTTGGCATGACGTTCGCGCTTGGCCTCGTGCAGGCTGTGGCCGCCGGTAAACACCACGTCGGCGCGCGCGAGCAGTTCGGTCTCGCGGTCGAGCAGCGCGGCCGGCGCGCCACGGAAGGCCGACAGCTCGTCCATGCAGTCGTACACGACGAGCCGCGCGGCCCAGTGGGCGCTGAAGCCGAGCGCCATCGGCGTGTAGTACCAGAGCACTGGCTCGCGCACGCCGGCGGCGGCGAAGTAGTCGCCGAACAGGCGGCGCTGCGCCGCGTCGGCGGCTTCGCCCGAACAGCCGCGCGGCAGCCGGGGCACGACCACGCGCACGCCGCCGGGCACGTCATGCACGTCGAGCCGGGGCTCGGCCTCGTCGCAGGCGATCGGCTCCTCGACGAACAGCACGCGATGGCTCTTGGCGAGCCGCCCCATCACATGCTGCGGACGCTGCCAGACGAAGTTCCAGCGCAGGTGCGACAGGCACACGAGCGGTGGCAGCGCGCTGGCCGGAAAGCCCGATGCGCCGGCACCGGCATCGAGGGTGTCGAAGCGCTTGCGGCGCATCGGATCGGTCGCGCGCGGCGTGCCGCCGCCGAGCGCATGAATGGCGCTCTGGTGAGTTCCAGCCCAGCTCATTGCCTTCCCCTTGCAATCGATACCGCCCGGGGATCGGGCTGAACCGTTGATGCACGGTAGAAGGGCAAGCTCCCGCTTCACGAAAAGCTACATGTGGCGGACTCTGCATACATCCGCGCCGGCGAGCATGCTGCCGGTCCGACAACGCCCCGGCATAAATGGAGACAGACGATGAACGCCGATGACCTGCGCGCCCTGCAAACCCCGATCAAGGACCGCTACCGCGTCGATCCCGCGAGCGCCGTCATCACGCTGCGCGCCAGCGGCCGCGCGGGCGAAGGCATCACCTGCCGCGTCGACACCGGCCGTGCGCTGGTCGAGGCCGGGCTGCATCCGGCCACCGGCGGCGACGGCCTCGCGGCCTGCTCGGGCGACATGCTGCTGGAGGCGCTCGTGGCCTGTGCCGGCGTCACGCTCAAGGCGGTGGCGACGGCGCTCGGCATCGCGCTGCGCGACGCCCGCGTCGAGGCCGAGGGCGATCTCGACTTCCGCGGCACGCTCGGCGTGGACAAGGAAGCGCCCGTGGGTTTTCGCGCGATCCGGCTGCGCTTCACGCTCGACACCGACGCGGGCGCCGACCAGATCGCCACGCTGCTCAAGCTGACCGAGCGCTACTGCGTCGTGTACCAGACGCTCGCGAAGCCGGCCCTGCTGGCAACGAGCCACGAGGTCGGTCCGGTCGCGGGCTGACCGGCAGCGGGCCGCTTGGCCGCGCCCGCGGCACCCGGCGCGGATGACCGTCGCGCGACAGCCCGGTGCCCGCCCCGGTCACGCACCGACACCGCGCGCCCGACGCCCGCCCGTCGCCCTGTCGGCTCCTCGCCGACAGCCGACTCAGCCCGTTACCAGGCTCGCGCGCGCCGCCCGCCGCCGCGCCAAAGAATCCTCCGCCAGCGGCCATGCCGCAGCGCCGGAGGATTCCCATGCAAGCCGCCCCGCCCGAGCCCGTCACGCTCACGCTCGACATCAACCGCGAGCGCCGCACCGTCACTGTGGACGCGCGCACCACCCTGCTCGACCTGCTGCGCGAGACCCTCGGCCTCACCGGCACCAAGAAGGGCTGCGACCACGGACAGTGCGGCGCCTGCACCGTGCTGGCCGACGGCCGCCGCATCAACGCCTGCCTCAGCCTCGCCGCGATGCACGACGGCGGCAGCGTCGTGACGATCGAGGGCCTCGCCATCGACGCGCGCAACCTGCATCCGCTCCAGGCCGCCTTCGTCGCGCATGACGCCTTCCAGTGCGGCTACTGCACGCCGGGGCAGATCTGCTCGGCGGCCGGCATGCTCGACGAACTCGCGGCCGGCGCGCCGAGCCTCGTGACCGACCCCGGCTGCGCGATGGCGGTCGCCACCGACGCCGAGATCCGCGAGCGCATGAGCGGCAATCTCTGCCGCTGCTCGGCCTATCCCAACATCGTCGCCGCGATCCGCGAGGTGGCCGACACGCCGGTGGCCGACGACAGCCACACCGCGCTCGACGACGCCGACGCCGGCCCGCGCGCCGAACCCGCCGGCCCGGCCATGCCCGCCGCCGCCGCGCCCGGCCATCCGACCGGAGGCGCCGCATGAAGCCCTTCGCCTTCCGCCGCGCCGCCACGCCCGACGAGGCGCTCGCGCAGGCCACCGACGGCTTCGCGCGCTACATCGCGGGCGGGACCAATCTGCTCGACCTCATGAAGCTGGAGATCGAAGCGCCCGCGACCATGGTGGACATCAACCGCCTCGCGCTCGACCGCATCCAGCCGCTGCCGGGCGGCGGCCTGCGCATAGGCGCGCTGGCGCGCAACGCCGATCTCGCCGCCGACGGCCTGGTGCGCGAGCACTGGCCGCTGCTGTCGCGCGCGCTGCTCTCGGGCGCGTCGGCCCAGATCCGCAACCGCGCCACCACCGCCGGCAACCTGCTCCAGCGCACGCGCTGCAACTACTTCTACGACCCGGCCCAGCCCTGCAACAAGCGCGAGCCCGGCAGCGGCTGCGGCGCGATGGAAGGCTTCAACCGCATGAACGCCATCCTCGGCGGCAGCCCGAGCTGCATCGCCGTGCATCCGTCGGACATGGCGGTGGCGCTGCGCGTGCTCGACGCCGAGATCGAGACGCTCACGCGCGACGGCCGGCGCCGCAGCATTCCGCTCGGCCAGTTCCACCGCCTGCCCGGCGACACGCCGCACATCGAGACCGCGCTGGAGGAAGGCGAACTGGTGACCGGCGTGCTGCTGCCGCCGGCGCCGGTCGGCAGCCAGCATTACGTGAAGGTGCGCGACCGGGCGTCGTATGCGTTTGCGCTGGTGTCGATCGCGGCGGTGGTGGACGTGGCCGACGGCCGCATCCGCGCGGCGCGGCTCGCCTTCGGCGGGATCGCGCCCAAGCCCTGGCGCGACCCGGACGTGGAGGCACTGCTGTCCGGCGCGCCCGCGAGCGACGCGACCTTCGCCGACGCGGCCCGTCTGCTGCTGCGCAATGCGCGCGGCCACGGCCACAACGATTTCAAGATCCCGCTGCTCGAACGCACGTTCGAAGCCCTGCTGCACGACGCCTGCGGCCTGAGCCACACCAACGGCCACGATCCGCACGCGCCCACGCCCGCCGACCTGCGTCTGGCCCAGCCCGACCGCGGCAGCGAGCCGGTGGTCGTGCGGGCCGACGGTAGCGCCGCCGACGCGCCGGCCGGCCCGATCGGCCAGCCGCTGCCGCGTGTGGAAGGGCGGCTCAAGGTGACGGGGCAGGCGCGCTATGCGCATGAGGTGCGCGACCTTGCGGCGCCGATGCAGGTGACGGCGCCGAGCACGGGCGCGGCCACGGCGCAAGGCGTTGCGCCCGTGCCGTCCGCCGCCGCGCAGGGTGGCAGCCGCGCGCACGCGCATGGCGTCATCGTCGGCGCGACCGCCGCGCGCGGTCGCATCACGCAGCTCGACACGCGCGTGGCCGAGACCCTGCCCGGCGTGCTGCTCGTGCTCACGCATCGCAACATGCCGCGCCAGGGCCGCCCGGACGACGGTGCCGCGCCGCAGATGACGAGTGACCGCATCGACCAGTACGACCAGCCCGTCGCCCTCGTCGTCGCCGACAGCCTCGAAGCCGCGAGCGCCGCCGCGCGCCGCATCGAAGTGACGATCGAGCCCGACCTGTCCGGCGCCCGCTACGACATCGAGGCCGCGCGCGAAGCCGCCGTCACGCCCAAGGCAATGATCCGTCCGCCCGAGAGCATCGTCGGCAACCTCGACCGCGCGATGCGCGAGGCGCCCTTCACGCTCGACGCCACCTGGACCACGCCGCACCAGAGCCATGCCGCGATGGAGCCGCACGCCGCCGTCGCCGACTGGGACGGCGACGCCCTCACCGTGCATTGCGCCAACCAGATGGTGCAGCGCGCGCCGAAGATCCTTGCCGCCACCTTCGGCCTGCCCGAGGCAAAGGTGCATTGCATCAGCAGCTTCATCGGCGGCGGCTTCGGCGGCAAGCTGGAGGTGCGCGCCGAAACCGTGCTCGCCACCGCCGCCGCGCTCGCGCTCAAGCGCCCGGTGCGCGTGATGCAGACGCGCCAGCAGGTCTTCCACAACACCTCGCACCGCAGCGCGACGGTGCAACGCATCCGGCTCGCGGCCGACGAGAGCGGCGTGCTGAGCGGCCTCGGGCACGAGGTGCTCGCGAGCAACCGGCCGGGCGCCCACTTTTACGAGATGGCGGCCGACCAGACCCGCTCGCTCTACGCCGCCGCGCACCGCCGCACCACGCATCGGCTCGCGCCGCTCGACCTGCCGGAGTCGGCGTCGATGCGCGCGCCGGGCGAGGCCGTCGGCCTGCTCGCGATCGAGGGCGCGATGGACGAGCTGGCCGAGATGCTCGGCCTCGACCCGATCGAGCTGCGCATCCGCAACGAGCCCGAGGTCGATCCCGAGAGCGGCGCGCCCTTCTCCACCCGCCGCCTCGTCGATTGCATGCTGCACGGCGCGCGCCGCTTCGGCTGGGCCGACCGGCCGCTCACGCCCGCCAACCGCCGCGAGGGCCGGCTGTGGATCGGCACCGGCATGGCCGCCGCGATCCGCGGCAACCTGCTGCAACCCGCGAGCGCCCGCGTGCGCCTGGACGAAGCCGGCGCCACCGTCGAGACCTCGATGACCGACATCGGTACCGGCAGCTACACCGTGCTGGCGCAGATCGCCGCCGAGACGCTCGGCCTGCCGGTCGAGCGCATCACCGTGCGCCTCGGCGACAGCCGCCTGCCCGCCGGCCCCGGCAGCGGCGGCAGCTGGGGCGCGAACAGCTCCGGCATGGCCGTGCGCCTCGCCTGCGAGAAGCTGCGCGACAAGCTCGCGGGCACCGGCGAACGCACCGGCAGCGCCAGCGCCGACTTCAAGCCCGGCGACGAGCTGAAGACGTATTCGCAATACAGCTACGGCGCCCACTTCGCCGAGGTGTCGGTGGATGACGCGACCGGCGAGGTGCGCGTGCGCCGCATGCTCGGCGTGTTCGAGGCCGGGCGGCTGCTCAATGCGCGCACCGCGCGCTCGCAGGCGCTGGGCGGGATGATCTTCGGCATCGGCAGCGCGCTGATGGAGGAACTCGCGGTGGACGCGAAGCGCGGCTTCTTCGTCAACCACGACCTCGCCAACTACCACGTGCCCGCGCATGCCGATGTGCCGGCGCTGGAGGTGGAATTCCTGGAGAGCTTCGACGACAAGGCCAATGCGCTCGGCGGCAAGGGCCTAGGCGAACTGGGCATCAGCGGCGCGGGCGCCGCGATCGCCAACGCGGTCTGGCATGCCTGCGGCGTGCGCGTGCGCGACTACCCGATCACGCCGGACAAGCTCATGCGCTGAACATGGCATGGCCGCGCGATCCGGAGGAGAGCCAGACCGCGCGGCCACGTTCAAACACGACGCGCGGCCCGGGAGAGAGCCGGACCGCGTGCCCCCCCGCTTCAGCCCTTGTGATGCACCTCCTGCAGGCCGTACACCGGCGTCGGGATGCCCTCGTAGCGCGCCTTGAGTTGCAGCGACAGGTATTGCGAGTAATGGCGCGACTGGTGCAGGTTGCCGCCGTGGAACCAGAGGTTGTTCACCTGCGTCGGCTTCCACATGTTGCGCAGCTCGCCTTCCCAGGGGCCGGGGTCCTTGGTGGTGTCGGAGCCGAGCCCCCAGCACTTGCCGACCTTGTCCGCCACCTCCTGCGACACGAGCTTGGCGACCCAGCCGTTCATCGAGCCGTAGCCGGTCGCGTACACCACCAGATCGGCCGGCAGCTCGGTGCCGTCCTTCATGAGCACACCGTTCTCGGTCAGGCTCTCGATGCCGACGCGGCTCTTGAGCTTGATGCTGCCGTTGGCCACCAGCTCGCTCGCGCCCACGTCGATGTAGTAGCCCGAGCCGCGCCGCAGGTACTTCATGAACAGCCCCGAGCCGTCATCGCCGAAGTCGAGCATGAAGCCCGCCTTCTCCAGCCGGCCGTAGAAGTCGGCGTTGTCCTTCTTCATCTGCTCGTACACGGGGATGTGGAAGGTATGCATGATCCGGAACGGGATCGACGCGAAGGTCAGGTCGGCCTTGTAGGTCGTCATGCCCTTCTCCACCGCGTCCTCCGAATACAGCCCGCCGAGCGCCAGCTTCATGAGCGAATCGCTCGGCGCGATGTGGGTCGAGGTGCGCTGGAGCATCGTCACGTCGGCGCCGTTCTCCCACAGCGCGGCGCAGATGTCGTGCGCCGAGTTGTTCGAGCCGATCACGACCACCTTCTTGCCCTTCCATTCGTCGCCGCCGCGATGCTGGCTCGAATGCTCCTGCCGGCCCTTGAAGATGTCCTGACCGGGAATCTTCGGGATGTTGGGCACGCCCGACATCCCGAGCGCGAACACCACATGCGTCGGCCGCAGCGTGACGGGCTTGCCCTCGCGCAGCACGTTGACGGTCCATTCGCCGGTGGCCGGGTCCTGCTCGGCATGCTGGCACTCGGTCGATGACCAGTAGTTCAGCTCCATGATCTTCGTGTAGGCCTCGAGCCAGTCGCCGATCTTGTCCTTCGGGCAGAACACGGGCCAGTCGTCCGGGAACGGCAGGTAGGGCAGGTGGTCGTACCAGACCGGATCGTGCAGGCAGAGCGACTTGTAGCGCTTGCGCCAGGCGTCGCCCGGGCGCTCGTGCTTGTCGACGATGAGCGTCGGCACGCCCAGGCGCCGCAGCCGCGCGCCGAGACCGATGCCGCCCTGGCCGCCGCCGATGATCAGCACATAGGGCTGCCGGCTGTAGCCCAGCTCGGCCTGCTCTTCCTGGCGCAGTTCGAGCCAGGTCTTGCGGCCGGGATTCACGCCGTGCTCGGCGCCCTTGATGCGGTTGCGGCCCTTCTTCTCCTCGTGACCCTTCAGCTCGGTCATCGTCGTGAGCAGGGTCCAGCCGAGGCCGTTCTTGAGGCGCACATAGCCGCGACCGCGCGCGACGGCGGTCTCGAAGGTGAACCAGCCGCTCGTGATGCCGTCGGCGTCGGTCGCGTCCTGTTCCTCCTCGGTGCGGAAGTTCGACGGCTTCACGTCGGCGAGGCGGGCTTCGAGCAGATCGCGGATCTGGTCGCGGCCTTCCACCGTCTTTAGGTTCCAGGTGAAGGCCACGAGGTCGCGCCAGTAGCACTCGTCGCCGAACAGCGCGAGCGCGGCCTGCACGTCCTGCGCGGCGAGCGCGGCCTCGAAGCGGCCGAGCCAGTCGGCGAGCTTCGCGGCGGCGGGATTGGCCGCGACTTGCGCGGCCGGGGTGACGCTGGCGGTCATGAGCTGTCTCCTCCGAAGGTTGGCCGGGCGGATGCCGGCCTCGGGAGGAGTGGTGCAAGTTGTTGCGCCGCAATGATTTCAGGCAAAGCCATCATCGGTGCGGTTGCGCGACTTGCCTGCCTTCCCTGGTGACATGACGGGCCATCTGCCCGACCACAAGCCCAGGCCCGGCATGCTGCGACGCCGCACGACATGTCGCTTTCCGCTGCCGCAGCGACAGGTGTCGCCGATCGTGCCTGCGACGACTGTCTACGCGTGCAGCGCCAACGCGGCGCCATGAAGCGTGGTGATGCGACAGCTTCTTCACCTGAGAAGTCCCGGCCCGGAAAAATCGCTGCGGCCCGCGGCACCGGTCATTGGCCAATCTCCCGTGGGCGCTGCCCATCGCGCCGCTCGAACCGCATTACCCCAAGCCCTCAGCCAAGGGCGGGCGCCCGGCTCACTCCCGCCCGAACAGCAGCGCGCGCTGCACCAGTTCCGCCTGCCGCGAGCAGTCCATGCGACGCATCAGATCGACGACATGGCTGCGCACGGTCAGCACGCCGCAGCCGAACCGCTCGGCCAACTGCTTGACCGACTCACCCGAGCACAGACCATGAAGCACGCGAGCCTGCGCGGGCGTGATCGGGAATGCCGCCTGCAACTGCTCCGGACTCGGCAGCGCCGGCGGCGTCCGCAGTTCGGCCTGCGTGATCACCCACCGGTCCGCCCCCGTGAGTCGTGCCGCCGCCGGCAAGGGCAGCAGTTCGAGATGCATCGACTGTCCTTCGCCGATGCGGCAGTCCAGCCGCCCACGGACACCGGACATGGCGCCGCGCAACGCGGCCGCGAAACCTTCGCGCAGTCGGCCGTCGACGATGCCGAGCCGATTGCCGCGGATGCGGCCATGCGCCGGCGAGCCCAGCACCTCGCCTTCGAGGCTCCGGCCGTCGAGCGACGCGACATTCCAGTTCTCGTCGACCAGGAACACCAGTGCGCCGCCATGCTGCAGAACCTCGTGGATCGAGCGGCGCACCGCGCCGGTCCGGGTGAAGCATTCCGCGAAGGTCTCGCGCGCCTGATCCGAAAGCTCGCCCATCGCGCCGGAATGCAGTTGGGCGGCCGACACCGGGAGCCGCGTCGAGCGCAGGAGCGTGATGCCCGCGATCACGCCCGGGGACACATGCAAGGCCAGCGCGATCACCTGCTGCATCCCGTAGCGGCGCAGCAGATTGAAGAAGGGCTGGCTGCCCCATCGCTCGTCGGGAAAGGCCTCGTCACTGACCTGCCAATGCAGGCGCATTCGACCCTTCAGCGCGTTTTGCAGCAGGAGGTCGTACTGGTAGTAGTGCTCGCTGTATTCGGCCTGGAGCCCGGGGTCAACGCCGGTATGTTCATGCGCGAGCACCTGCTGGTCGGCGCTGCGCCAGACCAGCACGCTGGCCGTGTCGGCACCGACCAACTGGGCAAAGGACTTGCCGACATCGAGCCAACCTCCCTCGCCGCCCGCCACCGCCTGCAGGCTGTCACGGGCCTGCGCAAATACGATCTTGTCCATCGAACCGTCCCGTCGCCGTCAGCCTGCGAGGCAATCGACCCCAAAGTTGCGACGAATCTGGACGGACGATCCGGCACTGACAAGGGTGCGGCATTTGCCCTAGGCGGCCGCCAGCAGGCACTCGGCCGAACCACCGGCATCCTCGGCAGCCCCAAAAAAACAGGCCGCACAAGGCGGCCCGAAGTGGAGTGGAACGGAGGAGAAGCAGCGGGCGCGTCAGCGTGTCGGCGCCTCGGTCGAGAGCTGGCGCAGATAGGCGACCAGCTCCCAGATCTGCTCGGGCGAGAAGGCCGTGCCCCAGGGCGGCATCACGTCGGCGCCGCTGTTGCGGCCGTTGGTGATGGTCTCGAAGGCGGCTTCGGGCACGAAGTCCGGCCGGCCCTTGAAGTTGGGCGCCTTGCCGCCCTCGCCGCCGTTGCCGTGGCAGTAGGCGGCGCAGGTCTGGTTGAAGCGCTTGCGGCCGGCGTCGATGCGCGCCGGGTCGGCGAGGTCGAAGGGCGGCGCGCCGGGCGCGGCGGTCGGCTCGGGCGGCGGCGGACTGGTGTGGGCCAGCGCCGCGACGCTCGCCGCGAGCAGCGCGCCGGCGATGACCAGCGCCGCGACCGGACCGCGCCGCCCCGGCGACCGGGCAGCGTTGGCCGCGTCGGTCATCGGCGCGTCCTCGCCGGTCTTGCAATCCTTTGCATCAGGTTTGTCGTGCCGCATCTCAATCCACCGTGAACACGAGCAGCGCCGCGCCGCCGGGCAGGTCGCGGATCTCGGGGAAGGCGCCGGTCAGGAAGCCCGGCGCGTGCGAGCCGAGGCCGGTCGGGATGGCGATGTACTGCTTGCCCTTGACCGCATAGCTGATCGGCCCGCCGCGCGCGCCCGAGCCGGCCTCGAACTTCCACAGTTCCTTGCCGTTGTCGGCGTCGAAGGCGTAGAGGTTGCCGCGCATGTCGCCGCTGAACACGAGGCCGCCCGCCGTCGCGAGCACCGAGCTGAGCGGCGGCAGGTCGAAGCGCACCTTCCACGCCGGCTTGCCGGTGAGCGGATCGAAGGCGCCGATCCAGCCGTCGGCCTTCTTGCCGGGCGGATCGACGAGGGTGATTTCGGACAGCCCGAGCGAGAGCTGGCTCATCGCGACCAGCGGCGCCTGCCGGTCGCTCGTCACGGTGTTGCACACCTCCATGCCGCTCGAATACCAGAGTTTCGTTTGCGGGTTATAGGCGCCGTGATTCCAGCTGCGCGCGCCGAGCAGGTTGGGGCAGTGCAGCTTCTGCTTGCCGGTCTCGGGCGGATTGGGGTCGATGGGCTGGCCGGTCTTGGGGTCCACGCCCTTGGCCCAGTTCATGTTCTCGGTGTACTGCCAGACGTTGCGGATCGCGCCGCTGTCCTTGTCCATCACGTACACGAAGCCGTTCTTGTTGAGGTGCACGAGGCTCTGGCCGCCCTTGCCGTCGGGCACGAGCAGCGACTCGTAGGCGGCGTCGAAGTCCCAGGTGTCGTTGGGCACTTCCTGGCGGTGCCACTTGATCCTGCCGGTCTTCGGCTCCAGCGCGAGCAGGGTCGCGGTGTAGAGGTTGTCGCCCATGCGGTCGTCGCGGTTGAAGTCGGGCGCGGCGTTGCTGGTGCCGATGTAGATGGTGTCGGTGGTCGGGTCGTAGGTGCCCGGCAGCCAGGCCGAGCCGCCGCCGCGCAGGCGGCTGTCGCCGGGCCAGCTCTTGGGGTCGTCGCGCGGGATCTCGAAGGTCCAGACGCGCTCGCCGGTGTCGGCATTGACGGCGAAGATCTTGCCGACCACGGGCTGGTCGCCACCCGTCGTGCCGCCGAACAGCACGTCGCCCGCGAGCTGGGGCGGCGACGAGAACAGCGCGCCGAATTCCTTCTTCTGGTCGGTGAGCTTGGTGCTCCACAGCTCCTTGCCGGTTTTCTGGTCGAGCGCGATGAAGCGGCCGTCGAGCGAGCCGATGAACACCTTGCCGCGCCCCACGGTCACGCCCCGGCTGGCCGATTGATAGAACACCTGCTTGGCCTCGGGCGCGAGCTTGGCGGTGTAGCGCCAGAGGATCTTGCCGGTGGCGGCGTCGAGCGCGAACACGTTGTTGTCGGCCGCGATCGTGTACATGACGCCGTCGATGACGATGGGCGTGGCCTGGAGGCCGTGGGTGATCGCGCCGGGCTGGTGAATCCAGGCGACGTGCAGGCGCTTGACGTTGTCCTTGTTGATCTGCGCGAGCGGGCTGAAGCGCCAGGCGTTGTAGCTGCGGTGGTACTGGGGCCAGTTATTGGGATCGTCCCAGCCGGGGCCGGCGGGCGCGGCGGCCTGGGCGGTGGCCACGAGCAGCGCGGCGACGCTCGTGGCGAGCGTGGTGAGGGTGGCCGCGAACAGGCGGCGGCGCCCAGGGATGGGTTGGTGGGTCACGGTGGTGTCTCCGAAGGCTTGCGATGTGGTGGTCGTCTCTCGCGCCGGCCGCCCGATGCGGCGGGGCCGATGCCTGAACGGCAGCTTCCGTGCCACTCGGGCAGGTGAACGCCCCGCGACGGCGGTGACCGAGCGTTTCCCTCGGGAAAACTTCCTTGCAATGCTTTGCAAGGCCTTGCCGCGACGGCGGTGACGGCTGTCGCAGGCAGCGCATCTGTCGCGGTGGCGCGCGACAGGTGAAGCAGCGACGGCGACAGTCGCGCGACGCTGCCTTGGCGCGCTCTGTCGCACCGTCGTGCCGATGCCGCAGCGCCGCAAAAGTCGCACCTGAAATGAATCTTGAAGCTGCGCGGGCAAAGTGCCCTGCCGCTCGGCATGGCGCGAGCGCACGCACCGGCATCGCGGCGCAGCAGCCGTGCCGGCATGCGCGGCCCGGCATCGGGCACATCGCCACCGGACCGCCGGCGCGCGCCGCAATGGCACGGACGCTGCCCCTCGCCCCTTGCGCGGCCTCCGCACGAGAGGCCCGCCGGCCCCGCATCCGCGCCCGGCCGAGCGCAACGCCCTGGAGAAGACACATGCCCCACATCCCCGCCCTGCCCGCCCGCGTCCGTCGTGGCGCGCCCGCCAGCGCCACGGCGCTCGCGCTGTTCGCCGCCTGCGGCGCGGCCCAGGCCCAGTCGTCGAGCGTCACGATCTACGGGATCATCGACGCCGGCGTGCTGACGCAGAACCATTCGCCCGGCGGCAAGAGCCTCACGCGCGTCGAGACCAGTGGCCTGCGCCAGAGCGTGATCGGCTTTCGCGGCACGGAAGACCTCGGCGACGGCCTGCGCAGCTTCTTCAACCTCGAATCGCATTTCGACACCGACACCGGCGCGCTGCACGGCACCGGCGACGCGCCGGGCTCGGGCACGATCCTGTTCCGGCGCCAGGCCAACGTCGGCCTCGAAGGCGGCTGGGGCAAGGTGATCGTCGGGCGGCAGTACGGGCCGGCGCTGCTCGCGCACATCGACACCGAGCCGCGCGCCTTCAAGGAGCAGTTCTCCAACCTCTACGCCTGGGCCTACAACCAGTTCGCCTCGACGGCGGACCCGACGGTCGGCATCAACACCAACAACGATGTCGGCATCTTCCTGAAGAACGCGGTGCAGTACCGCGCGACGGTCGGCCCGGTGGAAGGCGGCATCGCCTGGTCGTTCGGCGAGCAGGCGGGCAGCCTGTCGCGCAACAGCATCGGCGCGCTGGGGCTCACGTATCGCGGGCCGGTCGTGCTGTCGGGCAGCTACCAGTTCATGAAGGACCAGACCAGCGGTCATGCGACGGTGCGGCAATGGGGCCTGGGCGCGGCGCTGCCGGTGGACGCCTTCAGCTTCAAGGCCAACTTCCTGAAGGCGCGCAACGACGACGCGGCCGGCGCCGAGCTGTCGAACGTGAACGCCTGGGGCGTGGGCGCCGACTGGCGCTGGAGCCCGGCCAACACCGCGACGCTGGCCTGGTACGACAACCGCGACCAGCTGCACCGTGACGACGCCACGCACAACCTCGTCATCAGCAACGACCACGCGCTGAGCAAGCGCACGACGCTCTACGCCCAGGCCGCGTGGGTGGACGCGAAGCCGGGCGCGACGATCAAGACCAGCATCGTCGCCTCGGGCATTCCGCAGGCGGGCGCCAAGACGGTGCTGCTGAACCTGGGGATCAACCACACCTTCTGAGGCGGCGCGGCCGAGGGTGCGCGGGGCCGTGTGCCACGCGCGCCCGCCGGGCGGCGATTGCGACGCCAGCCCGCGCGACAGCGGGCCGCTTCACCGCCACCCGGCGCTACCGGGCCGGGCGACGCTACTGATGATTGGGGCTGACGATGCCGTGGCGCTTCATCTGCCGGTAGATCGTCGCGCGGCAGATGGCCAGTTCGCGCGCGGTCGTGCTCACGTTCCAGCGGTTGCGGCGCAGGGCTTCGACGAGGCGGTGGACATCACCGTCACCGAGGCTGACAGCGCTTGCATCGACGTGGCCGGCGGCGGGGGCGCGGCGGCTCGCGGCGAAGCCGGCGGCGATGGAAGAGGCGCCGGCTGAGGCGCCGTCGTCCGGCGCGTGCGGATGTGCGGCGTCGCTTTCGATGCCCGGGCCGCTTGCGACGCCCGACCTTCCGGCGCCGCCAGCCATGCCCGCACGCGCACCCGAGCGCATCCCGCCCGCGCCGACCTCCTCCGGCAAGTGCTCCGCCTCGACCGGCCCCGCTCCGCTGTACACGATCGCCAGCCGCAGCACGTTGCGCAGCTCGCGCAGGTTGCCGGGCCAGTCGTGCGCGAGCAGGCGTGCGAGCGCGGCCTCGGTGATGCCGGCGTGCCCGCCCGCCGCCGCAGCTTCGTCGGCATAGAGCTGGGCGATCAGCCATTGCCGGTCGGCGCGGTCGCGCAGCGCGGGCAGGCGCAGCGTCGCGCCGGCGAGGCGGTAGTAGAGGTCTTCGCGGAACGTTCCGGCCGCGACGCGCTCGCGCAGTTCGCGGTGGGTGGCGGCGACGATGGCGAGGTCCACCGGCACCGGCTTGTCGGCGCCGATCGGCAGCACCTCGCCCTCGCTGATGACGCGCAGCAGCCGGGTTTGCAGGTGCAGCGGCATGTCGCCGATCTCGTCGAGGAAGAGCGTGCCGCCGTCGGCCTGCTGGATGAGGCCGCGCGCGCCCTTGGCCCGGCCGCCGGTGAAGCTGCCGGGCAGGTAGCCGAACAGTTCGCTCTCGATGAGCGAGTCGGGGATGGCGGCGCAGTTGATCGCGACGAAGGGCCGCTCGGCGCGCGGGCCGGCCGCATGGATGGCGCGCGCGAGCACCTCCTTGCCGGCGCCGGTCTCGCCGTGCACGAGCACGTTCATGCGCCAGCTCGCGAGCCGGCGCACCTGGGCGACGAGGCGGGTCATGGCGGGGTCGTCGCCGGCGAGGCGGTCGAGCGTGGGATGGCGCGGTGCCTGTGGCGCGCGCGGGCTGCGCGCGGCGACCGGGCCGATGGCGAGGGCGTCGTCGCGGGCGGCGGATTGCGCGCCGGCGTGCCCGAGGCGGGCGTCGCGCGGGACGGCGCCGGCCGGCATGGCGTCGCCGTCGTGGCCGGACATCCCGGCGTTGCAAAGGCTTGCAGCGCCGCCCGACACGCCCACCCGCCGCGCCTGCACCGCATCCACCGCCTCCCTCACGCCGCGCCCGAGCGCGCTCGCCGACTCGCGCCAGCGTTCGCGCGGCGGGCTGGCGGTCGCGTACCAGCGCCGGCCGGCCTCGCCGCCGAGCACGATCTCGTCGATGCCGCGCCCTTCGCGCGCGAGCCGCCAGATGCCGTCGGCCGCCGCCGGAAACAGCTCGAACAGCGAGCGCCCGACCGGCGACTGCCCCGGCAGCCCGGCCATGCCCCAGGCCCGCGCCCGCGCGCCCGAATTGGCGCCGGCGATCACGCCGTCCTCGTCGAAGGCGAAGATGACTTCGCCCGACACATCCACCAGCCCCGCGCCGCGCCCGAGCCTCAGGATCCAGTGGCGGCGGAAGTGGCGCAGGAAGTTCGCATCCTCGATGCGCTGGGCGTACATGCAGGCGAGCTGGAAGGCCAGATGCTGGCTGTCGCGGCCGACGGGCGAGCGCAGCGCCGACACATCCAGCACCGCGAGCAGTTCGCCGGTCGGGTCGAACAGCGGCGCCGACGAGCAGGTGAGCGCGATGTGCGTGGCGTCGAAATGCTCGGCCTGGTGGCAGGTGATGGGCCGGCGCTCGATCAGGCAGGTGCCGACGCCGCAGGTGCCCGCGTGGGCCTCGTTCCAGTCGGCGCCGAGGTAGAGGCCGGCGCCGCGCAGTTCGTCTTCCTGCGACGGGTTGCCGATGTAGTCGACGGTGATGCCGGCGGCGTCGGTGAGCAGCAGCATGTAGCCGAGGTCGGCGACGCGCGAATACATGTCCTCCATGCCCGAGCGCGCGACGCGCAGGAAGTCGTCGAGCCGCTCGCGGTGCTCGCGCACCTGCTGCTGCGGCAGGATGCGCGCCGGCGTGGGTCGGGCCGGGTCGAGGCCGTGCGTGGTCACGCAGCGCGCCCAGCTGCGGTAGAGCGGCGTGGCCTCGGGGTGGACGGTCTGCGTCGCCTCGGCCTCGGGCCTAGCGACCATCGAGAACACGTTGTCGATGTGTCGCGCACGTTCTGCGGGTGAAACCATGTCTTGCTCCTCGCGCCGCCGGCCTGCGCACTGCTCGCGGCCGGTCATGTTGGGTGGTCCCTCCGTTGCCGAGGATCGGGGGTGCGGGGCGGGCTTGTCCTGCGGGATGTCCCGAAGCGGCGCGCGGCGCAGGCGCGGATGGCAGGAGGCGTGCCATGTGCGGCGCAGCATCGGCCGACACGCGGCGAGCGGCGGATGGCGCGCCGCCGCAAGACGGCAAACGGCGCGCAGAAGGCTGCGGAAGCGGCATCCGCATGCCGGATGCGGCGGCGCCGCACGGCAGGCGGCGGATCGGGCTGCGACAGGTGTCGCAGCTGTCGGTTGAGGTGGATGCGACATGAGCGGCAGCCGCATCCGCGATGTGCAATTTCAGTTCGCAATTCGGCATGAGCTTGCCGATCAGCCCCGCGCCGCCCGGAGCCGGCCAGCCGCCTTCACTCGTCGAGGCCCGCCCTCGGCTGCCGAGGCCCGCCCTCACCCGCCGAAGCTCGCCCCCACCAGCCCCGCGTACACCGCCCAGGCCGCCTGCGCCTCGGCCGCGCGCACGTCCGCGCCGGCCGCCAGCTCGCTCTGGCCCTCGCTCACCACGTTCACCTGCCGGTTGGCGACGCCGTACACCGCGCTCACCGAGATGGCCGCGTCGGGCGCGACGAGGCTGTAGCAGGTGTTGACCAGCCTCGGCTCGGGCGCGGGCGCGCCGGCCAGTTCGGCCGCGATCGCCGCCGCGCACAGCCGCGCCTGGCTCACCGCCGAGAACGCCGACTTCGGCATCGGCTGGGCGATGGCCGCGTCGCCGAGCACATGCACGCCGGCATGGCGCTGCGAGCGGAAATCGGCCGGATCGACCGGGCACCAGCCGCTCGCGTCGGTGAGGTCGGCGGCGGCCGCGATCGCCGCCGCGCGCTGCGGCGGGACGATGCAGGCGAGGTCGGCGCGCAGGCGTTCGCCGTTGGCGAGGCGCACTTCGCCGGCGCGTGCGTCCACGCCGGTCACTTCGCCGCCGGCCGCGCGCGCGATCCATTCGATGTGGCCGGGATGGCGCTCGTCCCAGGCGAGCTGGAACAGGCGGCGCTTGGTGAAGTCGTCCTTGGCGTCGGCGATGACGATGCGGAACTGCCGCATGCGCCGCGCGAGCGCCCAGGCCATGAGGCTGGCGCGCTCGTAGGGGCCGGGCGGGCAGCGGTAGGGGTTCTGCGGCGCGCCGATGACGACGGTGGCGCCGTCGCGCAGATCGGCGAAGCGGCGGCGCAGCAGCTCGAACTGCGCGCCGCCGAGCCAGCCGTGGGGCATGAGGTCGGTGGTCGTCTCGTCGAGCCCGTCGATGCCGCCGAAGCGCGGCGCGATGCCCGGCGCGACGACGAGCCGGTCGGCGCGCAGCACGCGGCCGTCGGCGAGGGTGACGGCGAGCGCTGCGGGGTCGATCGCCGTCGCCGCCTGCGCGACCACGCGGATGCCCTCGGCCGCGAGCGCCGCCGGCCCGTGCGTGACCGCCGCCGGCCGGGCGATGCCCGCGAGCAGCGCGTTCGACATCGGGCCGGTGACGAAGCTCGCGCGCGGCTCGACGAGCGTGATGTCGAGCGCGGGCGCGAGCCGCTTGAGCCAGCGCGCGCAGGCGCCGCCCGCGAAGCCGCCGCCGACGATGACGACGTGCGCGGCCGGCGCATGGCGCAACGCGGACGCGGCGCGGGCCGGCGCGATGCGGTCGGCCCGCGCGCCGGTGGCTGGCGTCGCGCCGGACGAGGATGCGGAGGCGCCCGGCGCCGGACTCGCGGCTTCCGCGGTGGCCGTGGCGCTGGCGAACGCCGACAACCCGGCCGCGATCAGACGCCGCCGCGCCGGCAGGAAACGAGGATTCATGCGCGACTCCGGCGACTCGGGCGCGTTGGAGAGGGAAAAGGCCGCGCGTGTCAGCGGGCCGGCGGCGCGAAGGCCGTGGCCAGCGCGGCGATGTCGGCATCGTCGAGCGCGCGCGCGATGCGCGGCATGACGGTGCCGGCGGCGGCATTGGCGCGGAAGGCGCGCAAGGCCGCTTCGATGCGATCCGGCGGCAGCCGGCCGAGATCGGCCAGCGGCACCAGCGGCCGGTCGAGCCCGCGCAGGTCGGCGGGCCGGGCCGGGTGGCAGACGAGGCAGTTGGCGGCGAGCGGGGCGATGCGCGCGGCCGCGACCCCGGCGTGGACGCTGGCGCCGTCGGAGGCCGCCGTGGCCGGCGCGGCCGCCTCCGCCAGCGCGCCGCCGGCCAGCAGGCCCGCGATCAGCGCGACTGCCGCGCCCGCGAGCTTCACGCCGCCCGTCGCCATCAGTAGGCGACGCCCGCCGCGCCCGAGGCGCCGACCGCGAGATAGCCGGCCGAGTTGGCGACGATGCGGCTCGCGCCGCCGGTCACGGCCGAGCCCTGGCTGGTCCAGGTATCGCCGAGGCGGCTGGTCCAGGCCGCGCCGCTTGCATCCACCGCCACGAAGCGCGAGGTGTAGGCCACGCCGGTGAGGTTGCTGCCGCCGGCGCCTGCCGTGCTGCTGATGTCGGTCCAGGTCGAACCGCCGTCGGTGCTGCGCAGGATCGTGCCGTTGGCGCCCACGGCCACGAATGTGTTGATGCTCGTGAGCGTGGCGGTGCCGCCGTTGATGTCGTAGCTGCCGTAGGCCACGGCCGCGAGATCGGCCGTCGGCGCGCTGCTGCCGGTCGCCATCGTCACGGCCGACCAGCTGCCGCCGCCGTCGGTGCTCTGGATGACGGTGCCGCGCTCGCCCACCGCCACGAGCCGGCCGTTGCCGTAGGTGACGCCGGTGAGATTGGCCGTGGTGCCCGAGGTGAGCGTGCTCCAGGTGCTGCCGTCGACGGTCGATTCGATCGTGCCGTTGTCGCCCACGACGATGAAAGTGCTGCCGACCTTGGTGATGGCGCGCATGGCGGCATGGCTGCCGCTGGCGGCGCGCGTCACGCTCCAGTTCGTCCCGTCGGTGCTGTGCAGCGCCGCGCCGCCCGCGCCCACGGCCAGCCAGACCATGCTCGGCGAGCTGGCGTTGAGCGAGGCGGTGTAGGTCGAGACGGCGTAGAGGTCGTCGGTGAAGCCGGTGGGCGTGGTGACGGCGGTCCAGCCCGCCGCGCTCGCGCCGCCCAGGCCGGCCCAGCCGGCGTAGAGGTCGGCATCGCTCACCTTCCAGATCGCCCCGCCGGGACCGACGCCGTAGTAGGTGCCGGTGTAGAGGCTGCCGTTGGTCGGGCAGCTGCGCTCGGCTGCGAAGCCGATGCCGTTGAGCGCGGTCGGGCCGCTGGCAAGCGCGCGCCAGGTGGCGCCGGCGGCGCGCAGGTCGGCGCGCTGGACGGTGCTGAAGGCGCCGCCCGGGCCGCCGTCGGTGCGGCCGTCGGCGGCGAACCACACGCTCAGGTCGTTGTACTGCGAGCAGACCACCTGCGGGCTGCTGGCATTGACGATCGAGCCATTGCCCGTGAGCGACACCCAGTTCGACTTGCTGATGCTCGCGTCGCGCGCATAGAACAGCCAGTACTCGACACCGGACTTGGCCGTGAAGGTGGCGACGACACGGCCGTCGCCGCCGGTGACGGCGAGGTCGGTGGGCGGCTCGGCGGAGCTGCCGTTGCCGCCGCCACAGGCGGCCAGTGCCGCCGCGATCAGGGCCGCGACCGAGGTGGTCGCGAAGGCCCGGCGAAACCTGTTGTTCACATCAACCTTTCGTGCTGAAGAAGCGCGGCGATTGTAGTCGGCGGGCATTGCCGCGCCGCGTTCAGGGCGCCTGCCCGAGGATGCGCTGCTTGAAGCGCTCGAAGCCCTCGTCACGGTCGGAGTAGTCGCGGCCGATTTCGAGGCGCCAGTTGCGGCGCTCGGCTTCGGCAAAGGTTTCGAGCCGCTCGCGGTACCAGCCGTCGAGGTTGCGGTCGCCGGCCAGGATCATGTCGGCGACGAGCATGGTGTTAACGGAATCGCGGCCGAGCATGACGATGGGCACGTCGCGCGGCACGAGTCGCAGCAGCTCGGCGGCGGCATGCACGACATGGCGACTGACGATGGCCGCGCCGGCCGGCATCAGCGGCAGCGGCGGCGCGTCGACAGGCGGCCAGGCGGCGACGAGAAAGTGCGCCGGATGCTGCACCGGCTCGCCGTCCTCCTCGCCGCCTTCTTCCGGGATGGCTTCGACGATGAAGCCGAACCAGCAGGCCGGCTGCCAGGTGCGCACGACGCGGGCGGCCAGTTCGCGCAGCGAATGGTGGTCGGACGGGTTGCTCGGCTGGGCGCTCATGGCGCGGAGCTTTCGGCGCGGGTGGTCATGACGGCCTCCGGAGGATGGACGGCGAGGGATGCGCGGCCGGCGCGGCGCCGGGCAGCGGGCGCGCCGCGCGACTGGCGCGATGCACCAGCCTAACCCGCGTCGGGCGCGCCGGGCAGTGCGGATGCGACGGGGGTGGGATCGTGGTCGTCGGTGCGGTCGTCGGCGTGGCGGGGCGCGCGGCTGGCGGACGCGAGCGCGGGCACATCGGGCACGTCGGGCACCGCAGGCTCGGCCGCCGCGACATCGGCGCGCTCCTCGTCGCCGTACTCGGTGGCGAAGACGCCGGCGTCGAGGCCGTTCTCGCGCAGCCAGCGCAGCATCGGCGCCTCGTAGCCGTGGGTGACGATCACGCGTCCGGCGCCGGTCGCGCGGATGGCGGTCATGAGGCCGGGCCAGTCGGCGTGGTCGGACAGCACGAAGCCGCGGTCGAGCGCGCGACGCCGGCGCGCGCCGCGCAGCCGCATCCAGCCCGAGGCGAAGCCGTCCGACGCCTCGCCGAAACGGCGCATCCACGGGCTGCCGGCGGCCGACGGCGGCGCGACGACGAGCGCGCCCGCGAGCGCCTTGCGGTCCTTGAAGTCGGTCACGAGCAAAGTGGGCGGCAGCGCGACGCCGGCCGCGCGATAGGCGCGGTCGAGCGCCTCGACCGCGCCGTGCACGACGATCGGCCCGATGGACGCATCGACGCCCGCGAGCACGCGCTGCGCCTTGCCGAAGGAATACGCGAACACCACGCTCGCGCGGCCGGCGGCGACGTTGGCGCGCCACCAGTCGTTCATGTCGGCGAAGACCTCGGCCGGCGCGGGCCAGCGGTAGATGGGCAGGCCGAAGGTGGATTCGGTGATGAAGCAGTCGCAGCGCAGCGGCTCGAAGGGCGCGCAGGTGGGGTCGGCGTCGAGCTTGTAGTCGCCCGACGCGACCCACACCTGGCCGCCGTGCTCGATGCGCACCTGGGCGCTGCCGAGCACATGGCCGGCCGGATGCAGGCTGATGCGCACGCCGTGGTGCTCGACCGTCTCGCCGTATGCAAGGGTTTGCAGGCGGATGTCGCCGAGGCGCTGGCGCAGCACGCCTTCGCCGATGGCGGTGGCGAGGTAGTGGCCGTGGCCGGCGCGGGCGTGATCCGAATGGGCGTGGGTGATGACGGCGCGGTCCACCGGACGCCAGGGGTCGATGAAGAAATCGCCGGGCGGGCAGTAGAGGCCCTCGGGGCGCTGGACGACGAGGTCGGCGGGGCGGGAGGCGGTCATGCGTGACTGATCCATCGGCCGGCCTTTCGTTCCCGTGGCGGGGCGGCTCAGTAGCGCCGGCCGATCTGGCCCGCGAGCCCGATCACGAGCCGCGCGACCAGCGCGACCGCGCGATGCGCGAGCCGCGCGGCCACGCCCGACGGCGCCTGGAGCACGGGCACGGCGCGCGCCATTGCCGCCTCGACCGAGGCCGCGAGTTCGGCGTTGAACTCGCGGCCGGCCACGACCACGTTGGCCTCGCGCGCATACAGCAGCGACAACGGGTCGATGTTGGAGCTGCCCACGGTGGCCCAGTCGGCATCGACGCAGGCGACCTTGGCGTGCAGGAAGGTGGGCGTGTATTCGCGGATGCGCACGCCGGCGTCGAGCAGCTCGCGGTAGAGCGCACGCGCGGCCCAGGCGGCGATGCGGTAGTCGTAGCGGCCCTGGAGCAGCAACGCCACGCGCACGCCGCGCCGTGCCGCGCCCACGAGGGCCTGCCGCAGCTGCCGGCTCGGATAGAAGTAGGGCGTGACGATCAGCACCCGCTCGCGCGCGGCGCCGATCGCGTCGAGATAGACGCGCTCGATCGCGCGGCGGTTGAGCAGGTTGTCGCGCATCACGAGGGCGACGCGCGGCGCGGCGCTGGCGCGGGGGATGCCAGGAGCGCCTGGGCCGTCGCCGGTGCCGGACGGCGTATCGGCAGCGATCCCGCGATCGGGCGCCGGGGCGATGCCGGCGAGCGCGGCCTCGCCGTCGGCCGGGCCGCGCTCGCCCGGCCGGGGCGCGAGACGGTCGGTGTCGGCGGGCAGCTCGCCGCGCGCGCGCAGGCCGCGCCAGAGCGTGCGCAGGTCGCGCCAGGGTTCGGGGCTGACCGCGAGGTCGCGCACCTGGCGGCGCCAGTCGCGGCGCAGCGCGGTGCGCAGCCAGGTGGTCTGCATGACGCCGAGCGCGCGCGCAGCGACCGGGCCGCGCACTTCCACCGCGTAGTCGAGGCGCGGCAGCTCGAAGCGGCCGTGATGGATGTCGAGCCGGTCGTCGATCACGTTGATGCCGCCGCAGAACAGCAGTTCGCCATCCACCACGCACAGCTTGCGATGCAGCCGCCTCAACCCCTTGGGATGGAACAGCGTGCGCCAGGCCGAGAACGGCCGGTACACGAGCAGGCCCACGCCCAGCTCGCGGCAGCGCGCGATCAGCCAGCCCAGGGTGTGCGCCGAGCCGAAGCCGTCGACCAGCACCCTCACCTTCACGCCGCGCGCGACCGCGCGGCCGAAGGCGTCGAGCAGGCGCTGACCGGCCTCGTCGTCATGAAGGATGTAGGTCTCGAACTGCACTTCGCGGCGGGCGGCGTCGCAGGCCGCGTGCAGCGCGGGGCCGAGTTCGTCATAGCCCGTGAGCAGCCGGACCGCGTTGCCCGGCAGCAGCGGGGCGCGGCTGGGAGCGAGGCGGTCGGCGAGCTGGTTCATCCGGCGCGGGTCTCGGACGCGGTGCCCGGGCGGGCGTCATGCGCGCCCCCTGCGCGCTCCGCGTCGTGCAGGGCGGGCGGCGCCGGATCGACGACGCCGCGGGCCGCATCGGCCGCGATCAGGTCGGCCACCAGCGGCGCGTGGTCGGACATGCGCGCCCACAGCCTTCCGCCCATCACCGCCGCATGCTCGACCGCGAAGCCGCGCACATAGATGCGGTCGAGCGTGAGCCAGGGCAGCAGCGCCGGAAAGGTGCGCGCCGGCCGGCCTTCGAGCGCCTGGGCGCGCGCCGCGCCGAGCAGGCCGCGCAGCCGGCCGCCGCGCGGCGCGGGCATCGAGGTCATGGCCTCGCACACGCCCAGCTCAGCGCAGATGCGTTCGTTGAGCCGGTTGTGCCAGTCGTTGAAATCACCCGCGATGATCAGCGCGGCGCCGGCGGGCACCTGCTCGCGGACCAGCGCGATGAGCGCGTCGGTCTGGCGCCGCCGGCTGCCCGCGAACAGGCCCAGGTGCACATTGACGAGATGCAGCTCGTCGGCGCCGTGACGCTGCACCACGTGCAGCAGGCCGCGGCTTTCCCAGGCGTGGTCGGACACGTCGTGGTTGCGCGCCTCGGCAAACGGCTGCAACGCCAGCACCGCGTTGCCGTGATGACCGTGCTCGTACACCGCGTTGCGCGCGTAGACCGAGTGGTATTCGGTGCCGGCGAGGTATTGCGTCTGCGGCTCGGCGGGCCAGTTGGCGAAGCGCAGCGCATGGCGCCGATGCACTTCCTGCACTTCCTGCAGGAAGACGATGTCGGCCTCCAGCGTGGCGAGGGCGACGCGCAGGTCGTCCGCGCGGCAGCGCAGGTTGAAGGCCGTCATCCCCTTGTGGATGTTGTAGGTGGCGATGCGCAACCGGCGCGGCAGGCCGGTCGCAGCCTCGGGCGCGGCGGGACGCAGGGCGCGGCGGGCGGCGATGGCGGCGATGACGGAATCGGGCATGACGGCGGATGACCTCAGACGGCGGCGCCCGCGCCGACCAGCTCGGGCAGCTTGAGGATGGCGTCGCGGTTGGAGGGCGAGAAGCAGCGCTCGGCGGCCTCCCGCCAGGGCAGCCAGACCCAGGCGGTGTGCTCGCGCGGGGCGATCGTGACCGGGATGTCGCGCGGCACGACGAGGCGGAACCAGTGCTCGGTGTTGTGGGTGACGCCGGGCGCGTAGCGGTGGCGCCAGTGGGCAAAGATCTCGTAGCGCTCTTCGTGCCCCCAGTCGTGCAGGCTGACGGCGGGCACGCTGGCGGGCACGCCGGCTTCGGGCGGCTCGCGGCGCTCGACGATGATGCCGGTCTCCTCGCGCACCTCGCGCACGGCGGTCTCGGTCCAGGTTTCGTCGGCGCTGTCGCGGCTGCCGGTCACGCTCTGCCAGTAGCCGGGGCGGTCGGCGCGCTCGAGCATGAGCACCTCCAGCTCGGCCGTGTGGATGACGACGAGGACGGATTCGGGCCGCTTGAAGATGGGCTTGACGAAGGTATCGGGCATGACGCGATTGGGGCGGAAAAGCGTTGCGTCCGGCAAGAGGGCGTGCGGGGAAATTACGCCAGTCACGTCCCGGCCGGAAAGCCGACAGCCTCGATCCCCGGCGCGACGGCGGGATCAGGGGTCGAGGCGGGGCCGGTCGGCGCCGTCGAGCGCGTAGCGGTGCAGTCGGGCGGGGCGGACTGCTGCTGCGGCCGGGCGGGGAGTGGCCGGCGGGTTGGTGGCGGCATCGGCGGCGGCACCGGCGGCCGGAGGCATGGCCGCCGGCGCGGTGATTCCGGCGGCGGCGACGAGCGCCGCGCGGTCGGGTTCGCGGTCGCGCGCGAGCAGCAGCCAGCCGCGTCTCGGCAGCGCGAAGGCGACGCGGCGGTCGCCGATCGCGCCGAGCAGTCGCCGCATGCGCGCCGGCGACAGCAGCTGGGCGGCCGGATCGCCGGGCGCGTTCAGCCACGAGACACCCTTGGTCATGAGCAGCGGATCGAGCCGCACCGGCGCGGGATCGGCGTCGAGATTGGCGACGGCCTCGGGCAGCAGGCGGGCGAGGCTCGTGCCCCAGCGATCGAGCAGCGCGGGCGTGACGAGGGTCATGACCTCGCCGGTGCGCAGCGCGAGGCCGAAGCGCAGGGAGGCGACCGACGATGTCGATGCGGCGCCCGGCACCAGCGCGCGGCCCGCCGGATCGCCGGCGGCCGGCGCATCGGCACCGACGGCCACCGCCAGCGGCTCGGTCGCGGCGAGCGCCTCGTCATCCCCATCGCCGAGCACGAAGGGCCGCAGGCGCGGGCCGGCGACCGAATCACGCGCGAAGCCTTCCGCGCGGCTCGCCGCGAACACGCCGAGCAGCCGGCGGATCTCCACCTCGCAACTGCCGGGCAGGCTGGCGCAGGTGCGTTGCAGCGGGTCGAGGTCGAGCAGCTGCGCGAGGCCGTCGGCATGAAGCACACGCAGGAAGCCGTCGGCGCCGACCAGCACCCGCGCCTCGGGCGACTGGCGCTCCAGCCCGGCGGCGAGCGCCGCCACGCCGGTGCGCGCGTCGAGCAGACAGCCGCGCAAGGCGAGCACGCAGGCGAGCGTGGCCGCGAGCGCGCCGAGCACGACCGGCCAGCGCGGGCGCCGGGCGGACACGCGCGCCGGCGGGCCTTCGGCGCGTGGGCGCGACGGCGGCGGATCGACGGGCAGGCGGTTCATCGGATCAGTCTTCCGGAGCCTTCGGGACCGGCAAAGAAAAAGGCCCCTCGCGGGGCCTTCTCGTGCGGCGGCGAACCGGGTTCGCCGCCACGCCGGCAAGCAGAGACGGAGCATGCGGCAACGGCCACGCGCCCCGCCGGCATCACGCCAGCTTCGCTTCCGTCGCCTTCTCGCTCGGGCGCAGGCGGATGTGCAGCTCCTTGAGCTGCTTCTCGTCCACGGCGCTCGGCGCCTGCGTCAGCAGGCATTGCGCGCGCTGGGTCTTCGGGAAGGCGATCACGTCGCGGATCGACTCGGCGCCGGTCATCAGCGTGACGAGGCGGTCGAGGCCGAAGGCCAGGCCACCGTGCGGCGGCGCGCCGTATTGCAGCGCGTCGAGCAGGAAGCCGAACTTGATGCGCGCTTCCTCGGCGTCGATCTTGAGCGCGCGGAAGACCTTGCTCTGCACTTCCTCACGGTGGATACGCACCGAGCCGCCGCCGAGTTCCCAGCCGTTCAGCACCATGTCGTAGGCCTTGGCCAGACACTTGCCCGGGTCGGTTTCGAGGAAGTCCTCGTGGCCGTCCTTCGGGCTCGTGAACGGATGGTGGGCGGCGGTGTAGCGCTGCTCCTCGTCGTCGTATTCGAACATCGGGAAGTCGATGACCCAGAGGATTTCCCACTGGCCCTGGAACAGGCCGTTCTTCTTGCCGAATTCGCTGTGGCCGATCTTCACGCGCAGCGCGCCGATCGCGTCGTTCACCACCTTGGCCTTGTCGGCGCCGAAGAAGATCAGGTCGCCGGCCTGGGCGCCCGTGCGCTTGACGATCTCGGCGAGCGCCGCGTCATGGATGTTCTTGACGATCGGCGATTGCAGGCCGGCGCGCAGCTCGGCGCCTTCCTTGACCTCGTTCACCTTGATGTAGGCGAGGCCCTTGGCGCCGTAGATCGCGACGAACTTGGTGTAGTCGTCGATCTCCGAGCGGGTCATTTCCGCGCCGCCGGGGATGCGCAGGCCGACCACGCGACCGCCCACCGAATTGGCCGCGCCCGAGAACACCTTGAAATCGACGTCCTTCATCACGTCGGTCAGCTCGGTGAACTGGAGCTTGACGCGCATGTCGGGCTTGTCCGAGCCGTACAGCGCCATCGCGTCCTGGTAGGTCATGACCGGGAACTTCGCCGGCAGCTCCACGCCCTTCACCTTGCGGAAGACGTGACGCATCATTTCCTCGAACAGGTCGCGGATCTCCTGCTCGCCGAGGAAGGACGTTTCGCAGTCGATCTGCGTGAACTCGGGCTGGCGGTCGGCGCGCAGATCCTCGTCGCGGAAGCACTTGGTGATCTGGTAGTAGCGGTCGAAGCCCGCGACCATCAGCAGCTGCTTGAACAGCTGCGGCGACTGCGGCAGCGCGAAGAACTGGCCGGCGTTGACGCGGCTCGGCACGAGGTAGTCGCGCGCGCCTTCGGGCGTGCTCTTGGTGAGCATCGGCGTTTCGACGTCGATGAAGCCGGCCTCGTCCAGATACTTGCGCACCTCGATCGCCACCTTGTAGCGCAGCTTGAGGTTGTTCTGCATGTACGGGCGGCGCAGGTCGAGCACGCGGTGCGTGAGGCGCGTGGTCTCGCTCAGGTTGTCGTCGTCGAGCTGGAACGGCGGCGTGACGCTCGCGTTCAGCACCTCGACTTCATGCGCCAGCACCTCGATCTCGCCCGACTTGAGGTTGGCATTCACCGTGCCCTCGGGGCGGCGGCGCACGAGGCCGGTCACCTTCAGGCAGAACTCGTTGCGCACGCTCTCGGCCGTCTTGAACATCTCGGCACGGTCGGGGTCGCAGACGATCTGGGCCAGGCCTTCGCGGTCGCGCAGGTCGATGAAGATCACGCCGCCGTGGTCGCGCCGGCGATGCACCCAGCCGCAGAGAGTGACGGTCTGGCCGAGCTGCTCGGCCGACACGAGGCCGGTGTAATGGGTACGCATGAGGTCACTCCGAAGGTTGTTCTCGATCCGCTCGCGGGCCGGGACGGCGTCTGGCGCGGCGGATCTGGTGTGCGTTGCCGGCGCGCGAAGGCGGGCGCGGCGGGGCGGCAACGGCTCCGGAGGCGGGGCCGCGCGGCGAGGCGCGCGACGATAGCACAAGGGTTTGCGGGCTTCCGGCGCGCGCCGATGACCGCCGCCGACGCTACGGCCGGCGCTGCCGCGATGACCTCGGCGGACCGGGCGCCGCCCGGCCTCAGGCCGCGGCCGGCGGCACGATGATCGTCGTGCCCGGCGTCTTGCCCGGCGCCACCACGCCGAGCGAGATCACGAACTTCAGCGCCTCGTCGATCGACATCTCCAGCTCGCGGATCTGCGCCGGCGGCAACACGATGAGGTAGCCCGAGGTCGGATTGGGCGCGGTCGGCACGAACACCGTCTGCTGGTCGTCGCCGAGCAGCGCCGCCACCTCGCCACCCGGCGAGCCGACCAGAAAGCCGATCGTCCACGCCCCCTGGCGCGGAAACTCGACCAGCACCGCCTTGCGGAAGGCCTGGCCGTTGGGCGACAGCACGGTGTCGCTCACCTGCTTGACGCTCGAATAGATCGAGCTGACGAAGGGGATGCGCGCGAGCAGCTTCTCCCACCAGTCGAGCAGGCGCCGGCCGATGAAGTTGTGCGCCAGCAGCCCGGTCACGAACACGATCGTCACCGCCAGCAGCACGCCCGTGCCCGGCCATTCGAGGATGTAGGTGGCCGAGCGCAGGCTGGGCGGCAGCCAGTCGCGCACCTGGTCGAGCGTGCCGACGATGACGCGCAGCACCCAGACGGTGACGACGAGCGGGACGAGGATGAGCAGACCGGTGACGAAGTACTTCTTCAAGCGAGCCCCGCTGTGAGGGTGGATGAGCCGGCGTCAGCTGCCGGTGGTCGGCGCGGCCGGACAGGGTTCGGGCGAACCGCAGGCGCCGCAGGCCGGAGCGGGAGTGTCCTCGCTCTTCTTTTCAGCCGGTGCGGGGCTGGAACTGCTGTTGGCGCCGCCACGGAAATCGGTCACGTACCAGCCCGAGCCCTTGAGCTGGAAAGCGGGCGCGGACACCTGCTTGCGGTAGCTGGCGGCGCCGCAGCTCGGGCAGGTGCGCTCGGCGGTGGCTTCGCTCATCTTCAGCCATTCATCGGCGGCATGGCCGCAGGCTTCGCAGCGATAGGCATAGGTGGGCATAACTGGCTCCAACAGCGGCGGTCGGATGGAAGACCGTTTGTTATCAGGGACTTGGAATGGGCGGCGAGTATAGCCACCGGGCGACGCGTCAGATGGCGGCTGGGAGTCGAAAAGCAAGATCGGCGCCGTCGGACAGCCGGGCGGTACCGGCGGCGGGCGCGGTCGTAGTGTGATCGCGGCCCCGCAGGCGCTGCCGATGCGTGCTCCCGCCGGCTTCTGCCTGCCCTTGTCCGGCGATCCCGCCTTCGTCCGCCCGCCCCGCCCTACGCTCGCCCAGTCCCGCCGCCCTCATGTCCACGCCGCCCGCCCTCGTCATCCTCGACTTCGACGGCACGCTTGCCGATTCCTTCGGCTTCTTACTGTCGGTGCACAACCGGCTCGCGCGGGCGCACGGATTCCGCGAGGTGGCGGACGACGAGATCGAGCTGCTGCGCCGGCTCGGCACGCGCGAGATGCTGCGCCACACCGGCCTGCCGCTGTGGAAGCTGCCGCGCGTGGCGGCGGACTTCATCCGGCTGATGGGCGAGGCCGACGGCATCGCGCCGTTCGCGGGCATCGACGCGGCGCTCGCGCGGCTGGCGGCGCGCGGCGTGAAGCTCGCGGTGGCCAGCTCGAACGGGCGCGCGAACGTCGAGCGCGTGCTCGGCGCGACGACGCTCGCGCGCTTTGCCGAGCTGGACTGCGGCGCTTCGGTGTTCGGCAAGGCGCCAAGGCTCGGGCGCATCGCGCGCCGGCTGGGCGTGGCGCCGCGCGACGCGCTGTTCGTCGGCGATCAGGTGGCCGACCTGCACGCCGCACGTGAGGCGGGGATGGCGGCGGGCGCGGTGGCCTGGGGCTATACGCGGCTCGACACGCTGCTGGCGCACGGGCCGCAGCGGACGTTCGGGAGCGTGGAGGAACTCGGGGCGCTGGCGGGGTAGATGCGCGCCGGAGGCCGGACCGGACCCTGCCCTATAGCGAGAGCGGGGGCGATCAGGCGTCAGGTCGCCCGCAACTCGTCAGCCCTCAGCGCCCGCCCTCGCCCAGCGCCCGCGCGATCACGTTGCGCCCGACCCGCGCCTTCGGCACCGGCTGGTCGAACCACTGGCGCACGTCCTCCTCCAGCCCGATGCCGTGCATGAAGTTGTAGATCGCCTTGCGCAGGCCGGCGCCGAGGCGGTCGTGGTCGGTGCCGGTCGGATCGACGAAGCCGACATCGTTCTTGGCGAAGCTGATGGCCGGCAGCGGCTTGAGCTTGACGCCGAACTGCTCCGGATTCAGCCCGACCGGCGAATGCACGGTGCAGACGAAGCGGTGGAAGAAGCCCGACTGGATGCAGCCGTTGGCGAACAGCTGGCGCACGTAGTCGAGCGCGTCCACCGTCTCCTGCGTGGTCTGCGTGGGGAAGCCGTACATGAGGTAGGCATGCACGAGCACGCCGGCCTCGGTGAAGGCCTTGGTCACGCGCGCGACCTGCTCGACCGACACGCCCTTGTTCATGAGCTTGAGCAGCCGGTCGGACGCCACCTCCAGCCCGCCCGTCACCGCGATGCAGCCGCTGTCGGCGAGCAGCGTGCACAGCTCGGGCGTGAAGCTCTTCTCGAAGCGGATGTTGCCCCACCAGGTGATGACGACGCCGCGCCGGATCAGCTCCTCGGCGAGCGCGCGCAGCGCCTTGGGCGGCGCGGCTTCGTCCACGAAATGGAAGCCGGTCTGGCCGGTCTCGGCCACGATCGCCTCGATGCGATCGACCAGCAGCGCGGCCGACGCGGTCTCGTAGCGGCCGATGTAGTCGAGGCCCACGTCACAGAAGCTGCACTTCTTCCAGTAGCAGCCGTGCGCCACCGTCAGCTTGTTCCAGCGCCCGTCGCTCCAGAGCCGGTGCATCGGGTTGAGCATGTCGAGCAGCGACAGGTAGCGGCCGAGCGGCAGGCCGTCCCAGGTGGGCGTGCCGATGTCGGCGAAGGGGATGTCGGGTTCGGGGAAGCTGACGAGGCGCACGCGGCCTGCGACGGCTTGCGGCGCGGCGGCAGGCATCACGCCCTTGTCGGCCGGATTGGCGTCGGCGCCGCCCGCCGCGCCGCCCTCGCCCGCCGCCTCCCGCACGAAGGTCCGCACCAGCCGCTCGCGCGAGCGGCGGCCGTCGAGATGCTCCAGCAGCGCGATCAGCGGCCGCTCGCCCGCGTCGAGGGTCACGTAGTCGAAGAAGTCGAACACGCGCGGCTCGGCCAGCTCGCGCAGCTCGGTGTTGACGAAGCCGCCGCCGAGCACGGTGACGATGGCCGGGTCATGCGCCTTCGCCGTCTGGGCGATGCGGAAGGCCGCGTACACCGAGCCGGGAAAGGGCACCGACAGCAGCAGCACGCGCGGGCGATGCTTGTCGAGCGCGGCGAGGGTCAGCGCGCGCAGGCGGTCATCGACGAGCGTCGGCGGCGCGGCGAGCGCCTTGGCGAGCGGCTCGAAGGTGGGCTGGGCGGCGGCGAGCGATTCGGCGTAGCGCACGAACTCGAAGCGGCCGTCCACCGCGTCGCGCAGCACGTCGGCGAGGTCGTCGAGGTAGAGCGTGGCGAGATGGCGCGCGCGGTCCTGGGCGCCGAGGGCGCCGAAGGCCCAGCCGAGCGGATCGCCGCTGCCGTCGTCGATGTAGTTGTCGAGCGCGGCGAAGCGCGGCCCCTCGGGCAGGAAGCCGCCCGCGACGATGCGGTGCGCGAGCGTCGGATCGCGGCCCTGCAGGAAGCCGATGACGGGCGCGATCGTCGCCGCGTAGCGCGCGAAGTTGTCGAGAAAGAAGGCGACTGTCTCGCCGCGCTTGCGGGCGGGGATCGCCTCGGCGCGCTCGCGCATGTCACGCAGGCCGGCCGGCGACAGCAGCGCGAGCACGAGGGCGAGGGCGAGGTCTTCCTGCGCCGCGTCGATGCCGCGCGCGCGCAGGAAGCCGGTGAGGTAGGCGGTGGACGGATAGGGCGTGTTGAGCTGGGTCATCGGGGGGATGACGCTCAGCACGCGCATCGGCGTGCCCGCCGTCGGGGCGGACAAGGCGATCAGAACGGGATGTCGTCATCCATGTCGTCGAAACCGCTGTTCGACGACGACTGCTGCGGACGCGGCGCGGGCGCCGGGGCCGGACGCGAGGCGCCGCCGCGCGAGCCGCCGCCGTAACCGCCACCGCCGCCGGCATTGCCACCGCCGAAGCTGCCGCCACCACCACCGCCCGAGCGCGCCGGACGCGATTCGCGCGGGGCTTCGTCGTAGCCGCCCTCATCACCGCCGCCCATGCCCTGACGGCCGCCGAGCATCTGCATCTCGTTGGCGACGATCTCGGTCGTGTACTTCTCGACGCCTTCCTTGTCGGTCCACTTGCGCGTCTTGAGGCGACCCTCGACGTAGACCGAGCTGCCCTTCTTGAGGTATTCGCCGACGATTTCGGCGAGGCGGCCGCGGAAGACGACGCGGTGCCATTCGGTTTCCTCCATCGGATCGCCGCTGTCCTTGGCCTTCCACTTGAGCGTGGTGGCGATGGTGACGTTGGCGAGCGCGTTGC
This sequence comes from Derxia gummosa DSM 723, assembly GCF_000482785.1. Taxonomy (GTDB): domain Bacteria; phylum Pseudomonadota; class Gammaproteobacteria; order Burkholderiales; family Burkholderiaceae_E; genus Derxia; species Derxia gummosa. The sequence goes on along the minus strand of NZ_AXWS01000003.1, from coordinate 1,732 downwards.
CGTCGGGCATGTAGCGCACTTCGGGATCGCGGCCGAGGTTGCCGACGAGGATGACCTTGTTGATCGATGCCATGTGAACTCTCCCTGCTCCGGCGTGATTGCTGAACGATGGGCGCCCGTGAAACGCCGGAGTTGCTGGTGGATGCGCGCCCGGAACTGAGTTTATATCCAGTAATCGGGCGCTGAAAACCCGCCACGGATGCGCGGCGGGGCGCGCATTCTGCCTGCGCCCGCCGCCGCCGTGCCAGTCGGGCGATCGGCGGGAGGCGCGGGACTCGCCGGTGGTCTGACCCGGCCGCGATGGCGTGCCGCCGGGCAGTGCCGCGCCGCGCGCGCGAGCCGATAGGTCAGGCGCCACCCGAACGCAGCCGTCAGCGCGCCGGCTCGCCCGCCAGCTGCCGCGCGAGCCGGATCGCGTCCACCACCGCCTCCGGCTTCAGCCAGGGGATGTCGTGTCCGCTGTCGGCCCAGCGCTGCACCGAGCCGGGATACAGCCGCGCGATGTCGAGCCGCTTCTCGGCGCCGAGACGGCCGAGCGGCGAGTCGTCATGCATCGGCTGCTCGGCGCTCAGCACCACCACCGGCTTGCCGGCGAGCGGCGGCAGCGCGAGCACGGCGGCGCCGGTGGGCATGCTCAGGTCCAGCTCCTCGCGCGTCGTGCCCCAGGCGAACAGCCACAGCACCGCGCGCACATGCCAGGGCAGGCGGTCGAGCGCCATGTCGCCGGTGAACTGCGTGGGATGGGTGGAATCGACGAGCACGAGCGCGGCCACGTCCTCGGGATGGCGGCGCGCGAAGTCCTGCATGTACAGCCCGCCGAGCGAATGCCCGACCAGCACATACGGCGGCGCGATGCCCTGGCCGCGCAGCAGCGCGCGCAGCTCGTCGCCGATGTGCTCGCCGTCGCGCGGCGTGACGGGCGCGCCGCTCGCGCCGGTGCCGGGGCGGTTGTAGGCGAACCAGGCGGTATCGCCGTCGAGCCCGGCGATGACCTTGCTCCAGCGCCCCATCGACGCGCCGAGGCCGTTCTCGAACACGACGACGGGGCCGTGGCCGGGACGGCTGGCGAATTCGATCGCAGGAAGAACGACGGCGGGCGACGCGGCGGCCGTCGCGGGCGCCGATCCGACCGCGGTGACCGACGCCGACACGGCGACCGGCACCGCCACGCGCGTCCCCGGCAACGGCGTGGCGCAACCGGACAGCACCGCCGCAATCACGGCCACGCCGGCCAGACGACGGGAAAAGCGCCCCAAGGCGCACGCGCGCGCAGGACGGAATGGCATGACGGCGGACCTCCACAGAGCGAGGCCGCCATGCTGCCAGCGCGAGTCAGCCCGGCGGGCGTCGCGGGCCGATCAGCCTCGCCCCGGGCATCGACACCTTCGCGGCCTCGCAGCCGGCTTTGGCGTGCCCGCCACGGAGCGGCATCCACTTCGTGCGACAGATCACGGACTCGCGTGCCCGCCCCTCCCGCATGCGAGGGAGGGGCTTCCTAGCATCGCGGCCTCGTCACGCCGCCCCGCCGCCCGATGCCTCGTCCCGTCCAGCTCCACGCCCCCGCCGCGCTCGGCGACCTGCGCCTGCTGCGCCTGCAGGCCCGCGAAGCCGTCGGCGAGCTCTTCGAGCTCACCCTCGACGTCAGCACCCGCCGCCCCGACCTGCCCGAGGCCGACTGGCTCGCCCGGCCCTTTCGCATCGACTTCGACACCCGCGACGGCCTGCGCCGCCA
>NZ_AXWS01000002.1 GCF_000482785.1 Derxia gummosa DSM 723 | reverse complement strand
GTTCGACTTGCATGTGTAAGGCATGCCGCCAGCGTTCAATCTGAGCCAGGATCAAACTCTTCAGTTCAATCTCTGTATTTACCCTTACTTTCGTAAGGTCGCGACTCAACGGAATTTCAGGTTATTAACCTTACTCTTCTGTGAGCACTTGATGATTTCGAGCCATCGATCAAAGATCGATTTCGCATCAACAAACGCCCACACTTATCGGCTGTTAAATTGTTAAAGAGCTTCCTGCAATCTGCTTTTGACTGCGCCGCCTTGTTTAGCGCTGCGCCGTCATCAGCAGAGAAGCGAGATTATGTACTGCTGTTTTCTCGCTGTCAACTGTTTTTTTAACTTTCGTTCGCTGAACTTTCCGCCACCGCCAGACTCGCCAGCAACCCGTCGTGTTCAGCAACAGGTGAGCCAGCAACTATAGTCAACTCGCGCCGTCAGCGCAAGCAGCAAATGTGAAATAGCCTGCCTGTACCGAACGCGACTCTTTGGTGTCGCAAAAACGCAAACCTCGGATCAACATATTGGGTAAGACAGGCTGTCTCGTTGATCAGCGCGGAAGCTCCGAAGCGCCCATCAGGAACATATCCACCTCACGTGCGCATTGCCGTCCTTCGCGAATAGCCCATACGACCAGAGATTGTCCCCGCCGCATATCGCCGGCAGCGAACACCTTTTCGACTGAAGTGCGATAAGCACCGCTTCCCTCCGTGACAGCTCGAGCATTCCCGCGAGCATCCTTTTCGACACCGAAGGCTTGAAGCACCGGTGCAACAGGATTTGTAAAGCCCATCGCCAGGAACACGAGATCAGCCGGCACTTCCCATTCGCTGCCGGGAATCTCCGTCATCTTTCCGTCGACCCATTCGACACGCGCAACAACGAGTGCCGTGACGCAACCGAACTCGTTTCCCTTGAACGACTTGGTGGTAACGGCCCAATCGCGATCGCAGCCCTCTTCATGCGAGGACGAGGTACGCATCTTGATGGGCCAGTAGGGCCAGGTCACCGATTTGTTCTCGCTTTCCGGCGGACGCGGCATCAACTCGAACTGCGTGACAGAAGCAGCGCCGTGACGGTTACTGGTACCAACGCAATCGGAACCCGTGTCGCCGCCGCCGATGACGACAACCTTCTTGCCCGTGGCGACGATCTGGTCCGGGAAGCTGTCCCCGGCATTCACCTTGTTCTGCGGCGCAAGGAATTCCATCGCGTAATGGACGCCCTTCAAGTCACGGCCAGGAACTGGCAGATCGCGCGGCTGCTCGGAGCCGCCTGACAGGATCACGGCGTCGAATTCGGCCATTACCGCTTCAGGCGACACGATCGTCGTCGCGAAATTGTTGATGCCCGTCTTCGGGAAGTCCGTAGCGACCAAGGTGCTGGTGCGGAAGGTCACGCCCTCGGCTTCCATCTGACGCACGCGGCGATCAATGTGGCTCTTTTCGAGCTTGAAGTCGGGGATGCCATAGCGCAGCAGGCCGCCGACGCGATCGTTCTTTTCGAACACGGTCACGTCGTGACCGGCGCGCGCGAGCTGTTGCGCTGCCGCCATGCCGGCAGGGCCGGCGCCGATGACAGCGACCTTCTTGCCCGTCTTGCGCTTCGGCGGTTGCGGCACCACCCAGCCCTCGGCCCAGGCCTTGTCGATGATCGCGTGTTCGATCGACTTGATGCCGACCGCCGCACTGTTGATGTTCAGCGTGCAGGCGGCCTCGCAAGGCGCCGGGCAGATGCGACCGGTGAACTCGGGAAAGTTGTTGGTGCTGCTGAGTACTTCGAACGCCGTCTTCCAGTCCTGCCGGAAAACGAGGTCGTTGAAGTCGGGAATGATGTTGTTGACCGGACAGCCGTTGTTGCAGAACGGGATGCCGCAGTCCATGCAGCGCGCGCCCTGGATCTTTGCCTCGTCGTCCTTGAGCGCGACGACGAATTCCTTCCAATGCTTCTTTCGCGCGGCGGGCTCTTCGTAGCCTTCACTGAGGCGTTCGAATTCCAGGAAGCCGGTGACCTTGCCCATTTGAAATTCCGTAGCTGGATGCCGGCAAGCTCGCCGGCGGATTGATCTTGTTGGATCGGCGGGACGCAACCCGTGCGTCCCGCCCCTGCTTCACTCGCCTCAGGCCGCGAGCTTGGCGCCGGCCTTCGCCTTGGCGGCGTTGATTTCCTTCAGCGCGCGGCGGTATTCCTTCGGGAACACCTTCACGAACTGGGTGCGGGCGCGGCTCCAGTCGTCGAGCAGCTCGCGCGCGATGGCCGAACCAGTGAACTTGAAGTGCTTCTCGATGAGCGACTTCAGGAGTTCCTCGTCGGTGGTGTCGCGATGCCAGATGTCGAGCGCGACGGTTTCGCGCTGTTCTTCGGCGGTGAGCACCGATTCGAGATCGACCTGGGCCGTGTTGCACTTGCGCGCGAACTCGCCTTCGGGATCGAACACATAGGCGATGCCGCCCGACATGCCCGCCGCGAAGTTGCGGCCCGTCGCGCCGAGCACGACCACCGTGCCGCCAGTCATGTATTCGCAGCCGTGGTCGCCCGTGCCTTCGACGACCGCCGTCGCGCCCGAGTTACGGACCGCGAAGCGCTCACCGCCGACACCGTTGAAGAAGGCCTCGCCGGTGATGGCGCCATAGAGCACGGTGTTGCCGATGATGATGTTCTCGGTGCCCGCGCCACGGAAATCATTGGCGCAGCGGACGATGATCCGGCCGCCCGACAGGCCCTTGCCCACGTAGTCATTGCCTTCGCCCACGAGGTCGAAGGTGATGCCGTGCGCGAGGAAGGCGCCGAACGACTGACCGGCCGTGCCTTGCAGCTGCACATGGATCGTGTCGTCGGGCAGGCCCGCGTGACCGTAGCGCTTGGCGACCTCGCCCGACAGCATCGTGCCGACGGTGCGGTTCACGTTGCGGATCGGCTGGATGAAGCTCACGCGCTCGCCGCGTTCCAGCGCCGGCTTGGCGGCCTCGATCAGCTTGTGGTCGAGCGCCTTGTGCAGGCCGTGGTCCTGGGTTTCGACCTGGCGCACCGCCACATCTTCCGGCACATCCGGCTGATGGAAGACGCGCGAGAAGTCGAGCCCCTTCGCCTTCCAGTGGCTGATGCCCTTCTTCATGTCGAGCAGGTCGGCGCGGCCGATCAGCTCGTTGAAGCTGCGGATGCCGAGCTGGGCCATGATTTCGCGCACTTCCTCGGCGATGAAGAAGAAGAAGTTGACGACGTGCTCGGGCTTGCCCTGGAACTTCTTGCGCAGCACCGGATCCTGCGTCGCCACGCCCACCGGACAGGTGTTGAGGTGGCACTTGCGCATCATGATGCAGCCCTCGACCACCAGCGGCGCGGTCGCGAAGCCGAACTCGTCCGCGCCCAGCATGGCGCCGATCACCACGTCGCGGCCGGTCTTCATCTGGCCGTCCACCTGCACGACGATACGGCTGCGCAGGCGGTTGAGCACCAGCGTCTGCTGGGTCTCGGCGAGGCCGAGTTCCCACGGCGAGCCGGCGTGCTTGACCGACGACAGCGGCGACGCGCCCGTGCCGCCGTCGTGGCCGGCGATCACGACGTGATCAGCCTTAGCCTTGGCGACACCGGCCGCAACCGTGCCGACACCCACTTCCGACACCAGCTTCACGCTGATGCCGGCGGCCGAGTTGGCGTTCTTCAGATCGTGGATGAGCTGGGCCAGATCCTCGATCGAGTAGATGTCGTGGTGCGGCGGCGGCGAGATCAGGCCCACGCCCGGCACCGAGAAGCGCAGCTTGCCGATGTACTCGCTGACCTTGTGGCCGGGCAGCTGACCGCCTTCGCCGGGCTTGGCGCCCTGAGCCATCTTGATCTGGATCTGGTCGGCCGACGTCAGGTACTCGGTCGTGACGCCGAAGCGGCCCGACGCGACCTGCTTGATCTTGCTGCGCAGCGAATCGCCTTCCTTCAGCACGATGTCGCTCTCGACCTGCTCGCGGCCCAAAACGCTGGCGAGCGTGTCGCCGTCCTTGATGCCCGAAGCGCGCGTCGGCGACTTCATCTCGGCCGCGTAGCGCAGCGGATCCTCGCCGCCCTCGCCCGTGTTGCTCTTGCCGCCGATGCGGTTCATCGCCACGGCCAGCGTCGCGTGCGCTTCGGTCGAGATCGAGCCGAGCGACATCGCCCCCGTGGCGAAGCGCTTGACGATTTCCTTCGCCGGCTCGACTTCGTCGAGCGGGATCGCCTTGGCCGGATCGACCTTGAACTCGAACAGGCCGCGCAGCGTCATGTGGCGCTTGCTCTGGTCGTTGATGATCCGCGCGTAGTCCTTGTACGACTGGTAGCTGTTCTGGCGCGTGCTGTGCTGGAGCTTGGCGATCGCGTCGGGCGTCCACATGTGCTCCTCGCCGCGGATGCGGAAGGCGTATTCGCCGCCGGCGTCGAGCATGTTGGCCAGCACCGGATCGTCGCTGAACGCCGACTTGTGCAGACGGATCGCTTCCTCGGCGATGTCGAAGATGCCGATGCCTTCGATGTTGCTCGGCGTGCCGTGGAAGTAGCGGTCGATGACCGCCTTGCTCAGGCCCACCGCCTCGAAGATCTGGGCGCCGCAATAGCTCATGTAGGTGCTGATGCCCATCTTGGACATGACCTTGTTGAGCCCCTTGCCGACCGCCTTCTGGAAGTTGTAGATCGACTTGGCTTCGTCGGCCGTGCCGCTCTTGCGCGCCATCTCGGCGATGGTTTCGAGCGCCAGATACGGGTGGACGGCTTCCGCGCCATAGCCCGCGAGCAGCGCGAAGTGATGCACCTCGCGCGCCGAACCGGTTTCCACCACCAGACCGGTGCTCGTGCGCAGGCCCTTGTCCACCAGGTGATGGTGGATGGCCGACGTGGCCAGCAGCGCAGGGATCGCGACATGCTCGCGGTCGACCTTGCGGTCGCTCACGATCAGGATGTTGTTGCCGTCGCGCACCGCGTCCACGGCTTCGGCGCACAGCGAGGCGAGCACCGCCTCGACGCCTTCCTTGCCCCAGGCGAGCGGATAGGTGATGTCGAGCTCGTAGCTCTTGAACTTGCCATCCGACAGCTTGGCGATGTCGCGCAGCTTGGCCATGTCGTCGAAGTCGAGCACGGGCTGGCTCACTTCGAGGCGCATCGGCGGGTTGGTGTTGTTCAGGTCGAGCAGGTTGGGCTTCGGACCGATGAAGCTCACGAGGCTCATGACCATCTGCTCGCGGATCGGGTCGATCGGCGGGTTGGTCACCTGAGCGAACAGCTGGCGGAAGTAGTTGTAGAGCGTCTTGTTCTTGCTCGACATGACCGCCATCGGCGAGTCGTTGCCCATCGAGCCGATCGCTTCCTCGCCGGTGGCGATCATCGGCGCAAGGATGACCTTGAGGTCTTCCTGCGTGTAGCCGAAGGCCTGCTGGCGGTCGAGCAGCGATTCGTTGAACTTGGCGGGCGCGGCCGATTGCTCGACGTCATCGAGCTTGATCGAGATGCGCTTGATCCATTCCTTGTAGGGCTTGGCGTTCGCGTAGGCGCTCTTGAGTTCCGCGTCGTCGATGATGCGGCCGGCTTCCATGTCGATGAGGAACATCTTGCCGGGCTGGAGGCGCCACTTCTTGACGATCTTGTTGTCGGGGATGGGCAGCACGCCCGATTCCGACGCCATGACCACAAGGTCGTCTTCCGTGACGATGTAACGCGCCGGACGCAGGCCGTTGCGGTCGAGCGTCGCGCCGATCTGGCGACCGTCGGTGAAGGCAACCGCGGCCGGGCCGTCCCACGGTTCCATCATCGCGGCGTGGAACTCGTAGAAGGCGCGACGGTTGTCGTCCATCAGCGTGTGCTGCTCCCACGCCTCGGGAATCATCATCATCATCGCGTGCGACAGCGGATAGCCCGCCATCAGCAGCAGTTCGAGGCAGTTGTCGAAGCAGGCGGTGTCCGACTGGCCCGGATAGATCAGCGGCCAGAGCTTCTGCAGGTCTTCACCCAGCACCGGCGACTTCATGATCCCTTCGCGGGCACGCATCCAGTTGTAGTTGCCCTTCACCGTGTTGATCTCGCCGTTGTGGGCAAGCATGCGGTAGGGGTGGCTCAGCGGCCATTCCGGGAAGGTGTTGGTCGAGAAGCGCTGGTGCACGAGCGCAAGCGCCGACACGAAGGACGGATCCTTGAGGTCGAGGTAGTACTCGCCCACCTGGTCCGCCAGCAGCAGGCCCTTGTAGACCACCGTGCGCGCCGAGAACGACACCGCGTAGTACTCGCCGCCATGCGCGAGCTTGAGGTTCTGGATGCGGTGGCTCGCCGTCTTGCGGATGACGTAGAGCTTGCGTTCGAGCGCGTCCGTGACCATCACGTCCTTGCCGCGACCGACGAAGACTTGGCGGATCACCGGCTCCTTCGCGCGCACCGTCGGCGACATGGGCATGTCGCGGTCGATGGGCACATCGCGCCAGCCGAGCAGCACCTGGCCTTCATCGCGGATCGCGCGCTCGATTTCCTGCTCGCAGGCCACGCGCGAAGCGTGTTCCTTGGGCAGGAAGAGCATGCCGATGCCGTACTCGCCTTCGGGCGGCAGGGTGACGCCGCGCCTGGCCATGTCCTGGCGGAAGAACTCGTCCGGGATCTGAGCGAGCAGGCCCGCGCCGTCGCCCATCAGTGGATCGGCGCCGACGGCGCCACGATGGTCGAGGTTCTTCAGGATCAGCAGGCCCTGCTCGATGATCGAGTGGCTCTTCTGGCCCTTGATGTGAGCGATGAAGCCGACGCCGCAGGCGTCGTGTTCGTTGGTGGGGTCGTAGAGGCCCGAGCGGGTGGCTTCCGCGCGCTCGTCGGCGCGATCGAAAGTGACGGGAGATTGCGCGCGCGAAGACATGGGCGGGCTCCTGGAAATGAGATGGCGGACGCGGCGTCTGGCGTGACCGGCGGCTGGCTGGCAGGAATGCGCAGGGACAATCCGCGCGAAATTCGCAGCCCTGTGACTTTAGGTGACGATCCGTCGTCGTTCAACAACAATAATTAGGGTCAGACACCAAGGCAGATTGGCATCGGCGACGCATTGAAACAAATGGGGACAGTCTTAATCGCCAATCTTTCTGGGACGTCCCGGACGGGCCGGACTGAGTCTTCGATCGGTGCTGCGTCCGACGCTTGCGGCAAATTCCGGCGAGGCAAGCAGCCAGCCACCACGGACCGAATCCCCGATCCGCCTGTGCTCGGCATCGGCACCGGCGCAATCCTCGACATAGACGCGATAGCCAGCCTGCCGCTCGAAAGGAGTGTTGCCGAGCGCCCAGTATTCGGCGCGGTCGGTGATGCTCGGGTCTGCGGTGATCCCGAGGTGATGCCGCAGGCTGGACCAGGGCCAGTCGGCAGCATCGCTGACCAACTGGGCACGCAAAGGGTGCGTCTCGATGAAGCGCATGGCCGGAAGCAAGAATTCGTCCGGCGCAACGACCGTGGAGCGAAATCGGCCGTTCCAGAGCGTGCCGCTACGCCTGTGGCGCAGATTGAAGCTGGTCACGTAGCGACGCCCGACCGACTGGAGGGTGCGTGCGAGGCTGTCCGGCCCGGCACCCGTTCCGAGGAGGAACAGACGGTCGGGCAGGAGCACATAGGCGTGCAGGGCAAAGCCATTGGCGCGCGCCGCCTCGCGCAAGGCGTCGAGGAAGGCCTGATAGTCGGCGGCATCCCGAAATACGGTGTCGCCGTCGTGCCCGTTGAGCTGGGCGAGCTGCGGCAGGCCTGGCAGGTAGAGACGGGGCAGCCTGGCCATGCGGGATCAGGCGGCCGCGTGTTCGCGCAGGACCTCGGCGACGATCGCCTCGTCGACGGCCTCGACCACCGCATTGCCGAGTCCGCGCAGCAGGATGTAGCGCACTTCGCCGCCCTCGGCCTTCTTGTCCACGGCCATGAGGTTGAGCCAGCGCTTGACCGGCATCTCGGGCGCACGGGTGGGTAGGCCCGCACGACCGATGATCGAGGTCAGGCGCTGGACCGCCGCCTCGTCCAGATAGCCGAGGCGCTGCGAAAGCCTCGCCGCCAGCACCATGCCGACGCCGACTGCCTCGCCATGCAGCCAGACGCCATAGCCCAGACCCGCCTCGACGGCGTGACCGAAGGTGTGGCCGAAATTGAGAATGGCGCGCCGCCCCGACTCGAATTCGTCTCCCGCCACGACCTCCGACTTGATCTCGCAGGAGCGCAGCACCGAGTGACCGAGCGCGGCGGCATCACGCGCGACGAGTGCGTCGATGTTCTCCTCGATCCAGCCGAGGAAGCCGGCGTCGACGATGGCGCCATGCTTGATGACCTCGGCGAGACCGGCCGACAGCTCGCGCGCCGGCAGCGTGTCGAGTGTCGCCAGATCGGCCACGACGAAACGCGGCTGATAGAAGGCGCCGATCATGTTCTTGCCAAGCCGGTGATTGATACCGGTCTTGCCCCCCACCGACGAATCGACCTGGGCCAGCAGCGTGGTCGGCACCTGGATGAAGGGCACACCACGCATGTAGGTGGCCGCTGCGAAACCGGTCATGTCGCCCACGACACCGCCGCCAAGCGCGACCAGCGTGGTCTTGCGGTCGCAGCGGGCTTCGAGCAGCGCGCTGTAGATGAGGTCGAGCGTCTCGGCGGTCTTGTATTCCTCGCCATCGGGCAGGGTCACGACCGTGACCGACTTGCCGGCGGCATCGAGCGCAGAAGTCAGCTTTGCCAGATGCAGTGGCCCGACCGTCTCGTTCGTGACGACCGCCACCTGCTTGCCGCGAATGACACCGATCCAGTCGGACTGGGCCAGAGCATCGCGGCCGATGGCGATGGGATAGCTGCGCTCGTCAAGCGCGACTTCGAGTCTGTGCATGGAAACTGGTCCCTAGGGATAAGGCCTGCCCGGAAGGAACCCGGGCCCGCAAACCCGATGATGATAATCAGCAGCTCATTCGCCCCACCGGCGCGGTGGAAGCGCCGTTCAGCCGACCCGGGGCGAGGCGGCGCTCATTACGCGTTGGCAGCGCCCTCGGCCAGCGCGATCACGAGCGCCGCGACTTCGGTGGCGTTGAGACCTCCGGTTTCGACGATGTGATGCGCCGCCGAGCGGTAGATCGCATCGCGCGCGGCATACAACTCCTCCATCCTCCCGCGCGGATCGGCGGTCTGGAGCAACGGCCGCCCCTTGTCGCCGCGCGTGCGCTGCCAGAGCACCAGGGGTGTCGAATGCAGATAGACGAGTTGGCCGGTCGACCGCAGGGCAATCCGGTTGGCCTCGCGCAGCACCGCGCCGCCCCCGGTGGCGAGTACAAGTGGCTCGGGCATGGCGGCCAAATCGGCCAGCACCGCCGACTCGCGGTCACGGAAACCGGCCTCGCCTTCAAGCTCGAAGATCACCGGAATGCGCACGCCGCAACGAATCTCGATCTCGTGATCGCTGTCGACGAAAGGCCGGTCGAGACGACGCGCCACGAGCCGGCCGATGGTTGACTTGCCCGTGCCGGGCATGCCGATGAGAACGAGGTGTCGAGCGGACATAGGAAGAACAAAAAGGGCGTGCATTGCACGCCCTTCGAAAATCGGCTGGCACCCGAAGGGCCGGCCTGGTGACGTATCGGCCTGTCAGCGCGCCTCGTACTTGACCGGAATCGAAAAGCGATTCGTCTCGCGGGTGTCTGATGACGACAGTGTGCCGTTGACATTGCGGAACAGGATACGCGCCGGGACTTCCGAACCCTTCGGCGACTTGACGCTGATGGTCACGCTGCCGGTGCCGGTACAGGCGTTGGCCACGCCCTTGATCTTGAAGGTATGCGTGGTGTTGACCAGCGTCGGATCGGTGCCGACCGCAATGCTGGTCTTGGGAGCGTTCAACCCGTCGACCGTGACCGAAGGCGCACGGAAGCCGACGGCGGGCACGGTCGAACCGAAGGTGACTTCGGCGCTCACGTTGGACGAGCGGTCACTGACCGTGACCGTCGTACCCGAGGCCATCGGATTGCCGATGCCGTCGTCCAGGTAGGCGGTCAGCGACACCTCGTCGATGGTAGCGCCCGAGCAGTCTGCAACCTCGTTCAGCGACACGTAGTAGTTGCCGCCAGCGTCCTTCTTCAGGCGGTTGCCGTCCGGCACGAAGATGAGGATCGGCTCGGACATCTTGCTGAAGTACACGATGCCCGAGCGACGGATGTCCACGCCGGTTTCGGTGTACATACCGTCACCCGTCACATAGTTGCCCGTGCCTTGCAGCGGAATGCCGATGTCGCTCGCGGCCTCGAAGGCACCGCTCTTGTTCTTGTCGAGGTAGGCGTCAGCCAGATCGTCCGAATTCGGGCCAGTGGTGAAACCGTCACCCGAGTTGTACTTGTTGTTGTGGTCGTTGTCGGTAAAGGTTTCCCGCCCCTTCGCATAGGCAAGCACCACGACACGACCGTCGGCAGGACGCTCTTCCTGCGTCACGAGATTGCAGGAACAGACGCCATTGCTGGTCGTGCACGAGCCAAGGCTGGACGTACAGATCGCGCCACCGGAAGTGATCATGTTGACCACCGTGCCATCGGGTACCGGATTGCCGAACCAGTCGTTCACGCGCGCGGTGACAACCGCCGTCTCACCCGAGTAATCCATGCCGTCAATGTTCGCCTTGTCCACAGCAAGATCGAACTTGTGCTGGTAGGGCAAGCCGGTGGAGATCGTGAGATTTTTCGACTCGGTGGAAAGCAGCGTTGACGAGCCGATCGGATAGAAGGCGCGGGCCAGGATGAGCACGCTAGTAGGCGTATCGCCGGAATTCACCTGAAGCTTGACCGTGCCATCAGGGCCGGTGCTCTTGACGTAACGCACCTTGTCGCCGGCGGCACAGGGCGACGACGCATCACCCTGCACGGCGGGCAGCTTGTTGTTGCTCTCGTCAATGTAGTAGTAGCTGTCGATGTTCAGAGTGCCGGTATATGCCGAGGCGTTGAAGCACACCGGCACGTTCGGCACGGGAGTGCCGGCAAGGTCCACCAGCTTGAAGATCAAGGTCGCGAACTCCTGACGATTCAGACCCCCGTTGCCCCTGATGACGATCGAACTCGTGCTGGGCGTGACCGACGTGACCATCAGGCTGCCACTCGACGGGCTGCGCACCCTCAACGTGGACGTGGCGCTCGAGCTGCCGACCGTCGCCGTGATCACCACGTTCTTATCTCCGCCGACCGCGCAGCCGGCATCCGTGAAGGTCGCGGTCGCCGTGCCATCGCTTTGCGAAATGACCGACGAGGTGATCGAGGCGCCGCTGCCACAGCCCTGGGTGAAGGTGACGGTCGTGCCATCGCTGTAGGAGGCACCGTTCTGCAGCACCTTGGCCGTCACGCTGGCGGTGCCGTAGGCGCTCAGCGTGGCAGGCGACAGCGTCAGCGTCGGATCGACGGTGATCGAGGCAACCGACACACCATTCACCTGAACTCCGGCAGAACCGGTGTACGTACCTGCCGTGATCGTGCTGCTGCCAACGACCGCGGCGGATGCCGTGATGAGCGTCGCGCCGGTGGCGCTGCCTGCGGCCGTCACGGCGATCGACGCCTTGCCATTGCTGTCGGTCAGCACCGTGCCGGTCGAGGGATCGAAACTCACCAGCCCCGCCGTGCCCGCCGTGAAGGTGACGAGCTGGTTCGCGATGGGCGTCGAACCCTGCTTGAGGGTCGCAACGGCACGCAGCGGCGTCGAACCGCTGATGTTGGGCTGCTGACCATCGGGGATGGCGACACCGGAGCTGTCAGCGAAGCTGACGGCAACCGTCGGCGTCGTCGAGGTGCTGCTGCCGCTGCCGCCGGAGTTGCTGCCGCCGGAACTGCTGGTCGTCGCTCCCGGAGCGGAACCGCCACAGGCTGACAGACCAAGTGCCAACGTCAGCGCCAGAACCCCGGCGCCAAGACGCCGCGCACGGGCTGACGGATGAAAAATCATTCTGGGAATACTCATATCGATAGGTCAGCGGGTTGCGTTAGCCAGCGAATTGGAAATGATCCGGGGCGTCAGGAAGATCAGCAGTTCGCTCTTGCTGTTGACCTGGGACTTGTTCCGGAAAAGCGCCCCGAGGAAGGGGATATCACCGAGCAGGGGAATCTTCGTCACCGTGTTCTGCTCCTGCATGCGGTAGATGCCGCCGATCACGACCGTGCCGCCGTTGTCGACGAGCACCTGGGTCTTCACGTTCTTGGTGTTGATGGCCGGGCCGGACGTGGTGTCGGTACCGCGGCTGTCCTTGTTCACGTTGACGTTGAGGATGACGCTGCCCTCCGGCGTGATCTGCGGCGTCACCTTCAGGCTGAGCACGGCCTTGCGGAAGGAAATGCTGGTGGCGCCGCTGCTGGTCGACTGCTGATACGGGATTTCCTCGCCGTCCTCGATCGTCGCCTCGACCTGGTTGGCCGTGATGACGCGCGGGCTGGAGATGATTCGGCCCTTGCCATCGGATTCGAGCGCGCTCAGTTCGAGCGAGATGAACTTCGACAGGCTCGAATTGAACAGCGTGATGCCAAGCGCGCCGGCCGAGTAGCCGTTGAGATTGGCCGCGGGCAGGCTCACGAAATCGCCGCCCGACAGCGTCGTATCGCCCACGGTGACGGAGGTCGTCGACGCGCTCGAACCGGTGACGCTGCCATACACGCCCGTGCCGTTGATCTTGGTCGGCACGCCCGACGAGCCGCTCAGCCGCACGCCAAGGTTCTGGGAGAAACCATCGGTCGCCTCGACGATGCGAGCCTCGATCAGCACCTGACGCGTGGGTATGTCGATCTGGCGGACCAGGCGACGCACCTCGTCCAGACGGGACGGAATGTCCTGCACGAAGATCTGGTTGGTAAGCGGATCGGCTGCGGCACTGCCGCGCTTGGACAGCAGCCGGTGTTGGGCGACGGTGCTGCTGCTGCTGGTGGTCACCGGCGGCGCGATGATCTTCACCACGTCGGCAGCCTTGTGATAGTTCAGCTGGAAGCTCTCGGTACGTAGCGCCTCGAGTTCGGCCACGGCCTGCTTGGCTTCGAGTTCCAGCTTCTCCTTCGCGGCCAGCTCCTCACGCGGCGCGACCCAGATCACATTGCCGCTGCGGCGCATGTCGAGGCCCTTGGCCTGCATGACGATGTCCAGCGCCTGATCCCACGGCACATCACGCAGGCGCAGCGTCAGGTTCCCGTTGACGCTCTCGCTCGTGATGATGTTGATATTGGTGAAATCGGCGATGACCTGAAGCACCGAGCGGACCTCGATGTTCTGGAAGTTCAGCGAGAGCTTGTCGCCCTGGTACTGCGGGCGTGACGTGGCGAGCGTGCCGCGGTTCGGATCCTCGCGCACCGGCTTGACCTCGACCACGAACTGGGTGTCGCTCTGGTAGGCGTTGTGCTCCCAGGTGCCCTTGGGCTCGATCACCATGCGCACGCTGTTGCCCTGCGACGTGGTGTTGACGAACTGGACCGGGGTACCGAAGTCGGTCACGTCGAGGCGGCGGCGCAGTTCATCCGGCATCGTGGTCTGAAGGAACTCCACCACGATCTGCTGGCCCTGCTGGCGGATGTCCACGCCGGTGGACGTATCGGCCAGATCGACCACGACACGTCCCTCGCCATCGCGGCCGCGACGGAAGTCGATGTTGCGGATCGAATGCCTGTTGGCCGCCGCGACCGGCTCGGCAAAGCGCACCGCTGCCGAATTGCTGGCGCCTCCACCATCGAGCGTCACGACGATCGCATTGCCGTCCAGCGACGTGGAGTAGGGCACGCTCCCCTTGAGGTTGAGCACGACGCGGGTGCGATCGCCCACGGTCACGAGGCTGACCGAGCGCAGATCGCCCTGGCTCACGTCGATGCTGTTCTTGCCGGTGCCGTTCACCACGCCCGGCAGATCGAAGGCGATGCGCGCCGGATTGGCCACGGCGAAAGATGCCGGCGAATTGCGCACCGGGGCGCTCAGCTGCACGCGCAGCACCACGGACGAGCCACGCTGGCTTGCAGCCACGGACTCGATCGCCACCTCCTGCGCCTGCGCGGCGCCAAGGCAGGTGACGACGGCCACCAATGCCCAGAGCGCGGCGAACACCCTGCCCAGCCACCCATGGGCGACCGGAGGATTGAACAAAGCTGCGGCCAAACTCATCGCTGGTTCTCCTGCAATTGCAGAGTGCTCATTCTTTCGACCCACTCGCCAGCCGCGTCCTGGACGATCTCCTTGATCGCGACATCGGTTTCGGTGATGCGGGTAATGACCCCGAAGTTCTGCCCGACATAGTTGCCCACGCGGGCCTGGAAGACAGAACCGTCCACTCTCAGAAGCGCGACGCGCGTCGCATCCTTCTGCAGGGTGCCGACCATCTTCAGCGAATCGAGCGGGAAGGCTTCCAGCGCCTCGCGCCGACGATCCATGTCGGGTTTGATCCCGCTGCTCGACCGCGCTGCAAGCTTTTGCAGCGCCGCTTCGATCTTGACCGGATTGAACGGCTCGTCCTGCGCCATCCGGTCATACACATAGGGCTCGAACTTCTTGGGTGCCGGGATCGGCTGGACCATTGGGCGCACGTCGCGGCGCACCTCCGACATCCATTCCTTGAGTTCGTCCTCGTCGGCGCCGGCGCAACCGGCCAGACCCACGACGACGGCGCCGGTCAGCGCCAGCATGCGTCGCATCACTTGGCGCCTCCCTTGTCCTTCTTCTTGGCGGCGGCAGCATCGCGTCGCGCAGCCTCGATCTCGTCGGCGTCGAGGTAGCGGAAGGTGCGAGCCACGGCATCGAAGATGAGCTTGCCCGTCGGGTCGGTCTTCACCTCGATGTTCCCGAGCGTGACGATGCGCGGCAGGTTGGCGATATCGGACACGAAGGCGCCCATGTCGTGGTAGCGGCCGGTCACGCGGACGTTGATGGGCAGTTCGGCGTAATAGGCCTGGCGCACGGAGGCGCCCGGCTTGAACAGCTCGAACTGCAGACCGCGCCCGAGGCCCGCCTGGTTGATGTCGGACAGCAGCGCATCCATCTCGGCCTTGCTCGGCAGCTGCTTCTCGAGCGCGGTCACGTACTGCGATACCTGCTCCTTCTGCTTCTTGAGCGCATCGAGGTTGATGGCCTGCTGGAGCTTGCCGCGATAGTCCTGCTTGAGGCGCTCCTCCTCGTTGCGCCCCTGCTCGAGATCGTTGAGCAGGTCGCTCCAGTACAGGAAGTAGCCGCCGAGCAGCATCGCGACCAGGATCAGGAACAGCGCGGCCAGCCGCGGCGCGACCGGCCAGGTGCCGACGTCGCGTACGTTCAGCCCGACGAACTGGTCGCTGATGCGCTTGAGATCGATTTGTGGACTCTTCACCTTGGCCTCTTCATTGCGCCGCGGGCGTCACCGGCACCGAACGCTTCTTCGCGGCACCCGGCTTCTCGGGCGCCTCGACCACCGGACGCTTGAGCAGCATGTCCAGCGAGAAGTCGAACAGCCGGGAACCACGCCGCGACTGCTGCTGCGAGACCTTGATCTCGATGAGGTTCGGCTTCTCGATGTAGGACGAGTTGTTCGCGAGATTGCGCAGCAACTCCGACACGCGCTCGTTCGACTGCGCGAGGCCGGTAAGCGTCACCTTCAGACCCTCCTGCTTGAAGCTGCGCAGATAAATGCCCTCGGGCACCTGGTTGACCAGTTCAGTGAACAGGTACACCGGGATGTTGCGATCGGTCTGGAGGTTCTCTACCGCCTGCTGGCGCTCGCGCAGCGCGTCGATCTCCTGCTTGAGCTGGGCTACTTCGGCGATCTGCTTGTCGAGGGCCGCGTTCTCCTGCTTGATGAACTCGTTGCGCGACTGCTGCACCGCCACATAGCCGCTGATGATCGCGCCAACGAGCAGCACGATCGCCGCGCCTGCACCCGCGAACAGCCCCGACAGCACATAGAAATCACGCCGCCGTTGCGCGCGCTTCAGCTCGCGATGTGGCAGCAGGTTGATGGTGATGACGGTCATCCGGTGAATCTCCGCATGGCGAGGCCGGCGCAGGTCAGCAGCGAAGGCGCATCGGTGCGCAACTCGCGCTCCTTGACCGACTCACCGAACTCCATGCCCTTGAACGGGTTGACGATGCTCGTCGGCGTCTGCGAGCGGTTCGCGACCACATCGGCCAACCCCTCGATCACCGCACAACCGCCGCCGAGCATGATGTGATCGACCCGACCGTAGGGCGTCGAGGTGAAGAAGAACTGGAGCGCGCGCGTGACCTCGATCGCGACGCTTTCGATGAAGGGCTGGAGGATGTCGCGCGCGTAGTTCTCGGCCAGATCCAGGGAGCGCTTCTTCGCTTCCGCCTCGTCGAAGGTCAAGCCGTAGGCCCGGGCGATGTCCTGCGTGAGCTGGTTGCCACCGAAAGCCTGCTCGCGCTCGTAGATGCTCAGTCCGTTGAGCAGCACCGTGATCGTGGTGGTATTCGCCCCAAGGTTGAACACGGCAACGATGAGGTTCTCGCCGCCATTGGGCATGAGCTTGCGCACACGCTCGACGACGCTGCGCGACGCATACGACTCGATGTCCATGACCACCGGCTTGAGGCCGGCGGCCTCCGCGGCGGCAACGCGATCCTCAACCTTCTCCTTGCGCGAGGCCGCGATCAGTACCTCGACGTCGTCGGGCGAACTGGCCGCTTCGCCAAGCACCTGGAAGTCGAGACTCACCTCGTCAAGCGCGAATGGGATGTACTGGCTCGCCTCGGACTCGACCTGAAGCTCGAGCGCCTCGTCGGTCTGGCCGGCGGGCAGGAAGATGCGCTTCGTGATGACCGCCGCGCTCGGCAGTGCCATCGCCACGTTCTTGATGCGCGTGCCGCTCTTCTTCCAGACACGTCGCACAGCCTCGGTGACGGCATCCATGTTGTCGATGTTCCCATCGACCACCGCGCCCTTGGGCAGCGGTTCGATCGCATAGCGATCAAGGCGGATGGCGTTCTTGCCGACTTCGGAAAGCTCCACGAGCTTGACGCTGGTGGTGCTGATATCGAGTCCGATCAGCGGCGGATTCTTGGGCGACAAAAGCGACCCGAGGTCAAAGGCCACGAGCCCCCCTCCACGTCAGAAAACTTGTTGGTGCCCGTTCGAAGCCCATGCGTCGCGGGACCGGAAAACCCGTCCTGCCACCGGCGCCACGAAAGCTGCTTGGAAAAAATCCTTTGCGAATTACGCACTTAGCGTGCAAACCGCATAAATCTCGTTCGATGCTAGCAACAAGGGAAAACAAGTGTAAAGGCATAAAGCTGGGCACTCCTCCCCCATCGTTGGCTTTTGGAGTTACGAGTTGGGGCCCCTCATATAATCCGAAGCCGCACCCCGGCGGCACAAAGGCAGTGCTGTCACTCCCCGCCCTTGAGGCACCTCTCGGCAGCAGACCATCCCGTGACGACAACTTCCTCCCCTGACGGCTCCGGCACGGCCACTCGCGCACGCTGGCCCTGGTGGGCACGCACACTCGCCTGGCTCGGCGGCCTGGCTGCTTCACTCGCCCTGATTGGTCTGCTGTGTCTGGCGTTATCGCTTGCACTTGTCTATCCGAAGATCCCGTCGATCGAAACGCTGAGCGACTACCGCCCCAAGATGCCGCTGCGCATCTACACCGCCGACAACGTGCTGATCGGGGAATTCGGCGAGGAGCGACGCAGCGTCCTGCGCATCCAGGACTTTCCACCGCAGATGAAGCAGGCCCTCCTCGCCGCTGAGGACGATCGCTTCTACGACCACCCCGGCATCGACCTGTCCGGTATCGCCCGCGCCGCCCTCGCCAATCTCATGGCCGGTGGCGCCCGCCAAGGGGCCTCCACCATCACGCAGCAGGTCGCCCGGAATTTCTTCCTCACGAATGAACGGCAATACACGCGGAAGGTTTACGAGATTCTCCTGGCCTTCAAGATCGAGTCCACGTTGAGCAAGGACCAGATCCTCGAGCTCTACATGAACCAGATCTATCTGGGCCAGCGTTCCTTTGGCTTCGCCCAGGCTGCCCAGGCCTACTTCGGCAAGAACATCAAGGACATCACCGTCGCCGAAGCGGCGATGCTCGCCGGCATCCCGAAGGCACCGTCGGCCTACAACCCGGTCGCCAACTTCCGCCGGGCCAGCGCGCGGCAAAGATATGTGCTCGATCGCATGCGTTCTCTGGGCTACATCAACGACCAGCAGCATGAGGAGGCACTCGCGCAGAAGCTCGACATCCATGCAAGCGTTAGCACCTACGCGGTACATGGCGAATACGTCGCCGAGATGGCGCGGCAGGCGGCCTACGACCTGTGGAAGGACGATGCCTATGTGCGCGGCATCAATGTCTACACGACCATCGATTCGAAGGACCAGGCGGCCGCGTACGCGGCGGTGCGCGCCGGCGTGCTCGACTACGACCGTCGCCACGGCTATCGCGGCCCCGAGGCCTTCGTCGACCTGCCCGAGCGCATCACCGACGAGTTCATCGACGACGTGATCGAGAAGCATCCCGATGCCGACGATCTGCTCACGGCAGTGGTGCTCGACGCGAGCCCGAAGCGCGTGCGCGTCGCACGGCCGGGACTGGAGCCGATCGACATCGGCGAGGCCGGGCTCAAGTTCGCGGCCGCTTCGCTGTCCGACAAGGCTCAGCCCAACCGCAAGCTGCGGCGCGGCGCGGTGGTTCGCATCATGAAGACGGCCAACGGCTGGGAGATCGTCCAGCAGCCCGAGATCGAATCGGCCTTCATCGCGGTGAACCCGATGGATGGTTCGATCAAGTCGCTCGTGGGCGGCTTCGATTTCTGGCGCAACAAGTTCAACCACGTCACGCAGGCCTGGCGCCAGCCGGGCTCGGGCTTCAAGCCCTTCATCTACTCGGCGGCGCTGGAGCGCGGCTTCAGCCCGGCCACGGTCATCAACGACGCGCCGCTCGTGTTCGATGCTGGCCAGACCGGCAGCCAGCCCTGGGAGCCCAAGAACTACGACGGCACCTACGAAGGCCCGATGTCGATGCGCCGCGCGCTGACGAAGTCCAAGAACCTCGTGTCGATCCGCATCCTCAAGACCATCGGCACGCGCTACGCGCAGGACTTCATCACCCGCTTCGGCTTCGATGCCGACAAGCATCCGCCCTACCTCACGATGGCGCTCGGCGCGGGTTCGGTCACGCCCTGGCAGATGGCGCAGGGCTACAGCGTGTTCGCCAACGGCGGCTTCCGGACGCGGCCCTTCGTGGTCGCGAAGATGACCGACGCGAACGGCCGGGTGCTGGCCGAAGCCAAGCCGCTGCTCGCCGGTGACGAGAGCAATCGTGTGCTCGACGAACGCAACGCCTTCCTCATCGACAGCATGCTGCGAGACGTCGTGCGCTACGGCACCGCCGCCAGCGCGATGAAGCTCAAGCGCACCGACCTCGCCGGCAAGACCGGCACGACCAACGACTCGGTCGATGCCTGGTTCAACGGCTACCAGCCGACGCTCGTCGGCATCACATGGATCGGCTACGACCAGCCCAAGAGCCTCGGCGACCGCGAAACCGGCGGCGGCGCGGCGCTGCCGATCTGGATCAACTTCATGGGCAAGGCGCTCGCGGGCGTGCCCAACATCGACCGGCCGGTACCGGCCGGCATCGTGAGCGCCAACGGCGAGTTCTATTACGCCGAGCGCCAGCCCGGCGAAGCCATCGGCACGCTCAGCGACGACGAGGGCAAGGACCCCAACGCCGTCAAGAGCGAGCTGTTCTGACCGGGGCGATCAGCCCTTGATGACGATGGGCACGCCGGCCTGGGTGCTGGCGTGCTGCGACAGCACGGCAAAGAATTCGCCGGCGCCGCGCGTGTCGATCCAGGCGTTGCCGTTCCACTTGAAGTGGAAGCCGCCGGCCTTGGCGGCGAGCCAGATCTCCTGCATCGGCTCCTGGCTGTTCACGATGATCTTCGAGCCGTTGTCGATGTCGATCGTGACGACATTGCCGGAGCGGGTGGCTTCGATATCCACGTCGGTGGTGTCGCCAAGCGTGGCGACGGCGTCCTCGATGGCATTGAGGGTCTCGTCGGCGAGGGCCAGGAATTCGGAAGGGCTCATGCTAGATTCGTCGCTTTTGTTCGGGGGAGAGCGGCCGTGCAGCGTGTTTCAGCCGCGAGCGGGCGGGTCTTGCACAGGCTGTGCCTGCCGATGCGAAGCCAGGGCTCCGCAGCCCGCGCCGGCGGCATCTGCCGCGCGGTGCTGGGCGCGACGATTCTAGCCAGCGCTCTCGCCGGCTGCGGCCTCAAGGGGCCGCTCACGCTGCCGACCGAACCCCGCCCGCCTGCCGTGCCGCGCCCTGCGGCTCCCATGCCGGCAAGCACCGTCGGCACCCCGAACACGGCGCCGGGCCCCACGCCCGACAGCCAGTCCGCCCTTCCGTCTTCCCCGACGCCCGCGCCCGACGCGGCCCGTCCCGACAGCAAACGCCCATGAGCTTCTTCGAACACCGCAACGGCGTGCTGCACGCCGAAGGCGTCGCGCTGCCCGCGATCGCCGAACGCTTCGGCACGCCCACCTACGTCTATTCGCGCGCCGCCATCGTCAGCGCCTTCCGCGGCTACCGCGACGCGCTCGCCGGCCGCAAGGCGCTCGTCTGCTACGCGATGAAGGCCAACAGCAACCTCGCCGTGCTCGACCTGCTGGCGCGCGAGGGCGCGGGCTTCGACATCGTGTCGGGCGGCGAGCTGGCCCGCGTGATCGCAGCCGGCGGCGATCCGGGCAAGGTCGTGTTCTCGGGCGTCGGCAAGAGCGAGGCCGAGATCGAGGCCGCGCTCAAGGCCGGCATCCTGTGCTTCAACATGGAATCGGTGCCCGAGCTGGAGCGCATCGACGCGGTCGCGAAGCGCCTGGGCGTGAAGGCGCCAGTGTCGGTGCGCGTGAACCCGGACGTGGACGCGAAGACGCACCCGTACATTTCCACCGGCCTCAAGGACAACAAGTTCGGCGTGGCCTACGAGCACACGCTCGACCTGTACCGCGACGCCGCGCGCCGGCCGAACATCGAGGTGGTCGGCATCGACTGCCACATCGGCTCGCAGATCACCGAGGTCGCGCCCTATGTCGATGCCGCCGAACGCGTGCTGGCCCTCGTCGACACGCTGGAGCGCGAGGGCATCGTGCTGCATCACATCGACTTCGGCGGCGGCCTCGGCATCACCTATGACGACGAGACGCCGCCCGCGACGGGCGAACTCATCCGCGCCCTCGTCGAGCGCGTCGAGGCCCACGGCCACGGCGGCAAGACGCTGATGTTCGAACCGGGCCGCAGCATCGTCGGCAACGCCGGCCTGCTGGTCACGAAGGTCGAGTTCATGAAGCGCGGCGAGACACGCAACTTCGCCATCGTCGACGCGGCGATGAACGACCTCGCCCGTCCCGCGATGTACGAGGCCTGGCACGGCGTGCAAGCGATTGCAGCACCGGCCGGCGCGGGCGAGCGCGTGGACATCGTCGGCCCGGTGTGCGAGTCGGGCGACTGGCTCGCGCGCGACCGCGAACTCGCGCTCGCGCCCGGCGACCTCATTGCCGTGATGAGCGCCGGCGCCTACGGCATGAGCATGGCCAGCAACTACAACACGCGCGGCCGCGCGGCCGAGGTCATGGTCGACGGCGATGCCGTCCACCTCATCCGCCGCCGCGAGACGCCGGCCGACCTGTTCGCGCTCGAAAGCCGCCTGCCCGGCTGATGCCGCCCTCCCCCGCCGGGCGTCATGCCCGGCGCAGCCTCCTCGCCGCCTTTTCCGCCACCTTCCTGGAGCTGGACGCCTGGTTCATGCTCCTGCCGCTGCTCACGCTCACGCTGGGCGCGCGCGGCGTGAGTCCGACAGTCATCGGCCTGTTCAATGCGTCGATGTGGGCCGGCATCCTCGTGTCGTCGCTGGTCGCGGGGCGCATCACGCCGCGGCTCGGCGCACGCGGCTGCTTCTGGCTGTCGGGCGTGCTGCCGCTGGTGGCGCTGGGCGGCTTCTTCGCAAGCGATTCGCTCTGGCTGTGGTTCCCGCTCTACCTGATGGCGGGCTTCGGCAGCGGCCTGCGCTGGATCGTGTCGGAGGCGCTCGTGGCCGAACTGTCGCCGCCCGAGCGACGCGGACGCATCGTCGGCCTGTACCAGACGATGGTGGGCACGACCTTCATCATCGGGCCGGCGCTGCTGGGGTTGACGGGCGCGGAAGGCCGGCTACCGCTGTTCGTGATCGGTGCGCTGCTGGTCGCATCGCTCGTCTGCGCGGCCGCGCTGCCGTCGAATGTGCAAACGCTTGCAAATGCGGATGCGGGGAGTGCCCCTCACCTCGGCGACCGCCACGACGCCAGCCGCCCTCCCGGTCTCCTCGCCCGCCTGCGCGCCATGCCCTCGCTCGCGCTCGCCGGCTTCGTGGGCGGTGTGTTCGAGTCGGGCACACCGGGCCTCATGCCGCTCGTGGGCCTGCACTGGCACTGGACGCCCGAAGCCGCCGCGATGCTCGTCGCCATCAACGGCGTCGGCGGCACGCTGATGATGTGGCCGGTCGGCGAGCTGGCCGACCGGCTCGACCATCGCCGCGTCAGCCGCGTCGCCGTTGCCGCGCTGGTGCTCGGCTCGATCGCCCTGCCCTTCGCCGGCACGATCTCGGCGCTGGCCTGGGCCATCGTGTTCTGCTGGGGCGCGGCCGGCGGCACGCTCTACACGCTCAACCTGCTGGGCGCGGCCTCGGTACTCGAAGGCGCCGCGCTGGTCGATGGGGCAGCGCTGCTGGTGGGCGCCTACACGGTCGGCGGCATGGTCGCGCCCGCGCTTGGCGGGGCTGCGTTCGATCACTTCGGCGTGCCCGGCCTGGCCATGCTGCTGGCCGCCATCGCGCTGGGCGCGGGCCTGCCTGCAATCCGCGCGTCAAGGCGCGGACACGCGTCGGCGAGAGATTCGTGGCTCACTTGATCTGACGGCGCCGGACCGCCTTCGAGCGCGAACTAAGTCCGCTTGGCGCGACTTCACGTGGCGATATGCTGTCCCACAGCGAGCCGATCCCGACCACGGCGATCGGTCATTCAAAGACCAAAACCGTCCCACCGGCGTCCCGCGCCGGCCCCAGGTGCGATGAGCGACTCCTCCGCTGCACTGCCTAGCCCATCGTGCGTCCGGGCGGCGCTCAGGCTCGACGGCCCTGCTCCACCGGCCGACCTTCCCCCTCCGCCCTTTGCCCTGCCCACGCGCCATCTCGCGCCGCCGCCCGAATGGTGCCGCACCCGCTTCAACGCGAGCTTCGAGGCCGAGGTCGCGCGCGCGCCGCTCGACCTGCATGCGCATCTGCGCCGCATCGGCTTCGCGTCGCACACCGACGACGACGAGCAGTTGCAAGGTGCGGTCGCCGACCTGTTCATCGCGCTCGGCAGCGCCGGCCGCGCGTTGCGCGCCCGCGTGCTCGACGAGCAGCGCGCGCGCCTGCCGGCCACTCTCGTCAGGCTGCTCGATGCCCATCTCGACAGCGGCCTCGCCGCCGGCTCGCTCGTGCCACACATCACCACCGCCGTCCTCGCGCGTCCCGGCGCGAACGGCGCAGCCTTCCTCCGCTCCTCCGCGCCCCGCTCATGAAACCTGCCATGTCCGCACTCTCGCCACCGCAGGCGGCAGTCCGCCTGCTGCTCGCCCACGTCGGCTCGCTCGACATGAAGATGATCCGGCTCACGCTCGACCGGCTTGCGCGCGACGAGGCGGTCGTCGTCGATGACGCGAGCGAAGCCGACATCTTCGTGGTCGACCTAGACCGTCCCGGCGCCGAAGTCGCCATCGCCCAGGCCGGCGCGCGGCGCTGTCAGGTCGTGTCCTACTCGTTTCGGCCCGATGCCCACGCCGAGCGCCTGCCGGGCAGCCGCGTGCTCGGCAAGCCGCTCCACGCCGACAGCTTCATCGCCACACTGCGCCGGCTCGGCACCGCGCTGCGCGCCAGCGCCAGCCGGGTCACGCGCGCGCCGCGCGAGGAGTCCGCGCTCGGCAGCCAGATGCCGGCCGAGGCCGAGCGCGACGTGTGCGGCACCGCCGACGACCTGCCCGCCCAGCCCGGCCGCATCGCGCCGCCGGCGTCGGTCTTCTTCGATCCCGCGCACTACCTGCTCGGCCATCTGCACGCAGCCACGCGCACGGCGATCGAGCAGCGCCGCCCGAGCCGCATCACCGGCCTGCCCGGCGTGCTCGACATCGTGCCCGGCACGATGCCGACGGTCTGGACCTCCGTGCGCGATCCGCATCTGCGGCCACTGTCGATGGTGCAGATCCCGCGCGACTCGGCCATCGGCATCGCGCCCTTCGATCCCGCCGCGCGCCGCGACGGCCAGTTCACCCTCAGCGCCGAAAGCCTGCTCTGGAAGACCGCGCTCTGGGCCTGTCGCGGCCGCCTGCCGGTCGGCACCGATCCGTGGCAGCCGGTGCGCATGGTCGGCTGGCCCGACTTCACGCGCACCTTCTCGACGCCGCACGCCTACCGCCTCGTCGCGCTGTGGACGCGCGACACGCTCAGCCCGGTCGAGATCGCGCGCCACCTCGGCATCCCGCAGCGCTACGCCTTCGCCGTGTACAGCGCGGCGCTGCATGCCGGCCTGTTCGACACGACCATCGTGCAACCCGTGCTCGCGCCGCTGCCCGCCAGCGGGCGGGTATCGATGCTGTCCCGAATCCTCCGCAAGCTCCGCCATGCAGACTGACCGCTCGCGCAACCACAACAAGATCGTCTTCGCCGGCACCGTCGGCGCGGGCAAGAGCACGGCCATCGCCGCGCTCAGCGACATCCAGGTCGTCAGTACCGAGCAGAACGCCACCGACGACACCGCACGCATCAAGAAGACCACCACCGTCGCGATGGACTACGGCGTGCTGCAACTGCCCGAGGGCGACAAGGTGATGCTCTACGGCACGCCGGGCCAGGAGCGCTTCAGCTTCATGTGGGAGATCCTCGCCGAGGGTGGCATCGGTCTCGTGCTCCTGGTCAACAACGCCGAATCGCGTCCGCTCGAATCGCTCGCCTTCTACCTCGAAGCCTTTCAGCAGTTCATCGCGGGCACTGCCGTGGTCATCGGCATCACCCACACCGATACCCATCCCGAACCGACGCTGGCCGACTATCGCCGCCGGCTGCGCGAGCTCGACTACTTCCCGGCGCCGGCGGTCTTCACGGTCGATGCACGCAAGCGCACCGACATCGCCGCCCTGGTGCGGGCGCTCATGTTCACGCTCGACCCGGGAATGGCCGATGCCTGAAATCATTCCGGGTTCCTACCTGCGCATCACACCCTGGGGCGCCTGGTGCGCGATCGAGAACCGGGGTGACGAACCCGCGCGGCGGGCCCTGCTTGCGATCCTGCGTGAACCCGAAAGCCCGCTGCTCACCATCACCGCCGCCTGCCTGTGGACCGGCGAGGACGATGAACATGCAGCGCTGCTGCATCTTTACGCGCTCCAGCAGGCCGGCTGCATCGAGGCCCTCGACCGACCGGCGCGCGTGCCGGCCGAAGCGCTGGAGCAACTGCTGCCGCCGCTGCTCGAACAGATCGGCAGCGAGAAGCGCGCGGTGCTGGCCGACGCGCTCGGCTTCCGGGTCGCGTCCAGCACCTGGCCCGAGGCCGATGCCGACGCGATCGCGGCGATGAGCGCCGAGATGCTCACCGTAGCCGAGCGCCACGAGCGCGCGCTGGCCGCGCTCGGCAAGCCGGGCGCCTCGGGCTGGGGCATGGTGGACCCGGTCGGCGTGGGCGCCTTCGGACTGTGGCCGCTGCATGTCGGCCCGGTGCGACTCGCGCTCGCGCTGACGGGGCGACCGCGCCTCAACCAGCCGGCCTTCGCCGACATGATCTGGGCGCTGTGCGTGCGCTACGCGGGCGAGATGTCGGTCATGAAGTGATGCGGGCGGCCCCTCGCTCCGTCAAAGGCCGAGCAACGCGGCGACGCGGTCGATGTCCGCGTCGCTCACCGTGTCGAAGCCGCGGAAGCGCAGGTCGTCGAGGATGCGCTTGCCGGCCGGATCATCCGGCATGCCGAACAGCACCCTGCGGAAGGCACCGGCCTTGTCGGCCCACACCGGCGCGAGCATGAAGCAGTGGAAGGCAGCGCCATCGCGCGTCTGGGCCACGATCTCGAACTCGGCGCGCGTGCTGTCGTTCATGCCGTTCCAGGTCTCGTTGAACACGAAGCCCAGGTCGGCCTCGCCGCGCAGCACGGCCTTGGCCGCGTTCATGTGGTTGCCCACATAGGAGAAGGTGGCGCTCGCGGCATCGATGCCGGCGCGCGGCAGCAGCGTCAGCCCGAGGTTGTGGATGACGAGCTTGTCGGTCGCGCTCGCGATGCGCGGCGCGGCCGGCAGCTCGGCGCCGGCCTTCTTAACCAGCACCGTCTCGTCGAACACGCCGATCGGCCGCGCCAGCGGCACGAAGCCACGCTGGCGCGCGAACATCACCGCGCTGTAAGGGTTGGCATAGACGAAGTGGTGCGGCAGGTCGAGCACCCGCTGGCGTTCCTCCAGGAAGCTGTCCTGGGGCTCGAAGTTCATCGTGACTTCGACCGTGCGCTGCAGATAGGTGTTGAGCGTGAACCAGCCCAGAAGGTTCTTGGCCGTGTCGTGCGGGCAGACACTGAATTTGTGGGGGCTGACCATGGGGGCGAAGCTTTCTTGAGAAGGACCGGGATCAGTTCAGGATCTTCGCGAGCGCATCGGCGGCGCGTCGCACGTCCAGGAACACGAGACCGAGCTTGGCGCTCGGCTTGGCCATCACGGTCAGCACCGCGTCGCCACCGGCCTGCACCATCAGCACGTAGCCGCGCTCGCCCTTGATGAGCACCTGCTCGAGCGAGCCGCGCGAGAGTTCGCGCGCGGTGCGGTCACCGAGGGACAGCATCGCCGCGCTCATCGCGCCCACCCGGTCTTCGTCGACATTGCTCGGCAGCATCGCCGCCATCATCAGACCGTCCGACGAGATCACGGCAGAGGCCTCGATGTCGGCCGATGTGCCATTGAGGTCGCTCAGGATGTTCTGGAAAGCCTCGGCGCGCATTGGGTATCACCTTTGTTGGAGTTGGGTCCGGCCGATTCTGGGTCGGCCGGCCAAGAAGCGTATGTGCCCGAATACGCACCGTCCATAGACGGCACATCGCCCTTCTCCTAGGTGAACGCCACCCGGTTTCAGCTCTTGCGCGAGACCTGGATCCAGTCGGTCGGTGTCGCCCGCGCGCGCCGCTCGCGCTGGCGCCATGCGACGCGAGCACCCGCGAGCAGCGCAAGCACCGCCACGAAACCGAGCGGCTGCGCGAAATCGTGCTTGCCCGCCTTCATCCACCAGAAATGCGCGACCGCGAGCGGCGCGGCCACATAGACAAGCCGGTGCAGCCATTGCCAGCGCCTGCCGCCCAGAAAGCGCAAGGCAGCATTGAAGCTCGTGAGCGCGAGCGGCACGAGCAATGCGAAGGCGATGAAGCCAAGCGTGATGAATGGCCGCTTCAGCACGTCCTTCGCCATCTCGCGCGGATCGAAGAAGTGATCGAACCAGACCCAGCACAGCACATGCAGCGCGGCATAGAAGAATGCGAACAGCCCGAGCATCCGGCGCAGCCGGATGAGCCAGGGCTGACCGAGCCATTGCCGCAGCGGCGTCACCGCGAGCGTGAGGGAGAGCAGGCAAAGCGCGGTGAAACCGGTATTTCGGGTAAGGGTTTCAAGCGGATTGGCACCGAGGTCTTTTCCGAGGGCGAGCAGGAAAGAGCCCTCGGATGGCGCCAGTACCGGCCCGAGGACGCCGACGCCCAGGCGCAACGCCGGCAGCAGGGCAATCAGCCAGACCATGATCTTGATCAGAAGCAGGTGGCGCAGCCCGAAGGCGATCGGCGCCGCGCGGCGGCGCATCGGAACGACGTTGTCGGGAGATGCGGTCATGGCGGAGATCAGTAGAACTTGCGCAAGTCCATGCCGGCGTACAGGCCGGCCACCTGGTCGTAGCCGTTGAACATGAGCGTCTTGCGCTTGGGCGCGAAGAAGCCGTCTTCGGGCAGGCGGCGCTCGGTGGCCTGGCTCCAGCGCGGATGATCGACCGTCGGATTCACGTTGGAATAGAAGCCGTACTCATTGGGCGCGATGCGGTTCCAGCTCGTCTGCGGCTGGGTTGCGGTGAAGCGGATGCGCACGATCGACTTGGCGCTCTTGAAGCCGTACTTCCACGGCACGGCGATGCGCACCGGCGCGCCGTTCTGGTTCGGCAGCACCTCGCCGTACATGCCGAGCACCAACATTGCAAGCGATTGCATCGCCTCGTCGATGCGCAGGCCTTCCACATAGGGCCAGTCGATGACGCGCGAGCCGAGATAGGGCTGGGTGTCGCGCTGCTCGACGCTCGTGAACTCGACGAACTTCGCGTTGCCGGTCGGCTCGGCCCGCGTGAGCAGCTCGCTCAGCGAATAGCCGATCCACGGGATGACCATGCTCCAGCCCTCGACGCAGCGCAGGCGGTAAATGCGCTCTTCCAGCGGCGCGAGCGCGCGCAGCGCGTCGAGGTCGAGCGTGAACGGCTTGCGGCATTCGCCCTCGATGCGCACGGCCCAGGGCGTCGGGCGGAAGCGCCCCGAGTTGCGCGCCGGATCGGACTTGTCGGTGCCGAACTCGTAGAAGTTGTTGTACGTGGTCGCGTCCTTGTAGGGCGTGGGCTTGTCCACGACCGACAGCGGCGACGGCTTCGCATCGAGCCTGGCGAGACCGCCGCCGTGACCGGCAGCCGCGCCAGCAGCGAGCCCAGCCACGCCGCCCGCCGACGCGGCCAGCGCCTCGCGCCCGGCCCAGCCCGCGAGCGCCGTACCCGCAAGGCCGCGCAGCAGGGCGCGACGGCCCTCGTACACCTCGCGCGGCGTGATCTCGGACGCGGGCAGGTTCTCGCCCCTCAGGGCGCGCTTGAAGCTCGACATGGCGTGGACTCCTGTATTGACCACGAGCGTAGTCGCGTCCCGCGCCGGGAAATTTCAGCGAAGTTGAAAGCGGTGGTTTCAGCCCCGACCGCTCAAAGCTGCCCGTAGGAATGCAGCCCGCTCAGGAACATGTTCACGCCGAGGAAGGCGAAGCCGGTGATGAGCAGGCCCACCAGCGCCCACCACGCCGCCATCGTGCCGCGCAGGCCCTTCATGAGCCGCAGATGCAGCCAGGCCGCGTAGTTGAGCCAGACGATCAGCGCCCAGGTTTCCTTCGGGTCCCACTGCCAGTAGGCGCCCCAGGCGTCGGCGGCCCAGAGCGCGCCGAGAATGGTCGCCACCGTGAAGAAGGCGAAGCCGACGGCGATCGCCTTGTACATGATGTCGTCGAGCACCTCGAAGCTCGGCAACGCCGCGCCGATGCGCTTGCGGAAGCCCACCAGCGCGCCTGCCGCGATCACGCCCACGGCCACATAGCCGACCCAGCCGCCGCCCTGCACCGCGTTCTTCATGCGGAACACCAGCGGCTCCATGCCGAGCAGCACGCCGAACAGGAACAGCGGCACGAGGCGCGACGGCGCGCTGGTGCTGGCGCTCTGCTTGATGAGATAGGCGTAGGCCACCATCGCCGACAGCGAGAAGGTGCCGTAGCCGATGAAGTTGGCCGGCACATGGATCTTCATCCACCAGCTTTGCAGTGCCGGCACCAGCGGCTGGATTTCATGCGCGCCACGGTCGAACGAGTACCAGAGCAGGAAGCCGACCGCCGAGCTGATCACCAGCAGCACGAAGCCGCCGAGCGCGCGGCCGCCGCCTTGGGCGAGATAGCGGCGCTCGTAGTGCAGATAGAACAGCGCCGTGATGAGCGAGAACAGCACGAACACTTCGTACAGGTTGGACACCGGGATGTGGCCGATGCCCTCGCCCATCTGGTGGCTCTCGTACCAGCGCAGCATCAGGCCGGTGAAGCCGAGCAGCGTCGCGCCCCAGGTGAACCAGCTGCCCATGCGCTGCACGAAATCGCTGCGCGCGCCGATGCCGATCCAGTAGATGACGGTGGCGAGGAAGTAGAGCGCGCACATCCAGAGGATGGCGCTCTGGCTGGCGAGGAAGTACTTGAGCACGAAGGCCGTGTCGGCGCGGGCGAGGTCGCCGCCGCCGAAGCCGCCGTAGGCCGCGATGCCGGCGTAGCTCAGCAGCGCGAGTCCGACGACGAACAGCCGCAGCGGCCGGAAGCCCCAGGCGGTGGCGATCACCGCCGGCGCGGTGCCGGCGAGGATGAGCTTCTCGTAGTAGTCCATCGCCGTGCCGAAGCGCACAAAGGCGAAGACCGTCGCCGCGAGCACGGCGGCGGCGAACAGCCAGTCGCCGAGATCGCGGCGGGCGAACCAGGACGGTTCGGCGAATTCGTCGAGGCTGGCGGGCGCCGTCATCGGCGCGGCGTGCGGATGGGGGGAAGTGCTGCTCATGTCGTCTCCATGGCGCGCCGGCGCCGGGCGCCG
The DNA here is from genome assembly GCF_000482785.1 of Derxia gummosa DSM 723. Taxonomy (GTDB): domain Bacteria; phylum Pseudomonadota; class Gammaproteobacteria; order Burkholderiales; family Burkholderiaceae_E; genus Derxia; species Derxia gummosa. The sequence continues at coordinate 30,555 of NZ_AXWS01000002.1, read as the reverse complement.
CGCGAAGGCTTGCTGCTTGACTGCTAGTGCTTGCCGTCGGCGGATTCTGCGCCGGCTCGGTTGCCACCGGCGGGATTGACCGCGCCGGCAGTGCCGTCGGACGGCGCGGCCGGGCTGGCGGCAGGCGCCGGTGCGGCGTCGCCGGCCGCCGAACCCGTCTCGCCGGCGGACGCCGCACCGGCCACCGACGCCGCATCGCCGGCCGACCCGACGCGATGCACGCCCTCCGCCGGATGCGCCGCAATCCCCGTCGCGCCCGCGAGCTGGCCGCTCAGCGTGGCGAATTCGCGCTCGAAATCGAGCGAGCGCCGCGTCGCCGACATCGCCATCAGCAGCCGGCCGCCGCCGTTCGCGCCCGGTGCCACCCAGCACCAGACGCGGCGCTCGCGGATGTAGAACATCGAGAACACGCCGATCACGAGCAGCAGGCAGCCGAGATAGACGATGTTCTTGCCCGGCGCGCGCGTGACCTGGAAGACGCTCGCCTGCCGCTGCTCGAAGCTGTCGAGCATCAGCAGCACGGGCGCGTTGTAGAAGGCGGCGTCGCTCACGGCGCGCACGGCGGCCGACAGCCATTCGCCGTGTTCGCGGTCGGCCGGCGACGGCGCGAGCTTGTCGCGCTCGCGGGCGAGCTGCCACAGCTCCCACATGCCGCCGTCGAGGATCTTGATGAACACGCCGGCCGCCTTCTCGCGCTCGGCCTCGGGCACGTTGTGCTGGATGAAGTCGGCCACCGACTGGAAGCCCTGGCGCGCGAAGGCTTCGAGCGCGCGCTCGGCCGAAGCCTGGAGCGGCGCGCGCAGTTGCGCATCCCCGCCGCCGGCCTGACCGAAGGAACGCGTCGCGAAGCGCTCGGCGGCGGCGCGGCGCAGCTCGGGGTCCTGCACGGCGGCGCGCAGGCGCATGAACTCGCGCACCGTCATGTCGTCGTCGGCCGGGATGCGCAGGTAGCGGAAGGGCTCGCCCGGCGTGTCGCGCACGCCGGCGAGGAACCAGCGCCGGCCTTCCAGCTCGATCGGCAGCATGTAGTTGCTGAACTCGCGCGCCTGGCCGGCCTTGTCGCGCAGCTTGTACTGCACGCTCGGGCCGACGTTGTGCAGGTTCTTGCTCTTGTCGCCGCGCGTGGTGGACGACACCACCGCCGCGACATGGTCCTGGAAGCGCTTCTCGGTGTCGGCCGCGTCCTCGCCGCCGTCGGCGAGGTTCTCGACGTTGATCGCGCGAAAGCCACTGAACTCGACCTGATAGGCGTCGGTGTCGGCCGCGCCGCTGCGGCCGAGCTTCGCGCTCTGGCCCACCTCGCCAGCGAAGTCGAAGGTGTAGGCGCGCGCGCCGCGCATCGGCCAGCCGACGAGCTTGAGCCGCGAGCCGCCGTCCTCGAACGACGACTGGTAGATGGCGGTGCCGCGATGGATCAGCGGCTCGTTCACCTTGATTTCGGCCTCGCGCTGCGCGCCCGTGTCCTTGTCGGTGACGACGACCTCGCTCTTGAACTCGCGCGGCATGCCGGTCGGGTAGTAGGCGACGCTGAACTTCTTGAGCGCGATCGAGAACGGCAGGTCCTGCAGGAAGAGCGCGTCGCGGTAGGGCACGACGGCCACGTCGCTCGCCTCGCCTTCCGGAATGAGCACGTCGCCGCGAAAGCTCAGGTTGGCCGGGCCGAAGCGCGCGCTGGCCGGCACTTCGCTCACGGTGGTGGCCGACTGGATCGGCGCCTTGCCGCTGAACCACATCTGCATGCGGATCGGCAGATTGGTGTCGAGCAGATAGCCGACCGCCATCACGACGATGGCGGCATGTGCGGCGATGTAGCCGAGGCGGTTGGCGCTGCCGGCCTTGGCGGCGATGAGGAATGTCTGGCCCGGCACGACGGGGCCGGCCTGGATGCTTCCCGCCTCGGCGCCCCCGCCTTCCGGCGCGCCGGCCGCGCTTGCGGCGTAACTGCCGCCCACCGGCGGCTGGCCCTCGCGCACCACGGCCTTGAAGCCGCGCGCCCGCAGCAGCGCCACCGCGCGCCGGACGATCTCGGTCGGCGCCAGCGCGCCCTCGCCCTCGATGCGGTGATGGAAGGCGCGCAGCGAGTTTTCGCGCACGCGGTCGCGCATGTCGCGCATGTCGCGCAGGAAGCGCGGCGCGTTGCGGATGATGCAAAGCGTGGTCGAGATGACCAGGAAGGTCAGCAGGACGTAGAACCACCCCGTCGTGTACAGCGCGGTGAGCCCGACGGCCTTGAACAGCTCGGCCCAGAACGGCCCGAACTGGTTGAGATAGTTGATGGGCGGCTGGTTCTGCTGGATGACGGTGCCGATCACCGATGCGATCGCGATGACGGTCAGCACCGAGATCGCGAAGCGCATCGAGCTGAGCAGCTCGACGCTGTCGCGCACGAAGGCGCTGCGGCTGCGCACTTGCAAGCCCGTGGTAGCCGGGCTTGCCGGTTCGACGCTGCCGTTCATTTCATCCATCCATCAAATGCAAAGGCAGGCAGCGGAATGCTCCGGCTGCCTGCCCGAATGTTGCCTGCCCTGCATTACCGACAGGGCTTTGACCCTGACGACCGCCGCGTGTTCAGCGCAGGCCGGCGGCGAAGTCGGCGACCGCCTTGATTTCCTTGTCCGACAGGCGCGAGGCGACCGTGGTCATGACGGCGTTGTTCAGACGCGTGCCCTGGCGGAAGCCGACGAGCTGGGCTTCGGTGTACTCGGCCCACTGCCCCGCGAGGCGCGGGTACTGGGCCGGCATGCCGTCGCCCTTGGGGCCGTGGCAGGCCGCGCAGGCCGGCACATTCTTGGACGGGATGCCGGCGCGCCAGATCTTCTTGCCGAGTTCGGCGCCTTCCTTGGTGGCGGCGACGGCCGGCACCTGGGTCTGGCTGCCGAAATAGGCCGCGACGTCGAGCATCTGCTGGTCGGTCAGCGTCGAGGCCATGCCGAGCATCACGCTGTTCTCGCGCTCGGGCTTGCCGCCTTCCTTGGGCTTGAAGTTCTTGAGCTGCTTGACGATGTACTCGGGATGCTGGCCGGCCAGCTTGGGGAAGGTGGGCGCCGGCGCATTGCCGTCGGCGCCATGGCAACCGGCGCACAGGGCCGAAGTCGCCTGACCGCGCGCGGCGTCCGCCTTCTGGAGCGGTTCGGCCTGTTGCGCCTGGACGCCCGCCGCGAACAGGAACGACGCGGCAACAAGGGAGTTCTGCAGGAAAGCGAACTTTTGCAAGGTCGGCTTCGACGACTTCATGGGTTCCTCGATGGAAGAAGGTGCTGTGCGGTCCGCGCGAGCGGTTCTTTTGTTCAAGACTGCTAGGGCCGGCCCGACAACACCGGCACGGCTCGCCCGAGCGGAGGCTGCGCCGCTGTCCCTGTCTGGTGCCTGACGAGCGTTTGATCGCGCGCGAAGCATCCGGTTTCAGGGCGCGACACCTGCATGCAAACGAGAGCTTGACACGCGCCCGGCCGGGCCAAAAAAACTCCTTATTATAGCGTTCGCCCGAAGGCAACCGCCTTCACCGCCCGGGTGTTGCGCCCAAGTCGCGCAGCCTTCCTTACCGCGCGGACGCCTCTTCTACCGCGCCCCAGCCCAATGAGCCTGCTGCACCGCGCCCGCTTCATCGACACCGTTTCCGCGCTCGGCCAGTTGCGCCGACCGGGCCTCGATGACGGGCTTCCCGAAGTCGCCTTCGTCGGCCGTTCCAACGCCGGCAAGTCCACCGCCATCAACCTGCTGTGCAACCAGAAGCGTCTCGCCTTCGCGAGCAAGACGCCCGGCCGCACCCAGCACCTCAACTTCTTCGAGATCGCCGACCGCGACCAGCGCCGCGGCCTGCTGGTCGATCTGCCCGGCTACGGCTATGCCGAGGCCGGTCATCAGCGCCAGAGCGAGTGGGACGAGTTCCTCGGCCGCTATCTGGCCGAGCGCGCCGAGCTGCGCGGCCTCGTGCTGATGATGGACGCGCGCCGTCCGCTCACCGACCTCGACCTCGCGCTGCTCGACTTCGTCGCGCCGCGCAAGCTGCCGGTGCTCGCGCTGCTCACCAAGGCCGACAAGCTCACCCGCAGCGAGCAGGCCCAGGTGCTCGTGCGCACCCGCGCGGCGATGCCCGATCACACGGTGCAGCTGTTCTCGGCGCTCAAGCGCGTCGGGCTGGAGGAAGCCGATGCCAAGGTGCTCGGCTGGTTCCCGCCCGAGGACGGCCGCCCGCTGCGCCCGAAGGAAGAGTTCTGACGTCACGCGCCGCGCCCGTCGGCGCGCGCATCCACGGAGTACCCGCATGACCCGCCCCGCCTTCCCGTCCAGCCGCCTGCGCCGCATGCGCGCCGATGACTTCTCGCGCCGCATGATGCGCGAGCACATCGTGACGGCCGACGACCTCATCTACCCGGTGTTCGTGCTCGACGGCCAGGGCCGCACCGAACCGGTCGCGAGCATGCCCGGCGTCGAGCGGATGTCGCTCGACCGCCTGCTGCCCGTGGCGGAAGACACGCTCAAGCTCGGCATCCCCTGCCTCGCGCTGTTTCCGGTCATCGACCCGGCGCTCAAGACGCCCGACGGCATCGAGGCCACCAATCCCGACGGCCTCGTGCCGCGCGTGGTGGCCGCGCTCAAGCGCGAATTCCCCGAGCTGGGCGTACTGACCGACGTCGCGCTCGACCCCTACACCTCGCACGGCCAGGACGGCGTCGTCGACGACGACGGCTATGTCATCAACGACATCACCGTCGAGCTACTCGTGAAGCAGGCGGTGGTGCAGGCCGGCGCCGGCGTGGACATCGTCGCGCCGAGCGACATGCAGGACGGCCGCATCGGCGCGATCCGCGCCGCGCTCGAAACCAACGGCCACCAGCTCACGAAGATCATGGCCTACAGCGCCAAGTACGCCAGCGCCTTCTACGGCCCCTTCCGCGACGCGGTCGGCTCGGCAGCCAACCTGGGCAAGGGCAACAAGATGACCTACCAGATGGACCCGGCCAACTCGAACGAGGCGCTGCACGAGGTCGCGCTCGACATCGCCGAGGGCGCCGACATGGTCATGGTGAAGCCCGGCATGCCCTATCTCGACATCGTGCGCCGCGTGAAGGACGAGTTCGCCGTGCCGACCTACGCCTACCAGGTCAGCGGCGAGTACGCGATGCTCAAGGCCGCCATCGCCAACGGCTGGCTCGACGAGGAGAAGGTCGTGCTCGAAAGCCTGCTGGCCTTCAAGCGCGCCGGCGCCGATGGCGTGCTCACCTACTTCGCGCGCGACGTGGCGCGCTGGCTGCGCGGCTGACGCCGCCCGGGGCCGCTGCGACGCGCCCCGTCACCGCGGCCGGCCGGCAAGGCCGGCGCACCGCCGGTCCGGCCCGCCTGCCGGACGCCCGATTGCATGAGCAGCACCGATGGACGCCTTCCACTTCCATCCCGACCAGGTCATCCACCTCGACCACGCGCCAGCCTCGCCGCCGCACACCGGCTGGTACTGGCTCGACGTGACGCACGAGGAGCTGATGGGCGACCCCTGCGACCACGCCAGCCCCGAGGCGCAGGCGCGCATCGCCGAAGGCCGCGAACGGCTGCGCGATGTCGTGTTCGCGCTCACGGCCAAGCGGCTGCACGACCCGCATCTGACCGACGCGACCAATCTCCAGCATCCGTCCTATTTCGAGGCGACGCTGGACTACGACATGGTCGTGTTCCGCAAGCTCACCAATGCGGGCGCCGCGCCGCTGAGCGAGCAGGCTTCCTCTGTTGGCCTGTCGGCCGACGAACGCCGCGAGCGTCGCGTGCTGCAACCGATCGTCACGCGGCCGGTAGTCTTCTTCGTGTTCGACCGCGTGCTGGTCACGGTGCGCGGCGAAAGCAGCCGTACCTTCGACATGGCGCGCCAGCGCATCGCGAGCTACCAGCCGCGCCATGGCGCCGAGGGCAACGGCAACGAGAAGTACCGTCTGCCGCCGCGCCCGGAAGAGCTGATGCTGAGGCTGCTCAACCTCATGGTCGATCGCTACCTCGAACTGCGCCAGCCGCTCACCGACCAGCTCGACCGCTGGCAGCGCGAGCTGCTCGACCCGCGCCGCAGCTTCACCAACTGGATGGCCCTGCTCGACGCCCGCAACGAGCTGCGCAAGCTTGAGAACCTTTGCGAGGAACAGGCCGACGCCTTGCAGGAGCTGCGCGACAGCTATCTCGAAAACACACCCGACGCCCAGCGCAACGACGGCTACCTCGTGCGCATGGGCGATGTGGCCGAGCATGTGGGCCGGGTGCTGGCGCACACGCGGCGGCTGGAAGCGTCGATCGAGACCGCGGTGCAGCTGCACTTCGCGGCCGTGAGCCACCGCACCAACCAGGTCGTGCAGACGCTGACGATCATCACCGCGATCTTCGCGCCGCTCACGCTCATCACGGGCGTGTTCGGCATGAACTTCGAGGTGATGCCGCTGCTCAAGGACCGCTGGGGCTTCGACGCGGTGATGACGGCGATGGCGGTGATCGCCGTGGTGCTGCTGATCTACTTCCAGACGCGCAAGCTGATCGCGCTGCGGCTGTCGCGCGGGCGGCGGCGCTGAGGCGGCGCGCCGGCGGGCCGGGCATGGGCGGTGACAGAAAGCCGCATTCAGCGTGCAGCTTTCATCAGAACAGCCCGTCGCGGCAAGAGCCTCGTCAGCCGCATGGAAAAAAGCCGCAACTGGAATACAGCTTCATGCGCCGAGCAGGCGCGCCCGCGCCGCCGCGTACTCGCCCGCGAGCCGCGCCACCAGCTCCGCCGTCGACGGCACGTCGGCGATGCTGCCCAGGCCCTGCCCCGCGCCCCAGATGTCCTTCCATGCCCTGGCCGCGCTGTCGGGCTTGTCGAAGGCCATGGCCTGACGCTCGGCGGGCAGGTTGTCGGGATCGAGACCGGCCGCGACGATGCTCTGCTTGAGGTAGTTGCCGTGCACGCCCGTGAAGTAGGGCGTGTACACGATGTCGGCCGCGCTGCCGGCCACGAGCGCCTGCTGGTAGGCGGCCGAGGCGTTCGCCTCGCGCGTCGCGATGAAGCGCGTGCCCATGTAGGCGAAGTCGGCGCCCATTGCCTCGGCCGCGAGGATGGCGTCGCCCGTCGCGATGGCGCCCGACAGCGCGATCGGCCCGTCGAAGAAGCGCCTCACCTCGGCCACGAGCGCGAAGGGGCTGAGCGTGCCCGCATGGCCGCCTGCGCCCGCGCACACGAGCACCAGCCCGTCCACCCCCGCCTCCAGCGCCTTCTCGGCGTGACGCACGCTGATGACGTCGTGGAAGACGATGCCGCCATAGCCATGCACATGCTTCACCACCTCGCCCGGCGCGCGCAGGCTGGTGATGACGATGGGCACGCGATGCCGCACGCACACGGCCATGTCCTGCTCCAGCCGCGCATTGCTCTGGTGGACGATCTGGTTCACGGCATAGGGCGCGATCTTCGCGGCCGGATCGGCGGCGCGCGATTCGGCCACGCCGGTCTCGATGCGCGTGAGCCAGTCGTCGAGCAGCTCGGCCGGCCGCGCATTGAGCGCCGGGAACGAGCCCACAAGGCCCGCGCGGCATTGCGCGAGCACGAGGTCGGGGTTGGAGACGATGAACATCGGCGCGCAGATGACAGGCAAGGTCAGCTGGGCGCGAAGCCGGGCGGCGGGAGTCGTCATGCGTGGTCCTTGAGGAAAGGTGCGGGCGGGCGCCGGCAAGGCGAAGCGCGGCGATTGGCGTTGGCGTTGGCGTTGGCGTTGGCGTTGGCGTTGGCGTTGGCGTTGGCGTTGGCGTTGGCGTCCAGGATGTGGCCGGCGGCTGCGTATGGCTCAACCCGGCGGCTGACCGAGCAGTGCCCGCTTGAGTGCCGCATCGGCCGGCTGCTCGCCGAGCCAGACGCGCAGCAGCGCGCGGGCAAACGCGGCATCCGCCACCTCGCCGCGCGGCTCGCCGTTGACGGCCACCGCGACGCCGCGCGCGCCGAAGTCGAGCGCGATCACGTCGCCCTCGCGTGCCCTGCCGATGCCGCGAAAGATGCGCTCGAGCCGCTCCTCGGACGCGGCCAGCGCCGGGAGCTGGGCCTCCGTCGTGTTCGCCCGCAAGCCTTCGTGCAGCGCACCGAACAGCGTGTCGGCCTCGACCTCGCGCAGCAGGTGCAGCACGAGGCGGCGCGGCGCCGTCGTCTCGATCGCCGCCTGCGCCGATGCCGGCCGCTCGACCGCGTACAGGGCCGCCGCGTACACCTTGAACATGAAGCGCGTGCGCAGGCCCGCACCTACCAGCGCCAGTTCGCGGCCCTCGGCCTGCTGGCTGTCGGGCAGACGCGCGCCGGCAATATCGACGGCCAGTGCCGACACCGGCGGCAGCGCGAACGCGGCCGCGAGCAGCAGCAGGCGCATGGCCGCTCGAAGCCGGCGCCGGCTTATCCTGCAATGCGGATGAATCTTCTGTTCGGTCATGGTCCGGGCTCCGGCGGAAACGGGCGAGGGGCGCGCCGCGCCTTCGGCTCGCGGCGCAGGGGACGGATTCTGCTGGTCGCCTTTCCCCGCGGGCGAGGTCGCTGCCGGTCAGCATCGAGTGCCTGCCGGACGGCTACGTATGGGGATTTTCCGTGTTGATGCCTGGCGCCGCGGGTCAACACAATCGGGCGCTGCCCAGCCTTCACTGCCGCGCCATGCCGATGCCCGCTTCCCTCGCCCACGTCACCGACGACCTCCTCGACCGCGTCCCGGCCGACAAGGCCTATTCCGCGCAGCGCATCGCCGCGGTGGTCGAGGCCGGCGCCGAGCTTGGCATCGATGCCGCCCTGCTGCTCGACGGCAGCGGCATCGCGCCGGCCGAGTTGCGCGATCCGGCACTGCTCACCTCGCTGCGCCAGCTGATGCGGGTGCATCGCAATGCGCTCGCGCTGACGCGCGATCCCGCCCTGCCCTTTCGCGTCGCGCGACGGCTGCGGCTGTCCCAGTTCGGCATGTACGGCTATGCGCTGCTGTGCTGTTCGTCGGTGGACGAGATCGTCGATTTCACGACCCGCTACCACGCGCTGACCGCGCCCGTCACCGAGATGACCTGGGCGGTCGAGCGCGACGCCGTCGTCTGCCGGCTCGCGCCGAACGCGGCCGTGCCGGTGCCGGCCGAGCTGTACCGGTTCGGGCTTGCGGTCGTGCTCGGCATCATCGTCGGCATGAGCCGCGACCTGTTCGGCGAGCGCGGCCAGCCGGTGGACGCACGCATCGCTCACGACGGCGACGCGCGCCTGCGCGAGCTGTACGAATGGCATCTCGAATGCCCCGTGCAATTCGGCGCCGACCGCACCGAGCTGCGCTTCGACCCCGCGCTGCGCGACCTGCCGCTGCCGCTCGGCAGCCCGCTCAGCAAGGCGATGGCCACCGAAGCCTGCGACCGCCTGCTCGCGCGCGCCGGCGAAGCGGCCTCGTTCACCGCGCGGGTCGAACGCATGCTCATGCGGATGCCGGGCGAGTTCTGCGACATGGACACCACCGCCGCGCGGCTCAACATCACCGCGCGCACGCTGCGCCGCAAGCTCGAAGCCGAAGGCAGCTCCTTCAGCGAACTGCTCGCTCGGGTGCGGCGCGATCTCGCCATCGACTACCTGCGCAACACGCGCATGAGCACCGACAACATCGCGGCCGCGCTCGGCTTCAGCGACGGCGCCAACTTCCGCCACGCCTTCCGCCGCTGGACCGGCCGCACGCCGGGCGAGTACCGGCGCTGACCGGCCCGCGCCGCCATCCCGGCTTGCAATCGCTTGCAAAGGGCTGCGGACGATGGAGGGCGCGCAGTCGCGCCGCCAGCGCCGCCGCCCCTCTCAGAAGGTGCGCGTCACACCCAGGTACATGATGACCGGGTTGATATCCAGCTTGCCTTCGCTCCTGACCACGGCGCCGGTCGGCAGCGTGGTGGTGAGCTTGGCGGTGGCGTCGAGCGGCATGTACGACACCGAGGCGATCGCGCCCCAGTTCTTGTCGAATGCGTAGGTGGCGCCGACGTTGAACACCGGCTTGAGCCGGCCATCGACGCTCGCAGTCGTGACGCCGGCACCGCTCGCGCCGCGCGTGAGCTTGAGTGACAGCGCCTGCTGGAACTGCGGCGTGATGCGGATCTCGTCGAACCACGTGTACGCAGCGCCCAGGCCCACATAGGGGCGGAAACGGTCGGTCGGCTCGTTGAAGTGCCAGCGCAGCAGCACGGGCACGCTGTACTGGCGCACGGTGGCGAGCGGGTTGATCGCGTCGGCCCCGAGCGTGCCGGTGCCCTTGAGCGTGTGCTTGGGCGGCACGCCACCGAGCACCTCGATGCCGATGTTGTCGGTGATGAAGTACTCGTAGGTAAAGGCCAGCGTGGTCTCGGCACTGATCGTGAAGCCGCTGCCGGCTTGCGGTCCGCCGCCGGCAGCCGCCGGCACGTTGGTGATGTTGAGCGGATCACTGCTGTCGTTGGGCTGGTAGCGCAGCGCGCCGACCGACACGACATGCGATCCGGCGGTCTGGGCCATGGCAGGCAGGGCAAGGCCGAATGCCAGCGTTGCGGCGGCGATCGGCTTCAGGCGATGGGCAAGGGCTTGCATGCGTATCTCCTCGTGTCGCGGTTGGCCGCGCCGGCCAACCGCTGCTCGTTATGTGGTGGCGCCGATGGTCGGCGGGCGCGGCGAAACGCGCCTAGGTGCACCGGGGACGCCACCGGGTCCGACGCGGACAGCGCCGGGATAACCCCGGTCCGTCCGCGACACACCCGGTTGCGTCCCGACGGCACATCGCGGCAGCCCGAGGTGGCGCGAACAATGCCTCGCCATGATGACCACCCCCGCTCCGCTCGCATCACCGGATAAGCCGGTGCCCGACGACCTGTTCGCCTCGATGGCCGGGCCGCGTCCCTGGCTGGCACATTACCCGCCGGGCGTGCCGGCAGACATTGAGGCTCTTCCCGCAGCCACGCTGGCCCGGCTGCTCGACAGCGCCTTCGCGCGTCATGCGCGACGCACCGCCTTCACCTGCCTCGGGGCGCGCATGAGCTATGCGCGGCTCGATGCGCTGTCGCGGGCCTTCGCGGCCTGGCTTCAGGCACGCGGCATGGCGCCGGGCGGCCGTGTCGCGGTGATGCTGCCCAATCTCATGAGCTGGCCCGTGGCGGCGGCAGGCGTGATCCGCGCCGGCTCCGTGCTGGTGAACGTGAACCCGCTCTACACCGCGCGCGAGCTGGCACACCAGCTCGCCGACAGCGGTGCAGAGGCGATCGTCGTGCTCGACAAGGTGACGCCCTCGCTCGCCGAAGCGCTGCCGGCGACACGCATCCGCGTGATCGTGGTCGCGAGCGCCGGCGATTTGCTCGGCCCGCTGCGTGGCGCGGCGACCGACTTCGTGCTGCGCCATGTACGCAAGGAAGTGCCGGCAATGACGCTGCCCGGCGCGGTCAGGCTGCCGCGCGCGCTGGCCGAGGGACGCCGGCTGCAGAGCCGCGCGCCCGATCCCGCGCCCGACGATGTGGCGGTGCTCCAGTACACCGGCGGCACGACCGGCACGGCCAAGGGCGCGATGCTCAGCCATCGCAACCTGCTGGCCAACCTCGCGCAGTCGCGCGCCTGGCTGGCGCCTGCGTGGACGGAGGACGGGCAGAAGGCGGTGGGCGCGGATCACGGCGCGGACAGGAATACGGGCGCGGGCGCCGATCGGAACGCGAACGTCGCCTCGGCAACATCTGTCGACGCCGGTGCGAATGCCGAGCCGCTCACGGTGCTGATCGCACTGCCGCTTTATCACGTGTTCGCGTTCACGGTCGGGGCGCTGCTATTCATGGAGCTGGGCGGCCACGCGGTGCTGGTGCCCGATCCGCGTCGCATCGACGGGCTTGTCGCGTTGCTGAAGAGGCATCGCATCCACGTCTTTCCGGCGGTGAACACGCTGTTCCGCGAGCTGACGCGGCATCCGCGTATCGGAGAGGTGGATTTCTCGGCGCTGCGGCTGTCAATCGGCGGTGGCATGGCGGTGCAGCCCAGCGTCGCGGCCGACTGGCGGCGCGTGACCGGCAGCAACATCGTCGAGGGCTACGGGTTGTCGGAAACCTCGCCGATCGTGGCTTGCAATCCGGTCACGACCGAGGGCTTCACCGGCAGCATCGGTCTGCCGCTGCCGTCCACGGCGATCTCGATTCGCGACGACGACGGCCTGACCGAGCTGGCGCACGGCGTGCCGGGCGAGATCTGCGTGCGCGGGCCGCAGGTGATGGCGGGCTACTGGAATCGCCCCGCTGAAACCGCCCAGGCCTTCACGCCCGACGGCTGGCTGCGTACCGGCGACATCGGCGTGATGGATGGCGAGGGCCGCACCGTCATCGTCGACCGCAAGAAGGACATGGTGCTGGTGTCGGGCTTCAACGTGTACCCCAACGAGATCGAGGCGCTGGTCGCGGCGCATCCGGGCGTGGCCGAGTGCGCGGTGATCGGCGTGCCCGACGAGCATTCGGGCGAGGCGGTGAAGCTGGTGGTGGTGCGCCGCAACGCCGCGCTCGACACTGCCACCCTGACGGCGTTCTGCCGCGACCGGCTCGCGGGCTACAAGCGGCCGAAGATCATCGAGTTCCGCGACGTGCTGCCCAAGAGCCAGGTCGGCAAGGTGCTCAGGCGCAGCCTGCGCGAGCGGGAGTGAGAAGGTCGGCGGACGGCGCCGCTTCACGAGCGGGGCGGCCTGCGGGCGGGCGGGCCCGCGGAAGAGCGCCGCGCCCTTGCCTTGTTCAGTTCAGCGCGCCACTGCCCGGCACGCTCGCCACGCGCGACATTCGCGCGGCGGCCTCGGCGCGGTCGAGCGAGCGGCCGAAGGTGGCGGCATCCTCGAAACCGATCACGCGCTGGCGGTCCAGCTCGCGGCCGTCCGGCCCGAAGAACACGATGCCCGGCGGCCCGAACAGCCCGAAGCGGCGCAGCAGCGCGCGATGCGCGTCGGCGTTGGCAGTGACGTCGGCGCGCAGCAGCAGCATGCCGGCCAGGCGCCCGGCGATCGCCGGATCGGCGAAGGTGAAGCGCTCCATCTCCTTGCAGCTCACGCACCAATCCGCATAGAAGTCGAGCATCACGAGCCGGCCACGCGCTTGCCCGAGCGCCGTGTCGAGCGAGGCGAGGCTGTCGATCGGCTGCCAGTGGCCGGCCGACTCCGCGCCTTGAGACGTCGTCGGCTCGGCGGTCGCGGTCTGCGCCGCCACCGCGCCCGTCGCCGCGCGCGCCGAGGCAGGTACCGCGAGCGGCCGCAGCACGTCGCGCCCGCCGCTCGCCACGCCCACGACCTGTACCGCGCCGAGCGCGAACAGCAGATAGCCGATGCCCTTGCCCAGCCGTGCCGCCGCGCCCGAGCCCGCCGGCTGGGTCTCGAACACGCCGAGCAGCGCCGCGCCGATGAAGGCCAGCGTTGCCCAGGCCAGCATCGCCGCCCAGTCGGGCAGCACCGGCGCCAGCATCCACACCGCGGTCGCCAGCAGCAGCAGGCCGAAGAAGCGCTTGACCGCCTCCATCCAGGCGCCCGCGCGTGGCAGCAGCGTGCCCGCCGACAGCCCGAGCAGCAGCAGCGGCACGCTCATGCCCGCCGCCAGCGAGAACAGCGCCAGCCCGCCGATCAGCACATCGCGCGTCTGCGAGATGTAGAGCAGCGCGCCGGCGAGCGGCGCCGCCACGCAGGGACCGACGATGAGCGCGCTGAGCGCGCCCATCACGAATACACCGCGGTAGCGCCCGCCATGCTGGCGTCCCGATGCCGACGCGAGCCGCGACTGCCAGTTCGCCGGCAGCTGCAATTCATAGAAGCCGAACATCGACAGCGCCATGCCCGCGAGCAGCGCGGCGAACAGCGCCAGCACCCAGGGTTTTTGCAAGGTCGCGGCCAGGCCTTCGCCGGCCAGACCGGCCGCCACGCCGATCGCGGTATAGACCAGCGCCATGCCGAGCGAATATGCAAGCGCGAGCGTGAAGCCACGCCCCCGGTTCGGCTTGCGCGGCGAGCCTTCCCCGCCAGCGTGATGCGTCTGACCGACGATGATCGAGGCGAGGATCGGCAGCATCGGCAGCACGCAGGGCGTGAAGCTCAGCAGCAGACCAAGCAGCAGGAATACCGGGACCACCGCCGCCACCGAGCGCGAAGCCAATGCGCCGGCGATGCGGTCCGCCGGCGCCTCGGCGCTGCCCTCGCTCGCCACGCGCGCGGGATCGAGATGCGCGACGCGGGTCTCGGGCGGATAGCACAGGCCCTTGTCGGCGCAACCCTGGAGCTTCGCCGTGAAATCGAAGGCGCCGCCGGCCTGCGCGACCGGCACGCGCACGACGATCTCGCCGCGATGCGTCTCGACCTCCTTGCCGAAGTTCTCGTCGAATTTCACCTTGCCCGGCGGCACCTCAGCCTCGCCGAGCGTCGCGCCCTCGGCCGAAAAGGCGAAACGGTCGTGATAGACGTAGTAGCCGTCCGCCACCGTGAAGCGCGCCTCGACCGCCAGCCCGCCCCCCCCGGACACGAGACGCGCGTCCATGCGGAATGCGTCGGTCGGATCGAGAAAGTCGTCGGCCGCTTGCGCGCCAGCGGTCAGCACCAGCAGCGCGACGCCGATCGCCATGCCGCGCAGCACGGCCGTCCGGCCCGCGGAAATCACCGCCACCATCACGGCAGCGAGCAAAAGCACCTGATCCATCGTCATCCGCCTGCAATTGTTCGCGTCCGTCAACCGTCCGTCACCCGCTTTCGACGGGCAAGAAAAAAGCCGGGCGAACCCGGCTTTCTCGTGGTCGGCTGAGACGCCTGAAGCTTACGCCTCGGTCGCTTCCGTCGAAGCTTCCTCGGTCTCTTCGACTTCCGGACGATCGACCAGTTCGACGAAGGCCATCGGCGCGTTGTCGCCGACGCGGAAACCCATCTTGAGGATGCGCAGATAGCCACCCGGACGGGTCGCGTAGCGCGGGCCGAGCACGTTGAAGATCTTCACGACGGAATCACGGTCGCGCAGACGGTCGAAGGCGAGGCGGCGGTTGGCCAGCGACGGGGTCTTGCCCAGGTTGATCAGGGGTTCGACGAACTTGCGCAGATCCTTGGCCTTGGGAAGCGTGGTCTTGATCGCTTCGTGCTGGATCAGCGAGTTGGCCATGTTGCGGAACATGGCGATACGGTGTGCCGAAGTCCGGTTGAACTTGCGAAGGCCGTTACGGTGACGCATGGCGTTTCCTTTGTGTTGTCCCGGTCCGCGAGCGGTCGGGCACGGTTGTCGGCGGGCACCGGGCTGAAGCTCAGCCTTGTGCAGTTCACCCGCCTCAGTGAAAGGCCCGCGAGTCTAGCTGAATCGTGGGCCGCGAAAACCTCTTGCTGCTTCGCGGGACGACGGCTGCGCCATCGTCCCGCGCCGACCGGTCCGCAGACTGGCCGTTGTGAGGCCGGTCATGACGACCGTCCCGCTGTGCGGCCTCACAGCCGCACCGATCACTTCTCGATTCCGACCGGGGGCCAGTTGTCGATCTTCATGCCGAGCGACAGGCCGCGCGAGGCCAGCACTTCCTTGATCTCGTTCAGCGACTTGCGGCCGAGGTTCGGCGTCTTGAGCAGTTCGTTCTCGGTGCGCTGGATCAGGTCACCGATGTAGAAGATGTTCTCGGCCTTCAGGCAGTTGGCCGAACGCACCGTCAGTTCGAGATCGTCCACCGGACGCAGCAGGATCGGATCGACGGTCGGGCGGCCGGCTTCGGCGCGCACGGTCGTGTCGGCCATGCCTTCGAGCGCCGCGAACACCGACAGCTGATCGACCAGGATGCGGGCCGACTGGCGGATCGCCTCTTCCGGCGTGATGACGCCATTGGTCTCGATATGCATCACCAGCTTGTCGAGGTCGGTACGCTGCTCGACACGGGCCGACTCGACCGCGTAGCTAACC
This sequence comes from Derxia gummosa DSM 723, assembly GCF_000482785.1. Classification (GTDB taxonomy): domain Bacteria; phylum Pseudomonadota; class Gammaproteobacteria; order Burkholderiales; family Burkholderiaceae_E; genus Derxia; species Derxia gummosa. Next base: position 14,688 of record NZ_AXWS01000002.1, on the reverse strand, counting down.
TTGCGCACCGGCGAGAACGACGCATCGAGAACGATGCGACCGATCTGCTTGTACTCCTCGCCCAAGTTGCGCATCGTGCCCGGCACATAGCCACGGCCGCGTTCGACCTTGATCTGCATGTCGAGCTTGCCGCCAGCGGTCAGGTGGGCAATGACGTGATCGGGATTGATGATCTCGACGTCATGCGAGACGTCGATGTCACCGGCGGTCACGACACCCGGCGCATCCTTCTTGAGGGTGACGATGGCTTCGTCACGGTTGTGGAGCTTGAAGGTCACGCCCTTGAGGTTCAGCAGCAGATCGACAACGTCTTCCTGCATGCCGTCGATCGTCGAGTACTCGTGCACCACGCCGGCGATCGAGACTTCGGTCGGCGCGAAACCAACCATCGACGACAGCAGCACGCGGCGCAGCGCGTTGCCGAGCGTATGACCATAGCCACGCTCGAACGGCTCCATCGTCACGCGCGCGACGTTCGGCGCGATGGTTTCGACCTCGATCGCACGGGGCTTGAGAATGCTTTGCATTGACTGGATTTCCTGTCGAATACCCTCGGCTCGTTACACCGATAAGGCTGAAGGGCGACCCTGGACAAACAAGGCAGCGAGCCGGGTCACAACCATCGCTGCCGATGACGGAACAAATCGTCCCGCCAGAAATGACATAAGCCGAGGTCGCGCCCAGCGCGGTCCTCGACTTGATGTGACACCGCCCGGACGAACCGGGCGGCGCTCATGCAGATCAGCGCGAATACAGTTCGACGATCAGCGACTCGTTCACGTCCTGCGCGACTTCCGAGCGATCCGGAACATTCTTGAACGTGGCTTCGAGCTTGTTCTTGTCCACCGACACCCAGCCCGGCACGCCGACGGTTTCGGACAGCTGCAGCGATTCCTGGATACGGGCCTGCTTCTTGGCCTTTTCACGCACGGCGATGATGTCGCCCGGCTTGACCTGGATCGATGCGATGTTCACGACTTGACCGTTCAGGGTCAGCGCCTTGTGACTGACCAGTTGACGCGCTTCGGCACGGGTCGAACCGAAACCGATGCGATACACGACGTTGTCGAGGCGCGATTCGAGCAGGGCGATGAGGTTTTCACCGGTATTGCCCTTGCGACGATCGGCTTCGGCGAAATAGCGGCGGAACTGACGCTCCAGCACACCGTACATGCGCTTGACCTTTTGCTTTTCACGCAGTTGCGTGCCGAAGTCCGAGGTGCGCGAACCCGAGGTGCGACCATGCTGACCGGGCTTGCTGTCGAGCTTGCACTTCGAGTCCAGCGAGCGACGCGCGGACTTCAGGAAAAGATCGGTGCCTTCGCGGCGGGAAAGTTTGGCCTTGGGGCCGATATAACGTGCCATCTTGAAATTCCTGGGTGGTGTCTTCGCGGCAGGGCAACAGCCCCCGCGTCAGCCCACACCGGATGTGCGGGCAATGGACTTGGTCGGAAGGGCCGCGATCATACGCGAACCGATCCGATTTGCATCTGAATCAGATGCGACGACGCTTGGGCGGACGGCAGCCGTTGTGCGGAACCGGCGTCACATCGGCGATCTGAGTGATCTTGATGCCAAGCGAGTTCAATGCGCGAACCGCAGATTCGCGACCCGGGCCAGGACCCTTGATGCGAACTTCGAGGTTCTTGATGCCGCATTCCAGCGCTACACGACCGGCCGATTCGGCCGCGACCTGGGCTGCGAAGGGTGTCGACTTGCGCGACCCCTTGAAGCCTTGGCCACCGGACGTCGCCCAGGACAGCGCATTGCCCTGACGATCGGTGATCGTAATGATGGTGTTGTTGAACGATGCGTGAACGTGAGCGATGCCTTCAGCAACGTTCTTGCGGACCTTCTTGCGGGCGCGTTGCGACGCGGCCGCGTTCGATGCTTTCGCCATTGCGAATTTCCTTCGGGATGCTGTGCGAACCGAGCGAGCGACTCAGTCGATCACTTCTTCAGCGACTGCGGCGCCTTGCGCGGGCCCTTGCGGGTACGAGCGTTGGTGCGGGTGCGTTGGCCACGGCAAGGCAGGCCCTTGCGATGACGCAGACCGCGATAGCAGCCGAGGTCCATCAGACGCTTGATCGACATCGTGACTTCACGACGCAGATCGCCTTCGACCGTCAGCTTGCCGATTTCGTCGCGCAGCTTTTCGAGGTCACCGTCGGACAGGTCCTTGACCTTCTTGTTCATCGGCACGCCGGCAGCGTCGCAAATCTTGCGCGCGGTCGAACGGCCGATACCGTAGATAGCGGTCAGACCGATCTCGGTGTGCTGATGATTCGGAATGTTGACGCCAGCGATACGTGCCATTTCAGTTTTCCTTCGTTACCGCCGGCACTCAGCCCTGGCGTTGCTTGTGACGCGGATCCGTGCAGATGACACGCACCACGCCGTTGCGCTTGATGATCTTGCAGTTTCTGCAGATCCGCTTAACCGAAGCGTTTACCTTCATGTCGGGACTCCCAAAACCCTGTTCTTGACTACTTGGCGCGGAAAACGATTCGCGCCCGGCTCAGATCGTACGGCGTCAATTCCACCGTGACCTTGTCCCCCGGAAGAATACGGATGTAATTCATTCGCATTTTTCCGGAGATATGCCCGAGCACGACATGACCGTTTTCGAGCTTGACGCGGAACGTGGCATTCGGAAGGTTTTCCAATACCTCGCCCTGCATCTGGATTACATCGTCTTTCGCCATACCTGTCCTGGAGGTTGCCTTAACGGGAAGGCGAACCGGCTCCCTTGAAGTTGGCCTTCTTCAGCAGATTCTCGTATTGGTGCGACATCACATACGCCTGAACCTGCGCCATGAAATCCATCGTCACGACAACGATGATCAGCAGAGACGTGCCACCGAAATAGAACGGAACGTTCTTCCAGAGAATCAGGAACTCTGGCAGCAGGCAAACCAGCGTGATGTAGATCGCGCCGACCAACGTCAATCGCATCAGGATCTTGTCGATGTAGCGCGCGGTCTGCTCACCAGGCCTGATACCCGGCACCACGGCACCACTCTTCTTCAGGTTGTCCGCCGTCTCCTTGCTGTTGAAGACGAGCGCCGTATAGAAGAAGCAGAAGAACACGATCGCGGCCGCATACAGCATCACGTACGGCGGCTGCCCCGGCGACAACGTGGCCGAGATATCACGCAACCAGCGCATCGATTCACTGCTGCTGAACCAATTCGTCAGCGTGGCCGGAAACAGGATGATTGACGACGCGAAGATCGGCGGAATCACACCTGCCATGTTCAGCTTCAGCGGGAGATGCGAGCTCTGACCTCCGTAGATGCGATTGCCGACCTGCCGCTTCGCATAATTGACGACGATCTTTCGCTGCCCACGCTCGACGAACACGACGAACATGGTTACCAGCACAACCAGCGCCAGAATCACGATGGCGGCAAACGGACCCACTGAACCATTGCGCACCAGATCGAACGAACTGACCAGCGCATTCGGCAAACCGGCTGCAATACCCCCGAAGATGATGATCGAGATTCCGTTACCCAGACCACGTTCGGTGATCTGTTCGCCCAACCACATCAGGAACATCGTCCCGGTCACGAGCGATACGACCGTCGTGAACTTGAACAGGAAGCCGGGACTGATCACCAATCCCGCCTGCGACTCCAGCGCCACGGCAATACCGAAAGCCTGAAAAGTCGCAAGCAACACCGTTCCATAACGGGTGTACTGCGTGATCTTGCGACGCCCTGCCTCACCTTCCTTCTTGAGCGCTTCGAGTTGCGGCGAAACGATAGCAAGGAGCTGCATGATGATCGACGCCGAGATGTACGGCATGATCCCCAATGCAAATACGGTGAAACGGGAAAGCGCACCGCCGGAGAACATGTTGAACATGTCCAGAATTCCGCCCTTGCCGAAAAGCTTTGCGATCTGGGTCGGATCAATTCCCGGCACCGGAATATGGGCGCCGATCCGATACACCAGCAAAGCCAGCAGCAAGAAAACGATTCGGCGCTTCAGATCGCCGAATCGTCCCTTCTGGGCAGCAGTCGCTGTTGCCAACGTGCTCTCCTGACTCGATTACTCGAGTGAACCACCAGCGGCTTCGATCGCCGCCTTGGCACCCGCAGTCGCGCCAATCCCGCGCAGCACGACCTTCTTCGTCAGCGAACCCGACAGCACGACCTTGGCCGCGATGGTGAGTTGCGGGACAACGCCGGCCGCCTTCAGCGACAGGAGATCAATCGCACCTTCGGTCGAACCCAGCGCCTCAAGATCCGACAGACGGACCTCGGCATTGAATTCCTTGGTCAGCGACTTGAAGCCTCGCTTCGGGAGGCGACGCTGCAGCGGCATCTGGCCGCCTTCGAAGCCCACCTTGTGGAAACCGCCGGCACGCGACTTCTGGCCCTTGTGACCGCGACCTGCAGTCTTGCCCAGACCCGAGCCGATACCGCGACCGACACGACGCTTCGCGTGTTTGGCGCCCTCGCCGGGCTTGATGTCATTCAGTTTCATGCTGATCACTCCGCCGGGTCTCACTCAACCTTGAGCAGGTAAGACACCTTGTTGATCATCCCGCGCACTTCCGGCGTATCCACCAGTTCGCGGCTGCTGTTCAGGCGCTTGAGGCCGAGGCCGCGCACCGTGGCGCGATGCGACTCACGGGTGCCGATGACGCTACGGACGAGCGTGACCTTGATCTTCTTCGCTTCGGTCATGGCATTACCCCAGGATCTCTTCGATCGACTTGCCGCGCTTGGCAGCAATCTCGGCCGGCGTGTTCATGGCTTGGAGACCGTTCAGCGTGGCACGAACCATGTTGTACGGATTCGTCGAGCCGAGACTCTTCGCCACGACGTTGGTCACGCCGAGCACTTCGAAGATCGCGCGCATCGGACCGCCCGCGATCACGCCGGTACCTTCCTTGGCAGGCGACATCAGCACCGTCGAGGCGCCGTGCTTGCCGACAACCGAGTGTTGCAGCGTGCCGCCCTTAAGCGACACCTTGAACATCTTGCGGCGGGCTTCGTCCATCGCCTTCTGGACAGCGACCGGCACTTCGCGCGCCTTGCCCTTGCCCATGCCAACACGGCCGTCGCCGTCGCCAACCACGGTCAGAGCGGCGAAACCGAGAATCCGGCCACCCTTCACAACCTTGGTGACGCGGTTCACCGCGATCATCTTTTCTTTCAGGCCGTCATCGCGCTCTTCGCCGCCCGCGACCTTCGCTTGCACTTTCGCCATCGTCGTGTCCTTAGAACTTCAGGCCGGCTTCACGCGCAGCGTCAGCGAGCGCCTTGATGCGACCGTGGTAACGGAAACCGGAACGGTCGAAAGCGACGGACTCGATGCCCGCAGCCTTGGCCTTCTCGGCAACGCGCTTGCCCACCAGGGCGGCGGCGGCAACGTTGCCGCCACGGCCGGTCTGCCCGGCCAACTGATCGCGCACTTCCTTCTCCAACGTGGAGGCAGAGGCGAGAATGGTTCCGCCGTCGGCGGCAATCACGTTCGCGTAGATGTGCGTGTTGGTGCGATGCACCGCCAGACGCACAACGCGAAGTTCGGCGATCTTGGCTCGCGTCTGAGTCGCGCGGCGCAGGCGAGATTCCTTCTTGTTCATAGCCTGGCTCCGTTACTTCTTCTTCGTTTCCTTGATCACCACTCGCTCGTCCGAGTAGCGAACACCCTTACCCTTGTAAGGCTCGGGAGGACGATAGGCGCGGATCTCGGCAGCAACCTGACCGACGGCCTGCTTGTTCGAACCCTTGATGACGATTTCCGTCGGGGTCGGCGTCTCGGCCTTCACACCAGCGGGCAGCGTGTGCACGACCGGATGCGAGAAACCGAGCGACAGGTTGAGCTTGTCGCCCTGAACCTGTGCCTTGTAGCCAACGCCGATCAGGGTGAGCTTGCGCTCGAAGCCCTTGGTGACGCCGGTCACGAGGTTGTTAACGATCGCGCGCAGCGTACCCGACATCGCATTCGCTTCACGGCTCTCGTCGAGGACCGTGAACTGAACCTTGCCGTCAACGATTTCAACGCCGACCTTCGGATGGCGGGCCTGGCTGAGCGTGCCCAGCGGACCCTTGACGGTGATCGTCTGCTCGTCGAACGCGACTTCCGCGCCCTTCGGCAGCTCGATCGGAGCCTTACCAACACGAGACATTCTTCATTCCTCCCGGATCAGGCGACGTAGCACAGGACTTCGCCACCGACACCCGCGGCACGTGCACGACGGTCCGTCATCACGCCCTTCGACGTCGAGACGATCGCCACGCCGAGGCCATTCATGACCTGGGGAATGCCGTCGCGGCCCTTGTAAATGCGAAGACCAGGCTTCGATACGCGCTCGATACGGTCGATGACCGGACGACCCGCGTAATACTTAAGCTCGATGCTGAGGGTGGCCTTGCCATCCTCGGTCTTCACCAAAAAGCTCTCGATGTAGCCTTCGTCCTTCAGCACGTTCGCGATCGCGACCTTGAGCTTCGACGAGGGCATTTCGACAACCTTGCGCTCGACTTGTTGACCGTTGCGGATGCGGGTCAGCATGTCGGCGATGGGATCACTCATACTCATAGCGTTCTCCGTCCGTCGACTTACCAGCTGGCCTTGACCATGCCCGGCACTTCGCCGCGCATCGCCGCTTCACGCAGCTTGATGCGACCAAGACCGAACTTGCGGAAGGTGCCGCGGGGGCGTCCGGTCACCGTGCAGCGATTGCGCTGACGGGTCGGATTGGAATTGCGCGGCAGTTGCTGCAGCTTCAGACGCGCTTCGTAGCGCTCTTCGTCCGACTTCGACTGGTCGTCGATGATCGCCTTCAGGGCTGCGCGCTTGCCGGCGTACTTATCCGCCAGTGCCGCGCGCTTGATCTCGCGATTGATTAGGCTAAGCTTCGCCATGCCGACCTCAATTCTTGAACGGGAACTTGAAGGCAGCGAGAAGCGCCTTGGCTTCATCGTCCGACTTCGCGGTGGTGGTGATGCTGATGTTCAGCCCACGGAGCGCATCAACCTTCTCGTACTCGATTTCCGGGAAGATGATCTGTTCCTTGACGCCCATGTTGTAGTTGCCGCGGCCGTCGAACGCCTTGCCCGAAATGCCTCGGAAGTCGCGAACACGCGGCAGCGCGATGGTCACGAGGCGATCCAGGAATTCGTACATGCGCACGCCACGCAGCGTGACCATGCAGCCGATCGGATAGCCCTGACGAATCTTGAAGCCCGCGATAGCCTTGCGGGCCTTCGTCACGACAGGCTTCTGGCCAGCAATCTTGGTCATGTCGCCAACGGCGTGCTCAATGACCTTTTTGTCCGAGATCGCTTCACCCACACCCATGTTCAGCGTGATCTTGGTGATACGCGGCACTTCCATGACCGACTTGTAGCCGAACTTGGCCGTCAGATCGGCGACGACCTTCTCGCGGTAGAACTCTTGCAGTCTTGCCATCGTCGTCACCTCAAGCCTTAACCAGTTCGCCGCTCTTCTTGAAGAAGCGCTGAGCTTGGCCGTCTTCGATCTTCACGCCAACGCGCGAGGCCTTCCCGGCCTTGGCGTCAAACAGCGCGACGTTCGAAATGTGAAGCGGCATGGTCTTGTCGACGATGCCACCCTGGACACCCTTCATGGGGTTCGGGCGAACATGCTTCTTCGCGACGTTCACGCCTTCGACGAGGACGTGATCGACATCGACACGCTGCAGCACGACGCCGCGCTTGCCCTTGTCCTTGCCGGTCAGCACGACGACTTCGTCGCCCTTGCGAATCTTGTTCATCTGCCGCTCCTTACAGAACTTCCGGCGCCAGCGAGACGATTTTCATGAATCGCTCGGTGCGCAGCTCGCGAGTGACCGGCCCGAAGATGCGGGTGCCGATCGGCTCAAGCTTATTGTTCAGGAGGACGGCAGCATTGCCGTCGAAACGGACGAGGGAGCCATCTTGGCGACGAACACCCTTGGCGGTCCGAACGACGACGGCGTTGTACACCTCGCCCTTCTTGACGCGACCACGGGGCGCAGCGTCCTTGACGCTCACCTTGATGATGTCCCCGATACTCGCGTACCGGCGCTTGGAGCCGCCGAGCACCTTGATGCACATGACAGTACGCGCACCGGTGTTATCAGCGACATCCAGAGTCGATTGCATCTGGATCATGGATTTGTCCCAACTTAAGCCAAGGCGAATTCGCCTTGGTCAGTCTTGGTCCCGTCAGGCAAGGCCTGCTTGGGAAGAGGCTCACGCACAAGGCGCGAGAAGGAAAGCAAAAAACTATAGCTTGACGCCGTCGCAGCGTCAAGCTTCTCTACCTCAGACGACTTGAGCCTGGGCGATTCGACGGGTCACGACCCACGATTTAGTCTTCGAGATCGGACGGGATTCGCTGATCTCGACCGTGTCGCCGGTATGGCAATCACCGGCTTCATCGTGAGCGTGGTACTTCTTCGAGCGCTTGATGAACTTGCCGTAAAGCGGGTGCTTGACTCGCGTCTCAACCAGCACGACGACCGTCTTGTTCATCTTGTCGCTCACGACGCGACCTTGCAGGACGCGACGCAACGTGGACTTGGTTTCGGTGTTCATTGCTTGCTCGCCTTCTCATGAAGGACCGTCTTGACACGAGCGATGTCGCGACGCACGCGCGACAGCTGCGCGGGGTTCGACAGCTGCTGTGTGGCGTGCTGCATGCGCAGACCAAAATGGGCCTTCAGCAGGTCCTTGAGTTCGGCCTCGAGCGCCGGGACGTCCTTGGCGCGGAGTTCACTAGCCTTCATTGCTTGCTCCCTGCGTCAAGCGCCGACCTGGCGCGTGACAAAGATCGTCGGCAGCGGCAGCTTCGCCGCCGCGAGGCGGAAAGCTTCGCGGGCGAGCGATTCGTCGACGCCGTCCATTTCGTAGAGCACCTTGCCCGGCTGAATCTCAGCCACGTAGTACTCGGGGTTGCCCTTACCGTTACCCATACGGACTTCGGCAGGCTTTTGCGAGATCGGCTTGTCCGGGAAGATACGAATCCAGATGCGACCGCCACGCTTGATATGGCGGGTCATCGCACGACGAGCCGCTTCGATCTGGCGGGCCGTCAGACGACCGCGACCGATTGCCTTCAGGCCGTACTCACCGAACGACACCGAAGCGCCGCGAGTCGCCAGACCGGTGTTGCGGCCCTTCTGTTCCTTGCGGTACTTCCGCCTAGCTGGCTGCAGCATCCTTCTCTCCTTCAACCTTGCGGGCGGGCTTGCCGCCGTCGCGAGTGCCGCGGCCACGCGGCGGACGACCGTCCTTCGGACCCGGGCGACCCGGGCGACGACCACGCTTCTCTTCTTCGGGCTCGGCCACGGTCGGCGCTTCACCGCGGGCCAGCAGATCGCCCTTGTAGACCCAGACCTTGATGCCGATCACACCGTAGGTGGTGCGAGCTTCATCGAAGCCGTAGTCGATGTCGGCGCGAAGCGTATGGAGCGGCACACGGCCTTCGCGATACCACTCGGTGCGGGCGATTTCGATGCCGTTCAGACGGCCCGACGACATGATCTTGATACCCTGGGCACCCAAACGCATGGCGTTCTGCATCGCACGCTTCATCGCACGGCGGAACATGATCCGCTTCTCGAGCTGCTGGGCGATGCTGTTGGCGATCAACTGGGCGTCGATCTCGGGCTTGCGGATTTCCTCGATGTTCACGTGAACCGGAATACCCAGCAGGCGCTGCAGATCGGCCTTCAGCGTCTCGATGTCCTCGCCCTTCTTGCCGATGACGACACCAGGACGCGAGCTGAAGATCGTGATGCGGGCGTTCTTCGCCGGGCGTTCAATGAGCACGCGACCAACCGATGCATTCTTCAGCTTCTTCTTCAAGTACTCGCGGACACGGATGTCATCGCCGAGCATCTGCGGGTAGTCACGACCGTTGGCATACCAGCGCGACGACCAGTTGCGCGTGACCGAGAGCCGGAACCCGGTAGGGTGGATTTTCTGTCCCATGTCTTTCCTCAGTCGCCGACGACCACGTAAACGTGGCAAGTGCGCTTCAGGATGCGATTGCCGCGGCCCTTGGCGCGCGCGGTAAACCGCTTCATCGGGGTGCCTTCCTCGACGTGGATGCGCTTGATCCGCAGCTCGTCGATATCGGCGCCGTCGTTGTGCTCGGCATTTGCGATTGCCGAGTCAACAACCTTCTTGATGATCGTCGCGGCACGCTTCGGGCTGAAAGCCAGCACGTTGAGTGCCTTGTCGACCTTCAGGCCGCGGATCTGGTCGGCCACGAGGCGACCCTTTTGGGCCGACAGGTGAACGCCACGCAGGGTGGCGGTGGTTTCGATTGCCATGGCTTACCTCTTCGCCTTCTTGTCCGCAGCGTGCCCCTTGAAAGTGCGGGTGAGCGCGAACTCGCCGAGCTTGTGGCCGACCATGTTCTCGGACACGTACACGGGCACGTGCTGGCGGCCGTTATGCACGGCGATCGTCAGGCCGACGAAGTCGGGCATGATCGTCGAGCGACGCGACCAGGTCTTGATCGGGCGCTTGTCGTTCGAAGCGCGCGCGGCGTCCACCTTGTGCACGAGGTGCGCATCGACGAACGGTCCCTTCTTGATGGAACGAGACATTCAGTCCTCCGCTTATTTCTTACGGCGCTGGACGATCATGCTCGTCGTGCGCTTGTTGCTACGCGTGCGGTAGCCCTTGGCCGGCGTACCCCACGGGCTGACCGGCTCACGGCCTTCGCCCGTACGACCCTCACCACCACCGTGCGGGTGATCGATCGGGTTCATCGCCGTACCGCGCACCGTCGGGCGGATACCGCGCCAGCGGTTCGCACCGGCCTTGCCGATCTGACGCAGGCTGTGTTCCTCGTTGCCGACTTCACCGATGGTCGCGCGACACTCGATGTGCACCTTGCGGATTTCACCGGAACGCAGACGAAGCTGAGCGTAGATGCCTTCCTTCGCGAGCAGCTGAACGCTGGTACCGGCCGAACGCGCGATCTGCGCCCCCTTGCCCGGGAGCATCTCGACGCAGTGGATGGTGGTACCAACCGGAATGCTACGAATGGGGAGGGCATTGCCAGCCTTGATCGGCGCTTGCGGACCGCTCTGCAGCTGGGCACCGACATCAATTCCCTTGGGGGCAATGATGTAGCGACGCTCGCCGTCCGCGTAGCACAGCAGGGCGATGTTCGCCGAGCGGTTCGGGTCGTATTCCAGACGCTCGACCTTCGCGATGATGCCGTCCTTGTTACGACGGAAATCAACGAGGCGATAGTGCTGGCGATGACCACCACCTTTGTGACGGGTGGTGATGTGACCATTGTTGTTGCGACCGGCAGTCTTGGACTGCGGCTCGACGAGCGAGGCAACCGGGCGACCCTTGTAAAGATTCGGGTTCACCACCTTGACCACGCCGCGACGTCCCGGGGACGTCGGCTTGACTTTGACGAGGGCCATTACTTCGCCTCCAACGCCTGGAAGTTGATTTCCTGACCGGGCTTCAAGCAGACAAAGGCCTTCTTCTCGTGATCACGACGGCCGATCGTGCGGCCGAAACGCTTCACCTTGCCCTTGCGGTTGCTCACCTGCACCGACTCCACCTGCACGTCGAAAAGCTTTTCGACGGCGGCACGGATTTCCGGCTTGGTCGCATCGCGCAGAACGCGGAACACGACCTGTTCGTGCTTGTCGGCAACGAATGTCGACTTCTCGGAAATCACCGGCGCCAGCAGGACCTTGTACAAACGCTCTTCGCTGAAGTTGCTCATGCCAGGATCTCCTGAATCTTGTCGATCGCGGCCTTCGTGATCACGACGTTCTGGTAGCGAACCAGCGACAGCGGATCGGCCTGACCCGGCTCCACGACCTCAACGTGAGCGAGATTGCGCGAGGCCAGGAACAGGTTTTCATCGACGCTGTCGGTAATCAGAAGAACCGATTGCAGACCCAGCGCCTTCAGCTTTTCAGCGAGCAGCTTGGTCTTCGGAGCTTCAACCGAGAACGAATCGATGACCGACAGGCGACCTTCGCGGGCTAGCTGCGAGTAGATCGACTGCATGCCGGCGCGGTACATCTTCTTGTTCACCTTCTGGGTGAAGTTCTCCTCGGGGGAGTTCGGGAAGATGCGACCGCCGCCACGCCACAGCGGGCTCGACGACATACCGGCACGGGCACGGCCCGTGCCCTTCTGGCGCCACGGCTTCTTGGTCGTGTGCTTGACCTGCTCGCGATCTTTTTGAGCGCGGTTGCCCGAACGGGCATTCGCCTGATACGCGATGATGATCTGGTGAATCAGGGGCTCGTTGTACTCGCGACCGAAAATCGTGTCGGGAGCGCTGACGGTACCTTCATTGCCCAGGAGCTTGAGTTCCATTGCGTTCGCTCCTTATGCCTTGGCCTTGACGGCCGGCGTGATGATCACGGAGCCACCCTTCGCGCCCGGAACAGCACCCTTGACCAGCAGCAACTGACGCTCGGCGTCGACACGCGCGATCTCGAGGTTCTGGACCGTACAGATCACATCACCGAGATGACCCGTCATGCGCTTGCCGGGGAACACGCGACCCGGATCCTGAGCCATACCGATGGAGCCCGGGACATTGTGCGAACGCGAGTTGCCGTGCGAGGCACGGTTGGACGAGAAGTTGTGACGCTTGATCGTGCCGGCATAGCCCTTACCGATCGACGTGCCTTGCACATCAACCTTCTGGCCAGCACTGAACAGATCAACACCAACGACCGAACCGGCAGGCAGTTCGGCGGCCTTGCCTTCGTCGACGCGAAATTCGCGGACGAGGGAGCCGGCCTCGACGCCTGCCTTAGCCAGATGGCCGGCTTGCGCCTTGGTGACGCGCGATGCACGACGCGTACCGTAGACGACCTGGACGGCAGCATAGCCGTCCACTTCGAGGGACTTGACTTGGGAAACGCGGTTGTTCGACACGTCCAGCACGGTCACGGGGATGGAATCACCATCGTCCGTGAAGATGCGGGTCATACCGACCTTCCGCCCAATCAGACCCAATTGGGAGCGAAGACCCATTGTTATCTCCAAACCCGGCTGCGATTGGCCGGACCAAAAAATTCGCGCCCGCACGAAGCGGGCGAAGCCATTGATTATGGCGTGCGGCTCTCGCCGCAGTCAAGCTTTACTGGAGCTTGATTTCCACATCGACACCCGCCGGCAGATCCAGCTTCATCAGCGCATCGACCGTCTTTTCGGTCGGATCGACGATGTCCATCAGACGCTGATGGGTACGGATCTCGAACTGGTCGCGCGAGGTCTTGTTGACGTGCGGCGAACGCAGGACGTCGAAGCGCTGGATACGTGTCGGCAGCGGCACCGGGCCCTTGACAACCGCGCCAGTGCGCTTGGCCGTATCGACGATTTCGAGCGCCGACTGGTCGATCAGACGGTAGTCGAAGGCCTTGAGGCGAATGCGGATCTTCTGGTTTTGCATGTAGTGCTCCAAAGAACGGAATGACGTCGATCAGCGATTTCCGGCGATCGTTCTGATCGTCGGAAATGTCGATCATTACTCGATGATCTTCGCGACGACGCCGGCGCCGACGGTACGGCCACCTTCACGGATGGCGAAGCGCAGGCCCTCTTCCATGGCGATCGGGGCGATCAGCTTGACGGTGATCGACACGTTGTCGCCCGGCATGACCATTTCCTTGTCCTTCGGCAACTCGATCGCGCCGGTCACGTCCGTCGTGCGGAAGTAGAACTGCGGGCGATAGTTGTTGAAGAACGGGGTGTGGCGGCCGCCCTCTTCCTTGCTGAGAACATAGACCTCGGCGGTGAAGTGGGTATGGGGCTTGATCGAGCCCGGCTTGCACAGCACCTGGCCGCGCTCGACGTCTTCGCGCTTGGTGCCGCGCAGCAGGATGCCGACGTTGTCGCCAGCCTGACCCTGGTCGAGCAGCTTGCGGAACATTTCGACGCCCGTGCAGGTCGTCTTGACGGTCGCCTTGATGCCGACGATTTCGATTTCGTCGCCGACCTTGACGATGCCGCGCTCGACGCGACCGGTCACGACCGTGCCGCGACCCGAGATCGAGAACACGTCTTCGACGGGCATCAGGAAGGTGCCGTCAACGGCGCGCTCGGGCGTCGGGATGTAGGTGTCGAGGGCTTCGGCGAGCTTGTAGATGGCTTCTTCGCCGAGTTCGCCCTTGTCGCCTTCAAGGGCGAGCTTGGCCGAGCCCTTGACGATCGGGGTGTCGTCGCCGGGGAAGTCGTACTTGCTGAGCAGTTCGCGCACTTCCATTTCGACGAGCTCAAGCAGTTCGGCGTCGTCGACCATGTCCGCCTTGTTCAGGAAGACGATGATGTAGGGCACGCCGACCTGACGGGCCAGCAGGATGTGCTCACGCGTTTGCGGCATCGGACCATCGGCAGCCGAGCACACCAGGATCGCGCCGTCCATCTGGGCGGCGCCGGTGATCATGTTCTTGACGTAGTCGGCGTGACCCGGGCAGTCGACGTGCGCGTAGTGGCGGTTGGCCGTTTCGTACTCGACGTGCGCGGTGTTGATCGTGATGCCGCGCGCCTTTTCTTCCGGCGCCGCGTCGATCTGATCGTAGGCCTTGGCTTCGCCACCGAACTTGCGCGACAGCACCGTCGTGATCGCCGCCGTCAGCGTCGTCTTGCCGTGGTCAACGTGACCAATCGTGCCCACGTTCACGTGCGGCTTGGTCCGTTCAAACTTGCTCTTTGCCAT
>NZ_AXWS01000001.1 GCF_000482785.1 Derxia gummosa DSM 723 | reverse complement strand
GGCGCGCGGCCTGCTCATCACGACCGACGGGCGCAGCCAGGCGGTGGGCGGCCAGCTGGCGCGCGACGAGCTGGTGCGTTGCCTGGAGGAGGCGCTGGACCTGGCGCGCGGCCTGGGCGAGCAGGCGCGCGCGGCGCAGGCGGGCGACAGCGACACGGGCGCGCAGGCGGCGCTCGCGCAGGCGGTGGCGGCGCTCGGGGCCGGCAGCAATGCCGAGGCGCGGGCGGCGGGCCCGGGTGGCGAGCCGGTGATCGCGCTGAGCGCGCCGGCGGGCATCGCGCTGGCGACGCCGGCGGGGCTGTCGGGCGTGAGCGGGGCGCATCTGGATCTGGTGGCGCGACGCAACCAGCAGTTCACGAGCGGCGAGCGCACTCAGGTGCAGGCGGGCACGGGGCTGCGGCTGTATGCGCAGTCGGGCGGCATCGCCTCGGTGGCCGAGAACGGGCGCGTGCTCGTGCAGGCGCGCCATGACGATGTGGTGGTCGAGGCCGCGCGCCATGCGCATGTGGCGGCGTCCGCCGGCCATGTGCTGGTCAATGCCAAGGAGCACGTCACGCTCATGGCCGGCGGGGCCTATATCCGGCTGCAGGGCGGCAATGTGGAGATCGGCTGCCCGGGCAGCTTCGTCGTCAAGGCCGCGAAGCATCAGCTCGTCGGGCCCGCCGATCACAGCGAGGCATTGCCTCAGTTCGGGCAGGCCGACGTCGGGCGGCGCTATGCGCTGCGCCGAGCCTCGGACGGCGGATCGGTCGACAACATCAACTACAGCATCGGGCGCAGCGGCGCAGACGCCCTGCAGGGCGTGACGGCGGCCGACGGCAGCAGCCCGCTGCTCGAATCCGCGCATTTCCAGCTGCACGACCTGATCTTCAAGGACGATCAACCATGATCGGCCGGCCCTTCTCCGACGTACCCGCGATGGCCACCGCCCAGCACATCAGCCTCGCCTCCAAGAGCACGGTCGACATCTACGCCGACATTCCGCTGCCCGGCGTCGTGATCTTCGTCCACGGCGTCAATTCCACCGGCGAGTGGTTCGACGCCGCCGAGCGCGGCCTGTGCGCCGGCCTCAATGAACGCACGTTGCGGCGTCCGGAGGATCTGCTGCATCACGGGGAGAAGACCGAGCTGATTCCGGGAAGCTACCTGCCGGAGCTCGAGCCAGACGGGTTCGTGTCACGTGACCTGAATGCCAGTTCTTTCCTCCCCGCTAGCGGTCACTACTCCCCCGTCATCCGCTTCCGCTGGGGCTTTCGCGCGTCCAAGGAGGAACTCGACGCCTTCGGCGGCAACGTCTTCCTCGACGAGTACCAGTCCTGGGGCGGCGGCCCGTTCGCCAACGGCTGCACCGCGCTGCCCGACCTGTGGGATGCCGGCCTCAACGACCGCGTCTTCCTCTGGTATCACGCCAACGCCCTCAACCCGACCGACCGTCCGGTCTACGCCTGTCCGCATCGCGGCTACTTCGCCCACGCGGCGTGGCGGCTGGCCGCGCTCATCGATCACATCCGCAAGCGCCACGAAGCGCGCGGCCACGGCCCCGACGTGCCGGTCACCATCGTCTGCCACAGCCAGGGGAACATGCTCAGCATCGCCTCGGCCTTCATCGGCCAGCAGGTCTTCGCCGGCAAGGGCGTGGCCGACACCTATGTGCTGTGCAACCCGCCCTACAGCCTCAAGTCCAGCAACTTCATGGAGAACATGACCCAGTCCGACCAGGGTGGGCGCGTGACCGGCGAGGCACGGCGCGCGGCGTTCCGATCCTTCCTGTCCATCGTCGAGGCGCGCGGCGCACGCTGCCAGGACGATGCCGCGGTCGACAAGCGCACCGCCAACCGCAAGCCCACCGACGCGTCGCCGATGGGCTTCTGCCGCGCGAGCGAACGGGCGGATGACCGCATCAACCAGGGCCGCGTCTTCCTCTACTGCAATCCGCATGACCAGGTGATCTCGGCCAGCACCGTGCAGGGCATCGGCTGGTGCGGACTCGATCAGCACGAGATCGACAGCCTCGGAGGTCCGTCCAACTTCCATCAGCGCGTCTGGGCCGAAGGACTGGCCGTCGGGCGGCGCGGCCTGACCAGCCATGCGATGTGGCCAGTCGACGGCCGCAAGGCCTTCTGGTCCCCGCCCTCGCCGCAGGCGCGCTACTCGATCGAGCGCGATCTGAGCGACCCACGCGCCAGTGTCTGGTCCAAGCTCGGCTCGCTACTGCTGGCGCCGCTGCTGATCCCGTTCACCACGGCGGCCCGGCTGGGCGGGCTGAGTGCCGTCAACGCCGAGCCGGAGCGAAACCGCCGCCTGCCGATCACCGCGCCGCCGATCAGCGACGACGGCGTGCTGCCCGAAGCCTTGCGCATGCATGACGGACAGGTGCTGGCCGGCCCCTTCGACGAAGGCAGCGAATCGGCCGAGGACAACCTCGCGCTGCGCAGCGCGATCGACGATCCGGACGATGTCTACAACCGCTCGCGCGGCACGCTCGGCCTCAAGGCCCAGGGCGATGCCGACAGCGAGGCGCAGTTGCGCTACGAGCATCACGCCCGCGTGCGCATGGACGCGCGCGCCTCGCGCGAGGACACGCTGCGCCAGGAGGCCGAGGAAGTGCGCGCCGACGGCCATCTGAGTGAGCGCTTCAGGCAATGGTCGGACGAGCGCCGCGCCGAATACCTGGTGAGCGGGCGCAATCAGAACGCGACCGATCATTCGACGATCCTCACCAACCCGATGCACGCGCAGAAGGTGCTCGCCTATGACGTCGCGCTGGGCTACGCGCGCTTCACCGAGTCGGACTGGATGGAGTTCCGGCAGATGGCGGATTGGCGCTGGGTCGGGGCGGCGCAGAGCTGGGAGCCTTCAAAGGACTACGCGGTCTATTTCAAGAAAGGCCGATTCTTCGAGCGACCGCTCTACGAACATCCCGACTACCAAGCCAACGTCCCGGCAACCCTGGGCATCGATACGCGCCGGCAATCCCCCGCGCGCACCTCACGGCTCCCCGAGTCCGGTCGCTTCAACCCCTGAGCCGCCATGCGCCATCGACACCTGCTCCTGCCTCTGGTCGCGCTGATTGCAAGCGCATGCACGACCGTGGCGCCCTCCGAATCGACACCTGCCCTGACCATGCCGCCCGAGTCCCCACCCCGCTACATCGCCAACGTGATCGCCGTGCAATGGGTCAGTCCGCTGAGCTTCAAGGATTACGGAGCCGACTGGAATCTGCTGCGCCACCTCGGCATGGCGACACCCAATGCGAACGACCGTTCCCATCCGGAACGCTGGCCCCTCGGAACTCCGGTCGTCTCCGTCGCCATCACCTACCCGAACTCCAAGCGCTACATCTCCATTGAAGATGATGTCGACACAGCCATCACTCCCTTCGGTCACGACCTGATCTTCAGTCCGAGCGACTTCTACTCCCTCGGCACACGACATCACCGCTTCACCTTCCTCGACCAGCAGAGCTTCCTCGCCACTTCGCCCAAGCTGCTCGGAGAACCGCTCGACAAGCTGTACTGGCATCGCTTTCATGTCGGCCCGCCTGACACACCCGCCAACACCGCGCTCATCGCCGCCGACATGGCGCGCGAACCCGTTGCCATTCCAGAGTCGGTCGAGCGGCTGATCAATCGGCTCATCTCGTCCACCACCGACGGCTGGAGCGAACGCCTGAATCCCGAGCACCTCCAGCCCACCACCACCATCGATTTCGGCGGCCGCGCCGCCGGCTTCTACTCCCTCGCGCGCGCCCAGCAGTACATCGCCGGCCACCCGCAGAAGCCCGCCTGGCTCATCGGCCAGGACATGGTCGACTTCCCCACGACCGAACAGCCCACCGAGAACTGCACCGTCCTCATCCTCGCCTCGCCCGAGCTGAAGCACCCCGTCCCGCGCAAGCCGCTCGCGCGGCTGTACCGGCCGTTCCGGGTGAAGCTGGAGTCGCCCGACGCCCGCCCGCCCGGCGCACGGGCACGCGTCGATGCGCTGCAGGCGGCGATGCGGCAGGCGCTGGCCGACGGCGAGGTCGACTTCGCCGACATCGGCAAGGTCTTCCACGATGCAGGGCTCAATTCTGACCTTGCCAGCCGCTCGCTCGGCGCGCTCGGCCAGGCGCTCACCGAGATGGGGCTTGAAGGCAGCGAGTTCGCCGAGCGCACCTACAACGTCGACACCTGGCTGCGCGACGCGGGCTCGGCCGCGGCCGGGATGAATTTCGCCTTCGCGATCGCCTACGCCCACTGGGCCAACAAGCCCGCGCTGGTGGTCGCGACGCGCGAGGACGACGAGGTGTTCGCCGTGCTGGTGCGGCCACCCGAAGGGCACCAGACGCCAGAGCCCGTCACCGAATGGCCGCGCGCGCGCAGCGGCGGGCTCGCCTACTGGCCGTGGTGGGGCCGGCTCGACCGGAAGAAGCCGCAATGAAGCGCCCGATCCGCCTGGGCGACATGACCTCGCATGGCGGCTGCGTCACCTCGGTGTCATGCACGACAGCCACCGCCATGGGCAAGCCGCTGGCCCGCGTCGGCGATCAGGTGAGCTGCCCGATCCGTGGCCACGGGCCGACGGTGATCGTCGAAGGCGATCCGGACTGGATCATCGACGGGCGCGCGGTGGCGCTCGACGGGCACAGAACGGCCTGCGGCGCAGCGCTCATCGCCTCGGTCGGCGAGGTCGAGCGTGGCTGAACTCGCAGAGAAACGCGGCCGCCCGACCGACCCGCGTCGGCACGCTGTGTGGCGGCCTCACACCCAGCCCGTCAGGTAGTACACGCCGATCACGAAGAACACCGCCGCCGTCTTGATGAGCGTGACGGCAAAGATGTCCTTGTACGACTCGCGGTGCGTGAGGCCGGTGACGGCCAGCAGCGTGATGACCGCGCCGTTGTGCGGCAGCGTGTCCATGCCGCCCGAGGCCATCGACGCCACGCGGTGCAGCACCTCCATCGGGATGCCGGCCGCGTTCGCGTTCTCGATGAAGCTCTGCGCCATCGCCGCCAGCGCGATGCTCATGCCGCCCGACGCCGAGCCGGTGATGCCCGCCAGCGCCGTGATGCTGATGGCCTCGTTCACGAGCGGATTCGGGATCGCCGCCAGCGCCTGCGAGATGAACAGGAAGCCCGGCAGCGCCGCGATCACCGCGCCGAAGCCGTATTCCGATGCCGTGTTCATCGACGCCAGCAGCGCGCCGCCGACCGCGCTCTTGCTGCCCTCGCCGAACTTCTCGGCCACGCGCCGCCACGCGAACAGCAGCACGCACAGGATGCCCAGCAGCAGCGCCGCCTCCACCGCCCAGATGCCGACCGCCTTGGTCACGTCGGCCACCACCGGCGCCTTGCCCTCGACGAACACCACCGACGCCTTCGGCCCGTAGAAGGCCGGAATCCAGCTCGTGAACAGCTTGTTGGCGATGCCCACGACGAACAGCGGCGCAATCGCGATCCACGGATTGGCGAGCGGCTGGTCGGCGGCCGTGTCGGGCTCGTTCACCAGCTTCTGGCCCGGCTTCGCGTAACCCTCGCCGGCGCGCGCGGCACGGCGGCGCAGCCAGTCGAGATAGCTCAGGCCGACGATGAAGATGAACACCGCGCCCAGCGTGCCGAGCACCGGCGCGGCATAGGCGTTGGTGCCGAAGAAGGAGCTGGGGATGATGTTCTGGATCTGCGGCGTGCCCGGCAGCGAATCCATCGTGAAGCTGAAGGCGCCGAGCGCGATCGTGCCCGGGATGAGCCGCTTGGGGATGTCGCTCTGCCGGAAGAGTTCGGACGCGAACGGGTACACCGCGAACACCACGACGAACAGCGACACGCCGCCGTAGGTGAGCAGCGCGCAGACGATGACGATGGCCGCCATCGCCCGCCCCGCGCCCACCAGCCCGATCACCGAACTGACGATCGAGCGCGAGAAGCCCGACAGCTCGATGAGCTTGCCGAACACCGCGCCGAGCATGAACACCGGGAAGTAGTTCTTCACGAACACGACCATCTTGTCCATGAACAGCTCGGAGTACACCGGAGCGACGTGGGCCGGATCGGTGAGGAGCACCGCGCCGAGCGCCGCCACCGGCGCGAACAGGATGACGCTGTAGCCGCGATAGGCGACCAGCATCAGGAAGGCCAGGGCGGCCAGGACGAGGAGCAGGCTCATGGGGCGAAGGTCTCCGTTATTGGTGCGCCGCCGCAGGGCGCGGCTGGGCCGGGAGAGCTTCGGGGGGAGGTGTCTGACGGGTCTGTCGGAGGGGAGGAAGGGGGCGTGTAAGCGAGGCGGCGGGAGCGCCATCTCGCTCAGTAGCCGAGGTTGAGATCCTGGGACAGATCAGTCAGATCTTGCAGCGCGTCTTCATGCTGGCGGGACATCGCTGCGGGCTCGGCTACGAGGAACCGTGCAGCGATGACGCGCTCTGCGGCATCGCACGCAGCGGCGACGACAAATTCACCAAGGGAACAGTCCGACAGCTCGGCTGCACGCCGAAGCAGGCTCCTCTGCTCGACCGAGAGACGGACTTCGAGATGCTCCATCAACGGCTTCACCGCCGCACCGGCACCCGCATCCCGAACGCCGCAATCGCCCACAGCACCATCAACCCCGCGCAAGCCTCGAACACCGCCGCCCGCCCGAAATGCGTGGCGATCCACCCGCCCAGCGACCCGCCGGCCGACACGCCCAGCGACTGCACCGTGTTGTAGACCCCCAGCGCCGTGCCCTTCGCGGCCGGCGGGGCGATCTTGCTCACCAGCGACGGCAGCAGCGCCTCCAGCACGTTGAAGGCGATGAAGAACACCGTCAGCAGCCCGAGCATGGTCGTGAAGTTCACCGGCAGCGCGCCGCTCGCGAATTGGCTCGACACCGCCTCCAGCAGCGCCATCAGCGCGATCGCGCCGACGAACACCGCGCGCATCTGCCCGCCGCGCTCGGCCTTGATGATGGCCGGCACCATGAGCACGAAGGCCACCGACACCGCCGGCAGATAGAGCTTCCAGTGCTCGGTCACGGGCACGCCGGCCACGTCCACCAGCAGCACCGGCACCACCACGAACATCGCCGACTGCGCCACATGCAGCGCGAAGATGCCGAAGTCCAGCCGCAGCAGCTGGCGGTCGGCCAGCACCTGGCTGAAGGGCACCCGCTGGCCCAGCGCCGGCTGCGGCACGTCGGGCACGACGAACTGCACCACGCCGATCGCCGCGATCGCGAGCGCGCCGGTGAGCGCGAAGATGCCCGGCATGCCGATCGCGCCATACAGCAGCGGCGCGATGACCATGCTCGCCGCGAAGGTCACGCCGATGCTCGCGCCGACCATCGCCATCGCCTTGCTGCGCTGCTGGTCGCGCGTGGCGTCGGCGATGAGCGCGGTGATCGCGGCCGAGATGGCGCCCGCGCCCTGGATCGCGCGGCCGACGATGATGAGTTCGATGCTGTGCGCCAGCGCGGCCACGAAGCTGCCGAGCGCGAACAGCGCCAGCCCCGCGACGATCACCGGCTTGCGCCCGTAATGGTCGCTGGCGCGGCCGAAGGCGATCTGGAGCGCCGCCTGCGTCAGCCCGTAGATGCCGATCGCCAGCCCCACCATCGCGGGCGAGGCGCCGCCCGGCAGCGAGTGCGCGTACACCGCGAACACCGGCAGGATGAGGAACAGCCCGAGCATGCGCAGGGCGTAGATCGAGGCGAGCGCGGTGCTCGCGCGGCGTTCGGTCGGGGTCATGCCCGCAGGGTCGTTGATCGCGGACATGGCTTGGGCTGCATTCGTTTTCATGACGATGCGCGGCAGGTTTTCAAGGGGCTTGCACGCTGATTACCCAGGGAAACCCGGGTCGTGCGAGGGGGGCGGGCTATAGTAGCAAGCTTGGCCTTTCGGTCTTGCGGGGCGTCAAAGGACCCAAGAAAACGCAAGGAAACATGGACGAAATCCGGATCCGCGGCGCACGCACGCACAACCTCAAGAACATCAGCCTCGATCTCCCGCGCAACAAGCTGGTGGTCATCACCGGGCTGTCGGGCAGCGGCAAGAGCTCTCTTGCCTTCGACACTTTGTATGCCGAAGGCCAGCGCCGCTATGTGGAATCGCTGTCGGCCTATGCGCGGCAGTTTCTCCAGCTCATGGAGAAGCCCGATGTGGATGTGATCGAGGGCCTGTCGCCCGCCATCGCCATCGAGCAGAAGGCGACGAGCCACAATCCGCGCTCGACGGTCGGCACCGTCACCGAGATCAACGACTACATGCGCCTGCTGTGGGCGCGCGCCGGCACGCCCTACTGCCCCGACCATCCCGAGCACGCGCTCGTGGCGCAGTCAGTCGGGCAGATGGTGGATGCGGTGCTCGCGCGGCCCGAGGGCAGCAAGCTGATGATCCTGTCGCCCGTCGTCGCCAACCGCAAGGGCGAGCATGCCGACGTGTTCGAGAGCTTCCGCGCCCAGGGCTTCGTGCGCTTCCGCATCACGCCCACGGGCGGCAAGCCGACGGTGTACGAGGTCGACGAGCTGCCCGAACTCAAGAAGAACGAGCGCCACAGCATCGACGTGGTGGTCGATCGGCTGAAGGTGTCGGCCGAATCCAAGCAGCGTCTGGCCGAGTCCTTCGAGACCGCGCTGCGCCACGGCGAGGGCCGGGCGCTCGCGCTCGACATGGAGTCGGGCGCGGAGCAGGTGTTCAGCAACCGCTTTGCCTGCCCCATCTGCAGCCATGCGCTGGGTGAGCTGGAGCCGCGCATCTTCTCGTTCAACTCGCCGCTCGGCGCCTGCCAGCGCTGCGACGGGCTGGGGCATATCGACTGGTTCGATCCGCAGCGCATCGTGGCGCATCCGTCGCTGTCGCTCGCGAGCGGCGCGATCAAGGGCTGGGACCGCCGCAACCAGTTCTACTTCCAGATGCTGCAAGGGCTTGCAGGCCATTTCGGCTTCGACATCGACACGCCGTGGGAGGAGCTGCCCTCGCATGTGCGCGAGGCGGTGCTGATGGGCACGGGCGAGACCGAGGTCGAGTTCCAGTACCTGAACGAGCGCGGCAAGACGGTGAAGAAGTCGCATCCCTTCGAGGGCGTGGCCAACAACCTCGAACGCCGCTGGCGCGAGACCGATTCATCGGCGGTGCGCGAGGAGCTGAGCAAGTTCGTGGTGGTGCGCTGCTGCCCCGATTGCGAAGGCTCGCGGCTCAAGCGCGAGGCGCGCTTCGTGCGCGTGGGCGAAGGCGCGCAGAGCCGGCGCATCTATGAAGTGAATGCGATGTCGCTCGGCCAGGCCCAGGCCTGGTTCGACGAGCTGAAGCTGAGCGGCGCGAAGGGCGAGATCGCCGACAAGATCGCGCGCGAGATCCGCGCACGGCTCGGCTTCCTCAACAACGTCGGCCTCAACTATCTGAGCCTCGACCGCAGCGCCGACACGCTGTCGGGCGGCGAGGCGCAGCGCATCCGGCTCGCGAGCCAGATCGGCTCGGGCCTGACCGGCGTGATGTACGTGCTGGACGAGCCGAGCATCGGCCTGCACCAGCGCGACAACGATCGCCTCATCGGCACGCTCAAGCACCTGCGCGACCTCGGCAACAGCGTGCTCGTGGTCGAGCATGACGAGGACGCGATCCGCGCCGCCGACTGGGTGGTGGACATGGGCCCGGCCGCCGGCGAGCACGGCGGGCAGGTGATGGCCGCCGGCACGCCCGACGTGGTGGCCGCCGCGGTCGAGTCGCCCACGGGCGCTTATCTGAGCGGGCGGCGCGCCATCGCCGTGCCGCGCGCGCGCACCGCGCCAAAAACGGATGACGACGGCCAGCCGCTGCAACTCGTGATCCGCGGCGCGAGTGGCAACAGCCTGCGCGACGTGACGGCCGCCATCCCCGTCGGCCTGCTCACCTGCGTGACCGGCGTGAGCGGCTCGGGCAAGAGCACGCTCGTCAACGACACGCTCTACACGGCGGCGGCGCGCCATCTGTACAACGCCTCGGCCGAGCCCTCGCCCTGCGAGGCGATCGAGGGGCTGGAGCTGTTCGACAAGGTCATCAACGTCGATCAGAGCCCGATCGGCCGCACGCCGCGCAGCAATCCGGCCACCTACACCGGGCTGTTCACGCCGATCCGCGAGCTGTTCGCCGAGGTGCCGCTGGCGCGCGAGCGCGGCTACGACGCCGGGCGCTTCAGCTTCAACATCAAGGGCGGACGCTGCGAGAACTGCCAGGGCGACGGCATGATCAAGGTGGAAATGCACTTCCTGCCCGACGTGTACGTACCCTGCGACGTGTGCAAGGGCAAGCGCTACAACCGCGAGACGCTGGAGATCCTCTACAAGGGCAAGACCATCGCCGAGGTGCTCGACATGACGGTGGACGAGGCGGCGGCCTTCTTCGCGCCGGTGCCGGTGGTGGCGCGCAAGCTCCAGACACTGCTCGACGTGGGCCTGGGCTATCTGCGGCTCGGCCAGTCGGCCACGACGCTGTCGGGCGGCGAGGCGCAGCGCGTGAAGCTGTCGCAGGAACTCAGCAAGCGCGACACCGGCCGCACGCTCTACATCCTCGACGAGCCGACGACAGGCCTGCACTTCGCCGACATCGAGCTGCTGCTCAAGGTGCTGCACGCGCTGCGCGACCACGGCAACACGGTGGTCGTCATCGAGCACAACCTCGACGTGATCAAGACCGCCGACTGGCTGATCGACATGGGGCCGGAGGGCGGCTCGGGCGGCGGGCAGGTGGTGGCGGTGGGCACGCCGGAGGAGGTGGCGGCGTGCGAAGCCAGTCATACGGGGCGGTATCTGCGGCCGTTGCTGGAGCGCGGGAAGGCGGCGCGCTGACCGCGGTCAGGCTGCCCGCTCGATGCGGACGGCCGGCGCGCCGCGATTGCCCCGGCGCAACGCGGTGACGGGTGCGGTTGCGTCATTGCCGAATGATCGGCGCCCGGCTCGCCTAGCATTGCCGGCCGGGCCTTCGCGCCCGCTCCTTCGCAGCTAGCCCCGCTCCCGCGCATGCCCGATCCCGCCCGCCAGCCCACTGTCCGCAAGCGCCAGGTCTTCTACCTCAGCGGCTTCGACCCGCGCGGCGCGCCCTTCTACCGCCGGCTCTACCGCGACGAAGCCGCCGCCCAGGCCCGCGTCGGCGGCCTCGACCTCGCGCTCGGCCCGCGCGAGCGCGACGGCGAATTCGCGAGCCGCTGGCGCATCGCCACGCCCGGCGACGCCACCGTCACCGACTACGCCTTCCTGCACTGGGACGACCTCATCCGCCGCCACTGGCTGCGCAACGAGCTGGCGCTGATCGCCGCCTACCTCGGCGTGATCTGGCTCGGCGTGCGCACCGGCGCGCTGTTCAAGGTCTGGCGCGTGTCCTGGCCGCCCGGCGTCGCGGTGACCTTCCCCTTCGTGCTGCTGCTGCTCGTGCTCGGGCTCGGCGTGGCGGCGGGGATGGCGGCCGGCGACCTCGCCGCCAGCGCCTTCACCCATGCGATGACCGGCCTCGCCGCCGGCGCGCCCGCCCTGCCCGCCGACGCGGCGGCGACGGCCTTCGGCAGCGGCAGCTCGGGCGGCGGCGCCTGGATCGGCGGACCCGGCGCGCGCGCGGCGGGCCTGGTCGCCGGCCTCGCCGTGTTCGCGGGCGTGGTGCAGCTCGGCCGTCTGCTCGAAGCCCGGCTGCGGCTCTACTGGCTGCTGCGCATCTACGCCTTCTCGATCCGGCTCGCGCTCGGCCGGCTGCCGGGCATGGAGGAGCGCATCGACGCCTTCGCGCGGCTGCTGGTCGAGCGCGTGCGCGCGAGCGATGCCGACGAGGTGCTGATCGCCGCGCACAGCGTCGGCACCATCGTCGCGCCGATGATGCTGGCGCGCGCCCTCGCGCTCGATCCCGACCTCGCCCGGCGCGGCCCGCGCATCAGCCTGCTCACGCTCGGGCAGTGCATCCCGATGGTCAGCTACATCCCGCAGGCCGCGCGCATCCGCGCCGACATGGCCGCGCTCGCCGCCGCGCGCGAGATCGACTGGGTCGATTTCACCGCGCCGGTGGACGGCGCCTGCTTCGCGCTGACCGATCCGCTCGCCACCTCGGGCATCGCCCAGCCCGACCCGGCCGCGCCGCGCCCCAAGCTGCTGTCGCCGCGCCTGCCGACGCTGTTCACGCCGGCCACCTACCGGCGCATCCGGCGCGACTGGTATCGCGTCCACTTCCAGTACCTGATGGCGAGCGAGAAGCCCGCGACCGCGCCCGGCGCCTACGATTACTTCGCGATCACCGCCGGCCCGCAGCTGCTCGCCGAGCGCTTCGCCGCCAAGGCCGCCGTGCGCGACTGGAAACGCTGAAACAGGAATTCAGAATGAGCTTTTGCCCCGTCCACCCCAAGCCGCTGAAGACCAAGGCGTCCTTCCTGTGGATGTACCTGTTCAAGCGCCGATCCTGGATGGACGGCCTGTTCGAGCGCAGCTACCGCATGAAGATGGGCGAGGTGCATCTGCCCGGCCTCGACCTCTACATGGTCAACGAGCCCAGGCTCTGGAAGCAGGTGCTGGTGGACGAGGCGCCCGACTTTCCGAAGCACGAGCTACTCGGCCATGCGCTGGAGCCGCTGCTCGGCGAGAGCATCTTCACGACCAACGGCGCGCAATGGCAGCGGCAGCGCGACATGATGGAAAAGTCGTTCGAGGCGGCGCGCATCAAGCATGTGTTCGGCCTCATGCGCGACGCAGCCGACGCGATGCGCGACCGGCTCGACGCCCTGCCCGACGCGGTCGAGCACGACGTGGAGCTGGAGATGACCCATGTCACCGCCGACATCATCTTCCGCACCATCCTCTCGACGCCGCTGGAGGGCGAGGACGCGCAGCGCATCTTCCGCGCCTTCTCGCGCTTCCAGGAGCTGGCGCCCAAGCTGATCATGCCGGTCATCTTCCGCTGGCCGAGGCTGTTCCACCCGTGGCTCGCGGCGCGCGCGAGCAAGGCGGCGGCGAAGGAGATCCGGGGCGTGCTGGAGGGCTTCATCAGGCCGCGCCACGACGCCTGGGCGGCGGCGCGCGCAAGTGCCCAAGCCACCGCGCCGGCAGCCGCAAGCGCCGGCAAGCCCGCCTGCCCCTTCAATGCCGACGGCCCCGACGACATCCTCTCCAGCCTGCTCGACGCGGTCGATCCCGCGACGGGCACGCACTTCAGCTTCAAGGAGCTGGTCGATCAGGTGGCGATGCTCTTCCTCGCCGGCCACGAGACCTCGGCCAGCGCGCTGTCGTGGTCGCTCTACCTCATCGCCAACGCGCCCGACATCCAGCAGCGCATGCACGACGAGGTGATGGCCGAATGCGGCGACCGGCCGATCGGCTTTGCCGAGCTGCGCGGGCTGGAGCTGGTGCGCAACGTCTTCCGCGAGACGCTGCGGCTGTATCCGCCGGTGGGCTTCTTCGCGCGCGCCACGCCGGCGCCGCGCCGCATGCGCGACAAGCACCTGCCCGCCGACTCGACCATCGTGATCGCGCCCTGGCTCATCCACCGCCACCGCGACTACTGGGAGCGCCCGGACGATTTCGATCCCGACCGCTATGCGGGCGAGGCCGCGCGCGAGTCGCTCAAGAACGCCTACCTGCCCTTCAGCGCCGGGCCGCGCGTGTGCATCGGCGCGGCCTTCGCGTTGCAGGAGGCGGCGCTCATCCTCGCGACGCTGGTGCGGCGCTACCGCTTCGAGCCGCTGGCCTCGCATGTGCCCGAGCCGGTCGGGCGGCTGACGATCCGGTCGGAAAACGGCATCCGCCTCGCGGTGCACAAGCGGGCGGGTTGAGTGATGACGCAGCATGACGGCCGGCGCGCGGCGCCCGGCGAGCATGAGCACGGCAAGCCCGGAGACGACCGGGGTATCCGCGAGCCGGGTCAGCATGACCGTGCCGGCCGGCACCACGACGGCAATCACGCCCGCCCCCACGCGCATTCCCACGCCCACGCGCCCGGGCACGAACCGCCCGGCGCCACGCCCTACGACGCCGCGCAGCCCGTGCGCCGCCGCTTCGCGCTGCGCGAGAACAGCTGGCAGGAGCGGCTCGCCGGCTTCGCGCTGATGACGGCCATCGTGCCGCTCGCGGTGCTGGGCTATCTCATCATCTGCTGGGTCGGCTTCGCGGGCCGCACCGAGCGCGGCCGGGCCGGCGTGCGCGCGCTCGACCATTTCGTGAACGCGGCGGTATTCAACGGACTGGCGTGGGAATCGGTGTCGTCGCACGCCTGGCGCGCGCGGCACGACAAGCGCTGGGCGCGCTTCGTGATCTGGCTGACCGACCGCTTCCAGCCCGGCCATTGCCAGCGCGCCAACAAGCGCGAGCAGCCCGTCATCGACCTCGTGCTGCGCAAGGGCTTGCAGAAGCGGACCATCGGCGCGAAGGACGGCCGGCCGGACTGAGGCGCGGTCACGGTGCCCGCCGGCCTGCCGGAACCGGCGTCGCGCCGGAACCGTCGCGCCACCGGCCGACGCCGCGCGAGCGCTGCGGCCCCGACCCGCCGCCCTCACGGCATCAGCAGCCGTTC
The DNA here is from genome assembly GCF_000482785.1 of Derxia gummosa DSM 723. Taxonomy (GTDB): domain Bacteria; phylum Pseudomonadota; class Gammaproteobacteria; order Burkholderiales; family Burkholderiaceae_E; genus Derxia; species Derxia gummosa. The sequence goes on along the minus strand of NZ_AXWS01000001.1, from coordinate 76,541 downwards.
CTCCGCCAGCGCGAGCGCCTCGGGCAGCCCGCGCAGCACGACGATGTCCTCCGCCTCCAGCACGAGTTCGGGCGACGGATCGGCGCCGCGCACCTCGCGCCGGCGCACCGCCACCACGGTCGCGCCGATCAGCTCCATCCCCAGATCACCAAGCCGCGAACCCACCGAGCGCGCGCCCAGCGGCAGATGCACCGAATGCAGCCGCACCCGGCTCTGCTGATCCTCGCCATCACCCTGCCCGCCCGGAAAGAAGCCGCGCAGCCCCGCGTAGCGCGCCGCGCGCTGGTCGCGCACGAGGCCGAGCACCTGCGCCAGCGGCGTGCCGAGCATGAGCAGCGCATGCGTGCCGAGCATCAGGCTGCCTTCCAGCACCTCGGGCACGACCTCGGCCGCGCCGGCCTCGCGCAGCCGGTCGAGGTCGCGGTCGTCGCGGGTGCGGATGATGACGGGCAGCGTCGGCGCAAGCGCCTGCACGTGGTGCAGCAGCTTGAGCGCCGACGGGGTGTCAGCGTAGGTGACGACCAGCGCCGCCGCGCGGTGGATGCCGGCGGCAATCAGGCTCTCGCGCCGCGCCGCGTCGCCGAACACCACGCTGTCGCCGGCCGCCGCCGCCTCGCGCACGCGGTCAGGGTCGAGGTCGAGCGCCACGTAGCCGAGCCCCTGGCTTTCGAGGATGCGCGCGAGGTTCTGGCCCGAGCGGCCGAAGCCGCAGATGACGACATGGCGGTCGGTCTGGATGCTGCGCGCCGCGATCTTGGTGAGGTTGAGCGAGGCGAGCATCCATTCGTTGCTCGCGAAGCGCAGCGCGATGCGGTCGCTGTACTGGATGAGGAAGGGGGCGGCCAGCATCGACAGCAGCATCGCCGCCAGCACCATCTGGAGCAGGCCCTCGTCGACGATGTGCAGGTCGCCCGCCTGTTCCAGCAGCACGAAGCCGAACTCGCCCGCCGTGCACAGCGCCAGCCCGGTGCGGATGCCCGTGCCCGCGCTGCCGCCGAACACCTGCCCCAGCACCGCCACCAGCCCGAACTTGAAGGCCACCGGCAGCACGATCAGCAGCGCCACCCAGCCGAAGTGCTCCCACACCACGAGCGGGTTGAGCAGCATGCCGATCGTGATGAAGAACAGCCCCAGCAGCACGTCGCGGAAGGGCTTGATGTCCTCCTCCACCTGATGCCGGTACTCGGTCTCGGCGATGAGCATGCCAGCCACGAAGGCGCCGAGCGCGAGCGACAGCCCCGCATGCTCGGTAATCCAGCTCAGCCCCAGCGTGATGAGCAGGAGGTTGAGCATGAACAGCTCCTGCGACCGGCGCCGCGCGACGATGTGGAACCAGCCGCGCATGAGCTTCTGGCCGAACACCAGCAGCAGCGCCAGCACCGCCGTCGCCTTCACGAAGGCGAGGCCGATGGACGTGGCCATGTCGCCCACCTCGCCCTTGAGCGACGGCACGATCACCAGCAGCGGCACTACCGCCAGATCCTGGAACAGCAGCACGCCGGCGATCTGCCGGCCATGCGGCGCGTCCAGCTCGATGCGCTCGGCCAGCAGCTTCATGACGATGGCGGTCGAACTCATCGCCAGCGCCGCGCCCAGCGCGAAGGCCGCCTGCCAGGTGAAGCCGTCGGCCTGCGGCCACCAGCGCGCCACCACCCAGGCCGCGCCGATGCTCGCCACGAGGGCCAGGCCGATCGTGAGCACCACCTGCGTCAATCCGAGCCCGAACACCTCGCGCCGCATCGCGCGCAGCTTGGGCAGGTTGAACTCCAGCCCGATCGAGAACATCAGGAACACGACGCCGAATTCGGCGAGATAACGGGTTTGTGGCGTGTCGGGGACGAGACCAAGCGCATGCGGCCCCACGACAATCCCGACAGCCAGATAGCCGAGCATCGGCGGCAGGTGCAGCAGCCGGAAAAGGACCACGCCGACCACGGCGGCCAGCAGCAGGAACAAGGGAAGATCGAGGGCGGTACCCGTCATGCTCTTGATTGGTTGAGGCGGCGCGCGGACGCGACAGGCTGGGAAAAATCCCGTCAGAACGGGTGACTGTCGAGCGGTATAATTTTTGCTTTTCGCAAAGTGTAGAACGCGAAGTGTCCGACACCAAGCCAAGTTCAAGCGCCGCCATCGCAATCGATGTCCTCGAAACCGAGGCGGCCGGCCTGCACGCGCTGGCCGAGCGTTTCCGCGATCAGGCGCAGGCCGCCGCCTTCGAGCGCGCGGTCGCTCTCGTGCTTGCCGCCACCGGCACCGGCAGGCCCGGCCGCGTGGTCGTGTCGGGCATCGGCAAGTCGGGGCATGTGGGCAACAAGCTCGCCGCCTCGCTCGCGTCCACCGGCACGCCGGCCTTCTTCGTGCACCCCGCCGAGGCGAGCCACGGCGATCTCGGGATGATCACGAGCGATGACGTGGTGCTCGCGGTCTCCTATTCCGGCGAAGGCGACGAGCTGCGCGCGATCGCGCCGCTCATCAAGCGCCTGGGCGCCAAGATGATCTCCCTCACCGGCCGGCCGCAATCCACGCTTGCCCGGCTGGCCGATGTGCATCTCGACGGCGGCATCGAGCGCGAAGCCTGCCCGCACAACCTCGCGCCCACCACGTCCACCACCGCCGCGATGGCGCTGGGCGACGCGCTGGTGGTGGCGCTGCTGCATGCTCGCAAGTTCAGCGCCGACGACTTCGCGCGCAGCCATCCGGGCGGCTCGCTCGGCCGGCGCCTGCTCACCTATGTGCGCGACGTGATGCGCGCCGGCGACGACGTGCCGCGCGTGCCGGCCGGCGCGTCGCTGGGCGAGGCCATCGTCGAGATGTCGCGCAAGGGTCTGGGCATGACGGCCGTCACGCGCGACGACGGCAGCCTCGAAGGCATCTTCACCGACGGCGACCTGCGCCGCCTGCTCGAACGCACGACCGACCTGCGCGACGTGACGCTGGCCCAGGTGATGACGCGCACGCCGGTGTCGATCGCGCCCGACGCGCTCGCCGCCGAGGCCGCGCGCGTCATGGAAGACCGCCGCATCCAGCAGCTGCTCGTGGTGGACGCGGGCAAGGTGGTGGGCGCGCTCAACCTCAACCTGCTGATGGCGGCGAAGGTCATATGAGCGGGCCGAGCGTCATCGCCGAAGCAGCCGGCGTGCACGCCGATGTGGCCCTCGGCGCGGATGGAGCCGCTCCGGCCGCGAGCGCGACCGCCGCGTCCGGCATTTCCGCCGCCGTCACTGCCGGCCTTGCCGCGGACGTGCTCGCCCGCGCCGCGCGCGTGAAGCTCGCCATCTTCGACGTGGACGGCGTGCTCACCGACGGCCAGCTGCTGTTCGGCCCCGACGGCGAGGCACTCAAGTGCTTCCACGTGCATGACGGCCACGGCTTCAAGCTGCTGCGCGACAACGGCATCGCGGTCGCGCTGCTGTCGGGCCGGCGCTCGGCGATGGTCGAACGCCGCGCACGCGACCTGAAGGTGGCCCACGTCATCCTTGGCTGCGACGACAAGCTCGGCGCCCTCGCCGCGCTGCTCGCCGATGCCGGCGTGAACGCCGACGAGGCCGCCTTCATGGGCGACGACTGGGTCGATCTGGCGGTGATGCGCCGCGTCGGCTTCGCGGCCACGGTCGCCAACGCCGCCACCGGCGTCAGCGCCCATGCGCACTGGACCGCGCCGCGCGCCGGCGGCCGCGGTGCCGCGCGCGACCTGGCCGAGTTGCTGCTCGCCGCGCAAGGCCGGCTCGACGCCGCCTACGCAGCCCACCTCGACGCCGGGAGCGCCCAGGGATGACGACCTTCCTGCTGCGTCTGCTGCCGGTGTTCGTTGCCGCCATCCTCGCCGCCGGCACCTGGTGGCTGGCCGAGAACCTGCGCCGTACCGAGACGCCTCCGGTCGTCAACTCGCCGTCGAGGCCCGACTACGTGATCGGCGGGCTGCGCGCCGCGCGCCTGTCGCCCGAAGGCAGGGTCGAGACGCTGCTGCTCGCCGAACGTGCGGAGCACCTGCCCGACAGCGACACGCTCCGCCTGAGCCTGCCGCGCGTCCAGCAGGCCGGCGAAGCGACGGTACGCATCGAGGCCGAGCAGGGCCTATCGATCCGCCAGGGCGAGGAAATCCGCCTCGAACGCGCGGTGCGCGTGACGCGCGATGCCGCCGCCGGCCGCGCCGCGATGCGGCTCGACACCGAGCAGCTCACCGTCCGCCCCGACGACGACACCGCCAGCAGCGACAGCGCCGTGACCATCCGTCAGGGCGACTCGACACTCAGCGGTGTCGGCATGGACGCCGACAATTCTTTCCGGACACTCAAGGTGCACAGCGACATGCGGGCGGTCTTCGGGCCGAAGCGCGGCGCGGCATCCTCGTCACCCCGAACATGAGCCTCCGACCCGCATCCCTTCTTCGCTGCCTGCCTGCCGCCCGCCATCCGTCGCGCGCGCGACGCTATCTCGCACGGCATGTCGCGCGCCTGCGCGGGCCGGTCGTGCTCGCCGCGCTGCTCGCGCTCGGCGCGCTGACGGCCATCGCGCCGGCCGGCGCCGAGCAGTCCGACCGCCTGCAGGAAACCACCATCACCGCGAAGCGCGGCGGCCTCGACGACCTCAAGCAGGTGAGCGTGTTCGAAGGCGACGTGGTCGTCACGCGCGGCACGATGGTCATGCGCGGCGAACGGCTCGAAGTGCGCCAGTCGCCCGAGGGCCTGCAATTCGGCACGCTCACCGCCGGCGCCGGCAAGCTCGCCACCTTCCGCCAGAAGCGCGACGGCGGCCCCGACCGCTGGGTCGAGGGCGAGGCCGAGCGCATCGACTACGACGGCCGGGCCGACAAGGTCACGCTCACCAACCGCGCCCAGCTGCGCCGCAGCGAGAGCGGCGCGCAGCAGACTGACCAGGTGACAGGCAAGGTCATCGTCTACGACAACCGCTACGACCAGTACACGGTCGATGGCGGTGACAGCGGCAACGGCCGCGTGCGCGCCGTGATCGCGCCGCGCGCGCCGTCGGCCGACGCGCCGGCCGTGCCCGCCGCGCCAAGCGGCTCGCCCTCGAACAAGCCGGAAGCCGGCAATCCGCTGCGCCTCGACCGCAGCACCACGGGGCCGCAATGAGCAGCTCCGTGAGCCACGCCACGTCCGAGGCCGTCGCCGCGCTCGCGCCCGAGGCGCGCGCCTCGGTGCTCGTCGCCGAGCATCTGCGCAAGGGCTACGGCAAGCGCACCGTCGTGCATGACGTGTCGATGGAAGTGCGCAGCGGCGAGGTCGTCGGCCTGCTCGGCCCCAATGGCGCCGGCAAGACGACCTGCTTCTACATGATCGTCGGCCTCGTCGCGATGGAGGCCGGCAGCATCAGCCTCGACGGCCAGAGCATCGGCCGGCGCGCGATGCACGAGCGCGCCCGCCTCGGCCTGAGCTATCTGCCGCAGGAAGCGAGCGTGTTCCGCAAGCTGACCGTGGAAGACAACATCCGCGCCGTGCTGGAACTCCAGCGCGACGCCGACGGCCGCGCGCTCACGCGCAAGGTCGTGCAGCAACGGCTGGACATGCTGATCGACGAGCTTCAGGTTGGTCACATCCGCGCCAGCCTCGCTTCGTCGCTTTCGGGCGGCGAGCGGCGCCGGGTAGAGATCGCCCGCGCGCTTGCGACGATGCCGCGCTTCGTGCTCCTCGACGAGCCGTTTGCCGGCATCGACCCGATCGCGGTCATCGAGATCCAGCGCATCGTCCGCTTCCTCAAGGACCGCGGTATCGGCGTGCTGATCACCGACCACAACGTCCGCGAGACGCTGGGGATCTGCGATCACGCCTACATCATTTCGGAAGGGCGGGTGCTTGCCGCAGGCCGCCCCGACGAGATCATCGACAACGAATCCGTACGCCGCGTCTATCTCGGCGAACACTTCCGCATGTAGGGCTGACGCACATGAAACAATCGCTCCAGCTTCGCATGTCGCAGCACCTGGCGCTGACCCCTCAGCTCCAGCAATCGATCCGGCTGCTGCAACTGTCCACGCTCGAACTCAACCAGGAGTTGGAGCAGATCCTCAGCGACAACCCGCTGCTCGAACGCATCGACAACCCGCTGTCGCAAGGCGTGTCGCTGTCGGCCGACGGCTCGCTCGTGCAAAGCCACGTGTCCACCGACTCGGCCACGCCCGTGTCGGAACCGCCCTCCGGCGAAGCCGCCGACGGCGACCGCGCCGCCAGCTCCGACGCCGACAACCGCGACGCCGACTACGAAGGCGGCAGCGATTTCGGCGACAGCGGCGGCGAATACGGCAGCGACTACGGCCGCCCCTCCGGCGAGGAAGACGACACCCGCCCCCAGCTCGGCGAGGACGGCGTCACCCTGCGCGAGCATCTGCTCGAACAACTGCGGCTCGAAAAGCTCGGCGTGCGCGAACGGCTGCTCGTCGGCATCCTCATCGAATCGCTCGACGAGGACGGCTACCTGCATGCCACCGAGGAAGACATCCTCGAACTCTGGCCGCACGACGATCCGTTCGAGCCCGACGAACTGGCGGATGCCGTCGACATCCTGCAAGGCTTCGATCCGCCCGGCGTCGGTGCGCGCTCCATCTCCGAAAGCCTCGTGCTGCAACTGCGCGACGAGAACGAGATGACCGAGGACGTCGATGCCGACGTGCTGGAGTGCGCGCGCGTCATCTGCGCCGAGCATCTGCAATTGCTTGCACAGCGCGACTTCACCAAGCTGCGCAAGTTCCTGGCCTGCGACGACGACACGCTGCGCGAGGCGCACAACCTGATTCGACGGCTTAACCCGTATCCCGGATCCGCCTTTTCGCGGCACGAGTCGAACTACGTCGTGCCCGACATCGTGGTGCGCCGCGTCAAGGGCGAATGGACCGCGATGCTCAATCCGGACGTGATCCCGAAGCTGCGCATTAACGACCTCTACGCCAACATTCTGAAGGCCTCGCGCGGCCAGGGCGGGGGTGGGGCAAACGGCAATTCTGCCTCGGGCGGAGCCACCTTATCGTCCCAATTGCAGGAAGCACGGTGGCTGATCAAGAACGTCCAACAGCGGTTTGACACCATCCTGCGCGTGGCGCAGGCTATCGTCGAAAGGCAGCGAGCTTTTTTTACACATGGCGAAGTTGCCATGCGTCCACTGGTGTTACGTGAAATTGCCGACATTCTCGGCCTGCACGAAAGCACGGTGTCGCGGGTGACGACGCAGAAGTACATGTTGACGACCTTCGGGACGTTCGAACTCAAGTACTTCTTCGGCAGCCATGTGGCCACGGAAACGGGTGGCGCGGCATCGTCGACTGCGATTCGCGCCTTGATCAAGCAACTCATAGGAGCCGAGAACCCCAAGGACCCGCTTTCAGACAGCAGGCTGGCGGAAATGCTCGGTGAGCAAGGGATCGTGGTTGCGCGACGAACAGTCGCCAAGTATCGCGAGACGCTGAAGATCCCTCCCGTGAATCTCCGCCGGTCGCTATGACGGCGCGATCGCCTTTCGGCGATACGCGCCAAACCACTGGCAATGCCGAAAGGAGATCGTGTGATGAACCTCAACATCAGCGGACACCACCTGGAACTGACCCCGGCCCTGCGCGAATACCTCGTCGAAAAGCTCGAGCGTGTTCGTCGCCACTTCGATCAAGTGATCGACGTCGATGTTTTCCTTTCGGTCGAGAAGCTGCGCCAGCGCGCTGAAATCAGCCTTCACATGCGTGGCAAGAAGGTGTTCGTCGAGGCCATTCACGAGAACCTCTACGCAGCGATCGACCTGCTGGTCGACAAGCTTGATCGCCAAGTCTGCAAGCACAAGGAAAAGGTCCAGGACCACGCTCACGAGTCCATGAAGTACAGCGCACCGGCAGCTTGACGCCGGTTACCACAAGCCCCCGGAGTTTCCGGGGGCTTTTTGCTTTGCAGGGGCAGGCAATCCGGTGCGTCGAATGCTTCCGGAGAGGGCATTTCATGGCGCTGTCGCCAATCATGACGCAGCGCAAAAACTCCCTATAATCCGAGCCCACTGCCATCCGGTACCCACGGGTAGTCGGGCTGCGCCGCAGCTTCCGGCTTCCGCAATCGGTGCCATCGTGAGGCCCAAATGAACCAGATCAGCCGCCTCCTGCCTGCGACCAACGTGCTTGTCGACGTCGAGGCAACCAGCAAGAAACGGGTATTCGAAGCGGCCGCGCTGCTGTTCGAGAACAACCAGGGCCTGGCGCGGGACAAGGTGTTCGACTCCCTGTTCGCCCGCGAGCGCCTCGGTTCGACCGGGCTCGGCCAAGGCGTTGCCGTTCCGCACGGGCGCATCAAGGGATTGCGCGAGGCCGTCGGCGCCTTCATCCGCGTAGCCGACCCGATTCCCTTCGACGCGCCCGACGGCAAACCGGTGTCGATCCTCATCTTCCTACTCGTGCCCGAGCAGGCCACGCAGCTCCATCTCGAAATCCTGTCGGAGCTGGCGCAGATGCTGTCCGACCGCAATTTCCGGCAATCGCTCGCGACCGCGCCCGACGCCGCCACCGCTCACCGCCTGCTGGTGGGTTGGGAACCGAACCGCGCCGCAGCCTGACATTCCCGGCGCCATCGCAGGGCCTGCGGGCGCCTCCCACCACAAGGCGACCGCAAGGCCATGCTGACGATCCGACGTCTCTACGACGAGAACGAATATCCGCTCCACCTGCGCCGGCTAGCCGGCTCGGCAGGTGAAAGCGCCGCCATCTCGGCTCCGCGCGCGCCGGACGGCATGGTTGCAGCGTCGGATCTGGTCGGGCACTTCAACATCATTCACCCCGGCCGCATCCAGGTTTACGGGCATCAGGAAGTCGAGTACGTCGCGCCGCTCGACAAGACCTATCACACGCTCAAGACCAAGGAACTCATCGCCCGCAAGCCGCCGGCGGTCATCGTCGGCGACAGCCTCGAAGTCGATCCGGATGTGATCGCCGCCTGCGAGGAGCACGGCGTGCCCCTGTACGCGAGCGCAGCCTCGGCGGCCGAGGTGATCGACGTGCTGCGCATCTGGCTCGCCAAGCGCCTCGCGCCGACCACCACCGTGCATGGCGTGTTCATGGATGTGCTCGGCATCGGCGTGCTCATCACCGGCGAGTCGGGCCTAGGCAAGAGCGAGTTGGCGCTCGAACTCATCAGCCGGGGCCATGGGCTCGTGGCCGACGACGCGGTCGATCTGGCGCGCATCTCGCCCAACACGATCGAAGGCCGCTGCCCGCCGCTACTGCAGAACCTGCTGGAAGTGCGCGGCCTCGGCCTGCTCGACATCAAGGCTATCTTTGGCGAGACCGCCGTCCGCCGGAAGATGCGGCTGCGGCTCATCGTGCACCTCGTGCGCCGCCAGACAATGGATACGGAATACGAGCGCCTGCCGCTCGAAGCGCTGACGCAGACCGTGCTCGGCCTGCCGGTGCGCAAGGTGGTGATTCCGGTGGCGGCAGGCCGCAACATCGCCGTGCTGCTTGAAGCCGCCGTGCGCAATACCGTGCTGCAACTGCGCGGCATCGACACGATGCGCGAGTTCATCGAGCGGCAGAAGGCTGCGATGCAATCCTTTGCACGCTAGGCGAAAAAAAAGCGCGGCATCCTTCGATGCCACGCTTTTTCGTGAAGTTGCGGCCCCAGGGCCGCGCCGGATCACTTGGCCTCGGCAGGCGCTTCCGGTTCCTTGAACTTGGCACCCGACTGGTTGGCCATGTACACGATGGCGCGGCCGATCTCGACATCCATCGCGTCGCTCAGGCCACCCTTGGGCGGCATCGCACCCTTGCCACCCAGCGCCGACTTCAGCAGCGCGTCATAGCCTTGCGCGATGCGCGGAGCCCAGTCGGCGGTACCGACCTTCGGCGCGCCCGAGGCGCCAGTGGCGTGGCAGGCGTTGCACGCCGCCTTGAAGACTTCCTCGCCGGTGCGCGGGGTGCGCGGGCCGGTCGGCGCGACCTTGAGTTCAAAGGCCGCGACCGGTGCGATGCGTTCGCCGATCGCGTCGGCGGTCTGGGCACGCGAGCCTTCGCCGGTGCGGTCGCCAGTGTTGACCGTGGTCGCGATCAGGAGAATGCCGGCCACCACCGCCACAACGATGACGAGTACGGCGTTGAGAAACTGCTTCGTAGTCTTGGTAGCGCTGTCGCTCATGATGTTGTCGACCGTGTGAGGGCGGGATGGTTTGAATGGGGGGAGCGGGTAAATGCGGATCGGCCGCGCAAAACGGGCCGGATTATATCCGTGCGTACGTCAAGGTCGAAAATCGGTTATCTTCTTGGATTCGGCAGTAACGCACCGCGTTCCAGTTTGGGCACGCTTGCAACAGTCGGTGGTTTCGCCGCCGGCTTCTGTCGATGTCTCGATCGGCCGGATTGCCCGGCCGTCACAAGGCGCCCGTAGCTCAGCTGGATAGAGTACTGCCCTCCGAAGGCAGGGGTCGTGAGTTCGAATCTCGCCGGGCGCGCCACCGCATCAATCCGTCAGTCCTTGCGCGCGACCACCGCCGCGCCATCGCGCAGCCGCTCGTCCGGACGCAGCACCACGCGATCACCGGGCTTCAGCCCCTCTGCCTGCACCAGGTCCCCGAGCGCGGTGCCCGTCGTGACCGGCACGAAGCCGGCCTTGCCGTCCGCGCCAGCCACGAACACCCCACGCCGCCCCTCGCGTTCGACCACCGCCTCACGCCGTACCGCGACGACAGGCTTGCGCTCTTCGGCGGCAAGCGCGCGCGCGAGGAAAGCGATCTTCGCGTTCATGTCGGGCAGCACGCGTTCGTCGCGGTCGACGAAGCTCACCTTCACGAGCAGCGTCGCCTTGCTGCGATCGACGGTCGGGACGATGCGGTTCACGCGCCCTTCCAGTCGCAGATCGGGCCAGGCGTCGAGCTGGATCTCGGCCGATTGCCCGACATGCACCTTGGCGAGGCCGCTTTCGGCCACGTCGGCCTCGACTTCAAGCGTGCGCATGTCGGCCATGCTTACGACCGCGCCCGTGGTGCCAGCCGCGGCCGAGAACGGCGTGAGGATGTCGCCGACGTTGGCGTTCTTGGTCAGCACCACGCCGTCGAAGGGCGCGCGGATGAGCGTGTACTCGAAGGCGACCTCGGCGGTGCGCGCATTGGCCTCGGCCACGCCGATCGCGGCGCGCAGGCTGCCGATGGTGGCGCGCGCCTTGTCGGCGCGGGCGGCGGCGGCATCCACGGCGCTTTGCGAGACGAAGTTCTGGCGTGCGAGGTCGCGGGTGCGGGCGAGTTCGGCCTCGGCATTGGTGCGCTCGGCCTCGCCCTGTTCGAGATTGGCGCGGGCCTGGCGGATGGCGGCGGCGGCCTGCTGACGCGCGGCATCGGCCTCGGCGCTTTCAAGGCGGGCTATGACATCGCCGGCCTTCACGGCCTGACCTTCGGTCACGTTGAGTTCCATGAGCCGGCCGGTGGCCTTGCTCGACACGTTGGCGCGCGTCTGGGCGACGACTCGGCCGGTGGCGTTCAGCTCGGTAATGCCCTGGGACGGCCAGGCGAGCGCGACCGTGGCCAGTTCGACCTCGCGCGGTGCGTTGGCCGAGCGCAGCACGCCCGCGCCGACAGCCGCTGCGACGACGAGCGCGCCGAGCGCCCATTTCCAGCGGCCGCGCCGGCGCGGCGGCGTGCCGCGCTGCGGGTCGCGGTCGATGCGCAGGGCGCCGAGCGCCGGGGCGCTGGCGGGCGGGGATGGCTGGTCGGCCATGCGGCGTCTCCGGAGGCGTGAGGACCGGACGAGTTTATGCGGCGCGCACGCCGACCGCCGGTGAGCGCGCCGCCGGCGCGCCGAATCCTTCTACCCTGCGCGAACGACGCTCGGTCAACCGCGCGCGAACGGTGCCGCCTGCCGCTTCATCTCCTCCAGCCATTCGACCGCGAGCTTCCAGTTGCCGACCGGCTTGGGATAGCGCCAGCACGGGAAGTCGGCCTTGGCGCCGGCGATGCCGAGCAGCGGATTGCCGCGCGCGCGCAGCCAGGCGTCGGCGGCGCGCGCGAGACCGGCGAGCCGCTTGTCCATGCCCCAGGCGCAGATGACGGGCGCGCCGCCGATCGCCGCCTCGGGCGTGACCACGCTCGCGCCCTCGAAGATCGCGCCGAGTGCCGCCGCGTCCGCGCCACCGGTGATGAGCGCGTAGAGGTCGGCGCTCTTGGCCGCGCGCACGTCGGCGAGATTGACGACGCGCACATGGCGCCAGCCGGTCGCGGCCATGAGGCGCATGACCTGGTACTGCACGGAATCGGGCTTGGCCGGCACGCGCTTGCCGGCCCATTCGATGCCCCCGTAGCCGGCGAGCGGCGCCGACGAGCCCGGATTCATCATCACCACGGCGGCGTCGGGCGCCGGATCGCAGCCGCCGTCGGGCGCGAAGTCGATGCCCGCGTCGCTGCGCGCGATTTCGAGCAGCGCGCGCTTGGCGAAATCGGCGCGATCGTCGCGCCAGTCGTGGAACAAGCCGTGGCAGCGGAAGCGGACGCCTTCGACGAGATGCATGGGGTTGCTCGATGCGGATTGCGGGCGGGCGAGGTTAGCGCAGCGCGCTGGCGCCACGGCAGTGGCGCCCCCTCCGAGTCGCGCCCGGCGACGCAAGGCACGGTGGTGCCGGCGTCGTGCCCGGCGCTTGCCCGCGCGGGCCGCGCGGCCGATGCTGCGCGCTCGATTCACGCCACGCCGGAACTCCGCATGAAGCCCAGCCTTGCCGCGCGCCTCGCCGCCCTCGCCCTCGCCACCCTGGCCACGACCGCCTTTGCCCACGACTACCAGCTCGGCGCGATCGAGATCGGCCATCCCTGGGCGCGCGCGACCGTGCCCGGCCAGTCGGTCGGTGGCGGCTATGTGAAGTTGAGCAACGGCGGCACGGCGGACCGGCTCGTCGGCGCCAGCTCGCCGGCGGCCGTCCGCGTCGAACTGCACACCCACGAGATGGGCGCCGACGGCGTCGCCCGCATGCGTCAGGTACAGGCCATCGACCTGCCCGCGAAGTCCGCAGTCGAACTCAAGCCCGGCGGCCTGCACCTGATGCTGATCGACCTGAAGGCGCCGCTGGCAGAGGGCGCGCGCGTGCCGGTCACGCTGCGCTTCGAGCGCGCCGGCGAGACGACCGTCGAGCTGGCCGTCGAGGCCGTGACGCCGGCCGCGCCGATGCAGCATCAGCACTGAGATCGGCAGCTGCTGCCTCGCCTTGCCGGCCGGCCGATGCCAGCGCCGCACAGCAAACGCGCGGCGCGTGACATCCGCGCCGCACCGGACCTGAATGCGTCCCCGGTCAGCCTTGGTCAGCCCCGGTCACGCCTCAGCCCTCGCGCCTGAAGCGCGCCAGCGCCTCACCGGTCACGCGCACGATGCGCCAGTCGGGCAGCACCGTCGCGCCGAGGCTTTCGTAGAAGCCGATCGCGCTCGTGTTCCAGTCGAGCACCGACCATTCGAAGCGGCCGCAGCCGCGCTCGACCGCGATCGCACCCACATGCCGGATCAGCGCCTTGCCGATGCCGCGCCCGCGCGCCGACGGCAGCACGAAGATGTCTTCGAGATACAAGCCAGGCTTGCCGAGGAAGGTCGAGAAATTGCGGAACCACAGCGCGAAGCCGAGCGCGCTCCCGTCGGCATCGCGCGCGATCACGGCCTCGGCACTCGGCGTCGCGCCGAACAGATGCTCGGCCAGCGCCAACGGCGTGACCTGGAGCAGATGGGTGAGGCTTTCGTATTCGGCCAGACCTCGGATGAGCGCGACGAGATCGTCGCAATCGGCCGGCGCGGCGGCATCGATACGGAAGCTGGCGGGCGTTGCAAAGGCTGTCATGGCGAGGAGCGGGAGAAGAAGAACGGCCGCGAGTGTGCGCGCATCGCCCTGCGCGCACCGGGCCGAATGCACAAGGGCCCGCGCCACGCCCGCCCGGAGGCGGCACGCGACGCGGGCCCTTGCCTGCGTCAGCGGCGGCGGATGGCCGGGCCATCCGCCTGCCGTCATCAGCCCTTGGTCTTCTTGGCCGCGACCTTCTTGGCCGCCTTCTTGGCCACGACCTTCTTCGCGGCCGGCCTGGCGTCGGCCTTGACCTTCTTGGCGGCCTTGGCCGGCTTGGCCTCCACCGGCTCGGCGGCGGGCGCGGCGGCGATGCCAAGCTCTTCCTTCAGCGCGGCGATCTCGGCCTCGATCTTGCTGACGGCCAGGTCGCAGGACTCGGTCTTGTCGGCATCACCGGCCACGTCGGCTTCGGCCTTGCGGATCGCGACGATCTTCTGCACCGCGGCCAGCGCCTTCTCCTGCGCGGCAAGCAGCGCCTTGAACTGCTTGACGAGCTCCTTGTCGGTGTCGCGCGTGCGGCCCTCGACCGGCGTGACACCGGCGAGCTTCTTGGTGCCGGAGTTGATGCCATCGACCCACTTCAGATGCAGGACGGCGGATTCGCTGGTCTTGGGACGCTTGGACTTCGGGGTCTTCTTGGTTGCCATGTTGGATTCGGAAAAGTCGGGGTCCGCGAGGACGATGAGCCGATGCCGGCCGGTACTTGCGATGCGTGGATGCGCGCGCGTGCCGGACCCTAGCAGCGGCCGGTCAGCCTGAACAGGCAGGGCAATCGCGTCCCTTGATCTTGAAGTACCGCGCCGGGACTTGGCCACCGGCCGGGGCCGGCCGATGACAAGCCAGCACTCTGCCCGCAAACCGGCCCGCACCGACACCGGCAGCGTGACCGGATCAGCGCGGATTGAGCAATGCGACCGTTGCGGCCGACGGCTTGATGCCGAGCATCACCGACAGCATCTGCTCGCAGCGGCGAAACACGCGGCGCGCGTCGGCCTCGCGATCCTGCGCGAGCAGCGCGCGGATGATCTGACCGTACACCGCCTCGGCCAGCGGCTCGACCTCGACCGCACGCTCGCCCAGCGCGATCGCCGCGTCGAGGCGGCCGGCGCCGCGCAGCAGTTCGCACAGACGCTCGGCGCTCTTCACGAAGGTGGCGCGATAGCGCTCGCGCGCCTCGACCATCCAGGGCGCCTCGGTCTCATCGCCGAGGAAGTTGCCGCGATACACGGCCAGCAGGCGCTCGGCCACCGAGTCATGCGCGATCACGTCGGCGCGCAGCGACTCGGCCACGAGATCGAGACCGCAGCTGTCGGGCCAGACCAGCTGGGGATCGAGCGAGATGCGCCCCTCGCCGACGATGATCGCCTCGGGCTTGCCGAGCAGCTTGCGCAGCCGCGACACCGCCATGTCGAAGGCGCTGCGCGCCGCGTCGCCGTCGGACTCGGGCCAGCAGGCGCTCAGCACCGTGGTGACATCGGCCTGGCGGCCGGCGCGGCTGGCCAGGAACTTGAGCAGCTCCAGCGGCTTCTTGGGTGCCTTGGCGCCGAGCTTGAGCGGCGCGCCATCGACGAACACCTCGAAGCCGCCGAAGCAGCGCACCCGCACCGCCCAGGGCCAGTGCTCGTCGGCGTCGGCGGGCGCTGCAAGCGCTCGCAACCTGACCATCTCGCGCGCGAACTCGGGCTCGATGCGAAGCCGCAGCGCGGCGCTGCAAAGCCTTGCAACCACTGCCGGCAGGGGACGCATGACCATCGGGGTACCGATGTCGCGCAGCAGCGTGAAAGCCGTCCGCAGCGACGCGGCCGGATCGGCGCCGTCGCGCATCGCCACGAGCGCATGGCAGCACTCCTGCATCGCGCGGATGCCGAGTCCCTGCTTGCCGGTGATGCTGGCGCAGAGCTGGCCGAACACCTCGGCCGCCGCCTCGCAATCACCCTCGCCGATGTGGGCATAGGCGAGGGTGAGCTGGATCGGCAGCTGGCGGCCGAGACTGAGATTTGCGCGGCGCGCGGCGTCGAGCGCCAGCTCGATGTTCTCGCGCGCCTGCGCGAAGCGGCCGGTGATGAGATGCAGCCGGCTGCGGAAGTTGTAATAGAAGAAGCCCAGCAGCAGCGGCCGCTTCGGGTCCACATGCCGGCCCAGCTCGTCGAGCTTGGCGCCGGTGGCCGCATGGTCGCTGCCCGCGAGCAGCTGCTGGGCTTCGCACACGAGCAGCCCCGTCTGAAGCAGGCGCAGCTTCGATTCGGCCACGATCGCGCGCACCGTCGCGAGCGCCTCGGCTTCCTGCTTCGGCTGGTTGTGATGGAAATGGGCGTTGGCGAGCGACAGATACCAGCGCCCGCGCCTCAGCTCGCTCACGCGCTCGGCGCCGAAGGACGCGACGGTGATGCCGATGATGGGCGTGACCCACTCCATCCGCGATTCGAGGTCGGCGTACTCGACCAGCATCTGGCTGGCGATGCAGCGCTCGGTCGCGTCGGTGCCGCTGGCCTGATCGCCCAGCAGAGCGTGCAGCGCCTCGGCGGCGGCGCGCACCTCGGCACTGTCGAGGTCGATCGGGTCGGCAAGCAGCCCGGCGCACAGCCGCGCCACGCCGGCACGCAGGCGGATCGCGGGATCGCTGATGGTGTCGAGCGCGGGCAGATGCTCGGCGGCGCGCGCGCGCCAGGTGTCGAGCGCCTCGAAGCTGCCCCAGTCGGCGTTGTAGGCGAACAGCGCGGCGCAGATGGCGGAGGTGAGCCCGGCCGCGTCGGCATCGGCGCGAAAGCGCTCGAAGGCCAGCTCGAACCAGCCGCGCGCCTCGATCTCGTCGACCTGCACCGTCGCCATGCCGATCCAGTACGCGAGCCAGCCGCGCGCCGCGAGCGGTTCGCGCGGCAGCCGCGCGAGCCAGGCCTGCAGCCGCTCGACCCGGCCGCCGCGCGCGAAGCCCTCGGCGCCCATCTCCAGCAGCTCGACGGCGGCATCGGTATCGGCGAAGTCGAGCGCGAGGTCGATCGCCTCGTCGCCACGATGCTCGGCCACCAGCGCGGCGAGCGTGGGCAGATAGCGCGCGCGGGCGCCGTCGGCGCCGAGGCGGTCGCGCAGATGGCGCCGGAACAGGCCGTGCAGCTCGTACACCGGGCGCGGCCCACCGTGGCGCTGCACGAACAGGTGGCGCTCGGCCAGCGCGTCGAGCAGCGCGGGCGCGTCGGCGCGCCCGCTCAGGCTGACGGCGCTGGCGGCGCTGAATTCGCCCATCAGCGCGACGGCCGACAGCAGCTCGCGCGAGGCCGGGTCGAGGCGCTCGTCGACCTCGGTGGCGAACCAGCGCTCGACCAGCGCCTCGCGGTCGCGGCGCTCGGCGTCGGCCGAGGCCGCGTCGCCCAGGCCGGCGAGCGCGCTCATGCCGCTCGCGCCGAGCATCACGATGCCGGCGGCCCAGCCGCGCGTGGCGCCATGCACCTCGGCCGCGCGCGCCTCGTCGGCCTGACCACGGGTGCGGGCGGCGATCAGCTCGCCGGTCTCGCCCACGGTGAAGCGCAGCGCCGCCTCGCCCAGCACCTCGACCAGCCCCTTGCTCTGGGCGCGCGCGAGCGCCGGGCCGGGCCGGGCATGGCTCGTGACGATGAAGCGCCGGTCGGCCGGCGCCTCGTCGAGCGCGAGCGCGAACAGCCGGTCGAAGCGCTCGGGCGCCATCTCCTGCGCGTTGTCGAACACCAGCACGCCGCCTTCGGGCAGGCGCGCGAAGGCGGCGCGGAAGTAGCGGCGCAGGAAGACCTCGGGCTCGGCGGCCTGGGTCGGTTCCCACAGTGGCAGCGGCGGCACCGGCGGCGCGGCGCGCTTGCCCTTGCCGCGCGGCGGCTCGTCGGCGCCATGCCAGCCGAGCATCGCGGCGAAGTCCTCGGCGAAGACGGCGGTGTCGGCATCGGCCGGGTCGATGCGGTACCAGGCCGCCGGGCGCTGGCGCGTGGCAGGCCAGTTCGCGGCGAGCGTGGTCTTGCCGCTGCCCGGCTCGGCGCAGACCCAGACGCAGCGCGCGGTCTCGAAGGCGTAGTCGAGCGCGGACAGCAGGCGCTCGCGCGGCATGGCGCGGCGGCTGTCGGGCAGATCGAACTTCGCCGGGATCGAGGCCATGCGGTGGGGGAAGGTTTTGTTAACGATTGCTTGCCGAATGCAACCGGGGATTATGCGCGACCAAGCGGTCAGTTTTGTCCGTCTGTCACAAGGAAGCTTGCGAGCCAGCGTGCCGGCTCGAAGGCATAACAGCGCGGCGCCTGCGCGACGAGTGCCTCGATCTCGTCCGGAGTGCGCGCGGTGCCGAGCCAGCACCAGCGGTCGAACACCTGCACCTCGCGTGCCGGCGCGGCCGGATGCGCACCGAACTCGACCGCGAAGAAGAGGTCATGCGCGAACGGCCAGGCCGGCAGCGCGCGCCCGGCCAGCAACGCCTCCACGGCGGCGCGATGCGCGTCGGCGGGCTGCTCGCCGGTGCAGGCGCCGGCGCACTTGCCGAGCTGGCGGTTGAAGCAGGGCGCGTCGGGCCGGCTGCGCTTCTCCAGCCCGAGCACCGCGAGGCAGAGGCCGCGCGCGGGCGCCTCGGCCATGAGCCAGCGCCGCGCCGCCGCGCGATTGCCGAAGGGGCCGGCGTGGCGCGCATAGCCAGCATGGTCGCCGGCGAGCAGCAGCGCCTCCAGCGCGGCCGGCTTCACGAACACCGGCCTGCCGTCATCGCCGAGGCGCAGCGCGATCTGGCCCGACTGCCGCCGCAGCGCCTGGTTGTGCGCGGGCAGGCGCTCGCCGATGAGCCGCCATTCACGCAGCCGCGTGCCGAACTCGCCGGCGCAGGTCTCCCATTCGATGCGGCGCACTTCCTGGGCGATGCGCAGCTCGCGGTCGTGGCGATGGTCGTTGGTGAAATGGCTGCCGACGCGGTCGCGCAGATCGATGCTGCGGCCGATGTAGATCGGATGCGGATTGAGGCCGTGGAACAGGTACACGCCCGGCGCATGCGGGATGGCGTCGAGTGCGTCGGGCGGCAGGTGGGTGGGCAGGCTCGGGCGCTTGAGCAGGCGGCCGATCGCTGCGTCGAGCGCTTCGGCGCCGTGGACGCGCGCGGCATGCAGCAGGAAGGCGCGGCAGAAGTGCGCGTCGCCGAGGGCGCGGTGGCGGACGGCGGTGGCGCTCGCGGGCGCCTCGGCTCGCACGGCACCGTCCGGCTCGGCATCGGCCCGGCCTGCGCCGCCCGCCGCTGCATCCGCCCCGATCACCAGTCCGTGTCGCGCGATCAGCGCATCCAGCCCGTGGCCGCCCTCGGCCTCCGGCTCCAGCAGCCGCGCGAGCCGCGCCGTGCACAGCGTGCGCGCCCGGAAGGCCAGCCCGGCGCGCGCGAACTCGGCCTTGAGGAAGGCATGGTCGAAGCGCGCGTTGTGGGCGACCAGCACCGCGCCATCGATGCGCGCGAGCAGTTCGGCCGCCACCGCCTCGAAGCGCGGCGCATCGCGCACCAGCGCGGTCGAAATGCCGGTGAGGAACTCGATCTCGGCGGGAATCGGCTCGCCCGGGTTGACGAGCGTGGTCCATTCGACCAGTCCGTCCGGCCCGTCCTCGATGAGCGCGATCTCGGTGACGCGCGCGCGGCCCGGCGCGAGACCGGTCGTCTCCAGGTCGATGAAGACGCGGCGTTCGCGCGCGCTCAGTCCTTCTGCTTGCCGCGCGCGGCGCGCAGCAGCCGGGGCAGGTTCTTGGGGTCGGTCGTCTCGATCCATGCCGCGAGCTTGCGCGCATCGATGGTCACGATGTTGTGCTTGTTGGCGTACTGCTCGGCCGGCTCGTCCATGCCTTCCTGCGCGACGAAGAAGGCGCGCTTGATGTGCAGCGCCTTGGTGGTCGTGTGGAAGGCGTGCAACTCGTCGAGCTGGGCCGGGCCGCTGCGCCGCGAAGCCCGCAGCGCGCCCACCGGCGTGGGCGACTCGCCCAGCGCCATCAGCACGTCGATCGGCGCCTTGCCGGCAAAGCGCCGCGCCCGGAAGCCGTGCGACTGCTGGTAGGCCAGCGCCACCCGCGCGAAGCGCACCCGCTCCAGCCGCATGAGGCCGTCGTAGTCAAGGCTGACGGTATCGGTCTGGATGTGGTTGTTGCCGTCGAGGCGGGGGATCTGCGTGGGCTGGATCGAAGTGACGAGCATGCTGTTGAGCGCGATCGTCACCGAGCCGTCGGTGCGCGTGGGCGCGCCGCGCGCCGCGATGGTGTTGGGTTCCGCGCCGGCACGCGGCATGGTGACGGGGCCGGCGGCGCGACGTACGCCGGGCATGAGCGGGGTGTCGTCCATGTCGTCGAACAGTTCGTCGATCGGGGCCTGGCCGCCGCGCGCCTGGGCCGCCGCGACGGCGACCGCATGCGGGATGGTGGGCGGCGGCACCTCGATGGTCGCGGGCTCGGCGCCGCCGAAGGCAGCGCGCGCGCTCGGGCGACGCACCAGCGCATCGATGCCGAGGCTGTGCGCGCGCCGGGCCTCGCGCTCCTCGGTCGCGGCGCGATGCTGGTGGAGCCGGTGCCGGATGGCCCAGGCGATCAGGGCGCCCAGCCCGGCAAGAAAGGCCAGATAGAGGAAGGTCTGCTGCATCGGGCGCGTAGGGTTTCAGGCGGGATAGCCCGGCCGGGGCCGGGGCATGCGATTAGAGCGCAAAATCCCGCCACGCCGCCGTGTCGCAAGTCCACGACATCCCGCAAACCCTTTCGCCCTCCTTCGTCATGCCCGCCTCTCCTGCCCGCACCGCGCGCAATGTGCTCGGTGGCCCGCTCCAGACCTGTTCGACCCGCCCGCTCACCGGCTTCTTCCGCGACGGCTGCTGCAACACCGCGCCGGAAGACCTTGGCCAGCACACGATCTGCGTGCGCATGACCGCCGAGTTCCTCGCCTTCAGCAAGGCGGCGGGCAACGACCTTTCCACGCCGGTGCCGCAATACCGCTTTCCGGGCCTGAAGCCGGGTGACCGCTGGTGTCTGTGCGCGAGCCGCTGGGTCGAGGCGATGGAGGCCGGCGCCGCGCCGGCCGTGGTGCTCGAAGCCACGCACGAGCGCGCGCTCGAAGTCGCCAACCTGGCCGACCTGCGCTACCACGCCTGGATCGGCGACGACGGGGAGAACAAGCGATGAGCCGCTACGACTACGACCTGTTCACGCTCGGCGCCGGCTCGGGCGGCGTGTCGGGCAGCCGCTATGCGGCCAGCAAGGGCGCGCGCGTCGCGATCTGCGAGGACAGCCGCGTCGGCGGCACCTGCGTGATCCGGGGCTGCGTGCCCAAGAAGCTGTTCATGTACGCCTCGCAGTTCAGCGACGCCTTCGGCGACGCGGCCGGCTACGGCTGGACCGTGCCCGAAGCCAGCTTCGACATGGCGACGCTCCAGGCCGCCAAGAGCAAGGAGACCGCGCGCCTCGAAGGCATCTACCGCACGATGCTCGGCAACTCGGGCGTCGCACTGGTCGAAGGTCGGGGCCGGGTGATCGACGCGCACACCGTCGAGGTGGCGGGCAAGGCCTACACGGCCGAGCGCATCCTCGTCGCCACCGGCGGCAAGCCCGCCGCGCCGGCCATCCCCGGCATCGAACTGGCGATGACGTCCAATGAAATCCTCGATCTGGCCGAGCGGCCGGCGCGGCTGCTGGTGCTGGGCGCGGGCTACATCGCGGTCGAGTTCGCGGGCATCTTCCGGGGCTTCGGCAGCGCGGTGACGGTCGCCTTCCGGGGCGACGCGCCGCTGCGCGGCTTCGACGAAGACCTGCGTCGCCGCCTCGCCACCGAGATGACCAATCGCGGCATCACGCTCGCGGCCGGCTTCGCGCCGGCGAGCATCGAGAAGGCGGGCGGCGAATTCATCGTGCGCGGCGCCGACGGCAGCGAGCTGCGCGCCGACGCGGTGCTCAACGCGCTCGGCCGCGTGCCCAATTCGGCCGGCCTCGGGCTGGAGGAAGCCGGCGTGCGGATCGACGCGAAGACCGGCGCGGTGGTGGTGGATGCGTTCTCGCGCACCTCGGTGCCGGGCATCTTCGCCGTCGGCGACGTCACGAACCGCATCGCGCTCACGCCGGTGGCGATCGCCGAGGCGCGCGCCTTCGTCGATACCGAGTTCGGCGGCGCGGCGCGCCACATCGACCATGCGCTCGTCGCGAGCGCGGTGTTCTCGCAGCCGCCGATCGGCAGCATCGGCCTGTCGGAGCAGGCAGCGAAGGCCAAGGGCTTTGACGTGACGGTGTTCGAGAGCGACTTCCGCCCGATGAAGAACACCATCTCGGGCCGCAACGAGCGCAGCTACATGAAGCTCGTGGTCGACCGCGCGAGCGACAAGGTGCTCGGCCTGCACATGATCGGCGTCGATGCCGGCGAGCTGGTGCAAGGCTTTGCGGTGGCCGTGACCATGGGCGCGACCAAGGCCGACTTCGACCGCACGATCGCCGTCCATCCCACGGCCGGCGAGGAGTTCGTGCTGATGCGCACGCCGCGCAAGGACTGATGCGCCGGCGCGCCGGCCGGCCCGGTCGCCGGTGGACGCACGACCCGGAGTCGCCGCGCGCCTCGGTCGCGCGGCCGCCTCACATGCACGAATAGATCTGCCCGAACAGATCCAGCACCAGTCCCGGCTGGCGCCAGGCCGCGAGCGTGGCGCCGATCAGCCCAAGCGCCGCGAGCCAGCCGGCGATGCGCCACAACCTGCGGCACGCAAGGCCGTGCGCGGGCACCGAGGTCGCCGCGTCCGGCGCCGTCAGGCCGCGCGGCGCGGCTGGCGGCGCCACCGCCATGTCGGCCGGAACCTCGCGCCCGGCGGCGGTCCGCGGCATCACCCGGCTCCGAGGATCACGCCGCGCCCGCCGCCAGCCGCGCCATCGGCCGCTCGCGGATCGGCAGGTTCACCAGCCCGGCAAACACGCCGAGCGCGATCGTGATCGCCCAGACCACGTCGTAATTGCCGCGCCGGTCGTACAGCCAGCCGCCGAGCCACACGCCCAGAAAGCTGCCGACCTGGTGGCTGAAGAACACGAAGCCCGACAGCATCCCGAGGTAGCGCACGCCGAACACGGTGGCGATCACGCCGCTCGTGAGCGGCACCGTCGCCAGCCACAGGAAGCCCATCGCCGCCGCGAACACATAGGTGGACGCGGCCGTGAGCGGCAGCGCGAGCCAGCCGGCGATGATCAGCGCGCGCAGCACATAGATGCCCGACAGCAAGAACTTGTTGGGCAGCCGCGCGCCGAGCTGCCCCGCCGTCCACGTGCCGAAGATGTTGAACAGCCCGATCAGCGCCAGCGCCCACACGGCCACCTGCGGGTCCATCGCCTTGTCGCGCAGATAGGCCGGCAGGTGCACGCCGATGAACACCACCTGGAAGCCGCACACGAAATAGCCCGCCATCAGCCAGCGGAAGGCCGGCGTCGCGAAGGCCTCGCGCGCGGCCGCGAGCGGCGACTGCACTGCCGCGCCGCCCGCGGGCGCCTCGGCCTTCGGTTCGCGCAGACCGAGGCCGAGCGGCAGCATCAGCAGCGCGCAGGCCGCGAGGCCGAACAGCGCCTCCTGCCAGCCGAGGTGATGGATGAGCCATTGCGACAGCGGCACCATCGCGAACTGCCCGAACGAGCCCGCCGCCGCGCAGATGCCGAGCGCCTGGCTGCGCTTCGCGGGCGCCGCCGTGCGGCCGATGACGCCGTACACGAGCGAGTAGGTCGTGCCCGAGCAGGCGACGCCGATGAGCACGCCCGCGCCCAGATCGAACAGCGGCACGTTCGGCGCGAGCGCCATCAGCACCAGCCCGCCCGCGTAGCAGAGCACCGCCAGCGCCAGCACGCGAAAGGCGCCGTAGCGGTCGGCCAGCATCCCGGCGAAGGGCTGGCTCGCGCCCCACAGCAGGTTCTGCACCGCGAGCGCGAAGGCGAAGGTTTCGCGCGACCAGCCGCGCTCCTGCGTGATCGGCAGCTGCCAGAAGCCGAAGCCGTGACGGATGCCCATCGCCAGCGTGACGACGAGCCCGCCGCAGACGAGGACGGTGGTGAGCGAAAGGCGGTGGCGCAACGGCGGGAGCATGGGCAATCCGGATGGCGATAGACGGCGGGCCCGCGAGTTTGCGCGCAAGTCCGTACGCCCGGGGATGCGGCTTTTGCATGGCGCCGATGGGCCGGACGCATGCTGCACACTGCGCCGCGCCGCCCTGGTGCCGGCCGCATCCGCCGCCACGGGCGACTGCCCGGTCCGGTGCCGTCGCGCGCCGCGACCGTCACGCCGACACCCTTCTCCCGCCGAGCCCCAACGTGAACGCCCCCGACACCCGTCTCGCCTCCGCCCGCCAACCCTTCCCGCCCGCGCGCGCCGCCGTCGCCGGCCTCGAAGGCTCGCGCATCCGCGAGGTCGCCAACGCCGGTTTCGGGCTCGACGTGCTGCCGTTCTGGTTCGGCGAGCCGGACCTGCCGGCCGATCCGCGCGTGATCGCCGCCGCCCAGGCCGCGCTCGGCGCCGACGACACGCGTTATCTGCACAACCTTGGCCGCATCGAGCTGCGCGAGGCCATCGCCGGCTATCTGTCGCGGCTGCACGGCAGGCCCATCGATGCCGGCCGCGTGTGCGTGACCTCGGCCGGCGTGCAGGCGCTGATGCTCGCCCACCAGTACCTGCTCGATCCGGGCGCGCGGGTGGTGATCGTCACGCCGGTCTGGCCCAACCTGACCGAGGCGCCCGCGATCCTCGGCGCCGAGGTCGTGCGCATGCCGCTCGCCTTCGACCCGGCGCGCGGCTTCACGCTCGACCTCGACCGGCTGCTCGACACGCTGGTGCCCGGCACGCGGGCGCTGGTCATCAACTCGCCCAACAACCCGACCGGCTGGGCGCTGACCGCCGCCGAACGCGACGCGATCCTCGCCCACTGCCGCCGGCACCGGATCTGGATCGTCGCCGACGACGTGTACGACCGCGTCTGGTATGGGCATGACGCGCGGCCGGCGGGCGGCGCGGCGGCGGATGCCGCGCTGGCCAGCGGCGCCGCGACAACCGCGTCGGCCAGCGCAACGGCCGCGCCGGCCGACGCCCGCAACGCGCGCGGCTTCGCGGTCGCGCCCGGCTTTCTCGAAGCCGCCGAGCCCGACGACCTGCTGTTCAGCGTCAACAGCTTCAGCAAGAGCTGGCGCATGACCGGCTTCCGGCTCGGCTGGCTGGTGGCGCCGCCGGCGACGATGGAACGGCTCGGCGTGCTCGTCGAATACAACACGAGCTGCGCACCGGGCTTCGTGCAGGCGGCGGGGCTGGCGGCGATCGGACTCGGCGAGGGCGTGATCGAGGCGCAGGTCGAGCGCTTCCGCGCCGCGCGCGATCTGCTCTGCGCTGGTCTGGCCGACATCCCCGGCGTGCAGGTCGCGCTGCCGCCGGGCGCGATGTACGCGTTCTTCCGGCTGGACGGCGAGCGCGACAGCCTCGGCCTCGCGAAGCGGCTGGTGCGCGAGCAGCGGCTGGGCGTCGCGCCGGGCGTGGCCTTCGGGCCGGAAGGCGAGGGCTTCATCCGCTGGTGCCTCGCCAACGACGCCGACCGGCTGCGCGACGGCATCGCGCGGCTGCGCGCCGGGCTCGGGCGCTGAGCGCGGCGGAGCGGGCAGCCCCCGAGTCCGCACGCCACGCCGCAACCGATCCGGATTTGCCCTCGCCCGCGCGGGGCCGCCGCGATGAGGGCCGGAATGCCGGTGTAGCTTGGTCGGCTTTCCGACAAACCGAGGAGCCCCTCATGACGATCAAGGTCGGCGACACCCTGCCCGACGGCACCCTGTACGAGTACTACGACGCGCC
Source organism: Derxia gummosa DSM 723 (assembly GCF_000482785.1). Lineage (GTDB taxonomy): Bacteria > Pseudomonadota > Gammaproteobacteria > Burkholderiales > Burkholderiaceae_E > Derxia > Derxia gummosa. The sequence goes on along the minus strand of NZ_AXWS01000001.1, from coordinate 50,966 downwards.
CGAGGGCGTCTGCGTGGTCGGTCCCAACGCCTTCACGGTCAAGGACCTGACCGCCGGCCGCAAGGTGGTGATCTTCGCGGTGCCCGGCGCCTTCACGCCCGGTTGCAGCAAGACCCATCTGCCCGGCTTCATCCGGCTGGCCGAGGCGATCCGCGCCGAGGGCGTGGCCGACATCCTCTGCGTGGCCGTCAACGACGCCTTCGTCATGGGCGCCTGGGGCCGCGAGCAGGGCGCGCACGGCAAGGTGCGCCTGCTCGGCGACGGCAGCGCCACCTGGACGACCGCGCTCGGCCTCGACCTCGATCTCGTGGCCAAGGGCCTCGGCGTGCGCTCGCAGCGCTACGCGATGATCGTGGACGACGGCGTGGTGAAGCATCTCGCCATCGACGTGGCCGGCAAGATCGAGGCGAGCACCGCCGAGGCCGTCCTCGCGGTGCTGCGGGCCGGCTGACGCCGGCTGGCACGAGTCTTGAAACAAGCACCCCCGCTGCCTGTCAAATGCAACACAACCCGGGTAGATTTGCCGCCCGGGTTCACGCATGCGCACACCTCCCGCGCATGCGATCCGGTCGGGGTGCTCGCATGAAAATCCTGAAGCTCAGTTCCCAGGGCCTGCCACAGTCCTGGATATCGCTCGAAGCCGCGGTGCTGCACTACGCCGCCGGCGACGTTCGCTGGGAAATTGGCAGTCCAGTCGCCGTGTTCCGGGGCGGGCACAACGCCCGTACCGGCCGCCAGTCGGTCATCGAGGTCAACTCGATCATCGGCACCAAGGGCGTCCCGCGCATCAACCCCTTCCTGCTGCGGCCGGGCCTCACCAACGGCAAGCTGTTCGCGCGCGACCGTCATGTGTGCGCCTATTGCGGCGGACGCTTCGCCGCCGACGTGCTCACGCGCGAGCACATCGTGCCGATCGCCCAGGGCGGCCGCGACCACTGGATGAACGTCGTCACCGCCTGCCGCACCTGCAATCACCAGAAGGCCAACCGCACGCCCGAGCAGGCGCACATGCCGCTGCTCTACACGCCCTACGTGCCGACGCTGTGGGAAGACTTCATCCTGCGCAACCGTCGCATCCTGAGCGACCAGATGGACTTCCTCATGGCGCATCTGCCGTCGGGCTCTCGGCTGCATGACTGAACGTGCCGCAGGTCGGCACGGTGTCGCTTCCGGCGCGACTCGCATCGCTCCGACTGGATCGCGCGCAATGATCCGGAGTGCATGCGCCGCGCCCCTGCGCTAGCGTGTGGACTCTGTCGCGCTCCGCACCGCTCCCGCCCGCCATGTCCAGCCCCGCTCCCAGCTCCGCTCCTGCCCGCGTGCTCGTGGTCGAGGACAACCCGATCAACCGCGAACTGGCCCATGCCCAGCTCGAAAGCTTCGGCTGCGAGGTCGAGACCGTCGAGAACGGCCAGATCGCACTCGACCGGCTGGCCGAGATCGGCTTCGACGTGGTGTTCATGGACATGCAGATGCCGGTGCTCGACGGTCTTGCCACGATCCGCCTGCTGCGCGAGCGCGAGGCCGCGAACGGCGGCCATCAGCATGTGATCGCGCTCACCGCCAACACCTTCCAGAGCGACATCGATACCTGCCTCGCAGCCGGATTCGACGGCTTCATCGGCAAGCCCTGCTCGATCGAGGACATGCGCCGCGTGGTCGAGGGCGCGCGCGCCGGGCGCTGAACGCGAAGCACGCGCCGTCGTACGAGCGCGCGCACGGCCCCGCCGCCATCACGTCGGGGCCCGGCGGCGGCAGGACCGCCCCCGACTAGAATCCGCCGCGACGCCGGGCAGCCCGTCCGGCCCCTCCCCAAGCCCCAATGCCAGCAGCTCAACGCAAGATCATCGTGCGCCAGTCGAAGGTGCACGGGCGCGGCGTGTTCGCCGCCCGCGACCTCGCCAAGGACGAACGGATCATCGAATACAAGGGCGAGCGCATCTCCTGGGACGAAGCCCTCGCGCGCCATCCGCATGACCCGGCCAACCCCTTCCACACCTTCTACTTCGACGTGGAAGGCGGCGTGATCGACGGTGGCGTCGGTGGCAACAGCGCGCGCTACATCAACCATTCCTGCGCGCCCAACTGCATTGCCGTGACGGAAGACGCCCCGACGGGGCAGCGCGTGTTCATCGAGGCGCTGCGCGACATCCCGGCCGGCAGCGAGCTGTTCTTCGACTACGGTCTGGTCATCGACGGCCGCATCACGAAGCAGATGCGCGCCGACTACCTCTGCCTCTGCGGCAACCCCGAGTGCCGCGGCACGATGCTCGCGCTCAAGGGCAAGACCTCGGCCGCCGAGGCTCGCGCCGCCGCGGGCAAGGCCGGGAAGAAGTCGGCACGGAAATCGACTGCCGGCGAACCCGCGAAAGACGCCGTCGGCAAGGCCGCAAAGAAAGCCCGTGGCAGCGATATGAAGAAGGCGGCCTCGCCCCGCAAGACCACGCGCAAGGCAGGCTGATCCGACCGGCGAGCGGTTCTGCCGCGCCCTGACGGCAGACCGCCGTCTCCCGACCGTCGGCGCGGACTTGCCGGTCCCGCCCGCCACTCGCGGCGCACAATACGGCGGTTGCCCTCACCCACCCGGCGCCCGGCGCCGCGACACCGCATGACCCACAGCACCATCCAGCTCGTCCGCTCACCGAAGCAGATCGACGCCGACAAGCGCAGCGCCCGCATCACCCGTGCCGAGGTGCTCGCGCTGTTCGAACTCCCGTTCAACGACCTGCTGTTCCGCGCCGCCCAGGTGCATCGCGCCAACTTCGACCCCAACGCGATCCAGCGCTCGACGCTGCTGTCCATCAAGACCGGTGGCTGCGAGGAAGACTGCGGCTACTGCCCGCAATCGGCCCATCACGACGCCGGCGTCGAAGCCACCAAGATGATGGACAAGGACGCCGTCGTGGCCGCCGCCCAGGCCGCCAAGGCCGCCGGCGCCTCGCGCTTCTGCATGGGCGCCGCCTGGCGCGGCCCCAATGCGCGCGACCTCGAAAAGCTCGTGCCCATCATCGAGGCCGTACACGGCCTCGGCCTCGAAACCTGCGGCACCTTCGGCCTGCTCGACGAAGGCCAGGCCGAGACGCTGCGCGCCGCCGGCCTCGACTACTACAACCACAACATCGACACCGCGCCCGAGCACTACGCCGACATCATCCACACGCGCAATTTCGACGACCGCATCGACACGCTCGACAAGGCGCGCGGCGCCGGCCTCAAGCTGTGCTGCGGCGGCATCGTGGGCATGGGCGAATCGCGCGAGCAGCGCGCCGGCCTCATCGCCGAACTCGCCTCGATGGCCGAGCCGCCCGAGTCGGTGCCCATCAACCACCTCGTTGCCGTCGAGGGCACGCCGCTCGCCGGCGTCGACAAGCTCGACCCCTTCGAATTCGTGCGCACCATCGCCGCCGCCCGCATCACGATGCCGACCAGCTTCGTGCGCCTGTCGGCCGGCCGCACCCAGATGAGCGACGAGATCCAAGCCCTGTGCTTCTTCGCCGGCGCCAACTCGATTTTCTATGGCGACAAGCTCCTGACCACCGGCAATCCCGAGTCGGAACGCGACGAAGCACTGTTTTCCCGCCTCGGTTTGCGCACGATGTGAATTGCCTCCCGATGGCGCGCGAGAGGTGTGCATGATTCGGCGGAACCGGCCGGAATCAGGACGTTTCAGGTATTTGCGCGATGCTGCACCGCGCTAGCATCGCCGCACATGCGGTGATCTCGACCATTCGTCACCACGCAATTCCGGATCGCGCAAGTCGGCGGGCAAATGCTCACGCGCCCGCCAATTCCGTGCTCCGGCAATTCCCGATCCACTCCTCATTCTTGCCATCAGGGAAATCATGGGCGAAATCCTCATCGAAGCGCCCGCCGGCGCCAGCGCCGCGGCCACCCAGACCGGACTGCTCGTCCCGGTGATCCTGTCGGGCGGTTCCGGCACCCGGCTCTGGCCGATGTCGCGCGCCCAGTATCCGAAGCAGCTGCTGCCGCTGCACGACGAGAACACGCTGCTGCAATGCACGGCGTTGCGCACCGAAGGCTTCAAATGCGACGGCGTTCGCCTCGGCAAGCCGATCGTGGTCAGCAACGAGGAATACCGCTTCGTCATCGCCGAGCAGCTGCGCCTGATCGGCAGCGCCGCCGAATCGATCCTGCTGGAGCCGATCGGCCGCAACACCGCGCCGGCAATCACGCTGGCCGCGCTCGAAGCCGGTCTCGATCCGTCGGAAGACCCGCTGATGCTGGTCATGCCTTCCGATCACGTCATTGCCGATATCTCCGCATTCCAGAATGCATTGCGCGCCGCAATTCCCGCCGCGCAAAACGGGGCAATCGTGACTTTCGGGATCATTCCCGATCACCCCGAAACGGGTTACGGCTATATCGAAATCAAGGCCGACAATCTCGGCACGCCCGGCCCGATTGCGACTTTCGTCGAAAAGCCCGATGCCGAAACCGCCCAGCGCTATGTCGATTCGGGCCGTTTCGTCTGGAACAGCGGCCTGTTCATGACCCGCGCCTCGGTCTGGCTCAAGGCGATCGCCGCCTTCCGCCCCGACATCGCCGAGGCGGTACAGCTGGCCTATGCCGCCGGCAAGCGTGACGGCAGCTTCCTGCACATCCCGAAGGACAAGTTCTCGGCCAGCCCGTCCGATTCCATCGACTACGCCGTCATGGAAAAGCTGCCGACCGACACCAGCACCGGCATCCCGGCCTGGGTCGTGCCGCTCGATTGCGGCTGGTCCGACGTGGGCGCCTGGTCGGCGCTGTGGGAAGTGGCCGAGAAGGACGAAGGCGGCAACGTCACGCGCGGCGATGTGCTCACGACCGACACCACCGACACGCTGGTGCTCGCGCAATCGCGCATGGTGGCCTGCGTGGGCGTGGACAACCTCGTCATCGTCGAGACGCCCGACGCGGTGATGGTCGCCAACAAGAACGAGACGCAGAAGGTCAAGGACATCGTCGGCCAGCTCCAGAAGAGCGGCCGGTCCGAAGCCGTCGCGCATCGCAAGGTCTATCGCCCCTGGGGCTGGTACGACAGCATCGACAACGGCCCGCGCTTCCAGGTCAAGCGCATCGTCGTGAACCCGGGCGCGACGCTGTCGCTGCAACTGCACCACCACCGCGCCGAGCACTGGATCGTCGTGAGCGGCACGGCGCGCGTCACGCGCGGCGAGGACAGCTTCCTGCTGTCGGAAAACCAGTCCACGTACATCAGCATCGGGCAGGTCCACCGCCTGGCCAACCCGGGCAAGGTGCCGCTCGAAATCATCGAGGTGCAATCGGGCAGCTATCTGGGCGAGGACGACATCGTTCGCCTCGAAGACACCTACGGTCGCAGCGATCTGCCGAGCTGCTGAGCTGCAATACGGCGATGACGGCGCGGACGACATGCCGCGCCACGCACGAAACGGCCCCTCGCGGGCCGTTTTCATTTCGGGCGCCGGAATTTCATTGGGAGCGCCGGGAACGGCGCTGCACGACGCCCGACGGGTTCGCAGCCGACCGGCGACGGCTCGGTTGCCTCGCCCGAGCGTCAGCTGCCCTCGACGCCGATCACGCCCGCCCGCAGGGCGATCAGCGTGATCTCCGCCTGATTGGCCGCGCCGAGCTTCTGCTTGACGTTGTAGAGATGGGTGCCGACCGTCGACGGCGAGAGCTTGAGCGCCTCGGCGATCTGGGCGACGGTCTGGCCGCGCGCGAGCTGCACGAACACCTCGAATTCGCGCGCGGAGAGCTGGTCGACCGGGCCGCGCTCGCCGCCGATGTCCTGCACCGCCATGCGCTGGGCGATGGCGGCATCGAGCACGCGCCGGCCGCGCGCCACGTCGCGGATCGCGTCGATGAGCGCCTCGGGCGCGCCGCGCTTGCTCAGATAGCCGAGCGCGCCGGCCTGGAGCGCGCGCTTGGGATGGCTCGTGTCTTCATGCGCCGACAACGCGAGGATGCGCGCCGCCTTGTCGCGCGCGACGATGCGCCGCATCGCCTCGATGCCGCCCATGCCGGGCATGGCGATGTCCATCACCACCACGTCGGGCTGCACCTCGATGAACTTCTGGTAGGCCGATTCGCCGCTGTCGGCCTCGGCCACGACGGCGATGTCGTCGGTCGATTGCAGCAGCAGCCGGAAGCCCATGCGCACCACCGCATGGTCGTCCACGAGCATGACCTTGATCTTGTCCATCGGCCGATCATACGGCCGGGTCGGCGCCGGTTCCGGCGGGAGGCAGGCCGGCGGAGGCCGTCACGGCGGGCGGGGCGTCGCGGGTGACGCCGGCCGCGAACCCGCCCCCGGACGCGGCGCAGACGTCCAGCGGCAGTCGCGCGCCGATGCGCGTGCCCGCCCCCTCGCACGATGCGATGAGCAGCCGGCCGCCGAGCGCTTCGGCGCGCTCGCGCATGCCGAGCAGGCCCCAGTGGCCGGGCCGCTGACGCGCGTCCGACGCGAGGCCGGCACCGTCGTCGCTGATGTCGATGCAGAGCGCATCCGGCGCCGCGCCGCAAGCGTCGCCCTCCGGCGTGGCGGAATCGGCCTCGACCCGCACGGTCAGCGCGATCTGGCTCGCGCCTGCGTGGCGCACCGCATTCGCCAGCGCCTCCTGCGCGATGCGGTAGCCGGCGGTCGCGACTTCGCCCGGCAGCGTGTCGGGCAGCGGCGCGGCGCCGAACTCGAAGCCGATGCCAGGATTGGCGAGCCGCAGGTCATCGACCAGATCGCCGAGGGCATCCACGAGTCCGAAGCGGTCGAGCGCGAGCGGACGCAGGCGCGGGATCAGCTCATGCACGCTCGTGTACATCTGCGCCGCCGTCTCGCCGATGAGCTTCGCGGCGGCGGCGGAATCGGCATCGGTACCGACGCGCTTCTCCAGCACCAGTGCAAGGCTGCGCACCGCGGTGATCTGCTGGCCCAGCTCGTCATGCAGCTCGCGCGCGATCGCGGCGCGCTCCTCCTCGATGCGACGCTCGGTGCCGTGGGCGAGCGCGCGATTCTCGTCGAGCCGGGCGCGCGCCTCGGCGGCGGCGAGGCGCTGGGCCTCGTTGTCTTCCACCGCGCGCGCCATCGCGTTGAAGGCATGGCTCATGAGCCGGCCTTCGCGGCCGGGCAGCTCGGGCAGGCGGGTGCGGTAGTCGCCGCCTTCCATCGCGCGCAGCCCGTCCATCACCACCTGCAACTGCCGCGTGATGCGCCAGGCGATCCACACCGCGAGCAGGTTGGCGCCCGCGAGGCCACCCGCCACCAGGGCGAGCGTGCGCAGCAGGTCGTCCCAGCCGTCGAGTACCGCGCGCGACGAATCGGCATGCACGAACATCTTTCCGCCCGCGAACTCGATCTCGCGCGTCTCGATGCTGGGCGCGACCATGCGTGCGTACCACGCGGGCGCATCGCGCCCGGCCTTGTACGGCGACGGCGGCGAGGCATAGAGGGGCTTGCCGCCCGCGTCGCGCAACTCGATCTCCGTCGCGCGCACGCGGCCCAGGCGTTCGAGAAAGCCGACCATGCCGGGCAACCCGGCCTGCTCGTACACCCAGCTCACGCGGGCGAGCAGCTGCGCGGTCACGCGGCTGGAGGTTTCGATCTCCTCATGCACCGAACGCCGCGTGTCCTGCACCTGCTGGACGAGCAGCGCCGCCGCGAACGCGAGCGTGAGCGCGGTGATGACGAGCTGGATGCGCAGGCGAAGACTCATGGCGCGCGGTTATCGCAGGCGGGGCGATTTCTGTCGAGGCGGGGCGTGACTCGGGGTCAACCCGCAGCTATCTCGGCAACAGCACCGGGTAATCCCGCAAGCGCTTGCAAGCCGGTGGCCGTCGAGCGACTGGCTCAAGAAAATCATGAGCCGTGATTCAAGCCTTTCGCCAAGCGCGTGCGGCGCAGCAAGCGGCAATCTCCTTCCGCACCGGGACCCACCCGGCAACTTTCCAACCCGAGGAGACCACCATGACCTGGACCACCCCCACCGCGACCGACCTGCGCTTCGGCTTCGAAATCACGATGTACATCGCCAACCGCTGATCGTTGGCCACGCGGGGCGGCCGGCAAACACCTGCCGGCCGCCCCTTGTTTTTGTCTGAACGACGGGATTTCGAGGGCGACACATGCTTATCCGCATCCTCGGCTCGGGCGCCGGCGGCGGCTTCCCGCAATGGAACTGCAATTGCCGAAACTGCGCCGGCCTGCGCAACGGCACGGTCCGCGCCACGGCCCGCACCCAGTCGTCGATCGCCGCGAGCGGCGACGGCGAGCGCTGGGTTCTCTTCAATGCCTCGCCCGACGTGCTCGCGCAACTGCGCGGCTTCCCGGCGCTGCATTCGGCGCGCGACCTGCGCGACACGGCCATCGAGGCCATCGTCCTCATCGACGCCCAGATCGACCACACCACCGGCCTCTACATGCTGCGCGAGCACCGCAAGCCCTGGCCGCTGTGGTGTACCGCGCCGGTCAGGGAGGATCTGAGCACCGGCAACCCGCTGTTCGGCCTGCTGTCGCACTACTGCGGCCTCGACTGGAACGAGGTGCCGACGGATGCAAGCGCTTTCGAGATCGCCCGCGTTCGCGGCCTCGGGTTCAGCGCGCTGCCGCTCATCAGCAACGCGCCGCCTTATTCGCCGCACCGCGACCATCCCCGCCCCGGCGACAACATCGGCGTGACCATCACCGACAGCGCGAGCGGCCGCAGGTTGTTCTACGCGCCCGGCCTAGGCGAGATGGAACCGGCGGTATGGGCCGCGATGCAGGCCGCCGACTGCGTGCTGGTGGACGGCACCTTCTGGACCGACGACGAGATGATCGCCCTCGGCGCCAGCCCCAAGCGCGCGGTGCAGATGGGCCATCTGGCGCAGAGCGGCCCCGGCGGAATGATCGAGTGGCTCGACCGGCTGCCCGCGAGTACCCGCAAGGTGCTCATCCACATCAACAACACCAACCCCATCCTCGACGAGGAAAGCCCCGAGCGCGCCGTGCTGGCCGCCCACGGCATCGAGGTCGCCTACGACGGCATGGAGATCGAACTGTGAACGCACCCGCCGGATTCGCCCTCGCCTGGAACCGCGAAGAGTTCGAGGCGCAACTGCGCGCCAAGGGCCGCGCGTACCACATCCACCATCCGTTCAACGTCATGCTCAACACGGGCAAGGCGACGCCCGAGCAGATCCGTGGCTGGGTGGCCAACCGCTTCTACTACCAGATCGCGATCCCGGTGAAGGACGCGGCGGTGATGAGCAACTGCCCCGACCGCGACATCCGGCGCGGCTGGATCCAGCGCATGCTCGACCATGACGGCTTCGAGCTGACGGGCAGCGACGGCCAGACGGTGAAGGACGAAGGCGGCATCGAGGCGTGGATCAGGCTCGGCATCGCCACCGGTCTCACGCGCGAGGAAATCACCGACCTGCGCCATGTCACGCCGGCGGTGCGCTTCTCGGTCGATGCCTACGTGAATTTCGCGCGCCGCGCGCCGTGGCAGGAGGCCGTGTGCTCCTCGCTCACCGAGCTGTTCGCGCCCGAGATCCACAAGCAGCGCCTCGCCACCTGGCCCGAGCATTACCCGTGGATCGAGAGCGCCGGACTTCAGTACTTCCGCAACCGCGTGAGCCAGGCGCGCCGCGATGTCGAGCAGGGTCTGGCCGTGACGCTCGACTACTTCCGCACCCGCGAGCAGCAGGAACGCGCACTCGAAATACTGCAATTCAAGCTCGACATCCTGTGGGCAATGAATGACTCGATGGCGCTGCGCTACGGCGTGCAGGGCGTCGACTGCGATCAGGCGCTGTTCCGCGAAGGCATCTCGGCGCTCGGAGCCGGGCGATGAGTGCCGCCGACGCCGACGCCACGCTGCCGGTCGCGCCCGCAGACACGCGCGGCGTGCAGGCAGACGCGGCTCGCCTCGCCGCCACGCCGCGCGTGAGCCGGCTGTTCCGCCTGCAATACGAGGAAGCGCAGCAGAGCTGGGTGCTGCTCTATCCCGAGGGCATGGTCAGGCTCAACCAGAGCGCGGGCGAGATCATGAAGCGCTGCGACGGCCAACTCAGCGTTGTCCAGATCGTGGCCGACCTCGAAACCGCCTTCAACGCCACCGGTCTCGAACGCGACGTGCTCGGCTTTCTCGACATCGCGCGCGAGAAGCGCTGGATCGAAGGCTGAGCCGCTTACACGGAGACAACGAGCATGAGCTGTCCTGAAAGCAGCACCGCAATTGCATCTTTGGCGGCGGCACGCGGCGGCAAGGCCAGCGACGCGGCGGGCAATGCAAGTCACGTTGGCGGCGCGAGCGACGCGGCGGGCACGGGCCCTGCCGGCGATGTTCGCAGCCTTCAGTCCGCGGCACCCGGCGCCGACGCGCGCCCGCGTCCCGGCCCGCCGCTGTGGCTGCTAGCCGAGGTCACCTACCGCTGCCCGCTGCATTGCGTGTTCTGCTACAACCCGGTCGATTTCGCGCATCACGACGCCGAGCTGTCCACCGAGGACTGGCTCCGTGTGCTGCGCGAGGCGCGCGCAGCCGGCGCGGTGCAGTGCGGTTTCTCGGGCGGCGAGCCGCTGCTGCGCGACGACCTCGAAGTGCTCATCGCCGAGGCGCACCGGCTCGGCTTCTACACCAACCTGCTCACCTCGGGCGTCGGCCTTACCGAGCAGCGCGCCGCGGCGCTGAAGGCGGCCGGGCTCGACCACATCCAGCTGTCGTTCCAGGACTCGACCCGCGAGCTGAACGACTTCCTCTCTCACACGCGCACCTTCGACCTGAAGCAGAAAGTCGCGCGCATCATCAAGGACCACGGCTGGCCGATGGTGATGAACTGCGTGATCCACCGGCTCAACATCGATTACATCGACCGCATCATCGAGATGGCCGACTCGCTCGGCGCCGAGTACGTCGAACTCGCGAACAGCCAGTACTACTCCTGGGCCCTGCTCAACCGCGACCATCTGCTGCCCTCGCGCGAACAGCTCGAACGCGCCGAGCGGATCACCAACGACTGGCGCGCCACGCATGACAACCGCATGCGCATCTTCTACGTGGTGCCCGACTACTACGAAAACCGACCAAAGAAATGCATGAATGGCTGGGGCAGCATCTTCCTGACCATCACTCCCGACGGTACGGCCCTGCCCTGTCACACGGCGCGCATGCTGCCAGGCCAGGCCTTCCCGAACGTGCGCGACGTGTCTGTCGCCGACATCTGGTATCGCAGCGACGGTTTCGAGCGCTATCGCGGCACGGCCTGGATGCAGGAACCCTGCGCCAGTTGCGACGAGAAGGAGAAGGACTTCGGCGGCTGCCGCTGCCAGGCATTGATGCTCGCCGGCGATGCGAATGCGACCGACCCGGTCTGTGCCAAGTCGCCGAAGCGCGGCGTGGTCGATGAAGCGGTGGCGCGCGCACAGCGGCCAGGCAATCCGGCCGTGCATCCGCTCGTGTTCCGCGACCCGAAGGAATCGCACCGGCTCACCGCATGCGAGCCGACCGTCAATGCTGCAGAGGCTCTCGCAACCGTCCGCTGAGTGCGCCGGCCATCGAATTTCATGCAAACCCTTGCGCTCATGGTCGCAAGAGGCTATAGTCCGGCCTCTTCAGACGCGGGGTGGAGCAGTCTGGCAGCTCGTCGGGCTCATAACCCGAAGGTCGTAGGTTCAAATCCTGCCCCCGCAACCAGCATTCGGAAACGCCCTGTCAGCCACAAGCTGACAGGGCGTTTTCATTTCGGGGGGCGCGATATGCCGCTTCGTCCGCACATCGCGTTTTCAGGCGCCTTCAGGCACCGATCACGCGCCTCGCAAAGGGCGCTGGCTCGGTTACAGCAGTAGCGCGCATGAAACGCCCCACCCTGTGCGCAATCGCTAGCGTGAGGAAACCCGCCTTTCATTTCAGGGTTCTGTCATGCGTCGCACCGTCCTGCCCTTCATCGTCCTGACCTCGTTGAGCGGCTGCGCGGTCTACGAGTCGCCGCCCTATCGGACCGAGGTCTATCGCAGCGACATCTACTACTCGACGCCGCGCAGCTACTACTACGTGCCGCCCCCGGTCATCGTCATGCCGCCGCGCCCGCCCGTGGTGATGCCACCGCCCGTCCACATCGGGCCGCCGCGCGGACCACGCTTCGGCCACGACCATCATCATGACTTCGGCCGAGGCTACGGCCATGACGGGCCGGGATTCGGGCGACGCAATGATGGCTGGCCGCGCCCCGGTCAGAGGCCGCGTGACGGCGACGGCCCGCATTTCGGACGCGGCGACGGCTATCCCGGACACGGACTTGGCGGCCCGGACCGGGGACCGGGACGACGCTGAGCTTGCGTCTTTCACGCCCCGGTCTCCCTCGCGCGAGAAGCGCCCGCCGCAGCCGGCGGCCGCACGGTCAGAACAAGTCAGTCGCCCCCACGCCGCGCGAATCTGCGCCCGCCAGTTCATCGAGAACCTCACGCAACTGTCCGTAGGCAAAGTCCAGGTCGGCGACCGAGATGCAATACGGCGGCAGGACATAGATCGCATCGCCCATCGGCCGCATCAACACGCCGCGCGCGATCATGGCCTCGCGCAGCGCACGTCCCGAGGCAGAACCGTAGCCGGCGCTGGCCGCACCGGCAGGCACGAGGTCGAAGGCGGCAATCGTGCCCCATTGCCTGCTGCGGCTGACAAGCGGATGCGAAGCCAGCGCTGCAAGCCGCTGTGCCTGCATCGCCTCCAGGCTTGCAATCCTTTGCATCGTGTCTTCGCTGTCGAACAGCCGGAGCGACGCAAGCGCCGCCGCGCAGCCGAGCGGATTCGCGGTAAAGGTATGACCGTGCAGCAGCGCCCGATCGACGCCGTCGCCAAGGAAGGCGTCGTGGATGGCCGGCGTTGCAAGCGTGACCGCCATCGGCAGGAAGCCGCCGGTGAGCCCCTTGCACAGGCACAGCAGGTCGGGGGTGAAGCCGATGTGCTCGGCCGCGAACATGCGTCCGGTGCGGCCAAAGCCGGTCATGACCTCGTCGAAGATGACGGGCACGCCGCATGCCCTCACCTTCTCGCACACGGTCCTGAGAAAGGGGGCGCGCGCCATGCGCATGCCCGATGCGCCCTGCACAAGCGGCTCGAACACGAAGGCCGCCAGCTCGTGACCATGCCGGTCGAGCCAGGCATCGAGCCGGGCCAGCACAGCGGCTTCCTCGTCGTCCAGGCCGGGCTTGTCGATCCAGGTTTGCGGCCAGGGCATGAAGTCGACGGAGAACAACCAGTCCTCGAACGGTGCGTAGAAGCCCGAGGAGCGCCCAGCCGCCATCGCGCCGAAGGTGTCACCGTGATAGCCGCCTTCAAAGGCGAGAAATCGATGCCTCTTCTGCCCCTGGTTGATCCAGTACTGGCAGGCGATCTTGAGCGCGACCTCGATTGCGGTGGAGCCGTTGTCGGAGAAGAAGACGTGTGACAGCGGTGCCGGCGCGCGCGCGACCAGTTCGGCGGCGAGCCTGGCCGCCGGCTCATGCGTGATGCCCGCGAACATGGTGTGCGGCAGCGTGCGCGCCTGCTCGGCGATCGCCTCCGCGATCGCGGGATGGGCGTGGCCATGCAGGTTTACCCACCAGCTCGACACGGCGTCGAGATAGCGGCGGCCGTCGGCAGCATGCAGCCAGGCACCCTCGCCGCGCACGATGGCGAGCGGCACGGGCGCGGTCCTGGCCTGGGTGAAGGGATGCCAGCAATGGGCACGGTCGAGGGCGAGCCAGTCGGGAACGGTCATGGCGTGGGGAACGTGCATCGGTCAGGTGACGGGCAGGAGCATGACCAGCAGAGCGCCTGGCGCGGTGGTGGGCGCGAGTGTGATCTGGTCGTAGGCGAGCGGGCCGCGAACCGGGTGGTTGAAGAGGCGCCGGCCGCCATCGCGCGCCAGTACGTCCTGCGACGACCAGAGCCGGGCGAACTCGGGACTGGCGCTGCAAAGGCTTGCAACATGGTCGCTGGTTGGCGGAGCGGCGACGTGACCAGCGCTGTGGGCGCGGAACTCGGCCACCAGGCGGGCCGCGCGATCGGGCCAGTCGGGCACGAGTCCGCGTGCGGTCGGGTTCAGGAACATGAAGCGCAGCAGGTTGCGCTCGGTGGCACGGCGATCGAGCCAGCCCGCGAGCAGGCTGCGCGCGGCGGCATTCGCGGCCAGGGCCGTCCATTGTCGATCAAGCAGATAGGCGGGATGGCGCACGGCGTCGACAGCGGCCAGCAGCTCTGCCGGCACGGCATCGGGCTGCGGCGGCTGACTTGGATCGCGTCGCCCGGCCAACTCGAACAGATAACGCCGCTCGGCCACGGTGAGCCGCAACGCATTGGCGAGCCGCGCCAGTGCATCGGCCGACAGCGCCACATCCCGGCCCTGCTCGGCCCAGGTGAGCCAGGTAGGGCTGAGACCGGCGAGCTGGGCCAGCTCCTCGCGGCGCAGGCCCGGCGTGCGCCGGCGCCCGCCCGCCGACAGGCCGACGGCGGCGGGCGCGATGCGCTCACGATGGTCACGCAGGAAGGCGCCGAGCGACGGCGAGGCGGAAGAATCGGAGATGGAAGGCATGTGGACGCGACGTGATGGCTGGCGGTTCTTATAACAGGATAAGTACAGGCCTGTTACCAGTCTTGAAGGGGCGGCAGCATGTCGGTTCACAAGGAGGAAAGTCATGATGCAAGCCCGCACCGCCGCCTCTACCGGCAGCGTCGTCGCAACCGAGCAATTTGGCGCAAGCGCCGCGAGCTATCTGAGCAGCGGCGTCCATGCGACCGGCGCCGACCTTGCGCGCCTCGCCGATCTGATGCCTGCCGACGGGCAGGCACGGGCACTCGACCTGGGCTGCGGCGCCGGGCACGCGGCGTTCGCGATCGCTCCGAAGGCGGCGCGCGTGACCGCCTGTGACCCGACACCCGAGATGCTCGCGGTTGTCGCCGACGAGGCAGCGCGGCGCGGCTTGACGAATCTGGTCGTCGCACGCGCGGCGGCGGAGCGTCTGCCGTTCGAGGATGCGAGCTTCGACGCCGTAGTGACGCGCATGTCGGCGCATCACTGGACCGACCTGGACGCGGCGCTGGGCGAGATCCGTCGGGTACTCGCGCCGGGCGGGCGGCTGGTCGTCATCGACGTGCTCGGCCATCCGGACCCGCTGATCGACTCCCATCTCCAGGCGATCGAACTGCTGCGCGACCGCTCGCATGTGCGCAACCGGACGGCGACGGAATGGCGGACGCTGCTGGCGGCCGCCGGCTTCTCGGTGACGGAGACGTCGCAATGGCGACTGCCGATCGCCTTCGACGGCTGGGTCGCGCGCATGCGCACGCCTACCGTGCGCATTGCGGCGATCCGCGATCTGTGGGCTGGCGCGCCCGAGGCGGTACGCGCGGCCTGGAAGATGCAGCCGGATTGCAGCTTCGAGCTGGACTGCGGGATGTTCATCGCCGAAGGCTGAGGATTGCGACTGCCTGGCCTCACAGAGACGCGAGCAGCGGCATGACATCCGCGCTCACCATCGCCATCGCCATCGCCATCGCCATCGCCATAGGCGTAGGCGTAGGCGTAGGCGTAGGCGTAGGCCACCAGGCTAGCCGGCCACCTCGTCCAGCTCATCCAGCGCGGCGCGCAGGGCACACGGCAACGGCAGCGCACCCAGTTGCGCGGCGAGATCACCCGTCCCGAGCCGGGGCAACTCGGCCAGCACCGGCAGCGCACCATGACGCTCGATCGCGACGCGATTCGCGGCATTGGGCTCACCGCTCATCACGACGCCGAGCAGCCGCATGCCACGCGCGCGCAGCGCCTCGGCCGACAGCAGCGTGTGGTTGATCGTGCCGAGGCCGCTGCGCGCGACCAGCAGTACCGGCAGGTCGAGCCGGCGCGCGAGATCGATCATGAGGAAGTCGTCGGTCACCGGCACGAGCAGGCCGCCCGCGCCCTCGACGACGAGACGTGGCGCGCGGGGCAGCACGAAGGCGGTGGGATCAATGCGCCGTCCCTCCAGCTCGGCGGCGCGCGCGGGCGATTCTGGCGCGGCAAAGCGGAAGGCCTCGGGCAGCACGGGCACGCCAGCGAGGCGCGCGACGCTGCCGCTGTCATCGCCGTCATCGGTGGCGGTACCGGTCTGGGCCGGCTTCCAGTACGTCGCGTTCCAGTGGCGGGCGATCCAGGCGCTCGCGAGCGTCTTGCCGACGCCGGTGTCGGTGCCTGAAACGAAGAGGGCTTTCATGGCGCGATCCTCACGAAGGCGAGTTCGTAGTTCATGACGAGCGGCGTGGCGCAGGCGGCCAGCACGCGCCGCAACGGGACCGGGCGATGATCCGCGCGCGCGACATCGGCGCCGATGCCGCGCAACGCGCGCGCGAAGGCAAGTCCGTCGGCATGCGGCTCATCGATGCTCACCTGTTCGAACTCGCAGCGCCGGCCGTGGGCAGCAGCGAGCCGGGCGCACAAGGCGGCAAGATCGTCGGCGCGGAGCATGGGCTGGAGGCCGCAGTCGAGGCCGGCACGTTCATGGGCGTCGCGCCAGGCCGCGAAGGAACCGTCGAGCAGCAGGCTGAAGGCGAGCACGCGACATTGCGAAAGATGCATGTCGAGCACTGCTTCAAGCGGCCGCACCCATTGCAGGCACATGGTCGAGACGACCCAGTCGGGCGTGGGCGAGAAGCGCGCGCGGGCTGCGTCGGCGCATCCGGTTTCCAGGCGCGGCTCGTCGGCGAAGCGCTCGGCGCAGCGCGCGGCCATCGCGGGCGCGACATCGGTGGCGAGCACGGTCGCGTCGGGCCAGCGGTCGAGCAGATGCGCAGTGAAGAAGCCGGTGCCGCAACCCAGCTCGGCAATGCGCGCCGGACGATCGCCAGTACTGCGCGCGGCGAGCCAGTCGGCGAAGCGGGCAGCAGCCTCGTGCTGGGCGCGGGCGATGCTGTCGTAGCGGGCGGCGGCGGCGGAGAAGCGGTCGGCGACGATCGGGATGCGGCGGTTCATGCGGTGGCGGGCAGCGTGCTCACGAAACGTGCGATGGCGTCGGCGCAGGCTGCGGGATGGGTGCCGGGCAGGAGATGACCGCCGGCCAGCATCAGGAGTTCCGTCGCGCAGCCGCCCTGCGCCGGATCGAACTGGGCGCGGGCGTGATCGGGCGGGACGATCAGGTCGCCGGTGGCGGCGAGCGCGAGCAGCGGCGTGCCGACGGGCGGGGCGAAGTCGCTGTCGCGCAAGGCGGTCAGGGCCGTGGTCAGACGGGCCAGCCGGGCACTGCCGGGTAGCGGCGGGACGTCCTGCGCATACGCGGCGATCTCGACGTCGGACCTGCCGCCGACGGCAATCGTTGCGGACTCGCCGGACATCGTCCCATCTTTCACATCGCCCACGGTCGCGCAGCGCGCGCGGAAGTCGCCAAGACAGCCTTCGGGATCGACCGCCAGTCGCGCGAGCATCGCGTCGAGCGCTCGCGCCGGTGTGCCGGTGCGTCGGCCCGGCGCGCGGCAGAAGCGCAGGAAGCCGTTGATCGACACCAGTGCCTTCCAGCGCGGCGCGGCAGGGGTCAGCAATTGCGCGAAGCCCCAGGAATGCCCGATGCCGATCCACTCGCCATCGTCGCGGCCGGCTGTCTCTGCCAGCGCGTCCACCGGCTCGCCGGCAAAGCCAAGCTCCTGAACCCGCATTTCGGATGCGGGAAATCGCTCGCGCAGCGCGGCGACCAGGGCATCGAGGCTGCGGCCGTCGTGGGCCCAGCCGTGACAGAGCAGGAAGCGCGGCATCAGGCGCCCCGAGTGGCGTGCCAGTCGAGGATGGCGTCAGCCAGCGCATCGACCTGCGCATCGCCGTGCGAGGCCGCGAACGCAATGCGGATGCGCGCCGTGTTGGGCGGCACCGTCGGCGGCCGCACCGCCGACACGATCATCCCGCGTGCGGCGAGCCAGGCCTTGAGTTCGAGCGCGCGCGCATCGCTGCCGACGATGACCGGCACGATGTGCGTGGTGGAGCTTCCGGTATCGAGGCCGGCGGCCTGCAAACGCTTGCGAAAGGCATCGGCGCGCGCCATGAGCCGCGCCCGCGTCTGGTCCAGCATGGGCAGCTTGTTCCACACCGCATGCACGGCCGCCGCCATCGCCGGCGCGATGCCGGTCGAATAGATGAAACCGGTGCAGCGGTTGAGCAGGTAGTCGCGCACCGCGCGGCTGCACGCCACATAGGCGCCCTGGGCGCCGATCGCCTTGCTGAAGGTACCCATGGCCGCGCCGCGTCCACCGATCCAGCCGCTGGCGAGGCCTTGGCCGGTCGCGCCCGCGACGCCGGTCGCATGCGCCTCGTCGAGCCAGAGGAAGGCCGAGTGCGCGTCGGCCAGTGCCGCCAGCGCCGGCATGTCGAGCGAGTCGCCGTCCATGCCGAAGATGGTCTCGGCCACGATGAACTTGGGGCGCGCATCGTCGGCATGCTTCGCCAGCAGTTCGCCCAAATGGCCGAGATCGTTGTGCCGGTAGCGCAGCTGATGCACGCCGGCGAGCTGGCAGGCGTGATGCAAGCTCGCGTGATTGAGCCGGTCGGCGAACAGCAGCGGCTCGGCGCCGAGCGTCTTGCGGTCGAGCAGCGCGGCGAGCGCGGTCGCATTGGCCTGATAGCCCGATGGAAACACCAGCGCCGCCTCGGTGCCCTTGGCCGCCGCGATCGCCGCTTCGAGCGCGGCATGCTCGGGCCAGTCACCCGACAGCAGCCGCGACCCGGTCGCGCCCACGCCGCGCGCCCGCGCGGTTTCGCACAGCGCCGCGATCGCATCCGGATCGCGCGCGAGCCCAAGATAGTCGTTGTGCGAGAAATCGACCGCCGCACCGTCCAGGCCCGCCTGCCCCGGCAGATGGCGCCGGCGCGAATCGCTCTCCAGTGCGACGCAGAGGTCGGCATAGCGGCGGTCGAAAACCTCGGTGACTCCCCGCCGCGCAGCGCCTGCCTGCGCCAGCTCAGACATCACGTCGCCCCACTGAACCGCCCACCGTCATCGCGCCGTCCGCCTCACTCTGCATCGGCGGTTTCGCGCTTGCCCGGGCTTTTCTTGGCGGCGGCGCGCCCGGCGGTCTTGCCGGCCGGTTTCGGTTCGCGCGGCGCGAATTCGAAGCCGATCTTTCCGTCGTCCTGCCGCACCAGGAAGGCCTTGAACTTCCGGCCATTGCGGTTGGAAACGAAATTGACCAGCAGATCGGTCTTGCCTTCAGTCAGCAGCTTGGTCATCTGCTCGCGCGCGATCTCCTGCTGGAGAATCACCTTGCCCGAGCGGAAATCGCAGCGCTTGGCCGGCTGGTTCTCGCACACATAATTCATGCCCTGCTCGAACACCTTGCCACCGCATTTCGGGCAGGTGCCGAGCGGCTGCTCGCCCGAGAAATCGACTTCCTCGCCCGATTCCTCCTCGGCATTGTCCTGACCGAAATCGAATTCGAGCTTGAAGGCATTGCCGGTTTCGGTCTTGAGCGCGTCATCCTGGACGATGCGCAGGATTGCCGCGAAGGGCCGACCCATCTTTGAACGAAAGCCTTGCAGCGGACCGATCTCGCGCTTTTCGAGCAACTCCTCGACTTCCGGAATCTCGAATTGCCGGCCGCCCGGCACCTTCGTCATCGAGAAGGCACATTTCTCGCAGGCAAAACGCCGGTAGTTTTCCCTGATCGTGCCGCCGCAATTCGGGCAGGGCGTATGCAGCACGGCGTAATCACCGGGCACCGTGTCGCTGTCGTATTCCTTCGCGCGCTTGACGATGAGCTGAGTCATCTGCGCGATCTCGCGCATGAAGTCCTCACGCGCCAATTGGCCACGCTCCATCTGCGCCAGCTTGTATTCCCATTCGCCGGTCAATTCGGGATGGGTCAATTCGCTCACGCCCAGACCGTGCAGCAGCGTCATCAACTGGAAGGCCTTGGCCGTCGGCACCAGATCACGGCCATCGCGGATCAGATACTTTTCATTGATGAGACCTTCGATGATCGCCGCGCGCGTCGCCGGCGTGCCGAGGCCCTTCTGTGCCATTGCCTCGCGCAATTCATCGTCATCGAGCAATTTGCCGGCGCCTTCCATTGCCGACAGCAGCGTCGCTTCGTTGTAGCGCGCGGGCGGCTTGGTTTGCAGCGCGATCGCGTCAACCCTGTCGGCCAGCGGCTTTTCGTTCGGGCCGACGGCGACCAGATTGGCGTCCTCGCCCTGGGCATCACGGCCATAGACGGCCAGCCAGCCCGCATTCACCATTACCTTGCCTTCGGTCTTGAAATGGTGATGCTCGATCTTCGTGATGCGCGTGGTCACCATGAATTCCGCCGCCGGGAAGAACACGGCGATGAAACGCTTGACCACGAGGTCATAGATCTTCTGCTGCACCTCGCCGAGGTTCTTCGGCGTTTCGAGCGTCGGGATGATGGCGAAGTGATCGCTGATCTTGGTGTTGTCGAAAACCCGCTTGTTCGGCTTGATGTAATTGCCGTCGATCGCCTGCTTGCAGAACTTGAAGTAATTGTTCTGACCCGCGAGCGATTCGAAGGTCGAGCGCACGGTCTTGAGGTAATCCTCGGGCAGATGGCGCGAATCGGTACGCGGATAGGTCAGGACCTTGTGCTTTTCATACAGCTCCTGGGCAATCGACAGCGTCGTCTTGGCCGAGAAACCGAAACGTGAATTCGCCTCGCGCTGCAATGACGTCAGGTCATACAGCAGCGGCGACAATTGCGACGAGGGCTTGGCTTCTTCGGTAACGACACCGCGCTTGCCACGCGTGGCCGCGACGATTTCCTTCGCTTCATCGACCGACCAGATGCGGTTGTCGCGCAGATGCTCGGGTTCGGGCGCGCCGGGCAATTTGGCCGCGCGCGCCGTGGCTTCGTCCTTCTTATATTTCGGGTCAAACCACTTGGCTTCGTAGGTGCCGGCGCCGACGACGAATTCGGCCTTCACTTCCCAGTAATCGCGCGCGACGAAGCTCTTGATCTTCTTTTCGCGCTCGACCACGACGGCGAGCGTCGGCGTCTGCACACGGCCCACCGTCGTCAGATAGAAACCGCCGCCCTTGCTGTTGAAGGCGGTCATGGCGCGGGTGCCGTTGATGCCGACGATCCAGTCGGCTTCGCTGCGGCTGCGCGCGGCATTGGCCAGCGGCTGCATGTCCTCGTCGCTGCGCAGCTTGCCGAAGCCTTCGCGGATCGCGGCCGGCGTCATCGATTGCAACCAGAGCCGACGCACGGGCTGCTTGGCCTTCGCCGCCTGCGTGATGTAGCGGAAGATCAATTCGCCTTCGCGGCCCGCGTCACAGGCATTGATGAGTGCGGTGACGTCCTTGCGGCGAATGAGCTTGCTGAGCAGCTTGAGCCGATCTTCATTCTTGGCAATCGGCTGAAGGCCGAATTCCTTCGGAATGACGGGCAGATGGGTGAAACTCCATTTGCCGCGTTTCGGGTCATCTTCCGCAAAGATTTCAAGCAGATGGCCGACCGCCGACGAAATGATGTAGTCGTCCGATTCGAAATAACCGTCGTGCTTGGCAAATCCACCCAGGGCTTTCGCGATGTCGTTCGCGACCGAGGGCTTTTCGGCAATGATCAGGCTCTTGGACATGTTGAACGCCAGACTCGAAAGATGGGCGGCGCGCATACCGGCCACCCCGCAAGGGGGGCCAAGTGTAGGCGGTTTCAAAATTTCGGCACAACGCGCCCCATGATGGCAGCGGTATCCGTCATGCAAAAGCATGTCACCGGGTGCCGGGCATCGTTCGTGTGCGGGATGGCCTGCTCGGCAGGCCGACGTCAGTGCAATTCGCGCGGCGAGCCGTCGTCGAGCAGCTCTTCGAGGATGAGCGCGTCGACCTCGGCCTCTTGGCTCCAGAGCACCATGAGGACGATGACCTTGAACTGTTCAGCGCCGATCGGCGATTCGCCGACGGCGACAGAGCGCTCGATGATGAGTTCGCGCTGAGCCGGATCGATGACACCGGCTGATTCTAGAAAGCTGACGAATCCGATCGCCTCGACACCGAGCTGGTCGATTTCCCACGCGGTGTAGACCCGGTGCCCGGCCGAGGCGGCAAGCGCCATCGGCACCGGAGCCGAGCTGGCCTTGGACAGGCCGTTGAGCCAGTCGAGCGCCTCGTCAATCTCTTCGCGTTCGAAGCCGACGGCGGTGAGTTTCTTGGCCAGCACGTCGGCGTCCGGGCATGCGCTCGGATTGAAGTAGTTCTCGAACAGATAGATCAGGACGTCGAACATGCGAACGACTCTACCCGCGAAAACCCTGAGCGGCAACCGATGAAAAGCCGCCGTTTGGCGGCGCTTTGCGGAGTCAGACCGGACGTTGCAGGCGCTGGAAAAAACCGCCCGGCAGGCGGGCGACGAGGCCGTCAAGTTCCCAGTCGAGCAGGGCCGTGAGCAGGGCCGAGGCGTCGGCGCCGCAGCGCTCGGCAAGCCCGTCCACGGTGAAGGGCTCCACGCCGGCCGCGTCGAGCCAGGGGTGGGATACCGGAAGCGCGTCACCTGCGGCGATGCCGGTCGGCCCGTTGGTGTCGCCCGGAGCATCCGGGGCAACCGTCCGTTCGGACGCCACGTCGGGCCGGCCGACCGACCGCGCCAGCGCCGCGCGCACCTGCTCGGGCGAAGGCGCCGCCCGGGCAGATGCACGGCGCCCGCGGGTTGCGGACGCCGGATCGGGCTGGAAGCCGATCGGCAGCAGTTCGTCGAGGATGTGGCGCGACTCGTCCACCAGCTTGGCGCCCTCGCGGATGAGCTGGTGACAGCCCTTCGACAGCGCCGAGTGGATCGAACCCGGAATCGCGAACACCTCGCGCCCCTGCTCGATCGCCTGCCGCGCGGTGATGAGCGAGCCCGACCCGGCGGCCGCCTCGACCACCAGCACGCCGAGCGACAGCCCGGAAATGATTCGGTTGCGGCGCGGAAAGCTCGCCTTGTGCACGCCGGTGCCGAGCGGCTGCTCCGACAGGATCAGCCCGCCCGCCGCGATGCGATGCGCGAGCGCCCGATTGCGCGCCGGATAGACGATGTCGGCGCCAGTGCCGATCACGGCGATCGTCGCACCCGCATCGAGCGCGCCCTCGTGCGCGGCGGTGTCGATGCCGAGCGCGAGGCCCGACACGACGGTCAGTCCGGCGCCCGCGAGATTGGCCGCGAAGCCGCGCGCGTTCTCGATGCCCTGGGCCGTCGCGTTGCGGCTGCCGACGATGGCGATGGCCGGCGTGCGCAGCAGCGAGAGATTGCCGATCGCCCACAGCAGCGGCGGCGGGTCGGCGATGGTGAGGAGCTGCCGCGGATAGTCGGCGTCGGCCAGCGTGATCAGATGCCGGTCGGACTGGGCTGCCCAGTCGAGCGTGCGTTCGATCAGCGCTTGCGCGTCGGCATCGGGAGCGGAGGCGAGCGCGCGGCCGAGCTTGTCGCCGGCGGCGCGCGCCAGCGCGGCCGACCCCAGCGCGAAGATTTGCTCGGGCGGCCCGAGCGCCGCCAGCAGTTCGCGCGCGGCCACCGGGCCGACGCCTTCGGTCGCCATCAGCCGCAACCAGGCGGCCAGCTCGGCGCGACGCGCCTCGGGCAGGGCCGCCACCGGCTCAGTCGAGCTTGGAGACGAAGCGGTCGCCGATGCGCGTCGTATTGGTCGAGCGCAGGATCAGGCCGTAGCTGATGTTCTCGAACACCCGGAACACGAACACGTCGCCGACCGGCTCGTCGGGCAGGCGCACGCGCTCGCCGCCGTTGGCCGCGGTGCGATCGACGATGTAGCCGCCGTAATTGAGCAGGCGGAACACATGGCCGCGCTCCACGCCCTGGGCCGCGCCCCGGTTGAGCGCGATCACCATGCCGGTCGCCGCCTGATCGACGCCGTTGTAGATCGAGACCACGCGCCCGTCGATGACGGTGCTGGCCGCATGCGGCATGTAGGTCGGGAAGTCGCTGGATTCGGTCGGCACGAGACGGTCGCCGACGCGGATCTCCTCGCGCGCCTCCTTGATGCGCAGCGTCGCCGGATCGCCATTGCTCGATACGTCGGCCACGCCGCAATACACGGCCTCGTAGGCGATGACGCGATTGGTCTCGGGATCGCGCAGCGGCGCCGCCGGGCGGTACACCTGCCAGCTGCGGCCGCCGCCGGACGGCATGCCGCGCACATAGACGATGTCGTTGGTGCCAGTAATGACCCGGTCTTCCTGTGTGGCGACCACGCGCGGCGAAGCGGCGATGCCTTCCTCGGTCACGATGAGCGGCCGGTTCAGGAAAGGCTCGATGTCGCGCGGATTGATGCTCGGGATCGCGCCATCGGCTGCGCCCGACACCCGGATGTGTGGCGACAGCTTGACCGTGCCGCCCGCGCCGCCCACCGGCGTGCCGAGCTTGAGCAGCGCGCGGCCGTTGGACTTCTCCAGCATCAGGATCTGGCCTGGATAGATCAGGTGGGGATTGCGGATCTGGTCGCGGTTCATGCCCCACAGCTCGGGCCAGCGCCACGGACTCTTGAGGAAGAGCCCGGAGATGCCCCAGAGCGTGTCGCCCGGCTTGACGGTGTAGCTGTCGGGGGCATTGAGCGCGAGTTCGGACAGCGGTACGCCGGCTTGGGCCACCTGATCGGCGACGTTGCGCTGGCGCGGCGTGACCGGGTACTCGACCGCCGGTGCGGCCTGGAGCGAGGTGGCGATGGCGAGCGCGGCGCCCAGAAGCGCGGTGCTAGACTTTTTCATTCAATCCCTCGGATCGCGAGCCGGACGGCCCGCGTGGCGTTGGCCGCAGTTTCCCGCGCGATGGTTGTCGGATGATCGAAGATGACGCGGATCTGGCGCGGCGCCCGGCATTGGCGCGCGCCCACCGGCGACTGATGAATGCACGGCGCCGCCACGCTTCAGCCGCCCGTCCGGCGGCTCGCGGCAGGACTGGCGCAAGCAATGAAGCGAAAGGCTGAAGGCATATCGAGACAGCGGAAGCCGAAGCGGCGGAATTGCCAGATGCGGTTCGCGCCCGAGCGATTTTGTTGCGATTTTTGTCGAAGATTCTGCCGATAACCGCCTGACCGGGCAATCAAATCCCCGTCCCGCGCGTTGCACCCG
Organism: Derxia gummosa DSM 723; assembly: GCF_000482785.1. Classification (GTDB taxonomy): domain Bacteria; phylum Pseudomonadota; class Gammaproteobacteria; order Burkholderiales; family Burkholderiaceae_E; genus Derxia; species Derxia gummosa. Next base: position 25,945 of record NZ_AXWS01000001.1, on the reverse strand, counting down.
ATACCGCCATGGCACTGCTCACCATTCTTGAATATCCCGATCCGCGCCTGCACAAGGTCGCGAAGCCGGTCACCGTGGTCGACGACCGCATCCGCCAGCTCGTCACCGACATGGCCGAGACCATGTACGACGCCCCCGGCGTCGGACTTGCGGCGACGCAAGTCGACGTGCATGAGCGTGTCATCGTCATCGACACCTCGGAGAACAAGAGCGAATTGCGCGTGCTCATCAACCCCGAGATCGTCTGGGCGAGCGACGACCTCAAGGTCTGGGAAGAAGGCTGCCTGTCGGTACCCGGCTACTACGACGAGGTCAGGCGCCCGTCGCGGGTGCGGGTGCGCGCTCTCGGTCTCGACGGCAAGCCGCACGAGTTCGACGCCGACGGTCTGCTCGCCGTGTGCGTGCAGCACGAGATGGATCACCTGCTCGGCAAGGTCTTCGTCGACTACCTGTCGCCGCTCAAGCGCAACCGCGTGAAGGCGCGGATGCAGAAGGCCCAGCGCGAACGCGGTGGACGCGACTGAGCATGCGCATCGTCTTCGCGGGCACGCCCGAATTCGCCGCCTGCGCGCTCGACGCGCTGATCGCGGCCGGTCACGAGATCACGCTCGTGCTCACCCAGCCCGACCGGCCCGCCGGTCGCGGCATGAAGCTGCAACCCTCGCCCGTGAAGGCGCTCGCGCTGAAGCACGGCATCGAAGTGTTCCAGCCGCAGACGCTGCGGCTGACGCACCCGAAGCACGGCGCGGAGGGCGCCGAGGCGCAGCGGCGGCTGGCGGCGGAGTTCGGCAAGCCGGTGCCGCCGGCCGCTGCCGGCGCGGCGCTTACCGAAGCGGCGGGTAGCGAAGTGGCCTCGGCGGCGACATCGACCACGACCGCCGCCCCCGCCGACGTGATGATCGTCGCCGCCTACGGCCTGATCCTGCCGCAGGAAGTGCTCGACCTGCCGGCGCGCGGCTGCATCAACATCCACGCCTCGCTGCTGCCGCGCTGGCGCGGCGCGGCGCCGATCCACCGCGCGATCGAGGCCGGCGACGCCGAGACCGGCATCGCGATCATGCAGATGGACGTCGGCCTCGACACCGGCGCCGTGCTGCTCGAACGCCGCCTGTCCATCGGGGCCGACGAATCCACCGGACAGCTGCACGACCGGCTCGCGGCGCTCGGCGGTGAAGCCATCGTCGAGGCGCTCGCGCGGCTTGACACGCTCGCGGCCGTGCCCCAGCCCGCCGACGGCGTGAGCTACGCGGCCAAGATCGCCAAGAGCGAAGCCGCGATCGACTTCGCCGAGCCAGCCGAGGTGATCGCCCGCCGCATCCGCGCCTTCGACCCGTTTCCGGGCGCGAGCGCCGAGTGCGACGGCGTGGCGATCAAGTTCTGGCAGGCGACCGTCGTGCCGGCGGGCGATGTCGACCCGACCATTGCCGCACCCGCGGAAGCCACCGCCGCCGCGACGGCCGGTGGCGCCGCTCCCGGCAGCATCCTCGCCGCCGACGCCGACGGCGTGCTCGTCGCCTGCGGCAGCGGCGCGCTGCGCGTGACCGCGCTGCAAAAGCCGGGCGGCAAGCGCCTGCCCGCGCGCGACTTCCTCGCCGGCCATCCCTTGCGCGCCGGCATGCGCTTCACGAGCGCCGCGCGGGAGTCCGCATGAGCGCGCTCGGCGTGACCGACCTCGGCTGGTTCGTCGTCGCGGTGATGATGCTCAACCTCACGCCTGGGCCGGACACGGCCTTCATCGTCGGCCGCAGCCTCGCGCAGGGGCCGCGCGCGGGCGTGATGAGCGCGCTGGGCATCTCGATCGGCTGCTGCGCGCATGTGCTGCTCGCGGCCTTCGGGCTGACGGCGATCGTCGCGGCGTCAGCCACGGCCTTCACGGTGATCAAGCTCGCGGGCGCGGCCTACCTGATCTGGCTCGGGCTGAAGATGCTGTTCGCGCGCGAATCGAGCGGAAGCGACCGAGCCATGGCCGACGCCGCCGGCCCGCACGCCGCGCCAACCGCGGGCGCCCGGTCCGCCGCCGCATCGGCGGCCACTCCGGCTTTCGGGCAGGGCCGCACCGCCGGCGCTCCGGCCGCCATGCCGACCGCCGTACTGCTGCGCCAGGCCGCGCTCACCAACCTGCTCAATCCCAAGGTGGTGGTGTTCTTCCTGTCCTTCTTCCCGCAGTTCGTCGCACATGACGCGCCGTCCAACGCCGTGGCCTTCCTGTCGCTCGGCGTGGTGTTCGTGCTCATGAGCACGGTGCACAACGCGGCGGTCGGCTGGATGGCGGGGCGGCTGGTGCGCGGCCTCGGCAGCAAGCCCGGCCTCGGGCGCTGGCTGGGGCGCGGCGTGGGCGCCGGCTTTGTCGCGCTTGGTTGCAAACTCGCGCTGACTCCGCAGCATTGAAACCACTGCGTACGTTGAAAGGCCGCCGGGCTGGGGCATCTAATCCGGGCGCCCGCGATTCCGGGCAGGCGCGCCGCCTTTCACGCAGGAGTCCCTCATGTTCAATTACCTGAAGACCGCCGTGCTCATGGCGGGCATCGTCGCGCTGTTCATGGCGATCGGTGCCGTGCTCGGCGGCCGCCAGGGCATGTTCATCGCGCTGCTGATCGCCTGCGGCATGAACTTCTTCAGCTACTGGTACAGCGACCAGATGGTGCTGAAGATGTACAACGCCCGCGAGGTCGATGCCGTGTCGGCGCCGCGCTTCTACGCGATCGTGGCCGACCTGGCCGGGCGCGCCGGTCTGCCGATGCCACGCGTCTACCTCATCGACGAAGCCTCGCCCAACGCCTTCGCCACCGGCCGCGACCCCGAGAACGCCGCCGTCGCCGCCACCACCGGCATCCTCGGCATCCTGACCGAGCGCGAACTGCGCGGCGTGATGGCCCACGAACTGGCGCATGTGCAGCACCGCGACATCCTCATCAGCACGATCAGCGCGACCATGGCCGGCGCGATCTCGATGCTGGCCAACTTCGCCATGTTCTTCGGCGGGCGCGACAGCGAGGGCCGGCCGGCCAACCCGATCGCCGGGCTGCTCGTCATGTTTCTCGCGCCGATCGCGGCGAGCCTGATCCAGATGGCGATCAGCCGCGCGCGCGAGTTCGAGGCCGATCGCGGCGGCGCCGAGATCAGCGGCGACCCGCAGGCGCTCGCCTCGGCGCTCGAAAAGATCCACCGGTATGCCCAGGGCATGCCGCTCCACACGACCGAAGCGCATCCGGAGACCGCGCAGATGATGATCATGAATCCGCTCTCGGGCGGCGGGCTGTCGGGCCTGTTCAGCACCCACCCGTCCACCGAGGAGCGCATCGCGCGCCTCATGGAAATGCAGCGCAGCGGGGTCTACCCGGTTTGAATTCGCCCGTCCATCCCAAGAAGCCGGCGCCGCAAGCGCGCCGCCATCCCGCCCGCCAGCCCGCGCCCCGCGCGGGCTTGTCGTCTGTGGACAGCCGTCTCGGCGATGACGGCGCGCTGGCCGGCCAGCGCGCCACCGGCAAGCCGGGCCGCGCCGTCGACGACGAAGCCCGCGCCGACCAGCACCCAGCCGCTCCGCATCCCCGCACCAGCAACACCCGCCCCGCCCGGGGCCACGACGCCGCGCTCCCGCGCCTGACCGCCGCCGTCAATCCCTCCACCCTCGCCGGCCAGATCGCGCTCGCCGCCGAACTGTCGGCCCGCGTGCGCGCCGGCACCGCGCTGCCGCAGGCGCTCGCTGCCCTCGCCGTCGAGGCACGGCTCGACGCCGCCGCCCGTGGCGCCGTGCAGGACATCGCCTACCGAACGATGCGCCAGCGCGGCCTCGCCGACGGCCTGCTCGACAAGCTCGCCACGCGCCGCCCGGCCGCCCACCTGCGCGAGCTGCTCGTCGTCGCGCTCGCGCTCGCGGTCCAGCCCGACGCGCCCTACACCGAGCACACTCTGGTCGATCAGGCCGTCGAGGCGGTTAAGCCCGGCGAGCGCGGCTTCGTCAACGCCGTGCTGCGCCGCTTCCTGCGCGAACGCGCCGAGCTGCTCGACACCGTGCGCAGCCATCCCGAAGCGCGCTGGAATCTGCCGCGCTGGTGGCTGGACCGGCTCAAGGCGGCGCATCCGCAGCACTGGCAGTCCATCGCCGAGGCCGGCAACCGCCCGCCGCCGATGACGCTGCGCGTCAACCTCGCCCAGGGCACGCGCGAGGCCTATCTGGCACGGCTGGCCGAGGCCGGCATCGGCGCCGACGCGCTCGCCACCGCACCCGGCGCCGTCCGCCTGCACCGCCCGGTGCCCGTCGGCGCCCTGCCCGGCTTCGACAGCGGCGCCGTCTCGGTCCAGGACGCCGGCGCCCAGCTCGCCGCCGAACTGCTCGCGCCGCAACCCGGCGACCGCGTGCTCGACGCCTGCGCCGCGCCCGGCGGCAAGACGCTGCACCTGCTGGAGCTGGCCGACTGCGAGCTGCTCGCCCTCGACAGCGACGCCGACCGCCTCGCCCGCGTGGCCGAAAACCTCGCCCGCCTCGGCGAGCGCGCCGCCCGCGTCACCACCCGCGCCGCCAGCGCCGACCGCCCCGCCGACTGGTGGGACGGCCAGCCCTTCGACCGCATCCTCGCCGACCTGCCCTGCACCGCCAGCGGCATCCTGCGGCGTCATGCCGACATCCGCTGGCTACGTCGCTCAACCGACGTTGACCAGCTTGCAACACTGGCTTCGGGCATCCTCGACGCGCTTTGGCCGCTGCTGAAACCGGGTGGTAGATTGCTCGTCTCCACCTGCTCCGTCTTCCCCGAGGAAGGCGAGCTCCAGCTCAAGCGCTTCATCGACCGGCACGCAGATGCCGCGCGCCTGCCCGCTCCGGGCCAGATGCTTCCCACCCCCGACCACGCAAGCTCCCAGTCCGATGACCACGACGGCTTCTTCCACGCGCTGCTCGAAAAGCGCGCGCCGTCCGTGGGCTGAAGACGCCAGCGCATCGTCCGCCGCATCCGGGCATCGTGACGCGGACACGGCTCGCGCGCGCGCGGCCGCCACGAGCCGTCCCCGCACGGATGAGCGCGGCACCGGCGGAACAACGGCAATCGATCTCGACCGCCGCCGACTCGCGCGGCTGCTGATCGCGCTGCCCGCACTGGCCGGCGGCCTTGGGGTCGCGCCGCGTCCGGCGCGCGCCGACGGCATCGAGAACCGCCTCGCGCGCATTGAGCTGAACGACGACGGCTGGGTACTCCAGAGCGAGCACGACATCGAGCTGACGCCAGTGCTCGTCGAGGCGGTGCAGCGCGGCCTCGCCCTTTGGTTCGTCACCGAACTCGAAGTCACGCGCAAGCGCTGGTACTGGTTCGACCAGACCGCCGTCTCGGCCCAGATCTCGGCGCGCCTGTCGCACAACGCGATGACGCGCCAGTACCGGCTCAGCGTCGGCGCGGGCGCGCCGGGCAGCCATGGCGCGCTCGCGCTGCGCTTCGACTCGCTCGACGAAGCCCTGCGCGCCCTCGGCCACCTGCGCGACTGGCGCCTCGGCGACGCGGGCCTGCTACGCCACGGCGAGCGCTACAGCGCCGCCTTGCGGCTGCGGCTCGACCCCACGCAGCTGCCCAAGCCATTCCAGCTCAACGCGCTCACCGGCCGCGACTGGAACATCGCGTCAGACTGGACGCGCTTCGATTTCACCGCCTGACGGCAGCCGAGCCGGCTGCCTCGGCTCTGCCCTGGCCGACCCGCATGCCTGATCCCGCCGACTCCCGCGTTGCCTCGCCCTCCTCCGCGCCCGACACCCGCCGGACACAGGCCGACGGCACCACGCCCGCCCCGCGCCTCGACGCCGCCCGCCGCGCGACCCGCGCCGCCAAGCGCCGTCGCGCCGCGCGCTACCTTGCCGTCGCTTTCGCCGGCTTCGGTGGCGTCATCTACTTCCTATACGTGACCGCCGCGTCCAACTCGGCCTTCTTCACGCGCAACTACACCAATTTGCTCTACGCCAACCTCGGCCTGCTCGGGGTGCTCGGCGCGACGGTGGTATGGCTTGGCTTCCGGCTCTGGCAGCGGCACCGGCGGCGGCGCTTCGGCGCGCGGCTGATGGCGCGGCTCGCGCTCACGCTCGGGCTGGTCGGCGTGCTGCCGGGCGCGCTCATCTACACCGTGTCGGTGCAGTTCCTCGCGCGCAGTCTTGAATCATGGTTCAACCTGCGCGTCGATACCGCGCTCGAAGCCGGCGTGCGCCTCGGCCAGGCCTCGCTCGACGCGCTGCGCAACGACCTGATCAACAAGGCGCGCGACGCCGCGCTCGAACTGGCCGATGCCTCGCCCGCCGGCCGCGCCGCCCTCGTCAACCGCCTGCGCGAGCAGACCCAGGCCACCGACGCCGTGCTCTTCACCGCCACCGGCCGCGTGCTCGCCACCGCCGCCGGTGGCCTCGTGCTCGCGCCCGACCTGCCCGGCCGCGAAACCCTCTCGCGGCTGCGCGTCACACCCACGATCTCCACCGTCGAGGGCGACGACCCGGCCGATGCCGGCGCCCAGCCGCTGCGCCTGCGCGTGATCGTGCCGGTGCCCGCGAGTCTCACCGGCGGCCTCGTCGCGCCGGCCGACGATCTCTACCTCCAGATCGTCCAGAACGTCCCGACCAGCCTCGCCGATAACGCCCAGGCCGTCACCGCCGTGTACCAGGACTACCGCGAACTCGCTCTCGGCCGCGACGGCCTGCGCAAGATCTACACGATCGCGCTCACGCTCACGCTGCTGCTCGCGGCCTTTGCGGCGATGGTGTCTGCGCTGCTGCTCGCCAACCGCTTCGCGCGGCCGCTGCAAGCCCTCGCCGAAGGCACGCGCGCTGTCGCCGAGGGCGATTTCAAGCCGCTGCCCGAGCCCGGCACGCGCGACGAGATCGCCGCCCTCACCGACTCCTTCAACCGCATGACCGCGCAGCTCGGCGAGGCGCGCGCCGTGGTCGAGGCGCGCGAGGCCGAACTGGCGCGTGCCAACGCCTATCTGTCGAGCCTGCTCGCCAACATCTCGACCGGCGTGGTCGTGTTCGATGAACGGTTGCGGCTCATGAGCGCCAATCCCGCCGCCGAGACCATCATCGGTGCGCCGCTCAGCCTGCGCATCGGCTCGGCGCTCGCGGTGCTGCCGGTACTCGACCGCATCGCCGACGCGGTGCGCGACGCCTTCGCGAGCCACGCCGACAGCCACGAACCGTGGCAGTCGCAGTTCGAGATCGAGCGCGACGGCGCCGCCGACCTCGCCCTGCTCGCGCGCGGCTCGCGGCTCGTGACCGCCGACGGCATGCTGCTCGTCATGGTGTTCGACGACATCACGCAGATCCTTTCCGCCCAGCGCGCGCTAGCCTGGGGCGAGGTGGCGCGACGGCTCGCGCACGAGATCAAGAATCCGCTCACGCCGATCCAGCTCTCGGCCGAGCGGCTGGAGCACAAGCTCGCCGACAAGCTCTCGCCCGAGGACGCCGCCGTGCTGACCAAGGGCGCGCGCACCATCGTCACCCAGGTCGCGGCGCTCAAGCACATGGTCGACGAGTTCCGCGAATACGCCCGCCTGCCGCCGACAACGCTTGCACCGGTCGACCTGAACCGCGTCGTGGAAGACGTTGCCGCCCTGTACGGCGGCGTGCCCGCGCGCTTCGAGCTGGCGCCCGATCTGCCCGCCATCCTCGGCGACGCCGGCCAGCTCCGGCAGGTCATCCACAACCTGCTGCAGAACGCCCAGGACGCCGTCACGTCACGCATCGCGGAAAGCGGTCCGATCCCCCTGCCGCCCGACGGCGACCCCGCTCATATCGTGCTCAAAACCGAGGCGCTACAATTCGCCGCGTCCGACCGGGTACGGAAGCTGGAAGTCAGGCTTCAGGTCCGCGACAGGGGTACGGGTTTCAATCCCCGCATCGCGGCGCGCATCTTCGAGCCCTATGTCACCAACAAGCCTCGCGGCACCGGCCTCGGACTCGCCATCGTCCGCAAGATCGCGGACGAGCACGGCGCCCGCATCGAGGCCGGCAACGCCGACGACGGCGGCGCGATCGTGACCTTGTTTTTCACCAGACTCGCTCCGGCGCAGTCTTGATTCAGTTTTCGCACCGCCAGCGCGGCGGGTGCTCTGGAAGTCGGCAGGATCTAATTACATGGCGAACATTCTTGTCGTGGACGACGAAATCGGGATCCGCGAACTGCTGTCGGAAATTCTCGGCGACGAGGGTCACGTTGTATTCACCGCCGAGAACGCCGCCAAGGCGCGCGACATCCGCCAGGAAGAACGCATCGACCTCGTCCTGCTCGACATCTGGATGCCCGAGTGCGACGGCGTCACGCTGCTCAAGGAATGGGGCGCGCAGCAGCTCCTGACCATGCCGGTCATCATGATGAGCGGCCACGCCACCATTGATACGGCGGTCGAGGCGACGCGCTACGGCGCGCTCGACTTCCTCGAAAAGCCGGTCACGATGCAAAAGCTGCTCACCGCCGTGCAGAAGGGTCTGCAACGCGGCCAGATGCTGCGCGTCGCGCATCCCGCGCCGGTCGCCACGGTGGCCACGCCGGTGTCGCTGGCCGGTAGCGCCCCCGCGCTCACCTCGGTGCAGTTCGATGCGCAACCCGCCGCGCCGCTGCCGCGCAGCATCGCGCCGGCACTGCCGATCGAGAGCGCGCCCATCGTCAACCTCGACCAGCCGCTGCGCGACGCGCGCGACGAGTTCGAGCGCCTGTACTTCGAGCATCACCTTGCGAAGGAGCACGGCAGCATGACCCGCGTGGCCGAGCGCACCGGCCTCGAACGCACCCACCTCTACCGCAAGCTCAAGCAGCTCGGCGTCGAGTTGGGTCGTGGCACGCGCCGCGTCGGCGCCGCGCGCGACAGCGTCGCCTCGGCCGATCGCGGCGGCTATGACGACAGCCTGGCCGGCGAATACAAGTACGCCGCGCTCGGCGGCAGCAAGTCCTGACGCCAGTCGCGATCTACACGCGGGCCGAGCACGGCCCGCTGCTCGCCGACTGGCAATCGCGCCCGGCCGGCGAGCGCTGGATATTCCTGTTCGACGGCGCGCTCGCCGCGCCACCCGATCTCGCCGAAGCCCTCGGCCATCCCCCGCCCGAGCTCCACGCCATCGCCGGCTGCGCCTGCTGCAGCGGCCGCATGACGCTCCAGGTCACGCTCGTGCGCCTGCTGCGCGCCCGGCCGGACCGGCTGGTACTCGTCATCGCCGAAGCCGCCCACGCACCGGCCGTGATCGCGCTGCTCGACGCCGGAAACTTGCGCAATCATGCAACGCTGACGCGCCGGCCTTGTCCGACGACGGCAAATTGAGGGTTGAAGCCGTTCAAGCTGCCTGCATGTAGGCCGTAACACAGGCATGACCCGGCCAACGTGTCACCCCGGGTCGCAGGAGTCAGCATGAACCTTATCTACAACAGCGATCTGTATTGCGTGGTCGAGTTCGCCTTCGGCGCCGCCGATCAGCCCCCGGCCAAGGGCGAGCCCGAGGTGCGCACGCTCGGCGGTTACGAAATCATGGACAAGGTCGGACGGCGCGAGATCTACATCGCGGGCCTGATGGCAGAGAAGTTCCGCTCCGAGGTGAACGAACTCATCGCCACCCATCCGAGCATGGACGATATCGACGAATTCCTGGGCCGCTTCAAGCCGATCATGGCCCAGCCGGTCGCGCTGCACTGAGCGCGAAGCTCCGCGGGCATCCACAGCCCGCGACGACCTGGTCCCTGATGACTGGGTCCACACCGCCCGCCGCGTCGCGAGACCGGCGGGCGGTGGCTTTTCGGGGCCACGATCCGCGCGGGGCCGTGCCGGCACCGTCGTTGCAACAAGCCCTGCAAGCGCTTGCGCCGCCCCGCCCATGACGCCCCGCTAGAATCCCCGACCCGCCCGGCCGACCGCCGGCACCGCTCCTCAAGCCACACAAGCCGACCGCCATGACCGCCACGTCCGATCTCGCCGCCCGCCTCGCCGACGCCATGTCGCGCCGCATCCTGATCCTCGACGGCGCGATGGGCACGATGATCCAGCGCTACAAGCTTGACGAGGCCGCCTATCGCGGCGCGCGCTTCGCCGACTGGCAGCCGGCCGACCTGGCGCCGGGCAAGCAGCTCTTCCTCAAGGGGAACAACGATCTGCTGGTGCTCACGCAGCCCGAGGTCATCGCCGAGATCCACGGAAAGTACCTTGCGGCCGGCGCCGACATCATCGAGACCAACACCTTCGGCGCGACGTCCGTGGCCCAGGCCGACTACCACATGGCCGACCTCGCCTACGAGATGAACCTGGCCGCCGCCAGACTCGCGCGCGCCGAGTGCGACAAGTATTCGACCGCCGACAAGCCCCGCTTCGTCGCCGGCGCGCTCGGCCCCACGCCCAAGACCGCCTCGATCTCGCCCGACGTGAACGACCCCGGCGCGCGCAACGTCAGCTTCGACGAACTGGTCGCGGCCTATCACGAGCAGGCACGCGGCCTGTGGGACGGTGGCGCCGACCTCTTCCTGGTCGAAACCATCTTCGACACGCTCAACGCCAAGGCGGCGCTGTTCGCGATCGACCAGCTGTTCGAGGAACGCGGCGCGACGCTGCCGATCATGATTTCCGGCACCGTGACGGACGCCTCGGGCCGCATCCTCTCGGGCCAGACCGTCGCCGCGTTCTGGCATTCGGTGCGCCATGCGCGGCCGATCACCATCGGCCTCAACTGCGCGCTCGGCGCGGCGCTCATGCGCCCCTACATCGCCGAGCTGAGCAAGATCGCCGACACGCGCATCTGCGTGTACCCCAACGCCGGCCTGCCCAATCCGATGAGCGACACCGGCTTCGACGAGACGCCCGACGTGACCTCGCGGCTGCTGAAGGAATTTGCCGAGGCCGGCTTCGTGAACATCGCCGGCGGCTGCTGCGGCACGACGCCCGAGCACATCGCGGCGATCGCGCAGGCGGTGGCGACGGTGACGCCGCGCCGCGTGCCCGATCTGGAGCAGACCGCGACCTGAGATCGACTGCGCGGCAAGCCGTGCCCACCGGCACGGACCGCCGACCAGACGCTGCCCACGGTCGGCGGTCGGCAGTCGGCAGTCGGCAGTCGGCAGTCGGCAGTCGGCAGTCGGCAGTCGGCAGTCGGCAGTCGGCAGTCGGCGGCAGCATGGTCGCCCGCTTGATCTCGGCCGCACCAAGGTCGCTGCGGCTCAGGCCTTCTTCACCGCCGGCTCGACATAGCGCGACGACTTCGCGCCGAGCAGCCCGCCGATGCGCCCGACCATGTGGGCCGACATCAGCAGCCCGCGCGCGGCCTTGTCGGGATCGAGATGCGCGAGTCCCTTGGCCGTGGCGAGCAGCGCGCCCACCAGCCCCTTGACCGCCTGCGTCCACACCTGGTTGCCGCCGTCATAGCTGCGGTCGATCAGCGCCATGTAGACGCCGGTACTCGCATAGCGGTAGAGCAGCGCGCGCGGCGTGAGCCGGCTGGCCGGCGCCGGTTCGTTGATGACCGCCTCGTCGCACCACACGAGCTTGCCGCCCGCCCGCGCCACGCGGCGGAACAGGTCGTAGTCCTCGCCGCCCGACGCGCCGTATTCGCGCCGGAACAGCGGCTCGCCGATGAGCGCGAGCGCCGAGCGCGCGATGCCGAGGTTCTGCGTGGTGTTGAGCGTCGGCACCGGGCCGGTCTTCCAGCGTCGGCGCGACGCAAACACGCTGTTGCGCGCCAGCACGCCCGAGCCCTCGGGCAGCACGCCCTCCACCGGCCCGCCGACGAGATCCGCCTTGTGCGCGACGCCCGCGCGCAGCAGCGTGCCGAGCCAGCCCGGCGTGGCCAGACCGTCATCGTCGAGCATCAGCAGCCATTGCCAGCCCGGGCAACGCGCTCCGGCCTCGCGCACCAGGGTGTTGCGCACCTGGGCCACGCCGCGCTCGGGCACCGGCACGCACACCGCCAGCGGCCATTGCCGGTTGAACTCGACGATGACGGCGTGCGCTTCCTGGCCGCAATCGTTGTCGGCCACGATCACCAGCGCCGGATGTTCGCGCAGCTCGGGCAGCAGGGTGTCGAGCAGCTCGCGCAGCTGGCCCGGGCGGCGGTAGGTCGGGATGCCGATGACGAGCGGCGGCTGGTCGGCGGAAGACGGGCCGGCGGCGGGCGCGGACGGGAGCTGGGGCATGGGATTTCCGGGGCGACCGGCATGAACGGAATTGCGCCGCATCTTGTCGCGCCCTCCGCGATGCCGCCGTGCGGCAATTCGCGCTATGGATTTGTCGGGGCGGATGCAGGGCAAAAGCGCGCGAGCACTTCGTGACGAAATGGCGTGGTCACGGCGGCGCGGCGGGAAGGGGATGTCCGAGGGCGGGGGTGAGGTGATGCCGACTGCCCGAATTGCTGAATTGCTGAATTGCCGAATTGCCGAATTGCCGAATTGCCGAATTGCCGAATTGCCGAATTGCCGAATTGCCGAATTGCCGAATTGCCGAATTGCCGAATTGCCGAATTGCTGAGCAATGATCAGCCGCACTTCAATTGTCGGCGCACCGAATCATTCCACCTATTGCGCGCACGCCTTCCGATGCCGGGCGGATCGAACGCTGCCAATCCTTGCGTGCAGCGCAGCCGGAGGAAATTCCATTCGCTCTCCGATGCCGCCCCGAACAGGATCAGGGGCGGCATTCGCGATACGCGGCGTGCAATGCGTCGACAGTGCCGAAAGCAGGCATCAAAACTGGCCATGGCAAACGATTCTTCGTCCGCCGACCGATTCGGCAATTGCACCAGCAAACCGCATCACAATCCGCCGCCGATTGCCACGCCACCCGTCAATTCCTCCGGCAATTCGCCATTCGACCCTGTGCTATTCTTCGCCGCCTTTGCCGCACTGAAGCGCGCGCAATTGCGGCGGCAATGCCGGCCTTGCCAATTGCCGCATCCGCCACTCGCCCCACCCGCTCTTTCGGGATGCCGCCATGACCGATTCCGTGCTCGCCAACCCCGCCAATTCCGTCCCGCCGCGCCGCAGCCGTCCGCTGCGCCTGTCCGGCCTCGAAGCCCTGTCGATCGATGACGACACCCTGTTCGTCAACGTGGGCGAGCGGACCAATGTCACGGGTTCGAAGATGTTCGCGCGCCTCATCCTCAATGGCGAGTACGACCAAGCACTCGCGGTCGCGCGTCAGCAGGTCGAGAACGGCGCCCAGATCATCGACGTCAACATGGACGAGGCCATGCTCGATTCCAAGGCGGCGATGACGCGATTCCTCAATCTGATCGCGAGCGAACCCGATATCGCGCGGGTGCCGATCATGATCGATTCGTCCAAATGGGAAGTGATCGAGGCCGGCCTGAAATGCGTTCAGGGCAAGAGCATCGTCAATTCCATTTCGCTCAAGGAAGGCGAGGCCAATTTCATTCATCAGGCCAAGCTTTGCCGCCGATATGGCGCGGCGGTGATCGTGATGGCGTTCGATGAAAAGGGCCAGGCCGATACCTTCGCGCGCAAGACCGAAATCTGCGCGCGCGCCTACAAGGTATTGACCGAGAAAGTTGGATTCGCGCCGGAGGACATCATCTTCGACCCGAACATCTTCGCGATCGCCACCGGCATCGAGGAGCATGACAATTACGCGGTCGATTTCATCGAGGCCTGCCGCTGGATTCGGGCCAACCTGCCGCATGCGCGCATCAGCGGCGGCGTGAGCAATGTGAGCTTCAGCTTCCGCGGCAACGAGCCGGTGCGCGAGGCGATCCACACCGTCTTCCTCTATCACGCGATCCGGGCCGGCATGACGATGGGCATCGTCAACGCGGGCCAGCTCGGCGTGTATGCCGATCTCGACCCCGAGCTGCGCGAACGTGTGGAGGACGTGGTCCTCAACCGCGTGCCGAAGCAGGCCGAAGGCGAGGAGCCGAAGACCGCGACCGAGCGTCTGCTGGAAATTGCCGAGCGCTTCAAGGGCGCGGGCGGCAAGAAGGAAGAAAACCTCGACTGGCGCGGCACGCCCGACAACCCGGTGCCGGTCGAGCAGCGTCTTTCGCACGCGCTCGTGCACGGCATCACCAACTTCATCACCGAAGACACCGAGGAAGCCCGCGCCGCGATCGCCGCACGCGGCGGCCGGCCGATCGAGGTGATCGAAGGCCCGCTCATGGCCGGCATGAACGTGGTCGGCGACCTGTTCGGCCAGGGAAAGATGTTCCTGCCGCAGGTGGTGAAGAGCGCGCGCGTCATGAAGCAGGCCGTCGCCCACCTCATCCCGTTCATCGAGGAGGAGAAGCGGCAGATCGAGGCCGCCGGCGGCGATGTGCGCAGCAAGGGCAAGATCGTCATCGCCACGGTGAAGGGCGATGTGCACGACATCGGCAAGAACATCGTCAGCGTCGTGCTCCAGTGCAACAACTTCGAGGTCGTGAACATGGGCGTGATGGTCCCGTGCTCCGAAATCCTGGCCAAGGCCAAGGTCGAGGGCGCCGACATCATCGGCCTGAGCGGCCTCATCACGCCGAGCCTCGAGGAGATGGCCTACGTCGCCACCGAGATGCAGCGCGACGACTTCTTCCGCGTGAAGAAGATCCCGCTGCTCATCGGCGGCGCGACCACCTCGCGCGTGCACACCGCCGTCAAGATCGCGCCGCATTACGACGGGCCGGTCGTGTACGTGCCCGACGCCTCGCGCAGCGTGAGCGTGGCCCAGAGCCTGCTGTCGGACGAAGGCGCGGCGCGCTACATCAGCGAGCTGGAGGCCGAGTACGACCGCGTGCGCACCGCGCATGCCAACAAGAAGGCCACGCCGCTGCTGCCGCTGGCCGAGGCGCGCGCGCACAAGCCGGCGATCGACTGGCGCGCCGCCGCGCCCGTCAAGCCGAAGTTCCTCGGCCGCCGCGAGTTCCGCAACTACGACCTCGCCGAGTTGGCGCGCTACATCGACTGGGGCCCCTTCTTCCAGACCTGGGATCTGCACGGCGCCTTCCCCGCGCTGCTCGACGATCCGGTCGTGGGCGAATCGGCGCGCAAGGTGTTCGCCGACGGGCAGGCGATGCTCAAGAAGCTCATCGACGGCCGCCAGCTCAATGCCAGCGCCGTCGTCGGCTTCTGGCCCGCCAACAGCGACGGCGCCGAGACCATCACGCTCTACACCGATGACGACGCGCGCGACGAGGCCCACGTGCTGTTCCGCTGGAAGAACCTGCGCCAGCAGACCGCCAAGCGCGAAGGCGTCGAGAACAAGTGCCTGGCCGACTACATCGCGCCGCTCGACTCCGGCGTGCGGGATTACATCGGCGTGTTCGCCGTCACGGCCGGCCTCGGCGCCGACAAGCTCGCCGAGCGCTACGAGGCGGCTCACGACGATTACTCCGCGATCATGGTCAAGGCGCTGGCCGACCGCCTCGCCGAAGCCTTCGCCGAGGCAATGCACGAGCGCGTGCGCAAGGATCTCTGGGGCTATGCGCCCGACGAGGCGCTCACGAACGAAGAGCTCATCAAGGAAAAGTACGTCGGCATCCGCCCCGCGCCCGGCTATCCGGCCTGCCCGCGCCATGAGGTCAAGCGCGAGATGTTCGCCGCGCTCGACGCCACCGCGATCGGCATGGGCCTGACCGAGAGCTTCGCGATGACGCCGGCGTCGTCGGTGAGCGGCTTCTATCTGTCGCACCCGAAGGCGCAGTACTTCAACGTCGGCGAGATCGGCGACGAGCAGCGCTGAGGCGCGCGGCGGCCGGCGCGATGCCGGCGCGCTGGTCCGTCCGGCGGCGCGCCGCGCGGACCTCCTGACGCAGCCGGCCGCGCGTCTTGTCGGACTGCCTCGCTGTCCGACGCACGCGCGCCTACACGCGGTAGGCGTCGTCCCACTGCACGCCGACATGTCGGCGGATACAGGGAGTTGCAACCCGATGCGATAACGATCGCGACGCAGGCAGTGGGCCTGCGATTACGGGACGACTCCTCCAATGAAGATCCTCTTCGTCACCAGCGAGCTGGCGGGACTGGTCAAGGTCGGCGGGCTGGCCGATGTGAGCGCGGCGCTGCCTCGCGCGCTGGAGCAGGTGACTGGCGACGAAGTGCGGGTGCTGCTGCCGGGCTATCCCGGCGTGCTCGCCGGCCTGCGTGAGGCCGCGCCCGTCGCCGACCTGCCCGGCCTGGCCGAGATTCCGCCCGCACGTCTGCTCGGCGCGCGCGGTCCCGACGGGCACGACCTGCTCGTCATCGACTGCCCCGGGCTCTACGACCGGCCCGGCACGCCCTACACCGACCTCGCCGGCCGCGACTGGGCCGACAACGACATCCGCTTCGCCCGCCTCGCGCTCGCCGCGGCACAGCTTGCCCACGGACTGCCCGGCCTCGACTGGCAGCCCGACGTCATGCATGTGCACGACTGGCCCGCCGCGCTCGCGCCCGGCTATGTCGCCTGGAACGATGGCCGCCAGCCGGTACCCACCGTCACCACCATCCACAACCTCGCGCACCAGGGACTGTTCCCGGCGGGACGGCTCGGGGCGCTCGGCGTGCCCGAAGCCGGCTTCGCCATGGAGGGCGCCGAATTCCATGGCCAGCTCGGCTTCCTCAAGGCCGGGCTCTGGTACGCAAGCGAGGTCACGACCGTGAGCCCGAGCTATGCCGACGAGATCACCACGCCCGAACTCGGCTGCGGCCTGCACGGCCTGCTCGGCGGGCTGCGCGACACCGGTCGGCTCACCGGCATCGTCAACGGCGCCGACGACAGCTGGCATCCGCGCGACGACCCGTATCTCGTGCGCCGCTTCGACCTCGCCACGCGCGACGAGAAGCAGCGCAACGCGCGCGCCGTGCGTCAGCGGCTCGGCCTCGCCCAGCGCCCCGCGCCGCTGTTCAGCCTGATCGCGCGCATGGTCTGGCAGAAGGGCGTCGATCTCGTCATCGACGCCTGCGAGACGCTGGTGCGCGCCGGCGGCCAACTCGTGGTGATGGGCACCGGCGACGCCGCGCTCGAACGCCGCATGCATACGCTTTCACACCGGCATCCGGGCAGCGTCGCGGTGCGCATCGGCTATGACGAGCCGGTCGCGCACAACCTGTTCGCGGCGAGCGATTTCTTTCTGATGCCCTCGCGCTTCGAGCCCTGCGGCCTGACGCAGATGTATGCCCAGCGCTTCGGTGCCTTGCCCATCGCGCACCGCACCGGCGGCCTGCGCGACACCATCGACGACGGCGTCACCGGCTTTCTGTTTCCGGACAGCTCGGTGCGCAGCCTGCTCGGCGCGGTACGGCGCGCGCTGCTCACCTTCAACCATCGGCCGGGCATGGGCCGCATGCAGCGCGAAGCGATGCAGCGCGAATTCGGCTGGGACGCGCCAGCCCGCGAGTACCACCGGGTTTACGCGCGGGTTCACTCACGCGCGCTCGCGGCAGGCCGCACGTCCGCTTGTCATGAGTAGCCACTACGACATGGTGTTTCCTCATGCCATCCCTCAAGATTCGCGGACTTACGGCATTCCCCAGTCCCTTCTTCCGAAACCTCCATGACACCGCTCGTCCAGTCTGCCGCCTGGCAGACCCTGCGCGACCATCACGCGCAATGGCAAGACCGAAACCTCGTCTCCCTGTTCGACGCTGACCCGGAGCGCTTCGACAAGTTCTCGCTCGAAGCCGCCGGCGTGTTCATGGACTTCTCCAAGAACCACGTCGACGAGACGACGGTGAAGCTGCTGGCCGACCTCGGCCGCGCGCGCGGCGTCGAGACGCTGCGCGACGCGATGTTCGCCGGCGAGAAGATCAACCACACCGAGAACCGCGCCGTGCTGCACGTCGCGTTGCGCGCGCCGGTCGGCATGCAGATCTGCGTCGATGGCGAGGACGTGGTGCCCGG
This sequence comes from Derxia gummosa DSM 723, assembly GCF_000482785.1. GTDB lineage: Bacteria > Pseudomonadota > Gammaproteobacteria > Burkholderiales > Burkholderiaceae_E > Derxia > Derxia gummosa. The sequence goes on along the minus strand of NZ_AXWS01000001.1, from coordinate 8,152 downwards.
CGTGCACGAGGTGGTCGACCGCATGGCGGGCTTTGCCGAGCGCGTGCGCTCGGGCGCGCGTACCGGCCGTACCGGCAAGCCTTTCACCGACATCGTAAGCATCGGCATCGGCGGCTCCGATCTCGGTCCGTGCATGACGGTCGAGGCGCTGCGCTCGTCGTTGCATCCGCGCCTGACGATGCACTTCGTGTCGAACATCGACGGCGCGCATCTGGCCAAGGCGCTGCGCGATCTCGATCCCGAGACGACGCTGTTCGTGGTCATTTCGAAGACGTTTACTACGCTCGAAACCCTCACCAACGCGAAGAGCGCGCGCGACTGGTTCCTCGCCAGCGGCGCGACGCATGCCGACATCGCCAAGCACTTCGTGGCCGTGTCGACCAACGCCGAGAAGGTCGAGGAATTCGGCATCGCGACGCGCAACATGTTCGGCTTCTGGGACTGGGTCGGCGGGCGCTATTCGCTGTGGTCGGCGGTCGGCCTGCCGATCATGCTGGCCGTCGGCGCCCAGGGCTTCCACGAGCTGCTGGCGGGCGCGCACGAGATGGACATGCATTTCCGCACCGCGCCGCTGGAGCGCAACCTGCCGGCGCTGCTCGCGCTGCTGGGCGTGTGGTACCGGGGCTTCTTCGGCGCGACGAGCCAGTGCATCGCGCCCTATGCGCAGGATCTGAACCGGCTCGCGGCCTATCTCCAGCAGCTGGAGATGGAGAGCAACGGCAAGGCCGTGACGCGCGACGGCACACCGGTGAGCACCGGCACCTGCCCGGTCATCTGGGGCGAGCCGGGCACCAATGGCCAGCATGCCTTCTTCCAGCTCATCCACCAGGGCACGGACGTGATTCCGGTGGACTTCATCGCTGCGCTCGACGGTGGCCACAACCTGCCCGACCACCATCGCCTGCTGCTCGCCAACTGCTTCGCGCAGAGCGAGGCGCTGATGATGGGCAAGAGCGCCGACGAGGTGCGCGCCGAGTTCGCGGCCGCCGGCCAGCATGGGGTCGAGGTCGAGGCGCTGGTGCCGCACAAGGTGTTCACCGGCAACCGGCCGAGCACGACGCTGCTGGTCGACCGCTTCTCGCCGCGCGCGATCGGCGCGCTGGTCGCGCTGTACGAGCACAAGGTGTTCGTGCAGGGCGCGGTGTGGGACGTCAACAGCTACGACCAGTGGGGCGTCGAACTGGGCAAGCAGCTCGCCGCGCGCATTGCGCCCGAGCTGCTGCCTGGCGCCGTCGCCGGCAAGCACGACAGCTCGACGGCTGGCCTCATCGCCCGCGCGCGCGCTGCTGGCGCCTGAGCTGCCTCTGCCCGCCATCAGGCGGGCAATGCCATCGGCGGCGAGGCGCTCCCGGCAGCCTCCGATGGCACGGCCGGCTTCCCGTCGGCCGGCAAGTCGCCGCCACGGCAAAGCTCGCCATGCGGCAAATTGCATTCATAAAATCAAGCAAAGTTACAATTCTGGAAAAGACACAGTAACTGCCGCAATCTCGGCAAAAGTGTGAATTTCTGCACGTCTCGTGCGGAGCAGTGGCAAGCAGAGTGCGCTGGTTTTCGCCCGCACCGAGTTCTTCCTTGCTCTCGATCGAATCCGTTGCCCTCGCAGACGACATTGTCTTCGCGCACTCACTCTGCTCGGAAACCCCGCCACTGAACGGCCTCGTTGCCCGCCCCGCGACCGACGCCGACCTCCCCTTCCTCGCCGCGCTCTACGCCAGCCTGCGTGCCCGCGAGGTCGCCGCCACCGGCTGGACCCCGGCGCGCCAGCAGGCTTTCCTGGCCGACCAGTTCCTCTGCCAGCACCGCTACTACCACGCGCATTTCGGCGACGCGGCCTTTCTGATGCTCGAACGCGGCAGCCAGCCGATCGGCCGGCTGTATGCCCGCATCCATGACGGCGTGCTCACGCTCATCGACATCAGCCTCATTGCGCCCGCGCGCGGTCAGGGCCTGGGTGGCGCGCTGCTCGGCCGGCTGAGCGCACTGGCCGATGACGCGGGCCTGGAGATGTCGCTCGCGGTCGAACCCGACAATCCGGCGCGCCGCCTGTACGAGCGCCACGGCTTCGCGCCGCATGACGACAGCGGCTTCTATCTGCGCATGTTGCGTGCGGCCCGCCGGGCGCCCACCAACGCTCCTGCTCGCCCCGCATGAACCTGCCCGACGCCTCCCGCCTGCGCGCGCTGATCGGCCGCGACTTCGACTTCGCCGCACCCGGGGCCGGCAGCTTCGCCGCCCGGCTCGACCACGTGACCGACGGCCTGCCGATGGATGCCGGGTACCGCTGCTACCGCGCGCAATTCGTCGTCGATGGCGCATGGGCCATGCAGGCCAACTATCGCGTGACCGCGCCCGACGGCGAGGTCTGGCAACTGCTGTTGACGCCGGTGCGACCCGGCGCCGATGGGCGGCCGGTACTTGAGGCCGTCGTCCACACCCACGTGTCGCAAGCATCAGGAGACAACACATGAGCGAACCCTTCATCGGCGAGATCCGCATGGCCGGATTCAACTTCGCCCCCTACGGCTGGGCCTTCTGCGATGGCAGCCTGCTGTCCATCGCGCAGAACACGCCGCTGTTCGCGCTGCTCGGCACCAGCTTCGGCGGCAACGGCGTGCAGACCTTCGGTCTGCCCGACCTGCGCAGCCGCGTGCCGATCGGCGCGACGCTGTCCAGCGCGCCGCCCGGGCTGACGCCGCGCCAACTCGGCGAGAAGGCCGGCAGCGAGAACTTCACCCTCACCGCCGGCAACACGCCCGTGGGCCCGCACACCCACGCGGCCGCCAGCGCCGTGCTCCCGGCGGGCAGCTCCAACAAGCCCGACGCCAGCAGCTACCTCGCCGGCGCGACCGACACCGACAACGGCGTCGTCTATTCGAGCTTCGCCCCCGATGGCCCCGAGAAGGTCACGCTCGCGCCCAACTCGGTCGTGGTGCAGCAGGCCACCGGCGGCCCGGCCTCGACCCAGATCCCGACGCTGCCGCCCTACCTCGGGGTGAATTTCATCATCGCCCTGCAAGGCATCTTCCCGAGCCGCGGCTGACCGCGGCGGACGGCCGCCGGCGTAGCGGCCGTCCAACCCGATTTTCACGACGGAGCCACTGACGCACGGTGGCACGGCGCGCAAGGATGCGCAGGAGCAAGACGATGGCCAGCTGGTTCAGCAAGCACGCACGCGGCAAGTCCGACGACGCCGGAAGCCGGTGCAAGACACCTGCCGGCACCGCCAGCCCGCCTCGGGGGCCGCTGATGCTGGCACTGGAGCCGCGCATGATGTTCGACGCGTCGGTCGCGGTCGTGGCCGACGCTGCCGCCGAGGCCACGCATGACGCCGTCACCGCGGCAGCTGGAAGCACCGCGCGGCCGCATGACGCCAACGTGGCCGAAGGCAGCGGCGCGACCATCGCCGGCACGGCCGACGACCAGACCGGCGGCACCAGCGGCTCGGGCCACGACCAGGCCACCCGCAGCGCCACCGACACCAGCAGCGGCGCCGACACGCCGGCCCGCGCCGACACCACCGCCGCCACGATCACCAGCCTCGCCACGCTCGGCGCCGACGCCTTGCAGCTCGGCAAATCCGACGCGGGCACGGCCATCGTCGTCATCGACGCCTCGGTGGACGAGCCCGACGCCATCGTCGCGGCCCTGCCGGCCGGCACCGAGGTCATCCGCCTGAACGCCGACAGCGACGGCCTCGCCCAGCTCTCGGCCGCGCTGGCCGGGCGCGGCGGCATCGGTTCGATCCAGATCGTGACCGAGGGCACGACCGCCGCCCTGCGCCTGGGCAACACCTGGGTCGACCGGACCGCGCTCGATGCGCACTCCACGCAGCTCGCCGCGATCGGCGCCGCGCTCGCCGCCGACGGCGACATCCTCGTGTACGGCTGCAAGACCGCCGACGGCGCCGACGGCCGTGCCTTCATCGACGAATTCGCGCGCCTCACCGGCGCCGACGTGGCCGCTTCCACCGACTGGACCGGCGCCGCCTCGCTGGGCGGCAACTGGACGCTCGAATACGCGAACGGCGACATCAACCACGGCCAGCTGCTCGACGCCACGAGCGCCGCCGGCTACGACCATCTGCTCAACACGCTGGCGGCGGGCGACATCGTCATCATCGGCTGGGGCCGCGCCAATCCCGTCAGCCAGGGCGAGGTCTATCTGATGTCGCTGGTGGACGTGCCGGCCGGCACCACCATCGCCCTGACCGACCTCGGCTGGGACAACAGCACCGGCGCCTTCCAGGCCAGCCCCAACACCAGCGAAGGCCGGCTGGTCTGGACCCTAAGCAGCACGCTCCAGGCCGGCGACGTGGTGAAGGTGCTCATCTATCCGTCGAGCGGCGGCGCGGCGATCACCAACATCACCGACGGCACGACGATCTCGGCCGGCGACTACGCCACCTCGGGCTGGTCCAACTCCAACTATGTGTTCAACGCCAACGGCGACAGCGTCTTCATCTACCAGGACTCGCCCGCCAATCCCTACTTCATCTTCGGCGTCAACACCTCGCAGGGCGGCTCGCCCTACACGGTGGACAGCTCGGGCTGGAATCAGCAGGTGTCGTCCAACGGCGACGCGCTGTCGATGCTGCCCAACGGCACCGGCAGCCAGAACGCCCTGGTTAACGGCAGCACTGCCGTCGGCTTTCCGCAGCAGTCGCTGAACAACAACCTCCAGTACAACGGCAGCACCGTCGGCACCGACCGCGCGGGCTGGCTCGCGCGCATCACCGACCGCAACAACTGGAACGGCGTGGACCTGACGGCCACCGAGACCGCCACCAATTCCATCGGCACCACGACCGGCAGCTTCGGCCTCATCACCGCGCCCAACCACACGCCCACGCTTTCGCTCGACAGCGGCAGCACCAGCTACACCGAGAACGGCAGCGCCATCGTCGTCAGCGGCGGCGCCACCGCCAGCGATACCGACGGCAACTGGAACGGCGGCACCGTGCGGCTCTCGCTCGGCGTCAACGGCAGCGCGACCGACGTGCTCGGCATCGGCGCGAGCGGCGGCATCACCGTGTCGGGCACGACCGTGAGCTACGGCGGCACCGCCATCGGCACGCTCAGCGCCGCGACCGGCTCGCTCAGCGGCAGCACGGTCACGGGCAGCGCCAGCTCGGCGCTGCTGGTCACGCTCAACGGCAGCGCGACCGACGCGGCGGTGCAGGCGCTGGTACGCGCCTTCACCTTCGCCAACAGCTCGGACGATCCGGGCAGCGGCACACGCACCGTGACGGTGGCCGTGGCCGACGCGCTCAACGCCAGCGCTTCGGCCAGCCGCAGCATCACGGTCACGCCCACTAACGACGCGCCGACCGACATCACGCTCAGCAACACCACGGTGGCCGAGAACAGCAGCACGCCGGCCACGGTCGGCACGCTCGGCACGACCGACCCCGATTCGGGCAATACCTTCACGTACACGATCGTCGGCGGCGCCGACCAGGCAAGCTTCGACATCAGCGGCGGCACGCTGCGCTTCGCCTCGGGCGCCACGCTCGACTACGAGACGCAGAACAGCTACAGCGTGACGGTGCGCAGCACCGACCAGGGCGGCCTGAGCACCGACAAGACCTTCACCGTCACGCTGAGCAACGTCAACGACGGGCCGACGCGGGTCAGCCTGAGCAGCAGCGGCCTCGACGCCAGCACCGCCACGGCGAACGCGACGGTGGGCACGCTCACCGCCACCGACCCGGACGCCGGCGACACCCTCACCTTCTCGCTGGCGCTCGGCAACGGCAGCAACGATGCCGACAACGGTCTGTTCACCATCAGCGGCAACACGCTGCGCGTCGGCGCTGGCGGGCTGGCCGCCGGCACCTATCACGTGATGGTGCGGGCCACCGACAGCGGCGGCTACTACGTCAACCAGGCGCTGGTCATCACCATCGCCACGCCCAACGTCGCGCCCACGCTCGTCCTCGACAGCGGCAACGCGAGCTTCGCCGAGAACGGCAGCGCCATCGCCGTGAGCGGCGGCGCGACGGTGAGCGATGCCGAGAGCAACTGGAACGGCGGCAGCGTGACGCTCGCCCTCACGGCCAACGGCAACAGCAGCGACGTGCTCGCGCTCGACACGAGCGGCAGCGTCGCCCTGGCGGGCACGACGGTGAGCGTGGGCGGCACCGCCGTCGGCACGCTTTCCGCCGGCAGCGGCACGCTCAGCGGCGCCACGGTGAGCGGCAGCGCGGCGGCGAGCCTCGTCGTCACTCTCAACGCCAGCGCCACCGATGCCGACGTGCAGGCCATCGTGCGCGCCCTCACCTTCGGCAACAGCGGCGACAACCCCGGCGGCGCGACCCGCACGCTGAGCGTGACCGTCGCCGACAACGCGGCCGGCAGCAGCAGGCAGACGCGCGACATCGCCGTCACGCCGGTCAACGATGCGCCGACGGCCTCGGGCGGCAGCTACTCGCTGCCGTCCACCGACGAGGACACCGCCTCCACGCCGGTCGCCGTCGCCAGCCTGCTCGGCAACTACAGCACCGCCGACGCCGACGGCGACACGCTCGGCATCGCCATCACCGCCGCCTCGGGCAACGGCCACTGGCAGTACAGCACCGACGGCGCCAGCTGGACCAACGTCGGCAGCGCCAGCGCGAGCGCCGCCGTGCTGCTCGACGCGACCACCCGCCTGCGCTACGTCGGCGACGGCGTGCATGGCGAAACCGTCACCCGGCCCAGCGTCAGTTTCGTCGCCTGGGACGGCTCGACCGGCAGCGCCTCGGTCAACGGCACGCCCGCCACCGCCGACACCGGCGCCTCGACCGCCTTCTCGACCGGCACGCTCACGGCCGACATCAGCGTGGCCGAGGTCAACGACGCGCCGGTGCTGGCCGACACCACGCTCACCCTCACGGTCGAAGAAGACTCCGGCGCCCCGGTCGGCGCTGTCGGCTCGTCGCTGGCCGACTTCATGGGCGGCGTGAGCGACATCGACGGCGACACGCCGCTCGGCGTCGCCATCAGCAGCGCCGATGAGGCGCTCGGCACCTGGTACTACACGACCGATGGCGGCGGCAGCTGGAACGCGCTCGGCGCGGTGAGCGAATCGTCGGCGCTGCTGCTGGCCAATGACGGCAGCACGCGGCTGTTCTTCCAGACCTCGGCCGGCGTCACCGGCACCACGTCGGCCGCGCTCGGCCTGCATGCCTGGGACGGCACCGAGGGCAGCGCCGGCAGCCGCGCGGACCTGACCCACTCGACCACCTATACCTCCAGTTCGGGCGCGGTCATTCCGGTCAGCGGCACGTCCGGGCCGGCCTCGCCCTATCCGCTCACCATCAGCGTCGGCGGCGTCGGCACGATCACCGACGTGTCGGTCACGCTCACCGGCCTGACCCACACCTTCGCCGCCGACCTCGACATCCTGCTCGTGGGGCCGGACGGCACGGGCGTGATCCTGATGTCCGACGTGAGCGGCCGGCCGTCCAACGCCAACCTCACCTTCAGCGATTCGGCCGCGGGCACGATGATCTCGGCCACGGGCAGCGGCACTTACCGGCCGACCAATGTGGGCCTGGCCGTCGATACCTTCACCGGCGTGAGCGGCAGCTTCGGCACCTCGCTGTCGGCGTTCCAGGGCGGCAGCGTCAACGGCAACTGGAGCCTGTACATCGTCGATGACACGGGTGGCGATGTGGGCACGCTCGCGGGCTGGTCGCTGACGCTCGGAACCGGGCCTTCGTCGGCGTTCAGCAGCAATACCGACACGGTGTCGGTCACGGTCACCGAATCGCCCAAGGCGCCGGTGCTGACGCCGACGGCGCCCGCCTTCACCGGCATCACCGAGGACGACAGCGCCAACGCCGGCCAGACCGTGGCCGACCTGCTCGGCAGCAGCGTGACCGACGGCAACACCGGCGCGGTGCAGGGCATCGCCATCACCGGCCTCGACGCCGGCAACGGCAGCTGGGAATACAGCCTCGACGGCACCACCTGGACCGCCGTCGGCAGCGTGAGCGATTCGGCCGCCCTCCTGCTGCGCGCGAGCGACCATCTGCGCTTCGTGCCCGATGGCAACAACGCCGACAGCGCGAGCCTGACCTACCGCGCCTGGGACCAGTCCGGCGCCACCGCCGGCCTCGAAGGCACGACCGCCGACACCACCACCCACGGCGGGCGCACCGCCTTCTCCA
>NZ_AXWS01000019.1 GCF_000482785.1 Derxia gummosa DSM 723 | reverse complement strand
ATTACTCGATGATCTTCGCGACGACGCCGGCGCCGACGGTACGGCCACCTTCACGGATGGCGAAGCGCAGGCCCTCTTCCATGGCGATCGGGGCGATCAGCTTGACGGTGATCGACACGTTGTCGCCCGGCATGACCATTTCCTTGTCCTTCGGCAACTCGATCGCGCCGGTCACGTCCGTCGTGCGGAAGTAGAACTGCGGGCGATAGTTGTTGAAGAACGGGGTGTGGCGGCCGCCCTCTTCCTTGCTGAGAACATAGACCTCGGCGGTGAAGTGGGTATGGGGCTTGATCGAGCCCGGCTTGCACAGCACCTGGCCGCGCTCGACGTCTTCGCGCTTGGTGCCGCGCAGCAGGATGCCGACGTTGTCGCCAGCCTGACCCTGGTCGAGCAGCTTGCGGAACATTTCGACGCCCGTGCAGGTCGTCTTGACGGTCGCCTTGATGCCGACGATTTCGATTTCGTCGCCGACCTTGACGATGCCGCGCTCGACGCGACCGGTCACGACCGTGCCGCGACCCGAGATCGAGAACACGTCTTCGACGGGCATCAGGAAGGTGCCGTCAACGGCGCGCTCGGGCGTCGGGATGTAGGTGTCGAGGGCTTCGGCGAGCTTGTAGATGGCTTCTTCGCCGAGTTCGCCCTTGTCGCCTTCAAGGGCGAGCTTGGCCGAGCCCTTGACGATCGGGGTGTCGTCGCCGGGGAAGTCGTACTTGCTGAGCAGTTCGCGCACTTCCATTTCGACGAGCTCAAGCAGTTCGGCGTCGTCGACCATGTCCGCCTTGTTCAGGAAGACGATGATGTAGGGCACGCCGACCTGACGGGCCAGCAGGATGTGCTCACGCGTTTGCGGCATCGGACCATCGGCAGCCGAGCACACCAGGATCGCGCCGTCCATCTGGGCGGCGCCGGTGATCATGTTCTTGACGTAGTCGGCGTGACCCGGGCAGTCGACGTGCGCGTAGTGGCGGTTGGCCGTTTCGTACTCGACGTGCGCGGTGTTGATCGTGATGCCGCGCGCCTTTTCTTCCGGCGCCGCGTCGATCTGATCGTAGGCCTTGGCTTCGCCACCGAACTTGCGCGACAGCACCGTCGTGATCGCCGCCGTCAGCGTCGTCTTGCCGTGGTCAACGTGACCAATCGTGCCCACGTTCACGTGCGGCTTGGTCCGTTCAAACTTGCTCTTTGCCATGTTTGTTCCTTGATATCCGGATCAGTGAAAACGGGGGCCCGAATTACTTGGTGCGGGCGCTGATGACCGCTTCGGCGACGTTCTTCGGCGCTTCGGCGTAGTGCTTGAATTCCATCGTGTACGTGGCGCGGCCTTGCGTGGCCGAACGCAGCGTCGTCGAGTAGCCGAACATCTCCGCCAACGGAACTTCGGCCTTGATGATCTTGCCGCCGCCGGTGATATCGTCCATGCCCTGGACCATGCCGCGACGCGACGAGAGGTCGCCCATCACGGTGCCGGCGTAGTCCTCGGGGGTTTCGACTTCAACGGCCATCATCGGCTCGAGCAGGACCGGCTTGGCCTTGCGCATGCCTTCCTTGAAGCCCATCGAAGCGGCCATCTTGAACGCGTTTTCATTCGAGTCCACATCGTGGTACGAGCCGAAGAACAGCGTGACCTTGATGTCCACGACCGGATAGCCCGCGAGCACGCCGGCGTTGAGCGTGTCCTGGATGCCCTTGTCGACCGCCGGGATGTATTCGCGCGGAACCACACCACCCTTGATCGCGTCGACGAACTCGTAGCCCTTGCCCGGTTCCTGCGGCTCGAGCTTGAGAACGACGTGACCGTACTGGCCACGACCACCCGACTGCTTGACGAACTTGCCTTCGGCTTCTTCGCAGATCGAGCGGATGGTTTCGCGGTAGGCCACCTGCGGCTTGCCGACGTTGGCCTCGACACCGAATTCGCGCTTCATGCGATCGACAATGATTTCGAGGTGCAGTTCGCCCATCCCGGAGATGATGGTCTGGCCCGATTCCTCGTCGGTCTTGACGCGGAACGACGGGTCTTCCTGCGCGAGACGCTGCAAGGCGATGCCCATCTTTTCCTGGTCCGACTTGGTCTTGGGTTCGACAGCCTGCGAGATCACGGGCTCGGGGAACTCCATGCGCTCGAGCGTGATGATCGCCTCGGGGTCGCACAGGGTTTCGCCGGTCGTGACTTCCTTCAGGCCGACAGCAGCGGCGATGTCGCCCGCGCGGACTTCCTTGATTTCGTCACGCTGGTTGGCGTGCATCTGCAGCAGACGGCCAATACGGTCCTTCTTGCCCTTGATCGGGTTGTAGACGGTATCGCCCGACGACACGACGCCCGAGTACACGCGGATGAACGTGAGCTGGCCGACGAACGGGTCGGTCATGAGCTTGAACGCCAGCGCCGAGAACTTCTCGTTGTCGTCCGCCTTGCGCGACGCTTCCTTGTCGTCGTCGTCATGGCCGGTCACCGGCGGGATGTCGACCGGCGACGGCAGGTACTCGATGACCGCGTCGAGCATGGCCTGCACGCCCTTGTTCTTGAACGCGGTGCCGCAGAGCATCGGCTGGATCTCGCCGCCGATCGTGCGCTGACGGATCGCCTTCTTGATTTCTTCCTCGGTGAGCTCGTTGCCCTCGAGGTACTTGTTCATCAACTCTTCCGACGACTCGGCAGCCGCTTCGACCAGTTTCTCGCGCCACTCGTTGCAGGTATCGACGAGGTCGGCCGGGATGTCGCCATAGGCGAACTTGGTGCCTTGCGACGCGTCGTCCCAGATGATCGCCTTCATCTTCACGAGGTCGACCACGCCCTGGAAGTTTTCTTCAGCACCGATGGGCACTTGCAGGGGCACGGGGTTGGCCTTCAGGCGGCCGCGCATCTGCTCGTACACCTTGAAGAAGTTCGCGCCGGTACGGTCCATCTTGTTGACGAACGCGAGGCGGGGAACGCCGTACTTGTTGGCCTGGCGCCAGACGGTTTCCGACTGCGGCTGCACGCCGCCGACCGCGCAATACACCATGCACGCGCCATCCAGCACGCGCATCGAGCGCTCGACTTCGATGGTGAAGTCGACGTGCCCCGGGGTGTCGATGATGTTGACGCGGTGCTCGGGGAAGTTGCCGGCCATGCCCTTCCAGAAGCAGGTCGTCGCGGCTGACGTGATCGTGATGCCGCGCTCTTGTTCCTGCTCCATCCAGTCCATCGTCGCGGCACCGTCGTGCACTTCGCCGATCTTGTGGTTCACACCGGTGTAGAAAAGGATGCGCTCGGTCGTCGTGGTCTTGCCGGCGTCGATGTGCGCCGAGATGCCGATGTTCCGGTAGCGCTCGATGGGAGTCTTGCGTGCCATGGTGGGAACCTGAGAAAACGTGAAGAGGGAACGGGCCGCCGACAGCGCGAACGGACCGCGCTGTCGCGACGGCCCGTCGTCGCTCGCTGCTTAGAAGCGGAAGTGCGAGAAGGCCTTGTTGGCCTCGGCCATGCGGTGCACTTCGTCGCGCTTCTTCATCGCGCCGCCCTTGCCTTCGGCGGCATCGAGCAGCTCGCCGGCGAGGCGCAGGGCTGCGGATTTTTCGCTGCGCTTGATGGCAGCTTCACGAAGCCAGCGCATCGACAGCGCGGTGCGACGCACCGGACGCACTTCGACGGGCACTTGGTAGTTGGCGCCACCGACACGACGGCTCTTCACTTCCACCATCGGCTTGACGTTGTTGATGGCGGTGGTGAACACCTCGATCGGATCCTTGCCGGTCTTGGCCTGGATCGTGTCGAGGGCGCCATAGATGATGCGCTCGGCGACGGCCTTCTTGCCGCTGAGCATGATGACGTTGGCGAACTTGGCGAGATCGACGCTGCCGAACTTCGGATCGGGCAGGATCTCGCGCTTGGGTACTTCACGACGACGGGGCATTGCTGACTCCTGGCTTCAGTCTGGAGGCGATTTGTTTCGCTCCGGGTGCCACCCAAGGATGGCGACTTACTCGGCGACACCGATGTGCGGCCGGCATTTGAAACGACGGGCTATCAGGCCTTCTTCGGGCGCTTCGCGCCGTACTTCGAACGGGCCTGCTTCCGGTCCTTGACGCCTTGAAGGTCAAGCGAGCCGCGAACGATGTGATAGCGCACGCCAGGCAAGTCCTTCACACGGCCGCCGCGGATCAGCACGACCGAGTGTTCCTGCAGGTTGTGGCCTTCACCGCCGATGTACGAAATGACTTCGTAGCCGTTCGTGAGGCGCACCTTGGCGACCTTACGCAGCGCCGAGTTCGGCTTCTTCGGGGTGGTGGTGTAGACGCGGGTGCAGACGCCGCGCTTCTGCGGGCAGTCTTCCAGCGCGGGGCTCTTGCTCTTCGCATGCGCGAGAACGCGCGGCTTGCGAACGAGCTGGCTGATGGTGGGCATAGCAGTCCAATCCAACGGACGCCGGCGACTCTCGTTGCGAGCGAAGCCGGCAGGTTCTTCGAAGTTCTTGTTCGGAGGACTGCCGCCACCACGAAGCGCGCAATGGCGCGCCTGAGGCAGCCAAAGAGCGATTCGCAATGAAACGGCCGGGCTTCGCGCGCCCGCCAACGTCATGGAGGTTGGCGCGCCAATGGCCACAGTCACCCGATTCAAGGGAACCGCAATTCTATTCATGTGACGACAAGAGCGTCAACCGAGCGTCCGCCGGTCATTCTCCGCGTCGGCGCGCCTTAGGGGGTCTCGGGCGCAAGCCCACCTCCACCGTCACTTCCACCTGTTTGCGATCCCGGTTGAGCGTCAGGCGGGCACTCACCCCGGGCTTCAGCCGCGCAACCTGATTGAGCATCGCACTCGAATCATCCGTGGGCGCCCCTTCGATGGCGACCAGGATGTCGCCGGTCTTCACCCCTGCCCGCTCGGCCGGACCGCCCCGGACCAGTCCGGTGATGAGCGCACCACGCCGACTCGACAACTGGAACGCATCAGCAAGCTCGGGCGAGACATCTTGCGTCTCGACGCCAATGTAGCCGCGCACCACCTGCCCCTCGTTCGCCAGCCCTTCCATCACCTGGCGAGCAGTCGAGGCCGGAATGGCGAAGCCAATCCCCGATGCCGCTCCCGTGCGCGTGAGGATCGCGCTATTGATGCCGATCAGCCGCCCGTCAACATCCACGAGCGCACCGCCCGAATTGCCGGGATTGATGGCCGCATCGGTCTGGATGAAGTTCTCGAACACGCTCAACTGAAGGTTGGCGCGCCCGGTAGCGGAGACGATCCCCATCGTCACCGTCGAACCGATGCCGAACGGATTGCCGATGGCCAGCACCACATCTCCGACATGCACATCCTCGTCGCGCCCGAACTCAATGGCGGGCAAGGCCCGCTCTTCCCCGGCCGGCAGATCGACGCGCAACAGCGCCAGATCGGTTTCCGGGTCGGTACCGACCACCCGGGCGGCGGCGCGACGACCGTCGCCGAACACCACCTCGATGCCCGCCGCGTCCTCGATCACGTGGTTGTTCGTGAGTACATAACCGTCGGCGCTCACCACCACGCCCGAACCTAGACTCGCCTCTGGATCGCCGCGGCCACCTTGGCCGTCGCCAAAGAAATATCGATAGACGCGCTCGTCGCGGCTCGCGCGCTCCCGCGTGGTGTTGATATTGACGACCGCGGGCGTCGCACGGCGCGCCGCATCGGCATAGGAGGCCGGTGCCGGATGCGCGCTGGGCGCATCACGCGTCGGCGCCACCACGACGGGCGCTCGCGCGCCGTCGTCATGCAATGGCAGACGCCAGTCCGGACGAAGCGTGTCGAGCACGAAGAGGGCAGCGAGCGCGACGGTCACCGCCTGCGCAAAGATCAACCAGAGTCGGCGTAGCATCCGGGACTTTCTGAAGAGCGCGCGATTCTAGAACCGATGGACAGCACCGCACCGCCCACGCCCCTCGGCACCATCGGCCGGGACGAGCTTGCCCGCCATCTCGACCAATTGCTCGATTGCGGGCGATTCAAGGACTACTGCCCGAACGGCCTCCAGGTGCAGGGGCGCGACCGCATCCGCCGGGTGGTGAGCGGGGTGACCGCTTCACTGACACTGCTGGAAAGCGCCATCGCCGCCGGCGCGGACGCCGTCCTGGTCCATCACGGCTATTTCTGGCGCAACGAGAGTCCGCGTATCGTCGGGCGCATGCATGCGCGATTGCGCGCCTTGCTCGCCCATGACATCAACCTGTTCGCGTATCACCTGCCGCTCGATGCGCATGCAAGCCTCGGCAACAACGCCCGGCTCGGCGCCGTGCTCGGCCTCGGTATCGATGGCAATGCCGGCGAGCCCGGGATGCTGCCGTGGAGCGAGCCGGCCCAGGCGCTCTCAGTCACTGAACTGACCACCCGAATCGAACTCGCGCTTAAAAGGACCCCGACCGTTGTCGGCAACACCGCCCGACGGTTGCGGCGCATCGGCTGGTGCACTGGCGGCGGCCAGGGCTTCATCGATGTGGCCATCGACGCCGGCTGCGACGCCTTCCTGTCCGGCGAAATTTCGGAGCCGACGGCGCACATTGCCGCCGAGGCCGGTATCGCCTACTTCGCCTGCGGCCACCATGCGACCGAACGCTACGGCGTGCAGGCACTCGGCGAGTACCTCGCAACCGAACTGGGCATCGAACACCGCTTCATCGACATTCCCAATCCGGCCTGAGCACCGAGCCTCAGCGCTGCGGCTGGCGCAAGCTGTCGCGGATCTCGCGCAGCAGCACGATGTCTTCCGGCGTGGGCGGCGGGGCAGCCGGCGGCTCGGCCGCTTTCTCGCTCACGACCTTGCTCTGCGCCTTGTTGATGAACTTCACGAGCCAGAAGATCGCGAAGGCCAGCAGGATGAACTGCACCAACACCGTCAGGAAGGCGCCATAGCCGAACACCGTCGCACCCGCCTTGGTAAGCGCTTCGTAGGTCATCGGTCCCGAATAGTTGTCGGGCATCTGCAGCACGAGGAACAAGTTGGTGAAGTCGGGCTTGCCGACGACGATCCCCACCAGCGGATTGATCAGGTCCTTCACCACTGAATCCACGATCTTGCCGAACGCGGCGCCGATGATCACGCCGACTGCCAGGTCGATGACGTTGCCGCGTACGGCGAAGGCGCGGAACTCCTTCAGGAAGCTCATTTCATATTCCTCGGATGTTGGGATGCTGCCCGCCGGCGCTTCGACGCAAGCCGGCGGCAAGAAAATGCGTCTATCAACTGCCGACGTCCAGACCGGCAACGATTGGCTGCGCGAGAGTGGTCTGGAAATTTCACCTAGCCAAGCCGTCGCGCCGCAGGCACACGCCGGACGGTCCGCAACACAGAACGGACGGACACAGGTTTTTCAGGCTTGACAGGAAACGCTAGAATGGCGCGTTGCGCCGACCGCGCACGCGAATCACCACTGGCCACAAGCGCGAAGCCAGACAGCGTCTTTTGCTGCACAGCACCACCCAAGCACCAGCACACAAGAGCCGCCGCAGCACGAAGTCAAATCACCGCTCCATCCGCGTCCAACAACGAGATCACGCCGCGCCGTCAGGTGTCGGCCGAAAGCTCGACCAGGAATCCGTTCTCGAGGAACCTGCTCCCATGAGTACCCAGAACCCGACTGCCGGCCAGCCCGGCGATGCCGAAGTCGATCCTTCCCGCCGCACCTGGCTGACGCTGACCTGCGGCGCGGGCGCCGCGCTCGGTGCCGCCGTCGCTGCGCCGTTCATCCTGAGCTTCCAGCCGTCCGAGCGCGCCAAGGCTGCCGGCGCGCCGGTCGAAGTCGATGTTGCCGACCTCAAGCCCGGCCAGCTCAAGACCGTCGAATGGCGCGGCAAGCCGGTCTGGCTGCTCAAGCGCGACCAGTCGATGATCGAGTCGCTCAAGAAGACCGACTCGCAGGTCGCCGACCCCAAGTCGGACCGCCCGGGCATGACCCCCGAGTACGCGAAGAACGAAACCCGTTCGCGCAAGGAAGACCTGCTCGTCGTGATCGGCATCTGCACCCACCTGGGCTGCTCGCCGAACTCGCGCTTCACGCCCGGCCCCCAGCCCAACCTGCCCGACGACTGGGCCGGCGGCTTCCTGTGCCCCTGCCACGGCTCGACCTTCGACCTGGCCGGCCGCGTGTTCAAGAACAAGCCCGCGCCCGACAACCTCGAAGTGCCTCCGCATATGTACCTGTCGGACACCAAGATCATCATCGGCGAAGACAAGAAGGCCTGAGCGGAGACCACTAGAAATGGCTGAATTCCACGAAGTCCCCGCCGACGCGCCCGTCGGCGTCAAGTTCCTGAACTGGATCGACAACCGCTTCCCGCTGTCGGTCACGTACAAGGCCCACCTGTCCGAGTACTACGCGCCCAAGAATTTCAACGCCTGGTACTTCTTCGGTTCGCTCGCGCTGCTGGTGCTGGTGATCCAGATCCTGACCGGGATCTTCCTGGTCATGAACTACAAGCCCGATGCCTCGATCAACGCCGCCGGCCTGCCGGTCGCGTTCGCGAGCGTCGAGTACATCATGCGCGACGTCCCCTGGGGCTGGCTGATCCGCTACATGCACTCGACCGGCGCATCAATGTTCTTCGTCGTCGTGTACCTGCACATGGTGCGTGGCCTGCTCTACGGCTCGTACCGCAAGCCGCGTGAACTCGTCTGGGTGTTCGGCGTCGCGATCTTCCTCGCGCTCATGGCCGAAGCCTTCATGGGCTACCTGCTGCCCTGGGGCCAGATGTCGTTCTGGGGTGCCCAGGTCATCGTGAACCTGTTCTCGGCGATCCCGCTGATCGGACCGGACCTGTCGGTCTTCATCCGCGGCGACTACGTCGTGAGCGACGCCACGCTGAACCGCTTCTTCGCACTGCACGTCATCGCCGTGCCGCTGGTGCTGATCGGCCTCATCGTCGCGCACATCATCGCCCTGCACGAAGTCGGCTCCAACAACCCCGACGGCGTCGAAATCAAGGCCAAGAAGGACGCTCGCGGCATTCCGCTCGACGGCATCCCCTTCCATCCGTACTACACCGTGCACGACGTGTTCGGCGTCGGCATGTTCCTGATGGTCTTCTCGGCGATCGTGTTCTTTGCGCCCGAGGCCGGCGGCTACTTCCTGGAAGCCAACAACTTCTTCCCGGCGGACCCGTTCAAGACCCCGCCGCACATCGCGCCGGTCTGGTACTTCACGCCCTTCTACTCGATCCTCCGCGCCAACACGTTCAACTTCTTCTGGCTGGACGCGAAGCTTTGGGGCGTGATCTTCATGGGCCTCGGCGTCGTCATCCTCGGCTTCCTGCCCTGGCTCGACCGCTCGCCCGTCAAGTCGATCCGCTACCGCCCGTTCTGGCACAAGCTGGTCTACGGCGTCTTCTTCATCAACTTCGTCATCCTCGGCTACCTCGGCGTGCAACCGCCGTCGCCCGTCGGCCAGATCGTTTCCCAGATCGGCACCCTGATCTATTTCGGCTTCTTCATCCTGATGCCGATCTGGAGCCGCATGGGCACGTTCAAGCAACCGCCGGAGCGCGTGAACTTCAAGCCGCACTGAGCACCGAGGAAAACAACATCATGAAGAAGAAGCTTCTCGCTGCCGTGTCGGCCGTTGTTGCCGCCGCGGCCATGTGGATCAGCCCGGCAGCCCAAGCCAATGGTGGTGGCGTCGAACTCGACCACTTCCCGAAGGCCAAGGCGACCGACCTCGCCGCGCTGCAGAACGGTGCCAAGCTGTTCGTCAACTACTGCCTGAACTGCCACGGTCTTTCGGCCGTGCGCTACAACCGTCTGACCGAGCTGGGCCTCACGAAGGAACAGATCCAGGACAACCTTATGTTCACGACGGACAAGATCGGCGACCAGATGACGATCGCGATGAATGCCAAGGACGCCAAGTCGTTCTTCGGTGTCACGCCGCCCGATCTGACACTCGAAGCCCGCGCCCGCTCGACGGAAGAAGCGCCGGGCGTGGACTGGATCTATACCTATCTGCGCTCGTTCTACCGCGACGCAGATCGCCCGACCGGCTGGAACAACACGGTGTTCCCGAACGTCGGCATGCCGCACATCCTGTACGGACTGCAAGGTCCGCGCGAACTGAAGGTCGAGGAGGTCAAGCCCGAAGGTGCGGGCGCCGACGCCAAATGGGTCAAGGTCACGACGACCTATGACGCCACCGGCTTCAAGACCGAAAAGACCGAGCCGGCCGATGCGCATCACGAAAGCGTCCACCGCGAATTCACTGCGGGCGACGCGGCCAAGGCTGCCGCCTACGACGAACAGGTCGGCGACATCGTCGCCTTTCTCGCCTGGACGGCCGAGCCGATCAAGCAGACCCGCATCAAGCTCGGTGCGGTAGTGCTGGCCTTCCTGGCGGTGTTCACCTTCCTTGCGTGGCGCCTGAATGCCGCGTACTGGAAGGACATCCGTTAAATCCGGTAATTCCGCGCGAAACTTGGGTTTTGCGCGGTGTCGCAAGCAAGGGTGAGCATATGCTCACCCTTGTGTCATTGTGGAGAGCAACAAACATGATGGTTCTGTACTCGGGCACGACCTGCCCCTTCAGCCAGCGCTGCCGCCTCGTGCTGTTCGAAAAGGGCATGGATTTCGAGATCCGCGATGTCGACCTGTTCAACAAGCCGGAAGACATCAACGTCATGAATCCCTACGGACAGGTGCCGATCCTCGTCGAACGCGACCTGATCCTGTACGAGTCGAACATCATCAACGAGTACATCGACGAGCGCTTCCCGCATCCGCAGCTGATGCCGGCCGATCCGCTCTGGCGTGCCCGCGCCCGCCTGTTCCTGTTCAACCTCGAACGCGACATCTTCAGCCACGTGTCCGTGCTTGAAAGCCGCAATGCCAAGGGCGTCGAGAAGGCGCAGGAAAAGGCGCGCGCCTCGATCCGCGAGCAACTGGTGCAACTCGCGCCGGTGTTCACGAAGCACAAGTACTGGATGGGCGAGGAATTCTCGATGCTCGACGTGGCGATCGCGCCGCTGCTCTGGCGCCTCGATCACTACGGCATTGATCTGCCGAAATCGGCCGCACCGATCATGAAGTACGGCGAGCGCATCTTCAGCCGCCCGGCCTACATCGAAGCGCTGACCCCGTCCGAAAAGGTCATGCGCCGCTGATCGCGGCTTGCGCATCAACGCATTTGGCTACACTCGCGGCATGTCAGAACTTTCGACCAAGCCCTATCTGATCCGCGCGCTCTACGAATGGTGCGGCGACGCCGGCTACACGCCTTACATCGCCGTGGCCGTCGACGAGCGCACGCTTGTGCCGCGGGAATTCGTCAAGAACGGCGAGATCGTGCTCAACATCTCGCCACTCGCGACGCACAAGCTGTCGATCGGCAATGATCTGCTCGGCTTCCAGGCTCGCTTCGGCGGCGTCGCGCGTGATCTGTCGATACCCATCGACAACATCATCTCGATCTACGCTCGTGAGACTGGGCATGGCATGGCATTCGAGGTATCGCGGCACGCTGATGCCGACGAGGCCGAGGAAACGCCATCGGAACGCCCGACTCTGGCAGCCGTGCCGACACCGACCGAACTGCGCGAGCACGACGATCCCGGCCTGCCGGAACCACCCGTTCCACCCGCACCAGGCGGTCGTCCACAACTCAGGCGCATCAAGTAGACTGCGCCGCCCTGCCGCTTTAGCTCAGTTGGTAGAGCAACGGTCTTGTAAACCGTAGGTCGTCCGTTCGATTCGGACAAGCGGCACCAGATTCTCGCGTTACTCGCCCGCCGAACTCTCGACGCGTCCTCGTTTCAGATCCAGACCCAGCCAAGGCGCATTGAGCGTCTGTGGCAGACCGAGAATGTCCAGCACACGTCCTAATGTGTGATCGATCAGCTCCGCGATGGTGGCCGGTCGCTGATAGAAGGCCGGCACCGGCGGGAAGATGACCCCCCCCATCAGCGTGATCGCCTCCATGTTGCGGATGTGGGCCAGATTGAGCGGCGTCTCACGCACCATCATCACAAGTCGGCGACGTTCCTTGAGCGTCACATCGGCCGCGCGGGTGATGAGGTTGTCGGCCATGCCGTGAGCAACGGCCGCCAGTGTCTTCATTGAGCACGGCGCGATCACCATGCCCATCGTCGCAAACGATCCCGAGGCGATGCTAGCGCCCACGTCCCGCACGGAATGCGTAACCGCGGCAAGCGATTCGACCTCGCCGCGCTCCAGGCCGAGTTCCTGACGGATGTTCAGCCAGCCTGCCGACGACACGAGCAGATGGGTATCCACGCTCGACTCACGCAACACCTGGAGCAGGCGAACACCGTAGACGGCACCCGTGGCGCCGGTGATCGCGACGATCAGCCTCGGTCGCGCCGTCGCGGGCGACGACGCGACGGGCACGAAATCAAGCAGCGGGGGCAAGCTTCTTGATCATTTCCTGGAGTTCGCCGGCCTGGAACATCTCGCCCATGATGTCCGAGCCACCAACGAATTCACCCTTGATGTAGAGCTGGGGAACGGTCGGCCAGTTCGAGAATTCCTTGATGCCCTGGCGGATCGAATCGTCGTCGAGCACGTTGACCGTGACGACGTTGGTCGCGCCGGCGGCCTTCAGCAGCTGGATCGCACGGCCCGAGAAACCGCATTGCGGGAACTGCGCATTGCCCTTCATGAACAGGACGATGGGGTTTTCGGTGACGGTCTTCTGGATGAACTCTTTGGCGTCCACGACAGGCTCCTGGAGAAGGTTTGGTAGGGGGCTTTCGACGGCCCGAGGGTACATCAGCGCGCAAACCGGAAAGCGTGGCTCATTCGGCCAGCGACACGCCTAGGCCCAGCGAATTCTGGCGATGGTTGTAGTCGATGAGACTTTCGCCATAGCCGCTGAACATTCGGGCATAGCCGCGCAACCGTGACCAGATCGGGAAGCTCCAGTCGAGCGCCACGCTGCCTCGCGCGTCGTCCGACCCCGGCGTGCCCCTGGCCGTCAGCGTGATGCGCTGGCGCCCGGGCGACCACACGCCCTGCAACTCGACCCGGCCGATGTAGCGCGCGATGTCCGGATTGTCGTCATCGCCGCGCGATTCCGGCGTTCTCCACCACGGACGCACGATCAATGCCAAATCCCCCCGCTCTATGCCTGCGGCGATGTAGAGCCGGTTCCAGCTGCGCGACAGCGGCACGGTGCGGCCGTTGGACTGGTGGGCGTAGCCGAGGTTCAGTACGCGCCAGCGCCAACCCGCCAGCTCGGCATCGGGATGCAGCGAGAACACGAGTTCGGGCTCGTAGTCGGTTTCGCGGAACGGTGACGACAGGCCCTTGTTGTAGGACTGGAGATAGGACGTCTGGGTGTAGCCGAACCAGAGATCGCCACCACGCACCGGCCCGTCCTTGAGCAGATCGGACAAGAGCCGGGTCTTGAAACTGAGCTGGAAGCTCAGCTCGGCCGCTTTCAGGCCACCCGCGTTGGCGGGCACGGCGCGCGTCGGACTGACGGGTTGGTTGTTGACCGAATCGGTCACATGCAGCGGAAGGATGTAGCTCGGTCGGTAAGGCTGGAAAGTGAGCGCCGAATGCCGCGTCGCGGGTGTGAGCTCCCAGGCTTCCTCGAGGTAGCTGGCGGTCGGCATGGGCAGGCTGGCATCGACAGGGGCGACGACGGGCTCTTCCGCCGGCGCGGCCGAGGCGTCGCTGACACCGCCCGGGCGGCGCGCCACGCCGGCGCTGCCGGCGGGCAGCACGCCGAAGGTGCGGTCGTAGCAGGCAAGGCGCTCGGCATCGACGAGCAGGCGGCGGCAATCGGCAGGTTGGGCGGGTGGCTCGCCCGTGGCGGGCAGCGCCTGCGCTCGCGCCACGCCGGCCAGCCCGCCAAACAGCGCCGGCAGCAGGATCAGCCGTGCCGACGTTCGCGCAAGACCGGCGTCAGAGGAAAGTTGCCGCGGCATGCCCCGCGTGCAAGAAGTAGATGACAAGCAGCACCCCCACGATCAGCCCGAGCCCGAACATCACCAGCAGCGGCCATGCGCTGCGTCGGCGATGCTGCTGGCGCGCGATCAGCGCAAGCAATTTCTCTTGCCGATCGAAACGCTCGTGCGCCTCGACCTGCTGCTCCAGCACCTGGTGCACGAGGCGCGGAATCTGCGGCAGCCGACCGGCGATGAGAGGCAGCTCGACCTTGCTGCGCGAGAGGAAGGCGCGCAGGCCCAGCTGCTCGTCCATCCAGCGCTGGAGGATGGGGCGAGCGGTCTTCCACAGGTCGAGATCGGGATCAAGCTGGCGGCCGAGACCCTCGATGTTGAGCAGCGTCTTCTGCAGCAGCACGAGCTGGGGCTGGACCTCGACATTGAAGCGACGCGACAGCTGGAACAGCCGCAGCAGCACATGGCCGAAGGAGATGTCCTTGAGCGGCTTGTCGAAGATCGGCTCGCAGGTCGAGCGCACCGCAGCCTCTAGCTCCTCGACGCGCGTGCCCTTCGGCACCCAGCCCGAGTCGATGTGGGCCTGGGCGACGCGCCGGTAGTCGCGGTTGAAGAAGGCCAGGAAGTTCTGCGCGAGGTAGTCGCGGTCCACGTCCGACAGCGTGCCGACGATACCGAAGTCGAGCGCGATGTACTGGCCGCGCGACTCCGGCGCCTGGCTCACGTAGATGTTCCCGGGATGCATGTCGGCATGGAAGAAGCCATGCCGGAACACCTGGGTGAAGAAAATTTCCACCCCGTCGCTCGACAGCTTCTTGAGATCGATGCCGGCGGCGACGATGCGTTCGATCTGACCGATCGGGATGCCGTGCATGCGCTCCATCACGATCACGTTCTCGCGGCAGAAATCCCAGTGCATCTCGGGCACGCGCAGCAGCGCGCTGCCGGCGAAGTTGCGACGCAGCTGCGAGGCGTTGGCGGCCTCGCGCATGAGGTCGAGCTCGTCGTGCAGATAGGTGTCGAACTCGGCCACGACCTCGCGGGGCTTGAGCCGCCTGCCGTCGCGCCAGACGCGCTCGATGAGGGCGGCGGCATCGCGCATCAGCGCGAGGTCGTCGTCGATGACGGCCTTCATGCCCGGGCGCAGCACCTTGACCGCGACCTCGCGGCCGTCCTTGAGCGCGGCGAAATGCACCTGCGCGATCGACGCCGACGCAACCGGCGTGCGCTCGAAGGTGGCGAAGATCTGCTCGGGCGCAGCGCCGAGCGCGCGGGTGATCTCGCGCACCGCCAGCTCGCTGTCGAAGGGCGGCACGCGGTCCTGCAACAGCGCGAGTTCGTTGGCGATGTCGGGCGGCAGCAGGTCGCGCCGCGTCGAGAGCACCTGACCGAGCTTGACGAAGATCGGCCCGAGCGCCTCCAGCGCCATGCGCAGGCGCGCGCCGCGCGGCGCGTCGAGCTTGCGGCCGACGGTCAGCACCCGCAGCAGCAGCTTGAACGCCGGATGCCTCAGGCTCGACACCACCAGTTCATCGAGCCCGAACTTGAGGACGACGAAGACGATCTTGGCGAGGCGCAGCAGCTTGAGCATGAAGACGGGCGGGAGGCGGAGGAGCGCGGCGCGGAAGGCGCCTTGCGGAAGGGAGCGGCGATTCTAAGCCGGGGTTCCGCGCCGGCTGCCCGCTCAGCGACCGCGCCGTGCGAGCAGCGCCGCGAGCCGGGCCTCCAGCGCCTCGACCTGGGCCTGGGTGGCGCGGATGTCGTCGCGCAGCGCATCCAGCCGCGCGCGGGGCACGAGGAAAGGCTGCTCTTCCGTCAGGTACTCGGCCATGTTGCCCGCAACCCGGCGCGCGCCCTCGCGCAGCGTGGTCGCGGCCTTGCGGCCCGTGCTCATGAGCCGGTAGGCAGCCGCGTCACCGACCACGCGCGCCAGATCGTCCTCGACATCCCAGCGCACGTGGCGCAGCAGCAGGCCGAGCGTGTTGGCGAAATCGGCCTCGCCCTCGATGCGCACATGGCGCAGCAGCGCATCCTCGAGCGGCGTGGACTCGGCCATGGCGCCGCGCGCGGTCGCCGGCATGCCGGCCCAGTCGATGGCCAGGCGCACATCGGGCACGCCGACAGCGCCGGCCGCGCCGACCAGTCCGTCGCTCATCACGACGAGCGTGAGGTCGAACGGCGGCGCCGACACATGCGCGGTCTTGCCGGCGTGCGTGCGCAGCCGGTCGCGCGCCCATTGCTCGGACGCGATCAGATGGTTGAGCGCGGCCGTCAGCCCGCCGAGCGCGAAGCGGCCGAGCGAGGACGGCGCGACCAGTGGCGCCTCGGTCGCGCGGCCCGGCGCGGCATCGGTGGACGTGACATCAAGCGTGGCGGTCATGCGCGGGCTCCCGGGTCAGGCGTGCAGGGTTTCGATGCCAGCCAGCAGCCAGCGGTTGGCGGCGCGGTCGGCGCAATCGAAGTTCCAGATCTCGTCGAAGGCATCGGGCCTGTCCATGGCGACGGTGGCGTCGAGATCGCGCATCGCACCACGGAAGCGCACGCTCGCGATGAGCGTGCCGTCGCGCGCGGTGACGCCGAGCAGCTCGGCGGCGAGATCGAGCACCTCCGTACGCTCGGCACGGCTGCGCTCGGACTGGCGCCGCTCCAGCTCGGCATGCACGCGGCCGATCATCGCGGGCGTCATCATCGCTTCCATGCCGACGGTATCGCCGTCATCCCAGGCCTGCTGCAACCGCAGGAAATGCTCGCGCGCCGCGCCAAGAAAGGCCTCGCCATCGAAGCCGGCCGGCGCGCGCGGCGTCGTCCGCGTGGCTTCGCGCGCCAGCGCCGCGGACAGCGGCAGAGGCGCGTCGGCAGCGGCGGTCGGCGGTTTGGCGGCGGACGCCGGCGACGAGGCCGTTCGGCCCGAGGCCGCGAGCTTTGGCTCGACCGGCTCCGCGCTGCCCTCGCGGCCGAGCTGGCCGATCGTGTTCGGGCCGAGATCGCGCACCGGCAGCGCGACCGGCGGGCCGACCGGCCGCTGGCGCCGCGCCCGGCCGGCGACGCGCCACGGCACGATCACCGCCAGCAGCACCAGCAGCAGCGCGACCGCCAGCACCGCGACCGCCACGCCTGGCGACGGCGCCACGCCGAAGAGCGCGACGAAGCCTGCCGCCGCCACCAGCGTCACCACGAGCGCGCCAGCGCTAGCGACCGGCGCGGCGACGGGCGCGAGCACCGCCGCCTCGGCGGGCGCGGCGAGCGCGACCCGCTTCGGTTCCTTCGTGCGCCTGCGCGGCGGGACCGGAGCCGGCGCCAGCGCCGCGCCGACCTCGGCCGTGCCCCTCGCGGACTCACCGGTCTCAGGTGCCGCATGGGCCTCGGTCACCGGTCGCGCCGCCGGCTCGGCCGGCTGGACCTTCTCGTCCGCCCGCGCCGGCATGAATGCGACGGCCATCAGCAGCGGCGCGATCGCGCGCCAACCCGATGCCGCACCCCGCCCCGTGGCCATCACCCTCGCGCCGCCCGCCATGCCCTGCTCCGCTCCTGCCTTCAGTACTTCCAGCCCTTGTGCAGGGCTACCACGCCGCCGCTGAGGTTGAACACCTCCACGCGGTCGAAACCCACACCTTCCATCATCGACTTGAGCGTCGCCTGGTCGGGATGCATGCGGA
The DNA here is from genome assembly GCF_000482785.1 of Derxia gummosa DSM 723. Lineage (GTDB taxonomy): Bacteria > Pseudomonadota > Gammaproteobacteria > Burkholderiales > Burkholderiaceae_E > Derxia > Derxia gummosa. The sequence goes on along the minus strand of NZ_AXWS01000019.1, from coordinate 89,790 downwards.
TGGACTCGGCGAGGTAGCGATAGCTCTCGGCGTCATCCGTCACCTTGGCGCCGAGCCAGGGCAGCACCTTGAAGCTGTAGACGTCGTACAGCTTTTCGAGCGCGCCGAGGCCGGGCACCAGCTTGCTGAACTCCAGCACCAGCAGCTTGCCGCCGGGCCTGAGCACGCGGCGCATCTCGGCCAGCGCCGTGTCCTTGTGCGTCATGTTGCGCAGGCCGAAGGCCACGCTCACCACGTCGAAGTACTCGTCGGGAAACGGCAGCTTCTCGGCATCGCATTGCGCGACCGGCATGAGCAGGCCGTCGTCGATCATGCGGTCGCGGCCGACGCCGAGCATCGAGGCGTTGATGTCCGTCAGCCAGACCTCGCCCTCGCGGCCGTCGCGGCCCTGGCCGCGCGCGCGCTTGGCGAAGGCACGCGCCAGATCGGCCGTGCCGCCCGCCACGTCGAGCACGCGCATGCCCGGGCGGATCGCCGCCTGCCCGATCGTGAAGGCCTTCCACACGCGGTGCAGGCCGGCCGACATCAGGTCGTTCATGAGGTCGTAGCGCGCGGCGACGGAATGGAAGACGTCGGCGACGCGACGCGCCTTCTCGCTTTCGGGAACGGTCTGGTAGCCGAAATGGGTGCTGCGGTCGGCGTTGTCTTGCGGGGTCATGGCGGATGCTCGGTGCCGCGCGGGGCGGCGGAATCGGAGGTTGCTGCGCGAGGCCTTGCAAAGGCTCTCATCGCGCGGGCGGGGCTGTCATTTGCCAGGGCAAAACCGGCGTGCGCGGCGTTGTTCGCACGCACGTCACGGCGCCGTCAGGCGGGATCGCGGCTCGCGCCGGCGGCGGCCAGGCGGGCGAGATAGTCGGCCCAGAGCCGGTCATGGTCGCGCCCGAGTTCGTGCAGGAACGCCCAGGTGTAGATGCCGGTGTTGTGACCGTCATCGAAGCCCGGGCGGATGCCGTAATTGCCCACCGGCTCGACCGCGACGATGTTGACGTCGCGCTTGCCGACCTGGAGCACTTCCTGTCCCGGGCCATGCCCGCGCACCTCGGCCGACGGGCTCAGGACGCGCAGGTACTCGAAGTCGAGACGGAAGCGCGCGCCGTCGTCGAAGGCGATCTCGAGCTGACGCGAGCGCTGGTGCAGCGTGATCTCGGTCGGCAGGACATGGGCGGGGGCGGGGCTGGTCACGGCGGGCTCTCGGTAGGCTGCAAGAACATCGGCGCCGACATGGGCGCGACGCGGAATTTCCCGCCCTCGCGCCCGCGCCGGCGCGCGGGGAATCCGGACCGAAGTTATCAGCAAAGCCCATGCCTCGCCGCCCGGCGGCGTGAACCGTTGCGGGGGTGTCATGGCGGTGTCACGCTAGGTTCATACCGTCGCGGTTCCGGAAGACACATACAAGGGCTCCGCCATGCCGAGCACGATTCTCGTCGTCGAAGACGAACCCGCCATTCAGGAACTCATTTCCGTCAATCTCAGCTTCGCCGGTCACAAGACGCTGCGCGCCTTCGATACCGAGCAGGCCCAGACCCTGATCCGCGCCGAACTGCCCGACGTCGTCATCCTCGACTGGATGCTGCCGGGCAACTCCGGCATCGCCTTCGCCCGCCAGCTGCGCGCCAGCGAGCGCACGAAGGATGTGCCGATCATCATGCTCACGGCGCGCGCCGACGAGGAAGACAAGATCGCCGGCCTCGAAGCCGGTGCCGACGACTACGTGACCAAGCCCTTCAGCCCGAAGGAGCTGCTCGCGCGCATCAAGGCCGTGCTGCGCCGGCGCGCGCCCCAGCTGACCGACGACGCGGTCGAGATCGGCGGCCTGCGCCTCGATCCGGCCACCCACCGCGTGACCGCGCGCGGCAAGACGGTGGACATGGGTCCGACCGAGTTCCGCCTGCTGCACTTCTTCATGACCCACGGCGAGCGGGTGCATTCGCGCACCCAGCTGCTCGACCATGTGTGGGGCGACCATGTGTTCGTCGAGGAGCGCACGGTCGATGTGCACATCAAGCGTCTGCGCGCTGCGCTGTCGGGCAGCGGCCATGACAAGCATGTGGAGACGGTGCGCGGCGCGGGATACCGCTTCACCGCGACGCCGGCCGACGCCGCTGCCTGACGCATCGGTTATCCGTCTTGCGCAAGCGACGCTGAGCGCGATCAATGGCAAACCCGCATCGCAAAACGCAGATCAGAAACAAGGAAAAAAGCCGCACTTATACTTTGTAACAAGTAGATTCATCGCATTAAGGTGTTTCCAGAATCAGTCTTCGTCGGCCCCTTCCGGAAACCCTTCAATGTCTGCCAATCCCCCCCTCGCCACCGCCGCTCCGACGACGACGGCCCCCAAGGTCCGCTTTGGTCTGCGCCAGCGTCTGCTGGTCGTGCTCCTGCTGGCAACCCTCGTGCCGATCTGCGCCCTGTGGGCCTCGGTACGCAATGTCTTTGCCGATGAAGCCCATGCCGCCGCCGAAGCCCGGCTGCGCGTGATTGGCGACGCGGCACGCGCAGCTACCGACCAGTGGATCGCCGAGACCCGCAGCGCGGTCGAGCTGATCGCCGCCGCGCCCACGACCCGCGCGATGAATGCGCCACAGACGACCCGGCTGCTCCAGACCGCCGGGCACAACCGCCGCTTCGACACGGTCTATCTCTGGCACGTGGTCGCACCCGACGGGAGCAATGTCGCCCGCAGCGATGAGCGCGATCCGGCCGATTTCAGTTACGGCGAGCGTTCCTACGTGCGCGACACGCTCGCGGGCAAGCCCTTCTCGATTGAGGTCGGCATGGGCAAGACGCGCAAGGTACCGACGGTCATCCTCGCCGTGCCGATTCGCAGCGAGACCGGCGGTGTCGTCGGCGTGATGGCCGCCGCCACCTCGCTCGACCTGATCGCCCGTGAGTTCGCCGCCCACCGCGCCGGCGAGACCAACCGCACCTTCCTCGTGCACGAGGATGGCCGGCTCATCATCCACACCGACCGCAAGCTGACCGACCATTTCGAGGACTTCTCGGGTCATCCGGCCTACCTCGCGGCGAAGGCCGGCAATACAGGCTTCCTGCGCTACACCGACGCCGATGGCGACCAGTTCGCCTGGATCTCGCGCACAGAGCAGGGCTGGTTCGTCGTGACCCAGCTCACAGCGAGTGAAGTACTGCGTGGCGTCGTCCAGGCCGACCGCTTCGCGCTCGGCATCCTCGTGGTGACGGTGATCGCCGTGTCGGCGCTGGCCTGGCTGGTGGCAGGCTCGTTCGCGCGGCCGATCGTCGAACTCACCACCATCGCCGACCGCATCAGCCGCGGCTCGCTCGATGACGACATCCCGGCGATCACTCGCAGCGACGAAATCGGCGCGCTGGCCCAGGCGATCGGCCGGCTGTCGAAGAGCATGAAGCTGGCGATGACCCGCCTGCGACGCGCCTGATCCCGCACGGCCACGCGGGAGACCCGTCATGAACGACACCGCCATCCTGAGCGAGCTGCGCCGGCTCAACACGTTGCGAGCGACCGGCATGGTGTTCGCCGTGTCGGAGGACAACCGGCACTGCCGCATCAGCATGCTGGCCGGCAACATCGTCGCCATTTCGTTCCGCGCGCTGCGCGGCATGGAAGCGCTGCTGGCATTGCGCGACGCTCGCTGCCGCAGCTACCAGTTCGTGCCTGGCGAGGTGAACGAGCGCCATCTCGATCTGCCGCGCACCGAGCAGATCATCGGCACGGGCGCGGATGCCGCGGCCAGCGACGACGCTCAGCTGGCACCGGACCTGCTGGCGCGCGTCGAGCGCGAACTGCTCGATCTGGTTGGGCCGATGGCCAGCCTGCTCGTGGAAGAGGCCGCCTCCGTGGCGACCGACCTTCCCAGCCTGCTCGACCATCTCCAGCCGCACCTCGACGAAAGCGATGTGAAGACGCTCAGGCAGAGGCTGGCGAACGTCTGAGCAGGTCGGTCAGTTCAGAGGCCGACCGACCGGGGGTGGCGGCGGATGACGTCGGGAGCGAGCGGTCGAGGCCGCTCGTGGTCGCATCGCCCCCAGCTAGGCTCAGAGCACGTAGCGGCTCAGATCCTCGTCCTTCGCCAGCACGCCGAGACGCTCGTTGACGAGCGCCGCATCCACCACCACCTCGCGCGGCTGACTCGTGTTGCCGGCCTCGAAGCTCACCTGCTCCAGCAGGCGTTCCAGCACGGTATGCAGGCGGCGCGCGCCGATGTTCTCGGTCTTTTCATTCACCGAATGCGCGATCTCGGCGATGCGGCGCACGCCGTCCTCGCGGAATTCGAGCGTCACGCCTTCGGTCGCGAGCAGCGCCTGGTACTGCTTGACCAGCGAGGCATCGGTCTGCGTGAGGATGGCCTCGAAGTCGCTCACCGACAGCGAGTCCAGCTCGACGCGGATCGGGAAGCGGCCTTGCAGTTCCGGGATCAGATCGCTCGGCCGGCTCAGGTGGAAGGCGCCCGACGCCACGAACAGGATGTGGTCAGTCTTCACCATGCCGTGCTTGGTCTGCACCGTCGTGCCCTCGACCAGCGGCAGCAGGTCGCGCTGCACGCCCTGGCGCGACACGTCGGCGCCATGGCCCTCGGCGCGCGAGGCGATCTTGTCGATCTCGTCCAGAAAGACGATGCCGTTCTGCTCGACGCTCTGGAGCGCCTTCAGCTTCAGCTCCTCCTCGTTCACGAGCTTGGCCGCCTCCTCGTCCACCAGCAGCTTGAAGGCTTCCTTGATGCGCAGCTTGCGGGTCTTCTTCTTGCCCTGGTTGAGGCCCGAGAACATCGACTGGATCTGGTTCATCGCGTCCTCCATGCCGGGCGGCGCCATCACCTGAAGCTCGGGCATCGCCTCGCGCACGTCGATCTCGATTTCCTTGTCGTCGAGCTGGCCCTCGCGCAGCCGCTTGCGGAAGGTCTGGCGCGTCGGGTTGTCGTCGGTGTGGCTGGCGTTGAAGCCGATGTCGCGCGTCGGCGGCACGAGCACGTCGAGGATGCGGTCTTCTGCGCGGTCTTCGGCCTGGGTGCGCACGCGGCGCGTCTCGACCTCGCGCGTCTGCTTGATCGCCACTTCCACGAGGTCGCGGATGATCGTGTCCACATCACGGCCCACGTAGCCGACCTCGGTGAACTTGGTCGCCTCGACCTTCACGAAGGGCGCGTCGGCCAGCCGCGCGAGGCGGCGCGCGATCTCGGTCTTGCCCACGCCGGTCGGGCCGATCATGAGGATGTTCTTGGGCGTGATCTCGTGGCGCAGCGGCTCAGCCACCTGCTGCCGGCGCCAGCGGTTGCGCAGCGCGACGGCCACGGCCTTCTTGGCGTTGTGCTGCCCGATGATGTGCTTGTCGAGTTCCGAGACGATCTCGGCCGGGGTGAGTTGGCTCATGTCGTCTCCTTCAGTCCAGCGACTCGATGGTGTGCGACTGGTTCGTGTAGATGCAGATGTCGCCGGCGATGGTCAGCGCCTTCTTCACGACATCGGCGGGCGCCAGCTCGGTGTTCTCGATCAGCGCCTTCGCGGCCGATTGCGCATACGCGCCGCCCGAGCCGATGGCAACGATGCCGCCTTCGGGCTCTAGCACGTCGCCGTTGCCGGTGATGATGAGCGAATGCTCGCAGTCGGCCACCGCGAGCATGGCTTCGAGCCGGCGCAGCATGCGGTCGGTGCGCCAGTCCTTGGCGAGCTCGACGGCGCTGCGCAGCAGATTGCCCTGGTGCTTTTCGAGCTTGCCCTCGAAGCGCTCGAACAGCGTGAATGCGTCGGCCGTGCCGCCCGCGAAGCCGGCGAGGATGCGGTCGCCGTACAGGCGGCGCACCTTGCGCGCCGTGCTCTTGACGACGATGTTGCCCAGCGTGACCTGACCGTCGCCGCCGAGGGCGACGCGGTTGCCGCGCCGGACCGAAAGAATGGTGGTGCCGTGGTACTGCGGCAGACCCTGGGATTGGTTGGGCTCCATGAGCACTCCTCGAAACGAGTGCCCTAGATGCAGCCGGAAGCGCGGGTTGCAAGGTGGGCGGCCGAGACGGCCGCTGGCGTCAGATGCGCCGCGCCGACACCTCGGCCACGCCGGGAATGCCCATGATGCGGAACAGCGCCATCACGAGCTGGTTCACGTCGGTGAACACGAAATGCTTGCCCCGCGCCTGCGCCGACACAAGCCAGTTCAGCAGGTTGCCGGCGGCCGCGAAATCGACGCGCCGAAGATGCGTGCAATCGACCTCGACATGGTCGGACAGCGCCGCCGCCGCTTCGAGAATGCTCACCGCCTCGGGCGCGCGCCCGAGCAGGTCGCCTTCCAGATGCGGGCCCTGATGGCGCAGCTCGGCCACGCGTGGATCGGTGGCGATACCCGGCTCGCGGCGCAGCGTGCGGTCATCGACGATGACATGCGCCGGTACCGGCTCGAAGGACGGCGGCGAGACCTCGAAGGCCACCGCGTACTCGACCGACAGATCCTCGAATTCGCTGTCGCGGCGCAGCAGCCGCAGCAGTTCGAGCCGGAGCAGCCAAACCGCGCGCGGCAGCATGCCATCGGCCGTCGGCATGAGCTGGCCAAGCTTGTCGACCGCCGCGCCAAGACCGGTCAGGATGAGCTGGGCCTGTCCTCGCAGGGCTTCGCCGAGGAAATCGAGCACCGCCTCGGCCCCCGCCTCATCCGACGAACAGACGGCGTCGAAGGCCACATTGATGCGTGCCTTGCTGCCGAGCGCCCGGCGGGCATGCGTGAAATCGCTGGCGACACGAGCCACGAGCGACGCCGGCAGCGCGACCGTGTAGCTGTGGCCGGCGGCTGGCTTGCGCGCGGTGCCCACCGGCGCGGCCGGACCGCGCCAGACCGGAGGCGAGCGCTCGAAGCGCACCACGAAATCCATCGCCAGCGCGTCGAAGCCGGCGTGGTCGCCGACCTGTTGCAGCACCTCGAACAGCAGATACCAGACCACGGCCACGCTGCCGTCGTGCGTGATCTCGTCGCGCAGCGCGCGCATGCAATCGTTGTTCTGGCCGTTGGCGTAGAAGATCGCCGCCTCCTCCACCGCTGCCGGCAGGCCGGCCCCCGGATCGGTGATCTCGATCGCGGCGAGCGAGTCATGAAAGATGTCGGTGGACAGCGCTTCGAGATCGGCCGTCAGCACCGACGGCGATTCGTTCATCGCCAGCGTATCGGGCGGCGCGGCGTGCTGGTGGCGCGAATCGGGTTCGCGCTTGACGTCATCGGGCAGCGCGACGCCGTTGGGTACGGGCGTCGGCCGGCGCGGAATGCCCAGCGCCGGCAGATCGGCCACCATTTCGGATTCGATCGCGTCGATCTTGGCCGTCACCTCCTCCTGATGGCGGCGCTGAAGATCGTTGCGAGCCTGCGCGCCAAGCGCGGCGTCGGCATGCGAACGCGGGTACACAGTGCGACCGAGGCTGCTGTTCGCGCTCTCGGTCCGCTTGCGGTCTTTCTTGCCGAACAGCGAGGAAAACATGTGATTTGCCTGATCCCGGGAGGAAGTTCGCAGCAGACGGCGGTGCGGGATTCGCGGCCGAGTCTAGCACCCCGGCCGCGAACGCCATAAGCACAAATTCAGCCAGTCGGGCAAACTGACTGCCGTTCGCTTACAACAAAACAGAAGAAATCGACAAATCCGGCGGCGGCCGGAAGCCGGACATGACTGGATTTCGGTCCGGTTTCCGGATTCTTGACCTCCCTCGCTTGCTTTGCCTCCGGTCAAAACCCGAAGCGGGCGCCGACCACGACTGAGCGTCCGGCGAGCGGCGCGCGATCCTTGAGAAAGGACGTGGCGACGCGGGCATCGGCATCGAACAGGTTGCGCACAGCGAGCCAGAAGGTCATGTCGGGATCAAGCGTGCGCGGCTGCCATTGCGCGCGCAGGCCGACCAGAACATGCCCGGGCGTCTGCGACTCGGGCTCGCCGTCGCGGATGTCCGACTGCGAAACCCGATTCTGCCGAAGGACACCCACGATGTCGGCGGTTAAATCGAGCCGGCCCTTGCGCCATCCCACTTGCGTGCCGAGACGCGCAGGTGCGATGCGTGGCAGGTTCTCGCCCGCATGCGGCCCCGAAGTGAGTACTGCCCGAACCAGATCGCCCCACCAGCGCAGGCGCCATGCCTCGCCCTGCCATTCGGCTTCGGCCTCGGCGCCGCGGAAGCGCGCGTCATCCTGGCGGTAGCGCAGGTTGGCGAGCGATTCGGTCTCGCCATCGTCGCCCTCCACGGCCGTGTTCGTGCCGTCGAAGGCGCCGTGGATATAGCCCTTGAAGCGGTTCTCGTAAGCCGAGGTTTTCCAGCGCCACTGGCCGTCGCGGCCGGCATAGGACAGTTCCAGGTTGCGCGAGCGCTCGCGGCCGAGATCGGCATTGCCGATCTCGTAGGCGAAAGTGGCCGGATGCGCACCGACGAAGTACAGCTCCTGCACCGACGGCGCGCGCTGCGACAGCGTGGCCGTCAGCCCGATTTCCTGGCCCGCGAGCGGCGACCAGAAGGCCGCGCCCGAGCCGGTGACAAGGTTGAAGCTGCGATCGGGCGGCTGGATGTCGTCGGTGCCCGGCTCGCCGACCCGGTAGGCGGTGTGCTCGGCGCGCGCGCCAGCCTCGTAGCGCATCGCGCCGATGCGCAGGCGTTCGAGCGCGAACAGCGCGGCACTGCTGCTGTTGGTGCGCGGCAGCACGCCCTCGCCCGCGCCGCGCACGCTGCCGCCCTCGAAGGAGGCGCCGACGGCACCGTCCAGGCCGCCGATCTGGCGCTGCGGCAGCTCGACGCGCAACTCGTTCGACTGACTGATGAAGCGCGCGCCGGCCGAACCGTCGGGCGAGATCTCGGCATGGCCGTACTCGGTATGACCGGCCTTGACCCGCGCGCCGCTGAACAGCCCGAGCCAGCCGTTGCCGGGCGCGACCAGTTCGGCGCGCGATTCGACACGGGTGCGGCCGAGCCGGATCGTGACCGGATCGGCGTAATTGGGAATGCCGTAGTCCGACTCGTAGCGCTGCACCGCGACGCCGAGGCTGCGCACCAAACCGTCACCGAACCAGCTGCCGCCGAGCGCGCCCGATTGCGTCGTGACCGCGCTGTTGGGCAGGCGGTCCTGCGCGACGATGCTCCCGTCGGCGGCGCGCAACGGCTTGGCGATCGAATAGTCGCCGCTCACGTCGCGAAAGCCCTCGGCGCGCCAGACGAAGTCGCGGCCCGCCGGCGCGCTCATGCCGAAGCTCGTGGTGGTCTCGCGCTCTGCGCTCGCAGCGCTGACGGCGGCGTCGAGCTGGGGCGCGTCGATGCGCTCCAGCGGAATGCGCGTGGGCACCACGTTCACCAGTCCGCCGATCGCGCCCGAGCCGTACAGCAGCGCTGCGGGCCCGCGCAGCACCTCGACCTGAGCCGCGTTGAAGCTGTCGGCCGCGACGCGATGGTCGGGCGATGCCGCCGATACGTCGCCCACGCCCAGCCCGCCCTCGGCGATGCGCACGCGGCTCGAATCCATGCCGCGGATGATCGGTCGGCCCGCGCCCGCGCCATAGGCGCTCGACTGCACGCCGGGCTGGCCCGATAGCGTCGCGCCAAGGTTGCCGCGCTGGGCATCGCGCAGCGCATCGCCGCGTAGCACCGACACGGGCGTGGCGGCGGACACGTCATCTCCGCCCGACAGAGGCGAGGCGGTGATGGTGACGGTGTCAAGCCGAAGCTCGGTGCCCGACGCGGGCACGTCGGCCCCGGCCGCGCGCGCCACCGCGCAATGCAACCCGGCCACGACACCGAAGACGAGGGGAATGGCGCGCAGCACACCGCCGCGCACGAGGAGTGCGAAAACAACCTGCATGGGAGATTCCTTCGGCGCGCCCGCGAAAAAAAAGAGCGCGCACGGTCCTGCCGCACAAGCGGCAACCGCCGGCCTCTCGGGCCGGCACGGGGTTCAGGCGAACGGAACCGCGTGCGGTGGAGCACGCGAAAGGAAGGCTGCGATGCGACGCAGTTCGCACACCGCGACAGCCGAAGCGAGTACGCGAAGCGCTGGAGCGCGCAAGAGCGCCAGCACCTTGGTGACGCCCGGCAGTGCGGCTGCCAGCGCCGCGCCATCGAACAGCGCGCAAGCGATGCGGTCGGCCACGTGGCCGAAGACGGAGGCCGTCTCCGACATGCGCGGCACCTCGGGCGCCGAGACATCGGCCGCGAGCGCCGTCGCCGTCAGCGCCGGCGCATCGACGGCCGGGCCGTGGGCGACGCGGTGCAGCAGGCCGAGGGACTGGCCGAACAGGAGGAAGAAGCAGAGCAGCAGCGGCAAGGTGCCGCGCGCTCGATCAAAAGCAGACAGGCGCACGGACCGGAGTCTCGCGCGCCTGCGTGCCGTGCTCATGACAACAGGAAGAATCGGCTCAGTCGCCGTACAGCTTCTGCTTCAGCTCGCGGCGCTGCTGCGCTTCGAGCGACAGCGTGGCCGTCGGGCGGGCGAGCAGGCGCGGCAGGCCGATCGGGTCGCCGGTTTCCTCGCAGTAGCCGTATTCGCCGCTGTCGACCTGCTGGAGCGCCTGCTGGATCTTCTTGAGCAGCTTGCGTTCGCGGTCGCGCGTGCGCAGTTCGAGCGCGTGCTCTTCCTCGATCGTGGCACGGTCGGCCGGATCGGGGACGATGACCGTCTCGCGCAGGTGCTCGGTGGTCTCGTCGGCGTTGTGCAGGATCTCCTGCTCCATCGCCCGAAGGCGCTCGCGGAAGAACGCCAGCTGCTGGGCGTTCATGTAGTCGTCCTCCGGCATCGCGAGGAGTTCGGCCTCGGTCATGCCGGCGTAACGCGTGGTGTGAGCCGGGTTCACAACGGCCGAGCCGTCGCGGGAGGACGGCGTGTTGTTGGATGCGGTCGCTGCCATCTCGATCCCTCTGATTAACTAACCAAGCATTGCTCAAGCCCCTTCAGGATCACGTCCCGGGGAAGCTTGCGCCCGATGAAGACCATCTTGTTCGAGCGCTTGTCCTTGCCCCAGGCCTTGCCCATGTCGGAGCCCATCATCATGTGGACGCCCTGGAAAATGACCCGGCGGTCCATGCCCTTGATGAAAAGCACGCCCTTATACCTCAAGAGGCTTTCGCCGAATACCTGAACGATCGACGACAGGAATTCATCGAGTTTCGCGCCATCGAAGGCCTTGTCGCTCGTGAAAGCGAAGGCCGACACATCACCCTCGTGCGAATGCTCGTGCAGGCCGGCGAGGAAGTCGGGATCGATGTCGAGGATGGCGTTGAGATTGAAGCCCTTGATGTCGAGCACGTCCGACACGTCGGCATCGCCGAACGCCACGGGCTTGACCGGCGCGCGCGGATTGATCGACACCAGCCGCGCCTTGATGGCGGCGACTTCTTCCGGCGTGACGAGGTCGGTCTTGCTCAGCAGGATGCGGTCGGCGAAGCCCACCTGCGCCTGCGCCTCGGCCTGCTCGTCGAGCGTCTGGCCGCCGTGCTTGGCATCGACCACCGTCACCACGCCATCGAGCAGATAGCTTTCGGCGACGCTGTCGTCCATGAAGAAGGTCTGGCAGACCGGGCCGGGATTGGCCATGCCGGTCGTCTCGATGACGACGCGGTCGAAGTTCAGCTTGCCGGTGCGGCGCTTGGCCGCCAGCTCGTCGAGGATGCGCACGAGATCGCCGCGCACCGAGCAGCAGACGCAGCCGTTGTTCATCTCGACGATCTGCTCGCCCTCCTCGCGCACGAGCAGGTCGTTGTCCACGCCTTCCGGCCCGAACTCGTTCTCGATGACGGCGATGCGATGGCCGTGCTGCGCCTTGAGGATGCGGTTGAGCAGCGTCGTCTTACCGGCGCCGAGAAAGCCGGTGAGGATCGTGACCGGGATCATGGTGTTGCTGGACATGAGCCTTCCTTGGATGTGCGGGCGTGCTGCCCGCGGCCGGCGTCGCACTGGACGGCGGTGATGTGATGTTGCCGACAGGCTGGCGGCGCTGCTCGCAAGGAGCGCGCCGCCCGTCGCCGGACGGATCGCTGCCCGCCCCCGACGGTGACCGGCGACAAGGTCGCACGGCATGTGGGGCAAGGCGGCGGTGTTTCAAGCGGGCACGAACTTGCGGCGTCGGCGCCGCCCCGCGCCGCCTCGCGCCGCCGACGCGGCCGGCGCGCGACCTCGCGGGGCGATGCCGTCGCGCCCGGCGGCTCAGCCCGCCTTGCGCAGCACCAGCCCCTTCAGATACTCGCCCTCCGGAAAGGCCAGCCGCAGCGGATGGTCGGCATCGGCGCCGAGACGCTCGACGATCACGGCCTCGGCCGGCGCGTCGGACGCGGCGCCCGCGACGATCTTCTGGAAGAACTCCGGCGAGATCGCCCCCGAGCACGAATAGGTGAACAGCAGCCCGCCCGGCGCCAGCAGCCGGAAGCCGAGCAGGTTGATGTCCTTGTAGGCGCGCGCGGCCCGCTCGGCGTGCGCGGCCGAGGGCGCGAGCTTGGGCGGGTCGAGGATGATGAGGTCGAACTGGCGCTCCTCGGCGCGCAGGCGGCGCAGGGCCTGGAAGGCGTCGTCGCAGATCCAGTCGTCGCGGCCGTTGCCCAGGTTGTTGCGCGCGACGTTGGCGCGGGCCAGTTCGATCGCGTCGGCAGACGAGTCGATCGACGTGACCTGCGTGGCGCCGCCCGCGAGCGCCGCGACCGAGAAGCCACCGGTGTAGCAGAAGGTGTTGAGCACGCGCTTGCCGGCGCTCATGCGGCCGACCTTGGCGCGGTTGACGCGCTGGTCGGCGTAGAAGCCGGTCTTGTGGCCGCCGACGATGTCTACGCCGAGGCGCAGGCCGTTCTCCTCGATGGAGAAGCCGGCCGACGGGCCTTCGATGCCCTCGGCCGCGCGGATGACGCCGGTGCGCGGCTCCAGCCCTTCGAGGCCGCGCACGTCGCTGTCGCTGCGCTCGTACACGTTGGGCGTGCCGGTGGCATCGACGAGGGCGGCGACGATCGCGTCGCGCCAGCGCTCGGCACCGGCGCTGGTGAGCTGGACGACGAGCCAGCTTTCGCCGGGCGGCGGGACGGGCTTGCCTGCGGGGGCGGCGCCAGCCACCTCGGCGGGCGATGGCGGCGAGCCGGCCTCGCCGCCTGCCACCGGCAGCTCCGAGCGGAACCAGTCGCAGATCACGCCCGGCAGCCCGTCGCTCTCGCCGTGCAGCAGGCGCAGCGCGCCCTGGCGGTCGAAGTCGGGCATGAGCGCGCGGCGCAGCGCGATCGCCTCGGCGACGCGGCGCTTGAAGAAGGCGTGGTCGATCGGGCGCGTGGTGTCGAAGCTCCAGACGCGCGCGCGGATCTGCGACTTGGGCGACCAGCTCGCGAGCGCGAGCGGCTTGCCGCCGGCGCTTTCGACCAGCACGGTCACGCCGGCCGCCATGCGTTGCGGCTCGGTCTCGATCGCGCCCGAGAAAATCCACGGATGGCCGTGCAGCAGGGCCTTGTCGCGGCCGGGTTTGAGGACGAGTCGGGCGGTCATGGCGGGCCTGATGCGGAATGGGTTGGGCGGGCGCGTGCCGCGCGGGGGCGCGATGTTGCCGCAAACGGCGCGGACATGCGCGCGCCGATCAGTCCTTGCGCCGCGCGCGCGGATGGGCGGCGTCGTAGGCCTGGGCCAGATGCTGGAAATCGAGCCGCGTGTACACCTGCGTGGTCGAGAGGCTGGCGTGGCCGAGCATCTCCTGCACCGCGCGCAGGTCGCCCGAGCTTTGCAGCACATGGCTCGCGAAGCTGTGCCTGAGCATGTGCGGACTGACGCCAGCCTCCACGCCGGCGCGCGCGGCCCAGGCCGCGAGCTGGGCCTGGACCACGCGCGGCGCGATGCGGCCGCCGCGCACGCCCACGAACAGCGCCGGCTCGTCGAGGGCCGCGAGCTGGACACGCGCCAGCTTCCAGTCGCGCAGCGCCTCGGCCGCGACACTGCCGACCGGCACCAACCGGCGCTTGCGGCCCTTGCCGGTGACGGTGACTTCACGCAGATCGTCGGCGAGCCAGCCGAGCGATTGCGCCGACGGCTTGAGATCGAGCCCGACCAGTTCGGCCAGCCGCAGGCCGGAGGAGTACATCAGCTCGAACATCGCGCGGTCGCGCAGCTCGACGGGATCGGTGAGCGCGGAACGCGGCGCCGACGCGGCATCGGCGGCGAGCGCGCCGCCCCCATCGACGGCGGGCGCGTCTGACGAAAGCGCGGGGGCCGCGTCGGGAAGGGCCGCCGCATCTTCCGGCGCGCCGGTCGGCGGCAGGACCGAGGCGTCGGCGGCCGGGGCGCCATACCGGCCCGTCGGCCCGTCGAGCAGCCGCGCCGCCGCATCGACATTCAGCGCCTTGGGCAGCAGCCGCGCCGCCCGGGGCGCCTTGACGCCGAGCGCCGGATTGGCGGCGGTTTCGCCGCGCCGCGCCAGCCAGCGGTAGAACGCACGCCAGGCCGACAGCGCGATCGCGATGCTGCGCGGCGCCTGTCCGCGCTCTGCCAGCCGCGCGGCGGCGCGCCGGATGTGCATCGGCTGCATCGCCTTGAGCGCGACGCGGCCCTCGTGGATGGAGATGAGTTCATCGAGCGCCAGCGCATACATCTGCACCGTGCGCAGCGCGAGCCGACGCTCGAAGCGCTGAGTGTCGAGAAAGGCGACCGCCTCGGCCGGCAGTCTTGCGAGCCGGCGCGCATGCGCGTCGGCCGACAGGTCGGCATCGGCGAAGGCGTCGTCGGCCGACATGGGTTCAGGCCCGCACGACCCGCGACAGGGCCGCGCTGGCGATCTCGCCGATGCGCGCGAGATAGGTCGTGCCCATCTCGGTGGTGAAGCGCGTGGCGTCGGGCGAGCCGAGCAGCAGCAGGCCGAAGGCGCCGGGCGCCGCACCGATGCGCAGCGGCAAGATCGCGACCGAGCGGATCACGAGGCCGTCATTGCCGTCGGTCAGCCAGCGCACCGCGTCGAAGCCGGAGTTCGGGCCGCAATAGGGCGTCATGAGGCTGTTGGCGAAGCTTCGCGTGTCTGCCGCCACTTCGGCGGCCCAGGGCTCGTTGACGAAGGCGGCCGGCGCGCTCCAGATGCGCAGCGCGAGCGCCGGCAGCATGAAGGTCGCCTTGAGGCTGCGCAGCACGATGGCCGGCAGCTTCTGCGGATCGGTCTCGACCAGCAGGTCGCGCACGAGACGCTGGGTGTTCTCGGCGATGACGTCGTTCTCCTGGCCGAAGCGGATCAGCTCGGTCATCTTGCGTTCGACGCTGGCGACCTTCTCGCGCAGCACCTCGACCTGGCGCTCGGCCAGCGAGACGGCGCGGTTGCCGTGCGGCGAGACGAGGCTGATCTCGGCCAGCGCCTCGGCGTGCTCGTTGAAGAACTCGGGATGGGCCTTGAGCCAGGCGGCGACTTCGGTCGGATCGAGGGACATGGGCGTGTACGGAGAGCGGATGCGATGCGGCGGCGCACGGCGCCGGACGGGCTGTGATGATCGCGCCGGGCCGCCCTCTCGGGCGACTTGCGGCGGGCGCGGATTCTAGCGAGGGCCGGTCAGGCGATCAGGCGACCGATGCAAGCGAAGCGGGCGGCGCTCTCGATCGATTGCCGTTTCGCCGGCGCGCGCCGGATTCGGCACTTCAGATCTCGACCTCGCCCTCGAACACGATCGCGGTCGGCCCGCCAAGGTAGGCGACGCTGCCCGGCCCGGCCCAGGCCACGCTCAGCTCGCCACCGCGCGCCGCGATGCGCACCGGCGACTTCACCCAACCCGCGAGGATGGCCGCGACCACCGCGCCGCAGGCACCGGTGCCGCAGGCCAGCGTCTCGCCGGCGCCGCGCTCCCACACGCGCAGGCGGATGTGGTGCTCGTCCACCACCTGCACGAAGCCAACGTTGGTGCGGCGCGGGAAGCGCGGATGGTTCTCGACCACCGGACCGTCGGTGGTAACGGGCGCGGTATCCACATCATCGACGCGCAGCACCGCATGCGGGTTGCCCATCGAGACGACGCCGATCTCGGCCGTGCGGCCGGCGCCGAGGTCGAGCGGCCAGCGGTCGAGTTCGCCCTCGCGGCGCGACACGAGGCCGGCGGCGTCGAAGGGCACGCGCGCGGCATCGAGCACCGGCACGCCCATGCCGGCGGTGACGGCGCCGGCCGCGTCCATCTCCAGCGTGATGAGGCCCGGCATGATTTCCACGCTCACGCGGCGCTTGGTCGTGAGGCCCTTGGCCGTCACGAAGTGCATGAAGGCGCGCGCGCCGTTGCCGCAATGCTCGACCTCGCTGCCGTCGCTGTTGACGATGCGGTAGCTGAAGTCGTTGGCCGGGTCATTGGGCTTGCCGACGATGAGGATCTGGTCGGCGCCGATGCCGTAATGGCGATCGGCCAGCGCCTGCCAGCGCTCGGGCGGAAGTTCGACAGGCTCGCGCGTGGCATCGATGACGATGAAGTCATTGCCGGCGCCGTGCATCTTGGTGAAGCGGAGTTTCATGGTCGGCCAAAGAAAAAGCCCGTGCGGAAGGGCACGGGCTTCGGATGGTGGCGCAGGGCGTCGGTCGGGACAACCGGCGCGGCAGGCGGTTGCGGGGCGGGCGCCGGCCCGACGGTCGGCACGACGAGCCTCCGCGGGAGGCGCCGGCCCGCCCGCGCGTCAGGCGCGGAACTCGGCGAGCGTGCCACGCATCTTCTTGAGCGCCGCCGATTCGATCTGGCGGATGCGCTCGGCCGACACGCCGAATTCGCCGGCGAGGTCGTGCAGCGTGAGGTCTTCGCCCTCCTCGGCGAGCCAGCGGCTTTCGACGATGCGGCGGCTGCGGGCGTCGAGCTTGTCGAGCGCGGCGCGCAGACCGTCGCCTGCCAGCGCGTCGCGGCGGCGCGATTCGATGACGCGGGTGGGCTCGTCATGCTCGTCGGACAGATAGGCGATCGGGGCGAACTCTTCCTCGCCGTCATCCATCTGGCCTTCGAGCGCCACGTCGCCGCCCGACAGGCGGGTTTCCATCTCGACCACGTCGGAGCGCTTGACGTCGAGAGCGTCGGCCATCGCGTCGATCTCGGCATCGCTGAGCGTGCCGCTGCCGGTCTTCATGCTGCGCAGGTTGAAGAACAGCTTGCGCTGGGCCTTGGTGGTGGCGATCTTCACGAGGCGCCAGTTGCGCAGGACGTACTCGTGGATCTCGGCCTTGACCCAGTGCATCGCGAAGCTCACGAGGCGCACGCCGCGATCGGGATCGAAGCGCTTGACCGCCTTCATGAGGCCGACGTTGCCTTCCTGGATCAGGTCGGACTGCGGCAGGCCGTAGCCGAGGTATTGGCGCGAGATCGACACCACGAGCCGCAGGTGCGACATCACCAACTTGCCGGCCGCGTCGAGGTCGTTGTTGTCGCGGAAGTCGCGTGCATAGCGGCTTTCTTCCTCGGGCGACAGCAGCGGAATACGGTTGACGGCCTGGATGTAGGCGTCGAGGTTGCCCACCGGCACCGGCATGTTGAACCGCGCCGGCGATTGCAGACTGGAAGTCAGGGCGAGAGCGGTAGTCATCTGGCAAGTCTCCTGTGGCGGCACCGCGTCCCGAAGGGGATGGCACCGCTGTCGAAAAAATCTTAGCACTCGACCATCGAGAGTGCTAAGCCGGAGAAAGCGCGGCTTACGATTTGCAAGATAAATCACAATCACCGCACTGATAGCCAAAACCTTAACTCAGTCGGCGCGATCGGCAAGTAACGAGATGCGGGGACTTTCCAGCGGGAATCCGCAGCTGACGAGCAGGCGCCCCCCAGCGCCAAAGGCATGCCGTGCCCATCCGCGACGTGACGACAGACGCAAAGCCGTGGCCGTGGCCGTGGCCGTGGCCGTCAGGGCATCGTGCGCAGCTGCCGCCACGCTGACCAGTTTCCCCCCAGCGCGCCAAGCAGGACGCAGGCGACGACTGCCGCCGCCGACTCGACCAGCGGCAGCCCCGTCGGCACCGCCGCCGCGAGCGCCGCGAATTCGGCGCCGCCGTACTGAGTGACCGCCGCGCGCAGCGCAAGGCCGAGCGCCGCCATCATTCCGAGCGCCAGACCGCTACCGGCCAGACCGAGCAGCGCGCCGCGATAGACGAAGGGCCGGCGGATGAAGCCGCCCGTCGCGCCCACCAGCCGCGCGATCTCGATCTCGTCGCGCAGGAGCAGCACCTGCACGCGCGTGGCGTTGAAGGTGACGGCCATCACCACGATCGCGAGCAGGCCGGCGAGCCCCCATTGCAGCGCGGTCACGACGCCGAGCGCCGCCGCCAGCCGCTGCACCCAGGCCGCGTCGAGCTGGACCAGATCGACGCCCGGCAGCGCGCGCACCGCGCTTGCGAGTTGGGCCAGCCGCTCGGGCGGCACGCTGCCGGCGGTGATGATGAAGCTGTCGGGCAGCGGGTTCTCCTTCAGCGCATCGAGCGCGCCGACGCCGCCCGCGCGCTCGGTCTCGATGCGGAAGCGCTCCAGCGCCTCGCCGCGCGGCACCTCGCGCAGCTTGAATTTCGCCCCGGGCGTATCGCCGCGGGCCGACACGAGCAGCGGCTCGATCTGGCCGCGCAGCGCGGTGGTTGCCTCGGGCGGCGCCTCGGGGGCGAGGAAGACGGAAATTTCGGGGTCGGCCGCGATGTCGCGCAGCAGCGGCGCGAGCGCGCCGACCGTCGCATGCATGAGCATCGGCAGCAGCACCGCGACGGCGATGACGACCACGCCGGCCAGCCAGCTCAACGGCTCGCGCGCGATGCCGCGCAGCGCCACGCCCACGGCGTGCACATGGGAACGCATCCAGGCCATCAGTTCAGCTCCGCGATGTCGGCCACGGATGGCGGCGCGTAGGGCAGGTCGGACACGAGGCGGCCATCGGTCAGGCGGATGGTGCGAGTCGCCACGCCGGCGAGGATGGCCGGCGTGTGGGTGGCGACCATCACGGTCGTGCCCAGCCGGTGGAAGTCGGAAAAGATCTGCACGATGCGCTCGGCGGCGACGGTGTCGAGATTGGCGGTCGGCTCGTCGGCCAGCAGCACGGCGGGCCGGTTGACGATCGCCCGCGCGAGCGCGACGCGCTGCTGCTCGCCGCCCGACAGCGTCGCGGGCAGCGCCTTCTCGTACTGGCGCAGGCCCACCTTGTCGAGCGCCGCGCGGCCGCGCGCGCGGGCCTCGTCCCCATAGGTGCCGGTGCACAGCAGCGGGAGGATCACGTTGTCGAGCACGCTGCGGTCGTTCAGCAGCTTGGTGTCCTGGAAGGTCAGGCCGAGCTTGCGGCGGAACCACGGCACGGCGGCGCGTGACAGCCGGCCCACGTCCTGCCCGCCCACGCTCACCTGCCCGGCGCTCGGCCGCTCGATCGCGGCGATCAGCTTGAACAGGGTGGACTTGCCCGCGCCCGACGGCCCGAGCACGGCAATGAACTCGCCCCGACCGATGCTCAGGTCAAGGCCGGCCAGCGCATCTCCGCGACTGCCGGGATAGGCCTTGCGAACGGCCGAAAACTCGATCAGCGGGGCGGTCTGGGTCATGCCCAAAATGCTATCACCCGTCTTCGGCAGCCCCGCGACACCGACCCCGCGTGACCGGCAGCCGGCTTACCAAGCAACACAATCAGGCAGCGTGGACGCAAAAACCCCGCTGCTAGAATCCGCCGCCGTTTGCTTTCAAGAGGCAAACGACTACTTTCTCTAATAACAATCAGGGGCTTCGCGCACCGCGTCCTGCCATGACACCCGACTCCGCCCCTCCGCTCGTCGAACTCCGCCGGGTGTCGTTCGCCTATTCGGAAAGACCGATCCTGACCGACGTATCGATGCGGTTCCGGCGCGGTCAGGTGGTCGCGATCATGGGCGGCTCCGGCTCGGGCAAGACCACGGCGCTGCGCCTGATCGGCGGCATGGTCCGCGCCAACGAGGGCGAGGTGCTGTTCGACGGCCAGCCGATCGATCCCGCCAACCGAGAGGCGCTCTTCGCCGCGCGCCGCCGCATGGGCATGCTGTTCCAGTTCGGCGCGCTGTTCACCGACCTGAGCTGCTTCGACAACGTCGCGTTCCCGCTCCGCGAGCACACCGATTTGCCGGAAGAACTCGTCCGCGATCTCGTGCTCATGAAGCTCAACGCCGTCGGCCTGCGCGGCGCGGCGAAGCTCAAGCCGGCGGAAATCTCGGGCGGCATGGCGCGCCGCATCGCGCTGGCGCGCGCCATCGCGCTCGACCCGCAGCTCGTGATGTACGACGAGCCCTTCGCCGGCCTCGACCCGATCTCGATGGGCATCACGGCCAACCTCATCCGCAATCTCAACGATGCGCTCGGCGCCACGTCGATCATCGTGAGCCATGACGTGCACGAGACCTTCCTGATCGCCGACTACGTCTATTTCGTCGCCAACGGCCGAATCGCCGCCGAAGGCGCGCCGGCCGACCTCCAGCAATCGACCGATCCGTTCGTACGCCAGTTCATCAGCGCCAGCGCCGACGGCCCGGTGCCCTTCCACATGGCCGCGCCGCCGCTGGCGGAGCAGTTCGGCCTCGGAGGCCGGGCATGAGCGCCGTCACCGACCAGCTCGCCCGCCTCGGCGCCGCCACGCTCGCGCTGCTTGCCGCCATCGGCGAATCGGCGCGACTGTTCTTCCGGCTGCTCACGCAGGGGCTCGCCGCCTTCGGGCGACCGAAGCTCGTGCTCGACCAGATCCATTTCATCGGCAACTACTCGCTGGTGATCATCGCGGTGTCGGGCCTGTTCATCGGCTTCGTGCTCGGCTTCCAGGGCGACTACATCCTCACGCGCTACGGCGCCGAGCAGTCGGTGGGCCTGCTGGTGGCGCTGGCGCTGCTGCGCGAGCTGGGGCCGGTGGTGACGGCGCTGCTCTACGCCGGCCGCGCGGGTACCTCGCTCACGGCCGAGATCGGCCTCATGAAGGCCGGCGAGCAGCTCACCGCAATGGAAATGATGGCCGTCGATCCGGTGTCGCGCGTGCTGGCGCCGCGCTTCTGGGCCGGCGTGATCGCCATGCCCATTCTCGGCTGCGTGTTCTCGGCGGTCGGCATCCTCGGCGGCTGGCTCATCTCGGTGAAGCTCATCGGCATCGACGCCGGCGCCTTCTGGGGCCAGATGCAGGCCGGCGTGGACGTGTTCACCGACATCGGCAACGGCCTGATCAAGTCGATCGTGTTCGGCTTCAGCGTCACCTTCATCGCGCTACGCGAGGGCTATTGCGCGGCGCCCACGCCCGAGGGTGTGTCGCGCGCCACCACGCGCACCGTCGTCATCGCCTCGCTGCTCGTGCTTGGCCTCGATTTCGTCATGACCGCGCTCATGTTCCGCTGAGCCGCCGGAGAAGAACCCCATGCAAACCAGAAAAGTGAATGTCTTCGTCGGGCTGTTCGTGCTGCTGGGCGCGGCCGCGCTCGTC
The DNA here is from genome assembly GCF_000482785.1 of Derxia gummosa DSM 723. Lineage (GTDB taxonomy): Bacteria > Pseudomonadota > Gammaproteobacteria > Burkholderiales > Burkholderiaceae_E > Derxia > Derxia gummosa. The sequence continues at coordinate 68,456 of NZ_AXWS01000019.1, read as the reverse complement.
TTCCTCGCCCTGCAGGCGGGCAATCTCGCGAGCTTCCAGCGCGGCGAGACCTACGAGGTGTCGGCCAAGTTCGACAACATCGGCGGCCTCAAGCCGCGCGCGCCGGTCAAGAGCGCGGGCGTGGTGGTGGGCCGGGTGGGCGACATCGGCTTCGACGACCAGACTTTCCAGGCGGTGGTGCGACTCCAGCTCGACAAGCGCTACGCCTTCCCCAAGGACACGAGCGCGGCCATCCTCACCTCGGGCCTGCTCGGCGAGCAGTACGTCGGCCTGAACGCCGGCGGCGATCCCGACAATCTCGCGCCGGGCGAGCGCATCTCGTCCACCCAATCCGCGATCGTGCTCGAAAGCCTGATCAGCCAGTTCCTGTTCAAGTCGGCGGCCGACGCCGGCGGCAAGAAGGAGGACGCCAAGTGACCGCCCCCGATTCCGGCACGCACGCCGGCAAGACCGCGCGCCGCGCGACGGCCGCCCTCGCCCCCGTGCCGCGTCCGCGCCACGCGCCGGCAAGCCTGCCCGCCGCCCTCGCGGCCCTCGCGCTGGCCGGCTGCGCCACCACTGGCGCCAGGAGCGCACCCAACCCGGCCGACCCTTGGGAAGGCTTCAACCGCCCGGTCTACAACTTCAACGAGAAGGTGGACCGCTACGTGATGAAGCCCGTGGCCGAGGGCTATCGCGCCGTCGTGCCCGAGCCGGTGCGCGATTGCGTGTCGAACATGTTCAGCAATGTCGGCGACCTGTGGTCGGGCGTGAACAGCCTGCTCCAGGGCAAGCCGGCCGACACCGCGCACACGGTCATGCGCTTCGGCATCAACACGCTGTTCGGCTTCGGCGGCTGCGCCGACGTGGCCAGCACCCTGCCCGGCCTGCAACGGCGCCCGGAAGACTTCGGCCAGACGCTGGGCGTCTGGGGTCTCGGCTCCGGTCCCTATCTGGTGCTGCCCTTCTTCGGACCGAGTTCGGCGCGCGATGGCGTGGGCTTCGTGGTCGACCGCTTCAACGAGCCCTTCGCCTACCTCGACGACAACACGCTGTACTGGTCGCTGTCGGTCACGCGCGTGATCTCGCTGCGCGCCGAGCTCCTCGACGCCAAGGGCGTGCTCGACAACGCCTCGTTCGATGCCTATGCCTTCACGCGCGACGCCTACCTCCAGCGCCGCCGCTCGCTGGTGTACGACGGCAACCCGCCCAACGCCGCGCCCAGCTACGACGACGAGGAAGACGACGCGCCAGCCAACTGACCGGCCCCTGCGTGCCCTGTTACACCGCCACCGGGCCACGCCACCGAAGATGACCGTCCGGCGCGGCCTCGCCGCCCGGCACCCGGCCCGTTGGCCGACCAAGGAAAGCCAGATGCAACGACGTGACTTCATCCAGCACACCGCCGCTCTCGCCGCAGCGCTCTCGCTCGGCCTGCCGGCGGCTCGCGCCGCCGACGCGACCGGCGCGCCCGATGCGCTCATCCGCCAGCTCTCGACCGAGGTGCTCGGCGCACTGCAATCAGACAAGGCCTACCAGAGCGGCGACATCGGCAAGATCATGCAGCTCGTCGATCGCAGCGTGATGCCCTACGTCGACTTCGAGCGCACCACCGGCCTCGCGGTCGGCCGCGCCTGGCGCCAGGCCACGCCCGAGCAGAAGAAGGCCCTGAGCGAGAACTTCAAGCAGCTGCTCGTGCGCACCTACGCCGGCGCGCTCAGCCAGGTAAAGGACGTGAAGTTCAACTTCCTGCCCTTCCGCGCCGACCCCGACCAGCCCAACAAGGCCATCGTCAAGACCCAGGTCATCCAGGCCAAGGGCGGCGACCCGATCCAGCTCGACTACGCGCTTGAACGCAAGGACGGCGCGGCCTGGAAGATCTACGACCTCAACGTGCTCGGCGTCTGGCTGGTCGAGAACTACCGCAACACCTTCGCCCAGGAAGTGAACAAGAGCGGCATCGATGGCCTCATCAAGTCGCTCGAAAGCAAGAACGCCGAACTCTCGGGTGGTAAGGCCTGATGACCTGGCGCGCTCCCGCGCGACTGCGCATGGCCGACGCATCCGCCGCGCTCGATGCCGGTCGCGCCGCGATCGACGCCGGCGAGACGCGCATCGACCTGTCGGCGGCGACCGATGTCGATTCGTCGGCTGTCGCGCTGCTACTGGCCTGGCAACGCGCCGCCGACCGGCGCAGCCTCGCCTTCGAGGGCGCGAGCCCAGCACTCGCCGAGCTGGCCCGGCTCTACGGCGTGGGCGAACTGGTCGGGCTGCCGGCCTGAGATCGCGCGCCGTCATGGGCGTCGGCCGTGCGATCAGCGCACCGCCGGCCGCTTCGGCGACCGGAACCCGCCGCCGCCGGGCCGACCGGCGCCGCGTCGTCCGGCTCCGCTCCCTATAATCGCGGCCCGCTTCCAGCGCCCGCCGCCATGCCGCCCATCTCCCTTCCCGCTCTCAGCGTCCGCGATGTCGTCAAGCAGTACCGCGACGGGCCGCTCGCGCTCGGCGGCGTGAGCTTCGACGTGAAGCGCGGCGAGTTCTTCGGTCTGCTCGGGCCGAACGGCGCCGGCAAGACCACGCTCATCTCAATCATCGCGGGTCTCGCGCGCGCCACCTCGGGCAATGTCGAGGTCATGGGACATGACGTGGTGGCCGATCCGGGCCGTGCGCGCATGAACCTCGGCGTCGTGCCGCAGGAACTGGTGTTCGACCCGTTCTTCACCGTGCGCGAGACGCTCGTCTTCACGCGCGGTTACTACGGCCTCGGCCGGCGCGATCCGCGCTGCGGCGACGACTGGATCGACGAGGTGCTGCACAACCTCGACCTCACGCACAAGGCCGACGCCAACATGCGCGCGCTGTCGGGTGGCATGAAGCGCCGCGTGCTGGTGGCCCAGGCGCTGGTGCACCGGCCGCCGGTCATCATCCTCGACGAACCTACGGCAGGCGTGGACGTGGAGCTGCGTCAGACGCTCTGGAAGTTCATCGCGCGGCTCAACCGCGAGGGCTGCACTGTCATCCTCACCACGCACTACCTGGAAGAAGCCGAGCAGTACTGCCATCGCGTCGCGATGCTCAAGCTCGGCAAGCTGGTCGCGCTCGACGACACGCGCACGCTGCTGCGCACGGAGTCGTCAGCACGGCTGCTGTTCCGGCTCGCGGGCGCGGCGGCCGGCCAGGGCGGCATTCCGCGCGCGGCGGCGGCGCTGCCGCCCGAGCTGTTCGCACATGCCGAGGTGCTCAATGACGGCCGCATCGCCGTGCCCGCGCCCGACGCCGCCACCATCGAACTCGTGCTGCACCGCCTGCGCGAAGCCGGCCTGAGCGCCGACGACATCGAACTGCGCCACGCCGACCTCGAAGAAGTCTTCCTGCGCCTGACCGGCAACGGCGGCGACAGCAGCGCCGACGCCGCCCAGGCCTGACGCCTTCCCCCGGAACCGCCATGAATCCCCGGACCGACCGCCAGGAACCGACCCTGCCGCGCCCTGCCACCGCGCCCGATACCGCCGCGACGCCGACCGCATCCGCCGCCGCGTCGGTCGATGCGCGCGCCACAACCGCCGCCAACCCGCGCGACACGTTGGCCGGCGCGCCGGCTGCGGACGCCCTCGCCCCGCAGCCGGCCGACGAGCGCGACCTGCGCCCGCATCCGCGCCCCTTCACCGGCTTCGGCATGCTGCTGCGCAAGGAGATGCTGCGGTTCTGGAAGGTGTCGTTCCAGACGCTGGCCGCGCCCATCCTCACCTCGGTGCTCTACCTCGTGATCTTCGCGCAGGCGCTCCAGCAGCACGGCGAGGTCTATCCGGGCGTGAGCTACACGGCCTTCCTCATTCCGGGTCTGGTGATGATGAGCGTGCTGCAGAACGCCTTCGCCAACAGCTCGTCGTCGCTCATCCAGAGCCGCGTGACGGGCAACCTGGTGTTCGTGCTGCTGCCGCCGATCTCGCCCGGCACCTTCTTCCTGGCCTATGTGATCGGCGCGATGGTGCGCGGGCTGGCGGTGGGCGCAGGCGTATTCGCCGTGTGCTTCTGGTTCGCCGAGCCGCATTTCGCGCATCCGGAATGGGTGGCGGTGTTCGCCGTGCTCGGCAGCGCCATCCTCGGCGCCTTCGGCGTGATCGCGGGCATCGTGGCGCAGAAGTTCGACCAGCTCGCGGCCTTCCAGAACTTTCTGATCATGCCGGCGACCATGCTGTCGGGCGTGTTCTATTCCATCCACTCGCTGCCGCCGGTCTGGAAGGAGGTGTCGCACTACAACCCCTTCTTCTACATGATCGACGGCTTCCGCTACGGCTTCTTCGGTCAGTCCGACCTGTCGCCCTGGGTCAGTGTCGAGATTGTCGCGGCATGCTTTTCGCTGCTTTCGGTGGTTGCGCTCGCGCTGCTGAAGAGCGGCTACAAGCTGCGCACCTGACCTTTCCCATCCCTCACCCAGGAGCACCCGCCATGAGTACCGCCCAGATGATGACCAAGGAAGCCATCCAGGAAATGATCACCAAGGGCCTGAACTGCAGCTCGATCCAGGTGTTCGGCGATGACGGCGCGCATTTCGATGCGGTCGTCGTCTCGCCCGAATTCGAGGGCAAGAGCCGCGTCCAGCGCCACCAACTCGTCTACAAGGCCATCGGCGACGGCATGCGCGAAGCCATCCACGCCCTCGGCCTCAAGACGCTCACGCCCGCCGAGCAAGAGGCCGGCAAGTAAGGAAACCGTTTGGACAAGCTGTTGATCCGCGGCGGCCAGCCGCTGCGCGGCGAGATCGCCATCTCGGGCGCGAAGAACGCCGCGCTTCCCATTCTTTGCGCCGGGCTCATGACCGATGAGCCGCTGGTGCTGCGCAACGTCCCGCGCCTGCAGGACATCGCCTCGATGCTGAGGCTGCTGCGCCAGCACGGCGTGAAGATCGACGAGGCGGCGACCGTGCGCGATGCCGAACCGGTCGTCACCCTCGCCACCCCGTCGCTCGCGAGCGACGAGGCGCCCTACGACATCGTCCGCACGATGCGCGCCTCGATCCTCGTGCTCGGGCCACTGGTGGCGCGCTTCGGTTCGGCCAAGGTGTCGCTGCCGGGCGGCTGCGCGATCGGCGCCCGCCCGGTCGATCAGCACATCAAGGGCCTCCAGAAGCTGGGCGCCGAGATCACCATCGAGCACGGCTACATCCACGCGAAGGCCAGCCGGCTCAAGGGCGCGCGCATCGTGACCGACATGGTCACGGTGACGGGCACCGAAAACCTCATGATGGCCGCCGCGCTGGCCGAGGGCCGCACCGTCATCGAGAACGCCGCGCGCGAGCCCGAGGTGGTCGATCTGGCCAACTGCCTGATCGCCATGGGCGCGAAGATTTCGGGCGCCGGCACTGACCGCATCGAGATCGACGGCGTCGAGCGCCTGCACGGCGCCGAGCACACGATCGTCGCCGACCGCATCGAGACCGGCACCTTCCTGTGCGCCGCCGCCGCGACCGGCGTGTTCGGCGGCAGCGATCTGCTGCTCACCCGCGCCGCGCCCGGCACGCTCCAGGCTGTCATCGACAAGCTGGTCGAGGCCGGCGCGAACATCGAGAACAACGGCGACTGGATCCGCATCCGCGCCGACCGCCGCATGAAGGCGATCAACGCGCGCACCCTGCCCTATCCCGCCTTCCCGACCGACATGCAGGCCCAGTTCATGGCGCTCAACTGCACGGCCGAAGGCACGGGCGTAATGACCGAAACCATCTTCGAGAACCGGTTCATGCATGTGCCGGAACTCATCCGCCTCGGCGCCGACATCGCCATCCAGGACGACACGGCCGTGGTGAAGGGCGTACCCGCGCTGTCGGGCGCGGCCGTCATGGCAACCGACCTGCGCGCCTCGGCCTCGCTCGTCATCGCCGGCCTCGTCGCCGAGGGCGAGACCGTCATCAGCCGCATCTACCACCTCGATCGCGGCTACGAGCGCATGGAAGCCAAACTCGCCGGCGTCGGCGCCAGCATCGAACGCCTGCGCTGACCTTCAAGCCGCGCCAGACCAGCCGACTGGCAGGAAGCCCCCTTCCTGCCCGGAAGGCGCGGCTTCTCAATCCTCAAAAAAGTTCAGGTTCGCGCCGCTTACTCGATGTTTTGCGTCGCAGCAATGCTTGCAATCTCGAACGATTCAAGCCGCGCGGGAGCCGGCAACACTTGTTGCCCACAACAACTTGAAACGCGTTACGGTATCTGGCGAAAACTCACCGAAAGTAGCGTCGCCATCCACAGCGCAAGTTGGACATCGCGGTCACATGGCGCGGCAGCAACGCAATAGCCCAACATGCAAGTCCTCACAGTCATGATGGTCGCAGGCTGACCCGGTGTCGGCGCCAACAATGAACAAGCAAAGCTACCTACTGCTGCAGGGTCCGGTCGGGCCTTTCTTCCGCGAGCTGGCGGTGATGCTGCGTCAGTACGGGCACGTGCATCGTGTGGCGTTCAACAGTGGTGACGCCCTCGACGCGCGCGGCAAGTGCGAGCGCTTCGACGGGAACTTGGCCGAATGGCAGCAGCGGCTGGCGGCGATCGTCGCCGAGCGTTCCGTGACGGATGTGGTGCTGTTCGGTGACTGCCGACCGATCCACCGAACCAGCCTCGACTGGCTGCGCGACTTTGCACCCTCGGTTCGCATCCACGTGTTCGAGGAAGGTTATCTGCGGCCCGACTGGGTCACGCTCGAACGCAACGGCGTCAATGGTCATTCGCCGCTCAATGAGCTGGTCGCCGCGATCCACCAGGTGCCCGAAGCACGCCGCCGCCCGGCGCCGAGCCGTCCGGTGGGCGCCACGGCCTTCCGGCTCGGCGCGTATGCCTTCTCGCATTACGGCGTGGTCGAACTGGGGCGCGGCCTGCTCGGCACCGCCATCACGCATCGCGAGAACAGCGTCTCCGAGGGGCTGCGCTGGACGATGCGCCTGCTCAGTTCGCCGGTGCGGCGCCATGCGGCGAATCGCCTGCAGAAGTCGCTGCTCGATCGCGAAGGCTCGATGTTCCTCGCGCTGCTCCAGATCGATTCGGATGCGCAGGTGCGCATGCATTCGCGCTTCCGCGACATGTACCAGTTCATCGAGGAGATCGTGCCGTCGTTCGCCCGCCACGCGCCGAAGGACGGCTTCCTCGTCGTCAAGAATCACCCGCTTGATGCGAGCGGCAACAACTATCGCCGCCTGGTACATAAGCTCGCCCGCGAGCACGGCATCTCGGAGCGGGTGTACTTCCTGAACGGCGGCAGCCTTCCGGCACTGCTGAGCCGGACCCGCGCGGCGGTCACCATCAATTCGACCGCCGGCATCTCGGCCCTGCACCGACTGATTCCGCTGATCGCGCTCGGCCAGTCGATCTACAACGGTCCGGGCCTCGCGAGCCAGCAGCCGCTGGACGAGTTCTGGCGCGCGCCCGAGCCGCCGCGTCTCAGCACCTACCGCGCGTTCCGCAATGTCGTCGCGCAACGCAGCCAGATCAACGGCAGCTTCTATCGCCGCGACGGTCGGGCCATGATCATCGAGGCACTGCGCCAGCGGCTGCGCAGCGGCATGCCCTTGAGCTTCGCGCCCGATTGCTGGCTTACCCCGGAGTCGCAGCCGGTGCCGCGTGACCTTCCCGACACGGCGGAAGCACCGATGCCGATCCGCCCTGCCTTCAACACGCATCAGCAGCTCGTGCTGCCGCAGACCGAATCGCACTGACAACTGTCGAGGCACGGGGCGCTCCGCGAACGCGAAGACGGCGCCCCATGATGGTCAGCGCGCACGCAGCCTCAGCAGGCTTCTCAACAGCCGCCGCCACAGGGACGGTCTGCGCGGTGTTTCGGCGCGCCAGGCGATCAGTTCGTCAAGCGCGCGTTCTGCCGTGGTGTAGCGGCCGGTACAGCGGCTGACATAGACGGGATAGCGCAGCAGGGCGGCCGCGACCAGGGCGTCGAGCGACAGCTGACGGCCGCGTCGGGACATCGACCTCGAATTTGACGCGCTTGCATCCGCCGGCTCCGACGACGCGAGTGGCGTCGGCGTCGGCGTCGGCGTCGGCGTCGGCGTCGGCGTCGGCGTCGGCAGGCGATCGTCGGTCAGCCCCCAGCCGGCATAGAAGGGCCACCCCCAGCAGACCACGCGCCGTCCGCGCAGCAGCGCCTCGAAGCCGGCGAGCGAGGTCAGCACATGCACTTCGTCCACCGCGAGCAGCAGTTCGGCCATCGGCGCCTCGGGCAGGAGCTGGTCGCAGAAGCTCGCGGCCGTGCCCTCGCCCTCGCCTTCACTGCGCAGCCCGGCCACCACGTCGGGATGCGGCTTGTAGATGATCCACGCGTCGGGCGCGGCCTCGCGCACCGCGCGCAGCAGGTCGAGATTGCGGCGGATGCCGGGAGCGCCCCAGGCGAGCGAGGCGTCGGACTCGACCTGGCCCACCACGAGCAGCCGGCGGCGGCCGGCCGGCGCCGCGACCGCCGCGCCGCCGGCGCCGACGTTGTACTTGGTGAGCCCGGCCGCGACGAGCCGCTCGCGCAGCCGCGCCGCGCGCGCGAGCAGCGGCGCGTCGAAGTCGGCGGTGGCGAGCAGATGCTCGAGATCGGACGCGCGCGTCGCGTCGAAGTAGATGCCGCGCGAATCCATCACCCACGACAGCGGCCGGATCAGGTCGGCGCCGAGGCCGACCGAGCGCACGAAGCCGTCTTCCAGCCGCAGCAACGGGCCGGGATGGACGGTGTCGGCGCGGCCCCAGACCGCGAGCGTCGCATCGGGCGGGACGACGGCGGCGTCCTCCGCGAACTCGACCCGGCTGCCCTGCAGGAAGTCGCGCACGATCGGCCGCTTCCACGGCGAGAAGCCGAGCGCATGGATACGACGCGGAAAGCGCTCGCGCTGCCGGCGTTGCAGGCCGAGCCAGTCGATCGCGCGCTCGACCTCGCAGCGCTCGCCGGTCTCGGGATCGCGGTAGCGCGCGTAGTCGACGAGCGCGGCATGGACGAGGTTTTCCAGCGGCACCGGATGGCGGCGAGCCTCGGCGCCGGTCTCGCCGCTGCGCGCCGCGAGCGCCGGATGACCCTCGGCCGGATCACCCGCACGACCGGCGCCGACCGCCCCGCCCGGCGCCGGCTGCGCATCCACCGTCAGCCCCCAGCCCGCGTAGAACGGCATGCCCTCGACATGCACCGGCCTGCCCCACAGCAGCGCCTCGAAGCCGACCTGGGTCGTGACCGTGTACACGGCCTCGGCCTGCTCGATGAGCCGCACCGGATGCACGTCCTCGCCGAGCAGCATCACGCGCGTCTCGCGCGCGAGCGCGGCGAGGTCGAAGTGGCCGCGCTTGCGGCCGGCCATCACCTCGGGATGCACCTTGATCAGCACCGTGCAGCCGGGCTGCTCGTCGAGCGCGCGGCGCAGCAGGCGGGTGAAGCTGTCGGCGCTGGCGCGGCCGTGGCGGATCGAGCCATCGCCGAAGGTCTGGTCGGGCAGCAGCACGTAGCGCTCGGGCAGCTCGCCGTCGAATTCGCGCGCGTGGTTGTACTTGGACACGCGCGCCGCGCGCCAGGCCGCGACCAGCGCGCGGGCGCGAGCGGCCTCGGCCGGCGCGAGTTCGCGGCGCACCAGCGCCTCCAGCCGCGACGGCGCGTCGGCGTCGTAATGCACGCCGAGGTCGTCGAGCACCATCGACAGCGCCGGCTCGGCGCGACCGAAGCCGACCGAGCGCAGGAAGCCGTCCTCCAGCCGCACGCAGGGGATGCCGCGCCGCCGCGCCACCGCTTCGGCATGACGCGCATGCGGGCTGCGGCCCCAGCCGAGCGTCGCGGTGATGCCGGCCGGCGCCGTGAACACGCAGCGCTCGACCGCCGCGCCGATGAAGGTCTCCAGTCCGTCGAGCCGCCTCAGCCCGCGGTTGAACACCGCGCAGCGGGCATCCGGCGGGAAGGCGAAGCGCGGCGACGGCCGGTTCACCGCCACGACAGGCGCTGGCCGGCCGCGACCAGCAGCGGCCTGAGCGTGGCGTAGGGCAGCGCATGCAGCGTCGTGCCGGCGCGCAGCGTCTCGGCCGCGCCGATGCCGGCCGACTGCCCGAGGATCATGTAGGTCGGCTCGATGCGCACCGACAGGAAGGCCTGACGCGACACCGAGGGCGTGCTCACCACGAGCAGGTTGGTCACTTCCGACGCCCTGGGCAGCAGCGAGCGCCAGCCGATCGGGTAAGGCCCGTTGGGGAGCGTCTCCGACTGGTAGCCGTCGATCGTGATCGTGTCGGCGCGACGGCTGCGGTCGGGCACGAGCAGCGCCCGCGCCACGTAGCGCACGTTGTGCGAGTCGAAGGGATAGGCGCCCATGCCGACCACGTCGCTCACGGCCGGGCGCCGGCCGTTCTGGCGCACGTCGTTCTCGTTCAGCACGTACTCGCCGCGCAGCCGGCGCGATTCGCGCACATAGAGCTGGTAGGGCCAGTTGCCGTTGTCGGTGAACTCGTCGGCGCACAGGCCGAAGCGCGCGACCTTGGCGTTCAGCGCACCGAGGCGGGTATCGGTCTGCCAGGTCCAGAGCAGGCCGGCGGTCCAGACCTTGTAGGCGGCGCGGATGCGCTCGCGGCCGGCCTCGTCGGTGGTGGTCCAGGACTGGTTGAGGCCGGGCGCGGTCATGTCGATGGAATAGGTCGTGCCGCCGTTGAGGTCGTACTTGTAGTAGCCGTCGGTCGCCGACGGCACGGTGCGATAGGGGCGGAAGTACTGCGCCGCCGGATCGACGCCGTCGGCGATCAGCCCGAGCGCCTGACGCACGGCCGGCTCGAACATCGCGGCGTCATAGCCCTCGGGCCGGGTGAAGGGCACGCGGTCGTTCGGATCGTCGGTGACGCAGAGGCGGTAGCCGTAGGCCATGACATGGCCGTCACCATCACCCGCGACGGGCGCCGTCGCCGGCTTCGGCTCGACGTAGGCAAGCAGGCCGCTGGCGGCATCTCCGGCCACTGCATAGGGATCGATCATGCGGCCGAGCGGGCGCGCCACCTTGATGAAGCCAGCGGTGTCTTCCTGCAAGGCGAGGGCCTCGCTGTCGCCGCTGGCGGCCATCACCCGCGCCTCGCGGCCGATCGCATGACTGGCGCCGGCGCCAGCCATGAGATCGCCCTCGTAGCTCGCGTCGATGAAGATCGCGCCGCCCACGCTGCCGCGCGTGGTGGCGATGCCGGTGATCGCCGTGCCGTTGCGCGTCGCGCCGGTGAAGCGCGCCGAGCGCTCGACCACGAGCTTCGTCTCGGCGGCGAGCAGCCGGTCGAACACCTGCTCGGCCACCTGGGGCTCGAAATCGGAGATCGAGTCGCAGGGGCGAGCCGAGGTGCAGCGACCGCGAGCGCGCTCGGCCGCGAGCGTCGCATCGAGAAACTCGCGCGCGATGCCGCCGATCACGTCATAGCCGTTGTCGCCGATGTCGGTCTTGGTCAGGCCGCCGCTCATCATCCCGCCCACATGGGCGGTCGGCTCGATCAGCAGCACTTCGCGCCCGGCGCGCGCCGCGGCCAGCGCGGCCGCGATGCCGCCGGGCGTGGCCGAGTACACGACCACCTCGGGCCGGCGCAGTTCGAGCGTGGCGCTGGCGTTGTCGACGAGCTTGCCGGCCGTGTCGCGCAGCTCGACCGTCATGCGATGGCTGCCGACAGCGAGGCCGGTGTAGGCGAGCTGACCGCGCTGGCCGCTGGCGCCGCACGCCACGCTGGCGGCGTCGGGCAGGTTGCAGACCAGTCGCTCGCCATCGAGCAGTGCACGCGACAGCGTGAACCCGGTCGAACCGCTGGCGAAGGCGGCGCGCGGCCGGGCCTGATCGAAGCTCACGATGCCCTGGCCCTGGGGCGTGGCCGGCGTGGCGGCGGCGGTGCCGCCACCACCACCGCCGCCGCAGCCCGTGACGGGCAGCAGCGCGGTCAGCGTCATGGCCAGCACGAGCTGTCGTGCCGGAAGCCGGACGACGGAAGCCATCGGGCGGCGGGCGGAGGGGGCGCGATCGGGCAGGAGGCGGAAGAACGTCATGGCGATGGGAACTGGGTATCGGGGCGCGGCCCGCGGGCGCGCGGCGGAACTGGGCTCGGCCGGTCTAGTCGACCAGCGTCTGCACCTCGCGGAAATGCCCGTCCCACGAGAACGGGCGATAGCCGGTCAGGCGCTCGAGCTGGGCCGCGCGCGTGGCCGAGAAGGGCGCGGCGTAGTCGAGGATCGCCGCGCGCCAGCCCGTGCCGTCGAGCGGGCCGAAATAGTCCGGGATGTCGCCGGCGATTTCACGAAACACCGGCAGCGGCGAGGCGATCACGGGCACGCCGAGCGCCAGCGCCTCCTGCACCGGCAGTCCGAAACCCTCGGCGAAGGACGGCAGCAGCAGCGCCCGCGCGCCGGCCAGCCAGCCGAGCGCCTCGCCGTCGTCGGCGTCGTTGCGCTCCAGCACATGGCCGCGCAGCGCCTCGCAGCGGTCGAGCATGTCGAGCACCTGCTCGCACTCCCAGCCGCGCCGGCCGACGATGACCAGACCGGGCGCGGCCTCGCCGAGATCGCGCACCAGCTCGCGCCAGAGATTGAGCAGCAGCAGATGGTTCTTGCGCGGCTCGATCGTGCCGAGCATCAGGAAGTGCGGCCGGCCCGAAGGCATCGAGCGCGGCGGCGGCAGCGCCGGCAGACGCGCATGGCCGAGCGGCGCCGCGACGGCGGCGGGCACCGGCAGTTGCAGCCGCGCCGCGAAGCGCCGCACATCGTCGAGCGTCGCGGCCGAGTTGCCGATCAGCGCCTGCGAATGCTTCAGCGCGCCGAGCATCCGGCGCCGGTGCCGCTCGGCCTCGCCCGGGCGCCCGTACTCCGGGAAGTCGATGGGGATGAGGTCATGGATCATCGTCGCCACGCGCAGCCCCTGGGCGCGCGCGGCCGCCCAGGCCGCCGCCTGGTCGAGCCACATGTGCGAGACGTTGAACAGCCAGCCGCCCTCCACCGCTCGGCCCGGCACCAGGCGCCGGCCGATCGCGCCCACGCGCCGGCCGAGGCCGCCGGCCGCGCGGCCGAGCAGGCCGAAGGCCGGCACGCGCCGCACGCCGGCGGTCTCGGCCGCCGCCTCGGCCAGGAAGCCGTGGGTGAAGGCATTGAGGTCACGCGCCGACAGCGGCGCGAACACCGAGTCGCGCCAGACGCAGAGCTGGCCGCCGCGCGCGAGCACCCAGTTCGCGTAGGCGAGGTTGACGCGATCGATGCCGGTCAGGCCGATGCCGTCGGCGCGCCGGCGGAACAGGCGCGTCACGTCGCAGAGCAGTTGCGCGGGCGGCATGCGGCGGATCAGGCGGCGACCGGCGGCGCCACGCCGAGGTCGGTATAGAGCCGGGCGAGCGCGTGGCGGTAGGCATCGCCATCGAAGCGGGCGGCGCGCGCCTTGCCCGCGAGCGACAGCCGGCGCCGCAGCGCGCTGTCGCCGTCGAGCCGCTCGATGCCCTGGGTGATGGCCTGGCTGTCGTAGGGATCGACCAGCAGCGCCGCCTCGCCCGCCACCTCGGGCAGCGAACTGGTGTTGGACGACATGACCGGCGTGCCGAGCAGCATCGACTCCAGCACCGGCAGCCCGAAGCCCTCGTACAGCGACGGGAACAGCGTGGCCTTGGCGCCGCGGATGAGCGACACCAGCACCGAGAACGGCACGTAGTCGATATGGCGGATGCGCGCGCCGTCCTCGTGCCCCTCGCTCGCCGCGAGGTGGGCCTTGAGCAGGCGCATCTCGTCGTCGGACTTCCACGCGAGGTTGCCGACGACGATCAGCGGCGTGCGCACGCCCGAGGCGAGATAGGCCTCGACCAGCCGGGCCACGTTCTTCTTGGGCTCGATCGCGCCGAAGAACAGGAAATAGCCCTTGGCCTCCAGGTTGAACAGGCCGCGCAGCTCCTTGCGCACCTGCTCGTCGGGCTTGTCGCGCAGGCGCGGCGGCATGTCGACGGCCTGGTAGGTGTTGATGACGCTGCTCTCGGGCACGCCGAGGATGTCGATGATGTCGCGCCGCGAGCATTCGCTCACGGTCACGAGCTTGTCGCCCGCCTCGACCAGCCGCCGCAGCAGGCGCAGATAGCGCCGCTTGTTGTCGAGCGTGGTGTAGGGCAGGCGCAGCGGGATCAGGTCGTGCAGCGTGTAGAGGTTGAGCGCGCCCGGCACCCGCAGCGGAATCGGATAGGTCCAGTGCATCACGGCCGGCGTCTCGGGCAGACGCACCTCGCTGATGCGGCGCGTCTGGTTGAACACGCGGTGGGCGCGCAGGAACAGCGCGCGCGAGTTGTAGAGGGTGTCGAAATGCGGCAGCCGGGCGCGGTGGCTGTCGCGGATGACGCGCCCCGTGACCGGCACCTCCACCGCGCGGAAGCCGCCGCCGAGGGTGGTGCGCGCCACGTCGATCAAGGTGCCCTGCTGGCGCTTGAGCCAGCTCTGGGCCGGCGGGCGCGAGTCGAAGAACATCGCCTCGCGCAGCATCGGGTCGCCCTGGTCGGGCGACCACTGGCCGTAGAGCACGCCGACGCGGTAGCCGAGCTGGCCGAGCGCGAGGCTGAGGTTGCGCGAATAGGTCGCGATGCCGGTGCCCTTCTCCAGGCTGAGATTCATGCCGTCGAGTACGACGAGCGGCGCGGACGAATTGGCTTGCATGCGATGAGGTTCAGAAACCCAGCGTGGCGAGATCGCGCTGGAGCGGCACGCGCGACGACAGCGGATCGACGACGGGCTCGAAGGGAAAGGCCTCGACCAGCGGCTGGACGTCGTAGTCGAGCGGCGACCACACGCGGTCGATCGCGGCGATCAGCGCCTCCCAGTCGGTGGCCGAGGTGCGGCGCTGGCCGTAGAAGTTGTGCTTGCGCGTCGAGCCCGACTGGAAGAACTCCAGCGTGCGGCGGTCGAGCAGCGTGGTGGGCACCGCGTCGGCCGGGAAGGCACCGACCGGCACGCCCGGCTTGGCGCACAGCGGAATGCACGGAATGCCGAAGGCCTCGGCGATGACGATGCCGTGGAAGCTGCGCGAGGCGATCCGCTTGCACGACAGGATGAGCCGCAGCTTGTCGAGCAGCCCCTCCAGCCCGGCCTCGTGCCAGGTGCTGATGATCGCCACCTGGCCGCGCAGCGCGTCGGGCAGGTCGAAGCACACCCACTCCTCCTTCGGCTGGGCGTTCGGATGGGGCTCGCGCAGATCGCCGATGTGCGTGATGACGCCCAGCTCGTACTTCTTTTCCACCGGCTCGTCGAACATCGACGGCAGCAGCCAGCCCGGCTCGCCGAACACCCCCGGCGCGTCCACGCCCACGAGGCCGAGGCAGCGCTGCGAGATCGGGCCGCGCGTGGCGCGCACGTCGTAGCGCGTGTGCGGCACGTTGTGCGTCATGAGGTCGGGCCGGTAGCAGCCCGTGCCCCAGATGACGGCCTGGCCGTTGCGGATCGCATGGCCGATCGAGCCGATGCCCACGAGCTTGGGCAGGTCGGCGCCGAAATCGGTGTGGCGCACCGGCTTGCCCGCGAGGTTGGCGACGATGAAGGCGCTCAGCGCATCGCCGAAGTTGGCGTAGCCGCCGCTCTCCTCCCATGACCGCGCCCAGCACAGGCGGATCGCGCCGCTGTCGTCGAGCAGTGCCTCGGGATGCACCTGGCCCGACTTGCGGCCGGGCGCCTGCTTGCGCACCGCGTCACGCAACGGCCTGGCGTGGCTGTGGGTGGTGCGCGCATGCGCGAGCACATCGGCGCGCTCGGGCCGCGCGAGCGTGCCGGCGCGCGCGCGAGCGACAAGCGCCGCAAGATGATCGTTGCGGTCGCGCGGCTCGATGAGCTGCCCGGCGAGCGCCGGGAAGGTCGAGCGCAGCAGCCGCTCCTTCTTGCCGTGGCGGCGGTCGAACACGATGGGCGCGCGGCCGGCGGCCAGCGCCAGCACCGCGCCGTGGAAGCGCGTGGTCAGCACCGGCTCGTGCTGGCGGAACACCGCGACGATCTCGGCCGGCGCGCGGCCGCGCAGGTCGATGACAGGCAAGGTGATGCCGCGCGCCGCAAACCACGCGACCAGCGCGCGCACATGGCGCTCGTCATCGCGCGACATGACGGCGACCGCCGGTGGCGCGACCGCGCCTTCGCATTCCTTGAGCCAGGCCACGGCCTCCTCGGTCGCGAGCCAGGCGGCGAAGGCCGGGAAGCGGCCGAACTCGCCGATGAACAGCGGCGCCAGCGTCGCGTCGGGCGCCAGCGGCGCCTCGGCGGCCGGGTTGTGCGCGAGCGCCCAGACCGGATCGGCGCCGACGGCCGCCGTGCGCAGCGACAGCCGGCGCACGAGCTGGGCGCTTTCCTGGTCGCGCACGGTGACGGAAGTGGCGCGGCGCAGCGCCTCGGTGGCGAAGCGGCGCGACAGGTCGTCCTGCTCCAGCAACCGGGCGTAGTCCTGGTCGCCGAGGGCGACGAGATGGCAGGCCGCGCCGGCGCGCTCGCACCAGAACACGAAGCGCAGGTAGTTGGCGAGGTTCTGGTAGTCGGCCTCGCCGGCCTGCGACACGTAGAGCAGGCCGCCGCCGCCGACGAGGACCGCGTCGACCTGAGCCAGACGCGCCGGCGCGACCTCGAAGCTGGAGGTGTCGACCACGTCGAACAGGCCGTCGTCGAGCAGGCGGGCGCGCAGTTCGGCCGCGATCAGGTCGTCGCCCACGTTGCCCATGCCCGAGGCGCCGACGATGAGGGCGCGCCTTGCCTCGCCGCGCAGGCGCTCGACCGGCGCGGCCAGCGCGCGGCAGCGCTCGAACCAGCTGCCGAGATGGCGCTGGATGGCGGCGTCGGGCGGGGTCGCGGCCGGCTCGATGCTGCCGAGCACGAACACCTCGTTGGCGAAGCGGTAATGCTCGGGCTCGGTGAGGCGCCAGGCGGGCGCGAGCCGGGCCGCGCCGTCCTTGTGGCAGAGGAAGGCCACGCGGCCGGGCAGCGCGATCTCGGAGTACTCCACCGGCCGGAAGCGCGGATGCAGGCCGTGGAATTCGGCGGGCGTGAGCACCCAGTCGAAGTCCTCGGCGGCGGCGAGCGCGGCAGTCGCGGCGGCTCGCCAGTAGGCGTCGTCAAACCACATGTGTGCTGTCTTTCGTCATGCCCGCGGCGAGCGGGCCAGCGCGAAGGGTGCCACCGAGGCCAGGGCGTCGAGGTCGATCCGGCGCCGGGGCAACAGGCCGGGCCGGCCCTCGGCCTCGGGTGGCAGGGCGGCGGCGAGCGCGTCGGGCGTGAGCACGAAGCCGCGCGGCAGGCGCAGCGGCATCGCATCGTCGAGGCCGACGGTCATGAAGTAATCGCGGAACTTGCAGCCGTCGCCGGGCAGTCCCTTCGCGCTGTCGGTCACCTCGACCCAGCGCGCCGGAATGCCGTAGGCCTGGGCCAGGATGAGGCCGTGCAGCGAGCTGCTGACGATGGCCTCGCAGTCGTGCAGCTCGTCGATGAAGGCTTCGATGCCCTCGTAGCCGGCGCGCAGCACCGAAATCGTCTTGACGCCCTCGCCCGCGACGATCTCTCCCGCGTTGTCGTAATGGCAGACGAGGCCGAGCTTGTGGCGCGGCGCGCGCGGCGCCGGGCGGTAGAGCATGGGCGCGAACCAGGCCGGGTCGCCGTAGATCTCGGGACAGTCGCCGCCCGAGGCGAGCAGCAGCCGGCGCGTGAGCGGGCCGCGCACCGCGAGCCAGCGCGCGCGCGGGTCGAGCCGGTCGGTCATGCGCGGCGTGCCCGCGCCCCACACCACCGACTCCGGCCCCGCGAGCCGCACGACCGAGCCGACCGCGAGCAGGCCCTTGGCGGCGGGCACGTGGCGCGGCGGGATGCCGCTCAGCTTCTCGATCAGCCAGGCGTTGAGGATGTCGCCGACGTTGCCGGGCCAGGGCGTCTCCATCCAGTAGAGCGCCGGGCGGTCGGCGTCGGCGATGCCGCGCGCTCGCGCGCGCAGGTCGGTGCCGAGGCGCATCAGCCGGCTCTCGGCCCAGGCGCGGTCGGACTCGGTGCCGGTGGCGAGCAGCGCGCCGAACAGCGCCTGCGCGTGATCGAGATCGCCGCCCTCGTGCGCGACGTCGGCCTCGAAGCGGCGTGCATGGTCGGCCGCGAACTGCTCGCCCTGGTGCTTGCGCAGGAAGTCGAGCGCGCCCGGCAGATCCTTGCCGCGCCGCAGCGCGCGGGCATAGCGCAGGGCCATGCCGTCGTCGCTCGGGTCGATTTCGTAGGCGCGGCGCAGCAGCACGCGGGCGTCGGCGCCGTTCCTGGCCTTCTGCGCGGCGGCGGCCTCGTGCAGCAGCACGGCGCGACGGCGCGCGGGCGTGAGCGCCTCGACCTCGTGCTGCGCGGCCTGCTGGCGATGCAGCGAGACGTTCCCGCTGCGGCCGAAGAAGAACATCGGGCCGGCATCGGCAGTGGAGGCGAGGCGAGGGTCGGCGATGGCGGGGTCGGTGGCGGCGGGCGCCGGCTTGCGCATCGCCGCGACGCCGCCCGGCGTCACTGGCGCGGCGCCGACCGACGACATCGCCGGTGACGGCTCTCCTGCGTCCTGCACCAGATCGGGCGGCAGCAGCAGCACGGCGGGCTGGCGGTCGAGCTGCTTCCAGGCTTCCTGGAGGAAGTAGTCGTCGGTGGCGCTGACCGCGCTCCGTGCCTCGATCTCGGCCATGAGGTCGAGCAGCGCGTGGCCGCGCGGCGTCGGCGCGAAGGCGAGGATGCTCGGCTGGAAGAAGCGCGAATGCCCGACCGGATCGAAGTCGCGCAGGTCGCGGAAGCCGCGCGCAAAGCCGGCGATGTCGTAGCCGCCGCCGGCCAGCAGCGGGCGCGGGTCGCGCAGCAGCCGGCAGTCGACATCGATCCACAGCACCGGCCGGCCGTGGCGGCGCAGCATGTCGCGGCAGAAGCCGACCTTGCGCCGACACAGCGCGATCCAGCCCTCGCCGCCCGGCGCGGGATCGAGCCGGCGGATGTCGTGCTCGATTCCAAGCCGGTCGCAGTCGCCCCGCAGCTGCGCGGCGGCGCGATGGTAGTAGTCGTCGCCGGCACTGAAGCTGATGACGATGGGCGCGGTCGCCGCGCCGGCCGCCGTCATGCGGCCTTCGCGCCGGACTTGGCGGCAGGCTTGGCGGCGGACTTGGCACCGCCCTTGGGCGCGGCGCTGGCCACCGGCCCGGTGGCATCGACCTCGGGGTCGGCGCCGGCCGGATCGCCGTCCTCGACCACGGCCGCGGCGGCGGCGCTGGCCGCCGGCACGATGGCCGGATCGAACGGCGAGCGCACCGACACCTTGAAGCTGTCGAGGCAGACCGCGAGCGGCGTGCCGATCGGCCCGAGCTTGAGCGCGCGCGGCGAGCGGGCGCTGCGCGCCTCGAATGCGAAGTCGAGCGGCGTCGAGCCATCGCGCGCGGGCACCGGCAGGCCGATCGTGACCGCCGTGCGCAGACCCGGCTGCCAGCTCATCTCGGCCACGACCGCGCCGTTGAGGCGCACGCGCAGGCGCTGCGGCACCGGCAGCTCGGCCGGGTTGTAGGGATGCAGCGAGAGCGCCACGTCGATGGTGTCGCCGGCGCGCGTGCTGGCGACCTCGGTGGCCAGCCGCGCGGCGGGCGCCGTCATCCACTGGCCGCTGCTGTCGCGGCGGTCGAAGCCGGCGCTGCGGAAGTAGCCGCCGAGCGCGTCGTCGTCGAGCGCGCTGAACTGGAGGTTGCCGGCCGTGACGTGCGGTCCGATCGCCAGCGCCTCGACCTCGTCCTTCGGGAAGGTGGCGAGGTAGTCGTCGAAACGCAGCTTCGGCAGCTGCGGCGGCTCGGTGCGCAGTGCCTCGTCGAGGGTGGCGGCCGGCTTCACGTGGTAGCGGCCCGTCCCGTAGTAGTAGTCGTGGAACTTGAAGCCGTCCTCGCCGCCCGCCGACGCCAGCCACACGGCCGGGATGCCGAGCGCCTCGGCGAAGATCACGCCGTGCAGCGAGCTGGAGATGACCAGATCGGCGCCGAGCAGCCCGCGGATCATGTCGAGCGGCGAGCCATCGACCGACACGAAGCGGTTGGCCCAGGCGAAGTGCTCGCGGCGCATGAGCAGGTCGTCGCGGTAGTGCGGAACGATGCGCACGCCGCGCGACTGGCCCGCGAGTTCGGCGCGGATCGCGGCGATCTCGTCCTTGTAGAGCACCGGGATCAGGCAGCCCGGATCGAACACCTCGCGGATGCGCGAGGTGTCGATGTTGCTGCGGCGCAGGAAGTCGACCGTGAGCGGGCCGCGCACCGCATGCACCGACAGCTCGCGCACCTTCTTCTCGAAGCTCTGCTTGGTGCCCTTGACGCCCGTGCCCCAGACGATGTCGCCGTCGCGCGCGGTGTGCAGCACCGAGCCGATCGACACCAGCTTGCGCTCGCCCGCGCGTGGCGGCCGGGGCCGCACGCCGCTGATGCGCTGGACGATCTCCATCGACGCGATGTCGCCGAAGTTGCCGGTGACGAACTTGCGCTTGCCGAGCGCGCCGTCGAAGGCCTTGTCGGCCGCGTCCCACCAGAACAGCGGCAGCGCCCGCTCGGCCGGCGCCAGTTCGGGCACCGGCGCGTCGGTGAGCGCCTCGGGTTCGGCGGGCAGCGCGACGCCGAACTGCGCCACGCCCTCGCGCCGGACCGGACGCAGGCTGGCGCGCACCGCGCGCAGCGAGGTGCGCGCCACCGCGCAGACCTCGTCGTTGATGCCGTAGGACACCACCACCTCGTCGCCCGACACCACGAAGCCGCAGGGATAGACGACCTCCTCCACCTCGACGTTCAGGCGCGGCAGGTCGAAGGTCGTGCCCTTGGGATTGGGCAGGTCGAAGGGCTCGACCGAGGCGCTCAGCACCTCGAACGGCGCGCTGGCCGAGAACTCGTAGAAGCAGGCGCGGTAGCGCCGGCCGGTGCGGGTCTTGTAGCTGGAGTGGGCAATGCTCAGGAAGCGGCCGTCGATCAGCAGCGGCTGGGCGCTGCCGCGCAGCTCGCCGAACAGGTTCTGGTAGCCGCTGTGCCAGTGCGTGACGCAGGCCTCGCTCGCCTTCAGCTTGCGCTCGCCGTCGGGCTCGACCGCCAGCACCTCGTGCGGGCAGATGCCGTACACCGCCCAGGTGCGGCCCTCGGCGTTGAACAGCATCCAGTTCTTCTCGATCGGATCGCGGCGCAGTCGGGCGATCTCGCGCGCCGGCTCGGCCGGGCGCAGGCCGCTCGCGTCCATGCGCGCGATGAACTGGTGGTTGGCCGGGCGGTTGGCGCCGTCGTTCCAGATGAGATGGAGCGCGCCGTCGAGCCTGAGATAGCGCGCGTCGGCGTGCCAGGTGAGCGCGCGCTGGTTGAGGTTTTCCTCGTCGACGAAGCGGATGAAGTCGGACAGCGGCGTCAGGCTGCCCGGCACGATCTCGAAGTCGTGCGTGAGGCGGCAGGACGCGAGCCGGCGGATCTCCTGGCTCTCGTGCACGACGCGGTAGGTCATGACATAGCCGTCACCCTGGGTGATGAGCGTCGGGTTGAACACGCGGAAGCCGGCGTTGGACGGCTCGGGCGCGGGCTGGCCCTCGGCCGCCGGCGGGCTCACCCACCAGGCGCGCGGCACGAGATCGGCATTGCTGAACAGCTTGAAGTCGCGCGCGGCGGCATCGACGGACATGGCGGAATCCTTGTTGGCGCCTGACCTGCCGAACAGGTTCTGGAGAAAGGAAGGGCGGGCGACGTCGGTCATCGGAATTGGGCTCGGTCGAAGGTCCAGTGCGGGCGGAAGAGATACTGGCAGCCGGCGGGCAGCTCGGCGCCGAACAGGCGGCCGGCGACATAGCCCGGGCTGCTCGCGCTGTCGTCCTGCACCAGCAGATGACGGGAATTGCGCCTGGCCCGGATGCGAATCGCACCCTCGATGCTGGGCTGGTTCTTGAGCCAGGTATCGGTGGTGGCCGTGGCGATCACGGTCGGCAGTGCCTCGTAATGCGTGTGCGCCCATTCGCGCAGCGTGAAGTACTGGCCGCCGACAACGCTGTGATGCGCCCATTCGCTGCTGCGAAAGCCGAGCCCGAGCAGCTCGGCGACGCCCGGCAGCACCGGCAGCCGCGTGCCTTCCTGCACCGGCCGGTCGACCGCGTAGAAGGCGGGGTCGAGCTTGAGGCCGCAGGCACGCTCGATGCCGCGGAACAGGAACTTGTACAGCGGCGTGTTCGGATGATTGGGCGTGAGGAAAAGCTGTTCGCGCCGGAAGTTGTCGAGCACGTAGTCGGAGATGGGCAGATCGACCGCGCCCTGAGTCTCGATCTGCTTGAGCCGGCGCGTCGTCGCCTCGACCCACTCGGGCATCACGCGCTCGAAGCTGCGCGGCTCGTATAGCGCTTCGTAGAAGGAATCGAAGCCGGCCTTCGCACCGCGCGCCGCATGCTCGGCGCCCAGCGGCAGCAGCATCGGCACGCCCCATTCGCTGCGCTTCTCGCCCCAGTAGCGGGTGCGCGGTTCGGGCCAGTAGCCGCCCCATTGCAGCCACGGGTACTTGAGATAGCGCAGGCCCACGCGGTCGCACTCGGCCTCGAGGTGAACCGTGTTCCAGTCGCCGCGGTTGAGGATGGGGTTGAAGATGAGCAGGTCGTACTGCGGCAGCCGTTCGTAGGGGAAGGGCTCCTTCGTGTTGATCATCTCGAAGTTGACCAGCATGTCGACCTGGTGCTCGCCCAGGGCGTAGCGGTCGATGATCCGCTTCATGGCACCGGCGTGACAGCCGCCGTACATCAGGATCTTCAAGTGTCGTCTCCGATCAGAAACTCAGCACCACGCGCGCGGCGATGGCGATCTGGTAGAGGATCTGGGTCATGTCCTTGAGTACCTGGCGCGACTTCACGTCGATCTTGGGCAGCACCAGGATCTGGTCGCCGGGGCGCACGCTGTCGGCGCCGCCCTTGAAGCCCCAGTCGTCGGCGCTGCCGAGGTCGTTGAAGCTGCCGTTCACATGGGCGATCACGACGCGCGAGGTACCGGCGTTCTGCACGAAACCGCCGGCGCCGGCGATGTAGTCGCGCACGCCGAGCTTGCGGTCGTAGGCGATGGCGTTCGGGAACAGCACGTCGCCGCTCACGAGCACGAGGCCGTCGCGCGCCGGCACGTTGATGATGTCGCCGTTCTCCAGCAGCAGCTCGTCGCGCTGGGCGCTCTCGGCGATGAGGACCTGGCCGCTCGGATCGACCTTGCGCGCGCGATCGACCCATTGCAGCACGAGGTCGGCCTCTTCCTTGCGCAGCGTGGCTTCGTCGCTGGTGCCCGAGCGCGCGGTGAGCACGCTGGCCTCCAGCCCGTGCAGCGCGGTGGCGAGCATCTGGCGCTGGCGGTCCTTCACGCTCGCGCGAAAGAGCTGGATGTTGTCGCGGTCGGAGCGCTCGGAGAAGCGGATCTGCTTCATCACGTCGGCGAGCCGGCTGCCGTAGGGCAGGACGTATTCCTGGAGGCTGTCGTGCTCGCCCTGGACGCGCACGGTGATGATCCCGGGCTTCTTGTCGGCGGTGAACTCGACCGCGTCGCCGTTGCCGAGCGAGACCTCGGCGCTCTGGTCGAGCGCGTAGTACTCGGTCTTGAGCACGGTGCCGGTGTTGCGCGTGACGCGCACATGGGTGGCGCTGGCGAAGGGTCGCGCGAGCCGCACCAGTTCGGCCATCGGCAGGCTGCGGCCGGCGAACTCGAAGCGGTTGGTGTTCTCGGCCAGGCCCAGCGCCTTGATCGTGCTGCGGCGCGGGCCGACGAAGATGACGTCGCCGTCGGCGAGCTGCACCGGCTGCATGCGGCCGTCGAGCAGGAAGTCGTACAGGTCGAGCCGGGCGCGCACGGCGGCGCCGCGCTTGATCTGCACGTCGAGGAAGGAGCCGCGGTCGAGCGCGATGCCGCCGGCCTGGTCGAGGTAGTTGAGCGCGCTGTCGAGGCTGGTGCCCGAGTAGAGGCCGGGCCGGTTGACGTAGCCGCCGACGAACACGCGCACCGGCTGCGCGACGGCGAGGCTGGCGTAGCTGCTGACATTGGCGCGGAACACCCGCGCGACGGCCTGCTCGACCACGCGTTGCAGGTCCTGGTTGCGCACGCCGAGCACGCGCACCGGCCCCACGTGCGGCAGAAAGATGTTGCCCTGCGGGTCCACCGCGATGCGCGAGTCGAACTCGAAGGCGCCCCACAGCCGCACCTGCACCTGGTCGCCGACGGCGATCGCGTAGTCGGCGTTGAAGTTGGACGCGCTCAGCCGCGCGAAGGAGCCGGTGAACAGGTTGGCGCCGAACACGTCGCTGGCGAGGTTGGCCGAATAGTCGTAGCCGGCCGGCGCGGGGTTGAACGGCACCGGCTGCACGCCGGGCTGGACCGGCGTCGCGGCCGGGAAGCTGCCGGCCGCGGCGGGCGCGGTGCCGACGCCGGTCTGGGCCGGGGGCTGGGCGGCCGACTGGGTGCCGCCGGCCTGGGGCGTGGCCTGGGCGGTGCCGGCGGAGGGCTGCGGGCCGAAGCCCGGCAGGAGGGCACCGATCTGGGCCTGTGCCGGCGCGACGGCCGCGAGCAGCGCGACCAGCAGGCCACGGGAAAACAGTCTTCTCATCTCAGTCTCGGTGCTCGGAAATCACGGCGATCAGCAGCTGCACGACCGCCGCCAGCAGGAAGGCCGCGAGCGTGAACGCGGCGATGTTGTAGAGCCGGCGCGGCTCCATCGAGTACTGCGGCACCGTCGGCGCCTGGAGCACCGACACCTTCTTGAGCGTGCGCGCGGCCTGGATGCGGCCCTGTTCGAGTGCGCTCAGCGCGGTCTTGTAGACGTCCTGGTCGAACTGGGCCGACATCTCCAGCCGCTGGTATTCCTCGACCGTCTGGTTGAGCGGCTTGCCCTCGGGCGCGGCAAGACGCGCCTTCTCCTGCTCCAGCTGTTTGCGCGTCGCGGCGATCTGGAGGTCGAGATCGACCACGGCCGGGCTGGTCGGCACCAGATAGCCGAGCAGCGCGTTGCGCCGCGTCGCGAGGTCGGACAGCTGGCCGTCGAGCTTGTTGACGATGCCGACGATGTTCTCGGCCGTGGTCTCGGGCGCGGCCATGCCGTGCTCGTTCTGGAACGCGAGCAGCTTCTGGCGCGCGGTGAGCGCGCGGTCGCGCATGTCGCCGACCTGGCTTTCGAGGAAGCGCACCTGCACCTCGGCCAGCCGGTGGCCGACGAGGTTCATGTAGCGCTCGCCCTCGTCGACCAGCTCGGTGGTGATGGCGGTCGCCATCTCGGGCGTATAGGCCTGGGTGCGGATCAGCAGCAGGCCGGTGTACTCGTCGTACTCGACCGTGACGCGCGACTGGAAGTAGTCGTGGAACCACTCGATCGGCGCGTCCTCGCGGAACATGCGCGAAACGAAGTCGCGCGACTTGTCGGCGTAGTGGGCGCGCAAATGCAGGCGCTGCTCCAGCTTGTCGAGCATATCGACCGACATGAGGTGGTCGCGCAGCAGCAGCTGGTTGGGCCGGTCGCCGCTGCCGCCGATGCCGCCGAGCAGGCTGGAGAAGTCGACTGCGCCGCCACCGCCCGGCATGTCGGCCTGCTGGATGACCACATGCGCCTCGGACACGTAGCGCGGCGAGGCGACGAAGCCCCAGTAGGCGATGGCCAGCACGCTCGCGACGAAGGCGATGACGAAGGCCGGGTAGTCGCGCCAGCCGCGCTGGCGCCGCGCGGCGCGCAGGCGCGGCAGCACCGTGGGTTCGTCGTCGAGTTGGTCGTCGCCGGTGGCGTCGGGCGCGAGACTGTCGTCATCGGAGTCGCGCCGGCGGTCGTCGAGCGGCGGGCGGCGCGGCGCGCGGGCGGGCCGTGGGACGGCGGGCGGCGCGGCATCGTCGCCCGGGCTGAGCGCGGCCGCGTCCCGCTCTGCCCGGGCGGCGTCGGCCTCGGCACGGCGGGCCTCGGCGGCCAGGCGCAGGGCGGTCGCCTTGGCGCCGCGCGCCTTGGCGGCGGCGCGGCGCACGCGCAAGGCCCGCAGCGCGGCGCGGCGCTCCTCGGGCGTGCGCGCGTCGGCCGTGGCAAGCGGAGCCGGCGGGGTGTCGGGAAGCACGTCGTGGGTCATGGCAGATGCAGCCGGCGGCTGTGGTGATGCGCCCTGAGGGCGTCGTGGATGTCGTCGAACCAGGTGGCCTGACCGTCATGCAGCCAGATGCCGGCCTGGCACAGCTCGCGCAGCGCACGCAGGTTGTCGCTCGCGAGAACGAGCGCGCGATGGCGCGCGATCTCGCGGATGGCGGTCGTCGCCCGCGCGCGAAACGCGCCCTTGCCGAGCGCATGGATACCGTCCGACAGATAGACGTCGAACTCGAAGGCCAGCGCGAGCGCGAGCTGGAAGCGCTGGCGCACCGCCATCGGCCAGACGCCGTAGGGCTGGTCGAACCAGTCGCCCAGCTCGCCGAAGTCGCGCATCCAGTCGAGCCGTTCGGCGAGGTCTTCGTCGAAGCCTTCGAGCCGGCACATGAAGCGGGCATTCACGCGGCCGCTGAGCAAGGCGTTGAAACCGCTTGCACGCCCGAGCGGCCAGGACACGCGGCAACTGCGCAGCACGCGGCCGTGCTCGGGCCGGACCACGCCGGCAAGCAGGCGGATGAAGGTGCTCCTGCCGCTGCCCGGCGCGCCCACCACCCCGACCGAGACGCGCGGCGGAATGCGCAGGTCGAGCCCGTCGAACACCTGGTGCGACCGGCCATGCAGGCGCAGCCGCACTGCAATCCCTTGCAGCTCGATCATTGGCGCCGGATCCGGAGTTTTTGCAGGAAACGCCGCTGGAGCAGCAGCCCGAGAAACATCAGCCCGAGCGCCCAGGCATACACATAGCCGAGGCTGACACCGGGCGCCGCGTGGTACAGCGGAGAAAAACCGTGGCGGATGAGTTCGAGCGACTGGGCCACCGGATTGGTGAGCAGCAGGTCGGGCCAGGGATAGGGCAGCGTCTTGAGCTGCATGATCAGCCCCGACGAGAAGTACAGCGGAATCATCAGGAAGCCGAGCACGCGGCGGAAGCCGAGGATCAGCTCGCTCGCCACCGACACCACCAGGCCGAAGCCGAGCGCGAGCAGCCAGTTGGCGCAGACCGCCGCCAGCACCGCCAGCGGATCGTCCGGCAGCGCCGGGATGCCGAGCAGCTCGCCGAGCAGCAGCATCAGGCTGAACACCAGCGTGAGCAGCACCGCCTCCAGCGCCGCACGCGCTATCACGAAGTCGATCGGCATGATCTGGCGAAAAGCGAAGAGCTGGACATTGCTGCCGATGGCGCCGGCGGCCTGCATCGCGATGCGCTTGAACATCAGGAAACCGTACAGCCCGGCCACCAGCCACACCCCGGTGTGGATGCCGCCCACGGTGCGCGAGCGCACGACGGTCATCATCACGAGCATGAACAGCGTGTGGGCCAGCGGCTCGAACAGGAACCAGAACCAGGCGGTCTGGGTGGACAGCAGGCGGGTCATGCCCTCGCGCAGCAGCAGGGCCTTCCAGACCGAGAGGCTCACTGCCCAGGGCGATCGGAGCAGGGAACCGGGCTGCTGGAACTGCTTGCTGTTGGATGTGCTCATGAACCGGTGCGCTTTCGACCCGTGATCTGGCGGCGCGATGCCTGCAACGCCGACGGGCGCACGGATTCTAGCCTCGGCCAACTTGCGTCTTCGGGTCGGACCTCCTCCGGGCGTGGCAGGCTATACACGTCCACCGCAGCGAAGAAACATGTCCGACATCACGCCTCCCGCCGCCGCGCCCCGACCAGCCCGCGCCGCTCGCCCCAAGCCCGGCCCCCTCGACAAGCGGCTCAAGCAGCTCACGGTCGAGGGCCTCGCCCACCACTATTGCAGCGCCGCCGAGTTCAAGACGCGGCTGTTCCCGGCCCAGCAGGTCGCGCCGCCACGCCCGCTCGTCAAGGACTACCGCTGCACCCCCGAATTCGCGCACTACCACGGGCGTCTCAAGGGCGAGATCGCGCCGGGCGGGCTGTTCGAGCTTCACGACTGCTATGTCGGCAAGGGCGGCACGGTCATGGACGCCCAGCGCCGCGTGCTCTACGACGACGACCTCACCTCGGCCTACTGGCTGCTGTTCGTCAGCAAGCTGATCCAGAAGGCCGACCCGCAGGCAGGTGGCAAGACCACCGTCACCGGCCGCTTCCTGCGCGGCATGGACGAACCGGTGCTGCGCCCCGACCTGCGCGGCGCGACGCTCGTGAGTCTGGCCAAGCCCGGCCCCAACGTGTACGGCCACTGGATCCTCGACACGCTGCCGATGGCCTGGAACTTCTTCGAGGCGGTACGGCTCGGCATCGTCAGGCCGCCGTTCCGCTTCCTCATCTCCGACCGCACGCCGCCTTGGGCGCGCGGCTTCCTGCAACGGCTGTTCAACGTGCCGCCGGAGCTGCTGGTCAGCTACGACGACAACGCCACCGTCGTGCATGCCGAGCGGCTGATCGTGCCCTCGTTGCTGCGCGTCAGCCCGCTGATCTCGCCGCGCATGAACGAGTTCGTCGAGTTCGTCTACGACCGCTTCGGCCTGCGCTGGCAGCCCGAGCGGCCCGACCTGCCGACCGAGTTCTTCATCTCGCGCGAAGGCTATGCCGACCAGGGCCGGCGCACGCTGGCGAACGCGCTCGAGATCGAGGCGGTGATGCGCGATGCCGGCGTGGTGCCGATCCGCCCCGAGACCCTGTCCTGGCCCGACCAGCTGCTGATGTTCTCGCGCGCGCGCCTCGTCGCGGGCGAGTTCGGCAGCGGTACGCACAACACGCTGTTCAGCCCCGCCAGCACCGTCAACCTCACGCTGTTCAACATGGTGTCGAACTGGAACCAGAGCAGCATCGCGGCGCTGCGCGACCAGGACATCGTGTACCTGCGGCCGTCGGTGGAGGCTCAGGTCGGCACCGGCACCAGCATCCGCTACGAGTACGCGCTGGAGGATGTGCGCGACGCGATCGAGGTCGCGCGCCGCCGCGCCGACGAGCGCGCCGCTACTCCCTGAAGGCGCGGTGCATCGCCGCCGTGAAGGGCTCGCTCAGGTAGTCGAAGGCGGTGCGCTCGCGGGTGCGCACGAACACCTCCGCCGCCATGCCCGGGCGCAGCTCGACGCCGGCCTCGTCGAGCGCGGCGCGGTCGAGCTTGACGTGCGCGAGGTAGTAGGGCGCGCCGGTGCGGCGATCCTCCAGCGCGTCGGCCGACACGTACACCACCTCGCCGATGAAGGTGCGCGCGGCGCGCAGCTTCACGGCCGTCAGCCGCACGTCGGCCTGCTGGCCGGTGCGCAGATGCTGGACGGCATCGACCGGCAGCCGCGTCTCGACGATGAGCGGCGCGTCGTCGGGAACGATGTCGAGCACCGGATCGCGCGGGCCGAGCGCGCTGCCCGGCGTCGTCACCTTGAGGTCGATGACCCGGCCCGACACCGGCGCGACGATGAGCTTGTGATCGGTCGCGTCGCGCGCGGCGCGCAGCCGCTCCTCGATCTCGACGATGCGGGCCTGGGTGTCGCGCAGGTCGTTGCTGGCCTCCTGCACCGTGCCGTCGCCCACGCTGGCGAGGCGCAGCTCCAGGTCGGACAGCGTCTGCGCGGCCTTGGCGGTCTCGGCGCGGTTGTCGTCGATGCGCATGCGGTACTCGGCCGCGCTGCGCTGGAGCGTCACCACGCGCACCTTGTTGACGTAGTTCTGCTCCAGCAGGCGCTGGTTGGCGGCGATCTCCTCGTCCATGAGCGCGAGCGCCTGGCTGGCCGACGCGAACTCGCGTTCGCGCGCGGCGAGCTGCACCTTGACGTCGTCCATCTGCTTGCGCGTGAGCGCGATCTGGCCGTCGAGCCGCGCGCGCCGCGCCTTGAACAGCGCCACCTCCTGCGCGATCGCGGCCGCGAGGCGCGGCTCCTTTCGGCCGCGCGCGACGATGTCGGCCGGCGGCGCCCACGACGACGCGAGCAGGCGCTCGGCCGCGAGCCGCGACGCCTTGAGCTGCTCGGCCGCGAGCTGGCCTTCGAGCGCGTCGGCGCTGGCGTCGAGTCGCACGTCCTCCAGCTCGACCAGGGTCGCGCCGGCGGTCACGTGCTGGCCCTCGCGCACGAGGATGGTCTTGACGATGCCGCCGTCGCGGTGCTGCACGGTCTTGCGCTGGGTATCGACGCGCACCATGCCCGAACCGTAGGCCGCGCCCGCGAGCGGCGCGTACAGCAGCCACAGCAGCATGCCGCCGACGATGACGACGATGGTCCAGCCGCCGAGGGCGATGAGCCGACCGGCCTGACGGTCGATCGCATCGACCTCGACCGCGTCGGAAACGGAAAGCGGCGTGGCGCTCATGCGCGGTTCTCCGGGGAATTGCCCGCCGCGCCGCCCTCGGCCGCGCGCGGTGCTGCAAGGGTTTGCACATTGCCGGGCAGAGCCGGCGCGACGACGGCGGGACGTGCGCCCTGCCCGGCCATCGGCGCGCCGCCCGCCATGGCACCGGGCGGCATGCCGCCCGCGTTCATGCCGCCCGGATGCGCGACCACGCCGCCCTGGGCGCCGGCCGCGCCGGGCTGGGCCGCCGCGCGCACGCCCACGCGCTCGATCGCGCCATCGCGCATCACGACCACGCGGTCGGCGATGTTGAGCAGCTTGCTGCGCTGGGTGATGACCACCACCGTCGCGCCCTCGGCCTTGAGGCTGGCGATGGCCTCGATCAGCGCCTGCTCGCCGGTCTCGTCGAGGAAGGCATTGGGCTCGTCGAGCACCACGAAGCGCGGCCGGCCGTAGCAGGCGCGGGCGAGCGCGACGCGCTGGCGCTGGCCGCCCGACAGTGGCGCGCCGCCTTCGAGCAGCGGCGTGTCGTAGCCGCCCGCCAGCCCGACGATGAGTTCGTGCGCGCGGGCGCGCTTCGCGGCGTCCACCACCGCCTCCGGCTCGCCCTGGCCGAGCCGCGCGATGTTGTCGGCGATGCTGGCCGGGAACAGCGCGATGTCCTGCGGCAGATAGCCCACATGCCGACCGAGCTGCTCCGGCGGCCATTGCGACAGCTCCGCCCCGTCGAGCCGCACTCGGCCCGCGACCGGCGGCAGCGCGCCCACCAGCAGCCGGCCGAGCGTGGACTTGCCCGAGCCGCTCGGCCCGATCACAGCCAGCACCTCGCCCGCCGCGATGTCGAGCGTCAGGTCGCGCACGATGGCGCGATCGCTGCCCTGGGGACGCCAGCTCACGCCTTCGAGCGTGACGCGGCCGGTCGGCTCGGGCAGGCCGGCAAAGCGGCCCGGCGTCGCCTGCGCGAGCAGCGGCGTCAGCCGCTCCCAGGCCGCGCGCGCTTCCACCAGCCCCTTCCACTGCGCCACGATCGCCTCCACCGGCGCGAGCGCGCGGCCGAGGATGATCGTGACGGCGATCATCACGCCCGGCGACGCCTTCTGCTCCACCACCAGCCAGGCGCCGGTGGCCAGCATCGCCACCTGCACCCCCTGGCGGAAGAAGCGCGTCAGGCTGCCGATGGCGCCCGCGATGCGCTGGGTGCCGAGCTGCTCGCCGTGCAGCCGCGCCTGGGCCGCGCGGTTGCGCCCGATGATCGCGTCGGCCATGCCCATGGCGCGCACCGCGTCGCCGCCGCGCGCCACCGCGTCGAGCAGACGGCTGGCGTCGCGCGTGTCCTGCTGGAGCTTTTCCATGCGCCGGCGCGTGAGCCGCTCGTTCGCCAGCGCCAGCACCACGAGGATGAAAGCGCTTGCAAGCGCGATCGCGCCGAGCAGCCCGTCGAACAGGAAGATCACGCCCATGTAGACGGGCATCCACACCACGTCGAACAGCGAGATCACGCCCGCGCCGCCGAGGAAGGCGCGCAGCGCGCCGAGATCGCGCAGCGCATAGCCGGCCGGCGCGCCCGCCGCCGGGCGATAGAACATCTCGCGCAGCAGCGTCGCGCCGAGCTTGCGTTCGAGCTGCACGCCGGCCATGGCCAGCAGGCGCGCGCGCAGCATGTCGAGCACCAGCATCAGCAGCAGCGACAGCAGCGTGATGAGGCCGAGCATCACCAGCGTCTCGATGCTGCGGCTCGCCATCACGCGGTCGGTCACCTGCAGCATGAACAGCGACGGCGCCAGCAGCGCGAGGTTGATGAACAGGCTGAACACGCCCGCCGCGACGAAGAAGCGACGGTGGTCGCGCAGGAAGGCCTTCATGCGAGGGCTCCGCGGGAAAGAGGTGGGCAATGGCCGGCGCACGCACGGCCGAAGCGGGCGCCGGCCGGCAGGCGGGCGCACGAGGCTGTTGCCGAGCCGGCGACGCGCGAGACGAAGACGCGCCTCACAGCCGCCCCGCCGCGAGGTCGCGCACCAGCGCGAGCTGCTGCGGCAGGCAGGCGCCGCGCAGGTCGTACTGCGCGACGGCATCGGCGCGGGCGCGCGCGCGGCGCGCGGCATCCGGATCGCTGCCGTCGAGGATGGCGACCACCGCCTTGGCGATGCCGGCCGGATCGAAGAAATCGACCAGCCGCGCGTTCACGCCGTCGCGCATCACTTCCTGCACCGGCGGCGTGGCCGAGGCCACCATCGAGCAGCCGCTCGCCATCGCTTCCATCGACGACCACGACAGCACGAAGGGATAGGTGAGATAGAGATGCACGCGCGACACGCGCAGCAGGTCGAGATAGCGCGCGTAGGGCAGCTTGCCGAGGAAATGCACGCGATGCCGCCCCGGATGGCCGGCGATGAGCGGCTCGTACAGCTCGCGGTAGGTCTTGCCGTCGGGCGCCGAGCGGCCGTAGCTCACCTCGTCGCCGCCCACCACCACCACGGTGGCGCCGGGCCGCGCGTCAAGCATGGCCGGCAGCGCGCGCATGAAGCTGTGGAAGCCGCGATAGGGCTCGAGGTTGCGCGCGACATAGGTGATGACCTCGTCGCCGGGGCGCAGCGTGCGGCCATCGGGCAGCTCGAAGCCCGCGTCCGCCGACGGCGCCACCACGGCGGTGTCGATGCCGTCATGGATCACGCGGATGCGCTCGCGCATCCACGCCGGGTATTGCGCGCGCTGCCAGTGCGTCGGGCTCAGGCCGATGTCGGCCTGTTCCATGCTCACGAGCTGCACCGTGTTCCGCATGCGCAGCTTGAACACGTCGTCGAGGCTGGTGGGGAATTCGGCGTCGAAGCCCACGTCGGAGCCTTCGGGGCGATAGAAGAACTCCAGGTACACGCACAGCTTGGTGGCCGGGAACACGTCCTTGATGAACAGCGACTCGCCCCAGCCCGGATGCACGAGCACCACGTCGGGCAGCCAGCCGGCGGCCTTGAGGTCCATGAGCTTGCGCGTCACCGCCTGGCCACGCCGCACGCCGGCCTCGGTGCTGCGCAGATAGTGGTGGGTGCCCTCGCCGGCGCCGCGCGGCGCCGGATAGCCGATGAATCTCAGCCGCGCGGGTGGCGGACCGAGGCGGGCGATCGCGCCCTCCTCGCCGATGCAGACGACCTCGTTCTCGGGGTCGGCGGCGAGCGCGGGCGCGAGGTGCTTGTACTGGCCCGGGAAGTTCTGGTGGATGAACAGGACGCGCATGGAAGCAGTTGGCGCCGGCACGCGGCCGGCGCAAGTCGGTGAGGTGCGCCCTCGGGCGCGGACGCGCGAGGGTCGCACACCCGACCTGGCGGACGGGCGTGCGGGTCACGGCTGTCGCATGCTGACGGAAGTTGTTGCCGCCGAAGGCCTGAGATGCGCGGCGGTGTGGCCGTGGCGCATCGCAGACGCGGACCACGGCCAGGGTGCTTGATGCAGGAGCGCGCCCGCCTCAGGCGAACAGCCCGAAGTCCGACGCCGTGAGCGCAGCGTCGCCGATCACCACACCGAGCAGCGTCAGCTCGCTGGCCGACACCACCGCATTGCCGTCGGCGCTCACGAAGCGGAACACCGCCGACGAGCTGCCGTCATCCACGACGAACAGCCGCGACTCGCCGGTCGCCAACGCGCTGTCGGCGTCGCCGATGACGGCTTCGAGATTGCCGCCTCGGATAGGCTCGCTCCAGTAGGCATAGCTGCCGCTGCCGGCGGTGAAGTCGACCGTGTCCGAGGAGAAGATGACCAGCTCCGAGGCTGCCGAGAAGCCGCCACCGAAGGCGGTCACGGTCTGGACTTGCTCCAGCGCGGCATCGCCGTCGCCGACCAGCCCGGCCGCGACCTGGATTTGGTCGAGGCTCGACTGGAAGTCCGCGATGACCACGCCACCCGCGAACACCGCGGCGTTCGCCCCGGCGACGAGATTGCCGCCGGTGGCCGTGCCGAGCCGGAACACGTCGGCCGAGGCGGTCACGCCCAGGCCGTCGCCGGTGACATCCAGCGTCGCGCTGCTCGACACGCTCCAGCCGCCGATCGAGAGACTGATCGACACGCCGCTCAGGTCGATCAGGTCGCTACCCGCGCCACCGTCGATCAGGCTGGCGAAGCCGCCACCGAGGATGGTGTCGTTGCCGGCGCCGCCGCTGAGCCGCCAGTCGACGCTGTCACCGACCAGACGGTCATTGCCGTCGCCGCCGAACAGCGTGTCCATGCCGGTGCCGCCGATGATCGTGTCGTCAGCCGAGGTGCCGCTGACGTAGTCGTTGCCGGCGCCGCCATCGATGCTCGCGCCGAGCCCCGTCCCATTACCGTACACGTGGTCGTCGCCGGCGCCGCCGAGCACGGTGTCGCCGGCCATGTCGCCGGCCAAATTGTCGTTGCCGTCGCCGCCCGCCAGGCTGTCGGCGCCCGCGCCGCCGCTCAGGTAGTCGTCGCCATCGCCGCCGATCAGCGTGTCGGCGCCCGCGCCGCCTTCGAGCGTGTCGTTGCCGGCATCGCCGCGCAGCGAGTCGTTGCCGGCACCGCCGGTCAGCGAGTCGGCACCGCCGTAGCCGAGCAGGGTGTCATCGCCCGCGCCGCCTTCGAAGCGGTCGGCGCTGCCGTTGTTGACGGCGTTGCGCAGCAGCACGCCCGTCGTGCCGGTGTAGCGCAGCCCATCGATGCCCGACCAGCGCGTGTAGCTCGTGAACACGTCGGACTCGACGATGTCCATGCCGCCGGCATCGACGATGACATCGTCGCCGTCGAGACGATAGACGTCGTTGCCCAGGCCGCCCACCAGCGTGTCGGCGCCTTCGCCGCCGTCGAGCGTGTCGGCCCCCTCGCCGCCGATGATCGAGTCGTCGCCGGCGAGCCCGCGCAGCAGGTTGTCGCGCGCATTGCCGGTGATGACGTTGTCGAGCCCGTTGCCGGTCAGGTCCGCGCCCGGGGCGTACCAGTAGGGCACGTCCGACAGCAGAGCCTGCGCCGCGTTCTGCGCGGCATGCGCCGCCAGCTCGGCCGCCGTGCCCGCGCCGGCGAGCACGAAGTTCTCGACGCCGTCGAGCGCCTCGCCCGAGCCGCTGTTCATGAAGATCGCCGTGTCGTTGCCCGACTCGTCGTTGCCGACGATCGAGGTCAGCGTCGCCTCGCCGACGCTGTACCAGACCTGGGAACCCAGCACGTAGAGGTCATCACCGGCACCACCCTCGACCACGGCGGCGCGCTCGGCGATGAGCACGTCGTTGCCGTCGCCGCCGAAGAGCTGGTCGACCGCCACGCTCCACTGGTAGCTGCCCTCCAGCGGCGAGGCCAGCAGCGTGTCGTCGCCCGCGCCGCCGACGAGCAGGTTGGCGTACTGGTTGCCGATGAGGATGTTGGCGCCGGCCGAGCCTTCGAGCAGCCAGGGCGAGTTGTCCTGCGCGACGCGCGCGCCATCGACAGCGATCAGGTTCTCGACATTGACCGCGTCGGCGAGGCTGAAATCGACGCTGGTGACGACGGTGTCGACGCCGCCCGCGAGCTTCTCGATGATGACGTCGTCGTGGTTGTCGATGAGATAGCGGTCATTGCCGGCGCCGCCCGTGAGCGTGTCGGTCACGCCGTCATCGCTACCGAAGGTGAAGTACTGCGCCATGTCGTCGCCGGCGAAGCGGCTGTCGAACCTCCAGCCGCCGCCGTAGAGCACGTCGTCGCCAGCGCCGCCCGTGAGCGAATCCGCGCCCGCGCCGCCGACGAGCGTGTCCTTGCCGGCGTCGCCGCCGATCGTGTCCTTGCCGATGCCGCCGGCGAGCAGGTTGTCGAGCGCGTTGCCGGTGATCGCGACGCCGGCCGTGCCCGTGTAGAGCAGGTTCTCGACGTTCGCGAGCTGGCTGCCGGCCAGGCTGGTGCGCTCGCCGAGCAGCGTGTCGCGGCCCTCGCCGGCGCGCTCGACCACCACGTCGCCGCTGCCGACGCGGTAGAGGTCGTCGCCGCTGCCACCGTAGAGCGTGTCGGCGCCAGCGCTGCCGTCGAGCGTGTCGTTGCCGGCCCAGCCGTAGAGCCTGTCGGCACCGGCGCCGAGCGACTGCACGAGGTTGTCGCCGGCATTGCCCGACATCGTCACCGCCGCGCCGCCGGTATGGATGACGTTCTCGACATTAACGAGGTTGCCGCGCAGGTCGAGCACGATGCCGTCGGAGCGCACGGTGTCGTTGCCGGCGCCGGCGACCTCGTACACGCGGTCGCCGACCGAATCGACGAGATAAAGGTCGTCGCCAACGCCACCGCTGAGGGTGTCGCTACCCGTTCCGCCGTCGAGCAAGTCGTTGCCGGCGCCGCCGTCGAGCCGGTCGTTGCCGCCACCGCCGTACAGGCTGTCGTTGCCGAAGTTGCCGTCGATCAGGTCGTCGCCGTCACCGCCGCGAATGACGTTGTCGAGCGCGTTGCCGCGCAGCACGGCCGCGAGCGCGCCGATGTAGCTGAGGTTCTCGATCGTCCACGAGCCGAGCAGGCTGTAGCCGCCGGCCACGAGCACCGAGGTGAAGATCGTGTCGATGCCGCCGTCGATGCTGTCCACGCCCACGCCATGGGTCTCGATCACGACATCGCCGCGGTGGTTGACGATGTAGCTGTCATTGCCGAGGCCGCCCGACAGCGTGTCGGCGCCGGTGCTGCCGGCCAGGGTGTCGTCGTTGTCGGTTCCGGTGTAGCTGGGCATGGCGCAAACCTCGGGAGGATGAATGAGGCCCGGACCCTCTCATCCTCCGTGCGCTCCGGGGAACCTCGGACGGCTTCATCCACAGCAATCAGCGCGTGCGTTCGTCACGATTCGTGCGGGATTTCACACTGGGGCGGGGAAGCGGCCGCTCAGCCGGCCCAGCACCCCGCCCACCTCAGGCGAACAGCCCGAAGTCCGACGCCGTGAGCGCCGCGCCGCCGATCACGGCCGCGACCGGGTCGGCGACGATGCTGCCGCACCGGTTGCCGCCGCCGACCAGCGCGCCGCGCACTCGATCGTGTCGAGGGTAGATCACACCGGACAGCGCGCCACCCGTCACCCGGCCGGCAGCTCCAGCACCGCCAGCAATCCGCCGCCCGGCCGGTTGGCCAGCACGATGTCGCCGCCCTGGCCGCGCACCAGGTTGCGGGCGATGGCGAGGCCAAGTCCGGTGCCGCCCGAAGCCCGGCTGCGCGAACCTTCCACCCGGTAGAAGGGCTCGAACACCCGCTCCAGCAGCTCGGGCGCGAGGCCCGGCCCACGATCGGCGACGGTCAGGCGCAGGCGGGCGGCAGCCGCGTCGGGGCGCGACTGGGCAGAGCCGGACGCATGCATGCCGGCAAGCCCGTCATCCTCGCCGCCGAGGCGTTCGAGCGTGATCTCCGCCGCGCCGTCGCCGTAGCGCAGCGCGTTGTCGAGCAGGTTCTGCACCGCGCGTTGCAGCGCGCGCGGCGCGGCGATGACGGGGGCGCCGAGCCGGCCCGACACCTCGACGCGGGCGCCGGTGTCGCGCGCGTCGTCGGCCAGCGCGGCGACCAGCCGGTCGAGATCGACCGGGCTGCGCGCCTCGCGCAACTGGGCGCTGCGGGCGTAGTCGAGCCCTTCGCCCACGAGATCGGTCATCGCCTCGATGTCGGCGATGAAGCGCGCGCGCTGCGGCAGCTCGTCGGGCAGGTTCTCGGCGCGCAGGCGCAGCCGGGTGAGCGGCGTCTTGAGGTCGTGCGAGACGGCCGCGAGGATCTCGGTGCGCTCGTCGAGATGGCGCCGGATCGCCGACTGCATGCGGTTGAAGGCGGCCGCCACGCGCACCACCTCGACCGGCCCGCGCTCGGGCAGCGGCGGCGCGTTGAGGTCGGTGGACAGCCGCTCGGCCGCGCGCGCGAAGCCGGCGAGGCTGCGGCCGGCGACACGCGCGATCAGCACCGCGATCACGCCCACCACGAGCAGCACCGCCCCGAGGTAGAGCGCGATGGTGGTGGGCGGCGGCGCTGCGTTGGGCGCCTCGGTATAGAACAGCACGGCCAGCCATTGCTCGCCGTCGAGATCGATGACGACGCCGGGCAGCCAGTCCTCGTCGGGCCGGGGCCGGGCCAGTACCGCGCGCGCCGGCCGTGCCCACGACCGCGTGTGCAGCCGGGCCTCGATCGCCTCGTAGGGCTGGCGGATGTCGGGATGGGCGGAGATGTCGATGAACTCGGCGTCGGCCGGCAGCACCGCGAGCCGGTAGTAGCCGCGGTTGAGCTTGGGCAGCCAGGCGGCGCGCTGCTCGACCGGCAGGCTGCGCAGGAAGTCGCGCTGGAGGTCGAGGTCGGCGGCCATGAAGGCGTACATCTGCACGCCGGTCTCGTGGTCGCGGATGGCGCGCACGCCGCCGAAGCTGACGAGCTGGAGCAGCAGCACCGTCACGCCGAGCAGCAGCATCAGCCGCGCGGCCAGGGTGTTGAAGCGCGCCGGCAACGGCGGGCACCAGTCGCGCAGGCGGGCCAGCGGGCCGGCGCGCCCGCGCGACGACGCCGGAACGGGACCGGCCGGCGCGCCCGCCCGGCCGCCGACGGCGGAATCGCGCTCAGCCATCGGCCTGCTCCGTCACCGTCTTGCAGAACACATAGCCCTCGTTGCGCACGGTCTTGATGTAGGCCGGCTCGCGCGCGTCGTCACCGAGGCGGCGGCGCAGCCGGCTGACGCGCAGGTCGATCGCGCGGTCGTAGGCCTCGGCCTCGCGCCCGGCCAGGTGGGCGAGCAGCTGGTCGCGGCTGACCACGCGGTTGGGATGGTCGAGGAAGAAGCGCAGCAGCCCGTACTCGGCGCCCGACAGCGGCACGACGGCGCCGCGCGCATCGATCAGCACGCGCTCGACGGTGTCGAGCCGCCAGTCGCCGAAGGCAAGCCAGCGCGCCGGCTCCTCGGCCGCGAGCGGGCGCGGCAGCATGCGCGTGCGCCGCAGCACGGCGCGGATGCGAGCCACCAGCTCGCGCGGGACGAAGGGCTTGCCGAGGTAGTCGTCGGCGCCGAGTTCGAGGCCGACGATGCGGTCCACGTCGTCGCCGCGCGCGGTGAGCATCACCACCGGCAGCAGCGCATGGGCGCCGGCGCGCAGCCAGCGGAACAGGCTGATGCCGTCCTCGCCGGGCAGCATGAGGTCGAGCACGATGAGGTCCACCGGGCCGCTGGCGAGCGCGGCACGCATCTGGCGGCCGTCGGCGGCGCAGCTCACGCGGAAGTCCTGACGCGCGAGGTAGTCGGCGAGCAGGTCGCGGATGTCGGGGTCGTCGTCGACGATGAGGATGTGGTCGGGGCGGGCTTGCACGGCTGGGACTGGACGGATCGGGAAGGCGGATGCCGGCGGCGGCCGGCCGGGCACCGGCGACACCGGCGACACCGGCGGCGCGGGCGGCGCGGGCGGCGCGGGCGGCGCGGGCGGCGCGGGCGGCGCGGGCCGATTCTGTGCGCTTTGCACGCCGGCATGTATCGCCACGTATCCGCCGCGTGGCGCGATACGCGGCAATACAAGACCGCCCGGCCATGACAAGCCGCCGATACATCCGGGCGCTGCAATGCGGGCCGTCAGGAACCCGCACCCAAGGAGATCGCCATGCAGCGCCCCGCCCCCCTCGCCTGCGCCCGACCGGCCCGCCGCCTCGTCGCCGCCCTGCCCGTCGCCGCCCTCGCGCTGGCCGCCAGCCTCGCCGCGCCGGCCGCCCGCGCAGCCGACCTCACCGTGGACATCGACGGTGCCGCCTCGCAGAAGGGCCATCTGGCCGTGGCCGTGTACGACCGCGCCGAGCGCTTTCCCGAGGAGGGCGCCCATGTCGTCGCGCAACGCGTCGCGCCGCTGGCCGGGCGCACCAGCGTCACCTTCCGCAACCTCGCGCCGGGCAATTACGCGGTCGCCGTCTATCACGACGAGAACGACAACGAGAAGCTCGACAAGGGCATGTTCGGCATCCCGAAGGAGCCCTACGGCTTCAGCAACGACGCGCGCGGCCGCGCCGGCCCGCCCGATTTCCGCGACGCCCGCATCGCTCTCGGCGACCCCGCCGCGACCGTGCTGGTGCACCTGCGCTGAGGCGAGGCGATGAGCGCCACTCCGTCGATCGCCGCCGCCCCGGCCGACCGCGCCGGCCCGCGCCTGCCCGCCGCGTCCGCCGACGCCACGGCGCGGCCCGCGAACGCCACCGAAGCCGACCCGATCGCCCGCCTGCGCCGCGTCAGCCGCACCTACGGCACGGGCGCCGCCGCCGTGCATGCGCTGCGCGGCATCGACCTCGACCTGCCGCGCGGCGCCTTCAGCGTGATCGCCGGGCCGTCGGGCAGCGGCAAGAGCACGCTGCTCCAGATCGCGGGCGCGCTCGACCGGCCCGATGCCGGCGGCGGCGTCGAGATCGACGGCGTCGCGCTCGACGCGCTCGACGACGACGCGCGCGCCGACTTCCGCGCGCGCCGGCTCGGCTTCGTGTTCCAGAACTTCAACCTGCTGCCGGTGCTCACGGCGCTCGAGAACGTCGAGTACCCGATGCAGCTCGGCGCCGGCGACGCGCGCTCGCGCCGCGAACGGGCGCGCGAGCTGCTCGCGGCCGTCGGCCTCGCCGGCAAGGAAGGCCGCCGCCCCGGCGAACTGTCGGGCGGCCAGCGTCAGCGCGTCGCCATCGCGCGCGCGCTGGCCAACTCGCCCGCGCTGGTGCTGGCCGACGAACCCACCGCCAACCTCGACCGGGCGACCGGCGCCGCGATCATCGAGCTGATGCGCGACATGCAGCGCCGGCTCGGCACGAGCTTCGTGTTCTCGTCGCACGACGCCCAGCTCATGGGCCATGCCGACGTGCTGGTGCTGCTGGAGGACGGCCGCGTGACCGCGCCGGACCCGCGCGCCACGCCCGCCGCCGGAGCGCGCGCATGAACACGCTGCAACTCGCCTGGCGCAACCTGCTGCGCAACCGCCGCCGCAGCGCGCTCACGCTGTCGGCCATCGCCGTGGGCGCGGCGGCCATCGTGATCTTCGGCGGCTACGTGGCCGCCACCATCAAGGCCGTGCGTACCGAGACCATCCGCAACGCCGGCCATCTGACGATTGCCGCGCGCGGCTGGCTCGACTTCGGCCGCGCCGACGCCGGCCGCTTCGCGCTGCGCGATGCCGACGCCATCGTCGCGAAGCTGCGCGCCGACCCCCAGCTCGGCCCGATGATCAACATCGTCACGCCGGTGCTGCATGTGCAGGGCGTGGCCGGCAATTTCGCGGCCGGCACGTCGAGCAACTTCATCGCCAGCGGCTGGCGGCCCGACGACCGCGCCGCGATGCTCGAATGGGACGACTCCGGCCTCGACATGCCGCCCATGGGCAGCGCGCTGCGCGCCGACCGGCCCGACAGCGGCACGATCGGCCACGGCCTCGCGCAACTGCTGGGCCTGTGCGAGGCGCTGGAAGTGCGCGACTGCCAGCGCCTGCCGCCGAGGGACGACGCCGACGCCCCCGCGATGGCCGACGACCTGTCGGCGCTGGTGGCGCGCAACGCGGCGGAATCGGCGCAGGCCGGCGCGGCGGCGATTGCGCCGGCCGTGGCGGGCACGCCCGGCACGGGAGCGGCCGGCGCGGCGTCCGGTGCCGCCACCGCTGCCCGCCCCGCGCCGCCGGTCATCGACGACATCGGCATCGAGCTGCTCGCGGCCGGCACCGGCGGCGCGCCCAACGTGGTGCGCATGCGCGTCGAGCGCGTCGAGCGCCAGGCGATGCGCGAGCTGGACATGATGCAGGTGTCGCTGCCGCTCGGCCTCGCGCAGCGGCTGGTGTTCGGCCCCGACGCGCACGGCGCCTCGGCGGTGGTGGTGCAGCTCCACTGCACGGCCGACCTGGAGGCCGCGCGCGAACGTATCGCCGCGCTGCTGGCCGACCGCGCCCAGCCGGTCGAGATCCACGACTTCGGGACGATCAATCCGCAGTACGGGCAGATCGTCGGGATGTTCGGGAGCATGTTCGGCTTCGTCGCGGTGATCATGGGCATCGTCACGCTGTTCTCGGTGTCGAACGCGGTGAACATGGCCATCGGCGAGCGCATCGGCGAGATCGGCACGCTGCGCGCGATCGGCCTGCGCCGCGTCAGCATCCGCCGCATGTTCGTGCTGGAGGGCGCGCTCATCGGCCTGATCGGCGCGGGCGGCGGCACGTTGCTGGCGACGCTGCTGGCCGAGTACGGCATCAACCACGCCGGCCTGACCTGGACGCCGCCGGGCCGGGGCCAGGCAGTGCCGATCGGCGTCGATGCCTTCGGCTCGCCCGAGCTGCTGGCGCTGGCGGTCGGCCTGCTCGCGCTGCTGGCCTGCGTGTCGAGCTGGTGGCCGGCCCGGCGCGCCTCG
The DNA here is from genome assembly GCF_000482785.1 of Derxia gummosa DSM 723. Lineage (GTDB taxonomy): Bacteria > Pseudomonadota > Gammaproteobacteria > Burkholderiales > Burkholderiaceae_E > Derxia > Derxia gummosa. Next base: position 25,905 of record NZ_AXWS01000019.1, on the reverse strand, counting down.
CGGCTGGAGATCGTGGAGGCACTGCGCCATGCCTGATCGCGCCCCGCCCGCGCCAATCCGCGCGCAAGCGTCCGAGTTCGCCACCGCAATCCTTTGCAACGTCCTCCCCGCCACTGCCATGCAAACCCTTGCAAACCGCCGTCGGCTGATCGCGGCCGGCGCCCTCGCGCCGCTGGCCGCCCTGCTCGCCCACCCTGCCGCGCGCGCCGCCGGCGCGACACCCGGCGGCGCCAACCTCGGCGACGCACCCGGCGCCGCCACGCCGGCGGGCACCGGCCGCGCCGCCGACCTGCTGGCCGCGAGCGACGCGGTGCGCAATCCGGCCGGCAGCTTCTCGGTGCGCACCGCGCTCGCCGAATACCGCGCCGGCAAGCTCGTCGCCACGTCGTCGCTCGCCGTGTACGCGCGGCCCGCCACCGACGGCAGCGGCCAGTACCGCAACCTCGTGCGCTTCGTCGGTCCGGCGCGCGACACCGGCAAGCTCATGCTGCGCAACGGCCTCGACCTGTGGTTCTACGACCCGGCGGCGCGCACCAGCGTGCGCATCTCGCCGCAGCAGCGGCTGCTCGGCCAGGCCAGCAACGGCGACGTGATGACGACCCGCCTCGCGCTCGACTACCGCATCGAGTCCGACGCCGCCGAGACGGTGAAGGACGCCGAGGGTGCCGAGCGCCCGACGCGCCGGCTGCATCTCGTCGCGCGCCGCGACGACGTGCCCTATCCGGTGGTCGACTACTGGATCGACGAGCGCGACGCGCGGCCGGTGATGGCGCGCTACTTCACCGCCGAGAACCGGCTGCTCAAGACCGCCTGGTTCCGCCGCTTCCAGCAGGAAGCCGGCGCGCTGCGGCCGACCGAGACGGTCATCATCGACGGCCTCGATCCGGGCTGGGTCACGGTGATGCAGACGAGCGAGTACACCCCGCGCGACATCCCCGAGGACTGGCTCCAGCGCGACTACCTGCCGCGCTTCCGGGGCGAGTGATGCGCGCCCGGCTGCTGCTCGTGGCGGGCATCGCGCTGGGCGGCGGTGTGGCTGGCGCCGATGAAGCCCCCGGCCCGGCCTCGCCCGTCCGCCCCTGGCTCGACGCCGAGGCGGCGCCGGCCCCGACCTCAGGCGTGCCCGCGCTGCCCGCCGCGCCGGCCTTGCCGCCCTCGCTTTCGCCCGGCATCGCGCCCGCCTTTCCGTCCGGCGTCGCATTGCCCGGCGACGCCACCGCCGACGCGCTCGCCCTCGGCGTCGCCGGGCCGCCCGCCGAGCGCCTCGTGCCCGGCCTGCGCATCGAGGCCGGCCAGCAGCGCCTGAGCTGGCGCGACGCCGCCGCGCGCACCGGCACGGCAACGCCCGTCTTCGCCTGGCGCGAGGCGCTCGACTACCGCCGCGAATGGGACGCCGGTCGCTGGCGCTTCGCCTTCAGCGACCGGCTCGAAGCCGCGCAATTCGCGGGCGACGACCGCCCCGACGAAACCCGCAACGCGCTGCGCGAAGCCTGGGCCAGCCTCGACGCGGGCAACGGCCTCTTCCTCGACGCCGGCCGCGTCAACCAGCGCCAGGGCCTCGGCCAGGGCTGGAACCCGAGCGACTTCCTGCGCCCTTACTCGGTCGTCACGCGCACCAGCCAGGACCCGGCCAGCCTGCGCGAGAACCGCCTCGGCACCGCGATGCTGCGCGCGCAATGGCTGGGCTCGGCCGGCTCGGCGCAGCTCGCGCTCATCCCGCGCCTGAGCGCGCGCGACACCCTCGCCACGGCCGATCTCGCGCCCGGCTTCGAGCGCACGAACCGGCGCGCGGCGGCCCAACTGCGGCTCGCGCCAGTGCTCGACGAGCGCACGACCTTCGACGCGGTGGCGCAGGCGCGGGAGGGCGGCGCGCCGCAGGTCGGCGCCAACCTGTCGCGGCTCGCGGGCGATTCGGTGATCGTCTGGCTGGAATGGAGCGGCGCGAACCGGCCGCGCTCGGCGCCGCGCGCGACCGGCTCGGCGGCGGGCGGCAACGGCGGGGCCGGCAGTTCAGGCAACGCGGCGGGCTCGGCGGCGGCCGCCACGGGCGACGGCGCGACGGCGACCGCCTTCGACGCCGCCGACCCCGCCGCCCCGCGCGCCTGGGCCAGTCGCCGCGTCATCGGCGCGAGCTGGACCACGCCCTGGGAGGTGCAGCTCAGCCTCGAGCACTGGCGCATGGACGACGCGCCCGATGCCGCCGGCTGGCGCGCGATCCGCGCCGGCCTGGTCTCGCCCGAGGCCGGCGCCACTTACGCCGCCTGGCGCAACGACCTGGCCGAACGCGGCCTGCCCGTGGTGCGCAGCAACTGGTTCGCGCGCGCCGCCTGGGACCGCGCCTTCGGCCGCGCCGACCTCGACCTGTCGGCCTTCGTGCGTGTCAACGGCTATGACCGCAGCCGCTTCTGGCAGGCCGAGGCGGCCTGGCATGCGAGCGAGCGCCTGACGCTCAGGCTGATCGCGAGCGGCAGCACGGGCAGCGGACCGGGCGCGGCGGGCACGGCCGGCGCCAGCGAGTTCGGCGGGCTGGCCCAGCGCGCCGCGCTGTACGGCTACGGCCAGCTCTGGTTCTGAGCGGCGCGGCGACCGGGCAGGACCGCCGCGCCGCGCGACTTCAGGCGCACAGCCCGAAGTCGCTTGCCGCGAGCGCGGCGCCGGTATCGACCACGCCAAGCAGCACCAGCTCGGCCGCTTTGGCGTCGGCGCTGATGAAGCTGTCGTCACCGTCCGTGACCTGGAAAATTGCCACGCCTGCCTCATGAATGCTTGGTTTCGGGTCGCGGCCGCTACCCGTCCTGCATCGATTTCACCGGCAGGGTGAACGGCGGCGGGAGCGTGGCGGCACGTCCGCGCGAAAACGGATAGGCGGGACAGTGGCGCGCAGGCCGCGGATGTGCCGGATTCGGCAGAAACCGGAAAGGCGAACATCCGACCAGTGTGTGGGCAAAGGCCAGCGTCGCCGCGGCGAGGCTGGCAGCTCGCATGCGCGGTCTATATCGAATCCTCGGCACTTGGCCGCCGTATTTCGCGATGCGGACCGTCGGTTTTGCCATCCGGGCCGGATCTGCCGGATGCGGCGAAATCGACGCGGAAGTCGGCGCTTGCGCGAGGCAGGCCCGCGACAGCGAGGGAGCCGGCGCGGGGAACCCGCCCCGCTCCCGGCTACGACGCCCTTCGGGACGCCATTGGCGGCGCTGCTTCCGGCGCCAGTTCGCGGCCTTCGAGCCAGGGCAGCGTCGAATGCAGCACAAGCGCCCGGCCCTCGGCGTCGATGCGGCCGATCGACACTTCCAGATCGGCAAAGGCGATGAGTTCGTCACGCCGCGCGCGGCCTTCGACCAGGGCGCGGCGAGCGCGCAGCGCGGGACTCGCGGGCAAGGCGCGGTCGCGCACGCGGGCGAACCAGCGGCCGGCGCACAGCAGCCGGGGCGGCCGGGCGGCGTGCTCGGGGACGGGCAAGGGGGCGTGCACCGCCAGGGCGACGGCCTGAGGCGTCGACGCGGTGACGGGCATGGCCGCGGCGCCCGCCCGGCCGGCATCACCGACCGCGCCCGCGCCTTCGGTCTCGTCCGGCCCGACGCTGTCTGGCTCGCGTCGCCACAGCTCGTAGTAGGCGGCAAGCGCGCCCCATTCGTGCAGCGTGTCGCCGTCGAGCGTGTTGGCGCCGATGTCGAGCGCGTCGCCGAGCGCGAAGTCGATCTGCCGGTCCCAGAAGCAGAGCCGGCCGTCGGCGGCGAGGCGGGTGTGGCCGGCGAAGGCGGCCTGACCCGCGAGCCAGCGCAGGCGGGCGTCGTCGCAATCGGTGAAGCCGGTGATGCCGGCGAAGTCGGGCCGGTCGGCGCGCACCTCGATGTCGGCATGCCAGCCCTCGGTCTGGAGCCAGTAGCGGCGCGTGACGGCGTCATGCACGCCGGGCGCGACCAGCAGGTCGCGGCGCCAGACGCCGAGGTAGCGCGCGTCGGACATCGAGGCGAACGCTGGCAGCGCGGCGGCATCGAGCAGCGCGGGCATCGGCGGGGTGCCGTGCGGGACGGGGAAGGGAACGGTCATGATCGGCGGCCGGAGTTGCGGACGCGGTCGATCTTCGGCGCGCCCGGCCGAGGCGCTGGGACGCCGGGCGCGCGCCTCGACGAACGCGCGTCCGTGCCCCGCCGGACGGCCCGCGCCCGCGCGCTAAACTCGCCCGATGCTCACCCTCGCCCTTTCCAAAGGCCGGATCTTCGAAGAGACCGTGCCGCTACTCGTCGCCGCCGGCATCCAGGTCACCGAAAGCCCGGAGTCGTCGCGCAAGCTCATCCTGCCCACCAGCGACCCCGATCTGCGCATCGTGATCGTGCGCGCGAGCGATGTGCCCACCTATGTGCAATACGGCGGCGCCGACTTCGGCATCGCCGGCAAGGACGTGCTCATCGAGCACAACGCCGAGCATGGCGACGGCGAAGGCCTGTACGAGCCGGTCGACCTGAACATCGCCGCCGCGCGCGTGAGCGTCGCAGTGCCGAACGGCTTCGACTACGCGGGCGCGGTGCGCCGGGGCGCGCGCATCCGCGTCGCCACCAAGTACACCGCCATCGCGCGCGAGTTCTTCGGCCGCAAGGGCATGCACGTGGACCTCATCAAGCTCTACGGCTCGATGGAACTGGCGCCACTCGTGGGTCTGGCCGACGCCATCGTCGACATCGTCTCCACCGGCGGCACGCTGCGCGCCAACAACCTCGTCGAGGTGGAAGAGATCATGCGCATCAGTTCGCGCCTGATCGTCAACCAGGCCTCGCTCAAGCTGAAGCATGCCCAGCTGCAACCGCTGATCGACGCCTTCCGCGGCGCGGTCGAGGGCTGAGGCCCGGCGGCGGCGGCAGTCCGCCGCGCCCGAGGCGCCGCGCGCCGAACGCCGCTCCATCCGTCGGGCCACGCGCTTGAACCGCCGGCCTTCCGGCACCACCCTTCGTTCTTCCCCGCATTCCAGGCAACGCCATGTCCGCGCCCCTCATCCACCGCCTCGCCACCTCCGACGCCGACTTCACCGCGAAGCTCGACCATCTGCTCGCCTTCGAGGCCGAGACCGACGCGGCGATCGAGTCGGCGGTCGCGTCCATCCTCGCCGACGTGCGCAAGCGCGGCGACGAGGCCGTGCTCGACTACACGCGCAAGTTCGACCGCGTCGAGGCCGGGTCGATGGCCGCGCTCGAGATCGGCCGCGCCGAACTCGACGCCGCGCTCGCCGCCATCCCCGCCGAGGTGCGCGCCGCGCTCGAAGCCGCCGCCGAACGGGTGCGCGAGTACCACGCGATCCAGCTCGACAAGACCGCCGGCAGCTTCCAGTACCACGACGCCGACGGCACGCTGCTCGGCCAGAAGGTGACGCCGCTCGACCGCGTGGGCCTGTACGTGCCGGGCGGCAAGGCGGCCTATCCGTCGTCGATCCTCATGGACGCGGTGCCGGCGCGCGTCGCGGGCGTGGGCGAGCTGATCATGGTCACGCCCACGCCGGGCGGCGTGCGCAACGACACGGTGCTGGCGGCGGCGGCGATCGCCGGCGTGGACCGGGTGTTCGCCATCGGCGGCGCCCAGGCCGTCGGCGCGCTCGCCTACGGCACCGCCACCGTGCCCAAGGTGGACAAGATCGTCGGCCCCGGCAACGCCTATGTGGCCGAGGCCAAGCGGCGCGTGTTCGGCGTCTGCGGCATCGACATGATCGCGGGGCCGAGCGAGATCCTCGTGATCTGCGACGGCGACACCGCCGCCATCCCCCAGCTCGCCGACTGGGTCGCCATCGACCTGTTCAGCCAGGCCGAGCATGACGAGCTGGCCCAGGCCATCCTGCTCACGCCGAGCGCCGCCTTCGCCGACGAGGTCGAGGCCGCGATCGCCCGCCTGCTGCCAACCATGCCGCGCCGCGAAATCATCGCCACCAGCCTGCGCAACCGGGGCGCGATCGTCGTCGTGCGCGATCTGGAAGAAGCGGCGGCCGTCGCCAACCGCGTCGCGCCCGAGCACATGGAAGTGAGCGTCGCCGATCCGCACGCGCTGCTGCCGCTGCTCAAGCATGCCGGCGCGATCTTCCTCGGCCGCTACACGAGCGAGAGCCTCGGCGACTACTGCGCCGGCCCCAACCACGTGCTGCCCACGTCGGGCACGGCGCGCTTCAGCTCGCCACTCGGCGTGTACGACTTCATCAAGCGCTCCAGCCTCATCGACGTGAGCGCGGCCGGCGCGCAGAAGCTCGGCCGCATCGCCAGCACGCTCGCGCACAGCGAGGGCCTCACCGCCCACGCCCGTGCGGCGGAACTGCGGCTGAAGGACGAGGGCTGACGCCCGCGCCTCGCGGCGGCGCGAGCGGACCGGGCCAGGCGCTGACGCAGCCCGCCGGCCAGGCCGGCGCCCGGCGCGCCCAGCTCAGTCCGGATCGCGCGGCAGATGCAGCGGCGGATCGTTCGGCCCCGGCAGCGGCGGCAGGCCATCGCGGATGCGCTCGGCACGCACCTGGCCGCGCAGGATGAGCAGGCCGCGCAGCTTGTCGAGCTTCGTCTTCTGCGCCGGGTCGTAATGCTCGGGCGGGTTCTCGATCAGGCGATCGACGGCCGACAGATCATGCAGATCGAAACCCGCGTATTCGGCCTGACGGCGGATTGCGAGATTCAGCTCCTCGACATCACGCACGTAATGCTCAAGTTCACTCACGGCTTCCTCGGAGGGGAATGGAATTGATGCATTGCATCATAGGTAGTGCAGATGTCTGCCGGCTTTACCAGCCCGTTACGGCATCCGCGCGGTGAAAGACAGCACACGGCTTTGTGCCAACATCCGCCCGATCCACGAATCCCATTCCATGACCGACGCCCGGCCGGCGCCGGCATTTCCATGACCAGTCCCACCCCACGCATTGCGGAAGTCGTCCGCAACACCGCCGAGACGAAGATCCGCGTCGCGGTCAATCTCGACGGCAAGGGCACGTCGGCGCTCGCCACCGGCATTGGCTTCTTCGACCACATGCTCGACCAGATCGCGCGCCACGGCCTGATCGACCTCGACATCCACGCCGCGGGCGACCTGCACATCGACGGCCATCACACGGTGGAAGACGTGGGCATCACGCTCGGTCAGGCGGTGGCCAAGGCCATCGGCGACAAGAAGGGCATCGTCCGCTACGGCCACAGCTATGTGCCGCTCGACGAAGCGCTGTCGCGCGTCGTCATCGACTTCTCGGGCCGACCCGGCCTCGTGCTCGACTGCAAGTTCACGGCGGGCAGCATCGGCGGGCTCGACACGCAACTGGTGCACGAGTTCTTCCAGGGCTTCGTCAACCACGCGCTGGTCTCGCTGCACATCGACAACCTGCGCGGCCACAACGCGCATCACCAGGCCGAGACGATCTTCAAGGCCTTCGGCCGCGCGCTGCGCATGGCCGCGTCGCGCGACGAGCGTCTGGGCGATGTCATTCCGAGCACGAAGGGGTCGCTGTGAGCGGGCGCATCGTCATCGTTGATTACGGCATGGGCAACATCCGCAGCGTCCATCAGGCGATGGTGCATGCCGCGCCCGAGGCCGACGTGCGCGTCACGAGTGAAGCCGCCGAGGTGCTCGCCGCCGACCGCATCATCCTGCCCGGTCAGGGCGCGATGCCCGACTGCATGCGCTTCCTGCGCGAAAGCGGCCTGCACGACGCGGTACTCAAGATGGCCGAGACGCATCCGCTGTTCGGCGTGTGCATCGGCGAGCAGATGCTGCTCGACGCTTCGGATGAATCGCATGACGCCAATCCGACGCCGGGCCTCGGCCTGATTCCGGGCCATTGCGTGCGCTTCCGCGCGGCCGACATGCAGTTGCCCGACGGCACGCGCATGAAAGTCCCGCACATGGGCTGGAACAACGTGCGACAAAGCCCCCATGCGATGTGGGCCGGCGTGGAAGACGACGCGATGTTCTATTTCGTGCACAGCTTTCATGCCCAGGTGAAAGACCCGGCGCATTCCGTGGGCAAGACCCATTACGGGAACGCTGAAACACTCGCCTTTACCTGTGCAATAGCGCGGGATAACATTTTTGCAACCCAGTTTCATCCCGAAAAGTCGTCAACCGCAGGGCTGACGCTGTATCGGAATTTCGCCTCGTGGCAGCCCTGAGCAATTCCGCTTTGGCCGCCTTCTTTTCTGCCACCCGAGCCCGTTTCCCATGCTGCTCATTCCTGCAATCGATCTGAAAGACGGTCAATGCGTCCGCCTGAAGCAAGGCGAAATGAACGACGCCACCGTCTTTTCCGAAGACCCCGGCGCGATGGCCGCGCACTGGCTGGAACAGGGCGCGCGCCGCCTGCATCTGGTCGACCTGAACGGCGCCTTCGCCGGCAAGCCCAAGAACGAAGCGGCGGTGAAGTCCATCCTCAAGGCCATCGACGGCCGCATTCCGGTGCAGATTGGCGGCGGCATCCGCGACCTCGACACGATCGAGCGCTATCTCGACGACGGCATCGACTACGTGATCATCGGCACGGCGGCGGTCAAGAACCCGGGCTTCCTGCATGACGCCTGCGGCGCCTTCGGCGGCCACATTATGGTCGGTCTCGACGCCAAGGACGGAAAGGTCGCCACCGACGGCTGGAGCAAGCTCACCGGCCATGAGGTCGTCGATCTCGCCAAGAAATTCGAGGACTACGGCGTCGAAGGCGTGATCTACACCGACATCGGCCGCGACGGCATGCTCAGCGGCGTGAACATCGAGGCGACGGTCAAGCTCGCGCGGGCGCTCAAGATTCCCGTGATCGCGTCGGGCGGCGTCGCCAGCGTGACCGACATCGAGGCGCTGTGCGCGGTCGAGGACGACGGCGTCGAGGCCGTGATCTGCGGTCGCTCGATCTACACCGGCTCGCTCGATCTCAAGGCCGGTCAGGCCCGCGCCGACGAACTGCGCGGCGAGAAGCCGGCGGCCTGAGTCCCGGCGCCCGTATCCGGGCGGACAACCGGGGATCCGCCCCCTCCGTCCCGGCCCTTGCGCCGCCATCACGGGTTCCTGGCACCCTCTGTCCGATCGGCTGGGTGGGTTGGCGCTTTCATCAGTCCCGGCTCCGGCGACCGCAAGTCCCGCCCTCGCGCCGGTCCGCTCCGCCCGCCGGGTTAGCATCCGCGCTTTCCCGCCATCTTCCGAAGAGCCTGCACCGTGCTCGCCAAACGCATCATCCCCTGCCTTGACGTGACCGCCGGCCGGGTCGTCAAGGGCACCAACTTCGTCGAACTGCGCGACGCCGGCGATCCGGTCGAGATCGCGGCGCGCTACAACGAACAGGGCGCCGACGAGCTCACCTTCCTCGACATCACTGCTTCCAGCGACGAGCGCGACCTGATCCTGCATGTGATCGAGGCTGTGGCCTCGCAGGTGTTCATTCCTCTCACCGTGGGTGGCGGCGTGCGCGAGGTGCATGACGTGCGCCGGCTGCTCAACGCGGGCGCCGACAAGGTGTCGATCAACACCAGCGCCGTGACCAACCCCCAGCTCGTGGCCGACGCCTCGGCGCGCTACGGCGCGCAATGCATCGTCGTGGCCATCGACGCCAAGCGCCGCACCGGCCCCGGCGAAAGCGGCTGGGAGGTGTACACCCACGGCGGCCGCAAGACGACCGGCCTCGACGCCGTCGATTGGGCGAAGCGCATCGAAGCGCTCGGCGCTGGCGAGATCCTGCTCACGAGCATGGACCGCGATGGCACGAAGTCGGGCTTCGACCTCGACCTCACGCGCGCCGTGAGCGATGCCGTGGGTATCCCGGTGATCGCCTCGGGCGGCGTCGGCGGTCTGCAGGACCTCGCCGACGGCGTCGCGATCGGCCGTGCCGACGCGGTGCTCGCCGCGAGCATCTTCCACTTCGGCCAGCACACCGTGGGCGAGGCCAAGCGCTTCATGGCCGCCCAGGGTCTGCCGATGCGGCTGTGATGCCGGTGTCGGCACGCCACTCCCCTTGATGACGCACGCGCTCCCATGAAAACCCGCCTGACCCGCATCGCCCGCGAATGGGCGCCGACCGCGCTCTTCATCGCCTGCATGTTCACCTTCCGCTCGGCCGCCGCCGACTGGTACCAGATCCCGAGTGAGTCGATGCTGCCGACGCTCCAGGTCGGCGACCGGGTGCTGGTGGACAACACGGCCTACAACCTGCGCGTGCCGTTTACCGACATCCATCTGGTCGAGCGCTCCGTGCCGCTGCGCGGCGAGGTCATCACCTTCCGGTCGCCGGTCGATGGCGAGCGGCTGATCAAGCGCGTGGTGGTGGTCGCGGGCGACCGCATCGCGGCCTTCGACGGCAAGCTCGTCATCAACGGCGAAGTCCAGCCGGGCAATGGCGGCCACCGCGACTTCGGCCCCTATGTCGTGCCGGCCGATCACGTCTTCGTGATGGGCGACAACCGCGACAACAGCTTCGACTCGCGCTACTGGGGTCCGCTGCCGCTCGCCAACGTGCGCGGCCATGCGATCAAGATCGTCGCCTCGATCGACGGATTGCTGCCCCGCACCGACCGCGTCTGGACCGATATCGCGAGCCACGCACCATGAACCGAAACCCTCACGCCTGCTGCGCCGCGCATGGCGACACGTCAGCCGGCAGCGCGAGCGCCACACCCGCCCCGCCTTCGGGTGCCACCGTGACGGTCATGTCCGGCAGCGCCGCGCCGACCAATCGTGCCGCCACCGTCGCCTGGCTCGACCACATCCGCTGGGACGACAACGGCCTCGTGCCCGCCATCGCCCAGGAGGCCGCGACCAACGACGTGCTCATGGTCGCGTGGATGAACCGCGACGCCCTCGCCGCCACGCTCGCGAAGGGCGAGGCTGTGTACTGGAGCCGCTCGCGCAAGCGCCTGTGGCACAAGGGCGAGGAAAGCGGCCACACCCAGCGCGTGCTCGAGATCCGCCTCGACTGCGACCAGGACGTGGTGCTACTCAAGGTCGAGCAGCGTGCGGGCGTCGCCTGCCACACCGGGCGTCATTCCTGCTTCTTCGAACGCCTCGACGGCGGGACGGCCGCGCCGCACTGGGTGGCGGTCGATCCCGTGATCGTCGATCCCGAAAGCATCTACAAATGAGTTTCGACGCCAGCCTGCTGCAACGCCTCGCCGAGGTGATCGAGTCCCGCAAGGGTGGCGATCCGGGCAAGTCCTACGTGGCCAAGCTCTTCGCCAAGGGCGAGGACGCCATCCTCAAGAAGATCGCCGAGGAAGCCGGCGAAACCGTCATGGCCGCCAAGGACGCCCAGCACGGCGCGAAGCCGGCCGACGAAGCCGCCCGCCTGCTGACGGGCGAGGTGGCCGATCTCTGGTTTCACAGCCTTGTCCTGCTCGCGCACCACAATCTCGGGCCGCAGGACGTGCTGGCCGAGCTGGCGCGCCGCGAGGGGCTGTCGGGCATCGACGAGAAGGCTTCGCGCAAGGCCGACTGAGCCGGCCCTTCCGGCCGTCCGTCCACGCCGTCCACCGCACAACACTCACGAGGAAGAGACATGACCGATTGCATCTTCTGCAAGATCGCGCGCCACGAGATCCCGGCCAAGGTGGTCTACGAGGACGATGACCTGATCGCCTTCCACGACATCGCGCCGGCGGCGCCGGTTCACCTGCTGGTGATTCCCAAGCAGCACATCGAGAGCCTCGCCGGGGTGACGGAAGAGCATCAGGCGCTGCTGGGTAAAATGCTTGTTCTCGCGCCCAAGCTGGCCGCCGAGTTCGGCGCCGGCAACGGATTCAAGACCCTGTTCAACACGGGCAAGGACGGCGGGCAGGTGGTGTTCCACCTCCACATGCACATCATCGGGGGCCCCCGCCCCTGGAGCAACGCGCAACTGGTCGGCTGATCGCCGCCGCGCACATCACTTGAAGGAATCGACATGGGCAGTCTGAGCATCTGGCATTGGCTCATCGTGCTGGTCATCGTGGTGCTGGTCTTCGGCACCAAGAAGCTGAGCAGCGTGGGCAAGGACCTGGGCGGCGCGGTGCGCGGCTTCAAGGAAGGCATGGCCGAAGGCAACGCGCCGCAATCGACCGACGCCAAGAAGACCATCGACGTCGAAGCCAAGGAAAAGTGATCGCCGGCGGCCTGAGCGCCGCCGCCATCCCGCCCCCTTTCCTCCTCCCTCCCCCAGGCGTCGATGCTCGATTTCAGCTTCGGTGAACTGACCATCATCGGCGCCGTGGCGCTCGTGGTGCTCGGCCCGGAAAAACTCCCCAAGGTCGCGCGCACGATGGGCCAGTGGGTCGCCAAGGCCCAGCGCTACGTCAACGACGTCAAGGCCGACATCAACCGCGAGGTCGAGCTGGCCGAGCTGCGCAAGATGCAGCAGCAGATCGAGGAATCGGCGCGCGAACTCAAGAAGACCGTGGACGAGAACGTGCAGACCGTCCACCAGGAAATCGACGCCGCGCGCCGCGAAGTCCAGCAGCTCAACGCCGAGACCGAATCCGCCGTCGCGGCGGCCAGCACGCCGCATTCCGGCGATCACGCCGGCATGCATGCCGATGCCGGTACGCAGGACAGCACCTGGCCCGCCACGCGGGACTGGCAGAACGATCCGCACAACGCTTTCGCGCAGGGCGAATTCATCAAGCCCGCGCCGACCGTCGAGCAGCTTGCCGACGAACTCGCCGCGCTGCGCCGCCTGCTCGCCGAGGGCGACGCGCCGGCCGGCTTCAAGTACGCGCCGCGCGCCCGCGCCGCCCGCCCGCGCCGGGCGCTCCGCCGAACCGCCACCTCATGACCGACCAGCAGCAAGCCCCGGAAGAGAGCTTCATCTCCCATCTGATCGAGCTGCGCGCCCGCCTCGTGCGCGCGGCGATCGCGGTCATCGCCGTGACGCTTGCGCTCACGCCCTTCATGCAGCAGATCTTCGACCTGCTGTCGGCGCCGCTGCTTGCCGCGCTGCCCACGGGCAGCAAGCTGCTCGCGACGGGCGTGATCGCGCCTTTCGTCGTGCCGCTCAAGGTCGTGCTGCTGGTGGGCTTCGTGATCGCGCTGCCCTATGTGCTCTACCAGGCCTGGGCCTTCGTGGCGCCGGGGCTCTACCAGCACGAAAAGCGCTTCGCGCTGCCCATCCTCACGTCGAGCTTTGCGCTGTTCCTGCTAGGGATGGCGTTCTGCTACTTCTTCGTATTCGGCGTGGTGTTCAAGGCGGTGGCAGGCTTCGCGCCGGCCTCGGTGCAGGTCGCGCCCGACATCGACGCCTACTTCAGCTTCGTGCTCGGCATGTTCCTGGCCTTCGGCGCGACTTTCGAGGTGCCGATCGTGGTCGTGGTGCTGGTGCGCTTCGGCCTCGTGAGCGTTGCCAAGCTCAAGGAGATCCGGCCCTACATGATCGTCGGCGCCTTCGTCGTGGCGGCCATCGTCACGCCGCCTGACGTGCTGTCCCAGCTGATGCTCGCGATCCCGCTGATTCTGCTGTACGAGGCGGGCGTGTTCGTCGCGCGTTTCGTCGCACCGAGGGAAAAGCCGGCTGACGATGAAGTCACCGGCTCCGACGCCGCCTGATCCGGCGGCGCTTGCCGCAACCTGGAGAGGGGCGCCCCGGTGGCGCCCTTTTTCTTGCCCGCAGCACAAGCGTCTCCTGCCGATACGGATCGGTCGATGCCTGCGCCTCCGGCCCAAAACAAAGGGGCCGCAAGCGGCCCCTTTGATCACGCCCGGCGCGCCTTGCGACGCGCGGGTGTCGGTCAGCCCTCTTCGGACGGGCTTTCCTCGTTGTGCGCCGACAGCTCGGCCGAGGCTGGCATCGCTTCCAGCGCAGCCAGCGCGGCGGCTTCGAGCGCGTCCTGCGACTCCTTCACCTTGCGAGCCGTGTGATAGGCCAGACCAGTACCGGCCGGGATCAGGCGACCGACGATCACGTTCTCCTTCAGGCCGCGCAGTTCGTCGCGCTTGCCCATGATCGCCGCCTCGGTCAGCACGCGAGTCGTTTCCTGGAACGACGCCGCCGAGATGAACGAGTCGGTCGACAGCGAGGCCTTCGTGATGCCGAGCAGCACGTTGTCGTACAGCGCCGGACGACCGCCCTTCTCGATGACCGCGTCGTTCGCGTCCAGCAGCTCCGAGCGCTCGACCTGCTCGCCGGGAATGAAGCCGGTATCGCCCGCGTCGGTCACCTGCACGCGACGCAGCATCTGGCGAACGATCACCTCGATGTGCTTGTCGTTGATCTTCACGCCCTGGAGTCGATAGACGTCCTGGACTTCATCGACGATGTAGCGCGCGAGGGCCTCGATGCCCAGCAGACGCAGGATGTCCTGCGGATCGGCCGGACCATCGACGATCAGTTCACCCTTGTTGACGACCTGGCCGTCGTGCACCAGCACATTCTTGTCCTTCGGGATCAGGAACTCGTGAGCGACGCCGTCGAGATCGGTGATGATCAGGCGCTGCTTGCCCTTGGTTTCCTTGCCGAAGGTGACCGTGCCGGTGACGTCGGCGAGCATGCCGGCATCCTTGGGCGAACGGGCCTCGAACAGCTCGGCCACGCGCGGCAGACCACCGGTGATGTCGCGGGTCTTCTGCGATTCGGTCGGGATACGGGCCAGCACCTCACCGCCACCGATCTGCTGACCGTCCTTCACGGTGATCAGCGCGCCGGTCGGGAAAGTGATCGTTACCGGGTGTTCGGTACCCGGAACCTTCACTTCCTTGCCGTGCTCGTCGAGCAGCTTGACGGTCGGGCGGATCGTGACCTTGCTCGTGCTGCGGCGCTTCGAGTCGATGACGACCAGCGTCGAGAGGCCGGTGACCTCGTCGATCTGCTTGGCGACCGTCACGCCTTCCTCGACGTGCTCGAACTTCACCTGACCGCCGTGCTCGGTAATGATCGGGCGGGTCAGCGGGTCCCAGGTGGCGAGCTGCGTGCCGGCCTTGACCACCTTGCCGTCGAGCTGGAGCAGCGTCGCGCCGTAGGGAATCTTGTGGCGTTCGCGTTCGCGGCCGTTGTCGTCGGTGATGATGACTTCGCCCGAGCGCGTGATAACGACCTGCTCGCCCTTCGTGTTCGTGACGTAGCGCATCGCTGCCGTGAAGCGCACGGTGCCGTTGCTCTTGGCTTCCACGCCAGAGGCCACCGCCGCGCGCGACGCCGCGCCACCGATGTGGAAGGTACGCATCGTCAGCTGCGTGCCGGGTTCACCGATCGACTGGGCGGCGATGACGCCGACCGCTTCGCCGGTGTTGACCAGCACGCCGCGGCCCAGATCGCGGCCGTAGCACTTGGCGCAGATGCCGTAGCGCGTGGCGCAGGTCAGCGCGGTGCGCACCTTGACCTCGTCGATGCCGAGCGACTCGATCGCCTCGACCGCGTCCTCGTCCAGCAGCGTGCCGGCCGGGAACACGACCTCGCTGGTTTCGGGATGGTTGACGTCGATCGCGGTCGTGCGGCCGAGAATCCGGTCGCGCAGCGCCTCGATGACTTCACCGCCCTCGACCAGGGCGCGCATCACCACGCCCGAGTCGGTGCCGCAATCGTCCTCGATCACGACCAGATCCTGGGTCACGTCCACCAGACGACGGGTCAGATAGCCCGAGTTCGCGGTCTTCAGCGCCGTGTCGGCCAGACCCTTACGGGCGCCGTGGGTCGAGATGAAGTACTGCAGAACGTTCAGGCCTTCGCGGAAGTTCGCGGTAATCGGCGTCTCGATGATCGAGCCGTCAGGCTTGGCCATCAGGCCCCGCATGCCCGCGAGCTGGCGGATCTGGGCGGCCGAACCGCGCGCACCCGAGTCGGCCATCATGTAGATGGCATTGAACGACTCCTGATCCACTTCCTTGCCGTGACGGTCGATGGTCTTCTCGACAGCCAGGTGCTTCATCATCTCCTTGCCCACCTGGTCGCCGGCACGGCCCCAGATGTCGATGACCTTGTTGTAGCGCTCGCCCTTGGTGACGAGACCCGAGGCGTACTGCTGCTCGATCTCCTTCACCTCGTTTTCGGCGGCCTCGACCAGCGGCGCCTTGCTCGCCGGGATGAGCATGTCGCCCATCGCGATCGAGATGCCGGCGCGCGTCGCCAGACGGAAGCCCGACTGCATCAGCTGGTCGGCGAAGACCACGGTCGCGCGCAGACCGCAACGGCGGAACGACACGTTGATGAGCTTCGAGATTTCCTTCTTCTTGAGCGCGCGGTTCATCACCGTGAACGGCAGGCCTTCCGGAAGGATGGTCGACAGCAGCGCGCGGCCGACGGTCGTGTCGTAACGCGTGATCTTCGGCGTGCGGATGCCCGTCGCCTTGTCCACTTCGACCTCGCGCAGGCGCACCGTGATGCGCGTGGCAATCTCGACTTCCTTGTTGTCGTAGGCGCGCTGCACCTCGTCGACGTCGGCGAAGATCATGCCCTCGCCCTTGCCGTTGATCTTGTCGCGCGTCGCGTAGTACAGGCCGAGCACGATGTCCTGCGACGGCACGATCGACGGATCGCCCGAGGCCGGGAACAGCACGTTGTTCGACGCCAGCATCAGCGAGCGCGCTTCCATCTGCGCTTCGAGCGACAGCGGCACGTGGACGGCCATCTGGTCACCGTCGAAGTCGGCGTTGAACGCCGCGCAGACGAGCGGATGCAGGTTGATCGCCTTGCCTTCGACCAGTTGCGGTTCGAAGGCCTGGATGCCGAGGCGGTGCAGCGTCGGCGCACGGTTCAGCATGATCGGGTGTTCGCGGATCACTTCTTCGAGGATGTCCCACACCTCGGGAATCTGCGATTCGACCGCCTTCTTCGCCGCCTTGATCGTGGGCGCGAGGCCCATCTGTTCTAGGCGGTTGAAGATGAAGGGCTTGAACAGTTCCAGCGCCATCAGCTTCGGCAGGCCGCACTGATGCAGCTTGAGCGTCGGGCCCACCACGATGACCGAACGGCCCGAGTAGTCGACGCGCTTGCCCAGCAGGTTCTGACGGAAGCGGCCGCCCTTGCCCTTGATCATCTCGGCCAGCGACTTCAGCGGACGCTTGTTCGCGCCGGTCATCGCCTTGCCGCGACGGCCGTTGTCGAGCAGCGAATCCACCGCTTCCTGGAGCATCCGCTTTTCGTTGCGGACGATGATCTCGGGCGCCTTCAGCTCGAGCAGGCGCTTGAGACGGTTGTTCCGGTTAATGACGCGACGATAGAGGTCGTTCAGGTCCGACGTGGCGAAGCGACCGCCATCCAGCGGCACCAGCGGACGCAGCTCCGGTGGCAGCACCGGCAGCACTTCCATGATCATCCAGTCCGGCTTGATGCCCGACTTCTGGAAGCCTTCCAGCACCTTCAGGCGCTTGGCGATCTTCTTGATCTTGGCTTCCGAGCCCGTGGCGGCCAGATCCTGACGCAGCTGCTCGATCTCGCGCTCGATGTCGATCGTGCGCAGCAGCTCGCGGATGCCTTCCGCGCCCATGAAGGCGGTGAATTCATCCGGATTCTTTTCCCATTCCTGGTCGTACTGATCGGGCGACAGGATCTGGGCGCGCTTGAGCATCGTCATGCCGGGATCGGTCACGACAAATGCCTCGAAGTACAGCACGCGTTCGATGTCGCGCAGCGTCATGTCGAGCACCATGCCCAGACGCGACGGCAGCGACTTCAGGAACCAGATGTGCGCGACCGGCGACGCCAGTTCGATGTGACCCATGCGCTCACGGCGCACCTTGGCCAGCGTGACTTCAACACCGCACTTCTCGCAGATCACGCCGCGATGCTTGAGGCGCTTGTACTTGCCGCACAGGCACTCGTAGTCCTTGATCGGGCCAAAGATCTTGGCGCAGAACAGGCCATCGCGTTCCGGCTTGAACGTGCGGTAGTTGATGGTCTCGGGCTTCTTGACTTCGCCGAACGACCACGAGCGAATCTTCTCGGGCGACGCAAGACCGATGCGGATCGCGTCGAATTGTTCGTCCTGTTGGACCTGCTTGAACAGATCGAGTAGCGCCTTCATGCGTTCTCCTTGCAGTCCCGATTAGTTGCGTTCGAGATCGATGTCGATCCCGAGCGAACGAATTTCCTTCACCAGCACGTTGAACGATTCCGGCATGCCGGCATCGATCACGTGGTCGCCCTTGACGATGTTCTCGTACACCTTGGTACGGCCGTTCACATCGTCCGACTTAACCGTCAGCATTTCCTGCAGGACGTAGGACGCGCCGTAGGCTTCCAGCGCCCACACTTCCATTTCCCCGAAACGCTGGCCGCCGAACTGCGCCTTGCCGCCCAGCGGCTGCTGAGTGACGAGCGAGTACGGGCCGGTCGAGCGGGCGTGCATCTTGTCGTCGACCAGGTGATGCAGCTTCAGCACATGCATGTAGCCGACTGTCACCGGACGGTCGAAGGCCTCGCCCGTGCGGCCGTCATACAGACGCGCCTGGGTCTTGGCCGGCGTCAGTTGCAGACGTTCGGCGATCTCGTCCGGATAGGCCATGTCGAGCGCGGCCTTGATCTCATCCTCGGTCGCGCCATCGAACACCGGCGTCGCGAAGGGCAGGCCCTTGCGCAGGTTCTGCGCCAGTTCCATGACTTCGACGTCACTGAACGAATCGATGTCTTCCTTCTTGCCCGAGAAGTTGTAGACCTTCTTGAGCATCTCGCGGACCTGCGCGGCCTCGGCCTTATTGTGGTCCTTGAGCATGTCGTCGATGCGCTGGCCCACGCCCTTGCCGGCCCAGCCGAGGTGAACTTCGAGCACCTGGCCCACGTTCATCCGCGACGGAACGCCCAGCGGGTTCAGCACGATGTCCACCGGCGTGCCGTCGGCCATGTGCGGCAGGTCTTCCACCGGCACGATCTTCGACACCACCCCCTTGTTGCCGTGACGGCCGGCCATCTTGTCGCCGGGCTGAAGACGACGCTTCACCGCGATGTAGACCTTGACCATCTTGAGCACGCCCGGCGGCAGTTCGTCACCTTGCGTCAGCTTCTTGCGCTTCTCTTCGAAGGCGATGTCGAACTCGTGGCGCTTCTGCTGGATGGCTTCCTTGGTCGCTTCGAGCATCGCGGCGGCGTCTTCGTCATCGAGGCGGATGTCGAACCAGTGGTAGCGCTCGAGTTCGGCCATGTACTCCTGCGTCAGCACCGTGCCCTTGGGCAGCTTCTTCGGGCCGCCGCTCGCGGTCTTGCCGAGCAGCGCGCGCTCCAGACGCTGGAAGGCGTCGGCTTCGACGATACGGAGCTGGTCATTCAGGTCGAGGCGGTAGCGCTTCAGTTCGTCGTCGATGATCTGCTGGGCACGCTTGTCGCGCTGGATGCCTTCACGCGTGAACACCTGCACGTCAATGACCGTGCCGCTCATGCCCGAGGGCACGCGCAGCGAGGTGTCCTTCACGTCCGACGCCTTCTCGCCGAAGATCGCGCGCAGCAGCTTCTCTTCCGGCGTCAGCTGGGTCTCGCCCTTGGGCGTGACCTTGCCGACGAGCACGTCGCCGGCGGTGACTTCAGCGCCGATGTAGACGATGCCCGAATCATCGAGACGCGCGAGCTGGTTCTCGGCAAGGTTCGAGATGTCGCGGGTGATTTCTTCCGGTCCGAGCTTGGTGTCGCGGGCGACGACGTTCAGTTCCTCAATGTGGATCGAGGTGTAGCGGTCGTCGGCCACCACCCGTTCGCTGATGAGGATCGAATCCTCGAAGTTGTAGCCGTTCCAGGGCATGAACGCGACCAGCATGTTCTGGCCGAGCGCCAGTTCACCCATGTCGGTCGAGGCGCCATCGGCCACCACGTCGCCGCGGGCCACCACGTCACCCACGCGCACGATCGGGCGCTGGTTGATGTTCGTGTTCTGGTTCGAGCGCGTGTACTTCGTGAGGTTGTAGATGTCCACGCCGACTTCGCCGGCCGGGGTTTCATCGTCGTTCACGCGGATGACCACGCGGGTCGAGTCGACGTAATCGATCTTGCCGCCACGCAGAGCCTTCACGACCGTACCCGAGTCGACGGCCACCGTGCGCTCGATGCCGGTGCCGGCGAACGGCTTTTCCGGACGCAAGCAAGGCACGGCCTGACGCTGCATGTTCGCGCCCATCAGCGCGCGGTTCGCATCGTCATGTTCCAGGAACGGGATCAGCGAAGCCGCGACCGAGACGATCTGCGACGGGGCGACGTCCATGTACTGGATCTTGTCCGGCGAGACCATCATCGTTTCGCCAGCTTCACGGGCCGAAACGAGGTCTTCCGACAGCATGCCGTCGCCGTCGATCAGCGCATTGGCCTGGGCGATCACATAGCGGCCTTCTTCGATGGCCGACAGGTAGTCGATCTGGTCGGTGACCTGCTTGTCCACGACCTTGCGGTACGGCGTTTCGAGGAAGCCGTACTCGTTCAGGCGCGCATACAGCGCCAGCGAGTTGATCAGGCCGATGTTCGGACCTTCCGGCGTCTCGATCGGACAGACACGACCGTAGTGGGTCGGGTGCACGTCACGGACTTCGAAGCCGGCGCGCTCGCGCGTCAGACCGCCCGGGCCGAGGGCCGAGACGCGGCGCTTGTGCGTGATTTCCGACAGCGGGTTCGTCTGGTCCATGAACTGGGACAGCTGCGACGAACCGAAGAACTCGCGGATGGCAGCGCTGATCGGCTTGCTGTTGATCAGGTCGTGCGGCATCAGGTTTTCGGTTTCGGCCTGACCCAGACGCTCCTTGACCGCACGCTCGACGCGCACCAGACCGGCACGGAACTGGTTTTCGGCCAGCTCGCCCACGCATCGCACGCGGCGATTGCCCAGGTGATCGATGTCGTCCACTTCGCCGCGACCGTTGCGCAGCTCGACCAGCGTCTTGATGACGGCGAGGATGTCCTCGTTCGTCAGCGTCATCGGGCCTGTCACCTCATCGCGATGGATGCGACGGTTGAACTTCATGCGGCCGACCTTCGACAGGTCGTAGGACTCTTCCGCGAAGAACAGGCGATGGAACAGCGCCTCCACCGCGTCTTCCGTGGGCGGCTCGCCCGGACGCATCATCCGGTAGATCGCGACACGTGCGGCCAGCTGGCTGTCCGTCTCGTCGGTGCGAAGGGTCTGTGAGATGTAGGGACCGTGATCCAGATCGTTCGTGAAGATCGTCTTGATCTCGTGGATGTCGGCGTCACGCAGCGTCTTGAGCAGGCCCTCGGTCAGCTCGTCGTTCGCGTTTGCGACGATTTCGCCCGTCTCGGGGTTCACCACGTTGGTGGCGAGCACATGGCCGATCAGGAAGTCTTCCGGCACGGAGATGACCTTGACGCCGGCCGCTTCCATGTCGCGAATGTTCTTCGCGTTGATGCGCTTGTCCTTCTGGACCAGCACCTTGCCGTTCTTGTCGATGATGTCGAACTTGGCAATCTCGCCGCGCATGCGCGACGGCTCGAACTGCATCAGCGCGCCTTCGGTCTGGAGCGTGAAGTGATCGAACGAGAAGAAGTTCGCCAGGATCTGCTCGGGCGTCATGCCGATCGCCTTGAGCAGGATCGTCACGGGCATCTTGCGGCGACGGTCCACGCGGAAGAACAGGATGTCCTTCGGGTCGAACTCGAAGTCGAGCCACGAGCCGCGGTACGGAATGATCCGTGCGGAGAACAGCAGCTTGCCCGAGCTGTGGGTCTTGCCCTTGTCATGCTCAAAGAACACGCCCGGCGAGCGATGCAACTGCGAGACGATGACGCGCTCGGTACCGTTGATGATGAAGGAGCCATTCACGGTCATGAGCGGCAACTCGCCCATATAGACCTCTTGCTCCTTCATTTCCTTGATCGTCGGCTTGCTCGCCTCACGATCCATGATCACGAGACGCACCTTCGCGCGCAGCGGCGCAGCAAAGGTCAGACCACGCTGCTGGCATTCCTTGACGTCAAAGACAGGATTGCCGAGTTGATAGCTCACGAACTCCAGCCGCGCCATCTGGTTATGGCTGGTGATCGGGAACACCGAATTGAACGCCGCCTGCAGGCCCTCATTCTGCCGTTGCGCAACCGGAAGGTCGGCCTGCAGAAAGGCCGTATACGATTCGATCTGCGTGGTCAGCAGGAACGGGACGGCGTGGACCGCATCGCCTTTTGCAAAGCTCTTGCGGATCCGCTTCTTTTCGGTGAACGAATAGGACATGTAGGCTCCGTTCTATGACAGAGAAAAGTAGGCGATGACCTTGTCGCTGAATACGGTCGCCGGCCCGCAAGGTCATGGCCGACTTTTCTCTGCGAAACGTCTGGTTTCAATACGTTCCGCATAAACGCAAAAACCCGGAAGATCGCGAGCGACCTTCCGGGCATGACGACAAGGCGAATTACTTGAGTTCGGCCTTGGCGCCAGCTTCTTCCAGCTTCTTCTTCGCGGCTTCGGCGTCAGCCTTGGCGATGCCTTCCTTGACGGGCTTCGGCGCGCCGTCAACCAGGTCCTTCGCTTCCTTCAGGCCCAGGCCCGTAAGTTCACGAACTGCCTTGATGACGTTGACCTTGTTCGCGCCGACTTCGGTCAGGACAACGGTGAATTCGGTCTGTTCTTCGACCGGGGCGGCAGCAGCGCCACCAGCGGCCGGGGCGGCCACGGCAACAGCAGCGGCAGCAGCCGACACACCGAACTTCTCTTCGAGGTCCTTGATCAGTTCCGACAGTTCGAGCACGGTCATGCCGGCGATCGCGTCGAGGATTTCAGCCTTGGTAAGTGCCATTTGAGTTACTCCAAAACAGGGATGCGTTGATATTCCGGAAGTGAGAAGGCGTTACGCGCCTTGCTCGGCCTTCTGATCGCGAACGGCAGCGAGGCCACGCGCGAACTTGGAAGGCACTTCGTTGAGCGTGCGAACGAACTGGGCGATCGGGGCCTGCATCGTGCCAAGCAGCTTGGCGAGCAGTTCCTCGCGGCTCGGCATCGTCGCCAAGGCTTTCACGCCGTTGACGTCGAACACCGAATTGGGCAGCGCGCCGGCCTTGAGAACCAGCTTGTCGTTACCCTTCGCGAAATCGTTCAGCACCTTGGCGGCAGCAACCGGGTCAGCCGAAAAACCGTAGATCAGCGGACCGACCATCGAGTCGGAAAGCTTTTCAAACGGCGTACCGGCGACGGCACGACGAGCCAGGGTGTTCTTCAGCACTCGCAGGTAGACGCCCGATTCACGCGCCTTACGACGCAGTTCGGTGATCTTGCCCACTTCCAGACCACGGTATTCGGCGATGACAATCGACTGCGACTTGGCCACTTCGGCCGAAATCTCGTCGATGACAACCGCCTTCTCATTGCGATTGAGAGCCACGGTCCTACTCCACTGAATGGTGCTCAGTCTTGCGACCTTGCACCGGCCATAAAACGGCGACCGAGGTTTGGAGCATCCACATCAAACGACACTACAAATCCTTGGGACCGCCATCTACGCTGGGCTTTGATTAAGGCTTGCCACTACTGCCGGCTTGCCCCCAGCGGTCTTTGACAACCCGTGCCCGGCTTTACCGGCCCGACACGGCCCAAAGTTCATTGCGCAGCTTGCGCTGCGACTTGCATTCCTGCTCTCAGACTGACGCAACCAGCGAGGTCTGATCGATACGCAGGCCAACGCCCATCGTGCTCGACAGCGCGAGCTTGCGCATGTAGATACCCTTGGCTGCAGCCGGCTTAGCCTTGTTGAGCGCTTCGATCAGCGCGGCCAAGTTGGTTTGCAACGCTTCGGGCGTGAACGAGGCACGACCGATGGTCGCGTGAATAATGCCGGCCTTGTCGGTACGGTACTGAACCTGACCCGCCTTGGCGTTTTTGACGGCAGTCACCACGTCCGGCGTGACCGTGCCGACCTTTGGGTTCGGCATCAGACCGCGCGGGCCGAGAATCTGACCAAGCGTACCCACAACACGCATCGTGTCCGGCGAAGCGATCACGATGTCGAAATTCAGATTGCCGGCCTTGACCTGCTCGGCCAGATCTTCTAGACCGACGATATCGGCACCGGCAGCCTTGGCTTCTTCGGCCTTAGCGCCTTGCGCGAACACGGCGACACGCACGCTCTTGCCGGTACCGGCAGGCAGCACCACCGAGCCACGCACGACCTGGTCCGACTTCTTGGGATCGACACCGAGTTGAACGGCGACATCGATCGACTCGTCGAACTTGGCGTTGGCCGTTTCCTTGATCAGCGAAAGTGCTTCAGCGATCGGATAGAACTTGGTGCGATCGATCTTCGCGCGCAGTGCCTTGTTGCGCTTGGTTTGCTGAGCAGCCATTACAGACCCTCCACCGTGATGCCCATCGAACGGGCACTGCCCGCAATGGTGCGCACAGCCGCGTCAAGATCGGCAGCCGTCAGATCCTTGAGCTTGGTCTTGGCGATTTCCTCGGCTTGCGCGCGAGTAATCTTGCCGACCTTATCGGTATGAGGCTTTGAGGAACCCTTCTGGATACCAGCAGCCTTCTTGATGAGGATGGTCGCCGGCGGCGTCTTCATCACGAAGGTGAAGGACTTGTCCGCATAGGCGGTGATCACCACAGGAATCGGCAATCCAACTTCCAGGCCTTGGGTCTGGGCATTGAAGGACTTGCAGAATTCCATGATGTTCAGGCCGCGCTGACCCAGCGCGGGACCGATCGGAGGCGACGGATTCGCCTTGCCGGCCGGGACTTGCAGCTTGATGAAGCCGATAATCTTCTTGGCCATGATGTTTCCAATAGCACGAGTGGTAACGCCGTCTCGGTGACGAATCACCTACTGCGGCTCCTCTGGGGCTGTTCAGCGCCGCCCCATAGCGAACATCAACTGCTGATTGATGCCGTCAAGCCTTCTCGACCTGACCAAACTCCAGTTCGACCGGAGTAGCCCGCCCGAAGATCGTGACCGAAACGCGCAGACGGCTTTTCTCGTAGTTCACTTCTTCGACATTGCCATTGAAATCCGTGAAAGGGCCGTCTTTGACACGAACCATCTCGCCAACTTCGAATAGCACCTTGGGGCGTGGTTTTTCAACGCCTTCCTGCATCTGCGTGAGGATCTTGTCGACTTCACGCTGACTGATGGGCGTCGGCTTGTTGCCGACACCGCCGACGAATCCCGTCACCTTGTTCGTGTTCTTCACGAGGTGCCAACTGTCATCAGTCATTTCCATTTCCACGAGCACATACCCCGGAAAGAACCGGCGCTCGGAAATGGACTTGTGTCCGTTCTTGATTTCAACAACTTCTTCAGACGGAACCAGAATCCGCCCAAATTTGTCTTGCATGCCCGCGCGCTCGACGCGCTCCTGCAATGCACGCTGCACGCTCTTTTCCATACCGGAATAGGCGTGCACGACATACCAGCGCTTTTGGCCAGAGGACGAATTTTCCATTAGCGCTTCCACCCGAGAATGAGGTCATACAGGAGCCACTCGAGGCTCTTGTCGACTGTCCACAGAAACAACGCCATCACAACGACGAAAGCGAAGATCACGCCTGTCATCTGAAGCGTCTCTTTCCGGGTTGGCCAAGTGACCCGCCGGGCTTCCAGATAAGCTTCGCGAGCAAATACGAGAAACTGCTTGCCCGGCTCGCTTACCCACGCAATGGCAATAGCCGCCCCGAGAGCGGCCAGCACCACGATAACGCGCAACACCATCGGCTGCGCCGACAATGCATAAAAGCCAATCACACCGCTGGCGATGACAATCAAGGAAAGAGCAACCTTGACCTTGTCAGCGGCAGTCAACACGGTCTCGACGCTGCGATTTGTCATTGATGCCGCACCGCTATTGGTTGCGGTGCTTCGGTTAGATGGCAGGGGCAGAGGGAATCGAACCCCCAACCTTCGGTTTTGGAGACCGACGCTCTGCCAATTGAGCTATGCCCCTAGAAACCATGATTCTGCGAGGCGATTCAAGCGTTCGAATTGGCACTCGAACTCATCGATCTCGCAGGAAGGAATTACTCGATGATCTTCGCGACGACGCCGGCGCCGACGGTACGGCCACCTTCACGGATGGCGAAGCGCAGGCCCTCTTCCATGGCGATCGGGGCG
>NZ_AXWS01000018.1 GCF_000482785.1 Derxia gummosa DSM 723 | reverse complement strand
AACTTTTCGCCACCGCCAGACTCGCCGGCAACCCGTCGTGTTCAGCAACAGGTGAGCCAGCAACTATAGTCAACTCGCGCCGTCAGCGCAAGCTGAAGGGCAAGAAGGCTTCTATTATGCTTCATTGACCCGATAAATGTTGCGAAAAACACGAAGCTAACGACAATTTGCGCCAATGTCTTCGGCGATTACTTCACGACTGCGATGCGTTCACGTTTACCTGCCTTGTAGCTGTAAAGCGTCAGTGACCCGTTCTTGATGTCTCCCTTGCTATCGAAAGAAATGCGTCCGGTCACGCCTTTGTAGTCGGCCTTCGCGAGGTAGGGCAGATATCGATCCGGCTCAGCGGATCCAGCTTTCTTGATCGAGTCAGCCAGCACCATGACAGCGTCATATACGTAGGGGGCATACAGCTGCACCTCGCCGCCCGTACGCTTCTTGAAATCAGCGCGGAAAGCTTCCATGCCCTTCTCTTCCTCGCCGGTCACGCCGCCAGCCTCTGCACAGATGACTTGACCGTCGGCCATGCCATCTCCCGCGAGATTGACCAGCCCCTCAGTACAAATACCGTCTCCTCCCATCAGCTTTGCATTGATGCCGAGTTGCTTCATCTGCCGCAGAAGGGGCCCCGCCTGAGCATCCATGCCGCCATAGAAGACGACATCCGGTGCAGCCGACTTCACTGCGGTCAGGATGGCGCTGAACTCTGTCGCCTTGTCGGTAGTGAACTGCGTGGCAACGATTGCCGCGCCTGCCGCCTTGGCAGCCTTGGAGAACTCATCCGCGACGCCTTGTCCGTAGGCAGTGCGATCGTCGATCACCGCAACCTTCTTAGCCTTGAGCTGACTGACTGCGTACTGACCGAGTCGAGCCCCGAGCTGGCTGTCATTGGCGACCACCCGGAAAGTTGTGTTGAAGCCCTGCTGCGTGTACTTGGGCGCAGTTGACGACGGTGAGATCTGCGGAATACCTGCGTCGTAATAAATCTTGGACGCGGGGATCGAGGTACCGGAATTCAGATGCCCGACGACGCCCACCACCTTCGCGTCAACCAGCTTCTGGGCAACGGCCGTGCCCTGACGCGGATCAGCGCCATCGTCTTCGGACACAAGCACGAACTTGGCCTTTTTGCCACCGATGGTGATGCCGGCCTTGTTGAGATCCTCGATCGCCAGCTTGGCGCCAGCTTCGTTGTCCTTGCCCAGATGCGCCTGGCCGCCCGACATCGGCGCCACATGACCGATCTTGATCACCGCTTCCTGAGCCTCGGCATTGCTGGCCACGGCCAGCACACAGAACGCCGGAAGCAGCATGCCCGCAAACTTGTGCATTCGAATCCTCCAGGGGTTGGCACACAGTTGAACCAATCCGATTAGACACCAGTTCCCTTCGTGCGACCGTGCCCTGAACGACAGCACGCGATGGCGTCCGCCACACTTGCGCGACAGCGCGCGAACGCAGCGGACAAAGCTCTTCCGGAGCGGTGGGATACTCGCGCCCTCGCCTCTCCCTCGACTGTTTCGCGCCATGCTGCAAACCATCGAATTCGAACGCCCGGCCCCGCTTGACAACGCCGACGGCCCAGTCTGCGTACCGCCGGCCCCCATCGTCGCCCAGGCTTGGGCGCGTGTGCCGGAACCGCTGTCCACCGAACGTCGGCAAGAACTGCGGCAACGCGCCCGCGACCTGCTGGCCCGGCGGGATGCTGTTCTCGTCGCTCACTACTATGTAGATAGTGATCTGCAAGATCTGGCCGAGGAAACCGGCGGCTGCGTCGCCGACTCGCTCGAAATGGCCCGCTTCGGCCGTGACCATGCGGCGCAGACGCTCATCGTCGCAGGCGTGCGCTTCATGGGAGAGACATCAAAGATACTGAGTCCCGACAAGCGTGTGCTCATGCCCGACCTCGACGCGACCTGCTCACTCGACCTCGGCTGCCCGGTCGATGAATTCACCGCCTTCTGCGACGCGAATCCGGACCGCACCGTCGTCGTGTACGCCAACACGAGCGCTGCCGTGAAGGCGCGCGCCGACTGGACCGTCACCTCCAGCATCGGCCTCGAAATCGTCAAGCACCTGCATGCGCAGGGGAAGAAGATCCTCTGGGCGCCCGACCGGCATCTCGGCGGCTACATCCAGCAGCAGACCGGGGCCGACATGCTTCTGTGGCAGGGCTCCTGCCTCGTGCATGACGAGTTCAAGGGCGTCGAACTGGAATTGCTGCGTCAGGAACACCCGGGGGCCAAGGTGCTCGTGCATCCCGAATCGCCGGCCGCCGTCGTGGCCCAGGCCGATGTGGTCGGCTCGACCTCGCAACTCATCGCGGCAGCCGTCAAGAGCGACGCGACCGAATTCATCGTCGCGACCGACAAGGCGATCCTGCACAAGATGCGCGCCGCCGCGCCCGGCAAGCACTTCGTCGAGGCGCCGACCGCCGGCAACAGTGCCACCTGCAAGAGCTGCGCGCATTGCCCCTGGATGGCGATGAATGGCCTCGAAGGCCTGGTGCGCCTGCTCGAAGCAGCCGAACACGGTGCCGTGCCCGACCATGAGATCAACGTCGATCCTGCGCTCGGCCGCGAGGCCAAGGTGGCGATCGACCGCATGCTCGACTTCGCCGCCGCCCATGCCCGCAAGCCCGCACCCGCCTTCACCAGCGAAGGTTCGCAAGGCTTCGGTCCGGCCTGATCGGCGCTCACTTCGGAAACTCCATGCCCAACACGCCCGATTCCCGCTTCGGCTGGGATGCCGCATTGCAGGCGGCGCTCGATAGCAACGTGGCCACCGTGCTCGCCGAGGATGTCGGCGCCTGCGACCTGACCGGCCTGCTCGTTCCCGAGCACGATGTCTTCAAGGCCCGCGTGCTGCTGCGCGAACGCGCCGTGCTCTGCGGCCGACCGTGGTTCGACGCGGTGATGCGCCGGGTCGATGCGCGCATTCGCGTCGACTGGCAGGCCGACGAGGGCGCGCTGCTGTCGCCCGACACCGTCGTCTGCACGATCGAAGGCCCAGCACGCAGCCTGCTCACCGCCGAACGCAGCGCGCTCAACCTACTGCAACTGCTGTCGGGCACGGCGAGCGCGACGCACGTCTTCGTCGATGCGATCGCCGACGTCGCGGGCAGCCGCGCCCGCATCCTCGACACGCGCAAGACCCTGCCCGGCATGCGGCTCGCGCAGAAGTACGCGGTGCGCGTTGGCGGTGGCGTCAATCAGCGACTCGGCCTGTATGACGCGGTGCTGATCAAGGAGAACCACATCGCCGCCGCCGGCGGCATCGGCCCGGCGCTCGCGGCAGCCTTCGCGCTCGGCGACGAGGTGCCGGTGCAGATCGAGGTCGAGAACCTGAGCCAGCTGCGCGAGGCGCTCGAAGCGGGCGCGAAGTCAGTACTGCTCGACAACTTCAGCACCGGGGCGATGCGCGAGGCCGTGGCGATCAATGACGGGCGCGGTCAGAAGCGTGCGCTGCTCGAAGCCTCGGGCGGCGTCAATCTCGACACCGTGCGCGCCATCGCTGCGACAGGCGTGGACCGCATCTCGATCGGCGGTCTGACCAAGGATCTGCGCGCGACCGACTTCTCGCTACGCATCATCGGCTGAGCTACCGGCCAGAGCAGCGGAACTCGCCTCCGGCACCTGAACCCGATGCCATGAGCCGCAGCAGCCTGCATGCCGCGCGAGGGCACGAGGCGGCCAGTGGGCCGATGGCGGACACGACGGCGCCCACCATGCAGTGGGTGAGCGGGCGCGCCTTCGCTCGGCACCCGCCCCGCAGTTCAGCGGGCCGGTAGCGAGTAGTGCTGCTCGTTCATCAGGTCGACGCCACAGGCCAGCGTCTGCACCCAGTCGATGAATTCGCCGATCGCCGCCCCCGCGAGCGGGGCGCCGTGCTGCGGCACCATGAGCCGGATATCGAGTGGCTTGACCATCCGCGCCCAGTAGCGCAGCACCTTGTTCGACACCATGTAGCGCCGATGGAAGGCCTCCATGCGCGGCAGATGGGGCATGAGCGAAGTGATCGGCGCACGCATGTCGAGTCCAGCGCCGAAGGACGCGCCCAAGTCACCCGAGAACAGGATCTTGCTGATCGGGTCGTAGAACTGGAAGTTGCCCTCGGCGTGCAGGAAGTGCGCCGGCAGCGCGATGAGTTCGCTCGTGCCGAGCGGAATACGCATGCCCTGGTCGGGGATGCCGACGATGCGGCCGTCGGTCTTGCCGCGCTTGCAGAAGTGCGGCGCGAAACGATCCCAGATCTTCGAGATGTAGAGCGTCGCCGACGAGGTGCTGGTCATCCAGCGGTCGAGCGAGGCAATGATGTCGGGGTCGGCATGCGAGGCGACGATGGCGGACAGCTGACTCAGCGGGAAATGGCTCGTCACGCCCAGGTAGAGCTCGTTGTAGGCGAGGTTGCCGCCCGGATCGATGATCGCGCCCGTACCGTTGTTGATGATCAGGAACTGGTTGGACTGGACGGCCTGGTCGCTCTCGTGACCGAGGTCGGTGAACATCAGACAGGCGTGCTGCGCGTCGCGATACAGCTCGACGGACATGGGTGACTCCGGTGGTCGGATAAAGGCGGACGGACACGGTAAATGCCGTCGCGATCACGGTCGATTGACAGTTGTCAACGGTGCCGGGCACACCTGCGGGGACCCGCTCACCGCGTGACCAACCTCACGTTTTCGCGCGCGGAACAAGCACGCTGGGCACAGCCACATCGGCGGTTGCGGGCCAGTCGCGCGTGGTGTGCAGGCCGCGGCTTTCATGTCGCCCCATCGCGCAATCGACGATGAGCGCGGCCACTTCCACCAGATTGCGCAGTTCAAGCAGGTCGCGCGTGACGCGGAAGTTGGCGTAGTAGTCATCGATCTCGTGGCGCAGCAGCTCGATGCGCGCCTTCGCGCGCTCCAGCCGCTTGGTCGTGCGCACGATACCGACGTAATTCCACATCGTGCGGCGCAGCTCGTCCCAGTTCTGAGTGATGACCACTTCCTCGTCGGCATCGGTCACGCGGCTTTCGTCCCAGGGGCGCAGCGCGCGCGGCGGACGCGGCGGACGCGCGAGGATGTCGTCGGCGGCCGAGCGGCCGAGCACCAAGCATTCGAGCAGCGAATTGCTCGCGAGCCGGTTGGCGCCGTGCAGGCCGGTACAGGCGGTCTCGCCCACGGCGTAGAGGCCTGCCACGTCGGTGCGGCCGGCCAGATCGGTGACGACGCCGCCGCAGGTGTAGTGCGCCGCCGGCACGACCGGAATCGGCTCCTTCGTGATGTCGATGCCGAAGCCGAGACAGGTCGCGTGGATGGTCGGAAAATGTTCCTTCACGAACTCCGGCGACTGATGGCTGATGTCGAGATGCACATAGTCGAGGCCGCGCTTCTTCATCTCGAAGTCGATGCTGCGGGCGACGATGTCGCGCGGCGCGAGTTCGAGCCGCGCGTCATGCTCGGGCATGAAGCGCTTGCCGGCGTCCTTGCCCGCGCCTGGCGGCAGCTTGAGGATGCCGCCCTCGCCGCGCACCGCCTCGCTGATGAGAAAGCTCTTGGCGTAGGGGTGGTAGAGGCAGGTCGGGTGGAACTGGATGAACTCCATGTTGCTCACGCGGCAGCCGGCGCGCCAGGCCATCGCGATGCCGTCACCGGTCGCGGTGTCGGGGTTGGTCGTGTAGAGGTAGACCTTGCCCGCACCGCCGCAGGCCAGCACCGTGTCCGAGGCCGCGAGCGTGTGCACGTGACCGGTCTGCTCGTCCTGCACGTACATGCCGCGGCAGCGTCCCTCCTCGACGATGAGATCGACGCCCATGTGATGCTCGAACAGCGTGATGTTCGGCTGGTTGCGCACGAGTTGTTCGAGCGTGACCTGCACCGCATGCCCCGTCGCGTCAGCCGCATGGATGATGCGGCGATGGCTGTGCCCACCCTCGCGCGTGAGGTGGTAGCCGAACTCGGTCGTCGCATCGCGCGTGAAGGGCACGCCCAGGCGGATGAGCCAGGCGATCGCCGACTTGCCGTGCTCGACGATGAAGCGCGTGGCGGCCTCGTCGCAGAGGCCCGCGCCGGCGACCAACGTGTCGCGCACGTGATCATCGATGCTGTCGCCCGCGTCGAGTACCGCCGCGATGCCGCCCTGAGCCCAGTTGCTCGCGCCGTCGAGCAGCGCCTGCTTGGTCACGACCGCGACCTTGCGGTGCGCGGCCAGATGCAGCGCCACCGACAGACCCGCGAGGCCGCTGCCGACCACCACCACGTCAAAGCTGTATTGCGTATTCATGTTCATGCCGGCAGTGCCTCGGGCTCGAAGTCCTCGCTGGGCCAGACGATCTCGTTCTGCTCGGCCACGAGGGGAAGATCACGGCTGCCCGGCGGCGTCTTGCTCACGAGCGCGTAGAGCACGCGCACCGCGTGCGACAGCGCCTTCGGATAGCGCGCACCGTGCAGCAGCATGCCGAGGAACACGGCCGAGAACACGTCGCCCATGCCGTTGGGCAGCGGGTCGATGTCGATGTAGGGCGTGTCGATCTTCCAGGCGTGCGGACCGGCCACGCACAGCGTCCGTAGCGCGCCAGCCGGCACGTCGGGCGTGCGCAGGCTGGTGATGACGACGACACGCGGCCCGAGCGAGCGCGCGAGCGCGGCGGCATCACTGGTGGAATCGAGCGGCCGGCCGACGATCTGCTCGAACTCGAACTGGTTGGGCGTGATCACGTCGGCCATCGGCACGGCGCGGTCACGCTGGAATTCGGTGATGCCCTCGCGCACGAACACGCCGCGCCCCACATCTCCGATGACCGGATCGCAGCAGTACATGAAGTCGTCGGCGACGGCGCCGCGCGCCTCGCGGATCTCGCGCACCGCGTCGAGGATGACCTCGCCGATGGCGGCATCGCCCAGATAACCCGACAGCACCGCGCGACAGCGCGCGAGCATGCCGCGCGCGCGCAAGCCATCGACGATGGAGCGCACATGCTCGGCCGTGAACACCTGGCCGGTGAAGGCGCCATGCCCGGTGTGGTTGGAGAACTGCACGGTGTGGATGGCGAGCGGTTCGATCCCGAGACGTTGCATCGGGAAGACCGCGGCGGCGTTGCCGACATGACCGCAAGCCACATGCGACTGGATGGACAGCACCAGTGGCGGCGTTGCGGTGTCGAGGGTAGCGGTGTTCATCGGATGGCTTTGGCGACCGGGCTCGACGGCGATCGACGCGAACGCCTCGTCGGCCCAGCCTGAAATTATGACGCCGTGACGAATGTCGCGTGGCCGCGGCGCCTTCTGCCGTGTGCATGCGCGCGCCACGATGCGACATCCGCGCCTTCCGACAACGGGCTTGCCCGGGGGTTCATGCAAACGGCGCGTCGGGTTCGCGCAGGCACAATCGACCCCGGAGAAGAGCGAGGAGAACACAACGATGATGACAGCGATCCTGACCGACATCCACGCGAACCGCGAGGCCTTCGAGGCCTGCCTGGCTCATGCAGAACGTCTGGGCGCCACGCGCCACGTGCTGCTCGGCGACTTCGTCGGCTATGGCGCCGACCCGGGCTGGGTGGTGGACAAGGTGATGGCGCTGGTCGAGGCCGGCGCCACCGCCGTCATCGGCAATCACGACCTCGCCGCGACCGGCGGCCTGCGCACGCCGATGTCGGCGCCAGCCCAGCGCGCGCTCGACTGGACGCGCGCCCAACTCACGCTGGCGCAATCGGAGTTTCTCGCCGCCCTGCCCTACGAGGTCGAGGACGGCCCGCTGCTCTATGTGCATGCCAACGCGTGGAAGCCCGACGGCTTCGAGTACATCGACGGCGTAGTCGAGGCCGGGCGCAGCATGCGTGCAACGAAAGCGCGCATCACCTTCTGCGGCCACGTGCATCAGCCGGCCGTCTATCACATGGGCATCAACCAGCGGGTCGAGCACTTTGCGCCGATTCCGGGCAGCGCCCTGCCCCTGAGCGCGGCGCGGCGCTGGCTCGTGCTGCCCGGTTCCTGCGGCCAGCCGCGCGACGGCAATCCGGCCGCCTGCTATGCGCTGTTCGACGAGGTGACGGGCCTGCTCACGACGCAGCGCGTGCCCTACGACCATCCGGCCGCCGCCGCCAAGGTGCGCGCAGCCGGCTTCGCCGCGCCCGGCGATCTTTCCGCAATCGGCCGCTGATCATGCTGGGCGTGCGCAAGCTCGCGCCGGGCATGCTCGTGGACGGCTATCGCATCGAGGCGCATCTGCACAGCGGCGGCATGGCCGCGCTCTGGAAGGTCACGCGCGACGACCTGCCCGAGCCGGCGGTGATGAAGACGCCCGCGCTCAGCGATCCGTCCGACCCGACCGGCATCGTCAGCTTCGAGGTCGAGCAGATGATCATGCCGGTGCTCACCGGGCCGCATGTGCCGCGCTATCTCGGCGCTGGCGGCTTCGAGGAACAGCCCTACATCGTCATGGAAATGCTGCACGGCGATTCGCTGCGCGCGCGTTTCGACCAGGCGCCGCTGCCGCTCGACGAGGTGGCGCGCATTGGTAGCCTGGTGGCGACCGCGCTGCATGCGCTGCATCACCAGCGCGTGATCCATTTCGACATCAAGCCGAGCAACGTGATGTTCCGGCGCGGCCCGGACGGCGAGCCGGCGCAGGCGGTGCTCATCGACTTCGGCCTCGCGCGCCACGAGCGGCTGCCCGACCTGCTGGCCGAGGAATTCCGCGTGCCGATGGGTACCGGCCCATACATCTCGCCGGAACAGGTGCTGCGCCAGCGCACCGATCCGCGCAGCGACCTGTTCTCGCTCGGCGTGCTGCTGTACCACCTCGCGACCGGGCAGCGGCCGTTCGGCTTTCCGAGCACGGTGTCGGGCCTGCGCAAGCGGCTGTGGCAGCTGCCGGTGCCACCCCGCAAGCTGCGGCCGGAGATCGCACCCTGGCTGCAGGAGGTGATCCTGCGCTGCCTCGAAGTCGATCCCGAGGAGCGCTACGGCAGCGCGGCCCAGCTCGCGTTCGATCTCGCGCATCCCGACGAGGTGCAGCTCACCGACCGCGCCGACCGCACCAAAGGCAACGGCTGGCTCGACGGCTTCCGCAAGCGCTTGCGCGCGATGACGCCGGAGGAGGCGGCGCAGTCGGTTTCCACGCAACTGGCCCGCGCGCCGATCATCATGGCCGCGATCGACGTGACCCAGGAACACGAAGCACTCGCCGACGCGGTGCGCGCAATGGTTCGCCAGGCGATGCAGGCGCTGCCGAACGCGCGCGTCGCCTGCGTGACAGTGCTGCGCACCAATCGCATTGGCATGGATCAGACCACCGACAGCGACGGCCGCAACCTGCATGTGCGCCGCCTGATCGAGCTTCAGCACTGGGCCAGGCCGCTCGGGCTGCCGCCCGGACGCGCAACCTTCCACGTGCTCGAGTCGCCCGACCTCGCCGACGCGCTGCTCCAGTACGCGACCGACAACCGCGTCGACCAGATCGTGATCGGCTCGCGTGGGCCGAGCGCGCTCAAGCGCTATCTCGGCGCCGTCTCGACCGCGGTCGTCTCGCGCGCCGAATGCACGGTGACGGTGGTGCGCGTGAACTGAGGCGCGGCAGAGGCTGTGCTAGCGTCGGCCCGCTGCCGGCGCGCGAGACGTGCTGCCCGTGACCCGCGCTCGTCTGCGTCCCTTGTTCATCAACACATCCAGCCTCCGCCATGCCCGCGTCGATCCGCTACACGATTGCAGCCCGCCACCCCGAAGCGCATCTGTTCGAAGTCAGGCTTGCCATCGACCCGCCGGCCGATGCCGCCGCCGACGTGACGGTTGCCCTGCCCGCGTGGATTCCCGGCAGCTACATGATCCGCGAGTTCGCGCGCCACATCGTGTCGATCGAGGCTCGCGCACTTGGCGCCGATGGTGCAAAGGCCGGTCGCAGGCTCGCCCTCACCAAGCTCGACAAGCAGACCTGGCGCGTCGCGGCCAGCAGGCACGGCGTGCTGCTGCGCTACGAGGTCTATGCCTGGGATGCGAGCGTGCGCGCGGCGCTGCTCGATGACACGCGCGGCTTCTTCAACGGCACGAGCGTGTTCCTGCGCGTGGTCGGGCGAGAGGACGAGCCGGTCAGCGTCGACATCGAAGCGCCGGGCGGTGCACTCGCGTCATGGAAGGTCGCCACCGCGCTGCGGCCCGACAGCGGCAAGGGGGCCGCCCGGCCAATGGGCTTCGGCCGGTACGTCGCCGCCGACTACGATGAACTCGTTGATCATCCGGTCGAACTGGGCCATTTCGACTGGATCGAGTTCGAGGCCCACGGCGTGCCACACGGCGTTGCCATCAGCGGCGCGGACGGCAAGCTCGACCGCGCCCGGATCGCGGCGGACTTCAAGCGCATCTGCGAAGCCCAGATCGCCTTCTTCGAGCCGAAGTCGCGCAAGGCGCCGATGGACCGCTACGTGTTTATGGTCAACGCCGTGCCGGATGGCTATGGCGGTCTGGAACACCGCGCCTCGACTGCGCTTATCTGCACGCCCGAAAGTCTGCCCACCGTCGACAAGTCCGAAACGAGCGACGCCTATCGCAACTTCCTCGGGCTGGTGTCGCACGAGTACTTCCACACCTGGAACGTCAAGCGCATCAAGCCGCAAGCGTTTGCACGCTACGACTTTGACCGCGAACAGCACACCCGCCTGCTGTGGATCTTCGAAGGCTTCACGAGCTACTACGACGATCTTTTCCTCGTGCGCACCGGCCTCGTCGATCGCCCGCAATACCTGCGCATGCTGACCAAGACGATCAACGATGTCGCGCGCGGCCCCGGCCGTTTGCGCATGAGCGTGGCCGACAGCTCCTTCGACGCCTGGACCAAGTACTACCGCCAGGACGAGAACTCGCCCAACGAGATCGTCAGCTACTACCAGAAGGGCTCGCTCGTCGCGCTCGCGCTCGACCTGCTCATCCGCCGCGAATCAGCAGGCAGGCATTCCCTCGATGACGTGATGCGCCTGCTCTGGCAGCGCCTCGGCCGCGACTTCTACAGCCTGTCGCCCGACGGACGCCATGGACTCGCAGAAGATGAATTTCCGACATTGGTTATGGAAGCCACCGGCGTCGACGTGCACGATGCTGTCCACGCATTTGCCTATGGCTGCGACGACCTTCCGCTCGCGGCACTGCTAGGGAGCATCGGCATCGACTCGGCGAGCAAGACCTCGACTGCCGCATCTCTGGGTATCAAGACGCGCAGTTCGGGCAGCGACTGCCTTATCACCACCGTGTACCGGGATAGCGCCGCCATGCGCGCGGGCTTATCTGCCGGCGACGTGATCGTCGCCATCAACGGACGCCGGGTCACGCATACAAATCTTGGCCCCCTGACGGAACGGCATCAGCCTGGTGAAATCGTCGAGGTCACCGGCTTCCGGCGCGACCAGCTGTTCCAGCGCCAGTTGCGCCTGGGCTCGAGTGAGTCCGCCGTTGAACTCCGCCCGGGCATCGACCCCACGCTCAGCAACGCCTGGCTCGAAGCCGCACCTCCGAAAACGAGGCGCCGTAGCAAATCAGCGTGAGGCCGTGCCGAACCCGAACAATCTGGCCAGGGCCTCACCTGGCTCCGGCGCACGCATGAACGCCTCTCCGACCAGAAAGCTGTTGACGCCGGCACCGCGCATCAGTTCGACATCCGCCGCGGAAAGGATTCCACTCTCGGTCACCACGAGACGATCCGCGGGAACCTGGGCTAGCAGCCCGAGCGTCGTTGCCAGACTGGTTTCGAACGTGCGCAGATTGCGGTTGTTGATGCCAACCAGCGGAGTCCGTAGCTTGAGCGCACGCTCAAGCTCGGCCCCATCGTGCACCTCGACGAGCACGTCCAAGCCATAGTCGAACGCCGTGGACTCAAGAGCCGCCAACTGAGAGTCATCAAGCGCGGCGACGATCAGGAGAATGGCATCCGCCCCCCAGGCACGCGCCTCGGCGATCTGCCATTCGTCGACGATGAAATCCTTGCGAATGATCGGCAACCGGCACGCAGCACGCGCAGCCTTAAGATCGGCAGCATCGCCCCTGAAGTAGTCGCGATCGGTCAATACGCTCATGCAAGCTGCCCCATGCAGCTCATAGCTTCGTGCAATGGCCGCGGCATCGAATGATTCACGCAAGAGCCCCTTGGAAGGCGATGCGCGCTTGGCCTCAGCGATCACACCAGCGATTCCGCACTCGGACTTGGAAATCAGCGCACGCGCAAAACCCAAGGGCGGAGCTGCGGAGCGTGCGTCTACGTCAAGTTCCACGAAGCTCTGCCGCTGCCTGGCGGCAATGACTTCTTCGTGCTTTGTTGCCAGGATTTTCTTGAGAATGTCGCTCATAAGATCTGGGCAGCGAAGGCTGCCTTGGCTTTGTTCGGTCGGCTACGGTCAGTGATGTGACTGGCAAGCCAAGGGGGGGAATGCTATCTTTCGAAGATAGTTCCGAATTGGGTAAACCATCGGTGCCTACGCGCCGCGAGATCAAGCATGTCCAGTATACCGACGCAGCTTTCCCCAGGCATTGAGATTGCTGCACTGCGCAATAAATGCTCAACCTGCAGCATGCATGAGCTGTGCTTGCCCGTGGGTCTGGACGTTGACGACATGCGTCGACTTGATTCTGTCATTACGAAACGTCGTCGCGTATTGAAAGGCGAAATGCTTTTCAGGATGGGAGAGCGTTTCACGAATCTTTACGCGGTTCGCGTTGGTCATTTCAAGACGACTCATATCGATTCGACGGGCCTTGAGCAAGTGACCGGCTTTCAAATGGCCGGAGAACTGCTTGGATTTGACGCGATTGCGACCGAGAGCCATCACTGCAACGCCGTAGCCCTCGAAGACTCGGAAGTTTGCGAACTTCCATTTAGTCGGATTGAGGATCTTTCTAGAGAGATACCGAATCTTCAAAGGCACTTTCACCGCATGATGAGTCAGGAGATCACTCGCGAGCAGGGTCTCATGTTGATGCTCGGCGCCATGCGTGCTGAACAACGCCTAGCGGCTTTCTTGGTGAATCTTGCTACTCGCTATGCAAGGCGCGGTTATTCTGCAAAAGCTTTTCAACTTCGCATGACTCGTGAAGAGATTGGCAGCTATCTCGGGCTGACGATTGAAAGCATCAGCAGGCTGCTCACCCGTTTTCGCAAACAAGGTCTCATTGCAGTAGCGCACAAGGAAATTGTGCTGTTGGACATCGAGGGGCTCAAAACTCTCATCTCCACTACTAATAACAGCGAGTCACTGTCCATCAAACCCTGTGATTAAACGGGCTTTCTGGAACATCGCGTATCAGCATGCATGTCATTGCAGACGAAAGCGCGCACAGTGACCAAAATGCCAAAAACCCCATCGTATACAGCGCCAGAGAATTGACTGGCAGCAAGTATCCGAAAATCGTCAAATCCGACGGTTCAAATATTGCAAAAAAAGAGACGTCAGCGAATGCAGCCATCAGAAACGATGGCCAAAGCACCTGCAAAAGCTTCAACATGACGCCTCCGAGTTTTAACAGTTGGCGGTTCTGGCAATAACAGAACCTCCCACCGATTATTTGTCTGCAGACTGTACTCCAACAACTATTTTTGCCGACTTAGGCCATTCCCCAGTCAAACGCCACCGATCACCATCCTGCAATTGCAGTTGATAAGACACATCCTTGAGAAGAGGCGCTGCAGCGACATACACTCCCCTTCCATTTGCAAGGGATTTTGCAACTAGCTGCACCTTGATGTCCTCAGAGGCAAGCGTTGGATGAGTCAGTAGCAATCCAATCACGGGGGGCCACGCATAAGCCGCATCCCCAATCAGCCGAACTTCCAACTGGCCATCTGCGACAATTTCAAGATCGGCCTTCAACCCCAATTGAGCCGCAGCACGGTCACGCTGTATCGACTGATTAATTGCGTTGCCCTGTTTGTAATAGTCGTCGACTACTAACGCTTCCGGACGAGTCACAGCCAGCCAAATCGTGACACTGCCCGCAATGAGCACTGCAACCGGACCGGCAGCCAAAGCCCACGGCCAGAATTGGCGATACCACGGCCGCTGAGCAGTTGAAATCGTGTTCATTTGCTTATCCGACATGTCAGGGCAAGTAGAAGACTGACTTTTCGCTCGTTGACTGCACTGGCGATTCTAGGCTCTCCACCACAAACTCCACCTTGTTGGAACCGCGTTCGCCGCTGCCCATCGGAGCTGCGACCTCAATCGCAACAGCACGTGTGGTAATCGCCTCCACTTCAATGAGCTGTGCGCCTTGCACGTGAATACCGGGGATACCGTTGACCATGACTCGATACCTATGCGGTGCCTCGTCAGTATTCATGATCTTGAGTTGATAAACGTTGGCTATCTCACCGCCCTCTATCTCACGCGCAAGCACTCCCCTATCTCTGATCACATCAACTTTCAACGGGTTTCGATTGATCAGCGTACCTATCCAAGCCCCTACGATCACAAACAAGACGACGGTGTAAATCAATGTGCGCGGACGAAGGATATGCTTCACCACGTGCTTGTCTGGATATTTGCCTTCAAGTGCATTTTCAGTGGTGTAACGAATCAGTCCTCGCGGGTAATTCATCTTCTCCATGATGTCATCGCATCCGTCGATGCAAGCACCGCAGCCAATGCACTCATATTGAAGACCGTTTCGAATATCGATACCGGTCGGACAAACCTGTACGCAAACACCACAATCGACGCAATCACCGAACCCTTGCGACCGATGGTCGAGCTTACGAGGGCGCGAACCGCGTGGATCACCTCTCGCTGCATCATAAGTGACGACAAGAGTGTCACGGTCAAACATCGAACTCTGAAAACGCGCATACGGGCACATGTACTTGCATACCTGCTCCCGCATAAAACCAGCCTGCAAAATCGTGAATCCTGCATAAAAGAGCATCCAGAATAACGACCAGCCGCTCACATCCAAATGCACAACCTCCGATAACAACTCTCGAATTGGAGTGAAATATCCCACGAAAGTGAAACCAGTCCACAATCCAATAACCGCCCAAATGCTGAATTTTGCCAAACGCAAACCAATCTTGCGCCCATCCCATGGCGACTCGTCCAGACGCATGCGTTTGTGGCGATCACCTTCGATCAGACGCTCCACCCACGTGAATATCTCGGTATAGACCGTTTGTGGACAGGCATAACCACAAAACAGACGGCCAGCAATTGCCGTAAACAAGAACAATGCATATGCCGAGATGATCAGCAATCCGGTCAGATAAATAAAATCCTGCGGCCAGAGCACAAAGCCAAAAATATAGAATTTGCGCTCGGTGAGATGAAAAAGTACCGCTTGGCGATCATTCCACTGCAGCCAAGCGGTGCCGTAAAAAATGATCTGGGTAAACCAGACCAATGCCCAACGCCAGCGGTCAAACCAGCCATTTTTTATGGCTCTTGGATAAATCTTGATGCGCTTCTGATAAAGGCTACGTCCATCATCCTTGACATCAGTTCCTGCCGCGGACTTCTCGGAAGTCCCCTTCAATGCAAAAGAGGCCGCTTGCGGTTGCGAAGCGGCCTCCTTGGAGGAATTGACTGCAGCATCACTGGACGATACGCCCTGCTGCTTACTTTCACTACCCATTTAAGTCTCCTCGGCCGGGAGGGCACATTGACCCTCCCGGCTGAAACTGCCCAGCAATACCTTATTGAACCATAGCGGTCTTTGCCGGAGCTTCCGGCTTGTTCGACAGGCTCCATACGTAAGCGGCGATCAGATGGATCTTGGCTTCGCCCAGGAAGGCACGGAAAGACGGCATTTGATTGGTACGGCCAAGTGTGATCGTTTCAGTGATGGTTTGTGCGGAACCACCATACAGCCACGTCTTGTCAGTCAGGTTCGGGGCTCCAATGGCCGGGTTGCCCTTGCCTTCGGGACCATGACATGCGGCACAGGCTACGAACTTGTCTTTGGCGAGTGCTGCCTTGACTGAGTCGTGTCCAGAGCCGGAAAGACTGAGAACATATTGCGCCATGTTGGCCACATCATCTGCAGTACCGAGCACCGCTGCCATCGAAGGCATGGCAGCCATCCGGCCATTCAGGATCGTTTGCTCGATGTATTCAGCAGATCCCTCACCCAGCCAGTCCTTGTCGGTCAGATTCGGGAAGCCCTTGGCTCCACGAGCATCAGAACCGTGACATTGCGAGCAATAGGTCAGGAAAAGACGCTCGCCGATCTGGTGCGCCTGCTGGTCCGCCGCGACCTCCTTCAGATCGAGCTTGGCATAGCGATCGAAGATCGGGTCAAACTGCTGGCTGGCCTTAACAACCTCGGCATCGTATTGACCCGTGGACGACCAGCCCAGCGAACCCTTGTTCGAACCCAAGCCCGGATACAGATAGAGATAGGCAAAGCCGAACACAATAGTGATGACGAAAAGCCACACCCACCAGGACGGCAACGGGTTGTTGTACTCCTCAAGAGTTTCGTCCCACGTATGCCCCATGGTTTCCACCGGCCCCTTGACCTTCGCGGTCATATTGGACCAGAGCACCCACGCGCACCCAAGAATGCCGGTAATCGTGATACCGGCAATGTAGTAGCTCCAGAAGCCGCTCAGAAAGTCAGCCATTTCAAATCCCCTTTATTTGTCCGCCATGTCTGCGTGACCGTCGTCCGCGAAAGGGAGTTGCGCTGCCTGATCGAAATCCCGCCGTCTGCTGCCGTTCCAGGCCCAGACCACAATTCCGACAAAGACCAGGAAACTCAGAACGGTGGAAACGCTCCGCAACACGTCCAGTTCCATGCGCATTCCTTTCAGCGGTAGCGAATGTCAGCGCGACTTGATCGCCGTGCCGAGAACTTGCAGGTAGGCGATTACCGCCTCCTGCTCCGTCTTGCCGCGAACGGTGTCAGCTGCAGCCGCGATTTCTTCGTCGGTGTACGGGACACCCACAGCACGAAGCGCCTTCATGCGGGCTGGCAGTCCATCGGCGGCAACTGCCGTCGCTTCAAGCCAGGGATAGGCCGGCATGATCGACTCAGGCACGACAGCGCGAGGATTGTTCAGGTGGACCGCATGCCAACGATCGGAATAGCGACCGCCAACACGAGCCAGATCCGGACCGGTGCGCTTGCTGCCCCATTGGAACGGATGGTCATAGACGAACTCGCCTGCAACCGAGTAATGACCGTAACGCTCCGTCTCGGCGCGGAAGGGGCGAATCATCTGCGAATGGCAGTTGTAGCACCCCTCGCGCTGATACACATCGCGGCCAGCAAGTTGGAGTGCGGTGTAGGGCTTGAGGCCGTCGACAGGCTGAGTCGTCGACTTCTGGAAGAACAGCGGAACGATTTCAACCAAACCGCCGAACAGGATCACGATGAGCGTCAGCACCAACAGCCAGCCGACGTTCTGCTCGATCAGATCATTCTTCAACTTCATTACGTTCTCTCCTCGGCTCAGTGCGCGTGGGCGGCGACAGCCGGGATGCGCGCGTCAACCGGTTGCGCGCCAGCGATGGTCTTCGCCATGTTCCAGCCCATCAGGA
The DNA here is from genome assembly GCF_000482785.1 of Derxia gummosa DSM 723. GTDB lineage: Bacteria > Pseudomonadota > Gammaproteobacteria > Burkholderiales > Burkholderiaceae_E > Derxia > Derxia gummosa. The sequence continues at coordinate 103,120 of NZ_AXWS01000018.1, read as the reverse complement.
TCATGCCGCTCAGATAGAGGACACCACCGCAGACGCGGATGACGAAGTACGGGTAGGTCGCTTTCACGCCTTCGACGAAGGTGTAGGTCAGCGTGCCGTCGGCATTCGTGGCGCGCCACATCAGGCCCTGCATCACACCGGCAATCCACATTGCGGCGATGTAAAGCACGACGCCGATGGTTGCGATCCAAAAGTGCAGGTTGATGGCCGGCACGCTGTACATCGTAGTGCGGCCGAAGACGCGCGGCAGCAGGTAGTAGATCGAGCCAATCGAGATGAAGCCGACCCAGCCAAGCGCGCCAGAGTGCACATGACCCACCGTCCAGTCGGTGTAGTGCGAGAGCGAGTTCACCGTCTTGATGGCCATCATCGGGCCTTCGAAGGTGCTCATGCCGTAGAACGAGAGCGACACGATCAGGAACTTGAGGATCGGATCGTCACGCAGCTTATGCCAGGCACCCGACAGGGTCATGATGCCGTTGATCATGCCGCCCCAGCTCGGAGCAAGCAGGATGAGCGAGAAAACCATGCCCAGCGACTGGGTCCAGTCGGGCAGCGCGGTGTAGTGCAGGTGGTGGGGGCCCGCCCACATGTACGTGAAGATCAGAGCCCAGAAGTGCACGATCGACAGGCGATACGAGTACACGGGACGTTCGGCTTGCTTCGGAACGAAGTAATACATCATTCCAAGGAAGCCGGCGGTCAGGAAGAAACCAACCGCGTTATGGCCATACCACCACTGAACCATCGCGTCTTGCACCCCGGCGTAGGCCGAGTAGCTCTTCCACATGGTGACAGGCACTTCAGCCGAGTTCACGACATGGAGCAGCGCCACCGCAAGGATGAACGCGCCATAGAACCAGTTGGCGACGTAGATGTGCTTGACCTTGCGGATGGCGATCGTGCCGAAGAAGTTGATCGCATACGCCACCCATATCAGCGTGATCGCGATGTCGATCGGCCATTCGAGTTCGGCGTACTCCTTGCCGGTCGTGATCCCAAGCGGCAACGTGAAGACAGCCGAAACGATGATTGCGTTCCAGCCCCAGAACGTGAAGGCAGCGAGCGCATCCGAGAACAGCCGGGTCTGGCAGGTACGCTGGACCACGTAGTACGACGTCGCGAAGAGCGCCGACCCACCGAAGGCAAAGATCACCGCATTGGTATGCAGCGGACGCAGGCGGCCGAAACTCAGCCACGCCGTGTCAAAGTTGAGTTGCGGCCAAGCCAGTTGGGCGGCGATGAGTACGCCAACCAGCATGCCGACAATGCCCCAGATCACCGTCATGACAGCGAACTGGCGCACCACCTTGTAGTTATATGTGCTTTCGCGAGTTGAAGAACCCATGGCACCCCTCGTGCAGACCTAGGAATTGGACCCAAAATCGGTATGAAATCGTAACCGTGCAGGGATTGACAGGCTTGACACCGATCAAGGCGCACCCCGGGCACGGACGATGCTTAGGTGGGACGTTCGTCGCGTGCTGTCGGCTCTTTCGGCCCGCCGCCGGGATCATCCTCGTCCTGCAAAATGCGCCACGCCGGCCCTTCGAGGTCGTCGAACTGGCCGTCCTTAGACATGCGCAAGAAGATCCACACTGCCGCGAAGACGATGCCGACCGACAGCGGGATGAGGATGAACAGGCTTTCCATACACGCAAACCCGACTAAGTCTAACGGATTCGTAACAGTCGCAAGGCGTTCAGCACCACCAGCAGCGAACTGAGCGACATCCCGAGACTGGCTACCCAAGGTGTTACCAGCCCGAAGGCGGCTGCCGGAATCGCCAGCGCGTTGTAGATCGAAGCCCACCAGAGGTTCTGCCGCGTCACCGACATCGCGGTAGCAGCGGCGCCGAAGGCCGTGTCGATCGCCACCAGATCACGCGACACCATCACCGCATCAGACGACACTTGGGCTATCTCGGCGCCTTCACTCATCGCGATCGAGACATCGGCGCCTGACAGCACGGGCGCGTCATTGATGCCGTCCCCGATCATCGCCACTCGCCCCCCTTCCGACTGAAGCTTGCGCACACGTTTGAGCTTCTGCTCAGGCAAAAGGCTGCCGTGCGCGGCATCGATCCCGACTGCTTGCGCGACCATTTCCGTGGCCGGCTGTCCATCGCCGGACATCAGCCAGACACGCAGCCCGCGAGCCCTGAGCCGAGCCACGAGTTGCGCGGCACCCGCCCTGACCGGAGCGGTCAACCGCCAGCGAGCGACTGCTACGCCATCGCGCGACAGCCAGACACCGTCGGTCATGTCGGCAACAGAAAAAGCGAGCGCGAACACGCCATTGCCGACTCGCCAGGCCGCGCCATCGACTGTTGCTTGCACGCCACGGCCAACGACGACTTCCCGCTCGGAGAGCGTCCTCTCGTTAATGCCGCGCTCGCGCGCACCACGGAGTAGCGCCCGTCCGACCGGATGCGTGCTCCCCACCTCCAGCGCCGCGACCATTTCCCAACAGTCGCGCTCGGGCAATTCGCCGACCACCTCGATCTCGGCGGAAAGCGTCGATTGCGTCAGCGTCCCGGTCTTGTCGAAGACGACGTCGGTCACGCCAGCCAATGCCTCAAGGGCGTCGGCCCTGGCCAGCAGTACCCCACGTCGGGAAAGCGCACTGATGGCAGCCGCGAAGCTCGCGGGCGTCGCGAGCGACAGCGCGCACGGGCAGGACACGACCAGCAGCGCGATCGCGATCGGCAGGGCGCGTTGCGGCTCGACGAACCACCAGACGACGGACACGAGCAGCGTGAAGACCAGCAGCCCGGCGAGAAACCATGAGGCGATGCGATCGGCAACGCGGCCGACGCGAGGCCGCTCACTCGCAGCGCGATCGATGAGTCGGCGCATGACCGACACGGTGCTGTCCGCCTCTATGCGCGCCACCGTGCCAGTGATCGGATCCCCGAGGTTCACGGCACCGGCGGGCAGGACATCACCGGGCCGCCGCGTAACCGGATGGGATTCACCGGTCAGCAGCGAGAGATCGAGTTGCGCCCTTTCGGACTGAAGCGCCATGTCCACCGGCAGAGCCTGGCCGGCCGCAACCTCGATGCATTCACCGGTCAGCAGTTCCTCGACTCGCACCGACTCGCGCGTCCCGCCGGCACCCAGACGGTCGACACGGCGAGGCGCCAGCCGCAACAGGCTGTCGACACCCTGCATCGCCTTACGCCGAGCCCCGACTTCCAGATACCGCCCCCAGAGCAGCAGGAACACGAACATCGTGATCGAGTCGAAATACACCTCACCCGCGTCGATTACGGTATGCCAGGTGCTCGCTATGAAGGCAGCAATGATCGCCAGGACCACCGGCACATCCATGCCGACCCGCCGGGCACGCAGGTCGCGCCACGCACCGGCGAACATCGGCGCAGCGGAATACAGCACCACCGGTGTGGTCAGCAGCAGACTGACCCAGCGGATCAGCGTCACGAACTCGGGCTCGATGTCGTCGCCGTGCAGGTAGAAGGGCACGACATACATCATCACCTGCATCATTCCCATGCCTGCCACGAAGAGCTGGCGGAGCATGCGTTGCTGGTTGGTCTTGATGAGTGCCTCGTGCCGGTCTACATCGAAAGGCCAGGCCCGGTAGCCCACGACATCGAGCGCATGCAGGATCTGCGAGAGCTTCACCCGCACCGGATCCCAGCGCAGCGTCGCGCGCTCGGTCATGAGGTTGATGTTGAACGACAACACGCCGGGCACACGGCCCGCTGCCTGCTCGCCCAGCCAGACGCAGGAGGCACAGCGGATCCCTTCCATCGTGAGCACGGCCTCGCGCTCGCCAGGTGCGGGTTCGCGCACGAAGCCACGCTGGAAGCGCTCGTCATCGAAGGCCTCCAGATCACGACCCGGGCGCGCCGCCTCGGCCTGCAGGGCCAGCGCTTCGCGCCGCGCGTAATAGGCGTCGAAACCGCCCTCGATGATCGTCTGCGCCACGGCCTCGCAACCATGACAACAGACAGGCTCCATGCGCCCCTTGAAATTGACGAACAGACCGAGCCTGGGCGGCACCGGAGCGCCGCAATGGAAGCACTCGGCGCGCTGACCCGCCTGCTCCGTCATCGAACATCTCCCGACGCGGTAGCCGGCGTGAGGCAGAACCATCCCCCCTGCTGCTGGACCACGGCGTTTGCACGCCAGAGTCCAAGCAAACCGAATGCGATCACGAACAGTCCGGCCACCACGCGCACCGCCGGACGGCGCCACCATCTGCCGCCACGCGACATCGCCAGGCCGAGCAGCAGCAGGTTGGGCAGCGTGCCCAGCCCGAAGGCGAGCATCACGGCCGCACCTCGTAGCGGGGACCCCGCCAGCATGGCGCTCAGGATCATCGAATAGATCAGCCCGCAGGGCACGAAACCCCAGAGCCCGCCCATCAGCACGCCCTGCCCGACGGATCGCACCGGCAGCAGGCGCCCGAGCACCGGCCGAAACGCCGACCACAGGCGCCCGCCGATACGCTCCACTTGCGCCAGCATGGGAAACATGCCGGTCAGGTAGGCACCCAGCGCGAGCAGAAAGAGATTGGCCAGCAGATAGAGCATGTGCTGCACCGGGAACACAGCGTCAGCCAGCAATGCGGCAGCACCGACCGATCCGGCGATCGCACCGATGAAGGCATAGGTCAGCAACCGCCCCGTGTTGTAGGCCAGTTGAAGCGCCAGACGGGAAACCGCCGGCGTGCTCACCTCATGACCGCCGACTACCGTCGCCGCCAGCGCCTCCCGATGCGTGACCACGGTGATCGGCGCGGGCTGCAGTGCGGGTCCCGAGACGCCGAGCGCCGAGACGATGCCGCCGCACATGCCGGCGCAATGCACGCCGCCCATCAGCCCAACGATGAAGGCGGAACCGGCGGTGACGGCAGAGGGAAAGGGGGCTGGGTGAGTCAGTAGATCAAGCATCGCGCCATTGTGCGCCAAGGCCCTTCCGGGCCTTCACGCGCCTCAGATGGTGCGCGAATAACGCATGACCTGTTCCTTGGCCGGTGTGCGCAGGTACTTGTCGAAGACCATCGCGATGTTGCGCACCAGCAGCCGGCCCTTCGGCGTCACGGTAATCCAGTCCTCGTCCATCGTGAGCAGACCGTCGCGTTCCATCGCGGCGAGATCGCGCAGCTCAGGGCCGAAGGTCTCGTCGAAATGGATCGGGTAGGCGGTCTCGATGGAACGCTTGTTCAGTTCGGCATGGCAGAGCAGCGTGTGGATGACGGTGCGACGCAGCAGGTCATCATGCGTAAGCGCGATGCCGCGCGCGATCGGCAGCCGCCCCTGATCAAGCGGTGCGTAGTACTCGGCGAGCGTCTTGGCGTTCTGGTGGTACGTCGGCCCGACGGCGCCGATGGCCGACACACCGAGCGCGATGAGATCGGCGTCGGCGTGGGTCGAGTAGCCCTGGAAGTTGCGATGCAGTCGGCCATGGCGCTGCGCGATCGCCAGCGTGTCCGTCGGCTTCGCGAAATGGTCCATGCCGATGTAGACGTAGCCCGCCTCGGTCAGCCGCATGATGCAGATGTGCAGCAGATCGAGCTTCTGGTCGGGCGACGGCAGGTCTTCAGCACTGATGCGCCGCTGCGGCTTGAACAGGTGCGGCAGATGCGCGTAATTGTAGATCGCGATCCGGTCGGGCGAGATGTCGAGCACCTGCTGGAGCGTCCGGTTGAAGCTGATGACGTTCTGGTGCGGCAGGCCATAGATCAGGTCGACCGACACCGAACGGAATTCATGCTCACGCGCGGCTGCGACCAGCTCCCTGGTCTGCTCGAAGCTCTGCTCGCGATGGACCGCCTTCTGCACTACCGGATCGAAATCCTGCACGCCGAGGCTGATGCGGTTGAAGCCGATCTGGCGCAGATGCGCGATGCGCTCGGGCGTGACGGTACGCGGGTCTACCTCGATCGAGAACTCACCCATCTGATCGGCCACGAGCGGAAAGGCATCGTCGATGGCGCGCATGAGGCATTCAAGCTGGTCATGCGAGAGATAGGTGGGTGTGCCACCACCGAAGTGCAATTGCTCAAGCTTCTGCTGCCCACCGAACAGCCCTCGGTGAATTGCCAGCTCTCTCAGGAGATAGCCGAGATATTCGTCAGCCTGCTCACGATGGCGGGTGACGATCTTGTTGCAGGCGCAGTAGTAGCAGATGGACTCGCAGAACGGCACATGCACGTACAGCGAGAGCGGGCGGCGATTGCCCAGCAACTTGCGTTGCTCGACGGCGAGCGCGTAATGCTCGGCGCCAAAGCCCGCATGGAAGCGGTCGGCGGTGGGATACGAGGTGTAGCGCGGGCCGGACCGATCGAGCCGCCTGATCAGCGGAGCGTCGAACTCGACGCCGGCAAACGCGTGGCCGACTTCGTGCACGATCGTCTCCTTTCAGATGCTTTTGGCCCCCGTTGCGGGAATGGAGCTGACTGTAAGCATCGGGCTGCCTGACGGGCTTGATATGCGTCAACGGCCTCCGGGCGGTAAGCACTGACCTGTCATTGCCTGCATGAAAGCCCGGTGATGACCCATTTCAGCGGCAATCGACACCAGGCGCGCAAATGCCGGTTGCCGTTACCAGATTGGAGACGGGCGCATGCACGGTGCCGATGCCGGCCCTGTCCGACTCGCGCATACCGATGGGGGGGCGAGACGCCGGCCTCGCAGCAATGCGCACCATTGCATGCCAATCCACCAATTCATGGATCTCGCCCCCTTCGCAAAGCGCACGCAGGACAGGCACATCGGAACTGTGCGCATTCGAACCGTCTTCGAGGACGGCTGGCATCGCGCGAAGCTGTCCCGTGTGAGCGACGAGCAGGAGCACCGCGCCTTGGACAAGGGGACTGCGCAAACCCACGAGCGCCAGCGGCCGGGTTCCCGGCGCCCCCACCTCGACCCCCAGCGGCAGCACGGCACGGCCAGCTTCGGAAACGCCGACGGTAAGCCTTTCGATGGCACGGCGCGGATCCTCGATCTGCCGGCCGACAAGACGCAGCCAGCCCGGATGCACCGCAATCCAGTCACGCATCGCCGCATTGATGCGAATCACACCGCCCTTGCCGGCGACCACCAGGAAAGGCAACTCGGCAACACCACGCGCAGGCAGACGTGCGGCCACGGTCTGGAGATGAGCGCGTACCGCCGTGGCGAGCCGTGATCCGGCGAGCGCCCATACGGCACGCTGCTCGGGCGAGGCATGCCGGAGCAGTTCACGGTCGTGCATGAGCTGCCCCAGCAGGCCATTGGCGCCGACCACGACCTGGGCGTCGGCAGGATCGAGATCAACCCGGTCGGACGTGACAACGTGAACCGGTTCGCCGTCGCGCCAGACCTCGTATCGCAGGCTGGGCTGCCCACAGGCGCGGGCAAGCACCTCGAGCATCGCGCGCCAGTTGCCGACGTCATCTTGGCGCTGGCTCACGGCATCGATCGCGGTCTCAAGCTGGTCGTACACGGACATGTCCACGGTCACCCCTCCATGCCCGTGTTCAGCATGGTCCATGCCAACGTACAAACGCGCCAAAGCCCCGTCGCACCCCTCAAATGCAGGATGCGATATGGCTCCAGCACCGTGAAACTTTTGCTCACAATGATCGATGCTGGAGGGACGAATGACGCAATCCAGAAGTGCACTCGTGGATCAAGCCCTCAGCTGGATGCGAGTCCGCGATGAACCAACCCCGGTTGCTGCGGGCACGTCTGCGGCAGGACGCGCGACGACGCGAATTCCGAGCCGGATCCTGCGTACCGGCCAGCCCGAGCGACGCTGTGTGGTGCTCGATCTCGCACCGACCAGCCCGATGGGGCTCAGGCTCGCCGAGGCGCTCACCGCGGCCTGCGACCGCGAACTGGGCTTTGCCGGGCGTCATGAGGCATTCACGAGCCAGGTCGCGGAGTCGGCCGCGATCGTCGTGGCCTGCGATTCACCGGATGACCTCGTCGCGCGCATCGCGGGCTGGCGCATCGCAAGCCCGCAGCTGGCGGTTATCGTTGCGCTCGAGCAGGTGAACGGCTCGATGCTGCGCGCACTCGTCGCCGCCGGCATCTGCGATTTCGTGGTCGCGCCCTTCGATGCGCAGCAACTGCGCGCGCGGATCGATGCCGCCATCGCCCGGGCCATGACCGACACCGTGAGAGGCCAGACCAGCGAATGGCCGCTCTTGGTCGGCTCGACGATGGCCTGCGAGGAATCGTTCCGCCAGATCAAGAGCCGCATCGTCGCGTCCTTCGAACGGGGCTACATCGAAGGGCTGTTGCGCCGCAGCGCGGGCAACATTTCCCAGTCGGCCCGGATGGCGCGCAAGAACCGACGGGCGTTCTTCGAACTCATCCGCAAGCACGACATCGACGTGACCGGCTTCCGTGAAGCCGAGTTACCCGCCGCCGAAGGCGCCCCCGGGCGTCGATGAAACAGAAGGTGTCCGCCCTCGGATCGGCAGACGGAAAGCGCCGACGACTTCGCATCCGTCCACCGTCATGGCCGCCAGCTCGGTCCTCCGCGACCGGGCGGGGCAGCTGAGTCGGCTCAAGCCGCAGCGCATCCGCGGCTGAACTCGGCGAAGGCGTCGAGCCTGGCGCGCGCGGCGCCGCCGTCGATCGCCCCGCGCGCCTTCGCGATGCCCTCGGCGATCGAGCCGACCACATCGCCCGCATACAGCGCCGCGCCCGCGTTGGCGAGCACGATGTCTCGCGACGGACCCGCCTCGCCGTCGAGCACGCCGAGCAGCCGCGCCTTCGACTCCTCGGCCGTCTTCACCTGGAGCGCGCCAAATTCGATCGGCGCGAAGCCGAGGTCCTCGGGGTTGAGCACGTATTCGCGCACCTCGCCGTCGCGCAGTTCACCGACGAGCGTCGGGCCGCTGAGCGAGATCTCGTCGAGCGCCGCGCCCGTCACCGCATCGCTGCCATGCACCACCAGCACATGCTTCGCGCCGAGCCGTTGCAGCACGCGCACCAGGATGCCGACCAGATCGCGGTGGAACACGCCCAGCAGCTGATGCTTCGCACCGGCCGGATTGGTGAGCGGCCCGAGGATGTTGAAGATCGTGCGCACCGCCAGTTCCTTGCGCACCGGCGCCACATGCTTCATGGCCGAGTGATGGTTGGGCGCGAACATGAAGCCGATGCCCACCTTGCGGATCGCGTCGGCGATCTGCTCCGGCGTCATCTTGAGGTTGACGCCGAGCTGCTCCAGCACATCCGCCGCGCCGGAGCTTGAGCTGGCCGCGCGGCCGCCGTGCTTGGCCACCGTCGCGCCCGCCGCCGCCGCGACGAAGCTCGCGCAGGTCGAGATGTTGAAGGTGTGCGAGGCATCGCCGCCGGTGCCGACGATGTCGAGCAGGTTGTCGAGTTCGGGCACCTCGACCTTGGTGGCGAACTCGCGCATCACAGTCGCGGCGGCGGCGATCTCGCCCACGGTTTCCTTCTTCACCCGCAGGCCCATCGCGAGCGCGGCGATCAGCACCGGCGACATCTCGCCGCGCATGATCTGGCGCATCAGCGACAGCATTTCGTCGTGAAAGATCTCGCGGTGCTCGATGCAGCGCGACAGGGCTTCGGCGGGCGTGATGGACATGGTCTGCGGTTCTGGTTCGTGGAGGTGAAACGGCGCGGCGCCGTGGCCGCGCCGCCGCTTGCAAGCGCTTTCAGGCAGCGACGAGCGCTGGCTGCTTCAGGAAGTTTTCGAGCAGCCGGTGGCCGTGCTCGCTCAGGATCGACTCGGGGTGGAACTGCACGCCCTCGATCTGGAACCGGCGATGGCGCACGCCCATGATCTCGCCGTCCTCGGTCCAGGCCGTCACTTCCAGACAGTCGGGCAGCGTCTCGCGCCTGATGGCGAGCGAGTGGTAGCGGATCGCGGTGAAGGGGCTTGGCAGGCCGGCGAACACGCCCTCGCCGATGTGCGTCACCGGCGAGGTCTTGCCATGCATCACCACCTTGGCGCGCACCACATCGCCGCCGAACACATGGCCGATGGCCTGATGGCCGAGGCACACGCCCAGCAGCGGCAGCTTGCCGGCAAAGTGCTGAATGACATCGCAGGAGATGCCCGCCTCGCGCGGCGAGCACGGCCCGGGCGAGATGCAGATGCGCTCGGGCGCGAGCCGCTCGATCTCGTCGAGCGTGATCTCGTCATTGCGCGCGACGCGCACGTCGGCGCCCAGTTCGCCGAAGTACTGCACGAGGTTGTAGGTAAAGCTGTCGTAGTTGTCGATCATCAGCAGCATGGAATCTCTCCGGTGTTCTTGAGGGACGGCGGCGTCAGAAGCGCTCGTCCAGACCTTCCTGGACCTGCTCGGCGGCGCGCATCACGGCGCGCGCCTTGTGCTCGGTCTCCTTCCATTCCATTTCGGGATCGCTGTCGGCGACGATGCCGGCGCCGGCCTGGGCGTAGAGCATCCCGTCCTTGACCACGCCGGTGCGGATGGCGATGGCCAGGTCCATCTCGCCGCCGAAGCTCAAGTAGCCGACCGCGCCGCCATACACGCCGCGCTTGACCGGCTCCAGCTCCTCGATGATTTCCATCGCGCGCACCTTGGGCGCGCCGCTCAGCGTGCCCGCCGGAAAGGTCGCCTTGAGCACGTCGAGATTGCTCAGCCCCTGCTTGAGCCGGCCCTCGACATTGCTGACCATGTGCTGCACATGGCTGTACTTCTCGGTCGCGAAGCGCTCGGTCACGACCACGCTGCCGGTGTCGGCGATGCGGCCGATGTCGTTGCGCGCGAGGTCGATGAGCATGACGTGCTCGGCCACTTCCTTCGGGTCGGCGGCCATCTCGGCGGCGAGACGGGCGTCCTCCTCGGGCGTGTTGCCGCGCGGACGCGTGCCGGCGATCGGCCGCACCACCACCTTGCTGCCCTCGCCCGCCGCGAGCTTCTCTTCGCGCACGAGAATCTCCGGGCTGGAGCCGACGACCTGGAAGTCGCCGAAGTCGTAGAAGTACATGTACGGCGACGGATTGAGCGAACGCAGCGCGCGGTAGAGCGTCAGCGGCGAATCGCGGAAGGGCTTGCGCAGCACCTGGCCGAGCACCACCTGCATCAGGTCGCCGGCCGCGATGTACTCCTTGGCCTTGAGCACCACGGCCTTGAAGTCTTCCTTGGCGAAATCGCGGCGGATCTCGGTCTGCATCGACGGCTTGCTGTAGGGGATGTCCACCGTCTTGCGCAGGCTCGCGTGCAGCTCGCGCAGCCGTGCCTTCGCACGCGAATAGGCTTCCGGCTCGGCGGGATTCGCGTACACGAGCATGTAGGTCTTGCCGGCGAGGTTGTCGACGATCACCAGCTCCTCGGTCAGCAGCAGCAGGATGTCGGGCACGTCGAGCGGATCGGGCTTGCCTTGCGGATGGATCTGCTGCGCGTGGCGTTCGAGGCGCGGCTCCATGTAGCGCACACAGTCGTAGCCGAAGTAGCCGGCCAGCCCGCCCGCGAAGCGCGGCAGCCCGGGGCGGATCGCGACCTTGAAGCGCGACTTGAATTCGGTCACGAAGTCGAGCGGATTGCCCTCGTGCGTCTCGACCACCTTGCCGTCGGTGACGACCTCGGTGACGTGCCCACGCGAGCGCACCACGGTGCGCGCCGGCAGGCCGATGAAGGAATAGCGGCCGAAGCGTTCGCCGCCGACCACCGATTCGAGCAGGAAGGAATGCGCGCGGCCCGACGGGTCGTGCGCGAGCTTGAGATAGAGCGACAGCGGCGTGTCGAGGTCGGCGAAGCATTCCAGCATCACCGGGATGCGGTTGTAGCCCTCGGCGGCGATCGCGTTGAATTCGATTTCTGTCATGGCTTGGCTGTGTGGAGCCGCGGCGCGCGCATGGCTTGCGCCGCGAGGCCCGCGCTGCGATGGCGAGCCCTGGGATGTTCTGCGTGGAATTGGCCTGAGGGGATTGAGGCGTCCTGGCCGGGACGCGCGAAGACGTTCACTGGCCCGAGGGCCAGCGCCACCAGCGCAGCTGCGCGAGATAGGAAGTCGTCTTCAGGGAAGGCATGGAACGTGGTGGTTCTTGGCTTCATTGGTCGGCCGGGCGGGGTGCGCGGCCGGGATGCTCGGTGCTACCGGACGGATCATGCAGCGAGGGCGATGCGGCCGCGATTACGGCCTGCCCTCATTGCGCGGCGTTGTAGCCGTCGATCCAGAGCGCGGCGTCGAGAAGCGTGGGGACTATAGCATCGGCCTCCAGCGACTCGACCGGGTGGCCTTCGTTGTAGCCGTAAGGCAGCAGCAGCACCTTGCAGCCGGCATTGCGGCCGGCGAGCGCGTCGTTCATCGAGTCGCCGATCATCACGGCGGATTCCAGCGCCACGTCCATCAGCGCGCAGGCATGGCGCAGCGGCTGCGGATCGGGCTTCTTCTGCGGCGTGTCGCCGCCGCCCACGAAGGCATCGAAGAAGTGTGCAAGCTGGAAGCGCTCAAGCAGCGGCCGCACCAGCTCGCTCGGCTTGTTGGTGACGACGGCGAGCTTGAGGCCGCGCGCGCGCATCACCGCGAGCCCTTCGGCCACGCCGGGATAGCGCCTGGCCGTCTTGCCGTTGAAGACGCGGTAGTGGTGCATGAACACCGGAAACCACTTCTCGACCTGGTCCTGATCGACCGGCGCGTCCATCGGCTGGCCGGACGACACGGCGAACGCGCGCTCGACGAAGTTGCGCGAGCCCTTGCCGATCATCGCGGCCGCGTCGTCGAAGCGCAGCGGCTCGGCGTCGATGGCCTGGCGCAGCATCGCGTTGCCGGCGTGGAGCATGTCCTCCACGGTGTCGAGCAGGGTGCCGTCGAGGTCGAGGAGCGCAGCGCGGATGGGATTCGTCATTGGCGTCGGAGGCGTGGAAGCTGGGCCGCGCGACCGCGACCCCGGAAAGGAGTGCGAAGCCTAGCCGCGTTTGCCGGCCGCCGGATGACGCGAAGATGCGCGGCGGCGGCATCCGCCACGCGACGGCGACGCGACTGCCCGGCATGCCACGCCGCAGCGAACCGGCAGTGACGTCGCCACGCGACGAGGCACCGCGCGACGAGGCACCGCGCGACGACGGACAGCCGATGCCGGCTCAGACCTCGCGGCCGCCGGCGAGCGCCAGCTCGTCGCGCATCTGCGCCACAACCACCGCGTAATCCGGCTTGCCGAAGATCGCGCTGCCCGCCACGAACGTGTCGGCGCCCGCCTCGGCGATGCGGCGGATGTTGTCGGTCTTCACGCCGCCGTCCACTTCGAGCAGCACCGGGTTGCCGCCCATCGCCACCTGCACGTCGATGAGCGAGCGCGCATAACCCAGCTTCGAAATCGTGCTTTCGATGAAGCTCTGGCCACCGAAGCCCGGGTTGACCGACATGAGCATCACGATGTCGATGTTCTTCAGCGTGTACTCCAGCCAGCTCAGCGGCGTGGCCGGGTTGAACACCAGGCCGGGCTTGCAGCCGAGGCTGCGGATGAGCTGGATCGTGCGATCCACATGCTTGCTCGCGTCGGGATGGAAGGTGATGTAGTCGGCGCCCGCCTTGGCGAACTGCGTCGCCAGCTCGTCCACCGGCTCGACCATCAGATGCACGTCCAGCGGCACCGGCGTGCCGTCAGCCTTCTTGCAATAGGGCTTGACCGCCTGGCAGATCATCGGCCCGAAGGTCAGGTTGGGGACGTAATGGTTGTCCATCACGTCGAAGTGGATGAAATCCGCCCCCCCGTCGATCACCGCCTTCACCTCGTCGCCGAGCCGCGCAAAATCGGCCGAAAGAATGGACGGGGCGATCCGGAAGGTACGCTCGTGGCTCATGGATTTCTCGCTTCTAGTACGGTGACGATGGCGGTCGGGCGGCGGATTCTAAGCCGGGCCCCGAAAACCGCCGCCGATCGCCCATACCACGCGTTACCCTATTGCGCCATGGATAAGCCCCGCTACGAAGTCGATATCACGGTCGTGACGCGCTACCTGCCCGAGCAGAGCGGCGCCGAGCGCGGTCAACACGCCTGGACCTACACGGTTCGCATGCGCAATGCCGGCAGCGTTCCAGCCCAGCTCATCTCGCGGCACTGGGTCATCACCGATGCCAACGGCGATGTGGAGGAGGTGCGCGGCCTCGGCGTCGTGGGCCAGCAACCATTGCTCGCGCCAGGCGAGACCTTCGAGTACACGAGCGGCACCGCGATCAGCACGCCGACCGGTTCGATGCACGGCGAGTACTACTTCACCGCCGAGGACGGCACGCAGTTCTCGGCACCGATCCCGATGTTCACCCTCGCGGCGCCGCACGCGCTGCACTGAGGCTCAGCCCTCGCGCCGCGGATCGCGGTCCGGTTCGGTATCGCGGTCCATCGGCGGCGAAATCTCGAAATTGCCAGCTTCCACCTCATGCACGCCGCTTTCGGTTTCGCGCGGCGTTGCCATCGTCCACCAGACGATGAACATCAACAGTCCGAGCGCGAACAGCGCTTCGACCAGCATCAGCCACATGATTTCCCCCGCAGCAAGAATCCGGATGCGCCTTCGCGCCATCGCTGCCGCCCTGCGCGCATCGAATGCAGGCAGCGCCCAGCCTGCCACCGCGCCGGCCGCGCCGCGAGTCGCCGACAACCCTCGAAACCTTGATGACGGGCGCGCCGGCCCGGCCTCGACTTCGGGCGCGGGCGTGAGCGCCAGAGCGCTACTCGCCCTCGCGGGCGCGCTGTTCGTCGCCGGTTGCGCGACGCAGAGCGCCGGCGGCCCGCCCGACGGCCTGCCGGTCGAACCCGGCCCCGCCGGTGCCGAACCCGCGCCCGCCGCCGAGCCCGGCACGCCTTCGCCCACCCCCGCCGGCACGCCGACCCGACCCGCAAAGCCATCACCCGCCCCGCGCCCCGCGCCCGGCGCGCCCGCCTCGCTCGTCACACCAGCGATGGTCCCGGCCCGCTTCGCTGACCTGCCCGGCTGGGACGACGACGATCCGCGCGAAGCCTGGCCCGCGCTCCAGCGCACTTGCGGCGCCCTGCGCGGCCGCGCCGAATGGGCCACGGCCTGCGCCGGCGCCGCCCGCATCGACGCCAGCGACAAGACCGCCGTGCGCCGCTACTTCAGCGAGCACTTCACGCCCTGGCGCATCCGCAACGCCGACGCCGGCACCACCGGCCTCGCCACCGGCTACTACGAGCCGATGCTGACCGCCTCGCGCACCCGCAGCGCCCGCTTCGGCGTGCCGCTGTACGCGCCGCCCGACGACCTCATCGGCATCGACCTCGGCGACAGCCAGCCCGACCTGAAGGACACGCTCAAGGGCCTGCGCCTGCGCGGCCGCCTCAGCACCTTGGCTGACGGCCGCAAGCTGCTCATCCCCTACTGGACGCGCGCCGAACTCATGACCGGCGCGGGCGCCGGCGCGCTCGTGGGCAAGGCGATCGTGTGGGTGGAGGACCCGATCGAGGCCTTCTTCCTGCAGGTGCAGGGCTCGGGCCGCATCAGGCTCACCGACGGGCGCGCGATGCGGCTCGGCTATGCGGATACCAACGGCCATCCCTACCGGTCGATCGGCCGCTGGCTCGTCGACCACGGGCAGATGAAGCTGGAGGAAGCATCGATGCAGGGCATCCAGGCCTGGGCGCGCGCCAATCCGTCCAAGGTGGACGAGCTGCTGGCGCAGAACCCGAGCTACATCTTCTTCCGCGAGCTGCCGGATGACGGCGACGAGCGCATCGGGCCGGTCGGCGCGCTCGCGGTGCCGCTGACGGCCGAGCGCTCGATCGCGGTCGATCCGCGCTCGATCCCGCTCGGCGTGCCGGTCTGGCTCTCGACCACCCAGCCGAATTCGCCGGTGCCGCTGCGGCGGCTGGTGCTGGCGCAGGACACGGGCAGCGCGATCAAGGGCGGCGTGCGGGCGGATGTGTACTTCGGCTCGGGCGCGGCGGCGGGCGAGCTGGCCGGGCGGATGAAGCAGAAGGCCGAGATGTGGGCGCTGCTCCCCAACGAAGCCGCGCGGCGGTGATACGGCGTCGGGTGGGGCTGGCGGTGGCGGACGGATGACGCTGGCGGCCGCGCCTGGACGGCGCGGCTCCCCTTCGCTCCGTTCGGTAGCCCGACGGCCGGGCTGGCAACTCGGTCGGCTGCGCCTCCCTCAAACAGCCAGCCCTGAGCCGCTGCGCGGCTCACCGTCGTCTACCTCCTGCGCTCGGCGCCTGCGACATCCGCCCGCCACCGCCAGCCCCACCCGACGCCTTCCACTGCCTTGAGGGACATGGCCGCGCTGCGCGCGGCTGGGAAGGGGCGAGCTGCGTGGGTGCTTCGGCAGGCACTGCCGCATGAGCAAAGGTTGCTGCCCGAGCATGCGCTGCTGCGGGAGCGGGAGTTGCCGCCCGAGCATGCGTGGTCGCTCCAACATGCTTGCCGCTTGGGCACGCCCTGCCGCACGAGCGCGGATTGCCGCTTGCGTGCGGATTGCTGCTCGAACCGTCTGATCGTTTCCACGGTGCACAGCCTTCGCGCAGCACCCGGTGCCTTCGAACCTTCACGAGGCGCCGGGCGCGAGGGTGGTGCCGCGCGGCCGTCTGGCGCACCGAGCGAACGAGGTAGGCGCGGGGGAACGGCCATAGGCCGTTCAGGCTTGCCTGTTTGAGGCTTTGCGCAGCAAAGCCGAGTTGGCAAGCCGACCCGCGAGCTACCGAAGGGCGTAGGCGGAAAAGGCTGCGGAGCCTTGCGGCTTGCAAGCCGCAAGGCTCCGCGAGGGAACCCGCCGCCCCGGCGGCGGGTGCGCCAGTCGGCCGCGCGGCACCGCCCTCGCGCCCGGCGCCGCTGCCAACCAACCAGCCGAACGAACCTCGAAGTCAGTAGTAGCTGAGCGCCCGAGTCTTCCCCCGGAACACCCGGTACACGAACGCCGTGTAGACCAGGATCGCCGGCAGCACCACCGCCGCCCCCGCCAGCACGAACCACAGACTCTCCGACGCCGCCGCCACCTGCCAGATTGTCATCCGGTCGATCACGAGATAGGGGAAGAGGCTCACCGCCAGCCCGTTGAAGCTAAGCACGAAGATGCCCACCGTGCAGGCGAACGGCGCCCAGCACCAGCGCTCCAGCCCGCGCGCATTGCCTTCGTCGGCGTCGTGTCCGAGCCGGCGCAGGAACAGCCAGCACGCCAGAAAGAGCGCCGCCGTCAGCAGCGGAATCGGCGCGAGGAAGAGGATGTTCGGCAGCGAGAACCACTTCTCGAAGATGCGCGCGCTGACGATCGGCGTCGCGATCGACACCGCCGCCACGCCCAGCGCCGTCAGTACCAGACAGACCTGGGCCCAGCGCACCGCGCGCGCCTGCAACGGCCCCTCGGTCTTGATGAGCAGCCAGCCCGCGCCGAGCAGCCCGTAGCCCGCCGCGAGACAGAAGCCGATCGCGAGACTGAACACGTCGTTCACGAGGCTCGGCACGAAGCCCGTCACCAGCCGGCCGAGCATCACGCCCTGGGTCAGCGACGCGATCAGCGAGCCGGCGAAGAACAGCCGGTTCCACAGCGGCTTGTGGTGGTCGCGCGCCTTGACGCGGAAGTCGAAGGCGACGCCGCGCAGGATCAGCCCGAACAGCATCAGCGCCACCGGCAGGTAGAGCGCCTGGAGGATGGCGCCGTGCGCGTTCGGGAAGGCGATGAGCAGGAGGCCGATGCCGAGTACCAGCCAGGTTTCGTTCGCGTCCCAGAACGGGCCGATGGTCGAGACCATCACGTCCTTGTCGTCGTCGCCGGCGCGGCTCATGAGCAGGCCGACGCCGAGGTCGTAGCCGTCGAGGATGACGTAGGCGAGGATCGCGAAGCCCATCAGCGCGAGGAAGACGACGGGCAGCCAGAGGGCGTCGCCGGTGAGGCCGGCGGGGATGAGGTCGTTCATGCGTGGCTCCTTGCCGGTTCGCCGCCGGTGGCGATGCGTGGGTCGTCGGGTTGATTGGCGAGCTGGCGCGCCTTGCCGGCCATGAAGAACACCACCGACACGTAGGCGACGATGAGCGCGAGGTAGAGCGCCACGTACATCGCGAGCGTGAAGGCGACGTTGACCGGCGCGATCTGCGTGGCCGCGTCGGCGGCGGTGAGCACGCCCGTCACGAGCCAGGGCTGGCGGCCGATCTCGGTCGTGTACCAGCCGGCCACAAGCGCGATCCAGCCGAGGAAGGTGCAGGCAACGAAGCCGCGCGCAAGCCACGGCTTCATCTCGCGGCCGCCGCGCATCTGCCACGCGCCGGCCCAGGACAGCGCGAGCATCAGCAGCCCCGCGCCGACCATGATCCGGAAGGCGAAGAACACCGGCGCCACCGGCGGATGCTTGCCTTCGAACCGGTCGAGGCCCTGGATTTCGGCATCCCAGTCGTGGCCGAGGTAGAGCGAGGCCAGGCCGGGAATGGCGACCTCGTAGCGGTTGCTGCGCGTGGCTTCGTCGGGAAGGGCGAACAGCACCGCCGGCACGCGCGTCTCGGTCGTCCAGATGCCTTCCATCGCGGCGATCTTGGCCGGCTGGTGATGCAGCGTGTTGAGGCCGTGCATGTCGCCGGCGACGATCTGCAGCGGAATAAGGATGGCGGCGAGCGTGGCCGCCGTGCGCAGCGTGGCGCGCACCTCGTCCACGCGGTCGCCGCGCAGCCAGCGATAGGCCGACACGCCGGCGACGAGGAAGGCCATCGTCAGCCCCGACGCGAGCAGCATGTGCGTGAGCCGGTAGGGCATCGACGGGTTGAAGATGACTTCGATCCAGCTCGTCACATGGGCGACGCCGTCGCGCATCTCGAAGCCCTGCGGCGTCTGCATCCACGAGTTGAGCGCGATGATCCAGAACGCGCTCAGCGTGGTGCCGCCGGCCACGAGAAAGGTGGCCGCCGTATGCATCTTCGCGCCGACGCGCTGCTGGCCGAACAGCATCACACTCAGGAAGGTCGCCTCCAGGAAGAAGGCGGTGAGCACCTCGTAGCCGAGCAGCGGCCCGGCGATGTTGCCGACCGTGTTCATGAAGCCCGGCCAATTGGTGCCGAACTGGAAGCTCATCGTCACGCCGCTCACCACGCCGACGGCGAAGGTGAGCGCGAAGACCTTGACCCAGAAGCGGTAGGCGAGATTCCACTTCTCGGCGCCGGTCGCGTTGTAGCGCAGCTTGAAGAACAGCAGCATCCAGCCCAGCGCGATCGATATCGACGGGAACAGGATGTGGAAGGTGATGTTGGCCGCGAACTGGATCCGCGACAGGAGGAATGCGTCCATTGCCTTGCGCCTCTGGGTGCGTGGAGGTTGGTCTCGACTGCCCTGCCCGCGCGTGCATTGCGCGCGGATCGGTGCTGCGTGGTTCCGCGTCTGGCGCGGATTCCGCCGTTGCTGACGGCGGCCGTCGCGCCGCGGCCCGTTCCGGCAGGCCGAGCGCCGCCCTCGCCCCCGTCGGGGCGAAGGTGCTGGTGCTTTGGGTCCCGCTTCGCGGCGCGGGACGGGCCGTGGGTCAGCGCCGATGCTGACGGCGCGCGACGTGGCGGGCGGTCAGCCGCTGCCGCGTCCGAGCGTCAGCCGGTCCTTCATTTCAAGCAGCCTGACCACGCCGGTGCCGAGCTTCATGAGCTTTTCGAGCGTGGCCGGCTCCAGTCTGTTCACGTCGTCGAACCAGCCCATGAGCAGCTCGATGAAGTCGTGCATCTCGCGCATGCGGGCCTGGGCATGGCGGTCATCCTCGCCGCCCGGCTCTTCGAGCACCGCGTCGCGCAGCATCGACAGCGTGGGGTCGACCTCGCGTCGGCGGCGTTCCTCGGCCAGGGTGCGGAAGATGGTCCACACGTCCTCGGGTGCCGAAAAGTACTCGCGCCGGTCGCCCGGCAGATGCGACAACTTGACGAGCCGCCAGCTCGTCAGCTCCTTGAGACCCATGCTCACGTTCGAGCGCGAGAAGCCGAGTTCCTCGGCGATCTGGTCGGCGTTGAGCGGCTGCGGCGAGAGGAAGAGCAGCGCGTACATCTGCCCGACCGTGCGGTTGATGCCCCAGCGGCTGCCCATCTCGCCGAAGTGCATGACGAAGCGCTGGACGAGCGGGGTCATGCGCGGACTCCCGCGGGCCGGCGGACGAAGGCCGGGCCGTCGATGTCATTGCGCTCGCGCATGCGCCTCTCCTGTAATTTCAGAAATTACTGAAATTATTGCATGCGATCAAAGTCCGGTGGCAAGTGCTTTGTGGCGCGGACGATGGTCGGCGCGACGCGGCGCCCACCGCGCCGGCAAATCAGCCCCCGCGTCGCGTCGCCGGATCAAGGAAAAGCGCCGACGACTTCAAAAGAAAAACGGCGCCGAAGCGCCGTCGTTCTTGCCGGAGCCAAGAGCGGATCAGCGCTTGCCGGCCTGCTGGAGCGCGGTTTCAAGCGCGTTGGCGTCGATCGCGCCAGGGATGCGCTTGCCGTCGGCAAGGATGAGCGTGGGCGTGCCGGTCACGCGCAGCTTCTTGCCGAGCGCGACAGTGCGATCGACCGGATTCTCGCAATCGCCCTTCCCTTCGGGCGCCTTGCCTTCGAGCATCCAGTCCTGCCAGGCCTTTTCGCGCTGCGGCGCGCACCAGAGCAGGCGCGATTTGGTGACCGAGTCCTCGCCCAGTACCGGGTAGTAGAAGCGGTAGAGCGTGAGGTTGTCGGTCGCCTTCAGCGCGGCCTCGAAGCGCTTGCAATAGCCACAGTTCGGATCGACGAACACCGCCAGCACACGCTCGCCCTTGCCGTGCACGCTCTTGCTCGCGAGGTCGAGCGGCAGGTCCTTGAAAGCGACCTGCGTGAGCTCGTCCATGCGCGTCTGCGTGAGGTTCTTGCGCGTGCGGGTCTCGAACACCGCGCCGACGAGCAGCAGCTCGGCATTGCTGTCCGTGTAGGCGAGCTCGTCGCCGAGCTGGACTTCCCACAGATCGGCCTGGGGCAGCTTGCGGATGTCGCCGATCGGCGGCGCGCTGGTGCCGAGGCGTTCGCCGAGCTTGGCGCGGATCGCGGCAATGGTGGCGGCGGTGGCGGGATCGGCCGGCTTCGCGGCGGGCCTGGCGGCAACCGGCTTGTCGGCGGGCTTGTCCGCCGGCTTGTCGATCGCGACTGCGGTGGCACCGACGGCCAGGGCGACCGCGGCGGCGAGGGCCGCGAGCGCAGCCTTGGGGACGTTGAATTTCATGAGATTCCTTCGGGGCGCTTCAGCCGAGCGCGTGGCGGATGAGGCGGTTCTTGACCGGCCCGATACGGTCGAGCAGATCCATGCCGGCATTACGCAGGAGGCCGAGCAGCGGATCGGTCGTGGTGAACAGGCGCTGGAGCGCGTCGGTCGTGTTGAGCATGAGGGCGAGGTCTTCGCGGCGCGCGCGCGGATAGCGGCGCAGCAGCTTGAGGTCGCCGAGATCGCGCATCGGCTCGCGCGCCGCGAGCGCGTCGAGCAGCGCCGCCACGTCGAGCAGGCCGGCATTCAGGCCCTGGCCGGCGAGCGGATGCATGAGGTGGGCGGCGTCGCCCACCAGCGCGATGCGCGGCGCCACGACCGGCGAGCCGTGCATGAAGCGCAGCGGGAAGGCGGCCGGGCGCGTCAGCACGCGCATGCGGCCGAGCGCCGAGCCGCAGGCGGCCTCGACCTCGGCGGCGATGGCGGCGTCGTCCATCGCGACGAGCGCGTCAGCGCGCGCCTCCGGTACCGAGAACACCATCGACACATGGCGCGACGGGCCGTCGCCCTCATCGGGCAGACCGGCCGGCGGCAGCGGCAGCAGCGCGAGGATCGCGCCGCCCGCCTCCGGCCCGAGAAACCATTGCCGCGCCGCATCGCCATGCGGGCGTTCGCAGAGCAGGTCGGTCACGACGCCGGCATGGCCGTAGGGCCGGATCTCGCCGCGCAGGCCGGCCGCGTCGCGCAGCTTCGAGCGCGCACCGTCGGCCGCGACCAGCAGCTTCGCGCTCACCGTGCCGCGCCGCGCCAGCGTGACGCGCGCCTCGCGGGCGTCGATGGCGGCGTCGGTCACTTCGTCATCGACGATCTCGATGCGCGGATTCATCTCGCAGCCGCGTGTCAGCGCGCGTTGCAGATTGCGGCCCTCGATGATGTGGGCCAGCTCCTTCACGCAAGCCTCGTAGGCCGAGAAGCGCAGCCTGCCGGGCGCTGCATCGCCGTGGACGAGCATGTCGTACACGGGCGCGATGCGTTCGCGGTCGAGCTGGCCGGCGACGCGCAGACGCTCCAGCAGCCGCATCGACGCCGACGAGATCGCGAACACGCGCAGATCCCAGGTTTCGCGCACCGGCGCCGGCTTGGGCCCCACGAGCAGCACCGACAGACCAAGCTGCGCCGCCCCGATGGCGACGGAGCAACCCGCCGCGCCGCGACCGGCGACGACGAGATCGAAACTGGCGTTGTTCACGTTGAGATGAGCTGTTGGCTGGCGAGGGCGCCATCATAGACCGCGTATTTCAAGCGCCATTCGTGGTGCCGCAACCTCAGCCGGCAGAAATTCGTGCGTGCATTTATCCAAAACCTGTCTATAATTGCTGGCTCAGCAGTTGACGTGGCCAGATAGCTCAGTTGGTAGAGCAGCGGATTGAAAATCCGCGTGTCGGTGGTTCGATTCCGCCTCTGGCCACCAAGATTCCGCAAACGCCCGACCCTCACCGGTCGGGCGTTTTGCTTTGCGCGCGAGAAATGCATCGCGATCCACAGCCCCGAAAAGCAGAACGGCCATCCCGTTGCCGGAAATGGCCGTTCGATGATGCAACCCGGCATGCGCCGGGCGGCGATCACTTCTTCTGGACGAAGGCGCCGCAGTAGCCGTTCGGGCTGATCTCGGTGTCGCCCGGGATGGCATTGCAGCCGCCCTTGTCGGTCGGCTTGGCGCCCGGCACGAACTGGATGCAGATCGCGCAGTGCTTGCCATCCGGACCCGGTTGGTCGACGTACTTGAGCGCATTGCGCATGGCAGCGTTGCTGGCGGCGTGGGCCGAGCCGCAGACGGCGATGACGGGGATGGCGGCGAGGGCGCCGGCCATCTTGAACACTTGGCGACGCGACAGATCGGTTTGGCTCATGACAGTCCTTTGGGGGTGGCAGGTCGTCGCGCTGCTGGACGGCTTCAGCCGTCCGCGCGCGAGCGGTGGACCTTAATCGAAGCGCCAAGTTCAGTGCATGACGCAGTGCAACACGGCGTTGGCCTCAGACGACGTGCCAATTCAGGACAGTCCCGGCGGCCAGCGGCACGAGTTGATCGCGGTCATACGCGACTGATGCGGGCACCTCGAAAGGCTCGCGGACAAGGGTAAGCGAGCCCTCGTTCCGAGGCAGCCCGTAGAAATCCGCCCCGAATTCGCTGGCGAACGGTTCGAGCTTGTCGAGCGCGCCGGCCTGCTCGAAAGCCGTTGCATAAAGCTCCACCGCATGTAGCGCGCTGTAGCAACCGGCACAGCCGCAGGCCGCTTCCTTGGCGCCCCTGGCATGCGGCGCCGAGTCGGTGCCCAGAAAGAATTTCCTGTTCCCCGAGGTTGCCGCGGCCACGAGCGCCTGACGATGCGTCTCGCGCTTGAGGATCGGCAGGCAGTACCAGTGCGGCCGCACGCCGCCGGTGAAGATCGCGTTGCGGTTGTAGAGCAGGTGCTGCGGCGTGATGGTCGCGGCCACCAGATCGTCGGCCTCGGCCACGTACTGGGCCGCGTCGCGCGTGGTGATGTGCTCGAAGATCACCTTCAGCCCCGGAAAGCGCTGGCGCAGCGGAATGAAGTGCCGGTCGATGAACACCGCTTCCCGGTCGAACACGTCAACGCTGGGATCGGCGACCTCGCCGTGCACGCACAGCGGCATGCCGACTTCCTGCATCGCTTCGAGCGTGGCATCGCACCTAACGAGGTCGGTCACGCCGGCGTCGGAATTGGTGGTGGCGCCGGCCGGATACAGCTTGACCGCATGCACGAAGCCCGAAGCCTTGGCGCGGCGGATCTCGTCGGGCGTGGTGTTGTCGGTGAGGTAGAGCGTCATGAGCGGCTCGAAACTCATGCCGGCGGGCAGCGCGGCGAGGATGCGCTCGCGGTAGTCGGCGGCCAGCGCGGTGGTCGTCACCGGCGGCTTGAGGTTGGGCATGACGATCGCGCGCGCGAACTGGCGCGCGGTGTGCGGCAGCACGGCCGCGAGCGCGGCGCCGTCGCGCAGGTGGAGATGCCAGTCGTCGGGGCGGCGCAGGGTGATCGACGAAGGCGTGGCGGCGGGAGTGGCGGTGGTGGTCATGGCCGCGATTCTAGGCGGGCCGACAGCGCCGCCCGCCGCCGCGACCTCAGTCGTCCATCAGCAGCTTGCGCACCTCGTCCACCAGGTCGGCGAGGCAGTGCTTGACGGTGTCGAACTGCCCGCTCGTGGGGATGAGCGGCACGCTGTACACGCCGCCCAGTTCCTCGTTGAGCGCCTTGATGCGCGCGGCGACCTGCTCGTGGCTGCCGACGATCGACATCTCCAGCAGCGCGGCCGGGTCGAGCGCGAGCGACTGCGCCGGGTCGGCGTTGACGCCGGCCGCGCCCAGGCGCTCGGCCAGCGCGGCGAGATAGGGCTCGGCGACCGCGACCGCCTCCTCGCGCGTCGCGGCCGTCATGCAGAAGCGCGGCACGATGAGCTGGGGATCGGCGCCGCCCGAGTGCTCGCGGTAGAGCGCGACCGCCTTCTTGAGCCGCGCCACGGTCCAGGTCGCGCCGGCCATGAGGCCGTGACCGAGCTTTGCCGCCTCGATGATGTTGGCCTCGCCGCCGGCCGCGATCCACACCGGGATCGGCTTGGGCGGGCGCGGCACGAGCGTGAGGTCGGTGGTGCTGAAGTGCTTGCCGCTCCAGCTCACGTCGGTCTCGGCATGGAGCTTCCGCATCAGTTCGAGCGCCTCGAACATGCGCGATTCGACCGTCGCCGCGTCCAGCCCGAAGTGCTTGCCCACGAGCCCGAAGGGCGCGCCCCGGCCGACGCCGAGATTGAGCCGGCCCTTGCTGAGCAGGTCGAGCGTGGCGACATCCTCGGCCAGCGCGACCGGATCGCGCAGCCCCGCAAGCAGCGCCGCCGAGCCGATGCGCGCCTTGCTCGTCACGCCGGTCAGATGGCCGAGCAGCGCGATCGAGGCGCCCGTCGGCCACACGTCGTCGAAATGCTGCTCGCCGATCCAGATGTCGTCGAAGCCCATGCGGTCGGCCTCGCGCACGAGGACGAACTGGCGGATCAGCGCGCGACCGGCTTCGGCCGTCGGGTTTTCGCAGAGGCAGAGATAGCCGATGCGGGGTGGGGGCGTCGTCATGGCTCGTGTCGAACGTGGTGGGTGAGAAGGACGGCCCGGCGCCAGCGCGTCGCGGCGGTTCGGCGGACCGGCCCGCGCGCATCGCGCGCGTCGGCCGGGCCGCTGAACCGGCAGCCCGCGGCGCCGGATTTCCCGACTGTTCTGCAAGAGCTTTGCCACGCGACAAAGCCGACAAAACCCTTCGGCACCCCTCTTGCATCCGTGGACCGAAACATCCTCCGAGAGCTACAGAAAAGTGCGCACCCATCTCGACTGGTCGGCCTACGAAAGCTATGGCCAGGGCGACGCCTACGCCCACATCCCCGCCACCGGCGGCGACTACGCCAAGGCCACGGCCGTCTGCATCGGCGCCCGGCAATGCCAGGGCACGGCGCCCAAGGGCCTGATGTGCCCGAGCTTTCGCGCGACGATGGACGTCGCCCATTCCACCCAGGCGCGCGCCGCCGCGCTACGCGCCGCCCTCGACGGCGAATACGGCCCCGACCCGTTCATGGCGCCCCAGGTGGCCGAGGCGATGGACCTGTGCGTCGGCTGCAAGGGCTGCAAGCGCGAATGCCCGAACGGCGTCGACATGGCCGCGCTGCGCACCGAGGCGTTGGCCCAGCGCCGCGAGCATGAGCCGGCCTCGGCGCGCGACCAATGGTTCGCCAACTTCCCGGACATGGCGGCGAAGGCACGCAGGCTCGGTCCGTTGCCCGGTCTCGCGCTGACGCTGCGCGAAAAGCTGCCGGCCGTCGCGGCCTTCATCGAAAGCCGTTACGGCATCTCGGCCAGGCGGCCGCTGCCGCGCCTCGCGCCGACGGCCTTCCTCGATCGCTCGCCCTCGGTGTATGCGCCGGCCGTGGCGCCGGTGGCTCCCGACGCGGCCGCCACGCCTGCCGCCGCGCCGACGCTGCGCGAGGTCGTGCTGCTGGTGGACAGCTTCACCAACCAGCTCGACCCGTCCACCGCCGACGCCGCCGTCAAGCTGCTGACCAAGGCCGGCTACGTCGTGCACATCGCGCGCGCGCTCGACGGTGGCGCGCCGCTGTGCTGCGGCCGCACCGCGCATTCGGGCGGCTTCATCGAGCGCGCGAAGGAACACGCCACGCGCATGCTCGACGCGCTGGAGCCGATGGTCGAGCGCGGCCTGCCGGTGCTCGGGCTGGAGCCGAGCTGTCTCGTCATGCTGCGCGACGAGTACCAGCAGATGGGCTTCGGCGCGCGCGCCCAGAAGGTCGCCAAGAGCGCCTGGCTGCTGGAGGAATTCCTCGCCCGCGAGCACGACGGCAAGCGCCTGAAGATTCCCTTCCGCGCCGACCTGCCCGAGCGCAACGCCGTCGTGCACGGCCATTGCCACCAGAAGGCCTTCGGCGCGATGAAGGCGATGCGCAAGGTGCTGGGCCTCGTGCCCAATCTCAAGGTCGAGTTCATCGAATCGAGCTGCTGCGGCATGGCCGGCAGCTTCGGCTACGAGGCCGAGCACTACGAGGTGTCGATGAAGATGGGCGAACTCGCGCTGCTGCCCGCCGTGCGCGCCTGCGACGCCGCCACCGAGGTGATCGCCAACGGCACGAGCTGCCGCAGCCAGATCGCCGACGGCGCGAAACGCGAGGCGCGGCACTTCGTGCACACGCTTGCAGCGGCGCTCGACTGACCGCGCGGCGCGGGCGCCGGCAGAACCCGCGCGCCCCGGTGCCGGCCCTCGCATCGGGTCGGTGCGCCCCGGACCACGGCGTCGATGAAGGAACGCGCCCCTCGATGCAAAACGCCGCGCTCCCTCGCGGGAAACGCGGCGCTGTCTGCCGCCGGCGGCGGGCGACGCGGCAGCGCGAGCTGCCTGCCGCCCTGCCCGCTCAGCTCTTGAAGGTGCTGAGTTCCTTCTTGCTGAAGTTGCTCGTGTCGCCTTCGGCCGAGGCCATCGCGCGCATCTTGCGGCGCATCTCGGGGATCTTGCCGTGCGGCGCGATGCGCGACACGAGACGTTCGACTTCCTGCGCGCCGCACTTGGGGCAGGACACGACGGTGGACGAGCGCACCAGCACCTCGAACTCTTCTTCGCAGGTCGTGCAGCGGTATTCGTAGATCGGCATGGGATTCCTCGGTGATCTGTCGCGGCCGGGGCCGCTCTGCGTGCTTGCGAGGCTTGTCGGGTTTGCGACAAGCCCGGGGTTCGCAGGCCGTTTTGCAAGAAGAATGCCGCCGCTCTCCCGACCGTCTCACCACTGCGCGTGCAAGCGCAGCGCCGCCACATCCACCGGCCCGCGCGCCCGGTTGTAGGCCGGATTCACGATGCGCTGATAGTCGAAGGTCAGGCTCAGACCGCCCGGCAGGCCGAGGCTGTAGTAGGCCTCGGCGATGCGCTCGGGCGCGTAGTCGATCGCGCCGTCGCCCACGAAATAGCCCAGCCCGCCCGCGCGCAGATAGGCCACATGCGCCGACGACAGCCCGTTCTGCGCCAGCCCCAGCCCGATCTCGTCCTCGCCGCGCCCCCAGTACGAGCCGCCCACGCGCAACGCCGCCGCGAGCGAGGCGTCAATCTCGGCGAAGGCGAACACTTCCGAGCCTCCGTCGCTGCGAGCGGCGCGCACGAGACCGCTCACGTCGTCGGCCAGTTCCTGCTCGACGGTCAGGCCGAGCCCGCGCTTGTCCTGGCGCCGGCGCACCGCCGTCACCTCGGGCACGGTGCCGGAGGCCGCGCCGCCGGCCGCCGCCCAGGCGTCGAGTGCGTCCTGGAAGCTGCCCATCGACGTGCGGTTGCGGAAGGCCAGCAGCCGCAGCGCGCCGGGCCGGCCGCCGACCTCGTGGCGCCGTTCCAGCTCCAGCGCATCGCCGACGTCGGCGCCCAGATTGTTCTGAAGACGCAGCCCGTTGGCTTCCTTCGGCAGCCGGAAGCGGCCGGCGCGCAGCGTCCAGTCGTCCCAGACGAGTTCGGCCGCGGCACCGCCGGTATAGCCGCGCGCGTCGGCCGGAAAATCCCAGGCGCCGTAGGTGAGGAAGCTCCAGTTCAGGAATTGCGTGCGCGGATCGTGGGCGACGCCGTTGTCGTCGAACACGTCATTCACCGCGAAATTGCCGAGCGTGATCACCACGCGGTGCCGGTCCACCGTGCGCGCGAACTGGTTGGCGTCGGCCTCGACCTGCTCCTCGCCGCCGCCTAGGCCGAAGGTCTGGCGCGCGAACAGCCGCGCCCGGTAGAAGGTCGGGCTGGTGCCGCCCACCTTCTGCATCTCGCCGTTGGTGAGGCCGCCCAGTCCCGTGAGGTGCGACAGCGGCAGGCCCTGGACCATCTCGGGGTTGAAGAACAGCTCGGTATCGCGCGCCGGCCGCCAGCCCATGAAGGCCGTGGCCGACAGCGAATAGCTGCGCTCGTACTCCGGCTCCAGGCTTACCGGGCTGGCATAAGGCGAGCGCAGGCGCTCCTTGGCCTGGCCGACCAGCGTTGCCTGACCGTTGAGCGCGACCTCGCCCAGATCACCCGCCTCCCATTGCGCCGCACGCGCCGCCGGCATGAACGCGCAGGCCAGCGCCAGCGCGATTCCGCTCCATCCCCATTGCCTGCCGCGCATGACTTCTCCTGCCTGAGCGATTCAAAAAGCCGCGCAGGCTGCCACGGACTCATGTCATCCGGACTTCAATCCCGCGCGCGGTTACGGACGCTGACCAACGGCCGCTTCCTACAGCCGCGTGCGCGCCGGCCCGACACCGCGCGCGGCGGCGTCGGCCGATGCTCGCCGCAAGACTCGCCGTCATGCCCGGCCCCGGTGCCGATGCCGTCGGCGGCGGTCCCGGCGCGCCACTTCGTCATGCCGTGCGCCCATGCCCACTCGCATAAAGGAGTCGCCATGAAACTTCGTGCCCTGTTCTTCGGCGAACGCTCGGTCACCAAGGTCGCCGCCGTGTACGACAACCCCGAAGAAGCCCGCATCGCCGCCGACGCCATGCGCCGCGAAAGCGGCATGGAAGCTTGGCAGGTGCGCATCCTGCGGCCGGGCGAGCCGGATTTCGGCGCCGAGGTCGAACCCGAGGACGACGGCATCTGGCACACGGTGCTGCGCGCGCATGCCACCTGCGGCGCGATCGGTCTCGGGCTCGGTCTGCTGCTGTACTGGGGACTGCTGTCGGCAGGTCAGCCGGCAGTCGCGTCGTCGCCCTGGCTGGCGGCGCTGGCGATCGGCGGCTTCGGGATGATCTTCGGGCTGATCGCGGGCGGCGCGGTGAGCATGCGACCCGACCACACGCCGCTCATCTCGGCGGCGCGCAAGGCGGTGGGCAGCGGGCGCTGGGCCGTGGTGGGGCACCCGGTGGACGAGCATCAGGCGGCCGCGGCCAACCTGAGCCTGCATCGCCACGGCCATCCGCGCGAGGCGGTGCGGACGTTCTGAAGGCGGCCCGCGTGTCGGTCACGCGACCCGCGGCCGGGCAACCGCAGCGCGCCCGGGCAGCCGCCGCTCAATCCGGCGTCATGTCCGGATGCAGGATCACCTCGTCCGGCATGCCGGCCTGCACGCCCGGTTGCAGCGTGATGCCCGAGATCGCGTCATAGCCGGTCTCGCCCTCGAACATCACCACCGCGTCGGGCGGGAATGCCTGGAGCAGTTCGATCATCTGCCTGACGTTCATCTCGGGCCTTTCTTGTCGAAGTTGTCGCGCCTCAGTGGCTGAGGATCTTCGAAAGAAATTGTCGTGCCCGCTCGCAGCGCGCCTCGGGCTGGCCGAAGAAGGCGTCCTTGCTCACGTCCTCCACCACCTTGCCCGCGTCCATGAAGATCACGCGGTTGGCGACCTTGCGCGCGAAGCCCATCTCGTGGGTGACGACCATCATCGTCATGCCCTCCTGCGCGAGCTGGACCATCACGTCGAGCACCTCGTTGACCATCTCGGGGTCGAGCGCCGAGGTCGGCTCGTCGAACAGCATCACGATCGGGTCCATCGCCAGCGCCCGCGCGATCGCCACGCGCTGCTGCTGACCGCCCGACAGCTGGCCCGGAAACTTGTTCGCATGCGCCTTGAGGCCCACGCGGTCGAGCAGCTTCAGGCCCTTCTCGTTCGCCTCGTCCTTGCTGCGGCCGAGCACCTTGATCTGCGCGAGCGTCAGGTTCTCGGTGATGCTCAGGTGCGGAAACAGTTCGAAGTGCTGGAACACCATGCCCACCTTGCTGCGCAGCCTGGGCAGGTCGGTGCCGGGCGCCGTGAGGCTCGTGCCGTTGACGACGATGTCGCCCTTCTGGAAAGGCTCCAGCCCGTTGACGGTCTTGATGAGCGTGGACTTGCCCGAGCCGCTCGGCCCGCACACCACCACCACGTCCTTCTTTTCGACGCTCGTCGTGCAGTCGGTCAGCACCTGGAAGCTGCCGTACCACTTCGACACGCCCTTGAGTTCGATCATCGGCATCGTGAATGCACCTTTGGGAGTTGGAGCGCGCGGCTCAGCGGATGATGGCAATGCGCGCCTGGAGCCGCTTGACGAGCGTCGACAGGCTGAAGCTGATCAGGAAGTACACGACCACCGCGAGCAGCGTGCTCTCGATCGGCCGGCCGAAGTTGCGGCCCGCGACGTTGAAGCCCTTGAACAGGTCGTAGGCGCCGATCGCGTACACCAGCGAGGTGTCCTGGAACAGGATGATCGTCTGCGTGAGCAGCACCGGCAGCATGTTGCGGAAGGCCTGCGGCAGGATCACGAGCCGCATGTTCTGCGCATAGGTCAGGCCCAGCGCCTGGCCCGCGAAGATCTGCCCGCGCGGAATGCTCTGGATGCCGGCGCGCATGATCTCGGCGTAGTAGGCGGCCTCGAAGGCGATGAAGGTGATCACCGCCGACGCCTCGGCGCCGATCGGCCGGCCGAGCAGATAGGGCATCAGCAGGAAGAACCACAGGATCACCATCACGAGCGGGATCGCCCGCATCGCGTTGACGTAGAACGTGGCCGGCCATTCGAGCCACTTGCGGCCCGACAGCCGCATCAGCGCCAGCAGCGTGCCGAAGAAGATGCCGCCCAGCATCGCCACCACCGTGAGCTGGAGGCTGAATGCAAGCCCTTTCAGCAGGTAGTCGGTGACGAGCTGCCAGCTGAAGAAATCCCAGTCGAGATTGAGCATGTCAGTGGCCTCCGCCCATCGCGGGACCGACGAAGCCCGGCACGCGCACGCGCTTCTCGATGAAGCTCATGACCACGTAGATGACCGCCGCCGTCACCACGTACAGCCCGGTCACGGCCAGATAGACCTCGATCGGGCGCGAGGTTTCTTCGGTCGCCTGCATCGAGAACATCGTGAGTTCGGAAATGCTCACCGCGAAGGCCGCCGCCGAGTTCTTGACGATGCCCATCGACTCGCTCGTGAGCGGCGGCAGGATGATGCGGAAGGCCATCGGCAGGATGATGTGGCGATAGGTCTGGGCCGTCGTCAGGCCCAGCGCCATGCCCGCCATGCGCTGGCCGCGCGGCAGCGCCTGGATGCCCGAGCGCACCTGCTCAGAGATGCGCGCCGACGTGAAGAAGCCGAGCCCGAACACCACCAGCACGAAGCCCGGCACCGCCTTCATCGGCGGGATCAGCGCCGGCACCACGTGGTACCAGACGAAGATCTGCACCAGCAGCGGGATGTTGCGGAACAGCTCGGTCCAGACCGTGCCGACGATCTGCGCCGGTTTCGACGGCAGCGTGCGCAGCGTGCCGACGACGGCGCCCACCACGAGCGCGAGCAGCAGCGACAGCCCGGCGACCGCCGCCGTCCAGCCCCAGGCCGACAGCATCCAGTCGAGATAGGTCGTGCCGTCGCCGATGTCCTCGGTGAAGAAGTCCCATTGCAGGGCCATGCGGCCTCCGTTGCGTTGAGGTTGGGAAAGCGACGCGGCGCCGGTGCCAGGCAGCGACGCCGCGCGCGGCATGAAAACGGGCCCGCGCCACGAAAGCGACGCAGGCCCGCCGGTGCTTCAGCGCGTCACGACTTCTTCGCCGCGTAGTCCTCCATCGGCTTGTCGTTCGGATTGGCGATCGCGTCCTTGAGGCGCTGGCTCATCGGCACGCCCGGGTTGTTGTTCTTGGGCGGGATCGGCGACATGAACCACTTGTTGTAGAGCTTCTCGAACTCGCCGCTCTTCATGGTCTTGCGGATGTAGTCGTCCACCGCCGTCTTGAAGGCCGGATCGTCCTTGCGGAACATGATCGCGATCGGCTCGACCGACAGCGGCTCGCCCACGATGTCGAACTGCTTCGGGTCCTTCGAATTGGCGATGTTGCCGGCGAGGATGTAGTCGTCCATCACGAAGGCGTCGGCGCGGCCCGACTCCAGCAGCAGGAAGCTTTCGGCGTGGTCCTTGCCGTACACCTCGTTGAACTTGATGTTCTGGCCGCGCTCGCTCTTGCGCAGCGTCTGCACGGAGGTGGTGCCGGTGGTGGTGGCCACCGTCTTGCCGTCGAGCTGGGCCACCGAGTACAAGCGCTGGCCGGCCCGCACCGCCATGCGCACCTCGGTCACGTAGGTGGTGAGGCCGAAGGCGACCTGCTTCTGGCGCGCGACGTTGTTGGTGGTCGAGCCGCATTCGAGATCGACGGTGCCGTTCTCGACCAGCGGAATGCGGTTGGACGACGTGACCGACATGTATTCGATGTTCAGCTTGGGCAGCTTGAGCTGCTTCTGCAGGTCGGCCAGGAGGTTCTGGCACAGGTTGACGTGGAAGCCGGCGTACTGCCCGTTGCCGAGGGTGTACGACAGCACGCCCGAGGAATCGCGCACACCCATGGTCACCTTGCCGGTGTCCTTGATCTTCTTGAGCGTGCCGGTGAGTTCCTGGGCGCTGGCGCCGTGGGCGGCCAGGGCCGCGCCGACGGCGAGGAGGGCGGCCAGCAACACTTTCTTGGTCATGACGACTCCGAATGACGAGTGAAAGACGGGGCGCCGCGACGCGACCGCGCTGCGCGGTCGAGCGCCAGGACGCGAACCGATCATGGCACGCCACTTCGGCGCCGGCACCCGGGGCTGCGCCGGGCGGCGGACGCTTCTGCGGCGCGTATCGCGAAAGCCACTTGCAAGCCACATGCCGCCTCGCGGCGGTGCGCGCGCAGCCTGTCGGCGTGGCCCGCGCGCGTCACGCGGCGCCCGCCGGCTCCGCCCGCGATGCTGCGGCGCACCGCGATGCACACCTTTGCAGCGTCCGCGCCGCGCCGTGCCGAGGGTGACGGTTACACCCGCTGGCAATCCCGCGTCGCAGCGCAAGAAAGCGGCAGCGCGCCGGCGCTGAACTTCGGCCACGGCCACGCAGGGTCGGCATCGCGGAGAACGGACATGGTTTGCGACAAGGCGGCGCGCGCGTGGCGCGTGGCGACGGCATCGGTCATCGCACTGACACTCGCGGCGACGGGTGGCGCGGCGGCGGCGCAGGAACGCAGACCGGGCCGGCGCGGCAGCAGCAACGGAGTCACACGATGAAGCGCGCCCTGCTCCCTCTCGCCGCGCTGGCGCTGCTCGGCGCCTGCGCCCAGCTGCCGACCGGCCCGAGCGTCATGGTCATGCCGGCGGCCAACAAGCCCTTCGAGGTCTTCATGGCCGAGGACGAGCAATGCCGCGCCTGGGGCCAGCGCGCGATCGGCGGCGGCCAGGTGGCCGACAGCGCCAATGCCAGCCTCGCCACGAGCGCGGCCGCGGGCACGGTGCTCGGCGCGGCGGCCGGCGCGCTCGCGGGCGGCAGCGGCGAGGCGGCCGGCGTGGGCGCGGCGGTGGGCATGGTGACGGCCGCGGCCGTCGGCTCCGACAGCGCCCGC
Organism: Derxia gummosa DSM 723; assembly: GCF_000482785.1. Taxonomy (GTDB): domain Bacteria; phylum Pseudomonadota; class Gammaproteobacteria; order Burkholderiales; family Burkholderiaceae_E; genus Derxia; species Derxia gummosa. The sequence continues at coordinate 69,163 of NZ_AXWS01000018.1, read as the reverse complement.
TACGCCGGCAGCGAGGCTCAGCGCCGCTACGACACGGCCTATCTGCAATGCATGTACGCCAAGGGCAACCAGGTGCCGGCCACGCCGGCACCTGCCGCGACGGTCACGCACTACTACCGCTACTACTACGACCGCCCGCCGGTGGTGATCGTGCCGGGACCGCCGCCGCGCTGGTGAGACGCACCGGCCCCTCGCGCCAACGCGCATCCGGCGCTTTCGGCGGCCCGGGCCGGAGCGGACAATCCGGCCGATGACTTCCCCCACAGCAACCGCCTCCGCGCCGGCCGCCGGCGCCACGCCACCCGCCACCGACGCCGCGCACTGGACCGAACCCGGCAGCGCGGCCTACCGCCACATCGTCGCCGCGCTCTTTCTGGCGGGCTATTCCACCTTCTCGCTGCTGCACTGCGTGCAGCCGCTGCTGCCGGCCTTCGCCGACAGCTTCGCGGTGAGCCCGGCGGTGGCGTCGCTGGCGCTGTCGATGTCCACCGGCGCGCTGGCCTGGGCGATCCTGCTCGTCGGCGCGTTTTCCGAGCGCTGGAGCCGCAAGCGGACGATGACGGTGTCGATGTTCGGCGCGGCGGCGCTCACGCTGGTGGCGGCGCTGGCGCCCGGCTGGCACGGCCTGCTCGCGGCGCGCATGGCGGTGGGCATCGTGCTGGGCGGGGTGCCGGCGGTGGCGATGGCGTATCTGGCCGAGGAGATCCATCCGCGCGGTCTCGGCTTCGCGATGGGGCTTTACGTGAGCGGCACCTCGATCGGCGGGATGACCGGGCGCGTCATCACCGGTCTCGCCGCCGAGGCCTGGGGCTGGCGCGCGGCGCTCGGGCTGACGGGGCTGCTCGGCCTGCTGGCGGCGGCGGGCTTCGTGGCGCTGCTGCCGGCGTCGCGCAATTTCCGGCCACGGCCGCCGACGGGGCCGGGCTTCCACCTCAAGGCCTGGGGCGCGCATCTGGCGACGCCGGGGCTGGCGCCGCTGTACGCGATCGGGCTGCTGGTGATGGGCTCGTTCATGGCGGTCTACAACTACGCGGGTTTCCGGCTCATGGCGCCGCCCTACTCGCTCAACCAGGCGCACATCGGGCTGATCTTCCTGCTCTACCTGACGGGCACGGTCGCGTCGTCGGCGGCGGGCTGGCTGGCCGACCGGCTCGGGCGCGGGCCGGTGATGATCGGCGCGGTACTCATCACGCTGGCCGGCGCGGGGCTGACGCTGCTCGTGCCGCTGGCGGGTTTCGTCGCGGGCATCGGCGTGCTCACCTTCGGCTTCTTTGCCGTGCATGCGCTTGCAAGTGGCTGGGTCGGGCGGCTCGCGCGCGGCAACAAGGGGCATGCGTCGGCGCTCTACCTGCTGGCCTACTACCTCGGCGCGAGCGTCATGGGCTCGACCGGCGGCTGGTTCTGGATGCATGCGGGCTGGGCCGGCGTGACGGGCTTCGTCGCGGCCCAGCTGCTGCCCTGCCTGGCCTGCGCGCTGCTGCTGCACGCGATGGCGAAGCGGGCGGCGAAGGCAGGCTGAACCGCATTCGCAAAGGCGAGACGGGCCATCGGCCGTCTTCTGCCTCCGGGCAGCCCGCGCAAGCGTGCGGCCCGGGCGGCCGCGCCCGCGACGCTCCGCCAGGGCGGCGGTGCCCGGCCTCAGCCCCTCCGCCGCGCCGCGCCCGACAGCTCCAGCATCAGGCTGATGCGCGCCTTGTACGGCCCGAGCGCGCCCGCCGAAGTCCAGCCCGGCGGCAGGCGGTCGCGCAGCACGGCCGCGCCGCCGATGCGGCTCGCGAGCATCACGCGCAGACCGTCGGCGACCGGGCCGACCAGCGCCTCCTCGATCGCGCCGTGCACGCTGCCATTGCCCGTGCCGGCGATCACCAGCCCCTCGATGCCGGTCGCCACCAGCGCCTCGACGAAGGCCGCTTCCACGCCCGCATGGCTCGCGAGGATGGCGACGCGCGGCAGCGCCGCCGCCGTCAGCGCCGAGACGTCGTAGCCGGCGACAGGCCAGCGCGGCGCGGCGCCGGACACCGAAGCGGCAGCCGCCGGCGCGGCCGTCGCGCCGTCCGCCGCCTGCGCCGCGACCGTTTCATCGCCCGCGTGCGCCGGGCCGGCGCCCCGGGCGAACTCCACCGTCGCGCCGCGCACCCAGCCTTCCACGCCGGCCTCGCCGGAATCGAAGGCGTCGAGCGCGCTCGCGCTGGCCTTGCGCACCCGCGCCGCCGCATGCACGCGGCCCGCGAAGCTCAACAGCACGCCACGCCCGCGCGCCGCCGGGCTGGCCGCGACGGCCACCGCCTCGTACAGGTTGAGCGGGCCGTCGGCCGACAGCGCGTCGGCCGGCAGCATCGCGCCGGTGAGCACCACCGGCTTGTCCGACGCCACGGTGAGCGCGAGCCACCAGGCCGTCTCCTCCATCGTGTCCGTGCCATGGGTCACGACCACGCCGTCGATGTCGTTGCGCCCGAGCAACGACATCACCTTGTGGCTGAGCGCGATCCAGAGGCCGGCATGCATGTCCTTGCTGTCGATGCCGGCCAGCGACTCGGCCTCGATGTCGGCGAGCCCCGCGAGGCCGCGCACCGAGGCGATCAGGTCGTCGGCTTGCAGCAGTCCGGCGCGGTAGTCGGTGCGCGTGCCGGGCCTGGAACTGAGGCCGGCGATGGTGCCGCCCGTCGAGACGATGGCGATGCGGCGGCGTGGCGAGGACGGATTCATGACGTGGCGGGAGGCGGGAAAAACGCCAAGCCTAGCCGCCCGGCCGCGTCCCGCCCCGCGCGCCGCGCTGCCGCCCGCGCCGCATGCCGTCGGCCGGCGACCTTGCCACCGGCAGCCGGGATGAAGACCGGCATCGGCCCCGCGTCCGTTCCAGCGGGTGCTCGCATCGCCCTTTCGCGCGAGGCAGGCATGACGCCTTGATTGCAATACCGCTTGTCGGTCGATGGACGGTCCGGCCAACATGCGCGGCCCCCCGTCCGAATCCAACCGAACGCCGGAAGCCCCGCGATGTCCATCACCACCTTCTCCAGCCGCGAGTTCAACCAGGACACCAGCAAGGCCAAGAAGGCCGCGCTGAACGGTCCAGTATTCATCACCGACCGCGGTCGCCCGGCCCATGTGCTGCTCAGCATCACCGACTACGAACGCCTGGTCGGCAAGCGCGCCAGCATCGTCGATCTGCTCGCCATGCCCTGCCCCGAGCATGCGCATTTCGAGCCGGTGCGCGCGGGCGCCGCCTGTCTCGCGGAGCGCGGCTGATGTTCCTGCTCGATACCGACGTGGTGTGCGAACTGCGCAAGGCCGGCGACGGCAGCGCCGATCCGCATGTGACGGCCTGGGCCGCCGAAGTGGCGACCGGGCGGCTCTACCTGTCGGCGCTGAGCGTGTTCGAGATCGAGCGCAGCATCGCGCTCATGGAACGCAGCGACCGCCGCCGCGCCGCGCTGCTCGCCGCCTGGCTGCACCAGCAGGTGCTGCCGGCCTTCGCCGACCGCATCCTGCCGATCGACACGGCGGTCGCGCAGTGCCATGCGCGCATGCCGATGGCCACGCCCGACGCCGAGCGCGACGCGCTGCTCGCCGCCACCGCCATCGTCCACAACATGACGGTCGTGACCGGCAAGACCGGCAACTACGCCGCCACCGGCGCCCGCCTGCTCGACCCCTGGCAGGCCACGCATTGACGCGGAGCCGGCCGCGCCCGCGCCGGCCTCGCGGCGCGCCCGGCCGCAAGCCGCCACCCGCGCCGCCTCAGAACTCGAAGCGCCCGCCCTGCCCCGCCAGATGGTCGCGGAAGGCCCGCACCCGCGCCGACAGCAGCCGCGCACGCGGGTACACCACATGGATCGGCTTCGGCCCGCCGGCCTGCCCCGCCAGCACCTCGCGCAGGCTGCCGTCGCGCAGATGCGGCATCGCCTGATAGCTGAACACCCGCACGATGCCGTGACCGCGCAGCGCCGCCTCGATCAGCGCCTCCAGCCCGTTGCAGGCGAAGCGCCCGTGTTCCGAGCCGGGCAGGCGGCCGTCGCGCACGCCTTCGAGCAGCGCATGGCCGGCGAGGTCGGCGCGCGTGGCCGGCTCGCCGTGGCGCGCGAGGTAGTCGGGGCTGGCGCACCAGACGCAGCGGGTCTGGCCGATGCGCACCGCGCGCAGCGATGAATCGGCCAGCTCGCCGATGCGCACCGCCGCATCCACGCCCTCGGCGATGAGGTCGATCTGCCGGTCGTCGAGCAGCAGCGTCGCCGACAGCGCCGGCTCGCGCGCGAGCAGCTCGAACAGCGCCGGCGCCACATGCAGCCGGCCGAACATGCGGGGCGCGCTCACCATCAGCCGACCGCTCGGCTCGGTCTGACCCTTGCGCGCGCTCGACTCGGCCTCGCCCACCAGCTGCAGCACCTGGCGCGCGCGTTCGAGATAGTCGGCGCCCTCCTCGGTCAGGCTCAGGCGGCGCGTGCTGCGCTGGAGCAGCCGGCTGCCGAGATGCGCCTCCAGCGCCGCGAGCGCGCGCACCACGCTCGCCAGCGACCGGCCGGTCTGGCGCGCCGCCTCCGACAGCGAGCCGGCATCGACGATGCGCACGAAGGTTTCCATCGCGGCGAGGCGGTCCATGCGATTGCTCCGTTTGGTGAATCAATCCAGTGCGGATGGCGGGGATTATCGGCGGCGGGCGGCGTGAATAAGCTGCGGTGCATGAACTCAGCCCGCCCGTCGCCGCCGGCCGCCACGCCGCTTACACCCACCAATGCGCCACTCGCGGCCGCCGCGCCGCTTGACGCGGCCGGGGCCGATGCCGCGCGGCAGCCCGGCATCCGCGCTCCCGCCGCCCGCATCACCGGCTGGGACCACGTCGGCATCCGCGTGTCCGACCGCGACGAGGCGCTCGCCTTCTACGCGCGGCTCGGCTTCCGGCTCGTGCTCGACCTGCCCCGCCACGAGGCCGCCGAGCTGGAGACGGCCGACGGCGTGCGCATCAACCTGATCTTCAACGGCGCGCGCCGGCCCGGGCGGCGCAACGTGCTGCTCGACGAGCCGGTCAAGCTGCCGGGCATGACGCATCCGGCCTTCGTCGTGCCCGACCTCGGCGCGCTGCAGACGCTGCTCGCGCGGCACGCCATCCCGATCACCGAAGGGCCGCATCCGATCGGCCCGAGGCGAATCGCGCTGTTCGTGCGCGACCCGGACGGCAACGTCCTCGAATTCAACCAACTCATCGGAGGAGACGACGCATGAAGCTTTACGACCTGAGCCTGTCCGGCAACTGCCACAAGGTGCGCCTGTTTGCCGCGCTGACCGGCGCGCCCGTCGAGATCGTCCCGGTGGACTTTCTCGGCGGCGAGCACAAGAGCGAGCCGCTCATCGGCATGAACCCCTTCGGCGAGATTCCGGTGCTGGTGGATGGCGATGTGGTGCTGCGCGATTCGCAGGCCATCCTCGTGTACCTCGCGCGCAAGCACGGCGGCGACGCCTGGCTGCCGACCGCCGCCGAGCCGCTCGCGCGCGTCATGCAATGGCTTTCAACGGCAGCCAACAACGTGCAGCACGGGCCGGCGGATGCGCGGCTGATCGACAAGTTCGGCTATGCGCTCGACAAGGCGCATGCGCTGCGCGTGAGCGCCCAGTTGCTGGCCATCCTCGACGCGCATCTGGCCACGCGCGACTGGCTCGAACTCGGCCGGCCGACGATTGCCGACATCGCCGTCTTCCCCTACGTGGCGCTCGCGCCCGAGGGCGGCGTCAGCCTGGAGCCGTGGCCGAACGTGCGCGCGTGGATCGGGCGGATCAAGGCGCTGCCGGGGTTCGTGGGGATGCCGGGCATCGAGTGACGGGCACGGCGGCGGGCCTGTTCGCCATCGCCGCCGAGCCGCCGCGCGGGCCACGCCGGCGGCGCGGTACCGCTCAGGCCGCCACCGCCCGCTCCGCGCCCTGCAAGGCCCACATCTGCGCATACAGCCCGCCGAGCGCGAGCAGCGCCGCATGGCCGCCGCGCTCCACCACGCGGCCCTTGTCGAGCACGAGGATCTCGTCGGCATCCACCACCGTCGACAGCCGGTGCGCGATGACCAGCGTCGTGCGGTCGCTTGCAATCGCTTTCAGCTCGCGCTGGATCGCCTGCTCGCTGCGCGTGTCGAGCGCCGACGTCGCCTCGTCGAACACGAGGATCGCCGGGTTCTTGAGGATGGTGCGGGCGATGGCCACACGCTGCTTCTCGCCGCCCGACAGCTTCAGTCCGCGCTCGCCCACCACCGTCGCGTAGCCGTCGGGCAGGCCGGCGATGAAGTCGTGGATGTGCGCCGCCCGCGCCGCCGCGACGATCTCGTCATGACTCGCGCCGGGCCGGCCGTAGGCGATGTTGTATTCGATGCTGTCGTTGAACAGCACCGTGTCCTGCGGAACGATGCCGATGGCCGCGCGCAGGCTCTGCTGGGTCACGTCGCGGATGTCCTGGCCGTCGATGGTGATGCGCCCGCCGTCCACGTCGTAGAAGCGGAACAGCAGCCGCGCGAGCGTGCTCTTGCCCGAGCCGCTGTGCCCCACCACCGCCAGCTTGGCGCCCGGCGCGATCGTGAAGCCCACGCCGAACAGGATCTGCCGCTTGTGCGCGCCGTCGGCCGTCTTGTCGTAGCCGAAGTCCACCTGCTCGAAGCGCACCTCGGGCGCGCGGCTGCGGATTGCAAGCGTTTGCGCGCCCGGCCGGTCGGCCACCTCGCGGTGCTGCTCCAGCAGGCCGAACAGCCGGTCCATGTCGGCGATGCTCTGCTTGATCTCGCGGTAGATCACGCCCAGGAAGTTGAGCGGCACGTACAGCTGGATCATGAAGGCGTTGACCAGCACGAGGTCGCCGAGCGTCATGCGGCCGTCCACCACGCCCAAGGTCGCGCGCCACATGATGGCCGTCACCGCCATCGCGATGATCGCGCTCTGCCCGGTGTTGAGCAGCGACAGCGAGGTCTGCGAGCGGATCGCCGCGCGCTGCCAGGCGGCCATGCTCTCGTCGTAGCGGCGCGCCTCCCAGTCCTCGTTGCCGAAGTACTTGACCGTCTCGTAGTTGAGCAGCGAGTCGATCGCCTTGGTGCTGGCCGACGAGTCCAGCTCGTTCATCGTGCGGCGCAGGCCGGTGCGCCATTCGGTCACGCTGATGGTCCAGCCGATGTAGAGCACCAGCGCCACCACGGTGATGCCCGCGAACCACGGGTCGTAGCGCGCGACCAGGATGCCGATGATCAGCCCGAACTCGATCAGCGTCGGCAGGATCGAGTAGAGCGTGTAGCTCACGAGGCTCTGGATGCCGCGCGTGCCGCGCTCGATGTCGCGCGTCACGCCGCCGGTCTGCCGCTCCAGATGGAAGCGCAGCGACAGCGCATGCAGATGCCGGAACACCTCGATCGCCGCCTTGCGCACCGCGCCCTGCGTCACCCGCGCGAACACGAACTCGCGCAGCTCGGTGAACAGCGTGGTCGCGAGCCGCAGCAGGCCATAGCCGACGAGCAGCGCCGCCGGCACGACGATGGCCACCGTCGCAGCCGACTGCTGCGCCACCGCGCCCGGCGCGAGCCGGTCGACGATGGCCTTCATCACGAGCGGCACGCCCACGTTGGCGCCCTTGGCCGCCGCGAGCATGAGCAGGGCCAGCGCGACACGCGCCTTGTGCTCGAACAGATAGGGCAGCAGCGTGCGCAGCACCTGCCAGTCGGATTTCTGGCGAACGATCTGGGGGGCCGGTCCGGCCGTGGGACGACGCATGCCGCGCATGGGATGTGGCTTTCGCTGGCTGAAGGCTGGCAGGGGGAAGCCGGCGATTATCCCGCCGCGCGCCCCGCGCCATCACGCGCGGCGGAACGCCGCCCGTGCGCGCGGGTCGGCGCGGTGGCGGTGTTTCCGTGCCCGACCGTACGGGGTCGCATGCCATCATCGGCGCCCGCGTCCGGCCCTCGCGGCGGCGCGGCATCCACCCGGAACCCACGCGCCAGCCCAGCACCATGAACCAGCCGCTCAATCCGCCCCACCTACCCGGCGTCATGCCGGTCCTGCGCCTCATCCCGATGCCGGCCGACGCCAATCCGTCGGGCGACGTGTTCGGCGGCTGGATCATGTCGCAGGTCGATCTGGCCGGCAGCGTGCCGGCGGTGCTGCGCGCGGGCGGCCGGGTGGCGACGGTGGCGGTCAATGCCTTCGCGTTCAAGGCGCCGGTCAACATCGGCGATCTGGTCAGCTTCTTCGCGCGCATCGTCAAGACGGGGCGCACGTCCATCACCGTCGAGGTCGAGGTCTGGTCGCAGCGTCGCTGGGGCGCGGCCGAACTCGTGCAGGTGACCGACGCCACGCTCACCTACGTGGCCGTGGGCAGCGACGGCAAGTCGCGCGAGCTGCCGGCCGAGGCCTGAGCCGAAGCCCGCGGCCTCGGCCGCGCGCCTGACGCGCTCCGGCCGGCATCGCGTCGGCGCCAGCCGCGCATTGCCGCGCCGCCGCGCTGCGGTCGAGCCCGTCCGAGCCGTCGCGACGACCTTTCAAACCACCTTCCAGACCCTTTCCGCAACCCTTCGGAAATAATGCGTTGAATTTTTAATACGAACCATTCTCATTACTATCAACATTAGCTAGGGTTGTTACATCGCAACCCGATGTCCTCACGGAAAAGACCATGTCCCGGCGCAAACCCTCCCTCCACAAGCCCGCCAGCCTGCGCATGCGCAGCCAGCCCGCCAACGCCACGTTCGGCGGGGTTGCCCTCGGTCTCACGGCCGCGATGCTCGTGCCGCTCGCGGCCCAGGCCCAGAGCGGCGAATCGGTGATGCCGGCGATCAAGGTCGAGGGCAAGAAGATCGATCCGAACCCGAACGCCGAAGTCGGCGTGCCCTACAAGGCCAAGACCTCGGGCGACGTGCGCCACACCCGTCCGCTGGCCGAGACGCCCCAGGTCATCACCGTCATCACGCGCGACGCGCTCGACGATTCGGGCCAGACACAGATGACGAGCATCCTCGACAGCGTGCCCGGCATCACCCTCGGCACCGGCGAGAACGGCAATGCCTTCGGCGACCGCTACATCATCCGGGGCCAGGAAGCGCGCTCCGACGTGTTCGTCGATGGTCTGCGCGATCCGGGCATGACCACGCGCGAAAGCTTCGCGATCGAGCAGCTCGAAATCTCGAAGGGCCCGAATTCCAGCTTCGCGGGCCGGGGCACGGCAGGCGGCGCGATCAACGCGATCACCAAGCAGGCCACGCTCGACTACGACTTCACGCGCATCAACACCGGCTTCGGCAGCGACGACTACATGCGCATCACCGTGGACTCGAACCGCGTCGTCACCGACGACATCGCGGTGCGCGTCAACGCGCTCTGGGGCGAGGAGGACGTGCCCGACCGCTCGCCCGCGAACCGCAGCCGCAAGGGCCTGGCGCTGTCGGGCCTGTACGAGATCAGCCGCGACCTGTCGGTCACGCTCGACTACTACGGCCTGCGCGCCAAGGACAAGCCCGATCTCGGCAGCTACATGGTCGGCGCCGGCACGCGCAGCCGCCCGGCCGCCAACACGCCCGTCTATACCCAGGCCCAGGACTTCATCAAGTCGGACGTGGACACGCTCACCGCGCGCGTGAAGTGGGACATCGCGCCCGACACCCACCTCACCAGCAGCACGCGCTACGGCGAGACCAGCAACGGCTACGTGACCACCGGCGCGGTGTATCGCGGCACGGCCGTGGCCTCGGACGGCAGCACCTACACCCCGGTGCAGCTCGACAACCACCAGGGCTGGCAGGAGGTGAAGTACTTCGCCCACCAGACCAACCTGCGCCACGACACCGTGCTCGCCGGCATGAAGCACGAGCTGATCGGCAGCGTCGAATACACCGATCACAAGGTGGACAAGGGCAACTACAGCCTCGGCTACACCGGCGCCACCAACTGCACGCTGCGCAACGCCACCACGGGCGCGACCAGCGGCGGCTATTGCATCTACGACCCGTCGGGCAACACGGTGAACGGGCTCAACACCCTCATGGGTCGCACCATCACCAAGGGCGCGCAGACCAACGCCTGGCACATCCGCACCCTGGCCGCGTCGGTGATGGACACGGTGGACCTCACCGACCGCTGGACCGCCTTCGGCGGCCTGCGTCTCGACCATTTCCGCTGGTCGCTCGACGTGCTCAACTCGGGCACGAACAACGGCAGCTACAAGTACTCCGACACCCTGGTCAACGCCCACGGCGGCCTGACCTACAAGCTCACGCCCAAGGGCATCGTGTACGCCAGCGTGGCGAGCGCGGCCGACATCAACGGCGGCGAAGCCGATGCCGGCACCAACAGCGGCTACGGCGGCGTGATCATCAGCAACGGCTCGGTCGCCGGGGCCAAGCCCGAGAAGTCGCTCAACTACGAGCTGGGCACCAAGTGGAACCTGCTCGACGACAAGCTGCTGGCCACCGCCGCCGTGTTCGAGACCACCAAGCGCGACGTGATGGAAGGCAACGGCTACGCCACCGTCGGCAGCTTCAACAGCGGCAAGAACCGCGTGAAGGGCGTCGAGTTCAACGTGGTCGGCAACGTCACCGACGACCTGACCGCGAGCGTCGGCGGCGTCTGGATGAAATCGAAGGTGCTCGAATCGGCGACCGCCACCAATGTCGGCCGTCCGCTCAGCAACTTCGCCGACAAGTCGGCCTTCGCCCAGCTCAAGTACCGCTTCGTGCCCGACTTCTCGGCCGGCAGCACGGTGCGCTACGAGAGCGCGCGCTGCGCGGGCCAGCCCGACACCGCCGCCGGCTATGTGCTCGCCACCGGCGAGTGCAGCTGGCTGGTGCCGGCGTATCACGTGGTCGATTTCTTCGGCAGCTATCGCGTGAACAAGAACATGGACATCCGCGTGAACGTGCTCAACGCGTTCAACAAGGACTTCTATCTCGCCGCCTACCGCTCGGGCTCCTATGTGTACAAGGGCGATGCGCGCGCCGTGCGCGTGACGCTCAGCTACGAGCTGTAAGCCCCGAACATCGCTTCGTGCCGGGCCTCGCCGCCCGGCGCGGGGCGAGCCGAGCGCGCCGGCCAGCGCGTTCCGCTCGCCCTCCCTTGCGCCGGATCCGCCCGGCACCGCAGCAGCCATCCCCGACATGAGCCAGCCCGACGCCCGCCATGCCCCGCTCGCGCAGATCCCGCCCGGGATCGCCTGCGCGCGCGACTACGAGCTGCTCTGCGAGCACTTCATCCCGGCGCCGACGCTCGCCTACCTCGCCGGCGGCGCCGGGCACGACCGCACGCGCGACGCCAACCTCGCCGCCTTCGACGACTGGACGATCTGGCCACGCCTGCTGCGCGACGTCACCCACGGCCACACCCGGCTCGCGCTCGCGGGCGCCGAGCTGAGCCATCCCTTCCTGCTCGCGCCGGTCGCGTTCCAGAAGCTTGTCCATCCCGGCGCCGAGACCGAGACCGCGCGCGCCGCCGCCGCGCTCGGCGCCTGCCTCGTTGCGAGCACGCTGTCGTCGGCGCCGCTGGAGGACATCGCCACCGCCAACGCGGACGGACGGCGCTGGTTCCAGCTCTATTTCCAGCCCGAGCGCGCGGCCACGCAGGCACTCGCGCGGCGCGCCGAGGCCGCCGGCTACGAGGCGCTGGTGGTCACGCTCGACGCCGCCATCCGCCTGCCGAGCCTGAGCGCGCTGCGCGCCGGCTTCGTGATGCCGGCCGACTGCGCGGCCGGCAATCTGCAAACCCTTGCAGCATCGGCCGAAGCCTTTCCCGCCGCGCCGCCCGGGCAGAGCCGCATCTTCCAGGGCGCGATGCGCGCCGCGCCCGGCTGGGCCGACCTCGACTGGCTGCGCTCCGAAACGCGCCTGCCGGTGTGGGTCAAGGGCGTGCTGCATCCCGATGACGCGGCCGACTGCCGCGCGCGCGGCATCGCGGGCGTGATCGTGTCCAACCACGGCGGCCGCGCGCTCGACGGCGCGCCCGCCAGCCTCGCCGCCCTGCCCGGCGTGCGCGCCGCCGTCGGCGCCGACTATCCGCTGCTGTTCGACGGTGGCATCCGTTCCGGCGGCGATGCCTTCAAGGCGCTCGCGCTCGGCGCGAACGCGGTGCTCGTCGGCCGGCTTCAGGTGTGGGCGCTGAGCGTGGCCGGCGCGCTCGGCGTGGCCCATGTGCTCAAGCTGCTGCGCGAGGAACTCGAAGCCTGCATGGCCCAGGCCGGCTGCGCGACGCTCGCCGACATCGGGCCGCACTGCCTCGCCGCCGCGCATGAACCGCTCGCCGCAGTGCGCGCGATCCCCCCTCATCCCTGCGGGCCGGCGGACTGACCGCCGCCCTTCACCGCACACCGCACAGGCCAGCCCATGCTCATCCCGATCGAAGGCGTGCTCAGCCGCGACGAGGTCGCGCAATTCCGCGCCCGGCTCGACGCCGCCCAGTGGCAGGACGGCGCCGCCACCGCCGGCGCCCTCGCCGTGCTCGTCAAGCGCAACCAGCAGCTCGACGACGCGAGCGAGACCGCCATCGCGCTCGGCCACCACATCCTGCGCAAGCTCGGCGCCAACCCGCTGTTCGTGTCGGCCGCGCTGCCGCGCCGCATCCATCCGCCCAAGTTCAACCGCTATGCCGACGGCGGCACCTATGGCGCGCATGTGGACGGCGCGGTCATGAACCTGCCCGACGGCAGCACGCTGCGCACCGACCTGTCGGCCACGCTCTTCCTGTGCGACGCCGACGAGTACGACGGCGGCGAACTCGAGATCGAGACCGTGTACGGCGTGCAGTCGGTCAAGCTCGACGCCGGCGACCTGATCCTCTACCCGTCCACCAGCCTGCACCGCGTCACGCCCGTGACGCGCGGCGCGCGCGTCTGCTCCTTCTTCTGGATCGAGAGCCTCGTGCGCGACGAAGGCGAGCGCGGCCTGCTGTTCGACCTCGACCGCGCCATCCAGGGACTCACGCCCGTCGTCGGCCGCGACAACGACCAGCTGCTGGGCCTGACCGGCGTCTATCACAACCTGCTGCGGCGCTGGGCCGTGACCTGAACCCGCCGCGCCGCCGGCCCGACGCCACGCGGCGCGCCCCCGGATCGCCCGCTCGCGGGCGTGCAAGCCCGCCCCGCGCGGGGCATCACCCACCGAAGGAAACCCCCATGAAGCTGCAATCCGTCCTCGCCGCCCTCGCGCTCGCCGGCCTCGCCACCGCCGCCTCGGCCCACGGCGACGTCAGCTGCCCCAAGTACCCGAAGGAAGAATGGCGCCCGCACACCGAGCTTCAGGACAAGCTCACGAAGGAAGGCTGGACCGTGCGCCGCATGGAAAAGACTCCCACCTGCTACGAGGTCTATGCCAAGACGCCGGACGGCAAGCGCGTCGAGGCCTTCTTCGATCCCAAGACCTTCGAGCAGGTCGAGGCCAAGTGAGATGAAGGTCTGGGACCTGCCGGTACGGCTGCTGCACTGGAGCCTCGCGGCGCTCGTCATCGCGGCCTGGAGCACCGGCGGCAGTTCCGGACCGCTGCATGAATGGCTCGGCTACGGCGCGGGCGCGGTCGTGCTCGCGCGCGTGGTGTGGGGCTTTGCCGGCGGGCGGTACGCGCGCTTCGCCCAGTTCGTGCGCGGGCCGCGCGCGACGCTGGCCTATGCGCGCGCGGTGCTGGCCGGTACCGAGCCGCATCACCTCGGCCACAACCCGCTCGGCGGCTGGATGGTGCTGGCGCTGCTCGGCAGCGCCGGCGCGCTCGCGCTGAGCGGCGCGCTGTATGTGAGCGACTGGCTCTGGGGCTACGAATGGCTCTATCTCACGCACGCGACGCTGGGCTGGATCGTCGTCGCGCTGGTGCCGCTGCATGTGGCCGGGGTGGTGTTTACCGGCCATCGGCAGCGGGAGAATCTGGTGCGGGCGATGCTGACGGGCCGCAAGCCCGCGCCGACCGACCGCGCCTGAGCGCCGGACCATTCCTTGCTCGCCCGCCCCGCGCGGGCATCTCCGCCCGACAAGCCCTGCAAACCCGACAGCGGCTCCCCCACACCGGCGAACAAGGAAAGCGCGAACCATGCTCAAGCGACAGTACGCAAAGCTCCGCTACAGCCCGAGCGGCTGGGTCATCACCCTGCTCGGCGAAGACTGGAAGACGGTCGGCAACGACCAGCTCGCGGCCCAGGAAGAGGCCGACGGCATCAACGACGCCTGCGTCGGCCTGTCGCAGGACGACGTGCGCAAGAAGTACCTGACCAAGGCGGCCTGAGCGCCGCCACGCCCGCGCCCCCAGGTGCCACCGCGTGGCGCGGGCCGCCGGTCGGCGCCCGCCGGCTTGCGTGCCGCGCCTCAGGCCACCCGCCCGAACCACCACACGCTCAAGCCGCCCGCGAGCAGCGCGAGCACCCCGCCCGCGAGCGCGAGCAGCGCGGTGATCTCGGTTTCCTTCACCTCGAAGGCGATGCGGCTCGACAGGCCCGAATACACCTGGCGCAGATCCTCGGCGTTGCCGGCGTAGAAGTAGTTCGCGCGGGTTTCGTCGGCGATGTGGCGCAGCGTGTCCTCGTCGAGGCGCGCATGCAGGCTCCAGCCGTCGAACTCGACGGTGCCGCCGTCCTTGGTGCCGATGCCGACCGTGTAGATCTTCACGCCGCGCTCGGCGGCCATCTTCGTCGCCTCGGCCGGCTCGACGCCCGTGGTGGTCTGGCCGTCGGTCAGCAGCACGACGGCGGCCGAGCTGTAGGAGCCGGGCGGCACCGGCGTGAAGGGCGGCGGCTTCCTGTCCTTGTCGCCGGGGCCGCGGTCGGAATCGCGGCCGGTGGCCTCGTCGATCTCGATGCCCGCGTCCGGAAACAGCGTCGCGAGCGACAGCACGATGCCCGAGCCGATCGCCGTCCCGCGCTGGAGCTGGAAGCGGTCGATCGCGGCGAGCACGTCGTCGCGGCTGAGCGTCGGCGCCTGCACGACCGAGGCCGTGCCCGCGAAGGACACGACGCCGATGCGGATGTCGCGCGGCAGCTCGCGCACGAAGGTGCGCGCGGCTTCCTGCGAGGCGGTGAGGCGGTCGGGCTTGACGTCGGCGGCGCGCATGCTGCCCGACACATCCATCGCCAGGATGATGGTCTGCTGCTGGAGCGGCAGCTTCACGCGCGCCGTCGGCCGGCTGCCCGCGAGCAGCAGCAGCGCGAAGGCGAGCAGCAGCAACGCCGGCGGCAGATGGCGCCGCCAGGCGGGTGTCCGTCCCGCCGCCGCGCGGATGAGGTCGAGCTGGGCCACGCGCAGCGGCGTCGGCTTGCGACGGCGCAGCAGCAACCAGTAGCCGAGCACCGCCAGCGGCACGAGCGGCAGCGCCCAGAGCAGTTCGGGCCAGAGGAATCCGATCATCGCGGGGCTCCTTGAGCGGGGGCGAGAGGGGCGGATGCGCCTGCGCCGACCGCCGGGGCCGCGCCGCCGGGCGGCCGGACCTTGTGCCAGCGCCTCGGCGCGAGGCCGGGCGGACGGCGCTGGCGCAGCGCGATGCAGCGCAGCAGCGCGTCGAGCAGATCGTCGCCGGCGGCGAGTTCGAGCGTGTCGGCGCCGGCGGCGGCGAGCGCGTCGGTGATGGCCGTGTCGCGTTCGGCGGCGAGCGCGGCGAGGCGGGCGGCGAAGCCGGGCGCGTCGGTATCGACCGCGAGCTGCTCGCCGGTCTCGGCGTCCTCGAAGCGCACCCAGCCGAGGCCGGGCAGCAGCGCGTCGGTGGCGTCGGTCACGCGCACGGCCATGAGGTCGTGGCGGCGCGCGAGCCGGCCGAGCGGCGCCTGCCAGCCCGGCGCGCCGAGGAAATCCGACACCACGAACACGAGGCTGCGGCGCGGAATGCTGCCGGCCGCCGCGTCGAGCAGGCGCGCGAGTTCGGTGGCATGCGGCGCGGGCGCGGCGACCGGCGCGCGCAGCGCTTGCAGCAGCCGCAGCACCTGACGCCGGCCCGCGCCGGGCGGGACGGGCTCGATGCCGGCACCGGCCAGCGTCGGGCGCGTGGCGGCAGGCGCATCGGCGCGGGCCGGGCGCGCGCCCTCGCCCGCACCGCCACGGCGCGCATCGGCGCGGTCGCGCGCGGCGGCCCCGCGCGGCGCGGTCGCCGCCTGCGGCCGGTAGATCAGCGCACCCACGCGGCAGCCCTGGCGCGCGAGCACGCTTGCGAGCACCGCGACGAAGCCGGTCGCCACCGTCTCGGCCCTCGGCCCGCCGTCACGCGCCGGCGCGACGCTGCCCGACAGGTCGACGAGGAACCACGCCGCCAGCTCGCGCTCCTCGGCGAACAGGCGCACATGCGGTTCGCCGGTGCGTGCGGTCAGGTTCCAGTCGATGTGGCGCGGATCGTCGCCGGGCTGGTAGAGGCGCAGGTCGGCCAGCTCCAGCCCGTGGCCGCGCCAGAAGGTGCGGTGCTGACCCGGCAACAGGCCGTCGAGCGGGCGCAGCACCGTCCATTCGAGCCTGCGCAGCAGAGCCTCCGGCGTGTCGGGAGCCGGCGCGGCGCGGCGGGCTTCGCCGGCGCGCGGGCCGGCGCCACCACGTGGGTTGGCGCCACCACCCGGGTCGGCGGCCACGCCCGGCGACCGGCCGACTGGCGCGCCGCGCGGGCCGGTGGCGCTCACCGCGCCTCCCGCAGCACGGCCTCCGGCGCCGGCACGCGCGCGAGCACTTCCGCCACCAGCGCGTCGGCCGTGATGCCGGCGGCGAGCGCCTCGTAGCTCGGCACGAGCCGGTGCCGCAGCACGTCGGGCGCGAGTTCGGCCACATCCTCGGGCAGGGCGTAGTCGCGGCCGCGCAGCAGCGCCAGCGCCTGGGCCGACTCGACCAGCGCGATGCTCGCGCGCGGACTGGCGCCGAAGTCGAGCTGGGGCGCCAGTTCGGCCAGGCCATGGCGCGCGGGCCGGCGCGTGGCGTCCACCAGCCGCACCGCGTACTGGATCAGGCCCGGATCGGCATACACCTCGCGCCTCTGGTGCTGGAGCGCCGCGAGCTGCTCCATGCCCGCCACCGCCTGCACCGCCACCGGCTCGGCGATGGCGCGCTGCACGATCACCATCTCCTCCTCGGGCTGCGGGTAGTCGACCAGCACCTTCATGAGGAAGCGGTCCACCTGGGCCTCGGGCAGCGCGTAGGTGCCTTCGTTCTCGATCGGGTTCTGCGTGGCCATGACGATGAAGGGGCGCGGCACCGCATGCGTCTCGCCGGCGATCGTCACCTGACGTTCCTGCATCACCTCCAGCAGCGCGCTCTGCACCTTGGCCGGCGCGCGGTTGATCTCGTCGGCCAGCAGCAGGTTGGCGAACACCGGGCCGAGCTGGGTCGTGAAATCGCCGCTGCGCTGTTTGAACACGCGCGTGCCGACGAGGTCGGCCGGCACCAGGTCGGGCGTGAACTGGATGCGCCGGTAGCTGCCGCGCAGCGTCGCCGCGAGCGTCTTGACGGTCAGCGTCTTGGCCAGCCCGGGCACGCCTTCCACCAGCAGATGGCCCTGGGCGATGAGCGCGACCAGCACGCGCTCGAGGAAATGGTCCTGGCCGACGACGATGCGCTTGACCTCGTAGAGGATGCGTTCGGCGAGCGCGGCGGCTTCGGCGGCGTTGACTTGCTGCATGGGTGGCTCCGTGGTGAGGATCAGAACGGCGACATCCCGACCGCGCCCATCGCGGCCTCGATCGGTACCGCGAAGCCGATGCCGATGAAGGTGTCGAGCGGGGTGGGATTGAGGATCGCGGTGACGATGCCGACCACCGCGCCGTCGAGCGTGAGCAGCGGTCCGCCCGAATTGCCCGGATTGGCGGCGGCGTCGAACTGGATGAGCCCGGTCATCGGCGCGTCGGTCTCGGGCGCGCCGAAGCGCCGGCCGAGGCCCGACACCACGCCCGCCGTGGTGGAGGGGCCGAGTCCGAAGGGAAAGCCGATCGCCACCACTTCCTGGCCCGGTTCGAGGCCGGCGGTCGAGCGCAGCACGGCGGGGCGCAGGTCGTCGGGCACGACGCGGGCGCGCAGTACCGCGAGGTCGATGCGCGGGTCGGCGCTCACGAGATCGGCGCGCGACTCGCTGCCGTCGGCGAAGGTGACGCTGATGCGGTCATGGCCGCGCACCACATGCAGGTTGGTGAGGATGGTGCCGTCGGCCACGACCACCACGCCGGTGCCGATGCTGCTGCGGCCGTCGGGTGGCGCGGGCGGGCCGCTGCCGTCGGGCGATTGCGGCGCGTCGCGTCCGGGCACGCGCTGGCGGTCGGCGCGTCGGGCCTGCGGGCCGGGACCGGGCTGCGGATCGGATCGGGCCTGCGGGTCGGTGCGCGCGTCGGGCGTGCCGTAGGCATGCGGCGCGCCGGGCGGATGGGCGAAGGGCGCGGCGGGCGACTTGCCGGCGCGGGCCGCGCCACCCGGCCGGTCGGCGGGCGGGGAGTCATGCTCGGCGCGCACCCGCACCACCGCCGGCGCCACCCGGGCCTGGGCCGCCGCGATGGCCGAGGCGAGCGGCTTGCGGGCAATGGAGTCGCGCAGCTCGCGGTCAATCTCGCGCATCGACGGCATGACCGGATCGGGCCGCCACCAGGCGCCCCAGCCCGCGACCGCGCCCACCGCGAGCAGCGCGGCGAACCAGAAACCGCGCTCATGACGACGCAGCCAGCCGCCGAACCGGACGCGCCGCGACGGAGCGACAGGCGAGCCGGCATCGATGCCGACCGCGGCCCCCGCGCCGGCGACCGGATCCTCCGGCACGCCGGCACCGGGGCCGTTCGTGCCAAGACCGCCGGGCAAGCCCGGCGCGGCGCCGCGCGAGCGCGCACCACCCCGCCCGGCATCCGGACCGGAACGACTGACGATGGGCCGACGCTGCATGGCGACCTCCGCGCAAGGCCGGCGCCTGGCCGACCGCCGGGCGCCACCGGAAAACTGTCCGCCGTCGCTTGTGGCGACGGCGAAGTGTTACGCGCCCGGGGCCGTCACGGGCAAGAGGAAGTCGGTCCGCATCCCACAGAGCAAAACCGCCACCCGCGATGCAGGTTTCGGTCACCGCGCGTTCGGCAGTCGGCTGTTGCGTGATGAAGCGGCGGTCCTGGCGGCCGATCCGGAGCTGGCGCCTGCGGCACAAGCAGGGGCCATGGAAATCCCGGAGGGTCATTCCGCCGGAAATGCAAGGTAACACCGCGCCATGCGGGTGTATGAACTGGAAGGCAAAGCGCCGATTTATCCATGGGTCGGTCGGGGGCGGCCCGAAGCCACCATACCGTCCTGAATCTGCCACCCATCAGGTGACCGCCAATGCCCCATACCAAGCACATCACGCAGCGCGAATTCCACTACCCGGACGACGCGACGCTCATGTCGACGACCGATACCGACAGCCGCATCGTCTATGCGAACGCAGCCTTCGTCGCCACGTCGGGCTATACGGCCGACGAATTGCAGGGCCAGCCGCACAGCATCGTCCGCCATCCCGACATGCCGGCCGAAGCCTTCGGCGACATGTGGGCCACGCTCAAGGGCGGCGAGTCGTGGTCGGCGCTGGTCAAGAACTGCCGCAAGGACGGCGACCACTACTGGGTCCGCGCCAACGCCACGCCGATCACGAGCGGCGGCCGCGCCGTCGGCTACCTGTCGGTGCGCACCAAGCCTGGCCGCGACGAGGTGGCGGCGGCCGAGAAGCTGTACGCGAGCTTCCGCGACGGCAGCGGCCAGCAGCGCTGGCGGTTGCGCAAGGGCGTGCTGCTGCGCCGGGGCGCGGGCGCGCTGCTCGACATCTCCAAGGTGCTGCCGCTGCGCTGGCGGCTGTTCCTGCCGCTGCTGCTGCTGTGGGTGGCCACCTGCGCGGGCGCGGCGCTGCTCGGCCTGCCGGCCGGCGAGGTGACGATGCTCACCTTCGCCAGCGCGCTGCTGACCGCCGTGGCGGCCTGGTGGCTGCATGTGCAGATCGCCCTGCCGGTCGAGCGGCTGCGCGCCCACGCCCAGCGCGTGGCGAACGGCGAGCACACCTACGAGACCGTCAACCGCATCGACGAGATCGGCATGACGACGCGGGCGATCAACCAGCTCGGCCTGATGCTGCGCTGGGTGGTGGACGACGTGGCCAGCCAGGTCGATACCGTCAAGCACGCGAGCGGCGAGATCGCCGCCGGCAACCAGGATCTGAGCGCGCGCACCGAGCAGGCCAGCGCCAGCCTCGAACAGACCGCCGCGTCGATGGAGGAGATGAGCGCCAACGTCATGCGCAGCGCCGACACCGCGCGCGAGGCGGCGTCGCTGTCCGACGCGGCCAACGATGCCGCGCTGCGCGGACGCGATTCGGTCGGCCGCGTGACGCACACGATGGACGGCATCATCGAATCGAGCCGGCGCATCGGCGACATCATCGGCGTGATCGACGGCATCGCCTTCCAGACCAACATCCTCGCGCTCAACGCGGCGGTCGAGGCGGCGCGCGCCGGCGAGCAGGGACGCGGCTTTGCCGTCGTGGCGAGCGAGGTGCGCGCGCTGGCCGGCCGTTCGGCCGAGGCCGCGCGCGAGATCAAGAGCCTCATCGGCGAAAGCGGCGAGCGTGTGGCCGAGGGCGCGCGCGAGGTGCACGAGGCGAGCCAGGCGATCTCGGGCATCGCCGATCACATCGAGCGGGTGCGTGCCTTCATCGGCGAGATCAGCGGTGCCGCGCGCGAGCAGGCCGACGGCATCGAGCAGGTGAACCAGGCCGTCAGCCTGCTCGACCAGGGCACGCAGCAGAACGCCGCGCTGGTCGAGCAGACCACCGCCGCCGCGCACAGCCTGAGCCATCAGGCGACCCAGCTTGCAAGCGCTGTCGGCACGCTGCGTCGCCACTGACGGCATGCCATCCCGGGGATGCGCCGCCCGGCGCCCGCCCCGCAGCGCCAGCCCGGCACGCGCCGTCGTGCCAACGGCGCCCTTCCCCGCCCCCGCGTCCCGCTCCTGCGGCTAACGTGTCGCGCCCGCGCTCCGGCGCGCGACACGACCCACCTCAGGAGAACGACGCATGAAGCAGATCCACGGACTCAAGCTCGGCTGGCAGCGCGACCTGCCCGACTTCCGCGACCTCGACGACAGCTCGAAGCGCATCGCCGACATCCTCATGAAGTCGGCCAAGCTCAAGAGCGCCAAGGCCGACAAGACGCTGCCCGCCGCGATCGACCTGCGCCAGTACTGCTCGCCGATCGAGACCCAGGGCACGCTCGGCGCCTGCACCGCGCACGCGGGCGTCGGCCTCATCGAGTACTTCGAGCGCCGCGCCTTCGGCAAGCACATGGATGGCTCGCGCCGCTTCCTCTACAAGGTCACGCGGCTGCTGTCGGGCATCGAGGGCGACGACGGCGCCCAGTTGCGCGACACGATGAAGGCGATGGTGCTGTTCGGCGTGCCGCCCGAGGACTACTGGCCCTACGACATCAAGAAGTTCAACGCCGAGCCGACCGCCTTCTGCTACTCGTTCGCGGCCAACTTCAAGGCCATCGAGTACTACCGGCTCGACCCGGCCGGCACCGCGCCCAAGGACGCGCTGCGCAACATCAAGGAGAAGCTCGCGGCCGAGCTGCCGAGCATGTTCGGCTTCTCGGTGTACTCGTCGATTCCCGAGCCGGGCGACGGCAAGGGCGAGATCCCCTTCCCCGCCGGCAACGACAAGATGATGGGCGGCCATGCCGTCATGGCCGTCGGCTACGACGACCGCAAGAAGATCGGCGGCAGCAAGGGCGCGCTGCTGATCCGCAATTCGTGGGGCAAGGAATGGGGCGACAAGGGCTACGGCTGGCTGCCCTACGAGTACGTGCTCGAAGGACTGGCGGGCGATTTCTGGTCGCTGGTGAAGGCGAACTTCGTCGATACCGACCTGTTCAACTGAGGACGCGCGCCAGCACCACGCTCACCGCCAGCCCCTGCCCGCCCGGACCATCGCCGAGCACGGCCTCGCTGCCGTGGGCCTGGGCGATCTCGCGCACGATCGCAAGCCCCAGGCCGCTGCCCTCGCCCTGACCGTCGCGCAGGATGCGGTAGAAGCGGTGGAACACGCGCTCGCGCTCGGCCGGCGGGATGCCGGGGCCGGTATCGGTCACGCGCAGTTCCAGGGCGGGCGCACCGGCCGCCGCGCCCGCGAGCGGCGATGCGCCGGCACCATCGACGGCCGGGGCCGGCAGCGACGCCGGCAGCACCGCCACCGTCACGCTGCCGCCGCGCGGCGTGTAGCGCAGCGCGTTGTCGACGAGGTTCATCACCAGCTCGCGCAGCATCGGCTCGTTGCCCATGACCAGCCGGGTCGAACGCGGGGCGGCGTCGAGCGCGTCGGCGTCGTAGCCGAGGTCGATGCCGCGCTCGATGGCCAGCAGGCTCAGGTCGGCCGCCACGTCCCTTGCAAGCGCTGTCAGATCGACGGGCGCGCGCTCGTTCGACAGGCCGTTGACGGCCTCGGCGCGCGACAGCGCGAGCAGCTGGTTGGTGAGGCGCTGGGTGTGGCGCACGCTGTGGCCGAGGCCGTCGAGCGCGCGGCGCATCTCGGCCGGATCATGCTGGCGCAGGCCGTAGTCGATCTGGGTGCGCAGCACCGCGAGCGGCGTGCGCAGCTGGTGGGCGGCGTCGGCCACGAAGCGCCGGCGCGCCAGCATCATCGCGCCGATGCGCTGCATGTGATGGTTGACGGCCACGATCAGCGGCGCGAGTTCCGACGGGATGCCGGCGGTGGCCACGGGCGTGAGGTCGTCGTCGCGCCGCGCCGCGAAGGCCGCGCCCAGCCGCGTGAGCGGACGGAAGGCGGTGCCGAGCGTGAGCCAGATCACCAGCAGCCCGCCCGCGAGCAGCAGCCCCTGGCTGCGCAGGTTGTCCAGGAAGAGTTCGCGCGCGACCTCGTCGCGGCCCTCGACTGTCTCGGCCACGATCACGATCACGCTGCTGGCGTCGCGCTGCTCGGGGTCGTACAGGCGCTTGCGCATCGCCACCGCGCGCAGCGGCTCGCCGCGATAGCTGGCGTCGTAGCTGACCTGGGCCGCCGCCGAGGGCGCGGGGCGCGGTAGGTCGTCGTAGCCGGTGATGGCATCGCCGTCGGGCCAGAACACGCCGTAGAACACGCGCTCCTTCGAGTCGTCGCCGAGGATGTCGAGCGCGGCATAGGGCAGATCGACCACGACTTCGCCGTGCTGCGAATAGGTGCGGTCGGCGATGAGATGGGCCGACGAGACGAGGCCGCGATCCCAGGCGCGATCGACGGTCTGGCGCGCAGTGCGCTGGGCGGTCCAGGCATTGACGAGCAGCAGCGCGAGCATCGACGGCACGAGCCAGCGCGCGACCCGCCCGCGCAGGCTGGGGCCGCGCGGCGCGGCGGCGCTGCGCGCGCCGAAGCGCCAGCCGCGCGCGCGGTGCTCGGCGCCGGGGGGCTCGCCGCTCACGGCGTCTCGCTCAACAGATAGCCGAGGCCGCGCATCGTCGTGATGGTCGCGCCCGAGCCTTCGAGCTTCTTGCGCAGCCGCGAGATGTAGCTCTCGATCGCCTCGGGCCGCGCGTCGGCGTCGAAGTCGAACACCTTCTCGAACAGCAGCTCGCGCGACACCGGCCGGCCCAGCCGCGCGACCAGCGCCTCCAGCACCGCCAGCTCGCGCGGCGTAAGCGCGACCGGCCGGCCGTCCAGGCTCACGAGCCGGCTGCTGCTGTCGATTTCGAGCCGACCCACGCGCAGCACCGGCGCGCGGCCGCCGCCGCGCCGCAGCAGCGCCTTGATGCGCGCCTCCAGCTCGGCCAGCTCGAAGGGCTTGGCGAGATAGTCGTCGGCGCCGAGGTTGAGGCCGCGCACCCGGTCTTCCGTGCTGCCGAGCGCGGTGAGGATGAGCACGGGGATGGCGCTGCCGCGCGCGCGCAGCCGGCGCAGCACCTCCAGCCCGTCGATGCCGGGCAGCGACAGATCGAGCACGAGCAGGTCGTAGGGCTGGGTGAGCAGGGCGTGGTCGGCATGGTCGCCGCGCGCCATCACGTCCACCGCGTGGCCGCCCTGGCGCAGCGCGCGCGCGAGCCATTCGGCGAGTTCCTGTTGGTCTTCGACGAGCAGCAGGCGCATGGTTCATCCTTCCTGGGCGGCTTGCGGGCGGGCGGCGATTTCAACACGAAGCCGCGTCGCGCGGCCGTCCCGCCGTCGGCGCGCAGGCGGCGACAATCGCACGCCCTCCTCTCCCGCCGACATCCATGGAACTCCGCCAGCTGCGCTACTTCGTCCGCGTCGTCGAACTCGGCAGCATGGGGCGCGCGGCCGACGACCTCGGCGTGGTGGTGTCGGCGCTGAGCCAGCAGATCAGCCGGCTCGAAGGTGAACTCGCGGTGCGTCTTCTGCAGCGCACTTCCAGCGGCACCCGCCCGACCGAAGCCGGCCTCGCCTTCCTGCACCAGGCCCAGCTCACGCTGCGCCATGCCGACGATGCGGTGCGCGCGGCGCAGCAGGCGCGGCTGTCGGGCCATGTGAGCGTGGGCCTCGCGCCGTCCACCTCGGCGCTGCTCGCGCTGCCGCTGCTGCGCGCGATGCGCGAGCGCCATCCCGACGTGCGGCTGCGGCTGGTCGAGAGCCTGTCGGGCAACCTCGCCGCGATGCTCGCGACGCGCCAGCTCGACCTCGCCGTGCTGTTCGCTACCGACGCGACCCAGCGCTGGAGCGTGCAGCCGCTGCTCGACGAGCGCCTGTTCCTGCTCGGCGCGCGCGAGCTGCCCGGCCTGCCGCGCGAACCGCGCGTGACGCTGGCCCAGTTGGCCGGCGTGCCGCTCGTCATGCCCACCGGCCAGCACGGGCTGCGCGCCATCCTCAACGCCGGCTTCGCGCGCGCCGGCATCACGCCCGACGTGGTGCTCGAAATCGACGGCCTCGCGGTGCTGATGGACGCGGTGCGCGCCGGCCTCGGCGCCACCGTGCAGCCGGGCGCGGCCAGCGTGCGGCTGCCGCGCGACTGCATCGTCGCGGCCGAGATCGCCGATGCCGGCCTGCTGCGCCGCAACCTGCTCGCCAGCCTGTCCGACGATGAACTCTCGCCCGCCGGCCTCGCCGCCCGCGTGGTGCTCGCCGAGGTCGTGCGCGAGCTGGTGCGTGCCGGCGACTGGCCCGGCGCCACCCTTCACGAAAGCTGAAGCCCCCTTCCCGGACCGCGTCTGGCGCCGCCCATCCCCGCTTCCTAGATTCCGGCCACCCTGGAGGAGAACCGGATGCTGGATGTTTTGGTGATCGGCGGCGGCAACGCCGCCCTGTGCGCCGCGCTCACCGCGCGCGAGGCCGGCGCGAGCGTGCTGCTGCTCGAATCGGCGCCGCGCGAGCTGCGCGGCGGCAATTCGGCGCACACGCGCAACCTGCGCTGCATGCATGACGCGCCGCAGGACGTGCTGGTCGATGCCTACCCGGAAGAGGAGTACTGGCAGGACCTGCTCAAGGTGACCGGCGGGCGCACCGACGAAAAGCTCGCGCGCCTCGTCATCCGCGCCTCGTCCACCTGCCGGCCGTGGATGGTGAAGCACGGCGTGCGCTTCCAGCCGCCGCTGTCGGGCGCGCTGCATGTGGCGCGCACCAACGCCTTCTTCATGGGCGGCGGCAAGGCCCTCGTCAACGCCTACTACCGCAGCGCAGAGAAGCTCGGCGTGCAGGTGCGCTACGAGACGCCCGTCGACCGCATCGAGCTGCGCGACGGCCGCTTCGTCGCCGCCATCGGCCGCGACGGCGAGCGCTTCGAGGCCCGCAGCTGCGTGGTCGCGGCCGGCGGCTTCGAGTCGAACCGCGACTGGCTGCGCGAAGCCTGGGGGCGCGACGAGCGCGGCGAATGGCCGGCCGACAACTTCCTCATCCGCGGCACGCGCTTCAATCAGGGCGTGCTGCTGCGCCAGCTCATCGACGCCGGCGCCGACAGCATCGGCGATCCGTCGCAATCGCATTGCGTCGCGATCGACGCGCGCGCGCCGCTCTATGACGGCGGCATCTGCACCCGCATCGACTGCGTGTCGCTCGGCGTGGTGGTGAACCGCGAGGCGCGCCGCTTCCATGACGAAGGCGAGGATTTCTGGCCCAAGCGCTATGCGATCTGGGGCCGGCTCGTCGCGCGCCAGCCGGGGCAGATCGCCTGGTCGATCATCGACGCGAAGGCCGTCGGCCGCTTCATGCCTCCGGTGTTTCCGGGCACGCGCGCCGACACGCTCGACGATCTCGCGCGCCAGCTCGGCCTGCCGGTCGGCCCCTTCGTCGAGACGCTCGCGGCCTACAACGCCGCCTGCCGCGTCGGCCGCTTCGACCACACGACGCTCGACGACTGCCATACCGACGGCATCGCGCCGCCCAAGACGCACTGGGCGCTGCCGATCGACACCCCGCCCTTCTACGGCTACGCGCTGCGGCCGGGCATCACCTTCACCTACCTCGGCCTGCGCACCGACGAGACCGCCGCCGTGCGCTTCGCCGACCAGCCGAGCGACAACCTGTTCGTCGCGGGCGAAATGATGGCCGGCAACGTGCTGGGCCAGGGCTACACGGCCGGCGTCGGCATGTCGATCGGCACGGCCTTCGGCCGCATCGCCGGTGCCGGTGCCGCCGCCGCGAGCCGCCTCGCCACCGCGCGCAACCACACCGCGAAGGAGGCCCGCCATGCGTTCGCCTGATGCCCTGACCGCCGCCGCGCCGCGCGCCGCCGGCGCCGCTTCCGCCGCTGCCGTCACGTCCGCTGCCGTCACGTCCGCTGCCGTCACGCCCGCGAACGGCGCCGCGACCGCCCCCGCCGCGCGCGTGATCCCGATCCGCGCCCTCGACGGCAACACCGCCGAGGTCGCGCGGCAGATGCAGATCTGCAATGCCTGCCGCTATTGCGAAGGCTTCTGCGCCGTGTTCCCGGCGATGACGCGGCGGCTCGAATTCGGCGCCGCCGACGTGGCCTATCTCGCCAACCTCTGCCACAACTGCGGCGCCTGCTACCACGCCTGCCAGTACGCGCCGCCGCACGAGTTCGCGGTGAACGTGCCGCGCGCGATGGCGCGGGTGCGGCTCAACAGCTATGCGCAGTTCGCCTGGCCGGCGCCGCTCGGCGCGGCCTACCGCGCCAACGGGCTCGTGCTGTCGCTGGCGCTGTCGGTCGGGCTGGCGCTGTTCCTGGCGCTCGCGATCGCCGCCACCGGCGGCCTCGTGCATGCGCCGCTCGCGGGCAACTTCTACGCGGTGTTCCCGCACAACCTGCTCGCGGCGATGTTCGGCGCGGTGTTCGGCTGGGCGGTGCTCGCGCTCGGCATGGGCGTGCGGCGCTTCTGGCGCGAGCTGGCGCCGGGCGGCATCAGCACGGCGGCCGGCGCCGAGGCCGCGAGCGCCGCCGTCACGCTGCGCTATCTCGGCGGCGGCCACGGTGACGGCTGCAACGAGGCCGACGACGCCTTCAGCCTCGCGCGGCGGCGCTTCCACCACCTCACGGCCGGCGGCTTCATGGCCTGCTTCGCCGCGACCGGCGTCGCGACGCTCTACCACTACCTGCTCGACCTGCACGCCCCCTATGCGCTCACCAGCCTGCCGGTGCTGCTCGGCACGGCGGGCGGCATCGGCCTGCTGATCGGCCCGGCCGGGCTGCTGTGGCTCAACCTCAGGCGCGATCCGCAGCGCGGCGACCCGGCGCAACGGCCGATGGACCGCGGCTTCATCGCGCTGCTGCTGCTCACCAGCGCCACCGGCCTCGGCCTGCTCGCGGGCCGCGACGGCCCGGCGATGGCGCTGCTGCTCGCGCTGCATCTGGGCGTGGTGATGGCGCTCTTCCTCACCCTGCCCTACGGCAAGTTCGCGCACGGCATGTTCCGCTGCGCCGCCCTGCTCAAGCACGCGATCGAGAAGCGCCAGCCCGACCGGCTGCGCCTCGGCGCTGACTGAAGCCCTGCGGCCGGGCGCGTTGCGCCCGGCACGACCGGCGATCCCCTGCCAGCAAATCGACAGGCAGGACTTCGACCATGCGCCGCGCCAGGTCGGCGGCGCTCCACAAAGACAGCCTCCACCGCCCTTTCCGGCGGTGCGTCGCCCGACCACCATCCCATCGAGGAGACATCCATGACCACCCCTTCGACCGCCGCCGCCGACGGCGGGCGCCGCGCCTCGCGCATCGGCGCCGTGCTGCGCGTGACCAGCGGCAACTTTCTCGAGCAGTTCGACTTCTTCCTGTTCGGCTTCTACGCGACCCACATCGCGCGCGTGTTCTTCCCGGCCGCGAGCGAATTCGCCTCGCTGATGCAAACCTTTGCAGTGTTCGGCGCCGGCTTCCTGATGCGGCCGCTCGGCGCCATCGTGCTCGGCGCCTACATCGACGAGGTCGGCCGCCGCAAGGGGCTAATCGTGACGCTGTCGATCATGGCCAGCGGCACGCTGCTCATCGCCTTCGTGCCCGGCTACGACAGCATCGGCCTGCTCGCGCCGGCGCTCGTGCTCATCGGCCGGCTGCTCCAGGGCTTCTCGGCCGGCGCCGAGCTGGGCGGCGTGTCGGTGTATCTGTCGGAGATCGCGACGCCGGGCCGCCGGGGCTTCTACACCTCGTGGCAGTCGGGCAGCCAGCAGGTGGCGGTGGTGCTCGCGGCGCTGCTCGGCTACGGCCTCAACCAGTCGCTCGACGCGGCCGAGGTCGCGGCCTGGGGCTGGCGCGTGCCCTTCTTCGTCGGCTGCATGATCGTGCCCTTCATCTTCTTCCTGCGCCGCAGCCTCGCCGAGACCGCCGCCTTCCAGGCCCAGCGCCATCACCCGACCACGGCCGAGGTATTCCGCACCATGCGCGCCAACTGGCGCCTCGTCGTCGCCGGCATGCTGCTCAGCTCGATGACGACGTCCACCTTCTATCTCATCACCGTCTACACGCCGACCTTCGGCAAGACCGTGCTGCATCTGAGCACCGCCGAAAGCCTGCTGGTGACGGTGTTCGTCGGCCTGTCGAACTTCATCTGGCTGCCGGTCGGCGGCGCGCTGTCCGACCGCTTCGGCCGCAAGCCGCTGCTGGTGGGCGTGGCCTTCGTCGCGATGCTCACCGCCTATCCGGCGCTGCACTGGCTCGCCCAGGCGCCGAGCTTCGACCGGCTGCTCGCGGTGCTGCTGCTGCTGTCGAGCTACTTCGGCCTGTACAACGGCGCGATGGTCGCGGCGCTCACCGAGGTGATGCCGGCGCAGGTGCGCGTGGTGGGCTTCTCGCTCGCGTTCAGCCTGGCCACTGCCGTGTTCGGCGGCTTCACGCCGGCCATCTCGACCTGGCTCATCGAGACCACGGGCGACAAGGCCGCGCCCGGCGCCTGGCTCAGCGTCGCCGCGCTCTGCGGACTGGGCGCGGCGCTGTTCCTGTACCGCCGCGCCGCGACCGCCGGCGAACCCGCGCCGCGCGGCGCCTGAGCGCGACTCGGGCCCGGGCGGACCGCGCGCGGAACGCCCGGGCCACCCGGTGCGGCCACCCCGCGCGCGACGCGGCCCGAGCCGGCGCCGGTCAGAGCCGGAACACGCCGATCGCGCCGGTCAGCTCGCCGGCCTGGCCGCTGAGGCCGCCGGCCGCCGCCGCGCTCTGCTCGACCAGCGCGGCGTTGCGCTGGGTCATGCCGTCGATGTCGGCGATCGCGGTCTTCACCTCGCGGATGCCCTGGGCCTGATCGGTCATCGCGGTGGTGATGCTGCTCATCAGGCCGGTCGCGCCGGAAATGCTGGCCACCACCTCGTCCACCACCTGACCGACGCGGCCCGCGAGCACCACGCCCGCGCCGACCTTGTCGGCCGAGCCGGCGATGAGCGTCTTGATCTCGCGCGCGGCCTCGGCCGAACGGCCGGCCAGCGCGCGCACCTCGCTCGCCACGACGGCAAAGCCGCGTCCCTGCTCGCCGGCGCGCGCCGCCTCGACCGCCGCGTTGAGCGCGAGGATGTTGGTCTGGAACGCGATGCCGTCGATCACGCCGATGATGTCGCCGATGCGCCGGCTGGCCTCGCTGATGTCGGCCATCGTGGCCACCATGTCGGCCACCACGGCGCCGCCCTCGCGCGCCTTGTCGGTCGCCTGGTTCACCAGCTGGCTCGCCTCGCGCGCCGCGCCGGCATTGGCATCGACCGCCGACGCGAAGTGATCCATCGTCGCCGAGGTCTGCTCCAGGTTGCTCGCCTGCTGCTCGGTGCGCATGCTCAGATCGTTGCTGCCCTGGGCGATCTCGTGCGCGGCCACCTGCACCTCGCCCGCGCTGTCGCGCACCCGGCCGACCAGCCGCCGCAACTCGGCCTGCATGGTCGCGATCGAGCGCAGCAGATCGGCGCTTTCGTCATGGCCGCTGGTCGCGATGCCACGGCTCAGGTCGCCGGCGGCGATCGCCTCGGCCTCGACCTGGATCGCGCGCAGCGCGCCGACGATGCGGCCACCGAGCCACCAGGCCGCCGCCACGCCCAGCAGCGCTGCCGCGAGGCCGGCGCCGAGCAGCAGCACGCGGGCGCGCACGCTCGCCGAGGCGATCGCCGCCGCGCTGTCGTCGATGTTGGCGCGCTGGCGCTCGACGATCTCGTTGATGCCTTCGAGATAGCGCGCCGACACCGGGAGGAAGCGGTTCTCGAACAGCACCACCGCCTCGCGCGGATGGCCGTCGGCAATCAGCTTGCCGATGGCGTCGCGCGCTTCCATGTACTCGTTGCGCAGGACGGTGGCGTGCTCGTACATCGGCTTGTCGGTCGCGTCGAGCATCGGTTCGAGCTTCTCGCGCAGATCGGTGGTGCGCTTGGCCAGCGCCTTGGCGTCCTCGGCAAAGGCGTCGACCAGCGCCGGATCGCTGGCGCGGGCGATGACGGAGGTGCGCTTCACGCCCACCGCCACGTTGGTCTGCCAGTCGCGCAGGAGGCGCTCCTTGGTCAGCGCCGGACCGAAGGAATGCGCGGCGGCATCGGTGATGCCGTCGAGCAGCAACACCGCCGCGAGCGCTGTCGCGACGACGAAGGCGACGACGATCCCGAATGCCAGGACGAGCTGCTGCTTGAGCCGGAGTTTCATGGCGTGACCTCGAAGTCTTGTAGTTGGCATGCCGGGTCACGCAGGCGGCAGGCGGCGCGTGACGGCACGAAGCCGCCCGCTGCCGGTCATGGGTGGCGACCGGCGTGCACGGGCAGTCATGTGAGTTCGAATCCACATGCTGCCCATGGGTTTAGGGGTCCGATCGCGCGAGCAGGGGGCGAGTTCCGGCCGATGGCCGCGCATCGGCCTCAGCGCGCCGGCAGCGCCTCCAGCCCGGTGCGCTCGATCACCGGCGCGGCCGCCGGCGAGCCGAAGTAGCGGATCAGCGCCTTCCCCTCCTCGGGCGCGCGCGCCGTCGTGGTGATGCCGGCCGAGAAGAAGGTCGCGCGCTGGGCGCCCTCGGGCAGCACGCCCACGAAATCCACGCCCGGCACCGGCAGCAGCTCGCTCACCTGCTGGAAGCCGATCTCCGCCTCGCCGCGCGCGACGATGGCCGCGACGCGCGCGCTCTCGATGCGCTGGAGCTTCGGCGCGATCGCCTCGGCCACGCCGAGCTTGGGGAACAGCTCGGTCGAGAGATAGGTGCCGCTCGCGCTGGCCGAGTAGGCGACCGACTTCGCCGCGAGCAGCGTCTTCTTCAGCGCCTCGACGGTCGAGATGTCGGGCCGGGGCGCGCCGGCGCGCACCACCATGCCGATCGACGAGCGCACGAGATCGACCTCGCTGCCCGGCACCACCTTGCCCGCCTTCACCAGCGCGTCGAGCGCGGGGCGGGCCATGATGACCACGTCGGCCGGCTCGCCGCGATCGAGCCGGCTCGGGATCGAATCGGCCGCGCCGCCCTGCGAGGCGCCGTAGGCCGAATGGATCGCATGCCCGGTGTCGCGCTCGAAGGCCGGCACCAGCTCCTTGTAGGCGGCGGTGAAGGCGCCCGAGGTCATGACGTTGATGTCGGCGGCGAGCGCCTGACAGGCGAGCAGCGCGCTCGCGGCGAGCGTCGCGCCGACGCGGCGCAGGCGATCGGCAAGTGCGGGGCGCGCGCGGCTGGCGGACGCGGCGTGTTGAGACGAGACGGGCATGACGACTCCAGTGCGACGAGGGAAACGGCGCGAACTTACGAGCGCCGCTTCGGCCGCGACAAGCACCGCCGCGCGGGGACATTCCCCAGCCCCGATCGCCAGCCGATCGACAGCCGACGCCCGTATTTCACGCCCGCGCGGAGCGCCTGTCGGCCCGGCCCGCGACCCCGCATCGTCACGCGGCGGCACGTAGCGCAGCCAAGGCCGCCGCCGGCCCGCAAGCCCTTGCAATCGCCACACGGGACTTACCCCTAGCCGCGCCCGCCCCGCTCTGGGGAAGCGAGCCAGCGCGCCCGAACCTGCCGGCCAT
The DNA here is from genome assembly GCF_000482785.1 of Derxia gummosa DSM 723. Taxonomy (GTDB): domain Bacteria; phylum Pseudomonadota; class Gammaproteobacteria; order Burkholderiales; family Burkholderiaceae_E; genus Derxia; species Derxia gummosa. The sequence continues at coordinate 36,903 of NZ_AXWS01000018.1, read as the reverse complement.
CGCCAGAAATTCGACAGCCTCCGCTCCTAAGGTCCGCCCCGCACCACAACGACAAGCACCCGCCAAAGGGGGAGACCAGATGAAGCTTCAGACGATCGGCGCCTGCGCCATCGCCGTCGGCATTGCCGCCGCCTTCCAGCCCGCCGTCGCGCAGACCGCGCCCGCCGGCTCGTCGGTGACCGTGTACGGGATCATGGACGCGGGCGTCGAATACCGCACCCGCAACGCCGCCGACGGCAAGGGCATGTGGCGCGTGAACTCGGGCGGCCTCAACACCTCGCGCCTCGGCCTGCGTGGCAGCGAAGACCTTGGCGACGGCATGAAGGCCGTGTTCAACCTCGAAGGCGAAGTCAACCTCGACAGTGGCGCGAGCGGCTCGGCGCTCTGGGGCCGCTACGCCTATGTCGGGCTGGAGAAGAAGAACCTCGGCACCGTCATGCTCGGGCGCAACTCCACGACCGTGTACGACTTCGTGCTGCCGCACGACTTCATGGGCTACGCGCCGCAGTACTCCTACCTGACCTCGACCGCGACCGTGCCGGCCACCGGCTTCACCAGCCGCGTGAGCAATGCCGTCAAGTACGTCGGCAAGTTCGACGCCGTCACGCTCGGCGCGCACTACGGCTTCGGCGAGGTGGCGGGCGCGACCGGCAGCAACAACGCCTACGGCTTCGGCGCCGCCTATGCCAAGGGCCCGGTGTCGGCCCAGCTCAGCTTCGACGAAGGCCGCAGCGGCGGCACCGAGGCCGTGCCGGCCAGCACGCGCAACCGCAGCGTCGTCGGCTCGGGCAGCTATGACCTCGGCCCGGCCAAGCTCTATGCCGGCCTGCGCGCCACCACGCGCGCGCCCGCCGCGCCGAGCGCCGCCAATCCGCACTACCGCAGCGACCTGTGGTGGCTCGGCGCGAGCGCGCCGCTGTCGCAGGCGGTCACGCTCTACGGCGGCGCCTACTACGAGAACAAGCGCGACACCGATTCCAGCCCGCTCATGTTCGCGGCCAAGATCACCTACAACCTGTCGAAGCGCACCTGGCTCTACGCCGTGGCCGCCAGCGCCCACAGCAGCAGCGACGACGGCGCGCATGTGAAGACCGGCGTGTTCCGCGACCAGACCCCGCTCGCCAGCCAGCAGAGCGGCTTCGGCGTCGGCGTGCAGCACCGCTTCTGAGACCCGACGGCGCCTGCGACGACGGGCGCCGCACCCCGGCCCGCGACCAGCGGGCCAACCCAAGCCACGCAGTACCGGGCCGTCACGACCCGTCATCGGAGGAGACCGCATGAAACCCAGCATCCCGCGCCGCGCCCTCGTGCTCGCGCTTGCCGCGCTCGGCACCGCCGGCGCCGCCCGCGCCCAGAGCGCCACCGACATCGCCCAGGCCAAGACCGAAGGCATCGTCGTCATCTACAGCGCCACCGACCAGAAGCAGGTCGCGCCGCTGCTGCGCGACTTCGAGGCCGCCTACCCCGGCGTCAAGGTCGAGTACCACGACATGAACTCGACCGAGCTGTACAACCGCTTCATCAGCGAAAGCGCCGCCGGCGCCTCGGCCGACGTGCTCTGGTCGTCGGCCATGGACTTGCAGGTCAAGCTCGTCAACGACGGCTACGCCATGACCTACAAGCTGACCGACAGCAGCAAGCTGCCCGACTGGTCGATCTGGAAGAACGAGGCCTACGGCACGACCTACGAGCCGGTCGGCATCGTCTACAACAAGCGCCTAGTCGATGCCGCCGACGTGCCCAGGACCCACGGCGACTTCACGAAGCTGCTCACCACGAAGCTCGACAAGTACAAGGGCAAGGTCACCACCTTCGACCCCGAGAAGAGCGGCGTCGGCTTCAACTTCCACAGCCAGGACGCGCTGACCAACCCGACCGGCTTCTGGGAACTGGCCAAGGCCATGGGCCAGACCGGCGTGCGCGTGCAGTCGAGCACCGGCACGATGATGGAGCGCATCGCCTCGGGCGAGAACCTGATCGGCTACAACCTGATCGGCAGCTACGCGCTCACCCGCGCCGCCAAGGACCCGAGCATCGGCGTCGTCTTCCCGTCCGACTACACGCTCGTGATGAGCCGCGTCATGTTCATCGCCAAGGGCGCGAAGCATCCGGCCGCGTCGAAGGTGTTTCTCGAATACATCTTGTCTCAGCGCGGCCAGAAGGTCATCGCCAGCGACGCCGACCTGTTCGCCATCCGCTCCGACGTGACCGGCGACACCACCGCCAGCGGGCTCCAGGCCCAGCTCGGCAACGCGCTCAAGCCGATCGTCATCGGCCCGGGCCTGCTGACCTATCTCGACCAGGCCAAGCGGCTCGAATTCCTCAAGCAGTGGAACGCAGTGAAGAGCCCGAAATGAGCACTCCCGTGACCGCCCTCCCGCACCACAGGCACGCCGGCGACAACGGCCGCAACGGCCATGACGGCCTGCGCGCCCGTCGCCCCCGCCTGCCCTTCCCGACCGCGCGCGTGGCGGTCACGGGCCTGCTCGCCGTCTGCGTGCTGACCCCGCTGCTGCTGATCCTGTGGCAGAGCTTCCTGTCGGGCGCCTTCTTCATGAAGGGCAGCGTGCTGACGCTCGATTCCTACCGCTTCATCTTCGAGGACGAGGACTTCTGGATCGCCGGCCGCAACTCGGTGGCGATCGCCACCGGCATGGCGGCGATCTCGGTGCCGCTCGGCGCGGCGCTGGCCTTCCTCATGGTGCGCACCGACCTGCCGGGCCGGCGCGCGCTGGAGCCGATGCTGCTGGTGCCGGTGTTCATCTCGCCGGTGGTGCTGGCCTTCGGCTATGTGGTGGCGATGGGGCCGGTGGGCTTCGCGTCGATGTGGGCGCAGAAGCTGCTGGGCTTCGTGCCCTGGAACATCTATTCGCTCACGAGCATCGCGATCGTCGCGGGCCTGACGCATGTGCCGCATGTGTACCTCTACGCCTCGTCGGCGCTGCGCAATCTCGGCAGCGATGTGGAAGAAGCGGCGCGCATCGCCGGTGCAAGCCCTTTCACGGTGGCGGTGCATGTGAGCATTCCGCTGATCGCGCCGGCGCTGCTGTACGCGGGCGTGCTGATGTTCTTCCTCGGCTTCGAGATCTTCGGCCTGCCGCTGGTGCTCGGTGATCCCGAGGGCCATCTGGTGCTCACCACCTATCTGTACAAGCTCGCGAGCAAGCTCGGCACGCCCAGCTACCAGCTCATGGCGGCGGTGGCGGTCTGCATCATCGCCGTCACGCTGCCGCTCGTGCTGCTGCAACGCCTGCTGCTGCGCACGGCCAACCGCTACGCGAGCATCAAGGGCAAGGCCGCGCGCCAGCGTCCGCTCATGCTCGGCAAGTGGAAGTACGCGGCCTTCGGCATCGTGGGCCTGTGGCTGCTGTTCACGGTGCTGATCCCGCTCGGCGGCGTGACGCTGCGCGCCTTCGTGACGAGCTGGGGCGAGGGCGTGGACCTGCTCGAAGTGCTGACGCTCGACAACTTCCGCGCCGTGTTCGAGGACCGCACGATGGTGCGCGCCATCCTCAACACGCTGGCCATCGGCACCGTCGGCGGCGCGCTCGCGGTGGCCTGCTACGCCGCCATCGGCCTGAGCACCCACCGCAAGCATGACGGCCTGGTGCGCATGGTCGATTACCTGGTCATGACGCCGCGCGCCGTGCCGGGGCTGCTCGCCGGTCTGGCGATCTTCTGGGTGTTCCTGTTCGTGCCGGCGCTCAATCCCCTGCGCTCGACCATCATCAGCATCTGGATCGCCTACACCGTCGTGTGGCTCGCCTACGGCATGCGCCTCATCCAGAGCGCGCTGCTGCAAGTGGCGCCCGAGCTGGAGGAAGCCGCCCGCCTCACCGGCGCCAGCGCCGGCCGCACGCTGCGCGACGTGACCCTGCCGCTCATCCGCAACGGCCTGCTCGCCTCGTGGCTGCTGATCTTCATGATCTTCGAGCGCGAGTACTCGACCGGCGTGTACCTGCTCGCGCCGGGCACGGAAGTGATCGGCTCGGTGCTGGTGTCGCTGTGGGCCACGGGCGCCGTGGACATGGTCGCCGCGCTCTCGCTCATCAACATCGCCATCGTCGGCACGGGCCTCGCCATCGCCCTGCGCTTCGGCATCAACCTGCACAAGTGAGGCGCCTCATGAACGCATCCGTCTCGCCCGCCAACCGCACCACCCCGCACGCCTCGCAAGGAGCCGCGATGAACGCCAACTCCGTCCTCACCGTCACCGACCTCAAGCTCAGCTACGGCGACAACCCCATCCTCAAGGGCGTGTCGATGGACCTGCATCGCGGCGAGGTGATCTCGCTGCTCGGCCCCTCGGGCAGCGGCAAGACCACGCTGCTGCGCGCCGTCGCCGGCCTGGAGCAGCCGCATGAAGGCCGCATCAGCATCGCCGGCAAGAACGTGTTCGACGGCGCGGCCGGCGTCGAAGTGCCGGCCGAGCAGCGCAACCTCGGCCTCGTGTTCCAGAGCTATGCGCTGTGGCCGCACAAGACCGTGTTCGACAACGTGGCCTACGGCCTCAAGCTGCGCAAGACCGACTCGGCCACGATCAAGGACCGCGTGAGCGACGCGCTGAAGAATCTCGGCCTCGGCCATCTGGGCGAGCGCTATCCGCACCAGCTCTCGGGCGGCCAGCAGCAGCGCGTGGCGATCGCGCGGGCGCTGGTCTACAACCCGCCCGTGATCCTGCTCGACGAGCCGCTGTCCAACCTCGACGCCAAGCTGCGCGAGGAAGCACGCGCCTGGCTGCGCGAGCTGATCGTGCGGCTGCAACTGTCGGCGCTCGTGGTCACGCACGACCAGGGCGAGGCGATGGCCATGAGCGACCGCATCCTGCTGCTCAACGGCGGCAGGATCGAGCAGCAGGGCTCGCCCACCGAGATGTATCTCAAGCCCGCCTCGCTGTTCGCGGCCGGCTTCATGGGCACCAACAACACGCTCAAGGGCCGCATCGAGCAGCGCAACGCCGACGACATCCTGCTCGACATCGGCGAACACAAGCTCTGGGGTCGCGCCTGCGGCCAGGGCGCGCCGGCCACGGTCGGCGGCGAGGCGACGGCGGTGGTGCGCGTCGAGGGCGTGAAGCTCGCCGACGGCCCCGGCCCCAACCGCATGCCGATGGACCTCGTCACCTCGATGTACCTCGGCGACCGCTGGGAATACGTGCTCGACAGCGCCGGCACGCTGGTGCGCGCCCACGGCCAGGAGCCGATCGGCGCCGGCCAGCGCTGGGTCGAGATTCCGCAGGACCGGCTGTGGGTGTTTGCGTGACGGTGTTCCGGCCGACGGGACGGGCTCGCAAGCTCGGCCCGGCCGGTTCGGCCTGACTGGGCTTGGGCCGGCCGATCCGGCCCGGCGCCCGACGTGTCTTGCCTGGCGCCGCCGCCCCCTCCTGGCGGCGCCAGGATCTCCCGGCCGGCGCGTGGCTGCCGGCCTTTGCGACGCGACCGCGCGCCCGTCCTCTCCGGCGGGCGCGGCAACGGGCGCGTCGCTTTCTTTTCACGGATGACGGCGCGGTCACACCGGCCTAGCGATCGCGGGCCGGCGCCCGACGGCCGCGCCGCCATCACAGGGCATGCTCGCGCGCCATGACCGCTTCTCCTCCCGACCACGAACGCGGCTTCGACGCCCGCCTGCTCGTCCATCAACTGCTGTCGCTCGCGGCCTGCGCGCTCGGCGGCGCGCTGTTCGCGTGGCTGCGCATTCCGCTGCCGTGGATGCTGGGCGCGCTGTTCACGATGTCGGCGCTGCGCATCGGCCCCGGCGTGGGCGCGCTGCCGCGCAACGGGCGCTTCGCGGGGCAGTGGATCGTCGGCACGGCGCTGGGCTTGCAGTTCACGCCGCCGGTGGTGCGCGCAGTGGCCGAGCGCGGCGGCTGGCTGCTGCTGGTGGCGGCGAGCGCGCCGCTGCTGGCGCTGGTGGGCAGCAACCTGCTGCGGCGCTGGTGCGCGCTCGACCGGGGCACGGCCTGGTTCGCGAGCATGCCGGGCGGGGCGATGGAAATGTCGGTGCTGGCCGAGCGCGCCGGCGCGCGCGTCGATCGCGTCGCGATGGCGCAAAGCGTGCGCGTGCTGGTCGTGGTGGTGACGCTGCCGCCGCTGTTCGCGCTGCTCGGCGTGCATGGCGGCGACCTCTGGCATGCCTCGGGCACGCTGCTCGGCTGGCCGGTGATGGCGGCGCTGCTCGGGGTGAATGCGCTGCTCGCGGCGGTGCTCGCGCGCCTCGGCACGCCCAACGCCTGGGTGCTGGCGCCGCTGTTCGGCGCGGCCTTCGCAGCCGGCGGCGGGCTGCTCGACGGGCGCTTGCCGGTGCCGATGGTGGACCTCGCGCAGGTGCTGATCGGCATGACGCTCGGCATGCGCTTCGACCGCGCGATGCTCACGGGCGCACCGCGCTTTCTGGCGGCGGTGGCGCTGAGCAACTACGTGTCGCTCGGGCTGTGCGGCTTGCAGGCCTGGGCGATCGCCGCGCTGTCGGGCATCGCCACGCCGACGCTGGTGCTGGCGGGCGCGCCGGGCGGGATCTCGGAAATGGCGCTGACGGCCGGGGTGCTCGGGCTGGGCACGCCGCTGGTGGTGGCGGCGCATGTGCTGCGGATGGTGCTGGTGCTGCTGTCGGCGGGGCCGATGTATTCGCGGTGGATCGCGGCGCGGGCGTGAGCCGGTGACGGCGCGGCGGGAGCAATGCCGCGTCGCTCAGCGCTCCACGCCCAACCGCCGCTCGAACCACCCCACGATCGCCCGATCCACGCGCGGCACCTCCGCCGCCCGGTCGAAGGCCGGCGGATCGGCGATGAGCCGCGCGACCGCGCCCTTCGCCTTCGGCGGCAGCGGCGACAGCAACGCGCCGTGCCCGCCGTTCGGCAGATCGAGCAGCCGCTCGCAGGTCGCGCAGGCGGCGAGCACCGCCTCGCCGTGGAAGCGCGGCGCGAGCCAGCGGTCGGCGCCGGCGGTCACGAGCGCGAGCGGCACGGCCGGCGCCTTGAGCGTCGCCATGTCGAAGTCGGCCGCGTAGGGCACGCCGGCCACGATCGCGACGATGCGCGCGTCGGCGTGGGCGCGCGGCGTGGCGTCGCCGAAGCGCCATTCGATCGCGGTGACGGCGGCGACCTTGCGGAAGCGGTCGAGCCAGCCGCCGTCCAGCTCGAACACGGTGCCGGCGCAGGCGGCGAAGTCGTCGTCGATGTGGGCGCGGCAGTGGTCGCGCAGCCCGGCCGGCGACCATTGCCCGCCCGCCAGCACGAGCGCCGTGTGCCCGCCCGCCGACATGCCGTACATGCCGACGCGCGTGTAGTCGAGCGCGCCGAAGCGGCCGTCGGCGCGCAGCCGGTCGATCGCGCGCGACACCTCCAGCGGCCGGCGCGCCCAGCTCGCGGGGCCGACGTCCGCCATGTCGAAGGCGTTGTCGCCGGCGTGGATCGGCATCGCCACAGTGAAGCCGGCCGCGACGAGATCGCGCGCGAGGTCGAGCTGCACCCAGGGCAGCGCGCCCGAGCCGTGGGAGATCACGACGAGCCGGCCGTTGCCGGGCCGGGGCGATGCGTCGGGCGCGGCGTCGAAGCGGATGCCGATGCGCTCCTGCGGCAGGGCGGCGGCCTCGGCCGGATAGAAGACGGTGACGGGGCCGGAGCGGTCGTCGGCGGGGAGTTCGAGCAGGCCGAGCGAGGCGGCGCGGGAGGCGGGCGCGGCACCTGCAACGAGCGCCGCGAGCAGCGCGGCCAGCTTGCGGGAGAAGTTCATGCGGCCTCCTGTGCTGCATGACAGGCCACGCAGAGCTTGTTTCCGTCCGGGTCGCGGAAGTAGGCGCCGTAATAGTTGGCGTGGTAGTGCGGCCGCAGCCCGGGCGGGCCTTCGCAACTGCCGCCGCGCGAGATTGCAAGCGCATGCACGGCATCGACCAGGGCCCGCGTGGGCGCCACGAAGGCCGTCATCTGCCCGTTGCCGGCCGCGTGCGGTTGGCCGTCGAAGGGCTTGCCGATGCCGAACAGCGGCCTCGGCCCCGGCTCGGACTGCCACACGGCCCAGGGCTTGGCCGGGTCATGGATGCGCAGCCGCGCGCCGAGCGCCGCCATGAGCGGCTCGTAGAAGGCGAAGGCGCGGTCGAAGTCGGACACGCCGATGAACACGTGGGAGAACATGGGGCTTCCTTTCAGGCGGGCGTGCGGGCGTCATGTCCGGCGTGCGCGCGGAATGCGGCACGGGGCGCGCGACGCCGACGGGACGGCTCAGGCCGCGATCCTCGCGGCCGGGCGCTTTGCCGGCCGCGTCATGTAGCAGGCGCCCGCGCCGTAGCTCGCGAGCTTGGCCGCCGGCAGCAGGCCGTCGTCCACCGGGCTGAAACCGTGCCGCGCCCAGAACGCCGCCGAACCCTGCACGGCCGTGAGCGCGGCGCGCGGCAGGCGCAGGTCGCGCAGGCACATCACGAAGGCATCGACGAGGGCGTCGGCCACGCCCTGGCCGCGCGCATGCGGCGCGATGGCGAGGTCGTGCAGATAAAGGCAGTCGGGCTCGGCGGGCAGGCGGCAGTCGCGCAGGTCGAGCGCGGGCGGCGCGTCGAAGCGCCACGGCAGCGCCACGAGGTAGCCGAGCAGCCGGTCGCGCACGCCGAGCGCGACCCAGCAGGTGCCCGGCGAGGCGGCGAGCTTGGTGAGGAAGGCGTCGGCCGATTCGGGCACGAGTTCGGTGTAGCAGGCGGACTGGACGGCGAGGACGGCGGGGATGTCGTGCTCGCGCATGGGGCGCAGGCGGGGGATGGGGTGCATGGGGAAGGCGGGAGGGGCCGCGCGGAGGCGGCACTCTTAAAAAATTTGCGTTACAACTGCCGGAATTTAAAAATTTCGCGTCCGGGCAAAGAAAAAATGGTCGTCGGCTACGAATTCCTGCGGACCTCGCTGGCGCTGCCGGTGCCACCGATTGTGCGCCCCGCCCGCGTCCAGCCGGTGACGCGCATCAGCCCGGGCGCGGACGGCTGCCTCGCCATCCCGCCCCGCGCCGCGCCCACCGGCGCCGCGCCGCTCGACCATGTGCTGTTCGCCATCCGGCACGAAGGCATCGACCTGCTGCTGCTGTCGCAGGCACTGAAGCGCATTCCCGAGGCCGACATGCTGGCCGCCGTCGCCGCCGCGCCCAACGGCCAGTTCGTGCGCAAGGCCGGCTTCCTGTGGGAACACTTCAACGGCCGCGAACTGGCCGGCGTGGCGCCGGGCGGCCAGACGGTGCCGCTGTTCGATCCGGCGCGTTACTTCACCGTGCCCGGCCCGCGCAACGCGCGCTGGCGGGTGAACTTCAACGGCCTCGGCTCGCTCGATTACTGCCCCGTCGTGCGCCGCACGCCCGAGATCGAAGCGCTGCTCGCGCGCGACCTGCTCGGCGAAGCCCGCCGGTTCGCCGACGACATCGGCCCCGAACTGCTCGACCGCGCGCTCGACTGGGCCTATCTGCACGAAACCGAAAGCTCCTTCGACATCGAGCGCGAAGCCGCCCCGGCCGACAAGGCCGCCGCCTTCGCCGCGCTGCTGCGCCAGGCCGGCGAGTCGGTCGCGCTCGACGAGCAGCGGCTGGTCGAATTGCAGAACGCCATCGTCACCAACGCCTGGGACCACGCGGCGCAGTACCGCACCGAGCAGAACTGGCTGCGCGGACCGATGCGCGGCGCGGCCGGCGTCACCTATGTGCCGCCGCCGCCGGAGTCCGTGCCCGGCCTCATGCGCGAACTGCTCGCGCTCATCGAGACGCCGGGCGTCGATCCGCTGCTGCTCGCGGCGCTGGCCTGCTTCGGCTTCGTGTTCATCCACCCGTTCATGGACGGCAACGGGCGGCTGTCGCGCTTTCTCGTGCATCACGTGCTGGGGCGCTCGGGCCGCCTGCCGCGCGCCTTCGTGCTGCCGGTGTCGGTGGCGATGCGGCGCAACGAAGCCGACTACCTGCGTGTGCTGCAAGCCTTCTCGCGGCCGGTGCGCGACCTGTGGCGCGTGACCTGGATCGACGAAGGCGAATACCGCTTCGAACCGCTGACCGGCGACGCCCTCTACCGCTACTGGGATGCGACCGCCTGCGTGCATTTCCTGCTCGACATGACGCGGCAGGCGCTGGAGCGCGACCTGCGCGACGAGACGCACTTTCTCGTCGCCTGGGATGGCGCCTGGCGCGAGGTGAATGAGCGCCACGATCTGCGCGGCAATGCGCTCGCGACGCTCATGCAGGGCGCCTTCCGGCAAGGCGGGACGGTGTCGGCCAACCTGCGCCGCAAGTTCGCCGGGCAGGTGCCGGAAGCGGCCTTCGACGCGGTGGAGGACGCGGTGAAACGGGCGCTCAACCCGCCCGCCGCATGAGCGCCACCGCCCTCGGGTAATGCGCGCGGCACCACGCGAGCTTGTCCGCTACCGGCGCGGGCGCCGGCGCGTCATCAGGCAGCGTCACGAAACCATGCCGCGCATACAGCGGCACGAGGTCGGCGAAGGGGATGCAGAACAGCTCGGCGAAGCGCGACTGCGCGACAAGAAAGCCGACCAGCGCATCCGCCACGCCGCGCCCGCGAAATGCCGGCAGCACCACCATCCCGCCCAGCTCGCCCGCCGTGGCCGACACCGGCACCACGCGGCCGAGGCCGGCGCGCTCGCCGTCGAGCATGGCCAGCGCGAGGAAGTGCGAGGCGTCGGAGGGCAGGAAATCGACCTCGGCGTAACGGGCGTTGGCCCAGGCGAGATCGGCGTCGGGCAGGCGGGCGAGGTGCGGAGTGGTCATTCGGCGGCGGGCGAAGCTTCGGCCGACTCGCGCCGACGGCGCAGCAGCAGCATCGCGCCCCAGCCGAGCAGCAGCGCCAGCCAGGCCCAGGCCGTGAGGCTGAAGAAGGCCGACAGGCCGCTGCGGGCACAGGTGTCGCGCAGGAAGGCGAGATCGCCATCGCAACCGAAGGCGAGCAGCGCGAAGGCGATGCCGGGGCCGAGGTGGAGGATGGCGACGGCTTCGAGGATGAGGCGGATCACGCGGGGCTTTCTGGCGGAGGTCGGGCGGGGGGAGGAAGTTACTCCGTCGCCGCCCGCTTGCGCGCCGCGCGCGGCGGCCTGATGGCCGGCGGCGGCAGCGCCTCGGCGGTCGCGAGCAGCAGCGCGCGCAGGCGCTCGGGCTCGTCGAGCAGATGCTGCGCGAGGTGATGCGGCTTCGCCTTCGGATAGGGAATGCCGGCCGGCTCGCGGCCGAGCAGCGCCGTGCCCGCGTCGGTCGGCTTCACGAACAGCTGGTCGTCGCAGATGAAGCCGACCACCTTGCCGTCGAGATAGAGCGCGTACTCGCCGAACATGCGCTTCGTGACGAGGCCCGGCAGACGGGCGGTGTCGAGCAGGAGATCGACGCTGGAAGGGTGCGAGGCCATGGCGGTTCCGGGGCGGGACGGGATGGCCGGATGATGCCGCCGCGCGCCCGTCCGCCGCTCGCCGCATGCGCGCGACGCCTCGACACCGCGCCGCGCGATCATCCCGCCCACCGATTGCCGAAAGGACCGCCCTTGCTCCGCCCTGCCCGCCTCGCCGTCCTCGCGCTCGCGAGCCTCGCCCCCGCCGCCGCGCACGCCGAAGCCACGATGGGCGATCTGCTGTGGATGCTGATCTTCCAGTTGCCGGTCGCGCTGGTGGGCGGCGCGGCGCAATGGCTCTGGCCGTGGGTGCTGTGGCCGGGCGTCGCGGGGCTGGCGCTGTCGGCGCTGGCGTGGCTGCTGCTGCGTGCGAAGCCGGAATGGCCGGTGATAGTGAAGCTGGCGGCGCTGTTCAGCGGGCTGGTGGTGCTGGTGGGGTTGGCGTTGCTCGGGGCGGCGAGCTTGGCGGAGCGGGTCGTGCCGGGAGCAACGGGGTGGGTGTGAGCGACCAGCGATTAGCTCTGAGCGATTACGCGGCGATAGCAAAGACCTTCCGACCGATTCAGCGTGCCTGTCGGCCAAGCGAATGGCGCCCGGGCGTGACGCAGATGAATGGTGCTTGCCGACTCAGGACCGCTCCGTTAGCGTGTGTATAACTTTAATTTTCGGTACACATCATGCGCACGAATATCGAGATCGACGACAAGCTGATGAGCGACATCTTGCGACTCACGGGGTTGAAGACCAAGAAGGAGGCGGTGGAACTGGGCTTGCGCACGCTGCTGAAATTGCGCCAGCAGGAAGAAATCCGCCAATTCAAGGGCAAGCTGCAATGGGCCGGTGACCTGGACGCGATGAGGACCGACAAGTGATTCTGGTCGATTCGAGCGTATGGATCGATTTTTTCCGAGGTTCGATCACTCCGCAATCCGAAAGGCTTGATGCCCTTTTGGGCAACGAGCCTCTGGCGGTGGGCGATCTGATTCTGGCCGAGGTGCTTCAGGGTTTCGGCAACGACAGGGACTTCAACCAGGCACGAAGGCTGTTTGCCACTCTGGATGTCATCACGCTGGGCGGAGAGGCAATTGCCCTTCAAGCCGCCAGAAACTACCGGGCATTGCGAGCGCAAGGGGTGACGGCCCGGAAGACCATCGACACGATCATCGCGACGCGCTGTATTGAAGATGATTTGCGATTGCTTTGCAGCGATCGGGATTTTGAACCGTTTGTTGAATTTCTTGGGTTGCGGTCGGTGATGGCGGAGGATTAAGGTTGGGTATGCTGGCACTCATGACGCAAGCACAAAATTTCTGACAAACCCAGCGGGGGCTGCACCGCCTTTTGCGGCCCGAGTGCATTTGATTGCTATCTGCGTTTTTTTTGCAACGGTTTCAAGAATTTCCCACCCAAATTGCGCTTATATTTTTTGTTATAAGTCGCAAGAGTAGCCTTATGGTTTACGCTTAATACCCCCTTGGAGATGGCGATTCAGTCTGCCCCCCATGTGCATGAAACACATCAATACAGTAACTTCCGTTAAGCATTAGATAGCAGTCATATACCAGCCTGCCAAAATATTGGGTATTTTCGTCCACCCCTTTACCAAGTAAAAGCCTATTTCCATTCCCTGGAAGTATTTCAGCAAAACGATGTTGTATGATTGACTCCAACATTTCTCGAGTGTATCCGTGCGCTGTTGCAGCAGGCCGGATGTTTATTACTGCTTGATTCATATCCTCCTCGGTAATTCTTTGAATCACTGGACACGCCTTCAATTGGGCGGCTTGATTAGCTTGCGAGGCACTGCCGACCTTATCTTGAATGGCCCTTAACTCCATCACCTTAGGGCTACTATTGATCATTTTTTTCAACCTTCTCTGCGCAATAGCCTCAGGCCGGTTATCCACAAGCTGGAAAGTAGATTTAATACCATTCTGCTTTTGAGAGACTACATTCGCAACCGATTGCATCTTGTTTTCTTGACTTTTGTCAGCGCAAGTATTCATGTGTGAAGTCCCTATTTGATCGAGGGGAGATTTGCAAGTGTTGGACACATAACGTTTGACACGAGGGGCCCGACCTGATTTACCGGGGCAGGCGCTCTCAATTGATGGGATGGACTCCCTCGTCTTCTTGAGCATCATCGCAGCTACCAACACGTACCCGCCGCATTGTCTTCATTCGTCAGGAGTCCCGCATGATTCCGGAATCATGCCCTGCCCATCGTTGCCGTCGATCTGGCCAAGTCCGGTTGCCAGTTGGCAGTTGCAGACGGTCGATCCTGGCGCGTCACTGCGCAGCACAGACTTTCGCGTAGTCAATTCGAAAGCTGGTTTGTCAATCGTCCAATCGGGCTGGTAATCATGGAGGCTTGCGGTTCCGCGCACCACTGGGCACGTTGGATGAATTCGCTGGGCATTGAAGTTCGTCTTCTGACCGCAGCCTATATCCGACCTTATGTCCGACGCAACCAGACGGATTCCACCGATGCCTGCGCCTTGATCGAAGCCGCACGTAATGCGCAGATCCATCCGGTGCGGGTCAAATCGCTGGAACAACAAGCCTTGCAGGCCATGCATCGCGCCCGCTCCTTGTGGATGAGTACGCAGACTTCGCGGATCAATGCATTGCGAGACTTACGCCGGGAATTTGGTATTGCGGTGCCGGAGGGCAGTCGTGTCGGTGTTGCGTGCATTGCGCGAAGCCTTGCGGATGACGCCTCCGGTATTCCCGTCATGCTTCGAGCAACCATGATGGCACTACTCGATGAGATCAAGGCGCTGGAAGCGCGCATTGCGCAACTCGAAAGCGAGTTGGCGGCTGCCGCACGAGTCAATGCCGCCTGCACTCAGCGTTTGAGCATTCCGGGGATTGGCTTGCTGACGGCAACGGCAATGGTGGCCGCGACCTCGGGTGATGTCACTCATTTTCAGAGCGCACGCCATTTCGCGTCATGGTTCGGATTGACACCGCGCGAATACTCTTCAGGCACAAAACGGTCGTTGGGAGGAATCTCGCGGCGCGGCGACGTGTATTTGAGAATGTTGCTGACGCACGGGGCACGCGCCGTATTGCATGCGGCGACAATAGCAATCAGGCGGGCAAGCCGCTTGATTCGCTCAAGACGTGGGCCATAAATCTTCAGGCACGCGGGAATCACAATAAAGCCACCTGTGCGCTCGCGAACAAACTGGCGCGAATCTGTTATGCGGTCTTGCGGGATGGTGAGCGATATGAGGCATGCATCAATGCCGCTTGAGTTCCGCATTCAGGCATTGCATGCCTGAATGCGGCCGGTTCAATTGAAAACCTTCCACCCATTGCGTTGAGATTGATCGCCCATCCTGGCACTTTGGATCACCTCCGTGCCGTTTGACGCCGATAACTCTTCCGGCTCGTTTCCGTAGCCGCTTGCAACGATTGGCGCTTCGGTGCTCGTGAATTCCATGTTGGCGCTGGCTTGTTCAGCCCTTCAGGACGCCGGATATACGACTGCAAGGTTTATCCCCTGAGCCAGAGCCATCGATCTGTCTTCACGTTTGGGGGGAGTCCATATAGGAAGGGTTAAGTGCCGCTAGCAAGTAGCGCTTCACGGCTTGGCCCGCCCCTTCTTTGCCAGCAGGTACTGCAGACGGTCCCGCAGGCCTCGGTTAAGACCCTCTCCAATTCCCGCTGCCGCGCCGCAAAGGATGATCCCTGCGGGGACCGTTAGCAGAAGCATTGGTGTACTCCCTGACACCACAAACCCGATATACGCACCGAGCGCGTAGGGGCTCGCCTTACTAAGACTCTGTAGGCTAACGCCGTGTAATGGTGAGTTTTCAAACGGAACGACCGCTTCTTCAGTCAGGAACCTCGCGAACTGAAGTTCTTGTTGGCCAACACGAGGATCAAGTCCTCTAGCAAGGCGGTCAAGGTGGAACTCCAATGACGCCACGAATGAGATGTCGACAAGCGTCTGTCGTATCTCTGCAGAGTTCGCTAAGAGCCCAGCGAGCGCATTCTCAAGGTTGTCTGGATCCAACCTCTGAAGGGGCCGCAAGCCAAGCTGCTCGATGAAAATATCGTCCCTTGAGACCAGTTCCGAGGACTGGCTGCCGGTCAGACGAACATCCGATTCAGTAAGGGATCTGTTGGGAACGACAATGAAAGAGAACGCCAAGTTTGAGTCATTGTCCCGGATCGTCGTCTCGTAGAGTTGAACTGGATTCATTCGCTCACTCCCATAAGAGAAATTGGGCACCTAACTAGTTTTATCGTGCACGCCGTGCCGGATAACACCGGCCCCAGCACGACTCCTAGCCGCGAAGTTACTCACAACCCATTGTTCTGGCGAGCAATTCGCTCACATAGACAAATCTGTCCAGGTACTAAAACTCACCGCAAACCCGGCAGCCAATCCATGCCCGACATACCCGCTGCGCGATAAACCGCCGCCTGCGTGATAACACCGGCATCAACCCAACAAGAATCCCAATCAATTCAACAATTTAGGCATGACACCGTCGGATAACACCGCCCGCCACGCTCGATAAAACGTCCCTCACCCCGCCCTCCCCCGCACCACCTCATTCGCAAACCCCACCCAAGCCTCCACCGGCACATCCTCCGCCCGCGCCGTCAATTCAATCCCCGCCTTAGCCGCAACCTCCGCCCCACCCGTTTCGGCGACAAACTTCGCCAGCGTATTGCGCAGCATCTTTCTCCGCTGCGAGAAACCCGCCGCGACCACTTCCGCAAATACCTTCTCGTCCAGCGCCGTCAATTCCGATTCGGGTTTCGGTTCCATGCGCACGACGGCCGAATCCACTTTCGGCGCCGGGTCGAAACTTTCGGGCGGCACGTCGAGCACCCATTCCATTGCATAGCGGTATTGCAGCATCACCGAAAGGCGGCTGAATTCGCTGTCGCCGGGGGTGGCGACCATGCGCTCGACCACTTCCTTCTGGAGCATGAAATGCTGGTCCTGCACCCAGGGCGCGGCGGCGCACAAATGGAACAGCAGCGGGCTGGAAATGTTGTAGGGCAGATTGCCGACCACGCGCACGCGCCGGCCGGCGGTTTTCATTTCGTGCGCGAATTGGGTGAAGTCGAATTTGAGCGCGTCGCCGGCATGGACGGTGATTTCTTCCGGCGTGTAGTCGCGGTGCAGGCGGGCGATGAGGTCGCGGTCGATTTCGACGACGTGCATCGGGCGCGATTCGGGCGGCAGGTCGGCGAGCAGCACGCGGGTGAGCGCGCCGAGGCCGGGGCCGATCTCGATCACGGCGTCGCCGGGGTAAGGCGCGACGGCCGAGACGATGGCGTGGACGATGCCCTGATCGACGAGGAAGTTCTGGCCGAAGCGTTTGCGGGCGCGGTGTTCCATGGTGCTGGCGGGTTGGTGGCGCGGTGAGGCGCGGGTGAATCGGTGGCGCGGCGCGTTGGCGGCCGGCGCGGGATGGTGTGGCGGAGCCGGGTCGGGTGGCGGAGCGGGGCCGGCGCGAGTCTGCCGCGATCGGGCAGGGGGCGCGCCGGGGCGCTCAGCCCGCGCGCCGCGCGTGGTGGCGCGCGAGTTCGGCGGCGGCTTCGATGGCGGCAATCATGCTGTCGGCTTCGGCGCGGCCGGTGCCGGCGAGGTCGAGCGCGGTGCCGTGATCGACCGAGGTGCGCACGACGGGCAGGCCGAGAGTGATGTTCACGCCGTGGCCGAAGGTGGCGAACTTGAGCACCGGTAGGCCCTGGTCGTGAAACATGCTGAGCACGGCATCGCAGTCGTCGAGCACGCGCGGGTGGAAGAGCGTGTCGGCGGGCAGCGGGCCGCGCACGTCGATGCCGCGCGCGCGGGCGGCATCGAGCGCGGGGCCAATCACGTCGATTTCCTCGCGCCCGAGGTGGCCGCCCTCGCCCGCGTGCGGGTTGAGGCCGGCGACGACGATGCGCGGGGCCGCGATGCCGAAATCGCCGCGCAGGTCGGCCGCGAGGATGTCGAGCGTGCGGCCGAGGCTGTCGGCGGTGATGGCGGCGGGCACGTCGGCGACGGCCAGATGCGTGGTGGCGAGCGCGACGCGCAGCGGCTTGCGGAGCATGGGCGTGCGGCCGGCCAGCATCATCACGACGCGATCGACGCCGGCGCGCTCGGCAAACCATTCGGTATGGCCCGAGAAGTCGATGCCGGCGTCGGCGATGCTGGCCTTCTGCACCGGCGCGGTGACGAGGGCGCCGCAGCGGCCGTCGCGCGCGGCGTCGAAGGTGCCGGCGAGCAGGCCCAGCACATGGGCGGCGTTGGCGGCGTCGGGCTTGCCGGCCACGACCGGCGCGCCGAGCGGGATGTGCTCGACGGGCACGAGGTCGAACAGGCCGGGCGCGCCGACGAGGGCGGCGGCGGCGGCGAGCGTGGCGCGGTCGCCGAAGACGAGGAAGTCGGTGGGGAGCCAGCGGGCGGCGGCGCCGGCCGGCGCGCCCGCAGCCGCGCCGAAGCCGATCAGCCGCGCGATCGCCGCCGCCGTCACCTCCGGCCCGACCCCGGCCGGCTCGCCGGACGAGATGGCTAGCGGACGGTCGAGCGGCGGGCGGGGCGGCAGGTTCATGGCGGGCAGATCGATGGCGGTTGGGCGGGCGGACCGCAAGCGGGCCGGGCGGGCCGAGGGCGGCAGTCCGCGCGTCAGTTCACCGCGTCGAGGCGGATTTCCACATACGCCCGGTCGCGCTGCTCGCGCACCCAGTCGTCGTAGGCCTCCTCGGCCTTGCGCTCGCGGATCGCGGCGCGCGCGGTCTGGCGCTTGCGCTCGGGCGGCGCCTCGACCTGACGGCGTTCGAGCACCTGGATCAGGTGCCAGCCGAACGGCGACTGGATCGGCGGGCTGATCTGGCCCGGCTGGAGCTGGTTCATCACCCCCTCGAACTCGGGCACGGTGTCGCCCTGGTAGAGCCAGCCGAGGTCGCCGCCCTGGGCGGCCGAGCCATCACGCGAATAGCGCTTGGCCATCTCGGCGAAGTCCGACGCGCCGGCCTCGATGCGGGTGCGCAGGTCGGCCAGGCGCTTCTCGGCCTCGGCGTCGCTGAGCGTGCCGTCGTTGGTGCGCAGCAGGATGTGGCGGGCGTGGGTCTGGCTCACCTTGTCGTCGATGCTCTGGTCGTTGCGCCGGCCGAGCAGCTTGAGCACGTGATAGCCGTTGGGGCTGCGCACGATGGCGCTCACCTGCCCCGGCTGGAGCTGGGCGACGGCATCGACGAACAGCTGCGGATAGCGGTCGGCGGTGCGCCAGCCCATGTCGCCGCCGCGCGTGGCCTCGAAGCCGTCGGAGTACGCGGCGGCCACCTGGGCGAAGTCGGCGCCGTCGGTCAGGCGCTTGAGCACCTCGGCGGCGCGTTGCTGGCGCTGGGCCTGCTGCACCTGGTTGGCGTTCTCGGGCACGCGCACGAGGATCTGCGCGATGTCCAGCTCGACCGGCGTCGGGTTGCTGCGCTGGGCTTCGAGCCAGGCGTCGATTTCCGAATCGCTCACCTGGATCTTGCTGTCGACCTCGCGGTCACGCACCCGGCTCATGAGGATCTCGTTGCGGATGTCGCCTCGGAAGACGCTGTAGACCATGCCTTCCTTTTCGAGCCGGTCGCGGAACTGCGTGAGCGTCATGCGGTTCTGCTCGGCGATGCGGCCGATGGCGCGGTCGAGCGTGGTCTCGTCCACGCGGATGCCGGACTCGCGCGCGGCCTGGGCCTGCACGCGCTCGGTCACCATGCGTTCGAGCACCTGGCGCTGGAGCACATCCTCGGGCGGCAGCGGCGTGTTGCGCGCCTTGAGCTGGCGCTGCACCTGCACGAGGCGGGCCTTGAGCTCGTTGTAGGTGATGACCTCGTCATTGACGACCGCCACCACCACGTCGAGCAGTTGCACCTGGCTGGGCGCGGCGAGCGCCGGCGCGGCCGGCAGCGCGCCGAACGCGAGCGCGATGGCGCACAGCCCGGCGCCGAGCCGGCCGGCCAGCCGGCGACCCGGCGCGCGCGCGGCATCGCTGCGCGGTTGGCGGACGGGCGCGAGGCCCGATGGGCGACCGGGACGGCCTTGGATTTGCTGCATGTCCATCACTCGTATTGCAGGTAGGAAGGCGCGGGGGCGCCGCCGGCGTTGATCGGGCGGTAGCCCGGGATGTTGCGGCGCAGCGCGTCGAGCGGGCTGTTGCCCACGCGCGCGAGGCCGTTGAGTTCGAGCTGGAAGAAGAAGCCCGTGGTGTACGTCGTGGACGACGTGGCGTAGCGCTGGAGCACCACGCGGCCGACCCAGCAGCAGCCGTCGTATTCGAAGCCGGCCACGCCTTCGACCAGGCGGTTTTCGCGCGTCGAGTAATTGACGCGGCCCAGCAGCGACCAGCGCTTGCCGATCGGGAACTGGCCGCCGAGGTCGTACTGCTCCAGCACGCCTTGCAGATAGCGGTAATTGAAGTTGAGCGAGGTGCCCGGCTGCGGGCGCCAGCGCGTCGTGACCGTGCCGCGATAGACGCGGTGGGTCTGCGACTCGAACTGCACGCTGCTGTCGGCCGAGAGCGTGTCGGTGAGATCGCCGCCGACGAGGGCGATGTAGTCGCTCTTGCTCGCGTTGGACAGCGGCTCGGTGCCGGGACCGACGCGCTGGTCCGAGAAGTAGAAGCGCTGGCCGATCGCGGCGCGCAGGCGTTCGAGCCCGGTCTCGCTTTCGAGGAAGCGCGTGGTGACGGCGGTGGTGAGCTGGTTGGCGTCGGACACGCGGTCGTAGCCGGCGTAGGCGTTCTCGCTGAACAGGCGCGCGTAGTTGAAGTCGGCCAGCGCGGTGTCGAACATCGGCGCGGCGCTCTGGTCGCGGTAGGGCGTGCGCACGTAGAACAGGCGCGGCTCCAGCGTCTGCTGGTAGGCGTTGCCGAACAGGCTGGTGTCGCGCTCGAACACGAGACCGGCATCGACGCTGGTGGTCGGGATCGCGCGCTGGTAGGTCGGGCGGTAGATCGAGCCGTCGGGAAGGCTCTCGCGGTCGAGCGAATAGCTGGCGGCGTTGAGCTGGACCTTGGGCGTGATGAACAGTCCCGGCGCGAGGATCGGGTAGCTGATCGACGGGATGACGACCGCGCGGTTGCCCGTGACCTGGGCATCGGTCATCCACGGCCGGTTGTAGGGGTGGGTGAAGCGGGTGGCGTCGGCGTCGAGGCCGAGGTCGAAGCCGGCGATGTCGTACTTCCAGGCGCGCAGGTTGAGCTGGGGCTCGCGCTCGTAGGGCACGGCCACGGGGTTGGTCGGGTCCTGCAGCACCTGGAACTTCTGTTCGCGCAGCAGCAGGTTCCAGCCGCTGCCGTTCCAGCGCAGGCCGGCTTCCTGGGTCAGCTGCCGGTTGGCGGCACTGACGATCGAGGTGCCGAAGTCCGACAGGTAGTTGTTGTCGGACACGCGCTGGAAGTTCACGTAGCCGCTCGCGCCGCGCAGGGTGTCGGCGAAGCTCTGCTCGTGGATGGCGCGCAGCAGCCAGCGACGCTCGCCGGTCTGCTTGTCCTCGTTGATGACGTTGGCCAGCAGCACGCCGCTGTAGCTCTCGCCGAGGTAGCGGAACTCGTTGCCCAGTTCCAGACCGCGCTTGCCGAGCAGGCGCGGCGTGAGCGTGTAGTCGCGGTTGGGCGCGAGGTTGAGGTAGTAGGGCAGCGAGAACTCGATGCCGCGCGAGGTCGTCGCGCCGAAGGTGGGCGCGAGAAAGCCCGACTGCCGCTCCTCGCCCACCGGAAAGCGCAGATAGGGCGAGGCGAACAGCGGCACGCCCTTGAACTCGACCACCGCGTTGCGCGCCGAGCCCTGGCGCGCGGCCTGGTCGATCTCGACTTCCTTCGCGCTCAGGAACCAGTCCTCGTTGTCGGGCGTGCAGGTGGTGTAGCGCACGCCGAGCAGCCGGACGATGTCCTGGCCGAGGAATTCGGTGAGGTCGGCGCTGCCGCGCGGCGGGTCGGTGCGGACGATGCGCGTGGCGCTGGGCGGGCGCGGCTCGATCGTGAACTCGCCCTTGCCGAGCCGGCCGCTGTCGGTATCCAGCTCGTAGAAGGCGTGCGGGCCGCGATAGCTGCTGCCGCCGCGATAGAGCTGGACCGAGCCGTCGGCGTCGAGCGTGTTGCGGATCTGGTCGTAGTCGATGGTGTCGGCGCGCAGCACCGAATTGCCGCGGCGGACCTCGGCGGGTGTGCCGTCGGCGCCGACGACGCGGGTCGAGCGGTCGGGCACGCCTTCGATCTTGGCGCCCTGCACGAACACCGGCAGGCGCTCGGGCGGCACGTCGCCGAGGCGGTCGAAGCGCAGGCCGCGGTCGAAGCGCAGGCCGGTGGACGAGGCGTCGGGCGCGAGGCCGGCGCCGGAGTCGCGCGCGGCGGGGTCGGCGGCGGTATCGGCCGCCGGGCGCACGGTGCCGGCGGAAGCTGGCTGGGCGGCCTCGGCTGGCGCGGTGGCGGGCGTCGCCTGCTGCGCCAGCGCGGGCCAGGCATGCAGGGCCGCGCCGACCGCGAAGGCGAGCGCGGCCGGACGGGCGACGGGCGGAACGGAACGGCGAGGCAGGCGGGCGCGCGGCGACACTGGAACGGGACGGGGGCGAGGCGACGAAGCGTTGTTGGGCGGACGGCGCGACGCCCGGGCGGTCGCGCGGGCGTCCGGCCGGCCGGAGGGCGCCCGTATTATAGGGACGGCCCCTCGCCGCCCGGCCGGGGTCTCATCCCCAGCCCGACCGACGCTCAATGACTTCCCCCAGCACTCCCGCCGCCAGCCCGGCCGACGCGCGCCTCGACGCGCTGCGCGACTGGCTCGCGCCCCTCGCCGCACGGCACGGCTTCGATCCCGCCACGCTCGCCCCGGCCTCGGCCGATGCCAGCTTCCGCCGCTACTTCCGCGTGACCGGCGACGGCGGCCGCAGCTTCGTCGCCATGGACGCCCCGCCGCCGCAGGAAGACGTGCGCCCCTTCCTTCACGCCGCCGAGCAGTTCCGCCGCACCGGCGTGAAGGTGCCCGCCGTGCATGCCCAGGACGCCGACCTCGGCTTCCTGCTGCTGGAAGACTTCGGCCACACGCCCTATCTGAATGTGCTCGACCAGAGCACGGCCAACGTCCTGTACGCCGCCGCGAGCAAGGCGCTGGTCGCCTTCCAGGCCGGCGGCGACAAGACCGCCTTCCCGGCCTACGACGAAGCGCTGCTGCGCCGCGAGATGGAGCTGTTCCGCGAATGGTTCTGCGGCAGGCACCTCAAGCTCGAACTGAGCGACGCCGACCACCGCATGCTCGACAAGACCTTCGAGCTGATCACCGCGAGCAACCTCGCGCAACCGCAGGTGCTGGTGCACCGCGACTACCACTCGCGCAACCTGATGGTGGTGGAGGACGGCTTTCCCGGCCCCGGCATCATCGACTTCCAGGATGCGGTGATCGGTCCCATCACCTACGACCTCGTCTCGCTGCTGCGCGATGCCTACATCGAGTGGGAGGAGCCGCAGCAGATGGACTGGGCGATCCGCTACTGGGAGCTGGCGCGCAAGGCCGGCCTGCCCGTCAACGAGGCTTTCGGCGAGTTCTACCGCGACTTCGACTGGATGGGCATGCAGCGCGCGCTGAAGGTGATGGGCATCTTCGCGCGGCTCGCGATCCGCGACGGCAAGACCGCCTACCTGAACGACATCCCGCGCGTGGCCGGCTATGCGCGCAAGGTGGCCGAGCGCTACGGCGCGTTCAAGCCGCTGCTGGAGCTGCTCGACCGTATCGAGGGTCGGCAGGCGGTGGTGGGCTACACCTTCTGACCATGGCGATGACCACCCACGCCGCAAACGCTTGCAGCCTCGCGCCGGAGCCGCGCGCATGAAGGCGATGATCCTCGCCGCCGGACGCGGCGAACGCATGCGCCCCCTCACCGACGCCTGCCCCAAGCCGCTGCTCGCGGCGGGCGGCAAGCCGCTCGTCGTCTGGCAGATCGAGGCGCTGCGGGCGGCCGGCATCACCGACATCGTCATCAACACCGCCTGGCTCGGCCAGCGGCTGGTGGCGGCGCTTGGCGATGGCGGCGCGCTCGGCGTGCGCATCGCCTGGTCGCACGAGACCGAGGCGCTGGAGACGGGCGGCGGCATCACCACCGCGCTGCCGCTGCTCGGCGATGCGCCCTTCATCGCGGTGTCGGGCGACGTGTACGCGGAGTACGACTACGCCGCGCTCGTGGCGCGCGCGCCGGCGCTGATCGGCGCGGCGCGCGATGTGCATCTGGTGCTGGTGCCGAATCCGGACTTCCATCCGGACGGGGATTTCGCGCTGGCGGCCGGCGCAGTGGATGTCGCCGCAGCGCCCGACGGCCGGAGCGGCGCCGCCGCGCATGCCGCGCCTGCCACGAGCGCCGCCGCCCTCGCCCGCCGCACGCCCGGCCAGCCCGCCTTCACCTACGGAAACATCGGCCTCTACCACCCGCGCCTGTTCGCCGGTTGCGCGCCCCATGTGAGGTTCAAGCTGCTCGACCTGTACCTGAAGGCGATCGACGCCGGCCGCGCCGGCGCGGAACTTTTTACCGGCCGCTGGCACAACCTCGGCACGCCGGCCCAGCTCGCCGCGCTCGATGCCGAACTGCGCGCCGCCGCTGTCAGGGCGAGCGCGCCAGCCCCCGCCACCGGCGCGAGCGCCCCGCCGGGCGCAACAAGCTCCGCCCCGCCGCGCGCCGCCTGACCATCCACGGGCCGCACCGCCGGCCCAACCGAGGAAGCCGCCATGCCCCAAGCCATCGACACCGGCCTCTACCGCGCCCGCCGCGAGCTGCTGGCCGAACGCCTGCGCCTGGCCGGCGGCGGCGTCGCGCTGATTCCCACCGCGCCGCCCGCCACCCGCAGCCGCGACACCGAGTTCCCCTACCGCTTCGACAGCTACTTCCACTACCTCACCGGCTTTGCCGAGCCGGGCGCCGTGCTCGCCATCGTGTGCGACGGCGCGGGCTTCCGCAGCCATCTGTTCTGCCGCCCGCGGGACCCCGACCAGGAGGTGTGGACCGGCTGGCGCCTCGGCCCCGAGGCCGCGCCCGCCGCGCTCGGCGTGGACACTGCCTCCTCCGCCGACAACCTCGACGCCGAACTGCCCGACCTGCTCGCCGACCGCCCCGCCGTCTGGCAGCTGTTCGACCAGCACGGCAACCAGCTCGCGCCCGCGCTGCGCGCCGCCTTCGACCGGCTGCGCGGCCGCGCCCGCAGCGGCGTGCGCCCGCCGCCCGCGCTGCGCGACCTCACGCCGCTGCTCGACGAGATGCGCCTCGTGAAGGACGCGCACGAGATCACGCTGATGAAGCGCGCCGCCGCCATCAGCGCCCATGCCCACATCCGCGCGATGCGCCACGCCCGCCCCGGCCAGCATGAATACCAGCTGGAGGCCGAACTGCTGCACGAATTCCGCCGCCACGGCGCGCAGTTCCCGGCCTACGGCTCGATCGTCGCGAGCGGCGCCAATGCCTGCGTGCTGCACTACGAACAGAACGACGCGCGCATGGCGCCGGGCAGCCTGGTGCTGATCGACGCCGGCTGCGAACTCGACGGCTACGCGGCCGACATCACGCGCAGCTTTCCGGTCGATGGCCGCTTCACGCCCGAGCAGCGCGCGGTGTACGAGATCGTGCTCGCGGCCCAGGCCGCCGCCATCGAGCGCGTGCTGCCCGGCGAGCGCTTCGACGCCGCGCACGAGGCGGCGGTGCGCGTGCTGTGCCAGGGCCTGATCGACCTCAAGCTGCTGTCGGGCGGCCTCGACGAGGTGATCGAGACCGGCGCCTACAAGCGCTTCTACATGCACCGCACCGGCCACTGGCTCGGCATGGACGTGCATGACGTGGGCGACTACCGCGAACCGGCGCCGGTCGAGGCCGCCGGTCCCGGCGGCGCCGCCGAGCGCCCGTCGCGCGTGCTGAAGCCCGGCATGGTGGTGACGGTCGAGCCCGCCCTCTACCTGCGCGGCGATGATCTGCCCGAGGCTTTCCGCAACATCGGCATCCGCATCGAGGACGACGCGCTCGTCACCGTGGACGACGCCGAGATCCTCACCGAGGCCGCGCCCAAGAGCGTCGCGGCGATCGAGACGCTGATGGCGGAGGCGCGGGAATGACGGCGGCATTCGACGCAAACGGCGCGGCCGGCGGCCCGGAGGCGGCAGCGGCGGGCGCCGTGGACGTGGCGCGGGATTTCGACATCGCCATCGTCGGCGCCGGCCCGGTGGGCGCGGCCTGCGCGCTGCTGCTGGCGCGCGTCTGGCCCGATCCGGCGCGCATCCTCGTGATGGACGCGCGGCCGGCGGGCGCGGCGGCCGGCGATCCGCGCGCGCTCGCGGTGTCCGAAGGCTCGATGCAGCTGCTCGCGCGGGTGATCGACACGCGCGAGCTGGTCGCGGCGCCGATCCGCATGGTGCATGTGTCGCAGCGCGGGCATTTCGGCCGCACGGTGCTCGCCGCCGACGAGATGGGCGTGGCGGCGCTCGGCCAGGTCGTGCGCTATCGCGAGCTGATCGCGCCGCTGGAGGCGGCGCTCGCTGCGAGCGGCGTGAACGTCGCGCGGCCGGTCGCCGGCGCCCCGGTCGCGGACGGCGACGGCTGGCGCATCGAGCTGCCCGACGGCCCGGCCCGCGCGGCGCTGCTCGTGCATGCCGAGGGCGGCGTGTTCGAGCGCAGCCCGGCGGCGGACGAAGCGGCGCCCGCCGCCCACGCCGCCGCGAACGGCGCACCCGACGCGCCCCGGGCCGAAGCGGGACGCGCGACCACCTCCGCCGCCCGCGTGCGCGACTACGGCCAGACCGCCGTCATCTGCGAGGTCGAACCCGCCCTGCCCCGGCGCGGCTGGGCCTTCGAGCGCTTCACGCGCGGCGGGCCGCTCGCGCTACTGCCGGTGGACGACGGCGAGCGCATGGCGCTGGTCTGGTGCGCCGCGCCCGACGAGGCCGCGCGCATCGCCGCGCTCGACGACGCGCGCTTCCTCGCCGAGCTGGGCAATACCTTCGGCAGCCGGCTCGGCCGCTTCCGCGCCGCCGGGCCGCGCCATGCCTATGCGCTCGGCCAGCTCCGGCGCGATACCGGCAACGAGCGCGAGGTGGCGATCGGCAACGCCGCGCAGGTGCTGCATCCGGTCGCGGGCCAGGGCTTCAACCTCGGGCTGCGCGACGCGGCGGCGCTGGTCGCGGCGCTCGCGGAAGGATTCGGCGCCGCCCCGCCCGCCGACGCTCCCGCCACGGCCGCCGTCGTCGCCAGCTCCGGCGACCCGATCGCGTCGCCCGGCCTCGCCGCCGCGGCAGCCCCCGCCTTCGACCCCGCCGCCGCCCTCGCCCGCTACCGCGCCGCCCGCCAGCGCGACCGCGATTTCGTGCTCGGCGCCACCGACACGCTCGCGCGCCTGTTCACGCTGCCGCTGCCCGGCATGTCGCACGCGGCCGGCGCCGCCATCGCCGCGCTCGACCTGCTGCCGGCGCTGCGCCAGCCGGTCGCGCGCGCGCTGATGTTCGGGCTGCGCTGACGCGCGGCGGCCGGCGCGCCGGCTATCCGGCCGCTGGCTGCCGACAGCTCTCGCGCGCGGCACGCCGCCGCAGCCTGCGCCCCCGCCCGCCGCGCCCATCAGCCCGAAGCCACCGTTTGCCTACTCCGATCCGCCCCGTCCGGGCAGCGGTTTCACCCCGTCCGGACCGGGTTTCGCGCCGCGCTAAAATGCGCGCCTTTTCCGCGTCCCGGACCGGCCGACTCCCGCCGTTCCGCCCTTGCCAGGCCACGCGGTTCCCGTCTCAAGAACCGCGCTTTCGCGCCCCCATTGCCCCCGTCGAATCCATGTCCACCGGCGTCCGCATCGGCCGTTTCACGACCGCGAACAACGTGTTCGTCGCCCCCATGGCGGGCGTGACGGACCGGCCGTTCCGCGCGCTGTGCCGGCGCTTCGGCGCGGGCCACGCGGTGAGCGAGATGGCGGCGAGCAACCCGAAGCTCTGGGGCACCGAGAAGACGCAGCGCCGCCTCAACCATGACGGCGAGGCCAGCCCGCGCGCGGTGCAGATCGCCGGCGCCGACCCGGTCATGCT
The DNA here is from genome assembly GCF_000482785.1 of Derxia gummosa DSM 723. Lineage (GTDB taxonomy): Bacteria > Pseudomonadota > Gammaproteobacteria > Burkholderiales > Burkholderiaceae_E > Derxia > Derxia gummosa. The sequence continues at coordinate 9,534 of NZ_AXWS01000018.1, read as the reverse complement.
GGCCGAGGCCGCGCGCTACAACGTCGATCGCGGCGCCGAGATCATCGACATCAACATGGGCTGCCCGGCCAAGAAGGTGTGCAACGTGGCGGCCGGCTCGGCGCTGCTGCGCGACGAGGCGCTCGTCGCCCGCATCCTCGAAAGCGTGGTCGCGGCGGTGGACGTGCCGGTCACGCTCAAGACCCGCACCGGCTGGAGCCGCGAGCAGCGCAACGCCATCCGCGTCGCGCGCATCGCCGAGCAGTCGGGCATTGCCCTGCTCACGCTGCACGGCCGCACCCGCGCCGACCTGTACGAGGGCGAGGCCGAGTACGACACCATCGCCGCCGTCAAGGCCGAGGTCGGCATTCCGGTCGTCGCCAACGGCGACATCGACTCGCCCGCCAAGGCTGCCCGCGTGCTCGCGCACACGAAGGCCGACGCGGTGATGGTCGGCCGCGCCGCGCAAGGCCGGCCCTGGATCTTCCGCGAGATCGCGCATCATCTCGCCACCGGCGGCCAGCTGCCGCCGCCCACGATCGGCGAGGTGCGCGACGCGCTCGTCGAGCATCTGCATTCGCATTACGCCTTCTACGGCGAGCTCACCGGGCTGCGCACCGCGCGCAAGCACATCGGCTGGTACGTGCGCGACCTGCCCGGTGGCGAGACCTTCCGGGCCCGCATGAACACGCTGGAGTCCACGCAGGCCCAGGTGGAGGCCACGGTCGAGTTCCTCGACTCGCTCGGCCCCGCCCACGCCCGCCTGCCCGACGCCGGCGCTCCCTCACAACAACACATCCCACCCCTGGCCGCATGACCCCCAGCCCGATCGAAGAGTGCATCGTCTGTGCGCTCGAAAAATACTTCCAGGACCTCGACGGCGAGACGCCGAGCGCCGTGTACGACATGGTCATGCAAGCGGTCGAGAAGCCGATGCTCGAAGTCGTGATGCGCCAGGCGTCGGGCAAGCAGTCGGTTGCCTCGGAGATGCTCGGCATCAACCGCAACACGCTGCGCAAGAAGCTCCAGCAATACGGCCTGCTCGAAGGCAAGTGAACCGGACCCCCACCATGATCCAACGCGCTCTCATTTCCGTTTCCGACAAGACCGGCGTCGCCGAACTCGCCCGCGAGCTCGCCGCCCTCGGCGTCGAGATCCTGTCCACCGGCGGCACCGCCAAGCTGCTTGCCGGCCTGGGCATTCCGGTCGTCGAGGTTGCCGACCACACCGGCTTTCCCGAGATGCTCGACGGCCGCGTGAAGACGCTGCACCCCAAGATCCACGGCGGCATCCTCGCCCGCCGCGACCTGCCCGAGCACATGGCCGCGCTCGATGCGCACGGCATCGGCCGCATCGACCTGCTGGTCGTCAACCTTTACCCGTTCGTCGAGGCGACCTCGAAGGCCGACTGCACCTTCGAGAACGCGATCGAGAACATCGACATCGGCGGCCCGACGATGCTGCGCTCGGCGGCCAAGAACCACCGCGACGTGGCGGTGGTGGTCGATCCGGCCGACTACGCCGTGGTCGTGGCCGAACTCAAGGCGGCCGGCGAGACCAGCTTCGCCACCCGCTTCCGCCTCGCCAAGAAGGTGTTCGCGCACACGGCCCAGTACGACTCGGCCATCACCAACTACCTGACCGCGATCGAAGCCGAGGCGCCCGAAGCCGGCGTCGTGCCCGCGCGCGAGCAATACCCGCAGGTCTTCAACCAGGCCTTCGAGAAGGTGCAGACCCTGCGCTACGGCGAGAACCCGCACCAGACCGCCGCCTTCTACCGCGACCTCGCGCCGGCCGCCGGCGCGCTCGCCAACTACGTGCAGCTCCAGGGCAAGGAACTCTCGTACAACAACATCGCCGACGCCGACGCGGCCTGGGAATGCGTCAAGACCTTCCCGGCCAACGAACCGGCCTGCGTGATCATCAAGCACGCCAACCCCTGCGGCGTGGCCGTGGGCGCGACCGCGCTGGAGGCCTACAGCAAGGCCTTCAAGACCGACTCGACCTCGGCCTTCGGCGGGATCATCGCCTTCAACGTGCCGCTCGACGGCGCCGCCGCCGAAGCGGTGAGCAAGCAGTTCGTCGAGGTGCTGATCGCCCCGGCCTTCACGCCGGAAGCGCGCGCGATCTTCGCGGCCAAGACCAATGTGCGCGTGCTCGAAATCGCGCTGCCGGCGGGCTTCGGCACCAGCGTCGCCTATGACCTCAAGCGCGTGGGCGGCGGCATCCTCGTGCAGTCGCCGGACGCCAAGAACGTGGCGGCCGAGGAACTCAAGGTCGTGACCAAGGTGCAGCCGACGCCGGCGCAGATGGCCGACCTGATGTTCGCGTGGAAGGTGGCCAAGTTCGTGAAGAGCAATGCGATCGTGTTCTGCGGCGGCGGCATGACGCTGGGCGTGGGCGCGGGCCAGATGAGCCGCATCGACTCGGCGCGCATCGCGAGCATCAAGGCCGAGAACGCGGGCCTGACGCTGAAGGGTTCGGCGGTGGCGAGCGATGCCTTCTTCCCGTTCCGCGACGGGCTGGACGTGGTGTGCGACGCGGGCGCGACCTGCGTGATCCATCCGGGCGGCTCGATGCGCGATCAGGAGGTGATCGATGCGGCGAACGAGCGGGGGATTGCGATGGTGCTGACGGGGACGCGGCACTTCCGGCATTGATAGCAGCCTGAAAGGGCGGTGAGGCTTGCAAGGGGCTGCGGTGCGATTGGGTGCCGTGGCCCCTTCGGCTTTCTGGAAGCTGCGGTTGGGCGAGGTGCGGGTGCGGGCGACGGGCGCCTGCGGTGACGGCCGCCGCTGGACGCGGCGGCTGCCCTTCGCTCCGTTCGGTAGCCCGGCGGCCCGGCGTTCCAACTCGGCTTCGCTGCGCGAAGCCTCAAACAGGAACGCCTGAGCGGCTGCGCCGCTCACCGCCGTCTACCTCCTGCGCTCGGCGTCGCCGATGGCGCCCGTCGCCCGCACCCGCACCTCGCCCTTTTCGGTTCAAGGGCCGATGGGGCCGCTGCGCGGCCCCATGGTTGATGCGGCGAAGCCGTTCGCACGGTCGAAGCGCCGCCGGACACCTCGGGCCAATCAACCCGGCTCGCCCCCAGGGCCGCACAGCGGCCCCATCAGCCGCCGCCCGCCATCCCCCGCCCCGCGCCGCCGTCACGGCCGCGACGCCCACTCGCCATACACCGCCGCAGCCTCCGCCTCCAGCACCGGCCCGACGACCGCAACCGCCCGCTGCCCCATCAGCTCCGCGCACCCCGGCCGCAGCGTGTCGATGCCATGCGCCGCCATCACGCCGCTGCCGCCCGCGAACACCACCCGCCTCACGCCCGCCCACAGCATCGCCGCCGCGCACATCGGGCAGGGCTCGCCGCTTGCGTACATCGTGGAGCCGCGCAGCGCCTCGGCGCCCCAGGCCGCGAGCGCGTCGCGCACGGCGTTGGTCTCGGCATGGCCGGTGCGGTCGCCCGGCACGGCCGGCGCGTTGCGCGCCGTGAGCACGCGGCCGTCCGCCGTGAGCAGCACCGCGCCGAAGGGCATCGCGCCCGCCGCCACCGCCGCGCGCGAGGCGCGGATGGCTTCGCGCAGATGCAGCGCGTCCACCGGGGAAATGTCGTCATTCATCCCGCCCCCTCAGATCTCGTCGATGCCCGTCGAGCGCGCCGCCGTCGGCGCCTCGCCCTTGCCCGCGATCGCGAACCGGTCGCGCGTCGTCACGTAGAAGCTCGCCCCGAAGCGCCCGACCGGGAAGTAGTCCTGCAACGACACGCGCCAGCGCTGCATGTCCACCAGCCCGTCGCGCGCGCGCAGCGACAGCACGCGGCCGAAGAACACCAGCCGGCTCGGCGTCTCCAGCTTCTCGTGCAGCACGCATTCGAAGGCGACCGGCGCCTCGGCGATGCAGGGCGGCGCGACGCGCGTGGCCGGCACCGCCGTGAGCCCGACCTGCTCCAGCTCGTTCACGCCCTCGGGGAAGGCCTGGCCGCAGCCGTCCATGCGCTCGGCGATCGCCTCGTCGCAAAGATGCACGACGAATTCCCCATTCGCGAGGATGTTGGCCGCCGTGTGCTTGAGCCCGCCGTCGTGCTGGCGGTTGATGCTCACCATCACCGTCGGCGGGTCCTCGCCGAGCATGTTGAACATGCTGAACGGCGCCGCGTTGATGCGGCCCTGCGCGTCGACCGTGGTGATGAGCGCGATCGGCCGCGGCACGATCAGGCTCGCCATGAGCTTGTAGCGCTCGTAGATGCCGAGCGTGGTGAAGTCGATGTCCACGGCCGGCCTCATTGCGGCAGCGGCGTGTCGATGCCCTCGACCAGCCACTTGAGCGACCACAGGTCGGCCTCGGGCAGCACGCCGCCGGCCGGCACCACCACCTTGCCCGACTGATCCCTGATCGGCCCGGCAAACACGCTGAGCTTGCCGTCGATGATGGCCTTGCGCTTCTCGTCGAAGGTCTTTGCAAGCGTTTGCGGCACCTCGGCGTTGAGCGGGCTGAGTTCGATCATCCCTTCCTTCATGCCCCACTTGGTGTCTTCCGGCTTCCACTGGCCGTCGAGCAGCTGCTGGATCTTGTGGCGGTAGTACACGCCCCAGTTCACGGTGTTGGCGCTGAGGTGGGCGCGCTTGCCGTAGCGGCTCATGTCGCTGTCCTGGCCGAAGGCGTAGAGGCCCTTGGCCTCGGCCACCTGCACGGCGGCCGGCGAGTCGGTGTTCTGGTAGAGCACGTCGGCGCCCTGGGCCGCGAGCGTCTCGGCGGCCTGGCGTTCGAGGCCGGGGTTGTACCAGCTGTTCACCCACACGACCTTCACCTTGACGGCCGGGTTCACGCTGCGCGCGCCGAGCGTGAAGGCATCGAGATTGCGCAGCACCTCGGGAATCGGAATCGAGCCGAGATAGCCGAGCGTGTTCGACTTCGTCTTGCTGCCGGCGAGGATGCCGAGCAGATAGGCGCCCTCGTAGAAGCGGGTCTGGTAGATGCCGACGTTCTTCGCGGTCTTGTAGCCGGTGGCGTGCTCGAACACCACGTTCGGGAACTGCTTCGCGACCTTGATCGTCGGCTCCATGAAGCCGAAGGACGTGGTGAAGACGATGGCGCAGCCGTCCTGCGCGAACTGGCGGATCACGCGCTCGGCGTCGGCGCTTTCAGGCACGTTCTCGACATAGCGCGTGCGCACACGGCCCGCGAAGGCCGCCTCGACCGACTTACGGCCAAGGTCGTGCTGGTAGGTCCAGCCGCCATCGCCCACCGGGCCGGAATAGACGAAGCAGGCGTCGATCGGCTTGTCGGCGGCCTCGGCGCCGGCCGGCAGCGCGACCAGCGCGCCGACCGCGAGCGTATGGCCGAGCACGACACCGAGCGTCGAGCACGACAGGCGATCGGCAGCGTCGGCGATCGCCCGCCCGGCGTGGCCGAGGCGGCCCAGGGTCTGGCGGACAGCGTCGAGTCGGCTCAAGGCTTGATGCGCGCGACCGGCGCCCGGCAGGCCGGAGCGGAAAGGTTTGCGGGATGCGGACGGACGGTGGCTGGCTGGCATGGCGGATTCCTCGGTTCGGTGCATGAGACGGTTCAGGCAGCCGGGCCCGTGGCTGCATTTATGTATACATGCACTCGCCATGCCAACGGTCAATAAAACTCAAGTCATTGTTTTAAATGGAAAATTATTAATTTCATTTATGTATACATTGGTGCATCACCGCACCGCCGGGCATCATCCGCCGTCGCTCGCGGGCAGGGTGGCCGGCACGCGCACCTGGGCTTCGAGTTCGCGCAGATGGGCGTCCATCTCCGCCACCGCGCCGGCCACGTCGCCGATTTCCATGAGGTGGACGATACGGTCGTGCTCGTCGTGCTGGCAGGTGGCGTGGGCCGGCTCGTCGCGCTCGTACAGCGCGACGATGAGCGAGCAGCGCGACATGAGCTGTTCCAGAAATCCGCGCAGCACGCGGTTGCCCGCGAGGTCGGCGAGCGCGAGATGGAAGTCGCCCGCGAGCTTCACCCAGCGCGCATGGTTGCCCTCGGCGAGCGCGTCCTGCTCGGCGCGCAGGCGCTCGCGCAGACGGGCGTAGTCGGCGCGGCCGGCGGCGCGCGCGGCGAGCGGCAGGATCGCCGCCTCGACGCCGCGCCGCGCCTCGAAGATCTCGCGCGTCTCCTCCGGCGTCGGCGCCGCGACGCTCGCGCCGCGATTGGGGCGGATGTCCACCACATGCCCCTCGGCCAGCCGGCGCAGCGCCTGCCGCACGACCGTGCGGCTCACCGAGAACAGCTCGCACAGCTCGGCCTCGGGCAGCTTGGTGCCCGGCGCGAGGCGCTGATTGACGATGGCCTCGAAGATCGCCTCGACCACCGGCTCGTCCATCGTCCCGCCCGGCGGCACCGCGAGCACCCGGCGCGGCCGCAGCACTTCGAGCGCGGGGCTGATTTCGACGGGTCGGGCGCTGGTGGCGGACGGGGCGGTGCGGGTGGCATTCATGGCGCGCGAGGATAACCGTGGGGTCGCGCGTCGGCCGAGCCCGCCAACTGTGGGGGTCAGGCGCCGGCAGAAGCCGCCAACCCCAGGGTCAGGCTCGGCCAAGCCCGCGCCCGCCATGCCGCACCGCCCGTGCTAGCTTCCCCAGGGCCGCAACGCGGCCCCACCGACCCCAGCCCAAGGCGGCGCGGGGCGGGGGATGGCGGGCGGCGGCTGTCTGGCGCGCCGAGCGAACGAGGTAGGCGCGGGGAAACGCCGCAGGCGTTTAGGCGGGCTTGTCTGAGTACCGCGCAGCGGTGCGAGTTGGCCCGCCGACCCGCGAGCTACCGAAGGCAGTGAGGGAACCCGCCGCGTCCAGCGGCGGGCGCACCAGCCAGCCGCCGCCCGCCATCCCCCGCCCCGCGCCGCCGTCACCGCCCTTCGATGACCACCGCAGCAGCCCCCCAACGAATCCTCGGCATCGACCCCGGCCTGCAACGCACCGGCTTCGGCGTGATCGACCGCCACGGCGCCCGCCTGAGCTACGTCGCCTCCGGCGTCATCCGCACCGACGTCAAGCAGCCGCTCGCCGAGCGCCTCGGCACCCTCGTACGCGGCATCCAGGAGATCGCCGGCGACACCCGGCCCGACTGCGCCGCCGTCGAGATCGTGTTCGTCAACGTCAATCCGCAATCGACGCTGCTGCTCGGCCAGGCGCGCGGCGCGGCGCTCGCGGCGCTGGTGCTCGCTGGCCTGCCGGTGCACGAGTACACCGCGCTCCAGGTGAAGAAGGCCACCGTCGGCACCGGCCACGCGCGCAAGCAGCAGGTGCAGGACATGGTCGTGCGCCTGCTCACGCTCAGTGGCACGCCCCAGGCCGACGCCGCCGACGCCCTCGCCTGCGCGATCACGCATGCGCATGCGGGCCACGGCATGGGCGCGGCGGCGCAGGCGGTGGGCATGACGGCGCAGTCGGGGCGGGTGAAGTTCCGGCGCGGGCGGGTCGTGGGCTGACGGGCCGGCACGGCTGCACGGCGATCGTGCAGGCTCCCACGCAGGTGCCGCGCACCGGCCGCTTGCCGGGCAGATTCCCTGCCGAGGCAGCGGTGTTTCCGGATTCCTTCCGCCGACCCGTCGGCTAGGCTTGCCGCTCCAACCATCACAACGACGGCATTCAAATGATCGGCAAGCTCACCGGCCGCCTGCTCGAAAAGACTCCCCCCACCGTGCTCATCGACGTCCACGGCGTCGGCTATGAAGTGGACGTGCCGATGAGCACGCTCTACGCGCTGCCGCCGCTCGGCGAGCCGGTGTCGCTGCGCACGCATTTCGTCGTGCGCGAGGATGCGCAACTGCTCTACGGCTTCGCCACCGAGGCCGAGCGCGCGGCCTTCCGCCAGCTGCTCAAGATTTCCGGCGTCGGGGCGCGCATCGCGCTCGCGGTGCTGTCGGGGCTGTCGGTGGAGGAGCTTGCAAGCGCTGTCGCGATGCAGGAGCAGGCGCGGCTGGTGCGCATTCCGGGCATCGGCAAGAAGACCGCCGAGCGCCTGCTGCTGGAGCTGAAGGGCAAGATCGGCGCGCCCGTGGGCGGCATGCCGGGCATCGTCGGCAGCGGCGATCTGGCGCCCGCGACCGAGACCGACGCGCAGCAGAACGACGTGCTCAACGCGCTGGTCGCGCTGGGCTATTCGGATCGGGAGGCGGCTGCCGTCATCAAGAAACTGCCGCCCGGTTCGTCGGTGGAGGACGGCATCCGCGCCGCGCTGCGATTGCTGGCGCGCGGCTGAGCCGCCGGGGCCGGATCGGCTGGCGGCGCGCGGCCAGCGCGGCGCGCGGTCAGCCGGCGCGGCAGCGCGCATCGCATTACCGCCGGCTACGCGCCGGCATGCAGTACCGCTTCATCCCAACTGATCGCGCCGGCGCGTCCGGCATCCGTCGCACGAGGAGTTCCGCATGTCCGTCCGAGTCCTGCGTTCCATCTTCGTCGCCAGCCTTGCCGCGAGTGCGGGGCTGGCCGTTGCGCCATCGGCGCTGGCCGGGTCCGACGGCGGCACGACAGGCGCCATGTCAGGCGCAGTGCCGGGCGTGCTCGCGATTGCCGCCGAGCCCGGCGCGATGCCCGATGCGGGCGCTGCCATGGCTGCCGGCGATGCGGTGGACGGCGTGTCGGGCTGGCGCTTCCAGGTCGACAACGACCGCTTCATCCTCCCGGCGCGCAACGACGGCGGCTACACCGGCGGCTGGCGCTTCGACCACGGCTTCGCGCGCGACGACACGCCGTCCTGGCTCGAACCGCTGCGGCTCGCGGCCGGCAGCCTGCTCGGCGGGCCGGCCACGCTCAACGCGAGCGCCGGCCAGCTCGCCTACACGCCGCGCGACGCCACCCTCGCCGCGCCCCAGCCCGACGAGCGCCCCTGGGCGGCCTTCCTCTATGGCGCGCTGTCGGCGCACCGGCTGAGCGACGGGCTGTGGCGCTCGGTCGAACTGAAGCTGGGCGTGCTCGGCCCGGCGGCGCTCGGGCGGCAGGCGCAGACCGTCGTGCACAAGCTCACCAACTCGGACACGCCCGCCGGCTGGGGTCATCAGCTGCGCGCGCGCACGGCGGTGCAGGTGGAGGCGCTGGCGTCATGGCGCGCGCTGGAGGCGGGGCCGGTCGGCATCGACATCGACGGCGGCCTCGTCGCGGGCACGCTGCGCAACTACGCGCAGGCGGGCGTGGGGCTGGTGCTGGGCGCGCGGGCGCCCCGGCTGCCGGCGCTGTCGCCCAACGTGCATGACCGCGTGGTGTTCGACGCGGCGGCGCTGCGCGCGCTCGGCGACGACGGTTGGCACGGGCTGACGGCCTTCGCGCACTGGGGCGCGCAGCGCTACGCGACGAACAGCTTCATCACCGGCGCGACCTACGGGGAGCGGCCGGATGTGGATTTCCGGCGCGATGTGACGACGCTGAGCGCGGGGCTGCACTGGGCCTTCGCGCGCGACTGGTCGCTGAGCTATGTGGCGACGCGGCGCAGCGCGGATTACGTGTCGCGCAATCCGGGGGTCGGGGAGGATTCGGAGCGGTGGGGGGGCGTGGTGCTCACCCACGTCTGCGGCTGTTGAGTCCGGGGCGGGGG
>NZ_KI519500.1:1326-185281 GCF_000482785.1 Derxia gummosa DSM 723 | reverse complement strand
GACTGCTTCTTGACTAATGATTAGTGCTCGGGTCCCTGCGTCGTGCCTTCACTCGCAGCCTAGGCACCTGCCTGCTACGATCAGGCTGCCTGAATCAGCTCCACTTTGTAGCCGTCAGGATCCTCAATGAACGCAATAACCGTCGAGCCGTGCTTCATCGGCCCCGGTTCGCGAACAATCTTGCCTCCTGACGCCCGAATGCCCTCCACCGCAGCGTAGATATCGTCAACGCCAAGTGCGATGTGGCCATACGCCGTCCCCAATTCATACGCCTTCGTATCCCAGTTGTACGTCAGTTCCAGAACCGTCGTGCTCTCTTCTGCTCCGTACCCAACAAAGGCAAGCGTGAATCTCCCCTCCTCATATTCCTGCTTGCGTAATAACTCCATCCCCAGCACTTCAGTGTAAAAAAACAGCGAGCGCTCTAGATCTCCAACTCGTAGCATCGTGTGCAGCATTCGCATTCAAATACTCCTTAATCGTAAGAAACACCCAAAATCTTCGGGGCCTCCGATTTCAGCCAACGTTCCGCCAGTTTCCACTGAGGGCATGCTGCTGCAACCAAAGCCCAGAAGCGAGTACCGTGATTCATTTCGTGGCGATGGGCCAATTCGTGAATCAAGACGTAATCGATGATCCACATCGGGAAAAGAATCAGGCGCCAATTCAGCCGAATGCTTCCATTGCCAGAACAGCTTCCCCAGCGTCGACGTGCCGACGATAGCTTCCACTGTCCAATCGAAAGATGCATTTTGGGGGCCAATTCGGCTAACCGAAAGGCGAAGACGCGGCGCGCCTCCCCTTGCAGCCAGCTGATTACCGCCAGTCGGATGTCATCGCTCGAAGCATTGCTGGATAGCGGCAATACGAGTCGATCTCTGGCGAGGTATTGGTTCGTAATCCCGGACGGACTACATGATGAAAGATCGTCTGTAGGCGCGATCATGAGGATCGGGTGACCCGCATCCGCCTGAAGTTCAATGACGATAGATCCGCCGAGCCAGGACACTTCGGCTCCAACCTGCCATTCGACATTCGCGGCCTTGCACGAACGCATCGACCAGGCCGCGAGCGTGCGACGTATCCACGGCAGCTTGCTGGTGATTGCCTTTTCGATGTCGGCCAGTGCGAGCCAGCCGGGAGCCGCTACCGTCAGTCCCCCTTCATCGACTCGGAAGCCGATGGTCTTGCGGCGGCTGCGTCGCAGCCGAAACTGAAGTTCGCCGTCGCTGCAAAGCAGGCGACGCATCTGAGGCTCGACAGTGGTGCGGTGGCTGGAAGGCAGCTTTCCGAAAAGCTCGGCCTGACGCGGGCCGCCTGCGAGGGATCTCATGCTGCAGTGGCGGGCCGTTCGGTGATGACGGCCGCGTCGGAATAAACCTTGGGGCTGATGCGGCGCATTTCTGTTTCGATCCAGCCTTCCACTTCGGCATTCACTTCGTTGACCGGGCGGCCGGCAGCAACGATCGGGGCACCGACTGAAATCGTGACCGTTCCGGGTGTCTTGATGAAGGCATTGCGTGCCCAGCGCTCGCCTGAATTGAGCGCGATCGGAACGATGCGCGCCCCAGTAGCGCGCGCGAGGCGCACTCCGCCGGTCTTGTAGCTGCCCTGGCTTCCGACCGGCGTGCGTGTCCCTTCGGGAAACAGCACGATTGACCGACCTTCGCCGAGCCGTGTCTTGCCCTGACGGACGACTTGAATGAAGGCATCGGCGCCCTTGGCCCGATCGATGTGGATCATGCGCAGCATGCCGAGACCCCAGCCAAAGAAGGGCAGCATCAGCAGCGAACGCTTGTGCACGAAGCAGACCTCGCGTGGCAGCCACCAGACGAGAAACAGCGTCTCCCATGCCGACTGGTGCTTGCTCAGGAACACGACCGGTTCATCCGGAATGTTCTCGGCGCCGATAACCTGCCAGCGGATACCGCAGACGACCTTTGCCGCCCAGACCGCGAAACGCGGCCAGCCGAGCGTGAAGCGGTAACGCCAGCTCAGCGGAGTGAGGAAGAAGAAGGAACAGGCAATCGCATACGGGATGACCGTGACGACGAGCACCAGCATGAACAGCGCCGATCGCAGCGCATGGATGGCGCGGTTCATGAGCACAGCTCCTGGGCAACGGCCGCGAGGCTCACTCGCACCCGGGTGCCGGGCGGCAGCTCGCTGCCGTCATGCGCGCCCTTGAGGAAGGTGACCGCGCCCTTGCCGGTAAGCACGAGATAAGGCTGGCAGCCGAGCGGCATGCCGGCCTGCAGATCGCGCAGGCTGTCGCCGACCATCGGCACGCCGTCGAGGCGCTCGCGGCCATAACGGGCGGCGATCTCGCGGAACATGCCGTCCTTCGGCTTGCGGCAGTCGCATTTCTGGTCGGGCGTGTGCGGGCAGTAGTACACGCCCGCGATCTGGCCGCCGAAGGGCGCGATCAGTTCGATGAGCCGGCGATGCATCGCATGCATCGTCTCGACGCTGTACAGGCCGCGTCCGATACCCGACTGATTGGTGGCCACCACCACTTCCCAGCCCGCGCTCGACAGCTTGCCGATCGCTTCGAGGCTGCCGGGGATCGGAATCCACTCGTCGAGGGTCTTGATGTACTCGTCGGAGTCTTCGTTGATGACGCCGTCGCGGTCGAGAATGATCAGTCGTTCAGTCATGCCGCGAAGGATACCAAGCGGCCCTCGCGGGATCGGCATCCGCACCGCAAGCGCTTCGTCTTGCGGGCGGCGGGGGGCGCCGCCCGGCCTGGCGACCGAGCCCTGCCTCAGCGTTCGAGTACATAGCTCCCGGGTGCATCGCCGAGCAGCGGATGTCCGTCCGCACCGAGCCTCGGCGGCGCGACGCGTTCGCCCGAACGCGCGCCGAGCCAGTCGGCCCAGTCCAGCCACCACGAGCCTTCGTGCTTCTGCGCGAGCAGCAGCCACTGGTCGGGATCGATGTAGGCATCGCCGAACTGGCGCTCGTGCACCTTGTAGCTGCGGCGCGGATGGCCCGGCTCGCTGACGATGCCGGCGTTGTGGCCGCCGGTCGTGAGGATGAAGCGCAACGGGCTGTCGGCCAGCAGATGCAGCTTGAACACCGAGCGCCAGGGCGCGACATGATCGGTCTCGGTGCCGACCACGTAGAGCGGGCAGCGCAGATCGTTGAGCGCCACCGGCTCGTCGTGCACGCGATAGCGGCCTTCGGCGAGATCGTTGCGAAGGAAGAGTTGGCGCAGGTACTCCGAGTGCATGCGGTAGGGCATGCGCGTGGTGTCGGCGTTCCAGGCCATGAGGTCGTTGGGATGGTCGTGCTCGCCTTGGAGGTAGGCATGGACCATCCGCGACCAGATCAGGTCGTTGGAGCGCAGCATCTGGAAGGCGCCGGCCATCTGCTTGGCGTCGAGATAGCCGTGGGCCCACATCATGTCTTCGAGCAGCGCGACTTGGGCCTCGTCGATGAAGAGCGTCAGTTCGCCGGCTTCGGTGAAGTCGGCCTGGGCGGCAAACAGCGTCATCGAGGCGATGCGCGCGGTGTCGTGGCGCGCAATCTCGGAGGCCGCGATCATCAGCAGCGTGCCCCCGAGGCAGTAGCCGACGGTGTGCACCGGCTGGCCCGGCACGACGGCCTCGACCGCCTTGAGCGCGGTGAAGACGCCAAGCTCCAGATAGTCGGCCATGCCCCGGTCGCGCTCGGCCTCGCCCGGGTTCTTCCACGAGATCATGAAGACGGTATGACCGCGCTCGACCAGGAAGCGCACGAGCGAGTTCTGCGTCGAGAGGTCGAGGATGTAGTACTTCATGATCCAGGCCGGCACGATCAGCACTGGCTGGGCATGCACGTCGGGTGTCGCGGGCGAGTACTGGATCAGTTCCATGAGCGGATTGCGCGCGATGACCTTGCCCGGCGTGACCGCAAGTTCACGGCCGACGCGCGGCCCGTCGCCCGCAGGCTGGCTGCCGGTGATGCCGGCGGCGATGTCGGTGGCCGCGTTCTGCGCGCCGCGCGCGAGGTTGAGGCCCAGCTCACCGGCGGTCTGGGCGAGCAGCTCGGGATTGAGCGCGAGCGCGTTCGACGGCGAGAACATGTCGGTGATCTGGCGCGCCATGAAGGACACCACCGCCTCGTGATGCGGTTCGACGCCGTGCAGGCCGGTGGTGGCGCTCTGCCACCAGTGCTCCCAGGCGAGAAAGCCGCGATAGATCGCGTTGTAGGGCCATTGCTGCCAGCCGCTGCCCGAGAAGCGGCGGTCGGTGGGTGCGGGCAGCGCCGGCGGCTTGCCCGGTTCGCCGCGATGGAGGCTGCCGGGCAGGCTCATCGGCCAAGGCAGGGCGGTGCTGCCATCGCCCGGTAGCACGGCCGCCTTGGCGGCGCACTGGACGGCCTCGGTCACGAGCGCGGCCTGCTTGCCGGGTGAGGTCATGAGGTGGAAGGCCCAGTCGGCCCAGGCCAGGCCGAGCGCGGCGGGCGAGAGGCCGCCGGTGAGGCGGGCGGCGTTGGCATGGGTGAGGCGGTCGAAGTTGCGGACGATCTCGGGGTCGAACATCAGGTTCTGATCCATTGGGGCTCCGGCATTCGGGAGGAGAGAAGGCTCGCGCCGCCTGCGACCGGCGGGTCGCGCAGTCAGGCTGCGTCTTCGACCAGCTTGCCGTCCACCACGCGAACCGTCCGGTCGCAGCGCGCGCCGAGGCGAGGGTCGTGGGTGACGACGAGGAAGCTGGTCCCGTCGGCGCGGTTTACGTCCCGCATCAACGCGAACACATCGTCCGCCGATTTTGTGTCGAGATTGCCCGTCGGCTCGTCGGCGAGGATCAAGGCGGGGCGCATTGCCAGCGCGCGCGCGACCGCGACGCGCTGCTGCTGGCCACCCGACAGGCTGCCGACGGGCTGGTCGCGCTTTGCCGCGAGGCCGACGCGGCCGAGCAGCTCGGCCGCGCGGGCGCGCATGGCCGCGTCTGGGCGACCGCCCGCGAGCAGGGCCGGCATCATCACGTTCTCCAGCGCGCTGAAGGCGCCGATCAGATGGTGGTACTGGAAGACGAAGCCGATGCTGCGGCCGCGCAGGCGCGTGAGGCCGGCGTCGTCGAGCGCGCCGGTGTCATGGCCTTCGATGAGCAGCCGGCCGGCGCTCGGCCGGTCGAGCAGGCCGATGAGGTTGAGCAGCGTGCTCTTGCCTGAGCCGCTCGGCCCCATGAGCGCGCAGAACTCGCCGCGATGCAGCGTCAGGTCGATGCCGTGCAGCACCTCGGTCTCGTTGGGCTGACCGGGGTTGAAGGTCTTGCGGATGCCGTCGAGTTGCAGCACCGGGATGGCGTCCGGCCGGTCCGGCGTCGTGGCGCGGCCATGCGGCGCGCCGGGAGCGGAATCGGCGCGCTCAGCCACGGATCGCCTGCACCGGATCGAGTCGTGCGGCGCGCAGCGCGGGCGTGGTCGCCGCGAGCACGCCGACCAGCGTGGCGAGCAGCGCCGCCGAGACGAACAGCATCGGATCGAGGTCGAGCTGGAAGATCGGCGTGCCGTCGGTATTGCGCGCGAAGCGGTGCCACAGCGCGAGCGCGCCGAAGCCGATCGACGAGCCGACGAGCGATCCGCCCAGGCCCAGCAGCCCGCCCTGGAGCAGGAACACGCGCAGCACCTGGCCGCGCGACGCACCCATCGCGCGCAGGATGCCGATCTCCTTCGAGCGCTGGACCACCGACACCACGAGTACGCTCGCGATGCCGAAGGCCACCGACAGCGCGACGAAGGCGCGGATGACGGTGTTGGAGATGGTTTGCGCCTTGAGCGCGCTGAAGAACTGGGCGTTGGTGCCGATCCAGCTGTCGGCGCGCAGCCCGGTGCGCGCGGCGATGTCGGCGGCGATGCGGTCGGCCGCGAACAGCTCGGTCACGTTGATCTCCAGGCTCGACGCGCCGCCGACGAGCCGCAGCAGCGATTGCGCGTTGGGCAGCAGCACATAGGCGTTGCGGGCGTTGGCCGCCTTCGAGCCGAGGTCGAGTGTGCCGCCGACAGTGAGCGTCATCGCATTGCCGTTGGCGGCGCTGATGCGCAGCTTGTCGCCGACACGCACGCCGAGGTCGCTCGCGAGTTCGGTGCCGACGAGGATGTGCTGGGCGTCGAGCCGCGTCGATCCGGCGACGAGCTTGTCGGGCAGGGCGACGACGCGGAAATAGCCGTCGGGCTCGACGCCCGCGAGCTGGATCGCGCGGCTCGCGTCGCCGCGCTGGGCGAAGGCGGAGCCGGCCGCGACCGGCGTGACGACGGCGATGCCTGGCAGCGCGCCGAGCTGGTCGCGCAGCTTGCGCCACTGGTCGATCGAGCGCACGCGCTGGAGCGGGCGCTGGACGAGGGCGAGTTCCCGCTCGGGCGATGCGGCGGAGGCGCTGGCCGTCGCGGACGCGCCGTCGGTGCCGGCCGCCGCGCCGGGCAAAGGCGACGCGAGGCCGTCGTCCGCCGCGCCGCGCAAGGGCCGCGCGACTTCCTCCGGCGGCAGCAGCGTGATGTGGCTCTGCGCGCTCAGCGTGCGGCGCACGAGATTGAGTTGCAGCCCGGCGAGCAGCGCCGACATGAACACGATCACCGCCACGCCGATCGCCACGCCCGCGACGATGAACAGGCTTTGCGCCCGGCCCTCGCGCAGGAAGCGCGTCGCCGCGATCCATTCGAAGGGCAGCCAGTCGCGCATCGCGGCCTTCAGCGCGCGCGCACGCGCTGACCGAGGCGCACCGGCTCGCCGCCGGCGATGACGCTCGCGCCCTCGGGCAGGCCGTCGGCGATCTCAATGTCGGCGTCGCCGCGCAGGCCGGCGCGCACGGGCGTGCGTTGCGCGCGGCCGTCGGCGAGCGTCATGACCCAGGGCTTGCCCGAGGCGAGGTCGCGCACGTCGGCCAGCGGCAGCACGAGCGCCTGCGGCTTGCGTGCGACCGCGATGTCGATGGAAACGGTCATGTCCTCGCGCAGCCAGTCGGGTGGCGCGGGCAGGTCGAGCTTGACCTGCACCGTCGCGCGCTGGGCATCGACGCCGGGGTTGAGGTAGGCGACGCGCGCCGCGAAACGCTCGGCCGGCCGGGCGTCGGCGGCGGCGAGCGCCTCCTGCCCGAGCGCGAGCAGCGCGAGATTGCGCTCGTCGATGTCCACCACGAGTTGCGGCGCCCGCGCCGGCGCCAGCGTGAACAGCGTCTGCCCGGCCTGAGCGACGTTGCCGCGCTCGACATTGCGCGCGATGAGCACGCCGTCCACCGGCGCCACGACGGTCGTGTAGCCGAGCCGGGCCTCGCTCTGGCGCAGCGCCTGTTCGGCTTGCAGGCGTGCGGCCTCGGCGTTGCGGCGCTGGGCGCCACCGTCGCGCGCGGCGGCCACGCCGGCTTCGGCGGCGCGTTCGGCGGCGAGCGCCACGTCGAGCGCGCGGCGGGCTTCATCCACCTGGGCCGCGCCGACGAAGCCTTGCGCGGCGAGATCGCCGGTGCGGCGGAAGCCCGCCTCGGCATTGACGCGGTTGGCGCGCGCCTGGGCGAGCTGCTGCTCGGCGGCGGGTTCGGTGAGTTCACGCAGTTCGCGCAGCCGGGCGTCGGCCTGGACGACGGCGGCGCGTGCCGCGTCGCGGGCGGCGCCGGCATCGCGCGCGTCGAGCACGGCGAGCGGCTGGCCGGCCGTCACGCGCTGGCCGTCGGCGACCGGCACGTCGATGACCGTGCCCGTCACCTGGGCCGCGATGTAGGCGCGCTGCGGCGTCACGACCCGGCCGCTCGCGACCACCGTCTGCACGAGGTCGGCGCGCGCGGGCGTGCGGACGGTGACGGCGGTCGGCCGCGCGAGCAGGAAGCCGGCGCCGGCCACGAGGGCGACGGCGAGGGCCGTCTTCCAGCCCGGGCGCCAGCGGCCGGCGGCGCTGACCGGAGCGTCACCGGCGCGGCCGGAAGCATTCGCCTCGCCGCTCGCGGGCCGGTTGTCGGCGGCGGCATGCGAGCCGCCCGCCGCGTTCCCTGCCCCCGCCCCGCGATCCATCGCCGCCTCAGCCCGCGAGGCGGGCGAGATCGGCGACGCGGTTCATCGTCGTGTGCAGCCAGCGCAGCAGCGCGATGCGGTTGGCGCGCAGCTGGGGGTTCTCGGCCATCACCATCACGTCGTTGAAGAACGCATCGACCGGGCCGCGCAGATGGGCCAGCGCCTTCAGCGCCTCGGCGTAGTTGCCGTGCTTGAACAGCGTGTCCGAGGCCGGCTTGGCCTTGGCGATCGCGGTGTACAGCGCGACCTCGGCATCGTCCTGCAACAGCGCCGGATCGACCTCGCCGGTCGCCCCTTCGGCCTTCTTGAGGATGTTGCCGATGCGCTTGTTGGCCGCCGCGAGCGCTTCGGCCTCGGCCAGCCCGCGAAACTCCACCACCGCCGCCAGCCGCTTGCGCGCGTCGGCCAGATTGGGCCGCAGCGCGA
Organism: Derxia gummosa DSM 723; assembly: GCF_000482785.1. GTDB lineage: Bacteria > Pseudomonadota > Gammaproteobacteria > Burkholderiales > Burkholderiaceae_E > Derxia > Derxia gummosa. The sequence continues at coordinate 176,872 of NZ_KI519500.1, read as the reverse complement.
GCACCGCATCCACTGCCGCGCGATCGGCGTCCTGGGCGAGTTGGTTGCGGTAGCGCTCGTAGATGAAGTCCTCGATGTCGAGAATGAGCTTGCCGTCGGCGGGCAGGGCGCCGGCCGGGAACTCGGCCTTAACCCAGGCCATCGCCTCGCGCAGCTCCAGCTTCGCGGCCGATTCGCCGAGCAGTTCGACCACGTCGATCACGCCGAGCGCCGCGCGGCGCAGGCCGAACGGATCCTTCTCGCCCGTCGGTTGCAGGCCGATGCCCCAGATGCCGACCAGCGTCTCCAGCCGCTCGGCCAGATAGACGGCCGCCGCCACCTTGTTGATCTTGCCGTCCGCACCCGTCAGCGCCGCCGCGTCGAGGCGCGGGCGGTATTGCAGATCGATCGCCTGCGCGACCGCCTCGGCCTCGCCGTCATGGCGCGCGTAGTAGCCGCCCATCACGCCTTGCAGTTCGGGGAACTCGCCGACCATGCCCGTCACCAGATCGCACTTGGCGAGCGTCGCGGCGCGTTCGGCGGCGAGCGTCAGCGCCGGCACGAGCGCGGCATCGCCTTCGATGCGGCCGGCGATGTACTTCGCCAGCGAGGCGATGCGCTGCACGCGCTCGAACTGGCTGCCGAGCTTGTTGTGATAGACGACCGGCTTGAGCAGGTCGAGCCGGCTCGCGAGCGGCTGCTTGCGGTCGGTGTCGTAGAAGAACTTGGCGTCGGCCAGACGGGCGCGCAGCACGCGCTCGTTGCCGCCGATGATCTTGCTGCTGTCCTCGGCTTCGAGGTTGCTCACCAGCAGGAAGCGGTTGCGCAGCTTGCCGGCCGCGTCGGCCACGGCGAAGTACTTCTGGTTGAGCTGCATCGTGAGGATCAGGCATTCCTGCGGCACCTCCAGGAAGGCCTCGTCGAAGCGGCCTTCCACCACGACCGGCCATTCCACCAGCGCATTCACCTCGTCGAGCAGCGCGTCGGGCTGGATCACCACATCGCCCTTCGCGCTCGCGGCGAGCTGATCGACGATGCGCTGCCGGCGCGCGCCATACGACGCGACCACGCGGCCCACGTGCTCCAGCGCGGCCTCGTAATGGTCGGCGTCGGGAATCGTCACCTCGGGCTGCTTGGCCAGGAAGCGGTGGCCGAGCGTGCGGTTGCCGGCCGTGAGGCCGAGCACGCTGATCGGCAGCACGCGCTTGCCGTGCAGCGCGACGAGGCGGTGCGCCGGGCGCACGAACTGCACCGTGCTCAGGTCGGCGAGCTGGTAGCTCATGACCTTGGGAATCGGCAGGCGCGCGATCGCGTCGCGCACCACGCCTTCGAGCACCGCGTCGAGCGCGACGCCGGGCGCGACATGTTCATGGAACAGCGCCTCGGCCTTTCCGTCGCTCTCGCGCTTGAGGTTCGGGATGTCGGCTTCGCTCAGGCCGAGCGAGGCCAGCTTCTTGAGCAGCGGCGGCTGGGCATTGCCGGCCGCGTCGAAGGCGATGCTCACCGGCAGCAGCTTGTCGCGCTTGGGCGTGTCGGGCGACTTCTCGCGCACGTCGGTGATGCGCACCGCCAGCCGGCGCGGCGTGGCGAAGGCGGTGACGGCACTCGCGGCTTCGAGAAAGCCCTTGGCGAGCAGCTGGCTGCGCACGCCGTCCGCGAAGGCGTCGCCGAGTCGCTGGAGGGCCTTGGGCGGGAGTTCTTCGCAGAAGAGTTCGACGAGCAGGGATGCGTTCATGGTTGTTCTGGCGGCAAGGTGGCGCGGCGGCGTGCGTGGCGTCGGGCGCTTGTGATGATTCGGGTGCGGCGTTCAGCCCTAGACGATGCTGAGCTTCGGCCAGCGCCGCTTCCAGCCCTTGGTGAGCAGGCGGGCGCGATAGGTGCCGACGCGGGTGCGGCCGGCGTTGCGGCGGCAGACGAGGCCGAGCAGATCGTCGAGGCCGTAGGGCGCGATGATCTGGAGCGAGCCGTCGGCCGCGAGCCGCGCGGCGACGCAGGTGGCGACCTCGGGCCAGCTGCCGATGCCCTCGGCGAGCGAGGCGATCATCGGCGGCTCGTAGCCGAAGGCTTCCTCGAACCAACGGTGCACGCCGGCCTGGTTGACGACTTCCCATTCGGCATCGGGCAGGGCGGCGGCGAGGCGGTGCTCAAGAAAGCGGTCGCGCTCGACGCCGGTTTCGGCGGCGTCGAAATACAGCACGTCGATGTCGGCCTTGCCGCTCGGCGCGGCGTAACCGTGCAGCGCGTCCCAGACGCGGTTGCGGATCGCGCCGGCGCCGATGCAGGCGTCGGGCAGGCCGAGCGCGCGCACGGCTTCGAGCGCGGCCATGAAGCCGGCGTCGGCGCGCAGGATGGCCTCGACCCGGGTCAGCTGCTCGGGCGTGGCCTCGCGCGGCTCGACCGCCGTCTCGCTCGCCTGCGTGGCGCGCGGCTTGGGCGGGACGGGCTTGGGGCGCGGCGCGAAGTGGAGGGTCTGGGCGACGGGCTCGGGCTTGGCGAAGGGTGAGGCGGCGGGCGTGGCCGTGGCTGCGTCGGGGCGCCAGTCGGCGTTCGGCGCGGCGGCCGTTGCGGCCGCGCTGGCGTCGGTCGTCGCCTGCGGCGTGCTGGCGGGCGTGTCGTCGGCCGGCGCGGGATTCGCGGGCGTCGCGGCGCTGTCGGGTTGCTTCGGCTCGGTCATGGCTGTGCGTGGGCGGAGGAGGCGGGGAACCGGGGCGCCGTCAGGCGGCGGCCTTCTCGGCCGGGGCGGGCAGCAGCTTGTCGCGGGCGGCGCCGGTCAGCATCGGGAAGCCGAGGCGGGCGCGCGAATCGACATAGGCCTGGGCCACGGCGCGCGACAGGTTGCGGATGCGGCCGATGTAGGCGGCGCGTTCCGTGACCGAAATGGCGCCGCGCGCGTCGAGCAGGTTGAAGGTGTGGCCGGCCTTGAGGATCTGCTCGTAGGCCGGCAGCGGCAGCACGGCGTCGATCAGCTTCTTGGCCTCGGCCTCGTGCTCGCCGAAGCGACGGAACAGCACCTCGACATTGGCCAGCTCGAAGTTGTAGGTCGATTGCTCGACCTCGTTCTGGTGATAGACGTCGCGGTAGAGCAGCTGCTTCGTCTCGCCGTTTTCTTCCCACTCGGCCCAGACGATGTCGTAGAGGTTGTCGACGTTCTGGATGTACATCACCAGGCGTTCGATGCCGTAGGTGATCTCGCCGAGCACCGGCTTGCAGTCGATGCCGCCGACCTGCTGGAAGTAGGTGAACTGCGTCACTTCCATGCCGTTGCACCAGACTTCCCAGCCCAGGCCCCAGGCGCCGAGCGTGGGGTTCTCCCAGTCGTCCTCGACGAAGCGGATGTCGTTCTCCTTCGGGTCGATGCCGATCGCGGCGAGCGAACCGAGGTAGAGATCGAGGATGTTGGCCGGCGCGGGCTTGAGCACGACCTGGTACTGGTAGTAGTGCTGGAGGCGGTTGGGGTTCTCCCCGTAGCGGCCGTCCTTGGGACGGCGCGACGGTTGCACGTAGGCGGCGCGCCAGGGCTCGGGGCCGAGGGCGCGCAGGAAGGTGTGGGTGTGCGAGGTGCCGGCGCCGACTTCCAGGTCGAAGGGCTGCATCAGCGCGCAGCCGTGCTGGTTCCAGTACTGCTCCAGCGTGAGGATGACTTGCTGGAAGGTGAGCTTGGTGCGGGTGGTCATGGGCGCGGCTGCGGGTGGAGTGGCGTCGATCGGGAGCCGCGATTCTAGTCGTGCCTGCGGGCTTGGCCGTCGCGCGGCGGCGTGGTTGGGGCTTGAGGCCGTGACGCGCGGCGGCGCGGGGCGGGGGCCTGGCGGAGAAACCGCGCCGGCCGGCCCTGGACGGGCCGGCTGCCCTTCGCCTCCTTCGGTAGCCCGCGGGCCGGCTTGCCAACTCAGCCGGCTGCGCCGGCTTCAGACAGGCAAGCCTGAACGGCCTGCGGCCGTTCTCCCGCGTCTACCTCGTCGGCTCGGCGGCGCGGAATCTCCGCCAGGCCCCCGCCCCGCGCCGCCGCGCTTGAGGTGAGGCTGATGCGGGCCGCGAGCGGCCCGTGGGCTCGGGACAGCGAGTGCGGTCTGGCGAGTCGGCGGTACGAGGAGCCGAGCCAGCACGCCCTGCACCTTTACAAGGCGGCTGACCGGGTCTGGTCCGGACGGGCGCCGTTGCGGGCGCCGAGCGCACGAGGTAGACGACGGTGAGCCGCGTAGCGGCTCAGGGCTGGCTGTCTGAAGCTCGCGCAGCGAGCTGAGTTGCCAGCCCGACCGTCGGGCTACCGAAGGGAGCGAAGGGAAGCCGCCGCGTTCAGCGGCGGCCGCTTGCGTCGGCGCCCGTCCGGATCAGACCCGGCCAGCCGCCGTCCCTGAAAAAACGCAGCAGCCTCAGCCCGCCCGCCGCCGCACCCGCACCGCGATCACCCCCAGCGCCACGACCCCGAGCAACGCCAGATCGCCATGCCGCGCATACGGCGTCAGCCCCGTCATCCCCTGCACCGTCCCGTCGAGCACGCCTTCCTTCAGCGGCGGCAGCGCGGCCTGCACGCGGCCATCCGGCCCGACGATCGCGGTCATGCCGGTGTTGGTCGCGCGCAGCATCGGCCGGCCGGTTTCGAGCGAGCGGGCGCGCGAGGCGAGCAGGTGCTGGGGCAGCGCGGCCGAGTCGTCGAACCAGGCGAGGTTGCTCACGTTGAGCAGCACGGTCGCGTCGGGCTGGCCGGGCTGGTTGAAGCGCGCCGCGATCTCGTCGCCGAACAGGTCCTCGTAGCAGACGTTCGGGCCGATGCGCTGGTCGCGCACGACGATGGGCGGCTGGGCCAGGGCGCCGCGCGTGAAGTCGTCGAGCGGCATCACCATCGCATCGACGAACCACTTGAAGCCGAAGGGGATGAACTCGCTGAAGGGCACGAGGTGGTGCTTGTCGTAGCGCTGGCCGCCGCGCGACGGGTTGAGCTGCCAGCGCGTCTGGCCGTCGAGCGCGATCACGCTGTTGAAGTAGCTGATGCGGCGCGCGTCGGGCGAAGTCAGCTCCGCCAGCGGCACGCCGGTCAGCACCGTGAGGTCGTCGCGCGCGGCGAGGCCCTGGATGGCCTCGGTCCAGTCGGTCGGCAGCTCGGGCATGAGCACGGGGATCGCCGTCTCGGGCATGACGATGAGCTGGGGCGGCGGGCCGACGCGCACCTGCTCCACGCCGGCGAGCCGGGCGTAGGTGGCGAGCTGGGCGGCGAGCTGCTCGGGCTGGAACTTCATGTCCTGCGGCACGTTGCCCTGGAGCAGGCGCACGCGCATCGGCTCGCCGTGCGGCGCGGTCCAAGCGTGGCCGCCGAGGACGGCGCCGCCGCCGAGCAGCGCGAAGGCGAGGAGCGGCGCGATGGCATGGCGCGCGCCGCCGCCCGCGCCTGATCCGAACGGGCCGCCGGCACCGCCGCCGCCCGCGCCGCCGAAGCCGCCCGCGCCATCGCCCGGCCCGCCGACGTCGATCACCTCCGAGTCGCCGACCCGCATGCGCCCGCCCTTCCACGCACCCGCGAAACCGGCGGCCCCGCGCGCGCTGGCGCCCGGCCCGCCCTGGCCGAAGCCGCCGAGCGCGCCGGCCGGTCCGCCGCGCCTGCCCAGTCGCCCCAGCCCGCCGCGCCCCAGCCGCGCATCCGCGCCTTCGAGCAGCGACACCAGCGCCGCCGCCACGAAGCCCGCGATCGCGTTCACCGTCGTCTGCCCGACCAGCGGCATCCAGCCGGCGAGCGGCCCGTCCACATGCGCGAGCCCGCTCGCGATCCACGGAAAGCCGGTGAACAGCGTGCCGCGCAGCCATTCGCTCGCGCCCCAGAGCGCCGCGAACACCAGCACCGCCGCGAAGCCGCCGCGCGCCGCGCCGCGTCCCATGAGCGCGCCCCACACGCCCGTCGCCAGTGCCGGGAACAGCGCCAAGTAGCCGCAGAACAGCGCCGTCGCCGCGCCCGCGAGCGCCGGATGCATGCCGCCGTAGTGGTGCATCGAGATGAACACCCAGTTCACGCCCACGCCGAACCAGCCGAGTCCGAACACGAAGCTGAGCCGCGCCGCCGCCCACGCGCCCGGCGCCCGGCCGGCGCGCCACACCAGCAGCGCGAGCGCGAGCAGTTGCAGCCACCACAGCGGCTCGGCCTCGAAGGCGAGCGCATGCAGGCCGCCAGCGATGGCGGCGATGGCGGTGTTGGCGCGGCCGTTGCCGGTCGTGGCCGGCGTCAGGTCGATCTGCCCGTCGCTGCGGGCCTGGAGGAGGGTGATCTTCAAGGGTGTTGTGTGCGGAGGAGGTCGGGGGCGGAGGCGGGCGAGGTCGGCTCGCGGCGCCCGGGCGGAGCGCCGCGCGGCGCCGTCGCGGGCCGCGTCATTCGGGCAGTCGGGTGCCGGGGCCGAGGCCGGTGGCCGGCGCGGCGTCGGCGAAGACGATGTCCCAGGCGCGTGTCACCGCGTCGCGCTCGGCGGCGAAGCCTTCGGGCGGCACGCGGCTCGGGCCGGCGGCGGTCTCGACGGCGAGGCGCTGGCGGTGCTGTTCGGCGCGGAAGCGCCGGTAAGCGTCGCCGGCCCGGGCGGCGAGGTCGGCCGGCAGCAGCCCGTGGGCGCCGGCGCGCGCCAGCAGCGCGATGTTGCCGGCGTCGTCGGCCAGTTCGGGAAAGCGGTGCGAATGCACGAGCACCAGCGCCTGCACCATGAACTCGATGTCCACCATGCCGCCGCGATCGTGCTTGAGGTCGAACAGCGCGGTCTTGTTGGCATGGCCTTCGTGCATGCGCACGCGCATCGCGGCGATCTCGGCCAGCGTCGCGGGCACGTCGCGCTCGGTTTGCAGCACGCGGCGGCGCAGCGCCTCGAAGCGCGCGCCCAGTTCGGCGTCGCCGGCGCAGAAGCGCGCCCGCGTCAGCGCCTGGTGCTCCCACACCCAGGCCGTGTTGCCGCCGCCGCCGGTCTGGTAGCGCTCGAAGGCGGCCCAGCTCGACACCAGCAGGCCGGCGTTGCCGTTGGGCCGCAGGCGCATGTCCACGTCGTAGAGCCGGCCGGCGGCGGTGTGGGCGGTGAGCCAGTTGAGCAGGCGCTGGGCGAAGCGGCCGTAGATCTCCTGGGCGCGCTCGGCGAAGGCGGCGTCCTCCGGCTCGCGGAACAGGAAGATCAGGTCAAGGTCGCTCATGTAGCCGATCTCGCGCCCGCCGAGCTTGCCGTAGGCGATGACGGCAAAGCCGGGTTCGTCGGGCAGCGCGAGCGACGCGGCTTCGCGCACCTGCTGCCAGCAGAAGCGCAGCGCGGCACCGACGATGAGGTCGGCCAGATCGCTGAGCGCGTCGGCGAGCTTCTCGACGGTGAGGCGACCGGCGAGGTCTTCGGCCAGCAGGCGGAAGGTCCAGAGGTGCTGGGTCTCGCGCAGCACGTCCATGCGGTGCTCGATGTCGGGCTTGCCGTCGGGCAGGACGGTGGCGGCGAGGCGGGCGTGCAGCGCTTCGCGTTCGGCGGCCCAGTCGGGCTGGGCGGCGGCGCGGTCGGCCAGCAGTTCGTCGAGCAGCAGCGGGCGGGCGCGCAGATAGCCGGCGGCCCAGGGCGAGGCAGCGAGCACGGCGGCGACGCGGTCGAGCGCGGCGGGGTATTCGGCCAGCAGCACGAGGTAGGCGCTGCGGCGGGCGATGGCGTCGAGCAGGTCGGCGAAGCGGGCGACGAGGGCGGCCGGCTCGGCATGGCCGGCGGCGATGGCGAGGATGCGGTCGAGCAGCGGCAGCAGGCGCTCGCGGCTGGCGTCGGGCAGGGCGCGCAGGCGCGGCGAGCGCGCGAGGGCGACGAGGCGGTCGGCGATGCCGTCGGCGTCGCGCAGGCCGTGGGCGGCGAGCGCGGCGAGGGCGGCGTCGCGGGCGAGGTCGGCGGCGTCGGGGGCGGGGCCGGCCGCCGAGGCGGCGGCGAGGGCGGTGAACCAGTCGCGCGCCGGGGCGGGGTGGGCGTCGTCGGTGTCGGTGCCGGGTTGGCCCGCTAGGGTCGGCTTGCCGTTGCCGCTGTTGCCGCTGTTGCCGCTGTTGCCGCTGTTGCCGCCGTTGCCGCCGTTGCCGCCGTTGCTCCGGTGGCCGCCGGTCGCGCCAGCGCCGGCCGACCCGCCGTTGCGCCCGGTGTCGCGCCCGCCGTTGCCGCCACCTTCGCGGTCGGTCACGAACACCGAGTCGAACACGCCCGCGACGAACTCGCGCAGCCGCTCGTAATCGGCGAGCAGCGTGGCGGCGTCGGGCGCGCCCATCATCGCGGCGATGCGGGCGCGGCCTTCGTCGGACACGGGCAGGTGATGGGTCTGGGCGTCGTCGATGTACTGCACGCGGTGCTCGGCGGCGCGCAGCCAGTCATAGGCGGCGATGAGCGCATCGACCGTCTCGCGCGGCATGAGGCCGAGGCGGGCGAGCTGGTCGAGCACGAAGCAGGTCGGCCTGCATTGCAGGCGCGGCTCGCGCCCGCCGCGGATAAGCTGGAACACCTGGGCGATGAACTCGATCTCGCGGATGCCGCCGCGCCCGAGCTTGACGTCGAGCGCGAGCGCCGGACGGCGCGCGGCGCGCGCGGCGCCCTCGGCGCGGATCTGGCGGTGCAGCTCGCGCATCGCGCCGATGGCGCCGAAGTCGAGGTACTTGCGGAACACGAAGGGCCGGCGCAGCGGCTCCAGCTCGCGTTCGAGGTCGGCGATGGCGGGCGCGGGCGCGCTGCCGCAGCTCGCGCCGACGATGCGGGCCTTGATCCAGGCGTAGCGCTCCCATTCGCGGCCCTGCACGTGCAGGTACTCCTCCAGCATCGCGTAGCTGGTGGCGAGCGGGCCGGCGTCGCCGTTGGGGCGCAGGCGCATGTCCACGCGGAAGACATAGCCGTCGCCGTCCACCTCGGCGATCGTGGCCATCACGCGCCGGCCGAGCTGCACGAAGAATTCATGGTTGCCGATGGGCTTCGGGCCGCCGCGCGTCTCGCCGCGCTCGCGGTACATGAAGATCAGGTCGATGTCCGACGACACGTTCAGCTCGCCGCCGCCGAGCTTGCCCATGCCGATGACGATGAAGGGCTCGGGCGCGTCGCCGCCGTCGGCCGCGCGCGGCGTGCCGTGCACGGCGGCGAGGCGGTCGTAGGCGAGGTCGGCGGCGCGGCGGATGGCCAGCTCGGCGAGGGCGGTCATCGCGGCGGTCACGTCGGCGAGCGTCCAGCGGCCGGCGAGGTCAGCTTCCATCGCGCGCAGCATCGTCTCGGCGCGCAGGCGGCGCAGGGCGCGGCGGAGTCTGGGTTCGAGGGTGGCGGGGTCGGAGCGGGCGGGTGTGCCGGCTGATGCATGGGCCGATGCGCCGCCGTCCGTCGTGCTCGCGCCCGGAGTCGCCGGCGCAATGCCGTCCTCGGCGAGCAGCGCGTCGAGCCGCGCGGCCAGCTCGGCGCGCAGGCGTTCGAGCGCGGCCGGCGATCCGGCCCAGCCCGCCGACGACGGTTCGCTCTCGCGTTGCACCGCGCGGCGCTCGGCAGCCAGCGGCGCGGGCGGATCGACCGCCTCGCAGCCGGCCGCGTCGGCGGAGATGGCGGCGTCGGCGAGGGCGTCGATGCCGGCGCCATCGGCCGTCACCTCCGACGGCAGCGCCGCGTCCGCCGCCAGCCAGCGCGCCCGGCCAGGATCGGCGACGAGCATCCGCCGCGCGTAATCGCTGAACTGCGGCGCGAGCGGCGCGGCCGGATCGGCGGCACGCGCGGGCGCGAGACGGGGGAGATCGGCGGCGGAAACCGGTACGGGAACGGGCGGCATCGGCGTATTTCCGGAGGCGGGCGAGGGCGCCGGAACGCCCGAAGCCCTGTGCTAGATTGGGCCGGACATTCTAGGCGCGGCCCCTCGGGCGACCGCCGCCGGGGCAACCCGGCCTGTGGACCGCGCCGCTGCCCAACCGCCGGCATCTCAGCGCCGCCGCACGATTGTCGGCGCCGCCGCCCTGCCGGCCCTGCTTCCGGCCTCGCGCCGCCACTGCCGATGACCGACTCCGCGCCCTTCCTCGTCGCCGCCTGCCAGACCGTGTCGGGCACCCATGTCGAAGCCAATCTCGCCGCCGCCGGCCGCCTCGTGGCCGAGGCCGCCGCGCAGGGCGCCAAGCTCGTCGCGCTGCCCGAATACTTCTGCCTCATGGGCGCGAGCGACGACGACAAGGTGCGCGTGCGCGAGCCCTTCGACGCCGCCGCGCCCGCCGGCCCGATCCAGCGCTTCCTGAGCGAGACGGCCGCGAAGCACGGCATCTGGCTCGTCGGCGGCACCGTGCCGCTCGCGGCCGACGATCCGGCCAAGGTGCTCAACACCACGCTCGTCTACGGACCCGACGGCGCGGTCGCCGCCCGCTACGACAAGATCCATCTCTTCGGCTTCCGCAAGGGCGAGGAGAGCTATGACGAGTCGCGCACCATCGTCGCGGGCGAGCCGCAGCCGGCGGTGTTCGACGCGCCTTTCGGCCGCGTGGGCCTGTCGATCTGCTACGACCTGCGCTTTCCCGAACTCTTCCGCGCGATGGGCGACGTGGGCCTCATCGTGCTGCCGGCGGCCTTCACCCACACGACGGGCAGCGCGCACTGGGAGGTGCTGCTGCGCGCCCGCGCGGTCGAGAACCAGTGCTACGTGCTGGCCTCGGCCCAGGGCGGCAAGCATGAGAACGGCCGCCGCACCTGGGGACATTCGATGCTGATCGACCCGTGGGGCAACATCGTCTCGGTCAAGCCGGAGGGCGAGGGCATTGCGATCGGCGCGATCGACCTCAAGCTGATCGAGGCGACGCGCGGCAATCTGCCTGCGCTGCGGCACCGGCGGATGTGATGGCGCGGCAGGTTCCGCGCGGCAGCGGGTCGAACCCGCCCCTCGCCGCGCGGTCCGATGCCGCAAGCGGCCATGCAATTCGGCGGACCGGGCGACGCCGGCTGGCGCGATCCTTGAATCGCGCCGCCATCCCGGTGGGAAATGAATCATTTGTAGGCGCGCCCGGCGCGCCCAGCCAGCGGGCCCGGTGCCCGCGGAGGACAGGATGAAACTCGACGACAGCGCCTTCGGGCAGATGAACATCGCCCGCGCGACCCTGCTCGACCCCTTCGGCCTCGACGAAGGCAAGCTCATCGGCGTGCTCGGCACGATGTTCGACCACCGCGTCGATTACGCCGATCTCTACTTCGAGTACACGCGCGCCGAGGGCTGGACGCTGGAGGAAGGCATCGTCAAGGCGGGCAGCTTCAACATCGACCAGGGCGTTGGCGTGCGCTCGGTCGTGGGTGACCGCACGGCCTTCGCCTACTCCGACGAGATCTCGCTCGCCGCGCTCGACCGCGCCGCCAAGGCCACGCGCTCGATCGCGCGCGCCGGCCAGTCGGCGAAGACGAAGATCGCCGGCCGCAACTTCGGCGGCCTCGGCCGGCGCGATCTGTACGGCACGTTCGACCCGCTCGCCTCGCTGCCGTCGGAAGACAAGGTCGCGCTGCTGGAGCGCATCGAGAAGATCGCCCGCGCCAAGGACCCGCGCATCGTGCAGGTCATGGCCAGCCTCGCCGGCGAGTACGACGTGGTGCTCGTCGCCCGCCATGACGCCCAGGGCCCGCTCATCGCTGCCGACGTGCGCCCGCTCGTGCGCATGTCGATCACCGTCGTGGCCGAGCAGGACGGCCGCCGCGAGACCGGCAGCAGCGGCGGTGGCGGTCGCTACGACTTCGCCTACTTCACGCCCGAGCGCATCGAGCAGTACGCGAGCGTCGCCGTGGCCCAGGCGCTCACCAATCTCGAATCGCGCCCCGCGCCCGCCGGCGAGATGACCGTCGTGCTCGGCCCCGGCTGGCCCGGCGTACTGCTGCACGAGGCGGTCGGCCACGGCCTCGAAGGCGACTTCAACCGCAAGGGATCGAGCGCCTTCTCGGGCCGGGTCGGCGAGCGCGTCGCGGCCAAGGGCGTGACCGTGGTGGACGACGGCACGCTGGCCAACCGGCGCGGCTCGCTCAACATCGACGACGAGGGCAACCCGACGCAGTGCACCACCCTCATCGAGGACGGCGTGCTCAAGGGCTACATCCAGGACACGCTCAACGCCCGCCTCATGAAGATGGGCGTGACCGGCAACGCGCGCCGCGAATCCTTTGCCCACCTGCCGATGCCGCGCATGACCAACACCTACATGCTCGGCGGCGACCGCGATCCGCAGGAAATCGTCGCCAGCATCGACCGCGGCCTGTACGCGGTGAACTTCGGCGGCGGCCAGGTGGACATCACCAACGGCAAGTTCGTGTTCTCGGCGAGCGAGGCCTACTGGGTCGAGAACGGCAAGATCCTCTACCCGGTCAAAGGCGCGACCCTCATCGGCAACGGCCCCGACGCGCTCACGCGCGTGAGCATGATCGGCAACGACATGGCGCTCGATGCCGGCGTGGGCGTGTGCGGCAAGGACGGCCAGAGCGTGCCCGTGGGCGTCGGCCAGCCGACGCTGCGCATCGATGGACTGACGGTGGGCGGCACGGTCTGACGCCGGTCGGGCGGGCCGCATGCCGCAAGGCGTCGCGGTCGGCCCGCCGGCTCGGTGCGCGAGGCGGCGCAAGCCCACCATTGCGCGCGCAAATCGGCCGTACGCGCGCGTTCATCGCACGCGAATGCGGCGCTTCTGCCGACAATCGGTCGATAAATTTCTTGATGTGGAATTGCCCGGCTTGTGCCGGGCTGCGCTCGATGGTCTTATCCCCCGCCTGAGATCGCCATGAACCGCGCCTACTACTTTTCCTTCTTTTTCTGGTTTCCATCGCTGCCGGCGAAGGGAAGGAACTGACGCGCAACCCGCGAATCCCGAAAAACCGCCGGCCCAAGCCCCGGCGGTTTTTTTTTGCCGCCTCGGAATCGCACCGGCACCGCACAGCCCACCGAAGGAAAGCGCCATGACCCACAGCACCGACGACGTCCGCATCAAGGAAATCCTTGAACTCACCCCGCCCGCCCATCTGATCCGCGAGTTCCCCTGCTCGGAAAAGGCGGCGGCCACCGTCTACGGCGCCCGTCGCGCGATCCACAACATCCTGCAGGGCACGGACCGCCGCCTGCTGGTCATCATCGGGCCGTGCTCGATCCACGATCCGGCCGCCGCGCTTGACTACGCGCGCCGCCTCGCGCCGCTGCGCGAGAAGTACAAGGACACGCTGGAAATCGTCATGCGCGTGTACTTCGAGAAGCCGCGCACCACGGTTGGCTGGAAGGGGCTGATCAACGATCCGCACATGGACAACAGCTTCAAGATCAACGACGGCCTGCGCCGCGCGCGCCAGCTGCTGCTGGAGATCGCGGAGCTGGGCCTGCCGGCCGGCAGCGAATTCCTCGACATGATCTCGCCGCAGTACATCGCCGACCTCATCTCCTGGGGCGCGATCGGCGCGCGCACCACCGAAAGCCAGGTGCACCGCGAGCTGGCCTCGGGGCTGAGCTGCCCGGTCGGCTTCAAGAACGGCACGGACGGCAACATCAAGATCGCGGTCGATGCGATCAAGGCGGCGGCGCATCCGCACCATTTCCTGTCGGTCACGAAGGGCGGCCATTCGGCCATCGTCGCGACGGCGGGCAACGGCGACTGCCACGTCATCCTGCGCGGCGGCAAGACCACCAACTTCGATGCGGCGAGCGTCGACGCCGCCTGCAAGGAACTTGAGAAGGCCAGCCTGCCGGGCCGCGTGATGATCGACTTCTCGCACGCCAATTCCAGCAAGAAGCACGAGAACCAGATCCTCGTGGCCAAGGACGTGGGCGGCCAGATCGCCGGCGGCGAGGACCGCGTGTTCGGCGTGATGGTCGAGAGCCATCTCGTCGCCGGTCGCCAGGATCTCGTGGCGGGCAAGGAGCTGTGCTACGGCCAGTCGATCACCGATGCCTGCATCGGCTGGGACGACTCCGCCGCGCTGCTCGACGGCCTCGCGGCCTCGGTCGCGGCGCGCGATCAGCTTGAAGTGGACTGAGCGGCGCTCCTACACTCGAAGCGCGGTCGCCGCGAGGCAGCCGTCTCGATCAACCAGACCGGGCGGCGCTGATGCGCGGCCGGTCGCCCGGACTGCCCCGTGACCTCGCTCACCACCTACCAGGATCGCCTGCGCTACCTCGGCTGCCGTTACGAAGGCTCGGCCTCGCGCTATGCCGAGCAGATTCACGTACTCGTCCACCGCTCGCCGATGCTGCAGGACCGTACGCTGGAAGAGGTACGCCGTCTCGCGGGCTTCATGGACCTGTGGACGGCCGGCGCGGGCACTTGTGTCATCGGCGAGGGCGAGCCGGGCGATTTCATGCTGCTGGTCATCAGCGGTTCGGTCGAGGTGGTGAAGCGCGATCGCTGGGGCATGACCAAGCGTATCGCCATCGTGCGGCCCGGCGAGACGCTCGGCGAGATGTCGATGCTCGACGGCGAGCCGCGTTTCGCCTCCTGCCAGCTGCTGGAAGACGCCACCTTCGCCGTGCTGCACGGGCGGCATTTCGAGGAGCTGGTGGATCGCGAGCCGGAACTGGCCTCGCGCATCCTGCTCAAGCTCAACCGCATGCTGTCGCAGCGCCTGCGCCAGACCGGTGCCAAGCTCGTCGCCTACATGGAAACGATGCGCAGCAACTAGCGCGCGGTCAGCATTGGCGGGCGCGGACGGCGCAGTGCGACGCTGGCTAACCGCCGTCAGGGCCGCGCTGCTGCCACAGCACGTCGGCGCGCCCGCATTCGCGGTTGAGCCGGCGCGCGACGATGAACAGCCAGTCCGACAGCCGGTTCACGTACTGGCGCACCGGTTCCGACACCGCTTCCGCATGCCCGAGATGCACGATCGCGCGCTCGGCCCGGCGCGCCACCGTACGCGCGAGATGCGCCACTGCCGCCGCGCGCGTGCCGCCGGCGAGCACGAAATTGCGCAGGGGGGGCAGCGTTGCGTTGTCGCGCGCAATCCATTGCTCCAGCCGCGCCACCTGCGCCTCGGTGATGACCGGATGCCCGGGCAGCGACAGCTCGCCACCGAGATCGAACAGATCGTGCTGCACACGTACCAGTTCGGCGGCAAGCATGTTGAAGCGCGCTTCGCCTTCCAGCTCGCATGTCAGCAGGCCAATGGCGCTACCGCATTCGTCGATGTCGCCGAGCGCGTTGATGCGTGCCGCGTCCTTGGGCACGCGGCTGCCGTCGGCCAGGCCGGTCAGGCCTGCATCGCCGCTGCGGGTCACGATTCGAGAGAGTCTTTCGGCCATGGTTTCGTGGAATGCGTCCAATCTGTGGTCGACCGCCGTCACGGCATCGTGGTTCCCGTGCCGCGATTGGCGGGCCGGGCCGGCGGTCAGGCGATGCAGTCCGTTCGGGGAACGATGCTTGCTGCGGTGCCGCAAATTGACGGAAATGGCGAAACGATGACAGTGCCGGATGGTCACAGCGGGGAATGCGCGTTTGTTCCCTGTCAGTCATTCGCTCGTCATGCCTGACAATCCTGCGTGCGTCCGTCAGGATGCGCTCAGGCCTGCGGGTCTTCGATTTGGCTGCAATCGTGAGATGAAGATGATGATGGCAGGCGTGGTGGTTGAGGGATGGGGCATGAAGTCAGCCGACCGGGCGCTGCTCAACGCCCAGGCAACACTGCGACTCGTGCTGCTGGTCGCGGTCGGCATCGCCTGCTGGCGGCTCGCCGGCCTGCCGCTGGTAGACGGCGCGGCGCTCGGCATGCATGGCGGCACGCCCTGGCTGGTGGCCTTCATGCTGGCGCTGTTCGGTCAGTACCGTCTGCGTGGCCTGCGTCGCAGCATGGAGCGCGGCGCACATTTCGGGCCGATGTGGCCGTTCTGGGCGATGGCGGGGTTCGGTGCCTTTGTCGGTGTGGCGGCGGAACTGCTGTTCCTGACCGTGCTGTTCGAGGTGCACCAGGCACGTACTGCCCTCGCGCTCGTGCCGGCGATGCGTCGGCAGCAGTCGGCGCGTTGATGCAGGGCGGGCGGCCGGCCGCCCGGAAGCGTCAGCGCTGTGGCTTGCGCGCGAGTTCGAGGTACGAGAACTCGGCAGCGTCCATCACATGCTGCTCGACGCGCGACCGCTGGCTGTCGTTGCTGCAGAAGGCAAGTTCCTCCGTCGCCGACGGCTTGCCCACGCGATAACGGCGGCGGTCTGACGACAGGTCGATCTCGCGCCAGCCGCGTACGGTCAGCCATTCCCATAGGTCGGGCGTCATTTCCGCCGTGACACGGATGCGCACGTCGGCGCGCGCGATATGGGCGCCATGAGCCGGCATCGCGCCCGCCGGTGGCAGCGAACGCTCGACACGCACCCCCATCGCGGTGCGCAGCCCATCCTTGATCTTGCTCGTGACTCTCATGACGACCTTCCTGAACGTCATCAACCTGAATGACCGGGCGAGTAGTGCCCGTCGAATGCCATGACCGCGCGTCGGATCCGGCCTTGTCGAAGGCCTCCGGCGCCATTGACGCTCGTCAAGCAGCCGACCGGGGCGGCGCGCAGAATGAAACCGGAGTCCGGTTGGTACTGAAGCGGCATATGCGCCAGCGACCGGATTTCGATCAAGGGAGAATTCAACATGATCGACCGTGTGCTTGCAGCCATCGACGGTTCCGAAACCTCGACGCGTTCTCTTGAAACGCTCATCGCGATGTCGCGCGACCTCAAGTCTGCGCCCGATATCGTGCTGCTGAATGTCACGGTTCCGATGCCCGTCATGACCGGCATGGGTGTCGTCCTCAGCGACGACGTGCTCCAGGACTACTACACCGAAGCCCAGGAACAGGCGCTCAAGGATGCGCGCGCCAGGCTCGACGCCGCCGACCTCAGGTACGTCGAGCGGCGCGAGATCGGCGATCCGGCCGATCTCATCGCACGTGTCGCCCAGGAAACCGGCGCCAAGCTCATCTTCATGGGCAGTCGCGGTCACGGTGCGATCGGCAGCCTGCTGCTCGGCAGCACCTCGCAGAAGGTGATGCACCTGACGCATACGCCGGTGGTCATCACGCGCTGACGACTGAAGCGCCCGGACGATCCGGGCAGGAGTCCTGCCGTCATGCAAGGCGCGCCGGTCATCTCGACGGCGCGCCTTTGCATTTCGTGCCTTTGCGCTCTCAGTCGAGCGCGTCGAGCAACCGGCGCACGAAAGCGTGCGAATAGCGGCTCGCCACCTGCTCGACGAAGCGGCCGAAATCGAAGGCCGCATGCACATCGGCGCGGTCGGAGATGGTGCGCATCACCGCGAGCGGCATGCCGTGGTCGGCGCAAACCTGTGCCACGGATGCACCTTCCATTTCGACCGCGAGCAGGCCGGGCAGGTCGGCGCGCAGTTGTGCGGCCTTGCCCGCGTCGGCGATGAACTGGTCGCCCGAGGCGATCAGGCCGTCATGCACGCGCGGCGCGTCGAGCCCGAATTCGGCCAGCGCGTCGGCGCCCACCTCGGTGGCGAGATCGTTCGCGATCACCTGACGGGCGCTGTCGCGCGCGAGCGTCGCGAGCCGCGCATCGGCGGCAAACAGCGCCTTGCCCGTCAGCGGGACCTCGAAGCGCGGGAACAGCGGACGCGCATCCATGTCGTGCTGGACGAGCGCGTCGGCGATCACGATGTCGCCCACGCGCACGCCGTCGCCCACGCCGCCGGCCACGCCGGTGAACACCACCGCGCCCACGCCGTAGCGATCGAGCAGCATGGTCGCGGTGATCGCCGCTGCCACCTTGCCGATGCCCGACAGCACGGCCACCACCTCATGCCCGGCGATCTCGCCGACAAAGAACTCGCGTCCCGCGCGGGTCTCCTTCACGGCGCTGCGGCCCATGTCGTCGAGGAAGCCGTGCAGCTCCTCGCGCATGGCCGCGACGATGGCGATGCGGCTCATCCGGTGCTCCTTGCGTGCAAATGAAAATGGCCGGGACTGTGCCCGGCCATCGCCTGAAGGGGAAGTGCCGCATCGGCCGGACCGCGACGCGATGCCTTCCGCGTCAGGTCCGTCGGCGGGCTGGCGGCGCGGATGTCACGCGCCGCCCACAGCCTTACTCAACCGCCTTCACCATGTCCTCCACCACCTTCTTCGCATCGCCGAAGACCATCATCGTGCGGTCCATGTAGAACAGCTCGTTGTCGAGGCCGGCGTAGCCGCTCGCCATCGACCGCTTGTTCACGATGATCTGGCGCGCCTTGTAGGCCTCGAGAATGGGCATGCCCGCGATCGGCGACTTCGGATCCTTCGCGGCCGGGTTCACGACGTCGTTCGCGCCGAGCACCAGCACCACGTCGGTATCGCCGAACTCGCTGTTCACGTCCTCCATTTCGAACACCTGGTCGTAGGGCACCTCGGCCTCGGCCAGCAGCACGTTCATGTGGCCCGGCATGCGGCCCGCGACCGGATGGATCGCGTACTTCACCGTCACGCCGCGCTCGATGAGCTTGTCGGTCAGCTCCTTGAGCGGATGCTGGGCGCGCGCCACGGCCAGACCGTAGCCCGGCACGATGATCACGGTCTCGGCCTGGCTCAGCAGGAAGGCCGCGTCGTCGGGCGAACCGCTGCGCACCGGGCGCTGCTCGGCGCTGCCGCCGCCCGCCGCCGCCGACGGCGCATTGCCGAAGCCGCCCAGCAGCACGTTGAAGAACGACCGGTTCATCGCCTTGCACATGATGTAGCTGAGGATCGCGCCCGAGCTGCCCACGAGCGAGCCCGCGATGATCAGCATGCTGTTGTTGAGGCTGAAGCCGATGCCCGCCGCCGCCCAGCCCGAATAGCTGTTGAGCATGCTCACCACCACCGGCATGTCGGCGCCGCCGATCGGGATGATGATCAGCACGCCGAGCGCGAAGGCGATCAGCGTCATCAGCACGAAGGGCGTCCAGCTCTGCGTGATGAAGAAGCCGATGCCGCAGCCGAGCATGCCCAGCGCCAGCGCGAGGTTCAGCATGTGCTGACCCTTGAACACGACGGGCGCACCCTGGAACAGCCTGAACTTGTATTTGCCGGACAGCTTTCCGAAGGCGATGACCGAACCACTGAAGGTGATCGCGCCCACGAAGGTGCCGATGAACAGCTCGATCCGGTTGCCGTAGGGAATCGGCTCGCCCTTCGCGACGATGTTGAACGCCCACGGCTCGGCCACGCAGGCGACCGCGATGCACACGGCCGCGAGGCCGATCATCGAGTGCATGAAGGCCACCAGCTCGGGCATCTTCGTCATCTCGACGCGCTTGGCCATCACGGCGCCCGCGCCGCCGCCGAGCACGAGGCCCGCGAGCACATAGCCGAGGCCGCCGGCGGCCGTCTCGGGCGCGAGCTTGAAGATCAGCGCGATCGTGGTCAGCACGGCGATCGTCATGCCCGCCATGCCGAACACATTGCCCTGACGCGAGCTGGCCGGATGCGACAGCCCCTTGAGCGCCTGGATGAAGCAGATCGACGCGACGAGGTAGAGCAGGACGACGGTATTGAGGCTCAGTGTCATGTTGCCGCCTCCGTCAGTGCTTCTCGGCGCCGGCCTTCGGCGCCTTCTTCTTGAACATCTCCAGCATCCGGCGCGTGACCAGGAAGCCGCCGAACACGTTCACGGCCGCGAGCGCGACCGCGATCGTGCCCATGGCCTTGCCGAGGCCCGTCTCGGTGAGCGCCGCCGCGAGCATCGCGCCCACGATGATGATGGCCGAGATCGCGTTGGTGACCGCCATGAGCGGCGTGTGCAGCGCCGGGGTCACATCCCAGACGACGTGGTAGCCCACGTACACCGCGAGCACGAGGATGATGAGGTTGATGATGGTGTGGTCGATGGCTTCCATGGCCGTCTCCTTGTGTAGTTGGCGCGGCCGCTGCAAAGGCTTGCAGCACCGGCGCGCGATCAGCCCTTGCGCTGCACCTGTCCGTCGGCCGCCACGAGGCAGGCCGCGACGATGTCGTCCTCGCGGTTGATGTGCAGCGTGCCTTCCTTGGTGATGACGAGCTTGAGGAAGTCGGCCACGTTGCGCGCGTACAGCGACGACGCATCGGCCGGCACGGTCGCGGCAAGGTTGGGAATGCCGACGATGCTCACGCCGTGCTTCACCACCACCTGGTTCAGCTCGCTGATCTCGCAGTTGCCGCCCTGTTCGACGGCCATGTCGAGCACCACCGAGCCGGGCCGCATCGCCTGCACCATCGACTCGGTGATGAGCGTCGGCGCCTTGCGGCCGGGGATGAGCGCGGTCGTGATCGCGATGTCGCTCGCCTTCAGGCGCTCGGCCACGGCGGCGGCCTGGCGCGTCATCCAGCTCGCGGGCATCGGCCGGGCATAGCCGCCGACGCCCTGGGCGATCTCGCGCTCCTCGTCGGTCTCGTAGGGCACGTCGACGAACTTGGCGCCGAGCGATTCGATCTGCTCCTTCACGGCCGGGCGCACGTCGCTCGCCTCCACCACGGCGCCGAGGCGCTTGGCGGTTGCAATCGCTTGCAGGCCCGCGACGCCGGCGCCGAGCACCAGCACGCGCGCGGCCTTCACCGTGCCGGCGGCGGTCATGAACATCGGCATCATCCGGCCGTACACGCCGGCCGCGAGCAGCACGGCCTTGTAGCCGGCGATGTTGGCCTGCGACGACAGCACGTCGAGGCTTTGCGCGCGCGTCGTGCGCGGCGCGGCTTCGAGCGCGAAGGCTGTGATGCCGGCCGCGGCCAGCGCCGCGATGCCGTCGGCGTTGAAGGGTTCGAGCATGCCGACGAGCGCGGTGCCCGGTTTCATCAGCGCGATCTCCTCGGGCGAGGGCGATCGCACCTTGAGCACGAGATCGGCGCCGAAGGCGTCGGCGGCAGTGCCGATGCGGGCGCCGACGGCGGTGAAGGCGGCGTCGGGCTGGGCGGCGCGATCGCCGGCACCCGCCTGCACGATCACTTCATGCCCGGCGGCGATGTATTTCTTGACGGTCTCGGCGGTCGCGGCAATGCGCGTCTCGCCGACACGGCTTTCCAAAGGGATGCCGATGCGCATGGATCTCCTCGATGCGTTGGGGAGGATGGGACGAGCGGGGAGCGAGGGTCGAGAGCCACCTGGAGCACGCGAGGCCTTCTGGCGTTCGCGTCCGGCTAGGCCGGTCGGGTCGGGGCTGACCAATGAGAGAGGCTCGGCGGCGCGGGCAGTTCGTGGCCCGGAGCGCGATACAGATTGCGTCGCCCGGATTGCGCCACCGGGATCGGGTGACGCGAACTGCCGGCCAGTCGAGCCGTGGTTCGGGGGATGGTAGCGACAAATTGTTCATCGTGACCGTCCGAGAAAGTCCCTAGCAGGGGCGTCGCTAGAATCCGACGCTTGCACCGGCTTGCGTCACATACGCAAACCCGCCTCCGTCTTACCGATTTCCCAAGCAGCCATGTCCGTCTGGAAACCCAATGTCACCGTCGCCGCCGTGATCCGGCGCGACGACCGCTTCCTGCTCGTCGAGGAGGAAACCTCCGACGGCATCCGCCTCAACAACCCCGCCGGCCATCTTGAGCGCGGCGAGAGCCTGACCGAGGCCGTGGTGCGCGAGGCGCTGGAAGAGACGGCGCACGACTTCGTGCCGACCGGCCTGCTCGGCACCTACATGAGCATCGGCGCGCGCGGCGGCGAGGAAGTGACCTGGCTGCGCTTCGCCTTCACCGGCGAACTCGGCGCCTTCCATGCCGACCGCCGGCTCGATGACGGCATCCTGCGCACCGTCTGGCTCACGCTCGACGAGGTGAAGGCCGCCGAAGCCGAAGGCCGGCTGCGCTCGCCGCTGATCGTGCGCTGCCTTGAAGACAGCCTGAAGCGCGCATCGCTGCCGCTCGACGCGATCTACACCCATGAATCGGTGTGGCGGTCATGAGCCGCGGTCGCGTGGTGGTGGGCATGTCGGGCGGCGTGGATTCGTCGGTGACCGCCTGGCTGCTGAAGGAACAGGGCTACGAGGTGATCGGCCTGTTCATGAAGAACTGGGAAGACGACGATGACAGCGAGTACTGCTCGACGCGCCAGGACCTGCTCGACGCGGTGAGCGTGGCCGACGTGATCGGCATCGACATCGAGGCCGTGAATTTCGCGGCCGAGTACAAGGACCGCGTCTTCGCCGAATTCCTGCGCGAGTACCAGGCGGGCCGCACGCCCAACCCCGACGTGCTCTGCAATGCCGAGATCAAGTTCAAGGCATTTCTGGATCACGCGATGCGCATGGGCGCCGAGCAGATCGCGACCGGCCATTACGCGCGCGTGCGCTTCGACGCGGCGAGCGGGAGGCATCAGCTGCTCAAGGCGGTCGATCACACCAAGGACCAGAGCTATTTCCTGCACCGGCTGAACCAAGCGCAGCTGAGCAGGACGCTGTTTCCGCTCGGCGAGATTCGCAAGACCGAGGTGCGCGAGATCGCCGCGCGCATCGGCCTGCCGAATGCGAAGAAGAAGGATTCGACCGGCATCTGCTTCATCGGCGAGCGGCCGTTCCGCGACTTCCTCAACCGCTATCTGAGCTATGCGCCGGGCGCGATGGTGACGCCCGAGGGCCGCAAGCTGGGCGATCACGTGGGGCTGAGCTTCTACACGCTCGGCCAGCGCAAGGGGCTGAACATCGGCGGGCTCAAGGGCTACCAGACCGAGGAGGGCACGAGCGAGCCGTGGTTCGTCGCGGCCAAGGACCTCGCGCGCAACGAGCTGGTGGTGGTGCAAGGGCATGACCATCCGCTGCTGCTGTCGCACAGGCTGGTGGCGGATCAGCCGAGCTGGGTCGCGGGCGAGGCGCCGGCGCCCGAGACGTGGGAAAGGCTGGCGGCGAAGACGCGGTATCGGCAGGCGGATTCGGGCTGCGTGTTTTCGCCGGCGGGGCAGGGCGGGGAATTCGCGCTGGAATTCCCCGAGGCGCAATGGGCGGTGACGCCGGGGCAGTCGGCGGTGGTTTACGAGGGGGAGGTTTGTTTGGGGGGCGGGGTCATCGCGGGCGCGCAGGCCTGAACGGGAGAGGCGCTGGCGTCTGCGGTTGACTTTGCCGTTGCTGTTCATATCATCGGCAATATGAAGTTAGCGCGCGTCGTGCTCGATACCAATGTGCTGGTCGCGGCCAGCCGCAGTCGCGCGGGTGCGTCGTTCGTGGTGCTGAAGGCCTTGCGCGACCGGCGCTTCGTGGCGTTGGCCTCGGTTCCGCTGATGCTCGAATACGAAGCTGTCCTCCTTCGTCCGGAGCAGCTGGCAGCGAGCGAACGCGATGCGTCGCTGACGACAGCCTTCCTGGATGCGTTCTGCCTGCTCGTCGAGCCAATACATCTGCACTATCTGTGGCGACCGCAACTGCGCGATCCGGCCGACGAGATGGTGCTGGAGACGGCGCTCAACGGGCGGGCCGATGCGCTCGTCACGCTCAATGTCGGCGATTTCGGCGCGGCGGCCGATTTCCGTCTGCCGGTGCTGACGCCCGGTGCCTTCCTGCGTCAACTGCAACAGGAGTGAAGCCATGGCCAACTACGCCCTCCGCGTCCCCGAATCGCTGTTCGCCTATGCGCGCAAGGTCGCCGAGGAAGAACAGGTGTCGATGAACCAGTTCTTCGTCACCGCCATCGCCGAGAAGGTGTCGGCGCTCAAGACCGAGGCCTACTTCCGCGAGCGCCAGGCGCGCGGCGAGCTGGCCGCCTTCGACGACTGGCTTGCCACCAGCCCCGACGCGGCGCCCGAGCCCGGCGACGAACTGCCCTGACGCGGCTCACGCACCGCGCAATCCCTCCATCCGTATCACTCCGACCCGTTGCGCCACGGCAGCGGGGCCGGCCCATACGTTGGCGTAGCTTGCGCCCCGGCAAGCTCCACGTGAGCCAGAACGCCCACGATGAAAGCTCCCACGCCCGCCGCCGAGCCCGCCTTGCCCAACGCCTTCAACTTCAGCATCTCGCCCTTCGACTGCCTGACCGCCGACGAGCGCCGGCTGGTGCGCGACAGCATCGACATCGCCTACTTCCGCGAGGGCGAGGCGATCCTCGAACCGGGCGCCGAGCCGACCCATCTGTTCGTCATCATCAAGGGCTTCGTCAACGAGACCGACGGCGAGGAACTGGTCGCCACCTACGGCGCCGACGACTGCTTCGACGGGCGCGGCCTCATCGCCGGCAAGGCCGGCAGCCGCTTCGTCGCGGCCGAGGAGGTGCTGGCCTACCAGCTCGCGCGCGCCGCCGTGACCGAGCTGATCGCGAGCAACGCTACCTTCGGCGCGCTGCTGTTCGCCGACCTGTCGAAGAAGCTGAGCGCGCTCACCGAGCGCCACAGCCAGCACGAGATGCAGTCGCTCACGACCGCGCGCGTGAGCGAGCTGCGGCTGCGGCCGGCGCGCTTCATCGACGCCGGCGCCGACATCGTGAGCGTGGTGCGCTTCTTCGACCAGCACCGCACGGCCAACGTGCTGGTGCGCGACGAAAGCACGAACCCGCATCGCATCGGCATCTTCACCAACACTGGCCTGCAACGCGCCATCCTCGACGGCCGCCCGCTCGACCAGCTGCCGGTGCGCGACCTCGCCAACTTCAAGCTGGTCACCGCGCGCCCGGCCGACTATCTGTTCGACGTGCTTGCGACGATGATCCGCCACCGCGTGCGCCGCGTCGTGGTGAAGGACGGCGACGAGATCACCGGCATCCTCGAACAGCTCGACCTGATGAGCTATCTGTCGAACCATTCGACGCTCATCACGCGCCAGATCAACGAGGCGCCCGACCTCGCCGCGCTCAAGGCGCCGGCCGAGCAGATCACGCGGCTCATCGCGCTGCTGTTCCGCGTCGGCACCAAGGTGAGCCTGATCGCCAAGCTCGTGCAGGAACTCAACGCCAAGCTGTTCGAGCGCGCCTGGACGCTGATCGCGCCGGCCGATCTGGTCGAGAACGCCTGCCTGTTCGTGATGGGCAGCGAAGGGCGCGGCGAGCAGCTGCTCAAGACCGACCAGGACAACGGCCTGATCCTGCGCGACGGCTACGACTGCCCGCACGATCTGCCCGCGCTGTGCCAGCAGCTCAGCGATGCGCTGAAGGACTTCGGCTATCCGGAGTGCCCCGGCCGGATCATGGTCAACAACCCCGAATGGCGCATGCCCGCCGCCGAGTTCGGCCAGACCGTGCGGCGCTGGCTGCTGATGCCGACCGCCGAGACGCTGATGGCGCTCGCGATCTTTCTCGACGCGCATCCCGTCTGCGGCGACGCCGAGCTGCTGGAGCAGGTGCGCGGCGAGGTGTTCAAGCTCGTGAACGACAACGACGCGCTGCTCGCGCGCTTCGCCGCCGCGATCAACGCCTTCGCCGACAGCAGCGGCTGGTGGAACCGGCTGTTCTCGCTCGACTCCGCCGCCGACCAGATGGACATCAAGAAGGCCGGCACCTTCCCGCTGGTGCACGGCATCCGCGCGCTCGCGCTCGACGCGCGGCTGGAGGTGACGGGCACGGTCGATCGCATCGAGGCGCTGGTGGCGGCCGGCAAGCTGGCCGAGGACATGGGCACCGACCTCATCGACAGCCTGCATTTCTTCATGGGCCTCAAGCTCAAGCTCGGGCTCGCGGCGCTCGATCGCGGTCGCGCGAAGGCGGGCGGCGTGGAGATCGACAAGCTGTCCAATCTCGACCGCGACCTGCTCAAGGATGCGCTCGGCGTGGTCAAGCGCTTCCGGGGCATGCTGAGCCATCGCTTCCGGCTGGATGCGCTGTGATGGGGGGCGAAATCCATCTTCATCATCCCTGCCCGCAGCGCTCGCAGCGCCCGCAGCGCGTGGAGTGGCTGCTATGAGTGCCGGCTTCACGCCCGCCGGCCTGTGGTCGCGCCTCAAGCGCGAATGGCTGCTCTATCACCTTGCCGACGAGCGCTTCCGCTTCATGTACGACGCGCCGCCCGAGGGCGAATGGGTGTCGGTCGATTGCGAGACCACCGGCCTCGACACCCGCAAGGACGAGATCATTTCCATCGGCGCGGTGCGCATCGTCGGCAACCGCGTCATGACGAGCGAGCGGCTGGAACTGATTGTCAAGCCGAGCAAGGCGCGGCTCACGTCGGAGAGCGTGCGGGTGCATGGCCTGCGCCAGCGCGACGTGGCGGGCGGGCTGGAGCCTGAAGAGGCATTGCATCGGCTTCTTCGCTTCATCGGCAGCCGGCCGCTCGTGGGCTACTACCTCGAATTCGATGTGGCGATGATCAACCGGCTCATGTGGCCGACGCTCGGCGTGCCGCTGCCGCAGAAGAAGATCGAGGTGTCGGGCATGTTCTACGAGTACCGGCACCGTCAGCTCGCGCCCTACCAGCAGGAAGGCACGCACATCGATCTGCGCTTTGCCACCCTCATGAACGAACTGGATTTGCCGATGTGGCCGGCGCATAACGCGGTCAACGACGCGATCATGGCGGGGCTGGCTTTCATCAAGCTGCGCGAGCTGCTGGCACGCTGAACGTCGGTGGCGGCTTGCGCCGCGATGGGCAGACGAAGCCGCCGTTTCCGGTGTCGACAACATGCCTGCCGCCATTCGCCGCGCAAGCCGAACGACAGACGGTCGATCTCGGCCGACCAGCCTGACAGTCTGGAAAATTGGTGTAACCAATCCCGCAGGACGGAAAGGCACCCCTTCTAAATGGAATGACCATGCGGTGCAGCATGCTAGCCTTCGGGAAAACCCGTAGAGAGCGCCATGAGCACCAACTCCTCACCTTTCACTCCCCTCGTCGAATACACCGCGAGCCTCGCCAACTGGCCCGTCAGCGCCGCACGTTCGAACTTCGAGCAGCAGGCCGATCTGTGCGAGAAGACCCTCGCCCTGACCGCCGAGCCCACCATCGATCACATGCAGGACGCCGCCGACGCCGCGCGCGCCTGCCTGAGTACCGCGCTGTCCGCGCCCTTCGACGCGATGCGCGCCCAGTACGCCGCGAGCGTGCGTGCCGGCGTGATCGCCCGGTCGATGCTTGGCTGGCGCGAGTTCGAGCGCAAGCTCGTGCAGATGGAAAAGCTGGCCCTCGGCCCGCTCGCGCGCGAGCACTGAACGCCACCTGCCTCGTCGTTTGGGCCGCATCGCGCAAGGCAATCGACGCCACGATGCAAAGCCTTGCAATGCCAGGTCGCCCCGGCCCGACATCCCGTCCGGTGGCAGAACGAAGAAAAGCCCGGCACGCCGGGCTTTTTTGTTGCCGGCGCCGCGAGGGTGCCGGCCGGGGAGGGCGCGCGGATCAGTGACCCGAGGCACCCGAGGCACCGAGGCCGGTTTCCGAACGTACCTGCTGGGCTTCGAAGTCGGCGCGTTCCTTGGTGGCCTGGGCGCTGCGGTCGAGCAGCGAGAAGATCCAGATGCCGAGGAAGCCGATGGTCATCGAGAACAGCGCCGGCGAGGTGTAGGGGAACCAAGCCGAGCCCTTCGGGTTGCCGAGCGTGGCTTCCCACACCGACGGCGACACGACCGTCAGGCCCACCGAGGCGATCAGGCCCAGGAAGCCGCCGATGACGGCGCCGCGCGTCGTGCAGTCCTTCCACAGCACGCTCATGAAGAGCACGGGGAAGTTGGCCGAGGCGGCGATCGCGAAGGCCAGCGACACCATGAAGGCGATGTTTTCCTTCTCGAACGCGATGCCGAGCAGCACGGCGAGCACGCCGAGCGCGACGGTGGTGATGCGCGACACCTTGAGTTCCGACGCGCTGTCGGCCTTGCCGCCCTTGAAGACGGTGGCGTAGAGGTCATGCGAAACCGCCGAGGCGCCCGACAGCGTCAGGCCGGCCACCACCGCCAGGATGGTCGCGAAGGCCACGGCCGAGATGAAGCCGAAGAACACGTTGCCGCCGACCGTCTTGGCCACGAGAACCGCCGCCATGTTGGCCGTGCCCGCGCCGCCCTTGATGATGCCTTTGGCGGTATCGGCCATGTCCGGGTTCGTGAGCACCAGGGTGATCGCGCCGAAGCCGATGAAGAAGATCAGCACGTAGAAGTAGCCGATCCAGGTCGTGGCCCAGAACACCGACTTGCGGGCTTCCTTCGCGTCCGGAACGGTGAAGAAGCGCATGAGGATGTGGGGCAGGCCGGCGGTGCCGAACATGAGCGCCATGCCGAAGCTGATGGCCGAGATCGGATCCTTCACGAAGCCGCCCGGCTTCATGATCGCGCCGCCGGCAATGGCGGCTTCTTCGGGCGTCTTGCCGGCATTGACGGCGATCGCGGTCTTCACCTCGACGGCCTTGGCGAACAGCGCCTCGGGGCTGAAGCCGAACTGCGCCAGCACCATGACGGCCATGAAGGTCACGCCGGCCAGCAGCAGGCAGGCCTTGATGATCTGCACCCAGGTCGTGGCGGTCATGCCGCCGAACAGCACGTACACCATCATCAGGCCGCCGACGATGACGACCGCCATCCAGTACTCCAGGCCGAACAGCAGCTTGATGAGCTGGCCAGCGCCGACCATCTGCGCGATGAGATAGAAGGCCACGACGACGAGCGTGCCCGAGGCCGCGAAGGCGCGGATCGGCGTCTGCTTGAAGCGGTAGCCGGCCACGTCGGCGAAGGTGAACTTGCCGAGGTTGCGCAGGCGTTCGGCCATCAGGAAGGTGATGACGGGCCAGCCGACCAGGAAGCCGATCGAGTAGATCAGGCCGTCATAGCCGTTGGCCATGACCGCGGCCGAAATGCCGAGGAAGGACGCGGCCGACATGTAGTCGCCGGCGATCGCGAGGCCGTTCTGGAAGCCGGTGATGCCACCACCCGCCGTGTAGAAGTCGGCGGCCGAGCGCGTCTTGGCGGCGGCCCACTTCGTGATCCACAGCGTCGCGACGACGAACACCGCGAACATGCTGATCGCGGTCCAGTTGGTTTCCTGCTTGGCGGCCTGGCCGACATCGCCGCCGGCCGCGAAGGCCGCGCCCGCGAGGCCGAGGGCGGCGAGCGCCGCGAGAGTCCTGACGAGGGTGCGATTCACTTGACTTCCTCCGCGAGGATCTCGGCGGTCAGGCGGTCGAACTCCTTGTTCGCGCGCTGCACATAGAAGCCGGTGATGGCAATGGTGAAGATGATGACGCCGAAGCCGATCGGCACGCCGATCGTGGTCACGCCCTGGCCCAGCGGGGTGCCCAGGAACTCCTTGTTGAACGCGATCAGGGCGATGTAGCCGTAGTACACGACCAGCATCAGGATCAGCAGGATCGTGCCGAAGCTGTTCCGCTTCGACTTCAATTCCCGGTACTTCGGGTTGGCCTGGATTCTGGCCACCACGGGGTCACTCATGTCTCACTCCTCGCTTTGGATTTATGCATGGGACAGGCGAGTTTCGCCGCTCCCATGGCGCGCACTCTCTTTGGCCGTGCTGACCAATTGCTGACGGAAACGCACCGTACGCAGCGGTTGAGGGAAAACCCCGTGGGCCGTCACGAGCACCGTCCCGATCCCGTGAACGAGGCCGATCTGGGCCGTGTTCGCGGGCCTCCTCGCGTCATCGCGCTGCGGGTGTCGGGACCGAGAATCGGCCTGCGTCAGGGCCGGCCGCCGTTCGTGGCAAGGCGGCGCATCAACGAGAAGAAGGTCGCTATGCCATTGCGCTATCTCGCTCCGATCATGGCCATGCTCGGGCTTGTCATCAGCCTGCTGCTGCTCGGCTGGCGCGATTGGGTGCCGCTCGCGGCGCTCGGCTTCGGCGCGCTGAGCCTGGTGGGGCTATGGGACTTCATCCAGACCAAGCACAGCATCCGCCGCAACTACCCGGTGCTCGCGCATCTGCGCTTTCTGTTCGAGAAGATCCGGCCGGAGATCCGCCAGTACTTCGTCGAGGACGACACCGAGGAACGGCCGTTCTCGCGCAACCAGCGCAGCATCGTGTACCAGCGCGCCAAGCAGGAACTCGACAAGCGCCCTTTCGGCACGCAGTTCGACGTGCACCAGCGCGGCTATGAATGGATCGCGCATTCGATCGCGCCGGCGCACATCGACAGCAGCGACTTCCGCATCGCCGTCGGCGCGGGCCGAGATAAGCCGTATTCGCTCAGCATCTTCAACATCAGCGCGATGAGCTTCGGCGCGCTGTCGGCCAACGCCATCCTCGCGCTCAACAAGGGCGCGGCGATGGGCGGCTTCGCGCATGACACGGGCGAGGGCAGCATCAGCCGCCACCACCGCGAGCATGGCGGAGACCTGATCTGGGAAATCGGCTCGGGCTACTTCGGCTGCCGCGCCGATGACGGCGGTTTCAGCGCCGAGCGCTTCGCGAAGAACGCGGCCGATCCGCAGGTGAAGATGATCGAGCTGAAGCTGAGCCAAGGCGCCAAGCCCGGCCACGGCGGCGTGCTGCCCGGCCCCAAGGTGACGCCCGAAATCGCCGAGGCGCGCGGCGTGCCGGCCTGGGAAGACTGCAACTCGCCGGCCGCGCATTCGGCCTTTTCGACGCCGGTCGAGCTGCTGCAATTCATCGACCACTTGCGAACGCTTGCAGGCGGCAAGCCGACGGGCTTCAAGCTCTGCGTCGGCCATCCCTGGGAGTGGTTCGCGATCGTGAAGGCGATGCTCGCGACGGGCATCGTGCCGGACTTCATCGTGGTGGATGGCGGTGAGGGCGGCACCGGCGCGGCGCCGGTCGAGTTCACCGACCATGTCGGCACGCCGATGCAGGACGGGCTGCTTCTGGTGCACAACACGCTGGTCGGCGTAGGCCTGCGCGACCGCATCCGCATCGGTGCTGCGGGCAAGATCGTGACGGCCTTCGACGTGGCGCGCACGCTCGCGCTCGGCGCCGACTGGGTCAACGCGGCACGCGGCTTCATGTTCGCGCTCGGCTGCCTCCAAGCGCAGACCTGCCACACCGGCCGCTGCCCGACCGGGGTGGCCACGCAGGACCCGTGGCGTCAGCGCGCGCTGGTGGTGGAGGACAAGGCGACACGCGTCGCCAACTTCCATCGCAATACGCTCAAGGCGCTGGCCGAGCTGCTCGCGGCGGCAGGGCTCACGCATCCGGAACAGCTCGGGCCGCAGCATGTGGTGCGGCGCGTGTCGGAAGCCGAGGTGAGGCAGCTGCTGCACCTGCTGCCCTGGCTGGAGCCGGGCGAGCTGCTGGAAGGCTCGGGTGACGCGAGCTGCGTGAACCAGCATGTCTATCGCGCCTGGTGGCCGCGCGCGACGGCGGAGAGCTTCGCGCCGGTGAATGAGGCCGGCTGAGCCGGCGCAAGCGTGATCGGTCGTTGCTCCCGCGCCGACCGGGTGGCGATGCGTGGCGTGGGCCGGCCGCCAGCACCAGCAGGAAAGGCCGCGCCGGTTGCCCGCCGCGGCCTTCGCTCAGGCGCCCACCGGGCGCCATGCAAATGCTTTCAGTTGACCAGCGCTTCCAGTCCCTCGGCCAGCGTCGCCAGCGCAGGCATCCGACGCAGCACCAGATCGGGCGACAGGCCGACCGACTCGGCGACGGTGGCGGGGAAGGTGGCGTCGATCTCCTCCTGCGACATCTGCTTCTCGTCGCAGCGCGCGCGCCAAGCCGCGATATGGACGACCGCCGCGAGCCGCGAGGCCGGTGTAACGCCGAGCGGATCGACGCAGCCGCGCAGCGCCTCGACCAGCTCGTGCGGGAACTTCCACTGCCGCGCCAGCTCGGCGCTCACGGCCGAATGGTCGTAGCCGAAGGAAGTGCGTTCGATGTCGGGGCGGCGCGCGTCGAGCGCGTCGGCATGCTTGGCGACCTCGAGCATCTCGGCCGGCATGCCCGAATGCATGACCAGTTCGCCGATCGCGTTCATGAGGCCGGCGGTAAAGGCGATCTCGGCGTTCACGCCCGCCGGGCCGGCGAGCCAGCGCGCCACCACGGCGGTGTGCAGGCTGTAGCGCCAGAAGTGCTGCATGTCGATGCCGGGCAACGGCTTCTTCGCGGCCGTGAGGCCCGAACTGATGACCAGCGTGCGCACGTTCATGAAGCCGAGCATGAGCACCGCGTCCTGTACCGTGCCGATCGTCTTCGACACATGGAAGTGCGTCGAGTTGGCCATGCGCAGCAGCTTGGCGGTGAGCGCCGCGTCGGCCGCGAGCTTGGCGGTGATCGCATCGACCGGGATGTCTTCCTGGTCGAAGCTCGCGATCAGTTCATGGACAACCTTCGGGATGGCCGGCAGCGCATGGGGCTGCTTGAACAGGGTTTCGAGACGCACGGCGGCTGCTCCTTCTTCGTGTCTTGGGGAATGACGCGGCGCGCGGATGTGACGCACCGGCGGTTCAGGCGAGCCAAGTTACGGTGCGCGGGACGCGCGCATGGGCAGGAACAGCGGGGAAGGCGGCGGGCAGTTCGCGCGTTGCAGGGAAAGCCCGATACGGAATCGACACGAGGGGTGCCGATGAAATGACGGGCGGTCGGGGTGCCGCCCG
Source organism: Derxia gummosa DSM 723 (assembly GCF_000482785.1). GTDB lineage: Bacteria > Pseudomonadota > Gammaproteobacteria > Burkholderiales > Burkholderiaceae_E > Derxia > Derxia gummosa. The sequence goes on along the minus strand of NZ_KI519500.1, from coordinate 144,622 downwards.
ATCCGTCGGCCGGTCAGGCGACCGGTGTCGTGTCGATGAAGCTCTGGCGCCTGGCGAACTTGTCGAACCAGACAGCGAGCGTCGGATGCGGCGTGCGCCAGTCAAAGCCCGGCACGCGGAAATCGAGATAGCCGAGCGCGACGCCCGCCGCGATGTCGCCGAGCGTGAGCGCGACGCCGCTAAACCACGGCTTGTCGCCGAGCGACTTCGCGAACGCGGCGACACCGTGCTCCAGCTTGGCCTGGTTGCGCGCGAATACCGCCTCGTCCTGCCTGGCCGGATCGCGCAGCGATTCGAGCCGGATGGCGACCGCCGCGTCGCAGATGCCGTCGCCGAGGGCTTCGAGCACGCGCACTTCGAGCCGCGAGCGGCCGTTGGGCGGGATGAGCTTGGCGTTGGGACTGAGCCCGTCGAGGTATTCGACGATGACGCGCGAATCGAACACCGTGCTGCCGTCTTCCATGACGAGGCAGGGGATCTTGCCGAGCGGATTGCTGTCGAGGATGCGGGTGTCGGGGCCCCAGACGTTGTCGAGTTCGAACTTGTAGTCGAGCTTCTTCTCGGCGAGGACGATGCGCACCTTGCGCACGTAGGGAGAAGTGAGGGACCCGATGAGTTTCATGTTCTGGGATGAAGCGGAGAAAGTTCGCCCGAGTATAGCCGCGCCGTTCGTCGCAAGTGCCTGATTTGATGGGATTGCGGGCCAGCGGTGACGTCCGGCGCACAGGCGCCGAAAGGTAGAATCCGCGCCTGATTTCAAGACCCGGACCCATGGCAAACGACTCCTTTTCCGCAGCTTCCACGGCCATCGAGCCGCAAACCGCGAACGCGCTGCTCGCCCTGTCGCCGCTCGACGGCCGCTATGCCGGCAAGACCGCGCCGCTGCGCGACCATCTTTCCGAAGCGGGCTTCATGCGCGCGCGGGTGCGCGTCGAGCTGGCCTGGCTCGTGGCGCTGTCCGACGCCGGCCTGCCCGAGCTCAAGCCCTTCAGCGCCGCCGCGCGCGAGCGCCTGGCCACTATCGGCCGCGAGTTCTCGCTCGACGACGCTGCGCGCATCAAGGCGATCGAGACCGTCACCAACCACGACGTCAAGGCCGTCGAGTACTTCCTGAAGGAAAAGGTGAAGGGCGACGCCGAGCTTGAAGCCGCGTCGGAGTTCATCCACTTCGCCTGCACGAGCGAGGACATCAACAACACCTCGCACGGCCTGATGCTCAGCGCCTCGCGCGCCGAGGTGGTGCTGCCCGCGCTGAACAAGGTGCTCGCGCGACTGGTGGAGATCGCCCACGCCGAGGCCGAGACGCCGATGCTGTCGCGCACCCACGGCCAGACCGCCTCGCCCACCACGCTCGGCAAGGAATTCGCCAACGTCGCCGAGCGACTGAAGCGCGCCGTCGCCCGCATCGAGGCGGTGCAGATCCTCGGCAAGATGAACGGCGCGGTCGGCAACTACAACGCCCACCTCGCCGCCTATCCCGACACCGACTGGGAAGCCTTCTCGAAGAACGTGGTCGAGAACGCGCTCGGCCTCACCTTCAACCCGCACACGATCCAGATCGAGCCGCACGACTACATGGCCGAGCTGTTCGACGCCGTGGCGCGCGCCAACACCATCCTGCTCGACCTGAACCGCGACGTCTGGGGCTACATCTCGCTCGGCTACTTCAAGCAGAAGCTCAAGGCCGGCGAGATCGGCTCCAGCACGATGCCGCACAAGGTCAACCCGATCGACTTCGAGAACAGCGAGGGCAACCTCGGCCTCGCCAACGCGGTGCTGCGCCATCTGGCCGAGAAGCTGCCCGTCTCGCGCTGGCAGCGCGACCTGACCGACTCGACTGTGCTGCGCAACATCGGCGTGGCCTTCGGCTATTCGGTGCTGGCCTGGGACAGCTGCCTGCGCGGCCTGAACAAGCTCGAAACCAACCCCGCCCGCCTCGCCGAAGACCTCGACGCCTCGTGGGAAGTGCTGGCCGAGCCGATCCAGACCGTGATGCGCCGCTACGGCGTCGCCAACCCCTACGAGCAGCTCAAGGAACTCACGCGCGGCAAGGCCATCACGGCCGAGACGCTGCGCGCCTTCATCCAGGGCCTCGCCATTCCGGAAGAAGCCAAGCAGCCGCTGCTCGCGATGACGCCGGGCAGCTATATCGGCAAGGCGGTGGAGTTGGCGCGCCGCGCCTGATCCGCGCTGCCTCCGGTGCCGACAAGGCCGCCGCAGTCCTTCGGGGCGCGGCGGCTTTTTTCATGAATGGCCGGCAACATCCTGTCGCCGCACGCCTGTTTCAGAAGACCGAGCCTTTGTTACACGCTCGCGGGTCTTCAGCGATGGACAGTCTGCGGCAATTTAGTTCTAATGCGAACCAAATGAACCCGACCGATCCCGTCAACTACAAGCGCGCGCTGCCGACCATGCGGCTGCTCACGCGCTGCTTCCAGGCCTTCGAGCGCATCTCCAATGCAAACGTTCGCAGGCTGGGCCTCACGGGGCCGCAGTTCGACATCCTGGCCACGCTTGGCAACACCGACGGCATGACCTTCCGCGAACTGGGCGAGCGCACGCTCATCACCAAGGGCACGCTCACGGGCGTGGTCGATCGGCTGGAAGCGCGCGCACTGGTGAGCCGCTGCGCCAATGAATCGGACGGCCGCAGCACGCGCGTGAAGCTGACGGCCGAGGGGCAGGCGCTGTTCGAGCGCGTGTTTCCGGAGCAGCTCGCGCATTGCTCGTCAGCCTTCGACGCCCATGGCTGCGAAGAGCTGGCCGATCTGAACGACAGGCTCGCGCGTCTGCTCGCGAGCCTCGAAGCCTTCGACGGATCGCAGTCCGCCGCCCCCAACGGAGAAAACGATGAATGACAACCGCGGCTACACCGCGATCGCCAAGCTGCTGCACTGGCTGGTCGCGCTGCTGATCGTGCTGGCCTTCGGCCTGGCGCTGGTGATGACCGACATCCCCGGCATCACGCCCACCAAGCTCAAGTACTTCAACTGGCACAAGTGGCTGGGCGTGACCGTGTTCGGGCTGGCCTGCCTGCGGCTGATCTGGCGCCTGTTCAACGAGCCGCCGGCGCTGCCCGCGCACATGAAGCCGTGGGAGAAGCTGGTGGCGCATGGCGGGCATCTGGCGCTGTACTTCTTCATCTTTGCCGTGCCCTTCGTGGGCTATCTGTACAGCCTCGCGGCGGGCTTTCCGGTGGTGTACCTGGGCGTGCTGCCGCTGCCCGTGATCATCGGACCGGACCCGGCGCTCAAGCCGGTGCTGAAGGAGGCACACGAGCTGATCGCCTGGGCGATGGCCTTCGTCGTGGCCGGCCATGCGGCCGCCGCGCTCAAGCATCACTTCATCGATCGCGACGACGTGCTGCGTCGCATGCTGCCCGGCGGCAATCGCTGACCCGGCATCCCGATCAGGCGCCGCGCCCGTCGTCGCGGCCGGTGCCAGCAAGCCAACGACATCCCTCGAAAGGTTGGTCATGAACAAGTCCGTCATCGCACGCGGCGCGGTTGCGCTCGCCTTCGCGATCCCCGCCTTCGCCTTCGTGCAGCCGGCCGGCGCCACGCCGGTCGATGCGGCCAAGAGCAGTGTCAGCGCCACGTTCAAGCAGATGGGCGTGCCTGTGGACGGCGCCTTCCGCAAGTTCACGGGTGACGTGAGCTACGACCCGGCCAAGCCGGCCGAGGCCAAGGCGCGCATCGACATCGACATCAGCGGCTTCGACATCGGCGACCCCGAGTACAACAAGGAAGTGCTCAAGAAGGAGTGGTTCAACGCCGCCCAGTATCCGAAGGCGAGCTTCGTGACCACGGCCGTCAAGCCGGCCGGCGCCGGCAAGTTCGACGCGACCGGCACGCTCACCATCAAGGGCAAGACCCAGACGCTGACGGTGCCCGTCACCGTCGCGCCGGCCGCCGGCGCCAACGTCTTCAGCGGTGCGCTGCCGATCAAGCGGCTCGCCTACGACATCGGCGAAGGCGACTGGAAGGACACCGGCATGGTGGCCGACGAAGTCGTCATCAAGTTCAAGCTGGCCGTGCCGGCCGGCAAGTGATCGCCGGGGCGCGCCCGGCCGACAAGGCCGCGCGCGCCCGGCAAGGCGGCGGGGGCCGCGGCGAGCCATCGCCCGGACTCCCGTCGACGCTACCCCCGAGGCCGACCGCCCGGCCCGGCAACATCCCCCCGCGCTCATCCCACCAGGAGTCACCATGAAATCGCTCGTCATCGCCGCCGCGCTCGCGCTCTCCTCGGCCGCCGCCGTCGCCGCCCCGGCCACCTACAACCTCGATCCGGCCCACACCTACCCGAGCTTCGAAGCCGACCACATGGGCGGCCTGTCGACCTGGCGCGGCAAGTTCACCAAGAACAGCGGCACCGTCGTGCTCGACAAGGAAGCCGGCACCGGCACGGTGGACGTGACCATCGACGCGTCGTCGATCGACTTCGGCCACGCCAAGATGAACGAACACGCCAAGGGCCCCGACATGTTCGACGTGGCCAAGTTCCCGACCGCGACCTACAAGGGCAAGCTCGTCAACTTCGTGAACGGCGCGCCGACCGAAGTCCAGGGTGATCTGACGCTGCACGGCGTGACCAAGCCCGTGACGCTCAAGATCAACCAGTTCCTGTGCAAGCCGCATCCGATGCTCAAGCGCGAAGCCTGCGGCGCCGACGCGATCGGCAGCTTTAACCGCGCCGACTTCGGCATCGACTACGGCAAGGGCTACGGCTTCAAGATGGACGTGACCCTGCGCATCCAGGTCGAAGGCGTGAAGGCCGAGTAAGCCGTATCGCAGCAGGGAAGGGGTCCTAGAATCCGGGGCTCCTTCCAACACCTCCAAGGGATTCGTCATGAAGTCGCTGATCGCCGCGGCGCTGTGCGCGCTCGGTTGCGCCGCTCTCCCGGTCCATGCCGCCGACGCCTTCGCCAAGCCGAAGGAAGCGGTCGAGTACCGCGAAGGCGCGTTCAACATCATGAGCGTGCACATGAAGCGCCTGGCGGCGATGGCCAAGGGCGACGCGCCCTACGACGCCGCCAGGGCAGAGTCCTCGGCCCAGCTCATCGCCACGCTCTCGACGCTGCCGTGGGAAGCCTTCATTCCTGGCACCGTGGGCGATCTCAAGTCCGACCCGATTCGGAACGCCGACAACTTCCGCCAGCTCGCCGACAAGTTCGAGCAGGCGGCGAAGCAGCTGCCCGCGTCGGCCGGCTCGATCGGCACGCTGCGCGGCCAGCTCAACACCGTGGGCGCGGCCTGCAAGAGCTGTCACGAGTCCTACCGCAAGTAGGCCAGCGCACCGGGTCTGCCTCGCCGGGAACCCGAGGCGGGGCGCGCGGGTCTGCATGGGGATGGCGCAGCCTTCGCCGCGTCCGATCCTGCAAGCGCTTTCATGTTCCCGATCCGTCTCCTGCTGGCGGGCCTGCTGCTCGCCGGTGCCCTGCCGTCCGCGCGGGCCGGCGAGGCCGCGCCGCTCGCCACCATTCCTTCGCTCGATCTGCCGCGCTATCTCGGTCGGTGGCACGAGATCGCGAAGTATCCCAACCGCTTCCAGAAGCAATGCGCCGGCGACACGAGCGCCGATTACTCGGCGGCCGCGCCCGGACGCGTGACGGTGGTGAACCGCTGCCGCCGCGCCGATGGCTCGTTCGACGAGGCCGTGGGCGAGGCGCGGCAGATCGGCGCGGCCGACTCGCCGAAGCTGGAGGTGCGCTTCGCGCCGGCCTGGCTCGGCTTCCTGCCCTTCGTTTGGGGCGACTACTGGATCGTCGCGCTCGATGACGACTACCGGCTCGCGATCGTGAGCGAGCCGCATCGTGACTATCTGTGGGTGCTGTCGCGCACGCCGACGATCGATCCCGCCGCCTGGGCGCATGTGCGCGAGACGCTGGCCACGCAGGGCTTCGACCTCGATCGGGTCGAGCTGTCGCGCCAGGGCGGCGAGCCCGCGGTGCGCTGATCGCGGGGGGCGGACGCGGGGTGACGTGCCGCCCGGTCGGGCGGCGGATCGGGCGACGTCGCGTCGGCCGACCGCGTGTTCAGCCGAGCGTCGGCGCCCAGATCTCGACCAGCCACCACACGCCCAGGCCGCAGCCCGTCAGCAGGACCAGCGCACCGAGGCGCACGAGCCAGTCGTCGCGCGCGGGCGGCGCGGCGGCGGCCACTTCGGCGTCGCCCGTGACCATCGCCTCGAGGATGGGCTGGCGCTTCACGCGGCCGTAGAAGGTGACCGCCGCGAGATGCAGCAGCACCACGGCAAGGATGAGCTTTTCGTTCAGCCGGTGCAGCCGGCCGAGCCACTCGGCCGTGCCGCTCGCGACCGCGTCGTAAAGCGGGCCGGAGGCCATCACGTCATCGCTCGTGAACAGCCCGGTCACGGCCTGCGCGCCCACCAGCGCGAGCAGCGCGAGCACCGACCACGCGCCCGCCGGGTTGTGCCCCGGTGCCGGATGCGGCGCGCCGCGCAGATAGGCCAGCGCCCGCGACGGCGCCGACACGAAGCTCGCGAAGCGCGCATACCTCGGCCCGACGATGCCCCACACCAGCCGGAAGGCCACGAGCGCGAGCAGCGCATAACCGATGCGGAAATGCCAGTCGTAGGCATCGAGCTTGGCGGTCACGAAGGCCGCGCCCACCAGCAGCGCGAGGCTCCAGTGGAAGGCGCGGGTCGGCAGATCCCAGACGCGAAGTTTCATGGCGATGACGCGATGTCGAGAGGGGAGGGCAGCGATCCGGTACGTACCGGGCCGGTGAACGGCGCCGGAGCGCGGCGCCCAAATGAAAACGGGCCGGCGAACCGGCCCGTGAGGGAAGCATGGCGCTCAGGGCTCGACGACCGTGCCGCCGTCATCCTTGCGGACCGGCTTGACCAGATCCTCGCGCGACACGCCCAGCCAGCGCGTGAGCGGCGCCATCACCAGCACCGACGAATAGATGCCAAAGCAGATGCCGATCGTCAGCGCCACCGCGAAGTAGTGCAGCGTCGGGCCGCCGAAGATGAGCATCGTCAGCACCATCACCTGCGTCAGGCCATGGGTGATGATCGTGCGGCTGATGGTCGAGGTGATCGCGTTGTCGATCACATGGTCGACGCTCGCCTTGCGCATCTTGCGGAAGTTCTCGCGGATGCGGTCGGCGATGATGACCGACTCGTTGACCGAGTAGCCGAGGATGGCCAGCACGGCCGCCAGCACCGACAGCGAGAACTCCCACTGAAACAGCGCGAAGAAGCCGAGGATGATCACCACGTCATGCAGGTTGGCGATGACGGCGGCGACGGCGAACTTCCATTCGAAGCGCAGCGCCAGATAGATGACGATGCCGATCACCACGACCAGCAGCGCCATCGAGCCCTGCTCGAACAGCTCCTCGCCCACCTGCGGACCGACGAACTCGACGCGGCGCAGTTCCAGCCCGGCGGCGGCCGGATCGGCCTTGAGCGCCGTCAGCAGCGTTTCGCTCTGCTGGGCGCTGGTCTCGCCCTTGCGCACCGGCAGGCGGATGAGCACGTCGCTCGGCGTGCCGAAGGCCTGGACCTGGGCATCGGCATAGCCTTGGTCCTCGACGATCTCGCGCACCTTGGCGATGTCGGCCGCCTGCGCATAGTTCACTTCCATCAGCGTGCCGCCGGTGAACTCGATCGAGAAATGGAAGCCGCGCACCGCGATGAAGACCACCGCGAGCACGAAGGTGAGGGCGCTGATCGCGTTGAACACGAGCGCATGGCGCATGAACGGGATGTCGCGCCGGATTCGGAAGAATTCCATGTGCTTTCTGCTCCGGGCGGGGTCAGGCCTTGGCGCCCGATTCGGACTTCCACAGGGTGCCGATGGCAACCGTCTGCAGCTTGCGCTGGCGTCCGTACACGAGATTGACCAGCGCGCGGCTGACCAGGATGGCCGAGAACATCGAGGTGAGGATGCCCAGGCAGTGGACGACGGCGAAGCCGCGGATCGGGCCGGAGCCGAAGATCAGCAGCGCGACGCCGGCGATGAGCGTGGTCACGTTCGAGTCGAGGATGGTGGCCCAGGCGTTGTCGTAGCCGGCCTTGATCGCCTGCTGCGGATGCAGGCCCTGACGCAGCTCCTCGCGCACGCGCTCGTTGATGAGCACGTTGGCGTCGATGGCCATGCCGAGCGTGAGCGCGATGGCCGCGATGCCGGGCAGGGTGAGCGTGGCCTGCATGATCGACAGCAGCGCCACCAGCAGCATCAGGTTGCAGACCAGCGCCGCGACCGAGAACAGGCCGAACATCGCGTAGTACACCGCCATGAACACGGCGATCGCCACGAAGCCCCAGAGCACCGAATGGAAGCCCTTGGCGATGTTGTCGGCGCCGAGGCTCGGGCCGATGGTGCGTTCTTCCACGATTTCCATCGGCGCGGCGAGCGAGCCCGAGCGCAGCAGCAGCGCGAGTTCGTTGGCTTCCTGCGTGGTCATCGCGCCGCTGATCTGCACGCGGCCGCCCGAGATTTCGGATTGGATGACCGGCGCGGTGATGACTTCGCCGCGGCCCTTCTCGATCAGCACGATCGCCATGCGCTTCTTGAGGTTCTCGCGCGTGACGGTGCGGAAGATGTTGGCGCCCTTGCCGTCGAGCGTGAGGTGCACGGCCGGAATCTGCTGCTCGGAGCTGAAGCCCGCCTGCGCGTCCTGGAGGTTGTCGCCGGTGAGGACGACTTCCTTCTTGAGCAGCAGCGGACGGCCGCCGCGCTCGACATAGCGTTCGAGGCCGAAGGGCACGCTGCCGCTTGCAAGCGCTTGCTGGGCTTCGGGCGAATCATCGACGAGGCGCACTTCGAGCGTGGCGGTGCGGCCGAGGATCTTCTTGGCCTGGGCCACGTCCTGCACGCCCGGCAGTTCGACCACGATGCGGTCGGCGCCCTGCTGCTGCACCACGGGCTCGGCCACGCCGAGTTCGTTCACGCGGTTGTGCAGCGTCGTCATGTTCTGCTTGACGGCGGCGTCCTGCGCGGCGCGCAGCGCCTTCTCGCCGAGCGTGGCGACGAGCTTGAGTTCGCTGCCTTCGCCGGCCTCGGTAATCGTGAAGTCCTTGAAGTTGCCCAGCAGCAGGTCGCGGGCGCGCTGGCGCTGCTCGTCGGTGGTGAAGGCGATCGTCACGCCGTCGCCGCTGCGGGCGATGCCGGCGTGACGGATGTTCTTCTCGCGCAGTTGCAGGCGCAGGTCGGATTGCAGGGCTTCGAGCTTCTTGGCGAGCGCGGCCTTGGTGTCGACCTGCATCAGGAAGTGGACGCCGCCGCGCAGGTCGAGGCCGAGGTACATCGGCAGCGCGTGGATCGACTGCATCCAGACTGGCGTGTCGGTCACGAGGTTGAGCGCGACCACGTAGTCGGCGTCATCGGCGTCGGGCGCGAGCGCCTTCTGGATCGCGTCCTTGGCCTTGAGCTGGGTATCGGTGTCGTGGAAGCGGACGCGGACGGTGCCGCCGGTCTGCGTCGCCTCGTACACGGTGGCCTCGGGCTGGAGGCCGGCATCGGCCAGCAGCTTGTTGACGCGGTCGAGCAGCGCGGGCTCGACCTTGATGGTGGCTTTCCCGCTCGATACCTGCACCGCCGGGCTCTGCCCGAAAAAGTTCGGCACCGAATACAGCAGGCCGAACAGCAGCGCGAAGGCGATCAGCAGGTACTTCCAGAGCGGGTAGCGGTTCATAGGCTCTTGATCGTGCCCTTGGGGAGAACGGACTGCACTGCCTGGCGTTGCACCAGCAGTTCGATGGCGCCGTCCTTGGCGGAGGCGACCTCGATGGTGAGGTAGTGGTCGGAGACCTTGGCGATCTTGCCGAGCACGCCGCCGATGGTGATGACCTCGTCGCCCTTCTGGAGCGCGTCGAGCATCGTCTTCATTTCCTTCTGGCGCTTCATCTGCGGCCGGATCATGAGGAAGTACATGACCGCGAAGATCAGGACGAAGGGCCCGAACTGGAACAACAGGGCTTCGGGCCCGGCGGCGGCCCCGCCAGCGGTCTGCGCGTAGGCGACAGAAATCATGCGAACTCCAAGTTTTTTCGACGAATCAAGGCGTTAAGCCAAGCCTCGCATTATAGCCGGGCGGGGTGACGGCTTCAGCCGCCACCCCTGTGCGGGCGCGACGGGGCGAGGGTGGGCACGCGGCCGCCGTGAGCCGGCCGTCGGCGGCTGTCGGCCCGCAACGACGGCCCGATCGGTCCGCCCCTCGCGCACCGCATGCCGTGGCTAGACTGCCCGCGACCGGCCGGAGCACACGGCCCATCGCGGAGACCAGGAATGCGCATCGCGTTTGCCAGACGCCTCACCCGCCACGCGCTGACAGCGCTTGCACTGCTCGGCGCGCTCGCCGGCTGCGGTGCCGACAAGACCCCGGCGAGCGCCACCATCGGCGATGCCGAGCCCTTCGCGCTGGCCGGCTGCAAGCCGCGCCTGCTCGACGGCGCGCCCGCGATCGCGCTCGACTTCACCCGGCCGCTCGACCCGAAGCAGGACTTCGGCAAGCTCCTGCACGCGAGCGAGGACGGCAAGGACATCGCCGCGCGCTGGGTCGTCGGCGATAACCCGCGCGTGCTCTGGCTGCCCTTCGCCAAGCCCGACCATGAATACGCGGTGAAGCTCGACGCGACCCTCGCCTCGCGCGCCGGCGACAAGCTCGGCGCGGCGGCCGACTGCACCGCGAAGAGCGAGGCCATGCCGCCGTCGTTCTACTTCGCGAGCCGGGGCATCGTGCTGCCGGCCGGCGAGAGCGGCGGCCTGCCGGTCGTGACGATCAACACGCCCGAGGTGGATGTGCAGTTCCTGCGCATCGCGCCGGCCCAGCTGCCGCGCTTTCTCGACATGGTCGCGGGCCGGCGCGAGCGCGAGAACACCGCCGACGAAGGCGACGTGGCCGAAGAGGACGACGACGGCTACCGCTACGGCGGCTGGCAGAACCGCACGCGCTACAAGGGCCTGGTGTCGTACTACGAGCTGGACGAGCTGAAGGACATGGCGACGAGCGTGTATCTCGGCCGCTTTGCCACCGACAAGCGGGAGAACCGCCGCAACACCAGCTTCCTGCCGGTCGAGCGCATCAAGGAGCTGCGCGAGCCGGGCATCTACCTCGCGGTCATGAACGTGCCGGGGCGCTTCGGCTACGACTACCAGGTGACCTACTTCTACGTCACCGACATCGGCCTGCATGCGCGCCGCCACGACGAGCAGACCGACGTGTTCGCCACCTCACTCAAGTCGGGCGAGGCGATCCGCAATGTGGACGTGCAGCTGCTCGATGCCAACGGCAAGACGCTCGCGCGCGCCAGCACCGACCGCGACGGGCATGCGGTGTTCAACGGCGGCGCGGCGGCCGCGACCGTCCTGCTCGCCAAGCGCGGCGAGGAGCATTCGCTGCTCGCGCTGCGCGATCCGGCGCTGGATCTGTCGGAGTTCGACACCGGCGGCCATCTGCCGGCGCGCAGCAAGCTGTTCGTGTACGCGGGGCGCGACCTGTACCGGCCGGGCGAGGGCTTCGACGTGTCGGTGCTCGCGCGCGATGCCGACGGCCGCGCGGTCGATGCGGCTACCCCCGTGACGCTGCGGCTCAAGCGGCCCGACGGCGAAAAGGTGAGCGAGACACTGCTGCGCCCGGCGACGGCGCGCGCCGCCGCCGCGCCGGCCGCACAGCCCGCGCAAGCCGGGCAAGCCGCCCCCGCGATCACTCTCGGCACCGGCTACTACCGTCAGCGCATCACCCTGCCGCCCGACGCCGCGACCGGCCGCTGGCTGATCGAGGCCCGCACCGATCCGGGCGCGAAGCGCGCCGACGCGCAATGGAGCTTCCAGGTCGAGGAGTTCCTGCCCGAGCGGCTCAAGCTCGACCTGCAATCCGACGCCGAATCGCTCGCGCCCGGCGCCGCCTTCACCGTGGACGTGAAGGGCGACTACCGCTACGGCGCGCCGGCCGCCGGCAACCGCCTGCTCGGCAGCCTGCTGGTCGAGCGCCGCCGCGTCGCGCTGCCGCAGCAATGGCCGGGCTTCGTCTTCGGCGACTTCGACGACGACGCGGCGCGCAAGCGTGCCGACCTGCCCGAGCAGGAACTCGACTCCGCCGGCAAGGGCAGCGTCGAGGTGCCGCTGGAGCTGGACGAGCGCAAGTCGCCGATGACCGTGCGCGCGAGCTTCAGCCTGCTGGAGACGGGCGGGCGGCCGGTCGTGCGCTCGATCGAGCGCGCGTGGTGGCCGGCCGACGCGATGGTCGGCATCCGCCCGCTGTTCGACCGCGACATCGCCGCCGAGGGCCAGCTGGCCGAGTTCGAGCTGGCGCGCGTGGGTCGCGACGGCAAGGCCGTGGCCGGCAAGCCGGTGGCGATCCGCCTCGTGCGCGAGAACCGGCGCTGGTACTGGCGCTTCAGCGACAGCGGCGGCTGGCAGTCGGGCTACGACACCGACGAAGAGCTGATCGAGACGCGCAGCCTCGCGATCGACAAGCGCGCGAAACTCGCGCTGCCCGTGACCTGGGGCCGCTACCGTCTGGAGGTCGCCGATCCCGACAACGGCCTCGTCGCCCGCTACCGCTTCTACGCCGGCTGGGGCGCGCTCGACGCCGACGACGCCGGCAACCGGCCCGACCGCGTGCAGCTCAGGCTCGAAGGCGCGCCCTATGCCGACGGCGGCAAGGCGCGCGTGACGGTCACGCCGCCGCATGACGGCGAGGCGCTCGTCACCGTCGAGGGCGACCGCGTGCTGTGGAGCAGCCGCGTCAAGGTCAAGGCCAGCGGCACGACCATCGACGTGCCGGTGTCGGCCGACTGGAAGCGGCACGACCTGTATCTGACGGTCGTCGCCTTCCGGCCCGGCTCGCAGGGCGAGCGCGTCACGCCCGCGCGCGCCATCGGCCTGACCTGGCTGCCGCTCGCGCGCGAGGACCGCCGGCTCAAGGTCACGCTCGACGCGCCGGCCAAGGTGCTGCCCGAGACGCGCGTGAACCTCAAGGTGAAGCTCGCGGGCGCGGACGGGAAGCCGTATGGCGCGGGCGTGGTCAACGCCGCCAAGCCGGCCGGCAGCGCCGATGGCAAGCCCGCCGATGCCGCCGCGCCCGCCGCCACCCGCCCCGTCATCGTCACCGTCTCGGCGGTCGATACCGGCATCCTCGACATCACGCGCTACCGCACGCCCGACCCCTTCGACTTCTTCTTCGGCAAGCACCGCTACGACGCCGACCAGCTCGACTTCTACGGCAAGCTCATCGAGAAGCTCGACGGCAATCTGGCCAAGCAGCGCTTCGGCGGCGACAGCGGCATGCGCGACACGCGCAGCCCGCCGCAGAAGGTCAAGCTCGTGGACCTGTTCAGCGGCCCGGTCGCCATCGACGCCAACGGCGAGGCCAGCATCCCGCTCGACCTGCCCGACTTCAACGGCACGCTGCGGCTCATGGTCGTGGCGAGCGGCGCCGACCGCTTCGGCAGCGCCGAGGCCGAGATGACCGTCGCCGCGCCCATCGTGGCCGAGCTGAACCTGCCGCGCTTCATCTCGCCCGGCGACACCGCCGGCATCGGGCTCGACCTAACCAATCTCAGCGGCGCGCCGCAGGACGTCACGCTCAGGCTCGCGGCCGACGGCCCGGTGCGCATCAACGGCGGCGAGCGCACGCTCAAGCTCGCCAACGGCGAGCGCCAGACCCTGCGCTTCACCGCCGAGGCCACCGACGCCGCCGGCCTCGCCGCGCTGCGGCTCACGCTCAATGCCGGCAAGCTCGCGCTCAAGCGCGAGGCCGCGCTCGACGTGCGCCCGACCACGCCGCTCCAGCGCGACGTGAAGCGCCTGCGCATCGACGCGGGCGCGAGCGTGAAGCTCGACACCGCCGCGCTCGACGGCCTCTGGGCCGGCAGCGCCACCGTCGGCCTCAGCGCCTCGGCGCGCCCGCCGATCGACGCCCGCTCGGCCGTGCGCGGCCTGCTGCGCTATCCCTACGGCTGCCTGGAGCAGACGGTCAGCTCGGCCTATCCCAACGTCTTCATCGACGAGCCGACCGCGCGCGCCTGGGCGCTCGACCCCGCCTCGCTCGACGAGCGCCGCAAGCGCCTCGACTCGGCCTTCGCCCGCCTCGGTGGCATGCAGCAGGCGCGCGGCGGCTTCGGCCTCTGGGGCAGCAGCAGCCCCTACGAGGAATGGCTCAGCACCTATGCCGTCGCCTTCCTGCTCGATGCGCGCGAGGCCGGCTTCGCGCCGCCCGAGGCGATGCTCAAGCGCGCGCTCGACCTGCAACTGACCGAGTTCCAGCAGCAGCCGGGCCGGCAGGTGAAGCTGCCCGCCGACCTCCGCACCGACGACCGTGGCCGCCCCGTGTGGACCGACCGCGAGCTGCTGCGCAACGCCCACGAGCGCTTCGAGATCGCCGTGTATCAGGGCTATGTGCTCGCCCGCGAGGCGCGCGCGCCGCTCGCCACGCTGCGCCGCCTGCATGACGAGGCGCGCGGCAACGCCCGCTCGCCGCTGCCGCTGGTGCAGCTCGGTCTCGCGCTCAGGCTCATGGGTGACGAGGCGCGCGCCCGCGTCGCGCTCGACGAGGCGGTCGCCAAGCCCTGGGGCCTCGTGCCCGCGAGCAGCGGCTGGTGGGACGACTGGCTCACCCACTACGGCTCGCGCGAGCGCGACGTGGCGCTCGCCTATGCGCTGCTGGTGCGCCACAAGGCGCTGCCCGACAAGCGTGACAACCTGATCGCCGAGCTGGTCGATGCCTTCGACGCGCGCCACTCGCTCGGCGACTGGCATTCCACGCAGGAGCAGGCGGCGATCTTCCTCGCCGCGCGCGCGGCCGGTTACGGCCCGGCGGACGACAAGACCGAGCCCCGGCCGGAAATCAGGCTCGACATCGAGGCCGACGGCGCCACCGACAGCAGCGTCACGCGCGGCACGCTGTCGCGCGGCTGGACCGGCCCGGTCGCCAGGCGCGGCGTGACGGTGAAGAACCGTGGCGACACGCCGGTCTGGCTCGAAGTCGCCACCGAAGGCTTCCCGCTCAAGGCGCCGGTCATCGCCGAGCCGCGCATCGCCATCGAGCGCAGCTGGTGGACCGTCGACGGCAAGCCGGTCGCGGGCCGCGAGTTCCGCACCGGCGAGGTGGTGCTGGTGCGCCTGCGCGTGACCGCGAAGCAGCCGGTCGCGCAGGGCCTCGTGGTGGACCGCATCCCGGCCGGCATGGAGATCGAGAACCTCAACCTTGTGGACGGGCAGGGCGCCGCCGCCTACACGGTCGAGGGCGTGCCGATCGCGGGCGCGCTCGCCAACGAGGCGATCCGCCATGTCGAGTACCGCGACGACCGCTTCGTCGCGGCGGCGCGGCTCGGCTACGACAAGCTCGACCTCTACTACGTGCTGCGCGTCGTCACGCCCGGGCGCTACGCCGCGCCCGCGAGCTACGCCGAGGACATGTACCGGCCCGCGCTGCGCGGCATCGGCAAGCCGGAGGCGGAGGTGACGGTGGTCGATCCGGCGCGGCGGTGAGCGACGGCGGCAGGCCCGAGGCGGCGTCGCAGGCGCAGGCGGCCGATGCGCCCGTCGTGCCGGCGCCCGCGTCATCGCCCGGGCCGGCGCTCGCGCGGCCGCCTTCGCGCTGGCGCCGGCGCGCGGCGATCGCGGCCGGCGCCGCGCTGCTGCTGTTCGCGCTCGACCGGCTGTTCCCGCCGCCGCTGCCGCGCGCGGGTGCCGACGGCGCGCTCGTCGTGCTCGCGGCCGACGGCACGCCGCTGCGCACCTGGCCGAGCCGCGACGGCTTCTGGCGCGTGCCGGTCGCGCTCGACGACGTGTCGCCGCTGTACGTGCAGGCGCTCGTCGGCTACGAGGACCGCGCCTTCTGGCATCACCCCGGCGTCAACCCGTTCGCGCTCGCGCGCGCCGGCTGGCAATGGCTGCGCAACGGCCGCGTGGTGTCGGGCGGCTCGACGCTCACGATGCAGGTCGCGCGGCTGCTGGAGCCGCCCGAGCCGGCCGCGCGGCGCGCGCTCTCGACCAAGCTGAAGCAGGCGCTGCGCGCGGTGCAGATCGAACTGCGCCTGTCCAAGCGCGACATCCTGCGGCTCTACCTCGACCGCGCGCCGATGGGCGGCATGGTGCAGGGCGTCGAGATGGCGAGCCGCGCCTATCTCGGCAAGCCGGCGCGCGAGCTGAGCGCGGGCGAGGCGGCGCTGCTCGCGGTGCTGCCCCAGGCGCCATCGCGGCTGCGGCCCGACCGCAATCCCGACGCCGCCCGCGCCGCCCGCGACAAGCTGCTCGCGCGCATGGCCTCGACCGGCGCGTGGGACGCGGCCACCGTGGCCGACGCGCGGCTGGAGCCGATCATCGCCCAGCCGATCCGCGCCCACTGGCTCGCGCCGCTCGCGGCCGAGCGGCTGCGGCGCGCGCATGCGCCCGAGCACGACGCCAGCGGCGCCGAAGTCCTGCGCTCCACGCTCGACGCCGGCATCCAGCGCCAGGTCGAGCAGGTGCTGCTCGACCGCCTCGGCAGCCTGCCGGCGCATGTGTCGATCGCCGCGCTGGTGGTCGAGAACGCGACGCTCGCGGTGCGCGGCTATGCCGGCTCGGCCGATTTCGGCGACGAGACGCGCGCCTCACAGGTGGACATGGTCCGCGCCGTGCGCTCGCCCGGCTCCACGCTCAAGCCCTTCCTCTACGCGCTCGCGCTGGACGAGGGGCTGATCCATTCCGAAAGTCTGCTCGTCGATGCGCCGCAGGACTTCGGCGGCTATGCGCCGGGCAACTTCCAGGCCGCGTTCAGCGGGCCGGTGAGCGTGAGCGAGGCGCTGCAACGCTCGCTCAACCTGCCGGCGGTCGATCTGCTCGACCGGCTCGGGCCGGCGCGCTTCGCCGGTCTGCTGCGCAACGCCGGGCTGCGCCTGCGCATGCCCGGCGGCGCCGAGCCCAACCTGAGCCTCGTGCTCGGCGGCGGCGGCACGACGCTGGAGGAACTGGTCGGTGCCTACACCGCCTTCGCGCGCGGCGGCATCGCCGGCCGGCCGCGCTTCGTGCCCGACGCGCCCCTGACCGAGGCGCGGCTGATGAGCCCCGGCGCCGCCTTCATCGTGCGCGAGATCCTCGAAAACGGCGGCCGGCCCGACCGGCCCTTCAACCTCGACACCGCCGGCATCGCCTGGAAGACGGGCACGAGCTTCGGCTTCCGCGACGCCTGGGCCGTGGGCGTGACCGATGCGTGGACGGTGGGCGTGTGGGTCGGCCGGCCCGACGGCACGCCCAATCCGGGGTATTTCGGCGCGAACACTTCGGCGCCGCTGGTGCGCGATCTGATCCTCGCACTGCCGCGCGAACTGCCGCGACCGGCAGGCGAGGCCGCGGCGGTGGGCGGGGCGCAGGCGGGTGACCGTCGGGCCACGCCTGAAGCCGCCACGTCGGCCCGCCCGTCCGGCCCACCGCCCGGCGTCGTCGCCGCCGACATCTGCTGGCCCGGCGGCCAGTCGGTCGCGCTCACCGACCCGGCGCTGTGCCGCGAGCGCCGCCGCGCCTGGACGCTCGACGGCGCCACGCCGCCCACGCTGCCCGACCGGCTGCGCGCCGGCGGCTGGAGCGAAACCCTCTGGATCGACCGCGCCCGCCAGCGCCGCACGCGACCGGACTGCGCCGCCGCGTCGGCCACGCGACTCCCCGCCACCGCCCCCGAACGCCTCGACATCCCGCGCTGGCCCACGCTGCTCGACCCCTGGATCGCGCCCGAACGCCGCGCGCCCGAAGCCGCCTGGCCCTGGGCCGACGGCTGCGCGCCCGACGCGCCCGCGCGCGCCCTGCGCATCGAAGGCCTCGACGCCGGTGCCACCGTCCGCCCGGCGCCCGGCAGCGACAGCGTCGTGCTGCCGCTGCGCGCGATCGGCGCGCGCGGCAATGTCATTTGGCTGCTCGACGACCGCGTCATCCCTGGCGCGCCGGCCGGCAACGGCATCGCCGCCCGCGTCGACGCCGTCGGTCCGCACCGTCTGGTCGCCATCGACGCCGAAGGCCGCTACGCCAGCCTCGCCTTCAGCCGCGCCCCGGCGCGCTAGGCCCGCCCCGCGCCTGCGGGAATGCCAGCCTCAAGCCGGCGCGAAACCTGCCGTCATCAAGTCCTGCCGAGCGCGCGCGCACACCAAGAACAACGCAGGAGATCGCCATGAACCGCCTCCCCCGATCCGGCTCCGCCGTCCTGCTGCCGGCGGCAGTCGCGCTGGCGCTCGCTGCCTGCGGAGGCGCGGGTGGCGACGGCAACCCGGTGAGCGCCGGCGCTGCCAGCGTCATCGCGACGCCGGTGTTCGACATGCTCCCCGTCACCGTCGAGCCGCCCGATTCCGACGCCGACGGCTCCGCCGCGTCGGCCACGCGCTCCGGCCGCGCCACCGCGCTGCCCGCCGGCGCCGCCGGCATCGACACGCGCAACCTCACCCTCGACGCAGCGCGCGCCAGGCTGGCCGCGCTGCCCGGTCGCGCCGCCGTCGCGGCCGTCGCCACCACGGCCGTCACCTACACGCCGGCCCAGGTGCGCGCCGCCTACGGCCTGCCCATGGTGCCCGCCGCCACCGACCTCGCCGCGCTCGACGTCGCCGGCCGCGCGGCCCTCGGCGCCGGCCAGACCCTCTACCTCGTCGCCGCCTACCACCATCCGAATGTGGTCGCCGATCTGGCTGCCTTCAGCACCCGCTTCGGTCTGCCCGATTGCGCGACGGTCAGCGTCGCCGCCAGCGCCACGCCTGCCTTGCCCGCCATCGGCAATGCCGACGGATGCAGCTTCATCCGCGTCACCGCCACCGCCGCCGGCGGCATGAGCGCGACCGTGCCGGCCTACAACGCCAGCTGGGCGCAGGAAATCGCGCTCGACGTGCAATGGGCGCATGCGCTCGCGCCGCTCGCGCGGCTGGTGCTGGTCGAGGCGCCGTCGGCGGCGGTGACGGCGCTCAATGGCGCCGTGCTGCTTGCCAACCGCTTCGGTGCCGGCGTGGTCAGCATGAGCTTCGGCAGCATCGAGGGCAGCTGGGCCACGGGCTATGACGGCACGGTCTTCAACGGGGCCGGCATGAGCTATGTGGCCGCCGCCGGCGACAACGGCAGCCAGGCCAACTGGCCGGCCACCTCGCCCTCGGTCCTCGCCGTGGGCGGCACCACGCTCGCCTGGAGCGGCAGCGGCCCGCGCACCGAAAAGGCCTGGAGCAAGTCGGGTGGCGCGGCGTCGAACGTGTTCGCGCGGCCGGCCTACCAGAAGCTCGCCGGACTGCCCGCGATCCCGGCCGGCCCGCGCCGGCTCGATGCCGATGTCGCGCTCGTCGCCGATCCCTACAGCGGCGTCTACGTCGGCTACACGCCGAACGGCGGCACGCGCAGCTGGCTGTCGATGGGCGGCACCAGCGCCGGCACCCCGGCCGTCGCCGGCATGCTCGCCAGCATCAACGGCTTGCGCGCGCTCGACGGCAAGGCCACGCTCGGCAAGCCGCAGGCGGCGCTCTACGGCATCGCGGCCGTGGCCGGCAATTACGCGAGCGCTTTCCTCGACGTGAAGACCGGCGCCAACGGCAGTTGCGCGCCGTGCAAGGCCGGCTCCGGCTTCGACTATCCGACCGGTCTCGGCACGCCCAACTTCGGCGCTCTCGCGAGCCTGCTGCGCGCGGCGAACTGACGACGCTGCCGGCCGATTGCCCGGCAGGCCGGACCGGCCGATTGCCCGGCAGGGGAAACCGGCGGATTGCGCAGTGCTGCGGCCCGGCCATTGTCCGGCACGGCGCAGGGCTATTCTTGGCCGCCCGCCGTTGCGTGGGCGCTCCTCCTTCCAAGAACCCGCCCGCAGCCACCATGACCACGCCCATCACCTGGCAGGACAGCCACGCCCTCGGCCAAGCCGAAATGGATTCCATCCACCAAGGATTCGTCGAATTGCTGGCCCGCGCCCAATCCGCCGCCGACGCCGAACTCGGCGCCGCGATGGAAGCGCTCTATTCGCACACGCAATCGCATTTCGCGCGCGAAACCGAATTGATGACCGCCACCGCGCTTTCGTCGCGCAAGGAGCACGAAGGCGATCACGCCCGCGTCCTCGGCGAAATGGACCAGATGCGCGCGCGTGCCGTGAAGGGCCGGGTCGCCTTCGTGCGCGGCTATGTCAACGAGGTATTGCCGGGCTGGCTGCACACCCATCTCATGACGATGGACGCCGAATTGGCCAATGCCTGCAAGCGCGCGGGAATCGGCGCGGCGTGAAACGGCAAGGCGCGGAATGCGTGGCCTGACGCGCGCGACATGAAACGCCGCCGCCCGAAACGCAGCCGACCTGAAACGCAATTGACGGGGAATTCGATTCGCCGCGAATCGCCGGACAGATGTCGGCGCGGGCGGTATTGCCTGCGAGGCCTGCCCTGGACGGGCCGCCGAGGCGGGGAGAGGGGAGTGTGGAAGCTTGTGCTCTTCTTCTTGCGCTTCCCGAGCGTCGAACGCCAATGCCCGGAGGGCCGGGATTACTGCTTGTGCTTCTGCAACATCATCTCGATCGCGGTCACGGCTTCGGAAACGCCAAGCCAGTTCTCGGCGCGTTCCTCATCCTTGAATTCCTTGCCGAGGCTGATCGGGTCCTTTCCCGGGATATGGAGAAAGCACGCCCATTTGCCGCTGGGAAGTTGCTCGATCTTGACGTCGTGGTCTGCCATGGTTTGCTCCTTCTGATTGCCGGTGTTGTGGGAAATGCCCGCGTCAGGGCGACGCGGGCATTCGTCGGGCAATCGAAAGGGCGGCGGGAAATGCAGGCAGCCGATTCCGCCCGACCGGGAAAGCATTCCCAAGCCCGAGCGGAACTGTCAACCACAGCGCGGCGCGCGCGCCAATGGCGGCCATCGCGCGATGCGACGGCCCGAAGGCATGGCTGGCGGTATCGCGCGATGCCCGGCGCGGCCGATGACGGCGCGGCGGGCAGCCGGCTCAGTCCTCGCGCAGGCCCACGTCGTAGGCGAAGCGCGCACCCATCACGCGGATGAGCTGGCGGCGCACGGTGCTGTGCTGGCGTTCTTCCAGGAAATGGAAGAGGCCGCGCGCGAGCTTGCAGGCGAGGGTGTACTGGCCGAGGGCGGTGCCGCGCAGGATGTTGCTGCCTTGTTCGGCGATCAGCGTGCGGGCGTCGCGCAGCAGATGGCTTTCGGCGATGTCGCTGTTCGCGAGACGCACGACTTCCGGCGCGATTTCAAAGGCTTGGAGCTGTTCGAGGACGGCCTGACGGGCCATGTGGACGAGCGCGAGCGGCTCGGCGGTCTGAGCGCTGGGGCTCAGAACATCCAGGGTGAGGGTGTTCATGTTTCGCATCCGGCGAAAAGCAAGGTCGCGGCTTGCGGGGTTGAACCACCTCGAACGCAATGGAAGCGGGCTTCGGCGAGGGATGTGGTTCGGCGACGGAATGGAAGTTACCGGTCGCCGGTGCGCTTCAAAGCCCGAATAAGCGGGGTTTGCCCCCGCAGTCCGGTGCTTTTGTGCGGTGCGGAATTCCCGTTTGTTACTTGCGCCGTCCCGTCATGTCGCGCCGGTGGCCGGATCGCCCATCGCATCGACGCCGGTCGCGCGGTCGGCGGCGAAACGCGCGCGGAAGCCCTCGAAGTCGTCGGCGTCGATCGCGTCGCGCATGTCCTGCATCAGCTGGAGGTAGTAGTGCAGGTTGTGGATGCTGTTGAGCCGGCTGCCGAGGATCTCGGTGGTGCGGTCGAGATGGTGCAGATAGGCGCGCGTGAAGTTGCGGCAGGTGTAGCAGGAGCAGCTCGGATCGACCGGGCGCATGTCGTTCTTGTAGCGGGCGTTGCGCAGCCGCAGGTCGCCGAAGCGCGTGAACAGATGGCCGTTGCGCGCGTTCCGCGTCGGCATCACGCAGTCGAACATGTCGATGCCGCGCGCGACGCCGTCCACCAGATCCTCCGGCGTGCCGACGCCCATGAGGTAGCGCGGCTTCTCGACCGGCAGCAGGCCGGGCGTGTGGTCGAGGATGCGCAGCATCTCTTCCTTCGGCTCGCCAACGCTGAGGCCGCCGATCGCGTAGCCGTGGAAGCCGATGTCGCGCAGGCCGGCGGCCGATTCGGCGCGCAGGTGCTCGAACATGCCGCCCTGCACGATGCCGAACAGCGCGTTGGGGTTCTCCAGCCGGTCGAACTCGTCGCGCGAGCGCTTCGCCCAGCGCAGGCTCAGGCGCATCGAGTCGGCCGCGTACTGCTCGGGGCAGGGCTTGTCGTCGACGAGATAGGGCGTGCATTCGTCGAAGATCATCGCCACGTCGCTGTTGAGCACGCGCTGGATCTGCATCGACTCTTCCGGCCCCATGAAGAGCTTGTCGCCATTGACCGGCGACGCGAACTTCACGCCCTGCTCGCTGATCTTGCGCAGGGCGCCGAGGCTCCAGACCTGGAAGCCGCCGCTGTCGGTGAGGATGGGCCGGTTCCAGCCCATGAAGCGGTGCAGGCCGCCATGGGCCTTGATGACGTCCAGCCCCGGCCGCAGCCAGAGGTGGAAGGTGTTGCCGAGGATGATCTTTGCCTGGATGTCGTTTTCGAGCTCGTCGGGGCCGACGGCCTTGACGCTGCCGTAGGTGCCGACGGGCATGAAGATCGGCGTCTCGATCGTGCCGTGGTTGAGCTTGAGCGTGCCGCGGCGCGGGCCGCTGGCCGTGCCCTTGTGGAGGGTGAAGTCGAGGGCGCTCATGCGGCGGCTCCGGGAGTGGCGGCCGTCGCGGCCGGGGTGGCGGTGGCTGTCGCGGCGGCGCCGGACGTGGTGGCGGCGCAGTCCGAAGCGACGGTGCCGGCGGACGCGTCGGCGCGTTCGAGGAACATCGCGTCGCCGTAGCTGAAGAAGCGGTACTGCTGCGCCACGGCATGCGCGTAGGCGGCGCGGATGCGTTCGTAGCCCGCGAAGGCCGACACCAGCATCAGCAGCGTCGAGCGCGGCAGGTGGAAGTTGGTGACGAGCGCATCCACCGTGCGGAAGCGGTAGCCCGGCGTGATGAAGATGTCGGTCTCGCCGCGGCCGGCCACGATCGGGCCCTTCTGCGAGGCGGCTTCGAGCGCGCGCAGCGAGGTGGTGCCCACGGCGATGACGCGGCGGCCCTCGGCCTTGGCGACGGCGATCTCGGCGGCGGTCTCGGCGCTGATCGAATAGAGCTCGCTGTGCATGCGGTGCTCGGCGATGTTGTCGACCTGCACCGGCAGAAAGGTGCCGGCGCCCACGTGCAGCGTCACGAAGGCGAGGCGGATGCCGTCTTCGCGCAGCGCGGCGAGCATGGCTTCGTCGAAATGCAGGCCGGCCGTGGGCGCGGCAACCGCGCCAGGGTTTGCGGCATAGACGGTCTGGTAGCGCTCGTCGTCGGCCTGTTCGGCGGCGTGCTCGATGTAGGGCGGCAGCGGCAGCTTGCCGAGGCGGTCGAGCAGCGCCCAGACGTCGGTGTCGAACTCCAGCAGGTAGAAGCGGCCGTCGCGGTCGAGCACCTGGGCGCTCGCGGTGTCGGCGCCGTCGCCGAATTGCAGCCGGCTGCCCGGCGCGGGCGCATGGCTGGCGCGCACCTGGGCGAGGGCGCAGTTGTTGTCGAGCACGCGCTCGACCAGCAGCTCGATGCGCCCGCCCGTGGGCTTGCGGCCGAACAGCCGCGCCTTGATCACGCGCGTGTCGTTGAAGACGAGCAGATCGCCCGGGCGCAGCAGGCCGCGCAGGTCGGGGAAGCGGAGGTCTTGCAGGTCGGGGGCGGGCGGAGCGCCGGCAGCGGCCGTGTCGGCGATCGCGGGCGCGTCGTCGGCGGCGCCCGAGGGCGTCGCGGCCGGGCCGGCCGGCACATGCAGCAGCCGGCTGTCCCGGCGCTCGGCCGCCGGATGCTGGGCGATCAGCTCGGGCGGCAGGTGGAATTCGAAATCGGAAAGCTGGTGGCCAGAGGCGGCCGGGGAGGGCTTCGAGTCTTGAGGCATGCGACAGTCGCCAGGCTGACAACCCGGCTTTGTTTGGCGAAATCGGCGGGCGCGGTGATAATCCGGCCCCTTCCTTCACGGGCCGGCAAGTCTAGCGCAGGCCCGCATCCATGCCCGGATGGCGAAATCGGTAGACGCAGGGGATTCAAAATCCCCCGCCGCAAGGCTTGTCGGTTCGAGTCCGACTCCGGGCACCACTGCTGCGACGGCCCTCGTCCGGCTCACTCCACCACCCGTTTCACCACCAGCGCGCCACGGATCTGCCCCGGCGCGAAGCCCGTCGCGCGGTCGTCCGGATAGACGCTCGCGATGCGCGCCCGCACGTCCGACGGAATGCCGTCCGGCGCGCCGTGGCAGGTGACGCACATCGGCTGGGTCGCCAGCGCCTTCGCGTAGCGGAAGACGGTGCGGCCGCCCTCGGTCACGAATTCCGAGCGCTCCAGCGTGGCCGGATCCGCGCCGGCCGCGACCGCCGTGTCGAAGTCGGCGAGCGCCTTCGCTTCCCACGCATCCGGCACGCCGCCGGGATTGCGGTTGCGCTGGCTCACGCGACGGATCTGCCAGCCCGTGTCCTCGCTCGCCTTGCGCGCGGCGGCCGGCGCCTTTTCGGAACACGCGCTCACCGCCTCGGCCGCGCCGTGCTCGGCGATCGTGGTCTGGAGCAGGTCGAGCAGCTTCTTCGGCAGCGGGGCGACGCGTTCGCGGGTGCTGGTTTCGATCGCGGCGCGGGCGGTGGCGTCGGGTTCGGCGGCGGCGGGCAGGGCGGTGCCGAGCGCGAGCAGCGCGGCGATGGCGGCGAGCGCGGGGCGCAGGCGGGCGCCGGGAATGAGGCGCGTAATGGGTCGAGTGGCGGACGCGGAGCGGGGCGGGGCGATTCGGTTCATGGCGATTCCTGGCGGGATGGGGGTAAGCGGCGCGGTGCCCGGTCAGTCGGAAAGCCCGGCGAAAGCGTCGCGGTGGGCGATTGTATTTGCGCAAGTGCGCAAATAGCGTTTGTCGGGCGATCGCTGACGCTTCACGGCATGCTTGCGCCGATCCGCCGGGCGTCCGCCCGCGCCGGATCGCCACCGCACCGGAGCCCCCGCATGAAGTTCGCCGCCGCCTGCTGCATCACCCTGTCCGCCTGCATGGCCGCCGGCTGTGCCCACCTGCCGGCCTATGACGCGGGCGGCGGCGCGGCCCTCGCCACACCGCCCTCGACGCTCGGCAAGTCCGGCCCGATCGCCAGCGGCATCGACCTCGCCTGGCGCGACCCCGCCGTGCGCCCGGCCGACGATCTGTTCCGCCACATCAACGGCAAGTGGCTCGACACCACGCCGATCCCGGCCGACAAGTCGGCCTGGGGCAGCTTCCACGAACTGGCCGACCGCAGCCTCGACCAGCTCCACGCCATCCTCGACGGCATCGACCCGGCCACGGCCGACGCCGACAGCCGCCGTGTCGCCGACCTGTACGCGAGCTTCCTCGACGAGGCGCGCATCGACCGCCTCGGCGCCGCGCCGCTCGCGCCGCTGCTTGCGCGCATCGATGCGCTGCGCGACCCACGCGACCTGCCCGCGCTGATCGGCGAACTGGGCCTCGCCGGCGTCAACGGGCCGTATGCCTTCTCGGTGGACCAGGACGCGCGCGATTCGACGCGCTACCTGCTCGCGCTCCAGCAGACCGGCCTCGGCCTGCCCGACCGCGACTACTACCTGTCCGACGCGCCGCAGTTCGCGGCGATCCGCGCCGACTACGAGGCTCACATCGCGCGGATGTTCACGCTGGCCGGGCAGGGCGGCGACGCCGGCAAATCCGGCGCGGCCTCCAGCGGTGGTGAGGCCGACGCGGCCCGCGCCGCCGGCAAGCCCGGCGCCGCCGCCCCGACACCGCAGGCCACCGACGCAGCCCGACGCATCCTCGCCCTCGAAACGAAGCTCGCCCGCGCGCAATGGAGTCGCGTCGAGCGGCGCGATCCGGTCAAGGGCTACAACCGCATGACCGTCGCCCAGCTCGCCGCCGCCGCGCCCGGTCACGACTGGGCCGGCTTCCTTGCCGCGTCCGGCGTGCCGGCGGGCATCAACGAGGTGAATGCCGCCCAGCCGAGCTATCTCGCGGCCTTCGCCGCGCTGGCGGGCGAGGTGCCGCTCGCCGACTGGCGCGACTACCTGCGCTGGAAGACGCTCGACAGCCTCGCGCCTTACCTCGCGCGCCCGCTCGCCGATGCTTCCTTCGACTTCCACGGCCGGCGCGTCAGCGGCACGCCCGAGCAGGCGGCGCGCTGGAAGCGCGGCGTGCGCGTGGTCGATGCCAACCTCGGCGAGGCGCTCGGCAAGCTCTACGTCGCGCGCCACTTCCGGCCCGAGCAGAAGGCGCGCATGGAGGCCCTCGTCGCCAACCTGCTCGCCACCTACGCCAGCAGCATCGACAGCCTCGACTGGATGGGCGACGCCACGCGCGCCGAGGCGCGCCGCAAGCTCGCCAGCTTCCGGCCCAAGATCGGCTATCCGGCGCGCTGGCGCGGCTACGACGGGCTCGACATCCGCCGCGACGATCTCGTCGGCAACCTGCTGCGCGCGACGCGCTTCGAGGCCGCGCGCCAGCTCGCCCGGCTCGGCCAGCCGGTCGATCGCGACGAATGGTTCATGAACCCGCAGACGGTCAACGCCTACTACAACCCGCGCATGAACGAGATCGTCTTTCCGGCGGCGATCCTCCAGCCGCCGTTCTTCGACGCCAATGCCGACGACGCCGCCAACTACGGCGGCATCGGCGCCGTCATCGGCCACGAGATCAGCCACGGCTTCGACGACCAGGGCAGCCAGTACGACGGCGACGGCAATCTGCGCGTGTGGTGGACGCCCGAGGACCGCAAGCGCTACGAGGAACGCACCGCGATGCTGGTCGAGCAGTACGGCGCCTACGAGCCGGTGCCCGGCTTCCACCTCGACGGCCGGCTCACGCTCGGCGAGAACATCGCCGACAACGCCGGCCTGTCGGTCGCCTACCGCGCCTGGCGGCGCGCGCTCGGCGGCATCGAGCCGCCCGTCATCGACGGCATGACCGGCGAGCAGCGCTTCTACGCCGGCTGGGCGCAGGTGTGGCGCGGCAAGGTGCGCGAGGCCGAGGCGCTGCGGCGGCTCAAGACCGACCCGCACTCGCCGGCCGACCTGCGCTGCAACGCGACGCTGTCGAACCAGCCTGGGTTCTACGCGGCCTACGGCGTGCAGCCGGGCGACAGGCTGTGGCGGGCGCCGGAGCAGCGGGTGACGATCTGGTGAGCCGGAGCAGGCGTGTCACCTGGCCCGGCAAGCCGGCTCAGGCCGCCGGCGCCAGCTGAACCGGGATGTGCCCGCGCGTGTTCTTGATCCGGTTGTTCTCGTCCACGAACACCAGCTTCGGCTCGAACCCCGCCGCCAGCTCCGCCTCGTCGAGCTGCCCGAACGCCGCGATGATCACCAGATCGCCCACGCAGGCGCGGCGCGCCGCCGAGCCGTTGATGCTGATCGTGCCCGACCCGCGTTCGGCGCGGATCGCGTAGGTGCTGAAGCGCTCGCCGTTGTCGATGTTCCAGATGTCGATGCGCTCGAATTCGCGGATGCCCGAGGCTTCGAGCAGGTCGTCGTCGATCGCGCAGGAGCCTTCGTAGTGCAGCTCGCACTGGGTGACGGTGGCGCGGTGGATCTTGCCGGTGAGCAGGGTGCGCAGCATGGGCGTGCCTCTTCGCTGATGAAGGTCAGATTTCGAGGTTGTCGATCAGGCGCGTCGCGCCCAGGCGGGCGGCGGCCAGCACGACCAGCGGCTCTCCGGCCGCGTTTTCCTCGGGAGTGGGCGGCAGCAGGTTGCCGCGCTTGCGGATCGCCACGTAGTCGGGCTTCCAGCCGGCCCAGGCGAGATGCTGCATCGCCGAGGCTTCGATGCGCGGCAGCGAGGCCGGATCGTCGCGGCTCGCGAGGGCCTTCTCGCGCACGTCGTTGAGCACGCGGTACAGGCGCGGCGCCTCGGCGCGCTCCTCCGGGCTCAGGTAGCGGTTGCGCGACGACAGCGCCAGGCCGTCGCTGTCGCGCACCGTGTCGGCGGCGACGATCTCGGTGGGCAGCGCGAACTGCCGCGCCATGCGTCGCACGATCATGAGCTGCTGGTAGTCCTTCTTGCCGAACACCGCCGCGCGCGGCTGCACGCAGTTGAACAGCTTGAGCACGACGGTGCACACGCCGCCGAAGAAGCCGGGCCGGAACTCGCCTTCGAGGATGTCGGCGAGGTCGTGCGGCGGCTGCACGCGGTATTCCTGCGGCTCGGGGTACATCACGCTCTCGTCGGGCGCGAAGCACACGTAGACGCCTTCGCGCTGCAGCTTTTCGAGGTCGTCGTCGAGGGTGCGCGGGTATTTGTCGAAGTCTTCGTTGGGGCCGAATTGCAGACGGTTGACGAACACGCTGGCGACGACCGGGTCGCCGTACTGGCGCGCGATGCGCATCAGGCTCATGTGACCCGCGTGCAGGTTGCCCATGGTGGGAACGAACGAGGTGCGGTTCTGGCCCTGGAGCTGCGAGCGCAGTTCCTCGATGGTGCGGACGACTTTCATCGGATGTCAGAAGGAGTGTTCGGCGGCCGGAAAGGCGCGGGATTTTACGGCGTCGCGATAGCGCGCCACGGCGTCGGCGATGCTGCTGGCGCCGTCCATGAAATTGCGGACGAAGCGCGGCTTGCGGCCCGGGAAGACGTTGAGCATGTCGTGCAGCACGAGCACCTGGCCGCTGCATTGCGCGCCGGCGCCGATGCCGATGGTGGGAATGCGCAGCTCGGCGGTGACGCGGCCGGCGAGCGCCGCCGGCACCATCTCCAGCACGAGCATCGTGGCGCCGGCGTCCTGCAGCGCGAAGGCGTCGGCGCGCAGCTGCGCGGCGCTCGCGTCGTTGCGGCCCTGCACGCGGTAGCCGCCGAGCACATGCACCGACTGCGGCGTGAGGCCGAGGTGGGCGCATACCGGGATGCCCGCGCGCACGAAGGCGCGGATGGTGGGCGCGAGCCATTCGCCGCCCTCGACCTTGACCATGTGCGCGCCGGCCTGCATCAGCTTGACCGCGTTGGCGAGCGCCAGATCGATGCCGCCGTGATAGCTGCCGAAGGGCAGGTCGGCGACGATCCAGGCGGTCTTGCTGCCGCGCGCGACGCAGGCCGTGTGATACGCGACTTCATCGACCGTGACGGGCAGGGTCGAGTCGCGGCCCTGCACCACCATGCCGAGCGAATCGCCGATGAGGATGACCTCGATGCCGGCCGCGTCGAGCACGGCGCCGAAGCTGGCGTCGTAGGCGGTGAGGACGGTGATCGGCTCGCCGCGCGCATGCATGTCGAGCAGGCGGGGCAGGGTTACGGGCTTGCGTTCCGGAGCGGGGGACGGCTGGGGATGGGCGCTCATCGCGAACTCCCTACTGAAGCGGGCCGCGCAGGATACACGCCCGTATCTTGCGGTGCAGCAACGCGGCCTGGGGGTTTCTACCCGGCGAGGTTGAAGAACTCGCGCTGGCCGCGCATCGAGCCGATGCGGCTGATGAGCAGCTTGAAGTCGTCTTCCGAATCGACCGGGTTGAGGTGCTCGGTGTTGATCATCAGCAGCGGCGCGGCATCGTAGTGGTGGAAGAAGTTGCCGTAGGCATCCGACAGCGCGCGCAGATAGCCGTCGGTGATGGCCGCTTCCATCGGGATGCCGCGCCGGTTGACGCGCGCGAGCAGCGCTTCGGGGCTGGCTTGCAGATACACCACGAGATCGGGCGGTGCGGCCTGGGCGCGCAGGCTGTCGAACACCTGGCGGTAGAGCTGGAACTCGTCGTCTTCCAGCGTGAGGCGGGCGAACAGCGGGTCCTTGTCGAGCAGGAAGTCGCTCACGACCGGGCGCTGGAGCAGGTCCGCTTCCATGTCGGCGAGCTGCTTCAGGCGCTGGAACAGGAAGCTGAGCTGGGTGGCCAGGGCATAGCGGCCGGCGTCGCGGTAGAAGCGTTCGAGGAAGGGATTGGTCTCGGGCGTTTCGAGCAGGACGTCGGCGCCGATGAGGTCGGCGAGGCGGCGCGCGAGCGTGGTCTTGCCCACGCCGATCGGGCCTTCGACGACGACGCGGCGCAGCTTGGCGAGTTCCATGGGCAGGGCTTTCGGCAGAGGCGGTTGCGGACGGCGCTGGCGGATGGCTTGTCGCCGGGAAAGGCCGGGATTTTGCCGGCCGAGCCGGCGCGCGCGCCGGACGTCGCGCGAACGGACGCGGAGCGTCGCGCTAGTGCGTCGTCACCTCGCCCGACGGCGAATCGGCGACGACGAGCGGCAGACCGGTGGGCGCGGCAGGCTGGCCGTGGAGGGCGGCGAGCAGGTCGGCGGTGCGGCCGTGGCCGGGGATGACGGTGTCGGGCGCGATCTCGGCCAGCGGGCCGAGCACGAAACGGCGCTCGTGGGCGCGCGGGTGGGGGACGAGCAGTACGGGCGCGTCGGTGACGAGTTCGGGCAGCCAGAGGGTGCCGGTCTGGCTGCCCGGCGGCGCCGCGGCTGCGGTGCTGGCCGGCGCTGCCGTCCAGCTCAGCAGCAGGTCGAGGTCGAGCGTACGCGGCGCGTTGCGGTAAGGGCGCTCGCGGCCGTGGTCGAGCTCGATCAGTTGCAGCCGCGCGAGCAGGTCATGGGGCGCGAGCGGCGTGTCGAGGATGAGGACGGCGTTGCGGTAGTCGGGGCCGGAGGAATCGATTGGCGCCGAGGTCCAGATGCAGGACGCGGCGACGAGCCGGCTGCCCGCGTCGGCGAGGAGTGCGGCCGCGGCGTGGCGCAGCGCGCCGTCCGCGTCACCGAGGTTGGCGCCGAGGCCGATGACGGCACGGCGCCGGGCTGGAGCGGATGGGGCCGGGCTCATGACGGGCGTCGCTCAGTCGGCGTCGCGCGCGGCGGCAGGGGGCGCGGTGTCCTGACCGCCGTCGTTCGGGTCGCCGTCGGCGCCGCCGTCGAGCAGTGCGCCGGTCTTGCGCGGACCGCGACGGCGGCGGCGCTTGCGCGGTGTGGGCGCGTCGCTGGCGTCGGGGGGCAGGGCGAACTCGTCGTCGGGGTCGGCACTCTCGGACGCGTCGGCCGACGCGGTGGCCGTATCGCTTTCGGTGGCGGCGCGGCGCGGGGCGCGGCTGCGGCGCGGCGCGGGAGCGGTGGCGTCATCGGCGGCCGGGTCGGCGGATGGCCGGCCCGAGTCCGGCTGTTCGGCGGCATCGGCGCCGCCGGTGCGGAAGTCGTCATCCGGCGCCGGTCGCGTGAAGCGCACGTCCTCCTCGTCGCCGGCGGTGTCGGTGATGTCGTCGGTCTCGGCGGCGCGCTGGGCGGGCGACTTGCGGCGGCGCTTCTTCTTGGCGGCCGGCGTAGCCGGGCCGCCGCCGGCGCGTTCCTCGGCGACGGCCTGCTCGATGAGGTCTTCGCGCGTGGGGTTGTCGGCCTCGGCGAAGGCGGTCCACCACTCGGCCAGCGCGAGCGGCAGTTCGCCGGCCTCGGCGCGCAGCAGGTAGAAGTCGTAGCCGGCGCGGAAACGCGGCTGCTCCAGCAGGCGGAAGGGATTGCGGCCGTTGCGGCGGTCGAAGCGCGGCTGGAGCGACCAGATTTCCTTCATGTCGGCGACGAAGCGGCGCTGGATCGCGATGCGCTCGAACTGGGTGGCGAGCACTTCGTCGGCGGCGGCGAACAGCGCCGGCAGCGAGGCCTGCGCCTCGCCCCGGCTGCCGTCCATGTGTGCCTTCCAGGCGGCGTTGACGTCGGGCCAGAGCAGGGCGGCGAACAGGAAGCCGGGCGAGGTGGGCTTGTCGGCCTTGACGCGGGCGTCGGTGCTGGCGAGCGCGAGGCTGACGAAGCGTTCGGCCTCGGGCGAGGCGTCGGTGCTGTCGAGCAGCGGCAGCAGGCCGCGATGCAGGCCGGCGGCGCGCAGGCGGCGGATGGCTTCGCCCGCGTTGCCGCAGAACAGCAGCTTGAGGATTTCGTCGAACAGCCGGGCCTGGGGCACGTTGCCGATCAGGTCGGCGAGGCCGGCGATGGGAGCGGCGGTGCGGCTGTCGAGTTCGAAGCCGAGCTTCGCGGCGAAGCGCACGGCACGCAGCATGCGCACCGGGTCTTCGCGGTAGCGGGTGGTGGCGTCGCCGATGATGCGCAGGCGGCGCGCGCGGCTGTCGTCGACGCCGCCGTGGTAGTCGAGCACCGTCTCGTCGGACGGGTCGTAGAACATCGCGTTGACGGTGAAGTCGCGCCGGGTGGCGTCTTCCCATTGCTCGCCGAAGACGTTGTCGCGCGTGAGGCGGCCGTGCTCGTCGACGGCGCGGGTCTGCGCGACGGGCGCCTGGCGGCGTTCGCGGCGTCGGCCGGACGGGGCGTCGTGCTCGTGCGCGCCGGTTGATTGCGCGGCGGGTTCGGCCTCGGCGATCTCGCCGGTCGGGTCGTCGGCCTCGGCAGGCGGGGTGAGGGCGCGGAAGGTGGACACCTCGACGATCTCGCGGCCGAAGCCCACATGCACGATCTGGAAGCGCCGGCCGATGATGCGCGAGCGCCGGAACACGGCGTGCACCTGCTCGGGCGTGGCGTCGGTGGCGACGTCGAAGTCCTTGGGATTGGCGCCCGACAGCAGGTCGCGCACCGCGCCGCCGACGATGTAGGCGGCGTAGCCGGCGTCCTGCAGCGTGAGCGCGACGCGGGTGGCGTAGGACGGGATCAGGCGGGTGTCGATGCCGAGGTCGCGCGCCGGATACACGCGCGGCTCGCGCGGGATGCCGTCGGGGCCGACGAGGGGTTCGCGGCCGGGCGCGGGGCGGTGGCGGCGCGAGGCGGCGCTGGCTTCGCGGCGCGGGCGCTCGGCGGGGCGCTGCTCGTCGCACGGATCGGCGCGGCGGCCGTCGGCGGCGCGGCGCGGGTCGTCGGTATCGCGGCGGTCGTCGGTGCGGCGCGCGTCGGCGCCGTCACGCTGGCGCGGCGCGAGGCCGTCGGCGCGATCGTTGCCGGCCGGACGGCCGGCATCGCGGGCCGGGGCGCGGCGGACGCTGCCGGGCACGGTGGGCGGCTCGGCATTGCCGTGGCTGCGGCGCCAGGCGGTGCGCGCGGGGGATTCTGCGAGCGGGTCGTCGGCCGGCGGCGCGAGCGTCGCGTCGAGGTCGGGAGCCGTTTCGCGGGGCGGCTGGGGGGGCGCCGACGGGGCGCCGCTGCGACCGGACAGCCGGCGGATGAGGCCGCCGAGGAAACCGGTGGGAAGAAGCTTCTTGATCATCGGAACAGTTCGATCACCGGCCAGCCCTCGGCCAGTGCGTGGTCGCGCAGGCGACCGGACGGATTGACGGCGACCGGCTGCTTGACGCGCTGCATCAGCGGCAGGTCGTTGGCGGAGTCGCTGTAGAAGGTGGTGTTGCCGAAGCTCGACCAGTCGAGCCCGCGCGCCGCGAGCCAAGCTTCGGTGCGGGCGATCTTGCCGTCCTTGAAGCAGGGCGCAACGCTGATTTCCCCGGTGAAGCGGCCGTCGACCTCGTCGAACTCCGTGGCAATGAGTTCGGTGATGCCGAAGGCGCGCGCGATCGGTCGGGTGATGAAGCTGTTGGTGGCGGTGACGATGGCGCAGAGATCGCCGGCGTCCCGGTGGCGCCGCACCAGATCGAGCGCGGCGGGCCTGAGGTTGGGCGCGATGACCTCGGTCATGTAGCGCGCATGCAGCGCGTCGAGTTCGGCCCTGTCCAGCTTCACCAGCGGACGCAATACAAAGTGCAGGAACTCGAAGATGTCGAGCGTGCCGTCGTTGTATTGCTCGAAGAATCTTTCGTTGGCGACGCGGTATTCCTCGGCATCGACGATTCCCGTTCGTACCAGGAATTGGCCCCATTCGTAATCGCTGTCGATGGGCAGAAGGGTGTTGTCGAGATCGAATAGCGTAAGGTTCATCGCCGCCGCACGGGACGTAATCGCTGGATAAGCGGAAGCGCGGATTGTAAGGCACCGAAGGCCGCATTCCAGACGGCCGGGCTGGCGCGGGAGCGGGGGAGGAGACCTCGGCAATTCCGCCGGCAGCAAATCTCCATCCCTGAACATGAAATCCACGATCGGAACCGCTCCGATGGCCGCGTCCGCAGGGCGTCGCCGCCTGGGGCTGCCGGCGCGCGGGGTGCTGGGCGTGATCGCGACGGTCACGATCGGCTTCGCGCTAGGCTATTCGATGGCGCGCGCGCCCGAGGCGGCATCGGTCGCGGCGCTGTTGCCGGCGCCCGTTGCCGCGCCGCTCGAGCCGGCCGGCGGCGGCCTGGCGCCCATCCGCCCCAATTCCATGCCGCAGGCCGGCAATTCGGCCGCGCTCTATCGCGCAATGCTGGCTTCGGGCAATTGGCGGGCATTTGTCGCCGAGGCGAAACGGCATCCCGAAATGGGCGGCTATTTCTATGCGCGGCAGGCATTGCGGCAGTGCGCGTTCCAGAATCTGCCCGAAGGCATGAGCGGCGCCGATTCGCGCCGATATGTGCATGGCGAGAATCCCGCTGCCTATTCGCGGCGAATGCGCGCGATCGAGCGATTCGAGCAGCGCTGCGCCGACTTCCTGCCAGGCGAGGCCGCGGCCGCGCTGGCAGGCATCGATGCGGAGGCGGCGCGCGCGGGTGACGCGCTGCTCGGGCCGCTGGCGCGG
Source organism: Derxia gummosa DSM 723 (assembly GCF_000482785.1). Lineage (GTDB taxonomy): Bacteria > Pseudomonadota > Gammaproteobacteria > Burkholderiales > Burkholderiaceae_E > Derxia > Derxia gummosa. The sequence goes on along the minus strand of NZ_KI519500.1, from coordinate 110,088 downwards.
CTCGGGACGGCGTTGGGGGTGGTCGGGCAGGGCGCCGAGCCGGCGGCAGCCGGGACGGGAGCGCGGGTCGCCGACGCGGACTGGCCCGCCGCCGGGCGCATGCCGGACGGAGGTCAGGCGGCCGGCGGCCTCGCGTCCGAGGCGCCGCGCGCGCTCGCCACGCTCCTCGCGGGCGCCGATCCGCTGCTGTGGGATGCCGATGCGCTGCCGGCCCTGCTCGGCGCACGCACGGGCGCCGTGTGGTTCGAGGGTCGGCGCCACGGCGGCGAGGACTTCGAACTGATGCAGGCGGCGCTGATGCTGGTCGGCTGCGGCCTCGGCAGCCCTTGCGACGAGCGCGATCCGCTGGTCGAGAACGCCTGCCTCACCGGCGGCGACTGCCTGCCGACGCGCGAGGCGGTGGTGGCGCAACGCATGCTCGACGGCGACACCGCGCGACTGGCGCGGGCACTCGCGCTGCGCGATCGGCTGCTGCGCGCGATCGGCGAGGGGCGGGCGGCGGCTTTCCTGGCGCCGGGTTGAGCCGTCGGCGCGGTTTGCGCGCATGCGGGTGCGCGGGGGCATCGGCGAACGCCGCAGGCCCGTTGCCGGACCGTGCGGCCGCGCGGCGTGGCGGCGGGGGCGTGTGATGCGCGAACGCGCGTCGGCCCGCGGTGCCGCTTCAGGCCGCTCCGTCGTCGGCGGCGCCGTCCTCGCTGCGCGCGACCCAGTCGCGCACCAGCGCCATCGTGATCGCGCGCCGGCTTTCGAGCGCATGGCGGTCGATCGCCTCGTACACCCGCATCAGCGAGCCAAGGTCGCGCGCGAAGTGGTTGAGCAGATAGCCGACCACGTCATCGTTGATCTCGACGCCGCGCGCGCGGGCCGCCTCGGCCAGGGCGCGGCGCTTGTCGGCGTCGTCGAGCGGATGGAGCTGGTACACGAGCCCGGCCGCGAGCCGCGTGCGCAGGTCTTCGCGCATCGACTTGCCGGTCGGCCCGCCCAGCGAGCGCGGCGGGCAGTTGCCCGCCACCACCAGCGCCGGCCCGCCGATGACAGCCTCGTTGTAGGCGTCGAACAGGCGGTTCTGCTCGCGCTTGCCGGCGCGATCGACGTCGTCAGCCGTCACCAGATCGGGATGGGCGCGCTTGAGCGCGGCGATGAGATGGCTCTTGCCCGAGCCGGCCGGGCCCCACACGTAGAGCACGCGCGGGAAGTCGAGCCGGCGCAGGCGGTCGATCAGCTCGGCATTGGCGCCGGGCAGGAAGTTGTCGAGCGTCGGTTCGCGCTCGGGCAGGAGTTCTAGGGCGTATTGGCGGGGTTGCATGTTCAGTCCGGGGCGCCGTCCTGGGGTTTTGCCAGCACGATGCGATCCCCGCCATGGTAGAGCGGGCTGTCGAAGTAATGCCGCAGCAGATGCTGCACGCCGACCGCGAGCACCGCCGACACCGGCAGCGCGACCAGCACGCCGACGAAGCCGAACAGCTGGCCAAAGGCCATCAGCGCGAAGATGACCGTGATCGGATGCAGGCCGATGCGCTCGCCCACGAGACGCGGCGTGAGCACGAAGCTCTCCAGTGCCTGCCCGAGCGAATACACGATCGCGATGCCCACCAGCCCGCCCCAGCTGCCGAACTGCAGCAACCCCGACAGCACCGCCAGCACCAGCCCGAGCGAGTAGCCGATGTAGGGCACGAACACCAGCAGCCCGGTGATGATGCCCACCGGCAGCGCCACATCCAGCCCGGTGAACACCAGCCCCACGCTGTAGAACGCGGCCAACGCCAGCATCACCACGATCTGCCCGCGCAGGAATTGCGCGAGCACCGCGTCCACCTCTCCCACGAGCCGCGTCACGCGCGGGCGCAGCGGCAGCGGGATGAGCCGCGCGATCTTGCTCACGATCAGGTTCCAGTCGAGCAGCAGGTAGAACAGCACCACCGGCACCAGCGCCAGCAGGCCGACCACGCCCATCACCTTGCCGGTGCCGATGCGCAGCGAATCGAACACGCTGCGGTAGATGCCGTCGCCGCTTTCGGCCAGCTTTTCGGTGAGGAGGCTGCGCGCGCTCTCGAAGTCGAAGCGGATCTCGGTGTTGAGCCATTCGCCAAGGCGCGGCGCCACATGCGAGTTGAGCCGGTCGAGCAGCAGCGGCAGCTTGCCCGAGAGGGCCGCGCCTTCCTTCACCACGATCGGCACCACCACCAGCGCCAGCGCCACGACCACGAGCACCAGCGCCAGGATCATGAGCAGCACCGCGAGCGGCCGAGGCAGCCGCCGGCGTACCAGCCAGGTCACGCCTGGCTCCAGCATGTAGCCGAGCACCGCCGCCATCACGAAGGGCGTGAGGATCGGCCCCAGCACCCAGAGCAGGACAAGCGTGCCGAGCGCGGCCGCGCCCCAGGGCAGGATGTGGCGGGCGCTGAGTCGGGCGTCGGGCATGGGCGGGAGCGAGTTGTTGTCTTGAATCGGATGCGAGCCGGCGCGGAGTAGCTGGCCGACGTCGGCAGGGTGGGGGCGGGCCACGTGAGCCGACGACTGCCCGTCATGCCCCGGCAGACCGGCGGCAAGCGTCAGCGGCGGGAAGGCCGGCGGGCGTTGGTAAACTTCGGCGCCCGGCCCGGACCGCAAGGCGGCGGTCGGCGCATCCGTCACGAACCGGCGATGCCGCCGACCGGCCCCCGCGTGACAGCGCCGGACGGCGCGGCCGATTCTACTGAAGGCCCCCGCCGCCAGACCCGGTTACTCCCAGCGCGTCGGCCCGACCGGCGCCATCGCCCTTCCCCAGCTCCAGATTTCATCCGCCCATGTCCGAACCGACCCAGCCCGCCATCCCCGCCACCGAATCGCTGTCGTACAAGGACGCGGGCGTCGACATCGACGCCGGCGACGCGCTGGTCGAGCGCATCAAGCCGATGGCGAAACGCACGATGCGCGAAGGCGTGCTCGCCGGCATCGGCGGCTTCGGCGCGCTGTTCGAGGTGCCCAAGCGCTACAAGGAGCCGGTACTCGTCAGCGGCACCGACGGCGTCGGCACCAAGCTCAAGCTCGCCTTCCATCTCAACAAGCACGACACCGTCGGCCAGGATCTGGTGGCGATGAGCGTCAACGACATCCTCGTGCAGGGCGCCGAGCCGCTGTTCTTCCTCGACTACTTCGCCTGCGGCAAGCTCGATGTGGACACCGCCGCGAGCGTGGTCGGCGGCATTGCCAAGGGCTGCGAGCTGTCGGGCTGCGCGCTGATCGGCGGCGAGACGGCCGAGATGCCGAGCATGTATCCCGACGGCGAATACGACCTTGCCGGCTTCGCGGTCGGCGCGGTGGAGAAGAGCAAGATCATCGACGGCAAGAGCATCGTCGCCGGCGACGTGGTGCTCGGCCTCGCATCGAGCGGTCCGCACAGCAACGGCTACTCGCTCATCCGCAAGATCATCGAGCGCAGCGGCGCCGATCTGTCGGCCGACTTCCATGGCCAGCCGCTCGGCCATGCGCTGCTCGCGCCGACGCGCATCTACGTCAAGCAGGTGCTCGCGGCGCTCGAAGCGCACGGCACCGCCATCAAGGGGCTCGCCCACATCACCGGCGGCGGCCTGACCGAGAACGTGCCGCGCGTGCTGCCCGACACCACCCGCGCGGTACTCGACAAGGCTTCTTGGTCGCGCCCGCCGGTGTTCGACTGGCTGCAATCGAACGGAAACGTCACCGATGATGAAATGCACCGTGTCTTCAACTGCGGCATCGGCATGGTCGTGGTGGTCGCGCCTGAACAGGCGGCTGCCGTGAGCGCGACGCTCGCGGCTCAGGGCGAACAGGTGTTCACCATCGGACGAATCGAACCCGCCGTCGGGGGCGAGGCGCCCACGGTCGTACGCTGATACCTGACGACGCGCTCATCGACTGCAATTTGAGGAATTCTTCCTCGTCCGCGCCGAAATTTTCCTTCTGCAAATCGCGGGCAAAGCCCGCGATTGTGCCTCTCAAAACCCCGCAACAGGCCTTGCCGGCCAGACTTAACGGATAAGTTAGTCATCGGTGAGAGCCTCCACCACAGCATGCATTCCGTGGTCGCGACAGTCCGTCGCGACATCCCGGAACGGAGCGGCGTGTGGACAAGCGGGCATCCTGGAAGCAGACGAAAGCGGGCGCGAAGCCCCTGTCGTCACTCGCTTCGCAGCTGACTCGCGACGGTCTCGCGCAGCGTCCGGCCCGCATCGGATGCAAGCGTGTCGATGCGCAGCACCTCCTTCATCCCGCGCAGCCAGGTCAGCTGGCGCTTGGCCAGCTGGCGCGTCGCGGCGATGCCCTTCTCCCTGAACTCGTCGTAGCCGCATTCGCCGTCGAGGTAGGCCCAGGCCTGCCGGTAGCCGACCGCGCGGATCGCCGGCAGGTCGGGATGCAGCTCGGGGCGCAGACGCAGGGTGCGCACTTCATCGACGAAGCCGGCGGCGAGCATCGCGTCGAAGCGTTCGGCGATGCGCCGGTGCAGCAGGGCTCGGTCCCCCGGTTCAAGTGCGATGCGCACGACACGGCCAAGCCCGGCGTCGCCCTCCACCTCGCGCTCGCGGCGCGCCTGCTCGAACCACTCCGACAGCGCCCGGCCGCTCGCGCGGTACACCTCCAGCGCCCGCTGGATGCGCTGCGAGTCGTTGGGCTTGAGTCGCGCGGCCGTGACCGGATCGACGCGTGCCAGCTCGGCATGCATCGCGGGCCAGCCGCGTTCGGCGGCTTCGGCGTCGAGGATGGCGCGCAGGTCGGGGTCGGCTTCGGGCAGGGCGTCGATGCCGTCGAGCAGGGCCTTGAAGTACAGCATCGTCCCGCCCACCAGCAGCGGCAGCCTGCCGCGCGCGCGGATCGCCTCGATGGCGGCGCGCGCATCGGTCGCGAAGCGCGCGGCCGAGTAGGGCTGGTCGGGCTCGCAGATATCGATCAGGTGGTGCGGCACCCGCGCGAGTTCATCGCGGCCGGGTTTGGCCGTGCCGATGTCCATGCCCCGGTACACGAGGGCGGAGTCGACCGAGATCACCTCGGCGCCCGTCAAACCGGCAATTCCCGCTGCGCCCAGCCAGTCCGCGAGATCCAGCGCGGCGGCGGTCTTGCCCGACGCGGTCGGGCCCATCAGGGCGATCAGCGGGCGGTCTTCGGTGGCGTGGCGGTTCATCAGCAGGTTTCTCAAGGGCGCGCGGATTCTATCGACCGCGAGGTTGGGCGTGCCGCTGCCTCGGACTTCCGGGGTCATCACTGACACATCAAGGGAGATGCACATGGAAATGAGGACCACGGCTTTTGTCGCCCAGGCGCTGCGCATGATCAATGCGTCCGACACCACGGTTGGTGCGACCACTGGTGGCGAACGCGGACGCGGCATCAGTCTCGGCCGGATCGTGGAAGGCGGCCCGCCGCGCGTGCAGTGCTCGATCGTCGCGAGCGCGGCGTTCGCGGCCCAGGCGGCGGAACTGGCGGCGCGCCTCGCCGGCGAAAGTTCGCTGCGCGTCGAGCTGCATGCCGACAGCTTCGGCTCGGCTCAGGGGCAGGTGGTGCTGCTGTTCGTCGATGCGGATGACATCGGCACGCTGGCGGCGCAGATCACCGGTCGTCGCATGGCGTATCCGAACAGCAGCGTGCTCGCGGTCGCCGACGGCCTGAACCGTGCGCAAGTGGCCGAACTGTTCTCGGCCGGCGTCAACGACTTCATCTCGGCCCGCGCCAGTGCCGCCGAGTACGCGGCGCGCGTCGATCTCGTGGCAGGGCGAATCGAGCGCGCCATGAGCGGCGCGGCGCCGAGCTTCGCCTCGCTGTTCGGCGGTGCGCCGGCCGAAGGCCGCGGCGAGTCGCTGCGGCAGATCAAGACGCGCATCGTGGCCTCGTTCGAGCGCGGCTACATCGAGAGCCTGCTGGTGCGCTCGGGCGGCAACATCTCGGCCGCCGCGCGGCTGGCGCGAAAGAACCGCCGTGCCTTCTTCGAGCTGATGCGCAAGCATCAGATCAAGCCGGATCAGTTCCGCTGCGAAGACGAGTGAGTCGGGCGGCACGCGCCGCCACGCCAGAGTCTGAGCTGGCGCCCGCTGTCATTTCGCGCCGGCCCCGCGTTCGGCCGGCAGCCACAGCCACAGTTCGGCGCCGCCGCCAGGGGCGCTGTCGGCTCCCATCGTGCCGCCCATGCGTTCGACCAGATTGCGGCACATCCACAGCCCGAGCCCGTTGCCGCCGCTCTTGCGCGTGAAGAAGGGCGTGAACAGCCGGTCACGGTCGTCGAGCGCGATGCCGGCGCCGGAGTCGGTCACCGCGACGCGCACGCCGGCCGCGCCCATCGATGCCTCGTCGCGGCTCGCGATCATGAGCCGGCCGCCGTCGGGCATCGCCTGCAAGGCGTTGATGACGAGATTCACCAGTACCTGAAGCAGCTCGCGCCGATCGGCCAGCGGGCGCGCGGTGGCGCCCAGCGCCTGCTCGACCGTCACGCGGCTGCCGCCGATCTGGTGGCTCGCGAGCATCAGCGCTTCCTGCACCTCGCGCGCGAGATCGACCGGCGCCAGCGCGCCCGCGTACTGACCGGGCTTCGCATACTGCAACAGCCGCGCGACGATCTGGCGGATGCGCCGCACCTGCTCGCGGATGAGCTTCACCTCGGTATCCACCGGCTGGGCCGCCTCGCCCAGCAGCTCGACCATGAGATCGAGATTGCCCTGGATGACCGCCATCGGATTGTTCACCTCGTGCGCCACGCCGGCCGCGAGCTGGCCGATCGTCGCGAGCTTGTCGGCCTGGGCCAGCTGACGCTGGGTTTCGAGCAGCCGGGCGTTGGCGGCGGCGAGGTCGCGCGTGCGTTCGGCCACCTTGGCATCGAGCGCGTCGGCCCATTCGCGCAGCGCGGCGTTCTGGGCTTCGAGGCGGTCCAGCAGGGTGTCGAAATGGCGCGCGAGGCCGGCCAGTTCGTCGCTCTGGCCGAGGCTGCCGACGCGCGCGTCGAGCGCGCCGAGCGCCACGCGGTCCATCGTCGCGCGCATGCGTTCGATCGGCTCGACCACGCCGCGCGTGAAGCGCCAGCTCACGAGCGCCGCCGCCGCCATCGTCGCGAAGAAGAGCGCGACCAGCACCGCGAGCGCGATCCATTTCATGCGCACGAACGGCGCCTCCAGAAACCCGACGTAGAGCATGCCCACGCGCCGGCCATCGCCGTCGAGCAGCGGCTCGTAGCCCGACACCGCCCAGGCATCGACCACGAAGGCGCGCCCGAGCCAGACCTCGCCGCGATCGAGCACGCGCTCGCGCACCGCCGCCGACACGCGCGTGCCGGTCGCGCGCTCGCCCTCGCTCGTGGTGAGCGTGGTGGCAATGCGCACATCGCCGTGAAAAAGCGTGGCGCTGCCCCGGCTGCCGTCGGGCAGCGAACCGGCCGGATAAACCATGTGCTCGATGCGATCGACCAGCGCGTAGTTGCGGTTGAGCAGCAAGCCGCCCACGAGCACTGCCTGCCGGCCCGGCAGCGGCGCGGCCGCGTGCAGCAGCAGCCCCTCGTCGTCGGCCACGCGCATGACGGTGCCGGCATCGGGCGAGGGCCGCAGCAGCGTGCGCGAGCGCAGCGCGAACTCGGGCGCGATCTGCGCGAGCGATTCGGCGCTCAGCACTTCCACCGCCACCGCCGCCTGGCCGTCGAGCGCGCGGCGCAGTACCGGGCCGTCGTCGTAGCGCGGCGGCGGTTCGGGGCCGAGCGCCGGTTCGGAACCGGCGCGCACATGGCGGTTGCGATCGACCAGCACGAGATAGTCGAGCCCGGCCGCCGCCGCGCGCTCGCGCAGCAGGATTGCAAGCGCTTGCGGATCGTGGCGCACATCGGCCAGCGCCTGCGAACCGGCCAGCGCCTCGACATCGCGCCGCGCCTCGTCGCGCACCCGCGTGAAGAATCCGTCGGCCACCGCCAGATCACTGCGGACCTTCTGGTTCGTGAGCCGCGTGTAGGCCTCGCCACCCCAGCCGAGCAGCAGCGCGACCAGGATCGGGAAGCCCGCGAACAGCGGCAGCAGCGCGAGCGCGACGAAGCGCGCGCGCAGCGATTGCGCGATGCGCCGGTCGAGCGGCGCGGGCAACAGGCGGCGCGCTAAATCGATGCCGGCGTCGGTCAGCGCGATGGCGCGGCCGACGATGCCGCCGCGCCGGCGCGGATTCACAGCCCCCATGCGAAGCACTTGCGTTCGAGCGTCTTGCGCGAGATGCCCAGGCGCCGCGCGGCTTCCGACTTGTTGCCGCCGGCCGCCGCGAGCACGGCGCGGATGTGGCGCTCCTCGATCGCGGAGAGCAGGTCGGGCGCGGGATCGGCGGCATCGGCCGATGACGGGCCGGCGGCCGGCGTGCCGGCATCGGTCGAGGCGCCAGCGTCGGCGGCGCCGCACAGGCCACCGCCAGCCGCCGGGCCGGTGCCGCCGGCCGCGCCCGCGTCGGCCGCCGCCGTTGCCGCGCGACCACCGCCGTCGGCATCGTCGTCATCGTCATCCGCCGCGAGCGGCACCTGGCCGAGGATGAGCGAGCGTTCGACCAGGTTCTTCAGCTCGCGCACATTGCCCGGCCAGTCGTAGGCGCCGAGCCGCTTCATCGTCGCCGCGTCCACCTCGACCGGCGGCAGGCCGAGCATCGGCGCGAGTTGCAGCATGAAGTGGCGCACGAGGTCGGGGATGTCGCCGCGCCGCGAGCGCAGCGGCGGCAGCGCGATCTCCAGTACCTGGAGCCGGTAGTAGAGGTCGGCGCGAAAGCGCCCGTCGGCCACCGCCTGCGCGAGCGGCCGGTTGGTGGCGGCGATCACGCGCACGTCCACGTTCACCTCCTGCTCCGAGCCCACCGGCCGCAGCCGGCGCTCCTCCAGCACGCGCAGCAGCTTGGCCTGGATCGGCAGCGGCAGCTCGGCCACCTCGTCGAGGAAGAGCGTGCCGCCGCGCGCGTAATAGAACAGCCCTTCGCGCGCGCCGACCGCGCCGGTATAGGCGCCGCGCACATGGCCGAACAGCTCGCTCTCGATGAGTTCGGGCGCGATCGCCGCGCAATTCACGGGCACGAAGGGCGCCGCCGCGCGCGAGCTCTGCTTGTGCAGCGCGCGCGCCACCACCTCCTTGCCGGTGCCCGATTCGCCCTGGATCAGCACCGTGCTCGGCATCGGCGCGAAGCGCGCGACGAGCTTGCGCACCTCGGCCATCAGCGCCGAATGCCCCACCAGCCCGACCGGCCCGACCGTCTCGTGCGGCGCGCGCGCCTGCACTTCGCGCCGCAGCACGAAGTTCTCGGCGATGAGCCGCGAGCGCTCGAAACTGCGCCGTACCGAGTTGAACAGCTGCGCGAGCGAGAAGGGCTTGACGAGAAAGTCGGCCGCGCCCGCGCGCAGCGCCTCGACGGCGGTTTCCACATCGGCATAGGCGGTCATGAGCACCACCTCACTGGTGCAGCCCTGCTGGCGCAGCGCTTGCAACCAGCTCACGCCGTCCTGCCCGGGCAGGGAGATGTCGAGCACGATCAGGTCGAAGCGGCGGCGCGCGACGAGCGGGATCGCCTCCTCGACGCTGCCGGCGGTCAGCACCTCGTCGCAGCGGCTTTCGAGCGCGCGGCGGGTGAAGTTGAGGACGCCCGGCTCGTCATCGACGACGAGCACGGAAAAGCCCGGCCAGCGGTTGTCGGCGGCGGCGGGCGGGGGCGGAAGACTGCTCATGCGGCTTGGACAAAAAGTCTCAGTGCGGGTCGTGCTGGCTCGGACATTCTGTCCGCGAGGCCAGCGGGCGTTATTCGCGATTGTCGCTAACTCGTTGAGCGCAAAGCCGAAGCGCCTGTGGTCCGGCTTTCGCTATCGGGCTTCCCCACGCAAGGCGCGCGCCGGTCGGCAGATGCGCGCAGAACATCAGGGGGGATGCAGCTCATGCAGGTAACGCGACGCCAGTTCTTCAAGATCGGCGCGGCACAGGTGGCGGCGACGAGCCTCGTGGCGATGGGATTCTCGCCCGCCACCGCGCTCGCCGAAGTCCGCCAGTTCAAGCTCGCGCGGGCGAGCGAGACGCGCAACAACTGTCCGTACTGCTCGGTCGGTTGCGGAATCATCATGTACAGCCTCGGCGACAAGGCGAAGAACGCCAGGGCCGAGATCTTCCACATCGAGGGCGACCCCGACCATCCGGTCTCGCGCGGCTCGCTCTGCCCGAAGGGTGCGGGCCTGCTCGACTTCGTGCACAGCCCCAACCGCCTCAAGTACCCCGAGGTGCGCGAGGCCGGCAGCAACGAATGGAAGCGCATCGGCTGGCACGAGGCGATCGACCGCATCGCCAGGCTGATGAAGGAAGACCGCGACGCCAACTTCATCAAGGCCAACGACAAGGGCGTGCCGGTCAACCGCTGGAACACGACCACCTTCCTGGCCGCGTCGGCGTCGAGCAACGAGGCCGGCATCCTGACGCAGAAGTTCGCGCGCTCGATGGGCCTCGTCGCCTTCGACGCCCAGGCGCGCGTGTGCCATGGCCCGACCGTGCAAGCGCTTGCGACGACCTTCGGCCGCGGCGGCATGACCAACACCTGGGTCGACATCAAGAACGCCGACTTCATCCTCGTGATGGGCGGCAACGCGGCCGAGGCGCATCCGGTCGGCTTCAAGTGGGCGATCGAGGCCAAGAAGACGCGCGGCGCCAAGCTGGTGGTGGTGGACCCGCGCTTCAACCGCACGGCGGCGGTGGCCGACTACTACATGCCGATCCGCGTCGGCACCGACATCGCCTTCCTCGGCGGCGTCGTCAACTGGCTCATCGCCAACGAAAAGATTCATTGGGAATACGTCAAGGCCTACACCAACGCGAGCTTCATCGTCGCCGAGGGCTTCCACTTCGACGAGGGCCTGTTCTCGGGCTATGACGAGGCCAAGGGCAAGTACGACCGCAGCAGCTGGAACTACGAGTTCGACGCGAGCGGCAACGCGAAGGTGGACGAGACGCTGCAACACCCGCGCTGCGTCTGGCAGCTCATGAAGGCCCATTACGCGCGCTACACGCCCGAGATGGTCGAGCAGATCTGCGGCACGCCGAAGGCCGACTTCCTCAAGCTCGCGGGCTGGCTCGGCGAGCTGGCCGTGCCCGAGAAGGTCGGCACCATCCTCTACGCGCTCGGCTGGACCCAGCACACCGTCGGCACGCAGAACATCCGCACCATGGCGATGATCCAGCTGCTGCTCGGCAACATCGGCATGCCCGGCGGCGGCGTGAATGCGCTGCGCGGCCATTCCAATATCCAGGGCCTGTCGGACCTCGGCCTGCTCAGCACCTCGCTGCCCGGCTATCTCACGCTGCCGAGCGAGGCGCATGTCGATCTCAAGACCTATCTCGACAAGACCACGCCCAAGGCCGCGCGGCCCGACCAGCTCAACTACTGGGGCAACACGCCGAAGTTCTTCGTGAGCCTCATGAAATGGTTCTGGGGCGACAAGGCCACCAAGGACAACGACTGGGGCTACGACTGGCTGCCCAAGTGGGACAGGATGTACGACGTCCTGCAAAGCGCCGAGCTGATGCATCAGGGCAGGATGAACGGCCTCGTCTGCCAGGGCTTCAACCCGCTCGCCGCCTTCCCCGACAAGAACAAGATGTCGGGCGCGCTCGCCAAGCTCAAGTGGATGGTGACGATCGACCCGCTCGCCACCGAGACCGCGTCGTTCTGGCAGAACCACGGCGAGAGCAACGACGTGAACCCGGCCGACATCCGGACCACCGTGTTCCGCCTGCCGAGCACCTGCTTTGCCGAAGAGGACGGCGCCATCGTCAACTCCAGCCGCTGGCTGCAATGGCACTGGAAGGGCGCCGACGCGCCGGGCGAAGCCAAGGCCGACACCGAGATCATCGCCGAGCTGTTCGTGCGCCTGCGCGAGCTGTACAAGGCCGACGGCGGCACCGCGCCCGAGCCCATCCTCAACCTCGCCTGGCCCTACCGCGACCCGAAGAACCCGCTGCCCGAGGAACTGGCCAAGGAACTCAACGGCCGCGCGCTCGCCGACATTCCCGACCCCAAGGAGCCGGGCAAGACGCTCGTGAAGAAGGGCGAGCAGATTCCGGGCTTCGCGGTGCTGCAGGACGACGGCAGCACGATGAGCGCCTGCTGGATCTTTGCCGGCAGCTGGACTCAGGCCGGCAACCAGATGGCCCGCCGCGACAACACCGACACCGGCCACGGCAACACGCCGGGCTGGGCCTGGGCCTGGCCGGCCAACCGCCGCATCCTCTACAACCGCGCCTCGGCCGATCCGGCCGGCAAGCCCTGGGACCCGAAGCGCAAGCTCATCAGCTGGAACGGCGAGAAATGGGTCGGCGCCGACGTGCCCGACTACAAGATCGACAGCCCGCCCAACAGCGGCATGAGCCCCTTCATCATGAATCACGAGGGCGTGGGCCGGCTGTTTGCCGTGGACCGTTGCAGCGACGGCCCCTTCCCCGAGCATTACGAGCCGATGGAAAGCCCGATCGGCACCAACCCGCTCCACCCCAAGGTGGTGAGCAGCCCGGCGGTGCGCATCTTCAAGGGCGACCGCGAACGGCTCGGCACCAGCGCCGACTACCCGTATGTCGGCACCACCTACCGCCTGACCGAGCACTTCCTGTTCTGGACCAAGAACTCGAAGCTCAACGCCATCGCCCAGCCCGAGCAGTTCGTCGAGATCGGCGAGGCGCTCGCGAAGGAGAAGGGCATCGTCCAGGGCGACACGGTAAAGCTGGATTCCAAACGCGGCTTCATCAAGGCGAAGGCCGTCGTCACCAAGCGGATCAAGCCGCTCACGGTGGACGGCAGGACCGTGCACCAGATCGGCATCCCGCTGCACTGGGGCTTCGAGGGCCAGACGCGCAAGGGCTTCATCGCCAACACGCTCGCGCCCTTCGTCGGCGACTGCAACACGCAGACGCCCGAATACAAGGCCTTCCTCGTCAACATCGCCAAGGTCTGAGGCAGCGACATGGCATTGCAATCACTCGACATCCTGAAGCGCTCGGCCACGCCGACCGCGACCCCGCAAGTGCGCCAGACCACCGAGGTGGCCAAGCTCATCGACGTGACGACCTGCATCGGCTGCAAGGCCTGCCAGGTCGCCTGCTCGGAGTGGAACGACATCCGCGAGGAGGTCGGCACGAACATCGGCGTGTACGACAACCCCACCGACCTGAGCGCCAAGGCCTGGACGGTCATGCGCTTCAACGAGCATGAGGACGAGGCCGGCAAGCTCGAATGGCTGATCCGCAAGGACGGCTGCATGCATTGCGCCGACCCCGGCTGCCTCAAGGCCTGCCCGTCGCCGGGCGCGATCATCCAGTACGCGAACGGCATCGTGGACTTTCACGAAGAGAACTGCATCGGCTGCGGCTACTGCATCTCGGGCTGCCCGTTCAACGTGCCGCGCATCAATCAGAAGGACAACAAGGCCTACAAGTGCTCGCTGTGCTCGGACCGCGTGAGCGTCGGGCTGGAGCCGGCCTGCGTGAAGACCTGCCCGACCGGCGCGATCCAGTTCGGCTCGAAGGAGGACATGAAGGAAGTCGCCGCCGAGCGCATCACCGACCTGAAGACGCGCGGCTACGAGCAGGCCGGCCTCTACGACCCGGCCGGCGTCGGCGGCACCCATGTGATGTACGTGCTGCATCACGCCGACAAGCCCGAGCTGTACAGCAACCTGCCGAAGAACCCGCAGATCAGCACCACCGTGAGCTTCTGGAAGGGGCTGCTCAAGCCGCTGGCCTCGGTGGGCATCGCGGCGGCGGGGCTGTTCGGCTTCTTCCACTACATCACCGTCGGCCCGAACCGGGCGGATGAGGAGGAGGACTCCATCGATCCGCAGCCCGACCTGAGCAAGGTCGTGGTGCGCGTGAGCGGCCAGCAGAACACGACGGGAGACAAGGCATGAGCAAGGAAAAGCTGATCCAGCGCTACAGCGCGCCGGAGCGCATCAACCACTGGATCGTCGCGATCTGCTTCGTGCTGCTGGCGATCTCGGGGCTGGCCTTCTTCTACCCGGCCTTCTTCTGGCTGACGGGCGTGTTCGGCACGCCTCAGCTCGCGCGCATCGTCCACCCGTTCGTGGGCGTGGTGATGTTCGCGGGCTTCGTGCGGCAGTTCTTCCGCTACTGGCACCACAACTTCATCACCGCGCAGGACGTGGAATGGATGAAGTCGGTCGGCACGGTGCTGAAGGGCCACGAGGTGGGCGACACGGGCAAGTACAACGGCGGCCAGAAGGGCATGTTCTGGCACATGAGCCTGTGCATGGGCCTGCTGATGCTGACGGGCATCGTGATCTGGCGCGAGTACTTCTCGATCCACTTCCCGATCCCGGTCATCCGCGCGGCGCTGCTCGTGCATTCGATGAGCGCGCTGGCGCTGATCGCCGGGATCATCGTGCACGTGTACGCGGCCTTGTGGGTCAAGGGCACGATCCGCGCGATGGTGGAAGGCGTCGTCACCCATGCCTGGGCGAAGAAGCATCACCCGCGCTGGTATCGCGAGGTGACGCAAGGCAGGCAGCAGGGCCATTGAGCGAGGCGGCGGCGATGGACGGGATCGACAGCCTCGCGGGCCTGCCGCGCGCGCCGGCTGCGGGCGCGGCGCCGGGCCTGGGCGATGGCGTCGCGGCGCGTATGCCGGCGCGCGCCGACGCCGATCTGCAAGCGCTTGCGGGTGCCGGCTTCCGCGTCCGCGCCGTCACCCGCCATGGCCGCGACGGCGCGGTCGAGACCACCGACCGGCTCGCCGAGGAAGTGCCGGTGGCGCTGGTGTTCAACGGCATCTCGCATGCGGTGATGCTCGCGACGCCGGCCGACCTCGACGACTTCGCGCTCGGCTTCAGCCTGGTGGAAGGCATCGCCGCGACGCCGCGCGACATTCGCGGCATCGAGGCGGTGGAAGGCTGCGACGGCATTGCGCTGGAAATCGAGCTGGCCCCGGCGCGCTTCATGGCGCTGAAGGAGCGCCGCCGCAGCCTCGCCGGCAAGACCGGCTGCGGCCTGTGCGGCGTGGACAGCCTCGACGCGCTGGACCTCAACCTCGCGCCGGTGCCGCGCGGCGTGCCGCTGCGGCGCTCGGCGATCGAGGCGGCGCTCGCGGCGCTGCCCGCGCGGCAGCCGCTGTTCGCGGCGACGGGCGCCGTGCATGCCGCCGCGCGCGCGCTGGCCGACGGCAGCCTCGTCGCCGTGCGCGAGGACGTCGGCCGGCACAACGCGCTCGACAAGCTCGTCGGCCATTGCGCGCGCCGCGCCGATCCCGACCCGGCGGACGGCTTCGTGCTGGTGTCGAGCCGCGCGAGCTACGAGATGGTCCAGAAGACGGCCGCCGCCGGCATCGGCTGCCTCGTGGCGATGTCGGCGCCGACGGCGCGCGCCGCCGCGCTGGCCGAGCGGCTCGGCGTCACGCTCTGCGGTTTCGCGCGGCCGGGGCGGCTCGTGGTTGCGAGCCATCCGGCGCGGCTGCTGGCAGACTGAGCGTCCATCCGCGTCCGCACGGCCGCGCCGGCCGATCCATCGGCACGCGGCGCGACGCGTGCCCGCCGCGCGCGGCCGATCGTCCCGCGCGGGGATGACCCGAACGCGCCTCGCGCCGGCCCCGGCGCGTGCCGACCGCGTCCGGCCCCGGCGCGCTCCTGTTTCTCCTGAAGGTTTCCCATGAGCTTCAAGCCCATCAGCATCATCCGCGACGCGCTCGGCATGGGCGGCACGCCCGCCGCCGACGGCAGCGCCGCCGCGCCCGACGCGATCACGCCGCCGGTGTTCGATCCGCCCGGCGCCTCCGACTGGCGCCCCGACCCCGCCGCGCGCGTGCGCGCGCCGTCGCGCACTGTGTTCGCGCGCCGCGCCGCGCGCCTGCGCCAGCTCGCCGACGGCCATGCGCTCGCCGACTTCCTGCTGTTCTGCGCCGCGCTCTGCGACGAGCAGCAGCGCCTGCTCGACAGCGACGATGGCCATTGCGCCCTCGGCGGCCTGCGCGTGAACCTCGACGCGATCGTCGCCGGCCTGCGTCCGCGCTTCACGCCCGGCATCGCGGCGGCGGTGGCCGATCTCCAGGCGCGCGACGACACCAGCCTCGGCCTGCTCGGCGTCAACCTCGCGGGCGGCCGCCTGCCCGAGGCCGGCGCGGCCTTCGCGGCGCTGCCGGTGCTGGGCGCGGCCTTGCAGGTGGGCGCGGTGCGCTCGGCGCTCGTCAACGCCGCCACGGCTGAACTGCCCGACCATGAAGTGCTGGCCTGTCCGGTCTGCGGCGGCGCGCCGGTCGCGTCCGTGCTCAGGCGCGGCGAATCGGGCCAGGCCGAGCGCCATGCCGTGTGCGGCGTGTGCGCGAGCGAATGGCATGTGTCGCGCATCCGCTGCCTCGCCTGCGGCGGACACGAGGGCATCAGCTATCAGGCGCTGGTGGCCGACGGCGATGCAAGCGTTGCCGACGCCACGGCCGCCAGCGTCGCGGGCGCCGTCGCCACGCCGGCCGGCGCCGACGAAGCCAGCGGCGCGCCGAAGCACAGGCGCCCGGCTGTCGAGCTGGAGTGCTGCGACAACTGCCATGCCGCCACCAAGATCGTCTCGCTCGAACGCGATCCGGCGGTCGATCCCGTGGCCGACGACCTCGCCACGCTGCCGCTCGACTGGCTCGCCGCCGAGGAAGGCTGGCTGCGCTACGGCTTCAACCTGTTCTTCCTCGCGCCGGAAGAGGAGGTGATCGAGGGCGACGACGACTTCGCCGAGGAGGACGGGCGGGCCTGACGCCCGCGCGGCACCGGTGCGGTCCGCTGCCGCCGTCTTCAGGCGGTGGAGTGACGGCTGGCGCTGAAGATGCTCTGACCGCATGTTGATGGCGTGGCAACATGCGGAAAATACTCTCTCCCACCGCCATGTCCTGCCCAGATTCCGCCGTCGGCACGCCGTCTCGCCGGCGCCTGCCCGGTCTGTCCCCCGCGCTGCGGCGCAGCTTCGGCCTTGCATGGCCGGTCGCCTTCCAGGACTTCGCGCTCATCCTCACGCAGTTCGTCGTGCTGCTCATGGCGGCGCGGCTCGGCAGCGTGTCGATCGCGGCGGTCGGCCTTGTCGACACCATCTCCTTCGCGGTCACGATCACGCTCACCTCGCTCGCGGTCGGCACCGCGGTCATGACCGCGCATGCGGTCGGCGCGGGGCGGACCGACCTGGTCGAGGGCGCGGCGCGCGCCGGGCTGCTGCTCGGCCTCGGCGCGGGCGCCGCCTGCGCGCTGGCGCTGGAGATCGGCCGCCATGCGCTCTTCCTGCGGCTGTTTCCGGGCACTTCGGCCGAGGTGGTGGACGAGGCGATGCGCTACCAGCGCTGGATCGTGCTCGGCTTCCTGCCGGCGGCGGTCGAGTTGGTTGGCTCGGGCGCGCTGCGCGGGCGCGGCCAGACCCGCTTCGCGATGCTGGTCAACCTGCTGATGTCGGCGCTCAACCTGCTGCTCGCCTGGCTGTGGATCGAGGGCGCGGCGGGCTTCGCGCCGCTGGGCGTGACGGGCGCGGGGCTGGCGCAGTTCATCGCGCGCTGCGCCGGCGCGGTGGCGGTGCTGGTGGTGCTGCGCGGCAGCCTGCGCTGGCCGGCGTGGCGGCGCGGATGGGGCAGCCTGCGCTGGCAGGCGTGGCGGAGTGGACGGGCCGGTGCCGGCGGCCTCCCGCGATCCGCCGCTGGCGCCGCCGGGTCAGGCGCCGCCGACGGCAATCTGTTCCGCGCCCTCGTAGCGATCAGCCTGCCGACCGCGCTCGAATCGCTGCTGTTCGCGGTCGGCAAGCTGCTCGGTCAGACCTTCGTCGCGGGCATGGGCACGGCGGCGGTCGCGGCCAACGCGATCGCGGCGGCGATCGTCAGCCTGCTGTTCATCCCGGGCAACGCGCTCGGCACGGCGGCGTCGACGCTGGTGGGGCAGGCGCTCGGGCGCGGCGACCGCGCGGCGGCGCGCGCGACCCTGGCCGCCGTGCTGCGCGCGGCCGGCGCGGTGCTGCTGCCGCTGGCGGTCACGGTGGCGCTGGGCGCGGGCTTCATCGCCGATGTCTATCGCGCCGAGCCGGCGGTGCGCGCGATGGCGCTGCCGGCCGTATGGGGCAGTTGCGCCAGCCTCGTGATCTGGCCCCTGTCCTTCGTGCTGCCGGCCGGCCTGCGCGGCGCGGGCGACGCGCGTCACACGATGCTGGTGGCGGTCGGCACGATGTGGGCCGGGCGCGTGGTGATCGGCTGGACGCTGGGCGTCTGGCTCGGCTTCGGCATGGTGGGCGTGTGGGCCGGCATGTATGCCGACTGGTTCCTGCGCGCCGGGCTGTACTGGTGGCGCTTTCGCGGCGAGGGCTGGATGCGGCGGCGTGTGCTGGGCGCGGCCGCCACGCCGAACGAGACTTGAGGGCCGCGCGCGGCTAGCATCGCGCTCCTTTTTCCCGCGCAGCTCTCCGCCATGCCCCGCCAGCCCCATCCGCACTGGTTCCGAATGCTGTTCGCCGTGCGCGGCTCCGTGCTGCCGCGCATCGCGCTCCAGCTCTTCCTCACCTTCGCGATGGGCTGCTGGGCGATGTACGCCTCGACGCTGCCCTGGCCGTGGAACCTCGGCTACACGCCTGCGCCCTTCGGTTTCCTGGGCGTGTCGCTCGCGGTGTTCCTGGGCTTTCGCAACAGCGCGGCCTATGACCGCTGGTGGGAGGCGCGCAAGCTCTGGGGGCTGGTGGTCATCAACACGCGCAGCCTCGGGCGCGAGGCGCTGAGCCTCGTCGATTCGCCGGCGCGCGCGCGGCGGCTCATCGGCCTGTCGATCGCCTTCGCGCATGCGATGCGCCATCGCCTGCAGGAGACCGACGCGCGCATGGCGCTCGCACCCTGGCTCGCGCCGGCCGACATCGACGCGGTGCTCGCCGTGCGTTCGCCGCCCCAGGCCGTGCTCGGCCTGCTCTCGCGCGAGCTGGCCGAGGCGCGGCGCGCGGGCGAGGTGAACCCGGTGCTGCTGCCCGCGATGGAAGAGCGCATCGGCCAGCTCGAATTCGCGCTCGGCAGCTGCGAGCGGCTTGCCTTCACGCCGATGCCCTTCACCTACGCGGTCATCATCCACCGCACGGTCCACCTCTATTGCATCGCGCTGCCCTTCGGCCTTGCGCAGACCGTCGGGCTGCTGACGCCCGTGGTCACCACCTTCGTCGCCTATCCCTTCTTCGCGCTGGAAGCGCTGGCGCAGGAGATCGAGGACCCCTTCGGCGAGTCGATCAACGCGATCGGGCTGGAGGAGATGGTGGCCGGCATCGAGCGTGAGCTGCGCGGGCTGATGGCGCAGGCCGACGCCGGCCAGCCGCCGATCGTGCGCGTCGCCGGCTGACGTATCCCGCCACCTCGCGCGCGTTACCCGTCCGCCCCATCGCGCGGCGCCTGCCGCCGGCCGGCACGGGCAACACCCGCCGGTACCCGCGCCGTCTCCCGCACAATCCGCCGATGACTGAAGCCACCACCTCCTTTGCCACGCTGCCGCTGCCCGCGGCCGTGCTCGCCAACCTCGCCGCGCTCGGCTACGACGCGATGACGCCGATCCAGGCCGCGAGCCTGCCGCTCGCGCTCGCCGGCCGCGACCTCATCGCCCAGGCCCGCACCGGCAGCGGCAAGACCGCCGCCTTCGGCATCCCGCTGCTGCAACGGCTCAACCAGCGCTGGTTCGCGCCCCAGGCGCTCGTGCTCTGCCCGACGCGCGAACTGGCCGACCAGGTCGCGCAGGAAGTGCGCCGCCTCGCCCGCGCCGAAGACAACATCAAGGTGCTGACCCTGTGCGGCGGCACCACCATCGGCCCGCAGATCGCGAGCCTCGAACACGGCGCCCACGTCATCATCGGCACGCCGGGCCGCGTGATGGACCACCTCGATCGCGGCACGCTGAGCCTCGACGCCATCAACTGCCTCGTGCTCGACGAGGCCGACCGCATGCTCGACATGGGCTTCGTCGACGACATCACCGCCGTGGCCAAGCTGTGCCCGCCCGAGCGGCT
This sequence comes from Derxia gummosa DSM 723, assembly GCF_000482785.1. Lineage (GTDB taxonomy): Bacteria > Pseudomonadota > Gammaproteobacteria > Burkholderiales > Burkholderiaceae_E > Derxia > Derxia gummosa. Next base: position 90,130 of record NZ_KI519500.1, on the reverse strand, counting down.
GACGCTGCTGTTCTCGGCCACCTATCCCGAGGGCATCCAGAAGCTCGCGCGCCAGTTCATGCGCAACCCCGAGCAGGTGACGGTCGCGGGCCAGCATGCGCCGGCCAAGATCCGCCAGGTGTTCTACGAGATCGAGGACAACGAGCGCCTGCACACCGTCGGCCGCCTGCTCGACCACTGGCGCCCGGTCGGCACGATCGCCTTCTGCAACACCAAGCAGCAATGCCGCGACCTGACCGACGTGCTGCGCGCCGAGGGCTACTCGGCGCTCGAACTGCACGGCGACCTGGAGCAGCGCGAGCGCGACCAGGTGCTGATCCGCTTCGCCAACCGCAGCTGCTCGGTGCTTGTCGCGACCGACGTGGCCGCGCGCGGGCTCGACATCGCCAAGCTCGACGCGGTCATCAACGTGGACGTGACGCCCGACCCCGAGGTGCATGTGCACCGCATCGGCCGCACCGGCCGTGCCGACGCCGAGGGCCATGCCTTCAGCCTCGTGAGTCGGCGCGAGATGCACCGCGCCACCGCGATCGAGCGCGAACTCGGCCGCGAGATGGAATGGGCCTCGCCCGACACGCTCAAGCCCGCGAGCGCCGAGCCGCTGGTCGCGCCGATGGTCACGGTGCAGATCCTCGGCGGCAAGAAGGAAAAGATGCGCCCCGGCGACGTGCTGGGCGCGCTCACGAAGGACATGGGCTTTGCCGGCGCGCAGATCGGGAAGATCAACGTGACGGACTGGAATACCTATGTGGCGGTGGAGCGTGGGATTGCCGAGAAGGTGCTGAGCAAGCTGGCGGCGGGGGCGGTGAAGGGGCGGCGGGTGAAGGTGCGGCTGCTGACGGACTGACGGCGGTTGCAGCGCGCTGCGCTTGGGCTGCATGTGTTTGCAGGCAGCGGCGCCGCGCGCGAGGGGGCCGGGTTGCGGCGCCGACTGGCTGCGCCCCGCCGCGTCGCGGCAGGGTTCCCGGGCGGTGATGCGAGGCCCGGGCCGGTCCGCAAACTCGGGGCTGCGCCCCTCAGACATGCGGACCTGAGCGGCTGCGCCGCTCGCCCGGGCCTCGCATCACCGCCCGGCTTGCCAGAAGGCGCCGCAACCCGGCTCCCTCGCGCGCGGCGCCTCGTGAGCGCGGTGAGGCCGTGGGCAGGGGCGCGGAGCCGGCGAAAAGGACTTGAAGCTGTGCCTCAACGACGCTCGCTCGTTCGTCCGACTGTCAGTTGAGCTGGACTGCGCTTCCGCTTCGCTGACCGAGTTTCGCTGACCGACCGGAAGCCACGCTCAGGCCAAGCCCGAGCTCCACCCGTCGAGCAGCCCCTGATCAGGCAGAGCGCATGAGCCCGCCGGGGTGCGCGGGGGTGGGGCCGGGGCGCCTTCTGGCGCGCCGAGTCGTGATGCGTGGATCGGGTGAGCGGCGCAGCCGCTCAGGTCCGCATGTCTGAGGGGCGAAGCCCCGAGTTGGCGGACCGGGCCCGATCCGCGCATCACGGCGAGGGCACCCGCCGCAGGCGGGCGCGGCCAGTCGGCGCCCCGGCCCCACCCCCGCGCGCCCCGGCGGGCAATTAAAGAACGCGGCCTGAGAAGCAGGCGTCCGTCAGCCAGCGAGCACCGGATAGTCCGTGTAGCCCGTCGCCCCGCCGAAGTAGAACGTGGACATGTCCTGGAGCGCATTCAGCTCCGCTCCGCGCTCCAGCCGTGTCACCAGGTCCGGCGTGCCGATGAAGTCCTTGCCGAAGGCCACCGCATCCGCCGTGCCCGCGTCCAGCAGCGCCTGCGCCGACGCCTTCGTCAGCTTCTCGTTCGCCACGTAGATGCCCCCGAAAGCCTTCTTCAGCAGCGGCCCGAGGCTGTCCTCGGCCACGGCTTCGCGCGCGCAGATGAAGGCGATGCCGCGCTTGCCCAGCTCGCGCGCCACGTAGCCGAAGGTCTCGGCCGGCGTCGCGTCGCCCATCGTGTGCACGTCGCGGCGCGGGGCCAGATGCATGCCCACACGGCCGGCGCCGAACACGGCGATGCAGGCGTCCGTCACTTCGAGCATCAGGCGGGCGCGGTTCTCGATGCTGCCGCCGTATTCGTCGGTGCGCAGGTTGGTGCTGCTTTGCAGGAACTGGTCGAGCAGATAGCCGTTGGCGCCGTGGATCTCCACGCCGTCGAAGCCGGCGCGCTTCGCGTTCTCGGCCGCCTTGCCGTAGATGGCTGCAAGCGCTTTCACCTCGGCGGTTTCGAGCGCGCGCGGCGTGACGAAGGGACGCTCGGGGCGCAGCAGGCTCACATGGCCCTGGGCCGCGATCGCGCTCGGCGCCACGGGCAGCTTGCCGTCGAGATAGTGCGGATCGCTGATGCGGCCCACATGCCAGAGCTGGGCGAAGATGCGCCCGCCCTTGTCGTGCACGGCCTGCGTGACCAGCTTCCAGCCCTCGACCTGGGCATCGCTCCACAGGCCCGGGGTGTCGGGATAGCCGACGCCGTCGGGCGTGACCGCCACGGCTTCCGACAGGATCAGGCCGGCGCCGGCGCGCTGGGCGTAGTACTCGGCCATGAGGGCGTTGGGCACGCGGCCTTCGCTCGCGCGGCAGCGCGTGAGCGGCGCCATGAAGATGCGGTTCGGCAGGTCGAGATCGCCGACGCGGATGGGTTCGAACAACGAGGGCATGTCTTCTCCTTGGTGTGCCGGTGGGGGAGTGCGCCCGGCGGGCGCGGGTAAAGGGTCGGGAGGCTGGCGCCGGCGGGATTCAGCGGCGCGCGGCGCAGTCGCTTGCAAGGGCTTGCAGGCCGGCCGGTGCCGGCGCGGCATGACCGTGCGGCGCGGCGGTCGTCGATGCCGGATGGGCGTGCGTCTCGGCGCCGGCCTGCGTCGCGTCATGCGCGGGCTTCGGCATCAGCGCCGGCGCCGTCGCCAGCCGCGACACCGCCAGCCCGACCAGCGCGGCAAGCGCCGACACGATCGGCACGGCGCCCAGGCCGAGTCCGGCGTCGATCGTCACGCCGCCGAGCCAGGCGCCGATCGCGTTGCCGAGGTTGAAGGCGCCGATGTTGAGCGTCGCGACGAGGTTGGGCGCGCGGTGGCCGTGGTTCACCACGTTCAGTTGCAGCGCCGGCCCGGCGGTGAAGCTCGCGGCCGACCACAGAAAGACGGTGATCTCGGCCAGCACGAAGCTGCGCGCGGTGAGGGCGAAGGCGGCGGCGATCACCGCCGTCGAGATGAAGGTGATGGCGAGCGAGCGCCGGATGCCGGCGTCGGCCATGCGCCCGCCGACGAGGTTGCCGACAGTCGCGCCCACGCCCGCCACGAGCAGCGTGCCGGTCACGCCCTCGGGCGACAGCTTCGTCACGTCGAGCAGCAGCGGCGCGATGTAGGTGAACAGCGTGAACATCGCCGCGCTCGACATGACGGTGGTGGCGAGCGCGAGCAGCAGGCCGCGGTCGGCCAGTCCGCGCAGTTCGCGGCCGATGCTGTCGCCGGCTGGCGGCGTCTGGCGCGGCAGCAGTGCGAGCAGCGATGCAAGCGCTATCACGCCCAGGCCGCTCACGGCCCAGAAGGTCGCGCGCCAGCCTTCGTGCTGGCCGAGCGCGGTGCCGAGCGGCACGCCGATGATGTTGGAGATGGTCAGCCCGGCGAACACCAGCGACACCGCCGATGCCTGCCGCCCCGGCGCCGCGAGCGTGGCCGCCACCACCGAGCCGATGCCGAAGAAGGCGCCGTGGCACAGCGAGGTCACGACGCGCGCCGCCATCAGCAGCCAGTAGTTGCCGGCGGTTGCGCACATCACGTTGCCGGCGATGAAGATGGCCATCAGCAGCACGAGCGCCGCCTTGCGTTCGAGCTTGCGCGTGGCGATCGCCATGAGCGGCGCGCCGAAGGCCACGCCGAGCGCATAGCCGCCGACGAGCCAGCCCGCGACGGGAATGGACACGGCGAGGTCGCGCGCCACCTCGGGCAGCAGGCCCATGACGACGAACTCGGTCGTGCCGATGGCGAAGGTACTGATCGCGAGCGCGAGAAGGGCTGGGGACATGGAGGAGCTTTCGGGTCGGCGCGCCGCGCCGCCTCTGCGGGCGGCTGCGGCGCGCGTTTGCGGGTCAGAGATCGGTCTTCATCGCTGCGAGGAAGGCGGCGATCGCCTTCTCGTCGCGCTTGTAGAGCACCCACTGGCCGGCGCGCTGCGAGGTGACGAGGCCGGCGCGTTCGAGCACCGCCATGTGCGCCGACACGGTCGATTGCGACAGCCCGGCGCGCTCCCAGATGCGGCCGACGCACACGCCGTCCTCCCAGGCGTGGTTCTGCTCGGTGAAGTGGGTTTCGGGGTCCTTGAGCCAGCCGAGGATGTCGCGGCGGACGGGGTTGGCGAGGGCCTTGAGGATGTCGTCGAGGTCCATGACGGAGCGGGGTGTTGCGGTGGATCGGGATATTGGCATATCGGGAAATGGCGATGCATCGAAATATGTAACGGGTTGCCCGACGTCCGCCTCAAGTCGCCGACGGCTTCCTGGCCAGCATTCCACGCGTCATGGCCGTGAATGACCCGGCAGGCGCGCTTGGACGGATGCGACCAGGCCTGGCGGTGCCTTCAGTCGGCCGCAATCCGCCGCGGGAACGGTCCTGCCGGCGGCCCGAATTGCGCATTGCCGGAATTGAATGAATTTCGGTAATTACGAAATGCATTTCCGGATCATCCGGAAAGGGTGGGCCAGTTGTTACCGGGATTGGTTCTGTCGTTACCTCGCTGCGCTGTAATGGACGTGAATCGCCGGGCATTATTCTTTCCGCGATCGACCGGATCGTGGTCCGTCACAATGACGTGATGGGTGGATCAGAATCCATCAGGAAAGGAAATGAAATGAGCAATGAAACGATCCCCGGCGGCTGGACCGAATGGCAATTCGTCGCCACGCCCAATGTGCAGGCCTTGTTCGAGGACGTCACCACCAAGCTGCTCGGCGTCAAGTACAAGCTCGTGGCCTACGCGACCCAGATCGTCGCCGGCACCAACTACGCCTTCCTCGTCGAGGGCACGGTGGTGGTTCCGAACGGCAAGAACTTCATCAGCGTGATCCGCGTGTACGTGCCGCTGGAAGGCACGCCGTCGGTGACGAGCATCGTTCCCGTCACGCCGTGACGGCATCTGGCGATCATTAATCGCCACAAATGAGCGCCGGTCATTCCAGGATGGCCGGCGTCATTGTCATTCAATGAATCGTATGTGATTTCCGGAATCATTCCCGGGATTTGGGTGTAAATGAGCCGGCTGCGCTGCCTGAGGTGAATTGTCGGCTTGCCGGTCACTTTGCCTGCATTTGCGCAATTCAATTGCTCGCGTGCGATTCGATGGATTGCCGGAATCGATGGCGCAATTCCGTCGGGGCTGGCGAATAGGGATCGGCTGCGCAAGCCGGGAATCTGCCGGCGTTTTCAGCCCTGCGCCGCCGCCAGCGTGCTCCTGAACCGCGTCAGCGCCGCGCCGAAGCACACCGCCCCGATGCCGACGACGGCCGCGAAGCTCGGCCACACCGTCTCCAGCCCCGCGCCGCGGAACAAAATCGCCGCCGCGAAATCGACGTAATGCCGCGTGGGCGAGGCGAGCATCGCGTTCTGGAGCCACGTGGGCATGCTGTCGAGCGGCGTCATCGCGCCCGACAGCAGGTTGAGCACGATGAAGGTCGGGAAGGCGAGCAGGCCGAACTGCGGCATCGAGCGCGCGAGCGTGGCGAGGAAGATGCCCAGCGACGTCATGCTGAACATGTAGAGCGCGCTGCCGAGCATGAACAGCGGCACCGAGCCCGCGACCGGCACGCCGAGCGCGCCCTGCACCGCGAACTTGAGCGACAGCGTGCCCACCGCGACGATCACCAGCGCGCTCGACCACACCTTGGCCAGCATGATTTCCGACGGCCGCAGCGGCATGACGAGCAGATGCTCCAGCGTGCCGTGCTCGCGCTCGCGCACCACCGCCGCGCCCGACAGGATGATCGCCAGCATCGTGATGTTGGAGATGATCTGCGAGATGCCCATGAACCACGACTCGTCGAGGTTGGGGTTGTAGCGGGCGTGGGTCACGAGGCTGACGGGCACCGGCGTGCTGCGGCCCAGAAAGCTCGCCACCTCCTGCGCTGCAATCGTTTGCAGATAGGCGTTGCCGCGCCCGGCCTGCGACATCGCGGTCGCGTCCACATGCAGTTGCAGCACCGGCGCGCGGCCGGCTTCGACGTCGGCCTGGAAGCGCGGCGGAATGTCGAGCACGAAGGTCGTGCGGCTCGCGTCGAGGGCGGCGTCGAGTTCGCGCGCGTCGAGCGGCACGGCGGGCAGGAAGTAGGGCGGCAGCAGCGCGTCGGTGAGGCGCGCCGACAGCGGCGAGCGGTCCTCGTCCACCACGGCGATCGAGGCGTCGCGCAGTTCCATGCGCGCGCCCTTGGCCGGGCCGATGACGGCATAGCTGAAGGCGTAGAGGATGAGCCCCACCATCGCCGCGTCGCGCGCGAGGCTGAGGATTTCCTTCCAGCCGAGCCAGAGGATGGCGCGCAGGGACTGGATCACGGGCGGCCTCCGTGGCGTCGGTTGGCGGCGCAGGCGGTCGTTGCGGCTGCGACGGTCATGGCGCGGGCGGGCAGGGCGCGCATCGTCATTTCTCCTGCGTGCGCAGCGCGAGCCGCGCGGCGCCGATGTAGCCGAGCGCGAGCAGCGCCAGCATCGCGAAGTCGAGCAGCAGCGCGCGCGGCTCCAGCGCCTTCGTGAAGCTGCCGACGCTGATGTGCTGGAACCAGGTGCTCGGGAACACGCGGCCGATGAGCCAGCCGTCGGGCGAGAGCGAGGCCACCGGCATGAGGAAGCCCGAGAACTGCACCGTCGGCATCACCGCGAGGATGGCGGTGGCGAAGATGGCCGCGATCTGGCTGCCGACGAAGCAGCTCACGAACATGCCGAAGGCGGTGGTCGCGGTCACGTACAGCAGGCCGCCGAGCACATAGGCGAGCGGATCGCCCTTGAACGGCACCTGGAACAGCAGCAGCGCGAGCGCCGACAGGCTCGCGAAGTTGAGCAGCGCCAGCCCGATGTAGGGCAGCTGCTTGCCGACGAGAAACTCGATGCCGCTCGTGGGCGTGACGTAGAAGTTGATGATCGAGCCCAGCTCCTTCTCGCGCACGATGCCGAGCGCCGTCATCATCGGCGGGATGAGCATGAGCAGCAGCATCACGATGCCCGGGACCATCGCGTACACGCTGCGGAAGTCCTGGTTGTAGCGGAAGCGTTCCTCCACGCTGAAGGGCTGGGCGGTGGAGATGCCGTTGTCGGCGGCGATGCGCTGGATGAAGGCTCGATGCACGCCTTCCACATAGCCGCGGCTCGTCTCGGCGCGGAAGGGCATCGAGCCGTCGATCGCCACCTGCACCTCGGGCGCGCGGCCCTGGCGCAGCTCGCGCCCGAAACCAGGCGCAATCTCGATCGTGAGCTTGACGCGGCCGCGCCGCAGCGCGTCGTCGAGCGCGCCGGCATCGGGCACGGCGCCCGCGTCGCGGAAGTAGCGCGAGCTGGCGAAGCCTTCGAGATAGAGCCGGCTTTCCGGCGAGCCGTCGCGGTCGAGCGTGGCGTAGCTCAGGCCTTCCACGTCGAAGGTGATGCCGTAGCCGAACACCGTCATCAGCAGCAGCGGACCGAGCAGCGCGAAGGCGAGGCGGATGGTGTCGCGGCGCAGCTCGGTGGCCTCGCGCCGGGCGTAGGCCCAGAGGCGGCGCGGGCTGAAGGCGGCGGGGCGGGTGTGGGTGTCGGGCGGGGCCGAATCGGCCGTGGCGGTGGCGCGGCCGGCGTCGGTGGTGCTGGTGGTGCTGGCGGGCGGCGCGGCGCTGGTCGTCGTCGCGGCCTCGCGGCCGGCGGGCGCCGGCGTGTCCGTCGCGCCGGTGGCCGTCCGCGCGGTGGACTTGTCGGCGCCGCCCGCCGCCGCTTCGAGCGCGGCGATGAACGCATCCTCCAGCGTTGCCTGGCCGCTCGCGCGCACGATGCCGGCCGGCGTGCCTTGCGTCAGCACGCGGCCTGCATGCATGAGCGAGATGCGGTCGCAGCGCTCGGCCTCGTTCATGAAGTGGGTGCTGATGAAGATGGTCGTGCCGCGCTCGCGCGACAGCTCGACGAGCAGCTCCCAGAAGCCGTCGCGCGCGACCGGGTCCACGCCCGAGGTCGGCTCGTCGAGGATGAGCAGCTCGGGCTCGTGGATGACCGCGACCGCGAGCGACAGCCGCTGGCGCACGCCGAGCGGCAGCGCCTCGGCCACCTGATCCATGTAGGGCCCGAGGCCGAAGCCGGCTTCAAGCTCGGCCAGCCGCGACGCGACGCGCGCGCGCGGCAGCGCGAACAGCCGCGCATGCAGCGCGAGGTTCTGCCGCACCGTCAGCTCGCTGTAGAGCGAGAACGCCTGCGACATGAAGCCCACCCGCTTGCGCGTCGCGAGGTCGTTGGCATCGACCTCGCGGCCGAACAGCCGCGCGCTGCCTTCGGTCGCGGGCAGCAGGCCGGTGAGCATCTTCATCGTCGTCGTCTTGCCGCAGCCGTTCGAGCCGAGGAAGCCGAAGATCTCGCCGCGCGGGATGCGGAAGCTGACGTGATCGACCGCCGTGAAATCGCCGAAGCGCCGTGTCAGCCCCTCGGCTTCGATCGCGACCGCGTCATCGGCGCCGGCCGCGCGCGGCGGCACGGTGAACACGCCGCCGCGTCCGCGCCGCTCGGGCGGCAGCAGTTGCACGAAGGCCTGTTCGAGCGAGGACGCGCCGGTACGCGCCTTGAGTTCGGCCGGCGTGGCCTGGGCGAGGATGCGGCCGGCGTCCATCGCGACGAGTTCGTCGAAGCGCTCGGCCTCGTCGAAGTAGGCGGTGGCGACGAGCACGCTCATCTGCGGCCGGCGCGCGCGCATGCGGTCGATCAGCTCCCAGAACTGGCGCCGCGACAGCGGGTCCACGCCGGTGGTCGGCTCGTCGAGGATGAGCAGGTCGGGGTCGTGGATGAGCGAGCAGCACAGCGAGAGCTTCTGCTTCATGCCGCCCGACAGCTTGCCGGCCGGCCGGTCGGGGAAGGGATCAAGGCCGGTGGCGGCGAGCAGCTCGGCGATCTTGGCGTCGCGCGCCGCGCCGCCGAGGCCGAACAGCCGCGCGAAGAAGTCGAGGTTCTCGCGCACCGACAGCGTCGGGTAGAGGTTCTTGCCGAGGCCTTGCGGCATGTAGGCGATGCGCGGGCAGGTGACGGCGCGGTGGGCGCGATCGGCGATGTCGCCGCCGAGCACAGTCACGCTGCCGGCCTGCACCACGCGCGCGCCCGCCACCAGCGCGAGCAGGCTCGACTTGCCGACGCCGTCCGGCCCGATGAAGCCGACCATGCGCCGCGCCGGGATGGCCAGATCGACGCCCGCGAGCGCGAGCGTGGCGCCGTAGCGGTGCTCGACGGCGGCGAGGGTGGCGACGGCGTCGGGCGGCGCGCCGGTCGGTGCCGCGCCGGAGTCGTGCCCGGCCGTCGCGTTCGTGCCGCGCCCGTCGGCCGCGTTCTTCATGCCCGCCTGAAGATTCATTGCTCGGGCAGCTTTACTTCAAGGCTCGCCGGCCATGCGGTCGCATCATCGACGCGCACATAGGCCAGCCCCGGCACGCCCGCCTTCACGCGCGTCTCGTACTTGCGCAGCAGCTCGGGGTCGAGCGAGAGCTTGACGCGGAACACGAGCTTCTGCCGCTCCTGCTTCGTCTCCACCGTCTTGGGCGTGAACTGCGCGTCGGCCGCGACGAAGCTCACGCGCGCCGGCACCACGTACTGCGGCGCGGCGTCGAACACCAGCCGCGCCTCGCCGCCCACGGCCGCGCGCCCGGCCGTGCCTTCGGGCAGGAAGACGGTCATGTACACGTCGGCCAGGTCGAGCAGGCTCACCACCTTGCCGCCCGCGCCCAGCACCTCGCCCGGCTCGGCCAGCCGGTACTGCACGCGGCCGGTGCGCGGCGCCTTCAGCACGCAATCGGCCAGATCGGTGCGCACGCGCTCGACCGCCGCCTGCGCCGCCTTCACCGCCGATTGCGCGCCCACCACCTGCGCCTTCGCCGCCGCGAGCGCGGCGCGCGAGGTGAGCATCGCGGCGCGGTCCTGGTCGAGCTTCTGCGGGCTGATGAAGTTGCGCGCGACGAGATCTTCGGAGCGCGCGAAGTTGTTCTGCGCGAGGGTGAGTTCGCCGTTGCGCTGATCGACCACCGCCTGCGCCGCCGCGACCGCGTCGCGCGCCTGCGCCACCTGGGCCTCGGCCTGGGCGAGCTGGGCGTCGAGCGCGGCGGTGTCCATCTTCGCCACCACCTTGCCGGCCTCGACCAGATCGCCCTCGCGCACCAGCACCTCGGCCACGCGGCCGGCGGCCTTGGTCGCCACGTCGATCTGCACCGCCTCGATGCGGCCGTTGGTCTGCACGATGCCCGGCGGCAGCGGCGCGGGTTGCGACTTCCACCAGTACCAGCCGCCGCCCGCCGCGACGGCGAGAAGAACGAGCAGTACCAGTGCGCGGCGAAGCGGATGGGCGGAGGAGGTCATGGTGGTGTGTGCGCCTGTTGGTCTTGGCTCCAGCATGCTGCGGCGCGATGGCGGCGCCGTTGCAGCAGGTCAAGCGCGCATGGCGGCAGCGGAGCCGCCCGCCGCCCTGGCGACGGAGCCAATGCCGCCGGTCCAGCACCGGGAGCCGCCGGTGCGAAACCGCAGCCTCACGCGGCGCGCCGGCCCGCGTCAAAGGGTTGTTGCAGACTCCGCCATCCCCGCGCGCTTACGCTGCCGGGCTTTTCGCCAACCGCCACCGGAGTCCCGCGTGAAGGTCGCCTCCTTCTTCGAACGCCTCGTCGATCCCTATCCGTCCGCGCTGCCGGCCACGCCACCGCGCAGCCTGCTGCGTTTTTTGTGGGCCGGCACCGAGGGCATGCGGCCGTGGATCGCCGGCATGGCGCTGCTCAGCGCGGTCATCGGCGTGTTCGAGGCCATCCTGTTCGCCATCCTCGGCAAGCTCGTGGACTGGACCACCGGCACCACGCCCGCCGGCTTCTGGCAGGCGCACGGCAACACGCTCGGCTGGCTCGGCGCGATGCTGGGCGCGAGCGTGGTGGCGGTGATGCTGCAATCGACGTTCAAGCACCAGACGCTCGCCGGCAACTTCCCGATGCGGCTGCGCTGGAACTTCCACCGCCTGATGCTCGACCAGAGCATGAGCTTCTATCAGGACGAGTTCGCCGGCCGCGTCTCGGCCAAGGTGATGCAGACCGCGCTCGCGGTGCGCGACACCGTCTTCACGAGCTGCGACATCCTCGTGTTCGCGCTGGTGTTCTTCACCACGATCACGAGCGTGGCGGCGAGCTTCGACCTCTGGCTCGGCCTGCCCTTCGCGCTCTGGGCGCTCGGCTACCTCGCCTCGCTGCGCTTCTTCATCCCGCGCCTCGCGCGCGCGTCCGAAAGGCAGGCCGACGCGCGCTCGCTCATGACCGGCCGCGTGACCGACGCCTACACCAACATCGCCACGGTCAAGCTGTTCTCCCACGGCCGGCGCGAGGCGCTGTACGCGCGCTCGGCGATGAAGGAATTCATGCAGACGGTGCATGGCCAGATGCGGCTCGTGACGGCGGTGGAGGTGGTGAACCACAGCCTGAGCGTGCTGCTGGTGGCGGGCACGGCGGGCCTCGGCATCTGGCTGTGGAGCGCCGGCAGCATCGGCACCGGCGCGCTCGCGGCCGCCACCGCGATGGCGGTGCGGCTCAACGGCATCTCGCACTGGGTGATGTGGGAGATGACGATGCTGTTCGAGCAGATCGGCACGGTGCAGGACGGGCTCAACACGCTGTCGCGGCCGCATGCGATCACCGACCGGCCGGGCGCGCCCGAGCTGAAGGTGACGCGCGGCGAGGTGCGTTTCGAGCACGTCAATTTCAGCTACGGCGGCGCGCGCCGCGTGATCGACGGGCTCGACCTGACGATCCGCCCGGGCGAGAAGATCGGCCTGGTCGGCCGCTCGGGCGCGGGCAAGAGCACGATCGTCAACCTGCTGCTGCGCTTCTACGACGCCGAGCAGGGGCGGGTGCTCATCGACGGCCAGGACGTGGGCGCCGTCACGCAGGAAAGCCTGCGCGCGCAGATCGGCATGGTCACGCAGGACACCTCGCTGCTGCACCGCTCGGTGCGCGACAACATCCTCTACGGCCGGCCCGACGCGAGCGAGGCCGAGCTGGTGGCCGCCGCGCGCCGCGCCGAGGCCGAGGGCTTCATCGCCGAACTGGCCGACGCCAAGGGCCGCACCGGCTACGACGCGCATGTGGGCGAGCGCGGCGTGAAGCTGTCGGGCGGCCAGCGCCAGCGCATCGCGATCGCGCGCGTGATGCTCAAGGACGCGCCGATCCTGCTGCTGGACGAAGCCACGAGCGCGCTCGACAGCGAGGTCGAGGCGGCGATCCAGGCCAGCCTCTACAAGCTGATGGAGGGCAAGACGGTGGTGGCGATCGCGCATCGGCTGAGCACGATTGCCGCGATGGACCGGCTGGTGGTGCTCGACCACGGGCGGATCGTGGAGGAGGGCAGTCATGCCGAGCTGCTGGCGCGCGGGGGGATCTACGCGCGGTTGTGGGCTCGGCAGAGCGGGGGGTTTCTGGGGGAGGAGGCGGAGGAGCAGGCGGCGTGAGTGTCGAATGAATTTGACATTCCGACCGATGAAGCGCCGACGAGCCTGCTCGCCAACCTCGTCGAGCAGCTGCACGCCGAATCCGGCCGCGAGCGGGCCGATGCGTGGAAACGCCTGCGCGCGCTCGCGCAATCCGTTGGCGCGATGCGCGACATCTGGCAATGAAGGCCGAGGCGGCCTCCTGTCACCCGCTTGCCGGGTGACGCCGTCACTGCTGCTTGCTGGTCACTCCGCGTTCAGCAGATCCAGCACGCTCTGACGCGACACCTGCGCGAGGCTCGCCTTCGCCTCGTCCGGATGGTTCTTGATCAGATCCACCCAGCCGCCCGCCGTCGTCGGCAGGCTGCTGTTGCCGGTGCTCGCCACCATCCCCTGCAACAGGCTCGCGACGCCGCTGTCGCCGTCCGACGCGCTGCCCGTCAGGCTGCCGCTCATGTCGTAGGTGAGGCTGGCGGCGCTCGCGGCCGACTTGCCGAGGCTGACGAGCGTCGATGCGACCGAGGCGTTGTCCTTGGTCGCGCCGGCGGCGGTGGCGAGCAGGTTCTGCGTGGTCGCGTCGGCGGCGGCCTGCGACTGCTTGAGCAGCGCGGCCATGCCGGCGCCGGTGGTCTGGGTCTTGATGTCGATGCTCATGCGGGCGCTCCCGGCAGGCGAAGGGCAGGCAAGGGCGGATGCGGCCGTGCGCGCACCGTCCCCCGATGCACCCATGCTAGGAGCGCGGGAACGCGGGCGTTCGCCGGGAATACGGCATTTGCCGGCCGATATTGAGCGGATCGGCGCACGGTTGGCGCGGGTGATCGCCCATCGCGCCGGCCGCCCGCGCCGCCATGCTCAGCCCTTGAGCGCGCCCGCCACCGCCGCCGTGAGCGTGATGGTCGGCTTGCCGGTCAGCGCGCTGATGCCCTTGCCGCCGTCGTACAGCGCGCCCTTGGCCGCGCCCGCGTCCGAATCAGCGAGCAGCCCGGCGAAGCCTTCGGGCAGCCCGACGCTCACCAGCACGTCCTTGTACGCGGCTTCGGGCAGGTCGTTGTAGGCGACGGGCTTGCCGGCCTGGGCGGCGATCTCGGCAGCGAGTTCGGCCAGCGAATAGCTGTCGTCGCCCGCGAGTTCGTGCACCTGGCCGGCCGGGTCGGCGGCGCCGGCGAGCACGGCGGCGGCCGCGTCGGCGTAATCGGCGCGGCTCGCGCAGGAGATGCGGCCGGTGCCGGCGCTGCCGAGCAGGGCGCCGTGTTGAAGCGCGGTCGGCACCGACAGCAGGTAGTTCTCGACGTACCAGCCGTTGCGCAGCAGCACATGCGGCAGGCCGGAGGCGGCCAGCGCCTGCTCGGTCGCCACATGCTCGGCGGCGAGCGCGAGCGGCGAGGTGTCGGCATGCAGCAGGCTGGTGTAGGCGACGAGCTTCACGCCCGCGCGCTTGGCGGCCTCGATCACGGCCGAGTGCTGGGCGAAGCGCTGGCCGACGGCGTTGGATGAGATGAGCAGCAGCCGCTCCACGCCCGCGAAGGCGGCGTCGAGCGTGGCGGGCTGGTCGTAGTCGGCGGCGCGCACGGCGACTCCCTGGGCGGCGAGGTCGGCGGCCTTGGCGGTGTCGCGCACGGCGGCGACGAGGCTGGCGGCGGGCACGCCGCGCGCGAGCAGGGCGTCGATGACGAGGCGGCCGAGCTGGCCGGTGGCGCCGGTGATGGCGATCGTGGTCATGGGGTTCTTCCGTCGGTTGAGGTGGGCGCAGCTTAGTCTTTGCGCTTACCAATCGTAAGTACGTACAAAAAGGTAAGTGTTGAACCCGCCATGGCCACTTACCATCGCCGGATTCCAGCCGCTCCGCCCGCCGCCATGTCCCGATCCCCGTCCCGATCCGTCCGCTCCGCCGACTCCGCGGCCGGCGCCGCCATTACCGCGTCCGAGCCGACGTTCGAGCCAGGGGCCGAGCCGCTGGCCGCGTCCTCCGGCGCGCCGGCCGGCGTCGCCGCTTCGGCGCCCGCTGACCCCGCCCTCAGCGCCCGCATGCTTCGCGGCGAGCTGATGGCCGCCGCCTGCCCCTCGCGCGAGGTGCTCCAGCACATGACCAGCCGCTGGGGCGTGCTGGTGCTGGTCGCCTTGCTCACCCACGGCGTGCAGCGCTTCAGCGAGCTGCGCCGGCGCATCGGCGGGGTGAGCGAGAAGATGCTGGCCCAGACCCTCCAGGGCCTGGAGGCCGACGGCATCGTCGAGCGCAGCGATCACGGCGTGGTGCCGCCGCGCGTCGACTACCGGCTCACGCCGCTCGGCATGGAGGCGGCCGAGCGCGTCGCCGGCCTGGCCGACTGGATCGAGACCAATCTCTGGCGCGTGATGGCGCAGCGCCGCGAGCGCGAGGACGGCCGGCCGGCCGGCTGATGCCTCACTCCGCCGGCTCGCGGTTGCCGCGCGCCACGCGTACCGCGTCGGCCACGCTGAAGGTCATGTGGTCGGCGCGGCCCACGCCCTCGGGATCGCAGCGCGCGAGCAGGGCGCGCACTCGGTCCTTGGCGCGCGCGAGGATGAGCCCGTGGCCGTCGCGCGCGAGGCGCTGCCTCAGCTCGCGCAGGCACTCGACGGCGGTGCTGTCGAGGTCGGAGCTTTCTTCCAGGCTCAGCACCACGTGGCGCAGGCCGGGCCGGGCGCGGGCACGCGCCGCCACCTCGTTCACCACGCGCTCGGCGCTGGCGAAGAACAGCGGCTCTTCCGGCCGCAGGATCAGCAGGCCGGGCAGCGCGTGCGCATCGACGTGCGCGTCGAGCACCACGTAGTTGCGCGTGCCGCCGAGCCGGCCCAGCTCGTGCACCACCGGCTGGCTGAAGCGCCGCAGCGCCGCCACCAGCGACAGCCCCACGGCCGCGAGCATGCCGTGCAGCACGCCCAGCGCCAGCACCGCCGCCACCGCGCCCGCCACCAGCGCCCGGTCGCGCCGCGTGCGCCACACCGCCAGCAGCGGCGCCGGCGACAGCGCATGCCAGAGCGCGCCCATCACCGCCACCGCCAGCACCGGCCGGGGCAGCAGCGCCACCAGCGGCAGCGCGAACAGCGTGGCCCCGAGCACCGCCGCCGCCGCGACCAGCCCGGTGGCGCGGCTTTGCGCGCCGGCCGCCGCGCTCGCGTTGCTGGCCGAGAAGCCGGCGCCGACCGCCATGCCCTGGACCAGCCCCGAAACCAGGTTGCACAGCCCGAGCGCGCGCAGCTCGCGGTCGGCATCGACGCTGTCGTCATGCGCCAGCGCGAGGCCGCGGATGCTGCCCCAGCTCTCGGCAAACAGCAGCACCACGAGGCCGAAGGCCAGCTCGGCCGCGCGCAGCCATTGCTCGTGATCGAGCGCGGGCAGCGCGGGCGCGAAGCGCGGCGGCGCGATCGCGCCCACCACTTCCACGCCGCGCGCCGGCAGCCCCAGCGCCTCGGACACCGCGATCGCCGCCAGCATCGCGATCAGCATGCCGGGCAGGCGCGGCAGCCGGCGCAGCAGCGCGATCAGCGCCGCCGTGCCCAGCGCGATCGCCAGGCTCGGCCCGTGCCACAGCGCGCCGTGGCCGAGCGTGTAGAGCAGCGTGCGCAGCGGATCGGCGCCCGCGTCGTGCGGCAGCGGCAGGCCGAGCGCGTCGGGCAGCTGGCGCACGCTGATCGACACCGCCAGCGCGAAGCTGAAGCCGCGCAGCACCGGCCGCGATACGAAGCCCGACAGCTGGCCCTGACGCGCGATGCCGAGCAGCGCGAGCGCCGCGCCGGCCAGCAGCACCAGCGCTGCAAGCGCTTGCGCGAAATCGCCGTCGGGCGCGCCGGCCGTGAGCGACAGCACCGCCACGGCCGACAGCGCCGCGCTCGACGACGTTGGCGACACCACCGCGAAGCGGCTGCCGCCGGCCAGCCCGTACACGAGCAGCCCGGCCAGCGTCGCCGCGAGCGCATGGCCGACCGGCAGCCGCGCGAGTCCGGCATAGGCCACTGCCTCGGGGATGAGCAGGCCGGCCACGCACAGGCCGGCGG
This sequence comes from Derxia gummosa DSM 723, assembly GCF_000482785.1. Taxonomy (GTDB): domain Bacteria; phylum Pseudomonadota; class Gammaproteobacteria; order Burkholderiales; family Burkholderiaceae_E; genus Derxia; species Derxia gummosa. The sequence continues at coordinate 73,483 of NZ_KI519500.1, read as the reverse complement.
CGAGGTCGCGCCAGGAAGGAAGGGGTGGGGCGGGGACGGGGCTGGGCATGACGCGCGGGCAGGACGTGAGGACGGGCATTCTCCTTGCGGGCCGTGTCCGCGCCACATCGGCGGCCCGTCGTGGTGACGCCCGCCGGCGCGCCGATGCGCTCCTGCCACGTCCGGACCGGCCCGCCTTGCCGGCGCCGCGACGGCCGTGCTTGGCTTCGGGCCTTTGCCGCCGCCTCGTGCCGGAAGGACGCCCGCCGATGACCTCGCTCCGCGCCTCATGTCTCGTGTTCCTGCGGCTTGCCGTGCTGCTGCTGGCGGTGTCGGCGCCGGCTGGCGCGCAGCCGCCGACCGCGCCCCTGGCGGCCAAGACCGCCCCGGCAAGCCCATCGGCCGCGACCGCCGCCGGCGACCTGCGCCTGACCGTCACCGCGCCGCCGGCCGCCGCGCCCCAGGGCACGGCGGCCTTCAAGGGCTGGACCGACGCGATCACGGGCGGCGTGGCGGTGTTCTGGTCGGCGCTCGGGCTGCTCGCGGGCGGCTTCGCCGGCTGGCTGGTGTGGCGCGAATGGCGCCGCGATCCGATCGTGGTCGAGCCCTTCGACGTGCCGGCCGGCCTGGCCGAGACCGGACTCACCGGCGCGGTGCTGTCGCAGCAGCTGTTCGACGAGATCGTGAGTCTGCAGACCCTTGCCCGCACCGACGACGGCCCCGGCGACGCGGCCTTCATCGAGCTGCCGCGCCTGCAGGTCGATCTGCAGCTGCCGGGCATGTCGTGGTCGGTGCGCGGTGCGATCCGCTATTTCCGTCAGGCGCTGGGGCGCGGCGAGCGGCGGCTCATGGGCGAGGTGGTGCAGCACGGCCGGCTGTACACGATCCGGCTGCGCGGCAGTCAGGGCCGCGCCGTCGATGTGCCGGTGCGTTTCCGGCATGCGGGCGATTTTCCGGCGGCGTTGCGCGCGGCGGCCGAGGCCGGCCTGCAGATCGCCGACCCGTTCCAGGCCGCGACCCTGTTCCATGCGCTCGACACGCCGGCCGACGGTTTTGCGCGCACGCTCGCGGCGCTGCGGCTGCATCTCGCGGACGGCGGATTGCATCGCCATCAGGATGCCTATGTGCTGTGGGCGGCGGTCTGCCGCGCCCTCGGCGATCCGGTCGGCATGGAGGAAAGGCTCGCGCTCGCGCGCGAAGCGGGCCGGCCGCGCCACCGCCCGGCCGGCCCGCCGCGCCTCGGCTCGCGCTACCTCAACTTCACCGGCAGCCTCGCGCGCGAACGCCGCGATCTCGATGCCGCCGAGACCGCCTTCGACCTCGCGCTCGCGCATGACCGGCGCAACATCGGCGCGCTCAACAACCTCGGCCTCGTCGCGCTCGACCGGCATCAATCCGGGCTCGCGACGCAGCGCTTCCGGCAGCTGCTGCGGCGCCATCCGCGCTCCAGCCGCGGCCATCGCGGGCTCGGCCTGGTGGCCGAGCGCGACGGCGATCTCGCGACCGCGCTCGTCTGCCAGGCGCGCGCGGTGGATCTGGCGCCGCGCGCCCGCTGGCCCCGGCTCAACCATGCCGAGCTGCTCAAGCGCTGCGGCCTGCTGGCGGCCGCGACCGCCGAGGCCGAGGCGCTGGTCGAGCTGGCGCCCGATTTCGGGCCGGGCTGGCGCCTGCTCGCGCGGCTCGCGCTCGACCAGGGCCGGCTGACCGAGGCCACGGAACTCGCCGCGCGCGCGATCGCGGTCGACCCGGCCGATCCCTGGGTGCGCATGGACCTCGCCCGCGCTCGCCTGCGGCTGGGGCAGACCGATGCCGCCGAGGCCGTCTGGCGCGAGGTGAGCGCGCTGCGGCCCAACCTGCCCGCGCTCTGGCGCCTGGGCGCCGAGATCGCCGCGCGGCGCGGCGACGTCGACGGCGTCGAGGCCCGCTATCAGCGCGCGATCGACTGTGATCCGGCCGACCCCTGGGCCTGGATCGATCGCGGCTGGCAGCGCCAGCGGCGCGGCGATCCGCAAGGCGCGCTCGCCGCACTGGCCGCGATGCCGAGGGCCGACGAGCGCTGGGAGCTGCTGCGCGCGCAGGCCCGGCTGCTGAACGACGCCGGCGACTGGCGTGCCGCCGGGCCGCCCCTGCGGCGCGCGCTGGACCTCGCGCCCGAAGCCGCGCAGCTGAGGCTCGATCTCGCATGGCAGTGCCATCGGCGCGGCGACCCGGCGGGGGCGCTGGCCGAGGCCGGCGTGCTGCTCGCGCAAGGCGTGCTGATCCCGGAGGTCGCGCGGCTGCTGCGCAACGTCCACCTGCGGCGCGACGACGCGGCCGGCGCCGAAGCGGCCCTGCGCGACCTCGCGCGGCGCTTTCCGGCGGTGGGCGAAGTCGCGCTCGAGCTGGCTGCGCTGCTGCGCGAGCAGGAACGCCATGCCGAGGCGCTCGCGCTGCTCGGCCCCTGGTGCGCCGACGCGATCGCGGGGCCGGCCGCGCGCGCCGAGCGCGCCCGCGTGCAGGAGGCGCTCGGCGACACGGAGGCCGCGCTGGCCGATCTGCAGGCGGCGGCGCGCGACCGGCCCGACAACGTCGATCTGCTCGTCGTGATTGCAGACCGGCTGCTCGCGCTCGACCGGCCCGATCTCGCGCTGCCGCTGGCCGAGCGGGTGCAGGCGCGCCGCGATGATTGGGCCGAGGCCGGGCGCTGCCTCGCCGACGTGCTGATCCGGCTCGGCCGCCATGACGAGGCTGAACGCCTGCTGGTCGCCGCGCTCGCCGCCGAACCGGGGCGCGAGGGCGCCGTCCGTGCCTGCTGCCGGCGGCTGCGCGAATGGGGCCGGGCCGACGCCGCGCTCGCCTGCGCCGAGGAGTTCGCGGCGCGCTTTCCGCTGCATCCAACCGGCGCCGTCGAGCGCGTGCGGGCGCTGGAGGCGCTCGGGCGCATCGTCGAGGCCGAGGCGGTAGCCCGCGCGGCAGCTGCAGCGGCTCCGCCCGGTGACGACTGGGTCGGCGAGGTCCATGGCGAGTTGCTGCTGCGGCATGGCGCGCCCGGCTGCGCGCTTGCGGCGGCAGCCGCGCGCAGTGGCTCGCCCATGTCGTGCCGCTCGACCGCGCTGCGCATCGAGGCACGCTGGCTGCGCGAGCAGGGCGAGCTCGACGCCGCGCTAGACCGGCTCGCCCGGGCCACCGAGGCGGCGCCCGAGGCGATCGATGATTTCCTGCTCGCGGCCGACTGGCTCGCGCAACAGGCGCGCGACGAGGCGAAGGCGGCCGCTACTGGCACCGCGTCCGCTGCCGGCCCGGCCACGTCGACGGTTGGCGGGCCGCGTGCCGCTGCCCCCGACATCGGCACCACCATCGACTTTCGGGCCGCGCTCGACCAGCTCACCGCCGGGCTCGCCCGCCGTCCGCATTCGTTGAAGCTGTTGCGCCGCCAGGCCCGCCTGCTGTGCGAGGCAGGCGATTTCGCCGTCGCGCGCGCGACGCTCGACACGCTTGCCGAACTCGCGCCCAAGCTCATCGATGACGCCCTCGACTGGGCCGACGCCATGCGCTGTTGCGGTGATGGCGCCGCCGCCGAAGCGATGCTGGCCGAGCTCGCCCGGCGCGCCGGCAAGGCGCCGGTCCTGCTGCTCGCGCTCGCGCGCGCCGAGCTGGCGGCCGGGCGCGCCGACGGCGTCGAAGCCTTCGCCGCCGCCGCCGATGCGCAAGCCCCGATGACGCCCCGCATCACGCTGCAGGCCGCCGGGCTGATCGCCCAGGCCGGCCGGCCCGACGCGGCGATCGCCTTGCTGGGCGCGGCCGTCCAGCGCCAGCCCGACGAGGCGAGGCTGCACCACGAGCTGGCCCGTCAGCTGGCGCGGGTCGGCCGCGCGGCGCAAGCCGAAGCCGAGCTCGATGCCGCCGCGCAATGCCTGCCGCGCTTCGACATCTGGCGCGTCTGCGATCACGCCGAGGTCTGCCTCCAGCTCGGCCGGCGCGACGAAGCGCTCGCGGCCGCGCGGCAGGCGCGCGCGCTCAGCCTCGCGACCGGCACGCGTGTCGCCCGCCTGGGCCGCATCCTGGCCAAGGCAGGCGACCCGGTTGCCGGCAGCGGCTACGAACTCGACTTCGAACTCGCGCGGCTCGATGCCGCGCTGCCCGACGCGCTCGCCGGGCTCGATGCGTAATGCGCAGCCACCCCCTCCGCGTCGAGCGGCATGCGCCCGTCCTTGCAGGCCGCGTCATAGGCGGCCGAGTCCTCGCGCACCTGCTCGGCCAGCAGCGCGCTCGCGTCGAGCATCCCGTCATGCCAGCTCGCGTCCTCGCCCCAGGCGATGAGCGTGTCGGCGCAGGCCGAGCCCTGGCGTCCGCCGCTGCGCAGCTGGGCCCAGGCGAGCAGGCGGCCGAGCGTGACCAGCGTCGCGCGCAGCTCGTCGGCGGTCTGCGCCTTGCGGTCGAGCGTCACGCGGTCCTCGGCCGGTTGCAGGCCGCGCAGCACGAAGGGCCGGCCCTCGAAATCGACCGCTTCCAGAAAGGCCATCGACGCGGCCTGCATGCGCCGCATCACGCCCACCACGCGCGCCGCCTCGTCCGGCCACGCGGGTTGCGCGAGCGCCGGCCCGCCGCGCGCCGCGAGCCGCTCGGCCAGCGATGACGGCAGCGCCTGCTTCAGATCGAGCAGGTAGTGCTGCTCGACCGCCTCGCCCTTGCCGCGCACCAGCAGCACATAGCGCTCGATGCCGAGGCTGCCGGTGCCCGCGACGCGGCGCGCCACGTCGATCAGGTCGAAGAAGCGGGGGGCGGGCTGGTTGGCCGCGTAGCCCGCCATGAAGCGCCGCACGGCGGCGCGCTGGGCCTCGCTCGCGGGCAGCGCCTTGCCGGTGTCGGTGCGCAGGCGCAGCGCGCCCTTCCGGCCGGCCTCGGTGCGCTTGCCGATGTAGTCGGCGCGCTTGCGCTCGCGCAGATCGGCGAGCAGGCGGCCGATCTGGCCGTCGGCGGTGTCGCGGTCGATCCAGCCGGCCTTGCCGGCCGCGAGCGCGGCGGCGTAGGCGCCGAGCAGCGCGCCGCACAGGTCGTCGGCGGCCTTGGCCTTGATGCCGAGTCCGGCCGAGCCGACGCGCAGGCTGGTCAGCAGCCGCAGCAGATCCCAGCTCGCGGGTGCCAGCGCGGCCTCGTCGAAATCGTTGATGTCGAACTGCGCCTGGCGGTCGTCAGCCTTGTAGCTGCCGAAGTTCTCGAGGTGCAGGTCGCCGCATGCCCAGACCGGCGGCGCGCTCGTGAACAGCCCTTCGAGCGGCACGCGCGCATGAAAGAGATGGGCCGTGCCGCGCAGGAAGACGAAGGCGTCGCCGCGCATCTTGCGCAGCTTGAGCGCGAGGCGCTCGGGGTCGCGGTGGCGGTTGTGGTCGAGTACGGCGCGGGCGATGTCCATGGCGGTCGGGGAGGGCGACGGGAAGCGCGATTGTCGGCAGGCGAGGGGTTCGATGCGATGTCGGCGCCGCGCGCGGGCGATCGGGAAAGTCCGCCGCGCGGCGGCGCGGTCGCCGATCATCGCGGCTTTGCCTTGCCGGAGTGCCGCCTTGCTGCCCAGCCCGTCTTCGCCGGCCGTCATGCCGGATCCGTCCTTGCCGTCGTTTGTGTCGCCGCCCGCGCCGCCGCCGGCCCTCCCGGCGCGGCTGCTGCTGCCGCTCGCGCTGGCCCAGGGGCTGGCCCTGGCGCTGCTGCATGGCGCGGTCGAGCAGGGTGTCGAGCCGTGGAACCGGCCGCCGCTGCTGCTCGCGCTCTATGCGGTCACGCTGGTGCTGCCGGTCACGCTCGGTCTGCTGTCGGGACGGGTGGGGCCGCTGGCGGTGCTGGCCCGCGCGGCCGGCGTCGCGCTCGCGATGGCGGGCTGCGCGGCCTACACGGGCTGGGTGGTGTCGCCGCTGGACGGGCGCTGGCCGGCGCAGGGCGGTTCGGTGTTCTTCCTCGGGCTGGCGCTGGGCGCGGCCTGGTTCGTGGCGCTGCCCTTCCTGGTGACAGGCTGGCGCGGCACGACGCGCGCCGAGGGCTATGCGCGGCTGCATGACGAGGCCTGGGCCAATCTGGCGTCGCTGGCGCTGGCCTTCGCCTTCGCCGGGCTGGCCTGGGCGCTGGTGGGGCTGTTCGTGGGGCTGTTCGGCGCGATCGGCCTGAGCTGGCCGCGCGAATGGCTGTTGCGGCGCTGGTTCGCCTATCCGTTCAGCTGCGCGGCGTTTGCCTTCGCGCTGATGCTCGGGCGCTTCCGGCCCGAGCTGGTGGCGGCGGTGCGGCGCATCGTGCTGCTGGTGCTGCGCTGGCTCGCGCCGCTGGCGCAGGCGGTGCTGGTGATGTTCGCGCTGGCGCTGCTGTTCCAGGGCGTGCAGCCGCTGTGGCACACGCGCATGGCGGCGGGGCTGCTGCTGAGCCTGGGCTTCGCGCTCGTGGCGCTCGACAACGTGGTGTGGCAGGACCTCGCCCACGAGCCGGCGCAGGCCGCGCCGCTGGCCTGGCTGCAAAGGCTTGCAACCTGGGTGGCGCCGGCGTTGCCCGCGCTCGCGGCCTGGGCCTTCGCGCTGCGCATCGGCCAGTACGGGCTGACCGAGGACCGCGCCTTCGGCCTCATCGCCTGCCTGCTGCTCGCGGGCTACGCGGGCGGCTATGCCTTCGCCACGCTGCCAGCCGATGCCGAGGCGCGGCTCGCGTGGCGGCGCCGCGTGAACCTGGGCGGCGCGGCGGCGATGGTGGCGCTGGCGCTCGCGGTGCACAGCCCGCTGCTCGACCTCAAGCGCATGACGGCCGCGAGCCAGTCGGCGCGCATCGGCGCGAAGGCGGAGGACAGCGAGCTGCGCTATCTGCGCCATGAGTCGGGCCGGCACGGGCTGGCGGCGCTCGGCCGCATCGCCGCCGATCCGGCGCATCCGGGCCACCAGCGCGCCGCCGACGCGCTGGCCTGGAGCGATCACTCCCGGCTGCTCGGCCCTGAGCGCCGCCCCGTCGAGCAGGCGGCGGTCACGCGCGAGCAGTTCGCCGCGCGCTTCGAGCTGCGCCCGGCGGGCGCCGGGCTGCCGCCGTTGCTGCTCGGCCAGTGGCACGACCAGCTGCGCGCGAAGGGCTGGGACGCGCCCTGCGTCCACACCTTCGGCGACACGGCGCCCAGGTGCGTCGCGCGCCTCGCCGACCTCGACGGCGACGGCGCCGACGAGGTGCTCGTGGTCACGGTGGGCTATGGCGCGATCGAGGTCTGGGGCCAGCCTGCGCCGGGCCGGCACTGGCGCCGGGTCGGCCGGCTCCAGGTGGTCAAGGCCGATGGCGCGGCGCTGCTGCGCTCGGACGACTGGAAGCTCGCGCCGCCGCCGCGCTATCGCGGGCTCGTGATGGGTGGCGAGGTGCGCGAGTTCGTGCCGGAGTGATGGCCGGCCGGCGCGCGCCGGCTCAGGCCGCGCGCGTCGCCTTCGCCAGCCGCTGCTCGCCGAAGAACCGCAGCATCTCGCGCGTCGCATCCGGCCCGGCGCCGCTCGCGAAGCTCGCATGCGGCTCGCCGCCGAACCACGTGTGGCCCTCGCCATGCACCAGCCAGTGCTCGGCGCGCGCATGGCCGGCGGCGTCGCGCCAGACGCGCCGGGTCACGTCGCGGCCGCCGAGGCTGGCGGTATCGCGCGTGGCGGGCAGACCGCCGGCCGCGAGCGCCGCGACGCGCTCGCCGTTGACCGGCGCGACCGTGCGGTCCTGGTCGCCGTGGAAGACGATCGTGGGCGGCAGGTGGGCCGGGTGGTGATGCACCGGCGTGCCGCCGCTCATCGCCGCGAAGGCGCTGGTGGCGTCGTCGGCGGCGCCGGGCGGCAGGCCCGAATGCACGCCCACGGCCGCGAACAGCTCGGGATATTCCGCGCCGAGGATGGCGGCCATCGCGCCGCCGGCCGACAGCCCGGCCACGTACACGCGCGTCGGGTCGATCGCCTGCGCGGCCATCACCGCGCGCGTCATGCCGGCGATCAGCCCCGGCTCGCCCGCGCCGCGCTTCTGGTGCGCGGGCAGGTACCAGTTCCAGCAGCGCGTGCCGTTGGCGCGCCGCGACTGGCGCGGCCAGAGCACGAAGCAGTCGGCGGCGAGCGCGGCGGCGTTCATGCGCGTGGCGGTGATGAAGTCGTCCTCGTCCTGGGTGCAGCCGTGCAGCATCACCACGAGCGGCAGCGGGCGCGTGCCGGCGGCCGCCGGGATGAAGAGCTTGTAGCGGCGCGCGCCGCCGTCCTCGGCATGGCGGCCCTCGACGAGCTGGCCGAGGCGCGGCGGCGTGGCGCCGTCGCGGGGCGTGGCGGCGGCAGGCGTGTCGCGCAGTTCGTGCGCGGTCACGTCGATGGCGTCGGCGCGGTGGCCGTGGAGCAGGCCGTCGAAGGCCTTGCGCATCGCGTCGGCGGCGTGTTGCAGGTCGGCGGAATGCGCCAGCTGGCTGGCGTCGGACAGCAATTGCCGGAGGAAGGAATTCATCGTTGCTCGGTGGAGTGCGCGGGCAGGGAGGTGCCATGTCGCGCGCGGATGTTGGCCGCGAGGCAAGGGTGCAGTTGTAAGCGATGTGGCGCGGGTCATCACGCCGGTGGCTGGTGGCGATGAGCGATGACGCCAGGCCACGGCGAAGTGCGGGATTGCACGGACCACGTCCGAAGCTTGCGGTCCGATTTGTCCGGCACCGCGTTTCCGACCGGGCCGGCGCCGGAACTTGCACCTGCCTGCCCGTCCGCGAGTGGTCACCGGCCCGTCCGGAAGCGGCCACCTGCCGGGTGCGTGGCAGGCCAGCGCCGCCACCGTCCGCCCGGGCGTGGCGGCCCTCCCTCAGCCCATCCATCTCGTCAAGTCATGCGCAACCTGATCGCTACCGCCTTGCTCGCCGCCGCCGCGGCCATTGCTCCCGCCCACGCGGCCCAGTCCATCGCCAGCGGCCTGTCCGCGGACAGCTATTCGCAAAGCTCCTATTGGAACGTGGGCGGCGCGACCCATACCGCCCAGAGCGCCTTCAACGGCGGCGACTGGAACAGCGGCAACTGGGGCTACGGCTGGATGCAGGTCGATCTCGGCAGCAGCCATTCGCTGGCCTCCCTGACGATGCACATCGACCAGGCCCCCGACGGCTGGAGCTGGCGCGGCATCTACGTGAGCGACACGCCCATCGCCAATGACTGGTCCGGTCTGACGCCCGTGGTTTCGTACGAGGGCTACACCTCGGCCTGGCAGCAGCTGTCCTTCGACCTCGGCGCGGTGACCGGGCGCTATGTCGAGGTGGTCGTGCACGGCGGCGCGAGCTGGACCGCCGTCGGCACGACCGGGGTGTTCGCCACGCCGGTGCCCGAGCCCGGAATCCTGCTGCTGGGCCCGATCGGCCTTGGTCTGACGGGCCTGCTGGCGCGCCGGCGTCGCCACGCGGCGGCCTGAGGCCAGCCCCGCCGGGACGCCCGCGACGGACGACGTGGCGCGGGCGCGTCAGTCCGGCCTCGCGCGAACGGGGCAGATGCGCGGCGGGTGTGACGGCGCTCAACCACGCGCCGCGCTTCCCGTGCCGACACTTGCGCGCCAGCCATCCACGAGAGGAGACATCGCATGACCCATCCGGCCCCGTCCCGCCCCGCCACCAACCCGCGAGCCACCAACCCGCGAGCCACCAACCCGCGATCCGCCGGCCCGGCGTTCGCCGGCCGTCTCCGCGCCCTCGGCCTCGCCGTCGCGCTCGGCCTCGGCCTGGCCGGCTGCGGTGCCTTCCATCCGGGCCATGACCACGCCGGCCATGCGCACGACGCCGACCATGCCGGCATGGCGGCGCCCTGCCGCGACTGCCAGCCGCCGGCCGTCTACGCCTATTCGACGATCGACGCGCTGCTTGCCGGCACCTACGACGGCGAGCTGAGCATCGGCGAGCTGCTGGGCAAGGGCGACTTCGGCCTCGGCACCTTCAACCGGCTCGACGGCGAACTCGTGGTGCTCGACGGCCGCGCCTACCACGTGCATTCCGACGACACGGTCGAGATCGCGCCCGCCAGCGACCGCACGCCGCTCGCCTATGTCGTGCCCTTCCGCCCGACCGCCAGCCTGCCGCTCGAAGGCATCGCCAGCCTCACCGAGCTGGAGACGCTGCTCGACGCGAAGCTGGGCAACCTCAACCACTTCCAGGCGGTGCGCATCGACGGGCGCTTCAGCGCGGCGACGGCGCGCGCCATCGCGCCGCAGACGCGGCCCTACAAGCCGCTGGCCGAGCTGGTGAAGACGCAATCGGTATTCCGCTTCGAGAACGTGGAAGGCACGCTCGTCGGCCTGCGCAGTCCCGCCTTCACCAAGGGCGTGAGCGTGCCCGGCTGGCACTGGCATCTGCTGACCGCCGACCGCAAGCGCGGCGGCCATCTGCTCACGCTCCGCATCGACCGCGCCGAGGCCCGCATGGCGCCGGTCGACCGGCTCGAAGTGCAACTGCCCGGCACCGACGATTTCGCCAGGGCCGACCAGTCGCGCGACCGCAAGGACGAGCTGAAGAAGGTGGAAGGCGAGCGCTGACCGGCCGGCGCGGGCGTCACGCGCCGCAGGCAGCATGGCGGCATGGACCCGACCACCGCCATCGACCTCTATTGCGAGCGCAGCGCGCCCGGCCTGCTGGCCGAGCCGCTCAACGCGCTGTCCAACCTCGCCTTCCTGATCGCCGCCGTCGCGCTGTGGCGGCTCGCGCGGCGCGAGCGCGCGGGCGGGCCGATGCCGGCGCTGCTGATCGCGCTGGTGGCCGTGATCGGCGTGGGCAGCGCGGCATTCCACGTGTTCGCCAACCGGGCGACGCTGCTCGCCGACGTGATCCCGATCGCGCTGTTCCAGTTCGTGTTCCTGGGCGCGTATGCGCGCGACGTGATGGGCTGGCGGCGCGTGGCGGTGATGGGGCTGCTCGGGCTGTTCGTGGCCGCGTCGGCGCTGGCCGAGAGCCTGCCGGCGCATTGGCTCAACGGCTCGCTCGGCTATGCGTCGGCGGTGGCCTTCGTGGGCTGGCTGGGGTGGGAGCACTGGCGCGCGCGACGGCCCGAGCCGGCGCTGCTGCTGGCGGCGGCGGGGCTGTTCCTGCTGTCGCTTGCGCTGCGCACCGTGGACAACGCCTGGTGCGAGAGATGGCCGGTGGGCACGCACTGGGCGTGGCATCTGCTCAACGGCGGGGTGCTGTATCTGGTGGTGCGGGGGTATGTGCTGGGGCGGCGCGGCTGAGAGGCCGGGGTGGTGGACCGGCCTCACGCCCGGCCATCGGGCCTGACGCGGCCTCGAGCCCGACCAGGCGCGGCCGGGCGTGCGCGGTCGTCATTCCGGGCAAGCGCGCCAGCCGGCGGCGCGCCGACACACGGCCGACCGCTACAGCTCCGCCTCCTTCGTCGCCCAGGCCCGCCGCAGCGCCCGGCCGCAGGCCATCGACGCGCGCGCCGGGCGCTGGTCTTCGTCCGCCGACTGCAATCCGCCGAGCGCCGCGCGCCCGACGATGCCGTACCAGGTGCGCGTCGCGTCGATCCACGGATAGAAGCCGAAGGCGCCCGGACTACTGAAGGCGCCGTCGCCGTGCTCGCGGTCCTCGATCCAGTGGCCGATCGAGTAGCGCGGCGCCTCGTCGCCGCCGTAGGGGCTGTGCAGCGTCTCGGTCGGGCACAGCGCGGGGCTGGTGCAGAACGACGGCCGGTCGAGCCAGCGGCCAATGGCCAGGCTGCCGTCGAGCACGCGGCGCAGGAATTCGCCGTACACGCGCGGGCTGGTGCGCAGGCCGCCCGCGAGCTGGGGCTGGACGTAGTTGAAATCACTCTGCGTCGTGTGCAGGCCGAGCGAGTCGGACACGAGGCGCGCGAGCGCCGGGCCGTCCAGTTCGCCCAGATGCATGGTCTTGTCGGCATGCACCTGCATGTGGCCGCCACCGTAGGCGAACTTGCCGACCGCCGCTTCGTCGAGCCGGCCGTTGTCGGGCCGGGCGGCGCAGCTGTGCACCGTGTCGTCGCGGCGGCAGGTGCGAAAACCCACCTGTCCGCTGCGCAGGCTGAGCGCGGCGATGTCGGTCGCGTTCAGCAGGCCGTCGCGTTCCTGCGCGACGAAGGCGGCATAGACGAGCTTGGACGCCGAGGCGACGGGCATCGAGGTCTCGGCACTGAACAGCCGGCCGATCTGGCCCGAGGCCAGCACCTTGCCGCGGTCGCCGATCTCCCAGTAGAAGGGCCGGATCTGGGCGCAGGCGATCGACGATTCGGCGGTGCGGCGCGCGGCGGCGGCGCGCGCGGCGATCACCTCGTCCGGCTCGCGGTCTGGGTCGCTCGACGCGATGCGCGAGATCTGGAGCACGGGCGCGCCATGGCCGGCACTGCCGCCCGGCGCCGTGCCGGGCGTGGTGCCCGACGCGGGCCCCGATGTGGTGGCGACCGCTGCCGGCGCGGTCGTCGCGGCGGGCGTCGCCCCGGCCGTTGCGTGCTCGCCGGAGGCTTGTGCAAACGCTTGCGGCGCACCGGCGAGCGCGCCGAGCAGCGCGAGGGCGGCGGCATGGCGCGCGGCGCGCGCGCGGGCTTGCGGCGCCGGCTGGCGGCGGGTGCGGGCCTTCATGACTTCACCTCCTCGCCACCGGCGCGGCGGAACTGCCGCACCAGCATCGGTTGCAGGAACTTCGCGCCGTCGTCCTTGAGATGCGGCTCGAAGGCGGCGCGCACCTCGGCCAGCTTGGCGTCGTCGATGCGGTGGTCGGCGAAGCTCGGCCGCATCATCCGCGCCTCGAACTCGGCGAAGTCGCGGTAGCCGCGCGGCGCGTCGAAGCGGCCCGAGATCACCTCGGTGAACAGCCCGGCCTCGAGCGCCGCGTCGAGCGCGGCCTGGGCGGCGGCGCGCACTTCACCCTCGTCGTTGTAGAGCTTGATGATGTCGTTGAAGGCGCCTTCGTACATCGGCTCCGACACGTACAGCATGCCGCCCGGCCTGAGCACCCGCGCCACTTCCGCAAGCGCTTGCGCCATCAGCGGCATCGGCACGTGATGCAGCGACTTGAGCATCAGCGCGAGGTCGAAGCCGGCGTCCGGAAAGGGAATGGCCTGGGCGCCGGCCGCCACGAACTCCAGCCGTTCGCGCGGGCTGGCGAGGTTCTTCTCGTGCTGGATCGCGTCCACCTCGAGGCAGGTCATGCGCGCCTCGGGGTAGCGGTCGAGCAGGTCGCGCGCGACGCGGGCCGCGCCGCAGCCGAGTTCGATGATGTTCAGCTTCGCGGGCTGGCACAGCTCGTCGATCACGTCCAGCTCGTTGTCGATGACGGGCGGCGGCGGTGGCTTGGGCGTCTCGGTGTTGATGATGTGCGTGGCCATGTCCTGGAAGGCGCCGTGGATGGCGGCGCGCAGGGCCTGGTCGGGCACCTGTTCGTCGAGCGCGCCGCGCATGCACAGCATCCACTGGTCACGCTCCCTCGGTCCGATGCGGAACGGGAAGTGGCGCGCGCGCAGTCGCGGATGGCCGCGCTCCTGCTCGAACAGTGGCGGCCCGCCGAACCAGCCGCTCAGGAACTTGAACAGGCTTTCGTTGGCGCGCGGCAGGTCGGGATGCATCTGGCGGATGTCCCAGGCTTCGGGCAGTTCGTCCATCAGCGCGTAGAAGCGGTCGACGAGGCGCTGCACGCCCTCGGCGCCGCCGAGGCGGTTGTAGATGGTGTCGCGCGGGGCGTCTTGCTGGGTGGCGTCGGTCATGGTCGGTGGCGGGGGGCGGGGCCGAGCGTGCGGGCCGGCCCGGGGCTGCGTGTGTTTCGGGTGATCGGGGCGCGGTGGCGCCGGTGTCATGGTCGCGCATCGGGCGCGGCTTGTGGGTGATGGCCATGGCCGGTCGTCGCGGCGCGCGCGACGCGGCTCGGGCGGGCAGGCGGGCAGGCGGGCAGGCGGGTGCGAGGCGAGGTTGGCTGCCTCACAGCCAGCGCCGCACCCGCATGCGGTAGGCCACCCAGTCCGCGCCGAACTTCGCGGCCAGCGCGCGCTCCTCAGGAACGATCTGGAAGCGCGTGATCCAGGCCGCGAACAGCGGCGGCCCGAGCCAGGGCAGGAGCTGGCCCAGCCGCAGCGCCCAGGCCACGAGCAGCAGCGCGAGGCCGAGGTACATCGGATTGCGCGTGACGCGGTAGATGCCGCCGGTGACGAGGGCGCTCGCCGCCTGCGGCCGGTGCGGATGCCAGGTGGTGCGCGCGCGCCGGAAGCCGAGCAGCGCGCTCAGGTCGAGCAGGGCGCCGGCGAGCGCGCAGGGCCATTGCAGGACCGCCACCGCCGCGAGGGTCGGCGGCGGCGCTCCGAGCGGATGGCGCGCCGCGAACCACATCGCGGCGGCGACGAGCAGGCAGACGACGGGCGGGGGCAGGCGCAGTTCGAGTCGGTGCATGGCGGCGGGCGGGCGGTGGAGCAGGGCGCCATCATCCCGCGCCGGCGGCGCCCGTCATCGCTGTCTGGCTACAGTCGCGCCCATGGAACCCCATCAGATCGCCTCCGCCCCGCCGCCCGCCACCGTCCCCGCCATTCCGCGCCGCGAGGCCTGGTGGTTCTGGCTGCGGCTGGGCTGCGTGAGCTTCGGCGGGCCGGCGGGGCAGATCGCGCTCATGCACCGCGAGCTGGTCGAGCGCAGAAGATGGATTTCGGAGCGGCGTTTCCTGCATGCGCTCAACTACTGCATGTTGCTGCCCGGGCCGGAGGCGCAGCAGCTCGCGACCTATCTGGGCTGGCTGATGCACCGCACGGCGGGTGGCGTGGTGGCTGGCGGGCTGTTCGTGCTGCCGGGCTTCGTCCTGCTGATGCTGCTGGGCGCGGCCTACGTGACCTGGGGCGAGCTGCCGGTGGTTGCGGGCCTGCTGCATGGCGTCAAGCCGGCGGTGACGGCCATCGTCGCGCACGCGGCCTGGCGGCTGGGCCGGCGCGTGCTGCGCGGCTGGCCGCTATGGCTGCTGGCGCTGGCGGCGCTCGGCGCGCTCCGTGCCGGCCTGCCGTATCCGGCGGTCATCGGTGGCGCGGCGCTGGCCGGACTGCTCGGCGGGTGGCTGGCGCCGGCGCGTTTCGGCGTCGAGGCGGGCACGGCGTCGGCTGCCGGCCAGATTCCGCCCGCGTCCGGCGGTTCGGCCGCCGTGGCGCCCGCCGCCGACGGGCCGGCGTCAGGCGCGACATTGCCCTGCCTCATCGACGACGGCACGCCGCCGCCGCCGCATGCGCGCTTCTCGGCGGCGCGGCTGGCATCGACGCTCGCGGCCGGGCTGGCGCTGTGGGCCTTGCCGATGGCGGCGCTGGTGCTCGTCTTCGGCGCAGGATCGGTGCTGGCGCGCATGGGGCTTTTCTTTACGCGGGCGTCGCTGCTGACCTTCGGCGGCGCCTATGCCGTGCTGCCCTATGTCTGGCAGGGCATGGTCGAAGCCGAGGGCTGGGTCACGCCGCGCCAGATGATCGACAGCCTCGCCCTGGGCGAGACCACGCCCGGCCCGCTGGTGATGGTGTCGGTGTTCGCGGCCTTCGTCGGTGGCTGGAACCAGGCGGTGCTCGGGCCGCAGGCGCGGCTCGCGGGCGGGCTGCTGGCGGCCACCGTCGTCCTGTGGATGACCTTTCTGCCGTCCTTCGTCTTCATCCTGGCCGGCGGGCCGCTAGTGGAGGCGACCCACGGCCGCGAGCGGCTCACGGCGCCGCTCACCGCCATCTCGGCGGCGGTGGTCGGGGTGATCGCCAGTCTCGCGCTGGCCTTCGGCGCCCATGTGCTGTGGCCGGCCGGGCTGGCCGGGGGCGTGGACTGGACGGCGGCCGGCATCGCCGTCGCGGCGGCGCTGGCGCTGTTCCGCTTCGGGCGCGGCGTGATCGAGGTGATCGCGGCGAGCGCGCTGGCGGGCGCGCTGCTGGCGATCGCCGGCCGGGTGGTCTGAGGCGACGGCGGCCGGGTGGTCTGAGGCGACGGCGGCCGCGCAACCGGCGGTCGCGCCTCTTGCCCTCGCCCGGATGCGCGCCAACCATGCCCGGGCAGCATCCGTCGCCCGTTCGCGTCCGGCCGGCATTTCGCCAGCGGCACCGGCCGGGCTTCGTCCTCCCGGAGTCACCATGCCCAAGCTTTTCACGCCGCTGGCCCTCGGCCCGCTCGAACTGCCCAACCGCATCGTCATCGCGCCGATGTGCCAGTACTCCGCCACCGACGGCCTGCCCGCCGACTGGCATCTGATGCATTACGGGACACTCGCGCTGTCCGGCGCCGGACTGCTCATCGTCGAGGCCACGGCGGTCACGCCCGAGGGCCGCATCACCGCCGCCGACCTCGGCCTGTGGAGCGACGCGCACGCGGCCGCGCTGGCCCGGCTCCTGGCCTCGCTGCGCCGGCACTCGGCGATGCCGCTCGCCATCCAGCTCGCCCACGCCGGACGCAAGGCGTCGAGCCGCGTGCCCTGGGAGGGCGGCAGCCAGCTGCGCCCCGGCGAGCCGGGCGGCTGGCCCACGCTGGCGCCGTCGGCCCTGGCCCATGCCGAGGGCGAACTGCCGCCCGCCGCGCTCGACGCGGCCGGCCTCGCGCGCATCCGTGACGCCTTCGTCGCGGCGGCGCGGCGCGCGGTCGATGCCGGCTTCGAGGCGATCGAGCTGCACGGCGCCCACGGCTATCTGCTGCACCAGTTCCTGTCGCCGCTGGCCAACCGGCGCGAGGACGACTACGGCGGCAGCCTCGCCAACCGCATGCGCTTTCCGCTGGAGGTGTTCGACGCGGTGCGCGCGGCGCTGCCGGCCTCGGTGCCGGTGTGGATGCGCGTCTCGGCCACCGACTGGGTCGAGGGCGGCTGGGATCTGGACGGCACGGTCGCGCTCGGGCGCGAGCTGAAGGCCCGCGGCGCGGCGGCCCTGCACGTGAGCACCGGCGGCGTCTCGCCGCGCCAGCAGATTCCGCTCGGCCCGGGCTACCAGCTGCCGCATGCGCGCCGGGTGCGCGACGAGGTCGGCCTGCCCACGATCGGCGTCGGCCTCGTGACCGACGCGCGCCAGGCCGAGCAGGCGATCACCGAAGGCACGGCCGATGCGGTGGCGCTGGCTCGGGCCATGCTGTTCGATCCGCGCTGGCCCTGGCACGCGGCGGCCGAACTGGGCGCGCGGGTGACGGCGCCGCCGCAGTACTGGCGCTGCCAGCCCCGCGAGCTGAAGGACCTGTTCGCGGGCGCGGCGCACGCCCAGCGCTGATCCGCCGCCCGACCGGCCCGCCACTCCGTCGATGGTTCAATCCGGGCCCGATGCCGGGAGTGCCGCCCGTCCCCCGGCGCGCCGGCCCGATCCGCAGGAGGCCTATCGATGGAGTTGCACGTCGTCATCGAGGGCGACAGCGACCAGACCGGACAGCTTTACCGGCAACTCAAGGAAGCGATCAGCGCGGGCCACCTGCCCGCCGGGCAGCGACTTCCGGCATCCAGACAACTCGCCACCCAGCTCGGCCTGTCACGCAAGGTGGTGGCCGAGGCCTACGCGCGCCTGAGTTATGACCGGCTGGTGGTGGGCCGCATCGGCAGCGGCACCTATGTGAGCGACTACGGCCGGCGCCAGCCGCTGGCCCAGCCGCCACCGCCGCTCGGCGGCAGCCAGGTGGCCGAGCGCTGGCGCGGCCAGCCCACGTCGCTGCGGCGCGGCGTGCTCGCCACCGCCAGCCGCGCGCGCCATGAACTGCTGCCCGGGCGGCCCGACATCCAGCTCTTCCCGCAGGACGAATGGCGGCGCTGCGTGATCTGGGGGCTGCGCCAGGCCAGCCGCGCCGGCCTCGTCTACGGCGACGCGCGAGGCCTGCCGATGCTGCGCGAGGCCATCGCGCGCCATGTCGCGTTCGCGCGCGGCGTGCGCTGCACCGCCGACGACATCGTCATCACCAACGGCGCCCAGCAGGCCATCGACCTCGTGGCGCGCGCCCTCATCGAGCCGGGCTGCGCGGTGGCGGTGGAAGACCCGGGCTATGCGCCCGCGCGCATGCTGTTCGCCGCGCTCGGTGCCCGGGTGCATGCGGTGCCGGTCGATCACGAGGGCATGGTGGTGGAGCAGATCCCCGACGGCGCACGGCTCATCCATGCCACGCCCACGCACCAGTACCCGCTCGGCATGGCGCTCAGCCCGCGCCGGCGGCTCGCGCTGCTCGACCGGGCGCGCGCGCTCGGCGCCATCGTCATCGAGGACGACTACGACAGCGAGCTGCGCTATTCGGGCCGGCCGGCCGACGCCTTGCAGTCGGTCGACGATGACGGCTGCGTCGCCTTCGTCGGCAGTTTTTCCAAGACGCTCTCGCCCGACCTGAGGCTGGGCTATGTGGTGGCGCCGCCGAGCCTGCTCGACGCCATCTGCAACGCCAAGCTGCTGACCGACTGGCATACCTCGACGCCGATGCAATGGGCGCTCGCGCGCTTCATCGACGGTGGCGAGCTGCTGCGCCATGTGCGCCGGACCCAGCAGGCCTATGCCGCGCGCCGCGAACGGCTCGGGCTGCGCATCGACACCGTGCTGTCGCACTGGCTGGAGCGGGTGCCGAGCGTGGCCGGGCTGCACCTGAGCGCGATGTTCCGCGCCCCGGTGGATGCGCGCCGGCTGGTGGGCCATGCCTGGCGCGCCGGCGTGGCGCTGGAATCGCTCGATGCCTGCCAGGTGCGGCCGGGCCAGCGCGGCGGGCTGATGTTCGGCCTCGGCACGATCGAGCTGGCCGAGGTGGATGCAGCCGTGGAGATGCTGCGGCTGAGCCTCGCCCAGCTGCATCCCTGACGCCGCTCAGGCCGCCAGCAACTGCCGCAGCACGAAGGGCAGGATGCCGCCGTGGCGGTAGTAGTCGACCTCGATCGGCGTGTCGATGCGCAGGCGCAGCCTGGTCTCGGTCCGGCTGCCGTCGGGCTTGGTGATGATGAGCCGCGCCTCCGACTGCGGGCGCAGCGCCTCGTCGGTCTCGATGTCGATGAGCTCGTCGCCGCGCAGCCCGAGCGACTGCCACGAATCGTCGCCGATGAATTGCAGCGGCAGCACGCCCATGCCCACGAGGTTGCTGCGGTGGATGCGCTCGAAGCTGCGCGCCACCACGGCCTTGATGCCGAGCAGCTGGGTGCCCTTGGCGGCCCAGTCGCGGCTGGAGCCGGTGCCGTACTCCTCGCCGCCGAAGATGACGGTGGGCGTGCCCTCGGCGATGTACTTCATCGCCGCGTCGTAGATGAACATCTTCTCGCCCGAGGGCTGGAACAGCGTCAGCCCGCCTTCCTCGCGGCTGCCGTCGTCGCGCGGCGGGATCATGAGGTTCTTGATGCGAACGTTTGCAAAGGTGCCGCGCATCATCACTTCATGGTTGCCGCGCCGCGAGCCGTAGCTGTTGAAGTCGGCCTTCATCACGCCGTTGCCGACGAGGTACTGGCCGCCCGGCGAGGCTTCCTTGATGGAGCCGGCGGGCGATATGTGGTCGGTGGTGATCGAGTCGCCGAACAGCGCCATCACGCGCGCGCCGCGGATCGCGCTGGCCGCCGCCTCGGGCGCCATGCCGAAGCTGTCGAAGAAAGGCGGCTTTGCGATGTAGGTGGACGCGGGCCAGTCGTACACCTGGCCGCTCGTGCCGCTGATCTTCTCCCACAGCTTGCCGGGCTCGGCATCGACCTTGGCGTAGTTGTCGCGGAAGGCCTTGCCGTTCATCGCGTACTTCATGAGCCTGGCGATCTCGTCGCTCGTCGGCCAGATGTCGCCGAGGTACACCGGCTTGCCGCCCTTGCCCTTGCCCACGGGCTGGGTCATGAGATCGACCGTCACGTTGCCCGCGATCGCATAGGCCACGACCAGCGGCGGCGAGGCCAGGAAGTTGGCCTTGATGTTCGGATGGATGCGCGCCTCGAAGTTGCGGTTGCCCGAGAGGACGGCCGCCACCACGAGGTCGTTGTCGATGATCGCCTTGTTGATCTCGGGCGTCAGGTCGCCGGCGTTGCCGATGCAGGTCGTGCAGCCGTAGGCAGCCACGTCGAAGCCGAGCTTGCTCAGCCAGGGCAGCAGGCCCGCCTTGTCGAGATATTCGGTGACGATGCGCGAGCCGGGCGCGAGCGAGGTCTTGACGTGCTTCTTCACCTTGAGGCCGGCCTCGACCGCCTTCTTGGCCAGCAGGCCGGCGGCGAGCAGCACGCTCGGGTTGCTGGTGTTGGTGCAGGAGGTGATCGCGGCGATCAGCACGTCGCCGTTGCGCAGCGCGATGCCGTCGTCGGTGGTGAAGGTCTGGCCGAGCTTGTCGGCCGGCTGGTTGAAGCCGTTCTCGCTCACCGGCTTGCTGAACAGCTCGCTGAAGCTGCTGCTGAGATTGGTGATCTCGATGCGGTCCTGCGGCCGCTTGGGGCCGGCCAGCGAGGGCGTGACCGTGCCGAGGTCGAGCGTCACCACCTTGGTGTAGTCGATGTCGCCGGCCATCGGCACGCCGAACAGCTTCTGCGCGCGGAAGTAGCCCTCGAAGGCCGCGATCTCGCCCTTGGTGCGGCCCGTGCCCCTGAAGTACTCGACCGTCTTTTCATCGACGGGGAAGAAGCCCATCGTCGCGCCGTACTCGGGCGCCATGTTGCCGATGGTCGCGCGGTCGGGCACCGACAGGCTCGCCGTGCCCGGCCCGAAGAATTCGACGAACTTGCCCACCACCTTCTCGCGGCGCAGCTGCTCGGTGATCGTGAGCACGAGGTCGGTGGCGGTCACGCCCTCGCGCAGCTTGCCGGTGAGTTCGAAGCCCACCACGTCGGGCGTGAGGAAGTACACCGGCTGGCCGAGCATGCCGGCCTCGGCCTCGATGCCGCCCACGCCCCAGCCCACCACGCCGATGCCGTTGATCATGGTCGTGTGGCTGTCGGTGCCGACGAGCGAGTCGGGGTAGTACACGCCGTCGCCACCCTTGTGCACGCCGCGCGCGAGGTATTCCAGATTCACCTGGTGCACGATGCCGAAGCCCGGCGGCACGACGCTGAAGCTGTCAAACGCTTGCATGCCCCACTTCATGAACTGGTAGCGCTCGCGGTTGCGCTCGAACTCCAGCTTCATGTTCAGGTCGAGCGCCTTCTTGCTGCCGTAGTGGTCGATCATCACCGAGTGATCGACCACGAGATCGACCGGCACCAGCGGCTCGATCGTCTTGGGGTCGTGGCCGAGGTCGGCGGCGACGTTGCGCATCGCCGCGAGGTCGGCCAGCAGCGGCACGCCGGTGAAGTCCTGCAGCACCACGCGCGCGACGACGAAGGGAATCTCCTCGGTGCGCGGCGCGTTCGGCTGCCAGGCGGCGAGCTGGCGCACATGCTCCTCGGTCACCTTGCGGCCATCGCAGTTGCGCAGCACCGACTCCAGCACGATGCGGATCGACACCGGCAGCCGGCTCACCGGCAGGCCCAGTGTCTTTTCGAGCGCGGGCAGCGAATGGAATTTCGCGACCTTCTCGCCGATCTTGAAGTTCTTGAGCGTGTTGAACGGCGTCTTCGGCATGGCAACTCCCTTGTACTTCTGGTTGAGCGGAACCATCGAGTATCGGCAGCCGCCATGACGGGCGGAACCCGGGGAGACCAAGCGTTCGAGCGTTTACGTTTTGTCAGCAGCCGTAGTCGTCCTGGCGGCATCAGGCGTGGTCGTCGCGCCACGCATCGCGGGAAGGCGCGCCGCAGGTCGGCCGGCGTGCGTGGCATTGGCCGACGCGCCGCATGGCTCGGCTATCCTCCGCGCCTCGTCCCTTGGGGAGTAGCCGCCCGCCGGTCATCGGCGGGGGATGCGTCAACACACTTGCCCGCGCATCGGGCATGGCGCATCCGGCAGGGCCGGCGCCGCGCAATGCGGCTCGGGCATGCAGGCGAGACCATCGGCCGGCATTCCGCTCGTGGTCGGGCCGGGATCGCCGCGCCGTGGCCTCTCGCCCGCCCGACCGCCCCTCTCCCGTACCAAGAAACCATGGAAGCCTTCCTCGTCTCGACCGGCGTCGTCGCCCTCGGCGAAATCGGTGACAAGACCCAGCTCCTCGCCCTCATGCTCGCGGCCCGCTTCCGGCGGCCGGTGCCCGTCATCCTCGGCATCCTCGTCGCGACCTTGCTCAACCACGGCCTCGCCGGCGCGCTCGGCACCGTGGTGCGCGACCTGCTCGGCCCCGAGCTGCTGCGCTGGGTGCTCGGCGCGTCCTTCATCGCCGTGGGCCTGTGGGCGCTCGTGCCCGACAAGATGGACGACGACGAGGCCGAGCCGCGCGGCCAGTGGGGCGTGTTCGGCGTGACGGTGGCGACCTTCTTCCTGGCCGAGATCGGCGACAAGACGCAGATCGCCACCGTGATGCTCGCGGCGCGCTTCCACGATCTGGTGGCCGTCGTGAGCGGCACCACGCTCGGCATGCTTATCGCCGACGTGCCGGCGGTCATCCTCGGCCGGCTCGCCTCGCCGAAGCTGCCGCTCAAGTGGATCCGGCTCGCGGCGGCGGTGGTGTTCGTCGCGCTCGGCGCGGGCGTGCTGCTGGGGCTGGGCAGCGCGGCCTGAGTGCCGACGAAGCCGGGCGTCAGCCCGGTACGCGCGCGACCCGTGCGCGGACGACGCGCCGATGTCGGCGCAGGCCCGGCCGGTTCGTCCAAAGCGCCAGCGTGGTTTTTGCGCAGCAATGGCGCGCTCCGTGTACCCGGAGTGCGCCTCATCCGTCCGGCGGTCAACGCCCGCGATGTGCTCTGCGGCAAGCTTGGATGACAGCGGGGCCACGACCGCCCCGCGCCCGACACATTCACTGCTGCGCAAATTCGAGATGACGGTCGCGACGAGGTTTACCGATGCATGACGGTTGGCGGGCGATCCTGCTGCTGTTGCTGGCCTGCGTGCTGGCACCGGCGCGGGCGAGCCTCGACGACGATCCGCCCACGCTGCGCGTGGTGATGGACGACAACTACCCGCCCTATGTCTTCCGCGACGCCTTCGGGCGGGTGCAGGGCCTGCTGATCGATCAGTGGCAGGCCTGGGAGAAGCACAGCGGCACGCATGTCGAGATTGAGGCGACCGACTGGGTGCGCGCCAAGGCGCTGATGGCCGAGGGCAGCGCCGATGTGATCGACACCATCTTCCGCACGCCCGAGCGCGAGCGCAGTCTCGACTTCACCGCGCCCTATGCCGAGCTGCCGGTCGGCATCTACACCCACGCCAGCATCGGCGGCATCGTCGACCGCGACAGCCTGCACGGCTTCCTGGTGGGCGCGAAGGCCGGCGACATCTGCGTCGATACGCTCAAGGCTTCGGGCATCGACAGCATCGCCACCTACGACAGCTACGAGAAGACCATCGACGCCGCGCTGCACGGCGAGGTGAAGGTGTTCTGCATCGACCAGCCGCCGGCCGACTATCTGCTCTACCGCGCCAACGCCGACCAGCAGTACCGGCTCGCCTTCACGCTGCTGCGCGGCGCCTTCCACCGCGCGGTGCGCAAGGGCGACACGGCCACGCTCGAACGGGTCGAGCGCGGCTTCGCGGCGATCCCGGCCTCCGAGCAGGCGGCGCTGCACGACAAGTGGCTCGGCTCGCGGCTGGCGCCCATCGTCTGGCTGCGGCCGCTGCTCTACGCCGTGGCGGCGCTGATGTTCGGCGGCCTCATCCTCGTGGCCTGGAGCACGAGCCTGCGCCGCCGCATCCGCGAGAGCACGGCCGAGCTGATGCGCGAGCAGGCCCAGCTGCGCACGCTGGTGGAGACCATCCCAGACATGGTCTTCCTCAAGGATCCGCAGGGCGTTTATCTGGCCTGCAATCCCGAGTTCTGCCGTTTCTACGGCGTGCCGTCGGGCGAGATCATCGGCCGGCGCGACGCCGACTACGTCGCGCCCGAGCTGGCCGCCTTCTTCCGCCGCAACGACGTGGCCGCGATGCAGGCCGGCGTGCCGACGATCAACGAGGAATGGGTCACCTACAAGACCGACGGCCGGCAGCACCTGCTCCAGACCATCAAGACGCCGATGCGCGATGCCGAGGGCCGGCTCGTGGGCGTGCTGGGCGTGGCGCGCGACATCACCGAGCTGCATCACGCCGGCAGCGAGCTGCGCCGCAGCAACCGCGCGTTGCGGCTGCTCAACGAATGCAATCACGCGCTGGTGCGCCAGGACGATGAGAGCGGCCTGTTCGCCGACATCTGCCGTGTCGCGGTGGAGGGCGGCGGCTACCGCATGGCCTGGGTCGGCATCGCCGAGCAGGCGCCGCCCCGGCGCATCCGCGTGCTCGCGCGCGCCGGCGCCGATTCGGGCTATCTCGACGCGGCCGACATCCGCTGGAGCGACGATGACGACCGCGGTCGCGGCCCGTCGGGCGAGGCGGTCCGCGGCGGCCAGCCGGTCGTCAACCAGAACTTCGCCACCAATCCCCATGCCGGCCCCTGGCGCGACGCGGCGATGGCGCGCGGCTTCCGCGCCTCGATCGCGCTGCCGCTGCGGCTCGACGGCGAGCGCGGCGTGCTGTCGATCTATTCCGACGAGCCCGATGCCTTCGGCCCCGACGAGGTCGCGCTGCTGACGCGGCTGGCCGAGGATCTCGCCTACGGCATCGGCGTGCTGCGCGCCCGCGCCGCGCGTGTCTCCGCCGAAGCCGAGCTGGCGCGCCACCGCGACCATCTCGAAGACCTCGTGCGCGAGCGCACCGCCGCGCTCGAAGCCGCGCGCGCCGAGGCCGAGCGCGCTCGCGGCGAGGCCGAGCAGGCGCGTCAGGACGCCGAGCAGGCCAATCTCGCCAAGACGCGCTTCCTGGCCAACATGAGCCACGAGATCCGCACGCCCATGAGCGCGATCATCGGCCTCACCCACCTGCTGCGCGCCGGCCTGCCCGAGGGCGAGCCCAGGCGCCGGCTCGACCACATCTCCGAGGCGGCCGGGCGCCTGCTGGCGCTCATCAACGACATCCTCGACATCTCGAAGATCGAGGCCGGCAAGCTGTCGCTGTCCACCGCCGACTTCGCGCCCGCCACCGTGGCCGAGCATGTCGCGCGGCTGCTGCGCGGCGGTGCCGAGGCCAAGGGTCTGGCGCTCGACACCGAGATCGATCCGGCGCTGCCGGCCTGGCTGCACGGCGACTCGCTGCGGCTGGAGCAGATCCTCCTCAACTTCGTGTCCAACGCGGTCAAGTTCACCGAGCAGGGCCGGGTGGTGGTGGCGCTGCGCCGCATGAGCGCGACCGACGGCCGCGTCTGGATGCGCATGGAAGTGCGCGACAGCGGCATCGGCATGACGCCCGAGCAGCTCGGCCGCATGTTCCGCATGTTCGAGCAGGCCGACGCCTCGACCACGCGGCGCTATGGCGGCACCGGCCTGGGCCTCGCGATCTGCAAGCGACTGGCCGAGCTGATGGGCGGGCGCATCGGCGCCGAGAGCGAGCCGGGCGCGGGCAGCCAGTTCTGGGTCGAGCTGCCGTTCGCGCCGGCGATGGGCGCCTCGACGCTCGCGGGCGGCGCCGGTACCGACACGTTGCCGAGCATCCGCGCGCTCGACGCGGTGGCGGATCCGGGCGCCGTCATCGCCGCCGCCTCGGGTCTGCCGGGCGTGAGCGGCCCGCCGGCCTCGGCGCCGATGCGCGACGCCGGTGACGCCATCACGCCGCAAGCGTCGGGCGCGCGCGCCTCGGCCGACGCGCGCGCCGGCAACGGCGCCCCGGCCGCGCCGGCCCGGCCGCCGCTCGACGGCGTGCGCGTGCTGCTGGCCGAGGACAACGCGCTCAACCAGCTGGTCGCGGTCGAGCTGCTGAAGGCGGCCGGCGCGGTCGTCACGGTCGCGCCCGACGGCATCGTGGCGGTGGCGCTGGTGCGCGAGCACGAGTTCGACGTGGTGCTCATGGATGTGCAGATGCCGCGCCTCGACGGCCTGGGCGCGACGCGCCAGATCCGCCGCCTGCCGGGCCGCGAGGCCCTGCCCATCATCGCGATGACGGCCAACGCCTACGCCGAGGACCGCCGGGAATGCCTCGCCGCCGGCATGAACGACCACGTGGCCAAGCCGTTCCGGCCCGATGACCTCGCGGCGACGATCGCGCGCTGGACGGGGCGCAAGGGCTAGGGCGGTGCCGGCGCGCCGGGGCTAGCCCCTCGCGGCATGACTTCTGCAATGCTTCAGGCTGATCGCAGCTCGCGTCAGACAGGAGACATTGCATGCCCAACAACAAGACCGTCGCGCCCGCGACCCGCCTCGTCCTCGGCGCGCTGCTCGCGCTCGCCGCCACCGCCGCCCGCGCCGACGACACGGTCCATCTCGGCAACCTCAAGTTCGCGCACTACGGCGCGGTGTCGTACATGAAGGAGGTCTGCCCGAAGCACGGCATCAGGCTCGACGAGCGCATGTTCGCCAAGGGGCCGGACATCCTGCCGGCCATCGTCTCGGGCGACATCGACATCGCCGCGCTCGCGTCGGACGGCGCGATTTCGGGCCGGGCCAACGGCGTCGCCATCTACACCGTGGCCGGCTTCGCGAAGGGCGGGGCGCGCATCGTCGCGGGCGCGGAGTCGGGCATCAAGTCGCTCGCGGACCTCAAGGGCAGGAAGGTGGGCGTGACGCGCGGTGGCGCGCAGGAACTGCTGCTGCTGGCCGAACTGGACAAGGCCGGCCTGAGCTGGTCGGACAAGGGCGGCAAGGATGTGCAGATCGTCTATCTCGCCTTCGCCGACCTGAACCAGGCGCTCGCCGCGAAGCAGATCGACGCGATGTGCCAGAGCGAGCCGCAGTCCTCGCAGGCCATCAACAAGAAGTTCGGCGTCGAGGTGCTCAAGCCCTATGACACCGCGATGGGCGAGCCTTACCGGCTGCTGGTCATGACCGAGAAGCTCTACGCCAACAAGGACGTGGCCCAGCGCGTGATGAAGTGCTTCGTCGAATCGACCGCGCTGTTCAACAGGAACCCGGCCGTCGCCGAGAAGTACGTGGTCGAGCAGATGTTCAAGGGCCAGATCACGTCCCAGGACTTCCGCGACGCGATGGACAACGCCGACTACACCTACGACGTCACGTCCCAGCACATCGACATCACCACCGACTTCATGAACAAGTACGGCGTCGGCCGCATGAGCAAGCCGCCCAGGGCCGACGAGTGGGTGAAGCTCGACCTGCTGCAGAAGGCCAAGGCCGACCTCGGCGTGAAGTGAGGAGCGGGCGATGAATGCAAGGCAGGAGGCGGGCGGGGCGGGGGCGCGGACGGAGCCCGCGCAGGCGGCAAGCCAGGCCGAAGCCTCGGCGCAAATGGTGCGGGCCGGCGCTGGCCTCGGCCGCCGCACCCGCGACCTCGCGCGCGGGCTCGTCGTGCCGCTCGCGCTGCTGGCGTTGTGGGAGGGCTGCGCGCGCGCCGGCTTCTTCTCGCCGGTGGTGCTGCCGGCGGCGTCGGCGGTGGCGCTCAAGTGGTGGCAGTCGCTGCTGCCGGCCGCGCCCTTCGATCCGGCGGAGCAGGGCTATGTGGCCTGGATGTTCTCGGGCGAGATGCTGCATGACGCGGTGGCGAGCCTCTACCGCGTGGTGGTCGGCTTCGTCGTCGGCGCGGGGCTGGCGCTGCCGCTCGGGTTGCTGATGGGCGCAAGCCGGCGCGTGTACGGGCTGTTCAATCCGCTGGTGCAGGTGCTGCGGCCGATCCCGCCCATCGCCTACATCCCGCTCAGCATCCTGTGGTTCGGGCTCGGCAATCCGCCGGCGATCTTCCTGATCGCGATCGGCGCCTTCTTCCCGGTGCTGATGAACACCATCACCGGCGTGCGCCATGTGGACGGCATCTACCTGCGCGCGGCGCGCAACCTCGGCGCCGGGCAGTGGACGATGTTCACGCGCGTGATGCTGCCGGCCGCCACGCCCTACATCCTCGCGGGCGTGCGCATCGGCATCGGCACCGCGTTCATCGTCGTGATCGTGTCGGAAATGATCGCGGTGAACGACGGGCTCGGCTTCCGCATCCTCGAGGCGCGCGAGTTCATGTGGAGCGACAAGATCATCGCCGGCATGTTCACGATCGGCCTGCTGGGCCTCGCGATCGACACGGCGGTGAGCCGGCTCAACAACCATCTGCTGCGCTGGCACCGCGGCCTCGATCATTGAAGGGGGCGGGGATGGATCGCATCAAGCATCAGGGCGCGGCGGCCGGCAGCGACGCGGGCGGCGGGGTGGCTGCCACCGGCCGCATCGAGGCGCGCGGCGTGAACAAGGTGTTCGCCACCGACGGGCGCGAGGTGGTCGCGCTGCGCGACATCGACCTGACGGTGGAGCGCGGCGAGTTCGTCTGCCTGCTCGGGCCGTCGGGCTGCGGCAAGAGCACGCTGCTCAACGCGGTGGCGGGCTTCAGCCTGCCGACCAGCGGCCGGCTCGACGCCGACGGCAGGCCCGTCACCGGCCCCGGCCCGGAGCGCGGCATGGTGTTCCAGGAGTACGCGCTGTTCCCGTGGATGACGGTGGCGCAGAACATCGCCTTCGGTCTCGAAATCCAGAGGCGCGGCCGGGCGGAAATCCGCGACACGGTCGATCGCCTGCTCGACATGCTCAGGCTGCGCGACTTCCGCGACCGCTTCCCGAAGGATCTGTCGGGCGGCATGCGTCAGCGCGTCGCCATCGCGCGGGTGCTCGCGCTCGACTCGCCCATCCTGCTCATGGACGAGCCCTTCGGCGCGCTCGACGCGCTCACGCGGCGCAACCTCCAGGACGAGCTGCTGCGCATCTGGAGCGAGACGCGCAAGACCGTCCTGTTCGTCACACACTCGATCGAGGAAGCGATCTACCTCGCCGACCGCATCGTGGTCATGACCTACCGCCCCGGCACCATCAAGCGTGACCAGCGCGTGAGCCTGCCGCGCCCGCGCGACCCGGCGTCGGCCGCGTTCAACGACCTCAAGCGCGAGCTGGGCAGGCTGGTGATGGAGGAGCAGCAGCGCCACGCCGACGCCGAGACGCGCGCGGCGGCGGTGGACTGAGGGCCGCGAACGGCGAGCCGCGAGCGGCGCCGGCTGGCGCGGTCCGGCTCGCCTCGCGGCCCGGCCCGGCCCGAAGATGCGGCCGGCGGCTACGGCGGGCCTTTGCCCGACCGGCCGAATTGTCCGGTTTTGTCGGGCACATCTCGGCGATTGCCTCGGGGGAGCGGCCCCTAGCATGCGTTACCCAAGAACGCACTGCTGCCTCGCCTTCGCCCCGCCATGGACCAACCGCTACGGCTCGCGCCGATCGGCTTCACGCCGGTCGACATCGCCGTCCTCGAACACCAGCTGCGCCTGCTGCAACGCCGGATGCGGCGCGACTGGGTGGTCGCGCCGGTCGATCAGGCCGAGCTCGTCATCGTGCACGGCGATGACTGCGACGCGCCGCTGCGCGTGCTGCCCGACACCCTCGTGGCCGTGACGCCCGCTGGCCGCGAACGCGGCCTGGTCGCGTCCTTCGAGATCGAATGGCCGCTGCGGCTGTTCCGCCTGCTGTATCTGCTCGATGAAGCGGCGCTGCGCATCGAGGCGCGCCGCCCGATCGCCTCGCCGCCGCCGGTGCCGGCGCGGCTGCCCTTCAACCAGCTGCTGCGCCGGCTCGAACCCGCCGCCCGCTTCGACAACGACGACCTGCGCGCCGTGATCTGCATGCGGCGCGGCCATGTGTTCTCCAACCGTCACAGCCGCGCCGACGTGGTGGCCGCGCTGCTGGCCCAGCCCGAGCGCATCGAGAACGTGCCGGCCAACGATCTCGTGCCCGAGCCGGAGATGCGTTTCGTCTGCACCTTCGACAGCCTGCGCTG
Source organism: Derxia gummosa DSM 723 (assembly GCF_000482785.1). Classification (GTDB taxonomy): domain Bacteria; phylum Pseudomonadota; class Gammaproteobacteria; order Burkholderiales; family Burkholderiaceae_E; genus Derxia; species Derxia gummosa. Next base: position 43,862 of record NZ_KI519500.1, on the reverse strand, counting down.
GTCGCTCGCGCTGCGTCGTGGCCCCGACATGAACAGCCTCGCCGACAGCAGCGTCTACCGCCTCGCGCTGTGGCCGCGCTTCGGCGAATGGGAGTCCACGCCCGAGGCCATGCGGCTGGCCGCGCTCTTCACGCAGGTCGCGGCCGACGTGCCGCATGCCGCGCGCGCCGCCGGTGTCACGCCCGAACTGGTGCGGCGCTTCCTGTACGCCAGCAGCATCTGCGATCTGGGCCTGACCGCCGAGACGCCGCGCACGCCCGCGAGCCTGCTCGTGACCGTGCCCGCCATCGAACGCCCGCCCGCCCACGCCGCCGCCGACACGGGCGAGCCGGTCGGCGGCGGCTTCTTCGCCCGGCTGCGCCAGCGGCTCGGGCTCGACTTCCTGCGCGGTCGCCGCCATCCGTCATGACGATGAAAGCGTTTGCATGAGCAAGATCCTGTTCGTCGGTCCGATGGGCGCCGGCAAGACCACCGCGATCGCCGCCATCAGCAGCATCGAGCCGATCCGCACCGAGGCAGGCAACGAGGACCGCGCGCAATCGGCCAAGGACACGACCACCGTGGCGATGGATTACGGCGAGATCATGCTCGGCAACCAGGAGATCGTGGCGCTGTACGGCGCGCCGGGCCAGGACCGCTTCGACTTCATGTGGACCATCCTCATGCGCGGCGCGCTCGGAGCGGTGCTGCTGCTCGACCACACGCGGCCCGATCCTCTCGCCGACCTCGACCGCTATCTCGACAGCTTCGCCACCTTTGCCGGGCGCGGAAACCTCGTGATCGGCGTCGGCCGGCTCGCGCCCGAGGCGCAGGCGCGCATCCACGACTACCAGGCCGTCGCGCGCGCGCACGGTCGCGCGCTGCCGATCTTCGCGGTCGATGTGCGCCGGCGCGACGACGTGCTGCTGCTGGTCGAGGCGCTGATCGCCACGGCCGAGCTGAACGCGGGCCATGCGGCCGGCGGAGGCGCGGCATGAACGAGTTCATGAGCGACGGGATCCGTCGCCTTGGCGTGCTGTTCAACCGCCAGCTGCGCACGCTGCCCGAGTCGCTCGACATCAGCGCCCACATCGTCATCGCCACCGGCGACGGCCTGCCGCTGGCCTGGGTCGGCGGCGACTACGAGCGCGCGCGGCGCCAGTCGGCGCTGGCCTCGGCCTTCAGCGGCCTGGTCCAGACGATGGTGCGCGAGACGGTCGGCGGCAGCCACGAGGGCGTCGTGATCGAGAGCCAGAACGGCGTGGTCGTCGTGCGCAGCCTCGACGCGGCGGCGCGCGATCTCGTGCTGTTCATCGTCTTCGAGCAGGGCGTCAACCAGGGACAGGCGCTGTGGTTCGCGCGCCGTCTGGGCGAGTCGCTCGTCGAATCGGTTTCCGGAGCGGCCGGCTGAGCCAGCCGCCGTGCTCCACCCACCCCAACCACCACGAAACACAAGGAGTACGTCGCCATGGCAACCATCAACGAAAGCCTCCAGGGCCTGCTCAAGACCGACGGCGCGCTGTGCGCGGCGCTGGTCGACTACGGCAGCGGCATGATGCTGGGCAGCGCCGGGAGTGGTCTCGACCTCGAACTCGCCGCCGCCGGCAACACCGAGGTGATGCGCGCCAAGATGAAGACGATGGAGCTGCTGCGCATCGACGACCAGATCGAGGATTTCCTCATCACCCTCGGTCGCCAGTACCACCTGCTGCGTCCGGTCGTGGCCAAGAAGGGCGTGTTCATGTACTTCGTGCTCGACCGCGCGCGCGCCAACCTGGCGCTGGCGCGCCGCGCGCTGGTGGATGCGGAGTCGGCGCTGACGTTCTGAGCGCGTCCGGCGCCGGCCGCCACGATGGCGTGGCGGCGCGCGATGGCCGGCGGCGCCGACGCGGGGCGGCGTTATCGTCGGGCCGTTTTCCTTCGAGCGAAGAGCGCCCATGCCTGCCAGCCGCCTGTCCCCGCCCGCGACCGTCCTCCGGTCCGCCATCCTCCGCCGCTGCCTGCTGCCGATCGCCGTCGGCGCGGGGCTGATGCAATCCGCGCTCGCCGAGCCGATCGGCGAGGTCGACACCGCCTTCAAGCTCATCGGCCCCGACCACAAGATCGTCGTCGAGGCCTATGACGACCCCAAGGTGCAGGGCGTGACCTGCTATGTCTCGCGCGCGAAGAAGGGCGGCGTGAGCGGCGCGCTCGGTCTGGCCGAGGACACGTCGGATGCGTCGATCGCCTGCCGGCAGGTCGGGCCGGTGAGCATCCCGGCGCCGCTGCCGCGCCAGGAGGAGGTGTTCGATCAGCGCCTGAGCATCCTCTTCAAGCGGCTGCGCGTCGTGCGCATCGCCGATCCGAAGCGCAATGCGCTCGTGTATCTCACCTATTCCGACAAGCTCATCGACGGCTCGCCCAAGAACAGCATCACGGCGGTGGCGGTGGACCGCAGCGTGCCGGTGGTGGTGCGGTGAGGTGCGGGCACGCCACCTGCGTGCCCGTCGCATGACGCCCGCCGACGGGCCTTCCGTCGCGCGTGGCCGTCGCCTTCACGACAAGTCATGCATCCCTCGCCCTTCCTCGCCTTCCTCGACAGCCCAGACGGCACCGCCTTCCTCGCCGACTTCCGCGTGCGCGAGGTGGCGCGCGGCGAGGTCGTGAGCCGTCCCGGCGATGCCAGCGATTGCGTGTTCGTCGTGCGCTCGGGCCGGCTGCGCGTGTGGCTCGCGAGCGAGACGCGCGAACTCACGCTCGTCTTCCTCGAAGCCGGCGACGTGTTCAGCACCCACACGCCCACCTGGGTGACGGCGGTGCAGCCGTCCGCGCTCGCGCTGATCGAGACGCGGCGCTTCTCGGCGCGCATGGCCGGGCAGTCGCCCGCGACGGTGGCGGTGATGCGGGTGCTCGGCATGCTGCTCGCGCGCACGGTCGAGCTGGTCGAGCACCTGGTCTTCCGCGAGGCGCACGAACGGCTGGCGAGCTTTCTCGCCACGCTCGCGCGCCGGCAGGGGCGGCGCGAGCCGACGGGGCGCGCGACCGGGGAGGCGATGTCCGCAGGACCGTCGGCCGCCGTGGACGCCGGTGCCGGCGAGGGAGCCGCGACCCGCAACGGCGCCGCGCCCGAGGTCTGGAGCGTCGCGCTGCCGTTCACGCTCACCGACATCGCGCTCATGCTCGGCGCGAGCCGCCAGACCATCTCCACCGCCTTCGCCGACCTGGAGCGCGCCGGCATCGTCGAGCGGCGCGGCCGGCGCGAGTTGCGCATCCTTGATCTGGCGCGGCTCGACGCGCGGAACCCGCCGCAACTGTCGCCCGCGCGACAGACCGGCCCGCGTCACCCCACCTAGCCTCCGGCGCACTCAACCCACAGGAGTGCGCGACATGGCCCTTGCCCCGATTTCCCTCAACCAGATCCAGCCCGCCGGCGGCCCCGACCGCTACGTGTCCTTCCGCGACATCGACTTCGACGGCAATGTGAAGCGCGTGCTCGACCACATCGAGCGCCACCGCCAGCGCGACCCCGGCAACCGCTTCATCGCCTACCTCGACAAGCAGCGCAACAGCACGCGCGGCGCCCGCCGCGACGACCTGCTGCTGCTGCACAGCCTGGCCAACGCGGTGCGTGACCTGTTCGAGGCCGGCGACGACGAAGCGGCGCTGGACGACCTCGACCGGCTGGAGCGCGAGTGCTTCTGACGTCGAGGGCGGCGCGGGGCCGGTGACTGTGCTGTCGTCGTCGCCGCGCATCCGGCGCCGCGTGATGCAGCCCGTCCCCGCGCATCCGCCGGCGTCTGACGCCGCGCATGCTCCCGCAGCGGACGACACCCCGGAGTGATTGCTGTCGCCGGGGGAGCGCCGCGATAGTTGCGGCTTCCCCCTCGCCGCCGCGCCGGAGCCGCCATGAAAGCCGAGCAACTCGTCCATCAGTCGTCGAATTCCGCTGCCGCCGCCCAGGTCGGCAGCCGTGCCGCCGGTCGTGCCGGCAGCGCGGCCCAGCTCAGGCAGGCCGCCCTCGCCGAGTCCAGCGCGCGCGCCGCGCAATTGCGCTCGCTCGCGGGCAGCATCGAGGCGGCGGGCGGCGCGCAGCTGTCGGCACTCGAAGGCGCGACCGCCCAGCGCGCCGAGGACGAAGAAGAACCGCTCCAGGGCCGCTGGGCCGATGCGGCGCCCGCCCAGCTCGCGGCCGAGGAAGAGGAGCCGCTCCAGGGCCGCTGGGCTGGTGCCGCGCCGGCCCAGCTCGCGGCTGACGAGGAGGATCCCTTGCAGGGCCACTGGGCCGGTCAGCCCGCCCAGCTCGCCACCGAGGAGGAGGAACCCGCGCAGATGAAGGCCGAGCCCAACCGCACCGGCCTGCCCGACAACCTCAAGTCGGGCGTCGAATCGCTGTCGGGCATGTCGCTCGACAACGTGCGCGTGCACTACAACTCGCCCCAGCCGGCCCAGCTCAATGCCCATGCCTACGCACAGGGCACCGACATCCATGTCGCGCCGGGGCAGGAGCAGCATCTGCCGCATGAAGCCTGGCATGTGGTGCAGCAGGCCGAGGGCCGCGTGCAGCCGACGACGGAGGTCGATGGCGTCGCGGTCAATGACGACCACTCGCTCGAAAGCGAGGCCGACGCGATGGGCGCCCGTGCCCTGTCGGGCGCCTGACCCGACCGCTGGCAGCCACCATGAAACTTCGGATCGCATCGGTTGACCGTGACCGCGCCGCTTCTCGTGCGCAGGCCGGCATCCCGGGCCAGGGCCCGGTTCGGCCGGGCAGCCCGACCCAGCTTCGCTTCGCCGCCCTGCGCGACTCGAGCGACCAGACACGACGGCTCGCCACGCTCGGCGCGCACATCGGCGAGACTGCCGCGCGCACCATGGCGACACAGCGGCTCGCGCGCCCACGGGTGGCGCGGGGAGTGGGCGGCGCCGTCGCGCAGTGCGTGCAAACCAAGCGCGACAAAATCATCGGCGAGGGCTTCACCGGCGATGACGCAGACACGCTCAAGGAGATTGCCGGCGGCTGGGTCCGAGCGTGGAACCTCGTGACCAAGCTCGGCGTGACGCCCGCGTATCTGCAGCGCGTGATCGGCGATCTGGCCGACAAGGACGACCGCTACCGTGCGCTCGCCGCTCTCGACGCGCACTACTACTCGGTCGCCCGGCACCTGAGCGAATCGGCCGACCGCTTCCTCGCGCTCCTGCGCAAGGGACTCAATTCGGCGACGGTCGATCGCATGTGCGGCACGCCGGTGCCGGCGGCGCGGCGGACCATTCTTGCGCTGTTCGATTCGACGGACATCGACAACGTCGGCAAGCTCGGCCGGGTGTTCGACCACATGCCATCCTTCGTGGCCGTCGTCGAGGCGAACCATGCCGCGCACGGTCCCGAAATCAAGCGCGCCATCGACTGGCTGCACGATCGTCAGCCCGATGTGCTGCGCTATCTGGAGCTGGCGGCGCCGACCTACGACGTCATCAACCAGCTCGCGCTCGAGCAGCTGAGTGACACGCCGGTGGGATGGCTGCGTCACTTCGCCAAGGACGCGCCGCCCGGTCATGACGACTACGAGCAGCAGACCCACAACAGCTATCGCGTCGGGCATTTCTCGCGCCATCACACGCTGCGCGGTCTGAGGCCGGATGCGGGCGTGCCCGAAAGCAAGACGCTGATGCCCGCGGCGGCCACGCTCGACACCGTCCGCGCGATCTGCGGCGAGTTCGATCAGCATCTCGGCGCAGCGTTGAACGCGAACGCCATCCACTGGTGGACTCCGCAGTCCGGTGGCGGTGCCCAGTACCAGTTCGCGACCAAGGTGGACGGCCGGGTCGAGCAGTGCTATCCGCGCACCGGCGCGACGATCTCGCCTGCGGTCGCGGCGAGTCTGGGGCGGGTGTATGGATTGAAGAACAACTGGCCGGACTGAGACGGCGACCGCCCACGGCCGTCATCGCCGCAAATGCAAACGGCCCGCCGGGTTTCCCACGGCGGGCCGTTCTTCATTCAGCGCCGACCTGTTCCGGCCGGCGCCGTCAGCTCACTCAGACTTCGACGGTCTTCGCCACGTCGGCGTACTCGGCGATCTGGTCGAAGTTCATGTAGCGGTAGATGTTCGCCGCATCGGCGTTGATGACGCCGATGTACTCGTTGTACTCGGCCACGGTCGGCAGCTTGCCGAGCTTGGACGCGATCGACGCCAGTTCCGCCGAGGCCAGGAACACGTTGGTGTCCTTGCCCAGACGGTTCGGGAAGTTGCGGGTCGAGGTCGAGACGACGGTCGCGCCCGTGCGCACTTGCGCCTGGTTGCCCATGCACAGCGAGCAGCCCGGCATTTCGGTACGCGCGCCGGCGGTGCCGAACACGTTGTAGTGACCTTCCTTGGTCAGCTCGGCCGCGTCCATCTTGGTCGGCGGGGCCACCCACAGCTTGACCGGGATGTCCTTCTGGCCGCCGAGCAGCTTCGAGGCGGCGCGGAAGTGACCGATGTTGGTCATGCACGAACCGATGAACACTTCGTCGATCTTGGTGCCGGCCACGTCCGACAGGAGGCGGGCGTCGTCCGGATCGTTCGGCGCGCAGAGGATCGGTTCCTTGATGTCGTCGAGGTTGATCTCGATGACGGCGGCGTATTCGGCATCCGCGTCGGCTTCGAGCAGCTGCGGGTTCGCGAGCCAGGCTTCGACCGACTTGATGCGGCGTTCCAGCGTGCGCTTGTCCTGGTAGCCGTCGGCGATCATGTTCTTCATCAGAACGATGTTCGACTTCAGGTACTCGGCGATCGGCTCCTTGTTGAGCTTGATCGCGCAGCCGGCGGCTGAGCGTTCGGCCGAGGCGTCGGACAGTTCGAACGCTTGCTCGACCTTGAGGTCGGGCAGGCCTTCGATTTCGAGGATGCGGCCCGAGAAGATGTTCTTCTTGCCCTTCTTCTCGACCGTCAGCAGGCCGGCCTTGATCGCGTACAGCGGGATCGCATGCACGAGGTCACGCAGGGTGATGCCGGGCTGCATCTTGCCGCTGAAGCGCACGAGCACCGATTCCGGCATGTCGAGCGGCATCACGCCGGTCGCCGCGCCGAAGGCCACGAGGCCCGAACCGGCCGGGAACGAGATGCCGATCGGGAAGCGGGTGTGCGAATCGCCGCCGGTGCCGACGGTGTCGGGCAGCAGCAGGCGGTTGAGCCAGGAGTGGATCACGCCGTCGCCCGGGCGCAGCGCGACGCCGCCACGGTTGCTGATGAAGGCCGGCAGCTCGCGGTGGGTCTTGACGTCGACGGGCTTCGGATAGGCGGCGGTGTGGCAGAACGACTGCATCACCAGGTCGGCCGAGAAGCCGAGGCAGGCCAGATCCTTGAGTTCGTCGCGGGTCATCGGGCCGGTGGTGTCCTGCGAGCCGACCGTGGTCATCTTCGGTTCGCAGTAGGTGCCCGGGCGCACGCCCTGGCCTTCCGGCAGGCCGACCGCGCGGCCGACCATCTTCTGGGCCAGCGAGAAGCCCTTGCCGCTGTCGACCGGCGCCTTCGGCAGGCGGAACAGCGTCGAGGCGGGCAGGCCGAGGAATTCACGGGCCTTGCCGGTGAGCGAGCGGCCGATGATCAGGTTGATGCGGCCGCCGGCGCGCACTTCGTCGAGCAGCACTTCGCTCTTGAGCGCGAATTCCGCAACCGTGGCACCGTCCTTCGTGATCTTGCCGTCGTACGGCAGGACTTCGATGACGTCGCCCATTTCGAGCTTGCTCACGTCAACTTCGATCGGCAGCGAGCCCGAGTCTTCCTGGGTGTTGAAGAAGATCGGGGCGATCTTGCCGCCGAGCGTCACACCGCCGAAGCGCTTGTTCGGCACGAAGGGGATGTCCTGGCCCGTGGCCCAGATGACCGAGTTGGTCGCCGACTTGCGCGACGAGCCGGTACCGACGACGTCACCGACGTAGGCGACGAGGTGGCCCTTCTTCTTGAGGTCTTCGATGAACTGCATCGGACCGCGCTTGCCGTCTTCCTCGGGCTTGAAGGCCGCGTCGGGGCGCGTGTTCTTCAGCATGGCGAGGTAGTGCATCGGGATGTCCGGGCGGCTCCACGCGTCGGGGGCGGGCGAGAGGTCGTCGGTGTTGGTTTCGCCGGGCACCTTGAAGACGGTGACGGTGATGCTCTTGGGCACTTCCGGACGGGTGGTGAACCACTCGGCGTCGGCCCACGACTGGATGACTTCCTTGGCCTTGGCGTTGCCGGCCTTGGCCTTTTCGGCCACGTCGTGGAAGAAGTCGAACATCAGCAGGGTCTTCTTCAGGCCCTCGGCGGCGATCGCGGCGACTTCGCCGTCTTCGAGCAGGTCGATCAGCGGCTTGACGTTGTAGCCGCCGACCATCGTGCCGAGCAGCTCGGTGGCCTTGGCCTTCGAGATGAGGCCGACCTTGATGTCGCCATGGGCGACGGCGGCGAGGAAGCTGGCCTTGACCTTGGCGGCATCGTCCACGCCCGGGGGCACGCGGAAGGTGAGCAGTTCGACGAGGAAGTCTTCCTCACCCGCCGGCGGGTTCTTGATCAGCTCGATCAGGTCGGCCGTTTGCTGGGCCGACAGCGGCAGCGGCGGAATGCCGAGCGCGGCACGCTCGGCGACATGTTGACGGTAGGTTTCAAGCACGGTTTCGCTCCCTCGACTAAACACGAGGGCGTGGGCCCCGGGCAGCGGCCACACGCCCGTTCGGGGCTTGCGCCCCGGTTCTCTACATCTCGCCCGTCGCGCCGGGCAGGGCCGGTCGCGACGGGCTGGCAGGCACTTCGATCCGTGCGCGACCCCGTTCGTGGCCGGGTCGCGCAAGGCGGTCCCGGCTGGCGTTCGGTGATGCGCTGCGCGTCATCGAAGGGTCTCCTCCTGCCTCGCTCTCGTTGATCAAGACATGGTCGGGCGACTGGCGGGCCGGATCGGGCCCGGCGCGGACGCCGTCGCGGATTGCCTCTCGCTGCTCCGCCGGGAAGCGCGGGCCGGGCGGGGTTGCGCCGGGCCGTGAGCAGCAGGCCGCCGTCGGTGCGACGGCGTGGAACACGTAAGGATATGCGACATTGGTGCAGCGCAGTGACGACGAGTCACCCAAGCACGCGCCGCACCCGCCGGACTCGCGGCGGAGGCGGTCGGGACGTGGCAGCGCAGCATCAATACCCGCAGGTACGTCGGGTCAGAACGAATCGCCGGGCACGCGCACGAAGCCTTCCATGAGCACGCGGGCGCTGCGGCTCATGATCGCCTTCGTCACGGTCCATTCGCCGTCGGCCTGCTTCGCCTCGGCGCCGACGCGCAGCGTGCCCGACGGATGACCGAAGCGCACCGCCGCGCGCTCGCCGCCGCCGGCCGCGAGGTTGACGAGCGTGCCGGGGATTGCGGCGGCGGTGCCGATCGCGACCGCGGCCGTGCCCATCATCGCGTGGTGCAGCTTGCCCATCGACAGCGCGCGCACGCACAGGTCGATCTCGCCTGCCTCGACCGTCTTGCCGCTCGACGCGGTGTAGGTGGTGGGCGGCGCGACGAAGGCGATCTTGGGCGTGTGCTGGCGCTTGGCGGCTTCGCCGAGTTCCTTGATGAGGCCCATGCGCAGCGCGCCGTGGGCACGCAGGTTCTCGAACATCGCGAGCGCCTTGGCGTCGCCGTTGATCGCGTCCTGCAGCTCGGTGCCGGTGTAGCCGATGGCGTCGGCGTTCACGAAGATGGTCGGGATGCCAGCGTTGATCATCGTGGCCTTGAGCGTGCCCAGGCCCGGGACTTCGAGGTCATCGACCAGATTGCCGGTCGGGAACATCGAGCCGCCGCCGTCGCCTTCGCCTTCATCGGCCGGGTCGAGGAATTCGAGCTGCACTTCGGCGGCCGGGAAGGTCACGCCGTCGAGTTCGAAGTCGCCGGTTTCCTGCACTTCGCCATTGGTGACGGGCACGTGGGCGACGATGGTCTTGGAGATGTTGGCCTGCCAGATGCGCACGGTGCAGATGCCGTTCTCGGGCACGCGCGCCGGATCGACCAGGCCGCCGCTGATCGCGAACGAGCCGACCGCCGCCGACAGGTTGCCGCAGTTGCCGCTCCAGTCCACGAAGGCCTTGTCGATCGACACCTGGCCGAACAGGTAGTCCACATCGTGGTCGGGCTTGCTGCTCTTCGCGAGGATGACGGTCTTGCTCGTGCTCGACGTGGCGCCGCCCATGCCGTCGGTCTGCTTGCCGTAGGGATCGGGGCTGCCGATCACGCGCAGCAGCAGCTTGTCGCGGGCCTTGCCCGGCTGCTGGCAGCGCTCGGGAAGGTCCTGCAGGCGGAAGAACACGCCCTTGCTCGTGCCACCGCGGATGTAGGTGGCGGGAATCTTCACTTGAGGCACATGGGCCATGGGGAATCCTTTGCGTGGGGGCGGGGCGGCGGCTGATGGCCGCCGCCCCGGACGGGCGCTTGGGGCGCCGGTCCTCAGGCTGCCTGGGTCGATTCCAGGAAGTCCTTCGCGAAGCGCTGCAGCACGCCGCCCGCTTCGTAGATGAGCACTTCTTCCGCCGTGTCGAGGCGGCAGGTGACGGGCACTTCGACCGTCTCGCCGTTCTTGCGGTGGATGACGAGCGTGAGGTCGCAGCGCGGGGTGCGCGCGCCGATCACGTCATAGGTCTCGGTGCCGTCGAGCGCGAGCGTCTTGCGGTTGACGCCCGGCTTGAATTCGAGCGGCAGCACGCCCATGCCGACGAGGTTGGTGCGGTGGATGCGCTCGAAGCCTTCGGCCACGATCGCTTCCACGCCCGCGAGGCGCACGCCCTTGGCCGCCCAGTCGCGCGACGAGCCCTGGCCGTAGTCGGCGCCGGCCACGATGATCAGCGGCTGCTTGCGGTTCATGTAGGTCTCGATCGCTTCCCACATGCGCATCACGGTGCCGTCCGGTTCGACGCGCGTGAGCGAACCCTTCTTGACCTGGCCATCGACCACCGCCATCTCGTTGACGAGCTGGGGGTTGGCGAAGGTGGCGCGTTGGGCCGTCAGGTGGTCGCCGCGGTGCGTCGCGTACGAATTGAAGTCCTCTTCCGGCAGGCCCATCTTGGCGAGGTATTCGCCGGCGGCGGAGCTGGCCAGGATGGCGTTCGACGGCGACAGATGGTCGGTCGTGATGTTGTCGGGCAGCACGGCGAGCGGGCGCATCGCCTTCAGCGTGCGTTCGCCGGCCAGCGCGCCTTCCCAGTAGGGCGGGCGGCGGATGTAGGTCGACTGCGGACGCCAGTCGTACAGCGGGCTCTTGGCCGCCTCGACCGTGCCGAGGTCGAACATCGGGTCGTAGATGGCCTTGAACTGCGCCGGCTTGACCGACTTGGCGACGATCGCGTCGATTTCCTCGTCGCTCGGCCAGAGGTCCTTCAGCGTGACGGGCTTGCCGTCCTTGTCGGTGCCGAGCGCGTCCTGCTCGATGTCGAAGCGCACCGTGCCGGCGATCGCATAGGCGACCACGAGCGGCGGCGAGGCCAGGAAGGCCTGCTTCGCATACGGGTGGATGCGGCCGTCGAAGTTGCGGTTGCCCGAAAGCACGGCAGTCGCGTACAGGTCGCGGTCGATGATTTCCTGCTGGATCTTCGGATCGAGCGCGCCCGACATGCCGTTACAGGTCGTGCAGGCGTAGGCGACGATGCCGAAGCCGAGCTTTTCGAGTTCGGGCAGCAGGCCGGCTTCTTCGAGATAGAGCTTGGCGACCTTCGAGCCCGGCGCGAACGAGGTCTTGACCCAGGGCTTGCGCACGAGGCCGAGTTCGTTGGCCTTGCGCGCGAGCAGGGCGGCGGCCACGACGTTGCGCGGGTTGCTGGTGTTGGTGCAGCTCGTGATGGCGGCAATGATGACCGCGCCGTCGGGCAGCTTGCCTTCGGCTTCTTCCGCCTTGGCGGCGGCGAGCTTGTCGGCGCCGGCGATCTCGCGCTCGACGAGGGCGCTGGTGGGCAGGCGCTTGTGCGGGTTCGACGGGCCGGCCATGTTGCGCACGACGGTGCCGAGGTCGAAGCTCAGGACGCGCTCGTATTCGGCGGTCTTGAGCGCATCGCCCCAGAGGCCGGTGGTCTTGGCGTAGTTCTCGACCAGCGCGACCTGCTCGGGATCGCGGCCGGTGAGCTTGAGGTAGTCGATGGTCTGGCCGTCGATGTAGAACATCGCGGCGGTCGCGCCGTATTCCGGGCACATGTTCGAGATGGTCGCGCGGTCGCCGATCGACAGGCTGTCCGCGCCCTCGCCGAAGAACTCGACATAGGCGCCGACCACGCGCTCCTTGCGCAGGAACTCGGTCAGCGCGAGCACGATGTCGGTCGCGGTGATGCCGGGCTTGCGCGCGCCGGTGAGCTTGACGCCGACGATGTCGGGCAGACGCATCATCGACGCGCGGCCCAGCATGACGGTCTCGGCTTCGAGGCCGCCGACGCCGATCGCGATCACGCCGAGCGCATCGACGTGGGGCGTGTGGCTGTCGGTGCCGACGCAGGTATCCGGAAAGGCCACGCCTTCGCGCACCTGGATGACGGGCGACATTTTCTCCAGGTTGATCTGATGCATGATCCCGTTGCCCGCCGGGATGACGTCCACGTTCTTGAACGCGGTGCGCGTCCAGTCGATGAAGTGGAAGCGGTCTTCATTGCGGCGGTCTTCGACGTCGCGGTTCTTCTGGAACGCGTCCGGATCGAAGCCGCCGTATTCCACCGCGAGCGAGTGGTCGACGATGAGCTGGGTCGGCACGACCGGGTTCACGAGCGCCGGATCGCCGCCCTGGTCGGCGATCGCGTCGCGCAGGCCGGCGAGGTCAACGAGTGCGGTCTGGCCCAGGATGTCATGACACACCACGCGCGCCGGGAACCACGGGAAGTCCAGCTCGCGCTTGCGCTCGATGATCTGCTTGAGGGAATCGGTGAGGGTGGCCGGGTCGCAGCGGCGCACGAGGTTCTCGGCGAGCACGCGCGACGTGTAGGGCAGCTTGTCGTAGGCGCCGGGGGCGATCTCTTCGACGGCGGCACGGGTGTCGAAGAAATCGACCTTCGTGCCCGGCAGGTTCTTGCGGTAGGCGGTGTTCATGACGGCGAATCCGGGGAAGGGGTCGGGCGGGAAGGGCTTGCAAGCGCTTTCAGCCGCCCGCAGGGGAGGGCGGCCCGTTGCAGGCCGCCGTCGCGGGCCGGGCTCCGCTGAGGGAGCGCCGGCCGTCACGCATCAGCGCTCGCTGATGGGCACGAACTTCTGGTCTTCCGGACCGACGTAGTTCGCGCTCGGGCGGATGATCTTGCCGTCGATGCGCTGTTCGATGATGTGGGCGCTCCAGCCGGTCATGCGCGCGATGACGAACAGCGGCGTGAACATGGCGGTCGGCACGCCCATCATGTGGTAGCTGACCGCGCTGAACCAGTCGAGGTTCGGGAACATCTTCTTGACTTCCCACATCACCGATTCGAGGCGCTCGGCGATGTCGTACATCTTGGTGTTCGCCTGGGCCTTCGACAGGTCATGCGCGACCTGCTTGATCACCTTGTTGCGCGGGTCGCTGACGGTATAGACCGGGTGGCCGAAGCCGATCACGACTTCCTTGCGCTCGACGCGGGCACGGATGTCGGCCTCGGCTTCGTCGGGCGAGTCGTAGCGCTTCTGGATCTCGAAGGCCACTTCGTTCGCGCCGCCGTGCTTCGGGCCACGCAGGGCGCCGATCGCGCCGGTGATGGCCGAGTAGATGTCCGAGCCCGTGCCGGCGATGACGCGGCCGGTGAACGTGGACGCATTGAACTCGTGCTCGGCGTAGAGGATGAGCGAGGTGTGCATCGCCTTCACCCATTGCTCGTCCGGCGTCTTGCCGTGCAGCAGGTGCAGGAAATGGCCGCCCACCGAGTCGTCTTCCGTCTCGACGTCGATGCGCTTGCCGTTGTGGCTGAAGTGGTACCAGTACAGCAGCATCGAGCCGAGCGAGGCGATGAGCTTGTCGGCGATGTCGCGGGCGCCCGGATGGTTGTGGTCATCCTTCTCGGGGGCAAGGCAGCCGAGCACCGACACGCCGGTGCGCATCACGTCCATCGGGTGGGCCGACGGCGGCAGCTGTTCGAGCGCGGTCTTCACGCCAGCGGGGATGCCGCGCAGCGCCTTGAGCTTGGCCTTGTAGCCGGTCAGTTCGGCGACGGTCGGCAGCTTGCCGTGGACGAGCAGGTAGGCGATTTCCTCGAACTCGCTGGTCGTGGCCAGGTCGAGGATGTCGTAGCCGCGGTAGGCCAGGTCATTGCCCGTGCGGCCGACCGTGCACAGCGCGGTGTTGCCGGCGGCGGTACCCGACAGGGCGACGGACTTCTTGGGCTTGAAGCCCGGGGTCGTGGCTTGTTCACTCATGGCATTTCCTCTTCAAGGTATGGCTTGGCGCGTCGCCCTCTCCGGCGACAGCGCCGTGCTGTGTGAGGGTGGTACGGGAGGGACGCGCGCCTTACTTTTCCTTGGCCTTCGCGAACAGCGCGTCGAGCTTCTGCTCGAAGGCGTGGTAGCCGATCACGTCGTACAGCTCCATGCGGGTCTGCATGGTCGGCACGACGTTCTTTTGCGTGCCTTCCTTGCGAACCGCGTTGTAGACCGTCTCCGCGGCCTTGTTGGCGGCGCGGAATGCCGAGAGGGGGTAGAGCACGATGCTCACGTCCGCGTCGCGCAGCTCGTCAACCGTGTAGAGCGGGGTCGAGCCGAATTCGGTGATGTTCGCGAGCACCGGCACCTTCACCTGGGCCGCGAACTGCTTGTACATGCCGAGTTCCGTCATGGCCTCGGGGAAGATCGCGTCGGCGCCGGCTTCGACGCAGGCGATCGCGCGTTCGATGGCCGACTCCAGGCCCTCGACGGCGAGCGCGTCGGTGCGCGCCATGATCACGAAGTCGGGGTCGGTGCGCGCGTCGACGGCCGCCTTCACGCGGTCGACCATCTCCTGCAGGCTGACGATTTCCTTGTTGGGACGATGGCCGCAGCGCTTGGCGCCGACTTGGTCCTCGATGTGCATCGCGCCGGCGCCGGCCTTGATGAGCGTCTTGGTCGTGCGGGCGACGTTGAAGGCGCTGGAGCCGAAACCGGTATCGACGTCGACCAGCAGCGGCAGGTCGCACACGTCGGTGATGCGGCGCACGTCGGTCAGCACATCGTCGAGGTTGCTGATGCCGAGGTCGGGCAGACCGAGCGAGCCGGCGGCGACACCGCCGCCCGACAGGTAAATCGCGTGGAAGCCGGCGCGCTTGGCGAGCAGGGCGTGGTTGGCGTTGATGGCGCCGATGACTTGCAGCGGCTTTTCTTCGGCAAGCGCCTTGCGGAACAGGGCGCCGGCGGACGGGGTGGTCATGTTGCGTCTCCTTCGATAGAGAGGACTTCAGGCCGAGGCGAAGAACGCGGATCGCGCTCGCTCGGGCAAGGCCGCGCCGACCAGCGCGGCCTGCTGCAAAACTTCCCAGTAGTAGCGGTAGCTCGCCCGGTCATGCAGGCGCCCCGCGCGCTGGGTCGGACCCCATTGCGCGGCCTGGGCGGCGAGCAGGATGTCGGCGGCTTCCTCCACCGCTTCCGGCGCGGGCGCGAAGGCGCCGACGATGGAGGCGATCTGCGACGGATGGATGCTCCACATGCGCGTGTAGCCGAACTCGCGCGAGGCACGGCGCGCATCGGCGCGCGCGGCTTCGGTGTCGCCGAAGTCGGTCGTGACGTTGTGCGAGGCGACCTTGCCGAAGGCATGGCACGCGGCGGCGATCTCGACCTTGGCCCGACGCACGAGCGGATGGTCGAACTGGCCGGGCGAGGTCATCGCGGCATCGGGGATCGCGCCGTGATGCGCCGAGACGAAGTCCATCAGCCCGAAGGAGAGGCATTCGATCTGCGGCACGGCCGCGATGTCGAACACCTCGCGCAGCGCGCCGTGGGTCTCGATCAGCACATGCGCCGGGATGCGGCGCGCGATGCCGTGGCGGTCGGCCACGGCATTGAGGCGTGCGACGCAGTCATGCGCCTCGGCGGCGTCGTGGAGCTTGGGGAAGGTGACGTAGGCGACCCGTTGGCCGGCACGCCCGACGATGATGTCGAGCTCCTCGTCGAGCGCCGCGTGACGCGGGTCGTGCACGCGCACGCCGCAGCGGTCGAAGAGGTTGGCGGGGTCTTGCAGCAGGGTGGCGACGAGGGCTGCCTGCTCGGTCTCGCGACCGGCGGCGGCGCCGTCCTCGCAATCGAAGGTGATGTCGAAAGTCGCCTTTTGGGCCACGGCCAGCTGGGCCTGCAGGGCGAGCGATTTGCGGATCAGCTTTTCGCTGCCCGCGTAGTGATCGCAGACCGGGAGACGGATGCGATCGGCATGCTCGCCGTCGTACAGGACATGACCGGGATGCAGATTCATGCGTGGCTGACGCGCTTCTGACGACTTTTCGGGAAATTCGGGTTTAAAAAAAGCCGAGGGCTCGAAGTCCTCGGCTTTGCACTGCTCAGGCTCGGGTCAGGCTCACAGCAGGTGAGCGACGCCGGCCTTTTCTTCTTCGAGTTCGGCCAGCGTCTTGTTGATGCAGGCTTGCGAGAACTCGTCGATGGGCAGGCCCTGGACGATCGTGTACTTGCCGTCGGCGCAGGTGACCGGGAAGCCGAACATCGTGCCTTCGGGGATGCCGTAGGAGCCGTCCGACGGGATGCCCATCGTGACCCACTCGCCGTTGGTGCCGAGCACCCAGTCGCGGATGTGGTCGATGGCGGCGTTGGCGGCCGAGGCAGCCGACGACAGGCCGCGCGCGTCGATGATCGCGGCGCCGCGCTTGCCGACGGTCGGCAGGAACACGTTCGCGTTCCAGTCCTGGTCGTTGATCATGTCCTTCAGCGACTTGCCGCCCACTGTGGCGAAGCGGTAGTCGGCGTACATCGTGGGCGAGTGGTTGCCCCAGACCGTGAAGGTCTTGATGTCGGCGACGGCGACGCCGGCCTTGGTGGCCAGTTGCGACAGGCCACGGTTGTGGTCGAGGCGCAGCATGGCGGTGAAGTTTTCCTTGGGCAGGTCCGGCGCCGACTTCATCGCGATGTAGGCGTTGGTGTTGGCCGGATTGCCGACGACGAGAACCTTGACCGTGCGCTTGGCGACGGCGTTCAGCGCCTTGCCCTGGGCCGTGAAGATCTGGGCGTTGGCCGACAGCAGGTCCTTGCGCTCCATGCCGGGGCCGCGCGGGCGGGCGCCGACGAGCAGGGCGACGTCGATGTCCTTGAAGGCGGTCATCGGGTCGCTGTGCGCGGTGATCTCCTGGAGCAGCGGGAAGGCGCAGTCTTCCACTTCCATGATCACGCCCTTGAGCGCCTTCTGGGCCTTCTCGTCCGGGATCTCCAGCAGCTGGAGGATGACGGGCTGGTCCTTGCCGAGCATTTCGCCCGAGGCAATGCGGAACAGCAGCGAGTAGCCGATCTGGCCGGCAGCGCCGGTAACGGCGACGCGCATGGCGGGTTTGGTCATGAGGTTCTCCGGAAGTGATGGATCAGGGGGACGCCGCTTCGGGCCGCCCTTCAATCCCGCCACAACCTGACGGGCGCATGAACGGTCGCGGAAGCCGAAGCCGGCCGGAACCGTGTGCCCGGGAGGACTTGCCTTGAGTCCCGGTACCTGAAATTCCCGGCCGTGCGTTGCCGCCGCAATTCTAAGTCCGCCGCACCGCGTCGGATGCCTTGCAGTCTAGGTGTTGGGTTTTCATGCGTCAATCATCTTATGTCTTATATAAGACATCTGACTCATGTGTCGGCTGGACGCTGCCGGAAGCGGTGTGGAAGAATCCGCGCATGCCCCCCAAGACCAATACCTTCGGATTGAGCGCCCCCGCGGGCGCCGACGGCGGCTCCGCCGGTTCATCGGGCGCCGTCCGTCCCGATGGCGCGGCGCAGTTCCTTCCGCTCTATCAGCAGATCAAGTCCCTGCTCACGCAAAGCCTGGAGGCGGGGGAGTGGAAGCCGGGAGAGGTCATTCCGTCCGAAATGGAGCTGGCGGCGCGGTTCCGGGTGTCGCAGGGCACGGTGCGCAAGGCCATCGACGAACTCGCCAAGGAGAACCTCGTCGTCCGCCGCCAGGGCAAGGGGACCTTTGTTGCATCGCACAACGACGAGCCGCGCAAGGGTTTCAAGTTCATGCGACTGATGGCGGATGACGGCCGCGCGCTTACCACGCAGTCGGACATCCTCGATTGCCGTCGCCTGCGCGCGCCGGCCGACGTGGCGCGTCAGCTCGATCTCAAGGTGGGGGAGAGCGTGGTGCAACTCCGCCGGTTGCTGTCCATCAATGACCGGCCGGGCGTGCTCGACGAAATCTGGCTTCCCGGATCCATCTTTCGCGGCCTGACGGCCGACAAGCTCACCGGCTACAAGGGGCCGCTCTACGGCCTCTTCGAGAAGGAGTACGGCACGCGCATGGTGCGTGCCGACGAGCGACTGAAGGCGGTCTCGGCGGATGCGGGCAGCGCGCAGTCATTGGGTGTGGAGGTGGGGGCGCCGCTGCTGCTGATTGAGCGGATCGCCTACACCTATCTGGATCGGCCGGTGGAATTTCGGCGCGGTCTGTATGTCACACGAGAGCACCACTACCACAACGAAGTCAGTTGATGTGGCGATGATCGCGTCGTCGGATTGAGCGGCGTCAGCGCCGTTTGGTGCAGCGCCGAAAATTCGACACAATAGCTAGCTGTTCCGGCAGGGGCGCGGTTCAAAACTTTTCACTACACACAAATCCGCTGAGGCATCCCATGGCAGAGGCAACAACATCCCGACAACGACCGGAGTTTCGGAACATCCATGTTTCCGACATCTCCAAGTACCGGCTTCCTCTCGCAGGGCGCCTTTCCATCCTGCACCGGATTACCGGCGCGATGTTGTTCCTGGCGCTGCCCGTTGTTCTCCTGCCGCTCTTCGAAAAGAGTCTGACGTCCGAACTCAGCTTCGAGGCTTACCGTGAAATCGCCAGTGGCCCGATCGTCAAGCTGATCCTGCTGGTCTTGTCCTGGGGCTATCTGCATCACATGTGCGCCGGCGTGCGCTACCTGCTGCTCGACCTGCACGTGGGCATCGACAAGGAATCGTCGCGCAAGAGCGCGGCCGCCGTCTTCGCCGTCAGCATCGCGCTCACCGTCCTGGTGGCGCTCAAGATTTTCGGAGTGTTCTGATCATGGCCAACGTCGGTTCGAAGCGTCTCGTCGTCGGCGCGCATTACGGTCTCAAGGACTGGCTTGCGCAGCGCATTACGGCAATCGTGATGCTGATTTACACCCTCGTCCTGTTCGTCGGCCTGCTCATCGCGCCCGCGCCGATGCAGTACGCGGACTGGGTCGGCCTGTTCAACTGGACGCTGTTCGGTTTCCCGCTCGGCAAGATCCTCGCCCTGATCGCAATCTTCGCGCTCGCCTATCACGCCTGGATCGGCGTTCGCGACATCTGGATGGACTACGTCAAGCCGGCCGGCATCCGGCTGACGCTGCAAGTCCTGACGATCATCTGGCTGATCATCTCCGTCGTGTACGCGGCGCAGATCCTGTGGGGAATCTAAGAAATGGCTTCTATCAAGTCGAATCTGCCGCGTCGTCGCTATGACGCCGTGATCGTCGGAGCCGGCGGCTCCGGCATGCGCTGCTCGCTGCAACTGGCCGAGGCCGGTCTGAACGTCGCGGTGCTCTCGAAGGTGTTCCCGACCCGTTCGCACACGGTTGCCGCCCAGGGTGGCATCGGCGCGTCGCTCGGCAACATGAGCGAGGACAACTGGTACTGGCACATGTTCGACACCGTCAAGGGTTCGGACTACCTCGGCGACCAGGATGCGATCGAGTTCATGTGTCGCCAGGCGCCGCACGTCGTGTACGAGCTCGAACACTTTGGCATGCCGTTCGACCGCAACTCCGACGGCACGATCTACCAGCGTCCGTTCGGCGGCCATACCGCCAACTTCGGCGAGAAGCCGGTCCAGCGCGCCTGCGCGGCTGCCGACCGCACCGGCCACGCCCTGCTGCACACGCTCTACCAGCGCAACGTCCGCGCGCGTACCCAGTTCTTCGTCGAGTGGATGGCGCTCGACCTGGTGCGCGACCAGGCCGGCGATGTCGTCGGCGTCGTGGCGCTCGAGATGGAAACCGGCGAGGTGATGATTCTCGAAGCGAAGGCGACGATCTTCGCGACCGGCGGCGCGGGCCGCATCTGGGCCGCGTCTACCAATGCCTTCATCAACACCGGCGACGGCATGGGCATGGCGGCGCGCGCCGGCATTCCGCTCGAAGACATGGAGTTCTGGCAGTTCCACCCGACCGGCGTGGCCGGCGCAGGCGTCCTCATCACCGAAGGCGTGCGCGGCGAGGGCGGCATCCTGCTGAACGACAAGGGCGAGCGCTTCATGGAGCGCTACGCGCCGACGCTGAAGGATCTGGCGCCGCGCGACTTCGTCTCGCGCTCGATGGACCAGGAAATCAAGGAAGGTCGCGGCTGCGGTCCCAACAAGGATCACGTGCTGCTCAAGCTCGACCACCTCGGTGCCGACACCATCCTCAAGCGCCTGCCATCGATCCGCGAGATCGCGCTCAAGTTCGCGAACGTCGACCCGATCAAGGAACCGATCCCGGTCGTGCCGACCATCCACTACCAGATGGGCGGCATCCCGACGAACTACTACGGTCAGGTCGTTGTGCCGAAGAACGGCAACCACGCGGAGGTCGTCAACGGCCTGTACGCGATCGGCGAATGCGCCTGCGTGTCGGTGCACGGCGCGAACCGCCTCGGCACGAACTCGCTGCTCGACCTGGTCGTGTTCGGTCGTGCCTCGGGCGATTTCATCGTCAAGCAGAACCTCAAGGACAAGGCTCACAAGGACCTGCCGGCCGATGCCGCCGACCTGCCGCTGTCGCGTCTCGCGCGCATCGACGGTTCGAGCTCGGGCGAGCGCGTCCAGGACGTCGCCAACCAGATCCGCAAGGACATGCAGGCGCATTGCGGCGTGTTCCGCAAGCAGGAACTGCTGGAAGAAGGCGTCAAGAAGATCCTCGAACTCGATAAGCGTCGCATGCACGTGCATGTGAAGGACAAGTCGAAGGTCTTCAACACTGCCCGTGTCGAAGCCCTCGAACTCGACAACCTCATCGAGACCGCCAAGGCCACGATCATCTCGGCCGAGGCGCGCCAGGAAAGCCGCGGCGCCCACGCTCGTGACGACTATCCCGAGCGCGACGATGCCAACTGGATCAAGCACTCGCTGTTCTATTCGGAAGGCAACCGTCTCGATTACAAGCCGGTCAACATGAAGCCGCTGACCGTCGAGACCTTCCAACCGAAGAAGCGCACTTTCTGAGCCAGAGGGACAGGACATGACCGCTACGAATCCCAGCGAACTCACGGCCGTCGGCTCCGCCGCCAGCACCAGCAAGCGCGTCGTGCGCTTCGAGATCTACCGCTACGACCCGGACAAGGACGAGCGTCCGTACATGCAGAAGCTAGAAGTCGAGCTGCTGCCGACGGACAAGATGCTTCTGGATGCGCTCACCCGCATCAAGTCCGATGTCGATGACAGCTTCGCCTACCGTCGTTCGTGCCGCGAAGGCGTGTGCGGCTCGGACGCGATGAACATCAACGGCAAGAACGGCCTCGCCTGCATTACGAACCTGCGCGAACTGCAGGAACCCATCGTGCTGAAGCCGTTGCCGGGCCTGCCCGTCATTCGCGACCTCATCGTCGACATGACGCAGTTCTTCAAGCAGTACCACTCGATCAAGCCCTACCTCATCAACAACGACCCGCCGCCCGAAAAGGAACGCTACCAGTCGCCCGAGGAGCGCGAAGAGATCGATGGCGTGTACGAGTGCATTCTCTGCGCCTGCTGCTCGACGTCCTGCCCGTCGTTCTGGTGGAACCCCGACAAGTTCGTCGGTCCCGCCGGCCTGCTCCAGGCCTACCGTTTCATCGCCGACAGCCGCGACCAGGCCACGAGCGAGCGTCTCGACAACCTCGAAGATCCGTATCGCCTGTTCCGTTGCCACACCATCATGAATTGCGTCGACGTCTGCCCGAAGGGTCTCAACCCGACGAAGGCGATCGGCAAGATCAAGGAACTGATGGTCCGGCGCGCGGTGTGATGACCACCTCGTTCGAGCATCAGGCCGATCCGCTCAAGCGCGCGCGTCTTCGCTGGCGCGCGCGCCGCGGTCTGCTCGAGAACGACCTGATCATCACGCGCTTTCTCGACCAACATGAATTGCAGCTGTCCGACGAGGACGTTGCCGTACTGAGCGAGCTGTTCGAGTTGCCCGACAACGAGCTTCTCGACCTGATTCTCGCGAGGCGCGAGCCCGAGGGGGGGCTTGACGCGCCGGCCGTGCACAGGGTGCTCGGCATGCTTCGCGCCGCCTGAGGCAGGCAGCGCAGAGGGCTGGCAGCGGTCCGCAATCGCCGGTTCGACGAGGCCCGGCATCGATGAAAGAAAACTAGGAGGGAGTTCCATGACGGCCGCCAATCAAAAGGCAACGCTTAGCTTTTCCGACGGATCGCCGTCGGTTGACTTTCCGATCCTCAAGGGCACGGTAGGCCCGGATGTCATCGATATCCGCAAGCTCTACGGCTCGACCGGCAAGTTCACGTTCGACCCTGGCTTCCTCTCCACCGCCTCGTGCCAGTCGGCCATCACCTACATCGATGGTGACAAGGGCGAGCTGCTGTATCGCGGCTACCCGATCGAGCAGCTCGCGACCAAGTGCGACTTCCTCGAAACCTGCTATCTGCTGCTGAACGGCGAACTGCCGAACGCGACCCAAAAGGACGACTTCGTTGCGCGTGTGACCCAGCACACGATGGTCAACGAGCAGATGCACTTCTTCCTGCGCGGCTTCCGTCGTGACGCCCACCCGATGGCCGTCCTGACCGGTCTCGTCGGTGCGATGTCGGCGTTCTACCCCGACTCGATGAACCTGAACGACGCGCATCAGCGCGAGATCTCGGCAATCCGCCTGATCGCCAAGCTGCCGACGCTCGTCGCGATGGCGTACAAGTACTCGATCGGCCAGCCGTTCATCTATCCGCACAACGACCTGTCGTACACCGCGAACTTCACCCGCATGATGTTTGCGACCCCGTGCGAGGAGTACAAGGTCAATGACGTTCTCGTGCGCGCCCTCGACCGCATCTTCATCCTGCACGCCGATCACGAGCAGAACGCCTCGACCTCGACCGTGCGCCTGTGCGCGTCGTCGGGCACGAACCCGTTCGCCGCGATTGCCGCTGGCGTTGCCTGCCTCTGGGGTCCGGCGCACGGTGGCGCGAACGAAGCCGCGCTGAACATGCTGTACGACATCCAGGCTCAGGGTGGCGTGGAAAAGATCGGCGAGTTCGTGGCCAAGGTGAAGGACAAGAACTCGGGCGTGCGCCTGATGGGCTTCGGCCATCGCGTGTACAAGAACTACGATCCGCGCGCCAAGCTGATGCGCGAGACCTGCCACGAAGTGCTCGGCGCCCTCGGTCTCGAGAACGATCCGCTGTTCAAGCTCGCCATGGCGCTCGAAAAGATCGCCCTCGAAGACGACTACTTCGTGCAGCGCAAGCTCTACCCGAACGTTGACTTCTATTCGGGCATCGTGCAGAAGGCGATCGGCATTCCGGTTTCGCTGTTCACGGCCATCTTCGCGCTCGCGCGCACGGTCGGCTGGATTGCCCAGCTGAACGAGATGATCACCGATCCGGAATACAAGATCGGCCGTCCGCGCCAGCTGTTCACGGGCGCGGTCACCCGCAACGTGCCGGATCTGTCGGCGCGCTGATCCTCGTGATCGTTCAGGGCCTCGTCGAGGCCTCTCAAAAGGCGGACTTCAAGTCCGCCTTTTTGTTTGGTGAACGCAACTCAGGGTTGATCCGTCAACCCGGTCCCGAAGTCGCTCGCGTGATGGTGCTAGCATCCGCGAACTCGAAACGCGCCGTCAGGACAAGCCCCAGTCCGGCCGGCGCTTCGTTGTCCGTACCGACGGTATGACCGGCGGCACGGATGGGCGACAGTCCGGCGTCAGTCAAGGCCAGCAGGCCGGCTGACGGTGCCGCGCTTTCGATATCCCGCATCCATCTTCGAGAAGCTCGAAGGAAAGGTGAACGTCATGATGAAGCAGTACCAGCTGAACTCTTACCTGTTCGGCGGCAACGCTCCGTATGTCGAAGAGTTGTACGAGGCCTATCTCGACAACCCGGCATCGGTCCCCGAAAACTGGCGTGAGTACTTCGACCGCATGCAGCTCGTTGCCGCGGCCGATGGCACCGAAAGCCGCGATGTCGCGCACGCCCCGGTGGTCGAATCCTTCGCACAGCGCGCCAAGGCCAATGCCTTCCTGCCGCGCGTCGCCGAACGCGACCTGAGCATTGCCCGCAAGCAGGTGGACGTGCAGTCCATCATTGCCGCTTACCGTTTCCTCGGCTCGCGTTGGGCCGACCTTGATCCGCTCAAGCGTCAGGAACGTCCGCGCATCCCCGAACTCGAACCCGGCTTCTACGACTTCAGCGAAGCCGACATGGACACGGTGTTCAGCGCCACGAACACCTACTTCACGACCGCCGAGCACATGACGCTGCGCGAGATCGTGGCGGCGCTGCGTGAGACCTACTGCGGCACGATCGGTGCCGAGTTCATGTACATCACCGATCCGGCGCAGAAGCGCTGGCTTCAGCAACGTCTCGAATCGACGCGCAGCAAGCCGTCGTTCGACGTGCAGACCAAGAAGGACATCCTCGAGCGCCTGACGGCCGCCGAGGGCCTCGAACGCTATCTGCACACCAAGTACGTCGGCCAGAAGCGCTTCTCGCTAGAAGGCGGCGAGAGCTTCATCGTATCGATGGACCAACTCGTCTCGCGCGCCGCGACGAAGGGCGTGCAGGAAATCGTCATCGGCATGGCCCACCGCGGCCGCCTGAACGTGCTCGTGAACATCCTCGGCAAGATGCCCAAGGATCTGTTCGCCGAATTCGAAGGCAAGCACGGCGACGATCTGCCGGCGGGTGACGTCAAGTACCACCAGGGTTTCTCGAGCGACGTGAGCACGCCGGTCGGTCCGATGCACCTGAGCCTCGCGTTCAACCCGTCGCACCTCGAAATCGTCAACCCCGTGGTCGAAGGTTCGGCGATGGCTCGCCAGGACCGTCGCGGCGACGAGAAGGGCGACCAGGTCCTGCCGGTGCTCGTGCACGGTGACGCGGCTTTTGCCGGTCAAGGTGTGGTCATGGAAACGCTCAACCTCGCGCAGACGCGCGGCTACGGTACGGGCGGCACGATCCATCTCGTCATCAACAATCAGATCGGCTTCACGACCTCCGATCCGCGCGACTCGCGTTCGACGCTGTACTGCTCGGACGTGGTCAAGATGATCGAGGCGCCGGTGCTGCACGTGAATGGCGACGATCCCGAAGCCGTCGCCTACGCGACCCAGATCGCCGTGGACTTCCGCGCGGAGTTCCACAAGGACATCGTCATCGACATCGTGTGCTTCCGTAAGCTCGGCCACAACGAGCAGGACACGCCGGCCGTCACCCAGCCGCTGATGTACAAGAAGATCAGCCAGCACCCGGGCACGCGCCGCCTTTACGGCGACAAGCTCGTGGCCCAGAAGCTGATGGCCGACGCCGATGTCGAGCAGTACGTGAAGGACTACCGCGCCGCGATGGACGAAGGCAAGCGCACGTCCGATCCGGTGCTGTCGAACTACAAGCGCCAGTACTCGGTCGACTGGATGCCCTTCCTGAACCGCAAGTGGACGGATGCCGCCGACACCGGCGTGCCGCTGGCCGAACTCAAGCGGATCGGCGAGCGCATCACGACCATCCCCGAGACGATGAAGCTGCATCCGCTGGTCGAGAAGGTCGTCGCCGACCGTCGCTCGATGGCCGAAGGCAAGCTCGCGCTCGACTGGGGCATGGGCGAACACCTCGGTTTCGCGACGCTCGTGGCCTCGGGCTACGCGGTGCGTCTGTCGGGTCAGGATTGCGGTCGCGGCACCTTCACGCACCGCCACGCCGTGCTGCATGACCAGAGCCGCGAGCGCTGGGATTCGGGCTCGTACATCCCGTTGCAGAACGTCACCGAAAAGCAGGCTCCGTTCACGGTCATCGACTCCGTGCTGTCGGAAGAGGCGGTGCTCGGCTTCGAGTACGGCTACGCGACCGCCGAGCCGAACACGCTCGTGATCTGGGAAGCCCAGTTCGGCGACTTCGCCAACGGTGCCCAGGTCGTGATCGACCAGTTCATCAGCTCGGGCGAAGTGAAGTGGGGCCGTGTGAACGGCCTGACGCTCATGCTGCCGCACGGCTACGAAGGCCAGGGTCCGGAGCACAGCTCGGCCCGCCTCGAACGCTTCCTGCAGCTTTGCGCCGACAACAACATGCAGGTCTGCCAGCCGACCACCCCGGCCCAGATCTTCCATCTGCTGCGTCGCCAGATGATCCGGCTGTTCCGCAAGCCGCTGGTCATCATGACCCCGAAGTCTCTGCTCCGTAACAAGGAAGCCGTGTCTTCGCTCCAGGACCTGGCCAAGGGTTCGTTCCAGACCGTCATCCCCGAAGTCTCGGCGGATATCGACGCGAACAAGGTCAAGCGCGTTGTCGCGTGCTCGGGCAAGGTCTACTACGACCTCGTTGCCTCGCGCCGCGAGCGTTCGGCCGATGACGTCGCGATCCTGCGTGTCGAGCAGCTCTATCCCTTCCCGCACAAGGCCTTCTCGGCCGAGCTAAAGAAGTACCCGAACCTCACCGAGGTCGTGTGGGCGCAGGACGAGCCGCAGAACCAGGGCGCGTGGTTCCAGATCCAGCACAACCTGCTGGAGAACATGGACGCAGGCCAGAAGCTCGGCTACGCGGGTCGCCCCGCGTCGGCCTCGCCGGCGGTCGGCTACTACGCCAAGCACAACGAGCAACTGAAGGCGCTCCTCGACGCAGCTTTCGGCAAGCTCAAGGGCTTCGTCATCAACAAGTAATTCCCGTCACGCTCGCGTGACGGTTGATATGCGCGACGAGCAAGCGGCGCAGGACGCCGCTTGCCCGCGCGACCGCACGACGGGCGCCAAAGAACTCCAGGAGCAATCCAAATGGCACTCGTAGAAGTCAAGGTCCCCCAGCTGTCGGAATCGGTTGCGGAGGCGACCCTCCTCCAGTGGAAGAAGAAGGTTGGCGAAGCTGTTGCCGCCGATGAAATCCTCATCGAAGTCGAGACCGACAAGGTCGTGCTCGAAGTCCCGGCCCCGAGCGCCGGCGTCATCGTCGAGATCACCCAGGCCGATGGCGCGACCGTCGTCGCCGACCAGCTGATCGCGAAGATCGACACCGAAGCCACCGCCGGCGCTGCCGCGCCTGTGCCGGCCGCTGCGGCCCCGGCGCCCGCTGCCGCCGCGCCGACGCCTGCCGCTGCGGCTCCGGCCGCCGCCGTGTCGAACGCCATGCCTGCCGCCGCCAAGCTGATCGCCGAAGGTGCGACCACGCCCGCGACTGGCACCGGCCGTGACGGCCGCGTCACCAAGGGCGACGTGATCGCCGCCGGCAAGGCGCCCGCGCCTGCCGCCGCGCCGTCGAGCATCCCCGCGCCCAAGACCGGCGCCGCGCTGCCCGTCGTCGCGCCCCCGCTGGGCCCGGACGCCGGCCTCGAAGGCCGTCCGGAACAGCGCGTGCCGATGAGCCGCCTGCGTGCCCGTATCGCCGAGCGTCTGCTGCAATCGCAGGCCTCGAACGCGATCCTGACCACCTTCAACGAAGTGAACATGGCCCCGGTCATGGCGCTGCGCAAGAAGTACCAGGAGCAGTTCGAGAAGGAACACGGCGTCAAGCTCGGCTTCATGAGCTTCTTCGTGAAGGCCGCGGTGCATGCGCTCAAGAAGTATCCGGTCCTGAACGCCTCGGTCGATGGCACCGACATCGTCTATCACGGTTACTTCGACATCGGCATCGCCGTCGGCTCGCCGCGCGGCCTCGTGGTGCCGATCATCCGCAACGCCGACCAGCTCACGTTCGCGGAAATCGAGAAGAAGATCGCCGAGTTCGGCCAGAAGGCGAAGGACGGCAAGCTCAGCCTCGAAGAGCTCACCGGCGGCACGTTCTCGATCTCGAACGGGGGCACCTTCGGCTCGATGCTGTCGACCCCGATCATCAACCCGCCGCAGTCGGCCATCCTCGGCGTGCACGCCACGAAGGACCGCGCGGTGGTCGAGAACGGTCAGGTCGTGGTGCGTCCGATGAACTACCTCGCGATGTCGTATGACCACCGGATCATCGACGGCCGCGAAGCGGTGCTGGGTCTCGTGGCGATGAAGGACGCGCTGGAAGATCCGTCGCGCCTGCTGTTCGGCATCTGAGCGAGGACGACGACATGGCACAGCAATTCGACGTCGTCGTCATCGGCGCGGGCCCCGGCGGCTACGTCGCCGCGATCCGCGCGGCGCAGCTCGGCCTCAAGGTCGCCTGCGTCGACG
The DNA here is from genome assembly GCF_000482785.1 of Derxia gummosa DSM 723. Taxonomy (GTDB): domain Bacteria; phylum Pseudomonadota; class Gammaproteobacteria; order Burkholderiales; family Burkholderiaceae_E; genus Derxia; species Derxia gummosa. The sequence continues at coordinate 15,492 of NZ_KI519500.1, read as the reverse complement.
CCTGGAAGAACGCCAGGGGCGGTCCCGCCCCCGGCGGCACCTGCACGAACGTGGGCTGCATCCCCTCGAAGGCCCTGCTGCAAAGCTCGGAGCACTTCGAGCACGCGGCCCACGGCTTTGCCGAGCACGGCATCTCGCTGGACAACCTGTCGATGGATGTCCCGAAGATGATCGCCCGCAAGGACGCGGTGGTCGACCAGAACAACCAGGGCATCCTCTTCCTGTTCCGCAAGAACAAGGTGACCTTCTTCCACGGCCTCGCGTCGTTCGTGAAGACGGGCGCCGAAGGCACCGAGATCAAGGTCACGGGCGCCAAGGAAGAAGACCTGATCGCGAAGAACGTGATCGTCGCGACCGGCTCGAACGCGCGCGCGCTGCCGCTCGCCGCCTTCGATGAAGAGAAGGTCCTGTCGAACGACGGCGCGCTGCGCGTCGGCGCGGTGCCGGCCAAGCTCGGCATCATCGGCGCGGGCGTCATCGGCCTCGAAATGGGCAGCGTCTGGCGCCGTCTCGGCGCCGACGTGACGGTGCTCGAAGGCCTGCCCAACTTCCTCGCCGCGGTCGACGAGGAAGTCGCGAAGGAAGCGCACAAGCAGCTGACCAAGCAGGGCCTGAAGATCGAGCTCGGCGTGCAGATCAGCGAAGTCAAGACGGACGGCGAGGGCGTGACCATCGCCTACGCCAACGCCAAGGGCGAAGCCCAGACGCTGGCCGTCGACAAGCTCATCGTCTCGATCGGCCGCGTGGCCAACACCAACGGCCTCAACGGCGAAGCCGTCGGCCTGCCGCTCGACGAGCGTGGCTTCATCGTCGTCGATGAAGACTGCAAGACCAGCGTCCCGGGCATCTGGGCGGTGGGCGACGTGGTTCGCGGCCCGATGCTCGCGCACAAGGCCGAGGAAGAGGGCGTCGCGGTTGCCGAGCGCATCGCGGGCAAGCACGGCCATGTCAACTTCAACACGATTCCCTGGGTCATCTACACGAGCCCGGAAATCGCGTGGGTCGGCAAGACCGAGCAGCAGCTCAAGACCGAAGGCGTGAAGTACAAGGCCGGCAAGTTCCCGTTCCTGGCCAACGGCCGTGCGCGGGCGCTGGGCGACACGACGGGCTTCGTCAAGTTCCTGGCCGATGCCGAGACCGACGAGATCCTCGGCGTGCACATGATCGGCCCGATGGTGTCCGAGCTGATCTCGGAAGGCGTGGTCGCGATGGAGTTCAAGGCCTCGTCGGAAGACATCGGCATGATCTGCCACGCCCACCCGTCGCTGTCCGAGTCCACCAAGGAAGCCGCGCTCGCCGTCCTCGGTCGCACGCTCAACTTCTGATCGGCGCGCTCGCCCTCGCGGCGACCGGCCGTCGGCCCGACAGCAGTCGGGCGCGGCGGCGGGCGCCGGACCGGCGACGATCCGCATCAGCACAGCAGGTGCGGCCGAGCGGGGCCGCGCATGGCAAAGGGGCGCTTCGGCGCCCCTTCCTCATTACAACGGCCGAAGATGGACAGCTCCTCCTCCACGACGCCTCACGACGTCAGCAGCTATTACGCCGACGCGCTCGGCCGTCGCGGCTTCAAGCCCGACGATGCCCAGAAGCGCGCGGTCGCCCGGCTCCAGCAGGCCTACGAAGAATGGGTCGCCTACAAGCATCAGCGGCGCAACGCCTTCCTCAAGATGGTGAGTCGGCCGGCGCTGCCGCGCGCGATCTACTTCTGGGGCGGCGTCGGGCGCGGCAAAAGCTTCCTCATGGATGCCTTTTATTCGGTGGTGCCGGTCGTGCGCAAGACGCGGCTGCACTTCCACGAGTTCATGCGCGAGGTGCATCGGCAGCTCGACGAACTCAAGGGCATGGCCGACCCGCTCGACGAGGTGGCCAGGCGCATCGCGCGCAAGTACCGGCTTATCTGCTTCGATGAATTCCACGTGAGCGACATCGCCGATGCGATGATCCTCTACCGTCTGCTCGACCAGCTGTTCGCGAACGGCGTGACCTTCGTGATGACCTCGAACTACGAGCCGTCCACGCTCTATCCGGACGGGCTGCACCGCGACCGCATCCTGCCCGCGATCGAGATCATCAGGCAGCGCTTCGACATCCTGAACGTCGACAGTGGCGTGGACTACCGCCAGCGCGCGCTGGAGCAGGTTGACGTCTACCTCACGCCGCTCGGCGCCGACACCGACGAGAAGCTGCGCCAGGCCTTTTCGCGCATTGCCGAGGCGTCGGATGAAAGCCCGATCCTGCACATCGAGCACCGCGAGCTGCGTTCGCTGCGGCGCGCGGGCGGCGTGGTCTGGTTCGACTTCCACACGCTGTGCGGCGGGCCGCGTTCGCAGAACGACTATCTCGAAATCGCCTCGCAGTTCCACACCGTCATTTTGTCGGGCGTGCCGCGCATGACGCCCGCGATGCAGAGCGAGGCGCGCCGCTTCACCTGGCTCATCGACGTGTTCTACGACCAGCGCGTGAAGCTGATCATGAGCGCCGAGGTCGTGCCCGAGGAGCTGTACACCGAGGGTCGCATGGCCAACGAGTTCACCCGCACGGTGAGCCGCATCGTCGAGATGCAGAGCAAGGAGTATCTGGAGCAGCCCCGGCGCGGGAGCCAGGCGGCGGGCTGAACGCGGGGCGACCTGTCGGCTGTGCCCCGGCCCGACGCACATCGGGCCGGCGGCCGCGTGTCCGGCTGGGCAGGGGCGGGTTGCCGACGTCAACGGCAACCCGACACTCGCCGCCAAACCCGCCTTCAGGATGAAGCTTTGACCAGCTCGGCGTGATGCACGCGCAGCGCCGGCAGCGCATGGCGGGCGATCATCACTTCCTCATCGGTCGGGATGCAGGCGACGGCCACCGCGCTGCCCGCCGCGTCCAGCCGCAGTTGCCCGGCGGCGTTGGCCTCGGCATCGAGCTTCACGCCGAGCCAGCCGCAGGCCGCCGACACCCGCTCGCGCACCGGCGCCGCATGCTCGCCGATGCCCGCCGTGAACACGAGCGCATCCAGCCCGCCCAGTGCCGCCGCGAGCGAGCCGATCTCGCGCGCGATGCGATAGCAGAACAGCTCCACCGCCTCGGCAGCCTCGGGCGCGTCGCTGGCGAGCAGCGTGCGCATGTCGGCGCTGATGCCCGACACGCCGAGCAGCCCCGACTCCTTGTAGAGCAGCCTGGAGATGCGCGCTGAATCCATCTTCTCGGTGTCGAGCAGATAGAGCAGCACGCCCGGATCGATGGCGCCGGTGCGCGTGCCCATCATCAGGCCGTCGAGCGCCGAGAAGCCCATCGTCGAGGCGACGCTGCGGCGGCCGTGCAGCGCGCACAGGCTCGCGCCGTTGCCAAGGTGGGCGACGATCACGCGGCCATCCGCGCGCTCGCCGAGCAGCTCGGGCAGGCGGCCCGCGATGTACTCGTAGCTCAGGCCGTGAAAACCGTAGCGGCGCACGCCGGCCGCCTCGAAGCGGCGCGGCAGCGCGAAGCGTTGCGCGACCGCCGGCTGGCTGCGGTGGAAGGCGGTGTCGAAGCAGGCGATCTGGATCGCGTCCGGCTCGATGCGGCCGAGGGCGCGGATCGCGTCGAGGTTGTGCGGCTGGTGCAGCGGCGCGAGCGGCACGTAGCGGTCGAGTTCGGCGAGCACCGCGTCGTCCACCACGACCGGCGCGGCGTGCGTCGGTCCGCCGTGCACGACGCGATGGCCGATCGCCTCGATGGCGAAGCCGACCTCGTGCTCGCCGATCCACGCGAGCAGTGCGGCGAGCGCCGTGTCATAGGCGGTGTCGAGCGAGGCGGCCGGGTCGTGGGGCAGGGCGTCATCGGCGAGCTTGCGGCCGGCCGCGTCCTTCGCGACGAGATGCGGCGCGCCGCCGATGCCTTCGAGCTGGCCGTGCAGCGCGGCCGGCTCGCGCAGGTCGTGCCCGTCGGTCTGGAACACCGCGAACTTCACGCTCGACGAACCGGCGTTGATGACGAGGATGGCGGGCACGTCGCCGCCGGCCGTCGCGGCGATCACGGGCGGGGCGGCTGCATCGGCCGGGCGGCGCGCCGCCTCGCCGGGCAGGGCGCCGCCGCTCATTCCACGCTCCCGTCCAGTGCCGCCTGCGGCACAGCGCTCAGGCTCGCGCCCGCGCGGCCGAGGCCGCCGGCGCCGCCCTTGCCGGCGCGCGCGAGCAGCAGCGCGAGCACGCAGGACGCAAGCCGCGTCTCGGCATCGTCGGCGCGGCTCGTGAGCACGATCGGCACCTTGGCGCCGAGCACGATGCCGGCGGCCTGGGCGTCGGCGAGGTATTCGAGCTGCTTGGCGAGCATGTTGCCGCTCTCCAGGTCGGGCACGAGCAGGATGTCGGCCTCGCCCGCGACCGGCGAGACGATGCCCTTGGTCTTCGCCGCCGCCGCCGAGATCGCGTTGTCGAAGGCGAGCGGCCCGTCGAGCACCGCGCCCGCGATCTGGCCGCGGTCGGCCATCTTGCACAGCGCCGCGGCGTCGAGCGTGGCGCGCATCTTCGGGTTGACGGTCTCGACCGCCGCGAGGATCGCGGCCTTGGGCGTGGCGATGCCGAGCGCGCGCGCGAGGTCGATCGCGTTGCGCAGGATGTCGGCCTTGTCTTCCAGCGTCGGCTCGATGTTGATTGCGGCATCGGTGATGAGCAGCCGGCGCGGATAGGTCGGCACATCCATCACGAACACATGGCTCAGGCGGCGCGCGGTGCGCAGGCCGGTGTCGTGGGCGACGACGGCGTGCATGAGTTCGTCGGTATGCAGGCTGCCCTTCATGAGCGCCTCGGCGCGGCCCGCGCGCACCAGCGCCACGGCCTGCTCGGCGGCGGCATGGCTGTGCGGCACGTCGATGCACTCGATGCCGTCGAGGCTCAGGCCGGCGGCCGCCGCCACCTCGCGCAGCTTGCCGAGCGGCGCCACGAGGATCGGCAGCACCAGCCCGGCCTCCGCCGCGTCGAGCGCGCCCTTGAGCGATTCGGTGTCGCAGGGATGGGCGACCGCGATGCTCACCGGCGCCAGCCCGCGCCCGAGGCCCACGAGCGCCGCGAGCCGCGCGTGCCTGTCGTTGACGATCAGGTCGGGCACGGGCCAGCGCGGGCGGCTGATGCGCTCGGTCGGCGCCTTGACCTCGGCCTCGCCGGTGATGACCGGCTCGCCGTTCTGGTTGCTGCATTCGCAGTCGAACACGATGCGGTGGCCGCGCTCGACCTTCTCCTTGGCCGTGAGCTTGACGGTGAGCACGTCGCCGATGTGCACCGGCCGCAGAAAGTGCAGCGACTGGCCGGTGTAGATCGTGCCCGGGCCGGGAAACTCGGTGCCGAGCAGCGCCGAGATCAGCGCCGCGCCCCACATGCCGTGGGCGATGACCTCGTGGAACACGCTCGCCTTGGCGTATTCGGCGTCGAGGTGGGCAGGGTTCACGTCGCCCGACATCGCGGCGAACACGCGGATGTCGTCGGCGGTGAGGGTGCGAACCAGGGTGGCGGTGTCGCCGACGGCGATCTCGTCCCAGGTGCGGTTGGTGATGAGGTCGGTGCTGCGGATGTCCATGCTGTTCTCCGGAGGAGCGGGGGCTGCGGCGGTCGCCTGCGGGCTGCCCGATTGCGCACAAGCCTGCCAGTACGTCGCCGCATGCGGTCTTTCGTTGAGGATTGTGCTTCGCAGCATGTTTGTCCGAATGACAGTCTTGCGTCGCGGGCGTTTCTCCTTGAGCGGGCGCAAAAACGGGGAACGTCGGCTCGCGTGGGCCGGACCGGCGGCGCGGTTGCCGTTGCCCATGCTCAAAAAAGAGCCGCGGCGGCGCGCTGACGCCGGGCGTGGCGCCTTCCCGGCTAGCATCCGCGCGTTTCACTCAACTTCTTGCGGGAGATGGCAGTGTCGGGATGCGGCAATGGCGGCTGCGGCTGCGGATTCGAGGCGCGTGATCGGGAACAGACGTCGGTGCTGCGCAAGCTGCTGGCGATCAACGCGGTGATGTTCTTCGTCGAGGGCGGGCTGGGCTGGATCGCGGGCTCGACCGCGCTGCTGGCCGATTCGCTCGACATGGCGGCCGACGCGATGGTGTACGGCGTGTCGCTCTACGCCGTCGGCCGCACGCTGGAGCACAAGCGGCGTGCGGCGCTGCTGAGCGGCGTGGTCGAGCTGGCGCTCGGATTGGGCGTGCTGATGCAGGTGGCGCAGCGCGCGCTGTTCGGCGCCGAGCCCGAGTCACTGCTGATGATGGGCGTCGGGCTGCTGGCGCTGATCGCCAACGTGGCCTGCCTCAGGTTGCTGAGCCGGCACCGCGATGGCGAGGTCCACATGAAGGCGAGCTGGATCTTCTCCAAGAACGACGTGATCGCGAACGTGGGCGTGATCGCGGGCGGGCTGCTGGTGATGCTGACCGGCTCGCGCTGGCCCGACCTCGTCATCGGCGCGGTGATCGGAGTGATCGTGCTGCGCGGCGGGCTCTACATCCTGCGCACGTCGATGACGGGGCCGGCGCGCGCGGCTTGACGGTACGGTGGCCGGCGGGCGCCGTCGCCTCCCGTTCGCGTCACGGCCCGACGCCGTCGTCTCAGTGCGACACCGATTTCGAAAACAGATTGATCACCACCACGCCCGCCACGATCAGCCCGAGGCCGGCCAGCGCCGGCAGGTCGAGCGCCTGGCGGTACCAGATCCAGCTCACCGCGGTGATCAGCACCACGCCCGCGCCCGACCACACCGCATAGACGATGCCCGTCGGCAGCACGCGCAGCGTGAGGCTCAGCAGCACGAAGGCGATGCCGTAGCCGACGACGACGATCACGCTCGGCCACAGGCGCGTGAAGCCGTCCGAGGCCTTGAGCGCCGTGGTAGCGATGACCTCGGCGACGATCGCGAAGCCGAGGAGGAGATAGGTCTGGGCGAGGCTCATGCGGCGGTTCCGGCGAAGGTGCCCGGGCCAGCCGCCATGCGACAGGCGATGGCGGCGACACCGGGCGGAACGAGGTCCGCGCCATCTTGCCGGCCCGGCGGCGGCGGCGCATGGCCGGCGGCGTCGCCAACCGGTCTGCCGGCGTCAGGCGTGGCGGCCGCGCTGTCGGCGCGCTCCCACGACGCTGACAAAGCGTTGCCGCTCGGCGCGGCGGCCGGCGCGAGGCTCGCGGCCATGTCCGTCTGAACGCAAGCGAGCCCGCCATGCCCCATGTCCTCTGGAAAGGCGCGATCACCTTCGGCCTGGTCCATATCCCCGTGCGCATGCACACCGGCGCCGGCCGCGACGGCGTGGACTTCGAGTGGGTGGACTCGCGCGACATGCAGCCCATCGGCTACCGCCGCATCAACAAGGCCAGCGGCCGCGTCGTGCCGGCATCGGCCGTGGCACGCGCGGTGCCGATGGCGGACGGCGGCCATGTGCTCGTGACCGACGAGGAGATCGCCGCGCTGCGGCCGAACCGCGAGCGCGCCATCGAGATCACCGGCTTTGTCGAGGTCGAGGCGATCGGGCCGGAGTTCTTCGAGACGCCGTATGTGCTCGCGCCCCAGCGCGGCGCCGACAAGGTGTACGCCCTGCTGCGCGAGACGCTTGCGCGCAGCGGGCTGGTCGGTCTCGCGCGCATCGTGCTCCAGACCCGCGAGCACCTCGCCGCGCTGCTGGTGCGCGGTCCGGCGCTCGTCCTCAACACGCTGCGCTGGCCGGCCGAGTTGCGCGACTTCAGCGAGATGCGCTTTCCGCCGGAAGACGCGCGCAAGGCCGGCATCAAGCCCGCCGAACTTCAGATGGCCGACCGCCTCGTGCAGCAGATGCGCACCGGCTGGCAGCCGGCCGAGCATCACGACGACTACCGCGAGGCGCTGCTCGCGCTGGTCGAGCGCAAGCGGCGGGGTGGCGAGCCCCGGGCGCTCGTCGCCGCGCCCGCGCCGCCGCCCGGCGACGAGCCGCCACCCGACGCGGATGCGCTCGCCGACCTGCTCCGGCGCAGCCTCGACGCGCCAGCGGCCGGGCCGACGCCGCCGGGCGCTGAGCGGTCGCGGCGCCGGGCGGCCGCCGCTCAGCGGTGATTGGCCGGCGGCACCGACCCGTCCTGCCCCAGGTTGCCGTCGATCGACGACGGCCCCTGACCGCCGATGGCCGTCGGCGCGATGCCGGGGAGAACCGGCGGCTCGCTGCCGTCGCCCATGCCCTTGCCCGATGACGGCTCGTTGCCTTGCGGCGACGGTTGCGCCGCCGCGCCGCTGCCCGAGGGCACGCCGGCGCCGCCGACCGAGGCCGGATCGGTGATGGTGGCGGCCTGGTCGCCCTCGCCACGGAGGATCGTTCCGGCGCTGCCCGCGCCGCTCGCGCCCGAGCCGGCACCGTCGCTGCTGTTGGCGTCGCGGCTGACGACGGCGCTTGTCGAGCCGATGCCGGGCGCGGCTGCGCGCGGCGCGTCATGCGCGGGAGCGGCGAGGTCCTCGCTCGGCCGCGGCTCGGGATGGCCGCCGAGGCTGCTGGCGTTGGCACCGCCGCCGGTCGCGGCGGCTTCGGCACCGTCGTCGCCGCCCGCCGAGCCGGCGTTCGTATTGCCGGCGCCGGCCGGGCCGGCATCGCCAGTGCCGCCCACGCTCGTGCGTGGCTCATGCGGCGCGCTCGGCGGCTGGCCGGCCGCCTCGGCTTCCTCGACCGCGCCTTCGGGCCGCGACGCATGGCCCGCGCCGGTGCTGAAGCCCTCCCAGCCGCCGGTGCCGGCGGGATCGATGTCGGTGCCCTTGCCGGGGCGACTTGCCGCGCTGCGGAAGGTTTCCATGGCCTTGCTCCTGATGCCTTGGCCGACGCGGAATGCATCGGCGCATTGCCTCATGCTGGCCGCCGGCCGGACGCGGCGGCAGCGGCGCGACGGAGGCCTGCATGTCGGTCGGGGCTGGCAAGCGTTGTCGATCCCGATGGGCGGACGGCCACGACGGTGGTCAAATCCGCGCCGCCTCCATTCCTCTCCTTCGCCGCCATGCCCAAGCCGCTCCGCCGTCCGCTGCTCGCCGCCGTCATCACCGTGCTCGCCTGCGCCGTGCTCCCCGCCGCCCATGCCGACACGCTCTGGAAATGGAGCTTCACCGGCAAGGGCGTGACCGCGCGCGGCGTGCTCACCACCGCCGACGCGGGCGACGCCCAGGGCTTCCACCGCATCACCAGCATCGAGGGCAGGCGCAACGGCGAGGAGATCGCCGCGCTGTTCCCGGCCGGCAGCGCCATCCCGGGCAACGAGGGCTATCCGGTCGACAACCTCATCCGCTACGACGAGGGCGGCATGCTCACCATCCTCGGCCTCGGCTACTGCCTCAAGTCAGGCGCCTGCGCCAATGTGTTCTACGACCTCAAGCGCACGCCGGCCGTGTACCAGGAGATGTCGTCCAGGGCCGGGAAGATGGCCGAGACCGAGGGCATCTTCACCGCCGCACCCGTGGTGGAACGGGCCGGCTCGCGCTGACGCCGGTACGCGCCGCCCGGCGTCGATATTCCCGCCGATGCCGGCCGTGGTCTGGCTGGTCCGGCTCCTTCGGACGCGCCGCCGGCGCGTCCCGTCAACCCGTCGAGAAGAAAGCCAAGCCCATGACCCATCCGCTTCGTCGTCTGTCCCTTGCCCTGGCGCTTGTCGCCGGTATCGCCGCCGCGCCCGCCGCCCGGGCCGCCACCTGGAGCTGGAGCTACACCGGCGCCGGCATCAGCGCCGGCGGCAGCCTCGACGTTTCCGACACTGCCGACGCCAGCGGCTTTCACGAGATCCTCGGCATCACCGGCGAGCGCAATGGCGTCGCCATCACCGGCCTGTGGCCGAGTGGCTCGGCCATCCCCGGCAACGAGCCCTTCGCGCTCGACAACGTCATCCGCCTCGGCAGCGACGGCCAGATCACGGTGCACGGCTTCGGCTACTCGCTGGCGTCGGGCGCCTACGCCAATCCCTACTGGGCCGACTTCCTCGCGCCGCCGGTCTACCAGGAGGTCTACACCGTCGGCACGACCTTCGTCAGCGAGCTGCCGGTGGTGTTCAGCGCGTCGCCGGTGCCCGAGCCGGAAGCCGGCGGGATGATCGCGCTCGGCATCGGGCTGGTCGCGCTGCTGCGCCGCCGTCTGCGCGGTTGAGCGGGGGGCGTTCGTCGGTCGCCTGACGGTGGCCCGCGCGGCGGGCACATGGCTTGCCTGCGTCCCGCCATCGTCTCCGCAGCCCATCGCCCATGCCCTTCGATTCCTCCGATACCTCGCCGCCCGTGCTCTCGGCCCAGCGCGTCGAGAAGACCTATCCCAACGGCACGCAGGCGCTCGAAGCGCTCAAGCTCGACATCCGGCGCGGCGAGTTCGTCTCGCTGCTCGGGCCGTCGGGCTGCGGCAAGAGCACGCTGCTGCGCATGTTCGCCGGGCTGGAAACGCCCTCGGCCGGCCATCTGCGCTGGTGGAACGAACCGGCGCCGCCGCGCAACAGCGAGGGCCGGCGGCTGGCGATGGTGTTCCAGGAGGCGACGCTCATGCCCTGGGCCGACGTGGCCGCCAACGTGCGCCTGCCGCTCGATCTCGCCGGCATGCCGAAGGCCGAGGCGCAGCCGCGTGTCGATCACGCGCTCGATCTGGTCGGCCTCGGCCGCTTCCACCGCAGCCGCCCGCGCGAGCTGTCGGGCGGCATGCAGATGCGCGCCTCCATCGCGCGCGCGCTCGCCACGGGCCCGAACCTGCTGCTCATGGACGAGCCCTTCGGCGCCCTCGACGAGTTCACGCGCAACAAGCTCGACGGGGATCTGCGCGCGCTGTGGCGGCGCGAGGACCTGACGGTCGTGTTCGTCACCCACAGCATCTACGAGGCGGTGTTCCTCTCGACCAAGGTGGTCGTGATGGCCGCGCGCCCGGGCCGCGTGATCGCCGAGATCGACATCGACGGCCCCGACGAGCGCGGCGAGGACTGGCGGGTTTCCGAACCCTTCCTGCGCCATTGCCAGCGGCTGTCGGCGCTGCTCACCGAGGCGCATGCCGACGAGGCCTGAGCGAGCGTCCCCGCCACCCGCGCCGCGCCCGCCATTGCCCGACCCAAGCCCGCCTGAACCGTCATCCGGCACCGAAGCCATCGCCATGAAGCAACCGCTGCTCTCCCATCCCGCCGCGCTGCGCGTGCTCGCGCCCGTCGTCGTCGGCCTCGTGTTCGTCACCGCGTGGCAATGGGCCTGCGGCTTCTTCGAGATTCCGATCTATCTCGTGCCGACGCCGCTCAAGGTGCTGCAAACGCTTGCAGCCAACTGGAGCAGCCTGCTCGGCGCGCTCGCGGTGACGATGAAGATCACGCTGCTCGCCTTCGCCACCGCGATCGTCGCGGGCGTGCTGTTCGCCTTCCTGCTCGTGCAGAGCCGCGTGATCGAGGCCAGCCTCTTCCCCTACGCGATCCTGTTGCAGGTCACGCCCATCGTGGCGATCGCGCCGCTGATCATCATCTGGGTCAAGGAGCCCACGCCGGCGCTCGTGCTGTGCGCGGTGCTCGTCTGCCTGTTCCCGATCATCTCCAACACGGTGCTGGGGCTGCGCAGCGTGAATCCGGGGCTGCTCAACCTGTTCAGGCTCAACCGCGCGACGCGCTGGCAGACGCTGGTGCGGCTGCGCATCCCGAGCGCGCTGCCGTATTTCTTCGCGGGCTTGCGCATCTCGTCGGGGCTTGCGCTGATCGGCGCGGTGGTGGCGGAGTTCGTGGCCGGTACCGGCGGGACGAGCGCGGGGCTGGCCTACCAGATCCTCCAGGCCGGCTTCCAGCTCGACATCCCGCTGATGTTCGCGGCGCTGCTGCTGATCGCGCTCGCGGGCGTGGCGCTGTTCGTGGTGATGAGCTGGCTGTCGCGGCTCGCGCTGCGCGGCTGGCACGAAAGCGAGCTGGGCTGAGCGGTCTGCCGTTCCTGGCGGACCGGCGCGGGCGGGTTCGGCCCGTCCCGCGCCGCCGCCGCCCGTCAGGACCGGCCCGACGGCGACCGGAGCGGTCGCCGTCGGGGCCCTCCGGCATCAGCGGGCGCCGATGCCGAGGTTGAGGCGCGTGGTCGCGGTCTGGCCGGCCTCGGTCGTGGCGGTGACCACGATGTCGAGCGGCTGGCTCTCGCCGCGCGGCGGCGTGCCCTTGAGCGCGCCGGTGTCGGCATCGATCGTGAGCCACTTCGGCAGCGGCTTGCCGTCGGCGAGCGTGGCGCTGTAGCTCACGTTCGTCTCGGTCGGCCGCTGGAAGGCCGCCGCCGCCGGGAAGTTGACCGGCTCGCCCGGCATGACGACCAGCTCGGTCGTCGCGCGCAGGGTCACCAGTCGGCCGCTGCCGCCGGAAGCGCTGTTGCCGCTGGCGCCGGCGGAGGCTGCGCCGGAAGCATTGCCGGCCGCCTTGCTGTCGCTGGCCGTGCCGTTGACGCTGCTGCCGGAGCCGGAGCCGGAGCCGGAGCCGGAGCCGGAGCCGGAGCCGGAGCCGGAGCCGGAGCCGGAGCCGTTGCCGTTGCCGTTGCCGTTGCCGTTGCCGTTGCCGGCGCCAGCCGAGCCCGTGTTGCCGGCCTCGCCGGTGCCGCTCGTGTTGCCGGGATTGCCGGTGGCGCTGGCGGAGTTGCTGCCCAGGCTGCCGGCCGAGCCGTCAGTGGAGCTGCTGCCTTCGCTGCCACCGCCATTTCCGCCGTTGGCCGCACCCATGCCACGCGTGCCGCCCGCGGCACCCGAACCGGCCGCGCCGGTCGAGCCAGCCGCGCCGGTCGAGCCGCCACCGTTGGCGCCCACGCCGTTCGTGGTACCGAGACCTTCGGAACCATCCTGGCCGCCGGTGGCCCCGGTGCCGCCGGAGTTGCCCGTGTCGGCTCCGGTGCCGCCAAGCCCGCCGCCTTGGCGCACGTTGCCGCTGGCGCCGCCGATTCCGTCACCGCCAGTGCCACTGGCGCCGCCGAGTCCGCCGGTGCCGGCCGAACCGCTGCCGCCGAAGCCGCTGCCGCCAAGCCCGCCAGCACCGAAGCCGCCAGTGCCACTGGCGCCACCGAATCCGCTCTCGGCTCCGCCGCCCGCCAGACCGCCGCCCACGACGGTCAGGCTGCCCGGTGCGCCGAAGCTGCCGTTCGCCGGACTGTTGCCGCCCGGAGCTGCCGGTGCCGGCAGCGTCGTCGGCAGGGCGCCGGTGCGCGTCGTGGCGCTGGTGTTCGCCGTCTGGTTCACGAGGGTTTCGGCGTTGACGTTCACGGCTGGCTTCACGGTGAGGGTGCCGTCCACGTAGGTCAGCGCGTAGTTGTCGGCACTGCCGTTGCTCGCGACGATCACGTAGTTGCCCGGAGGCACGGCCGCGCCGGTCGGCGCGCTGAGCTGCACGCCGGACACGACCGCGATCGTGTCGTTGTAGCGCAGCTGGCTCGGGTCGTAGCGCCAGGTCAGCAGCGGATCGCGCTCGCCAGCGGTGCGCGACTGGTCGTCGGCGGTGATGGTCAGCGCGGCCTTGTCGACGGTGAGCGTGCCGTTGACGTAGCTCAGCACGTAGTTGGACGCGAGGCCGCTGCCGACGGTGATGGTGTGCGTGCCTGCGGTCGCGGCCGCGCCGGTGGCGGTGCTCAGCTGGACGCCGCTGACGACCGAGGCCGTATCGGTGTAGCGCAGCTGGCTCGCATCGACTGTGTAGCCGAGCGTGGGATCGGCGTCACCATAGGTCTTGCGACCGTCGTTGGCGGTGACCGTCAGCGCCGCCTTGTCGACGGTGAGGGTGCCGTTGACATAGCTGAGCGTGTAGTTCGAGGCCGCGCCGTTCGCGGCGGTGATCGTGTGCGTGCCGGCGGTGGCGGCCGCGCCGGTGGCGGTGCTCATCTGGACGCCGCTCACGACGGAAGCCGTGTCGGTGTAGCGCAGCTGCGAGGCATCGACCGTGTAGCCCAGCGTCGGGTCCGTGTCGCCATAGGTCTTGCGACCGTCATTGGCGGTGATCGTGAGCGCGGCCTTGTCGACGGTGAGGGTGCCGTTCACATAGGTCAGCGCGTAGTTGTCGGCCAGGCCGCTGCTCGCGGTGATCGCATGCGTGCCTGCGGTGGCGGCCGCGCCGGTGACGGTTGCCACCTGCACGCCCGAGACGACCGAAGCCGTGTCGGTGTAGCGCAGCTGGCTCGCGTCGATCGTGTAGCCGAGCGTGGGATCGGCATCACCATAGGTCTTGCGACCGTCGTTGGCGGTGACGGTGAGCGCGGCCTTGTCGACGGTGAGGGTGCCGTTGACGTAGCTGAGCG
>NZ_KI519500.1:0-366 GCF_000482785.1 Derxia gummosa DSM 723 | reverse complement strand
GCCGTTCGCGGCGGTGATCGTGTGCGTGCCGGCGGTCGCTGCAGCGCCGGTGGCGGTGCTCATCTGCACGCCGCTGACGACCGAAGCCGTGTCCGTGTAGCGCAGTTGCGAGGCATCGACCGTGTAGCCGAGCGTCGGGTCGGCATCGCCGTAGGTCTTGCGACCATCGTTGGCGGTGACCGTCAGCGCCGCCTTGTCGACGGTGAGCGTGCCGTTGACGTAGCTGAGCGCGTAGTTCGAGGCCAGGCCGTTGCTCGCGGTGATCGTGTGCGTGCCGGCGGTGGCGGCCGCGCCGGTGGCGGTGCTCATCTGCACGCCGCTGACGACGGAAGCGGTGTCGGTGTAGCGCAGTTGCGAGGCATCGAC
>NZ_AXWS01000015.1 GCF_000482785.1 Derxia gummosa DSM 723 | reverse complement strand
GCGGCCGGCCCGGTGGGCCGGCTGCCCTCGCTGCCTTCGGTAGCCCGACGGCCGGGCTGCCAACTCAGCCCGCTGCGCGGGCTTCAAACAGGCAGCCCTAAGCCGCTGCGCGGCTTGCCGTCGTCTACCTCGTTCGCTCGGCGCTCCAGACGCCCGCCGCCCCGCCCATCCCCACCCCCGCCCCTCGCTCGGCTACCTGGGCCCATTGGGCCGCTACGCGGCCCTCGGGCTGGCTCGGGGGGCTGGCCCGATGGCTTTGAGCCGGCTTGAGCGAGGGCTTGGCTGCTGGCTTCGGGCCTTGGATTTTCGGGTTGGGGCGAGGCTCGTGCTGGCCGTTGTTGCAGCTACTGCCACAACCGGTGCGATGACCGCGCACGCCATCGCCATCGCCATCGCCATCGCCATCGCCATCGCCATCGCTGTAGCCGTAGCCGTAGCCGTAGCCGTAGCCGTAGCCGTAGCCGTAGCCGTAGCCGTAGCCGTAGCCGTAAGCCAGGGTGACGCCCTCCACCCCAGCCCGAGGGCCGCGCAGCGGCCCAATGGGCGGTGATCGCTTAACGGTGGCGGGGTGCGGGGAGGGGCGTGAGCGGGGCGTCTGGAGCGCCGAGCGAAGGCGACGGGTGGCGGCGAGCGGCGCAGCCGCTCAGGTCCGCATGTCTGAGCCTTGCCCCGTCGGGGCAAGGCGAGTTGGCGGACCGGGCCGCCTCCTGCCGCCGCAGCGAGGGAACCCGCCGCCTCCGGCGGCGGGCGCTCCAGTCGCCCCGCCCACGCCCCTCCCCGTACCCCGCCACAAGCCCCCGCACCCCGCCACAAGCTCAGCGCAACAGCCGCAGCCCCCCGAGCCGCCATGCGAAGAACCCCAGCACATCGGCCCGCTCGTCGAGCCATTGCGCCCGCGTGCTCCCGCCCCCGTGCCCGCCCTGCCAGTCGATGCGCAGCAGCACCGGCGCCGCGTCGCGCTCCGGGTCGGCCGCGCGCAGCCGCGCCGCCATCTTGGCCGCATGCCAGGGCTCGACGCGCGGGTCGTTGATGCCCGCCGTCAGCAGCACGGCCGGATGGCGCTGGCCCGGCAGCACATGCTCGTAGGGACTCATCTCGCGCAGCGCGCGGTAGCCGGCCTCGGTTGTCACGCTGCCGAATTCGGCGATGTTGGGCACGCCGTTGGCGGCGGTCTCGGCGCGCAGCATGTCGAGCAGGCCCGACGACACGACCGCCGCGCCGAACAGCCCCGGCCGCTCAGTGAAGGCCCGCCCGGCCGCGATGCCGCCCGCGCTCGCGCCCCACACGCCGAGCCGCGCCGGCGCGGTCAGGCCGCGCTCGACCAGCGCCTCGGCGCAGGCGATGAGGTCACGCCAGCTGTTGGGCTTGCCCGCGCCCTGCCCGGCCTCGCGCCAGTCGGCGCCGTAGTAGCCGCCGCCGCGCACATTGGCCACGGCAAACACGCCGCCCGCCGCGACCCAGGCGAGGCGCGACGGCGAATACATCGGCTCCTCGGTCTCGCCATAGGCACCGTAAGCCCAGACGATGGCCGGATTGCCGCCGTCGGCCGGCGCGTCGCGGCGGCGCAGCACGGTGAGCGGCACCGGCGCGCCGTCGGCGGCGGGCACGAGCCAGTCGTCGGCCGCGACGTCGGCCGGCGCCGGGCCGGCGGGCTGGAGGCCGGTGTCGCGCGCCGCGCCGTCGGCGCCGATCTCGAAGATGCGGCGCGGCTCGGTCCAGCCTTGCAGGTCGAGCAGCAGGCCGGGCAGGCGGCGGTCGGCGTGGGCGTCGGCGAGCGAGAAGACGCGGCCGGCCGGCAGCGCGACGGCCAGCGCATCCGCCGGACGGTCCGCGTCGCCGTCGGCGAGCGCGTCATCGAGTCGCCACAGCCGCTTGCCCGGCCCCTCGCGCGCTTCGAGATACACGCCGTCGGCCGCCGCCGCGAGGCCGAGCAGCACGCGCGCGCCCTCGGCGACGACCGTCGGCGCGCTCGCGGCGTCGAAGCGCGCGAGCGGTGCCGCGACCAGCCGCCGCCTCGGCGCGCCGGCCTCGGTCAGCGCCCAGGCCCGGCCGCGCGCGAACACGAAGGCCACCACGCCGTCCTCGCGCCGCGCGAGCCGGCGCCATCGCGGGCGGCCGGCGCGCAGATCGTCGAGGCGGGCGTGCCACAGCTCCAGCGTGTCGCCCGCGCCGTCGGCGATGCGCGCGACGGCGTCGCCGTCCTCCGACATCAGCAGCATCGGGAAGCGGATGGCGGGCGGCCCGACCTCGGGCGCGTCGAGCGCCTCGTCGCCGGGCAAGGGCACGAGCCGGGCGGCGGACGCGGGCGCGCCGACCGCGAGCCGCCAGAGCCGGCTGCCGCGATAGCGGTCGGTGGGCGCGGCGTCGGGGCCGGCGACCGGCAGGCGCGCGAACCACAGCTCGCGGCCGTCGGGCGAGAAGCTCACGTCGCCGCGCGCGGTGCCGGCGACCGGCGCGCCGAGTTCGCGTCGCGTGCGCGTGTCGATCAGGTGCATCGCGGCGTTCTCGGCGCCATCGGCCGACAGCCCGTAGGCGACGACGCGGCCGTCGGGCGCGGGCACAAACCAGTCGATCGCGTGCGGCCGGCCGGTGCGGCGCTCCAGCGCGTCGGGATCGACCAGCACGGTCTCGGGCGCGCCGGGCGCGGCGCGGAAGACGAGCCGGTACTGGTTCGCGCCCCGGTCGCGGCGCAGATAGACGAGCGCACCGCCCGGCAGCCGGCGCGGCGCCTCGATGGTGAAGGGCAGCGCCGCCTCGGCCTCGTCGAGCACGCGGCGCAGTCGCTGGCGCTGCGGCATCGCGGCAAGCACGCGGCTCGCGTGCAGACCCTCGACGCGCAGCCAGTCGCGCACGGCCGGATCGCCGAGGTTTTCCATCCAGCGCCAGGGGTCGCGCACGGTGTCGCCGTAATAGAAGTCGGTGACGGGACGCTCGGGCGCGTGCGGCGCGGCGGGTTCCGAAGGCGGCTCGGCGCGCGCGGGGCCGGCGGGCAGCGCGATGGCAAGCAGCCCGGCGACGGACAGCGGCGCGACGGCCGCACGGACCGGGGCCGCCGCGCCGGCGAAGCGCGCCGACCGCGACCGCCGCGCTGGCATTCGGACCGTCATGCGGCTGTGCCCATCTCGAAGCTGTCTCCTTCTGGCCGGGCGCGATGCGCGCCGCGCGCAACGAAGCTAGCCGCGCCGCGCGGCGTGCGTCAACGCGGGCGGCCGGGCCGACACCGCCGGACACGCCGCGCCGCCCGACCCGTCACCGGGCGCGGTTTAGACTCGCCCGCTTCCCGCGCCGCCATCGGCGCGCCGGCCCTCGCGCAGCACCTCACGCCCCGATTTCCGATGTCCCGACTGCCCGCTCCGTCACTCGCGTCCGGCCCGCGTCCTTCTTCGCTCCCGCGTCGCGCGGGCCTCGGCGCGGTCCTGGCCCGGGCCGCGCTGCTCGCCGCCGTCGCGGCGGTCGGGCCCGTCGCGGCCGAGGCCGCCGAAGCCGCCGTCCCGCGCACCCTGCTGCCCGCCTTCACCGCGCGCGACATCCAGGCCGGCTGCGACCGCCAGCTCGCCCGCGCCCGCCAGCTCAAGGCCGCGATCGAGGCCAAGACCGAACCCGCCGGCGTGCTGGCCGAGATCAACGAGCTGTCACGCCAGACCGAAGACTTCTTCGGCCCGCTCGAACTCGTCGCCAACACCTTCACCAGCAAGGCCACGCGCGACGCCGCCGACGCCTGCCTGCTGCGCTACACGCCCTTCACCACCGAGCTGTACCAGAGCGAGGCCATCTACCGCCGCGTACGCGACCTGCCCGCCACCGACGACATCGACGCCGCCTACCGGCGCGACCTGCTCGACGCCTTCGACGACAACGGCGTCAGCCTGCCGCCCGAGCGGCGCGCCCGCGCCAGCGAGCTGCAAAGCCGCCTCAGCGACCTCGGCCAGCAGTTCAGCAAACGGCTGCGCGAAGACCGCACCGTCGTCGTCATGACGCCGGCCGACATGGACGGCCTGCCGCCCGCCTACCTGAAGGCCCGGCAGCGCGACGCGGCCGGCAACTACCTGCTCGACCTGAGCTATCCGCAGTACCGCCCGTTCATGGAACTCGCGCGCCGCGAGGACGCGCGCCGGCGCTACTGGCTCGCCTTCCAGCGCAAGGGCGGCACCGACAACCTCGCCCTGCTCGACCAGCTCGTCGCCACGCGCACCGAACTCGCCGCGCTGCACGGCGATCCCGACTACGCCACCTGGGCGATGCGCCGGCGCATGACCGGCAATCCGCAGACCGTGTTCGACTTTCTCGGCCAGGTCGAGCGCGCCGTGACCGAGGGCGAGAAGGCCGACGTCGCCACCCTGCGCGACGCCAAGGCGCGCGAGCTGGGCAAGCCGCCCGCCGAGGTGCGCATCGAGCGCTGGGACACGGCCTACTACGACACCCTCGTGCGCAAGCAGCGCTTCGACATCGACCAGGACGCGCTGCGCAAGCACTTCCCGACCGAGGCCGCGATCGCTTTCGCGCTGCGCATCAACGAGCAGCTCTACGGCCTGCGCTTCGTCGAGCGCAAGGTGAAGGCCTGGCATCCCGACGTGCGCTACTTCGACGTGTTCGACGCCGACGCCGACGGCAAGCCGGGCGAGTTCGTCGCGGGTGTCTATCTCGACCTGTTCCCGCGCAAGGACAAGTACGCGCACGCGGCGGCGTTCTCGCTGCGCAATGCGTCGGGGCTGCTCGGCCGCCGGCCGCTCGGGGCGCTGGTCACCAACTTCAACCGCGACGGCCTCGACCACGACGAGCTGGAAACGCTGCTGCACGAGTTCGGCCACGTCATGCACGGCGCGCTGTCGCGCACGCGCTGGCTCGACCAGTCGGGCACGGCGGTGAAGCGCGACTTCGTCGAGGCGCCGTCGCAGATGGCCGAGGAATGGGCCTGGCAGCGCGAGTCGCTGGCGCTGTTCGGCCAGCTTTGCAAGACCTGCCCGCCGCTGTCCGACGCGCTGATCGGCAAGCTCCAGGCGGCGCGGCATTTCGGCGCGGGCCTGCGCTATGCGCGCCAGTGGCTGTACGCGAGCTACGACATGCGGCTGTACTCGGGCGCGCCGCAGGACGCCGAGGCGCTGTGGGACCGGCTCGAAGGCGCGACGCCGCTCGGCCATGTGCCCGACACGCTGTTCCCGGCCGGCTTCGAGCACATCGCGAGCGGCGGTTACGCGGCGGGCTACTACGGCTATCTGTGGTCGCAGGTGCTGGCGCTCGACATGGCCTCGGTGTTTCGCGGCGGGCACATGCTCGATCCGGCGCTCGGCCGGCGCTACCGCGACGAGGTGCTGAGCCAGGGCGGACAGCGCGACCCGAAGGCGATGGTCGAGCGCTTCCTCGGCCGGCCGATCAGCAACGCGGCCTTCATGGAGGAACTGGGCGTGCCGGCGGCGCCGGCCGTCCCCGGCGCGGAAGCCGCGCCCACGCCCTCCACGGCAGCCGCGACCGGCGACCGGCCGGTCCACGATGCCGCGCCGGCCACCGCGCCCGAGCGCCGTGCGCCCGCCGCATCCCGCCCCTGATCCATCCGCGCCACCGAACTTCATCCGAGCCGCCCCATGCCCATCGAAAGAGACGCCCTGAGCAGCCAGGCCCCGGCCGAGGCCGCGCGCATCGTCAGCGGCCGCCCGGCCTCGCCCAACGAGGAAGCCTTCGAGCGCGCGCTGCGCCCGAAACAGCTCGACGACTACGTCGGCCAGCAGAAGATCCGCGGCCAGCTCGAAATCTTCATCGAGGCCGCGCGCCGTCGCGCCGAGGCGCTCGACCATGTGCTGCTGTTCGGCCCGCCGGGCCTCGGCAAGACCACGCTCGCCCACATCGTCGCGCGCGAGATGGGCGTGAACCTCAAGCAGACCTCCGGCCCGGTGCTGGAGCGCCCGGGCGATCTCGCGGCCATCCTCACCAACCTCGAAGCCAACGACGTCCTGTTCATCGACGAGATCCACCGGCTCTCGCCCGTGGTCGAGGAAATCCTCTACCCCGCGCTGGAGGACTACCAGATCGACATCATGATCGGCGAGGGCCCCTCGGCGCGCAGCCTCAAGCTCGACCTGCAACCCTTCACGCTGGTGGGCGCCACGACGCGCGCCGGCATGCTCACCAATCCGCTGCGCGACCGCTTCGGCATCGTGGCGCGGCTGGAGTTCTACACGGCCGAGGAGCTGGCCCACATCGTCACGCGCTCGGCCGGGCTGCTCGACACGCGCATCGAGCCCGAGGGCGCGTTCGAGATCGCGCGACGCGCGCGCGGCACGCCCCGCATCGCCAACCGGCTGCTGCGCCGCGTGCGCGACTACGCCGAGGTCAAGGGCAAGGGCGTGGTGACGAAGCCGATGGCCGACGCCGCGCTCGCCATGCTCGACGTCGATCAGGTCGGCTTCGACCTCATGGACCGCGCGCTGCTGGAAGCGGTGCTGCACAAATTCGGCGGCGGGCCGGTCGGCCTCGACAACCTCGCGGCGGCCATCGGCGAGGAGCGCGACACGATCGAGGACGTGATCGAGCCCTATCTGATCCAGCAGGGCTATCTGCAGCGCACGCCGCGCGGGCGCATCGCGACGGCGTCGGCCTATGCGCATTTCGGGCTCGGCGCGCCCGCGCCTTCGACGCCGTCGCTGTGGAAGGACAGCGACAATTAAATGCAACCGGGTTTCGCGAGCCGAAACATTTACTTTCCGCTTACGGCTCGCGGGGCCTCCAGCGCCAAAACCCTCGAATCCGGTCGGTTACAATTTTTCGATGAACTGCTATCGGCACGCCGTCCGCGTCTATTACGAAGACACCGACGCAGGCGGAATCGTCTATTACGCCAACTACCTGCGATTTCTCGAACGCGCCCGCACCGAAATCCTCCGCGCGCACGACATTCACCAAGCGCAATGGATTGCCGATAAGCAACTGGCCTTCGTGGTGCGGCGCGTCGAAGCCGACTACATCGCCCCCGCCAAACTCGACGATGTTCTCGAAATCATCACCCGCGCGGCCGACATTGCCGGCGCGACACTCGATCTGCACCAGGAAATCCGCCGTGACGGCGAATTGCTGCTCGAAGCGCGCGTGCGCCTCGCCTGCCTCGACCTCGCGCGCAACCGCGCGACCCGCCTGCCGGCCGAACTCAAGGCCATCTTCGCGACCGCGCGCTGACGCGGCCGACCGACAACAACCCTCCTCCGCCTGCGCATGAACGCGTCTCCCGAACTGTCGATCATCCATCTCGTGCTCAACGCGAGCCTGCTGGTGCAGGCCGTGATGGCCATCCTCGCGATCATGTCGCTCGGCTCGTGGACGACCATCTTCCGCAAGCTCATGCAGCTGCGGCAGACCAGCGACCAGACCCACCGCTTCGAGGAAGAGTTCTGGTCGGGCGGCGACCTCGGCAAGCTCTACCAGCGCGTGCATGCGCGCCGCGCCGAGGCTGGCACGCTGGAGCGCATCTTCGATGCCGGTATGGGCGAGTTCCTGAAGTGGCGCCAATCGCCGGGGGCCGACCCCGCCGCGATGCTCGACGGCACGCGGCGCGCGATGCGCGTGGCCTTCCAGCGCGAACTGGATGCGCTCGAACGCGGCCTGCCCTTCCTGGCCAACGTGGGTTCGGTGTCGCCGTACATCGGGCTGTTCGGCACGGTGTGGGGGATCATGCATGCCTTCGTCGGCCTGTCGAACGTGCAGCAGGCGACGCTCGCGAGCGTGGCGCCCGGCATCGCAGAAGCACTGGTGGCGACGGCGATCGGCCTGTTCGCGGCGATCCCGGCATTTGTTGCTTACAACCGTTTCACCGCCGACGTCGATCGGCTCGCGAACCGTCTCGACAATTTCGTGGACGAATTTTCCAACGTGCTTCTGCGGCAGAAATAAGCGCTCGCGTCATGGCAAGCCTTCAATCCAGTTCCCGCTCGCGCCGGCGCCGCAGCAAGGCCGAGATCAACGTGGTCCCCTACATCGACGTCATGCTGGTGCTGCTGGTGATCTTCATGGTCACGGCGCCCTTCGTGAATCCGTCGGTGGTCGAGCTGCCTAGCGTGGGCAAGGCGTCGCCGCAGCAGCAGGCCACGCCGCTCGAAGTGATCATCAAGGCCGACGGCCGCACCTACATGCGGCTGCGCGAGCCGGGCGTGCCCGAAACCGCCGCCGATGTCGAGACCATCATCGCCGAGGCCAGGCGCGTGCAGGCCGCGCGGCCCGACACGCCGGTCGTCATCTCCGGCGACAAGAACGTCAAGTACGACACCGTGATCCAGGTGATGGGCGGCCTGCAGCGCGCCGACGTCAAGCGCGTCGCGCTCAACGTGCTGCCCAAGCCCTGACCGTCTTCCCGCCGTGACTCCCACCCTCCAGATGCCGGCCCGCCACGGGCGCCCGGACCGCAGCAACGAACCGGGCTGGACCAAGCCGTTCGCGCTTGCGGTCGGCATGCATGCGCTGCTGTTCGCGCTGCTGGCGATCGGCGTCGCCTGGCATACCGAGGCGCCCGAATCGGTCGAGGCCGAGCTGTGGACCGAGCCGCTCGTGAGCGGCGCGAAGCCACTCGCCCAGCCGGCCGAACAGCCCGAGCCGCCCGTCGAGCAGCAGGCCCAGCCCGAACCCGAGCCGCCGCCCGCGCCACCCGCGCGCGCCGTCGAACTCCCGCGCGAAGTGCCCCCGCCCCCGCCGCCGGTACCGGTCGCGCCCGCCAAGCCCACGCAGGCCGACATCGCGCTCGAACGCCAGCGCAAGGCCGAGCAGGCGCAGAAGGAAGCCGAGGCGGCGGCGGCCGAGCGCAAGCGCATCGAGCAGCAGAAGGCGCTCGAACAGCAGAAGCTCGACGACGCCCGCAAGCGCCAGGAGCAGCTCAAGGCCGACCAGCAGAAGGCCGCGCTCGAACGCCAGAAGGCCGACGACGCCGCGAAGGCCAAGGCCGCCGCCGATGCCAAGGCCAGGGCGGATGCGGCCGCGAAGGCTGCCGCCGACGCCAAGGCGAAGGCCGACGCGGATGCCAAGGCGAAGGCCGATGCCGCCGCCGATGCGAAGGCCAAGGCCGACGCGGACGCGAAAGCCAAGGCCGCTGCCGACGCCAAGGCCAAGGCCGACGCCGCCGCGAAGGCCGCCGACCAGGCCGCCGCCGACAAGCGCTACAAGGAAGGCCTCGCCCGCATGGCCGCGCTTGCGGGCGGCGGCAGCCCGACCGGCGTCGCCGGCGCGACCGGCACGGGCAACGGCGCGTCCGGCTCCGGCCCCAACGACCGCAACGCCGGCCCGCGCGGCGATGGCGGCTACGGCGCCCGCGTCGCGCAGAAGATTCGCGGCAACACGGTTTTCGACGTGCCCGAGTCGCTTTCGGGCAATCCGGCCGTCGTCTATCACGTCACCCTCGACCCGACCGGCGACGTGATGGACATCAGCAAGAAGCAGTCGTCGGGCGTGCCCGGCTTCGACGAGGCGGTCGAGCGCGCGATCCGCAAGAGCGCGCCCTTCCCGCCCGACGCCAGCGGCCGCCCGCCGCGCGAATTCGATGTCTCCCACCGGCCCAAGGACCGTTGATCCCGACATGACCCAACGACGCGACTTCCTCGCCGCCGCCGGCGCGAGCGCTGCCCTCATCGGCGCCGGCCCGGCCGGTGCCCAGCTCAAGATCGACGTGACCGGCGTCGGCGCCCGGCAGATCCCGGTGGCCATCGCCGCGTTCTCGAACGAGCCGGCGCTGGCCGCGCAGAACCTGCCTGCGATCACCGAGGTCGTGCGCGCTGACCTCGTGCGCTGCGGCCTGTTCCGCATCGTCGATGGCGGCAGCCAGATGCTCGACGAGAACAGCAGCATCAACTACGCCGACTGGCGCGGGCGCGGCGCCGACGCGCTCGCGGTCGGCAGCGTGACGCGGCTGGCCGACGGCCGCTTCGACGTGCGTTTCCGGCTGCATGACGTGGCGCGCCAGCAATCGGTCATTGGCACCTCGTTCACTCCGGGCGCCGGCCAGATCCGGCTCGCCGCGCACAAGATTGCCGACCTGATCTACGAGAAGCTCACCGGCGACAAGGGCATCTTCGCGACGCGCATCGCCTACGTGCTCAAGCGCGGCAACCAGTACCAGCTCCAGATCGCGGACAGCGACGGCGAGAACGCCCTGCCCGCGCTCACCTCGCCCGAGCCGATCATCAGCCCGTCGTGGAGTCCGGACGGCACCCAGCTCGCCTACGTCTCGTTCGAGAAGCGCAAGCCGATCGTCTATGCGCATTCGCTGCCCACGGGCCAGCGTCGCGTCGTGGCCGAATTCCGCGGCAGCAACTCGGCGCCCGCCTGGTCGCCCGACGGCCGCAGCATTGCCGTGACGCTCACGCTCAACGGCATGAGCCAGATCTATCTGCTGAGCGCGAGCGGCGGCAGCGCGCCGCGCCGCATCACCAGCTCGAACGCGATCGACACCGAGGCCACCTTCTCGCCGGACGGCGCTTGGATCTACTTCACCAGCGACCGCAGCGGCGGCCCGCAGATCTACCGCATGCCCGCCAACGGTGGCGACGCCCAGCGCCTCACGTTCAAGGGCGACTACCACACGAGCCCGCGCCTGTCGGGCGACGGCAAGCTCATGTCCTACGTCGCGCGCCGCGAGGGCCGCTTCCGCATCGCCGTGATGGACCTCGCCACCAACGATGAGCTGTTGCTCACTGACGGCAACATGGATGAAAGCCCAAGTTTTGCGCCGAACGGCCGCTATCTGCTTTACGCCACGACGGCGGGCGGACGCGACGCACTCGGCATGGTCTCGACCGACGGTCGGGTACGCTCGCGCCTTTCCGTCGTCAGTGGCGACGTCCGTGAGCCGACCTGGGGTCCGTTCATGAACTGAATCCGTGGCATTGCCGCGAGGTGATGCCCGCCCCCGCGCACCGCATCCGCGATGCGCCGTTTACCTGCAGTACCCACTCATCCGCCCAAGCTGCACAAGGAGAATTCCGTGAAGATGCGCACCGCCCTGACCCTGATTGCCCTGGCCGCCCTGGCCGCCTGCTCGAGCAAGGTCCCCGTCGAAACCAAGCCCGCCGCGATCGACACCGCCGCGCCGGCCCCGGCGCCTGCCGCCGGCGCCAAGACCGACCCGCGCGCCGTCGCGCCCGTCGCCGTCGATCCGTTGAACGACCCGCAAAGCCCGCTGGCCAAGCGCAGCGTCTACTTCGACTTCGACAGCTACGCCGTCAAGGCCGACTACCAGGGCACGGTCGACGCGCACGGCAAGTACCTCGCCTCGCGTGCCGATCGCAAGGTCTCGATCGAAGGCAACTGCGACGAGCGCGGCACGCGTGAATACAACCTGGCCCTCGGCCAGAAGCGCGCCGAAGCCGTCCGCAAGGCGCTCACGCTCGTCGGCGCCGCCGACGGCCAGCTCGAAGCCGTCAGCTTCGGCAAGGAAAAGCCGAAGGCGACCGGCCATGACGAAGCCTCGTGGGCCGAAAACCGTCGCGCCGACCTGCGCTACCAGTAAGCAGCAGTAGCGGCGGGGAGTGAGGGCCGCGCGCGAGGGGGCCGGACGTAGAATCGCCCGGTCCCAGCGTCAGCGGCCCAGCTCCTCATGATCCGTAAAGTCCTGCCCGCCGTGGCCATGCTCAGCCTGAGCCTGGCCGCCCTCTCCCCCGCCCATGCCGGCCTCTTCGACGACGACGAAGCCCGCCGCGCCATCCTCGATCTGCGCTCGCAGATCAAATCCACCGGTGACACCGACCGCGACCGCGCCGACGCGCTCGAAAAGCGGCTCACCAAGCTCCAGTTCGACAGCGCCCAGCAGATCGATGGCCTCAATCAGGAAATCGCGCGCCTGCGCGGCGTGATCGAGACCCTGCAACGCGATGTCGCCGACCAGCAGCGCAAGCAGCGCGACTTCTACGCCGACATCGACTCGCGCCTGAAGCGCACCGAGCCGCAGCAGGTCACGATCGACGGCCAGCAGTTCTCGGTGGACCAGGAGCAGATCAAGGCCTACAACGCCGCGTTCGAAGCCTTCCGCCAGAGCCAGTTCCCGCGCGCCGCCGACGGCTTCAGCGGCTTCCTGAGCCGCTATCCCGACAGCCCCTACACCGGCCTCGCCACCTTCTGGCTCGGCAACGCGCAGTTCGCCACGCGCGACTTCGCCAAGGCGATCGACACGCATCGCACCTTCATCAAGGCCTTCCCCGACAGCCCGCGCGTGCCCGATGCGCTGCTCAACATCGGCAACTCGCAGGTCGAGCTGGCCGACAAGAAGAACGCGCGCACGACCTTCATGGCGATCACCATCAAGTACCCGGACTCGCCCGCCGCCGCGAGCGCGAAGGACCGGCTCGCCACCCTCAAGCCCTGAACGACATGAGCGAAACCCAGAAGCGCCCCGCCGTCGTGCTGCTGTCGGGCGGCATGGATTCCGCCACCGTGCTCGCGATCGCGCGCGAGCAGGGCTTCGACTGCCATGCGCTGTCGATGCACTACGGCCAGCGCCACAGCGCCGAACTCGATGCCGCGCGCAAGGTCGCGGTGGCACTCGGCGCCGTGCGCCATGAAGTCGTGAGCCTCGACCTGTCGCATCTTTTCCACGGCCCGCACGGCTCGGCGCTGACCGATACCGGCATCGAGGTGCCGACTTCGCCCGCTGCCGCCGGCACCATCCCCGTCACCTACGTGCCGGCGCGCAACACGATCATGCTGTCGATCGCGCTGGGCTGGGCCGAGGTGATCGGCGCGACGGACATCTTCTTCGGCGCGAACGCCGTCGATTACTCGGGCTATCCGGATTGCCGACCGGCCTATGTCAACGCCTACACGACGCTCGCCAACCTCGCGACAAAGGCCGGCGTCGAAGGCCAGAGCATGAAGATTCATGCGCCGATCATCGACCTGTCCAAGGCCGACATCGTGAAGCGCGGCATGGAACTGGGCGTCAATTTCGGCATGACGGTGTCGTGCTACCAGG
This sequence comes from Derxia gummosa DSM 723, assembly GCF_000482785.1. Lineage (GTDB taxonomy): Bacteria > Pseudomonadota > Gammaproteobacteria > Burkholderiales > Burkholderiaceae_E > Derxia > Derxia gummosa. Next base: position 212,130 of record NZ_AXWS01000015.1, on the reverse strand, counting down.
CCGATGCCGAGGGCCGTGCCTGCGGCAAGTGCGATGCCTGCCGCCTGCGCCGCCAGGGCTTTCTCGACGCGGGCACGATCGACCCGACGCGCTATCGCGATGCCTGAACTAGCCAGCGGTTTTGACCATTCAAAGCTCGGCTGGCTATAATTTTCGGCTGTCTTGCGCGGTTCGACCGCGCTTTGGCAGAAGTAGCGGGGCTGTGGGTCGTTAGCTCAGTCGGTAGAGCAGCGGACTTTTAATCCGTTGGTCGCGTGTTCGAGTCACGCACGACCCACCAGCAGTAATGACAAATTTGCAACGCAGCACTTGCAAGAGTCGAAACAGTCGTTATACTCGCAGTCTTTCCTGCTTCACGGCAGGCTTGCCAAGCAAGCAGTAGTGCAGCTTGCAGGCAATTGGGGGCTCTTAGCTCAGTTGGTAGAGCAGCGGACTCTTAATCCGTTGGTCGAGTGTTCGAGTCACTCAGGGCCCACCAAATTCCCCTTCCGCCGTTTTCGCGCGGGTCCCAAAGCCTGGTTCAGTTTGCGATTGGTGTCGCAATAGAATCTGGCGTTGTGCGCAAGCCTTCGCTCGATTGACTGGCCATGTCGATACTCGCCCTCGGGCTCAATCACAACACTGCTCCGGTCGCCATCCGCGAACGTGTCAGTTTCTCGCCCGAGACCCTCGGTTCCGCCCTTTCCGCGCTTCGTTCGGCCTTCTCGCGTCCCGCGCCTGAAGTCGCGATCGTCTCGACCTGCAATCGCACCGAGCTGTATTGCGCGTCGCAGTGCGACATGGATGTCGCGCGCATCGGCGGCTGGCTGGCCGACTGGCATCAGCTCGATCAGCACTCGCTCCAGAGCCATCTCTACACGCTGCCGCAGGAACAGGCCGTGCGCCACGCCTTCCGCGTCGCGAGCGGGCTCGATTCGATGGTGCTCGGCGAGCCGCAGATCCTCGGCCAGATGAAGCAGGCGGCGCGCGCCGCCGAAGCCAGCGGATCGCTCGGCTCGATGCTCGGCCAGCTGTTCCAACGCACCTTCGCGGTGGCGAAGGAAGTCCGCACGCATACCGAGATCGGCGCGCATTCCATCAGCATGGCCGCCGCCGCCGTGCGGCTCGCGCAGCGCATCTGGCCTCGGCTCGACGAGCTGAACGTGCTCTTCGTCGGCGCGGGCGAGATGATCGACCTCACGGCGACGCACTTCGCGGCCCAGCATCCGCGCAACATCGTCATCGCCAACCGCACGCTTGAACGCGGCCATGCGCTGGCCGAGAAGTTCGGCGCGAGCGCGATGCGCCTGAGCGACCTGCCCCAGCGCATCGCCGAATTCGACATCGTCGTCTCGTGCACGGCCTCGACGCTGCCGATCATCGGCCTCGGCCTCATGGAGCGCGCGCTCAAGGCGCGCCGCCACAAGCCCGTCTTCATGGTCGATCTGGCCGTGCCGCGCGACATCGAGCCCGAAGTCGCGCGCATGCCCGACGTCTATCTCTACACGGTCGATGACCTCGGCGAGGCGGTGCGGGAAGGCATGAACCAGCGCCAGCTCGCCGTCACGCAGGCCGAAGCCATCATCGAGACGCGCGTGCAGGGCTTCATGGCCTGGCTGGAGCGACGCGGCAACGTGCCCGTCATCAACCAGGTGCGCGAGGCCGGCGAGGCGCTGCGCGACGACGAACTCGCGCGCGCCCGCCGCCTGATCGCCGCCGGCCATTCGCCCGACGACGTGATGGAGCAGCTCGCGCGCCGGCTCACCAGCAAGTTCATGCACCGCCCGCTCGCCGCGCTCAACGAGGCCACGGGCGAGCCACGCGAGCGCCTGCTCGACGCCGTCCCGCAACTCTTTCCGCTCGACGCGCAGCCACGCGGCCGCCGGCGCTAGCAAAGGCGCGCCATGAAGGCCTCCATGCAGGCCAGGCTGGACCAGCTCTGCGTCCGCCTGAGCGAAATCGAACTTGCCTTGCAGGACCCGGCGGTCGTCAACGACATGACCGAGTACCGCAAGCTCACGCGCGAGAACGCCGACCTCGGCACCGTCGTCGCGCGCTACCGCGACTGGAAGACCGCCGTCGCCGACCTCGCCGCCGCCGACGAGATGCTGCGTGACCCCGAGCTGCGCGACTTCGCCGCCGCCGAGGTCGAGGCCGCGCGCGAGCGCATCGACGCGACCGAGCGCGAGCTGCAAACCCTCTTGCTGCCGCGCGACCCCAACGACGACCGCCCCGTCCTGCTCGAAATCCGCGCCGGCACCGGCGGCGACGAATCCGCCCTGTTCGCCGGCGATCTGCTGCGCATGTATCTGCGCTACGCCGAGCGCCTCGGCTGGCGCACCGAAATCCTGTCCGCCTCGCAATCGGAACTCGGCGGCTACCGCGAAGTCATCGTGCGCATCGAGGGCGACGGCGCCTACAGCCATCTCAAGTTCGAGAGCGGCGCCCACCGCGTGCAGCGCGTGCCGGCCACCGAGGCGCAGGGCCGCATCCACACCTCAGCCTGCACCGTGGCCGTGCTGCCCGAGGCCGACGAGGTGGACGTGCAGATTTCGCCCGACGAGCTGCGCATCGACGTGTTCCGCGCCAGCGGCGCCGGCGGCCAGCACATCAACAAGACCGAATCGGCGGTGCGCATCACCCACCTGCCGACCGGGCTGGTGGCCGAATGCCAGGACGACCGCTCGCAGCACCGCAACAAGGACAAGGCGATGAAGGTGCTCGCCTCGCGCCTGCGCGACCTGCGCGTGCGCGAGCAGCAGGGCCGCGAGGCCGCGACGCGCAAGAGCCTCGTCGGCAGCGGCGACCGCAGCGAGCGCATCCGCACCTACAACTTCCCGCAGGGCCGGCTCACCGACCACCGCATCAACCTCACGCTCTACCGGCTCGACGGGATCATGGAAGGCGAGCTGGACGAGGTGACGGCCGCACTGCGCGCCGAGCACCAGGCCGAGCAGCTCGCGGCGCTCGGGCAGGACTGACGGCCGCGCGCCTGATCGCCGCCCGGACGCCCGCGGCCGGCATCGCCTGACCGCACTCGCCACGCAACACCCCACGCCGCGCTGGCATCACCCGCCGTTCAGCCCAGCCGCTCCGCCGGCACCGCGTCGAACCACGCACGCGGCAGACCTGACTCCTTCAGCACCCGCACCCAGTCGAACGCCGGCCCCGGATCGGTCTTGCGCACCGGCGCAACGTGCTCGTGCCCAGCCACGCCGTTCACCGCCGGATGCGCCGCCGCAAGCGCTTGCAGCAGCGGCCCGAGCGCCGCGTACTGGCGCTCGTCATACGGCAGATCGTCGGTGCCCTCGATCTCGATGCCGATGGAAAAGTCGTTGCAGCGCTCGCGCCCGCGCCATTGCGACAGGCCCGCATGCCAGGCGCGCAGCCCCGTCGGCACGAACTGCACGACCGCGCCGTCGCGCCGCAGCAGGAAGTGCGCGGACACCCGCATGTGCCGGATCGATTCCAGGAAGGCATCCCCGCGCGGATCGAGCCGGCCGAGGAAGAAATCGCAGATCTCCTCGCCGCCGAAGCGCCCCGGCGGCAGGCTGATGTTGTGCAGCACGATCAGCTCGACCCGCATGCCCTCGGGCCGCATGTCGTGATGCGGCGAGGCGAGCTGGCGCGCGGGTGCGCAGCGGCCGTCGGCGTCGATGTGGAAATGCGTCATCTCAGCCGATGTCGAGCTGCTGCATGCGGTAGCGCAGCTGGCGGAAGGTGAGGCCGAGCAGGCGCGCGGCGGCGGTGCGGTTGTGGCGCGTCTCCTCCAGCGCCTGCCGGATGATGTCGCGCTCGATGCGCTCCAGATGCTCGGGCAGCGAGAGCGGAAAGCTCACGCGGCCGGCGGCCGAGCCGGACTCGGCGAAGACGCCGGCCGGCCCGTCCGCGCCCGCGAGGCCGTCGGCGAAGTCGGCGCGCACGGGTGGCGTGCGGTCGTCCTCGGGGCCGTCGTCGCCGTCGGGACCGGGCATGGAGGGCAGCCGGATCGTCGGCCAGTCGTCACGAGCGAGCGACACCGCCGATGCGGGTGGCGCGGCGGCCGGCGCACGTGGCGCTGACGGCGACGCCCACTGCGGCTGCGCCGACGGCGGCTCGCGCCGCTCGGTGCCGTCCGCGCCGGCCATGCGCGCCGGCATCGCCATGTCGAGCGAATCGATCTCGGTGCCGAGGCTCAGCGCACTCGCGCGTTCGAGGATGTTCTCCAGCTCGCGCACGTTGCCCGGGAAGTCGTAGGCGCGCAGCGTCGCCATCGCGGCCGGCGTCAGGCGTTTGGGCGCCATGCGCTCGCGCTCGGCCAGGCGGTCGAGGAGGGTGGCGACGAGATCGTCGAGGTCTTCGCGGCGCTCTCGCAGCGGCGGCACCTTCAGCTCCAGCACATTCAGGCGGTAGAACAGGTCGGAGCGGAACAGCCCTTCGGCCACGCGCGCCGGCAGGTCGCGGTGGGTGGCGCTGATGATGCGCACGTCCACCGGCTCCTCGCCGTTGCCGCCCAGACGCCGGATGCGCCGTTCCTGGATCGCGCGCAGCAGCTTCACCTGCATCGACAGCGGCAGCTCGCCCACCTCGTCGAGCAGCAGCGTGCCGCCGCGCGCGGCCTGGAAGAAGCCTTCGCGGTCGCCGTCGGCGCCGGTGAAGGCGCCCTTGCGGTAGCCGAAGAACTCGGCCTCCATGAGCGTTTCGGGAATCGCGCCGCAGTTGACGGCCACGAAGGGCTTGGCGGCGCGCGCGCTGCATTCGTGGATGGCGCGCGCCACCACTTCCTTGCCCGAGCCCGATTCGCCGTGGATGGCGACCGGCGCCATGCTCAGCGCGAGCCGGCGCGCGAGTTCGCGCAGCCGCGCCATCGCGGGCGAGCGGCCGATGAGCCAGCGGCCCACGTCGCCGCCGGTGCTGGCGCTCGCGGCCGGCGCGCTCTCGTCTGGCGAGCGCAGCGCCGAGGCGACGGTGGTGCGCAGCTGGTCGAGCGCGACCGGCTTGGTCAGATAGTCGAAGGCGCCGGCCTTGAGCGCGGCCACGGCGCTCTCGGCGCTGCCGAAGGCCGTGAGCACCGCGATCGGCAGCGCCGGCAGGCGCTCGGCCACCTCGCGCACGAGGTCGATGCCGTCGCCGTCGGGCAGGCGCATGTCGGTCAGGCAGAGCGCGTAGGCGTGGCGCGCGAGCAGGTCGCGGGCGCGCGCGAGCGTGGGCGCCGAATCGACGTCGAGGCCCATCTTGATGAGCGTGAGTTCGAGCAGTTCGAGCAGGTCAGGCTCGTCATCGACGACGAGCACGCGCTGCGGCTGCCAAGTCTTGCTGGTCATGAGGCTTCCTGTGCGAGCGCGGCGGGCAGGCGCAGCGCGAAGCAGGCGCCGCGATGGCGGCCCTGGCCGCCGCCCGGCGATTGCAGCACCAGTGTCGCGCCGTTGGCGCTGGCCAGTTCGCGCGACAGATAGAGTCCGAGGCCCGTGCCCTTGCGGTGCGTGGTGAAGAAGGGTTCGAACAGCTTGCGCAGATGTTCGGGTGCGACGCCTTCGCCATCGTCGGCCACGAGCAGCACCGAGCCGCCGCCGGCGCCCAGACGCAGCTGCACCGCGATCGCGCCCGGCGTCGCGCTCGCATGGCGCAGCGCGTTGGCGAGCAGGTTGCCGACGATGCGGCCGAAGTGCATGCGGTCGAAGCGCAGCGTGGCGTCGGCCGGCACGTCGATGCTCACGCGCGCCCGCGCCTCGGGGCCGCCGGGCAGCAGCTCGGCCACGGCGGTGTCGATCGCGTCGCGCAGGCGCAGCGTCTCGGGCTCGATGCGCGTGCTCTGCGACACCGACAGGATGTCCTCGACGATGCGGTCGATGCGGCGCGCGTTGTCGCCCACGATGTCGTGCAGGCGCGCGTCGATCGGGTCGGCGCTCTCGCGCAGCAGCGCGTTGGCATGCGCGATGGCAGCGAGCGGATTGCGGATCTCGTGCGCGATGCTGGCCGTCAGCCGCCCCATCGAGGCGAGCTTGAGTTGGCTGGCCTGGGTTTCGGTCTCGGCCAGATCCTCGATGTATATGACGAGCGGCGCGTCGCCCGTGCCGATCGCGCCGCCCAGGCCCACGGGCCTCAGCCTCAGCTTGCGCGGGCCGGCGCCCGGCGCCTCGTCGTCGGGCGGCAGCGTGAGCATCACCGCCGGCGGCAGGCCGCGCGCCTGGTTGCGCACCCAGGTCTGGAGCAGCGTCGCCAGCTCCCACCAGTGGCCGCCGTTGCTCATGGCGGTGCGGCCTTCGAGCGCCGCCAGCTCGCGGCCGAGCAGCCGGCGCGCCGCCGGATTGGACAGCTGGATGTGCGCGTCGCGGCCGATGATGAGCACGCCCTGCGACATCGCCTCGATCACGGTGGCGTTGACGCGGAACTGCGCGTTCAGCTCGGCCGCCGTGGCCGCCACCAGCGATTCCTGCGAGCGCACGCGCTGGGCCAGCTGGGTGAGCACCAGCGCCACGACGAACATCGTCGCGCCCAGCAGACCCGACTCGAAATACGCCACCTCACCCAGCGAGAGCAGGTCGCGCACCACCGTGTCGCCCACGATCGCGATGCTCGCCACCGCCGCGATCAGCAGCGCGAACGAGCGCTCCAGCAGCAGCGACGACGTCACCAGCGGCGCGAAGAACAGCGCCACCAGCCCGCCGCGCACCCCGCCCGATACCGATTGCAGCAGCACCATCGCCACCAGGTCGGCCACGACGCCGACGCGGGTCTGGAGCCGCGCCGTGCCCGGGCGCAGATACACCACGTTGAGCGCCGCCAGCGAGAACAGGCAGTAGCCGATCAGCGCCGACACGCCGGTCGGCCGGGTCGCCACCTCCAGCCGCTGGGCCGAGGCCAGCGCCGTCAGCCCGAAGGCGAGCACGCAGCGCACCACGCAGGCCATGCGGGCGCGCTTGAGCGCGAGCTGCTCGGGGTTGTCGCTGCCGAAGGGTGCGGCAGACAACGGGACCGACACCTGCGACATTCCCGCTCAGTGCGCGGGCTTGCCGCGCAGCCTGCCCACCAGCGTCACGCCGGCCAGCACCAGCGCGCCGGCCACCACGCCCACCAGCCCGTTGAAGGCCATCGGCGCGAGGCCCGAGAACAGCTGGCCCGCCGGCCAGTGGCGCACGCCCTCGGCCAGCACCTCTTCAAGGTGATGCGCGGCCGGGAAACCGTGGGCGAGGATGCCACCGCCGACGAGGAACATCGCCACCATGCCCGCCGCCGACAGCCCCTTCATGAGCCAGGGCGCGCCCGCGAGCATCAGCCGGCCCAGCGCCGCGCCCGCGCCGCCGCGCCGCGCGAGCCACAGGCCGGCGTCGTCGATCTTCACGATCGCGGCGACGAAGCCGTACACGCCCACCGTCATCACCAGCGCGATGCCGACCAGCACCAGCACCCGCGTCATGAGGGAGGCGTCGGCCACCGCGCCGAGCGTGATCGCGATGATCTCGGCCGAGAGGATGAAGTCGGTGCGGATCGCGCCCTTGATCTTGTCCTTCTCGTAAGCCACGAGGTCGAGGTTCGGGTCGGCCACGGCGCGCGCGAGTTCCTCGCGCTCGGCGGCTTCGTCGGCGCCGGGGTGCAGGAACTTGTGCGCCAGCTTCTCGAAGCCCTCGAAGCACAGGAAGGCGCCGCCCACCATGAGCAGCGGCGTCACAGCCCAAGGCGCGACCGCGCTGATGAGCAGCGCCGCCGGCACCAGGATGGCCTTGTTGCGCAACGAGCCCAGCCCCACCGCCCACACCACGGGCAGCTCGCGGTCGGCGCTCACGCCCGTGACCTGCTGGGCGTTGAGCGCGAGGTCGTCGCCGAGCACGCCGGCGGTCTTCTTGGCCGCGACCTTGGTCAGCAGCGCGACATCGTCGAGCACGGTCGCGATGTCATCGATGAGGGCTAACAGGCTGGAGGCGGCCATGCGCGAAGGCTCCGGTGGGCGGTTGAAAGACTGGCGCGGAATCTCTCACATCCGGCCCGACCGCGCGCCGCGTCGGGACAAGGCGATCGCTTCGCGGCCGGATGCCGCCGGCGCGCATCCCCGCAGGCGCGATGCCGGACGCCATCCGCCGGCCGCGCCGTCGACGGCGGAGCAAGTGATACCTGCGCGTAACCGCCTGTCACCTGCGCGGCGCGCGGCCGCCTGGCCAAGCTTGCGCGCATCGAACAACACCCGGCGCCAGCCAGCGAACGCGAGGCGCTCCCGACAGGAAAGCCGTCATGACCTTCCAGACCCGCCTTGCCGTCCCCGGCTCCGAACTCGGCTTCGCCCTCGCCCGCCTCGACCTCTGGTGCGCCGAGGCCCAGGCCCTGAACGACGACGACCGCCACGGCCGCGCCCTGCGGCTGAGCGTGGCGCGCTGGCACTACCTGCGCGCCGCCATCAGCGCCGACACCGGCACGATGGCCGCCGGCCTCGCCGACATGGCGGTCGAGATCGCCCTCGTCGCCGACGAACTCACGCTTGCGATCGCCCGCATCGATGCCGACCGCAGCAGCCGCCGCCTCGCCGACGATCCCGAATTCGACGATCCGGCCCAGCGCCTGCGCCGACGCCAGTCGCTCGCGGCGCGGCTCGACCTCGTCAGGCTGATCGCGGAATCGGCCACGGCGGTGCTGCGCCACCTGGTTGGCGAGCCGCCGTCGGGCCGCGCCGATCCGGACAGCCGCCAGGCCGGGGACGGCAAGCCGCTCATGCTCGACCTGCCGCACATCCAGTTCCAGCCCGATCGCGGTGCCGCCTGCAACGCCGAGCGGCTGTTCGAGCGCGCTGCGCGCCAGGGCTGAGACGCCTCCCGCCCGGCGGACATCAAACGGCATGCCTCGCCGAGCGGTCGCCCATCCTGACCCGTCGCGGTGGCCGTGCCCGAGCCGCCCTCAGCCGCGCGCCAGATGCACGAGCGTGATCGCCAGCGGCGTGGTGATGGCGCCAAGCGCCGTGCCCAGCACGATCGCGCCCGCCACCGCGCCCTGCATCGTCCTGAACTGCTGGGCCATCAGATAGACGTTCGAGCCGGTTGCGAGCGACGTCATCAGCACCGCCACCGCCGTCTCCATCGGCCCCATGCCGAGCGCGAGCGCGATGCCCAGCGCCACCAGCGGCTGCGCCACGAGCTTGAAGCCGACGATCGCGAGCGACCGCCCCAGCTCCTCGCGCAGCCCATACTCGACGATGCCCATGCCCAGCGCGATCAGCGACAGCGGCGCGGCGGCGTCGCCGATCATCGCCAGCGTCCGGTCCACCGGCGCGGGCAGCTCCAGCCGCGTGCTGCCGAACAGGCTGCCCAGCAGGATCGCCGCCACCAGCGGATTGGTCAGCACGCTCTTCACCACCTTGGCGAAGCCGGCCGGCGATACCGAGCCGTGGCGCGACCATTCGACCGACACGGTCACGAGCGTCCACAGCGTGAGCGAGTTGAACACCAGCACCAGCGCCACGCCGGGCAGCGCCGCGTCGCCGAGCAGCACGCGCGCCAGCGGGATGCCGAGCATCACGTTGTTGGGAAACACGCCGCCGAGCGCGAACACCGACTGCGCCTCGCCGTCCATGCCGAAGCCCTTCCAGCCCGCGAGCCGCGCCAGCGCGAACACCACGAACACGCTGCCGAAATAGGCCGCGAGCAGCCGCCCGTCCACCGGCGGCAGCTTCGACAGCCCCGCCATCAGCCGGAACAGCAGCGCCGGCAGCCCGATGCCGAACACGAAGCGCAGCAGCGTGCGCGCGGCCTCGTCGCCCCAGCCGGCCCAGCGCGCGAGGCACCAGCCCAGCAGCACCAGCGAGAACAGCGGGAAGGCGAGGAAGAGGTTGTCGAGGAAGGCGGTCATGCAAGCGTGGCGTAAGCGGCGGCCGCGCATTGCACCACGCGCGCGCCGGGCGGCAGGGCCGATTTCATACAATCGCGCCCGGCGCAGCGGGCCGGCCGACGGGTCGCAATCGCGCGCGCCGTGCCGCGAGGCAGCCTTCTTCCTTATCGAGCGTCGGACCGGACGGTGTCAGCGCTTCGCCACCACCCGCTCATGTCCCACGCCGATTCCCGCCCTGCCACCACGGACGACGCCCGCGCCGAACTCGCGCGGCTCGTGACCGCCGGGCTGATCTTCATCGTCTATTTCTGTCTGGTCGAAGCGGCTGTGGGCTGGCGCGAGCTGCTGCGCCAGTTCGCGGCGGCCGGCGCGCTGCCGCTCGCGCTCGCGGCCGGCGGGCTGGGCGGCAGCTATGCGCTGCGCGCGCTGCGGCTGGTGCAGGTGCTGGCGCCAGCGGCGGTTGGCGCCGCCGCAACGCCCGCCCGCCCCGCGCCGCCCGAGGCCGCGCCCGGCTTCCTCTGCCTGCTGCGCTGCCTGCTGCTCAACAACGCCGCCAACTGGCTGCTGCCCGCGCGCGCCGGCGATCTGGGCCTGCCGCTGCTGCTGCACCGCGAGGCCGGACTGCCCAAGGCGCGCGGCGTGGGCGTGCTGCTGTGGCTGCGGCTGCTCGACCTCCAGGCGCTCGCGGGCATCGGCGGGCTGACCTTCGCGCTCACGGCCGACGGCGTCGCGCGGCTCGGCGGGCTGGCGGCGCTGGCCGGCTCGGCCGTCGCGCCGCTGGTCATCGCGCGCGCCGCGCCGCTGCTGTCGGCGCGCGTGCCCCGGCTCGCGCCCGCGCTCGAACTGCTGCACCGCCCGGCCGGCGCCTTCGCGCGCGACATCGGCCTCACCTGGCTCGCCTGGGGCGTGAAGCTGGTCGCGCTCGGCGCGGTGCTCGCGCTCGTCGGTGCCCTGCCCTTCGGCGCCGGCCTCGCGGGCGCGATCGGCGGCGATCTTTCCACCGTGCTGCCCGTGCACGCGCCACTCGGCGCCGGCAGCTTCGAGAGCGGCGTGCTGCTCGCCATGACGCCCTGGGGCCTGCCGGCCGCCGGGCTGCTCGCCGCCGCGGTGCAACTTCATCTGCTCATGCTGGCCGTCGCGCTCGCCGCGACCGGCGCCAGCCTGCTCATTCCTTCCCGGATTCCTTCGCAAGAACGCCCATGAACCAAGCCGTCCCGGCCAGCGCGCCGTCGCTGTCCATCGTCATCCCGCTCTATCACGAGTCCGGCAACGTGCTGCCGCTGGTGGACCGCGTCCATGCCGCGCTCGGCAGCTATGCCGGCCCGTGGGAACTCATCCTCGTCAACGACGGCAGCCGCGACGCGACCCAGGCCGAAGCCGAGCAGGCGCGCGACAAGTGGGGCAGCCATGTGCGCCCGCTCGAACTCGCGCGCAACCTCGGCCAGACCGCCGCGATGCAGGCCGGCATCGACGCGGCGCGCGGCGAACTCATCGCCACGCTCGACGGCGACCTCCAGAACGACCCGGCCGACATCCCCGGCATGGTCAAGGCGCTCATCGAGCGCAAGCTCGACCTGCTCTGCGGCCGGCGCGCCAACCGCAAGGACGGCCTCATCCTGCGCAAGATCCCGTCGCGCATCGCCAACCGGCTCATCGGCCGCATGACCGGCATCCGCATCAGCGACTACGGCTGCTCGCTCAAGATCTACCGCGCGGCGATGATCAAGCGCGTGCGCCTGTACGGCGAGATGCACCGGCTCATCCCGGTGTGGGCGGCGATGGTGACGTCGCCGCAGCGCATCGGCGAGATGGACGTGAGCCACCACGCCCGCATGGTCGGCCAGAGCAAGTACGGCATCTCGCGCACCTTCCGCGTCATCCTCGATCTGCTGACGGTGTTCTTCTTCATGCGCTTCCAGGCGCGGCCGGGGCATTTCTTCGGCAGCCTCGGGCTGATCTTCGGCGCGGTGGGCGGGACGATGATGACCTGGCTCGCCTTCCTCAAGCTGGTGATGGGCGAGTCGATCGGCGGACGGCCGATGTTCTTCACCGCGATGCTGCTGCTCATGTTCGCGGCCCAGTTCATCACCACCGGCCTCGTGTCGGAGATGCTGACGCGCGTGTTCCAGCCGATGCGCCCGACGCCGCTCACCGACGCCAGCCCGGTCGCCGGTGACGCGGGCGGCTGGCATCTGCTGCCCGGCATGAAGGCACCGGCCGAGCCGGCCGTGACCACGCCGCCGGCGATGCCCGGCCTCGGCCAGACCGGCGGCTTCGCGATCGTGAGTCCGGCACCGCAGGCGGGCGGCGTGAGCGGCGGCGGCGCGCCCGCCGGCACCGCAGCCACGCCCGCCGGCACGCCGGAGCCGCGCCCGTGAGCGCCATCTTCTCCACCGACAACGGCCGCCACGGCCTCGGCGCCAGCTTGCCGAGGCGCATGCCGGTGTTCGTCGGGCTGCTGATCTTCGCGATCGCGGGCTTCTGGCTCGGCAGCAGCCAGCAGCCGCTGTTCGACCTCGACGAAGGCGCCTTCAGCGAGGCGACGCTGGAGATGCTGCGCAGCGGCAACTTCCTCACCACCACGCTCGACGGCGCGCCGCGCTACGACAAGCCGATGCTCAGCTACTGGCTGCAAGCGCTTTCAGTCAGCGTGTTCGGCGTGAACGAGTTTGCGTTCCGGCTGCCGTCGATGATCGCAGCGACGATCTGGATGTGGATCACCTTCGGCTTCGTGCGCGAGCGCGAGAACGAGCCCGAGAAGGCCTGGCTCGCCGCCGCCTCGCTCGCGCTCGGGCTGATCCCGGCGCTCATCGGCCATGCCGCGACGGCCGACGCCATCCTCAACCTGCTGCTCGCCGCCGCCGGCCTCGACCTCTGGCGCCATCTCGAAAGCGGCCGGCGCGCGCCGCTGCTGCGCGCCGCGCTGTGGATCGGCCTCGGCGTGCTGTGCAAGGGGCCGGTGGCCATCGTGGTGCCCGGCCTCACGGGGCTGATCTGGGCGCTGTGGGAACGGCGGCTGTTCATCTTCCTGCGCTCGGCCTTCGACTGGGCGGCCTGGCTCATCGTGCTGGCCGTGGTGCTGCCCTGGGGTGTGGCCTGCTGGCTGAGCGACGGCGGCGACTTCATCCGTCACTTCCTGTTCGACCACAACGTCAACCGCTACAGCCGCACGATGGAAGGCCACGGCGGCCACCTCTGGTACTACGTCGCGACGCTGCCGCTCATCGTCGCGCCCTTCAGCGCGCTGCTGCCGGGCGCCTTCCGCCGCGCGAGCACCGGCGATTCGCTCGACCGCTATTGCGTCGCGTGGTTCGTGCCGGTCTTCCTCATCTTCTCGACGTCGTCCACGCAGCTGCCGCACTACCTGCTGTACGGCTGCACGCCGCTGTTCGTGCTGTTCGGCCGGCAGGCGCTGCGGCTGCCGGGGCGGCTGGCGCTGATGCTGCCGGGCTGGATCGTGCTGGGCGTGATCGCGAGCGTGCCGCTGTGGCTGCCGACGGTGCTCGCCAACACCCACCGGCCCTGGGACGCGGCGCTGCTCGCGGGCGCGCTGGAAGCGGTCGGGCCGGGCTATATCGCGGTGTCGGTGGCGGCGCTGGTGGCGGGCTTCGCGGCCTGGATCTGCGCGCCGCTCACCTCGCTCGTGGTGCTCGGCATCGCGATGCAGGTGGCGGTGTGGTTCGCGCTCGTGCCGGCCATCGCCAACGGCCAGCAGGAACCGACGCGCGCCGCCGGCCTGCATGCGCGCGCGGCCGGCGCGACGGTGGTGAGCTACGGCACCAAGCTGCCGACGTTCAGCGTGTATCGCGGCGCGGCCACGCCGCCGCGCACGCCCGAGCCGGGCGAATGGGCCTTCCTCAAGATCGACCAGATGGCCTCGCTGCAAACCGAGTTGGGTCCGAACGCCGTGCTGGTGGAGGAATTCCGCCAGGGCGGCGTGCTGCTGGTGCGGCGCGAGGCGGATTCGGCGCCGACGGCCGCGCCGTCGGCCACGCCCGCCACCCCGCGCGCCGACAGCGCCACGCCGCGCGCGACGCCCCCGGCGCCCGGCGACGCCCCGGCCGATGCCGGCGCCGGCGCCGACGCGCCCGCCACGCCCCAACCCGCCGACCGCCCCGCGCAATGACCGCCTACCTCGCCGCCCTGCGCCGTCGCCACGAGGCGCGCCGCGCCGTGCTGCCTCCCGTCTGGGCGGCGCGGGATTCGCTGCTGCAATCGACGCTGCTCGCGCTGCTGCTCGGCGGCGCGGCGGCGGCGGTGACGCTCGCGGGCGGCTATCACGCGGGCTTTCACGCGATCAACGACGCGGCGCGGCCGCTGTCCGACCGCGCGCTCAGCCTCGTCACCTACGCCGGCGACACCGTGCCGGCGCTGCTGCTGCTCGCGCCTTTCGCGCACCGCTTCCGCCAGCTCGTGTGGTTCGCGCTGATCGCGGCGCTGGTCGCCACCGTGTTCACGCACGGCATGAAGCCGCTGCTCGACCTGCCGCGTCCGCCCGCCGTGCTCGACGCCGAGGCCTTCCGGCTCGTCGGCTCGCCCTATCGACGCGTGAGCTTTCCGTCGGGCCACAGCGTGACCGCCTTCGTGACGGTGGCGGTGCTGGCCTGGCATCTGCGGCCGGCCTGGCTGCGCGGCGCGCTCATCCTCGTCGGCGCGCTGATCGCGGCCAGCCGCGTGGGCGTCGGCGCGCACTGGCCGGTCGATACCCTCGGCGGCGCGGCGCTCGGCCTGCTCGCCACCGCCGTCGCCGCGCGGCTCATGAAGCGCTGGCCCGACGCGCCGGGCTTCTGGCCCTATCACCTGCTGGTGCTGGTGCTGGTCGGCATCTGCGGCTGGGGGTTGTGGCTCGGGCCGCCCTATCCGCTCGCGACGCCGCTGCTGCGGCTGCTGGCGGTGACGGGGCTGTTCTGCCTCGCGCGCGATTTCGTCTGGGCGCCGCTGCGGGAGATGAAGGCGGGCACGACGGCGCTGCCCGATACCGGCTCGGCCGTCGTCACGACGGACGCCATGCCCGCCCGCGAGCCGGCCACTGGCGAGCACGCCTGATCGCCTTCACCACGCCGCGCGTGTAAGCCCGACCGCCCGCTTGCAATTCCGGCCGCCGGCACCCCGCCCGCCGCGCCGCCCGCCCCTGCGCCACGGCGCCTGCGGCGCAGGGAACACCTCTTGCCGCGCTACCTGACGCCCATTCACCCGAGGAGTCAGGCCATGAGAGCGCTCTGCTGGCACGGCAAGAAGGACATCCGCTGCGACACCGTTCCGGACCCGACGATCGAGGCGCCGCGCGACGCGATCGTCCGCGTCACGAGCTGCGCCATCTGCGGCTCCGACCTGCATCTGTTCGACGGCTTCGTGCCCGGCATGGAGCGCGGCGACATCATGGGTCACGAGTTCATGGGCGAGGTGGTCGAGGTCGGCCCGGCCAACAAACGCCTCAAGGTGGGCGACCGCGTGGTCGTGCCCTTCACCATCTGCTGCGGCGAATGCGACCAGTGCCGGCGCGGCAACTACTCCGTGTGCGAGCGCAGCAACCGCAAGAAGGACCTCGGCGACAAGGCCTTCGGCCACGCCACCGCCGGCCTGTTCGGCTACAGCCATCTCACCGGCGGCTATCCCGGCGGCCAGGCCGAATATGTGCGCGTGCCCTACGCCGACGTGACGCCGGTGAAGATCCCCGACGGTCTCACGGACGAGCAGGTGCTCTTCCTCGGCGACATCCTGCCGACGGGCTGGCAGGCCGCCGTGCAATGCGACATCCAGCCGACCGACATCGTCGCGATCTGGGGCGCGGGGCCGGTGGGGCAGTTCGCGCTGCGCAGCGCGCTGCTGCTCGGCGCGATGCGCGTGGTGGTGATCGACCGTGTGCCAGAGCGGCTCGCGATGGCGGCGGCGGCCGGCGCGACGGTGATCGACTTCGAGAACGAGAGCGTCATCGAGCGGCTGCAGGACATCACCCACGGCAAGGGGCCGGACAAGTGCATCGACTGCGTCGGGCTGGAGTCGCATGCGAGCGGCCATCTCGATTCGATGATGGACCGCGCCAAGCAGGCGGTGATGCTGGAGACCGACCGGCCGCATGTGCTGCGGGAAATGATGTACGTCTGCCGGCCGGCGGGCGTGCTGTCGGTGCCGGGCGTGTACGGCGGGCTGCTCGACAAGCTCCCCTTCGGCGCGGCGATGAACAAGGGCCTGACCATCCGCACCGGCCAGACCCATGTGAACCGCTGGACCGACGACCTGCTCAAGCGCATCGAGGCCGGGCAGATCGACCCGAGCTTCGTCATCACCCACACGATGGCGCTGGAGGACGGCCCGGCGATGTACAAGGTCTTCCGCGAGAAGGAGGACGGCTGCATCAAGGTCGTGCTCAAGCCGGGGCTGGCGCCCGGCGTAGGGCGGGTGACGACGGCGGCGTGAGCGCTGCCGCCTTCGGGTGGCATGGCGGCATGCCGGCCGCTTCGGCACGGCGGGCGCCTGCCGCCGCGCCGTCCGGGGCCGCTCAGGCGCCCGGCTTCTGCCCGCTCAGGAAGGCCGCGAAGGCCGCCTGCGCCGACGGCTCGGCGAGCAGGCGCTCGAACATCGCGCCCTCCTCGTCGATGCGCGCCAGCAGCGCCTCGTGCGCCTTGCCCGCGGTGCCCTTGCCGCTGATGCCGCGCAGCAGTTCGCGCGTCGCACGCACCGATTCGACCGGCAGCGCCACCAGCTTGGCGGCCTGGCGCAGCGCGTAGGCCAGCAGCTCGTCGGGCGGCACGAGGCGGTTGACGAAGCCCATTTCCAGCGCCTCGTCGACGCCGAAGGGTTCGCCAAGCAGAAGCTTTTCGGTCGCGCGTTGCAGGCCGGCGAGGCGCGGCAGCAGCAGGCTCGACGCCGCCTCGGGGCAGAGGCCGAGGCGCGCGAAGGGCAGCGCGAACACCGCGTCGTCGGCGGCATAGACCAGATCGCAATGCAGCAGCATCGTCGCGCCGATGCCGACCGCCGGCCCGCGCACCGCCGCGACCATCGGCTTCTGGCAGCAGGCGAGATTGCGGATGAACTGCATCACCGGCGCCTCGGGGCCGCGCGGCGGATTGGCCTGGAAGTCGGCCAGATCGTTGCCGGCGCAGAAGGCCGGCCCCTCGGCCGCGAACAGGATGGCGCGCACCTCCGGCTCGGCGGCGGCGCGGTCGAAGGCCTCGTTCAGCTCCTCGTACATCGCGGCGGTGAGCGCGTTCTTCTTGTCGGGACGGTTGAGCACGACGCGCAGCACGCCGGCTTCGATGTGGGTCAGGACCTGGCTCATGGATGGCTTTCGGTGAGAGCGGTTGAGGCCGCCGCGCGGGACGGCGCCGGGCGGGCCGGCGTGCCGTGGGGCGCGCGGGTGATGGAGTGATTCTGGGCGCCGCGCGGGGCGGCGGGAATGCGGGCGGATCAAGGGGACGGCGGGGCGTTTCCGGAATACCGAAATTCCGTGGCCGGTGCAGCGCTTTCGCGCGATAGTTTCGGAAAAACGGAAACCGGCTGCATCCGCCGCTTGCGAGGATTGCGCCTTCCTGAAAGTCCGAAATGAATCCAGACCTTTCTCCCGCACCCGCGCTGCTGGCCCTGCCCGGCGCGCTTGGTGCCGTGGTGCGCGAGCGGCGCAAGGCGCAGGCGCTGCGCATCGACGACGCGGCCAGCCTGCTCGGCGTGTCGGTGGACCTGATGTCGCGGCTGGAAAACGGCCAGGGCACGGTACGGCTCGACAAGGCGCTCGCGGTGCTCGACGGGCTCGGGCTCGCGCTGATGGTGCTGCCGAAGGAGCATCCGTGGGCGCGCGAGGCGGCGGCATCCGGCGAGGCGGCGGCGCGGCCGTGAGCCACGAACTGCATGTGTGGACCGGCGACCGGCACATCGCGCGCATCGACCACGACGCGCGCGACGACCGCTGGTCGCTCGCCTACGACGCCGACTGGGCGGCCGACGCGGCGGGCTTCCCGTTGTCGCCCGCGCTGCCGTTCGCGCCACCGGCGCCCGGCCATGCCTCGGCGTCGGTCAAGCGCTTCATCGAGCATCTGCTGCCCGAGGGCCGGGCGCTCGACACCGCCCTCGCCTACAACGGCCTCGCGCGCACGAACGTGTTCGGCCTCATCCGCGCGCTCGGCGCCGAGACGGCCGGCGCGCTGCGCTTCACGCCGAGCGCCGACAACGCGCCCGCCATCACGCGCGGCGAGTCCGGCACCGCCAGCGCGCCGACCGGCGCCGCCACCGCCGCCGACCCCACGCCGCGCGAGATCACGCCCGCCGAACTCGACGACCGCATCGCGCGCCATGCGCAACTGCCGCTCACGGTCTGGGACGGCCGGCTGCGCATGTCGGTCGCGGGGCTCCAGGACAAGCTGCTGGTCTGGCTCGACCGGCCGCTTGCCGAGGGCGGGCGGCTGTTTCTCGTGGATGGCGGGCGGCTCGCCTCGACCCATCTGCTCAAGCCCGACACCGGCGACGCGCGCACGCCGCATCTCGCGGTGAACGAGCATTTCTGCATGTCGCTCGCGCGGCGCATGGGGCTGCCGGCGGCCGAGGTGACGCTGCTGCGCGTGCCGCGTCCGGTGCTGGTGGTGAAGCGCTTCGATCGCGTGGCGCTGACCGTCGGCGGGCGGCCTTTCGTGCGGCGCGCGCACATCGTCGATGCCTGCCAGGCCTGCGACCTGCCCGTGAGCCACAAGTACGAACGCAACCTCGGCAACGCGCCCGAGGTTAGCCACATCCGCGACGGCATGAGCTTCGAGCGGCTGTTCGGCTGCGTCGCGTTCGCGGGCAACAAGGCGGCGACGCGGCTCGCGCTGCTGCGCTGGGCACTGTTCCAGTTCCTCATCGGCAACAGCGACGCGCACGGCAAGAACTTCTCGTTCCACGTCCGGCCCGGCGGGCTGCTGGAGCCGGCCGAGTGGTACGACCTCGTCGGCGTGCTGGCCTACGAAGGCTTCGACACCGAACTGGCGATGGCCTGGGGCGATGTGTTCGTGCATGCGGAGGTGAGCGCCTTCGCGCTCGCGGATTTCGCTGGGCGCTGCGGCATCGACCGGCGCTTCATGCGGCGCGAGGGGCGACGGCTCGCGAAGCTGGCGGGTGGCGCGGCGCGGGAGCAGGCGGAGCGCGGCGGGTATCTGGCGGAGGAGCGCGGGTTTGTCGTGGGCCTAGCGGACTTCGTGGCGCGGCAGGCGGAGCGGCTTGGACGCCTGCTCGATGAGGCGGTGGCGATCAAGGCCGACTATCTCTGAGCCGCCAATGGCGGGCCGCGCAGCCGGGCTGGATGGCTGATGTGGGCGCACCCGCCCTCCAGCCCGAACGGGCTTCGGTGGCTTACACCCGCTCGAACACCCCCGCCGCCCCCATCCCCGTCCCCACGCACATCGTCACCATCGAGTACCTCGCCCCGCTGCGCCGCATGCCGTGGATCGCAGTCGCGCTGCGGATCGCGCCCGTGGCCCCGAGCGGATGCCCGAGCGCGATCGCGCCACCATTCGGATTGACCTTCGCCGGATCGAGCCCGAGATCGCGGATGACGGCCAGCGACTGCGCGGCGAACGCCTCGTTCAGCTCGATCCAGCCCACGTCCGCCAGCGCGATGCCCGCGCGCTCCAGCACCGCCGGGATCGCCACCTTCGGCCCGATGCCCATCACGTCCGGCGGCACGCCGCGCACCGCGAAGCCGGCCCAGCGCGCGAGCGGCACGAGGTTGAAGCGCTTGAGCACCGCCTCGCTCACGAGCACCAGCGCGCCCGCGCCGTCCGAGGTCTGCGAGCTGTTGCCCGCCGTCACGCTGCCGAAGCCGGTCGCGCGGCCGGCCGGGTCCTTCGGCGCGGCGAAGGCCGGCTTCAGCCTTGCAAGCGCTTCCAGCGAGGTGTCGGCGCGCGGGCCTTCGTCGGCGGCGACGAGGCGGCGGCGCTCGTCCACCTCAGCGCTGCCGAGCCTCGGAAAGCGCTCGACGATCTCGAATGGCGCGATCTCGTCGGCGAAGCCGCCCGACTGCGTGGCGGCCACCGCGCGCCGGTGCGACTCGACCGCGAAGGCGTCCTGATCGTCGCGGCTCACCTTCCATTGCTGGGCGACCTTCTCGGCCGTCAGGCCCATGCCCCAGGCGATGCCGACGTTCTCGTCGGCGGCGAAGATGGCCGGATTGAAGCTCGGCCGCGCGCCGCCCATCGGCACCATCGACATGCTCTCGGTGCCGGCCGCGATCATCACCTCGGCCTCGCCGGTGCGGATGCGGTCGGCCGCGATCTGCACCGCCGTGATGCCCGAGGCGCAGAAGCGGTTGACGGTCGCGCCGGCCACGGTGCTGGGCAGGCCGGCGAGCAGCGCGGCGATGCGCGCCACGTTCAGCCCCTGCTCGCCCTCGGGAAAGGAGCAGCCGACGATCATGTCGTCGATGGTCGCCGGGTCAAGCGCGGGCACCTTCGCCAGCGCGCTGCGCACCGCGTGCACGAGCAGGTCGTCGGGCCGCGTGTTGCGGAACATGCCGCGCGGCGCCTTGCCGATCGGCGTGCGCACCGCGGCGACGACGTAGGCGTCCTGGAGTTGCTTGGTCATTGCGTCTCTCCTTCGGCGGCGGCGCGGGACTGGCCCGCTGCCGGCAGCGCCGGAATCGATGGCCGGAAGCCGGCCGGAGTGTTCTGGGTTCCGTCGGCCAAGTTCAGTTGCGCACCGGCTTGCCGCCGTTCAGCAGGCTCATGATCCGTTCCTGCGTCTTCGGGTTGCCGAGCAGCCGGCCGAAATGCTTGCGCTCCAGCGCGAGCAGCGTGGCCTCGTCGGCGATCGAGCCGGCCTCGACCTGGCCGCCGCACATCACCTCGGCGATCGTGCTTGCGAGCTGTTCGTCATAGGCGGTGATGAGGCCGCCGTCGCGCAGGTTGGCGAGCTGGGCGCGGATGGTCGCGATGGCCGACCGGCCCGCGACCGCGAAGGTGCGGCCCGGCAGCGGCGGCCGGTAGCCGGCGCCGTGCAGGCCGCGCGCCGTCTCGATCGCGGCCGACAGCAGCTCGTGGATGTTGAGCACCACCGGGTCGTCGGGCAGCAGATAGCCGTACCTGCGGCTCTCCAGCGCCGAAGTGCCGACGTTGGCCATCGCCACGTTGGTGAACAGCGTCTTCAGCGCCGGCAGCAGGTCGCCGCCCTCGGGCGTCAGCTCGGCGGCGCGGCGCGCGAGGTAGGTGCTGCCGCCGCCGCCGGGCAGCAGACCGACGCCGATCTCCACCAGCCCCACATAGCTCTCCAGATGCGCGACGCGCTTGGCGCAATGCACGGCCAGTTCGCAGCCGCCGCCGAGCACGATGCCGGCGAGCGCCGCCACCGTCGGCACGCTCGCGTAGCGCAGGCGCAGGAACACGTCCTGCAGCGCCTTCTGCGCCGGCTCGATGCCGGCCGGCCCCTTGGCCATGAAGGCCGGCAGCATCGCCTGGAGGTCGGCGCCGGCCGAGAACGGCCCGCCGCTCAGGCTCGCCGGCTGCCAGATCACGAGGCCCTTGTAATTGGCCTCGGCCAGCTCGATGCCCTTGTGCAGCCCGGCGATCACGCCCGGGCCGATGGTGTTCATCTTGGTCTTGAACGAGGCGATCAGCACCTCGTCGCGGCCGGCGCCGTCGGCATGCCAGAGGCGGATGGCGTCGTCCTCGAACACGGTGGTGCCGGCCGTGCGCGGATCGGCGCCGCCGTCGCCGGCCAAAGAGGCACGGAAGATCTGCCTTTCGTACACCGGCAGCTCGCGCGGGCGGACGTAGCGGCCTTCGCTCGCCGACCACGAGCCCTCGGGGCCGTGGGCGGCGTCGATCTCGTTCACCCAGGCGGGCAGCGGCGTGTCGCTCATCGCCTTGCCGGCCGCGATGTCCTCCGCAATCCAGCCGGCGATCTGCTTCCAGCCGGCGTTCTGCCAGGTCTCGAACGGGCCTTCGGTCCAGCCGAAGCCGAAGCGGATCGCGAGGTCGATCTCGCGCGCGCTGCGGGCGATGTCGCCGAGGTGCACGGCAATGTAGTGCCACACGTCGCGGAACACGCTCCACAGGAACTGCGCCTGCGGATTGGACGATTCGCGCAGCAGCCTGAAGCGCTCGGGCGCGGGCTTCTTAAGCATGCGGCCGACGATCTCGTCGGCCTTGCCGCCGGCCGGCACGTACTCGCCCTTGGCGGGGTCGAGCCGCAGGATGGCCTTGCCGTCCTTGCGGTAGAAGCCGGCGCCGGTCTTCTGGCCGAGCGCGCCCTTGTCGATCAGCGCCCTGAGCACGGCCGGCGTGCCGAAGTGCGCGCGGAAGGGGTCGTCGGGCAGGCCGCGTTCCATCGTCGCGATCACATGGGCGAGCGTGTCGAGGCCCACGACGTCGGCGGTGCGAAAGGTGCCCGACTTGGCGCGGCCGAGCTTGCTGCCCGTCAGGTCGTCGATCACGTCATAGCCCAGGCCCAGGCGCGCGGCATGGTGAAAGGCCGACAGGATGCTGAACACGCCCACGCGGTTGCCGACGAAGTTGGGCGTGTCCTTCGCATGCACCACGCCCTTGCCGAGCGTGTGCGTGAGGAAGGTTTCGAGCGCATCGAGGATGTCCGGCTCGGTCGCGGGCAGCGCGATGAGTTCGGCCAGATGCATGTAGCGCGGCGGGTTGAAGAAGTGCACGCCAACGAAGCGCCGCGCCAGCTCCGCGTCAAAGCCCTCGCTCAGTTGCGCGAGCGGCAGGCCCGAGGTGTTGGTGGCGAAGATCGCATGCGGCGCGAGATGCGGCGCCACCTTCTCGTACAGCGCGCGCTTCCAGTCGAGCCGCTCGGCGATGGCCTCGATCACGAGATCGCAGCCGGCCAGCTTGCCGAGGTCGCTGTCGTAGTTGGCGAGTTCGATGAGGCCGGCCTCACCTGCGTCGCCGAAGGGCGCGGGCTTCAGCTTGACCAGCCCGGCCACGGCCTTCTCGGCGATGGCATTGGGCCGGCCCTCGGTCGGCAGGTCGAACAGCACGACCGGCACGCGCGCATTGATGCAATGGGCGGCGATCTGCGCGCCCATGACCCCGGCGCCGAGCACCGCGACCTTGCGGATGGAGATGGACATGAAATGCTCCTTCAGAGCGGATCGGTGGGTCCGGCCGCCGCGCGCGTCGCGCAGCAGCCGGCGCGGATCAGAACAGCCCGGCGTCGAGCGCCATGAGGTTGCCGGCGCCGGAGCGGCCGGCGCGGATGAGGGCGGCCGTTTCGGGCAGCAGGCGCACGAAGTAGAAGCGCGCCGTCGCGAGCTTGGCGGCGTAGAACGGATCGCCGCCGTCGGCCTTGTCGAGCGCGAGCTTGGCCATGCGCGCGAACAGCCAGGCGTACACCAGATGGCCGACCACGCGCAGGTAGTCGGTGGCGGCGGCGCCGGCCTCGTCGCGGTTGCCCATGGCCTTCATCGCGACTTCCATCGTCATCTTCTCGACCTTGCCGGCGAGGTCGGCGAGCGGGTTGACGAACTCCTGCATCGCCTCGTTCACGCCCTCTTCCTCGATGAAGGCCTTCACCTGCTCGCCGAACTTGCGCAGCTTGGCGCCCATGTCGCCGAGCACCTTGCGGCCCAGCAGGTCGAGCGCCTGAACGCCGTTGGTGCCCTCGTAGATCATGTTGATGCGCGCATCGCGCACGAACTGCTCGACGCCCCATTCATGGATGTAGCCGTGGCCGCCGAACACCTGCTGCGCGGCCGTGGCGGCGGTGAATCCGTTGTCGGTCACGAAGGCCTTGCAGATGGGCGTGAGCAGGGCCACCACGTCGGCCGCGTCGCGGCGGGCGTCCTCGTCGGGATGGTGGTGCTCGATGTCGATCTGGAGCGCGGTGTAGTACAGCAGCGCCCGCGCGCCCTCGGTGTACGCGCGCGCCGTGAGCAGCATGCGGCGCACGTCGGGATGGACGAGCAGCGTGTCGGCGGGCTTGTCGGGCTCGGCCGGGCCGGTGAGGGCGCGGCCCTGGCGGCGGTCCTTCGCATAGGCGGCGGCGTTCTGGTAGGCCACTTCGCCCAGGCCCAGCGACTGCACGCCGACCGCGACGCGGGCCGCGTTCATCATCACGAACATCGCCGCGAGGCCGCGGTGCGGCTCGCCGATGAGCCAGCCGCGCGCGTCCTCCAGCACAAGCTGGCAGGTGGCGTTGGCGTGGATGCCCATCTTGTGCTCGATGCCGGCGCAGAACAGGCCGTTGCGCTCGCCCGGCGAACCGTCGGCGGCCGGCACGAACTTGGGTACCAGAAACAGCGAGATGCCCTTGCTGCCCTCAGGCGCGCCGGGCAGCCGCGCGAGCACGAGGTGGACGATGTTGGGCGTCATGTCGTGCTCGCCGGCGCTGATGAAGATCTTGCTGCCGGTGATGGCGTAGCTGCCGTCGTCGCGCGGTGTGGCCTTGGTGCGCAGCAGGCCGAGGTCGGTGCCGCAGTGGGGCTCGGTCAGGCACATGGTGCCAAGCCATTCGCCGCTCACGAGCTTGGGCAGGTAGGCGGCCTTGAGTTCCTCGCTGCCGTGGGCGTGCAGGCATTCGTAGGCGCCGTGGGTGAGGCCGGGGTACATGAGCCAGGCCTGGTTGGCCGAGTTGCCCATCTCGAAGAAGGCGGTGTTGAGCACATAGGGCAGGCCCTGGCCGCCGTGGTCGGGATCGGCCGAGAGCGTGGGCCAGCCGCCGTCGCGGTACTGCGCGTAGGCATCGACGAAACCCTTGGGCGTGGTGACGCTGCGCGTGTCGCGGTCGTAATGGCAGCCCTCGGCGTCGCCGGGCAGGTTGAGCGGGGCGATGACGTTCTCGCAAAACTTGGCGCCCTCCTCCAGCACCGCGTCGAGCGTGTCGCGGCCGGTGTCGGCGTGGGCGGGGAGATGCTTGAGCACGGACTCGGCGTCGAGCAGTTCGTGCAGCACGAACTGCATGTCGCGGAGCGGGGCGCGGTAGCTGGGCATGGTGGTCTCCGGTGTGATCTGGCGCGGGGCGCGGCTTGGTGTTCGGGGCGGGGGCGGACGGTGGACGCAGCGGTCAGCCGGCCGGCGCGCGGCAGCTGTCGATGAGCCGCGCGAAGGCGATGCGGGCGCGGTCGGCGGCGCGGGCGTCGCGCAACAGCCGCGCCTGGTGATGCAGGGCGAGCAGGTTTCCGTACAGCTCGTGGATGAACTGGTCGGGGTCGAGGCCGGGGCGCAGATGGCCTTCGTCAACGGCCTGGGCGAGCGCGCGGCGCAGCGCGGCCTGCCAGTCCTCGACCATCGCGCACAGGGCGTCGCGCACGGCGCCGGGACGGTCGTCGAATTCGGCGGCGCTGCTCACGTACAGGCAGCCGTGCGGGATCTCGACCTCGCACACGCGGCGGATCCAGTTGGCGACCATCGCCTCCAGGCGCGGCAGGCCGCGCGGCAGCGCGAGCGCGGGCTCGAACACGTCGGCGCGGAAGACGCGGTGGTATTCGCTGAGGACGGCGATCTGCAATTCCTCGCGCGAGCCGAAATGCGCGAACACGCCCGACTTGCTCATGCCCGTGCGCTCGGAGATGAGGCCGATGGTCAGGCCCTCCAGCCCGTCGCGCGCGGCGAGGTCGAGCGCGGCGGCGAGGATGGCGGCGCGGGTCTGCTCGCCCTTGCCGGTGCGGGGGGTGCTGCTGGCGGAGGGGTTGAGGGGGGTGGACATGGCGGGGGGAACTCGGTTGTCTGGTCGTGCCGGCGTCGGGTTGCTGCTTGAGTGGCGGCGCCGGACAAAACGAACGGTCGTGCTTTTTTAGCTGGGATTGATGACAGGTGGAAGTGCGTTACAGGCGGTCGAGGGTTTGTCGGGAGGGGCGGGAAGGACAGGTGTCCGGGAATACCTGCGGCTTGTTCATTTTTTCTTCCTGTTCAGAGAAAATGAACACAACTGATTTTTGAACAAGACCGCTGATGAATGCGCTCGCCATGCCTCCCGGCCTCGCCGCCGAGGCCACCCTGCTCGACCGGGCACTCGCCGCGTTGCGCGAGCGCACCGGCTTGCAGGCCACGCTCGCCACACGGCAGGTGGCCGAAGGCGGCGCCCCGGCCGACGCCCTTGTCGCCATCGTCGGCGCGGCGGGTGAGCGTCGCTATCGGGCGTTCGTCATCACCAGACCACCCAAACCCGCCGACCTTGCGCGCGTTGTCATGACCAGTTGGCCCGACGACCCCGCACTGCTTGTCGCGCCGCACATCAACGCCGCCCAGGCCGAGCGCTGCCGCGCCAACAACCTCGAATTCATCGACGCCGCCGGCAACGCCTTCCTGCGCGGCGCCGGCCTGTTCGTGCAGATCGTTGGCAACAAACCCGACGACGAGGCCACGAGCCTCCTCGCCGGCAAGCGCGCCAACGGCGGCGCCGGCAACGCCGCCGCGCTGCGCGTCGTGTTCGGCCTGCTCGTGCGCCCGGCGCTACTCGACGCCACCTATCGCGACATCGCCGCCGCGGCCGGCGTCGCCCTCGGCGGCGTCGGCGCGGTGCTCGACGACCTGACGCGGCGCGGCCATCTGCGCACGGTTGACGGCCGCCGCCGGCTCATCGAGCCGCGCCGCCTGTTCACCGAATGGGAGAACCACTGGCCGACGCGGCTGCATCCGCGCCTGAAGGCCCGGCGCTTCACCGCCGGCAAGCCCGACTGGTGGCGCGACCTCGATCCGCTCGCCCACGGCGCGCAATGGGGCGGCGACGTGGCCGCCTGGCATTACACGCAGGCGCTCAAGCCGGCGACGGTCACGCTCCACCTCGCGCCTGACGACCTGGACGCCGGCCTGCGCGGCCTTGCGCGCGCCGGGCAGCTGCGCGCGGCGGCCGATGGCGAGGTCGAGATCCTCCAGCGCTTCTGGGATCTCGACCGCGTGCCCGACGGCCCGCTCGCGCCAGCGCCGCTCGTGCACGCCCAGCTCATCGCCACGCTCGACCCGCGCGCGCTCGCGGTCGCGGCGCAACTGTTCGACAGCCACCTCGCCGATGCGCTCGCTCAAGCCTGAACGGCCGGTGCCGGCCTTCATCGCCGACATCGCGGCCGAGGTGGGCGAGGCCGCCGCCCGCCTCGGCCTCGACTGCCTCATCGTCGGCGCGACCGCCCGCGATCTGCTGCTCGACCATGTGCACGGCCTGCCCGCGCCCCGCGCGACCCGCGACATCGACATGGCCTTCGCCCTCGCCGGCTGGCCTGATTACGAGCGCCTGCGCGCCGCCCTGCTCGCCTGCCCGGGCTGGCATGCCTCGGCCGCCCAGACCCAGCGCCTGCTGCGCGTCCACGGCGGCAGTCCGGTGCCCGTCGATCTCATCCCCTTCGGCGCGATCGAATCCGGCGACCGCACGATCGCCTGGCCGCCCGGCCACGATGCCGCGACGCTCGCCCGGCCCGACACTCGCGCCGCGATCACCGCCCTGCTCGACGACGCAAGCCTTTGCACGAAGCTCGCGCTCGGCCTCGCCCGCGCCCTGCCCGATGACGACAGCGACCACGCCTCGCGCCTGCTGGCGGCCTTCGCCGCCGGCTTCCGGCACGGCCCCATGACGGAGTGACCTCCATGCCCACCCTCGGCCTCATCTCCGACACCCACAACCTCGTGCGCCCCGAGGCGCTGGCCGCCCTCGCCGGCTGCGACGCCATCGTCCATGCCGGCGACATCTGCAGACCGGAGGTGCTGGCGGCGCTCGGCCGCATCGCGCCCGTCACCGTCGTGCGCGGCAACAACGACCGGGGCGACTGGGCGCGCGCGATTCCCGAGTGGGCGACGCTCGACCTCGGCGGCGTGCGCGTGTTCGTCGTGCATGACGAGGCCGACCTGCGGCGCTTTCCGCAGCACGTCGGCGCGCGCGTGATCGTGACCGGGCATTCGCACCGGCCGACGCTGTTCGAGGAAGACGGCGTGCTGCATGTGAACCCCGGCAGCGCGGGTCCGCGACGCTTCACGCTGCCGATCGCGCTGGCGCGGCTGCGCATCGAGGCGGGCGCCGACGGGGCAGTGCTGGCGGTGGAGTTCGTCAATCTGGTGGGCGAGGCGGCGGTGCCGGTGGCGACGCGCTGACCACCCCTGGCGCGCCGTCGCGATCAAGCGCCACGCCGTCGCACAACGCTCAACCCGCCGCGCCCGCCCCGAACCGCCCGACCATGAAGTCCACGAAGCTGCGCAGCTTCGGCGGCATGCGGCGGTCACGCACCGTCACTAGATGCATCGGCCGGGGCGGCGGCTGGAAGCTGTCGAGCAGGCTCACGAGCCGGCCCGCCGCGATGTCGTCGGCGACAAGCGCCGCTGGCAGCATCACGAGACCGAAGCCGGCGAGCGCCGCCGTGCGCAACGCGATGCCGTTGTTCGCGCGCAGCCGCACCGGCCCGGACGCGGGCAGGCCACCGTCAAGCGCCCAGCGCACGTCGTGTCCGCCGTAGGTGAACACGAGCCGCGCATGCCCGGCGAGCGCGGCCGGTGTCTCGGGCCGCCCGGCCCGCGCCAGATAGGCCGGCGCGCCGCACAGCAGCATGCGATAGGGCTGCAAGGGCCGCGCGACCAGCCCCGAATCATCGAGCGGCCCGACGCGGAAGGCCGCGTCGAAGCCCTGCCCCACCACATCGACGATGCGGTCGTCGGCCACCAGATCGACCTGCACCTCGGGATGGGCCGCGAGATAGTCCACCAGCGCGCCCGCGAGCGCGAAGCAGGCGAAGGCGACGGTGCAGCTCACGCGCAGCGTGCCGCGCGGGCCGCCGCGCAGCGCCGCCGCATCATCGTCGGCGGCGGCCACCTCGGCCAGGATGGCGCGGCTGCGCTCGCAGTAGCGCGTGCCGATCTCGGTCAGCGCCAGCCGCCGCGTGCTGCGCGTGAACAGCCGCGTGCCGATCGCTTCCTCCAGCTGCCTGATGTGCTTGCCCGCCATGCCCGACGACATGCCGAGCGCCTCGGCGGCGGCGGTGAAGCTGCCGTGCTCGGCCACGGCGACGAGGACTTCCATGCTGCGCAGCTTGTCCATGTGGAAGGCGGATTGCGTGCTGATTGCGTACTGGCGGTGAGAACTGTCGGCACCGCCGGGCGGTTCACGCGCGGCGGGCCGGTTTACAGAATCGCTGCTCCCCACACCTCACAAGGAGAGCAGTCATGAAGATCGTCATCGTCGGCGCCAGCGGCGCCATCGGGCGCGCCGTTGCCGAATTGCTGGGCGCGCGGCACGAGATCGTGCCCGTCGGGCGCAGCAGCGGCGCCCATCATGCCGACATCACCGATCCGGCCTCGATCGCGGCCGCGCTCGAAAGCATCGGCCGCTTCGACGCGATCGTCGTCGCCGCCGGCGATCCGCATTTCGGGCCGCTGACCGACACCTCGCCGGCGCAGTTCGCTGCCGGCCTCGGCGGCAAGCTGCTCGGGCAGATCAATGTCGCGCTCGCCGCCCTGCCCTGGCTCGCCGACGGCGGCTCGATCACGCTCACGAGCGGCTGCCTGAGCGAGCAGCCGGTGCGCGGCGGCAGCAATGCAAGCGTGAGCAATGCCGGCATCGACGCCTTCGCGCGCAGCGCGGCTGTCGATCTGCCGCGCGGCCTGCGCATCAACGCGGTGAGCCCGACGGTGCTGACCGAATCGCTGCCGAAGTACGGCGACTACCTGCCCGGCTTCGACGACGCGCCGGCCGCCAAGGTGGCGCGCGCCTATCGCCGCAGCATCGAGGCCGGCGAGACGGGGCAGGTGTATCGCGTCTGGAGCTGAGGCGCGCGGCAACTGGGCATGCAGGCGGCAAGGCTCGCGCGGTGCGCGGCCCGCGGTGCCATGCGGCAGGCCGGCGGTTCAGCCGCGCCAGCGCTCCATCTCGCGCCGGTCGCGCTTGGTCGGCCGACCGTGCAGCTCGAAGCTCGGCTCGGGCGCGAGCCGGCGCTGTTCGGCTTCGCGCTCGCGGCTCTTGCGGCTGGCGTCGGTCTCGGCGTAGAGCGCCTGCGCCACCGGCGCCGGGCCGCGCACATCGCTCACGCCCTGCACCTGGATCTCGAATTCGCCGCCGGGCGAGCGCACGAGCAGCCAGTCGCCCGCGCGCACGTCGTGCGCCGGTTTCACCACCGCGCCGTTGAGCTTGATGCGCCCGGCCTGGCAGGCCTCGGTCGCGAGGCTGCGCGTCTTGAAGAAGCGCGCGGCCCAGAGCCATTTGTCGAGTCGGACGCGTTCAGTCACGGCCATAGGCAGGAGTCCCGTCGAGAAGGTTGAGGGTTTCCGGCTCGCCCTTGCGAGCCTTTGCAGCGTGAACCCGCGCGGCGGCTTGCGCCTGCGCGGAAGTGCCGAGGGCGGGGGCGACGGACGGCGCCAAGGCCGCCATGCACGCCGCGCCCGCCGCCTGCACGGCGGCGTCACCGGCCGCCGCGCGCGGCACCGCGAACACCCGTTCCGGCGTCACCACGCAGATGGCGTCGCCCGGCGCGGCATCAACCATCATGCCGCCGGTGAAATCGCCGAAAGCCGGCAGCACGCCGGTACGCGCGCCGAAGTGGAAGCACGGCAGCCGCAGCCCCTCGCGCCGCGTCGCGAGCCGCCACGCCGGATGCAGATGGCCCGCGAGCACATAGGCGCCGTCGATCTCGCAGGGGTGATGGCAGAAGGCGAAGCCCTCCTCGCGCCAGCCTTCGGGCCGCTCGTCGATGCCGAGGTCGACGGGCAGCGCGCCGGCCTTCGCGTCATGGTTGCCGCCGACGAGCACGAGCGCGAGCTGGCGCCGGCGCGCGCGCCAGTCGCGCAGCGCGGCGAGCGTGCGCGGGTTGTGCGCATGGGCGTCGTGCATGAAGTCGCCGAGGAAGATCACGCGCTCGGCGCCATGGCGGTCGATGGCCGCGTCGAGTCGGCGCAGGTTGTCGGCGGTCGTGCCTTCGGGCACCGGCATGCCCTTGGCGCGATAGCTCGCGGCCTTGCCGAAGTGGGCATCGGCCACGAGCAGGGTGCGGCGGCGCAGCCAGTCGAGCGCGCGCTCGGGCGCGAGAAAGATGTCTTCGGAATGCAGCTTGAACTTCATGCGGAACGGCTGGCGCGCATCGGCCCTCAGTGCGCGGGCTTGCCGAGCGCGGCGGCGACGGCGGCGATGCGCGCATGGCGCACGGCTTCGCGGATGGCTTCGGCGGGGTTGGCGCGGGCGGGCTTCGCGGCGGGGGACGTTGGCGCGTCGGCCGCGGACTGCGCATCGGCGGCATTGGTGGACACCGGCCGGGCGCCCTGCCCTGCCGCCGCGTCCTGCGCTGCCTTGCGCGCCTCGTGCTCGGCATGGCGCGCGGTGGCTTCCTTCGCGATCGCGCCGGCGTCCACGCCACGCGCGGCCGTGAGCGCGGCAAGCCAGGGTTCGCGCCAGGGAAAGCCGGCGTCCTCCCAGCCGAGCCGGCCGCGCCGGTCGCATTCGCAGGCGTCGAGCACGCGCGCGAAGCGCTCGGGCTTGCGCATGGCGTCGCAGGCGTCGAGCGTGTCGAGCACGGTGGCGGCGCGCATCTCGTCGATCTTGTAGAAGCGGCCGTGGTCGCGCGCGACCAGCCGGGCGAGATCGCGGCAGTCGGTCGGCACCTTGAGGCGGCGGCTCACCTCCTCGGCCATCCGCTCGCTGCGCTGCTCGTGGCCGATGTGGCGCGGCAGCACGTCGGCCGGCGTCGTGCCCTTGCCGAGGTCGTGCAGCAGCGCGGCGTAGCGCACGTCGAGCGGCAGGCCGAGGCGGGCCGACATGTCGATGACCATCATCGCGTGCACGCCGGTATCGACCTCGGGGTGGTAGTCGGCGCGCTGGGGCACGCCCCAGAGGCGGTCCAGCTCGGGCAGCAGCCGCGCGAGCGCGCCGCAGTCGCGCAGCACCTCGAACATGCGCGACGGCCGCTTTTCCATGAGCCCGCGCGACAGCTCCTGCCACACGCGCTCGGGCACGAGCGCATCGACCTCGCCGGCCGCGACCATCGCGCGCATGAGCGTCAGCGTCTCGGGCGCGACGGTGAAGTCGGTGAAGCGCGCGGCAAAGCGAGCGAGCCGCAGGATGCGCACCGGGTCTTCGGCGAAGGCCGGGCTCACGTGACGGAAGACGCGCGCGGCGATGTCGGCGCGGCCGCCGTGCGGATCGGCCAGTTCGGCGGCGGACGCCGGACCTGCGGGCGGCGCGATGGCCGATGTCGCCACTTCCGTCAACGCCGGCGACACGCCAGCCGAAGCCCCTGCCGGCGCGAAACCGCCCGCCCCCGTCGCCGCGCGCTTCGCCAACGGCCGCTCGACCGACAACGCATACGGCCCGCGCGCGATCGCGTTGATCGTCAGGTCGCGGCGCAGCAGGTCTTCATCCAGCGTCACCTCGGGCGAGGCATGGATCGCGAAGCCGTGATAGCCGGGCGCGGTCTTGCGCTCGGTGCGCGCGAGTGCGTATTCCTCATGCGTGACCGGATGCAGGAAGACCGGGAAGTCCTTGCCCACCGCGACAAAGCCCATGTCGAGCAGCTGCTGCGGCGTCGCGCCCACCACGACCCAGTCGCGGTCCTGCACCGGCAGGCCGAGCAGCTCGTCGCGCAGCGAGCCGCCGACCTGGTACACGCGCGGGCCGGCATCGCCCGGCGCGGGCGGCGGCGTGAGCGGATCGCGGGGGACGGACATGGGCGGACTACTCCTGCTCGTGCGGCCGGTCGTACTTCTCGATGGCGACCGGATCGGCCACGCCGGCGGCGATCCATTCGGCCACCGCGCGCACGCCCAGCACGGCTTCCACATATGCCTGCGACGCGGCCGACAGCGGTGCCGAGTAGGTGACGAAGCGTGTCGCGACCGGCGCGTACATCGCGTCCGCCGCCGTGAATTCGGCGCCGAACAGGAAGGGCCCGCCATGCTCGGCGAGCAGCCCGCTCCACATCGCGTCGATGCGCGCCACCTCGGCCAGCGCCTCGGGCGTGTGGCCCAGACCCGGCGAGCGCTTGCGGATGTTCATCGACATGTTCTGGCGCAGCGCCTGGAAGCCGGCATGCATCTCGGCCGACACGGAGCGCGCGCGGGCGCGGGCGCGCGCATCGGCGGGCCAGACGCGCAGTTCGGGATGGCGCTCGGCCAGGTATTCGGCGATGGCGAGCGAATCCCACACCGCGAAGCCGTCGTCGAGCAGCACCGGCACGCGGCCCGACGGCGACACGCCGCCGATGAGCGCGGCGGTGTCGGGCTGGGCCAGGCGCACGAGACGCTCGGTGAAGTCGAGACCCAGATGGCGCATCAGCACCCAGGCGCGCATCGACCAGGAGGAATAGTTCTTGTCGGCAATCACCAGCTCGTACATGGCATGACCTCGGGTTACGGAAGGGTCAATGTCGCGGCGCATGCGGCGGCGCGTCAAACGAGGATTGTCGATTGTGTTGATGCACACGGCGCATTCATGGCCGCATGCATGGCGCGGGCCAGACGGGCGGCGGCGGGCGCGGCGATGAACGCGCGCGCCGAGCCGCGGGTGGTGTTGCCGCGCCGCGCGCCGGTCGCGACCGGATGCCGCCCAGCCGGGCCGACCGGATGCCGCCTCAGCGCTGCCCGGCGCGCCGGTAATCGTCGAGCTTGCCGAGCCGCCCCGTGCCGGGCAGCCAGTCGGCCGCCGCCTCGACCGGCGTGAGCGACGCGAGGCCAAGCTCGGGCGCGGGCTGCCAGCCGGCCGGCGCGACGTTGTCGGTCTTCATCGAATCGAGGTTGTCGCGCGACATCAGCGGCCCGCCCGGCGCGAATTCCAGCGCCAGCGCCTGCATGCGCGCCGCCACCGCCGGCAGCCCGA
The DNA here is from genome assembly GCF_000482785.1 of Derxia gummosa DSM 723. Classification (GTDB taxonomy): domain Bacteria; phylum Pseudomonadota; class Gammaproteobacteria; order Burkholderiales; family Burkholderiaceae_E; genus Derxia; species Derxia gummosa. Next base: position 178,677 of record NZ_AXWS01000015.1, on the reverse strand, counting down.
TCACGCAGCGCGGATGCCCCGACGCCCGCGCCGCGAAGGCCACCAGCTCGCGCAGCGAATAGGTTTTCGGCCCGCACAGCTCGTAGGCGCGGCCGTACGTGGCCGGATCGTCGAGCGCGTTGACGAAGGCATCGGCCACATCGCCGACGAACACCGGCTGGAAGCGCGCGTCCGCGCCACCGATCGGCAGCACCGGCGCCTTCGCCGCCAGCTTCGCGAACAGGTTGAGGAAGCTGTCCTCCGGCCCGAACACCACCGACGGCCGGAAGATCGTCAGCGCCAGCGCCGAGCCGGCCACCTCGCCGCGCAACGCCGCCTCGCCGTCGCCCTTGCTGCGCTGGTACATCGACGGCCCGGCCGAATCGGCGCCGAGCGCGCTCATGTGCAGCAGCCGCAGCGGCCGGCCGGCGCGCGCGGCCTCGGCCTTCATCGCGGCGGCGATCGCGCGCGGCAGATCGACATGCGCCCGCGCGAAATCCGGGCCGTAAGGCTCGCCGCGCCGCGAATGCAGGATGCCGACGAGGTTGATGACCGCGTCCTGCCCCGCCACGAGGCGTGCGAGCGCGGCCGGATCGTTGACGTTGGCCTCGACCACCTGCGCGGTCGGCAGCGTGGGCAGCTGGCCGGCGCGCGCGGCGCGTCGCGTCGGCACGGTCACGGTCGCGCCCCGGGCGGCGAGCCGCGCGGCGATGGCGCGGCCGATGAAGCCGGTGCCGCCAATCAGGAGAATTCGTCGATGCTTCATTGGACTCGGATGTTGTTGGTCTTTGAATCGGGTCCGCAGCGCAAGTTCACGGCAGATCGGTCGTGGCCGCAGCCGAGGGCGCGATGCTGCCGAGCCGGCTCCTCAGCGACTGCGGACGGCCCTCGAACAATGCCGCGTACAGCGTCGCATTGGCGAGCACGCGCTTCACGTAATCGCGCGTCTCGTTGAACGGGATCGTCTCGGCAAAGATGGCGCCCTCCACCGGCCGGGTGAGCGTCGAGCGCCACTGGCGCGCCCGGCCCGGCCCGGCGTTGTAGGCCGCCGAGGCGAGCACGGCCGACTGGTCGAGGTCGTCGTACACGAGCCTGAGATAGCTGGTGCCGAGGGTGATGTTGGTGTCGGGCTCGTCGATGAGTTCGGGCTTGTAGTCGGCCCAGCCGATGCGCTTCGCCACGTACTTCGCGGTCGCAGGCATCACCTGCATCAGCCCGGCCGCGCCCACCGAGCTGCGCACCGACGGCATGAAGCGCGATTCCTGGCGCACCAGGCCGTACACCCAGGCCGGATCGAGCGAGAGCTGGCTGGCCTGGCGCTCGACCAGATCGCGGAAGGGGCTGATGTAGCGCAGCGAGTAGTCGTGCTCGTCGCGCGTGCGCTCGGCGGCGGCGATGGCGCGGTCGTAGATGCCCTGACGGCGCGCGTACTCGGCGGCGGCGAGCAGCTGGCGGTCGGTAAGGCCGCGCATCTGCCAGTTCCATTCGCGGATGGCCTCGAAGCGCAGGTTGAGCGCGTAAAAGCGCAGCGAGCGCGCGATGCCGCCGTTGCTGCCGAAGGGCGCGACCTCGGCATCGCCGGGCGCGGGCGCGCGCGGCGGCACGGTGATGGGCCGGCCGAGGTCTTCATGCGCGAGCAGCGCGTAGAAGGACTGGTCGCCGGCGATCGAGCGCAGCAGCTCCTTCGCGCGTTCGGGGCTTTGCGGCTGGATCGCGCGGGCGCGCCAGTACACCCAGGCCGGATCGGCGGCCATGCCGGGGCTCATGCGGTCGATGGCGATGCGCAAGCCCTTCCAGTCGCCGGCGCGCAGCGCGGCGCGGGCCTGCCAGACGAGCACGTCGTCGGGCAGGCGGGCGTCGGGCGACGCGGCGTCGGCGCGGCGGAACCAGTCGGCCGCCTCGGGCAGCGTGCGGCGCGCGGCGATGCCGCCCAGTTGCGCCCAGGCGGCGGCGGCGCGCGCGGGCGCGAGCCGGGCGCCGATGCGGTCGGCCCAGACGGCGGCGGCGCGCGGGTCGTCGCGCGCGATGCGGATGAGCGCGAGCACGGCCAGTTCCTGCGACGGCGCGTCGCTGAGGTCGGCCTTGGCGAGGAAGACGGCGGGCTTGTCGGCGGCCTGGTCGAGGGCCGACTTGTCGGGCGCGTTGGCGAGCCAGCGCGCGGCGCGGCGCGATTCGGTCAGGCGATTGGCGTCGAAGGCGATGCGCAGGAAATGCCAGATGTCGTCGTCATTGAGCACCTGGCCGGCGGCGAGCGTCTCGACCAGCAGCTGGCAGCCGTCGCCCCAGCCCTTGCCGTCGAACAGCAGCGGCGCGGCATCGCGCGACAGCGCATCGCGCAGGGCGTCACGCGCCGACGGCGACAGCGCGCCCTCGACCGAGCTGGCCGATTCGCCGAGCAGGCGCTGGGCGCGGAAGGCGAGCGCGTAGCACTCCAGCTGGCGGTCGTCCTTCAGCACGAACAGCGGGTACTGCTGCTCGAACAGGTCGATGTCGCGGCGCTTGCCGACGGCGAGCAGCCAGTCGTTGCGCAGCCGGTCGGCGATCGCCTCGCCCTGCCAGCGCGCGAGGTAGGCGCGGATGGCCTCGTCGGGCGTGACGGCGCGCGGCAGGCCGTTGCCGTCGTAGATCTGGGCGCGCAGGCGGTAGTACTCGACGTAGGACGGGATGTCGAAATCGGGCGGCAGCGCGTCGGCCAGCGCCTGGACGCGGGCGGCATCGTTGGCGCGCGAGGCCTCGCGCAGCGCGACGAAGATGTCGTCGGGCGATTGCGGAATGGCGGCGCGCGCGGCGGCGGCCGTGGCGCCCGACGCGGCGGCGGTCACGCCGGAGGCCGAGCCTGCCGCGCCAGAGGCCGCGAGCGCGGCACCCGCACCGTTGGCGGAAACCGCCATGCCCGCGACCGTCCCGGCATGCCGGGCGGCGGATTTCGATGCCACGATGCCGGCCGGCTGGGCCGACACGACGCTGGCATCGAGGCTCATGCAAAGGGCGGTCGCCACCATGGCGCGCGCTTGATTTCGAAGGAAAACGGACACCATGACTGCGACTGTTTCGGGCGACCAAACGACTCTAGCACGCAAGGAATTGCGCCAATTGCTGCTGAAAAGGCGCGCCGAAATCCCCGCCGAGGAACGCGCGAAAGCCGAGGCCGCGATCGCGCGCAATGCCTTCGACGCGATCGTCGCGCTCGCGGGCGAACGGGGGCTCGCCGGGCGGGTGGTGGCGGCCTATCTGCCGATCCGTGGCGAGCCGGAGCTGGATGCGCTGTGGCGGATGCTGCTCGACGCCGGCGCGCAGCTCGGGCTGCCGGTGGTGGTCGAGAAGGCGGCGCCGATGGTGTTCCGCGAATGGGACGGGACGGCGCCGCAGGGGCGCGACGCGCTCGGGCTGGCGGTGCCGGCCGAGGATGTGCGGGTGGTGCCGGAGGTGCTGGTGATTCCGTGTGTGGGGTTCGATCCGGCGGGGTGGCGGCTGGGGTATGGCGGGGGCTACTACGACCGCACGCTGGCCGAGCTGATCGCGGGCGGGGCGAAGTCGGTGGGCATCGGCTTCGAGTCGGCGCGTTGCGCGCTGGAGGCCGAACCGCACGACATCGCGCTCGATGCCGTCGCGAGCGATGCCGGCAGGTCGATGACCGGCCGGCACTGATACAGGTTCAGGGCTTGGCCGGCAGGCGGCCTTGCAAACCGAGCCGATTCCACAACCCTTTCACCGGCCCCGCCGCATTCAGCGTGTAGAAGTGCAGCCCCGGCACGCCGGCGGCCAGCAGCCGCTCGCACATGTCGGTCATCACATCCAGGCCGAAGGCGCGGATCGACGCGAGGTCGTCGCCGTAGTCGCGCAGGCGCTCGCCGATCCAGCGCGGCAGCTCGGCGCCGCAGCCTTCGGCAAAGCGGCGCAGGCTCGTGAAATTGGTGATCGGCATGATCCCCGGCACGATCGGCACGGTCACGCCGGCCTTGCGCACGTCATCGACGAAGCGGAAGTAGGCGTCGGCGTTGAAGAACATCTGCGTGATGGCCGAGTCGGCGCCCGCGTTCACCTTGCGCACGAAGTTGGCGAGGTCGGCCGAGGCCGAGCGCGCCTGCGGATGCACTTCCGGATAGGCCGCGACCTCGATGTGGAAGTGGTCGCCCGTCTCGGCGCGGATGAACTCGACCAGCTCGTTGGCGAAGCGGAACTCGCCGATCTCGCCCCAGCCCGACGGCAGGTCGCCGCGCAGCGCGACGATGCGGCGGATGCCGGCGCCCTTGTATTCGTTGAGGATGTCGCGGATGCCGGCGCGCGTGGAGCCGACGCAGGACAGGTGCGGCGCGGCCGGCACGCCATCGGCGATCACGTCGAGCACGGCGGCGAGCGTGCCTTCGCGCGTGGTGCCGCCGGCGCCGAAGGTCACGCTGATGAAGTCGGGCCCGAGCGCGATGAGTTCGGCGCGCGTGGCGGCGAGCTTCTGCGCGCCCTCGGGCGTCTTGGGCGGGAAGAATTCGAAGCTGTAGCTGCGTTGCATGTTTTGTTTCCGTTCAGGCCTCGCGGGCCGGCACGAGGAAGGACAGCAGCCAGGAGATCAGGCCGTACAGCAGCCCGCCGAGCACGCCGGCCCAGAAGCCGCCGACGCTGAAGCCTTCGAGGATGGAGCCGACGAACCAGAACAGCAGGCCGTTGACCACTAGGTAGAAGAAGCCGAGCGTGAGCACGGTGATGGGCAGCGTCACCAGCACCAGCACCGGCCGGATCAGCAGGTTGACGACGCCGAGCACGGCCGCCGCGATGAGCGCCGAGCCGAAGCTGGCAACGTGCACCGAGGGCATCACATAGGCCACGCCGAGCAGCGCGATCGCATTGAGCAGCCAGACGAGCAGGAGGCGCATCGGTTTCCTCGTGGGGAATCGGTTGCCGCGCCGGGAGCGCGGCGGTCATGCGGCTGGCCGCCAGGGGCATGCCGCGCGCTTGCGCGGGCCACTGCCGTCGCGGCGGTGGCCCGTCGAGAGGACGGCGCTCGCCGCCCCGCCCGCATCAGTAGCGGTAGCTGTCCGGCTTGTACGGGCCTTCGGTGCTGACGCCGATGTAGCGCGCCTGCGCGTCGCTGAGCTTGGTCAGCTTCACGCCGAGCTTGCGCAGTTGCAGGCGGGCGACCTTCTCGTCCAGATGCTTGGGCAGCACGTACACGCCGATCGGATAGGCCGAGGTGTTCGTGAACAGCTCGATCTGGGCGATCGTCTGGTTCGCGAAGGAGCTGCTCATGACGTAGCTCGGATGGCCGGTGGCGCAGCCGAGGTTCACGAGGCGGCCCTCGGCCAGCAGGATGATCCGCTTGCCGTCCGGGAAGATCACATGATCGACCTGGGGCTTGATGTTCTCCCACTGGTACTGCTTGAGGCTCGCGACGTCGATCTCGTTGTCGAAGTGACCGATGTTGCAGACGATGGCCTGGTCCTTCATCGCGACGAGATGCTCGTGCGTGATGACGTGCAGGTTGCCCGTGGCGGTCACGAAGATGTCGGCGTGCGCGACGGCGTCTTCCATCGTCACGACGCGGTAGCCCTCCATCGCGGCCTGGAGCGCGCAGATCGGGTCCACTTCGGTCACCCACACCTGGGCCGACAGCGCGCGCAGCGCCTGGGCGCAGCCCTTGCCCACGTCGCCGTAGCCGCACACCACGGCGACCTTGCCGGCGATCATCACGTCGGTGGCGCGCTTGATGCCGTCCACCAGCGATTCGCGGCAGCCGTAGAGGTTGTCGAACTTGCTCTTGGTGACCGAGTCATTCACGTTGATGGCCGGGAACTTGAGCTTGCCGTCCTTGGCCATCTGGTACAGGCGCTTGACGCCGGTGGTCGTCTCTTCGGTCACGCCCTTGATCTTGCCGAGGCGGGCCGAGTACCACGCCGGATCGGTCGCGAGCTTGGCCTTGATCGCCGCGAACAGCACGGTCTCTTCCTCGCTGCCGGGGCTGGCGAGCACCGACAGATCCTTCTCTGCATCGGCGCCAAGGTGCAGCAGCAGCGTCGCGTCGCCACCGTCGTCGAGGATCATGTTCGAGTAGCCGCCGTCGGCCCATTCGAAGATGCGGTGGGTGTAGTCCCAGTACTGCTCCAGCGTCTCGCCCTTGACGGCGAAGACGGGCACGCCGGTCGCGGCGATGGCGGCGGCGGCATGGTCCTGGGTCGAGTAGATGTTGCACGAGGCCCAGCGCACTTCGGCGCCGAGCGCGACCAGCGTCTCGATGAGAACGGCGGTCTGGATCGTCATGTGCAGCGAGCCGGTGATGCGCGCGCCGCGCAGCGGCTTGGTGGCGGCGTATTCGTCGCGGATCGCGATGAGGCCGGGCATCTCGGTCTCGGCGATGCGGATTTCCTTGCGGCCCCAGTCGGCGAGGCCGAGGTCGGCAACGATGAAGTCTTGTGTTTCGATGGGCTTGATGACGGCGCTCATAGACTCGCGCCCTCCTTTCTTGATGTTCAAAAAAGATGGTTCGCGAGCGCCGTTGATCGCAGGGCGAGCTGCCCGGCTTCAGGTCGGGACGCGGCGCTATGGCGGCGGCGTCCTTCGCGCTTCGAGCCTGGCGGGAAAGCTTCCCGTCGCAACGCTCCTCGAAACGCGGCGCGGATTATAGAGCGGTAGCGAGACCGCTCAATCCGTCGAATTGGGGATTCGGCCGGCAGGGCCGGCTGACAAGTGCTGCCGCGCGTGCCGACGCACGGCAGTCGAGCGGAACCATGGCGCCGGGCATGCAGCACGCGCCCGTGTGGCGCGGCTCGGGCACGTACCGCTCGGCGATACCGCGCATTCAGACCGTGCGCGAGCGCGTGTTCTCGAACACCGCCGGCTTGGCGCACTTGGGAATCATCGCCGCCGGCACCGACGGCGCACCGCCCGCGCGCTTTGCTGCGCGCATGCGGCCGAGCTTGCGGATCACACGGCCCGGCAGGGCCAGCCCGTTGCTCCACAGCCAGCGGATCGGCGCGAAGCCAAGCACGATCGCGATCGGCACGAGGATGGTCGGCGAGGCGCCGTGCTTCAGCCCATGCATGAACAGCGAGTAGTACTCCTTGAAGATGGGCGCGGCGCGCATCTTCGCCTTGAGGATGCGCGCCGGCTTGAGCGGCTCGTCGAAGCAGTCGGGGATGGGCAGGTTGCTGACCCGGAAGTTGAGCATCGAGCGCACGCACTTCTCGCACTTGCCGCAGTTGCGGCCCATCGAGGCTTCCTGCCAGCACACGCGCAGGCCCTGAGCGCCCGCCGGCCAGGTGGCGATCGCGGCAACCTTCTGCGTGCGGGTGTGGCTCGCGCCGTCGTGGATGATCTGCATGCGCTCGCTCGTGAGCAGCGCATCGGTGATGGGCAGCGAGCCGTAGGGAATCACCAGCTCGTCATAGGCCTTGGTGCTGCCGACCAGCGCGGCGCGCGCCACGCCCTGCACCGTGTGCATCGCGGCGGCAAGCGCGGCCACGTGCGCGTCTTCCCAGCTCACGGGCACGAGCTGGCGGAAGTTGGTGCGGATGCGGACGAGGGGCACCTTCACGTCGTCGAGCGTGCGACGCGCCCCCTCGAAGGCGTGCTCGTAGGCGGCCTCGTCATCCAGGCCGATGTCGAAGCCGTGGATGAAGGCGCAGGCCTGGAGCTTGCGGCTGCGGTAGCCGACCTGGGCCTTGGCATGGCGCATCGCGGTGAAGGTGGCATCGACCCCACCCGAGAACGCGGCCACCGCGTCGAAGGGTGCCGCCGGCAGCGAAGGTTCCTGCACCGCCTGCGCGAACACGCGGATGCGCTTGTAGGTCTTGGGAATCCAGCGCACCCAGGCCTCGCCGAACTCTTCGAGGTTGGCGAGCAGTCCATGCGTGACGGTGCCGTCGATGCGCACGTCGGCATTGAGCGCCATCGCCCACTGGTACACCGCCAGCAGGAAGATCTCCGCGTCGGGCGCTTCCCAGGCCCAGGGCCTTTCGGCTTCGAACCAGAGTTCGCCGAAGTCCTGGCGCCCGGCGGGTGTCAGAAGGGAGATGTCGGCACTGTGGCGGACATAACGCTCGCTGCCGGTCACGCGGGGCGCGCCAACCAGCAGCGTGTTCGGGCAGTTGCCCGAGGACGGCTTGGGATCCAAGGAAACACCTCGCGGGTGAGGAGGATGCCTGCGCCAGGCAAGCGCTCCTAAGCATCCTTCCGCATCAGACCAACGGATTTTCCCTGACTTTTACCCGCTACCGTCCGGCGCCGATCAAAGGAAATTGCGAAGGATTTCGGCCTTGTCGGTGGCTTCCCAGGTGAACTCGGGTTCACTTCGTCCGAAGTGACCATACGCCGCCGTCTTGCGATAGATGGGCCGGGGCAGATCCAGCATCTGGATGATGCCCTTGGGGCGCAGATCGAAGTTCGCCTCGACCAGTTCGGCGATCTTCGCGTCGTCGATCCTGCCGGTGCCCTTGGTATCGACTGTGATGTTGATGGGCCGCGCGACGCCGATCGCATAGCTCACCTGCACCACGCACTGCTTCGCGAGGCCGGCGGCGACGATGTTCTTCGCCACGTAGCGCGCCGCGTAGGCGGCCGAACGATCGACCTTCGTCGGGTCCTTGCCCGAGAACGCGCCACCACCGTGGGGCGCCGCGCCGCCGTAGGTATCGACGATGATCTTGCGGCCCGTCAGGCCGGCGTCGCCGTGCGGGCCGCCGATGATGAAGGCGCCGGTCGGATTCACGAGATAGCGCGTGTCCTGAAGCATTTCGGGCGGCAGCACCGGCTTGATGATCTCCTCGATCACCGCTTCCTCGATCTCCTTGTGCGTCTTGGACGGGTGATGCTGGGTCGAGAGCACGACCGTATGCACAGACACCGGCTTGCCATCGACGTAGCGCAGCGTGAGCTGCGACTTGGCGTCCGGGCGCAGCCAGGGCAGACGGCCGTCGCGGCGCAGCTGGCTCTGGCGCTCGACGAGGCGGTGCGCGTAGTAGATCGGGAAGGGCATCAGCTCCGGCGTCTCGTCGCAGGCATAGCCGAACATCAGGCCCTGGTCGCCCGCGCCCTGGTCGAGGTGCAGGCCCTTGCCTTCATCGACGCCCTGGGCGATGTCGGGCGATTGCTGGCCGTAGCACACATGCACCGAGCAGCCGTCGGCGTCGAAGCGCAGTTCGGGGTCGTTGTAGCCGATGCGGCGGATCGCTTCACGCGCGACCTTGGCGTAATCGACCTTGGCGCTGGTGGTGATCTCGCCGGCCAGCACGCACAGGCCGGTAGTCACGAGGGTTTCGGCCGCGACGCGCGCGGTCGGGTCCTGCGCCAGGATGGCGTCGAGGACGGCGTCCGAAATCTGGTCGGCCACCTTGTCGGGATGGCCTTCGGAAACGGATTCGGAGGTGAAGAGATATTCGCGCCCCATGTACGTGCTCCTTCGGATCTTGGTAGGAGCGGGGCGGCCAAAGCGGGAGGGTCCAGGTCGGAGCGACGCTTTAGCGGTATTTGATGAACGCCCCGCAAGTTGTCCAGTTAACTCGGCGTGCGAACATTATAGGTTCGTGACGCTCCCCCCCGCCGGACGACGGTCGCGCGAACAGCGCTGACTAACCCGGCCACTTCCGATTCCCGTTCCTTTCCCCCTGTTCCGATGCTGACCCTGCTGCGGGTGTTCTCGCTGCTTCCCCTGCGCCTGCTTGCGCTGATCGGCACCGTCGGCGGCTGGCTGACCTGGGCCTTCAGCGGCCGCTACCGCGCGCGCCTGAGCAACAACCTGCGCCAGGCCGGCCTGTATTCCAAGGCCACGCGCAATGCCGCGATTGCCGCCGCTGGCCAGGCGCTCGCCATCCTTCCCAAGATCTGGCTGCGGCCGAACGAGGAGGTGAAGCGGCGCATCGTCTGCAACTCGCTCGACGTGATCGACAAGGCCGAGCGCGAGGGCAAGGGGATCATCTATCTCGTGCCGCACATCGGCTGCTTCGAGGCGGCGGCTTCGCTGCTCGCGTCGCGCAAGCCGCTCATGGCGATGTACCGGCTGCCGCACAAGCCTTACCTCAACGAAGTGCTGCGGCTCGGCCGGCTGCGCGAGGGCATGACGGTGGCGCCCGCGACGCTCGGCGGCGTGCGCGAACTGGCGCGCGCCCTCAAGCGCGGCGAGACGGTCGCGATCCTGCCCGACCAGGCGCCGTCGGGTGGCGAAGGCATCTGGGTCGATTTCTTCGGCAAGCCTGCCTACACCATCACCCTGCCTGCCAAGCTGTGGCGCATGTCGGGCGCGGCCATCGTCATCACCGAGCCGAGGCTGGATGCGCTGCGCGGGCGCTATCTGGTGGACTTCCACCGCTTCGTGCCGCCCGAGTCGGACGACCCCGAGGTGTTCACGCTCGCGATGAACAAGGCGCTCGAAGACCTGATCCGGCGCATGCCCGACCAGTACCTCTGGGGCTATCACCGCTACAAGCATCCGGCCGGCGCGCCCGAACCTCCGGGCGGCCTCGACAAGCATCGCGAGGGGCTGGTCTGAGCCGGCCCCGCCTTCTTCAAGCGACATGACCGATTCCAACAAGCGGGGCGCTTCCGCCCTCGCCCGCGCCGGCGCGCATGCGGCCGTCGGCTTCATCGCCGCGCTGCGCTTCGTGCCGCATCCACTGCTGCGCGCGCTGGGCAACGGCCTGGGCGCGCTGCTGTGGCGCGTGGCCGGCTCGCGCCGCCGCATCGTGCTGCGCAATCTCGAACTCTGCTTTCCCGAGCTGGACGCCGCCGCGCGCGAGCGCCTGGGCCGGGCGCATGTGCGCATGCTCGCGCGCAGCCTGCTCGACCGCTCCTTCGCCTTCTCGGCCAGCGCCGAACGGCTGCGCCAGCTCGTGAAGATCGAGCACCGCGAGCGTCTGCCCGATGACCGCCCCGTCATCCTGCTGAGTCCGCATTTCGTCGGACTCGACGCGGGCGCGGCGGTGCTGTCGATCGACCGCGACTGGTGCTCGGTGATGAGCACGCAGAGCAATCCGGTGTTCGACAAGGCGGTGCGCGACGGCCGCCTGCGCTTCGGTCACGGGCTGCTGCTGTCGCGCCAGGAGGGGCTGCGCGCGATCGTGCGCGCGATCCGCGACCTGCGCGCCTTCTACTACCTGCCCGACATGGACTTCGGCCCGCGCGACTCGGTATTCGTGCCCTTCATGGGCGTACCGGCGGCCACGATCACCGGCCTCGCCCGGCTCGCGCAGATGACGCGCGCGGCCGTCGTGCCCTGCGTGACGCGCATGACCGACGACGGCTATGTGGTGACGCTCTATCCGGAGTGGGAGAACTTTCCGGGCGATCTGCCGCCCGACGATCCGGCCCACGCGCGGCGCATGAACGCCTTCATCGAGGAGCGCATCCGCGAGATGCCGGAGCAGTACTACTGGGTGCACCGGCGCTTCAAGACGCGGCCGCCGGGCGAGCCGTCGCTGTATTGACCAAGCGGCGCACAGGCGCCTTTGCGCCAGACGGCACGCCGCACGCAATACCCAGCGCCACGCCCGCGGGGCTTGCTGCGCTGGAAGTCGCCAGCCTCAGCCGACGATCTTCTTCAGGTCCGCCGCGATGTCCGCCGGCGGCTGCTCGCCGCGCAGGAAGAGGCGCAGCCGGCCCTCGGCGTCGAGCACGTACATGCCCGCGAAATGGTCGACGCTGTAGCTGTCGGGCGTGCTGCCGGGCACCTTCTGGTAGAAGGCGCGCCATTGCTTGGCCACGTCGGCGACCTGCTCGGGTGTGCCCGTGAGGCCGACGAAGCGCGGGTCGAAGGCCGGCACGTAATGGCCGAGCAGATCGGGCGTGTCGCGCTCCGGATCGACCGACACGAACAGCACCTGCACGCGGTCGGCGTCGGGTCCCAGCTGCTTCATCGCCTGCGACAGCGTGGCCATCGTGGTCGGGCAGATATCGGGGCAGTGGGTGAAGCCGAAGAACAGCACCACCGCCTTGCCCTTGTACTCGCCGATCGAATGCGGCTTGCCGTCATGGCCGGTGAGCGTGAAGTCGCCGCCGATGCTGCTGCCCGTGATGTCGGTGCCGTGGAACTCTGGAGCGCGGGAACAGCCCGCGATGGCGATGACGGAGGCAAGCAGGACGGCGGCAAGCTTCATGGCAGATGGAGGTAGTGATCGACGAGCAGCGCCGCGAACAGCAGCGCGAGATAGACGATCGAGTACCGGAAGGTCCGGCGCGCGATGTCGTCGCTGTAGCGTCGCCACACGCGCCATGCCAGTTGCACGAAGCGCGCGCCGAGCAGCAGCGCGCACGCAAGGTACACCACCCCACTCATCCGGATGGCGAAGGGCATGAGCGTGACCGCCACCAGCGCCAGCGTGTACAGGAACACATGCAGGCCGGTCAGCTCGCGGCCGTGCGTCACGGGCAGCATCGGCAGACCCGACTTGCGGAAATCCTCGGTGCGGTAGAGCGCGAGCGCCCAGAAGTGCGGCGGCGTCCACACGAAGATGATGAGCACCAGCAGCCAGGCCTCGGGCGTGAGCTGGCCGGTGGCCGCGACCCAGCCGAGCGCTGGCGGCATCGCGCCCGACAGGCCGCCGATCACGATGTTCTGCGGCGTGTTGGGCTTGAGCAGCACGGTGTACACGACCGCGTAGCCGATGAAGGTGGCAAACGTCAGCCACATGGTCTGCGCGTTCACCCAGGTCAGCAGCACGGCCATGCCGGCGCCGCCGACCGCGCCCGCGAAGGCCAGCACGCGCTGCGGCGGGATCTCGCCGCTGGCGGTGGCGCGGCGGCGCGTGCGGCTCATGCGCGCATCGACCTCGCGCTCGATCAGGCAATTGACGGCGAAGGCCGCGCTCGCCATCAGCCAGATGCCGGCCGAGCCGGCGAGCACGATGCGCCATGACGGCGGCTCGGGCGTGGCGAGGAACATTCCGATCACGGCGCAGAACACCGCGAGCTGGGTGACGCGCGGCTTGGTCAGTGCCCAGTACTGGCGCAGGCTGGCGGACTGACGTGCGACGGCGATGCTGGCTTGCATGGCGTGACCTCCTCGACGACGGACCTGACGGCACGGCCTGCGCGCATCCGGATCGCGACGAGCACGAGCAGAAGCGTGGCCGCCCCCGCGTTGTGCGCCACCGCGACCGCCAGCGGCAGGCCGTAATGCACATTCGAGATGCCGAGGGCAAGCTGCGCAAGCAGTGCCGACCCGAGACCGAGCGCGAGCCAGCGCAGGCCCGGCGCGAAGTACGCCCGCAGCATGCAGCGCGCGATGGCGACGGTCGCCACCAGCGCGAACATGCGATGCGTCCAATGGATGGCCGTGAGCGCGGCGAAGGGCAGCGGCTCGCCATCGGCGGCCATGCCGAGCGGCCGCATGAGATGGAAGGCATCGCCGAAGTTCATCGGCGGCACGAGGGCGCGCTGGCACAACGGCAGATCGGGACAGGCGAGCGCCGCGTGATTGGTGCTGACCCAGCCGCCCAGCATGATCTGCACCGCGAGCGCGCCGAGCGCGAGCGTGGCCGCCGCGCGCACCGAGCGCAGGCCGCGCGGCTCGGGCAGCAGGCGCGGCGCGGCGCGCCGGCCCGGCGGCAGCAGCGCGAGGCAGCCGAGCAATGCAAGCGTTGTCATGCCGCCGATCAGATGGCCGGTGACGATGGCGGGCCGCAGCAGCAGCGTGACCGTCCAGGCGCCGAACGCGCCTTGCAGCAGCACCACGCCCAGCAGCAGCAGCGCGAGTCGCGCGCGCGCCGGCGCCTGCAAGCGCTTGCGCCAGGCGCCGATCGCCAGCGCGAGGATGAGCAGACCGAGGCTCGCCGCGAGGTAGCGATGCGCCATCTCCTTCCATGCCTTGGCCATCGACACGGGGCCGAAGGGCGCGTCCTGCTCGGCGGCGGCGATGTGCTCGCTCGCATGGGCCGGCGTGGGATGGCCGTAGCAGCCGGGCCAGTCGGGGCAGCCGAGGCCGGCGTCGCTCAGGCGCACATAGGCGCCGAGCACGACCACGCCGAGCGCGAGCGCCGCCGCCAGCGCCGCCAGCCGGCGGAAGCGCCGGTCGTCGCCCTCCTCCAGCCAGCGCACGAGCGCGCCGACGATCACGCAGCCGACGAAGACGGCGATGGCGAGGACGAGGGCGGGATGCATGCGATGCGCGTTCCTGTGGATGCCGGCCGTCAGCCGATGCGCGAGACCTTGAGCAGCCGCGCGAGGTCGCGCCTCATGCGCGCGCCGTCGGAGGCAGCCGGCCAGGCGAGCATGAGTTCGTCGCGCGGATCGAGGAGGCGCGGCGCCGAGCCGCCATCGCCGAGCCAGCGCAGGAGCGCGGCGCGGCTCGCGCCGTCGGCGACGCGCAGCACGGTCAGGTCGGGATGCTCGGCGAGCAGGGCCGCGTCGGGCATGGCGCCGTCGGTCACGAGCCAGACGCGCTCGATGCGCACGCGGTCCTCGCCGGTGCCGGCGCGCAGCTGGCGCGTGAGCCAGAGGTGATGGCGGCAGGCGGCGTCGCAGGCGGCGGGCGCGGCGACGAGCATGCGCCAGCGCGGCGGATGCGCCGCGGAGCGCGGCAGCGATGGATTGCCAGCGAGCGCCGGAGGCACACCACCGGCGAGTGACAATGACGTCGGCTCGGCGCGGCGGCTGGCGGATTGCCGCATGTCGACCGGCCGGCCGCCGAGATCGAGCGTTGCAAGCGCTGGCAAGGCACGCGGCGGATCGACGAGCGCGCCGTAGTTGCCGCGCGCGCCGGGCCAGTCGAGGCTCCAGGCCGCGAGCGCCGCCAGCAGGGGCGCGAGGCTCACCGCGAGCACGGCCCACAAGGGCCACAGGCGACGCGGCGGACGCGGGGACGGGACGGCGAGCGTGGCGGGCATGGCGGCTCCGGTTCAGTCGGGCAGATGGCGCGAGGGCGCCGCGGCGGCGGGGCGGGCCGGCTCGGCGTCCGACGACGCGGCCAGTGAATCGGCCGACGGCTCGGTCCGGCCCATCGGCGCGGCGACTCGCGTGTCGTCAGTGATCGGTCCACCCTCGCCCGCCGCCGGCGCGCGGCCGCGCCGTAGTCCGGCACGCGCCCACATCACGAGTGCGACGCCCGCGAGGCCGAACCATTGCACCGCGTAGCCGTAGTGCTTGGCCGCGCCGGAGCCGGGCTCGTCCCACAGCCGCACAAGCTCGTCATGCGTGTCGGTCGTCTGCTGCACGACGAAGGGTTGCAGCACGAGGCCGGTGCGCTGGGCGAAGGCGTCGAGCGCGAAGTTGAGCCAGATGCCCTTGTCCTTGTCGGCGCCCATGCCCGAGAGATTCCAGTAGCTCGCGAGCTGGGGCGCGGCCTTGCCTTCGATCTCGATGTCGCCGGCCGGCGGCGGAGGCGCATCCACATGGTCGCGGCGCGCCGGATCGCGCGGCCACCAGCCGCGGTTGACGCTCGTGGCCGCGCCGCCGTCGGCGGGCACGAAGGCGGTGATGACGTAGAAGCCCGCGCGGTCGGCGAGCATGCGGTTGTCGATGTAGACGGTGGTTTCGGGCAGGAAATGCCCGCGCAGCCTCACGTGCCGCTGGGCGACGGCCTGGGGCTCGACCAGTGCGCCGCCGATGCTCACGGGTTCGGCGCGATCGGCCGCTTGCGCGGCGGCGTACAGCGCCCGCTTCTCGTGGGCACGGCCGAGCTGCCATTGCCCGAGTGCAAGCGTTGTCACGACAAGGCCGAGCGCCGCGACCGTCGGCCAGAACGAGGGTTTGAAGGGGACTGCCACGGTGGTCCAATGCGATGACTGACGGAACCGGGACAATGCCATGAAGCTGCTCGTCGCCCTTGCCTTCGCCGTGATCGTCGCCAGCCTGTTCTCGGCGCTGTTCTTCCTGCTCAAGAGTCGCGACAGCGCCCGCACGGCGCGCGCGCTCACGCTGCGCATCGGCCTCTCGATCGCGCTGTTCCTGTTCATCCTGCTGGCCTGGAGGCTCGGCTGGATCGAGGCGCACGGCGTGGCGTTCAGACGCATGGGCGGCTGATCAGAGCCAGTACACGAGCACGTAGAGCCCGAGCCACACCACATCCACGAAGTGCCAGTACCAGGCGGTCGCCTCGAAGGCGAAGTGGTGGCGCGGCGTGAAATGCCCGCGCATCGAACGCACCAGCATCACGGTCAGCATGATCACGCCGAGCGTGACGTGAAAGCCGTGAAAGCCGGTCAGCATGAAGAAGGTCGAGCCGAACACGCCCGAACTGAGCTTGAGGTTCAGCTCGGTGTAGGCGTGGTGGTACTCGTAGGCCTGGAAGCTCAGGAACACGGCGCCGAGCAGCACCGTGAGCGCGAGGCCGAGCGTGAGCTGGCCGCGCTTGCCCGCAAGCAGGCCGTGATGCGCCCAGGTGACGGTGGCGCCCGAACTCAGCAGCAGCAGCGTGTTGATCGTGGGAATGGGCCAGGGGCCCATCGTCTGGAAGTCGTCGATGGTGCCGGCCGGCCCCTCGGTGGGCCAGGCCGAACTGAAGCCGGGCCACAGGAAGGCCTGGTGATTGGCGTCGGCCAGCCAGGGCACGGTGATGACACGCGCGTAGAGCAGCGCGCCGAAGAAGGCGCTGAAGAACATCACCTCCGAGAAGATGAACCAGCCCATGCTCCAGCGAAAGGACATGTCCACATGCTCGCTGTAGCTGCCGCGCTCCGACTCGTCGATGACCTCGCCGAACCAGCCGAACAGCATGTACGCGAGGATGGCGAAGCCGATCGCAAGCGACCACGGCCCGGGGCCGATGCCGTTGACCGTCATCGCCGCGCCGAACACCACGAACAGCATCGCGCACGATCCGACCAGCGGCCACTTCGACGGCGCGGGCACGAAGTAGCGCGGCGCGGGTCCGCCGTGCGGCAAAGGCGCGGCGTGGGCGCTCGGACTGGCATGCTGGGTGGCGCTCATGATCTCGACTCCCACGGTTGAAGCTGCATTCGATCTTCGGGTTCAGGCCAGCACCAGCCGGACGATGGCCACCAGCGCGAGCACGAACAGCAGGCCCGCCGCGATGCCGACGATGACCAGCTGCATCGGCCGGATGCGCGCGAAGTCCTCCGCATGCGCGGCCCCGCGCCGCACGCCGAAGAACGACCAGAACACCGCGCGCGCGACCTGGCCGAGGCTGGCGCGAGGCGACGGCGCACCGGCCTCGGCCGGCGCGCGGGCATCGGCGCGCGGATCGCGCGCTGCGGCATCGGGGTCGGGGCGATCGTGGTCGTCATCGCGGCTCACGCTCCGTCTCCGGCGCGGGCGGTCGTGGCGCCGCTGCGCGCGCCGCCGACGGCGGCGAGCGAGCCGCCCGGAATCTCGAAGAAGGTGTACGACAGCGTCACCGTGGCCACTTCGCGCGGCAACGCGCGGTCAATCACAAACACGACCGGAAAGCGCCGCGTCTCGCCCGCGCGCAGCAGCTGCTGGCGAAAGCAGAAGCACTCCAGCTTGCGCAGATGGGCGGCGGCCTGCACCGGCGCGTAGCTCGGGATGGCCTGGCCGACGATGTCGCGCGCGGCATGGTTGGTGATCTCGTATTCGATCGTCACCAGCTCGCCCGGATGCGCGTCGAGCGAATGCCGCACCGGGCGAAAGCTCCAGTCGGCGCGCGGGCTGGCGTCGAATTCGATCGTGACCGTGCGCGTCGCGTCCACCGCCGATGCGCCCGTCTCGGCCGCGTCGGCCTTGACGATGCGGTTGACGCCCGTGAGTTCGCAGATCGACTTGTAGAAAGGCACGAGCGCGAAGCCGAAGGCGAACATCACCGCCGCCATCACCGCGAGCTTGCGCAGCATGACGGCGTTGAGCGTGGCGACGCGGGCGGCGGGCATGCGTGCCTCAGGCGCCGAGCAGGCCGATCTTGACGATGATGCCGACGAAGAACACGGCGGCAATCGTGGCGAGGATCAAGCCGGTGCGCAGCGCGGCGCGCCGGCGCGCGTCATCGGCGGCGGGCGCCTCGTGTTCCGGCCTCAGGGTCATGACCATCATTTCGTCGTCGAGCTGCATGGCGGCCTCCTTCACTTGACGATGGGCGGGTCTTCGTAGGTGTGGTGGGGCGCGGGCGAATCGACCATCCACTCGAGACCCTCGGCGCCTTCCCAGGCATTGGGCGGCGCCTTCGGCCCGCCGCGGATGCACTTGAGCACCGCCCACAAAAAGATGAGCTGCGACAGCCCGAAGCCGAAGGCGCCGACGCTTGCAAGCATGTTGAAATCGGCGAATTGGAGCGGGTAGTCGGCATAGCGGCGCGGCATGCCCGCGAGGCCGAGGAAGTGCATCGGGAAGAAGGTGACGTTGAAGAAGATCAGCGAGCACCAGAAGTGCAGCTTGCCGAGCTTCTCGTCGTAGTAATGGCCGGTCCACTTGGGCAGCCAGTAGTAGGTGCCGCTGAACAGCGCGAACAGCGAGCCGGCCACCAGCACGTAATGGAAGTGCGCGACGACGTAGTAGGTGTCCTGCAACTGGATGTCGATGGGCGCGACCGACAGGATCACGCCCGTCAGCCCGCCGATCGTGAACACGAAGATGAAGCCGAGCGCGAACAGCATCGGCGTCTCGAAGGTCATCGCGCCGCGCCACATCGTGGCCAGCCAGTTGAAGATCTTCACGCCCGTGGGCACGGCGATAAGCGCCGTCGCGTACATGAAGAAGAGCTGGCCTGTCACCGGCATGCCCGTGGTGAACATGTGGTGGGCCCAGACCATGAACGAGAGGATGGCGATCGAGCCCGTGGCATAGACCATCGAGCTGTAGCCGAACAGCGGCTTGCGCGCGAAGGCCGGGATGACGTGCGAGATGATTCCGAAGGCGGGCAGGATCATGATGTAGACCTCCGGATGCCCGAAGAACCAGAAGATGTGCTGGAACATCACCGGGTCGCCGCCGCCCGCCGCGTTGAAGAAATGCGTGCCGAAATGGCGGTCGGTCAGCACCATCGTGATGGCGCCCGCGAGCACCGGCAGCACCGCGATGAGCAGATAGGCGGTGATGAGCCAGGTCCACACGAACATCGGCATCTTCATGAGCGTCATGCCCGGGGCGCGCATGTTGAGGATGGTCACGATGATGTTGATCGAGCCCATGATCGAACTCGCGCCGAGGATGTGCAGCGCGAAGATGGCCATGTCCATGCCGATGCCCATCTGCGTCGAGAGCGGCGCGTACATGGTCCAGCCCGCCGCCATCGCGCCGCCGGGCACGAAGAAGCTCGTGACGAGCAGCAGCGCGGCCGGCGGCATGAGCCAGAAGCTGAAGTTGTTCATGCGCGCGAAGGCCATGTCGGAGCAGCCGATCATCAGCGGCACCATCCAGTTCGCGAAGCCCACGAAGGCCGGCATGATCGCGCCGAACACCATGATCACGCCGTGCATCGTCGTGAGCTGGTTGAAGCGCTCGGGCTCGAACAGTTGCAGCCCGGGCTGGAACAGCTCGGCGCGGATGCCGAGGGCGAGCACGCCGCCGGTCAGCAGCATCGTGAAGCTGAACCACATGTAGAGCGTGCCGATGTCCTTGTGGTTGGTGGCGAACAGCCAGCGCCGCCAGCCCTCGGGCGCGCCGTGGGCGTGTGGGTCATGTTCGATGCCGGGCAGGACTGCGCTCATGGGCTTCTCCGGCGGCGTGGTTGTAAGCCGCAATCGGGATGAATCTTCGACGGCCGGCATGTCGGCCATCGCCCTCGCTCTGCTGGCGTCGCCGTCGCGGGCGGCGCCTGTTGGTATGGGAGGCGCCGGCTACCTGGCCGTGCGCGCCGCCGCGATGTCGCGCGGCTGGATCACCTGATCGACGCTGTTGCCCCAGGCATGCTTGGTGTAGGTGATGACCGAGGCCAGCTCCACGTCCGACAGCGACTGCCACGGCGGCATGCGGTTGTTGCGGCCGTGCAGGACCACGTCGATCTGCTCGGCCGGCGCGCCCGTCACCACCTTGCTGCCGACGAGCGCCGGCGCGCCGATCGCGGCGTTGCCGCTGCCGTTGGCCTGATGGCAGGCGGCGCAGTTGGTCTCGAACACGGTCTTGCCGCGCGCGGTCAGCTCGGCGAGCTGCCAGGTCTTGGCCGGATCATCCGCAAGCGCTTGCAATTCGCGCTTCTTGTTCGCCACCCAGGCCGCGTAATCCTCGCGCGAGAGCACCTGCACGACGATGGGCATGTACGCATGCTCCTTGCCGCACAGCTCGGCGCACTGGCCACGATAGGTGCCGACGGCCGTGGCGCGAAACCAAGTGTCGCGCACGAAGCCGGGGATGGCGTCCTGCTTCACGGCGAAGGCCGGCACGAACCAGGCGTGGATGACGTCGGTCGCGGTGGTGATGACACGGATCTTGGAATCGACCGGCACCACGAGCGGCTGATCGACCTCGATCAGGTAGTTGGCGTTGCTCTCCCGGTCGTTGGACAGCGAGGCGAGCTGGGTGCGCGGCGTGGCGAGATTGCTCAGGAAGCTGATGCCCTCGCCTTCGCCGCGCAGGTATTCGTAGCCCCATTTCCACTGGTAGCCGGTGGCCTTGATCGTGATGTCGGCGCTCGACGTGTCCTTCATCGCCACGACGATGCGCGTGGCCGGCACGGCGATGGCCACGACGATCAGGAAGGGAATGACGGTCCAGATGATCTCGACCGTCGTGTTCTCGTGGAAGTTGGCCGGCTGGTGCCCGACCGATTTCCGGTGCCGCAGGATGGCGATGAACATCCATGCGAACACGAACAGGAAGATCGCGACGCAGATGCCCATCACGTAGTGGTGGAGGCTGTAGATCTCCTCCGCCATGGGCGACATGGGCGGCGCGAGGTTGTACTTGCTCTGTACCCCGTCGGCCGCGCGGGCCGCCTGGGTCGATGCGATGAGCGCGAGCGCGAGGCACGGCGTTCTGAGCATGATCTCCCTCGTATGGAGGCTGTCGAACGCCCTCACGGTGCCGCGCGGGCTTGCGCGACATCGGGCTGGAGGCGCCCGGCCGGTTCTACGTTGGCGCGCCTTGCCGCCGCCCGGCCGCTTGCGCGGCTGACGTCAGGCTGACGACAAAGGCGAGCCGATCATAGGAACACTCGCCTGCCCCGCGCACCGGGGGCTTCCCCTCGGGTGCGGCCGCCGCGACGGTGGTCGCCATGGCCGGCCCGGGGGCTCGCGGTACGCGTTGCGAGTCTCGGCGGGCGCGCGGGCCGGGCGCACGGGCGCTTACGGTCGGCAACATCGGACCGAAGCTCGCGAGCCTTGTCGTGCGGCGCCGGTTGCCAGCCAAGGCCGGCGCTCAAGGCGGTGCCGCAGCCGCGGACACGCGCCGCGCGGCCGCAAGCGGAAGGGCGCCGCCGCCTGATCGAACAGCCGGCGCGATGCGCTCAGGCGTTCGGACGACCGCCACGCTTGAGGCTAGCGACCGGCACCGACGCGATCTCGCCGCCGCCGGGCAGCGGCTCGCGCTTCTGGCGTGGCTCGCCGGCCCAGGCGTGGCCGTACACGACTTCGATCGTGACGGGGATGACGCCGTCGGCGTTGCGCGCGCCGTCGAGCGCGGCGAGGAAGTCGGCGCGCAGCCGGCGTGCGTGCAGGCGCGGCGCGCGCGCGGCGAGCGGATTGCCGGTCAGCGCGCGGAGTTCGGACAACAGGCGCGTCGGATCGGCGTAGGTGAGCGTGATGCGCTCCATGCCCATGACCGGATCGACGAAGCCGCTGTGGACCATGAGATCGCCGAGATCGTGCATGTCGGCGAAGGGCACGAAGGCACGCGGTGCGTCACCGGGCCAGATCGCGCGCAACTCGCGCAGGCTGTCGGGGCCGAGGCAGCTGAACATCAGCGCCGCGCCGGGCCGCGCGATGCGCGACCACTCGCCGACGACGCGGCCGATGTCGGGCGCGTAATGCAGCGCGAGGTTTGACCAGAGCAGGTCGAAGCTGTTGTCGGCGAAGGGCAGGCGCGCGAAGTCGGCCTGCACGAAGCCCGCGCCGGCAAGGCTCGCGGCGCCCGGCCGCGTCGCTGGCACGCGCTGGGCGATGCCGCCCATGCCGACCCGCCCGAGCAGCCGCGCGACGGTGCCACCGAGGCCGGCCGCCTCGCGCGC
This sequence comes from Derxia gummosa DSM 723, assembly GCF_000482785.1. Classification (GTDB taxonomy): domain Bacteria; phylum Pseudomonadota; class Gammaproteobacteria; order Burkholderiales; family Burkholderiaceae_E; genus Derxia; species Derxia gummosa. The sequence continues at coordinate 156,713 of NZ_AXWS01000015.1, read as the reverse complement.
GCGGACCCGGGCTCGCGCCAGCATGCCGCCCGCGAGATCGACCGCTGTCCAGTCGGCGCGCGGATAGCGCTCGGCCAGCACGCCGAGCGCATGGCCGGTACCGCAACCGAGGTCGATGGCCCGCGTCGGCTCGATGCGCAACGGATCGAGCCGTTCGAGCAACCGTGATTCGACCTCGCGATGGAAGAAGTCGTGGGCATCGAAACCGCGCGCGCGGCGTTCGAACTGGAGGCGGGCGGCCAGCGGGTCGATCAGGCCGGCGTTGGAGCGGGAGGTGGCGGAAGTCATGGCGCGCGATGGTGCCACGCGTGAGGATGGCCGCCCGTCACGGCCCTGCCCCGGCGTGGTCATCCCGGCCGCCCCGGCCATCCCGCCTTCGCCGCCCCCATGCCAGCCGCCGATCCGCCCGCCCTCGCCCGCCACGCCTCGCAGCTGAAGCTGCATTCGCCGCGCATGTTCATGCGCACGCTGGCCGCCGCTGCCTTCGGCAACCGCTGCGTGGCCTGCGACGACCAGGCCGGGGCGCACGGACTGTGCGTACCCTGCCTGCGCTTCGCGCGGCGCATCGAGCGGCGGATCCCACGCTGCGCGGCCTGCGCGGAGGAGATCCGGCCGGGCATGCCGACTGCCCGGAAGCGGCCTCCCGGCGACTTCCGCGCCAACGCAGCCGACGCCGCACCCGACTCGCCCACCGGCATCCCGACCACAGCTGGCCCGACCGCGCTGCCACACCTCGCCGGCCCGTTCTCGGCCCCGCCGCTGTGCCGGCGCTGCGCCGCGAGTGTCCCGCCCTGGGATTTCGCGCTGGTCGGCGCGAGCTATGCGCCGCCCTGGGACGCGATCGACCGCGGCCTCAAGTACGGCGGCCAGCTCGCGCATGCGGCGCCGCTCGCGTTGCTGATCGCGTGCGCGGCGCGTGCCCGCCGCATCGACCTTGCCGGCTGGGTACTGCTGCCGATTCCGCTCGCGCCGTCACGGCTCGCGGCACGCGGCCACAACCAGGCGCGGCAGATCGCCCGCATGCTGGCCGACGCGACCGGCGCGAGCGTGGACAATGGCGCCCTCCTGCGGCGGCGCGACACGCCGGCCATCGCCACGCTCGGCCGCGCGGCCCGCGTCCGGGCCGTGGCCGACGCCTTCGCGCTTGCGCCCGGCGCGCATGCGCGGCTCGCCGGCCGGCGCGTGGCCCTCGTCGACGATGTGCTGACGACAGGCGCGACGCTGGCCGAGGCTGCCCGCGCGCTTGCGCCGCTGCGTCTGCCGGTGCTGGCCGCGATCGCCGCGCTGCGCACGCCGCCGCCCGATTCCGAAGAAGGTTCCTGACATGTTCGATGTGGTGCTCGTCGAGCCCGAAATCCCGCCCAACACCGGCAACGTGATCCGCCTGTGCGCCAACACCGGCGCGCGGCTGCATCTGATCGAGCCGCTCGGCTTCGAACTCGACGACGCGAAGCTGCGGCGCGCCGGGCTCGACTATCACGAGTACGCGCGCGTGCGCACCCATGCCGGCTGGGACGCATTCCTCGCCGCCGTCACGCCCGATCCGGCGCGCATGTTCGCGCTCAGCCGCCATGCCTCGCGGCCGGCGCACTCGCTGACCTTCCAGCCCGGCGACGTGTTCGTGTTCGGCAGCGAATCACGCGGCCTCGCGCCCGGACTGCGCGACCGCTTTCCGCCCGAGCAGCGCCTGCGCCTGCCGATGCAGCCCGGCAACCGCTCGCTCAACCTGTCGAACGCGGTGGCGGTCGTGGTGTTCGAAGCCTGGCGGCAGAACGGCTTCGCGGGCGGCGAATAGCCGGGACGGACGACCGGCGCGAGCGGGCAGTCCCGCAACGCGCTCCACGACCGGCCGCGCCACCGTCGCCATATCGGCCCTGCGTCCCGGGCCATCGCACAAGCGACGACGGCCGGGGCTGGGGCGCCACCGGCCGTCGGGCAGGGTCGGCTCACGCCGTCGCGTGGTCGCAGGCGCTCAGACTTCCTCGGCCGCCGCGCGATGCGCCTCGATCAGCCCGCGCATGACGGCGAGCAGCTCGTCTTCACGGTAGGGCTTGCCGAGATAGGCATTCACGCCCAGTTCGAGCGCGTGGTTGCGGTGCTTGTCGGCCGTGCGCGAGGTGATCATCACGATCGGCACATCGGCGATGCGCGAGTCGGAACGCACGTTGCGCGTGAGGTCGAAGCCGTCCATGCGGGGCATCTCGATGTCCACCAGCATCACGTCCGGGCGGAATTCCTGGAGCTGTTCCAGCGCATCCACGCCGTCCTTGGCGAGCACGACCTGATAGCCCTCGCGCTGGAGCAGACGCTGGGTGACGCGACGCACGGTGATCGAATCGTCCACCACCATCGCGACCGGCAGCGCGGCGAGCGCCGCGTCGGCTGCGCGCGGCCTGACGGCGCGCGGCGCGCCCACCGGCTGGGCAGCCGGTGCCACGCCCGCGACGCTTGCCACCCCGCCAGCCTCGCCAGCGTCCGCCGCATCGACCGGCACGGCACTTTCGACCGACGCCACCGCGTCCGCCCCGACACCGGTCGGCAGGCGCGGCGTGACGCCGAGCCGCTCGACGAGCTGCACCGGATCGATGATGAGCACCACGTCGCCCGAGCCGAGCACGGTCGCGCCGGTGATGCCGACCATCCGCGCGAGCTGCGGACCGATGTTCTTGACGACCACTTCCTGGTTGCCGACGACTTCGTCGACGTGCAGCGCGACGCGCCGGTCGCCCGACTCCAGCGTCATGACCGGTGAATAGCGCTGCGCGATCGCATGGCTGTCGTGATCGCCGAGCAGCGCCGGCAGATACGCGAAATCGGCCGGCTGGCCGCCCACGTCGAGCCGGCCGCTGTTGTAGGCCGCGACGAGCTGGGGCGAGCGCAGCTGCTGCACCAGCCCCACGAGCACCGCCGGAATCGCATGCAGCCGACCGCCCGCGCGCACCAGCACCACCTGGGTGACGGCCAGCGTGAGCGGCAGGCGGATCGTGAAGGTCACGCCCTGGCCCGGATGGTTGTCGATCAGCACCCGGCCGCCGAGCGCGCCGGCTTCGGCGCGCACCACGTCCATGCCGACACCCCGGCCCGCGAGCGAGGTGACCTCGGTCGCGGTCGTGAAGCCGGGCGCGAACACGAGTTCGGCCACCTGGGCGTCGGTGATGGGCGCATCGGCCGCGATCAGGCCCTTGGCGATTGCCTTGGCGCGCACCGCGTTCACGTCGATGCCGGCGCCGTCGTCCTCGAAGGCGAGTTCGACTTCATTGCCGCGCTGGCGCACGGAAATGACGATCGTGCCTGCCTCGGGCTTGCCCGCCGCCACGCGACGCTCGCGCGACTCGATGCCGTGCACGACCGAGTTGCGCAGCAGATGCTCGAACGGCCCCGTCATGCGCTCCAGCACGCCCCGGTCGAGTTCGACCGTCGCGCCGCGCAGTTCGAGGTTGACGCGCTTGCCGACTTCCTTGGCTGACTGGCGCACGACGCGGTACAGCCGCTCGGCCGCGCTGTCGACCGGCACCATGCGCACGCGCATCAGGTCTTCCTGCAATTCGCGCGTGAGGCGGGCCTGGCCGAGCAGGCCCTTGTTGGCGCCGTCCATGCCCTTGACGATGTTCTGCTGGAGCGTCTGCACGTCGCTGACCGACTCGGCCAGCATCCGCGTGAGTTCCTGCAGGCGCGAGAAGCGGTCGAATTCGAGAGGGTCGAAGGAACGGCCGGCTTCCTTTTCGGCCTCCATCCGGCTCGACATCTGGGCTTCGGCGGCGATCTCGATCTCGCGCAACTGGGCGCGCAGGCGATCGACGTTGTCGGTCAGGTCGCCGAGTGCCCCCTTGACGGTGCCGAGGTCGTTCTCGAGCCGCGCGCGGGCGATCGAGACTTCACCGGCGTTGTTGACGAGGCGGTCGAGCAGGTCGGAACGCACCCGCACGAGTGCCTGCTGACGCTGCTGGCGCTGGGCGGCAGCCTGGGCCGCCGCGGCAGGCGCGGACACGGCAACCGGTTGAGCAAGCGCCACGGACGAGGCGACGGGCTGCGCGGGTGGCGGCATTGCGGCCGCGGCCGCAATGGCGTCCGCGCGCGATGCCTCGTCCGACGATGCGAGAACGGCCGCGCCGTCGGCCGAGGCGCCGATGTCGATACCGGCGACAGTCACGGCCCCGGTGTCCGAAGCCACAGGCTCGGCAGCCCCGGAAGGCTGGACCGGCTCCCGGACGTCGTCCGCCTGATAGAGCGGACCGTCGGGATCGGTGAGCGGCGCGACCGGCCAGCGGAAGCTGCTCGGCGCCGGCGCCGGGTCGGGCATCGGCGGCGGCGAGACATCAAGGGTGGCGGCATCCGTGTCGTGCGCGCCGCCATCCGACGAGGCGCCGGCCAGGGCCGTCCCGGCCTCGCGCGGCGCGACGTCGTCCGGCGCCCTCCCGATGCCGGCGACCGCGCCGAATGCGACATGCGAGGCAGGCTCGGTGTCGGACGCGATGGCTTGCGCGTCCCGGTCGTCATCGATTGCATCGCCGGCCGGCGCGGCAAACGCCGCGTTGCCGGGCAGCGGCTCGTCCGGCGCGGTCTCGAACACCGACTCCTCGCCCGACAGTCGCGCGAACTCGGCGTAGGCGTTGTCGAAGCGATGCAGGAGGTCATCGAACAGCTCGGCGGTCGGCGTCTCGCGCGCGGCCTCGGCGCGCGACTCGATGTCGTGGCAGAGCGCGCCGAGCCGCATCGCGCCGGCCATGCGGGCACTGCCCTTGACCGTGTGCAGCGCGCGCAGCACCGCTGCGAGCCTGGCGTCATCGGCCGGCATGTCGATCAGGGCCTGCAAGCCCTGCTCGATGCGCGGCATGTAGTCGCGCCCTTCCTCGATGAAGATGTCGATGAGGTCGGGATCGATCTCGTCGTCGGGCAGCTCGATGTCGTCGGCGCGGGCGCGCGCGGGCTTTTCCTCCTGCTTGGCGGCGCGCGGCGCCGGCGCCGCGCCGGCCGTGGCAATGCCCGGCGGCATGGCCGCGACGACCGAACTCACCACGGACGCGGTGCCGACAGGCCGCGCGATGGCGGGCTGGGCGGCAGCGCCTTCGGGCGAGGCGACCGGCTCGTCGGCAAGCGCGGACAGGTCGAGATCGATGCTGCCGATCGAGCGGCTGAACAGATCCTTGGGCGCGAAGCCGACATGCTGGGTCGCGTCCGGCGCGACACCGTCCACCGGCAGCTCGATGTCGAGCTGGAGGTCGAGATCGGCGCCGAAATCGTCGAGCCGGGTCTCGGCCGAACGGATGGCCGGCGTGCGTTCGCCGGCATCCGCGATTTCGTTCCAGCGCAGCGCCAGTTCGTGCACGCGCGCGATCAGCGCAGGCTCGGCGTCGGGATGCACGCCGGCGGCGAAGCGGTGAAGCATGGCCGCGAGGCCGTCCAGCGCCGCTTCGAGCGTGTCGAACTCGGCACTGACGGGCACGATGTGACCGCGCCGCGCGGCCTGGAGCAGCTTCTCGACGCAACCCGCGAGTTCATGCACCGGAATCAGCCCGGCGGTGGCCGAGCAGCCGGCCAGCGAATGCGCGCTGCGCACCGCCGGCTCCTGCAGACGACCGTCGGGGAAATGGCGCCAGCGCTCGGCTTCCTGCTGGAGGATGCGCAGGCAGTCGTCGGCCTCGGCGAGGTAGATCTCGTAGAGCTGGGTCGGAATGACGAGCGGACCGATGCGGCGCTCGTCGGGATTGACCGCCGGTGGCTCGGCGTCGGCGACAGGCTCGGGCAAGGCGAGATCGGTGCCATCGGCATCGGCCGTGTCGAGCGGCAGCAACGGGTCGAGATCGGTCTGGAGCAGGCTAACTTCCTGGGCGTGCCGCGCCTCGGCCTCGGCGAAGTCGTCGAAGCCGGCGCTCGGCGGGTCGGGTTCGGTCGTTGCCGGGTCGGCGGGATCGTCGGCCGCGGGCAGCGGTGCGTTCGGCATCGCGGCTTCGACCGGAAGCGCCGCTTCGGGCGTGGGCGTGCTGTCGTCCGGCGCCGGGGCATCGACCGGCGCTGTGTCGTCGTGGAGATGCGCCTCGGTAGCCGGGCAGGCGCCGTCGGGGATCTGCGCGTCGCCGTCGGGCGTCGGCATGCCGACGGCGCCGGACGCGCCGTCGGCCGGCGGGTCGGTGGTCAGGGTCACCTCGTCGGTCGCGGCCTGCGGCGCCGCCTCGTGCTGCGCGGCCTCGACCGGCAGATCGACGCCCGGCTCGTGCGCCATGCCGCGCACGAGGGAGCTGCCGGCCAGGAAGCCGGTGGGCAGGTCGAGCAGTTCGCCCGGTTCGGGCGGCGTGCTGAGCAGTGCTTCGAGATCGGGCGACAGACGCGCGGCGGGAAGCTCGGGCAATGTGCCGGCGACATCCACGGGCGCGGCGAGGGGGGCGTCGGCCGGAGGCGGCGCGAGCCCGCTGTCGGCCGGCGCATCGCCAGTCTCGGCCGTCAGTGCCGGCCCGATCTCGTCGCGGAAGCGGAAACCGGGGTAGAGCCCGTCGTCGTTCTTGAAATCGGGGTCGAAGCTCGGTTCGTGGTCATACGGCGGCGCCGGGTAAACAGGTGAGTCAGGCGCCGCGAAGGTGTTCTCACCGGTCAAAAAAAAATGTTCTCCCGCCCGCACCCGGTCGGCTGCCGCGATGAGCCGGTCGGGCTGCACCGCGTGCACCTGCCCGGCTGCGATCTGGTCGATCCAGCTGCCCATCTGGCGATGGGCGGCGTGCGTGAGACCGAACAGCGCCGGGTCGCCCGGGCGTTCCTCGGCCAGCCAGAGGTTGTAGACCTGCTCCATCGCCCAGCCGGCCTCGCCGAACTGGCGCAAACCGACCATGCGGCTCGATCCCTTGAGCGTGTGGAAGCTGCGCCTCAGCGTGGTCAGGTTGCCCTGGTGGCCCGGATCGCCCTTGCAGCGACCAAGCGCGGCGTCGATGGTGTCGAGCACCTCGCGCGCCTCGCCCAGGAAGATGTCGAGCAGCTCGGCGTCGATGGTCTCGTCGTCGGCGGCCGCGAGCGCGAGCGTCGCGGCGTCCGGCGCTGCGACCGTGGCCGGCGCGCTGTCGATGTCGAGCCCGGCGAGCGCGAGGCCAAGCGCCTCGATCGAGCCTTCGGGGCCGAGCTGGCCCGCGAGCGCGATCGCGTTGGCGGCGGCGGTCTGAAGCCGTGCGTCGTCGACGAGGTCGGCGTCCTGGCGGATCTGGGTGAGCAGGCCGCGCAGTTCGGCGGCACGCGCTGCGTCGTCGGGAGCGGCGCGCAGGCGGTCGAAGGCGGCGCGCGCGCCGGCGATGCAGTCGCGCAGCTCGTTCTCGACGCTCGCATGGGCGCCGTCGATGCCGGCCTCGCCCTCCTCGGGCGGCGCGGCGGCTTCGACCACCTCCACCACCTCGGTCAGCTCGGCGAAGGGCTCGTCGGGGGCGAGCGGCGCGAGCGTGACCTCGGCCGGCTGCTCGGTCGGCGCCTCGGGCCGGATGTGCAGCGGCGGCGGCACGGTCTCGGTCAGGCCGCGACGCGGCGTCTCGACGCCCTTGACGCGCCAGCCGCCGCGCTCGGGATCGCGCTCGAGTTCGGGATGCGGCGCGCCGGTCGGCTGGCGCAGCGAATCGACCACGAAACCGAGCGCGCCGAAGGTCTGGGCCACGCGGTCGAATTCGGCCGGATCGGCCTCGACGGTGGGATCGGCAAAGCGCTCGATCGCGGCGCGGCAGTCTTCCATCGCCTGGTGCGCGGTCTCGTGATCCAGCAGGGCGAGCGCGCCGGCGCTCTGGGCCAGCAGCGCGGCGCAGTTGCCGAGACCATCGCGGCGCGACGGGTCGCGGAAGAAGGCGTCGAGCGCCTGCTCGATCGCGCGCAGGTTGGTCTGGATCTCGTTGACGAGCGTCGCCATCGTCGAGCGCTCGTGCGCCTCGCGCGACAGCTCGGCCAGCCATGCGACCGATTCGGTGCTCGGCTCGCCGGCGAGCGCATGGCGCAGGCGCGCGGCGATCGTGTCGGCGCGCTCGGCGTACTCGGGGCTCAGGCGGTTGAAGGTGTCGAGCCCGTGTTCGAGGAAGAGGATGGCGGTCGCGGTTTCGATCGCGAGGTCGGCCGTGGCGACGCCGGGCGCGGCGGCACAGGTCTCGGCCACGCCGGTGACGGCGGCCGACACGGTGGCGATGCCCGGCTCGCCCAGCTCGCCGGCCAGCTCGCCGAACATGCGAGCCTGGCGCAACAGGCTCTCGGCCTCGGCGGCCTTGCCACCGACATAGCGGTCCCACGAGGAGCGCACGGCGCCGAGCTGCTCCTTGGCGCGCTTGACGACGCGCGCATCGACTCGGCCGTAATGGGCATGCTCGTAGTCGCGCGGGACGCTGGCGAGACGGAAAGTATTGCGCACGCGCGCGATCTCGGGCGAGGGCGAGTCCGACGCCGACAGATGGAACAGCGCGTCGGCCAGCAGCCGCTCGGCCAGCGCCGGCTGGCCGTTTACGGCGCGGCGCATCTGCATGTTCACGCGCGCGGCCAGCCGCTTGAGGTGGAGGTCGGACGGCGCGACGCTGCCGTCGGCGATGCCTTCGCACAGCGCATGCAGCACGGTCCAGAAGGAGCGCGCCGCGCCCGGCGTCTGCGCAGCGCGGAAGTTGCGCACCGCCCGGCCCATCTCGGCCGCGGCGGAGGCCGGGTCGATGTTGCGCAGCAGCTTGAGCAGGCCACGCTCGTAGCTCGCGCGGGCCGGCGCGAGCCGCGCCGGCTCGTCCACCGGCTCGCAGGCATCGTCGTCGAGCACGCGCTCGGCAAGGTTGGGGAAGAACAGGTCGGCCGGATGCGCGCGGTCGATGCCGACCAGCGCCGCGAGGTCGCGGTATTGCGGATAGAGCCGCACCGGCTGATGCGGCTGGCCCGCGAGCAGGTCGTCAAGATATTCGACCAGCCCGTGGAAGGCGCTGTCGATGATCGCGACGTTGGCCTCGGTGCACAGCTCGGGCGCGTCGGTGAAGCGGTCGAAGGCGCGCTCGCCGAGCGCGGTGATCTGCGACACGCCATCGAGATCGACCATCTGCAGCGCGCCATGCGCCTGGTGCAGATGCGTGCGGGCCATGCGCAGCGGCGTGGCTTCATCGGGATGCGACGCGAAATTGCGCAGTCCGGTCAGCGACGAATCGAGCGCCTGCCGGACCTCGTCGATGACCCAGGACAGCGGACCGGTGTCGATCCCCGTCGGGACGTTGGCCGTCGTCATGCACTCACTCCTAGATGAAAACGGCGATCAGGCCACGCGGAAGCGCGCGACCGAATTCTTGAGTTCCTTGGCCAGCGCGGCGAGTTCGCGGATCGAGCGCGCCGTCTGCTCGGTACCGAGCGAGGTCTGCTCCGTCACCGCCAGGATTCGCTCGATGCTGCGCGCCACGCTGCCGGCCGAACCGGCCTGCTCGGACGTGGTGGTCGAGATGCGCTCGATCAGCTCCGCCAGCGTGCGCGAGACCTCGCCGATGCCTTCCAGCGAGCGACCCGCGTCATCCGACAGCCGGGCCCCTTCCACCACACCCGCCGTCGACTTCTCCATGGCCGCCACCGCGTCCTGGGTGTCGGTCTGGATGGTTCGGATGAGCGCCGCGATCTGCTTGGCCGCCTCGCCGGAGCGTTCGGCCAGCCGCTGCACTTCTTCCGCAACCACCGAGAAGCCCCGGCCCGCCTCGCCCGCCGACGCGGCCTGGATGGCGGCGTTAAGCGCCAGCACGTTCGTCTGCTCGGTAATGTCGGTAATCAGTTCGACGATTTCACCGATTTCCTGCGACGACTCGCCCAGCCGCTTGATGCGCTTGGAGGTTTCCTGGATCTGCTCGCGGATTTCGTTCATGCCCGAGATCGCGTTCTGCACCGCGAGCCGGCCATCGGCCGCCGCCTTCAGCGATTGCCGCGCCACCTCGGCCGACTCGGCCGCCGACGACGACACTTCCTGAATCTGCTGCGCCATCAGCAGGACCGACTCGCCGGTCTCGCGGATCTCGCGCGACTGCGACTCCGACGCGGTCAGCAGCGCCTGCGAGCGCTGGGCCGCCTGGCTCGATGCGTTCGCCACCTGCTCGGCGGCGTTGTTGATCCGGCCGACGAGGTTTCGCAGTTCTTCAACCGTGTAGTTGACCGAGTCGGCGATGGCGCCGGTGATGTCTTCCGACACGGTTGCCTGCACGGTCAGGTCGCCGTCGGCCACCTCCTGCAGTTCGTTCATGAGCCGGAGAATCGCCGCCTGATTCTGGTCGTTGACGCGCTTCATCTCCTGCTCCTGCCGTTCGGCCTGTTCGCGGCGGGATTCCGCCTCGACCGCACGGCGCTGGCTGTCGTCGATGAAGGTCTTGCCGAGCGCGATGCCCAGGCCGACGACGAGCGCGCCGCTGACCAGGATGATCAGGAAGTCGACCTTGCGGCTCGAGTCCTCCGACAGGTAGGCCGAGCGCAATTCGAGCAGCGCGTCCTTCACCGCTTCGGACGACGCCTCGATGTGCACCGCCATCTGGTGTACTTCCTGGATGCGCTTGTCCTGCTCGGGACTCATGAGGCCGCTGAGCGAGGTGCGGAAGCCGGTCACGATCGTGCGCAGGCGCGCGACGGTGGCCTTGGTGTCGGGATCGTCGCCGCTGCGGTCGAGCGCATCGATCGCGTCGGACATCGCGTTGAGCTGGCCGTCGAGCTTGCCGATGGATGCGGGGTCGGCATCGATCTCGGCGAAGTCGCCGCGCATCAGCATGCCGATCGTGCGCGACACCTCGGTCGACGCGATCGCGAGCTGGAAGCTGGGCAGGTAGTCGCGCGCGCCCGGGCCGTGCGAGCGCGCCTTGGCCACCTGGCGATCGACCAGGTTCAGCAGATCGCGCTCGGCGTTGAGCGTGGCGTCATGCACGCTGGCTTGCAGGCCGATGAGGGATTCGGCCTCGGCCAGACGGGTCGCGGCCACGTCGCTCGGCTCCCAGAGCTTGGCGAGTTTCTCGTAGCTCGCCAGCGCGTCGCCGGAAGTCGAGTTGCGCAGTTCGGCCAGGCTGCGCTGCACCGTGCCGTGGGCATCGCGGAAGATGTCGTAGGCGACTTGCGAACCCGACACCGCGTCATTCGCCACGCGCGCCATGCGCTGGGTGTGCATGAGCAGCGAACCGACCACGTCGATCTGGCGGCTCAGCCGGTTGGCGACGCTGAAGTCATAGGCCAGCGTCGCGGTACCCACGACGGCCGCGGCCGCCAGCGCGCCGATCATCCAGCGCGTGTCGGCACCGCCGCGCGTGCCCGGCAGGCCATCGGTGCCACCCAGTGAACCCGGTGCCGCCTCGGGACGCGCGAGCCGCCCCGCAAGTCCCGCCGGCAGACGCAATTCAGGGAATCTGAATGCCATGACCCTCTCCTGTATTCCCGCCCGTCACCGGGCCGGCTGATCGAATTTGGAATGAATGTGAAGTGCTGCGATTCGATTCATATCGCCGAGATGTGCAGGAAGCGCCCATCGTTGGCGAGCGCGGCGAGGCTCAGTTCGCGCCAGCTGCGCTGCTGGTCGTCGGTCCACACCGCGGGACTGGCAGCGCCATCGGCGCCAGCGGCTTCGGTGCGGGTCCAGCCGACGGTGCTGTGCAGGCCGAGCATGCGACTGACGAGCAGCGCCGCGTTGATGTCGAGTGAATTGCCGAACACGAGGCAGCGGCTGTCGCGGTCGACCTGGGTGGGCGCGCCCCCCAGGAAGCGCGAGAAGTCGATGACGCTCAGCAGGTTGCCGCGCACGTTGGTGAGCCCGCGGAACCACGGCAGCGTGTGCGGCACCGGCACGATGGCAGGCACCGGCACGATCTCGCCCGCCTCCGTCAGGTCGATGAGCCAGCGCTCGTCGTTGATGCCGATGCCCAGATGGGAGCTGCCGACCGCGGCGGTCTTGGCACGGGCCAGCCGCTCGGTCAGTTCGGCCTGGAATTCGCGCAGGCGGGTGCGGGGCTCGTTGCGTGCCATGGAGTGCGTCAGCCGAGGGCCGCGATCTTGGAGAGCAGTTCGTCGGCGTTGATCGGCTTGGTGACGTAGTCACGCGCGCCTTGGCGCATGCCCCAGATTTTGTCGGTTTCCTGGTTCTTGCTCGTGCACATGATCACGGGGATGTGCCCGAGATCGGTGTCGCGCGTGATCTGGCGCGTGACCTGGAAGCCGTTGACGCCGGGCATCACCACATCCATCAGGATGAGGTCGGGGCGCTGCTCGCGCGCGCGGCTCACAGCCTCCTCGCCGCTGTCGGCGGTGACGACGACGAAGCCGGCCTTGGTGAGCAGATCGGCGAGATAGAAGCGCTCGGTGGGCGAGTCATCGACAACGAGGACTTTCTTGATCGCCATGGAATGTGTCTCCGGGGAATGAAGCCTCAGTCGCGGCCCGAGTGGGCACGTACCGTCTTGAGCAGGCTGTCCTTGGTGAAGGGCTTGGTGAGGTACTCATCCGAGCCGACCAGTCGCCCCCGGGCTCGATCGAACAGGCCGTCCTTGGACGACAGCATGATCACCGGCGTGTTGTGGAACTTCGGGCTCTTCTTGATGAGCGCGCAGGTCTGGTAGCCGTCGAGCCGCGGCATGAGGATGTCGCAGAAGATGAGATCGGGGACGTGGTCGCTGATCTTGGCGAGCGCGTCGAAGCCGTCTTCGGCCAGGATCACCTGGCAGCCGGCCTGGACGAGAAAGATTTCTGCGCTGCGTCGAATCGTGCTGGAGTCATCGATCACCATGACCTTGATGCCGGCCAGCGGGGAGTCTTGAGTCATCGGATAAGCCTGATCCGCATCGCCGCAGCCGACGATGCCTGGGGGAAAACGATTCTAGTGGCGGGCCATCGCTCTAGTGTCGTGCCCGATTGCCCGAATGTGCAATCGCACGCGCCTGCGACCTGCCAATCCCGTGAGTTTTGTTATTTCTCAAAACTCGGTCATCTCGAAATCTTCCTTGCGCGCACCGCATTCGGGGCAGGTCCAGTTGGGCGGGACGTCTTCCCAGCGGGTGCCGGCGGGGATGCCCTCTTCGGGCGCTCCGGCTGCTTCGTCATAGATCCAGCCGCAGATCAGGCACATCCAGGTCTTCATGTTTGTGGGGAGTAGTGGAACTTCAGGAACAGGGTTGCGACCCCGCCATGCACCGGGGCGCGGGCGGGTGAGTCGCTAGAATCGGTCGGGCCGGGCGGGTCGCCGGCTTTCGGTTGCCATGCGCCGGCCGACCCGACCAGCGCGCATTCTGCCCGGTCCCTGCCCGGAACTCTTCATGACCGACGCCACTTCTCCTCCCCTCATCCTCACCTTTGCCGCGACCGACCCGACCTCGGGCGCCGGCCTCCAGGCCGACCTGCTCACCTTTGCCGCGATGGGCTGCCACGGGCTGTCCATCGTCACCGGCGTGACCGTGCAGGACACGGCCGGCGTGGAGGGCATGTTCGTGATGGACGCCGAGTGGGTGGAAGACCAGGCTCGGCTGCTGCTCGAGGACATGCGCATCTCCGCGATCAAGGTGGGCGTGCTCGGCTCGGCCGAGAACGTGCAGGTGGTGGCCGAGATCGCCTCCGACTATCCCGACCTGCCGCTCATCCTCGACCCGGTGCTGGCGTCGGGGCGTGGCGATCCGCTCGGCGACGAAGACCTGCTCGGCGCGATGTGCGAACTGCTGCTGCCGCAGACGCTGATCATCACGCCCAACAGCCTGGAGGCGCGCCGCCTCGCCTACCACGACGAGGAGCCCGACACCGACCCCGAGCTGCACGACTGCGCCACTCGCCTGCTGGAGATGGGTGCCGAGAACGTGCTGATCACCGGCACCCACGAGGGCACGGCGAGCGTCATCAACAAGCTCTACGGCGTCGCCGGCCTCATCCGTAGTGATGAATGGGACCGCCTGCCGGGCAGCTATCACGGCTCGGGCTGCACTCTGGCCTCGGCCATCGCGGCGCTGCTCGGTCAGGGCATGGCACTGACCGACGCGGTGCGCGAAGCCCAGGAATTCACCTGGGCGACGCTCGCGGGCGGCTTCCGGCCGGGCATGGGACAGGCGATCCCGGACCGCTTCTTCTGGGCCCGCATGGGCGAAGACGAGGCTGGGCAATGAGCGGCTTGCCGGATGGCGTCGCGAGCGGCGCCCTCGCCACGCCCGCCAGCGCCTTCGCCGGCGTAATCCCGGCCGACGCCGCGCGCATCGCGCTACGCCCGCGCCTGCGTGGCCTCTACGCCGTCACGCCTGAATCGCTGCGCGGCGCCGACCTGCTCGCCGCGACCGCCGCCGCCATCGCGGGCGGCGCGACCGTCGTGCAATACCGCGCCAAGCATGACGACGCCGACCAGCGCCGCGCCGATGCCCACGCCCTCGCCGCGCTGTGCCGCCGCGCGGGCGCCCTCTTCTTCGTGAACGACGCGCCCGAACTGGCAATTGCCGTCGGCGCCGACGGCGTCCATCTCGGCCGCGACGACGGCCCGATCGCCGAGCTGCGCGCCGCGCATCCCGGCCTGCTCATCGGCGCCAGCTGCTACGACGAGCCCGAGCGCGCCCGCGCCGCCGCCGAGGCCGGCGCCGACTACCTCGCCTTCGGCGCCGTGTTCACCTCATCGACCAAGCCGGCCGCCGTGCGCGCGCCGCTCGCGCTGTTTGAACAGGCGCGCGCCCTCGGCCTGCCGCTCGCGGCCATCGGCGGCATCGCGCTCGACAACGCGCCGCGGGTGATCGCGGCCGGCGCCGACATGCTCGCCGTGGTGAGCGACCTGTTTGCCGCGCCCGACATCCGCGCGCGCGCCGCCGAGTTCGCGGCGCTGTGGAAATGAGTTGACGCGGCAGGCGACGAGCAGCGGCGACCGCCGCCGCATCCCGCCCCCAAGCAAATGATTCCGGCGGCCCGCGCCGCCCCAAATTCAAGAACACCCGCCGGCGCCCGCCGCCGGCCACACCCCGCATCACGGAGCACCCGCATGAGCCGAAACGACGAACTCTTCGCGCGCGCGCAGCGCAGCATTCCCGGCGGCGTCAACTCGCCCGTCCGCGCCTTCCGGCAGGTCGGCGGCACGCCGCGCTTCTTCGAACGCGGTGCCGGCGCCCGCCTGTGGGACGCCGACGGCCGCGAGTACATCGACTACGTCGGCTCCTGGGGCCCGATGATCCTCGGCCACGCCCACCCGACCGTCGTGGCCGCCGTGCAGGACGCCGCCGCCCACGGCCTCGGCTACGGCGCGCCGACCGAAGCCGAGATCGTCATCGCCGAGGAGGTCATGAAGCTCATGCCCAGCCTCGAAAAGATCCGCTTCGTGTCGAGCGGCACCGAAGCCGCGATGAGCGCCATCCGCCTCGCGCGCGGCGCCACCGGCCGCACCCGCATCGTCAAGTTCGACGGCTGCTACCACGGCCACGCCGACTCGCTGCTCGTGAAGGCCGGCAGCGGCCTGCTCACCTTCGGCAACCCGACCAGCGCCGGTGTGCCGGCCGACTTCGCCGCGCACACCATCGTGCTCGACTACAACGACATCGCCGAGATCGACGCCTGCTTCGAGAAATTTGGCCACGAGATCGCCTGCGTGATCGTCGAGCCGATCGCCGGGAACATGAACTTCGTGCGCGGCACACCCGAATGGCACGCCCGCCTGCGCGAGCTGTGCACCCAGCACGGCTCGGTGCTGATCTGGGACGAGGTGATGACGGGATTCCGCGTGGCGCTCGGCGGCGCGCAATCGCTGTACGGCATCCGGCCCGACCTGACGGTGCTCGGCAAGGTGATCGGCGGCGGCATGCCGGTGGCGGCCTTCGGCGGCTCGGCCGAGGTGATGAAGTTTCTGGCGCCCGAGGGGCCGGTGTATCAGGCGGGCACGCTGTCGGGCAATCCGGTGGCGGTCGCGGCGGGGCTGGCGACGCTCAGGCTGATCCAGGAACCGGGCTTTCATGACCGGCTCGGCGAGCAGACCGCCAAGCTCATGGCCGGCTTCCAGGCCGCCGCCGAAAGCGCCGGCCTGCCGCTCGCGGTGGACAGCGTGGGCGGGATGTTCGGCTTCTACTTCCGCGAGGGCCTGCCCGGCACGCTGAGCGAGGTGCACACGGCGGATGTGGAGCGGTTCAAGAAGTTCTTCCACGCGATGCTGGATCGCGGCGTGTATCTGGCGCCGTCGGCGTATGAAGCGGGGTTTGTGAGCGCCGCGCATGACGGGGCGGTGGTGGCGGAGACGCTGGTTGCGGCGGCGGGGGCGTTCAGGGCGGTGGCCTGAGCGTTCCGGCGCACTCATCAACCCGAGTCCGTAGAGCAGAAAGCATTGGTATATCTTTCTGATATCCAGCACATACCCGCGAAGGACTCGCCGATGGAAACCGCCAAGCTCTTCTGGTCCGGCCGCTCCCAGGCCGTCCGCCTGCCGAAGGAATTCCGCATCGAAGGCAGCGAAGTACGCATCCGCCGCCACGGCGCGGCGGTGATCCTCGAACCGATCGCCAACGACTGGGGCTGGCTCGATGCGCTCGGCGGCCCGCTTGACGCCGCCGTGGTCCAGGCCGCGACCGAGCAGCCGGCCGCCGAGGAACGCCCCGGCCTCGACCAGCTCTTCGGCGACTGAGGCCGCGGCGCCATGCGCTACCTGCTCGACACCAACGCGCTGATTGCCGTGCTCAACGATCCGGCCGGCGCGGTCGCGCAGCGCATGCGGCAGCACGCGCCGGCCGACATCGGCGTGAGTGCCGTCGTCATGCACGAGCTTTACTTCGGCGCCTTCAAGAGCCAGCCGCCGAGGCGCGACCGCAATCTGGCGATCGTGGATGGCATCCGGCTGGAAGTACTGCCCTTCGACACCGAAGACGCCCGTCACTCCGGCGAGGTGCGCGCGCAGCTCGCGCTGCGCGGCACGCCGATCGGGCCGTTCGACGTGCTCATCGCCGGTCAGGCCCGCGCGCGCGGGCTGACGCTGGTCACGCGCAACCTGCGCGAATTCGCCCGGGTGGACGGGCTGGCGACCGAGAACTGGCAGGACGACGCGCCGGTCGCCTGACCGGAAAAGGCAAAGGCGCGGTGGCATTCAGCCAGCCGCGCCTTGCCCTGTGCGAATCAGGCCAACGGCCTTCAGCGGGGAGCGTCAATGCGCCCCACTCGCCGCCTCGGCCCCACCACCGCCGGCCGCACTCTTCCTCACCGGCTTCGCCACCCAGACCAGCCCCACCAGCGCCACGAACAGCACCGCGCTCCCCCAGAAGATGTCATTCACCCCCAGCACCGCCGCCTGGGTGTCGATGAGGCGGTTCAGCACCGCGCTGCCCTGATCGGCGCCCAGTCCTGACGCCGACAGCTGCCGCACCGTCTGCACCGCCGCCGGGTCGGCGAGCGTGATGTGCTCCACCAGCTGGGCGTGGTGCAGCGTCATGCGGTCGTCCCAGAGCGTGGTCGAGATCGAGGTGCCGAAGCTGCCCGCCGTGATGCGGCAGAAATTGCTCAGCCCCGACGCGGCCGGGATGCGCTCCGGCGGCAGACCCGCCAGCGCCGCCGAGATCAGCGGGATGAAGAAGAAGGCCATCGCCACGCCCTGGATGAGCGTGGGCAGCATGATCGAGCGGAAGTCCATGTCGGTCGTCGAGCCCGAGCGCATCCAGAACACGAGGCCGAACACCAGCAGCGCGATCGTGCTGTACCAGCGCGTGTCCACCTTGTGCACCGTCTGCCCCACCACCGGCGACAGCACCACCGCCAGCAACCCGACGGGCGCGAGCACCGCGCCGGCCATCGTGGCGGTGTAGCCCATGTACTGCTGCAACCACAGCGGCAGCAGCACCACGTTGCCGAAGTAGAGGCCGAAGGCGATCGACAGCGTCATCGTGCTCGCCCAGAAATTGCGGCGCGTGAACAGCGTGAGATCGACCACCGGATGCTTGTCGGTCAGCTCCCAGATCAGGAACACCACGAAGCCCACGGCCGCCACCAGCAGCAGCGCGACGATGAAGGGCGACTCGAACCAGTCCAGCTCCTTGCCCTTGTCGAGCGCGACCTGGAGGCTGCCCACCCACAGCACGAGCAGCGCGAGGCCGATGCTGTCGATCGGCAGCTTGCGCGTGGGCGTCTCGCGCTTGCGGTAGATGGCCCAGGTGCCGGCCGCCGCGACGATGCCGACCGGCACGTTGATGTAGAAGATCCACGGCCAGCTGATGTTGTCGGTGATCCAGCCGCCGAGCAACGGCCCGGCCACCGGCGCGACCAGCGTCGTCATCGACCAGAACGCAAGCGCGGTGCCGGCCTTTTCCTTCGGGTAGCTCGACAGCAGCAGCGTCTGGCTGAGCGGGATCATCGGCCCGGCCACGGCGCCTTGCAGGATGCGGAAGAAGATCAGCATCTCGATGCTCGACGCCACGCCGCACAGCCAGGACGTGAGCACGAACAGCAGCACGCTGCTGACGAACAGCTTCACGGCGCCGATGCGCTGGGTGAGCCAGCCGGTGATGGGCACGGTGATCGCGTTGGCGACGCCGAAGCTCGTGATGACCCAGGTGCCCTGGTTGGGGCTGACGCCGAGGTCGCCGGCGATGGTGGGAATGGCCACGTTGGCGATGGACGTGTCGAGCACGTTCATGAACGTGGCCGCCGCCAGCACGAGGGTGCCGACGAGCCGCGCCGCGCCTTCGAGCGGCGGATGCGCGGCGGGAGCCTGGGGGGCTGCCATGGCGGCCTCGCTCAGTAGGCGGCCGGCAGCGCGGCAGCGGTGGTGATGAGCCGCGCCCTGCCGGCGCCGGTGGCCATCGCGTCATGCAGCAGCGCGGCCGGCTTGCCCGCGGCCATCCCCGCCGACCGGCCCGCCGCCACCGACGACACCGGCTTGCCGAGATTGCGCGCGACGATCTCGGCGACGAGGCGGTCGGCCTCGGCGCTGCTTTCGTCGGGCGCGCTGGCGAAGGCGGGCTTGTCGGCCTTGGTGGCGCTGGCGATCGACGGGCCGCTCTGGTCATGCACATCGACCGTGGCGACCATCGACAGGCCGATGCGCAGCGGATGTTCGGCGAGCTGCTTCGCGTCGAGCACCACGCGCACCGGCACGCGCTGCACCACCTTGATCCAGTTGCCGGTCGCGTTCTGCGCCGGCAGCAGCGAGAAGGCCGCGCCGGTGCCGGCGCCCAGGCCCGCGACCTTGCCGTCGTATTCCACCTTGTCGCCGTACAGGTCGGCGACGAGCTTGACCGGCTGGCCGATGCGCAGGCTGGTGAGCTGCACTTCCTTGAAGTTGGCGTCGACCCAGAGCTGGTCGAGCGGCACGACGGCCATCAGCGGCGTGCCGGCGGCGATGCGCTGGCCGACCTGCACATTGCGCTTGGCCACCTGCCCGCCCACCGGTGCGACGAGTTCGCCGCGATGCACGGCGAGCCAGGCTTCGCGCACGCGGGCGGCGGCGCGCTGGACGTTGGGATGGTCCTCGGCCGTGGTGCCGCGCGTGAGCGCCTGGTTGGCCGAGAGCTGTTCGCGCGCGGCGGTGACGGCGGCCTCGGCGGCGGCGAGCTGGCTCTTCGCGTTGGCGACGGCGGTGCGAGCGTGTTCCAGCTCCTCGCCCGAGACGGCGCCGGTGGCGGTGAGGCCCGAGCGGCGCTTGAGGTCGTCCTCGGCCTTGGCGAGGTCGGCGCGCACCCGCTGGGCGTCGGCTTCGCGCAGCTTGACGTTGGCGGCGAAGCTGGCGTCGTTGGCGAACAGCGTGCGCACTTCGCGCACGGTCTGGCCAAGCTGGGCCTCGGCCTGGTCGAGCGCCACCTGGGCGTCGGCCGGGTCGAGCTTGACGAGCGGCGCGCCGGCCGCGACCACGTCGGTGTCGTCGGCGAAGATGGCCGTGACCGTGCCGCCGACCTGCGGCGTCACCTGCACGACGTTGCCGGCGACGTAGGCGTTGTCGGTCTCGACGAACCAGCGCGCATGCGAATACCAGTGCGCGCCCCAGGCCGCGCCGCCGGCGATGACGGCGACGGCCACGGCGATGAGCGCCTTGGCGCGGCCGAAGGGCGGGCGGTGGACGGGTGGCTGGCCGGTGCCGACCGGGGTGGCGCGCGGCGCGGCGGCCGGGCCGGCGGCCTGCGCGGCCGGTTGTGCCGGGGTGGCGGGAGAGTCGTTGCGGTCGTTTGCCATGGGGTTCCCCTCAGGAGCCGGTGGTGTAGCCGCCGCCGAGCGCGCGGACGAGGCTGATCTGGTTTTCGAGCGCGCGGGCGCGCAGTTCGGTGCCGCGCCGGCGTTCGGCCAGCACGCTGCTTTCCGCGCTCAGCACGGTCAGGAAGCTGCCGAGGCCGGCGCGGTAGCGCTGCTCGGCGAGGTCGTAGGCGCTTTCGGCGGCAGCCTGCGCGGCACGCTGCTGCTCGGCCTGCCGGTCGATGGCGCGGCCGGAGGTGAGCGCATTGGCCACGTCGCGGATGGCGAGCGTGAGCGTGAGGTTGTAGACGCCGATCGCCTCGTCGGCGGCGGCGGCGCGCGTCTTGAGCTGGGCGCGCAGCCGGCCGCCCTCGAAGATCGGCAGGCTGATCGCGGGTGCGACGCCCCATTCGCGGCTGCCGGCGTCGATCCAGTCGCCGAGGCCGAGGGCGTGGAAGCCGACGAAGGCGCTGAGATTCACGTTCGGGTAGAAGGCGGCGCGCGCCACGTCCACGCCCGCGAGCGCGGCCTCGACGCGTCGGCGCGCGCCGGTCACGTCGGCGCGGCGGCCGATGAGGTCGGCCGGGATCACGGCCGGCGGCGGCAGCACGCGGGTCGCGCCGAGCGCGGGCTTGAGGTCGGCCAGCGTCTGCGGCGCGATGCCGGCGAGCGCGGCGAGCGTGATGCGGCCCAGCTCGATGCGCTCCTCGGCGGCGGCGATGTCCTGGCCGGTCTGGGGCACGGTGGTCTCGGCCTGGCGCAACTCGACATTCGTGTCGAGGCCGGCGCTGACGCGGTCGGACACGAGCTGGCGGATGTGCTGGCGCTGCTCGCGCGTGGCGATGAGCAGCTCGCGCAGCTCGATGTCGCGGGCGAGGTCGATGTAGGCGGTGGCGATCTGCGTGGAAAGAATCCAGCGCGCGGCGGCCAGATCGGCCTCGGCGGCGCGGGCCTGGCCGAGCGCGGCTTCGAGCGCGGCGCGGTTGCGGCCGAACAGGTCCAGCTCCCATTGCCCGCCGAGGCGCAGCAGGGCGTCGCTGTCGACGCTACCCGCGAGCGGCGCCGGGTAGATGTAGTTCTCGGTGAAGCGCTCGCGGGTGACGCTGGCCTGGGCATCGGCGCGCGGGAGCAGCGCGGCGCGGGCGGTCTCGGTGCCGGCCTGGGCCTGGGCGAGACGCGCGGCGGCGATGCGCATGCTCGGCGCGTCGGCGAGGGCGTTGTCGATGAGGGCCGTGAGGCGGTCGTCGCCGAGGCTGGTCCACCAGCGGTCGCCGGGCCAGGTGATGGGGGGGGCGGCGTTGTCGGCCGGGCGGGCGGCGGTGGTGGCCGAGGCGCTTGCGCCCTCCGGCAGAGCGCGGCCGGCGCCGATCGCGGCCGGATCGGAGAGCTGGGCGGTCGGCGCGATGCCACGCATGTCGGCGCAGCCGGCAATGGCAAGCGCGGCGAGCACCGCGAGGCCGGCGCGGCGCAGCGGGCGGGCCGGCGCGGCGGCGCGCGGGCCGAGGTCGGGCGCGCCGCTGGCCGGCTCGGTGCGGGCGGGCGTGTTCATGCCACCTCCTCGTCATCCGCCGCGAGCGGGTCGCCGCTCATACGCAGGCCGTTGTCGAGCATGCGGTGCAGCAGGCCCATCAGCAGCGCGTGCTCGTCGCGGCTGAAGCCGGCGAGATGGCCGTTGATGACGTCGCACAGCACGCCGGGGATGAGGTCGGCGAGGCGGTGGCCTTCGTCGGTGAGTTCGAGGTTCACCACGCGCCGGTCCTCGGTCGAGCGCACGCGAGCGATGAGGCCCTTGCTCTCCAGCCGGTCGAGCAGCCGGGTGACGGCGCCGGTGTCGATGCAGCCGTGGCGCGCGAGTTCGGCGGCGGTGCGCGCATTGCCGTTGCGCAGATGGATCAGCGGCTTCCATTGCGCGTCGGTGATGCCGTGCACCGCCATGCGGTCGTCGATCGCGCGGGTCAGCGAGTTGAGGACGCGCTTGATCGTGAAGCCGAGGCTGGCGCTCGGTTCGTAGTTGTCGGGCTGGTAGAAATCGATGTCGGGCATGGCGGTTCCGGGTCCGGTGGGACGATGGCTGCCATGTATATCACTGCTTAGTCAGCAATTGATCGGGCAGAAGCTGATGATTACAACTTCCAGGGATTGCACGGGGCGGCGGGCGGCCTCAGCCGCCGAAGCCTTCGCGCGCGCGGTCGCGGGCGAGCAGTTCGGCCAGCGCGTGACGCGGCGTCACGCCCTCGAACAGCACGCGGCACACCGCTTCCGTGATGGGCAACTCGACGCCGAGGCGCCGGCCCAGCTCGCGCGCCGGTCGCGCCGAGCGCACGCCTTCGGCCACCTGGCCGAGCGCGCCGACGGCATCGGCCAGCGCCTCGCCGCGCCCGATGGCGAGGCCGACGCGGCGGTTGCGCGACAGGTCGCCGGTGCAGGTGAGGATGAGGTCGCCCACGCCTGCGAGGCCCATGAAGGTGTCGGTGCGGGCGCCGAGCGCGAGGCCGAGCCGGGTCATCTCGGCAAGGCCGCGCGTGATGAGCGCGGCGCGGGCATTGAGGCCCAGCTCCAGCCCGTCGGCGACACCGGCGGCGACGGCGAGCACGTTCTTGATCGCGCCGCACACCTCCACGCCCGCGAGGTCGCTCGATGCGTACACGCGCATCGCCTCGGAATGGAAGACGGCGGCGAGCCGGTCGGCCAGCGCGATGTCGTCGGCGGCGCACACGAGCGCGCAGGGCAGCCCGGCCGCGACTTCGCGCGCGAAGCTCGGGCCCGACAGCGCGGCGGCCGGCACGCCGGGCAGCGCCTCGGCCATCACTTCATGCAGCAGGCGGTCCGAGCCTTCCTCGAAGCCCTTGCAGAGCCAGACGACGGCCTTCGGCGCAAGCGGCGCGAGCCGCGCGGCGGTGGCGCGCAGCGCGGCGGCCGGCGTGGCGATGACCACGACACCGGCGGTGGCGGCGCGGTCGAAATCGGGGGTGATGCTCAGGGAGTCGGGCAGACGGTTGCCCGGGAGATAGCGCGCGTTCTCGCGCGTGGACTGCATCGCGGCGGCGGCATCGGCATCGCGCGCCCAGAGCGTGACTTCACGCCCGTGGCGCGCGAGCGCGGCGGCCAGGGCCGTGCCCCAGCTGCCGGCGCCGAGCACGCCGAGGGTCGGAAACGATGCCGATGCGCCCACGCGGCTTACTGCACCGTGCCGTTCGCGCCAGCCTGACGCTGGGCGAGACGCTGCTGGTAGAAGGCCTCGAAGTTGATTTCCTGCAGCAGCACGGGCGGCAGGCCGGTGCGGGTGATCAGGTCGGACAGGTTGGCGCGCAGGTAGGGGAAGACGATCGACGCGCACAAGATGCCGAGGATCGGGTCGAGCTGGTCGTCGGGGATCGCGCCGATCTGGAAGATGCCGGCCTGCTTGCCTTCGGCCAGGAACAGCACCTTGTCCTTCACGCGGGTGGTGACGGTGGCGGTGATCTCGACTTCGTAGATGTCGGCGGCCAGCTTCTGGTTGGCGACATCGACCTGGATCTCGACGGCGGGCGCTTCCTGCTCCAGGAAGATCTGCGGCGCGTTCGGCAGTTCGAGCGAGGCGTCCTTCAGATAGACGCGCTGGAGATTGAAGACGGGAGCCTGGGCTTGCTGTTCAGCCATGGAATGCACCTGTGGGGATTGCCGCCCGGCATGGGCGGAAAAGTGAGCGGGCGGGAAAACCGGACGACGGCCGCTCGGCGCAGTCCGGCGAGGCTGTTATCGGATCGGCCGGCGCGGCGGAGGCGATGTGCGACCGGAACGTCTCAGGCCGCGAGCAGCGGATCGAGTCCGCCGCGCCGATCGAGCGCGAGCAGATCGTCGCAGCCGCCGACGTGCTTGCCGTCGATGAAGATTTGCGGAACGGTCGTGCGCCCCGAGCGCTCGATCATCTCGCGCTTGAGGTCGGCATCGTCGTCGGGATACAGCTTCTCGATGTCGGTGATGCCTTTCTTCACCAGCAGGCCTTCGGCGCGGCGGCAGTAGGGGCAGGTGTCGCGGAAGTACATGACGATCTTCGCCACGGTGTTCTCCTGTGATGGGCGCTGCGTCAGGCGTTGCGCAGCGGCAGGCCGGCGGCCTGCCACGCAGCGACGCCACCTTCGAGCGTGACGACTTCGGCAAAGCCGGCCTTGGTCAGCACGGCGAGCGCGCGCTGGGCGCGCGGGCCGGTCTGGCAGACGACGATGACGGGCTTGCTCCTGGCCTTGTTCAGCTCGGCGATGCGGCCTTCGAGCTGATCGACCGGGATGTTGCGGGCGCCGGCGATGTGGCCACGCGCGAATTCTTCGGTACTGCGCACATCGACGAGCCAGGCTTCGCGGTCATTGATGAGTCGGGTCGCCTCGTGATGCGAGACGCCGCCCTTGCCGCCGCGCAGCACGGGCCAGAGCAGCAATCCGCCCGACACGAGGGCCGAGGCGACGAGGTACCAGTTGTCGAGCAGGAACTTCACTTGGAGGCGACCTTGCGGCGGCGGTGCCGCGATGGGTAAGGCGTCAGGCTGACGCGAAGCCCGGCATTATAAAATGCGCCCCGTTTCCTCCCGCCGCGCCCAGCCCGCATGCGCGCCAGTCGCCGCAGCGGGCACCGCAAGCCCGCCCCCGAGGGCGCCGCCGCCGGACCCGGTTTCCAAACTCCCAGCGCAACGCTGACCCGCCATGTACAAGATCGTCCTCATTCGCCACGGCGAATCGCAGTGGAATCTCGACAACCGCTTCACCGGCTGGACCGATGTCGACATCACCGAGAACGGCGCGAAGGAAGCCAAGGCCGCCGGCCAGCTCCTCAAGGCCGAAGGTTTCTCGTTCGACCTCGCCTTCACCTCGGTGCTCAAGCGCGCGATCCGCACGCTCAACACCGTGCTCGACGAGATGGACCTCACCTGGATTCCGGTGCAGAAGCACTGGCGCCTGAACGAGCGCCACTACGGCGCGCTGCAAGGCCTCAACAAGGCCGAGACCGCCGCCAAGTACGGCGACGAGCAGGTGCTGGTGTGGCGCCGGGCCTATGCGATCGCGCCGAACCCGCTCGCGCTCGACGACGAGCGCCATCCGCGCTTCGACGCCCGCTACGCCGACGTGCCGGCCGCCGAGCTGCCCGCGACCGAATGCCTGAAGGACACCGTCGCCCGCGTGCTGCCCTACTGGAACGAGACCATCGCCCCGGCGGTCAAGTCGGGCAAGAAGGTGATCATCGCCGCCCACGGCAACTCGCTGCGCGCACTGGTCAAGTACCTCGACAACATCGGTGACGACGAGATCGTCGCGCTCAACATCCCGACCGCGCGTCCGCTGGTGTACGAACTCGACGAGAACCTCAAGCCGATCAAGCACTACTACCTCGGCAACCAGGCCGAGATCGAGGCGGCGATGAACGCCGTCGCCAACCAGGGCAAGGCCAAGGCGGCTTGAGGCCCATGAAGCTCCCGGGCCGGCAACGGCCCATTTCCAGCGAGGCCGCGCCGCGCATCCGTCGCGGCGCGGCCTTGTTCGCATTCGCGCTGGTCGCGGGTGGGCCGGGGCTCGCGGCCGCCGCGCCGGCCGTGTCCATTCCGGCGCCCGCGCCGGTCGGCGCCACCGCCGAGCAGCGCCGCGCCGCGCAGAGCGAAGCCGGCGAACTGCGCGACCGCATCCAGTCGCTCAAGCGCGACCTGAGCAAGGCCGAATCCGACCGCAGCGAGGCGCGCGACGCCCTGCGCGAATCGGAAGGCGCGATCTCCGAGGCCAACCGCAAGCTGCGCGACCTCGACCAGCGCCAGCGCGACGCCGAGACCGCACTCGCTGCCGCCGAGGCCGAGCGCACGCGTGTCGAGGCCGCGATCGGCGACAACCGCGCCCGGCTCGCCCGCCTGAGCCGCGCCGAATACACCCAGGGCCGCACCAGCCCCTGGCAGCTGCTGCTGTCGGGCGAGAACCCCAACACCACCGGCCGCAACCTCGCGCTGCTCGGCTACGTGGGGCGCGCGCAGCAGAAGCTCATCACCCAACTCGAAGCCGACGAGGCCCGCCTGGCCACGCTGGCCGAGACCCAGCGCCAGCGCCGCGACGAGCTGGCGCAGATCCGCGGCCAGCAGGAATCGGAACGCAACGCGCTCGAACGGGAGAAGCAGGCGCGCAGCGCCACGCTGGCGCGCGTGTCGGCAAAGCTCGAGGAGCAGCGCAAGCAGGTCGGCGCGCTCGAACGTGACGCCGAGCGGCTGAACGGCCTGATCGACAAGCTCGGCAAGGTCATCGCCGAGGAGGAGCGCAAGGAGCGCGAGCGCCTCGCCGCCGAAAAGCGCCGCGCCGAGGAGGCCGCGCGTCTCGCCGCCGCCGAGGCCGCCAAGCGCGCCCTGGCAGAGAAGGAAGCCGCCCGCAGGCGTGCCGAGGCCGAGGCACGCGAGGCGCGTGCGCGCCAGCAGGCGGCCGCCGCCGGCGCGCCGATGCCGGCGCCCGCGCCAGCATCCGTGCCTGCGCCTCCGCCCGTGCATGCCCCCGAACCCGCGCCCGCCCCGCCTCCACCGCCCGCGCCGAGCATCGCGATGCTGCCCGACGGCTCCGCCTTCGAGGCGCTGCGCGGCCGGCTCGCGCAGCCGGCGCCGGGCGAGATCACCGGCCGCTTCGGACGGCCGCGCGACGGCGGTTCGGTGTGGAAGGGCATCTTCATCGCCGCGCCGACCGGTGCCGAGGTGCATGCCGTGGCGCGCGGGCGCGTGGTGTTCGCCGACTGGCTGCGCGGCTTCGGCAACATCGTGATCGTCGATCACGGCGGGCAATACCTGTCGATCTACGCGGGCAATGAATCGAATTTCAAGACCGCCGGTCAAACCGTCAACGCGGGCGAGACCATCGCCAGCGTGGGTGCCACCGGAGGCGCCGAACGCCCCGGCCTATACTTTGAACTCAGGCGTGCGGGCCAGCCTTTTGATCCTTCCGGATGGCTGCGCTGACCGCATGATGCAAAGCCCGGCAAAGCCTTGCCGGGCTGTTTTTTTGCGGCGAATTTCCCCGGCCTAGGGCCGTCTCGCGATAGGTGGTTTAACGATGGGCAAGTTGAAGAGCCTGGGTCTGGTTTCGGCGGGTGTGGTGGCAGGCGTGCTCGTGAGCCTGCAACTGTCGGCGGTCGCGCAGCGCGAGCCGCGCCCGGCCCTGCCCTATGAGGAGATCCGCCAGTTCACCGATGTGTTCGGCGCGATCAAGAACAACTACGTCGAGCCGGTCGAAGACAAGAAGCTCGTGACCGAGGCCATCTCCGGCATGCTCACAAGCCTCGATCCGCATTCGCAATACCTCGACGCCGATGCGTTCAAGGACCTCACCACCCAGACGCAGGGCGAGTTCGGCGGTCTGGGCATGGAGATCGGCAGCGAAGACGGCTTCCCGAAGGTGATCGCGCCGATCGAGGACACGCCCGCCGCGCGCGCCGGCGTGCGCGCCGGCGACCTGATCATCCGCGTGGACGACAAGCCGACCAAGGGCATGAGCACGACCGACGTGGTCAAGATGCTGCGCGGCAAGCCCAAGACCAACGTCACGGTCACCTTCGCGCGCAAGGGCGAGAGCAAGCCCATCGTCATCACGCTGGAGCGCGCAGTCATCAAGGTGGCGTCGGTCAAGGCCAAGCTGGTCGAGCCGGGCTATGCCTATCTGCGCATCACCCAGTTCCAGGAAAGCACGGCCGAGAACCTCGTCACCCAGTTCAACAAGCTGGCGGCGCAAGGGCAGCTCAAGGGCATCGTGCTCGACCTGCGCAACGATCCAGGCGGCCTGCTGAACGCGGCCATCGGCGTGTCGGCGGCCTTCCTGCCGAAGGGCGATCTGGTGGTGTCCACCGACGGCCGCACCGACGACGCCAAGCGCAAGTTCTTCGCCAATCCCGAGGATTACCTGCGCGGCCGCGGCACCGACGATTACGTCGCCAAGCTGTCGGTCGATGCCAAGAAGCTGCCGATGGTGGTGCTGGTCAATCGCGGCTCGGCGTCGGCGTCGGAAATCGTCGCGGGCGCCCTGCAGGACCACAAGCGCGCGACGGTCATGGGCTCGCAGAGCTTCGGCAAGGGGTCGGTGCAGACCATCCTGCCGCTGTCGGCCACGACGGCCATCCGCCTGACGACGGCGCGCTACTTCACGCCGGCCGGCCGCAGCATCCAGGCCAAGGGCATCACGCCCGACCTGCTGGTGGACGAATACAAGGACGGCGATCCGTTTGCCGAATTCGGCCCGCGCGAGGCCGATCTCGACCATCACCTCGCCAACCCCGAGGGCGGTGAAGCCAAGCCCGACAAGAAGACGCCCGAGCAGCGCGCCGCCGATGCCAAGCGCATCGAGGAGCTGCTCAAGAACCGCAAGCCGGTGGAATACGGCTCGGCCGACGACTGGCAACTCCAGCAGGCGCTCAACCAGCTCAAGGGCAAGCCGGTGGAAACCGCCAAACCCCGGCCCGAGGGCGCGACCACGGCCGCCGTCGGCGCCGACAAGGGCGGCAGCGCGCCGTCCGAGCAATGAGGTTCGGCCTCGCGGCGCGCGGGCCAGTCGGGAGCGCGCCGTGAATGACGACCAGCTGCTGCGCTACAGCCGGCACATCCTGCTCGACGAGATCGGCATCGAGGGGCAGGAGAAGCTGCTCGGCGCGACCGCGCTCGTGATCGGCGCCGGCGGTCTCGGCTCGCCGGCGGCGATGTATCTCGCGACGGCGGGCGTCGGCCGCATCGTCATCGCCGATGGCGACACGGTCGATCTCACCAATCTCCAGCGCCAGATCGCGCACACGACGGCGCGCGTGGGCTGGGCCAAGGTCGATTCGGCGCGCGAGATGCTCGCCGCGCTCAATCCGCAGATCGAGGTGGTGGCGATCGCCGAGCGGCTCGATGCCGAACGGCTCGCGCGCGAAGTGGCGCGCGCCACGGTCGTGCTCGACTGCTCCGACAACTTCGCGACGCGCCATGCGGTCAACCGCGCCTGCGTCGCTGCGGGCGTGCCACTGGTGTCGGGCGCGGCCATCCGCTTCGAGGCGCAGATCAGCGTGTTCGATCCGCGCGCGGCCGACGCGCCCTGCTATCACTGCCTGTTTCCGGAAGCCGACGACGCCGAGGAAATCCGCTGCGCGACGATGGGCGTGTTCGCGCCGCTCGTGGGCATCGTCGGGGCGATGCAGGCCGCCGAGGCGCTCAAGCTCGTCGCCGGCGTGGGCCGCAGCCTCGCCGGGCAGCTGCTGCTGCTCGATGCCCGCTCGATGGAATGGACCCGCATCCGTCTGCCGCGCGACCCGGACTGTCCGGTCTGCGGCGCGCACAACTAGAACCTCTCCTCCCGCAACCATGCTCAAGCTGCTCAACGCGCGCCGCGCGCTCGCACTCGTCTGCCTGATTTCGGTCGGCTCGATGGCCTCGGCCTACTACGTCCAGCATGAACTCGGCATCGAACCCTGCCCGCTGTGCATCGTGCAGCGGCTCGGCTACGTGATCGCGGGCGGGCTGGCGCTCGTCGGCGCGCTCGCGGGCACCCGCGCGTGGCTGATGAGGCTGATCGCCGGCCTCGCCACGCTGGTGTCGCTCGGCGGGCTGGGCGTGGCCAGCTGGCACGCCTGGCTCATCGAGCATCCGCCCGAGTCGGCGAGCTGCGGCCGGCCCTTCAGCTGGATGCTCCAGAACTTCACGCTCGAACAGCTCATGCCGCGCATCTTCGCGGGCCACGGCGACTGCCTGACCGTCGAATGGACGCTGTTCGGCTTCAACATCCCGCAGCTGTCGATGATGCTGTTCGCGGCGATGGTGCTGCTCGGCCTGTTCGCGGTCGCGCGGCCGATCGCCCGGGACAGCGGTTTCGGCGCCTACTGATCAGGGCAGCCGAGGCGCGGTGCGGAGCGAAAGCTCCGCACGGAGGGCATCAGACCGCAAGCAGCGCCGCGACCTGGGCTTCGGCGCCCTCGGCCGGCGTGCGCAGCCAGCCGCTCTTGGCATAGCGATGCCACTTGCCGCCGACGAAGCTGAGGATGAGATTGGCGCGCGCATCCACGTCGAAGCCCGAGGGCAGACGGCCCTGGAACAGAGCGGTGCGCAGTCCGCGCGCGACGGCGGCCTCGATGCGGTCGAACAGTTCGTTCATGCGCACCTGGAGGCGATCGTTCTCGCCGACGAGCGCATCGCCAACCAGCACGCGGGTCATGCCGCGGTTCTGCTCGGCGAAACCCAGCAGCGCGAGCACGAGTGCCCGGGTCTGCTCGACGCCATCGTCATGGTCGGCCGCGCATTGCTCGGTCAGGCCGATCAGCGTGCCTTCGATGAATTCGATCAGCGACTCGAACATCTGGGCCTTGCTCGCGAAGTGGCGATACAGCGCGGCTTCCGAGACTTCGAGGCGCGCGGCCAGCGCAGCGGTGGTGATTCGCTCGCCCTTGGGGTGCTCGAGCATCTCGCCGAGTGCCTGGAGAATCTGCACCCGACGCTCGCCCGGCTTGCTGTAAGCCCGCTTGCGGGAGACACCGGCGTCATCGGAAATGTGTTCGTTCGCGAGTGTGGTGAGAGTCATCTTTCGAGATCGCAGCCGGTAGGGGTTTCGACAAAAATGTCACAGAAATTGACATGCCGGCGGATTCTAGACAGGCCATCAGCCTCCGCACCATTCACGGCGACATAGAAAACACGGGAGATACAAGCTGTGGAAGCAACCACACGCGCGGACAGCACATCACAGGAAATGTGAAATCCGTCGTTGCAGTATTGCCAAGTCGTGAATTTTTAGCTTGGCCCAGTTGATCCGGCGGCGCTTGACACTTGGCAGGTGGGCCGTCATCAGCACGGTGCCCACGCCAAGCGAGCGCGCAGCCACGAGATTGGGCGCGCTGTCCTCCACGAGTACGCAGCGACGCGGATCGAGCCGTTCGCGCGCGATGAAGGCACGCAGCATGGCGCGCGAGGGCTTGGGCCTCAACCGACCGTGCAGTCGCATCTGCTCGACCGCCACGCAGCGGTCGACATGCCGGTCGATGCCGAGATGGAACAGCAGCTGACGCGCATAGGCGGCCGGCCCGTTGGTGAAGACGATCTTGCGGCCGGGCAGCCGGCGCAGTGCCGTGGCCAGTCCGCGCCCCGGCACGACCAGCGCGCCGATGTCGTCCAAGGCATGGGTCTCGCGCAGGAACTCGGCCTCGTCCACGCCGTGCAGGCGCACGAGACCGAGCAGCGTCGCGCCGTAGCGCAGCCAGAGCTGCTGGCGCAGCGCGTCGGCCGCCTCGCGCGACACGCCGAGCCGGCGCGCGATGTAGTCCGTCATCAGCCGGTTGATTTCCGGAAAGATGCGGGCCGAGGCGTTGTGCAGCGTGTTGTCGAGGTCGAACAACCAGACCGGACGCAGCTTGCAAGCGTTGTCATCGTCGCGCGTCTGCAATCGCTTGCAAGCGCGGCGCACCACCGCGCCGTGGCGCGTCGGCGGCATCCCGATCGGGATGCGCCGTGCTTCCGGCACCGGCATCCGCTCAGTGCGAGCGGATCATGGTGCCGACGCCCTTTTCCGTGAGGATTTCGAGCAGCAGGCAATGCGGCACGCGGCCATCGATGATGTGGACGGCATTGACGCCGGCCCTGGCCGCGTCGAGGGCCGAGCTGATCTTGGGCATCATGCCGCCACTGATCGTGCCGTCGGCAAACAGCTCGTCGATGCGCTTGGCGGTCAGCTTCGTAAGCAGTTCGCCGTTCTTGTCGAGCACGCCCTTGATGTTGGTGAGCAGCACGAGTTTCTCGGCCTTGAGCACCTCGGCCAGCTTGCCCGCCACCAGATCGGCGTTGATGTTGTAGGTCTCGTTGTTCTCGCCGAAGCCGATCGGCGCCACCACGGGGATGAACTGGTCGTCCTGGAGCGCGCGCACCACCGACGGGTCGATCTGGGTGATCTCGCCCACCTGGCCGATGTCGTGCAGCTTGGACGGATCGTCGCGGTCGGGAAGCATGAGCTTGCGGGCGCGGATCATGCCGCCGTCACGGCCCGTCAGGCCCACGGCCTTGCCGCCGGCGTGGTTGATGAGGCCGACGATGTCGCCCTGCACCTCGCCGCCGAGCACCCATTCGACGACTTCCATCGTCTCTTCATCCGTCACGCGCATGCCCTGGATGAAGGTGCCCTTCTTGCCGATCTTGGCCAGCGCCTCGTCGATCTGCGGGCCGCCGCCGTGCACCACCACCGGGTTGAGGCCGACGAGCTTGAGCAGCACCACGTCCTCGGCGAAGTCCTGCTGGAGCGCCGGATCGGTCATGGCGTTGCCGCCGTACTTGATGACGATGGTCTTGCCGTGGAACTTGCGGATGAAGGGCAGCGCCTCGGACAGGATTTCGGCCTTGACGCGCGGCGGCACCTTGGCGGCTTCGTGTTCGAGATCGAGTTCCGGCGTGTCGCTCATGGCAGTGTTCGGTGAGGGGTGGAAACGGGGCCGGAGTCTAGCAGCGCGCGAAGGCGCTTCCGGGCGGAAATCCCTGTGAAATCAGTGAGAAAGCGCGGGCTGTGGCGGGCGTGCCGAGCATCGGCCGGCGCGGCCGCGCCAGGCCACGCGCGGCGCGGCAGGCGGCGCGGACCGTCAGTCGCGGCTGAGCGTGCAGCGGTCGCCGCCGGCGCGGCGCTCCAGCGTGACGCGCGCGATCGCGGGCAGCTCGCCTTCCAGCTCGCGCCAGACGTAGGCGCAGAGGTTTTCGAGCGTGGCCGGGCCGATCTCGGGAATCTCGTCGAGGAAGCGGTGGTCGAGCTTGTCGCGCAGCTTCGCGAGCGCGGCGCGGAAGTAGCCGAGGTCCATGAGCATGCCGCTCTTCGGGTCGGGCTGGCCGCGCAGGCTGACGAGCACGTGATAGGTGTGGCCGTGGATGCGGCGGCTGGAATCCGTCTCGATCGTGCGCTCCAGCGTGTGGGCGGCGTCGAAGAAGAATTCCTGGGTGAGTTCGTAAATCATCGGATGCCCAGGTACTTGTGGGTCTGCGCGCTGAGGCGCCAGCGCGGGTCACGCATGCAGAGTTCGACGGCGAGGCGGGCGTTGTCGCGCGCGAGCGGGCCGTCCATCGGTTGCAGGAAGCGGTGTTCGAAGTCGAGCGCGGCAAGGGCGTCGAGGTCCTGGCCGGCCTGGGGCACGACCACCTTCAGCTCCTGCCCGCGCGTGGCGACGAGCGGCGCGCCTGCCTTGGGGCTGACGCACAGCCAGTCAATGCCCGGCGGCGGCGCCACCGTGCCGTTGGATTCGACGGCGATCTCGAAGCCGCGCGCATGCAGCGCATCGACGAGGGCCGCATCGACCTGCAACAGCGGCTCGCCACCCGTGAGGACGACGAAGGGGCGGATGGTAACAGTCGGCAACGTCGGCCATTGCGCCGCGATCATGTCCGACAAGGCTGCCGCGTCAGCGAATTTTCCGCCGAGCGTGCCGTCGGTGCCGACAAAGTCGGTGTCGCAGAACTTGCAGACCGCGCCGGAACGATCGGCCTCGCGCCCGGTCCAGAGGTTGCAACCGGCGAAGCGGCAGAACACCGCGGCGCGCCCGGCGTTCGCACCCTCGCCTTGCAGCGTGTAGAAGATTTCCTTGATCGAATACGCCATGCGCGTCGCTCCTCGAATGCCTGCATCCCCGCGCGACGCGAGACCTGCGATAACCACGCCAGACTGGCGCCACGATCCGCGTGTCCGGCCGACAATGCGGTGCGCCGAGCCGGCGAAGCACCGCGCCCGAAGCGCCGCGGGCGGCAAGTCTAGCCCGCGCACGATTCCCCTCCCTTGACCGCCGCTCGCTCACTGCCCGCTGCCACGGGCCGCGCGCGGCAATCCCCTGCCACCCCGGGAGACCGCATGACCACCACCCTCAACATCAACGGCCGCGACATGCAGTTCGATGTCGGCGACGACACGCCGGTGCTCTGGGCACTGCGCGACAGCGCCGGCATGACCGGCACCAAGTTCGGCTGCGGCATGGCCATGTGCGGCGCCTGCACCGTGCATGTGGACGGCCAGGCCACGCGCTCGTGCATCACGCCCGTCAGCGCCGTCGCCGGCAAGAAGATCACCACGATCGAGGCGATCGGCGCCGACCGCGTCGGCAAGGCGGTGCAGGCCGCCTGGGTCAAGCACGACGTGGCCCAGTGCGGCTACTGCCAGAGCGGCCAGATCATGAGCGCGACCGCCCTGCTCAAGGAAAAGCGCAAGCCCAGCGACGCCGACATCGACGCCGCCATGGCCGGCAACGTCTGCCGCTGCGGCACCTACCAGCGCATCCGCGCCGCCATCCACGACGCGGCCGCGTCGCTCGCCTGATCCGGAGACCGAAGATGCGACTCGACCGCTTCCTGTCCGACCCCGAGCTGCGCGCCGCCGCGCAGGCCGACTCCCCGCTCATCGACGCCACCGAAGCCGCTGGCGAGGTGCGCATCGACCGCCGCCGCTTCCTGCTCTCGACCGCCGCCGGCAGCCTCATGCTCGGCCTCGCGCCGCTCGCGCGCGCCGCCAGCGAGCAGACCGACAAGCCGCAGATCTGGGGCGCCGCGCCGCCGCCCAAGGCGCTGCCGCCCGGCCCCTTCATCAGCATCGGCGCCGACGACAGCGTGACCGTGCAGGTGAACCGGCTCGACTTCGGCCAGGGCGTGCAGACCGCGCTGCCCATGCTCATCGCCGAGGAGCTGGACTGCGACTGGCGCAAGATCAAGCCCGAACTCGCGCCCGCCGGCGACGCCTACAAGGACCCGGTGTTCGGCATCCAGATGGTCGGCGGCTCCAACTCGATCAAGAACAGCTGGCTGCACTACCGCACGCTCGGCGCGACGGCGCGGGCGCTGCTCGTCAACGCGGCGGCCCAGCGCTGGAAGCTCGACGTGGCCTCGCTGCGCACCGCCGACGGCGCCGTCATCGCGCCCGACGGCAAGCGGCTGCGCTACGGCGAGCTGGCCGAATCGGCCGCCGGCATCGCGCTGCCCGAGACGGTCATGCTCAAGAAGCCCGAGCAGTTCCGCCTGCTCGGCAAGCCGACGCGCCGGCTCGACGCGACGGCCAAGTCGAGCGGCCGGCAGAGCTATGGCATCGACCGCCAGCTGCCGGGGCTGAAGGTGGCGGTGGTCGCGCATCCGCCGGTGTTCGGCGCCAAGGTGGCGTCCGTCGATGACGCGAAGGCGAAGGCGGTGAAGGGCGTGCGCGCGGTGCTGCGCATCCCGGCCGACCGGGGCGGCGAGGCGATCGCGGTGGTGGCCGACGGCTACTGGCCCGCGAAGCAGGCGCGCGAGGCGCTCGACATCAAGTGGGACACCTCCGCCGTCGAGAAGCCCGACAGCGCCGCCCTGCTCGCCAGCTACCGCGAGCGCGCGAAGCAGAAGGGCACGGTCGCGATGGCCGCCGACATGGGGCCGCTCACGGCGCCGCTCGGCGCGGGCGACCGTGCGGGCGCGGCAGCCGGCGGCATGACGACCGTCGCTGGCACGGCGCGCGCCACCACCGTCACCGGCGCGCCCAGCACCGCCGCCGTCACCGAGCCGCTCGGCGCGACCGCGAAGGTGATCGAGGCCGAATACGTCTTCCCCTACCTCGCCCATGCGCCGATGGAGCCGCTCAACTGCACCATTGCGCTCAAGGACGGCTCGGCCGAAGTGTGGTGCGGCTCGCAGTTCCAGACCGTCGACCAGAACGCGATCGCGAAGACGCTCGACCTCGAACCGGCGAAGGTGAAGTTCAACACCGAGATGGCGGGCGGCGGCTTCGGCCGGCGCGCGGTGCCGAGCAGTGACTACGTGGTCGAGGCCGCGCGCATCGCCCGTGCCTGGGCGGCCGACGGCCATGCCGAGCCGGTCAAGATGATCTGGAGCCGCGAGGACGACATCCGCGGCGGCTACTACCGGCCGATGCACGTCCACCGCGCGCGCATCGCCGTGGATGCGGGCGGGCGGGTGCTGGCCTGGGAGCACCGCATCGTCGGCCAGAGCATCGTCAAGGGCACGCTGTTCGAGGGCTTCCTGTTCAAGAACGGCATCGACGGCACGATGGTCGAGGGCATGGGCGCGCCCTATGCCGTGCCGATGGAACTGTCGGTACACAACATGGACGTGAACGTGCCCGTGCTGTGGTGGCGCTCGGTCGGCTCCACGCACACCGCCTACGTCATGGAAACGCTCGTCGACGAACTGGCCGCCAATGCCGGCGCCGATCCGGTCGAGTACCGCCGCAAGCTCATCGGGCCGAACCATCCGCGCCATCTCGCGGCGCTCGACCTCGCGGTGCAGAAGTCGGGCTACGGCAAGCGCAGGTTGCCGGCCGGCCATGCCTGGGGCGTGGCGCTGCACGAGAGCTTCAACTCGGTCGTGGCCTATGTGGTGGAGGCGTCCGTCGCCGACGGCAAGCCCAAGCTGCATCACGTCTGGGGCGGCGTGCATTGCAACTTCGCGGTCAATCCGCTCACGGTGCAGGCTCAGGTGGAAGGCGCGGCGCTGATGGCGCTGGGCACGACGCTGCCGGGCGCCGCGATCACGCTCAAGGACGGCGCGGTCGAGCAGACCAACTTCCACCAGTACACGGTCGCGCGCATGCCCGACATGCCGGTGGTGGAGGTGTTCATCGTGCCGTCGGTGGACGCGCCGACGGGCATGGGCGAACCCGGCCTGCCCGCGCTCGCGCCGGCGCTTGCCAACGCGGTCGCCAAGCTCACCGGCAAGCGGCTGCGCTCGCTGCCGTTCGAGATGCAGTCGGCGGCGTGACGGCGGGCGGGTCGCCTTGCGCGCGGCCCGCTTGCGTCGATGGCCGCGCGGCGTCGCCCGACCCGCGCGCCAACCGCAAGCTCCGGAGTGCAGCGGCCGTCGCCGCTGGCGACAATCGCCGCACGCACTCCCGGAGACCCGCGATGGACGCCGCCCTTCCCTCCCGCATGCATGACACCGACGGCCCGCGCGCCATCGCCGCCGACGGCTCGTCCCTCCCCGCCGCGCCCGCCCATCCCCACGCCGCGCTCGTCGCCGACCTCTGCCGCCACATCGACGCGGCCGAGACGCCGCCCACGCTGGCCGAGCTTTCCGCGCGCGCCGGCCTGAGCGCCTGGCATCTCCAGCGCGTGTTCAAGGCCGTGACCGGCCTCAGCCCCAAGGCCTGGACCGCCGCCCGCCGCGCCGCCCGCGTGCGCGACGAACTCGCCGGCGGCGCCAGTGTGACCGAGGCTTTCCACGCCGCCGGCTACGGCTCCAGCGGCCGCTTCTACGAGGCCGCCGACGCCGCGCTCGGCATGGCGCCCGGCCGCTACCGCGCCGGCGCGCCGCGCACGCGCATCCGCTTTGCCGTGGCCGAGTCCTCGCTCGGCGCGGTGCTGGTGGCGGCGACCGACCTCGGCATCTGCGCGATCCTGCTCGGCGACGATCCCGCGCCGCTCGTGGCCGATCTCCAGCGCCGCTTTCCCGCAGCCGATCTCGTGGGCGGCGATGACGATTTCGAGCGCACGGTGGCGACGGTCATCGGCTTCGTCGAGGCGCCCCGGCTCGGGCTCGATCTGCCGCTCGACCTGCGCGGCACCGCCTTCCAGCTGCGCGTGTGGCAGGCGTTGCGCGCCGTGCCACCCGGGCGGACCGCGAGCTACACCGAGATCGCCGCCGCGATTGGCGCGCCCCGCGCGGTGCGCGCGGTCGCTGGCGCCTGCGCCGCCAATCCTGTGGCCGTGGCCGTGCCCTGCCACCGCATCGTGCGCGGCGATGGCGGCCTGTCGGGCTATCGCTGGGGCGTCGAGCGCAAGCGGGCGCTGCTCGACCGCGAGGCCGCGGGCAGGCTGCGCGACTGCCCGGCAAGTCACGACTCGCCCGACCACAAGTAAAGCAACCGCTCCGGAGCGGCACGGAGAAGGGCGACTCACGCGCGTCGGGTCGGCCCTGCCGCACCCGTGCGGCACCGGCTCGACTGTTGTCCCACCCTCCGCCGGAAGTCGCCCACCCAGGTTAGACCGCCCGCCATGCGGCAAGCATCAGACCTGGATTTCCCTGGATAAGAGAAAGCCCCGCACCTCATGACACCCGAGTGAATCGCGCGACTTTTGTCTCGGCGCGGAAGTGTTTCCCTGATTTCTCTTTTGTTCCCGGACGGCAATGCAGGCGCTTGCAAACCCTGGCCCGCATGCCATTGCAAGCCTGCGCTGTCCGACTTCCAACAACAGAATCCAAGGGAAATCAGGACCATGAGACTCGCACGACCTCCGCACTTCCGGCTCAAGCCGCTGCTGCTCGCGATCGGACTGGTGGCAGGTGGCGGCAGCGCGCACGCAACCTCGGCGCTCGGCGTGGCGGGGGGGTTCAACGTCTTCCTGTTCGGCAACAGCAACCAGACTTCCGACACCCAGGGCCGCATCGCGGTGGGCGGCAACGCCACCTTCACCAACATGCCGGTGGGTGACCTGACCTACGGCAGCGAGCCGACGCTGGTGGTGGGCGGCGACCTGACCTACACGAACGCGACGCTGCGCCCGGGCAGCAACATCGTCGTGGGCGGCAATGCCTCGCTGGGCAATCTGCGGCTCGACGGCAACCTGTCGGCGGGCGGCTCGGTCACGCTCGCACCGGCGGGGCAGATCAACGGCAACGTCACCTACGGCAGCAACTTCGGCAAGACGTCGAGCTTCACGCTCAACGGCAGCGCGACCCAGGGCAGCACCACGCTGCCGGTGGACTTCGCGGCGGCGCGCGGCGAGCTGACCGCGCTGTCGGCGGCTCAGGTGGATGCGGCCGACCCGACCGCCGGCCTGCAATGGGGCGCCCTGATGGTCAATGCGGGCGGTGCGGCGCCAGGCAGCACCAGCTTCTTCAACGTGTCGGCGGACAGCTTCAACCACGCCTATTCGGGCTTCAGCATCTTTGCGCCGGCGGGCGCGACGGTGGTCATCAACGTGGCGGGCAGTTCGCTGTCGATGCCGAACACGGGCTTCAGCTCGGCCGGCGGCATCACGCTCGACCATGTGCTGTTCAACCTGTACGAGGCGACGTCGCTCACCTTCCAAGGCAGCGCGCATGGCAGCTTCCTGGCGCCGCTGGCGGATGTGACGGCGGGCTGGGGCGGCTTCAACGGCACGCTGATCGCCAATTCGCTGTCGGGCGCGGGCGGCGCGGCGTCGGGACTGGAGTTCCATGTGCGCGACTTCGGCAGCGGGCCGAACACGCTGTTCTCGGGCGGCGGCCTGCGCGATGTGACCGCGGCCGTGCCCGAACCCTCGTCGCTCGCGCTGATGGTGGCGGGCGTCGGCGCGCTGGGAGCGCAACGGCGCCGGCGCATGGCCGCGCGGGCGCGGTCGCTGGCGGCGTGAAAGCGCTTGCATGACGAGCAGGACCGGGACGGCGTGATGATGCCGGCCCGGCCGACGCTGGCGCGCGACGCCCGGCGGAGGGAACCGGCGATCCGGCGCGCGAACGGCGCGGTCGGTTCCGGAAGGATTCCCGGGCCGCCGGCGGGGCGCGCGGCGCGCGCGGGCAGGTTGGCGGCCTGATGTTCAGCGCAGGCCGAACTCCACGCCAATGCCGCCGCCGGCCGCCTCACCGGCGGCAGCATCGCCGCCGAGCTTCGGTTCGTTGAGGAACAGCCGCTCGCGCGCGACGCCCTCACGCTCGGCGAGGTTGCGGATGACGGCGCGGGCGCGGTCCAGCGCGAGTCCGCGCAGCGCGGCGGCGTCGATCGTGTCGGCGGCGAGCAGGCGCTGCTCGATCTCCGGTGCGGGCGGCGTGGTGACGAGACCGAGCAGGTTGCGCGGCTTGTCGGGCAGCTCGCTGGCCTTCCACAGCCGGACGAGCAGCGCGGCGCGCTCGGCCGGCGGGATCGGCGCCGGCTCGGCATCGCTGGTGCGGTGCGAGGGCGCGGCCGGGCCGGTGAGCGGATCGGCGCCGGGCGCGGCGGGGCCAGCGTTCGCGCCGGTCGGCGCATCGCCGCGCAGCGCGTGCAGGCGGGCTTCGAGCCGGCCCGCGCGCAGGCCGGCGTCGTCACGGGCGGCATCGGCGCGGCCGGTCACGTCGAGCCGCAGGCCGGGCCGGTCGCGCAGCGCGGCGGCGAGCTTGTCGAGCCGGGCCGCGGCGTCGGCGCCGAGGCTGGCGCTGCCGGGCGCGAAGTCGATGCGGCCGAGTTCCTCGCCGCCGCCGAACAGGTTGCCGAGCAGCCGGAACGGCGCGGTGACAGCGCTTGCAACCAGGTTGGCGAGCGCGCGGCCGATCAGGCCCGCGACCGAGAACTGCGGATCGTCGAGCGAGCCGCTGACGGGCAGGCGCAGGTCGATCTCGCCGCGCGAGTTCTTGAGCAGCGCGACCGCGAGCAGCACCGGCAGCTTCGTGGCCGTGGGGCTCTCGACGCGCTCGCCGAAGCTGAGCTGGTCGATGAAGACATGGTTCTCGGCATCGAGCCGGCCGTCGTCGAGCCGGTAGCTGACGTCCACCGACAGCTTGCCGCGCTCGATCGGATAACCGGCGTACTTGGTCGAGTAGGGCGTGAGGCCGGGCAGATCGATGCCGCGCGCGTCGGCGCGCAGGTCGAGCGCGAGGCGCGGCGCGAGCGGGTTGATGCTGCCGGTGATGCTGACCGGCGCTTCGCCGTCGATGCGCGCCGCGAGGCTGACCGGCGCGGGCGCGGCGGCGTCGCTGGCGAGCGCACCGATCGCGCCGCCGAGATCGGTCAGGCGCGCGCGGTAGTTGGGCCGCACGAAGTCGTCGGTGAAGTCGGCCGAGCCGTTGCCGAGCGCGATGCCGGCGATGCGGATGACGGGCGCGGAGGCCGAAGCGGCGGCGGACGCGCCCGGTACGGACTGCGGCGCGCCGGCGGCGGCCGGGGCGGCATCCGCCTTGCCACGCGCGGGATCGGCCGACGCACCATCGGGCCGGGCTGCGCGCGCGCCCTCGCCCGCCGCTCCGGCGCGGCCGCCGTCCGGCGCATGCGCCAGCTCGGCGAAGTTGAGCCGCCCTTGCGGCGACACCCGCAGCCGCGCGTAGAAGCCGGCCAGCGTGACCGGCGCGGTCTCGATCAGCGGCGCGCCGCCGTCGCTGCGCAGCGTGAGCCGCGCGGTCTGGAGCGACTGCCAGCGCAGCAGGTCGCCACGTCCGCCGCCCTCGGCGAGACGGAAGTCGTCGAGCTGCACGCCGCCTTCGTAGCCGAGACGCGGCGGCGCGCCCGACGGGAGGCTGGCGTCGAGCCGGCCGCGCAGCGACAGCGGCGCCGACGCGAGCACGACATTGAAGCGCCGCGCGATCCAGGGCTGGAGCTGGGCGAGGTCGAGCCGCGCGAGGTCGAGATCGAGCCGGGCGGCCGGCGGCGCGAGCGCGACCGTGCCGCCGGCGCCGATGCGGCCCTTGCCGATCATGGCCGCGAAACGCAGCGGCACCGGCGCGGGGCTGGCCGGATCGAGTCGGCCGGTATCGAGGCCGATGCCGCCGACGGAGAGCGCGGGCAGCGGGTCGGCGCCGAGGTCGTCGAAGGCGACGCTGCCGCTGGCGAGATGCAGGCCGGCGAGGGAGAGCTTCCAGGCCGGGGCGCTTGCGGATGGGTCGGCTTCGCCCGGCGTGGTTCCGGCCGGCGTGGTTCCGGCCGGCGTGGTCTGCCCGCCCTGCCCGCGCTGCCCGACCTTCACCAGCCGCTGCCAGCCGATGCTGCCGTCGGCAAGCCGGCGCAGGCCCAGCCGGGGCGTCTCGATCGCCAGTCGGCCGAGCGCGACGGCACGGCCCGTCAGATCGACCGTGCCGCCATCGAGCGCGAGCCGGGCGACATCCAGCTCGGCGCCGCTGCCGGCCGGCCCGCGCAGGCGCAGCGTCCGCGCGTCGAGCACAAGCCCGTCGAGCCGCAGGCCGAGGCGACCGGCGGCGCCGGTCGAGAAATCCAGTGTCGTTGCCACGTCGGCCCGCCCGGCGAGGCTGCCGTCGAGCACGTCGGCGAGCCAGGGCGCGGCGCCCTCCAGCGCCAGTCCGGCGAGCGCGACACGCAGGCGTCCGGCCAGCGGCGCGGGCGCGAGGCTGCCGTCGATGGCGAGCGTCTCGCCCTCGGGCGTGGCGGCGCGCAGCTTGAGCTTGGCGCGCTGGCCGGGCGTGCCGGCCAGATCGGCGAGGTCGAGCGACAGCGCTTGCACGCGGCGCTGCGCGCCGACGGTCGCGTCGACGAGATGCAGCCGGCCGTCGTCGATGGCCAGCCGCGCGACCGACCACCGCCAGGGCTCGGCCGGGGCACCGGCAGCCGGCGAAGACCCGCTTGCCGCGACCGGCACATCCGCCGCGTCGCCGCCGGCCGCCTTCTCGCCCGCCATCAGCCGCGCGACGAAGCGCTGCCAGTTGCTCCCGCCCGCGTCGCGCAGCAGCTCGACCTCCGGCGTCTCCAGCCTCACCTCGCCGAGCTTCAGCTCGCGCGCCAGGGGCTTGAGCGTGTCGATGCCGACCGCGAGTCGGCGGAAGGCCAGCAGCGGCTCGGGGCCTGCCAGCGCCAGCTCGCGCAGCGCCAGGCTGCCGCCGATGTCGAGTTCGGGCGAGGCCTCGGCCGTGCCGCGCGGCGCCCGGTAGCTCAGGGTCAGATCGGCGTCGAGCAGCCCCGACCGCAGGCCGATGCCGGGCGGCAAGGGCGCGAAGCCGAGCAGTCCGGGCAGGTCGAGCCCGTCAAGCGCGAGCTTGAGCCGCGCTTCCACGCCGGTCGCGCCGAAGGGCAGCAGCTGGCCGCTGGCACTCAGCGGCGCGCCGTTCAGATCGAGCGCCAGCACCGGCTCGACCCAGACGTCGGCATCGACCGGCAGGCTCGACACGAAGGGAATGCCGAGCCTGAGCCCGGTGACCTCGTCGCGCCGGCCGCGCACGCGGTCGTCCAGCACCAGGCTCGCGTCGCTGATCTCGATGTTGCTGACCGAGAAGCGGGCCGGTCCGCTGTCGGGCGACGGCGGCCGCGCGGCGAGCCGGTCGACGATGTCGCTGAAATCGAAGCGCGTCGGCGCGAGCCGGGTCGCGTTCAGCGCCAGCCCGTCGAGCCGCAGCGCCTGCACCACCGGCGCGAGGCGCCAGAGCGAAGCCCAGGACAGGTCGACCGTGGCCGCGCGCAGGCTCAGCTGCGGCGGCGGGGCAGGCGTGGTGGCGCTGGCGGACACGCCATTTCCCGCGTCCGCGCCGGCCGATGTCGCCTCGCCCGGCGCGTCGCCACCGCCACCGCCACCGCCACCGCCACCGCCACCGCCACCAGCACCAGCACCAGGACCAGCACCAGCCAGCGTGACGCCATCCAGTTCCAGCCGGAGCGTGTAGGGATTGAAGCGCGCCGCGTCGATCCGCAGCGCGCGGCCGAGTTCGCGTTGGCCAAACGATTCGGCGGCCCAGCGCAGCAGCGCGGGCAC
Organism: Derxia gummosa DSM 723; assembly: GCF_000482785.1. Lineage (GTDB taxonomy): Bacteria > Pseudomonadota > Gammaproteobacteria > Burkholderiales > Burkholderiaceae_E > Derxia > Derxia gummosa. The sequence continues at coordinate 113,357 of NZ_AXWS01000015.1, read as the reverse complement.
GCCGAAGAAGCCGAACAGTGCATGCAGCAGGAGCAGCGCCGCCGCGACGACCAGCGCCACGCGCGGGCCGCGCTGGCGCAAGAGTTGGGAATTCATCTGGACCTCCGGGCCGCGATCATCGCGGAAGCCGGCGCTCGGCGGCATCCGTCACGATCACGTCCGTCGGCCCTGTCCGACTGCCCGGGCACTCGCTTGCGTGCCGGTGCGCCGGCTTCAGGCAGCGTGGCGCCCGAACCAGGCCGCCAGCCGCGCGCGCCAGCCGCGCCGCGGCCGGACCGGCACGCCAGCGGGCATAGCGGCCGCCGAGGCAATCTTTCGTGCCGGCACGGCGGCGGCCGTCGCCTCTGCCTTGACCTGCTTGCGCTGCTGGATGCGCTCGGCGACACGCGCCGCGCGGCGGGCTTCCCGACGCTGCTCGATGCGCTCGTCGCGCGTCAGCAGCGGCCGCCGCTCGGTCGCCGGCTTCACCGCCGCCACCGAATGGCCTTCACGGCCGATCGCCTGGTCGAGCAGCAGCGCGCGCCGGAACGAGCTTTCGAGTTCTTCGCGCGGCAATCCCGGCGTGCAGAAGAAATGCTCGAACACCTTCATGTTGAAATCGAGCACATGCGAATAGACATGCTTGCGATCATCGATCCATTGATGATTGAAGCCATGCATCACGATCTCGTAGCTCGGGAAATAGAACAGCTTCGGATCATTGGCCTCGCGAATGAATTCATCGAGTGCCGAGCGCAATATCGCCTTCGAAACCGAATTGGCGGTAATGCAGGACACCGGCCGAAAAGTAGCCGTGAGCGGAATGGGCGACACCGTGAACAGCACCGGCACTTCGGGCCGGAAACGGCGGATCAGCGCGTGGATGGCGCGCAGGTTCTCGAGATTCTCGGCATGGGTCGAGACGCGGAACTTGTGGCGCGACGGGTCGATCTTGCTGGCCGGCACCGCACGCCAGAACACCTCGCCGGTCGGTTCGTCGTACCAGATCTCGCTCAGGCCGAGTGTGATGATGAATACCGACGCTCGGTTGAACAGCATCTCGGTATCGCGCCGCGCATCCTCGGAATAGCCGAACTGCTCGGCCTTGTAGCCATGCCAGAGTTCGACGGTGGGCACCTTCCTGAGCCAGGCCCATTCGAATTGCTGTCGCAAGGCAAAGGTATGGACGATGCCGTCGCCCATTGAAGTCACGTATGACTTGTTGTCGCGCTTGGTCAGTACGTCATAGCCGCGCGCATGCAGATACTTCGAAATATTGGCGGCAAAACAGGAGCCGAATGCAACGATGGGCGTGTTCTTGCTGACGAATCCCTTTTCCGGCATCCAGCCATGCACAAAATATTGCTCGATGGCATCGGCACGCTCGAAAGACGCATCCTGCGGGTGGTAATTGACGGTTTCACCGCGATAGAAGGATCCGCTGGTACGGCGCCTCACGCCGTCCTGCTCGTAAATGACCATCGACATGCATCAGCCTCGGGAGCGGTTGGAATCAGCCGTGCCCGGGGCTTGCCCGGGCGCTCAGGCGGGCGATGCGCATGGCCACCCGACTAGCCCGGGCCAAGCTAGCACAGCATTCCGGCTGATCGGGTCGTGCGTGACGCGAGCCGGCCGGCAGGGGGCTAACGCCGACGCCAGCGTCAGACGTTGAACCGGAAGTGCATCACGTCGCCATCCTTCACGACGTATTCCTTGCCTTCGAGCCGCATCTTTCCCTTCTCCTTCGCGCCCTGCTCGCCCTTGAACGCGATGAAGTCGTCATAGGCGATGACTTCGGCGCGGATGAAGCCGCGCTCGAAATCGGTGTGGATCACGCCGGCCGCCTGCGGCGCGGTCGCGCCCACGGGCACGGTCCAGGCGCGCACTTCCTTCACGCCGGCGGTGAAATAGGTTTGCAGGCCCAGCAGGCTGAAGCCGGCGCGGATCAGGCGGTTGAGGCCCGGTTCTTCCATGCCGATGTCGGCCAGGAACACGGCCTTGTCCTCGTCGCTCAGATCGGAGATTTCCGATTCGATCTTGGCGCAGATGGCCACGACGGGCGCGTTCTGCTTGGCCGCGTATTCCTTGAGCCTGTCGAGGTGCGGGTTGTTCTCGAAGCCGCCTTCATCCACGTTGCCGACGAACATCGCCGGCTTGGCGGTGATGAGGCACAGCGGCTTGATGAGCGCCCGCTCGTCGTCGCTCAGGTCGAGCGCGCGTACCGGCAGGCCCTGGTCGAGCTGGGCCTGCACGCGTTCGAGGATGTCCACCAGCTTCTTGGCTTCCTTGTCGCCGCTGCGCGCGGTCTTCTGATAGCGGTGGATCGACTTCTCGACCGTGCCCATGTCGGCCAGGCACAGCTCGGTCTGGATGACCTCGATGTCGCTGATCGGATCGACGCGGCCGGCGACGTGGATGATGTTCTCGTCCTCGAAGCAGCGCGCCACGTTCACGATCGCGTCGGTTTCGCGGATGTGCGCGAGGAACTGGTTGCCGAGCCCTTCGCCCTGGCTCGCGCCGGCCACCAGACCGGCGATGTCGACGAACTCGACGATCGCGGGCATGACGCGCTCGGGCTTGACGATGGCGCTCAGCGCGACGAGGCGCGGATCAGGCACCTCGACCGTGCCGGTATTCGGCTCGATCGTGCAGAACGGATAGTTCTCGGCCGCGATGCCGGCCTTGGTCAGCGCGTTGAACAGGGTGGACTTGCCGACATTGGGCAGCCCGACGATGCCGCATTTGAGGCTCATGGGAATTCCGATCAGAAGAATGCGCGGAGTGTAGCTAGGCGGCTCCGGCGGGGTTCGGTCAGCGCTGGCGGCGGATACGGCGCGGTGGGCGGAGAGGCGGCACGCCAGCCGTCCGGCCGGCCGCGCCTGTCATCTGCCGCACTGGCGCGGGCCGGACGGTCTCAGCGCGCGTGCAGCTTCGCGACGGCCTTGTCGCCGTCGCCGCGCACGAAGTCGTCCATCACGTCGATGGCGTCGTCGATGGCGCGGTCGATCTCGTCCTGATGCGTCCGGCTCGGCCGGTGCAGCACGAAATCCACCACCTGCTGGTTCAGCGCGAGCGAGCGCGGATGGCCGATGCCGATGCGCAGGCGCCAGTAGTCGCGTCCGCCGATGCGCGCGTCGATGTCCTTCAGCCCGTTGTGGCCGCCGGACGAGCCGCCCTTCTTGAACTTGACCACGCCCGGCAGGAAGTCGAGCTCGTCATGCGCGACGAGGATTTCCTCGGGCGTGATCTTGTAGAAGCTCGCGATGCCCGACACCGACACGCCCGAGCGGTTCATGAAGGTCTGCGGCTGCATGAGCCACACCGGCGAATTGCCGAGCTGACCCTTGCCGACGAAGGCGTTCCAGTTCTTCTCGGCGCGCAGCGTGGCGCCGGCGCGGCGCGCGAGCCGGTCGACGAACCAGAAGCCCGCGTTGTGGCGCGTGTCCTCGTATTCGCCGCCCGGATTGCCGAGGCCGACGATGAGCTTGATGGGTTTCATGTGGGCAGAAAAAAGGCCCGCGCGGGGCGGGCCTTCTGCTGGTGCGCCGGAGGATTACTCGGCGGCGGCGTCGCTCGCGCCCTTGGCGGTCGCGACAGCGCTGGCAACGGTCACGTCGGCCGACGCGGCGGCGAGCTCAACGCCGGCGGGCAGCGCGAGCTGGCTGGCGTGCACCGAGGTTTCGGCTTCGAGCTTGCTCAGGTCGACGGTCAGGAACTCGGGCAGGTCCTTGGGCAGGCACAGGACTTCGAGTTCGGTGACGACGTGGCTGACCACGTTGTGGCCGAGCTTGACGGCCGGCGACTCTTCCGCGCCCACGAAGTGCAGCGGCACCTTGGTGTGGAGCTTCTCGGTGGCGCTGACGCGTTGCAGGTCGATGTGCAGGACGAGCTGCTTGTACGGGTGCATCTGGAAGTCGCGCAGCAGGACCTGGCCGGCGGCGGCGCCATCGATGCTCAGGTCGAGGATCGACGAATGGAAGGCTTCCTTGCGCAGCGCGTGGAACAGGAAGTTGTGATCGATCTCGATCGACACGGGGGCGGCGGCACCACCGTAGACGATGCCGGGGACCTTGCCCGCGCGACGCAGGCGGCGGCTCGCTCCGGTGCCCTGCAGGCTGCGCGAAATGGCTTCGATTTGCATTGAATTGCTCCGTTGGCATGTGCGGCCCGCGACCAGGCACGCACGAGGTGAAGATGCCGGCTCAGGCCGGCATCGCGATGGCCGGCAGCCTCATTCCATGAACAGGCTGCTGACCGAATCCGACTTGGTGATGCGATTGATCGTCTCGGCGAGCAGCGCGCCCACCGAAAGGACGCGGATCTTGCCCGACTTGGCTGCGTCGTCGCGCAGCGGGATCGTGTCGGTCACGACCAGCTCGTCGAGCGCCGAATTCGCCACGCGCTCGGCCGCGCCGCCCGAGAGCACGCCGTGCGTGCAGTAGGCCAGCACGCGCTGGGCGCCGTGGTCCTTGAGCGCCTGGGCCGCCTTGCACAGCGTGCCGGCGGTATCGACCATGTCGTCCATGATCACGCAGGTGCGGTTGGCGACGTCGCCGATGATGTTCATCACCTCCGACACGTTCGCCTTGGGGCGGCGCTTGTCGATGATGGCGAGGTCGCTGTCGAGACGCTTGGCGATCGCGCGGGCGCGCACCACGCCGCCCACGTCCGGCGACACCACGAGCAGGTTCTTGATGTCCTGCTTCCAGATGTCGCCCAGCAGCACCGGCGAGGCGTAGATGTTGTCGACCGGGATGTCGAAGAAACCCTGGATCTGGTCGGCATGCAGATCCATCGTCAGCACGCGGTCGACACCGGCGACCTGGAGCATGTTGGCGACGACCTTGGCGCTGATCGCGACCCGAGCCGAACGCGTGCGGCGATCCTGGCGCGCATAGCCGAGGTAGGGAATGACGGCGGTGATGCGGCCGGCCGAACTGCGCTTGAGCGCGTCGACCATGACCATCAACTCCATCAGCGTGTCGTTGGCCGGGGCGCAGGTCGACTGGATAACGAACACGTCGCGACCGCGCACGTTCTCGTTGATCTCGACCATCACTTCGCCGTCGGAGAAGCGACCGACGGTCATCTTGCCCAGCGGGACATTCAGGTTGCGGGCGACTTCGGCGGCGAGCTTGGGGTTCGCATTGCCGGTGAAGACCATCAGGCTGTCGGCGACGGGTGTCATGGCGTGCGGAAGAACGAGAGCTTTGACGAACGGACCGCGTGAGAACGCGCACATGCAGAAAAGCGCGCCCCACAAAGCAAAACGCCCGCCAGGAGACCCTGGCGGGCTGTGCGCTGGCAGGGGAGGAAGGACTCGAACCCTCGCATGCCGGAATCAAAATCCGGTGCCTTGACCAACTTGGCGACTCCCCTAATGCACTGCCTGACGGCAATGCACGGATGACTGCTTTTTCGTCAGCGATCAGGCCCAGTCAAGCAAGGGATGCACATCGATTCCACTTGCGACTTCGGCCCGCATGCCTTCAGGCAACTCGCCTTGCCATATGCCTGCGCCGCTGATCTGGGCAAAGCAACTGGCTCCCGAGCCGCTCATCCGACCTTGCCTGAACTTGGCTTGCAGCCAGTCGAGCGCGGCTTGAACCTGTGGATACCGCCTTGCAGCGACTGGCTCCAGATCGTTGCGACCGAAGCCCAGTGTTTGCCGGCTGTTTCCGCAAGCACCCAAAAGCATGGCTTCCGAAAAGCTCTCTACTGTAGTGAGTCCCGTATCGCGTGTCAACTCTGGCGCCTTGAAAATCTCGGCGGTGGGGACGGCGACTCCCGGAAAAACAACAAGGTAGTTGGCCAGAGGCAGCTCGACCGGCGTCAGCAGCTCGCCGATGCCCTCGGCAAAGGCACTGCGGCCATGAATGAAGAAGGGAATGTCGGCACCGAGCGCGAGACCAATCTCCATGAGTCGGGCACGCGGCAGGTCGAGCTTCCAGAGCCGGTTGAGGCCCAGCAGCACGGTCGCGGCATCGGACGAGCCGCCGCCGAGTCCGCCGCCCGCCGGAATCCGCTTGTGCACGCCGAGAGTCACGCCGGCGGTGCAGCCGGAGGCCTCGCGCAACGCGAGGGCGGCGCGCACGGCGAGATCCTGCTCGGGTGGAAGTCCGTCCATGCCGGTGATGCGCTCGATGCGGCCGTCGGCGCGAGGATGCAGCTCTATCTCGTCGGCGAGGTCGAGCATGCGGAAGACGCTCTGGAGCAGGTGCCGACCATCGGCGCGACGGCCGACGACATGCAGGAAGAGATTGATCTTGGCGGGCGCGGGCAGCATGACGCCGCCGTCATCGAGCCAGCGGATGGAGGGCATCACCACGGGCAGTCCTGAAGAAATCGGGAGCGGGAAATTGAAGCGCGGAAGGCGAATTGGCTGGCAAAGCCTGAACACGGGGCCGAGGCGCGAACGAAGCCGCATCGACACCACCGGCGACGCCATGCGCGGGGCGCCACCACGGCTGGCGCCGCCATTGTTCGGCGCCGGGCGGTCAGCGGTCAGCGGTCAGCGGTCAGCGGTCGACGGTCGACGGTCGGCGGTCGGCGGTCGGCGGTCGGCGGTCGGCGGTCGGCGGTCGGCACAGGCTAGCGGACGGGCAGGCTCCATTCGTCGATGACGATGCGCACATCGATCGCGGGCGGGCCGGCGCGGCGCAGGCGGATCACGGCGGGCCGGGCGTCGTCATCCGCCATGCGCGGGTAGCTGATCGTCCAGCCGTCCTCGGTGAAGACCTCCGGCGCGCGCTGGCGGCCGGCGTGGTCGCGGCCACGCAGCCAGTCGCGCATGCCCGAGACGGGTAGCGGCGAGCCGAGCCGGCGCGCGGCGAGCGCCTCGGGCGTGGCAGCGACTTCCTCGCCGGCATTGCTGTACATGCGCGCGCGGCCCGGCTCGATCCACAGCTCGGCGACGATCTGGCCGAGCGGCGTCGCGAAGGCGATGGAGGTGGTGTCGCCGCGCTCGGTCCAGGTGAAGCTGCCGCCGCTGTAGTCGGGCGAACGGTCGGGCTCGATGCTGTCGGTGGTGACGGAAAGCCGACCGGCGACGATGAGCGACGGAATGTCGTCGGCGCCGACCGCCGTGGTCGTGACCGGCGCGACGGCGCGCGTGTCGGCGGGCGTCGCCGGAGCGGCACCGCCGCCATTGCCGCCGTTCGAAGGCAGCGCGGCGCACCCCGCCAGCAGGCTCAGGCCGATCCACGCCGCCACGATGACGCCGCCGTTGCCGGCCGACACGCCGGCCTTTTCCGCCCCGGCGCCGGCGTCCGATCGCAACTGCCGCCGCATCAGAAGCGCACGTTCAGCCGCGCGAGCGTCTCGACGAGCGTCTCATTGGCGGGGTCCTGGGCGCGCGCGGCCTTCCAGGTCTGCTGGGCGGCGTCGCGCTGGCCGGCGGTCCAGAGCACCTCGCCAAGGTGGGCGGCGATCTCGGGATCGCTGCGCAGCTTGTAGGCGCGCTGGAGCGTGGCGATGGATTCGTCGAAGCGGCCCTGGCGGAACAGCACCCAGCCCTTGCTGTCGATGATGAAGGGGTCGTCGGGCGAGATTTCGAGCGCGCGGTCGATGAGCTTGGCGGCCTCGTCGAGCCGCTCGCCGCGATCGGCGAGCGAATAGCCGAGCGCGTTGTAGCCCTGGGCCTCGTCCGGGCGCAGTTCGATCACGCGACGCAGCGCGCGCTCCATCTCGGCCGGCTGGCCGACCTTGTCGGCGCTGAGCGCGTAGTCGTAGAGCAGCTCGGGCGCGTCGGGCGCCTTCTGGAGCGCGTCGGACAGCACCTTGAACGAGCCGGCCGCGTCCTTGCCATCGCGCAGGATCTGGGCCTCGGTGAGGGTGATCTGCATCGCCTCCGACGGGTCGCGCGCGGTCATGCCGCGCAGGATGGCGCGGGCGTCATCGACCTTGCCGGCGCGGGCGGTGAGCGTGGCAGCGCGCAGTTGCGCGGTGAAGGCGCGCGCGCCCTGCACGCCGCGCAGCGTGTCGGCCGCGCCGCGGTAGTCGCACCTGTCCTCCAGCAGCTGGGCGAGGCCGAAGCGCACGGCATCGACATCGAGGCCGCCGTTGTTGGGCTGGCGGCGCGCGGCGTCGATCGCGCGCTCGAAGCCGGTACGGGCCAGTTCGGGTTCCTTGATCTGGTAGGCGATGGCGGCGGCGGCGGCGATGAGACGCGGCGGCGCCGAACGCTCCATGAGCGGTGCGATCACGCCGCGCGCGCCGGCCGCGTCGCCCGACTGGGCCAGACCGCGCGCATAGGCGAGCTTGACCTCGTAGCTGTCGGGATGGGCCTTGACGTGATCGCGCAGCAGCGCGAGCGCGCCGGGCGCGTCGGTCTGGCCGAGCAGTTCGGCGGTCATGAGCACGGCCATCTCGCTCGACGGGTCGAGCTTGAGCGCGGCGCGGGCCTCGTCGAGAGCGCGCTCGCGCTGGCTGGCGCCGAAGGCGGCGCGGGCGAGGGCGAGCCGCACCTGCGGCTGATCCTTGTAGGGCTCGGCAAGGCGGTCGAGCACCTGGAACGTGGCGGACTTGTCGCTGCCGAGGGAAGCCTGCTGCTGCAATTCGCCGAAGGCCAGTTCGGGATGGGCGAGGCCGGCAAGCCAGTCGCGCAGCAGCGGCTCGGCCTCGGCAATGCGGCCCGACTCGACCAGCAGACCGCGCAACGCCGTCTGGGCGTCGCGGTCGTCGGGCGCAAGCCTGGCCCACAGCCGCGTGGCTTCGAGCATCGCCTCGATGTCGCGGCGCGCGAGCGCGATCTCGACCGCGCGCCGCGCGAGCCGGGCGTCGCCGGTGGTGCGCGCGACCGACAGATAGGTGGTGAAGCCGGCCGCGATCTCGCCGCGTTGCAGCGCGATCTCGGCCATGAGGATCTGGTACATCGATGGCGCGTCGAAGCGCTCGGCCGGCAGCTTGCGCTCGGCGGCGGGCGCGACCGGCGGCGGGGCGGCGGCGCCGTCGGCCTGGGCCAGCGCGACGCGGCCCGGCATGGCGCACGCGGGCAGCGCCGGCAGCAGGCCCGCGAGGCCGAAGGCGAGGCAGATCGCCCGACTAGAATGTTTGAGCCTTCCGATATCCATTCGCCCTGCCCGATCACATGTGGTGGTTCGCGGCAAGCATAGTCCATGCACGCGGGCCGATTCCTGCGTTCAGCCTCCGATAGCTCCCATGCCCGAACTGCCCGAAGTCGAGGTCACGCGGCGCGGCGTCGAGCCGCATCTGCTCCATGCGCGCGTGGTCGCGATCCGGCTCTCCGGCAAGGCGCTGCGCTGGCCGCTCGCCGCCGAGGCCGCCGCGCAGGTCACGGGCCGGGAAGTGCTCGCGGTCGGCAGGCGCGGCAAGTACCTGCTGGTCGAGACCGAGCCCGGCTGGCTCGTGATCCACCTTGGAATGTCGGGCCGGCTTTCGGTTCTGCCGGAGGGCACGGCACTGGGGCCGTGGGACCACTTCGATCTGGTGTTCGACGGCGCAGCGGGCCGGCAGCTGCTGCGGCTGACCGATCCGCGCCGCTTCGGCGCCGTGGTCTGGCATGCGCGGGCCGACGGGCCGCTGGACGAGCACAAGCTGCTCGCCAGCCTGGGCATCGAGCCGTTCTCGGCCGGCTTCGACGGCGCGCTGCTGCACAGGCTGTCACGCGGGCGGCGCACGGCGATCAAGCAGGTGCTGCTGGCGGGGGACATCGTGGTCGGCGTCGGCAACATCTATGCGTCGGAGGCGCTGTTCCTGGCCGGCATCCGGCCGACCACGCCGGCGGGGCGACTGTCGGCCGAGCGCTGCGACCGGCTCGCCGCCGCCATCCGCGATGTGCTCGGCCGCGCGATCCAGGCCGGCGGCAGCACGCTGCGCGACTTCGCCCGCAGCGACGGCTCGCCCGGCTATTTCCAGCTCGAAACCGCGGTTTACGGCCGCGCCGGCGAGCCTTGCCGGGCCTGCGGCAATCCCGTGCGAGCAATCCGTCAAGGACAGCGCGCAACCTACTGGTGCTCGACCTGTCAGCATTGAAACCGCGTGCTACCGTCGCCCGAACCCCCAAAGCACTACCCGACGGAGCACCCCCGATGAGCCAATTCGCTCGCCAGGTCGAGGACTACAGCAGCTGGCGCAGCACCCTCGCCCAGGCCATCGCGCGCCACCGCGACTGGCTGTCGGGCGAAGGTCTCGAAAGCCCCGCCGTCTCGGCCGCGCTCGGCCGCATGCTCGACCGGCTGCGGGGCGAGAAGCTCAGCGTGGCCTTCGTCGCCGAGTTCTCGCGCGGCAAGAGCGAGCTGATCAACGCGGTCTTCTTCGCCAGCTACGGCCGCCGCATGCTGCCGAGCGCCGCTGGCCGCACCACGATGTGCCCGACCGAGCTGGTGTACGACCCGTCGCTGCCGGCCTGCATCCGCCTGCTGCCGATCGAGACCCGCGCCAGCGCCGCCACCACTTCCGACTACCGCCAGCGCCCCGACGCCTGGACCAGCTTCAACTTCCGCACCGATGACGCCGACGCCGTCGCCGCCGCGCTCGCCCGCGTGGCCGAGACGCGCGAGGCGCCGGTGGCCGAGGCGCGCGAACTGGGCCTCGCCGCCGACGACGAGCCGGCCTCGACGGTCGAGATCCCGGTCTGGCGCCACGCCATCATCAACTTCCCGCATCCGCTGCTGGAGCAGGGCCTGGTCGTGATCGACACGCCGGGCCTCAACGCGCTCGGCAGCGAACCCGAGCTCACGCTCAACCTGCTGCCGGGCGCCGACGCGGTGGTGTTCATCCTCGCCGCCGACACCGGCGTGACGCTGTCCGAGCACGAGGTCTGGAGCGAGCACCTGGGCGGCATGGCGTCGAGCCATCGCGTGGTGGTGCTCAACAAGATCGACGCGATGTGGGACGCGCTGCGCACGCCGGCCGAGATCGAGGCCGAGATCGCGCGCCAGGTCGACGAAAGCGCCCGCACCCTCGGCCTCGAGCGCGACCAGGTGTTCGCGCTCAGCGCGCAGAAGGCGCTGCTGGCCAAGATCGACCATGACGACGAGCTGCTCGCGCGCTCGGGTGTCGGCGCCTTCGAGACCGCGCTGTCCGAGCGCCTGGTCGAGCAGCGCCAGCGCATCGTGCGCACCCAGCTCGCGCTCGACCTCGCGGCCGTCGACCGCGAGGCGCGCTCGCTGCTGGTCGGGCGCCAGCGCATCGTGGCCGAGCAACTGGAGGAACTTGAATCGCTGCGCGGCAAGAACACCGTCGCCGTCGACCGCATGCTCGAACGGCTCCAGAACGAACGCAGCGACTTCGACCAGCTGGTCAAGCAGCTGGTGGCGCTGCGCGCGGTGTTCACGCGGTTGTCCAACCAGGTATGGGCGGTGCTCGGCGAGGAGGCGGTCAACGAGGCGGCGCGCGAAGCGCGCGACAAGATGATCCAGCACCGTTTCTCGGCGCCGCTGCGCGGCTCGATGCACGAATACTTCGACACCCTGGGCGAGCGCATGCGCATCGCGCAATCGACGCTCGACGAGATCCAGTCGCTCGTCAACGCGATGGGCAAGCGCTTCGCGGTGGAGCGCAGCATGACCATCCCGCCCGCGCCCCAGCTCAAGCTCGGCCGCTACGTCGAGGCGATCGACCGGCTGCGGCGCAAGGCCGACGCGCATTTCGGCGCGCTCAACATCGTGACGCGGCTGCGCGCGAATCTGGTCGAGCGCTTCTTCGCGGCCATGGCCCAGGGCGTGCGCGACATCTTCGACCGCGCCGGCCGCGACGCCGAAGCCTGGCTCGACTGCGCGCTCACGCCCATCGAATCGCAGGTGCGCGAGTACCAGCGTGATCTGCGCCGCCGGCTCGAGTCGATCCGCCGCGTGCACGAGGCCAGCCACGAACTCGATGACCGCGTCGACGAACTGCGCGGCCAGCTCACGTTCGCCACCCAGCTCACCACCGACCACGACGCGCGCAGCCAGGAGCTGCGCATCCAGATCGCCACCGAGGTGCAGCCGCTCACGGCCACCGACGTGCCGCGCATGCGCATCAGCGGCTCGGCCTCGGCAATGGTGGCAGGCGCGGCTGCGCCGGTGCCCGGCACGGCGGGCTGACGAAGCACGGCCGGTCGGCGGCTGCGCGGCGAATCACGCGGGCCGCGAACCGCGTTGGGGCTCGCTTCTCCAACGCCAGTGCCGCCCGCCGCCGCTGGCATCATCGGCCGATGCCCGATACCGCAAGCTTCTCCGCCCGCCTCGTCGACTGGCAGCGCCGCCACGGCCGCCATCACCTCCCCTGGCAACAGACCCGCGACGCCTACCGCATCTGGCTGTCCGAAATCATGTTGCAGCAGACCCAGGTCGCCACGGTCATCCCCTACTACGGCCGCTTTCTCGAACGCTTCCCGACCGTCGCCGACCTCGCCGCCGCGCCCGACGGCGACGTGATGGCGCTGTGGGCCGGCCTCGGCTACTACACCCGCGCGCGGAACCTGCACGCCTGCGCCATCGCCGTCATGCGCGACCACGGCGGCGTCTTCCCCACCCGCGCCGCCACGCTCGAAACCCTGCCCGGCATCGGCCGCTCGACCGCCGCCGCCATCGCCGCCTTCAGCTCGGGCGAACGAGGCGCCATCCTCGACGGCAATGTGCGGCGCGTGCTCGCGCGCTGGGCCGGCATCGAGGGCTGGACCGGCGCGCCGGCGGTGGAAGCGAAGCTCTGGACGCTCGCCACCGAAGTGCTCCCGCCCGACGAACCCGGCGCCATCGAGAGCCACACGCAAGGGCTGATGGACCTCGGCGCCACCGTCTGCACGCGCGGCAAGCCCGGCTGCGACGCCTGCCCGCTCGCCGCCGACTGCGTCGCGCTGCGCGACGGCCGCACCGCGCAACTGCCCGCGCCGCGCCCGAAGAAGGCCATCCCCACGCGCAGCGCCGTCATGCTCCTCGCGCTGCAAGGCGACGACGTGCTGCTGGAACGCCGCCCGCCCAGCGGCATCTGGGGCGGCCTCTGGACCCTGCCCGAATTCGCCGACGAAGCCGCGCTGCACGCTGCCCTCGCCCGCCTCGACGCCGAAGCCGTCGCCCGGCCGCTCGCGCCGCGCGAGCACCAGTTCACCCACTTCCGCCTGAACTTCACGCCGATGCTCGCGCGCCTCGTGCGCAAGCCGGCCGGCGCGGAAGAACCCGGCCGAGTCTGGCTGCCGCTCGCGGATGCGGAAACCGCCGCCCTGCCCGCTCCCGTCAAGCGCGTGCTGCTCGACATCGACGCCAGCCAGCGCGGCGGCCTGTTCGGCGCGGAATAGCCGTCACCGACCGCGCCCCGGCGCGCGGGCACGCCACCGCGCCCGACGAACGCACGTCCGCGCGATCCCGGACCGGGTCGCGGGGCCGCGCGCCTCACAGCACCTTCTGCTGCCGCAGATAGGTATCGACGATCGCCAGCCGCTCATGGCCGCTTTCCAGCTCCATGAGCTTCTGCTTGGCCTTGAGCGGCACCGGCAGCACCTCGCACAGCCGGTTCGCCACCCAGCCCGCCTCGTGCAGCGCGTAGGGCTCGTGGAAGGGGAAGGTGTCGAGCGCGCCGGGTTCGGGCGGCTCGTCGGCGTTGTCGCGCTTCTCCTCCAGCTCGGCGATCAGGCGCGCGAGCAGCGCGACGCATTCGCGGTGCTCGGTGGCGACGGGCGCCGGCGCGTCGGCCGCGATCATCTCGACATCGGCGCGCACCAGCCCGTTCGCCTGCACCCGCGAGTGCAGCACCCGGAAGCGCTCGCGCCCCACGGTGCGGATGTGCAGCACGCCGAGATCGCGCATGTCCCAGGCCAGGATCTCGGCGATGCAGCCGACGTCCTCGGGCACCGCCGCCTCGCCCGGCTTGCGCGCGACCTCGTTGCCGCGCGCGATCAGGCACACGCCGAAGCGCGTCCCGTCGCGCAGGCAGTCGCGCACCATGTCCATGTAGCGCGCCTCGAACACCCGCAGCGGCAGCACGCCGGACGGGAACAGCACGGTGTTGAGCGGGAACAGCGGCAGATCGTTCATGACGGCGGCGGCCGGAACGCTGCCGGCGCGATGGGCGGTGGAGGAGCCGCGACGGTACGCCGGATCGGGGTGGCCGTGGCGCCGACGCCGCGCGCGCGGCGTTGCCTTGGGGACACTTTCGGCTTTGAACAAGATCGGATTCCGGCGGATCGGCTCTAATCGCCGTCCGCGCGCCGGCAGCAGCCGCGCGCGTACCAACGATTCGAAGGATTCACATGAGCAAGAAATTCGTCGTCGCCGCCGCAGGCGCCGTTGCGCTGGCCCTGCTCGCCGGTTGCGCCACCGAAAGCTCGCACAGCGTCGCGGTCGAGCGCGTGCAGTCGGCCTACACGCCCTATGCCGGCAAGCAGCTGCCGATCTCGGTGGGCAAGTTCGACAACCGCTCCAGCTACATGCGCGGCATCTTCTCCGACGGCGTCGACCGCCTCGGCAGCCAGGCCAAGACCACGCTCATCGCCCACCTGCAACAGTCGGGCCGCTTCTCGGTGCTCGACCGCGACAACATGGCCGAGACGGGCCAGGAAGCGCGCATCCAGGGCATCAGCCAGACGCTCAAGGGCGCCGACTTCGTCATCACCGGCGACATCTCCGAATTCGGCCGCAAGGAAGTGGGCGACCAGCAGCTGTTCGGCATCCTCGGCCGCGGCAAGCGCCAGGTGGCCTACGCGAAGGTGACGATCAACGTCGTCAACACGCGCACCTCCGAGGTGGTGTACGCGGCGCGCGGCGCCGGCGAGTACGAGCTGTCGAACCGCGAGGTGCTGGGCTTCGGCGGCACGGCGGGCTATGACGCCACGCTCAACGGCAAGGTGCTCGACCTGGCCATGCGCGAGGCGGTGCAGGACCTCGTCGCCGCGCGCGAAGCGAACCGCTGGGGCAACTGATGGCGCGTCGCTCGTCCGCTTCCGCCCTGCCGGCGGCCGGCCCGACCGACGCCGGCCCGGCCATGACCGCCGCGCCGGCGCCGGCCTCGGTCGCCGCGCTGCCGCCGCTGCCCGCCGCACGCCCCGGCACCCGCGCCTCGCGCGCGCTGGCCAACGCGCTGGCCTGCGGCGCGGTCGCGCTCGCCGCCACCGGCTGCCAGACCGCGCCCAAGCCGCTCTACCACTGGCAGGAATTCCCGCGCCAGCAGTACCAGACGCTGCTCATGGACGGCAGCGATCCGCAGGCCCAGATCCAGACGCTCGAAGCCCAGGCCGAGAAGGCCCGCGCCGGCAACCTCGCGCTGCCGCCGGGCTTTCGCGCCCATCTCGGGCTGATGTACCTGAACGTCGGCAATCCCGACCAGGCCCGCGCGCTGTTCGAGGCCGAACGCGCCAGCTTTCCGGAGTCGGCCGTGTTCATCGATTCGCTGCTGCGCCGCATGGACGGCAAGACGACCGCCGCCCAGGGGAAGAAATCGTGATGAAGCTCCTGCGTCTTCCCACCCTGGCGGCCTGCGTCGCGCTGCTCGCGCTCGCGGGTTGCGCCACGCCGGCCAAGCGCGACTACACGGCCTTCCTCGCCGCCAAGCCGGCGTCGATGCTGGTGCTGCCGCCGGTCAACGATTCCAACGACGTGAAGGCGACGCCGGCGGTCTGGGCCTCGGCCACGCTGCCGCTGGCCGAGGCCGGCTACTACGTGGTGCCGGTCACGCTCGTCGACCAGAGCTTCCGCGAGAACGGCGTGCTCACGGCCAGCGACGCCCAGTCGGTACCGCTGGCCAAGCTGCGTGAAGTGTTCGGCGCCGACGCGGCCGTGTACCTGCGCGTCAAGCAGTACGGCACGACCTACGCCGTCATCTCCAGCGAGACGCGGGTGACGGTCGAGGGCAAGGTGATCGACCTGCGCAGCGGCACCGAGCTGTGGGCCGGTTCGGCAACGGCCTCGTCGGCCGAGCAGAACAACAGCAGCAGCGGCGGCCTGATCGGCGCGCTGGTCGAGGCGCTGGTCAAGCAGATCGTCCATTCCAGCTCCGACGCGGCCTACAACTACTCGGTCATCGCCGATCAGCGCCTGCTCGGCGCGCCGCTCAACAACGGCATCCTGCCGGGCCCGCGCAGCCCGCTGTTCGGCCAGGTGCCGGGCGCGCAGAAGTAGTCGCCACAAGCGGCCGGGCGCGATGCCCGGCCGTGGCGGGCTGTGTGGCGGGTGACATGCCCGCCACCCGCCCGCGTCATGCCGGGCGCCCTGCCCGGCAAGCGCGAGCCGGCCTCAGCCCAGCTCGCGGTGCCGCACGATCACATGCGGCACCTCCGGCGTGAGCGCCTTGGCCAGCCGCTCGCTGCACCACACCGAGCGGTGCTGGCCGCCGGTGCAGCCGATCGCCACCGTCAGATAGCTGCGCTGGTCGCGCACGAAGGCCGGCAGCCAGGTGCGCACGAAGCGCTCGATGTCGTCCGCGAGGCGGATCGCGTCGGGCACCGATTCCAGAAATTCGATGACGGGCTTGTCGCGCCCCGTGAGCGGCCGCAGCGCCGGGTCGTAGAACGGGTTGGGCAGCGGCCGCAGGTCGAACACGAGGTCGGCGTCGAGCGGAATGCCGCGCTTGAAGCCGAAGCTCTCGAACATCAGCGTCAGGCCGGTCCATTCGCGGCCGACGAATTCGCTCACCCAGTGCCGCAGCTTGGGCGCCGACAGCGAGGTCGTGTCCACCACATGGCCGTACTGCGCGAGCTTGCCGACCACGTCGCGCTCGCGCTCGATGGCCTCGATGAGCGAGGGCGTCGAATCGGCATCGACGCCGATCGCGGTGGGCGACAGCGGATGGCGCCGGCGCGTCTCGGAATAGCGCCGCACCAGCTCGGGCGTGCTCGCGGTGAGGAACATCATCCGCACGTCGGCGCCGAAGGTGCGCAGGCCCGCGATGATGTGCGGCAGCTCGGCCACCGAGGCGCCCGAGCGCGCATCGATCGCCACCGCCACCTGCTCCTCGCCCTGCTCGCGCAGATGGGCCACGAGTTCCGACAGGAAGTTGGCCGGCAGGTTGTCCACGCAATAGAACCCGGTGTCTTCGAGCACCTTGAGCGCCACCGACTTGCCGGCGCCCGAGACGCCGGTGATGAGCACGATCTTCTGCATGGTTCGGGAGGAATGAGCCGTGGAGGGTTCGGGAGAGCGGGCCGGCGGGCCCGCGCGGGTGGCGATGCGGGACGAGGCCGGTGGCGGCCCCGCGCCGCGTCACTCGCCGTCGTCGTCTTCGGAAAAGGCCGGGAGATTGCCCGCGCCGCGCGGCATGAACGTGACGGGCGCGACGTTGCGCGAACCTTCGCTCGCGTGATGCCCCGGCGAATGCCCGCCCGGCGAGCGTGGCACGGCCGGCGCGCAGCCGCCGTCCGGATCGTCGAAGGCGATGTCGCCGTCGGGATCGGCCACGCCGGTCGCGCGGATGGTCTCGAACGGATAGAGCCGGCGGTCCATCAGATGCGAGGGCACGAGGTCGGACAGCGAGCGGAACACGTTGTCGACGCGGCCGGGGAAGCGCTTGTCCCAGTCGCGCAGCATGTTCTTCATCTCCTGGCGCTGGAGGTTGGGCTGGGAGCCGCACAGGTCGCAGGGAATGATCGGGAACTGGCGGTGCTCGGCCCAGCGCTCCAGGTCGGTTTCCTTCACGTAGGCGAGCGGCCGGATGACGGTGTGCTTGCCGTTGTCGCTCACCAGCTTGGCCGGCATGCCCTTGAGCTTGCCGCCGAAGAACATGTTGAGGAACACGGTCTGGAGGATGTCGTCGCGGTGATGGCCGAGCGCGATCTTGGTCGCGCCCAGCTCGCCCGCCACGCGGTAGAGGATGCCGCGCCGCAGCCGCGAGCACAGGCCGCAGGTGGTCTCGCCCTCGGGGATGAGCTTCTTGACGATCGAGTAGGTGTCCTGCGACTCAATGTGGAAATCGACGCCGCGCTCGCGCAGGTAATTGGGCAGCACCTCGCGCGGGAAGCCGGGCTGGCCCTGGTCGAGGTTGACCGCGACGATGCCGAAGTCGATCGGCGCGCGGTCGCGCAGCATGAGCAGGATGTCGAGCAGCGCGAAGCTGTCCTTGCCGCCCGACATGCAGACCATGACCTTGTCGCCGGCCTCGATCATGTTGAAGTCGCCGATCGCCTCGCCCACCTGGCGGCACAGGCGCTTGCTCAACTTGTTGGCCTCGTGGGCCTTGCGGCGCGCCTCGGCCTTGGCGGTGTCAGCGACCTGTTCGGGCACTGCGCTCATTTCAAATCTCCTTCATGTGGAAGACCTCGACGCCGACCGACGCGCAGTCGGGATAGGCGTCGGGCTTCTCGCTCGTCACGCGCACGGCGCGCACCTGGGGGTGCGCAAGCAATTCGCGCGCGATGTCGTCGACGAGGGTTTCCTGCAAATGGATGTGCCCCTGGCGCACGCGCGCGAGCACGGCTTCGCGCATGAGGTCGTAGTCCACCACCTCGTCGAGCTGGTCGGCGCGCGGCGTGGTGCTCGCGAGCGGCACCCACAGCTCGACATTGAGGATGACGCGCTGCTCGTGCTTCTTCTCGAAGGCGTGCCAGCCGATCGAGAGGTCGAGCTCGTAGTCGCGCAGGAAGAGGCGACGGCAGTCGCGCAGGGCGTCGGCGGGAAAGATCATGGTGCGGCCGGGGGGTACGGGGCGGGCAACGATAACCGATCGTTCCGCCCGGGCAAGGCGCGGAATGCGGCCGGTGGTCGGGATGTGTGACGCGGCGGCGCGGCCGACGACGCTCGCCGACGCTCGCGCTCAGGCGCCCGCAATCCCGCTCATCCCCGATGACGCCCGAAATCGAACGACAACTCCCGGTGATGCCGTATCGACAACAGAAACACCGTCCGCGCTTCGTCCGACGGCAGATACAGCAGCAACCAGTCGCCGTGCAGGTATTCGCGCAGGCCGTCGGGCGCGCCGGGCGGCAGGGCCGCGAGCAGCGCGAGCGCTTCGGCGGATTGCGGCGGCCGATCGAGATAGCGCCGCCCGAGGCGCGGAAAGCGCGCGAGATTGGGCACGACCGTGTCGCGTAACTCGTCAAGCAGCGCGTCGAAGGCCTGACCGGCGTCGGCCTCGGTCAGGAAGGCTTCGATCGCGTCGAGCCGGGCGAGGAAGCTTTCGGTCAGCTCGACACGCCAGAGCGCGTCATTCATGGCCGGCGGAGTTGTCATCGCCGTCCGCCGACGGGCCGAAGGCGGCGCGCGGCTCGGCGGCGATCGGCGTCGGCGTAGCTAACGCGCTTGCGGCAGCCGCATTCGTCGCAGCCGCGCCCGCCCGCCGCCGCTGGAGCACCGCGAGCGCCCCGTCAGCCTCGACCGTGCGGCCGGCGGCGATGTCGGCCAGCCCGCGACGCGCGTCGTCGAGCAGCAGCAGGTGGATGCGCTCGCGTTCGAGCTGGTGGTAGTAGTCGAGCCGGTCGGCGTCGATCAGCGCGACATAGCTTTCGCCGTTGCGCGTGATGATCTTTTCGGCGCCGGCCTTGGCCTGTTCGGCCAGTTCGGACAGGTTCGCGCGTGCCTGGGTGAAGGGCACGATGTCGCGGGCGGAGATGGCCATGCGGCGCTCCTTGTGGTTTGGATGCACAGGATTCTGCGCATTTTCCTGCGCATCTGCAGCACCCTCGGATCAGCGGGTCAGCCCCTGCCCGCCATCCACCTTCAGATCCACTCCATTCACATACGCCGCCCCGAGCGCGAGAAACACGATCGCCTCCGCCAGATCGCGCCCCTCGCCGATGCGCGCGAGCGGGATCGCCTCTTCCAGCTTGCGGCGCTCGGCTTCGGTGAACTGGCCGTCGGGCCAGTCGAAGCTGCCGGGCGAGACGGCATTCACGCGCACCTCGGGCGCGGCTTCGAGCGCGAGCGAGCGCGTGACCGAGGCGAGCGCGGCCTTCGACGCCGTGTAGAACAGATAGCCCGGCAGCGGCCGCTCGATGCTGATGTCCTGCACGTTGACGATGGCGCCGCGCGTCCGGCGCAGCGCCGGCAGCAGTTCGATGGCGAGCCACGCGGGCACGAAGCAGTTGCTGGCGAAAAGTTGCAGCGCGCGCTCTTCCTCCTCGGCCAGCGCCTCGGCGATGGCGCTGTCGGCGCGGTGGTCGCCGTGCAGGCCGTGGGTCGATTGCAGCGGCGTGCGGAAGAACTCGGAGGCGTTGTTGACCAGCACGTCGAGCCGATCGCGCCAGCGCAGCGCGCGGCGGGCGAGGTCGCGGCAGCTCGCGCGGCCGTCGAGCGGCTGCTGGAGCGCGATCGCGGAGCCGGGCCGGCGCGCGTTGAGCATGGCGCACAATTCGGCCGCCTCGCCCGGCGAGTTGCGGTGGTGGACGATCACGTCAGCCCCCGCCGCATGCAGCGCGGTGGCGGTCATGCGGCCGAGCCGCTTCGCGCTGCCGGTGACGAGCGCGACGCGGCGCTGGCCGTCGGGCGCGAGGCCGGCGTCACGCGCCGAGCCGGTGGCGGTGCCCGCCGGCTGGCCGGCGTCGATGGAGGCTGCGCCGGTCTGCGCCGCGCGCGTGGGGTGAGGCAGGTTCATGCGCCATGCGGCCCGCGGGCCGTGTTGTTGTCCCGATGGTGGCGCGCCGCGCGCCGGCCGCGCGGCCGGCCGCCGCTGGCGTGCCGAGAGTTGTTGTCCGAGTGTAGTCGTCAGGAGTTCCCGTCTTGCCCGTTCCGTCCTCGCGCCGCCCGGCGCTGCCCGCTCCCGCGCCCGAGGCGCTCGCGCAATCCCAGGCGCTGGCCGATGCGATCGTGGCCGCGATCCGCGCCGCCGGCGGCTGGATCGGCTTCGACGATTTCATGCAGCGCGCGCTCTACACGCCGGGCCTCGGCTACTACACGGGCGGCAGCCACAAGTTCGGCCGCCTCGCCGCCGACGGCAGCGATTTCGTGACCGCGCCGGAGCTGTCGCCGCTTTACGGCCGCACGCTCGCCACGCCGGTGCGCGCGGTGCTCAAGGCGGCAGACAGCCGCGCGGTGATGGAGTTCGGCGCCGGCTCGGGCGCGCTCGCGGCCGAGCTGCTGAACGCGCTCGGCGACGACTGCGCCGAGTACCTCATCGTCGAGGTGTCGGCCGAGCTGCGCGCGCGCCAGCGCGAGACGGTCGAGCGTCGCGCGCCCGCGCATGCGCACAAGCTGGTCTGGCTCGACGCGCTGCCCGACCGCTTCAGCGGCTGCATCGTCGGCAACGAGGTGCTCGACGCGATGCCGGTGAAGCTGGTGCTGTGGGATGGCGAGGGCTGGCGCGAGCGTGGCGTGACAATTGGCGCGAGCGGCTTCGAGTGGGAAGACCGGCCGCTGACGGCAGGCGCGTCGGCGGGCGATGCGGCCAGAGCCGAGGCCGGCGATGCGTCGCGCACCCTCGCCCCGCACGCCGCCGACACCCTCGCCCTCATCGACGCAAGCATCGGCGCCAGCCTCGCCGAACAGGACGGCCTCGACTGGCCCGCCACGCCCGCCGCCGAGCGCCTCGCGCTCTACGCCGACTGCCTGCCCGCGCCCTACCTCACCGAACTCTGCCCCGCCGCCGAAGCCTTCGCCGCCACCCTCGCCCGCCTGCTCGACCGGGGCGCGGCAATTCTCATCGACTACGGTTTCCCCGCCGCCGAGTTCTTCCACCCGCAGCGGGCGCAGGGCACGCTCATGTGCCACTACCGCCACCACGCGCACGACGACCCGTTCTTCCTGCCCGGCCTGCAGGACATCACCGCGCACGTCAATTTCACCGCCGTCGCGCTCGCCGCGATCGATGCCGGCGCGACCCACGCCGGCTACGCGCCGCAGAACCGCTTCCTGCTAGACGCCGGCATCGCCGACCACATCGCCGCCGCCGGCGAGCCGCGCTCGGCCGCCTATCTGCGCGCCGCCAGCGAAGCTCACAAGCTGCTCGACGAGCACGAGATGGGCGAGCTCTTCAAGGTGATCGCCTTCGCACACGGCATCGACGGCGCGATTCCCGGCTTCGCCAGCGGCGACCGGTCGCACACGCTCTGAGCGCGGCGGCGCCCCTCCTCTGACGAGCACGAACGTGATCCGCTGGTTCCTCGCCATCTTTGTCGCGCTGGTGCTCATCGGCGCCGTGAATCCCTGGCTGCACCGGCTCGGCTTCGGCCGGCTGCCGGGCGACATCCGCTTCACGCTGTTCGGGCGGGAGGTGTTCCTGCCCGTCACCACCACGCTGCTGCTGTCGGCAGTGGCGAGCCTCGTGGCCAAGTTCTTCCACATCTGAGCGGGGCCGCACAGGCCCCGCCGCGTCACACCGCCTCGACCGATCCGTCGAGCGCCATCAGCAGCCCTTCCACCTGAAGGCTCGGGTACTTCGCCGCCACCTGCTGCTTGAAATCGCCGATCACCTTGGCGTGCGCATCGCGCTCGGTCTCGACCGACGCCAGATGGCCTTCGCCCATCACCAGCTTGTAGGCGCCGCAATCGCGGTGGTCCATGACGATCACCTTGGGCACGGCATGCAGCTTGATGGCCACGTCCAGATGGCCCCAGAAGGTCTGGTTCCAGGCCGGGAACTTGTCGCTCACCGCGCCGAGCGAGGCGCCCGCGAGCACCACATGGTCGTAATGCTTGGTCAGGCCGCGGCCGTTCATGTAGCTGGCCACGTTGTCCATCAGGCGGTAGTCCATGCAGCTCAGCAGCAGCGCGTCGGCATGGCCGCCCGCGAGCACGAGCGAACTGCGCCCGAACAGCGCGGCGCCGGCGCCGAAGGCGGCGAGCTTGGTGAAGCCGCGACGGCTCATGCCGAGGTCGCGCAGGACGTGTTGGGAAGTGTTCATGGCGTCGATGTCGAAATGAATCAGAAAGGTTGAGATCGGCGCGGATGCTAGGCACGCGGCACCGAGGCCGGGTTGAGGTTTGTCACAACGGCCCGGGATCCCGTCCCGTGATGCGGGCATACCCGCCCCCAGCCCCGCGCGCCGACAAACGCGCCGTCATCACACCCGCGACCACCGCCGGACGACCGCCGCGCCAGCGCCCGACCACGCCGGCACGCCATCGGCATCGCCGCTTCGGCCGGCGTCCCCGCCCGCCCGCGTGAAGCGCGCGGGCAGCAGCCGGCGCGGCTTTCGTGACGGGAATCACGCGCGCACGTACCGGAGCGTTTGTCTTAAGGATTCCCAAAGCCGGGCGGCCGAGGTTTTCCCTGCCGTCCATCCACACGGATGGCTCAGCACAAGCACTTCCAGCCATCCGGAGAAAGCCAGTGAAGAAGCCCTTCGCCATCACCTTGGCGCTTGCCACCCTCGCCACCCTGTCGGGCATCGCGCTCGCGCGGCAGAACGCCGCCCCGGCCGAGCCGATCCAACCGATCGCGCCAGCCAAGGTCACGCAACCCGCGCTCGTCGAGCTGGGCAAGAAGCTCTACTTCGACCCGCGCCTGTCGCGCTCGGGCGCGATCTCGTGCAACTCCTGCCACAACCTCGCCACCGGCGGCACCGACAACCTGCGCAGCTCGATCGGCGACCGCTGGCAGCAGGGCCCGATCAACTCGCCCACGGTGCTCAACGCGCGCTTCAACGTCGCCCAGTTCTGGGACGGCCGCGCGCCCGACCTCAAGGCCCAGGCCGGCGGCCCGATCGCCAACCCGGGCGAGATGGCCTCGACGCATGAACTCGCCATCGGCGTGCTGCGCGCCATTCCGGGCTACGCGCCCGAATTCAAGGCCGCCTTCGGCGACGCCGCCATCGACATCGACCGCGTGACCACCGCGATCGCCGCCTTCGAGGACACGCTCGTCACGCCCGACTCGCGCTTCGACCTCTGGCTCAAGGGCGACCGCAAGGCGCTGAACGCCGACGAGCTGGCCGGCTACGCCCTGTTCAAGGACACCGGCTGCGTGTCCTGCCACAACGGCCCGGCCGTGGGCGGCACCTCGTTCCAGAAGCTCGGGGTGGCCGAGCCGTTCAGGACCGACAACCCCGCCATCGGCCGCGCCGGCGTGACCGGCAAGGAGTCGGACCGCAACGTGTTCAAGGTGCCGACGCTGCGCAATGTCGAACTGACCTATCCCTACTTCCATGACGGCAGCGTCAACAGCCTGGAAGAAGCGGTGCGGGTCATGGGCCGGGTCCAGCTCGGCCGGCAGATCGGCGACGACGACGCGCGCAAGATCGCCGCCTTCCTGCGCACGCTGACGGGCCGGCAGCCGAGCATCGTGCTGCCGGCACTGCCACCGTCGGTGGCCTCGACGCCGGCGCCGCAGCCGTTCTGAGCGGCCGGGCGAGAGCGCCCGGGTCCGACGGGCGCATCGCCGCATCGCCGCATCGCCGCATCGCCGCATCGCCGGTGAGCCCGGTGAGTCCGGCGGGCACGCGGTGGCGCCCGCGCCCCGGCAGCCCCGTTGCCCATCCATCCCGGGGTTACACGCAGGGCTGGCCGTGACGGGGCCGACGGGTTCAGTCTTCGGGTCGCGGCGCGGGCGTCGCGCCGGCCCCGACGGCCGGGCAGCCCCCCGCCGCGCATTCCAACAACCGCGTGCGAGAACCGTCATGAAGCCCAACCACCCCCGCCTGCCCGCCCTCCGGCACGCCGCGCTCGGCGCGCTGGCCACCGCCGCGCTGCTCGCCACCGGCGCAGCGCGCGCCGACAGCAGCGTCACCGTCAAGCTCGTCGGCCCCGACGGCCCGGGCGCCACCATCGGCCACGTCATGCTGGCCGACACGCCGGCCGGCCTCCAGTTCACGCCCATGCTCACCGGCCTGCCGCCCGGCCCGCACGGCTTCCATGTGCATGCCAACGGCAGCTGCGACACCACCACCAGCCCCGAAGGCAAGCCGGTACCGGCCGGCGCGGCGGGCGGGCATTTCGACCCCGAGGGCCACAAGGCCCACGCCGGCCCCGGCGGCATGGGCCACATGGGCGACCTGCCGGTGCTCGACGTGGACCCCGACGGCCGCGCCAGCAAGCCCGTGGTCGCGCCCCGCCTCAAGCTGGCCGAGGTTGCGGGCAAGGCCATCGTCATCCACGCCGGCGGCGACAACTACGCCGACCAGCCCGCCCCGCTCGGCGGCGGCGGAGCGCGCCTCGCCTGCGGGCTCATTCCCTGATCGACGACG
The DNA here is from genome assembly GCF_000482785.1 of Derxia gummosa DSM 723. Taxonomy (GTDB): domain Bacteria; phylum Pseudomonadota; class Gammaproteobacteria; order Burkholderiales; family Burkholderiaceae_E; genus Derxia; species Derxia gummosa. The sequence goes on along the minus strand of NZ_AXWS01000015.1, from coordinate 88,399 downwards.
GCGGCGCGCCGCCCGGTCGCGGCGGCCGCCGTCCCGGCCGGCTGCGCGCGCCGAACCGCCTGCCTGCCGGCCGAACCGCCGCTCAGCCCCGCGGACCGAGGGCCAGCCAGACGAGCGGCGGCAGCACCGCCCCCAGCATCAGCACCAGGGCCGCGCCCATGCCCCATCCCACCAGCTTGGCGAAGCGCAGCCCGAGCTGGCCCGCCACATGGAACACCGCCAGCGCCGCCGCCAGCGCGATCTGGCCCTCGCAGAAGAACAGCGGCGCGCGCCAGCCGGCGATCACGAAGCCGCCGTTGATGACCGTCACCCATCCGAACAGCACGAAGGCCGTCGCCAGCAACCCGCTGCGCAGGGCCGCACCCCGTCGCGCCATCGGCCCGCCGCCCGGCGCACCCATGAAATCGCGCGTGATGAATTGCGCATCCATCCTCATTCCCTTCCTGCGTATTGGCGACGCGGCGCACGCCGGACCGCCTTGTTCATGTCGTTGCCGCCCACCGGCGGCCTTTGCCCGCCCGCTCGATCGGGGAAACCCCGCACTATTAGCCGGAACAGGGAAGCCTCAAGTGCGGATGCACACGCATTCGAGGCAATGACGACCGAATTGCCTCGCATGTGATTCGATTCTCGAATTCGCCGGCCAATTCCGCATCGAGCAATCCCGTGATACGCAAGACGGCAAAAGGCGAGCGGGCGACAACTTCCTGCCGATTCCACCGCAATTGCCGATTCATATCGCGCAATTGCGCGCCGGGGTAACTTCATTTCCGGCAATCGCCCGGGTGGAGCGGCAACGGTCACCCGGTGGCCAACGGCAGACGGTAGACGGCCGGCAAATCGCGCCGGCATCCGGAATGAATTGCCGCCACGATCACGCGAGACACTTTCCGGCTGCGGCATTGCGATACCGCCATTTCATTGCGCGCGAAACTCCCGGCTGGCGCCTTCGGCAAATGAAATCCCGGCTTTCATTTCCGTATCGGATCGCCGCGAAAGGGCGCCATCCCGCCCCGGCAATGGACGAGTTTCCGTCCCGCCAATCGGCCGGCATTCGCTGTGAACGGTTGCGGACCGGCGCCGACGAATGCCGGCCACGCCGACGCGCCCATGCGGCACTCCGCTTCGCGCCAACTCCGTCACAACCCGCCAGAAGCGCGCCGCGCCAACCCCGAAACAGGGCCGCGCCCACCCCTTTCCTCCACCGAATCCGCGCCGCCGGCCGTCCCTAGCATCGCGTCATTTCCCGTTGCCCATCCGCAGGCGCGGGTCAGCACAGGAACGACACGCGATGGACAGGACCGATCCGGCCGGCGCAGCCACCGACAGCTTTCTCGAAACCTCGCTCGCCGCGCTGCGCGAGGGCCAGCTCGCGCTGCCCGACGTGATCGACCGCGCCCAGCAGCTCGTCGGCCGCCAGCAGCTCGATGCCGCCGCGACGCTCTACCGCGCCTGGCTCGCGCGCGGCGACTCGCCGTTCCGCAACGTCGCGCTGTTCAACCTCGGCACCGTGCTCGGCGCGCTCGACCGCTGCTCCGAGGCGGCGACCATCTACCGCGAAGCCATCGCGGCCAAGCCCGATTTCATCCACGCCCATCTCAACCTCGGCCACCAGCTCGAACGCCTGGGCGAACGCAAGGCCGCGCTGAGCGAATGGCGCTCGGTGCTCGACCTGCTCGACGATCAGCCCGAACTCGATGCCGACACCGAGCTGCGCCTGCATGCGCTCAACAACCTCGCCCGCGTGCTGGAGGAGATGAAGCGCTATGACGAGGCCGAGACCTACATGGAGGTCAGCCTCGCGATCCGCCCCGACCAGCCCAAGGTGGTGCAGCACTACGTCCACATCCGCCAGAAGCAATGCGCCTGGCCGGTGATGCGCGAGCTGCCGGGCGTCACGCCCAACAAGCTGCTCATGGGCACCTCGCCGCTGGCGATGCTGGCCCACACCGACGACCCGGCGCTGCAACTGCTCGCGGCCCAGCGCTTCGTGCACGAGCGCGTGAAGCAGCCCGTGCCGCTGCCGGCGCATCCGGACGGCCGCGAGGGCAAGCTGCGCATCGGCTATCTGTCGGGCGACTTCTGCCTGCACGCGGTGGGGCTGCTGACGGCCGAGCTGTTCTCGCTGCACGACCGCGAGCGCTTCGAGGTGTATGGCTTCTGCTGGTCGCGCGAGGACGGCACGAGCGTGCGCCGGCGCATCGTCGAGGGCTTCGACCATTACGTGCCGATCGGCCATCTGGACGACGAGACCGCCGCGCGCGTCATCCATGCCAACGAGATCGACGTGCTCATCGATTTGCAGGGGCTGACCTCGGGCGCGCGGCCCGACATCCTCGGCTACCGCCCGGCGCCGGTGCAGATCGGCTGGCTCGGCCTGCCCGGCACCAGCGCCCTGCCCGGCGTCGATCATGTGATCGCCGACCGCTACGTCATGCCCGACAGCCTGCTGCCTTACATGACCGAGCAGCCGGTCTACCTGCCGCACTGCTACCAGGTGAGCGACCGCAAGCGCGAGATCGGCACCCGGCCCACGCGCGCCCAGATGGGTCTGCGCGACGACGCCTTCGTGTTCTGCTCGTTCAACAACAACTACAAGATCAGCGAGGCGCAGTTCGGGAGCTGGATGCGCATCCTCGCCGGCGTGCCCGACAGCCAGCTCTGGCTGCTGGCCGACAACCGCTGGGCGCATGACGCGATGCATCGCGCGGCGGCGGCGGCCGGCGTCGATCCGTCGCGGCTCGTGTTCGCCAGCCGCGCCGCGCCGGCCGACTATCTCGCGCGCCTGCCGCTGGCCAATCTCTTTCTCGACACCTTCCCGTACAACGCCGGCACCACGGCCAACGACGCGCTGTTCATGGGCCTGCCGCTCGTCACGCGCTCTGGCCGCAGCTACATCTCGCGCATGGCGGGCAGCCTGCTGACCGCCGTCGGCCTGCCCGACCTCATCACCGAGAGCGAGGCCGAGTACGAGAAGCTGGCCATCGCGCTCGGCCGCAATCCGGCGCGCGTGGCGAGCTACCGCCGCTATCTGGCGCAGGAGCGCATGAACACGCCGCTGTTCGACATCCCCGGCCTCGTGCGTGACCTCGAAGCCGCCATCGAGCGGCTGGCGGGATGAATGCCGCCGCGCCGGGCGGGTCCGGCGCCGGCAGCACTTTGGCGGACGCAATGCGCCCGCCTGTCGCAGCTTCCGGCGCGCAGACCGAAGGCACGCCGCCCGACGCCGCCCAGGGCGGCGACAGCCATCACCGCCGCGCCACCGACATCCCCGGCGACGATCCGCTCATCATCGCGCTGCTCTGGCTCTGCCGCCATCACGGCATGGAGCGCAGCGGCGCGGCGCTGCTCGACGGCATCGCCGTCAGCGGCCGGCTGCGGCCCGCGCAAGCGCTTGCGGCCTTGCGCAACGCCGGCTTCAGCGCCGGTCTCGTGCGGCGCGCGCCGCGCGACATCCTGAGCCTGCTGCTGCCGGCGCTGCTGTTCATGAAGAGCGGCGAGGTCGTCGCCATCACGCGCCGGCTCGACCAGCGCGAACCCGCATTCGAAATCCTGCTTCCGGCCAGCGGCATCGCGCGCATCGCCACCGAAGCCGAGCTGCTGGCCGACTACGCCGGCAGCGCCCTGCTCGCCACGCCGCGCCCGGCCGGCCAGCGCGCGCCCGCCGGCGGCGACAGCCTGCTGCTCGCGCCCGGCCAGCACTGGCTCTGGGGCACGCTCAAGCGCTACTCGCCCTACTACCGCTCGGCCATGCTCGCGGCGCTCATCACCAATGTGCTGATGCTGGTGAGCGGCTTCTTCACGTCCGTCGTGTACGACCGCGTGATCCCGCACGAGGCCTTCGTCACGCTGTATTCGCTCGCGGTGGGCGCGCTGCTGGCCACGGGCTTCGATCTCGCGGCGCGCCAGTTGCGCAGCCATCTCATCGACCACGCCGGCAAGAAGGCCGACCTCGCGCTCGGCAGCCTGCTGTTCCGCCAGACGCTCGGCATCCGGCTGGAGCACAAGCCCGAATCGGCCGGCGCCTTCGCGCATCAGGTGGCGCAGATCGAGACGGTGCGCGACTTCTCGGCCTCGGCCACGCTGTCGGCGCTGAGCGATCTGCCCTTCGTGGCGCTGTTCATCGCGGTCACCTTCTTCATCGCCGGGCCGCTGGCCTGGGTGCTGGTGGTGAGCGTGCCGCTGGTGGGCGGGCTGTGCTGGATCACGCAGCGCATGCTCGCGCGCCACATGCGCGCCAACCAGGTCGAGCAGGCGGCGCTGCATGGCGTGCTGATCGAGGCGGTCGAGGGGCTGGAGGAGGTGCGCGCGGCCGGCGCGCAGGCGCATTTCCTCAAGCGTTACGAAGAGGCGAACGCAGCGGCGGCGGCTTCGGCGCTGGGCGCGCGCGGGCTGTCGAGCTGGGTCAACAACATCGCCGGCATGTCGCAGCAGCTCGTCACGCTGGTGATGCTGGTGTGGGGCGTGCATCTGATCCATGACGGCGTCATCACCGGCGGCGCGCTGATCGGCGCGGTGATGTTCGCGGGCCGCGCGATCGCGCCGCTCGGCGGCGTGGTGGCGCTGGCCACGCGCTACCAGGGCGCGAAGGCGGCGCTGGTGATGCTCGACCAGCTCATGTGCCTGCCGACCGAGCGCGCGCCCGACCGCAGCTATCTCGCGCGACCGGACATCCGGGGCGAGCTGGCGTTGAAGGACGTGAGCTTTGCGTATCCGGCCAGGCGCGGCGGCGGGCATGCGGGCGCGGCGGCGGGCATGGCGGCGTCGGCCTTCGGGGCGGCGGGGGCGGCGGGCTTTGGCGCGGGCGGCGCGACGGGCGCGGCCGGCGGCCTCGGCGGCCTGCCCGGCGCGGCGGGCCGCCACGCGCCGACCGTGCTCAGGGACGTGAGCCTCGACATCCGCGCCGGCGAGCGCGTGGCCATCCTCGGCAAGATCGGCAGCGGCAAATCGACGCTGCTGCGCCTGCTCGCGGGGCTGTACCAGCCGACGGCGGGCACGGTGCTGGTGGACGGGCTCGACCTGCGCCAGATCGACCCGGCCGACTTCCGCGCCCAGACCGGCTTCGTCGCGCAGGAGCCGAGACTGTTCCACGGCACGCTGCGCGAGAACGTGTTCATGGGCCGCGCCAACATCGACGCCGGCTGGTTCCAGCAGGTGGCGCGGCAGACCGGGCTCGACCGGCTTGCGGCCGCGCATCCGCTCGGCTGGGACTTGCCGGTGGGCGAGATGGGCGGGCTGCTGTCGGGCGGCCAGCGCCAACTCGTCGCGCTGGCGCGCTGCCTCGTCACGCGCCCGCGCGTGCTGCTGATGGACGAGCCGACCAGCTCGATGGACGCCCAGGCCGAGATGGATTTCATCCGCCAGCTCGGCGCGACGGTGGACGGCCGCACGCTCGTGGTGGTGACGCACCGGCCGGCGCTGCTCGCGCTGGTGGACCGCATCGTCGTGGTCGAGGCCGGCAAGGTGGTGCTCGACGGCAGCAAGGCCGAGGTGCTGGCGACGTTGCAGGCACAGCAGACGGCGATGGCGGGCAGCGCCACGCCGGGACGGGTGACGACGGCCGAAGCCGCGCAGGTGGCGCGGGCGATGCCGGCGCAGGTGGCCGCTCAGGCGTCGGCGCGGATCGAAGCAATGCCGGAACAGGCCGCGATGCCCGCTCGCGCCGCGACGTCGGCGCAAGCCGTCCCGACTGCCGACGGCACCGTCGCCACCGCGCCCGTCACGCCCGTCACGCCCGAAACACCGACGCCAGCCACCACGACCGCCGCCGCACCCGACCCCGCCACGGCTGCCGCCGAAGCCCTGCGCCGCCGCGTGATGGCCGAACTCACCCGCCGCGCCCAGGCGGCCGCCGCGCAGACCGCCAACGCCGCACCGGCCGCGCAACCCGCGCGGCCCGAGCAACCGCCCCAAGCCGCGCAAGCCGCCTCGGCCCAACCCACGCCATGACCCGCCCCGCCCTCCCCCGCCCGGCCGGCCGCGTCTTCCCCGGCGACGAGCGCTTTCTCGACGGCCTGCGCGACGCCCAGCTCGCCGAGCGCATGCCGCGCGCCAACGCGGCGCTCTGGCTCATGGCGCTATTCATCGCGGCGGCGATCGGCTGGGCGGCGGTCGCGCAGGTCGATGTCGTCACCAAGGCCGACGGCCGCGTCGTGCCCGAGGGCCGCGAGCAGCTCGTCGCCAGCCTCGAAGGCGGCCTGCTCGCCGAGCTGCTCGTGCGCGACGGCGAGCTGGTCGAGGCCGGCCAGCCCGTCGCGCGGCTCGATCCGACGCGCGTCGCCGCGCAGAGCAACGAAGGCCGCGCGCGCCAGCTCGCGCTGCGCGCCCAGCTCGCCCGGCTCGACGCCGAGACGCGCGGCGCCGCGCCCGTCTGGCCCGCCGACCTCGCCGAACGCCCGCAGGCGCGGCAGGACGAAGCCGACGCCTTCGCCGCCCGCCGCCGCGCGCTCGACGAATCGGTGGCCGGCTACCGCGCCAGCCTCGACCTCGCGCGGCGCGAACTCGCCATCGCCGAAAGCCTCGCCGCGCGCGGCCTGCAAAGCGAGGTGGAAGTCATCCGCCTGCGCCGCGCCGCCAACGACGCCGAGACCGCCATCAGCGAGCGCATCAACCGCTTCCGCCAGGACGCCGCTGCCGAGCGCACCCGCGTCGCCGCCGACCTCGCGGGCATCGACGAGCAGCAGGTCGCGCGGCGCGATCAGGTCGAGCGCAGCACGCTCGTGTCGCCGGTGCGCGGCGTGGTGAAGAACATCCGCATCGCCACGCGCGGCGGCGTGGTGGCCGCCGGCCAGCCGGTGCTGGACATCCTGCCGGTGGGCGACCGGCTCAAGGTCGAGGCCAAGGTCAAGCCGGCCGACCTCGGCTTTCTGCAGGTGGGGCTGCCGGCGCAGATCAAACTCAGCGCCTACGACTACTTCACGCATGGCGGGCTGTCGGGCCGGGTCGAGTACATCAGCCCCGATTCCCTCACCGACGAACGCTCGGCCCAGCAGCAGGATGGCTACTTCCGCGTGATCGTCAGCGCCGATGCCTCGACGCTGCGCGCGCACGGCGAGCCGCTGCCCGTCGTGCCCGGCATGACCGCGAGCGTCGAGATCCGCACCGGCGACCGCACGATCCTCGAATACCTGCTCAAGCCCGTGCTCAAGTCGCGGGAGGCTTTCCGTGAACGCTGAACGACGTATCCCCGCGCCGACGCGCGCCGCCGCAGGCGACGCCCGACGCGCCGCGCCGGTGCCCGCCACTGGCCGCACGCGGCTTCGCACGGCCGCCCTCGCCCTGCTGCTCGCGCTCGGCAGCGCCGCCGCGCGGGCCGAGGTGTCGGCCGCCGCCTCCGGCACCGCGCCGCTCGTAATCGACGCCCCGCGCGCCGCGCGCGACGCCGACGCCGCCCCCGACCGCTTCCTCCAGATCGACACCCGCGACGCCGAACTGCGCCTGCAAGCCCTCGTGCGCCTCGCCGCCGCGCGCAGCGCGCTCGTCGCGGCCGGCGAACGCGAGGCCGACGCGAGCCGCGCCGATCTCGACGAGACGCGCGGCGCCCGTCTGCCGCGCGTCGATGCCGGCGCGCGCGCCGCCTTTGCCGGCGCCAGCACGCCCTGGCTCGGCAACGGCCGCCAGACCTCGGCCAGCCTCGGCGCGAGCGTGCCGGTGTACGACTTCGGCCGCCAGAGCGCGCTCGAAGACTGGCGCCGTCGCCTCGCCGAAGCTGCCGCGCTCGGCGTCGATGCCACGCGCGAAGCCGTCGCGCTCGAAGCCGCCACCCTCGCCGTCGAGCGCGAACGCGCCCGCGCCCAGGCCGGCGTGCAGCGCCAGTACGCACTGCGCATGGCCGCGCTGGCCGACCGCATCGGGCAGATCGTCGCGGTCGATCGCGGCCGCGCCAGCGAACTCGTGCAGGCGCGAAAGACCCAGGCCCAGGCCGAACTCGCGCGCGACGCCGCGCTCGCCACGCAGCGCCAGATCGAGACCCGGCTGCGCCGCTTCGTCGGCGACGACCTCGCACCCGCCGACGGCATCGCGCCCGCGCTCATCGGCGCGCCCGATTTCGAGCAGCTCAGCGCCGACGCGCGCGACAGCCGCGAGCTGCGCCAGCTGCGCGCCCAGGCCGACGCCGCCGGCAGCCAGGCCGAGGCGGTCGCCGCCGGGCAGAAGCCGCAGGTCAGTCTCGCCGCCTCGCGCAGCGTCGGCCGCAACGGCGAGCTGAACGCGGGCGCCTGGATGGCCGGCATCCAGCTCAGCTACACGATCTTCAGCGGCCAGTCCGACGTGGCCGCGCGCCGCGCCGCGCTCGAACGCGCCGCCGCCGCGCGCGAGCGCGTGACCGAAGCCAACGCCCAGCGCCAGACGCAATTGCTCGAAACCTTCGACCAGCTCGCCGCCAGCTTCGACCGCGCGCGCGGCTACGGCGACGTGGTGCGCGCCAGCGACGAATTGCGCGAGGCCACCTTCCAGCAATGGGCCGAGCTTGGCCGGCGCTCGCTGTTCGACGTGATGAGCGCCGAGGCCGACCATTACGCGCTGCGGGCGGCCTACCTCAACTCGCTGTTCGACGGGTATCAGGCGAACCTGCGGCTGCGGTCGCTCGGGCCGGGCTTGCTCGCGGCGCGGTAAGACAACACCGACGCGAAGCGAGCGCGCAAAAGCAAACGGCCCGGACGAACCGGGCCGTTTCACATCGCCATCCGGCAGCGCGGTGGCGCGCCAGTCGCGGAGCCAGCGGCCCGCGCCCGGCGCATGTCGCTCAGCGCACGCCGAGCAGCTCCACATCGAACACCAGCGTCGAATTGGGCGGGATCACGCCCGGGAAGCCGCGCGAGCCGTAGGCGTAGTCGGGCGAGCAGGTGAGCTTGGCGCGCGTGCCGACCGACAGCTTGGCCACGCCCTCGTCCCAGCCGCGGATGACCGAGCCCATGCCGATCACGAACTGGAAGGGCTGGTTGCGATCGCGCGAGCTGTCGAACTTCGTGCCGTCGAGCAGCGTGCCGGTGTAATGGACGATCACGGTCTGGCCCTTGGCCGGGAAGGTCTTGCCGTCGCCTTCGGTGACGACCTCGATTTCGACGCCCATGGCGCGTCCTTTCGTTGGGGTTTGGGGCCGGCGATTATGCGCGGCCGGCGCCCCGCCGCCGGCACCGTCGCGGCCGAGCGGGCACCGCCCCCCGGCCTCGCTGCCTCAGCAACCGGCGAGATCGTGGCAACCGGCACGACCGACCAGCTGCCCGGGCGCCGCGCGCGACGACAGGAAGAGGCAGACGCCGTTGCGGTTGAGGCTGTCGTGCGCGACCAGCAGATCGAGCCGGCCATCGCGATCCAGATCGCCGGCCCACAGCAGGCTGGCTGACGACAGGTAGTCGCTGCCCGGGGCGGACTCGCCCACGCTCAGGCCGTCGAGTGGCGTGACGCGGTCATCGAGCCGCAGGCGCGGGCGGCCATCGGCCACGTCGATTCGGTAGTCGCGCCCGTCGAAGGGCAGCCGCAGCGGCGCGGCGGCCTCGAAGGCGAGCGTGCCGGCGCGGAAGTCCAATGCCGGCGTCCGGACCTTGCCGGCCGTCAGCCCCGCCTGCCGCACGAAGACCAGCACACCGGCGGGTCGGTCGGGAATGCGCACGCCGGGCGGCTCGCCCGGCCCCTTGTCGATGCGGGCCGGCCGCAGCTTCACGCGCACGAGTTGCCAGCCTTCGTCGGGCGCGTTCAGCGCAAACCAGCCGTCACCCGGCCGGGCCGGGGCCTGGTCGGCCGGATAGCTGCCCGGCAGCAGCACGGCGGGCACGGCGCCCGCACCGGCCGGCGGGCAGGCGAGCGCGCCCAGGCAAGCGGCGAGCGCCGCGCGGGCAAGAAGGCGAAGGGATCGAAGGCGCATCTCGGGCGGGCGGTTCGGGACGGCCCGCGACGATACGCCCGCCACCGGTCAGATCAGCGGCAGATGCTTCTGCTCCTCGATCAGCGTGGCGCTGGCCACGACGCCGCCGACCACCGCCGCATGCGCATGGCCGGCGGCCACCGCATCGAGTCCGCCGCCCAGGCTGCCCGGCGCGGCGAGCAGGTCGGCGAGCGCAGGCGTGGCGTGGCCGGCCGGCGCGCCGGCATCGGCCGGGATGCCAGCCGTGCCGCCAGCGCCCGTCTGAGCGTCGTGCGCCGTCGCGTCATGCGCGGCGGCCGCCGCGACCGTCGCCGCCGCCACGCCGGCCGGCGTGGCGGAAGCCGCCGTGCCCGTGGCCCGCGCGAACCACACGTCGGCCATCGCATGCGAGGCGCCGTCGGCCGTCGTGTAGCTCGATTCGAGTCCGAGCAGGTTGCCGTGGTCGACGGTGGTGCCGGTGCTGGCATGCAGGTCGAGCGCGGTGATGCCGAGCTGGGCCAGCGTCACGAGTTCGCTCGCGGCGCTCTTGCCGTCGCCGTTGGCGTCGATCCACACGCGCAGTTCGTTCCAGGCCGCGTCGGCGCCGCTGAGCTTGCCGTCGTGGTTGCTGTCGAGCGCGGCCATCGCGTTGTAGCCGTTGCCGGCGCGGCTGCCGTCGGCCAGCGGCGTGGCGCTGCCGAACAGCTCGCGGCCGTCGTTGATGACGCCGTCGCCGTTCAGGTCGCGCACCAGCAGGCCGTCGGTGGCCGAGACCCAGCCCACCTGATGCGCATGGCCGGTGGCGTTGAGGTCGAAGCTCACGCCGGCCTCGGCGGCGAGCGTGGTCACGCCGTTGCCGTCGAGGTCGAGCACCACGGGCGAGGTGGCGATCAGCGCGTCGAGCTGGCTCACGCTCATCTCGGCGATCTGGGTGCCGGTGAAGGCGCTCGATTGCGTCATCGTCATCGCGGCGATGGCGTCGGTGCCGAGCGCGACCACCTGGTCGGTGGTGAGCGCGGCGATCTGCGCGGTGGTGAGCGCATGCGCCTGGACCGTGGTGAGCGCGGCGATGTCGGCGGTGCCGATGGCCACCACCTGCGCGGTGCCGAGCGCGGCGATCTGGCTCGACGTCATCGCGGCGAATTCGGCCGTGGTGAGCGCGCCGATCTGCGCCGTGGTCAGGCCGCCCACCTGCAGCGTGGTGAGCGCGGCGATCTGCGCCGTGCCGAGGCCGGCGATGGCGGCGGTGTCCACGGCCGCGAGCTGGGCCGTGCTCAGGGCCACGAGCTGCGCGGTACCGAAGGCGGCCACCTGGTCGCTGGTGAGCGCGGCCATGTCGGCGGTTTCGAGCGCGCGCACGCCGTTGAGCGAGAGCGCGGCGAGCTGGGCGGTGCCGAACGCGAGCACGTCGTCGGTGCCGAAGGCGACCACCTGGGCCGAGGTGAGCGCGGCCATCTCGGCGGTGGTGAGGCCGGCGAGCTGGGCGGTGGTGAGCGCGTCGATCTGGGCGGTGGTGAGCGCCGCGAGCTGGGCGGTGCCGAGCGCGCCGATCTGGTCGGTGGTGAGCACGGCCACGTCGTCGGTGGCGAGCGCCGCCGCCTGCGCGGCCGTCAGCGCCGCGACCTGGCCCGTGGTGAGCGCGACCACCTGGTCGGTGCCGAGCGCCACGAGCGCCGCCGCGCCGAGGGCGCGCAGGTCGATGGTCTCGATCGCGGCGATCTGCGCCGTGGTCATGGCCGCGACCTGCGCGGTGCCGAGCGCACCCACCTGCTGGGCGCTCAGCGCCACCACCTGGGCGGTGGTGAGTGCGGCGATCTGCGCGGTGGTGAGCGCGGCCATCGAGGAGACGGCCAGCACCGCGATGTCGGCGGTGTCGAAGGCGGCGATCTGGTCGGTGCCGAGCGCGGCGAGCTGGGCCGTGGTGAGGGCGCGGGTCTGGCCGGTGCTGAGCGCGGCGATCTGCGCGGTGTCGAGCGCGCCGAGCGCGGCGGTGCCGACGCTGGCGATCTGGGCCGCCGTCAGCGCGGCGATCTGGGCGGTGCTGAGCGCGCCGGCCTCGTCGGTGGTGAGCGCGGCGATCTGGCGCGTGTTGAGCGCCAGCACCTGGGCCGTGCCGAGCGCGGCGATCTGCGCCGTGGTCAGCGCGGCGAAGGCGTCGGTGGTGAGCGAGGTGATCTGCGGGCCGCTCAGCGCCGCGATCTGCGCCGTCGTGAAGGCGGCGGTCTGGGTGCTGGTGAAGGCCGCGACGCTGGCCGGCGCGAGCGCGGCGAGGTCGGCGGTCTCGATCGCGGCGACCTGGGCGGTGTCGAAGGCGCCGATCTGCGCCGTGGTCAGCGCGCGCATCTGGACGCTGGTGAGCGCCACGACCTGGGCCGTGGTGAGCGCGCCCACGGCGCCGGTGCTGAGCGCGGCCACCTGGGCCGAGGCCAGCGCCTGCAACTGCGTGGTGGTGAGCGCGGCCACGGTGGCGGTGGCGAGCGCGCCGATCTGGTTCGGCTTGAGCGCGCCGATCTGCGCCGTGCCGAGCGCACCGACCTGGGTGTCGGCCAGGTTGGCGATGACGCCGGTGGCGAGCGCGCCGACCTGGGCCGTCGTGAGCGCGCCGATCTGCGCGGTGGTGAGCGCCGCCGCCGCGCCCGAGGTGAGCGAGGCCACCTGGGCCGTCGTCAGCGCCGCCACCTGGGCGGTGCCGAGCGCGGCGAGGTTGTCGGTGCCGAGCGCGGCGATCTGCGCTGTGGTCATGCCGATGAGCTGGCCGGTCGTGAGCGCGGCGGCCTGGGCCGTGCCGAGCGCCGCCACCTGCGCGGTGGTGAGCGCCGTGACCTGGCTGGCGAGCAGCGCCGCCACCTGGGCCGTGCCGAGCGCGGCGATGCCGTCGGTGGCGATGGCCGCGACCTGGCTGTTGGACAGGCTGCGCAGATCGACCGTCTCCATCGCCGCGATCTGGGCGGTATCGAGCGCGCCGAGCTGGGCGTTGGTGAGCACCTTGACCTGGTTGGTCGTGAGCGCGACCACCTGGGCCGTGGTCAGCGCCGCGATGTCGGCGGTGGTGATGGCCACGGTCTGCGGCTGGGTCAGCGCGCCGATCTGGGCCGTGGTGAGCGCGGCGATCTGGTCGGTGCCGAGCGCCGCCACCTGGGCCGTCGTGAAGGCGGCCACCTGCGCGGTGCCGAGCGCCACGAGCTGGGCGGTGTCGAGCGCGCCGAGCTGGGCCGTGCCGAGCAGCGGCACCTGGGCCGCCGTCAGCGCCGCCACCTGGGCGGTGCCGAGCGCCGCCACCTGGGCCGTCGTCAGCGCCTGGAAGGTGGCCGGCAGCAGCGCGCGCAGGTCGGCGCTGGTGAGCGCGGCGATCTGGTCGGTGCCGAAGGCGGCGATCTGCGCCGTGGTCAGCACGCGTGCCTGGTTGCTGGTGAGCGCGGCGATCTGGTCGGTGCTCATCGCGCCGATGTCGGTCGTGCTGATGGCGGCCATCTGCGCCGTGGTGATGGCCGCGACCTGGGCCGTGGTGAGCGCCGCCACCTGGGCGGTGTCGAGCGCGCCGATCTGCGCGGTGGTCATCGCCGCCAGCCGCGTGGCGCCGAGCGCGACGAGCTGGTCGGTGCCGAGCGCATGCACGTCGGCCGTCGGCAGCGCCGCCACTTGCGCCGTCGTGAAGGCCGCGACCTGGGCCGTGCCGAGCGCGCCGATGTCGTCGGTGCCGAAGGCGCCGACCTGGGCCGGCGTCAGCGCCACGAGCTGGGCGGTGGTGAGCGCGCCGATCTGGTCGCTGCCGAGCGAGACGATGTCGGCGGTGGTGAAGGACAGCAGCTGGGCCGTCGTCATCGCGGCGATGCCGGCTGTCGGGATGGCCGCGAGCTGGGTGCCGGTGAGCGCGATCACCTGCGGCACCGTGAGCGCGGCGATCTGGGCCGTGCCGAGCGCGGCGATCTGGTCGGTGGTGAGCGCCGGCAGTTGCAGCGAGGTCAGCGCCAGCATCTGGGCGGTGGTGAGCGCGCCGATCTGCGTGGTGGTGAGCGCGGCGGCGTTGGCGGTGCCGAGCGCGGCGATCTGCGCGCTGCCGAGCGCGGCGATGCGGTCGGTGGCGAGCGTGATCACGTCGCCGGTGGCGAGGGCGCCGACCTGCGGCGCCGTCAGCGCGCCGACCTGGGCCGCGGTGAGCGTCTCGATCTGCGCGGTGTCGAGCGCGACGATCTGCGCCGTGGTCAGCGCGCGCACCTGGTCGGTCGTGAAGGCATGCACCTGGTCGGTGGACAGCGCGGCGATGTTGGCGGTGCCGAGCGCCGCCAGCTTGGCCGTGCCGAGCGCGACGATCTGCGCCGTGCCGAGCGCGGCGGCCGCCGCCGTGCCGATGCCGAGCACCTGCACCGTGTTGAGCGCGGCGATCTGGGCCGTGCCGAGCGCGGCGATCTGGTCGGTGCTCATCGCGTGGATGCCCGCGCTGGTCAGCGCCGGGATCTGGCCCGTGCCAAGCGCGGCCACCTGGGCGGTGGTGAGCGCGGCCACGTCGGCGGTGCCGAAGGACGTCATCTGGGCCGAGGTGAGCGCGGCGATCTGGCCGGTGGTGAGCGCCGCGACCTGGTCGGTCGTGAGCGCGCCGACCTGGGCCGGCAGCAGCGCGCGCAGCGCCGCGGTGCCGAGCGCCGCGACCTGGGCCGTGCCGATCTGGGCCAGGCTGGCATTGGTAAGCGCCACCGCCTGCGCCGACGACATCGCCGCCACCTGGGCGGTGGTGAGCGCGGCGGCGTCATCGGTGGCGAGGGCGCGGATCTGGGTGGCGGTGAGCGCGGCGAAGGCCGTGGTCGTGAGCGCCGCGACCTGGTCGGTCGTGAGCGCGACGATGGCCGCCGTGGTGAGCGCGGCCACCTGGCCGGTGCCGAGCGCCGCCACCTGCGCGGTGTCGAGCGCGGCCACCTGGGCGGTGCGCAGCGCGCCGATCTGCGAATTGGTCAGCGCCTGCACCTGGGCGGTGGTGAGCGCGCCGACCTCGGCCGTGGTGAGCGCCGCCACCTGCACATTGGTGAGCGCGGCCACCTGGCCGGTGCGCAGCGCCACCACCTGATCGGTGGTGAGCGCGGCCAGCGCGGCGGTGGTGAGCGCCACCGTCTGGGCATTGCTCAGCGCCGGCAGCTGGGTGGTGGTGAGCGCCGCGATCTGGGCCGTGCCGAAGGCCGTCATCTGCGCGGGCGTCAGCACCGCGAGCTGGGCGGTGCCGAGCGCGGCGACGGCATCGGTGGCGAGCGCCGAAATCTGGTTGGTGCGCAGCGCCGGCAGCTGCGTGGTGGTGAGCGCGGCGGCCTGGGCCGTGTCGAGCGCGGCGATGCCGGCGGTGGTCAGGGCCGCGAGCTGGCCCGCGTTGAGCGCGCGCAGCTGGCCGGTGGAAAGCGCCGCCACGTCGGCCGTGGTGAGCGCGCCGACCTGGGTCGCGCTGAGCGCGGCGATGCGGTTGGTGGGCAGCGCGGCGATCTGGTCGGTGGTGAAGGCGGCGATCGCGGCGGTGCCGAAGGCGGCCATCTGCGCCGTGGTGAGCGCGGCCACCTGGCCGGTGCCGAGCGCCACCACGTCATCGGTGCCGAGCATCGAAAGCTGGCTGTTGCGCAGTGCCGCCACCTGGGCCGTCGTGAGCGCGGCCACCTGGGCGGTGGTGAGCGCGTTCATCTGGGTGGAGGTGAGCGCGGCCACGGCGGTCGTGGTGAGTTCGGCGATCTGGGTCGCGTCGAGCGCATGCACGGCGGCCGTGGTGAGCGCCGCCACCTGGGTGCTGGTGAGCGCCGCCACCTGGGCGGTGGTGAGCGCGGCGATGTCGGCCGTGCCGAGCGCCGCGGCCTGGAGCGCCGTCAGCGCGGTGATCTGGCCGGTGGTGAGCGCCGCGAGATTGGCGGTGCCGAGCGCCGTCACCTGGGCGCCGGTCAGGCCGGCGAGCTGGGCCGTGCCGAGCGCGACGATCTGGTCGGTGCCGAG
Organism: Derxia gummosa DSM 723; assembly: GCF_000482785.1. Taxonomy (GTDB): domain Bacteria; phylum Pseudomonadota; class Gammaproteobacteria; order Burkholderiales; family Burkholderiaceae_E; genus Derxia; species Derxia gummosa. The sequence goes on along the minus strand of NZ_AXWS01000015.1, from coordinate 72,600 downwards.
TTCGGCGAGCTGGGCGGTGGTCATGCCGCGCGCCTGGGCGGCGGTGAGCGCGGCCACCTGCGCGGTGGTGAGCGCGCCGATGTCGTCGGTGCCGATGGCGGCGATCTGGACCACGTTCAGGCCGGCGAGGTCGGCCGTGGTGAGCGCGGCCACCTGGGTGCTCGTCAGCGCGTGCACCTGGGCCGTGGTGAGGGCGCGCGCCTGGGCCAGCGTCAGCGCCGCCACCTGCGCGGTGGTGAGCGCGGCCATGTCGTCGGTGGCGACCGCGACGATCTGCGCGGCGGTGAGCGCCGCCACCTGCGCGGTGGTGAGCGAGGCCGTCTGGTCGGTGGTGAGCGCGACCAGCTGGGCCGAGGTCAGCGCGAGCATCTGGCCGGTGGTGAGCGCGGCGATCTGCGTCGTGGTGAGCGCGGCCAGCGCGGCGGTGCCGAGGGCCGGCAGCTGCGAACTGAGCAGCGCCTGCAACTGCGCCGTGCCGAGCGCCGGCGCCTGGGTGGCGGTGAGCGCGGCCAGCGTGGTGTTGGTGAGGGAACGCAGGTCGTCGGTGGCGAGCGCGGCGATCTGGTCGGTGTCGAGCGCGGCGAGCTGGCTGCCCGTCATCGCGCGCACCTGGGCCGTGGTGAGGGCGACGATCTGCGCCGTGGTGAGCGCGGCCATCGTCGCGGTCGGCAGCAGCACGGTCTGGGCCGGCAGCAGCGCGGCGATCTGGGCCGTGGTGAGCGCGGCGGCCTGGGCCGTGCCGAGCGCCGCGATCTGCGATGGCAGCATGCCGGCCACCTGGGCGGTGCCGAGCGCGGCCACCTGGTCGGTGGTGAGCGCGCCCATCTGGCCGTTGGTGAGGGCGCGCGCGCCGGCCGTGCCGAGCGCGACGATCTGGTCGGTGGTGAGCGCGGCCACGCCGGCCGTGGTGATGGCGCCGACCTGGGTCGCGCTCAGCGCGCGCAGGTCGGCGCTGGTGAGCGCGGCCACCTGGTCGGTGGTGAGCGCGCCCATCTGCGCATTGGTCAGCGCGCGCGCCTGCACCGTGGTGAGCGCGGCGATCTGGGCGGTGGTGAGCGCGGCGATGTCGCCGGTGGCAAAGGCGGCGAGCTGGGCCACCGTCAGCGCCGCCACCTGGGCCGTGGTGAGCGCGGCCAGCGCGTCGGTGTCGAGCGCGACGATCTGCGCCGTGGTGAGCGACAGCGTCTGGCTCGAACTCAGCGCGGCGACCTGGTCGGTCGTGAGCGCCGCGATGTCGGCCGTGGGCAGCGCGGCGATCTGGGCATTGGTGAGGCCGGCCACCTGCGCGGTGGTGAGCGCCACCGTCTGGGCGCTGGTGAGCGCGGCGGTCTGCGACGGCGTCAGCGCGCGCAGCTGGGCGGTGCCGAAGGACGGCAGCTGGGCCGTCGTCAGCGCGGCGACCACGGCATTGGTGAGCGAGGCCATCCCCGAGGTGGGAATCGCGGCGATCTGGGCCGAGGTGAGCGCGGCGATCTGCGCGGTGCTGAAGGCGCGCCAGTCGGCGGTACCGAGGCGGGCGATCGAGGCGGTGGACAGCGCCGCGATCTGCGCGGTGGACATCGAGGTGATGAGCGAGGCCATCTTGTTCTCCGGGGGTCCTTGCCGCGCAGGCGGTCGGCGTCGCGCCCCTCCCACGATGGAAACGCGCTGCCTGGACCCAATTTGGTCAGGCTCGGAGGCTAAGTGCCGACTTACATCCAGAAGCGGGCGAGCTGCGATGGAAAACGCCGGGTCATCGCGCTCAAGTTTTCTGGCGCGCCGCCGTCAGGAGCGGAACATCGCCAGCACGCCTGAGAAGCCCGCCGACGGTCGGGATGTGGGAAAGCCGCGCCATCGAACGGGGCGCGCGCGGCCGCATCGTGGCAAGCGGCGCCGTCCGCGCCGCCGGGGCGCGGAACGAACGGTCGGGCGGCATTCCGCAGACCTGACTTGCCCTCGGCGCGGCGGCGACGGACGGCGGTGCTAGCGTCGCGGCCATGACCGCCTTCCGCCCCGTTCCGATGCTGCTGGCCGCGCTGCTGGCGAGCGCGGCTCCCGACGCCGCCACCTCCGCCACCTCCGCCACCTCCGCCGCCTTCGCCACCTCCGCCGCCTTTGCCACCTCCGCTACCGGCGCCACCTCCGCCGCTCCTGGCGTCCCTGCCGGCGCCACGGCCGCGCGCCCGGCGGACGCTGCCACGCCGGGCGCCGCACCTGCGGCCACGCCCTCGGCCGACCCCGCCGCGCGGCGCCACTCCCCGCTCGCGCGGATCACGCCCGCCAACGTCGCGCGGCTCGCGCCGGCCTGGCGCTTCGCCACCGGCGCGACGCGCGGCCACGAAGGCGAGCCGGTGATCGCGGGCGACACGCTCTGGATGGTCACGCCCTGGCCCAACCGCGTCATCGCGCTCGACCTCGCCACGCGGCGCCGGCGCTGGACCTACACGCCCAAGCAGGACGAATCCGCGCCCGGCCGCATGTGCTGCGACACGGTCAATCGCGGGCTGGCGTGGGCACCGCCAGCGGCGGCCCCGGCCGAGGCCCGAGCCGCGACGCGCGCCGGCCGCCGCGATGCCGGCACCGTCATCGTCGCCACCGCCGACGCCAGCCTCATCGCGCTCGACGCGGCGACCGGCGCCGAACGCTGGCGCGCGCAACTCGACGACCCGGCCAGCGGCGCCAGCAGCAGCGGCGCGCCGCGCGTCTTCGGCGACGTGGTCATCGCCGGCATCGCGGGCGGCGAATACGGCGTGCGCGGCCATCTCGACGCCTACGACCTGCGCAGCGGCCGCCACCTCTGGCGCGGATACAGCACCGGCCCGGACGCCGATCTGCTCGTCGATCCCGACCGCACGCTCAGCTGGCGCGACGGCGCCGCGCGCCCGGTCGGCCCCGACTCCTCGCTGCAAAGCTGGCAGGGCGAGGCCTGGAAGCTCGGCGGCGGCACGACCTGGGGCGGCTTCAGCTTCGACGCGAAGCGCGGCCTCGTCATTTACGGCAGCGGCAATCCGGGCACGTGGAATCCGCGGCAGCGCCCCGGCGACAACCGCTGGACCAACGCGCTCTGGGCGCGCGACCTGCGCAGCGGCCGCGTGCGCTGGGTGTTCCAGCTCACGCCGCATGACGAATGGGATTACGACGGCGTCAACGAGTCGATGCTGTTCGACGGCCCGCCGCCGGCGCGCCGGCCGCTGCTCGCGCACTTCGACCGCAACGGCTGGGCCTATGTGCTCGACCGCGAGACCGGCGCCCTCGTGCGCGCCGACCGCTTCGACCCGGCCGCCAACTGGGCGACGCGCATCGACGCGCGCTCGGGCCGGCCCGAGGTCGATCCCGCGAAATCGCTCCAGCACGCGGGCGAGGACACGACCGTCAGCAACATCTGCCCCGCCGCGATCGGCGCCAAGAACCAGGCGCCCGCCAGCCTCGACCCGGCGCGCGGCCTGGCCTTCGTGCCGATGATCCGGCTGTGCATGGACATGGAAGCCTTCGCCGCCGACTACGCCGCCGGCCAGCCGTGGATCGGCGCGAGCTATACGCTCAGGCGCGCGCCAGCGGCTGGCGCGGGTCTGGGTTCAGGCGACAGCTCGGGCGACGGCTCGGATTCGGGCGACGGCTCCGCCACATCGGCCGCGAGCGCGCCGCGCGCCGCGCCCGCCCTCGCCTCGCCCGGCGCCCTGCTCGCCTGGGACGTGCTCGCCGGCAAGCCGCGCTGGACCCATGACGAGCCGCTGCCGCTGTGGGGCGGCGTGCTGTCCACGGCATCCGGCCTCGTGTTCGCCGGCACGCTCGACGGCTATCTCAAGGCCTTCGACGCGCGCGACGGCCGCGTGCTCTGGACCTCGCCGCGCCTCGGTTCGGGCGTGGTGGGCAGCGTGACCAGCTGGGAATGGCGCGGCCGGCAGTACGTGGGCGTGTTCAGCGGCGCGGGCGGACTGGCGGCGGATGCCGACGGCATCGGCCGGCTCGCCGCCGACGCGAAGCCGCTGCCCCCGGGCGAAGGCGAATTCGTGGTGTTCGCGCTGCCGGAGTGACGACGCCGCCGCGGTGACGGGCCGCGATCGTCACCGGGCGCGGCTGCATCGGGGCGCGAGCCGGGGCGGTCCGGGCGGCACGCTCGATGGCGCCCGCACAAACGAAAGCGGCGACCCGAAGGTCGCCGCCGGCCGGTGGCGGAGCGTCCTTCCGCCGCCGGCTGAAACATCGATCACGAGTCCCGGGGGACGCGCCCGGCACCATGGCTGGCAGACCGTGCTGCCCAGGCCCGGCGCCACGCCCGTCGCGCGGCTCCGATCGCGGAGGAATGCGGGTCAGGCCGCAACCGCGCGCCGCGCCGCCTTGGCGCTGGCCTCGAACTCGCGGTCGATCGCGTCGTCGATCTCCTTGTACTGGAAGGCGACGCCGCGCGAGAGCGGCGAGTACTGCTTGCGCGGCAGCTTGAGCGCGTCGCCGCGTTCGCAGATCTGGCGCGCGAGGGCCGGAATCATCTGGGCGAAAGGCGAGGTCAGCGGCAGGGTGTCGTTGCTGGCGGCTTGGTTGCGGTTCATGGCGGGCTCCTGATTTCCTGTGATCGGTGCGATCTGGTCTGCGGCCATCAGCAGCGATGACCATGGACTGCACTGTGAACCGCCGCGCGCAAAAACTTTAGACGGCTGCCTTCTGTGTTTTGCGTCAGAAGATTTCCTACAAGGGCACCCGCTCGGTTGTGCCTGTCCTCGCCCGCGCGGGTGGCTCAGCCCGCCGCCGCTTCCAGTTCGCGCAGCATGCGGGCGACGCGGTCGGCGAGCTTCTCGGTCGATAACGACTCGCGCAGGCGCTCCACCATGAGGGCAAACGCGAAGGGCGTGGGGCGCGGCGGCGCGGTCAGCACCACCGGCAGCGCGCTCATGCGTTCGAGCGCGGCGCGCAGCCGGTCGAGTTCCAGTTCCTGGCTCAGCGCCTCGGCCTCGGCCTGGGCCAGCAGCAGGTTGGCCGGATCGTGCTTGCGAAACACTTCGTAGAAAAGTCCGGCCGAGGCCTGCACCTGGCGCGCGCTGTTGGGCGCCCCGGGATAGCCGGTGAACACGAGCCCCGAGATGCGCGCGATCTCGCGGAAGCGCCGCCGCGCCAGCTCGCTCGCGTTGAGCGATTCGAGCACGTCGTCCATCAGCCCGTCGGGCGAGAACAGCCCGCCGTCGATGAGCGAACGCCAGTCGAAAGGCTCGGCCGACAGCAGCTCGAAGCCGTAGTCGTTCATCGAGATCGAGAAGCTGTCGGCGCGATGGCGCGCGGCGCGCCAGGCGAGCAGCGAGCCGAGACCGATGTGCACCATGCGCCCCGCGAACGGATAGCAGAGGAAGTGATGGCCCTCGCGCGAGCGGAAGGTCTCGCACAGCAGATGGCCCGGCTCGGGCAGCGCCGACCAGCGCTGCTGGAGGTCGAGCAGCGGCTTGACGGCGGCGAGTTCCGGCTCGCGCAGGTCGCCGGCGTGGGCGCGTGCAATGGCTTGCAGGGCGGCGTCGGCCAGTTCGCTCGACAGCGGCATCTTGCTGCCGGCCCATTGCGGCACGACGCCCTTGCTCTTGGTGGCCTTGCGCACGTAGGCGGTCATGGCCTGCACGCGCACCAGCTCCAGCACCCGGCCCGCGAACACGAAGGCGTCGCCCGGCTTGAGGAAGGCGATGAAGCGTTCCTCGATGCTGCCGATGCGCCCGCCGCTGAGCCAGCTCACGCTGATCATCGCGTCGCTCACGATGGTGCCGACGCTCATGCGATGCCGCCGCGCGATCTGCGCCGACGGCACGCGATAGATGCCCGCGTCGTCGCGCGCGATGCGGTGGTACTCCGGATAGGCCGCGAGCGACAGGCCGCCGCCCTCGACGAAGCCGAGCGCCCAGTCGAACTCCGCGCGCGTCAGCTCCCGAAAGCTGTACGCAGAATGCACCTCTTCGAACATCTCGTCGGGCGTGAAGCCGCCGCCGAGCGCCATGCTCACGAGATGCTGCACGAGCACGTCGATGGGCTTGGCCGGCGCGGCGCGCGGCTCGACCCGGCGCGCGAGCGCGGCCTCGCGCGCGGCGGCGGCCTCGACGAGTTCCAGCGCCTGGGTCGGCACGAGCGTGACGCGGCTCGGCCGCCCCGGCGCGTGGCCCGAGCGGCCCGCGCGTTGCAGCAGCCGCGCGACGCCCTTGGGCGAGCCGATCTGCAACACCCGCTCGACCGGCAGGAAGTCCACGCCGAGGTCGAGGCTGGAGGTGCACACCACGGCCTTGAGCCGCCCTTCCTTCAGCCCGAGTTCGACCCAGTCGCGGATCTCCTTGTCGAGCGAGCCGTGATGCAGGGCGATGAGGCCGGCCCAGTCGGGCCGCGCGTCGAGCAGGGCCTGATACCAGATCTCGGCCTGGCTGCGCGTGTTGGTGAAGACGAGCGAGGTGGCGGCGGCGTCCAGCTCGCGCACGACGGGTTCGAGCATGCGGGTGCCGAGGTGGCCGCCCCACGGAAAGCGCTCGATCTGCGCCGGGATGAGGGTGTCGATGACGAGCCGCTTGGGCAGCTCGCCCTGCACGAGCACGCCGGGGATGGCCGTGGGCGCATCAGGCGTGTCGGGCGCGCCCGCCGCGGTGGCCGCGCCGGCCTCGGCGGCCCTGCCGCGCGGGCGACGCTGCGCGGGCGGCGCCGGCTCGCGCCCGCGCAGCGGCCACAGCAGCGCCGCGCGCGCCGTGTCGAGATTGCCGAGCGTCGCGCTCAGCCCCCACACGACGAGCGCGGGATTCCAGCGCGCGAGCCGCGCGAGCGCGAGCTGCACCTGCACGCCACGCTTGTTGCCCATGAGTTCATGCCATTCGTCCACCACCACCATGCGCACGCGGCCGAGCTGCTCGCGCGCGTCGGCGCGGGTGAGCAGCAGGGTGAGCGATTCGGGCGTGGTGACGAGGGCCTGCGGCGGCTTGCGATCGAGCCGGGCGCGCTCGGCGCTGCCGGTGTCGCCGGTGCGCGCGCCGAGGCGCCAGCCGGGCACGAGGGCGGTGGCGGCGTCGGTCAGGGCACGCGTGGTGTCGGCCGCGAGGGCGCGCATCGGCGTGATCCAGAGCACCGTGTTGGCGCCCGCGTCGGCGCCGAAGGCCGCGAGCGCGCCGAGCCAGACGGCGTAGGTCTTGCCGGCACCGGTGGTGGCGTGCAGCAGGCCGGAGCGGCCGGCGGCGATCGCGGCCCACACCTCGCGCTGGAAGGCGAAGGGCTTCCAGCCGCGCGCGGCGAACCAGGCGGCGGGGTCGGGGGAGGCCGACGGCGTGGCCTTGCCGGCGGCGGCCGGCCGGCGCGCGGTCGGGCTGGCGGTGCCGATGGCGACGTCCGCCATGGCCTGTGCCGCGCCCGCGCCCCGACGCGGCTTGCGGCCCTCAGCCGGCATTCACGCCGCTGTCGCTGGCCACGCGCGCGAACTGGCGGCGCAGCGCCTCGTACAGCGTCTCGGGCGCGACCGGCTTGGCGAGGTAGTCGTCCATGCCGGCGGCCAGGCAGCGCTCGCGGTCGCCGACCATCGCGTTGGCCGTCATCGCGATGACCGGCAGCCGCGCGAGACGCGGATTGCGGCGCAGCTCGCGCGTGGCGGTGTAGCCGTCCATCACCGGCATCTGCACGTCCATGAGCACCGCGTCGTATTCGGCCAGCGCGAGCCGGTCGAGCGCCTCGGCGCCATGGCTGGCGATGTCGAAGGCGATGCCCTGGGTGCGCAGCATCTCGCCCGCGACGAGCTGGTTGAGCGGGTTGTCCTCCACCAGCAGCACGCGTCGGCCCGCGAAGTCGGCCTCCACCACGACCGGCGCCGGTGCCTGCGGACGCGGCGCGGGCGCCGGCGTGGCCACCGGATCGGCGAGGCCGAAGGCGAGCGTGACGGTGAAGGTCGCGCCCATGCCCGGCGAGCTGGCGACCGCGATGTCGCCGCCCATGCGGCGCACCAGCCGGCGCGTGATCGACAGGCCGATGCCGCTGCCGCCGTGCCGGCGCGTCGACGAGCCGTCGGCCTGGCTGAAAGGGCTGAACAGCCGCTCGACCGTCGTGGGCGTCATGCCCAGGCCGGTGTCGATCACGGCGAAGCGCAGGCGCACGCGGCCGGCGCCGTCGGTGCCGGCCGCGGCGACGGGGGCGGCGGCCACGAAGTCGGCCGCGGCCTGCGCCGTGCCGTGCAGGCCGGTGACTGCCAGCGGCACGGTCGCGGTACCCGCGTCCTCGTCGGTGGCCAGCTCGCACAGCAGGCTCACGCCGCCGCGCTCGGTGAACTTGACCGCGTTGCCGAGCAGGTTAGTCAGCACCTGGCCGAGCCGCATCGGATCACCGACGAGCCCGTCGGGCACGCCCTCGGCGCGGCGCACGCGGAACTCCAGCCCCTTCTGCTGGCACACCGGCTCGATGATCGATTCGGCGCCCTCCAGCACCGCGTCGAGGCTGAAGGGCCGGTGCTCGACCACGAACAGTCCGGCCTCGATGCGCGACAGGTCGAGCAGGTCGTCGAGCAGGCTCATGAGCGCGTTCGCCGCCGCCCAGGCGTTGACCAGCAGGTCGCGCTGGCGCACGTCGAGCCGGGTGGCGAGCGCCTGCCGCACCAGCCCGAGCACCGCGTTCATCGGCGTGCGCACCTCGTGACTGATGTTGGACAGGAACTCGCTCTTGGCGCGGCTCGCGTCCTCGGCGGCGATGCGCGCCTGGGTCAGCTTGAGCGCCTGCTGCTCCATGTCGATGACGCGCGTGACGTCGGAGAAGGACAGGATCGCGCCCGGGATGTGGCCGTCGATCTCGGGCGGCAGGCGGCGCGTGTTGACCGCCAGCCAGCGATGGCCGCCGCCCGGCTGGGGCACGCCCACGAGGGTCTGGCTGGCCAGCACCGACAGCGCGCGGCGCGACGGATAGTCGTCGCGCGCGAGCGGCTCGCCGTCGCGGTTGACGAGGGAATAGTCGCCGGCCGACAGCGCGGCATCGTCGGCATTGAGCAGGGTGCGCGCCGCCGCGTTCGACGACAGCAGCGAGCCGTCGGCGCCATACACCAGCACGCCCTCGGCCAGCAGCTCGATGGTCGTGCGGTGGCGCATCTCGCTGGCGCGCAGGCGTTCCTCGAGCCGGCGCCGGTCGGTCACGTCGTGCACGATCGAATAGAGCAGCGTGCGGCCGCCGCGCTCGACCGGCCCCGAGTACACCTCGACATCGCGCAGCTGGCCCGAGGCGGTGCGGTGGCGGAAGCGGAACTGGCGCCGCCGCTCGCGCCGGGCGTCGTCCATCTCGCGCGCGATCTGTTCGGGCGTGAGCGTGTTGAGGTCGCCGATGCGGCGCGTGAGCAGCTCCTCGTGCGTGTAGCCGTAGAAGCGGCAGGCCGCCGCGTTGGCCTCGACGATGGCGCCGGTCTCGGGATCGACCATGAGCTTGACCGACAGGTTGCGGTCGAACAGGTTGCGGTAGAGCTGGGCGTTGTCGGCCAGCGCGATCTGGTCGCGCCGCGCGCGCCACAGCAGCAGCATCACGCCGCCCGTCAGCAGCACGAACAGCACGGTGATGCCGGCCCCGCGCAGCCGGCCGCGCAGCATCGCGCGCTCCGAACCCGCCAGCACGCGCGCGGTATCGAGTCCGACCGTCGTCACCAGCCCGAACTCGGGCAGCCGGCGCCAGGCGTAGATGCGCTCGGTCTTGTCGAAGGTGCCGGGGCTCATGAACCAGCCGCTCAGGGGCGCGTCCGGACGCAGGAACTCGCGGTCGGCGCGCACCTTGCGGCCCAGCACCTCCTCGCCCGCCGTGTTGCGCGCGAGAAAGCTGCCGTCGCTGCGCATGAGCACCGCCACATCGCCCTTCGGCAGACCGATCTCGCCGAGCTGGGCCGACAGCGCCGCCGGCGCGAGCGAGATCACCGCCACGCCGTCGAAATGCCCGTCGCGGTCGATGCGGCGCGAGAACTGCACCGTCCACTGGTTGGACACGCGGCCGAGCAGCGGCGCGCTGATGAACAGGCGGTCGTCGGTGCTGTCATCGGCATGCACCGTGAAATGCTCGCGGTCGCCCAGGTGCAGCGGCTTCCAGCCCGGCAGGCTGGAATAGGCGAGATTGCCGTCGGCGCCGATGACACCGATCTGCACCAGCATGCCGGGCGGGAAGCTCGCCGCGATGGCGCGTGCCTCGGCATCGAAATCGGGATTGCGCTCGGGCGGGCGGCGGCTCAGGAACTGGAGCGCCACATCCACCGCGCGCACCGTCGCATCGACCCTGCCCGCGACGGCCTGCGACAGGCTCAGGCCGAACTCGGTCGCGTCGCGCACGGTGTTGGCGCGCAGCTGGTCGATCGAGCGCTCGATGCTCCACCAGTAGCCGCCCAGCGCGACCAGCCCGACGATGAAGACGGCGGCGATCAGCGCATTGAAGCGCCGCGCGATCTCGGCGCGCGGATCACGCGGCTCGGCTGGCGCGCCCTCGCCGTCCGGCCCGCCCTGTCCGCCGCCGGCGCCCGCCGCGCCCTGCCCGCCCGTGCCGTGACCGCCCGCCGCGAGCAGCCGTGCCATGGCCTCGCCGGTACCGGTGGGAGGCGTGGGCGCGGGCGGCGGGCTGCTTGGGGTGGGCGAGGACATGACCTGATTCGTGGCGCGCCGCCGCCCGATAGCAGGCGGTCACGACGCGATTGGCACGAACTTACAACGGCCCGGCCCGCCACGCGCTGACCGAAGCCGCCACCGGTTACATCTCGCGGACAGCCGCGCGGACGGGTGTTGCTGGCGGACTCCCGCGCGTCGCCGACGCGGTCCGACCGCGCCCGGCCGGCGCCGCGCCGGTGTCGGCGGCTCAGCCGCCCAGGTCCATCCCGCGGAACACCGAGCAGCGCTTGAACACCTCCAGCGTCGGCGCGCAGTCCTTGTGCGAGCAGTACTTGGCGGTGAGCTTGGCCAGACCCTTGATGTCGCGGCCGGTCGCGGCCGGGAAGATGTCCGACAGCTGCTCCAGCAGCTCGGGCGCCACGTCGAGGCCGAACTGGCCGGTCATCACGCCCCAGATCTTGCGGCGCGCCGCGCGGTCGGGCGGGTTGAACTTGATGAGCGCGATGCAGCGGGAAACGATCGCCTCGTCGATGTCGTCGACACGGTTGGTCGTGAGGAAGAGCAGCCCGTTGAAGTACTCCAGCACGCGCAGGAACACGCCGACCACCGCGTTGGCGGTCATGTTGTCGTCGCGGCGGCGGATGTACACGTCGGCCTCGTCGATGAGCATGACCGCGCCCCAGCGCTGCGCCCGCGTCAGCACGTCCTTGAGCGCGGTTTCCATCGCCGCCACGTTCAGCCCGAGCTGGCCCGAGTGAACGCGGTAGAGCGGCCGGCGGATGATTTCGGAATACACCTCGGCGGTGAGCGTCTTGCCCACGCCGGCCGGGCCGGCGCACAGCACCGTCGTGCCGCCCGACTTGCCGGCGACGATGTCGTCCATCAGCACGTCCATCTCGGCGGTGAGGATGTCGATGAGGTCGGTCTGCTCCTCGGGCAGCACCAGCTTCTGCTTGAGCAGCGGCTGGTATTCGTACAGCGCCATGTCCTCCACATGCACCCACAGGTAATGGTGCAGGTCGAGGTGGAACATGAAGATCAGCGGATGGACGGGCAGTTGCGTGAACAGGTCGCGGCGCAGCTCGTCCTTGAGTTCCTTGACCTCGTCCTCGGCGTCGTAGCGGTTGGACTTGGCCGCCTTCTGGAGGTAGGGGCCGAGGATGTCGCCGGTCGCGTCGAGCGTGAGCGCGCGGGTCGCGAGGATGCCTTCGTCATTCACCAGCCGGGCCGCTCCGCCGCCGGTGCTCAGCACCACCACGTCCTTGCGCGACCAGTCGGTGTCGCGGTGGGTGCTCGTGGGATCTTCGGCGTAGAAGGCCGTGCCCTGGCCGCTGAACTGCTGGCCGTAGCGCGCGCGCCAGTCGAAGTAGATCTCGGTGGTGCGGTCGTAGGCCTCGATCAGCTCCGGCGTCTCGTGGATGTAGCCCTTGGCCGCAAAGATTTCGGCCACCGTGCGGTCGGCCATCTCGGTGCCGTTGATGCGCAGCGTCACCGTCGCGAGCGTGCCCTTGGCATTCGCCTTCAGCTCCAGGAAGACCTTGCCGGTCTCGTCGTTGGACGAGGGCGTGAAGTCGATGCGCGTCACCACATAGGGCAGCGGCCGCGAATTGACGCTCGCGGTGAACAGCCAGCCGCGCTGGGCGTCGGTGGCGAGCCAGCGCGCGATCGCGGGCACGAGCTGCTCCAGGTCGTCGGCCTTGAAGCGCTCGCCGTCGTCATTCAGAGCCTTGTGCAGCGTGGCGATCTGGGCCGCGCGCAGCTTCATGGTCGGGCCGCCCTGCTCGTACAGGTTGCCGAGGAAGGCCAGCTCGCTGGCGCCGATCTGGCTGAAGTTGACCTCGACCTTGCTGCCGAACTTGAGCTGGTCGTTCAGGTGGGCGAGATGGGGAAACTGCTCGACGAGGGCAAGCGCATGGGCGCGCTCGATCTGGAGTTTCATGGGCTGGCTCCGCGCGGAGGGAGGTTGGCGGCGCGCGGACGCGACAAGGCCGCCGGTTTTTGTCGGCTTTGTCGGGTGAAGGAGGTCGCGCGCCTCGGCGGGCGCTGTAGTGCAGGGTTCATGCCGTGCGGTCTTGCCACGATGCGAGAGCCGGATTTGCGCTGTAACACCGCCGCATTTGCCGGCTTTGCCCGAGCATTCCAGTCGGCATTTTTTGCGCTGCGGCAGACGCCGGCACAGACCGGCGGCGCCGTCCCCTCCACTCCGCGGCCCAGAACCATGAACCACCCCTCGCCCGCCGGCGCGAACGGCGAACCAGGCTTTTCCTCCTCCTCTTCCGCGCATCTGGCCGCCCCCGTCACGCGGCGCCGCCGCGGCCGTTCGCTCAGCCTGAGGCTGGTGCTCGCGGCCGTGGCCTGCGCCGTCACCAGCCTGATCGTGACCTGCCTGTTCATCGCGCGCGCCGGCGGCCGCATGGCCGAGGACGCCGCGCTCGAACGCGCCACGCTCGACGCCGAACGCCTTGCCGCCAACGTGGGCGACGACCTGCGCGCCACCCTCGGCGTGGCGCGCGGCATGGCGGCCCAGCTCGCCGCCGCGCGCGGCGCCGGCCGCCAGCCGACGCGCGAGCAGCTCGACACCCAGCTGCGCGGCCTGCTCGACTCGCGGCCCGACTGGTTCGGCGTGTACTCGGTGTGGGAGCCCGACGCCTTCGACGGCCGCGACGCCGCCTTCGCCGGCAAGTACGCGGGCACCGACGCCACCGGCCGCGTGCTGTCGTACTGGAACCGCGGCGGCGGCGGCATCGCCCTCGAAGCCGTGAGCGAATACGAGACTGGCCACAACGACTGGTACGCCCAGCCGCGCCGCACCCTGCGCGACGCCCTCATCGACCCGACCGTGTATTCGGCCGGTGGCCAGATCCAGTGCGGGAAGAAGTTGGCGCACACGCGATCGCCCGGCTTCCAGCCCGTCACGCCGGCGCCCACTTCGACGACCTCGCCCGCGCCGTCGGAGCAGGGAATGACCGGCTCGGGGCTGCGCGCGAAGTAGCTGCCGGTGGCGACCATGAGATCGCGGTAGTTGAGCGAGGCGGCGTGCAGCTTGAGCCTGACCTCGCCCGGACCGGGCGCGCGCGGGGTTTCGGTGCTGGGCGCGAGGGCGTCGATGCCCGCGCCGAACAGGATGCGGTAGGCCTGCATGGGTCTCCTCCAGAGGAAATGACGGCCGGCGTGCGCGCCGGCTCGACGGGTTCGCGGTCGGCCGGAACGCCGGCCCGCCCGGCAAGGCTAACCGCGTCGCGCGGCCGGCCGTCCGCGAGCCCCGCGCCCGTCATGCCTGTAACAGCCTGCAAGCCCGCGCGCCGCGCCGGCCGCCCGCGTGCCAAACCCACGTCCGACTTTCAAGCAAAGCGCCGGCCATGCGACCGGCGCTCCGACGACGATGGATGACTTCGCGAGTGCCGCGATGCTGCGGCTGCTGCTGCGCGCGATGCTGAGGCGCGGCCTCGACCTGCCCATGCCCGTGCCCGAGGGCGGCACGGTGCCGCTCGCGGCCAAGCGCCTGCTGCTGGGTCACATCGCCCGGCAGCACGGGCCGGCGCGGCTGCTCGACCTGGCGCAGGACCTCGACGCGGTGCAGGGCGAGCCGCTGCACCAAGTACTGACCGGCGCACGCGATCTCGACGATCTGCTGCGGCGCTGGCAGCGGCTGGAGCAGTACGTCCACTCCGCGCATCGCGTGCTGCTGCTGCATGCCGATGCCGACGGCGCCGAACTGCTGCACGCGGCGCGTCGTCCCGGCGATCCGCCGCCCCATCCCTTCGAGAACCTCGTGGTGCTGGGCGTGCTGTGCGGCGCGCTGCGTCGGCTCGTGACGGGGCCACTCACGCTCGCGCTCGATGGCGTGGCGCTGCCGCCCGCCGCGGACGACGGCTCAGCCGGCACGCCCGGCGCCATGGCGGACACGACGGCGGGTGATGGCGACGGCAACCGCGACGCCGGCACCGGCGCTCCTTCGCCCCACCCGCTCGGCGCGCTGATCGCCGCCGGCCGCACCGCGCGCTGGCGTTTCGGCTGGCAGGGCATGGCAGTGAACGATGCAAGGACGCGACCGGCCGGTTGCCCACCCGACCTGTGCGACGCCCTCGGCTGGCCCGCGCCCGCGCGCTTCATCGCGCGCAAGGTGCTGGCGGAGGGCGGCGCCGGCCAGCGCCTCGACGGCGTGGCGCGTGAACTCGGCCTCGCGCCGCGCACGCTGCAACGCATGCTCGCGCGCGACGGGCTGAGCCTGACCACCATCGTCGCCGAGGCGCGGGTACGCGCGGCCGCCTGGTGGCTGCTCAACACCGGCGTGGGACTGGCCGAGATCGGCTATCTCTGCGGCTTCTGCGACCAGCCGCACTTCACGCGCGACTTCCTGCGCCGCGTCGGCCTGACGCCGGCGCGCTACCGCGAGGCCGGCGGCACGGACGCGAGGCTGCAAGCGCTTGCGCCGCCGCTGCGCGCGGTCGCCTGAACGCGGGCGCGGCGCCCCACGCCCGCCACGCGCCCGACAGCCCCCCGGCTCGCCGCATGGCCGTGCGCAGCAGCGAGGCGATCACGGCTCCAGTCGCTCCCACACCTGGGTGCGGCCGATCAGCGGCACGCCAATGAAGCCGCGCACCTCCAGCCGCCTGCCGTCGTCCAGCTCGGTCAAGCGCACCGAATAGACCTTGCCCGACTTCGGATCGAGGATGTCGCCGCCGCCCCAGTTGGCCTCGCCATCGCGGCGCACCCCGCGCAGGATGGTCAGGCCCTCGATCGGCTGGCCCTTGCGCTCGTCGCTGCACTTGACGCAGTCGGGCGTGGCCGGCGGCACCAGCAGCTTCTCGATGCGGCCGCTCAGGCGGCCGTCGCGTTCGGTGATGCGCACATGCGAGCGCGGCTGGCCGGTCTCGTCGTCGATGGTCTTCCACAGGCCGACGGGCGTGGCGCCAACGGCGCCGGTCAGGCCGGCCAGTAGCGCGGCGAGGGTCAGAAGCTTCATTCCGTTCTCCGGTTTCACCAGGTTCGCAGGATGCGGTAGACCAGCGCCGGCGACAGCCGCATCAGCAGCTTGAGCAGGCGCGTCTTGCCGATGCAGATCTCGTCGCGGCCGGCGCGCAGGCCGGCCACCAGCGCCTCGGCCACGTCGGCCGGCGCGAGCTTGCCGCTGCCGCGTCCGGTGGTCATGCGCGTGTCCACCAGCGGCGGCAGCGCCTCGACCACGCGCACCCGCGGCGCGACCTCTTCCACCTGGTAGCGGAAGGAGCGCGTGAACGAGCGCAGCGCCGCCTTGCTCGCGCAGTACACCGGCGAACTCTTCTTGGGCGCGAGCGCGAGGCCGGTCGTGATGTTGACGATGGCCGCCTCGGGCTGCTCGCGCAGCAGCGGCAGCAGCGCGGCGCCGAGCAGCAGTGGCGCCTCCAGGTTGAGCGCGATCTCCTCGCGGCTCGTGGCCTCGATGTGGCTCATCGGCGCGGTGGTGAAGTCCACCAGATGCTGCACGCCCGCGTTGTTGATGAGCAGCGAGAGATCCACGTAGCGGGTGCGCAGCTCGGTCAGCAGCGCGCGCCGGCCCTCGGGGCTGGCGAGGTCGAGCCGCAGATGGCACAACCGGGGCGACTGCGCCTCGTCGGGCGCCGGCCCGTGGCGCGAACAGGTGACGACCGTGCAGTCGAGCGCGAGAAAGCGCTCGACCAGGGCGCGGCCGATGCCGCTGCTGCCGCCTGTGATGAGGACGGTCCTGCCTTCAAGCTGCATTCAGGGCTCCGTTGAGGCGCGCGCGCACGAGTTCGGCCACATGGCGCGACGAGCGCACCGCCGCGCCCGCATGCTCGCCGGGCGGCCAGGCGGCCGCGCCCGCGTGGAAGAGATCGGTCTCGGGGCTGTAGTTGGGCGGGCGCCCCAGGCCCGAGGGCGTGATGAGCGGCGTGACCCGCGATTCGAGCCCGTGGCGCTCACGGAACTCGTCGGGCGTCACGAGCTGGCTGGCGCGCAGATGGCGCGACAGGCCGGGCAGCAGCCGGTCGAGCCGGCCGAGCACATGGTTCTGCGCCGCGCGCCGCATGGCCGGGTCCTGGTCGCGGCCCTCGGGCAGATAGAAGTAGACGTTGGCCGTGCGCAGCCCGCCCTGGTCGCCGAGATCGCTCGAAAACACATGAAAGCCGAAGTCGTCGGGCAGATGGCCGTCGCGGATCGCGCCGAACCAGTCGCGGATGCCCGCCGGGTAGTGCAGATGCGTGTGCACGCCGCGCGGAAAGCGGAAGGCCGCGTCGAAACTCAGCAGCAGCACCGAGGCCCCCAGCCCCGGCCGCAGGTCGGGCGGGAAATGGCCGGGCTTGGGCTGGGTCGTGACCACGATGCCGGCCGTGATGGCGCCGAGCGCGGTCTCGACGCGGTGGCCGCGCCCCTCGCGCCGGATCGCGCGCACCGCGCAGCCGGGCAGGATCCGGCCGCCGAGCGCGAGCAGCCGGTGCGCGAAGGCATCGGCCAGTGCCTGCGGCCCGCCGGCCGGCGTGACCGGCGTGGCATAGCCGTAGCCGAAGCGGAACTCGTCGTCGAGCGACTCGACGCGGAAGTCCTCGGGCGACACGCCCATCAGATAGGCCGGCAACAGCAGCAGATCGGCCGCGCGGCCGGTGATGCCGCAGTCCGCCACCAGCGCCGCGAGCGAGGCCGGCGGCGCCGTGCGCGCACGCCGCAGGCCGCGCACGTAACGCAGGATCGAGCCCAGATGCGGCAGCAGTCCGGCCACGGTGCGCAGATCGGGCGGCAAGCGGTAGTCGCGCTCGGGCATGACGATGCGCGTGGCGCTGCGCTCGAAATGGTGCTCGATGCCCAGCTCGGCCAGGTCGCCGAGCAGCCCCTTGCCGAAATCGTTGCAGGCGATCACGTAGCGCAGGCCGTCGTCGGCCTGGAACGTGCCGCACAGGCCGCCGATGCGGTCGAGCCGCTCGAGCACCAGCACCGACAGTCCGAGCTGGCGCAGCCGGATCGCGGTGGCCAGGCCGCCGAGGCCGGCGCCCACCACCACCGCATCGACCGAGGCCGGCAGGCGAAGGTCGTGCAGGTTCATGACGCGAGTCCGAAGCGGCGCACCAGCCGGTCGGCGCCGCGCAGGGCCAGCGCCACCAGCGTGAGCGTCGGGTTGACCGAACTGCCCGTCACGAACTGGGCCGAGCCGCCCACCACCACGTTGGCCAGTTCGTGCACCTTGCCCCAGCGGTCGACCACGCTGGTGCGCGGGTCGTCGCCCATGCGCATCGTGCCGGCCAGATGGGCCTCGAAGGGCTTGGCGGTGAGGTGCACCGTGCCCGCCCCCGCCGCGCGGAACAGCTTCGTGAGCGTGGCGCCGGCCGCGTTCCAGACCGCGAGGTCGTTCGCGTGCCAGGCGTAGTGCAGATGCGCCTGCGGCATGCCGTGGGCATCGACGCGCGAGGACGACAGCGTGATGCGGTTGTCCCGCACCGGCAGCCCCTCGCCGAACACCACCGAATACAGGCTGCGGTCGTAGCCACGCATCGCTTCCTTGAGCTGGCTGCCCCGCAGCGTGCCGAGCGGATCGACCGCCACCACGCCGGCGCCCGCGCCGTTCAACGACTCGATGACGTAGCCACCGACGTGCGACTGCCCGCGCCGCGCGACCGCATGGTCGAGCGACACGATGTTGCCCATGTTGTAGCCGATGCCCCCGTTGACGCACTGGTCGGTCACGCCCATGCCGACCAGTCCGATGTGGCCGAACAGATGGCGTCCGACCAGGTCATTCGTGTTCGCCAGCCCGTTCGGATGACCGGGGCCGGCGGAGTTGAGGAAGAGGCGCGGCAGCTCCATCGGGTTGTTGCACACGATGAAGATCCGGCCGCGCACGCCGCGCCGCGTGCCGCTTTGCAGATCGACGTACTCGGCGCCGGTCACGACGCGCCGGTCGCGCCCCGTGACGAGGCGCAGCACCTCGGCACGCGACACCAGCTCGACGCTGCCGCGCGCCACCAGCGGCCACAGCAGCGCTCGGTCGGCCTGGAAGCGCGCGTCGATGCGGCAGGACGAGCGGCAGAAGCCGCAATGCACGCAGGCCGGCCGGCTCGCGGTGGCGCGCGACGAGATCGCCACCGGCCCCGGCGCGCCGCGCATGCCGAGCTGGCTCAGACCACCGTCGATGAGCCGCGACGAGCGGTAGTAGTCGAAGGCCGGCGTCGGGTAGGGCTGGCGGCGCTGGCCGGGCCAGGGCAGCGGCGCGCCCGACACGCCCATCAGGTTCTCGGCCGCCGCGTACCAGGGCGCGAGCGTGGCCGCGTCGAAGGGCCAGTCGGCGAGGTCGGCGCCGTCCACCGCGCCGAAGGTCGAGCGCATGCGGAAGTCGTGTTCGAGAAAGCGCAAGCAGACGTTGGTCCACACCAGCGAGCCACCGCCCACGCCGAGGCCGAAGTTGGGCGCGCCGCCGAAGGCGCCGCCCGTCACCTCGTACTGCGACGACGGCCAGACCCGCTCCCACATCGCCAGCTCGCTCTCGGCGAACTGCCGGCGGTGATCGGGATAGTTCGCGCCCTTCTCCAGCACCAGGATGCGCAGGCCGCGCCCGGCGAGCCGGTCGGCATACACCGCGCCGGCGATGCCGCCGCCGATGATGACCACGTCGTACAGGGGCGTGGGCCGCGCGCCGGCGGGCGTCGCCGGCTGGAAGTCGTCGAAGGAGGACAGGGATTCCGCCATGGATGCAATCCTTTGCAAGCCCGGGTCAGGCGCCGCGCGGGCGGCAGGCCTCGGCGTCGGGGTCGGGATGGCCGCCGCAGTCGATGCTCGGACCGGGCAGGCCGATGTCGAGCCAGGCGACGGGCTGGGCGTAGTAGTGGAAGACCGCGAGCGAGCGGATGCCGCCCCACAGCGCGGCGAAGGCCGGATCGGTGGCGACCACGTCCACCACCTGGGTCTGGCGCGCCGCGTCGAGCGCGAGGAAGCCGCTGCCGAAGCGCGCAAGCGCGAGCTGGTCGATCGCGCCGAGGCCGGCTTCGAGCGCGGCGCCGCCGTCGTCGCCACGCGCGAGCAGGCCGGCGATCACGTACTGCGGCGTGCCGAGTGCCGAGGCGGCCGGCGTGCGGTCGGCCGGCAGCAGCACATCGACCACGCGGGTCAGGATCGCGGTCGCGTTCGGACTCAGGCTGGCGACGGCGGCGCGCGCCGTGCCGGGCAGCAGCGCCAGCGTGGCGGCGAGCGAGCCGGCGCCCAGGAAGGCGCGACGTTGCAGGAAGGTCATCACGCCGGGCTCTCCTCGCGCGGGCGGGCGGCGGCCGTCCGCAGTTGCTCGTGGAGCGCGCGCAGGCGCACGCGCTGGATCTTTCCGCTCGGCGTGACCGGGATGGTCTTGCCGTCGAGCGCCACCACCTCGCGCACCGGCAGCGCGAAACGCTCCAGCAGCAGCTGGCGGATGCGCAGCTCGCGCGCAGCGTCGGCCGCACTCGTGCCCGTGGCTGCGCCGATGCCGGCTGCGGCGGCGCTGGCGCCGGCATCACCGCCCGCGCCACCACCTGCACCGCGCCGCTCGTAGAACAGGGTGACGCCGTGCCCTTCCTCGCCTGCCGCGTGCGGCAGCTGGATGCACGCCACGCGCTGCACGTCGGCGCAGGCGTCGCGCACCACGGCCTCGATGTCGTAGGGAAACCAGTTCTCGCCGTTGATGACGAACATCTCGTCGGTGCGGCCGAGGATGACGAGCCGGCCGTCGACGATCTCGGCCATGTCGCGCGTGTCGTAGAAGCCCTCGGCATCGACGATCGGCTTCACCTCGCCGGCGACCAGCGCGGTGCGTGCCACCGACGGGCCGCGAATGAGCAGCGCGCCGTCGCCCTCGCGCAGCCTGACCTCGAAGCCATCGACCAGCGGACCGCAGGTCACATGGCAGCGGTCGCCGCGCCGCAGCGAGCGATAGCCGTCGAACGGCGCCTCGATCGACACCGCGAGCGTGGCCTCGGCCAGCCCGTAGCACGGCGACACCACGCCCTCGCGCAACCCGTGGGCGCCGAACACCCCTTCGAAGCCGGCCACCGTGGCGAGCCGCACCGGCTCGGCGCCGACGCCGAACCAGCGCATCGAGCCGAGATGCGGCACCGCCTTGCCCGACGCCGCGCGGCGCAGCAGCAGGTCGTAGCCGAAGTTGGGCATCGAGCAGATCGTGCCGCGATGGCGCTCGATGAGCGCCAGCAGATGCAGCGGCCGGCGCACGAACATCGCGGGCGGCATGAGCACGAGCGGCATGGCCGTGTGCAGCGACATGAGGAATTTTCCGATCAGCCCCATGTCGTGATAGAGCGGCAGCCAGCTCACCATGCAGTCGCGTTCCGGCCCGAGGTCGAGCCGCGCGCCGATCGCGTCGAGGTTGGCGCGCAGATTGGCCTGGGTC
The DNA here is from genome assembly GCF_000482785.1 of Derxia gummosa DSM 723. GTDB lineage: Bacteria > Pseudomonadota > Gammaproteobacteria > Burkholderiales > Burkholderiaceae_E > Derxia > Derxia gummosa. The sequence goes on along the minus strand of NZ_AXWS01000015.1, from coordinate 51,720 downwards.
ACGCGGATGCCCTTGGGCGCGCTGGTGCTGCCCGAGGTGAACTGGATGAAGGCGATGTCGTCGTCGGCCAGGTCGGCGGGCTGTTCGGACTGGGCGGCGAAGTCGCCGATGTCGATGTCCAGCTCGTGATAGCAGGCGGCGTTGGCCGGCTCGGTCAGCGTGTTCGCCACGATGCAGGCGGCGGCGTCGGGCAGGTCGGCCGCGGCGGGCGGCGCGCCCTTGCCGAGCCGCGCGACCAGCTCGCCGATCTCGACCAGCCGCAGTGCCGGCGCCAGCTCGGCGGCCAGGGCGCGCAGCACGGTGGCGTCGCCGGCGCCGTGCAGATAGACGCCGAACCACGGCAGGATCGGCCCGATGCGTTCCTCGAAGCGGCCCGCGTTGGCGAGCGCGTTGCGCGGCGGCAGCGGCACCGGCGTCGCGCCCAGCCACATGAGGCCGAGCCACACCAGCGGGAAGTGCGGGGTGGTTTCGGCGCACAGCAGCACCGCGTCGCCGCGCCCGATGCCGACCTCGCGCAGCAGCGCCGCCATGCGCGGCGCGTCGGCCGCGAGTCGCGTGTAGGGCAGGAACACCGGCTCGGGCGCGCCCTCGGTCATCACGTGGATGCCGCGCCCGTCCGACTCGCGCAGCCGGCGCCAGAAGCCGTCCGGCGTCACGCGCGAGGCGGCGCGCGGCGCCACCGGCGCGGCGGCACGCGCGTCATCCGCGCCGCGCGCCGCGCCCGCTTCAACCCGCGAAGACATGCGCGCCTCCCGCCGCCTGTGGCGCCACCAGCGTCGCCAGATGGCGGCGCACCGCGTCGATGAGCTGCTGCACGCTGCGGATGGCGCGCGCCTCGTCGAGCGTGACAATCATGTCGAACTCGTCCTCGACCGAGGCCATGAGTTCGAGCAGGCCGATGGAATCGAAGCCCAGCTCCTCGACCAGCAGCTTGGACGGCGTCACCGTCTTCGCCGTCTGCAAGGCCTCGGTCACGAGCTGGATCACGCGGGTCTGGTACTCCATGGATGGCTCCTCCCGGCTCAACGCCGGATGTCGGGGAAATGACGGCGGAAGACGTCGAGCGCGCGGTCGAGATCGGCGCGCCGATGCGTGGCGATGTAGCTGGTGCGAAAGCCCGCGGCGGCCTCGGGCACGGCCGGCGGCCCGACCGGGTTGACGTACACGCCGGCTTCCATGAAGCGCTTGTAGGCCGACAGCGCGAGCGTGTAGTTGCCGAGGATGACCGGCACGATCTGGGCGCCATGGAAGGGCGCGTCGTAGCCGATGGCGCGCAGCTCGCCCGCCATGTAGGCGGCGTTGTCGAGCACGAGGGCGCGCCGTTCCGGCTCGCGCCGCACGATGTCGAGCGCGGCCAGCACGGTGGCGATCACCGAGGGCGGCAGGCTGGCCGAGAAGATGTGGCCGCCGCCGTTGTGCTTGAGGTAGTCGATGACCGTACGGCAGCCGGCCACGTAGCCGCCCAGCGCCGCGAAGGACTTGCTGAAGGTGCCCATCACGAGGTCCACGTCGGCCTCGACGCCCTGCAGCTCGGCCACGCCGCGCCCGGTCGCGCCGAGCACGCCGACCGCATGCGATTCGTCGACGAACAGCCGCGCGCCGTGCTCGCGCGCCAGGGCCGCGATGCCGCGCAGGTCGGCGATCGTGCCCTCCATGCTGAACACCGAGTCGGTCACGATCATCCGGCGCCGGCCCGAGCTGCGCAGCAGCAGCTTGGCCAGATGGCCGAGGTCGGCATGGCGGTAGATGAGGCAGTCGGCGCCCGACAGGCGCACGCCGTCGTACAGGCTGCGGTGGTTGCGCGCGTCCATCAGCACCACGTCGCCGGGGCCGCACAGCGCCGACAGCGCCGTGAGATTGGTCTGGTAGCCGGTGCTGCACAGCGCGACCGCGTCGCGGCCGAGAAAGTCGGCCAGCTCGGCTTCGAGCCGGTTGTGGATGTCGAGCGTGCCGTTGAGCAGCGGCGAACCCGAGCAACCGCTGCCGTAGCGGTCGATCGCGGCCTTGGCCGCCTCGCGCACGCGCGGATCGTCGGCCAGCCCGAGATAGGAATTGGTACCGAGCAGCACCCGTTCCCGGTTGTCCGAGAAGGTGATGACCGAATCCTGCGCGCAATTGAATTCGGGATACAGGCCGTAGATGCCGCCGAGCCGCATCGCATTCGCGCGCTGGTAATTACCGATGCGCTGGAAGATGTCGGTATCGCGCAGCGGATTCTGGTCTTCGCGGATCCGTCGCTCGAATGCCGCCAGATCCTCGCGCCGGGTACCGAGGCGTTCGCCGGCGGCATGCGCGGTGTTGTCGGGCATTTCGATCGCATCGGTCAGCAATCGTGCCAGCGTGCCGCTGAAACGCGGCTCCGACACATGCCGCACGAAATAGGCGAGCGGCCGGATTTCGGCGCCCAGCGTCATCTTGGGCGTGTAATTGGTGATGCCGAATTCGATGCGCGAGCAGCCCAGCTCGATTGCGCGCGCCACCGACAATACGCTCGCCGCGCGATACAGATTGGCGTCGCGGTAATGCTCGAAATCGTAATCGACACCCCAGTCGAGCATGATGTAGTCGTCATCGCCGATCAGATTGAGCATGAAAGCGATCAATCGCCCTTCATGCCTGAAGGTGATGATCTCGCTCGATTCGCCCAATTGCTCCGAGCATTCGGCGAAGAATGCCGCCGTCAATTGCTCGCGGCTGTAATCGGCGGCGCGCGCATTCACATTGGCCCAGAGCCGCGCCAGTTCGTCGGCCAGCGGCGCGAAGTCGCGCACGATCTCGTGGCGGATGCCGAATTTCTCCTCCAGCCGCAGGCTGTTGCGCAGCTTGAGGCGGGTCTTGCTGTCGAGCGCGGAGAGGTAGGCATCGAGGCTGTCCCAGCGCAGCGGCAGCACGGCATTGGGAAAGCCGATGCTCGGCACATAGCCGAGCGGCGCGAGCGCGGCGCGGTATTGCGCGTAATGACCGATGCCGATATCGCGGTAGAGGATGTAATCGGCGCGTGATTCGGCGGCGATGCGGCGCAATTCGGCTTCGAGTTCGATCAGCACGTCGTCGAGCAGCAGGCTGTCGGCCAGCGCCAGCCCTTCGCCGATCATCGTGAAATAGCCGACCTCGACGATCCTGAATTTCATGAAGCCCGGAAACCATTGCTTCACGGTGCCGCGCGCATCGGCGGGCAATTTTGGATCGAAACTCGAAAAGTCGGTTTCGCACACGTACACGTTGGCGTGCGCGACCAGCGCACCGCCGAAACGCAGCGTGAGGTAATACGTTTCGATGTCGTTGACGCGCGCCCGCTCGACCACCGCGAGAAATTCACGGCGCATCGGTGTCGGAATGGCAAAACCGCCGCCCCATTCCGAAGCCGGCAGATGCTCGACCGAACGCACCGTCTCGATCACAAGCCGATCCTTTTCCATGCCTCGCTCCGCAATTTTCCGCGCAGCGCCGCATTGACATCATTCTGTCAATTGCTGCCACGGGATTGGCGGATTCTGTTTCAGACGGAAATGAATGGTCTTGAATTTTCGCGCCACGCGGGCGCCGGTAATTCGGAGTGATTTGCCGGGGAATGATTGGGTGAAAAACCTAGCGCGAATGCGGATCGGGTGCGCAGGGTGGGTGGTTACCGGTTTGCGGAAAGTCGCGCGCGGCACGCGGCAGTGCGGTGCCGGCGGCGGGGAAGTGGCGCGGAAGGGACGCGGATTGGGCGCGGCCCGCACGGCGGCGGGCCGGCGATGCGGAAGGGACTGGCGCGTCGGCCAACGACGTGGAAGGGAGCGGCGCCTCCACCGGCCATGCGCCAGAGGCCGGCGCGTCGGCCAGCCGTGTACGAAAGTGCGGCGGCGCGCGCCTCAGCCGTGCCGAGACTGCGCCTGCGTCACCACGCTGCCCGGCGGCAGGCTCTGCGTCACCCACACGTTGCCGCCGATGGTCGAGCCCTTGCCGATCGTGATACGGCCGAGCACGGTCGCGCCGGCGTAGATCACCACGTCGTCCTCGACGATCGGATGGCGCGCGTTGCCCTTGACCAGCGAGCCGTCGTCGGCGGTCTCGAAGCGCTTGGCGCCGAGCGTGACCGCCTGATAAAGCCGCACGCGCTCGCCGATGATGGCCGTCTCGCCGATGACGACGCCGGTGCCGTGGTCGATGAAGAAGCTGCCGCCGATCGTGGCGCCCGGATGGATGTCGACGCCGGTCTGCGCGTGCGCGATCTCGGCGATCACGCGCGCGAGCAGCTTGCTGTCGAGCTTGTACATCTCGTGCGCGATGCGGTGATGGATGATCGCCCGCATGCCGGGGTAGCTCAGCAGGATCTCCGCGGTGCAGGTGGCGGCCGGATCGCCGGCGTAGGCGGCATGCAGGTCGCTCACGAGCAGGCCGCGGATCTCGGGCAGGCGGGCGGCGAACTGCGCGGTCACGCGCGCGGCGTCGGTAGCGATCTCCTCGTCGCTCAGCTCGGTGTGGGCGGCGTCGAAGCTCATGCCGCGCCGCACCTGCTCGCGCAGCAGGCTCAGCGTTTCGTTGAGCGTGTGGCCGACGAAGAAGTCGATGCTCGCGTCTGTCAGCACGCGGCGGCCGAAATGCGTCGGGAACAGCGCGGCGCACAGCCCGTCGAGCACGCGGATCAGCGCCTCGCGCGACGGGTATTCGCGGATGCGGCCCCGGTGGCGGATGTTATGGGTGACTTCGCGCGATTCGCGCAGCCGCGCGACGATATCGACGATGTCCCAGTGCGGGCGGTCGGCGGTCGGGTCCTTGGGCGTGTCCATCGGCATCTTCTTGTGATTGCGGGTTGTCGGAGGGGCTTGCCTCGCGGCCGCGCCGGCCGGATCGCGGCCGGGCGCGCCGCCGCGGGGCCGGTCGCGCTGGCGGCGGGCGCGATGGGCGCCGCCGCCGGTCATGACTTTACGCCGCGCCCGCGCCACGCCCGGCGGGCACGGCCTGCTCGCGCCACGCGGCGAGTTCCTCCAGATCGACGACCGACAGCAGCGCGCCGAGCGGCTCGCCGTCGGCCGCGAGCGGCATCGCGCGCCGCCGCACCGCGATGCGCCGCGTGCGCCCGCCGGGCAGCGCGGCGCGGTACACGCCGCCGTCCCAGCGCGGATCGGTCACGCGGCGCACCGGCTGCTGCTCGGGCGGCAGCGGCTGGCCGTCGGCATCGCACAGCGGCAGCAGGCCGGAAGCGATCGCGCATTCGTCGCCGCCGAGCAGCAGCGTGGCTGCGCGGTTGCACGACAGCAGCCCGCCCGCCTCGTCGAACAGCAGCACGCCGTCCGGCACCGACTCGAACAGCGCGCGGTAGCGCGCCTCGCCCACGCGCAGCAGCGATTCGAGCCGGGCGCGGTCGGTCACGTCATGCACGATCGCGTAGAGCAGCGGCCGGCCGTGCATTTCCAGCGTGCCCGAGTACACCTCGACCTCGCGCGTGCGGCCCGACGCGAGCCGGTGCGCGAGCCGCAGGTGGTTGCGCCGCTCGCGCCGCGCCGCCTCCAGCTCGCGCGTCATCTGCTGCGGACTGAGCGGGTTGAGGTCGGCGATGTTCAGGCTCTCCAGCGTCTCGCGCGGATAGCCGTAGAACTCCGCCGCCGCCGGGTTGGCCGCGACGATCGCGCCCGTGGCCGGGTCGATCAGCAGCTTGACCGAGCGGTTCTTCTCGAACAGGTTGCGATAGCTCTCCTCGCTCTCGGCCAGCTGCTGCTGGCGCGCGCGCAGCCGCAGCAGCAGCACGATGACGGTCGCGAGCAGCATGAGCGTGAGCGTCGAACCGACGATGGCGCTGCCGCGCACGCGTTCTGCGCCGACCTCGGCGAGCGCCAGCGCGTCGGACTCCGACAGGCCCACCACCGCCGTGAGCGGCAGGCCGTTCTCGAGCCGGCGCCAGGCGAAGATGCGTCGCATCTCCGGCTTTACCGCGCTCGGCGCGCTGAACACGCCGCTCGCCGGGGCGCCGGGCTGGAGGAAGGGCCGGTCGGCCGGCACCGAGTGGCCGAGCACCTCGTCGAGGCTGGCGGCGCGCGCGACGAAGGCGCCGCCGTCGCGGATCAGGCCGGCCATGTCGTCGTCGTCGAGGCCGAGCTGAGCCATGCGCCGCGACAGATAGCGCGGCGACACCGACAACACCACCACGCCCGCGAAATGCCCGTCGCGCAGCAGCTTGCGCGAGAACTGCACCGTCCATTCGCCCGACACCCGGCCCAGCACCGGCGCGCTCACGTACATCACGTCACGCGTCGGATCGAGATGGACGCGGAAATGGTCGCGGTCGGCGATGCTGGCCTGGGGCCGGCCCGGCAGCGTGGTGTGCAGCAGATGGCCGCGCTCGTCCACCACGCTCACCTGGAGCAGCGCGCCCGGCGGCAGCATCGACTCGACCACGCGCGCCGTCTCGCGGAAGCGCTGCTCGTCCTCGATGCCGCGGTCGCGCAGATAGCCGAGCGCGAAGTCGATGCCGCCGAGCGTGGCGTCGAGCTGGCTCGCGATGGCGTTGGCGAGCCGGCGCGCATCGACCTCGCTCTGGGCCGTCGCCGCCGCGCGCAGCCGCTGGGTGGACGAGTCGAGCGCGGCCCAGTACAGGCCGACGAGCGCGACCGTGGCCGCGATCGTGAACAGCACCGCGAAATTGAAGCGCGCCGGCGACAGCCAGTCGCCCCGGCTCGCGTCGATGACCGAGCGCAGCGCCGCCCGCGCCGACGCGCTGGCCGACGCGCTGGCCGACGCGCCGGCCGTCGGGCGCCCGGCGGCGCCGGACTGCGTCGCGGCCTTCATCGTGGCCCCGCCAGTGGCAGCTCGACGCGGAAGGCCGAACCTTCGCCCGGCACGCTGTCCACATCGATGCGCCCGCCGTGGGCCTCGACGATCTGCCGCACGATGTAGAGGCCGAGGCCGAGGCCGCCGCGCCCGTGCTCGCCGGTGACGCGCTCGAAGGGCTGGAAGATGCGTTCGCAATCCTCCTTGCGGATGCCGATGCCGTGATCGCGCACGGTCAGCACCGCGCGCGCGCCGACGGCGGAGCCGACCGCGCTCCGGTCGGCGGGCATGGCATCGCCCTCGTCTTGCGTCCCGCCCTCGACCGCGAGCCGCATGGCGATCGGCCGCCCGCCGCCATAGCGCAGCGCGTTGGTCACCAGATTGGTCGTGACCTGCTCCAGCCGCATCGCGTCCCAGCGTCCGACCAGGCTGTCGGGCAACGCCAGTTCGCAGCCGCCGCAGCCGCGCAGCTGCTCGGCGAAGCGCTCGGCCACCCGCCGCACGATGGCGGCGAAGTCGCAGGGCGCCGGCTCGATCGACAGCTTGCCGCTGCGGATGCGCGAGATGTCGAGCATGTCGTCGATGAGACGCACGAGGCCGTCCACCAGCTCGCCGTCGGTGGCGACCATGCGTTCGAGCTTGTCCGGCGCGAAGGCGTCGAGATTGCCGCGCGCCAGATGCCGCGCGCGCAACTGGCATTGCAGCCGCAGCGCCGTGAGCGGCGACTTGAGTTCGTGCGAGGCCATCGACATGAAGTCGTCGCGGATGCGCACGGCGAGGCGCAGCTGATCCTGCGTGGCGCGCAGCTCGCACAGCAGCGCCTCCTGCTCGGCCTGGCTGCGACGCAGCGCCTCCAGCTGCTCGCGCAGCGCGACGCGCTGCCGGTACAGCTCGACGAACACGTTGACCTTGCTGCGCACCGCGTGGGCGTCGAGCGGCTTGTGCAGGAAGTCGACCGCGCCGGTCTCGTAGCCCTTGAAGGCGGCGTTCATCTCACGCCCGCCGGCGGTCACGAACACGATCGGGATGTGGCGCGTGCGCGCGGTGCCGCGCATCAGCTCGGCCAGCTCGAAGCCGTTCATGCCGGGCATCTGCACGTCGATGAGCGCGAGCGCGAAGTCGTGCAGCAGCACGAGTTCGAGCGCGGCATCGCCCGAGCGGGCGCGCAGCACGTCGATGTCGTCGCGCCGGATCAGCGCTTCGAGCGCGAGCAGGTTCTCGGCGCGGTCATCGACGATGAGCACCTGGGCGCGGGCCGGCGGCGGGCCTTCGGGCGCGGGCAGTGCGGGGGGCTGGACGAGATTCATGTCGGGGACTCCAGCGCCGAGAGATAGCGCCCGATGTCGGCCGCGCCGAGCACGGCGGCGGGCCTAAAACGCGCGAGCGCGGCGTCGGGCATGGTTGCCACGCGCGCGTCGGCCGGGTGTTGGACGAGGGTGAGGCCGCCGGCGCGCCAGATGGCCTCAAGGCCGGCGGCGCCGTCGTCATTGGCGCCCGAGAGCAGCACGCCGATGGCGTCGGCGCCGAGGGCGCTGGCGGCCGAACTGAACAGCACGTCGATGGACGGCCGCGAGAAATGCACCGGCGCGTCGAGGTCGAGCGCGAAGCAGCCCTCGCGCTCGATCAGCAGGTGGTAGCCGGGCGGCGCGAAGCGCAGGCAACCGGCGCGCAACGGCTCCTTGTCGGCGGCCTCGGCCACGTCGAAGGGCAGGCGCGGCGCGAACACCTCGGGCAGCAGGCTCGGCTGGTCGGCCGGCAGATGCACCACCACCACGAGCGCCAGCGCCACGCCGGCGCGCAGTTGCGGCAGCAGCGCGCCGAGCGCCTCGATCGCGCCCGCCGAGCCACCGATGAGCACGGTGCGCGGCACGCCGGCCAGCGCATGGCGCAGCTCGCTCGGACGGCGGAGGGTGCGCAGCGGCATCGTCATGTCCGGCGGAAGATGCGGGCCGGCCCGTCGAAGGTCTCGAAGGCGGACGCGAGCTCGGTGAACTGCACCGTCTCGCGCGAGCCGAGGCCGAGAAAGCCGCGATGCACGAGCGAATCGCGGAACAGTCCGAGCGCGCGGTTCTGCAGTTCGCGGTTGAAGTAGATGAGCACGTTGCGGCACGAGATGTAGTGCAGCTCCGAGAACACGCTGTCGGTGGCGAGCGAGTGGTCGGCGAAGGTGACGTTGCGGCGCAGCGCCGGGTCGAAGCGCGCCGAGTCGTAGGCGGCGGTGTAGTAGCCGGAGAAGTCCTCGCGCCCGCCGGCCGCGCGGTAGTTGGCGGTGAAGTGCTTGATGCTCTCGGCCGGGTAGATGCCGGCCTCGGCGCGCTTGAGGCTCTCGGGATTGATGTCGGTGGCGTAGAGGATGGCGCGGTCGAGCAGCCCCTCCTCGCGCAGCACGATCGCGAACGAGTACACCTCCTCGCCGGTGCTGCATCCGGCCACCCACAGCTTGATCGAGGGCCAGGTGCGCAGCAGCGGCACCACGTCGCGCCGGAAGGCGAGGAAGTAGTCGGGGTCGCGGAACATCTCGCTCACCGGCACCGTCAGGTATTGCAGCACGCGCGGGAAGCAGTCCTGATCGTGCAGCACCTTCTCCTGGAGCGCCGACACCGTGCGGCAGCCGAGCGCGAGCATGGCCTGACGCACGCGCCGGCGCAGCGAGGCCTCGGAGTAGTTGCGGAAGTCGTGGTTGAACTTGCGGTAGATGGCCTCGACCAGCAGGGTCAGCTCGATGTCGAAGTCGTCTTCCGGATAGACGAAGTCGTCGGCATTGGGCACGGGCGGGCGAAGGTTCATGGCCGATCCGCCTTCGGCATCCACACGCGCATGAGCGACAGCAGCTTGTCGAGATCGACCGGCTTGCTGAGGTAGTCGTTGGCGCCGGCCTCGATGCACTTTTCCTGGTCGTCGCGCATCGCCTTGGCGGTCACGCCGATGATGGGCAGGCGGGCGAAGCGCGGCTGCTTGCGGATCTGGCGCATGGCTTCGTAGCCGTCCATCTCCGGCATCATGATGTCCATGAGCACGAGGTCGAACTCGGGCTGCTCGTCGAGCTTGGCGAGCGCCTCGCGGCCGTTGCGCGCGATGACGACGCCCGCGCCCTTGTGCTCCAGCGCGCTGGTGAGCGCGAAGATGTTGCGCACGTCGTCATCCACCAGCAGCACACGCCGGCCCTCGAACACATGCTCGCGGTTGCGCACGGCGCGCAGCATCTGCTGGCGCGCGGGCGCGGGCGTGCGCTCGACGCGGTGCAGGAACAGCGTCACCTCGTCGAGCAGCCGCTCGGGCGAGCGCGCGCCCTTGATGATGATCGAGCGCGAATAGCGCCGCAGTTCGGCCTCCTCCTCGCGCGACAGCACGCGGCCGGTGTAGACGATCACGGGCGGGAAGGAGCAGATGTCGCCCTCGGCCATGCGCGCGAGCAGTTCGCGCCCGGCCATGTCGGGCAGGGTGAGATCGACGATCATGCAGTCGAACACGGTGTCGCGCAGCGCGCCGAGCGCGTCCTCGGCGAGGCCGACGGCGGTCACCTCCACCTCGGCGTCGGCGATGAGCCGGGCCATCGCGTCGCGCTGGTTGGCGTCGTCTTCCACCACGAGCACGCGGCGCACCTTCTGCGCGAAGCGGCCTTCCACGCGCGCGAACACGGCCTTGAGCGCGTCGAGGTCGCCCGGCCCGAGCACCGGACCGATCGCGTCGATCGGCAGGCCGGGCTGGCCGCCGTCGGTGGCCGACACCATGTGGACCGGGATGTGGCGCGTGCCGCTGTCGCGCTTGAGGCGTTCGAGCACGGTCAGGGCGGCGTGGTCGGGCAGCTTCATGTCGAGCAGGACGGCGTCGGGCAGGTAGCGCAGCGCGTCGGCGATGGCGTCGTCGGCATCGTCGGCCATGAGGCAGTTGAAGCCCAATTCGTGCGCGACGCGGCACAGCTCGACGGCGAAGTCGTGGTCGTCCTCGACGATGAGCACGGTGCGCTTGCCGTGGACGAGGCGGGCGCGGTCGTCGCCGGGATGGTGGCGGCGCGCGGGCCGGACGGCGCCATTCGGGGCCTGGGGCGCGGCGCCTGGCCGATCCGGCACCTCGGCCGAGTCAGGCCCGATGCCGATGCCGACGCCAATGCCGACGGCCGCCAGCCGGTCGCGCGTGCCGGCCTCGCCGTCGGCCGCGATGGCGCCAGCCTCGCTGCCCGGCTGCACGTCGTCGTCGAGCATCTCGCGCAGCGCGTCCATCTGGGCGGTGCGCAGCATCGGATCGGCCGGTGGGGCCTCGGCGAGGTCGCGCGGCAGCGTGACCGTGAAGCGGCTGCCCTGCCCCGGCGCGCTGCGCAGCTCGATGCGCGCCCCCAGCAGCATGGCCAGCTCGCGCGAGATCGACAGCCCGAGCCCGGTGCCGCCGAAGCGCCGGTTGACCGTGCCGTCGGCCTGGCGGAAGGCCTCGAACACCTGCTTCTGCTGCTCGGGCGCGATGCCGATGCCGGTATCGCTCACGCTGATGGCGACATGCCCGTCGGCGGCCGGCGCGGCATCGAGCCGCACCGTGCCCGCGTCGGTGAACTTGAAGGCGTTGGACAGCAGGTTCTTGAGGATCTGCTGGAGGCGCAGCGGATCGGTCACGATCGTCTCGGGCAGGCCCTCGGCCAGCGTCAGCTCGAAGCCCAGCTGCTTGTCGCGCGCGACCGGACGGAACTGACGCTCCAGGTCGGCCAGCAGCGCGTCCAGCACCACCGTCTCGGGCTGGATGTCGAGCTTGCCGGCCTCGACCTTCGACAGATCGAGGATGTCGCTGATGAGCCGCATGAGGTCGTCGCCGGCCGAGGCGATCGACTCGGCGAAGCGCACCTGCTCCTCGTCGAGATTGCCCTTGGGGTTGTCGGCCAGCAGCCGCGCAAGGATGAGCGTGCTGTTGAGCGGCGTGCGCAACTCGTGACTCATGTTGGCGAGGAACTCGCTCTTGTACTGGCTCGCGCGCTGCAATTCCTCGGCGCGCGCGAGCAGCTGCGACTGGGCCTCGCGCAGGTCGGCGTTGCGCTGGTCGAGCTGGTCCTTCTGCGCGTTGAGCAGGCGGTTGCGCTGGTCGAGCTGCTCGTTGGTCTGCTCCAGCTCGGCCTGCTGGTTCTCGAGCCGCGCCTGCGATTCGCGCAGCACCCGCGACTGCTCCTCCAGCTCCTCGTTGGCGACCTTGAGTTCCTCCTGCTGGGCCTGCAGCTCCTCGTTGAGCTGCTGGGTTTCGGTCAGCACGTCGTGCAGGCGTTCGCGATAGACGGCCGTGTCGATGGTGCGGCCGATGCGCTGCTCGACCGTGGCGATGAACTCGGCCAGCGCCTCGTGCGGCGGCGCGAGAAAGCCCAGTTCCACCACCAGGTTGGCGCCGCGATCGCCATGCGCCGCGAACAGCACGAGATGGCGCACCTCGCCCGTGCCGAGCGCCGAGCCCACGCGCAGATAGCCCTCGGGCGGCACGTCGATGAAGCGCGCAAGGCCGTCGGCGGCGGTCTGGCCCAGCAGTCCCTCGCGCAGCAGCAGGCGCGGCGGATGCGAGGCATCGGGCGTGAAGGCATGCACGGCGGCGCGCTCGAACTGCGCATGGTCGCGGCTCAGATAGGCCACGCCCACCGTCGCCTCGAAGCGCCGCACGAAAAAGCCCAGCACGCCCTCGGCGATCGCCTCGGGCGTCCTTTCGCCCGACTTGGCGGCGGACAGCTCGGTCTCGCCGCTGCTCATCCAGGCGTCGCGCTCCAGCGCCTTCGCATGGCTGGCGGCGGCATCGAGGCTGTCGCCGTAGGCATCGGCCAGCGCGCGCACCTGGCGCCGGCCGTTGACGGCCATGCCGCCACCGGCGAGCAAGCCGATCAGCAAGGTGGCCGCGACCGCGTAGCTCACGGTGTCGGACGACTGGGCGCTGCGCCGGTCGCGCATCGCCTCCTCGGCGCCGATGAAGCCGGTGAACTCGGTACGCATGCCGTCCATCATCGACTTGCCGCGCTCAGACGCGACGAAGCCCGAGATGCTGTCGAAGCTGCGTCCCTCGCGGCGCCGACCGATGGCCTCGTCGGCATAGCTGATCCAGCGCGCGTGCTGGGCCGCGATGCGGTCGATGCGCGCGATCTGCTCGGGCTCGCCGAGGCTGAACTCGCGCATCGCGGTGAGCTGGGCGTCGAAGTCGCGCAGCGACATCGCATACGGCTCGAGAAAGGCATTGCTGCCCGTAAGCAGGAAACCGCGCATGCCGGTCTCGGCGTCGATGAGCAGCTTCTGCGCGGCGTTGGCGCGCGCGACCGTGCGGTCGGCGTTCTCGACCCAGCGCGCCATCGACACCATGTAGAAGACGATGGCGATGTACGCCGCCGACATGAGCAGGCTCACGAGCAGCGGCAGCCCGACATTGCGGGCCAGCACGCGTGCGAAGGCCGCCTCGTGCAAGGCGGGGAGTGAAGAAGTGTTGGACGTCATGGACCTGTTGATGACGGCTGCGGCGCCCCGACGGCGCCCGCGCCACGCCACCCCTGTGACGCGCGCCCGAGCCATGCCTGCTTGCCGGGTCGGCGGCGGCAGCGGCGACGACCGCCCTCGCGCCCTCACCCGGTACGGTGAATTTCCGCCGCGCGGAGCCTGCGTCATCGAGTGTTGCAATTCGATCCCGGGACACGACACCGTGCGTCATGCGGCAGCCACCGGTCATCCTGCCGGCGGGCGGCGCGGCACGCAGCCGCAGCCGTGCGAGGCCGCAGAAGATGGAGACGATTGCAACCTTTTCCGCCGCGATCGAGGCGATGGGATAAACGCCCGGACTGCGCATCGGCGGTGCGCGGCATTGATCCACCAGCATCCGGGCGCGACTCACCATGGCTTCGATCTCCGCGGCAACCCAGCTTGGCAGTACCGATCACGCGACGACGCGCGCGCCGGGCGAACTTCGGTTGGTGGTGCTCACGCGGCTCGCGCCGATGCTTCGGCACGACCTCAGCAATGTCATGACGGTGCTCAAGCTCGAACTGAGCGGCGCCCGCGCGCGGGCCCGGCGCGACGGACTGGATGCCGCCCGCATCGGCGCGCTGGTCGAATCGCTCGGTGAAGGCCTGGCGCGGCTGGCCGAGGCCCAGCACCGGCTCGTCGCCTGGCTCGACGACAGCCCCGCCACCGCGCCCGTCGGCCCGACGCTGGCCGAGATAGCCGGCCTGCTGCACGGCCCCTGCGCGCTGCGCGGACGCAGCCTTGCCGTGGCCGCGCACGCACTCGAACGCAATGCCGCCGCCGACCGGCGCGCGCTGCGCATGCTCGTAGCCGCCGCGCTGCTCGCCATCGTCGACGGCGGCTGGCCCGGCGGCGCGATCGAACTCGATGCCGACAGCGATGCCGACCGGCTTGCCATCGTGATCCGCCGCAGCGGCACGCCCGGCGAGCGTCCCCTGTCCGTGCCCGCCACGCCGTCCGACCTGCGCCTCACGCTCGACGATGTCGGCGCGCTCGCGCGCGACCTCGGCTGGTCGCTCACCGCTGGCGGCGACGAGCTGCGGCTGGTCGGCCCGCGCGGCTGAGAACGGCCGCACTCACCCTCACCGCCCGGACCTGCGCCTGTTGCCTGTTTCTTGCCCGCACCGGGGGGCAGGCGCACTCGCGCCCGCGCAAGCTGCCGTGCCAGCTCCGGCTTCAGGAAAACGCTGATGGCAGCCGCCCCGCGTGGCCGCCACTCTCGCCATTCGCACGATGCGCGGTACCGAAAGGTTTTCACCGCCATCCGCTTCGTGTCCGGCGTGCGCCCGGACCGACGGCAGCCGGCATGGCCGACGCCGGGAGCGGCGTGCGCTTCCCCAGTCCCTGCGTTCGACCCCGCCCGCCCGTCCGGCAAGACGGCCGGTGGCCGCGGGCATTTCCTGATCGGGAGAAAGCCATGATTCGAGACGTCCAAGACATCCTCGACCTCTACGCGCACCACGGCTCAGCCCCCTATGGAGCGGAGACGGTCAGTCATCTCCAGCACGCGCTCCAGACCGCCACGCTCGCCGAGCGCTCGGGCGAGGCTCCGGAGATCATCGCCGCCTGTTTCATGCACGACATTGCCTCGCTGCTGCGCCTGCTGCCCGACGGCCCGCGCTCGTCCGAGGCCGCGCTGGCCGCGCTGGCCGACCTGTTCGAGCCGGCCGTGCTCGAACCGATCCGACTGCACGTGGCGGCCAAGCGCTATCTCTGCGCGGTCGAGCCCGATTACGAGGAGAGCCTGTCGCCGCCGTCGCAGATGAGCCTGGTCGAGCAGGGCGGCCCGATGGACGAGGCCGAGGTCGAGCGCTTCATGCACAACGAGTTCGCCTACGACGCGGTGCGCCTGCGCCGCTATGACGACATGGCGCGCAAGCCCGAGATGGAAACGCAGTCGCTGCATCACTTTGGCCGCGTGCTCGAATCGCTGGCGACGGTGGCGACGCGCTGAACAGGACGGCGCCCGGCGCCGCTTCCACGGCCCGGCGGCCTCGCGGCTGCCGGGCCGTTTTCATGTCGGCGGGCTTCAGGTAAGTCCGCGTTGTGCGCCGCCGCAGTACGTCGCAGCATGGCCACCCGGTGGTCGGACCATCCGACCACGCAACGACAAGGCCGTGCCATGACGCGGCCCGGAGACCGCCATGCCCGACGCGACGGCCCGCGCGACCGCTTCCGCCAGCGCCCATCAATTCACCACGCCGCGCTTCCTGCCTGGCGCCTTCATCCTGCTGTGGAGCACCGGCTATGTAGCCGGCAAGCTGAGCCTCAACCACGCCGGGCCGTTCACCGTGTGCTGCCTGCGCTTTGCCTGCGTGGCGCTCCTGCTGGGCGGCGCCGCCGTCGTGAGCGGCGCGCGCTGGCCGCGCGGGCGCGAGGCGATGCATCTGGCCATCACCGGGTTGCTGGCGCAGGCGGTGCAGTTCAACGCGCTGTACTTCGGGCTGAGGCAGGGCGTGTCGGCCGGGGTGTCGGCGCTGATCATCGGACTGATGCCGATCGCCACCGCCGCGCTCGCGGCGCCGCTGCTGGGCGAGCGCACGACGGCGCGCCAGTGGATCGGCCTGGGCGCCGGGCTGGCGGGCGTGGGGCTGGTGGTGGCCAACAAGCTCGGCAACGGCAGTGCGGCGCCGGCAGCCTACGGGCTGATCGTGCTGGCGCTGGCGGGGCTGACGCTCGGCACGCTGTACCAGAAGCGCTTCTGCGCCCGCATGGACCTGCGCAGCGGCGCCTGCATCCAGTACGTGGCGGCGACGCTCGCGAGCCTGCCGTTCGCGGCCGGGCTGGAAGGCTTCGCGGCGGACTGGTCGGCCGGCATGGCGGGCACCATGGGCTGGCTCATCTTCGTCAACTCGGCGCTCGGCGCAACGATGCTGTCGATGCTGATCCGCGCCGGCAGCGCGGCCAAAGTGGCGAGCCTGTTCTATCTGGTGCCGGGCGTGGCGGCGGTCATGGGCTTCGCGGCTTTCGGCGAGCGGCTGTCGGCGACGGCGCTCGCGGGCTTCGCGCTGACGATGGGCGCGGTGTGGGTGTGCACGCGCGCGCCCCGGTCTTGAGATGGTGTGCGGGCCGCGCCGCTCCGGCATTGAGGAGGCGACGACCGGCATCCGGGGGGCGGGCGCGGTCCGGATGCGGCCGTGCCGGGCTGAGACGTGAGAGGCAGCAATGCCCCTACGTAATCTACGGACATTGATTGCGCTCAACGGTTGTGCGGCGCGGCAAGGCGATCCTTCGGCGCCCTTCAACCCGTCCGTCTTCAGGTACTGCCGTGAGCTATTTCTTCGAGCTGAACGATCACCAAAAATGGGATTTCGTCGCGATGCGCGTGCGTTGCGCCCTGCATCCCGAGCAACCGGAAATGGTCGATCAGTTCGTCCAGGTGGGCGGCCTGATGGTGCGCTACGGCAAGCTCGACCCGTGGGAGACGGCCGAAACCACCGCGCGCGTGCTCGTCAGCACCGCCACCGACAGCGAACTGCCCGAGCACTGGCGCGAGCGCTGCCGCGCCAACCTGCCCGACCAGCTCGCACGGCTGGAAGAAGTGGCGCTGTCGCCGCGCCAGATCCTGCTGGCGCGCGAGCTGCGCCGTCGCGCCGAGTTGCTCGCGCACTAAAACAGGCCTGCCGAGCCGGCTGCGTCGGTGCCTCGGCGCCGGTTGGCCTCGCGGCGGACCTGCGCCGTCGCGCCAGCTGGCTCAGGCCGCCGCCTCGGCGCGCAGCGGCAACCCGGCGATCCAGCCCTCGAGCGGATCGATCCGCACCGGCAGTCCCCAGCCCGGCCTCAGCCGCGCCGCCGCAGCCTGAAGCGCGCAGAGCAGCGCGTCGAGCCGGTCGCCGCTGCCGTCCTCGATGAGCGCTGCCGCCTCGGCCTCGCCCAGCCTCAGTCTCACCTCCAGCCCCAGTTCGCCGGCGCAGGCCGCCGCCAGCAGCCGCGCCCGCACGGCGGCGCGCTCGCGCGTGTGGCGACGCCGGTCATCGCTCTTGTAGCTGTCGCGCGTGACGAAACGCGCCAGCACGCCTGGATAGGCCTCCAGCGCGACACGCGCCGGATCGCCCGCGAGCAGACCCGGAATGCTCACGCCCGCCGCGATCAGCCGGGGCACGCCCGCGTGCAGCATCCACGCGACCGGCGGATTCACCCATTTCATCGACGGGCTGGAGCCGGCCAGGCGGTCGGTCGCCCGGTGCGCGAACTTGCCGCCCGCCGGCCGCGCCGCGCAGAAGGCGCGAAAACGCTCGCGCAGCGCCGGCCGGTCGAGCGCGCAGCTGTGCGCCATGAGGTGGCGCCAGTCGTCATCGGCGGCGCCGGGCCAGGCCTCGTGCAGCGCCAGTTCGCGCGGCCAGCCGAAGGGGAAGTCGAAGCCGCCGATCCACGGCCCCGGCTCGGCCAGCAGCGCCTCGAAGCCGGCAAGCGTCGGCAGCTCGTCGATGCGGTCGAGCATCAGCAGCCCGCCCTCGGCCCGCCCGCGCGCAACGGTGATGGGCTTGCGGCGGCTCGGGGCCGAGCTGAAGTCGATGCCGAGAATGGCGGGCGGCGTGGCGGACATGGCGATGGGAGCGGGCGAAGTCGGGGGGAAACGGGCGTCGGACGTCGGACGTCGGACGTCGGCGGGCGCCTGATGCGGCCGGCCTCGCTTGGGTGCGCCGGGGCGCGGAAGTTCCCGGCTCCGGCGACGATCGCCCGCGCGGCATCAGCCGGCACGGAATGTGTATGAGCAATATCTGATTCTTCATACAGCGCGATGCTCCCGCCTCATGCCGACCTGCCCCGCCCGCCTCGCGCCCCTCGCGCTCACCCTCGCCGCCGTCGTGCCGACCGGCGCGGGCGCCGAATCCGCCACCACCGCGCCCGGCGGCCCCGGCGCCAGCACCACGCTCGAGCGGCGCGAATTCCGCATCCACTATGACAACGGCGTTGGCACGTCCAATGCCGCGAGCGAAGGCGCCGTGACCGGCGCGCTGATCGAATCGCGCCCGCTGCTGCGCACCGGCGAACTGCTCGAATTCGTGCCCGGCGTCGTCGTGACCCAGCACAGCGGCGACGGCAAGGCCAACCAGTATTTCCTGCGCGGCTTCAACCTCGACCACGGCACCGACTTCGCCACCTGGGTTGACGGCATGCCGGTCAATTCGCCCACGCATGCGCACGGTCAGGGCTATACCGACCTCGGCTTCGTCATCCCCGAGCTCGTGCGCCGCATCGACTACCGTAAGGGCCCCTACGCGGCCGACGACGGCGACTTCGCCTCGGCCGGCAGCGCCCGGCTCGCGCTGCGCGACACCCTGCCCGCCCGGCTCGCGCAGATCACCGCCGGCAGTTACGGCTACCGGCGCGCGCTGCTGGCCGGCTCGACCGACCTCGACGCCGAGGGCGCCGCCGGCAGCCTGCTCGCCGCCCTCGACCACAGCCGTGCCGACGGCCCCTGGCGCGTGCCCGAGAACCTCGCCCGCACCAGCGCCCTGCTGCGCTGGAGTCGCCACCTCGGCGGCGCCGACACCAGCCTCACCGCCATGCACAGCCAGGCCGGCTGGACCGCGACCGACCAGATCCCCGCGCGCGCCGTGGCCGCCGGCCTCGACCGCTACGCCAGCCTCGACCCGAGCGACGGTGGCCGCAGCGCACGCGCGAGCCTGTCGTTCAACCACCGCCAGGCGCTCGACGACGGCGACTGGAGCGCAAGCCTGTATGCCGTGCGCTCGAAGCTGAACCTGTATTCCAACTTCACCTACTGGCTCGACAGCCCCGCCGACGGCGACCAGTTCGAGCAGGCCGAGCGTCGCACCACCGTCGGCGGCAGTCTCGCGCGCAGCGTCGACGGCACGCTGCTGGGCCTGCCCGCGACGCACCGCCTCGGCGTGCAGGCGCGCTTCGACCGACTCGCACCCGTCGGCCTGTACACGACGGTGGCGCGCACGCGCACCGGCACCACGCAGGAAAGCGAGGTGAAGCAGTCTCTCGTCGGCATCTTCGGCGAGACGACGCTCAGGCTCGCGCCCTGGCTGCGCGCGATCGGCGGGCTGCGCGTCGATCGCGCCGACGCCGACGTGACATCGAGCCTCGCCGCCAACAGCGGCGGCAGCGCCGCGACGCTGGCCTCGCCCAAGCTGTCCTTCGTGGCCGGGCCGTGGGCGGCGACCGAGGTCTTCCTCAACGCGGGCACGGGCTTCCACGGCAACGACGCGCGCGGCACGGTGGCGCGCGTGTCGCCGCGCGAAGGCACGGCGGCGGGCGCGGTGCCGGCGCTGGTGCGCAGCAAGGGCGCCGAGCTGGGCCTGCGCACCGAGGCCATCGACGAGCTGCGGCTGTCGGCGGCGCTGTGGCGGCTCGATCTCGCGTCGGAGCTGGTGTTCGTGGGCGACGCGGGCGACACCGAGCCGACGCATGCGAGCACGCGCCACGGCGTCGAGCTGAGCGCCAACTGGCGGCCGCTGCCCGGCCTGATCGTCGATGCCGATCTCGCGCTGTCGCGCGCGCGTTACGTGGGCGAGGGCGTGGCGGCGGGCGCCGACCGCATTCCGGGCGCGATCGGCAAGGCCGGCTCGCTCGGCATCGGCGGCGAGAACGGGCCGTTCTCGGGCCAGCTGCAATGGCGCTGGTTCGGCCCGCGTCCGCTGGTGGAAGACGGAAGCCAGCGCTCGGCCAGCACGGTGCTGGCGCAGGCGCGGCTCGGCTGGCGCGCGCGGCCCGATCTGCGGCTGACGCTCGACGTGTTCAACCTGTTCGACCGGCGCGCGAGCGACATCGACTACTTCTACGAATCGCGTCTACCGGGCGAAACGGCGGCGGTGGCCGACCGGCATTTCCATCCGGTCGAGCCGAGGTCGGCGCGGCTGACGCTGGCGTGGATGTTCTGAGCGCGGTTCGGCGCAATCGGTCACGCGCGCCGCGCGCGGGGGCTGGCGTGACGACGCGGCTTCGCGCATCTGGTGCGGACCGTTTCCTCCGCCTTGCCCGGCCGCCCGGCGCACGCCGACGACCCTGCCACCCATGCCTCGTTTTCCCTTCCGATCGCGCGCGGCGCTGATCGCGCTGCTCGCACCCGCGCTACTACCGGCGACGCTCCTGCCCGCCTGGCCGGCCAGCGCGACGCCGGTCACCACGACGCCGGCCGCCGCCGCGCCGCTTTCCGCGTCCGCCGCGCCACCGGCCGGCACCGCGCCCTCGCCCACTTCGCCCACTTCGCCCGCCTCGCCTGCCTCGCCCGCCGTCCGCCCGCTCGCGCCCTGCCCCACGCGCTGCCTCGACGGCACGGTCGCCGCCGGTGGCCCGGTGAGCGGCACCGTGCTGCTGCGCGACGCCGCCGGCCAACGACGCGAAGCCCGACTCGACGACGCCGGCCGCTTCCGCCTCGCCGTCGCCGACCTGCGCCCGCCCTTCGTGCTGCGCGCCAGCGTCGTCGCCGACGAGCGCGGCCTCGACCTCCACGCCGCCGCGCTGCGCGAGGACATCGGCCGCCACATCGCCATCACGCCGCTGTCCGACCTCGTGCTCGGCAACGTCGCCGGCCTCGCGCCGGCGCGCTTCTTCGACGCGCCCGACGCCGCGCGCCTGAGCCGCAGCGAACTCGACGCCGCGCGCGACACGCTCGACTTCCGGCTGCGCCCGCTGCTCGCCGCCTTCGGCGTGGCGCGCGACTTCGACTGGCTGCGCGCGCGCTTCGCCACCGACGGACGTGGCTTCGACGGCGCGCTCGCCGTGCTGCGCGTGAGCATCGACGACGCCACCCGCCGCGCCCGCATCCGTGACCTCGTGACCGGCATCGTGCTCGACGACGACCTCGCCCGCCGCGACGACCGCGACGCCCTGCCGGCCCCCACCGCCGCCCAGCTCGCGGGCGCGGGCGTCGACCTCGCCGCCGCCCGCGCCAGCTTCGCGCGGCTCAACGCGCTGTTCGGCCACGGGCTGCCCCCGGCCGGCGATCCGGCCCTGCTCGCGCTGTTCGACCCCGGCTTCCTGCATGACGGCCGCGATCTCGTGCAAACGCTTTCACCGCAGGGCTGGCTGGCGCCGGAGAACGCCGGCTTCCATCTCGGCATGCCGCGCATCCTCGGCCGCGGCCGCGACGGCCGCTTGCTGCGCGTGGGCTACGACTGGCGCAACGGCGCCGGCGAATCGGGCCGCGACAGCACCGAGCTGCGCCAGACCGCCGACGGCCGCTGGCGTCTCGCGGGCAACCGCCGCGTGGCCGAGGTGAGGCTCGTGAGCCAGCTCCAGCAGCCGGTCGAGTTCCGCCCCGGCATCCAGCGCTACGAACGCAAGCTCGACATCGAGATCGACAGCCCGCCGCGCGCGCTCCAGTACGTGATCGTCGCCGGCCCCGGTCTGCCCGGCCCGACCGACTGGGCCACGGTCGGCCGCCACGCCGGCCTGCTGCTGGTGCGCGGCGCCGGCCCGCGCGGCGGCTTCGCGCCCGTCGACGCCGGCCTCGCGCCGCTCGAATGGGGCTGGGTGCCCGATTGCGCCGACCTGCCGCCGGAAGGGGCCGGGCTCGGCACGGACGCGACCGGCGCCCCTGGCAACGCCGGCAGTGGCGCTGCCGCCGTCGCCACGACCGCGCCCGCGCGGCGCCCGCCCTGCGTCGATTTCACCCGGCTCGGCGCCGAGGCCGACCTGACTGTCACCTTCCTCGACGCCGCGCGCGCGCCGCTCAACGATCCGGCTCCGGTCGAGTACGCCGCCGACTGGTCGGCCCACATGCAGCCGAAGCGGCGCGACAGCAGCCTGCGCCCGTCACCGCGCCCGGCGTCCGCCGTCGCCCGGCCCGGGGCGTCAGCGCGCGCATTGGCGACCACGCCGCCCGGCACGACCGCGCGCGCCGGCGGCACGCAACCGGGCCAGTCCATGGGCGCGGTGCCGGGCGGCGGTCCGCTGCCCGACGCCGCAAGCGCGCCCGCCGCCCCGGCGCCACCGGGGCAAGCCGGCGCCGGCCCGGCAAACGCCAGGCGGCCCGGCAATGCCGCCGGCCCTGCCCAGCTCGCGCCACCCGCCCAGCCCGCCGCGACGCCCGCGCGCTCCGGCCTCGCCGGCACGCTCGCCGACCTGCGCGACTGGGCGCGCGCCCTGCGCCGCCTCGCCAGCCCGCCCTGAATCCCCGGCGGCCGGCCCTTGCCTTCCGTCAGCCGAATGCCGGTGACAGCGTGCTACCTTCCGCGCCCATGTCTGCCGCCCCCACCAGCGCCGCGAGGCGCGTCGCGCTCTGGCTCGCCCTGCTGGCGATGCTGATGGGCGCGCTCGCGCCCACCGTGTCGCGCTGGCTCGCGGCCACGGGCGATGCGTCGGTGCTGGTCGAGGTCTGCCGCGCCGACGGCAGCCGCCGCGCCGAGCCGGTCTGGCTCAAGGCCGGGGCCATCGGCAACGCCGATCACGACCACGACGGCCATCACGCCCCCGGGCTCGACCATTGCGGCTACTGCGCCCATCCGGTCGCCGGCAACGGTCTCGAACCCGCCAGCGGCGGCTTCGCCTTCCTCGACGCGGGCCGGCATGCGCTGCCCGCGCTCTTCCTCGTCGCCAGCCGGCCGCTGTCGATCTGGCGCACGGCCAACCCGCGCGCCCCGCCCGCCCACCTCGCCTGACCGTCATCGCCGGTCCCGTCGCGCCCGCCTGCCGGGCCGGGACCGATCGCATCCGTCTCAGTCGAGGTTCTCCATGTCCGCTCCCACCGGCCTCAAGGTCGCGCTCGCGCTCAACGCGGGCGCCCTGCTCGCCGTCGCCGCGATCGCCGTCCACCTGGGCGGCGGCTTCGCGCCCGTCAGCTTTCCGCCCGACGAGGCGCTGCCCCGCGCGGCCGCCCCAGCCCTCGCGCCCACCGGCGCCGGCGCCGTCGATGACGCCGACCGCGCCGCCACCGACACGGCATCCGACGCCCTCCGTGACGCGCGGGCAGCGACCGCCGCCCACGCCGACGCACCGCGCGTCGACGCCGCGCCGCCCTACCCGTCCTTCGCCACGCCCGACCTCTCGGCCCGCCCCTGGCTGACCCGCGCCGACGGCTCGGTCCGCCTGCGCGACTGAGCCGGCGCCGCCGGCGCGCGTCCTTCCCGTCCCGCCTTGCGCGCGCGTCCGGCCCCGTGGCCGGGCGGCGCGCTCCCTTGTCCTGCCCCTGGAGTCCGCATGAACCGCTTCCGCTCCCTCCTGGCCGCCACGCTCGCGGCCGGCCTGCTCGCCGCGCTGCCGGCAGCCCGCGCCCAGATCCGCACGCACGCCCCCGACCCGGCCACCGGGGCCGGCGCCGCCGTCAGCGTGGAAGACGCCTGGGTCCGCGCCACCGTGCCCGGCCAGAGCGCCACCGGCGCCTTCCTGCGCATCACCTCGCCCGTGCCCGCGAAGCTCGTCGGCGTCAGCTCGGCCATCGCCGCCAGCACCGACCTGCATGAATCCGTCGAGGAAGGCGGCATGAAGAAGATGCGCCCAGTCGCCGCCCTCGACCTGCCCGCCGGCAAGACCGTGAGCCTCGCGCCCGGCGGCTGGCACGTCATGTTCACGGGGCTCAAGGCGCCCGTGACCGAAGGCGCCACCGTGCCGCTCACGCTCGTGATCGACGACGGCAAGACCCGCCGCAACATCGAGGTGAACGCCCAGGTGCGCGCGCTGACCACGCCGGCCGACGGCGGTCACATGCAGCACCAGCACTGAGGCGGCCCGACATGCGCACCGCCCAGCTCCCGACCGTCCGCCAGCGCGCCAGCGCCACCACCCACGCGGCTGTCGCCAGCGCGCCGCGCCACCTCCGTCGCGCCCTCGCGCCGCTGCTGCTGGCCACCGGCCTCGCCGCCGCGCCCGCCGCCCAAGCCTCCTGCGGCAGCGCCTTCTGCCTCGTCAACACCGACTTCGCGGTGCAGGGCGCCTGGCTCGACCACGGCTGGCGCGCCGACCTGCGCTACGAACTCGTGCAGCAGAACCGGCTGCAACGCGGCAGCCGCACGATCGCGCCGGCCGATCTCGACGATCCGTCCGAGGTCGAGCAGCGCACCCGCACCCAGCGCGTCATCGCGAGCCTCGACTACGGCTTCAACGCCAACTGGGGCCTGTCGCTGCAACTGCCCTTCCTCGACCGCGTGCACGAGCACCTCGCCGACGGCGAGCCGGTGGACTGGCATTTCCGGCAGATGGGCGACGCACGCGTCACGGGCCGCTGGCAGTCCGACCTGCTCGGCGACACGGCCGGGGCCGGCAGCGTCGGCCTCGTGGCCGGCTTCAAGCTGCCCACCGGCCGCACCGACGTGCGCAACGCCGACCAGACGCCGGCCGAGCGCGCGCTGCAACCCGGCACCGGCACCACGGACCTCGTACTGGGCGGCTACTGGCGCGGCCTGCTGCCCGCGAGCGACCTGAGCTGGTTCGCCCAGGTCCAGACCGAGAGCGCGCTCGCCGCGCATGACGGCTTCCGCCCCGGCAACAAGCTCGGTCTCGACCTCGGCCTGCGCTTCGAGGGCGCGACGGTCGCGCCGATGCTCCAGCTCAACTGGCAGCTGCGCGCCCGCGACTCGGGCGCCGAGGCCGAGCCCGACAACTCGGGCGGCCGGACGCTCGCGCTCAGCCCCGGCCTGTCGGCGCCCGTCGCCGCCGGCACCCAGGTCTATGCCTTCGCCCAGATCCCGGTCCACAGCCGCGTGAACGGCGTGCAGCTCAGCCCGCGCTGGGCGCTGTCCACCGGCATCAGCCAGCGCTTCTGACGTGCTGCAAGCCTTTGCATCACCACCACAACATTCCAGGGAAGACCGCATGCAACCTCTTCGCCCCGTCCTCGCCGCCACCCTCGCCAGCCTGCTCGCCGCCTGCGGCGGTGGTGGCGACGACAATGCCGGCGCCCCGGCCAGCCCCCGCACCGTGACCATCGCCTTCGACGCCATCGCCAACGGCGGCCCGGCGCGCTGCGGCAGCACGCTCGGCTCGCTCGGCAGCCCGGCGGTGTCGGCGGCGCTGCGCGACCTGCGCTTCTACGTGACGAACGTCAGGCTCATCAGCGCCGGCGGCGCGAGCCAGCCGGTCACGCTCGCCACCAACGACTTCCAGAGCAGCGGCGTCGCGCTGCTCAACTTCAACGACGGCAGCACCGCGGCCTGCGGCGGCACCGCGATGACGCTCAACACCGGCATCACCGGCACGGTGGCGGCGGGCAGCTACACCGGCATCGAGTTCGAGGTGGGCGTGCCCGAATCGGTCAACCACAGCGACTACGCCGCCTCGGCCGCGCCGCTCAACGTGGTGGCGATGGCCTGGTCGTGGCAGTACGGCCGCAAGTTCCTCAAGATCGAGGTCGATCCGGCCGGCGGCATCACCCGCCCGAGCGGCAGCGCCACCGCCTGGTACACCCACCTCGGCTCGACCGGCTGCGCGGCCGATTCGGCCAGCAGCACCGGCTACACCTGTACCAACAGCAACCGCATGCCGGTCAGGCTCGCGAGCTTCAACCTCGATTCGCAGAAGGTGGTGCTCAACCTCAACGCGCTGTTCACCGACGTGAACCTCGCGCTCGACCAGGGCGGCGCCACCGGCTGCATGTCGGACGGCACCGACGCCGACTGCGCAGCGATCTTCGCCAACATGAAGATCGACCTCGCCACCGGCGCGCCGATCAGCGGCGGCAGCACCAGCCAGGCGATGTTCATCGCGGCGGGCAAGTGATGGGCGGCGCGCATCCGCAAAGAGGGTTGCGCGCCGGCGCGCCGCGCCGGCTGGCGGGCGCGGTCGCGCGGGGCCACCGGCGCCTGGGTTCGGCCGGCGCGCTGGCGCTGCTGCTGACCGCATGCAGCGCCGGCGGCTCGGGCGGTGGCGGCGTCGCGCACAACCACGGCACGCCCTCCATCCCGGCCGCCGACGGCCTGCCGCGGATGGTGGTACCGGCCGACAACCCCTACACCGAAGCCAAGTTCGAACTGGGCCGCGCGCTGTTCCATGACACCCGGCTGTCGGGCAACGGCACGCAGAGCTGCGCGAGCTGCCACGAGCAGGCTCGCGCCTTCACCGACGGCCGGCCGCTCGCCATCGGCTCGACCGGCCAGACCCATCCGCGCAATGCCCAGCCGCTCGCCAACGCGGCCTTCCACGCCACGCTCACCTGGGCCAATCCGACGCTCGTGACGCTCGAACACCAGATGGAAGTGCCGCTGTTCGGTACCGATCCGGTGGAACTCGGCATCACCGACGCCAACATGCCCGAGGTGCTGGGCCGCTTCGCCGCCGACGCGAAGTACGTCGAGCTGTTCGCGGCGGCCTTCGGCGGCGGCAGCGGGCAGATCACGATCGGCAACATCATCAAGGCCATCGCCACCTTCGAGCGCGGCCTGACGAGCGCCGATTCGCGCTACGACCGCTACCTCGCCGGCAAGGCCGTGCTGACCGAGTCGGAGACGCGCGGCATGCAGCTGTTCATGGGCGAGAAGGCCGAGTGCTTCCATTGCCACGGCAGCTTCAACTTCAACGACCACATCCGCTACGTCGGCCAGGGCAGGGTCGAGACGCCGTTCCACAACACCGGCCTGTACAACATGGGCGGCACCGGCGCCTTCCCCTATCCGAACCGGGGGCTGTTCGAGTTCACGGCCCAGGCCGCCGACATGGGCGCCTTCCGCGCCGCCAGCCTGCGCAACGTGGCGCTCACCGCGCCCTACATGCACGACGGCAGCATCGCGGCGCTGGAGGAGGTGCTCGACTTCTACGCGGCGGGCGGGCGCAACGTCACGAACGGCCCGCTCGCGGGCGACGGCCGGCGCAATCCGTACAAGAGCGACCTCATCGGCAACATTAGCCTGACCGCCCAGGACAAGACCGATCTCGTCGCCTTCCTGCGCACGCTCACCGACGACACCCTCGTCACGAGCGCGCGCTTCGCCAAGCCGTCCTGGCTGCCGTGACGGGCCGAGGCATGCGGCGGGCACCTTGCGGGCTGGCCACAAGCAACAAGGGCGTGACGCCGATCCCGACGTCACGCCCTTGCGTCATCACGGCCACGCGCGGCACGGCGCCGGATCAGCCCCGGTGCAGCAGCACCTCGACCACGAAGTTCGACCCGATGTAGCCCAGGAACAGCAGCCCGAAGCCGACGAACACCTGGCGCATCGCCACCCGCCCGCGCCAGCCGAAGCGCCAGCGCCCGAGCAGCAACACCGCGAACACCAGCCACGACAGCACCGAGAACACGAACTTGTGATCGAGCCGGAACGGCCGGCCGAACATCTGCTCATGAAATCCGACGCCCGTCGCGATGCTCGCCGTCAGCAGCCCGAAGCCGACGAGGATGGTGCCGAACAGCACCCGCTCCAGCAGCAGCAGCGGCGGCGCCAGACGCAGCAGCGGCCCGATCACCGGATGCCGCTGCCACGGGCTGGCCGGGCGCGCATGCAGCAGCCGGTCGAGCGCGAAGATGCCGCAGGCATAGATGGCCGACACGCACAGCACGCCGTAGGCCAGCATTGCCAGCAGGAAATGGGTGCCGAGCAGCGGCGTGTAGGTCGCCTCGAGCTTGAGCACCGGCGGCGGAAACAGCAGCACCAGCGCCGACGCCACGAAGCCGAGCGGAAACAGCACCACGCCAAAGAGGTTCACCGGCAGGAAGAGCTGGTTGACCAGCTGGGCCGCGCACCCCACCAGCACCATGAAGGAGATGGCCGCCGCGAAATTGAAGGCGAGCTGGTGATCGGCCAGCATCACGCCGAACAGCACGTAGCAATGCCCGATCACCACCGCGATCTCCGCCAGCCGCAGGCCCGGCCCCACCGCCACCTCGGGCGGCGGCGCCAGCGTCATCGCGGCACCGCCCGGCGGTTGGGCGCGCTCGACGAAGCGCCAGAGCAGCCAGGTCAGCAGCAGGTAGAGCAGGGCGATGACGGAGGTTTCGGCGGTGAGCATTGCCTGAGGGAAGGAGGGAGGACGGTCGGCGCGCCGGGGCACGCAAGCCGGCGAGTTTGACATCCGCCGCCCCGCGCCGCTCGGCTACGCCCTGCCTGCAACCGGGCGAAACCGACGCGCAATCCGCCATGGCCGCCGGATCGCGCCGCGCCCGGCGAGGCGCGCGGCTTCCGGCCGCCGCGTGCAGCCGCGTCGAGCCACGCCTGCCGGCGCCGCAAACGACGAAGGCCCGCAAGCGGGCCTTCGGCATCCGCGCGCGGCGGACGAAGAAAAAAGCGCCACCGGCCCGACCAACCGGCGCGCGAGGAGAGAGACGTTTACTCGACGCCCTGGTCGCGCTGGCGAACGAACACCGCCTTGCGGATGCGTTCGTTGATCGCCACCGGATCGGCGTCGACCTTGCGCTGGGCAGCCGTCAGCGCGCCGATCGCGATGGCGGCCTCGTCATGACGCAGGGGAATGCGACCGGCCACATGGGTCGCGCCGGGGACCGCCGACCGGATGGCCTGGCGGTTGGGATGCTCGCCGATCTCGACCAGGCCGCCCGCTTCGGGCACCCCGTTGAGACAGACATAGCCATCGATGACCTCGACCTTGCGGCCGTCGGCCGTCATCTTCACGAACGTGGCCTCGCCACTGATGGGCATCGGCGTGATTTCGGTCGGGGTCGTGTTCATTACGCAGCCTTTTCGCTGTAGTTGGCCCAGAACTCGGCCTGGTTGACATAGGCGCCGATCGCCAGCGCCTTGAACTTGTTGCTCGTGCCGCACTTGTAGCACTTGCCGCTCATGCTGAAGCCCTGGCCCGAGCACATGTGGTCATGCGTCTGCTGGCAGCCGGTGGCGCCGCATTCGCACTGGAAGACGGTGCCACGGCAGGCGTCGTTGTAGCTGCCCTTGCGCGTGCCTTCGCACAGCACAAGCTCGCCGCCCTCGGGCGTCTTGGCGGTTTCGGTGAGGGTCTTGTAGGTGGTGGTGGCCATCGTCGGTGCTCCCGGGCTTGAGACTGGGTTGAGGTTCGCGCCATGGCACGAGGTCGTCGCCTCGCGCTGTTTCCGGCTGCCGCACCGTCCTGTAGGTTTTGGGACCAACCTGACAAAACAGTTCTCGACGAGCCGCTTGCGTGCCAGTTCAGCGAAAACCGTGCCGTCGCATCGCCACTTCTTGATCCGCCGCAAACCATGCCCGCCTCGCCCGTGCCGCCGCTCCCGCCCGCCGAAGGCCTCGATGAAGCCGCCTGGGTCGATGTCATCCACAAGATGGACGAGGTGTACTCGCGCCTGATCGAGGACGAGATCGCGCTGGAGCAGAAGAACGCCCAGCTGGAGGAATCGCACCGCTTCATCTTCAGCGTGCTGAGCGCGATGTCCGACCTCGTGCTGGCCTGTTCCGAGAGCGGCGAGATCCAGGACAGCAACGACGCGCTGCGCGACCTCGTCGGCAGCACCGAGGCCGGCCTGCGCGGGCGCCGTCTCGCCGAACTGCTCGCGCGGCCGGAAGACGAGGCCGCCGTGCGCGCCCTCACGCAGGCGGCGGCGCTGGCCGGGCCGCGCGCGCCGCGCGAGCCGGTGGAGCTGCATCTGCGCGACGCGGCCGGCAGCGCGGTGCCGGTGGAGGTGCATTGCTCGTCGCGCTTCGACGCCAACGGGTTGCGCTCGGGCTTCGTGTTCGTGGGTCGGCCGGTGGGCGAATTGCGCCGCGCCTACCAGCAGCTTCAGGACGCGCACAACGCGCTCAAGCAGACCCAGGCCCAGCTGCTGCATTCCGAGAAGATGGCCTCGCTCGGCCGGCTGGTGGCCGGCGTGGCGCATGAGCTCAACAACCCGATCAGCTTCGTGCTCGGCAACGTGCATGCGCTCAAGCGCTACTGCGAGCGCCTCGGCGACTACCTCGCGGCGCTGCACGCGGGCGTGCCCGCAAGGGAGGCCGAACGGCTGCGCGCCCATCTCAAGATCGACCGCACGCTGGCCGACTTCCCGTCGCTGATCGAGGGCACGCTGGAAGGCGCGACGCGCACGGCCGAGATCGTGGCCGGACTCAAGCGCTTCTCGGCCATGGACGACCGCGAGGAGGCGCGCGAGGTGGCGCTCGACGACGTCGTGGCGCGCGCGGCGCTGTGGGTCGGCAAGGGCACGGGCGGGCGCTTTGCCGTCACCCAGCGCGGGCTGGCCGATTGCATCGTGCGCGGCTCGCCCGGGCAGCTCATGCAGGTGTTCATGAACCTGATCCAGAACGCCTGGGACGCGACGAGCGCGGCCGGCGTCGAGGCGCCCGCGCTCGACATCTCGGCGAGCCTGCTCGATGCGCAGGGACGGGAGTTCATGGCGGGCACGACGGACCCGAGCGGTCACGCGGGCACGCCGGGCCGGATCGGCGGCGGCGCCCACGGCCCCGCCGAACGCGTGCGCGTGCGCTTCAGCGACAACGGGCCGGGCATTCCGGCGCCGCTGCTCGGGCGCATCTTCGACCCCTTCTACACGACCAAGCCGGTCGGCAAGGGCACGGGGCTGGGGCTGTCGATCAGCTACGGCATCGTCGAGCAGCACGGCGGCCGGCTGTCGGCCGACAGCGCGCCGGGCGGCGGCGCGGTCTTCACGGTCGAACTGCCGCTCGCGCCGCCATGACGGCCCCGCAAGTGGATGCGACAGCCCGCCTCACCCGATAGCGCGCGCCGACTCAGAGGGCGTGCGCGATCGGGACAGGCATTCGCGGGCCTCTCCCGATCCACATTGCGGAATACGGCACCGTACGGCGCGAAACCACCACACTCCCGCCGGTTGAAGTCGCCCCCGTGAAAGCTTGCCAAGCAAGAATCCGCCGCGAGCGCCGCCCACGGCGCCTTCTTCTCTCCCTCCTGCAATGACTCCTCTACTTCTGCTGCTCTACGTAAGCAGCGCACGCACGCCGCTGACCGACACCGAACTCGCGGCGCTGCTCGTCCAATCGCGCGATCGCAATGCCCGGCTCGGGTTGACCGGCGTGCTGCTCTACCGGGACGGCAATTTCATGCAGGCGCTCGAAGGCCCGGCCGACGCCGTCGAGCAGGTATGGGCCTCGATCCAGCGTGACCCGCGCCATCACGACATCATTACGCTCATGGAAAGCACGGTGCAGTCGCGCAGCTTCGGCAGCTGGTCGATGGGCTTCATCAATCTGGACGGCAGCTGCGCGCCCCAGGTGTGCAGCTGCGACAGCCGGGAACCGATCAAGCTTGACGCCCTGCATGACAACTACGGCGCCGTCGCGCTGCTGCGCGGCTTCCGCGACCATTTCTCGATCGGCCTGCGGCCGGCCTGAAGCTCCGGAGTCCTGGCGCCGGGGCGCAGGCCGGGCCGCGTGTCCGGCCTGCTCCAATTCCGGCCGGCGTCAGCCCGCCGCCCGCCTCGGCTGCAGCGCGCCGAACTCGTGCGCGAGCAGCGCCTCGCCGTTTTCGAGCACGTAGTAGCGGAAGGCCTCGGCCACCGGCGACAGCGTGCGCGCCTGCACATGCACGAGGTTCCAGCTGCGCACGATGGGCGCGCCCTCCACGTCGATGACCGCGAGCTTGCCGGCCTGCAACTCCATTGCAAGCGTGTGCAAGGACAGCACGCTCAGGCCGATGCCGGCCATCACGCACTGCTTGATCACCTCGTTGCCCGTCACTTCCATCGCCACGCTCGGCGTGAAGCGCGCCTCGTCGAAGAACTGCTCCATCGTCGCGCGCGTGCCCGAGCCGCGCTCGCGCACGATGAAGTTGTAGGGTGCAAGCGCATGCAAGGGCGGATGCCCGGCGTTGAGCGAGGGATGGTCGGGCGGCGCCACGAACACATGCGGATGCGCCGCGAAAGGCTCGGCACGCGCCGCGATCTCCTTGGGCGGCCGGCCCATGATGGCCAGCTCCACCTCGTTGCGGCTCATCATCGCCATGAGCTGCTCGCGGTTGCCGACGCTGATGCGCACTTCCACGCCTGGATGCTCGCGCGTGAAGTCGGCCAGCAGGCGCGGCACGAAATGGCTCGCCGTGCTCACCATGCCGATGTGCAGCATGCCCACGTCGATGCGCTGGAGCCGGGCGAGCAGGTCTTCCGCGTCGCGCAGCGTGCCGAGCAGCTTGCGCGCGTACACCAGCACGTACTCGCCCACGGTCGTGAGCGCCACCGTGCGGCCGCTGCGGTCGAACAGCGGCATGCCGATGTTCTCCTCCAGCTCCTTCACCTGCATCGACACCGCCGGCGGCGTGAGATGCAGCTCCTCCGCCGCGCGCGCGAAGCTCAGATGGCGCGCCACCTCGTTGAACACCCGCAACTGCCGGAAAGTCACGTTCTTCATCGGACTCGATCCCGTTTCCTGTTCAGCCAAAGCTTACGTTACGGGTAAGGAACTCTGACTTTTCCTGAACCGGAACGACGCAGAGACTGCCCCTCAACGACAACGCAACACCGCGAGACGAGAGGAGACAGCATGAACACTGCCGTGGATCAGGGCGTCATCACCGATGCCAAGAAGCGCTACAGCGCCGGCGTCCTGAAGTACCGCCAGATGGGTTACTGGGACGCCGACTACGTGCCCAAGGACACCGACGTGCTCTGCCTGTTCCGCATCACGCCGCAGGATGGCGTCGATCCGGTCGAGGCCGCCGCCGCCGTCGCCGGCGAGTCGAGCACCGCCACCTGGACCGTCGTCTGGACCGACCGCCTCACCGCCTGCGACAGCTATCGCGCCAAGGCCTACAAGGTCGAGCCGGTGCCCAACAATCCCGGCCAGTACTTCGCGTGGGTCGCCTACGACCTGATCCTGTTCGAGGAAGGCTCGATCGCGAACATGACCGCGAGCCTCATCGGCAACGTGTTCAGCTTCAAGCCGCTCAAGGCCGCGCGTCTCGAAGACATCCGCATTCCCGTCGCCTACGCCAAGACCTTCAAGGGCCCGCCGACCGGCCTCGTGGTCGAGCGCGAGCGTCTCGACAAGTTCGGCCGTCCGCTGCTCGGCGCGACCACCAAGCCCAAGCTCGGGCTGAGCGGCCGCAACTACGGCCGCGTCGTGTACGAAGGCCTCAAGGGCGGCCTCGACTTCATGAAGGATGACGAGAACATCAACTCGCAACCCTTCATGCACTGGCGCGATCGCTTCCTGTACGTGATGGACGCGGTCAACAAGGCCAGCGCCGCCACCGGCGAGGTCAAGGGCTCCTACCTGAACGTGACCGCCGCGACGATGGAAGAGATGTACGAGCGCGCCGAGTTCGCCAAGGAGCTGGGCTCGGTCATCGTGATGGTCGATCTGGTGATCGGCTGGACCGCGATCCAGAGCATGGCCAACTGGTGCCGCAAGCACGACATGATCATGCACATGCACCGCGCCGGCCACGGCACCTACACGCGGCAGAAGACGCATGGCGTGAGCTTCCGCGTCATCGCCAAGTGGCTGCGCCTCGCGGGCTGCGATCACCTGCATACCGGCACGGCGGTCGGCAAGCTCGAAGGCGATCCGCTCACGGTGCAGGGCTACTACAACGTCTGCCGCGACTCGTACACCCGCCAGGACCTGCCGCGCGGCCTGTACTTCGACCAGGACTGGGCCGATCTCAAGAAGATCATGCCGGTCGCCTCGGGCGGTATTCATGCAGGCCAGATGCATCAATTGATCGACCTGTTCGGCGATGACGTGGTGCTCCAGTTCGGCGGCGGCACGATCGGCCATCCACAAGGCATCCAGGCCGGCGCGACGGCCAACCGCGTGGCGCTCGAAGCCATGGTCAAGGCCCGCAACGAAGGCCGCGACATCAAGAACGAAGGCCCGGAAATCCTGCGCCGCGCCGCGCAATGGTGCTCGCCGCTCAAGCAGGCGCTCGATACCTGGGGCGAGATCAGCTTCAACTACACGCCGACCGACACGAGCGACTACGCCGTGACGCCGAGCGTGGCCTGACGCAAGCCACCGACGCCGGGCGCGCAGACGCCCCGCCGGCCCGGCCGGCGCCACGGCGCGCCGGCCCGCGCGGCGGATGCCCGCCACCACCGAATCCGAGGAGACAGAACCATGATGACCAACCCGACCGGCCGCCTCACGCAAGGCCAGTTCAGCTTCCTGCCCGACCTCAGCGACGAGGAGATCGCGGCCCAGATCGAATACGGCTTGGAGAAGGGCTACGCCTGGAGCGTCGAGTACACGGACGACCCGCATCCGCGCAACACCTACTGGGAGATGTTCGGCAACCCGATGTTCGACCTGCATGACGCCGCCGGCGTGATGATGGAACTCAAGGCCTGCCGCGAGACCTTCCCGAACCACTACATCCGCATGATGGCCTTCGACTCGACCCGCAACGTCGAGACGATCACGATGAGCTTCATCGTGAACCGCCCGGCGGTCGAGCCCGGCTTCCACATCGAGCGCACCGAGGTCAACGGCCGCACCCAGCACTATGCGATCCGCTCCTACGCGAGCGATCTGCCCGAACGCGAGCGCTACGGCGCCCAGGGCTGACGCGCGGGCGGCGCCGGTCGCCGCCCGGATGCCGGCCCCGGCACTGCCCGGCATCCGGGCGCCCTCTCCCTGCGCCCGCCGGCGGCGTTCCCTCCGCCTCCGGCACGTGCAAGCGATTGCGCGCCGCCCGCCTCCGTCAGGCCAACACCGCTTCTGCGGACCCGATCGCGGCATGACAGCCCGCCTCGCCGTCATGCCCCGCGCGCCCGCAGCTTTTCCTTCCGCACCGCCCTTCGTCCGCCGCCGCGCGGGCGATGCGGCGGCCCCTTTCCGGACGAAACGCCATGTCGAAGTTCCGCATCGCTCCCAGCCTCCTGTCGGCCGATTTCGCCCGCCTTGGCGACGAGACCCGCGAGGTCATCGCGGCAGGCGCCGACTGGATCCATTTCGACGTGATGGACAACCATTACGTCCCCAACCTGACCGTCGGCCCGATGGTGTGCGAGGCGCTCAAGCGCCACACTACGCGCGCCGACGGCAGCCAGGCGCTGATGGACGTGCACCTGATGACCACGCCCGTGGACGGCCTCGCGGCCGCCTTCGCGGCGGCGGGCGCCGACATCAT
The DNA here is from genome assembly GCF_000482785.1 of Derxia gummosa DSM 723. Lineage (GTDB taxonomy): Bacteria > Pseudomonadota > Gammaproteobacteria > Burkholderiales > Burkholderiaceae_E > Derxia > Derxia gummosa. The sequence goes on along the minus strand of NZ_AXWS01000015.1, from coordinate 16,630 downwards.
CACCATCCATCCCGAAGCCACGCTGCATGTCGATCGCACGCTCGGCGCCATCCGCGCGGCGGGCTGCAGGAGCGGCCTCGCGTTCAACCCCGGCTCGCCGCTCGACCTGCTGGAATGGGTGATCGACAAGGTGGACCTCGTGCTGATCATGAGCGTCAACCCCGGCTTCGGCGGCCAGAGCTTCATCGACGCCTCGCTGCGCAAGATCGAGCGCGCCCGCCGCATGATCGACGCGAGCGGCCGCGACATCCGCCTGGAGGTTGACGGCGGCATCACCGCCGAGACCATCGGCCGCGCGGCGGCGGCGGGCGCCGACACCTTCGTGGCCGGCTCGGCCGTGTTCAAGCCGGCGGACCGCGCCGACGCGATCCGCCGGCTGCGCACCGCGCTCGCGCCCTTCGACAAGCCGCGCCATGCCGAGGGCGACGACACCGTCTCGCTGCCCGCCGGCATCGGCGCCCTCGCCGGGAGCCTCGCATGAACGCGCGCAATCCCCTGCCCTTCGGCGCCGGCCCGGCGCTGAACCTGTCGCGGCCGACCGGCGACGCCGCGAAGACCGGCGCGAACGGCGCCACGACGGCGCCCGGCGCGGCGGCCGCATCCGGCGCCGCCGCGCGGCAAGGCGCGCAAGCCGGCGCCGCCACGCAAGCGCTTGCAAGCGACGCCCCCGCAATCAACCTCAAGCCCGCCAACACCGTCGCCGCCGTCCTCGCCGAGACCCGCATCGAGGACACGCTCGACGAACTCGACCGCGACCTCGTCGGCCTCGCGCCGGTCAAGAACCGCGTGCGCGAGATCGCCGCGCTGCTCGTGATCGACCGGCTGCGCCGCAACCTCGGGCTCGAAGCCGAGACGCCCTCGCTGCACATGTGCTTCACCGGAAATCCGGGCACCGGCAAGACAACCGTGGCGATGCGCATGGCCGAGATCCTTCACCGCCTCGGCTATGTGCGGAAGGGCCATCTCGTGGCCGTGACGCGCGACGACCTCGTGGGCCAGTACATCGGCCACACCGCGCCCAAGACCAAGGAAATCCTCAAGAAGGCGATGGGCGGTGTGCTGTTCATCGACGAGGCCTACTACCTCTACCGGCCCGAGAACGAGCGCGACTACGGCCAGGAAGCCATCGAGATCCTGCTCCAGGTGATGGAGAACCAGCGCGACGACCTGGTGGTGATCCTGGCCGGCTATGCCGACCGCATGAACACCTTCTTCGAGAGCAATCCGGGCATGTCGTCGCGCATCGCGCACCACCTCGACTTTCCCGACTACTCGCGCGACGAGCTGCTGTTCATCGGCGAGAAGATGCTTTCGCAACGCCACTATCGCTTCGACGACGGCGCGAAGGAGGCCTTCGCGCGCTACCTCGACCTGCGCATCCCGCAGCCCCATTTCGCCAACGCGCGCAGCGTGCGCAACGCGCTCGACCGCGCCCGGCTGCGTCAGGCCGGCCGCCTGTTCGCCGACCGCGAACGCGAGCTGACCGCCGACGACCTCACCACGCTCACCGCCGCCGACGTGCTGGCGAGCCGCCTGTTCGCGGGCGGCGATGTCCCCACGCCCGCCGCGCGCCCGCACACAGCCGCCTGAGCCGACAGAACGACTACACACAAACCGAGGGAACGAAGATGAGCGACGAACTGAAGGACTGGCTCGACCGCCATGGCGGCGACAGCGCGATCACCGACACCATGCTCGCGCTCGCGGGCGGCTGCCGGCTCATCGCCGACGCGGCGCGCCGTGGGCCGCTGATCGGCCTCGTGGGCAGCGCGGGCAGCAGCAACGTGCAGGGCGAGGTGCAGCAGCAGCTCGACGTGTACACCAACGACCTGCTGTGCGACGCGCTCGAAGCCTGCCGCTCGGTGGCCGGCTATGCGAGCGAGGAAATGGAAGACGCCATCACCTCGGCGCGCTGGTCGTCGGACGGCGTGCATCTGGTGCTGTTCGATCCGCTCGACGGCTCCAGCAACATCGAGGCGAACATTTCGGTCGGCACCATCTTCTCGGTGCTGCCGCACCCCGAGCCGGGCCGCGCGCCCGAGGCCGACGACTTCCTCCAGCCCGGCCGCCACCAGCTCGCCGCCGGCTATGCGGTGTACGGGCCGGCCACCTCGCTCGTCGTCGCCGTCGCCGGCCGCACGGCGGTGTTCACGCTCGAACCCGCGAGCGACGCCTGGGTGCTCACCCGCGACGCGGTGCGCGTGCCGGTCACGGCACGCGAGTTCGCGATCAACGCCTCGAACGAACGCTTCTGGGAAGCGCCGGTGCAGCGCTACGTGGCCGAATGCGTGGCCGGCGCCGACGGCCCGCGCAGCCGCGACTTCAACATGCGCTGGGTCGCGAGCCTCGTGGCCGAGACCCACCGCATCCTCAGCCGCGGCGGCGTGTTCCTGTACCCGCGCGACGGCAAGGAGCCGCGCAAGCCCGGCCGCCTGCGCCTCATGTACGAGGCCAATCCGGTCGCCTTCGTGATGGCCCAGGCCGGCGCCTGCGCCGTGACCGGCAGCCACGCCATCCTCGACGTGCGGCCCGAGGGCCTGCACCAGCGCGTGCCGCTCATCTTCGGCTCGGCCGACGAGGTGGGCCGCATCGTCGAGTACCACGCCGACACGAGCGCCAACGTCTCGCTGCAACTGTTCAAGACCCGCTCGCTGTTCGTGAACGCGCACGCCTGAAGGCGCGGCACGCAAAAGACAAAACCGAGGAGACGAAGCATGAGCAAGAAGCACCCGATCATCGTGGTGACAGGATCGAGCGGCGCGGGCACCACCACCGTCAAGCGCACCTTCGACAACATCTTCCGCCGCGAAGGCGTGAAGGCGGCCGTCATCGAGGGCGATGCCTTCCACCGCTACGGCCGCGTCGAGATGAAGGCCGAGATCGCCAAGGCCGAGGAAGAGCACCGGCCGTTCAGCCACTTCGGCCCCGACGGCAACGTGTGGGACGAACTGGAGCGCCAGTTCGCCGCCTTCGGCCGCACCGGCCGCTGCCAGACGCGCTACTACCTGCACAACGAACGCGAGGCCGAGCCCTACGGCCAGCAGCCCGGCACCTTCACCGGCTGGAGCGACACCTCGCCCGACGCCGACCTGCTGTTCTACGAAGGCCTGCATGGCTGCGTGAAGACCGACACCGTCGATCTCGCGCGCCATGTCGACCTCAAGATCGGCGTCGTGCCGATCATCAACCTGGAGTGGATCCAGAAGCTGCACCGCGACAAGAACGAGCGCGGCTACAGCACCGAGGCCGTGACCGACACGATCCTGCGCCGCATGCACGACTACGTGCACTACGTGTGCCCGCAGTTTGGCGAGACGGACATCAACTTCCAGCGCGTGCCGGTGGTGGACACCTCCAACCCCTTCATCGCGCGCGACATCCCGACGGCGGGCGAGAGCATGACCGTCATCCGCTTCAAGAACCCGCGCGGCATCGACTTTCCCTACCTGCTGTCGATGATCCACGACTCGTTCATGAGCCGCGCCAACACCATCGTCGTCCCCGGCGGAAAGATGGAGATCGCGATGCAGCTCATCCTCACCCCGATGATCCTGCGGCTCATGGAAATCCGCCGCGCCCAGCTTTCCTGAAGGAGCAACGCGATGACCTCCTCCTACTCCGGCGGCTTCGGCGGCCACTCGGGCTATCACGCCTCGGCGTCGGCGGATGCCGCGACCAGCGGCGGCAGCGTGACGCAGCTGCGCTTCGTCAAAGCCGCAGATGAAATGCGGGTTCGGCGCGCGCCGCGCGGCGACGCGAAGCAGATGGCCAACGCGATCCGCGCGCTGGCGATGGACGCGGTGCAGAAGGCGAAGTCGGGCCATCCCGGCGCGCCGATGGGCATGGCCGAGATGGCCGTCGCGTTGTGGGACCGGCACCTGCGCCACAACCCGGCCGATCCGCACTGGCCCGACCGCGACCGCTTCGTGCTCAGCAACGGCCATGCGTCGATGCTCATGTACGCGCTGCTCCATCTCACGGGCTACGACCTGCCGCTGGACGAGCTCAAGCGCTTCCGCCAGCTGCACAGCCGCACCGCCGGCCACCCCGAAGTGGGCGTGACGCCCGGCGTCGAGACCACGACCGGCCCGCTCGGCCAGGGGCTGGCCAACGCGGTCGGCCTCGCGCTGGCCGAGAAGCTCATGGCCGACGAGTTCAACCGGCCGGGCCACACCGTCGTCGATCACCGCACCTACGTCTTCCTCGGCGACGGCTGCCTCATGGAAGGCATCAGCCATGAAGCCTGCTCGCTGGCCGGCGCGCTCGGCCTCGGCAAGCTGGTCGCGCTGTACGACGACAACGGCATCAGCATCGACGGCAAGGTCACCCCCTGGTTCGCCGACGACACGCCGGCGCGCTTCCGCGCCTATGGCTGGGAAGTGATCGGGGCGATCGACGGCCAGGATGCCGAGTCGGTGGACGCGGCCCTCACCGCCGCGCGCAGCGACGCGAGCAAGCCGACCCTCATCGTCTGCCGCACCGCGATCGGCGCCGGCTCGCCCAACCGCGCCGGCAGCGCCAAGGCCCACGGCGAACCGCTCGGCGACGAGGAAATCCGCCTGACGCGCGAGGCGATCGGCTGGCCGCACGCGCCCTTCGAGATCCCGGCCGACATCCGCGCCGCCTGGGATGCGCGCGAGCACGGCGCCGTGGCCGAAGCCGACTGGCAGGCGCGCTTCGCGCTGTACGAGGCGGCGCATCCCCAGCTTGCGGCGGAATTCCGCCGCCGCGTCGCGGGCCGGCTGCCGGAGGACTTCCGCGAGACGGCGTTCCGGCTGCTGTCGCAGTCGGCGCAAAGCGACGCGGCGGTGGCGACGCGCAAGGCGAGCCAGATCGCGCTTGCCACGCTCGGCCCCGCGCTGCCCGAGCTGCTCGGCGGCTCGGCCGACCTGACCGGCTCGGTGCTGACCGACTTCCCGGACTGCGGCGCGGTGCGCAAGGGCCAGCCGGGCGGGCGCCACATCAACTACGGCGTGCGCGAGTTCGCGATGGCCGCGATCATGAACGGCATCGCGCTGCACGGCGGGCAGTTGCCCTACGCCGGCACCTTCCTCGCGTTTGCCGACTATTCGCGCAACGCGGTGCGCATGGCCGCGCTCATGAAGCTGCGCGTGATCCACATCTTCACGCACGACTCGATCGGCCTCGGCGAGGACGGCCCGACCCATCAGCCGGTCGAGCATGCCTTCAGCCTGCGCGCGATTCCGGGCCTCGACGTGTGGCGCCCCTGCGATCAGGCCGAGACCACGGCCGCGTGGATCGTCGCGCTCCAGAACGCCGACCGGCCGAGCGCGATGCTGCTGTCGCGCCAGGCGCTGCCGGCCTGCCGGCGCACGCCGGAGCAGGTGGTGGACATCGCGCGCGGCGGCTATGTGCTGAGCGAGGCGCCGGTGCTCGACGGCACGGCGGCGCAACCGGCCGATGGCCGGCCTGCAAGCGTTGTCACGCCCGACGTCATCCTCATCGCCACCGGCTCCGAGGTGAAGCTTGCGCTCGAAGCGCAGGCGCTGCTCGCGCAGCGCGGCATCGCGGCGCGCGTGGTGTCGATGCCGAGCACCAGCGTGTTCGACCGCCAGCCCGCCGACTGGCGCCGCGCCGTGCTGCCGGCCGGCGTGCCGAAGGTGGCGGTGGAAGCCGGCATCACGCTCGGCTGGTGGAAGTACGTCGGCAGCGACGGCGCCGTCGTCGGCCTCGACCGCTTCGGCGATTCGGCGCCGGCCGAGGCGCTGTTTGCCGAATTCGGCATCACCGGCCCGGCCGTGGCCGACGTGGCGACCGCGCTGGTGCGCGAAGGAGCCGGCGCATGAAGAAGCTCATCACCTTCGACCTCGACGGCACGCTCGCGCAGACGGCGGGCGAGATCGCCGCCGCCGCCAACCTCACGCTGCGCGAGGCGAACCTGCCCGAGCAACCGGAGGCCGTCATCGCGAAGATGATCGGCCACGGCGCGAGCGAGCTGCTGATGCAGCTGCTGCAGCAGGCCAGCCCCTGGCTCGGCCGCTCGGGCGTGGCCGACTGGCATCGCCATGTGTGGCCGCTGTTCCAGGTGAACTACCGCGCCACCTGCGGCACGCTGGCCACGCTCTATCCCGGCGCGGCCGACATGCTCGCGCGGCTCGACGCGGCCGGCATCCGGCTGGCGCTGGTGTCGAACAAGGAGGAGCGCTACACGCGCACGCTGCTGCGCGCGCTCGGGCTGGAGGGCCGCTTCGGCATCGTCATCGGCGGCGACAGCCTGCCGCGCAAGAAGCCCGATGCCCTGCCCATCGAGTACTGCCTGCGCCAGTTCGACGTCGCGCCGCATGAGGCCGCCCACCTCGGGGATTCGCATACCGACGTGGCGACGGCACGGGCGGCCGGCGTCGAGGCCTGGGCGGTACCCCATGGCTACAACCGCGGCCTCGACATCGCCGACGCGAAGCCCGACTTCCTCTTCGCCAGCCTCGCCGACGTGGCCGAACACGCGCTCACGCGCGACTGCCAGCCGCTCGCGGCCTGAAGCGCGGCCGCCGCCAACGCCGCTAGACGCCGCAACCGCCATAACCCGCATTGCCGATGCCGCTTCACGCGGCATTCCGACCGCCTCACTTACCCAGGAGACAAGCATGGCTCTCGTGTCATTGCGCCAGGTGCTCGACCACGCCGCGGAGAACGGCTACGGCGTGCCCGCCTTCAACGTCAACAATCTCGAACAGATCCACGCGATCATGGAAGCCGCCCAGGAGACCGACAGCCCGGTCATCCTGCAAGCCAGCGCCGGCGCGCGCCAGTACGCGGGCGAGCCCTATCTGCGCCACATGGTGCTCGCCGCCGCCGAGATGCATCCCGACATCCCGATCGTGCTGCACCAGGATCACGGCGCCACGCCGGCCGTCTGCCAGCAGTCGATCCGCTCGGGCTTCACGAGCGTGATGATGGACGGGTCGCTGCGCGAAGACGCGAAGACGCCGGCCGACTACGACTACAACCTGCGCGTCACCCGCCTCGTCTGCGATTTCGCGCATGCGGTCGGCGTGTCGGTGGAAGGCGAACTCGGCTGCCTCGGCTCGCTGGAGACGGGCGAGGCCGGCGAGGAGGACGGCGTCGGCGCCGAGGGCAAGCTCGATCATTCGCAGCTGCTCACCGACCCGGTGCAGGCGAAGGACTTCGTCGAACGCACCGGCGTGGATGCGCTCGCGATCGCCATCGGCACCAGCCACGGCGCCTACAAGTTCACGCGCCAGCCCACCGGCGACATCCTCGCCATCGACCGCATCGCCGAGATCCACGCCGCGATTCCCGACACTCACCTCGTGATGCACGGCAGCTCCAGCGTGCCGCAGGAATGGCTCGCGATCATCCGCGCCAACGGCGGCGACATCGCCGAGACCTACGGCGTGCCGGTCGAGGAAATCATCCGGGGCATCAAGAGCGGCGTGCGCAAGGTGAACATCGACACCGACATCCGCCTCGCGATGACGGGCGCGATGCGCCAGCTCTTCAACGAGAAGCGCAGCGAGTTCGATCCGCGCAAGGCGCTGCTCGCCGCGAAGAAGGCGGCGCGCGGCATCTGCAAGCAGCGCTTCGAAGCCTTCGGCTGCGCCGGCATGGCCTCGCGCATCAAGCCGGTGAGCCTCGACAGGATGGCCGCGCGCTACGCCGTGCCCGGCTACGACCTGAAGAAGGCGGCCGTCGTCGCCTGACGCCGGTCGGCAGCCGGTGCGAACCGGCTCCGATCACGCGGGCGGATCTCGCCCGCCCCCCGCACCGGACGACGGCCGCGACGGACCCGGAAACCGCCGCGACCGCCGTCCGATGTTCGCGGGCCTCGGCCCGCACGCGCCGCGCCGCCCTCCCCCGAAGGCGGCGCGGCGCACCTGTGTCCGCCAACCGCGCGCCGCCGCGCCCCACGAGGGCCGGGCGGCCGACCTCATCAGGAATTGCAATGCTCAAGGCTCTGATCTTCGATGTGGACGGCACCCTTGCCGAAACCGAGCGCGACGGCCATCGCGTCGCCTTCAACGCCGCCTTCCGCGATGCCGGCCTCGACTGGCACTGGGACGAGCAGCTCTACGGCGAGCTGCTGCGCGTGCCGGGCGGGCGCGAGCGCATCGCGCATTTCATCGAGCGCCACGCGCCGTCGCTCGACTGCGAATGGGGCGAGGTGCGCAGCATCGACCAGCTCGTCGCCGACCTGCATCGCGGCAAGACCGCGCATTACACGGCGCTGGTGGCGGGCGGCCAGGTCAAGCTGCGCCCGCCGGTGGCCGAGCTGCTGCGCGCCGCGCGCCGCGCCGGCCTGCGTCTGGCCATCGCCACCACCACCACGCGCGCCAACGTGACCGCGCTGCTCGACCATCTGCTGCCAAAGGCGCGCGACGCCTTCGACGTGATCCTCACCGCCGACGAGGTGCCGGCCAAGAAGCCCGATCCCGCCATCTACCGCGAGGCACTCGCGCGGCTGAGACTCGCGCCCCATGAGGCGATCGCGGTGGAAGACAGCGAAGCCGGCGCGCGCGCCGCGCTCGGCGCCGGGCTGCGCGTGCTGCATGTGCCGAGCGTGTATTTCCCGCAGCGCGTGGACGGCGTGACGGCGCGGCTCGCGGGCTGCGGCGACGACGACCCGGCCGATGACGGCCTCGTGGTGCGCGGTCTGGCCGATCTGCGCGCGGTGGAGCAGGCGCTGGCGGCTTGATCCGTATACTGAATCCGCAATGCAGAAGCCGAATCCATGATGCAGCTTCTGCATCGCCTCCCATACGCCGATGTCACAGCCGGAATTGCGCCGGAATGGCGCACTTCCCCGCCATAAAGCCGGATTTGCTCGGGAAGCCGCCGCTTCTCCCGGCAATGAAGCGACGGCAGCGCCCGGACGATGCCTTCACACGCCCGCGGCCCTCCGCTGTCACCGAAAACAAGCGCGGGCCGTCATTTCCCCACTCCGACCGGCGCCACATGAACCCACTGTCAAGCCTGAGCATCGCCAAGCGGCTCTACCTCGTTTCCTTCCTCCTGATCGCGGCCCTCGTCGGGCTGGCGGTTGCGTCCTGGGTCCAGCTCGGGCGTGTGGGCGATCTGGCCCAGCGCACGGCCACCGTGCGCGTGCAGCAGCTCGCGCGCATCGCCAGCACCGAGCTGTGCGTGACCCAGGTGATGCTGCATCTGCGCCAGGCCATGCTGGTCAAGGACGCGGCCGACATCCGTGCCGCCGGCGCCGACCTGATCTCCAAGCGCAAGCAGATCTCCAAGAACGATGACGACTTCCTGGCCGACCTGCCGACGGCCGAGGAGAAGGAATCTTTCCGCCGCCTCTGGCTCGACCTCCAGGCCGTGACCTGGCCCGTGGCCGAGGAGAACCTCAAGCTCGTCGAGGAAGGCAAGCGCGACGCCGCCTTCGAGATGCTGATGGCCAAGACCATCCCCGCCTTCGCCCGCATGCAGGACTGGCTCGGCGATGCGCGCAAGAAGCAGAGCGACGTGCTGACGATGGAAGTCAACGACATCGAGCACGCCGCCATGCAGACGCGCGCCCAGCTGGTGGCGCTGTCGGCCGGCATCACGATCGGTCTGGTGGCCTTCTCGTGGTACCTCGCCAACCTGCTGCGCCGCCGGATCGCCGCGTCGCAGGCCGTGGCCGAGCGCGTGCGCGACGGCGACTTCACGGTCGAGGTCCGCGATGACGAGCGCGACGAGTTCACGCCGCTGCTGGCCGCGCTGGGCGCGATGCAGTCCTCGCTGACGAAGGTGGTGGGCGCGGTGCGCCGCAATGCCGAGACGGTGGCGAGCGCCAGCGCCGAGATCGCCCAGGGCAACAACGATCTCTCGCGCCGCACCGAAGGCCAGGCCGGCGCGCTGGAAGAAACCGCCGCGTCGATGGAACAGCTCGGCAGCACGGTGCGCCAGAACGCCGAGAACGCGCGTCAGGCCAACCAGCTCGCCATGGGCGCCACCGAGGTCGCCGAGAAGGGCGGTCAGGTCGTGGCCGAGGTGGTCGAGACGATGAAGGGCATCAACGACAGCTCGAAGAAGATCGCCGACATCATCAGCGTGATCGACGGCATCGCCTTCCAGACCAACATCCTCGCGCTGAACGCGGCGGTCGAAGCCGCCCGCGCCGGCGAGCAGGGCCGCGGCTTCGCGGTGGTGGCGAGCGAGGTGCGCAACCTCGCCCAGCGCAGCGCCGACGCGGCCAAGGAGATCAAGGACCTCATCACGACGAGCGTCGAGCGCGTCGAGCAGGGTTCGACGCTGGTGGACCGCGCCGGCGCGACCATGAGCGAGGTCGTCACCGCGATCAAGCGCGTGACCGACCTGATGGGCGACATCTCGTCGGCCAGCTCGGAGCAGAGCGCGGGTGTCGAGCAGGTGGGCGAGGCCGTGCGCCAGATGGATCAGAGCACCCAGCAGAACGCCGCCCTCGTCGAGGAAAGCTCGGCCGCCGCCGACAGCCTGCGCGAACAGGCGACGCAACTGGTGAACGCGATGGCGGTGTTCCGCCTGCGGCACAACTGACCGGCCGGGCGCCGGGCCGGTTCGGCGCCGGCCACGCCCGCTTCCCTCGGGCGCCGCTTCAGCGCGGCGCCTTCCGCCCGGCGGCGGCACCGGCTTCGGCTGGCTGGCCGCCGCCGGCGTTTTCGGGGTCCGCACCGGCGCCGGCATGGGCGCCGGCACCCGCGCCATTCCGGGCATCGGCCGCCGCGAGTTGCCGCCAGCTTTCGGCCGCGCCCGCGCCGAGCACGGCGTCGGGCACCTCGCCCGAGATCGCGTAGCCGAAGTCGCCATCGACCCACCAGAACACGCTCACCGCGCCCTCGCGCGCGATGCGGAAGGTGGTGTCGCCGCCGGCCACCGCGCCCATGCTGTTCGACACGTAGAGCGTGAGCCGCCGGCCCTCGCCGTCGCGGTACATGAACTGCGCCACCGGCCGGTCACGCCCCGGCAGCAGCCGGCCGCCTTCGAGCGCGAAGCCGAGCGACTGGAGCACCGGCGCATGCATGCGGCTGCCCATGCGCTTCGACAGCCATTGCACGAGCTGGTCTTCGTGCGCGGCATCGACCTCGACCGGGCGGCGCTGCTCGGGGCTGTACACCGCATGCGCGACCGCCGCGCGGCGCGGGAAGTCGGCGGCGAGTTCGGCGCGCGCGGCCGGCGTGGCGGGAATAGCCGACACGGCAAGGTCCGTGGCGGGCGCGACGCCGGTCACACCACCCGCCACGCCGCCGCCCCGTGCCGGCGGGCCCGCGAGCAGCACGCCCTCGCCGCCGCTCCAGCCGCGCGCCATCCAGCCCGCCGCGCCGCCGGCAACCAGCAGCGCGAGTCCGGCTGCAAGCGCTTGCGGCCAGCGCCGCGCGGCCGGCCGGCGCGGCGCGGCGGCGCGCAGCAGGCGCGGCGGAATCGGCTCCTCAAGCACCGGGTCGAACAGCGCACGCAGCGCGCGCTTCTGTTCGCGCCAGGCGGCGACGCGCGCCGCGTCGTCGGGATGCGCGGCCAGCCAGGCCTCGACCTCGGCGCGCCGCAACGGCGCGAGCGCGTCGTCGGTGAAGGCGTGCAGGTCGTCGTCGGTGATGGCGGCGGGATCGGTCGGATTCATGGCTGAGGCTCGCTACGGAAACGGCAGGGCGGGCCGCTGAAGCTGCATGTCGGATTCATGTTTCATCCCCTTCGCCGCGCACCACGCGCAGCCGCGCCGCCGTGGCCTCGGCGCGCGCCGGTCGCGCGGGCGCCGGCTCGTCGAGCAATTGCCGCAATCGTTCGCGCGCCCGCGACAGCCGCGACATCACGGTACCGATCGGCAGGTCGAGCGCGCGCGCCGTCTCGGCGTAGCTCAGCTCCTCCAGCGTGACGAGCAGCAGCACCTCGCGCTGCTCGGGCGGCAGGCGGTCGAGCGCCGCCTGCATGTCGCGCAGCGCGAGCCGGCCGGGCGCGTCGGGCGCGACGGCCGGCTCGGGCGGCGTGTCGCCGGCATCGACCAGATCGAGGCCGGGGCGGCGCAGGCGGTCGGCATTGACGTTGTGCATGATCCCGAACAGCCAGGCGCGCATGTCGGCCACGCCGGCCCACAGCGCCGGCCGCGCCCAGGCACGTTCGAGCGTGTCCTGCACGAGGTCGTCGGCATCCTCGCGGCTGCGGGCGAGCGCGCGCGCGTAGCGGCGCAGGCGCGGCAGCCAGGCGAGGAGGTGGTCGGCGGGAGCGGTCATGGTGGTGAAGAAGGCGGTCCGTGGCGGGTCCGCAAGGGCGGGCCGGTCGGCAGCGGCGATGAGGCCGCCGTCCAGCGCCGGGCGCCAGTGTCAGTAACCCGCGCCGATCGCCAGCGCCGGCGCGATCTGCCAGACCTCGCCTGCGATGCGGCCCTCGCGGTACACGAGCACATGGCGCACGCGGATCGGCGCCTTGCCCTCGAACAGCAGGTTGGCCGTCACGGTCGCGCCCTTGGGATTGGCGGCCTCTTCCACATGCTCGACCGTCAGCTTGAGCGGCCCCTGGGCGGCGGCGAACTTCTGCCAGGTGGCGCGGATGGCGTCCGCACCGGCGTAGCCGCCGTCGAGCGGCCCGCCGATCCACAGCAGCGTGGCGCCGTCGGCATAGCCGGCGCCGAGCGTGGCGACATCGCCGGCGGCGATGGCCTGGAAATGCGCCTTCGCATCATCGGCCGGGGCGGCCTGCGCGACGGCGGCGAAGGTGAAGACAAGCGCGGCGACGGCGCCAGCGAGCGGCTTGAGCATGACTTTCTCCCTGAGGATGCGACGGCGCGATGCCGCCCCACTGCCCCGGAAGACGCGCGCGGCGAGCGGCTTATTCCGCACCGTCCGTCGCCTCGCCGGCGGCGTCGGCGCGGCACCCGTCACGGCACCGTCGGCGGCGTGAGGCGCCGGCCCACCCGAACAGACGCCTTGCCAGCCTTCCACATTTCCATAATCATCGAATCATGGAAGAACAAGACGTCATCAAGGCCCTCGCCGCTCTCGCCCAGCCCGTGCGGCTGCGCGTGTTCCGCGCCCTCGTCGTCGCCGGCAACGGTGGCCTCACGCCCGGCGCGCTGGCCGAACAGCTCGATGTCGCCGCCGCGACGCTGTCGTTCCACCTCAAGGAACTGGCCAACGCCGGCCTCATCGGGCAGGAGCGCGACGGCCGCTACCTCATCTACCGCGCCGCCTACACGCGCATGAACGAACTGCTGGAGTACCTCACCGCGCACTGCTGCGCCGGCGAGGCCTGCACGCCCCAGCCGCAGCCGCGCTGCGACTGCTGATCCCCACCCGGAGACCACCGCCATGAAGCGCTTCCACGTCCATCTGCGCGTCGGCAATCTCGACGCGAGCCTGAAGTTCTACTCGAAGCTGTTCGGCGCCGAGCCGGCGCGCGTCGAGGCCGACTACGCCAAGTGGATGCTCGAAGACCCGCCGCTCAACTTCGCGATCTCGACGCGCGGCGAGAGCGAGGGCCTCGACCATTTCGGCTTCCAGACCGAGAGCGCCGACGAACTCGCCGCCCTGCGCGAACGCGCCGCCGGCGCCGACCTCGCCACGCTCGACGAAGGCGAAACCACCTGCTGCTACGCCCGCAGCGAGAAGCACTGGATCATCGACCCCGACGGCCACGCCTGGGAGCACTTCCACACGCTCGGCAACATCCCCGTGTTCCGCGAGGAAGGCGCGGGCGCCTGCGCGACGCCCGGCGCCGACAGCGCGGCCGCAGCCACGGCCGCCCCCGCCACGCCCGCCACGCCCGCCACGCCCGCCACGCCCGCCACGCCCGCCGACGCCCCCGCCTGCTGCCCGCCCAAGGGCAAGCCGGTCGGCATCCCGGTCAAGGCCGCGTCCGGCTGCTGCTGAAGCATGGACGCCCACGCCTCCCGCCGGCCGACGCAAGGCGCGAGCGCCGCGCCGGCCTGCGCCTCGCCTGCAGACGCGGCCACGCATGAAGCCGCAACGCCGATGAATCTTTTCGAGCGCTGGCTCACGCTGTGGGTCGCGCTGTGCATCGTCGCCGGCATCGCGCTCGGCCAGCTCGCGCCCGCGCCCTTCCGCGCGCTCGGCGCGATGGAAGTCGCGCGCGTCAACCTGCCGGTCGGGCTGCTGATCTGGGTCATGGTCATTCCCATGCTCATGAAGATCGACTTCGGCGCACTGGGCCAGGTGCGCGCGCACTGGCGCGGCATCGGCGTGACGCTGTTCGTCAACTGGGCGGTCAAGCCCTTCTCGATGGCGCTGCTCGGCGCGGTGTTCGTGCGCGGCGTGTTCGCGCCCTTCCTGCCGGCCGACCAGCTCGACAGCTACATCGCCGGCCTGATCCTGCTCGCGGCCGCGCCCTGCACGGCGATGGTGTTCGTGTGGAGCCGGCTCACCCACGGCGACCCCTACTTCACGCTGAGCCAGGTCGCGCTGAACGATCTGATCATGGTGTTCGCCTTCGCGCCCATCGTCGGGCTGCTGCTCGGCATGGCGTCGATCACCGTGCCCTGGGACACGCTGCTGGTGTCGGTGGGGCTGTACATCGTCGTGCCGGTGCTGATCGCGCAGGCGCTGCGGCGGATGCTGCTCGCGCGCGGGCCGGCGGCCTTCGACGCGGCGATGGCGCGGCTCGGCCCGGCGTCGATGGGCGCGCTGCTCGTCACGCTGGTGCTGCTGTTCGCCTTCCAGGGCGAGGCCATCCTGGCGCAGCCGCTCGTGATCGCGATGCTCGCGGTGCCGATCCTCATCCAGGTGTTCTTCAACTCGGCGCTCGCCTACGGGCTGAACCGGCTCGCGGGCGAGAAGCATTCGGTGGCCTGCCCGTCGGCGCTGATCGGCGCGAGCAACTTCTTCGAGCTGGCGGTGGCGGCGGCGATCAGCCTGTTCGGCTTCGAATCGGGCGCGGCGCTGGCGACGGTGGTCGGCGTGCTGATCGAAGTGCCGGTGATGCTGGCGGTGGTGCGCATCGTCAATGCGTCGCGCGGCTGGTATTCGCGCGGCGTGGTCTGACGCGCGCGCCGCCACCGGCCGGCCGGCGCCGTTCGCCGATGCCGCCCCCAGCGCGCCGCGACCGTGGCGCGCACTGCCCAATCCCGCGCCCTCGCGGCGCCTCACTCCGCAAACGACATGGTCACGATCTTCCACAACCCCAAGTGCGGCACCTCGCGCAACACGCTCGCGATGATCCGCGCCGCCGGCATCGAGCCGACCGTCATCGAATACCTCAAGACGCCGCCCGCACGCGACGAACTGGTGAAGATCATCGCGGCCACCGGCAAGCCCGCGCGCGACCTCGTGCGCGCGAAGGAAGCCGTCTTCGCCGAACTCGGCCTCGCCGACCCGGCGAAAACCGACGACGAACTGATCGACGCGATGCTCGCCCACCCCATCCTCATCAACCGGCCGATCGTCATCACGCCGCTCGGCACCAAGCTGTGCCGGCCGTCGGAGGAAGTGCTGGAACTGCTGCCTGCGGGCCGGCAGGCGCCGTTCACGAAGGAGGACGGCGAGGTGGTGACGGACAGCGGCAAGCGGCTCGGCTGAAGTCAGTCCACCGTGATGCGACTCACCGGCTGGCCGTCGCGGTAGCCGATGCCGGCCTCGTACTCCGCGTAGTCGATGCGGAAGTGCTTCTCCATGTCTTCCGGCAGCGGCAGCGTCGGCGCGAGCTGCGGCTGCCGCGCGACCACGCCATCACGGTGCAGCTTCCAGCCCGCGAGCAGCGCGAGGCGCGCCTCCTCGCGCGTGCGGCCGGCGCCGCGAAAGATGTATTGCGCGGTCAGCATTTCGGCGACGACAAGGCGGGCGACATCGGTCACGGCTCAGCTCCCGGGGCGAAGATGCACATGCGGCTTGCCTTCGGCATCGCCATGGTCGTGCGGGTGGTCATGGGGATGGTCATGCGCGTGGCCGTGGCCATGCACATGCGGCGCGCCGACCTCGACCAGCGGCACCACGTGGATGTTGCCGTGGCGCACGCCGCGCTCGGCCACGATGCGTTCGGCGCACTGGCGCACGGCGTTGGTCGGGCCCTTGAGCAGCAGGGTCTCGATGCAATGCTCGTGGTCGAGATGGGCATGGAGGCTCGCGACCGTGAGGTCGTGATGCTCGTGCTGCACTTCCATCAGGCGGTCGGAGGCGACGCGCTCGTGGTGGTTGTAGACGTAGCTCACGCTGGCGACGCAATGCGGCGCCTCGGCGCGCGCGAGGCGGTCGTTCTCGACGGCGCGGCGGATGAGGTCGCGCATCGCCTCGGAGCGGTTGCCGTAGCCCTGGCGCGCGATGAGGCGGTCGAAGGCGGTGGCGAGGTCTTCGGGAAGGGAGATGGTCAGGCGGTCCATGGCGGTGTCGGACGGTTGGGCTGGGCGCCGAGTGTGCCTCGCCCGCCACGGAGCGGCATCCACTTCGTGCGACAGATCACGGACTCGCGTGCCCGCCCCTCCCGCATGCGAGGGAGGGGCTTCCTAGCATCGCGGCCTCGTCACGCCGCCCCGCCGCCCGATGCCCCGTCCCGTCCAGCTCCACGCCCCCGCCGCGCTCGGCGACCTGCGCCTGCTGCGCCTGCAGGCCCGCGAAGCCGTCGGCGAGCTCTTCGAGCTCACCCTCGACGTCAGCACCCGCCGCCCCGACCTGCCCGAGGCCGACTGGCTCGCCCGGCCCTTTCGCATCGACTTCGACACCCGCGACGGCCTGCGCCGCCA
>NZ_AXWS01000014.1 GCF_000482785.1 Derxia gummosa DSM 723 | reverse complement strand
GTCAACGACGCGCCCACGCTCGCCACCACCACGCTCACGCTCACCGGCACCGACGAGGACACGGCCGTCAGCTACGCCGTCGCCGATCTGCTCGCCGACGCCGGCCTCGCCGATGTGGACTCGGACGCGCTTGGCGGCATCGCCGTTACCGCGCTGTCCGGCAACGGCAGCTGGGAGTTCAGCACCGACAGCGGCGGCACCTGGACCGCCGTCGGCAGCGTCAGCGCCAGCAGCGCCGCGCTGTTCACCTCGACCACGCAGCTGCGCTACACGCCCGACGGCAACCGGGGCGAGACCGCCGGCCTGAGCTTCGCGGCCTGGGACCGCAGCAGCGGCAGCGCCAGCTCGGGCGCCACCGTCAACACCGCCGACACCACCACCCGCGGCGGCACGACCGCCTTCTCGACCGCCACCGCCACCGCCAGCCTCGCCGTCAGCGACGTGAACGACGCGCCGGTCGTCACCGTGCCCGGCAGCCTCACCGTCACCGAGGACGTCCCGGCCGCGCTCACCGGCATCAGCGTGGGCGACGTGGATGCGGCGGGCGGCGGCAACTGGCTCGTCACGCTGCATGTGGACAGCGGCACGCTGCACGGCGTGAGCGGCTTCGGCGTGATCGCCAACGGCGACGGCACCGACACCATCACGCTGCTGGCGCCGCTCGGCGACATCAACGGCTTCCTCGCCGCCGGCCGCGTGAGCTTCACCACCGCCGCCGACGCGACCGCCGACGTCACGCTCACCGTGAGCGCCGACGACAACGGCAACAACGGCAGCGGCGGCGCGCTCACCGACAGCGACAGCACCACCATCCGCGTCACGCCGGTCAACGACGCGCCGGTGCTGACCGACACCACGCTCGCCATCTCGATCGAGGAAGACTCCGGCGCCCCGGTCGGCGCGGTCGGCTCGTCGCTGGCCGACTTCATGGGCGGCGTGAGCGACATCGACGGCGACACGCCGCTCGGCGTCGCCATCGGCAGCGCCGACGAGGCGCTCGGCACCTGGTACTACACGACCGATGGCGGCAGCAGCTGGAACGCGCTCGGCGCGGTGAGCGAGTCGTCGGCGCTGCTGCTGGCCAATGACGGCAGCACGCGGCTGTTCTTCCAGACCTCGGCCGGCGTCACCGGTACCACGCCGGCCGCGCTCGGCCTGCATGCCTGGGACGGCACCGAAGGCAGCGCCGGCAGCCGCGCGGACCTGACCGGCGGCAGCTCTGCCTACAGCCACGACAGCGACACGGTGTCGGTCACGGTCACCGAATCGCCCAAGGCGCCGGTGCTGACACCGACGGCGCCCGCCTTCACCGGCATCACCGAGGACGACAGTGCCAACGCCGGGCAGACGGTGGCCGACCTGCTCGGCAGCAGCGTGACCGACGGCAACACCGGCGCGGTGCAGGGCATCGCCATCACCGGCCTCGACGCCGGCAACGGCAGCTGGGAATACAGCCTCGACGGCACCACCTGGACCGCCGTCGGTGGCGTGAGCGATTCGGCCGCGCTCCTGCTGCGCGCGAGCGACCATCTGCGCTTCGTGCCCGATGGCATCAACGCCGACGGCGCGAGCCTGACCTACCGCGCCTGGGACCAGTCCGGCGCCACCGCCGGCCTCGAAGGCACGACCGCCGACACCACCACCCACGGCGGGCGCACCGCCTTCTCCACCGCCACCGATACCGCGACCCTCGCCGTCAGCGATGTCAACGACGCGCCCACGCTCGCCACCACCACGCTCACCCTCGCCGGCACCGACGAGGACACCTCCGTCAGCTACACCGTCGCCGATCTGCTCGCCGACGCCGGCCTCGCCGATGCGGACTCGGGCGCGCTCGGCGGCATCGCCGTCACCGCGCTGACCGGCAACGGCAGCTGGGAGTTCTCCACCGACAGCGGCGGCACCTGGACCGCCGTCGGCAGCGTCAGCGCCGGCAACGCCGCGCTGTTCACCTCGACCACGCAGCTGCGCTACGTGCCCGACGGCAACCGGGGCGAGACCGCCGGCCTGAGCTTCGCGGCCTGGGACCGCAGCAGCGGCAGCGCCAGTGCCGGCGCCGCCGTCAACACCGCCGACACCACCACCCGCGGCGGCACGACCGCCTTCTCGACCGCCACCGCCAGCGCCAGCCTCGCCGTCAGCGACGTGAACGACGCGCCGACGCTCGCCACCACCACGCTCACGCTTGCCGGCACCGACGAGGACACGGCGAGCGCCGCCATCACCGTCGCCGACCTGCTCGCCGACGCCGGTCTCGCCGATGCGGACTCGGGCGCGCTCGGCGGGATCGCCGTCACCACGCTGTCCGGCAACGGCAGCTGGCAGTTCAGCACCGACGGCGGTGCGAGCTGGACCGCCGTCGGCGGCGTCAGCACCAGCAGCGCCGCGCTGTTCACCTCCACCACGCAACTGCGCTACACGCCCGACGGCCTCCACGGCGAGACCGCCTCGCTCGGCTTCGCTGCCTGGGACCGCAGCACGGGCTCCGCCAGCACGGCCGGCAGCGTCAGCCACGCCGACGCCTCGACGCGCGGCGGCGGCACCGCCTTCTCGGCCGACCTCGCCAGCGCCAGCCTTGCCGTCGGCGAGGTCAATGACCTGCCCACGCTCGCCACCAGCGCCGGCAGTGCCGTCTTCACCGAGGCGGGCGGCGCCGTGGTCATCGACAGCGGCATCACGCTCGCCGACATCGACGGCCAGCCGGCCATCGACTCGGCCACGGTCGCCATCACCGGCGGCCGCGCGGCCGGCGACGTGCTCGGCTTCGCCAACGACGGCGCGACGATGGGCGACATCGCCGCGAGCTGGGATGCCGGCAGCGGCCGGCTCACGCTCAGCTCGGCCGGCGGCGCGACGCTCGCGCAATGGCAGGCGGCGCTGCGCGCCGTCAGCTTCGACAACGGCTCGGCGCTCGTCGCCGACGGCGCGCGCACCGTGAGCTTCAGCGTCACCGACGCGGGCGGCGATTCGAGCGCCGGCGCCAGCCGCGCGATCGGCGTCAGCGCCATCGACCAGCCCGCCAGCCTCGGCAACCTCCCCGACGCGTCGACGTACACGGAAGGCGACGCGCCGACGGTGCTCGCGCCCGACCTCACCGTGCTCGACCCCGAATCGGCCGAGGCCGGCTTCGACGGCGCGAGCGTCACCCTCGTCAACCATGCCGGCGCCGATGCGCGCGACCTGTTCGGCGCCACCGGCACGCTCGGCCCGCTCACCGAAGGCCAGGCGCTGGTGGTGGACGGCGTGACGGTCGGCAGCGTCAGCCGCAACTCGGGCGGCCTGCTGGTGCTCGACTTCTCGGGCGCCGACGCCACCCTGGCCAATGTGCAGGCGGTGCTGCGCCAGATCGGCTACAGCAACGCCTCCGACGCGCCACCCGCGTCGGCCACCCTCGACTGGCGCTTCACGCCCGCGAGCGGCGCCGGCGCGACCGGCGCGACCGACATCAGCCTCGTCCCGGTCAACGACACGACGGCCTTCGCGGGCGGCGGCGGCACGACCGCCATCGACGACACCGGCAGCACCGCGCCGTTCGCGTCGCTGGTCGTCACCGATCCCGACACCCAGGGCGCGACCGTCAGCGTCACCCTCACCGACGCGCTCGGCGCCGGCGATTTCACGGCCGGCACCTCGGGCTGGACGCGCGACGTCAGCGGCAACGACATCGTCTGGACCCGCGGCTTCGCCAGCACCGACAACATCGGCGGCACGATCCAGGCCGCGCTGCGCGGCCTCGTGTTCACGCCCACCGCCAACGCCCTGCCCTCGGGCACGACGCGCAGCATCGGCTTCGAAGTGACGGTCGATGACGGCGGCGGCACGCCGGTCGGCACGAGCGGCCGCACCGTCACCGTCAGCTCGGTCAACGACGCGCCGGTGCTCGATCACGACAGCTTCGCGCTCGACCCCACCGACGAGGACACCGCGCGCACCGTCAGCGTCGCCGACCTGCTCGCGGCGGCCGGCGCCAGCGATGCCGATGCCGGCACCGCCCTCGGCCTCGCCGTCACCTTCACCTCGGGTCGGGGCCAGTGGCAGTACAGCACCGACAGCGGCGCCACCTGGCACGCGGTCGGCGCGGTCAGCGCCGACGCGGCGCTCACGCTCGGCCAGTACGGCCTGCTGCGCTACACGCCGGACGGCATCGAGGCGGATCTCGCGTCGATCAACTTCGTCGCCTGGGATGCCAGCGCCGGCACGCTCACCGACGGCGCCACGCGCGGCACGGTCGATGCCGGCGCGCCCGGCGCCGACGGCGCGACCTCGGCCACCACCGCCGGCGCGACGCTGTCCGTCACCGACGTGAACGACGCGCCCACGCTCGTCGTGCCCGACCGCCTGTCGCTCGACGAGGACGGCTCGGTCGTCATCACCGGCATCGAGCTGCGCGACGTGGATGGCGACCTCATCGTCACCATCGCCTCGGGCGGCGCGACGCCGCTCGCGGTGATGGTGCCGGGCCCGGTCAGCGTCAGCTTCAGCGTGCCGAGCGGCATGCTCACCGCCGCGCCCGGCGAGGGCGTGACCATCACCACGGCGGCCGACGGCACGGTCACGCTCACCGGCCAGCTCAACAGGCTCAATGCCTGGCTCGCGGCCGGCAACCTGAGCTACACCGCCGCGCCGAACGCCAACGGCGAGGTGGCGCTGTCGGTGCGCTTCGACGACGGCGGCAACATCGGCGGCGGCTCGCTCGTCGCGACGGCCGAGGTCGTGCTCGACATCGCCGCCGTCAACGACGCGCCGACCGTCACCGCGCCGGCCGATGCCGACGTGGGCGAGGGCCTGTCGGTCAGCTTCGGCAGCGCGACGGGCAATGCCATCACGCTCGCCGACATCGACGCCGGCGATGGCCCGCTGCGGCTGACGCTCACCGCCAGCCACGGCACGCTCACGCTCGGCAGCCTCGCGGGCATCAGCTTCCTCAGCGGCGACGGCACGGCCGACGCCAGCCTCGTCATCGAGGGCAACCTCGCCGCCCTGCGCGCCGCGCTCGACGGCCTGGTGTTCTCGCCGGCGGCCGGCTATCACGGCGCGGCGTCGATCGGCCTGGTACTGAACGACCTCGGCAACAGCGGCAGCGGTGGGGCGCTCGTGGCCGACACGAGCATCGACATCGCGGTCAGCGCCGCGCCGCGCGCCACCGGCGTCAGCCTCGTCGGCGACGACAACGGCTACAAGGCCGGCGACACGGTGCTGATCGAAGTGGACTACGACTCGGCGCTCGTGCTCGACACCACCGGCGGCTCGCCCACGCTCGCGCTGAACGTGGGCGGCACGACGCGGCTCGCCACGCTCGTCAGCAGCGACGGCGGCAAGCTGGTGTTCGGCTACACCGTGCTGGCCGGCGACAGCACGGCCGACCTCGCGCTCGCCGGCGGCAATGCGCTCTCGCTCAACGGTGCGACGCTGCGCAACGCCACCGGCAGCAATGCGGTGCTCGCGCTGCCGACGCCCTCGGGCAGCGGCCCGCTCGACGGCGGCACGCCGGTGGTGGTGGACGGCGTCGCGCCGGTCGTCACCTCGGTCACGCTGCCGGCCGACGGCCTCTACGGCGCCGGCAACACGCTCGACTTCACCGTCAACCTGAGCGAGGCGGTCACGCTCGACACCTCGGGCGGCACGCCGCGCATCGCGGTCAGCATCGGCGGCACCACGGTCTATGCGACCTACGTGGGCGGCAGCGGCGGCAACGCGCTCGGCTTCCGGCTGGTGCTGCCGGCCGGCGTGTCGGGCGACGGCATCAGCCTCGCGGGCAACCTCGACTTCAACGGCGCCACGGTGCGCGACGCGCTCGGCAACCCGGCCAATCCGGCGCTGCATGGCGTCGGCACGGCCGCGATCGCCATCGACGGCCAGGCGCCGACGGCGGGCACGCCCGCCACCGGCACCGCCGGCCCCACCAACGCCACGAGCCTCGACTTCACCGTCGTCTTCGACGAGGCGGTGAGCGGCGTGGATGCCGCCGACTTCACGGTGCGCGGCACCGGCTCGGCCAGCGGCAGCATCACCGGCGTGCGCAGCACCGACGGCGGCAAGACCTGGATCGTCACGGTCGCGGCCGGCGGCGACGGCACGCTCGCGGTCGATCTCGATGCGAGCGGCACCGGCATCACCGATGCCGCCGGCAACGCGGTGAGCGGCGGCGCGACCGGCACGCCGGTGGCGGTCGATCACGGCCTGCCGACGGTCGATGCCATCACCCTGCTCGACGCCCAGACCACCGGCACCGGCACGCTGCGCTTCCAGATCCGGTTCAGCGAGGGCGTGAGCGGGCTCGACCCGGCCGACCTCGCGCTCGTGCTCGGCGATTCGGCCACCGGCCGCATCACCGGACTGACGCAGGTGGATGCGCGCACCTGGGTCGTGACCGTGGACAACGTGGCCGGCAATGGCAGCGTCGCGCTGCGTCTGGTCGCGGCCGGCAGCGGCATCGCCGACACGGCGGGCAACACGCTCGCCGCCGATGCGACCAGCCCGGCCTACACCCATGTCGAGGCGGTCGTGCCGGTCACGCCGCCTCCGGCGCCACCCGCGCCGCCCGCTCCCGCGCCGATGCCCGCGCCCCTCGTGCCGGTCAGCTCGGCGCCCGTGCTGCTGCCCGTCACGGCGCTGCCGACCGACAGCAGCATCCCGGTGCCGCCACCCGCGTTCGTGCCGCCGCCCGCGCCGCGCCCGACCGACGACGGCATCGTCGCGCTGTCGTTCAACCCGGCGCTCGACCAGCCGCTCGCGGCGCGGCCGTTCTCGGGCAGCTTCAGCATCGGCGCGGGGCGCACGGTGTCGTTCGGCATTCCGGACGGCAGCTTCGTCGTGCGCGATCCGCAGGCCCAGCTCACGCTCAGCGCGCGCCAGTCCAACGGCCAGCCGCTGCCGGCCTGGCTGCGCTTCGATCCGCTCACCGGCCGCTTCAGCGGCACGGTGCCGCCGGGCCTCACGGGCCGCGTGCGCATCCAGGTGCTGCTGCGCGACAGCCAGGGCCACATGGTCTCGACCGAGATCGAGATCAGCCTCGGCAGCACGCGCGCCGCGCTGCCGACCGAGGCCGACCAGCTCGCGCTCGCGGCGCTGCTCGGCGACCTGGCTACCCGGCCCGACGCCGACCGCGACGCCGCACCGGCCGACCGTCATGCGTCGGCCGGCATCACGCCAGCGCAACGCGCCACGGCCCGGTCGCCACACACCCCGGCCGAGGCCACGGCCCACGCCGCCCGCGCGCCGCTCAGCCACCAGCTCGACCGCCACGGCGACGCGGGCTTCGCCGACGAACTCGCCGCGCTGCTCGGCGCCGTCACCCGGCTCTGAGGCAGCCATGCATCGCCCCCAACACGCCAAGAACCACGCCCCATAAGAAGGACCGCAGGCCATGACCACCGCCACGCTCGCCACCCCGTCCCGCGCCGCCGCCGCCCGCGCCAGCACCGCCGCGCGCGGCCTGCGCCTGCTGCCGATCGCCGCCGCGATCGCGCTCGTCTCGGGCTGCGCCGTCACGCCGCGCCCGCTCGACCGGGACGCGCTGCGCAGCGCCGCCGCCGAGGAGCACGCCGCCCTCGTCTCGGGCCAGCAGGCGCCCGACGCGCCCGTCACGCTGGAGGAAGCCTTCGCGCGCACCGTCAAGTACAACCTCGACTACCGCGTCAAGCTCATGGAAGAGGCGCTCGGCCAGCGCCAGCTCGACCTCGCCAGCCTCGACCTGCTGCCCAAGGTGGTGGCCGGCGCCGGCTACACCGCGCGCAGCAACGACCTCGCCTCGTCGTCGGTGGACGCGGTCACGGGGCGGCAATCACTGGTGCCGTCCTACTCGTCGGAACGCACCCGGATCAACGCCGACCTCGGCCTGAGCTGGAACGTGCTCGACTTCGGCGTGAGCTGGTACTCGGCCCAGCAGCAGGCCGACCGCGCCCTCATCCTCCAGGAGCGTCGCCGCCGCGTCGCCCATCAGGTCGTGCAGCAGACGCGCCAGCTCTGGTGGCAGGCGCTCGCCGCCCAGCGCCTCGAAGCGCCGATCGACGCGCTGCTGCGCAAGGCCAATGCGGCGCTGGCCGATTCCCGCGCGGTCGAGAACGAGCGCCTGCGCCCGGTGCTCGAAACCCTCGCCTACCAGCGCCAGCTGCTCGACGTGATCCGCCAGCTCACGCAGATCCGCGGCAATCTCGCCCAGGCCAAGCCGCGCCTCGCCGCGCTCATGAATCTCACGCCGGGCCAGAAGTTCGACATCGCCCCGCCGGCCTCGCTCGCGGTGCCCGAACTCGGCGTCGCGCTCGACAAGGCCGAGGAATTCGCGCTCGCCAACCGGCCCGAACTGGTCGAGGCGCGCTACAACGAGCGCATCGGCGTGGCCGAGACGCGCAAGGCCGTCGCCAAGCTGCTGCCGGGCCTGGAGCTGAGCATCGGCGACCACTACGACAGCAACCGCTACCTCGTGAACCAGGGCTGGGCCGACGCCGGCCTGCGCGTGAGCTGGAACCTGCTCAACGTGTTCAACCACAAGACGATCCGCGGCGCGGCCGACGCGCAACTGGCCGTGGCGCGCGAACAGAAGGTGGCGCTCGGCATGGCGGTGCTCACGCAGGTGCATGTGGCCTGGGCCGACTACGACGCCAAGCGCCGCCAGTTCGAACTCGAAAGCGAGCTGGCGAATGTGGAGCAGCGCATCCTCGGCCAGACCGAGAACGCGGTGGAGGCCAATGCCCAGGCGAAGCTGCAATCCATCCTCGCCGGCGCCAATGCGGTGCTGTCGCAGCTGCGCCAGTACCAGACCTATGGCGACCTGCAGAACGCCTACGGCCAGATCGGCGCCTCGCTCGGCATCGACGCCTTCCCGAATGAAGCCGCCGGTCAGGATGTAGCCTCGCTGGCCCAGGCCTTCGCCGGCGCCGAATCGCGCTGGCAGGCCCGTCTGGCAGGCACGGAGACCAAGTAAATGTTGAAGGCAGTTCGCGCGGCGCAGCTTGCCGCGCTCAAGGCGGGGCCGCGCGCGCTTCCGGTCGCACGGAAGGCGCCCGTGAAGGCGCTGGCGCCGCTGACCCTGGCGCTCGCCGCCGCGCTCGCGGCGCCCGCCGCCGGCGCTGCCGACGCGCCGCCCGACAACCGCATCCGCACCCAGCTGGCCTCGCCCAACGCAGTGACGGTGGCGAGCGAGATCGGCGCGCGCATCACCGCGCTGCCGGTGCCGGAGGGCGGCAGCTTCAAGCGCGGGCAGCTGCTCGCGAGCTTCGATTGCAGCGCCCAGCGCGCCCAGCTCGACAAGGCCCAGGCCACGCTCGACGCCGCGCGCCAGCAGGTGAAGGTGAATGCGCGGCTGGTCGAACTCAACTCGATCAGCAAGCTGGAGGTGGATCAGGCCGAGGCGCGCGCCAAGGAGGCGCAGGCCGAGGTGAGCTACATGCAGACCATGCTCACCAAGTGCAGCGTGTCGGCGCCGTTTGCCGGGCGCGTGGCCAAGCGGCAGGCGGCGAGCTTCCAGGTGGTGGCGCCGGGCACGCCCATTCTCGACATCGTCGAGACCGGCACGCTGGAGCTGAAGCTGATCGTGCCGAGCCGGTGGCTCGCATGGCTCAAGCCGGGCACGAAGTTCAGCATCGAGATCGACGAGCTGGGGCGGAGCTTTCCGGCGCATGTGGTGAGGCTCGGCGCGCAGATCGACCCGGTGAGCCAGTCGCTGCCCGTGACCGGCGCCGTCGACGGCGACACCGCCGCCCTGCTGCCCGGCATGAGCGGCTGGGCCGTGTTCCCGAAGTGACGGCCACCCGTCGCAGGCGCGCGCGGTCCGCTCGCGCGCGCCGTCACCGGACACAGCCATGAACGCCGCCGACCAGCGCGCCCCCGCCGCCACCGACCGCGCGCGCGAACTCGCCACCCTCGTGCTGCTGATGCGACGCGCGCGCGAGGCCGATGCCGAAGACGCGCTCGGCTTCGTCATCGTCAACGAGACGCAACGGCTGCTGCCCTATCGCCAGGCCGCGCTGTGGCGCGACGGTGCGATCGGCGCGCTCGGCCGCGTGAGCGCGCTGTCGGGGCTGGCCGAGACCGATCCGACCGCGCCCTATGTGCAATGGCTCGGCACGCTGTTTCGCGCGCTGCCGAGGGCGGGGATGGCCGCCGCCGACGGCTTGCCGGCCGGCGGCGCGGTGAAGGCGGCCGCGCCGGGCGCCATGCCGGCAACCGGCGCACCCGGCGCGATGGCCGCACCCGGCGTGCCCGGCGCAACGTCCGGCGGCACTGCCGCGCCACCCCGCGCCCTCGCCCTCTCCGCCGCCAGCCTGCCGCCCGACCTCGCCGCCGACTGGCCGCACTGGCTGCCCGCCCACGCGCTGTGGCTGCGCCTCGACCCGCCCGGCCGGTTCGGCACCGGCGCGCTGCTGCTCGCGCGCGACGAGCCCTTCACCGAGGCCGAGCTGCCGCTTGCGACCGAGCTGGCCAACGCCTACGCCCATGCGCAATCGCGCTTCGCGCCGCAGCGCGGCTGGCGCGAGCGCGCGGGCGACTGGATCGGCGCCGGCAGGCGTCGGCGCTGGCTCATCGCCGCCGCCGTTGCAATCGCTTGCATGCCAGTGCGCATGACGGTGCTCGCGCGCGGCGAGGTCGTGCCCGAGGAGCCCTTTCTCGTGCGCGCGCCGCTCACCGGCGTGATCGACCGCATCGACGTGCTGCCCAACCAGCGCGTCGCGGCCGGCGCGCCGCTGTTCGGCCTCGACGCCACCGCGCTCGCCGGCCAGACCGCGCTCGCCCGCCGCGCGCGCGAAGCCGCCGAGGAAGCCTGGCGCCAGAGCGCCCAGCGCGCCGTCACCGACGACAAGGGCAAGCTCGACATGGCGCTCGACCGCGCCCGCCTCGACGAGAAGGCCATCGAGGCCGAGACCACCGCGCGCCAGCTCGACCGCCTGAGCGTGACCGCAGCGCGCGCCGGCGTGGTGGTGTTTTCCGACCGCGACGACTGGGTCGGCCGCGCGGTGCAGGTCGGCGAGAAGGTGATGACGCTGGCCGATCCGGCGCATGTCGAACTCGCGGCCTGGCTGCCGGCGTCGGAATCGATCCGCGTCGCGCCGGGCACGCGGCTCACGCTCTATCCCAATGCCGCGCCGGGCGAGAGCTATTCGGCCACGGTCACGCGCGTGGCCTGGCGCGCCGAACCGGGCGAGGACGGCGTGCTCGCCTTCCGCCTGCAGGCGCGCTTCGACGACGGCGAGACGCCGCCGCGCATCGGCCAGGTCGGCACGGCGCGCGTGCATGGCGACTGGGCGCCGCTCGCGTGGTTCGCGCTGCGCCGGCCGCTGACGGTGGCGCGGCAATGGCTGGGGCTGTGATGGGCGCGGGCGGCCTCGGCGCCGGCACGCCCGACGCCCGCGCGATGACCGGCGGCGCGATGGCCGGCGACGCCCGCGCGATGTCCCCCGCCGACATGGCCGCCGCCGGCATCCCCATCACCGCCGCGATGCTCGCCGGCAGCCAGCCGCAAGCACTGCCGCGCCTGCGCGAAGACCTCGGCCTGCACCCCGGCGCGCGCCAGCCCGACGGCGCGCCGAGCTGGACGCTGCACGATCCGGCGTCCAACCGCTTTTTCCAGCTTGGCTGGGCGGCGTTCGAGATCGTCTCGCGCTGGCGGCTCGGCACGGCCGAGGCCATCGTCGCGGCGGTCAACGCGCGCACCACGCTCGCCATCACGCCCGCCGACGTGAAGGCCGTGGGCGACTTCCTCGCGCGTCACAGCCTGCTCGCCACCGGCTCGCCCGAGGCGACCGCGCGGCTCGTGCGCCTCGCCCGCGCGCGCAGGCTCGGCCATGCGATGTGGCTGCTCAAGCACTACCTGTTCATCCGCGTGCCGCTGCTGCGGCCCGAGCCGTTGCTGCAAAGGCTTGCACCGGCCTTCGATTTCGCATGCAGCGCGCGCTTCGCCTGGCTGGTCGCGGCGCTGGCGCTGCTCGGCGTCGGCCTCGTGATGCAGCGCTGGGACGCCTTCACCCACACCTTCGCGGCCTATGCCGGCTGGCAGGGGCTGGCGGGCGTGGGCGCGGCGCTCGGCTTCGCCAAGGTGCTGCACGAGTTCGGCCATGCGCTCACCGCGCGCCGCTTCGGCTGCCGCGTGCCGGCGATGGGCGTCGCCTTTCTGGTGATGGTGCCGGTGCTCTACACCGACACGTCCGACGCCTGGAAGCTGCCGGCGCGCCGCCACCGGCTTGCGATCGGCGCGGCCGGCATGGCGGCCGAGCTGGTGCTGGCCGTCATCGCCACGCTCGCGTGGAGCTTCCTGCCCGACGGGCCGTTGCGCGCCGGCGCCTTCCTGCTCGCCACCACCACCTGGGTGGCAACCCTCGCCATCAACGCCAGCCCCTTCATGCGCTTCGACGGCTACTTCCTGCTGTCGGACGCGCTCGGCATGCCCAATCTGCACGACCGCGCCTTCGCCTTCG
This sequence comes from Derxia gummosa DSM 723, assembly GCF_000482785.1. Lineage (GTDB taxonomy): Bacteria > Pseudomonadota > Gammaproteobacteria > Burkholderiales > Burkholderiaceae_E > Derxia > Derxia gummosa. Next base: position 486,631 of record NZ_AXWS01000014.1, on the reverse strand, counting down.
GCCGCCGGGCGCTGCGGTGGGCGCTGTTCGGCTGGGACGATCCGCCGCCCGAGCGGCTGCCGCGCGGGCGCGAGCGCTTCGTCACCGGCTTCGCCTTCGCCACCTGGGTCTATCGCGCGACGGTGTTTCTCGGCATCGCGCTGCTCGTGTACCACCTGTTCTTCAAGCTGCTCGGGCTGCTGCTGCTGGCGGTGGAGCTGGGCTGGTTTCTCGCGCGGCCGGTGTGGAGCGAGGTGACGGTCTGGCGCGAACGCGCGGGCGAACTGCGCTGGAACCGCGCGACCAAGCGCACCGCCGCGCTGCTCGCGCTGGCCTTCGCGGCGCTCGTGCTGCCCTGGCAGCGCGACGTGGGCGCGCCCGCCCGCCTGGGCGCGAGCGAGGCGCAAGGGCTGTACGCGCCCGCGCCGGCCGAGGTGACGGAAGTGCTCGTGCGTGACGGCGACGAGGTCAAGGCCGGCCAGTCGCTCGCCCGCCTGCGCGCGCCCGAACTCGACGCAGATCTGGCCCGCGCCCGCGTGCGCGAAGCCGCGCTGCGCTGGCAGGTCGAGCGCCAGCCCTTCGACGCCGGTCTGCTGCAAGGCGGCGAGGCGCTGCGCAAGCAATGGGAAGCGGCGCGCGAGCAGGTCGCGGCGCTCGAACAACTGGTCGCGCGGCTCGAACTCACCGCGCCCGTCACCGGCCGCGTGGTGGATGTGGCCGACTCGCTGCGCCCCGGCACCGTCATCGCCAACGGCGAGCGCCTGCTCGACGTGATCGCGCCCGGCCCGAGGCGCGGCGACGCCTTCGTCGATGAAGCGTCGCTCGGCCGCCTGAGCGCTGGCGCGCGCGTGGTGTTCATCGCCGACCGCGCCGAGGCGCCCGCCGTGCATTGCACGCTCGGCGCGATCGACCGGCTGCGCCTGCCCGCGCTCGACGCTCCCGCCCTCGCCTCGACCTTCGGCGGCCCGATCGCGGTCCAGCGCACCCGCGACGCGCTCATCCCGACCGAGCCGCTGTTCCGCCTGCGCTTCGAGTCCTGCGACGACGCGACCCTGCCCGTGAGCGAGATGACCGGCGTCGCGCGCGTGCGCGGCGAAGGCCGCAGCCTGCTCGGCCGCATGCTCAAGGCGGCATGGACGGCGGTCGCGAGCGAGGCGGCGCTCTGACGGGGCACACCGGAGCGGAGCAACGACCGCCAGCCTTTGCGGGAACTTTCAACGCCGCATGACGGCCCGCTTCCCCGGGAAAAGCGCCGCCTCCGCCACGGCGTTGTGTGTGGAATGCCCGGCGCCGCCGAAAAGCCCGCGGCCATAATCGGCCGCACTTTTCAGCCCCCCGCCAGACGGGGGCGGAGCCTCCCATCCATGCCCTCCGTCGTCGATCTCCTCCAGGCCAGCGACTGCCAGCTCCTCACGATCGACGCCTTCGACACCCTGATGCTGCGCGACGCCAGCTCGGCGCCGCGACGGCTCGCCAGGATCGCGCGTCGCTTCTGCCAGCGCCTCGCCGCCGCCGGTCTCGAACGGCATCCGGCCGTGCTCGCGCGCCAGCGCCGCGACATCGAGCGCCTCGCCTTCCGGGCCTGCGCCGTGGCCGGCCATGGCGAGGTCAGGCTCGACGACGTGGTGACCACGCTGCTCGCCCAGGCCGGCATCCCGGCCCGGCACGCGGCCGACTGGATCGACTGCGAGCTTGAAGTCGAGCGCGAATGCCTGCGGCCCAATCCGCGGCTCGTCGCCGAACTCGAAACGCTGGCCGCGCGCGGCATGCCGGTGCGCGTGGTGAGCGACACCCTGCTGAGCGGCGAACAGCTGCGCCGGCTCATCGACGCCGTCTGCCCCGGCCTGCCGCCGCTGGCGGCCGTGCATTCGAGCGCCGACCTCCAGCTCACCAAGCGCGACGGCTCGATCTTCCCGGCCGTGGCCGCGCTCGCCGGCGTCGCGCCCGGACGCATCGCGCATGTCGGCGACGACCGCCTCGCCGACCACGACCAGCCGCGCCGCCTCGGCATGCATGCGCTGCACCGCGACCGGCCGCGCAGCCACAAGCTGCGCCGCCGCGCCGACGCCGCCCTCGCACGGCTGACGCTGCGCACCGGCCTGTGGCGCGCCTCGCCCTCGCCCTCGCCCTCGCCCTCGCCCTCGCCCTCGCCCTCGCCCTCGCCCTCGCCAACGCAAACGCAGACGCCGATGCCGGCACGCGCCGACCCCGCAGCGCGCGACGCCTTCGCCCGCGACGTGCTCGGCCCGGTCTTCGCCGAGTACTGCCGGCGCCTGCACATCTATCTGGAGCAGGCGGCCGCGATCGAGGGCCGCGCCGTGGCGCTGTTCTGCGCGCGCGGCGGACTCGGCCTCATGCGGCTGTACGAGCGCTACCTGGCCGCCCTCGGCATCACGCCACGCGCGCGGTTGCGCCCGCTGATGGTGTCGCGCCTCATCGCCGCGCGCGACGTCCTCGCCCACGGCGGCGACAGCCTCGTCGGCGAGATCGAGTACGAATTCGGCGCCGGCCAGGTCGATGCCGTCGCCTGCGCCCTGGCCGGCGCCGACCTCGCGCCGGTGCGCGAGCACGCCACGGTGCGCGACCTCATCGCCGCCATCCGCGACGGCCGCGAGTCCGCGCTGCGCGCCCGCGTGCTGGAGCAGGCCGCGCTGTTCCGCGAGCACTGGGCCGCGCTCACCGCCGATGCCGGGGCCGTCATCGTCTGCGACACCGGCCTCTACGGCAGCACCCTCAAGATGCTGCGCGACAGCGGCCTCGCGCCGCGCACGCATTGCGTGCTGCTCGCGCGCTCCGACTACAAGCACCTCGGCCGCGCGCATTTCGCCCAGGTCACGGGGCTGCTCACCGAGCGCGACGGCTATCGGCCGGGCGACGCGCTGTCGTCGGTGCTCGCCTTCTGGCATCTGGTCGAGAGCCTGGTCGAGCCGGCGCTGCCGAGCGTGCGCCGCTTCGCGCGCGGCCCCGACGACGCGCCGCGCGCCAACCTCGAGATCGAAGACTGGCGCGCGCGCCTCGACGCGATGCCCAACCCCGGCTTCGCGGGCGTGCTCGACTACATCGACGACCTGGCCGACCCGTGCGCGCTCGCCGCGCATGCGCCGCGTCTGCGTCTGGCCGCGCGCCGGCTCGAAACCACGGTCATGTTTCCGGGCGGCGCCGCGCTCGCCACGCTCGCGCTCGACGACCGCTCGATGGACTTCGGGCGCGGCGAAAGCGCGCCGGTCATCGACCCGGCCTGCGCCTCGGGGCCGCCGGCCGCGCGGCTGCGCGCCGTCAAGCGCTCGCTCTGGCGCGCCGGCGCGGCGGTGCGCTCCTTCCCGCTCGCCTACCGGCCGCTGCAACTGGCGATGTGGCTCGGCTACGCGGCGCGTGCCTGCTTCCGATGATGTCGCCCCGCCTGCGCACCGACCTGCTCGCGGTCTATCTCGCCTACGCCTTCCGCTATCTCTATCCGCTGGTGCTGCTGCCGTTCTACGGCCGCACGCTCGGCGCCGAGGGCTACGGCACGGTGATGGCGGGGCTGTCGCTGTCGAACACGCTGTGGATGCTCGTGACCTGGGGCCTGCCCAGCCTCGGCGGGCGCGACACGGCGCTTGCCGGCGACGACCGGCCCACGCGCGCGCGCATCCTGGCCGGGCAGCTGTCGGGCCGGCTACTGCTCGCGCTGCCGGTGGCGCTGACGGGCGCGGTCGCGCTGTCGGCGTCGCCGGTGCTGTCGGGCCTGCCGGGCGCGGCGCTGGCGGTGCTGCTGCTGGGCTGCTCGGCGGGCTTCAACCTCGGCTGGTACTACACGGCCACGCAGCGCGCGCGCACCAGCGTGCATATCGAGGTGTTCGGCTTCGCGCTGTCGCTGGCGCTGCTGCTCGGCTGCGTGCGCGGTCCCGAGGATGCGAGCCTCGTGCTGTGGCTGCTGCTGCTGTCCTGCCTGGGCCAGCTCGGGATCGCCTACTGGCTCGTGCGCGCCGAGTTCGCCGGCGCGCGGCCGACGCTGGCGGCCGGCGCCGACGCGGTACGCCAGTCCACGACGCTGTTCATCTACAGCGGCACCTCGGTGCTGCTCATCACCTCGTCCACCTATCTGCTGTCGCTGCTGGCGCCGGCGGGCGAGGTGGGCGCCTTCGGCGTGGCCGAGCGGCTCATCAGCGCCGGCCTGAGCCTGATGGGGCCGGCGAGCCAGATCCTGTTTCCGCGCATCACCCGCCTCGTCGCCGACGACCCCGACGCGGCCAACCGCGCGACGCGACGCATCCTGGCGGTGTTCGCGGGCGGGGCGCTGCTGGCGCTGCTGGTCACGCTGGCGGCGGCGCCGCTCGTGATCGGGCTGCTGGTCGGCGCGCGCTTCGAGGGCGCGGTGCCGGTGCTGCGGCTGCTGGCCTTCGTGCTGCCGGTCGCGGCCGCCACGCAGGTGCTCGGCAACTACTTCCTCATCCCGCGCCAGCAGGACGGCACGCTCGCGCGCGCCGCGATCGTGAGCGCGCTGGTCAACCTCGGCTGTGCCGTGCCGCTCGCGAGCCACTGGGGCGCGCTCGGCATGGCGGCGGCGCGGCTCGCGGGCGAGATCGTGCTGCTCGGGCTGGTGCTGGCGGGCATCCGGCGCGCGGGGCTGCTCGGCCAACTGCTCGGCCGCAGGGACGCGACCGGCGACGCGGACACGGCACGGCAGGCGCGCTGAACCGGTCGGGCCGGTCGCTTCGTGGCGCTCCGGCTCGGACTCGGTCCAGCCCGGCGCGCCCAATGAAAAACGGCCGGCCGCCCGAAGGCGAACCGGCCGTCATCACCGCTCCGGCGCCGAAGCGCCGGAAGCCACGGATCAGCGCTCGATCGTCAGCGCGATGCCCATGCCGCCGCCGATGCACAGGCTGGCGATGCCCTTCTTCGCATCGCGGCGCTGCATTTCATGCAGCAGCGTGACCAGGATGCGGCAGCCCGACGCGCCGATCGGGTGGCCGATGGCGATGGCGCCGCCGTTGACGTTCACCTTGCTCAGATCCCAGCCCATCTCGTTGTGCACCGCGCAGGCCTGGGCCGCGAAGGCTTCGTTGATTTCGAGCAGGTCGAGGTCGGCGGCGCTCCAGCCGGCGCGGGCGAGCGCCTTCTTGCTGGCGGGCACCGGGCCCATGCCCATGATGGCCGGGTCGAGACCGGCGCTGGCGTAGCTGGCGATGCGGCCGAGCACCGGCAAATTGAGTTCGGCGGCCTTCTTGGCGCTCATGAGCATGACGGCGGCGGCGCCGTCGTTGATGCCCGAGGCATTGCCCGCCGTGACCGAGCCCGCCTTGTCGAAGGCCGGACGCAGGCCGGCGAGAGCTTCGGCGTTGGTCTTGCGGTTCAGGAACTCGTCGGTATCGAAGAGGATCGGGTCGCCCTTGCGCTGCGGAATGCTGACCGGAACGATCTCGTCCTTGAACTTGCCCGCGTCCTGGGCGGCGGCGGCCTTCTGCTGCGAGGCCAGCGCCAGCGCATCCTGCTGCTCACGCGTGATGCCGTACTGCTTGGCCACGTTCTCGGCCGTGATGCCCATGTGGTAGCGGTTGTACACGTCCCACAGGCCGTCGTTGATCATGGTGTCGACCAGCTTCCAGTCGCCCATGCGCATGCCGTCGCGCGAGTTGGGCAGGACGTGCGGGCTGGCGCTCATGTTCTCCTGGCCGCCGGCGATGATGATGTCGCTGTCGCCGTCGCGGATGGCCTGGGCGGCGAGCGTCACGGCCTTGAGGCCCGAGCCGCAGACCTTGTTGATGGTCATGCCGGGCACGGCCTGGGGCAGGCCCGAGCCGATCACGGCCTGGCGCGCCGGGTTCTGGCCGCAACCGGCGGTGAGCACCTGGCCGAGGATGACTTCACCGATCTGTTCCCCGGCCACGCCGGTCTTCTGAAGCAAACCGCGGATGACGGTCGCGCCCAGCTCGGCGGCCGGTACCTTGGCCAGCGAACCCCCGAACTTGCCCACGGCGGTACGCGCGGCGGCGACGATGACGATGTCGGTCATGCTGTTCTCCTATGGTTTCTTCCGATGAATGCAGGCGGCGGCGCCCTCTCTCATGACGCGGTGCCACACTGGCCTGCCAGTTTGCATGCTTGGCAAGGGCTTCGCCCGGCAACACAGCAATTGCCCCCGTGACCGGAAAGCGACGCCACGGCGCAGCGCGCTAGCATCGCCCGCGCCGATGACAACCGCCATGCCGCCCCAACCCTCAGTGCGGGGCCGTATGGTTACACAGCCCCCGCGCCGCCATGCCGCCACCGCTCCGCGCCTCGTCCCCAGCCCTCCCTGATGCCACGGCGCCGACGGCCGAGGCCGCGCCGCTCGTCAGCCTGCGCCACCTGAGCAAGAGCTACCGGCGCGGCGCCCAGGTCGTGCCGGTGCTCGACGACATAACGCTCGACATCGCGGCCGGCGACTTCGTCGCGCTGATGGGGCCGAGCGGCTCGGGCAAGAGCACGCTGCTCAACCTCATCGCCGGCATCGACAAGCCCGACAGCGGCGAGCTGATCGTGGGCGGCATCGACATCACGCAGCTCGGCGAGGGCGAGCTGGCCGATTGGCGCGCGCGCAACGTCGGCTTCATCTTCCAGTTCTACAACCTCATGCCGGTGCTCGACGCGATCGAGAACGTCGAGCTGCCGTTGCTGCTGACGAACCTGTCGCGCGCCGAACGCCGCGCGCGCTGCGAGACGGCGCTCGCGCTCGTGGGCCTGGCCGACCGCGCGAAGCACTTCCCCAACGAACTGTCGGGCGGCCAGCAGCAGCGCGTCGCGATCGCGCGCGCCATCGTCACCGATCCGGTGCTTCTCATCTGCGACGAACCCACCGGCGACCTCGACCGCCAGTCCGCCGCCGACGTGCTGAAGATGCTCGGCGAGCTGAATGCCACGCTCGGCAAGACCATCGTGATGGTCACGCACGACCCGCGCGCCGGCGACGCGGCGCGCCGCACCACCTACCTCGACAAGGGCCGGCTGTCGGGCGAGAACCCGTTCGCGGCGCATCGCTAAGGGCTGGCGCGGCGGTCGCGTCCAGCCCGCCGCCACGCTCGAACCCGCATTCCGGACTCCGATTCAACGCAACCCCAGGACGCCGCGTGTTCTACCTTCGACTCGTGCTGCGCAATGTCTTCCGCGCCCGGCTGCGCGCGGGCCTGACCATCCTCGGGCTGGTCATCGCCATCCTCGCCTTCGGCCTGTTGCAGACCGTGGTGCGCGCCTGGTACGCCGGCACCGACATGTCGAGCGCGGCACGGCTGTTCACGCGCAACTCGATCTCGCTCACCTTCTCGATGCCGCTGTACTACCGCGAGCGCATCGCCGCCGTGCCCGGCGTGAAGAGCGTGGGCGTCTCGAACTGGTTCGGCGGCATATGGCGCGAGCCGCAGAACTTCTTCGCCCAGTTCGCCACCGACATCCCGCTGCTCGCGAAGCAGTATCCGGAATTCAGGTTCGATCCGACGCAGTACGCCGATCTCATGCGCGACCGTCAGGGCGCGGCCATCGGGCGCGAGCTGGCCGATCTGTACGGATTCAAGCTCGGCGACCGCGTCACGCTCAAGGGCACGATCTACCCCGGCAACTGGGAGTTCAACGTGCGCGCCATCTACGACGGCCGCGACGCCACCGCGATCACGCGCCAGATGTACTTCCACTACGACTACCTCAACGAGGCGCTGAAGCAGACCGCGCCCGCGCGCGCCAACCAGATCGGCGTGTTCATCGTCGAGATTGCCGACCCGACCGCCGGCGCCGAGGTGGCGAAGGCCATCGACGACGGCTTCCGCAGCTCGCTCGCCGAGACGCTCACCGAAAGCGAGAAGGCCTTCCAGCTCGGCTTCATCGCGATGGTCGAGGCCATCGTCATCGCGATCCGCGCCGTGAGCTATGTGGTGATCCTGATCATCATGGCCGTCGCCGCCAACACGATGGCGATGACCGCGCGCGAGCGCATCGCCGAGTACGCGACGCTCAAGGCGCTGGGCTTCGGGCCGGGCACGGTGGCGGCGCTCGTCATGGCCGAGGCGCTGCTGCTCGCGCTGATCGGCGCCGGCATCGCGATGGCGCTGCTCGGGCCGGTGGCGGCGGGCTTTCACGCGGCGACGGTGCGCGTGTTCGCCAAGTTCCCGGTCGTGGCCGAGACCTACTGGATGCAGGCGGGCTGCGGGCTGGCCGTCGGGCTGGTGGCGGGAGCGCTGCCGGCCTGGCATTCGGCGCGGGTGCGGATCGTGGATGGGCTTCGGCGCATCGGATGACGCGACGGCGGCGACGTGCCCAGGGTGGGGCGGGGCGCGGCGAACGGTGGCGCCCGCCTGCGGCGGGTTCCCGGAGCGCGGCACGACCGGCCGGCGCGGCCCGTGCTTGCGGGAACCCTCGTGCACAGCGCGAGGGCGCTTCCGTCGGCCCCGCCCACCCCTCCCCCGCGCAACGCCCTACCCAATCAGAACAAAGGCAGAAGCAGCCGGTTACACAGTCGCCGCTCCGGTAAACCCTGCCAGCGCCGCTCCGACTTAAAAAGGCGCCGCGGCAGGTGCCGCATCACGGAGACACACATGAGCCTCACCACCCACCAGCGCGTGCCGATGCTGATCGGCGGCCTAGCCACGTTGGCGGGCCTGGCCTTTGCACCGCTGGCCCAGGCCCATGACTACGACGACGTGCGCGTCTATCGCGGCGAGCGCGTGGTCGTCGTCGATGACGACCGTCGCGGTTACGAACGCCATCACCATGACCGCCGCTGGCGCGACGACTGCGACGACGACGTGGTCGTCATCCACCGCGCGCCGCCGCCGCGCGTCGTGTACCGCGAAGTCCCGGTCTACCGCGAGCGCGTCGTCTACCGCGACGTACCGGTGTACCGCGAGGCACCCGTCTATCGCGAGCCGGCCGGCTACTACGGCGGCGGCCCCAATCTCGGCACCATCGGCGGCGCAGTCGCCGGTGCCGCCATCGGCAACACGATCGGCGCGGGCAACGGCCGCACGGCCGCGATCGCGATCGGCACCGTGCTGGGCGCCGCCGTCGGCAGCGGCGTGCGCTACTGAGCGGTCGGGGTCGCCCGCGTCGCGGTGAGACATCGCGCGATACGGACGGCCGGCGGGGGTGGCAGAGGTGATCGGCGGGGGATGCCCCGCGACCACTGCCCCGCCACGCAATGACCGCATCCGGATGGCCTCGCGCCATCCCGCCAGCCCGGCCTCGTGCCGGGCTTTTTCATGCGCGATGCAAGCGCTGTCACGCCAGCGCGTGGCCGGCAGCGCACTGGCCACCGCGCGCCGGCACGCGCGGCACACAGCCGGCCGCGCCCGCGTCAGCCGTTCAGCCGGCCGACGGCGTCTTTGCCTGCCGCGCGACGCGGGTCGGATCGTCGAGCGTGTAGGCGTGCTTGATGACTTCCCACGCCTCCTCGGCCGTCTCGACAAAATGGAACAGGTCGAGATCCTCCGGCCCGATCATCCCCGCCTCGACCAGCGCCTCGAAGTTCACCACCTTGCCCCAGAAATCGCGGCCGAACAGCAGGATCGGCCGGCGCCGGCTCTTGCCCGTCTGCGTGAGCGTGAGCACCTCGAACAGCTCGTCGAAGGTGCCGAAGCCGCCCGGAAAGCACACCAGCGCGACCGACCGCATCAGGAAGTGCATCTTGCGGATCGCGAAGTAGTGGAACTGGAAGCACAGCTCCGGCGTGATGTAGGGGTTGGGCGCCTGCTCGAAGGGCAGCGCGATGTTCAGGCCCATGCTCGGCCCGCCCGCGTCATGCGCGCCGCGATTGCCGGCCTCCATGATCCCGGGGCCGCCGCCGGTCACGACGATGACGGGCTCGCCCAGGTCGCGCGAGCCTTCCGTCACCAGCTTGCCGAAGCGGCGCGCCTCTTCGTAGTAGCGCGACATTTCCACGCGCTTCTCGGCGCGGTGGATGGCGGCCGCGTCGCCGCCTTCGCGCGCGGCTTCGAGCAGCTCCAGCGCCTTGTCGCGCGGCTGGATGCGCGCGCTGCCGAAGATGACGATCGTCGATTCGACCTTCAGGTCGCGCTGCACCAGCTCGGGCTTGAGCAGTTCGAGCTGCATGCGGATCGGCCGCAGCTCCTCGCGCAGGAGGAACTCGGTGTCGGCGAAAGCCATGCGGTAGGCGCCGTTCTGGTAGTGCTCGACCAGTTCCTCGGCGGTGCGGGCCTCTTCATGGGCCGACGGGAAGTTGCGTGCCTTGAGCGCCTTGTGGCTGTCCATGTTCGTAGAGGGAGTGACTGCGGAAAGGCCAGCTTAGCAGCGGCTATGCTGGCCCGATGAACGAGTTTCGCCACAGCACCAGCGTCACCGCCGACGGGCGGAAAGACCCTTCCGCCAGCCCCGCCGCGCCGCTTGCGCCGGACGTCGTGGCCGCGCCGGCGGCGCCCGACCGGGTACCGCCCGCGGGACCGTCGGCCGACGCCTCGTCACCGCGCGCCGCGCCCGCGCTGCAAGCCGCGCGCCTCGACTTCGCGCCTGACGGCACGCCGCGCTCGCGCGACTACGACGATGTCTATGCAAGCGCTGCCGGCGCGGCCGGACAGGCGCGCCATGTCTTTCTGGCCGGCAACGGCCTGCCCGCGCGCTGGCAGGGCCGCGAGCGCTTCACCATCGTCGAGACCGGCTTCGGTCTGGGCGGCAACTTCCTCGCCACGCTCGCGGCGTGGCGCGCCGATCCGGCCCGCTGCGCGCGGCTGTGGTTCGTGTCCTTCGAGGCGCATCCGGTCACGGCCGATGAGCTGAGGCGCGTGCATCGCGTCGGACGCGAGGACGCCACCGCCACCGCCGAAGCCGACACGACCATGCCGCGCGCGGCCGGAGCCGCTCGCATCGCCGACGCCGACGCCCTTGCCAACCAGTGGCCGCTCGCCCTGCCCGGCCTGCACCGGCTCGAATTCGCCGGTGGCGCGGTGCAGCTGCTGCTCGCCTTCGGCGACGCGGTCGCGCTCGCGCCCCGGCTCGCGGTCGCCGCCGATGCCTTTTATCTCGACGGCTTCGCGCCCGACCGCAATCCGCGCATGTGGAGCGTCGAGTTGTTCCGCGCGCTCGGCCGGCTCGCCGCGCCCGATGCAAGCGCCGCGACCTGGAGCGTCGCGCGCGCGGTGCGCGATGCCCTCGCCGCCGCCGGCTTCGACGCCCGGCGCGCGCCCGGCTTCGGCGGCAAGCGCGAGATGACGGTGGCGAGCCTCGCGCCCCGTCCCGGCCGGACGGCCCGCCGCGCCGCCACGACCGGGGCGTCGACATCGACGGCGCAGCTCGACCGCCCCGCCGCTCCAGCAACCGCCGACGCCGCGCCCGCTCCGCGCCACGACCCGGTCCGTCGACCGCCCGCGACCGCGCTCGTCATCGGCGCCGGCCTCGCGGGCTGCGCCGTCGCCGCGCGGCTCGCGGCGCGCGGCGTGGCCGTCACCCTCGTCGATGCCGGCGATGCGCCCGCCAACCTCACCTCCGGCAATCCGGCCGGCGCGCTGCAACCGCTCGTGGCGCGCGACGATTCGCGCCAGGCCCGTTTCACGCGCGCCGGCTACCTCGATGCGCTGCGCCATCTGCAAACGCTTGCAGCCTCGGGCATCGACGTGGGCGGCGAACGCGCCGGCCTGCTTCATCTCGCCGCCGACGATGCCGAGGAAGCGGCGATGCGCGGCGCGCTCGACGCGCTCGGCTTCCCGCCCGGCCATGTGCGCTGGCTCGACCGCGACGCCGCCGCCGAGCTGGCGCGCGGCCCGGTGCGCGGCGGCCTGCCGCTGCCCGCCGGCGCCGGCGCGATGGCCGGCGGCTACCTGTTCCCCGAAGGCGGCTGGCTCTCGCCCGCGCGCTACGCGGTCGGACTCATGGCGCTGGCCGACCCGACCGGCGAACGCATCACGCCCCGCTTCGGCCGGCGTGTCGCGGTGCTGGCGCGCGCCGGCCGCGCCGCGCATGACGCCGCCACCGACGCGGCCCGGGCCGACGACGACCATGCCTCCGGCGCCGGCTGGATCGCGCTCGACGCCGATGGCCGCGAGATCGCCCGCGCCGAGATCGCGGTACTCGCCGGCGGTGCGACGCCCGTCCTCGGCGCCGAGCCGCCGGACACGCCGACCAAGGACGCGGCGACCTTCGCCGGCACAGCCGGCAACGGCAACGGCAACGCCCATACCGGTACGAGCGCCGACGCACAGGCCGCCCTCACCCCGCTCACCCTTCGCGCCCCCGCCGCGCTCGACTGGCCGATCCGCCCGATCGCCGGCCAGCTCAACCTGCTGCCGGCCTGGCGCGCCGCCGCGCCATCGATTCCGGTGACGGGCGACGGCTATGTGCTGCCCGCCTTCGGCGCGGGCGTGCTGGTCGGCGCCAGCTACGAACTCGATCCCGCGCGGGTGGCGGCGGTGGCGCGCGACGGCGAACTCACGCGCGCCGCCGAGGACGAGAACCTCGCCCGCCATGCCCGCCTGCTCGACATCGCCGAGATCAATGTCGGCGCCGCCCTGCCCGGGCGCAGCGGCGTGCGCGCCGTGCCGTCCGACCGCATGCCGCTCGTGGGCGCGGTCGGCCTGCCGCTGCCCGCCGACGCGCCCGATCACGCACTGGCCGACTGGCCACGCCTGCCCGGCCTCTACGCCAGCACCGGCCTTGCCTCGCGCGGCATCACCTGGGCCGGCCTCGCCGGCGAGATCGTCGCGGCGCTGGCCTGCGGCGATCCGGCGCCGGTCGAGACCGATCTGCTCGATGCCGTCGATCCGGCGCGCTTCGCGCAGCGCCGGCGCCGGCGCGGCCGCTGAGGCCGGCAAGGCGCGCCGACAGTCCCGGCCACCACGACTGCGGCGGCCGCGCGGCGCGGATTCAGTCGTCGCGGCCCGGCACGATCGGCCTGGCCTCGCGCACGTCGCGCTCCAGCGCCTTGCGTATCAGCTCGGCCTGCTGCTCGGGCGGCAGGGTGCCGACCGCCGGCTCGGCCGGCGCGGGCTGCTCCGGCGCCGCGCCGGGCCTGGGCGGCGGCGCGGCATGCTCGGCGTGCGCTGCCACGCCGGGCGCGGCTTCCGGCGCCTGCGCCAGCCCCGCCAGCGCCGCCTGGGCCTGGGCATCGAGCACCGCCACCTGCATCGTCTTCCTCTCGGTCGCCTCGAAGTCGCGCAGCTGCCGGATCATCGTGTCGTCGAGCTTGAAGCCCGCCGCCAGCAGCAGCACGCCGTTGGCCGCGTGCAGGTCGCGCGCGAGCTGCATGCCGGGGCGCAGCTGGTCGGTGGTCACGAAACGGCCCCGGTCCGAGGCCCAGGACGGATCGTCCAGCACCGCCTCGAACAGCTCGATCAACCTGGGGTCGTAGCGCTTGCCGGCGCCGCGCGCCACCACGCCGCGCGCCTGCTCGGCCGTCGCGCGCGCGCCGGTCAGCAGGCCGAGCTGAAGCTCGTCGAAGTCCTCGCAGATCGCGATGATCCGCGCGCCCACCGGAATCTCCTCGCCCTCCAGCCCGAGCGGATAGCCGGTGCCGTCCCAGCGTTCGTGATGGGCCTTGATGAAGCTTGCCGCGTGCTTGAGTTCGGCCAGCCCCATGAGCGCCGCCGCGCCCTTGTGCGGATGGCTCTGCAAGCGCTTGCGCGCCGGCAGGTCGAGCTGGGCCCAGCTGCGGTCGAGGTCGGCGTCGGCGAGGCCGATCTTGCCGATGTCGTGCAGCAGCGCCGCGAACAGGATGTCCTGCTGGTCGCTCGGACTCAGGCCGAGCCGCGCCGCGATCGCGCGTGCCAGGTCGGCCACGCGCTTGCCGTGGCCCGCGATGGCCGGCGAGCGCAGCTCGATCAGCGTCGAGAACGACTTGACCGCGTTGACGAAGGTGGTGCGCAGATCCTTGTGCGCGAGTTCGAGAAAGGAGTTGGTCTGGGCCAGCTCGGCGGTGCGCGCGCGCACGCGGTCTTCCAGCTCGGCGTTGAGGCGCGCGAGTTCCTCCTTCTGCGTGCGCGTCAGCTCCTGCAGGCGGTCGCGCTCCTGGGCCAGCCACTTGGTCTGGAGGCCCTCGCGCACCACCAGCACCAGCTCGTTGTCGTTCCAGGGCTTGTGCACGTAGCGGCTGACCTGGCCCTGGTTGATCGCGGCGATGGTGCTCGCGGTGTCGGCATGGCCGGTGAGCAGGATGCGCACCGTCTGCGGCGCGAGGTTGCGCACCTGCTCCAGCAGCTGGGCGCCGTCCATCTCGGGCATGCGCATGTCGCTGATGACGCAGTCCACCTCGTTCTCGGCCAGGAAGGCGAGCGCCTCCGGTCCGGAGCCGGCGGTGAACAGGTCGATCTCCTCCTTGCGGAACATGCGCTTGAGCGCCGACAGGATGCCCGGCTCGTCATCCACCGCCAGCACCGAAGGGCGGCGCGAGGGCACGCCGACATCAATCTCGAACATGCCGTCCATCTCACTTCCCCATCATCGCGAGCAGCGCCCGCAACCGGCGCTCGATGCGCGGCGCGAGGCTGGACACGTCCTCGTCGGCGAGCCGCGCGAGGTCGTCGGGCAGATCGTGTCCGGCGATGCCGTCGATGCCGCCCTGGCGCCACATCCAGTTCGCATAGGCGTTGCCGAAGCGCAGCACGTCCACCAGTTGCAGCATGCCCGGCGCATTGGCGTCGTCCCACTGGCGCGTGCCGTGGTGGCCGGCCACGGCGCGGCACACGTCGGGCGGGAAGCGCCAGTGCTCGACCAGCCGCGCGCCCAGCTCCGCATGGTCGAAGCCGTAGTAGTGGTGCTCGATGCTGAGCTTGTCGATCGCGCCCTCGCGCCGCGCCTCGCTCACGACGCGGTAGCGATCGGGCCAGAGCAGCGCGATCGCCAGCTCGCCGATGTCGTGGACGATGCCGCCGAGAAAGGCGCGCGCCACCGGCAGGCCGCGCCGCAGCGCCAGGCATTCGCTGGCGGCGGCGCAGGCGAGGCTGTGCTCCCAGAAGCGCTCGACATCGAAGCCGGCCGACGGGTCGGGTTGCAGGCTTTCCATCGCGCGGCCGGCGATCAGCAGCGCGCGCGCGTTCATGAGGCCGAGCACGGTGATCGCGTCCTGCACGCTGTCCACGCGCCGGCTCATGCCGAAGAAGGGCGAGTTGGCCACGCGCAGCAGCCGCAGCATCAGCACCGGATCGGCCTCGATGCCGGCCGCCATCGAGACGACGTTGATGTTGTCGTCGGCCAGTTCGCGCATGCGCGTGACGAAGCCCGGCGACAGCGCCGGGAGCCGGTTGAGCAGCGCGAGCGCCGCTCCGACCGGATCGGCGCCGCGTTCACCGGCCGGGACCGGACCGCACTCGGCGGACCGCGCCTTGCCGCAGTCGGGATCGGAGTGGATGCAGGCGGGCGGCGTCATGCGTGCGCTCCCGGGATGGCGAGGCGGCCGCCCGGCTCGGGCAGCTGGCCGATGTCGCCCAGCACGATCATGTCGCCCTGGGCGCGCGAGAAGCCGCCGAGCCGGAAGAAGCTTGCCTCCACGGCCTCGGGCGGCGTCCAGTTCGCGGGCAGGCGCGGCGGCGGCGCATGGGCCGTGCCATCCACCACGCGCTTCCAGCGCTCGTAGGACAGGCGGGTGGCGGCGGGCAGCACCTCCTCCACCAGCGCGCCGGGAATGGCCGCCGGCCCGAGCGTCTGGCTCGCGGCCGGATTGGCCACCACGATCATTCCGCTGTCGTCCACGCCGAGCACGCCCACCGGCAGCAGATCGAACATCTCCTGCGAGATGTTGAGCAGCTCCAGGTCGCGCAGGATCTCGTCGGTCTTCTCCTCGATGCGGGTCTCGAGCGCGGTGTTGAGGCCTTCGAGCTTGCGGTTGGCGAACTCCAGCGCGTCGCGCAGGCGCTCGTTGTCGCGCTCGATCTCCAGCCGCCGGAAGGCCTCGCCGATCTGGGCGCGCAGGTGCTCGTCATTCCAGGGCTTGGTGAGGAACTTGTAGATCGCGCCCTCGTTGATCGCGTCGGTGATCGACTGCACGTCGGTATAGCCCGACAGCACCAGCCGCATCGTGCCGGGGTGCAGGTCCTTCACGCGCTTGAGGAACTCGGTGCCGCTCATCTCGGGCATGCGCTGGTCGGAGATCACCACGTCCACCGGCCGCGTCGCGAGCAGGTGGAAGGCCTCGGCCGGATCGGTCGTGGCGAGGATGGTGTAGCCGTCGCGGCGCAGCAGCCGGCGCAGCGCCGACAGGATGTTGGGCTCGTCGTCGAGCAGCAGCAGGGTGCGCGCCATCGCGGGCTCGGCGGGCTTGCCGTCGGCGCCCTCGCGCGGCGGGCGCAGCAGGCTGCCGGCAGCGGCCAGCGCGGTCGGCGCGCCGATCAGCGGACCCTGCATCACGCGGCAGCCGAGGCGTTGCAGCAGCACGCGCTGCGAGTCGCGCTCGACGCCGAGCGCGACCACCTCCAGGTCGAGCCAGCGCGCGATGCTCAGGATGGAGCGCAGCAGCGCGTTGTCGGTCGGGTCGCTCTCGATGCGCGCGATGAGGGCGGCGTCGAGCTTGAGCACGTCGACCGGAAAGCGGCGCAGGAAGCCGAGCCCGGCCTCGTCCTCGCCGAAATGGTCGAGCGCGATGCGCACGCCGGCGCGGCGCAGCGCGCGCACCTGGGCCACGAGCGGCTCGTTGTCGGCGAGGCTCGGATGGGCGAGCAGGCCGAGCTCGATCTGGTCGAGCCTCAGGCCGGCGCGCTCGATCTGCTCCTGCAGCAGGCTGCCGAAATCGGCGCGCAGCAGCAGCCGCGTGGCGATGCGCAGGCCCAGGCGCGGCAGGCCGCGCAGACCATCCATGCCCTCGGCATAGGCGCGCGTGCCCTCGCGCAGCCACCAGCCGCCGAGCAGCGTGGTGAGGCCGTGCTGGCGCGCCAGCGCCCAGGTGGCGGCGCCGCCGAGCAGGCGGCCTTCGGGGTCGGTCCAGTCGAGCTGGCTGTCGATGCACACCACGCGACCGGTGGCGGCGTCGATGCGCGGCTCGGCCAGCAGGCGGAAGCTGGTCGGCTGGGGCGTGGCGGCCGGCGGCTCGATCTCGTCGGTGAACAGCACGATGTCCTCGGTGTCGCGCTGCACCGAGCTGAGCCGCTGCGCGTCGCTCCGGAAGGCCATGCCGGTGCGCGCCTCGCGCGCCTGCGCCTCGCCGATGGCGCGGTCGTACATCGACAGGCTCTCGTGATGCTCGCCCGCGTGCTTGAGCGCCGCGAGGCTGGCGCCGAACAGCGCTGCGGCATCGGCCGCGTCGTCAGGGAAGATCGCCACGCCGGCGCGCGGATCGAGCGTGAGCCGCATCGCGCCCACGGCGATGTCGGGCCGCAGCGCATCGACGATCTGGGCCGCGATCTCGCGCGCATGCGGCACGTCGGCCAGATAGGGCGCGAGCAGCGCGAAGCGCGCCTGGGCGATGCGGCCGATGTCGAGTCCGGTCTGCTCGAAATGGCGCAGCCGGTCGGCCACCACCTCCAGCAGCGCCGCCTCGTTGAACTCGCCCAGCAGCGACAGCGCCGGGCCGAGATCGGCCGGCTCCACCACCACGAGGCAGAAGCTCGCGCCGACCGCCGCATGCTCCTCGCTGCGCCGGCGCACGATGTCGAAGAAATGGCTGCGCTTGGCGAAGCCCGTGTCCTCGTCGAGCTGGAGCGCGCGCTCCAGCAGCTCGGCTCCGCGCGCGCTCATGACGCCCTCGGCGAGGCGCCGCCCTTGATCGGCAGGCAGAGGCTGAAGCGGCTGCCCTCGCCCGGCGTGCTCTTCACGGTGATGCAGCCGCCGTGCTTGCGCACGATGCTGTAGCTGAGCGACAGCCCCAGGCCCGTGCCCTGGCCGACCGGCTTGGTGGTGAAGAACGGATCGAAGATGCGCGCGAGATGCTCGGGCGCGATGCCGCAGCCGGTGTCGGCGATGCCGATGACCGCGTCGTCGCCCTCGACGCCGGTGGTGATGGTGATGGTGCCGCGCTTGTAGTCGCCGGCCTGGACGCGGGCGCGGATCGCGTGCGCCGCGTTCACCAGCATGTTCATGAACACCTGGTTGATCTGCGAGGCGTTGCAATGCACGAGCGGCATGTCGGGCTGGAACTCGCGCTTCACGTCGGCGATGTACTTGACCTCGTTGTTGACGATGTTGAGCGTCGAGTCGAGGTTCTTGTGCAGGTCGGTCCAGACCCATTCGCCGTGATCGACATGGGAGAAATCCTTCAGGTCCTGGACGATGCGGCGCACCCGGGCGATGCCGTCGAGCGACTCCTCGATCATCGAGCCGACGTCCTCGCGCAGGAAGGGCAGGTCGATCTCCTCGGCCACGGCGGCGGCCTCGGCCGGCGTGCTCTCGTAGGCGTCGATCAGCCGCAGCAGGTCGCTCACGTAGTCGCGCAGCGTGTTGAGGTTGCTGTTGATGAAGCCGATCGGGTTGTTGATCTCGTGCGCCACGCCGGCGGCGAGCTGGCCGATCGAGGCCATCTTCTCGGACTGGAGCAGCTGCTGCTCGGCCTGGGCAAGCTTCTGCGCGAAGGCCAGACGCTCGGCCAGGTTCAGCTCGGCCACGCGCGCGGCCTGGGCGGCGGCCTGCACGGCGGCCTCGTTGTCGACGCCGACGGGGCCGGTGGCGCGCGGTTCGGCCGCGAGGGGGCCGGGCGCGAAGGCGTCGGCCGGGCGGGCGGCGGCATTGGGTTCCGGCGGCTCCCCTGCGGTGATGGCCGGCTTGTCGATCGCTTGCATGGCGACTCCGTCTGTTCTCGTGCCCGCGCGGGACTGCGGGTGCTGCGAGTCTTGACGGCAGGGTCGGCCCTGCGGTGAAGCGGCGAAGGGCGGAAAAGCGCGGACCTGCGGCGGCTGCTCATGCCTGCGGCGACGAGCGGCGCGCCGATCGGCCAAGAGTGCGGCCGACGCGGGCGCGGCGGGCAACGGCCGATGGCGCGCATGCGAGCCGCGGCGGCCGGTGGCGCGGGCGCGAAGGTCGGGCGGCCGGCCCCGGCTCAGCCGGCGCGTAGCGCGTCCACGATCTTCATGCGCGCCGCGCGCAGCGCCGGCAGGAAGCCGCCCACCGCGCCCATCAGCAGCGCGAACAGCGCGGTGCGCAGCACGATGCCCGGCGTCATGCGGAAGCCGAAGGCCATCTGCGAGAAGCTCACGAAGTTCATCGTCGAGACGGTGATGGTCTGGAGAAAGCTCGCCGCCACCAGCCCGGCCACGCCGCCGATCGCCGCGAGCAGCAGCGACTCGATCAGGAAGGCCGCGAGGATGCCGCGCCGCCGGTAGCCGAGCGCGCGCAGCGTGCCGATCTCGGCGGTGCGGGTGGCGACGGCGGCGTACATCGTGATGGCCGCGCCGATCATCGCGCCCACCGAAAAGATGGCCGACAGCACCATGCCCAGGATGGTGATGAAATCGGACAGCGATTCGCTCTGCTTCTCGTAGAAGCGGTTCTCGCGTTCGAGATCGACCTTGAGGCGCGGATCGGCGTCGAGCCGGGCCTTGAGCGGGTCGAAGGCGTCACGGCTCGCGAGCCGCGCGATCACGCTCGAATACGCATTGCGGCGGAAGCTCTGGAGCATCTGGTCGGCGTCGCCCCAGATCTCGCTGTCGAAGCCGGAGTTGCCGGCGTCGAACACGCCCACCACCGTCCACTGCCGCTGCGCGAACGACAGCGACTGGCCCAGCTCGACGCCCGCGTAACTCTTGAGTACCTGGCGGCCCACGACGATCTCGGTCGAGCCGGGGCGGAACCAGCGACCCTCGGCCAGCCGCGCCTGCGGCCGCAGCGCGATGCCGGTGGCGTCGGTGCCGCGCACGACCACGTTGGCGCGCTTGCCGCCGTCGCGCCGGAGTAGCGAGTTGAGCACCACGCATTCGCGCGCGACGAAGGGCCGGCCGGCGGCGTCGAGCGCCACCTCGGGCGCCGACTCGATCAGCGCCGCCTGGTCACGCTGGATGCCGCTCTGCACCTCGGTCTGCGAGCCCTGGCGGATCACGATGATGTTGTCGGCGCGGCCGGTGGCGACGAGCGTCTCCTTCAGCCCCGCGTCGAGCATGAGCACCGCCGCGAACACGAAGATCACGAGCGCCATGCCGCCGGCGGTGAGCGCGGTGGTCAGCTTGCGCACGCGCAGGTTGCGCGCGATGTAGTGGAGCGGGATCGGCATGGCGGCGGGGGCGGGACGGCGGATGTTTCCGCCAGTTTGACGAATTCGCCCCACTGGCCACCCGGGCGAAAGACTTCGAGCATCGGCGCAGGCGACGGACGATGCGACGCGGGTTCCGTCCTCCTTCTTCCGTGGAGAACCTCGATGACCATTCCGCTTCCTCATGCCCGGCTCCGATGCCTGCCCGCCACGCTGCTGCTGGCGCTTGCCGGCACGGGCCTGCCCCTTCGCGCCGCCGAACCCGTCCGCGCCTTTCAGCCGCCGGTGCAGCTGGCGCCGGAGCGCGTCGGCTATCACGTGAACTTCCACCTCCGCAGCGTGGCTGCCACGGCGGATGGCGACTTCCTCGCGCAGTGGACGATCAGTTCTCCGGTCAACGGCTACGACGGCCCCACCTACTCGGCCTTCCGGCGCGCGGGCGAGGGCACGACCTGGAGCCAGGCGACCTCGCCGGTCGAGGTGGTGCAGGTGCCGAATCCGGGCCTGTTCCCGACCGGCTTCGCCCGCAACGCCCCGCTCGCCTGGGCCGGATTCAGCATCAACCAGCAGGCCAGCCACAGCCGCTTCGACATCGGCACGGCCACCTGGTCGCCGCTCGAAACCACCACCTACCCGAGCTGGCCTTACAAGACCTATGCCGTGGTGAACGCCAGCGGCATGCTGGTCAGCCTGTGGGCACCCGCCGCCGCCAACACGGAACCCCGGGGCGAGCCCGACTACGGCGGCTACGCGCTCTGGGGCCGTTGCCGCGCGGCCGATGGACGCTGGTCGGGCGCCGTCGCGCTGGGCAGTCAGCGACGCAGCGCCGACGACGGCTACACCATGCTGCTCCAGCGCGCGCTCAACAACGGCAGCGTGCTGGTGGCGTGGAAGGTGAACGCCCCCGGCGGCGTGATCGTCCGGTCGGCGGTCTGGTCCCCGAACTGCCTCAGGCAGGGCTTTCGCGCCCTGCCCGATTCGCCCGTGCTGTCGGCGGTCGACCGGCTCATCTCGAGCGGCAGCGGCGCGATGCTGGCCCTGCAGGTCAATCGTGACGGCACCGGTCTGAAGGCGGTCGGCTATTCACCGACCCAGGGCTGGTTGCTGCCCGCGGCGGTGATCCAGACCGCGCCCATCGCCGCCTTCTGGGATGGCGCCATCAAGGACACCGGCAAATGGCTGCTGGCGTGGAAGAACACCGGCAGCGCCGATCAGGCCGGGCAGTGGGCCTTCGGCGGGCTGAGCACCGGCATGACGCGTCGCGGCGATCTGCCGTCGCGCGATGCGCGAGTCCAGCTCGGGTTGGCGAACCGCTATGACCAGGGGCTGCTGGTCTGGCAGGACAGCCTTCAGCCGTCGCAGGTCAAGGCCGTCAGCTATCGGCCGCTGGCAGGCGGCATGAGCGCGCCGACCATCGTCAGCAACGGCAGCACGGGGGCCTATGACGCCGACGGCACGGGCTACGCGCTGGAGATCTCGATGGCGATGGCCGAAAGCGGCGCCGCGGCGATCGTCTGGAATCGCTGGACCGCCATCGCACGCGGCGAGAACGCGGGAACGTACGCGAGCAGTCCCTGGAGCGTCGTCTGGGAGTGAGCCAAGGCCGAGCGCGTGGGTCTATCGTGCCGGCCCCCGATCGCCGCCCCTCGGTCGCCGGTCCCTCGGTCGCCGGTCCTCGGAAATGCGGCCGCCCGCAGGCGGCCGTCGGCCCCGGGCGGCACACCGCCCGGGTTCAGGCGCGAGGCGCTCAGGCGGCGATGCGACGCTCGCGCCGGCGCGCGAAGGCGACCAGGCCGAAGGCCAGGCTGCCGAGGGTGTAGACCTCGGGCTCGGGCACGGGCAGCGCCGGGATCGTGTAGCTGCTGATCAGCGTCGAGGTGGTCTGGGTCGTGGCCGGACCGGCGATGCTGCCGTTGATCGCGATGTCCAGACTGGCGATCTGCGACCTGCCGGCGCCATCGGTGGTCGCCGCGATCGAGAAGCTGAGCATGTCGCCCGAGGCGAGCGTGAAGCCGTAGCTCACGCCGGTGAGCGTGTAGGTCACGCTGCTGCTGTTCAGCAGCGTGCCCAGCGTGCTGAACGGCACATAGGGACCATCGTTGAGCGCGAACTCGAGCGTCGGCACGTAGGTGCGGGTGCGGCCGCCGAGGCCCGTGCCCGTCGCGTACTCGCCCACCAGGATGGCCGACACGTCGAGCGTGTAGCTGCCCGTGCTGTACGAGTTGACGTTGCCGACATAAAGAATGTCGGAGTAGCCCGTGGACGGCGTGGAGTACGTGGAGCTGAGGGTGTAGCTGTCGGTGGTGCTGGTGCGGTAGGTCGTGGTCGTGTCCTGCCACGTGGCCACGCTGCCGGCAACGCCCGGCTTCGGATCGGTCACGACCTGGCGCGCGGTGGTCGTGCTGCTGACCGGCGTGCTGACCACGGTCGCGTCGCGGTTGGTTTCGACGAAGGTCTGGACGTCGAGATTGGTGGTGATGACGGAGCCGGACACATCAAAGCCGGTGGCGGCGAACGACGGCGTGGCATAGGCCAGCGCCAGCGCCGTCGCCACGGTGGCGAGTCGCAGTTTCGACATGGGTTTCCTTCCTGAGAGCCCGTCTCGCGGGCTGGGTTAGAGATGAGGTGATGCGGGCAAGCCCGCTGACCAACGCTAACCAAGGCTCACTTCGCGGAAACCCGTAAGGCGATGCGAGACGTGAAGCGCGTCATCAATCCCGACGATTAGTCAAGCCGCAGCGCACAAGAACCTCCCGGCTCCCTCGGGCGGGTTACGCGGCATCGGGGTCAGTCGAGAAAGTCCTGGTACTCCTTCTGCTGATAGCCCTTGAGCGCGAGCCAAGGCAGGCGCGCGTCGGGCATGGCGGGCTGGGGCGTCACGCGGGTCACGCGGCGCAGGCTGCCGTCGTCACGGCCCGACTCGATCTCCAGCGCGATGTGCTGCGCGGTGGACCACAGCACGCGGTTGGTCCAGCCGTCGCGGCGCTCCTCGCGCCATTCGGCGCCGGCGGGCGCGGGCCGGTTGCTGCGCGGCATCGCGAGCACGACCTTCTCGGGCACGAGCGCGGCCGCGCCTTCCCACGAACCGTCGAAGCCCGACACGCTGTACTCGGCCGGCGGCACGAACACGATCTGGCGCGTCTCGGCATCGACGTAGTCGGCGCGGATGCTGCCGTCGGCATTGCGCGTGAGGTGCTGGGTCGCGGCCTCGAAGTCGAAATGCTTGTGGCCACCATGGGCCTCGCCCTCGGTCTCGTGGCCGGCGCGCACCTCGGGCAGCAGGCGCTGCATCCACACATGGCCCGGGCGGCGCACGAGCAGGTTGCGGAAGCTGCGCACCTCCGTCACGCCGGCGTGGTTGACGATGCGGCTCTCGTAGCTGATGACGGCGTCGAGCGGCGGCAGGTCGGCGGCGGGCGGAGCCGGCACGGCGGCCGGCGCGTTCAGCGCGGCAAGCTGGCGCGGCGTGTTCGCGGCGGGCGGGGGCGCGACGGGCTTGACCATGGCGCCGGCACGCGCGGGGGCGGCATCGGCCGGGCGGCCTTCGGCATGGCCGGCGGGCAGCGCGGCGCCCAGGCCGGCGGCGACGAGCGCGGCCAGGCCGGCGCGGCGGGAAAAACTGAAGCGGTAACTGGATTGCATCTTCTTGCTCCGGCGGGCGCGCGCGGCTGCCGGCGGCAGCGCGCGCGCCAATGAAAACGGCCGATCCCCCGGGGGATCGGCCTGGTTCGCTCGCGGCCGGTCAGTCCGGCCGCGTCATGCCGGCATCACAGGCCGCCGGCGCTCTTCACGAGCGTGAACACCCTGGTGTTGTCGATCGTGCCCTTGAAGCTCTTGCTGCCGGCGCCGGTCGAGTACAGCTGCACGTCGCCGCCGCCGTGGGTTTCCGAGCCGGGCGCGCCGCGACGGATCACGACTTCCTGCAGGTAGTCCTTGCCCTGCACCGTCTCGCTGTCGAGCGTGGCGCGCACGTCGGGGCGGTTGCTGCCGCCGCCGAACACGAGCGTCGTGTACGGCAGGCCGTCGGCGTCGAGGCTGTTGCGGCCGGTGGCGTAGTTGACGTTCAGGCCGAGGATGGGCGTGCCCTTCTTGCCGTAGCCGTTGAAGGCCATCGTGTGGTCGTGGTCGGCCGTCACGACGATGAGCGTGTTGCTCAGATCGACCTTGCCCAGCGCTGCCTTGATCGCGTCGTCGAAGGCGACGGTGTCGGTTACGGCGCGATAGGCGTTGGTGCCGTGCAGCGCGTGGTCGATGCGGCCGCCCTCCACCATCAGGAAGTAGCCGTTCGAGTTCTTCGACAGGATGTCGATGGCCTTGACGGTCATCTCGGCCAGGCTCGGTTCCTTGGTCGGATCGCGGTCGGCTTCGTAGCTCATGTGGCCTTGCGACAGCGCTTGGTCGAACAGCGCGATCACCTTGGTGCCGGCGGCAGTCGGCAGCGCGTTGAACGAGGTCAGGTCGCTGGCGTAGCTGTAGCCCTTGGCCTGGAGTTCGGCCACGAGGTCGCGGCCATCCGGACGGCCCTTGGGCGTGGTGGCCGCGTTGTAGGGGCGCCAGTAGCTGCTGATGCCGCCCATGAGCACGTCCACGCCGTTGCCGAGGCGGGCGTTGAAGCCCGCGCCGCCCGGTACCGCCTGGCGCGCGATCTCGTACTCGGTGTCGCGGTGGCAGATGTGGGCGTAGGTGGCGGCCGGCGTCGCATGCGTGAGACGCGCGGTGGTGACGGCACCGGTCGCCTTGCCCTTGGCGATCGCGTACTCGATCAGCGTGGTGACGGCGGCGCCGTTGGTGGGCAGACAGTTGTTGACCGCGTTGGACACGCCCGTGACCGGGTCCTTGCCCGGCGCGACGGCAACGGTGTCGCCGTTCATGCCGAGCACTTCGTTGCGCTGCTTCACGCCGGTCATGTAGGCGGCCATCGACGGGGCGCTGTCGGTGGTCTGGGCGTCGAGCGAATAAGTCTTGACGCGCGCCGTGTAGGGCAGCGTGTCCATCGTCAGCGAGCCGGCCTCGCCATACTTGTAGATGCGCGCGGCGGTCTTGGGCACCGGGCCCATCCCGTCGCCGAGGAAGAAGATGATGTTCTTCGCTTCACCGGCGGCATGGGCCGGCAGCGCGGCGCCGGCGGCGGTCGCGGCCAGCGCGACGGCGGCGGCGACGCGCGCGAGGCGCGGCTTTGCAAGCGTTTGCATGACGGCCGGGCGCGCCGCGGCCTGGATGTTGTCGAGTTTCATGATCGTGACTCCGTGGCGTTCGGTGTTCAGAGGCCGGCGGCCTTCTTGACGAGGGAGAACACGGCCGTGTTGTCGAGCGTGCCGTGGAACTGGTCGGCGCCCGTGCCCATCGCGCCGAGGAAGACGTCGCCGCCACCGTGGGTCTCGCTGCCGGCGGGCATGCGCACGGCGGCTTCCTGGTGGTAGTTCTTGTCGAACACGGTGGCGTCGGTCAGGTCGGTCATCGTCGAGCGATTGGCCTGGACGCGGTTCTCGCCGTTGCCGAACACGAGCGTCGTGAAAGGCTTGCCGTCGGCGTCCTTCGCGGGCGTGGACGGATCGGTGTAGGGCTTGAGCAGGCCGAGGATGCCGGGGCTGCTGTCGGTGGTCTTGCCGGTGCGCGCGGCGTAGCCGTTCATCACCATCGTGTGATCGTGGTCGGCCGTCACGACGATGATCGTGTTCTTCAGCTCGGGGTCGATGGTCTTCATCTTGGCGATCGCGGTCGTGATCGCCTCGTCGAAGGCCTTGGCGTCCTGCAGCGCCTTGCGCGCGAGCGTCGGATGCAGCGCCTGGTCGATGCGGCCGCCTTCCACCATCAGGAAGAAGCCCTTCCTGTTCTTGCTCGCGATGTCGATGGCCTTGGTGGTCATCTGCGCGAGGCTCGGCTCGACCGTGGGATCGCGGTCGATGTCGAAGTTCATGTGGCCCTTGGTGAACAGGCCGAGCAGCTTGGTGCCCGAGGCCGTCGGCGCGGCGTTGAGGCCGGCGAGGTCGTTCACGTAGGTGTAGCCCTTGGCCTTGAGTTCGGCCGTCAGGTCGCGCGAGTCGCTGCGCGACGAACCCTTGGCATCGCCCTTGGCGAGAAAGTGCTGCCAGCCGCCGCCGAGCACCACGTCCACGCCGTCTGCCAGCTTGCTGTTGAAGCCGGTGCCGCCGGGCACGAGCTGGGCCGCGATGCTGTTCTCGCCGTCGCGGTGGCAGATGTGCGAGTAGGTGGCGGCCGGCGTGGCATGCGTGACGCGCGTGGTCGTGACCACCGCGGTCGCGCGGCCGGCGGCCTTGGCGAGTTCGAGCAGCGTGGTGACGGGCGTGCCATTGCCGGTGGCCGGGCAGGTCGAGTCGGCGCCGCTGATGTAGGGATTGCCGCTGGCGTCGAGGGCCTGGGTGTCGCTCGACATCGAGACGACTTCGTTGTTCATCTTCACGCCGGTCATGTAGGCCGACATCGACGGGGCGCTGTCGGTCACCTGAGCGTCGTTGGAGAAGGTCTTGATGAAGGCCGTCTCGGGAAAGCTGTCGATCGCGAGATCACCGTCCTCGCCGACGGCGTAGATGCGCGCGGCGGTCATCGGGACGATGCCGTAGCCGTCACCGAGAAAGAAGAGGACGTTCTTGGGCGCGGGCTCGCTGTTGTTGTCGCTCGCGCAGCCGGCAAGCGCGATGGCACCGGCCACCAGCGCCGACATCAGGCGGATTTTCATGGGGAGTGCTCCGTGTAGGGACGGCGCACTCTCCTGCGGACGTGTGACGACGCGGTGACTCGCCATCCGTCACCGCCGGAATGGCTTGCACGGCGGAATTTCGTTGTGTTTTCGCCGACGTTGCCGGGAGTTGAGACTTCAATCTGCTTTCAGCGCGGCGGGCGGCACGTCGCTCACGAGATCGACGATGCGCGCACCGGCCACGTCGGCGTCGTCGAGGGTGGCCCGCGCGATCACGGCCCAGTTCAGCACCGCGTAGCCGAAGTCGGTCTTGCCGGCCGGGCGGTCGGTGCCGACATCGCCGCCGAGGCTGGCGCCGCGCAGGCTCGCGCCCCAGAGCACCGCGCCGCGCAGCAGCGCGCCGGCGAGTTCGGCGCCGCCGAGCCGGGCGCCGGTCAGGCAGGCGCCGGTGAGGTCGGTCTGGCGCAGGTCGGCGCGCACGAGCACCGCGCCCTCCAGCCGCGCGTGGCGCAGCGAACGGTCGCGCAGCGAGGCGCGCTGCACGCGGTCCTGGGCGGCGTCCCAGGCGGCGGCGTCCTTCCACTGGTCGCGGCGCAGCTCGGCGAGCGCGAGCGGATCGGGCGCCTGCGCGAACACCGGCTGCTCGCGCAGGTCGATGCGGCGCGCGCCTTCGAGCACGTCGCAGGACAGCACCGACCAGCCCTGGCGCTGGCACCAGGCGGCACGGGCGCGGTCGGGGTCGTAGCGCTCGGGATCACGATAGCGGCGCGCCTGCTCGACCTCGAACTCCCGCGCGCGCGGGCAGTTGGGCGAGGCCAGCCCGCCGGGTGCAAGCGTTTGCAGGACCGGCGGATGCCAGAGGTGACGCGCGAGCCAGCCGGGCCAGCTCGCCATCAGCTCGCCCTCGGTCACGATGGCCTGGGGCAGCAGCAGCTGCAGCGTGACGATGCCCGCGAGCACCACGCCGCCGCAGGGCAGATCGGCGCGCCAGAAGAAGATCCACGGCGCGAGCAGCAGCGCGCCGATCGCCGCCGCGAACACCAGCGCGGGCAACTGCGACGCCCAGCCGCCGAACACCGGCGTGAAGCGCAGCAGCGCGGCGGTGATGCCGAGCCAGAGCAGCGTCGGCAGCAGCCGCGCGCACAGGCCGGCAAAGCCGGCGCTGCCGAGCGGCCGCAGCAGCGCGAGGCCGAGCGCGACGGCGACCGTGATGGCGCCCGCGCGCAGGCAGCGGTAGTCGCCGCCGAACAGCACGAGCGCGAGGCCCGCCACCAGCAGCCCCCAGGCGATCCAGCCCATCACGCCCAGCCTCAGCTTCGAGAACAGCTCGCGCCACCAGCCGGTCCAGCGATCGCCGCGATCCATGATCACCGGCCACAGCGCGATCACGAGCAGCACGTCGAGCCAGAGCGCGGTGCGCTGCGCGGTCGTCACCACCGGCGACTGGTAGCCCAGGAAGCGGATCAGCATCGCGAACAGCGCCACCGCCGGCAGCACGAGCACGGTGATGGCCACGACATGCGCGGTGAGGTTGCGCATCAGCGGCGTCATGTCGCCGGCCAGCATGTAGCTGTAGGGGAAGACATGCAGCCGGTCGCGCAGGCCGCCGGGGTCGCGGTGGCGCGGGCCGGCCGCCGCGTCGAAGGCGTAGAGCTTGCGCGACAGCAGCTGGAGCTGGATCAGCAGGTTGAAGTGCATCAGCACCAGCAGCCACGGCGACAGCGCGTAGAACGCGACGATCGGCACCTCCATGTCCACCACGGGCAGGCGCACGTTGCGGCCGACGAGCAGATGCAGGTCGGTCGTGCCGAGCACCACCAGCAGCAGGTAGGCGCACACGGCCATGAAGGTGAAGTGCAGCACCGCGACGCTCTGCGAGGCGCTGTTGGCGCTTTCGAGCAGGGCGCGCGCGACTTCGGGCTGGGCCGCCTCGGTCGTGGCCCGGGCAGGCGCCGCGGACGCGGGCGGCGACGCGGTGACGGGCGCCGGATGCGCGGCAGATGCCGGCGACTCGGGTGCGACGGGCGGGGTGACGGGATCGGACATCGCGGCGGCCTCCGGCGGCGGGCGGGAGCCGCACTGTCCCGCCGCGTGCGATATGTCACAAGACCGGGGCAATTCGTCCGGCCGGCGCGCCTCAGCTCGTCGCGACGCCGAACAGCGCGCCCACGCCCCAGGTGACGAGCGCCGCGAGGCCGGCCACCAGCACCTGACGCGTGCCCGAATACAGCAGCGTGCGGCCGTTGAACAACGAGGTGACGGCACCCATGCCGAACAGCGCCAGCGCCGTGAGCGCGACGCTCGCGGCGATCGCCTTCGGGCCGCCGGCAAAGATGAAGGGCAGGATCGGCACCAGCGCGCCGGCCGCGAACAGGCCGAAGCTGATGGCCGCCGCGCTCACCGGATTGCCGCCCAGCTCGGCCGGGTCGATGCCGAGCTCCTCGCGCGCCAGGGTTTCGAGCGCGGCGTCCTTGTCGGCCATGATCTGCGCCGCCACGCGCTCGGCGTCGTGCCGCGCGATGCCCTTGGCCTGGTAGATGAGCGCGAGCTCGCGCTGCTCGGCATGCGGCGTGTTGGCGATCTCCTCGGCCTCCTTCGCCATCTGCGACTGCGCGGCCTCGCGCGCATTGAGCACCGACAGCCATTCGCCGAGCGCCATCGAGCAGGCGCCCGCCACCAGACCGGCCACGCCCGTCAGCAGCAGCGTGCGGCCGTCGGCGCCCGCGCCCGCGACGCCCATCGCGAGGCAGAAGTTGGAGACGAGGCCGTCATTGGCGCCGAGTACCGCCGCGCGCAGATCGTTGCCCGAGGCGCCGCGATGCCAGCGCTCGGCGCGCACGATCTCCTCGCCGGTCATGCCGCGCGCGCTCGGCGACGCGGCCGGCAGATGCGCCACGTCGGGCGCGAGCTCGCCGCGCGCGATCGCCACCGCGCGCATGTCGCCGCGCCCGGCCGCGTGCAGCACCGAGGCGTGCTGCTGCTCCTCGGCCGACAGGCCGGCGGCCACGGCGTCGGGCTGGTTCGCGTACTTGTTGCGGTCGGCGTATTCGGCCGCCGCGAGCGAGGGCAGCACGAAGCCGACGCCGAACCAGCGCGCGAGCCGGCCCGTCACCCGCACCCGCCACGAAGGCACATGCGGCGCCACCTTCTCGCCGGCCGCCTCCAGCCGACGTACCCAGAAATCGGCGTGGGCGCGCTCGGCCCGGGCCAGCTCGCGGAAGACCTCGGCGCGCTCGGGATGCGGCTCGACGCCCGCGAGCGCGTCGTAGAGCGCGGCGGAGTCGAGCTCGTCGCCCAGGTTGGCGCGCCAGCGCCCGCGATCGGCGAAGGAGGCGGGCGGCGTGGCGGCCGCCCGGGGAGGCGTAAGGGGCGGAGCGCCGTCGGCGGCGGCGTCAGCGGCGATCGGCGGACCGTCGGCCGCCGTGGCGGCGAGCTTGTTGTCGGAAGAGGAGGTCATGGCAATCCCAGCGTGATGTAGGCGGCGCGTTCGCCGCCGGGCGCGAAACCGAGCGCGAAATAAACCGGTCCGAGCGGGCTGTCCACCGCGACGAAGGGCGCGAGCGACTTGCGCAGCCCGCTGTCGTCGCCGATCGGCGCATGGCGCATGCGGCCCGCTTCCAGCGCCATGCCGGCCCAGGCGCCGCGCAGCAGCGGAATCTCCAGCACCCGGTCGGCCCAGGTGATCGCGGCCGTCTCGTAGGCCGCGCCGTAGAAGCGGTCCGGCCCCCAGGCCGACAGGTTCATGAAGCCGCCGAGCCGGAACTGCGACGCGAAGGGCAGCGGATCGGGCCCCAGCTTGCCGCCCGCGCGCAGCCGCAGCGAGAAGGCATGGCTGCTGACCGAGGCGGTGGACAGCGTCTCGGCCTCCCAGCGGTTGAAGTCGGTCTCGTCGCCGAGCGCGCGCCGGGCGCTGAACAGCGTCAGGTTCGCGGCCTGGCCCGACGACGGGAACTGGCGGTTGTCGAGCGTGTCGGCGCGCAGCTGCAATCTCAGCCCGCCGACATGGCCGGCAACGCTGCGCGGCACGCCCGGAAACTGACCGGTATCGAGCGTGTAGCGCTGCACGCCGGTCACGAAGCCGAGGCGTGCCTGCACCGCCGGCGTCGCGTCCACGCCCAGGTCCAGCCCCGCCAGCCGCTCGCTCACGCTGTAGCGGAACAGCCGGGTGTCGTTCATGTAGATGACCAGCGGCCGCAGCGAGGCCTCGACGCGCGGCGCGATGAACCAGCGCCGGTCCAGGTCCAGCGGCTGGAACCATTCCGATTGCAGCAGGTTGTGACGGCCGAGCTGGGCGTCGTTGCGCCATTCGGCGCCATAGCTGTTGAGCCAGGTGCGGCGATAGCTCGCAAGCAGGTTGAACGACGAATCGGTCGAGAAATCGCTCTGTAGGCCGAGGCCGAAGCGCAGGTAGTCCGGCCCCCAGCTCTTCTCGCTCACGTCATAGGTCACGACCGGCCCGGCCGCGCCCGGCTCGACCTTGAAGCCGACGCGCTCGAAATCGCCCCAGCCGTACAGCCGGCGCAGGTCGGCATCCATCACCTGCTGGTCGAAGGGCTGGCCGACGCGGGTGCCGACGGCGCGCAGCAGCACCTCGGGGTTGACGCGCTCGGTGCCTTCCACCCGCACCTCGGCCACCGGCTCGGCACGGTTGCTGGGCGCCGAGGCGCGCACGGCCGCGAAGCGCGCGCGCCAGCCGGCCCAGGCGCCGGCATCGAGCGCCAGCGCCGACAGCCGCGCCGCCTGCTCGCGCGCCGCCGCCTCGCCGATCGCGACCGCCCTGGCCGCGCCGGTGAAGTCGCCGGCCGAGAAGCCGCCCAGCGCCGGCGAGATCAGCACGTCGCGCGGCGTCAGCTCGGCCAGCGAGGCGCGCACGTTCTGCTCGGTGAGGATGTTGATCATCTGGCCCGACACGTCGAGCACCGAGTTGATCTGCTCGCGCGTCATGAGCGGCGTGCCGAGGTTGACCGCGATGACCACGTCGGCGCCCATCTCGCGCGCCACGTCCACCGGCAGGTTGCGCACGAGGCCACCGTCCACCAGCTCGCGGCCGTCGATCTCGACCGGCGCCACCACGCCGGGCACCGACATGCTGGCGCGCATCACGTTCGGCACGTCGCCCTTGTCGAACACCACCATCTTTCCGGACTCGATGTCGGTGGCGATCGCGCGGAACGGGATCGGCATGCGGTCGAAGCGGCTCACACCGCCGCTGTGCACCAGCCGGCGCAGCACCGCCTCCAGCGCCGTGCCCGACACCACGCCCTTGGGCAGGCGCAGGCCGCGCTCGACATCCACGCCCAGCTCGGGGCCGAAGAACATGCGCGCGTCGTCGGCCTTGCGCCGCATCGAGCGCTCGGGGCGCGGCGGATCGTCGGTGAACAGCGCCTCGGTCGTGAGGCTGCCGAGCCGCGCCTCCATCTCGGCCACCGTCGTGCCCGACGCATACGCGCCGCCAACGATGGCGCCCATGCTCGTCCCGGCGATGCAGTCCACGGGCACGCGCAATTCCTCCAGCACCTTCAGCACGCCCACATGCGCCGCGCCGCGCGCGCCGCCGCCCGACAGCACGAGGCAGATGCGCGGACGCTCGGGCGCGTCGGCCGCCGCCTGCGCGCGAACGGGCGCGATTCCGCCAGGCAACAAGGCCATCAAGGAAACCGCAAGTCGGCCGAAAGCCTGGGAAGTCGAGCAGCGAAGCGTCATGGGAGCGGGTGGCGAAGCGAGGGTGAAAGCTTCTCAGACTTGCCGCGACCCATCCCCGACCGCTGCTCCGCTCGTCGTCGCCGGCTGCCGCCG
This sequence comes from Derxia gummosa DSM 723, assembly GCF_000482785.1. Taxonomy (GTDB): domain Bacteria; phylum Pseudomonadota; class Gammaproteobacteria; order Burkholderiales; family Burkholderiaceae_E; genus Derxia; species Derxia gummosa. The sequence continues at coordinate 454,148 of NZ_AXWS01000014.1, read as the reverse complement.
GCGCCGGTCCGCTGAGGGTCATGCGAAAGCTTGTCTAGGAATTTCTAGTCAAATGACCTAGTATTTACGTGGCGCTTTTCTTACTTATTTTTAGCAACCGTGAGCTAGTTCACGCTTTTCATGCGGCGAACCGAGGCTCGACCCACGGGAGTCACGCATGTCGGCAACTGCCCCGTCCGCCAAGGCCTCGAACAACCGCATCGACTGGATCGACAACGCGCGCGGCCTGTGCGTGCTGCTCATCGTCGTGCTGCATGTCAGCCTCCAGATGTGGCAGTACGGACTGCCGCCGGGTCCAGTCGGCACCCTCATGAGCTTCGCGGAGACGATGCGGCTGCCGGGCTTGTTCCTGATCTCGGGCCTGCTGCTCGGTCCGGTCATCGACCGGCCGTGGCGCCACTACCTCGACAAGAAACTGGTTCACTTCTGGTACTTCTTCTTCCTGTGGTGCGCGATCGAGTACCTGCTGCTCGGCGAATGGCGCGACGGGCCGTCGGGCCTGCGCGCGGTGGGCGCCTTCTTCGCCCATGCGTTCACGGATCCGGGGCCGCTGTGGTTCATCCTGATGCTGCCGGTGTTCTACGTGCTGGCGAAGCTAATGAATGGCGCGAGCACGCCGGCCATCCTCATCGGCGCGACCGCGATCAACCTGGCCGATCCGCAATCGGGCGTGCTGTTCATCGACGCGACCGCCGAGCGCTTCGTGTTCTTCGCGATCGGCTGGCTGCTCGCGGGCCGCATCGGCACCCTTGCCCAGGCCGCAGGGCGGCGGCCCCTGATCGCGCTGGCGGGCATCGCCGCCTGGGCGGCGGTGAATGCCTGGGCCACGCTCAAGGCGCCGGGCTATGCCGAGATGTCGCCGGTGCACCTGCTGCTGAGCCTGGGTGGCGCGCTGGTGGCCGTGACCGTCGCGGCGCTGACGGCACGGTTCGCGCTGTTCGGCTGGCTGGCCTACTGCGGGCGCAACTCCATCGTCGTGTATCTCGCGCATTCGCTGCCGATCCACTTCCTGCTGCTGGCCTGGGACCGTGCCGGCCTCGCGCTGCCGCCGCTCGCGCTGGTGGGCGGCGTGACGCTGCTGTCGATCGGCGCGAGTTTCGCGCTGGAGCGCATCACGCGTCCGACGCCGCTGCGCTGGCTGTTCAAGCGCCCGGCCTGGGCCGGCCTGGGGCCGTCGCGCCGGACCTCGCGCGAGGTGGTCAGCCGATCGACCTCCTGCTGAGCGCCGGACCGCCACCAGACCGGCGCCGGCGTACCGCCTGAACCGCGCTCCGTGCCGCCCCCGCCGGGCCAGGCTGCCAGGCCCCATCGGGCCGACACCAGCGTGCGAGACACCCCCGCGCCCTCCCCCGTCGGGGCGAGGCATGCGCCTCAGCACAAGCCGGGCTTGGTGTAAATCCTGACCCGCTTCGGTCCATGTGCGAACGCAGCACGAACTGCATGAACTTTCATTTTTGACGCCGACTTCACATGGGGAGGAGCGCGTTATTGCAGTCGCACATCAGGACCGGACCATAGCCTTCGCGCGCTGAAAACGGTAAGCCTCGCGTAAACCGCCCCATGCCCAATCGGCCGAAACCGGGGTCCACCCGGCAATCCGCAAGTGGAGGAGACAACCATGGCAGCGGCAATCCCGATGGGCAATGCAGCGCCGATGACCCGCGAGGAGAAGAAGGTCATCTTCGCGTCGTCGCTCGGCACCGTGTTCGAGTGGTACGACTTCTATTTGTACGGCTCGCTCGCGGCCATCATCTCCAAGCAGTTCTTCTCGGGCGTCAACGAGACCTCGGCCTTCATCTTCGCGCTGCTGGCCTTCGCCGCCGGTTTCGCGGTGCGGCCGTTCGGTGCGCTGGTGTTCGGGCGCATCGGTGATCTGGTCGGGCGCAAGTACACCTTCCTGGTCACGATCCTGATCATGGGCATGTCCACCTTCATCGTGGGCATCCTGCCGAGCTATGCCTCATGGGGCATCGCGGCGCCGATCATCCTCGTGGCGCTGCGGCTGCTTCAGGGTCTAGCGCTCGGCGGCGAGTACGGCGGCGCCGCCACCTACGTGGCCGAGCATGCGCCCGCCGGCCGGCGCGGCGCCTACACAGCCTGGATCCAGACCACCGCGACGATGGGCCTGTTCCTGTCGCTGCTGGTCATCCTGGGCGTGCGTACCGCACTGGGTGAAGAAACGTTCCAGAACTGGGGCTGGCGCGTGCCTTTCCTCGTGTCGATCCTGCTGCTCGGCATCTCGGTGTGGATCCGCCTGTCGATGAGCGAATCGCCCGCCTTCAAGAAGATGAAGGAAGAAGGCAAGACCTCGAAGGCGCCGATCAGCGAGTCCTTCGGTCAGTGGCGCAACCTCAAGATCGTGATCCTGGCGCTGGTCGGTCTCGTGGCCGGCCAGGCGGTGGTCTGGTACACGGGCCAGTTCTATGCGCTGTTCTTCCTGACGCAGTCGCTCAAGGTGGATTCGGCCACGGCCAACATCCTGATCGCGCTGTCGCTGCTGATCGGCACGCCCTTCTTCGTGGTGTTCGGTTCGCTGTCGGATCGCATCGGGCGCAAGCCGATCATCCTCGCGGGCTGCCTGATCGCGGCGCTCACCTATATCCCGCTGTTCAAGGCCATCACGCACTACGCCAATCCGGCGCTCGAAGCCGCGCAGGCCAAGTCGCCCGTGACGATCGTGGCCGACCCGGGCAGCTGCCACTTCCAGTTCGAGCTGTTCGCCAACCCGAACAAGCCCAACTTCGCGTCGAGCTGCGACGTGGCCGCCTCGGCGCTGGCCAAGTCCTCGGTGTCATACAGCATCGTGCCGGCGCCGGCGGGCACGCTCGCCAATGTGCAGATCGGCGACAAGTCGGTGCAGAGCTTCGACGGCGAGCCGCTCGACGGCAGCGCCTTCAAGGCCAGGAACGCCGAGTTCACCAAGACGCTCGGCGCCGAGATCAAGGCCGCCGGCTATCCGCCCAAGGCCGATGACGCGCAGATCAACAAGCCGATGCTCGTGGTGCTGCTGACCATCCTCGTGATCTACGTGACGATGGTGTACGGCCCGATCGCGGCAATGCTGGTGGAGATGTTCCCGACCCGCATCCGCTACACCTCCATGAGCCTGCCGTACCACATCGGCAACGGCTGGTTCGGCGGCTTCCTGCCGACCATCTCGTTCGCCCTCGTGGCGGCCAACGGCAACATCTATCACGGCCTCTGGTACCCGATCGTCGTGGCCGGCATCACCTTCGTGGTGGGCCTGCTGTTCGTGCGCGAGACCAAGGACGTCGACATCAACGACGAACGCGTCGGCATGCGCGGCTGAGCCTCGGCCCCAGCCCAGGCAGAAAGGGGAGCTTCGGCTCCCTTTTTTGCTTGCATGGCAGGGCACGACGGCGCGGGAAAAGGCGAGGAGCATTCCCAAGGAACCTGTAGGTCTTTTCCTACGGTCGTGCGAGCGGCCTGCTGACGGGATGCTGCCGGCTCATCCGTCATCGCCGACGGCCGACTGCGCGGACAATCGGAGTCGACATGCGATCGAGCTCCCCGGGGTTGAATCGATCAGTCCTGTCGGCAGGCCGTCCGGACAATTCATGCCGGGCGATGGAATGAGCGAAGATGCGTGAGGCCACCGGTGATGCCGGAGCCAACAGCCTGAAGGCGCACGCGAGACTAGGCGGGAGTCGGCATGCAGACGGTGCATGTAGCCCAGATGGAGCGTCACAACATCATGGCGGTAGATGCCGCGCTCAGAATTTTCATCGTGGAGGACTCCCCGGTCATCCGCGATCGACTCATCCCGCTGCTCGAAGAAGTCAGGCATGTGAAGGTCGTCGGTTATGCCGAGACGGAGGCCGACGCAAAGCAATGGCTCTCGCAGAACCGCTGGGATGTGCTGGTGCTCGACCTGTGGCTGCGCGAGGGTACCGGCATCGGCGTGCTTACGTGGCTCGGCCAGCGGCCCGGCAGCGACCGACGCGCGGTGCGTCTGGTGCTTACCAACGAAGCCGGCCCCGAAGTGCGCGACCTCTGCCTCGCACTCGGCGCCGATGCATTCTTCGACAAGTCGGGCGAGATCGACGATCTCACCGACTACCTGCGCGACCGTCTGGGCGCTGGCGGCAATGACTGACCCCGCCTGACGGCGCGGTTGTGGCGCAGCCCGTGCGACGGATCCTTCGGTCCATCCACCGAGCGGGGCTGCGCACAAGCGACAAGGGCCGGTGATGCGTCGTCATCACCGGCCCTTGTCGCTTGTGTCGTCAGTCCTTCTAATTTGGCTTCACGCGAATGCTGCAAGCGTTTGCATCAGCCTAGCTTGATGCACGCCATGCGTGCATCCGAACGCCCTGCCGACCTCACTCGATGAGGCCCTGCTTCATGGCGTAGTAGGTGAGTTCGCTGTTCGATTGCAGGCTCAGCTTCTCGAACAGTCGTGCACGATAGGTGCTCACGGTCTTGACGCTCAGGTTGAGCGCCTCGGCGATGCCGGTGACGGTCTCGCCCTTGGCGAGCCGGAGAAAGACCTGCTGCTCACGATCGGACAGCTTCGTGTGCGGAGGCGCGGCATCCGGGTCGTCAATGCCGGCGGCGAGCATCTCGCCAACCGCCTGGCTCACGTAGCGCCGGCCCTGGGCCACGAGCCGGATCGCGCGCAGCACCTCGTCGGGATCGACGTCCTTGCGCAGGTAACCGCTGGCGCCCATCTTCATGAGGCTGAGCGCGTAGTTCTCCTCGGGGTAGCCCGAGAGGATGAGCACCGGCAGCTCGGGCTGGCCGGCCTTGATTGCGCGCAGGGTGTCGACACCGTTCTGCCCCGGCATCGAGATGTCGAGCAGCAGCACATCGCATCTGCCCGAACGGGCAATGTCGAGCGCGGCGCGGCCTGTATCGGCTTCAGCCGTGACTTCCATGTCGGCCTGGTCGGCGATGAACTGGCGGAACCCGGCACGGACAATCGCGTGGTCGTCGCAGATGGCGACTCGGATACGGATCGGCATGTGGCTCTCAGCGTGTGGCGGAAAAAAAGACGGGTACGCCTGACCTGAGTCGAGCGTACCCGAAATGCGCCCCAGTGTCGGGGGACGGGGCGCCGCAGGAGTGGGAACGCGAAGGTCCGACCTTCACTCGCGGGGAAGCAGATCGGACAGTTCGTCCGCGTGCTCCTCTTCCTTCGCGAGGATCGATTCGAGCAGCCGACGCGTAGTCGGATCACTCTCGCCGATCGCGTGAATCATTTCCGTGTAGGCCTGGACGGCAATCCTTTCGGCTACGAGGTTCTCGATGAGCATCTGTCGCAGTTCGGTGCCGGAAACGTATTCGGCATCGGAGCGCGCCGCGAAGCTCGCGGGGTTGAAATCGGGCGCACCACCCAGTTGCACGATGCGCTCGGCAATCTGGTCGGCGTGCTGCTGTTCTTCGTTGGCGTGTTCCAGGAATTCGTTCTTGATCGCCGGCGACACAGGCGACTTGGCGACAAAGTGGTGCTGGCGATAACGCAGCGCGCAGGTCAGTTCCGTGGCCAGCGCGTTCTGCAGCATCGCGATCACCGCCTCGCGGTCGGCGCCGTAGGCGACGGTCACCGCACCATCACTGACGCTGCGGCGTGCTTCTGCGCGCAGCGTGTTGCGATCGGTCAGGCCAGGGCGCTTCGCGTGCAACAAGGTCATCGTCGGCTCCTCGTTTCGTCGTGAATCCAGGTGGCCCATCGCCATGTTCACCGGTCGCCGCCGATGGCGACGGGGGTGTTACACGCGGTCACCGTCCCTTCCCGCGTCAGCTTGGCGTGGCGCTTTTCAAGGCAGCATCAACCGGCTGTCGGCGCCGCGTGGCGGCTTGCCAGCGCGAAGTGGATGGGCCTATTGTCGGCAGCCCGACGGGCGCCGCCTGCAAGCGGCATCCGCAAGCCGCCGTCGGCCCATTCCTACATTTGCCGTTCCGCCACCCGCCGTGCCCCGAGCACTCGCCGGTATCCGTACACCGCCTCCCGGCCGATGCCCCAGTTTCTTGCCCGTCTCCTGCCGGCTCTGTTCCGGCGCCGCCGCTCTGATGGCCCCATCCCTGCCGGCATGCCCGCGCCCCTGGCCGAGCCGCCGCGCGGGCGTGCGCTGTCGCGCGGGTTGTTCGTGTGCGCGACGCTGTCGCTCGTGCTGCTCGCGCTGTCGGAGTACAGCCATCACGAGGCCGCCAAGGGTTCGTCGAAAGTGACCGAGCGGCTGGAGATTCAGCGCACGCTCCAAGCCATCACCGGCTCGCTCGTCGATGCGGAGTCGAGCCAGCGCGGCTTCGTGCTGACCGGCGACGAGCGCTATCTCGCGCCCTACCGCAACGCGATCGACACGGCGGTGCGCAGCATGAACATCTGCCGCAACCACTATCTCAACGACGCGGCCGGCCAGGGCCTGTACGTGCCGCTAGCGCGCGCGGCGGCTGCGCGCATGAGCGAGCTGGACGTGTCGCTGCGGCTGCGCCAACGCGGCAACGGCGAGGCCGCGACCGACGTCATCCGCACCGACGTCGGCCTCGAGAAGATGCAAGCCGTGCGTGACGGCGTGGATCGCCTGCTCGCCTACGAAGACCAGCGCCTCCAGGCCATCACGCGCGACTGGGAACGCACCGCGAGCTGGGCCCGGCTCGGCATCGCCTTCGCGACGGTGTTCGTGCTGCTGAGCTTCGGCCTGTTCCTGCGCCACAGCGAGCGCATGGCGCAGGAGTCGGAGCGCCAGCGCCGCGCCATCCAGCGCGAACGCGACGAGCTCGACGTGCGCATCGCCGAGCGCACCGCCGAACTCATCCGGCTCGCGAGCCATCTGCAATCGGCGCGCGAGGACGAGCGCGCACGGCTGTCGCGCGAGCTGCACGACGAGCTGGGCGCGATCTTCACCGCCGCCAAGTTCGACCTCGCCGCCGCCACCGGCCGGCTCAAGGGCGCCGACGAGAAAGCGCTTGCAAGGCTGCGCAGCCTGAAGGAACTGCTGGAGCACGGCGTCGCGCTCAAGCGCCGCATCATCGAGGACCTGCGCCCGTCCACGCTCACCTCGCTCGGCTTCGTGCCCGCGCTCACGGGCTATGCCGAGCAGCAGCGCCAGCGCCTCGGCGGCGAGCTGGCGCTCGACATCGAACCGACGGTGAGCGTCGATGAAAGCTCAGGCCTCGCGCTCTACCGCGTCGCGCAGGAGGCCTTCACCAACATCTACAAGTACGCCAACGCGAGCCATGTGCGGCTGTCGCTGCGCAGCATCGAGGGCGAGGTGCAGCTCGTGGTGGAGGACGACGGCATCGGCTTCGACACCGCGCTGCTGGCCGAGACGGCCGGCCACGGTCTGGCCGGGATGAAGTACCGATTGATGAGCCTGGGCGGCCGGCTCAAGGTCGAGTCGGCGCCGCGACGCGGCACGCGCGTGGCGGCCTGCCTGCCGGCGCGCACCAATCCGGAAGTCGCGCCGACCGCCCTGCGGCCCTGATGACAGCTGTAGTCCTGCGCCGACAGCGGGGCGCGTAACACTGCGACACAACCGGAACCGACGGGCCCACAGGTAGGGCAGCGCCCCGCGACGACACTTCCTCCACGCCGCGAAGCCGACGGCGCGCCAGCAAGGAGAAGCCCATGCTGTACCACGTCGTCGTGTTCCTGATGATCGCCATTCTCGCCGCGCTGCTGTGCGTGGGCGGGTCGCTGCTCGCCTCGGTGGGCGTGACCTGGCTGCTCGCGGTGTTCGTCGCGATGGCGCTCATGAGTTTCGTGAGCGATCTCGTCGTCGGCGTGCTTGAGCATGCGCAAGACCGGCAACCCCGGGCCGGAAGAAGCTGATTCCGGGGGCAAGCCCCAACCAACCGAAGGAGAAAGCCATGAGTTCGATCGCATCGTCGCTGCGCGCCCGCACCACCACCGCCGCCAGCGAATCGGCCGCCGCCGGCCGCATCGCCAAGGACTTCGAGCAGCTGCTGTCCGACATCGCCAGCGCGTCGAGCGAGGAACTCCTGGCATTGCGCGAGCGCATCGCCGACGGCACCACGGTCATGAGCGACCGCGCCGCCGCGCTGGCTCAGGTCACGACCGAATTCGCCCGCGCCAAGGTCGAAAGCGCCCGCGCGTTGGCCGAGCAGGGTGCCCAGAACACCCGCGAGATCGTGCGCGACAAGCCGCTGCAATCGGTCGCGGTGGCCGCTGGCGCCGGCTTCGCCCTGGGCGTGCTGTTCGCCCTGCTGCGCGGCCGCGACTGAGGCCGGCATGCCGCGCGATCCCCACACCGCCCGAGCCGAGGCTTCGCCGCTGCACCGGGCCGAGACCGCCGCCACCCGCCTCGCGCGCCTGCTGCTGCGGGCCGCCGAAGAGGACATGCGGCTGATGGTGATGCGCGGCGTGGTCGCCAGCGTGGGCGCGGTGGTGGCGACGCTCGGGCTGATCGGCCTGATCGTCGTCGCCATCGTGCTGCTCTGGGACACCTGGGCCGGCGTGGCGCTGGCCGTGGCGACGCCGCTGGCCCTGCTGGTTGGCGGCATCGGCGCCCTCATGTGGGCCGACCGCGAACGCGAGAGCCTGACCATCGAGCTTGGCGTGAAGCTGCGCGAGATGGTGGCCGAAAGCCTCACGCCCTCGGCGCTGCTGCGGCAATTCCTGCGCCGCTCGGCGGGCGCCTCCACCACCGCCCCAACACCCGGCGCCGACACCGCCACCGGCGCCGAGCTTGCCGGCGCGATGGCGGCCAACGCGGCGCGTGGTGCAGCCGCGCTGGCGCCCCATCCGCTTGCCGCGGCAATCCCGGCCACTGGCAACGATGACGATTTCAACCGCCGCGTGGCTGACGCGATCGAGGCCGAACTCGAACGCCGGCGCCGGGTCGCGCGCGAGCCGGTTGAGCCAGAGCCGGCCGCTGCCTACGACGAAGCGGCGCACTACGAACAAGCCGCGCCCAGCATGCCGGGAGCGGGCCCGACCGGCGCCGACCACCCGGCTGCTCCTCCGACCACCGCCGCGCCCATCCCGGCCGCGCCTCCCGACCTGCTGACCGAGACCGTCGGCCTCGCCGTCGATGCCTTTGGCCTGTCGCGCCGGGCCCGGCTCTGGCTGATGGTCGGCGCGTCGGCCGGCCGACTGGTGCTGGCTGAACGCGCCGTACGCTCGACAACACGCCGGCCCGGCCCGACGCTCGATGACGCGACGCTCGATCCGCCGGTCGTCGCCCGGCCATCCGCCGAACCATCCACCGTCCCTGCCTCGGATATCGGGAGTACAGACACGGGCGTCCGGACTGGGAGTACAGACGCGGGTGTCGGGACCTCGGGCAGGAATTCAGGCACAGGGACGCCGGTCGCCGACCTGCCCGCCTCCGCCATCGTCGCGGCCGGCACCGCCGCCGGTGCCAGCGTGATCGCCGGCGGCGCCGGCATGGTCGAGCGCGCCGCCGATCGCATCGCCGGCCTGGCCGACGACATCGGCGCCATCGCGCACGACAAGGCCGACCGGGCCGAGGCGCGCGCCCGCGCCGCCGAGGCCGAAACCGAGGCGATCGCACCCGCGACCGCCGACGACGGCATCGCGCCGCGCTGACGCCGGCACCGGCAGCAGCGGCACCAGCGCCGCCAGCCATTGCCGCGCGGTCGCTTCCCAGGTGCGGCCGGCGGCCGAGGCCGCCACCGCCGCCCGATCGAGCCGCAGCGCCGCGCGGCAGGCCACGCCGAGGTCGGCATCGAGCACGCCGCCTGCACCCACCACATCCACCGGTCCCGTCACCGGAAACGCCGCGACCGGGCAGCCGCAGGCCATCGCTTCCAGCATCACGAGGCCGTAGGTGTCGGTGCGGCTCGGAAACACGAACACATCGGCCGCGCGGTAGTAGCGAGCCAGTTCGGCATGAGCGCGCGGCCCGAGCCAGCTCACTGCGGGATGGCGCGCGCGCAGCCGGGCCAGCTCCGGCCCGCCGCCGATCACCACCTTGCTGCCCGGCAGGTCGAGGTCGAGAAAGGCGTCGAGATTCTTCTCGCGCGCGATGCGTCCGACGCTCAGGAAGATCGGGCGCGGCAGCGCGGCGAATTCCTCCGGCAGCTCGCCGAACCGATCGGGCAGCGCGTCGCGTGATTCGCGCGGCACGCCGGGCGATATCGGCGCGCCCGGTCCCGGCGATGTCGCCATGCCCGGCTCGCCGCCGGCATGGAACAGCGCCTCATCCACCCCGCGCGACCACAGCCGCAGATGGCGGAAGTCGCGTGCCGCGAGTTCGTCGCGCATGGTCGCGGTCGGCACCAGTACGCGGCGCGCCGGTCGGTGGAACCAGCGCAGCGCCGCATGCCCGAGCGCGGCCGGAATCCCGAGCCGCGCCGCGAGGTACTCCGGAAAGCGCGTGTGATACGAGGTGGTGAAGCGCCAGCCCTGACGCACGGCGCGCAGCCGCGCCGCGAGGCCGAGCGGCCCCTCGGTGGCGATGTGCAGCGCATCGGGCCGACCGCCCGGCAGGCGAGCCAGCGCGGCGTCGAGCACGCGCGCCGGCGCGAGACTCAGACGCACGCCGGGCTCGGTCGGCGCGGCCATGGTGGGGCCGTCGCCGGGCGCTGCCACCTCCACGCGCAGGCCGAGCGCGCGCACCTCGCGCAGCACCTCGGTCCAGGTCCGGACCACGCCGTTGACCTGCGGCTCCCAGGCGTCGGTGACGAGCAGGATGTTCATGGGCCGCCGACTCTGGAACCGCTTCGCGGCAGCGCCATGACGCGGCCATGACGCGGCGGTGAAGCCGGCCGCGCGGCGCCGCGGGCCGCCTTCGCCAACCCGCGCCCCGGCGCCAACCGCCGCCGCCCACGGATGCCGAAAGCTGCCGGGCATTCCGCGCGATGTTCGGCCCACCACCCGCGCGGGTGGCTGCCGATACTCGCCGGCATCGTCCCTTTCGTGCGTTGGCCGTCCGGCCGGCGTGCTCGCCGCCATGTCCGCTCCGCCCCTCGCGCGGCCGACCGCGCCCGACGCGCAGTCCCGTGCGCGCGCGGCGGGGCCGGCGCTGGCGCTGTTCTTCCTCGTGTTCGGCATCTCGCTGCTCGCGCTGCGCCAGGCCCATGTGACCGGCGCGCTCGTGCCCACGCTGCTGCCCGAGGCCTTCGTGCTCGGCGCGCTGCTGCGCCGCGCGCATGACGGGCGCGGCCCCCTGCTGGCGGCCGGCCTCGCCGCCATCGGGCTGGCCCAGGTCGCCGCCAGCCTTGCCGGGCTGCTGCCGCTGGCGCTGGCGCTGGCCTGGGCGCTGGCTCAGGCCATCACGATCGGACTGGCCAGTCATGTGTTCGCGCTGCTGGGCGTGGACGCGCGCAACGCCAGCGATCCGAAGCGCCGCATCGCCGCCTTCATCATCGTCGGCGGGCCTTGCGCCGTGCCGGGCGCCGTCATTGCCGGCATCGCGGCAGGCGTGATCTGGAAGATCGACGGCTGGGCCGCCGCCCAGCTCTGGTGGGCGAGCGACGCGCTGCTCATCACCACCCTAGTGCCGCTGGCGATCTCGCTGTCGCGCGTGCAGGTCGCACGGCTGTTCGGCCGCGCGACGGGGGACGGGCGCGGCGGCGCGCGCGAGGGCGGGCTCGAACTGGTGTTCGCGCTGATCGTCGTGGTGGCGATCGCGGCCATCGCCACTTCGCATGCGCCGCACTGGCTGATGATCGTCGAGATACCGCTGGGCATCGCGGCCCTGCGCTTCAGCGTGCTGGCCACCTGCGTGCTCACGCTGGCGATCCAGACCACGGTGTTCGCCGCCTTCGGTGGCAGCCCCTTCGGCGCCGAGCGCCACGATGCCTTCCTCTACCTGGCAATGACGCTCGCGGTCGTGTCGCTGCCGCCGCTGGCGATCGCCTATCTGTTCGCGGGCATGCGCCACAAGCACCGCCATCTGGCCGAGAGCGAGGAGCGCTTTCGCGGCGCGATGCACGACTCGCCGATCGGCATGGCGCTGGTCGGCCTCGACGGCCGGGCGATCGAGGTCAACCCCGCGCTGTGCCGCATGCTCGACCGTCCGCGCGTCGCCCTGCTCGCCCGTCCGCTGGACGCGGTGCAGCCGCGCGACGTGCCCCGGCTGCGCGCGCGCCTGCGCCGGCTGCTGCGGCGCGTCACGCGCGGGCCGGTGCAGCCGCGCGCCGGCAGCGCGCCGGCCGATCCGCGCGATCCCCTCGTCGAAGGCGGCACGCGCGCCACCGTGCCGACCGGCGAGTTCGAGATCCGCCTGCGCCGCCGCGACGGCAGCCTGCTGCCCGCCGCCATCGCCGCCTCGCTGGTGCGCGGCAGCGACGGCCGGCCGCTGCACTTCGTGCTCCAAGCCTACGACCTCACCCAGGCCAAGGCCGCCGAGGCCGCGCTGCGCGACAGCTGGTGGCGGCTGGAACGCGTGTTCCAGGGCAGCGACGACAGCTACTGGGATCTCGACATCGCCAGCGGCCGCATCTTCTGCGGCGACAGCCTGCTGACCAGCCTCGGCCATCCGCCCGGCCTCGCCTTCGACCTCGCGGCGCTGCTCGCGCTCACCCATCCCGACGACCTGCCCGCGCTGCGCGCCGCCCTGCTCGAACATGTGGAGGGCCGCAGCGCCCGGCTCGCGGTCGAGCACCGCATGCGCGGCGCCGACGGCAGCTGGCGCTGGGTCTTCCTGCGCGGGCGCGCCTACGACCGCGACGCCGACGGCCGCGCCACCGGCATCGCCGGCATCCACACCGACACCACCGAGCGCCGCCTGCTCAACGACAGCCTGCTCGAACACACGCGCGCCCTGGCCGAGGCACGCAAGCTGGCCCAGGCGCGCAGCAACTTCCTCGCGAACATGAGCCACGAGATCCGCACGCCGCTGGCGGCGGTGATCGGCAACACCCAGCTCGCGCTGCGCTCGGTGCCCTTCGGCGTCGAGGACGGCGTGCGGCCCTATCTGGAGCGCATCGAGAAGTCGGGCGCGCTGCTGCTCGCGCTCGTCAACGACGTGCTCGACCTGTCGAAGATCGAGGAGAACCGCCTCAGCCTGGAACGCATCGAGTTCGAGCTGGGCGATCCGGTCGATCAGGTGGTCGAGATCGCGGCCGACCGCGCCTCGGCCAGCCACATCGCGCTCATCGTCGACGAAGACCCGGCGCTGCCGCGACGCGTGATCGGCGATCCGCTGCGGCTGACCCAGGTGCTGCTCAATCTCGTGACCAACGCGGTCAAGTTCACCGAGCGCGGCAGCGTGACGGTGCGGCTGCGTCGCGCCGGCCCCGAAGGCGGTCTCGTGGCCGAGGTGGAGGACACCGGCATCGGCATCGCGCCCGAGCATCTGGCGCGGCTGTTCTCGCCCTTCGAGCAGGGCGACGGTTCGCTCACGCGGCGCTTCGGCGGCACCGGCCTCGGGCTGGCGATCTCGCAGCGGCTGGTCGGGCTCATGGGCGGGCGCATCGAGGTGAGAAGCGAGATCGGCCGGGGCAGCTGCTTCACCGTGCGCCTGCCGGGGCTGACCGAGGTGCCGCCGCCGCACACGCCGGAACCGCCGCGCCGGCGCGTGCTGCTGGCCGCGCTGCCGCCCGCGAACGTGGCGCCGGTCAGCCGCTGGCTCGGCGCGCGCGGACTCGAAGTGCTGACGCTGGACGAGGCCGAACTGGCCGCGCCCGGCGACGCGGCGGCGCCGACTTCCGGCACCGGCGGCAGAGCCAGCACCGGCATCCTCACCGCCCTGCTCTCGCCCGCCGGCCCGGGCCACGCCCGCGCGCCCCGGCCACGACGCGATGATCTCGTCATCGCGCCAGCCGGCCTCGCGCGCGACCGGCTCGAAGCCCTCGCGCGCCAGTGCGTCGCCGCCGGCGCGGAGCTGGTGCTGCTGGTGGCCTCGGGCGCGGTCGCGCCGGCGCTTGCCGGCCTGCCCTTCGCGGCCCGCACCCTGGCCACGCCGCTGCGCGCGCGCCATGTGCATTCGCTGCTCGCGCGCCACGAGGCCGAGACGCGCAGCACGCCCGAAACACCGCTGCTCGCCGGCCTGCACCTGCTGCTGGCCGAGGACAACCCGCTCAACCGGGACATGGTGGGCGAGATGCTCGGCCGCGCCGGCGCCACGCTCGACTTCGCCGAGAACGGCCAGGAAGCGGTCGAACGCATCGAGGGCGACGGCGGCCGCTACGCCGCCGTGCTCATGGACATCCAGATGCCGGTACTCGATGGCATCGAGGCGGCGCGCCGCATCCGCGCGCTCCAGCCCCGGCTGCCGATCATCGCGCTCACCGCCCACGCGCTCGCCGACGAGCGCCGGCGCGCCCAGGAAGCCGGCATGGTCGCCTACCTCACCAAGCCGGTGGACTTCGCGCTGCTGGAGCGCGCGGTGGCGGACTTTGCCGGCCTCGGCAAGCCGGGTTCGCGGCCGGCCGGGCTCATCACGCGCCCGCCCGCCTATGCCGACATGCCGGTCATCACCTCGCTGCTGCAAGGCGCGGTCGCGGCGCGGCTCGACGCCGATGCCGGTCTGCGTCTCGTGGGCGGCATGCGCGACCTGTACGCGCGCGTGCTGCACGGCTTCGTCCAGGCCTATGCGGGCGGCCTGCCGCTCACGCCCGAAAGCGGCGCCGCCGACGTGGCGCGCGCCGTCCACACGCTCAAGGGCCTGTCGGCCCAGATCGGCGCCACCCGGCTGCACCGCGCCTGCCTCGCCTGGGAAGCGACCTGGCGCGAATCAACCCGGGGCGTCGTGCCCATGACCCTGCCTCCCGACGCACTGCCGCCCAACGGACTGCTGCTGTCGGAATTGCGCGCGGTCGTGGCCGAAGCCCAGGCCTGGCTCACGGCCGAGGCCGCGCCCGGTGCCGAGATGGCGCATTGAGCCGGCTGGCGGCAGCGTCCGGCCGCGGACGGCGCGCCCCATCGCGCGTGTCGTCCGGCCGGACGAGCCGCCAACCGCAGATCGCCGCGCGACGAGCCGTCGCCGCCGGTCGGCGCATCATGTCGTCCGGCGCGCGTGATCGACCGGTCGCACGCCCGTTCCAGCCGCAGCCCGACCAACGGCAGCGAATGCCGACTAACGTGCAGCCAAGCCGATGCACGCCGGCGCGTCATCATGCGAGACTAGGAAAAACTCTTAGCAAACCTGAGCCATGGCCGATCCCCTCACCTTCGCCCTCACGCGTCCCGAGCTCGCGGCGCGCCTTGTTTCCTTCCAGCGCAACCGCATGCCCGAAGCCGGGGTGGATGCGGCGTACAAGCAGTTCTTCGAGAGCGTGCCGATCGACGCCCGTTCCGATGCGCATGAATTCGCGATCCTCACGCGCATGCCGGTGGTCTGGACCCAGGCCGACAGCATCGACGAGCCCGAGGAAGGCGTGATCGGCGCGCCGGGCTTCGTGCGCTGCTGGCTCGAAGGCCGCGAAGGCTGGCGCATCCTCGGCGCCTCCGGTCCGGTGCAGACGCCCGAGGTCGACGGCCGCGCCCGCCGCCTCGAAGTGCGGCTGGACGTGGCCGCGCCCAACGGCGCCTTCGGCTTCCCGGTCATGGCCATCATCGACGGCGAGTACGACATGGCCAAGGCCGCGACCGCCTCGGCCGAGTACCTCAAGGAACATGGCCTGTGGGAGGAACAGGTGCCGCGCACCTTCCTGGTGGCGCTGTTCCTCTTCCTCGCGCCCCAGCTGGAGCAGGTGGTGGGCTGGTTCCAGAACCCGTCGCAGAACCTGCGCTTCGGCAAGCCGCGCCGCGTGCGCGCCTTCGAGGCCGTGGGGCTGGAAGTGCTCGACTATCCGGTGGCGCCGGCCAAGCCGGTGTGAGCCGGTCCGGCCTTGTGCCGGAAGCGGGAGTTGCAAATGAAAAACGCCGGGCATGACCCGGCGTTTTGCTGGATGGCGAGTGGCGCTGGATGTGACGTGCCGGTTGGGAAGCGGGCGAGGGTGCGGGCCGGCGCGGTCGCATGGCCTGGGCGTCGGCCGATCAGCCGGCTTCCACCTCGTAGCCCGCGTCGTCGATGGCGGCGGCGAGCGTGGCGCGCGGCAGGTCGCTGCTGATCTCGACCGTGCCGGTGTCGAGATGCACGACCACCTCGGCGGCCGGATCGACGCCGTGCAGCGCATTGGTGACCGAGCGCGCGCAACCCTGGCAGGTCATGCCGCCGACCGTGATTCGATGTTCCATCGTCCGTTCTCCGCTGGATTGGGCCGCGTCAGCGCGGCAGGTTTTCGAGATCGAGCTTGAGCTTCCAGCTGCCACCTTCGCAGCTCCAGGCATGAAGGAAGCCGTAACCGCGTTCGTTGCCGTCGGTGCGCACGAGGCCGGTCATGACGGCGAGGTCCTGCGACTTGGCGACCCAGGTGCCCCGCATCTGGGCGTCGCGCCAGTTGGGGCCGGCGCGCGGCGCGCTCGCGGGCGCGACCGGGGCGAGGTCGCTGCGCAGCACCACGGCGTCGGCGGCATAGAGCCGCGCGGGCGCGCCGGCACCGCCGGCACGCGCATCGACCACCTGGCGCTCGGCGCTGCCGAGGGCGTTGGCATCGCAGCTGCCGGCGGGCGCGGCCCAGGCGAGCAGCGGCAGGCCGGCCACGGCATCGACCGCGCCGGGGGCGTCGCCGTGCGGCAGGGCGGCATCGACCTGGAGTTTCCAGGCGCCGTCATCATCGGTGCGCCAGACGGCGACGTAATGGCCGCGATCGTCGGGCGCGGCGGTGGCGCTGGCGGCCGATTCATACGGACCGACGCTCACGGCGAGATCGGCCGACTTCGCGACGATCACGCGCTCGGGCGCGCGGCGCAGACGGCGCGAATCGCTGTCCTGGCCTTGCAGCAGGCTCGGACCGTTGACCGGCGCCGGCCGTAGCAGCAGGCCGGTGCTGGCGAGCAGGTCGAGATAGCCCTCACGCACGCCGCGCCGCTCGGCAATGCCCACCAGCAGGGTGTCGGCGGCGATGACGGGACGCTCGGCATCGGCCGCGCACGCCGGCATGGCGGCTGCGCCGATGCCGAGCGCTCCGACGAGCGCCACCACACGGCGAACGCGCGCCGGCCGCGCCGTGCCGGCGGGCGAGCTCATGCGCGGGAAAGCCGGCATCGCGGCAGGAGCGAGGGAAGAACGCACCGGAGAAACCGGCGGAACGAGGCGGGCGGCGGAAGCTTTCATGCGAGGCGGAAACGGCATGGAGGGTCGGCGCGCCGACGGCGCGAAGCCGGCGAATGTACGCCAGCGACAGACTTCACCACGTGGCAACCGCCGCATCCGCGGTCGGGCATCAGGCCGCCGGCACGGCCTCGTCGGCCACCACGCCGGACGCGCCGCCGGCCGGCGTGAGCAGATGGCGCAGGAGGTCGGCCACCGGACGGATGTCGGCGCCGAAGGGCAGCGTGCCCGCGCCACGGAAGAACAGGCCCTTGTCGGCGTCACCGTCGAGCGCGAGGCCGAGCTGGTGGTCGATGCAGAACTGGCCCCAGGTCTTTTGGCCGTCGCGCAGGCCGCATTGCGCCAGACAGTCGAAGGACTTGGTGCAGCGCGACTTCTGGTGCGCGTGCTCCTGCAGGCGCGGCTCGGCGAGCAGGTACTTTTCCAGCCAGGGCGTACGCACCGCGCGCGCCGGCAGACCGGCCACGCTGGTGAACTCGATCACGTCCTCGGGCCGGGCGCCCGCGAGCACGGCCTTGAACTGCGCCGCCGCATCACTCTCGCGCGTGACGGCGAAGGGCGTGCCGAGCTGGACGCCGGCCGCACCCAGCGACTGGAGCTGCGCGATCTCGGCATGGCTGCGCACGCCACCGGCTGCGATGACGGGCACATGCTCCAGCCCGGCCGAGCGCAGGAAGGCGACGGTCTCGGGAATCACGCGCTCGAAGTCGAAGCGCGGGTCGTTCACGTCGGCCACCTTGGCGGCGCCCAGATGCCCGGCGGCCTTGCCCGGATGCTCGATCACGATCGCGTCGGGCGCGCGACGCTTGCGCTCCCACTTCTTCACCACGAGCGCCACGCCGCGCGCATCCGACAGGATGGGCACGAGCAGCGCCTTGGGATGCTCGGCCGCGAGGTCGGGCAGGTCGAGCGGCAGGCCGGCGCCCACCACCACCGCGTCGATGCCGCATTCGAGCGCGTGCTTCACGTGCGCCGCGTAGGCGCTGATCGCGCGCATCACGTTGATGGCCAGGAGGCCGCGCCCCTGCGACAACTCGCGCGCAGCACGGATCTCGCGGGCCAGCGCCACGAGGTTGGCCGCGTCGATCGCGCGCTTGGTGTCCTCGCCCGGCGGCAGGGTGCGCGTCGCGGCCATGAGGTCGGGATGCAGGCGGCGCAGATCGACCGACGACAGCGTGCCCACGCCGCCCGCCGCCGCCACGGTGCCCGCGAGCCGGTGCGCCGACACGCCCACGCCCATGCCGCCCTGCACGATCGGCAGCAGCTCGCGTCCGCCCAGGGTCAGGGACTTGAGCCCGCTGGCGAAGAACGGGGCGACGAAATCGGGCGCGATGGAGGTAAGCACGGGCGTATCGAGGGGATTCATGGGGAGTGCCGGCGGAGACGGCGCGACCGGCGGAGAGCGGTCGGCACCGGGGCGGATCTGCCCGGAAGCGGCGCCGCCGACCCTAGCGACCCACCCCGGTGGCCGGCTTGACGTGGCGCAATTGCCGACGAAACAAGTGGACTTTGGACGACAGGCGCAAGCCGCGCTCCGCGCCCGCCCGCCGCCACCGCCCGCGCAGGCCCGACCGCCCGGCTCGCGATGGCGCGGAGCTGGCGCACCGCCGATTCAGCCGCGCGCCAGCTCCGCCACCAGCGCCTGAAGCGAGGCGAACTCGCGCGCGTCCAGCCCGTGCGCGCCGCCGGCCTGCAAGGCGGCCATGTCGCGCGCCTCCTGCATCTGGCGCGCGAGCAGCTCGATGTGGGGCAGCACCGTGCCGAAGAACACCGGCTGCAAGCGGCCGTCCAGTTCGCGCGCGAGCAGCACGGTCGGAAAGTTCTCGATGTCGAGATCGCCGATGCGGTCGGCCTCGTCCTCGATGTCGATCCAGCCGAAGCGCGCGTGGGGATGGCGCGCGGCGAGCGCGTCGAACAGCGGCCGGTACTCGCGGCAGGTGCCGCACCACTCGGCGCAAAGGCAGACCACATGCAGGGCGGGAGAGGAGGCGCTCATTTGTTTTTCGGGGCGGAACGACGGGCTCGTGCGGGCGTGACGGTCTTGCGGGCGTGACGGCGGACTTGCGGACATGGCCGCTGACCCTCGCGCGGCGACGGGCCGATACGGGCCGGCAGTCCGCCGCATGCTAACCCGCGCCAAACTTGCGGCCGCTCCGCCAACTTCCGCGCAAAGAACGCCATGACCACTCCCTCCCCGCTCGACCTGCTCGACGCACGCTACGGCGCCGATGCGCCCGCCATCGCCGCCGACGCGCCCTGGAATGCCGTGCTCGACAGCCTGCTCGGCCACGCCTCGGTGCGCGCCTTCCTGCCCGACGCCCTGCCCGCCGGCGCGCTCGAAGCCGGCATCGCCGCCGCGCAATCGGCCGCCACCTCGTCCAACCTCCAGGTGTGGAGCGTGGTCGCCGTCGAGGCGCCCGAGACCAAGGCCAAGCTGGCCGACTGGACCGGCGGCCAGAAGCATGTGAGCGACTGCCCGACCTTCCTCGTCTGGCTCGCCGACCTGGCCCGCCTGCGCCGCTGCGCCGAGCGCGCCGGCAGCCCGTCCGAAGGGCTCGACCATCTGGAGATGCTGCTGGTGGGCGTGATCGACGCGGCGCTCGCGGCGCAGAACGCGGTCGCCGCCTTCGAGTCGATGGGGCTCGGCAGCGTGTACATCGGCGGCATCCGCAACCAGCTCGACAAGGTCGCGGCCGAACTGAAGCTGCCGCCGCTCGTCACGCCGGTGTTCGGCCTGTGCGTCGGCACGCCGGCCAGGGCCGGCGCCGTCAAGCCGCGTCTGCCGCAAGCCGCCGTGCTGCACCGCGAGCATTACGACCTCGACGCCCAGGACGCCGTCATCGACGCCTATGACGCGACGATGCAGGGCTTCTACACGTCGCAGGGCATGAAGGCGCACAAGTGGACGCCGCACAGCGTCAAGCGTATCGCCGACGCGGCCGCGCTCACCGGCCGCGACCTGCTGCGCCAGAAGCTCGAAGCGCTCGGCTTCCTGATGCGCTGAGGCCGGCCATGCCTACCCGCCAATCCGCCCGCCTCTGCCCCGTGCCCGAGGGCAGCGCCATCGCCGCGCTGCTGCCCGGCGCGCACTTTCACGATGCCTGGATGATCCGCGTGGCCGATGCCGAGGCCGGCCCGCTCGAACTCTTCCTCGCCGCCGCGCGCCGCACGCCAGCCTGGGTCGACGGGCTGATGGCACTGCGCAACCGGCTCGCGCGGCTGGTCGGCCTGAAGGATCTCGGCGGCTTCGACCCGACCTTGCGGCGCCCGGCAGACAGCTACCGGCCCGGCGAGCGCGTGGGCATCTTCACGCTGCTGTCGGTGGCGCCCGACGAGGTGCTGCTCGGCGACGACGACCGCCATCTGCGCGTGGTGATGTCGCTGCGGCGGACGGCGCTGGCCGAGGGTGGCGCGATGCTCGTCACCACGACGGTCGTGCATGTGCGCAACCGGCTCGGGCGCTTCTACATGCTTCTGGTACGACCGCTGCACCGGCGCATCGCGCCGGCCTTCCTGGAGCGCATCGGCGCGCCGGACTGAGGCGCGGCCGTCGGCGGAGCACCCGCCGCGGCCTCGGGCCATCGGCCGCCGCGCCGGCTGGCATGGCTCGCCGCCTCAGCCCGCCAGCGCCGGCACCGTTCCGCCTTCGCTGGCGGGCAACCGGTCTTCCGCCGTGAGCGGGATGCGCAGGCTCACGGCCGTGCCGCCGGCGGTGCGCGGACGGTATTCCAGCTCGCCCTGGAGCGCGCGGGCGAGGCCGGCCGCGATGCGCATGCCCAGCCCCTCGCTGGCGTCGGGATCGAAGCCGGCGGGCACGCCACGCCCGTCATCCTCGACGCAGAGCACCACCGAGCCATCGCCGCCGCAGGTCACATGCACCTCGATCAGCCCGGTTCCCTCGGCGCCGAAGCCGTGCTTGACGGCATTGGTGATCAGCTCCAGCAGCAGCAGCGCCAGCGTGGTGAGCCGGTCGAGCCCGAAGCGCACGTCCACCGCCACCACCTCGCAGCGCAGCCCGATCCGGCCCTGGGCCAGCAGGAAGTCGGCGCACAGCGCCTCCAGTACCGAGGCCAGCGGCTGGTCGAACACCTGCGGGTCGTAGAGCCGCCGGTGCATGCGCGACATCGCGTCGAAGCGCAGCCGCGCGTCGGCCAGCGCAGCCGCCGCCTCGTCGTTGTGCGCGAGCCGCTTGCGCTGGCGCGCGAGCAGCGTGCTCACGTGCATGAGCGAGTTGGCCACGCGGTGCTGCAATTCGTGGAACAGCACGGTGCGCTGGTCGAGCAGCTCGTCGGTGCGTGCCTGGGCACGGCGCAGCCGGCCGAGCGCGTCGGTCATCAGTTCGATCACGATGATGTCCACCAGCCCCACCACGATGAAGAAGCCGAGCGCCACCCCCGACTGCGCATTCACCGTGAAGGTCTGGCGCGGTTCGATGAACCAGTACCAGGCCGACAGCGTCGAGAGAAAGGCGCAGGCCAGCGCCGGCCGCCAGCCGCACAGGAAGGCGCTCAGCACGATGGCCGGGAAGAAGGTGAGGAAGGGAAAGCCGTTGGGCAGCGCGTTGTCGCACGCGAAGCGGATGCCGAGGGCGCTGCCGAACAGCAGCAGGCTCAGACCGTAGCTGCGCCAGGCCGAGCCGCGCACCCGCGCCACCCGCGCCAGGACGGCCTGGACGACGCCCTCGGCATCGACGACGTTCATTGCGGGCTCACGCCGAGCAGGCGGTCGATCAGCGCTTCCAGCTCGTCGATGTCGAAGGGCTTCTGCAGCGTGTGCACGCGGCGGCCGAAGTCGAGCGGCGGCAGCGCATAGCCCGACGTGACGATGACCGGAAAGTCGGGCGCGCCGGCCACCACATGACGCGCGATGTCGAGGCCGGAAATGTCGGGCAGGCGGATGTCGGTCACGAGCAGGTCGGCCGTCGAGCGCGCGAGGAAGTCGAAGGCGCCACGGCCGTCGCCGCAGCCGACCACGCGGCGCGTCGGCGCCGCGAGCAGGTCGGCCAGGGTGTCGCGGATCTGGGCGTTGTCCTCGACGATCAGGATGGTGTGCGGAGCGGACATGGGCGGCGAAGGTGCGCAGCGGCCGGCGCGATCGACAATCGATCGCATTCAGCCGCAAGCATGCACGACGCGCGCCCGCGCGGCGTCGGCGCGGCGGCTGGAAAGGTGGCGGCGCGCGCCGTCATCCGCGGCGCGGCAACGGCCCTCGGAGCGCGCGGCTCGCGTCCCCGCCGGCGCGCATGGCCGCGCAAGCCGAAGCAGCCGCCTCGCCCTCAGATGCCCAGCGCCCGCACCAGCGCCGGCACGAACAGCGCCGTGACGATCGCCGTCAGCCCCATCGCCAGCGCCGCGAAGGCACCGGCCGTCTGGTTCACGCGCAGCGATTCGGCGGTGCCGATGCCGTGGCAGCCCAGCCCCATCGCGAAGCCGAGCGCCTGCGGCAGCCTCACGCGCGCCAGCCGCAGCGACGCGAGGCCGAAGGCGATGCCGCTCATGCCGGTGAACATCACCATCACCGCCGCCAGCGACGGAATGCCGCCGATGCGCTCGGTGATGCCCATCGCGACCGGCGTCGTGACCGACTTGGTGGTGAGCGTGAGCAGCAGCGTGCGGTCGAGCCCGAACAGCCAGCCGATCGCCAGCGCCGACACGGTGGCGAACACCGCGCCCACCACCACGGTGACGAGCACCGGCACGGCCAGCCGCTTCACCGACAGCACGTTGGCGTAGAGCGGCACCGCCAGCGCCACCGTCGCCGGCCCGAGCAGGAAGTGCACGAACTGCGCGCCCTCGAAGTAGGTGGCGTAGGGCGTGCGCGTGGCCGCGAGCACCGCGATCACCAGCCCGATCGCGATGAACACCGGATTGAGCCAGGCGCGCCGGCCGGACTTCTCGAATATCCACAGCCCTGCGAGATAGGCGCCGAGCGTGAGCAGCAGGCCATCGAGCGGCGTCGGCGCGAGGTAGATCCAGATTTCGGACAGGCGGGTCGTGCTCATGCGCGGTCTCCGGGGAGCGGGCCGGCGGCGCGCGAGGCGGCCTGACCGCCCGGCGCGGCGGCCGCTGTCGTCGCGGAGTTGTCCACCGTTCCCGCGACCGACCCGCCGTCCTCCGCCGTGCCGGTCCATCGCATCATCAATTGCATCGTCCAGCCGCAGACCACCAGCGTCAGCACCGTGCTGATGACCACCGTCGCGATCAGCCCGAGCCAGTGGCCCTGGAGCCGGTCGATCTGCGAGATCAGGCCGGCGCCGGCCGGCACGTACAGCAGCCCGAGATGGTCGAGCAACCCGCGCGTCGTGTTTGCGAACGGCACCGACAGGCGCCGCCGCGCCATCAGCGTGAGCAGCAGCAGCGCCATGCCCAGCACCGGCCCCGGCAGATCGAGCCCGAAGAAGCGGACGGTGACCTCGCCGACCAGTTGATAGACGAGCAGCACGACAAGGCTGGCAACCATCGTTTCCCGTTCCTGTGGATAAGCCCGGTGGGCCGAAAAGGCAGCAAGCATGCCGCCCGCAACCGGCGATACCCGGCGCCTGACATGCCGGTGTTACAGCCCGGCGCGAAGCCACAACACTGCCGCAAGGGGCGGCTTTTGCGCGTCGTTGTCCTTATGAAGCAGTTTCAGTTTTGAATTGAAGCTGATGATGATCGGTCACTGTTTCTGTGGATAACTTCGGCTTCGGCTTTGGGTTCAAGCACTTGGGGCTACTGACAACTCCCGGTGAATCGCTGCCGGGTTCTGTGGATGGCGCAGGATGGATTCCGGCCGTTTCGGCTCGGGTCGGGACTTGGTCCCAATCGCTCAGAAACTTATCCACAGATTTCACGACCGACCGGCAGCGTGGCGCGGCGCGACAATCCGGTGATGTCTGCTCCCTCCCCTGCGCGCTGGCTGTTCGGCCTCATCGGCGTGTTCGCCTTCATCAACGTCTATTCGATCCAGTCGGTGCTGCCCGACCTGATGCGGGCCTTCGATGCCTCGGCGCCGGCAGTGGGCGCGACCGTCGGGGCGACGGTGATGGCGGTGGCGCTGCTGTCGCCGCTGACGGGGATGGTTTCGGACGCGCTCGGGCGCAAGCACTTCGTGGCGGGGTCGATGCTGGCGGTGGCGCTGCCCACCATCGCGATCGGCTTCGCGCAATCGCTGCCGCAGGTGGTGGCGCTGCGCTTTGCCGAGGGGCTGTTCATCCCTGGCATCACCGTGGTGATCGTGGCCTACATCGGCGAGGAGCTGGAGCACGGCCGCATGACCGCCGCGATGGGCGCCTATGTGGCGGGCTGCGTGCTGGGCGGCTTTCTCGGCCGCTTCCTGACCGGGCAGATCACGGAGCTGGCGGGCTGGCGCGCGGCCTTCGTGGCGCTGGGCCTGCTCAATGCGCTGGGCGGCGTGGTGGTGCTCAAGCTGCTGCCGGCGTCACGGCGCTTCGTGGCGCGGCGGCAGGTGAACGTGGCGCTGCGCGGGCTGGCCGGGCATGCGCGCAACGGCCGGTTGCTGGCGGCCTGCGCGGTGGGTTTCTGCGTGCTGCTTTGCCAAGTGGGCGTGTTCACCTACGTCAACCTGCTGCTGGCCGGGCCGCCCTGGGGCTACGGGCCGGCGGCGCTGGCCAATGTGTTCACCATCTACCTGCTTGGCTTCATGGCGGCGCCGCTCACCAACCGGCTGCTCGGGCCGCTCGGCTACCGGGGCACGCTGGTGCTGGCGCTGGGCGGCGGGGCGCTGGGGGCGGTGCTCACGCTCATCCCCGATTTCCTGTGGGTGATGGTGGGGCTGGCCTTTGCCAGCACGGCCACCTTCGTGGCGCAGACGGTGGCGATCAGCTTCGTCGCGGCCAATGTGCGCGAGGGGCGGTCGCTGGCCTCGGGGCTCTACAACGCCGTGTATTACGCGGGCGGCACGGCGGGCGCGCTGCTGGGCGGCGTGCTGTGGCGGCACTTCGGCTGGCAGGGCGTGATCGCGATGGTGCTGGCGGCGCAGGCGGGCGGCAGCCTGCTGGCGTGGACGCGCTGGGCACCGACGCGGGCGCCGGGCTGAGCCGGGCAGCGGGACCGGCGGACGGCGCATCAGGCCAGACCAGCCCGGTCCTGACGGCAGCCGCGCCCGGAACTTGAGGGGCACGGCGGATGCGAATTGCCACTCGCCACCCGCCATGCTCCGCCCGCCGGACGCGCGGCGCGGCACCGAAGATGGGGCCACCTCCAGAACAAGCCCCACTCCCATGCTCGTCGCCCGAATCTCCCTGCGCGCCAAGCTGCTGCTCGCGCCGCTGGTCGCCATAGCGGCGCTCGGCTCGGTGTCGCTCGCCGCCCTCCACGTGCTCGACCACGAAACCGCGCACGCCGCCGACGCGGTCGAGCGCAACCTGTCGGCGCTGCGGCTTGGCGCCAGCGTGGCGCCGGCGCTGGCCGACAGCCAGACCGCCGCCCGCCGCGTCGCGCTCGGCTTGGCCGCCGACCAGCCCGCCGCCGATCTCGCCAAGTCGCGCGAGGCCGCGCGCGCCGGCCTCGCCCGTGCGACCGAAGCCCTGTCCGCCCTCGCCGACGAGGCCGACCTGCCGGCCGCCAGCGCCGACGTGGTGCGCGGCTTCGGCTTCGATCTGCGGCCCTACCGCGCCACCCTCGACGACCTGCTCGACAACCGCCTCGCGCCCGACGCCGCCACGCTGGCCACGCTCATGGCCTCGACCGAGCGCCAGGCCGATCGGCTGCAACGCCGCGCGGTCGAGCTGACCGACAGCCTGGCCGCCGTCGGCCATGACGACACGCTCGCCGTGCTGACCGCGAGCCGGGGCTGGCTGCGCGGCCTGCTGGTGGCGCTGGGCATGGCGCTGCTGCCGAGCCTTGCGATCGCCTTCGTGGTCGAGCGCCGCGCGCTGGCCGACATCCGGCTGCTGGCGCAACTGGTGGAGCGGCTGCGCCTCTCGGGCAGCCCGGTCGAGCAGGCCAGCGCCACCGCGATGGCGAACGCGATGGCCAGCGCCTGCGCGATGGCCGCCGGCAATGCCGCTCACGGCGCGGTGCCGCCGCCCCAGCCGGCCGACTTCACCGGCGCGGTCGAGGCGCTCGCCTTCCGGGGCAACCTGCTCGCGCTCAATGCCGCCGTCGAGGCCGCGCGCCATGCCGGCCCGGGCAATGCCATCGCCAGCGTGGCCGAGGACGCGCGCCGGCTGGCCCAGGCCGCGACCCTCATGGCCGATGAATGCCGCTGGCAGCAGCGGCTGGCCGACCTCGACGCCGCCGCGCGCGCCGCCTGCATGGCCGACGACGCGCCCGCCGCCTCCGCGCCCGGCCCCGTGGCCGGCGTCATGCCCGCGCGCGCCGGCGCCTGCTTCACGCCGCCGCAGGTCCATCTGCGCCACGACCTCGGCCGCGAAGACTGACCCGCGCCAACCCTCACTGTCCCGTCGCCACCCTGGCCGGCGCGGCCGGATGCGCCGCCTCCCAGGCCCGCGCGGCCCTGAGTTCGGCCGCGAACTTCTCGCCCTGGGCGATGAGCTTGCGGCGCGCGGCGGCGGCCAGCGGCGTCTCGTTGCCGTAGTTGTCGATCGGCATGCGATCGCGCTTCACCGAATCGAGCACCGCATCGATGTTGCCGGCCGCGTGCAGCGGCGTCTGGAGCAGCAGCAGGCGCTGCATGCCGCCCTTGTTCTCGGGCGAATGGCAGCCGAGGCAGTCGCCCTCGCGCAGCGCCAGCGCGAGGCCGCGATAGCTCGCGTCCACCCGCTTCCTGAACGGATTGGCCGGGCTGTACAGGCTGTCGAACAGCGTCACCTTGGGCTGGGTCTG
This sequence comes from Derxia gummosa DSM 723, assembly GCF_000482785.1. Lineage (GTDB taxonomy): Bacteria > Pseudomonadota > Gammaproteobacteria > Burkholderiales > Burkholderiaceae_E > Derxia > Derxia gummosa. Next base: position 427,309 of record NZ_AXWS01000014.1, on the reverse strand, counting down.
GCCGGCGGCGTCGGTCCACATCCAGCGGCCCTCGAAGCCCGGCGTCGGCAGCGGGTCGATGCGCGCGCCGACCGCCTCCGGCCCGCGCCAGGTGAACTGCGCCACCTCAATGCTCGGCTGGCCCGGCGTCAGCCACAGCAGCAGGGCATGCGTGTTCTCGTAGGCGCTCCACTTCGAGGCGTCATGCCAGAACGGATACGGGAACTCGCCCGGCGCGAGCCGGTTGCGGAACGCCGCCTCCAGCCGGATGCGCGCCCGGCCCGCCGTCGCCACGTACTCGACCGACCAGCGGCCGTTGAACATGAACAGCGGCAGGTACATGGCCGTGAGCGCCTCGGGCGAGAAGCGCGTGAGGCCGGTGGCCGCCAGCGGCGTGCCGGGAAACTTGCCGTCGCGGCCCCACAGCACCTCGGGCGCGAGCGCCTCGCGCAGCGCCGAGCCGTGGAACATCGCGTTGCGGCAGGCATCGAGCGCGGCCACGTCGGACGGCGGCGCGAGCGGGCAGCGCTCGGCCAGCTCGGCCGCGAGCCGGGCCGCGAGCGCGCGCGCCGGCGCCAGATCGACTGCGCCGCCCTGGGGCAGCAGCGCATCGACACCGCGCCCGGGCGCGACCGACGGCGCGGACTCGCCGCCCGTGAGAGCCGCCGTGCCGACCGCGCCGGCCGCGCCGGCACCGAGTGCGAGGGTGGCGAGCATCAGCCCGCCGGCCAGGGCGCGCCGCGCGCGCCGATCAAGCTTGTCCATGCGAAATCCCTGGGTTGCGCCGGTCAGCGCGCGCCGAAGCTGTGCAGCCGGTGCAGCGTGATCTTGCGTACCTCGGCCTGGCTCTGGCGGATGTGGGCGCGGATCAGCAGCGCCGCCTGATCGCCGCGATGCCGCTGGAGCGCCCGCACGATCGCCGCATGCTCGTCATAGGTGGCGGCGATGCGCTGGGCATAGCCGAAGTCGAGCCTGCGGATGATGCGGATGCGGTCCGTCACCTCGGCGTGCACGCGCGCGATCTCGGCATTGCCGGCCGCCTCGATCAATCCGGAATGAAAACTCTCGTCCAGCCGCGCCAGCACCGATGTTTCGCGCTCGCGCGCCTCGGGCGGGCGGCACCAGATGTCCGCCAGCCGGTCGAGCATCGCGGCGCGCGCCGCCTCGCGTTCGGGCGGGGCGGCGCCAGCGATGACCTCGGCCGCATGGCCTTCGAGCAGCGCCCGCAGCTCGTAGAGCTGGTCGAAGCGGTTGAAGTCGATCGGCACCACCTCCCAGCCGCTGCGGAAGTAGCCGCGCACCAGGCCCTCGGTCTGGAGCCGCATCAGCGCCTCGCGCACCGGCGTGCGCGACACGGCGAGACGTTCGGCGATCTGGGTTTCGGTAAAGCGTTCGCCGGGCGGCATGCGGAATTCGAAGATGTCGTCGCGCAGGCGCGCGTGCACCTCGTCGGCACGCGAGAGCTTGGCGGGCGGGGCGGCCGGATCAACCGGGGGGGAAGGCGGGGAGGAAGCGGTCATGGCGATGCTGGAGCTGCGCGGCGGCGGGCCGATGCGCGGTGGGCCGCCGACCCGTGGGTCGCGGCAGGCGCCGCTGGCCCTGTCGCGCGGCCCGCGCGCGGACGCCGCGACGGCGGGCGCGGACCGACGGTGACGCCGGCCATGGCGGCGCATCCACCGTTCGGCCGGCGCGCATCAGGCCGGCGAAGCCAGCCAGCTTACCTGTGCCGCCACCACCTTCCAGCCATCAGGAAACCGCACCCAGGTCTGCTGCTGGCGGCCGATGCGGTCATCGCCCTCGCGGATGAATTCGGTGCTGGCGACCGCGAAGTCGCGGCCCCAGCTCGTGATAACGGTGCGTCGCAGCCGGCGCGCGAGCCCGGCCGGCGAACGCGCGGCGCGGAAGGCGCGGATCTCGTCGATGCCGTAGAGGTTCTCGGTCGCGCCGTAGCGCACGGTGGTCGGCGCGGCGTGGAACAGCGCGTCGAGCGTGGCGATGTCGTTGCCGACGAGGGCGCGCTCGTAGCGCTCGAAGGCGGCCGTCACCTCGGTGAGCACGTCGGGCAGGTTGCAGGCGGGAGCGTCGGACATGGCGGGTTCCTCGGGCGGGAAGGCGCGGTTGGCGGTGCGGGTCTGGCCGGTCCGTCATCCGCCGGCACGGGCGGCATGCGCATTCAGCCGGTACGGGCGGGCGGGATGCTCATCGAGTCGGCACCGGCGGGCGGCGCGCTCATTCCGCCGGTTCGGGCACCGCCCGCGCGAGCGCGATGCCGGCCTGTTCGAGCTTGCGCGCGGCGCGCAGCGCGGTGACCTCGGCCCAGGGCGCGGCGATGAGCTGGACGCCGAGCGGCAGGGTGTCGCCGGTCTCGACCGGCGCGGCCACGACCGGCAGGCCGATGCAGGAGATCGGCTGCGTGAGCAGCCCGATGTTGGGCCGCGCCGGCAGCGTGCGGCCGTTGATGACCACCGTCTCGCAGGGCAGGCGCGGCGCCGGGATGGGCGTGGCCGGCGCGAGCAGCAGGTCGAAGCGCTCGAAGGCCTGGAGCATGCGCAGCCGCCATTGCGCGCGCACGCGCTGGGCGCGCTGCACCCAGGCGGCGGGCAGCAGGGCGCCGGCCGCGAGCCGGTCGCGCGACAGCGGCTCCATGTCGTCGTAGCGCTCGCGCAGATGCAGCCGGTGCAGCTCGCCGCCTTCGCTCGCGGTGATGAGGAAGGCGGCCGCGCGGCCGGCCTCGGCGCCGGGCACGACCACCGTCTCGGTGGCGCCGAGCGCGCCGGCCGCGAGCGCGACCGCGCGCCGCGCCTGCTCGCCGGCCTGGTCGGCGAACCAGCCGCCGAGCACGCCCACGCGCAGCGCGCCGCCCTCGGCGAGGCGGGCGAGCGCCGGCTCGGCGGGGCGCTCGGCGCAGGCGAGGTCGCCGGCGTCGTGGCCCTGCATCGCGTCGTAGGCGAGCGCGAGGTCTTCCACCGTGCGCGCGAAGAGGCCGAGGTGGTCGAGGCTGTACACGAAGGGATAGCTGCCGGTGCGCGGCAACCGGCCGTACGTGGGCTTGAGGCCCCAGATGCCGCAGAACGACGACGGCACGCGGATCGAGCCGTTGGTATCGGAGCCGAGCGAAATCGGCACCAGCCCGCCGCCCACGGCCGCGCCGCAGCCGCCCGACGAGCCGCCGGCCGAGTGCGCCGGCGAGTGCGGATTGCGGCTCGGTCCGGCGTGGCTGTTCTCGGTGGTGAAGCCGTAGGCGAACTCGTCCATGTTGAGCGCGCCGACGCAGATCGCGCCGGCCGCGTCCATGCGTTCGACCAGCACCGCGTCGCGGTCGGCCGGTGGCTCGCCGGCGAGCACATGGCTGCCCGCGAGCGTGACTTCGCCCGCGAGGTCGAACAGGTTCTTGACGGCATAGGGCACGCCCGCGAGCGGCGGCAGCTTCTCGCCGGCCTTGCGGCGCGCGTCGATCATCGCGGCGGCCGCCCGCGCGCGCGCCGTGGTCACGAGGGTGAAGGCGTTGAGCGCGCGGTCATGCGCCTCGATGCGGGCGAGCGTGGTCTCGATGACGGCACTGGCGGTCCAGCGCCCGGAGGCGACGGCGGCGGCGATGTCGCGGGCGCTGGCGAACGGGTCGGGGCGGTCGGCGTCGGACATGGCGCGGCTCCGGTGCGGTGAGACGGGAAGGACGGAGGGTGCCGTCGCACGGGCCGGCCACGGCGCGCGACGACGGCGGGGGCGAGGCCCGGCGCGCAGGCCGGGCGCGCCGCGGTCAGGGGCGATAGACCGGCGCCGGCTCGTCGCCGGGGTCGAGCGGTTCGTCTTCGAGCGTGTCGTAGAGGCGGGCGATCAGCTCGAACTGGGCGCGCACGCGGGCTTCGGCCTCGGCGCCGAGGATGAAGCCGTTGAGCATCAGCCCGGCGCTGACGGCGTTGGCGCGCGCGGTGGCGGTGGCGTCGGGCACGGCCGGCGCGAGGCCGGGCACGGGCACCGGCGCGGGGCCGGCGGCGGGCGTGGCGAGTTCATCGGCGACCGGCACGGCGGCGACCGGGGCCGGAGCGGCATCGGCGCTTTGGCCGCCGGTAGCAAGGCCGGGCACGACCGCGCCGGCCAAGCCCGCGACGGCGGCGCCGTCCGGGCCGGCCGAGGCCGTCGCCGCGTCGCCGCCCGCCTCGGCCTCGCGCTGCGTGCCGGCGGTGTCGCCGGGCAGCAGCTTTCCGCCCTCGATCCAGGCGCGCCAGCCGCCCCAGACCGAGATGTCGGGCGCGGCCGCGACCGCGTGCGCCTCGCACAGGAAGCCGTGCACGGTGCTGCCGTCCTCCAGCGCGAGCGTGCCGAGGCCGAGCGGCGCCGGGATCAGCGCCAGGAAGCTGCCCACGGTGGCCTCGGGCAGCGCCCAGACCTCGACCTCGATCTCGGCGCCCGCGCCGGGCACGCGCACGAGGCCCGGCTTGGGCGGCACCGTGCCCGGCAGCGCATGCAGCCGGTAATGCGGCGCGGTGCGCGTGGTGCGCAGCAGCCGCGCGCCGCGCTCGACGAGCTGCCAGTTGAGCGGCAGCCCGGTCAGATGCGCGCCGACCACGGCCAGCGCGATCTCGCCGCGCCCCGGCATGCCGGCCGGCCAGCCGAGCGGCCGCGCCTGCGGCAGCGTCCGGCCCGTCGCGCCCACGCCCAGGGCATGGCGCGCGTCGGCCGCGTGATGAAAGCGCTGGGCCAGCTCGGCGAGGCGGGCGTCGGCGCCGGCCGGGCCGATCAGCGTGATGCCGAAGGGCAGGCCGTCGGCGCGGATGCTCGCGGGCACCGCCACCGCCGCCCAGCCGAGCAGGTTCACGAAATTGGTGTAGCGGCCGAGGCGGCGGTTCTGCTCGACCGGGTCGGCCAGCATCTGGTCGATCGTCGGCAGGAAGGGCGCGCTCGGCACCGCCAGGGCCACGGGCGCGTCGGCGCCATCCCAGAGCTTGTTCAGGCGCGTGCGCGCCTCGGCCAGCTTGGCCTGCACTTCGAGCAGGTCGGCGGCCGACTGCTCGCGGCCGCGCGCGACGATGCCGCGCACCGGCTCCATCACCGATTCGCTCTGCCGGTCGAAGAAATCGCGGATCGCCTCGTAGCGCTCGGCCACGAGCGCGGTCTCGTACAGCCAGCCCGCGACCTCGGCGAGCGGCGCGTCGTCAAGCGGTTGCAGCTCGCAGCCGAGGCCGGCGAGCGTCGAGAGCGCATCGGCGAAGCCGGCGCGGCTCGCCTCGCAGACGGTCGGGTCGAGCAGCTCGGGCACGTACACGCGCGGCGCGGCGGGCAGCGGGCGGGCGTCGAGCCGGGCATCGGCGTCGTAGAGGGCGCACATCGCGTCCCAGGCGTCGGCCACCGTCGGCGCGAACACGCTCACGCAATCGAAGCTCGCGCTCGCGGGCACGACGCCGCGCGTGCTGACGGCGCCGACCGTGGGCTTGAAGCCGACCAGGTTGTTGAACGCGGCCGGCACGCGACCGGAGCCGGCGGTGTCGGTGCCGAAGGCGAGATCGGCCTCGCCGAGCGCGACCGCGACCGCCGAGCCGCTGCTCGATCCGCCCGACACATGGCGCACGTCGAAGGCGTTGGCGACCGCGCCCCAGGGCGAGCGCGTGCCGTTGAGGCCGCAGGCGAACTGGTCGAGGTTGGTCTTGCCGACGACGACCGCGCCCGCCTCCAGAAGGCGCGCGACTGCATCGGCATGGTGCGCGGGCGTGTAGGCGTAGTCGGGACAGGCGCAGGTTGTCGGCACGCCCGCCACATCGATGTTGTCCTTCACGGCGAGGCGCTTGCCGGCGAGCGGGGCGTCGGCGGGCGTGACGGGCGGATCGGCGGCGAGCGGCGGCTCGATGAGGGTGATGTAGGCGTAGCCGGTGCGGGCCTGCGTCGGGTCGAGGGGGGGAAGGCGGGTCTGGCTGGCGGGGGTTGGCATCGGGCTCGCTCCACGAAGGTGTTCTTGTATGCAAGTTTGTGGACAGCAATGGGCGTGCCAATGGGCTGGCTGTTTCATTCAGGGAACGGCGCGGAGCGGGGAGGGCAGCGGGCGCGGGGCGGCTGGCGTGGCCCTGCCCGGTGGGCAGGGCTGCCCTCGCTGCCTTCGGTAGCCCGACGGCCCGGGCTGCCAACTCGCCTTGCCTGCGGCAAGGCTCAGACAGGCAGCCCTGAACCGCTGCGCGGTTCGCCGTCGTCTACCTCGTTCGCTCGGCACGCCAGAAGCCCCGCGCCCGCTGCCCTCCCCGCTTCGTGCCTTGTGAAGTTGCTGCGGCTGATGGGACCGCTGCGCGGTCCTGGTCGGGAGGCCCGGCCGGTTAGCATCGGCCCATGCGCTTCGAACACCTCATCCAGATCAACGACCCCGCCAACCCGCTCATCGAGCCGCTGAGCCGCGCCCAGCTCTGGGCCGGCCTGGTGCGGCGGGCCGAATTTCCCGCCGAGTTCGCCATCGGCCTCGAAGGCGCGCGAATCGGCGAACGCGTGCCGCATGGCAATGACGGCGGCTGGCGGTTGAGCCGGGTGCTGGATTTCGGGCCGTTCAAGGTCAGCGACATGGTCGTGGCCGAGCCCGAGCAGCGCATGCGCATCGAGGCCTTCGCGAGCGCCGCCTTCGGCCGCAGCCTGCTCACGATGACGATCGAGGCGCCGGACGAGGAACAGCTCTTCCTGCGCTGTGTGTACGAGACCGAGCCGGCGGCGGGCCAGCCCGAGCCGGACGCGATGCTGGTGGGGCTGCGGGAACAGGCATATCAGGCGGCGGATCTGGATATGGTCAGTCGCATCCGGCAGATGCTGGCGCACTGATCCATCGGCAACAAAAAGGGCAGCCGAAGCTGCCCTTGAAATGCGGGTTATACGCCAACCGCCCACAGCGGCTCACGCGGCAAGCGCCTTCACGCCGGCTGCTGCCCCGTCCCCACCGCTTCCGGCTGAGTCTCCGCCGGCTTGCTGTCCGGCCACAGCGCGGCGATCTGGCAGCCCAGCGCCGCGATGTAGGGCAGCGATTGCAGCACCAGCATCGCGCCCCAGATCTTGGCTTCCATGTTCTGCGGGCCGCGCACGTGGATGAGCACCGCCGCGCCGAGCCACAGCGCGGCCATGAACCACAGCTCCTCGCGGATGGGCGCGATCATCGACAGCAGACCGCCCTTCTCCTTCCAGCCCTTGGGCGTGCGCACGAACTCGCCCTTGCGCTTGACCAGCCCGGCCATGATCCCGCGCGCGATCGCATGCGACAGCCCCAGGCTCGCGAGCGAGGCGCCGAAGATGTCCCACCAGCTGCATTTCATGCGGGCGCGGTAAAGGATCGGACCGAGTACCGCTTTCACCAGCAGCAGCGCCACGACGGGCGCGATCAGCGACACCACCGGCAGCGAGAAGGTGCGCGGCGCATGCAGCATCAGGATGGTCCAGATGAGCGAGGCGGTCGCGAACACGGCCTGCAGCGCATCGCCGAACCACGTCAGCCAGCCGGTCAGGAAGTGGTAGCGCTGGGCAAGGTTGAGCTTGGTCGGCTCGCGGCCGATGAGGCGGCTGAAATGGCCCTTGAGGATCTGCATCGCGCCGAAGGCCCAGCGGAAGCGCTGGCTCTTGAGCGCGGCGAAGTCGCTCGGCGTCAGGCCGCGGCCAAGAATTTCGTCCACGTAGCGCACGTCGAGGCCGGCTTCCAGCAGGCGCAGGCCCAGCTCGGTGTCCTCGCAGATCGTCCATTCGCCCCAGCCGCCCACGGCGTCGAGCGCAGGGCGGCGCACCAGCGTCATCGTGCCGTGCTGGATCAGCGCGTTGCGCTCGTTGCGGTGGTGCATGCCGATGCGGAAGAAGCCGTCGAACTCCCAGTTGCACATGCGGCGGAAGGGCTGGGTCTCGTAGTCGCGGTGGGCTTGCGGCGCCTGCACCACGGCCACCTCGGGCTCGAGGAAGTGGCGCGCGAGGCTCGACAGCCAGTTGGGCGTGACGACGTAGTCGGCATCGACCACGCCCACCACGTCGGCGCGCGGATCGGTCTGCTTGAGGCCGAAGTTGAGCGCGCCGGCCTTGAAGCCGGGCCAGTTGTCGAGGTGGAAGAAGCGGAAGCGCGGGCCCAGTTCCTTGCAGCGCTGCTCCAGCGGCTTCCACAGCGCCGGGTCCTTGGTGTTGTTGTCGAGGACGAGCACCTCATAGTTGCTGTATTCGAGCGCGGCGAGGCTGTCCATCGTGGCGATGACCATCTCGGGCGGCTCGTTGCAGCAGGCCAGATGCACGCTCACGAAGGGTTCCTGGCTCGCGTCGAGCGGTATCTGCGGGCTGAACTGGCGCTTCCAGTGCTTGCGGTACATGACCTCGGCGAACTCGAAGCCGTTGCTCAGGAACACGGCCACCGTCGCCATCGACGCCATGATCAGCGCCCACAGCGCGACCGAGTCGCGGGTCGAGAGGTAGTAATCGACCGGCGTGGCGATGGCGATGACCGCGCCCGTCACGCAGATCTGCACCATCAGGCTGAACGCGAGCCGGCCGCCCCAGCGGAAGTCGCTGAACTTGTAGCTCGCGATGAACATGAACACAAATGCCACGAGCGACGAGGCGAGCGCCTTGTTCACCCAGTTGGTGTCCTCGCGCACCTTGCCCATGAGCGGGAACTTGGCTTCGCGGTCGGCGTTGTACACGCCCCAGTAGGGGCCGGCCCAGCCTTCGACATCCACCTTCCACGGCTGGTCGTAGGCCTCCATCAGGTAGTAGTCGAGCTTGCGTTCGGCCGCGACGGTCATGAACTCGCGGATGTAGCGCGCCTCGTTCTCGATCGACGGGACGGCGGCGCCGAGGATCGGGCCCTTGCTGGGCCAGCCGGTTTCGCCGATGACGATGCGCTTCTTGGGATAGGCCTTCTGGATCTCGAAATAGCGGTCGAGCGCCTGATCGACGCCACGCTCGATGGGCACGCCCTCGTGATAGGGCAGCAGGTGGACGCCGATCATGTCGACGTGCTTCACCAGCTCGGGGTACTTGTGCCAGATGTGCCAGGGCTCGGTGGTCGTCACCGGCTTGCTGGTGGCGCGGCGCATGCGGTCGAGGTAGTCGATGAGCTGCTCGACCGTCAGGTCGCCGCGCAGCAGGGCCTCGTTGCCGACGATGACCGCGTCGATGTTGTTGTAGCGGCGCACGGCCTGCATGGCGGCGGCCAGTTCGCGCTCGTTCTGTTCGAGGTTGCGGTCGAGCCAAGCGCCGGTGGTCACGCGCAGGCCGGCGTCGGCGGCGGCGCTGAGGATGTGCGGCAGTTCGAGCGATGAATACAGGCGCAGGCGCGAGGTCTGCGTCGCCATCTGCTTGACGTCCTGCTCGATCTCCTCGTCGCTCGGATAGACCTTGGTGAACGGGCTCTGGTCGCGCCGGTAGGCGTTGTAGGCAAAGCCTCGGATCTCGCCGGAGTCGTAGTCGGGGAAGACGGCGTCGCGGTTGAGGCGTGCCCAGATGCCGAAGTTGACGGCCGCGACGATTGCGGCGATCAGGAAGGCAGTCACCGCGCGGCGGAACCGGCTGCGCGGCTTGGGAATCGAGGGATTCATGAGGGTGTGACGGGTCTCGTGACGAGGTCGCGGCGGGGCAGCGTGCAGGCCCCGTCTTACGGCGGGTTGCGACTATAAAGCAGGGCTTTCGGCACAATCGCGCCGCCCATCGCAACCGGACGCGGGCGCATGTTGCGCTGCCGTCCATCCCCGTCACCGCCGCTTTGTATCGGCCTGAAACCCGCCCGAAACCCCCGATGCCCTCGCCCTTTTCGCCCGCCCGCCTGCGCCAGCTCCCGTGGCGCGCCCTTGCCGTGATCGGCGCCGTCATCGCCGCCGCCTGCGCCGTGCGCTACGGCTTGATGCAGAACGACGAGCTGGCGGTGGCCTGCGCGCGTCAGGCCGAGGGCGCGGCCTGCGAGGCGCGGGCGCTGCTGCCGCTGTTCTTCATCGAGAACCGGCTCGGCTGGCTGGCGCTGGCGGCCGGCGCGCTGGGCTTTGCGTTCGGCCGCCCGGCGCTGGGCTGGATCGCGATGGCGATCGGCGCCGCCGGCCTGGTGCTGTACTGCTACGACCTGTCGGCCGTGGGCGCGGTGCTCGGCATGGCGGCCGTGCTGCGCGCGCCCGACGCGCCCGCGAGCCACGCCCTCGCCTGAGCCGGCCCGCCCAGGCCGCCGAGGCCGAGCAGCAGGCACACCGTCATCCAGCCGAAGCCGACCGGATTGTTCGGCTCGATCACCCAGCGCACCACGCCGCAAACGGCGATGAGCAGGCCGAAGCCGATCTCGGCCCGGCTCATGCGCGGCCAGCGCGCGCCGAGCGCGAGCGGCAGCGCGAGACCGAATTCGAGCGCCGCGACGCCGTACAGCTCCCACGGAAAGTCGCGGTAGCGCGGATCGGTGGCGAGCAGCAGCGCGCCGACCGCGCCGCCGAACAGGATCAGCGCGCGCAGCCGCGCCACCATCTGCAAGGGCGTGCGCGCGCGCATGCCCTCGACCATGCCGGTGACCGGCAGCGGCGCCGACTCGGCACGGCCGCCGGCGGCCATCTGCGCCGCGTGCTGGGACGCGCCGCCGATGCCGAAATCGGGCGTGACCGGCCCGGCCGCGCTGCCCGGCGCCAGCGCCGCGAGCGTGGCCTCGTCCACGCCGCTCGCTGCCTGACCAAGCGCCTGGGCCGTCACCAGCCCGAGCAGCAGGCCGAGCAGCATCACGCCGCCGAGGCTCAGCCATTCCATCGGATTGCGGTAGGCGAGCAGCGCATGGCTGTACTGGAGCCAGAACATCGCGCCGGCGAAGGCACCGAAGGCGCCGCCCGCGATGGCGAGCGCGAGCGGCGCGGGCGCGCCGGAGACGCCGGATTCGGCCGCGCTCGCCGAACCGGCCGCGTCAGCCCCGACGCCCGTCGCGCTGCCACCCGCATCACGCCGCAAGCGCCGCGCCGCATTGAACCCGCCCAGCAGCAGCGACGCCCCGAGCGCCAGCCCGATCGCCGCGCTGATCGCCACCTGCTCCGCATCGCGCCGGTTGGCCACCGGCCCGTCGAAGCCGAACTTGCGCTCCAGCTCCACCGTGTAGAAGCCCCAGTAGCCGCCCGCCGTGCCCTCGCTCAGCCGCTTCCACGGCTGGTCGATCGCCTCGATCAGGTTGTAGCGCCAGCCCTTCTCCTTCACATGCGCGGCGAGCGCGCGCACGAAGGTCGCCTGATTCACGAGGCTCGGCACCGAGCCTTCGCGGCGCCGGCCTTCGCTCGGCCAGCCGACCTCGCCGATCATCAGCTCGCGCCCCGGAAAGGCGGCCTCGACCTTGGCCATCGTCTCGTCCAGATGCGGAATCGCGTCGTCGATGTGAACCGGGATGTCCTCCCAGAACGGCAGGATGTGGACGGTGATGAAGTCCACCGCCGGCGCCATCGCCTGATGCTTGAGCCAGAACTCCCATACGTCGGCATAGGTGAGCGGCACCTTGGTGCGCTCGCGCACGTAATCGATGTAGCCCTTGAGGCGGAACTCCGGCTGGTCGCGGCGCAGCAGCACCTCGTTGCCGACGATGATCGCGCTCACCACGTCGGCGTTGGCATTGGCGACCTCGATCGCATGGTCGATCTCGGTCTGGTTCTTGGCTTCCTCCTGACCGATCCAGATGCCGAGCAGCACCTTCATGCCGTGCTTGCGCGCGTATTCCGGCACCTTGTCGAGGCCCTGATCGACCGAGTAGGTGCGCACGCAGCCGAACATCTCCGACAGATGCGCCAGGTCCTCGTCGATCTGCTCGGGCGGCACGACGAAGCCCTTGGCGAAGGGCGTTTGGCCGGGCTTGTGGTAGGGCGCGTAGGACGTGCACTGGAATTTCTCGCCGGCTTCGCGCGCGAACGGCGGCACGTCAATGAGGCGGTTGGTATGCCAGACATAGGCAAGCACTGCGAGCAGGGCCGCGAGGTGCAGGAGAAGGAAGACGCGCAGGCGGATCGAAGGCATGAGGTCTGCGGAGGAGGGGTTGGGGCGCGCGGAGTGTGCCTGACGGGACGGCGGTCGGTGGAGGTAAGGCGGGGCGGGGGGCGACTGGCGCGGCCGGCCTTGCAGGCCGGCTGCCCTCGCTGCCTTCGGTAGCTCGCGGGTCCGCCCGGCCTGCTCCTCGCACCGCGCCTAACCCCGCCCGCCATCAAGCCCACAGCCGCCATCCGCATTCACCCGAACGCGAATCCGCCCCGGCCGCTACGTGTTTTCCGCAATCCGAATTACGAAGCTGATTTCCGTGATGCGGTATCTGCCGGCCTCATACGTCGCATTACCATTCGTGAAACATGCCGAGACATACGGCTACGCACGGCCGCGAGCCCACCCACGCCCCACCACCGGAGACCCCCTTGAACGCGCCCCAGACGCGACGCATCCAGTCCATCCTCGTCGCCAACCGCTCCGAAATCGCGATCCGCGTGATGCGCGCGGCGGCCGAGCTCAACATCCGCACGGTCGCGATCTATTCGCATGAAGACCGCTTCGCGCTGCACCGCTTCAAGGCCGACCAGAGCTATCTCGTCGGCGAGGGCAAAAAGCCGCTCGCGGCCTATCTCGACATCGACGACATCATCCGCATCGCCAAGCTGGCGAAGGTCGATGCGATCCATCCCGGCTACGGCTTCCTGAGCGAGAACCCCGACTTCGCGCGCGCCTGCGCCGAGGCGGGGCTGATCTTCATCGGGCCGACGCCCGAAGTGATGACGACGCTCGGCAACAAGGTCGCGGCGCGCAATGCGGCGGTGGCCGCCGGCGTGCCCGTCATGCCCGCGACCGATCCGCTGCCGCTCGACATCGAGGGTGCGAAGGCGGCGGCGCTGACCGTCGGCTATCCGGTGATGCTCAAGGCGAGCTGGGGCGGCGGCGGGCGCGGCATGCGCGTGATCGAGACCGAGGCCGATCTGGAAGCGCAGCTGCCGGTCGCGCGCCGCGAGGCCGCCGGCGCCTTCGGCAATGACGAGGTGTACCTGGAAAAGCTCGTGCGCCGCGCGCGCCACGTCGAAGTGCAACTGCTCGGCGACAAGCACGGCAACCTCGTCCACCTGTTCGAGCGCGACTGCTCGGTGCAGCGCCGCAACCAGAAGGTGGTCGAGCGCGCGCCCGCGCCCTACCTCACGGAAGAACAGCGCCAGGGCCTGTGCGAAGCCGCGCTCAAGCTCGGCCGCGCCGTCGGCTACACGCACGCGGGCACGGTCGAGTTCCTGATGGATGCCGACACCGGCGCCTTCTATTTCATCGAGGTGAATCCGCGCGTGCAGGTCGAGCACACCGTCACCGAAGAAGTGACCGGCATCGACATCGTGCAGAGCCAGATCCGCGTGAGCGAAGGCGCGATGATCGGCGACCTCGTCGGCACGGAAGGCCGCCCGCCCTGCCCGGTGCCGAAGCAGGAAGACATCCGCCTCAACGGCCATGCGCTGCAATGCCGCGTGACCACCGAAGACCCCGAGAACGGCTTCACGCCCGACTACGGCCGCATCACCGCCTACCGCAGCGCGGCCGGCTTCGGCCTGCGTCTCGACGGCGGCACGGCCTATCCGGGCGCGGTCATCACGCCCTACTACGACTCGCTGCTCGTGAAGGTGACCGCGTGGGCGCCGAGCGTGCGCGAGGCCATCACCCGCATGGACCGCGCGCTGCGCGAGTTCCGCATCCGCGGCGTGGCGACCAACCTGCAATTCGTCGAGAACGTGATCAACCATCCGGACTTCGTCTCCGGCCAGGTCATCACGCGCTTCATCGACAGCACGCCCGAGCTGTTCAAGTTCAAGAAGCGGCGCGACCGCGCGACCAAGCTGCTCGGCTACGTGGGCCAGGTCATCGTCAACGGCCAGCCCGACATGAAGGGCCGCGCCAAGCCCGACCTGTCGCACGCCCACATCGTCATGCCGCGCGGCCTGCCCGGCTGCGACCTCACCGTGCCGCCGCCCACCGGCACGCGCCAGCTGCTCGAAGACCTCGGCGCCGAGGGCTTCGCGCAATGGATGCTGGACGAGCCGCGCGTGCTCCTCACCGACACGACGATGCGCGACGCGCACCAGAGCCTGTTCGCCACGCGCATGCGCACGATCGACATGACCCGCATCGCGCCCTACTACGCGCGCATGCTGCCGGGCCTGTTCTCGCTCGAATGCTGGGGCGGCGCCACCTTCGACGTGGCGATGCGCTTCCTCAAGGAAGACCCGTGGCAGCGCCTTGCCCAGCTGCGCGCCGCGGTGCCGAACGTGCTGTTCCAGATGCTGCTGCGCGGCTCGAACGCGGTCGGCTACACCAACTATTCCGACAACGTGGTGCGCTACTTCGTCCAGCAGGCGGCGAAGGAAGGCATCGACGTGTTCCGCGTGTTCGACTCGCTCAACTGGGTGCGCAACATGCGCGTCGCGATCGACGCGGTGCGCGAGACCGGCAAGCTCTGCGAGGGCGCGGTCTGCTACACGGGCGACCTGTTCGACGGCACGCGCAAGTACAACCGCCAGTACTACGTGCGCATCGCCAAGGAGCTGCAGGCCGCCGGCGTGCACATCCTCGGCATCAAGGACATGGCCGGCGTCGCGCGGCCGCGCGCGATCAAGGAGCTGGTGCGCATCCTCAAGGAAGAGACCGGGCTGCCGATCCACTTCCACACCCATGACACGAGCGGCGCGGCGGCCGCCTCGGTGCTCGCGGCGATCGAGGCCGGCGCCGACGCCGTCGATGGCGCGCTCGACTCGATGAGCGGCCTCACCTCCCAGGCCAACCTCGGCTCGATCGTCACCGCGCTCGAAGGCACGCCCCAGGACCCCTGCCAGGACCTGAGCATCGACCGCGACTCGCTCCAGGCCATCAGCCATTACTGGGAAGGCGTGCGCAAGATCTACGCGCCGTTTGAAAGCGAGATCCGTTCGGGCACCAGCGACGTCTACAAGCACGAGATGCCCGGCGGCCAGTACACCAACCTGCGCGAGCAGGCCCGCAGCATGGGCCTCGACCAGCGCTGGCCCGAGGTGTCGCAGGCCTATGCCGACGTGAACCGGCTGTTCGGCGACATCGTCAAGGTCACGCCCACGTCCAAGGTGGTCGGCGACATGGCGCTGTTCATGGTCGCCAACGACCTCACGCCCAAGGCCGTGCTCGACCCGAACCGCGAGATTGCCTTCCCGGATTCGGTCATCTCGCTGTTCAAGGGCGAGCTGGGCTTCCCGGCCGACGGCTTCCCGCGCGAAATTTCCGAAAAGGTGCTCAAGGCCGAGCCGCCCGAGCCCTACCGACCCGGCGACACCCTGCCCGACGTGGACCTCGCCGCCGCCCGCAAGGACGCCGAGAAGGCCGCCGGCCGCCTCGTGAGCGACACCGACCTCGCCAGCTACCTGATGTACCCGAAGGTGTTCAAGGACTACGCCGAGCACCAGCGCCAGTACGGCGACGTGAGCGTGCTGCCGAGTCCGACCTTCTTCTACGGCATGGCCGAGCGCGACGAGATCTCGGTGGACCTCGATCCGGGCAAGACGCTGATCATCCGCATGCAGGGCACGGCGCCGAGCGAGGACGGCGAAGGCACGAAGATCTTCTTCGAGCTCAACGGCCAGGCCCGCGTGCTCAAGATCGAGAAGGCCGGCGCCGCCAAGGCCAACCGCCACGTCCAGGCCGATCCGGGCAACGCCGCCCATGTGCCCGCGCCGATGCCGGGCATGGTGGTGATGGTCGCGGTCAAGCCGGGGCAGGCCGTGAAGTCGGGCGATCCGCTCGTGTCCATCGAGGCGATGAAGATGGAGACGCAGATCCGCGCCGACCGTGACGGCACGGTCAAGGCCGTGCATGTGAAGTCGGGCGAGACCATCTCGGCGCGCGACCTGCTAGTCGAGTACGCATGAGCTGACGCGCCGACCAGCACCGGCATGTCCGCCTGCGGGTCGCAAGACCCGTCCAGCGGGCGCGGATGAAGGGCGGCTTGCCGACGGGCAGCCGCCCTTTTTCATGCTGCCGGCAGCCGGTGCCCATCGCCGCCATCGGGAAATTCAATCGCCCGAGACCTGCCGGAAGCGGGGACTTGGAAACTCCCGCCGCCCCCGAGGGTCTAGACTGGCCCGAGTCAGAAACACCCAAAGACATGAAAGAGCGCGGGATGTCCCACGAACATTTCTCAGAACAAGACTGGCGGCGCTTCCTGCGCAGCATCGGCGAGGACCCCGACCGCCAAGGCCTGCTCGAAACCCCCCATCGCGTCGCCAAGGCCTGGAAGGACTGGACCGCCGGCTATGACGCCGACGTGGGCGAGGTGCTAAAGGTCTTCGAGGACGGCGCCGAGGAATACAACGAGCTGATCGTCGTAAAGAACATCCCGGTGTACAGCCATTGCGAGCATCACCTCGCGCCCTTTTTCGGGCAGGTGGCGATCGGCTACACGCCCAAGGGCCGCATCGTCGGGCTGAGCAAGCTCACGCGGCTGGTCGAGGTGTTCGCGCGCCGGCTCCAGGTGCAGGAGCGGCTCACGATCCAGATCGCCAATGCGCTCATGGAGCATCTGCAACCGCGCTCGGTCGGCGTCGTCATCCGCTGCCGCCATCTGTGCATGGAAAGCCGGGGCATCCGCACGCCGGGCGAGGAAACCGTGACCTCGGCGCTGCTGGGCGAGTTGCAGACCAACCTCGCGCTGCGCACCGAGTTCCTCAACCTCGTCAACAGCA
The DNA here is from genome assembly GCF_000482785.1 of Derxia gummosa DSM 723. GTDB lineage: Bacteria > Pseudomonadota > Gammaproteobacteria > Burkholderiales > Burkholderiaceae_E > Derxia > Derxia gummosa. Next base: position 410,684 of record NZ_AXWS01000014.1, on the reverse strand, counting down.
AGGCCTGAGGCCGATGAGCGCGCCCTCGCCCGCCGATCTGGCCAACCGCGACCGCTATCCGCACTGGTCGCAGGACACGCTGCGCTTTTCGGACACCGACAAGCTCGGCCACATCAACAACCTGGCGACGGCGGCCTATTGCGAGACGGGGCGCGCCCACTTCCTCAAGGATCTGGTCGGCGCCGACCTGCGGCCCGAGCGCGGCGTGTTCGTGCTGGCGCGCTTCGCGATCGACTACCGCGCCGAGATGCACTGGCCCGGCACGGTCGAGGTGGGCAGCGCGGTGTCGGCGGTGGGGCGCAGCTCGCTCACCATCGTGCAGGGCGTGTTCGAGGACGGCCGCTGCACCGCGACGGCCGAGAACGTGATGGTGCTCATCGATGTCGAGACGCGCCGCTCGATGCCCATCCCCGACGAGCTGCGCGCGTCATTCGAGGCGCTGCGGCTGCGTTGAGCGGCGCCGTCTTCCACCCACCGCCCGTGCGCGGCGGATGGCGCCGGCGGCCCGCTCGACCGGCGAGGCGGGTCCGCATGGCGCCGCCTGCCGCGCTCAACCCTTCTCCTCCCTTACGTCGGCGCCGCCCATCGGCAATCGCATGCTGGCTTCGCGCCGGGCGCAACGGGGGCATGCGCGGCTCGCGCGGCGAGGCAGACAATCCTTGTTTCAGTCGTCGGGCGGAAAGGCTGCTGGAAAGCACAATCCGCGCTGAACCGGCCGGGCACGCCCGCCGGCGACCAGATCAGGAGACTCTTCCATGTCAGTTTCGGAACGCGGCCCGCGCGCCGACACCGCCAGCGTCACGGCGTCCGACGGCAATCCGGTGCCCACGTCCTCGGAGCAGCTTGCCTGCGCCCGCCCGGTGCAGATGCATGAACCCGGCGGTCATCACGGCGAGGGCAAGCTCGCGCCGCTGCTGCTCGCCGCGCTCGGCGTGGTGTTCGGCGACATCGGCACAAGCCCGCTGTACGCCTTCAAGGAATGCATGAATCCCGAGCACGGGATCGACCTCAGCACCGCCAACGTCTACGGCATCCTCAGCCTGCTGTTCTGGGCGATGGTGCTGGTCGTCTCGGTCAAGTACGTCATCTTCGTCATGCGCGCCGACAACGGCGGCGAAGGCGGCGTGCTCGCGCTGGCGGCGCTCGCCTTGCGCGGCACCGAAGGCCAGCCGCGCACGCGCTGGGCGCTCGCGGCGCTCGGCCTCGTGGGCGCGTCGATGTTCTACGGCGACGGGATGATCACGCCCGCGATCTCGGTGCTGTCGGCGGTGGAAGGGCTGGAGATCGTCGAGCCCGGCTTCCACCGCTGGGTGCTGCCCATCACGATCGCGATCATCATTTTCCTGTTCGCGATCCAGAAGCACGGCACGGCCGTGATCGGCCGCTTCTTCGGGCCGGCGATGGTGCTGTGGTTCACCACGCTCGGCGTGATCGGCATCTTCAACATCATCGAGCATCCGTCGGTGCTGGTGGCCATCGCGCCCTGGCATGCGATCGCCTTCCTGCATGAGCATGGCTTCGCGTCGGTGCTGGTGCTCGGCTCGGTCTTCCTGGTGCTGACGGGCGCCGAGGCGCTGTATGCCGACATGGGCCACTTCGGCGCGCGGCCCATCCGCATCGGCTGGTTCGTGCTCGTCATGCCAGGTCTGCTGCTCAACTACTTTGGCCAGGGCGCGCTGGTGCTGGAGCATCCGGCGGCCATCCGCAATCCCTTCTTCCTGTCGGTGCCCGAGTGGGCGACGCTGCCGCTCGTGCTGCTCTCGACGGTGGCGACGGTGATCGCCTCGCAGGCCATGATCTCGGGCGCGTTCTCGATGACGGCCCAGGCCATCAAGCTCGGCTACCTGCCGCGCATGCGCATCCAGCACACCAACGAGCGCGAGATCGGCCAGATCTACGTGCCGCTGGTGAACAACTCGCTGCTGGTGAGCGTCATCGCGCTGGTGCTGATGTTCAAGAGCTCGTCGGCGCTGGCCTCGGCCTACGGCATCGCGGTGGTGACGACGATGTGCATGACGAGCTTCCTCGTGTACGTGGTGCTGCGCCGGGTCTGGGGCGTGCGCAAGCTGTACGCGCGCGGGCTGGTGTTCGTGTTCCTGCTGCTCGACCTGAGCTTCTTCGTCGCCAACGCCATCAAGATCCCGGACGGCGGCTGGTTCCCGCTCGTGATCGGCGCGGCGGCCTTCACGGTATTGGCCACCTGGGAGCGCGGCCGGCAGATCCTGTTCGAGCGTCTGCGCGAGCTGAGCATCCCGGTCGATGCCTTCGTCGAGGCCATCGCCGCCGGGCCGCCGCCGCGCGTGCAGGGCACGGCGGTGTTCATGACCAGCATCGGCGACGCGGTACCCGCCGCGCTGCTGCACAACCTCAAGCACAACAAGGTGCTGCACGAGCGCGTGCTGCTGCTGACGGTGCGCATCCTCGACGTGCCCCACACCATCGCGGACGAGCGCGTGACGGTGGCGCCGATGCAGCAGGGCTTCGCACGGGTCGAGGCCTGCTACGGCTTCAAGGAAGACCCGGACGTGGACGAGATCATGCATGCCGCCGCGCGCAAGCTCGGCTTCGAGTACGACCTCATGGACACGTCCTACTTCGTGTCGCGCCAGACCGTCGTGCCCACGTCCATGCCCGGCATGGCGATGTGGCGCGAGAAGCTGTTTGCGTGGATGCAGTCGAACGCGGCGCTCGCGACCGACTTCTTCAAGATCCCCATCAACCGCGTGGTCGAGCTGGGCAGCCAGATCGACATCTGAGCGCGCGGCGGGCGCGGCGCGGCGCGATGCCGCCGCCCGCCGGCCCGGCGCCCTGCCGGGCCTCGTGTCCGCGCCGTCCTCGGCCCGGGCACGCCGGCCGGCCCGGAAACGCCGGCCTTCTCCCGCCTCACCCCAGCCGCCTGCGCCGCGCCTCGCGCGCACGCCATTCCCAGCGCCGGATCAGCAGCCACGCACCCAGCATCCCGCCGAGGTGCGCGAAATGGGCAACGCCCTGGGCCGTGCCGGTCACACCCAGCACCAGCTCGATCACCGCGTAGATCGCCGCGAACACCCGCGCGCGGATGGGGATGGGCGGAAAGATCGGCACGATCTCCGATTCGGGAAAGAAGGCCGCCCATGCCAGCAACAGCCCGAACACGCCGCCCGACGCGCCCAGCGTGTACGAATGCGAGCCGGCGATCGCCACGAACACCAGCTGCACGACGGCCGCCGTCACCACGCTCGCGAAATACAGCGTGAGGAAGCGCAGCGCCCCCAGCAGCGACTCCAGCTCGCGGCCGAAGGTCCACAGGCCGAACATGTTGAAGGCCAGGTGCGTGAGGCTTCCGTGCAGGAATGCGCTGGTGACGAGCTGCCACGGCAGGAATCCTGCTTCGATCGGCCACAACGCAAACAGCATCAAGTCGCCACGCGAGCCTTGTAGAAAGAACAGCAGGACATTGATGGCGATGAGCGAAGGAACGACAGGCATGCGAGGGATCGCGTCAGGAAGAAGTGGACCGGCCGAAGTGCCGGCAGGCAGGGCAATCGCGGCGAGCGGGGCGGGCACCGTGAAGCGGAGGCGACATGCAGAGCGTTGACGTCTTCCGCATCCCGATGCGCGGCCCCGGAGACGTGACGGGGCTGGCCGAGCTGCTCGCACGTGGCACGGTACGCGCGGACGAGATCGTAGCGATCCTGGGCAAGACCGAAGGTACCGGGCTGGTCAACGACTTCACGCGCGAATACGCGGTCGAGACCGTGTCGGCGCTGCTGGCCGACGCGATGCACGCCTCGCGCACCGACATCTCGCGCCGCATCGCCATCGTCATGTCGGGAGGCACCGAAGGCGTGCTCAGCCCGCACATGACGGTGTTCGCGCGGCGCTGGACCAGCAAGGCCGCGCCGGAGGGCAAGCGGCTCGCGGTCGGCATCGGCAGCACGCGCGAGCTGCAACCGCACGAGGTCGGCCGCATGGCGCAGATCCAGGCCACGGCCGAGGCGGTGCGCGCCGCCATCGCCGACGCCGGCATCGACAACCCCGCCGACGTGCATTTCGTGCAGGTGAAGTGCCCGCTGCTGCGCGTGGCCGACATCGAATCGGCGCGCAGCCTCGGCGAGAAGCCCGTCACGCTCGAGACCCGCGAATCGATGGCCTGGTCGCGCGGCGCCTCGGCGCTGGGCGTGGCCATCGCCCTCGGCGAGCTGCCCGACGAAGCCGTGCGCGAGCGCGACGTGCTCGCCGCCCGCACCATGTACTCGTCGGTCGCGTCCTGCTCGGCCGGCAACGAGCAGAAGCATGTGAGCGTGATCGTGTTCGGCATGAGCGCCGCCTCGGCCAGCGACTACGGCATCTCGCACCGCGCGATGCGCGACCTCATCGACGCCGACGCGGTGCGCGGCGCCCTCGCCGACCTGGGCGTGCCCGAGGCCGATGCGCCGAAACGGGTCATCAACGTGCTCGCCAAGTGCGAGGCCGACCCGACCGGCCATGTGCGCGGCGTGCGCCACACAATGCTGTCCGACGCCGACCTCGACGCCACCCGCCATGCGCGCGCGGCGGCGGGCGCCGTCATCGCCTCGGTGGTGGGCGTGACGACGCTGTACGTGTCGGGCGGGGCCGAGCATCAGGGGCCGCCGGGCGGCGGGCCGGTGGCGGTCATCGCCAAGCTCGGCTGAGCGCGGGGCGACGGCCACGGCGGCGGCGCGCGGGCCGCCGCGTTGCAAGCGCATGCAGGGCCGGCGCATTCCCGCCGATGGCCGCGCCCGGGTGGCTGGCAGAATCGGCGCGCCGCCCACTCCCCGCCGTGTCATGCGCCTCCCGCTGCCCGCCGTTGTCATCGACTGGCTGATTCGCCGGTCGCGCCGCTCGCCCTATCCCAACATCGGCAACTACATGGAGCGCGGCTGGCTGCTGCGCTGCGACCGCAAGAAGGCCTGGCCGCCCTTCGGTGCGCGCATCCACCACGTCCTGCGCTCCGACCACGACCGCGCGCTGCACGACCACCCGTGGTGGAACCTGAGCTGGGTACTGCGCGGCGGCTACTGGGAAGTGACCAGCGCCGCCGAGGCGCGGCCGGGCGTGCTGCGGCCCGAGGCCGCTCGACTCATCGAACTGCTGGGAACGCTCGACACCGCCGCCGGCCTCGCGCATGCGACCGAGGCGGCGCGGCTCGGCGTGTTCTGGCGCGGGCCGGGCGCGATGGTGAGGCGCAGCGCCGCGACCGCGCACCGGCTCGTGGTGCCGAAAGGCGGCGAGGCGTGGTCGCTGTTCGTGATGGGGAAGAAAAGCCAGTGGTGGGGGTTCATTACGCCCGAGGGGAAGATGTATTGGCGGGCGTATTTGCGGAGGTATGGGAGGGAGGTTTGAAAAGATTCAGACATTAAAGATCGAACACCACCAGCAGCGCATTTCCCCAATACCTTCTAATCACCCCACTCTCAAAGACAGCCCCGATGAATACCAGCTTCAACACAAAGCAAACCAAAGAAGAAAAACTGATTCACATGCTGATGAAGGGGGTGGACAAAAGATACTTTCACACTCTTTATTTGACATCATGTTATTTTTCGACAGAGTCTGCCATTTCACTAATGAGAAAGATGGAAAAGCTTGCAAAGCTCAAGAAGGTATTTCTCTTTATCGATAGAAAATCAGCCCAAACAATTGAGCAAAAGCAGTTTAACAGAATCCGATCATGCATAAGAAACGTCGATGTCGAGATTCTTGCCGTTGATACCTCCACGCTTTTTCATAGCAAAGGGTATGCAATCAAGTCCGACGATAAGAATGGGGGAGTTTATCGCGGCAGCCTTGCTATTGGCTCCGCAAACCTGACCCACACGGGGCTTACAGAAAACAAGAATGGAAACATTGAAAAGCCTACTCGACACGCAAGACGCAGGCGCGGTAGCAGAATTCCTTGATGAACTTAAGAATTTAAGAACCGTTGACGTGAGGGAAATTGGCGAATTTCGCAGCGCCAATGAATACGCATTCAAACTTGCCCTCATTCATGAGGGGTTGTTTGCGCACAAATGGTCCGACAGTTTAGGACAATATCTGGCAATTAGATATCAGCTTAATGAACAAGGCAAAAAGACGATTGGAAATAATGAACTCAAGGAAATGGGCTTCGATATTGACTCGGCAACAATTAGTCGGCGTTATTTTAGGTTTGAATATTCATCAGAATGCACGGACAAAATATCAAACATGGTTAAGAATTACGGAATAGAAACCCATCTTGGGCACTGGATTCCAAAAAACATTGCGCGGTCATTAAATGAAAGCAGCGACGCACAGAATTTTAAGAAAGAACTCGAAACTGCCTTATACGAGCAGCACATCGAAATAGAGTCCTCAATTGAGCATGATCTCAGGGCGCTAAGCGACCTGAACGTGATTGAGCAGCCAGAAACACCCCCTTTCCACTCATTTAAAGCAAAATGCGAAAAATTGTTGGCCAACGACTTAAAACTGGGTCGCATACTTAGCAAGTATGAGTTTTTTGACTTGCCATATGACATAAGTAACAAAGAACGGATAGAGGATCTTTTCGACGAAATGCTGGCGCTATCAAACTCTCGCCACAGAAAAAATGTCACACAACATGCATTTTTAAGTGCGACCGAAAAAGCATCCCCCAAGATAATTCGAGAGGTAATGACAAATGCACTAAATAAAAAGCTACATCAAGACCAATAGGCGAATCAAGCTCTTACCCGGCATCAGTTTTGCTGCCGGGCATTTCCCCAACCATTTCCAGAACATTTACGTGGCGATTACGCCCGCACCTGCAACACCTTAATCGCCACAAAATTCGCCGACTCCAGCACCCTCCCCTTCGCCATTTCCACCTTCCCCGCAATCACCTCCGCATTCCCTTCATCCATTCCCTTGAGGAAGACATCCGCCCAGATCTTCCCCTCCAGATAATGCAATTGCGTCTTTTCCAGATCGACGGGCAGGTCGCCGAGGCAGTCGCGCAATTCGGCCAATAGCGTTTCGCGGCCGGGCAGTTTCACGACGGCCCCGTCGATGACGTCGTCTTCGGGGTCGATGTGGATGGTGGCGTCCACCACGCCATGCGCCTTGAGCAGCCGGTGGCGCGCGCTTTCGGCGATGTAATGGCCTTCGCTCACGCTGATGAGCGGGTCCACGAGCAGGTGGGCATCGACGATCACGCGGTCGCCCATCTTGCGGGTGCGCAGGCGGTGCAGATCGCGGGCGCCGGGCGTGGCCTGGAGCGTCTCGCGGATGGCGGCGACCTCCTCGGCCGAGGCGGCGCGGTCGGTCAGGTCGGCGATGGCGCCGAAGCCGAATTCCCAGGCCATCTTGCAGATCATCAGGCCGACGATCGCGGCGGCGAGCGGGTCGAGAAAGCCCCAGCCGGCCATCGAGCCGGCCACGCCCAGCGCCACCACGAGCGAGGAGGCGGCGTCCGAACGCGCATGCCAGGCGTTGGCTTCGAGCATTGACGACTTCACGCCGCGGGCGGCGGCGAGCATGTAGCGGAACAGCCCTTCCTTGGCGACGAGCGCCACGACGGCCACGGCCACCGCCGCGCCGCCGGGCACATGGGCCGGGTCAGGCGGCGGGCCGAACAGGCGGTGCACACCAGCCCAGAGCATGCCGGCGCCCACGGCGGCGAGCAGCAGCGCGAGCGCGAGCGAGGCAGCGTTCTCGAAGCGCAGGTGGCCATAGGGATGGTCCTCGTCGGCTTCGCGGCGGCTGTGGTGATTGGCGAGCAGCACGACGAAGTCGGACGCGAGGTCGGACAGCGAATGCACGCCGTCCGACACCAGCGCGGCCGAATGCGCGAGCACGCCGATCAACACCTGCACTGTCGCGAGCACCACGTTGACGGCGACGCTGACGAGGGTGCTGCGCTGGGCGACGCGGCGCACATGGTCGTCGTCGGGCAGATGGGCGTGGGTGGGCAGTTCGGCATGCATGGCTGACCGCTTGGGGCTGGCTGGGGAGGCCGAAATGGTAGCGGGCGGGCGCGGCACGAAGGCCGCTGTTCGCGGTCTCATGCCGCGCGGTGGCGCGCTATCGTCAACACGGGCAGGCGGACGGCGCGCGCGGCGCGGCGGACGGTCCGGCGCGACGCGGACGAAGACAGACGAGCGGAGGCAGGCATGGACGGACGGATGGAACCGGCAGCGACCGGCAGGCGCGGCGGCACGACGGCGCGCGGCGCGCTGCTGCTGGCGACGACGTTGGCCGGGCTGCTCACGGCCACGTTGGCCGGGCTGCTCGCCGCGCCACCGCTCGCCCGCGCAACCGATGACCCGCCCCGGCGCGCGACCGCCACCACGCAGGCGCGCAAGCCAGCGCCCGCGCCCGCCGTCGTCGCGCCCGAACCCGAGCGCGGCGCCGACATCGTCTCGACCCTGCCGGGCGCCAGCAGCCATCGCGCGGGCGAGCAGCTGCTGTCCACGGCCAACCAGCGCAGCGCGGGCCGCGACCGCCTCGTCACCGAGTTGGAGCGCCAGCGCGAGCTCGACGCACTGCTGACGCGGCCCGAGGCCCAGCCGCCGATGGCGGTGGTGGTCGATCCGCGAGACCGCCATCGCGGCCGCGAACGGCCGACCGTGCGGCATGACGCGCCTGGCCCCGGCACGACCCGCCACGACGGCGCCGGCATCAGGCAGGACGGCGCCAGCCACGGCACGCCGCCCGACGCCGGCAGCGCCGGCGCGAAGCGCTGACCTCCACGCCTTCGATCCCCAGCCCCATGCGCGACCCGCTTACCTCCGATCCACCCGCCGCCGCCCCGACCGGCGCCGCTCCCGCCCGCTCGCCCGCCATCGACGCCGCCACGCTCGGCCTGCCCGTCGCCGCGCCACTCGCGCCGGCCGATCCCGCGCTCGAACTCGCGCGCCTGCGCGACGCCTTCGCGCGCAGCCGACGCTGGATGGTGCTCACGGGCGCTGGCGTCAGCACCGATTCCGGCATCCCCGACTACCGCGACGCCGCCGGCGCCTGGAAGCGCAAGCCGCCGGTCGATTTCCGCGACTTCATGCGCGATCCGCTGGTGCGCGCGCGCTACTGGGCGCGCAGCGCGATCGGCTGGACGCTGATGCGCCGCGCCGAGCCCAACGCCGCCCACCGCGCGCTCGCGCGGCTGGAGCAGGCCGGCCGCGTGAACCTGCTCGTCACGCAGAACGTGGACGGCCTGCACGCCGCCGCCGGCAGCCGCGCCGTCGTCGACCTGCACGGTCGCATCGACGGCGTCGTCTGCATGGACTGCCGCGACCGCACGCCACGCGCCGCGCTCCAGGCCCGGCTCGTCGCCGGCAATCCGCAATGGCTCGGCCTGAGTGCGGGCATCGCGCCTGACGGCGACGCCGACCTCGACGGTCACGACTTCTCGCGCTTTGTCGTGCCCGCCTGCGAGCGCTGTGGCGGCGTGCTCAAGCCCGATGTCGTGTTCTACGGCGAGAACGTGCCGCGCGAGCGCGTCGAGCGTAGTTATGCCGCGCTCGACGAGTCCGACGGGCTGCTGGTGGCGGGTTCGTCGCTGATGGTGTTCTCGGGCTTCCGCTTCGCGCGCGACGCGGCCAGGGCCGGCAAGCCGGTGCTGATGGTCAACCTCGGCGTCACGCGCGCCGACGTGCTGCTGACCGACAAGTTCGCGCTGCCCTGCGGCGAGGCGCTGGCGGGCCTCGCCGCCGAGTGACGGGCGCTCGGCGGCGCGGCACGAGGCCGCGCGAGCGTCGTGCTGTTGCACCGATGCCGACACGGTTTGCAAGCCGTTGCAAGCGGAAAACCGCCTGTCATTTCGCTTGCGATTCGGCGCATCGAAGCAATGTCGGCTTGCGACACTCGGCCGGTCGAATCTCCGGACAAGCACATGGAACGCCCGAATTTCCGCCGCCGCCTGCTGGCCGGCGCCCTGCTCTCATTCACCCTCCCCGCCCTGGCTGATCATGGCCATGGCGGCGATCGCGGCCACGGTGGCGGCGGTGATCGCGGCCCCGGCGGAGGCGACCGCGGCGGGCACGGCGGGCACGGCGGTCCACCGCCCGGACGCGGCCCCGAGCGCCATGCCGCGCCGCCCGACTACTGGCATGACGGCCCGCACGGCCGCTGGGGCCGGGGTGAGCGCATGCCGCGCGACGTCCGCGTCGTCTATGTCGACGACTGGCGCGCGCGCGGCCTGCGCCGGCCGCCGCCTGGCCACCGCTGGGCCTACATCGACGGCGAGTGGCTGCTGATTGCCGTGGCCACCGGCGTCATCGTCGACATCCTGCTCAACCACTGACCCGTTTCACAGGCCCATGCGGATCGCGCTTTCCACGTAGCAGCGCACCCACCAGTCGAACACCGCCGTGGCGGGCCAGAACGGATCGTGAAAGGCGATCATGAAATGCTCCTTATTGGACGACGCCCGGATCGGGCGTCAGGAGCATGGTCGTCAAACGACAAGCGGCCCGGGGTCGGTCCCGGGCCGCTTGCGCTGTCGGCAGCATCCGCCGTCATTCACGGCGGCGCGCCGACATGGGGCGCGCGCTGTCCTACAGGAAGGCACCAGACCGCCGGCTTGACCGGCCGGCAGCCGGGTCCCTTCAGTTCGGCGTGGGCCGCGCCGCGCCCTCGCCAAGACGAGCGTCGGCCGGCTCGGCCGCGCCTTCACCGCCAGCCTGATCACGCGTCTTGACCAGCGACACGATCACGCCGCCCGCCAGGATCGCCAGCGTGATGCCGAGCGACAGCAGCGCCGGGATGTGGCCGATGAACTCGGCCGCGAGGATCTTGCCGCCCACGAACACCAGCACAAGCGCCAGCGCGTACTTGAGATAGTCGAAGCGGTGGATCATCGCCGCGAGCGCAAAGTACAGCGAGCGCAGGCCCAGGATCGCGAAGATGTTGCTCGTGTACACGAGGAAGGGATCGAGCGTGATCGCGAAGATGGCCGGCACGCTGTCCACCGCGAACACGAGGTCGACGAACTCGATCACCACCACCGCCAGGAACAGCGGCGTCACCCACAGCACCGGCTTGCCGCCCGGCTCCTTGGGCAGACGGGCAAAGAAGTCATGGCCATGCAGCTTTGGCGTCACGCGCAGATGACGGCGCAGCCAGCCGATGAGCTTGTTGTTCGCCATGTCCGGCTCGTGCTCGGCGCCGAACCACATCTTCACGCCCGTGAACAGCAGGAAGGCGCCGAAGAACCACATGATCCAGCCGAAGCGCTCGATGAGCGCCGCGCCCGCGCCGATCATCACGCCGCGCATGACGATCGCGCCCAGCACGCCCCAGAACAGCACGCGGTGCTGGTATTCGCGCGGGATCGCAAAGTAGCTGAACAGCATCGCGATCACGAAGACGTTGTCCATCGACAGCGACTTCTCGATCAGATAGCCGGTCGTGTACTCGACGGCGGCGGTGCTGCCCATCTGCCACCAGACCCAGCCACCGAAGGCGAGCGAGATGAAGACGTAGAACGCCGACATCTTCAGGCTCTCGCGCACGCCGATGACATGGTCCTTGCGGTTGAAGAGGCCGAGGTCGAGCACCAGAAGCACTAGCACCACGGCCGCGAAGATCAGCCATTGCCAGGCCGGATGGCCCATGACGCTGGCTGCGAGAAAGGCTTCCATCAGTTGTTTTCCTGGTCAGTGGCCGAAGCGGATCAGTCGTTGCTGTTCGCGAAGCCCAGCAGATGCAGCAGGCTGCTGAACAGGTTGAAGATCGACACGAACAGGCTGACAGTCGCCATCACGTAGTTGGTCTCGCCACCGCGCACGATGTTGTTCGTCTCGAACACGATCATCCCGGCCATCAGCAGCACCACCACGGCCGACACGGTGAGCGCCAGCGCGGGGATGTTGAAGAAGATCGCGCCCAGGCTCGCGAGCACCGCGACAATCATGCCGGCGAAAAGCATCTTTCCCATCGACGACAGGTCGCGCTTGGTGGTCAGGCCGACGGCCGACATGCCGAAGAAGATGATGGCCGTCGCGCCGAGCGACATCGCGATCACTTCCGCGCCGCCGGGCATCTTGAGCGTGTGCGACAGCAGCGGCCCGAGCGTCCAGCCCATGAAGCCGGTCAGCGCAAAGGTCAGGCCCACGCCGGCGCCGCTGTTGCGGAACTTCATGATCGCGAACAGCAGGCCATAGAAGCCGATGAGCGTGAGGATCAGGCCCGGGCCGGGAATGCCCATGGCCGTGACCGTGCCGGCGATGGCTGCGCTCCACGCGAGATTGGCGCCGAGCAGCGCATAGGTCTGGCGCAGCGTCTTGTTGGCGCGTTCGGGCGTGACCGCCTCGCCGCCGTACCAGGGGCGGGCTTCAAGGGTGGTGACGTTGCTGTTGCGGGTGTCCATGACTGGCTCCTCGTGAGGACGACGGTGCCGGACGAAAACCGGCGGGGAGCGGCGAGTCTCGGTTGAAAGCCCGAGCAGAAAAATCATCTTTCTACTGACTTTCATGTAGGTTTTTGCGAAGCTGTAAGCGTTACAGCTCAGGAAATCTCGAAATGGCCGGTTTCAATTACCGCCACCTGCACTACTTCTGGGTCGTCGCCAAGGAAGGCGGCATCTCGAAGGCGGCAGCGCGGCTCGATCTCGCGGTGCAGACCGTCAGCGCCCAGCTGCGCCAGCTGGAGGCCGACCTCGGCCAGGCGCTGTTCACGCAGGAAGGGCGCGGCCTGGTGCTGACCGAGGCGGGGCGCATCGCGCTCGACCATGCCGACCGCATCTTCCAGATCGGCGCGCAGATGGAGGAGGCGCTCGCGCTCGCGCACGCGGGCGCGGCGGGCGGGCTGAGGCTGACGGTGGGCATTGCCGATTCGCTGCCCAAGCTCGTCGCCTTCCGGCTGCTGCAACCGGCGCTCGATGCCGGGCTGGCGGTGCGGCTGAGCTGCCACGAGGGCGAGTTCGAGCACCTGCTGGCCGATCTGGCGCTGCACAAGTTCGATGTGGTGCTGGCCGACCGGCCGGTGGCCGCGAACGCGGCGCTCAAGCTTTACAACCATGCGCTCGGCGAGTCGGGCATCGCGTGGTTCGGCACGCCGGCGCTGGCGGCGAAGTACCGCGAGGGCTTTCCGCGCAGCCTCGATGGCGCGCCGGTGCTGCTGCCGACGCGGCACAGCGTGCTGCGGCCGAGGCTCGACCAGTGGTTCGAGAGTCAGGGCCTGCGGCCGCGCGTCGCGGGCGAGTTCGAGGACAGCGCCCTGCTCGCGACCTTCGCGCGCGGCGGGCTCGGGCTGATGCCGGCGGCGGCCATCGTCGCCGCCGATCTCGCCGCGCAGCACGGGCTGGAGCGCGTGGGCGACAGCGACACGGTGCGCGAGCAGTTCTACGCGATCGCGGCCGAGCGACGCATCACGCATCCGGCGGTCGAGCGCATCCGGGCGGGGGCAGGCGCGGCGCTCGAATGAGCGCGGCGGCGTGCAATGGCTTGCGATCGCCTCGGCCCCGGGCGGCCGGGCGCGGCGCGCGGCTTGGAATAATTGGCGCATGGAACTGATGACCACCCTCCTCCGGGCCGGCCGCGCGGGCGTCGAATTCGCGCTGTTCGTGATGCTGCCGCTCATGGTCGTGATGCTGAGCCTCATGCGCGTGCTCGAAGCGCGCGGCGTGCTCGATCGCGTCGTCGCGCTGCTCGCGCCGCTGCTGCGGCCCGTGGGGCTGACCGGCCTCGGCGTGTTCGCCGCGCTCCAGATCAGCTTCGTGAGCTTCGCGGCGCCGGTCGCCACGCTCACGCTCATGGAGCAGCGCGGCGCGTCCGACCGGCATCTCGCCGCCACGCTCGCGATGGTGCTGGCGATGGCCCAGGCCAATGCGAGCTTTCCGCTGATGGCGCTCGGGCTGCATCTCGGCGCGACGCTGGCGTGGTCGCTCGCGGGCGGGCTGCTGGCGGCGACCGTGACCTGGCATGGCTTCGGACGCCGGCTGTCGGCCGAGGAGGCGCGGCTCGACGAGACGCTGAAGCATCCGGTCGCCGACGACGCCAAGGGCCTGCTCGACACCATCAACCGCGCCGGCGCCGAAGCCTTCCGCATCGCCACCGGCGCCATTCCGATGCTCGTGCTCTCGCTCGTGATGGTGGCTCTGCTGCGCAGCGCGGGTGCGATCGACGCGCTCACCGCCGCGCTCGCGCCGCTGCTTGGACGAGCCGGCATCGACGCCGTCATCGTGCTGCCCACGCTCACCAAGTACCTCGCGGGCGGCACCGCGATGCTCGGCGTGATGGACGAGCTGCATCGCAACGGGCAGGTGGGCGCTCAGGTGGTGAACGCGAGCGCGGGATGGCTCATCCACGCCTTCGACCTGCCGGGCATCGCGGTGCTGGTGTCGGCCGGCAGGCGGGTGTCGGCAGTGTGGCGCACGGCGGCGCTGGGGGCGGCGGTGGGGATCGCGCTGCGCACGGCGGGGCATGCGCTGATCGCCTGAAGGCGGAAGACAGCCTCCCGGTGCGCCCGCTCAGGCCGCGCGAGGCGGCTCGGCGTCGCCGCGCGGCGTGTCGTTGCGCGCGACACCGTCCCTCCCCCGCACGCTCACATCCGTCACCCCATCAAGCGTGCCGACCTCGCGCAGCAGCTTCTCGTTCGACAGCAGCTCCTCGAGATCGCGCCGGCCCTGCTCGGCGAGGCTCATCAGCGCCTTGCGGTCGTGGCGCACGGCAAAGCTGTGCTCCAGCATCTTGCGGTCGTAGCGCTCGAATTCGCGCACCACCTGCTGCGCCGTGTGGCGCGGCATGCCGAGGTGCATGAGCGATTCGGCCGCCGCCTCCAGGCTCGAATGGAAGGTCTCGCGGATGGACACGATGCCCAGCTCGCGGAAGGCATAGGCCTCGGTCCGGCTGCGCGCGCGGGCCACGATCGGCAGCGCCGGCCAGCGCTCGCGCAGCAGCTTCGCCACCTTGATCGACTGCGCCGGCTCGTCGATCGCCAGCACGAACAGCCGCGCCTCGTCGATGCCGGCCTGGCGCAGCACGTCGAGCCGCGTCGCGTCGCCGTAGTAGCAGCGCCAGCCGAATTCGCGCATCAGCTCGATCTGGTCGGGGTCGCGGTCGATCACGGTCGTCTCGATGCCGCGCGCCGTCAGCACCCGCACCAGCACCTGCCCGAAGCGCCCGAAGCCCGCGACGATGACCGGCTTGCGCTCGTCGATCGCCTCGTTCTTGCCCGGCGCCAGCCGGCGGCGCAGGAAGCGGTCGGTCGCCACGAACAGCAGCGGCGTGACCAGCATCGTGACGGCCACCACCGCGTTGAGCGTGTCGGCGGTGCGCGCCGAGAAGTTCTTCTGCGCCTCACCCAGGCCGTAGATGACGAAGGCGAACTCGCCCACCTGCGACAGCGCCACGGCAAACAGCCCGGCGTCGCGCGGCGCCTGGCCGGTGGCGCGCGCCAGGCCGTAGAGCAGCGCGAACTTGGCCGCGACGATGAGCAGCGCCAGCCCGAACACCGTGCCCGGATTGGCCGCCACCAGCCGCAGATCCACCGTCATGCCCACGGCCATGAAGAACAGCCCGAGCAGCAGGCCCTTGAATGGTTCGATGTCGAGTTGCAGTTCGTGGCGGTACTCGCTGTCGGCCAGCAGCACCCCCGCGAGGAAGGTGCCGAGCGCCATCGACAGCCCGACCTTCTGCATCGCCAGCGACACGCCGATCACGATCAGCAGCGCCAGCGCCACGAACAGCTCGCGCAGCCCCGTCTTCGCCACCGCGCGCATCACCGGCCGCAGCAGCGTGCGGCCGATCGCGACGATGGCGACGATGGCCGCGAGCGCCGGCAGCACCGCGCTCGCCGACAGCTTGGCGTGATGCCCCGGCGCCACCAGCGCCGCGATCAGCAGCACCGGAATCACCGCCAGATCCTGGAACAGCAGCACCGCGAAGGAGGCATTGCCGCCCGGCGTGCTCATGAGCCCGCGCTCCTCCAGCGAGGCCAGTCCGAGCGCGGTGGACGACATCGCCACGCCCATGCCGATGATCAGCGCCTCGCGCCACTCGACGCCCAGCAGCATCGCGCCGCCGAGCGCGAGCGCCGTCGTGCCGAGCACCTGCAACCCGCCGAGCCCGAAGATCGGCCGGCGCATCGCCCAGGCCCGCGCCGGCTCCAGCTCGAGCCCGATGAGGAACAGCAGCAGCACCACGCCGAACTCGGCGAAGTCGAGTACCCGTTCGGGGTCGTGCACAAGCGCGAAGCCCGACGGACCGAGAAACACGCCGGCGATCAGGTAGCCGAGCACGGCGCCGAAGCCGAGCCGCTTGAACAGCGGCACGGCCACGACGGCGGCGGCGAGGAAGACTCCGGACTGGACGAGATAGGGGGGGGCGGCGGCGGACATGGCCGCAAGGGTAAGGCCATGCGCTGACAGCGGCGTCGCGCAGGCGACGGATGCCCGCGCGCGGACGCCGCGCTGGCGCCGTACCCGTCAACCAGCCCGCCCGCCTGCCCGTCACGGCAGGCTGATCTGCCGCAGCGAGCCGGCCGTGTAGGCGCGCGCCGTGAACATCGCGTAGGCACCGCTGAGCGGATCGACGCTGCCGCCCGGTCCGGTCACGCCGATCAGGTAGCGGCCGTTGCTCAGGCCGTGCAGCAGCCGCACCTCGTACAGATCGGATTCGAGGCCGGGCGTGGGCGGGATGCGGCCGAGGCGCTGGCTGAAGTTCCACGGCCAGTCGAGGCAGTGCTCCCAGATCGTGCCGCCGGCCACGGCGCAGGTCTTGCCGCCCGGATTCGGCACGCAGTACAACACCGACACAGCCTGCGGCAGGAAGGCGCCGGGCGGCCGGGCGAGGTCGAAGCTGTCGCCGCCGCGGCGCGGGTCACCCGGCCGCCACACTGGCCGCGTCACCACGCCGAGCGGTTCGGCGTTCTCGCCGACGGTGCGGGCAAATTCTCCGTCGGCCTCCATCACCACGACCGAGAGGTCGGCGCGCAGATCGGAGCGCGCACGGAACCAGACCACGATGCGGTCATCGCGCACGCCGATCACGCCGCCCGGCACGATTGGCGCGCCTGGCGTGTCGAGCCGGTGCACCGTGCCGTAGCGCTTGCCGACCGAGAACAGCGCGGGCACGGCGGGGCCGTCGCCCTCGTTCACCAGCGCGAGGCCGAGCACGTGATTGCTCGTGACCCAAGCCCCGGAGACACCCCAGGTCAGCACCTCGGCCGGCAGCCGCGCGTGCACGAGCGGCGGATCGATGCCGCGCATGCGCAGCAGCGCGCGTTCGTCGAGCTGCCAGACGCTGCCGGCGTCGGCCACCATGCGCGAGCTGGACTGATAGGCGCCCCGGCCGGAGGTGGGCGTGGAAAGCGTGGTCTCGTAGGCGCCGTTGTCGTCCCAGGTGGTCGCGTACAGGTTTCGGCTGTCGCTGGTGTAGAGCACGCGGCGCTGCGGGTCGGTCGGGCCGATGAGGTCTTCGAGATAGATGCCGCCGCCAGGCGGGATCGCGTGCATGTTGGCGATCGGCATGCGGTTGCCGCCGTCGGCGTCGGTGATGAGCGCCGGCGCGGTATCGGTCTGGTCGTAGGGGTAGAGATGGACCTTGTCGATGCCCGCGTCGCCCGAGGTCCACAGCGGCACCGGCCGGGCGATGACGCCGCTCAGCTGCTGGACGCGGCTGTCGTCCACGTAGGTGGTGAGCGGGTCGAAGCAGGAGCCGGGCGAGCGGTGGTTGAGCAGGCCGCCGTGGCCGTCGTTGGTGGTGACGACGGCGCTCGCGCCGCCGGGCCAGCACGACGCGAACAGGAACTCGGGCGTGCGCGATTCGGCAAAGCCGAGCCGGATGCGATAGATGCCCGCCGGATGGCCGTCGCGCGCCGACTGGCCAATGAAGATCCGGGTCGCGCCGGCCATTTCGCGCTCGCCGCCGGGCATCGGCACGACAGCGTCGAAGGCCGAAGGCGTGTCGTTGCTCAGGTCGAGGTCAAGCGGCATGACGCTGCCATCGCGCGGGTCGAACAGGCCGGCCTTGCGCACGCCGGTCACCGGGTCGCTCAGCTGGAAGGGCACGTAGTAGCGCGGCGGCACCGAGGGTGGTGCGACGGCCGCGGCGGCGCGATCGGCCGCTGCCGTGAAAGCGCTTGCAACGCCGCCGCCCGCGTCGGGCGCGGCACCGCCGCCACCGCCGCAGGACACCAGCCCGAGCACGGCCAGCGCGACGGCGGCCGGATGAAACCACGCAGTCATTCCCATGGCCCGGTCTCCTCGCAGCCACTCGACGCGAGGCAGTCTAGGAGCCGTTTCCGGCACATGGCGCGCGGTTACAAGAGTCCATCCGACATGCGCCGGAAACCCCGGCAGGCAAGGCGCCGCGCCCGTCCGCATGGTGATGAAATCTCCTGCAACACCGCGTCCGGCACCACTGCCTAGGGTGGCTTGCAGTTGTCATCGAAGGAGCCCTGCCTTGATCCACGCACTCGAAGGACTGCGCGGCGTGGCGGCCTTGCTGGTCGCCTTCTACCACCTGCATCTGCTGCGCTCCGGCCCGCTCGCGGCCGGCTATCTGATGGTCGATCTCTTCTTCGTGCTGAGCGGCTACATCCTGTTCCGCACCTATGCCGAGCGGCTCGACCGGCCGGCTGCGCTCGGGCCCTTCGTGCTGAGGCGCGCGGGCCGGCTGCTGCCGCTCTACCTGTTCGCGACCGCGCTGACCTTCCTCGCGCTGTCGATGGCGGATGCGGCGCGCCTGGCGCTCGCGGGCGCGGGGCTGGAACCGCCCGGCGCGCCGCGTCCGGGCTTCTACCTGCCCGATGCCGGCGACGTGCTCGCCAACCTCACGCTCACGCACTTCCTGTCGCTGACCGACGCGCGCGTGATCGACTGGCCGAGCTGGAGCATCGGCACCGAGTTCTACGTCTATCTGCTGTTCGGGCTGGTGTGCGAGCGCGTGCCGCGCCGCCGGCTGGCGCCGGTGGCGGCGCTGATCGCGCTGACGGCCGCGAGCGCCTTCGTGACACTGCGCGTCGGCGAGGGCTGCGTGGCCGGCGGCCAGTGCCTCAACGCCTTCCGCGACCTTGGCTTCCTGCGCTGCGTGGCCGGCTTCTTCCTCGGCGGGCTGGCCTGGCTGGCGACGCGCCGGCCGGATGCGCGCCGCGATGCCCGGCTCGCGCGGATGCAGCTGCCGCTGGCGCTGCTGGCGCTCGGATTGCAAGCGCTTGCAGGCTCGGCCACGGGCTGGCCGGCGGCACTTGCGAGCCTGGCCTTCGTGCCGTTGTGCGCGCTGCTGGTCGTCGCGCTCGCGACCGATGCCGGGCCGGTCGCGCGCGGGCTGCGCGCGGCCTGGGCGCAGACGCTCGGGCGGTTGTCCTACTCGGTGTATCTCGTGCATGCGCCGCTGGCGGTGGCGGCGGAATTCGTGCTCGCGCATGCGGGTGCGGCGCGGAGCTGGCTACTCTGGCCGGTGCTGGCCGGCTACGGCGCGGCGCTGATCGCGCTGGCGCGGCTGACCCAGGCGCGCATCGAGCGGCCGGGGCGCGACTACTTCAACGCGATCGCGGCGCGCCGGGCCGGCGCCGGGCCGGCGCCGGGCGCGGCGTCACCCTGTAAGAACTGCCTCGAATTGCTTCGCGGTTGGCGATGCGCGAGGGTCGGGCGTCATCGTCGGCCCAGACGCCCTGCCGGCGCGCCTGCGGGCCGACGGCGCGGCGCCATCCCGCCCCGAGGAGAAGGAGAAGTTCATGGCCTCGATCATTGCCGGTCGCTTCACGGACTATCCCGCCGCCCAGCGCGCCGAAGGCGTGCTGCTGAGTCGCGGCCTAAAGCACGAGGATGTCTGCCTCTACTACGTCAACCCGCCGGGCCGCCATGCGCGGACGCCCATCGGCGGCGATCACATGTCGGACGCGGCCTCGCACCGCACGCCACGCGGCTCGATCGCGGGCGTGGCGGTGGGCGCGGCGATCGGCGCCGCCGTGGGCGTCGGCATTGCCAGCGGCGAGACGCTCTCGACGATTCCGGGCGCGCTCCTGGTGATCGTGGCGGCGCTCATCGGCGGGCTGTCGGGCGCGCTTGGCGGGGCGCTGCTGCGCACCCGCGAGCCGACACAGCCGACGCAGCCCCGGCACCCGTCGTCGGAAAAGCCCTCGGGCGCCGAACAGGACCCGGCCGTGCGCGAGCCGGGCGTGCTGCTCGCCGCCCATGTGGAAGACGGCGCCGCGCGCCAGCAGGTGGCCGACCTGCTGCGTACCGTGGGCGCGCGCGACGTGGAGCAGGCCCAGGGCGACTGGCGCAACGGCGAGTGGGCCGACTTCGACGCGGTGCGCGCGCCGGGACAATCGACGGGGTCGCATGCCTGACCTGACCATTCCGTCCCGCGCCGACGGCGCCCTTGGCACATCGCCGCCCCTGTCGCGCCCCGGCGGCCCCGCCGACGCACCGCCGCTGGCCACCGCGCCGCCCCTCTTCATCGTGGCCAACGCCGGCTCGGGCCGGCAGGACAGCGCCGCGCTCGCCGAGGCACTCGCGGCGCGGCTCGGTCCGCCGGGCGAGGGCCGACGCCATCAGCTGCTGCTGGCCGAGGCCGGCGCCAGCCTGCCCGGTCTCGCCGCCGAGGCGGTGCGACGCGCGCGCGCGAGCGGCGGCGTGGTCGTCGCGGCCGGCGGCGACGGAACGATCAACGCCGTCGCCCAGCAGGTGCTCGGCCAGGGCGTGGCCTTCGGCGTGCTGCCGCGCGGCACCTTCAACTACTTCGCGCGCAGCCAGGGCGTGCCGGTCGATCTGGCCGAGGGCATCGACACGCTGGCGCAGGAACGGCCGGCGCTGCGGCGGGTGCAGGCCGGCTGCGTGAATGGCCGCGTATTCCTCGTCAATGCGAGCATCGGGCTCTATCCGCGCCTGCTGGAGGAACGCGAGATGTGGAAGCAGCGGCTCGGCCGCAGCCGGCTGGTGGCGGCCTTCGCGGCGCTGGTGTCGCTCTGGCGCGAGCACCGGCCGTATGCGCTCGGCATCGAGAGCGAAGCGCTGGCGCGACCGGCACTCACGCTGCGGGCCTCGACGCTCATCGTCGGCAACAACCCGCTGCAACTGGCCCGGCTCGGCCTGCCGGAAGCCGAGGCCGTGGTCGATGGCGAGCTGGCCGCCTTCGCGCTGCCGCCGCTCGGCCCGCCGGGGCTGATGCGGGTGCTGCTCGACGGCGCGCTCGGTCGGCTGGCTGAATCCGACGATGTCACGCGCTTCGCGTTCCGGCGCATGACCGTGCACGCGGGCCGGCGCCGGGCGCGGCGCGGCGTGAAGCTCGCGCTTGACGGCGAGATCGTGAAGCTGCATCCGCCGCTCCTCTTTGGCGTGGCGCCGGCGGTGCTGCACCTAGTGGTGCCGCCGCACCTGGCCGGCGTGCGCGACGCGACGCTCGACTCGGAGGCGACGGCTTGAGCCGTGTGCTGCTGATCTCCGATCCGCATTTCGGCACCGAGCGTCCCGCGGTGGCGGCGGCGCTCACCGCGCTCGCGCAGGCCACGCGCCCCGATCTGCTGGTGCTGGCCGGCGACATCACGCAACGCGCGCGGCACGGCCAGTTCGCGGCGGCGCGCGCCTTCATCGACGGCCTGGGCATCGCGGCGCGCGTGCTGCTGCCGGGCAACCACGACCTGCCGCTGCTCGACCTGTGGACGCGCTGGCGCGCGCCGTATTCGCGCTACGCGGCGGCCTTTGGTGCCGACCTGGAGCCGGTGCATGACGATGCCCGGCTGCTCGTCATCGGCGTCAACACCACGCGCGCCGCGCGGCACAAGGACGGCGAGGTGTCGGCCGCGCAGATCGAGCGCGTGGCGGCGCGGCTAGCGGCGGCCCGACCCGGCCAGCTGCGCCTGGTGGTGACGCATCAGCCACTGCTCGCCATCCGCGCCAGCGACGAGGCCAACCTGCTGCACGGCCATCGCGCGGCGGCGCGGGCCTGGGCGCGCGCCGGCGCCGATCTGCTGCTCGGCGGCCATATCCATCTGCCCTATCTGCGGCCGCACGAGGAGGCGCACCAGACCGCCGGACGGCGGATGTGGGTGGTCCAGGCAGGCACGGCGGTGTCGCGCAGGGTGCGCGAAGGCGTGCCCAATTCGGTCTGGCTGCTCCGCTGGGGCGGCGCGGACGCGCCGGCCGGACTGTGCATCGCCGAGCGCCACGACCATGACGACGCGGCCGGCGGCTTCCGGCGCGTCGAGCGCCATGTACTTGCGATCGACAGCGCGCCGGTCGAGGCGCATGCGTCGGCGCTGGCACTGACGCGCGACTGAGCGCGTCGGCGTGAAGACGCGTCGACCGGGCGGCGCGGGCGAGCGACACGAGCAGCCGCGCCGCGCCCGCCTCGCCCAGGCTTAGCCCATGGCCGCCGGCAGCGTGAGCGTGAACCGCGCACCGCCCTCGGGCCGGTTGGCGGCCACGAGGCTGCCGCCCATCGCGGTGGCCAGCGCGCGCGACAGGCTCAGCCCGAGGCCCATGCCGCCCTCGCTCGGCGCGCCCGCGCCCCGGCCCACGAAGGGCTCGAAGATGCGGTCGAGCGCGTCGGGCGGGATGCCCGGCCCGCGATCGCACACGGCGATGCTCACCTTGCCGTCGGCCTGCTCGCACTTGAGTTCGACCGCGCTGCCGTGCGGGCTGAACTTGCCGGCATTGGTCACGAGGTTGAGCAGCACCTGCATCAGCCGCTGCTCGTCGCCGCGCAGGCGCAGCGCCTCGGGGCAGTCGATGACGAGCCGGTTGCTGCGCTCGGCCAACGCGGCCTCGACCAGCGGGCGCAGCCTCAGCATCAGCGGCGCGAGCGCGAGTTCGGTGTTCTCGACCGCGAATTCCTCGCGCGCGGTGCGGGCCAGCTCCAGCAGGTCGTTGATGAGCCTGAGCTGGTGATGGCCGGCCTCGACGATGTGGCCGAGATTGCGCCGCGCGCGCGGCGTCAGCTCGTCGCCTTCCTGCACCGGGATGAGCTGGGCGAAGCCGAGCACCGCGTTGAGCGGCGTGCGCAGTTCGTGGCTCATGCGGGCGAGGAACTCGTTGCGGGTGCGCATCTCGCGGTAGGCCAGGTCGCGCTCGTGGCGCAGCCGCGTCGCCAGCTCGCGCTGGGTGACGTCGCGCGAAAACCCGACCACGCGCGCCGGCTCGCCCTCGGCATCGCGCTCGACATGGGCGCTGAACTCGATCTCGGCGCTGCCACCGTCGGGCAGGCGCAGGCGCAGCACCACCGGCTCGCGCGGCGGCCGGCGCTCGACGAGCAGGCGGCGCGCGAGCGGCGCCGATTCGAGCTGGAAGCGCGCGAGCCAGTCGTCGAGGTCGGGCACCGGCGCGCCGGCGGCGAGACCGTGCTGCTCGCGCACGCGCTCGTCCCATTCGACGCGGCCGCTCGCGGCATCGACGCTCCACAGCCCGAGCCCGGCCGCCGCCGACGCGAGCGCGAGCCGCGAGGCCATGCGCTCGATCGCATGCTGGTGCTCGCGCTGGCCGGTGATGTCGGCGAAGGACAGCACGTAGCCCGATTCCGATTCGCCGGCGAGCGGGATCGGCTCGCCGTTCACGTCGAGCCAGATCGGCGCCGCGCCGGGCAGGCGCAGCCCCACCACGCGCCGGTTGAAGGCCGGAAAGCGCCCGAAGCCCTGGAGCGTGCCGGGCGCGAATTCGCGCGGGCGGCCGTCGGCATGCAGCAGCTCGCGCTGGTTGAGCAGCTCGGCGATGTCGGGCGGCGGCGCGTCGGCATCGAAGCCGAGCAGCTCGGCCGCGCGCGGATTGGCCGAGACGATGGCGCCATCGCCGTGCAGCACCAGCACGCCCTCGTGCAGCGCGTCGACCACGCCGCGGTTGACCGCCTCGCTGCGCATGAGCGCGGCCTCGGTGGCCTTGCGCGCCGACACGTCGCGCGCCGTGACCTGGATCGCCACCACGCTGCCGGCGGCATCGGTCACGAGGGTCGAGAGGCCCTGGAGCCAGATCCAGCGGCCGTCGGCATGGCGGTAGCGGTATTCGACCGGCGGGCTGGGCAGGCGGGTCTCGATCATGGCCTCGACGGCGGCGCGGCAGCGGTCGGCGTCCTCGGGATGCATGAACTGGTAGCGGACACGGCCGAGCAGCTCGTCGGCGCGATAGCCGAGCAGCGGCTCGCAGGTGTCGAGCACGACCATGTAGCGGCCCTCGCGGTCGTGCTGGAACACGAGGTCGCGCAGGCCGTTGCCGATCATGCGCAGCCGCGCCTCGCTCGCCGCCAGTTCGGCGGTGAGCGCCACGAGCATCAGCTTGGCCACCGCCAGCGTGGCGATGTAGGTCCACAGCATGAGCAGGCTCTGGTGCGTGTCGGGCACCGCGAACGGCCCGCGCCCGAGCGCCGTGCCCACCGCCGCGAAGGCCGACAGCAGCAGCCCGCCGAGCGCCGCAATCGCCACGCCCGAGCGCAGCGCGACCCAGATCAGCCCGAGGAAGGGCAGGAACACGAGCGGCAGCGTCAGGTCGCGCAGCCAGGGCAGGTCGCTCATGAAGAGCGCCCAGCCGGTCCAGCCGAGCAGCAGCAGCCCGATCGTGCCCTCGACCATCTCGCCCGGCATGCGGCGCCACGGCGGCCGCGCCGAAAGCGCCAGCAGCGGCACGCCGCACACCAGCGCGCCCACCGCGTCGCCACACCACCAGTAGAACCAGGCGCGCGACAGCGCCGATGCCGGCAGCAGGCCGTGCAGCCAGAGCTGGATCACGCCGTTGCTCGCATTGACCAGCATCGCCAGCAGCACGCCCAGCGCCACGTAGCGCAGCACGTCGGCGCGCCGCTCGAAGGCCGGATCGAAACCGCCGCGCCGCAGCAGCCAGGCGCCCAGCGCCGGCCCGGCGGTATTGCCGCAGGCAATGCCCGCCGCCAGCGCGGCCGACGCGCTGATGCCCAGGTTGACCGCCAGCGCCCCCGCGAAAACGGCCGGCCACATGCGCGGCCCCCACAGCAGCAGCGCCGCGAGCGCGATGCCGGTGGGCGGCCAGATCAGGGTGATGTGCGTCCCGACATACGGCACCGCGAGGCCGAGCCGCCCGGTGGCGTAGTAGGCGGTGGCCACGACCAGCCAGCGCAGCAGCAGCCGAGGCCGGCCGGAGGCGGCGGGATCAGGGTTTTCCATCAGGCGAGACCACCTCCGAAATTCGACCGATCGTCGCCGGTCAGATGTGGAGCACCCACTGGAGCACGTTCTTTGCGACGAAGCCGAGGATGCCGAAGGCCAGCACGACGAACAGGATGATGGTCCCGAACTTGCCGGCCTTCGACTCGCGCGCGAGGTTGGCGATGATCGCGAGCATCAGAAGGATGAAGCCGCCGACGCCCCAGGTGAGGCCGAAATTGGCGATTTGTTCTTCGGTGAAACCGAACACGTGAACCTCCGGAAAAGTCTCGATGCTACGCCGGCCGCCCCAGGCGGCCCTGGCGTCATTCCAGTTTGACGGAGCCACTTGATGCGACCCCTGCCCGCTTTCTGCGCGTATGCGACATCGCTTGCCGCACTGCTTTTGTGCAGCGCAGCACCGGCGCAGGAATTGCCTCGCACCGGCGTGCCGCGCGGCGAGCCGCCGGCCGCGCTGCGCGCCCAGACGCCCCTGCCGCCCTATCCCTACCGCAGCGAGGACGTGGTGTACGTCAACGAGCGCTCCCATCTGCAGCTCGCGGGCACGCTCACCGTGCCCCAGGGCGCGGGGCCGTTTCCGGCGGTCATCCTCATCTCCGGCTCCGGGCCGCAGGACCGCGACGAGAGCTATTACGGTCACAAGCCCTTCCTCGTGCTTGCGGACCACCTGAGCCGGCATGGCATCGCGGTATTGCGCGTGGATGACCGCGGCGTGGGCGGCTCGCAGCCCGGCCTGCGCGAAGCCACCACGGCCGATCTCGCCACCGATGTCGAGGCCGGCGTCGCCTGGCTGCGCACCCGCTCCGAGATCGATCCCGACCGCGTCGGCCTCATCGGCCACAGCGAAGGCGGACTGATCGCGCCGATGGTGGCCGCCGACGATCCGCGCATCGCGTTCATCGTGCTGCTCGCGGGCGTGGGCGTGCCCGGCGCCGAGGACGTGCTGGCCCAGGTGAAGGCGATCAAGGAAGCCTCGGGCGCCCCCCCCGACCGCGTGGAGGAAGCATTGGCGGTGGCGCGCGCGGTACAGCGCGCGGCCGTCGGCCAGCCCGACCTGCGCCAGGCGCGCGCCGAGCTGATGCGCACGCTCGCTGCCGGCGGCATGCCGGCCGAACAGGCGCGGCGCGAGTCGTCGAGCATCTATTCGGCCTGGTTCCGCTACTTCCTGGCCTACGACCCGGCGCCGACGCTGGCGCGCGTGCGCTGCCCGGTGCTGGCGCTGGGCGGCAGCAAGGACCTGCAGGTGCCCAGTCCGCTCAACCTCGGCGCGATCCGCAGCGCGCTGGCATCGAACCGCGACACCACGATCGCCGAGCTGCCCGGCCTCAACCACCTGTTCCAGACCGCCGACAAGGGCCTGCCGTCGGAGTACGCCTTCATCGAGGAAACGCTCGCGCCCGAGATGCTCAATCTGGTCGGCCGCTGGGTGGGCGCGCGCGCGACCGCCGTGCGCGCGACGGCGGCGGTGCGCTAGGGCACGGCCACACGGCGCAAGCCCTGCCGGCGGCGCCCCTTGTTCGGTGAACGGCGCGACGCGCGCGGTCCGCCAGGGGCGGGAAAGGCTGGTCGGCACGCGGCCCGGATCAGGCCGGCCGCGCCGCGACCGCGCGAATCGGGTCCAATTGCGCGGGCAATGCGATTGCATTGCGGCAATTCACGCAATTCGGTTCGGACGGAAATGAAAGCCGATTGCCCGGCAGCCAGAGCCATTCAGGCTCGATTCCGCGCCAGCAAATCCGATACGGCCGCGCGCGTGAATCAGGCGTAAAGCGTCTGACCCGCGACGAGATTCGGCCAGTTCTCGCGCAATTTCTTGGCGATGGTGGCGACGAGTTTCTTGTCGGACGCCGCGCCGGGGCCGACCCAATCAGTCCCCTGCGACCACATCTCGAAGAAGCAATGCATCGTCGCGTCATATTCGGTGCCGGTCGGCACGGTCATGTCGTGCAATGACACGATTGCGTCCTTGCCGACTTCGAGCCGCCAGTCACGATCGTCTTCCACCGAGCCGAGCAATGCCGCCACATCGGCATCGCCCCATTCCTTAGAAATGTCGAAAGCCATGGTCTTCTCCACGGGATGAAACCCGACAAACGCGACAGGGAATTGCGCGCGGTATGGCTTTCAGCAATTTCGGGGCCGGGCGACGCGGATCGCCGGCGCCGTGGCTCAGGGCGTGGCCGGCAAGGCGGGCGAGGGCGTTCCGCCCGTCATGGCGCGGTCGCAGCCCCGTCACCAGGGCGCGTGCCCCATCGTCTTGCGCAGATGAACGTAGTCGTAGAAATCGCTGAGCATGAAATGCCGCATCTGCGGTTCGCGCATGTGGCGCTGGACTTCGTCGTCGCCATTGAGCCAGCGTTGCGCCGTGATGCGGAATTCCTGCGGCATGCTCAGATTGAAAGGCGAAGGCTCGATCAGCAATCGCACGATCTGCTCGAACAGCAATCGGTAAGTCTGGTCTTCGGCTTCGAGATATACCGGCCCGAAATCCTTGCCATATCGGCCGAAGAGTTCGAGGTAATCATCGGCGTCGGGTTTGCCTGCGGCGGGCGATGTGCTCATGATGATCGCTCCCAATTGTTGAAAGTGCAGGCGACATCATGCCAAGCCTCGAAGAAGCGCGCGCCCTGCTGGCGGCAAATCCTTTCCCGCCCAATCCGTGGATCGAGATCACGGATGACGCAATTCTCATCAAATGTGGATTCACCGACACGCTCGAACGCATCCTGCGCTGGGTGCCGAAGGCGCGCTGGGTTTCGGAAAAGCGGCATTGGACGGTGCCGCTCACCGCCGCCGAAATGATCCGCTCGGTATTGCCCGAGGTTTCCCGTCTGGCCGAGGCCACGCTCGAAGAAGACGCCGCCCTGCGTCGCGCCCGCGCGCGCAGCCTGGTCGAGCCGCAGGCGCCCGTGACGCCACCCGCGCCGCGCGTCGCACCGGCCGAGCTGCCCACGGCGCGCGACCTGTTCCGCGATTCGGCGCGGCTGCTGTTCGGCACCGACTGGCAGCGCGACACCGCGCGCGCCCTCGGCCGCGACGAGCCGGCGCTGGCCTGCTGGCTCGTGGGCGAGCAGGTGGTCGAGGCCGACGAGTCGGCGCTGCTCGGCGAAATGCTCGACCTCATGCGCCGCCGCGCCGTCGAGATCACCGCCGCCGCCGATCGTTTCGAGCGGGTGAAGGCCGCGCTCGCGAAGCCGGCCGAAGGCTGAAAACCCGGCCGCACCCGACCGATCACGTACCTCGCGCCAGCCGGCTGTTCATCGCTTCCGGCGCGCGCCCCAAGGCCGTCAAACCTATCCACATCCTGTGGAAAAGTTTCTGGCGGAAATCCATCCACAGGATTTGTCGCCGGAACTCGCGGCGATGAACGGTCACGCCATCGCCTTGCAAGCCTTTTCACCGCGCGTCCGCTCTGGGGAAAACTTTGTGAATAGCGCGCGCCAGCGCCTGTGGACAAGCTTCTGGACAACCGCCGGATATCCAGTGGCATATCCAGTAGTCCAGCCTTGAGGAAAAGCGGTGTCCAGCCTCGTGGAAGACCGGTGGATACCCTCGTGGAAAACCACAGTCGAAGCCGGTGGATTGCCAAGGGGAAAAGCCGGTGCGCGGGCGGTGGACAACTCCCCGCCCGCCACGGCCGCCTACCGGCCCGCAGACGGCCTTGCGCGCCCTTTCCGAGCGCAGGATCAGCCCGGCAGCAGGCTCACGAGTTGCGCCGCGCCCTGAGCCTCGATGCGGCAATCGATCGGCAGGAAGCGCGCGATGACAGCCGCGTTGCTGCGCAGGTGCTCCGTCACCGAGCTGCAGGTGAATCGCGTCGCCCGGCCGCTGTGGACAACCGCGAGCGCGAGCGGCAGCAGCAGCTGATCGGCCAGATGCGGCCCGACCGCCGCGCCGCTTTCCAGCCAGCCGCGCGCCTCGTTCACCACGCGCCGCGCGACCGTCTCGGCCGTCACCGCCTTCTCGCCGAAGGCCGCGAACACCTCGCAGACTTGTCCACAGGAAAAGCTCGCGACCACCGCATTGCCCGGCCCTTCGTTGGCGCGCAGCGGCGGGATGCGCAACTGCGCCTCGCGCCAGCCGAAGGCCGTCGCCAGCACCGCGAGTTCGCGCTCGGCCACATGGCGCGGCACGGCCGCCACCAGCGCCTCGCCCCAGGCCTCGCGCGGCTCGCCGCGTTCGGTCAGGTCGAAGGGCAGCAGGGCGGGGCGGCCATCGGCGCCGGCCGCTGCCGGCCACACCTCGACCTCGACCTGCCCACCGCCCGCCGGAAAGAAGCCATGCCGATGCAGCTTTGCCTCCACCCGCGCGCCCATGCGCTCCAGCAGCGGCAGGAAGGCCCGCTCGATGAAGGGGAAGGGCGGCGCGAGCGGGTTGTGCGTGCCGCCCGCGAGCAGCAGCCGGCTCGGCTCGCGCGCCAGCAGCAGCGGCGGCAGCACGGTCTGCAACAGCAGCATGCAGCTGCCCGCCGTGCCGATCGCAAAGTGGTACTCGCCGCCGCGCACCGCGCCCGGCACGAAGCCCACCTCGCGCGAGCCGGGCTCGGCGCCCGTCACCTCGGCATCGCAGACGTCGCGCGCCGCGAGCACGCAGGCCAGGTGCTGACGCATCAGGCCCGGCCGCGACCGCTTCGCGCGGATGTTGACGACGCGCACCGGCTGCCCGGTGCACATCGACAGCGAGAGCGCGCTGCGCAGCATCTGCCCGCCGCCCTCGCCCTCGGAGCCGTCGATCTCGATCATCGCGTCAGCCCTTCACGCA
This sequence comes from Derxia gummosa DSM 723, assembly GCF_000482785.1. GTDB lineage: Bacteria > Pseudomonadota > Gammaproteobacteria > Burkholderiales > Burkholderiaceae_E > Derxia > Derxia gummosa. Next base: position 380,909 of record NZ_AXWS01000014.1, on the reverse strand, counting down.
CACGACCTGGCGCAGCGTGTGCACCACGTCCACCAGATCGGACTGGGCCGCCATGACGGCGTCGATGTCCTTGTAGGCCATCGGGATCTCGTCGATCACGTCGGCGTCCTTGCGGCACTCCACGCCCTCGGTCGCGGCGAGCTGGTCGGCCACGGTGTAGCGCTTCTTCGCCTGGGTGCGGCTCAGCACGCGGCCCGCGCCGTGCGAGCAGCTCTCGAAGCTCTGCGGATTGCCCTTGCCGCGCACGATGAAGCTCTTCGCGCCCATGCTGCCCGGAATGATCCCGAGCTGGCCCGCCTTCGCGCTCATCGCGCCCTTGCGCGTCACGTACACCTCGCGGCCGAAGTGCGTCTCCTGCTGCACATAGTTGTGGTGGCAGTTCACGGCCTCGACATGGCTCTCGAAAGGCTTGCCGATGACCTTACGCGCGGCCTCGATCACCTGCCGCATCATCAGCTCGCGGTTGAGCCTTGCAAACGCTTGCGCCCAGCTCACCGCGCGTACGTAATCGCCGAAGTACTTCGCGCCTTCCTCGAAGTAGGCGAGGTCGCGGTCGGGCAGGTGAACGTCGTTGCGCTCGGCATCCTTCTTGGCCAGCTCGATGAACATCGTGCCGATCGCATTGCCCACGCCGCGCGAGCCCGAGTGCAGCATGAACCACACCGCGCCCGCCTCATCCAGGCAGACCTCGATGAAATGGTTGCCGGTCCCGAGCGTCCCGAGGTGCTTGCGGTTGTTGGTGTTCTTCAGCTTCGGGTAGTCGCGCGTGATCTCGGTGAACTCGCCGTCGAGCTGCGCCCAGGCCGCGTCCACCGCGTCGGGCGGCGTGTTCCACGCGCCCTTGTCGCGCGCGCCGGCGGTACGGCCGTGCGGCACCGCCTGCTCGATCGCCGCGCGCAGCGGCGCGAGATTGTCGGGCAGGTCCTCGGCGCGCAGCGTGGTCTTGCAGGCCATCATCCCGCAGCCGATGTCCACGCCCACGGCGGCCGGGATGATCGCCTTCACCGTCGGGATCACCGAGCCGATCGTGGCGCCGATCCCCACATGCACATCGGGCATCGCCGCGACGTGCGGCCACACGACCGGCAGGCGCGCGGCATTGCTCAGCTGCTCGGCCGCCTTCGGGTCCACGGGCACGCCGCGCGTCCAGGTACGCAGCGGCACGCCGCCCTCGACCATCGTCTCTTCATAGTTGTAGTTCGTTTGCATCTTCTTCGTCCTTGCGGTGCTTGCCGCCGGAGTGACGGGAGCGGCGGCCCGGATCGGGCCGCCGGCGCTGGCCGGAAGGCGAGGGTGCCGCCCGCCGGCATCGCCGTCACGCGGTTGGCGCGGCGGCGATGGCGGGGGCAATGGCAACCGCCGTGCCACGACCGCGCCGCGCAGGCCAAGTGACTGATCCGTCAACAGAATTGTCCACAGCCTGTGGATAGGCGCTGCGCAGAGGCTCGCCGCTCGGCTAGATTATCGGCGCGCAACTTATCCACAAAGCTAGCCATGCCTCGCAAACCCCTCGTCGTCATCGGCTTCCTCGGCACCCAGCTCGACAATGCCGGCCCCGGTGCCGGCCGCTGGGAGAAATGGCGGCCCACCGTCGCCCTCGCGCAGCACGAGCATGTGGTGATCGACCGGCTCGAACTGCTCATGCCGCCCAATGCGCGTCGGCTCGGCGACCGCGTCGCCGCCGACATCGCCACCATCGCGCCCGAGACCGAGGTGAAGCTGCACGACTTCCCGCTGCGCGACCCCTGGGACTTCGGCGAGGTGTACGCGGCCCTCTACGACTGGGTGCGCGCCTATCCCTTCGACACCGCGCGCGAGGACTACCAGGCCCACATCACCACCGGCACCCATGTCGCGCAGATCTGCCTCTTCCTGCTGGTGGAGGCGCGCTTCTTTCCGGGCGTGCTGCTGCAAAGCTCGCCGCCGCGCAAGCAGGTGCCGGGCAACGCGGGCAGCCTCACCGTCATCGACCTCGACCTGTCGCGCTACGACGCGCTGGCCGCGCGCTTCCACCGCGAGCGCAGCGACGCGCTGGCCTTCCTCAAGAACGGCATCGCCACGCGCAACGCGCGCTTCAACGCACTGATCGAGGAGATCGAGCGCGTGGCCGTGCGCTCGCGCGCGCCGGTGCTGCTCGTGGGGCCGACGGGCGCGGGAAAGTCGCATCTCGCACGCCGCTTATATGAGCTGAAGAAGGCGCGGCACCGGCTCGAAGGCAGCTTCGTCGAGGTGAACTGCGCGACGCTGCGCGGCGACGGCGCGGCCTCGGCGCTGTTCGGCCATCGCAAGGGCGCCTTCACCGGCGCGATCACCGAGCGCGCCGGCCTGCTGCGCACGGCGCACGGCGGGCTGCTCTTCCTCGACGAGATCGGCGAGCTGGGGCTGGACGAGCAGGCGATGCTGCTCAAGGCGATCGAGGAGAAGCGCTTCTTTCCGGTCGGCGCCGATGCCGAGGTGGCGAGCGATTTCCAGCTCGTCGCGGGCAGCAACCGCGACCTGCGCGCCGAGGTGGCGGCCGGGCGCTTCCGCGACGACCTGTTCGCGCGCATCAACCTGTGGACCTATGCGCTGCCCGGCCTGGCCGAGCGGCCCGAGGACATCGAGCCGAACGTCGAGCACCTGCTCGCGCTCGCGGCGCAGGAGCTGGGCCGCGCGGTGCGCTTCAACGCCGAGGCGCGGGCGCGCTACCTGCGCTTCGCGCAATCGGCCGAGGCGGGCTGGCGCGGCAACTTCCGCGACCTGGGCGCGAGCGTCACCCGGCTCGCGACGCTGGCCGAGGGCGGGCGCATCACCGAGGCGCTGGTGGAGGCGGAGATCGGGCGGCTGCGGTGGTTGTGGGCGGAGGAGGGCGGTTTCGGCGCGTTTTCCGGGCCGCTGGCGGGTCTTCGGGCGCCGGGAGCGGGGTTGGAAGCCGGAGAAGCCGCCGCGCGCGCTGGCGCGGCCGTGGCGCGGGCGGGCGACGACGCGACGCCCGGCATCCTCGACCTCGCGCGCGACATCGACCTCGCCGCGCTGCTCGGCGGCGACGCGCTGGCCGCGCTCGACCTGTTCGACCGCGCCCAGCTCGCGGCCGTGGTGGCCGTCTGCCGCGACTCGCGCACGCTGTCGGAGGCCGGGCGACGGCTGTTCGGCGCGAGCCGCGCGCGGCGCAGCGTGGTGAATGACGCCGACCGGTTGAGGAAGTACCTCGGGAGGTTCGGGCTGGGGTGGGAGCGGGTGGCGGGGTGAGAGCGGGGCGGGAATCGCGTCAGAACTCCGGTGGATTTATCCACAAGCTGTTGATAAATCCACCGGAGTTTTGACGACGAAAAAATGCTGAGTTCAGCGGAACAGCCAACATGCGCACGTTGGCAACCGCAATTTCCGTCGTCTCGATAAAGATAACCATCTCATCGCCAATTCGAAAAATTATTCACCATTAGGCAATTTATTTTGAGCCTTACTGGGTGTAATAGCATCTAACGCTCTTGTCGCCAACACCTGCACTTGCTCAGAGAAGCCTGGCACGGCTCTTATCGCCTGTTTAACGATTTCAGACGACGCAAACTCATGCAAGGGACTACCGTGAGCATCAGCTTCAATCAAGCGCAAAGGAAGTTCATCGAGACGAGTTAATGCAGATGTCAGCAACCGCGCCTCCATATCGCCATCAAACCTTGCGGCTTCGCGTCGAAACCCTTCATAAGCTCGCGAGATTGATGCTTTGAAAGCATAGTCCTCGGCAAGCCTAAATCGCTGGCCAATTTGCTTAGTTGCCAGCCACGCAAACCAAACAGGCGCACCAATCGACAATAGAGAGAGGAGTAAATTTAGAAAAAGCACTAAGCCTGAAACATTTTGGATTTTGAGAAGCTCTGACAAGGCATGCAATTGACCAGAGCCGAAATAACCACCCGCAACTAGAGCGAACATGAGTCCAATGACCCAAAACCACATCGACTTCGATAAGGCACTCGATCGCTCACTAAAAGCAGCAGCCAATCCTACGCTAGTAGCAGCTGAGTAGGCTGTCTCACACCGATCAAGTACAACTTTCGCCTTATCAGCGCGCATATTAAGTTCGTTATCAATCTCAGCTGCCCTTTCTTTTAGCCGAAAAATATCAGCTTGATCTATCGCCGCGTCTTTTGCGAGATCGGCAATTTTTTTCCGGGCTTCAGACAAAGACTCCAAGTCAGTGGGAAGTTGGTCGGCCGCGTTATATGCCAACTCAATACGCCCCACCATCGTTTCAAGCGATTCAGTGCGCGGCCCCAATCCATTTAAGCGCGCTTCTAAGCTACGAAGCTGCGAACCCAATTTTTTTAGCTTAACAGCCGCTTTGACTTGCTCATCATCTACAAGCACCGCTGTCAGCGCTTTACGAAGCCCTTGGAGAGTAAACAAATACACAGGAACGGCTGCTGCTGCATTACCCCAAATCTGCCCTACAGTGTTTTGCTGCAAAAATTGCAGGCGGCGTAAATAATCCTGTAATCTTGCAGCATTATCACGCAAGTCATCACCCCCATAAGCCTCAATCAGGTCAGCGATAGCTTGCGCCTCTTCAATCAACTCAGATCGGGTCAACCCTGGGAATGACCAATTGCCGTGCGCATTACCAAATGGCTCGTCACTTGGAATGGAAGACTGAAGCTGGGTAATTATTTGATTTAATTGCCCTTTAATCTTTTCAAGAGTTGAATGCATTTTCTCAAGACGTTTGTTGATTACTAAAAAACTAGGACTTTTTAAAATTGCGGGGCTTAGAACCGGTCTTTAAACTGAGCCCCGCAAGAATTTAAACGTCAATATTCCCCGCCGCCAGCGCATTCCTCTCGATGAACTCCCGGCGCGGTTCCACCTCATCCCCCATCAGCGTCGTGAAGATTTCGTCCGCCGTGATCGCGTCCGAGATCTGCACCTTCAGCAGGCGGCGCACGGTCGGGTCCATCGTCGTTTCCCACAGCTGCTCGGGGTTCATCTCGCCCAGGCCCTTGTAGCGCTGCACCTGCACGCCGCGCTGGGCTTCGGTCATGAGCCAGGCCATCGCCTCGCGGAAGTCGCGCACGGGCGCTTCCTTGCGCTTCTCGCCGCTGCCGCGCGCCACCTTGGCGCCGTCGCCCAGCAGGTGCTGGAAGGTTTCGGCGGCGTCGGCCAGCGCGGCGTAGTCGGCGCCGTGCACGAAGTCGGCGTCGATCACGCTCACGCGCACGTTGCCGTGCACGATGCGCTCGATGCGCAGCTGGTGCTTCTCGGTCTTGGTGTCGAGCTGGGCGTACACATGCACCGTGCCGTTGCCGAGCACGGCGCGCAGCGCGGCGGCGCTGGTCTCGGCGCCTTCCAGGCTGTCGAGATCGAGCTTCACGCCGTCGGCGATCGCATGCAGCGTCTTCTCGTCGATGAGGCGGGTGAGGCGGCGCACGACGGCCTGGGCCACGAGCTGCTTGCGGCTCAGTTCGGCCAGCGCCTCGCCGCTGATGGGCTCGGCGCCGTCGCGCGGCGTGAGCTGGGCGTCATTGAGCGCGAGCCGCAGCATGTGGGCGTCGAACTCGGCGTCGTCCTTCACGTAGCGCTCGTCCTTGCCGTGCTTGACCTTGTAGAGCGGCGGCTGGGCGATGTAGATGTGCCCGCGCTCCACCAGCGGCGTCATCTGGCGGTAGAACAGCGTGAGCAGCAGGGTGCGGATGTGGGCGCCGTCCACGTCCGCGTCGGTCATGATGATGATGCGGTGGTAGCGCAGCTTGTCGGGGTTGAAGTCGTCGCTGCCGCCGCCGGTGCCGATGCCGGTGCCCATCGCGGTGATGAGCGTGGCGATCTGCTCGCTGCTCACCAGCTTGTCGAAGCGCGCGCGCTCCACGTTCAGCACCTTGCCGCGCAGCGGCAGGATCGCCTGGAACTTGCGGTCACGGCCCTGCTTGGCCGAGCCGCCGGCCGAGTCGCCCTCGACGATGTACAGCTCGCACTTGGCCGGGTCCTTCTCCTGGCAGTCGGCCAGTTTGCCGGGCAGGCCGGCGCCGTCGAGCACGCCCTTGCGGCGCGTCATGTCGCGCGCCTTGCGCGCCGCCTCGCGCGCCCGCGCGGCCTCGACGATCTTGTTGCAGATGATCTTGGCGTCGATGGGCTTTTCGAGCAGGAAGTCTTCGAGCGCCTTGGCGACGATTTCCTCCACCGGGCCGCGCACCTCGCTCGACACGAGCTTGTCCTTGGTCTGGCTGCTGAACTTGGGCTCGGGCACCTTCACGCTCAGCACGCAGGCGAGGCCTTCGCGCATGTCGTCACCGCCGGTCTCGACCTTGGCCTTCTTGGCCAGCTCGTTTTCCTCGATGTACTTGTTGATGACGCGGGTCATCGCGGCGCGCAGGCCGGTGAGGTGGGTGCCGCCGTCGCGCTGCGGGATGTTGTTGGTGAAGCAGAGCACCTGCTCGGCGTAGCTGTCGTTCCACTGCATCGACACTTCGACCGAGATGCTCAGGCCGTTGTCGAGCTGCTTCTCGCCCTGGGCGTAGAACACCGTGGGGTGCAGCACGGTCTTGGCGCGGTTGATGAAATCGACGAAGCCCTTCACGCCGCCGGCGAGCGCGAAGTCCTCTTCCTTGTTCTGGCGCTGATCCACCAGGCGGATGCGCACGCCGTTGTTGAGGAAGGACAGCTCGCGCAGCCGCTTGCTGAGGATCTCGTACTGGAACTCGACGTTGGTAAAGATGGATTCGTCAGGCAGGAAATGCACTTCTGTGCCGCGCTTCTCGGTCGGCCCGAGCACCTTGAGCGGCGAAACCTGCACACCATCCACATCTTCAAGCACGCGGTCCTGCGGCACGCCCTGGCGGAACTCCATGTAGTGCGCCTGGCCGTCGCGGCGCACCGTCAGGCGCAGCCACTTGCTGAGCGCGTTCACGCAGCTCACGCCCACGCCGTGCAGGCCGCCCGACACCTTGTAGCTGTTCTGGTTGAACTTGCCGCCGGCATGCAGTTCGGTCAGCGCGATCTCGGCCGCCGAGCGCTTGGGCTCGTGCTTGTCGTCGAACTTCACGCCCGTGGGAATGCCGCGGCCGTTGTCGGTGACCGAGATGGAGTTGTCGGTGTGGATGGTGACGACGATGTCGTCGCAGTAGCCCGCGAGCGCCTCGTCGATGGAGTTGTCCACCACCTCGAACACCAGATGGTGCAGACCGGTGCCGTCCGAGGTGTCGCCGATGTACATGCCGGGGCGTTTGCGCACGGCTTCCAGCCCTTCGAGGATCTGGATGGATTCGGCGCCGTAGCCCCCGCCGGTGGGAGCCGGCTTGTTGTTGTCGGGGTTCTGGTCTTCGGGTTGTCGGGCTTCGGTCATGCTGGTTTCCCAATCACTTGGTCTTGCGGTGCCGCCGATTGCATCGCGGGCTCGGCGCGGGCCCGTTCATGGCATTGCGCTCAGATGCGCATCGGCATGACGACGTACTTGAAGCTCTCGTCCTCGGGCAGGGTGAGCAGGGCCGACGAATTGGCATCGCCCAGCGCGACCTGCACGCTCTCGTTCTTGAGGTTGTTGAGCACGTCGAGCAGGTAGCTCACGTTGAAGCCGATATCGATCGGCTCGTGCGCCCATTCGATTTCCAGCTCTTCCAATGCATCTTCCTGCTCGGCATTGGTGGAGCTGATCGCGAGCGTCCCGGCCTGGAGCGAGAGGCGCACGCCCTTGAACTTGTCGCTCGTGAGGATGGCCGCGCGTTGCAGCGAATGCAGCAGCTCCTCGCGGCGGATGGAGAAGCTCTTGGTGTAGCCGCTCGGGATCACGCGCTGGTAGTCGGGGAACTTGCCCTCGACCAGCTTGGAGATGAGCTCGATGTCGCCGAAGGTGAAGCGGATCTGGTTCTGCGCGATCTCGATCTTCACCGGCTCCTCGCTGTCGCCGAGCAGGCGTTGCAGTTCGAGGATGGTCTTGCGCGGAATGATCACGTCGGCCTTGGGCACTTCGCCTTCGATCTCGTTGGTGGCGAAGGCGAGGCGGTGGCCGTCGGTGGCGACCGCCGAGACGCGGCCCGCGCCCGTCACGAGCAGCAGGCCGTTCAGGTAGTAGCGGATGTCCTGCTGCGCCATCGCGAAATGCACCTGCGCGAACAGGCGCTTGAGCGTCTTCTCGGGCATCGAGAACGAGGCGATGAACTTGTCGGGCGTGTTGACGACCGGGAAGTCTTCCGCCGGCAGCGTCTGGAGCTTGAAGCGGCTCTTGCCGCTGTCGATGCCGAGCTTCTTGTCGGCCAGCGTGAGCTTGACGTCACCGCCCGGCAGCGCGCGAAGGATGTCGAGCAGCTTGCGCGCCGCGACCGTCGTGGCCGCGTCGTCCGTGCCGGCGCCGATGCTCGCGCGCGTGGTGATCTGGATCTCGATGTCGGTCGCCACGAAGGAAACCTCTTCGCCCTGCTTGCGCACCAGGATGTTCGCGAGGATCGGGAGCGTGTGCCGACGCTCGACGATGCCGCTGACGATCTGCAAGGGGCGCAACAGGGTGTCCCTTTGGGTCTGGACGAGCTGCATGTCTATTCCTTGAAGAAGTTTCTTTTTGACTTACTGAAAGTGATGATGATCGGTCGCGATTTCTGTGGATAAGTCGCGTTTCCTTCATCCGTTCAACGACTTGGCTTCAGGCGCAAGCCTTCTGCGATCGGTCGCCGTCTCTGTGGACAGTTCAGGACGGTTTCCGGGGGGTGATGCATGGAGGCTGGCTTGGTCACAAACGGCGCCGAGGTTTTCCACAGATTTCCGGACCGACTTCATGGCTTGCAGACCTGTCCTGCAAGGGCTTGCAACCCGGTCTGACGGTGCGGTTCTGGCGCTTTCACTGCTTTGTTCCTGAAGTCTTTTTATTTAACTGACCTTGATGATGATCGGTCCGGTTTTCTGTGGACAACATCGTCTTGTGCTTTGCAATCAGCCACTTGGGTTCAGGCACAAGCGCTCGGGACTCGGTCGCGTGATCTGTGGACAAAATGGCTTGCTACGGTCGGCGGGGCGGGAAAACCGCGCTTTCGCACAATCGCTGCGGTGCTTGTCCACAGATTTCTCTTGCGATCAGCTCTTGAGCGTCTGCTCCAGCACGTGGAGCGCGTGGTTCAGCTCGGTGTCGTTCTGGCGGTCGTTGGCGATCTTGCGCACCGCGTGCAGCACGGTGGTGTGGTCGCGGCCGCCAAACAGCTCGCCGATCTCGGGCAGCGACTTCTGCGTGAGTTCCTTGGCGAGATACATCGCGATCTGGCGCGGCTTGGCGATGTTGGTCGGCCGGCGCTTCGAGTACATGTCGGCGACCTTGATCTTGTAGTAGTCGGCCACCGTCTTCTGGATGTTCTCGACCGTGATCTGGCCGCTGCGCACCGCGAGCAGGTCGCGCAGCGCTTCCTTGGCCACTTCCACCGTCACCTGGCGGCCGTGGAAGGACGAGTAGGCGAGCACCTTGCGCAGCGCGCCTTCCAGCTCGCGCACATTGCTGCGCAGATGCTTGGCGATGAAGAAGGCCACTTCCTCGGAGATGTCCACACCTTCGAGGTCCGCCTTCTTGATCAGGATGGCGACCCGCATCTCCAGCTCGGGCGGCTCGATCGCCACCGTCAGCCCCGACTCGAAGCGCGACTTGAGCCGGTCCTCGATGTTGGTGAGTTCCTTCGGGTAGGTGTCGCTGGTGATGATGATCTGCTTGCGCGCGGCGACCAGCGCCTCAAAGGCGTAGAAGAACTCTTCCTGGGTGCGCGTCTTGTTGGCCAGGAACTGGATGTCGTCGATCAGCAGCATGTCGAGCGACTGGTAGTAGGCCTTGAACTCGTCGAAGCTCTTGCGCTGGTAGGCCTTGACCACGTCGTTCGCGTACTGGTTGGCGTGCACGTAGCGCACGCGCGCACCCGGCGAGTTGGCGAGCACCGCATTGCCGATCGCGTGGATCAGATGGGTCTTGCCGAGGCCGGTGCTGCCGTATAGGAACAGCGGGTTGTAGGAGACGCCCGGGTTCTCGGCCACCTGGGCCGCCGCCGCGCGCGCGAGCTGGTTGGCCTTGCCGGTGACGAGGTTGTCGAAGATGAGATCGGGGTTCAGCCGCGAGCGTTCGTGCGCGGGGCTGAGGTCGTGATGCTCGGGCGGGGCGGGCAGGCTGCCGGGCGAGGTGTCGGGCAGGTCGGGGTCGGGCAGGTCGTCGTCCGGGGCCGCGCGGCGGGTGATGACGACGGGCGCCGCGACCTCGGGTGCGGCCGGGCGGTTCGCCAGCGCGGCCACTGCCGCCGGGGCGGGCTGCGTGGCCGGGGCAGATGCCACCGAGGAAGACGCGCGTGGCGTCGCGCCCGCGAGCACGAACCGCACCTCGGCCGGTCCGGCGAGCAGCTCGTTCGCCAGCTCCGACAGCCGCCCCGCGAACTGCGAGCGGGCCCAGTCGAGCTTGACGCGATTGGGCGCGGCGATCTCGACCCGGCGGTTGTCGGTGTCGAGGGCCTGCACGCTCAGCGGCTTGATCCAGGTCTTGAACTGCTGCGGCGGCAGCTCTTCTTCGAGCCGGCGCAGACATTCATCCCAAAAGGCTTGCATAAAGGAGTGTTCGAGGGCGGGCGACGGGTCGGACTGCGCGTCGTGCAGGAGACGTATCGCGTGCGCGCGGCATGCCGGGCGCATGCCGGGTTCAGGGGGTTTGTGTTCGAGTGGTGGCGCGCGGGTGCGGGCGGATCAGCTCGACTGGGGCGTTCTGGCAATCGCTGGACTGCCTCGCGATTACCCCCCGTCGGTGACTGCTGCGCGCAGAAAGCCGGGCGCTGTGAAGACCCGAGATTCTACCGGTCGGGCCACAGGTTATCCACAGGTTTGCACCCATCCGGGCGAGCTGCTCGGCACTTTGGCGGATCAGCGGTCTGTCAAGCGATGGTTGACAGATAGACAAACTGCCAGAAGAATGCCGGGTTCCCCAGAGTCCATTTAAACGAGGTTTCGCCATGAAGCGCACCTATCAACCCTCGGTCGTTCGTCGCAAGCGTACCCACGGCTTCCTCGTGCGCCAGCGCACCAAGGGCGGCCGCGCCGTCATCGCCGCGCGCCGCGCCAAGGGCCGCAAGCGTCTGGCTGTCTGATCTCGACGTGAATCCGCGCTGTGCGCAGTCGTGCGCGCGGCGTAGCTCCCTTCCGAAAGTGGCGCGATGAAGCGTGTCTGCGCGCTCGTCGGCCCGACTGCCTTCTCGGCAGTCATGAAGCGGCGCCGTGCCGGCGGATCGAGCCATTTCGATCTCTTCGTGCTGGCGGCGTCCGATCGCCTCGTCATCGAGTCCGATACTGCCGTGCCGCCCGACTGGCGGCTGGGCTGCGTGATCGGCCGCAAGGCCGTGCGGCGGGCGGTCGATCGCAATCTCGCGCGCCGCATCGTGCGCGAGGCCCTGCGCGCCGCGATCGATCGCGGCCTGAAGCCCGGCGATTACGTCTTCCGTGCCCGGCGGGAGCTGGGGCCCGACAGCGTCAAGGCGCGCAAGGGGCCGGATCGCGCAAGCTTCCGGCGCGCCATGCGCGAGGAAGTCGATCAGCTGCTGGTCCGGCATTGCCGTGTCTCCGCGCCGGCGGCGGTCGCCGGCTGAGTCTCCTGCCATGAAGCCGTCGCGCGGCGTGCCGAGCCGACTGCTGCTGGCGCTCATCCGCGGCTACCGCTTCTGGCTCAGCCCGTGGATCGGGCAGCAATGCCGCTTCGTGCCGAGCTGTTCGCAATACACGGCCGAGGCAATCGAGCGGCACGGCGCGCTCGCTGGCAGCTATCTCGGCGCGCGTCGCATCCTGCGTTGCCATCCGTGGTGCGACGGCGGCCACGACCCGGTTCCCGACGACTGGCGTGCCCGGCCGATCGCGGCAGCCCGCCGGTCCCGGCGCTGACGTTTCTCGCCGCTACAATCCGCGCTCCCCACGCGCCCCGCGCGTTTTGAAAGCCCAAGCGCGCAGGACGGGAGTCCGCCCGCGCGACCCGTCCGAGACTTCATGGATATCCGCCGCACGATCCTCTGGGTGGTCTTCTCGATCTCCCTCATGCTCCTCTGGGAAGCCTGGCTCAAGCAGTCGGGTCAGCCGTCGCTGTTCGGCGGTCCGGCCGCCACGGCGCCCGCGCCCGCGGGCAGCGCCCCCGCCGATGTGCCGACCGCATCCGCCGCTGCCGCCGGCGCCGTGCCTTCGGGCGAGGCCGCTCCGGTCATCGCGACGCGCAAGGTCGATGTCTCGACCGACGTGCTCGCGCTCCAGTTCGACACCGCCGGCGCCCAGCTCGTGCGCGCCGAACTGCTGCGCCAGCGCGACGGCCAGGACGAAAGTCGCAACATCGTTCTGCTCGACAACCGTCCGGGCGAGCGCGTGTACCTCGCGCAGACCGGCCTGATCGGCGACAAGCTGCCCAATCACCGCACGCCCTTCGTCTGGGTCGAAGGCCCGACGACGCTTGCGCCCGGCCAGGACAAGCTCGACGTCGTGTTCGAGGCCAGTTCGGGCAACGTCAAGCTGCGCGAGATCTGGACGCTGCGTCGCGGCGCCTACGACATCGCGGTGCGCCACGAAGTCGTCAACGGCGGCGAGCAGCCCGTCAGCCCCTCGCTCTACCTGCAACTCACGCGTGACGACGGCAAGCCCGCCGGCGAATCGCGCTTCTACTCGACCTACAGCGGCCCCGCGCTCTACAGCGCCGAGACGCACTACAAGAAGATCGCCTGGAGCGACATCGAGAAGAACAAGGCCGAGCTGCCCAAGCCCGCCGACAACGGCTGGGTCGGGATCGTGCAGCACTACTTCGTGAGCGCCTGGATTCCGCAGGCCGGCACCGAACGCGAGTTCCGCACTCGCAAGGTCGACAGCAACCTGTATGCGATCACCACCGTGCAGCCGCTCGGCGCGATCGCGCCGGGCGCGACCAAGGCCATCGACAGCAACCTGTTCATCGGCCCCCAGGACCAGAAGGCGCTCGGCGCGCTGAACGAGCGGCTCAAAGTGGAGGGCCTCGACCTCGTGGTCGATTACGGCTGGCTCACCTTCATCGCCAAGCCGCTGTTCTGGCTGCTCTCGACGCTGCACGGCATGCTCGGCAACTGGGGCTGGTCGATCATCGCGCTGACGGTGATCGTGAAGGCGGTGTTCTATCCGCTCTCGGCCGCGAGCTACAAGTCGATGGCCAAGATGCGCGCCGTCACGCCGCGTCTGCAGAAGCTGCGCGAGCAGTACGCCGACGACAAGCAGAAGCAGCAGATGGCGATGATGGAGCTCTACCGCACCGAGAAGATCAACCCGCTCGGCGGCTGTCTGCCCATCCTCGTGCAGATCCCGGTGTTCATGGCGCTGTACTGGACGCTCGGCGCCGCGGTCGAGATGCGCAACGCGCCGTGGATCGGCTGGATCCACGATCTGGCCGCGAGCGATCCGTGGTTCATCCTGCCCGCGATCATGGTCGGCACCATGTTCATCCAGCAGCGCCTCAACCCGACGCCGCCGGACCCCGTGCAGGCCAAGATGATGATGTTCATGCCGCTCGTCTTCGGCGGCATGATGTTCTTCTTCCCGGCCGGCCTCGTGCTGTACTGGTGCGTCAACAACATCCTGTCGATCGCCCAGCAATGGCAGATCACGCGGATGATCGAGGGCAAGCCGGTCTTCGGCCGCGCCTGATTCCGCCGCCGCGTTTCATGCGCGGCTGACCGGCAGTCAGTCCCGACGGGCCGCAGGCGCAAGCCTGTGGCCCGTCTGCGTTTGCGGCGCCGGCATCCGCGCGACCGCATGACGCGTGCCGCGCAGCATCGATTGAAGGAGCCTTGCCAATGCCGCTTCACGACAACGATCCGATCGTCGCCATCGCGACCGCGCCCGGCCGCGGCGGCATCGGCGTGGTGCGCGTGTCGGGCGGGCGCGCGACCAGGGGCGGCATGCAGCCGCTCGACTGGCTCGTGCCCGGCGTGGTCGCGCTGCCGCCGGGCCGTGCGCTCGTGCCGCGCCATGCGCATTACGGCGCCTTTCCCGATGCGCGGGGGCGGCCGATCGACCGGGGCATCGCGCTGCTGTTCGCGGCGCCGCATTCGTACACGGGCGAGCATGTGCTGGAGCTTCAGGCGCATGGCGGGCCGGTCGTGCTGCAGATGCTGGTCGCGCGCTGCATCGAGATCGCGCGCGCGGCCGGCGTGCCGCTGCGGCTGGCCGAGCCCGGCGAGTTCACGCGCCGCGCCTTCCTCAACGACAAGCTCGACCTGGCCCAGGCCGAGGCCGTGGCCGACCTGATCGCGGCCCAGACCGTGGCGGCGGCGCGCGGCGCGGCGGCCTCGCTCGACGGGCGCTTCTCGGCCGACATCCATGCGCTGGTCGAGGCGCTGACCAGCCTGCGGCTGCTGGTCGAGGCGACGCTCGATTTTCCCGAGGAGGAGATCGACTTCCTCCAGGCCTCGGATGCGCTCGGGCAGCTCGGGCGCATCGAGGGCCAGCTCGATGCGCTGCTGGCGCGCGCGCGGCATGGCGCGCTGCTGCGCGACGGTCTGCGCGTGGTGCTCGCGGGCGTGCCCAACGCGGGCAAGTCGAGCCTGCTGAATGCGTTGGCGGGCACGGAGGTGGCGATCGTCACGCCCGTCGCGGGCACGACGCGCGACCGCGTCGAGCAGACGCTGGCGATCGACGGCATTCCGCTCGTCATCGTCGATACCGCCGGTCTGCGCGAGACCGACGACCATGTGGAAGCGATCGGCATCGAGCGCAGCTGGGACGCGATCGCGCGCGCCGACCTCGTGCTGCACGTGCATGACCTCGCAGCGGCCGACCCGGCGGCGGACGCGGCCGAGAACGCGGCGATCGCGGCGCGGTTTCCGCGGGGCGTGCCGGTGCTGAAGGTGTTCAACAAGGTCGATCTGGCGCAGGCGGGCGGCGAGCTTGCAGACGCTTGCACGGGCGGGTTGGCCGGCGCGGCATCGGCGGCCGATGGCGTGTTCATCAGTGCGCGGGCCGGCACCGGTCTCGACGAGTTGCGCCGGCGCGTGCTGGAGGCTGTCGGCGTGCCGCAGGCGCAGGAAGGCACGATCACGGCGCGCGAGCGGCACCTGGAGGCGCTCAGGGCCGCGCGCGGGCATCTGGAGCAGGCGCGGGCCAACGTGACCGGTGGCTGCCTCGATGACGGCTATTGCGTGGCCGACGGCGGCGCGCTGCTCTCCGATGCGCATCTCGACCTGTTCGCCGAGGAGCTGAGGCTGGCGCAGGAGGTGCTGGGGAGCATCACGGGGGCAGTGACTGCCGATGACTTGCTCGGAAAGATCTTCTCGTCCTTTTGCATCGGAAAGTGATCCGGCCGGACGCCGTCAAGTGTCGTCGCCGGTCCGTCACGATGGCCCGGCTGGCGCTCATGAACGTCATGCCGGCGTTGCCAGCTTCCCCCGCAACCACCGCATCACCGCCCCGATCACCGGCAACTTCGCGTACAGCTCCTCGGCCGCATCCCAGTAGTCGCGGTGCAATGCGACCCGGCCGTCGGCCGCGAACCGCAGATGCGTCACGCCGTGGATCGACATCGGCCTGCCGCCGGTGCGATGGAAGCTGAAATCCCAGATCAGGAATGCATCTTCACCTTCGGTCACGGCGCTCGTCACCATGAAGCGCGGTGAGCCGAGGCTGCGGAACATGTGGTCGAGGATGCGGGCGATGGCGGCATGGCCGCGTACATCATTGAACGGGTCGCGGAAGCGTGCGTCGTCGGCATAGCGCGCGAGCAGCGCCGGCACGGTGGCGGGCGTGAGACCTTCCCAGGCGGCCACGATCGCGGCGGTGCGCGGGTCGCGGATGAAGCTGGCGCCGTCGCGCGCGCGGGCGTCCTTCGTGACAGGTGCGTGCCCGGACACGGCGCCGGATGCGGAGGGGGGCAGGGTGCTCATCGCTCAGCCTCCGGTCACGCGCCGCACGGTTGCGAAGTACCAGGCGTCGGGCAGGTGGCGCAGCAGCGCGACCCAGCGCGTGAAGCGGCGCGGGAAGTTCATCTCGAAATCGCCGCGCGCCCAGCCGCGCAGCATGTGCGCGGCGGCCTGCTCGGGCGTGATGAGCGCGGGCATCGCGAAGTCGTTGCTCGCGGTGAGCGGCGTCTCGACGAAGCCGGGGTTGATGATCGACACGCCGATGCCGCGCGGGCTCAGGTCGAGGTGCAGGCATTCGGCCAGATTGTTGAGCGCGGCCTTGGTCGGGCCGTAGGCGAGCGATTGCGGCAGCCCGCGATAGCCGGCGACGCTGCCGACCAGGCTGACATGCCCGCGTCCGGCCGCGAGCATCGCGGGCAGCGCGGCGTCGAGCACATGCAGCGCGCCAAGGTAGTTGACCGCGAGGTGGCGCTCCATCTCGGTGAGGTCGAAGGCGGTGGCGCGCAGCGGACGGTAATGGCCGGCGCAGACGAGCACGAGGTCGGCCGGGCCGCCGGTGTGGCGCTCGACCGCCTGCGCCGCACTGCGAGCGGCTGCGGTATCGGTGACGTCGAGCGGCAGCGCGAGGCTGCCGGGATGCTCGTCTGCAAACGCTTGCAGCGCGGCCGCGTCGCGGGCCGAGACGATCACGCGCGCGCCGGCCCGATGCAGCGCGGCGGCGGTCGCGCGGCCGATGCCGGAGGAGGCGCCGACGATCCAGGCGCTGCGACCGTGCCAGTCGGCGAGGCGGGGGTTCAGCGGCATGGCGTCATCCGCGCGTGAAGGCGAGCGTGACGTCGCCGAGGTGGATGCCGAGCTTGCTCATGGCCGAGCGGTTGAGCAGCGTGCGGTCGTCGATGAGGAACATCCAGTCGTCGAGGTCCACATGCCAGACCCGGCCGTCGACGGGCAGGGCAAGGGTGTAGCGCCAGCGGAAGGCGTTGCCGGCGCCTTCGCCGCTGGCTTCACCCACGACGTCGCCGGCGCGGCCGGTGTAGCGGCCGTCGCCGAGGTGGCGCAGCGTCCAGGTGCGGCGCTCGGTGCTGCCGTCGCTGTACCGGAAGTGTTCGTCGAGCACGCCGTCGTCGCCGGTCCAGCGCCCGTCGAGCGCGACGGTGAAGCGCTTGACCACGCGGCCCGAGCGGTCGCTGAACATGCCGTGGGCGGTGAGCCTGCCGTTGAAGTAGTCGCGCAGGTCGAGCGCGGGTTTCTCGGCGGCGTAGTCGCGCGGGCGCGGGCCGGCGCAGCCTGGCAGGATCAGGCTGGCGCCGAGCGCGGCGAGCAGGCTGCGGCGGCCGGGCGCGGCGGGCCTGTCGGGCATCGGGGCGGCGGACGAGGGCGTGGCGCGCGGGGCGTCGTGCGGGTGAAGGTCGGGCGTGGTCATGCGCTTTGGCTCCATCGCGGGTGGTGTCGTTCGGCGCGCAGCAGCCAGCCGGCGGCGGCGAGCTTGAGCAGGCAGGGCAGCAGTCCGTAGGCGATTGCAAGCGATTGCAATGCTGCGGGGGCGCGGCTGCCGGCCTGGTAGCCGGCAAGGTCGAGCAAGGGCAGGGCGAGGCCGGCGGCGAGCGCGAGGTTGAGCTTGCTGGCGCAGGCCCACCACCCGAGGCAGGCGCCTTCGCCGCGCTGGCCGAGGCCGGCGTCGCGGATCACGCCGGTGAGCAGGGCCGCCGGCAGCGCGAGGTCGGCACCGAGGGCGAGGCCGCTGGCGAGACAGATGGCGGTGAAGCCCCGGCCGTCGCCGCTGCCGAGCATCAGGGTGGCCGCGAAGGCGAGCACGCTTGCGACCATGCCGAGCCGCCAGGCGCGCGCGAGGCCGATGTGCGGCACGAGGCGCAGCCACAGCGGCAGACCGAGCGCGGCGGCGCAGAAGTAGGCGAGCAGGAAGAAGGGCTGGGAGCCGGGCAGCTGCAGCCGATCGGCAACGAAGAAGGGCAGCAGCGTCGCGGGCACGGCGGCGGCCGTGCCGTTGAGCAGGTGGATGCCGAGCAGGCGGCGGAAGGCGGCGATGGCCCAGGGCGAGGGGGGCGCGTCGGCCGCGAGGCCGGTGATGATGGGCACGGCCGCGCCGGCCGTGGCGTTGGGACCGGGGTCCGGCGTCCGTTTCGGCGCCGGCATCGCCGTGTCCCCCATGACCACAGGCGCCGGCGAGCGCGTCAGCGCCGCGAGCCCCAGCGCCAGGCCGAGCGCGAGCGCCACGCTGGTCGCCATCGGACCGCCGAGCAGCGGCAGCGCGCTTGCGCACAGCACGCCCGCGAGCGCGAAGCCTTCGCGGCTGGCGGCGATGGTGGCGCGCTCGGCGGCCGTGCCGCCCCGGCGCGTGCCCCAGGCCTGGTGCACGAGCCCGACGAGGCTGGCGGCCGGCATGCAGGCGATCAGGCCGAGGCCGAGCCACGCCAGTGCGGCCTTGCCGGTAGGTGGCCACCACAGCAGCGGAAAGACCAGCGCGAGCAGCAGCGCGCCCGCCGCCGCAAGCCGCCACGCCGCGCTGCCGCCGCGCGCGAAGCCGCGATCGGCCAGCCGACCGAGCCAGGGGTCGATCAGCGCATCGCCGGCGCGCGCCGCGAGCAGCACCGCGCCGAGCGCGCCCAGCGGCACGCCGGCCACGGTGGCGTAGTGATGCGGCAGTTGCAGATAGAGCGGCAGCGCGACGAAGGCCAGCGGCAGCCCGAGCGCGCCGTAGCTCGCGGCGGCGTACCAGCCCCGCGCGGTGGCCGGAGGCGTGATGGCGCTCATCTGTCGTGGCCCGAGGTCAGCGCGCGGCGCCGATGAGGGCGGCGCGCAACGTGGGCGCGCTGGTGGCGGGCGCGAGCCAGATGCCGAAGAACAGCCGCGCATAGTCCGCGTCGTCGAGGCTCGCGGTCGGGCGGCCGTTGTGGAAGAAGCGCACGCCGCCGCGCCCGTCGTGCAGGCCGAGCAGACGGTCGTTCGCGGTCACGTCTGGGAAGGCGTCGCGCATGAGGGCGAGCCAGCGTCGCGCGCGTTCCTCGTCGAAGGGGCCGATGCGGCGCATCTCGGCGACCGAGCGTTCGGCGATGGCGCCGCCTTCGAGCCTGCGCGCGTAGGCGAGTTCGAGCGCGAAGGGCTCGCGGTCGTAGCGCAGCGGGTCGAAGCCGGGCGGAGCCCACAGGCGCGCGTCGTACACGGTCAGACCGAAGAAGCGCAGCGTGCCGCTGCCGACGAGCCGGGCCTCGGGCAGGTCGGCGCGGATCTCGGCGGGAGCGGCATCGGTGGTGGTGGCGGGAGCTGCGGTGGCGTTCATGGCAAGGGCCGGGAGGTAGAGAGCGGACAGCGCCGCGAGCAGGGCGCGGCGCGCGGGGGCGGGCGGGCGCCGGAAGGCTTGGCGGGGCGTGCCTGTGCGGATGCCGGCGTGGGACGTGACGCCCGGCGATGGCGGATTTGCAAAGGTTTGCATCTACCTGGTCCAGCCTCAGTCGCGGCGCAGCGTGAACTGCACGACATCGGTGTTGCCGGTGTCGAAGGCGGCCTCGCAGTAGGCGAGGTAGAAGTTCCACAGGCGCTGGAAGCGGGCGTCGAAGCCGCGCGCTTGCACCTGGTCGGCGGCGGCGTTGAAGCTCGCGCGCCAGCGCCGAAGCGTCTCGGCGTAGTCGCGGCCGAAGGCGAGGCGGTTTTCCACGCTGAAGCCGGCGCGCCGCGCCTCGCCCTCGAAGGCCGCGACGCTCGGCAGCTGGCCGCCCGGAAAGATGTACTGCTGGATGAAGTCGGGGGTGCGCAGGTAGCGCGCGAACAGATCGTCGCGCAGCGTGATGGTCTGGATGCAGGCGCGGCCGCCGGGGCGCAGGCAGGCCGCGAGCGCGCCGAAGTAGCCGCGCCAGTACTCGCGGCCGACGGCCTCGAACATCTCGATCGAGACGACGGCATCGAAGGGCTCGGCGGCATGGCGCGCGGGCAGGTCGCGGTAGTCCTCGAAGCGCAGTTCGGCGTGCTCGGCGAGGCTGGCGCGCGCGAGGCGTTCGCGGCCCCAGGCGAGCTGCTCGCGCGACAGCGTGACGCCGGTGACGTGGGCGCCGAAGTCGCGCGCGGCCAGTTCGGCCAGGCCGCCCCAGCCGCATCCGATCTCGAGCACGCGGCTGCCGGGAGCGACGCCGGCCTCGCGCAGCGCGCGGGCGAACTTGGCGCGCTGCGCGGCTTCGAGCTCGATGCCGGCCGGATCGCGGCCCTCGAACCAGGCCGAGCTGTAGCTCATGCCGGGGTCGAGCCAGAGCCGGTAGAAGTCGTTGCCGAGGTCGTAGTGAGCGTGGATGTTGCGCTTGCTGCCGGCGCGGGTGTTGCGGTTGCGCAGGGCGACCAGGCGGTGCCAGAGCCGGCCCCACCACGAGCCGTACACGAGGCGGTCGAGGTGGTCGCGGTTGGCGATGGCGAGGCGCAGCAGGCCGGCGAGATCGGGCGTGTCCCAGCCGCCGTCGAGGTAGCTCTCGGCGAGGCCGATGTCGCCGGATCGCAGGCAGGCGTCGAACATCCGCCAGTCGTGCACGCGCAGGCTGGCGTGGGCGGTGTCGGACGCGGGCGGTGGCGTCGTGGTCTGGGCGATCGGGCGGACTCGCCGAGCGCGCGGGTCGGCGCCCGGCGCGGACGGCAGCTGGAGCTGGGCGCCGTCGGGCAGGTGCAGGTCGAGCCGGCCGTGCGGCAGCCGGTGCAGCAGGCGCAGCGCATTGCGCGCGGTGGCGGGCAGGCGGGTGGTCTCGGCCGGAAGGTCGAGGCTGTTGCTGGGCGCGGTGGTGCTGTTCATCGGCTCACGAGGCGCTCGGGCGCGGCTGGCTTGGTGAAGAAGGGCAGGCGCTTGCGCCACAACTGCAAGGCCTGCCAGTGGATGCGCGCGATGACGCCGAGCGTCATCGCAGGCGTGCCCCAGAAGGCCCGCCGCAGCGCGGATGCTGAAAGCGCTTGCAAGGCGCCGCCGATGCTGGTCTGGATCAGCGGGCCGGTGGCGTCGTGCAGATCGACGCGGGCGAGGCTGCGTGCGGGCTGGCCGGCGGCGTCGCCGGTGCGCTCGAAGCGGAAGCGGTATTCGCCCTCGACGCGGCAGAACGGCGAGACGTGAAAGATCTTGGCGGTGCGCTGTTCGGAGCCCCAGCCGAGCCGAGGCCCGGCGAGCAGATAGCAGTGGCGTTCGCCGAAGGTGTTGTTGACCTCGGCCAGCACGGCGGCGAGCGAGCCGTCGGTGCGCTGCGCGAACCAGAAGCTCACCGGCTTGAAGGCGTAGCCGAGCACGCGCGGATAGGTGTGCAGCCAGACCTCGCCGTCGGCATCGGTGATGCCTTCGCGCGCGAGCAGGGCGTCGAACCAGGCGAGCGCGTCGGCGCCGCCGTCGCCGTGATCGCGGTCGTGGAAGCTGATGGCGCCGGCGCGGTTGCGGCGCAGCACCGGGTCGGGTGCGTCGCGCAGGCCGCGCATCGGCAGCAGCAGGAAGTAGCCGCGATAGCGGAAGGCGTGCTCGACCGGACGCAGGCGGCGGTGCCAGACCTCGCCGAAGCCGATCAGCGCGCGGGCCGGCGTGCTCATGCGACGCTTTCGAGATGACGCGCGGGCCGTGTGACGAGATGGGTGCGCAGGGCGTCGGCGCTGTCCTCGCCGGCGCGCAGGCCGTCCTCGTGGAAGCCGTAGCCGCACCAGGCGCCGCAGAACCAGGTCAGGCGCTGGCCCTGGATTTCCCCGATGCGGCGCTGGGCCTCGATCGCGGCCAGATCGAACACCGGATGTGAATAGCTGATTTCCCGATGCACCTTTTGCGGGTCGATCGGCCGCGCCGGGTTGAGCGAGACGATCACCGGCTCGGTCCACGGCAGGGGCTGGAGCCGGTTGATGAGGTAGTGCAGGCAGACGCGCGCCTCCTCGCGACGATCATCGGCGGCGCGCTCGTAGTTCCAGGCGGCCCAGGCGGCGGCGCGGCGCGGCAGTACGCTCGCGTCGGTGTGCAGCACGGCGCTGTTGGGCTGGTAGCGGATGGCGCCGAGCAGGCCGCGCTCGGCGCGGGTGGCGTCGGGGCCGAGCAGGGCGAGGGCCTGGTCGGCGTGGCAGGCGAGCACGACGGCGTCGAAGGTCTCGGCACCGGTCGGCGTGTGCAGCGTGACGCTGTCGAGCCCGCGTTGCAGGCCCACCACCGGCGTGTGCAGGCGGGCGTCGGCGAGGCGCTCGATCACGCGGCGCACGTACTCGCGCGAGCCGCCGCGCACCGTGTACCACTGCGGCCGGTCGGTGATCTGGATGAGGCCGTGGTTGTGGCAGAAGCGGATGAGCGTGGCGACCGGGAAGCGCAGCATCTGGTCGGTCGGGCAGGACCAGATGCAGCCGATCATCGGCAGCAGATAGTCGTCGCGGAAGGCGGGGCCGAAGCCGTGGTGGTCGAGGAAGTCGCCGATCGGCATGGCGAGGCCGGCGTCGGCGCCTTGCCGGGCGAGCGCCGTCGCGAGCCGGTTGAAGCGCACGATCTCGCTCAGCATCCGCCAGAAGCGCGGTCGCAGCAGGTTGCGGCGCTGCGCGAACACGCTGGCCAGCGAGCTGCCGCTCCATTCCAGGCCGGGTTCGCCGCCGGCGCGCGGAACCTGCACCGAGAACGACATGTCCGACTCGGCCACCTCCACGCCGAGCTGCTCGAACAGCCGGATGAGCCGGGGATAGGTGCGCCGGTTGTGGACCAGGAAGCCGGTGTCCACGCCGTGGGTGATGCCGGCGAGCGTGAGGTCGACGGTGTTCGCATGGCCGCCGAAATGGCCCCCGGCCTCGAACAGGCTGATGTGCCAGTCCGGCTGTTGTTCGGTCAGCCGCAGGGCGGCCGAGAGGCCGGCGATGCCTGACCCGACGATGGCAACACGATGCATGACTTCCCCTTTCGCTTTGTGGCTTCGACAGGGGTTGAACTGATGAGTTCAATAAATTTACTCATTGATATTTATCCTGAACTTCGCGGTATCTTCACCTTCACCGATCTACCGGAATCGCTTCATGGCCAGTAACCGACCCTCGATCAAGGAACAGATGCAGCGCGTGCGCGAGGAGGCCATCGTCGCGGTCGTGAATCGCCTGCTGGCCACCAAGGGCTATGACGCGATGACGGTTGACGAGGTCGCGGCCGAGGCCGGGCTGGCCAAGGCGAGCCTGTACAAGCTGTTCTCCTCGAAGGAGCAGCTGGCGGCGGCGGCGATGGTGGCTGCGCTCGATCGCGCGCTCGGCTTCGTCGATGGCTTGCGTGCAGCGGCGGCCGAGGCCGGACCGCGGGGCGCCGCTAGGCCGATCGACCAGCTGCGCGCCGTGGCCCGCTGGGCGATGGAAACCCAGCTCGCGGGCGAGATGCCGGTGCTGCCGTCGCACAACTCGGCGCTGAGCGCGGCGCTTCAGGGCAATGACGACTACATGGACCGGCTGATCGGCCTGAGCAACAAGCTCGGCATCTGGATCGCCGAGGCCGAGGCGGCGGGCCAGCTCAACACGTCGCTGCCAGGTGAACTGGTGCTGTACACGCTGTTCGCGCGCGCCTGCGATCCGGTGGTGGCGATGCTGCGCGATTCGGGGCAGTACACGAATGCGCAGATCGTGGACTGGGTGGCGGCCAGCACCTTCGACGGGCTGGCGGCGCGCTGAGGCGGTTGTCGGCGCCGGGACACAAGGCGGCGCCGGCGGGCGGTGGTGATGGCTCCTGCGCGGCGCTTCCGGACGCTAGCGCGCGCCGTCATGCGGGGATTCAGGCCAGCCCGAAGCCCGCGCGCTGCTTGCGTGTCGCGAGCGCGAACTGCTCGGTGATGGTGACGTAGCGGTCGCCGGCAATGAGCTCGAAGCTTTCGCCCACGGCCAGCTCGCCGGTACGGCGCACCTCGCAGTACCAGCCGCAGCAGCCGGCCTGAACCATCATCTTGGGTGCATGTTTGAAGCCCATCGCCGCCGCGAACTTGTAGCAGGGCTGGCGCGGCTCGGTCACCACCAGTTCCACCTCGCCGAAGCGCATGCGGTCGCCGATCCAGATCTCGTTCTCGAGCAGGCCGGCGATCGTCAGGTTCTCGCCCACCGCGCCCCAGGGCAGGTCGGGAATGTCGGCAAAGGGAATGTGGCCTTCCTGGATCACGCGGCCCTCGGGGCGCAGCGCCTGGCGGCGCATCGTGTTCCACAGCGTGTAGTGCTCGGACGGGTACACGTAAACCGCCTTGCCGAGGCCGCCGTGCACCGACAGATCGACCTGCTCGTCGCCCTCGATGCCGAGCGGGCGCACCTGGGCGCGGCCGCCCGCGACGGGCGTCTTCACGAACGCGGACATGACCTTGCCCTTGGGCGTTTCGAGCGGCGCTGCGAGGCCGGTGCAGATGGACAGAAGATGCATTTTTCGCGCGGGATAAGAGTTGTGAGGAGTGGGGGAGTCTAGTTGCGGATGCTCGCGTCTGCCCATGATCCGGAAGCCATGACGGATGGCGACACGCACAGGCTTGAAACAGCAACGCCCGCACAAGGCGGGCGTTGACCGGTGCCGCGATCAGCGCGGCTGCCGAAGCAGCGGCCGGGCCCGGGGCCCGCCGGCAGCGCCGGTCCGTCATCAGGCGGCCCGGCGCGCGATGGCTTACGCCACCAGACGCTTCTCGAAATCGCTCTTGATCTCGGCCAGGCGCGCCGGCAGCTTGTCCTGCAGCTTCTGGAACAGCTCGGTATGCAGCTCGAACTCCTGTTTCCAGCCGGCGGTATCGATGCTCGTCACCTTTTCGAACTCCTCCTTCGAGAAATCGAGGCCGGTCCAGTCGAGGTCTTCGTAACGGGGCGTGACGCCGAAGACGTGCTCGACGCCTTCCGCCGCCTTGCCCTCGATGCGCGCGATCATCCACTTGAGCACGCGCATGTTGTCGCCGAAGCCGGGCCACACGAACTTGCCGTTCTCGTCGGTGCGGAACCAGTTGACGCAGAAGATCTTCGGCAGCGTCGCGCCGCCGTCTTCCATCTTCGCGCCGAGGTTGAGCCAATGCGCGAAGTAGTCGGCCATGTGATAGCCGCAGAAGGGCAGCATCGCGAACGGATCGCGGCGCACGACGCCCTGCTGGCCGGCGGCGGCGGCGGTGGTTTCCGAGCCCATGGTCGCGGCCATGTACACGCCCTCGTCCCAGCTGCGCGCCTCGGTCACGAGCGGCACCGTGGTGCTGCGGCGGCCGCCGAAGATGAAGGCGTCGATCGCCACGCCGGCCGGATCGTCCCAGGCCTCGTCGATGACGGGGTTCTGGCCCGCCGGCACGGTGAAGCGCGCGTTGGGGTGCGCGGCCTTGCGGCCGGTTTCCTTCGCAATCTCGGGCGACCAGTCCTTGCCCTGCCAGTCGATCGCGTGCGCGGGCGCCGGGCCCATGCCTTCCCACCACACGTCGCCGTCATCGGTGAGCGCGACGTTCGTGAAGATCACGTTGGCCTTGAGCGAGGCCATGCAGTTGAAGTTGGTCTTCTCGTTCGTGCCCGGGGCGACGCCGAAGTAGCCCGCTTCGGGGTTGATGGCGCGCAGCTTGCCGTCCGAGCCCGGCTTGATCCAGGCAATGTCGTCGCCGATGGTCGTGACCTTCCAGCCGCCGAGGCCGGCGGGCGGGATCAGCATCGCGAAGTTGGTCTTGCCGCAGGCCGACGGGAAGGCCGCCGCGACGTGGTACTTGCGGCCCTCGGGCGACGTCACGCCGAGGATGAGCATGTGCTCGGCGAGCCAGCCGGTGCCGTCCTTCTCGGCCTGCTGGCGGCCCATGTTGGAGGCGATGCGCAGCGCGAAGCACTTCTTGCCGAGCAGGGCGTTGCCGCCGTAGCCCGAGCCGAACGACCAGATCTCGCGCGTTTCCGGAAAGTGGACGATGTACTTGGTGCTGTTGCACGGCCAGGCCACATCGGCCTCGCCCTCGGCCAGCGGCTTGCCCACGGTGTGCACGCAGGGCACGAACTCGCCGTCAGTGCCGAGCACGTCGTACACAGCCTTGCCCATGCGGGTCATCGAACGCATGTTCACGACCACGTAGGGCGAGTCGGAAAGCTCGATGCCGATGTGGGCGATGGGCGAACCGAGCGGGCCCATCGAGAACGGGATCACGTACAGCGTGCGGCCCTTCATGCAGCCGTCAAACAGGCCGTTCAGGGTGCCGCGCATCTCGGCCGGGTCGGTCCAGTTGTTGGTGGGGCCGGCGTCCTCGGGCTTCTCGCTGCAGATGAAGGTGCGGTCTTCGACACGGGCCACGTCGCTCGGGTCGGACCAGGCGAGGTAGCTGTTGGGGCGCTTTTCATCGCTGAGCTTGCGCAGCGTGCCCGAGGCGACCATCTGCGCGCAGAGGCGGTCGTATTCCTCTTCGGAGCCGTCGGCCCAGTAGATCGAGTCGGGCTTGGTCAGGGCGGCGATGCTCTGGACCCAGGCGACGAGTTTCTGGTTGCGGACGTAGTCCGGGACGCCCAGGCGGGCGATTTCTGCTTGGTTCATGAAGTGCCTCTCCCACACATCACATTGACGAAATCCGGAGCCGGCGGCGCTCTGTGGCGCGGGCCGGCGGCATGCATTCGCGCGCGGTCGTTCTTGTTTTTCCGAGCCGATGAACATAACCGCTAGCCGTCCTCGCCAAGGCCGAAAAGCTCAAGCACCTGTTACGCAGGGGAAACCAGGGTGGGTCGACGCCGCGGCGGTCGTTGCCGGGGGCGGCTGGGCGGGGCGGCTGGTCCGGTCGGCTGCATATCACGATGTGCAATACCGTATCGTGGGATATCGATCGTGCCGTCATCCTCACGCGGCTTTCGCTTTTCGCGGGCTTCGCGGACCATTGCCGACATGAACATCGCTGTACTCGACGACTATCAGGACGCGGTCCGCCACCTCGACTGCTTCAAGCGGCTCGACGGCCATGCCGTGAAGATCTTCACCAACACCGTCAAGGGCGCGGGCCAGCTCAGCGTGCGGCTGCGCGATGCCGAGGCGCTCGTGCTGATCCGCGAGCGCACCCGGCTCAACGCCGCCGTGTTCGACAAGCTGCCCAACCTGCGCGTGATCTCGCAGACCGGGCGGGTCGGCCGGGGCAACGACAGCCATCTCGACCTCGACGCCTGCACCGCGCGCGGCATCGCCGTGTTCGAGGGCACGGGCGATCCGGTGGCCGCCGCCGAACTCACCTGGGCGCTGGTGCTCGCGGCCCAGCGCCGGCTGCCGCAGTACGTCATGAAGCTGATCCACGGCGCCTGGCAGCAGTCGGGTCTCAAGGGCGCCACGATGCCGCCCAACCATGGCCTGGGCCGCGTGCTGCGCGGCTCGACGCTCGGTATCTGGGGCTATGGACGCATCGGCCGGCTGGTGGCCGGCTACGGTCGCGCCTTCGGCATGAAAGTGATGGTGTGGGGCAGCGAGCGGTCGCGCGAGGCGGCGCGCGCCGATGGCTATCTGACGGCGGAATCGCGCAACCAGTTCTTTGGCGAGAGCGATGTGCTCAGCGTGCATCTGCGCCTGAGCGAAGCGACGCGCGGCCTCATCACGCATGACGACCTCCAGCGCATGAAGCCGACCGCGCTGTTCGTCAACACCAGCCGCGCCGAGCTGGTCGAGCCCGATGCGCTGCTGCGCTCGCTCAACAACGGCCGGCCGGGCTTCGCGGCGCTCGACGTGTTCGAGTCCGAGCCCATCCTCCAGGGCCATCCGCTGCTGCGGCTCGAGAACACGATCTGCACGCCGCACATCGGCTATGTCGAGCGCGACAGCTACGAGAAGTACTTCGGCGAGGCATTCGACAACCTGCTCGCCTATGTCGCCAACGACATCGACCGCGTGCGTCCCAAACTGGTCAACCCCGAGGCACTGACGGCCCGGCAACGCAGCTGAGGTGACCATGGACGGCGATGCAGCCTCGATGTTCGAAGCCCAGGCAACGGCCTTCGGTCCGTCGCCGATCGCGACCGCGGTGCTCGATACCGAACTGAAGCTGCGGGTCTGGAATCCGGCCATCGTCGAGCTGACCGGCGTGCCGGCGCCGCGCGCGCTCGGTCATCGCCCGATCGAGGTGCTGCCGCGGCCGGTGGCCGAGCGGCTCGAAGCCATCGCGCTGCGCCCCATCCACGACGGCCGCGACGACGCGCGCGAAGCCTTCGCGTGGGATGACGGCCCCCAGGGCAGGCGCTGGCTCGACATGCGGCGCGGCGTGCTGCGCGATGCCGCCGGCCGCCATGTCGGCGTGCTGCTGCACCTGACCGACGCCACCACCGAGCGCGTGCTCGGCCAGCATGTCGACGCGCTGCGCGAGGCGCTCGAATCGGCCGGCCTGCTGGTGCTGCGCTATGACCGCGAGGGGCGCGTGCTCGACGCCAATGCCACGGCGCAGACCGCGCTCGGTTCGCCGCGCGCCGAGCTGATCGGCGGCAGCATCTTCGACATCGATGTCGATTCGCCGCGCGCGGCGTTCTCGACGACCTGGTCGCGCCTGGTCGAGACCCACGGCCACTACTACCAGACCCGGCTGCGCCGCCGTGACGGCAGCCTGCTGCCGGTGGAGGTGTTCTGCGCCTTCTCGGCCCTCGGCGGCGAGCCGACGGTGTTTGCGCTGGCGCGCGACCGCAGCGCCGAGCTGGAGCAGCAGCAGGCGCTGCTGCATTCGTTTGCCGAGACGCGCGCCATCGTCGAGAGCGCGCCGCTCGGCATCGTGTTCTTCAAGGACATGCAGCCGGTGCGCATCAGCCAGCACATGAGCACGTTGCTCGGCTACGACCAGGGCGAACTGCGTCTCATCGACTGGACCCGGCTGGTCGAGAGCGAGGCCGAGGTGCGCTCGCTCGCGGCCACCGCCATCGGCGCGCTCGACGCGGGCCGCGCCTTCACGCTGGAGGCGCGGCTCCGACGCAAGGACGGCCAGCCGCTGCTGTGCCGCGTGTACGGCGCGCCGATCGGCAACACCCACTGGCGCAGCGCCGGCGCGGTGGTGTGCCTGCAGGACATCACCGAGCAGCGCGCGATCGAGAAGGCGCTGCGCAACGCGCTGCGCGAGCTGTCGCTGGTGTTCGACAGCGCGGTGCTCGGCCTCGTGCATGTGGCCAACGGTCGCGTGGTGCGCGCGAACCCGCATTTCGAGCGCCTCTTCATGCAGGGTGCGGGCGCGATGCAGGGCGCCGAGGTCGAGGCGCTGTTCGACGACGCGGCCGAGTTCGCGCGGCTGCGCGAGCGCTTCTCGCGCGAGGAGGGTCGGCGCGGGCCCTACCAGTTCGACTGCCGGCTGCGCCGCGCCGACGGCTCGCCGTTCTGGGCCGTGGTGCACGGCAGTTGGCTCGACACCGGCCGCGACGATGGCTGCGCCACGATCGCCGCCATCGTCGACGTGACGCGCGAGCGCGAATCCGAGCTGGCGTTGCGCGCATCGGAGGAGCGCTTCCGATTATTTGCCGAGAACATCGGCAGCGTGTTCTACATCGCCGATGCCGCGACCGGCGAGCTGCTGTACGTGAACGAGCGCCAGTACGCCGACATCTTCGGCGGCACGATCGACGAGCTGCGCCGCATGCCGTTCTCGGCCGGCGGCCCGGTGCATCACGACGACGTGGCGCGCGTGCGCGCCCATGTGAGCGCGGCCGACGAGATCGACGGCGAGGGCGGCATCGACTTCCGCATCCTCCATCCGCGCAAGGGCGAGCGCATGGGCCAGCTGCGCCTGAGTCGGCGCCAGCTCGCCGATGGCCGGCGCATGGACTTCGCGATCGTCGATGACGTGACCGAGCAGCGCCAGACCGAGGCGGCGCGTATGCGCGCGCTGGAGGAGCAGCGCGACCTGCTGGTGCGCGAGGTGCATCACCGCATCAAGAACAATCTCCAGGGCGTGGCGGGCCTGCTCCAGCAGACCGCGCGCAGCCGGCCGCAGATCGCCGATGTGCTGACCGAGGTCGTGGGCCAGATCCAGGCGATCTCGCAGGTGCACGGCCTGCAGATGCGCGCGCGCGAGGCCCTGCCGCTGCTGGCGATGGCCAAGGCCGTCATCAACAACGTCGGCTCGCTGTACGACATGCGGCTGGCCGTGACCGAATCGGGCAGCGGGCTGGACGAGATCGTGCTGCCCGAGCAGGAGGCTGTACCGCTGGCGCTGGTGCTCAACGAGCTGGGCACGAACGCGGTCAAGCACCGGCGGCCGCTCGCGGCGGTGGCGGCGAGCTTCGAGGCCGACGGCGAGCAGGTGGTGGTGACGCTGCGCAACGAGGGCCGGTTGCCCGAGGGCTTCGACCTTGCGCGCATCGGCCGCGCGACCAGTGGGCTGGGCCTGCTCAAGTCGCTGCTGCCGAGGCGCGGCAGCCAGTTGCAGCTCATCCAGGACGGCGAGGTGGTGGTGACGCGGCTGGCGCTCAGCCCACCGGCCATCGCGCGCCGAACGGGCGGCTGAGCCGGCGGCGCCGAGGGCGGTGCGCCGGGCGCGGAGGATCGGCGAGACCGGCGGCCGGCGCGTGCCGGCCAGGCCGTGAAAGATGTAGCCAAAAAGAGGCTTATCGTCGTGTCGGCCGCTTGGCGGTGCCGGTGGCTCCGCCACCGAGCCGCATGCTGATTTCCTCGGCCAGCCGCAGCACCGCGCGCGATGCGCGTTCCTGCACCGCCGCGCCGGGCTCGCTCACGAACAGGCTGACCGACACCGCGCCCACCGCGCGCGCGCTGCCCGCCGCGCACACCGGCGCGCCGTAGAAGAACAGCCCTTCGCGCACCTCGCCCGCATCGACCGACCAGCCGCGCTCGCGCACCTCGTCGAGCTGGGCCATGAGCGCATCGACGCCGCCGACGCTGTTGCGCGTGAGCGGCTTGGGCCAATGGCCGCGCATCAGCGCGCGCACCTCCGCTGGCGGCAGGGTCGAGAGCACCGCCTTGCCGGTCGCGGTGAACACGGCCGGCAACCGCATGCCGGTGCGGAAGTTGAGCCCGATCGGATGCGAGCCGTTGCGGTGGGCGAGATAGACCGTGTCGCGCTGGTCGAGCGTCGCCAGCAGATAGGCGACATCCGGCTCGGCCAGTCGGTCGAGCGCATGGCCGAATTCGCGCGTCAGATCGGTCTGCTCGACGAAGGCCTCGGCGTAGCGCGCGATCGCGGCACCGATGCAGTAGCGCCCGCCCGCCTCGCGATGCAGCTGCCCGACGTGCGCGAGCGTGCCGCACAGGTTGTGCGTGCTGCTGCGCGGCAGGTTCAGCCGTTCGGCCAGTTCGGCCACCGTGAGGCCGTGCTGCGAGGCGGCAACGAGATCGAGGATGGCGGCGGCGCGTTCGATCGCCGGGACAAGAACGGACATCTTCCGGTTCCCTTCCTGCCGCGCGCGCCAGCCGGTCGGGGCTCTTGCGCGGCGCGGCAAGTTATCCAGCCGGTTGAACCGCGTTCAATAGGTTGTATCGGCATTGGTGTTTGTCCGCAGAGCCATCACCCATACGCTCACGCATGATTCGCCCCGCGTCGCACCGAAGAGTGCGGCGAAAAAAGCAGAGCGGAATCCGCCACAAAGAGACAGTTGGGAGACAGGCGGCGGCATCGATTGCGGTGCTGCCGCACGGAACGACGGCGCGGTGTCCACAAGGCCCGCGCCGTCGGGACGCTTGAGAGGGAGGAAGGCGCGATGACCACCGGGCATCCCCAGGACTGCATCCTCGAAACCCGCGGCATGACGAAGGAATTCCGCGGTTTCATCGCCGTCAACGACGTGAGCCTCAAGGTTCGTCGCGGCGACATCCACGCACTCATCGGCCCGAACGGCGCCGGCAAGACAACCTGCTTCAACCTGCTCACCAAGTTCCTCACGCCCACGCGGGGAACGATCCTGTTCAACGGTGACGACATCACCAGCCTCAAGCCGGCGCAGATCGCGCGGCGCGGGGTGATCCGCTCGTTCCAGATCTCGGCGGTGTTTCCGCACCTCACGGTGCTGGAGAACGTGCGCATCGGCCTTCAGCGCAACACGGGCTGGTCGTTCCGCTTCTGGCAGGGCGAACGCAGCCTCAAGGCGCTCGATGCCCGCGCGATGGAACTGCTCGAACAGGTCGATCTGCAAGCGTTTGCAAAGACGGTCACCGTCAACCTGCCCTACGGCCGCAAGCGCGCGCTCGAGATCGCGACCACGCTCGCGATGGAGCCCGAGCTGATGCTGCTCGACGAGCCGACCCAGGGCATGGGCCATGAAGATGTCGATCGCGTCACCCAGCTCATCAAGAAGGTGAGCGCGGGCCGGACCATCCTCATGGTCGAGCACAACATGAACGTCATTTCGAGCATCGCCGACCGCATCACCGTGCTGGCACGCGGCGCGGTGCTCTGCGAGGGCGACTACGCCACCGTGTCCAAGGATCCCGCCGTGCTCGAGGTGTACATGGGCACGTCCGAAGTGGAACTCGAAGGAGCGCACTGATGGATGCAGTCGTCGAACAGCCGGCCGCCCGTCACGGCGCCGGCGCGGGTCCGCTCGTGCTCGACATCCGCGACCTGCACGCCTGGTATGGCGAGAGTCACATCCTGCACGGCGTGAACATGCGGGTGGGGCAGGGTGAGGTGGTGGCGCTGCTCGGTCGCAACGGCGCGGGCCGCACCACGACGATGCGCGCGATCATGGGCCTGACCGGCGCGCGCAAGGGGTCGATCAAGGTGGGCGGCGTCGAGACCATCTCGCTGCCCACGCATCGCATCGCGCGCCTCGGCGTCGGCTTCTGCCCCGAGGAGCGCGGCATCTTCGCCTCGCTCAGCACCGAAGAGAACCTGATGCTCCCGCCGCGCCTGCCCGTCGAGGGCAAGCCGATGAGCGTCGACGAGATCTACGCGATGTTCCCCAACCTGAAGGAACGCGCGAAAAGCCCGGGCACGCGGCTGTCGGGCGGCGAGCAGCAGATGCTCGCCGTGGCCCGCATCCTGCGCACCGGGGCCAACCTGCTGCTGCTGGACGAAATCTCCGAGGGGCTGGCCCCTGTCATCGTCCAGGCGCTCGGCCGTCTCATCACGACGCTGAAGTCCAAGGGTTTCACCGTGCTGATGGTCGAGCAGAACTTCCGTTTCGCGGCGCCGCTGGCGGACCGCTTCTACGTGATGGAGCACGGTGCGATCGCGATGGAATTCGCGGCCGCCGAACTGCCCTCGAAGCAGGCCACATTGCATGAGCTGCTCGGGGTCTGAACCACGTTTTCATGTGACAAGGAGACAGCATGAAACTCAAGCACGTCGCGCTGGCCACGCTTGCGGCCTTCGGACTGGCGCAGGGCGCGCAGGCGCAGGTGTCCGGTGATGTGGTGAAGATCGGCTTCATCACCGACATGTCGGGCCTGTATGCCGACCTCGACGGCCCCGGCGGCGCCGAGGCGATCAAGATGGCGATCGCCGACGCGGGTGGCATGGTGGCCGGCAAGAAGATCGAGTTCATCAGCGCTGACAACCAGAACAAGGCCGACGTGGCCGCGAGCAAGGCGCGCGAGTGGTTCGACACCCAGAACGTCGACATGATCATCGGCGGCACCAACTCCGCCGCGATGCTCGCGATCAGCAAGGTGGCGGCCGAGAAGAAGAAGCTGTTCATCGTCGTGGGCTCGGGCTCGACCCGCATCACCAACGAGGATTGCGCGCCCGCCAGCACGCTGCACTACGCCTACGACACGCGCGCGCTTGGCTACGGCACGGGCTCGGCGGTGACGAAGGCGGGCGGCAAGAGCTGGTTCTTCCTCACGGCTGACTACGCCTTCGGCCAGTCGCTCGAAAAGGACACGGGCGACGTGGTGAAGGCCAACGGCGGCACGGTGGTCGGCGCGGTGCGCCATCCGCTGTCGGCGAGCGATTTCTCGTCCTATCTGCTCCAGGCGCAGTCGAGCAAGGCGCAGATCCTCGGCCTCGCGAACGCGGGCGGCGACACGATCAACGCGATCAAGGCGGCGAACGAGTTCGGCATCACGGGCACGATGAAGCTCGCCGGTCTGCTGATGTTCATCACCGACATCCACGCGCTCGGCCTCAAGGCGACCCAGGGCATGTATCTGACCGACAGCTGGTACTGGAACCAGTCGCCCGAGGCCCGCACCTGGTCGCGCCGCTACTTCGAGAAGATGAAGAAGATGCCGTCGTCGGTGCAGGCGGCCGACTACTCGGTGGCGAGCAACTACCTCAAGGCCGTCGCGGCGGCCAAGACCGACGACACCGACGCCGTGCTCAAGCAGCTCAAGGCCCAGCCGATCAACGACTTCTACGTCAAGAACGGCGTGGTGCGCGACGACGGCAAGGTCGTGCACGACATGTTCCTGTACCAGGTGAAGACCCAGGCCGAATCGAAGGAGCCCTGGGACTACCTGACGCAGGTGGCGGTGGTGCCAGGCGACAAGGCCTACAACAGCAAGGCCGAGTCGAAGTGCGCGGCCTGGAAGTAAGCCGCTGACCCGCGCGCGGCGCCGTCCGGTGCCGCGCGGTTTTCCCTTTCAAGTCTTCGTCGCGCGCCGGCTTTCGGGCAGGCGCGTCGGCATCACTCACGCATCGAGAACGCCATGACCGAGATCTTCGGCGTCCCGCTTCCCGCCTTGCTCGGCCAGCTCCTGCTCGGGCTGGTCAACGGCTCGTTCTACGCGATCCTGTCGCTCGGGCTGGCGGTGATCTTCGGGATGCTCAACGTCATCAACTTCGCCCACGGCGCGCTCTACATGATGGGCGCCTTCGTGGCCTGGATGGGCCTGAGCTACTTCGAGGTGAACTACTGGGTGATGCTGGTGGTGGCGCCGCTCGTGGTCGGTGCCTTCGGCGTGGTGATCGAGAAGATGCTTCTCAAATGGCTCTACAAGCTCGACCACCTGTACGGTCTGCTGCTGACCTTCGGCATCACGCTCATCCTCGAAGGCGTGTTCCGCTCGGTGTACGGCGTGTCGGGCCAGACTTATCCGGTGCCCGACGCGCTGCGCGGCGCGACCAATCTCGGCTTCATGTTCCTGCCCAACTACCGGGCCTGGGTGGTGGTGGCGTCGATCGTCGTGTGCATGGCGACCTGGGCCATCATCGAAAAGACGAGCCTCGGCGCGACGCTGCGCGCCGGCACCGAGAACGCGCGCATGGTGCAGGCCTTCGGTGTGAACGTGCCGCTGATGATCACGCTCACCTACGGCTTCGGCGTGGCGCTCGCGGCCTTCGCGGGCGTGCTCGCGGCGCCGGTCTTGCAGGTGTCGCCGCTGATGGGCAGCAACCTGATCATCGTGGTGTTCGCGGTGGTGGTGATCGGCGGGATGGGGTCGATCCTCGGGTCGATCGTCACCGGGCTGGGGCTTGGCATCGTCGAGGGGCTGACCAAGGTTTTCTATCCCGAGGCGGCCAACACGGTCGTGTTCGTGATCATGGCCATCGTGCTGCTGCTGCGGCCGGCCGGTCTGTTCGGCAAGGAGCGTTGAGATGGGCTCGCAAACCAGGTTCGTCGGCTACTTCACGCTGTTCGCGACGATCGCGCTCGTGCCCGTCATCGGCGTGTATCCGGTGTTCGTGATGAAGGCGCTGTGCTTCGCGCTGTTCGCCTGCGCGTTCAACCTGCTCATCGGCTTCACCGGGCTGCTGTCGTTCGGGCATGCGGCCTTCTTCGGCGCGGCGGCCTATGCGGCCGGGCATGCGATGAAGGTCTGGGGTTTTCCGACGCCGGTCGGTCTGCTGTTCGGCATGGCGGCAGGCGCGGCGCTCGGCCTTGTGTTCGGCCTGGTGGCGATCCGGCGCCAGGGCATCTACTTCGCGATGATCACGCTGGCGCTGGCGCAGATGGTCTATTTCATCTTCCTGCAGGCGCCGTTCACGGGTGGGGAGGACGGGCTGCAATCGGTGCCGCGCGGCAGCTTCCTTGGCATCGACCTGTCGAGCGACATCGCGCTGTACTACGTGGTCGCGGCGCTGTTCGCGGCGGCGTTCTTCTTCATCCATCGCGTGGTGCATTCGCCGTTCGGGCAGGTGCTCAAGGCGATCCGTGAGAACGAGCCGCGCGCCATCTCGCTCGGCTACGAGGTCGATCGCTTCAAGCTGCTGGCCTTCGTGCTGTCGGCTGGCCTCGCGGGGCTGGCGGGCGCGATCAAGACGACGGTGCTGGGCTTCGCGACGCTGACCGACCTTCTGTGGACGACGTCGGGCGCGGTCATCCTCATGACGCTGGTGGGCGGCATGGGCACGCTGGCGGGACCGATCCTGGGCGCGGTGCTGATCGTGTCGCTCGAAAACAAGGTTGGCGATCTGGGCACGGCGCTGGCGGGGCTGACGGGCATGGAATGGTTCAACTCGCTGGGCGAGTCGGTGCAGATCGTGACCGGGCTGATCTTCGTGGTCTGCGTGCTGGCGTTCCGGCGCGGCATCGTCGGCGAGGCGGATGCGCTGGCGGCGTCGCTCGGTGGACGGCAGGCGCACTGAACAGCCGCCGGACGGACGCGGCATCGTCCGGACGTAAGTGCGACGGCTGTCGGGAACAGACCGATCTCCGGATCGTTTGCGCCGGGCTGGGCAGCAGGGCGGGGCAGGGGCGCCGCATGCGTGAAGGCAGGACGCAGCGGGCTTTGTTCGTGCCGGTGGTGAAAGCCCGCCCACCGCTACTCGGACAAGCCGTGATCAAGGTTTCAGGATCGGCTGGCTGCGCCTAGGATGCGCGGGTTTCGGGAACCATTTCACACAGC
Organism: Derxia gummosa DSM 723; assembly: GCF_000482785.1. Taxonomy (GTDB): domain Bacteria; phylum Pseudomonadota; class Gammaproteobacteria; order Burkholderiales; family Burkholderiaceae_E; genus Derxia; species Derxia gummosa. The sequence continues at coordinate 344,477 of NZ_AXWS01000014.1, read as the reverse complement.
TCGTGGACGACGCCCAGCACTTCGGTCGCACTGCCGACGGCACGAAGGAAATCCTCAGCAAGTCAGGACGTCTCACCCAAAGTGAGCGGCTGGTGCTGATCGTCATCAGCGAGCCGACCAGCGTCGAGCGGCTCATCCTCAAGCTGCCGAGCCTCACCCCGGATCGCGTTCGTCGCGCGATCCGGCGCCTGCTTGAGCTCGGTCTGGTGTACGAGCTGCTGCTTGATCCGGACAAGGCGGAAGCAGTCGAGCCGCTGGAGACCATCCCGGTCGTGGCGATGCAGGACTTCCTGCGTCAGTCCGAGGCTGATCCGGTATCGCAGGTGGTGAGCGGCGACGAACTGAGCACTTCCATGCGCATGCATGCCTTCGCCGATTCGGTCTGGGTTGCGTCGCCCCATGCGGCAGCGACCAGGGACGAGGCTGTGCCGCTATCGTCGGTGTTCAAGGCGAAGGCGCCGCAGGAGCCTGTGCGCCATGTGCCGCCCGACGAGCTGGAGCAGATCGCGCGGGCGCGGATTCGTGCCGACATCGCGGCCCGGCGTGCCCAGCGCGAGCGGCAGGATCGCAGCGTCGCCGAGGCACGCATCCGGCAGCTGGAGGAGAGTTTCGGGCGATCACTCGGACGCGGCATGCGCAGTACCCGCCCAGCCTGGTCGACGGAGCCGGCGCGGGTGCGGCACATTCCTCCGCGCGTCCGGGGTGGGAGCTGGCTCACGACCGGGGTGCTGCTCTTCCTGCTGGCGCTGGCGGCGCTGTTCGGCGCCGTGTCGGCGCTCGTCGCGCTGCTGCATCTCTGACGGGCGGCCGCCCGGCCTGTTTCACGTGAAACGGCGCCGCCGGCGGGTTAAGTGACTGATCCGCCTATACTTTCGTTTTGCCGCAGGTGACCTCCATGCTCTATCCCAAGGAATTCGACGTGATCGTGATCGGTGGCGGTCACGCCGGCACCGAAGCCGCGCTGGTCGCCGCCCGCATGGGCTGCGCGACGCTGCTTCTCACGCACAACATCGAGACGCTCGGGCAGATGAGTTGCAATCCGTCGATCGGCGGAATCGGCAAGGGTCATCTGGTGAAGGAGGTGGATGCGCTGGGCGGCGCGATGGCCGCCGCCACCGACGAGGGCGGCATCCAGTTCCGCATTCTCAACAGCAGCAAGGGGCCGGCGGTGCGCGCGACACGCGCCCAGGCCGACCGCATCCTCTACAAGGCGGCGATCCGGCATCGGCTGGAGAACCAGCCGAATCTTTGGCTGTTCCAGCAGGCGGCCGCCGATCTGATGGTCGAGGGCGATCGCGTGGTGGGCGCGGTCACGGATGCGGGTATCGGCTTTCGCGGCCGTACGTTGGTGCTGACCGCGGGCACCTTCCTCGACGGCAAGATCCACATCGGGCTCAACAATTATTCGGGCGGGCGCGCGGGCGATCCACCGGCCATCTCGCTGTCGGCGCGGCTCAAGGAGCTGAAGCTGCCGCAAGGCCGGCTCAAGACCGGTACGCCACCGCGCATCGACGGGCGTTCCATCGACTTCAGCGTCATGACTGAGCAGCCGGGCGATCTCGACCCGGTGCCGGTGTTCAGCTTTCTCGGCTCGGCCAGTCAGCATCCGCGCCAGTTGCCGTGCTGGATCACGCATACCAACGAACGCACGCACGACATCATCCGCGGCGGTCTTGACCGCTCGCCGATGTACACGGGCGTGATCGAGGGCGTCGGGCCGCGCTACTGCCCGAGCATCGAGGACAAGATCCATCGCTTCGCCGACAAGGGTTCGCATCAGATCTTTCTGGAACCGGAAGGGCTGACGACGCACGAGTTCTATCCCAACGGCATCAGCACGAGCCTGCCTTTCGATGTGCAGCTGGCGCTGGTCCGCTCGATTCGCGGGCTGGAGAACGCGCATCTGCTGCGTCCGGGCTACGCGATCGAATATGACTACTTCGACCCGCGCGAACTGAAGTCGAGTTTCGAGACGCGCGCGATCGGTGGGCTGTTCTTCGCCGGCCAGATCAACGGCACGACGGGCTATGAAGAAGCGGCCGCACAAGGGCTGCTCGCCGGTCTGAACGCCGCGCTCCAGGCGCAGGGGAGGGCGCCCTGGACGCCCGGTCGTGGCGAGGCCTACATCGGCGTGATGGTCGATGACCTCATCACGCGTGGCGTGACCGAGCCTTATCGCATGTTCACGTCGCGCGCGGAGTTCCGGCTCAGCCTGCGCGAGGACAACGCCGACATGCGTCTTACCGAGATCGGACGCAAGCTCGGCTGCGTCGATGACGCGCGCTGGGATGCCTTCAATCGAAAGCGGGACGCTGTTTCACGTGAAACCGAGCGGCTGCGGTCCGTCTGGGTCAACCCGCGCATGGCCGAGGCGCCGCAGATCGCCGACATCCTCGGTGCGCCGATCGAGCGTGAATACCGTCTCGCCGATCTGTTGCGGCGCCCGAACGTGAGCTACGCCGCGCTCATGGCGCTGCCGGTCGCACAGGCTGATGCGCCGGACTTCGCGCCCGGCATGCAGTCCGACACCGAGCTTGATGGCCATGAAGCCGAGGCACGGCGCCAGATGCGCGAGCAGGTCGAGATCGCGATCAAGTACGCCGGCTACATCGAGCGGCAGGCCGATGAAGTCGCGCGCAATGCTTCCCACGAGAACACGCGGCTGCCCGCCGAGCTGGACTATTCGGCGGTGCAGGGACTATCGATCGAGATTCGCCAGAAGCTGGCGCGGCACAAGCCCGAGACGGTCGGTCAGGCGTCGCGCATTTCGGGCGTGACGCCGGCGGCGATCTCGTTGCTGCTTGTCCACCTCAAGAAGAGCGCGATGCGCCGAAGCGCGGCGTGATGGGCGGCTCGTCGATGCGCGGCCAGGGCGGTCGCAAGCCTGTTTCCGCAGCGCCGGCCAAGCTGATGCCGGTACGCCCGGTCAGCCGGGATTTCGACAGCCTGCGCCCCGGCTTTGCCGCGCGGCTGGATGCCGCCGCCGAGGCGCTGGGTCTCGCGCTCTCGCCCGAACAATCGGCCCGCCTGCTCGACTATCTCGCGCTGCTGTCGCGCTGGAATTCGGCCTACAACCTCACGGCGGTGCGCGATCCGGCCGAGCAGCTCGTGCTGCACCTGTTCGACTGCCTTGCCGTCGTGCCGCCGCTTGCCGTTCGTCTTGCCGAGGGCGACACCGTGGCGGACATCGGCTCGGGCGGCGGGCTGCCCGGCGTGGTGCTTGCCATCTGCCTGCCTCGCGTCACGGTGCATACCGTCGATGCGGTCGGCAAGAAGGCAGCCTTCGTCACCCAGGTCAAGGGTGCGCTCGGCCTCGGCAACCTGCATGCGCACCATTCGCGCTGCGAAACCCTGGTGCCCGGCCGGGATCTCGCGCCGGCCCGCATCGTCGTCTCGCGCGCTTTCGCGTCGCTGCTGGATTTCACCTCGCTCACCGCCGGTCTGCTCGCGGCCGATGGCGTGTGGGCTGCGATGAAAGGCATCGATCCGCGCGACGAGCTGACCGAGCTCGCCTCGGCGCCGGTGCGGCATCTGTCCACCGAACGACTGCAGGTGCCTGAGCTTGACGCCGAACGCCATCTGCTCTGGCTTGCGCGCGCCGGTGCCGGCGTCGGTTCGGGCGGACCTTCCGGCGGCGGTCATGCCGGCGGGCAGGGCGCTTGAGTACCATTGCGCGCCCCGAGCCTTATCCTCCGCCCCGCCGTCTTCCGGCCCACGTTTCTTCCAGCAATACCCCTCATGGCCAAGACCTTCTGCATCGCCAACCAGAAAGGCGGCGTCGGCAAGACGACCACCAGCGTCAATCTGGCGGCCGGCCTCGCGGCGCTCGACCAGCGCGTTCTCCTCGTCGATCTCGATCCTCAGGGCAATGCCACGATGGGATCGGGCATCGACAAGGCCGCGCTCGGCCAGACCGTCTATCAGGTTCTCATCGGTGATGCCGACATCCCGGCCGCGCGCGTGCGCAGCGAGACCGGCGGCTATGACGTGCTGCCGGCCAACCGCGATCTCGCGGGTGCCGAGGTCGAGCTGGTCAATCTCGACAGCCGCGAAACCCGGCTCAAGACCCAGCTCGCCACGGTCCAGCGCGATTACGACTTCGTCCTCATCGACTGCCCGCCGTCGCTGTCGCTGCTCACGCTCAACGGCCTGTGCGCCGCCGATGGCGTGGTCGTGCCGATGCAGTGCGAATACTTCGCGCTCGAAGGCCTGAGCGACCTCGTCAACTCGATCAAGGCCGTGCATCGCAATCTCAATCCGCAGCTCAAGATCATCGGCTTGCTGCGCGTGATGTTCGACCCGCGCATGACGCTTCAGCAGAACGTGAGCGAGCAGCTGGTCGAGCATTTCGGCGACAAGGTGTTCAGCACCATCATCCCCCGCAACGTGCGCCTCGCCGAGGCGCCGAGCTACGGCCTGCCGGGCGTGTGCTTCGACCGCTCCAGCAAGGGTGCCCAGGCCTACATCGCCTTCGGCGCCGAGCTGGTCGAGCGCGTCAAGACGCTCTGAGCACAGGGCCGCCGACAATGCCGCTGCGCCTCCTCACCTTGCCCGGCTGGCAGGGCTCCGGTCCGGAACACTGGCAGACCGCCTGGGAAGCCGAGCACGGTGCCGATCGTGTCGAGCAGACCGACTGGGATGCCCCCAGTCTCGACGACTGGATCGCCAGCCTCGACGCCGCGCTTGCCGCCGACGACACGCCGGCCCTGCTGATCGCGCACAGTCTAGGCTGCGCACTCGCGGTGCAATGGGCGGCGCGCAGTCCGGTCCGGGTCGCGCAGCGCGTGGCCGGAGCGTTTCTCGTGGCGCCGCCTGACGTCGATCGTCCGAGTGCGCCCGGACCTGTGCGAGGCTTTGCTCCGATCGCGCTGGCGGCCCTGCCTTTCCGGGCTCTGGTCGTCGCTTCCACCGACGATCCGTATTGCGGCTTCATGCGCGCGGGCATGCTCGCGACGCACTGGGGCGCCGAGTTCACGAGCGTCGGCAATCTCGGTCACATCAATGCCGACAGCGGCATCGGCGCCTGGCCCGAAGGCTGGGCCATGTTCGCGGCCTGGGCCTCCGGCCGCGACGACTGACCCAACACTCATCCACGCACATGGCGACGAAGAAACTCAAGGGACTCGGCCGCGGCCTTGAAGCGCTGCTCGGTCCCGGCGCGAGCGACAACCACGACGATCCCGCGAAATACCAGCCGGGCGAGATTGCGCTCGACTTGCTCCAGCCAGGCAAGTACCAGCCGCGCACGCGCATGGATGAGGGTGCGCTCGTGGAACTGGCCGACAGCATCAAGGCGCAGGGCCTGATGCAGCCGATTCTCGTGCGCAAGCTGGCTGAGGGGCGCTACGAGATCATTGCCGGCGAACGTCGCGCCCGCGCGGCCAGGCTCGCCGGGCTTGAAAAGGTGCCGGTGCTCGTCAAGGACGTTCCCGACGAAGCCGCCGCTGCAATGGCGCTCATCGAGAATATCCAGCGCGAGGACCTCAACCCGCTCGAAGAGGCGCAGGGGGTCGAGCGGCTCATCCGCGAGTTTGGACTCACACATGAGGAGGCGGCACGCGCGATCGGCCGTTCACGCAGCGCTACCTCCAACCTGCTGCGGCTGCTCAATCTTGCGCGTCCCGTGCAGCAGATGCTGCTCGCCGGTGACATGGAGATGGGTCATGCGCGCGCCTTGCTCGCGGTCGACGCGGCGACGCAGATCCAGCTCGCCAACGAAGTGACGGCCCGACGCCTGAGCGTGCGCGACACCGAAAAGCTCGTGTCGCGCCATCAGCAGCCCGCTGGCGTTCAGTCGCGCGCGGCATCGCAGGGACGCAGCCGCGATCTGGTGCGCCTCGAAGAAGAGTTGTCGGATGCGCTCGCCACGCGGGTCGGCATCAAGGTCGGTCAGCGCGGGGCGGGGAAGCTGGTGATCGACTTCGCGAGTTACGAGCAACTCGACGGCATCATCGAATCGCTGCGCGCCGAGCGGCTGTCGCGCTAGCACGCACACAAACACATACAAAAGCGCTTGTCAGCGACTGCGTCCGTTTGTTCGGGTTGATCGTCCGGATCCGGGTCAGGCTGTCGAAGCGGTGCGAAATCGAACTCATTCTTCTTTCATCCGCCTGACGACGGATCCGAATCGGGAATGCTGCACCGCAACGATGCCTCCATGCACAATTGCCAACAAAGGCTTCGCACCTGTTTGACGCTCGTTTGTTGATAAACGTAAAATCCGCAGGTTTCTTGAATCGCCCTTCTTCGTACGGCAATCAGTGGTTTTACGGGAGTAGTTCCCCGAGGACTTCAGGTGCCGACCTTCACGAGCAGTTGGACGCGCCCCCCGCCACAAGCGGCCGCATTCGACTTGCGGCTGATCAGGAAGCGGGCCCATAGCGCCGCACAGACGGCGTGCAGGCACCGCAAGGAATCGACGAATTGCCCCTGAAGATCGTTCTGACGCAACTGGCCGTGACCATCGCGGTCGCGCTGGTCGCCGGAGCGGTCGGTGGCGTGCGCGCGCTTGTCTCGGCTGCGCTCGCGGGGTTCGCTTGCGTCTTGCCGAATGCGCTCTTCGCGTTGCGGCTGATGCTCGCGACTCGTCGGCCTGGCGGTGCCAATCCGGCCAGCTTCCTCATCGGTGAAGTCGTGAAAGTCGGACTGACGATCCTGTTGCTGTTCGCCGTCGCGAAAGGTGTTCGGGATTTGTCGTGGCCGGCTTACATCGCCGGCATGATCGCGGCGCTGCAAAGCGTCTTTGTCGTCTTGTTGATCAGGAAGTAGCGAATGGCCGCCGAACAGCACGCTCCGACAGCATCCGAGTACATCGTCCACCACTTGACTCACCTGTCGTCGAAGCATCAAGGCTTCATCGTCGACATGTCGGTGTTCAACCTCGACACCATCTTCTGGAGTGTCGTCACCGGTCTCGTGACCATCACGCTGCTGTTCCTGGCCGCCAACAAGGCCACCGCAGGCGTGCCGGGCCGCTTCCAGACCTTCGTCGAGATGATCGTCGAGATGGTCGACGAGCAAGCCAAGTCGATCGTCCATGGCGATCGCAGCTTCATCGCGCCGCTGGCCCTGACCGTGTTCGTCTGGGTCGTGCTGATGAACTCCCTCGACTTCCTGCCGGTCGACCTGCCGGGCCGTGTCATCGAATGGCTTGGTCTCGAACACACTCTGCACTACCACCGCATCGTCCCTTCGGCTGATCTGAACGGCACCATCGGCCTTTCTTTCGGCATCCTCATCCTGATGCTGTACTACGGCATCAAGATCAAGGGCGCCGGCGGCTTCATCCACGAACTCTTCGCTGCCCCCTTCGGCATTGCGCTCGCTCCCGCCAACTTCCTGCTCAACCTGATCGAGTACGCCGCCAAGACGGTTTCGCTCGGCATGCGGTTGTTCGGGAACATGTATGCCGGTGAGCTCGTGTTCATGCTGATCGCTCTGATGGGCGCGACCAATATTCCTGCGCTCTGGGGCATGCACTTCGTTGCCGGCCTGATCTGGGCAATCTTCCACATCCTGATCGTGGTGCTGCAGGGGTTCATCTTCATGATGCTGACGCTGGTTTACATCGGTCAGGCACACGAAGGGCACTGATTCCGCGATCGGCCGCTTTCCAATCTCGTTTTCCCAAATCTCAACTTCCCCACCAAGGAGTCATCATGACCAACGTCGCTCTCGTCGCTCTCGCTTGCGGTCTGATCATCGGTCTGGGTGCCATCGGCGCCTGTATCGGTATCGCCCTCATGGGTGGCAAGTACCTCGAAGCCGCCGCGCGTCAGCCCGAGCTGATGAACACGCTGCAAACCAAGATGTTCCTGCTGGCCGGTCTGATCGACGCCGCGTTCCTGATCGGTGTCGGTATCGCCATGATGTTCGCCTTCGCGAACCCGTTCGCTGGCTAATCCAAAAAGCGAAAAACGAGAGGCTCGCGGGCCTTCCAAGTAGGTCCGCCAGCCACTGTTTCAGTTTGGATTGCGGCCGCGCCGTCAGCGCGGGGCCGTTGACGCCGCGAGGAATACCGTGAATCTGAATTCGACCCTCATCATCCAGTGCCTGGTGTTCTTCGCCCTGGCCTGGTTCACGATGACTTTCGTCTGGCCGCCTCTCATCAAGGCCCTCGACGAACGCCGTGCCAAGATCGCCGATGGGCTTGCCGCTGCCGACAAGGGCAAGGAAAGCCTCAAGGACGCCCAGGCCGCTCGTTCCAAGATCGAAGCCGATGCGCGCCAGCAGGCCGCCGAGATCAAGGCTCAGGCCGAGAAGACCGCCCAGGCGCTGATCGAACAGGCCAAGGCCCAGACCAAGGCCGAACAGGACCGCATCGTCGCTGCCGCCAAGGCCGAGATCGAGCAGGAAGCCGTCCGCGCCAAGAACGCGCTGCGTGATCAGGTTGCCGCGCTGGCCGTCGCGGGTGCCGAGCAGATCCTCCGCAAGGAGATCAACGCTCAGGCCCACGCCGACCTGCTGTCGCAACTCAAGGCCCAGCTCTGACGGGATTCCGTCCAACCGTTCGTTCAGGATCGATCCATGGCGGAAATCTCGACGATCGCCCGGCCGTATGCCGAGGCGCTGTTCCAGGTCGCGAAGCAGGACAACCTGCAAGAGTGGGCCGACACCGTGAGCTCGCTCGCGCTCATCGCGGCCGATCCCCAGGTCGGTGCGATCGTCGGTGACCCGCACACGACCGATACCCAGCTGTTCGACCTCTTCAGCGGCGTGCTCGGTGGCTCGCTGAAGCCCGGTGTCCAGGGTCTGCTGCGCACGCTGATCGAGAACGGTCGGCTGTCCCTGCTGCCCGAGATCGCGCGCCAGTTCGCCTTTCTCAAGAACGCCCACGAAGGCATCGCCGACGCCGACATCACCAGCGCCTTCGCGCTTGATGACGCCCAGGTTGCCGAACTGGTTGCCGCGCTCGAACGCAAGTTCGCGATCAAGCTGCGCGCCAAGGTGACGGTCGATCCGTCGCTGATCGGCGGCGTGCGTGTCGCGGTCGGCGATGAAGTGCTCGACTCCAGTGTGAAGACGCGCCTCGAACAGATGCGCACCACGCTGACGGCCTGACCCGGCCGGCGCCAGCCCCAGGATTCAAATACGGAGAGTGACGATGCAACTCAATCCTTCCGAAATCAGCGAACTGATCAAGAGCCGGATCCAGGGCCTTGACGCTTCGGCGGAAATCAAGAACCAAGGCACGGTCGTGTCGGTCACCGACGGTATCGTGCGCGTGCACGGCCTGTCGGACGTCATGCAAGGTGAAATGCTCGAATTCCCGGGCGGCACCTTCGGCCTCGCGCTGAACCTCGAGCGCGACTCGGTCGGCGCCGTGGTGCTGGGCGAGTACGAACACATCAAGGAAGGCGACACGGTCAAGTGCACCGGCCGCATTCTCGAAGTGCCGGTCGGCCCGGAACTGCTCGGTCGCGTCGTGAACCCGCTCGGTCAGCCGATCGATGGCAAGGGTGCGATCAACACCAAGCTGACGGACGTCATCGAGAAGGTTGCCCCTGGCGTCATCGACCGCCAGTCGGTCGATCAGCCGGTGCAGACCGGCCTCAAGGCCATCGACTCGATGGTTCCCGTCGGCCGCGGCCAGCGCGAACTGATCATCGGCGATCGCCAGACCGGCAAGACTGCCGTCGCGGTCGACACGATCATCAACCAGAAGGGCAAGGGCATCTACTGCGTGTACGTGGCGATCGGCCAGAAGGCCTCGACCGTCGCGAACGTGGTGCGCAAGCTCGAAGAAACCGGCGCGCTGGCCTACACGATCGTCGTGGCCGCCACGGCGTCGGAATCGGCCGCCCTGCAATACCTGGCCGCCTACTCGGGCTGCACGATGGGCGAATACTTCCGCGATCGCGGTGAAGACGCCCTCATCGTCTATGACGATCTGACCAAGCAAGCCTGGGCCTATCGTCAGGTCTCGCTGCTGCTGCGCCGCCCGCCGGGCCGCGAAGCCTATCCCGGCGACGTGTTTTATCTCCACAGCCGCCTGCTCGAACGCGCTGCCCGCGTGAACGCCGACTACGTCGAGAAGTTCACCAAGGGTGAAGTCAAGGGCAAGACCGGTTCGCTGACCGCGCTGCCGATCATCGAAACGCAAGCCGGTGACGTCTCGGCCTTCGTTCCGACGAACGTGATCTCGATCACCGATGGCCAGATCTTCCTGGAAACCGACCTGTTCAACGCCGGTATCCGTCCCGCCATCAACGCGGGTATCTCGGTGTCGCGCGTCGGTGGCGCCGCCCAGACCAAGATCATGAAGCGCAAGGACACGGGCGCCGGCGTGCGTCTGGCCCTCGCCCAGTACCGTGAACTCGCGGCCTTCGCCCAGTTCGCGTCGGACCTCGATGACGCGACCCGCAAGCAGCTCGAACGCGGCCGCATCGTCACCGAACTGATGAAGCAGGCCCAGTACCAGCCGATGCAGGTCTGGGAACAGGCGCTGACGCTGTTCGCGGTCAACAACGGCTACTTCGACGACATCGAGGTCAAGAAGGCCCTCGACGCCGAAAAGGCGCTGAAGGAATTCGTGAAGAGCAAGTACGCCTCGCTCGTCTCGACGATGGAAGCCAAGAACAACCTCGACGCGGATGCCGAAAAGGCGCTGCACGAGGCCGTCAAGGATTTCAAGAAGACCGGCGCCTACTGATCAGCGCGTGACGCGTCGGCCGCGTCACTGCGCGGCCGGCAAAACGACTGATTCCGTAGTAGCCACTTCCGGGGATTCGACATGGCGGGCTCCAAAGAAATCCGTACCAAGATCAAGAGCGTCCAGAACACGCGCAAGATCACCAAGGCGATGGAAATGGTCGCCGCGTCCAAGATGCGCAAGGCGCAGGAACGCATGCGTGCGGCCCGCCCCTACGCGGACAAGGTGCGCAACATCGCCGCACACCTGAGCGAGGCCAATCCCGAGTACAAGCACCCCTTCCTCGAAAGCCGCGACAGCGTCCGCAATGCGGGCGTGATCGTCGTGACGACCGACAAGGGTCTGTGCGGCGGCCTGAACACCAACGTCCTGCGCGTGACGCTCGCGAAGATCCGCGAACTCGAAGCCGCCGGCACGAAGGTGCAACTCACGGCCATCGGCAACAAGGGTCTGAGCTTCATGAACCGCACGGGCGGCAAGGTGGTCTCGCAGATCACCCAGCTCGGCGACACGCCCCATCTCGAAAAGCTGATCGGACCGGTCAAGATCCAGCTTGATGCCTTCGAGAAGGGTGAAGTCGATGCGGTGTACCTCTGCTACACCCGCTTCATCAACACGATGAAGCAGGAACCGGTGATCGAGCAGCTCCTGCCGCTCGCGCCCGAGAAGCTGGCCCAGACCGCTGCCGAAAAGGCTGCCTATGGCTGGGACTACATCTACGAACCCGACGCAAAGTCGGTCGTCGATGAACTGCTGGTGCGTTACCTCGAAGCACTGGTGTATCAGGCCGTGGCCGAGAACATGGCTTCCGAGCAGTCGGCGCGGATGGTCGCGATGAAGGCCGCCTCGGACAACGCGAAGAGCGTGATCGGCGAGCTTCAGCTCACCTACAACAAGGCGCGTCAGGCCGCGATCACCAAAGAACTCTCCGAGATTGTCGGCGGCGCTGCGGCGATCGGCTGATCGGGAACCGGATTCAATATTCCAAGGAAAGGAAAGACGATGAGTGCTGTGTTGGCTGCGGGCCAGATCGTCCAGTGCATCGGCGCGGTTGTGGACATCCAGTTCCCGCGTGATGCGATGCCGAAGGTGTACGAAGCGCTGAAGCTCGAAGCGAACGATTCCAAGTTCGCCGAGCAAGGCCTGACCTTCGAAGTTCAACAGCAACTCGGTGACGGCGTTGTCCGCACCATCGCGCTCGGCTCGTCGGATGGCCTGCAGCGCGGCATGAAGGTGCTCGCCACGGGCGCCGGCATCACGGTGCCGGTCGGCGTGGGCACGCTGGGTCGCATCATGGACGTGCTCGGCCGTCCCATCGATGAAGCCGGCCCGATCCAGGGCGACGAGCTGCGCGCCATTCACCAGAAGGCGCCGAAGTTCGACGAGCTGTCGCCGTCGGTCGAGCTGCTGCCCACCGGTATCAAGGTTATCGACCTGATCTGCCCGTTCGCCAAGGGCGGCAAGATCGGTCTGTTCGGTGGCGCCGGCGTCGGCAAGACCGTAAACATGATGGAACTCATCAACAACATCGCGAAGTCGTACGGCGGCTACTCGGTGTTCGCTGGTGTGGGTGAGCGTACCCGTGAGGGCAACGACTTCTATCACGAGATGGAAGAGTCGAAGGTTCTCGACAAGGTCGCGATGGTGTTCGGTCAGATGAACGAACCCCCGGGCAACCGTCTGCGCGTGGCGCTGACCGGCCTGACGATGGCCGAGAAGTTCCGTGACGAAGGCAAGGACATCCTGTTCTTCGTCGACAACATCTACCGCTACACGCTGGCCGGTACCGAAGTGTCGGCGCTGCTGGGCCGCATGCCGTCCGCCGTGGGCTACCAGCCGACGCTGGCCGAAGAAATGGGCCGCCTGCAGGAGCGCATCACCTCGACGAAGACCGGCTCGATCACCTCGATCCAGGCCGTCTACGTTCCGGCGGATGACCTGACCGACCCGTCGCCCGCGACGACCTTCCTTCACCTGGACGCCACCGTCGTTCTGTCGCGTGACATCGCCGCGCTGGGTATCTACCCCGCCGTCGACCCGCTCGACTCGACCAGCCGCCAGCTCGACCCGCAGATCGTCGGCGAAGAGCACTACGCGGTCGCCCGCGGCGTTCAGACCACGCTCCAGCGCTACAAGGAACTGCGCGACATCATCGCGATCCTGGGCATGGACGAACTGTCGCCGGAAGACAAGCAGGCCGTGGCCCGCGCCCGGAAGATCCAGCGCTTCCTGTCGCAGCCGTTCAACGTGGCGGAAGTGTTCACCGGCTCGCCCGGCAAGATCGTCCCGCTGAAGGAAACCATCCGCGGCTTCAAGATGATCGTGAACGGCGAGTGCGATCACCTGCCCGAACAGGCCTTCTACATGGTCGGCTCGATCGACGAAGCCTTCGAAAAGGCCAAGACGCTCTCGTAAGCGTCGGCGGCAAAGGGGGTTAGGTCATGTCCACCATCCATGTCGACGTGGTGTCGGCCGAGCAGCTGATCTTCTCGGGCGAGGCGAAGTTCGTCGCGCTGCCCGGTGAGTCGGGCGAGCTCGGCATCCTGCCGAAGCACACGCCGCTGATCACCCGGATCCGTCCGGGCGCAGTGCGCATCGAGCGTGCCGACAGCAACGAAGAGGAATTTGTCTTCGTTGCCGGCGGCATCCTCGAAGTGCAGCCGAATGTCGTGACCGTTCTCGCCGACACGGCGATCCGCGGTCATGACCTCGACGAAGCCAAGGCCAATGAAGCGAAGAAGCGTGCCGAGGAAGCCATGGCCAACGCGGCGAGCGACATCGACTTCGCGAAGGCGCAGTCGGAGTTCGCGGTGATGGCGGCGCAACTCGCGGCCATCCAGAAGCTGCGCAGCAAGCGTCACTGATCGCGGGCGGCAGCAATGCCGCCAAGTGCCTGCGCGGCACAGGCGAAAACCCACGGGCGACCTCGGTCGCCCGTCGTCGTTTCTGGTCTTGACCGGCTTCGGGCGGCACTACACTCGACTGATGGATTCAGCGCTCATCGCCTTTCACGCCGGCACCGGTGGTGATCACAAGGGACGGCTCGTCAGCCGCATCCTGGGCTATGACGACTATCGCATCGAGCATGTGCATGACTTCGTGCAGTGGTTGTTTCCGCTGCCCGAGCCAAGCGCCTTCAACTTGGAAGCGCCGACGCTCACACCGGTCGACATTCACGAACTGCGCGAACGTCCCGGACTGACGCGTGCCATGCTGCAAGGCCTCGTGATGATCACCGGCTATTTCGGCTTCGAGCCCGATGGCGACATCGTCGGGCAGGCGGAGTTGCCACTCGCGGGCCGGCTCGATCCGACACTGCCCTCGCCGTCGCTGCTTGCCGGCGCCGACATCGTGCGGCGTTCGATGCAATGGGCGACGCCGTTCAATCACAACTACCGGCGCATCTCGCGCATGCTCGCCTCGCTGATGTGGGTCGGGCATCCGAAGCTGGCTGAGGCCTTCCATCGCGCGCTGCTCGCAATGCCACCCGAAGCCGCGAAGCACATAGACGCGCATGCGCATGACTACTGGGCACGCGCGGTGATGCCGAAATCGCTGCCGTAAACAGGCACAATCCGCCCCCCGGCGAATTGCGCCGATCCACCACCTCACCGCGCCTTGCGCACCCGACTGCCGTGAACGACCGCTTCCTGAAGGCCCTGCTGCGCGAACCGACCGACACCACGCCCGTCTGGCTCATGCGCCAGGCCGGCCGCTATCTGCCGGAATACCGCGCCACGCGCGCGCGCGCGGGCAGCTTCATGGCGCTCGCCCAATCGCCGGCAATGGCCTGCGAAGTCACCATGCAGCCGCTCGACCGCTATGCGCTCGATGCCGCGATCCTGTTTTCCGACATCCTCACCGTTCCCGACGCGATGGGGCTGGGTCTGTCCTTCGCCGAAGGCGAAGGCCCGCGTTTCGCGCATCCGTTGCGTGACGAGAAGGCTGTGGCGGCGCTGGAGGTGCCCGACATGGCGAAGCTGCAATACGTGTTCGACGCGGTGGAGGAAATCCGCGGAGCGCTCGCGTTGCGGGGCGACAAGACCGTCCCGCTCATCGGCTTCTCGGGCAGTCCGTTCACGCTGGCCTGCTACATGGTCGAGGGCGGCGGTTCGGACGATTTCCGCACCATCAAGACGATGCTGTATTCGCGGCCCGATCTGCTGCATCGCATCCTTGAAGTCAATGCCGAGTCGGTCGCGGCCTATCTCAATGCGCAGATCGAGGCAGGTGCCCAGGCGGTCATGATCTTCGACACCTGGGGCGGCACGCTTGCCGATGGCGCCTACCAGCGCTTTTCGCTTGCCTACATGAAGCGAGTGATCGAAAAGCTCCACGTGGAACATGACGACCGGCGCATCCCGTCGATCGTCTTTACCAAGGGGGGCGGCCTCTGGCTCGAACAGATCGCCGCCATCGGTTGCGATGCGGTGGGGCTCGACTGGACCGTCAATCTCGGTCAGGCCCGTGCTCGTGTCGGCGGGCGTTGCGCCCTCCAGGGCAACCTCGATCCGAACGCGCTGTTCGCCGGCGAAGCCCAGATCCGCGCCGAAGTCGCCAAGGTGCTGGAGAGCTTCGGTCCAGTCGATGCGGGCGTTGGGCATGTGTTCAACCTCGGCCATGGCATCTCACAGTTCACGCCGCCGGAGTCGGTGTCGGTGCTGGTCGATGCTGTGCACGAGTACGGTCGGCGCATGCGTTTGCCTCGAGCCTGATTTTGTCTGATGCGAAATCCCGGGCTTGACTTATTCACACTGCCAAAGCTCCGAACCTGGATGACGGCAGCGCTTTTGCAGGCTTCAATTATCTGACGCAAGTCGTTGATTTAATTGGGCTAGTCAAAAGGTGTGAAATGGCAGCGGTGACGCAAGCTCCTGATTTGACGACGATTTCGTCAGTTGCTCTGGCCGTTTCCACAAAGTTATCCACAGAACTCGAGCCGGAGCTCGAAGTGCGGTGCCTCCCGTCTGTCCGAAGGAGGCCGACAGGCTCGTCGGCCTACCGCGTGTGTGATCAGGACGGCCGGTTTCCGTGTCTTGCACGGAGGGCAGGGCGCCTTGTCGAGGCATTGGCGCGGCGCCGGTCTTTCCTCGATGCCGGCGCCGCCGGCGCAGCCGGACTCCCGCGTCTGTCAAGGAAGATCGGCCACCGAGATCATCTGGTCATCGCTTGCTTTCCGGGGCTTGTCCGCGTGCTCGCAGGCTCGACTTATGCACAAGCGGCAATCTTGCCGGACGCAGTGCCGGCGCTCTCGCATGTAAGCCGACTTGACTCGCAACCCATTGTTTTGCTTTGGGTTTATTCGCCGACTTACGCGAAGTCGGTGATGCAAGCCCATGATTTTCGGTTGCTTCGATTCTGCGCAATGCCTTGGTTCCACAGACTTGTCCACAGGATGAGCGGTCGATCCCGGAGGATGACGTCATGGCCGTGATCCGTGTCGGCCTCGACCTGCCGAGCCGCGAGCATTTCGAGTATCGGCTGCCGCCCGGCTTGAATGTTTCACGTGGATCGCTCGTGCTCGTGCCCTTCGGGCGGAGCACGGTCACGGGCATCGTGTTCGAACTCACCGAGACGCCGACGGTGGATCCAACCCGACTGCGTGATTGCGTGGCGGTCATCGGCGCGCTCCCGCCATTGCCCGAGGACTGGCTCGTACTCATCGGCTTCGCAGCTCGCTACTACCAGCGCGGCGAGGGCGAAGCGGCCTTGCAAGCGCTGCCACAGTCGCTGCGCGCGATCGCCCAGTACCGGCAGGATGATGACGGACGCTGGTCCAATCCGCGCCTTGATCGCCTGCTCGCACCGCGAGAGCCCAGACGCGGACGGGCCCGGCCAAGGCAGGAGCTGAGCAGTCTTGCAAGCGCTTGCAACATTGGGGAGTTCGTCGATGGACCGCGACTGAATGCCGACCAGCAGGCCGCCGTTGATGCGATCGGCGCTGGCCTGGACACGTCTGGCGCGCCGCTGCTGCTGCACGGCATCACTGGCAGCGGCAAGACCGAGGTGTACCTGTCGGGCGCGCGGCAGGCGCTCGACCGTGGCCGGCAGGCGCTGCTGCTCGTGCCCGAGATCAACCTCACGCCCCAGCTGCTTGCGCGTGTCGAGGCGGCGTTTCCGGGCCGGCGCATCGTCGCGCTGCACAGCGGTCTAGCCGAGCTGGAGCGCCTGCGCGGCTGGCTCGCGGCCGCGAGCGGCGCCGCCGACATCGTGCTCGGCACGCGACTGGCGATCTTCACGCCCATGCCGCGCCTCGGCCTGATCGTGGTCGACGAGGAGCACGACGCTTCCTACAAGCAGCAGGACGGCCTGCGCTACTCGGCCCGTGACCTCGCGGTGTGGCGCGCGCATCAGCTTGGCGTGCCGGTGGTACTCGGCTCGGCCACGCCGTCCTTCGAGTCCTGGGCGAATGTCGAGAACGGACGCTACCGGCGGCTCGACCTGCCCGGTCGAGCGCGCGCCGGTGCCGCGCTGCCGGAGATCCGCATCGTCGCCTCGGGTGCTGTGTCGGGCGCGCCGGCTGCGCGAGTCGCGGTGCCGCGCCTTGAGGGCGCAATGCCGGACGCCGCCGAAGCCGCGTCAGTTGTCGCCGCAGGCGCAGGCATGACCGCCCCCCACCTCGCGCCGGCCGATGTCGACACTCCGCCCGCGCTTCACGACGCACCCGCCGCCTCCGGCATCAAGCCCGCCGCCTTCCCAGTCGTCGGCTCGCCGCCCGCCTTCCGCCTGCTCGACGAAGCCATGACCGGCCTCGGCGCCGAGGTCCAGCGTGCCCTCGTCGAATGTCTGGCGGCTGGCCGCCAGAGCCTCGTCTTCCTCAACCGGCGCGGCTATGCGCCGGTGCTGTCCTGTCCGTCCTGCGGCTGGGGCGCGAGCTGCCCGCGTTGCAGCGCGCATCTCGTGTGGCACAAGTCCGACCGACGCCTGCACTGCCACCTCTGCGGTCTCGAACACCGCGTGCCGCGCGCCTGCCCCACCTGCGGCAACCAGGACGTGCGCCCCTTCGGTCGCGGTACCCAGCGAGTGGAGGAAGCGCTGGCCGAACTGCTGCCCACGGCGCGCATCGTGCGCATCGATGCCGATTCCACCCGCCGCAAGGGCAGTGCCGAGGCGCTGTTCGACCAGGTGCACGCGGGCGAGGCCGACGTGCTGGTAGGCACGCAGATGGTCGCCAAGGGGCACGACTTCCAGAACGTCGCGCTGGTGGTGGCGCTCGGGGCCGACGCTGCCCTCTACAGCCACGATTTCCGTGCGCCCGAGCGCCTGTTCCAGCAGCTCATGCAGGTGGCCGGGCGAGCAGGCCGCGCCGGTGCCGATCCGGACGCGCCTGCCGCGCGCGTGCTGGTGCAGACCGGCGTGCCCGCGCATCCCCTCTACGCGGCGCTCGTCGCACACGACTACTCCGCCTTCGCGCACGAGCAGCTCGCCGAGCGTCAGGCCGCCGGCCTGCCGCCCTACAGCCATCACGCCGTGCTGCGCGCCGAGGCCCGCAACCTCGCCGATGCCGTCGGCTTCCTCGCCGACGCGCGCGACCACGCCCGCGCCATGCTCGGCGACGATGACAGCATCGGCGTGTTCGACCCGGTACCGATGAGCATCGTGCGCGTCGCCAACATCGAGCGCGCCCAGCTGCTGGTCGAGGCCGGTTCGCGCGCGCGGCTCCAGGCTTTCCTGCCGCGCTGGATCGCCGCCTTCGGAGGGGAGCGTCTGGTGGGCCGGCAATCGCGCAGCGGCACGCCATCGGTGCGCTGGCATCTCGAAGTCGATCCGATCGACATCTGAGCGCGATTCCACAAACGATCCGCCGACCGCCGACCGCCGACCGCCGACCGCCGACCGTGTCAGGTCGGCGCCGGCTTCGCTCGCGCGCTGGCCGGTCGTCGAGCCGCTTGCCCATGCTGCGGCGCGATTTGCCCGACCGGCGGCATGTCGCCTCCTGCCTGCCGGCTGTCCGCCCGCTCATGCCGTGACAGGAGTCGTCGCAAATCCCTGTGCAAGAATTTTCGCAATTGGGGCGAACGCCGGTCCTCGGATTTGGCCGTTCGTATGTGTGCTTTCACCACGCAATTCGAATGCTATTCAATTCGCCTGAATTTGCCTTTGTGTTCTTCCCGGCGGTTTATCTGCTGTTCCGATTCCTCGCGCGATTCAAGCGTACCTGGATGGTCAACAGTCTGCTGGTCGGAGCCTCGCTCGCCTTCTATGCCTACTGGATGCCGAGCGCATTGATCCTGCTGCTCGGCTCGATCCTGTTCAATTACTTCTGCGGCCTGCGCATCCTAGCGGCGACACAGGCCGGCAATTCGGCGCGCGGCTGGGTCGCACTCGGCGTGATCGGCGATCTGGCGTTGCTGTCGGTATTCAAGTACGCCGGCTTCTTCGCGCAATCGGTCAATGATGTCTTCGGCCTCGGCATTCCGGTGCCGCACATCTTTCTGCCGATCGGTATTTCATTCTTCACCTTTACCCAGATTGCGTTCCTGGTCGATGCCGCCGCTGGCAAGGTGAAGAATTGCCATTTCCTTGAATACCTGCTGTTCGTTACCTATTTCCCGCATCTGATTGCCGGCCCGATCCTGCATCACGGTGAAATGATGCCGCAATTCGCCACGCCCGAAACCTACAGGGTACGCGGCGAGGTGATTGCCGCTGGTGCCGCGCTGGTGGCGATGGGCCTGCTCAAGAAAGTGGTGCTGTCCGACGGCATCCAGCCCTATGCGGCGCTGCTGTTCGATCACGAATATGCCGCGCCCAATGCCATCGTGTCGTGGATGGGGGCCATTGCCTATTCGCTCCAGCTCTATTTCGATTTCTCGGGCTATTCCGACATGGCGGTTGGCATTTCGCTGCTGTTCGGCGTCCGGCTGCCGTTCAATTTCAATTCGCCGTACAAGTCGGTGAATATCGTCGAATTCTGGCGGCGCTGGCATATCTCGCTGTCTAGCTTTCTGCGCGACTACCTCTACATCGCTCTTGGCGGCAACAGGCGCGGCAAGGCACGGCGCTATTTCAATCTTGTGCTCACGATGGTGCTGGGCGGCCTGTGGCACGGCGCTGCCTGGACCTTCGTGGTCTGGGGCGCGCTGCACGGCGCCTACCTGATGGTCAACCACGCCTGGAAGGCCGCCAAGGACGGCGTGCTCAAGCCGCTGGCGCCGCTGTTCGCGACGCGCGGTTACGCGGTGCTGGCCTGGCTCGTAACGATGGCGGCGGTGATCGTCGCCTGGGTGTTCTTCCGCGCCACCAGCGTCGAGATCGCACTCGGCATCGTGAGGGGCATGGCCGGCGCCAACGGCCTCGGCAGCCTGGCTGACTACGGTCGCTGCGACTACCTCCAGGCCTGCGTCGACGCGCCTGCGGTGGGTGGCCTGCGCCAGATCGGCATCACGCTGCTGCTCGGCTTCATCGCCGTGGCCCTGCCCAACAGCATCACCATCTCGAAATACGTGAGCGAGCGTTTTGCCGGCGTGCGCGATGCGATGTCCTGGCGCGCCGCGGCGCTGGTGGGCGCTTCGGTGCCCATCTGCGTGTTTGCCGTGCTCCTCACCAGCGCGCGCGGCGTTTCGGAATTCATCTACTTCAATTTCTGAGCCATGCCTTCCCTGATCAAGAATGCGATCGCGATCGGCGTCGGCATTGCCGCCGCGCTGCTGTGCGGCGAAATTGTGCTGTCGGCCATGCCGGTCAATCGCGCCGCCTGGGGCGCGCTGGCTTCGAATGAATGGCGCGGTCCGCGCCTGGAGCCGAATACCACCACCTATTCGACTGACTGGGACATGAGCGAGGCCAACCGGCCGACCATCAACAAGCTCGGCTTCCATTCGACGCTCGAATACACCGACGGCGCGCCGATGATCGCCCTGCTCGGCGACAGCTATATTCAGGCGATGATGATTCCGGACAGCCAGACCATCGACGGTCTGCTGAATGCTCGCCGTGCCGACAATACCCAGATCTACAACCTCGGCAGCAGCGGTGCCCAATTGCCCACCTACACCGGTCAGGCCGCCGAGGCGAAACGCCGCTATTCGCCGCAGGGCGCGGTGGTGCTCATCTCGCGCAACGACATCTACGAATCGATGCTGCCCGTCACCGGTTTCTACAACTACCGGCGCGAGGGCGATGACTGGCTGCCGCCGCAATACCTGCCGCCCGATTCGCGGCGCTCGGTGACCAAGCAGGTGGCGATGCATTCCTCGCTGCTCAATTACTTCCGCGGCAATCTCAAGTTCGGCCAGACGCCAGTCTTCAAGGGTGGCCGACCGGGCGATGGCGCGGATGCGCCGGTCACGGGCGCCTATGCGCCGATGACCTCGGCCGAATGCCGGCCGATCTACGAGCATTTCCTCGAGACCTTTCCCGGCGCGGCCGGCCTCCCGCCCGAGCGCGTGGTGCTGGTGTTCGACGGTCAGCGTTCGCTGCTCTATCCGACGGGCAAGCCGTCGCCGGCGGCGGATACCGCCTGTCTGCCCGAGTTCGCGGCGGCGGCGCGCGCGGCCGGCTTCGGCGTGGTCGATCTAGAGCCTGTGTTCCGCGCCGAATACGCCAGCGCGCCACGCCGCTTCGACTATTGGCCGCGCGACGTGCACTGGAATGCCGAAGGCCATCGCATCGTCGCCCGCGAGATCGAGCGCGAACTGCGCGACCGGGGCATCTGGCACTGAGCGGCGCGCCCGGGTCGCCTTGCTAGACTCGCCCGGCCTGTCGCCGCCCCGCCGGGGCGAATCCGCCGCAGGTGTCCAAGAAGCGCGCCGCCATGTCCTCCTTCCCGCTCAACGCTCCCCAGCAAGACGCCGTCAATACCATCGACCGCCCCTGCCTCGTGCTCGCGGGCGCGGGCTCGGGCAAGACGCGCGTCATCACCGCCAAGATCGCCCACCTGATCGGCAGCGGCTATGAAGCCCGCCAGATCGCCGCGCTCACCTTCACCAACAAAGCCGCAAGCGAGATGAAGGAGCGGGCCGATGGTCTGCTCAAGACCGAAGGCAAGTCGGCGCGCGGCCTGGTGGTGAGCACCTTCCACTCGCTGGGCGTGCGGCTGCTGCGCGCCGAGGGCGAGCACATCGGCCTCAAGCCGAGCTTCTCGATCCTTGATTCGAGCGACGCCTACGGCATCCTCCAGGAAGCCCTCGCCACCACCGACAAGAAGCAGATCAAGGCGGTGCAGAACCAGATCTCGCTGTGGAAGAACGGCCTCGTCGATCCTGACGCCGCCAACGACGCCGCCCGCAGCGAGGAAGAAATCATCGCGGCGCGTGCCTTCCGCTCCTACGACGCCACGCTGCGCGCCTACCAGGCCGTCGATTTCGACGACCTCATCCGCCTGCCGGTGCGCCTCTTCACCGAGCACCACGACCGGCTCGTGCACTGGCAGGGCCGGCTGCGCTACCTGCTGGTGGATGAGTATCAGGACACCAACGCCTGCCAGTACGCGCTGATGAAGTTGCTTGCGCGTCGGCCCGGCTCGGCGGGTGCCTTCACGGCCGTGGGTGACGACGACCAGTCCATCTACGCCTGGCGCGGCGCCTCGATCGAGAACATCACCCAGCTCGAAAAGGACTGGCCCCAGCTCAAGGTCATCAAGCTGGAACAGAACTACCGCTCCAGCCAGCGCATCCTCGCGGCGGCCAACTCGGTCATCTCGCACAACCCCAAGGTGTACGAGAAGAAGCTCTGGAGCGATCACGGTCTCGGCGACCCGATCAGCCTCAAGGTGTACGAGACCGACGAGGACGAGGCCAAGGAGATCGCGCTGCGCCTCATCGGCCACAAGTTCGAGCGCCGCGCGACCTTCCGCGACTACGCCGTGCTCTACCGCTCCAACCACCAGGCGCGCGTGATCGAGCAGGCGCTGCGCAACGAGAAGATTCCGTACGTGCTCTCGGGCGGCCAGAGCTTCTTCGAGCGCGCCGAAATCAAGGACCTCACGTCCTACCTGCGCCTCATGGCCAACGGCGATGACGACCCGGCCTTCATCCGCGCCATCACCACGCCCAAGCGCGGAATCGGCCCGACCACGCTCGAAGCGCTCGGCGCCTATGCGGGCGAACGCAAGGTGTCGATGTTCGAGGCCGCCTTCCTGCCCGGCGCCCACGACCGGCTCGGCCGCAAGCTCGACGACATCCGCGACTTCGGCGAATTCATCAACCGCGTGACCTACCGCGCCGAGCGCGAGACCGGCGAGGAAGCCGTCGGCGCGCTGGTGCTGGAGTTGCTCAAGGCCATCGAGTACGAAGCCTGGCTCTACGACCAGCACGACCAGCGCGCCGCGCAGAACAAGTGGAGCAACGTGCTGGAATTCGTCGAGTGGATAAAGAAGCGCGCGGCGGAAGACGAGTTCCACAAGCCGCGCACCCTCATCGAGGTGGCGCAGACGGTCGCGCTCATCTCGATGATGGACAACAAGGATTCCGAGGCCGACGCGGTCCGGCTCTCGACGCTGCATGCGTCGAAGGGGCTGGAGTACCCGCACGTCTTCCTGGTCGGCGTGGAGGAAGGGCTGCTGCCGCACACCCGCCCCGATGATGCGGGCGAGGACGAGGCCGAGGGCGTCGCGCGCATCGAGGAAGAGCGCCGCCTCATGTACGTGGGCATCACGCGCGCCCAGCGTTCGCTGCATGTGAGCCTGTGCCGGCGCCGCAAGCGCGGTCGCGGCAAGCAGAGCCAGGCCATCAACTGCGAGCCGAGCCGCTTCATCAACGAGATGGGGCTGGACGCGCCGCAGCAGCAGCGCAAGCCCGAGGAAAAGCCGGATTCGCGAGCCATGTTTGCGAATCTCAAGGCGATGCTCGGCAAGTGACAGCGCCGCCGCTTCAACCCGCACGACCGTTCGTGCGCTGGCTGCGCGCGCTGCTGGGCGATCGCGTACTGCTGGTCCTGCTGCTCGCGCTGCCGCCGCTGGCCTGGGCCACGACACTGCCGCTCGCGCGCTGGCCCGCGCTGATCGACTTCGACACGCTGGCCGCGCTCGCCGGCCTGCTGGTGCTGACCAAGGCGGTCGAGCAGAGTCATGCGTTGCATCTGGCAGGGATGCGGCTGGTGCGGCGCGTGCCCGGCGAGCGTTCGCTGGCTGTGGGGCTGGTGATCGCGGCGGCGCTGCTGTCGATGGTGCTCACCAACGATGTCGCGCTGTTCGTGCTGCTGCCGTTCACGCTGTCGCTCGGGCGGCTGGCGCAACTGCCGGTCGCGCGGCTGGTGGTGTTCGAGGCGCTCGCGGTCAATGCAGGTTCGGCGCTCACGCCGATCGGCAATCCGCAGAACCTGTTCCTCTGGCATCGCAGCGGCGTCGGTTTCGGCGATTTCATGCTCGCGATGCTGCCGGTGGTGGCGCTTGCGTGCGGCCTGCTGGTGGCGTTCGCGGTGTGCGGCTTCAGGGGCCGGGCGCTTACGCTGCTGCCGCCCGCCGAGCAGCCGGCGCTCGACCGACCGCTGATGCTGCACGCGCTTGCACTGTATGCGCCCTTCCTGGTGCTCATGCACCTGCATCGGGCGCCGCTGGCCTGCGCGCTGGTGCTCGGGCTGTTCGCGTGGTGGCGGCCCCGGCTGCTGGCGCGCATGGACTGGGGGCTGATCCTGGTGTTCGCGCTGATGTTCGTCGACCTGGGCCTGCTGGCCGGACTGGCGCCGGTGCGCGCGGCGGTCGCGGGGCTGGGCGTCGATCAGCCGGCGCGGCTGTACTGGATCGGCATCGGGCTGTCACAGCTCATCAGCAACGTGCCGGCAGCCATCCTGCTGGCCCGGCTGTCGGACGACTGGCACACGCTCGCCGTGGCGGTGAGCGTGGGCGGCTTCGGCTGCGTGGTCGGCTCGCTCGCCAACCTGATCGCGCTGCGGCTCGCGGGCAGGGAAGGGCGGATGCTGCTGTTCCACCTCTGGTCGCTGCCCTTCCTGCTGCTGCTCGCGCTGCTGGTGCGCTGGCTGCCGCCGGGCTGACGCGAGGCGCGACCCGGCGGCAGCCAGCGCACGCGCGAATCCGGCGGCCCGGAGTCGCGGGTGACTCCGGAGCGGTCAGCGGAAGCGGTACTGCGTGGTCAGCATCACGACGTTCGCCTTGTAGTCGTACAGCGGCGTGCCGTCGGAATTGGTCTGGTTCGAATCGCGCGAGACGCGCTGGAACTGCAGGCCCACGCTCCAGCGGTCATAGGGCAGCCAGTCGAAGGACAGCGTGCTTTCGAGCGAGTTGTCGAGGCGCGCCGGGCGCGTCGAGAGCTGCGACGCGATGCTGTTCGGATCGCCGCGGTAATCGTCGCGCCGCCACATCTGTTCGATGCTCGCCGTCAGCTTGGGCGTGATGCTGTAGCTGAGCTTCCCGTCGAGCGACGAGGCCAGCGTGTACACGCGGTCGTAGGCATCGGTGCCGCTCGCGGTGCGCGCGCCGCTGAACTCGGCGCGCCACTTGCCGCTGAGCTGGTAGCGGAGCGTGAGCGAGGCGACCGGGCCCCAGAAATCGCGCTCAGGCACTTGGTCGTGATGACGGCGCGCCCAGCCGATGCGGCCCTGCACGTCGGTGAAACCGCCCGGCCGGTAGATGAAGCCGACGCCGCCTTCGCGCTGGCGATAGCTGTTGTCGATCGGCCGGCTGGAGTCGATGACCCGATTCGGGTAGTAACCGTCGGTCAGCGAGCCGTACAGATAGACATCATCGTCGCGACCATTGCGGTAGCCGGCCTGGAGACCGACGGTACTGATGCGGTTGTCGCTCGTGCGCAGGAAGTTCGACGAGTTGGACGACTCGCTGCGCGACGCATTGAAGGTGAGCCGGCGGTCGGGGCGCGGGCGGTAGTTGCCGGTGAATTCGAGCCGGTTGGTCGAAAGCTTGTTGAGACCCGCCGCCAGCGATGAAAGCGCTTGCGACTGGTTGGCGATCGCGGTCTGCGTCTCGGTGCGTGCCGCGTTCATGGTGCCGTCGAACTCGTTGCCGAGCTGCCAGAGCCAGCTGAGGCTGCCGTTGCGCAGCGTGCTGTCGAAGCGGTCGTAGGTGCGGAAGGTGTTGTAGCGGACGTTGGCGTCGGCGATGAACACCTGCCGGCTCAACTGGACCCGCGCCTTGCCGTCGATGAAGGGCGCGATCGTCACGTCGCTGCGCTGGGTGCCGAGCGTGGGGGAACGGTCCTGCGGCGTCACGCCGTCGGGCAGGCGCAGGATGTTGCTGTCGGAGGAAACGGAAAGGCCGGTCGAAAAGCTGAAACCGGTGCGCTCGGGCGTCGCGTCGAAGGGCAGCAACTGGGCGCCGGCGGTCGAGTACCACAGCGAACCCGTGGCCGCGATGGCAAGCGCGATGCGGGACGGCCGGCGCGGCGCGAAGCAGGTGTTCAACAGCTGTCCACGGGATTTCATCGTGCTTTGCTTTCCTTGACCGTAAGTGCTCGCAGGGAGGGATGGGCGGCTTTTCGGCGCCCGAATTTACACGCCTGTCGCGCCAACCACGCGTTGAAATGAACGCCTGCCGTCGCGCGGTGGATGCTTGCGGGCTGATGGTCGTTCCCCTCCCGGCGCGGCACTTGAAACGATCGGCCCCGAACGTTTGAACTGCATGGCACTAGTCGTGCATCCTCGCCCGTAGGCCAAAAGCCCTTCCGGTAAGGTGATCAACTCCTACCCCTCCCGCACCCATGATCCTTCAGACCCCACAAGTCGCGTTCTCGCGCGGTCGAGCGTCCTTCATCGGCCTCGTCCGGATGTCGGTCGAGCCCACGATCGTCGTGCTGAGCTTGCTCGTCGCGGCATTGCTCGCCGGGCATCCTTTCGGCGGCGCCGAACTGGTGCTCGCGATGATCGCGTTCTCGCTCACCTTTCCCGGCGAGGTATCGATCCGCAAGATCAAGCGCGGACTGCTGGTCTCGGTATGCGCGGGCTGGTTCCTCACTTTCGGCCTCATGCTGTTCTTCGGCTGGGCCACGCGCTTCATCTGGCATTTCGATCCGCTGATGCTCGCGGTGTGGTTCGCGATCACGCCGGTGGCGCTTTACGCGGCGCACCGCATCATTCCGCGCCTCACGCCGCAGTTGCTCGCGATCGACGGCTTCCGCAAGACGGTGGTGGTGGCGGCCAACGACGCCGGCCGCAAGCTCGCGCGCAACCTGCGCGAGGAGCCCGCGCTCGGCTTCCAGTTCGTCGGCTTCTTCGATGACCGCACCGGCGACCGCCAGCCTCCGCTCGAAGAGGGCCCGCTGCTCGGCTCCATCGATACGGTGGCCGAGTACGTCAAGAAGAACGCGGTCGAGGCGGTGTTCATCGCACTGCCGATGGCGCACCAGCCGCGCCTGCTCGCACTGCTCGACGAGATGAAGGACACGACGGCCTCGATCTACTTCGTGCCCGACATCTTCATGTTCGACCTGATCCAGGCGCGCATCGACGACATCAACGGCGTGCCGGTGCTGGCCGTGTGCGAGACGCCATTCGTGGGCATCAACGGCCTCGTCAAGCGCATCAGCGACGTCATTCTCGCCAGCCTGATCATCCTCATGATCAGTCCCATCCTCGCGGTCGTGGCCCTGGGCGTGAAGCTCAGCAGCCCGGGTCCGATCATCTTCCGCCAGCGCCGTTACGGCCTGGACGGGCGCGAGATCATGGTCTTCAAGTTCCGCAGCATGACCGTGACGGAAAACGGCGGCGAGGTGAAGCAGGCCCAGCGCAACGACAAGCGCATCACCCCGTTCGGCAGGCTTCCTGCGCAAGACCTCGCTCGACGAACTGCCGCAGTTCTTCAATGTGCTCATCGGCACGATGAGCATCGTCGGCCCCCGGCCGCACGCGGTCGCGCACAACGAGCAGTACCGCAAGCTCATCAAGGGCTACATGATTCGCCACAAGGTCAAGCCGGGCATCACCGGCTGGGCGCAGGTGAACGGCTTTCGCGGCGAGACCGAGACCCTCGACAAGATGCAGGCGCGGATCGAATACGACCTCGAATACCTGCGCCGCTGGTCCCTCGGCCTCGACCTGTACATCGTCTGGAAGACACTCGCGGTGTTCACCAACCGAACCAACGCGTACTGAACCTTGCGTCCCGCTGCGGACCGGGCCGGTCCGCGCGCAACCCAACCCTTCTCTCCCTCCCATGCGAATCCACATGCGTAACCGCGCCTTCCTGAGCAGGCTGCTCGGACTGCTTTTCTTCGCCATCGCCTTCGGCACCGCCGTGTCCGCCAAGGCCCAGACGCGTGACGAGCGCTATCTGCTCGGTGCCGGCGACCTGCTGCGCATCGTCGTGTTCCAGAACGCCGACCTGTCGATCGAGACCCGCGTGAGCGGCAGCGACACGGTCAACTTTCCGCTCATCGGCGAGTTCAGCGTGCGCGACCTCACCCCCCGCCAGGTCGAGCAACTCATCGCCAAGAAGCTCCAGGACGGCCAGTTCGTGAAGGCGCCGCAGGTGCTCGTGAATGTCACCGACTACCGCTCGCATCTCGTGTCGGTGCTCGGAAATGTGAATCGTCCGGGCCGCTTTCCGCTCGATCTCGACTATGGCCTGACCGACATGATCGCGATGGCGGGCGGCGTGGCAGCCACCGGCGCCGACGTGGTGGTCCTCAGCCGCAGCGAAGGTGGTGTCACCAAGAACATCGGCTACGACCTCGAAGCCCGCTACGCCGCCGGCGCGACACCGGCGCCGGACGTGAAGCTCCAGGCCGGCGACGTGCTGTACGTGCGCCGCGCGCCCGTGTTCTACATCTACGGCGAAGTGAATCGCCCGGGCGCCTACCGCCTCGAACGCAACATGACCGTGCAGCAGGCGGTCTCGGCTGGCGGCGGCATCTCGCTGCGCGGCACGGAGCGTGGCGTGCGTGTCGCGCGCCGCGATGCCGAAGGCAGGACGACCGATGTGCCGCAGGTCGGTCCGACGACCGTCATCCAGCCCGATGACGTG
Organism: Derxia gummosa DSM 723; assembly: GCF_000482785.1. Lineage (GTDB taxonomy): Bacteria > Pseudomonadota > Gammaproteobacteria > Burkholderiales > Burkholderiaceae_E > Derxia > Derxia gummosa. The sequence continues at coordinate 315,954 of NZ_AXWS01000014.1, read as the reverse complement.
ATCTACGTGCGCGAAAGCGTCTTCTAAGAAGAGCCCGGGTCATGAACTTCCTCCAACTCCTCACCGTCGTCCGCGCCCGCTGGACCATCGCGGTCGCCGTGTTCGCGACCGTGGTCGGCGTGACCACCGTGCTGTCGCTGATCCTGCCGAAGCAGTACACGGCCTCGGTCAACTTCGTCATCGATCCCAAGGGCGGTGACGTGCTCGGCAACAGCGGCGGCTCCATCGCGATGATGACGCCCCAGCTCGCCGCCACCTACATGGCCACGCAGGCGCAGATCCTCCAGAGCAAGCGCATCGCCACCCAGGTCGTGCGCAAGCTCAACCTGCTGGAAGAGCCGCTCATCAAGCGTGAGCTGGCCGAGGCCACCGATGTGCGCTCGCCGGAGGAGTTTGCCTCCGAGGTGCTCGGCAAGCGCATCGACGTCGCCGCCGCCAAGGACAGCCAGCTGCTCACCATCAGCGTGACCTGGCCCAACCCCGAGACCGCCGCCGCCATCGCCAACGGCTTCGCCGACGCCTATCGCGGCTTCACCACGCAGATGCGCACCCAGCCGGCGCGTCAGAGCGCCGAGTTCTTCAACGAGCAGCTCAAGACGCTGCGCTCCGACCTCGAACGTGCCCAGGCCAAGCTCTCCGCCTACCAGCAGGAGAACAAGATCGCCGTATCGGACGCGCGCATGGACATCGAGAGCGCCCGTCTCGCCGAGCTGTCGTCGCAGCTGTCGCAGGCCCAGGGCGCCTCGGCCGATGCCCGCGCCCGCGCGCTCCAGGGCGGCCGCGCAGGCTCCGCCATTCCCGAGATCGCCACCTCGGGGATCATCACGCAGCTGCGCTCCGAGGTCGCCCGCGCCCAGAGCGAACTCGATCAGGCCGCCAAGGCCTACGGCCCGAACCATCCGTCCTACCAGCAGCGCGCGGCCCAGCTCCAGACCGCCCAGGCCAGCCTCGACCGCGAACTGCGCTCGCTGTCGGGCAGCATGGGCAGCGCCAGCCAAGCCAGCGAACAGCGCGAGGCCGAGCTGCGTCGCGCCGTCGAGAACCAGCGCCAGAAGGTGCTCGAATTCGGTCGCCAGCGCGACGATCTGTCGGTGCTCTCGCGTGAAGTCGACAGCGCGCAGAAGGTGTTCGACCTCGCGCTCCAGCGCTTCGCCGAAAGCAACATCCAGAGCCAGGCCAGCGTCACCGATGCCACCGTACTCAACGCCGCCACCGTGCCGGCGATCGCGTCCAAGCCCAAGGTCTTCCTGAACATCCTCGTCTCGATGGTGGGCGGCGCATTGCTCGCGCTGTGCGTGGCCATCCTCGTCGAGCTGGCCGACCGCCGAGTGCGCACCGTCTACGACGCCGCCGATTTCGTCGATGCGCCGATCCTCGGCGTACTGCCGCCGGCCAGCGCCCGGTTGCAGGGCTCGCCTGCCGTTGCCCTGCCGGGCGGTGGTAATCCCAAGGGTCTGCTTGGCCGCTGAAGCGTGAACCGCTCGAAGGATTCCTGAGTCATGAACATGCATACCCGTCCCGCGTCGGCCGAGATCCATCCGCAAGGCGTCGAGACCATCGTCGCCCGCGACGCCGCTGTCGATCAGACGCTCGCGGCCGATGCCGAACTGCGCGACCGCCCCCTTGGCGAGATCCTCAAGGAAGTCGCCGCGCTCAGTACCGACCAGATCAACGAGATCCTGGCCCACCAGCGCAACCGTGGCATCCGCTTCGGCGAGGCCGCGATCGAGCTGGGCTATGCCTCGGCCGATCTCGTGCGCTTCGCGCTTGCGCGCCAGTTCCACTATCCCTACGACAGCAGCGCCGACTCGGGCCTCGCGCCCGAGCTGGTGTGCGCGACCGCGCCGTTCACGGCGGCCGCCGAAGCCATCCGCGGCGTGCGTTCGCACCTGCTGTCGGGTCCGCTCTCCGATCCGGCGCAAACGCAGATCCCGATCGCCATCGTCAGCCCCAACAGCGGCGAAGGCCGCAGCTACGTGGCCGGCAACCTGGCGATCGCCTTCGCCCAGCTGGGCCGCCGCACCATCCTCGTCGATGCCGACTTCCGCAAGCCGCGCCAGCACGAGATGTTCGCCAGCCCCAAGAGCATCGGCCTTGCCGGCGTGCTGTCGGGTCGCACCCAGGCCGACGTGATCCACAAGGTGCGGGGCTTCCCGAGTCTCGCGCTACTGCCCGTGGGCGTGACGCCGCCGAACCCGCTCGAACTCATCGAGCGTCCGGCCTTCTCGCTGCTGCTGCGCGAGTTCAGCAGCAAGTTCTCCTATGTCCTGCTCGACACGCCGCCCGGCTCCTACGGTTCGGATGCGCGCGCGATCGCCGCCCGCTGCGGCCACGCCATCGTGGTCACGCGCAAGGACCGCACGGGCGCCTCGCAGTTGCGCGATTTCAGCGCCAGCCTGCGCGAGACCGGCTGCAAGATCGTCGGCGTGGTGCTGAACGAGTTCTGAGCGCCGGAGTCGTCGGGGACCGGCCGCCCGCGACGACCGCTCGCCGGCGGGCCTGCCCGCCCCACCACTCAAGGCCCCGCCACGGACGGCCCGACGATGAAACTTCAAGCAACCGGTACCCAGGCGACGACTGTCGTCATCACTTCAGTCGCGCTGCTGTTCGGCGTGGCCTTCGCGCTGGTGGTGGCCATCGGCGGCTACAAGATCGCCTTCATGGCGCTGGCGGCCGTGCTCGGCCTGTTTGCCTTCGCGCTGCCGATCGAACTGCTCATGCGCGCGCTGCTGCTGGTGAGCGTGTTCATCTCGGGCGTGCTCCACTACTTCACGCCGCTGGGCAACAACGCCTACTGGATGGCGGTCGGCCTTGCGGCGGTGCTCGCGGTGCGTATCCCCATCGATCTGCTGAGCCGGCGGCGTGCCGGCGATGAGGTGGTGCAGGTGCGCGGCGGTGGCAGCCTGCGTACCGCGTCAACCTTCGTGCTCGCGATCGCGCTGGGTTTCCCGCTCACCGTCATCGTCTCGACGCTGGCCAACCACAACCCGATCGACCAGACCCTCCTGGGCGTCAAGGCCTATTTCGGCTACTGGCCGCTCATGTACGTGATGGCGCTCGGCCTCACGAGCGAGAAGTTCATCGCCTGGGCCTGGAAGGTGCTGTTCTGGGCCGCCGTCGTGCAGGTTCCCTTCGTGGCCTTCCAGCGCATCTTCATCATGCCGCAGCGCCTGCAGGGCGCCTCGGAGTTCGACTCCATCGTCGGCACCATGGGCGGCGATCCCTTCGGCGGCGGCTCGAACGCGACACTGGTGCTGTACTGCCTCGTCACCTTCTATCTCGGCCTCAACTACCTGCGCGTCGGGCTGCGCCGGCCCCTGATCGTGGCCGTGATGAGCGTCATCGCGCTGGCCTGCATCTTCGCGGGCGAGGTGAAGGCGGTCATTGCCTTCCTGCCCATCGGCCTGACCGCCACCTACTGGGACGCACTGCGCAAGAAGCCGATCCGCTTCGTCTACATGATCTTCATCGCCGGCGGCTTCGCGATGCTCGTGACCGTGGCCTACCAGGTCATGTACTGGTCGAAGAACCAGGAGCTCACCGGCGCGAGCCAGGACGAGAACATCGTCAAGTCGCTCACCTACGCCTTCGACTCGAACCAAGTGTCGGTCACCACCGGCGAACTCTCGCGCGCGGCCGTCATCTCGCTGTGGAACGAGGACGTGTCGGGCGACCTGCCCAAGCGCTGGCTCGGCTACGGCATGTTCTCCAGCCGCAGTTCGACCACCTTCGCGATGGGCGAGGTCGCCGCCAAGTACTACCCGCTCAACCTCAACTGGACCACTGCCGCCGCGCTGCTGTGGGACTTCGGGCTGCTCGGGCTGAGTACCTTCTTCGCGCTACAGATCGCCACGATCTTCCTGATCCTCAAGATCAGCCGGCATCCCGCCCTGCCTCCCGAAGCCCGTGCCCAGGTGCATGTGGCATTCGCCGTGCTGCTCATCGGCCTGCCGTTCCATTTCTATCAGAACTACGTTTATCTGCATCCGCCGACGCAATGGCTCTATTACTTCTGCATCGGCTACGTGATTCATCTGGCACGTACCCTGCCGGATGTTGAAGTGCGTCGCCGCTATTCGATGCAGGCCGCCACGAGCATGCGCGGCGTTGTCGCCGCGCATGCCGATGCCCATTTCCCCGTTGTTGCTCCGATTCGCAAATGAGTCGTCCGTTATGCGTCGTTGCGACCTGGTTCTACGAGAGCCAGGGCATGCTCGACTTCAAATACCGGATGCGTGCCCTGAGTGAAAACTATAGGCTGATGGTTTTCACCCGGCGGCCGCTTGATCCGCTCGATTTCGACGGCGTCGAATTCGACCAGATCCTGCTCGAGGAAAAGGCTGATCTGCCCGGCCTGCTGCGCTATCAGTGGCGCCTGTGGCAGCGCGTGCGCCGGCTCGATTATTTCGCGGCGGTATTGCTCGGCTCGCATTTCGGCTTTCTCGCGGCGGCGCTCGATCGCACCGTGCTCTACTGGAACGAGCATCCGCTGCAAATCGTGCCGCGTGATCTCAAGCGCGGCCTCAAGCGCCAGCTTTACACGCTGCTCATCAAGCTCTGGTATCGCGCCGCCGATCGCGCCAGCGTGGTGCTGCCGATCAGCCATACCCTGCGCGACGACCTCATCGCGCATGGCGTCGATCCGGCCCACACCCGCGTCGAATGGATGGGCGTCGATGAAACCTTCTATTCGCATGCGCGCGAACGCGAAATCGGCGCGCAATTGCGCGTGATCTACGTCGGTACGGTCGCACCGGCGCGTGGCCGCGACGTGATGCTCGATGCATTCGCCAGACTCAAGCGCGACGGCATTCCGGCCCATCTCACGATCGTCGGCGCCTCGCCCGAGCAGCTCGACTATTGCCGCCAGCGCGTGGCCGAACTCGACATTGCCGATGTTGTGCATGTCGAGGGCCGCATTCTCGGCCGCGAAGTACCCGACTGGCTCGATCGCGCCGATGCCGGCCTTTGCCTGTGGGAAAACCGCCCGCACTGGCAATTCAATCCGCCGACCAAGCTGTTCGAATATCTCGCGGCCGGATTGCCGGTCATCGCCAGCGAAATCCGCACCCATACCGACTATCTGCGCGAAGGCCATTCGGGCGCCATCTTCCCGTACGGCGCCGACGGTCTCGCCGATGCCGTCGCCCGGCTCTGGCGCAATCGCGCCGGCTTCCGGCAGATGAGCCGCAATGCCCTCGCCGAATCGACCCAGTACCGCTGGGCTGGCGTGCGGCCCCGATTCGAGAACTCGGTCAGCAGCGCGGCCGGCAGCCTGCCGACCCAGGTCGGCACCGAAGTGACCGACAGTCCGGCGGCGAAGCATGGCGAACTTTCCTGAATTCACCCCGGCCGACCGTGCGGCGGACATCGCGCTGCTCGGTCGCCTGCAAGAGCGCCTGCTCGCCCGCGTGAGCGAACTGCTCGACGGCACGCGCGATGTCGCGCTCATCGACTATCCCAACAATTCGAATGTCGGTGATTCGCTGATCTGGCTCGGTGCGTTGCAACTGGTGCGCCGCCTCGGATTGCGCGTGCATTACATCTCGGATTGCCACAACACCGATTTCGAGCGCCTGCGCCGATTGGCCTGCAAACATCGGCTGGCATTGCTGCTCAATGGCGGCGGCAATTTCGGCAGCCTCTGGCTGCATCATCAGCTGTTCCGGCTCAAGGTATTCGAGTCCTTTCCCGACAATACGATCATCCAATTGCCCGTCAGCACGCATTTCGATGATCTCGACGGTGAATTGGCGCGCCGCACCCGCGATGTGCTGGCGCGCCGGCCGAATGTGCATCTGCTCGTGCGCGATCAGCCTTCGGTCGAGCAGTTTCAGCGTCATTTCGGAGTCAGCGCTTCCCTCGTGCCCGATCTGGCTTTCATGATCGGCGCGCTCGAACGCAAGCCGGCGCGTCATCCGGTGATTGCCCTGCTGCGCTCCGACAAGGAAAAGCGGATCGGCCAGACGCTTTCCGTCGGGCCTGAAGTGCCGGTTGTCGATTGGCTGGAGGAAGGGCTCCAGGAAAGGTTCTGGCAGAGGCTTATATCGTCTGGTGGCAAATCTCTGGAAGCTTTCGACGGCAACCATCGCGTGCTCGGCTGGCTCTGGGAGCAATTGAGTCGCGCGCGTCTGCGGCGCGGAATCGCCTTGCTTTCGCGCGGCGAATCGGTCGTGACCGATCGCCTGCATGCCCATGTGCTGTCGGTGCTGCTCGGCATTCCGAATTCGATCGGCGACAACTCGACGGGCAAGGTGCATGCCCTGTTCGATGCCTGGACCGGCGAATGCCGTTGTGCCCGCTGGCGTGGTGCTGCGCCAGCCGCTGTCTCCTCCCCGATAGACCCGACAATGACGCCGACCACGGTGCTGAATTCACAAACATGAGCCAGGGAATCATCAAATCGGTCCATCTCCAGGTGCAGAGGCATCTGCCCGGAGTCGCGATGGCATTGCGCAAATGGCGTCGCCGGGGCCGACTCGTGCGCCGCGCCATGTTTCACGTGAGTGATGCCCGCAATACCCTTCGCTATATGCGCTGGGACCAGCCCGAGCCGAATTACTGGCAGCTCAGTTCCGAATTGATCTTCCAGTATCACAAGCTCGAAAAGGGCATGTGCATGCCGGGCAAGCCGCGCTTCTTCGGCGAGCAGCCGGCGCTCGACACGATCGCGCTGGTCGAACGCTGGCGCGCAGCCGGCTTTCCGCTCACCGATCCGGTCTATCTGGGCGCGATGGAGGGACTGCGCGGCTACCGCGAGCGCATCAGGCGCACGCCGCCCAAGCTGGAGGAAACCGCCGCGCGCATCTTTCCGGCGCTCGACCGCGTGCTTTCGGGTCATGAGCCGGCCACCGCGCTCGCCACGCCCATGCCCTTCACCGGGCAGAAGCCCGACGCGCTGCCTGCGCTGACCGACCTCTGCCATGCGCGCCGCAGCGTGCGCGCCTATGCCGACCGGCGGGTCAACCTCGCCGACGTGCGCGAGGCGCTGGCCCTGGCCCAGCTCAGCCCGAGCGCCTGCAACCGCCAGCCTTGGATCGTCCACGCCTACCAGCAGCGCGAGAAGATCGACTCGATGCTCGAACTCCAGAACGGCAACGGCGGCTTCGGCAAGACGATCCCGCTGCTGCTCGTCATCTGCGTCGAGGCACGCGCCTTCTTCGACGGCTCGGAGCGCAACGAGCCCTATGTGGATGCCGGCCTGTTCACGATGTCGCTGCTGCTCGCGCTCCAGGCGCGCGGCCTGTCGAGCTGCTGTCTCAACTGGTGTGTCGAACCCGACACCGACCGCGAGGCGCATCGCCGGGGCCAGATTCCCGAGAGCGAGAAGATCATCATGTATCTGGCGGTCGGCTACCCCGAGGCGGAGGCGGTCGTGCCGCGCTCGGCCCGCCGTGGCATCGACAGCTTCCTCAAGGTGCATGCCTGAGCCGGCCTCCGGCTCCGGCACGGTCGCGCGCCCGAGGTGACGGCATGAGTCTCGCCACGCCATCGCCCCATCCGGTGTTGTACGTCGTCACCTGGTTCTACGACTACCAGCCTGGCCTCGCGATCTACCGCCAGCGGCTCGAGCTGCTGGCCGAGCATTACGAGCTGCATCTGCTGGTGCGCAATCCGGCGCATGCCTGGCGCCTCGGCTTCAAGGATGCGGCCCGCGTCCATGTGCTGCCCGAGACCGGCGGCAGTTCGCTCAGCCTGGTGCGTTACTGCCTGCGTGTGGCGCGGCAGCTCGCGCGGCTGCCCGAGGCGCCGGTGTTCCTGTTCACCTCGCACCTGTCAATGGTGGCGCTCGGCCTGCGCGACCGGCCCGTCGCCATCTACTGGAACGAGATGCCGTCGCACTACTTCACGCGCCACGGCAAGCGCACGGCCAAGGGCTGGTTCACGGCGGCGTTGCGGCGACTGACCTACTTCGGCGCGCGCAGCGCGCGGGTGGTGATGCCGATCAGCCGCTTCATGGCCGACGACCTCGTCGCGCGTGGCCTGCCGGCTCAGCGCGTGCCGGTGGTGGACATGGGCGTGAGCGTGTCGGACATGGCGCTCGGCCTGCGCGCCGCGCGCCGCCCCGGGCCGCTCACCGTCTGCTACGCCGGCACGCTTACCGGCGAGCGTGGCCGTGACCAGATTGTCGGTGGCGTGCTCGCGGCACTGGTCGAGGGCATCGACGTGAAATTGCTGCTCGTGGGCGTGCCCGACGTGGACCAGGTCGAACTGCGCGCCGCGTTCGGCAATGCCGGCTATCCGCGCGCGCTCGAAATGCATGGCCTTGTCTCGACTGCCGAGGTCTATGCTGCCTACGCGCGCGCCGACCTGGGCGTCACCCTGCTCGAACCCAACGCGCACTTCCAGTTCAACCCGCCGACCAAGCTCTTCGAGTACCTCGTGCTCGGGTTGCCGGTCATCTGCAACCGCATCCGCACGCTCACGCACTATGTGGAAGACGGCCGCACCGGCTTCCATTGCGACTACTCTTCGGCCGGTGTCGCGAGAGCGATCACCCGCGCCGCGGCCGACCGCGCCGCGCTCGACGCGATGCGCGCGCACTGCATCGCGGTCGGCGAGCGTTACCGCTGGGACCGCGTCGCACCGCATTTCCTGCAGCAGATCCAGCGGCTCTATCGCGTTCCGGCCGATCGGGCCGAGATTGCGGGGCCGCCCACCGTGGCGCCGCTGGGCGACTGACCGGGCAGAGCGTCCTGGCCGTCGCGCCGCCACGCGCAATCCAAACCGTTCGGGAGTGAACCGTGAAAGTTTCGATGATCGGCACCGGCTACGTCGGCCTCGTGACCGGCGCCTGCCTCGCCGAGATGGGCAACGACGTCCTCTGCCTCGATGTTGACGAGAACAAGATCCGCATTCTCGAAAGCGGCGGCATCCCCATCCACGAACCGGGCCTTGACGCCGTCGTGGCGCGCAACGTCAAGGCCGGCCGGCTGCGCTTCACGAGCGACATCGCGCGTTCGGTCGCGCACGGCACGCTGCAATTCATCGCGGTCGGCACGCCGCCCGACGAAGACGGCTCGGCCGACCTGCAATACGTGCTCGCGGCCGCGCGCAACATCGGCCGACTCATGACCGACTACAAGGTCGTGGTGGACAAGAGCACCGTGCCCGTCGGCACCGCCGACAAGGTGCGCGCGGTGCTGGCCGAGGAGCTGGGCAAGCGTGGCAATCCGGTCGATTTCGCGGTCGTCTCCAACCCCGAGTTCCTCAAGGAAGGCGCGGCGGTGGACGACTTCATGCGGCCCGACCGCATCGTGATCGGCGCCGACGACGAGCGCGCCATCCTGCTCATGCGCGCGCTGTACGCGCCGTTCCAGCGCAATCACGAGCGCCTCATCACGATGGACGTGCGCAGCGCAGAACTCACCAAGTACGCCGCCAACGCCATGCTCGCCACGCGCATCTCGTTCATGAACGAACTTGCGCTGCTGGCCGAGCGCATGGGCGCCGACATCGAGCGCGTACGCCTGGGCATCGGCAGCGATCCGCGCATCGGCACGCACTTCCTGTACGCGGGCGCCGGTTACGGCGGCTCGTGCTTCCCCAAGGATGTGAAGGCGCTGATCCATACCGCCGCCGGCGAAGGCCAGCAGCTCGAAGTGCTCGGCGCGGTCGAGCGCGCCAACGACGCGCAGAAGCGCGTGCTCGGCCAGAAGGTGCTGCGCCGCTTCGGCGACGACCTCGCCGGCAAGCACTTCGCGCTCTGGGGCTTGGCCTTCAAGCCCAACACCGACGACATGCGCGAGGCGACCAGCCGCGTCGTCATCGACGATCTGCTGTCGCGCGGCGCGACCGTCTGCGCCTACGACCCGGTGGCCATCACCGAGGCGAAGCGCATCTTCGGCGACCGGCCCGGCCTGAGCTATGCCGACACGCCGCTCGCCGCCGCCGACGGCGCCGACGCGCTGCTGGTCGTGACCGAGTGGATGGAATTCCGCAGCCCCGACTTCACCGAGCTAAAGGCGAAGCTGCGCCAGCCCGTCATCCTCGACGGCCGCAACATCTTCGATCCGGAGTTCGTGCGCGCCTTCGGCTTCGACTACGAAGGCATCGGCCGCGCGCCGGCCGGCGAGGCGGGCGGCAATGCCGGCGCGGATGCCGGCCAGCCCGGAGCCGGCGCATGAAGGTGCTGGTCACCGGCGCCGCCGGCTTCATCGGGATGCAGGTCGCGCTGGCGCTGCTCGCGCGCGGCGATGAAGTCGTCGGCATCGACAACCTCAACGACTACTACGATCCGACGCTCAAGACGGCGCGGCTCGACGCCATCGCCGCCTCGGCGGGCGCGGCGCGCTTCCGCTTCCGCAAGCTCGACATCGCCAACGGCGCGGCGCTCAGCACGCTGTTCGCCGCCGAGCGCTTCGACCGCGTCGTGCATCTCGCGGCCCAGGCCGGCGTGCGCTACTCGCTCCAGAACGCCGGCGCCTATGCGAGCAGCAACCTGCTCGGCTTCGTCAACACGCTCGAAGGCTGTCGCCACCACGGCGTCGAGCACCTCGTGTACGCGAGCAGCTCCAGCGTCTATGGCGGCAACGCCAAGATGCCCTTCGTCGAGACCGACGCGGTCGATCATCCGGTCAGCCTCTACGCCGCGAGCAAGAAGGCCAACGAGCTGATGGCCCACACCTACAGCCATCTGTACGGCCTGCCGACCACGGGGCTGCGCTTCTTCACGGTGTACGGCCCCTGGGGCCGGCCCGACATGGCGCCGTTCATCTTCGCGCGCGCCATCCTTGCGGGCGAACCGATCAAGGTGTTCAACCACGGAAAGATGCGCCGCGACTTCACCTTCATCGACGACATCGTGGCCGGCGTGATCGGCGCGCTCGACCGCATTCCCCAGCCCGATCCGGGCTATGACCGCACGCGGGCCAGCTCGGCCGCGTCCTGGGCGCCGTACCGCATCTTCAACATCGGCCGTAGCGAGCCGGTCGAGCTGATGGACTTCATCGACGCGCTCGAATCCGAGCTGGGCTGCAAGGCCGTGCGCCAGCTCATGCCGATGCAGCCCGGCGACGTGGAAGCCACCTTCGCCGACACCTCGGCGCTCGAAGCCTGGACCGGCGTGCAGCCGCGCGTGAGCCTGGCCGAGGGCGTGAAGCGCTTCGCCGCTTGGTATCGCGGGTACTACGCGGTCTGAACGATCCACGTGGCCGGGCGGCGGGGCGGTGCGCGCAGCATCGCCCCGCGCGATCCGGCGACCGCTCAGCGAAGGCCGCTCCGCAAGCAGGCACCCGAAGTCATCCGCCCGTCCGGCCGAAACGGTGCGCGACGTTTTTCACGGATGTTTGAGTCTAGGCTCAAGGCAATTGCGCCCGGGTGGATACCGCCGGGGTACGTCCTCTGCCATCCGCCGGGCCTGACCATGACCGCCTCCCGCTCGCTGCTCAACGGAGCCTTCTGGGCCGCCATGCGTACCTGGGGCACCCGCGTCACCTCGTTCGCGGTGTTCGCGGTGCTTGCGCGCCTGCTCACGCCCGAGCAGATCGGCGAGGTCACGCTCATCGCGTCCTGGCTCATGGTGCTGCAGATGGTCTGCGACCTCGGCGTCAGCGACTACCTCGTGCAGGCGCGCGACAGCACGCCGCGCCAGCAGTCGGCGGTGTTCTGGGGCCAGTTCGGCGTGGCGCTGCTGCTCGGGCTGGTCATCCTCGCGCTGGCGCGGCCGATCGGCGCCGCGCTGCTGCCGGGCACGGACGACGCGGCCGGCATGGTCGCGGTCATGTCGCTGGTGCTGCCGCTCGGCATCCTGGCCAAGGTGCCCGAGGCGATGCTGCGCCGCCGGCTCGACTTCCAGGCCGTCGCGCTGCGCTCGATGCTCACGATGTTCATCGGCGGCGCGGTGGGCGTGGCGCTGGCCTGGGCGGGCTGGGGCGGCTGGGCGCTGGTGATCAAGACCCTGGTCGAGGCCGCTTTGGATGCGGCCGTCACCTTCGCGGTCGCGCGCTGGAACCCCTTCGTGCGCTTCGATCGCGAGTCGCTGCGCGAGCCGCTGGTCTTCGCGCGCGGCATCGTGTTCGCGCGACTGATGGAGGCTGCATACGTGCGCGCCGACGCGATCATCGTCGGCCAGCTCATGGGGCCGACGGCGCTCGGGATCTATTCGATCGGGCAGCGGCTGTTCATCGTTGCCAACGACCTGATCGGCGGCTCGCTCCAGCAGATCTCGGTGCCCTACCTCTCGCGCGTCAAGCATGATCCGGCGCGACTGCGACGCATGTTCAACCAGCTTACCGAACTGAGCTGCGTCATCACCTTCCCGGTCTTCTTCGCGCTCGCGCTGCTGGCGCCGGTGCTGGTGCCGCTGCTGTTCGGCGAGAAGTGGGGCGAGTCGGCGGTGATCCTGTCGATCCTCGCGCTCGCCGGCGCGCCCTTCGGCCTCCAGCACTTCATGTACGTGACGCCGGTGGTCATGGGCGATGGCCATCGCCTGATGCGCAACAGCCTGCTCGGCACGCTGGCCGGCCTGGTGCTGCTGTTCACGGGGGCGCACTGGGGCGTGATCGGCGTGGCGGTGGGCTTCGCGCTGCGGCCGTGGCTGGTGGCGGTGTTCGTCTCGCTGCCGACGGCTGCCTACATCCTCAAGGCCCGGCGCGGTGATCTGCTGGTGCTGGCGCTGCCGGGACTCGGCAGCAGCCTGCTCGGCTTGCTGGTGGCGCTGCCGCTCGCGCGTCCGGAACTGGGCCTGCCGACGGCCTGGCAGCTGCCGACGCTCGGTGTCGCCTTCGGCGTCGGCCTGCTCATGGGCGCCGGCATGTTCCGGCGCCGGCTGCTCGCGCTGTGGCGCGACCTGCGCAGCGGCGTGGCGACGACCGCCTGATCCGCTTCGGTGCGCGGTCGGGCCGGTCTGCCGCGCACCTGACCGATCGAGCGGCGACCGCCCGCCCGCTACCCGCCACCCGCCAGGTCGATCGCCGGATCAACTGCCGGAGTCGATCACGGAAGCAGCGCTGCAATCGTTTGCAAGCAGCCCGCTTCGCCGTGGATGGTCTGCCGCGCCGCTGCTTGCCCGCGCACTCGTGATCGCCTGCGGAGCCGCACGCGGCAGTCGGGCCTCGCCGGCCCGTGTCGCGGTCGGGCAGGCCGTGCCAGCCCTGCCAGCCCTTTGCCGCGCCGGTGTCCATCCCCGCTGGGGTCCACCCCGTTTCGCGCGCCCATGAAAAAGCCCCGCCGGGAGGGCGGGGCCGATGGATGCGCCTTGCTGCCTGAACTGCCGCGCGGCGCCGACGCGCCGGAGGCCAGGCCCCCGGCGCGTCACGGGATCACTCGCGCACCAGCTCGTAATAGAACACCGGGCCGATCCACTGGTTGTTGGTTTCGAGCGAGACGCCCAGGCGACCGCTCACGCTGCCGGTCCACATCTGGCCGATGCGCTTGCCCGACAGGTCGAGTGCGTAAAGCTTCCAGCCCGCGGTCGGACTCAGCTTGAGCTGGATGTCCGACTTGGCGCCGCGCACCAGCATCGGGAACGTGCCCCAGTCGCTGATGGTCGTCTCGGCCGAATCGGCGAACTTCATGTTCGTGCCCTTCACGTTCGACAGGTGGACCAGCAGGATGCGCTTCGAATTCACCAGGTCGGCACCGTCGAGCGACATCGCGGCGATGGTCACGCGCGGCGTCGAGCGGCTCACGTTCATGAAGTCCTGCTTCGCGATGCTGCGCTCGCCCATCACGATCACTTCCGAACGCGGCGTCGCAATGTCGATCAGCTGGTTCGGGATGTCGTAGTAGATCTGGTTGGTATCGCTCTGGATGATCCCGTTCGGCGCATCGGTCTTGTTGGACGAATCGATCTTGCCGGTCTCGCGGATGCGCGCGGCCATCTCGTACCAGGTCGGATCGCTCGTGCCCTGGTAGGCGGCGCGGACGGTCGGGGTGAGGTCATCGGCGACGCGGTGCGGTTCGCGGATCTCGGCCGGCTTGTCGGCCGCGGCGCCGAGCCAGTTCTTGTTGCCGTCGGTCAGGCTCGGATCGATCAGCTCGACGCCGTTGACGAGGGCGCGCTTCAGGAAGTGACCGCTGTACGACATCATCCAGGTGGCGCCGTACTTGTAGTTGTTCATCTCGTCCGGGCGCAGGGTGTAGGCCACCTTGTAGCGCGCCTTCGACACGTCGCCGCGGCGGAACAGCATCGTCGCGATGCGGTCGTTGGCGACGTTGATCGGGTCGCCCCAGACCATGAAGCTCTTCATCGAGCGCAGATGCTCGTAGTAGGCGTTGGTGTCGTAGCTGGTCGCGTCGGTCAGGTAGGCGAACGAGCACAGGCCCTGCCAGTCCTGGTGCGCGGCGATCGCGCCCACCACCGCGCCGGCTTCGTGGCGGTACTTGTTCCAGTACACGTCCGAGGTCTCGGTCAGGTACAGCGGCTTGCCGTACTGGTTGAGCATCGCGGCCTTGGTCATGTAGCCGAACATGCTGTCGAACAGGCTGGTGTGCTTGATCGAGCCGCCGATGCCGTAGGCGCTCGGATGGTCGTTGTACGTGTTGAAGCTGATGGCGCTAAGAGGCATCCGCGATTCAGCTTCCATCCAGCTGTTGCGCACGTTGTACTGGCTGTAGGTGCCGGTGTAGCCGAGGCTGGCCAGATAGTTCATCTGCCAGGTGGTCGTGGCCTTCTCGGTCGCGGCGATGAAGGCTGCGAAGTCGGCTTCGCGCTGCGTCTTCGACGACGAGTAGGACGGCATGTTGATGGTGGCGTTGCTCAGGCTCTCGGTCGAGCCGATCGACACCTTGGCCCACGCGGTGCGCCAGGCAGTGTCGGTGCCGTACTTGGTCTTGAGCCAGTTGTTCCACAGCGGCTTGTAGGCGGACGGGAACACGCCCGAGAAGCCGGCGATGAAGGCCATCGGGTTCTCGTTGACGCCGACGATCATCTTCAGGTTCGTGTCCTTGATCATCGGCTTGCCCAGGTAGGGGTTGGTCGTGCCGAGGATCTTGTTGACCGCCGTCTTCCAGTTGGTACGGAAGGCATCGCTCGTGTTGATGAGCGTCTTGGCGTCGCCTTGCGAGGTGGCCGATTCGTTGTCGGTGCCGCCGCCGGCCATGTAGCCGTTGGCGCTCGAGATGATGTCGATGCTGTAGCCCATGTTGCGCTTGCTCAGCTCGGCCACCATGCGCCACAGGCGATCGAGCTTGTCGGCGTCGATCTGCACGTTCGAGGTCGCGTTGACCGTCATGAGGCCGGCTTCGACCAGATGCAGGCGCACGAAGTTGAAGCCGCGACGCTGGAGTTCATCGACGGTGGCGCTGGCGCTGGCGGCGGTGCTGGGCATCGGCGCGGTCGGCAGCATCCAGGCCGCGCACATCGACTTGCTGTTGTAGTTGGCCAGGGCGGTCGAAAAGTCGAGCGCGCTGCCCGGCACGACGGCCAGGCTCTGCGTGCGCAGCGGATACCACTGTTCGCCGTAGGCGGCGAAGGTCGAGTCGACGGTGGTGGCGGCGGCCGAGGCGGCCTTCACCTTCGGGTCGAGCATCGGACCCGCGTCGCTCACTTCGACGTCATTGATGGCGGGATCGACGGTGCGGCCCACGGCCTGGGCGCTCGCGACCGAGCTGAGATTGGAGCTGCTGACCGACGTGTCGCCGCCCGAGCCACTGCACGCGCTGAGGGCCAGGAGACACAGGGAGGCGGCTGCAACCGCCGTCAACCGGAATGCGTTCTCGAACATGAGGGGGAGTCCTTTTGCCTGTGGGATGGAATTGCGACTGCCCGGTTCCATCTGGTGAACAGCGCGGCCTTGAATTCGGCCGGGAGCGAATCGCGACAGGGCGCAGTTATACGGCGCGGACGTTGAAGCTCGATTGACGGGGAATTGGGGCCTGAATTGATCAGCCCACGGAAATTAGGAATCAGGATTAGAAGGGATTAGGAGTTATTGTCGTGATTAATAAAAAGGCACGGAAACGCGACTCGGGTGCAATGGCAATCGTCTGTCGGCTCGGCGCAAAGCAATCATTAACAGCAACCAAACAACAGCAAAAAAACGGGTATTTCCGTATCGCAAAATAATTTTTTGCCACAAACTAGGGTTAACCCTATAGAGACGCGGCCTTGTCAGTGCGTCTCGAGTATTTCTTCACCCGGATAGGTTGTTTCCGGTGAGCGGTGCGTGATCGAGGATGAACGGCAATTCCGAAGTTTTCGTTTGAATTGCAAATGCTCGCTTCCTTTCAATTGGCGGAGTTTCGGGCGAGGCGCAGTCCGCTGAATTGCCAGCGAGCGCTCGCTGGAAAGAAATTCCGATAGCTGGAATTGACATGCCCCGGCGGGGTGACGACGGATCCGCCGCGCAGCACCTGCTGGCCGACCATGAACTTGCCGTTGTATTCGCCGACCGCGCCGGCCGCGGGCTGATAGCCGGGATAGGGCGCATAGGCCGAGGCGGTCCATTGCCAGACCGCGCCCTCCAGATCGGCGAAGGCTGCCGGATCGGCGCGCGCAGCGGCTTCCCATTCGGCTTCGGTCGGCAGGCGGGCGCCGGCCCAGCGCGCATAGGCATCGGCCTCGTAATAGGACAGGTGGCAGACCGGGGCGTCGAGATCAAGCGGGCGGGCACCGTGCAGCGTGAATTCGCGCCAGCCGGCATGGGGGCGGCCGACGGAATTGGCGCAGCCGGTCTCGGTCTGCATGCCGGGCGGCAGCCAGTAGAGCGGATGGCGCCAGTCGGCACGGCGCGCCAGATCCCAGCCTTCGGCGAGCCACCAGCGCGGGTCGTCGTAGCCGCCGGCCTCGACGAAGGCGAGAAACTCGCCAGCGGTCGTGCAATGGCTTGCAAGCTCGTGCGCCTCGAGAAAGACGCGATGGCTCGGGCCTTCGTTGTCGAAGGCGAAGCCGTGGCCGTCATGGCCGATGCGCGCGAGGCCGGCGGGGCGGGCGATCCAGCGGCGCGGCGGGCGGGCGGGCAGCGCGGAGCGGTTCGCGGCCCAGGGCGGCGCGGGCTTCCAGGCTGGCAGCAGCGGGTTCTGGAACAGCAGGTGCTTCACGTCGGTGACGATCAGTTCCTGATGCTGCTCTTCGTGGCGTAGACCGAGTTCGACCAGAGCGAGGCGGTTGGCAACCTCGGGGGTGGCCGGCGGGCGGGGGAGCGTTGCGTCGGGGCCGGCGTGGCGTGGCGCGGTGCCCGGCGAGGCGATGGCGGGCGCCGCGGCGTCGGCGAGCAGGCGGTCGAGGCGCGCATCGACGCTGGTGCGCCAGTCGAGCACTTCCGCCAGCGCGGGGCGCGTGAGCAGGCCGCGCCGGTCGCGCGCGAAGGGGCGGCCGAGCGCCTGATAGTAGGAGTTGAACAGCGCGTGGAAGGGCGGGCGCGGGCCGTCGAGCACGAAGGTCTCGAAGAACCAGGTCGTATGCGCGAGATGCCACTTGGCCGGGCTGGCGTCGGGCATGGATTGGGCGCCGCAGTCCTCGGGCGTGAGGTCGGCCACGAGCGCGACCGTGGCGGCGCGCACGGCACGCAGGCGGGCGGCGAGATCGCCGGTCACGGCCGGGCGGGTGTCGGTGTGGAGGGTGCCCGTCGGCGCGGACGGATCGGCGGGCGTCTGACAGGCTGGCATCGGGCGACGTGAGGAAGGCCGCTCAGGCGGCGCGTGCGTGCACCACGGCGAACTGGCGCGCTTCGTCGAACCAGGCATCGGCCAGATGCCAGCCGGCGGCGGCGAGCAGGCGATCGAGATCATCGGGCCGGTACTTGTGGCTCGACTCGGTGTGGATGCGGGTGCCGAGCGGATAGAAGTGCGACCGGCCGCGCCAGCTCACTTCCTGGTCGCGGCGCGCTTCCAGGTACATGTCGATGCGCGATTGCTGCGGATTCCAGCGCGCGAGATGGCGCCAGTCGCTGGCGTCGAAATCGGCGCCGAGCAGCCGGTTGGCATGCAGCAGCAGGTTGCGGTTGAAGGCGGCGGTGACGCCGAGCGGATCGTCGTAGGCGGCTTCGAGGCGCGGCGCGGGCTTGACGAGATCGGCGCCGAGCAGCAGCCGGCCGTCGTCGCCGGCCTGGTCACGCAGCCGGGCGAGCAGGGTGACGGCGGCCTCGGGCGTGAAGTTGCCGATCGACGAGCCGGGATAGAAAAACAGCCGGCGCTCGGGCGCGATGTCGGCGGGCAGCCGGAAGTCGGCGGCGAGGTCGACGCCAAGGCCGATCACGTCGATGGCAGGCCAGTCACGCGCGAGCCGGCGCAGCGCGCCGGCCAGATAGCCGAGCGAGATGTCGAGCGCGACGTACTGGCGCGGCGCGAGGCAGCCGAACAGCGCCTCAGCCTTTCGGCAGTCGCCGGCACCGAGGTCGATGAGGCTGCGGCCAGCGCCGAGGGCACGGCAGATCTCGTCGCGGTGGGCGGCGAGGATGCGGCCCTCGACACGCGTCGGGTAGTACTCGGGCAGGGCGGTGATGGCGTCGAACAGGCGCGAGCCAAGTTCGTCGTAGAGAAATTTCGGTGAGACGCAGGCCGGCCGGGAGCTGAGGCCGGCGTCGAGTTCGTCGGCCAGGCGGGCCGGATCGAGCGTGGCGAGGCTCATGAGCCGGGGGCGCGACGGCGACCGTACCGAGCGCAGCCGGGGCGGCTCGGCGCCGGGCGGCGCGGGTGGGAAGGCGGGCAGGGCATCGCGCTGGGAAAGTGCGGTCGGCTGCATCGGGGCCTCGTCTCTTCGTTGGGCTTGGAGTGGCGCGGGAGTGCCACGGACGCAGACTAGGCGGCGCGGCGGCGCCTGCCTGTAGGACGACCGGCCGTGCCGCTTCGGACGGAATCCGACGCAGGACAAGCATTTTCCGGTGCGACGCAGCGGACGGTTCTGCCCGCCTATACTCGGGCGCATGAACCTCCTGCGCCGCTGCCTGCTGCTGTTGCTGCTCGTCGCCCTGCCTGCCCAGTCGGTGCTGGCGGCGGCCGGCTGGCATTGCGCGGTCGCCTGGCGCGCCGCGGCGGCGTCCGGCGTCACGCTGGCGCCGCATGCCTTGCATGCGCTTGCAAGTGACGTCGGCATGGTCGAGGCGACGGCGCCGACGGCGCACCCGCATGCCCACGGCAAGCCCGCCGCCGCGTCCGACACCGCCGGCGGCGCCCCCGACACCCCCGCGTCCGGCAAGCCCGCGCCCGACGCGGCGCGCGGCAACGCGCCCTGCTGCGCGACCGCCGTGCTGCCCGCCGGCTTCGTCACGCCCCAGCCGCTGCCGCGCTCGCGCGCCGCCGCGCCGGGGCTGCCGGCCGCCTATCTCGACCCCTGGCTTGCGACGCCCCGCAAGCCGCCCCGCCTCATCGCCTGATCGCGCCCCACGCGCCGCCGGCCTCGCTCCCGCGGCACCGACCGATCTCGCTGAGGATTCCCCTTGTTCCCCATCCCGCCCCGGCGCCTGCGCGCGACGGTGGTGGTCGTTGCCTGCGCCCTCGCAGGCTGCGCCGCCCCGCGCCCCGACGCCGCCCTGTACGACCTCGATGCCGACGTGCGCCTGCGCACCGGCCATGACCTCGGCGCCACGCCCGCCAGTCTCGCGGTGCCGGCTGACGCGTCCGCCCTCCGGGCATCCGCCGCCGTTGCGCCTGCCGCCGCAGCGGGCGCCATGCCTGCCGCCGCCGTCATCGGCGACTCGCCGCTCGACGTCGACACCGCCATCGCCCTCGCCCTCGCGCGCAACCCCGGCCTGCGCGCCGATCTGGCCGAGCTACTCGTCGCCGATGCCGATCTCGCCCAGGCCAGCCGGCTGCGCAATCCGCAGTTCGGCTTCAGCCGGCTCGTCAACAGCGAAGGCGTCGACATCGACCGCAGCGTCATGTTCGACCTCGTCGGCCTGCTCACGCGCGGCCTGCGCCGCGACATCGAACAGCGTCGCTTCGACCGCGCCCGTCTCGTCGCCGCCGACGCCGCCGTGCGGCTCGCGCTCGACACCCGGCGCGCCTGGATCGAGGCCGTCGCCGCGCGCCAGGCGCTCGTCTACGCGCGTCAGGCCGTCGAAGCCGCCGAAGCCTCGGCCGAGCTGGGCCGGCGCATGGTCGCCGCCGGCAACTGGCCCAGGCTCTCGCTGCTGCGCGAGCAGGCCTTCCTCGCCGACACCCGCGCCCGCCTGCAACGCGCCGAACTCGCCGCCACCGCCACGCGCGAACGGCTCGCGCGGCTGATTGGGCTGGAGGATGTGCGTCCCGCCGGCATGCCCGCGCGAGGCGAGGCGCCAGGTACCGCCGCGCTTGCCGCCGGTGCCGGCCCGCAGGCCGCCGAGCCGTTCCCCCGCCTGCCCGACCGCCTGCCGCCGCTGCCCGTCGCCGCGCTCGACCTGCCCCATGCCGAGCAGACCGCGCTCGACAACCGCCTTGACGTGCAGGCCGCGCGGCTCGACGCCGAAGCCGCCGCGCGCGACCTCGGCCTCGCCCGCGCGACGCGCTTCATCAACGTCGCCGAGGTCGGCTACATCAACCGCAGCAAGCCCGGCGAACCGCGCGCCGACGGCTACGAAATCAGCCTCGAACTGCCGCTTTTCGACCAGGGTGACGCCCGCCGCTCGCGCGCCGAGGCGCTGTACTGGCAGCGCTTGCAACGCACGGCGCAACTCGCGGTCGACGCGCGCTCCCAGGTGCGCGAGGCGCATGCGCGCTACCGCGCCGGCTGGCAGCTCGCCGCTCGCTACCGCGACGAACTGCTCCCGCTGCGCCAGCAGATCGCCGAGGAGAACCTGCTGCGCTACAACGCGATGTTCGTCGACGTGTTCACGTTGCTCGTCGATGCGCGCGAGCAGATCGAGGCCGTCACCGGCGCGATCGAAACCGAGCGTGACTTCTGGCTCGCCGAGGCCGACCTCCAAGCCGCGATCGGCCGGCCGCTGCCCGCCGCGCCCCCGGTCGCCACCGCCCCACGATCCGCGTCCGGCGAGGCCCCGCCACCGCCCGTGCCGGCCCACGATCACGCGCACCCGCAACCCGCTCCGGAGCACGACCATGCCCACTGACCGCCGTAGTTTCCTCGGCGCCGCCGCGCTGCTGGGCGCCGGCGCCGTCAGCCGCGCCGCCCAGGCCGCCGTGCCCGAGGCGCCCACGCAAGCCTCGCCGCTCACCCAGCCGCCGCTCGAACCCTCGGCCGGCCGGCCCTACAACCCGGTCGTCACGCTCAACGGCTGGACGCTGCCCTTCCGCATGAACAACGGCGTGAAGGAATTCCACCTCGTCGCCGAACCCGTCGCGCGCGAGATCGCGCCCGGCATGGTCGCCAACCTCTGGGGCTACAACGGTCAGTCGCCCGGCCCGACGATCGAATGCGTCGAGGGCGACCGCGTGCGCATCTTCGTCACCAACAAGCTGCCCGAGCACACCACGGTGCACTGGCACGGCCTGCTGCTGCCCAACGGCATGGACGGCGTCGGCGGCCTCACGCAGCCGCAGATCCCGCCCGGCAAGACCTTCGTGTACGAGTTCACGATGACGCGCTCGGGCAGCTTCATGTACCACCCGCATGCCGACGAGATGGTGCAGATGGCGATGGGCATGATGGGCTTCATCGTCGTCCATCCAAAAGATGCACGGAAAATGAAGGTTGACCGCGACTGGTGCTTTCTCGTCGCCGCCTACGACATCGACCCCGGCAGCGCCACGCCGCGCGTCATGACGATGACCGATTTCAGCCTCTGGACCTGGAACTCGCGCGTCTTCCCGGGCATCGACCCGCTGGTCGCGCGCACCGGTGAGCGGCTGCGCATCCGCATGGGCAACCTCACGATGACCAACCATCCGATGCATCTGCACGGCGCGGTGTTCGAGGTGGCCGGCACCGACGGCGGCTGGGTGCCGAAAAGCGCGCGCTGGCCCGAGGTCACCACCGACCTGCCCGTCGGCGCGATCCGCGCCATCGAGTTCAACGCCGACTTGCCCGGCGACTGGGCCTTCCACTGCCACAAGTCGCATCACACGATGAATGCGATGGGCCACGGCGTGAACCTGCCCGTCGGCGTCGATCAGCGCGACATGCTCGGCAAGCTGCGCCGCCTCATGCCCGACTACATGCCCATGGGCGGCGCCGGCATGGCCGAGATGGGCGATCCGCGCATGAGCATGCCCCTGCCCGACAACACCCTGCCGATGATGACCGGCCAGGGCCCCTACGGCCCGATCGAGATGGGCGGCATGTTCACCGTGCTCAAGGTGCGCGACGACCTCCCGCGCGGCAGCCACGCCGATCCCGGCTGGTATCGCCACCCGCCCGGCACCGTGGCGCGCGAATGGACCGGCCCGCTGCCCGCGAGCGTCGAGGCACCCGCGCCGTCAATGCCCGCCACGCTGGACGCGGTCAAGCCCGGCGGCAGCGGCCACGGCGGCCATCAGCACTGACTTCTCCCGCAAAGGAAACCCGAACATGAAATCCAGCTTCTTCCGCGCGCTGCCCGTCGTGGCCGCGCTTGCCTTCGTCGCCGCGCCGCTGCATGCCCAGCAGGCCGCGCATGACCATGCTGCGCATGGCGCGACGGCTCAGGCCGCCGGTCAGGCGGCTGCTCAGCCGATCTGGGTCGCCGGCGAGGTGCGCAAGGTGGATGCGCGGGCCGGCACGGTCACGATCCGGCACGAGCGCATCCCCAATCTCGACATGGACGCGATGACGATGGTGTTCAAGGCGAAGCCGCCGGCGCTGCTCGACGGCCTCAAACCCGGCGACAAGCTGCGTTTCACCGCTGCCATGGCCGACAGCGAACTGGTGGTGACGGCGATCGAGCGTTGAACATGCCCGGACCGGCCGGCACGCCGCAGGCGCGCTGGCCGGTCAGCTTCGGTGGGCGACGTGCCGGGCACACGGGCAGCTGCGGTGCGGCGCGCCGCAATCGCGCGCCCGCTGCCGCGCCGGCCTCACACGCGCTTGCCGATGCGCATGCACAGCGCGAAGAACACGCCGATGTCGTAGGTGTATCGCTTGAGCAGACGGCGCGGCTCCAGCATCAGCCGGAAGGCCCATTCGAGATGCAGCTTCTGCACGAAGGCCGGTGCGCGTGCCTTGCTGCCCGAGAGGAAGTCGAACAGCGCGCCCACGCCGATCGTGAGCGGCACCTCGAGCCGGTCGCGGTTCTCGATCATCCAGCGCTCCTGGCGCGGATTGCCGAGCGCCACCAGCAGCAGGTCGGGCTGGCATTGCGAGATGTCGTCGATGATCTGGTCATGCGGGATGCGCCGGCCGTAGCCGTCGGCATAGCCGCACACCACCACGTTGGGCAGCGCCGAGATGCGCCGCACCGCGCCGGCCACCGACTCGGGCGCCGCGCCGTACAGATACACGCGCGTCGGCTTGGGCAGGCTCTGGAGCAGGGCCGGCGTCAGGTCGGTGCCGTTGAGGTTGTCGACGAACTTCTCGCCGTGGATGGCGAGCGAGGCAAGGTCGAGGCCGATGCCGTCGTTGGCGATCAGCACGTCGGGCTCCTGCATCGCATCGCGCAGGTCCTGGCATTGCACGACGAAGTTGGTGTTCGCGAACACCAGCGCCGTCTTGATGCCCGCCGTCATGCGTGCGGTAAGCAGGCCGATCAGCTCGGCCGACCGGCAGTTGAGGATACGGAAGCCGCCAAGCGGGCGGGTCGGGAACTCGGCGGGGGTCGGCATCGCTGGCGTCCGTCGGGGCGGTGGAGAGTGGGGCTGCTGAACTTCTTGGCGCGGCGCGATTGGGAGGTGTCGCGCCATCGTTGTTGCGCGGATTTTCGGGCAGCCTCAGCCACGCGGCGCAGACTCGCCCGACCGACGGCGCAAACCGCCGCTTGCCCTCGAAAAAGCGCCGTTCGCCCGCCGATCGGCTGCCGTTGAATCTTCCGGATCGCTTCATGGAGATGTCCTTTTCCGGCCTGCCGGCCCGCCTCTGGCTGCCCTCGCTGCTGCTCGCGCTGGCGGTACCGGCGCTTCTGTGGCCGCGCGCGCGGCGGGTCGGCTGGGGGCTGGCGGGCGCCGGTTACGGCGTCGCGGCGCTCGACGGCCGACTGGGCGCGCCGGCGCTGGCGGCGCTCGCGCTCGCCGGGCTGATCACGTTCGGATGGCGCCGGTTGGCGGTCGCAGGGCCGGCCGGGCGCGTCTGGCTGCCGCCGCTGGCCTTCGGCCTGATGGCACCGGTGCTGCTGCTGCATCGCTGGCCGGGTTTCGACAATGCGCGCGTGCTCGCGCCGACGCGGCTGACGCCCGATGCGCTGCCCTTTTCCTTCCACTTCAACCTCGACACGCCGTTGCTGGCGCTGACCTTGTTCGCGGGCTGGGCGCCGCTGCGCGCGGCGGCGGCGCGGCCCGGCTGGCTGGCGGCGGGGCTGGGCTGGGGCGCGCTGACGGCGGCGCTCTGCCTTGGGGCGGGCGTGGCGGCCGGCGCGCTCGGCGCGGCGCCGAAATGGCCGGCCTTCGGCCCGGCCTGGCTGGTGGCGCAGATCGGCGGCACGGTGTTCGTCGAGGAGACGCTGTTTCGCGGCGGCCTGCAGGCGGCGCTGGCGCGGCGGCTCGGGCCGATGCGCGGGCTGCTGCTGGCGGCGCTGGTCTTCGGTCTGGTCCATGCGGCGGGCGGGCCGCTGCTGGTGGTGCTCGCGGCGCTGGCCGGCCTGGGCTACGGGCTGGCCTGGCAGCGCGGCGGACTGGCGGCGGCGATGCTCGCGCACCTGCTGCTCAACCTGCTGCACTTCGGTCTGCTGACCTATCCGGCGCGGGCCTGAACGTGGCGGGCGGCGCCCGCGCGGGCCACGGACCGGCCAGCGGCAATCGTGGCGCCGGCTGCCTGGGCGGCCCGGTCAGCGCGAGCCGGCGTCGAGCGTGCTCAGGCGGTTGAGCGCGCGCAGCGTGTCGGCCTCGGGCCGGGCGGCCGAGCGCAGCCGGGGCGGCGCGGCGAGGCTGTCGGGCAGGTGTTCGCGCGCGTCGAGCCAGGCGAGGAAGTCGGCCTCGGCCAGCGGCACCGAGTACAGATAGCCCTGCAATTCGTCGCAGCCGAGTTCGGTCAGCGCGCGCGCCTGGGCCTCGGTCTCGATGCCCTCGGCCACGGTCTTCATGCCGATCGCGCCGGCCAGCCGCAGGATGGCCTCGACGATGAGGCGGCTCTCGTCGCAGCTGGCGATGTCCTGCACGAAGGCGCGGTCGAGCTTGAGCTGGCGCGCGCGCACCAGCCGCAGATAGGACAGGCTCGAATAGCCGGTGCCGAAGTCGTCGAGCGCCACGTCCACGCCGAGCGCGCGCAGTTCGCCGAGACGCGCGACGAAGCTGACCGGATCGGCGATGGCCGAGCTTTCGGTGATCTCGATGACCAGCGCGCTGCCATCGATGCGGTGGCGGCGCATCGCCTCGCCGATGCGCCGCGCGAGGTCGGGCTGGCGGAACTGCGTGGCCGACAGGTTGACGGCGACGCTGATGACGCGGCCGCGGTCGGCCAGGCGCGACGCGAGCGCGCAGCCGGCCTCGATCACCCAGTCGCCGATCGCGTTGACGAGGCCGAAGCATTCGGCCACGGGCAGGAAGTCGCCCGGCCCGAGCAGGCCGCGGCGCGGATGGCGCCAGCGCAGCAGCGCCTCGGCGCTGGTGACGCGGGCGTCGCGCGTGCCGATCTTGGGTTGCAGGAACAGCTCCAGCTCGTTCGCGGCGAGGGCGCGCAGCAGCTCGCCCTGGAGCCGCAGCATGTCGGCACTGACGGGCGTGAGCGAGGCGTCGTACACCACATGGCAGTCGCGCCCGGCGCGCTTGGCGGCCTGCATCGCGGCATCGGCGCGCACGCGAAGCTCGTGGTCGGCGTCGGCGTGGTCGGGCTGCAGCGCGATGCCGATCGACGCGGTCACGCGCAGTTCATGGCCGGCCACGACGCGCGGTCGGCGCACCGCCCCGAGCAGGGCGCCGGCCAGCGCGATGACGGCGTCGGCGCCCGGCGGGTCGCGCCACAGCAGCAGGAAGTCGTCGCCGTCCGGCCGGGCCAGCTCGCAACCGCCAGCGGGCCGGACCGGCTCACGCCCGGGCGCGTCGGCGCGGGAATCGCGCCGGCCCGCGCCGCATTGCGCCGCGAGGTCGGCCGCGACGTCGCGCAGCAGCGCGTCGCCGACGGCATGGCCGAGGCCGTCGTTGACCGCGTGGAAGCCGTCGAGATTGAGGTGCAGCAGCGCGAGCCGGCCCTGCTCGCGGCGCGCGCGCAGGCTCGCGAGGCGCAGCCGCCGTTCGAGCCGGCGCCGGTTGGGCAGGCCGGTGAGCGGGTCACGCGCGCTCAGGCGATGGATCTCGGCCTGGGCCCGCGCCATCGAGCGCGCATGCGCGGCGCGGCGGTGATGCGACTGGCGATCGAATTCGGCCAGCAGCGCGCCGAGCGTGAGCAGACCCAGCGCGCCGACGGTGACCGTGGCGACGAGGTTGTCCGGCCCGAGGCCGTCGGCCAGCGCGCCGCACACCGTGCCGGGCGCGAAGCGGGCCGCCGCCATCGCCGTGTAGTGCATGCCGGTGATCGCGATGCCCATGACCAGCGCGGCGGCGGCCGGCGCCAGACGACTGCCCGCATGCCGGCGTTGCAAGGCGCGCAGGATCACGATGGCCGCGCCCGAGGTGGCGATGGCGATCCCGATCGACGCGGCGAACAGGTCGTCTCGGTACTCGATGGCCGGCAGCATGCGCAGCGCGGCCATGCCCTCGTAATGCATCTCGCTGATGCCGCCGCCGATCACGATCGCGCCGAGCGTGCCGCGCCACGGCGGCAGCGGATCGCGCAGCGTCAGGTAGAGCGCGATGAACGAGGCCTTGAGCGCGAGCAGCCAGGACAGGAATGTGAGCCAGCGGTCATAGCCGACGGCGATCGGCAGCTCGAAGGCGAGCATGCCGATGAAATGCATCGACCAGATGCCGGTGCCGAGCGCCAGCGCGCCCGCGCCCAGCCAGGCCAGCCGCCGCGCCGGCCGCGCGCCCGCCAGCCGGTCCGCGAGCAGCAGCGCCGTGTACGAGGCGCCGGTCGCGACAACCAGTGACAGCAGGACGAGGAGGGGCTGGTGACTGCCTTGCATCGGGGGAACCGGACGGACGGCCGCGCGGGACGCACGCGGACAAAGGCGTTACGGCGCGATGCAAGGTCAGCTTGATGCGGGCATGCCCGGGGCGCCGACGGATGGCGGGGGCTTGCGGATGATGGCGGGCTTCGACTTCGGCCCGGCATTGCGCCGGTCCGCGTGGATCGGGCGCGGGCCGGATCGCCGGCCGCGCCCCGGTGGCATCAGCCGCGCAGGATCTGCGTCACGTCGCGCACCGCGCCGGTGTCGGCGCTGGTGGTGAGGGCTGCATAGGCTTGCAGCGCCGCGCTCACATGACGTTCGCGGGTGCGCGGCTTGAAGGCGCGGTCGCCGCGCGCCAGTTCGGCCGAGCGGCGTTGCGCGATCAGCGACTCGCCCACGTCGAGATGGATAGTGCGGTTCGGGATGTCGATGACGATGGTGTCGCCGTTCTCCACCAGCGCGATGTCGCCGCCCATCGCCGCCTCGGGCGAGGCATGGCCGATCGACAGACCCGACGTGCCGCCCGAGAAGCGGCCGTCGGTCAGCAGCGCGCAGGCCTTGCCCAGACCCTTCGACTTCAGATAGCTCGTCGGGTAGAGCATTTCCTGCATTCCGGGTCCACCTTTGGGGCCTTCGTAGCGGATGACGACGATGTCGCCCGCGACGATCTTGTCGCCGAGGATGGCCTCGACCGCGTCGTCCTGGCTCTCGAACACGCGCGCGCGGCCGGTGAACTTGAGGATGGATTCATCGACGCCCGCCGTCTTCACGATGCAGCCGTTGCGCGCGATGTTGCCGTACAGCACGGCGAGGCCGCCGTCCTGGCTGAAGGCGTTTTCCTTGTTGCGGATGACGCCCTTCGCGCGATCGGTGTCGAGCGAGGGATAGCGGCGGTCCTGGCTGAACGCGACCTGGGTCGGCACGCCGCCGGGCGCGGCCCGGAAGAAGTCCTTCACCGCCTCGTCGGCCGTGACCGTCACGTCGTACTTCGCGATCGCCGCGCCGAGCGTCGGCGAATGGATCGTCGGCACGTCGCGGTTGATGAGGCCCGCGCGGTCCAGCTCGCCGAGGATGGCCATGATCCCGCCGGCGCGGTGCACGTCTTCCATGTGCACGTCGTTCTTGGCCGGCGCCACCTTGCTCAGACAGGGCACGCGGCGCGAGAGGCGGTCGATGTCCTTCATCGTGAAGTCCACGCCGGCTTCGCGCGCGGCGGCGAGCAGGTGCAGCACGGTGTTGGTCGAGCCGCCCATCGCAACGTCAAGGCTCATCGCGTTCTCGAAGGCGGCGAAGGTGGCGATGGAGCGCGGCAGCACCGATTCGTCGCCCTGCTCGTAGTAGCGGCGCGCGATCTCGACCGCCTTGCGGCCGGCTTCGAGAAAGAGCTGCTTGCGGTCGGCATGCGTCGCGACGATCGAGCCATTGCCGGGCAGCGACAGGCCGAGCGCCTCGGTCAGGCAGTTCATCGAGTTGGCGGTGAACATGCCCGAGCACGAGCCGCAGGTCGGGCAGGCCGAGCGTTCGTACTCGGCCACTTCGGCGTCGCTTACCTTGTCGTCGCCGGCCTTGATCATCGCGTCGATCAGATCGACGGGGATGATCTTGGCTTCCCACTTCACCTTGCCGGCTTCCATCGGGCCGCCCGACACGAACACGGCGGGGATGTTGAGGCGCATCGCGGCCATCAGCATCCCGGGGGTGATCTTGTCGCAGTTGCTGATGCAGACGAGCGCGTCGGCGCAGTGCGCGTTGACCATGTACTCGACCGAGTCGGCGATCAGGTCGCGCGAGGGCAGCGAATACAGCATGCCGCTGTGGCCCATCGCGATGCCGTCATCGACGGCGATGGTGTTGAACTCCTTGGCCACGCCGCCCGCCGCCTCGATCTCGCGCGCGACGAGCTGGCCGAGGTCCTTGAGGTGGACATGGCCCGGCACGAACTGCGTGAAGCTGTTGGCGATGGCGATGATCGGCTTGCTGAAGTCGTCATCCTTCATGCCGGTGGCGCGCCAGAGCGCGCGGGCGCCGGCCATGTTGCGGCCGGCGGTCGAGGTGCGTGAGCGGTATTGGGGCATGGTCTGGGTCCCGTAAGAGCAGGGCGGGCCGGCCGTGGCAGGCGCCGCGCGCGGCGCGGCGGTGGCTGGCGGGCGGCCCGGTCGCGCGCGGGATCGCGCGCGGGGAATCCGCGAGTATCGCGCAGCCCGCATGCGGCGCTTGCCCCCACGCGGCGTGGGCCTATTCTTCGGCCCGTCCGCAAAACCCGACCGGAAGCCTCAGATGATCACCGCCGCCATGCTGTCGCTCATGCGCGATAGCTGCATGAACGCCCTCATCCTCGTCGAGAACGTCGAGGAGGCCGAGTTCCGCCGCTCGCGCCTCACGCGCGCCGAGGTCCGCAAGCACTACCGCACCGTGGCCGAGACCGCGCGCAACCTGGAGCCCGAGGTGCGCACCGCCCTCGCCAAGATCGACTGGCCCGGCTGGGCGCGCGTGCTCGCGGCGCTCGACGCGGGCGACGGCGACGAGCAGAGCGCCGTCGTGTGGGAAGCCATCCGCCTGCTCGGCCCGGCCACGCTCACCTGGTTGCGCGTGTATCCGAAGATTCATCCGGAGCTGTTCGAGATGAAGCCCTTCGCGGGCTGAGGCGCTGCCGCGTCGGTGGCGGCTTGCCGGCCGCCGACTCGGCAGCCTTGCCGGTTCCACGCTGCCTTCGGCGCATGACCGCCGTGCCGCCTGCCTCACGCCGCCTTCAGCGCCCCGCCACCGCAGCGCGCGCAGAACACCGTCCCCTCGCGCAGGTGGTAGCGCACCGTCTCGCCGGCATCGATCTCGCCGCCGCAGCCGTCGCAGACCGAGCCCACCTCCATCACCATCTCGCCGAAGCCGCCGACCGGCGCCTCGAACTCGCCCACCTTCTTGGGCCAGGGCGCGGGCTTCACGATCTCGCCGCGGTAGTGGTTCTCGATCGCGTGCCAGCGCCGCACGAGGTCTTCGGTCAGGCCGTGCTCGCGCAGCACGGTGAGCATGAGCTGCTCGCGGTGGTCGAACAGCGCGTCCGAAATCACCATCCAGTGATGCGAGTTGCGCGGCCGGTTGCCGAAATACACCTTCTCGCCCGTGATCAGCTCCTTGAGGAAGGAGTACTGCTTCTCGACCAGCCGCGCCTGCGTGAACTTGTGGAAGAAGGGCGCGAGCAGCGGGTCGGCGTAGACCCGCGTGTAGAAGTCCTCCAGCACCTCGCGCACGAGCGCGCCGTCGCCGAGCGCGGCCCAGAGCGCCGGATCGGCGGGCGGCGCGGCCGGCTCGGGATGGGCGGGCGGGGCGCTCGCGGCATCGGCGTCCGGCGTCGGGCTGTCGGCCGCCACCGTCACGGCCGGCGCGTCGGCGCCCGGGTCGGGCGCGAGCTGCATCTCGATCGTGTCGCCCTCGGCGAGCGCGGCGATCACGGCCAGCGCGAAGGCGTCGTCGGCGCCGAACACCAGGTCGAGATAGAAGTCCCGCGCCGGGTCGCTCGCGGCGACGGCGCCGCCGGTCTCGCCGCCCGGGCCGCGCAGATGGAGCCGGCTGCCGGGCGCGCAGGCGATCGGGGTGAGCGGCTCGAACCGGCATTTCCAGCCGCCGTCGGGCAGGGCGTCGCGGCTGGCGAGCAGGGCGCCGATCCAGAAGTGCGCGGGATCGGGCGGCTCGAAGCTCAGTTCGGTCTCGGGCACGCAGATGCAGGGCAGGAAGTAGCCGAGCGCGATCAGCTCGGGCGCGAGATTGCGTGCCGCGCGCTGGCCCGGACTGCCCGCCGTGCAGCGCTGGAGGCAGCTGCGGCAACTGCCGCCACGGCAGGAGAAGGGAATGGTGAGGCCGCGCCGGATGAGCGCGTCGAGCACGGTTTCGCCGGGCAGGGTGTCGATGGACACGCCCCGGGTGTGGATCTGCGTCATGGCCTGGAGGAGTGGCTGCCGGGAATGATCCGCAGTCTGCGCGGCGCGGGCCGGGCGCGGCGGCGTCCCGGCGCAAGGCGGGGAGTTTTCGGCCGCGCACCCGAGCGATTTGTGCGGGTTTTCAGCGTGAGCGGATGCTCAAGTGCTGCGCGTCGCCATCACGGCCTCGCATTCGGCGATGGCGGCGGCGAGAAGGGCGGCGCCGTCGGCATCGCCGGCGACGCCACGGCCGCCGGCGCGGTCGCGTGCGCCGATGAGCGCGAGCCGCCAGTCGTAGTCCATGGCCGAGGCCTCGCCCTTGCCGGGCGCGGCGCTGTCGCGGATGAGCGCGCGGTGCAGCGGTCCGCGCTTGCCGATGGCAAGGCTGACGTGGCGCGGCGCGGCGGGGTCGGCGGGCTGGCGCGATTCGGCGAGGGTCGTGAAGTCGGCGGGCATGGCGGGCGGCGCGGACAGGGCGCGCGTGGCGTGGAGGAGGCGGCGAGGATCGCCCGGCCGCCCGCGCCTGACCAGCGCCGCCGCGCTCCGGCGAGCGCGCGGGTGGCCGGTCCGCGCACCGTTTGCGTGGCCGCGCGCCCAGGGCGCCGGCCTCTCAGCCCGTGCCCTCAGCCCGTGAACAGCAGCGCCAGGTTGCGCCGGAAGCGCGGGCTTTCCACGCGCCGCATCAGCACCCGCTTCACGAAGCTCACCTGCGCATACGCCAGCACCCAGGCGCAGCCGAACACCACCACGTAACGCAGCTGGAACGGCAGGTGGAACACCGGAATCAGCGCGATGTGCCAGAGGTAGATCCAGATGCTGTTCTGCGCCGCGAAGCGCAGCAGCCCGATCAGCTTCAGCCGCGTCACCGCCGCCACCAGCGCATCGCCCGCGAGCCACAGCAGCGCCGACACGCCGAGCGCATAGCTCAGGTAGTAGGCCGACGGCGGGTACTTGAACTGCTGGGTCGAGACGATGAAGCCATACCGCCAGCGCAGCCATGCCGCCGTCGCCGCGAAGCCGGCCAGCGCCACGCCCGCGAACAGCGCCACCGCGCGCCGGGGCACGTCGGGCAGCCGCAGCCCGGCCGCGAACACCAGTGCATAGCCGATCGTCTCCAGCACCAGCGTCTCGAACAGCGCGCCGGCCGGCGTGCCCAGCCACGGCCCGAGCCACCACAGCAATGCCTGATAGGCCAGCAGCCCCAGGCCGAGCCCGCCGAACCAGCGCCCCTGCGACGGCGTGCGCCGCGCCAGCCACCACAGGCCCGGCGCCAGCAGCGCGAGCAGCAGGAACACGCGGATCACCCACACATAGCCGATGCCCGACATGAGCGTGTAGCTCGACAGCACCGTCGGCGCGTCGGGCAGCGGCGTCGGAAAGCCGAGCGCCGCGCAGCTCAGGAAATAGCCGGTCAGGAAGATCCACACCGGCAGCAGCAGCCGCTTCACGCGCTTCCACGCATAGGCGCCGAAGCTCTCCTGCCGGTACGACAGCCCGAAGGACAGGCCCGACACCAGCACCATGAGCGGCACGTCGAAATTGCGCAGCTGGAACACCAGCGCGGGCGGCTCGACATGGGCGAGCACGATCATCGCCAGACCGAGAAAGCGAAGCAGATCGATCTTGTCATCACGCATGACGGACCTCCGGAGCGGGCGCCGACCCCGGGCCGGCTTTGTCGCGCTGCAACATAGTCGGCACGCGCGATCGAAGTCGTTACCGAAGGCATCGCTTCGAAGCCTTCCCGACGGCCGCGCGTCCCGGTCGGGTGTCGCCGCGACGGGCATCGGGCCTGCGCGTCCGCCGACCGCCGCCGCGCCCGCGGGCCGCGCCGCAGCGCATGAGGCCGCTGTCTCGCCCGCTGGCAGAATCGCCGCGCCTTCCGTTCGCCGCCTCCCATGCCCCGCAAGCCTCGCCCGCGCTCCGCCAACCGCGTCACCCTCGCCGAAGTCGCCGAGGCCGTCGGCGTCAGCGCCATCACCATCTCGCGCGCGCTCAACACGCCGGCGCTCGTGGCCGAGCCGCTGCGCGAGCGCATCCTGGACGCGGTCGAGCGCATGGGCTACGTGCCCAACCGCCAGGCCCGGCTGCTGGCCGAGGCGCGTTCGCAGACGGTGCTGGTGCTCATCCCGTCGCTTACGAACACCGTGTTCATCGACGTGCTCGCCGGCATCGAGGCGGTGCTTGGGCCCGCCGGCTACCAGATCCTCATCGCCAACACCCACTACTCGGCCGAGGAGGAACTGCGCCTGTTGCGCAGCCATCTCGAATACAAGCCCGACGGCATCCTCGTGAGCGGTCTCGCGCAATCGCCCGACTGCCGCGCCTGGCTCGACCGCCACGGCCTGCCCACCGTCCACCTCATGGACCTCGCCGACGACGGCCGGCATTGCGTCGGCTTCTCGCAGCTCGCGGCCGGGCGCGCGCTGACCGGGCACCTCATCGAACGCGGCCGGCGCCGCATCGCCTTCATGGCCGTCCAGCTCGACGAGCGCACGCTCAAGCGCGCCGACGGCTGGCGCGCCGCGCTCGGCGCCGCCGGTCTCGCCGACGAGTCGCTCTACTTCGCCGACCCCGCGCCGTCGAGCATGGCGCTCGGCGCCGACCTGCTCGACCGCATCCTCGCCGCCCGGCCCGACTGCGACGCCGTGTTCTGCTGCAACGACGACCTCGCCATCGGCGCGCTCGCCCGCGCGCGGCGGCGTGGCATCGCCGTGCCCGAGCGGCTCGCGATCGTCGGCTTCAACGACCTCCAGCCGGCGGCGTGGACCCTGCCCGCGCTCACGACCGTCGCCACGCCGCGAGAGCAGGTCGGGCGCGCGGCGGCGCGGCGGCTGCTCGACCTGATCGCAGGCGATGTGACGGGCGAGGCGGCGGTCGATCTGGGTTTCGAGTTGCGGGTGCGCGAGAGCGGTTGAGGGGGGCGGCGCACGCCGGCCGGCCGTTCGGGCGCGCGCTCGCCTGCCCGGGCGGCTCGCCGCAGTCGCCCGCGAAGGAATTGCTCGCCCCAGGACCGCTCTCCACGATCGCGCCTCCAGCCAGAAACACGGGAGAAAGCGTGAACGCACGCATGTACCGCGCGGGCGCGCCCGCCCGTCGCCGCATCGCCGGCCTGATCCTCGTCCTCTCCTGCATCGGTGCGCTGCCTGCGCGGGCAGCGCTCGTCGAGCGCGATCTCGTCGCCGGCAGTGGCGACGCCCATCTCACCTTCGACAGCGGTACCGGCCTTGAGTGGCTCGACGTCAGCCTCACGACCTACCGCTCGTTCCGCGACATCGCCGGCGGCAGCGGCGGCTGGCTCGACCTCGGCTTCCACATCGCGACCGGTGCCGAGGTCGGCGCCCTGATTGCCTCGGCCGGTCTGGCACCGAACCAGCACCACACCTGGAACGCCTCGGTGATCGGTCCGCAGCCTTCGTTCAACGACGTCCAGCGCGTCCAGACGCTCGCCAACCTGCTCGGCACCACCTTCCGCTACGAGGACGAAGGCTCGCCCACATTGCGCCGCTCGGTCCTGGGCTACATCGCCGACGACTACCTGACACACCCCTGGTACGGCAACTACGGCCGCTATGCCGAGATCGGCTACTACATCACGCCGACCTGGGCGACCGCCGTCGCCACCGATGGCAGCGGCAGCCAGATCTACCGCGACCAGCGCTATGCCGAATTCGGCACCTTCCTCGTCCGGGCGGCGGCGCCTGTCACCGCCGTGCCCGAGCCGTCCCTGCCCGTGCTGGGCGCCGTGAGCGCGCTGGCCTTGCTCGGGCTGCGTATCGCGCGGCGCCGCCGTTGAATGGCCGCTTTGCATTCCCGGGAAACCCCGAGGATTGCAAATCGTTTGATAACGCTAACATCCGCCCCATCAAGCGCAGCCTTTGTCCTGCGCTTTTTCTTGACCACGGATTGTTAACGTAAACATGCGAGCACCGAACCTTGTCGTGATGGGCGTCGCCGGCTGCGGCAAGAGCAGCGTCGGGCTGGCGCTGGCCGAGGCGCTCGGCGCGGTCTGGCTGGAAGGCGACGCCTTTCACCCGCCGGCCAACATCGCCCGCATGAGCGCCGGCATCCCGCTCGACGACGACGACCGCGCCGGCTGGCTCGCGGCGCTGGCCGACCGGCTCGCCGCCGGCCGCGCGCGCGGCGAGCGCATGGTGCTCGGCTGCTCGGCGCTCAAGCGGCGCTACCGCGACCGCCTGCGTCTTGGCGACCCCGACCTCGTGTTCGTGCATCTGGCCGGCAGCCGCGCGCTGATCGGCGAGCGCATGGCGGCGCGGCCCGGCCATTTCATGCCGCCGAGCCTGCTCGACAGCCAGTTTGCCGCGCTGGAGCCGCCGCGCGGCGACGAACCGCACTTCACCGCCAGCGTCACCGCCGCGCCCGAGGCCATCCGCGACGCGGTGCTCGGCTGGCTCGCCGCCGGCATGCCGGCCGGCGCCGCCGTGCTGTCGCCTCCCGCCACCGACGCCGCCCCGTTGCCTACCGACGGTCGCGCGTCAGCGCCTGCCGCCACGCCGGCCCGCTGATCCCCATCCGATCCGACCGCCCCACGCGGCACCCCACGAGGAGACCCCATGACTTCCCCCACCCCCACCCGCCCGCGCGGCGGGCGCCGCTGGCGCATCGGCGGCCTGCTCGGCATCGGCGTGCTGGTCAACTACTTCGACCGCATCAACCTGTCGGTGGCGGCGCCCCAGCTGCAACAGGAATTCGGGCTCGACGCCTCGGACATGGGGCTGCTGTTCAGCGGCTTCTTCTGGACCTATGCGCTGTTGCAGATCCCGACCGGCGTGGTGCTCGACCGCTTCGGCGTCACGCGCATCGGCCGCCTCGGCGCCTTTCTGTGGGGCGTGGCCTCGACCATCACGGCGCTGGCGAGCGGCTTCGGCGGCATCCTGCTGGCGCGCGCCATCCTCGGCGTGGCAGAGGCGCCGGGCTTTCCCGTGAGCAGCAAGGCGACGGGCTACTGGTTCCCGCGCCGCGAGCGCGCGATGGCCACCGCCATCTTCGACGCCGCCGCCAAGTTCTCGAACGTGATCGGCGTGCCGCTCATCGCGCTGGCCGTTGTGCACCTGGGCTGGCGCTGGGGCTTCGGCATCACGGCGGCGCTGAGCTTTGCCTACTTCGCGGCCTTCTACCTCATCTACCGCGACCCGAGCGCCGACCCGAAGCTCACGCGCGAGGAGCGCGACTACATCGTGGGCGGCGGCGCCCAGCCCGAAGGCACCTCGACCGAGAGCGCCGTCGGCATGCTCGGCTACCTGCTCCGGCAGAAGAAGGTCTGGGGCCTGACGATCGGCTTCGCGGCCTACGGCTACACCTTCTACCTCTTCCTCACCTGGCTGCCGGGCTATCTCGTGCAGACCATGCACATGAGCATCCTCAAGTCGGCCGGCTATGCGGCGATCCCGTGGCTGTGTGCGACGGTGGCCGACCTGATCGTCGGCGGCTGGCTCATCGACCATCTCATCGCCAAGGGCCATGACGAGACCAAGGTGCGCAAGGGCGTGCTGCTGGGCGGCATGGCCTGCGGGCTGGCGGTGTTCGGCGCCACGACCACGACCGATCCGGCGGTGGCGATCGCCTGGATCTCGCTCGCGCTGTCGGGGCTGGCGGCGGCGGCGCCGGTGGGCTGGTCGCTGCCCTCGCTCATCGCGCCCAAGGGCGGCACCGGCACGGTGGGCGGGATCATGAACTTCGCCAACAACCTCATGGGCGGCGTCGCGCCGATCGTGACGGGCTACATCGTGGGCGGCAGCGGCTCGTTCGGGAATGCGTTTGCCGTCGCGGGCGTGGTGCTGCTGGTGGGCATGGCGAGCTTCACCTTCCTGCTCGGGAAGATCGAGGCGGTGCCGGAGCCGGTGCGCGAAGGCGTGCTGAAGCCGCTGGCGCACTGAGCTGGCGGCGCGGCCGTGCGGCCCGTACGCGCGGGCGCTGCGAAGGCCAGCGCGTGCAGGCCGAGGGCATTGGCGACCCAGCAGAAGGAAAGCACGCACATCCCGTCGCAACTTCGCGCTTCGTGATGTCATCTTCTGCTGTTACCCTGCGGCATCGCATCGCGACATCGCCAGCTTCGCCCTCTCACCGCGAAGCCCGGCTCCGGCCACGGAGCCCCGAGTCAATCCCGGCATGCGCCTCGACCCCGACCGCTTCCTTCCGCAACCGGGGTCCGTTTCTTCCCTTCATGTTCTGTACGGCAGCCCTCGCGAGGCGCTGCCCGGCCGCCGGCGCTTGCGCTCGCGCGCCCTTCGGAGCGTGGATGGCACCCATGGCATTCGGGCCGCCAATCCTGCTTGTGTCGCCCACGACGGGCGACGGGACGTTTCAACCATGACTTCGCAACACCACAGCTTTTCGCTCGGCCGCTTCTCCTTCCACTCGCTCGCGCAGCGCATGGATGACGGCCGCTTCCGCGCCAGCCTCTCGATCCGCAGCGGCGAGGGCAGTTCCACCACCGGACGCATCGTCCGCTTCACCCGCCGCTTCGACACCGATGCCGCCGCCCACGCCTATGCGCGCGAGCAGGGCCTCGACTGGGGCGCCGACGCGGGTCGCACCAGCGGGTTCAGCCGCTGAGCGCCGCGCCCATCCACCTGCGCTACACGGTCGCGCTCGATTACGAGGTGTTCGCGCCCGGAGCCGACCTCGTGCTCGGCATCCATGCCGCGCAGACCGCGCGTCAGCGCCTGTGCGCCGAGTCGCTCGACATCACGCCGGCGCTGCACTGGCGCGTGACGCCGGGGCCCGACCACAACCGGCGGCTGCGGCTGTCGGCGCCGCCGGGCCGGCTGCGCGTGCGCTATGCGGCGACGGTCGCGATCGAGCATCACGTCGCCGCGCCCGCCAGCCTCGCCGAAGTGCCCGTGCACGGCCTGCCCGACAGCGTCCTGCCCTGGCTGCTGCCGAGCCGCTATTGCGAATCGGATGTGCTGCACGGCCTCGCGCTGGAGCAGTTCGGCCGGCTGCCGCGCGGCCATGCGCGCGTGACGGCGATCCGCGACTGGGTCAACCGCCGCGTGCGCTTCCGCTCGGGCAGTTCAAATGCCAGCACCACCGCCTGCGACACCGCGCGCTCGGGCGAGGGCGTGTGCCGCGATTTCGCGCATCTGATGATCGCGCTGTGCCGCGCGGTGGGCATTCCGGCGCGCTTCACGACCGGGCTCGACTACGGCGCCGATCCGGCGCTCGGGCCCTCCGACTTCCACGCCTATGTCGAGGCCTATCTCGGCCATCGCTGGTATCTGTTCGACCCGTCGGGCACGGCGCTGCCGATGGGCTTCGTGCGCATCGCCACCGGGCGCGACGCGGCCGACGTGGCCTTTGCGACGATCTACGGCCCGGTCGATCCGGCGCCGCCGGTGGTCGGCATCTGCGCTGTCGCGGGCGAGGACGGCGAGCTGCGCGTGCCGCTGGCGACGGCGATGGCGCTGTCGACAGACGGCGGTTGAGCGGCGGCGAGTTCGACGTTGCCGCCCGGACCGCCGGCCAGCGCGCCCGGCGGTCCGCCGGCGGCGGACCCGCCTCGTGCCCCGCGTCGCGGTCCGCCGCCCGTCAGGCCGCGACCGCCTCGCCCGCACGCTGCGCCGCGAACAGCTCGGCCAGCAGCGAGAGCGTGATCGTCCCGCCCAGATTGCCGGCGTCGTCGATCACCTCGTACAGCAGGTCGTCCTGCCCGGGCCGCATGCTGAACAGCACGATCGCATCCACCTCGCCGCCGCCCTCGCGGTGCGGCGTCTCGGTCGCGGGCGAGATCGTGTAGCTGCCGGTCGGCCGCGACTCGCGCAGGCTGCCGTCCTCCTCGTAGATGCGGTGCTCGCCGCGCACGACGAAGGTGTGGTTCAGCGCCTTGTGACGGTGCAGCACGATCTGCTGCCCGGCGTCGAACCGGAAGATCACGTCGGCGATGCGCTGCTCCATGTCCACGTTCAGGATCGAGAACGCGAAATGCGGCAGCTCGCCGAAGGGCTGCCAGCGGATGCCGTCGGGGTTGAAGTGGGCGGTGGTCATGGTTTGTCTCCGTGGTGATGGCCGGATTGGCCATGCCGATTGGAGCCCGCCCGCCCTGTCCACCCTCAGAGCCGGATGCACGACGAGACGCAGGGGAATTGCCCACGTCGTTGCGCCGTTGCCGCGCCAGGCCCGCATCCGCGTCCCGCCGCGCGACTGCGGCAAGCCCGGCCCGCTGCCGCCGGCCGCCGGTCCCGCTGCCGAACAACCTTCACCCGCTCAGCCTCCGAACAATCGCCCCGCGTGAATCCCCAGCCCCACCGCCACGCTGGCAAACCGGTCGCCCGTCACCGCCTGCGCCTTCGGGAAGCCGGCGCGGATGCGCTCGGTCAGCAGCCGCAGCCCGGTCGAGCCGCCGGTGAAGTACACCGCGTCGATCTCGTCCGTGCCCACGCCCGCGAGGCGCGCGGTCTCGGTCGCGGCGCCGACGATGCGGGCGATCTCGTCGTCCACCGCCTGCACGAGTCCGGCCTCGTCGAAGTCGAGCGCCAGTTCGCGCTCGATCAGGGACAGATCCACGCGCGTGCTGCCGCCGGCCGCGACGGCGATCTTCGTGTCTTCGGCGATGCCGAGCAGGCCGTGGCCGAGCTGGTCTTCGAGCACGCGCATCAGCCGGGCGTGCTGGGCGCGGTCGGCGTACAGATGCTTCGTGCCCGCGAGGTCGGCGATGCGGCGCGGCGTGTAGAGCGTGTTGATCAGGTGCCAGGTCGCGAGGTCGAAGTACACGCCGCTCGGCACCGGCTTGCCGTCCGGCCCGACGCTGCCGTGGCCGAGCGGGCGCAGCACGCTCGCCAGCGCCACGCGGCGGTCGAAGTCGGTGCCGGCCACATGCACGCCGTGGTGGCCGAGGATGTCGTCGCGCCGGTCGAGCCGCTTCGCGCGCTCGGGGCCGACGCGCACCAGCGAGAAGTCGGACGTGCCGCCGCCGATGTCGGCCACCAGCACGAGCTGCTCGTGATCGAGCCGCGACTCATGGTCGAAGGCCGCCGCGATCGGCTCGAACTGGAAGGCCACCTCCTTGAAGCCGACGCTGCGCGCCGCCGCCGCGAGCGCTGTCTGGGCGGCGATGTCGCGCTCGGGGTCGTCATCGACGAAGAAGGCCGGCCGGCCGAGCACCACCTGCGTCAGCGGCTTGCCGGCGGCGGCCTCGGCCTTGGCCTTCAGATGGCGCAGGAAGGTGGCGATCACGCCGATGTAGGGGATGCCGCGCCCGCCGCCGATGTCGGTCGTGCGCTCGATCAGGTCGCTGCCGAGGATGCTCTTCATCGAGCGCATGAGCCGCCCGTCGATGCCGTCGATGTAGCTCGCGACGGCGGCGCGGCCGTAGTCGATGCGGTTGTTGTCGGCGTCGAAGAAGACGGCGGTCGGCAGCGTGACGGCCTGACCTTCGAGCGGCACGAGGCGCACCACGCCACCGGCCGGCACGCCGGCGCCGTCGGCCGGCGGCGTGGCGGCGCCGCTTCCGACCGGGCGGAACGCGCGCGCGGGCAGCGCGACCGCCGAGTTGGAAGTGCCGAAGTCGATGGCGCAATGGGTCATGGGCTTGCCGTGGGGAAGGAGGAGGGCGCGCAAGACTAGCAGCCACCGTGCTGCTGTCAGTGCCCGCCTCGCGGGCAAAAAACCGTGAGATTTGTCACTTGACTGGCTTGCTCGGATTGCGCCGAGTCAATCGAAAGCCGACTGCGAGCCAGGATGCTCGACCGCATTGCGAATCGGTCGAGGAACTCATGGAAAGCAGTCAGGCCCTGGTTGTCTGGGACGAGGAATACAGCGTCGGCATCCCCGAGGTTGACGAGCAGCACCGCGGGCTGTTCGAGCTGGTCAACCGCGTGTACGAGGCCGCCGTCCACCACGCCAGCTCGGCCGAGGTGCGCGAGATCGTCGATGCGCTGGAGCACTACACGGTGCTGCACTTCGCCGACGAGGAGCGCTACATGCTCCACGCGCGCTATCCCGACTTTCCGTCGCACAAGGCCAAGCACGACGACTTCGTCGCCCGCGTGCGGGTCGAGAAGCAGCGCCTCCAGGCCGGCTTCCCGCTCGAACTCGACATCGTCAACTTCCTGAGCGACTGGCTGGTCAGCCACATCCTTCGCGCCGACCGCGACTTCGGTGAATACGAGCGCCAACTGCATGCCGACGTGCGCCGCAGCCGGGCCGGCTTCTTCGCGCGCTTCTTCGGCGGCGCTGGCGCCCACACCCAGCAGGCCACGCAGCAGAAGGGCTTCGGCGGCTGGCTCAAGCGGGTGTTCTCGGCCGAGCCGGTGCCCCAGGTCCAGCACAACACGCGCATGCAGGGGCCGGCCACGATGATCAATCCGGCCACGCGCCCGGCGCTGCCGCACACCACGACCGCGGCGCCGCATGCCACCAACATCTCGCCCGAGGACGCGATCGACCTCACGCGCGCCGTCGAGCTGCTGATGCGCTGGAAGGCTCAGTTCCGCTCCGCCATCGAGGAAGGCCGCGAGGCCGAACTCGACCCGGCCGTGGTCGGCCGCAGCGAGCTGTCGGCGCTCGGCATCTGGATCGCCAACGAGGCGCGCCAGCGCTTCGCCAGCCATCCGGCCTATGCCGACGTGCAGATGTGGCATGCCGAACTGCACCGCCAGGCCACCGAGCTGATCCTCATGCTGCGCGCCGGCCAGCGCGACAAGGTGATGGAGCACGGTCTCGACGGCGGCCCCTATGCGCTTGCCGGCATCAAGCTGCGCCGTGACCTCACGCGGCTGTTCACGCCGCCCAAGGTTTGACGCGGCGGCCGTCGCGCCGGCCGAGGGCGCCTGGCGCCATCGCCTCGGCGGCCCGCGCCGTCTGACAGTCCTCGCAACATCCGTCACCTCTGGCGCCGTCCGGCGCTCGGCGGCTCGGCACTACCATGGCGGCCCCGCCTTCAAGGCGCTTTCTGTCCTCCCCCATGATTCCTGTCGAGAACGCTGCCCCGGCTCCCGAGGGCGGCAAGGTCGGGTTCACGCGCTGCGAGGCCGTCGGCTTCGGTCTGGTGCTGGCCGGTCTGGTGTTCGTGCTGCATTTCCATCTGCTCGCGGCGCTGTTCGCGGGCTGCCTGGTGCATGAACTGGTGCATCTGCTGGCCGAGCACGCTCCGGTGCAGAGCCGGGGCCGGCGCAAGGTGATCGTGATCGGCGTGCTGACGACGGTGGTCGTCGGCGGTCTGGTGGCGGCGGGGCTGGGGCTGATCGCCTTCGCGCGCGGGCCGGCGATGGCCGAGGTCATCGCGCGCAGCGCCGAGGTGCTCGACCAGGTGCGCGACGCGCTGCCCGAGCGCTGGGCCGCCTACGTGCCCGATGGCCTCGACGAGCTGCGCGAGCGCGGCGCCGAGCTGCTGCGCGCCCACGCGGCCGAGCTGCAACTGGCCGGCCGCAGCGCCGGACTGATGGTGGTGCACCTGCTGATCGGCATGATCGTCGGCGCGATGGTGTCGCTGCGCGAGGCGAGCCGGGGCTTTGCCGGCGGGCCACTTGCCGCCACGCTGCACCGCACGCTCGCCGCTTTCGGCGCGGCGTTCCGCAACGTGATCTTTGCGCAGGTGCGGATCTCGGCCATCAACACGACGATGACGGCGATCTACCTCGCGGCGATCCTGCCGCTGTTCGGCGTGCAGCTGCCGCTGCTCAAGACGCTGATCGCCTTCACCTTCGTGATCGGGCTGATTCCGGTGGCCGGCAATCTCATCAGCAATACCGCGATCGTGCTGGTGGCGCTCACCCATCATCCGGTGACGGCGGCAGCGTCGCTCGGCTACCTGATCTTCATTCACAAGCTGGAGTACTTCCTCAACGCCCGCATCATCGGCGGCCGGGTCCATGCCCATGCGTGGGAGCTGCTGGTGGCGATGCTGGCCTTCGAGTCGGTATGGGGCATCGGCGGGCTGGTGGCGGCGCCCGTGGTGTACGCCTTCGTGAAGAGCGAACTGGTGCGCGTGCGCCTGATCTAGGAGAAATCAGGCACTTTGGGGTTTGTAACAAGGGTTTTACCTGAGGCCCGGGTTCGGTGCTTGCTGTCTCACTACGCTCACCCGGCCTGATCAGGCCGGGGCTGGCCCAGCAGGGGCTGGCGCGAACCGCAGCGATAACAAGGAAACCCCATGGAACTGACGATGGATGCCGTGCCGGCCAAGACCGCCGCAGGGAAGGACGAAGTGGCAGGCCGGCGCCTGAACCTGTCGCGCCGCGAACGCAACCTGCTGCTGCTGGCCGATGGCCAGCGCAGCGTGGCCGAACTCATCGTCATGACCGGCTCTCCCGATCTCGATGCCGTGAGCCGCCTGCTCGACGAAGGTCTGCTCGAATGCCGGGAGCCGGTCGCGCCAGCGCCCCAGACCGAGGCTCCGGTGCAGCCTGCCGCGCCCGAACCCCGGCGCAATGTCCTCATCGAGATGCTGCGCGACTCGATCAGCACCTACGACGAGGTGTCGAAGCTTCAGCGCGGCCTGCTGCCCTGAGCGGCGCGGCGCGCCCTGCCTTGCCGAGGGGGGAGGCGTGACAAGGCCGCGGCGCACCAGCATCGTCCCCGCCGGAGCCGGTGTTGATGTCGGCGAGGTAGCCGCGTCGGATCCACCTCAGTCCGAGCTGCCCGCCGCCTCGGCCAGCGCCGCGTCCAGTTCGGCCAGCCAGGCCGTCGCCGACGCATCGCTCGGCATGCGCCAGTCACCGCGCGGCGACAGCGCACCGCCGTGGCTCACCTTCGGCCCGTTGGGCATCGCCGTGCGCTTGAACTGGTTGGCGAAGAAGCGGCCGATGAACAGCCGCAGCCACTTGCCGATTTCCTCCAGCGAATAGGCATTGCGCTTGTCCGCCGGAAAGCCGGGCGGCCAGGCGCCGCTTGCCGCGTCGCCCCAGGCGCGGTGCGCCATGAAGGCGATCTTCGACGGCCGGAAGCCGAAGCGCGCAAGCCAGTACAGGTTGAA
The DNA here is from genome assembly GCF_000482785.1 of Derxia gummosa DSM 723. GTDB lineage: Bacteria > Pseudomonadota > Gammaproteobacteria > Burkholderiales > Burkholderiaceae_E > Derxia > Derxia gummosa. The sequence goes on along the minus strand of NZ_AXWS01000014.1, from coordinate 272,185 downwards.
GTCCTGCAACTCGTAGGGGCCGATCTTGGCCTCGGTGCTTTGCGGCGCGTCGCCCTCGCCAGCCGGGATCAGCTCGGGCGAGATGACGGTGTTGACCACGGCGTCGAGCGTCGCGCTGGTGTCGGCGTCGAACAGGCCTTCGTGGATGACCCAGCGGATCAGGTGCTGGATCAGCGTCTTGGGCACGCCGGCGTTGACGTTGTAGTGCGCCATCTGGTCGCCGACGCCGTAGGTGCACCAGCCGAGCGCCAGTTCCGACAGGTCGCCGGTGCCGATGACGATGCCGCCGAGGTGGCCGGCGAGGCGGAACAGGTAGTCGGTGCGCAGGCCGGCCTGCACGTTCTCGAAGGTGAGGTCGTAGTGGGCCTCGCCCTCGGCGTAGGGATGGCCGATGTCCTCCAGCATGCGCAGCGCGGCGGGGCGGATGTCGATCTCGGCGCAGGTGGTGCCGAGGCTGCGCATCAGCGCCCAGGCGTTGCTCTTGGTGGCGTCGCCGGTGGCGAAGCCGGGCAGGGTGTAGGCGTGAATGCTGGCGCGCGGCAGGCCGAGCAGGTCCATCGCGCGCGCGACGACGATGAGCGCATGCGTCGAGTCGAGCCCGCCCGACACGCCGATCACCACCTTCTTCAGCCCGGTCGCGCGCAGGCGCTGCACGAGGCCCGCGACCTGGATGTTGTAGGCCTCGTAGCAGTCGGTGGCGAGGCGCTCGGGGTCGGCGGGCACGAAGGGCAGGCGCTCGATGTGGCGGCGCAGGCCGAGGTCATCGGCCGGCAGCGAGAGCAGGAAGCCGACGCGGCGCCAGCCGTTGATGCTCGCGGCTGCGTGCAGCGGCGCGGGCAGGGTCACGTCGGGCATGGCGGGCGACTGCTGCGTCCCCGGTCCCGCCGCCGCGCCGAGCGCGCGCGCGTTGTCGTCGAAGCTGCCCATGCGGGCGCGCTCCTGGCGGATGAGGTCGAGGTCGATGTCGGCGGTGGCGATCTGGTCGCCGGTCGGGAAACGGTCGCTCTCGGCCAGCACCTCGCCGCATTCGTAGATGCTCACCTGGCCGTCCCAGGCGAGGTCGGTGGTCGATTCGCCGAGGCCGGCGGCCGAGTACAGATAGGCGGCGGCGCAGCGCAGCGAATGCGACTTGCACAGCAGCCGGCGCGTGTCGCTCTTGCCGATCGTGATGTTGCTGGCCGACAGGTTGGCCAGCACGGTCGCGCCCGCGAGCGCGGCGGTGGCGCTGGGCGGCACCGGCACCCACACGTCCTCGCAGATCTCGGCATGCACGACGAAGCCCGGCAGGTCGTGAGCCTCGAACAGCAGGTCGGTGCCGAAGGGCACGCTGCGCGCGCCGACCGCGATCGTCTGCCCCGCCACGCCCGCGCCCGACGCGAAATGCCGCTTCTCGTAGAACTCGCGGTAGTTGGGCAGGTAGGTCTTGGGCACGACGCCGAGCAGATGGCCCGACTGGATCGCCACCGCGCAGTTGTAGAGCCGGTTGCCATGGCGCAGCGGCGCGCCGACGAGCACCAGCGTGCGCCAGTGCGACGAGGCTTCCACCAGCGTCTCGACGGCGGCTTCCACCGCGTCGAGCAGCACGTCCTGCAACAGCAGGTCGTCGATGGCGTAGCCCGACAGCGCCAGCTCGGGAAAGACGGCGAGCGCGACGCCGTCGTCATGGCACCGCTGCGCGAGGCGGGCGACGGCGGCGGCATTGCTGGCCGGATCGGCGAGGCGGACGGGATTGCTGCACGCGGCCACGCGCGCGAAGCCGTGGCGGTAGAGGCTGAAGAAGCTCATGGGCGGGAACCGGAAGCGGAGGCGGCCCTGCCCGCGCCCGTCGATCGGGCCGGCCCGGGCCGCCGGAAAGACGGCGACCGGGCGATTCTGACCGAGGCGGGCGCCGCGGCATGTCGGCGAAGCCCGCGCCGTGAATGCCGACGGGTCTGTCCGGCCCCGCGCCGGCCGCCCTCAGGCGAAGACGTAGTCGCTGACGGTCGTGCTCGCCGCATGCTCGAGCGTGGCGACGAGGGTCAGCTCGCCGGCCGAGACGGTGGCGTCGGCATCGGCCGATTCGAACACCCACACCGCGCTGCTCGTGCCGTTGTCGGTCACGAACACGCGGGTGTCGCCCACGGCATAGGCCGAATCGGCGCTACCGATGGCGTGAGCGGCGGCGGCGGCGCTGGTGAGGCGGCCGACCACGTCGGTCTCGACGATGACCAGTTCGGCCGAGGCCGCGAAGCCGTCCGGCCCGGCCACCGACACCGCGCCGTCCACCACGGCGTCGCCGTTGCCGATGCCGAGCGTGGTGGCGGCAAAGCTGATCTTGTCGGTGCCCGAGACGAAGTCGCTCACCTTGTCGGCGCCGCTCAGGTTGTCGAACACGAACACGTCGGCACCGTCACCGCCGCGCAGCACGTCGCTGCCGCTGCCGCCGTTGATGCGGTCGTCGCCCGCACCGGCCTCGATGCGGTCGCGGCCCGAGCCGCCATTCAGGTCGTCGTTGCCGGCACCGGAATGGATCCGGTCATTGCCCGCACCGCCGGTGACGCTGTCGTCGCCCGTCGTGCCTGCAAGGTCGTCGGCGCCCCGGCCGCCGCGGATGTGGTTGATCTCGTGGTTGATGTCGTCGTGACCGCCGCGCTTGCCTGCCATGTCGTTCTCCTCGGGTGGGGTGGCGCCGCATGGCGCCCGGTTGGCGGCCGCGTCTGGAAGGTTGCGCGGGTCGCCGTTTGATGTGCGTATTGAATGTGCTTTTTTCACATCTGTAAAGCAGACAATAGAAAACCGGCCGACGAGCGGTGAAACGGAACCCGCACCCTCGCGCGGCCAGTGACCGCCAACAACCTCTGGTGCGATTTCATCGCTTGCGACTGAATCGCATGCGCGGGCAGACTCGATCCATGAATCCGCTCGCCGCCCCCCTGCCGCCCCTCGGTCCGCCCGTCGCCGTCGATGACGGTCCGCCCTTCGACCGCGACGCCGCCCTGCGCCTCGACAACCAGCTCTGCTTCGCCCTGTACTCGGCCAGCCTGGCGATGACCAAGGTCTATCGCCCGCTGCTCACCGAGCTTGGCCTGACCTATCCGCAATACCTCGCGATGCTGCTGCTGTGGGAGCGCGACGGCCTCGGCGTGGGCGAACTGGGCGAGCGGCTGTTTCTCGATTCGGCCACGCTCACGCCGCTGCTCAAGCGGCTGGAGCAGGCCGGCCTCATTGCGCGCAGCCGCGACACGGCCGACGAGCGCCGCGTGATCGTCAGCCTCACCGACGCGGGCCGCGCCCTGCGTGAACGCGCCCATCCGCTGCCGCCCGCCATCCTCGAGGCGACCGGCTGCGGGCTGGCCGAACTGGCCGAGCTGAAGGCCCGGCTGGAGGCGTTGCGCAAGCGCTTGCAGGCGGCGGGCGGCTAGCGCGTCCGCAAGCGTGGCGCGCTGCCGCGCCGATCCGCCCGCGCGGGCGCCATGCGCGGGCCGCACCGGCGGCGGGCGCGGCCGGAACCGCCTCCGCACCGACGCTCAGGCGAACAGATAGCTCGTCGTGTAGTCGATGTCGGCGGCGCCGAGCACGCCGCCCGATACCAGGCCGACCATTGTCAGCTCGTCCGCATCGACCGTCGCATCGCCGTCGGCGCTCGTGAACAGCCAGATCGCGCTGCGTGCGCCGTCGTCGGTCAGGAACAGGCGCGCCTCGCCGACGGACCAGGCCTGATCGGCATGACCGATCGCGGCGGCGGTCTGCCGCGCATTGCCGAGCGAGCGCAGGTCGGCGTCGATGATCACGACCGTGTCCTGCGCCGACACGCCGGCATGCGCGCCGACGGTCCGCACCTGCCCGTCGCCATCGATCAGGTCATCCAGGCCGAGCACCACGCGATCGCTGCCGGCAGTGAAGTCGAGCACGCGGTTCAGGCCGTCCGGCGCAAAGAACACGAAGCTGTCGGCCCCCGCGCCGCCGCGCAGGCTGTTGCCGCCGCTGCCGCCGTCGAGCGTGTCGTTGCCGTCGCCGCCTTCGAGCGTGTCGTTGCCGGCGTCGCCCGACAGGGCGTCGGCACCGTCGCGGCCCAGCAGCCGATCGTTGCCGGCGCCGCCCGTGATCGTGTCGTCCCCCGCGCCGCCGTCCATGCGCACGGCGGTCTGCCAGCCGCGCAGCACGTCGGCATACGCGCTGCCGATGACCGACTCGATGCCGTCGATCGCAATCGCCGCGCTGCCGCCGGCAAGGCTGGCGCTGCCGGTGTCGACGCCCGCCTGCGTCGCGTCGAGCACGAGCGTGACCGCGCTCCCCGCGCCGGCGAAGGACAGCAGGTCGCTGCCCGCGCCGCCCTCGATCCGGCCGCCGTCGCCGTCGGTGACGATGAAGGTGTCGTCGCCCGCGCCGCCGTCGAGCGTGTCGGCGCCGGTGGCGCCGGCGAGGGTGTCGTTGCCCGCCCCGCCTGACAGGCTGTCGTTGCCGGCATTGCCGCGCAGCACATCGTTGCCGCCGTAGCCGTCGATCACGTCATCACCGCTGCCGCCGGCGAGCAGGTCGGCGCCGTTGCTGCCGCCGATCGTGTCGGCATGCGCGCTGCCGGTCACGCGCTCGAAGCCGCTCACCACGTCGTCGCCGGTCAGGCCCGTGGCGAGCGTCGCGTCGAGCAGTACCACCACGCCGTGGCCGACGCGGCCGTAGCTGAGGGTGTCGATGGCGTCGCCGCCGTCGAGCGTGTCGCCGTCGCCGCCGGCGATGACGGTGTCGTTGCCGGCGCCGCCGTCGAGGCTGTCGGTGCCGCTGCCGCCGTCGAGGCTGTCGTTGCCCGCGCCGCCCGAGAGCCAGTCGTCGCCCGCGCCGCCGGACAGCGCGTCGCTGCCGTCGTCGCCCGCGAGCCAGTCGTTGCCGTCGCCGCCTTCGAGGCTGTCGTCGCCGCCGCCGCCTTCGAGGTTGTCGCCGTCCGCGCCCCCGTCGAGGCGGTCGCCGCCCGCGCCGCCGCGCAGGACGTCGCTACCGTCGCCGCCGTCGATCGAATCTTCGCCGTCGCCGCCCTGGATCGTGTCGTCGTCGTCGCCGCCGCGCAGCAGGTCGTCGCCCGCGCCGCCGTCGAGGGTGTCGAGGCCCGAGCCGCCATCGATCGTGTCGCGGCCGTCGTCGCCGTCGAGATGGTCGTTGTCGCTGCCGCCGTCGATGCTGTCATCGCCGCTGCCGCCCCAGGCGTAGTCGGGATTGGCGCCGGCGGTGATCAGGTCGTTGCCGTCGTCGCCGTACAGGGCATCGACGGTGTAGCTGCCGATGAGGGTGTCGTCGCCGTCGCCGCCGTGGGCCTCGCCGCCCTCGAAGGCGATGCCGGTGTAGAGCAGGTCGTTGCCGGCGCCGCCGAAGAGGGTGTCGAAGCCTTCGTCCCCGTCGAGGGTGTCGTCGCCGTCACCGCCGTAGATGACGTCGTTGCCGTAGTCGCCGATGAGCGTGTCGTTGCCGCTGTCCCCGGTGATGGTGTCGTTGCCATCACCGCCACGGATGCTGTCGGCGCCACTGGCACCGAGGAGGCTGTCGTTGCCACTGCCACCGTCGATGACATCGCCGGCGGTCGGGCTGCTGCCGTTGTAGGCAATGTCGGCGTAGATCGTGTCGTCGCCGTCGCCGCCGCGCAGGGTCTCGCGGCCTGCGGCGCCCCAGAGCCGATCATTGCCCGCGCCGCCCGACAGCGAGTTGCTGCCATCGCCTCCGTCGATCGTGTCGTCGCCCGCGCCGCCGTCGATGCTGTCGTTGCCGGCACCGCCCTCGATGGTGTCGCTGCCGTCGCCGCCGTCGATCGAATCGTCGCCGCTGCCGCCCCGGATCGTGTCGTCGTCGTCGCCGCCGCGCAGCAGGTCGTCGCCCGCGCCGCCGTCGAGGGTGTCGCGACCCCAGCCGCCGTCGATCGTGTCGCGGCCGTCGTCGCCGTGGAGATTGTCGTTGTCGCTGCCGCCGTCAATGCTGTCGTCGCCGTTGCCGCCCCAGGCGTAGTCGGGATTGGCGCTGGCGGTGATGACGTCGTTGCCGTCGTCGCCGTACAGGGCGTCGACGGTGTAGCTGCCGATGAGGGTGTCGTCGCCGTCACCGCCGTGGGCCTCGCCGCCCTCGAAGGCGATGCCGGTGTAAAGCAGGTCGTTGCCGGCGCCGCCGAAGAGGGTGTCGAAGCCTTCGTCCCCGTCGATGGTGTCGTCGCCGTCGCCGCCGTAGATGACGTCGTTGCCATAGCCGCCGAGGAGCGTGTCATTGCCGCCGTAGCCCCAGATGCTGTCGTTGCCGGCCGAGCCGACGATGGATTCGTCGAGATCGAGCGACGGGTTGCCTGCGAATACGCCCATGAATGTTCTGGTCTGATGTGTCGTGTACATGGCGGCCCCGGTCCTGCTGCGGGCGGGGCGCGCGTCCGGCCGGGCGTGCTGCCTGGCAGGGGGGCGTGATCATGCCTGCGCGGATGCGCGGTGTGTGCCGCCGGGGTGACGGCGCAAGCGGACGGAGTCGCCAATGCCTGGACGGAGCGCCGCAACCGCGCGACCGGACCGGGCGGCCATTCCCGTCGCCACTGCCGTCGGACCGCGGATCACAACCGGAAACACTTGATGCTCGGCCAATCATTTATATCGTGTACGATCAAATCGTGTTCAATGTTATGGCGCCGGCGACCGAGCCCGGCGCCGTCACCCCGGTCCAAGGAGTCCGTCATGTCCCTCGAAAAGGTCCTGTACACCGCCGAAGCCACCGCCACCGGCGGCCGTGACGGCCGCGCCGTCACCAGCGACAACAAGCTCGACGTGGCGCTCGCGCTGCCGAAGGAAATGGGCGGCAACGGCGCCGGCACCAACCCCGAGCAGCTGTTCGCGGCCGGCTATTCGGCCTGCTTTCTGGGCGCGCTCAAGTTCGTCGCCGCGCGCGAGAAGGTCGCGCTGCCGGCCGACGCGCAGATCACCGGCAAGGTCGGCATCGGTCCGCTCCCGACCGGCTTCGGCATCCAGGCCGAGCTGACCATCTCGCTGCCCAGCCTCGACCGCGACGTGGCGCGGAAGCTGGTGGATGCCGCCCACATCGTCTGCCCGTACTCGAACGCGACGCGCGGCAACATCGACGTGACGCTGGTGATCGCCTGATCACCCGGTCGGCGGAGCCGGGCCGGTCGGCCCGTGTTCCGCCCGTCCCGGCCGTTCCGGTGCCCGGCGGGCATGCCGCCCGCCGACCGGCGTCACACGAACTGGTAATCCCCCACCACCGTCGTCGCGGTGTTGACGACGAGCGTCACCAGCGACAGCTCACCTGCCTCGACCGCCGCGTTGGCGTTGTCGGCATGGAACTCCCACACCGCCGATTGCGTGCCGTTGTTGACGACGAACAGCCGGTCGTCGCCGACGGCATAGGCGCTGGTGGCGCTGCCGATCGCGGCGGCGGCGCTGGCGGCGCTGGTGATGCTGCCGCTGAAGCCGTCGGTCACGATCACCAGCTCGGCGCCGCGCGCGAAGCCGCCGGGGCCGGCGATGGCCACCGCGCCTTCGAGCAGCGCGTCGCCGTCGCCGAGGCCCCAGACCGAGGCGTCGAAGCTCAGCTTGTCGCCGCCCGACGAGAAGTCGGTGACGCGGTCGCTGCCGGTCGCGCTGTCGAACACGAACACGTCGGCGCCGCTGCCGCCGGTGAGGCTGTCGTTGCCCGCGCCGCCCACGAGCGTGTCGGCGCCCGCGCCGGCCGAGATCGTGTCGTTGCCGTTGTTGCCCATGAGCAGGTTGGCCGCGCTGCTGCCGGTGATGCGGTCGGCGAAGCCGCTGCCCGACACGCCCTCGATCGACAGCAGTGCGTCTTCGCCGTCGGCGCCGCTCACGATGCCGGTCGACAGGTTGATGCTGATCGCGCCGCTGGCCAGCGTGTAGCTCGCCACGTCGAGACCGGCGCCGCCGCTCAGGCTGTCGTCGCCGCTGCCGCCGTTGAGCACGTCGTTGCCGGCTCCGCCCACGAGCACGTCGTTGCCGGCGCCGCCGAAGAAGAGGTTGTCGCCCGCGTCGCCGGTGAAGCGGTCGGCCTGGTCGGTGCCGATCGCGCCCTCGATGCCGACGAGCCGGTCTTCCGCATAGTTGTTGCCGGTCCGTCCCACGTTGCCGGCCAGCAGGTTGACGCGCACGCCGGTGGCCTCGCCGGCATAGGAGGCCAGATCGATGCCGTCGCCGCCGATGAGGGTGTCGTAGCCGTCGTCGCCCTGGAGCGTGTCGTCGCCGCTGCCGCCGTCGAGCGTGTCGTAGCCGCCGCCGCCGTAGAGCTGGTCGTTGCCGGCGCCGCCCGACAGGAAGTCGTAGCCGTCGTAGCGGTCGGCCACATGGCTGGCGGTGCCGCCGTAGAGCACGTCGTTGCCGCTTTCGCCGAACAGTCGGTCGTAGCCGTCGCCGCCGGTGATGGTGTCGTTGCCCCGGCCGCCGAACAGGTCGTCATAGCCGCTGCCGCCGGTGACGGCGTTGGCGGTGGAGGCGGTGGAGAACACGAAGCTCGCCGCCGTCAGGTCGGAGGCGCTCAGGCCGCGCAGCTGGAAGGTGTTGGTGTAGCCATCCGCGCGCACGGTGAAGGTGGTGCCGGTGGCGCTGCTCGCGAACAGCCGCTGCACGGTCTCGAAGTCGCTGATGCCGAGCGCGGTCACGTCGAGCCGGTCGCCGTCGGCGACGCTGAAGTCGGTGACGAGATTGGTCTCGGTCACGCCTTCGTTGCGCACGATGAAGCGGTCGGCGCCGCTGCCGCCGGTGAGCGTGTCGTTGTGCTTGCCGCCGTCGAGCGTGTCGTTGCCGGCGCCGCCTTCGAGCGTGTCGTTGTAGCCGCCGCCGAACAGCTGGTCGTTGCCGGCGCCGCCCGACAGCAGGTCGTTGCCGCCGTAGGTCTCGCCGGTCGGACTGCCCGAGCCGCCGTAGAGCACGTCGTTGCCGGCTTCGCCGAACAGGCGGTCGTCGCCATCGGCGCCGGTGATGGTGTCGTTGCCGCCGGCGCCGAACAGCGCGTCGCCGTAGCTGCTGCCGATCAGGCTGCCGGCCACGGTGTCGGTGCTGAAGATGAAGTCGGCGGCGGTCAGCTGGCCGAAGCTCACGCCGTTGAGCGTGAGGTAGCCGGTGTTGCCGTTGGCCGCGACCACGAGCGTCGAGCCGTAGTTGTAGTAGGTCGTGCTCATGAGCCGCTGCAGGCTCGCGAAGTCGCCCACGCCGAGCGCGCTCACATCAATGCGGTCGCCGTCGGCCTGCGAGAAGTCGAGCACCGTGTCGCTGCTGTTGTCGCTGACGCGGAAGACGAACACGTCGGCGCCGCCGCCGCCGCCGAGGGTGTCGTCGCCGATGCCGCCGTCGAGCGTGTCGAGGCCGGCGCCGCCGTCGAGCGTGTCGTTGCCGCCGCCGCCGTAGAGCTGGTCGTTGCCGGCGCCGCCGAACAGCGCGTCGTAGCCGCCGTACGCCTCGCTCAGCGGCGAGGCCGAGCCGCCGTAGAGCACGTCGTTGCCGCCCTCGCCGAACAGCTGGTCATTGCCGTCGGTGCCGGCCATCGTGTCGTTGCCGAGGCCGCCGAACAGGTCGTCGGCATAGCTGCTGCCGAGCACGTTGTCGTTGCTGACCGTGGTGCTCAGGATGAGGTTGGCCGGCGCGATGCCGGCGATCGCCACGCCGTCGAAGGTGATGGTGTGGGTGTAGCCGCTGCCGGTGCGATAGCTGAACGAAGTCGCGCTCTCGCTGTTGCTGATGAGGCGCTGGAGCGTGTCGGCGTCGCTGATGCCGAGGTTGCGCAGGTCGAGCTTGTCGCCCTCGACGCTGCTGAAGTCGCCGATGCGGTCGTTCTCGCTCGCGCCTTCGGCGTTGAGCACGAACACGTCGGCGCCGGTGCCGCCGAGCAGGCTGTCGTCGCCGCGGCCGCCTTCGAGCGTGTCGGCGCCGTCGCCGCCTTCGAGCACGTCGTCGTTGCCGCCGCCCCAGAGCTTGTCGTTGCCGGCGCCGCCCACGAGCGTGTCGTTGCCGCCGTAGATCTCGCCCGTCGGCGTGCCCGAGCCGCCATAGAGCAGGTCGTTGCCGCCCTCGCCGAAGATGAAGTCGTTGCCATCGCCGCCGACCACGGTGTCGTTGCCGAGGCCGCTGATGAGCACTTCGCCGTAGTTGGTGCCGGTGAGCGCGTCGGCCGTAGTGGCGGTGTTGAGCGTGACGCGGGCCGGGTCGAAATCGGTCGTCCACAGGCCCGTGAAGGTGGTGCTGCGCTGGCTGCCGGCGGCCCAGAACGACAGCGTCACGTTGCCGGCGTTGTCGTAGCCGAGCAGGCGCTGGAGCGTCGCGTAGTCGCTGATGCCGTAGCCCGAGACATCAATGCGGTCGGCGTTGATGTCGAAGTCGCCGATCGTGTCGTAGCCCTCGCCGAGCACGAAGCTGTCGGCGCCGGTGCCGCCGGTGAGGCTGTCGTTGCCGGCGTCGCCGGCGAGCGTGTCGTTGCCCTCACCGCCTTCGAGCGTGTCGTTGCCGTCGCCGCCGCTGATGAAGTCGTTGCCCGCCGCGCCGCTCAGGCTGTCGTAGCCGCCGAGGCCGCTGATGCTGTCGTCACCGGCGCCGCCGATGAGGGTGTTGCTGGATGCGTTGCCGGTAAAGATCGCCATCGCCTGTCTCGTCCGTCTGGAAGGTGTGCGAAATCGCACGGAGTTTTCCGTGCGGTTTCTACGCGTTTCCGGTGATCGGAAAAAGACCTAAACGGCGAGAGGACGCATTCCGAGAGCAGTGCGGGCGCGTGCTCTGGACGGACGGTTGATACAAGAGTGCCGACGGGCGCGAGGCTGACGCTGGCGCGGCGCGGTGGCGACGGGGTTTTCGGGCCGAGGGCGGAATTGGCCGTCGGTCCCGGTTGGCCATCACGGCAGCACATGGCTTCCGGCGCCGGATCTCTTCCGGCGCGGATGGCCCGCCCGCCTCACTCCTCGGTCTTGCGCAGCCGCAGCGTGCGTTGCAGCGCGTCGATCACCTGGGCTTCGGCGGCGGCGCGCAACGCGAGGCGGCGCGGCTCCAGCAGACGGCGGTTGGCTTCGAAGTAGACGTTCTCGGCGGCGTGACGGTAGGCGGCGCTCGGCAGATACAGCGTCTGCGGCGTGCGCACCTGGCGCACGAGGGCTTCGAGGCGGGCGGCGACGTGGCGGTAGTCGTCGGCGTCCATCGGCTTGCGACCGCTGTCGTAAGCGTCGAGTGCGCGGCAGCTGTCGGCCACGAGTTCGGCCCACTCGGGCTGGTTGAACGGGGCGGTCATGCCATCTCCTTCAATTCGGTGACTGCGGGATTGCATCGTCACCTCGCATGACGCGGCGCGATGGGCCGGTGAAAGCCGCTTTGGCAGCGCAATCCGGGGCGTGTAGGAAGTGCGCTGACGTGACGGAATGCCGTAATCGAAACGGGGCATTCAGGCTTTCGGTCGCTCGCGGGAGTGACAGAGGGGCGGCTGCCGGGCCGTCTCAGAGGGGCCAGCCCCCTTCGGCCGCCAGCGCATCCATGTGCGCGGCGATGCGCCCGGGCGTCGTGAGCCACACGTCGTCCGCCGCCGCGATGCGCGCAAGCACCCGGCGCAGCGGTCGCAGCCGGTGCGGCTGGCCGACGAGATAGGGATGCAGCGCGATGCCCATGACCAGCGGCTGATGCGCCGACTGCTCGCGCATCTCGTCGAACTGGTCGGCCAGCAGCTCGGCGAACTGCGCGCCCGTCATCTGGCGCGCGATCACGGCCGGGATGTCGTTGGCTTCCTGCGGATACGGGATGGCCCAGAGCGGGCCGGCGGCGGTGCGCAGCCGCGTGGGCTGGTCGTCGTGGCACCAGTTGAGCGTGTAGCGGTAGCCGGCGGCGGCGAGCAGGTCGGGCGTGCGCGGCGTCTCGGCGATCCACGGCGAGAGCCAGCCTTCGGGCGCGCGGCCCGACTCGGCGGCGATGCGTGCGCGGCAGGCGGCGAGCAGGGCGGCTTCGGCCTCGGGCGCGAGCGCCGACTGGTTGTCGGCATTGGTGTGGCCGTGGGCCACGAGTTCGTCGCCGCGCGCGACGCAGGCGGCGACGAGTTCGGGGCAATGGTCGTAGAGCGCGGTGTTGAGCAGCGCGGCGGCGGGCAGGCCGAGCTGGTCGAGCAGCGCCATGAGCCGCCAGGCGCCGACGCGGTTGCCGTACTCGCGCCAGGCGTGGTTGAGCACGTCGGGCTCGGTGCCGGGCGCAAGGCGGGCGCCGAGGCCGGCGCCGAACGCGAAGTGCTCGTGGTTGACGGCGACGTACACCGCGAGCCGCGCGCCGCCGGGCCAGCAGAAGTCGGGCCGGCGGTGGATCGGGGTGTAGTCGAAGCGGTCGTGGCGGGGGAGCGGGGCGTGGGCGGGCGTGGTCATGCCCGCGCCGAGGCAAGTTGCGCGCCGGGCGGCGTGCAAAGGCTTGCGCCGCCAGGGGCGATCGGGCGCGCGGGTTCCGTGGCCGACGCGATGCAGGCCGCGCCGCCCGACGCTCAGGCCGCCGCCGGCTCCAGCGCCTCCTTCGGCCCGAAGAACTCCAGCTTCACGCGCGAACGCGGCACGTCCAGCGCATCGAGCAGGCCGAGCATCGCGCGCATGAACGGCGTCGGGCCGAGCAGGTACACGTCGAGGTCGCGGTTGGCCGGCAGCAGGCCGGCGAGCGTCGCGGCATCGATCAGGCCGCGCTCCTCCGGCGCCAGATTGGCGCGCAGGCCGTCGGCGCCGGCCACCGGGCCGTGGGCGTCGGCATCGCTGTAGCGGAAGCGCGGCGTCACGTTGGGATGCTCGGCTGCAAGCGCTTGCAGGCGCGCGCGGAAGGCCTGGGCGCCCGGGTTGCGCGCCGCATGCACGAAGCCGATCGGCCGGCCCGTGGGCGCGGCGGCTTCGAGCATCGCCAGCGCCGGCGTGATGCCCACGCCCGCCGTGAGGAACAGCAGCGGCCGCGTGCCCGCCTCCAGCACGAACTCGCCGGCCGGCGGCGTCAGTTCCAGCACCGTGCCGAGCGTGGCCTGCTCGTGCAGCCAGCCCGAGGCGACGCCGCCCGGCTCGCGCTTCACGCTGATGCGGATCTCGCCCGTGCCCGGCGCGTTCGACACCGAGTAGTTGCGGCGCAGCGTCTCGCCGCCGATCACGAGCCTGAGCGCGATGTACTGGCCCGGCTTCCAGTCGGGCAGGGCGGCGCCGTCTTCCGGCTTGAGATGGAGCGAGACGATCTCGCTGCTCTCGTGCACGCGCGCCGCCACCACGAAGCGGCGCAGGCCGCGCCAGCCGCCCGGCTGCGCGGCGGTGGCGGCGTACACCTGCTCCTCCGCCGCGATGAGCAGCTCGGCCAGCTCGCCGTAGGCCTCGGCCCAGGCGGCGAGGATGTCGTCGGTCGCGGCCTCGCCCAGTACCTCGCGGATCGCGCGCAGCAGGCACTGGCCGACGATCGGGTACTGCTCGGGCGTGATGCCGAGCGAGACGTGCTTCTGGATGATCGCGGGCAGCGCGGGCGCGATCTCGTCGAGCCGGTCGATGTGCGCCGCATAGGCCAGCACCGCCCCGGCCAGCGCGCGCGGCTGGCTGCCGCTGGCCTGGTGGGTCTGGTTGAAGAAGGCGCGCACCTCGGGGAAGTCGCGGAACATCGTCTTGTAGAAGTGCGTCGTGATCGCCTCGCCGTGCTCGCGCAGCACGGGCACGGTGGCTTTGACGAGGGCGATGGTCTGGGCGCTGGGCATGGAGGGCTTCCTGTGGATCGATTGCGGAAGCCGGCTTCGAGTCAAGTCGCATGCCAGAATGCAAGCCACTGATTGCATTGCAAAATATGCCTGGCGTTGTTGATCTGACATCATGTGGATGGATGTGTGAATAACAACGCCGATGTGCAAATGACAACGCCCTCGTGAACCCGCCGCCGCCCGCCGCCGGCGCGCCCGGTCTGGCCGTCGCCGCGCCTGCGGTCGACGACCGGGCCGGCGCCGCCACCGATCCCGCCGCCCGCTACCGCGACCTGCTCGCGGCCGTGCGCCGCCTCGTCGATTGCGACGCGGCGGCGCTGCTGCGGCTGGACGGGGAGGTGCTGGTGCCGCTGGCGATCGACGGTCTGGCCGAGGAAACGCTGGCGCGGCGTTTCGCGGTGGCCGGCCATCCGAGGCTGGCGGCGCTGCTCGACGCGCGCGGGCCGCTGCGCTTTCCGCCCGGCACGACGCTGCCCGATCCCTACGACGGGTTGATCGAGCCGGCGGCGCCGGTCGTCGCCGATGCCGCCGGCGCGGGCGACGCCGACGCGGCCGCCCGCATCGCCTCCGCGCCGTCCGCCGGTTCGCCCGCCGCCCTCGCGCTCCTTCCCGTGCACGACTGCATGGGCGCGCCGCTGCGCGCGGGCGGACGGCTGTGGGGCGTGGTCACGCTCGACGCGCTGCTGCCCGGCGCCTTCGACGCGGTGCCGCCGGCGCGGCTGCGCGCGATCGTGTCGCTGCTCGAATCGGGCATCGACGCCGCGCTCGCGATCGAGCGGCTCGCGGCGCGCGCCGAGCAGGCCAGCGAGGTCGCGCGCAGCGTGGTCGGCGCGCCGGCCGCGCGCGAGCTGGTCGGCACGAGCGCCGCGATGCGCCGGCTGCGCGACGAGATCGCCACCGTGGCCGGTTCCGACCTCACCGTGCTTGTCACCGGCGAGACCGGCGTCGGCAAGGAGCTGGTCGCCAGCGAGCTGCACCGGCGCTCGGCGCGGCGCGACCGGCCGCTGGTGCAGCTCAATTGCGCCGCGCTGCCCGAGGCGCTGGCCGAGAGCGAGCTGTTCGGCCATCGCAAGGGCGCCTTCACCGGCGCGCTGGCCGATCGCGCGGGCCGCTTCGAGCTGGCCGACGGCGGCACGCTCCTGCTCGACGAGGTGGGCGAGCTGCCGCCCGCCGTGCAGGCCAAGCTGCTGCGCGCCTTGCAGAGCGGCGAGGTGCAGCGCCTCGGCGGCGACATGCCGCGTCGCGTGGACGTGCGCGTGATCGCCGCCACCAACCGCGACCTGCGCGCGGAGGTGGCGGCCGGGCGCTTCCGTGCCGACCTGTACCACCGGCTCGCGGTGTTCCCGATCGTCGTGCCGCCGCTGCGCGAGCGCGGCCGTGACGTGATAGCGCTTGCAAACGCCTTCCTGGAGGACAACCAGCACCGCCTCGGCGCGCGCAACCTGCGCCTCGGCGCCGCCGCGCGCGACGCGCTGCCCGGCCATGACTGGCCCGGCAACGTGCGCGAGCTGGAGCACACGATGGCGCGCGCCGCGCTGCGCGCGCTGGCCGAGCAGGGCCGGCGCGCGCGCTGGGTGGCGATCGAGCCGGTGCATCTGGGGCTGGCGGCGGCCGCGTCGGCGACGGTTGTCGCGGCAGAAGTCGCCACGCATGGCGCGCCGGATGCGACGGTTGTCGCGGCGCCGTCCGGCGTGGCGCCGCCGGGTCTGGCGCGGCCGGCGTTCGCCATGCCGGCCGGTGCCGCCGGTGGCCAGCCCGGCAATGACGCCGCCATGCCGGCCAGCTCCGGCCTCGCCGCGTCGGACGCTGCCACCGGCGGCCTGCGCGCCGCCACCGACGCCTTCCAGCGCCAGTGGATCGCGGCCGCGCTCGCGCGCCACGGCAACAACTACGCCGCCGCCGCGCGCGAGGCCGGCATGGATCGCGGCAACTTCCACCGGCTGGCGAGCCGGCTCGGCATCGGGCGCGACTGAGGCACGACCGACGCCCGCGACCGCCGCGGCTCGGCGGCATTGCCTGCATGCGCTTGCGGCCGGCGCCGCCGTGTCGATCGCGCGTCGCCATACGCGGCCGTCGCGCCACGCCTGCCCCGGAATGGCGCAACCGTCGGCGCCCGCCGGCCCGGCATCTGCCCCGCTGCGGCGCCGCGCGCCGGCGTGGTTGCGCCATCCCGCGTCAGCCGCGCCCGGCGCGCCGGCATGGGCACGACGCCGGCCCCTGGCACCAATCCTGTAATGCCTGGCGGTTGCGGCTAGCCGTCATTGGCTTGCCCGGGCGCCCGCGCTAAGGTGCGCGCCCCCGCGCCTCGCTCACGCAACGCTTGCTGCGCGCAAGAACACGAAAAATCCAAAACCGCTGTCAGAGAGGCCCTTCCATGTCAGACATCGAGTCCGGCGCCACGCCAACCACCGACGCCGAAATCGCCCTGCGCGACGCCGCCCGCGACTACCACCGCTTTCCCACGCGCGGAAAGATCTCCGTCAACGCCACCAAGCCGCTCGCCAACCAGCGCGACCTGTCGCTGGCCTATTCGCCGGGCGTCGCCTATCCCTGCCTCGACATCCAGGCCGACCCGTCCAAGGCCGCCGACTACACCTCGCGCGGCAACCTCGTCGGCGTCATCACCAACGGCACCGCCGTGCTCGGCCTCGGCGACATCGGCCCGCTCGCGGGCAAGCCGGTGATGGAAGGCAAGGGCTGCCTGTTCAAGAAGTTCGCCGGCATCGACGTGTTCGACATCGAGCTGGCCGAGCGCGACCCCGACAAGCTCATCGAGATCATCGCCTCGCTGGAGCCCACGCTCGGCGGCATCAACCTCGAAGACATCAAGGCGCCCGAGTGCTTCTACATCGAGCGCGCGCTCAGCGAGCGCATGAACATTCCGGTGTTCCACGATGACCAGCACGGCACCGCGATCATCTCCAGCGCTGCGCTGCTCAATGCGCTCGAACTCGTCGGCAAGGACATCGGCAGCGTGAAGATGGCCGTGTCGGGCGCGGGCGCCGCCGCCATCGCCTGCCTCGACGTGATGGTCGGCCTCGGCGTGAAGCGCGAGAACATCTTCGTCTGCGACAGCAAGGGCGTGATCCAGTCCGAGCGCGCCGACGCCGGCCGCGTCGATGAATCGAAGCGCCGCTACATGCAGACCACCAGCGCGCGCACCCTGGCCGACGTGGTCAACGGCGCCGACGTGTTCCTCGGCTGTTCGGCTGCCGGCACGCTCACCGCCGACATGGTCCGCACCATGGCCGACAAGCCGGTCATCCTCGCGCTCGCCAACCCCGAGCCCGAGATCCGCCCGGAACTCGCCAAGGCCGTGCGCCCCGACTGCATCATCGCCACCGGCCGTTCGGACTATCCGAACCAAGTGAACAACGTGCTGTGCTTCCCGTACATCTTCCGGGGCGCGCTCGACAGCGGCGCGCGCCGCATCACCGAGGCGATGAAGCTCGCCTGCGTGCGCGAGATCGCCGCGCTGGCCAAGGCCGACATCAGCGATGAAGTCGCCGCCGCCTACGCCGGCCAGGATCTGCGCTTCGGCCCCGACTACCTCATCCCCAAGCCCTTCGACTCGCGCCTGATCCTGCGCATCGCGCCCGCGGTGGCCAAGGCCGCCGAGGAAAGCGGCGTGGCCGAGCGCCCGATCGCCGACTACGACGCCTACCGCGAACAGCTCGGCCGTTTCGTGTACCAGACCGGCATGTTCATGCGCCCGGTGTTCGGCCAGGCCAAGGCCGCGCCGGCGCGCGTGGTGTACGCCGAAGGCGAGGACGAGCGCGTGCTGCGCGCGGTGCAGGTGGTGCTCGACGACGGCCTCGCCAAGCCGATCCTCGTCGGCCGCCCGGCCGTCATGGCCCAGCGCATCGAGCGTGCCGGCCTGCGCTTCAGGCTCGGCACGGACGTGGAAGTGGTGGACGTGGACAACGACCCGCGCTACCGCGACTACTGCGACGACTACGCCCGCCTCATGGGCCGCGAAGGCGTGTCGCCCGACGCCGCCAAGGTCGCGCTGCGCCGCTCCAACACGCTCATCGCCGCGATGCTCGTGCGCCGGGGCGATGCCGACGCGATGCTCTGCGGGCTGGTCGGCCGCTTCGACGCCCACTTCGCGCATGTCGAGACCGTCATCGGCAAGAGCGCCGCCGCCAAGGTGATGGCGACGATGAACGCGCTCATGCTCGAAGAGCACACGCTGTTCGTGACCGACACCTTCATCAACGAGGAGCCGAGCGCCGAGGAGCTGGCCGAGATCGCGCGCATGGCCGCCGACGAGGTGGCGCGCTTCGGCCTGCCGCCCAAGGTCGCCTTCCTGTCGCACAGCCAGTTCGGCAGCAGCAAGCGGCCGTCGGCGCTGCGCGTGCGCCGCGCGGCCGACGTGTTCAAGCAGATCGCGCCGCACATCGAGTGCGACGGCGAGATGCACGGCGACGCCGCCCTCAACGAGGACATCCGCCGCGCGGTGCTGCCCGACACCACGCTGGCCGGCTCGGCCAACGTGCTGGTGCTGCCCAACATCGACGCCGCGAACATCCTGTTCAACGTGCTCAAGATCACCGGCGGCCATGGCGTGACGGTCGGCCCGATCCTGCTCGGCACCGCCAAGCCGGCGCACATCCTCACGCCGTCGGCGACGATGCGCCGCGTGGTCAACATGACCGCGCTCGCGTCGGCCGACGTGGCGGCGGCAAAGGGGCGCTGAGCATGACCGGCTTGCTTGTGGATGCCGGCTTCGGCACCGGAGCCGGCGGGCACGCCGGCGTGCGGGCCGCGGCGGGCGCGGTCCGCGCCGTTGCCCGGCGCGGTGCCGCGCGCTGCGCGGTCGCGCTGGCGCTTGCCGCCGGTGCCGTGCTGCCGGCGGCGGCCACCGTCATGACGCACGCCCAGCTCATGCTGCCGCTGGCGCCCGTCGTCAACCAGCGTGACGTCAAGCTCGCGCTGCCCGAGGGCTTCGATCCGGCCAAGCCGAGCTGGATCGCGGTGCGCCTGCTGGGCGTGTCGGCCGAGCCCGATCCGAAAGGGCAGGTGGTGCTGGAAACCGCCTTCGAGCTGGTGCCGACCGCGCCGTCCGACATGCGCATCACCCTGTCGACGCGCGACATGGTGCGCAAGCCCGGCTCGGCCGGTCTGGCCGAGCGCCTGCGCGCCCAGGCCGGCGACCGCGACCTCAACGATGTGCGCGAGGACTTCGGCCCCGAACTGACCGACGCCTATCTCGCACTCATGGAGGGCAAGGGCAGCGTGTTCGACACGACCGTGGTGCGCGAGCGTCCGCCCACCGGCCGCGACGACACCCAGATGCTCGTCAGCCTCGTCAGCGCCAGCGGCATCCAGCCGGCCTATGTCGAGCTGACGCTCGGTCAGGGCGAGCTGCCGCCCGAGATGAAGGCGGCCGGCGTGACCATGGGCGTGCCCAAGGAAAAGGTCGGTGCCTTCTTGCTGTCGCTGTCCATCCTCGTGGGCTGGCTGGTGCTGAGGCGGCGACGCCCCGCTTGAGCGACGGACGCGGGCGGGGCGGCTGACGCCGTCACCGCCCGCATGCGACTCTCCCGCGCCAAAGGGAGCCCTGCCGATGGACCTCGGATACCTCATCGCCGGCGGCGCCGGCCTGGCCGCGCTGGCCGGCGTGCATCTCGCGCACACCGAGCGCCGGCGCGCGCGCTTCATCGAGCGCTACGAATGGCCGGCCGGCCTCATGGACCGGCTGGCGCGGCGCCATCCCCAGCTCGACGCGCAGCAACGGCTCCAGGTGGAGCGGGCGCTGCGGCAGTTCTTCCTCGCCTATCTGCGCGGCGGGCGGCGCTTCGTCGCCATGCCCTCGCAGGCGGCGGACGATCTCTGGCACGAATTCATCCTCTACACGCGCAACTACGACGCCTTCTGCCGGCGCGCCTTCGGGCGCTTCCTGCATCACACGCCGGCGGCCGTGCTCGGCGGCGGCCCGAAGCGCAGCGATGCCGGGCTGCGCCATTGCTGGCGGCAGGCCTGCGCGCTGGAGCATCTCGATCCGCGCCGGCCGAGGCGGCTGCCGCTGCTGTTCGGGCTGGACGCGGCGCTCGGCATCGCGGGCGGCTTCGTCTATGTGGCCGATTGCCGTGGCCTGGAGGCGCGTGGCGACGGCGTGCATTGCGGCGCCGATCTGGGCGGCGGCGGTGACGGCGGCAGCGACGGTGGCGCTTGCGGCGACGGCGGCGATGCCGGCGGGGATTGCGGCGACGGCGATGGCGGCAGCGGCGGCGATGGCGGTTGCGGCGGAGGCTGTGGCGGCGGGGATTGAGCCGACGGGCATCGAACCGGCGTGTATCGAGCCGGCGTGTATCGAGCCGGCGCGCGGTGCGTCCGCGTCGATTGAGCCGACGCGGACGGCATCGCGCGCAGCCGTCCGGGGCACCGTTCATCCGGCTACGCGCCCGTCCGGCCAGACGTGCGCCGGGCGGGCCCGTCCGGCCTTGGCGACGTCCCGGCGCGATGGCACAACGCAGCCTTTCGCTCCCGCGTCCGCAGGTCGGGCCGGAGCCCATTCCGCCGCGAGGTTGCCCAATGAAGAAGATGCTCATCGCCGGTCTTGCCGGCGCCTGTCTCAGCCTGCCCGTCCTGGCCCAGCCGCTCGCGGCGGCCGCCGGCGTGCTCGGCACGCTCGACCCGGTGTCGGGGGTGTTCGTGCCGTTGCGGCCCAAGGTGCAGCCGGCGGTGGTCGCGGGCACGACGCCGGTCGCCGGGCGCATCAGCGTGGTGATCCACGTGACGCTCAAGAGCACGGTGCCGCTCGACAAGCCGATCTACTGCACGGTCAAGGCCGCCGTGAGCGAAGTCGACGCCAACCTCAATCCCACCAGCTACGAGGAGTCGGCCTCGGCCTTCGCCACGCGCAACAGCGCGGCGACGGCCACCTGCAAGGTCCAGATCCCCTATCAGTGGACTCTCAGCTCGCCCGGCTCTGACTACGTCGTTTCCGACTACACGGTGTCGTCGACGGTGGGTACGGCGGCACTCGACAGCCGTGTCGTCAAGGGCAGCTTCAACCCCTTTGCGGTGCCGGCCTCGGGGCAGATCACCAACCAGTCGATCACGATCGCGTTCTGAGGTCCGGGCCGGCGCTCAGCGCGCGGCGAGCCGCTGCTGCAGGCCGGCGAGCAACCGCGCGTGGCCGGGCGTGGGCTGCAACTCGACGGCGCGTTGCGCGTGATGGCAGGCGCGTTCGAGGTCGCCCCCGGTGGCGGCGAGACAGTTGGCCAGCGCGCGGTGATGGTTGGCGACATCGGGCTCGGCCAGCACCAGCTGGGCAAGGCTGGCGATGGCTTCGGCCTGGCGGCCCAGCTTGAGCAGCGCCGTCGTTTCGATCTTGCGCACGGCGGTCGAGATGACGGGCAGTGCGAGCACGGGCGCGAGCGCCGCAATGGCCTCGGCATGCTCGTCGCGGCGCGCATGGCAGCGCGCGAGCCGGGGTGCGACGCGCAGCGGCTCGACGCGGGTATCGGCGGCTTCGCGCCAGATGGCGAGCGCGCCCTGCCAGTCGTTGGCGCGTTCGAGCGGGCGGGCGCGCAATTCGTACCAGGTGAAGTCGCGTACGGCGGCATTGGCGGCGCGGCGCCTGAAGCGCTCCGCCGATTCGGTCTCGCCGAGCGCCGCGAGGCAGTCGGCGATGCCGGCGTTGTCCTCGTCCCAGGCCGAGAGGTCTGCGGCGGCGGCGAGTGCGGCGGCAAGGGCCTCGTCGCGTCGGCCGGCGGCGCCGAGCAACCAGCCGAGCGCGAGCAGGACGCGCCGCCCCGCCACGCCGCCACGCTCCGACTGGGCGCGCAGCGCGGCGAAGGCTTTGGCGCGGTGCAGGGCGATGCCCGTCAGCCCGGCGAATTGCGCTTCGGGGTCGACCTCGGCCGCGAGGCTGGCGACGGCGTCCGCTTCGGCATCGGCCGACGCCGTGACGGCGTCCGCCTCGCCTGCGGGCGCCTGGGCACCAGTGCCGGCGTCGACCGTCGGCGTCGGGCCGCTGACGGCGTCCGGCATGACGGCGGTGTCGTCGGGCTCGACGTGCGCCGCCGCGAGCCGGCGCACGTCGGCGACGAAGCTCGGAGCCAGGGCGCTGCTGTTGTCGGCGGCGAGGCGGGCGAAGGCATGCCAGGCGAGGTCGACGCGGCCGAGGTCGAGGCAGTCGATGACGAGGTTGCGCAGGCGGCCCTTTTCGAGGCCGGTGGAGGGCGCGTCGATGACGCGTGCGAGCAGGCGTTCCGGCACCGGCCGGCCGCGCCGGCGCAATTCCACGTACAGCAGCTCGTCGCGCAGCGTGGCGCGGCGGATGGCGAGCAGCTCGCGCTGGAAGGCGGGCAGGTCGAGGCTGCCGTCGAGCGCCGCGAGCACCAGCTTCGAGCCGAAGCCCATGCGCGTCAGCAGCGGCAGCGTGCTGTGGCCGGCGAGCGGGAAGTAGAGATGGCGCGCCGGCCGCAGCGCCTCGATGTCGCGCACATGGAAGCGGTCGAAGTCACGCGGGTCGTACACCAGCACCAGATCGGCGCGACGCGACAGCCGCGCGGCCAGGTCGTCGATGGGAAAGCCCAGCTCGTGGCCGATGCGGATGCGCTCGTCGGCCCAGCGATGCTCGCCGGCCGGCACGGCGGGACCGATGGCCGCCTGCGGCGAGCAGGCCAGAACGAGGTCGGGCTCGATCGTGCCCGAGCCGATCAGCGCGCCATATCCCCCCATCGAGAATCCATAGGCCACGACGCGCGGAAAGCCGCGCGCCGCATCGCGCACCGCGTCCATGGCGCGGTCGAAATCCGGGTACTGGAACCAGTCCTGGGCCTTGCACGCCACCGAGATGCAGTTGAAGCCGTGCTTGCGCGCCATCGACATCCCGACCGGATGGCGCGGCTGGCCGCCCGACGCGAAGGCGATCAGCAGCGGCGCGGTCGGGTCGAACACCAGCGCGCACACATGCAGATTGGCACTCAGATAGAGATCGGTTTCGAGCGGGGCTGGCGGCGCGGCATCTGGCATGACAGGAAAAAGAAAGTGGCGCGAAAGGCGCGAACGATAAGTCAGGCCGGTCCGCGCCCCGCGCCGGATCGACGCAGAGTTTGCGTTGCCACCGTCGGGCAGCGTCCATTCGGCGGGCGCGCGGGGCCGGGCCTATGCTTCGGGGCTTTCCGCCGTTGCGAGCCTGCCGTGCCTGTCCTGCCCGAAGTTCCCGCCGCCGCGCCCCTGCCCGCCGCCACGCTGGCGGCCGGCGCGCGCACCGATGCCGCCTCCGCGCCCGAGTTGCCGGGCAGTGCGCCGCCGCCCGTCGCGCTCGCGCCGTCGCCGCCCTGGCACCTGACCGGCCCGGCGCCGTCGGCGCTGCTCTCGGCCCAGGGTTTCGTGCTGCTCGACCCGGCCGCGCTCGCCGCCGTGGCCGACCAGCCGCCCGCCGCCATCGACGCGCTGCGCCCGTCCTGGGCCGGTCTGCCGCCCGACGACTATCTGCGCGACGGCGGCGCCTACCGCTTCCGCCGCCACGCCTCGCTGGTGCAGGACGTGGCCGCCGGCACGCTGACCACCATGCCGCATCGCGCGCACTGGCAGCCGACGGCCTACAACGCGCTGCACGGCGGCATCGAGCGCTGGTTCGCGCCGGTCGAGCCGGCCACCGCCGCGCTGCCCGCGTGGGAGGCGCTGATCGCCGGGCTGGGTCGGCTGTTCGCGCTCGCGTCGGGCGTGCAGCGCTGGTTCGTCGAGGCGCACCAGTTCCGCATCGACACCGCGCGCGGCATCGGCCGCCCGACGCCCGAGGGCGCCCACCGCGACGGCGTCGATTACGTGGCCGTCGTGCTCGTGGAACGGCGCGGCGTGCGCGGCGGCGAGACCCGCGTGTTTGACGCCGCCGGCCCGCACGGCATCCGCTTCACGATGACCGAGCCGTGGTCGGCGCTGCTGCTCGACGACGCCCGCGTCATCCACGAGACCACGCCGCTGCAATCCGACGACGGTCTCGGCTTGCGCGACACGCTGGTGCTGACCTACCGGCGCGGCGGCTTCCAGGACGCGGTGCCCGCATGAAGCCGACGCGACGCGCGGGCATGAGGCCGGCGGCGGATCGCTCCGCGCCTGCTGACGCCCCGGCGCGCGATGCCGACCCCGCCGCGCCGCGCGGCGCCTTCACCGCGCCGCCGAAGCGCAATCCGCTGGTCGCGGCGGCGCTGCTGCGCAAGGCCGGCGCGCATCGCAAGAGCCACAAGGCGTTGCGCCGGGGCCGGCGCTCGCGCGGCGAGGACGGCACGCCGGACGAGTGAACGCGCCGCCGCGCGCGCGGACAGATCCGGCTGCGGACTGCGCGCGCCTACCTGTTCCGCAATGTCATCCGCGCGCGGTATAGACGGGCCGGGTCCGGCCAATGCCGAGGCGCGCGGTCATTTCCGCGCGATTCGGGCGAAGGCCGGTTCAGGCGGTTCGATTCGTGGCGCGGAGCGAGCAATGGCTGATTTCGACAAGGCATTGGCCCTGACCCTCAAGGCCGAGGGCGGCTATTCGAAGGACCCGGACGATCCGGGTGGTGAAACCTGGAAAGGCATTGCGCGCAATCGCCAGCCACGCTGGCCCGGCTGGGCATTGATCGATGCCGCCAAGAACCAGGCGAGTTTTCCGGCCAATCTCGATCAGAACGCCGATCTCCAGGAATTGGTGCGGACCTTCTACCGCAATGAATTCTGGAATCGCATTCACGGCGACGACATCGCGCAGCAGGAAGTGGCCGAGGCGATCTTCGATTTCGGCGTGAACGCGGGCGCGGCCCTGAGCGTGCGGCTGGCCCAGGCGGCGGTGCAGGCCGAGGTCGACGGCGCCGTCGGCGGCGACACGCTGGCGCGGCTCAACGCCGTCGAGCCGCATGCCTTCCTGGCGCTGTTCACCGTGGCCAAGATCGCGCGCTACGTCAGCCTGTGCGAGCAGAACGCGGGCAATCGCAAGTATTTCTATGGCTGGGTGCGGCGCGCCCTCGCGGGAGTCTGAAATGGCCAATCTGCTGACCCAGATCTTCAGCGCCGGCGCGACTTCGCTGGTGGATGCCGTGGGCAAGGCGGTCGACCGCAATTTCACGACCGACGATGAAAAGCTCGCGCGCCAGAATGAAATCGCGCGCGCCGACATGGAATTCCGCGCCGAAATGGCCCGGCTCTCGGTCGAGGAAAGAAAGGCCGTCTATGGCGACATTGCCAGCGCGCGAGAGAACCAGTCGCGGGTGCAGGAATCGGCCAATGCGAGCTGGCTTGCCAAGAACGTGCATCCGGTGCTCGCGCTGCTGATCGTGGCGGTCACCTTCCTGATGTTCGGGCTGATCATCTTCGCCAACTCCGACACCCTGGGCGGCGAGCGCAAGGAGGTCATCATCTACGTGCTGGGCGCGCTGACGACGATCTCGACCCAGGTGGTGTCCTACTTCTTCGGGTCGAGTTCGGGCAGCGCCGACAAGACGCGCACGATCGATTCGCTGCTCAAGCGCGATGCCTGAACCCGGCCGGGCCGGGCACGGGCGATTGCCCGGCGGGCCGGGCGTCGTCGGCCGGTGACGCCGCCGCGCGCGCGGTCGGTCCGGGTGCCGACACCGCCGACCCGGGCGCCGATGCCGGCCCCGATGCGGCCGCGCCGGCCGCGAAGGCCGCCACCTGGGCCACGACCCAGTCGGGCGCGTCGAGCGGCAGGTCGTGCCCGGCGCGCGCGTGCTCGCGCAGCGGCAGGCCCCA
Organism: Derxia gummosa DSM 723; assembly: GCF_000482785.1. Lineage (GTDB taxonomy): Bacteria > Pseudomonadota > Gammaproteobacteria > Burkholderiales > Burkholderiaceae_E > Derxia > Derxia gummosa. The sequence continues at coordinate 246,809 of NZ_AXWS01000014.1, read as the reverse complement.
CACGGCCGCGAGCCGGCGCGAGCATTGCGGGCTGACGAGGGCATCGCGCCCGCCCGCGAGCAGCAGCAGCGGCACCGGCGGCGCCTCGGCCGGCGCGCGATAGCGCATCGCGGCGCCCAGCTGGCGCAACGCGTTCGCGCCCGTCACCGGATGGCGCGCGCGCAGCTCGACCCAGCAGCCGACGATGAGCCGGCGCTCGGCGGCGGTCCAGGGCGGCAGATAGTTCGCGGCCGGATCGGCGTCGGGCGCGTAGGCGGCGGGCAGCTCCGACGGATTGCCGGCGGCGGCGCGCACATGCACGCGCGCGCTGGTCAGGCGCAGCACGCCTTCCTCCACTTCCGACGCCGACAGCCAGGGCCGCAGCAGGCCGGGCAGGCGCAGCCAGTTGCGCGGCCGCAGCCGCTGCCACGGCGGGCTGAACGGCCGCAGGCTGGTGTTGACCAGCACCGCGCGGCCGATCTCGGCCGGATGCGCGGCGGCCCAGGCGACGGCGACCATCGCGCCGAGCGACATCGCGAGCAGGTTGACGCGCGGCGCGGCGGCGGGCCGCGCGTCCGGTGAACCGTGCAATTCGGGCAAGCCTGCCGGGTCGTGCCCGGTCGTGCCGGCCGCGCGCGGCGCGGCGGCGAGGTCGGGCATCGTGCCGGCCTCGGCCCCGGCGATGAGCGTGGCCAACCCGGCCCATTGCGCGCGCAGCGCCTCGACCATCGCCTCGACGCTCGCTGGGCTGGGTTCGCCGTGCAGCACGCCGTTGCCGGGCAGGTCGAGCGCGATCACGCGTGCGCCGGGCAGGGCGGCGGCGAGGCGGTCGGGCAGGTCGCCCCAGTGGCCGGTCTCGCGCGTGAGGCCGCGCAGCAGCAGCCAGGTGTCGGCGGATGGCGTGGCGCGGGCGTTCATTCGTGGCTCCGCGCAGGCGTGCGCGCGGTCCGGCCGTCGGCGCGCGCCGGCGCGTACCAGCGCGCGATCGCCGCCGCCCGTCCGGCCTCGCGCTCGGCCTCGGTGGCGGGCAGCCAGCGCTCGTGGCTCGCCGCCGCGCGCATCAGGAAGTCGAGCCAGGCCAGATGGCGCCGCAGCACGCGCGCCTGCCGGTGGTCGATGAGCGGATTGAAGATGCCCCGGCGCGAGAACAGCTGGCGCGGGTTCTTGCGTATCCACAGCCAGGAGCCCATCTCCAGCGTGAGCGGGAGGAAGACGCCCGGCCGGTCGAGCGCGCGCGCGTAGAGCCAGTCCCACAGGTCGCCGTGGGCGAGGTACTGGCGGCTCTGCGGCTCGAACACGTAGCGGTGATGCGGATGGGCCGCGCCGAACAGCGCGTCGAGCGCATGCAGCTCGGGCAGGTGCTCGACCGGCGCCGGACTGCAGGCCCACGGAAACCAGATGCGGTCCGCCAGGCCGAAGCCCGAATGGCAGTCGATGCTGATCGTGAGCGGCCGGCCGAGCAGCTCGCGCTCGACCGTCGCGCACACCGCCTCGGCCTCGGGCTGCATGGGCGCGCCGGCCGGCCCGCGATACCAGGGCAGTCCGGCGCTGATGCGCTGCCCGCCGACGAGGAAGGGCACGCGCGCGACCGCGTCCACCGGCGCGTTGCGCATGAGATCGACGCCGGCCGGATTGGCGCGCGTGCCGAGCCACAGCCCGCCCGGATTGACGACCGGCATGAACACGAGGCGCAGCCGCTCCAGCACGCAATGCAGCGCCGCATCCCAGCCGAGCCGGCTCGTCACATGGCGCAGGCTCGCCAGCGCGACCTGGGCGCCGATGCGTTCTAGCCCGTGCACCCCGCCGAAGATGCCGACGGCGGGCATCTTCGGATCGGGGTTGCCGAGCGTGACGACCGGCAGCGGAAAGCGCCGCCCGCCGGCCTCGATCTCGCCCGCGCTGTCGAGCCGGAAGCCGGCCCCGGCCGGCGCGGCGGCGGCGATGGCTTCGAGCTCGTCCAGCTCGGGCAGGGCGGCGGGGCGGGCGGCGTGGGCGACGGGCATCGGCGGCGGAGCGTGGCTGGGCAGTGTCGGGTGGGCAGGGCGGCGGACCGGCGGGGTGGAACCGGCATGGCGCGCGGCCGGGCGATGCGGGCAAGTGTGCCCCGGTCGGCGCGCGGCGGCGCATCGGGCATGCGCGGGGTCGGGGCGTGATGGCGCGGGCGCGACCCGGCCGGGTGGCGGCGCCGGACGGAGCCGCGATGCCACGCGAACGTCATGCGCGCTGGCTAGGGTGGCTCGGTTCACGCGCCTGCCATGGGCGGTTCATCGGGCTGCCATCGAAGGAGTTGCCATGCGAGACCTTGCCGCCACCGCCACCGCCACCGCCACCGCCACTCCAGCTTCCGCTTCCGTCGCCACCACCACCGCTTCCGCCGGCGCCGCCGATGCTCGCCCCGTGCCCCGCGCCCCGGTCGCGGACGACGGTGCCGGCCATGCCGCCGGTGCCGGGCCGGCTTGCCCGCGCGCGTCCCGGCCCGGCGCGCCGCGCGATGGCGCGGTGGTGCGCCGGCACGCGGGCGCGGCGGGCGTGGCGCTGCTGCTCGGGCTGCTGGGCGGCGCGGTGGAGCTGGTGGCGCTGTGGCGCGCGCGGCTGCTGTCCGGGACGGGCGCGATCCATGACGGACCGCGTCGGCGCGTCGGACCGGCCTGACCACGCCCCGCCGCGCCGGCTGACGCGCGGGCGCGGCGCCGTCCCGCGTCGCGCCCGCCGCGCGCCCACCACACTGCCCGCTCCGCCGCCACCGCGCGGCACCGCGAAGGAGAGGGGCGATGAACCGCAAGCAACGCCTCGTGATGCTCGTGCTCGCCAGCGTTCTGGCGCTCGCGGCTGGCCTGGCGCTCGGCCAGCAGGCCGGCTCGACCACCCTCGGCATCACCCAGACCGAGGTGAAGGAACTCATCAACGGCTGGAGCGCGAAGCGCCAGATCCTCGGCGCGACGGTGTGGAACGAGAACCGCGAGAAGGTGGGCTCGGTGGACGACATCATCGTCGCGCCCGACCGCTCGGTGTCCTACGCGATCGTGGGCAGTGGCGGCTTCGTCGGCCTGGGCAAGCACCAGGTGGCGATCCCGGTGCAGCAGTTCACGCAGCGCGAGGGCCGGCTGCTGCTGCCCGGCGCGACCCGGGACGCGATCAAGGCGCTGCCGGAGTTCGAGTACGCCGAGCCGGCACGGCGCTGACGGCGCTGGCGGTGGCGAGCCGGACGGCGGCCTTGCCGCCGGTTGCGATTGCGTCCGATCAGCCGCGCGGCGGCTCGGCGAGGCGCGCGTGCATCGCGGCGATGCCTTCCGGCGGCACGCGGCCGGCGTCGGCCACGAGCGCGAGCTGGCGCCGTGTCAGCTCGCGGTAGAAGGCGCCGTGCTCGCGCGCGAGGTCGGCGGAGGCGAGTGCCAAATTGGTGGTGGCGCCGTCGGCCGTCGCATGCTCGGCCGGGGGCGATACCGCGCCGCCGGCCGCATGCGCCGCCGCCGCGCCGCGCCGCGCCGCTTCGGCATCGAGCGCGTCCAGCGCCGCGAGGTGGCGTGCGATCACGCCCACATCGCCGCGTGACGGTGGCCCCGACACCGCGCCCGCCAGCCCCCGGCTCTCGGCCGCGGCGAGCGTCCCGCGCGCGATCGGCAGCAGCGCCGCGAGCGCCTGCGCGGGCGGCACGCCGAAGCTCGCCCAGACCCGCGCGGCCTCGTCGAGCAGCGTGAGCAGGAAGCTCGCCGCCATCCCCGCCGAGGCGTGGTAGCGCGCCCGCGCGCCGGGTGGCAGCGCGAAGGGCCGCAGGCCGACGCCGGCGGCGAGCGCGTCGAGCGGCGCGGCGAGCGCGGCCGGCGCCTCGATGGCCACCGCCGCGCCCGCGAGCTGGCCGATCGCCACGTCCGGGTCGGAAAAGATCTGCAAGGGGTGGAAGCCGCCCGCGAGCGCGCCGGCGCGCGTGGCGGTGTCGAGCGCGGTCAGCTCGGTCGCGCCGCTGCAATGCACGACGCCCTGGCCGGCGCGCCAGCGCAGGGCGTCGGCCACGCTGGCGATCGCATCGTCGGGCACGGTGATGAACACGAGATCGGCCGCGTCGGCGGCGGCCTGGGGCGCGAGCGCGCGGCAGCCGTCGATGCGCGCGGCGAGCGCGGCGGCCGAGGCCGGATCGCGGCTGGCGATGGCGACGACGCGCGCGCCGGCCCCGGCGAAGGCGCGCGCCAGGCTGCTGGCGAGTCGGCCGGCGCCGATGAAGGCGATGGCGGGCGCGGCGGGAAAGGGCTGGGTCATGGCAAGGGCGTGACGCGGAAGGCAGGGCGGGGAGGATGCCGCAGCCGGCCCGCGCCGACGACGTCCGGCCGGGCGGTCATGACGGACGACCTCGGATCCATCCGCTCCGGCCGTCCGTCGCCCGGAATCCGTCCGTCGGACTTGCGTGCTGCCACGGATTGCCCGACGGAAGCGGCGCCCACAGGCTTGCCGGAAAGGCCGGCGATAACGGCCGCGAGGGCGGACGGCACGACAACGGCGGCATCGGGGGTGGAGTTGGGGGAAATCGACGACGCGGCCCGCGCGGGCCGAGCCGGCCCGGCCCGGGAGCCGTCGCCACCGCAGGCGGCGGACGAGCCGGGCGGCGCGCGCCACGAAGGCGCCGGCCAGTGGTGGCTGCTGGCCGCGCTGGTCTGGGCCGCGCTGGTGGCGCTCACGGGCGTGCTGGTCGCCGGCCAGCGTCTGGCCGACTACCGCGCCGGCGTGCGCGACGAGATCGACGAGCGTCTCGCCGGCGCGCTGCACGACATCGAAGTGAGCTTCCGCCAGTGGGCCGCGCTGCCGTTCACGGTGGCTCGGCTGCCCGCCGTCGTCGACTTTCTGCGGCATGGCCATGGCCCGGTCGCGCCCGCCGCCAGCCAGGACGAGGTCGTGCTGCAGCGCCGACGCCTCATCGGCCAGGCCGAGGTGCCGGCCATGTCGAGCTGGCTGTTCCATTTCACGCGCGAGTTCGAGGTGCGGCAGGCGCTGGTCGTCAACCGCGCGGGCGTGGTGCTGGCCGACAGCGCCTTCGCGGCCGGGCAGAGGGACGTGATCGGCAACCACGTGGGCGACCGCGCCGCCGTCATCGATGCGCTGCGCGCGGGGCGCGGCTCGATGTTCTCGGTCGGCGCCACGTCGGACGGCGGGGGTGATTTCAGCTTCGCCGCGCGTGTCGAGGATGCCGCCGGCACAGGACTGGGGGTGCTCGTCTTCGCCGTCGGCTCGGAGGCGCTGGCGCGGCTGTTCAGCGGTCGCAAGGGCGGCATCGTCGTGCTGACCGATGCCGAGGGCGTGATCGTCGCGGGCAACCAGCCAGCGCTGATGCTGGCGCGCCTGCCGCTGCCGGCACAGGTGGACGGCGCGCCCGGCGCCTGGCGCGGCCCGCGCGGCGGCGCGGTGACGTCCGGTGGCGCGCATGGCGCGGCGGCGGGTCCGGGTGCCGTGCCCGGCGGGACGCCGCCCGGCTGGATCGCCACTGACTACCGCCTCGGCGCCGAGACGCTGCCGGCGCTTCGCATCGACGACCGGCTGCATCTCGCGCGCGGCGCCGACCTGCCCGGCCATCCCTACCGGCTGTGGGTGGTGGAGGCCTTCGACCGCGAGGTGGAGCTGCTGTTCGACGCCATCAATGTGGCGCTGCTGGCGCTGCTCGCGGGCTGGTCGCTGCTGTGGCTGACCTGGCGCGGCCGCGAGCGCGACCGGCTGGTGCATCACACCCGGCGCGAGCTGCTCGACATGATTGCGTCGCTGCCGCTGGCGCTGTTCCGCTACCGCATCGGGCCGGGCGGGCGGCCCGAGTTCGGCTTCGTGGGCGGCGACACGCGGCGCATCTTCGGTCTCGATGCCGACCAGCTCCAGGCCGAGCCCCAGCGACCCTGGCGCGCGCTCGGCCTCGATCCGCTGCGCCCGCCCGCCGCCACCCGCGTGGTGCAGATCGCCGCCGACGGCCGCGACCGCTGGATCGCGGTGGAAAGCCGAGTCTCGCGCGACGTCGACGGCGCCGAGCTGCACGACGGCTACTGGCTCGACGTGACCGACCGGCGCTCGGCGGTACGGCGCTTCGATGCCGCCTTCGAGCACGCGCCGATCGCCTTCTTCTTCTTCGACCTCGACGCCGGCATCCAGCGCAGCAATCCGGCCGCGCGCCGGCTGTTCGGCGCCGAGGGCGCCACCGCGCTCAACGGCCTGTTCCCGTGGCGCCCGCCGCTGTCGCCGCTGGTCCAGCCCGACGGCATCACGAGCGAGGACCATGTGGCCTCGCGCGGCCTCGCGCGGCTCGAAAGCGGCGGCGCGCTGCGCTTCGACTGGGTGCACACGCGGCTCGACGGCGGCAGCTTCGCGGCCAGCGCGGCGCTGCTGCGCGTGGGCGAGGAGGGGCAGTTCTTCTGCATCCTCGACGACATCAGCGCGCGCAAGCAGTCGGAGGACGCGCTGCGCGCCGCGAGCCAGGCGGCGCTCGAAGCCACGCGCGCCAAGAGCGCCTTCCTGGCCAACATGAGCCACGAGATCCGCACGCCGATGAACGCGATCATCGGCATGACGCGGCTCGCGCTCATGGACGAGAACCTGCCGGCGCGCCCGCGCGAGCAGGTGGGCAAGGCCAACCGCGCGGCGCACGACCTGCTGGGGCTGCTCGACGACGTGCTCGACATGTCGAAGATCGAGGCCGGCCGGCTGGAGCTGGAGCGCGTGCCCTTCGCGCCGCGCGAGCTGGTCGAGCAGACGCTCGACCTCGTGGCGGTGGCGGCCGAGCGCAAGGGGCTGGCGCTGCGCGCGAGCCTGCCGGCCGACCTGCCGGCGCGGCTGCTGGGCGACCCGACGCGGCTGCGCCAGGTGCTGGTGAACCTGGTGAGCAACGCGGTCAAGTTCACGGAGCGCGGCAGCGTGACGCTGGGGCTGGAATTCGGCCCGGTCCGCGCGGGCGAGCGGCTGATGCGCGGCTGGGTGCGCGACACCGGCATCGGCATGAGCGGCGAGCAGATCGCGCGGCTGTTCCAGCCCTTCGTGCAGGGCGACAGCTCGACCACGCGCCGCTATGGCGGCAGCGGCCTGGGCCTGAGCATCTGCCGGGCGCTGGTCGAGCGCATGGGCGGCACGATCCGGGCCGAAAGCGTGCCGGGGCAGGGGAGCTGCTTCCACTTCGATGCCCAGCTGGGCGTGGTGGCGCAGACCGACGAGGCCGGCGGGTCGGCGCCGGCGGCTTTGACGTCCGAGTCCGGGTCCGCCTCGGCGACCATGCCGTCCACGCCCGCGCCTCTGCGCGAGCGCGGCTGGGAGCCCTCGGTGGAGCGGGTGGCGAGGATGTCGGGACTGGCGATGTGGGCGGAACCGGACGCCTTGCCGGCCGAAGGCGCCGCGCGGCCAGCCGAGACACCCGGTCCGGCCCGCGCTCCCGAGCCGCGGCCGCTGCCCGATCTGTCCGGTCTGCGCGTGCTGCTCGTGGACGACAGTCCGGTCAACCTCGAAGTCGCGCGCGAACTGCTGCGTCACGCCGGCGTCGAGGTCCTGACCGCCGAGGGCGGCGCGGCCGCGCTCGCCCTGCTCGACGCCGACACGCGCTTCGACTGCGTGCTCATGGACTGCCAGATGCCCGATATCGACGGCTACGAGGTCACGCGCGCGATCCGCGCCCGGCCGGCGCTCGCCGGCCTGCCGGTGGTCGCCATGACGGCCGGCGTGCTCGACGACGACCGCGAGCGTGCTCTCGCCGCCGGCATGGACGACCATCTCGGCAAGCCACTCGACGTGCCGAGGCTGTACGCGATGGTCGGACGCTGGGGGCGACAGGGGCGGCAGGGCTGAACGGCCCGGCGGCCGAGCGGCGCGCCGGCCGCGGGACGTTTCAGCCGCCGGGGTTTCCGCTGCCGATCACCGATCGCGCCAGCGCCTCGCCGTTGAGGAAGGCCGCCTCGACCCGCGCACCGCCGAGAAAGTCGCCGCAGGCGCCGAGGCCGAGCGCCGCGTCCCACCACGGCGCGCCGGTCGTGAGCGGGCTGGCCTCGGCCGGCCGGGCATAGCGCCAGCGGTGCGCGACCGCATGCCGCACGCCAAGCGCGGCCGCATCGGGGCCGAGCGCGGCGCGCAGCGCGTCGAGCAGCAGCGGCACGATCTCGGCGGCATCGCGTTCGAGATGGCGGGCGCTCCAGTCGGCGCGGGCCTGGGCGACCCAGTGCGCCTGGCCGGTGGCGCCCGGTCGGCCTGGCTTGCTGTCGTTGCGCGCCAGCCAGGCGAGCGGCCCTTGCGCGGGCCAGGTCGCGTCGAAGGGCCAGTCGGGCGCGTCGGTGATGGCCATGAGCGTCCAGCACGGCAGCATCGGCGTCGAGCGCGCGGCGGCGGCCCAGTCGGGGCGATGCCCGGCGAGCAGCGCGGCGGCCTGCTCGGCCGGCATGGCGAGCAGCACCACGTCGAACGGCTCGGGATGCGTCGTCTCGCCGAGCCGCAGGCGCCAGCGCCCGTCCGGCTCGCGTTGCAGCGCCGTCACCTGGGCCTGGAGATGCAGCGGCAGGCCATCGGCGAGGCGGCGCGCGAGTTCGGGCATGCCGGGCAGGGCGACGTGGCGGGCGTCGCGGGCGGGAGCGTCGGTCGAAGTGGCGGCTGCGGAGGCCGAGGCGGTGGTCGCGGGAACCTCGGCTGTGTCCTGCGCGTCGGCTGGTGCGTCGGCCTTGCCGGCGAGGCTGCCGGCGCGGGGCTTGCCGGCGATGCGGGGCGTCCAGGGCGCGATCCAGCCGGCGGCCGTGCCGGCCTCGACGACGGCGCGGAAGTCGGGGTGGCGCGCGGTGAAGTACTGCGCGCCGTGGTCGAAGGCGAATGGCGTGGCGCCGGGCTGGTCGACGGTGATCGGGAGGCTGGCGTCGGCGGGGGCACTGCCGCGTCGGGTGGACATGCGACCGCCGGGGCCGCGTGCCTTGTCGAACAGCACGGCGTGGTGGCCGGCCAGCGCGAGCCGGCGCGCGCAGGCGGCGCCGGACACGCCGGCACCGACGATGGCGATGTGAAGCGGAGGGTTGGGCATCGGAAGACAGGGCGGGGCGCGGCGGGATGCCGCGCCGAAGCGGAGCAGACCGCGCGATCCGCCCGGGGTTCCGCGCGGCCCGTTCCCCCGGCCGGCGCGACGCCCGACAGCCCGACCCTCAGCCGGCCATCAGCTCGGCGAGGATGCGCGTCCAGTGCGAGTACAGCGCGAAATGCCCGGCCTCCGGCAGCGTCACCACGCGTGCGAGCGGCAGGCGCGCCGCGAGCCGGTGCGCGCCTTCGATGCCGACCCGCGCGTCGTTCTCGCCGTGCCACAGCCGAACCGGCAGCGCGAGACGGTCGAGCGCGAGGCCCCAGTCGCGCGCCAGCAGCAGGATCTCGGTGGCGAGATCCTGGTCGCCGCGCCGCACGCCGGCGAGCAGACCCTGGGCATAGCTCGCGCGCAGGCGCGGATCGGCGAGCGCGAGCCGGTCGGTCTCGGTCGCGCCTTCGAGCGTCTGCTCCAGATAGCGGTACACATCGGCGCGGATGCCCTTGACCATCGAGCGCAGCAGCGGCGGCAGCAGGCCGGGCGCATGGCGCGCGACCATCAGGCTCATGCGCAGGCTGGTCGCGCAGGCGCTGAAATCGTCGATGCGCTCGACCGGCGGCATCGCCGCCACCAGCCCCAGATGCTCGACGCGCGCCGGATCGGCCAGTGCCACCGCCAGCGCATAAGGCGCGCCGGCGCCATGGCCGAGCAGCGAATAGCTGCCGAGTTGCAGATGCTCGGCCAGCGCGGCCACGTCGCGCGCCCAGCTCGCGATGCTGCGCTCGGGATGCGGATCGGAGTCGCCGCTGCCCGGGCGCTCGGCCACGATCAGCCGCACCCGCAGGCGGTGCAGCACGGCGTCGTCGGGATGGCGCAGGAAGCGCGAGCCCGCCAGGTCGTGCATGAGCAGCAGCGGGCGGCCCTCGGCCGGGCCGCTGTCGGCATAGGCCAGCCAGCGGCCATCGGGCAGGCGCAGACCGAGATGGTCGGCGCCGCTGTTCACGAGGCTGCCGGGCGCCTGCACCGCGTAGGGTGCAAGCGCTTGCGCGGCATGCGGCGCGGGCAGGCTCGGCGTGCCCGCGCCAGGCAGGTCGGCGCGCGGCGCCTGGAGCCACAGCGGGCTCGAATAGATGGCCTGGAGCAACTCGGGCTGACGCCGCACGCCCACCTTCGAGAACACGCGCTTCAGGTGGGTCTTGACCGTGTTGAGCGACACCGACAGTCCGACGGCGATCTCCTCCAGGCTGCGGCCGAGCGTGATCTGCTGGGTCACGCGGGCCTCGGCCGGCGTGAGGCCGAACAGCGCGCTCAGGCCTTCCTGCGACATCGCGCGCGAGGCATGGCTCGCGGCCATGACGAGGTAGTGTGGATCGGTGCCCGCCGGCCCGAGCCGGCTCACCCACACCGACACCGCGCCCGGCATGCCGGCCTGGCCGAGGCGCAGCGGCAGCTCGCCCTCGCCCGACTGGGCGCGCGACAGCGTGCCGGCCAGCGCGTCGCGCGGCCGCGAGACGAGGCGACCGGCTTCCTGCACCAGCGCGCCGCCTTCTCGCGTGAGCGCTTGCAGGGCGTGGTTCATGCAGAGCACGGCGCCGTCGCCGCGCACGACGGCCATGCCGAGCGGCAGGCGGTCGAGCACGCCGTCGAGCAGGTCGCGCGAGCTTTCGGCATCGGCCAGCCGGCGCTGCATGTCGTGGGCGCGCACGAAATGCGGCGCGAGCAGCGCGAGCAGGCCGTTGTCGCCGCCGGCCGGCGAGCCGGGGCGGTCGAGAAAGGCCGACAGATGATCGAGCAGCTGGGGCCACAGGCCCGGGCGCGAGGCGGTGTCGTAGATCAGGCCGATGAGATCGGAAAGCCTGCTATGGGTATCACTTGGTACTGGCATGGGGGCCGATCCTAGCGACGGCTAGGCGTTGCTCGGCATCGGTCCAGACGGGAACGTGAACTAGTCGCCGAAGCGGCTGAAGTTCACGCGCGAGGGTGACGCCGCAGCTGCACATTCGCGCGGGATTCCCCTTGCGTCATCCCGTTTTATGGGTTAGCCGGCCCCCCGTCTTTGTCACCTTGAAATCTGCGGGAAAGCCTCGTGCCAGCTAGGAAACTCTCCTAGGTGTCAGGACTGGAGAGTTTCGTGGAGTGCAATGAACTCCTGGGTGAGCTTGTGGCGCGGGTCGAGATGGATCATCGGACTGGCCTGCTCGTGCGATTCGCGGATGCGGACCGAGGCGCTGATGAAGGGCTGGAGCACCGGCAGGCCTTCGTCGATCAGTTCCTGCACGAGCCGCTGCGGCAGGCTGGCGCGCGGCTGGAACTGGTTGACCACGATGCCGCCCACCTTGAGCTTCGCGTTGTGGTCGGCCTGAATCTCGCGCACGTTGTCGAGCAGCGCGTAGAGCGCGCGGCGCGAGAAGTCGTCGCAGTCGAAGGGGATGAGGCAGGCGTCGGCCGCGATGAGCGCCGAGCGTGTGTAGAAGTTGAGCGCCGGCGGCGTGTCGACGTAGATGCGGTCGAAGTCGCCGTCGAGCTCGCCGAGCAGCTCGCGCAGCTTGTAGATCTTGTGCCGCGATTCGAGCTTGGACTGGATCTCCTCCAGGTCGGGCGAGGAAGGCAGCAGCGAGAGGTTCTCGAACGGTGTCGCGCTGATGAAGTCGGCCGTCGGCCGGGCGCGGATCACGAACTTGAGCGTCTGGTCGAAGTACTCGGCCAGATGCGGGCGCTCCTCGGCCGAGGCGTCGCCCAGCAGGTAGTGCGACGAATTGCCCTGCGGATCGAGATCGACCACCAGCGTTCGCAGGCCCTGCGCGGCGCTGATCGCGGCGAGGTTGCAGGTGATGGTGGACTTGCCGACGCCGCCCTTCTGGTTGAACACCACGTACCGCATGAACCGATCCTTCGCGTGAGGGAGATGCAGGAGCTGGAAGCCCTGCATCGTCGCATGGCGCGCTTACTCCGCCGCGTCGGCGGCGGGCGCTTCGAGCGGGCCGGCGGCGAGGCCGCGACGCAGCAGCGCGGCGACCGCGTCGTCGAGGCTCAGGCCGGCGGCGGCGGCGGCTTCGCGGGCCTCGTTGGCGAGCGTCAGCTCGATCTTCACCGCGAAGGGCACAAGGCCGCGCGCGGCGTCGAGCTTGCGGCGCTCGCGCTTGTCGAGCACGGCGCCGGCGGCGAAACGGTCGGGCGGCAGGTTGGCGCGCAGTGCGTTGTCGAGCTTCAGGCCCTTGCGCTTTTCGAGTTCGGTGCGCTTCATCGTCATGGTCTTGCTCCGGGAAGTTGGCGCCGAGGCCGGCGCGCGAGGGCGCGCATTGTGCCCGCGCGGGCGCCGGGCGCGAACCGTGCGCGGTCGGGCGGCCCGATGCCGGCGTCAGCGCAGCGCGCCGAACACCTTCTCGGCCAGCTTGCTGCCGGCCTGGAGCGGATTGGCGCGGATCGCCTTCTCCTCGTCGCCGATGGCGGTGAACAGCGCCGCCAGCGCCTTGCTCGTCACCCAGGTCTCGACCGAGCGCTCGGGCCCGTCGAGCAGGCCGGCGCCCGCGACCTTGCCGGCGAGCGCGTTGTACTGCGTGGCGAGGCCCGACTTGTCGGTCACGCCCTTCACGATCGGCAGGAACCTCGCGCCGAGCTGGTCGGACGTCTTCGCGCGGAAGTAGTCGGTCGCCGAGGTGTCGCCGCCGGTGAGGATGCGCTTGGCGTCGTCCACCTTCATGTCGCGCAGCGCGCCGACGAGCAGCGGCTTGGCCAGCGGCACGGCCTGCTCGGCGGCGCGGTTCATCGCCACGTCGAGGTCGTCGAGCGCCTTGCCCTGGCCGGCGAGCGCGAGCAGCGGGCGCGCCTGTTCGAGCACGGCGGGCGGATGGATGCGCAGCTTCGGATTGCCGAGAAAGCCGTCGGTCGTGCCGAGCCGGCCGACCGCCGCGCCGATGCCCTGTTCGAGCGCGGCGCGCAGGCCGCCGCTGGCGTCGGCGGACGACAGCGCGTCGAGCGCGCCGGCGCGCGCGGGCAGGGCCGGCAGCCCGAGGACGGCGAGGGTCGGCGCGGCGGCGAGCAGGCGGCGGCGGGCGTGGAAACGGTTCATGGGGTTCTCCTGATGCGCCCGGCGCGGCGCGGAAGGCGCGCCGTCAGGCCGGGGAAGGCGGCATGGTGGCCCGATCGGGCGCCGCATGCGCCGGGGCGGCCGGGTTCCGCCGTCCGACGGAAGCCGAGATGCCCCGGCGGCGCCCCGCGCCGGCGGCGGCCGGACCGGCGGCACGCAAATGCCCGGCCCGACGCCGGACGGTCGGCGACAATCGCCGCCCTTTCGCATTCCACCGAGGCCGGCCGCATGACATCCCCCACGACTCCGTCCGCCGCGCCCGCCGCCGATGCGGCGCCGACTGCCGGCACGGCCGCTGCCGCCCAGTCGGCGCCCGCCGCTGCCGCCGGCGCGCCCGCCATCCCGCAACTGCGCTGGACCGACGGCGCCGGCCAGACCCATGCCGCGCGCTGGCGCTCCGAGGCCGGCATCGCGCCGCCGAAGCGCGTCGTGCTCGCCGACGACAGTCTCACCGCCGACGCCGCCTACCGCCTCGCCTGCGAGGGCACGGCGCTGCTCTGGGTCGGCGACTTCCAGAACGCGCGCCAGCTGCTCCAGGCGATGGGCCGGCGCGTCGGCCAGCTGCCCGAGCGCAAGCAGCGCAAGCGCAACGCGCCGGCCGCGAAGGCCGCCGGCAAGGCGGGCGCGGCGGCGGCCACGGCACCGGTGCCCGGTGGCGCGGCAGGCGGTGCGTCGCGGGGCGGCCAGCCCGCCGATCGCCTCGCGCCCGGCGCCGTCATCGCCACCGCCGACTTCCACCGCCATCGCCTCGCCCAGGCCCAGCGCGCGCGAACCCTCGGCATGCTGCTCATCCCGCTCGAAGGCGACGGCGCCATCCCGCTGCGCCGCGCGCCCGACGTGCGCGAGGCCTGCGCCGAAGCCTGGGGCGCGCCCGACGGCGAGCGCTCAGTGGTGTCGCTGCGCGAACTGCTCGGCCTCGTCGGCGCGCACGAATGGCGCCGCAACGGCGTCGAGATCGGGCCGCTCGGCGGCGCGCGCATCCATCCGCATTACGGCGTGTTCTCGCCGGTGCGCGGCGAATACCTGAGCCTGCTCGCGCGCGCGCCGCTGCCGGCCGCGGCGACGTCCGTGGCGCCGGCTGCCGGCGGCCAAACCGCCGGGGCCGCCGCGCCGTCGGGCGCCGCCGACGACGGCCGGGGCCTCGCCTTCGACATCGGCACCGGCACCGGCGTCATCGCCGCGCTGCTCGCGCGCCGGGGCGTGGCGCGCATCGTCGCCACGGACCTCGACCCGCGCGCGCTTGCCTGCGCCGCCGACAACCTCGACCGCCTCGGCCTCGCCGACCGCGTCACGCTCGAAGCCGCCGACCTCTTTCCCGCCGGCCGCGCCAGCCTCGTCGTCTGCAATCCGCCCTGGCTGCCCGGCAAGCCCGCCGCGCCAGTCGAGCGCGCGGTGTACGACCCCGACAGCCGCATGCTGCGCGGCTTCCTCGCCGGCCTGCGCGACCACCTCGCGCCCGGCGGCGAGGGCTGGCTCATCGTCTCCAACCTCGCCGAACTGCTCGGCCTGCGCGCGAAGGGCGAACTGGAAGGCTGGATCGCCGCCGCCGGCCTGAGCGTGATCGACCGCGCCGAAGCCCGCCCGCGCCATCCCAAGGCGCTCGACCCGAGCGATCCGCTGCATGCCGCGCGCATGCGCGAGGTGACGCGGCTGTGGCGGCTGACCGCCGCCGATGCCGCCTGAGATCCGCTCCGGCCGGTCGCGGCCCCGGCCGGGACCGTTGCCGGCAAGACCGCGACCACGATCGCCTCTCGCTCCAGGCGGGATGGCAGCGCCAGAAGCTTTCGGCAAGCCTTCTTGAATGTGTGTCGAAATTCACGGATTTCCGCTCTTCTCCATGATCGGCGGCATGCGGTGCGAGCACGCGCCGCCTTGCCGATCAACGAAGACCGGGAGTCCTCATGCCTCATCGCCCTTGCGTCGCGCTCGCCTGCGGGTTCTTGCTTTCCCTCGTGCTTTCCGCCTGTGGCGGCGGGGGCGGCAGTGACGGCGGCGGCGGCGGCACCGGCGGCACGCCGGCCGTGGCCGCCGCCGTCGACCTGCCCGACGGCGCCTCGGTCGGCAACGCGCAATGGGCCAACGGCGATACGTCCAGCGGCGGCCAGGGCGGCAGCGTCGGCGGGCTGGCCTGCGGCCTGACGGGCGGCGCCTTCCACATCCATACCCAACTCTCGATCTATGCCAACGGCACGCGAGTCGCCGTGCCGGCCGGCATCGGCGCGGTCGGCAGCAGCGGCGCGGCTGGCGCCTGCAAGTACCCGATCCACACCAACGACGCCTCCGGCAAGCTGCATGTGATCGCCGCGACGGCGGCCGACTACACGCTCGGCCAGTTCTTCGCGATCTGGGGCCGGGCGCTGTCGTCGGGCGAGGTGGGCGGCGTGACCGGCACCGTCACGGCCTGGATCAACGACAACGGCAGCCTCGTGCCCGTGAGCGACCCCGCCACCATCGTGCTGCGCGACCACCGCCAGATCGTGCTCGTGATCGGCACGCCGCCCGCGAGCGTGGCCAGCTACCGCTGGGACGATCCGCCCGCCCTCGCCGCGCCCGTCACCCTGCTCGCCACCGACACCATCGGCACCAACTACTGGCCGGCCGGCGACACCACCTCGGGCGGCCGGGGCCAGACGGTGGCCGGGCTGGAGTGCGGAACGATGGACGAGACCTACCACGTGCATGCCCACCTGAGCATCTTCCTGAACGGCCAGCAGCTCGCGGTGCCGGACCACGTCGGGCTGTTGCAGGGGCCGACCGGCTGCACCTACAGCACGCACACGCACGACACGAGCGGCAAGCTGCATGTCGAGGCGCCTGCGCCGGCGCGGTTCACGCTCGCGCAGTTCTTCGCGGTGTGGGGCCGGCCGCTGACGACCGCGAACGTGGCCGATCTGGCGGGTACGCCGGTGCAGGCGTGGATCAACGATGGCTATGACCTGTATCGCTGGACCGGCGATCCGGGCGAGATCGAGCTGACCTCGCATCGGGGCATCACGCTGCTCGTGGGATCGGCGCCGGCGAGCATTCCGGCGTTCGTTTGGACGGGGAACTGAGGCGGTGATCGGCGCTTGATGGAAGCGGGGGGCGCGGCGGTGCGCGGGTGGCGGCGGCCCGACCGCAACGGACGCGCCCGCCGCCTCGGCGGCGGGAACCCCGCGCACGCGGCAGCACGCCGGCCGGGCCGCCGCCACCCGCGCACCGCCGCTTCCGGTTCATGAGCCGCCGGGGCCGCGTCGCGGCCCTTCCGGTCAAGGCGCCGTGCTTGCGGCCGCTCCGCTTCAATGACAGTCACAAGCACCGGCGCATGACCGCGTTGCGCAACGCCACGCCGCGCACCGTCACCACCTGACGCCTCACCACCTCGAAGCCCATCCGCGCGAAGAAACCCTCCGCCGTCAGGCTCACCTCGGCATGCAGTTCGGTGATGCCGCGTCCGCGCGCCTCCGCCTCGACGCGCGCCATCAGCGCCCGCGCCACGCCGCGCCCGTTCGCCCGCGCGGCGACGAAAAAGTGGTCGATCAGCCCCGACGCCTGCACATCCGCATACCCCACCGGCTCGCCCGCCAGCACCGCCACGAACGGATCAAGCCGCGCCATCAGTCTGGCCCACACCGCCGGCTCGTGATCGGCCGGCGCCCAGGCATCGAGCTGCCCCGGCGAGTAATCGCGGCAAGCCACCTCACGCACCGCCGAGCAGAACACCCCGCGCAGCGCCGGCGCATCGGCAGGCTCGAAGCGGCGGATGAACAAGGACGGCGCGGCAGCCGACGAACTGGCAGGCAGGGGCATGAGCATGGGCAAGTGGCGGATGGAAAGGTGAGAAGCGTGAAGGCGCCCCGCGAGCGCGGGGATGCGAGCGTGATTGATGGCGAGTGCGAGTGCGAGTGCGAGTGCGAGTGCGAGTGCGAGTGCGAGTGCGAGGCGAGGCGAGGCGAGGCGAGGCGAGGCCGGGCCGGTGCTTCCCTCCGCGACGTGCGCAGCACGAGCCGTCCGGCTTCCGCGTTCACGAGGCGGGGCGCGCGAGGGGGTGAGGGTCGGGCGCCTTCTGCGCCGCCGGGTGGAGGTTGCGGAGTCGGGGAGGACGGCGCAGCCGTCCAGGGGCGGATGTCTGAGCCTTGCCCCGTCGGGGCAAGGCGAGTTCCCGCCCCGGCCCCGACGCAGCAACCGGAGCCCGGGCACCCGCCGCAGGCGGGCGGCGCAGTCGGCGGCCGACCCTCACCCCCTCGCGCGCCCCGCCGCTCTCACCGCAAGACCGCCGACCCGCAACGCAAGCCGCAAGCCGCAAGCCGCAACCGCAGCGCAACCCGCGGCACCCCCCGCAACCCGCCTACCCCGCCACCGCCCGAGTCACCGCGAAGATCAGCAGCCCGATCAACCCCCCCACCACCGTCCCGTTGATCCGCACCCATTGCAGATCGCGCCCCAGATTGCGCTCCAGCTCCGCCGTCATCGCCTCCGTCTCCCAGGCCATCACCCGCGCCACGATGTAGCGCCGGATGTCCTCGCGGTAGCGCGCCACCAGCGGCGGCGCCGCCGCCAGCACCTGCTCGTTGATCCAGTCCTGCATCGCCCGGTCGTCCGCCAGCTGTCGCCCCAGCGTCAGCGCCATCGCCGAGATGCGCGCGCCGATCGCCGAATCCTCGCGCGCCAGATCGGCGCGCAGCCAGCCGAGCAGATCGCGCCACAGCTCCCGCAGCCAGTCCGACAGCGCGGGATGCCGCAATGCCTGATCGCGGATCTGCTCGCCGCGCAGCCGGAAGGCCGGGTCATGCTTGAGCTTGTCGATGAACTGGGCGACGAAGTCGTCGAACTTCAGCCGCAACTCGTGCTGCGGGTCGGCCGCCATCTCGCCCAGCAGCCGGCCCACGCCCGACACCAGCTTGTTCGCCGCGAAATTGCCCGCCACGTTCTTCAGCCCGAGGTAGCGCAGATAGCCCAGCTCCTCGCCGATCGCGCCCGCGATGCGCTGCTGCACCGCCTCGTCGTCGAGCAGCAGCGCGATCTGCATCAGCACCTCGTCGAGCATGGCCTGATGGCGCCGGTCGGCCGTCAGCACGTCGAGCAGCCGGCCCGCGAGTTCGGCGAAATCCACCGTCTCGAGCTTGCGCACGATGGTCACGCGCAGCCAGCGCCGCAGCCGGTCGTCGTCGAAGGCCGCGAGCCCGTAGCGCCCGAGCGCCACCAGATGCCGCCCGACCGCCTGAGCATTGGCCGGCTGCGCCAGCCAGCCCGCGAGCCGCGCGCCAGCGTCGAACTCGCGCAGCTTGGCCAGCACCTGCGCATCGCTCAGGAAGTGGGCGCAGATGAAGTCGGCCAGGTTCTCGCCGATGCGCGCCTTGTTGGCCGGCACGATGGCCGTGTGCGGGATCGGCAGGCCGAGCGGATGGCGGAACAGCGCCACCACCGCGAACCAGTCGGCCATCGCGCCGACCATCGCCGCCTCGGCGAAGGCTGCGACGTAGTCCCAGGCGGGATGCGTGTTGTGCAGTGCAGCAGCAATCACGTAGAGCAGGGCGGCGGCGGCCAGCAGGCCGAGCGCGAGATGCTGGATCGGAAGGCGCATCGCGGTGGCGGAGAGGACGGTGTACGCAGGAGCGGACGCCGTGGGAGTGAAAAAAGTGGCGGAAAGCGGCCCCGGATCGCGCCATGTTCGCCCAGCCCGCCACGGCCGGGGTGACAGTGATGCTGCAAAGGTTTGCAGTCACTGCGCCGTGTGCGGATGCAGCACGATTTGACCGATCAAGGTCACGCAAGCCTGACTACAATCCGCGCCCCTTTGCTCTGCCGGCCTTGACCATGACCGACTTCCCCACCGCTTCGACCCCCACCGACATCACCGGCGCCGCGCGCCTGTCGGGACACTGGGGCTACCGCCTCGCGGGCGATTTCGTCTGCCTCAACGCCGGCATCGACTGGGCCGACGGCGCCGACGATTCGCTCGCCTTCGCGCTGCAACTGCGCGCCCGGCCCCAGGGCGGCGCCGCCGCCGACACCGTGACCGTGGCCGAACTGCGCCAGGACGGCGGCCGCCCCGCCTGGGTCGAGGGCTGGACCGCCGCGCTGCCGCCGGCCGGCGGCCAGTCCTGGACGATGGAGCTCGCGCTCGTCGCCGGCCAGCCCGGCCGCTACGACACGCTGCTCGACCGCGTCGAGTTCGCCCAGACCCAGGACTTCGTGCAGCCGCGCTTCGCGGGCGCGGCGGGCTACCGCTTCGTCGGCAACGCGGGCGAACCGGCCTTCGCCAACGCGCGCGTCCAGCTCGCCGCCGACGCGATCGAGAACCCGCGCGCCGCCGGCAACCTGAGCGGCGACCTCGCGCTCGAACTCTGGGCGCTCGACCGGCCCTATCGCGGCGGCGCCTTCGCCGGCATCCGCGTCGGCGGCGTGGCGCTCGACCGCCTCGGCGGCGGCGAACGGGCCGAGGCCATCGTCGTCGAATCCGAAGCCGCGCCGCTGCCCGCCGGCGACTGGCGCCTCGTGCTGATGCTGCGCGAATGGACGCCCGCCGGCCTGCTGACGCGCGACTACATCGAGTTCGCCGAGCCGCATGTGGTGACGGCGCGCTACTTCGGCGAGACGGTGACGACCGCGACCGAGCCGGCAATCGACGCGCCGGCCGAAACGGCCCCGGCCGCCGAAGCCGCGCCCGTCACTGAAGCCGCCCCGGCCGCCGAAGCCACCCCGGCCGCCGAAGCCACCCCGGCCGACATCGCGGAAAGCGCCGCCGAGCCGGTCGTCGCTGCCGCCGCCGTCATCGAGCTGCCGGTGCCGGACGAAGCCGCCGCCACCGACGTCGCCGCCACCCCCGCGCAGCCCGCCAAGGTGGCGAAGGCCGACAAGCCCGCGAAGGCCGACAAGGCCGCGAAGCCCGCCAAGGCCAGGAACGCCGCCGAGCCGGCCGCCTCCGATCCCGACCTCGTCTCGGTCAACAACGGCACCGAGGCCCAGCTGCTGTCGGTCAAGGGCATGAGCAAGCCGGTGGCCAAGGCCATCATCAAGGGCCGCCCGTACCACACGATCGACGCCCTGCTCGACGTGAAGGGCGTCGGCCCCAAGCTGCTCGACAAGCTGCGCCCCGCGATCAAGCTCTAAGCCGGCTCCGGTTACAGTCCGGTCTCCCGCGCAGCACCGCGACGGCGGGCGCCCCTTCCGGCGAAGGGCGCGCCCCTCGGGCGCCTCGGCAGCCGCGCGGCCGGCCTCGCGCCGGGCCGCAAGCGTGATGTTCGTGACCGGACGTCACCGTGCCCGCCGCCGCCGCGCCGCCCGCCGCCCCCGCCCGCTCTCCTCCCCGACCACGGGCATACCCCGTGGTCCGTCAGTTTCGCGACCGTGTCACCGTTGAATCGTCAGCGGCGACGCGCGCCCGCTGCCGGCAAGCATTGCTCACCGGCCCGTCACGCACCGGCCGTCACGATCGCGATTCGACAAGGAGACACCCCTCATGCGCCGCACCCGCAACGCCAAGATCGTCGCCACCCTCGGCCCGGCCAGCTCCGACCGCGCCGCCATCGCCGCGCTGTTCTCCGCCGGCGCCGACGTGTTCCGCTTCAACTTCAGCCACGGCAGCCATGACGACCACGCGCGCCGCCTGGAAATCGTGCGCGACATCGAGCGCGAGACCGGCCGCCCGATCGCCGTGCTGGCCGATCTGCAAGGCCCCAAGCTGCGCATCGGCCGCTTCGCCGACGGCCCGATCACCCTCGCCGAGGGCGCCGAATTCACGCTCGACCTCGACGCCGACCGCCCCGGCGACGCGAGCCGCGTGCCGATGCCGCATCCGGAAATCTTCGTCGCCCTGCATCGCGGCACCTCGCTGCTGCTCGACGACGGCCGCATCCGGCTCGAAGTGCTGGCCTGCGACAGCAGCCACGCCCGCACCCGCGTCATCAACGGCGGGCCGCTGTCCGACCGCAAGGGCGTGAACGTGCCCGGCGTGGTGCTGCCGATGTCGGCGCTGACGGCCAAGGATCGCATCGACCTCGACTTCGCGCTGGAGCACGGCTTCGACTGGGTGGCGCTGAGCTTCGTGCAGCGCGCCGCCGACATCGCCGAGATCGGCCAGATCGTGAAGAAGCGCGCCGGCATCGTCGCCAAGCTCGAAAAGCCCTCGGCCATCGAGGCGCTCGACGCCATCGTGGACGTGGCCGACGCGCTCATGGTGGCGCGCGGCGACCTCGGCGTGGAGCTGCCGGCCGAGCGCGTGCCCGCGATCCAGAAGCGCATCGTCCGCGCCTGCCGCAAGGCCGGAAAGCCCGTGATAGTCGCGACGCAGATGCTGGAGTCGATGACGGCCGCGCCCGTGCCCACGCGCGCCGAGGCGTCGGACGTGGCGACCGCCATCTACGACGGCGCCGACGCGGTGATGCTGTCGGCCGAATCGGCCTCGGGCCGCTACCCGGTCGAGGCGGTGGCGATGATGAACCGCATCCTCGAACAGACCGAGTCCGACCCCTACTACCGCGAGGTGGTGGACGCCTCGCACACCGACCCCAAGCCGACCGCCGCCGACGCCGTCGGCTACGCGGTGCGACAGGCGACCGCGCTGCTCAACGCCTGCGCCACCGTCGCCTACACGAGCAGCGGCTATTCGGCGATCCGCATGTCGCGCGAGCGGCCCAAGGCGCCCATCGTCGGCATGACGCCGCACCTCGCCACCGCGCGCCGGCTGGCGCTGGTGTGGGGCGTGCATCCGGTCAAGTGCGTGGAGGTGGAGCGCGTCGGGCAGATGAGCACGCTGGCCTGCCGCACGGTGATGGAGCAGGGCTTCGGGCGGGCGGGGCAGTTCATCGTCATCTCGGCGGGGCTGCCGTTCCGCGAGTCGGGCACGACCAACCTGATGCGCGTGGTCGAACTCAAGGAGCGCGCCTGCTGAACCGGCACGGGCGCGGCCGCGCGTTTCGCGCCGTGAACGGCACCGGCGCCGGCCGCGGCGGCCGGCCCGCGCGGCCACCGACCGGAAGCCCCGCCATGCGCCCCGGGCCCGCTCAGGCCGCGAGCCCGGTGGCGGTGGCCAGCAATTCGTAGGACCGCAGCCGCGCCGCGTGATCGTGCATGGCCGAGGCGACCATCAGCTCGTTGGCGCCGGTGCGCGCGATGAAGGCGGCCACCTGTTCGGCCACCTGCTCGCCGGTGCCGGTGGCGGTGCAGGCCAGCGCGTCGTCGATGATGGCGCGATGCTGCGGCGGCAGGCCGTCGTAGTAGCCGGGGCGCGGGCGCGGCAGCTTGGCTGGCCGGCCGGTGCGCAGGTTGACGAAGCTCTGCTGCTGCGAGCTGGCGAGGTCTCGCGCCTCGGCCTCGGTGTCGGCCGCGAACACGTTGAAGCCGAGCATCACGTAAGGCTCGGCCAGCCGCGCCGACGGCTTGAAGCGCTGCCGGTACAGGTTTACCGCCGCCATCATCTGCGCCGGCGCGAAGTGCGAGGCGAAGGCATAGGGCAGGCCGAGCGTGGCCGCGAGCTGGGCGCCGTACAGGCTCGAGCCGAGCACCCACACCGGCAGGCGCAGGCCCTCGCCCGGCGTGGCGCGCACGGTCTGGCCGGGCTCGGCCGGCTCGAAGTAGTCGATGAGTTCGAGCACGTCGCGCGGAAAGCCGTCGGCCTCGGCCATGAGGTCGCGGCGCAGCGCGCGGGCGGTCTCGCGGTCGGAGCCCGGCGCGCGGCCCACGCCGAGGTCGATGCGCCCGGGGTAGAGCGATTCGAGCGTGCCGAACTGCTCGGCGATCACGAGCGGCGAATGGTTGGGCAGCATGATTCCGCCCGCCCCGACGCGGATGCGCGCGGTGTGCCCGGCCACATGGCCGATCACCACCGCCGTCGCCGCGCTCGCGATGCCCGGCATGCCGTGGTGCTCGGCCACCCAGTAGCGCGAGTAGCCGAGCGTCTCGGCGTGCTGCGCGAGGCCGACCGCGCGCCGGAAGGCGTCGGCGGCGGTCTGGCCTTCGGGGATGGGGCAGAGGTCGAGGATGGAAAGCGGCGTGGCGGTCATGGGCTCGGGCTCGGCTGGGGCTTGTTGCGACGCAACCAGCCTAGCAGCGCGAGTCCGAGACCGAAGGCGGCCCATGTTTCAGGTTCGGGCACCGGGCTGGTGACGTGGGTCAGGCCGGTGACGCGGAAGTAGAAATCGACCGTGGGTGTGTAGTTGGCATCGCGGGTCTGGATCTGGCCGAAGTTGAACTCGGCCTTGCCCAGATCGAAGGCGAGATCGTCCGTGCTCGTGCCGGTCATCACGCCGACGCCGCCGACCCCGAGCGTGAAGTCCCAGGCGAGGCCGCCGGCGGGGTTGCTCGGGTCGTTCGCGAGGCTGCCGAAGCTGAAGCTGTTGTAGCCCGGCGGCACGCCGACCGCGCCACCGTTGAACCGCAGCGACAGCCTGCGCTCCAGGTTGGGGTAGACCGGGTCGGTCTTGACGCCGCCGCCAGGTAGGTTGATGGCGTAGTCGAAGGCATGCGTCTCGGTCGTGGCCGTGTAGAAGGTGATGCCGGGGGACGAGGCATCGACCGAGGCGAGCGAGGTGTCGAGCCACAGCGAGCCGCCGAACACGGCGCCCTCGCCGTCGCCGAGCAGGTCGTTGGTGACGATGGCGGTGAAGTCGTAGCGCTGCGCCTCGGCGAGCGCGGCGCCGAGCGGCGCGAGGGCAAGGCCGGCGGCGAGCAGCGGCGCGGCGATGGGATGGGGCATGGCGTCTCCTCCGTAGATATCCGTGCGCGGATAGGTGCCTGAAATGTTGGCGCCGCGCGGACCGGGAGGAGGCGCCCGTTACAGCTGCCGGGGCGACGGCAGCCTGGCGCGGGTGGGCGGCGGGTCACGGCGCGTGAACCGCGGTGGCTGGAGGTTCTTGCCCTTGCGGCGCGTGGCCCGGCCTCAGGCCGTCGCCGGCTGCGCGACCTGCGCCGTGCGGCCGCGCGCGTCGCGCAGCCCGGCCAGTCGCGGCGCGGCGGCGAGCAGTTCGCGCGCGAGGTCGTCGGCGCCGAGCCGCGCGGCCGCATGCAGCGCGCTCGCGCCGTCATGCGCGACCACGTCCGCGAGGCCCGGCGCGCGCGCGAGCAGCAGGCGCAGGCAGTCGGCCGAGCCGCCGGCCACGGCCGCGTGCAGCGCGCCTCGGCCGAGCGCGTCCTGCGCGTCGGCCGGGGCGCCGGCGTCGAGCAGGGCCGCGAGCGTGGCCGCGTCGCCGGCGGCGGCAGCGAGCATGAGCGGCGTGCGCAGCGCGAAATCGCTTTCGCCGGCCAGCCAGGGGCAGGCGCGCACCACGGTCACGAGCAGCTCGGGCCAGCGCTCGCGCATGCCGGCGAGCAGGGCCAGCGCCTTGTCGTCGGGCGCGACGGCTTCGAGTTCGCGCGCGCGTTCGAGAAAGGTGGCGCGCGTGGCGAGCAGCAGCGTGAGCAGGGTGTCGCCATGGGCGTCGCGCACTGCCTTGCCCGGCTTGAGGGTGTGGCCGAGCCAGCGCGTGAGGCCGGGCCAGTCGCGCGCGGCGCCGAACTTCGATACCGCCTCGACCCATTTGCGCATCGATTCCGCCGGACGCGGCTCGCGCCTGAGCGGGCCGGCGTAGGGCCAGTGCAGCTCGGTGCGGAAGTGCTGGGCGGCCTCGGCGGCCCAGCTGTCGAAGTCGGGCAGGGCGTCGGCCGGCTTGCCGAGGAAGAGGCCGTAGCTCACCAGCCGGTGGAAGTCGGCCTCGATGTCGCCCATCCAGGGCCGGCCGGCGCGCAGCGCGAAGGCGTCGTGGGCGAGCAGGGTGCGCTGGCGGCCGATGCCGACGGTGCCGGCGGCCGCGAGCGCGGCGTCGAAGGCGCGGCCGGCGCGCGCGAAATCGCCGAGCGCGATCGCGTGCAGCGCCTCGAAATGCCCGAGCGCGGGCGCGAAGCGCGGCGCGGCCGGATTGGCGCGGGCGCGCGCGAGCAGCGCCTCGACCTCGGCGGCGGCCCCGTCGGCGCGATGGCGGCGGTCGTCGCCGTCGAGGCGCTGGGCCAGCTCGACGCAGATGAGGTCCAGCTCGCGCGCCGGCGTGTCGGCCAGTTGCGCGGCGCGGCGCGCGAGCATCTGGCGCAGCGGCAGGCCGAAGTCGCGGTCGCGCGCGAGGTCGAGCACGAGGTCGAAGTCGGTCAGCAGCTCGACGCGTTTCCAGTGCGGCTTGTTGCGCAGATCGGCCTTGGCGGCGTGCAGGCGCTCGTGGGTGTCGGTGGCGCCGTGCAGGAAGTCGGCGGTGTCGCGCGTCAGCGCCTGCTGCTGCTCGGGCGAATAGGCGAGCAGGTTGCCGAGCGGCGCCTCGGGCGCGAGCCGCGCGAATCGGCGTTCGAGCAGTTGCAGCGCGGCGCGGATGCCCTGGCGCTGATGCGAGGGCAGCACGCTGGCGAAGGGGCCGTAGCGCAGCGGGTCGGGCACGCGGCGCTCGAAGTCGGCGTCCTGCTCCGTGCTGTCGTCCGATGCGCGGGCGGCGGCCATCGTGAGGTTGTGCGCCATCGCGTGCAGGTCGAACAGTTGCAGCGCGTGATTGGTCTGGCGGTCGGCGTCGCGGGCGTCGAAGCGCGCGCCGTCGAGCAGCTCGCCGAGCCGGAAGTAGAGCCATTGCACCGCGCGCGCGATCAGCAGCCGGCGCCGGATGACGACGGGCGCGGGCGCGTCGGCCGGATCGGCGAAGCGCAGGCGGGCGTCGTCGGCGAACAGGCGGCGCAGGTCGGCGGGTTCGGGCAGCCGGCCGGCGCGCCAGTCGGCGAGAAGGGCGGCGTCGGTGCCGGCGGCGGCGTTGCCGTTGGCGTTGCCGTCGGCCGAGGCGCCGTCGCGCGCGGCCAGTCCGGCCAGCCCGCCGTCGAGCAGGCCATCGACCCAGGCCAGCACCTGCTCGACCGGCAGCGTCACGCGCGACCGGCCCTTGTCGAGCACGGCCACGGGCGCGTACCAGAACCGGTCGGCCGGCATGCCCGCGTCGCGCGGCGCCTGCAACTGCCGCAGCGCGATCTGCCGGCCCGCGTGCGGCGCGACGATCCAGCCGCCCACCAGCCAGGCGAGCTGGGCCGGCGTGGCCTCGCCGGTGGCGAGCAGGTTGTCGACGACGGTCCAGCGCGACTGGCCGAAGTGCAGCAGTCGGGCCATCGCGTCGGCGGTCGATTCGTCCGCCGGGTCGAGGTCGAGCGCGGCCAGCAGCAGTTCGAGCTGGCGCGCGCCGAGGGCGGCCTGGGTGTCGGGATCGAGCGTGCGCGCGATCCAGGCATCGGCCTGACTTCCGGTGGCGGCGGATGCCGCGCCGAGCGCCTGAGCGAGCGAAACCAGCAATTGTTCAAGCGAGGGCAGCGTTGCCATCCGGGACTCCGTGGTGATTGGGCGGCGGATTATTCACCGTGGGCGCGGTGAAGCCGCCGGCCATCGCCGGGAGGCGCGTGAGGCGGTTCCGGGCGTGGCGCCGCCGCCGCTGTCAGCCGGCCGGAATCAGCTGCTCGCCGGTGCGGTAGGCCGCGCTGAACGCTTCCAGCCCGTGGCTGCCGCCGTTCACGAGCTTGCGCGCCGTGGCGAGGTCGCCGGCCACGAGCGCCTGCTTGATCGCGCGTTCCTTCGCGCCGAGAAAGCTCGCCAGCAGCCGCGCGGCGATGACCGGATCGTTGGCCAGGTCGGGATCGGTCACGAGCTGGTTGCCCAGGCCGATGGCCGCGCCGTGCTGGGCGTAGTTGGCCTTGCCGGTGAGCTGGATGAAGCCGCGCCCCTTGTAGCGCGCGCCGTCGCCGACGGCGCCGTTGCCGAGATCCTTGCGGAAGTCGTACAGGTCGTAGGGCTGGCCGCCGGGCGAGGTGTTCCAGCGCGAGAGGTATTCGCCGATGGGCGCGAAGCCGGCGGTCTCGGCGCGGATGGTGGCGAGCGCCATCAGCACCATCGGCTTGTCGGCGAGGCTGCGCTCGATCAGCGCGTCGCATACGCGCGGCAGATGGGCCTTGATGTTGTCGATCGGCGCGTCGGGAAACACGCGGTAGACCACCTGCACCGTCACGCCGGGGATGGCGCTGGGCAGCGCGGCGCTGTCGGCGAGGCCGAGCGCGGCGAGGGTGCGCGGGCCGGCCACGCCGTCGTCAAGCAGGCCGATGCTGCGCTGGAAGGCGACGACGGCGGCCTCGGTGCCGTGGCCGAAGTCGCCGTCGATGGCGCCGGGGCTGAAGCGCAGCTCGGCCAGGCGCTGCTGGAGCGTGATCACGTCGGCGCCCTGGTCGCCGAGTCTGAGGGTCTGGGGCATGGGACCTCCCGCGTGGATGTGGCCGGGTTGTCGCACGCACCCATCGGGGTGACAACCTGGACCGCAAACGCTGCGGGGAAGCCCGGGGGCGCGGCGACGGCCTCGGGTCGTCGGCCGTCGGCCGTCGGCCGTCGGCCGGTGGTCGGTGGTCGGTGGTCGGTGGCGGGTGGCGGGTCGGTACCGCCCGGCCGCGCCCGCCGTCCGGTCAGCGCGTCGCCAGCTCGGCCAGCCGGTCGAGCGCGACCAGCGAGGCCGCGATCACCGCCGCCGTGCCGTCGGGCTGGCCGAGCGCGTCGCTCACGAGCCGGGCGCTGGCGCACAGCCGCAGCGCGACCAGCGGCTGTCCGTCGCGCCGGCCGAGCAGTACCGGCTGGCCGAGGCGCAGGCGCGGCGCGGCGACGCGGGCGGCGTCGGCGCCGCCCAGGCCGCCGGCCAGGCTGGCGAAGGCGCGGGTGGTCGCGTCGGCGTCATCGTCATGGCCGGCGAGCTGGCGCCACAGCGCATGCAGCGCGGCGGGCGCGAGCGGGTGGCCGTCGGGGCCGCGCGCGATGACGGGAAAGATCGTCTGGCGCGCGTCCCAGGCGGGCATGGGCGGGCGGTCGGCGCCGCGTGCGTGGGCGTCAAGGCCGGCGGCGAGGGCGTCGGACGCGGGATCGGCGCCGGACCCGTCGGCGAAGCCGCGCGCCAGGGCCGGCACGTCCACGGATTCGAGGCGCGGATCGGCGGCGATGCGGCCGGCCACGGCCTGGCCCCAGTCGCGCAGGAAGCCGTCGATGGCGGCGGCGGGCAGCGCGCGGAAGCGGCGCAGTTCGGCCAGCGCGGCTTCCCAGCGCAGCAGCAGGCCGTGGCTGGCGCCGCCGTCGAGCGCGCGCGCGCCGGGCCAGTCGGCCGGCCAGTCGGCGCGGCCGGTGTAGCCGGCCAGCGCGTCGAGCGGCATGGCGCGCAGCCGGCGCGCGGCGACGCCAGGCAGCAGCAGCGCGCCGCTGAAGGCCGGCCCGCCCACGAACTTGGAGCCGGTGACGGCCACGGCGAAACCGCGCCCGAGATAGCCCGCGAGCGTGGCCGGCGCGAGCCGGAACTGGCAGCCATCGACCATGACCGTGAGCCGCGCGCCGAAGCGTTCGGCCAGCCGCGCGGCGCAGTCCGGCGTGGGCGCGACGAGGCCGGTCTTGCTTACGTCGGTCAGCACGAGCAGGCAGCGCTCGCCCTGACTGACGACCGCCTCGACGGCGGCCTCGAAATCGGCGTCGATCGCGCCGGCCGGGCGGGCGCCGCCGTCGGCCTCGCGCAGCGCGATCTGGCGCGGCGCGGCGATGGCGTCGGCGAGCGGACTCGGCGCGCCCTTGTCCACCATGCCGCCCCGGCAGCGCGTCGCGCCGAAATGCCGGCCGCCGAGCGCGAGCGGCACGCCGCTGCCGGTCTCGCCGGCGTCGGCCATGACGGCGCGCACCGGCGCGCGTTCCGGGCCGGCGGCGAGGGTGATGGCGATGAGATGCACGTCGGTGCCCGAGGCGGCGAGCACCGCCTCGCAGCCTTCGGCGCGGTCGGCGCCCGACAGCGCGAGCAGTTCGCGCCGGATGCGCTCGGCCTCGGCCATGTGCGAATCGGGCCGGCCCGCGAGCCGCGCGAGCAGCCGGTTGGCGGCGTCGAAGCCGGCCGGCGACACCGCCGACGCGGTGGACGAACCCAGTTCGACGATGCCGGGGTCGGGCAGCGTGGCGCAGCCGTAGCGGTTGAAGCCGAAGGCGTCGGGCCGGATGCGTTCGTCGCCGCCTTCGGTCAGGAGTTGCGCGGTGGCGGCGCGCAGGTCGGGCAGGAAGAGGCTGGGCGCGAGCAGGCGGCGCGCGGGTGGAGCGTGGCCCGCCACGGCGGGCTGGCCGGCGGTGGCCGGGTGGCCGGTCGCGGTGGCGCCGGCCGTGCCGGCGCGGGCATCGCCGGCAGCGAGGCGGGCGGGCGCGTTGACGAGGAATCCGGGCGCGCGGGCGCGGCTAGGCAGCACGGTGGACATGGCGGGGCTCCTGGCGACGCGCGGCCTGGTCGATGCGGCGCGCGAGCAGCGCGCGGAAGGCGCTGAACACGCGCTGCATCGGCTCGCGCTTGTAGGGGAAGAGGTCGGGCGGGTCCATCGAATGCACCACGGCGCCGGGATCGACCTCGAACACGAGCAGGTCGCCGGTGGCGGTCTCGGCGCAGTCGATGACGAGCCAGTCGAGGCCGAAGCGCTGGCCGATCGCGTGCAGCGCGACGCGGTGACGCTGGGCGAAGTCGGCGTCGAAGTCGCGCATGAAGGCGGCTTCCTCGGCGCGCTTGGCCTCGCTGTCGGTCATGCCGGCGTTGAGGTAATGGATCATCCAGTCGGCCGAGATCGCCATGTGGCCGGCGTGCGGGATGCCGTCGATGAGCACCACGCGGTACTTGCGGAACAGCCCGTCGCGGCCGCGATAGTCGATGAAGCGCGCGATGAAGAATTCGCGCTGCTCGTGCGCGGCGAGATAGCGATCGAGCGCGGCGGCGTCGGCGATGCGTTCGAGGTCGTGACCGGCATGCGAATCGACCGGCCGCACGATGAGCGGCCAGGGGCCGTCGGGCAGCAGGCGGGCGAGGTCGGCGCGGCCGGCTGCAATCGCTTGCAGCGCGGCGCGCGGCGCGCGCGCGGTGGCCGGCATGCGCACGCCTTCCACGTCGGCCAGCAGCTCGCAGGCGCGGTCGCGCGCGGTGAGCGCGACGCGGCCGGGGCGGTTGATGACGGGCGCGGTCCAGGCGGCGCTGGCGCGCGCGAGCTTGTCGAGCAGCGGGCGGTTGGCGTCGCTTTCCGAGATGGCGATGAAGATCGCGTCATGCGGCGGCAGCTCGGCCGGCACCGGCTCGCCGGGCAGGAGGTAGAGCATGGTCAGCGAGATGTCGCCGCCCTCGAACAGGAAGGGCAGCGGCGCGTTGGCCATCAGCTCGCCCGGCGCCATGAGCGCGAGCAGGCGCAGCGCGGGCTGGCGCGCGGCGGGCAGTTCGTACACGCGGCAAACTGCAAGCGCTTGCATGAGCGTGGCGAGGCCGAGGTCGGCGATGCCTTGCAGTTGCAGCAGCGTGGCGAGGTCCATGAGCGCGTCGGCGTCGGATTCGTCGCGGCTGGCGCGCGCGATGAGCGCCTTCGAGATCGGCACGAGGTCGGCGCGGTCGAAGGCGAGGCGCATGAGCGTGGCGAGGCCGAGCAGGCCGGGCGCGGAGCCGAGGGCGACCGGGGCGTCGGCGGGCGCGTCGGTCGGGGCGTCGGCGCGTGCGGCGGCCGGCGCGTCGGTGGCGCGCGCGGCGTGGCCCGCGCCGGGCGCGGAGGTGGCGGCGTCCTGCGGCGTGACGGCGGGCGAGGGAATGGTGCTGCTCATGCGAAATCCGTGGGTGAGGCGAGGCGCGCGGCGGCGCGGGCGAGCACGGCATCGACCAGGGCGTCGATGTCGCTCGCGTCGGTGCGGTGGTTGACTAGGGCGGCGCGGATCGCGAGCCGGCCGTCGATGACGGTGGTGGACGGCACTGCGATGCCGGCTTCGTGCAGGTCGGCCACGATGTCGGCGTTGAGCCGGTCGAGCGCGCTGGCGCGGCGGCCGTCGAGCGCGTCGGCGAGCACGGCGTCGGCGTGGCGTGTGGCGAGCGAGGACGCGGCGCTTTCCGGAGTGCTCGCGCGGGCCGCATCGGCCGGACGGACGCCCGGCATGGCGGTGGCCGTCGCCGCCGGCATCGCGCCGTCGGCCGCGCGGGCGCCGCGATGCCGGAAGCACACGATGTTGAGCGTGACCGGCGCGAGCAGCTCCAGCGCCGGCTCGGCCTCGATGCGCGCTGCAAGCGCTTGCGCGAGCGCGCGGCTGCGGTCGATGACGGCGCCCAGCGCGTCGGCGCCGTAGGTGGCGAAGGTGAACCAGGTCTTGAGCGCGCGGAAGCCGCGCGACAGGTCGGGCCCGAGGTCGCAGGGCCAGGGCGAGCCGGCGGCGAGGCCGCGCGGGCTGCGCGCGAGATAGTCGGCCGGCGCGGCGAAGGTGGCGAGCTGGTCGGCCTGGTCGCGCACGAGGATGAAGCCGGCGTCGTAGGGCACCTGGCCCCACTTGTGGAAGTCGAGCGCGATCGAGTCGGCGCGTTCGATGCCGGCGAGCATCGGCGCCACTTCGCGCGACAGCATGCCGAGCGCGCCGAAGGCGCCATCGACGTGGAACCACAGCCGCTCGCGCGCGGCGAGTTCGGCCAGTTCGGCGAGCGGGTCGATCGCGCCGATGTCCACGGTGCCGGCGGTGCCGACCACCATGAAGGGATGCAGCCCGGCCGCGCGGTCGAGCGCGATCTGGGCGGCGAGGGCGGTGAGGTCGATGCGATGGTCGGCATCGACCGGGATGCGGCGCAGCGCGGCGGTGCCGAGGCCGGCCATGTCGAAGCCGCGCGCGAGGCAGCCGTGCGCCGTCGTGCCGGCGTAGCCGACGAGGCGCGGCGCCGCGATGCCGCCGCGCGCCACCGCGCATTGCAGCCCGAGCCGGCGCACCTCGGCGCCGAGCGCCTTCGTGCGCGCGATGAGCACGCCGAGGAAGTTGGCCATCGACGAGCCGGTCACGAACAGCCCGCCCGCCGTGGCCGGAAAGCCGAACAGCTCGCGCATCCAGCAGACGATCTGCTTCTCGACTTCGAGCGGCATCTGGTCGCGCCCGCCCACGTTGGCGTTGAGGCCGGCAGCGAGCATCTCGGCCAGCATGCCGACCGCCGTGCCGCCGCCCTGCACCCAGCCCATGAAGCGCGGATGCGCATTGCCGACCGAATGCGGCAGCACCTCGGCCATGAAGCGCGCATGCGCGGCGTCGAGCGGCATGGGCGCATGCGGCAGCGGCTCGCGCCAGGCGGCGCGCAGGCCGGGCGGCAGCGGCTGCCAGACGGGGTGGTCGCGCAGGCCGGCCAGGTGATCGAACAGGTCGTCGAGCATGCGATGGCCCTGCTCGCGCAGCGCCGACCAGTCGGCGGGGCTGGCCGGGTCGAGCGAGGCGGGCGCGGCGACCGGACGGCCGGTGCCGGCGGGAGCTGCGCTCGTGGCGGATTCGGGCGAGCCGGGGGCGTCGGCGCGGTCCTGCATGGTGTCCTGAGGCTTGGGCGCGATGCGCGAAGGCGCAGCGATCAGCGTCGAGGATAGGGAGTCGCCCGCAGCCCGAGCGGGGGAGAAGCGGGGGGAAGGGCGGGGAGTTCGAACGGTGCGCGGGCCGTGCGCGGGCCGTGACGGCCGGTCGGTCGGAGGCGCGCGACAGGCGGTCCGCGCGGGGCGGCTGGCGCGGACGCGGCGCGCCCCGGCGGTCAGAGCAGCGCGAGCTGGCCGCGCGTGCCCGCGTCGATGTTTGCGAACACTTCCGTCGGAAATCCCGCCGGCAGACGCGCGCCCACCGCGTCGAGCGCCGCCGGCAGCGCCGCGCGCATCGCTTCGATGTCGGCTTCCATCGCCGCCGCGCCGTAGCCGCAGCGCGCCGCCGTCTCGATGAAATGCCGACGCCGGATCTCGCTGAGGCGGTAGTGCGCGTTCTTCCCGCGCAACGCCATAGCAAGCTTGAGCCGGTGCGGATCGAGCTGGTTGGCGCCCCGGCCCGCGACCGGCCAGGCCGACAGCACGTCGTACAGCGGCGTGAGCCGGTACTGCCCGCCCGCGAGCAGTGCGAGGCTGAAGTTCTTGGCGTGGCCGTCGGTCGCGGCCAGCAGCCAGAACAGCAGTTGCGCGCGCAGCAGCGTGCCGAGATCGCGCTCGCGCTCGGACGAGTAGCGCAGCAGGCCGGCGAGGTCGTCGAGGCCGGGGCCGCCGTCGGCCTCGTACTTGCGCGCCGACGGCAGGCCGAGCGCCTGGCAGCCGTCTTCCTGCGGCAGCCGCAGCCACCAGTCGCCGCTCGCGGCGAGGCGCCGGTCGAAGCGCTCGACCACCAGCAGCTTGCGGTCGGCGAAGCGGGCGATCTCGCAGCGCGCGATGTCGAGGCCGCATTCGCGCAGCAGCTCGGCGCAGAGCCATTCGTTCTCGACGGAGCCGCGCATGTCGGCCTGGCGGTTGCCGACGAGCCCGAGCGGCAGCTTGAAGATGTGGGTGGTGGGCGTGGCGCCGTGCGGCCGGCACCAGCGGCCGGCGTGCAGCGTGAAGGCGGTCTTTTCCTGGGCGCCGGCGAGCGAGAGGCGGAAGTCGCCGTCGTCGGCGCCTGCGTCCCAGGCCGAGGGCGGCAGCACGGCGCGGTCGATGAGCGCGGCGAGGGCGGCCTCGTCGAGCGGCTCGGCGTCGATGCGGCGCACATCGGGCGGATCGGCGTCGGGCGCGAGCAGCTGCACCGCGCCGACGCAATCGCGGCCGACGGCTTCGAGCAGGTCGAAGGCGCTGCCGCCGCGCGTGCGGAAGCGGGCCTGCAAGCGCTTGCGGATCGGCTCGCCGTCGGGCAGCAGGTTGTCGAACCAAGCCTCGACCGCCGGCCCGCGCAGCGGCACGCCGTCATGGTTGAGCGGCAGCGACAGCGACAACGGCCGCGATTGCGGCGAGGCGAGCCAGTCCGGGTCGTAGGCCAGCTCCATCGGGCCTTGCGCGGGCAGGCGCCATTCGCCCACGCGTTCGCCGTTCATCCAGACCGCGAGCGCGCGGCTGCGCGACGGGCGGCCCATGTCACCACTCCGGCGCGGATTCGCGCACGCCGAGCGGCGCGGCGTCCTCGCCCTTGTCCTGCAATACCAGCTCGAAACCGAGCGCGTCGGCCAGCAGCAGCAGACGGTCGAGCGTGATGCGCTCTGGGCTGGATTCGAGTTCGGACAGCCGGTTCTGGCTGATGCCGAGTTGGCTGGCGAGCGCGGCCTGGGGCTGGCCGCGCGACTTGCGTCGGGCGGTCAGCAGCTGCCCGGCCTGCAAGGGCGTGATCAGGCGTTGGCGCATGACATGGCTCATCGGGAAAGACGATAAAACGATTTTATCGCCAATCCTGATATTCCTGCTTTATCGATTTTCCGGATAAAACTGGTTTATCGGGAAGCTCGATGACGGCCCGTCACGCTCACCCGCGCGGCCTGATGACGAACAGCCGCGTCCACTGCTCGCGCCGCACCAGCGCGCTCACCGGCTTGCCGGTGTCGATGCGGTCGAGCACGGCCTCGAACTGCGCCGTGCCGTGCACGCCCACGCCGCCCAGGCTCAGCAGGATGTCGCCCGGCCGCAGCCCGGCGCGTTCGGCCAGCCCTTGCGCCCGCACGATCTGCGCGCCCCGGTCGAGCTGGAGCGCGCGGCGGTCGGCGGCGGTGATGTCGGATACGCCGATGCCGAGGTCGCGCGGCGCCGCGGCGGCCACCGTCGGCTCGGGTTTGGGCTCGGGGCGGGCGGCGGTCTTCTCGGGTTCGAGTTCGGCGTAGCGCACCGCCAGCTCCTGCGGCTGGCCGGCGCGGATCAGCCTGAGCTTGTGGCGCCCGCCCGGCACGCCCGCGCCGATGATGCGCGGCAGGTCGTTCCAGCGTTCGACGGGCTTGGCGTCCACGCCGGTGATGACATCGCCGGGCACGACGCCGGCGTTGTCGGCCGGGCTGCCCACCTCGACGCCCGACACCAGCGCGCCCGCCGCGCGCGTCAGGCCGAGCGTGGCCACGACCTCGTTCGTCACTTCGCCCACGGCCACGCCGATGCGGCTGCGGATCACGCGGCCGTTGCTGCGCAGCTGGTCGGCCACGCGCAGCGCCTCGTCGATCGGGATCGCGAAGGAGATGCCCTGGTAGCCGCCCGAGCGGCTGTAGATCTGCGAGTTGATGCCGACCACCTCGCCGCGCAGGTTGATGAGCGGCCCGCCCGAGTTGCCCGGGTTGATCGCCACGTCGGTCTGGATGAAGGGCAGCAGTTCGCCGGTCTCGCGCGCGCGGGCGCTGACGATGCCGGCGGTGACGCTGTTGTCGAGGTCGAAGGGCGAGCCGATGGCGATGACCCATTCGCCGACGCGCAGCCGGGTCGCGTCGCCGGCGGGCAGCACGGGCAGGCCGGTGGCGTCGATGCGCAGCAGCGCCACGTCGGTGCGGCGGTCGAGGCCGACGACGCGGGCGGTGAATTCGCGCCGGTCGTCGAGCCGGACGATGACCTGCTCGGCATCGGCCACGACATGGGCGTTGGTGAGAATTTCGCCGTCGCCGCCGACGATGAAGCCCGAGCCGACGCCGCGCGGGGCGCGGGGGGCGTCGTCGGCGGACGGGTCGGGGTCGGGCGCGCCGGCCGAGGGCGGCTGGCCGGGCGCGGCATTGCCCTGGGCACCATTGCCGGGCGCGCCATTGCCGGCGCCCGGCGCGGCGCGACCGCCCGGTGCCGCCAGCGCCTCGGGCGCGCTGCCCTTGCCCGAGGCCGACGGCGCCTTGCCCGGCGCGGCCGGCGAACGTCCGGGCGCGCGCTTGCCGTTGCCGGGCGCGGCCTTGCCCGCGTCGGGCGCGGCTTCAGGCGCCGAAGGTGCATCCGGCGTGCCGAAATGCCTGCGCAGCAGCTCGTCCAGATCGGGCGCGCCGCGCACGCCGGCATGCGGATTGGCCACGGTGCGGATGTTGACGACCGCCGGCCCGGCGCGCTCGACGAGGTCGGCGAAGTCGGGCAGGCCGCGCACGAGCGGTGCGTTGCCGGCCGCGCCGGCCGCCGCCGGGCTGGCCGGCGTGCTGCCGCCGACCGCGCCGGCCGGGGCGCTGCCGGCATCCGCCGCGATCGCCGCCGGCAGCGCGAAGGCCAGCGCCACCGACATTGCAAGCGCTTTCACAGCTTGCCGGTTGGCCGCCGGCCGGGTGTCCCTTGCTGCCGCGAGCCGCCTCATCGCGCGCTCGCCACCGGCGTCGCCGTGGCGGCGCGCAGGTCGGCCAGCGTGGTCAGGCGCGGGCCGTGCAGCGCCGCGATCTGGGCCACGTCCAGCTTCAGCCGCTCGATGTTGCCCAGCAGGTTGACGTTGTACGGATTGACCGGTTGCGGCACCGGCGCGCCGGCCGCGACCGGCGTGTAGGCATCGGCCTCGACCACCACCTTCGATTGCGGCAGCCAGGCGAGCAGGAAGGCATCGTTGTGGCCCGAGGCCGCGATCTCGTGCAGCTCGACCGGATGCTCGTCGCCGATCACCAGCTTGCCGCTGAAGGTGACGAACTTCGGCGCCACGCCGGCCTGCGCGAGCCGGTCGGGATTGAGCGTGCGCGGCGCGGCCCAGGCGCGCTCGTAATAGCGCTCGTTGCCCTTGACCGTGACGATGCTCGCGCCCTCGGCCACGAAGGTGCGCAGCCCGCCCGAATGGTCGAAGTGCACATGCGTGTTGACCACCTCGCGGATCGGCTTGGACGGCACCAGTTCCTTCGCCTTGGCGATCAGCGCGAGCGAGCGTTCCTCGTTGAGCGGCGCCTCGATCAGCACCAGATGGTCCTTCTCCTCGACCAGCACGCTGTGGTGCGTGCCGCCCGTCAGGTACCACACGCCGTCGCCGAGCTTCTGCGCCGTGACCGTCACGGGCGCCGGCTTTGCGCTGGCGACTTCGGCCGGCACGTCGAGCGCGAGCGCCGGGTTGCGCTTGACCTCCGTCACCTTCAGGTCGAGCACAGGGAAGCCGCCCTGCGAGCGCTCGATATGCGCCGGGAAGCTCGTGCCGTTGAAGTCGCGGTAATCGCTGAAGCGGGTTTCGAGCAGGGTGTCGCCGAGCACCGGCGTGTCGGTCCAGGTGCGGATGGTCTCGACGCGGCCGGCGCCGTCGAGCTTGCCGACGTAGCGCTGCTTGCCGTTGACGGTGAACGTCACCTCGGTGCCGCCAAGCGTGCGGGTGAAGGTCGCGCCATTGGCCTTCGCGGCCTTGAGGAAGCCTTGCGGCGTGGACCAGATCTCGGCCTGGCGGTCGGCCACGGCGGCGGGTTGCGCGGTGGCGGCGCCGGGCGTGCCGCCGCTGGCGGGCGCGCGGTTCCAGGCGGTGCCGCCGGCCACGTACTGATCGACGCGCTGCTCGACCGGCGCCGGCCGTTCGCGCGGCGGCTCGGGCGTCTGGCTGCGCACGATCTGCACGCGCGCGGCCGACTTCGCGTAGTCGATGTCGGCCACGTAGCGCGACACGTCGAAGGGCGGCCAGGCCTCGTCGGGCGCCGGCGCCTGACCGAACTGGTACCAGCGGCCCGTGCCCGAGAACTCGATCGAGGCGAGGTTGTCGGCGGTGAGCGCCTGGCTCGCGGTCTCGACCGACACCGGCGCGAAGGCCGAGCAGGCCGACAGCACGGCGGCGGCCGCGACGGCGAGCGGGAAGAGGGCGCGGCGCGCGGGCGAGCGCGGCGCGACGGAACGGGCGGGACGAAGTGGCATGGCGCGACCTGAAGGCGGAAAGGTGGGAAGGCGGGCGCGGCCGTCGAAGGCGGCGCGTCGGCCTGACGGGGCAACTCCCGTTCCACGGTCTTTCCGGGGCGGATTGGTCGCAATCCAGCGAAAACGGCCGCCCGGCTGCTGGTTGCGCAGCAGGGCGGCCGGGGTGGGTGCTTGGCTTCGCGCAAGGCCGCGCGGCTGCGGGCCGAGCCGGTCGCGCTGCGTCCGGGCCGGCCGGCGCGGCGACGATGCCGCGCCCTGGGCGGGCCTCAGCCCATCCGCCCTTCGCGGTAATCCGCAATCGCTTGCACGATCTCCTCCTGCGTGTTCATCACGAAGGGGCCGTACTGCACGATCGGCTCGTTCAGCGGCTTGCCGGCGATGAGCACCGCGCGCAGTTCGTCGGGGCCGTCGTTGGCGATCACCACGCCGTCGGCCGCCGTGTCATTGGCGAGGATGGCCATGCGCGCGCTCTCCACCGCCTCGCCGCCCACCGTGGCCGTGCCGCGATAGGTGGCGACCACCGCGTTGTGCCCGGCCGGCAGCGGCTGCGCGAAGCGCGCGCCCGGCGGCAGATGCACGTCGAGATAGACCGGCTCGGTGAACTCGCCCCGCACCGCGCCGCGCACGCCGCCGGCCTCGCCGGCGATCACGCGCACGAGGCCGCCGCCGGCGAGCTGGAGTTCGGGCACCTCGGCGGGCGCGATGTCCTGGTAGGCGGGCGCGCTCAGCTTCTGGTGCGAGGGCAGGTTGATCCAGAGCTGGAAGCCTTCCATGCGGCCGTCCTCCTGCTCGGGCATCTCGCTGTGGATGAGGCCGCTGCCGGCGTTCATCCATTGCACGCTGCCGTTCTCAAGCAGGCCCTCGTGGCCGGCGCTGTCGCGGTGGCGCATGCGGCCCTGGATCATGTACGTCACGGTCTGGAAGCCGCGATGCGGATGGTCGGGAAAGCCGGCCACGTAGTCGTCGGGCGAATCGCTGCTGAAGTTGTCGAGCATGAGCAGCGGGTCGAGCCGGCGTTGCAGGCGATGGTCGATCACGCGCGTGAGCTTGACGCCGGCGCCGTCCGAGGTCGGATGGCCGATGACGATGCGCTCGACGCGGCGCGGGTTGGCAACGGCGGTGACCGGGCTGGTGGTGGCGGTGCTGCCGCCGCTCGTGGCGGCGTCGGTCGTCGTGAAGATGCTCATGGCGTGCTCCTTATGCTGCCGCCGCCGGCGGATGGCCGGGGTGGCGGGTTGTGGTTGCGGATGCCGCTCAGGCGGCGAGCGCCTCGGCGGCGACCGGCGCGGGCGCGCTCACGTCCAGCGCGGCGATCTGCGCATCGGCGTCGGCAAAGGCCGCCTTCGCGCCTTCCTCGCCCATCGCGAAACCCTCGGCGAACACGAACTGCACATCGGTCATGCCGAGGAAGCCGAGCGCGACCTTGAGATAGGGCGTCTGCTGGTCGAAGTGGGTGCCACGGTACTTGCCGCCGCGGGCGAAGGCGACGATCACCTTCTTGCCCGTGAGCAGACCTTCGGGGCCGTTGGCCGTGTAGCGGAAGGTGACGCGGGCGCGGCTGATGGCGTCGAACCACATTTTCAGTTGCGCCGGCACGTTGAGGTTGTACATCGGCACGCCCAGCACCACGACGTCGGCGGCCTGGATCTCGGCGATCAGCGCATCGTCCTCGGCCACGCGGGCGGCCTGCTCGGGCGTGCGCTGCTCGGGCGGCGTGAACAGCGCGCCGACGGCGGCGCCGTCGAGCAGCGCGGGCGCCTGGGCGCCGAGGTCGCGCACCGTCAGCTCGGCGGCGGGGTTCGCGGCCTTGAGCTTGTCGACGACGCGGTTGGCGACGACGGTCGAGTTGGAATCGGCGGCGCGGACGCTGGAGAGGACTTGAAGGATCTTCATGGCGGGCCTTTCTGGTTTCTTGACGGTGCTGCGAACGGGTCGGTTGGCGACAGCGCGGCCGGCGCGGCGGTGCGGGAAGCGGGCCTTGCGGTGCGGCTGCCTTGTTTGCCGTCGCTGTCGCGCTGTCGATGGAGTGCACTGTATTGATCGCGTAGTGCGCTATAAACCCGGCTTTCAGCACAACACTGTTCCACTGGTGGATCAATGGACGTCGAGCCGAATGACCTGCTGCTGTTCGCGCGCGTGATGGACGCGGGCTCCTTCACCGGCGCGGCCGAGCGTCTGGGCCTGCCCAAGAGCACGGTGTCGCGCCGGCTCGCGGCGCTGGAGGCGGCGCTCGGCGAGCGGCTGCTGCTGCGCACCACGCGCCGCCTCACGCTCACCGACTTCGGCGCCAACCTGCTCGTGCATGCGCGCCAGGTGGCCGACGAGGTGGACGCCGCCGCCAGCCTTGCGCTGCACCGGCAGGCGCGGCCGGGCGGGCGGCTGAAGGTGTCGATGCCGTCCGAAGCCTTCGGCATCGACATCGAGCGCGTGCTGGCCGCGCTGCTGCTGCGCTATCCGGAGATCGTGCTGGACGTGGACATGTCGTCGCGCCGCGTCGATCTCATCGCCGAAGGCTTCGATCTCGCGATCCGCATGGGCGCGCTGCCCGACGACGCGACGCTGGTGGCGCGGCGGCTGTACGGGCATGGCTGGGGGCTGTTCGCGTCGCCGGTGTATCTGGCGCTGCGCGGCACGCCGCGCGCGCCGGCCGATCTGCTCGCGCATGACGGCATCGCGCTGCGCGGGCGCGGCGGCGAGGCGGCGCCCTGGGCGTTGAGGCGCGGTGGCGTGAGCGGTGGCGCGGCAGGCGGTGGCGCCGCGCTCCTCGCCGCCGCGCCGGCCCGCGACGCCGAGCAATGGACCGGCCTGCCCGCGCTGCGCGCCCTCGTCAACTCGCCGCGCCTCATGCTCGACCTCGCGCTGGCCGATCTCGGCATCGCCGCGCTGCCGATGCAGGTCGCGCGCGCGCCGCTGGACGAACGCCGGCTCGTGCCGTTACTGGCCGACTGGTCGCTGCCCTGCACCGATTGCTGGGCGGTGATGCCGGGGCGCCGGCTGATGCCCGCCAAGACGCGGGTGCTGATCGAGGCGATCGAGGCGGCGGTGCAGGAGGCGGGGTTGGCGTAGCGAGCGCGGGCACTGAGTCGAGGCGGATACCGGCCGGTGTCCGGATGCGCACTGTTACCTCCCGACGGCGGTCCGGCCCCGCCTAGGATGCCGGCTCCCAGGTCGCGCGGCGCCGCCGCGCCGGTCATTCCGCCCGCCCCGCCATGCACCTGCTCGACCGCGCCACCGTCATCCACTACCACCGCCACCGCATCGCCGAGCATGGCCTCGGCACGCCGGGCGCGCTCGGCTGGCGCGAGCCGCGCAGTCAGCAGGCGCGCTTCGAGGCGATCGCCGCCGCCGCCGATTTCAGCCATGCGCGCGTGCTCGACATCGGCTGCGGCACGGCCGATCTGCTGCCCTATCTCGCCGCGCGCTTCGAGGGCATCCGCTACCACGGCATCGACACCGTGCCCGAGTTCATCGCCCACGCGGCCGAGCGTCATGGCCCCGCGCATCCGGGCGCGCGCTTCGAGCTGGGCAATGCCTTCGACTTCGCGCGGCCGCTGCCGCCGGCCGAGGTGGTCGTGGCCTGCGGCGCGCTCGGCTATCGCAGCCGCGAGCCGGATTTCGTCTGGAACGCGCTGCGGCATCTGTGGGCGGCAACGCTGCGCACGCTGGTGTTCACGGTGCTGGACGCGGCGGTGTTTCCCGCGCATCCGCTGCTGGTCGGGCAGGACGTGGCGGAGGTGGAGGGGTTCTGCCGGCGGCTCACGCCGAATGTGCGGGTGCTGCGCGGTGTGGCGGGGGATGACGTCACCGTGGTGCTGCATGCCTTACCAGTGACGGATGACCACGACATGCATGCCATTCCCGTTCCACTGTCCGAATCCTTCTTGCCTCGGGAGAACTAGCAATGTCCGTCCATGTCGATCCGCAGCGCGCCGGCGACCGGTCGCAAGCCGTCACGCGAGCGGCCGCCCCCAGTGCCGTTCGTCAATCAGGAGCCGCCCACGCGCCGGTAACCAATGCGAGACTTGCCGCCCAGTTGCGGTTGTCGGCGATTGCAGATGCTTCTGCCGCCGTGTCAGGCATGCGCGCATTGCAGCGCTTGGTGGCCGTAAGTCGGGTGCCGGGCGGGCGGGCACCGGCGACCTTGCCCGCGCAGGCTGGCGCGGGCGCCGTGCTGCAACCGCAGTCGTACTCGAAAACGGTCACCAAGCCAGCCGGTTTCTCGATTGCCAACTGGCCGGCAACCTTGTCGGCAGCTGGCGGTGACGCCGACAACGAGATCGCAAGTAAGGTGAACAAGACCCTTGTTGACATGGGCTGGCCGAAGCTGCTGATGAGCGCCCACATGATTCCCAAGCGGCTCGGCGGTGCCGGCAATAACAGCAATGTCCGGCCCTGGCCCAAGAACTTTGAGGATAACGATTGGGAACTCCAGATGGAGCAGGCCTTCAACACGGCTCTCAATGCCAAGAATGTCGGTGACACCATTACCTACGAGGTTGAGACCACCGACATGAGCCCGGGCGAGGCGGAGCAGGTGCTGAAAGACGCCGACTATGACCTCGCAACGACGCCTAAAGCGACGTTTGAGATGCATCGCGACCGCCTCGTCAAGATCCCGAAGTCGGTCAGAGGGCTGATCGACGGCAACCAGGCAATCCAGTCCGATAAGACCTGGCCCATACGATGATCTTCCAGCAGCGGCTTCTTACCTGCCCTTGAGCGTCCCGTCCGCCGTCGGCGGCGTGATGATCACGTCGTCCAGCAGTACCTCGGCGCCCTTGGCGTCGTAGTAGGCGGCGCGCGTGCTCTGCACGGGCAGCTTCGGGTCGCTGCCCGTGCGGCGGTATGTGACGCGCACCACCGGCGCCTGGCGCGGTTCCAGGCTAGCGAGGCTCGACACGCCGATGCCCGCGCGCACCTCCAGCACCTTGATGTTGGCCGCGCCCAGTTCGCGCGGCAGCGTCCAGCCGCCGCTGGTCACGAGCTTCGACAGCTCCAGCGCCGACTTCACCTTGGCCGCGTCGAGCGGCGGCGCGTGATAGCGCAGCCGGCCGATCGTGCCCTCGGGCATCAGCCCCACCAGCACCTCCGAGCCGAACACCGGCAGGCCGTAGCTGTAGCGCTCGAAGCGCAGGCTGCGCGCCACCGGCACGCTGGTCTTGCG
Organism: Derxia gummosa DSM 723; assembly: GCF_000482785.1. Classification (GTDB taxonomy): domain Bacteria; phylum Pseudomonadota; class Gammaproteobacteria; order Burkholderiales; family Burkholderiaceae_E; genus Derxia; species Derxia gummosa. The sequence goes on along the minus strand of NZ_AXWS01000014.1, from coordinate 204,068 downwards.
CGGATCGAAATCCTTCGCGAGCAGCTGCGGCTGGCCGGCGCCGACGTACTCGTCCTGAAAGCCCGCGAAGGCGAGGCCGTCGACCGGATAGCCGCCCTTCTTCAGCGCGTCGAGCGCGCGCGGCACGAGCACGTCGCGGCCGTTGGCGGCGAGGTCGAGCGGTTTCGTGGCGAGGCCGTAGTCGGGCAGCTCGATCGCGCTGCTGGTCGGGTTGTCGGTGCGTTCCAGATAGCTGAACAGCTTGTTCGACGCGACGCGGAAGGGGCCGGCGGCGTTGTAGCTGGTGTCGGCCGGCAGGTTGAGCCCGAAGCGCGTGGCGACCGTCTTGGCGAGGTCGGCGCGCTCGGTCGTGCTTACGTCGCGCTGGCGCGGCGGCTCGAAACCCGGCGATTGTGCAAAGGCTTGCAGGGCGATGGCCGAGAAGAGGGCGAGCGCGGTCGGCTTGTGGATGTTCATGGTCGTCTCCGTGGTGGCTCGGGTCACTTGCAGGTCCAGCGCCAGGCGATCCAGGTCGCGGGCAGGGCGTCGCCGATGCGCTGCTTCGGCGTCTCGGCGTCGCGGCGCGAGATGGCCTCGGCCTCGGTGCGACCGGTGCCGGTGATGACGGCGCAGACGCCGTCCTGCACGTCGATGAGGCCGGCGTTCATCCACGCGGTGCGGTAGCTGACGCTACCCGACGGCCCGCCCAGCAGCCCGAGCCACATGCCGACGGTGGGCAGCTTGGTGGGGCTGTCGAGGTTGTCGTGGCTCACGTCGCCCGAATGGCCCATGGCCACGTGCAGCCCCTGGAACACCGGCCACCACTGCGTGGTGAGCGACACCAGGTCCATCGGGCAGCTTGCGTTGATCATCAGCGCGTTGAGGTTGCCGTTTGAGCCGAACACGCCCGAGCCCGGAAACTCGCCCAGCCGCAGCGAGCTGCCGATGTTCACGAAGTTGGCGTTGCGGCCGATGCCGTTGCGCGCCGTGACGAGAAAGTCGGGCGAGGTCGATACCGGCGGGTTCTGGCAGCTGCCGTGCCCCGAGAACACATGCAGGTCGGCGCTCGACCAGTCGGCCTCGATGCTGTCGGAGCCGCCGAAGCTGTCCTCGCGGTAGTCGGTCGGCCACACGAGGGTGTTCTGCCAGAAGCGGCGCAGCGCGTTGCCGCCCCAGAAGTTGAACAGGCCGTAGAAACCCGAGGCCGCGTCGCAGGTGAGCGAGACGTTGTCATCGGTGGTGAAGCCCGAGGCGTCGCTGTAGCGCTCGACGCAACCCATGCTGACGTTGACGGCGGCCGCCGGCCGCGCCGCGAATGCGCAGCCGACGACGCCGGCCGCGAGCAGCAACTTGCTGATGGACATGCTGTGTTCCTCCCATGAAGTGCCGGCGCCGTGACGGCCTCGCAAGAGGCATCCGGTTTGCGGCTTTTGCCGGCCGCTGCGTCGGCGGCTTCGACGGGCGCAACACTGGGCGCCGGCTTCCCACCGATTTCCCACCGATGAGTGAGCTACCCGAAACCGGGCTGGTCAATTTATAGACGACCGGTCTAATATCGGCGCCTATGAGCACCGACGCCAGCACCGACACCGCCGCGCCGCGCCGTCGCGGCCGCCCGCCGCGCAACGCCCTCGCGCCCGACGACACGCGCGAGGCGCTGCTGCGCGCCGGCCTCGCGGTGCTGACCGAGAAGGGCTTCGCCGCCACCGGCATCGACGAAATCCTCCGCCGCGCCGGCGTGCCCAAGGGCTCGTTCTATCACTGGCACGAGAGCAAGGAAGCCTTCGGCGCGGCGCTGGTCGAGCGTTACGCCGCCTACTTCGGGCGCAAGCTCGACCGCCATCTGCTCGACGCCGCCGAACCGTCGCCGCTCGCGCGGCTGCGCCGCTTCGTGGCCGACGCGGCCGACGGCATGGCGCGGCACGACTGGCGGCGCGGCTGCCTCGTCGGCAATCTGGGGCAGGAAATGTCGGCGCTGCCCGAGGGCTTTCGCGCGCGGCTGCTCGCGGTGTTTGCCGACTGGGAGGCGCGCGTCGCCGCCTGCCTGCGCCTCGCACGCGATGCCGGCGAGATCGCGCCCGGCACCGACTGCGAACACGCGGCGATGCTGTTCTGGACCGGCTGGGAGGGCGCGGTGCTGCGCGCGCGGCTGGAGCGGTCGCCGGCGGTGTTGCAAGGGTTTGCAGAATTCTTCATCGCGGGGCTGGGCGGCAGGCCGCCGGCGGCCGCGTCAACCGTGGTCGCGCCGTCGGGCGCGGCATCTCGCCCGCGCAGGCGCGCCGGCAAAACCCAAGCTGCCAGGGAGTAGGGACATGTTCGAGGCCATCCTGATCGAGAAGGACGACGCGGGCTACCGCGCGAGCCGCCGCGCGCTCGACGAGGCGCAACTGCCCGAGGGCGACGTGACGGTCAAGGTCGCGTATTCGACGCTCAACTACAAGGACGCGCTCGCCATCACCGGCAAGGGGCCGGTGGTGCGCAGGTTTCCGATGGTGCCGGGCATCGACCTCGCGGGCACGGTCGAGAGCAGCAGCCATCCCGACTTCAAGGCCGGCGACGCGGTGCTGCTCAACGGCTGGGGCGTGGGCGAGGCGCACTGGGGCGCGCTCGCGCAGAAGGCGCGGCTCAAGGGCGACTGGCTTATCCCGCTGCCGGCCGGCTTCACGCCGCGCCAGGCGATGGAGATCGGCACCGCCGGCTACACCGCGATGCTGTGCGTGATCGCGCTGGAGAAGCACGGCGTCACGCCCGACCGGGGCGAGGTGCTGGTGACGGGCGCGGCCGGCGGCGTGGGCAGCGTGGCGGTCGCGCTGCTCGCGAAGCTCGGCTACGAGGTGGTGGCGGTGAGCGGGCGGCCCGAGGAGGCGGAGTACCTGACGGGCCTCGGCGCCAAGGCGGTGCTGCCGCGCGCCGAGTTCGCGTCGCCGGGCAAGCCGCTCGGCAGGGAGCGCTGGGCCGGAGCGGTGGACGTGGCCGGCAGCCATGTGCTTGCAAACGTTTGCGCCGGCATGAAGTACGGCGGCACGGTCGCGGCCTGCGGCCTCGCGGCGGGCGCCGACCTGCCCGCGACGGTCATGCCCTTCATCCTGCGCGGCGTCACGCTCGCGGGCATCGACAGCGTGATGCGGCCGAAGGCGGATCGGGTCGAGGCCTGGGGGCGGCTGGCGCGGGATCTCGACCTCGCCAAGCTCGGGGCGATCGCGAGCGAGATCGGGTTGGGGGAGGTGATCGCGACGGCGGGAAGGATCATGGAGGGGAGGTTGCGGGGGCGGGTGGTCGTCGATGTGAACCGGTGAGCGACGCACGGGGCGGTCAGGCTCGCGTCGGTCGGCGCGAGGTGTTCCGCACATCCGCCGATCGCGCTGACGCCCCGCCACCACACTCCCGCCGCCCATGGCCGCCAATCCGCCGGCCATGGCCAGCACCGCGTTCCAGCCCCTCGGCGCGCGCCCCGCGCCGGCCCTTACGCTGCACGCCGCCAGCCGGCAAGCCTGCCCACATGCCAGCCAGCAGGGGCACGCGCCCGTGTGCTCCAGCTCACGACCAACGCGCGTACCCATGCCTCTTCCGACCGCCCTTCACGCCCGACCGGCGCGCCTGCCGCTCACCATCGCCCTCGGCCTCGCCGCGCTCGCGCCGGCCTTCGCCCAGCAGGCGCCCGACCCCGCCGCGCGCCCGGCCCAGCCCGCCAACGGCGTCAGCCTCGACGCCGTCGAGATCAGGTCGCGCGGCCCGGCCGAAACCGCCGAGCGCCGCTACGCCACCGCGCCCAAGTCCGTCGTCACGCGCGACGAGATCCTCCAGTTCGGCGACAGCAACCTCGGCGACGCGCTCAAGCGCCTGCCCGGCGTCACCCTCGGCGGCCCGCCCGGGCGCCCTGGCGGCGAGGTGCGCATGCGCGGTCTCGGCTCGGGCTACACGCAAATCCTGCTCAACGGCGAGCGCGTGCCGCCCGGCTTCTCGATCGACACGCTCGCGCCCGAGCAGGTCGAGCGCATCGAGGTCATGAAGGCGCCCACCGCCGAGCACGGCACGCGCGCCATCGGCGGCACCATCAACATCGTGCTGCGCGAGCCGCTCGGCGCCCTCGGCGACGAGGTCAAGCTGGAGACGGGCGTCGAGCGCGGCCGGCCGTCCGAGCGCGCCTCCTTCGGCCGCACCGGCGGCTTCGGCGACGGCCACCGCTACAGCCTCAACGCCGGCGTCTTCCACGCCGACCAGCTCACCGAAACCGAGACCCGCACCCGCGCCACCGCCGACGCCACCGGCACCCCGCTGCTCGACCGCGACGAAGTCAGCCGCAGCCTCGGCCGGCGCGAAGGTGTGCAGGCCGGCGGCCGCGTGCAGTTCCGCCTCGACGGCGGCGACCAGCTCGTGCTCTCGCCCTTCCTGTTCGCGATGCGCGGGCGCAGCGACACCGACTCCCAGCTCGCGCAAACCGTCGGCACCGCGCCCTACGCCAGCAGCCACACCGACGCCGACAACAGCGACGCCGCCGCCCGCCTCTCGGGCCAGTGGCAGCACCGCCTCAACGACAGCGGCGCGCGGCTGCAACTCGACCTCAGCGCCGGCGGCTCCGAAAACCGTGGCACTTCCGACCGCAGCGAATACGCCGCCGACGGCACGCGCAGCCGCACGCTCGACGCCAGCAACCGCAGCCAGGACCGCAGCATCAACAGCAAGGGCAAGCTGAGCCAGCCGCTCGACGGCGGCCACAGCCTCGTCGCCGGCTGGGAATGGGAGGACGCCTGGCGCCACCAGCGCCGCGTCTCGCTCGACAACGGCGTGTCCCAGCTCGCCGGCTATGGCGACAGCACCCGCGCCCGCAGCCGTACCCTCGCCGGCTGGGCCCAGGACGAATGGGAGATCGACCTCAACTGGTCGGCCTACGCCGGCCTGCGCTGGGAGCAGATCGCCACGCAAAGCCGTACCGCCGGCAGCAGCAGCGACAACAGCAGCGCCGTCTGGTCGCCGCTGTTCCATGTGGCGTGGAAGCCCGACGAGAACGCGCGCGACGTCGTGCGCCTGAGCCTCACGCGCAGCTACAAGGCGCCGCAGCTCGGCCAGCTCTCGAACCTGCCGGTACTCAGCACCCGGCCCAACGACCCGAGCAATCCCGACAGCGTCGGCAACCCCGACCTCAAGCCCGAACTCGCCACCGGCATCGACCTCGCGTGGGAGCACTACACGGGCCGACGCAGCGTCACGAGCATCGGCGTGTTCCAGCGCCGCATCACCGACCTGATCCGCACCGTGACCAGCCTGCAACCGGTGCCGTGGGCCGCGTCCGACCGCTGGGTGTCGCGGCCCGAGAACGTGGGCGACGCGGTCACGCGCGGCATCGAGCTGGAGGCGCGCACCGGCTTCGACGAGATCGTCGCGGGCGCGCCGGCCATCAACCTCAAGGCCGGCCTCAGTCTCTACCGCTCGCAGGTGGACGGCATTCCGGGGCCGAACAACCGGCTCGACCAGCAGCCCAAGGCCCAGGGCAGCTTCAGCCTCGACGGCCGCGTGCCGGGCACGCCGCTCACGCTCGGCGGCGGCGTGACGTGGACGCCCGTGACGACGATCCAGCTCACGCCGACGCAGCAGGCCGTCAACGGCACGAAGATCGTCGCCGACGTGTTCGGTGCCTGGGCGTTCTCGCCGGTGTCGCAGCTGCGGCTGTCGGTCGCCAACCTGAGCGGGCGCGACTACGACTCGGGCGGGTCGGTGGTGTCGGCCACGCAGGGCTTCACGCAGACGACGGCGACGACGCAGCGGACCAATCCGGTGGCGACGCTGCGCTGGGAGTTGCGGATCTGAGTCCGGGTGGCATGCCGCCGCACGACCCGGCCGGAGGCCGGCCTCCGGTTGATGGCGGCGACTTGTTCCAGTGAATGGCGGGGCGCCGGCGCCGTGGCCCAGAGTGGCTGCGGGCCGCCGTCGTCCCGGATGGTGGTCCGGATCGCAATGTCGAAGGAGGACTCCATGCCAGTTCATGCCATTCCCGAATCCCGCGCGCCGCAGGCGGGCGCGGCGGCCGTTTCCCTCATGCGCGGCCGTTCACGGCCCGACGCGTCCGCCAGCCGCGCCGGCAATCCCGGGCTGGATGCGCTCGCGCGGCAGGCGGCGGGGTCGGCCCGGATCGGGCAGCTGCGGGCGCTCCAGGCCCGTGCCACGGCCCATGCGGGTTCCGCACGGGCCGGCCGCCACGAAGCGCCGGCGGCGACGGCCCAGCGCCGCCTCGCGGCCGCGTCGCAGCCGGAGGCCGGCGTCGTCCAGCGCAACGTGCTCGACTTCAACGTCGACTACGAGGAGCTGCTGCCGCCTACGCAGGACCTCATCAACGAACTGGAAGCCAGCGATGCGATCGATGAGCGCCACAACGGCGAGATCACGAAGCAAGTGCGCGACTTCTTCGGCAGCAAGGGCGTCAAGACCGTGCCGGCACCGGCCAGCATCGCGGCGACGCTCGACAACCAGGTCAACACCCCGCCGGGCCGCAACGGCTACTACTCGGGCGTGATCGGCAACTTCGGGCGTGACCAGTTCTACATCAAGACCGGGCAGGCCGAGACTTTCGAGGGCGGTCACATCATTCCGCACTCGCTCTGGGATGCGGCCGACGGCGCCGTCGGCATGGCCGACCACTACAAGAACCTGGTGCCGATGTCGCGCACCCTCAATGTCGAGAACTGGGCCAAGCGCGAGGACTGGATGCGCGACAAGGAGCTGGAGGACAACGAGACCCTCGAAGTCGGCATCGACATCACGCGCGAGGACTATCTCGAACCGACGGTCGGCAACATGGCGCGGATGCTGAAACTTCGACTCGACGCCAATGCCGATCCGACATCGACCCTCAGGCTCGACAACTGGCTGCCGACCAAGCTCAACCTCGACTACCAGCGCGTGAATGCCGACAACGGCATGATCGAGAGCGAGGACGAGTTCTCCAGTGACGAAGAGGATCTGCAGAACACCTTCCGCCCGATCGGCACCTACAGCGAACTGAGGGAGGCGCTGCGCGACTCGCCGTTCCGGCACCGGATCAGCTCCGCGCTCTGGAGCCAGCTCAACGGACTCTGAATCGCGCGCGGCCTCAGGCCATCGGCTCGCCCCCGTCGGTCGACAACGCCTGCCAGCAGCGCCACGGCAGCAGCACGCCGCGCGCGATGTCCTCCACCGCCGTCACCCTCACCGTCGGCGCATAGGCCGTCACCTCGCCGAACATCGTCGCGAAGGCCGTGTCGGCGGCGTCGCGGCCGGTGCCGAAGCGGATCAGCGCCATCGGGATTGCGGTGCCGGCGGGGTCGAACAGGTACCAGCGGTCGCCGAGCCACACCTCGACGTAGGCATGCAGGTCGAGCCGGCCGGCGGGCGGCTCGCCGCCGTAGTCGGTGCCGGTGGCGAAGCGCGCCGGCAGGTTGAGCGCGCGGCACAGCGCGATCATCAGATGCGCGAAATCGCGGCACACGCCGGTGCGGTCGAGCAGGGTGTCGGCGGCCGAGGTGCTGCTGTCGGTGGTGTTGGGCGCGTAGCGCACATGGGCGCGCACCCAGTCGCACACGGCGCGGGCGCGCGCATGGCCGCGCGGCAGCGCGCCGAACTGCTCGATCGCGAAGGCCGCCATGCGGTCGGACTCGCAATAGCGGCTCGGCAGCACATAGGGCAGCACCTCGGACGGCAGCGCGGGCACCGGGCATTCGGCCAGCACCAGCGGGTCGGCGAAGTGGTGGTGCAGGTCGATCGTGGCGGCGTAGTTCAGCGCGAGCGGGCCGGGGCCGGCGCTCAGGCGCAGGAAGCGGGTGGCGGTGGCCGGGTCGGTGTGGAGCAGGGTCGGCACCGGCTGGCTGATGGTCAGCAGCTCGTTCCACACCGATTGCTGGCGCGTCTGCGCGGCATGGATGTTGAACACGAAGTCGGCGCCCTGCGGGCCGATGTCGTAGTTGAGGTCGAGCTGGAGCTCGATGCGGGTCATGGCGCGGCGGGAGTGGTGGTGGCGTGCGCGATGCTGGCGGGCTTGTGTGGCGCGCGTGCGAAGGCGTCAGCCGCCCACGGGCGTGCACAGCTCCACCAGCGTGCCGTCGCGCCCGCGCACCCAGGCCAAGGTCTGGCCCCAGGGCAGGGTGGCGGGCGGCTTGAGCGGCTCGGCGCCGAGCGCATGCGAGGCGAAGGCGAGGGTGTAGGCGAATTTCAAGCGGCCTCCCGAGGTGGCTGGCGGCCCGTCGCGCGGGCATGCTGCGATGCTCGTTCCAACCCGACGGAGCCGCCAGTGCGCTTTGCCCTGCTCATCAACGAACCGCCCACTCAGCGCGCCGGCCGCGGCGAGGCCGAAGGCCGCGAAGCCTATGCCCGCATGCTCGATTTCGCCGCGCGCTTGCGGGCCGAGGGCCGGCTGGTCGCGGCCGAATCGCTCGCGCATGTGGACACGGCCACGCGGGTGCGGGTGCGCGACGGCCGGCCCGCGCTGCTCGACGGGCCCTTCGCCGAGGTGAAGGAGATGCTCGGCGGCTTCTTCCTCGTCGAGGCGGCGAGCCGCGCCGAGGCGCTGGAGATCGCCGCGCGCTGCCCGGCGGCGGCCTGGTGCGAGGTGGAGGTGCGCGAGCTGGGGCCGTGCTTCATGTCGGCGGGGCGGTGACCGCAGTTTTTTTCGTGGCGGTTGTCGATTCCCGCCACCCTCGGCCGTCGTGCTCCTGAAGTCCCCCGCAACCGCCACGACGGAGAGCCGCCATGCGCTACATGATCCAGGTCCGGGCCACGCCCGAATCCGAAGCCGAACTCACGCCCGCCCCCGATCCCGAACTGATGCGGACGATGATCGAGTACCACCGGCGGCTGGCCGAGGCCGGCGTGCTGCTCGACGCCGCCGGCCTGCGCCCGAGCCGCGACGGTTTTCGCGTCGATCACGCGCCGGGCGCCGCGCCGCGCGTGATCGACGGGCCGTTCGCCGAGACCAAGGAGCTGATCGCCGGCTACACGCTCATCCAGGTCCGCTCGCATGACGAGGCGCTCGAATGGGCGCGGCGCTTTCCGGCGCCCTTCGGGCCGGACAAGCCGGGCGTGGTGGAAGTGCGTCGGCTCTACGAGATGGACGACTTCCCGCCGCTGGAGGGCGACGAGTCCATGCGCGAGCTGCCGGGCGGCGGCGCCGGCTGAGGCGGGCGCGATGCGTTCGCCATTCGGCCTGCCCGCGATCGCCGCGCTGCTGAGCGCGGCGGCGCGCCTCGATTCCCGTTCCGGAGCCAGCACCATGCACAAGCAGATCTACGTCAACCTGCCCGTCAGCGACCTGCCGCGTTCGCGCGCCTTCTTCGAGTCGCTCGGCTATGCCTTCAACCCGCGGTTCAGCAATGACCAGGGCGCCTGTCTCGTGCTCGGCGACAACCTCCACGCGATGCTGCTGACGCGCGGCTTCTACGCCGGCTTCACGCACAAGGCGATCGCCGACGCCACGGCCACGAGCGAGGTGCTCGTCTGCCTGTCCTGCGACAGCCGCGACGGCGTGGACGCGCTGGTGGCGAAGGCGCGCGCTGCCGGCGCCAGCGTGCCGCGCGAGCCGCAGGACCACGGCTTCATGTACGGCCACGGCTTCGACGACCTCGACGGCCACACCTGGGAGCTGGTGTGGATGAACCCCGACGCCGCCCCGGCCGACTGTGGCTGACGCGCGCCCGGCTGCCGGCGCGGCGCGCGCTGCGGCGGGCAACGCGGCCCGTCCGTGCGCACCGTCCGCCGACGCCACCCGCCGCGCGATCGAGGCGGTCTGGCGCATCGAGGCGGCGCGGATCATCGCCGCCGTCGCCCGCCTCGTGCGCGACGTCGGCCTGGCCGAGGAGTTCGCGCAGGACGCGCTGGTCGCCGCGCTCGAAAGCTGGTCGGCCCCGGCCGCCGACGCCAGGCCGTCCGCCGCCACCACGCCTGCCGCCGCCAGCGCGCGCGCCGCCGCCGCCGCGCCATCCGGCCTGCCCGCCAACCCCGCCGCCTGGCTCATGACCGCCGCCCGCAACCGCGCGCTCGACCACCTGCGCGCCGCCGCCCTGCACGCGCGCAGGCAGGCCGAACTCGGCGCCGACGCCGACGCGCTCGGCAGCCATCTCGCGCCCGACCCGGCCGACCTGCTCGACGCCGCCCGCGCCGACGACATCGGCGACGACCTGCTGCGGCTCATCTTCACCGCCAGCCATCCGCTGCTCGGCACCGAGGCGCGCGTCGCCCTCGTGCTGCGGCTGCTCGGCGGCCTGAGCACGGCCGAGATCGCGCGTGCCTTCCTCGCGCCCGAGCCGACCATCGCCCAGCGCATCGTGCGCGCGAAGAAGACGCTCGCCGCCGCGCGCCCCGCCTTCGAGCTGCCGCCGCCGGCCGAGCGCGCCGCGCGCCTCGCCTCGGTGCTGGAAGTGATCTACCTCGTCTTCAACGAAGGCTATTCGGCCACCGCCGGCGACGACTGGATGCGCCCCGCGCTCTGCGACGAGGCGCTGCGCCTCGGCCGCGTGCTCGCGGGCCTCATGCCCGCCGAGCCCGAGGTGCACGGCCTCGTCGCGCTCATGGAGATCCAGGCCAGCCGCACGGCCGCGCGCACCGACACCGCCGGCCGCCCGGTGCTGCTGCTCGACCAGGACCGCGCGCGCTGGGACCGGCTGCTCATCCATCGCGGCCTCGCGGCGCTGGCGCGCGCCGAGGCGCTCGGCGGCGCCGACGGCAGCTACGCGCTACAGGCGGCGATCGCGGCCTGCCATGCCCGCGCCGCGCGCGCCACCGATACCGACTGGCCCCGTATCGCCGCGCTCTACGCGCGGCTCGCCCGCGTGGCGCCGGGGCCGGTGGTGGCGCTGAACCGCGCCGTCGCAGTCGGCATGGCCGAGGGACCGGCCGCCGGCCTCGCGCTGGCCGACGCGCTCGCCGCCGATCCGGCGCTCGCGCGCTACCACTGGCTGCCGAGCGTGCGCGCCGACCTGCTCGCGAAGCTCGGCCGCCATGCCGAGGCGCGCGCCGAATTCGAGCGCGCCGCCACGCTCACGCGCAACGCGGTCGAGCAGGCGTTGCTGCGCGAGCGGGCGGCGGCGCTGGGCGCGGCCATCAAGCCCTGACGCGGCGGGCCGCTTCACGTCCGCGCCGGCACGGCCTCCAACGCCTCGCGCGCCGGCACCGCGTCCGACACCACCTTCGCGCCCGTACGGACCATCGGTCCGTTTGCCCGGAGCGCCGGTCGCGGACGTGCGGTTTGTCGGCATGCTCGCTGCATGCTGTCGCGCATTCCAATCAGATCGACAGCCCGCATCCCGACGGTGCGCGGCCGCGCAGGCATCCATGCACGAATCCGACTACGACCGGCTGGTCGGGCTGGCCTACGACACGCTGGACTCCGCCGACGGCTGGCAGACGCTGTTCCGCGAGCTTGACGCCGGCATCGGCCTCGACGCCTGGATGCTGGTGCGCGGCAGCCCGCGCGGCGTCGAGCTGGCGGTCGCCGGCGGCGATTGCACCGGTGCCACCCGCAACCACCAGTACGAAGCCCACTACAGCCGCATCGATCCGCGCGTGCCGCATCTGCTCGACACGCGGCCCGGCGAGGTCATGTCCTGCGTGCGTCATTTCGATGAGCGCTACGTCGGGCGCAGCGAGTTCTTCCAGGACTTCCTGCTGCCGGCCGGCCTGCGTTACATGCTCGGCGGCGAGATCGGGCGCGACGGCGCCACGCGCACCGTCGTGACCGTGCTGCGCGCCCCGGGGCGCGGCCGTTTCGACGAGGCGCAGGAGCGGCTCATGGCCCGGCTCATGCAGCACATGCGGCGCGCGCTCGCGCTCCAGTCCCGGCTCGCGGTCGAGCGCGGCCGGCATTCCGTCGCCGGTCGCGCGCTCGACGCGCTCGGCTGCGCCAGCTTCGCGCTCGACACCGAGGCCCGCGTGCTGGCCTGCGACGGCACGGCCGAGGCGATGCTCGCGGCCGCCAGCCCGGTGCGGCGCGCGGGCGGCCGGCTGGCCTGCGCACTTTCCGCCGACCAGCCGCGCTTCGCCGCCGCGCTGGCCGCCTGCCGCGCGGAACGCCGCCCGGTCGTCATCGCCGTCGGTTGCGCCCATGCGCCCGGGCTGCGCTACAGCCTGAGCTTCCTGCCGAGCGCGAGCATCACGCGCGCCGGCGTCGAGTCGGGGCCGAACGGACTCACCTGCCTCGTCACCCGCCTCGACGACATGCCGCTGGCCGATGTGCGCCATGTGGCGACCGTGCTCGGCCTCACGCCGGCCGAGGCGCGGCTCGCCCATGCGCTGGCCGCCGGCGCCACGCTCGAAGGCCATGCGGCGGCGGCCGGCATCCGCCTGAGCACCGCGCGGTCGCAGTTGCGCGACATCTTCGCCAAGACGGGCGTGACGAAGCAGTCGGCGCTGGTGCGGCTGGTGGCCGCGCTGCCGCCACTGGGGTGATGCCGACGGCGGCCGTGCCGGCGCCGGGACGGGCCCGCCCGGCAAGCCGACCGCCCGGGGCGTCGTCACCCGCCCGTCCTCAGCCGCGCAGCACTTCCGCCCCCGCGCCATCGCCCGGCCGGAAGCCCGGAAACACCGCGTCGAGCTTCGCGTCGGCAAGCCGCAGATGGCGCTCGGCCAGCACCGCCGCCACGTCGCGGAAATCGGTCGTCACCGCGAGGTCGCGCTTCTCGTGCAGACCGGCATCGTCGATGCCGGGCCAGCGGCCGTGCACCTTGCCGCCGGCCACCGGCGCGCCCAGCAGCCACATCACGTTGCCGTGGCCGTGGTCGGTGCCGCGGTTGCCGTTCTCGGCGGCGGTGCGGCCGAATTCCGACATCACCATCACCACCGTGTCCTGCCACACCGGGCCGAGCGCCTCGGGCAGCAGCGCCAGTCCCCTGGCGAGCTGGCCCGAGCGCGTCGCCAGATGGCCGCCGGCCGCGCCCTGCTGGGTGTGGGTGTCCCAGCCGCCCACGGCCAGGAAGCCGAACTGCACGCGCGCGTCCTTGCGCATCATCGTGGCGAGACGGCGGCAGTCCTCGGCGAAGCCGGTCGGCAGCGGCGCGCCGTTGTTGGCGGCGGTCATCTCGCGTTCGAGGTCGGCGGGGTTGTTGAGGTCGAGCACCTCGCGGCGCGCGTCCTGGCCCTTGCGGTAGGCGCGCGCGAGCGGGTCGTCGCCGGCGTAGAGGCGGTCGAAGGCGTCGGCCACGGCGGGCTTGTCGAGCACGCTCGGCGCCACCGCCGCGCGGCCGCTGGCCAGCGTGGCGACCGGCTCGCGGCCGGCCCAGATCTGCGGCAGCACCGCGCCCACGCTCACCGCGCGCACCGGCGCGGCCTGCTGGGCGGCGCTGGCGGGCAGGCCGCCGAGCAGGCGGTTGAGCCAGCCGTCGGGCGTGCTGCGGCGGCCGGGCGTGCCGCTTTCCATGAAGAACTGGGCGTCGAAGTGCGAGCGCGTCTCGTCGGCCGAGCCGCTCGCGTGCACGAAGCCGAGCTGGCCGGCCTGCCACAGCGGCAGCAGCGGTTCGAGCGCCGGATGCAGCCCGAAATGCCCGTCGAGGTCGAGCACGCCGCCGTCCTTGCCGGGCGCGGCGAGCGCGATGCTCGGGCGCCGGCGCGCGTAGTCGGCCTCGCTCCAGGGCACGACGATGTTGAGCCCGTCGATCGCGCCGCGCAGGAACACGACGATGAGGCGCGGCGCGCGGCCGGCGCGCGCGGCATTGCCGTCGGCGGCGGCATCGGCGCCGGCGGCGCCCGCGAGCCCGGCGAGGCCCGAGGCGCCGCCGAGCGGGCCGAGGGCGGCCCAGGCGTCGCGGCCGACGGGCAGGGCGAGGCCGGCGCCGCCGAGGGCGAGGGCCTTGAGCAGTTGTCTGCGGTCCATGCGGTTGTCTCCGGCGCTCAGTGGCGCATGAAGTCGGGGCTGCCGAGCACGAGGGCGGCGCGCAGCTCGGGGCGGGCGTCGGCGACGGCGGCGCGCACGCGCGGCGTGATGGCGTCGCCGAGGGCGGCGAGCAGGCGCTCGGCGTCGAGGGGTTCGGGGCGGCGGGCGCGGGTGCCGGCATCGGCGTCGGCCAGGGCGGCGGCATCGCGGCGGATGACGGCCGCCTGGGCGCGGCCGGGCGCGGGCATGGCCGGCATCGGCGGCTTCATCTCGCCCATCGTGGCGGGCGCCATGTCGGCGGCCCGGGCGCCGGCCTTGGGATCGGGCGCGTCGGGCTCGGGCATGAGCCGGAACGGGGTGTCGATCGGCAGCCGGCCGCTGGCGAGCGTGCTGGCGAAGTTGACGCGCCGGCCGATGGCCTCGGGCGAGAGCCAGGCTTCCTCGGTGTCCTTCCAGCCGTCGGGCGTGGGGCAGCCGTAGAGCGGCTGGGCCATCTGCGTGAGCGTCGCGCGCAGCGGCAGCGTGTCGGTGATGGCCAGCCCCGACACGCGCGCCGCCGTCACCACCTGGCGATAGGGCGTCTTGAACTTGGCGCCGCGCACCTCGGGCGCGCGGAACTCGGCGCTCGTCACGAGCGCGCGCGTCACCTCGCGCAGATCGCCGTCGGTGTCGAGAAAGCGCCGGGCCAGCCGCTCGACCAGCGCCGGCGGCGGCGCGTCGGCCACGAAGCATTGCGCGAGCTTGAAGCCGATGCGCTTCGCCGTGGACGGATGGCGCGCGAGCACGTCCAGCGCGTGCTCGCCCTCGGCTTCGCCGGCCGGCTCGATGGTCTGGCCGAGCCAGGTCTTGCTGCCGTTGTCATGCTGCTTGGCCACGAACTCGAACACCGAGGGCGTGGTGCGGTCGGCGCGGTAGGTCCAGCCGGTGAGCATGCGGGCCAGCTCGGTCACGTCCTTCTGGGTGTAGCCGCCATCGACGCCGAGCGTGTGCAGCTCCATCAGCTCGCGCGCGTAGTTCTCGTTGAGGCCGGTGCGCCCGGCGCTCACCTGCATGCCCGGCGCCACCGACAGCCAGTTGTCGAGATAGAACAGCATGGCCGGATGGCGCGCCGTCGCGCCGAGCATGTCGCGGAAGCGCCCGAGCACGTGCGGGCGGATCGCGGTGCGCTCGTAATGGCCCGACAGCATCTTGATCGGCCCCTTGTCGGCGAAGACGTTGAAGTGGTTGAACCAGAATTCCGTCAGCACCTCTTCGAGCTGGCGCGGGCTGCGCGTGGCGCGCAGCAGCCGGGCCTGGGCGTCTTCCTGGGCCACGCTGCCCATGAGGAAGTGGCGGCGCGCCTTGCCCTCGTCGGTCTTGCCCGCGTACTGGGCCTCGCGGTAGCGCATGAGCAGTTCGTGCTGCGACAGCGTCTGCGTCGGCAGGGCGTCGAGCTCGCGTTGCAGGTCGGCGGGCAGGGCGAGCTTGTCGGGGCGGAGCTGCTCGTCGATCCAGCCGTCGGTGCCGAGGGCGCGCAGGCGCTCGCGGTCGGCCGTCGAGGGGCCGAAGGCGAGGCGCGAGAGCAGATGGGTCTCCTCGCTCATGGCGGGGTTGGCGCCGCCGGCGGACGCGCCGGTGGCCGCGGCGGGCAGACCGGCGAGCGCGGCGGCCGTGTGCGTGGCGAAGGGCGCGGCATTGAACGGGAAGGCGCGCGCCGGCGCGGCAAGCACGACGCCGGCGGCGAGGCCGGTGCCGGCGAGCAGGAAGCGGCGGCGATGCGGGGCGGACGGGGCGAAGGTCACGATGGTGGTCGGTGGGAGTGACGACCGCGACAGGCTAGTCCCGACGGCTTTCGGTGCCACTTAAGGGCGGCTGAAGTGTGTTTCCAGATGCTGTCGCGCCCTGCGGCGTCCGGCTCGTCGCGCCCGCTGCCGTGGCCCGCCGGCTCAGTCGGGGATGTCGGCGGCGCTGGCCGGCTCGGTGATCGTCACGCGGTTGCGCGCGGCGCGAAAGCCGGCCGCCATCTCGTAGGCGGCCTTGCGCACCCGCATGATCGAACCGATCGGCCGGTGCGCCGCGAGCGCATGCCAGGGGTTGAAGGCCATGCCGTCGTCGATGGCGGCGGCGCGCGCCGGGCTCCAGGCCAATTGCGGCGCGAACACGAGCGTCGCCACCGTCACATGCGGACTCAGCTCCTCGGGCCAGACCACGCTCGCGTCCTCGACCGGCATGCGTTCGAGGTCCATGCACAGCTGGGCGCGCAATTCCCACACGCCGCCGTGACGCCGGAAATGCGCCACCACGGCCTCGCGCAGCGCATCGGGATGGCCGTGGGTGTCGATGGGCGCGCCGCGATGCGCGAGCAGCTCGGGCGAGACCGGCGCGACCGAATACTTGGCCATGTAGGGGCCGTGCAGCGTCGGCACCTGGGTATGGAAGGTCTCGCCGAGGATGTGGGTCTCGGGCTGGCCGCCCATCGCGCGCAGCGTGACGCTGTCGCCGCCGGCCTTCTCGATCAGCGCCTCCAGCCCTTGCAGCGCGGCCGAGATGAGCTGCTTGCCGCGCGGCAGGCGGTCGGTGGTCTTCGCGAGCAGCTTGAGGCTGCCGAGGAACTTGCGCGCCGACGGGGCGCTGAACGCCGGGCCGTTGACCATCACGAAATCCTGCGTGGCCTGCTCGCCCGACTCGGGCACGCGCGGCCCCCGCACGCCGAGCACCTTGAGCGCGAGGCCGCGCGGCGTGGAGACGCTGTCGGGCAGCAGGTCGCCGGGCGTGGTGGACAGGCGCATCACCACGTCGTGCCGCGCGCCGGGCCGCGCGAACAGGCCCTGCGCGAGCGGCAGGGGAAGGTCGTCGCGCACGCGCAGTTCGCCGACGAGCAGGCCGTGGCTCTTGGCGTGCACGGCGCGGTGCGCATGGCCCTCGTCGGCGGCGACGCGGCCGGCGATGTCGAGCAGGCCCTCGCGCAGCAGGCGGGCGGTCTCGGCCTCGTCGTCGGGCGCGACTTCGAGCGCCGGCTTGTAAAGGACGGGGTGGAGGTGGACGGCGGTGGACATGGCGGCTCCTGGAGCGGCGCGGTGCGCGCGGCGGCAAGGCCGGCGCGGCGCGCGGGACGGAAGCGGGCAGTGTCGGCGGCCGACGGGAGGCGTCCGGTAGGGGCGCGCGGCGGGTGGATGTCGGTGGCGGGCGGGTGGCAATGTCAGGCCCGGCCCGCGCCGGCCCTTCCTATCGCGCGGCGCAGCCGGCGGCCAGCTCGCGCGTGAGTTCGGCCGCGCCGATCGCGCGGCACAGCGCGGCCGACTGCCCGGCCCAGAGCGGGCTGAAATCGCCGCTGCCGGCGGCCTCGGCCTTCGCGCGCAGCGGCCCCATCGCGGCGGTGGCGAGCGGGAAGGCCGGCGCGTCGGGCGCGATCGGCCCCAGCTCGCGCATCGCGCGGTTGACGATGCCGCGCGCCGGCCGGCCGGTGAACACGTTGGTCAGCGCCGTGTGCGCCGCCGCCGGCGAGGCGAGCGCCGCGCGATGCACGGCCGTGGTGTCGGCCTCGGGGCAGGCCAGATAGGCCGTGCCCACCTGCACCGCCGTCGCGCCGAGCGCGAGCGCCGCCTGCACGCCGCGTGCGTCGGCGATGCCGCCGGCCGCGATCACCGGCAGCCGCACCGCATCGACGATCGCGGGCAGCAGCGCGAACAGGCCGGGCTGGCGCGTGAGGTCGTCGCTCAGGAAGTGGCCGCGATGGCCGCCGGCTTCCAGCCCTTGCGCGATGACGGCGTCGGCGCCGTGCGCCTCCAGCCAGCGCGCTTCATCGACCGTCGTGGCCGACGACAGCACGGTCGCGCCCCAGCCCTTCACGCGCGCGAGCAGGTCGGGCGCGGGCAGGCCGAAATGGAAGCTCACGACCGGCGGCGCGAAGGGCTCGACCAGGTCTGCAAGCGCATGCGTGAAGGGCTGGCGGCCGGGGCCGGAGGGCAGCGTGGCCGGGTCGATGCCGAGTTCCGCGCACAGCGGCGCGAGCCGCGCATGCCAGGCTGCCTCGCGCGCGGCGTCGGTCGCGGGCGGCGCGTGGCAGAAGAAGTTGACGTTGAACGGCCGGCCCGCGTCGCGCAGCAGCGCGAGTTCGGCGGCGAGGCGGGCGGGGTCGAGCGCGGCGGTCGGCAGCGCGCCGAGGCCGCCGGCCTCGCCCACGGCGAGCGTGAGGCGGGCGGCTTGCGAGCCGGCCATCGGCGCCTGGAGGATGGGCAGGGCGGTGCGCGGCAGCGGGCGGGGGTCGGGCATGGCGGAGGCTCCGGTGGCGGGAGCCGGATCATCGCGCCGCGCGCGGCGCCGACGTCATTGCAACCGCGTTGCCCGTGCGTGAACCGCGTGGCGGGCGGCGGATTTTCTGGCCGCCCCGGCATGACGGGTGGCCGGCGTCGTCCCGGCCCGCGTTGCACCGTGCCCGGATGCACGGACGCGGCTGGCGTGGCCGGTGGTGTCGTGGCTGACATGCGCACCGCGGCCGGCCGGGGCGGGCCCGGCGGGGCGAGGCGCGGGCGCGACCCTCGACGCCGGACGGGTGGCGGTCCGGTGCGCGCTGACGTTCACCGGCGTGTGGGCGACGGCCTTGCGCGCCTTCTCGTGCGCGACCTTGTGCGTGGCGGCGCCGGCCGCGCCGGGCAGCGCGATGCCCGCGAGCGCGACGGTGGCGACGAGGGCGGCGAGCAATGTCTTCATTGGGATTCCCGTTCGGAAGGTGGCGTGGCCGGCATGGCCGCGCCCGGGCATGAAGCTCGCCCCGGCCAGCCCACGGAAGCCTTGCGAAACCGCTCGTCCGCGCAGGCCGGCTGCGCTGGCGCAAGCGATGGCGCGCGCCGTCTCAGTCCCGCAGCAGCTGCGGCGCCAGCAGCGCCTCGATCCAGTCCATGAACACCCGCACCCGGCGTGGCAGCTGGCGCCGGTGCGCGTACAGCAGCGTGACCGGCATCGGTGCCGCGCGGTAGCCGGGCAGCACTTCCACCAGCGCGCCGCTGTCGAGATGGCCCTGCATGACCGACGCGGGCGACTGGATGATCCCCAGCCCCGCGAGCGCCGCCGCCGTGTAGGTCTCGGAGCTGTTGACCGACAGCGCGCCCGCCATCGGCACGAAGCGCGTCGCGCCGTCGGCATCGACGTATTCGAAGCCGGGGCTGCGCAGGCCGAAGGCCGGCAGGTAGTGCACGAGCCGGTGGCCGTCGGCGAGGTCGGCGGGCGTGGCGGGCCGGCCGTGACGCGCCACGTACCCGGCGCTCGCCACGTTGACGAGCGGCCAGCGCCCGAGCGGCCGCGCGACCAGGCTCGATTCGTCGAGCGCGCCGACGCGCAGCACGCAGTCGAAGCCCTCGCGCACGAGATCGACGCGGCGGTCGGTACCGCTCAGTTCCACCGCCAGCTCCGGATGCTCGGCGAGGAAGGCGGGCAGCGCCGGCAGCACGAGGTCGCGCGCGACGCCCGAGGGCATGTCCACGCGCAGCCGGCCGTCGAGGCTGGCCGGCTCGGGGCGGAACAGCGCGTCGAGTTCGTCGTAGTCGGCGATCAGGTCGCGGCAGCGCTCGCTGAAGGCGAGGCCGTCCTGCGTGAGCTGCACGCGGCGCGTCGTGCGGTGAAGCAGCCGCGTGCCGAGCCGGGTTTCGAGCCGTTGCACGGCGGCCGAGATGCTGGCCTTGGGCAGGCCGAGACTGGCGGCGGCGTCGGTGAAGCTCGCAAGCTCGGCCACGCGCAGGAAGATGCGCATCGCGTCGATCTGGTCCATGAGAAGGCGGCGATTGTTCGTGATGGCTGGACAGTCTAGCCACGGCAAGCTGGTTTATCGCGCTGAAACCGGCCAATAAAGTGGCCGCCATGCAGTCGCGCGGGCATGCCGGCAGGGGTCGGCGGCGCGACTGGCCCGACCGACAGGAGTCAGACATGGACCGCAAGATCGCTCTCATCACCGGTGGCAGCCGTGGCCTCGGCCGCAACGCCGCGCTCGCCCTCGCCGCCAGGGGCGCGGATGTCGTCATCACCTGGCGCAGCCGCGCCGACGAGGCCGAGGCCGTCGTGCGCGAGATCGAGGCGCATGGCGCGCGCGGCGCCGCGCTGCAACTCGACGTGGCGGACAGCGCCGCCTTCCCGGCCTTCGCGCGGGCGCTGCGCGAGACGCTGGCCGGCAGCTTCGGCCGCGAGCGCTTCGACTGGCTCGTGAACAACGCCGGCATCGGCATCCACGCCGGCTTTGCCGACACCACCGAGGCGCAGTTCGACGAGCTGATGAAGATTCATCTGAAAGCGCCCTTCTTCCTGAGCCAGACGCTGCTGCCGCTGCTCGCCGACGGCGGCCGCATCCTCAACGTGTCGAGCGGGCTGACGCGCTTCTCCTTCCCGGGCTACGCGGCCTATGCGGTGATGAAGGGCGGCGTCGAGGTTATGACCCGCTACATGGCGAAGGAGCTGGGCGGGCGCGGCATCCGCGTGAACACGCTCGCGCCCGGCGCGATCGAGACCGACTTCGGCGGCGGACTGGTGCGCGACAACGCCGAGGTCAACGCCGGCATCGCGGCGCAGACGGCGCTCGGCCGCGTGGGCCTGCCCGACGACATCGGCGGCGCGGTGTGCGCGCTGCTGTCGGACGACGCGGGCTGGATCAACGGCCAGCGGGTGGAGGCGTCGGGCGGCGTGCTGCTGTGAGACGGGGCGCGGTTGGCGGCCGGCGTGCCGCCGACGGCGGCCGGCGCGCATGACGGGCGCGCGCGGCGCGGACTTTCGCCACGCCCGCCGCGCCGCCGGGCATCATGCGCCGATGAAACCCCCCAAGAGATTGCTCTCCGTCATCGAGGAAGGCCTCGTCGATTCCGTCGTGCGCCAGCTCATGAGCGGCAAGGAGGCCACGGTCTACGTCGTGCGCTGCGGCGACGAGACGCGCTGCGCCAAGGTCTACAAGGAAGCCACCGCGCGCAGCTTCCGCCAGGCCGTCGACTACACCGAGAACCGCAAGGTCAAGAACAGCCGCCAGGCGCGCGCGATGGCCAAGGGCACGCGCTTCGGCCGCGAGGCGCGCGAGGAGGCCTGGCAGAACGCCGAGGTCGATGCGCTGTTCCGGCTCGCGTCGGCCGGTGTGCGGGTGCCGAAGCCGCATCTCTTCCACGACGGCGTGCTGCTCATGGAACTCGTCACCGACGCCGAGGGCAACGCGGCGCCGCGCCTGAACGACGTGCAGTTCACGCCCGAGCAGGCGCGCGCCCATCACGCCACGCTCGTGAAGGAGGCGGTGCGCATGCTGTGCGCCGGCGTCGTGCACGGCGACCTGTCGGAATTCAACATCCTGCTGGCCGCCGACGGCCCGGTCATCATCGACCTGCCGCAGGCCGTGGACGCCGCCGGCAACAACCACGCGAAGCGGATGCTGCTGCGCGACGTGGACAACCTGCGCGACTTCTTCGGCCGCTTCGCGCCCGATCTGCTTGCGAGCGACTACGGCAACGAGATCTGGGCGCTGTACGAGCACGGCCATCTCGCGCCCGACACGCCGCTCACCGGCCGCTTCCGCGCCGACCGCCGCCCGGTGAATCTGCGCGAGGTGATGAGCGTGATCGACGACGCGAAGCGCGAGGAGCAGTTGCGCCGCCAGCGCGAGGCCGGCGGCGACTGAGGCCGGTGGCGAGCGCCGCGGGCGGGCGGCGTGGCTGATTCGCCGCCCGCCAGCCCGTCGGCGCGGCTGTCAGCCCGCGCGCCGACGGCGCCACGCGGCGCCCGTCGCCAGCGGCAGGCCGAGCGCGAGCATCAGCAGCGCGTCGGCCTCGGGCACCGGGCTCGTGAAGTTGCTGACGCTGGCCGTGGCCGCGCCCCAGAGGCTGTCGGTCGAGGTCATCGTGAACGCGAAGCTGCTGCCGGCCGCGACGTTGAACGACACGTGGCCGGCCTGCGCATCCCAGCTGCCGTCGGCGCTGAGCTGGTGCGCCGTGCCGTCGAGCACGTAGCCGAACACGTCGTAGCTCGAGCCGGCCGAATCGGCGGTCGCGTAGTTCCAGTCGAAGCTCACCGTGCCCGGCGCGGCAAACACCGTCGAGTAGCTGAAGGTGCTCGGTTCGAGCGGCGCGGCGTCGAAGTCGTCGAAGTTCGACGACACGAGGGTGATGACGCCGGCGGTCTCGCTGGCGCTGCCGTTGCCGCCGTTGCTGTTGCCCGAGGTCCAGGCGGCATTGGCGGCGCCCATGCAGGCGAAGGTGGCGAGGGCGAGTGCGATCTGCTTGAGCTTCATGGCGGTCAGTTCCCGAAGATCTGGTTGACGAAGGGCGAGCCGCCGAGGTCGGCGTCGTCGAAGGCGAACACGAACCACTGGTTCGGATTGGCGCGTCCGCCCGGCGCGGTGGCGAGGAAGTCGTTGTCGTTGCCGACGTAGAGCGTGTGCCTGACCTTGCCGCCGATGACCACGTCCTGGCCGAAGGTCATGCCTTCGAGCTTGGCGGGGATGTCGCGTTCGCCGATGCCGGCGGCGACGAGCTTGGAGAAGATGTCCAGGAAAAGCGTCTTCGGCATCGCGACGGCCTTGAGCGCGGCCTCGCCCTCGAGCTTGCTCACGTCGGTGGCGCCGGTGGTGTCGACCTTGTAGATGCGCTTGACCACGGCCTTGCTGTCGTCGCCGAGGCCCTTGCCGTCGCGTTCGAGCACGAGCAGCTCGTGGTCGTTGAGCGCGAGCAGTTCGCTCGAGTTGTAGGCCTTGGACTTGTCGGCGAGCCAGTTGTCGTAGGCGAACTGCTTCGTCGCGCCGCTGGCGAGGTCGATGCGCACGATGCGGTTCATGCGGCCGCCGTCGCCGCCGTCCTGGATCAGCGGGCTCTGCATGAAGCCCCACAGCACCTTGCCGTCGGGCGAGATGGCGAGACCTTCCATGCCCTTGTTGGCGACCCGGCCGCTGGTGTTGCCGGCGATCTCGGCGGCGCCGGTCGCGGCCTTGCCGGCGATGGCGAGGTTGGCGGGCAGCGTGATGACGCGGCCGCGCCCGCCGCTGGCGCGGTCGAAGGCGTAGACGTAGGGGCCGTATTCGTCGGAGATGTAGACCACGCGGCCGTCGCGCGACAGGCGGATGCCCTCGGGATCGAGGCGCGCGTCGGCGCTGCTGGCCGAGCTGGTGGCGGGGTCGAAGTTGTCGGAGCGGCCGCTGAAGTAGAAGTGCGTGGCGTCGTTCTTCGCCGGCACGGCCGCGTGGCCGCCGACGGTGCCGCCGTACTTGAGCGCGCCGCGGCTGTAGAGCAGCGTGGTGTTCACGAGGCTGGGCGTGAGCGTGAACGGCAGGCCGGTGGCGGCGTCGGCGCGCTGTTCGAGCACGAGGTCGAGTTCGTGGAAGCGCGGGATGTAGCTGGAGGTGTCGTCGAGGCTGCTGTTCCAGCTCGTGGCGTTGGGGCCGCGATCGGGCAGTGCGAGGAAGCGCGTGCCGCCGATCCAGGCGAGCCCCGAGCCGATGCCGCCGAGCAGGTCGCCGCGCACGCCGTTCTCGAGCGTGCCGGTCTGGCCGGAGAAGTCGCTGGCGGTGGCGGACAGCTTGCCGATGGCGATGAGGTCGATGGCCTGCGCCGGGGCGGCGCAGAGCGTGCCGAGCGCGAGCGCGGCGGCGAGGGCGAGGGAAGTCTTGCGCATGGACGGATCCGGAGATGAGGGCGCGGCATGGTGGTCAGCGCGCAAGACAGGGCGATGACGCGCCGCCCGTCGCCGGCGGATGGCGCGTGGCGCGTCCCGCCGGGCGCGCAGCGCCGGGCGTGCGTCGGCGCGGTTCCCCGCCGGCGCGGTTCCCGGTTCCGGATGTAAGCCGGCCAACCGGAGGTAAGCCGGCTCGGCGCGCGGCGGCTGCCGTCGCTGCAATGCGGCGATGCAGCCAACGGAGACGCGCATGAGCATTCTCGACAGCATCCTTTCCGAACTCGGCCTTGCGACGGGCAAGGCGCGCGCGCATGCGCCGACCGGCGCGCTCGGCGATGACGTGCCGGGCGCCGGCGCGGCGGGCGGCGCTCGCGCCGGGCGCGTGGCGTCGGGCATCGACGAGCCTTTTCCGGGCGCCACGGCCGGCGCGCGGGCGCGCAACGAGGCGGTCCATCCTTATCTGCGGCCGGGCCAGGGCGCGACCTCGGCGCACGGCCATCTCGAACCGCCCGACGATTCGCGCGCGGTGCTGCTCGACGCGCCGCTCGATCCGGTGCCGCTCACGCTCGGCGACGCGGCCCAGGTGACGGCGGCGCAGCGCGATGCCGTGCCGCCCGTGGTCGAGCATGACGAGCCGGTGTCCGGCGTCGCCGCCACGCCGCACACGCCGGTGGACGTGGCGGCAAGGCTCGACGCGCTGGCCGCCCACCATGCCGAGCGGCTCGACTGGCGCGGATCGATCGTCGATCTGCTCCGGCTGCTCGGCCTCGACGGCAGCCTCGCGGCGCGCGAGGCGCTGGCCGACGAACTCGGCTGCCCGCCGGCCGAGCGCGAAGATGCGGCGCGGATGAATCTCTGGCTGCATCGCGCCGTGTTCCTGACGCTGGTCGACAACGGCGGGCGGCTGCCGGCCGAGCTGCTGTCCTGAGCGCGGGGCCGCGCCGCGCGCGATGCGCACGACATGCGCGCGGCGTGCGTCGTGCGCGACGCGTGTCTCGTGTGAGTCGTGCGGCGCGCGCCGGTCAGGCCGGCACAGCGGCGGCCGCGCGCGTCACGCCCGCCGCGCCGCCGAGCGCCAGCGCGCGCCCGATGTCGGCCCGCAGCGCGTCGAGCAGCGGACGCGGGTCGGCCGCGAACCAGAAATGGTCGCCCGGCCAGCAGCGATGGCCGAGCCAGTGCCGCGTGTAATAGGCCCAGTGCGACACGCCCTCCTCGGTGACGAGCCGGTCGCCCGCGCCGACGAAGGCCGACAGCGGCATCGGCAGCGTGGGCGCGAGCGGATCGCCGCGCCAGGTCTCGAACAGGCCGAGGTCGGTACGGATCAGCCGCGCCACCGCCCGCCAGTTGGCCTCGTCGTCGAGAAAGCCGGCCGGCGTGCCGCCGAGCGCGGCCAGCTCGCGCCGCAGCGTGGCGTCGTCGTGGCGGTGCAGCGAGCGTTCGCGCGTCTTCTTCGGCGCGCGGTGCGGCGCCTCGAAGCCCGACAGCCCGAGCCAGGCCGGCAGCGGCGCGCCCTCGCGCATGAGGTCGAGCGTGAGCTGGTAGGCGACGAGCGCGCCCATGCTGTGGCCGAAGAAGGCGAAGGGCCGGTCGAGCCGGCCGGCGAGCGTCGGGCGCAGCAGCGCGGCGAGGTCGTTGAGGCTGGGCGGCATCGGCTCGCGGTGCAGCCTGAGTCGCGCCGGATAGGCGATCAGGCAGACCTCCCAGTCGTCGGGCAGCAGCGCTGGCCAGTCGCGGAACAGCATGTGCGAGCCGCCGGCATGGTGGAACAGGAAGAGCCGCAGCCGCGCGTCGGGACGCGGCCGGGGCAGGACGAGATGCGGGCTGGGCGAAGTCATGTTCGGGAGGGGGAAGTGACGCGCCGGCCTTGCAGCGCCAGCAGCCCGAGCGCGATCAGCTCGATGCCCGCGCCGACGAGGCCGAGGCTGGCCGCGCCCCAGTGGCGCAGCGCCAGACCACCGACGAGCGCGCCGCCGGCCATGCCGAGATAGAGCGCGCTGGCATTGAGCGAGAGTGCGGTTGCAAGCGCTTGCGGCGCGAGCCGCGCGAGCCGCGCCTGTTGCAGCGGCGGGAACATCCAGCCGGCGAAGCCGTAGAGCACGAGCGTCGCGAGGGTGGCGATGAAGGTGGTGTCGTTGGCGGGCGGCGCGCCCGCCGCGAGCAGCGCCAGCAGCACGAAGGCCGCCGCCTTGCCGCCGAGGCTGGCGACGGTGGCCAGCCCGGCGCGGCCGCGATCGACCGCGATGCCCGCCACCTTGTTGCCCGCCACGCCCGCAAGGCCGAAGCCGAGCAGCAGCAGGCCGATGCGCGCCGGCAGGCCGGCATCGGCGGCGCCGAGCGCGGCGGCGAGATAGGTATAGACCGCGAAGCTGCCGCCGACGCCCGCGAGCGTGACGGCGAGGGTGGCGAGCACGGCCGGGTCGCGCATCGGCCGCAGCCGGGCGGCGAGGCCGGGCGCGGCCGCGTCGGGCGGCGGCAGGTTGCGGCGGGTGGCGATGCCGGCGGCCGCCGCGAGCGCGGGCAGCAGCGTGAGCGCGAAGGCCGCGCGCCAGCCGGCCGCGGCGGCGAGCGCGCTGGCGAGCGGCACGCCGAGCACGAGCGCGAGCGTCATGCCGCCGTACACGCGGGTGATCGCGCGGCCGCGCGCCGCCGCCGGACTGGCCGCGACCGCGCAAGCGCTCGCGGCCGGGAAATAGCAGGCCGCCGCCAGCGCCAGCAGCAGCCGCGCGCCGAGCAGGCCGGCGAAGCTCCCGGCCAGCACCGCCGCCAGCGCCGCGAGCGCGAAGCCGCCGAGCGCCGCGAGCAGCACCGCGCGCCGGTCGAGCCGCGCCGTCGCCACCGCGAGCAGCGGCGCGCCGATCGCATAGGCGACGCCGTAGCCGGCGGCGAGCCGGCCCGCCTGCGCGAGGTCGAGCCCGAAGTCCGTGGCGATGGCCGGCAGCAGGCCGGGCAGCATGAAGGCTTCGGTACCGACCGCGAGCACGCCCGCGACCAGCCAGCCGAGGCCGGGCGCGGGGCGGGCCGGCAGGGCCGGCGGTGCCGGCGCTGCGATCGCGGCGGTCGTCGCCGCCTCGGCGGCGCGGCAGGCGCGGGCCAGCGGTGTCATGCGGCCGGCGTGTCGTCGTCGGCGCGCGCGTCGGCGACGCTCTGGCCGATCGCCTCGGCCAGCGAGTCGAGCGTCGGATGCTCGTACACGAGCGTCGGCGAAAGCTCGATTCCGAATTCCTCTTCAAGCTCGCCGATGAGCGCGACGGCGGCGCCCGAATCGACGCCGTAGTCGCCGAGGTTGGCGTCGTCGTCGATGTCGTCGTCCTCGGTGTCGGCGGCGCGGGCGACGAAGTGCTTGAGCTTGTCGCGGATGGCGTCCTGCTGGGTCATGGCGGGTCTCCGTTGTGGTGGGTGTTGGCGTGGATCAGGCGGCGAGGCGCGCGGCCTCGGCGAGGGCGCGCAGCAGTTCGCCGGCGGTGGGGAAGGCGGGGGGTGGCCGCGTGGCGTCGGCGGCCGTGGGCGCGTCGTCGGCGCCGGCCCGCGCGCGCCACCAGCGCGCGGCCTCGCGCGCGGCGGGGCCGCAGGCGGGGCTGTCGGGCGCGTCGGGCGCGGGGCGCAGGGCGACGGTTTCGAGGCCCCAGCCGGGCGGCTGCGGGTCGGGGCGGGCGACGAAGGCGGCGTCGGCGGCGGCGAGCCGGGCGCGCAGCGGCGCGGGCAGGCCGGCGTCGGCGGTCCATTGCAGCGCCGAGCCGACGAGCACGAAATCGGCGCCGAGCGCGCGCGCCGCCGCGATGTCGGCCGGCGTGGCGATGCCGCCCGCAAGGCCGAGCGGCAGGCGCGGCAGGCCGGCCGCGACCGCCGCGTCGCGCAACGCCACCAGCGCGGCAAAGCTGCGGTCGGCGCGATCGGCCGGCGCGGTGCGCCAGTCGGAGCAGTCGAGGCAGATCGCGTCGGCGAGCGGCAGGGTGGCGAGCGCGGCGAGGCCGGCGGGCGGCGCGGGCGTGGCGGCAGTCGCGGCAGTCGCGGCGGTGCCGGCGGCGTTCGCCGTCGTTGGCAGGCCCGCCGCCGCCGCGACCAGCGCGGCCGACGGCGGCGCGAGGAAGGCGCGCGCCGAGGCCACGTCGCGCAGCTTCACCAGCACCTGATGCCGGCCCGGCGCGGCGGCGCGGAAGGCGAGCAGCTCGGGCGAGGGCTCGGGCGCGCCGCCGAGTTCGACCGCGTCGATGCCGAGGTCGGCCGCGATGCGCCACAGCGCCGCCTCGCGCTCGGGCGCGCTGCCGTCGCAGACGAGGTTGAGCCCGAGCCGGCCCGGCGCGTCCGGCCCCGCGAGTTCGCGCGCGGCGCGCAGCCGCACCGCGAGCAGCGCCGGCTCGACGCCATCGCTGCCCGCGAAGGCGAGGCAGCCCGCGCCGACCAGGCCGGCGAGCATCCGCGACGGCGCGACATCGCCGCCGAGGCCGCCCGCGACGATGGGGCTGGCGCAGCGCCAGGCCTGCTCGAAGGGGCCGGGAGCGGGCGTGACGGCTTCGGCAATGGCTTCGGCGGCTTCGGCGGCGGGCGGCGCAAGGGGCGTGGCCTCGGACGACGCAACCGTCGAGGCAGCAGGCGCCGGCTCGGCCTTCGCCGCAGCTCCCGCCACCCCGCCTCGCGCCAGCCAGTCCGCGCGGATGTCCGCGACCAGCCGCGTCAGCACCTCGCCCGGCCCGATCTCGATGAACGCCGTCTCGCCCGCCGCGAGCAGCGCCTCGACCGACTCGACCCAGCGCACCGGCGCGTGCAGCTGGCGCGCGAGGTTGGCGGCGATGTCGTCGGCGCCGTAGGCGAGCGCGCTGCAATTGGCGATGACCGGGATGCGCGGCGGCGCGAAGGCTTCGGCCGCGAGCGCGGGCGCGAACCGCGTCGCCACCGGCGCCATCTGGCGCGAATGGAAGGCGCCGCTCACGCGCAGCCGCACGCAGCGCGCGCCGGGCGCGGCGCCCGACTTCACCAGCGTCTCGAAGCGGCCCACGCCCTCGGCGTCGCCGGCGAGCACGAGCTGGCGCGGGCTGTTGTGGTTGGCGAGGTCGAGGTCGATGCCGTGCTCCGCGAGCAGCGCCTCGATGTCGGCGCGCGCCAGGCCGATGACGGCGCACATCGCGCCGCCGGTCACGGCCGACATCAGCTCGCCGCGCCGCTTCACGAGTCGCAGGCCGGTCTCGAAATCGAACACGCCGGCCGCGTGCAGCGCGGCGTACTCGCCGAGGCTGTGGCCGGCCACGCGGTCGGGCGGCGGGCCGCCGCTGTCGAGATGGCGGCGCAGCGCCAGCACGCTCACCGCGTAGAGCGCGGGCTGGGTGTAGCGCGTGTCGTTGAGCTGGCGGCGCGGATCGTCGAGGCAGAGCTCGCGCAGCGACCAGCCGAGGATGGCGTCGGCGCGCGCGACGGCGTCGGGATAGGCGTCGAACAGCTCGGCGCCCATGCCCTTGAACTGCGAGCCCTGGCCGGGGAACAGCAGGGTGGTCATGACAGGGCCTCCTCGGCCTGGGGTTGGCGGGCGGAAATGACGAAGGGCGCGGCGGCCGGGCCGTGCAGCACGAGGGCCTGGGCCGGGATGCCGGCCGGCGCGGCGCCGGCGGCGGTTGCGCCGCGCAGCGCGACGCCCAGCGCCGCGTCGAAGGCGGCGAGGCCGCGCGCGGCGGGCAGCGGCAGCAGGCCGTGGCGGTTGAGGAACAGCTCCTGCTGCAACTCGCTCATCGGCATGCCGCCCTCGGCCCACCAGGGCCAGTCGAAGGCCACGGTGGCGCCATGCCGGCGGCCGGCCGCGACCTCGGCCGCGCGCCAGTGCGCGAAGCCGTCGAGCCAGCCGTTGGCGAAGGCGTAGGCGCCCTGGCCGGCGTTGCCGCGCACGCCGACGACCGAGCCGAACAGCGCGACGAAGTCGAGCCGCAGGCGGGCGCTGGCGCGGTCGAGCGCGAGCGTGCCGGCCAGCTTGGGCGCGAGCACGGCGCGCGCGTCGGCGGCGGGCTGGCGCGCGAAGCGTTCGTCGCGCAGCACGCCGGCCGCGTGGACGATGCCGGCGAGCCGGCCGTGGCGGCGCGCGATGTCGGCGAACAGCGCGGCGAGCGCGCCTTCGTCGGTGATGTCGAGCCTGTGATGGCGCAGCTCGATGCCGGCGTCGGCCAGTTCGCGCAGCAGCGCCGGGTCGGCGGGCGAGCGCGAGCAGGTCTCGATCGCATGGCCGTGGCCGAGCGCGAGATGGCGCGCGAACAGCCGGCCGAGGCCGCCGAGGCCGCCGGTGATGAGCACGGCGCCGCGCGGCGCGGCGCCCGGGTTGGCGGTGCTGTCGTCGGTGTCGGTCGGCGCGGACGTTTCGGTGCCGAGGCTGCCGGCGCGGCCGGCCGGGACGGGCGCGAGCCGCGTGCCCGCGAGGCTGGCCGTCGCCTGCCAGAGGATGCGTTCGCGCCGGCCCGCGCGATGGCGGAGTGCGGTCGGCAGCGCGTGCGGGGGCGGCGCGTCCGGCGCGGCGGCGCAGGCCTGGCCGAGTTCGGCGAGCAGCGCGGGCACGGGCAGTGGCGCGCCGGCGGGCGCGTCGCAGTCGAGCACATGCAGCGCGAGCCGGCCCGATTCCGCCGCGAGCGTGAGGCCGAGGCCGCGCAGCGCGCCCGCGAGCGCCGGATCGGCGCGGGTGACGAGCAGCAGCCGCAGCGGCGGCGCCGAGGCCGGTGCGCCGGCGGTGATCGCCGCGAAGGCGCGCAGCAGGTCGAGCAGGCGGGCGGCGGTGGCGACGCAGCCGGGGCCGTCGGCGGCGGAGGCCTCGGCGGGCGGAGGGGCGTCGCTGGCGGCCGGGCCGAAGGCCAGCGTGTCGATGACGACGGCGGCCGTCGCGCCGGGCGGCAGCGCGGCGGGCAGCGCGACCGTCGTGGGCGAGCGGTCGGGCGCGGGCAGGCCGCCGGCGATCGCCGCCACCTCGCGGCCGACGGCGGCGGACAGCTCGCGGGCGAGGCTGCCGTCGGCGTCGAGCGCGAACAGCCTGAGGTCGGCGGGCAGCGCGGGCGGGTCGGCGGGCGCGGCGGGGCCGGCGTCGGTCCAGACGGGGTGGACGACGGTGGTGGGGGTGGCGGGCGCGTGCATGCCGGGGACGTCGGCGGCGCCGGCGGCTGCGGTTGTCGCGGCGGAGCTGGCCGGGCGGCCGGGCGCGTCATGGGCATCGGGCGCTTCACGGGCGCTGGCACGGCTTGCCACTTCGGGCGCGTGACCGGCCGGTGGCGCGGCGCGCAGAGGCGTGGCGGCGAGGCGCAGTTCCAGTCCGCCGAGGGCGAGCACGAGGTGGCCGGCGGCGTCGAGGCAGTCGATGTCGAAGCACAGGCCGGGGCCGGGCAGGCGGCGCAGTTCGGCTCGCGTCGCGCTGCCGGCGCCCGGTGCCACGCGGGCCGAGTCGAGCCGGAAGGGCTGGGCCGTCGCGCAGCCGGCGGCGGCGAAGGCGTCGGCGAGCGCGGCGACGGGCAGCAGGGTGGGGGCGTCGGTCGATGCGGTCGTGGCGTGTGCGGCGTTGACCGCGCCGGCAGCCGTGGCGTCGCCGAGGGCGACCTCGGCCTGGAACAGCAGCGGGCCGTCGTCGAGGCCGATCTCGATCACGCCGTCGTCGCGGCCGCCGCCCCAGGTGCTGCGCAGGCAGGCGCCGGGCGCGAGATCGACCGGCGCGGCCCAGACCGCGTCGCGCGCGACGAGGCCGGCGCCGCCGCCGAGCCGCTGGCCGAGGCTGAGCGCGGCGTCGAGCAGCAACAGGCCGCGCCGGGCGGCGAGCACGCCGTCGGCCGGCCGGCCGGCGAGCCAGGGCGCGGCGCCGGCCGCGAGCGGGCGGGCGTGGGCGACGGTGTCGAGGTCGGACACGTTGGCGCCGACCAGCGCGGCGAAGGCGGTTTCGGGCGCGGTGGCCGGGAGCAGGCGGCCGCCGCCGCTGGCGCGCGGGATGGCGACGAGGCGCATCGGCGTGCCGGGCAGCGGCAGGCGGTGGCGCGCGCGGCCGGCGTGCAGTCCGGTCCAGTCGATGCGCGGGCGCTTCTCGGCGAGCCAGCGCAGGGCGAGGGCGCGCAGGGCGTCGGTGGTTGCGCTGGCGTCGTGCGCGGGGCCGTCGGTCGAAGTTGCGCGCGCTTCGTGCGTGCCGGCGGCGCCGGCCTTGCGGCGCGGGCTGCCGGTGGCGAGCCAGGCGCCGTCGAGGTCGAGGCCGCCCGCGTGGGCGTCGGCGCGGTTGCCGGTGCCCCCGGCGATGGCCGCGAGCGCGGCGACGAGGCCGGCGCGATCGGCGGTGACGATGGCGAGGCGCTCGTCGAAGGTCTGGCGGCCGGTCTGGAGCGTCCAGGCGATGTCGTGCAGCGCGGCGCGCGCGCCGAGGCCGGTCGCGTCCGGCAGGCGGCGCGCGAGGCTGGCGCCGAGGCGCGGCGTGGCGGCGAGGCGGGTCGCGCGGCGGGCGAGGGCGTCGGCGGCGTCGGCGAGGCAGGTGGCGCCGCCGAGGTCGGCGAGGCGCGGCGGCAGGGCGGCGGTGGCCGGGCCGGTGGCGGTGCCGGCCATGGCGGCGCCCGCGACCGGGCCGTCGGCGCCGGCGTCGCCGAGGCCGGCGAGCAGCCTGGCCATGCGCGACGGGCTCAGGCCGAGGGCGCCGAAGGGCAGGGTCGCATCGATGGCGTCGGGCGTGAGGCCGGCGAGCCGGGCGGTGCCGGCGCGCAGCGCGTCGAGCAGCCGGCCGCGTTCGGCGGCGGTGCTGCCGCTGCCGGGCGCGAGCCAGTCGAGCAGGGCGCGCGCGGCGTCGCGCAGGCGCTCGGCATCGGGCGCGGACAGGACGATGAGCGCGGGGCCGTCGTCGGGCGTCGTGGCCTGGCCGGATTGCGCCGGCGCTGGCGTTGACGTGCCATCGGGCGTGGCTGTCGCCAACGCGGGCCGGGCGCGGGCGTCGTCGCCGGGCGCTTCTTCCAGCACCACATGCGCATTCACGCCGCCGAAGCCGAAGGAGCTGACGCCCGCGCGCAGCGGAAGCCGCATTCCGTCGGCATCTTCGGGCGCGATCCAGTCGCGCGCCCCGGTCAGCAGCTCGAAGGGCGAGCCGGCCAAGTCGATGTGCGGATTGGTGCGGCGGTGGTGCAGGTTGCCGGGCAGGCGGCGCGCCTGCATTGCAAACACGAGCTTGAACAGCCCTGCCATGCCGGCGGCGGCTTCGAGGTGGCCGATGCTGCTCTTGACCGCGCCGAGCGCGCAGCGCGCCCGGTCGCTCGCGCCGAGCTGGCGCCAGGCGGCCTTGAGCGCGTTGATCTCGATCGGGTCGCCGAGCGCGGTGCCGGTGCCGTGGGCCTCGACCACGCTGATCGAATCCACCGGCACGCCGGCGCGCTCGACCGCCTCGGCCACGAGCGCCGTCTGCGCGCGCGGATTGGGCGCGGTGAGCGAGTTGGCGCGCCCGCCGTGGTTCTCGGCGCTGCCACGGATGATGGCGTGGATCACGTCGCCGTCTGCAAGCGCTTGCGCGAGCGGCTTGAGCAGTACGCAGCCCCAGCCTTCCGAGCGCACATAGCCGTTGGCGGCGGCGTCGAAGGTCTGGCAGCGGCCGTCGGGGCTGAGCATGCCGGCCTTCGCGTACTGGATCGTCATCTCCGGTTCGAGCAGCAGGTTGATCGCGCCGGCGAGGCAGAGTTCGACCTCGCCCGCGCGCAGCGCCATCACCGCGCGGTGCAGCGCGACGAGCGAGCTGGAGCAGGCGGTGTCGATCGTCTCGCTCGGGCCGCGCAGGTCGAGCGTGTAGGAGATGCGGTTGGCGAGCATCGTCTGGTGCGTGCCCGAGGCCTGGTGCGGTTCGCGCGCGCGGCCGGGCTGCTCGATGTTGGCCTTCCAGTCGCTGCCGCTCGCGCCCACGAACACGCCCACGCGGCGTCCGGCGAGCGCGGCCGGCGCGATGCCGGCGTTCTCGATCGCTTCCCAGGCGGCGGTGAGCATGAGGCGCTGCTGCGGGTCCATCGACGCGGCCTCGCGCGGCGAGATGCCGAAGAAGGCGGCGTCGAAGCCATCGACCAGCGGCGTGAAGCCGCCCCAGCGCGAGCGGGTGCGGTTGCCGTCGCCGAGCGGGTCGCCGTCGAAGTCGCGCCAGTCCCAGCGGTCGGCCGGCACTTCGGTGACGAGGTCGTCGCCCGCGAGCAGGTGTGACCAGTAGGCGGCGAGGTCGAGCGAGCCGGGCATGGCGCCGGCCATGCCGATGATGGCGATGGCGCTGGACGCAACGGCCGGGGCCGGCGCGGCGCGGTGGTCGTCGCGGGGTGCGTCGCCGTTCATGCGACCGCTCCGGCGGCGTCGAGCGCGGCGAGCCGGCCGGCGAGGGCGGCGGCGGCGTAGTCGTTGCGGTAGCGCGCGGCATGGCGGTCGAGCGCGCCGGTGTCGGCCGAGGCGAGCAGCGGCGCGCCGAGGTGGAGCGCGACGAAGGGCTCGGCGCCGACGAGCAGGAAGTCGGGTTCGAGCGCGCGGGCCAGGCCGGCGAGCGCGGCCACGTCGGCGAGCTGGTCGTCGAGCAGGCCGAGCAGCAGCGCGCCGCTCGCGCGCAGGCGTTCGATGGCGCGCAGCAGGTGCGTGGGCGTGCCGGCGCCGCGTCGCGCCGCGTCGAGCACGAGCAGCAGCGGCCCGGCCGGCGTGGCGCGCGCGAGCAGGATTTCGAGCGCGGCTTCGTGATGCGGATCGAGCCGCTCGCCGGCGCCGGCCTCGGGCGTGAGGCGCAGCACGCCGGCATGGCGCGCGAGGCCGGCGAGCGCGGGCAGCGCGGCCTCGGCCAGCGCGAGCGCCGGGAAGGCGAGCGCGCGGCCCCGGCCGCCGAGGCGGGCGAGGCGGGCGCGGCAGTCGGTCCAGGCGGGATCGGTGTCGGCGGTGGCCGGGGCGGCGACGATGGTCGGCGCGGCGGCGAAGGTGGCGGCCGGCGCGCTGCGCGCGGCGCTCGCGAGCGCGTCCTCGGCGTCGAGCCGCGCCTCGATCTCGGCCCACAGCGCCTGCACTTCGCGGCGGCGCGACGCGGTGGCGGGCACGGTGGCCGTGGGGGCGACGGGCTGGGACGTGGCGGCGGTGGTCATGGCGGGCTGGCTGGCGGAGAGCGGGGGCTGGAGCGCGACGGGCGCGATGGCCGGCGCGACGGTGACGGGCGACGTGGTGACGGCAGGCGTGGCGGCGACCGGCGCGGCAACGGCCGGAACCACCGGAACCACCGGCATGACGGCCGTCGGCGCGGCGGCGAGCGACGGCGTGGCGGCAACGGCCGCCGCCAGCCCGAGCTGCGTCCGCAGCTCGGCGCCATGCGCGCCCGCGAGATGGCGCGCGAGGTCGGCGAGGTTGTCGAACTCGAACAGCACGGTCGAGGGCACGTCGAGGGCGAAGCGCTCGTTGAAGCGGCCCATCAGGTCGGTCGCGCCGACCGAGTCGAGTCCCAGCTCCACCAGCGGACGCGCGGCGGGCACTTCGGCGAGGGCGAGCTTGAGCACATCGGCCGTCAGTTCGGCGAGCACGCCGCAGAGCGCGGCGACGAGCGCGTCGGCGCCTGCGGTCGCGGCGGTGGCGCCGGCCGCCGGGCCGTTCATGCCGCCGGCCGGCGCGGCTTCCGCCGCCTTGAGCTGAAGAAGCATTTCCAGCGCCTCTTGCGCGCTGAGGTCGGCGCGCGGCGCGCCGTCGAGGACGAAGTCGTTCATGGCGATCGTTCCGTGTGAAGGCGGCTCAGGCGGCCGAGAGCTTGGAGGCGAGGAAGTTGACCGTGGCGAGGTACTTCCACAGGTCGAACTCGTGGGCGTGGCGCTCGGTGCGCATGTAGCGGTCCTGGCCCAGGTCCAGCTCGTTCCAGCGCAGCTTGAGTTCCTTCAGCACGCGCCAGCCGCGCGACTGGCGCTCGCGCGCCTTGAAGTAGCCGTCGATGAAGCGCGCCGTGGTGTTGGCCACGTTGCCGTAGCCCGAGGGCGCGTTGAGGTAGCCGAAGAACAGCAGGTTGTCGTGCCTGGGCGGGACCATGTGCAGGAAGATCCCCGACAGCCCGCGCGTCCAGTCCACGATCGACTTGTCCATGAAGGGCAGCGACACCTCGAAGCCCGTCGCATGCACGACGATGTCGATCTCCTCGCTGCTGCCGTCGCTGAAATGCACCCGCCCGCCGTCGAAGCGCGCCACATCGGGCTTGGGCAGCACGTCGCCATGCCCCACGTGATAGAGCAGCAGCGAATTCATGATCGGATGCGCCTGGTCGATGTCGTGGTCGGGCTGCGGCAGGCCGTAGGCCGTGCCGTCATAGCCGGCGAGGCGGATCGTGGCCTTCACATGCGCCCAGTAGGCTTCGGGCGTGTCGAAGCGCTTGGCCTCCGACATGAGCCAGTCCTGCGTCGGCCGGCTGTCGATGAACTTGGGCAGGTAGTGATAGCCGCGCCGCGTCGAATGGAAGGCGGCGCTCGCGTTCTGGCCCGCGTCCACCGCGATGTCGCAGCCCGAGTTGCCGCCGCCGATCACCAGCACGCGCTTGCCGCGAAAGATCGTGGCCGTCTTGTAGTCGCCCGAATGCAGCTGCTGGCCGGTGAATTCGCCGGGGTAGGCGATGCGGCGTGGCTTGCGCAGCAGGCCGTTGCACACGACCACGTCGCGATACAGCCGGCTGCTGCCGTCCGACAGTCGCAGACGCCAGCCGTCGGCGCCGTCCCAGGCGCCGGGCGCGGCCTCCATGTGCTCGACGCCGAGGCCGAAATGCGCATGGCGGCCGAGGTCGTGATGCGCCGCGACCTGGCGCAGGTACTGCCAGAACAGCGAATGACGCGGATAGGCCGGCCAGCTGCTGTCCATCGGCAGATCGGAGAACTGGGTGTTGGTGCGCGAGCTGATGAGGTGAGTCGATTCGTACATCTTCGACGACGGCCCGGACGGCAGCCAGTTGCCGCCGAAGTCCTGCGCCGAATCGACGATGTCGAAACCGATGCCGGCGCGCTTGAGCGTCTTGCCCACGGTGATGCCGGAGGCGCCGGCGCCGATGATGCAGACGGGTGCGTTCTGGTTCATGTGTCTTCCTCTCCCTGATGGTGGCGGGCCGTCTGCGCGGCCGAGCCTGCTTCTTGTGGTGGGTGTGTCGCGGTTGGGTGCGCCGGTCAGGCGGTGACGCCGGCGCGGGATGCAAGCCTTTGCAGCAAAGCCGTCGCCTCGGCCATGCCGAGCCGGCCGGCGCGGACCTCGGCGAGGATTTCGGCGGGGGTGGCGGGCGCGGTGGCCGGCCCGGCCTGCGTGGTGGCAGGCGCGGGCATTGCCGGCGGCATGTGCGTCGTGGCTGCGGTCGCTGGCGCAGGCGCGGCCTGCGGGCTTGCCGTCACGGACGGGGCGCCCACGTCGGGCGTGGTCTCGATCCAGCAGCGGCGGCGCGCGAAGCGGGTGCCGGGCAGGGCGACGCGGACAAACGGGGCGCGCGGGCGCGACCAGTCGAGCCTGCCCTCGACCCAGGCGCCGGCGGCATCGGCGAGCGCGGCGGCGTCGAGGCCGGCGATGTCGGCCGGCAGGCTGGCGTCGGCGCGGCGGCCGTCGGGCGCGCGGCCGGTGGCGATGTCGGTGGTCGCGGCGAGCACGGCGCTGAGGTCGGGCGACGGGGTGCGCAGCCGGTCGGCGGCGTGGTCGGCGCGCGCCAGCCAGCCGTCGAGCGCGGCGAGCAGCGCGATGCCGTTGGCGGCGACGATCGCAAGCCGCTCGGGCCGCGCGATGCGGCCGGCGCGCAGCACGAGCGCGGCGGCGTCGAGTTCGGGCGTGGTCGGGTCGGCGCGCAGCCAGTCGGCAAAGTCGGCCGCCTGGGCGCGCAGGCCGGCGGCGTCGCCGGCCGAGAACACGAACAGCCGTGCCTCGCCTTCCGCGCGGGCCGGCGGGGCCGGCAGCGGCGGTGCTTCCTCCAGCACGAGATGGGCGTTGGAGCCGCCCGCGCCGAAGGAGCTGATGCCGGCGCAGCGCGGCAGCGCCGTGCCGTCGGCGGCGAGCGGCGCCGGCCAGTGGGCGAGCGCCGTCTGCACATGGAAGCGCGTGCCCGCGAAGCGGATGCCGGGGTTGGGCGGATCGGCATGCAGCGTCGGCGCGAGGGTGCGGTGCTCCAGTTGCAGCAGCACCTTGGTGAGCGCGGCGATGCCGGCGGCTGATTCGAGATGGCCGAGGTTGCTCTTGAGCGAACCGATCGCGCACTGGCCCTCGGCGCCTGCAAAGGCTTGCACGAGTCCGCTGACCTCGATCGGATCGCCGAGCGGCGTGCCGGTGCCGTGGGCTTCGATGTAGTTGACGGCGCGCGGATCGACACCGGCGCGGGCGAGCGCGTCGCCCACCAGCCGGCCCTGGGCCTTGGGGTTGGGCACGGTGTAGCCGTTGGTGCGGCCGCCGTGGTTGACCGCGCTGCCCTTGATGACGGCGAGCACGCGGTCGCCGTCGGCCAGCGCGCGGGCGAGCGGCTTGAGCACGACCGCGCCCACGCCTTCGCCTGGCACATAGCCGTCGCCGCCGGCGCCGAAGCTGCGGCAGCGGCCGTCGGTGGAGGCGAACTTGAGTTCGCTGAGCGTGCGGTACTTGTAGGGATGGAGCGAGAGGTTGACGCCGCCGGCGATGGCCGCGTCGCAACTGCCGGCGCGGATCGCCTCGCAGGCGAGGTGGATGGCGCTGAGCGACGACGAGCACATCGTGTCCACCGCCATCGACGGGCCGTCGAAGTCGAGGCAGTACGAGACGCGGTTGGCGATCGACGCGAAGGACGACATGCCGAGGCCGCGCTCGCCGCGCGCCATCGCCTCGACGCCGAGGAACTGGTACTCGCTGTACATCACGCCGGCGTACACGCCGATGCGCTGTCGCGCGTCGCCGGCGCAGGGCTGCTGGAGCGAGGCCGGCGTGTGGCCGGCGTTCTCGACCGCATGCCAGGCGGTTTCGAGAAAGAGGCGTTCCTGCGGGTCCATGCGCTCGGCCTCGCGCGGGGCGATGCCGAAGAACAGCGGGTCGAAGCGGTCGACGCCGTCGAGGAAGCTGCCCCAGCGCGCGTAGTCGCCGCGCTTGGCGCGGCCGGCGGTCGCGTCGGCGGGCGGCAGCGCCCAGCGCTCGGGCGGGACTTCGGTGACGGCATCGACGCCGTCGGCAAGCAGGGTCCAGAAGGCGTCGAGGCTGTCGGCGCCGGGGTAGCGGCCGGCGATGCCGATGATGGCGATGTCGGTGGCGGCGGGGGTGTTGACAACGCTTGTAACCGGTTGGGGTTGCGGGGCCGGGGGGGAGGCGTCGGCGGGCGCGGCCGGGGTCGTGGCCGGCGGGAAGTGTGCGGTCGACGCTGATTGCGCGGTGGTCGGCGCGGCTGCCGTAGCGATGCAGGCGGGCGCCGGTGCCTGCGCTGCCACGGGCGCGCCGAAGCGCCGCGCGACGTCGCCGGCATGGTCGGCGAGCAGGCGGTCGGCCACCTCGTCGAGGTTGTCGCACTCGAAGAAGAGCGTGCGCGACAGGTCGCGGAAGTCGACGTCGAGCGCGGCGTTCAGCTCCATGACCATGACCGAGTCGAGACCGAGGTCGGGGAAGCTGACGCCGCTGTCGAGCCGGTCGGCGGCGCGGCCGGTGGTGCGCGCGAGCAGGTCGCGCAGGTGGGCGAGCAGGGCGGGGCGCAGGGTGGCGGGGTCGGTGGTGGCGGTCGCGGCGGCGGTGACGGCCGTGGTCGGATGGGCCGTCGTCGGCTGCGCCGTGTGTGCCGTGCGCGCCGTCGGCGCGACCGGCGCGGCTTGCGCTGCCGGCGCGGGCTGGCCGGCGAACTGCCCTGCCAAAGGCCCTTCGGCGGCGAGCAGCGCGGGTTCGGCGTCGGCGCGCACGCGCAGCGGGAAGACGCAGCCGTCGGCGCGGCCGTCGAGCGCGGCGGCGAGCGCGAGGTCGAACATCACGGCGCCGTCGGCGCGGCCGACGGTGGCGATGCCGAGCGCGCGGTGGCGTTCGCGCGTGGCGTCGTCCACCTGCATGCCGCCGTCATGCCAGAGCGGCCAGGCGATCGCGAGCGCGGCGCCGTGGCGGCGGCCGGCGCGCGCCTCGGCATTGCGGCGCGCGGCCCAGCGGTCCATGAAAGCGTTTGCAGCCGCGTAGTCGGCCTGGCCGACATTGCCGAGCACGCCGGCGAGCGAGGAGTAGAGGACGAACCAGTCGAGCCGGTCGGCGGCGAGTTCGGCGTCGAGCGCGACGACGGCTTCCATCTTGGGCCGGCAGGTGGCGTCGATGTCGGCGAGGTCCTTGCGCAGCACGAAGGCGTCGCGCAGCACGCCGGCCGCGTGCAGCACGCCGGCCACCGGGCCGTGGGCGCGGCAGTCGGCGACGAGCAGGCGCACGGCCGTGGGGTCGGCGAGGTCGGCGGCGCGGTAGAGCGCGCGGGCGCCGAGGGCGCGCAGGCCGTCGAGGGCGCTCTCGATGCGCTCGTCGGCGGCGCTGCGGCCGCAGAGCACGAGGGTGATGCCGCGCGCCGAGGCGGCGAGCCGGCGCGCGAAGTCGAGGCCGAGGCCGCCGGCGCCGCCGGTGACGAGATAGACCGCGCCGTCGCGCACGAAGCGCGCGGGCAGGGCGGCCGGCGCGGTGGCGGGCGGCGCGTCGCTGCCGGGCAGGACGGCAAGGGTTTCGATCTCGCGCCGGCCGTCGGCATGCAGGCGCAGCAGCGCGGGGCGGTCGGCCGTCACGCGGGCTTCGGCGAGCAGGGCGGCGGCGGCGCGTTCGGGCGCGTCGGCGAGGGCCGGCGCGAGCGCGACGAGGCGCACGAGCGTGGCCGGGTTCTCGCGGTGCAGGCTGCGCGCGAAGCCGATCGCGGCGGCGTGGGCGTCGGCCGCGAGGCTGCCGTCGTCGCGCCAGCCGAAGACGATGCGCAGCGGCTTGCCGGCTGCTGCGCGCATGGCGTCGCGGGCGTGACGCCAGAGGGCTTCGAGGCCGTGGCGGCGGGCGGTGGCGAGGTCGGCGGCGGGCGCGGCGAGCAGGGCGTCGAGGACGATGAGCGGGGCGGGGTGGGTGGCGTCGGCTTGCGTGGCCGTGGCGGCTGCCGTCGGCTGCGGCGTGGCGGTTTGCGCGGTGGCGGCGCGCAGGGCCGCGTCGAAGGCCGATTGCCAGCGCGCGTCGGCCGGGCCGGCGAGGCGCGGAGCGCGGGTGGTGGCGAGGGTTTCGGCGGCGAGCGGTCGGTCGCGCCAGCGCGGCTGGAGCCAGCGCAGGCGGTCGGGTGCGGCGTCGCTGTGGCCGGCGGGTTGCGCGGCGGTGCTCGTCGAGCCGGCGGGCGCGCCGGCCGTCGCGTCGAGCGGCCGCAGCACGATGTCGCGCATCGCGGCGACGACCGCGTCGCCGTCGTCAAGCAGCCAGGCGTCGTGATGCGCGACGCCGGCGGCGCGGGCCGGGGCGCGCGGGCGCAGCACGAGGCGGCGTGCGTGGCGCAGGTCGCCGGCGATGTCGAGCGCGCCGATCGCGAAGGGCACGTAGGTGGTCGTGGCCGGCGCGCCGTGACGCTGGAGCAGCGGCACGACGGCTTGCAGGCAGGCGTCGAGCAGGCCCGGATGCCAGGCGCAGCCGGCGGCGCGCTGCCAGTCGACGGGCGCGAGCGCGAGGCTGGCGCTGACGCCGCCGTCATGCACTGCAAGCGTTTGCAGCGCCGAGAAGGCCGGGCCGTAGCCGAAGCCGCAGTCGGCGAAGCGGCGGTAGATCGTCGCGTGGTCGAGGTGGTCGGCGGGACGGGTGGTGGGCGATGAGTCGGTGGCCGTGGCGCCGTCGGCGGCGTTCGCGCCGGGCGTCGCGCCGGCGGCGTCGCGCAGACCACCCGCTTCGCGCAGGCCACGCGCGAGTTTGCCGGCCGAGGCGGCGAGCGGCTCGGCGCGGCCGCGCGCATGCATGAGCGGCGCGCCGCCGTCGGCGGGTTGGGAGCGCAGCTCGAAGCTGGCGGCGCCGCTTGCGTCGGGCGCGTCGAGGTGGAGCGTGATCGCGCCGTCGCGGCCCGCGCGCCAGGGCCGGCCGAAGCCGGCGTTGTGGATCGCGCCGACCGGCCGGCCGAGCGCGATACCGGCGGCCGCGCGCGCGAGTTCGAGCCAGCCGGTCGCGGGCAGCACCGGCTCGCCGTGGATCGGATGGTCGGCCAGGAAGAAGGCGTCGGGCGCGGGCGTGATCGCGACGGTGCCGGGCGCGACGAGGTCGAACCGGGCGGCGGGCGCGCTCGCGCTGGCGCTGGAATCGGGCGACGTCGCGCCCAATGCCATGCCGGGCGTCGTGCCGGTCAGAGCGCGCGGCCCGTCGGTCATGCCGGCACCGGCGGTGATCGGGTCCAGCCCGCTCCACGCAAAGGCCGGCGCGGGCGCGGCCGCCGCATGCCGCGCGAGCGAGCAGTCCTGATGCTCGAAGGGATAGGGCGGCAGCGCGAGCAGCGTCGGGCGGCGCTCGCCCCACCAGCTTGCCCAGTCGATCGCGCGGCCTTCGAGCCAGGCGGCGGCGACTTCGTCGGCGCTCGCGGGTGCGGCGAGGGCGGCGCCGGGCAGCGGGCGGCGCACGACGGTCGCGGCGGGCGGCGCGGCGAGCGCGGCACGCAGGCCGGCGCAATCGCGCGCGGCGATGACGATGCGCGCCGGCAGCGGCTCGCGCGCCTGCTGGAGCGTGCGGGCGAGCGCGGCGAGCTGGCGGTCGGTGATGCGGCCGGCGTCGATCTCGGCCAGCAGTTGCGCGGTGCGCGCGGCGAGCGCGGCCGGCGTGCGCGCCGACAGCGGGAACAGCGCGAGCGGCGGCGCGGTCCCGGCTTCCGGGCCGGCGGCGGCAGCTTCCGGGCCGGCGTGCGCGCCTGCCCGCGTGCCCGCGCGGCCGGAATCTGCAAACGTTTCCAATCCTGTTGCCGGCAGCCATTCCTCGATCACCGCATG
This sequence comes from Derxia gummosa DSM 723, assembly GCF_000482785.1. Classification (GTDB taxonomy): domain Bacteria; phylum Pseudomonadota; class Gammaproteobacteria; order Burkholderiales; family Burkholderiaceae_E; genus Derxia; species Derxia gummosa. Next base: position 161,807 of record NZ_AXWS01000014.1, on the reverse strand, counting down.
CGCATTCGCGCCACCGGCGCCGAAGGAGCTGATCGCCGCGCGGCGCGGGCCGCCGTCGGCGGGCGCGGGCCAGTCGGCGGCCTCGGTCTGGAGCCGGAATGGCGTGCGGCCGAGATCGATGTTGGGATTGAGCGCGCGGAAGTTGAGCAGCGGCGCGAAGCGGCGCGCCTCCAGCTGCAACAGGATGCGCGTGAGGCCGGCGATGCCGGCGGCCGATTCGAGATGGCCGATGTTGGTCTTGGTGGACGCGATCGCGCAGTTGGCGGCGGGCGGCGGCGCTTCGCCGCGCGCCTCGGCGGCTTCGGCGAAGGCGCGCGCGAGGCCGTCGATTTCCACCGGGTCGCCGAGGCGGGTGCCGGTGCCGTGGGCCTCGACATAGCCGATGCTCGCGGGCGACACGTCGCCGCGCTCGAAGGTGGCGCGGATGAGCGCGGCCTGGGCGGCCGGCGTCGGCACGGTGTAGCCGTTGGCGCGACCGCCGTGGTTGACGCCCGTGGCGCGCACGAGGCCGAGGATGCGGTTGCCGTCGCGCAGCGCGGCGCCGAGCGGCTTGAGCACGATCGCGCCCGCGCCTTCGCCGGGCACGAAGCCGTCGGCGTCGTCGCTGAAGGCATGGCACTGGCCGGTCGCGGTCAGCATGCGCTGCTGCGACAGCCAGACGAACTTGGACGGATGCAGGTAGAGGTTCACGCCGCCGACCAGCGCCATCTCGGCCTCGCCGCGCCGCAGGCCTTCGCAGGCCAGATGCAGCGCGCTCAGCGACGCGGAACAGGCGGTATCCACCGGCAGGCTGGCGCCGCGCAGGTTGAGCAGGAAGGACACGCGATTGGCCACCGACCAGGCGAGCGACGTGGGGAAGACCGGCTGGCCGCGCTGCCACAGCGCCGGGCCGGCGAGCTGGTGGGTCTGGGTCGTCACGCCCACGTACACCGACACCGGCAGGCCGTCGCGCGCGTCGGCGCGCTGGCGCAGCAGGGCGAGGCCCGCGTCTTCGAGCGCCTGCCAGGCGACTTCGAGAAAGATGCGTTCCTGCGGGTCCATGGTCTCGGCCTCGCGCGGCGCGATGCCGAAGAAGTCGGCGTCGAAGCCATTCACGTCGTCGAGGAAGGCGCCCCACTTGCAGTAGCTGCGGCCGCGCGCGCCGGCGGTCTCGCCCGGCTCCCAGAAGCCGTCGAGCGACCAGCGCGCGGCGGGCACCTCGCGCACGCTGTTGCGGCCGGCCTCGAGATTGCGCCAGAAGGCGGCCACGTCGCCCGCGTCGGGATAGCGGCCGGCCATGCCGACGATCGCGATGTCGTCGGTCGAAGGGGTGGAGGAGAGGCGGGCGGCTGCCTTGCGAGGAGCGGAATCGGTGGCGCGCAAGGCGGCGGCGCCGGCGCGCGGCGCGGCTGCGCGGCTGCGCAGTACCGGCCAGTCGGCGGCGGTGGCGGTGGCGGGCGTGGTGGACGCGGCCGGCGCGCCGGCGCGGTCGTTTGCAAAGGTTTGCACGCCGTCCGGCACGGGCGACCCGTTCGCGGCGCCGACCGGGCGCGCAGCCTGCGGCGCCGGCACCTCGGGCGCCTGCGTCGGCGCGAAGGCCGCGAGCAGCGCCGCGCGGTGATGCCGCCCGAGCCAGTCGCACACGTCGCCGAGGCAGCGGCAGTCGAACAGCAGCGTGCGTGGCACGCCCCGCACATGACGCGCGAGCGCGGCGTTGAACTGGTTGATCGTGATCGAGTCGATGCCCAGTTCGTCGAAGGGGGCCTGCGCGGCGAAGGTCGCGGCGTCGATGCCCGTGACTTCGGCCAGCAGTCCGGCGATACGGCGCTCGACGGCGCTCCAGTGGTCGGACACGCGTTTCTCCCTGGCGTGACGGCGTCGCCGCGCGCATTGCGGCGGCGATCGCATGGTTGGAATTCCGGGGAGGAGAAAGGGGAATTGCGGCCTTGTTGAAAGTGATCGTTCATTTCGAATTGATCAATTCGAACGATTCGATCCCGGGCCGTCTGTAATTCCCGTTGAAAAGCAGCATGCATGCCATTGCCGGGAATTGCGGGCAGATTGCCCATGAATCTCCGGGCAAATCGCGCGCGATATAGGAATGACAATTGGCAAGCTGAAACAAATCGCATTTGCTTCGCCTTGTGGCAAGTGTTGCCGGCTGCAACAGGGGATTGGCGCCATCCGCCCGCGAATCTGTCCCATCCGGATCGGACCGAATTCGCGTATTCCCGTAGAAACCGAGGGATTACACGAATGGCATGCCGATTGCCGTATTGGCGGCGGGTCGGGACAGGAATCCGCACGAGACGCCGCCGGCCAGCAGCACCAAAGAACAAAGGTCAGGGAGACAGCCATGCACCCACACTCGGTCCGCCGGGTGACGGGCGCGCTCGCGTTCGCCGTCACGGCGCTCGCGGCGGGTCCGCAAGCCGAGGCGCGCATCACGCGCGTCGAGCTCACCAGCAGTGCCGCCTTCGGCGATGCCGGCTTCGGCGGCGTCGGCCAGTTCGACCGCATCACGGGCCGGGTGTTTGGCGAGATCGATCCGAGGCTGCCGGCCAACCGCGTGATCCAGGACATCGCGCTGGCGCCGCGCAATGCGCGCGGCACGGTCGAGTACGCGATGGACGTGTATCTGCTGCGCCCGCGCGACGCGGCCCGCGGCAACGGCGCGCTGCTGTTCGACATGCCCAACCGGGGCAACAAGTACGCTCAGTTCTCGTTCAACGTCGGCACGGTGCCGGCGGTATCGACCACCGATCCGGGTGCCAGCCTCGACGGCGCGGGCGACGGCTTCCTGCAGGCGCGCGGCTACACCGTGGCCTGGGCCGGCTGGCAGGGCGACCTGCTGCCCGCCGCCAACCGCCTGCGGCTCGACGCGCCGGTGGCGACGGCGCCGGGCGGCGCGGTGGTCACGGGCAAGGTGAGGTCGGAGTTCATCGTCACCGCCGCGACCAGCACGCTCAACCTCAGCAGCGGTTCCTTCACCGGGATGACGCACGCGAGCTATCCGAGCGTGTCGCTCGACACGGCCAGCGCCACGCTGACGCGGCGCCGCCGCGAGTCCGACGCGCGCGAGCCGGTGCCGGCCGGGCAATGGCGCTTCGCCGACTGTCTGGCCAGCGCCTTTCCGGGCACGCCCGATGCCACGCGCATCTGCCTGCGTGACGGTTTCGACCCCGATTACCTGTACGAGCTGATCTACACCGCGCGCGATCCCAAGGTGCTCGGCGTGGGATTCGCGGCCACGCGCGATTTCGTGTCATTCCTGCGAAACGAAATCACCGACGATTACGGCAATGCCAATCCCCTGGCCGGCCGCATCAATACGACGCTGGCCTATGGTCTTTCGCAGGCGGGGCGCTTCATGCGCAGCTATCTGCAACTCGGATTCAATGCCGATGAATCGGGGCGGCGCGTATTCGACGGAATGAATCCGCATATCGCGCCCGAATTGATTCCACTGAATGTGCGATTCGGCCAGCCCGGTCGCGCCTATGGCCAGCATGAGGATCACGATTACCCGGCGGCCGAAGGTCCGCTGTCCTGGGGCGGGGCCGAGAACGCGCGTTTCGGCGAGACCGACGGCCTCCTCGACGTCTGCCGCCAGACTGCCACCTGCCCGAAGATCGTCCAGACGGTCAGCTCGATCGAGTACTGGCAGGGCCGCATGTCGCTCAACACCACGAGCCGCAACGGCCTGCACGACATGCTGCTGCCCGACGAGGTGCGGCTGTACCACTTTGCCGGCACCCAGCACGTGCCGGGCGGCGGCCAGGCGGTCAACTGCCGTCATCCCAACAATCCCAACAGCTATCAGGAAGGCCAGCGCGCGCTGCTCGTGGCGCTGCACGACTGGGTCGCGGGCCGCGCCCAGCCGCCGGCGAGCCGCTATCCGCGCGTGCGCGCCGGCACGCTGGTCGCGCCCGACGCGGCCTCGGTCGGCTGGCCCGCCATTCCGGGCGTGAGCTACACCGGCCTCATCAACGAGATGCAGGCGCTGTGGTTCGGCGGGCGCTTCGATGCCGACAACGAAAGCGGCGTGATCGGCGTCGAGCCGCCGCGCGTGCTGCCGCAGCGCTTCACGCTGCTGGTGCCGCGCGTCGATGTCGACGGCAACGAGATCGACGGCGTGCGCTCGGTGAGCCTGCAGGCGCCGATCGCCACCCATACCGGCTGGAACCTGCGCAAGGCCGGCTACGGCGACGGCGAGCTGTGCGGCCTTCAGGGCGGCTACTTCCCCTTCGCCGCCAGCGCCGCCGAGCGCGCCGCGAACCAGGATCCGCGCCTGTCGCTGGCCGAGCGCTACGGCGATCACGCCGGCTATGTGAACGCGGTGCGCGCGGCGGCGGCGCGGCTCCAGCGCCAGGGCTTCCTGCTGCCGGCCGATGCCGAGCGGCTGATCGCCCAGGCCGACGCGAGCGGCGTGCTGCGCTGACGGCGCCGGGCGCCGGCGGGCCGCGCCGGTGTCGGCGCCGCATCACCGCAGGGCGCGCGTCGCGGCCGGCGGAGCAATCTTTCAAGCGGGACGCGTCGCGCCCCGTTCCACCATCACGGCCCGACGAGGCCGGAGGAGACCATCGATGCTTGCAAACCTTTGCACCCCGGCCGTTTGCACCCCGGCCGCCCTGCGCGTCGCCGCCTGCGCCGCCGCCCTGGCCGGCGTCTTCGCCGCGCCCTCGGCCCAGGCTCAGCCCAAGCTGCATGTCGAAGAGAGCGTGGCGCTGTCGGCGCCGGTCGGGAAGGTGTGGCAGACGCTCGGCAGCTTCGACGGTCTGGCGGGCTGGCATCCGGTCGTGGCCAAGGTCGACATCACCGCCGGCAGCAACAACAAGAAGGGCGCGGTGCGCAGCATCACGACCAAGGACGGCGCCAAGCTGGTCGAGGAACTGCTCGACTACAGCGCCTCGGGCCACTCGATGCGCTACCGCGTCGTCGAATGGCCGCTGCCCGTGAGCGACTACGTGTCCACGCTCAAGGTGCTGCCCGACGGCAAGGGCTCGCGCGTGGTGTGGTCGGGCGACTTCGTGCGCGCCGCCAGCGCGCCGGCCGACGTGGACGACAAGAAGGCGCGCGAGATCATCTCGGGCATCTACACCTCGGGCTTCGACGGGCTGCGCAAGGCGCTCGGCGAGGCGGCCAGGTAAGCCCGCGCGGCGCGCCATGCAGGGCGGCGACGGGTTCGCGCTGACGCCGCGCCGGGGCTGGCCGGCGCCCGGCGCCGACGCCACGCGCAACGTGGCGCTGGCGGTGTCGCTCGCGCTGCATGCGGCGCTGTTCGTGTTCGGCGTGCCGCCGCGGCCGGCCGCGCCCGAAGCCGAGCGGCCGGCGCCGATCGTCGTGCGCCTGCTCGCGCCGCCGCCGGCCCAGCCGCCGCCCGAGCCGCGCGCCGCCGCGAAGCCGGCCAGCCATCCCGCCGCGAAGCCGGCCGCGCCCGCCCGGCGGCCGGCGCGGCCACGACCGACGCCGACGTCCCGCTCCGTCATCGCCGCGTCCCGGCCGACCGCCAGCCCGGTCGCCGCCGACGGCGAGGACGGCGGTGCCGTCGGCGACCTCAACTACCGCCGCTTCTACGACGAGAACCCCAAGCATCCGATGCGCTGCATGGTCGGCCATGTCGCGCAAAGCTCGGGCGATCACGAGTCGGCCGTCTACATCTATTCGGACTGCGCCGCGCACGGCGACAACTTCAGCCTGCTGTCGCTGGCCGTGTACTACGAGGTCGGCGTGGGCGGCCTGCCGCGCGACCCGGCCAAGGCGGCCGAGATCTTCCACCGCATCGCGACCGGCAAGGCCGAGGCCTATGCCGCGAACGGGATGTTCTATTACGGCCTCGTCCTCTACTACGGGCTGGGCGTGACGCGCGACGAGCCGGCCGGCCTCGACTGGCTTGCGCGCGCGAGCGACAAGGGCGACCGCGACGCGGCCGAGTTCATCCGGCTGGCCGAGGCCGGCACCGTGCCCGATTCGTCGCGCTATTTCCGGCGCTGAGCAGGCGGGGCCGAGGCGGGGCGTGCGCCCGGCGCCGAGGCGCGCGCCGGGCGGCGACCGCGCCCGGGGCTCGCCGGTCACCCGCGCATGCCCGCCCGTCGTCGGCCGTCGGCGCGCGTCGAAACATTCCGGAAGGCTTTCATGCCGCAGCTTGCCCGGCGGGAAGTGCGTGCCGCGCGGGCGCGCATCCGGAATGCGGGCAGGCAACGGGACGACGAGATGGCAACGGGAGCAAGGGCGGCGCGGCCGCGGGCAGGAGTGGCGCGAGTGCCGGTCCGGGCAAGGAGAGCGACTCCGGCGGGCCATGTCCGCCTCGGCGGCGGCAGCGGCGCGCCGGCCATGCGCAGGCGGCCGCGTGGCCAGGCGCGGGCCGCCGTGCTCGCGCTGCTGTCGCTCGGCATGCTCGGCGTGTCGGCGCTGGCGGTGCCGGGCGCGGACGGCGCGCGCGCCGAGCTGTTCATGCTCGGCACGGCGCGGCTGCTGCAGCATCCGGCGCCGGGCGCGCTCGCGGCGCTGCTGCTGCTGCCGGCACCCCTGCGGCTGCGGCTGGGCGGCAATCCGCTCGGCTGGCGTCAGGGCCGGCTGGCCACGGTGATCGGGCCGGCGCTGGGCTGGCTCGAAGGGCTGGCGCTGCTCGGCGGCCTGCTGCTGCCCGAGCGCTGCCTGCCGCCGCTGGCGGGCGGCTGGGCCGGACAGGCCGGAATGCGCACGGCCGTCGGCCGCGCGGCCCGCGTGATCGCGGCGCTCGTGACCGGGCTGGCGCTCGGCCTGCTGTTCGCGGCGCTGGGACTGGTGCGCGCCGACACGGGGCCGGCGCTCCTGACCTCGCGGGTGGCGGCCGGGCTGCTGCTGTGCGGCGCCGCGCTGCATGCCTGGCGCCCGCTGCTGGCGGGCCGCGAGGCGCTGCTCGCCGGCGTCGGCGGATTGACGCACGGACTGATGATCGCGAGCGGTCTGGGCGCGCCCTTCATGCCGGGCGCGGCCTCGGCCGGCGTGACGGCCTTCGCGCTCGGTGGCGGAGCGCTGCTCGCGGGGCTGCTGCTGCCCTTCACCGCGCTGCTGGCGCTGCTGGCACGCGCCGAGGCGGGATATGCGGTGCTGCGCGTGCTGGGCGCGCTGGGGCTGGCGGTGGCGGGCTGGCCGGGTTGAGGCGGTGCCGCCAGCCTGGTCCGGGTCGATCGGCTGGCGGCCCCGCGACGGTACCGCGCGACGCCCGCCTTCGGGCTCAGGCCGCCTGCGCCAGCTTCTCGACCAGCAGCGGCTTCACCTCGGCCACCCAGGCATCGAGCCGCGCGTCGGTGTGCATGCCCTGCGTGCGCTGGTCGATGACGAGGCCGACGAAGCGCCCGTCCACCACCGACGCCGAATGCTCGAAGGTGTAGCCCTCGGTGCCCCAGCCGCCGACGATCTCGGCGCCGTACTCCACCAGCACGTCATGCAGGCGGCGCAGCGAGCTGGCGAAGCGCTCCGAATAGCGCTCCTGCGCGCCGAGGCCGAACAGCGCCACGCGCTTGCCCGCGAGCGGCTTGCCGCCGGCCGGCATCTTGGCCAGGAACTCCTCCCAGTTGCTTTCGAGGCAGCCGGCGCCCGCGCCCGGGATCTGGCCAACGCCATAGCTCGGCGTGCCGAGGACGAGAGCGTCGTAGGCGAGCAGTTCGTCCGGCCCGATGCGATTGACGTTGACGGGCTTGGCCGCCAGCTCGTCGCCGAGGCGGGCGTGGATTTTCTTGGCGACGAGTCGCGTGGTGCCGGTTTCGGTGCCGAAGAAGATGCCGATCTTGTTCATGAGCCTGTGTCGCCTGAGTGGGGAAGGAATGGCCGCCCGCGTGGCGCGAATGTCGCGGCGCGGGCCGACAAAACCGCCACAACCCGCGCCCGATGCCGCGCGCGCCTGCGCGAACGGCCGGGATGCAGTCAGCGAGGCAAGAAGCGTGCGGCGCGGGACGGCCCGCCGGCGCCTCCGTCCGGTGCCGATATGCAGCCGCCCGTCACCGACCGGCAAGGCCCGCCGCGCCGCCGGCCGCCTCCGAGGGCGCTGCCGATCTGCAAGCCGCTGCCTATCGCAAGACCCCACGGACCGGCGTAGTTTCCGGCGCCGGATCAACGAAGAAGGGTCTCCCCATGACCGACACCACCTCCGGGCTCGAAGCGCTGCTCATGCAGCGCTCGCTCACCGACGCCCAGCTGCTCGACAAGGCTGCCGAGGCGTCCAGCTACCGCATCCTTCCCGACGCCACCGTCATCAAGATCGGCGGCCAGAGCGTCATCGACCGGGGCCGCGCGGCGGTCTATCCGCTCGTCGATGAAATCGTCGCGGCGCGCGGCAAGCACAAGCTGCTGATTGGCACCGGCGCCGGCACCCGCGCGCGCCATCTGTACTCGATCGCCGCCGGCCTCAACCTGCCGGCCGGCGTGCTGTCCCAGCTCGGCGCCTCGGTGGCCGACCAGAACGCCGCGATGCTCGGCCAGCTTCTGGCCAAGCACGGCATCTCGGCCGTGGACGGCGCGGGCATGTCGTCGGTGCCGCTGTTCCTCAAGGAAGTGAACGCCGTCGTGTTCAGCGGCATGCCGCCCTACACGCTGTGGATGCGCCCGTCGGCCGACGGCGTGATCCCGCCCTACCGCACCGACGCCGGCTGCTACCTCGTGGCCGAGCAGTTCGGCTGCAAGGCGATGATCTACGTTAAGGACGAGAACGGCCTCTTCACCGGCAACCCCAAGACCGACAAGCACGCGACCTTCATCCCGAAGATCAGCGTGGACGAGATGCTGGCCAAGGGCCTGCACGACTCGATCCTCGAATTCCCGATGCTCGACCTGCTCAAGAAGGCGCAGCACGTGCGCGAGGTGCAGGTCATCAACGGCCTCGTGCCCGGCAACCTGACGCGCGCCCTCGCGGGCGAGCACGTCGGCACCATCATCACCGCGCAATGAGGACGGCCATGACCGATACCACCAACGACATCAAGCACGTCGCCTCGCCGCTCGCGCGCCAGACCCTGCTCGACGGCAGCCTCACCGCCCCCATCGCCGGCAAGCGCCCGATCCGGCTGCTGCCCTGGCTCCAGGTCATCAAGATCGGCGGCCGCTCGATCATGGATCGCGGCGCCGAGGCCATCCTGCCCATCGTCGACGAGATCCGCCGCCTGCTGCCCGAGCACCGCCTGCTCATCCTGACCGGCGCCGGCATCCGCGCGCGCCACCTCTACAGCGTCGGCCTCGACCTCGGCCTGCCGGTGGGTTCGCTGGCGCCGCTGGCGGCGAGCGAAGCCGGCCAGAACGGCCACATCCTGGCCTCGCTGCTGGCGTCGGAAGGCGTGTCGTATGTCGAGCACCCGACGATCGCCAAGCAGCTCGCCATCCACCTGATGGCGACGCGCGCCGTCGTGGGCAGCGCCTTCCCGCCCTACCACCACCATGAGTTCCCGGGCCAGCGCATTCCGCAGCACCGTGCCGACACCGGCGCCTTCCTGCTCGCCGACGCGCTCGGCGCCGCCGGCCTGACCATCGTCGAGGACGTGGACGGCGTGTACAGCGCCGATCCCAAGGCCGACAGCGGCGCCAAGTTCATCGCCGAGACGAGCGCCGAGGAGCTGGTGAAGCACGAAGGCACGCTGCCCTTCGACCGCGCCCTGCCCGAGGTGATGCTCAACGCGCGCCACATCGAGCGCGTGCAGGTCATCAACGGCCTCGTGCCGGGCAAGCTCACGGCGGCGTTGCGCGGCGAGCATGTGGGCACGCTGGTGAAGACGGGCGCCAGGGCGGCCTGAGCCGCGCCCTTCAACCCGCGCCGGGCGCGGGCCGAGGCATTCAGGCCGCCGGTTCGTCCGGCGGGCCTTCCTCAAAGCACATGCGCACCGCTTCGACCAGGCGGTCCTGCAACGCATGGAAGCGCCCGTCGGGCGCGAAGATTTCCGGCAGCTCCCGGCGCAGCTTGTTGCTGATGCTCCAGTCGCCGTCGCGCAGCGACCGGATGATGCGATCGGCCTCGGGATCGGGCATTTCCAGCAGCCGCTTGATCGCGGCGCGGGCGGCATCCACCCGGGCCAGCGCGAGCGCCTCGTCCACCATTTCGTGCTCGACGGTCTGGCGCAGCAGCGCGCTCAGATAGCGCACATGGGCCGACAGGTCGGGATGGCGCCAGGCATGCAGCGCATCGCCGGCGGCGGTGAATTCGAGGTTGGTCGAGATGCCGTCTGGGCAGACGCGGCGCGCGCCGAAGCGGTAGTCGCCGGCATAGCGGTGCATGAAGGGGCGCGAGAACACTTCGAGCGCCCGGTCGTAGTCGGCCAGCCCCTGGGCGCTGCCGGCGATGGTGGCCGACACCGGCACGATGATGTTGGCCGGTACCGCGCCGTCCGCCGCCAGCAGGTGGTTGATGAGAAAGCGGTGAACCCGCCCGTTGCCGTCGGCGAAGGGGTGCAGATACACGAAGCCGAAGGCCACGGCCGCCGCGCGCAGCACCGGGTCGGCGCCGCGAGTGCGCTGCTCCAGGGTGCGCAGGCCGGCGAGCAGGGCGTCGATCGCGGTTTCGGGCGGCGCGATGTAATGGACCGTCTCGCCGGCAAACGCGCTCTGGCCCACGTGCACCGGCGAGCGCCGGATGCCGACGCGCAGCGCCGCCTCGCCGAGCACCGCGCGCTGCACCGTCAGCAGGCTCTCGGCGCAGAGCGCATCGGGCAGGCGGCCGCTGTGCTCGGCGAGCGTGGCCGCGAAGCGCCGCACCCGGTCCTGACGGTCGGCCTCGTGCTCGATGGCGAAGCTGGCGCGCGACTCCTTGAACGTGAGCCAGGCCGAGCTGCGCAGCAGCAGTTCGGGGCCGAAGCGGGCATCCAGCCCCGCCACCGCGCCGGCCAGGTCATAACGCCATTCGGGCTCGCCCAGCCAGACCAGCGGGCAGAACACGCGTTTGCCCGGCAGGTTGTCGCGCACGCGCCAGCGCCGCACCGGCTCCGCCGAGGGAGCGGCCAGATAGCGGTTCGCATCGATGGCATCGACATAGCCGACGTTGGCGGCGGTGTCGGGCACGGGCAGCGGCCGCTGCGTGAACCATTCGTAGAAGAAGCCGGCGCGGCGCGCATAGCGGCCGGTGGGTTCGTCGCTCACCCAGGCCGCGACGTCGGCCGGATCGACCCGCTCGAACAGGCGCGACAGGAACTCGAAGTTGAGCCGCTCGTACTTCAGCCCGAACTCGAAATGCCCCCGGAAGGAGTCCTCCGGCCGGTATTGCGCGGGCCAGCGCAGCAACTCCCGGCCATCGACGCTGCTGCGCTGGCGCACCTTGCCCAGGCAGCTGCGCGTGAGCAGCGGCTGGACGGGACGGATGTCATGCAGCTCGGCGAGGCGCTGAAAACCGAAAAGGATGTCGGGCATGGCGGCGGATCCGTTAAATCGGCTGCCATTCTGTTCGCAAAACGGTTGTTGACGACTAAAACGATAGGCGCAGGCGCCTCCCGCGTCATGCCGCCGCGAGCCGCGCCGCCATGTCCGCCTTGCGCGCGACGAGCTTGTCGGCCAGCGCCTCGCGCCCGCCGCAATCGCGCACGACGGCGCGGATCGCGTCATCGGGGATGGCGGTGACCACGCGGATCGCGGCGCGCAGGTCGTCCTCGCTCATGTCGCCGAACAGGCGGCGCGCGTGGCGGTTGTCGGGATCGGCGCGCAGGCTGTCCAGCTCGCCGACCGTGGTGCCGAAGGCGCTGCCCTTCGGGTCGCCGAGGGCGCGGAATTCGAGCGCGCCGCCGACGTCGAGCGTGAGCACGCGGCCGCCCGCGACGCCCTGGTTGTCGCCATTGAAGCCGGCGGCGTCCCAGTTGGCGGTCCAGGCGTGCACGCCGAGCCAGCGCTGCGCCTCGCGGCGCTCGGCCTCGTCGAGCTGGGCGATCGTCTTCTTGTCGAGCGGCACGAACACGGTCGCGATCTCGTCCGGTGAAAGCGTTTGCACGTAGTCGAGCGTCGGCGCGCCGGCAAGGCGGTAGAGCTGGGCCGCGAGCCATTCGTTGCGCGCGTGGGCGGGCGTGTCGAGCGTCTTGATGTAGTAGCGACTGCCGTCGTCGGCCTCGAACACGGCGGCCGGATTGCTGCCGAGCTGGCGGCCGACGCGGCGCAGGCGGGTGGCGTCGAGCGGCGGCGGGACGATGGCCGACGTGGGCGTCGTCGCGGTTGCGGGCGCTGTCGTGCCGGTGGCGGCTGCCGGCGCGGCGGGCGCGCGCGGCGTGGAAGCGGGCGCGCGGCTCACGGCAGCGGCCGCGCGCGGCGCACGACGGCGAGCTGGCCCGGCGTCTCTATCGCGCCGTGGCGCGCGCGGCGCACGGCGCGGATCGCCTGCTCGGGCTCCATGCCCAGTTCGGCCAGCAGGCGCGCGGCCATCATCCCGGCGCGGCCGAGGCCGCCCTTGCAATGCACGACGATGCTGTCGCCGGCGCGCAGCAGGGCGCGGATGTGGGCGCCGTGCACGAGCCAGTCGCGCTCGAAATGCTCGGTCGGCACGCCGTAGTCGGCGATCGGCAGATGGCGCCAGTCGAGGCCGCGCCGGCGCACTTCCTGGCCGAGCAGCGGCACGCGCAGTTCGAGCAGCTCGTGCGGCTCGACCAGCGTGAGCACGAGCCGCGCGCCCCAGGCCTCGATCACGTCGAGGTCGAGGCCGAGATCGCGCGCCCAGGCGCCGGTGGCGGCGGCCTTGTCGTGCTTGCCGGGGCAGAAGGTGATGCCGATGCGGCCGTGATCGGCGCAGGCGCGGACTTCGGCGATCTGGAGCGGGTGGGTGAGGCTGGTGCGGGCTGCCATGGATGTTCTCGCACGGAGCGGGGGAGGAGCGGGGATGCTGCCATGACGGCCGACGTGGTGCCCTGATCCCGGCAGGGTCGTGCAGATGGCGATGGGTGGCATCACCGCAGGCCCGCCACCTCCGCCAGCCGCGCCACCGACTTCCGCGCTTCCTCCGCCGACGTGAAGTTCGCGAAGCCGAGCAGCAGGCCGCCGTCTTCGGCGCCGCTTCCGTCGTCCGTGTCGCCCGTACCCACGCGCCAGTCCCCCAGCGCCTGCACCGCCAGCCCCCGCGCCCTTGCCTCGGCGGCGATGCGCCGGTCGTCCCGCCCCGCCGCCAGCCGCGCGAGCAGATGCAGCCCGCCCGCCTGCGGCGCCACCCGCCAGCCCGGGCCACCGGTCGGCGCCGGCGTGTCGGTCGGCACCGCCGGGCCAGCCGAAGCGGGCTCGTCCGCCGGCACCACCGCCTCAGCCTCAGCCAGCGCCTCGGCCAGCCAGCCGCGCCGCTCGGCGTACAGCGCCCGCATGCGCCGCAGATGCCGCGCGAAATGCCCTTGCGCCATGAAGTCGGCCACGCTCGCCTGCGTCGCCACCGGCCCCGGCCCGTGCAGCGTCTGCGCCGCCGCCGCGAAGCGCCCGACCTCCGCCGCCGGCACCACGAGATAGGCCAGCCTCAGCCCCGGAAACAGCAGCTTGCTGAAGCTGCCCGCGAACAGCACGCGCCCGTCGCGGTCGAGGCTGGTGAGCGCCGGCAGCGGCCGGCCGTGGTAGCGGAACTCGCTGTCGTAGTCGTCCTCGATGATCCAGGCGCCCGCGCGGCTCGCCCAGGCAAGCAGCGCGAGTCGGCGCGGCAGGCTCAGCGCCACGCCGGTCGGGCTCTGGTGCGCGGGCGTCACCACCGCGAAGCGGGCGCGCGGTGCCAGCGCCTCGCCGGCCGCCACGTCCAGCCCTTCGGCATCGACCGGCACCGGCGCGAGCTTCAGCCCGGCCAGTTCCAGATGCCGCCGCGCGAACGGATAGCCCGGGTCCTCGAACCAGCCGCCCTCGCCCGGCCGCAGCAGCGCCCGGCAGACCAGGTCGAGCGCGGCGCGATAGCCCGCCGTCACGAACACCTGCTCCGGCGCGCAGGCGATGCCGCGCGCGATGCCCGCGTGGATGGCGATCGCGCGCCGCAGCGGCGCATGCCCGGCCGGATCGGGATGGCCCATGGCCGCGACGTCGAGCGCGCGCGCCTGCCGGCCGGCGATGCGCGCCCAGGTCTTGCGCGGAAAGGCGTCGAGCGCCGGCAGGCCGAGCTGGAAGGGCAGGAGCGTGGCCGATTCGATGCGCGGCTCGACGGACGGGATCAGGCGCGGCGAAGCCGGTGCGGGCGCGATCGGAAGCGGCGAAGCCGGGGCAGGCGCATCGGGCGGCGTCGGGTCGAGGGCCGTGCCGGTGGCCGTCACGCCGGGGGCGGCGATGGCCCCCGGCGCCCGCGCCGCGCCCCGATTGGCCCGCGCCCAACCCGCCACGCCCGGCGCCACGAAGCTCCCCGCCGGCCCGCGCGCGGCGACGAAGCCCTCCGTCGCCAGCACCTGATAGGCCAGCTCGACCGTGCCGCGCGACAGGTGCAGTTCGCTCGCGAGGCTGCGCACCGACGGCAGACGCGCGCCCGGCGCGAGCTGCCCGGCCGCGATCGCCTCGCGGATGCGCCGGCAAAGGCGCAGATGGATCGGCCCGTCGCCGGCGGCGGGGGCGAGTGGCGCCTGTGGCATCGGCATGTCCTGGTCATTCGTGCGTTTCTTGGCCCTGTCGGCCGGGACATGAGCTTCCTAGAGTGCCCGCAGCGCAGCAAGCCGCCGCGCCTGCCCTTGGAGACCACCTTGACCGCGCTGCGCCTGCCTTATCCGACCCTCTCGCCCGAGGCCTATCAGGGCTTCATCGCCACCAAGAAGGCGCTCGCGCACAGCAGCCTCGGCCGACCGCTGGTCGAGTTGGTGTACCTGCGCGTCTCGCAGATCAACGGCTGCGCCTTCTGCCTCGAAATGCACAGCGCCGCGCTGCGCGAGGGCGGCATGCCCGCGCCCAAGCTCGACGGCGTGGCCGGCTGGCGCGTGAGCGCGCATTTCAGCGACCGCGAGCGCGCCGCGCTGGCCTGGGCCGAATCGCTCACCGACGTGGCGCGCACGCATGCGCCCGACGAGGACTTCGCGCCGCTGAAGGCGCATTTCAGCGATGTGGAAATTGCGGACCTCACGTTCGCGGTCGCGCTGATGGGTGCGTTCAACCGGCTGGCGATCGGGATGCGGCAATAGCTGGCCGGCTCGCCGCCAGCGCCCCGAACCTCGGGTCGATTCCGCCAGCGCCTCACGCATCGTCCGGCAGCAGCCTGCCTTGCTGCGGATCGGGCGGCCACGTCCCGGCATCCCGGCGCGCCTGAAACCAGCGATGCATGGCCGCATCCTCGACCGCGTACTCGCCGCGCGCCGATTTCCACACCAGGGCCGGCGTGCGCTGCCGGAGCGATTCCAGCGCCTTCTGCGCCTGCTGCACGCTCACCGGGCGCCCCAGCTTGTCACGATAGAAGCGCAGCGCCTCGGCGTCATACGGGCGAAAGCGCGGCCCCTGGTCGAGCATCCGCCACAGCAGCACCTGCTCGGTCGGCTTGAGGCCCAGATAGTCGGATTCCATCTGCGCTTCATCCTGGGCCTGCTGGTCGCGCGCCGCCTGTTGCAGCGCCGGCTCGAAGCGCCCGCTGTGACCCGACAGGGGGCTGAGCACCGCCCCCATCGCCGCCATGAAGAACTGGGGCCGATGGCCGAAAGCGGCAAACGCCTCCTGCAATGCCGCCCGGTCCACCGGCACAAGATCGGGCCGCTGGGCCTCGACCAGCCCGGCCACGTGGGCGATGAAACCGGTGTCGAGCGGCGGCAGCGCCTGGATCTGCGAGCCATAGAACGGCGCCCCCGCATTGACCACCAGACGCAGCAGCTTGTCGCGGTCGGAGCCGGACATCACGAGCATCAGGTTCACCCGGCCCGGCTGATTCATCTGGTCGCGCGCCGATTTGAGCGCCGTCATCGCCGCCTCGCCCGCCTCGCTGGTCAGAGCGTGCTGGGCTTCGTCGATGATCAGCGCCACCGGCTTGCCCGCCGCCTGTTGCAGGCTGCGCAGGGCGTCCACCAGGTTCAGGCCGTCGATCTGGCCGATCTTGCCGGTGTCGATTTCAAGCGCGCCGGCGACCTTCACGGCTTTCAGGCCGGCCTTTCTGGCCGTCCGGGCCACCAGCCCCAGATGCGCCTCCAGCGCCCGGGCGATGGCCTCGGCAATCAGGGTGCCGGGGTCGCGGCGGGTGTCGGCCCAGAGGTCCACGTACACCACCTCGACGCCAGCCTGTTGCAGGGCAGGCGCCAGATCGCCTTGCAGGAAGGTGCTCTTGCCGGTGCGGCGGGGCGCGGCGAGGAACAGGCCGTTGTGCGCGTCGCCGAGCAGGGAGCGGCCCTGCAAGGCCAGCACGAACTGTTGCGCGAGGTCGGCGCGGTGGTACGTGATCAGGCGATTGCCTCTTCTTGTCTCTGATGGGGATGCTTTATCCAGATCGAGATAAAACGGGATAGTCGGGCTTGCCGGCGGGGATGGGCGGCAACGACAGCGCATGCAAGATTGGGCTGAGCGCGACGCAGCGCACCCGCATGTGGATCACATGCACGCCTTCGCTCGATTCGATCTGTGTGGCCGCGTCGGTAAACACAGCGCCGCGAGTGTGCCGCGCTGGCCTTGGCCGAATCGCTCACCGACGGTGGCGCGCACGCATGCGCCCGGCGAGGACTTCGTGCCGCTGAAGGCGCCTTTTAGCGATGCGAAGATTGCGGATCTGAGCTTCGCAGTGGGGTTGATGAGAGCGTGTAACCGGTTGGTAGTCGGGATGCGGAATAGGCTGCGCCAATTGCCAGTTAAAACGCTGTCAGTCGTGATCTGGTGCCAGTGCCGATAGCGTCGATCTTGTGGAGGTCGATGCAATGCTGCTGTAGATGGGAGTGTCAGGGCACGGACTTCGGCCACTTTAAGTGGTGTAGGTGAACGCAGACAGGCTATTGAAATCATGACGCCTCCACTAATTACACCTACCTCTATGACGGCTTAGAAAGAGTTGATTGTCTTCGGTTGAGGAGTTGAGCATCACCTTTGGTCTTGATAAAGCTCTTATGCAGCCTCAAACGTAAGGGATGCTCATATTTCACGCCTTAGGCGCAACGCCGCCTTTTCGACCCAGGCCGAATCCGACTCGGTATAAATCTGGCATGTCAATTCTTCCATCCTTCTTTGTCTCAATTAATCCCAGTCGTTGCAGGTCGTCCCGAATTCCATCCCAGCCTCTGTCAGTGTGCTGTGCCGGAAGTCGGTCCGAGTCGGCGCTGCTGAGCCCGTGAGGGAACTTTTCCGACCAGCGGGTAACCAGTTCTGAGTAGTTGCAAGGCACATTTAGCGCCCGCAGTGTATTCAAAATATCGGTGACCCAAGGATAATCCTCGGCGACTTCTGCTACCCGTATGTCTGAGGCCTTTTGTATACCTCTCTTAATGCTCTCAAAATGTAGCGCGAACTCATGGCTTGGATAGCGTTCCTCGGAATCTTCTGCCGCCTGGCGGATCGCAGCAAGAAAAGATCGCGGCGAGGTTTGGCCTCGCCCATCTGCTAGGTGACCGATTGACCACGTATAAGGGATGCCGCGTCTTCTGTCTCGCCCCATCCATGGCCCCGCAATTTTTTCGAAAGCTATTTTTTGGGCGCCAGACTCTCTCTTCATATCGTCTGGAAGCTGCCATCGGCCATCGGAGAAGCTTGCGGAGCAAATCTCTCTGATTATTTGCCCCCCAGGGTCAGGTGCTGATGCCAATCGTTGCCAGAGTAGTCCATGAAGATCGTGTCTTGCCCATGATAGTTCTGCTTTGGTTGCAAGCAATTTTGATGCGTCTGGGAAATTGAAGACGGTTCTCTCAGCTTGGTCTTCGCGCAAGAATACTTTCGCATACAACCCAGGATGCGTCTTAAGCCACAGAACAGCTCTCAATAAGCCCCTGACGATGTTGTCCATTTGTTGCCAATCGGCGCTGGTGCGATCCAGTGCGTCAAAAATAATTAATCCTCGCCAAGATCGAGGTTGCTGCATGAGATTGACTGCGGCCTCTGGCTTTTCTTTTAGCCATGTGACAGTGGCATTCCAATTTTCCATTGGAATTGATATGTTGGAAACCTTGCTGACCCAGCGCAAAATAACGGCTCGCCATATGTCATAAGGCTCTGTTCCGGCGGCAAGCGATTTGGCGAGTGCATCTGCATTTGGAAATTCAGGGGATTCTTTGCTTGCAAATCCGGTGTGAATAACAACGTTATCAAGCTCGCGCAGGCTCGATCGAAGAGTTTTTCGAAGGCTGTCAGACTGAAGTGCTGCTGTCCAAAAAGACTTGCCGACGCCGCGGCCACCAACAACGACATGCGCGTCTAATCGAAGCGCCTTCATATGAGACAGTGGCGCGTAAATGGTGTCAGGTTGTGGGGTTTCGCCGTGATTGCTGGTCTCGAGAGGTGCGTCGAGAATGGCCTTTCGAACAGCAGTAGCATCAGTCATGGGGAGGGGTCAGTTCCAAGGTGTCATTCACACCGGTGATAATGGCGCCGAAGAGTTGATTAATCAATTGCTTGTCAATCACCGCAAGTCGGCCGGCTAGCGAACTTAGAGCAGCAAAGCTCCGGTGCCATCTTATTTCCCAAGGTGAATGAGGGGCATACGGGTCAGATTCTTCGAAATGAAACCTGTTAGCTGCCGGTTCACCTGCTGGTACGGCATCATAAAGCAATGAGAATAGATCTGCTGCATGTTCCCGCAGGCCGATCACATACTCAACTTCTTCTGTCTCAGGGATAAGTGCTCCAACTAGCTGTAGACGTTCGCGTATGGTGGTTGCTGCATTTCGTTGCAACCAGTGCTCGAAGAGTATTTGATAGCCAGACCAAGTTTGACTGCCGTCCACCGCAAATAACAAAATAAGCTTTGCGCCCAAGTCTGTTAGGCAGGTGGATGCCACCTCATCGATTCCCGCGCGAGAGTCAAGCAGGATTACATCTGGATTTGTCTTGAGTTCCAGTTCGTTGATTAGGCGATTAAGACGTTCAGACCAACCTTCTTTTTTTCCAGTTTTGGAGATTTTGGGCATCCAAATGCGGCCCAGCTTCGAAATGTAATCCCCGGGTTCTGCTCCATGTGCTGGTGTGACAAATATCTCGCCATCTCTGGCTAAGTCGCTCGTCGCGATCATGGATTCAATAACAATCTCGGTGTTGTCTACGAGATCTTCGAGAAGCCAATCGGTCACCCCGAATTTAGGTTGGCGATCTTCTGGTAGTAGAGAGGTAGAAAGGCCAGGGGATTCCAAATCAAGGTCTACAATGAGAACGCGCTTGCCTTCTTGTGCTAAAGACCATGCGAGTGCAGAAAGGGCGGTAGATCGCCCGACTCCCCCTTTGATTGAATAGAATACTATGCGAGGTGCGCCATTTGAAATCGGGGCAATTTTTTCCCAGCAGCTTTCTGTGGCTAGTCGATCGGCGACCCACACATTTGCAAAGCTGGTTAATTGAAATACAGTTGCATTTTGCTTTGCCTGTTCGAGCGTCGTTTCATATAGGAGCATGTTGCTTGGAGTAAATGCGTGCGGTCCGAGAGCATTAGATAGCTCGCTTGCAACAGCCTCCGCTTCTTGAGTGATTGATTGCGCTCCATTGTCATATGTTTCTTGCGCGTCTTCTGGAATGATTAGTCGTATGCGGCCATAAAGGTCGCGGTTGACTAGCATCCACGGGAGTGTGTTGATCCAGTCGCTGTGGGCAATAAATACATTGCTCACAATTTCCAGTGTTTGGTCAAATGTAGTCATGGAAGCAGTCCTTCGGTACGCGCTTTTTTTACTAATTCGGCTACACTATTGCAACCGGATTTGTGTGTGGCTGCAATGGCTTCATTAAAACTTGCTTGTCCTGCATATCTCTGTGAAATGGTCCAGTTTTCGAAGGGATTTTCTGATGATAGAGCATATTCAGTTCCGGCGTGATGGCCTGTCCGATAGCTTTCAAAGCGCGCCCATATCGCATTGATATGGTCCCGATCCTCTCTTTTTGCAGGCGCGTCGGTTTGTGGATTTATTTCCATTCCGAATGCTTGCATCAATGCTTTGAGGCCGCATTCTGCTGCTACGCCGTACAGATGATCTGCATTGGCCCAACGGCTCTGTTCAAACAACAGGCCTGCATCATGGGTATGACGAGTGTGGGCATCTTGAAAATCAGATTTCATTCTTAGTGTCCTTTGTATTGATCATCGAAAACTTTGTCGACCCTCACTCCACGGTCACGCTCTTGGCGAGATTCCGCGGCTTATCCACATCCGTCCCCCGCGCCGTCGCCGTGTGATACGCCAGCAACTGCAACGGCACCACATGAAGAATCGGGCTGAGCGCCCCGTAGTGCTCCGGCATGCGGATCACATGCACGCCCTCGCTCGATTCGATCTGCGTGCCCGCATCCGCAAACACGTACAGCTCGCCGCCGCGCGCGCGCACTTCCTGCATGTTGCTCTTGAGCTTTTCCACCAGCGCGTCGTTGGGCGCGACGGTCACGACGGGCATCGCCGCCGTCACCAGCGCGAGCGGGCCGTGCTTGAGTTCGCCGGCCGGATAGGCCTCGGCGTGGATGTAGCTGATTTCCTTCAGTTTCAATGCACCTTCAAGCGCGATCGGGTAGTGCATGCCGCGCCCGAGGAACAGCGCGTTCTCCTTGCGCGCGAACTGCTCGGCCCAGGCAATGATCTGCGGCTCCAGCGCGACCACGCTCTGCACGGCGGCGGGCAGGTGGCGCAGCGCCTTGAGCGCTTCGGCCTCGGCGGCCGCGTCGAGCCGGCCGCGCGCCTTGGCAAACAGCAGCGTCAGCAGGTACAGGCCCACGAGCTGGGTCGTGAAGGCCTTGGTCGAGGCCACGCCAATCTCCACGCCGGCGCGGGTGATGAATTGCAGGCTCGTCTCGCGCACCATCGTGCTGGTGGCGACGTTGCACACTGCAAGCGTTTGCGTCATGCCGAGCGACTGGGCCTCGCGCAGCGCGGCCAGGGTGTCGGCGGTCTCGCCCGATTGCGAGATCACCACCACCAGCGTGGCCGGGTCGGTGGCCGGGTCGCGGTAGCGGAACTCGCTCGCCACTTCCACATTGCAGGGCACGCGCGCGATCGATTCCAGCCAGTAGCGCGCCACGCAGCCGGCGTAATAGCTCGTGCCGCAGGCGAGGATGAGCACCCGCTCGATGCCCTTGAACGGCTCGGCGTCCGGCGCGAGGCCGAGCAGTTCCGGCCCGATGCGCTCGACCGCCTGGAGCGTGTCGCCGATGGCGCGCGGCTGCTCGAAGATTTCCTTCTGCATGAAGTGGCGGTAAGGGCCCAGTTCCACCGCCGCCGTGTACGCGGCGATGGTGCGCACCTCGCGCCGCACTTCCTTGCCCTCGGCGTCGAAGATCCACACGCGGCCGAGCTGCACGTCGATCACGTCGCCGTCCTCGGCGTAGATGAACTGGTCGGTCGTGCCGGCGAGCGCGAGCGCGTCGCTGGCGAGGAAGTTCTCGTTCTTGCCCAGCCCGATCACGAGCGGCGAGCCGCGCCGGGCGCCGACCACGCGGTGCGGTTCGTCGCGGCAGATGACGGCGATCGCGAAGGCGCCGGTCAGCTCGGCCACCGCGCGCTGCACGGCGGCGAACAGGTCGCCGTCGTAATAGCTGTCCACCAGGTGGACGATGACCTCGGTGTCGGTCTGGCTGGCGAACACATAGCCGGCGGCCTTGAGGCGGGCGCGCAGCTCGTCGTGGTTCTCGATGATCCCGTTGTGCACGAGCGCAATCCGCGCGCCGGCCGGGCCGTTGCTGAAGTGCGGATGGGCGTTGTCCTGCGTGGGCGCGCCGTGCGTGGCCCAGCGCGTGTGCGCGATGCCGGTGAAGGCGTGCAGCTCGCGGGTCTGCTCGTCCAGCTCGGCCACGCGGGCAACGGAGCGGGCGCGCTCCAGGCCGCTGCCGGTGTGCACGGCCACGCCGCAGGAGTCGTAGCCGCGGTATTCGAGCCGCCGCAGGCCCTCGACCAGCAGGGGCACCACATCACGCTGCGCGACCGCGCCGACGATTCCGCACATCTCAGACTCCATCAGGAAGAAAAGCGATAGCGGATGCTATCTGGGCGGGCGGGAAACAGGCTTTCTGAATAGCGGCTGGAATGAAAGAATGTTCCGCTACTGTTTTCGAGAGAAAGATTATTTCATGAGTGAGCCTGCCAACACTTCCGGTGACGCCGATGGCGAGCAGCCGCTTGCCCCTTTCGCCGCGCCTACGCCGGCCCGACCGTCCGCCGCGCCGGAACCTCCGGCCGTCGCGCTGGACGCAATCGACCTCCGCATCCTGGGCGCGCTTCAGGACGATTGCTCCCTGACCAATCAGGCGCTTGCCGATCTCGTCCATGTTTCGCCGCCGACCTGCCTGCGCCGCGTGCGCCGTCTGGTGGAAACGGGTGTGATCGAGCGTCGCGTCGCCCTGCTGTCGGCCGAAAGGCTCGGCGCGGGGCTGACGGCGATTCTCGAAGTCACGCTCGACCGCCAGACCGCCGAGGCCTGGGAAGCGTTCGAGGCGCGCGTTGCCGCCGAGCCTGCCGTGCAGCAGTGCTATCGCGTGACCACCGGACCCGATTTCGTGCTCATCGTCCAATTGCCGGACATGGCCGCGTATCACGCTCTGGTGCATTCGGTGTTCACGGCGGAGGCCAACGTGCGCAACGTGCGCAGCTTCTTCAGCGTGCGGCGGAGCAAGTTCGAGCCGAGGCTGGCGCTCGGTCGCGCGAGCTGAGCGTCCGTCCGTCGGAGGCAAGCGGCGCGCGGCCGGTGCTTGGTCGAATCGTTGCGGTGCAGCACCGACAATGCGCCGGCCCCTTGTCGTCGCCGTCGGTGCGCGCGCCAGACCTTCCCCAGAACACGCCAATGACCGCTGCTTCCGTCCGGGCCAAGACCGCTGCTCCCACCCTCATCGGCATCCAGGCGCTGCGCTTCGTCGCGGCCATGCTGGTCGTGGTGATGCACGGCTCTCAGATGGCCGCCGAGCGTCTCGGCGCCGAGGGCAGCCGGCATGACTACTGGGTGTTCGGCGCCTTCGGCGTGCACATCTTCTTCGTGATCAGCGGCGTGGTGATGGCCCTGAGCACGCGCGACTGGCGCCCCGGGCCGGGCGTGATCCAGCGCTTCATGGTGCGTCGTGTCATCCGCATCCTGCCGATGTACTGGCTCGCCACCACGCTCAAGCTGGCCTCGGTGCTGGCGGTGCCGGCGGCGGCCCTGCATACCGACCTGAGCTTCGGCCATCTGTCGCTGAGCTATCTGCTGGTGCCGCATCAGGATTCCTTCGGCGAGCCCTTCCCGCTGCTCGGCGTGGGCTGGACGCTGTCCTACGAGTTCTTCTTCTATTTCGTGTTCGCCGCGCTGGTGGCGCTCGGGCTGCCGCTGATCTCGACCTCGTTCGCGCTGTTCTTCCTGATGAACGTGGCCGACCAGGTGTTCGACCTGCGCGATCAGCTGACCTTCTTCCGGCTGTTCTCGCCGCTGCTGTTCGAGTTCTCGGCCGGGCTGATCGTGGCGCGGCTGCTGCTGTCGGGCTGGCGCCTGCCGGCGCCGCTGGCGCTGGGCGCGGCGGTGCTCGGCTTCTACGGTGCATACAACTGGGTGATCGGGCCGCTCGGCTTCTGGCACAACCTCCAGAACAGCGTGTGGGCCTTCCTGGTGGTGATCGGCGTCACCTCGCTCGAACCGCTGATCGGCCGCCACATTCCGCGCTGGTTGCGGCTGCTGGGCGATGCCTCGTTCGCGCTCTACTTGTTCCACCCGTTCGTGATGGCGGGCGGCGCGCTGTTCGTGAAGCTGGGCGCGCGCACGCCGGCCACGGCGCTGATCGCGGCCTCGCTGCTGAGCGTGCTGCTGTCGGTCGCCATCTACAAGTTCGTCGAGCAGCCGATGACCGAATGGCTGCGCCGCCGCGTCGAGCCGCGACGCCCGCCTTCGGCACCGGCGCCCGACGGCGGTCACGCCCGTGCCGAGACGGGCCGCGCGCCCGCCGACACGCCGCGCGCCTCGGGCGACGCGCCCAAGCCCGGCTCGCGCCCGGCCTGAACACTTCCTTCCCTCCACCGATCCCACGGAATCCACGCCCATGAGCGCCGGCGGAAAACGCCCCTTCATCTACCTCGTCTGCCCCTACGCCCCGATGGGCGGCGGCATGTACAAGGTCATGGACTACCTCGTCCAGGCCCAGCACCAGTATCCCGGCTCGCCCGAGCTGCGCATCCTCGATTCACGCGGCGGCGGGCGGGTGTGGTTCACGCCGCTGGTGCTGATCCAGGCCTTCCTCAAGCTGTTCTGGAACCGGCTGCTCGGCAACATCGCCGGCGTGCATGTGAACGTGGCCGAGCGGCTCAGCGTGGTGCGCAAGGGGCTGATCATCGTCGTCGCGCATCACATCGGCCTGCCGGTGGTGCTGCATCTGCACGCGGCCCAGCTGCATCACTTCTACCGGGGCGTGCCGGGCTGGGCCAAGGCGCTGATGCGCTATGTGTTCGCCTGCGCCAACGAGGTGGTGGTGCTCGGTCATGCGGGCAAGCGCTTCGTGGTCGAAGACCTCAAGGTGCCCGAGAGTCGCATCAGCATCCTCATCAACGGCGTGCCCGGCCCCGCGCAGCGGCCTGAGCCGCGCCGGCATGACGGCCCGGTGCACATCGTGTTTCTGGGCAACCTGCTGGAGCGCAAGGGCGTGACCGACCTGCTCAATGCGCTGGCGCGGCCCGAACTCGCGAACCTGAACTGGAAAGCCACCTTTGCCGGCGGCGGCGAGGTCGAGAAGTACCGCGCGGCCGTGGCCGAGCGCGGCCTGCAGGACCGCGTGAGCTTTCCGGGCTGGCACAACCAGGAGCAGGCCGGCGCGCTCGTCTCGACTGCCGACGTGCTCGCGCTGCCTTCGTATGACGAGGGCCTGCCGCTGGTGATTCTCGAAGCGCTCGGCCGCACGACCGCCGTGCTCTGCACGCCCGTGGGCGAGATTCCGGATGAACTCACCGATGGCAAGAACGCCGTGTTCGTGACGCCGGGCGATGTGCCGGGCATCGCGGCGGCGCTGGTCGATCTGATCAACGACGCCGACAAGCGCATCGCGCTCGCCATCGCGGGCCGCGAGCTGTACGAGCAGCGCTATGCGATGGGCGTGTTCTTCCGCAACGTGCTCGCGATCTACCGCCGCCACTTCGACCGCGAGGCCTTCCCGCCCGCGCCGCTTCCCGTCTGAGGACCGAGCCGTGATCGAAAACGCCAACACAGTCGCACACGACAGCACGCTCAAGGCCGATGTCTGCATCGTCGGCACCGGCGCGGCGGGTGTGAGCCTCGCGCTCAGCCTGCTCGACACCGGGCTCGACGTGATCCTGCTCGAAGCCGGCGGCGACAAGGAAGAGGCCGACACCCAGTCGCTCTACAACGGCGAGACGGTGGACGAGGCCATGCACTGCCCGCCCGACAAGTACCGCCAGCGCCGCTTCGGCGGCTCGACCACGATCTGGGGCGGTCGCTGCATTCCCTTCGACCCGATCGACCTCGAAGCCCGCCCGTGGATCGCCAACAGCGGCTGGCCCGTGAGCTACGAGGAAGTCGCGCCCTATTTCGGCCCGGCCACGCGCATCTCCGAAGCCGGCGAGAACGACTACGACGGCCGCACCGCCTTCGGCGCCAATCCGCCCGAGATGTTCAAGGGCTTCAAGAGCAAGCGCGTCACGACCGACACGCTGGAGCGCTTCTCGCTGCCGACCAACTTCGGCGCGCGCTACCGCCACAAGCTCGCGGCGGCGAAGAAGCTGCGCCTGTTCACCTACGCCAACGCGATCGGCCTCGACCTGAACGCCGAGGGCACGAAGATCCGAGCGGTGCGCGTCGGCACGCTGGCGGGCAAGCGCTTCACCGTCGAGGCCACGACCGTCGTGCTCGCGACCGGCGGGCTGGAGACGCCGCGCCTGCTGCTCGCGAGCCGCGAGGTGCACAAGAACGGCATCGGCAACGCGCATGACGTGGTCGGCCGCTACTACCAGTGCCACATCGCCGGCAACGTGGGCGAGCTGAAGATCAACGGCCCCGTGAGCGACGTGCGCCACGGCTACGAGCTGTCGCCGGAAGGCATCTACTGCCGCCGCCGGCTCGCGTTGCGACCCGAGGAACAGCGCAGGCTCAAGGTGGGCAACCTCGTCGCGCGGCTGCACTTCCCGACCATCATCGATCCGTCGCACCACATCGGCGTGCTGTCGGGGCTGTACATGGCGAAGTTCTTCATCAGCTACGAGTACAGCAAGCGTTTGCATGGCGGCGACAAGCCCACCGTCGGCAGCTATCTCGCGCATGCCCGCAACATCGTGTTCGACAGCTTCGACACGCTCGGCTTCCTGTGGCACTGGGTGCGCAAGCGCACGCTGGCCACGCGCAAGTTCCCGTCGGTCATCCTGCGCAACAAGACCAACCGCTTCAGCCTCGAAGTGCACGGCGAGCAGGAGCCCAACCCCGACAGCCGCGTCACGCTGATGGACGACCAGCTCGACCCCTTCGGCATGCCGCGCATCCGCATCGACTGGCGCTACACGCCCAAGGACATCGAGACCGTGCGCATCACGCTCGACGTGATCGCGGAGGAACTCAAGCGCACCGGCATCGGCACGCTGACGTACAACCCGGCCACGCTGGAGCAGGAAGTGATGCGCTACGGCGCCTACGGTGGCCATCACGTCGGCACGACGCGCATGGGCGACGACCCGCGCACGAGCGTGGTCGACCGCGACTGCCAGGTGCATGGCGTGGACGGGCTGTTCATCGCGAGCAGCTCGGTCTTCCCGACCTCGTCGCAGGCCAATCCGACGCTGATGATCGTCGCGATGACGCTGCGGCTGGCCGACCATCTCAAGGCGCGCCACGGCGTTGCCGGCGCGACCCTCGCCGGCCAGCCCGCGCGCGCCACGGCCGCGCCGGTGGAGCTGCCGGTGGCTGCGCGCGGCGCGCTGCCGGGCGGGCAGGGCGCGCTGGCCTGATCAACAACGGCCGGCGCATGACGCCGGCCCGACCGCCCGGCCGCCTCGCGCCGGGCGCATGCACATGCCCGCGCGCGCAAGGCCGCGCCGGGCCGAAGGAGCAGAACAGATGCGGGTTCTCGTGATTGGCGCCAGCGGCTACATCGGCAGCCGGCTGTGCGAACTGATGCGGCTCCAGGGGCCGCAATGGGAAGTGGTGGCGGCGGTGCGCAGGCCGCGCGCCTCGCTGCGCGTGAGCAGGCAGATCACGCTCGAAGCGACCGACCCCGCCCAGGTGGCGGCGGCGCTCGCCGACGTGGACGCGGTGGTGAACTGCGTCGCGGGCGATGGGCATTCGATCGAGGCGGGCGCGCGGGTGCTGTTCGACGCGGCGCTCGCGGCGAAGCACAAGCCCATCGTCGTGCACTTCAGCACCATGGCCGTGTACGGCTCATCGACCGGCCTCGTGCGCGAGAGCGACGAACTCAAGGCGGACATCGGCTGGTATTCCGAAGTGAAGGTCAAGGCCGAACTGATGGCGCGCGACTTCCACAACAAGGGCGGGCGTGTGGTGATCCTGCGGCCGGGCATCGTGTACGGGCCGGGCAGCGAGCTGTGGATCGGCCGCACCGGCCGCTGGCTGCGCGCGGGCCGCCTGGGTGACATCGGCGAGCTGGGCGATGGCATCTGCAACCTCGTGCATGTGGACGACGTGTGCGCGGCGGTGCTGGCTTCGCTCACGCGGCGCGAGGCGATCGGCGAGGCCTTCAACCTCGCGGCGCCGGGGCCGGATACCTGGAACCGCTTCTTCGCGCGGCTCGCGGTGGCGATCGGCGCGACGCCGTTGCAAAGGCTTTCGGCGCGGCGCGTGCGCTTCGACAGCAAGCTGTTCGGCCCGCCGCTGAAGATCGGCGAGATCGTGTTCAAGAAGCTCGGGCTGAAGGTGGCGGGCTGGCCGGAGCCGATTCCGCCGTCGGTGTTTGCGGTGTGGCAGCAGGACATCGTGCTGTGCCCCGACAAGGCGACGCGGCTGCTGGGGCTGCGGTGGACCAGCGACGACATTGGCGTGCGGCAGTCGGCGGAGTGGTTCGTGCAGCGGTATCCGGCGGCGGCTTCGGGGCGGCGCGCGGCGGTCTGATTTTTTGGGTTGTGTCGCGGAGCGGGGAGGGGCGCGGGCGGGGTGGCTGGAGCGGCCTCGCGCTGTGCGCGAGGCTTCCCTCGCTGCCTTCGGTAGCTCGCGGGCCCGGCTTGCCAACTCAGCCCGGCGTAGCCGGGCTTCAAACAGGCAAGCCTGAACGGCCTGCGGCCGTTCTCCCGCGCCTACCTCGTACGCTCGGCGCTCCAGACGCCCCGCCCGCGCCCCTCCCCGCTCCGCGACAACGTTAAGGTTCGACGGCTGATGGGGCCGCTGCGCGGCCCTTGCATGGGCTCGGGCGATGTGCGGGACTGTTGAATGCAGTCGCAGTCGCAGTCGCAGTCGCAGTCGCAGTCGCAGTCGCAGTCGCGAAGAGCAGGCTCAACGTCAGGCTCAGGCGAGTGAGCAAGCAACCCACCCACCAATCAGTCGACGCGTGGCACGAGCCCGAGGGCCGCACAGCGGCCCAATGGGCGTCAACGCAGCGCGGAGGGGTGGGGTGGGGTGGGGTGGGGATGAGCGGGGCGCGGGGTGACTGGAGCGGCCTCGCGCGATGCGCGAGGCCGCTCCAGTCACCCCGCGCCCCGCTCATCCCCACCCCGCGCCGGACCCCTCACAAAGCCCTCAGCCCTTCTTCTTGACCGGCCGCTGCCACCCCTCCCGCGCCACCTGCGTCTTCCCGTTGAGGATCAGCGCATTCGCCGGCGTGTCGCGCCAGACGGTGGTGCCGGCCGCGACGGTCGACCCCGCCCCCACCGTCACCGGCGCCACCAGCTGCGTGTCGCTGCCGATGTGCACGTCATCCTCGATGACCGTGCGGTGCTTGTTGGCACCGTCGTAGTTGCAGGTGATCGTGCCGGCGCCGATGTTGACGCGCGCGCCGACGGTCGCGTCGCCGATGTAGCTCAGGTGATTGGCCTTGCTGCCGTGGCCGAGCTGGCCGTTCTTCACCTCGACGAAGTTGCCGATGTGCACCTCGTCGCTCAGCTTCGTGCCCGGACGCAGCCGCGCGTAGGGCCCGATGACAGCGCTTGCACCGATGGCCGCGTCTTCCAGATGGCAGAAGGCATCGACGCGCGTGCCGGCGCCGACCGTGACGTTGCGCAGCACCGCGTAGGGGCCGACGCGCACGCCGTCGGCGAGGCTGACCGCGCCTTCGAACACGCAGCCCACGTCGATGAACACGTCGCGCCCGCACACCAGCGTGCCGCGCACGTCGATGCGCGCCGGGTCGGCCAGCGCGACGCCGCGCTCCAGCAGGTCGGCGGCGAGCTTGTGCTGATGCACGCGCTCCAGCGTCGCGAGCTGGACGCGCGAGTTCACGCCCTCGATCTCCCAGTTGTCGTCGGGCTGGGTCGATTCGATCGCGATGCCTTCGGCGACGGCCATGCCGATCACGTCGGTCAGGTAGTACTCGCCCTGGGCGTTGTCGTTGCGCAGGCTGGCGAGCGCGCGGCGCAGGAAGGGCGTGGGCACGACCAGCACGCCGGTGTTGATCTCGGTGATGGCGCGCTCGTCGGGGCTCGCGTCCTTGTGCTCGACGATGCGGGCGATGGCGCCGCCCTCGCGCACGATGCGGCCGTAGCCGGTCGGGTCGCCGAGGTGGGCGGTGAGGATGGCGAGCTTGTCGCTGCCGGCCAGGGTGACGAGGCGCAGCAGGGTGTCGGCGCGGGTGAGCGGCACGTCGCCGTAGAGCACGAGCGTGGGCGCGGCGTCGTCGAGTTCGGGCAGGGCCTGCATGACGGCGTGGCCGGTACCGAGCTGCTCGGCCTGGATGGCCCAGCGGATGGGCGTGGGGTCGGTCGCGGCGGTCGGCGTGGCGCTGCTTGCGCTGGCCGCGCCGGGCGCGGGCGGGCTGCTTGCCGTGCCGTCGTCGAAGGCCGTGCGCACCAGCTCGCCGCCGTGGCCGATCACGACCGCGAGCCGGCCCGGCGCGAGGCCGCGCGCGGTGTCGAGCACATGGCCGAGCAGGGGCTTGCCGGCGAGGGTGTGCAGCACCTTGGGCAGATCGGAGTGCATGCGTTTGCCGCGTCCTGCGGCGAGGACGACGATGTTCAGCGCGGTGGTCATGGCGGGAGGCTTGCGGAGGTGGAGCAGGCGCGCCGCGCGAGGGCGGCGGGGAATGCGCGCCGGCGCGGGCGACGCGCCGCGCGCATCGGCCCGCGCCGGTGGCGGGTGCGGGCGAGTCTAGCAGCGGGGTCGGCGCGGCCGCGCCGCCCGACCGTCCGGTTTCAGCCGCGCGCCAGCGACGCGCGCATGCGCGTCGACAGCCGTTCGAGCCGGCCTTCGAGCCAGACCCGCAGGCGCGGCGTGTGACGTTCGCCGATGGCCCAGAAGCCGAGGCAGGCGGCGATGAGCACGCCCATCAGCGAGAAGCCGAAGGCCACGCCCGCCGCGTCGAACTCCACGTAACGGTCGCCGTAGCCGACCGCGGTCAGCAGCACGAGCAGCAAGGGCACATGGAAGGCGTACACCGAGAAGCTCACGCTCGCGAGCCGCTCGGCCGCGTGCGCGACCGGCGTCCACAGCGGCCGGCCGAAGCGCGCGAGCAGCAGCAGCACGAGCGTCGTGCCCAGACCCGTGAGCAGGTCTGTGCGCAGATAGCCGTCCTCCCAGCGCGCCGGCAGCCAGGCGAGACCCGCCGCGAGCAGCACCGCCGTGCCACCGATCAGCGTCGACCAGTAACCGCGCGAGCGCACCGCCGGCAGCGCCGCCAGCCTCAGCACCGCCGCGTGGGCGAAGGCGCCGAGCATCCACACGCCGAAGCGGCCGACGAACATCCAGTGCTGGCGCGTGCGCAGCATCAGCCAGCCCGCGAGCAGCGCCAGCAGCAGCCAGCCGACGCGGCGCCGGCCCACGCCGATCACCAGGCAGGGGAAGACGAGGTAGTACCACCACTCGTTCGGCAGGCTCCACAGCGGCGCGTTGGTCGGCATCAGCTCGGTGAAGGGCTGGAGCAGGAAGAGGTGGGCCAGCACGCGCAGCGGTTCGAAGGCGTCGGCGGTCGCCATGCCCCAGTAGAAGTCGGCGCGAAACAGCACCGGATCGCCGGCCTGGAGCGCGCCGATCGCCCAGGCCGCCATCAGCGCCGTCAGCGTCGCCAGCAGCGATACCGGCAGGATGCGGGCCATGCGCGCCGCCAGATAGCGGCGCCAGCAGAAACTGCCCGCCCGTTCGCGCGCCAGCATTGGCCCGCCGACGAGAAAGCCGCTCAGCACGAAGAACACCATCACCGCGCCGTGGCCCGCGTTGGCGAACAGCACCATCGCCTGCTGGTACCACTCGGCATAGCTGATGGCATCGGCATGCTCGGGCACGCCGAGCGCGAGGATCGCCACGTGATGTGCCAGCACGACCAGCGCCATCGCGCCTCGGATGAGGTCGAGCCAGGCCGCGTAGCCGACGGAAAAGCCCGCTAGCGCGGGCGCGGCGACGGCGGCGGTCGCGCGCTGGGGAGTACTCATGTTCTTGGTCTGTCCTGATGCGATCGCCAGTGTCTTCAGGCCTGCCGACGCCTGCCGCGCGGTGACGATTTCTTGCAGCATCGTGAATTTTGTCACCTCGTGGGAGGTGGTTCGCACTGCCTTGCCCGCCGGCCGTCGGCGTCATGGCGCTGTGTGTCCGGTGCGGTGGCGGACGGGCGCGCCGCCGGTGCGGACGGTGGGGTGAAGCGCGGGCTGGTGGCGGCGGGCGCGTAGCATGTCGGGCTGACCTTTTCCCGCCTGCCCCGCACTTCGGACCCGCACATGAAGCTCGGTGACGCCCGCCTGAACGCCCCCGCAACACCCTCTGCCAGCCGCCCCACGATCGCCCAGGCGCCGCTGTTCGACACGCCCGTCGAGCTGCCGGCGCAGGAAGTCAGCCGCGACGTGCTGATCGAGAAGTACGCCAAGAACGGCGAGACCTCGATCCAGGACGTGCGCCGCCGCGTGGCGCGCGCGCTCGCCGCCGTCGAGGCCGATCCGCCCGCGTGGGAGGAGCGCTTCTACCAGGCGCTGGTGGACGGCTTCATCCCCGGCGGGCGCATCAACTCGGCCGCCGGCACGGAGTTGCAGGCCACGCTCATCAACTGCTTCGTGCAGCCGGTGGGCGATTCGGTGTCGTCCACCAAGGATGGCAAGCCGGGCATCTACGGCGCGCTGCTTGAGGCCGCCGAGACGATGCGGCGCGGCGGCGGCGTGGGCTACGACTTCTCGCGCATCCGGCCTAAGGGCGCCTTCGTGGCCGGCACCCAGAGCGCGGCGAGCGGCCCGATCAGCTACATGCGGGTGTTCGACCAGAGCTGCTCAACGGTCGAGAGCGCCGGCTCGCGGCGCGGCGCCCAGATGGGCGTGCTGCGCGTCGATCATCCCGACGTGCTCGACTTCATCCACGCCAAGCGCGACGGCAGCCTGACCAACTTCAACATGAGCGTCGGCGTGACCGACGGCTTCATGCAGGCCGTCGAGTCCGACGGCGACTGGGAGCTCGTGCATTCGGTCGCGCCGCGCGTGCCGGCCGGCCAGCAGCCCGAGCAGCGCGCCGACGGCCAGTACGTGTACCGCCGCGTCAAGGCGCGCGAGATCTGGTCGCAGATCATGGAGAGCACCTACAACCATGCCGAGCCGGGCGTGCTCTTCCTCGACCGCATCAACGAGGACAACAACCTCTGGTACTGCGAGCGGATCGAGAGCACCAACCCCTGCGGGGAACAGCCTCTGCCTGACTACGGCTGCTGCGACCTCGGCTCGATCAGTCTGTGCGGCTTCGTCGACAATCCCTTCACCGAATTCGCGCGCTTCAACTTCGAGCGCTTCGCCGACACGGTGGGCGTGGCGATCCGCATGCTCGACAACGTGCTCGACGCCACCGTGTGGCCGCTTGCCCAGCAGCAGGCCGAAGCCGCCGCCAAGCGCCGCGTCGGCCTCGGCTTCACCGGCCTCGGCGACGCGCTGCCGATGCTGCGCCTCGCCTACAACTCGGCCGAGGGCCGGGCGATGGCGCAGGAGATTTCCGCCGCGATGCGCGACGCCGCCTACCGCGCCAGCGTCGGCCTCGCCAAGGAGAAGGGCCGCTTCCCGAAGTTCGACGCCGAGCACTATCTGGGCGGCCGCAACTTCGCCTCGCGCCTGCCCGACGACATCAAGGCCGAGATCCGCGAGCACGGCATCCGCAACAGCCATCTGCTGTCGATCGCGCCCACCGGCACCATCAGCCTCGCCTTCGCCGACAACGCTTCCAACGGCATCGAGCCGCCGTTCTCGTGGTGGTACACCCGCCGCAAGCGCGAGCCCGACAACTCGATGCGCGAATACCGCGTCGAGGACCACGCCTACCGCCTCTACCAGGCGCTGCACCCTTCGCACGACGGCAAGCCCGCGCCGCTGCCCGCCTGGTTCGTGACCGCGCTGGAGATGAGCGCCGCCGACCATCTGGAGATGGTCGCCACCGTCGCGCCCTACATCGACACCGCGATCAGCAAGACGGTCAACGTGCCCGAGGACTATCCGTTCGAGGACTTCAAGAGCCTCTACTTCGACGCCTGGAAGCGGCGCCTCAAGGGCATCACCACCTACCGGCCCAACAGCGTGCTCGGTGCGGTGCTCGTCGCCGACACGCCCAAGCCCGCCGAGGCGCCGCCCAAGCCGGCGACCGCCACCGTGCCCGTGCCGCCCGGCGCCCAGCCCGTCGCGCCCGAGCTGCTGTCCGGCCTCGCGCATCCGGTCGATGCCGCACACGCGGCGGCCGGCGGCGCGGACGGCCTGCTGCCCGGCATCGACGCCGGCGGCGAAGCTTCGGCCTTCCCCGAAATCGGCCCCGGCCGCACGCCGGCCGGCGCGCCCATCGCCTACGCCGCCGAGGTGGACCGCCGCCTGCGCGTCGAACTGCCGCAGAAGCAGGTGGTCGGCACGCTGCAATGGCCCGACCGCCCGAGCCTGCCGCGCGGCGCCGAAGGTTGGGTGAGCGAGTTCATCGAGCATCCGATGGGCGCCTTCGCGGTGTTCGTCAGCCATCTGGCGAAGAAGACCGGCCGCCACACCAGCCAGCAGCCCTTCGAGGTGTGGGTGAACGGCAGCGAGCAGCCGCGCGCGCTCGGCGCGTTGGCCAAGACGCTGTCGGTGGACCTGCGCAGCCAGGACCGCGCCTGGGTGCGCCGCAAGATCGAGGCGCTCATGCGCCTGCGCGGCGACGACTATTTCGAGATGCCGATGCCGCCCGACGGCGAGCTGCGCCGCATGCCCAGCCTCGTCGCCGGCTTCGCGCATCTGGTGAAGTGGCGGCTCGAAAAGCTCAGCGCCTGGGACGACGCCGGCGGCGAGACGCCGCTGATGGACGCGCTCATGTTCGCGCGCGAACCCAAGACCGGCACCGAAGGGACGCTGAGCTGGACCGTGGACGTGCGCAACGACGCCACCGGCGACGACTTCGTGCTCGGCCTCAAGGAGCTGGACCTCGGCGACGGCCTGCGCCGCCCGTACTCGATGTGGCTCGCGGGCGAATATCCGCGCGCGCTCGACGGACTGTGCAAGGTGCTGTCGATCGACATGCATGTGATCGACCCGGCGTGGATCGGGCTCAAGCTGCGCAAGCTGCTCAAGTTCGCCGAGCCGCTCGGCGACTTCATGGCGCGCGTGCCGGGCGATACCGGCAAGCATCCGCGCTCGCAGACCTGGCCGAGTACGGTCGCTTACGTGGCGGCGCTGATCCTGCACCGCTACCGCATGCTCGGCATCCTCGACGAGCGCGGTCAGCCGCTGAATCCGACCGGGCTGGTGGACGTGGCGGCGGCCCGGGCGCGCGCCGAGGAGGCCAAGGCCGAGGCGCGACCGGCGATGCACGGAAAGGTGTGCCCGGAATGCGGGAATGCGGCGCTCATCAAGAAGGATGGGTGCGAGTACTGCACGGCTTGCGGGCACATCGGCGCCTGCGGGTGAGGGCCTTTTCTTGGCTGTGTCGCGGAGCAGGGAGGGACGCGGGTGGGGCGGCTGGAGCGGCCTCGCGCTGTGCGCGAGGCTTCCCTCGCTGCCTTCGGTAGCTCGCCGGCCCGGCGTCGCAACTCGCGCCACTGCGTGGCGCTCAAACAGCGACGCCTAAACGGCCTGCGGCCGTTTGCCCGCGCCTACCTCGTTCGCTCGGCGCACCAGACGCCCCGCCCGCGCCACTCCCCGCTCCGCGACACCTTTAAGGTACGACGGCTGATGGGGCCGCTACGCGACCCTTGCGTGGGCTTGGGCGATGTGCGGGACTGTTGAATGCAGTCGCAGTCGCAGTCGCAGTCGTGGCGAGCAGGCTCAGGCTCAGACGCATGAGCGAGCACCCCATTCCTCAATCGGCCTACGCGTGCTACGAGCCCGAGGGCCGCACAGCGGCCCAATGGGCGTCAACGCAGCGCGGAGGTGCGGGGTGGGGATGGGCGGGGCGTGGGGGTCTGGAGCGCCGAGCGAACGAGGTAGACGGTGGTGAACGCCGCAGGCGTTCAGGCCTGCCTGTTTGAAGCCCGCGCAGCGGGCTGAGTTGGCAGGCCGGGCCACCGGGCTACCGAAGGCAGCGAGGGAACCCGCCGCCGTGGGCGGCGGGCGCTCCAGTCACCCCGCGCCCCGCCGATCCCCACCCCGCACCGGACCCTGCCATCAAGCAAGAGCCGAAGCCGATGCCGGATCAATCGCGGATGACGCTCGCCGGAATCGCATCCGCCGCCGGCCGCGGCCGCATGAAGAAGCCCTTCAGCAGCCCCGCCGCGTTGAAGCTCCACGACACGACCGAATACGACGCCTCCACCACCGACCGCTTGCGGATCGTCATCGCTGCAAGCGGTGCGAGCAGCAGGCCGATGAAGGCCGCGCCGAAGCCGATCGCGTAGTCGGGCACTGCCACCGCCGTTGCCAGCAGCACCGCCAGCGCCACCCACCAGCCGATCACCGCGACGTACAGCCACAGCTCGCGCAGCTCGCGCAGGATCAGCGTCATGTGCGGCTGGCCGAGCGAGGTGCGTACCAGTTCGCCGAGGCCGCAGATGTAGTTGCTGCGCCAGCGGCGCACCAGCAGCTGGTAGGCCGGCGTGGAATGGCCGAAATGATCGACCGCCTCGCAGTCGATGCGCATGAGCTTGTAGCCGCGCGCGCGCAGCCGCACGCCCAGCTCAAGCTCCTCGTACGAATGCAGATGGCGGTTGGTCATGTAGCCGACGCGCTCCAGCGCGCTGCGGCGGTACAGGCCGCCCATGTCGAGCCGGTCGACTTCGCCGGGCGACATGTTCTTGGGCGCCCGCTTCTTGCGGGCCAGGAATTCGAGGCTCTCGGTATTGCACTCGACCACGATGCCGCCCACGCCCGCGACCTCGGGCCGGTCGGCCATCGCCGCGACGGCCCTGACCAGGAAGTCGGGCTTCATGATCATGTCGCCGTCGAGGATGTAGACGAACTCGCCGCGCGCGTACTGGTAGCCCAGCTGGGCGCCGACGCCGCAGGAGCGGTCGGACGGCGATTCGAGCTGGACGATGCGGATCGGATAGCGCGAGGCGATCTCCACGGTCCGATCGGTGGACAGCGAATCGGCAAGGATGACCTCGCCGCCGAGCGGGGCGACCGCCGCGAGCGCGCTTTCGATCGCGCGCGCGATGCCCTTCTCCTCGTTGAGGGCCTTGATGATGACGCTCACACGGACCATGGCTGATTACCTCGTATGTCCTTCGCGATCTGGGGGGTCAGGCGGTGACGGCCAGCACTTGCTGGAGCGCGTCGATGGAACCGAACGCATTCTTCCGCCAGACCGGGATGCGGTCAGCCAGGCAGGCGCGGATCACCGCATCGTCCTGCTCCAGAAGAGCGACTGCGTCACACAAAGTGGCGAGACTGACCTTGGGAGTTTCCAGCACGTAGCGGGTGTTCCCAAACAAGTCCTTGTTAAGACCTTTTGCTTTCACCGAATAAGCGATCGAGATGCAGGGCACGCCCATCGACATCGCGGCGATGGTGGCGTGAGTGCGCGCACCGATGAAGCCGGCCAGCTTCGAGATCACATGCTTGAGCTGCGAGGCGTTGAAGGTGGGCGGCAGCATGCCGACCTTGTTCGCCTTGTCGCCCAGGCGCGCCTTCAGGCCGCGCATGTAGTGCGAGTCGGAGTTCTCGGCCACGCCGTCGAGCGGATCGACGTGGGGCACGAGCAGCACGCGGTACTTGCCTTCGTCCACCAGCTTCTCGATGAAGCGCACCACGTCGGCGTCGAGGCTTTCGACGGCTTCGGGCGTGGGGCGGAACTTGCGGATCAGCGGGCTGACGTTGAGGCCCAGCACGGGCTGGTCGCCTGGCGGCAGGTACTTCTCGAAATCGACGGCCTGCGGTTGCAGGTTGAAGGCCGGGTCGGCGACGAGCACCGACTTGTTGACGCCGATGCCGCGCAGATAGGCCAGCGTCTCGGTCTCGCGCACGGTGATCGCGTCATAGGCGTTGAGGTGATCGACCATGATCTTCTCGACCGCCGCATTGGCCTTGAACGGGCCGACCGACGCCGCCCACAGCACGGTCTTCTTGCCTTGGCGCGCGGCGTTCTCGATGAAGCCGCTCCACTCGTACAGCGACACCAGGCCGTAGTCGAGCGAGATGACGTCGCCGCCGGTCATGATGACCGCGTCGCTCTCGGCCACGCGGGCGCGCGAGTTGGCATCGGTGTCGAACAGCGGCGGCTTGGAATTGCGCAGGAAGGGCAGGATCTTGCCGGCGCGCCACCACCACACGAGGCCGTCCGGCAGCACCGGCGCTTGGGTGAACTCGATGCCGTTGGCCTTGGCGTCGGGCCATTGCGGGCCGTCGAGGTCGGGGCGGAACGAGGGGCAGACCACCTTGACGTCGTTGCCCATGCGCTGACGCAGCATCCACGTGGTCGAGCGCACCAGCGCCTCGCAACCGCGGTTGCCGAAATTGTTCTGGCCGGCGAGATAGAGCTTCATTTCGTGGGCGTTCCTGTGATGGGAGGGGTCTTCTTCGGCTTGATGACGGCGGGGATGCCGACCGCGATGTGGTTGCTCGGCACGTCGGTGACGACGACGGCATTCGCGCCGATGTCGACGTCGTCGCCGATGTGGATCTTTCCGAGCAGCTTGGCACCCGCGCCGACATTGACGCGGTTGCCCAGGACCGGCGCGTCGAAGGGCCGGTCGATGTTCTTGATCCCGAAGGTCACGCCCTGCCGGATGATGCAGTCGTCACCCATGACCGTATGACCGTGCACGACGATGGCGCCCGGGTGCTCGATGATCAGCCGCGCGCCGATCTTGGCCGACACGCCGATCGTGATGGTCGAGAGGATTTCCACCAGCTTCGACAGGATCACGTGCGCGATCCCGAGCGGAATGCGGATGAGCTTGCTCCTGTAGCGGAAGCGCAGATGGCCGAAGCGGTACACCTGCAGCGCCCAGAAGCCCTGCGAAAGAAGGCCTTCGCGATAGACGCTCAGGTCGTCGAAGAAGCTCAGTGCCATGCGGCCTCCGGCCGGCGGCGGATAGCGGTCATCACCATGTGAACAGCGGCTTGGGCAGGGCGCGATTGATCGTGTCGCGCTCGAATTGCGAAAACGGCCGCACGATGCGCGTGCCGACCAGATAGACGACGGCTGCCAGCGCAAGCCCCGCGAGCACGCCCGGCTTGCCCGGCAATGCTGTCACCACCGGCAGCGCGCAAAGCGCTGAAATGCCGGCGAAAGCCCAGAGCTTGGCGTGACCCGGCCAGTCGAAGCTGAAGACGATGCCGTGGCCGCGCAGCACGCGCGAGCAGCCGAAGCCGCGCAGCAGCTCGCTCAGCACCAG
Source organism: Derxia gummosa DSM 723 (assembly GCF_000482785.1). Classification (GTDB taxonomy): domain Bacteria; phylum Pseudomonadota; class Gammaproteobacteria; order Burkholderiales; family Burkholderiaceae_E; genus Derxia; species Derxia gummosa. Next base: position 123,020 of record NZ_AXWS01000014.1, on the reverse strand, counting down.
ACCCGCGCACAGCGCGAGCGGCCCGGCGACGCGGTAGCCGACCAGCCCGGCGACGATGCCGCCCAGGCCCCAGATCGTGCCAACGAGCACCGAGCGGCTGTCTTCCACCGCCAGCGCCAGCAGGCCGAGCACGAGATTGAGCGTCTGGCCCGCGAGCAGGAAGCCGAAGGCCACCAGATACGGCCCCGCTTCCGGGAACGCGCCGCCCGACAGCGTCGACGCCACCGTGTTGCCGCCCACCGCGAAGAAGGTGGTGGCCGGCGCGATCACGAACACGTTCAGCTTGAGGATCAGGTTGGCCAGCGCCACCAGCCGCGCAGGATCGTCATGCCGGGTGCGCTGGGCCACGAAGATGGGCCGCAGCATGCCGATGAGCAGCACCATCGGCAGATAGCGCTGGACGATGCCGCCGATGGCCGTCGCGAAGCCGAAGGCGCCGGCCTCGACCGCGCCCGCCAGCCGTACCAGCAGCAGCTTCACCACCTCGGGCCCCTGCATCTGATAGACCGATTGCGCCAGCCAGCTCGGCAGCGCGTAGCGCAGCACGCGCGCGCGGTCGGGCTTGCCTTCGGTGCCCGGTTCGGCGGCGGCGAGCTGGCCGAGGTGGCGCCAGATCATGACGGCGGCGGCGAGGCTGCCCGCGCCGCTCGCGGCGATTTCCACCTTCACCCAGTCGACGAGCGCCACCTTGTCGGCGGCTGCGTGCCAGAGCAGCGCCAAGCCGCCCAGGCGGATGCCAGTGCGCAGCAGCACCGACACCTGCGTCGCGCCCTGCATCAGCAGCGATTCGAAGATGAGGTCGGTGTAGCGCGCGAAGCCCTCGGCCACGATCACGGCCGCGTACAGCGCCACTACCGTCGCTTGGCCGGGCACGCCCATCAGCTCGGCGATCGGCCCCGGAAACAGCACCAGCGCCGCCGCCGCGATCACCAGCGACGCGAGCCGCCAAATGGAGAGGCCGCCGATCGTCGTCTGCAGCGCGCGGCCCTGGCCGCGCGAGCGCAACTCGGGCGTGTAGCGCATGAGCGCCGGCAGCACGCCGGTATTGCTCACCATGTTCACGATCTCGAACGCGGCCAGCAGCGCTACGTAGATGCCGTAGTCGTTGCGGTCGAGCGCACGCACGAGCACCAGCAGCAGCGCCGCGCCGAGCACAGCGGTCGCCGACTTGCCGATCGCGAAATGGAGCAGGCTCCGCCTGACCCGCTGGGTCGAATAGGCGCCTGCGCTGGCCTGGGTCATCCTGATGGTCCGAAGGAGGAAGCGGGCTCGGCGCGGAACGCGCCTGCCGGGTCTTGTGGGTATGCCGCCGATCGCGCGAATTCCGGAGAGAAAAGTCGACTTTCATCTACCGGAATGCTGCACTGCGATCAGGAAGCGAAACGATTCTAGACACGCCCCCCGCGCACTCATCGCCGGAGGGGGGCTCGGGGCGATGAATGGCTGCCGTGAGGTAGCGGCCGCAGCGCGGCGCCGATCAGCCGCGTGCAGAGTGGGGGCCGACCTGCACCCGTGTCGTCGTGGTGTGAGTGTTGGCGGTCGGGGTGACGCTGGCCGCGGCGACGGTGCACGGCCCGATCACGCTCGGCGCCGACAGCGTGCTCGGTCCGAGGCTCGCGGCCGACAGCGTGTTGGGGCCGACCACGGTAGACACACCGCCGGCGCGCGTCGGTCGGCCGAGGCCGGTGTCGCCGAAGCCGGGCACCGCGAGGCTGGTGCCGAGCAGACGGTGATAGACGACCGCCAGTTCGCGGCCCAGGCCGGCGTAGGTGCGGTGGGCACGCACGAAGGGCGGCCCGGCCTTGGCCATCGCGGCGGCGCGCTCGGGGCTGGCGAGGATGCTGCTGATCGCCTCGGCAAAGCCGCCCACTTCCATCGGCACCGACAGGCCGGCGCCGCTGTCGCGCAGCACCTGCTGCTGGTCGGGCTGGTCGTTGCCGACCACCGGAATGCCGAGCGCGAGGTATTCGACGACCTTGGTCGGCGAGGCGCTGTCGAGCAGCTCGCCGCGCGGAAACAGCGACAGGCCGATCTCGGCGCGACGCATCCAGGCCCAGGCGGCATCGGACGGCACCCAGCCGGTATGGACGATGCAGTCGGTCACGCCGATCTCGGCGGCGCGCTCGACCAGGAAGCGGCGGTCCTCCGCCTCCTCGGCATCGCCCACGAGCAGCAGGCAGATGTCGGGGATGGTCTTGCGCAGCTCGGCCACGACCTCGAACAGGAAGTCGATGCGGCGCGCGCGTTCGAGCGTGCCGAGATAGCCGATCACGCGCCGGCTCGCGAGCCGCGAGGCGTCGATGCGCACCTCGGTGCGGCGGGTCGCGCGGTCGAGATCGACGCCCATTGGCACCGGCGTGAGCCGGTCGGGGCGGATGCCGCGCGCGACCAGCTCTTCCTTCATGCGGTCGCTCTGCACGAACACGTGATTGCAGCGCGGCATGAGCCAGCGATAGAGCAGGCGCTTGCCGATATGGCCCTTGAGCGTGAGGAAGGCCCAGCGCAGCAGCCCCAGGCGCAACCCCTGCTGACGCGCGATGGCGACGAAGCTCTCGCAGATCGGGAACGAGGCCCAGTAGAAGAAGGGCACGCCCAGCATGCGCGCGCGCATCAGCCCGAACAGGCCGGCGAAGGCCTTGTCGCGCACCTGGATCGCGGCGTAGTCGCCAGGACGGGCGCGCCAGAGCCGGCGCAGGTCGTGGAAGAAGGACGTGACCTGGTTGCGTACCGCGCTGCCGCAGCGCGGCGCGAGGTCGAGTCGGCCGGCGCCCCAGCCGGCGTTCAGATCGGAATTGGGCGCCTGCTGGGCCACGAGATCGGTCGAGATGCCGTGGCGCGGCAACTCCTGGCCGAACAGCACCGTCACGTCGGGCCGGTGGGTCGGAAAGCCGTCGGGAATCAGGTACAGCAGGCGCGGACCTTCGGCCGGACCGGTCGGCTGGCTGGGCGGTGACGAAGGCGTTTGCGTCATGTCGGGGGCGGGCGAGTGGCGGAAACCGGATGCGCGCAAGGTTGCGCGACAAGCGCCGGCAACTGCATTGACGGCAAAGGATGGGACAGGCTTATCCCGTATGGCACCGTGGCAGCGTGGAGGAAATCACGAACGCTAGTAAGCGAAAGCTGGCAATGACCACCAGTAAAACGCCCGGTTTCCGGCGCAACGGCAGGCGGGGGGCGACGACCGCGAGCCTGGTCGCGGGCCACCCCGTCCACGCGCCGGCTGTGGCGGCTTTGCAAGACCGGGGCGCATATCTTCGCGGTCTGTCCAGCCTGTCGGCCGGGCAATGACCCGTCTGGGACCGTCATCGGAGCGCACTCATCGCATGAAGAACACCCAATCGATTCTGGCCCTCGCGCTGGTTATCGCCACCAGCGAGCCGACGAACGCGGCACCGGTGGAGCCGGCCGCGCCCGATGCGACATATCTCAGAAATGCTGCCGCGCGCTGGCGTGAGCCGGCCAGCCCCGAACTGGCGGTGGTCGCGGGCAGCGCGCTCGACTTCTCGGCCACGCTGGCGGGCGCCGATCAGCGGCAGCTCTGCGCCACCTCGGTGCTGGGCGGGCTCAACAGCCTCGCGCCGTCGAAGGCGGAGATGCCGGCCTATCTGGCCCAGCTCCGGCGCAGCGGCTACAACCTCGTGCGATTCCATGCGGTGGACGCGGCGCTCATGGACAAGGCGACGAAGGATTTCGACTTCGACCCGCAGAAGCAGGATGACTTCGACCGCTTCGCCGCCGAGCTGAGCAAGGCGGGCATCGGGATCATGAGCGACATCCTCACGCTCGATTCGGGCGCCTACGGGAACATTCCCAACCGCTGGCGCAGCGACACCCAGCTCAAGCTCAGGCTCAACCTCGACGATCCCGAGGCCAGGCAGCACTGGAAGACGCTGGTGGACAAGGTGTTCGCGCGCAAGAACCCCTACCTCGGCCACTCGCTGCTCGAAGATCCGGCCCTGAAGGTGGTGGCGCTGGTGAACGAGGGCGGCATCGCCTTCACCTCGCTCATGAACCGCCAGACCTTTCCGCAGCTGGTGCGCCCGCGTTTCAACGACTGGCTGGCGAAGAAGTACGGCGACGCCGACGGCCTGAAGAAGGCCTGGCAGGCCGAGGCCGGCAATGACGAGGACCCGAAGCGCGGCACCGTCGAGCTGCCGGTGTACATGGCGCGCAACGTCAATCCGCGCAATGAAGACTTCGCGCGCTTCCTCACCGACCAGGAGCGCGCCACCTTCGGCTGGATGACGGCCTATCTGCAATCGAAGGGCTACAAGGGCCTGATCACCGCCATCAACAACGAGACGGCGGTGCAGAAGGTGGCCTCGCGTTCGGCGCTGAGCGCAGTTGATCTGCACATGTACAACGACCTGCCCGAAGGCTCGTTCGAGACGCCGATGACGGTGAAGCACGAGAGCGTGTTCGACAACGACCTCAAGTTCATCCGCCAGCTGCTGCCGACGCGCGTGTGGGGCAAGCCCTTCTACGTGAGCGAGTTCGGCGATGTGTACTGGAACCGCAACCGGCGCGAGGGCAACGTGCTGTTCGGCGCCTACGCCGCGCTCCAGGGCTGGGACGGCATCTGCCAGTACGGCGAGAACGCGACCCAGCTGCGCTACGACGCGCAGAAGAAGTTCGGCCGCTATTCCACCCAGTACCCGTTCTACGTCTGGGACGACCCGATCGCGGCGGCCTCCGACCGTATCAACGCGCTGCTGTTCCGGCGCGGCGACGTCAGTCCGGCGAAGCGCGCGGTGGCGATGGTCTACCGCGAGGGACCGGCGCAGACGGGCTGGGTGCCCTATGTGCGTAATGCAGATCCCTCGCTGGCGCGGCTCGGCTTCATCAGCCGGGTCGGCTGGATGCCCGAGGCGGCGGTCGATGGCGCCGGCAAGCCGGCCGCCGCCGCGAAGCTGGCCGGCGCCACGCCCGACCTCGTGCTCGACCCCTTCGGCGGCAATGGCGCCGACATGGCGCCGCCAGCGCGCGCGCAGCTGCTGATGAAGGCCGGCGCGCAGAACGGCGCCTGGCTGGAGCGCGTGGCGCGGCTGCGCGAGGGCGGCCTGCTCGACAAGGCCAATGCCACCGACGCGGCGGCGGGCGTGATCGAGAGCGACACCGGGCAGGTGATGGTGGACCTGCCCGGACATCGGGCGCGCGTCGTGACGCCGAGGTCGGAGCTGGTGATGTTCCGGGACCGGCCGCTCGACGGACGCTTCCTGCGCGTGGATCGGGCGACGGCCGAGCAGACGATCGGCGTGTTCGCGGTGGATGCGGCGCCGCTCGCGTCGTCGAAGCGGCTGCTGCTGGTGCAGCTGACCGACGCGCGTCCGACCGACATGCGCTTCGCCGACCCCGACCAGAAGACGGTCACGAACTGGGGCCACTGGCCGGTCACGCTGCGCGGCGGCGTGGCGATGCTGAAGCTCGGCATCGACGGCGCGGGCTGGAAGCTGTACGCGCTCAACCTCGACGGCAGCCGGCGCGAGGCGCGGCCGGTGGGCGCGGACGGCTCGGTGCTGCTCGACAACCTCGCCGGCGACGGCGCGACGGTCTATTACGAGCTGGTGCGGGAGTAAGGCGCGGCGCGGCGGCGAGGCTGACGACACGAGGTCCGCCGCCGGCCGGGCGACCGGTGCGGCGACATTCGGCGCGGGTTCGGCGGCCGGCGCCGCGCTCAGTTGCTGTCTTCGCCCGGCGGCATGCTGTAGTTGGGCCGCGCGCGGCCGCCGCGCATGGCCGGGCCGCGCTGGCCCGGCGGAATGCCGCCCGCCGACGGGTCGTCGATCACCGCGTCCTCGCCCGCGCCGGGCGGCATGGGCTGGGGCGCGACGCTGCCCGGCGCCTGCATGAACTGCTGCGGCGGTGGCGCGACGAAGGTGCCGCCCGGACCGGGCCGGTTCTCGAAGGTAAGGATGCCGTCGGCGCCGCGCGCCACGCGCGGATCGGAGATGGTGCGGGCGATGCCACCGCCGTCGCCCGACGGTACGCCGCTGTCGGCGGCCGGGGCGCGCGCCAGCGCGACTTCGGCGCGGGCGCCGTTCTGGTCGAACACCACGCGGTTGGCATGCACCTCGGCCAGCAGCAGGCCGGGCGCCACGCTCTGGCCGGCGCGGTAGGCCCGCACCGGACGGCCATCCACCACCAGCGCCGCGACGCCGCCGCGCTCGCCCTCGCGCGGCGCGATCACGCCCACGAGCTGCACGTTCGACAGCGCGGTCGTCACCACCGGTCCACCGAACAGGCGCGGCTGGGCGCCGGTATCGAACACCGACTGCATCGGCGGCGCCGGCACGGCCACGATGGGAGGCATCGGCGCGCGCAGCTGCACGAACCAGTACGCGGTCGCGGCGCAGAGCACGGAGAAGGCCAGCAGGTGCGTCAGGCCACGAAACAAGGCGGTCAACATGATCGTGCGAGTATTGCACGCCGCTCCGGGGCCCCGGAGCCGGCGAATCGTCCCAAATCCGGCCGTCAGGCGGCCGTCCCAGACACCATCATGAAGCCCGTTCATTTCCACTCGCGCAGCCGCGGTTTCACGCTCATCGAGATCATGGTCGTCATCGTGATCCTGGGCATCCTGGCGGCACTCGTCGTGCCCAAGGTCATCGGCCGCGCCGACGACGCCCGCGTCACCGCCGCCAGGCAGGACATCGCCCAGGTCATGCAGGCGCTCAATCTCTACAAGCTCGACAACAGCCGCTACCCGACGCAGGAACAGGGCCTCAAGGCGCTGGTGCAGAAGCCCACGAGCGGCCCGATCCCGGGCAACTGGCGCAGCGGCGGCTATCTGTCGAAGATGCCCGCCGACCCCTGGAAGGGTCCCTACCAGTACCTGAACCCCGGCGTGCGCGGCGAGATCGACGTCTTCTCGTTCGGCGCCGACGGCAAGCCGGGCGGCACCGAGATCGACGCCGACATCGGTTCCTGGGATCTCTGACGCCACGCGTCGCGGGCGCGAGGCGGTTCGCCATGACGGCAGCGCAGGTCCGCGCGTTCCTGCAGGCGCTTGCATCCCGGCCCGCGTGCGGCGCCGGGGCGCGTCCGGCGGCGCCGCATGGCCGCGGTGGTCGGATCGCGCGCGGCTTCACCCTCATCGAGCTGATGGTCGTGGTCGTGCTCGCGGGCGTGATGCTCGCGATGGTGAGCATCAGCGCCTTCCCCGACGACCGCAGCAAGCTGCGCGAGGAGGCCGACCGGCTGGCCCAGCTCTGGACCATCGCCCAGGACGAGGCCGTCGTGCGCGGCACGCCGGTGCTCTGGCAGGCGACCACCGAAGGCTATGAATTCGCGGTGCGCGACGGCCGCCGCTGGCGCGCGCTCGACCGCGACACCGCCCTGCGCGCGCGGCCCTGGCCGTTCACGCCCTTGCGCGTGAGCGTGCTGGGCCTGACCGCCAACGGCCCGCAGACGAGCCAGATCCGCATCGAGTTCTCGCGCGCGACGCTGGCCGAGCCGATCGTGGCCACGCTGCAATACGGCGGCGCCACCGCCACCGTGCGCGGCGACGGCCTCGGCGGCTTCTCGGTGGACGAGGTGCCGCGATGACGCGCCGCGCCGTCGGGTTCGCGCGCGGCTTCACCCTCGTCGAGGTGCTGGTCGCGCTCGTGATCGTGGGCGTCGCGCTCGGCGCGAGCCTGCGCGCGGTCGGCGGCATGGCGCGCCAGAACGAGGTGCTGCGCGCCAAGCTCTATGCCGGCTGGAGCGCGAGCAACCGCATCGCCGAACTGCGCGCGACCCGGGTCCAGCCGGCCATCGGCCAGCGCAGCTTCCAGTGTCCGCAGGGCCGGCTGGAGCTGGTCTGCGACGAGGATGTCAAGGCGACCGGCAACCGCTACATGCGCCGGGTCGAGATCACCGTGTACAGCGACGCCTCGCGGCGCGAATGGCTCACCACGGTGTCGACCGTGCTGGCCAACGGGAGCGACATGTGAGGCGGCGCGCGGGCTTCACGCTGATCGAGATGCTGGTGGCGATCACCATTCTCGCGGTCATCTCGCTGCTGTCGTGGCGGGCGATCGACTCGGTCGTGCGCGCGCGTGCCCAGCTCACCGAGGAGCTGGCCCAGCAGCGCGCGCTGGAGGCGCTGTTCGGCCAGTTCGAGACCGATCTGCGGCTCGCGGCGCGCGACACCGGCAACGTCGCCACGCCGGGCACGGCCAGCACGCTGCCGGGCATCCTGTTCGGGCGCGGCGAGCTGCGCATCCTGCGCCAGCTGCCGGCCGCCCTCGGCGGGCCGGTGCGCTGGCAGTTCGTGCGCTACCGGCTCGATGGCGACACCGTCTGGCGCGAGACGCGGCCGGTCGCGACGCCCGACGAGGCGCGCCGCGTCGCGGTGGCGAGCGACTGGCCCGACGCGATCCGCCAGCGCCTGCTCGGGTCGGTCAGCTTTCTGCGCTTCGAGGTCTGGAATGCCTCGCTCTGGGTCCAGCCCGAGGGCGATCTGCTGCGTCGGCTGCAATACGCCGCCGCGATGAGCGAACTCACCCCGCGCGAGCAGAGCCAGCAGGGCAGCGCGATGCTGCTGACGATCGAGCTGGGCAACGGCGAGCGCTTCCGGCGCGCGGTCATGGTGCGCGAATGAGCGGGCGGCGAGCGGACATGGCCGGCATGCGCGCGGCGGGCCGGCGCACCCCGGCCGGAGCGCGGCGCGCGGCGTCGCAGCGCGGCGTCGCCGTCATCACCGCGCTGCTCATCGTCGCGCTCGCCACCATCGCCGTGACCGGGCTGCTCTGGCGCCAGCAGGTGCAGGCGCGCATGGTCGAGAACCATCTCGCGCTCGGCCAGGATCGCTGGCTCGCGCGCGCCGCGATCGACTGGGCCCGCCTCGTGCTGAAGGAAGACAACAAGAATTCGCACGACCACCTCGGCGAGGTCTGGGCGGTGCCGATCGCCGAGACGCGCATCTCCGATGCCCAGGGCTCGCGCGACCGCGAAGCTTGGCTGTCCGGCGCCATCGCGGACGAACAAGCGAAATTCAACCTGCTCAATCTGCTGGACGCGGCCGGCAGGCCCGACACCGCCTGGATCGCGCGCTTCCAGCGCCTGCTCGTGCTGGAAGGCCTGTCGGGCGGACTGGCCGCCGCCGCCGCCGAGGCCCTCACCGCGACCCAGACCGTGACCGACACCAGCACCGGCCAGACCCGCCAGCCGACGCAGCTGCCCTGGCTCGGCGTGGACGACCTGGGCCGGCTGTCGGGCGTCGATTCGGCGGCGATCGAGAAGCTGCGGCCCTTCGTCACGGTGCTGCCGCGCATGACCCAGGCGGTCACCCAGGTCAACTGCAATACGGCGAGCGCCGAGGTGCTGCATGCAACAATCGACAACTACTCGGCCTCGGACGCCGCCCGGCTCGTCGCACTGCGCCAGCGCACGCCCTTCGTGCAGACCAGCCAGTGCACGCTGCCCGACAAGGCGCCCGAGAACGCGGCGGCGCTCGACGTGAAGTCGAGCTTCTTCCGCGTGACCGGCCGGGTCCGATACGAACGCGCGCTGCTGCTCACCGAGGCGCTCGTCTACCGCGAAAGCGGCTCCGCGCGCACCACACGCGTGCTCTGGAGCCGCGAGGACTGATCACATGGCGTTACTGCGACTGCGCTTCGGGGCCGATGCCGCCGAAGCCTGGGAACACGGCGATCCTCCCCGGACCCTCTTCGAATTCGCGCTCGTCGAGCGCGGCGGCGCCACGCGCCAGGGCCGCGCCGAACTGGCCGATCTGCCGCTCGCCGACACGCTCGAGATCGTGCTGCCGGCGCGCGCCGCGCGGCTGCTGCGGCTCAAGCTGCCGCCGGTGAAGCCGGCGGTGCTGCGCCGCGTGCTGCCCAATCTGGTCGAGGACTCGGTCATCGGCGATCCGGCCGAGAGCTTTGCGGCGGTGCTGCCCGGCATCGGCGCCGACGGCCTGCGCGAGGTGGCGGTGCTCGACCGGCGCTGGCTGCGCGCGGCCCAGCGCGTCGCGCAACTGCGCGCCGCCCGCCGCGTCGTGGTCGTGACCGAGGCGATGCTCGCGCCGTCCGTGCCCTTTCTCTGCGCCGAGGGCGGCGAGGCCTGGCTGCGGCATGCCGATGGCGTGCTGCCGTTCGCGCTCGATGGCGCGGGCACCACCGTGGCGACCGGCCCGGCCGCATCCGTCGCCGGCAGCGCATCGGCGGCCCGCGCGCCCGCCGACCCGCCGCCCGCGCTGCGCCTCGCGGCCGCGCGGCTCAGGTCCGGCGCCGTCGCCAGCCTCGATTGCGCCGGCCTCGACGCCGACCTCTGCGCGCGCTGGTCCGACGCGCTCGGCCTCGCGCTCGCGCCTTCGGACTGGCGCTGGACCGACGCCGCCCCCGCGCTGCCCGACGCTTCGCTGCTGCAATTCGAGTTCGCGCGCAGCACGCGCGGCGCCGGTCAGACCCTGCGGCCCTGGCGCTGGGCGATCGGCTTCGCGGCGGCGGCGCTGCTGGTGTGGACCGTCGGCCTCAACGCCGACTGGCTGCGCCTGCGCCGCGAGCACGCCCGCATCACCGCGCAGATGGAAACCGACTTCCGCACCGCCTTTCCCGAGGTGCCGCTGGTGGTCGATCCGCTGCGCCAGGCGCGACGACAGGTCGAACTGGCCAGCACCGCCGGCCAGGACCGCTACCTCGAACTGACCACGGCGCTCGCCGGCCTGCTGCCGCCCAATGACGCGACCGGCAGCCTGCGCACGCTCAACTTCACCGCCGGCACGCTGCGCGCGAGCCTCGCGCCGGCGGTCGCGCCCATGACCGAGCAGCTGCTCGACGCCCTGCGCGCGCGCGGCTACGACGCCGTCGCCGAGCCCCAGGGCGACGGCAGCCAGATCCTCGTGCTGCGCAAGCGGGAGGCGTCATGAGCCGCGCCGCCCGCCCGTCTCCGGAGACCGCATGAGCGCCCGCCTCAACCTCCCGGCGCTCGACGCCGCGCGCGCCCGGTTCGACGCGCGCTGGACCGCGCTGCCGCCGCGCGACCGCCGCATGCTCGTGATCGGCGCCGTCGCCGTCGGTCTCGCGCTGTTCTGGACCCTGCTCGTCGATCCGGCCCTCGCCGGCCGCGAGCGCGTGCAACGCGATCTGCCCCGGCTCCAGGCCGAGGCCGCCGAGGTCGCGGGCATCGCGGCCAATCCGCCGCGCGCCCAGCGCAACCTCCAGGCCGAAGGGCCGCTGCGCCCGGCCATCGAGGCCGCCTTGCAGGAAGGCGGCCTGCGCGCCGACCTCGCCACCAACGCCGCCGGCGTGCTGGTGGTGAAGTTCTCCGAGACGCCCTATCCGCAGATCGCCGACTGGCTCGCGCGCGTCGTCGCCGACCTCGGCGTGACGATCGAGGGCGCGGCCATCACGCCGGTTGAGGGCAAGGCCGGCGCCGGCGGCAAGGTGAACGCCGAGTTCACGCTGCGCCGGTGATCGCATGAGCCTGCGTCTCGTCCCGCGCTTGCTGGCCTTCGCGTTCGCGGGGTTGCTCGGCCTGCTCGCGGGCGCGCTGCCGGCGCTGCCGGCGAGCTGGCTCGGACGCGCGCTGGAACTCGGCTCGGGCGGACGTGCGCTGCTGCTCGAAACCACCGGCACCGTCTGGCACGGCGGCGGCCGGCCGGCCTTCCGCAGCGGCGGCAACACCGACGACGAGCGCATCAGCGCCTTTCCCGGCGCGGTCGAATGGCGCTTCGCCGGCCTGTCGTTCGGTCCGCTGCGCCTGAAGCTCGAACTCGCGGGCGAACGCGTGTTTTCCAACCCGGTGCTGCTCGAACTTGGCGCGACCGGGCCGCTGGCGCTGTCGCCGGGGCGCATGGCGCTGCCGGTCGAGGCGCTCGAAGGCATCGGCGCGCCGTTCAACACGCTGCGGCTGGGCGGTCGGCTCGAAGCCGGCTGGCAGGCGCTCGCCTGGGAGCGCGGCCTGCCGCAGGGGCCGATCAGCCTCGAATGGCGCGACGCGCGCTCGGCGGTGTCGGCGGTGGCGCCGCTCGGCAGCTACCGGCTCGACGTCCTGCCCGACCCCAACGGATTCGCGCTCGCGCTCGCGACGCTGCAAGGCCCGCTCAGCCTCGAAGGCAACGGCCACTGGCAGCGCGGCGGGCGTTTCGGCTTCAATGGCCGGGCCTCGGCCGCCGCCGACCAGCGCGCCCAACTCCAACCCTTGATGAACCTGCTCGGCCCGTCGAATGGCGACGGCGTCGCGCTCCGGATCGGAAGCTCATGAGACAACCCGCCGCCTCGATCGCCGCCGCGATTTCCGCTGCGTTCAACGGTCGCGCCCTCGCGGTGCTCGCGCTGGTCGCGCCGCTCGGCGTCGCCACGCCCGATGCCTTCGCCGCCGGCACGCCGGCGGTCGCCCAGGCCGGCGGCAAGCCGGCGCAGACCGCCCAGGCCGGCGCGAAGCCGGCGTCGGCCGCCTCGGCTCGCCCGCGCCAGAAGACTCGCCAGCTCGCCCGCGCCGACGGCCGGCCGGCCCGCGCGAAGCTCGCGGCCGAGACGCCGCGCTTCGCCGACGGCCCGGTGCCGGCGAGCGGCTTCGTGACCAGCGACGGCGGTCGCGCGCGGTCGCCGGCCGAGGGGGGCGCGAAGCTCGTGCGCGCCTCGGCCGGCGGCGGCGCGGCGATGGCGGCCGGTGTCGCCGGCTTCGCGGCGGCTTCGGGCAGCACCGTGGCCAATGGCCCGCTGCCGCAGGCGGGCGGCGCGGCCGGCGCCGGCACGACCGCGCGCGGCGCCATCGGCATGGCGGGCGGGGCGACCGGCGGCATCGCGGGCACGGCCGCGGCGAGCGGCGCGATGCGCATGGCCGCCGCCGGCGGCGCGGCCCAGGCCGCCGCGCCGGCCGGCGCCAACGCGGGCGGCAGCGACCTCGTCTCGCTCAACTTCGTCAACGCCGATCTCGACGCCGTCGTGGGCGCGATCGGCCAGATGACCAACCGCACCTTCATCGTCGATCCGCGCGTGCGCGGTCAGGTCACGCTCGCCACGCCCAATCCGGTGCCGCGCGCCGAGGCCTATCGCATGCTGCTGTCGGTGCTGCGGCTGCAAGGCTTTTCGGTGGTGGAGGACGGCAGCTACGCCAAAGTGCTGCCCGAGGCCGACGCCAAGCTCCAGAGCGGCCCGGTCGCGGGCCTGGTGCCGGGCAACCGGGGCGACCAGATCGTCACGCAGATCTTCCGGCTCAACTACGAGTCGGCGAGCGCGATGGTGCCGGTGTTGCGGCCGCTCATCAGCCCCAACAACACCATCACCGCCTACCCGTCCAACAACTCGCTGGTCATCACCGACTACGCCGAGAACATCCGGCGCATCGAGAAGATCATCACCAGCGTGGACGTGCCGGCGGCGGCCGAGCTGGAAGTCATTCCGCTCAAGTTCGGCCTCGCGGTGGACATGGCGGCGCTGCTCACGCGCATGGTCGACGACAGTCAGCGCGGCGGCCAGACCGACCCTGGCCAGAAGGTCACGATCGTGGCCGACCAGCGCAGCAACGCGCTGCTGCTGCGCGCGAGCAGCAAGGCGCGCGCCGACAGCGTGCGCAACCTCGTCGCCAAGCTCGACATCCCGAGCGCGGGGCGCGGCAACATCAACGTCGTCTATCTCAAGAACGCCGACGCGGTGAAGCTGGCCGCGACGCTGCGCGCCATCATCAACGCCGATACCTCGGGCTCGAACACCAACAGTTCGTCGGGCAGCGGCTTCCTGTCGGGCGGCAGCGGCACCGGCGGCACGAGTGGCACGAGCGGCAGCGGCGGCCTCGGCGGCAACTCCGGCAGCTTCGGCAGCAGCGGCAGCAGCAGCACGAGCGGCTTCGGCGGCACGGGCAGCGGCAGCAGCGGCGGTTTCCTCGGCGGCAGCAGCAGTTCGCAGAGCGGCTTCGGCGCCAGCGGCACGACCGGCCAGCAGGGCGGCATCGTGCAGGCCGATCCGGCCACCAACACGCTCATCATCACGGCGCCCGAGCCGGTGTATCGCAACCTGCGCGACATTATCGAGAAGCTCGACGCGCGTCGCGCCCAGGTGTTCATCGAGGCGCTGATCGTCGAGGTGTCGGCCGACAAGACGGCCGAGATGGGCATCCAGTGGCAGGACCTGTCGGGTCTCACGGGCAGCGGCACCAACCTCATCGGCGGTACCAACTTCGGCAGCACCGGCACCAACATCCTGACCGCCGCCGCCAACGTGGCGAGCGTGGGGCAGGGTCTCAACCTCGGTCTGGTGCGCGGCAGCATCACGATCAACGGCACCACGTACACCAACTTCGGCGTGCTCGCGCGCGCGCTCGAAACCAACACCAACGCCAACGTCCTCTCGACGCCGAACCTGCTCACGCTCGACAACGAGGAAGCCAAGATCGTCGTCGGCCAGAACGTGCCCTTCATCACCGGCCAGTACACCAACGCGTCGAGCACCAGCTCCAGCAGCAGCACGGTCAACCCGTTCCAGACCATCGAGCGCAAGGACGTGGGCCTGACGCTGCACGTCAAGCCGGCGGTGTCGGAAGGCGGCGGCGTGCGCATGCAGATCCACCAGGAAGTGTCGGCGGTGGTGAGCACCACGCTGTCGTCGGGGATCATCACCAACACGCGCCAGATCGATTCGAGCGTGGTAGTGGACGATGGCCAGATCATCGTGCTGGGCGGTCTGGTGCAGGACGAGATCACCGATTCGGTCAGCAAGGTGCCGCTGCTCGGCGACATTCCCTACCTCGGCGCGCTGTTCCGCTACAGCAGCCGCGAGCGCAAGAAGACCAACCTCATGGTCTTCCTGCGGCCGCGCATCATCCGCAACCTCGCCGATTCGCAGAGCGTGACGGTCGACCGCTACGACTACATGCGCGTGCGCACCAGCGAGCAGCAACCGGCGCCGAGCTTCATCCTGCCCGACACGCGCGGCATGCAGCTGCCGGCGCTCGACGGCAGCTACACGATCAAGCCGCCCGCGATGCTGATGCAGCCCGCGCCCGGCGACGCGCGCACGCCCGAGTCGGCCACCACGCCCCAGGGCGGCGGCGCCAACGCGGCCGGCCAGCCGAGCCAGCGCATGGCCCCGGGCGGCGCCGAGCCGCGTCCGGCGCCCACCGTGCCGGCCAATCCCGACGCCCCCGCGCAATGACGGTGCGCGTCGCGCACTTCGGAGTCGCCTCATGAGCCGTACCGACAGTCCTGGCCTCGTCGCCGACACCGCGAGCACCGTGACCCTCGCCTCGACCGCCGCCGCCGACCGCAACGGCGCGGCCTCTGGCGCCGACGATCTGTCCGTGGCGCCGGGCGCGGGCGGCGTCGATGCCGCCGCGCCGGCCGACGGCATCGACGCCGCCCGCCTGCTGCCCTACGCCTTCGCCCGCGACGCGAAGCTCGCATTGGTGGTGCGCGGCGGCCAGCCGCCCGAGGCGTGGATCTGCGAGCAGACCGACCCCGACGCGCTGGCCGAAGTCACGCGCCGGCTCGGCAATCTGCCGACCGCGTGGAAGACCGTGCCCGAGGTGGAAGCCGCGCTGCGCCAGGCCTATGCGCAATCGGACGGCGAGGCCGCGCGCATCGTCGACGAGGCCGAGGCCGACATCGACATCACCCGCCTGCTCCAGGACGCGCCGGCGGTGGAAGACCTGCTGGAGGTGGAGGACGACGCGCCGATCATCCGCATGATCAACGCGCTGCTCACGCAAGCCTCGCGCGACGGCGCGAGCGACATCCACATCGAGGCCTTCGAGACGCACTCGGTCGTGCGCTTCCGCATCGACGGCACGCTGCGCGACATCGCGCGGCCGCGCCGGGCGCTGCATGCGGCGCTGATCAGCCGCATCAAGATCATGGCCCAGCTCGACATCGCCGAAAAACGCCTGCCGCAGGACGGCCGCATCACGCTGCGCGTCGCCGGCAAGCCGGTGGACGTGCGCGTCAGCACGCTGCCCACCGGCCACGGAGAACGCGCGGTACTGCGTCTGCTCGACAAGGAAGCCGGCCGGCTCGACCTGAGCAAGCTCGGCATGGCGCCCGACACGCTCGCCACCTTCGACCGGCTCGTGAACCAGCCGCACGGGATCATCCTCGTGACCGGGCCGACCGGCTCGGGCAAGACGACCACGCTCTACGCCGCGATGCAGCGGCTCGACGCGACGACGACGAACATCATGACCGTCGAGGACCCGATCGAGTACGACCTGCCCGGCATCGGTCAGACCCAGGTGAACGCGCGCATCGACATGACCTTCGGCAAGGCCCTGCGCGCCATCCTGCGCCAGGACCCGGACGTGATCATGATCGGCGAGATCCGCGACCTGGAGACGGCGCAGATCGCGGTGCAGGCCTCGCTCACCGGCCACCTGGTGCTCGCCACGCTGCACACCAACGACTCGGCCAGTGCGATCACGCGGCTGGCCGACATGGGCGTCGAGCCCTTCCTGCTGAGTTCGACGGTGCTGGGCGTGATGGCGCAGCGGCTCATCCGCCGGCTCTGCCCGCACTGCAAGAAACCCGACACCACGCCCGAGGGCCGCAAGGTCTGGCGCGCCGTGGGCTGCGACCGCTGCCATCGCAGCGGCTACATCGGGCGCTCGGGCATCTACGAGCTGCTCGTCATCGACGAGGACCAGCGCGGCCTCATCCACAACGCCGCCAACGAGCTGGAAATCCGTAGGCTCGGCCTGCAACGCGGCATGCGCAGCATGCGCGACGACGGCCAGCGCTGGATCGACAGCGGCGCCACCTCGGTCGAGGAAATCATCCGCGTGACGCGCGACTGAAGGCGGGCGGGCAGCGCGCCGCGCTGCTTCGTGAAGCAGTCCAGTGGCGCCATCCGCATGGGATGCGCGCCGGGAATTTCTCCACGGCACATTTTTGTCGGCCGGTGCGCAATACGCGGGCGCATCCGGGGCCTCCGCACGCCGGAACGCATGCCACAAGAACCCCTGGAAAGTCCTTCCCGCATGGGCCTCGTCCGCGCCTCGACCATGTTTTCGGATGCTTCCGCGAGCCGTGCGCCGGGTCGGTTGCGCTGGTGGATGCCCTTGCCGCTCGAGCCGCTGCGGCGCGTGGCGCTGGCCCAGCGCGGCTTCACGCCGGTGGCCGGATCGGTGCCGGCGATCGCGCGCGGCACCGATCCGGCCGAGCTGCCCGACATGGTGCTGCGCCGCCCGGTCCGAGGCCGGCGCCGCGCACGAAAGCGTGCGACGGGCTGGCAGCAAGGGCAGCGTGGCGCTCGCGGTGGCCATGGCCGCGCGCCAGGGCGCCCGCATGACGGAGCGTGACGCGCCGGTCGCGTCTTCCGCGACGGCGGACAGGGGCCAGTCGTCGCCGGCACGCGGCCAGGCCGGCGCCGTGCGTGGCATGGCCGCGCCGTGATCGGGCCGCGCCGGCAGCCGTCGCGCTGACCGATGCGGTCGTCGCTCGCGCCGACCGCGCACGCCGACCGACCGCGCACGCCGGTGGACGCGCTCTTCCTGCCCGCGCCGACGGCTTGCGCGCCGGCCGACCGCGCGACAGCCATCGCGCCGACAGTTCCGCGTCCGCGCGCGCACCAGACTGCCGGTTCCGCCGCAAGGCGCACTCCGGGTGCCGTCGCCATGAAATTCCGCTTTGCCCTTTCCGCCGCCGCGCTCGCGGCCTGCGCCGCCGTGCTCGCGCTGCCGGCCGCGCATGCCGACACCGCGCAACTGCCGGTGAGCGCCGGCATGGGGCCCGATCCGCAACTGCCCGCGCCTGACAGCTCGCTCATCCGGACCGTCAATGTCGCCAAGGCCGTCGGCTGGCCGGCCGGCGGCAAGCCGGTCGCGGCGCAAGGGCTGGCGGTCGGGCGCTTCGCCGACGGACTCGACCATCCGCGCTGGCTGCACGTGCTGCCCGACGGCGCCGTGCTCGTGGCCGAGAGCAATGCGCCGCCCAAGGGCGAGGGCGGCGGCGAGGGACTGCGCGGCTGGGTGCAGAAGCAGGCGATGAAGCGTGCCGGCGCCGGCGTCGCCAGCCCCAACCGCATCGTGCTGCTGCGCGATGCCGACGGCGATGGTCGCGCGGAGGTGCGGCAGACGCTGGTCGAGGGCATCAACTCGCCGTTCGGGATGGCGCTCGTCGGCGACACGCTCTACGTGGCGGCGGCCGACGCGGTGCTGGCGTTTCCGTGGCGCGGCGGCGCGGCGCTCGACCCGGCCTCGGCGCGCAAGCTGGCCGACCTGCCCGGCGGCCCGCGCAACCATCACTGGACCAAGAGCCTGATCGCCAGCCCCGACGGCCGCACGCTTTACGTGGGCGTCGGCTCTAACAGCAACGTCGCCGAGAACGGCCTCGACGCCGAGCGGGACCGCGCCGCCATCCTCGCCATCGACACGGCGAGCGGCGCGACGCGCGTGTTCGCCTCGGGCCTGCGCAATCCGGTCGGCCTCGCCTGGCAGCCCGACGGCGGCGCGCTGTGGGTGGCCGTCAACGAGCGCGACGAACTCGGCAGCGACCTCGTGCCCGACTACATGACCTCGGTGAAGGAGGGCGCCTTCTACGGCTGGCCCTGGAGCTACTACGGCCAGCATGTGGACGAGCGCGTGAAGCCGGCGCGCCCCGACATGGTGGCGAAGGCGATCAGGCCCGATTACGCGCTCGGGCCGCACACCGCCTCGCTCGGGCTGGCCTGGTCGGGCGGCAACACGCTGCCGCCGGCCTTCGCGCGCGGCATGTTCGTCGGCCAGCACGGCTCATGGAACCGCCGGCCGCCGTCGGGCTACCGCGTGATCTTCGTGCCCTTCGAGGGCGCGCGCCCGACGGGCATGCCGGTGGATGTGCTGACCGGCTTCCTCAACGACGACGGCGAGGCCCAGGGCCGCCCGGTGGGCGTGGCCATCGGCCGGGACGGCGCGCTGCTGGTGGCGGATGACGTCGGCAACACGGTGTGGCGGGTGACGGCGGCGCGCTGAACGTGGCGCAGCCGCGCGGCGCGGGGCGCGGCCGGTGCGGTGCGTCGCACCGCGCGCGGGGCCGCGCCGCACCCCGGCGCGCAATCGCGCTACCGTCGCGGCTTCCACCGGCCAGACCACTTATCCAGCCATGCATTCCATCGTCTTTCTCGACCGCGACAGCCTGCCCGCCAACGTGCGCCGCCCGGCCTTCGCCCACGACTGGCGCGAGCATCCGAACACCGCCCGCGCCGACGTGGCCGAGCGGCTTCAGGGCGCGACCATCGCCATCGTCAACAAGGTCAAGGTCGATGCCGAGGCGCTCGCGCAACTGCCCGACCTGAAGATGATCGCCATCGCCGCGACCGGCACCGACAACGTCGATCTGGCCGAATGCAGCCGGCGCGGCATCGTCGTGAGCAACATCCGCGACTACGCGCTCGCCGCCGTGCCCGAGCATGTGTTCGCGCTGCTGCTGGCGCTGCGCCGCAACCTCGTCGGCTACCGCGCCGACATGGAAGCCGGCAGCTGGCCGAAGTCCGACCGCTTCTGCGCCATCACCCGGCCGATCCGCGACCTCGCGGGTTCGACCATCGGGCTGATCGGCTTCGGCGCGCTCGGCCGCGCGGTGGCCGATCTGGCGCTCGCCTTCGGCATGAAGGTCATCGTGCACAACCGCAGCATCAAGCCCGATCCGGCGATCGAGTTCGTGAGCCTCGACGAGCTGCTGGCGCGCGCCGACGTGGTGAGCCTGCATGTGATGCAGACGCCCGACACGCGCGGCCTCATGGGCCGCGAGCAGTTCGCGCGCATGAAGCCGGGCGCGCTGCTCATCAACACCGCGCGCGGCGGCCTCGTGGACGAAGCCGCGCTGGCCGAGGCGCTGCAATCGGGCCATCTGGGCGGCGCCGGGCTGGACGTGCTGAGCGTGGAGCCGCCGCCGGCCGACCATCCGCTGCTGCAACTGCGCCTGCCCAACCTCATCGTCACGCCGCATGTGGGCTGGGCCAGCGCCGAGGCCATGCAAGGGCTTGCGGATCAGCTCATCGACAACATCGAGGCCTGGGAGGCGGGCCGGCCGCGCAATCTCGTGGCCTGCTGACTCAGCGCGCGCCGAGCCGGAATCCGCTCATCACCTCGGCCAGACGCGCGGCCTGGTGCTTGAGGCTTTCGGCGGCCGAGGCGGTCTGTTCGACCAGCGCAGCGTTCTGCTGCGTGGCGTGATCGAGCTGGCTGACGGCTAGGTTGATCTGGCCGATGCCGGTGTCCTGCTCGCCCGAGGCGCTGCTGATCTCGCTCACGAGGTCGTTCATGCGGCGCACCTGCGTCACCACGTCGCCGATCGTGCGGCCGGCCTCGGCCACGATGTTCGTGCCGGCCTCGACGCGACCGTTGCTATCGAGGATGAGCGTCTTGATCTCGCGCGCGGCCTCGGCGCTGCGCTGGGCGAGGGCGCGCACCTCGCTGGCCACCACGGCAAAGCCGCGCCCCTGCTCGCCGGCGCGGGCGGCTTCGACGGCCGCGTTGAGCGCGAGGATGTTGGTCTGGAAGGCGATGCCGTCGATGGTGCCGATGATGTCGGCGATGCGCCGGCTCGATTCGCTGATGCCGTTCATGGTCTCGACCACGCGCTCGACCGCGCTGCCGCCGCGTACCGCCGCGTCGGTCGTGCCGTTGGCGAGGCTTTCGGCCTGGCGCGCGTTGTCGGCGCTGGCGCGCACGGTGCCGGCCATCTCCTCGGTCGAGGCGGCGGTCTGCTGGAGGCTGGCGGCCTGGGCTTCGGTGCGCGCCGACAGGTCGGCATTGCCGGTGGCGATCTCGCGCGAGGCGCCGGCCACGGCGTCGGTGCTGTCGCGCACCTCGCGCACCACGCCCGCGAGCCTTTCGGTCATGCGGGCGAGGGTGTCGAGCAGATGGCCCAGTTCGTCGCGGCGCTCGACATGCGGCGCGGCGCTCAGGTCGCCGTCGGCGACGCGGTCGGCCACGGCCACGGCCTCGTCGAGCGGCCGGGTGATCGAGCGCGTGATGACGACCGTGGCGCCCAGTCCGATGCCGATGCAGACGACGAGCGCGCCGATCAGCGTCAGCCGCACATCGTGGTAGCCCTCGGCCGACGCCACCGCGCGCGCATCGCCGAGCTTGACGTTGTAGTCGGCCAGCGCGCCGAGCGCGTCGCGCGCCTTGCCGAACTGGTCGTGTCCGGCGGAGAGATGGAGCTGGCGCGCGGCGGCGGGATCGGTGAGGCCGAGCGCGACGACCTTGTCCTGGATCGGCCAGTAGCGGTCGAACTCGGCGCGCGCCGTGTCGTACAGGGCGCGCTCGGTGTCGTCGCTGAGGTGGGCGCGGTAGTCGTCGAGCATCTTGAGCATGTCGGCCTTGCGCGCGCGCATCACGTCGATGAGGCGGTCACGCTCGGCGGCGTCGGCGGCGATGAGCGTCTGGGTCTCGTTCGAGCGTGCGGTGCGCGCCAGCTCGTTCATCCGGGCCGCGAGCCGGATCGAGGGCACGAGGTTGGTGGCGAAGTACTCGGTGTTGGCATTGAGCCGGCCGGCCGAGACTAGCGCGAAGGTCGTCATCGCGACGAGCATCGCGAGCATCAGGCCGAAGGCGGCGCCGAGCCGATGGCCGACCTTGAAGTTGTTGAGCATGGCGGTCGGGCGGGCGGCCCGGGAATGAGGGGAGATTGCCGCGATTGTGTTGGCCGCGCGCCGCCGCGATGCCCGGAATTGCGGGGTGTTTCGGGGCGGAATTTCCGCGCCGAGCGGTGCCTGGCGGTGCGCGGCCCGGCGGGTCCGACGCCGGTGGCCGCGCCGCGCCGCCCGCGCGCCAGCCGGCCGGCGCCGCGCTCCGCCGGGCCGGCGCGAATGTCACCGGAAGCCGCGCCGCGTTGACGCTGGCGGCGTGCGCGGCGTCAACTGCCGCGCATGCGACGTCTCTATCTCGATCTGTGGCGGCTGGCGGCGGGGCTGCGCGGCCGCATCGTGCTGGCCTTCACCGCGCTGCTGCTGTCGCAGGGCGCCAAGCTGGCCGTGCCCTGGCTGTCGGGCAAGGCCATCAACACGCTCCAGGCGCGCGGTCTGCCGGGGCTGCATGACGCGGCGCTGTGGCTGCTGGCGGTGCTGGGCGCGACCGCGCTCGGCTGGTGCCTGCACGGGCCGGGCCGCATCCTCGAACGCAATGTGGCGCTGGCGGTGCGCCAGCGGCTCGCGGCCGAGCTGGTGGGCGACATGTTCCGGCTGCCGCTCGGCTGGCATGTGCATCACCACTCGGGCGAGACCTCGCACCGCGTGCGGCAGACGACCGAGGCGATGTTCAACTTCGCGCAGAGCCAGTTCATCCTGCTGCAGAACGCGGCCCAGGTGATCGGGCCGATCGTCGCGCTCTGGCTCATCGAGCGCACGGTGGGCATGGTGGCGATGGCGGGCTTCGCTCTGATCTGGCTCGTGATCGTGCTGTTCGACCGCCGGATGATGGTGCTGGCGCGCGAGGAGAACGCGACCGAGCGGCGCTACCAGGCGGCGCTCAACGACAGCTTCGGCAACCTCGTGAGCGTGCTGGCGCTGCGCCAGATGCAGGGCGTGGCGGCGCTGCTGGAGCGCCGGCTGCTGGCCATCTACGAGCCGCTGCGCAAGTCGATCGTCGTCAACGAAGGCAAGTGGTGCAGCGTCGATCTGCTGAGCCAGACGCTGGCCTGCGGGCTGGTCGGGCTGTATGCGTGGCTCGCTGCGCGCGGCATCACGGCGGCGGAGGTGATGCCCGCCGCGCGCGACGCGAGCGCGCCGACGCTCGCGCTCGGCTCGGTGGTGATGGTGTTTGCCTACGCCAACCAGGCGGCGGGCGTCATCACCTCGATCGCGGCGCACTACCAGAGCTTCGCGCGCCACGGCGCCGACTACGCCAGCGCCGACCCGATCCGCGAGGCGGTCGCGGCCGAGACGCGGGCCGCCGGCGAGGCCGAGGCCCGCGACGCGGCGGCGCGGCCGGCGGGGGCGACGGCCCGAACGGCCGACGTCGCGCCCGCCGATGCGACCGACACACGGCCGGCCGCCGCGCGTGATGTCGCGGCGGCGGTGCCCGCTGCCGCCGCGTCGTCGTCCGCCGTGCTCCCGCCCGCCGGCTGGCGCCAGCTCGAACTGCGCGCGCTCCGCTTCCGCTACCCCAAGTCCGACGGCGGCCTCGATCTCGACCGGCTGGTGCTCGAACGCGGCCGGCGCTATGCGCTCATCGGCGGCAGCGGCTCGGGCAAGAGCACGTTGCTCTGGCTGCTGTCGGGGCTGTACCGGCCCGAGCAGGGCGAGCTGCATGCCGACGGCCACCGCGTGACGGCCGAGCCGAGGCGGGTCGCGGCGGGGCTGCTGTCGCTCGCCACGCTCATCCCGCAGGACGCCGAGGTGTTCGAGGGCACGCTCGGCGAGAACCTCGAACTCGCCGCCACCCACGCCGGCCCGGTCACGCGCGCCGAGCTGCCGCGCGCGCTGGCCACCGCCTGCGCCGACGTCTTCCTGCTGGCCGAGGCCGAGAAGCCCGGCGCCGGCCTCGACGCCCAGGTGGCCGAGCGCGGCGCCAACTGGTCGGGCGGACAGCGCCAGCGCATCGCGCTCGCGCGCGGCGTCGCGGCGGCCGCCGACAGCTCGATCGTGCTGCTCGACGAGCCGACGGCCGCGCTCGACCCGGCCACCGAGGCGCGGGTGTACGCCAACCTCTTCGAGCGCTTCGGTGATGCCTGCGTGATCTCGTCGATCCACCGGCTGCACCTGCTCGACCACTTCGACGAGGTGCTCGTGATGGATCACGGTCGCCTCGTGGACCGTGGCGCCCCGGCAGAAGTCCTCGCCCGGCGCAAGGGCTGATTGCCGCTACACTGCCGCCGGATGTGCGCCAGCGCTTCGCGCGCCGCCCCCGAGCCTCATGAGCAAGACCGAAACCGCCCCCTTCAGCATCAAGAGCGCGAGCTTCGACGCCGTGCGCGTCGTCATCGCCACCGCCGATCTGGCCGAGCTGCGCGCCGCGCTCGCGAGCCGGCTCGCCGCCGCCGGCTCCTTCTTCGACAACGACCCGGTGGTCGTCGACACGATGGCGCTCGACGAGCGGCTCGACTGGCCCGAACTCATCGCCCTGCTGCGTGAATACCGCATGCAGCCGATCGGCGCCGTGGCCGTGGGCGAGAACCTGCTCGCCGCCGCCGAGGCCGGCATCGCGCCGCTGCCGCTGCGCGCGCCGGTCGCGCCGCGCGGCGCCAGCGCGGCCGGCCACGAAGGCCGCGACGGCGCGGCACTCACGCCGAGCGGCCCGGCCACCCAGGCCGATGCGTCGGCCGCGCCGCCTGCCACGGGCGGCGGCGTCGACCCCGCCGGCAGCGTCGCGCCGGACGCCAGCGTCACGGCGCAGCCCGTCGCCGCCGACGCGCACCCCCCCGAACCCGCGCCGAACACCATCGTCATCGACCGCCCGATGCGCTCGGGCCAGCGCGTCTACGCGCGCGGCGGCGACGCGGTGGTGATCGGCCTCGTGAGCAACGGCGCCGAGGTCATCGCCGACGGTAACGTCCACATCTACGGGCCGCTGCGCGGCAAGGCGATGGCGGGCGCGCGCGGCGACACCACGGCGCGCGTGTTCTGCACCCATCTCGACCCCGAGCTGATCGGCATCGCGGGCGTCTACCGCACCACCGACACGCCGCTGCCGCCCGAAGTGCGCGGCCAGCTCGCCCAGGTGCGGCTCGACGGCGACAAGCTGATCGTCGAACCGCTCCGGGCCCAGTAACCAACAGCGATATCCAGCGCGGGCCCGCCAGGACGGCCCGGATCATCGACACACAATCAGACAGGAAACAAGCCGATGACTCGCATCGTGGTAGTCACCTCAGGCAAGGGCGGCGTGGGCAAGACCACGACCAGCGCCAGCTTCTCCTCGGGCCTCGCGCTGCGCGGCCACAAGACCGCGGTCATCGACTTCGACGTCGGCCTGCGCAACCTCGACCTCATCATGGGCTGCGAGCGGCGCGTGGTGTACGACCTCATCAACGTCATCCACGGCGAGGCCACGCTCAACCAGGCGCTCATCCGCGACAAGCATTGCGAGAACCTGTGGGTACTGCCCGCCTCGCAGACGCGCGACAAGGACGCGCTCACGCAGGAAGGCGTCGGCCGCGTGATCGACGAGCTGAAGGAGATGGGCTTCGAGTACATCGTCTGCGACTCGCCGGCCGGCATCGAGAGCGGCGCGCTCATGGCCGCCTACTTCGCCGACGACGCGCTCATCGTCACCAATCCCGAGGTCAGCTCGGTGCGCGATTCCGACCGCATCCTCGGCATCCTGTCGAGCAAGTCGAGGCGCGCGGTCGAGGGCGCCGAGCCGGTGCAGGAATTCCTGCTGCTCACGCGCTACAACCCGAAGCGCGTGTCCGACGGCGAGATGCTGTCGATCGCCGACGTGGAGGACATCCTGCGCATCAAGCTGATCGGCGTGGTGCCCGAATCGGAAGCGGTGCTCCAGGCGTCCAACCAGGGCATTCCGGCCATCCACCTCAAGGGCGCCGACGTGGCCGAGGCCTACAAGGACGTGGTGGCCCGCTACCTCGGCGAGGAAGCGCCGCTGCGCTTCGTCGATTACGAGAAGCCGGGCTTCCTCAAGCGGCTGTTCGGCGGGAGGTAAGCCATGTCCTGGCTCAAGGTCCTCTTCGGCGAGAAGAAGACATCTGCCAGCGTTGCCAAGGAACGCCTGCAGATCATCCTCGCCCATGAACGCACCGGCCGCGCCGGCGCGCCCGACTACCTGCCCCAGCTCCAGCAGGAGCTGCTGGCGGTCATCAGCAAGTACGTCAAGATCAATCCGGACGACATCAAGGTGAACCTGGAGCGCCAGGACCGCTACGAGGTGCTGGAGGTCAAGATCGAGATGCCGCCGCCCGGCGGCCCAGCGCTCTGAGGCCGATGCCCGACGCCCGCCCCGAGCTGAACGCGCGCCAGCAGGATCTGATCGAGCGCGTGCGCCGCGAAGGCTTCGCCTCGGTGGACGAGCTGGCGCGTGCCTTCGACGTCACGCCGCAGACCGTGCGGCGCGACATCAACCAGCTCGCCGAACTGGGCCTGCTGCGGCGCCAGCACGGCGGCGCGAGCCTGCCGACCGGCTCGCAGAACCTCGCCTACGACGACCGTCGCGAACTGCTGGCCGACGAGAAGCGCCGCATCGCGCGCGCCGCCGCGCGCCACATCCCCGACAACGCCTCGCTGTTCATCAACCTCGGCACCACGACCGAGGAGGTGGCGCGCGCGCTGTCGGGGCATCGCGGGCTGCGCGTCATCACCAACAACCTCAACGTGGCGACGCTCATGGCGGGCTACGAGGAGTGCGAGGTGATCGTGGCCGGCGGCGTGGTGCGCGCGCGCGACCTCGGCGTGATCGGCGGGCTGGCGATCGACTTCATCCGCCAGTTCAAGGTGGATTTCGCGGTGATCGGCACGTCGAGCATCGAGGCCGACGGCACGCTGCGCGACTTCGACGCGCGCGAGACCCGCGTGGCCGAGGCCATCATCGAGGGTGCCCGAGCGGTCTTCCTCGTGGCCGACCATTCCAAGTTCGACCGGCCGGCGCTGGTGCGCGGCGGTCATCTTTCGCAGGTGAACATCCTGTTCACCGATGCGGCACCGCCCGAAAGCTGGAGCGGGATGCTCGCGCGCGCCGGGACGCAGGTGGTGGTGGCGGACTGAGGTCCGACCGGACCGGGGCCGCGCCGGCGCGCCCGGGCCATTGCCCGTCTGTGTTCTTCAGGCGTCTGCCCTGATCGTCTCCCGCCATCGGCGTGATCGCGCCTTGCGCTTTGCGTCGCGGGACAGTCATCGCGCGTTTTCGTTTCCCTCGGTTTACTTTTCGCTATCGCGCACATAGAGTTCGCAAAACGACTTGTATTTTCGCTTTCGCGCTTGCGATGTTCGCTCGTGACCGCGCATGCGAAAGGAGAAAACGTGAGCGAGACAAAGGACTGCGACCTGCTGGTCGTCGGTGGCGGCATCAACGGCGCGGGCATCGCGCGCGACGCGGCGGGACGCGGTCTGTCGGTCGTGCTCTGCGAGCAGCACGACCTCGCGGCGCATACTTCGTCGTCGAGCAGCAAGCTCATCCACGGCGGCCTGCGCTACCTCGAGTACTACGAGTTCGGGCTGGTGCGCAAGGCGCTCCAGGAGCGCGAACTGCTGCTGCGCGCCGCGCCGCACATCATCTGGCCGATGCGCTTCGTCATGCCGCACCGGCCGCATCTGCGCCCGGCCTGGCTGATCCGCACCGGCCTGTTCCTTTACGACCATCTCGCGCGCCGCGAACTGCTGCCGGGTTCGGAATCGATCACGATGGCGCGTCATCCGGCCGGCGCGCCGCTCGACGCCTCGATCAAGCGCGGCTTCGTCTATTCGGACGGCTGGGTCGATGACGCCCGGCTCGTCGTGCTCAACGCGATGGATGCCGCCGAGCGCGGCGCCGCGATCCTGCCCCGCACCCGCCTCGAAGGCGCGCGCCGCGACGGCGACCGCTGGCTGGCCCGGCTGCGCCGCGCCGACGACGGCGCCGAGATCACGGTGCGCGCGCGCGGTCTCGTCAACGCCGCCGGGCCCTGGGCCGGCTCGCTGCTCGAACACCAGCTGCGCCGCCCGGCCGCCAACCGCGTGCGGCTCGTGAAGGGCAGTCACATCGTCACGCGCCGGCTGTTCGACCACGACCACGCCTACATCCTCCAGAACCCCGACAAGCGCATCGTCTTCGTCATCCCCTACGAGCGCGACTTCACCCTCATCGGCACCACCGATGTCGAGTACGAGGGCGACCCGGCGCAGGTCGGCATCTCGGCGGCCGAGACCGACTACCTCTGCCGCGCGGTCAACGCCAACTTCCGCCAGCAGATCAGTCCCGCCGACGTGGTCTGGAGCTATGCCGGCGTGCGACCACTACTGGAACAGGAAGGCGCGAGCGCCTCGGCCGTCACGCGTGACTACCAGCTCGAACTCGATGCGCCGGCCGGCGCGGCGCCGCTGCTCAACATCTTCGGCGGCAAGATCACCACCTACCGCAAGCTCGCCGAGGAGGCGACCGACCGCATGGCGGCGGCGCTGGGCGTGGCCGGCAGCGCGGCGGCGCAGGGCAGGACGGGCAGCGGCGTGGCCATCGGACAGGCCGCCGCGGCCGACGCGCCTGCCGGCGCTTCCGTCGCAGCCCGCTCCGGCTGGACCGCCACCGCCCCGCTGCCCGGCGGCGACCTGCCCGGCGCCGACTTCGGCGCCTTCCTCGCGCGGCTGCGGCGCGACCATCCCTGGCTGCCCGAGCGCATGGCGCTGCGGCTCGCGCACAGCTACGGCTCGCGCGTCACGCGGGTGCTTGGCGATGCGCGCTGCCTCGACGACCTCGGCGCCGAGATCAGTCCCGGGCTGCGCGAAGCCGAGCTGCGCCATCTGACCGCCGAGGAATGGGCGCGCACCGCCGACGACATCCTCTGGCGCCGCAGCAAGCTCGGCCTGCACGCCACGCCCGCCTCGAAGGCGGCGCTGGAGGACTGGCTCGCGCGTCATCTCTCATCGCAACCGCCCAGCCCGATGCCCGCTCCTCAGCCGGCCTGACGGCCCATCCCCGCCGGCCGGCGCACAACATCCATCACAACCCGGCCGCGCGTTCCATCCCATCCATGCCATTTGGAGGAGCAGACATGCCAGACCAGTACATCCTCGCGCTCGACCAGGGCACGACCAGCTCGCGCGCCGTCCTGTTCGACCGCGCCGGCCGCATCGTGTCGGTCGCGCAGAAGGAATTCCCGCAGATCTATCCGCAGCCGGGCTGGGTCGAGCACGACCCGGCCGACATCTGGAGCAGCCAGGCCGGCACCGCCGCCGAGGCCGTCACCCATGCCGGGCTGAACGGTGCCGCCATCGCCGCCATCGGCATCACCAACCAGCGCGAAACCACCATCGTCTGGGACCGCGAGACCGGCAAGCCCGTCTACAACGCCATCGTCTGGCAGGACCGCCGCACCGCCGACTTCTGCGACCAGCTCAAGGCGCGCGGCCTCGAAGCCGCCATCCGCGCCAGGACCGGCCTGCCGATCGACTCGTACTTTTCGGCCACCAAGGTGCGCTGGATCCTCGACAACGTGCCCGGCGCGCGCGAAGCCGCCGAGGCCGGCCGCCTTGCCTTCGGCACCGTGGACAGCTGGCTGATCTGGAACTTCTCGCGCGGCGGCAGCCATGTGACCGACGTGACCAACGCCGCGCGCACGCTGCTGTTCAACATCCACACGCTGCAATGGGACGAGGAGCTGCTGGCCCTGTTCGACATCCCGCGCTCGATGCTGCCGCGCGTGACCGGCTCGTCGGAGGTGATCCAGCCGACCGAGACCACGGTGTTCGCCTCGCGCATCCCCATCGCCGGCATCGCGGGCGACCAGCACGCCGCGCTGTTCGGCCAGATGTGCCTGGAGCCGGGCATGGTCAAGAACACCTACGGCACCGGCTGCTTCCTCATGATGAACACCGGCAGCCAGCCGATCGAGTCGCGCAACAACCTCGTCACCACCATCGCCTGGAAGCTCGGCGACGAGGTCACCTATGCGCTCGAAGGCAGCATCTTCATCGGCGGCGCGGTCGTGCAATGGCTGCGCGATGGCCTGGGCCTGATCCGCAGCGCCGGCGAGACCGAGGCGCTCGCCGCCAGCGTCGAGAGCACCGACGGCGTGTATCTCGTGCCGGCCTTCGCGGGCCTGGGCGCGCCGCACTGGAACCCGCGGGCGCGCGGCTCGGTGTTCGGCATCACGCGCGGCACCACCACCGCCCATCTCGTGCGCGCCGCGCTCGAAGCCATCGCCTACCAGTCGGTCGATGTGCTCAAGGCGATGGAGGCCGACGCCGGCACGCCGATCCGCGAACTGCGCGTGGACGGCGGCGCGGTCGCCAACAACCTGCTGCTGCGCTTCCAGGCCGACATGCTCGGCGTGGACGTGGTGCGCCCGACCGTGACCGAGACCACCGCGCTCGGCGCCGCCTACCTCGCCGGCCTGGCCGTCGGCTACTGGAAGGACGTGGGCGAGATCCGCGCGCAATGGGCGCAGGACCGCCGCTTCGCGCCCGACCTGCCCGCCGCCGAGGTGGAGCGCCGGCTCGCGGGCTGGCACCGCGCCGTCACCGCCGCCAAGGCCTGGGCCGACGCCTGAAGCACGGCGGAGCCGTGGCCGACCGGGGCGCCCGAGCCCCGATCGGCCCGGCCCGATCCGGCCGGCATGGCCGGCTTGCCCGGCGCGCGCAGGAGACGGCGCGCGCCCTCCGGCCTTCAAGCCGCCGGCACCGGCGGCGGGCCGGTCCCACAACGATTCCAAGCACAAACACCGGAGTTCCCATGTCACCGCTTCTCGCCGAATTCATCGGCACGGCCGCGCTCGTCCTGCTCGGGGATGGCGCCGTCGCCAACGTCCTGCTCGCCCGCACCAAGGGGCGCGGTTCCGATCTGATCGTCATCGTGTTCGGCTGGGCCGTGGCGGTGTTCGTCGGCGTGTTCATCGCCGCGTCGTACAGCGGCGCGCATCTCAATCCGGTGGTGTCGGTGGCGCTGGCGCTGACCGGCAAGTTCGACTGGGCGCGGGTGCCCGGCTACGTGGCGGCGCAGATGGCGGGCGGCGCCTTCGGTGCCTTCATCGTCTGGCTGGCCTACCGCCAGCATTTCGCGGCCGAGGAGAACGCCGACCTCAAGCTGGCGGTGTTCTGCACCGGCCCGGCCATCCGCAGCGTGCCGCACAACCTGCTGACCGAGGCGATCGCCACCTTCGCGCTGGTGTTCGCGGTGCTGTGCATGGCCTCGCCGCAGGTGGGGCTGGGCGCGATGGGCGCGCTGCCGGTGGCGCTGCTGGTGCTGGGCCTGGGCATCTCGCTCGGCGGGCCGACCGGCTATGCGATGAGTCCGGCGCGCGACCTCGGCCCGCGCCTCGTGCATGCGCTGCTGCCCATCCCCGGCAAGCGCGACAGCGACTGGGGCTATTCGTGGATTCCGGTGGTCGGCCCGCTGCTCGGCGGCGGCGGCGCGGCGCTGGTGTACCAGATGGCGGCGGTGGCGAAGTAGGGCGCGCGGCGGCGGGTGCGCGGGCGCGGGGCGTTCGCTCGCGGCCCGTGCCGGGGTGCGCGTGCCACTCGCGCCGGGCGGCTGGGACGCGAGCGGCCGGGCCGGCGGTGCCGTCGCTCAGGCCGCCTGCTCGCCGGCCCGTCCGCGCCCGTCGCGCCAGCGGTCGAGCACGGCGCGCAACGCGTCGAGCGAGACCGGCTTGGCGAGGAAGTCGTCCATGCCGGCGGCGAGGCAGAGCCGGCGGTCATCCTCGGTGGCGTTGGCCGTCACGGCGATGATCGCGGCCGGCACGCGGGCCTCGGCCTGCTCGATGGCGCGGATGTGGCGCGTGGCCTCGTAGCCGTCGAGCACCGGCATCAGGCAGTCCATGAGCACGAGGTCGAAGGCAGTGCCGCGCGCGGCGGCGACGGCCTCGCGGCCGTCGGCGGCGAGGGTGATGTCGACGCCGCAGCAGTCGAGCATCGCGCGCATGACTTCCTGGTTGACCGCGTTGTCCTCGGCCACCAGCACGCGCTGGCGGCGCGGCGCGGCGGCGGCGCGCGCGGTGGCGGCATGTTCGTGCGCGGGCGAGAGGCAGTCGAACACCGCCGCGAAATGGAAGTTCGAACCCGCGCCGAGCTGGCTGTCCACCTTCAGCTCGCCGCCCATCAGGCGCACCAGCCGGGCGTTGATGGCGAGGCCGAGGCCGGTGCCGCCGTAGCGCCGCGTGGTGGAGCTGTCGGCCTGGGTAAAGGCGTCGAAGATGCGCTCGCGCGCGTCGGGCGCGATGCCGATGCCGCTGTCCGCCACGGCGAAGCGCAGCCAGACCTTGTCCGGTCCTTCGGCCGGCGCGGCCGTGAGTTCCAGCCGCACCCAGCCCGAGGGCGTGAACTTGATCGCGTTGCCCACGAGGTTGACCAGCACCTGGCGCAGCCGCAGGCCGTCGGCGCGCACGCACAGCGGCACGTCGGCGGCGATGTCGCATTCGATGCGCAGCTCGCGCGCGGCGGCCTCGGCGAGGAAGGCTTCGATCACCTCGCGCGCGAGCCGGCCCGGCTCCACCGGCTCGGGCGCGAGCGCGAGCCGGTCGGCCTCGACCTTCGAGAAGTCGAGGATGTCGTTGAGCAGCCCGAGTAGATGCCGGCCCGAGGCCGCCGCCGCCGTCACGTAGCGGCGCTGGCGCTCGTCGAGCGTGGTGGTGCCGAGCAGCTCGGTCATGCCGATCACGCCGTTGAGCGGGGTGCGGATCTCGTGGCTCATGACGGCGAGGAATTCGCTCTTGGCGCGGTTGGCGGCGCGCGCCTCCTCGGTGGCGCGAAGCAGGTCGGCGGTGCGTTCCTGCACCAGCTGCTCCAGGCCGTCGCGCTGCTGGGCGAGCTGGCGGTCGCGGTCCTGGATCTGGCCGAGCATTGCGTCGAAGGCCGAGGCGAGCCGGCCGATCTCGTCGGCGCGGTCGATGCCGCTGCGGCGCGCGTAGTCGCCGGTGGTGCGCACATGCTCGGTCAGGCGCGTGAGCTGGCCGAGCGGGCGCGCGACCTCGGCCTGCTGGCGCGCGAGCAGCCGCGCCGACAGCAGCAGCGCCAGCAGCAGCAGCCCGGCCAGCGCGCCGGCACGCAGCGCCACATGGCGGATGACCGGCGCGATGTCCTCCACCAGCACCACATGGCCGATGGTGTCGCCGGCCACCACCACCGGTTCTCGAAAGCGCAGCGTGAGCACGCCGAAGCGCTCGTCGGCGTCGGCGGCGGCCCTGTCGTCGGCGAGAGGTTCGCCGTGCCCGGCCGTGGTGTCCTCGATGCCGCCGCGCGTGAAGCGCGCGAGCACATGGCCGTCGAGACCGACGATGACGGCGCTGCCCACCGCCGGGTCGCCGCGCAGCGAGTCGAGCACATCGCCGCCGACGCGCGCGTCGTCGAAGGCGAGGGCGGCGCCGCTGTTGCGCGCGAGCAGGCCGGCGACGCGGCGGCCCGACTGGATCGCGTCGTCGCGCACGAACAGCATCTCCGTGCCGCCGACCAGCGTGGCCGCAAGCAGGAAGGTCAGCAGCGCGCTGCGCCGGTTGATGCGCGCCAGGCGCGCGGCGAGGGTGTCGGACAGTCGGGCGCGCAAGGGCATGTCAGTAGACCTCGCGGGCGAGTTGCAGCAGGCGCGCGCTGACCGCGAGGCCGGTCTGGGCCAGGGCGGCACGGTTGATCTCGAAGCCCACGCGGTCGGCGGTGAGCACCATGTTGATCATCACGCCGCGGCGCGCGAAGCCGTCGCTGTCGGCCACGGTCAGCACTGGCTGGCCGGCCAGGGCGTCGAGCACGTTGGGCAGGCTGGCGCGCGCGCCCCGGCCGATGAACAGCATCTGGCAGCGATCGAGCCCGACCGGCTCGGCCAGCCGCAGCAGATGGATCGGCCGACCGTTCACGAGCCGCCCGTCGATGCGTTCGAGCGCATGGTCGAGTTCGCTGGCGCCCAGCAGGCACAGGCGCAGCATGCCGTTGCCGGCACGCTCGGGCGGCCATTCGGTGAAGGCGGCGAAGTTGGCCAGATAGCCGGCCTTCACCTCGCCCTCGCCCGCGGCCTGGGCCGGCGAGGCGAGGCCGAAGGCCAGCGCGAGCAGCAGGCGCAGGGGCGCGCCGAAGGTACGACCGAGGGCGTGCAGCATCAGAACGCCACCCGTAGCTGCGCGCGCAGCATCAGACCGTCCTGCGGGATGCGGCGCAGCTGCTCGCCGTCGTAGCCGACGTTGTCGGCGCTCGCCACGTCGTAGCTGCGACGGTCGAACAGGTTGAAGGCGCCGACATCGAGCGTGGTGCGGCGTCCGAGCGGCAGCGCCGACAGGTTGACGTTGACGATGGCGCGCCCGGCCACCGGCGCGCCGTCGGGGCCGAGCCGGCTGCCGATCGCGCGCAGCTCGACCGCGCCGCGCGCCTCGCCCATGCCGAGCGGATGGCTGAGCTGCATGCCGCCCTGCAGGCGCGGCGCGTTGGGCGTGCCGCCGCGCGGAAAGCTGGCCGGCATGAGTCCGACGATCGGGCCGCCATCGGCGGCGGCCGAGGCCTGGAACGGCCCAGCCGAATACGGCGCGGCCGTCGGCGAGCCCCAGGTCGAGCGCAGCGTCTGCCAGGCCGCGCTCGCGCGCAGCCGCGTGCCGCCGTCGAGCGCGAATTCGGTTTCGAGGTCGATGCCGTGGCCGCGCCGCGTGCCCTCGCCGGTGATGTCTGCGCCGCCGAAGGCTTCCTTGCGGGTGCCGATGAGCCGGCTGGCGTCATAGGTCCAGAAGCTCGCCTGGCTGCGCCAGTTGTTGCTGGCGTAGTGCTCGACGATCAGCTCGGTGTCGCGGATGGTCTCGGGCGCGAACTGGCGCGGCGTGCCTTGGAGCACCTGGGGCAGGAAGATTTCCTCGAACTGGCTGGCGGTGCGGAAGGCGCGGCTGCCGACGAGCTTGACGCTGGTGGTCTGGGTCGGTTGCCAGATCAGCGCCGCACGCGGGCTGATCTGGGTGCCGCCGTCGTTGAAGTAGCTGTCGGCGCGCAGGCCGAGATCCAGCTGCCAGTGCTCGGCGAAGCGCCAGCCGTCCTCGGCGTACACGCCGGCGAGGCTGCCCGGGTCGTTGCGCTCGCGGCCCTGTAAGGGACCGATCACCGATTGCACGCGGCGGAAGTTGCGCTTCAGTTCAATGCCGCCGGCGATGCGGTGGTTGGCCAGGCCGGTCCAGTCGGCGCGCAGTTCGAGATTGCCGCGGTCATTGCCCCAGCCCTGGGCGACGACGACCGGATCGCCCGAGACCGGGCTGTAGTAGGGGTAGTGACCGCTGCCGCGCATCGACATCCAGCCGCCGAGCAGGCTCAGGCGCAGGTCGGGCGCGGCGTTCCAGCCGGTTTCGGCGCCGAGCAGCACGCGCCGCTCGCCGGTCTCGAACCCGGGATCGGCGTAGATCGTGCGGTAGGCCGGCGTGGGCACCTGCTTCTCGCGCTCGTTGGCGGCGAGGGTAAAGGTGGTGGCGCCGGCGCGCAGTCGCGCATGCAGGTTGTCGGCGCGCTCGGCGTCGCGGCCGGGGGCGCTGGTGGCGTTGCTGCCGTCGATGCCCTCGAGTTCGTCGAAATGCAGTCGCGCGCCCTGGCTGCGGTAGCGCCCGGCCGACAGCACCAGGTCGGCCGTGCCGTCGGCCAGGCTGCCGCCCCAGCTCGCGCGGGCCTCGCGCATGCCGTTGCTGCCGGCGCCGGCCAGCGCGCGCCAGCCGGGCATCGAGGCCGGTTCGCGGCTGACGATGTTGACCGTGCCGATGAAGGCGCCGCTGCCGAACGAGGCCGAGCCCGGCCCGGAGATGAACTCGACGCGCTCGATCATGCCGACATCGATCGGCAGGTCGCGCCCGACCGGGGCCTGGCCGAGCACGTCGTCGTTGAGCCGCTGGCCGTCGAGCAGGAACAGGAAGCGCGGGTTGTATTCGCCGGGCCGGCCGAAGCCGCGCGCGCTCAGGTAGTAGTAGTTGCGGTCGTTGCTGACGAACACGCCGCGCAGCGCGCCGAGCACCTCGTCGAAGCTGCGCCAGCCGTGGGCGCGGATGTCGTCGGCGGTGATGACGCTGACCGCGCCGGGCACGTCGGCGATGCGGCGCGGGAACTTCGAGCCGCTGAACACCGGCTCGGCGGCCAGCTCCTCGAGGCTCAGCTCGGTGGCGTCATGCGCGCCGGCCGGCAGGGCGCAGAGCAGGGCGGCGAGCCAGCCGCCGAGCCGCGCCACCTGTGCCGCCAGCCCACGGCGCGCGCGGCGACGTAGGCGGAAGGCGTGGGCGATCGCGGACGGAAACCAGGGCATCGCGGGCAGGCGCGGGGCTGCTGCGGCCAGCCACACGCACATGTCTTGTTGTTTGCTGAGGTCCGCCGGCGGCGGACCGAGCCCGGAGGGTAGCCGGAACTGTCCACGTCTGCCTTCCCATCAGGAGGAACGGTCAGAACGCGTCCTCCCAGCGGGTGCTCAGTCGCATCGCGCACATGATGATCCCCACCATGCTGTAGGTCTGGGGGAAGTTGCCCCACAGCTCGCGGCTGCCGAAGTCGATGTCCTCCGACAGCAGGCCGAAGCGGTTGCGGCAGGCGAGCAGCTGCTCGAACTGCTCGCGCGCGCGCTCGGTCTCGCCGATGCGCGCGAGCGCCTGCACGAGCCAGAAGGCACACACCAGAAAGGCCACCTCGGGCGTGCCGAAGTCGTCGGGCTCGGCATAGCGCAGCAGGAAGTCGCCGCGCCGCAGATGGGCCTCGATGGCGAGCACGGTGCCGCGCAGGCGCGGATCGTCGGCGGGCAGGAAGTCGAGTTCGCCCATGAGCAGCAGGCTGGCGTCGATCACGTCGCCGCCGAACACGGCCGAGAAGCCGCCGATGCGCTCGCTCCAGGCGCGCTCGCAGATGACGGCATGGATGTGGGTGGCGCGGTCGGCCCAGAAATGCTCGCGGTCGGGCAGGTGGAGCTGGCGCGCGATGCGCGCGAGCCGGTCGCAGGCGGCCCAGCACATCATCGACGAGAAGGTGTGCACCGATTGCCGGCCTCGGAACTCCCAGATGCCGGCGTCGGGCTTGTCGTGATTGGCCCAGGCCTGGTGGCCGAGCCGTTCGAGCTGGCGGAACAGCGCCTCGTCGCCGGTGCGCGCGAGCCGCTGGTCGAAGAAGGCATGCGTGACGCCGACGATGACCGAGCCGTACACGTCGTGCTGGACCTGGAGGTAGGCGAGGTTGCCCTTGCGCACCGGCCCCATGCCGCGATAGCCGGCCAGGCCGGGCATGCTCAGTTCCTCCAGGAAGGCGTCGCCGTTGATCGAGTAGCAGGGCTGGAGCTGGTCGTTGCCGGCCTCGGCCACGATGTTCTCGAGGTAGTGCAGATAGCGCTCCATCGAGCTGGTCGCGCCCAGGCGGTTGAGCGCGTTGACCACGAAGTAGGCGTCGCGCAGCCAGCAGTAGCGGTAGTCCCAGGTGCGCACCGTGTAGGCCGCCTCGGGGATGGAGGTGGTGAGCGCGGCGATGATCGCGCCGCTGTCCTCGAAGGCGTTGAGCTTGAGCGTGATGGCGGCGCGGATGACGGCGTCCTGCCATTCGAAGGGCACGGCGAGGTTGCGCACCCAGCGGTGCCAGTAGGCGGTGGTCTCGCTCAGCAGGTGGCGGCCGGCTTCGCTCGGCGCCTGCGACAGCGTCTCGTCGGGGCCGAAGATGAAGCTGGCCTCGTTCTCCAGGATGAAGGCGCGCTTTTCCAGCACCGCGCTGATCGAGGCGTCGGTGGTCAGGCGCATCGCGTGGCTGGGGATGAGGGCGCGGATGTGGTGGCTGCCGAAGGTGATCTGAGGCGTGGCGGCGCCGTACTCGCAGCGCGGGTCGAAATCGACGCGGATGCGCGGCCGGCCCGCGAGCCGGCGCACCACGCGCGCCAGCGTCACCGGCGCGAAGATGCGGCCGTACTGGTAGAAGCGCGGCGCGAAATCGAGGATCTCGATCGCGTTACCCGCGCCGTCGCGCTTGACGGTGCGCAGGATCGGCGTGTTGCGCAGGTATTCCTGTTCGACGGCGGCGCAATGCTCGATGTCGATGCTGAAGCGTCCACGCGCGCGGACGGGCGGGTTGCGGCTCTCGGGCGCGGCGCCGGCCGTGGTTGCTTCGGCCGTGGCGCGCGGTTCGCCGTGGATGGCGACCACGGGCGACGCGGCGTTGGCGGGATCGTCCGGGTCGGCGGCCTCGGGTGGCATGCGCGGCACGGACTGGCCGTCGAGCAGGGCGCAGAACACCGGATCGCCGTCGAAGCGCGGCACGCACATCCAGACCACGTCGCCGCGGGTGTCGATGAGCGCGCCGATGCGCGAGTTGCCGATCACGGCGAGTTCGAGGGAAGGCTGGAGCGGCGGGGTCATTGGCGTTGTCCTCGGGGGCGGCGATGGCCGGCCAGTCTGGGCGCGCCCGGCAGCCCGCGCCCGGCCGCCGTGTTCCCGCGTCTTATGATGTGTGACCCGATTTTTCGAGGACAGGCGTGGCTGCATTCCGTTTCGAAGCCCTGACCGATGCAGGCAAGACCGACTCCGGCGTGATCGAGGCCGAATCGGCCCGGCATGCGCGCTCGCTGGTGCGCGCGCGCGGGCTGGCGCCGCTCACGGTCGAGCCGATCTCGGCCGATGCCGCGGGTACCGCCCAGTCCGACGGCGCGCCGCGCCTGCGCGGACGCAAGCTGTCCAACACCGAGCTGGCGCTGCTCACGCGCCAGCTCGCGAGCCTGCTCGGCGCCGGCCTGCCGCTGGAACGCGCGCTGTCGGCGCTCATCGAGCAGGCCGAGCGCAACCATGTGCGCGACCTGCTCGCCGGCGTGCGCACCGACGTGCTCGGTGGCTCGACGCTGGCCGGCGCGCTCGAACGCCGCAAGCGCGACTTCCCCGACATCTACCGCGCGCTCGTCGCCGCCGGCGAAACCTCCGGCGACCTCGGCCGCGTGCTCGACAAGCTCGCCACCTATGTGGAAGAGCGCAACACGCTCACGAGCAAGGTGACGATGGCCTTCGTCTACCCGGCCATCGTCAGCACGGTGGCGCTGCTGGTGGTGATCGGCCTGCTCACCTACGTCGTGCCGCAGGTGGTCGCGGTGTTCGACCAGACCAAGCAGAAGCTGCCCACGCTCACGCTGGTGATGATCTGGCTCAGCGACTTCTTGCGTGCCGACGGCTGGCTGCTCGGGCTGGGCGTCGCGGGCATCGGCTACGGGTTCAAGCGCGCGCTGGGCGTCGAGAGCTTCCGCGCGCGTTTCGATGCCTGGGTGCTGACGCTCCCCGTGATGGGCCGCCTCGTGCAGAGCCTGAACACCGCGCGCTTCGCGAGCACGCTCGCCATCCTCGTGGGCGGCGGCGTGCCGATCCTGCGCGCGCTGGAGGCTGGCGGGCGCACCGTCGGCAACACGGCCATGCGGCGCGACGTGGACGCCGCGATCGTGCGGGTGCGCGAAGGTTCGTCGCTGGCGCGCGCGCTCGCGGCCGGCGCCAAGGGCGACGGCGGGACGAAGCGCGGGCTGTTCCCGCCCGTGCTCATCCATCTGATGGCTTCCGGCGAGAGCACCGGCAACCTGCCCGAGATGCTCGAACGCGCCGCCACCGGCCAGGGCGACGACCTGACCCGGCGCACCATGGTGCTCACGAGCCTGCTCGAACCCGCGCTCATCCTGCTGATGGGCGTGATCGTGCTGGTGATCGTGCTGGCGGTGCTGCTGCCGATCATCGAGATCAACCAGCTGGTGAGATGAGAGCCATGAGCGACGACATCCAGATCCCTTCCGACTGGCTCGCGCCCCCGCCGGCCGATCCGCTCGCCGTGGCCGCGCGCGAACTGCGCGGCCAGCGGTCGCTGCGCGAAAGCCCGCGCAACAGCTTCATGCTCCAGAACCGGCTGTTCGCGAAGCTGATCGCCGCGAGCGGAAAGGAGAAGGCGCGCGCCGAACTCATGACGCTGTCCGGCCTCGACACCGAAACCTTCCCGCTCGGCACGCCGGCCGAGCAGCGCCGTTTCATCGACGAAGCCCGGCGCCGGCTCGGCAAGCTCGCCGACGACTGATCCGGCGCGGCATCACTTCTTGCCGGCGTCCTCCTTCTTGTCCTCGATCGTCTTCGCGTCCTTGGCGAGGGTGACGACGCATTGCTTGACGTAGTCCTTGCGCGCATCGCCGGTGAGCTTCTTCTCGTCGGCGTTGCGGTTGCACTCGTGCAGATGGCTGTGCTTCTTGTCGTCGGCATCGGCGGCGCGCGCGGCGCCGGCGAGCGAGAGCGCGAGGCCGAAGGCGAGGGCGGTGGCGTGGATGGCGCGGTTGCGGGTGTTCATGCTGGGGCTCCTTGCGAAGGCGCGGCCACGCGGATGCTGGCGGGCCGGCGCGGGGACGGGACTGTGGGCGAAGGCGCCGCCGATCACTTCTGCGGCGCGGCGGCGGCGGTGGGCGCGGCCTCGGCCTTCTTCTTCGCCACGCAGTCCTTGATGAAGCTCTTGCGGGCGTCGTCCTTCAGGCCCTGCTGGTTCGCGTCCTTCGCGCATTCGTAGCGGGCGGTGTGCGGCTTGGCGGCCGGCGCGTCGGCGGCGTGAGCCGAGGCCAGGCCGGCGAGCGCGAGGCTGGCGGCGACGAGGGCGGTGCGGAGGGAGTTCGACATGAGGTTTCTCCTTGCTGGTCTGATCGGTTGCCGTCGTGTGCTGCGACGGCGGGGTCATTCGATCAGCGCCGGCCTTGCGGCCGGCTGAAGCGGGCGCGGAGAACTCTGTTGCGGATGCAAGCGGGTGTTGCGGGTGGCCCGCGCGCGGGGACGAGGCCGCGCGATGGCCGCCTCGCCGCGCCGGCTGGTGCCGATCAGCTCGCTGACGCCTTGGCCGGCGCGGCCTTGTCGGTCTTGCCGGCGGCCATGCATTCCTTGATCGAGGCCTTGCGCGCGTCGCCCTTGAGGCCCTTCTCCTTCGCGG
Organism: Derxia gummosa DSM 723; assembly: GCF_000482785.1. Lineage (GTDB taxonomy): Bacteria > Pseudomonadota > Gammaproteobacteria > Burkholderiales > Burkholderiaceae_E > Derxia > Derxia gummosa. Next base: position 82,671 of record NZ_AXWS01000014.1, on the reverse strand, counting down.
CGTGGCTGCATTCGCCGAGCTTGCTGGTGGCCTTGGGCTTGGTCGGCGCGGCGTCGTCGGCGGCGAGCGCGGGCACGGTCGCGGCGGCGAGGCCGAGGGCGAGCAGGGCGGCGCTGGTGAGGCGGGGCAGGGCGGGCATGGCGGTTCTCCTGGGGAGGGAATGACGGTGGCGCGGCGGCGGATGCCGCCGCTCGGCGCATTTCGCTGCCGCGCGGATTTCGTCCGGCGTGGAGGAAGTCACGCCCGCTCGCCCGTGCGGGTGAATGCCGACGGACAGGGCGCGCCAGGCTTGCCCGGGCAGGGGGCTTGTGTCAGACGGCAGCGCGCCGCGCCCGTCGGCCCGGCAGGCGCAGCGGTTCCTGCCGCTGCGCCGCGGCTGCCCGCACCTCGCCATCGACAGACCCGTCACCGCCTCGCGCCGGACACGCCCGGCATACTCGCCCGATGCTCCAGATCATCCGCAGCCAGTCGCTCGAACCGCTCGCCCAGGTCTTTCTCGGTCTGCTCGACCGCCGCCCGCCCGCCGATCCGGCCGAACTGCTCGCGCCCGAACGCGTGGTGGTCGGCAGCCTCGGCACCGGGCGCTGGCTGCTCCAGCGGATGGCGCAGACGCGTGGCATCGGCGTGAGCCTCGCGGTCGATTACGCGGCCCAGGCACTGTGGAACATCGCGGTCGAATGCGTGCCCGGCACCGATGCCGACCCGCCCTTCGCGCCCGGCGCGCTGGTGTGGCGGCTGCTCGACGAGGCCGAGCGACTCGCGGCCGAGGCGCGCGCGGCGGGCGAGGGCGGCGCTTCGGCCCCGGGCGCCGCCGCGCCGCCGGCCGGCGCCGGCATGCGCGGCACCGCCCCGGACGGCGCGCGCGCCATCGCCGGCGCCAGCGTCGCCGACCTCGCGCCACTGCTCGCCTACCTCGACGCCGCCGACCCGCTCGCGCGCCTGCAATTCGCCGAGCGGCTCGCGCGCGTGTTCGACGGCTATCTGTCGATCCGCCCCGAATGGCTCGGCGAATGGGCCGCCGGCCGCGAGGTGCCCGCCGCCGGCCAGCCCGCGACCCAGGCCTGGCAGGCCGCGCTGTGGCGGCGCATCGTCGCGCGGCTCGGCTTCGAGGGGCATGTGCATCCGCTCGACCGCCTCATCGCCGAGCTGGACCAGCGCGGCACCGACTGCGCGCTGCCGCCGCGCCTGCACCTGTTCGCGCTGCCCGCGATGGCGCCGATCTACTGGCGCGCCTTCATGGCGCTCGCGCGCCACACCGACGTGATCGTCTACGCCCAGACGCCGTCGCCGCACTACCTCGCCGACCTCGTGAGCGAGAAGCGCCGCGCCCGCCTGCAACGCGACGAGCCCGACGCCGCCGACGCCCACGACATCGGCCACGGCCTGCTCGCCGCCTTCGGCGCCCAGGCGATCGACGCCGCGCGCGACCTCGACCGCCTGCTCGACCCGTCCACCGCCGAGGCCGCGAAGCGCCCGCCGCCGCCCGTGAGCGAGCCGATCGACTTCTTCGACGAGCCGCCGCCCGAGGGCAGCAGCCTGCTCGCGCAGATCCAGCGCTCGGTGTTCGACCTCGACGACGCGGTGCGGCTGACGCTCGCCGCGCCCGCCTCGTCGTCCGCCGCGCGCCCGGCCCGCCGCGCCGATGCCGCGCGCGAGCCGCCGGCCGCCGGCCAGCCCGCCGCGCCCGACCCGCTGCCCGACCGCTCGCTCAGCTTCCACCGCTGCCACGGCCTCGTGCGCGAGCTGGAGGCGCTGCACGACGCGCTGCTCGCGCGCTTCGCGGCCGACCGCACGCTCAAGCCCGGCGACATCCTCGTCTGGCTGCCCGAGCTGGACGTGGCCGCGCCCGCCATCCACGCCGTGTTCGGCACCCAGCCGCGCGAGCGCCGCATCGCCTACGCGGTGTCGGGCCTCGCGCAGCCCGGCGACGGCGGCCTCGGCCAGGCCTCGCTCGCGCTGCTCGACTTCGCCAGCTCGCGCCTCGGCGTCGATGCCGCGCTCGACCTGCTGCGCCTGCCGCCGGTGGCGCGCCGCTTCGGCCTCGACGACAGCGCGCTCGCCCTGCTGCCCGACTGGCTCGCCGGCGCCGGCGTGCGCTGGGCGCTCGACGCCGCCGACCGCGCCTCCCACGAAGCGCCGGCCGATCCGCGCCATACCTGGGCCTGGGGCCTGGAGCGGCTGCTGCTCGGCATCGCCTTCGGCGAGCGCGGCGCGGGCGACGGCGTGTTCGCGGGCACGCTGCCGCACGCCGGCCTCGACGATTCGGCCTTCGACGCCCTCGGCGGCCTGCTCGACTGGGCCCGCGTCGTGGCCGAGCTGCGCGCCGGCATCGCCCGCCCGCGCCCGGTGCGCGACTGGGCCGACTGGCTCGGCGCCATCTTCATGCAAGCGCTTGCGGCGCCCGACGACGTGCCCGACGCGATGGCCCGGCTGCAACAGGCGCTTGGTCGCGTCGCGCGCAACGCGGCGGCCGGCGGCCACGAGGCGCCGGTGGAATTCGCGCTCATGCGCGACCGCCTCGCCTGCGAGCTGGACGCGAGCGCGCCCGGCGCCGTGCCGCAGGGGCAGATCACCTTCACCACCTACGGCGCGTTGCGCCACCACCCCTACCGCGTCATCGCCATCCTCGGCCTCGACGACGCCGCCATCCCGCGCAGCCCGCAACGCGTCGAGTTCGACCTGCTCGCGCCCGACCCCAAGGGCAACGAGCGCGCCCGCCGCATCGACGACCGCGCCGCCTTCCTCGCCGCGCTGCTCGGCGCGCGCGAGGCCGTGCATCTGTCGTGGCGCGGCTTCGACGCGCAGACGGGCGAGGAGCTGCCGCCCGCGATCGTCGTGGCCGAGCTGCTCGACTGGATCGGGCGACATGACGGCACGGCGGATGCGACGGCTGGCGCTGCGGGGCGCGCGTCGTCCGGCGCGGACGCGGCCGCAGTGCAAACGATTGCAAGGCCGCTCCCGCTGCGCGAGCGCCTCGTCATCGACCACCCGCTGCACGCCTTCAGCCCGCGCCTGTTCGGCGCGCCGCCGCCGGCCGGCGAGGGCGCCGCGCGCACGCCGCCGCAGCGCAGCTTTCGCACCGAGCTGGTCGCCGCCGCCGCCAACGTCACGCGCCCCGCGAGCGCCCGCGCGCTCGGCCCGCTCGCCGTCCGGCCCTTCCTGCCCGCGCCGCTGCCCGCGCCCGCCGACTCCGGCGCCGACCTCGACGCAGGCTTCCTGCGCGATTTCCTCGCCCATCCGGCGCGCTTCTTCCTGCGCCGTCGCCTCGGCCTCGCCACCGCCTGGCACGAGGCCGCGCCCGAGCCCGAAGAACCCTTCGCGCTCGACCGCTTCGGCGCCGCCGGCCTCGCCGACGACTTCGCGCGTCGCCTGCTCGCGGGCGCCGACGCGGCCAGCCTGCGCGGTCGCGCCGAGGCCGACGCGCGCATCCCGTCCGGCGTGCCCGGCGCGCTGTTCGGCGAGCGCATCGTCGAGCAGGCCCAGGCGCTCGAACGCCGCGCGCTGCCGCTGCTCGCCGCGAGCGAGCCGCCGCGCAACGTGCTCGTCAGGCTCGGCGCCGAGCGCGTCGTCGCGCGCCTGCCCTACATCCACGCGCTCGGCGCCTGGAACCTCGTCGAGCGCGGCGGCTCGGCGCGCATGCGGGCCGAACTGTGGGTCGCGCACCTGCTCGCCTGCGCCCACGCCGGCCGGCAGGTCGGCCCCACCATCCACCTCTGCGCCGACGGCGAGGCGCTGATGGTCGAGCTGCCCGACGGCAACTGGCGCGCGCCGCTCGAACGTCTCGTGGCCGACGCGCGCCTCGGCCTCACCGCGCCGCCGTGGTGCCCGGCGCGCACCGCCTGGGGCCTGCTCGGCCGCTGGAAGGAGCGCGGCGAGCCGCCGCCACGCGCCGCCGCCGAAGCCCAGTTCTGGGCCGGCGACCGCGCGCATGAACGCGACGACGGCGCCTGGCGCCTCATCTTCGGCGGCACGCCCGACCACATCCCCGACGCCGCCGATTTCGCCGCCAGCGTCGCCACACCCTGGACCGAAGACTTCCCCACGCTCGCGCTGCGGCTCTACGGCGCCGCGTTCGACGCGGTCGTCATCAATCAGAAGGTCATCGGGGCGCGGCTCAAGGCCTGGGAAGAGGAACTGCAATGACGCCGCCCGATCAGCTTCACGCCGGCACGCCGGCCGCCATCGCGCCAGCCATCCCCGCCTTCGACGCTCCGCTCACCGGCCTGCGCTACATCGAGGCCAGCGCCGGCACCGGCAAGACCTGGACGCTCGCCGGCCTGGTCGCGCGGCTCGTGATCGAGCGCGGGCTGGAGATCGGCCGCATCCTCGTCGTCACCTTCACCAAGGCCGCCACGGCCGAACTGCGCGCGCGCATCCGCGACCGGCTCGACCTGCTGCTGCGCTGGGTCGAATGGCGTCTCGCCGCCGCCCGCGACGCCCACGATCCGGCGTCGTCCGGCGACCTCGCGCCCGGCGGCTCCGCAAGCCTTCGCCAGCCCGACGACGACGGCTTCTGCGCCCGCTACACCGCCGCGCTGCCCGATCTCGCGCTTGCCCGTCGCCAGCTCGTCGCCGCGCTGCGCAGCTATGACGAAGCCTCGGTCTTCACGATCCACGGCTTCTGCCAGCGCGCGCTCGCCGAGCGTGCCTTCTCGGGCCGCCAGCGCTTCGAGCTGGAACTGCTCGACGACATCGCCGGCGCGGTGCGCGAGACCGTCGCCGACTGGTGGCGGCGCAAGGTCGTCGCCCACGATCCGACCGACGCCGCCTGGTGCCCGGCGCCGCTCCATCCCTGGCTCGCCGCGCGCGTCCAGGCCGCCTGGGAGGCGCCCGCCGTGCTGGCCGAAAGAATCGGCCCGCTGCTCAACCGTGAGGGCGCGGCCTGCCTCGGCGGCGAGCCGCCCGAACTCGGCAGCGCGCTGGCCGGCCTGGCGCGGGACTGGGCCGCGCTGCGCGCCGACTGGCAGCGCGACGGCGCCGTGCTGGCCGACGCCGTGCGCGCCTGCAAGGACCTGAGTGGCACCGCCTACCGCGCCGCCTGGATCGACGGCTGGCAGGCGCGCATCGACGCCGCCGTCTGGAGCGACGCGCTGCCCGACGCCGACGCGCTCGATGCCTTCACCCGCTTCGGCGCCGAGCGCCTGCATTCGCGCATGAAGAAGGGCGCCACCGCGCGCTTCACGCAGCCGCTGTGCGCGCGCATCGACGCCTTCTGCGCCGCCGCCGTCGAGGAGACCGGCGCCGGCCGCAAGGTCGTCGCGTGGGCGCTGCGCGACGCGTTTGCAAGCGTTTGCAGAGAGCTGCCCGGGCGGCTCGAACGCGCCGGTGGCCTCGGCTTCTCCAGCCTCATCACGCGGCTGCGCGACGCGCTGCTCGATCCGGCGCGCGGCGAGGCGCTCGGCGCCGCGCTGGCCGAGCGCTATCCGGCCGCCCTCATCGACGAGTTCCAGGACACCGACCCGACGCAGAACACCATCTTCCGCGCCATCTACGGCGAGCGCGGCGACAGCGCGCTCGCGCTGTTCGTCGGCGACCCGAAGCAGGCGATCTACGCCTTTCGCGGCGCCGACCTCGACGCCTACTACGACGCCATCGGTCGCGCCGAGTCGGCCGGCAGCCTCGTGCACAACCGCCGCTCGACCGCGCCGCTGCTCGCCGCCTTCAACGCGCTGTTCGCGCGCGAGCATCCGTTTCGCCTGCCCAGGCTGCCCTATCCGCCCGCCGAGGCCGGCGCCACGGTGCCGCCGCTGCTCGTCGACGGCGTGGCGCCCGCGCCCTTCCGCTGGCTCTGGCTCGACGCGGCCGCCGACACCAAGGCCGACCGGCTCGGCGACGCGGCGCGCGCGGCCACGGCGGCGCTGGCCGAGCTGCTGGCGGCCGGCGCGACGGCGAAGCGGGCCGGCAGCGACAGCAGCACCGGCGCCCGCATCCAGGGCCGTCCGCTCGCGCCCGGCGATTGCGCCGTGCTCGTGCGCACCAACGCCGAGGGCGAACTGATGCGCCGCAGCCTGCTCGCGGCCGGCATCGGCTGTGCGCTCAGCGCCCGGCGCGCGGTGTTCGAGACGCCCGAGGCGCATGCGCTGCTCGACCTGCTGCGCGGCGCCGCCAACCCGCGCGACAGCGTCGCCGCGCGCGCCGCGCTCGCCGGGCCGTGGTTCGGCTGGAGCGCCGCCGAGGTGCTCGAAGGGCGGCGCGCGCTGGCCGACGAGGCGGCCAGCGCGCCGGTACCGTCCGGCATGGCGGGCGTCGCCGCGCCGGGCGTATCCGGTGCCGGCGCGGCCCGCCCCGGCACCGCCGCGTCGGGTACCGCCCCGGACGCGCCGCAAGCGCTTGCAGGCCCGTCCTCCGTCCTCCCGCGCCATGCCGACGGCTTCGAGCTGCTGTCCGCCGCGCGCGAGGTCTGGCTCGCCCAGGGCGTGTTCGCCATGCTGCGCGGCCTCGCGCTCGCCCACGACCTCGCCGGCCGGCTCGGCGTGCTCGCCGACGGCGAACGCCGGCTCGCCAACTGCGCCCACCTCATGGAACTGTGCGATGCCGCCGCGCGCGACCTGCCCGGCCCCGAGGCGCTGGCCGACTGGCTCGCCGCGCGCATCGACGCGCCCGGCAGCGCCGGCGAGACCGCCCAGCTGCGCCTCGAAAGCGACGAGAACCTCGTGCAGATCGTCACCATCCACAAGAGCAAGGGCCTGGAGTACCCGGTGGTCGTGCTGCCCTTTCTCTGGGCCGCGCGCAAGCCGCCCAAGGCCGAGGGCGGGCCGAAGTCGGCCGTCGCGGCGGCCGGGCCGGTGTTCTTCCACGACCCCGCCACGCGCGCGCCGACGCTGCATTTCGCGGCCGACGACGCGGCCACGCTCGCCGCCTGGGACGAGGAAGCCGAGGAGGCGCTGCGCCTGCTCTACGTCGCGGTCACGCGCGCCAGGCAGGCCTGCCTCGCGGTGGCCGGCCCCTTCGACGGCCTCGCGCAATCGGCGCTCGGCTGGCTGCTCGGGCTCGACGGCGAGGCCGAGCCCGACGCGGTGCGCGCCGCGCTCGACGCGATCCGCGAGCGCGCGCCCGAGGCCATCGCCGTCGCGCCGCCGCCCGAGCCGCGCAACATCGGCCCGCTGCTCGCCGAGGGCGCCGACGATCTCGCGCTCGCCGCCGCCGCGCCGCCCGGCTGGATCGCGCCGGCCTGGCGCTACACCAGCTTCACCGGCCTGCTGCACGGCCGGGGCGACGCCGGCGACCATGCCGCCGAGCGCGACGAGTTCGCCGGCAGCGCGCTGCGTGAAGCCGGGCGCGCCGTCGATGCACCGACCGGCCCCGACGCCGATGCCGCCGCGGATCTCGCGGTGGCGGCCGAGGCGCGTCGCACCGCCGATGTACTGCGCGCTGCCGAGGTGCAGGCTGACGCCGACCTGCGCTGGCACTGGCCGCGCGGTCCCGAGGCCGGCGTCGAGCTGCACGCCTTCCTCGAGCCGCTCGACTGGACCCGCCCCGCCGCGCGCCAGCCCGCGCTGCCCTGGCCGCGCGGCGCGCTCACCGGCACGGCTGATTCCGGCGGGGGCATGGACCTCGGCGGCACGGCGGAGGCGCCGCCCTCGGTCGCACCCGCCGACGCCGCGCCGGCCGCCGGCCCCGCCGACCGCCGCGCCGCCTTCGCCGGCTGGATCGACGCGATCGGCGCCGCGCCGCTGTTCGCCGCCCTGGCCGAACCCGGCACCGGCGCGTCCGGCGCGTCCGGCGTCCCGCGCGCGGTTGCCGCGTCGGCCGGCGCCAGTCTCGCCAGCCTTCCGCGCGCCCATACCGCGCGTGAAGTCGAATTTGCGATACCGCTTTCACCGCATGCGCTCGAACGTGGCCTCGACGCGCTGCGCCAGCACGGCGTCGCGCTGCCACCGGTCGATACCGGCCGGCTCGGCATCGCGGGCGGCTGGCTGCGCGGCGTGATCGACTTCGTGTTCGCCCACGACGGCCGCTGGTGGCTCGCCGACTACAAGTCCAACTGGCTCGGCGACCGCCTGTCCGACTACCGCCCCGCAGCGCTCGACGCCGCCATGACAGCCGAGGGCTACCGCCTCCAGGCCTGGCTCTACCTGCTCGCGCTGCACCGCTGGCTCGGCCTGCGGCTGCGCGGCTACGACCCGGCGCGCCATCTCGGCGGCGCGCTCTACCTCTTCCTGCGCGGCATGACGCCCGCGCTGCCCGGCAACGGCGTCTGCCATGTGCCCGTGGACGTGGCGGCGCTGCTCGCCTTCGACCGCGCGCTGCCCTGGGGTGACCGGCCGGCGCAAGGCCGCAAGGAGGCCGCATGAGCATCGCCCGTCCCGGCATCGGCCTGCTGCTCGATGGCGCCACGCCCGGCCTCGGCGGCGCGCTCGGCAGGCTCATCGGCTTCCATCACGCCCGGCTCGGCGGCGCGGCGGCGGCCGAGCGCCATCTCGCCGTCGCCACCGAAGCCCTGGTCGAGGCCCACGCGGCCGGCCACGCCTGCCTGCCACTCGATGAACTCGCCGCCAGCGCCGGCCTCGGCGCCGCCGCGCTGCGCCGCGTGCTGCTCGCCTCGCCGGTCGTGCTCGCGGTGCGCGCCGACGGGCAGGCCGTGGAGGCCGCGTCCACCGCCGATGCCGGCCCGGCCATCGCGCCCGGCGAGCGCGTCGCGCCACCGCCCGACCGTCCGCTCGTGCTCGACGACCACGGCCGGCTCTACCTCGCGCGGCATTTCGATTCCGAACTGAGGCTCGCGGTCGCCTTGCACGCGCTTGCGGGCGAGGCCGATCCGGTCGCGCCGCCGATGCCGGCCGGCGCTGGCGCGGCGCTGCCCGCAGGCGTCACCGGCGACCTGTTCGCCGAGCTGCTTCCACCGCCGGCGCAAGCGCCGGCCGGCACCTCTCCCGCCGCGACCGGCGCCGTCTCCGCCCTCGTCGATCGTCTCTTCCACGGCCTGCGCCCCAACCCGGCCCAGCGCGCCGCCGTCGAGCGCGTGCTCGCGCAGCGGCTCGTCGTCATCACCGGCGGGCCGGGTACGGGCAAGACCACCACCGTCGCGCGCTGCATCGCCGCCGTGCTCGAGGCCGAGCCCGATACCCGCGTGCTGCTCGCCGCGCCCACCGGCAAGGCCGCCGCGCGCATGAACGAGGCGCTCGCGAGCCAGCTCGCGCTGCTGCCGGCCGACCTCGTGGCGCGGCGCCGCCATCTGCCGCCCGCGCGCACCGTGCATGCGCTGCTCGGCCTCGTGCCCGGCAAGGCCGACGCCATCCGCCATCACGCCGGCCGGCCGCTCGACGCCGACCTCGTCGTCATCGACGAAGTCTCGATGCTCGGCCTCACGCTCGCGCGTCGCTTGGCCGACGCGGTGCGCCCGGGCGCCCGGCTCGTGCTGCTCGGCGATCCCGACCAGCTCGCCTCGGTCGAGACCGGCCTGGTCCTCGCCGAGCTCGCCGCTGGTGATGCGCCGCCGCTGCCGCAAGCGATTGCGAGACTCGCCGCCGGCCAGCGCTTCGCGGCCGACAGCCCGGTCGGCCGGCTCGCCGCCGCGCTGCGCTCGGGCAAGGCCACCGCCGTGCTGGACGCGCTCGCGCTACCGGGCGGCGGCGCCCCCGTCAGCCTCGACCCCCGCCCGCTCGGCGACACCGCGCTCGCGCGCGAGCTGCTGCCGCTGTTCGACACGACGCTGGCCGAGCTGGCCCGGCCCGACTGCGCACCCGCCGCCGCGCTCGCCGCCTTCGAGCGCGCCCGCGTGCTCTGCGCCGTGCATGACGGCCCGCGCGGCACGCGCGCGCTCAATGCCGCGCTCGGCCGGCTGGTCGCGCGCCGCCTCGCCGACGCCGGCCGCGCCGATGCCGCCCTGGCCGGCGACTGGCCGCACGGCCGGCCGCTGCTCGTCACGCGCAACGATCCCGGCACCGGCCTCGCCAACGGCGATGTCGGCCTCGTGCTGCACGGCGAGGACGGGCCGCGCGCCTGGTTCCGCCTCGGCGATGAGCTGCGCGATTTCGCGGTCACGCGCCTGCCGGCCTGCGAGACCGCCTGGGCGCTCAGCATCCACAAGGCGCAAGGCTCGGAATTCGACCGTGTCGAGATCGTGCTGCCGCCGCCGGTGGAGGGCGCCGCCCAGCGCCTGCTCGCGCGCGAGCTGATCTACACGGCGGTGACGCGCGCGCGCCGCGAACTGAGGCTCTGGGCCGATCCGGCGCTGCTCGCGGCCTGCGTCGGCCGCGTCACGCGGCGGCATTCGGGGCTGGCCGACCGGCTGCGCGCGCTTGCCGCTTGCGGATCCGCCCCTGCATCAGCGCTGGTAGATGCCAGCGGCATGACCGCTGCCGACCTGCGTGACTGACGCACGCTGGCCAGCGCCGGTCTGCGAGATCCAGGCCGTGCTCGACGACGCGGCGCTTTGCTGCACGGACGCGACGTGGAGGCTGCCGACCTGAGTGATGCTGGCGCTGCCGGACGCCCCGGTCTGCATCACCGACGCAATGTTGTCGTCCCCCGACTGCGAAATGGACGCCGAATTGGAGCTGCCTATCTGCATCGTCGTTGCACGATTTCGATTGCCCGATTGCGAAATCGAACTGGACAGCGACTGGGCACTTTGCTGCACGCTGCTGGCGCTATTCAGGAAACCGGTCTGATAAATGCTGGACGAGCCAATCGGCGCTGCGCCATATCCGTAGTAGTAATACGGATAGCCGTAATAATAGTAGCCTTCGGTCGAGCGCTCCTGGGTGGCATTGGCCGTATTGAAGGAGCCCGATTGTGAAATCGAGATATTCCCCCCGCTCACCCGATCCTGAAGGCCGGACGCCGTATTGTCATTGCCACTCTGCGAAGTCGTGATGGACGAGCTCGGCGTGCCGTAATAGCTTGAGTACGACGTTGAGCCAATTTGCTGCGCCGCCGCCGCATTGTTGAAGCCCGATTGACTCAGACTGGCATTGGTGTAGTTGGCGCCGCTTTGCTGAGTGACATTTGCGCGCTGGTTGTTGCCCGATTGAGCAATGGCAGCCGAACCATATTGCGTATTGTTCTGATAGATCGTGGCGGTCAGTGAGGAACCATTAGTCTGGGTGATGGAAGCACTCTTGCTGTAGGCACCGCTCGATTGCTGGATGGTGGCCGTCGCATTCGTCACGTAATCCTGGCGAGCGCCCGCAGAATTGCTGCTGCCCGATTGATAGACCCTGACCTTGGCGTTGTTGCTGTAATTCTGATTGATGCCGCCATTGGCGTAGTAATAGGCACCAGAACCCGGTGTGCCGACATTGTTGTTGTTGCCGCTTTGCACGACGACGGCCGATTCGGTCTGGTTGCCGGATTGGCTCACATAAGCCTGATTCGACGTGCCGGTCGTATTGATGCTGGCTTCGGCGGCCATGACGGCCAGCGGCGTGCCGGCAAGCGCCGTGGCAATCGCGACGGCGATCGGGATTCGCTTCATGTCGTCTTCCTGATGTTGGTTGGTCGGGGCTTTGTCAAATGGCGATCCGCGCCCTCAAAACTGGATCACCCGGGTCGTCATTGCCTGGCCGCGCTGCTCCACCGACAGCGGCGAACTGCCGCTGCGCAGGCGGATGTCGGCCTGATTGAAATTGCCGATCTGCTCGATACGGAGGGCGCCGGCGGCGCTTGCCTGCGCCGCATCGATCCGATTGCCGATCCCGTCCTGTATCAGGATTGCCCGATTCGCTTCTCCAATCTGCGCCAGTGCGGCCGAATTCGAGCCACCCCGCTGCGTGATGTCGGCGGAATGGCCGATGCCGGACTGAAGGATCGTCACGGACTGGTCATTGCCCGATTGGATCAGGCGTGCGTCCAGTGTCTGGCCGGATTGATCGATCATTGCCTGGTTGCGATTCCCAGATTGCTGAATGACCGCACTGAGCGGAATGCGGGGCGCGGCTGAGGGAATATCGGCCGCACCGAATTCGCGGCCTTCCACAAGATCGGCCGAAAAAGCCTGGGCCGAGAACAGCAGCAGGCCGATCCACAGGGCGTGGACCGGCCGTCGCAGCGCGGGGAATTGCCGTCGGGGCGATGCCGACCCAATTGGCGGGAATGAGATCCAGGCAATCGAAAGGCTGGCGGTCTTTGCCAGATCGGCCCTCTTTGCTGAATGGAGCCCTGTGTGGACATGCAAAGTCGTCATCAGCTTCCCTTGTCGGTCTCATCGACGGACGTGGCACCAAGCGATGGCGCCACACCGTCGTAGCCTTCAGCGAGATAGCGCCGAACCAGGGGCGACGCCATGTCTTCAGAGCGGTCGAAGGCCCACAGTCCGTCGCGCACGCCGCGCACGACCAGATGCACGACCGCCGCCTCGATGGCTTCGCGCACACACAACTGAGCCGGTTCGTTGCGCGTGTAGCCGCTTTCCATCTGCAGCAATTCCTTGAAACTCACGAATCGGTTGATGCCGCCCTTGAGTTCCTGTGAATAGATGGTCTTGGTGGTGGATACCGAATTAAGAATTTGTCCGGTACGTACATCGATGCTTCGCAAGGTGACGCTCACCTGATCGATCCGATATTGCTCCGACAGGCTGATGCCCAGATATAACGCACCGTTGCCGCCGGTCCGCACGTTTGATTCATAACTGATGACGCCGCCCTCGATCAGGATGTTTGCCGGCATCAACTGCGGGAGATTCACACCCGGCGCCGATTTGTCGCCAGGGTTCTCCAGTGCGCGGATAATTTTTCTCTCGGTGAGCAGATCCTGAAGATTCTCACGCTCCACGGCCACGAACCAGCCTGAATCGGTCAGTGCCTTTATCAGCAATGATGCTGCGCCCTGCGTGACGGAAGTCGAAAACGAGCTGTCGGGCGAAGGCTTGTATTGCCCTGTCTGATCCCGGAATCCGTATACGGCAGCGACGATCCGTCCGCGTGGTGGAGGCAATTGCACGAGATCGCGGGTAATGGCGGTTGCGGGTGTCAATGCCGCATTGCCGTGAGGAGCGGCTGGAGTCCCGGGGGCGGCACAGGCCGCAAGCTGGATGACCGTATTGATTGCCGCGATCATTGTGGCTGCATGCCGGCCAGCCACAAGTGCCAGCCATTTGCGGGCAGGAATCTCCATTACTGGCTGACCTGAAACGTGGTCGATTCGCCCGTGGCCTTGTCGATCGTGGTAATGCTGAGCACTCCGCCCCCGGTATCGAGAATCGTGATGCGGAAATCACCGGTCTCGATTGTGCCCGGAATCAGTCGGCCATCCGAATTGAAGATGTTGGTCGAAGCCGCCGACGCGAGTCGACTCAGAATTACGCGCTGAAGCGAATCATTGAAATCCTTGAGTGCATTCGTGCGACTGCTGGCGGCTTTGCTGGCCGGATCGACTTTCTTGTTTTCTGCCTGGGCGTTGTTCAGCAGCACCGCTCCGTTGAGCGGGCTGCCGCCAAAAACCGGATTGATCGGCACATAAACCAGTTCGGTGGAGAAGGCGGGGATCGAGGCGAAACACGCGGTGGCAAGGGCAATGGAGCGAAGCTTCATGAGAAATCAGAGTTCGTCCGGGCCGAGATCCGCCTCGCGAAAAAGCAGGCGGCTGGCTTCGGTATCGAGAAGATTCTGGTAGCACTGCTCGGCGGCTTCACGCGCAACTGCTTCGATACGACCGGAAGCATTGGGCAGACGCGCCTGATGAATGCGCTGCTGCCGGTATTCGACAAAAATGCTGCTGCCCCAGCGGGCAGATGGTTTTTCGTGAACTGAAATCACGAAACGATCAGCCGCTTCCTTGTCGCGCCAGAAGGACGAGAAATATCGGTAATAGAGCTGACCATTGACCGTAATAGTCTGGTCGATCGCGACACCACCAATGCGCGGGTCGTCGTGAGCAACCTGCTGCGAGTGAGCACTGCCACTTGCACCTGCGCACATTCCGGCCAGAGCGATTGCTTTGGCGGAAGCGAGGATGAAATGGCGCATGATCCGGAGGTGGAAAACATCCCATGGGACGAATTCCACGCAAGCTATCACGGCAATTTTTATGGCCGGATCGCCTTTGTCCGATCCCGACAATCGGCCGAATTGCAGGAATGGGCGTTTCCGGAATGTTGCTTTCGGCTCGTATTCGGGTCGGACTTTTTTGGCCGTGCAAACGGTGGGGCGTTGTGGCCCGAGCGCATGGCGGGCGCGGCGCGAAGCATTTGCCGGTGGCTTGCACCGACCGGCCTCACCACACCGTATAGACCAGCACGAAGGCCGCGCCCGTCATGAGCGTGAGCGCGACGAGGAACAGCGCGTCGGCCAGCAGCGTGAGCCGGCGCACGAGCTGCGGCCGGCGCGTGCGCAGCGCCCAGAAGATCGCGTACACGCACAGCAGGAACAGCAACGCGCCGAGCGCGAACAGGTCATCGACGATCGTGGCCGTGCCACCGCCGATGGTCTTCATGAGCGCGACCACCGTGATGCACAAGCCCGCCAGCGTGCCGGCGCCGCTCAGCAGGCTCACCAGCTCCTCGCGGCGCCACAGCTCGCCGCGCGGCGTGACCTCGGGCGCCGCGCGCCGCAGCTTCAGACGGTTCAGAACTCGGCTTCCAGTTCGTCGTATTCCAGCGGCTCGGCCTTCGCGCCCGCGATCCACTCCTGCATCTCGGGCATCGCGAGGATGGTGTCGCAATAGGCGTAGCTCACGCGGTCGAGCTTGACGTCGTAGGTGCGGAAACGCGTCGTGACCGGCGCGTACATCGCGTCGGCGATGGTGGGCTTCTTGCCGAACAGGAAGGGGCCGCCGTAGCGGTTGATGCAGTCGTTCCAGATGGCGCAGATGCGGTCGATGTCGGCCTGGGCGCGGGTCCAGACCTTGAAGCCGGGGAAGTGGCCGCGCAGGTTCATGGGCAGTGCCGAGCGCAGCGCGCTGAAGCCCGAATGCATCTCGCCGCTGATGGCGCGGCAATGCGCGCGCGCCGCGCGGTCGGCGGGCAGCAGGCCGGCCTTGGGCTTGAGTTCGTTGAGGTACTCGGCGATGGCGAGCGTGTCCCACACGGTCACGTCGTCATGCTTGAGCGCGGGCACGAGGATGGATGACGACAGCAGCAGCAGCTCGGCGCGCGCCGACGGGTCGTCGGGCGAGACGACGTTCTCGACGAAGTCGATGCCGGCGAGGCGGGCAAGCAGCCAGCCACGCAGCGACCACGACGAGTAGTTCTTGCTGCTGATCGTGAGCACCGCGGGGGAAGTGGCCTGGGGCATGAAAGGTCTCCGTTCGGGTCTTGGCGCCTGCAATGGGTGAGGGATGCGCCATGCGGGGCCGGGATCGCCAGCCGTCGGATCGAGATTACGCGCCGCATTCCAGTCGGGACCATCGGCATATGCACCGGCATTGTTCCCGCGCATCCTCCGACGGACGGGCTCGCAAACTCCGCGCCATTGCGATGAAGTGGCCCGCAACTTGCTGCCGATGCGCCAACGCATGGCGCCCGGCGCCGCAACGGAAGAACGATCGATGTCCTACACCGCCTACCAGCTCCAGAACGACCTCATCGCGCCGTGGCGCATGTTCGCGCAGGCGGGTGCCGCCTTCGCGCAGGCCATGGAGCGCGGCCTCGCCGACAGCGGCTACGAGATCGAGCAGCCGAGCGCGCTGCGTCGTTTCGGTGCCGCCTGCGACGTGTTCACGCGCATGCGGCTGACGCACAAGCGGCCACCGTTCGGCATCGCGAAGGTCGAGACGCCGCGCGGCAGCTTCGCGGTGGTGGAGGAGGTGGTGACCGAGACGCCGTTCGCAAAGCTGGTGCGCTTTCGCAAGGAAGGCGTGAAAGGGGAGCCGCGCGTGCTGCTTTCGGCACCGATGTCGGGCCACTTCGCGACGCTGCTGCGCGAGACGGTGCGCACCATGCTCACCGACCACGAGGTGTACATCACCGACTGGTCCAACGGGCGCGACGTGCCGGTGCTGGCGGGGCGCTTCGGCTTCGACGAGTACGTCGAGCACATCATGGATTTCCTGCGCGCGATGGGCGAGGGCAGCCATCTGATGAGCATCTGCCAGCCCTGCCCGGCGTCGCTCGCGGCGGCGGCGATCATGGCCGAGGACGACGATCCGGCCCAGCCGCTGAGCCTCACGCTCATGGCCGGCCCGGTCGATTGCCGCATCAACCCGACCAAGGTGAACGAGCTGGCGACGAGCAAGCCGATCGAATGGTTCGAGACCAAGCTCATCAGCACGGTGCCGGCGCCGCACAAGGGCTTCGGGCGGCGCGTGTATCCGGGCTTCGTGCAGCTCACGGCGTTCATGAGCATGAACCTGGAGCGGCACATGCAGAGCTTCAAGGCGATGTACGACCACATGGTCGCGGGCGATGACGCGGCGGCGGCGCAGATCGCCGATTTCTACGAGGAGTACCTGGCGGTCGCCGATCTGCCGGCGGAGTTCTACCTGGAGACGGTGCGCAACATCTTCCAGGAGCATCTGCTGCCGCGCGGCCTGCTGAACTGGCGCGACCGGCGCGTCAATCCGGCGGCGATCCGGCGCTCGGCGTTGCTGACGGTGGAAGGCGAGCGCGACGACATCTGCTCGATCGGCCAGACGATGGCGGCGCAGGAGCTGTGCCGCAGCGTGCGGCCCTATCTGCGCACGCATCACATCCAGACCGGCGTGGGGCACTACGGCGTGTTCAGCGGACGGAAGTGGACGAACGGGATCTATCCGATCGTGCGGGATTCGATTCACGCGGCGAACGGGTGATCGGGCGGCTGCGGCCTGTCTGTTCGCTGGGGCGCCGCGGAGCGGGGATCGGCGCCTCCTGAGGCGGCGCAGGTCGATGGGGCCGCGGTGCGCGCCCCGGGCGAGGGCCGGCCGAGCACCTGATCGCGCTCCTGCCGCCGTGATCGCTTGACGCAGGCGCGTGCCAGGGGCCGCGATCAATCCCGCGCAAGCGCTTGCGACATCACGCCCGCTGCCGCCCGATCCGCCGCATCGCCACCACGCCCGCGAGCATTCCCCAGCCTGCGGTCGTCAGGTTCAGCACCGTCCAGTCCTGCCCCGCGAACAGCGCGTAGAGCGTCGCCGCGAACAGGTCGAGCACCACGCTGCCAGCGCACAGCGCCGCCGCCACGCGAAAGCGCTGGGGCCGACTCGCGCTCGCGGCCGCGATCACGAGCAGCGAGAACGCCGCATAGAAGCTGCCCGGCCCCATGCCGTACTCCGGCACCCAGCGCAACGCGGCTGCGTAGGCCGCGAGCACGAACAGCAGTGTCGTGACCGGCCCCTCGCGCGTCGGCAGACGCGCGCCGTGCTGCTCGAAGAAGAGGGTGCGCAAGCCCTGTCCGCCCACATCGGCCAGGAGCCGCCAGGCGGCGCGCGCGAGGCCGGCGAGGCGGCGTTCGCCGCGCGCCAGCGCGGGCGGCAGTTCGAGCTCGGGCAGTGGCGCGTCGAGCGGATCGTCCTCGGCGATGTCGGCATCGGAGCGGGGCGGGCGGGAGGGGTTCATGCAGCAACCTCGAAGACTTGGGCCGTCGGCGTGCGCCGGGCGGGCAGGGAAAGTCGGGCGATTCGACGGCTCCGCGGTGCGCGCGCCCGACAGCGCGACGGCGGCCATTCCTACACGCGGGCCGACGGCCCGCCACCACACTGCGTCCACGTCGAACCCGCCTTTCGACGACATCTTTCAACCTCGCAACCCCCCTGGGAGAGAAGCAATGGGTTTCATCGCCTGGATCATCGTCGGCGGCGTCCTCGGCTGGATCGCCTCGCTCATCATGCGTACCGATGCCCAGCAGGGCATCTTCCTGAACATTGTCGTCGGCATCGTCGGCGCGCTGCTCGGCGGCTGGCTCATCAGTCCGCTCATCGGCGCAGGCACCATCAACGCGGGCGACTTCAGCCTTTCGGGGCTGGTGGTGTCGCTGCTCGGCGCGGTGATCCTGCTGGCGATCATCAATCTCTTCCGGCGCGGCAGCGTGCGCTGACAGTCGGTGGCGTGGCAGTGGCGGCAGCCGTCGTCAGCCCGGGTTTCATGCCCGGGTCCGAACGGTCAGGCGCCGCTGTCGCGCATGCGGCGCGCTCATGACAAGGCCCGGTGTCGCCGCGAGGCGGGCACCGGGCCTTGTCACGTGCGAAGTGTTGCTGTTGGAAGGGCCTACACGCCCCAGAGCACGTCCACCCCCTTGGCCGCCGACTTCTCAAGCATGTCGATGAGCGGGAAGGCGCGGCGGTCGAGGCTCACATGGTTGGCGCGGCGCTCGCGCGCCTCGTCGTTGTCTTCATCCACTGTCGGCAGTCCGCGCGCGGCGGCTTCGACCTCGGCCTGCTGCTCGGCACGGATGGCGCCGCGCAGGCGGGCGAGGGCGTCGGGAATCTGGACGGCGGTGATGACACCGCGCGGCTCGGCTTCCTTGCCGATCGCCTGCAGCAGCCGCGCCGCATGGTCTTCGAGCATGAAGACCTCGGCCGCAGCCTTGCTTGAGAACCTGACCAATGACATCGCCGCCTCCTGAAACCGAATGCGGCGATTGTGCGCCCGTGCGTGGCGAGGAGCCGGGCGGGCGTGTTTCGGTTCGCGTCGCGGCGACGGGCCGGTCGGCGGGAGTCGTGCGCCGTGGGGCGCGCGATTCATGCGTGCGGTGTTCGCGCGCCGCGCCGGTCGGGGTCAGTCTTCGTGATGACGGCGGATGTCGCGGTGCAGGCGGTCGTGGCGGCGCAGGTCGTCCTCGGCCTCGTAGTCCGACTCGTGCGGATCACGGGCGTAGATGAGCGGCGAGGCCATCAGCGCGAGCGCACCCACGAAGATGGCCGGTACCCACATGCCGTTCGCGGCGAGCGCGAACACGATGGCGCCGACGGCATACGGGAAATGTTCTTCGATCATGGTGCTGGCCCCCTGCGGGCGGATGTTGAAACGGAGCTGCTGAAGGACGGCGCCCGGTAACCGGGTCCGCAGGCAGATCATCGGTCGGGAGGCCGGCGGCCAAAGCCGCGAAAAGGGCGGAGGAGGCCGGGCGATTCATGGCAACCCCTTCGCTACAATCCACGGCCCGGCGCCGCCGTCGCGCGCCGCCCTCCGCGATTGCCTTTTCATGCTTCCCGAACTCAGAACCGCCCTCATCGCCGCCATCGGTCGCGCGGTGCAGGTCGCAGCCCCCGGTGCCACGCCCAACATCGCGCTCGAACGCCCGAAGGCCGTCGCGCATGGCGACATTGCCACCAACGTCGCGCTCCAGATCGCGAAACCGCTCAGGAAAAACCCGCGCGAACTCGCGGAAAACATCGTCAAGGCGCTTCAGGAAGACGCCGAGGGCGCCGCGCTGATCGAATCGGCCGAGCTGGCCGGCCCCGGTTTCGTGAACCTGCGCCTGCGTGCGAGCGCCAAGCAGCAGGTGGTGCGCCAGGTGCTGGAGCAGGGCGCGCGGTTCGGCCTCGCGCCGAGCGCGCGCGGCGCGGAAGGCGCCGACGCCGGCCCCGGCAAGGTGATCGTCGAGTTCGTCTCGGCCAACCCGACCGGCCCGCTGCATGTCGGCCACGGCCGCCAGGCCGCGCTCGGCGACGCGATCTGCAATCTGCTCGCCACCCAAGGCTGGAAGGTGCATCGCGAGTTCTATTACAACGACGCCGGCGTGCAGATCGGCAACCTCGCCATCTCGGTGCAGGCGCGCGCCAAGGGCTTCAAGCCCGGTGACGAAGGCTGGCCCGCCGCCGCCTACAACGGCGACTACATCGCCGACATCGCCACCGACTTCCTCGCCGGCAAGACCGTGCATGCCGACGACCGCGAGTTCACCGGCAGCGGCAATGCCGACGACCTCGACTCGATCCGCCAGTTCGCCGTGGCCTATCTGCGCCACGAGCAGGACCTCGATCTGCAAGCCTTCGGCGTGCGCTTCGACAACTACTACCTGGAGTCGAGCCTCTACACCGACGGCAAGGTGAAGGCGGCGGTCGATGCGCTCGTCGCCTCGGGCAAGACCTATGAATCGGAAGGCGCGCTCTGGCTGCGCACGACCGACTTCGCCGACCTTGGCCAGCTCGCCGGCAGCAAGGTGAAGGACGACAAGGACCGCGTCATGCGCAAGTCCGACGGCACCTACACCTACTTCGTGCCCGACGTGGCCTACCACGTCACCAAGTGGGAGCGCGGCTTTACCAAGGCGGTCAACATCCAGGGCAGCGACCACCACGGCACGATCGCCCGCGTGCGCGCCGGCCTCCAGGCGCTCGACATCGGCATCGCCAACGGCTTCCCCGACTACGTGCTGCACAAGATGGTCACGGTCATGAAGGGCGGCGAGGAGGTGAAGATCTCCAAGCGCGCCGGCAGCTACGTGACCGTGCGCGACCTCATCGACTGGACCGGCCGCGATGCGGTGCGCTTCTTTCTCGCGAGCCGGAAGGCGGATACCGAATTCATCTTCGACGTCGATCTCGCGGTGAAGCAGACCGACGAGAACCCGGTGTTCTACGTGCAGTACGCGCATGCGCGCATCTGCTCGGTGCTGAACGCCGGCGGCATCGCCGACGACGTGCTGGCCGCCGCCGACCTCGCGCCGCTCGCGGGCGAGGGCAACGAGAAGGCGCTCGCGCTCATGCAGCGCCTCGCCGAGTACCCGGACACGCTCGCCGTCGCCGCCAACGATTTCGCGCCCCACCTCGTCGCCTTCTACCTGCGCGAGCTTGCCGCCGACTTCCACAGCTTCTACAACGCCGAGCGCGTGCTGGTGGACGACGCGGCGCTCAAGACGGCGCGCCTCGCGCTGCTGCTGGCGACGCGCACGGTGCTGCGCAACGCGCTCGCCCTCCTCGGCGTGAGCGCACCCGACAAGATGTGAGGCGCGGCCGGGCGGATGTCGTCGGCCTTCGCGGCGGCGGTGCCAGCCCGGCCGGACCCTCGCGCCGCGCGCCGGCCGGCGTGCCGGTCTCAGAAGGAAAGCCATGAAACGACCTCCCTCCGCCCCGCCGCGCAGCCTGCGTGGCGGCACCTTCCTCGGCTTCATCCTCGGCCTCGTGACCGGGCTGGCGGTCGCGGTGGGTGTGGCGCTGTTCATCACCAAGGCGCCGGTGCCCTTCGTGAACCGGCCTAACGTCAAGGTCGGCCCCGACACGCCGGGCGCGCCGCCCGATCCCAACAAGCCCTTCTACGGCCGCGATGGGGGCATGCCGTCCGCGACCGTCGCACCGCCGGTGGCCCAGTCGGCTCCGACCCAACCGGCACCGACCCAGCCCGCGCCCGGGCAGGTGGCCCAGCCGGCAGCAGGGCAGTCTGCGCCACAGTCATCCGGCCAGACACCGCAGGCTGCGGCGGGCCAGTCCGCCGCAGCCCGTCCGGCGCCGGCCCAGCCCCAGGGCGACCGCCAGTTCTCGTTCTACGACCTGATGCCCGGCCGCAAGCCCGGCGAGACGCCCGCCGCGCCCACCGGCGCCGCCGCGGGCCAGCCGCAACCGGCCGGTTCGCAGCCGCCGGGCAGCACCACCGGCCAGACGGCCGCCCGTCCGGCGGCGGGCGCGGCCCCGACCGCAAGCGCCGCGCCCGCCGCCGTGCCGGGTGCGGTCGCGATTCCCGCGCCCGGCACGACCGCCGCCCCGGCCACCGCGCCCGAGACCCGCTACCTGCTCCAGGCCGGCGCCTTCCGCAACGAAGCCGATGCCGACGCCATGCGCGCGCGCCTCGCCCTGCTCGGCTATGACGCCCGCGTCAGCCCGCGCGAAGGCGCTGGCGACCCGATCTACCGCGTGCGCATCGGTCCGGTGCTCAAGCTCGACGACCTCAACCGCATGCGCCAGACCCTGGCGCAGAACGGCATCGACGCCTCGGTGGTGCGCGCGCCGTGAGCGCACGCTGTTCATGTAATGCGTGCGGGCCGGAGAGCGACGGATGCTGGTCGGCCCGTGGCACACCGGTCGCGGAATCCGCTCCGCGCCGCAACCGCGCCCCCGTGGCGCCACGGTCGTACGCTTGTCGGCCCGCGCGCGCCGCGTGACCGTTCCCGCCGCCGGGACCGAACCCCCCGCCGGCTTGTCCACTAACTTGATCCCACGCCGCCCCGCGCGGCCAGCCCGACATGCCCGCCAACCGAGTCCTACCGTCCGTCGTCGCCAGTTCCGAAGTCCGCCGTCGCCTGATGCTCGGCGCCGCCGCCTTGCCGCTGGCCGCGAGCCTGCCCGCCGTCGCGCAACCCGCGCCGACCGAGGGCCGCGAATACCGTCGCGTCGACCCGCCCCAGCCCGTGAGCACGCCGGCCGGCAAGATCGAGGTGCTCGACTTCTTCTGGTACGGCTGCCCGCACTGCTTCGAATGGCTGCCGACCTTCGAGGCCTGGGTCGCGCGCAAGCCGGCCGATGTGGTCATCAAGCGCGCCCCGGTTGCCTTCGACCCGCGCGCCGAGATCCACACCCGGCTTTATTACGCCCTGGAAGCGCTGGGTGAGGCCGACCGCCTGCATGACACGGTCTTCAACGCCATGCACCGCGACCATGTGGTGCTCAACACGCCGGACGCGATTGCCGACTTCATCGCCAGGCAAGGGATCGACAAGAAGAAATGGACCGATACCTTCAATTCCTTCGGCGTCCAGGCCCGGACGCAGAACCAGCGCCGCGTGGTGGACGCATGGAAGATCGACGGCACACCTTCGGTCGGCCTGGGTGGCCGGTTCTTGACGGCACCCTCGATGGCGGGCTCACGCGAGGCGACGGTGCGGACCATGGACTTCGTGCTCGACCGGCTTCGTTCCGGTCGCTGATCCCCTTTCTCGACGTCGGGGCGGAATTGCCGCGCAACGGCCGCCAGCGGCCCCTCAACGTGTTCATCACCGGCGCGTCGAGCGGCATCGGCGCCGCGCTGGTGCGGCGCTATGCGCGCGAGGGCGCGGTCATCGGCCTGGTGGCGCGGCGCGAGGACAAGCTCAACACCCTCGTCGCCTCGCTGCCGACGCATGCGCCGTTCACACGCTCGCGCTACGGCGTGCATGTGGCCGACGTGAACGACACCGAGGCGCTGCGCGCCGCCGCGATGGCGCACATGCGCCAGTTCGGCTGTCCCGACATCGTCATCGCCAATGCCGGCATCTCGGCCGGCACGCTCACCGAGCTGCAGGAAGACCTCGGCGTGTTCGAGCAGATCGTGCAGACCAACCTCATGGGCCTGGTCGCCACCTTCCAGCCGTTTCTGGAGGCGATGAAGGCCAAGCGGCGCGGCACGCTGGTGGCGATGGCCAGCGTCGCCGGCATCCGCGGTCTACCGGGCGCGGGCGCCTACAGCGCGTCGAAGGCGGCGGCGATCGCCTATGCCGAGAGCCTGCGGCTGGAGATGCGGCACTACAACGTGCGCGTGGTCACGCTCGCGCCGGGCTACATCGACACGCCGATGACGCGCGGCAATCCCTATCCGATGCCCTTCCTGATGCAGCCCGACGCCTTTGCCGAGGCGGCCGCCAAGGCCATCGCGCGCGGCACGAGCTTCCAGGTGATCCCGTGGCGCATGGGGCTGGTGGCGACGCTGCTGCGGCTGCTGCCCAACGCGCTGTATGACCTGCTGTTCTCCAACGCGCCGCGCAAGCCGCGCGTCGATCTGCGCAAGATCCGCCATCCGCGCCTGACCCCGCGCAGCGGCGCGGGCGGCGCGACCACCCAGCGCGCGACCGATACCCAGGCGGGCGCGCCCACGACCCGTGCGCAGGCCACGCCCGCGACGCGGGCCCAGGCGGCACGCCCCGGCACGCCGACGGCCATGTCCGATCCGCGCACCACCACGCCCGGCGTTCGCGCCGTCCGCCCGGCCGACGGGCCATCCACGGTCATCGCGCCGCATACCCAGACGCGCAGCCCGGCGACGCGCGCGGGCGCGCCGTCAACACGCGCCGGCAATCCATCCGCGCCGCCCGGCACGCCCTTCGCGCGCCCGATGACGCTGACCGAGGCGATCGACGCCGCCGAGGCCGACGACACGCCCGCCACCCGCATCCAGAGCTGGCGCGCCCACGGCGACGAGGCCTCGCCGCTCATCCAGCCGCGCGGCGACGACTGAGCGCCACAGCGCTCGGTCGCCGCCACCCGCGCCGCGACACCATCGGGGCAGGGCGGTGTCAGCAGCGAGGCCGGCCCGGGCCGGCTGCCGAAGGGCAGCCGCGCGCTAGCCGTTCAGCGCCCGGAAGCGCCAGACCCCGTCCGTCTGCACACGCTCGACCTCGCCCGCGAACCACAGCCAGTGCAGATGCGCCAGCGCCTCGCCGAGCGCGAAGGTCATCTGGTGCATGTCGAGCTTGCGGCGGAACAGGATCGGCACCAGCCCGGTCGCAGTGATGCCGCCGGGATCGGCGACGCAGGCGGCGCGGGTTTCATCGAGCCGCTGGGCGTGGTGTTCGATCAGGTCGTTCACGCGGCCGTGCGCGCCGGTGAAGGGCAGGCCGTGCGACGGCAGCACCTTCATGCTCGCGGGCAGCGCAAGGAAGGCACGCAGGCCGTCGAGATAGTCGGCGAGCGGATTCGACATCGGCTCCCAGGCCGGCACCGTGACGTTGGCCGAGATGCGCGGCAGCAGCATGTCGCCCGCGATCAGCACATCAAGCCCCGCACAGTAGAGCGACACATGCTCGGGCGAGTGGCCGAGGCCGACGATCACGCGCCAGTCATGGCCGCCGAGCCGGGAGGCCTCGCCCGCCACCAGCCGGCGATAGCTGCCCGGCAGCGGCGTGACATGGCTGGCATAGAAGCCGCCCCGATCGCGGATGGTCTCGTGGTCGGACGCCGGCAGGCCGTGGGTGCGGAAGTGCTCGACCATGCTGGCGCCGTCGTTCAGCCGCACGCCGTGCGAGGCGGCGTAGGCGGTGAGGTATTCGGCGGCGCTCATCCACAGCGGCGCCTTCCAGCGCTCGCACAGCCAGCCGGCGAGGCCGGCGTGGTCGGGATGCATGTGGGTGCAGATCACGCGTAGCAGCGGATGGCCGTCGAACCAGCCGGCAAACACCTCCTCCCACAGCGCGCGGGTGGCGTCGTTGCCGATGCCGGTGTCCACCACGGTCCAGCCCTGGCGGCCCTCGAATTCATCCTCGATCAGCCAGAGGTTGATGTGGTCGAGCGCGACCGGCAGCGGCATGCGCAGCCAGTGGATGCCGGGCGCGACCTGCTGGAGCGTGGCGGGCGGCGGCGGTTCGGAAAACGGGTAGTCGAGGGCGGCGTGGCTCATGGGGCGGTGCGGCGTGCGGTGGGGTATGGAGAATAGAACAGGGCCTGCCGGCGCTTGTACCCTCTCGGCGGCCGGTCGGCGAGCCGGCATGTCCGGCCACCGGCATCATGCCGGCGCGGCAAGATGCTGCCGCCCGAGGCCTTTCTTCCCACCCAGCGCCGGCCCGCCCGGCCACCGATCCCGTCCACGATGACCGCCACGCTCGACCCCCGACTCGAAGCCAAGATCCGCACCGCCTACGCCGCGCAAGGCCCCGCGCGCCTGCTTGGACTGAACATCGTCAGCCTCGCGCCCGGACGCTGCTCGATGGAGCTGCCGTTCTCCGAGGCCGTCAGCCAGCATCACGGCTACTACCACGGCGGCATCATCTCGACGCTCGGAGATTCGGTGGGCGGTGCGGCCGGCTGCACCAGGGCCGGCATCGACGACGGCATCGTCGCGGTCGAGTTCAAGATCAACTTCCTCGCGCCGGCCGTGGGCGAGAAGCTCGTCGGTCACGCCGAGGTGGTGCGCGCCGGCCGCCAGCTCGTCATCACCACGATCGACATCGTCTCGGTGAAGGACGGCGTCGAGAAGCAGGTCGCGCTCATGCAGCAGACGCTCGCGGTGCTGGCGGGCATGGAGCCGGCCGCGCAATGGGGCGTGTGATGGCGGCGTGGCCTGTGCCGCCGGGCACTGCCGTCGCCGACGGCCGGAGTGCCGCATGAGCCCGGTCGACTGCCCTTGCGGCGGCGGCACCTTCGCGCGCTGCTGCGGCCGCTTCCTCGATGGCGGCGAGCAGCCCGCCACGCCCGAGCAGCTCATGCGCTCGCGCTACAGCGCCTACGTGCTCGGCCGCGCCGGCTGGCTCACCGAAACCTGGCATGCGAGCACGCGACCCGCATCGCTCGACCTCGACGAAGGCACCCGGTGGCTCGGCCTCACGGTCAAGGGCGCCGGCCTGACCTCGCCGGAATGGGGCTGGGTCGAGTTCATCGCGCGCTGGCGCGCCGCCGGACCGGGGCAGGGCGCGGGCCGCGCGCACCGGCTGCACGAGCGCAGCCGCTTCGTGAAGGACGGCGGGCGCTGGTTCTACGTCGACGGGGATCTGTTCGAGAACGGTTGAGCCGCCGAAGCGGGGATGGACGCTGGCGGCTCGGCTCGGCTCGGCTCGGCTCGGCTCGGCTCGGCCGCCACCGTCGCCGCCCATCCCGCCTCGCCTCGCGCCGCCCGTCGGAATTCGCCCGCTCATGCTCATGGACGTGGCGGTCCGGCGCGAGCCGGCTGCGCTACGCTCGCGCGGCGTCATCCCCAGCGCCTCGCGGCTCCAGGCCGCCGCGAATCCGACCGGCAGCACCCCCGCCGGCCGCCTGGCGCACCGGCTTCCGCCCGGCCCACCTCCGACCAAGAAGACCATGACCGACGACTCCTCCCAGCTTCCTTCCGCCGGTGACGCCGACGACACCTATCTCGGCCACCTGTTCGCGAACAACCGGCGCTGGTCCAAGCGCATGACCGACCGCGATCCCGAGTACTTCTCGCGCCTCGTCGCGCAGCAGAAACCCAGGTACATGTGGATCGGCTGCGCCGACAGCCGCGTGCCCGCCAACGACATCGTCGATCTCGCGCCGGGCGAGCTGTTCGTGCACCGCAACGTCGCCAACGTGGTCGTGCATACCGACATGAACTGCCTGTCGACGCTGGAGTACGCGATCGACGTGCTCAAGGTGGAACACATCATGGTCGTCGGCCACTACGGCTGCGGTGGCGTGCTCCAGACCCTGCGCGGCGGCATGGACGGCCTCGCCGACAACTGGCTGCGCCATGTGCAGGACGTGCTGTTCCGCCACACCAAGTACTTTGTCGGCCTCGACGAATCCACCGCGCACGACCTGCTGTGCGAACTGAACGTGATCGAGCAGGCACGCAACGTCTGCCGCACGACCTTCGTGCGCGAGGCCTGGAAGCGCGGCCAGAAGCTGGTGGTGCACGGCTGGTGCTACGGCATCCGCGACGGCATCGCGCACGACATGGAGTTCACCATCGACGGCCAGCCCGCAGACCTGCTCGCGCTGCGCGACGCGGCGGTGGCGCGGCGCGCGGCCCTGACGCGCGAACGCAAGACGCCGGTCTGAGGCTGGGGTGGATGCGGGCCGGCCTGCGACACGGTCGGCCCGGTCATCGCGGACGCGGCCGCATCCGGCGCCGTCCTTTCCGGCCCGACCGACCGTGCCATGTCATGCCCGGCAGCCCGTCCGCCGCCGTCGGTAAACTCGCGGGCTTCCCGCACCGCCCGCCATCATGAACACCGAACACACCTACACGCTCGCGCTGAGCTGCCCCGACCGGGTCGGCATCGTCGCGGCGGTCAGTGGCTTTCTTGCCGACCGCCAAGGCTGGATCCTCGAATCCAACCACCACGCCGACCAGGACACGGGGCGCTTCTTCATGCGCAACGTCATCAAGGCCAGCTCGCTCGAAGGCGGCATCGAGAGCTTCGTGACGGCCTTCGGCCAGATCGCGTCGAGCTACGAGATGAACTGGCGCCTGTCCGACTCGCGCCAGAAGAAGCGCGTGGTGCTGCTCGTGAGCAAGCAGGACCACTGCCTGGTGGACCTGATGTACCGCTGGCGCTCGGGCGACCTGGGCTGCGACATCGCCTGCGTCATCAGTAACCACGACGACCTGCGCAAGTACGTCGAGTGGCATGACGTGCCCTACTTTCACGTGCCGGTCACGCCCGACAACAAGGTCGAGGCCTATGCCGAGATCGACCGGCTGTTCGGCGAGCATCGCGGCGACGTCATGGTGCTCGCGCGCTACATGCAGATCCTGTCGCCCCAGCTCTGCGACAAGTACCCGGGCCGGATCATCAACATCCACCACAGCTTCCTGCCCAGCTTCATCGGCGCGCGGCCCTATCACCAGGCCTTCGACCGCGGCGTGAAGCTCATCGGCGCGACCTCGCATTACGTGACGTCCGAGCTGGATGCCGGCCCGATCATCGAGCAGGACGTGGTGCGCATCGACCACGGCGACACCGCCGAGGACCTCGTGCGCTACGGCCGCGACGTCGAGAAGAACGTGCTTTCGCGCGCGCTCAAGTACCACCTCGAAGACCGCGTGCTGCTCAACGGCAAGCGCACCGTCGTCTTCCGCTGAAGCGGGCGGCCGCGACATGCATGCGCGCGTCTTCGGTCTGGAGCGGCACTGGCTGGAGCTGCGCGACTGCTATGCCGAGGGCAACAGCCTGCCGAGCCCCTGCCGCTCGGTCTGCCGCATCGACCCGGCCTCGGGCTATTGCGAAGGCTGCCTGCGCACGCTCGACGAGATCGCGCACTGGGGACCGATGACGCCCGCGCGCAAACGCCAACTCTGGGCGCAACTGCCCTTGCGTTTCGACCGGCTCGACCGCGAGCATGAGGCCGCCGCGCGGCGCGACGCCGACGCGGTCGATGCGATTCTCCGGGCCGCCCGCGCCCGGGCGAGGGAACAGCGATGAGGGAATTCGATCCCGGCAAGCCGACCGGTCATCCGCGCGAGCGCTTCGCGCGTCAGCCGATCACCGGACCGGCCTACGGACTGCTCATGAAGGGCATGGCGACGGCGGTGATGATCGGCATCGCCTTCACGTCGATGCGCGCCTTCGGCCAGACCTCCGATCTGCTCGACACCAACATGCGGGCCGGACTGGCGGCGGTGGCCGCGCTCATCTTCGGCAGCTACTGCGCGTTGCTGCGCTCGACCATGACCATCGACGGCGAAGGCCTGCGCCAGAGCTGGATGGCCAAGCGCCGCATCCGCTGGGACGAGATCGAGGCGATGCGCTTCGTGCGCATGCACGGCGGCGCGCGCCTGCTGGTGAAGCTGAGTGATGGCCGCGTCGTGGCGATGAATGCCGGCAGCGACCTGCTGTCGCGCGCCTTCGAACTGATGTCGCGCTGGTATCCGGTGGCCTGAGCGGCGAAGGCCGGGGCCGGATGAAGACGGCATCGGCCGCCTCACGCTGGCCGATGCCGAGGGCGGCGCGAATGCCGGCGAATGGATGGTCGCGCCGCCGACGTCAGCCGATGCCGGCCTTGCGCGATTCGTCGGCCAGCGCGCCGACCAGCTTGGCGACGCTCTCGGCATAGAGCTTCTCGAAGCGGCTGGCGACGGCCGATTCGAGCTTGCCGTCGCGCGCCTTGAGCTCGATGTCGCGCGCGAGCGCGGCGAGCGCCTCGGCGCCAACGATGGCGCTGTTCGACTTGAGCGTGTGCGCCGCGAGCCGGGTCGTGTCGACATCGCCGTCGCGCAGGCCGCGGATCACGTCGTTGGCAAGCTTGGGCGTCGTCTCAATGAACAGGCGCAGCGTCGTCACCACGAGCGGAACCTGACCCGCGCCGACCGGAATGCGCAGCCGGTCGAGGGCGGCGGGATCGAAGACGGGAGGGTTGTCGCGGCTGAGCATGGCGTGATGAAGATGGGTTGCGGCCCTCAGGCCGGAAGCGATAGCCCCCGACGATACTGCACCGCCTCGTTGACGTGGGCTGGCGTCAGGTCAATCTCCCCTGAAAGGTCGGCGATGCTGCGCGCGATCTTGAGCACGCGATGGAAGCTGCGCGCCGACCAGCCGAGTTTGGCGCTCACGGCCTGAAGCCGTTCGAGGGCGGCGGCGCTGGCGCGGCAGTGGCGCTCGACTTCGCCGGGTTCGAGGTCGGCATTGGGCTTTCCCTGGCGCTCGACCGCGCGAGCGCGGGCTTCGGCCACGCGCGCCGCCACGACGGCGCTCGGCTCGCCCGCGCCGGGCGCGACCAGTTCGGCCTCGGGAACCGCCGGCACTTCCACATGCAGATCGAGCCGATCCGCCAGCGGCCCCGAGATGCGGCCCTGGTAGCGCAGCACCGCCTCGGGCGTGCAGCGGCAGGCGGCGCGCGGATTGCCGCGCTGGCCGCAGGGGCAGGGATTCATCGCCGCGACGAGCTGGAAGCGGGCCGGGAACTCGGCCTGACGCGCCGCGCGCGAGATGGTGATGCGTCCGGCTTCGAGCGGCTCGCGCAGGGCTTCGAGCACGTTGCGCTGGAACTCGGGCAGTTCGTCGAGGAAGAGCACGCCGCGATGCGCGAGCGAGATCTCGCCCGGCCGCGGCGGATTGCCGCTGTGATATCCATTTGAAGATGCGACTGCGCAAGTTCACTGTCACTGGGAACGGTGAATGCTATTTACAAGCATTCCAGCGACTCGACTCCAAGTTTAAGCGCGACTGGTTAACGGAATACAGCTGATGACGCGACTGGATTTAAACAACCCTGTACGGAAGCTTCGCCCTTCCAAGCGAGGGGGAACCGGAAAGGTGGCGTTGCCTTCCAAGCAATCCGCCGGGCACGAGTCGCTTCTTGAGCGGGATCTGCTGCTGATGCTGGCGTTCGACCGTCGAGTAAAGAGCGTGCTCGAACAGCCGTTCCGGCTGGTCTACGAGTTCAACGGTGCCCAACGTCGCTACACGCCTGATGTCCAAGCCTTCTTCGCAGACAAGGGGCAGGAGTGGTGTTTGGTCTACGAGGTGAAGTACCGCGACGACCTTCGTGCGAATTGGTCCCAGTACAAGCCACGCTTCAAAGCTGCTGTTGCCCACTGCCGTGCGAACGGTTGGCGGTTCAAGCTCGTTACCGAGCATGAAATCCGTGGCCCGCAGATCGCGAACATTCAGTTCCTCAGGAGGTACCAGGATCTGCCTGAGCAGGAGCTGCATCGAGTGGCGTTGTTGCAACGGTTGGCGATTGCCGGCCCCACAACGCCTAAGGCGCTGCTTGCAGTCACCTGGTCCGACCCGGAGCGAAGGATGGCGGCGCTGTGCGAACTGTGGCGCCTTGTGGCTGTTGGCGAGATCGCTGTCGACCTAGGCATGCCGTTGACGATGTCCAGCCCGATCTGGAAGGGGGATTGATGGCCAGCGGAATTGCAGTTCAGTTCTTTGAGATCACGGTTGGCGCGATCGTCGTTTATGGAGCGACTCGCTACAAAGTGACCCACCTGATATCGGTCGACACCGTGCTGGCGGTCGATTTGACCTCTGGGGAAACCTGTCGTCTCCCGATTGAGCAGCTGAGGCTGGAGCCTAATGAGGAGGAGCAGGCGAGTGCCGCGCAGGAGCACGTTCCGCGTGATCTGAGCCTCTATTCGGCCGACGAATGGCGCGAAGCTCAGCGTCGCTTTGACGCGATCAAGGGGCTTCTCAACGATCCTTTTCGTACGCGGGAAGAGGCCAAGGCGTTAGCCGAGCAAGCTGGAGTTCATGTTGCGACGCTGTATCGGTGGCTTCATGAGTACCTGCGCGTGGGAAACGTCTCCGCGCTTGTTCCGGCGCGACGCGGTCGCAAGACCGGCACGCGGCTCCTGTCTGTGGAGGTCGAGGCGATCGTCGACTCGGTGATCGAGGCGTTCTATCTCGACAAGCAGCGTCACACACCACACGACACCATTGAAGAGATTCAGGCGCGATGCCGACTTGCGAAGCTTGAAGCCCCCCATCCCAACACCATTCGCAACCGAATTCGGCAGATACCGGAAATCGTCCGACTGAAGCGGCGTGGTCGCAGAGAAGAGGCGACCAATCGATTTACACCGATTAAAGGGACGATCGAGAACGCAACGCATCCGTTTGCCGTCGTACAGATCGATCACACGCCCATGGACATCATTGTCGTGGACGAGGTTTATCGACAGCCGATAGGAAGGCCCTATCTGACGCTGGCGATTGATGTTTTTAGTCGGATGGTGGCGGGCATTTATATCAGTCTCGCCCCTCCGAGTTCGGCATCGGTTGCCTTGTGTCTTGCCAACGCGATCTGCCCGAAGCGCGAGTACTTGGCATCGCTCGGGGTTTCAGGAAGCTGGCCTGTGTGGGGGAAGCCCGCTGTGGTCCATGTCGACAATGCTGAGGAGTTTCGAGGCTTGGCACTCGAGCGAGGCGCCGCCCAGCACGGCATCGATCTGCAGTTTCGTCCACCCGCAACGCCCAACTATGGTGGGCATATCGAGCGCCTCATCGGCACTACGATGCGCTGGGTCCACAAGATGCCTGGTACCACCTTCTCGAATCCGAGCCAGCGCAAGGGCTACGACTCAGAAGCGGAAGCAGCACTGACCATGAAAGAGCTCGAGCTCGAAGTGGTCGACTTCTTTGTGAACCGTTACCACCAGCGCCCGCACACGAAGCTTGGAGTGCCGCCGATCAAAAAGTGGGAGCGTGGCATTGTCGGAACCGACGAAGAGCCAGGACTGGGATTGATGCCAGTACCTGATGATCCACATCGCCTGCTGATCGATTTCATGCCGATGATCACTCGAACCGTGCAGCGGTACGGGATTCAGTGGGACAACATCACCTACTACGACCCGGTATTGGATCCGTTCATCAATGCGGCAGACGCCGACGATGAGCGGCGCAAGCAGAAGTTTGTCGTTCGTCGGGATCCTCGAGATATCAGCCGCGTCTACTTCTACAACCCGGATGCTGCTGCATACACGCCATTGCCCTACCGGAATATCAGTCACTCTGCGATGAGCCTTTTCGAGCTCATGGAGATTCGCAAGAGATTGACCGAAGAGGGGCACCGCGACATCGACGAGGGTCTCATCTTTGAGCACCTCGAACGCTTCCGCCGGCGTGTCGCCGAGGCAGTGCACAAGTCGAAGAAAGCTCGGAAAGCGCAGGCCCGTGGCCCTGTCGACGCGAGGCCGGTGGTTGCCTCGATTCCCTCGGCGCGCGGAGGGTCGACTCCAGTGCCCGTTCCGGTTCAGCCAGGCAGTAATGATCGGTCGCAGCCCTCGGCTCCGTTGCCTAGTGAGTCTGCCGTCGAAGAGGACATCTTTGCGGCGCCGATTCGCCCGTTTGACAACCTAGGGATGCGCCAATGACGAGCGTGCAGGACCATCTGCGTCCGGAAGCCCGTGCGGCGCTAGAGTTGCCACAGCCTGAGCGCATTGCGTTTTGTCGTGCCGATCGTTGGGTCGGTTACACCCGGGCCGAGCAGATTCTGCGGCAGGTTGACGACCTACTTCTGTACCCCCGCAGCTTGCGTATGCCGTGCTTGTTGATCGTTGGCCGATCGAACAATGGCAAGAGCTCAATCGTCGAGCAGGTGCTTCGTCGTCACCCCTATATCGTCAAAGACGATGGCACGCCTGGCTTCAGTATTTCTTGGATAGCGCTGCCGGCCACGCCGACCGAGAGCAACTTTTGGTCGGAGGTGCTCTGGTCGCGCAACATCTCGCATCGCGTGCAAGAGCGACCGGATGCCAAACGACTTGCCGCCATCGATGCGATGCGTTTCGCTAACACCCGGCTGCTGATCATCGACGAGATGAATCACTTGGCGAACGCGGGAAAGGAAGCTGGGAAACTCCTCGCTGGCATCAAGAACGCGACGTCTGCTCTCCGGATTCCGATCGTCGCGACGGGCACGCAGACGGCCATTCATGCGATGCGCAGTGAGCCGCAAATGATGACCCGCTTCGAGCCGATTGTGCTCGATCGCTGGACATTGAACACCGAGTACCTGCGCTTCCTTGCCAGCTATGAGCAGCTCCTACCTCTTGCGGAGCCATCTCAGTTGGCCAGCCGAGAGTTGGCTCCCCTGATCTACGGAATGGCTGGGGATGTGATCGGTGGAACTGTGGATGTCCTCAAGGAGCTGGCGGTATTCGCAATCGAAAGCGGCGTGGAACGCATCGACATTTCCTTGCTGACCAAGTTCAAGAAGACCCGTCTGCCCGACTGGGAAGACGCAGCAAGACGCGCCTGATGGCTGAATGGGCCTTTCAGCTGCGTCCTTACGCCGATGAGTTGCTCAGCAGCTTTCTTGCGCGAACGGCGCATGGCCATGGGAGCATGGCAGGGGCGTTTTGCCGCTTCCACCTGCGCGACAGCTGGTTTTTCACGCGGGATGTCGATCGTGGGATGGTGGTGTCCCAGCACGCGTTGCTAGCGCGCTTGGCCGGTTTGTCCCCACAAGAAATCAGCGCCCTGACACTCCGTTCTTGGGTGGATGCTTTGACGCCAGCTCGGTATCGAGCCACGGTGTCGCCTGCCGTCGTTCCCTGGATAAACGCGGCAGGGATCGTTCAGGCTCGTCGACGTTATCGGTCCCTGGCTTTCTGTCCTGCATGCCTTGAAGAGCGGCCCGTCGCTCTACGCCAATGGCGGTTGAGTTTCCATGTTTGGTGTAGCGTGCATGGGAGGCCGTTGCAAGATGGCTGCCCGCAGTGCGGGGCTGCATTTGTTCCTCACCTTGCTCGGGCAACGCTCCTGCGGTGTCACGCGTGCAGCTGCGCGCTGTCAGAAGGCATACAGGCCTCACACGGGAACCAGCTGGAGGTGGCGGCACTTCAGGCTCAAATGGATCAGTGGCTGACCGCAGCTGCCAACGGTGATACGGAATCGCGGGATCAGCTTGATGCGCTTCACGTCCTGACCTCAGTCATCCTGTTTGGACATTCTGGGCAAGCTCTTCGGACCACGATGAATGAGTTTCGAT
Organism: Derxia gummosa DSM 723; assembly: GCF_000482785.1. Classification (GTDB taxonomy): domain Bacteria; phylum Pseudomonadota; class Gammaproteobacteria; order Burkholderiales; family Burkholderiaceae_E; genus Derxia; species Derxia gummosa. The sequence goes on along the minus strand of NZ_AXWS01000014.1, from coordinate 48,075 downwards.
CGGAAGCGCCACGGAAAAGCCGGCTAGAGTTCCTGGGAATGACGGAGAGAGAATGCGCTATGAGTTGTCTGGCGCGCGTACTGAACGGCTGGCCCAATTCGTTTCGGCAATTGGCACAGCTCACGGGACTAACGCAGCGCAGCTTTGCGCGATTGGGTGCCGTCGCCTCCAGCGGCTCATGGCTGGGTGATGAGGTGGCAAAGTTGCGTCCAGGTTCCAAGCGCGCCCATGCTCGCCGGGATGAGTGCATGGTCGACCTGGAAGGTCGAGAGACTTCTGAGCACGGCAATTGGCGTGCTGAACGCGCGCAGCTCTTGATGAGGCGAGCAATCAAGCGTGGGCACTGATAGGGCAGGGCTGCGCTTTTGTGACAACTGCGGCCGTAACTTCATCAAAGCTGTCCGAGTTCATCTTGGCGCGGAGTACTGCCGAGCTTGCTACCAAACACAGTTCGTGCGAACCACATGTGTCCGTTGCTCCGGTTCCGCGCGAGTTCATCGGCTCTCAGTGCTTCCGCCCATGTGCGGAAAGTGCACGAGAGCCGAACGCATGTGCCTGCGTTGCGGACGTCTTACGCCGCGCGCGGCGAAGCTCGTAGATGGCAAAGCCGTTTGCGTTGGTTGTATTCGTCACTTCCAGCCCGAGCAGATCTGCGACGTGTGTGGTCGCCGGTCCAGATTCAATTCCAGAGTGCGTTTATCTGAGTTCGACCCTGGCAATGACGGTGCGTTGACTGACAGCGAGGCTGGCTATATCGGGCATGTGTGTGAGTCCTGCCAGAGGCGGGGAACGCATGCGACGTGCGCGACATGCCGCAAACACCGGAAGGTGATTGCCTTCGATTTCCAACAAAGGCCGTTGTGCGAAGGGTGTGCCGCCGTTGAGCCAGCACACCATGCCTGTTCTCAATGCGGCACCGACGTGTCTGGGCGGGGGCAAGGCCTTTGCGAACTTTGTAGAGGGCGTAAAGCGACTGAGCGCCGAGCCGCGCTATTGGCAGCGAGCATTGAGCATTTGTGGTGTCGGGAGCTATGGAACGATTTTGCTCATCAACTCATTGAATCTCCTGGGCGGGTGAACAAGGCGGCCAAGGTCCTCATGGCATCGATTGATTATTTTCAGTCGCTTGAGAAGCTGTATGAGGATCGTTCCCTGTTAACGACCGCTTCCTTTCATGAACGAGTGAGCAGCTTGGAACATCGGCGACACCTATTGGCTTATCGCTTTTTATTAAGTCGATTGGGTGCTTGCGGCGTGGACAACGAGCGTGAGAAGTCGAATGAAAAGCGGCGCCTTCACGCTGTCTTCGCTCGTGCTCGCGGGCGTCCGTATGCTCCCTTGCTTGAAGGTTATGTAAATGCACTTCGTGCTGGACATGTCTCTGAGCGGACAATACGGCTGTACGCTGCAGTTACACAGAAATTCTGTGAGAGCGCAGCAGTTGATACGACTGTACCTTGCAGTTCAGGGGCGATAGCGCAGTACCTTGCGCATTCGCCGGGGAGTGCAAGTAGCCTCTCTCGCTTTATTTGTTATTGCAGGGATGTGCTGGGCTGGCAGATTTCAATGCCATCCAAAGCCACTCTTGCTTTTAATGATGTGACAGCGCAGCGGTCTTTAATTGGCCTGCGTAACGCATTGGAGGCTGTAGCAGGGCGATCTGTGGGCGACCTCAGGCTGGTCGAAGTTGTTCGTATTATCTCTGTCGCAACTGGTTTGAGTAAGAAGTATCTTCTCAGGTCCGGTGCTGTTGATCCCCTTGAGAAGGGGGTGGTGCTGATATCGAAGGTGGCGCGTATCGAGTCGGGGCATTTGCTGTATCCATACGCTGTCCGTTGGCGTGAATTAATTGCTAAACGGGAGAGTTTTATTGATATAAGCGGCCCATGAATGCTATTGCTATACGGCAAGGTGTGCAGGTCGTGTGGGGGAGATTGCTTGTCGTGTGTAAGTGGAATGGCTTTAAAAAACTAAAGGCGCTTGCTGAAAAAAATAGGGCATTGCAAAGAAGTTTGTCTTTAATGGGTATTGGTAAAGTGATAGGCATTGATTTTCAATGTTTGTTTAACGCCTTCAGTGTCTAATGCATAATTTGAATAATTAAGTTCGTCGTGCATGGATGGTGTAATTGATTGACCTGAAAGGTGAGTCTCGTCCAAGAAAGTCTGTCGCCTAGGGATGGCCTGATAAACCCGGCCGCCTGACTGCGGCGCAAATCTGGCCATCAACGCTTCAAATCACAAATGCCTGTTGCCGCCGGTGGAAAACTGACCCACTCCGTCGGCTGAAATCTGACCCACCTGGCTGACGATGGCGGCTTTGAGAAGCCGCCGGAATGCTGAGCCAGGAGCAGGCGACGGAGATACGAGTACTGGCCCGACGTGGCGTCGGGATACGGGAATGGCGAGGCAGCTGGGCTGCTCGCGCAACACGGTTCGGCGGTACCTCGCCGACGAGCAGGCCACGCGCGACAGGCCGCGTGCGGCGAGGGTCACCAAGCTCGAGCCGTTCGAGGACTATCTGCGCGAGCGGGTAGCTGTCGCCCGGCCGCATTGGATACCGGCGGCGGTGCTGCTGCGAGAACTGCGCGAGCGCGGCTACACCGGCGGGGTCACACAGCTGAAGGTGTGGCTGGCGCCGCTCAAGCGGGCAACGCCCGAGCCGGTCGTGCGCTTCGAGACGCTGCCGGGCCAGCAGATGCAGGCGGACTTCACCCTGGTGCGCCGCGGCGCGGGGGAAAGCTGCGACATGATCGGCTCCGGTTCGGAATCGGGCGGGATTGCCCGGAACCGGCCACCCACGCCGCAGCGCAAGCAGTCAGGGGTCGAAGGCGCAGCCGCAGACGGCCGCAAGGCCGCCAGCGTGCACCGCACGCGCCGCCCTTGACGGCGAGAACGGCGTGGTAGGTTGAAAGGGCACGTCAGGACCACCCCCCACCCGCACCACCTCTCCCGAGGCAAGCGCAGCGCGCAGCGGCGTCGCCGCGAAGGCGTCAGCGATGGAAGCACTGACGGGGCGAGGCGCCAGGACGGACAGGACTGGGGCTCGATGCGCAGCACGACAGCGCGACCGGGTTGCCCCGGTGACGCAGAGGAAATGGGGGTTGGAAGTTCCAAGCCTGTCGCCGACCCAGTATCGCCGCCGGCTTGTTCCGGACCGGAGAAAATGCTAGGAGGCTCGAAAGGAACCTGGTAACTTGGCGCCGTCGGCTACTTGGCACGAAAGATGAGCGATATCCGTACTTTTGACATGTTCTGCGGCGGGGGTGGCAGCAGCCTGGGCGCAAGAGCTGCAGGCGCCCGAATCGTCGGCGGCGTCGATCTCTGGGCGCCCGCAACGGACTCGTTCACCCTGAACTTTCCGGGTGCTGCTGTCTTCAACAAGGATCTGCGTCAGCTGACGCCATCAGCAGTCATCAAGAAGACCGGCGACATCGATCTGCTTCTGTCTTCCCCCGAGTGCACGCACCACACATGCGCCAGAGGAAGCAAGCCCCAGTCGGAGGAAAGCAAGGAGACGGCGCTCCAGGTCATCCGGTACGCGAAGGCGATGAAGCCCCGGTGGATCGTGCTGGAAAACGTGGTCCACATGCGGCCCTGGGCGCGTTATCCGGAACTCAAGGAGAAGCTTGGCGCGATCGGCTATCACCTGCGGGAACAGATCCTCGATGCGTCCAACTTCGGGGTACCGCAGAAGCGCCGCCGCCTGTTCCTTCTCGCCGATCTCAAAGCAGTCCCCCAGGCGGTTCTGCCGAATGACGAAGCGGTCCTGTCGGCCCGGTCGATTCTCGATCCGGAAGGCACATGGCCGACAACGGTGTTGCGTACGCCCGGACGCGCCAAAGACACGCTGGCGCGGGCCGACCGTGCCATTGCTCAACTGGGTAGCAAGGCGTCGTTCCTGCTGGTGTACTACGGCAGTGACGGGGCCGGTGGCTGGCAGTCCCTCGACATGCCGCTGCGTACCGTCACCACCATAGACCGTTTTGCGCTGGTCCGGCCAGGACCAGATGGAAAGCACCGCATGCGCATGCTGCAACCATCCGAGATTCGTCGAGCAATGGGCTTCCCGGAGGGCTATGTCTTTCCGGATGTCACGCGCCGCGAGCGCGTGAAGCTGCTCGGCAATGCCGTCTGCTCGCCGGTCATGACTGCGATCGTTCGCTCGCTATGCCAGCCGTCGGTCAGTCATGAAATCGCATCACGCCCGGCCGTCGGGCGTGCGTGGTGTAGCGATGCGCGATCTCTTCCATCAGAGCGCGTCGCAGCCTGAAAACGGGCCTGCCGTCGACAGCCGTCTTCTGTGCAAGAGCCATGAAGCAGCGGCAGGAGACGAGCAGGTGCCACTCTCCCGGAAGCGACACGGCCAGAGTGATCTTTCCAATGTCCATCACGCTGTCGTTGCGGTAGCGAAGCGTGCTCGGCGCCTTCTTGGCGTCTTTCGGCACACCGGTGAACGCACCCATCAGGGGCACCGGAACCAGGAGCGCAAGGAGATAGCGGTGCGTACTGACCTTGCCCTGGACATGATCACATTCGGGGCCGAACTCGACGACATGCAGCTTGGTTGAACGTCGCTCGTCGTCTGTCAGCTCCCGGGTCGCGAACTCCTGCCGGATCAGAGTGGCGTCGTCGTGATGAAAGGCTCTCACGAACGGCCCCGAGTTGATGAAGCTCGATCCCAATGCCGTCACGGTGCCGCGTGCCCACATGGGCAGGTCCGTGTCGGCGCCAAACTCCTCGACCAAGTAGCTTGCATTGAGTTGCGACTTGGTGACCGAGGCAGGACATGCCGGCCGCCTTTCCGCCGAAACGATGTCGAGCAGGTTCTGAACATCCTGGGCCGCAGGTTCAGGCTCCCGTCCGATCAGCGACAGCTGATCCTCCAGTAGGGGCAGCAGGGCCGCATCGAGGGCAGGAATCAGTTCCTGCCGAGCTTCATGCTGGCCTACTGCTTCGCAGGCGAGAAACGCGAGCAGATTCTCCCAGTCGCCGGTCGGTGCTGCTGCAGTTCTGACCAGTCCGAAGACACGGTTGGTCGTTCTGGCCGCTGCACGCGCAACCCGATCTTCCCAGGACGCGGCCACGGCAAGAGTCATGAAGCTGCTGATCCGTTCAAGGATCAGGTCTCTCAGTCGCGCGGCATCGAAATCTTCACTGCGACTGGGCTCAGCGACCTTGAAGACATCGTTCTTGTCGATTGCCGCGTGTCCGATCGGCGGCATCAGCCCGGCCACCGGCGCGCGCTCCCGAATCAGCACGGCGATGTTGTCGCTGTCCCTGGGAAACTGGGACCAGAAGACGAGAACGTAGGGACCCGGAGCGACGATCTGCTTGAGGCACTTGATGATGTTCGCGGCATGAGTCTTTTCGTTGTTCGGGCCTCCGCCAACGAGATGAATATCGGTGAAGACGATCCTGATACCCGGCAGTGGCTGGGCAGGCGCGTTTTCGAGCTTGCCGTCCTCGAACCGGAAGGGGAGCGCGCAGAACCCTGCTTTGCCAAGACCCCACACGATCTTCTGAAGGTGGTCGTCGACATCGTCAATCGCAACGACTCGGGTATACAGAGGAATCATTTTTCGTTCTTGAACGAGAAGACGATGGCGGCCCCGTCATAGGCTTCGGGAAGGTCAATCGTGTCTCTCAGGTCTGCCGCATCGATAACCTCGAGCTTTCCCCCGATCGAATCCATCACAGTCTTGCAGTAGAACAGCCCGAGCCCCATTCCGCCCGCGCGCGTTGAATGGAACGGCCGTCCGAACTGATCCCTGGGCAACTGGAAGCCCGGGCCGTTGTCGACGACCGCAATGAGGCCGCCGGTTTCATCATCCCAGTGCGACAGGACAAGAATGGCACCGGGCTCCTTGCGTCCGTCGAGCTCCTTCCGAAACCGGGTCCAATAGATGGCATTGTCGATGACGTTGCTCAGGGCAGCCACCATGAGCCCGCGCGGGAGTACCTGTGTGAAGGAGTGCTTCCGATCCGGATCGGTCGTCCAGTTCGAGAAGACGACACCATGACGCTGGAACCGGTCCTCGTGCATCCCGCTCGCACGTTCCACGAGATCCTCGACGGTCACCTTGCGTGGAGGATCGCGTTGCAGCAGCGGCTTGAACGTGTCGAGCAGCTTTCTCAGGTGATCGACTTCGCGGCGAATGTCGTCGGGGTCAGCCGTGCCCTGAAGCTTGCGTTGAACACGATCGATGCTGTGGACAATCTCATGGAAGATCAGGGCCAAGTTTATCCCCGCCATGCCCGAAGACACCATGACCTCGCGGAATGTCTTCAGCTCCTGCTGAATCGACTGCAGGATCGGCTTGACTTCCTTTTCGATTCCGCGCTGCTTGCCCAGTGTTTCCAGCCGCTCCAGCGCGACCTGCACCGGCGGCGGCGTCTCCTGCTCGCCCTTCAGCGCCTTGTCGATCTCAGCTCTGTCCCCCGCGTGCTCACGGTGAAAGCGGTCGAAGATGCTGAGCACGATCCGCTTCAGTCGCTGAAAGGCCTCGTTGTCGTCGAACCCTTCCCGGTTGGTTTTCTCCTTCAATGACGAACTGCTGACCAGACTCAGCCCGATCTGGGCAATCACACTTTGCGTACCCAGCTTGCCGGCAGGCCGATTGATGCGGCGGGCATCCAGTCCGAGCCAGTCCTCACCGGGTTCTCCGTAGTTGAACACCCGGATGTTGTCGCGGTACACGCGGACACCAGTCTGGTTGTCGAGCCACTTCTTGAGCTGCTGCGGAGCGCCCGATGCTTTCAGGATTTCGTCGCGTCGATGAAAGGCGTGGAACCTGCCGCTGATGGGGCCGATCCCCTTCAGGTCGTCCGGCACCAGAAAGATCCTGTCGTCACGTTTCTGCCGCATGCGTCCCGCTTCGACGGGAAGCTCATCTTCATCGGGTTCCAGCAGCTGCAACTTCTCGACGTCGTGCGCTTCGCGGGCTTTCAGCCCCTTGAAGCGCGGAGGCGTGAACGCGTAGGCCCACGTCAACATGCCGCTCTCGTCGAGCGTGAACTCGAAATTCCAGACCGCAGCGTCGAGCATCTGCTGGAGCGTCGGCAGCCCTTCAATCTCCTCTTCGCGACCTGGCAGGTGCAGATTGACCTCGAAAGACTTGGCGGCGTCGAAGGGATTACTGAGCGATGTGATCAGGCGATAAAGATCACGGATGTCTCGCCGACTCCACTGCTCTCGATGCAGTCCCGTGATCACTACCCGCGTTCCCGACCCGGCTGTGAACACCTTCGGGGTCGAGTTCTCCTCAACGCTGACGTGAAGTCCATCGCCAAGATAGCGGGCACTGTCGATGAGCTGGCCCCAGTTGATGGAGAACTCATACTCCGGCTGGCCGGCTTGGCGGGTGGTCAGCGTAACCTTCTCGCCGAGCTTCTGCACCGCAAGTCGGCCGACTCCCTTTTCCCCCAGGGGGAGGCGGCCCATTGCGCTTCGTTGTCGCGTCGTCGCTCGGCGCTTCGAGTCCGTGCCGATCTCCAGCCAAGCCGTCTCGATCGTGCCGGCCGACATGCCGGTGCCGTTGTCATTGACGGTGATGGCTGGAGGCTTGGCATCGAGCGCCAGCGTCACGTCGACGACGGTTGCGTCGGCGTCGTAGGAGTTCTTGACCAGTTCGAAGACGGCAAGACGATCATGGCCGATCAACTCGTCGCCCAGCAGCTTCAGCACGTGGGACTGAACCCGGAACGGCACACTTATAGGCATGGCTATTCTCCTGCCTCGTGCGGGGCGTGCATGAGGGATCGGCGCTTCCCGTCAGAAACGAAAGCACCTTTCGCGACAAGGCGACCAGGTCCGAGACCTCGCATTCCCACACGATGAGCACTTCCCAGTCGGCCTCGACCAGAGCCTGCTGCATCAGGGCATCGCGTCGCATGTTCGTGTTCAACTTGGTCAGCCAGAACTCGATGTTGGATTTCGGGGTGTAGGCGAACCGGCATCCCGGGTGACGATGCCAGAAGCAGCCATGGACGAAGATGACCTTGCGCAGGCGGGGAAACGCGAGGTCCGGTGATCCGGGCAAGTCGCGCCGGTGGAGGCGAAAGCGAAAGCCCAGGCCGTGAACAAGCCTGCGAACCGCCATTTCCGGCTTCGTGTTCTTGCCCCTGATGCTGGCCATCATCCTTGAGCGCCGGTCTGGCGTGACGATGTCCATCAGGCACCTTGCGCGCGCCGGCATTTGCTAGGCAATAAGCTGTATTCATTCGAAAAGCTCGGCATGCGTTCCTGCCCGGACGAAGATGATCTGTGCTGCCGCGCCGGTTCCCTCCAGCCTGTAGATCAGCAGGGAATCGCCGCCGACATGACACTCACGATGGTCGGCCCAGTCGCCGGCCAGCGAATGATCCAGCCACTCCGGACCCAGCGGCACATCGTTGGCGATCAGCAGCAGCATGACCTCCTTCAGCCGCTTCATGTCGTAGCGGCCTGAGTGCGAAAGGCGCGTCCAGTCCTTGACGAAGACCTTGGTGCGATCCGAAGCCCTGGGCAGGACTGCGCGCTTATCGCCCGGCGCCTTCCTCAAGTTCATGAATCAGTGCTTCACTGCGACCAAACCGCGCCTTGCCCATGCTTCTGGCTTCTTCCATGGCCGCACGCGTGTCAGCGTTCGGCGCTCTCAGCGCAAACGGAAGCTGCTGCTCGGCGACGACGCGCGTCAGGAACACGCGGATCGCATCGGACACGGTCAGGCCCATCGCCGCCAGCGTCTCGGTCGCCTGGGCCTTGATGTTCTCGTCCACGCGCACGTGGACCATCGTGGTTGCTGCCATCCCACACTCCTTGGATGATGAGATACATTGTATCTCATTTGCACTTGGATCGAGCTGGGGGGCAGGTCACCTCGTCGCGCTTCTCGATGCCGATATAACCGGCGTCGCCGTGACCGTGGATTTCGTCGCCATGCAGCAACGCGTGGGCCTGGGTGATTTCGGCGACATTGGCGGCAGTCACCACGACGTGATGCACCAGACCGGATTCCGCATCGGTGCCGATATGCGCCTTCATGCCGTGATGCCAGTTGTTGCCCTTCTTGGTTTGATGCATTTCCTCGTCGCGCTTGCGCTCGGCATTCTTGGTCGAACTGGGCGCGGCAATCAGCGTGGCATCCACCGCCGTGCTCTGGCGCAGCATCAGGCCGCGTTCACCGAGCATGGCGTTGATGGCGGCGAAGATTTGCGCGCCAAGGTAGTGCTTTTCGAGCAGATGGCGGAATCGGAGAATCGTGGTTTCGTCGGGCAGCCGGGCGCGAACTTCATCGAGTCGGGCAAATTCGCGGTAAAGCGGCACGTCGTGCAGCGCTTCTTCCATGGCCGGGTCGCTCAGACCGAACCATTGCTGGACGAAATGAGTCCGCAGCATGGTGTCGAGCGGGATCGGCGGGCGCCCGCCGTTGGGTTTGGGCCTGGAGTAATAGGGCTCGATTAGTGCGAACAGCATCAGCCAAGGGACGACTCGCTCCATTTCTTCGAGAAACTGTCGCTTACGCGTGCGTTTGGTCGAGGCGAGATTCAGATCCAGCTGCGCTTGCTTCATGACGGCTCCTTCAACTGCGGATGGGGTCAATCATGCGGGAGTTGGGGGGCAGACTTTTCTTAGATTAATTGCAAGTGATGGGTATGCTGAGATACAGGCCTTGGTGGTGCGAAAGGCAAGTCAGAGACAAGGTGTGGGGAGTAGCTTAGGGATGCTCTTCACAACGCCTCTCAGGACGCGACTTCCGTATTTCGGGCGTGAAGTCGCGTAGATCACCGAGGTACGTCGTTTCCGATGCTGTTTTACTTGCCAAAAGGACGATATTTATCGCCTGGGCAGCGACTCAATCGGGCTCCGCATTCCCTTTCCACTTGTTCATACCGCCTGCGCCAACTGCCGGCGCGCCATGAAGATTCGCCAGCGCGAGCAGCGAGTGAATCTGCGCGGTGTTCTTTTCCAGTCCGCAATAGCGAACCTTGGTGACTCCGAACTGCCGCTTGATGATCCGGAACGGATGCTCGACCCGCGCCCGGACTTTCGAGATCAGGTGATTGATCTGGCGATCCACTTGCCAGCGCGGCTCGCCCGGCGTCTTGCGCAGGGCAATACCGAGAAACTGCCCGCGCTCGGCGCAGTGCCCGTGAATGTCGGGATAGTCACAGCCGCGATCCGCCCACACGGCGGTTTCCTCGCTATGCAGCAGATCATCGAAACGGCATTTGTCGTTGACGCTGGCGGTGCTGGTGACGACGGTGTGCACCAAGCCCAATTCGGCATCGATGCCGATATGGGCCTTCATGCCGAAGTACCACTGCTGGCCTTTCTTCGTCTGCGTCATGTCCGGATCGCGCTGGCCGTCGGCGTTCTTGGTTGAACTCGGGGCGTTGATGATCGTGGCGTCCACGATCGTGCCGGTGCGCAGGATCAGGCCGCGCGACTTGAGTAATTGCCGGACTTCGGTGCCGATGGTTTCGGTGAGCCTGTGCTTTTCCAGCAGGTGAAGGAATCGCAGGATCGAGGTGTCGGAAGGAATGGCGTCGTCAATCAGGCTCAGGCCGGCAAAGCGGCGCATCGATTCGCTTTCATGCAACTCGTCTTCCATTGCCGGATCGGACAGCGCGAACCATTGCTGCATGAAGTACACGCGCAGCATCGCTTCCAGCGGCAGTGTCGGGCGGCCGCCGCGCGGGTTTGTCTTTGGGTAATGCGGTTCGATCACCGCTATCAACTGCACCCACGGGATTACCGTATCCATCTCGCCGAGGAACTTCTTCTGCCGCGTTACGCGCTTCTTGTTGGCGTAGTCGAGCGAGGCGAAGGTCATCTGCTTCATGGGCGGCTCCGGATCAAGGTGCGGCTATTGTCGATGCTTGGGTGAGGTTGTGAAGAGCATCCTTAGTTCGGGCTGCTATCGATTGGGCATTCAGATATGGCTATGAGCGTATTCGCTTGTGCTCCGGAGTTCATCGACAGGATGGGCGCCGATTTTATGAATCTTTGGGTTTCGAGCGGAAGCGGCCCAGTTATGCTCTTGAAATCAAAGCATAGTCGTATGTGTAATGGAATAAGCCTGCTCGAAAATCTTCCTCAAGAGTAACTGTGCCGCATGCGGGTTGCTTGGCGATCTGAATCATCATTGCGGCATGCCTATGGACTCGTAATCGCGCATCATGCGGTGACAATGCGCCCTCCAACTGAAGGGAGTGTGCTCATTTCGGAGTGAAGGCGCGGCAGCACTTCGATTGCCAATCTGGCCTTCTTAAACGTAAGTGCGAGCAAGTTGTCGTCTAAGTGATTCGGTGTTTATCGACGCAATTTCTTGGTTGAAATTTCTATTGTAGTAATGATTGAGTGCAAGTACTTTGCCGTGGGTCAATGTGCAAAATGCCAGCTTTATTTTTGAATGAGGGATGCTGCCAGAGTAAGCTCGAACATTGATGATGCAGGTTTCGATAGCTTGCAACGTTATCGGCTCGGTCGGTTCTAAGGCATAGAAACGGTAGGCAGTTTCGCCAAGGCGAGGTTCAATTTCAAAGACAAGTAATTCATGCCCATCAAGGTTAACTCGTACTATTAGCAGGCATCGGGGGATGGGGTGGCGCAGTATTCCTAAGCCCCGTGGTGCTGAGAAAACAAACTCCCAGCCCTGGACTGGTAACCCTAGTCTGAGTGCACTCAGTTGATCCTCTGATGCAAGGCTCCAGCAATTCACGCCGTTTCGCGCTTGCTTGAGCTTCGAAAACTCAGGGGGGGCTATCACTTCATAGGCACTGATCCGGCCAGCCTCTTGCAGAGCATCGAGTGCATCTAGAAACAGCTGGAGATGTGGGGCAAGGCGGCGATCGTGCGACTCGGCTACGAGGGGTGCTGGTTTCTCTTCCCCAGGTGCTGTACTGCCAGCGGACAGCGTCAGTGCAGGAGGTGCAGCGGGAGGGCGTTGCGTACCCAGGTACTCCTTGTGCGACAACTTTTTCTGCAGTTCGTGTAGTGGCCGATTCAAGAATTCGAAGGCGGCACCTTCCACCCTATTGTCCGGCGCACCTTTGAATGCATCTGAATGGTGGTCAAGGACAATGTCCTCGTTGAGCAAGACAAGCCTTCGATTGCCTGCGTGGTAGGTCTCAGGGATTCGTTCTGGATTTGGGTTTGGGCTTCGAAGGTTACTGTTTGCGATTTCGCTGAAGATCTGCTGGTCGGGGAACGGCCAACTGGTCCCTTCGATACTTGTGACGAGGAAACGGTGACCAGCTTCCGCAGATGGTCGATGCGCTCGCAAAGAAAAACCGCGAATCAGCATCTCGAACGGCTTGTTGCTCCACTGGTAAGGCATCTTGGCGTCGGCGAACCAGTGCCTTGCTCCGTCAGCGCGAACACTATGCGTTTGCCGATCAGCGCTCGCGTGGATCGCGTTTGCGCACGCTCTCGCGTACTCGTCGAAGTAGAGCAACGCTAGGCGAACAGCGTGATCACGGGTGAGTCCAGCCTGCACAACGATGTTCCATGCGCCCGTCTCGTTGTTTCGGTACGTGCCGATACCCGAGTCGTATCTAGCGGTGCTGATCACGGCATTCAGCGTGGTGTCCCAAGGGCCGCTACAGATCGCGTTCGCTAGCTTGGTGTGAAAACCGTAGAAGGTGCGGAGGATGACGGAGCACGGAATGATGTATTCCAGTCTTCCCGTTCTGATCCTCATGCATCGAGAGCCGATGGCTTCGCGCTGCCTCCCTAACTCGAACTCGAAGCGGTTGAGGACGCGGTAGCTACCGCTGCTCCACCCGTCGGGTGGACTGCTTTCATCGAAAATTCCGCAGTACGCGACATGGCTGCTTTCGGAAAGCGAGATTCTTTGCTCCTCCTGCCTGAGTGCGCCGACGACGCTGGTACCGCACAGAATGTCTCCGATGTTCAGCAGTGGCAGCATGCCAGTCAGGACTGGCCTGGGTGATGCCCACGTTATCGCGTGTTCTGCAGCGGCTCCTGGCCGTCGTCCGATGACGTAACTTATTTCTCTTGGCGAGAGGTGAGCAAGTTCGGCCAAATCCGATTGGTCGAGTTTCTGCAAGACGAGGTGGATTCGAGGTGAGCTAAGAAGCCCACGGCCGAGCGAAATGCCGTCAATCCACTTCAGGAGCCACAGGCCGGTATGCAGAGCCTGGGTCTCTTCGAGAACCTTCTTCAATGCTGTGTGTGCTAATCGAGATAGCCCAGCCTAGCTGGTCGCAGCAATTACTGTCTAGTCGCGCTTTTAGGTGTTATTCACAGCCGCCGCCCACGAGCGCGACCGTCGACGCGCTGTGATGCGGCCGACGCACCACCACGCGACCTAAGTTGCCGGCGTCGAACTGGCCGGCGAGGCTCAGCAGCGCGGCCGATTCGAGCGCGGCGCGCTCGTCGAGCGGCGGCAGGATGGAGGCGAGCCGCGCGGCCAGCATGCTCTTGCCGGTGCCCGGCGGGCCGGCCAGCAGCAGGCTGTGCGCGCCGGCGGCGGCGATCTCCAGCGCGCGGCGCGCCTGGGCCTGGCCCTTGACGTCGGCGAGATCGGGGCCGGTGACGGGACACGGCGTGAAGTCGGGCTCGACGCGCGTGATGCCACCTGAACCGCAGAGCGCGTTGCACACGTCGAGCAGGGTGCGGGCCGCGAACACGCTGCCATCGGCGACGAGGCAGGCTTCGCGGGCGCTGGCCTCGGGCAGCACGAGACCGCGCGCGGGCGGAGGGGCGGGAGCGCCGGTGGTCTCCGTCGGCCGATCACCGACGCGGGCACCGTTGGCGAGGCCGATTGCCACCGTGGCGCCGGTGCGCGGCGCTGCCGCCAGTCGGGCCTCGCGGCGCGCGAGCGCGATCGCCAGCGCGCCACGGATCGGCCGCAGCTCGCCCGACAACGACAGCTCGCCCGCGAATTCGTACCTGTCGAGATCGTCGCCGGCGATCTGGCCGCTGGCGGCGAGGATGCCGAGCGCGATCGGCAGGTCCAGCCGTGCGCTTTCCTTGGGCAGGTCGGCCGGCGCGAGATTGACCGTGATGCGCCGCGCCGGAAACTCGAAGCCCGCGTTGAGCAGGGCGGCACGCACGCGATCCTTGGCCTCGCGCACTTCGGCCTCGGGCAGGCCCACGAGCGTCATGCCAGGCAGCCCGTTGGCCAGATGGACCTCGACCAGCACCTCCGGCGCCGTCATCCCGAGCAGGGTACGGCTGCGGACGACGGCGAGGCTCATCGGCGGACGGGGCGAATGTGACCGGGACGGGCGATCAGGCGGCCGGCGTGTCGCGGCCGGCTTCGAGCGAGGCAATTCGGGCTTCGAGTTCGGCCACCTTCGCGCGAGTACGCGCGAGGATCTCGGCCTGCACTTCGAATTCCTCGCGCGTCACCACATCGAGTTTCGCGAGTCCTTGCGTGAGGGTCGCGCGCAGATTGCGATCGACATCGGCGACGGGCGAATTGCGCATGAAATCAGCGAGCTTCTGCTGGAAGTCGTCGAGGAATGCCGGCTTGGACATGAGGGGCTTTCGTATTCGGATACAGGGAATTGGAGTGTAACGGCCCGAATGTTTGTCCATTTGTGACAGCTTTCATTCGGCTTTTGCATGCTGCTGGTGCGAAAAGCAGTCGTGCACCATGTTGACCGCCTTGCTTGGTGCAATTCGCGTGCTTCATGCACCAAGCTGGATGTCACCTGACTGGGGACTTCATCGAGGTTAGTCGTGACTTTCTTGGCATACGTCTTGCTGCCTGTGACCTCGGCTTGCCCGGTCGGGTCAACGAGTCCGATTGGTTAATTACACACGGAGAAAAGAACGTGAAGAAGATTGTTCTCTCGCTTGCCATCACGGCTGCGTTCGGCGGCATCACCTCGCTTGCACATGCCCAGGAAGCATCCGAATGGAGCTTTGCCGGCAATGCCGGTCTGGTCAGTGACTATCGTTTCCGCGGTTTTACTCAAACCAATTACAAGCCGGCGTTCCAGGGCGGTTTCGACCTCGCCCATGCGAGCGGCTTCTATATCGGCAACTGGAACTCGAATGTCGAGGAAAGCCTGTATTCGGGCGCCTCGCTCGAGATGGACTTCTACGCCGGCTACAAGGGCACGTTCCAGGACGTCGGCTACGACGTCGGCTACTACTACTACGCCTACCCGGGCACCGGCGCCAACGGCGCCACCCACTACAAGAACGGCGAGATCTACGTGGGCACGAGCTACGGCCCGATCTCGGCCAAGGCCTGGTACGCCACGACCAACTACTTCTCGCTCAAGAACGATTCGACGGGCAAGGACAGCAAGGGCTCGTACTACCTGGAGCTCAACGGCGCCTACGAAGTCGCCCAGGGCGTGACGGTGCTCGGCCACGTCGGCTGGCAGAAGATCAAGAACGGCACGAGCCTGCTCGACCGTGACGGCTTCAACGCCAAGACCGACAACGTCACCGACTGGAAGATCGGCGCCACCAAGGACGTGAGCGGCTGGCTGCTCGGTCTGGCGGTCGTCGGCACCAACGAGAAGGACCTGATCGCCACGGGCTCCCCGCTGCGTGACGGTGGCAAGACCGGCGTCGTCGCGTCGGTCGCCAAGACGTTCTGATTTCCCGCGCGCCGGTCTTCGGCGCGCTCCAACCCGAGGCTTCTCATGAAACTCATCACTGCCATCATCAAGCCGTTCAAGCTTGACGAAGTCCGTGAAGCCCTCTCGACCATCGGTGTGCAGGGCATCACCGTTACCGAGGTCAAGGGCTTCGGTCGCCAGAAAGGCCATACCGAGCTGTATCGCGGTGCCGAGTACGTCGTCGATTTCCTGCCCAAGGTGAAGATCGAGGCGGCGGTGGACGACAGCCTCGTCGAGCGCGCGATCGAATCGATCGAAGGTGCCGCGCGCACCGGCAAGATCGGCGACGGCAAGATTTTCGTTTACGACCTCGAACAGGTCGTCCGCATCCGCACCGGCGAGACCGGCAAGGACGCGCTCTAAACCTCCCCGGGGACTATCAAAATGACACGAACCCTGAGTTCACTCCTCGCCGCGGCCGTCCTGACGGCCGGTCTCGGCTTTTCGTCGGTGCAGGCGCAGGACAAGCCGGCTGATGCTCCCGCTGCGACGGCTCCGGCCGCCGAAGCTCCCGCCGCGCCGGCCGCCGCTCCGGCTGTCGAGGCTCCCGCCGCCGCCGAGGCGCCGGCCGAGGCCGCCGCTGCCCCGACCCTCACGGTCAACAAGGGCGATACCACCTGGATGATGGTCTCGACCCTGCTGGTGCTCATGATGACCGTCCCCGGTCTGGCGCTGTTCTACGGCGGCCTGGTCCGCTCCAAGAACATGCTGTCGGTGCTGATGCAGATCTTCGTCGGCGCGTCGCTGATGCTGGTGCTGTGGGCCATCTACGGCTACTCGCTCGCGTTCACGCCGGGCAACCCGTTCTTCGGCAGCCTCGACAAGCTGTTCCTGAAGGGCGTGACGCCGGATTCGATCGCCGCCACCTTCAGCAAGGGCGTCGGCATCCCCGAACTCGCGTTCATCGTCTTCCAGGGCACCTTCGCGGCCATCACCCCCTGCCTGATCGTCGGCTCGCTGGCCGAGCGCATCAAGTTCTCGGCGGTGCTGCTGTTCATGGTCATCTGGTTCACGTTCGCCTACCTGCCGGTCGCGCACATGGTCTGGTACTGGGACGGCCCCGACGCCATCACCGACGCCGCGTCGCTCGAAGCCGTGACGGCCAACGCCGGCTTCATGTGGGCCAAGGGCGCGCTCGACTTCGCGGGCGGCACGGTCGTGCACATCAACGCGGGTGTCGCCGGTCTGGTCGGTGCCTACTTCCTGGGCAAGCGTGTCGGTCTCGGCCGCGAATCGATGGCTCCGCACTCGGTCGTGCAGACGATGGTCGGCGCCGCGCTGCTGTGGGTGGGCTGGTTCGGCTTCAACGCCGGCTCGAACCTCGAAGCCACCGGCACCGCCACCCTGGCCTTCGCCAACACGCTGTTCGCCACCG
Source organism: Derxia gummosa DSM 723 (assembly GCF_000482785.1). Classification (GTDB taxonomy): domain Bacteria; phylum Pseudomonadota; class Gammaproteobacteria; order Burkholderiales; family Burkholderiaceae_E; genus Derxia; species Derxia gummosa. The sequence continues at coordinate 31,110 of NZ_AXWS01000014.1, read as the reverse complement.
CCGCCGCCTGTGTCGCCTGGACGCTCGGCGAATGGCTCGGCAAGGGCAAGCCGTCGATGGTCGGTGCCGCTTCGGGCGCCGTCGCCGGTCTGGTCGCGATCACTCCGGCCTGCGGTTTCGTCGGCCTGAACGGCGCGCTCATCATCGGCCTCGTGTCGGGCTTCATCTGCCTGTGGGGCGTCAACGGCCTCAAGCGCATGCTCGGCGCGGATGACTCGCTCGACGTGTTCGGCGTGCATGGCGTCGGCGGCATCGTCGGCGCGCTGCTGACCGGCGTGTTCGCGGCGCCCTCGCTCGGCGGTACCGGCGTGTACGACTACGTCGCCAATGCCGTGAACCCCGACTACTCGATCGCTGCCCAGGTCTGGATCCAGGCCCAGGGCGTGCTGACCACGGTCGTGGTCTCGGGCGTCGTGTCGATCATCGGCTTCTCGATCGTCAAGGTCGTCGTCGGCCTGCGCGTCCCGGAAGAGGAAGAGCGCGAAGGTCTCGACCTCACGACGCACGGCGAATCGGCCTATCACTCGTGATCGGTCGGGCCACTGCCGCAAGGTGGCGGCCAGCCAGTGAAAAAGGGCGCTTCGGCGCCCTTTTTCTTTGCGCGCCTCGTACGCGAGGCGGTTCACGGGGACGCGCGGCGCAGGGGGCGAAGCGGCCGCTCGCGGCCTGCCGCCGACCCTCGGGAACGCAGGGGTAAGCGGCGCCGGGAGCGCGGAATGTCTGCGCTACACTGACCCGACCCTATCTCACCTCCCCAGGCGATTCATGGTCCCCCACCTCGTTACCGCCAATCCCGGACCGATCCTGGAGCTCGAAAAAAAGCTGCTCGACTCGAATGCGGCCATCGAGCGCTGGTTCCGGCTGCAATGGCAGGCGCATCAGCCGCCGTTCTATGCCTCTGTCGATCTGCGCAACGCGGGCTTCAAGCTCGCGCCGGTCGATACCAACCTGTATCCCGGCGGCTTCAACAACCTGAGCGAGGCGATGCTGCCGCTCGCGGTGCATGCCGCCCAGTCGGCGATCGACGTCATCTGCCCCGACGCGCGCAGCCTGCTGCTCATTCCCGAGAAGCACACGCGCAACCAGTTCTACCTGCGCAACGTGGCGCGCCTGCAGGCGATCCTGCGCCAGACCGGCCTCGACGTGCGCCTCGGCACCATGGCCGAGGACGTGACCGAGCCCTTTCGCGTCGAGCTGCCCGAAGGCATCGCGCTCGACATCGCGCCGGTGCAGCGCCACGGCAACCGCGTCGGCCTCGACGGTTTCGACCCTTGCGCGGTGCTGCTCAACAACGACCTGTCGGCCGGCACGCCCGGCATCCTCGCCGGCATCGACCAGCTGGTGCTGCCCGCGCTGCACGCCGGCTGGACGCAGCGCCGCAAGAGCAAGCATTTCGCGGCCTATGACGTGGTGGTCGAGTCGTTCTCGCAGCTGCTCGGCATCGACCCCTGGCTCATCAACCCGTACTTCGGGCGCTGCGGCGAGGTGAACTTCCAGGACAAGACCACCGCCAACGAATGCCTCGAATCGAACGTGGAGGCGCTGCTGTTCCGCATCCGCGCCAAGTACCGCGAATACGGCATCAGCGAGAAGCCCTTCGTCATCGTCAAGGCCGACGCCGGCACCTACGGCATGGGCATCATGACCGTGAAGGACCCGTCCGAAGTGCGCGAGCTGAACCGCAAGCAGCGCAACAAGATGGCGGTGGTGAAGGACGGCCTGCAGGTGACCGAGGTCATCATCCAGGAAGGCGTCCACACCATCGAGCGCGTGAACGAGGGCGTGGCCGAGCCGGTCGTGTACATGATCGACCGCTACGTGGTCGGCGGCTTCTACCGCGTGCATGCCGAGCGCGGTACCGACGAGAACCTCAACGCGCCGGGCATGGAGTTCGTGCCGCTGCCGTTCGCGTCGGACTGCTGCATGCCGATCTGTACCGCGCGTCCCGGTGACGAGGCGCCCAACCGCTTCTACATGTACGGCGTGGTCGCGCGGCTCGCGGCGCTCGCGGCGGCGGTCGAGCTGCAGATGACCGATCCGGCCAACACCGCCGGCATCGTGCCGACACTCGTCACCGAAGCCGCCTGATTCCCGGCGCGGCCCGGCCGCGCATCCTTCACCGCGCGGCGCGGGCCGGTCGGCCGACCTCGGCGCACCGGCCCGCGCCGCCGAACCGCCTCCGCCCGCCATGCGCATCGCCTTCATCGCCGACCCGCTCGAACAGTTCCGCATCTACAAGGACTCCACCTTCGCGATGATGGAAGCCGCCGCAAAACGCGGCCATGAACTGTGGGCCATCCTCCAGCCCGACATGGCCGTGGTGGACGCGCGCGTGGTGGCGACCGCGCGGCGCATCGTGCTCACCGGCGTGGCGCACGACAGTGAGCCGCACGACCCGCGCGCCGACTGGTTCGCCGTGGCCGAGACGGCCGACATCGCGCTGGCCGACTTCGACGCCGTGGTCATGCGCAAGGATCCGCCGTTCGACATGGAATACGTCTATTCCACGTTTCTGCTCGAACGCGCCGAGGCCGAGGGCGCGCGCGTATTCAACAAGCCGCGCGCCATCCGCGACCACAACGAGAAGCTCGCGATCACCGAATTCCCGCAGTACACGGCGCCGACCATCGTCACGCGCAGCCTGGAGCGCGTGCGCGCCTTCCACGCCGAGCACCGCGACGTGATCCTCAAGCCGCTCGACGGCATGGGCGGCATGGGCATCTTCCGGGTGCGCGACGACGGGCTGAACCTCGGCTCCATCTTCGAGACGCTCACCCGCGACGGCGCCCGCACGATCATGGTCCAGCGCTACATCCCCGAGATCGTCGATGGCGACAAGCGCGTGCTGCTCATCGCCGGCCAGCCCGTGCCCTTCTGCCTCGCGCGCATCCCGATGGCGGGTGAGACGCGCGGCAACCTCGCCGCCGGCGGCACCGGCGTCGCCCGCCCGCTGAGCGAGCGCGACCGCGAGATTGCCACCGGCCTTGCGCCCACGCTGTGGGCGCGCGGACTGATGCTCGTGGGCCTCGACGTGATCGGCGCCAACCTCACCGAGATCAACGTCACCTCGCCCACCTGTTTCAGAGAAATCATGGACCAGACCGGCTTCGACGTTGCCGGCATGATGATCGACGCCATCGAGCGGGCGCGCGCGGCGGGTTGACCACAGCCGCGCGCGCCCCGATTGCGGCGGCGCGCCGACCGGGCACACTGCGCCCAACCGTCGTGGTTCCGGGCACCGGCCTGGCCTCGCCGCAGCAAGCCGCTCCCGTCGCACGGCCGCAAGGCGCGACGCCAGCCAACCTCACCGCGCCCGCCATGATCGGAATCCTCCTCGTCGCCCACGCACCGCTCGGCGAAGCCTTTGCCGCCGCCGCGCGCCATGTCTTCGGCGAGGTGCCGCGGCTGGCCGTCATCGACGTGCTGCCCGACGCGCCCACCGGCCCGATGATCGAGCGCGTCGCTGCCTGCGTCGAGGCGGTGGGCGATGGCGACGGCGTGCTGGTGCTGACCGACCTGTTCGGCGCGACGCCCTGCAACATCGCCGCCAACGTGGCCGACAGCCAGACCAAGGTCATCTCTGGCGCGAACCTGCCGATGCTGCTGCGCGCCATCTCCTACCGGCGCGAACCGTTGAGCGTGATGGCCGAAAAGGTGGTGACGGGCGGCTCGCTCGGCATCGTGCAGGTGGGTTCGCGCGCCCCGCAAAGGCAGGCGGTAGTACCCGACGGGACACGCGAGTCGCTGCGCAGTTACCATCAACAGCAGCAACAACAATAAGTCGTCCGCCACGCCGGACCGGGAGAGTTTCCCCATGGCGACAGCCACTATCATCATTCCCAACAAGCTCGGTCTGCATGCGCGTGCATCGGCCAAGTTCACGCAGACCGCCGGCAAGTTCCGCAGCGAGATCACCATCGCGCGCAACGGCAGGGCCGTGAACGGCAAGAGCATCATGGGCGTGATGATGCTGGCCGCGGGCATGGGCACGGAGGTGGTGCTCGAAGCTAAGGGCGCCGACGAGGCCGAGGCGCTGGCGGCGCTCGTCGCCCTCATCGAAGACAAGTTCGGCGAAGGCGAGTGAGGCCGGCATGACCTTCGCGCTGTACGGCAACGGCGTATCGCGAGGGGTGACGATCGGCCGCGTGCTCTGCATCGACGACGCGCACGACGACATCACCCACAGCCCCGTCTCGTCGGCCGAACGCGGCGCCGAGGCCGAGCGGCTGCGCAGCGCCTTCGAGACCGTGCGCGAAGACTTCCAGCACCTGCGCCTGCATGTGCCGAGCAAGGCGCCCAACGAGCTGCGCGCCATCCTCGAAGTCCACATGATGCTGCTCGACGATCCGGCCCTCATCGACGCTGCGGTCGGCCTGATCGAGACGCGCGGCATGAACGCCGAGTGGGCGCTGGTCGAGACCGCCGACCTGCTCGCCGAGCAGTTCGACCGCATGGACGACCCCTATCTGCGCGAGCGCAAGCACGACGTGCTGCAGGTGGTGGCGCGGGTGCGCAAGGCGCTCGCCGGGCACCGCCGCATCACCGCGCCGCCGCTCGACGACCTGCCGCCCATCGTCATCGCGCGCGACGTGGCGCCGGCCGACATGATCGAGTACCGCCACATGGCCGAAGGCGCGCAGAAGGCGGCGGGCTTCATCACCGAGGCGGGCGGCCAGACATCGCACACCGCCATCCTCGCGCGCAGCATGGGCGTGCCGGCGGTGGTGGGCGTGCGCGGCGCGCTCGACCGGCTGGTCGATGGCGACCTCATCGTCATCGATGGCGAGCAGGGCGTGATCGTGGTGCAGCCCGACCGCCAGGTGCTCGACTGGTACCGCGCCCGGGTGCTGCGCCAGTCCGACGAGAAGGCCGCGCTCGGCGCGCTGCGCTCGCGCGCCTGCGTCACGATCGACGGCCGGCTCATCGAGCTGCACGCCAACATCGAGCTGCCCGAGGACGCGATCGCCGCCATCAACGTCAACGCCTCGGGCGTCGGTCTGTTCCGCTCGGAGTTCCTGTTTCTCGACCGCGACGAACTGCCCGACGAGGACGAGCAGTTCGACGCCTACCGTCGCGCCGTCTCGGCCATGGGAGGGCGGCCGGTCACGATCCGCACCATCGACATCGGCGCCGACAAGATGCTGCGCGTGCCCGACAAGCGCATGGACGGCACCGAGAATCCTGCGCTCGGCCTGCGCGCGATCCGCTACAGCCTGGCCGAGCCGAAGATGTTCCGCGCCCAGCTGCGCGCCATCCTCCGCGCCGCCGTGTACGGGCCGGTGCGCATCCTGCTGCCGATGATCAGCTCGGTGCGCGAGGTCGAGGCGGCGCGCGAGCAGATCGTCCGCGCCCGCGCCGAACTGACCCAGCGCGGCCAGCCCGTGCCCGACGACGTGCCCGTCGGCGGCATGATCGAGATCCCCGCCGCCGCCGTCGCGCTGCGCGCCTTCACGCCGGTGCTCGACTTCCTGAGCATCGGCACCAACGACCTCATCCAGTACACGCTCGCCATCGACCGCGCCGACGCCACCGTGGCCGACTACTACGACCCGCTCCATCCCGCCGTGCTCGCGCTCATCGCGCGCACGATCGAGGAGGGCGAGCGCGCGGGCGTGAGCGTGTCGGTGTGCGGCGAGATGGCCGGCGATCCGCTGCTCGCGCCGCTGCTGCTCGGCATGGGACTGCGCAACTTCTCGATGCATCCGGCGCAGATCCCCTACGTCAAGCAGGCGCTGCTCGCCTGCCGCCACGACGAGGCGCGCCAGCTCGCCGACGCGGTACTGGCCGAGAACGATTCGCGCGTCATACGCAGCCTCCTGGCGGCCGCGCGGCCAGCGGCGCTGCGCGCCGCCGCCTGAACCGGGCGCCCGGTCGATCATGGCTTTCGACGCAGGCGCCACCGGCAGCTACATCGCCTCGGGTCTCGGCGCGGATGCCGACGACAGCGACGTGCTCGCAGGCTTCGCGCGCGCTTTTCCCGACGTGCTCTGGGTCAAGACGGCCGACGCGCAGCGGCTGCTGTGGGTGTCGCAGACGGTGGAGAGCATCGCCGGCTACCCGGCGGCCGATCTCGTCTCGGGCCGGCGCCAGTGGGAGGACTTCGTTCATCCGGACGACCACTCGCGCGTGCTCGCCGCGATGCGGCGCGCGCCCGAGGGCCAGTTCGACGAGGAGTACCGCATCGTCACGCGCGGCGGCGCCACGCGCTGGATGCGCGACCGTGCCTTCCCGCTGCTCGACGATGCCGGCCGCGTGAGCCGCGTGATCGGCGTGTGCACCGACATCACCGCGCACAAGGAACGCGCCCGCAGCATGCGGGCCGTGCAGCACCGCTTCCAGGCGATGGTCGAATGGTCGGACGACGTGTTCATGGTGCTCGACAGCCATGGCGTGGTGCTGTACGTGAGCGGTTCGCATGAACGCAACTTCGGTCTCGGCGCCGCCGACGTCGTCGGGCGTCCGCTGGCCGCGCGCATCCATGCCCATGATCTCGACCATGCGCGCCGGCTCGCCGCCGAGCTCATGAACCTGCCCGGCAGCCGCAGCTCGGGCCGGCTGCGGCTGCGGCGCGGCGACGGCAGCTACGCCATCGTCGAGGGCACGGCCAGCAACCTGCTGCACAACCCCGACATCGGCGCGATCCTGCTCAACTACCGCGACGTGACCGCGCGGCACGAGGCCGAACTGGCGCTGCAACGCGCCAACGCCGAGCTGCAATGCCTCAACGCCGAACTCGAATCGCGCGTCGCCGCGCGTACCGCCGAACTGGAACGGCGCGGCAACGAACTGAGCGTGCTGGCCGCGCGCAACGCCGCCCTGGTGGCCGCGCTGCCCGACCTGATCCTGCGCTACGGCATCGACGGCACGTTGCGCGAGATTTCCGGCAACCACCAGCACCTGATCGCGCCGGCCGAACAGCTGGTCGGGCGCGGCATCTTCGAGCTCGGCCTGCCGCCCGATGTCGCGCGGGTCCAGCTCGACTGCTTCAACCGCGCGCATGAGACCCGCACCACCGAGGTCTGCAACTACAGCCTCATGATCCGCGGCGAGCTGCTCGACTTCGAGGCGCGCGTGTTCCGCAGCGCCGACCAGGAAGTCGTGGCTGTCGTGCGCGACGTGACCGACCGCCGCCGCGCCGAGCGCCGTATCAGCTATCTCGCGCGCTTCGACGCGCTCACCGGCCTCGCCAACCGCGCCTCGCTGCGCGTCGAGCTGGCCGCGATGATCGACACCGCCCGCCGCGAGCAGGCCGGCGTGTGCGCGCTCTTCCTCGACCTCGACGGCTTCAAGCGCATCAACGATTCGCTCGGCCACATCGCCGGCGACGAGTTGCTGCGCACCGTCGCCAACCGGCTCAAGCGCGCACTGCCGGCCGACAAGGCGGGCGGGGCGCTCGCGCGTGCCGGCGTGGCCGGGCCGGCGTCGGTGCTTGACCCGCTCGGCGGCGCGCCCATCTTCGATCCGGCCGCGACGCGCCATCTGGCCGCGCGTTTCGGCGGCGACGAGTTCGTCGCCATCGCCTACCTGCCGCGCGGCGTCATGCTCGACTCGCACGCGCGCATGCTCGGCCACGCGATCATGACCGCCATCTCGCCGCCCATGACCATCGCGCGCCAGCGCGTGGGCGTGACGCCGTCCATCGGCATCGCGCTGTTCCCGGCCCATGCGCGCGGCGCCGACGAACTGCTCCAGCGCGCCGATGGCGCCATGTACGCGGCCAAGGCCGCCGGCAAGGCCTGCGTCTGCATGGCCGGCGAAGCGGCGCCGCCGGCCGGAACGCCCGGGGCCGGCGGCTAGAATCCGCCCCCATGTCAGCCGCCCTGTCCCAACCGGCCCTCGACGCCGACGAAACCCTGCACAGCACGCCCCGCGTGTACCGCTTCAGCGCGCCGCTGCCGCTCGCCTGCGGCATCTCGCTGGCCGATTACGAACTCGTGGTCGAGACCTACGGCGAACTCGACGCCGACCGTTCCAACGCCGTGCTCATCTGCCATGCGCTCAATGCCTCGCACCACGTCGCGGGCGTGGACGACAAGGGCGAGCGCGGCTGGTGGGACAACATGGTCGGTCCCGGCAAGGCCGTGGATACGCGGCGGTTCTTCGTCATCGGCGTCAACAACCTCGGATCGTGCTTCGGCTCGACCGGGCCGCGCAGCGCCAATCCCGCCACCGGCAAGCCCTGGGGCGCCGACTTCCCGGTCGTGACGGTCGAGGACTGGGTCGATGCCCAGGCCCGCCTGCTCGACGTCATGGGCATCGAGAAGCTCGCGGTGGTGATGGGCGGCTCGCTCGGCGGCATGCAGGCGCTGAGCTGGTCGATCCGCTATCCCGAGCGCGTCGCGCACTGCGCCGTCATCGCCAGCACGCCGCGCCTGAGCGCGCAGAACATCGCCTTCAACGACGTGGCGCGCACCGCCATCCTGTCCGACCCCGACTTCCACGGCGGCCATTACTACGAGCACGGCGTGGTGCCGGCGCGCGGCCTGCGCGTGGCGCGGATGATCGGCCACATCACCTACCTCAGCGACGACAGCCTGGCCGAGAAGTTCGGCCGCGACCTGCGCGCGCTGGCCGACGGCGCGCCGCGCGAGGGCTACGGCTTCGGCTTCGGCGTCGAGTTCGAGATCGAGAGCTATCTGCGCTACCAGGGCGAGAAGTTCAGCCGCTACTTCGACGCCAACACCTATCTGCTCATCACCAAGGCGCTCGACTACTTCGATCCGGCCGGCCGCCACGGCGGCGACCTCACGCGGGCGCTCGCGCCCGCGCGGGCGAAGTTTCTCGTCGCCAGCTTCACGACCGACTGGCGCTTCTCGCCCCAGCGCAGCCGCGAGATCGTGCAGGCGCTCGTCGCCAACGGCCGCGAGGTGAGCTACGCCGAGATCGACGCGCCACACGGCCACGACGCCTTCCTGCTCGAAGACCCGCGCTACCACGCGGTCGTGCGCAACTGGTTCGAGGGCATTGCCGCCGACCTCGCCGCGCGGACGCCTGCAAGCGCTGTCACGCTCGATCTGCAAAGGCTTGCAACATGACGACCCGCACCGCCGGCCCGAGCGCCGCCCACCTCGCCGCGACCGCAACCAGCGCCACGATCGCCGCGCCGGCCGTGCCCGCCACCGGCGCCACGGCCGGCCGCGCCCGGTCCGCCCTGCCGCCCGCCGCGCGTCCGCCGCTGCGCCCGCTGCGCACCGATCTCGCCTTCATCGCCGACTGGATCGCGCGCGGCTCGCGCGTGCTCGACCTCGGCTGCGGCGACGGCACGCTGCTCGCCCACCTGCAACGCGAGCGCGGCTGCACCGGCTACGGCATCGACCGCGACGACGCCAAGGTCGCCGCCTGCGTGCGCAACGGCGTCAACGTGATCCAGCTCGACCTCGACCACGGCCTCGGCCTGTTCGGCGACGCGAGCTTCGACACCGTGGTGCAGCTTCAGAGCCTCCAAGCGATGGTGAAGGTCGAGCGCAACCTGCGCGAGATCGGCCGCGTCGGGCGCGAGGCCATCATCAGCTTTCCCAACTTCGGCTTCTGGCAGCACCGCGTCGCGCTGGCGCTCGGCCGCATGCCGGTGAGCGAAAGCCTGCCCTACGAGTGGTACGACACGCCCAACATCCGCTGCGCGACCATCCGCGACTTCGAGGTGCTGGCGCGCAAGACGGGCTTCGAGATCCTCGACTGCGTGGCGCTCGACGGCCACGGCCGGCCGGTCACGCTGCTGCCCAACCTGCTCGGCACGCTGGCCGTCTTCCGGCTGCGCAAGGCGGGCTGAGCCGGCCGGCGCGCCGCCGCGCCCGCGCCTCTGGCGCGCCGTCGCGTCTGCCGGCGGCCTGACGCCCCGCGTCCCACAGCCGTCCGGCCGGCGCGCCGACAGCCGCCCGCGCCCGGCGCGCCAACCATGGCCGCTCCCGTCCCGCGAGGAGCCCCGCCATGCAGGCACATACGCCCAACGTCCCGCCGATTCCCGACACCGAGCCCGAGACGCCGCCCGACATCGTCCCGCCGCCGGTGCCGATCGAGGAACCGCCGCCGCCCGATCTCCCGCCCGTGGTCGATCCGCCCGCCTCGCCGCCGATGGGCTGAATGCCGACGGGTCGGACGCGTCGGCCGAGGGATCGCCGACCGGCCGCCTCGGGCCTGCCGGACGGCGCGCCGAGTGCCGCGAGCCGGCCACCGCCCATCGCCAGCGAAGCCACGGCCGGCATCGCCGCTTGTCGCATCGCGGGCGCGCTCGTCGGAATGCGGTGCCGGAGTGCGCATCGGGAAAGCTCGTGCAAGGGATAACCCCGGCCGACCGTGCGGCGCGCACGGGCCGGGTCGCAGGCCCGGCGCAACAACGACACGAGACCCGTCCGATGACTCTTCGCATGCGCAAGCCCGGCGCGCTCTGGCCGGCCCTCGCTCTCGGCATGACGCTCGCCGGCTGTGGCGGTGGCGGCCCGCCTGGCGTCTGGGTTGACCCGAATGCCACGCCCGCGTCCAGCCCCACGCCCGCCAGCCCCGCGCCGACCACGGCGGTGCCCGACCAGTACCTCCCGGCGCTCGCCAGCGCCAATACCGATACCGCCGTCAGCCTGCTCGGCGTCAATCCGCTCGCGGCGGCGACGCCCGGCCTGAATGCCGCGCTCACCGATGCCAACGGCGGCCCGACCACCATCTATTCCGACCCGGCCTACACCGGCACCAGCGCCGTCCACACCACTGCCGCCTACGGCTTCGACGCCGGCGCGCGCAGCTACACCTACCAGGGCGAGACCCGCGCCTATTACGTGAGCGGCGGGCGCATCTACCGCGCCAGCCTCGTCGGTAGCGAAAGCCGCACGCCGGTGCAGCTGTCCTACGTCAGCAACGCCTGCTTCGTCGAGCACCACTACCAGGGCAATGCCGCCGCCACCGACAACTGGGTCGGCGTCTACACCTGGGGCGCCGACGGCAAGTGCTCGACCATGGCCGACGCCAGCTTCGTGATGGTGCGCGACAACGCCACCAGCAGCACCGCGCCCACCTACTTCCCGTCGGGCACCAACCATGCCGAGATCGTCACCGACGAGAACGGCAAGGCGCTCGGCTTCGTCGTGCTGATCTCGGGCGCGCTCAGGTTCTACAACTGGTCGATGAGCCTGATCGGCGACGTCGCCAACGGCGCCGGCGGCTTCTGGCACTTCGGCTGGATCGGCGAGCTGGGCGGGCAGAAGACCGCCTACCTGCTCGTCAACGGCTCGCCCACGAGCGTCCGCGCGCTCACCTATACGGCGGGCGGCGCCACGCTCAGCCCCAGCCTCTACAGCTTCAGCGGCATTCATCCGACCAGCGTGCCCGGCATCGGCGGCTGGGACGCCGCCTGGTTCGCCGACGGCAACAAGCTGCTGCGCCTGACCGGCACCTCGGCCGCGACGACCGCCGCCACGCTCGCGAGCGGCGGCAGCATCACCGCGCTCGGCGGCACCACGAACTTCATCGTGCTGCGCTTCGTCGCGGCCGACGGCACGGTGTCGGTGTGGTCGGTGCCGCGCGCCGGCGGCGGCGCGGTCAGGCTCGACATCCCGTGGACGGCGGCCAATGGCCACACCGCGCCGCTCGCGCTCGACGCGGCCGGCGACACGATCGTGTTCACGCGCGCGCTCGGCTCGGGGCTGGTGGACATCGCCGCCATCGACGCCGACGGCAGCAACGCACGCACCCTGGTGGCGGGCGTGGTGCCGGTCGGCAGCGTGCGGCCCGCCAGCGCCAGCCCGCTCGACACGCCGGTCGATTCCACCGGCTACGGCGTCAACGCGCGGTCGCGCGCGCCGGGCCAGCCCGAGGCCGCGCCGCTCGGCGGCCAGCTCGCCTCGGTGCTGTACTGCGTGCCCGCGAGCGGCCGTGGCGACTGCGCGGGCGGCACGCTCACCCAGTACGACATCACCGGCGGCACGCTCACCACGCTCGGCACGATCCCGGCCGTGACCGACGGCAGCACGCTGCGGGCCTGGGCCGACGCCACGAGCGCCAGGCCGTTCACGGTCGCGGTGCTGCGCAGCGGCTCGGCCTCGACGCTGCGCGACGTGTACGTGGCGACGGCCGGCAGCGCCGGCTCGCTCGCGACGGTGGCGAGGCACTGACGGCGACGCGGCCGGCGACCGGTCTTGCCGCGCTGCCGGCCATGACGCCTCCGGCGACCACTGCGTCATGGCCGTCGGCCCGCCGCGGCGCAAAGCCCCCACGGAGTGCCGGCCTATCATGGCCGCCACTCCTCCCACCGCCGCCGAGCCATGACCACGCCCCCCGCCACCGACCCCAACGGCTACGACGACGTCCCCTACCGCAGCCAGGCCTTCGTCCAGACCCATCCCGACCGGCTCGCCACGCTCGCGTGCGTGTTCGGCCTCAACCCGCCCGACGTCGCCACCTGTCGCGTGCTCGAACTCGGCTGCGCGGCCGGCGGCAACCTCATCCCGCTCGCGGTCGCGCTGCCCGGCGCGCAGTTCGTCGGCGTGGACCTGTCGCAGCGACAGGTGGAGGAAGGGCAGGCCGCGATCCGCAAGCTCGGCCTCACCAACGTGCGCATCGAGCACGCGTCGATCATGGACATCGACGCGAGCTGGGGCGAGTTCGACTACCTCGTCTGCCACGGCGTGTTCAGCTGGATTCCGCCCGAGGTGCAGGACAAGGTGCTCGACCTCGCCGCGCGCAGCCTCGGCCCCGAGGGCGTCGCCTACATCAGCTACAACACCTTCCCCGGCTGGCACCTGCGCGGCAGCGTCCGCCATCTGCTCGGCTACACCGGCGACGCCAGCCGCAGTCCCGCCGAGCGCGTCGCCGGCGCCCGCGCCACGCTGCGCCTGATGCTCGACGCCGTGCCCGCCGACGGCAACGCCTACGGCCGCCAGCTGCGCGCCGAGCTGGAACAGCTCGACGGCTCGCCCGACTGGTACCTGTTCCACGAGCATCTGGAGCCGAACAACGCGCCGATGTGGTTCCACGAATTCGTCGAGCGCGCCGGCCGCCACGGCCTGCAATACCTCGCCGAGGCCGACTTCCAGACCATGCTGCCCACGGGCCTGCCGCCCGAGACGGTGGCGAAGCTCCAGGAAACGAGCGCCGATGTCGTGCAGTTCGAGCAGAAGCTCGACTTCCTGCGCAACCGCCATTTCCGCCAGACGCTGCTGTGCAAGGCCGACCGCGAGGTGCAGCGCGGCCTCGCGCCGACGGCGGTCGCGGGCATGTGGATCGCGTCGGCGGCGCAGTTCGAGCCGGCGGCACCGGGGGCCGACGCGGGCGCGGCCACGCCCGCCAGCGCCACGCCCGCCGACGCCCCGCGCCCGCCGCTCGACCTGCGCCCCGGCGTGCCCGCCGCCTTCGCGCTGCGCCAGGGCGAGCGCGTCACGGCGCGCGGCGGCAGCCAGAACCCGCTCACCAAGGCCGCGCTCGGCCTGCTGGCCGAACGCTGGCCGCTCGGCTGGCGCTTCGACGAACTGGTCGCGGCCGCCGCCGAGCGTGCCGGCCAGTGGGTGCCGCCCGCGCTCGCCGGCGTGCATGCGCGGCTGCTGACGCAGGAGCTGATGCAGGCCTTCGTCGGCGGGCTGGTCGAGCTGCGCGCCTGGCAGCCGCCCTGCGCCGTCGCCGCGCCGGGCCGGCCGCTGCCCGTGAAGCCCGTCGCCAGCCCCTGGGCGCGGCATGAAGCCGAGGGCGACGAACTCGTCACCAACCTGCGCCATGACGTCATCAAGCTCGTGCCCTTCAGCCGCGCGCTGCTCGGCCTGCTCGACGGCACGCGCGACCGCGCCGACCTCGTGCGCGCGCTCGACGCCCGCGTCGCCGACGGCAGCCTCGCGCTGCCGCAAACGCCCGAGCCGCCCGCCGACCCGCAGCTGCGCCGCGCCCACGTCGCCGCCTGGGTCGATGACAGCCTCGCGCGGCTTGCCGGTTATTCGCTGTTGATGGGCTGAGGCGCATGGCGTCTGCGGTGCGTGCCCGGAGGCGCCGCGCCGGGCCGGCGCCCGCGCGGACGGGGTCGGCGCTCCGGGTCATCGGCATTTCAGAAGGGCGCCGTTCCCGCCGTAATCCGGCCATCAACCGATGCCGGCGCCAGCGCCGGCCCGACGGTCGCGCCTTTTGTCCGGCCACGCCCGCCGCCACCTTCCGCCCGTCCGGCGAGCCATGAGCCTCCCGTCACCGTCCAGCCTTTCCCTGCCTGCCCGCGCCTTCGCTGGCGCGCTCGCCGTCTTCACCTGGGCCAGCCTCGTGTTCCAGCTCGTGCTGGCGCTGGAGTACAGCCTCGGCATCGGCCGCACGCTGCCCGCCGCGCTCGGCGTGTACTTCGGCTATTTCACGATCCTCACCAACGGGCTGGTCGCGCTCGCCGCCAGCTTCGGCGCGCTCGCGCCCGCGTCGCCGGCCGGGCGCTGGCTGCTGCGGCCGCGCGTGTCGGGCGGCATCACGGCGGCGATCGTGCTCGTGGGCCTCGGCCATCACTTCCTGCTGCGCGCGATGGCGCCCGACGCCGGCCCGCAATGGCTGGCCGACACGCTGCTGCACTACTGCACGCCGCCCGCGTGGTGCCTCTGGTGGTGGTGGGCCGCGCGCAGCCAGCCGCTCGCGTCGCGCGACGTGGCGCTCTGGTGCGGCTATCCGGTCGGCTACTTCGTCATGACCCTGCTGCGCGGCGCCGTCACCGGCCTCTACCCCTATCCCTTTCTGGAACTGCCCGTCATCGGGCTGGAGCGCACGCTGGTCAACGCCTTCGCGCTGCTGGGCGTGTTCGCGGCCACGGGCTATGCGCTGGTCGCGCTCGACCGCCTCGCGCGGCGCGCCAGCCATCTCGCGCGCAGCACATCCCAGCCCCAGTGATAGACGTAGGAGTAGGGCAGAAAGAACAGCACCATGCCCACCTCCAGCGCGAAGGCCTCGGCCAGCCCGATCTCCAGCCACCACATCGCCAGCGGCAGCGTCAGCGCGAACAGCCCGGCCTCGAACAGCAGCGCGTGAACCACGCGTGCCGCCACCGTCTTGCTGCGGCCGGCGCGGCGCAGCAGCGCGTCGAAGCCGGTGTTGAAGCCCACGTTCCACACCAGCGCGATCAGGCAGTTGGCGAAGGTCAGCACGCCCATCTCGCCCATGCCCGTACCCATGGCCCAGGCAAACAGCGGCGTGGCGATGACGATGGCGAGCGCTTCGAACACCAGCGCCTGGCAGATGCGCTCGGCGCGCGACTTGTGCAGCGACATGACGACCCTCGACAGCGTGTTGCGGCGCGGCAGCCCGCGCGAGGCCGCGATGATGGCCGACTTGCCCACTGCGCCCCGAACAGCCCGAAAGCCCTTGGTGGATTGGGAGATTGCGGCGCAACAGCGCGGCGTCCGGTCGCGGCGATGGGCGCTCATCCCGGCGCCACGACGCGCTGCCTGCCCGACCCCGGACCTTCCCTGAGCCGAAACCGCCCCTTCTTCGCCGCGCATCCCCGACGTGCCATAAGTCACGCCCGCGTCGCCGCAGCGCAGCACGCCCGCCATGGCCCGCGCCGATGATCGCTGCGCCCGACCGGCGCGACACTCGCGTCGTGCGCGAAGCCGGGCGCCTGCACACACACCCTGTCAGCGGCCCGGAGCGGCCGGAGGAGGCGGTACATGAGCAGCATCAGTCCCAAGGTCGAACAGCTCGCCAGCTACAACGTCGTGGCCGGCGAGAGTTCGGTGTCCGGCCTGTCGTCGGGCGCATTCATGACGGTGCAGCTGCACGTCGCGCTGTCGTCGCGCTTCTGCGGCGCGGGCGTCATCGCGGGCGGGCCGTGGCGCGCGTCGGAGTCCTTCCCGCGCGCGGCCTTCACGCCCGACGACTCGCGCACCCAGAACGCGCTCTACATCTGCATGGCGCCGCTCGTGCCGTCGGTGGGGCCGGACGCCGCCCACTCGCTGCGCCTCGCGCGCAACGTCGCGGCCGAAGGCGGCATCGACCCGATCGCCAACCTCGGCGACGACCGCGTGTACGTCTTCACGGGTAGCAAGGACACCGTCGTCGCCTCGTCGGTCGTGGCGCAGACGAAGCGCTTCTACGAGCTGCTCGGCGTCACCGGCGAGCGTCTGCGCTTCGTGGACCACGTCCCGGCCGGCCATTCGATCATCACGATGAACCCCGAGGACAACGACCTCGGCACCAACTTCCCGCCCTTCATCAACCGTGGCGACTTCGTGCAGTCGCACGAGGTGCTGCACCACATCTACCCCTGGCTCAAGCCCGCGACCGACCGGCCCACCGGCCGCCTCGTGCGCTTCGACCAGACCGAGTTCTTTGGCGAGGCCGCGCCGAGCATGAGCCGCTTCGGCTACGCCTGGGTGCCGCGCGCGGTGGAAGAGGGCGCGCCCGCACGCGTGCACATCGCGCTGCACGGTTGCAAGCAGGGCTACAACTACGTGAACTACGTGAACGGCCGCGCCGACACCGCCAACAACCCGCCCTACGGCAACCGCTACGTCACCACCACCGGCTACATCGAGATCGCCGACGCCAACGACATCGTCGTGCTCTTCCCGCAGGCCGAGGGCATGGACGACTCGACCACGCTCAACCCCGAAGGCTGCTGGGACTGGTGGGGCTACACCGGCGCCGACTACTTCACCCAGGCCGCGCCGCAGATCGCCGCGATCGCGCGCATGCTCGACCGGCTCGGCGCCTGAGCCGGTCGCACCCGAGGAGATGACCATGCAACAAGCCAATCCCGCCCCGTCCTTGCAGGCCGAGGCCGAAGCCGCCGTGCCCGCGCCGCTGCGCCGGCTCGTCAAGTTCGGCCAGATGGTCGGCCAGGTGGGCAACCGCGCCGTCTATGACGGCGCGCTCAGCGCCGCCGTGCTGCCGCTGCGCTTCGACCACAAGACCTGGGCCGACCTCATGCAGATGCAGATGGCCGTGCTCCAGCGCCTCCAGAACCAGCAGCGCGCCTTCGTCGAAGGCGTGACCGCCATCGCCGGCGAGTACGAGCAGCTCCAGCAGGCCAAGACGCTCAGCAAGTTCGTGCTCCAGGAATACAACGTGTTCGCGCAGTTCGGCGCGCTGCTGGCCAACCAGATGGCCGCCTACGCCGAGCTGATGGAGAACGTGCAGGTCAACTATGCGTACTGGGCCGAGCAGCGGCTGTCGGCGGCGGGGCGCGTCGATGGCGTGGAGGACGACGCGGCCGTCGCACCCCAGCCCGCGCCGGGCATCGAGCCCGCGGTGGGCGTGATCGGCAAGTCGGCCGCGCATGTGGAGCCGCTGCCGGCGGTGGGCGCCGCGACGATCGGTGCGCCGTCGGAGGAGGGCGCGGCGTCGGCGCCGGCCGTGGCGGATGCGGGCGCGGTATCGGCGGAGGCCGTTGCCGCCGCGCCGAAGCGGGCGGCACGGGCGCGCAAGCCGCGCTGAACACGGCCGCGCGCCATGACGGCGGCGCGGAACGCGAAAGGCGGTCAGCCGGGGTTGCCCGGGGCCGCCTTTTTTTCATCCCCGGCGGGCGGATGGGCGGCGAGCCAGGATTCGATGCAGTTGCGGCAAAGGCAGGCCTTGCCGCGCAGCTCGGGCGGGAGGGTGGCGAGCAGCGCGGGCGGGACGGGCAGGGCGCGGCACCAGCAGTTGGCGAAGTCGGAAATGCCGCAGCGATTGGGCTGGTGGCAGAGCGGGCAGGTGGTGGGGCTGGCGTCTGACATGAAGCGTGTTCCTCGCGGTGCGTGACCGGCTTGTGCCGTGGCGTGTTGTTGGCGGTCAGGTCGGGGAGTCGTGCTCTCCGTCGACAAGCCGCGCCATCGCCTCGCCCGCCGCGCCGGTCTCGGCGCGCAGGCCGGCCGCCACGCCCGCGCGATCTTCCGCCGGCCGGTTCTGGCTCAGCTTGAACTTGCCCGTCAGCCGCTCGACCGTCAGCTCGATGCCGACGACGGCCGCGAGCATCTTCTCCAGGTAGTCGGCCGGCGCGTCGCCGAGCGCCCACGGACGCGGGCGCGCCGCCTCGTGGTCGGCCGTCAGTCCGGCGAGGAAGTCGCGCAGCCAGCCGGCGTCATCGATAGCGCGCAGCCGCCCGTGCGCATGCGCGACCGCGTAGTTCCACGTCGGCACCGCGCGGTGGTGCGCATGCTTGGACGGATACCAGTCCGGCGACACATAGGCCGACGGCCCGTGGAAGACGGCGAGCGCGCGCGGCGCGTCGGCGAGCCGGCGCCAGAGCGGATTGGCGCGCGCGACATGGCCGCGCAGCAGCGCCGGGCCGTCGGGCGGCAGGTGCAGGTGGAGCGGGATGTGGTCGGCGTCGGGCGCGTCGGCGGCGGCGAGGATGACGGTCGCGAGCGGGTGGGCGCGGATGAGCGCGTGCAGGGCGTCGGGGGAGGGGGCGGCGAAGTGGGCGGGGAGGTACATGGCGGCGGCGGGCGGCGCCGCGCGGGCGGCGCGGCGTGATGCGAGTAGCGCCCGACCATCATCCCCCTGCGCCGGTCGAAAGCCAGTCTTCGACCTTCAGTCCCGGCACCCGTTCGAACTCGCGGGTGTTGTGGGTGACGAGCGTCAGTCCGAGCGCGCGGGCATGCGCGGCGATGAGCAGGTCGTTCAGGCCGATCGGCTGACCGAGCCGTTGCAGCGTCGCGCGGATGTCGCCGTAATGCTCGTCGGCCGGGGCGTCGAATGGCAGCACATCGATGCTCGCCAGCAGACCCTCGACGCGTTCGCGCAGGCGCGCGGACACGCCCTTGCTGAGTCCGTATCGCAGTTCGGCCGCGACGACGATGCTCGTGCAGGCGGTCAGCGGCAGCGCGGCGCAAAGCCGGTCGCGGACCACACCGTGCGGATCGCGGGTGAGAGCCGAGAGGATGTTGGTGTCGAGCAGGAAGGCGTGACCATCGCTCACAGCACGTCCTCGTCGGCGGCGGGCGTGTCCTCGATCTCGGGCAGGGACTCGTCGAGCGGTTCGGCCGCGTCGAGAAAGGCAAGCAGGCGATTGCCGGTTTGCAGCGGCTCGATGATCAGCTTCGAGCCTTCGCGCCGCATGAGCGCCTGAGTGCCCGACAGTTCGAACTCGCGCGGAATGCGAATGGCTTGGTTGCGTCCATTGCGGAAGATGGAAACGGTGCGTTCTTCGAGCGTCATGATGCGACCTGTCGTGGATGTGGCATATGCAGCAGCATATGCCGTGATGAGCGTTGCGGTCTATTCAATCCGGCGAAGAACACCAATCCCTGCCTGAGCGACATGGCCGACGCGGAATGGGCAGCCTTGCAGCCCCTGCTCCCGGCGGTCGGGCGCACGGGCCGCAAGCGCCGGATGGATCTTCGCGAAGTCATCAACGCCTTGCGCTATCTCGTGCGCTCGGGCTGCGGCTGGCGAATGCTGCCGCACGATTTCGGCCCCTGGCAGACGATCTACTGGTGGTTCCGGCAACTACTGCGGCGCTTCCTGTTCGCGACGCTGCACGAAGTTGTCCTCATGATCGACCGACAGGCCAACGGGCGCGACTGGCCCACGGCGGGCGTGCTCGACAGCCAGAGCGTCAAGGCGCCGCACGCAGGCAAACAGGGCTACGACGCCAACAAGAAAATCGTCGGTCGCAAGCGCCATATCGCCGTCGATAGCGACGGACGCCTGCTGATGGTCAATCTCACGCCCGCCGACATTGCCGACAGCACCGGTGCGATTGCCGTGCTCGATGCCCTCAAGAAGCGCTGGCCCGGCATCAAGCATTTCTTCGCCGATGGGGCGTATGACCGCACCGCGCTGATGAACAAGGCGGCAATGCTTGATTTCGTCGTTGAAGTCGTGCGCCGCCGCGAAGGCCAGATCGGCTTCGAAGTGCTGCCGCGCCGCTGGGTGGTCGAGCGCACCTTCGGCTGGATGGCGCATTGGCGCCGCCTCGTGCGCGATTACGAGCGCCGCATCGATACCGCCGAGGCGATGATTCAGATCGCCATAAGCAGCATGCTCATGCGGCGCATTTGCTTTTGAGGGGCATTTTCAAACAGGCTATTAATCTTCTGCAAGCCTGCTACCAATTGATTTAATTGGCTGAAGTACGATGCAAGGGGTGTGAAGATGCTCCTCCAAACGTACATAGAAGTACCTGTGCAACAGTAGGGTCCTGTGAAATGTTGGGAATTTCAAATCGTCTACTAATTGCCTCGGCGTATTTGTGGCCGTCGACGTTTATCACTGTCCTGATGTTGTTAGGGTGTCGTGAAATTTGTTCTTTGCCTTTTCCCAACGCTCGATTAACTGCGGGTGCCGTGTGTCTTGTGGGTATTCAGTGAGTCTGGCATCAATGAGTTTTTCGCAGAGCTTGAACTCCTCTGTATACAGATCAATGCGGTTTTCGCGTTCATTCGTCACCGACGATTTTGCAATCTTGATGAGTGCGTTGACTACTTCAATGCAGCGAGATGCGTTCGTCAAACGCACATCTTGAGTGCGCCAAAATTTCTCGAGCTGCCCTCTCGCTATACGTATTTCATCTAGACGGGTCAATCCATCATCAATAATGACTGACCAAATTTGGTCATGCACATCGAAGCGGACATTTTGATATTTTGTGCTTGTTTCTCCACGGGTTGTCTTAACTGCTTCGTGTATAAGTTCGCTGGCTCGTATGAGTGTCGATAATTTGTCAGCGGGGGAGGTTCCGATGCCACTGTTAGTGGCTTTTGTGAAAAGTGCGGCTGCATTTTTCATGAGCCACTCATGGTTGTGCCCAATTTCTCGGGTCAGTGCCATTTCTGCAGCTTCGATTGCGCCAGGATAATGGCCGCTTTGCATTTCTGCGTCAAACCATGTGTCAAATGTTGTTGGGCGATTGCATCCGATTTGAATTGCATCTCTTGCGAGTCGGCGAGCTTCCTCATGTCTCGGTGGTTGTATTTGCATGAATAATTCTGCCTTTACTCCCTTCAGATCCCCGTTTTTGGGGCGGAGCTTAATTGCATCCGTGAGTGTTGCAATCGCGTCCATGTGCTTGTGTTGGCGCACTTGCGCTTGTGCTTGTGTAATTGCAAGTCGGGATACATCATCTCTTCCTTTGCCATGCTTAAGGGGTTGGCTTAAGTCCTTTATTCTTAACTCTATCTTCTTGTGGTCGGTTGCTAAGAGTTGGGCGCTGTTCTTGACTAAGCGGATGGTGTTTGACGGAACGATAAAGTTTGGTGTGTCGCCGATCGGATCGCCACTAACTAAATGGAGGGTGCTTAACTCCTGAATGGCTTGTTCAACTTTTTCAAGGCTGCATTCGGTTATTTCCGAAAGATTTGGTACGGACGCTCTTCCTACTAAGGCGGCGGCGAGCAATATTCTCTTCGCCTCTGGCGAGAGTTGTTGAATTTCTCGATCTAGTGCGGCTCGGCGTGCACCTTCTCCCCCTTCCTTTTTCCATCGGTTAAGCGCTTCTTCAAATGATGAGAAGCGAAATAGACGGCAGAGTGATTCCGTATATAACGGGCTGCCTTCGGTGGTCGAATGTAATTCTCTCAACTGCTTGCTCGAAAGTTCTTTCCTAAGAATTCCTCGCAAGAAAAGGCTGTCAACGTACTGTGCATATTCATCTCCAGTCGTTGGGCTGGAGAATCCGTGTAGGCGGATAGTGGTATCTGGTGAGTAAGTTTGATCGTGGCGATTTGTGAGTAGTATTTTTGACTGCATCGCTCCAAGCATAAGACCTATTTCGCTGGCTTGCTTTTGTTCTTCTGTTGTCAACGAGTCAATGTCATCGAGAATGAATAGTGATGGGTATTGAGTGAGTCCGCTCTTTATTATTCGCTTCAAATCTCGATCGGAGATTTCTTTGAGCGGAGTGGTAAGTGGCTCTGGTAGGTTTTCTGCAATTGACTCTAGTAGTTCTCTATAGCTCGCGAAGTCTGCGTTTGCTAGATCTGTATAGCTGTCTTTGCTGCCGTCAAATTGTCTCTGCTTTGCGGTTAGCCAAACAATTTGCTCGAATGGCGATTTGATGAGCTTTGATGTTTGAACAGCAAATTCGTACGCAAGGCTGGACTTTCCAAGTCCGCCTTCGCCGGTAAGTAGTTTGATGCTGCTCAAGTCATCTCCTAGCCAGTTCCAAAGTTGATTTAAGGGGTCTGCTCGTCCAATGAAATTTGGGCAGATGATATTCTTGTCTGGGAGTTTTGTTTGAATGCGCCTGGTTGCGAGTATGCCGTATCGAAACGGCGTGCCGTTGATTCTGAAGGGTGAAGGCCGTTCCCCTGCGAGATCGAATATCTCATGACCCTTTGCTTCGATGCACTCGTCGCGACTTCGATGGTAAATCTGCTTCTTTGTAAAAGTGTCCTTGGGGCCATCTTTAATAAAGGCAACTGGTAGTTGGCTTGTTCGTCTTGGAATGTGTAAAACGCTTACTGTTGATTCTTGGTCGCTGGTGTTCTTGCATGTATGTTGAGCCATGGTTACAGCGATGCGCTCATCTAGATATGACTTGCAGAGGGCTTTAACTTTTTCTATGTTTGGTGCGGTGTGCTGTTTTGACGTGACGGCGAATACTGTCTCGCTCTCGACTTCAGTAACGCCGTATATTAGGTAGCCGCCATAGGAATTGTAAAAGCTGGCGATCTTTTTGATAAGCTTTGCGTAGCTTTTATCATCCTCTTCGAAATTTTCTTTGTAGTCCAGTATTTCACATTCGATTGGGGCACAGAATCCTTCCTTGATGAGTAAGAGAGGTATGCGATCGGATATATCACCTGAGTCGAGAAGTTCGTTGAGTTGTGACTTGATGTCAGTTACTTTCCAGTTCATATAGTTTCTCCTTAAATCCTCACCCAAGTCGTCTTAACCTCCATGTACTTCTCGAACGCATGGAGTGACTTGTCCCGTCCATTGCCACTCTGCTTGAAACCGCCGAATGGCACCGTGATGTCATCCTCGTCATAGGAATTGACATGCACCGTCCCGGCCCGCAATGCGCGCGCGACGCGGTGCGCCTTTGAAATATCCCGCGTCCAGATCGCGGCGTGCAATCCGTAGGAGGTGTCATTGGCCTGGGCGACCGCGTCGGCAATGTCGTCGAAGGCGATCACGCTGAGCACCGGGCCGAAGATTTCCTCGCGCGCGATGCGCATGTCGTTGCGCACGCCGGCAAAGATGGTCGGCCGCACGTAATAGCCGCCGGTCTCGATGCGCGCCTGCTCGCCGCCCGCGATCAGCGCCGCGCCTTCGGCCTTGCCGGCCTCGATGTAGCCCATGACCGTGCGCAACTGGCCTTCGTCCACCAGCGCGCCCATCACCGTGCCCATGTCGAGCGGGTCGGCCGGCTCGTAGCGCGGCACGAGGGCGAGCGCCTTCTCGATGAAGGCGTCGCGGATGCTCGCCTCCACCAGCAGCCGGCTCGGCGCGTTGCAGCTCTCGCCCTGGTTGTAGAAGATCGATCCGATCGACGCCTCGACCGCCGCGTCGAGGTCGGCCACGTCGGCGCAGACGATGTTGGGGCTCTTGCCACCCAGCTCGGTCCAGGCGCGCTTGAGGTTGCTGCGGCCCGAGCATTCGACGATGCGCTTGCCCACGCGCGTGCTGCCGGTGAAGCCGATGCAGTCGATGTCCATGTGCAGCGCGAGCGCCTCGCCCGCTTCCTGGCCGTAGCCCGGCAGCACGTTGAACACGCCGGCCGGGATGCCGGCCTCCAGCGCCAGCTCGGCCATGCGCAGCGCGCTGAGCGGGCTCTTCTCGCTCGGCTTGAGGATGACGCTGTTGCCCGCCGCGAGCGCGGGCGCGATCTTCCAGGCCGTCATGAGCATCGGGTAGTTCCAGGGCACGACGGCCGCGACCACGCCGACGGGCTCGCGCGTGACGAGGGCGAGCGCGTCGTCGCCGGTGGGCGCGATCTCGCCGTAGATCTTGTCGATCGCTTCGCCGTACCAGCGGATGCAGTTCTGCGCGCCCATCACGTCGGCGCTGCGGCTGTGCTTGAGCGGCTTGCCCATGTCGAGCGTCTCGGTCAGGGCCAGCGCGTCGCGCTCGCGCACCATGAGGTCGGCAAAGCGGACGAGGGTCTGCTTGCGCTTGGCGGGCGCGAGGCCGGCCCAGCGGCGGTCGTCGAAGGCGCGGCGCGCGGCGGCCACGGCGAGGTCCACGTCCTTCGCGTCGCAGCGCGCGACCGAGGCGATGACGCTGCCGTCCACCGGCGAGATGCAGTCGAAGCGCGCGCCGCTGGCGGCCTCGACGCGCTTGCCGTCGATGAAGGCGCGGCCGTCGAAATCGGGGCGGGTGAGGGTGGCGGTCATGGCGGTTTCCTCGGTGGGCGCGGCGTGGGGCCGGCGGTGGATTCGGGGGCTGGCCTGGCGGTCGGGCGGCGGCGCTCGCGGCGCGCGGCCCGCCAATGCAAAAGGGCAGGACCTTGCGATCCTGCCCTCTGATCAGCCCGCTCGCACGGGCCACTTCGCAAACGCTTGCGGGGGCCGGTGGCAGGCTGGCCTGCGCCGTCAGGTGCCCGGCGCGTTGCCGCGCTGGCCGCCCGGCGACGCGGCCAGTGCTGCCTCACCGCCCGTGCCGCGTCAGAAGCTGATCACGCTCGACGCGCCCAGCAGGTGGTTGTCCTTGCCGTAGCTGCCGTCGCGGCTGTCGATGAAGACGGGCAGGTTGGCGCGGTCGTAGCGGTATTCGAGCTTGAAGCGCACGTTGTCGCTGAACAGGTAGCCCGCGCCGACGCTGAGCGCCCAGCGGTTCGCGCCCTTGTCGGGGTTGGTGGCGGTCCAGCGACCGAAGCTGCTGTCGTAGCCCATGCCGGGGCCGAAGCCATTCAGACCATCGGCGATCGCGGCGGCGCTGCACGAGCCGTCGTCGATGCCGTTCAGTTCGCAATCGTTGCCCGGCGACACCACGCCGATCGTGCCGCCGCCGTTGCGGCGGTTGTTGAGGTAGTCGGCGCGGCCGAGCAGTTCCCACTTGGGTGTCAGCTGGTACGACGCGAACAGCGAGGCGCCCCACCACTGCGCCATGCGACCGTTGAAGGCGTTGTGCTGCCATTCGCCGCCGCCGATCTGGCCCTTGATGTCGAGGTCGCCGCGCGTGAAGAAGCCGTCCACCTCGAACATGTTCAGCCCGTTGCCGAGGTAGCGGCCGTGCTGGCCCGCGAAGCCGAAGCCCGAGAACTCGCTGATCTCGTAGTCGGCGCGGTAGGTCAGCATCGGCGACTTGTTGCCGGTGGCCGAGCGCGCGGTGTTGAGGTTGGCCACCATCGCCTTGCCCGACCACTTGCCCCATGACGTTTCCAGGCCGGCGCCCGTGTAGTAGGTGAACGCCGCGAAGTCGAACAGCAGGTTGTGGGTGATGAACTTGTTCTCGTTGGGCAGGAAGGCTTCGTAGCCGCTCCAGTCGGGCAGGGCACCGGCAATCAGGTTGAGGTTGTTGCCGAGCGGCACGCTGGCCGAGGCCTCGTGGACGATCGAGTTGAGGTTGAAGCCCGAGCCGGTGCTCTTGTGCGGCGCGAGCGTCAGGCGCAGCAGCGTGCCGTCTTCCATTTCCTTCTGGAAGTCGAGCACGGCCATGCCGAAGTAGCTGTTGTCGTAGGTGTAGCCGCTGTTGTCGTCGCGGTAGTCGAAGTTGTTGAGGAAGTTGAAGCCCGACGTGTGCGTGTTGCGGTTGTAGATGTAGGTCGGGTCGATGAAGCCGCTCACCTTCAGGCCCTTGAAGCCCGAATCGGCGTTGGCGTCTTCCATCGCCTCGGTCTTGAGCGCGATGCGGTTGAACTCGACCGGGTCCACCTTGGGCGCGGCCTTGGCGGTCTCGATCTCGGCCTTCTGGTCGGCGACCTGCTTTTCGAGCTGTTCGAGCCGGGCCTTGAGCGCCTGGATTTCCTTGAGCAGGTCGGGGCTGCTCTGCGCATGCACGGGCAGGCTCGCGAGGGCGAGCGGCAGCGCGATCGCGCCGGCGCGCAGCGCGAGGGCGACGGGATTGAGTCGGGACATCGTTTGCACTCCTTGGGTGGGTGTTCTGCTTGTGCTTCGGCGCCGCGCGCGGGTCGGGCGCGCGGCGCGGGCGAGATCAGCGCGGGTGGGCGCGGCGGGTGGTCATGACGGTCAGCGGTTGCGGTAGGCGGCGGCCTGCTCGGCGGCGCGGCGCTTTTCCTGGCGCGCGAGCCACAGGCTGCCGGCGATGACGCCCACGCTCACGACGGCCACCATCAGCGTCGCCACGGCGTTCACGGTCGGGTTCAGGCCGAGGCGGGCGCGCGAGAAGATGACGATGGGCAGCGTGGTGGCGCCGGGCCCGGACAGGAAGGCCGAGATCACCACGTCGTCGAGCGAGATCGTGAACGTCAGCAGCCAGGCCGACAGCAGCGATTGCGCGATGGCCGGCAGCGTGACGAGGCCGAACACCTGGTAGGGCCGGCAGCCGAGGTCCATCGCCGCCTCCTCCAGCCGCTTGTCGAACTCCATGAGCCGCGCCTGGATGACGACGGTGGCATAGGCCATCCCGAGCAGCGTGTGGCCGAACCAGATCGTCATGAGCCCGCGCTCGGGCCAGCCCAGCAGCCGCTGCGCCGACACCAGCATGAGCAGCAGCGACAGGCCGACGATGACCTCGGGCATGACGAGCGGCGCGCTGAGCATGCCGCTGAACACCGTGCGCCCGGTGAAGCGCCGGTACTTCACGAGCGCGAAGGCGGCGAGCGTGCCCAGCACCACCGAGGCGCAGGCCGTCATGAGCGCGATGCGCAGCGACAGCCAGAAGCCGGCGATCAGCTCGCTGTCATCGACCAGCGCCGCGTACCACTGCGTGCTGAAGCCGCCCCACACCGAGGCCATCTTCGACGCGTTGAAGCTGAAGACGACGAGCGTGACGATGGGCAGGTAGAGGAAGGCATAGCCGCCGAACAGCCACAGGTTGGCGAAGCGGCGGGCGCGTTCGGTGGGGCTGCTCATTGCCCTCTCCCTTCGGCCTCGGCCTGGTAGTGGTTGAACAGCGCGAGCGGCACGATGATGAGCAGGATCATCACCACCGCCACGGCCGAGGCCATGGCCCAGTCGTTGTTGCTGAAGAACTCGTCCCACAGCACGCGGCCGATCATGAGCGTCTCGGGGCCGCCGAGCAGTTCGGGAATCACGAACTCGCCGATGCAGGGGATGAACACCAGCATCGAGCCGGCGATGATCCCCGCGCGCGACAGCGGCACGGTGATGAGCCAGAACGCGCGGAAGGGCGTGGTGCCGAGGTCGGCCGCCGCTTCCAGCAGGCGCAGGTCCATCTTCGCGAGGTTGGCGTAGAGCGGCAGGATCATGAACGGCAGGTAGGCGTACACCATGCCGACCACCAGCGAGAACGGCGTGTGCATCATGTGGATCGGGTCGTGCAGCAGGCCGAGTCCGGTCAGGATGTTGTTGAACACGCCGTTGTCGTCGAGCAGGCCCTTCCAGGCGTAGATGCGCAGCAGGAACGAGGTCCAGAACGGCAGCATCACGAGCATGAGCAGCGCCGGCCGGCGCGACGCTGGCGAGCGCGCCATGAAGTAGGCGAACGGGTAGCCGATGGCCAGGCAGATCGCCGTGGTGATACCCGCGTACTTGATGGAACTGAGATAGGCCGCGAAGTACAGCTCGTCGCTGCCGATGAACTCGTAGTTCGACAGCTTGATGCGCAGCTGCGCGATGCCTTCCTCGTAGCTCATCAGCGGCATGAAGTTGATGCCGTCGGAGTCCGACACGCTGATCTTCAGCACGATGAAGAAGGGCACGGCAAAGAACAGCAGCAGCCACGCGAACGGGATGCCGATGACCGTGCGGCTGCCGAGAAAGCTGGCGATGCGGCCGAGCCGGCCCTGGGCCGGCGCGGTGGGGGCGGGGAGCGCGCTCATGCCGGTCAGCTCGTCAGCACCACGAGGGCCTCGGCGGCCCAGCTCGCCCACAGCCGGTCGCCGATGGCGAAGTACTCGCCGTGGCGGTCCGTGTTGGCGACGCTCACCTTCACCTTCATGCCGCCCGGGAAGGCGAGCACGTAGAGCGTGAAGCTGCCGAAGTAGGCGTAGTCGGCCACCGTCACCTCGGCGCAGTTGTGCTCGGTGCTGTCGGGCCGGTCGCGGCCGAGCGCGATCTTCTCGGGCCGCAGCGCGACCGTCACGGGCATGCCGACCGTGCCGGTGATGCCGTGGCTCACGTAGAAGCCGCACTGAGGCGTGTTGATGACCACATGGTCGGGCTCATCGACTACGAGCGTGCCGTCGAACAGGTTCACGTTGCCGATGAAGTCGGCCACGAAGCGGTTGGCCGGCGTCTCGTAGATCTCGTGCGGCTGGCCCACCTGGAGGAAGCTGCCCGCGCTCATGATCGCGATGCGGTCGGCCATGGTCATGGCCTCTTCCTGGTCGTGCGTGACCATCACGCAGGTCACGCCCACCTGCTTGATGATGTTGACCAGCTCCAGCTGGGTCTGCTCGCGCAGCTTCTTGTCGAGCGCGCCGAGCGGCTCGTCGAGCAGCAGCAGGCGCGGCTTCTTGGCGAGGCTGCGCGCGAGCGCCACGCGCTGCTGCTGGCCGCCCGAAAGCTGATGCGGCTTGCGCTTCGCGAACTTGTTGAGCTGCACCAGCGACAGCATCGCCTCGACGCGCTCGGCGATCTCGGTCTTGGGCAGGCCGTCGCGCTTGAGGCCGAAGGCGATGTTTTCCCACACCGTCAGATGCGGGAAGAGCGCATAGCTCTGGAACATCATGTTGATCGGCCGCTCGTAGGGCGGCAGCGCCGAGATGTCGCGGTTCTCCAGCAGGATGTGGCCGGCGGTGGGCGCCTCGAAGCCGGCGAGCATGCGCAGCAGCGTGCTCTTGCCGCAGCCCGACGAGCCGAGCAGGGCAAAGATCTCGCCCTTGCGGATCGACAGCGACACGTCGTCCACCGCCGCCACGTCATCGAAGCGCTTGGTCAGGCGCTCGATGCGCAGGAAGTTCTCGTCGCCCGCGGCGGACGAAGGGGAAAGCACGGCGGCCATCGGTCAGCGTCCGGTCTTGAAGCTCGTGTACAGCCGCGTGACGAGACGGCGGATGTCGTTGTTGACGGCGTCGGGCGCGACCATCTTTGCCTTGTCCTCGTCGCTCAGGAACACGGTCTTGTTCTGGGCCACGTTGGCCTGCACGAACTTGAGCGATTCCTTGTTCGGGTTGGCGTAGAACACCTTGTTGGTCAGGCTCGCATCCACCTCGGGGCGGAGGATGTAGTTGATCCACTTGTAGGCGTTGTCGACGTTCTCGGCGTCGGCCGGGATGGCCATGACGTCGAAGAACAGCACCGCGCCGGTCTTGGGCACGAGTGCCTCGATCTTCTGGCCGTTGCTGGCGTCGATCGCGCGCTGGCGGGCGATGTTGATGTCGCCCGAGAAGCCCATCGACACGCACAGCGAGCCGCCCGCGAGGTCGTTGATGTAGCCCGACGACGAGAACAGCGTGACGTAGGGGCGGATGCTCGCGAGCAGCTTGGCGGCTTCCTGGTAGTCGGCGGTGTTCTTGCTGTACGGCGGCTTGCCCAGGTACATGTTGGCGGCGCCGAAGATGTCCTGGCCCGAGTCGAGGAAGCTGATGCCGCAGCTCTTGAGCTTGCTGGCGTACTCGGGCTTGAACACGAGGTCCCAGGCGTTGTCGGGCAGCGGGCCGCCGAGCGCGGCCTTCACCTTCTCGGTGTTGATGCCGACGGTCACGTAGCCCCAGAGCCAGGGCACGACGTACTGGTTGCCCGGATCGAGCTTGGCGAGCTGGGCCATGAGGCCCGGATCGAGGTTCTTGTAGTTGGGGATCTTGCTCTTGTCGAGCTTGAGCAGCAGGCCGCCGTCGCCCTGGATCTTGGCCCAGTTGGACGAGGGCACGACCACGTCGTAGCCCGTCTTGCCGGCCACCAGCTTGGCGTGAAGGATCTCGTTGGTATCGAAGGTGTCGTAGCGCACCTTGACGCCGAACTCCTTCTCGAAGTTGGGGATGGTGTCGGGCGCGACGTAGTCCGACCAGTTGTAGACGTTGAGCACGCCCTCGGCATGCGCGGCCGGGAACAGCGCCGACGCCGCCAGCAGCGCGCCGGCTGCAAGCGCTCGCAGGCCGTTGCGTCGCGGCGTGCCGGCATGCGGGATGCCGCTGCCGAAGGCCGAGGTCGCGGGACGGGTTTGGACGAAATCGACAGCGCCGGGCGTCGGGCTCATGTGGTCGTTCTCCAGGAGGGAATCGGGCGTGAGGTCGGTCACGGTTGACTGCATGCATTGCTCACTTGTGCGAGCGAGCGGATAGCAAGTTTTGCACCGAAGGGTAGCGGCGGGCAGGGCGCGCCGATGCCCGTTGATGCTTGCCGCCGGGCGGCACGGCGCGGTGTGTGGCGCGGGGGTGACGGTTCGGCTGGCTTGCTTCGGGAGCGGCGTGGCGGTCTGTTTCGGGCGCGGCGTCGCGGCTTGCTTCGGCAGCGGCGTGGCGCGGGGATCGGGGCGGACGGGGCGACTGGCGTGGCCGGCCCGTCGGGCCGGCTGCGCTCGCGTGGCGGGCGGTGGGTGGCCGGTCCGCCAACTCGCCTTGCCCCCGTGGGGCAAGGCTCAGACATGCGGACCTGAGCGGCTGCGCCGCTCGCCACCCTCCGCCCGCCACACTCGGCACGCCAGAAGCCCCGCTCGCCCCGATCCCCGCGCCACGCCTTCGTGAATCGTCACGGACGAGGGGGCCGCTGCGCGGCCCTCGGTGCTGCGCCGGCGGCCGGCTGCCTGGAAGCGTCATCGGCGTGCCTCGGTCGTCTGCTTGCGACGAGCCGTCCCAGGCTCGTCGCTGCCTTCGCGCGGGACATGTGAAACGTCATGCACGACTCTCGTGCATGCGCTTGCAAGGCGGGGGAAAGGGAAGCGCATCAGGAGCGTGCCGCGCGGGTGTCAGGCCTCTGGGTTGCAGGAAACTGCTGGCGACTGCGACTGCGACTGCGACTGCGACTGCGACTGCGACTGCGACTGCGACTGCGACTGCGACTGCGACTGCGACCGGCGCGTGCGCGGCCCGGGCCGCATCGGACGCTCGATCCAACCGCGCGCCCATCGAGCCAGCCCAAGGGCCGCGCAGCGGCCCCATCAATCTCCGAGCAGTGACGCAGGCGTGGGGCGGTGGGGGTTGGCTTCGGCGGCGGGCCTCTGGCGTGCCGAGCGAACGAGGTAGACGGCGGTGAACGGCCGCAGGCCGTTCAGGCAATCCTGTCT
>NZ_AXWS01000013.1 GCF_000482785.1 Derxia gummosa DSM 723 | reverse complement strand
CGACGCCACCGGCCAGCTCGTGATCACCCGCGAGGAAACGCCCAACGAGATGAAGCGCCGCCTGATGGAGGACACCGACCTGCGGAACGCCAACGAGAACAGCTACCACTCGGGCGTGCCGGCCAATGCCAGGCACCACGAATTCGTCACCGCCTATGACCTCAGCCTCGGCGAGCCCGTGCCCTTCGAGATGGAGTATTTCGGATGGCTGGAGTATTTGCGGGCCGTGGCGGATTGGCGGACAAAATGGCAAAGCGATGAGAATGATTCTGATACTGACGCAGACGCAATACCCTCACCCGACAACAAACAAAAGAACGAACTGGCAATTTATTGGCGAAACATGGAAACCGACCATCAATGCAAGGCCTGGATCGACAAGACATTCACGTACCACAAGCACGGCTTGCTCCCCGATGATCTCCCGGAAATTTCCTCACTCAAGCTAGTCAACAGCGCCAACATCGGACAGCGCAAGAGTCAGTCAAACGGAAAACAATGAATAAGCTATTAAAACCCGCAATCTGGCTGCTGATAATTGCGACCGCAACCCATCCATCCTACGTCAAGCCCGAAGAGACTGAACAAAGAGAAATAGCCAATGAACTCCAGATACAGGACCGGATCATGAATGACAGCCCCGCTTCAGAGCAACAAATAAATTCTCTCGCAGTCATCAGCCTGGCGATCATTGCAGAGCGCTTCTCCCAAAGGAATCTATGGCTGGAAATCAAGAAACTCCCTGGGCAACGGATCTTGCCCGACGACCCAAGCTATTATTACTCGACAGAGTCGGAAAAAAGGCAGGGACTTGAATGGAGGATAGGTGCCGGAATTGAATGGGCAGCACGCACATTAGTCGAGGGGTGGACCATCCCCGATCTGGAAGTCTCACGGGAGCCCACCACCACAGAAGGAAGAAAAAGACGCTTAAATTACGACAAGCTTGACGAGTATCGAGCCAGCGCTGGCTTGCATTGGCATAGATTCATAAAAATAGGCCATATACTGAACAATTATCCCGATCGCGCCTTGCATTTGGCCTTCCAGTTCTTCGATAAAAATCCGGATGTCCCGCTCTTACTGGTCTATAGCGACCATTATGGCAATCTCGGCAACGGACAGCGCAAGTTCTCGGACACCACCCAATCCGTCGCCGTCCTCGCCTTTGCCCGCCGCGATCGCGTCGAGTGGTTGCGGTATTTCGCTCCCTATACCCGGAAGCCGGACGGCACGGCTTATCCGCAATTCTGGAAATGGCGCTCCACGCCTCCCAAGCCATTCACTCCCACCCGCTTTTTCCCCGAACCCTGGACCACCGAGCAGCTCGCGATGTTCGACCAGTTGCCCGACCTCGCCATCGTCCATCGCCCGATCCTCGTCTCCTACCGCAAGGACGACGGTGCGCCGCAGTCGCCGCCGGTGCTCATGAAGGAACGCGAGCGCCAGGCCGCCTTCGCCGAGGGCTGGGCCCGCGCGCTCGCGCTGCTGCCCCATGACGAGCGCGGCGAGATCCCGCCGGTCGCCCTGCCGCAACGCGTGTTCTACGACTACGGCGCCGGGCCCAAGGCCTACAACTTCGTGCCCGCCACCCTCGCGCTCATGCACAACCCGGCCTTCCCCGAACTGCCGCTCGCCGATCCCGCCTTCGGCATCAATCTCTGGACCGCCCTCGGCGACCCGGGCGCCAACATGCCCATGCTCGGCTGGAGCATCGCCGCCATGGCCACCTCCATCGAGCGCAACACCAGCGTCGTGCTCAACCTGCGCGACGACGATCACGCCGTCATCACCGTCATCGAGCCTCCCGCCGTCAAGCCCGCCGAGCCGTCGATGTTCGATGGCTGGGATCCGTTCGGAACCCAACTGCGCTGAGCGGCGAGACCGCCTCAGGGAAAGAGGCGTCGGCCTCCGATCTTTCTCAATCCGCCACCACCTTCCCCCGCCGGATGATGTCCCCGGCAACCACGAAGTCCCGCCTGATGCGCGCCGCGATCTGCTCCGGCGTCTGCGCCACCGGCACGAGGCTCAGCGCCTTGAGTTTCTCGACCACGCCGGGATCGGCTATCACCTCGCCGACCGCGCGCACGAGCGTGCGACGGATGTCGTCGGGGATGCCGGCCGGCGCGGCGACGAAGAAGTAGTTGTCGAACTCCCAGTCGGGCACGGCGGTCTGGATCGGCGGCACGCCGGGCAACAGTTCGGACTGCTTCGCGCCCGCGATCGCGAGCGCCTTGATCTTGCCGGCCCTCGCGAACTGGGCCGCGAGCGGGTCGAAGAACATGTCCACCCGGCCCGCGACGAGGTCGTTGGCCGCCGCCGCGCTGCCCTTGTAGGGGACGTGCTCGGCGTCGAGGCCGGTCTTGAGCTTGAGGTATTCGACGCTCAGGTGGCCGCCCGAGCCGTTGCCCGAGGTGGCGTAGTTGAGCGTGCCCGGATGCTTCTTCGAGTAGGCGATCAGCTCGGCCACGCTGTTGACCGGCAGGTCGTTGCGCACCGCGAGCACCGTGACCGAATTGCCGATCAGGCCGAGCGGCGTGAAGTCCTTGAACGAGTCGTAGCCGGCCTTGATGAGCTGGGGCACGACGGCAAACATCGCGCTCGTGGCGTTGAGCAGGGTGTAGCCGTCGGGCCTGGCCTTTGCGGCGTATTCGGTGCCGAGGCCGCCGCCCGCGCCGGGGCGGTTGTCGATGACGAAGGGCTGGCCGAGCTTCTCGGCGAGCTTCTGCGACACGATGCGCGCGGTGTTGTCGCTGGTCGCGCCGGGCGGATACGGCACGACATAGCTGACGGGATGGTCGGGATAGCTGGCGGCCCGCGCGAGGCGCGGCAGCGCGGCGAGCACGCCGGCACCACCGGCGACGGACAGCAGACGGCGACGAAGACGCGAAGGTGCGTTCATCCGGAACTCCAGGAGGTTGCGGGATCAGGGGAGGCGCGCCGGACTCGTGACCCGGCGCGCGAGGGCGCGGAAGCCGGCGAAGCGGCATTCCGCATGGGGGTTCGAAGGCCGGGGCGGGCCGGCCGCCGGCATCACTCGGCGAAGGCCACGCCGCGCAGCCGGCGCACGCGCGGCAGCGCGACCGCGATCACCAGCACCACCGCGAGCGCGAGCAGCGCGACGGCGAT
The DNA here is from genome assembly GCF_000482785.1 of Derxia gummosa DSM 723. Classification (GTDB taxonomy): domain Bacteria; phylum Pseudomonadota; class Gammaproteobacteria; order Burkholderiales; family Burkholderiaceae_E; genus Derxia; species Derxia gummosa. The sequence continues at coordinate 661,310 of NZ_AXWS01000013.1, read as the reverse complement.
CGGGCTGTCGATGAACACCGCCGGATTGCCGCGCGACAGCAGCAGCGCGCGGCGCAGGTTCTCTTCGAGCATCGGGCCGAGCACGAAGGCGAGCAGCAGCGGCGCGGCATCGCAGCGCCAGCGTTGCAGCAGCCAGCCGACCACACCGAACAGCGCCGTCAGCAGCACCTCGGCCGTGCTGTTGTTGACGCTGTACACGCCCACGAGACAGAACACGAGCACCGCCGGATAGAGCAGCCGGTAGGGCACGCTCACGAGCTTCACCCACCAGCCGATGAGGGGCAGGTTGATGACCACGAGCATCAGGTTGCCGACCCACATGCTCGCGACCATGCCCCACACGAGCGCCGGCTGGCTGTCGATGACGCCGGGGCCGGGCGCGATGCCGTGCATCATCATCGCGCCCACCATCATCGCCATCACCGCGTTGGCCGGCAGGCCGAGCGTGAGCAGCGGCACGAAGGAGGTCTGGGCGCCCGCGTTGTTGGCCGACTCGGGCGCGGCCACGCCCGCGACGGCGCCGCGGCCGAAGCGCCAGGGCTCGCGCGCGAGCTTCTTCTCGACCGTGTAGGCGACGAAGCTCGCGAGCGTCGCGCCGCCGCCGGGCAGGATGCCGAGCAGCGAGCCGACGACAGTGCCGCGCAGCACGGCGGGCGCGGCCTCGCGCGCCTCGGCCTTCGTGGGCCAGAGGCTGCCGATGCGCTCGACCTTGCCGCCGCCGCCGTCGCCGCGCACGAGGTTGGCGATGATCTCGGCCACGCCGAACAGGCCCATCGCCACCGGCACGAAGCCGAGCCCGTCGCTCAGCACGCCGAGGCCGAAGGTGAAGCGCTGCACGCCGCTGTTGACGTCGCCGCCCACGGTGCCGAGGAGCAGGCCCGCGAGAATCATCGCGAGCGAGCGCACGAAGCTGCCCTGGGCCAGCACGACCGCCGCGATCAGCCCGAGCACCATGAGCAGGAACAGCTCGGCCGGCCCGAAGCGCTGCGCCACCGACGCGAGCGGCGACGACAGCGCCGCGAGCAGCAGCGTCGCCACAGTGCCCGCGAAGAAGGAGCCGAGCGCGGCCACCGTCAGCGCCGAGCCGGCGCGGCCGTTGCGGGCCATCGCGTTGCCGTCGAGGCAGGTGATGACCGACGACGATTCGCCGGGCAGGCGCAGCAGGATCGCGGTGGTCGAGCCGCCGTACTGCGCGCCGTAGTAGATGCCCGCGAGCATGATCAGCGCCGTCACGGGCGGCAGCGCGTAGGTGGCGGGCAGCAGCATGGCGATGGTGGCGACCGGCCCGAGCCCCGGCAGCACGCCGACGAGCGTGCCGATGAGGCAACCCGCGAGGCAGAAGCCGAGGTTCATCCAGGTGAGCGCCTCGCCGAAGCCGAGCGCGAGGTGGTCGAGCAGCGCGTTCATGCGGGCAGGACCGGCAGGTTCACGCCGAGCAGGCCGACGAACAGCAGGCTCGCGAGCAGCGCGAGCGCGATGCCGAGCAGCGCCAGTTCGCGCGCGCTGGCCTCGCGGCTGGCGAAGCCGGCGACGAACACCAGCACCAGCGTCGAGCCGGCAAGGCCGAGTGCCGGCAGCGCGAGGCCGAACAGGACGATCGCGCCGATCACGCCGGCGACGGCGCGCAGTTCGGTGGCGGCGCGGGCGGGGCGCGCCTCGGCCGCGTCGCCATCCGCGCCGTCCGGCTCGCTGGCGTCGTCGTCGCGTCCGGCCACGAGCACCGCGAAGGCCGCCGCGACCAGCAGCCAGCCGAGCAGGGTCGGGAAGTAGCCCGGCCCCATGCGGCCGGCGCGGCCCATCGCGTAGTCGCCGGCCAGCGCGATCGCGCCGAGCCCGAGGCCGCCGCAGGCGAGCGCGAGCCAGAGTCCGCGCGCCGAGGCGCCGTCGGCAATCGCGCGCAGGCGCGGGATGACGCCGCGCGGCGCCCGGTGTTCGGCGGGGCGCGCCGGCGCCTCGCCGGCGTCCCGCGCCAACGGCGGGCCGGAGGTGAGTTCGATGGTCATGAGCGATTCCCCTGCTGCGATGACCGGTCCGCCGCCGGTGGCGCCCGCCTCCGGCTGACGGCGGCGAGACCCGCGAGCCCCGCCGCCGCAGGCCCTGCGGTGCGCCCCGGACGGCCTGGATGCCGGTCGGATGGGGACGCAGCCTAGTCAGGCGGGCGCAGCAGCGGACTATGCGAATCTCATATGAATATGTTCAACGACTATTTATGAAAGGCATGTTCCGGCAGGGAAGCTCCGGCTGCCCGGCGCCGATCGGTACCGGGTCGCCATGTTCAAGCGAGGTTCCGCCATGCCCCACACGCTCCCTCACCGCCGTCGCCTGCTGGCCGGTCTCGGCCTGCTGCCGGCCGCGCTCGCCTGCCGCGCCGCGCGGGCCGATGGCCGCGTCGAGCTGCGCGTCGGCGACCAGAAAGGCGGCCTGCGTTCCATCCTCGAAGCGGCCGGCGCGCTGCGCGACCTGCCCTTCGACATCAGGTGGTACGAGTTCCCGGCCGCCGCGCCGCTGCTGGAAGCGCTCAACGCCGGCGCGATCGAGGTCGGCGTCGCGGGTGACGCGCCGCTGATCTTTGCCCAGGCCTCGGGCGCGAAGCTGCGCGCCTTCTCGGCGCGGCGTACCGATCCGGTCGGCGTCGCGGTCGTCGCGAAGGCGGGCAGTCCGCTCACCGACGCCGCGAGCCTCAAGGGCCGCAGCATCGCCACCGGGCGCGGCTCGATCGGGCATTTCATCGCGCTGGCCGCGCTCAGGCAGGCCGGGCTGCGCTTCGACGACGTGACCTTCCGCTTCATGCTGCCGAGCGACGCCAAGCTCGCGCTGCACGCCGGCTCGGTCGATGCGTGGTCCACCTGGGACCCCTACACGGCGCTGGCCGAGACGGTCGACCACGCCAAGGTCATCGTCACCGGACGCGGGCTGTCGTCGGGCCTCACCTACCTCATCGGCACCGAGCCGGCGTTGCGCGACAAGCCCGCCGCGCTCGCCGAGCTGGCGCGCCGCGTGCGCACCGCCACCGGCTGGGCCGTCGCGCATCCGGACGAGTACTCGGCCGTGTTCGCGCAGGCGCTCGGTATTCCGCTCGACGCCGCGCGCCTCACCTTCACCCGCTCGCGCCCGCAATGGGCCGCCATCGACCCGACCGTGATCGCCGAACAGCAGCGCACGGCCGATCTCTACCTCGACGCCGGACTGATCGGCGCGCGCCTTGACGCCGCCGCCGGCTTCGCCCGACTGGGAACCGCCTGATGAACGACCACCCTCTCCTCGCCCGCCGCCGCCTGCTCGCGCTCGGCGCGGCCCTGCCCGGCGCCGGCCTGCTCGGCGCGGGCGCGCGCGCCCTCGGCGGGCTGGCCGCGCCCGGTGCCGCCACCACCGTCGCCGGCACGGGCCTCGCCGCGCTCGCGCCCGACGCGCATGCCGCCGGCATCGACCTGTCGAAGCAGCGCATCCGCATCGGCACCTACAAGGGCGGCGACAGGCTTGCGCTCAGGGCCGCCGGCCAGGACGACTTCCCCTACACCGTGGATTTCGCCGAGTTCAGCGGCGGCAACCTCATCGTCGAGGCGCTCAACGCCGGCTCGCTCGACCTCGGCTCGGGCAGCGAGATCCCGCCGATCTTCGCGGCGCAGTCCAACACCCGCATCAACCTGCGCGTGGTGGCCGTGCTCAAGGACGACGTGAACAGCCAGGTCGTGCTGGTGCCGAAGGACTCGACCGCCAAGACCATCGCCGACCTGCGCGGCAAGCGCGTCGGCTATGTGCGCGCGACCACCACGCACTACTACCTGCTGCGCATGCTGGAGGACGCCGGCCTCGGCTTTGCCGACATCGATCCGGTCAACCTCAGCCCGGCCGACGGCTTCGCCGCCTTCCGCTCGGGCAAGCTCGATGCGTGGGCGATCTACGGCTACAACGTGCCGCTCGCGAAGACCCAGGCCGGCGCGCGCGTGCTGCGCAACGCGGGCGGCTATCTGTCGGGCAACTACCTGTACTACGCCCACCCCGACGCCATCGCCGACGCGGGCCGGCGCGCCGCCGTCGCCGACTATCTGCAAAGGCTTGCACGCGCCGCGAAATGGTTCGAGGCCAATGCCGACGCCTATGCGCGGCTGTACGCGAAGGAGATCCGCGTGTCCGAGGACGCGATCCTGGAGCTGTACCGCAACCGCAGCCAGCCGCGCCGCCTCGTCGCGCCGGCCGATGCCGAGATCCGCAGCCAGCAGCTCGTGGCCGACACCTTCGCCAAGGCGCGCGTGCTCGACGCGAAGGTGGACGTGGCGCCGCTGTGGGACCGCGCCTTCGCGGGAGCGCTCGGTGCGGTGTGAGCGGCGGCGCGCGTGTCCGCGCGGCGCGGCCGGCGGCGCGCAGTCCGCGCGCGCCGGCCGTCCGCGCTCAGGCCGCCTGCGCGACCGTGCCGAGATTGCCCTCGATCGCCGCCACCACCGACTGGCCGAAGCCCTCGATCGCGCGCGCCAGGTTGCCCGGCACGAGGCTGCGCACCAGCCACAGGTCGATGCTCGGATTGAAGTCGGCCACGTCCACCACCTCGACCTTGTCGCGGTACTGGCTCACGGCCACCAGCGCGCGCGGCGCGAGGCCGAGCCCGCCGCCCTCGGCCACGACCTTGAGCTGAAGCTCGGCGCCGAAGGCGTCGAAGGCCACGTCGAGCGGCAGGCCGAGGTCGGCGAGGCGCCGTTGCAGCCGCGCCCGAAAGCCGCAGCCGTCGGGGTTGAGCACCCAGCCGCGATCGGCGATGTCGCGCAGCTGACGCGCGCCGCGCTTCTTCGGCAGGCTGCCTGCGGCGGCCACCACCGCCATCTCGAAGGGCAGCAGGCGCTGCGCCGCGACCGTGGGCGGGAAGTTCTGGTCGGGCGGGAACATGACCGTCGCCGCGTCGATCTCGCCGCGCTCCAGCAGGCCGAGCAGCTCGGCGCTCCAGCGCGTGCAGATGTGCAGGCGCAGCGCCGGGAAGTCGCGCCGGAACAGGTCGAGCAGCGCGGTCATGCCGAGTTCGGCGATGGCCTGCGTCACGCCGAGCCGGATGCTGCCCTCGGGCACGGCGTCGGTCTCGACCAGGCTGCGCAGCGAATCGACCTCGGCCAGCAGGCTCTGGCACTGCTCGTAGGCGCGCCAGCCCATGACCGTGGGCTTGAGCGGCTTGGTCTCGCGGTCGAGCAGCTGCACGCCGAGCGCCTCCTCCAGGCTCTGAATGCGGCGCGTGACCGCCGGCTGGGTGAGGCCGAGCGCCTCGGCGGCGCGCGACAGCGAGGCATGCCGCACGGTGGCGACGAACGAGGCGATGTCTTCGATCTTGAGATTCATGACGGGAAGGCGAGGCGGACGGCAACGCGCCAGATTATGCGCATCCCGCATGTTGTCGCGCCAGCGACTTGCTTGATTTCAAACAGCTTAGGCAGGCATGAGCTTCTGCCCGGGAACCCCAGATGAGCCACACCAGCCCCCGCCGCCTGCGCGATTTCGTGACCGCGCTGGCCGCCCTGCTCGACGAGCAGCCCGATGAAGCCCGCATCCTCGACGCGGGCGGCGCCCTGCTGCGCGACCTCGTCGCGCATGACGACTGGCTGCCCGACGACTTCGCCGCGCCCGACCCCGAGCGCTATCGCCAGTACCTGCTGCACGCCGATTCGCGCGCGCGCTTCTCGGTCGTGAGCTTCGTCTGGGGGCCGGGCCAGCAGACGCCGATCCACGACCACACCGTGTGGGGCCTGATCGGCGTGCTGCGCGGCGCCGAGATCTCCCAGCCCTACCGCATCGACGGCGGCGCGCTCGTGGCCGACGGCCCGGCGCACCGGCTGGAGCGCGGCACGGTCGAGGCCGTGTCGCCGCGCATCGGCGACATCCACCGCGTGAGCAACGCCCTCGCCGACCGGCCTTCCGTCAGCATCCACGTCTATGGCGACAACATCGGCGCCGTGCGGCGCTCGGTGCTGCTCGACGACGGCACGCGCAAGCCCTTCATCTCGGGCTATTCCAACAACACTCTCCCCAACATCTGGGACCTTTCCCGCGAGGTGACCGCATGAGCCTGCTGCTCGATCCCGCCGATTCCGCCCTCTCCCCCGTGCCGGCCGCCAACGATCCGGCCGATGCCGCCGCGCGGCCGGCCGGTGACGCCGCCACCGGCGCCGCTTCCGTGCCGGAGGCCGCTCCGGCCGCCGACCTCCCGCGCCGCAGCCCGCACTGGGTGCGCGAGCGCCTGATCGCCGGCCTCGAAGTCGCCCTGCTCGACCTGCGCGAGGAAGACCCGCATGCCCAGGCGCATCCGCTGTTCGCGGCCAACCTGCCGTTCGCGCGCATCGAGCTGGATGCGTGGAACAAGCTGCCCAACCGCGCCGCGCCGATCGTGCTGTTCGATGACGGCGCCGGCCTCGCGGCGCGCGCCGCCGCCACCTTCGCGCGGCTCGGCTACGCCGACGTCGCCCTGCTCGACGGCGACCTCGACGGCTGGCGCGCCGCCGGCTACGAGCTGTTCCGCGACGTGAACGCGCCGAGCAAGGCCTTCGGCGAACTGGTCGAGGCCGAGCTGCACACACCCTCGCTCGCCGCCGAGGAGGTGCAGGCGCTCATCGACGCCAAGGCCGATGTGGTCATCGTCGATGCGCGGCGCTTCGACGAGTTCCGCACCATGAGCATCCCGACCGCCACCAGCCTGCCCGGCGCCGAACTCGTCGCCCGCGTGCGCGAGCTGGCACCCGATCCGGCCACGCGCGTCATCGTCAACTGCGCCGGCCGCACGCGCTCGATCATCGGCACGCAATCGCTGGTCAACGCCGGCCTGCCCAATCCGGTGAGCGCGCTGCGCAACGGCACCATCGGCTGGACGCTCGCGGGCCAGCAGCTCGACACCGGCCGGCTGCGCCGCGCGCCGCTCGACATCGACGGCGAGGCGCCCGCCGCCCAGCCGCGCGGCGCCGCCGACGGCCCGGCCACCGCCACGCCGCCCGCGCACACCGCCCACGCCGTCAGCCCCGAGGCCCGCGCCGCCGCGCGCGCCGTGGCCGATCGCGCCGGCGTGCGCCGCGCCAGCCTCGCCGACCTCGACCGCTGGCTGGCCGAGCCGGGCCGCACCACCTACCGCTTCGACGTGCGCCTGCCCGAAGCCTACGAGGCCGGCCACCTGCCCGGTTTCCGCAACGTGCAGGGCGGCCAGCTCGTGCAGGAAACCGAGATGCACGCGCCGGTACGCGGTGCCCGCCTCGTGCTCGCCGACCCGCAGAGCGCGCGCGCCGACATGACCGCCTCCTGGCTCGCGCAGATGAACTGGGAAGTGCACGTGCTCGACGGCGTGCCGGCCGAGGCCTTCAGCGAACACGGCCCCGGCGACAACTTCGCCGCGCCGGTCGCGCCGCCGCTCGCCGCCGACGCCAGCATCACGCCCGCGATCCTCGCCGACTGGCTCGCGGGCGACGCCGGCACCCGCGTCATCGACTTCACGACCAGCGCCAACCATGTCGCGCGCCACATTCCCGGCGCCTGGTGGGCGCTGCGCTCGCAACTCGCGCAAGCGCTTGCAACGATTCCGGCGGGCACGCGCTATGTGCTCACCTGCGGCAGCAGCGCGCTCGCGCGCCATGTGGTGGCCGAGGTGAAGGCGCGGGTCGATCAGCCGGTGTTCCTGCTCGAAGGCGGCAACGCGGCGTGGTTCGCCGCCGGCCTGCCCGCCGAATCCGGCGACGCCCGCCTCGCCTCGCCGCGCATCGACCGCTACCGCCGGCCCTACGAGGGCACGGACAACCCGCGCGAGGCGATGCAGGGCTATCTCGACTGGGAGTTCGGCCTCGTCGAGCAGCTCGGCCGCGACGGCACGCACGGCTTCCGGCCGCTGCGCGTGCGCGACTGAGGGGCGCGCGATGAGCTTCGCCCATGACGGCGGCAGCGGCCCGACGGCTTCTGCCCTGGCCGGCGCGCCCGACCGGCTCAACCTCGCCACCGATGTGCTCGTCATCGGCGGCGGCCTCGCCGGCACCTGGGCCGCCGTGGCCGCGCGCGAGGCCGGCGCGCGCGTCGTGCTGGTGGACAAGGGCTTCTGCGGCACCAGCGGCGTGACCGCGCCCGCCGGCCCCGGCCACTGGTGGCTGCCGCCCGATCCCGCGCTGCGCGCCGACGCCGTCGCGCGCCGGCATGACGCCGGCCTCGGCCTCGCCGACGCCGACGCGATGCACCGCGCCCTCGACGACACCTGGCGGCGCCTGCCCACGCTCGCGCCCTGGTACGACTTCCCGCGCGACGCCGGCGGCCAGCCGCACTACAAGGCGCTGCGCGGCCCCGAATACCTGCGCGCGATGCGCGCCCGCGTGCTCGCGGCCGGCGCGACGGTCATCGACCACGCGCCCGCGCTCGAACTGCTGCGCGACGCCGACGGCGCCATCGCCGGCGCGCGCGGCCTGCTGCGCCAGCCCCGCCCCGGCCTGCCCGCCGGCAGCGACTGGCAGGTGCGCGCGGGCGCCGTCGTCATCGCCACCGGCGGCTGCGCCTTCCGCGCCCGCCTGCTCGGCGCCGACACCAACACCGGCGACGGCTATCTCATGGCCGCCGAGGCCGGCGCCGAGCTGTCGGGCATGGAATTCAGCAGCTACCACACGGTCACGCCCACCTGGTCGTCGATGACGCGCGCCATGTCCTATGCCTTCGCGCGCTACTTCGACGCCGACGGCCACGAGCTGGACATCCCGTTCAGCCACGACGGCATGGTCGCGCTCGCCCGCGCGCTCGATGCCGGCCCCGTGACCTGCTCGCTCGACCGCATGCCCGAGTCGGTGCGCGAGGCGCTGCCGCGCATCTCGCCCAATGTGCTGCTCAGCTTCGACCGCGCCGGCGTCGATCCCTTCCGCCAGCGCTTCGAGATCACGCTGCGTGGCGAAGGCACGGTGCGCGGCGTGGGCGGCCTGCGCCACATCAGCGCCGACGCCGAGACCACCGTGCCCGGCCTGTACGCGGCCGGCGACGCCAGCTCGCGCGAACCGATCGCGGGCGCCATCTCCGGCGGCGGCGCGCAGAACTCGTCGTGGGCGCTGAGCACCGGCGTGCGCGCGGGCGCGGCGGCGGCGCGGCGGGCGCTCGATCCGGGGCGCGAAGCCGGCGACCGGCCGTCGGCCGGCGGCACGGCGGGCTCGGCAGCCGCGCCGGTCCGCGCCGCGACGCCGGGCCACGGACCGCAAGCCGACGCCCCGCTCACCGCCCTCGGCGAAGCCGGCCTGCGCACGCGCACCGACGCCCGCAGCGGCCTGTCCGCCGCCGAGGCGATCGAACTCGTGCGCCGCGAAATCCTGCCCTTCAACCAGAGCCTCTACCGCGACGGCGCCCGCCTGGCCGGCGCGCTCGCCCGGCTCGACGCGCTCTGGCAGGAGCTGCGCGAGCACGCCGGCGCCGACCGCAACCGCCACGACCCGGCCGCCAGCCTCGACCGCCTGCGCTGGCGCGAAGCCGCCGCCCTTGTCGCCTCGGCGCGCTGGTGCCAGGGCGCGGCGCTCGCGCGGCGCGAATCGCGCGGCCTGCTCGTGCGCGACGACCTGCCCGCCGCCGACACCGCGCTCGCCGCGCGCCTGCACACCGGCGGCCTCGACCGACGCTGGACCCGGCTCGCCGCCTGAGAAGACCCATGCTCGAACTCATCCTCGCCGACCGCTGCACCGGCTGCGACGCCTGCGTCGCGGCCTGCCCCACCAACGTGCTCGACGCCGTGCCCGGCGGCCCGCCCGTCATCGCGCGCCAGTCCGACTGCCAGACCTGCTTCCTCTGCGAGCTGTACTGCAAGGCCGACGCGCTCTACGTCGATCCCGACGTGAACACCGCCCACCCGATCACGCCCGAGGCCGCGCTCGCCACCGGCACCGTCGGCCGCTACCGCCGCGAATCCGGCTGGGACGAGCACGCCGGCGATCCGCGCCACGCCAACGAGCACTGGCGCATGGGGGAGATGTTCGGGATCGCGGCGCGGCTGGCGGCCGAGGCGCGGGCCGGCCTGTCCTGACGGCGGACACGCCAGCCGCCGTCGCGGGTCTGGTCCGGCGGCGCAACCCGCCTGGATGCCGCTTGCGTCACGACCGCCCTGTCTCCAAGTTGTCCGAAGCAGTCACGCGAATGCCCGCGATGCCGAAACTTCCGTTCCCCCAATCCACCCTGGAACCGTGATGAAGCAATTCGCGCTTGCCCTCGCACTGGCCTCGGCCTGCACGCTCACCTTCGCTGCCCCGCCCTCGACCGAATCGATCGAGCAACTGCTGATCGACAGCCAGATCGAAGAGATGTTCGGCAAGCTGCAGGCCCAGACCCGACAGCAGAGCATGCAGACGATGGCGGCGACCTTCCAGCAGATCAGCGTCGATCGCACCAAGCTCACCGCCGAGCAGCGCGCCACACTCGACAAACTGCCCGAGCGCCTCAACGAAATCGTGTTCTCGGAAATGAACTGGGCCACGCTCAGGCCCATCTTCGTGCGCATCTATCAGGAGAGCTTCGAGCAGGAGGAAATCGACGGCATGAGCGCCTTCTACCAGTCGCCGGTGGGCAAAGCCATGCTCGCGAAGATGCCGCAGACCATGATGAAGACCGAGGAGCAGCTGGCCCCCGTGCAGATCCGCATCCAGCAGCGCCTGCGCGACGAGGTCTCGCGCTTCGTGCTTGAGCTTCGCAACGCCCGTTCCTGAGCGCGCGCGGCGGACGCCGCTCCTCTCCCCGGCGCCGCCGCACCGTCACATCGCGCCGCGCGTCAAGCACGCAGCGCAGGCCCCGCGCACAGCAAGATGCTGAAATTGCATATTTGCAATTTCATAACATCTATAACGAGCATCAATTGCGGCCCCGAGAATTCTCGCGTCAACCCGTTTCCGCCCTGCCGGCCCGGCCATCGCGCCGCGCCGGCAAGGCCCACCCGACCGCGAGAGCCATCCATGACCGCACCCCGCCAACTCAAGCTCGGCTTCATCCTCCACGGCGTCGGCGCCGGCTGGAGCGACTGGCGCCATCCCCAGGCCAACCCGCTCGCCAGCACCGACATCGACTTCTATCTCTACCAGGCGCGCCTCGCCGAGCAGGCGAAGTTCGACTTCCTGTTCGTGGCCGACAGCGTGAGCATCAACGAGCGCTCCAGCCCGCACTACCTCACGCGCTTCGAGCCGCTCACGATCCTGTCGGCGCTCGCCGTGGCCACGCAGCGGATCGGGCTGGTGGCCACCGTCACCACGAGCTACAGCGAGCCCTACACGGTCGCGCGCCAGTTCGCGAGCCTCGACCACATCAGCAAGGGCCGCGCGGGCTGGAACGTCGTCACCTCCTGGCTGTCGGGCAGCGCGGCCAACTACGGCAAGCCCGAGCATCCGGCGCATGACGTGCGCTACGGCATCGCATCCGAGCATCTCGACACCGTGCGCGGCCTCTGGGACTCGTGGGAGGACGACGCCGTCGTCGCCGACCGCCAGACCGGCCGCTTCTTCGACCCGGCCAAGCTGCACACGCTCGACCACAAGGGCCCGAACTTCTCGGTGCGCGGACCACTCAACATCCGCCGCCCGCCGCAGGGCCATCCGGTCATCTTCCAGGCCGGCGCGTCGGAGGACGGACGCAACTTCGCGTCGAAGGAAGCCGACGCGATCTTCGCGGGCCACGGCGGCTATGACGAGCAGGTCGCCTACTACGCCGACGTCAAGCGGCGCGCCGCCGGCTTCGGCCGCGATCCGGACCAGGTGGCGGTGCTGCCCGCGCTGCGCGTGATCGTCGGCCGCGACGAGGCCGAGGTGGAGCGCAAGTTCGACGAGGTGCTTGCCCTCATCCGCATCGAGGACGCGCTGCCCGCGCTCGCGCGCTCCTTCGACGACCACGACTTCAGCCAGTACCCGCTCGACGCGCCCTTCCCCGTCGAGGCAGTGAGGAAGCTCGGCCATGAGAGCAACCAGAGCGCGTCGAACCGCGTGCTGCGCTGGGTCGAGGAGGAAAAGCTCACGCTGCGCGAAGCCGCGTTGCGCGTGCTCGCGCCGAGCCGCGAATTCGTCGGCACGCCGCAGAAGGTGGCCGACGCGATCCAGCGCTGGTTCGACGGCCGCGCGGCGGACGGCTTCGTGTACTTCGCGTCGCTGCCCGGTGAGCTGGAAAGCTTCGTCGAGCTGGTGCTGCCGGTGCTGCGCGAGCGCGGGCTGTTCAAGACCGACTACGCGGCCGACACGCTGCGCGGGCATCTGGGCCTGCCGCGCCCGGCCAACCGCTTCGTCGCGGGGGCCGAAGGCAGGCAGGCGGCCGAAGCCACGGCCTGAGCAGGCGCGCCATGCCGTCGATGCATCTCGCGCTCTACCTCACCGATGCGGGCATCCATCTGGGCGGCTGGCGCCATCCGCGCGCCGAGCGCGTGCCGCCGCTCGACCTCGGCTGGTACCGGCGGCTCGCCCAGGCCGCCGAGCACGCCTGCCTCGACCTGCTGTTCATCGCCGACAAGCTCGGCCTCGACGACATCCACGGCGGCGACTTCACCTCCACCGTCGAGACCCGCGCGGTCGGCGGCCATCCCGAGCCGATCACGATGCTGTCGGCGCTCGCGGGCGCGACCGAACGCATCGGCCTCGCGGGCACGGTGTCGGCGAGCTACGCCCAGCCCTACACGGTCGCGCGCCAGCTCGCGAGCCTCGACCATCTGAGCGGCGGGCGCGCGGCCTGGAATGTCGTGACCTCGGTCAGCGACGGCGAGGCGCGCAACCACGGCCGCGATCGGCATTACGAGCACGCCGAGCGCTACCGGCGCGCGGCCGAGTTCATCGAGGTCGTGCACAAGCTCTGGGACAGCTGGCAGTCGGGCTGGGAAGTGATCGACAAGGCCGCCGGCCGCCACGGCGACGCGAGCCGGCTGCGCGCGATCGACCACGCGGGCGAGTTCTTCCGCGTGAAGGGGCCGCTCAACCTGCCGCGCCCGCCGCAGGGCCGGCCGGTGCTGGTACAGGCCGGCGTGTCGGGCGACTTCCGGCGCGTGGCGGCGCGGCATGCGGAGATCGTCTTCACCGTCGCGGCCGACGAGGGCAAGGCGCGCGCGGCCTATGCCGAATTCAAGGCCGAGGTCGCCGCCGCCGGGCGCGATCCGGCGGCCGTGCGCGTGCTGCCCGGCATCGTCCCGATCGTCGGCGAGACCGAGCGCGACGCCCGCGACCTCGACCGCGAACTGCGCGAACTCGTGCTGCCGCGCGCGGGCCTGAGCTTCATGTCGGCGAGCATGAATCACGACCTCGCCGCCTACGACCCGCAGGCGAAGGTGTTCGATTTCACCGACCGCATCACCGGCAGCAAGGGGCGCTTCGAGCCGGTCGTGCGCCGCGCCGCGGCCGAGGGGCTGACGTTTGCCGAACTGGGCAAGTGGTATGGCGAGAGCCTGTCCTTCCTGGCGCCGGTCGGCACGGCGGCACAGGTGGCCGAGCTGATGGCGCGCTGGTTCCGCGACGGCGTGGCGGATGGCTTCGTGGTGCTGCCGGCCTTCATGCCGGATGGCGCGCGGGACTTTCTGGCGGGCGTGGTGCCGGAATTGCGGGCGCGCGGGGCGTTCCGGGAGGGCTATGCGGACGCGCCGACCCTGCGCGAGCGGCTGGCCGCCCGCGGCTGAAGCCCCGGCCGGCCGCCGCATGCTCAGCAGCCGCAGCCGTACAGGAACTCGTCCACGAGAAACAGCCGCCATTCGCCGGCGATGTTCACGAACACGATCCGGTAATTGGCCTGGGCCGAGCCGGGATCGTGGATGTCCTGCTGCGAAATGCCGGTGCCTTCCCAGACCAGAAAGTCAGCCACGCCGTCGCCATCGAGATCGAAACTCAGGGTCTCGGCGCTGACGAAACCCGCCGCCGTGAATTTCGACCGGCCGCGCACGACGCTTGCCTTGTCGCGCGGCAGGTCGTCGCGCGAGAAGAAATGGAACAGCCGGTTGCCCGTCGGCGGACGCGCCGCCGGACCGAACACCGCGCGATTGACTTCCGCGCCGGCATCGCCCCAGGCAAAGCCGAGCTTGCAATCCTCGCCATCGGCATCGGTGTCGGGAAAGCGGCCGCCCGGCACCCTGCTCGGCTTCGACCTGAGACTGCCATCACGATTCAGATCGTGGTCGCGCACGTCCGACACGAGCGTGGTTTCGACCGCGCCGACATCCCAGGCGCCGAACAGATAGCCGTCGTTGTAATGACCGGGCTGAATCCATTTCGGCCCGCCTTTCACCACTGCCCGATAGGGAATGCCGAATTTCCAGCTTGCCACTTCGGTCGTGACCGAAGGCGGAAGCAATTGGCCGGCATCGCGGAAATGCGAGTTTCCGACGGTGGGCAATTCGAGCGCCCGAATCAGCGCCACCGGCACCTCGCGCCAGCCCCAGTAGGAATGCAATTCGGTGATGCTTCCACCCTCGGGCGAAAGATCGGACGCCGACGGATTGCGCATGGCGATCTGCTTGATCGACTTCCACGACGCCAGCGGCCGGAAGCGGCCGTCCGGATCATCGGCGCGGCTGCCCGTGACGCCGTTCTTCAGCCGATCCTTCATCGCCTCGAATTCGGGAATCGCAAAGCGCCGGATCTTGCCGAGCCGGCCGGCTTCCTGTGCAGTCTTCTGTTCGGTCGCGGCTTCACCGGGCTTGAGCATCGTCGTCTCGAAATGCTTCCCCGCCGCGAGCAGGCGATCGACATTCGGCTGCAACCAGAATGCCTTGGGCGCCGAATAGGCCGGATTAGGCTGGCCGCCCTGATCGAATTGCGCGCCGACGATGGTCAGCCACACCGGCTCGTCGCCGATGAATCGGCAGGCGACATGGCCGGTCTTGTCCGGCGCGTAATTCACCTCGCAGAAACCGTTGTCGCCGCGACTGCCGAGCAGACGCACCGGCGTGTTCACCACCAGCCGGCCGAGCACGGGGGCGTCGGGAGCGGGGGCCGAGCGCACGTTGACCCAGGAGCCGGTGATGTAGTGCTGGGGCGCCCCGGTGTCGATCGCCCGGGCGGGACCGGCAAGGACGGCAATCGCGAAGCCGAACAGCGAAATGCGCCAGGCAGAGGAAAGCAATACGGACCTCGATGAATGAGTGAAAACGGCGCCGCGAATCAGATATCGATATTCAGATGCCATTGGGCACCGATGCTCCTGGTCTTTTCGAGCACCTCGATGTATTCGGCCAGATCCTCGAGACAGCCCTCGGGCTCCGTCACCGAATCCGGATTGGCCCTGATATGAGCGGCGAGCGTCGTCGCCCAGGTCAATCCTTCTTCGGGCGAGAACCATCGCTCGTCTTCGCCTTCGGGAAGCTCGATGTCGTCGTCCAGCAGGTCGGCGATTTCGTCGGCGGACATCGACAGGTAATCGTCAAAAGTCCTGATTTCGAGTCGCCGACAGAGTTCGTCGATGCCCTCCTCATGAGCGAGGTGCTTTCCGTTGACGAAGGTGTCGAATGCCGGCTCTTCGGTATCGAGGACGATGTAATAGGCAACACTCATGTGATTTTCCTGGAGAAAAGAAAGATCGGGGAGCACCGGATGCCAAGGCGCCGATGTTCAATGCGCCGAATCTGACAAATCTTGATCCGAGCACCATCGATGCTCAGGCAGGTCGCGTCAATCAGGGAGGGCGACGGCCAGAATTGCCTCTGTTGTTGTTTTGACGAACTTTCCTGATGCGGTGCGGTGCCCGGAGTCACTCGGATCTTCCTTGCCTGGCGCTGGCCGCAATAAGCAGCTTCGAGTTTCCCGGCACGGGATTCGAATTCCTTCAGCCGGCTCGCTGATCCGTTCCGGACCAAGAAGCCCGATCGCATGCATCGACGTGCTTCAGCCCCTCGCGGCACCGGCTCCGCATGCCTGACCTTGCCATAAACAGCCTTCATGCCTCGATAACCAAACACCCTCTTCACGGCCGCCGGATGGCCACGGAAGATTCGCCGCAATCCCGCAGCAATCAAGAATCCGATGTCCGCCGATCCTGCCCGTGCCGCTTCGCCCAATTTCCTCGTCCTCATCGCCGATCAGCTCACGCCTTTTGCGCTGCGGCCCTGGGGGAATCGCGTGGTGCGCACGCCCAATATCGACCGACTGGCGACCAGCGGCGCCGTGTTCGAATCGGCGTATTGCCCGAGCCCGCTGTGCGCGCCTTCGCGTTTCGGTCTGCTATCGGGGCTGCTGCCGTCGCGTTTCGGCGGTTTCGACAATGCCTGTGAAATGCCGTCCGAAATTCCCACCGTCGCGCATCATCTGCGCTCGGCCGGTTATCGCACCATTCTGTCGGGCAAGATGCATTTTGCCGGGCCGAATCAATTGCACGGCTTCGAGGAAAGGCTTACCACCGACATCTATCCCGCCGATTTCGGCTGGACGCCCGATTGGCGCGATCCTGATGGCCGGCCTGAGTGGTATCACAATCCGTCATCGGTGATTCAGGCCGGTCCGGCGGTGCGCACCAATCAGCTCGATTTCGATGACGAGGTCGTATTCAAGGCGCGGCGCAAGCTTTTCGACCTCGCGCGCGGAAACGACCGCCGGCCTTTCCTGCTCACGGTGTCGATGACGCATCCGCACGATCCGTACGTGATCGCGCGCGAATACTGGGATCGGCATGCCGATGCCGACATCGACGATCCGAAACTCGGCGCCAACGACATTGCCGACGATGCCCATTCGGCGCGGCTGCGCCGGGCCTGCCAATTCGACATCACGCCGCTCACGCGCGAGCAGATCCGCCGCGCACGCCGCGCCTATTACGGTGCCATTTCCTATGTCGATGACAAGATCGGCGAATTGCTTTCGACACTCGAAGCGACCGGAGCTGCCGACAATACGGTGATTGTTCTGCTCAGCGACCATGGCGACATGCTGGGCGAGCGCGGCCTCTGGTACAAGATGCATTTCTTCGAGCCGGCGATTCGCGTGCCGATGCTGTTTCACGCGCCGGCAAGATTTGCAGCCCGGCGCATTGGCGGCGCTGTTTCGACGCTCGACCTGCTGCCGACCTTGACGGACATTGCCGGCGCTCCGCTTCCGGCCGGTATCGACGGCCGCTCGCTTCTCCCTGCCCTCCTCGGCGCCACGCCTCCGGCCGAAACCTTTGCCGAGTATCTGGGCGAAGGCGCGATCGCGCCGATGGCGATGATCCGCCGCGACAATTTCAAGTTCATCCATTCGCCCGCCGATCCCGATCTGCTGTTCGATCTCGCGGCCGATCCGCTCGAAACCCGCAATCTCGCCGGCGATGCGCATTTCTCGGCACTCGTCGCGCAATTCCGCGCCGAGGCCGGATCGCGCTGGGATTTCGCAGAGCTCGAATCGGCGGTGCTCGCCAGTCAGCAACGTCGCCGTTTCGTGCATGCGGCCGAATCGCGCGGCCAGCGCAGCGCCTGGGATTACCAGCCGCCCGACGACGCCAGCCGCCAATACGTGCGCAGCCACATGGAACTCGATGCGATCGAGGCAATGGCCCGCTTTCCAGCCTGGCAATCCGGCGGCAACTGAAACGACCGCATTCGTCAATGGCTGCGCCAGCGGCCACGCGATCTGACCATCCAGACCAGGGACTTTCCGCCATCATGAATCCGCAATTCCGCCAGCTGCCGCTTGGCATCGCCATTGCGCTGCTGTTTTCGCCGCCGGCCCGCGCGGCCGACGAACCGTCCGTTGTCGAGATCGAGACGGTGACGATCTTCGCGCGTGGCCAGACGCGTCAGGTGCAGCAGCTCGGCGCTGCCGATTTCGCCACCGCCGCGCCCGGCACCAGCCCGCTCAAGCTGCTCGAACGCCTGCCGGGCGTGAATTTCAGTTCCGCCGATCCGGCCGGCGCCTATGAATGGTCAACCAAATTGACGATTCGCGGCTTCAACCAGAATCAGCTCGGTTTCACGCTCGACGATGTTCCGCTCGGCGACATGAGCTATCGCAATCACAATGGCCTGCACGTGAGCCGCGCCATTTCCACCGAGAATCTCGGCCGGGTCACGCTGTCGCAAGGTACGGGCGCGCTCGATACCGCCTCCACCAGCAATCTGGGCGGCACGGTGCAATTTCATTCGCTCGATCCGTCGCGCGAACGCGGTGTGCGCGTCGATCAGGGTTTCGGCAGCGACAATCTGCGCCGCAGTTTCCTCCGGCTTGATACCGGCGAATTCGGGCCCGACTGGCGTGCGTCGCTCAGCTATTCGAACCAGAGCGCTGAAAAATGGAAAGGCTCGGGCAGCCAGAAGCAGCAGCAGGTGAATACCAAGCTCGTCGGCGAAGTTGCCGGCGCGCGCGTGTCGGCCTTCGTCAATCATTCGGCGCGCAAGGAAGTCGATTACCAGGACATGTCGAAGCAGATGATCGGCCGCCTCGGCTGGAACTGGGACAACTATCTGCCCGACTGGAATGCCGCGCTCGCTTCCGCCCGCGGCAACTGGTCGCGCGGCGAAACCTCGGTGGACGATGCCTATTACGCCGGCGCCGGCATCCGGCGCGACTGGCTTGCCGGCGTGACGATCGAGGCGCCGGTAAATGACGCTGTCGTTGTCAAGACGACGGCCTATTACCACAACGATCGCGGCCCGAGCTTGTGGTGGACGCCGTATCGGGCCTCATCGGCGACCGTGCCGGTATCGCTGCGCACGGTCGAATATGCGATCGACCGGGCGGGCCTGCTGTCATCGGTCAATATCGAGGCCGGCGCGCATCAGATCAATGCGGGCGTCTGGTTCGAGCATATCGATTTCGATCAGGCAATGCGCTTCTATTCGCAGGAAAACGGTCCGTCCTCGCTCTATGAAGTGCCGTCCGATCCTGTCGCGACGCGCTGGCACTATCGTTTCGGCACGCATACGGCGCAATTCCATCTGCGAGATGAATACCGCGTGTCGCCGGAATTGACACTCACGGCTGGCGTCAAGTCGCCGCATACCCAAAGCTCGGTTTCGACGCTCGAAGGCGATACCAAGACGGGCTCCATCCGCGCCGGCAAGGCATTGCTGCCGCAGGCCGGCTTCAATTACCGGCTCGATGAGCGCAGCGAGGTGTTCGGCGCGGTCGCGCGCAACATGCGCGCCTTCAAGGGGTCGGCCATGGAAGATTCGCCATTCGCCACCTCGGCGGCCGGATTCAATGCCATCAGGGACGGCCTCAAGCCCGAAACCTCCACCACGATCGAAGGCGGCTGGCGTTATCGCGAAGGCCACACCGAAGCCTCGCTGGTCGCGTATCACGTCGATTTCCGCAATCGCCTGCTCGGCATCCAGCAGGGTTCGGCCATCCAGGGCAATCCGGTCGTGCTGTCGAATGTCGGCCGCGTGGCCTCGCGCGGCGTGGAAGCCGGCGTGAGCGTCGAAGTGGTGCGGCATCTCAACTGGTTCAATTCGGCCAGTTTCAACGATTCGAAATACAAGAACGATTTCGTCGATAACGGCAGTGTCGTCGCGGTATCGGGCAAGCAGGTGGTGGATTCGCCGCGTTTCTCGGCCAATTCGGTGCTCGGTTATGACAATGGCGGGCAATTCGGCAACCTGGGCGCGACCTGGGTCGGTCAGCGGCAATACACCTATCTCAATGACAATCCGGTCGCCGGCCATGCGCTGTTCAATCTGGCGCTTGGCGCGCGCAAGCGCGCGGTGGGCGGCCTGCGCGAGGTATCGGCGCTGCTCGCGGTCACCAATTTGCTCGACCGCCGCTACATCGCGGCGCTGGGCACCAACGGCTTCGTGACAAGCGATCCGGCCGGCACGGCGCAGACGCTGCTGCCGGGCGCGCCGCGCAGCCTCAGTCTCACGCTCGGAGCGCGCTTCTGAAGGCGCGCGGGAGGATCGGCATGAAATGCTTCCCACGCCTTCGACGCGGCGCGGCGGCGCTGGCATGGATCGGCCTCGCGGTGGGGGCCGGTCTGCCCGGCCCGGCCGGCGCGGCGAGCGCGACAGGCCCGGCGAGCGCGGCGAAGGCAACAGGCCCGACGGGCGTGGCGAAGGCAACAGGCGCCGCGGGCACGGCCGCGCCGCCCGCCACCCCCGCCGCCGAGCCCGAAAGCTGCGCGACGGTGCGTCTCGCCTCGCCCGGCTGGGCCGACATCGACGCCACCAACGCGCTGCTCACCGTGGTGCTCAAGGCGCTCGGCTACCGGCCGACGGTGCAGATCCTGTCGGTGCCGATGACCTACCAGGGCCTGCGCGGCGCGCGGCTCGATGCCTTCCTCGGCAACTGGATGCCGGCCCAGCGCGAGCTGATCGAGCCGCTGCTGGCCGACGGCGGCATCGAGCGCATCGCGCGCAATCTTGAGCAGGCGCGCTTCACGCTCGCGGTGTTCGACTACAGCGCCAGCGCCGGCGTGCGCGGCTTCGACGACCTCGCCGCGCATGCCGACGATTTCGGCCGGCGCATCTACGGCATCGAGGCCGGCGCGCCGGCCAACGAGAGCATCAAGCGGATGCTGGCCGATCCGGCGCGCGGCCTCGCGGGCTGGCGGCTGGTCGAGTCGAGCGACGCAGGGCTGCTGGCGCAGATGGGGCATGAGTTCCGCGCGCGGCGGCCGATGGTCTTTCTCGCCTGGGAGCCGCATGTGATGAACACGCGCTACCCCATCAGCTATCTCAAGGGCGGCGACGCCTGGTTCGGCCCCGGCGGCGGTCTGGCCGAGGTGCATACCGTCACGCGGCGCGGCTACCGCACGCAATGCCCGAATGTCGGGCGGCTGCTGGGCCAGCTGCGCTTCAGCGTCGCGCTGGAAAACGAGCTGATCGGTCAGGTGATCGACAAGCGCCTGCCGCCGGAGGAAGCCGCGCGGCGCGTACTGGCGCGCGAGG
This sequence comes from Derxia gummosa DSM 723, assembly GCF_000482785.1. Taxonomy (GTDB): domain Bacteria; phylum Pseudomonadota; class Gammaproteobacteria; order Burkholderiales; family Burkholderiaceae_E; genus Derxia; species Derxia gummosa. The sequence continues at coordinate 640,552 of NZ_AXWS01000013.1, read as the reverse complement.
GCGCGCTGGCGGGCGGCTGGCTCGCGGGCGTGAGCGCCCGCGACGGCGGCGATGCGAAGGCGAAGCTGGCGGCGGCGCTCGCGAACTGAGCGGCGGGCCGCCGCTCAGCCGGCCGCGAAGGCGCTGCGCTCCAGCACCGACGGCCCCCGGCACGCCGCGACGATCCAGTCGCGCAGGTCGGCCAGCGCGCCGGCCAGCGGCCCGCCGCCGGACGCGACGAGGAAGCAGCCGCGCGGCGTGAGCAGCGGCTCGGCATGCGCCACCGCCAGTTCGCCGCGCGCGACGAGGTCATCCACCAGCGGTGCCCAGCCGAGCGCGACGCCATGGCCGGCCACCGCCGCTTGGATGACCATCGAGTAGTCGTTGAAGCTCAGGCTCGACGGCGGCGCGGCGTCGGGCAGACCGCGCGCCGCGAACCATTCGCTCCAGTTCATCCATCGGCCCGGCTCGCGCGCCTGAAGATGCAGGATCGGCGCCGCGCACAGCGCGGCCGCGTCACGGAACGGGCCGCCGTGCGCCGTCAGCAGCGCCGGGCTGCACACCGGCACCACCAGTTCGGGAAACAGCAACTCGGCCTGGCCCTCGGGGCGGCGGGTGGCGAAATGGATCGACAGGTCGATCTCGCGGCGCGCCGCGTCGGCATCTTCCTGCGACGTGACGACGCGCAGTTGCAGGTCGGGAATCGCGGCGCGCAGCGCATGGATGCGCGGCAGCAGCCAGAGCTTGGCGAAGCCGAAATCGGTCGAGAGCGTGACCGGCCGCCGCCCGGCCGACTCGCGCACCTGCCGCGTCGTCGCATGCAGGGCGCGCAGGCTGTCGCGCACGGTGGCGAACAGCTGCTCGCCCTCGCCCGTCAGCCGCACGCCGCGATGCTCGCGCACGAACAGCGGCACGCCCAGATCAGCCTCCATCGCGCGGATGCGATGGCTGACGGCCGGCTGGGTCGTGCCGAGTTCCTCGGCCGCGGCCGTGAAATTGAGATGCCGCGCCGCCGATTCGAAATAGACGAAGGACTGGAGCGGCGGCAGCCGCGGTTCCGTCCGGTTCATGCCTGCCTCGCGCGTCCTGGAGTTGGGTAATGCCGGCGGAAACGCCCGCGCGGCCAGCGGCGTGTGTAGCCGAGGCGGCGCGGAGGGCGAACCAACTTTCGCGGATACCGATATGCCGTGGTGTTGCGGGCGAGTTGGCGGAGCGTCGATTGCGGGAATCGGGCAATTGGCCGAATGCCGTGATCCGGCGGCTAGTCCTGCGGGCGCCTGAATTCGGCCAGCTCTGGCCCGGTCACGCGCAAACGCCACAGGGTTTCCTGTTGCGAAACCTGCGACGGCAATGCCTGCGTTTCGCCGGTCGGAACAAAGCCGGATTTGCGATAGAAGGCAATGGCTCGCGCATTCGAATCGGCAACCCAGGCAAAACATTCGGCGGCCTTCCGGGCGGCAAACCAGTCGACTGCCGCGCCCAGCAAATCCCGCGCGGCCGAGCTTCCGCGAAGTTCCGGATCCACCCAGAGCGCGCAGATGAAGGCGCGACCCGAACCGGAATTTTCAAAAAAGGCGCCGATGGTTCCGGCGGCATCGGCCTCATTGAAAAGCACGAAGGACGTGGAAACATCGGACCGGCTGTGGCGCTCCGCCATCTCGGCGAATGACGCCTCCGGTTGCGCCAATACGTCTCGAGTCTGGCGCCGAATGCATGGGGAGCCTCGGTGAGCGATGCGATGCGCAATCGACGTATCAGCGCGCCGTCGTCCTTTTGCGTGCGGCGGATGTGGATGGCCGTCATGGCTCGCCCGCGATATGCGAATACATGCCGAAGTCCCCCGGCCGGCCCCGGACCACGCGGTAACTGCGCAGCAGCCCTTCGTATTCGAATCCGCAGTTCCGCAATACCGCGATCGAGCGGGCATTGGAGGGCATTACCGTTGCCTGCACCCGGGCAATGCCGGCATGCTCATGCGCCCACTTCACCATGAGCCGCACAAGATGAGTCCCGATGCCTTTGCCCCATATCTCCGGCGCCAGGTCATAGGCGAGTTCGGCGCGCCGATCGGGCGGCCACACCGAATGAAATCCTATTGTTCCCACAAGCAATCCCGACGCGCGCTCCGAAACCGCGAGGCGAAACATGGCTTCCGGCGAGGTGCCGTCCAGAGGCAGCACATGACTGGCCAGATCCTCGGGTGAATTCAGATCCCAGCTCGTATGCTCGAAAACACAAGGCTGTGACAGATACGCATACCAGCGGTCGATATCGGATCTGACAATCGGACGAAGCTCGACGAGTTCGTGATCGGATATTGGCAAGGAATCGTAAAGCACGTCTTGTCCGGCTGGTTTCATTACGCACGCCATGCCTGATAACGTCACTTCAAGGCACGACACCCGATCGCCACCTTACTCCCGATCGATTGCCGATTTCATTGATCCGGCCGCGCGCACAACAGGCTCGGGCAATGAAGGCTGCTGCAATTCCCGCACAAGTCCTGCGAATCCATCGATTGCGGTTATCGGATTCCGGACGGCCGCTTGCGGGAAAAAGCCGTCGCCTTTTGCCGTCCGGAGCTGAAACGCTGAAATCGGCGGTGGCCCGATTCAAGCAAGGGGCCGCGCCATGCCGACCTGGCGTGGCTGCGCGCGTCGACGACCACATCGGGCGGGTGCGGCGCACCCATCGCTTCACGACGGCACGGCATGCCGGCCCGGCGCGGCCGGCCCGCCGCGGGCGGGCACGAACAGCAGCCAGGCCATCGCGCCAAAGCCTTCTAGCGCGGCTTCGCGCAACAGAGGCAGGAGCGGTCCGGCGCAGAGCAGGACCGAGACGCAGCAGGCCGTGCCCGCCGCGAGCCAAGCGAGCCGCGCCATGGCCCGCGACAGCGTCAGCCGGCGCAAGGTGAACCGGCCCAGCATCACGCCGGCCAGCGCCAGCAGCCCGCGCGCGCCGGGGGCGCCGTCGGCCGCCATGCGGATCGCGAACGCGAAATCGCTGCGCCCCGCGATCGCCGACCAGAGCAGGCAGCCCGCGATCCACAGCAGGTTGAAGGCGACCCCGAGTTCGAGCGCCAGCGTCGCTGCCGGCGACCAGCGCCTGACGCGCAGCAATCCGAGGCCGCCGAGCCCGACCCAGGCATTGGCCAGCGGCCCGCCGAGGTCGGCCGCGAGGCCGCCTCCCGCGCAACGGAAGCGGACGGAATTCAGCTCGACGATGGTTCCGCCGCTCGCCGCACAGGCGGCGCCATGCCCGAGCAGTTCATGCGCGGCGCAGGCCAGCGCGAAGGCGAGGACCGCAATGACGGCAACGGAACGGCGAGGGGTCGATTCGGGCATCGGAGCGCGCGGGACGGGAGATCGGCCCGCGGCGCGGCGGCGGCGGGATCAGGACAGGGCGCCGGGCTTCATGCGCTCGCCTGCGATATAGCACCGAGCCGCTCCAGCGCCTCGATCACCGGCGCCGCTTCCGTGCGCAACAGCCAGTCCGGATGCACATCCGCGAATGCAACGCGCCGGCCCGGCCCGATCACCACCACCGTCGGCATCGGCAGCTCCCACGTCCCCGTACCCGTCACCTCGCCGATCGGCGCGCCGCGCGCGAGCGAGGCCTGCTTGGATGGCTCGTCGAATTCATAGGTGATGCCCAGCCGGGTCGCGAGCGCATTGCCCGGGTCGCTCGCGACGAGAAAGCCCAGCTCATGCCGCCGCTTGATCGCGCCGAGCCGTTCCGGCAGCTGCGGGCTCACCGCCACCAGCGTCGCGCCCAGCGCCCGCGCCGGCCCGAGCAGATTGCGCTGGTAATAGGGCAGCGCGAGGTTGCAGGCCGGGCAGCCCTCGAAGCGGAAGAAGATCAGCACCACCGGCCCGTGGCGAAGCAGCGCGTCGGCGGTGAGCGGCTCGCCGTCCACCTCGTGCAACGTGAAGTCGTCGAGCACGTCGCCGGCCTTGACCCAGCGCGCCGGGTCGGCCTCGCGCACGAGCGTCGCGCGCTGGTTGATGTTGATGGCGAGCGCGGCCGGGTCCATCGTCCTTTCACGATGGGCGTGCAGCTCGCGGAAGATCTGGTGCAGCGATTCGGGCATGCGGTTCCTCAGGGATGAACGGGTCGGGCGGGCGCGGACGACCGGCGGCCTCAGTGCGGCAGCGCCTCGTGGTCCTCGATCAGCACCCGCTCCAGCTCGCGGGGGTAGTCGCCGTAGTTCGTCACCGGGTAGTGCAGGCCGGCGCGGTTGTCCCAGAACACCACCGAATGCGGCGTCCACTTGAAGCGCACCTGGAACTCGGGCCGCGCGTAGTAGGCCAGCAGCTCGTCGAGCAGCGCCTTGCTGTCGGCGCGGTCCCAGCCCACGACCCACGGCGACATCGACCAGTTGGCCCAGACCACCTTCTCGCCCGTCTCGGGATGAAGGCGCACGAGCGGATGGGCCACGATCGGGTAGTCATAGCCGACGCGCCTGAGCGAACTCTGGAAGTCGTGCGTGACGTGGAGGCCTTCGATCTTCACCTTCAGCTCGGCGGGCAGCGCCTCGTACACGGCATGGCCGTCGGCCCAGATCGTGTCGCCGCCGGCCGGCGGGATGTCGATGTCGCGCAGCACCGCGCCCCAGGTCGGGCGCGCGAGCCAGCTCGTGTCGGTGTGCCAGCGGCCGGCGGTGGGCGTGTAGAGCTTGCGGTTCTCCTCGGCCGAGATGCGGTGCGACTCGCCCACGTCCTTGCGCACGCGGCTGGTGGTCGGGTGCTCGTAGATCTTGCCGAACTGGCGCGCGAAGGCGATCTGCTGGTCGCTCGTGATCGGCTGGTCGCGGAAGAACAGCACGCGGTGCTTCAGCAGCAGGCGCTTGATCTCGTCGCGCAGCGCGGTGCCGAGCGGCTGGCGCAGGTCGAGGCCCGAGACCTCGGCGCCGATCGTGGGTTCGAGCGGGCGCACGACGAGGTTCTCGACGGCGTTGGGAGTGTCGATGACGCTGGACATGAAGGCTCCTCCTTGGGGATGCCGGACGGCCGACGCGGCGCGACCGGGAACGGGGCCGTGGCCCCGGATGACGGGCGCGATCCGCGCCGTCGCTGGCTTCAGAAGTCGTAGGCGAGGCGCGCGTAATAAAAGCCGCCGTTCAGCCCGAAGGGGCTGTAGCTGCCGTAGTTGTAGGTCGCGTCCACGAGCGTGGGCAGCGCGCTGCCGAGGCCGGTCTGGGTCGGCGACACGGGTTGCCGCGTGGGCCGGATGCCGAACAGGTTGCTGGCGCCGAGCGTGGCGGTGAGCTGCCTGGCGAAGCGCCAGCTCGCCTCGGCGTCGGTGATCCAGCGCGCCGCGAAGAAGCGGTCGAGCGCGGCCGTCGTGCCCGGCTCGGTGTACTTGCCGAAGCGCGTGAGCCTGAGGTTTGCGCTCCAGTCGCCGACCAGCCAGTTGGCGCCGAGCACGAGCTTGTCGCGCGGCGTGGCGTCGGTGAGCGTGAGCCGCGCCTGGCGGCCGAACACCACGTAGCCCGAGCCGAGAAAGTCCAGTTCGGCCGGGTTCTCCTTGACGCGCCGCACCGCGAGCTTGTTGAAGCTGTAGAGCGCCGACCAGCGCACGAGGCCGAACGCGCCGTGGTCGGTCGTCAGCTCCGACGCGAGGTCGATGCCATGCACCTTCACGTCGGCGGCGTTGGTGTTGTATTGCGCGGCGTAAAGGTTGCTGTAACCGAGCGAGGCGAGCCGGTCGCGCACGAGGGTGGAGCCGGGGCCGTCCACGAGGTTCTCGCCCTTGACGATGAGGTCGTCGACGAGGATCTGGTAGGCGTCGAGCGTGACGCGCGCCTGCTTCGTCGGCTCCCAGGTCGCGCCGACGCTGAAGTTGAGCGACTTCTCGGGCTTGAGCGGCCGGGCGCCGAGGGCGCGCGCGAGATCGCTCGACGCGGGCAGGTATTGCGCGAGCAGGTTCTGGGTGCTGCCGTCGGGCAGGCGGATCGAGGTCTGCTGCGTGACCGAGAAGGCCTGCTGCGCGAGCGACGGCGCCCGGAAGCCGTTGTTGACCGTGCCGCGCAGCGCGAAGCCCGGCGCCACTTCGTAGCGCGTGGCGAGCTTGCCGGCGACGGTGTTGCCCGAGCTGTCGTCGTAATGCTCGGCGCGGCCGGCGACGCTGCCCGACCAGCGCTCGGTGAACTTCGTGCCGAGGTCGATGTAGGCCGCGAACACGTTGCGCGTGACAACGCTTGCATCGCCCGGCCGGTTGCCGACGAAGGATTGCAGCCCGGCCGGCGGACGCTGGCCGGCGCGCGGGCCGGACGGGATCACGTAGCCGCCGTCACGCCACGAATCCGGCTCGCCGGCGCCCTCGGCCCAGAGTTCCCAGCGGTGCTCGGCGCCCCACGACAGTTGCACCGGATTGGGCAGGCCGAGGTCGAAGCCGCGCGTGACATCGAGGTTGTTGGTCCATTGCTGGAAGCGCATCGAGCCGAGGTAGAAGCGCGTCTTGCTGTCGGGCCCGAGCGAGGCGTTGAGCGTGTTCTGCGCGCCGAGGCGCACGGCGTCGCGGCCGTAGGTGCTGCCCAGATCCCAGTTCCAGCCGGCGAGCAGGCCCTTGCCGCCGAGAGTGAGCTGGTAGTCGGGCTCGCTGATGAGGCGCTGGGCCGCGAAGCCGTCCGGAAACACCTCGGGCAGCGAGCTGACGCTGTTGGGCCGGAAGGTGCCGCGCGTATCGACGATGCTGCGGTGGCTGTAGGTGCCGAAGCTGTAGAGCGCGAGGTCGGTGGCGACGGGCAGCTCGGCGTTCCACGCGAAGTTGAGCACGCGGTCGCGGTTGGAGCGGCCGTAGCCCTTCTGCAGCAGGCGGTCCACCGTGGCGTCGCGCGGGTCGGGCGTGGCGCCGGGCGTGCCGTAGGGTACGGGCTGGCCGTTGAGCAGCGGGTAGTAGAAGCTGCCCTGGGCATCGCCGGCCGCGTAGGACGGGCCTTGCGAGCGGGTGTCGAAGGACAGGCTCGCGAAGCCGCCGTCCTCGCCGAGCGCGAAGCCGTGGTTGATCGCGGTCTGGAACAGGTCGCCGGGCGAGTCTTCCTGGCGGCCGGCGGTGACGGAGGCCGTGCCGCCGCTGTCGTTGCGCTTGAGGATGATGTTGAGCACGCCGGCGATGGCGTCGGAGCCGTATTGCGCGGCAGCGCCGTCGCGCAGCAGCTCGATGCGCTCAATGGCCGAGATCGGGATGAGGTCGAGATCGACCGGCGTGCTGCCGGTGCCGAAGTTGTTGTACACGGCCGTGCCGTGGCGGCGCTTGCCGTTGATGAGCACGAGCAGCGCGTCGCCGCTCAGGCCGCGGATGCGCGTCGGCCGGATGCTGGCCGAGGTGCCACCGCCCGGCTGCGCGGCGGCGGTGAAGGACGGGATGAGCGTGCCGAGAATCTCGCGCAGGCTGGCCTTGCCAGTCTGCGCAAGCTGCTCGCCGTCGATGACGTCGATCGGCGACGGACTGTCGGTAATGGCGATCTGGCCGCCCCGGCTGCCGGTGGTGACGACCACGTCCTGCACCTGGGCGGTGGCGGCATGGGCTAGCGCCGGCAGCGCGAGCGACAGCGGCAGCGCCGCGAGTGCCCGCGCCACCGGCCGCAGGCGCGGGCGGCGCGCAAGCGTTTGCAGACGACTCATGCGCTGACCTCGCGCGCGCTGCCGACCGCGCCGGCCTCCGTGCGATCGGCGCCGGCAACGCCGGCCGAGGCGCCCTGCCCGGCCGACTGCCGCTCCGCCTCGGCCCGCCGTGCCGCCGTGTGGCGGTTGACCGGCACCGCGAGGCCGAGATTGCCGCGCAGCGTCGTGTCCTCGTACTCGTGCCGGAACAGGCCGCGCGCCTGGAGCAGCGGCACGACCTGGGCCGCGAACTCGTCCAGATCGCGCGCCCGGCCGACGCCGACGTTGAAGCCGTCGGCCGCCCCGCCCCGGAACCAGCGCTCGACCTGATCGGCCACGGTGCTGGCCGAGCCGATGAAGTCGCTGCGCGGCGTGGCCAGGCGCAGCGCGGTCTCGCGCAGCGTCAGCCCCTCGGCGCGCGCGACGAGGCGGATGCGCTCGCTGTGGCTGCGGTAGGCGTTGCTGCCCGCGTCGCCCAGGTCGGGGAAGGGCGCGTCGGGGTCGTACCGGGTGAAGTCGTGGTAGCCGAAGGGCCGGCCGAGCTGCACCAGTGCCGCGTGCAGATCGACGCTCTCAGCGCGGCGGCGCCATTCGGCCTCGGCCTCGGCGTCGGTCGCGCGCAGGATCGGTTGCAGGCCGGGGAAGACGAGGATCGAGTCGGGATCGCGGCCGGCGGCCTCGGCGCGACGACGGATATCGGCGCGGAAGGCGACCGCCTCGTCGAAGCTCTCGGGCATCGAGAAGATCGCGTCGGCGGTGCGCGCGGCGAGGTCGCGGCCGGCGTCGGAGCTGCCGGCCTGGAAGATCACCGGCTGGCCCTGGGCCGAGCGCGAGATGTTGAGCGGCCCGGCCACCGAATAGAACTCGCCGCGATGGCCGAGCGCGTGCTGGCGGCTCGGGTCGAGGAAGCGGCCGGCGGCCTTGTCGCGCGGGAAGGCGTCGTCCTCGTAGCTGTCCCACAGGCCGCGCACCACGCCCAGATGCTCGGCCGCGCGGCGGTAGCGCTCGCCGTGGTCGTAGTGCCGCTCGCGGCCGTAGTTGCCGGCCGCGCCTTCGAGGCCGGTGGTGACGACGTTCCAGCCCGCGCGGCCGTGGCTGATGAGGTCGAGCGAGCCGAACTGGCGCGCGACGTTGAAGGGCTCGCTGTACGAGGTGGTGAGCGTGCCCACGAGGCCGATGCGCGAGGTGCCGCCCGCGAGCGCGGACAGCAGCGTCAGCGGCTCCAGCCGGTTGAGGAAGTGCGGCGCCGAGTCGGGCGTGATGTAGGGGCTGTCGACGATGAACACGAAGTCGAACTTCGCGTCCTCGGCCAGGCGCGCCTTGGCGCGGTACCAGTCGATGTCGATGCTCGCGTCGCCGGGCACGTCCGGATCGCGCCAGGCGTCGGGCGCCGTGCCCACCCCGATCAGCACCGCGCCGAGCTTGAGTTGTCTTGCCGTCATGTGTCGCTCCTGTCTGGTCCGGCAATGACGGTAAGCGGCGGGAAGCGACGGCGTGACGATGCGAAATGAATATGTTTATTGGCTGCTGTCATGCATGTACGGCATGCAGCAGGGATGGGCGGTTGGCATGCGACGGACGTGGTGCGGAAAGGTCGGGCAGCGTGGCCGAGCCTGCTTGCGGTGATCGATGGGGGAAGGCGTCCGCGCGGGACCTTGATCAGACCTTCCTCCTCAAGCACTCCCACGCAAGCACCATCCCCAACCAACTCCCGGTCACATCCAACCCACTTCCATGCTGTTGGGAAGCCAGCAGCCCCCGCCTACCTTTCGGCCACCCAAACACACAAGCCGCAAGGAAAGCCACATGCCCTCCTCCCTCCCGCGCCGTCGGGCGCTTGCGTCGCTCGGCGCACTCGCCGCCGCTTCCGCGCTGCTGCCGGCTGGCACCGCCCGCGCCGCCACGCCGCTGCGCATCGGCTACCAGAAGTCGTCCACGCTCATCACGGTGCTCAAGGCGCGCGGTTCGCTCGACGCCGCGCTCGCGCCGCTCGGCGTGAGCCTGAGCTGGCACGAGTTCGCGAGCGGCCTGCCGCTGCTGGAGGCGCTCAACCTCGGCAATGTCGATTTCTCGGCCGACGTGGCCGACACCGTGCCCGTGTTCGCGCAGGCGGCCGGCGCCGATCTCACCTTCGTCGCGCGCGAGACGGCGTCGCCGTCGGCCCAGGCCATCCTCGTGAAGGCCGATTCGCCGCTGCGCACGCTGGGCGATCTCAAGGGCAAGCGAGTGGGCTTCGCGAAGGCGGCCGGCGCGCATTACCTGCTGCTCGCGGCGCTGGAGAGCGCGGGCCTGCGCTTTGCCGACATCACGCCGGCCTATCTCGCGCCGGCCGATGGCCGCGCCGCCTTCGAGCGCGGCGCGATCGACGCCTGGGTCGTGTGGGACCCGTTTCTCGCCGCCGCCCAGCGCCAGGCCGGCGCGCGCGTGCTGGCCGACGGCAAGGGGCTGGCGAGCTATCAGCGCTACTACCTCGCCGCGACGCCGTTCGCGAAGGCGCACCCGGACGTGCTCGCGGTGCTGGTGGACGAGCTGCGCCGCGCCGGCCAGTGGGTGAAGCAGTCGCCGAAGGACGCGGCCGCGCTGCTGGCGCCGGTGTGGGGCCTGGACGCCGACACGGTCGAGGCCGCTAACGCGCGCCGCAGCTATGACGTGCAGCTGGTGAAGGCCGGTTCGCTCGACGAGCAGCAGCGCATCGCCGACGCCTTCCTCGGCGAGAAGCTGCTGCCGAAGCGCGTCGACGCGCAGGCGGTGGCGCTGTTCGTGCCGCCGCGCGGCTGAGGCGGACGGCGCGCCGATCGGCGCGGCCTACTTGCCGCGCGTCTCGATGCGGAACTGCATCTCGGCGATGGCCTTGTCGAGCGCGCGGCGCGCGTCGGCGCCGCCGGGGCCGGCGTCGGGATAGTCGGTCCATTCGCCGTAGCGCAATTGCCAGCCGGCACGGCCCGGTTCGTCGATGCGCAGGATGAACTCGGGCACGTCGAAGGTTTCACCGGCGGCGGTGGTGACGGGCCGGCGTTCGGGCTGGAGGGGCTGATCGGGCGGGATTTCGCTCATGGGAGGGCAACCGGGGAATGACGGAGGCCGCGATTCTGCGGCAGCCGCGCCCGTGTCAGCGCCGCCCGCCCGCCGCCGCCTCGCGCTCGCGGTCGAGCATCGCGAGCGACGCCACCAGATCGGCGAAGCGCTCGCCCTGCACGATCACATGGCCGCGCAGCCGGCTCGCGGCGGCCTCGCTGTCGCCGGCGAGGATGGCGTCCACCACCGCGCCGTGCTCGTCGAACGAGGTCTGCATGCGGTTGCGCACGCGCAGTTGCAGCCGGCGATAGGGCCGCAGCCGGCGATGCAGCGTCGTTGCCTGCTCTTCCAGAAAGCTGTTGTGGCTCGCCGCGTAGATCGCGGCGTGGAAGTCTTCGTTCAGTCCGTAGTAGCGGTCGGCGTCGGCCGCGTCGCGCGCGGCCTGGCAGGCCAGATGGGCCTCGCGCAGCCGCAGCTGTTCGGCCGGCGTGATGCGCCGCGCCGCGAGCCGGCCGCACATCGCCTCCAGCTCGGCCATCACCTCGAACATCTCGCACAGCCGGTCGGATGAAATCTCGGCCACGACCGCGCCGCGCCTCGGCCGGATCTCGACCATGCCGACCGCCGCGAGCTGGATCAGCGCCTCGCGCACCGGCGTGCGCGACACCTCGAAGCGGTCGGCCAGCTCCTGCTCGTCGAGCCGCATGCCGGGCGTGACGCTGCCCGTGACGATCAATTCCTCGATGGCATCGCTCAGTTGTTCCGACCGGCGCGGCGGCTGGCTGCTCATGGCGCTCCCCCTCTGGTTCTGGTTAACGATTATACGGATGCGTTGACGTATGCATTCAATCAGAACTAACGTGCATACAAGACAAGAGCTTGCGAATACATATCGCTGCCGTCCTTCTTCAGTCCTGACCCGCCGAAGACCCTGATTGGCGACCGTTCCGCGAGGCCGGACGGCGCCGCCCACCCGGAGAGGAGACGCTCCATGAATCGCCACCGCCGCGCCCTGTTGCAGGGCCTGACGGCCGCCGCCGCATTGCCCTTCGTGGGCTTCGAGGCTGCCGCCGCCACCAATCTGAAGATCTCGCACCAGTTCCCGGGCGGCACCGCCACCGAGGGCGACTTCCGCGACCGCCTGTGCCGCAGGTTCGCCACCGAACTCGAAAAACGCTCCGGCGGCGCGCTCGGCGCCACGGTCTATCCCGGCTCGTCCCTCATGAAGACCAACGCCCAGTTCAGCGCGATGCGCAAGGGCGCGCTCGACATGTCGCTCGTGCCGCTGTCCTACGCCGGCGGCGAGGTGCCAGAGGTCAACATCGGCCTCATGCCCGGCGTCGTCACGAGCTACGAGCAGGGCACGAGCTGGAAGACGGCCGAGGTCGGCAAGGCGCTGTCGGACATCCTGGCCGACAAGGGCGTGATCCTCGTGAGCTGGATCTGGCAGGCCGGCGGCACCGCGAGCCGGGGCAAGGCCCTCATCGAACCCGAAGATGCCAAGGGAATGAAGGTTCGCGGCGGCAGCCGCGAGATGGACATGGTGCTCAAGCAGGCCGGCGCCGCCGTGCTCTCGCTGCCGTCCAACGAGATCTATGCCGCGATGCAGACCGGCGCGCTCGACGCCGCGATGACCTCGTCCACCAGCCTCATCTCCTTCCGGCTGGAGGAGGTGGCCAAGCAGCTCACCACCGGACGCGGCAAGACCTACTGGTTCATGTTCGAGCCGCTGATGATCTCGCGCAGCATCTTCGAGGCGCTGCCCAAGGACCAGCAGCAGCTTGTGATGACGGTCGGCGCCGAGATGGAGAAGTTCGCGCTCGACGCCGCCAAGGGCGACGACGAGGCCGTGGCCAAGGTGTACGAAAAGGCCGGCGGCAAGGCGAACGACATGAGCGCCGCCACGGTCGCCAAGTGGCAGGCGATCGCGCGCGACACCGCGTGGAAGGACTACGCGGCAAAGAACGACAACTGCGCCCGCATCCTCAAGCTCGTGGAGAAGACGCTATGAGCCACGGCTTCGAACTCGAAGGGCACACGCCCGCCGCGCCGGTGCTGCCGGCGCGCGGCGCCGTCGCGCTGGCCGGGCGGGCGCTCGGCTTCCTCAACCGCTCGGTGCTCGGCGTGTCGATGCTGGCGCTGCTGGGCGCCTGCGGCATCCTCACCAGCAGCGTCTTCCTGCGCTACTTCCTGCACGAGCCGACCGACTGGCAGGACGAGGCCGCCGTCTTCCTGCTCGTGGGCGCGACCTTCCTGTGCGGCGCGCATGTGCAGGGCCAGCGCGGCCACATCGGCATCGAGGCGCTCGCCGGCCTGCTGCCGCCGGTGCTCGACCGGGTGCGCCGGCTGTTCTGCGACCTGGCCTCGGCCGCGTTCTGCGCCTTCTTCTGCTGGAAGTCGTGGACGCTGTTCCACGAGGCCTATGTGGACGGTCAGACCACCTCGTCATCGTGGGCGCCGCCGCTCGCGATTCCCTACGGCCTGATGTCGGTCGGCATGACGCTGCTGGTGCTGCAACTGCTGCTCCAGGTGGCGCTGCATTTCGTGCGGGAGGACAAGCGATGAACGCGACCACCATCGGCGCCCTCTACGGCGCGGGCACGCTCGTGCTCATGTTTTCCGGCATGCCGATCGCGTTCGCGCTCGGCGCCATCGCGGTGCTGTTCATGTGGGCCTTCATGCCCGGCGCCGCGCTCGATACCGTGACCCAGAACGTGTACGAGGAGATGGCGAGCATCACGCTGCTGTCGATCCCGCTGTTCATCCTCAAGGGCGCGGCCATCGGCAAGAGCCGCGCAGGCGCCGACCTGTATTCGGCCATCCATGCGTGGATGCACAAGGTGCCGGGCGGCCTCGGCATTGCAAACGTCTTCGCCTGCGCGCTGTTCGCGGCGATGGCGGGCTCGTCGCCGGCCACCTGCTCGGCCATCGGCAGCGCCGGCATTCCGGAGATGCGGGCGCGCGGCTACCAGCCGGGCTTCGCGGCCGGGATCATCGCGGCGGGCGGCACGCTGGGCATCCTGCTGCCGCCGTCGATCGTGATGATCCTGTTCGCGGTCGCGGCCGAGCAGTCGCTCGGGCGGCTGTTTCTCGCGGGCATCGGGCCGGGGCTGATGCTGGTGCTGCTGTTCGCGGGCTACGCGGCCTGGAAGTTCAAGCGCGACTACGCCGAGGCGCTGCGCGTGTACGAGGCCGGCGGCGTCAAGTCGGCCTGTCTGAACGAGGAGCACTTCACCCTCGCCGACAAGACCCGCATGCTGCCGCGCGTGCTGCCCTTCATCGTGCTGCTGATCGGCGTGATGGTTGCGCTCTACGGCGGCTTCGCCACGCCGTCGGAAACGGCGGGCCTCGGCGGCCTGCTGGCGCTGGCGCTGATCGCGGTCATCTACAAGGTGTGGAAGCCGGCCCAGGTCAAGCCCATCCTCGCCAGCACGCTCAAGGAATCGACGATGCTGATGTTCATCATCGGCATGTCGCTGCTGTACTCCTACGTGATGAGCTATCTGCACATCAGCCAGGGCGCGGCGGAATGGATCGTGGGCCTGCAACTGTCGCGCTGGGTACTGCTCGCGGCCATCCTTACCTTCGTGATCGTGCTCGGCTTCTTCCTGCCGCCCGTGAGCATCATCCTGATGACGGCGCCGATCATCCTGCCGCCGCTCAAGGCCGCCGGCTTCGACCTGATCTGGTTCGGCGTGCTCATGACCATCGTCATGGAGATGGGCCTCATCCATCCGCCGGTCGGCCTCAACATCTTCGTCATCAAGAACGTCGCGCCCGACATTCCGCTCAAGGATGTGATCTGGGGCGTGATGCCCTTCGTCGCGCTGATGTTCGTCGCGGTGATCCTGCTCTGCCTGTTCCCGGGCATCGCCACCGCCCTGCCCGACATGGTCATGGGCCCGACGACGGGGCATTGAGATGAACGCCTTCACCCCCGACCTCGCCGCGCCGCGTTGGAACCGGCTCGGCGCGAAACGCGACGCGGCGCTCGCCCGCGCCCGCGCGGTGAGCCCGACGCGCGAGATCCCGCCCGAGCGCATCGTCGAGCTGCTCGAAGCCGTGATCGAGCCGGGCGACCGGCTCTGCATCGAGGGCAACAACCAGAAGCAGGCCGACTTCCTCGCCCGTGCCCTGGTGCAGACCGACCCGCGGCGCGTGCGCGGCCTGCATCTCGTGCAATCGGTGCTGGCGCTGCCCGAGCATGTGGACATCATCGAGCGCGGCCAGGTCGAGCGCATCGACTTCAGCTTCAGCGGCCCGCAGGCCGGGCGGCTCGCGCGGCTGGTGGAGGGCGGGCAGATCGCGATCGGCGCGATCCACACCTATCTGGAGCTGTTCGCGCGCTACTTCGTCGACCTCACGCCCAATGTGGCGCTGGTCGCGGCGCAGGCGGCCGACCGGCACGGCAACCTCTACACCGGGCCGAACACCGAGGACACGCCCGTGATCGTCGAGGCGACCGCCTTCAAGGGCGGCATCGTGATCGCGCAGGTCAACGAGATCGTGGACGTGCTGCCGCGCGTGGACATCCCGGCCGACTGGGTGAACTTTCATGTGCGGGCGCCAACGCCGCATTACGTCGAGCCGCTGTTCACGCGCGACCCGGCCATCATCACCGAGACCCAGGTGCTCACGGCGATGATGGCGATAAAGCTGTACGCCGAATACGGCATCAGGCGGCTCAACCACGGCATCGGCTTCGACACCGCCGCGATCGAGCTGCTGCTGCCGACCTATGGCGAGGAGCTGGGCCTGCGCGGCAAGGTCTGCACGCACTGGGCGCTCAATCCTCACCCCACGCTGATTCCGGCGATCGAGGCGGGCTGGGTCGAGTCGGTGCACTGCTTCGGCTCGGAAGTGGGCATGGAGCGCTATGTGGCGGCTCGGCCCGACGTGTTCTTCGTCGGCGCCGACGGCAACCTGCGCAGCAACCGCGCGATGAGCCAGGCGGCCGGCCATTACGCCTGCGACTGCTTCATCGGCTCGACGCTCCAGATCGACCTGCAAGGCAACAGCTCGACCGCGACGAAGGGCCGCATCGCGGGCTTCGGCGGCGCGCCCAACATGGGCGCCGACGCGCGCGGCCGCCGCCATGCGAGCCCGACCTGGCTCAAGGCCGGCGCCGAGGCCCGCGCGCCGGGCGCGATGCCGCGCGGCCAGAAGCTCGTGATCCAGACCGTGGAAACCTTCCGCGAGCAGATGCAGCCGACGTTCGTCGAGACGCTCGACGCCTGGGCGCTGGCCGAGGCGTCCGGCATGGACCTGCCGCCGGTGATGATCTACGGCGACGACCTCACCCACGTGATTACCGAGGACGGCATCGCCAACCTGCTGCTCTGCCGCTCGGCCGAAGAGCGCGAGCAGGCGATACGCGGCGTGGCGGGCTACACGCCCGTGGGCCTCGCGCGCGACCGGCAGGCGGTCGAGAACCTGCGCGACCGGGGCGTGATCCGCCGGCCCGAAGACCTCGGCATCGACGTGCGCCGCGCGACGCGCGACCTGCTCGCGGCACGCAGCATCAAGGATCTGGTCCATGCCTCGGGCGGGCTGTACGACCCGCCGAAGAAGTTCCGCAACTGGTGAGCGCGATGGAAGAGATGACGATGGAATTTCCCGCGCGGCACTGGCGCGCGGCGGCGGCTGTGACCGACGGTGACGCTGCAAACCCTTGCGACACCGGCACCATGACGCCCGACGTGATGACTTTCGGGAAGGCGCGCGCCGACGCGGTGCTGTGCGGCGTGGTGTCGTCCGGCAACCTCGAAGTGCTGGTCGAGCCGGGCGACGACGCTTCGGTCTGCCGCATCGCGGTGGCGACCTCGGCCGAGGGCTTCGGCGAGATCTGGCGCGCGGTGCTGGCCGATTTCGCGGCGCGGCATGCGGTGGGCGGCCTCGCGCTGTCGATCAACGATGCGGGCGCGACGCCCGCCGTGGTGAGCCTGCGCCTCGGCCAGGCCTTCGAATCCTTCAGGAGCGCCGCATGAATCCGCGCCGGATCAGCTGGTACGAGGCGACGGCGCGCGCGCGCATCGCCGCGCTCGTCGATGCGGGCAGTTTTCGCGAGGCCTGCGGGCCGGGTGCGCGGCTCACGAGTCCGCATCTCGCGGCGCTCGGGGCGCCGGTGAGCTTCGACGACGGCATCGCGGTCGGCGCGGCCACGCTGGGCGGGCGGCCCGTGCTCGTCGCGGCGCAGGAAGGGCAGTTCAACGGCGGCGCGGTGGGCGAGGTGCATGGCGCCAAGCTGCGTGGCCTGCTCGACCGCGCCGTGGTCGAGCGGCCGGCCGCCGTGCTGCTGCTCGTGGACTCGGGCGGCGTGCGGCTGCACGAGGCGAACGCGGGGCTGATCGCGATTTCGGAGGTGATGCGGGCGCTGCTCGCGGCGCGCGCAGCCGGTGTGCCGGTGATCGCGCTCGTGGGCGGGAGCTGCGGCGCCTTCGGCGGCATGGGCATCGTGACGCGGCTGTGCAGCGCGGTCGTGATGTCGGAGGAAGGGCGGCTGAGTTTGTCGGGGCCGGAGGTGATCGAGACGGTCAAGGGCGTGGAGGAATTCGACGCGCGCGACCGGGCGCTGGTGTGGCGCGTGACGGGCGGCAAGCTGAGGCGCGCGCTCGGCGAGGCGACGCTGCTGGTCGAGGATGACGCGGCGGCGTTCCGGGCGGGGGTGCTTGGCTTGCTGGGCGATGACGCGGGCGCGGTCGGTTCGACAGGCGACGGCGCGCTCGGCCGGAGCGGCACTGGCGCGGGCGAGACGCCGGCCGGACTCGCGGAACTGCGCGCGGCCCAGACCGCGCTCGCGGCGCGGCTCGCGCGTTTCGGCGCCGCGCGCGACGGGCTGGAGGTGTGGCGCGCGAGCGGCTTCGACGAGCCGGCGCGCGTGCCGATGCTGTCGGCGGCGGAGTTCAACCGGGTGATCGACGAGCGGGCGGCGGACTGGCTCGCGGCGGGCGCGGCCGTTGCGTCCGGCTCGCCGGGCGCGCCCGCCGCAGGCGCGCAAGCGTTCGTAGGCGGCGGCGCAACGGCGCCCGACGACGCCCGCGCGCTGTGCGACCGCCTGTTCGGCGCGGGTCGCCACCGCATCGCCGTCGATGGCGATTTCGTCGCCGGCGAGGCCGAACTGGACGGCCGGCGCGTGCGCGTGATCGGCAGCTGGAACCGCGTGGCGGTGGATGTGTCGCTCGCGCTGCGCATCGCGGGCGCGGTGCTCGACGCGGTCGCGGCGGATGCTGGCGGCGCCGACGCGGCCAGGGCCGACCCGCCCCCGCCCATCGTCTTCATCGCCAGCACCTCGGGCCAGGCGCTGTCGCGGCGCGACGAGCTGCTCGGCGTAAACGGCTTCTTCGCGCACATCGCGCGCTGCGTCGATCTCGCGCGCCGGCGCGGCCATCGCACGCTCGCGCTCGTGCATGGCGAGGCGGTGAGCGGCGGCTTTCTCGCCTTCGGCCTGCTGGCCGACCGCACGGTCGCGCTGCCCGGCGCCCAGGTGCGCGTGATGGACCTGCGCGCGATGTCGCGCGTCACCAAGATCCCGCTCGACGATCTGCAAGCGTTTGCTCGGTCGTCGCCGGTGTTCGCGCCCGGCGCCGACAACTACGAGCGCATGGGCGCGATCCGCGAGGTCTGGCCCGAGGACGGCTGGCCCGCGCGGCTCGCCGAAGCGCTCGCGGCCGACGACGGCCATGCGAGCGACGAGCGCGCCCGGCTTGGCGCCGAACGCGGCGGACGCCGGCTCGCGGCCGAGGTCGCGGCGCGGGTCGCGGGCAGCGGTCCGGCGGCGCGCCTGCCTGCCGGGCCGGGCGCCGTGCCAGTCGGAGCCGCCGCATGACGCGCTGGCGCCGGCACGACCTCGTCTGGCTCGATGCCACGCGCGCCGACGCCTTCCGCGCCGCCCTCGCCGACCGCGAGGCCGTCGCCGGCTGGATCGCGGCGGGGCGGCCGGTGGTGGTCACGCGCCACATGCCCGACGCCGATCCGGCCGCCGGCATCGCGGCCGGCTTCACGCTGCCGGACATCGCCACGCGCCGTCGCGTCGCCCTCGCCTTCGCGCCCGATGCGGTGCTGCGCCACCGCGCCGCGCTCGCGCCGGGCGAGGTGATCGACGCCGCGCCGCCCGGCTGGCGCGCGACGCTCGCGCGGCTCGGCGCGAGCCCGCCGGCCGGCGCGAGCGTGGGCGTGTACGGCTCGCTCTCGACCCAGGCCGTAAGCGGCGAAGCCTGCGTGCGCCCGTCGAGCGACCTCGACCTCATCGTCGATTGCGCCGATGCCGACGCGCTGCGCCGCGCCCTCGCCTGGCTCGCGGCGCTCGACGCCACCGCCCTGCCCGGCGCGCCGCGACTCGACGGCGAGGTCCGCATCGACGGCCGCGCCGTCGCCTGGCGCGAGGCGGCGCAAGCGCTTGCAGAGTCCTTCGCTGCGACCGACTCGGCACGCAAGCTGCCCCGCAGCCCACCGCCTGACGCCCGAGCCGACGCGCCAGCGCCCGCCGGCCCGACCGTGCTGGTCAAGACCGACACCGCCGTCGCCCTGACCGGCGCGCAGGACTGGCTCCATCCGCCCGAGGCTGCCGATGACACCCGCCGCGCCGCCTGACGCCCACCTCTGCGGCGCCACGGGCGCGCCGGCCGACGGCGGCGGACTCGCGCTTGCCGGCGTCTCTGCCTCGGCCGGCAGCCGCGCGATCGCGCGCGACGGCACCGTCGCCGCCCGCAAGCCGCGCTCCGTCGCCCGCACCGACGCCGCTCCGGCCAGCCTCGCCGCCCGCATCGACGCGCTCTGCCGCGCCGCCCTGCTCGACGAGGCGATGGCCTGGCCCAAGCCCGGCCTCGTCACGCCCCGCGACAGCGGCAGCCACCGCGACATGAACATCGCCACCTTCATCGCAAGCGTCGGCGCGCTCGACGGCTGCTTCGCCGCGATGGCCGAGGCCGGCGCCGCCGACGCGCCGCTCGCCGTGCTCCAGCGCATCGGCATCGAGGCCGAACTGCGCATGCGCGCCGCGACCGCCGGCGTGAACACGCATCGCGGCGCCATCTTCAACCTCGGCCTGCTCGCCGCCGCCGTCGGCCTGCGCGCCGCGCGGCCCGCGTGCTGGGGCGGGCGCGCCGTGTGCGCGATCGTCCGCGAGCGCTGGGGCGACGCCATCCTCGCCGCGCGCGCCGAGGCGCCGGGCACGCACGGCAACGCGGTGTTCCGCGCTCACGCGGCCGGCGGCGCGCGCGCCGAGGCGGCGGCCGGCTTTCCCTCGGTGACGGACGTCGGCCTGCCCGCGCTGCGCCGGTTGCGCGCGGCCGGCATCGACGGCGAGCGCGCCCTGGTCGGCTGCCTGATGGCGCTGATGGCCGAGCTCGACGACACCAACCTGCTCTGGCGCGGCGGCACCGACGGACTGGCCCATGCCCGCGCCGCCGCGCGCGGCTTCCTCGCTGGCGGCGGCGTGCTCGCGCCCGACTGGCAGGCGCGGCTGTGCGCCCTGCATGACGACTTCGTCGCCCGGCGCCTGAGCCCCGGCGGCAGCGCCGACCTCGTCGCCGCCAGCGTCGTCGCCGACGCGCTCGACCGGCTGCCCGACGCCCCGCGACGGTCATGAACCGGCTCGCCATCCTCTGCTCCGGCCAGGCCGGCCAGCACGCCGGCATGCTCGACGCGATCATCGACGCGCCCGATCTCGCGCCGCTGCGGGCGGCGGCCGGCAGCGCGCTCGGCATCGACCTCGGCCGCTGGTGGCGCGGGCTCGACGAGGCGGCGCTGTTCCGCAACCGCGCGGCCCAGTTCTCGATCGCGGTCCGGCAGCTCGCGCACTGGTCGCGGCTCGGGCCGGCGCTGCCGCCGCCGGCGCTCGTGGCCGGCTATTCGCTCGGCGAGCTGATCGCCTGGCATGTGGCCGGCGCGCTCGACCTCGCGGCCACGCTCGCCCTCGTGCGCGACCGCGCCCGGCTCATGGACGAGGCGCTGGCCGACGCCACGCTCGCGGCCGGCGCCACGCCCGATGCCGACGCCAGCCACATGCTGCTCTGGCGCGGCCCCCAGGCCCGCCGCCACGAGCGCGCCCTGCGCGCCGCCGCCGAACGCGCGGGCTGCGCCGTCGCCATCGAGCGCCCCGGCGGCGACCTCGTGATCGGCGGTCTGCCCGGCGCCCTCGCCGCGCTGCGCGCCGACGCCACGCTGCCGCGCAAGCATCTCGCGCCGCTGCGCGTGACCGTGCCCTCGCACACGCGCTGGCTCGCGCGCGCCGCCGACGCCTTCCGCGCCGCGCTCGAAGCCGCGCCGCTCGCCGACGCCCGCTGCCCGGTGCTGCGCGGTACCGACGGTCGGCGCCTGCGCACGCGCGCCGAGGCCATCGACGCTCTGGCGCGCCAGATCGCCGCGCCGCTGCGCTGGGATGCCTGCAACGATGCGCTCGGCGAGGCCGGCATCACGCGCGCGCTCGAACTCGGTCCCGGCAGCGATCTCGCGCGCCTCGCGGCCGAACCCGTCGGCGCGGAAGCCGCGCGCTCGGTGGACGAATTCCGCGATCGGACCGCGCTGATCGGCTGGTGCGACGGGCCGGCCACCACTGCCGATTTCGGCTAACGCCGGCGCGTTACGCCTTCTTACTCTCCGGTCGTCCCGTGGCAATGCGCCACTTCCCACTCGACCGGAACCCATGCCCAACACCCCACGCCGGGGCGGCAGGCCCGCGCTCGCGCGCCTCGTCCGCTTCCTTCTCGCCGCCGGCCTTGCCGGCGCGGCCCTGAGCGGCCGGGCCTTCGAGCCCGAGACCATCGACATCGCCACGCTGTCCGGCGACGCGAGCCAGCGCCTCTGGCTGCCCGACGCGGTACTCAGCCACATCGCCGACGGCCGCCTGCTGGTCGTGGACGGCGCGTCGATGAAGGTCGCCGCCACCGTCGGCGCCGGCATGTCAGGCCAGTACACGCTGTCGCCCGACCGCGGCGAGCTGTACGTCGCCACCACCTATCACTCGCGCGTCGATCACGGCGAGCGCAGCGACGTGCTGTCGATCCTCGACGCGAGCACGCTGCGCTACAAGGGCGAGGTGGTGCTGCCGCCCAAGCATGCCCAGGCCATCGCCGTGCGCGGCCTGCTGCGCACCACCGCCTCGGGCCGCTACGCGCTCGTCTACAACGCGACGCCCGCGACCTCGGTCACGATCGTCGATCTGCCCGCGCGCGCCGTGCTCGGCGAGATCCCGACGCCCGGCTGCTGGGCGCTGTTCCCGGCGCAGTCGGTCGAGCGCCGCTTCGCGACGCTGTGCGGCGATGGCCGCCTGCTCACGGTCGATTTCGACGAGGCCGGCAAGCCGGTGCGTCAGGCGCGCGGCGACAAGGTGTTCGACCCCGACACCGACCCGCTCTACACCGGCGCCGAACAGCTCGGCGACGACTACCTGTTCGTGTCCTTCCACGGCAAGGCACAGCGCATCAACGTCGCCGGCGAGACGGCCAGGCCCGTCGAGGCGCCGTGGAGCCTGCTCGACGCGCGCGACGCGAAGCAGGGCTGGCGGCCCGGCGGCTACCAGTTCTACGCCGTGCACGCGCAGAGCAACCGGCTCTACATCGGCATGCATCCGAAGGGCGCCGACGGCACGCACAAGAACCCGGCGAAGGAGATCTGGGTGTTCGACCTCGCCACCCGCAAGCGCTTGCAGCGCCTGCCCGGCTTCAACGCGACGGCGCTGGGCGTGACGCGCACGCCGCAGCCGACGCTCTACGTGCTCGACGGCGCGACGACCGATCTCGTGCGCGTCTCGCTCGACGGCAAGCCACGCGAGACCGGCCGGCTCAAGGCCGCCGTCGAGGCCCCGGCCGTGGTGGGGGTGAACTGATGCCCGCCCTCGATCCCGTCGTCGCGGGCTGCGCGGCCACCGGCCTCGCGCTCGTGCTGCTCACGGGCGCGGTGCACAAGCTTGTCGACCGCGACGCCTTCGCGCGCACGGTGGCCGAGCACCAGCTCCTGCCCGATGCGCTCGTCGCGCCGGCCGCGCTCGCGCTGCCCGCCGCCGAAATCGCCGCCGGCGCCGCGCTCTGCCTCGACGGCGCGCGCCCGGCCGGCCTGCTCGCCGCCGTCGCGCTGCTCGCGCTCTACACCGGCGCGCTCGTGCTCAACCTGCTGCGCGGCCATGTCGAGATCGACTGCGGCTGCGGCTGGGGCCGGCACGCCGGGCGCGGCGCCCGCCTCACCTGGGCGCTGCCGCTGCGCAACTTCGCGCTGCTCGCGCTCGCGGGCGTCGCCGCGCTGCCGGTCGCCGCGCGCGACACCGTGTGGATCGACAGCCTCACCGTCGTCGCCGGCGGCGGCCTGCTGCTCGCGCTCCATCTCACCGCCCACCAGCTTCTCGTCAACCAGCCGCGCCTCGCGGCACTGCGGAGACCGTCATGACCGACGCCCTGATCATCTCGAACCTCATTCTCTGGATCGCCCTGGTCGCGGTCGTCGTCGTCTGCCTCGCGCTGGCGCGGCAGATCGGCATCCTCCACGAGCGCATCGCGCCGATGGGCGCGCTCATGCTCGACGCCGGCCCCAAGGTGGGCGACGCCGCGCCGCGCCACGAATTGCGCACGCTCGACGGCCGCGATCTCGTCATCGGCGACGAGGCCGCCACCGGCCGCGCGACGCTGCTGTTCTTCCTCTCGCCGACCTGCCCGGTCTGCAAGAAGCTGCTGCCGATCATCAAGTCGGTGGCGAGCCGCGAGGCGATCGGCACGCGCGTCGTGCTCGCCTCCGACGGCGAGCAGCCCGAGCACCTCGAGTTCGTGCAGCGTGCCGGGCTCCAGTCCTTTCCGTATGTGCTCTCGACCGCGCTGGGCATGGGCTTCCACGTGAGCAAGCTGCCCTACGCGGTGCTGATCGGCGCCGACGGCCGCATCGAGGCCAAGGGCCTCGTCAACTCGCGCGAGCAGCTCGAAAGCCTGTTCACCGCGCGCGAGCTCGGCGTCGGCTCGGTGCAGGACTACCTCGCCCGCGCCTGACCGCCGCCCTTCACGAGCACGCGCGGCCCGCGCCGGCCGCGCGCCCTTCCCGCAGGACACCAACACATGAACTGGTTCGACAAGCTCTTCGACCGGGGCACGCGCAGCGTGGCCCACAACAGCTCGCGCCGCAGCGCCATCACCGGCGTCGCGAAGCTCCTCGTCGGCAGCGCCTTCGTGCTGCCCGTGCTGCCCTTCGACCGCTCGGCCAAAGCCGCCGAACGCGAGGCCGCGAAGAAGGCCGCGCACAACGACGACACGAGCTGCGACTACTGGCGCTACTGCGCCATCGACGGCTTTCTGTGCACCTGCTGCGGCGGCGGCATCAACACCTGCCCGCCGGGCACCGAACCCTCGGCCGTGGCCTGGATCGGCACCTGCCGCAATCCCAACGACGGCAAGGACTACCTCATCAGCTACAACGACTGCTGCGGCGTGACCGCCTGCGGCAAGTGCGCCTGCAACAACAACGTCGGCGACCGCCCGGGCTACCGGCTCGGCTCGCACAACGACGTCAACTGGTGCATGGCCCACGGCAATTCGATGTACCACTGCACGGTGGTCGCGGCCGTCGGCATCGCGGACGGCGCCTGACCGTGCGCGCCCTCGCCGCCTTCGTGACAGCGCTTGCAGCCGCCACCGGCGCGGCGCCCGCCCTGGCCGACCCGGCGGCCGGGCACGGCAACAGCCCGCGCGTCAACTACCTGCTGCATTGCGCCGGCTGCCATCTGGCCGACGGCGCCGGCAAGCCCGACCGCGGCATTCCGGACATGCGCGGCCAGATCGGCCACTACCTGCGCACGCCCGACGGCCGCGCCTATCTCGCCCAGGTGCCCGGCGTCGCCAACTCGGCGCTCAGCAACCGCGAGATCGCCGACGTGCTCACCTGGATGGTCCCGACCTTCAGCCGCGCCGAGGCGCCGGCCGCCAGCCCGCCCTACACCGAGGCCGAGGTCGCGGCGCTGCGCGCGAGCGTGCCGGCCGACATCCCGGCCGAGCGCGCGCGCGTGATCGCGCGGCTCAACGCGATCGGGCTGGCCGTGCGCTAGCCGCCCGCCCCGCGAGGCCCGCCGCCGAGCCGCCGCCAACCGTCATTCCTCGGCAAGCAGTCCGTCCTCCACGGCGCGGCGCGCGTCGTGCCGTCCATCGCATCAACACAACCATCACAGAGGCGCTTCATGAAGCCAGCCCGCAAGCTCGTCGCCGCAGCCGTCACCGCGGCCCTCACCGCGCTCGCCGCCCCCGCCGGCGCCGCCGATGCCGACCGCCTCGGCAAGGACCTCACCGCCACCGGCGCCGAGAAGGCCGGCAACAAGGACGGCAGCATTCCCGCCTTCGCCGGCTGGGAAGGCCCGTCGGCCGGCTGGAGCTACGGCAAGAAGCGCGCGGACTTCTTCCGGCACAAGGCCGAGAAGCCGCTGTTCACGATCGACGCGGGCAACGTCGACAAGTACGCCGACAGGCTCTCGCCGGGCCAGGTCGCGCTGGTGAAGCAGCTCGCCAACTACAGGATGGACGTGTACCCGTCGCACCGGACCTGCGGCGTGCCCGACTTCGTCGAGGCCAACACCGCGAAGAACGCGGCGGGCGCCGCGAAGCTCGGCCCCGACGGCTGGAGCCTCAAGGACGCGGTCGTGCCCGGCTTTCCGTTCCCGATCCCGCAGAACGGCGTCGAGGCGATGCTCAACGCCAAGCTGCGCTATCGCGGCGTGGCGGTGGAATACAAAGCCAACATCACCGCCGTGTCGCCGCGCAAGGGCGGCAGCGAATGGATCAAGGCCGGGTCGGAGCAGACCAACTACATGCCCTGGGGCGTGAAGGGCAGCAACACGCTCGCGAAGCTCGGCAGCGTCGAGTACTACACCTACTTCGCCTACACCACGCCGGCCGCGCTCGCCGGCCAGGCGCTCGCCATCACCACCTGGCTCGACCAGCCCGCGAACGAGACCTTCTACTACTTCCCCGGCCAGCGCCGCGTGCGCCGCATGCCGAGCTATGCCTACGACTCGCCCCAGCTCGGCATGGAGAACCAGTACACGCTCGACGAGCCGATGGTGTTCAACGGCGCGCTCGACCGCTTCGACTGGAAGCTCGCGGGCAAGAAGGAGCTGTACGTGCCCTACGACAGCTTCGGCGCCAACGACTTCGGCGCGAAGTTCGAGGACGTGGCCGGCCCCGACCACATCGCCAACGACCATCGCCGCTACGAGCTGCACCGCGTCTGGGTAGTGGAAGCGACGGTCAAGGGCGGCACGCGCCACCTCGCGCCGAAGCGCACCTTCTACCTCGACGAGGACAGCTGGAACATGGTGCTGGCCGACGACTACGACGCCCAGGGCAAGCTCTGGAAGGTACGCGAGGGCTTCCTGCTGCCCGTGTACGAGACCGGCTCCTGCGACGTGTCGGCGTTCGCGCAATACAACCTGGCCGAAGGCCGCTACGTGTTCGACATGCACGCCGCCGGCACCGGCAGCGACATGCAATGGGTGACCGAACCCAGGGGCGAGCGCTACAAGCCCGGCTTCTACACCTCCGACAACCTGCGCGCGATCAGCGACCGCTGAGCCTCGTCACGACCTCCAGGAGCATGACCATGACCCGGAATCTCGTCGCGGCGCCGCAAGCGCTTGCAGGCCTCGTCACCACGCCGCGCCTCGCGGCCGCCGCCCTCGCGCTCGCCGCCGCCTTCGCCCCGCCCGCCCAGGCCTTCACCTTCGACGGCGACGGCTGGAAGGGCAGCTTCGACTCGACCCTCACGCTCGGCACCGGCATGCGGCTGGCCGATCCGTCCTGCGACCGCGTCGGCGACCTGTCGTTCTGCGGTGGCGCCGCCCCCTTCGTCTGGAGCAACGGCGACGACGGCAACCTCAACTACCGCAAGGGCGACTTCTTCACCACCTACCTCAAGGGCAACCACGAGCTGCTGCTGAAGTTCGCCACCGGCACCACGGTGATGGCGCGCGGCACCTGGCTGCACGACTTCACGGCCGACGGCACCGAGCGCACGGCGCTGTCGAAGGAGACGCGGCGCTCGGTCGTGAACGACGCGCGCCTGCTCGACCTGTGGGTATCGCAGACCTTCAACCTCGCCGACGAGCGCCAGCGCGTGCGCGTCGGCAACCAGGTCGTGAGCTGGGGCGAGAGCCTGTTCGTGCCGGGCGGCATCAACGCCACCAACGCGATGGACTTCCAGCGCCTGTCCACGCCCGGCGTGCAGCTCAAGGAAGTGACGCTGCCCGCGCCGATGGCCAGCGTGGCCACGAGCCTCGGCAACGGCCTGAACGCCGAGGCCTACTGGCAATTCGGCTGGAACCGCAGCCGCTTCGCGCCCGTGGGCAGCTACTGGTCCTTCGCCGACAACTACAACAAGGGCCGCGTGCCGATCTACCTCGGCCTCGACCCGCAGACCGCCGCCGCGATCGGCGCCGAGCCCGGCGCGGCCGTGGGCTATGCCGCCGACCGCCGCGCGCGCAACAACGGCCAGTACGGCGCCTCGCTGCGCTGGCAGCCCGAATCGACCCAGCTCAACCTCGGCATCTACGCGCTCAACTATCACGACAAGACGCCCAACCTCGCCTTCGTCAACGGCCAGAGCCAGGCGCAGTGGACCTTCCTCGAGGACCGCAAGCTCTACGGCGTCAGCGCCAACCTTCCCGTGGGCAACTGGGCCGTCGGCACCGAACTGTCGTACCGGCCCAAGGACGCGATCGCGCTCGGCAGCTGCTACGAGCCGGGCGCGGCCGGCGTGACCCTCGCCGCCACCGGCAACTGCCAGCAGTGGATCGACCAGAAGCGCTACCAGCTCCACGTGACGGGCCTGCTCGCGTTGAACCCGGCCGACCACGGCTGGCTGCTCGACGCGGTGGGCGCGAGCACGGGCGCGGTGTCGCTCGAGGCGGTCGGCATCAGCGTGCCGG
This sequence comes from Derxia gummosa DSM 723, assembly GCF_000482785.1. GTDB lineage: Bacteria > Pseudomonadota > Gammaproteobacteria > Burkholderiales > Burkholderiaceae_E > Derxia > Derxia gummosa. Next base: position 613,069 of record NZ_AXWS01000013.1, on the reverse strand, counting down.
GGCTCAAGTCGAGCTACACGCGCAGCGCGCCCGACGGCGTGACCGTCACCCAGCTGCCGGCGGCCGGACTGTGGGGCTACTCCGCCGACGGCGGCGCCACGACCTTCGGCGTCGGCACCAGGACCTCGTGGGGCTTCGTCGCGGACGTCAACCTGACCTGGGACGGCACGGTGATCCCGGGCTGGCAGCTCACGCCGGGCGTGACCTACTCGCGCGCCGTCAAGGGCCGCACGCCGACCTTCATGGCCACGTGGATGGAGGGCGCGCAGTCGGCCAACGTCTATCTGCTGTTCAACCAGAACCCCGCGATCTGGCAGGCCGGCATCAACTACACCGCCTACTGGGGCGGCAGGTACTCGACCGACCAGCCCTATGCCGACCGCGACTTCATCGGCGCCTTCGTGTCGCGCAACTTCTGACGCCATGTCCACACCTTCCCTCCTCGCCCGGGTCGAGACCGCCGCCTTCGGCTGGCGGCGCCCGATCCTGGCCGTGCTCGCGCTGCTCACGGCCGTCATGGGCTGCTTCGCGCTGCAACTGCGCATGGATGCCGGCTTCGAGAAGCAGATGCCGCTCGGTCACGAATACATCGAGACCTTCCACACCTACCGCGACGACGTGCTCGGCGCCAACCGCATCAACATCGTCGTCAAGGCCCGTCACGGCAGCATCTGGACGCCGGCCGCGCTGCGCCGCCTCTACGACGTGACCCAGGCCGTCACCTTCCTGCCCAACGTCGAGCGGCTGGGCGTGCAGTCGCTGTGGACGCCCAACAGCTTCGTCAACGAGATCACCGAGGAAGGCTTCCGCGCCGAGCCGGTGATTCCGGGCACGGTCACGCCCGAGCAGCTCGACGAGGCCACGATCGCCGACATCCAGCGCTCGACCGCCGCCGGCGGCTACGTCGGCAAGCTGGTCGCCCGCGACCAGACCAGCGCGATGATCACCGCCGAGCTCAACGAGTACGACGCCGCCGGCAACAAGCTCGACTACATCGCCTACAACCACATCCTCGAAAACGAGATCCGCGCGAAGTTCGAGGACGCCGACTACGAGGTGCAGATCATCGGCTTCGCCAAGCAGATCGGCGACATCGCCGACGGCGCGAAGTCGGTGCTGCTGTTCTGCGGCGTGGCGCTGCTGCTGACGGCCGGCGCCGTGTACTGGTACTGCCATTCGCTGCGCTTCACGCTGCTGCCGATAGCCTGCTCGCTCGCGTCGCTGGTGTGGCAGTTCGGCGCGCTGCGGCTGATCGGCTACGGGCTCGATCCGCTCGGCGTGCTCGTGCCCTTCCTGGTGTTCGCGATCGGCGTGAGCCACGGCGTGCAGCAGATCAACTTCATCGTGCGCGAGATCGCGGCCGGCAAGACCACAGACGCGGCGGCGCGCGCGAGCTTCAGCGGCCTGCTCATCCCGGGCACGCTCGCGCTCGTGACGGCCCTCGTCTCCTTCATCACGCTGCTGATGATCCCGATCCCGATGGTGCGCGAGCTGGCCATCACTGCCTCGCTCGGCGTCGGCTTCAAGATCGTGACCAACCTCGTGATGCTGCCGCTCGCGGCCTCGCTCATGCACTTCACGCGCGACTACGCCGACAAGGCCATGCTCAAGCGCGAGCAGCGCGCGCAATGGCTGCAAGCGCTGTCACATCTCGGCCGGCCACGTCCGGCGGCGGTGGTGCTGGCGATCACGGCCGTGGTGTTCGGCGTGGCCGTGTGGCAGAGCCGCGACCGCGTGATCGGCAGCCTGGAGCCGGGCGCGCCCGAGCTGCGCGCCGACGCGCGCTTCAACCGCGACGCGCTGGCGATCGCCTCGGCCTACGACACCGGCCTCGACTGGCTCACGGTCGTGTTCGAGGCGCCGCCCGAGTCCTGCGAGAACAGCGCGATCGGCGCCTACCAGGACCGCTTCGTCGCACGCATGGAGCACCTGCCCGGCGTGCTGTCGGTGGCCTCGTACTCGGGCCTGCTACGCGACTACAACGAGGGCTACAACGAAGGCAACCCGAAGATGAACGTCGTGCCGTCCGACCCCGGCAACCACGCGGCGCTCAGCACCGAGATCGCGCGCATCCGCGGCTACACGCGCAAGGACTGCTCGATGAGCGCGGCCCACCTGTTCCTCACCGACCACAAGGCGACGACGATCCGGCGCGTGATCGCCGCGACCGAAGCCTTCCGCGCCGACGACCGGCTCGACGGCGTGACCGTGAGGCTCGCGGCCGGCAACGCGGGCGTGCTCGCCGCGATCAACGACGAGGTCGAGAAGTCGGAGCTGCCGATGATGCTGTGGGTGTACGGCGCGATCGTCGTGCTGGTGCTCGCGGCCTACCGCGACCTGCGCGCGGTGCTCGCCTGCTGCCTGCCGCTGACGGTCGGCACCTTCATCGGCTACTGGTTCATGAAGTCGCTCGACATCGGGCTGACGGTGGCGACGCTGCCGGTGATGGTGCTGGCGGTCGGCATCGGCGTGGACTACGCGTTCTACATCTACAACCGGCTCCAGATGCATCTCGCGGCCGGCGAGGACATCGCGGGCGCGCTCGAGCATGCGATCCGCGAGGTCGGCATGGCGACGATCTTCACCGCGATCACGCTCGCGATCGGCGTGGCCACGTGGAGCTTCTCGTCGCTCAAGTTCCAGGCCGACATGGGCAAGCTGCTCGCGTTCATGTTCGTCGTGAACCTCGTGATGGCGATGACCGCGCTGCCCGCGCTCGCGGTGTGGCTGGAGCGGCTGTTCCCGCGCCGCAGGCCGGTGCGCGCCAGCAGCCTGATGGCGCACTGAACGGAGATGGACATGAAGCAAGACACGAGTGCCACACGCCCGATCGGCGCGCCCGCGCGCGATGACGGCGCCGGGCGCGTGGCGGCCACGCAGCCCGCCCGCCTGCTGCCGGCGCTGCTCGCCGCGCTGATCTGGCTCGGCGGCCCGCTGGCGGCGCCGTCCGTCGCCGCGCCGGTCTCGGCCGCGAGCGCGATGCCCGGCACCGACGGCGCCACCGCCGAGCCGGCCAACACCGGCGCCGGCGCCGACCTGCCCGCCCGCCGCGGCCCCGACGCGCTGCGTTCGATGCTGCTCGGCAGCGCCCGTGCCGGCGCGCGCATCGTGGCCGTGGGCGAACGCGGCGTGGTGCTGCTGTCGGACGACGAGGGCGCGAGCTTCCGTCAGGCGCGCGCGGTGCCGGTGCGCGCGACGCTCACGGCCGTGAGCTTCGCCGACGGCCGTCACGGCTGGGCCGTCGGCCATGACGGCGTGATCGTCGCCACCGCCGACGGCGGCGAGACCTGGACGCTCCAGCGCCGCGACACGACGGTCGATCAACCGCTGTTCTCGGTGCTGTTCACCGACGCGAACACCGGCTGGGCCTGCGGCCTGTGGTCGCTGCTGCTGCGCACGACCGACGGCGGGAAGACCTGGCGGACCGTGAACCTGCCCGTCCCCGAAGGCGCGAAGCGCGCCGACCGCAATCTCTACCGGCTGTTCGCCGACGCGAAGGGCGGCCTGCACATCGCCGCCGAGCGCGGCACCGTGCTGACCTCGGCCGACGCGGGCGCGAGCTGGCGCTATCTCGACACCGGCTATCGCGGCAGCCTCTGGGCCGGCGCCGCGCTGGACGACGGCACGCTCGTCGTCGCCGGCCTGCGCGGCAACCTGCGCCGCAGCACCGACGGCGGCCGCAGCTGGCAGGCGGTCGAGACCGGCGTGCGCAGTTCGATCACCGACCTCGTCGCCGACGGCAAGCGCTTGCAGGCCACCGCGCTCGACGGCATCACGCTCGACAGCAACGACGGCGGCGCGAGCTTCACGCATGCCCAGCGCGACGACCGGATGGCGCTCACGACGCTGGTCGCGGGCAGGGATGGGGCGGTGGTGTTCGGGCGGGGCGGGCCGGCGGGCGGGCGCTGAGGACACCGGCATCGCCGCCGTCCGCCCGCGATCAGGGCTTGGCCGCGAACAGCGCGTTGATGGTCGTGGGCCAGGCCGGCTTGGGCAGGGTGAGCAGTTCGGCCCGCAACTGCGCGCGTGTCGCCTCGGACCAGCTGCCGCTCGGCGTGCGCGAGATCTCGGTGGAGATCGGGCGAATCGGCAATGTGCTGAGGTGATCGAGGAAGGCGCTCATGTCGCTGTCGTCAATCACGACACGTCGCTCCGCGAGCGCCTTGCCGCTCTTGCAATCGACCAGCCCCAGCTTGCCGACCATGTAGACGATGGAGCTGTTGGTGTTCCATGGCACGGGCGGCGCGGAACGCGCGTACACACCCAGGCCCATCATCTGCTGGCTGGTGGAACTTGCCATCTGCTGCGGGGTTTCCCCCTTGGTCAGCACCATCACCGCGTCGAGCGAATTGGCGCGACAGTAGTCGAGCACCGCCGGTGCGACCGCCTCCCAGTCCTGGTTATGGCTGGCGAAGGCACGCTCGAGCTTGTTGGCCGGCGCGAACCGGTCTCTCGGCGGCACCGCTTTCACGTAGGTGATGGATCGCTTGTCCGCCAATGCGGTACCGAGCTGCTCTTCGTACTGTTCATCGAGTTGCCAGGAGGCGATGTCGATGTCGTCGTACTCGTTGCCGAACACGGTCAGGCCCGTATAGCTGCGCGCCAGCCGGTCGGCCACGACCGACACGACGCCGAGGCGCTTGATGCTGGCCATGGCATCGGGCGCGACCGCCCGCGGCGGCTGTGTGGCGCACCCGACGAGCAGCGTGGCCACGGCAAGAGGCAGCAAGACATTGGAGGGACGGAGAAATGGCGTCATGGTGAAGTGGCGAATCGCGAATGGAACGATAGGTGCCGGACAGCCCACGCGGCGCCTCCGGCGAACCGGAGCGACCCGAATCCGTGCCACCCCGCGCAGCCAGCATAGTCGTGGCGCCCGCGCCTCGGGATGTCGCCGATCCGGAACGGCACGCCTGATCGCGGCATGCGCCCCACTTGGCCGTGTCGCAGCTCACGACGACCGACGACGCGCAGATGGGCAGCAGCGCCGCGAGCCGGCGGATCGTGCCGCGCATCACCCGAACATCAACTCACGCCGCTAGCCCCAGCCCCCCGCGCGCCGCCGCGATCGTCTCCGACGGCAGTTCGTGGAACAGCTCGCGGTACTCCGCGCTGAAGCGGCTCAGATGCCAGAAGCCCCAGCGCTCGACCACATCCCTCACCTTCACGTCGCGGTGCGCGCCCGCGAGCAGATCGCGCCGCGCGCCGTTGAGCCTCAGCGTGCGCAGATAGGCGAGCGGATTCATCCCCAGCACCTGCTCGAAGCAGTACTGGAGCGTGCGCCGCGACACGCCCAGCGCCCGGCACACGTCGATGATCTGCACCGGCTCGTCGAGGTGCCCGAGCGCGAAATCGCGCGCCCGCTTCACGACCTGGGTGCGGTTGATGTCGGCCGGCGCGAACTCCGGCAGCCCGACCGACTGCTCGACGATCGGCATCAGCGCGCCGAGCACCGCCTGCTCCACTTCCACGCGCGCATGCGCGTTGCGCAGCCGCCCCGGCTGGTCGAACAGCGCCTGCGCCGCCGCCGCGATGCTCTCGCCCGCCGTGCGCACCAGCGTCTCGTCCTCGACCAGCGCGATGCGGCTGCCGCCGAGCCAGTGCGTGGTGCTGAGCCGGCTCATGACCCAGGCGTAATCGGCCAGCGCCTCGCCGCGCACGCTCACGACCAGCAGATCCATCGGCGGCAGCACGCCTTCGATCTCGACCCCGCCGCGAAAGATCGGCAGCGTCCCGCGCCCCCAGCGCCGGCCGTTCAGCAGGCTCTCGTCGCTGCCGGCGAAGCCGAGCGGAAAGCCGAACACGATGTCGCCGGCCGGTCCGCAGCCGCGCTCGCCGAGCACCGCGTTGGTCGATTCGGTGAAGATCTGCACCGACCCGACGCGCAGCTCGCGCGACTGGCTCACGAAGCGGCCGGCGGTGAGCTGGTCGTATTCCAGTTCCCAGCCGTCGAAGGCACAGGAGCTGTTGGCCTCGAAGAACTCGCCCGAACGGATCAGGCAATCGGGCGCGAGCGCCGGAATCGGCGTCGCGCGAAGCGAATTGGCATGAATGGCGGAAGTGGCGTTCATTGCGGTGCGGGAACAATCGGATTGCCCCGTCAATGCAATTGCCGCACCAATTGACAAATCGGCCATTCCGCTATCGGACGGCTTTCAATTTCAGATTCAATTACGCCTGATTCCGCCACGCGAAACCCGCCGCGCCCAGGCTTGAAGCAAGGCGCACCGCGGGAAGGCATGGCCCGCGACATTCACGCCGGCAATCGGCTGACCGGCCCGGCAAGCGAATTGATTCGGCGCTCGACGTCGCCCGTTATTCATCGATGGCAAATGCATTCGGCGCAATTCATTTCGCGTCTTGCCAATCCGGCAATTGCCGCAGCGGCGAGCCTGCCGCAATCGCGCGCGCCCTCGTTAGCCGAAATCGGCAATCGGCGCGCGGTGCGGCGCGACGGCTTGCGCGCTGCCAATCGCGGCTAACGCGCGGCCGGCGCGGCTGCCGACACTCGGCCGGCCGAGCACCGCCCGGTCCCCGTCAACTCGCCCGATCTCCGCCCGCACGCCATGACCTTCCGCCGCGCCCTCGTCCTCGCCAGTCTCGCGCTCGCCACCCTGCCCGCCCATGCCGACCTCGACGGCAAGGCCGCATTCGAGGCCAACTGCATCGCCTGCCACGGCGCGGGCGGCGCCGGCGTGCCCGGCGTCGCGCCGCCGCTCGCCCGCGCGCTCGACCGCCATCTCGCCTCGCCCCAGGCCGCGACCTACTTCGCGCAGATCGTCGCGGGCGGCCTCAACGGTCCGATCCGCGCCGCCGACGGCGAGACCTACAACGGCGTGATGCCGGTGTTCGGCACGCATGCGAGCGAGGAGCTCGCGGCCATCCTGCGCTACGTGACCACCGGCCTGAACGACGCACCCGCCGGCTTCGACCTCGGTGCCGCCGACATCGACGCCGCCCGTGCCCGCAAGCCCACGCCCGCCGACAACCGCGCCCTGCGCGCGGTGCTGCTCAAGGCCGCGCCGCGCTGAACACGCGCGACGACGACGAAGCTCGACCCGGGCCGGCGCCCACCCCGGCCCGCGCGGCGGCGCGCGGATGACAGCCGCGCCGCTTCATGGCAAACGCAGGCGTCCACCGCCTCTTCGCCGCCGATGCCCGCCACCTCTCCTCCCAGCCCGCCGCCGCGACGCGGCAATCTCGGCGCCTGCGCGATCGCCTTCTTCGTCATCTCGGCCTCGGGTCCGCTCGTGGCCACGGCCGGCGGCGTGCCGGTCGCGATGCTGTTCGGCAACGGCGCGGGCCTGCCCGCGATGTTCGTGCTGGCAACCGCCGTGCTGCTCGTGTTCGCGACGGCCTACACCGCGATGGCGCTCGACCTGCCGGGTGCCGGCGGCTTCTATGCGTTTGCCGAGCGCGGCCTCGGCCGGCGCTGGGCCGGCGCGGCCGGCGCGCTCGCGCTGCTCGCCTATGACGCGATGCAGGCCAGCCTCTACGGGCTGTTCGGCGCGGCGGTGCGCGCGCTGCTGCTGCCCCGCCACGACCTGCCGTGGTGGCTGCCGGCGCTCGGCGCCTGGGCCGGCGTGGCGCTGTTCGGCTGGCGCCGCGCCGATCTGTCGGCGCGCGTGCTCGGCCTGCTGGTCGGCGCCGAATACCTCGCGGTGATCGCGCTCGACCTCGCCATCGTGCGGGCCGGCGGCGCCGACGGGCTGGATGCGAGCGCTTTCACGCCGGCACTGGCGCTCGGCGGCTCGCCCGCGATCGCGCTGATGCTGTGCTTCGCCTGCTTCATCGGCTTCGAGGGCGCGGCGCTCTATGCCGAGGAGGCGCGCGATCCGGCGCGCGGCGTGCCGCTCGCCACCTGGGGCTCGGTGCTGCTGATCGGCGGCTTCTACGGCTTCACGTCCTGGGCCGTGGTGGCGGGCCTCGGCGCCGGCAGGGTGGCCGCGCGGCTCGGCGCGCTCGGCGATCCGACCGAGCTGCTGTTCACGCTCGCGGCCGAGTACGCGGGCGGCGCGCTGCCCATGCTGCTGCGCGGGCTCTATCTCACGAGCATCTGGGCCAGCCTGCTGGCCTTCCACAACGCGGTGGCGCGCTACCTGTTCGCGCTCGGGCGGGCGCGGCTGCTGCCGGCGGCGCTCGGGCGCGCGCATCCGCGCCACGGCAGCCCGCATGCGGGTTCGCTCGCGCAGAGCCTGAGCGCGCTGGTGGTGATCGGCGGCTTCGCGCTCGCCGGTGCCGATCCGGTGCTGGGCATGTTCACGCTGCTGTCGGCGCTGGGCACGCTCGGCATCCTCGCGCTCATGGCGCTGGCGGCGCTCGCGGCGCTGCGCCATGTGGCGCGCGGCGGCGGGCGGCCGGGCACGACGGTCTGTGCCGCGCTGTCGGCGGCGGCCTTCGCGGCGGTGACGCTGCTCGCGGCACTGCACTTCGACGTGCTCGCGGGCGAGGTGGATGGCTGGGGTGCGCGCCTGCCCTGGCTGCTGCCGGCGGCGGCGCTGGCCGGCGCCTGGCATGCGCACCGGCGCATGCGCGCGAGCTGACGGCACGGCGTCGCGCGCCCGTTCACCGGCTCGGGCGCTCCGCCAGCCATTCGACGAACAGGTCGCGCAGCGCGTTCGGCTTGCGCCGCAGCGGGACCACCACGTTGTAGCGACCCTCGGCCGTCACCTCGGTATCGCCCAGCCGCACGAGCGAGCCGTCATCCAGATAGCCCTGCACCAGCAGCCCCCAGCCGAGCGCCACGCCATGGCCACCACGTCGCCGTCATGACTGCGCGACCAAATTCCGCAGCCAGCGGCTGGCGATCGCCGCGGGTTGATGGCGACGCTCGTGGTCGGGCCGTTCTACCTCCGGGGCGCGCTCGGCCTCGATGCCGCCAGCGCCGGGCTGACGATGGCCTGCGGCCCGGTGGTCGCGGCGCTCGCGGGCGTGCCGGCCATGCGCTGTTCCAGGCGGCCAACAACACCGCCGTGATGACGGGCGTCGCGGCCAAGCGGCGCGGTCTCGTGTCGGGGCTGCTGACGCTTGCGCGCAATCTCGGCCTTGTCACCGGCGCGTCGGCCATCGGCGCGGTGTTCGCGCTCGGCGCGGGCGGCGCCGACATCGCGGCCGCGCCGCCCGGCGCCATCGCGGCCGGGCTGCATGCGAGCTTCGGCGTGGCGGCGGGCCTGGCGGCACTGGCGCTGGCGATCACGCGGGGCGCGGCAGCCGCGTCATCCACCACGGCAGCAGCAGCGCGATCGCGCCCGCCAGCGCCGCGAGCGGCAGCGCGCCGGTGAGCCGGCCGGCCGCGTCCTCGCCGAGCAGCAGGCAGCCCGCGCCGGCGGCGAGCCCCATGCCGGCGTCCTGCGCAAGCCCTTGCAGGCTCATGAAGCCGGCCCGCTCGCGCGGCGACGGCACATGGCTGGTGGCCGCGCCGAGGCAGACGTTGCGCGCCGCGTTGCCGGCCATCAGCGCGACGAAGGGCGGCAGCACCGCCCAGGCCGGCCAGCCCGCGGCCTGGGCGCCGAACACCACGAGGCCCGCGACGAAGCCGCCGCTGCCGATCAGCGCCGCGCGGGCGGCGCCGATGCGATCGGCCAGCGCCCCGAGGCCGCGCACGGCGAGCAGCGCGCCGACGCCGCCCGCCGTGTAGAGCAGCCCGAGCCGGTCGCGCGGAAAGCCGAGATTGAGCAGCAGCCAGGCCGAGTACTGCGGCACCACCAGAAAGGTCGAGAACGCCGCCGCGCCTTGCAGCGCGCAGGCAAGCCGCACCGCCGGCCGCGCCATCAGCGTCCGCGCCGACACGGCGGTATCCGCCGGCGCCGCGCCCGGCGGCGTCACCCGCCAGGCCAGCAGCGTCACCGTCGCCGCCAGCGCCGTGAGCACCAGCAGCGGCGTGCGCCAGTCGCCCCAGCGCGCGGCTTCGAGCGAGGCCGGCACGCCCAGCACCACCGCGAGCGGGAAGGCCGTCATCGCCCGCCCGATCGCGCGGCCACGCGCCTGCGGCGGCGTGTGGTCGATGAGCACCGCCATCGCCAGCGCCATCGACGGACCGGCGCACAGGCCGGTCAGCGCCCGGGCCGCGAGCAGGCCGCCGAAGCCATTGCTGCAAGCGCTTGCGAAGGTGGCGAGCGCGAAGCCGGCCAGGCAGGCGACCAGCGCCGGCCGGCGCGCATGCCGGTCGAGCCGGCCCAGCGCGACCAGCCCGGCCAGCACCGATCCCGCCGTGTAGGCGAGCGACAGCGCGCCCGCCCGCGCGGCCGGAAAACCGAGCGCCCGCGCCAGATCGGCGCCGAGCGGCAGCACCGCCATGAAGTCGAGCAGGCAGACGAACTGCACCGCCAGCGCGAGGCCGGCGACGCCCGGCCCCGGCCGCGTCGCACCCTCGCCCACCGTCATCGGAAGCCGCATCGTCACGATCGCGCTCCCGGCCTCAGAGACGCCAGGCCAAGGTCACGCGCACATCGCGGCCCGGCTCGGGCAGGCCGGCGATGCTGCCCCAGCGCGGGTTGTAGCCGTAGGTCGTCTGGTCGTAGTGGAAGTGGTCGAGCAGGTTCTTGACCGTGAGCGTGATGCTCCAGTCGTCGCGCCCGGTCGGCAGCCATTGCGCATAGGCATCAAGCAGCACGTAGCCGGCCTTCTGCGGATTGCCGTCGGGCACGCGCGTGAGCCGGCCCACGGCGCGGCCCGTGAGGCCGGCGCGCGCGTTCCAGCGCGGCAGGTTCTGGTCGAACTGCGCGACCCAGGTGCGGCCGGTCGCGCTGCCGAGCAGGAAGGCGTCGCCGTCGGACAGCGGCGTGCCGTTGAGCGTGGGCCGCGCCTGCGACACGCCGGCGCTGGCCGACCAGTCGGCGGCGGTGTAGCCGAGGCTCGCGTTGGCGCCGGTCACGCGCACGTCGCCGAGGTTCTGGCGCGCGTCGTCATAGCCGATGTAGTTGTCGATGCGCTGGCGGAACACGCCCGCCGTCGCGGCCCAGCCGGCGTCATGCCAGCGCGCGCTGAGTTCGGTGTTGCGCGCCTTCTCGGCCTCGAGGTTGGCGGCGTTGGTCTGGAAGGCCTTGAGATAGGGCTCGATCACGCCCACGCCGCGCAGCGCGCGCGCATGGCTCAGCCGCAGGTCGAGCGAATCGAGCGGGCTCCACACCAGGCTGCCCGAGGGCGAGAAGCCCGACGAGCCGAAGTCGCGCGACTCGATGTCGGTGTAGCGGTAGCGGTCCCAGCGCAGGCCGATCTGGGCCTGCCAGGCGTCGGCGAGCGCGATGTCGTCCTGCGCGAACAGGCCCGCGACGCTGGCCGACTCGTCCTTCCAGTTCTCGTCGGTGGCGTAGAGATAGCCGGTGTCGCGGCGCCAGTTGAGGCCGGTGGTGAGCTTGTGCATGCCGAACTTCGACACGTTGTCGAGGTTGAAGCCGGTGCTGCGCACGCCCATGGTCTCGGGCGTCGGCTTGTCCTGGGCGATGGCGACGCTGTTGTCGTTGAAATAGGCCGTCGCATGCACGCGCAGCAGGTCGTTGCCGGGCACCCAGTCGTAGTTGGCGACGACCGATTCGCGCTTCGCGCGCTGGCGCTGCGCGGGGTTGATCGGGATCGGCAGCATGTTGGTGCGCTGGCTGCGGATGCCCTCGTCCTCGTAATGCTCATAGGACAGGGCGGCGCGATGCTCGCCCTTGCCGCCGAGGCCGAACTTGACGAACTCGTGCTCGACATCGCTCGCGGTGTTGGGCACCTCGCTGCCATTGCCGTCCTTGTATTCGGAGGTCTTGAGCTTCGACAGGTTGGCGACCACGTCGAGCCCGTCCACCGGCGCGCCGAACACCGTGGCCGCGAACTTGCGGCCGTCGTTCACGCTCTGCCAGCCGGCCTTGAGGATGGCGCCGGCCCGTTCGCCCGGGCGCAGCAGGTCGGCGGCCGACTTGGTCGTCACGCGCAGCGCGCCGGCAAGCGCGCCCGGGCCGGCGGTGGCCGCGCCGGTGCCGGCCTCGACCTCCAGCCGCTTGATGAGATCGGGGTCGAGCAGCAGCTGGCCGGTGTGGTGATAGGGCGCCTCGGGCTGGGTCGCGCCGTCGATGGTGGTGGCGAGCATGCGTTCATTGATGCCTCGCACATACACCTTCTGCGCTACCGGCAGGCCACCGCCGCCGCCCACGCTCACCTCGGGCATCTGCTTGAACAGCTCCTGGATGCTGGTGGCCTGCTCCAGCTCGATGCGCTTGGCGCGCACGACGGTGTTGGTGTCGCTGCCGCGCTCGGCGGTGACGGTCACCGGATCGAGCCGCACCTCGTCGGTGGCGGTCTCGGCATTGGCGGCGGCGCAGGCCAGCGCGACCGACAGCGCGAGCACGCGCGGCAGCAGCGCGGGAAATTGGGCAGGACAGGAAAGATGCGGCGACACGATCGACTCCAGTTGGGGGAAAGCGGAAATCCGCCCGGCTGGCGTCTGGCTGACCGGAAGAAGCGGTAATGGGTCACGGATAATAATGTTTCTCATCTTGCGAACAAGAATTGTTCTCAATAAAGTCCTGACCGATTTCACTTTCCCGGCACCGTCGTGGCGTTTGCGCCCGTCGGCGGCGCCGCCTCCGCCAGCAATGTCGCCACCGCGCCGCGCGGTCGGCCTCGACTAGCCAGCTGCTCATGCCCCGGCCCGTCGAGCAGACGGGCCACGTCCGCTGAGGAGCCCCCATGCAGATCTCCGGCTTTGCCCTCGCCGCGCTCGGCGAGGTGGCGGCCGACCTCCCCGAGGTCCGCCCCTGCGCCCGCCACCGTGGCGAATACGCCTTCGTCTCGCCGCGCTACCGGCTGCGCGCCTCCGGCCGGCGCGAACTGCTCACGCTCGCCACCGACGCCGGTGTGGCCGAGCTGGCACGCGCCTGCCTCGCGGAGCGCCGCCGCGCCGGCGAGCACAACGCGCTGCTCGTCGGCGCCCTGCCCTTCCGCGCCGACGGTCCGGCCCATCTCGTGCTGCCCGAAACCGCGCGGCTCGACATGCATGCCGCCCCGCCCGCGACGCCGCCGCGTGCCGCCAGCCGCCGTCCGGTCGCGCCGCCACGCCCGCTGCGGCTCGTGCCCGAGCCCGACCTGTTCTGCCGCGAGGTCGAGGCCGCGACCGCCGCGATCCGCGCCGGCGCCTTCGAGAAGGTGGTGCTGTCGCGCTCGATGACGCTACGCGCCCGTCCCGCTCCGGCCGCGCTGTTCGACCTGCTCTGCGAGGGCAACACCCAGGGCTACAGCTTCTCGATCGACGCCGGCGCACGCGGCCTGTGGCTCGGCGCCAGCCCGGAGCTGCTGCTGCGCCGCGAAGGCCGCACCGTGGTGTCGCATCCGCTCGCGGGTTCGATTCCGCGCAGCACCGATCCGGCCGAGGACGCCCTGCGCGCCCGCCTGCTGCTGCGCTCCGACAAGGACCTGCACGAGCACGCGCTGGTGGTGCGCTCGGTCGCGCGCACGCTGCGCGACCATTGCCCGAAGCTCGACGTGCCGCCCATGCCCAGCCTCGTCGCCACGCCCACCATGTGGCATCTCGGCACCGAGCTGCGCGGCGAGCTGGCCGATCCGGCCACGTCATCGCTCGACCTCGCGCTCGCGCTGCATCCGACGCCCGCCGTCTGCGGCCAGCCGCCGGCGCCCGCGCGCGACTTCATCGCCCGCGCCGAAGGCTATGACCGCGACCTGTTCACCGGCCTGGTCGGCTGGTGCGACGCGAGCGGCGACGGCGAATGGGCGGTGACGATCCGCTGCGCCGCGCTGCGCGACGACGAAGTGACGCTCTACGCGGGCGCCGGCATCGTCGCCGCCTCGCAGCCCGAGCGCGAGCTGGCCGAGACCACGGCCAAGATGCAGACCATGCTCGACGCCGTCCTGCGCACGGCAGCGCAGGCGGAGGCCGCATGAGCGCCGCCGTCCGCGCCCCGCTGCCGGGCTTCGTGCCCTGGCCCGACGACGTCGCCGCGCGCTACCGCGCCCTCGGCTGCTGGACCGGCGAAACCTTCGGCGAGCTGCTGCGCCGCCGCGCCGCCGCCCATCCCGACCGGCTCGCGCTCGTGTGCGGCGAACGGCGCTGGCGCTATACCGAGCTGGACGCCGCCGCCGACCGGCTCGCCGCCGGCCTGCACCGCGCGGGCATCGGCGCGCGCGACCGGGTCGTGGTGCAGCTGCCCAACGTCGGCGAGTTCTTCGTGGTCGTGTTCGCGCTGTTCCGGCTCGGCGCGCTGCCGGTGTTTGCCCAGCCGGCGCACCGCCAGGCCGAGATCAGCCACTTCCTGCGCCATGCCGAGGCGAAGGCCTGGGTCATCGCCGCGCCGGACGCGGCCGATCCGCTCGCCTTCGACCACCGCGCGCTCGCGCGTCAGGTACTTGCCGGGCTCGACGGCGCACCGCCGCGCGTGATCGTCGCGGGCGAGGCACAGGAGTTCACCTCGCTCGCGGCGCTGGAGGCCGATGGCGCGGGCACCGCCGCCGGCGCGTCCCCCGGCGCCGCGCGCGAGACCGGCCGCGCCGCCCCGGCCCTGCCGCCCGGCCCGACCGCCGACGAAGTCGCCTTCCTCCAGCTTTCCGGCGGCAGCACCGGCCTGCCCAAGCTCATCGCGCGCACGCATGACGACTACGCCTACAGCATCCGGCGCAGCAACGAGGTCTGCGGCATCGGCGAGGACGCCGTCTATCTCTGCGCGCTGCCGGTCGCGCACAACTTCCCGCTCAGCTCGCCGGGCACGCTCGGCGTGCTGATGGCGGGCGGCTGCGTGGTGCTCGCGCCGCGCCCCGATGCCGACACCTGCTTCCGCCTCATCGCCGCGCACCGCGTGACGATCACCGCCGTCGTGCCGCCGCTGGCCCAGGCCTGGCTCGACGCCGCGCGCACGCGCCGGCCCGACCTGTCGAGCCTGCGCTGGCTCCAGGTGGGCGGCGCCCGCCTCGCCGACGACATCGCGCGGCGCATCGGCGCCGAACTCGGCTGCCCGGTGCAGCAGGTGTTCGGCATGGCCGAGGGCCTCGTCAACTACACGCGCGCCGACGACCCGCCCGAGCTCGTGGTCTCGACCCAGGGCCGGCCGATGTCGCCCTTCGACGAGGTGCGCGTGGTCGATGACGACGACCGCGACCTGCCCGACGGCACGCCCGGCCATCTGCTCGCGCGCGGGCCGTACACCATCCGCGGCTACTACCGCGCCGAGCAGCACAACGCGCGCGCCTTCACCGCCGACGGCTACTACCGCACCGGCGACATCGTGCGGCGGCTGCCCGGCGGCCATCTCGTCGTCGAGGGCCGCGCCAAGGACCAGATCAACCGGGGCGGCGACAAGATCGCGGCCGAGGAGGTCGAGGGCCATCTGCTCGCGCATCCGGCCGTGTTCGACGCCGCGCTCGTCGGCCTGCCCGACGCCTGGCTCGGCGAGCGCAGCTGCGCCGTGATCGTCGCGCGCGGCCCGGCGCCGAAGCGCGCCGCGCTCGTCGCCTTCCTGCGCGAACGCGGGCTGGCCGACTACAAGCTGCCCGACCGCGTCGAGGTGGTGGACGCCCTGCCCAAGACCGCCATCGGCAAGGTGGACAAGCGCGCGCTGCGTGCCCGCTTCGGCACGCCGCCGGGCACGCCCGCGAGCGCGGCGCCGACGCCGTCCGCGAGCGCGGCTTCGGCTCCGTCCGCGAGCGCGGCTTCGGCTCCGCCCACGAGCGCGCCATCGACCGCAGCCGCAAACGCGCCGCCGACCGAGACCACCGCCGCCTGACGCCCCCCGCCCCGCGCTCGCCAACGCCCGGGGCGACGGCAGCCTCCGATTCCTCTTGGCGCGCGACGGGCTCCCGCCGGCGGCGTCCCCTCCGCCAGCGCGACGCGCGCCCTTTTTCTTCGCCACGGCGCGCTCGGCCATCGACCGCGCCCGGCTCCCGCAGGACACGACCCATGAGCATCCCCCGCATCGCCACCTACCCCATGCCCGCGCCCGCCGACTTCCCGGCCAACCGCGTCGACTGGCGACCCGACCCGGCCCGCGCCGCGCTGCTCATCCACGACATGCAGCAGCACTTCCTCGACTTCTACGACCGCGCGGCCGAGCCGCTGCCCGCGCTGCTCGCCAACATCGCGCGCCTGCGCGACGCCAGCGACGCCGCCGGCCTGCCCGTGTTCTACACGGCCCAGCCCGGCGTGCAGCCGGCCGGCGATCGCGCCCTGCTCAACGAGTTCTGGGGGCCGGGCCTGACGGCACGGCCCGAACGCGCCGCGATCGAGCCGGCGCTCGCGCCGCGCGCCGGCCATGTCGTGATCGACAAGTGGCGCTACAGCGCCTTCACGCGCAGCGACCTCGCCGAGCGCCTGCGCGCCGCCGGCCGCGACCAGCTCATCGTCTGCGGCGTCTATGCCCACATCGGCTGCCTCGTGACCGCCGCCGACGGCTTCATGCGCGACCTGCGCGTGTTCGCCGTGGGCGACGCGCTCGCCGACTTCTCCGCCGCCGAGCATGCGACGGCGCTCGGCTGGATCGCCGGGCGCTGCGGCATGGTCGCGGGCACCGACGCGGTGTGCGCGGCGCTCGGCGCGCCGGCCGCAGGCGTGACCATCGAGCCGCCGCCCGTCACCCCGCTGCCCGCCAGCCTCGACGCCCTGCGCGCCGAGGTCGCCGCGCTGCTCGACCTGCCGTCCGACGAACTCGGCGCCGACGACAACCTGCTCGACGCCGGCCTCGACTCGATCCGCCTCATGGCCCTGGTCGAGCGCTGGCGCGCGGCCGGCGCCGCCGGACTGGAGTTCGTCCACCTCGCCGCCGCGCCCACGCTCGCGCGCTGGCTCGACCGGCTCGGCGCGCCGCTGGGCGAAGCCGCATGAGCCCGCGCGACACGCCCGCCGCCGCCGCGCTGCCGCTCACCGAGGCCCAGGCCGGCATCTGGTTCGGCCAGCAACTCGTGGCGGACAGCCCGATCTACCAGACCGCCGAGGCGCTCGACCTCGACGGCCCGCTCGACCGCGATGTCTTCCTCGCCGCCGTGCGGCACGCGCTCGACGAAGCCGAGGCGCTGCATCTGCGCGCCGGCCTCGTCGACGGCCGCCTGCTGCAATGGCCCGCCGGCCGCGACTGGCAGCCCGAATGGATCGACTGCTCCACCGCCGCCGATCCCGACGCCGCCGCCGACGCCTGGATCGCCGCCGACCTCGCCGCGCCCGTCGATCTCGCGCGCGATCCGCTGTTCCGCTGCGCGCTGCTGCGGCTCGGGCCCGCGCGCCACCGCTGGCTGCTGCGCGCCCATCACCTCGCGCTCGACGGCTACGGCCATGCGCTCGTCGCGCGCCGCGTCGCCGCCCTGCACTCGGCCGCGCTCGACCGCTACCCCGCCCCGCCCGGCGCCCTGCACACGCTTGCGGACGTGGTGGCCGAGGAAGCCGCCTGGCTCGCCTCGCCCGCCGCCGACCGCGCGCGCGAGCACTGGCGCGCCGAGCTTGCCGACGCGCCCGACCCGGTCACGCTCGCGCCGCCCGCGCCGCTCGGCGGCCCGGTGCGGCGCGAACGCCGCGCGCCCGACACCGCCCGGCTCGCGCGCTGGCAGGCCGCCGCGCGCGCCGCCGGTACCGACCTGCATGCCTGGCTGCTCGCCGCCACCGCCGCCTGGCTCTGGCGCGAGACCGGCGCCACCGACCTCACGCTCGGCCTGCCGGTCATGAACCGGCTCGGCTCGGTCGCGCTCACGGTGCCCTGCATGACGATGAACATCGTCCCGCTGCGCCTGCGCGTCGCGCCCGACGCCGGCCTCGACCAGCTCGCGCGCGAGGTCGTCGCCCGACTGCGTGCCGGCCGGCCGCATGCGCGCTACCGCTACGAGAAGCTGCGCCACGACCTCGGCCGCGCCGCGCCCGGCCGGCGCCTGTTCGCGCCCGTCGTCAACCTGCTCGCCTTCGACCGGCTCGACCGCGTCGGCCCGCTGCGCGCGACGCGCCGGCCGATCGCCGCCGGGCCGGTGGACGACCTGTCGATCGTGTTCGCGCCCGGCCCGGACGGCCTCGGCATCGACGCCGAGGCCAATCCGCTCGCCTACGACGCCGCGATGCTTGCGCGCATCGCCGACGGGCTCGTGGCCATGCTCGACGCCTTCGCGCTCGCGCCCGGCGCCACGCCGGCCGAGGTGGCCGGGCGGCTCGCCGCCACGCTGCCCTGCGCGCGGGCGCTGCCGGCCGCGCCGGCCCGGCTCGATGGCGGCCCGCCGCCCGGCGCCGCCGCCGACGTGCTCGACGCCTTCCGCGCCCGCGTCGCCGCCACGCCCGCCGCGACCGCCATCGAGACGACCGACGGCCGCCGGCTCGACTACGCCGCGCTCGAACGCGCGGTGCAAAGGCTTGCAGGCGAACTCGCCAGCCACGGCATCGGCCCCGGCGACCGCGTCGCGCTGCTGCTGCCGCGCGCGCCCGAAGCCGTCGTCGCCATGCTCGCCACGCTCTGGACCGGCGCCGCCTACGTGCCGCTCGACCCCGCCGGCCCGCGCGCGCGCATCGCCGACGTGCTCGACGACGTGCGTCCGGCGCGCGTGCTGGTGCGGCCCGCGACGGCCACGCTCGCGGGCGACTGGCCGTGGATCGTCGTCCACGAGGACGCCGGCGCCGCCACGGCCGGCGCCCGCCCTCTGCCGCCGCGCCCGGTGCCGCCCGACGCGCCGGCCTATGTCATCCACACCTCGGGCAGCACCGGCCGGCCGAACGGCGTGGTGATCGGGCGCGGCGCGCTCGCGCACTTCGTCGCGGCGGCCGGGTGGCGCTACGGCATCGACGCGCGCGACCGCGTGCTCCAGTTCGCGCCGCTGCATTTCGACGCCAGCGTCGAGGAGATCCATCTGAGCCTCGCGCACGGCGCGACGCTCGTGCTGCGCGACGACGCCATGCTCGACAGCCTCGGCGGCTTTCTCGCCGCCTGCGGCCGGCTCGCCATCAGCGTGCTCGACCTGCCGACCGCGTTCTGGCACGAGCTGGCCTGGCGCCTCGGCGACGACTGCCGCCTGCCGCCCGCGCTGCGGCTGGTCATCATCGGCGGCGAGGCCGTGCTGGCCGACCGCGTCGCGCGCTGGCGCGCCGCCGCGCCGACCGGCCCGAGGCTCGTCAACAGTTACGGCCCGACCGAGACCACCGTGATCTGCACCACCGCCGAACTCGGCGCGCCGGCCGACGACGGCACCACGCCCGCCGCCCTGCCGATCGGCCAGCCGCTCGCCGGGCTGTCGATGGTCGTCGTCGATGCCTGGCTGCATCCGGTCATGGCCGGCGCCGAGGGCGAGCTTTGCGTGCTCGGCCCGATGCTCGCCAACGGCTACTTCGAGCGGCCGGCGCGCGACGCCGCCCGCTTCGTGCGTCTGCCGGCGCTGCCCGGTGCGCCGCGCGCCTACCGCACCGGCGACCGCGTGCGGCTCGACGGCGACCAGCTCGTCTACCTTGGCCGCATCGACGACGAGATCAAGCTCAGCGGCCACCGCATCGACCCGGCCGAGGTCGAGTCGGTGCTGCTCGGCTGCGACGGCGTGATCGGCGCCGCCGTCGCTGCCCAGCCGCTCGCGGGCGGCCTGCGCCGGCTGGTCGCCTTCGTCGTGCCCGAGCGTCCGCCGACGGCGTCCGCGCCCGCCGCGCTGGCACCGGCTACCTCGGCCGGCTGGCGCGCGCGGCTGGCCCGACGGCTGCCCGCGCCCGCCGTGCCCGACGCCTTCTTCGCCGTCGCCGAACTGCCGCGCAACGCCAACGGCAAGATCGACCGCAAGGCGCTGCTCGCGCGTCTGCCGGCGGTCACGGCCGCGCCGGACGCGGCGGCGGCCGACGCGCGCGCCGACGCGGCGGCGCCGGTGGCCGGCAGCGTCCTCGATGCCCTGCTCGCCACCTGGCGCGAGGTGCTCGGCCTCGACGGCCTCGGCGCCGACGACGATTTCTTCGCCCTCGGCGGCAAGTCGCTCCAGGCGATCCAGGTCACGAGCCGGCTCGGCCAGCGGCTCGGGCGCGAGCTGCCGATGTCGCTGCTGTTCCGCCATCCGCGCGCGGCCGATCTCGCGGCCGTGCTCGACGCCGGGGCCGGCCGGCACGCCGGGAACGACGCCGGGATCGACGCCGGGATCGAGGCCGGGGCCGACGCCCCGGCCGGCGCCGGGATCGCCAGCGGCGGCGCGGCGAACCGCGTCCCTGCCGACGCCGGGGCCGCCCCGACCGCCGCCTTCGCTCCGCTGTTCACGCTCCAGCACGGCGCGGCGCCAGCCCTGTTCTGCCTCCATCCGGCCGAGGGCCTGAGCTGGTGCTACCTCGGGCTCGCCCGCCACCTGCCCGCGCTCGCGCTGCACGGCCTCCAGGCGCGCGGCCTGAGCGCCGAGCCGCCCGCCGACTTCGCCGCGATGGCCGCCGACCATCTGGCCCGGCTACGCGGCGTCCAGCCACATGGCCCCTACCGGCTGCTCGGCTGGTCGAGCGGCGGCGCGCTCGCCCACGAGATCGCCGCCCGCCTGCGCGCCGCCGGCGAGGCGGTCGAGCTGCTCGCGCTCATGGACGCCTATCCCGCCACCGCCTGGACCCACCGGCCCGAGCCGAGCGCCGCCGACGCGCTCGAAGCCCTGCTCGACATCACCGGCGACAGCCCGCTCGACGCCGCCGGCGAGCCGCTGCCACCCGCCGCGATGCGCGCCCTGCTGGCCCGCCCCGGCAGCCCGCTGGCCGGCTGCGACGCCGCCCTCATCGACCGCCTCGCCGACACCGCGCTGCACACGATGCGCGCCTTCCGCGCCAGCACGCCGGCCGTCTTCGACGGGCCGCTGCTGTTCTTCCGCGCCGCCCGCCGTCCCGCCGACGCGCCCGAACCCGCGAGCTGGCGGCCCCATGTCACCGGCGCGATCGAGGTCATCGACATCGACGCGACCCATTCCGGCCTCGCCGCGCCGGCCGCGCTCGACCGCATCGGCGCCGAACTCGCGCGCCGGCTCGCGTCAACCGCCCCCACCCGCAAGGAAAGCTGAATGCCTCCCGACGAACGCCCCGCGCCGCCCGGACCGCGCCTGCTCGTCGTGCGCCGCGCCGTCACGGTCACGCCCGGTCTGCGCCGCATCACGCTCGGCGGCCCGGCGCTGGCCGGCTTCCCGCCCGGCTGCGACGGCGCCCATCTCAAGCTGCTGCTGCCGCGCCCCGGCCAGCTCCGCCCCGAGCTGCCGCGCCCCGG
This sequence comes from Derxia gummosa DSM 723, assembly GCF_000482785.1. Lineage (GTDB taxonomy): Bacteria > Pseudomonadota > Gammaproteobacteria > Burkholderiales > Burkholderiaceae_E > Derxia > Derxia gummosa. The sequence goes on along the minus strand of NZ_AXWS01000013.1, from coordinate 591,932 downwards.
CCCCGACGGCCTCGTCTGGCCATCGGCCGCGCGCAAGCCCGTCGTGCGCACCTACACCGTCGCGCGCCACGACCCGGTGCCCGGCGAACTGGACATCGACTTCGTGCTGCACGCCGCGCCCGGCCCCGCCGCCGACTGGGCCGCCCGCGCCCGCCCCGGCGACGAGGTCGGCATCGCCGGCCCGGGCGGCCCGCCGCGCTTCGCGGCCGACGCCGGCTTCCACCTGCTGTTCGGCGACCTGAGCGCCGCCGCCCTCATCGCCGCCGTGCTGCGCCAGCTGCCGGCCGGCGCGCGCGGCCATGCCGTCATCGCCGTCGATGATCCCGCCGACTGCCGCGTCCTGCCCCAGCGCGGCGCGCTCGACCTGCGCTGGATCGTGCGCGGGCGCCCCGGCGCCGACGGCTTCGCCGGCCTGCTCGACGCCTGGGACGGCCTGCCGCGCCCGCCCGGCGCGACGCTGTCGGCCACGCTCGCCGGCGAGCATGCCGAGGTCGTCGCCCTGCGTCGGCGCGCCCTCGCCGCCGGCGTGGCGCGCGAGCGGCTCTATGCCGTGCCCTACTGGAAGTCCGACGCCGACGAGGAGGGCTACCACGCCGAGCGCCACCGCGTGATGGACGAACTCGACGCCACGCCGCTCGCCTGAACACGTCCGCGACTTCCCCGACCGCCCGCCCCGAGGCCGGCCTCGCCCCCAGACCATGAAAGCGCTTGCATGAACGCCCCCGATCCGCTCGCCTCCCCCGACCGCGCCCGCCACGACGGCGCCGAATTCGCCGGCCGCGTCGCCCTCGTCACCGGCGCCGCCCAGGGCATCGGCGCCGCCATCGCCCGCCTGCTCGCCGCGCGCGGCGCCCGCGTCGCGCTGCTCGACCGCCAGGCCGAGGCGGTCGCCGCGACCGCCGCCGGCCTCGACGCGACCGGCCTGCACGCCGCCGCGCCCGACGCCACCCCGTCGCGCCATCTCGCGCTCGGCGCCGACCTGCGCGACCGCGCCGCCGTCGAGCAGGCGGTCGAGACGGCCGAGGCCCGGCTCGGCCCGCTCGACATCGTCATCAACGCCGCCGGCGTGCTCCATCTCGCGCGCGCCATCGACATCGACGACGACGCCTGGGAAAGCTCGCTCGACATCAACGCGGGCGGCCTGATGCGGCTGTGCCGCGCGGTCGCGCCGCGCCTGGCCGCGCGCCGGCGCGGCGCGATCGTCGCGGTCGGCTCCAACGCCGCCGGCGTGCCGCGCGCGCAGATGGCGGCCTACGGCGCATCGAAGGCCGCCGCCAGCCAGTACCTGCGCTGCCTCGGGCTCGAACTCGCGCCGCTCGGCGTGCGCTGCAACCTCGTCTCGCCCGGCTCGACCGACACCGCGATGCAACGCCAGCTCTGGACCCATCCCGGCGCACGCGACGCCATCCTCGGTGGCGACGCGGCCAGCTTCCGGCTCGGTATCCCGCTCGGCCGCATCGCCGAGCCGGAGGACATCGCCGAGGTCGCCTGCTTCCTCGCCTCGGACCGCGCGCGCCACATCACGCTGCACGACCTGCGCGCCGACGGCGGCGCGACGCTCGACGCCTGACGGCCGCCGGCGGCGCCGGCGCCGGAGCCGGAGCGGCCGCGCCTAAGGTCTGTCTGACGGAACCGAATCGATCCCCACAAGGGTGGAAGTGACAGGCGCGCCCCGCTGCTGCCACGCAATTGACGCCTCGGGTCAGCGCCTTGCCGAGCTCGTGAGCTGCGGCGCCTGAGTGGTTGACGCCCTGGCGCTGTGTCAATGCGTGGTCTGGCCAGGACGCTTCATCGCGGCTTCTTCCGGTCGAGCCGGCCCCACCACGGCCAGTAGGCGAGCCCGCCGCTGCGCGCCCGCGGCCATTCGGTGACGGGCTCGGGCGTCTGGTGGCCTTCGGGTGGCCGCACCAGCACGGCGAACACCTCGTCGTCCTCGCGCGTCGCGACCACCAGCGCGGGCTTGTTGGCCCAGTGTGAGTAGGCGATCGCGAAGGCGAAATTCATCCCGGCCGCGGCCGAGCCCGCGTCGCGCAGCCAGGTGTCGACGTTGTAGGTGCGCTCAGCGAACTCGCTGCCTTCGAGCCCCATCTCGGTGAGCGCCTGACCGAGCGCGCCGATGGAGCGGCTGGCCTGGTCGGAGTTGAGCCCGGCGTCATGGAAGACCTTGCCGATGTCGGCGAAGTCGACCTCGCCATCGGTCATGGCCTGCCGCATCGCCTCGCGCAGCGCATCGACGCGCGCCCGAACGCCCGGCGGCCGGCCGTTGGACGATTCCAGCTTCACCCGGAACGGCCGGTACAGCCGTGCGAGCGGCTTGCGCGGGACGGGATGCTTGAGGTCGGGCGAGGCGAGGATGAGGACGGTGCAGTTTTCGGTCGGCTGGGCCGAGGTGGGGAAGTCGACCATGTCCTGGCCGATGAGCCAGGCGGGCTTCTGCGGGTGGCTGGCGATGTACTGCTGAGCGCGGGCGAGGGAGTAGAAGCCGGCGGCGCGTCCCCCGAAATCGATGGTGGTGCTGGGCTGGAGGTGCTCGGGGTTGAAGTACTCGTCCCAGCCGTCTGTTGTCGATGAGATGACTTCATTGACCAGCCGTTCGATCGAGACCGGAATGGCGACGGGCTCGCGGGCCATGTCGGCGGCGGTGAGGGCTTCGTTGGCCGGCGTGTCGGTCGGACCGATGCGGAAGCGATGCCAGTACTGGTCATTGAGCGGCTCGCCGAGCAGCCTGGGCGAGGTTGCGAGAAAGCTCTGCTGGTCGATGAAGGTGAAGCGGTGATAGCGGGTGCCGAGCGAGTAGAAGCTGCTCGGGCTGAAGATCAACTCTCGACCAAAAGGAGTGATTGCAGTGTCGATGTCCTGTTCAATCGAGATGTAGCGCTTGGAAGAACGGTAGGTGGTGGCGATGGGTACCACCGGGGTCCCCAGTGGCCATCGCTCGGGGTGGCCATCGTCATTGGCATTGGGCGTTGCCATGCCGAGATGGCGCAGAAGATTCCAGTCGGCACCATAGTCCTGGAAGCTCAAGGGGCTGACCCATTGCACGGCCATGACATTGGCGATGTAGCGAGGCGGAGAGTCGGAAGGCATGGTCTGGGCAGGTGTCGATTCGGAGGGAGCCACGGTCGTGCATGCGCTTGCAAGCAGTGCGGGCAAGGTCAGGAGCAGATGTCGGCGGCGCATGTCGGCTCAGGGATAGCTGTCATAGGGCTGGGTCGGGCGCGGGGGGCGCATCGCGGATTCCCGGCGTGAATCGATGCCCAGGGTTGCCGGCACGTTGGGCTGGTAGTCCGGATGCTCATAGAGCGGTTGCTTGTAGAACTGACCCTTCTTGAAGTAAGCGGCGTACTCTTTCGCTGGCTCCCACGTCTCTGCGGCCCCCACCCAGCGCCAATCCGCCATCTGCCGGAATTCCATCCAGTCCGACTCGGTGAACCGCGCATAGCCCAGCGCGATGTCATAGGCCAGCACCGCCTGCGCATGCATCGGGTTGGTGAGGATCGTCGAATGGTCGGTCGCGTTCTGGTTGCGCCCGCTCACCAGATACTCGGCACGGCGCGCGTCCGACCATTGCCTGAAGCGCTCGCTCAGGTGGCCATCGGCACGCACTTCCTCGGCTTCATCGCGCAGCGTGTCTTCGCGCGAGGCGCGCGCATCCATGCGCACCCGGGCGTGATGCTCGTAGCGCAATTGCGCCTCGCTGTCGGCATCGCCCTGAGCCTTGAGGCCGAGCGTGCCGCGGGCGCGGTTGTAGACGTCGTCCGGGTCGTCGATCGCGCTGTGCGTCGCAAGGTTGTCCTCGGCCGATTCGCTGCCTTCGTCAAACGGCCCGGCCAGGACCTGCCCGGCGTGCATGCGCAGGGCCTTGGGCAGCACGCCTTCATCGCTGATGGGCGGGGCGGTGATCGGCAGGCGACGGTTGCGTTCCGGCTCGGCGTTGATGGCGCTCAGCCCGACCATCCGCGCCAACGTGGTGGCCGGAATCAGCAGCGGTGCCAGCAGCAGCGAGCCGAGCTTGCCCCAGACGCTGGCGCGTGGATCGTCCAGATCACGCTCGATCGAGTAGCGCGCCTGCGGCGAGGGCGGGGACCAGAACGTCTTGCAGCCACCCGCTGGCCACATCGGATAGCTGGTCAGGCCGCGTTGCCCCACGGCCAGCCCGTCGGCCCAGACGCGCTGATGGAAGTTGGACGGGCCACCAAGGCCGTCGATCTCGCGCTGATCAAGCCCGCGCCAGCCAATGCCCTGCACCGTGCTGGCCGAGATCACCTGGTCATGCGGATTGCAGTACAGGAAGACGCGGCCCTGGTTGATGCGGTCATTCGCGCGTTCGCTGGCGCGGCAAAAGCCGATCGGCGATTCATCCGTGGGCTTGCTGTTGGCAGTGCGCTTGTTGACCGCAGCGTCAGCCTGGCAGCGCGCACCGCGCGCCTCGACGATCGACAGGAAGGCCCGGAAGGCCTCGCGCCGGGCTTCGCCCGTGACTCGCCCGCCCTGGTCGGACTGGGTCAGGTTCTCCATGAAGTTGCTTGGCTTGAGGCTGTAGGGCGGATTGCACAGCACATAGGTATCGGCCACGCCCTTGCCGCCGAAGCGCTCCTGGCCGATGAAGGCCGAGGCGATGCTGAGCATGTTGCCCTGGCTGTGGCAGACGATGGTGACCGGCACGTCGGGGCCGTGGCCGCGCGCTTCATTGCGTTGGCGGAGGTGGTCGATCAGCGCGGCCAGCCGCCATGCCGCATGGGCGAAGTAGCCGCGATGCGGGCAGGCGTAGACCGGGCGGTCGGTCGGATTCAGCGCGTTGGCCTGGTACCAGAGGAAGACGCGGTCGTTGAGGCCGGCATCCCAGAGGTCGGGCAGGGCGGTGCAGCCGTTGGCGAAGGGGCCGCCGCCCCAGGACTGGTATTCGTCGAGGAAAACGTTGCCGCCGAAGGCCGCGAGTTCCTTCTGTGATGCACGAAAGCCCCAGCGGAAGCGGATGACGGGGGAGTAGTGGCCGGTGGTGGGGAGGAAGGTTGAGCCGCTCAGGTCTTTCGATCGAAAGCCGTTGGGTGTGAGTTCCGGCGTGTAGCTGCAGGGAATGAGTTCCGTCTTCTCCACCGGACAGCGCAAATCCTCCGGGCGTCGCAGCGTTCGTTCATTGAGGCCGGCGCACAGGCCGCGTTCGGCGGCATCAAACCATTCGCCGGTGGAATTGACGCCGTGGACGAAGATCACCACGCCGGGCAGCGGGATGTCGGCGTAGAGGTCGACGGTGCTCTTGGAGGCGAGGCTGGGGTACTGGCCCCGGGCGATCACTGGCGGGCCGGGTTCGAAACTGAGGGTGGGCATCGGGGCGCGGACGAGGCAATGGGGAAGGGCGTCATGGTCAACGCCGGCAAACGTCGCGCCCTGCCGTCAGGCCGTTCGCGTCCGCCACAAATTTGACGAAATCGGCACATCGGCCGCTCGCCGCGTTCGGCATCCGCCCGGTGGCGCTGTCGCGAAGGGAAACAGCACGCGCGCCGACGTGGCGCACATGCTGGAAGTCCTTGATGCGATCCATGGAGGCCGACGCGGCGGGCGCCCGCCGGCCTTGGACTCCGGGGCCTACAAGGGCCGCAACGTCGTCGAGCGTTGCTTCAATCGCGTCAAGGACTTCCGCGCCGTCGCGACTCGCTTCGACAAGCACGGCCACAACTTCATGGCCAGTGTCCTCGTCGCTTCCATCCTCATGGGGTCGATTCGATTCCGGCAGACAGACCCTAGCCCAGCATCTCCCAGGCGAACTCGACCAGCAGCAGGTCATGCCATTCCTCGCCGTCGGCCGGCACCCAGCCGAGCAGCTGCGCGCGCGAGATGCAATGACGCGTGCTGCCGACCCGGGCGAAGAAGGCGCGGATCGCGGCCGCGTTGGTCTTGTCGGCGGCGAAGCTGGCGAGCGCGGTCGCGCCCGCCGGCGTGCCGCCGCGCAGCTTCGTGACGACGCGCGCGTCGCTCATGAAGCTGTGCCGCGCCGGCATGCGCGCGACCAGCGCGTCATGCGCCGCCGCGTAGGTCGCGTCGAGCGGATCGAGGATGCGCCCCGGCGCCGCCCGCCCCTCGGCCACGACGCGCGCCGACGCGACCGCGTGATAGGCCGGATTGCCCATGAGGTTGATGTAGTGCCAGCCCGCGATGCCGCCGAGCGCGAGGTTGGCGAAGGTCTCGGGCATGCCCTTGCGGAAGCTGTTGCCGCCGCCGGTCACGACATAGGCCACGATGCCCACCGCCGTGCCGCGCAGCGCGCGCACCTGGTCGAGTGCCGGCCGCAGCGTGCCGTACAGGCAGTCGTACAGCACCACGCGCGTGAGCGCGTCGATGGCGAACAGCCGCTTGCCGATCGAGTCCTGCAGGCCGAGATAGCCGGTGCTGAAGGCGGCCGCCACCGTCACGTCATAGCTCGCGAGCCGGCCGTAGCGCGTCGTGATCGCGCGCTCGATGGACGCGGTCGTGATGCCGACGCCCCAGCGGTTGTTCGCCATGCGCTTCAGGCGGTCGGCCGGCCGCGCCGGGTTGAAGAACTCGATCTCGTGCGTCGGCTCGATGCCGAGGATCACGATGAGCAGCACCGGATCGGCCGCGCCCTCGACCGCGCTGCACACGCCATGGCGCGAGAACTCGGTGCCGGTGCCGAACAGCAGCCGCACCTGGAGGCGCGGCGCCGCCGCGCCCGGCACCAGCGTCCGGGCGCGGGCATTGAAGAAGCAGGTGTAGTTGACGTTGTGCTGCCAGCCCGCGACCGCCGGGTCGGGCGGCGCGCCCTTGCCCGGCAGCCGGCAGGCATGCGGCAGCGGGTTGGGCACCGTGATGCTCGCGAGCACATGCCGCAGCGTGAAGCCCGCAAAGCCCGTCGGCCTCACGCTCGCGGGCCTGACCGGATTGCCGTGCGCGTCGAGGTCCACCACGTCGACCGTGCGCGTGACGGCCGTGGTCGAGCGGTCCTCGGTGAAATGCGCGTCGGACGACAGGCTGCGCGGACGCCCCGCGAGCCGCTGGCGCTGCGGGTCCATGCGTGGCTCAGGCCGGCGGCGGGGCCGGCGTCGGGCCGGGAGTGGGCGCGGGGCGCGGCGCCGGAGCTGGCGTCGGCGTCGGCGTTGGGGTCGGGGCCGGCGTCGGAGCAGGAGCCGGCGCGGGACGCGCGGTGGCCGTGAGGTCCTGCGGCACGTACTCCATCGCGACGATCTGGTCGGTCGGCAGCACCGAGATCCACTGGCTGAACACCTCGTTCGCGGCCACGCCCGCGTCGAAGCCGCCGGCGAGCGGATCGAAGCCGTGCTCGAACACGCTGTCGCTCGCGAGCACGCTGGCGATGTCGGCGTTCTGCACTTCCAGCCGCTCGGCCACGATTTCGAGCACCTCGCCCAGCGTCTTGCCCGCGAACTCGGCCTCGGTGCCGATGTAGGGCGTGTCCCAGCCGTCGTTCTCGGCGGTCTCGATGCCGTCGCGCAGCCAGTTGAGCGCGGCGCGCTCGCGCCCCGGCCGGATCGGGATGACGGCCTTGACCCAGGGCGCGTTGAGGAAGGCGTTGCGCAGGTTGTCGCCGTCGAGCTGGAGCAGCCAGCCGAGCGAGCTGCCGAGCTTGGCCGGCGCCGAGTCCTCGGTGATGCGGTAGTTGTCGGGCCGGCGTTCGCCGCCCCAGCGCACCACGTCGTCATCGGCGAGCGACACCGGCTGGCCCATCTGCTCGATCGTCAGGTCGAGCTTGCCGCTGCGCCGGCGCGGCATCCACCACTCGGGCGCGACGAAGTACAGCATCGAGTCCACGTCGAAGATCGAGCGCACGATCTCCGAGCGCACATGGCTCAGGCGCCGGTTCTGCTCGGTATCGGGCAGCTTCCAGCTGTCGACCATGAGCCGCTCGATGAGCTTGCGGTAGACCACCGTGCGCTCCTCCTCGCGCAGGTCCCAGGACGGGCGCGCGCCGATCGCGTTGGCGTCCTTGATGCGCTTGCGCACCTGCTCCATGTAGCTCTCGCGCAGCAGGCGGCGCTTGTCGGCGTCGTACTTCTCCTGGGCCTTGGCATTGGCCGCGTCGATGCGCGCGCGCTCGGCGTCGGTCGGCCGGTAGACGAGTTCCATCTCCAGGTTGATGACGTTCTCGCCGCCGAAATGCACGCGCTGCATCGTCAGCTCGTAGCTGCCCTGCACGCGATCGACCACGCGCTTGTCGCGCAGGTCGGCGATCTTGTTGCCCTGAACGCCGAGCAGCCGCACCTCGTCGAGTTCATAGCCGGTCTGGGCCGGCATCTTGGCGAACAGGAAGGGGCCCATGATGGTCTGGTCGTCGCGGTCGTCCTCGTCCTCGACGCCCATGATCTTGCTCAGCGCCTTGCCCGCGTAGCGCGCGCCCGGCGGATCGACGTAGGCGTACTCGTAGTGCGCGTTGTTGTTCGTGTAGTCGAGGATGGGCAGGAAGGGCAGCGGCACGATGACCTTCTCGGTCAGCGCGACGGGCGCCGGCATCTTCTCGGGCTCCTTGAGGTTGTCGAGCGCGGGCGAGTCCACCAGATGCACGAGTTCGGCGAGGCCCAGCGTCGCGCCCGGATCGTCGATGAACACCTGCCAGCACAGCCGCGTGCCGATGTCCTGCACCTGCACGCCGACGCGGCGCATCTTGCGGCGCAGCTCGTAGTTGATGAGCTTGTCGCCGGGGTTGGTGATGACGTGGCGCCGGCTCGTGGTGTCGGTGGTCTCGGTCACGGTGCGGAACACCGACTTGAAGCTCTGCTTGATGTCGCTCGCGAGCTTCTCCGACTGCTCGCGGTTCTGCTTGTGCGCGGTCTCGCGCGCGGTGTTGCGCGTCGATTCGACGCCGAAGTTGGCCGACACCGTGCCCTGGTAGACGTAGAGGTTGACGGTGCTGGTCTGCGACACGCCGAGCTTGGTGCTGCTCTGGTTGCTGTCCTTGACCGCGTCGCTGATCTCGTCCTTGACGAGCGCGCTGCGCTCCGAGCGCTGCGAGGTCTCGGTGAGGGATTCGAGCGTCTGCTCGATCAGCACCTTGCGCGTGCTCACCTCCACCAGCTCGATGGTCGTGCCCGGCGCGAGCCAGATGTGCTCGACCGGCTCGCCGATGAAGTTGCCGAGGTCGAAGAAGTACTGGCGGAACAGGTGCACGAAGCCCACCGGCGACAGCGCGCCCGCCGTGTTGCGCGGATCGATGCTTGCGAGCGGATCGGGCGCGCGCAGCAGGTCGTCGAGCGAGGGCGGCGCGAGCACGATGAAAAGGCCCGCGAGCTTGGCCGGGTCGAGGCCGTCGGTGCCGTTGGCGAAGGCCGCGATCATCCCGGCCACCTGCGATTCGTACTTCATCGCCTCCAGCACGCTGGCCTTGACCAGATCGTTCTGGATCGTCGGCGTCGCATGGTGCTGGGCCATGAAGATGTCGGTCAGGCGCCGGTTGGCCTGGCCGAGAAAGAGCTTGATCGCCTCGGCGCCGAACACCGTCTTCCATTCGGCCGGCTCGGGCAGCTTGCCGTCGTGCGCGACGACCCATTGCTTGACGGCGTCGGCGGCGACGAGCAGCACCTGGCTGTTCATCTCGCGCGCGACGAGCACGCGCCACTCGCGCTGGAGGCGGGCCGGGTCGCCCGGCGCCGCCGTGTAGGCATCGGGCCAGGTGAAGCCACCGCCCGCCCCCGCCGCGCTGTAGTTGACGCTGTCCACGCCGGGCACGAGGTTGGCATCGAGGATGCGGCGCAGGCGCGGGTCGGCCTTGACGTCGGCGCGCTGGATCCACTTGCGCGTGAGGCTCGACTGCCAGCCGAGCAGCGGCTGGTACACGCCGTAGTGCTCGCTCGCGTAGGGCGGGATGCCCTGGTACTTCCCGATGTCCTTGAGCAGATCGAACATGACTGGCCTCCGCGCGGTTCGGCCCGCCGGGCCGCCGGGGCCGCGCCGCTGCCGGGCGGCGTTGCGCCGCTGGGCGGCATCATCCGCGCGGCTGACGCGGGCGCGCGCGACGGTTACAGGCCGTCATCGCGCGAGACGGGGCGGCGCGCGCACGGGCTAGCGGCTCACCTTGCCCACCCGCCCGTCGAGGAAGTCGCGCACGCGGCGCCTTGCCTCGGGCTCGCCCTGGGTGATCGACGACATCAGCGCCTCCATCAGCAGTCCGCCGGTCGCGGGCAGCTCGGCGATGCGCGGCAGCGCCTGCAGGACCGCGAAGTTCGACATCGGCGCGTTGGCGGCGACGCGCGCCGCGATCCGGCCGGCCTCGGCCAGCCCCTCGCCCGCCGGCACCAGGTACTGCGACAGCCCGACGCGGGCGCCTTCCTCCGCGTCGAGCGTGCGGCCGGTCAGCATCATGTCGGTCATGCGCGCGATGCCGATGAGGCGCGACAGCCGCACCGAGCCGCCGCCGCCGACGAAGATGCCGCGCTGGCCCTCGGGCAGCGCGTACCAGGCCGAGGTCTCGGCCACGCGCACATGGCAGGCAGCGGCCAGCTCCAGGCCACCGCCGATCACGGCGCCATGCAGCACCGCGATGACGGGCACCGGGCCGTACTGGATCGCGTCGAAGGCGGCATGCCAGGCACGCGAACGCGCGATCGCCGCCGCCGCGCCGGCGTCGCCGTCGAGATCGCCGAGGTCGAGGCCGGCGCAGAAATGCTCGCCCTCGCCGCTCAGCACCACCGCGCGCACATGCTCGGGCAGGTTCACGAAGAAGGTGTGGATCTGGGCGATGAGCGCGTCGTTGATCGCATTGCGCTTGGCCGGGCGGCGCAGGCGCAGTTGCGCGACCGGGCCGCCGGCGTCGATGCCGAGCAGGTCGAGGCCGTCGTACACGGCGGGGATGAGGTGGCTGCGGTCGTTCATGGCCGTCATGCCTCCACCATCGCGCCCGGCGCGAAGTCGGGCAGTACCGAGGCGTCCGTGCGCGGCAGACCCATGATCTGGCGCGCCTCGGCCGGCGTGGCGGGCTCGAAGCCCAGCTCGCGCACGAGGCGCACGACGCGCTCGGTGAGCTGCTGGTTGGTCGCCAGCTCGCCCTGGCGGTAGTAGAGGTTGTCCTCCAGGCCGGTGCGCACATGGCCGCCGAGCAGCAGCGCGTTGGCGGCCGCCGGCAGCTGAGCCGGGCCGATGCCGCTCACGCAGAAGATCGAGCCCTTGGGCAGGCAGTCCACCATCATCTGGAGCACGCGCGGGCTGTAAGGCATGGCGTTCTGGAAGCCGCGATGCACGTTGAGCACGAGGTTGATGAAATAGGGCGGCTCGTCGAAGCCGGCCTCGATCAGCGAGGTGACGTCCTGGAGGATGTGCGTGGGGCTGAACACCTCCCACTCGGGCTTGATGCCGCGCTGCTTCATGCCGAGCGCGAGTTCGCGGCAGCGCGAGGGCGGCGTGTTCATGAGCAGCTCGCGGCCCTCGAAGCTCGCGTTGATGGTGGTGGCGTCGAGGGTGCACATCTCGGCGCCGGCATCCATGCCCTTGATGCGCTCCTCCCAGAGGATTTCCCAGTAGCCGTTGTCGGCCTTGCGCACCATGTCGCCGTTGACGCCGCCGCCGGTCGAGTTGTTGATGACGATGTCGCAGCGGTCGCGGATGCGGCGGTTGATGTCGCGGTAGATGTCGGCGTTGCAGGTGGCGAGGTCGTCGGGCCGGCGCGCATGCACGGCGACGACGCTGGCGCCGGCGTTCCAGCAGTCGTACACGTCGCGCGCGATCTCCTCGGGCTGGGTCGGCAGGTGGGGGTTCTGGGCCTTGCTCGCCATGCCGCCGGTCGGCGCGATCGTGACGATGACCTTGTTGCTCATGCTCATGGATGGCTCCCGGTCCGGTTGGCGGACCTGTGGTCGGGATGGAGGGGGTTGGGTCAGGCGGGCGTGCAAGGGCTTGCAAGGCCGGCCGGCGCGGCGGTGGCTGCGCCGGTGCCGGTGCCGCCGGCCGGCGCGTTCGGCTCGCCGAGCCGCGCCTTGGCCTGGAGCAGCCCGATCAGCAGCCGGTCGCGCGCGGCCTCGATGTCGGCGCGCGGCGCATGCCGGGCGGCGGCGGTGCCGGCGATGACGGCGGCCTTCACCTCGGGCGTCATGCGCGGCGCGCCGAGGTCGAGCCACCATTGCTCGATCGGCCCGCCGAGGTGGTCGAGCAGATGGGCCATGCCGCCCTCGCCGCCCGACAGGTCCAGCGCCATGAAGGGGCCGAGCAGCGCCCAGCGCAGGCCGGGGCCGTGGGCGATGGCGGTGTCGATGTCCTCCACGCTCGCGACGCCCTCGGCCGCGAGATGGAAGGCCTCGCGCCAGAGCGCGGCCTGGAGCCGGTTGGCCACATGGCCCTTCACTTCCTTGCGGATGCGGATCGGCCGCTTGCCGATCGCCGCGTAGAAGGCCATCGCGCGGTCGATGCTCGCGGCGTCGGTGCGCTCGCCGCCGATCACTTCCACCAGCGGGATCAGGTGCGGCGGATTGAAGGGATGGCCGAGCAGCACCCGGCCCGGCCGCGCGCAGGCCGATTGCATGCGGCTCACGAGCAGGCCCGACGAGCTCGACGCGAGGATGGCGCGCGGCGGCGCGAGCGCGTCCATGCGCGCGAAGAAGTCGATCTTGAAGTCCTCGCGCTCGGGGCCGTTCTCCTGCACGAAGTCGGCGTCGGCGAGCGCCTCGGCGAGGTCGGCGGTGAAGCGCAAGCGTTTGCAGGAGGCACCGGACGCGAGGCCCAGCTCGGTCAGCACCGGCCAGTGGCGCTCGACCGCCTCGGTCAGCCGCGCCTCGGCGCCGGGCGCCGGATCGGTCGCCACCACGTCGAGCCCGGCCGCCAGAAAGGCCGCGACCCAACTCGCGCCGATCACGCCGGTGCCCACCACCGCGACGCGGCGGATGCGGAGTTCCGCCGGCACCGGCATGCGCGCGGGCGGCATGCCGTCGCCCCGGGCCGACGGGTTTGCATGCGCCGTCATGCCACCACCTCCAGCGCGATCACGCCCGCGTCCGCCGTCTCGGCATACAGCCGCTCGACCTCGGCCGCGCGCGTCTCCAGCGTGCGGCGCTGGTTGATGTAGGCCTTGTCGGTGATCTCGCCCGCGTCGATCGACAGCGGCTCGGCGAGCAGCAGGGCGCGCGTCGCGAAGGACGAGCTGCCGCCGCCCGCCGCCCGCATGCGCGCGAGCCCGTCGGCCACGAGCGCGCGCAGCGCCGGATGCGCGAGCACATCGTCGAGCGGCGCGTCGGCGGGCAGCCCGGTGGCGAGGCGCCGGGAGGCCGCGACGTTCGGCACCACGAGCAGCCCGATCTCGTCGCGGTCATGGCCGGCGACGATCACGTCCTGCGCCACCGGCTTGAGCGCGTCGATCGCCGCGAGCCTCAGCGTGCCGACGCGTACCCAGGTGCCGGTCGCGAGCTTGAAGTCCTCGGCCAGCCGGCCCTCGAAGGTCAGGCCGCGCTCGGGCCGCGCCGGATCGGCGAAGCGCACCGTGTCGCCGATGCGGTAGTAGCCCTCCTCGTCGAAGGCCTCGGCCGTGAGCGCCGGATTGCGCAGATAGCCGGGCATCACGTTCGGCCCCTTGACGCGGATCTCGTACTTGTCGGCCACCGGCACGAGGCGCAGCGAGGTGCCCGGCACCGGCAGACCGATCACGCCCGCGCGCTCGGCCACGAAATGCGCGTCGGCCGACAGCGGCGAGGTCTCGGTCGAGCCCCAGCCCGACACGATCGGCACCGCGCAGCCCACGGTGCGGTGCGCGAGCTCATCGAGCGCCGCCCACAGGTGCTGGGGCAGCGCCGCCGCCGCGTAGAAGATGACCTGCAACCGCGAGAAGAAGGCGCAGCGCAGCTCGTCATCCTGCTGGAGCGCGGCGACCAGCATGTCGAAGCCGCGCGGCACGTTGAAGTACACCGTCGGCCGCACCTCGCGCAGGTTGGCGAGCGTGGTCTCGAACAGGCCCGGCGCGGGGCGGCCGGCGTCCACCACCATCGTCCCGCCGTTGCACAGCACGAGGTTGAAGTTGTGGTTGCCGCCGAAGGTATGGCTCCACGGCAGCCAGTCGGCCACCACCGGCGGCGTGCGTTGCAGGAAGGGCCAGTGCCGCAGCCGCGCCGCCTGGCTCGTGCAGAGCATGCGCTGGGTGTTCACGACCGCCTTCGGGATCGACGTCGAGCCCGAGGTGAACAGCAGCTTGGCCACCGTGTCCGGCCCGACGAGGGAGAAAGCCGCGTCCACCTCCGGCCCGGATGCAAACGCTGTCAGCTCGGCAAAGGCGACGGCGCCCGCCGGCACCCGCGCGCTGGTGACAAGGCTTGCATCATGCAGGTCGGCAATCGAGGCGAGCGCCGCGCCATAGCGTTCGCTGTCACTCGCGTAGATGACGCCCGGCGCCACCAGCGCGATCTGCTGGCGCAGCTTGGCGTGGTCCTTCGACAGCAGCGAATAGGCCGACGAGATCGACGCCACCGGCACGCCTACATGCATCGCCGCGAACATCATCAGCGCATGGTCGACGCTGTTGTCCGACAGCACGACCACCGGGCGGTCGGCGCTCGCGCCGCGCGCCAGCAGCCAGCCGGCGATCGCGCGCACCTGGCGCAGCGCGTCGGCATAGCTCACTTCGCGCCAGCCGCCGCCGTCGGCGCGCTCGGCGAGAAAGACCGCCTCGGGCGTGACGCGCGCCCAGTGCTCAAGCCGCTCGCCGAGGCTGGGCGCGGACTCGGGCAGGTCCATGCCCGATTCGAGAATCAACCCGCCATCGGGCCGGCGATGGACGATGACATCGGGCGTGGCGAACATCGTCGCCGGGTCGCGCTCGACGAGGCGCACGGGGTCGGGGGCGCGCATGTCAGTAGCTCCCCGGCAGCAGGCGGAAGGCGCCGGCCTCGACCTTGACGAGGACGCGGGCGCGTTCATCAAGGCCGGAATGGTCGGCGGCGCTCATGCTGAACACGCCGTTCGTGGCCTCGACATTGCGCAGCCCTTCGAGCGCATCGCGCAGCGCCACGCGGAACTCGGGCGTGCCCGGCTTCGCGGTCTTGAGCGCCACCGGCACCGCCTGCTGCACGAGCAGGAAGGCATCGTTCAGGTAGGCGGCAAAGGGGTTGAAGCTGCCCTGGCCGTACTTCTCTTCATAGCGCTTCGCGAGGTCGATGCCCGGCTTGCGCAGCGGATGCTCGGCCGGCAACTGCGAGGCCACCACCACCGGCCCGACCGGCAGGATCGCGCCCTCGATCGCCTTGCCGCCCACGCGCAGGAAGTCGGCATTGGCGGCGGCATGGGTCTGGTACAGCCGGCCCTTGTAGCCGCGCTCGACCAGCGTCGTGTGCGGCAGCGCGGCCGGCGCGCCCGAGCCGACGATGAGGATGGCGTCGGGCGCCGCCGACGCGAGCTTGAGCGCCTGGGCCGTCACGGCGGTGTCGGTGCGCGCATAGCGCTCGACCGCGACGAGGCTGATGCCCGTGCCTTCCAGCAGCCGGCGCAGGTCGCGCAGCCAGCCTTCGCCATAGGCGTCGGCATAGCCGATGAAGCCGAGCGTCTTCACGCCGTTCTGCTTCATGTGCGCGACGAGGGCCGAGGCCATGAGGCCGTTGCTCTGCGGCGCGCGGAACACCCAGGGCGCCGACGCCGGCGGCACCTCGACCGGGCACATCGCCACCTGCGCGAGCTTGAGTTCGGCCGCGACCTCCGCGATCGCGGCGCAGCCCGGCACGTTGGACGAGCCGATGATCACGTCCACCTTGTTCTCGGTGGCGAGGCGGCGCGCATTGCGGTTGGCCGCGCTCGGATCGGTCGCGTCGTCGAACACCGTCAGCTCGACCTTCTCGCCGCCGATGCTCGCGGGCAGCAGCGCCGCCATGTTGCGCTGGGGGATGCCCAGCGCCGCCGCCGGCCCCGTGGCCGACAGCGTCACGCCGATGCGCACCTCGGCATGGGCCGTCGCGCCGGCCAGGGCGGCCGCGACCAGCAGCGCGGCCTTCTTGATGCTCGCCTTCATGTCTCACTCCCGAATGGTGGGTGGTCCCGGTCTGTCGCCGGTCAGTGAGACGATGCTAAAAGAGAGCTTTGTAAAAGCTGGATATCAGATCTGATATGGGTTCGCGTAACTCCGCATTGCCCGACGCGCCGGCCGCCACGCGCGTGCTCGGCCACGACGACGACGAGCCGCTGCTCGCCCGCCTCGCGCGGCGCCTGCGCAAGCTGCGCGCCGAGCGCGGCATGACGCGACGCCAGCTCGCCGAGCAATCGGGCGTCTCGCTGCCGCACATCGCGCGCATCGAGGGCGGCGAAGGCAACGTCTCGGTGCTGCTGCTCGACAAGCTCGCGCAGGCGCTCAACTGTCCGCTCGCCGAGGTGGTGGCCGACGACCGCGCGGGCGACGAGATCGCGCTCATCAACGAGTTCCTGCATCGTCAGCCCGCGCAACGGCTCGGCACGATCCGGCATTGGCTGGTCGAGGAATTCGCCACGGCGCCCGAGGCCGGCGACCGGCGCATCGCGCTCGTGGGGCTGCGCGGCGCGGGCAAGTCCACGGTCAGCGCGCTGCTGGCCAAGCGGCTCGACCTGCCGGTGGTGGAACTGAACCGCGAGATCGAGCGCGAGGCCGGACTGAAGGTGCACGAGATCTTCACCTTGTACGGCCAGACCGGCTTCCGGCAGTTCGAGCGGCGTTGCCTGGAGCGCGTGCTGGCCCAGCACCGTTCGCTCGTGCTCGCGACCGCCGGGGGCATCGTCGCCGAACGCCCGACCTACGAGCTGCTGCTGCGCCATTGCACGACGGTCTGGCTCAAGGCCGCGCCCGAAGCGCATTTCGCGCGGGTCGCGGGGCAGAACGACGCGCGCATCGCCAACCAGCGCCTGCGCCGCGAGGCGCTGAACAACATCAACCGCACCCTGACCGCGCGCGAAGACCTCTACCGCATGGCCAACCTGTGCGTCGATACCACCGGACTATCGCCCGAGGCCGTGGCACGCGAGATCGCGGCGCGGCTGACGAAGTGACGGCCGCCGAGCCGCCGGCCCCGGGCCGGGGCCGGCTTCTTCAGGCCGCCGGCCGGCCGCGCGCCGCGCGTCGGCGGACGAACGCACGCCCCAGCCCGAACAGGCCCAGGCCGCCGAGCCCCGCGAACATCGCGCCCTCGGCGAGCACCGCCGTGTCGGCCGGAGTGCCCTCGGCGGCCGGCGCCGCCGCGTCGCGCAGCTCCGCCGGGAAGGGGCGCGGAGCCACCGGCACGATCTTCCAGTCGGCCTTGTTGGCCGGCGCGCGCGCGAGGTACTCCTCCATCGACCCGACCGGCGCCTGTCCGACCGCGCGCGACGACGGGAACTGCGGCACCTGCACGAGGATGACCGCCTCGATGTCCTGCGCCAGCTGCGCCTCCAGGCCGCTGCCCGCCGCGCCGCCGCGCGTGATGCGCCCGAGCAGGTCATCACCGAGGCTCGTGAAGCCGACCAGCGGATAGAGGTCGGTACGCTCGGCCGACAGGTAGTCGTAGGCGCTCTTGCCGTTCTGCAGCGAGCCGTCGCGGATCGCCACGTAGGGCAGCGCGATCGCGGCCTTGAGCCGGCTTTCGGCGCCGAGCTTCGGCAGCCGCCAGCCCAGCGTGCGCAGGGTTTCCACGTTCAGGCCGGTGCAGTTGGCGGTCGCGTGGCGGTACGGGAAGTCCTGGCGGTAGAAGTGCTGGAACACGCGGCCGATGCCCTCCTGATACAGCCCGGGCACGCGCGGATCGCGCAGCACCGCGACGAGGATGGACGACGGCCGATACCACGACTGGCCGCTGTTCAGCTCGCCGAGATAGGCGTCGAGCGGCACGGTCGAGGCGATGATCCCCTTCTCGCTCACCGAGCCGAGGTTGTAGAAGTTGTTGACCAGCCACTGGTTCATCTCGCCGCCGGGCCCAACCCGCCCGGTCGCCACCGCGAAATGCCCGCCGTGCGCCTCGTCGTCATCGCCCTGGGCGCCGTTAAGGATGAAGGCCAGCACCGGCTTGCCCGCGACATCGAGCGCGGCCGGATCGCGCTGCCACAGCACGCGCGTCGAGTAGCTCGCGCGCGCATCACCCTGGCCCGCGCGCACGAGCGATTCCAGCGTCTCGCCGGGCCGCAGCGGCTGCGGCGGCGCAAGCGCTTGCAGGCCGTGGTCGGCCGGCCAGAGCGTGCGCGCGACGAAACGGCCGTCGGCGGTCTGGCCGCGCGCGATGACGGCGCGCCGGTCGAAGAAGGCGGCGCTCGATGCGTCGTAGAACGACAGGTTGGTGCTGATCTTCGCCACATGGTCGAAGGCCAGCGATTGCCCGCCACCGAGGTCGAGCCGCGTGGCGGCGTCGGCCAGCGTGCCGCGCGCGATCTCGGGCGAGCCGGTCCACACGAGGCTCGGCAGGCGGCCTTCGGGCTGGCCGCCGCGCTCGCCCGCCCAGCGCGCGAGGTCGTCGAAGGCGCGGCGCGCGGGATCGAAGCCCACCGCGTCGCGCGTGGGCGAGACGCTCAGATCCCCCTTGAAGTAGAAGCGCGCCTGTGGCGTGGCGAGGCAGTCGGTGCAATCCGCCGCGAGCGGACTGAAGCGCGGGGCGGGGTAGAGGCCGAGCAGCTGGTCGGGCGCCAGCGCGGGACCGACCTGGGCCGAGACAGGCGCGGAGATGGCGACGAAGGCCGGGAGGATGAGGCGCAGGGCGCGGGTGTTGCCGGAGGGACGGGAGAAGTGGCGCATGGGTCGCAGTCGGTTGAAGACGCGGGCCGGTATAGCGATCACCACAAGGGGCTTGTCGATGCCTGGTCAAAGCCGCACCTTCGAAAATGTGATCGACGTCACGCCCTTGCTCGCATGCGATCGGGCCGAAGGTCGCGGACGCCGCTCACCGCCCGCTTCCGCGCCGCCTATCGCCCGGTCAGCCTGCGCGACGCCCGTGACGGGCGTGACCGACGATGCAAGTCGCGAGGAGCAACGGCGCCGCGCGCGAGACCGGCAGGGGCCGAGCGCCGCCCGCCGCCTTCAGCCGCGCTCCGCGAGCTGCTCCTCGATGCGCGCCGCCGCCTTCGCGAGCGCGGGCAGAAAGCGCCGCGCCGCCTCGGCCGTATCGAAGGCGCGCGCGAGGAAGACCACGTTCACCGCGCCGAGCACCTGGCCGCCGTGGCGCACCGGCAGTGCGATCGCGCCGATCTTGCGCTGCTCGTCCCATTCGGCGTCGTTGGCGGCGTAGCCGCGCTCGCGCGTGAGTTCGAGCAGCCGCGCCACGTAGCGCCGGTCGCGCGCGAGCCGCGCCTGGCTGTCGTCCTGCTCGGCCATGAAGTCGAGCAGGCTCGCGAGCATGTCTTCCGGGCAGTGCGCCAAGTAGGCGCGCCCCGCCGCCGTCGTGAGCATCGGCATCGACTGCCCGACCATCGCGCGATGGAAGGACAGCCGGCTGAAACGGTGCGTCGATTCGCGGATCACCATGCGCCCGCCCTGGGGCGTGCACACGTCCGACGGCCACAGCACGGCCGACAGCAGCTCGGCCAGCGCCGGCGCCGCGACGCCCGAGATCCAGTCGTCATCGGTGAAGCCTTCGCTGAGCGAACGCACGCGCAGCGCGAGCGCGTAGCGGCCGTCGGATTCGCTGCGCCGCACGTAGTTCTCGGCGATGAGGGTTTCGAGCAGCCGGCGCACCGTCGTGCGATGCAGGCCGGTCTCGCGCACGAGGTCGGCGAGGGTGCAGCGCCCGCCCTCGAAGGTGTTGAGCGCCCGCAGCAGGTCGAGCCCCCGGACTAACCCTCGTACCGTTGCGTAGTCCTGCTTGTCGTCGAGAAACACGCCAGAAACTCCTTGCAAATCAATGCTGTGCAAGGAGCGGACGCTAGACGAGATTCCCCGGACCGTCACTCGGGCTCTTCCTAGAATCGCCTCCATTCCAACAACACGAGGTCGGAGACGACATGGGCGCAAACGCTTTCAAGAGCCTCTGGGCGGAGCTTCGCGGCACGAGTTTCAGCCAGGGCTGGATCGATGCCGGCGGCATCTCGACGCGCTATCTGCACAGCGGCAATACCGACGCGAAGCCGCTGATCCTGCTGCACGGCGTGGGCGGCCATGCCGAGGCCTATGTGCGCAATCTGAAGTCGCATGGCGAATGCTTCTCTGCCTGGGCCATCGACATGATCGGCCACGGCTGGAGCGACAAGTCGCGCGAGCCGCTGGAGATTGCGCGCTACATCGACCATCTGCTGCGCTTCATGGACGCGGCCAAGATCGACCGCGCCCACTTCTCGGGCGAATCGCTCGGCGGCTGGGTCGCGGCGCGCATGGCCATCGACCATCCCGACCGCGTCGATCGCCTCGTGCTCAACACCGCCGGCGGCTCGCAGGCCGACCCGAAGGTGATGGAACGGCTCAAGACGCTGTCGCTCCAGGCCGCGAGCGATCCGAGCTGGGACTTCATCAAGGCGCGGCTCGAATGGCTGATGGCCGACAAGAGCAAGGTGTTCGACGACCTCATCGCGACGCGCCAGGCGATCTACGCCCAGCCCGGCATGAAGGAGGCGATGCCGCACAACATGATCCTGCAGGAGCTGGAGGTGCGCCGCCGCAACATGCTCTACGCCGACGACTACGGGCGCATCCAGGCGCCGACCCTCGTGCTCTGGACCTCGCACGACCCGACGGCCGACGTGTCCGAGGGCCGTCGCATGGCCACGATGATCCCCGGCGCGCTGTTCACCGTCATGGACGGCTGCGGCCACTGGCCGCAGTTCGAGGATGCCGACACCTTCAACCGCATCCATCTGCGATTCCTCAACGGCGGCACGCCGCCCGAGGCCGAGCGCGTGAACTGACGCCCGGCGCGCCGGCCGTGCATCGGCAACGCGACGGACGGCCCTGAAAAGCCGACCGCCCACGGCGCGCATCGCCACTCCCGCCCGCCCCCGCGCGGGCAACCCATCACCGATCAACGACATCCGGCGCGCGGAGGCCCGCGCTCGCCCCGACGCGCCGGACCACGGAGGAGAAGCACATGACACCCGACGAGCAGTTCGATGCCGACGTCATCGTCGTCGGCGCCGGGCCGGTGGGCCTGACCATCGCCAACACCCTCGGCCTGCATGACGTGCGCACGCTGCTCGTCGAGCGCGGCGAGGAACTCATCGACTATCCGCGCGGCGTCGGCATGGACGACGAATGCCTGCGCACGATCCAGGGCATCGGCCTCGCCGGCGCGGTGCTGCCGCACATCACGCCCAATCACTGGATGCGCTTCGTGACGCGCGGCGGCTATTGCTTCGCGTCGATCGAGCCGCGCACCGACGAGTTCGGCTGGTCGCGCCGCAATGCCTTCAACCAGCCGGCGGTGGACCGCGAGCTGCTCGCCGGCCTCGCGCGCTTTCCGGCGGTGAGCGTGAAGCTCGGCACCGAGCTGGAAGGCTTCGAGCAGGACCCGCGCGGCGTCACGGTGCGCCTCAAGCGCGACGGCAAGCAGACCACGCTGCGCTGCCGCTATCTCGTCGGCAGCGACGGCGGCCGCAGCGCGGTGCGCGGCGCGCTCGGCGTCGAGTTCGGCGGCATCACCGACAAGTCGAAATGGCTCGTGGTGGACATCCGCAACGATCCGCTCGGCGTGCCCAACATCTACATGCACTGCGACCCGGCGCGGCCCTATGTGAGCGTCGCCCTGCCCGACGCGGTGCGGCGCTTCGAATTCATGATCTTCGAGGGCGAGACCGAGGAGGAGATCACCCGGCCCGAGCGCATGGCCGAACTCATGCGCAAGGTGCTGCCGGCCGGCGTCGATGCCGAATCGCTCGACTACATCCGCAAGCGCGTCTACACGCACAACGCGCGCATCGCCGACCGCTGGAAGGTGGGCCGCGTGCTGCTCGCGGGCGATGCCGCGCACATCATGCCGGTCTGGCAGGGCCAGGGTTACAACACCGGCATGCGCGACGCGACCAACCTCGCGTGGAAGCTCGCCTGGGTCGTGAACGGCCGCGCCGACGACCGCCTGCTCGACACCTACCAGGACGAACGCCCGCCGCACGCCAAGGCGATGATCGACCTGTCGGTCACGGCGGGCCGCATCTTCTCGCCGCGCAATCCGCTCGTGGCCGGGCTGCGCGATGTGGCGGTGCGGGTGCTCAACTGGTTCCCGGCGGCGCGGCGCTACTTCCTGGAGATGCGCTACAAGCCGATGCCGCGCTACGAGCGCGGGCTGGTCGTGCCCGAGACCGAGCCGCGCCCGGCCTCGCCGGTGGGCCGCATGTTCATCCAGCCGCGCGTGACGCTGCGCGACGGCAGCTCGCTCCTGCTCGACGACGCGCTCGGCAAGGGTTTCGCGCTGCTGTCCTGGGGCGTGGACCCGGCGCGCTGGCTCGACGCGCGCAGCCGCGACATTCTCGCGACGCTCGACGCGCGGCTCGTGACGGTCAAGCCGATGCCCCAGCTCCAGCGCGAGGTGGACATCAGCGCCGAGGCGCTCGTGGTGGGCGACGAGCAGGGCCGGCTCAAGGAATGGTTCGGCAGCCATCCGGGCGCCGTGGTGGTGCTGCGGCCCGACCGCTTCGTCGCGGCGATCTGCCATCCGGTGCGCATCAACGAGACGCTCGCGGCGGTGGCGCGCGCGGCCGGGCTGCGTACCGGCGAGGGCTTCGCTGCCGGTGCCCAGGCACGCGGCGAGGCGCGCCCGGCGGCCGTCGCCGCGCCCGAACTCGCGGGAGCGGCGCGGTGAGGCAAAGGCTCGTCTGCCTGTCGCACACGCCGCTCAAGGGGCATGTCGATCCGCTGCCGGCCGTCGTGGCCGAGGTGGCCGGCACGGTCGCGATGCTGCGCGCCGAGGTCGAGCGCTTCGCGCCCGAGCTGATCGTGCTGTTCGCGCCCGACCACTACAACGGCTTCTTCCTCGACCTGATGCCGCAGTTCTGCATCGGCGTCGCGGCCACCTCGGTCGGCGACTACTCGACCTCGCCCGGCCCGCTCGACATCCCGCGCGCGCTGGCCGAGGACTGCGCGGCGGCGGTCGTGGCCAACGGCATCGACCTCGCGGTGTCGTGGCGCATGCAGGTCGATCACGGCTTCGCCCAGCCGCTGGAGGAGCTGACCGGCGGCCTCGCGCGCCATCCGGTGCTGCCGCTGTTCATCAACTCGGTCGCGCCGCCGCTGGTGGACTTCAAACGCGCGCGCGAATTCGGCGCGGCGGTCGGGCGCTTCCTGCGCGGCGTGGAGCGGCGCGTGCTCGTCGTGGGCTCGGGCGGGCTGTCGCACAACCCGCCGGTGCCGCAGCTGCGAACGGCCGCGCCCGAGGTGGCCGAACGGATCATCGCCGGCCGCAACCCGACGCCCGAGGCGCGCGCCGCGCGCCAGCAGCGAACCATCGACGCCGCGCGCGCCTTCGCCGCCGGCTCGAACGAGCTGCGCGCGCTCAACCCCGACTGGGACCGGCGCTTCATGCGCCACATCGAGACCCGCGACTGGCCCGCGCTCGACGCCTACCGCAACGACGACATCACCGCCGACGGTGGCGCCTCGGCTCACGAGGTGAAGACCTGGGTCGCGGCCGCCGCGGCCTTCGACGCCCTCGCGGGCGGACGCGGCGAGCTGGCCAGCCGCTACTACCGCGCCATCCCCGAATGGGTGGCCGGCTTCGGCGCGCTCACGAGCGCGCCCTGACATCACGCACAAACAGACAGGCGCAACCCCGAGGAGACGATTCATGAACCCACGCGCAACCCCGCCAGCCGGGCGACCGGCGCTGCAAGCCCTTGCAGCCGATCGCGCCGACGCATCCGCCGGCCGCAGCGCACCGATGGGCCGTGCCCGCGCCGCGCTCGCGCTGGCCGCAGTGCTCGCCGCCGCGCCCGCCTTCGCCGACATCAACATCGGCGTGGTGGCCTCGCTCACCGGCCCCGCCGCCTCGCTCGGCGCCGAGACGCGCAAGGCCGTGAGCCTCATGCCCGCGACCCTCGGCGGCGAGAAGCTCAACTTCATCCTGCTCGACGACGCGACCGACCCGACCGCCGCCGTCACCGACGTCCGCAAGCTCATCGGCGAGCACAAGGTCGACGCGGTGCTCGGCCCCAACCTCATCAGCAACGGCAACGCGATCGCCGACGTCGCGAACCAGGAGAAGGTGCCGCTGGTGTCGGTCGCGCCGATCGACGTGTCGGGCGACAAGCGCCGCTACGTCTTCCGCGCCGAGCCGGGCGCCGACCTCATGGTCCGCCGCATCGTCGAGGACATGGTCGCGGCCGGCGCGAAGACCGTCGGCTTCATCGGCTTTTCGGACTCGTGGGGCGACACGCTGTTCAACGCGCTCAAGGGCGCGGTCGAGACGCCGGGTCTGCGCATCGTCGCGGCCGAGCGCTACGGCCGCACCGATCCGAGCGTGCAGGCCCAGGTGCTCAAGCTCATCGCCGCGAAGCCCGACGTGATCTTCGTCGGCGGCTCGGGCACGCCGGCCGCGATGCCGCAGATCACGCTGCGCGAGCGCGGCTACAAGGGCGCGATCTACCAGTCGCACGGCGTCACGAGCCGCGAGTTCCTGCGCGTCGGCGGCGCGAAGGTGGAAGGCGCGCTGGTGCCGGTCGGCCCGGTGCTCGTCGCCGAGCAGCTGTCCGACGGCCATGCGACCAAGAAGGCCGGCACGGCCTTCGTGAAGGAGCTGGAAGCGAAGTACGGGGCCGACACGCGCTCGACCTTCGCCGGCGCGAGCTGGGACGCCTGGCTGCTGCTGCAGAACGCCTTCACCGTCGCGCTCAAGACCGCCAAGCCCGGCAGCCCGGCCTTCCGCGACGCGGTGCGCGACGCGCTCGAAAACACGCGTGGCCTCGTCGGCAGCAACGGCGTGTACACGACCTCCCCCGCCGACCACGCCGGCTACGACCCGAAGGCCATCGTGCTCGTGAAGGTCGAGAACGGCGCCTGGAAGCTCGTCAAATGAGCGCCCTCCTCACGCCCGACGACGCCGCCCGTCTGCTGCGCGAGGCCGCCGCCACCGGCACGCCGATCGCGCCGCTGCGCGAGCGCGTGGCCGCCGCCGACCTCGACCTCGCCTATGCGATCCAGGCCGTCAACACCCGCGCCCGCCTCGCCGCCGGACGGCGCGTGGTCGGCTACAAGATCGGCCTCACCTCGCGCGCGGTGCAGGCCCAGCTCGGCGTCGATCAGCCCGACTTCGGCGTGCTGTTCGACGACATGCCGGTCGGCGACGACGCGCCGCTCGCGCGCGCCACGCTGCTGCAACCCAAGGTCGAGGCCGAGATCGCGCTGGTACTCGGCCGCGACCTCGGCTTCGAGCGCCACTCCTACGCCGACCTCATCTCAGCGACAGCCTATGCGCTGCCCGCGATCGAGATCGTCGACAGCCGCATCGCCGACTGGAACATCCGCCTGTTCGACACCGTGGCCGACAACGCGTCGAGCGGGCGCTTCGTGCTCGGCGCGCGGCCGGTGCCGCTCGACCGGCTCGACCTCGCCGCCTGCGCGATGGAAATGACCCGCGCGCGCGGCGACGACGGCGCGCCCGAGCCGGTGTCGCGCGGCGGCGGCCGGGCCTGCCTCGGCAATCCGCTCAACGCCGCCGTCTGGCTGGCCGACACGATGGTCGCGCGCGGCCATCCGCTGCGCGCCGGCGACGTGCTGCTCACCGGCGCGCTCGGGCCGATGGTGGCCGTGGCCGCCGGCGACCGGTTCAGCGCCCGCATCGACGGACTCGGCGAAGTCCGCGCGCGTTTCGAATGACCCTCACCGAAGGCGAAACCCCCATGAAGAAGATCAAGTGCGCGCTCATCGGCCCCGGCAACATCGGGACCGACCTGCTCTACAAGCTGCGTCGCAGCCCGGTGCTGGAGCCGGTCTGGATGGTCGGCATCGACCCGCAATCCGAAGGCCTCGCGCGCGCCCGCGAGCTGGGCCTCAAGACCACCGCCGACGGCGTGGACGGCCTGCTGCCGCATGTGGCCGAAGACGGAATCCAGATCGCCTTCGACGCCACGAGCGCCTATGTGCATGCCGAGAACTCGCGCAAGCTCAACGCGCTCGGCGTGCTCATGATCGACCTCACGCCCGCCGCGATCGGCCCCTTCTGCGTGCCGCCCGTGAACCTGCGCGACCACGTCGGCAGCGGCGAGATGAACGTCAACATGGTGACCTGCGGCGGCCAGGCCACGATCCCGATGGTCGCGGCCGTGAGCCGCGTGCAGACGGTGGATTACGGCGAGATCGTCGCCACGGTGTCGAGCCGCTCGGTCGGCCCCGGCACGCGCAAGAACATCGACGAGTTCACCCGCACCACGGCGGGCGCGGTCGAGCGCGTAGGCGGCGCCGCGACGGGCAAGGCCATCATCATCATCAACCCGGCCGATCCGCCGCTGATCATGCGCGACACCGTGCATTGCCTGACCGCGGCCGAGCCCGACCGCGAGGCGATCACCGCGTCGGTGCTCGCGATGATCGAGGAAGTGCGCCGCTACGTGCCGGGCTACCGGCTCGTGAACGGCCCGGTCTTCGACGGCAACCGCGTGTCGATGTTCATGGAGGTCGAAGGCCTCGGCGACTACCTGCCGAAGTACGCCGGCAACCTCGACATCATGACCGCCGCCGCCGCGCGCACGGCGGAGATGTTCGCCGAGGAAATCCTCGCCGGGCGCTTCGATCCGAAGGCGCGCGCGGCCGAACTCGCCGCCTCTACGGCCACGGCCACCGCCCCGGGCGCTGCAAGCGCTGTCAGCCCCGCCTCCCCCCTCGCCGCCTGAAGGAGCCCGCGATGAACCTCGCAGGAACGAAGATCCGCGTGCATGACATGACGCTGCGCGACGGCATGCACCCCAAGCGCCACCTGATGACGCTCGAACAGATGCAGA
Source organism: Derxia gummosa DSM 723 (assembly GCF_000482785.1). Lineage (GTDB taxonomy): Bacteria > Pseudomonadota > Gammaproteobacteria > Burkholderiales > Burkholderiaceae_E > Derxia > Derxia gummosa. The sequence continues at coordinate 565,172 of NZ_AXWS01000013.1, read as the reverse complement.
GCATCGCCTGCGGCCTCGACGCGGCCGGCGTGCCGCTCATCGAGGTCACGCACGGCGACGGCCTCGGCGGCAGCTCGGTCAACTACGGCTTTCCGCGCCACACCGATGCCGAATATCTCGGCGCCGTGATCCCGCTCATGAAGCAGGCCAAGGTGTCGGCGCTGCTGCTGCCGGGCATCGGCACGGTCGAGCATCTGAAGATGGCGCACGACCTCGGCGTGCACACGATCCGCGTCGCCACGCATTGCACCGAGGCCGACGTGAGCGAGCAGCACATCGGCATGGCGCGCAGGCTGGGCATGGACACCGTGGGCTTCCTGATGATGAGCCACATGGCCCCGGCCGCGAAGCTCGTCGAGCAGGCCCGGCTGATGGAGAGCTACGGCGCGAACTGCGTGTACGTGACCGACTCGGCCGGCCACATGCTGCCCGACGACGTGCGCGAAAAGCTCGGCGCCGTGCGCGCCGCGCTGAACCCGCAGACCGAACTCGGCTTTCACGGCCATCACAACCTCGCGATGGGCGTGGCCAACTCGATCGCCGCGATCGAGGCCGGCGCGCGGCGCATCGACGCGGCGGCCGCCGGCCTCGGGGCGGGCGCCGGCAACACGCCGATGGAAGTGCTGATCGCCGTGTGCTCGCGCATGGGCATCGACACCGGCGTGGACGTGGCCGCGATCAGCGACGTGGCCGAGGACCTCGTCGTGCCGATCATGGACCACCCGATCCGCATCGACCGCGACTCGCTCACCCTGGGCTACGCGGGCGTGTATTCGAGCTTCCTGCTGTTCGCCAAGCGGGCGGAGCAGAAGTACGGCGTCAAGGCGCGCGACATCCTCGTCGAGCTGGGCCGCAAGGGCATGGTCGGCGGCCAGGAAGACATGATCGAGGACACCGCGATGACGCTGGCGCGCGAACGCGCGGCCGGCATTGGCGCTGCAAACGCTGTCACTGCCGCCTCTCCGCCCCGCGTCGCGGCCTGACCCGGCCGCCCTCCCCCGCACAACAACCACAGCCGGCCCGTCGGCGCGACGGGCCCGGAGGAGACATCCATGGACTTGCCCATCGCCCTCCTGCTCGGGCAGGACGGGCTCGCGAACGGCGCGGTGTACGCGCTGCTCGCGCTGGCCCTCGTACTCGTGTTCGCGGTCACCCGCGTCATCTTCATTCCCGAGGGCGAGTTCGTCGCCTGGGGCGCGCTCACGCTCGCGGCGCTGCAGGCCGGGCAGTTCCCGGGCACGGCCTGGGTGCTGCTCGCCTGCGGCGCGGCGGCGTCGGCGCTCGACGCGGTGGCGCTGCGCGCCGAGCCGGCGCGGCTGCTGCGCGCGCTCGGCTGGCAGCTCGGCTATCCGCTCGCGCTCGTCGCGGCGCTCAAGGCGCTGCCGCTCGCCGGCCTGCCGCTCGGCGCGCAGGTGGCGCTCGCGCTGGCGACCGTCGTGCCGCTCGCGCCGATGGTCTATCGCCTCGCCTTCCAGCCGATCGCCGATGCGACGGTGCTCACGCTGCTCATCGTCGCGGTCGCGGTGCATGTGGCGATGCTGGGCCTCGGCCTGCTGTTCTTCGGTCCCGAGGGCGCGCGCACGCCGGCGCTGTCGGACGCGAGCTTCACGCTCGGCCCGCTCGACTTCACCGGCCAGTCGCTCGCGGTGATGGGCAGCTCGCTCGCGCTCATCGTCGGGCTGTGGCTGTTCTTCAGCCGCACGCTCGCGGGCCGGGCGCTGCGCGCGTCGGCGCTCAACCGGCGCGGCGCGCGGCTCGTCGGCATCTCGCCGGTGGCGACCGGGCGACTTGCCTTCGGCCTCGCGGGCGCGATCGGCGCGCTGTCGGGCGTGCTGGTGGCGCCCGTGACGACCGTCTACTACGACAGCGGCTTTCTCATCAGCCTCAAGGGCTTCGTCGCGGCGATCGTCGGCGGGCTGGCGAGCTATCCGGCGGCGGCGCTCGCGGCGGTGTTCGTCGGGCTGCTGGAGTCGTTCTCGTCGTTCTGGGCCAGCGCGTTCAAGGACGTCATCGTGTTCACGCTGATCATCCCGGTGCTGGTCTGGCGCTCGCTGCAATCGCATCACATCGAGGAGGACGCATGAGCAGCCTGCCCTCGATCGCCCCGCGCGCCGCCGGCGTCGGCGCGTCCACGCCGCTGCCGCTCGTGGTCGGCGCGCTCGCGGTCGCGGCCCTCGCCGCCGCGCCGCAACTGCTGCCCGACTTCTACGTCACGCTCGTCAACTACGTCGGCATCTACAGCCTGGTGGCGCTCGGCCTCATGCTGCTCACGGGCGTGGGCGGGCTCACGTCCTTCGGCCAGGCGGCCTTCGTCGGGCTCGGCGCCTACACGACGGCGCTGCTCACGACCGGGCCCTGGCTCGCGCAGCTCGGGCTGCCGGCATCGCCGTGGATCGGCCTCGCCGCCGGGCTGCTGCTGACGCTCGCGATCGCGCTGCTGCTGGGCTCGCTCACGCTGCGGCTGTCGGGCCATTACCTGCCGCTCGGCACGATCGCCTGGGGCATCAGCCTCTACTACCTGTTCGGCAGCGTCGAAGGGCTGGGCGGGCATACCGGCATCACCGACATCCCGGCGGTCACGCTCGCGGGTCGCGCGCTCGACGACGGCCGCAGCTTCAGCTACCTGATCGCGGCCTTTCTCGCGGCGGGCATGTTCACGACGCACAACCTGCTCGATTCGCGCGAAGGCCGGGCGATCCGCGCGCTCAAGGGCGGTCGGGTGATGGCCGAGGCGATGGGCGTCGATACCTCGCGGGCGCGCATGGTGATCTTCGTGATCGCTGCCTTGCAGGCCAGCGCGGCGGGCTGGCTCTATGCCCATCTCCAGCGCTTCGTGAACCCGACGCCCTTCGGCATGCAGGCCGGCATCGACTACCTGTTCATGGCGGTGCTCGGCGGCGCGGGCCAGGTCTGGGGCGCGCTGGTCGGCGCGGGCGTCATCACCGCCGCGCGCCAGGGCTTGCAGGACTGGCTGCCGCGCCTGCTCGGCACGGCCGGCAACTTCGAGACCATCGTGTTCGGCCTCGCGATGGTGGTCGTGCTCCAGCGCGCGCGCGACGGCCTCGCGCCGTGGGTGGCGCGGCTGCTGCCGTCGCGCCGCCGCGCGCGGGCGATCGACGACCACGCCGAGCCGCTGCCGCGCCGCGCGATGCCGGCGGCCGGCGAGCTGCTCGTGGATGCGCGCGAAGTCACGCGCCGCTTCGGCGGGCTGGTCGCCAACAACGCGATGGACCTCCAGGTGAAGGCCGGCGAGATCGTCGCGCTCATCGGCCCCAACGGCGCCGGCAAGAGCACGATGTTCAACCAGATCTCGGGCGTGGACGCGCCGACCTCGGGCGAGATCCGCTTCCGGGGCCGGCGCGTGGACGGGCTCGGCGCGCGCGCCATCGCGGCGCTCGGCATGAGCCGCAGCTTCCAGCATGTGCGCATGCTGCCGGCGATGAGCGTGCTGGAGAACGTCGCGATCGGCGCCCATCTGCGCGGCAGTCGCGGCGTGTTCGCCTGCGCCTGGCGGCTCGACCGCGCCGACGAGGCCCGGCTCATCGCCGAGGCCGCGCGCCAGATCCGGCGCGTCGGGCTGGAAGAGCGCATGCACGCGCCGGCCGGCTCGCTCTCGCTCGGCCAGCAGCGCGTGATGGAGATCGCCCGCGCGCTGTGCAGCGACCCCTGCCTGCTGCTGCTCGACGAGCCGGCGGCCGGCCTGCGCCATCAGGAGAAGGCCGCGCTCGGCGAACTGCTGCGCCGGCTGCGCGCCGAGGGGATGGCGGTGCTCATCGTCGAGCACGACATGGACTTCGTGATGGGCCTCGCCGATCGCGTGGTGGTGATGGAGTTCGGCCGCAAGATCGCCGAGGGTCTGCCGCAGGACGTGCAGCAGGACCCGAAGGTGCTCGAGGCCTATCTGGGCGGGGTGGCGTGATGGGCAACATCCTTGAAGTGCGCGGCCTGTGCGTGGCCTACGGCAAGGTCGAGGCGGTGCAGGACGTGAACCTCGCCGTGCCCGAGGGCAGCATCGTCACGGTCATCGGCCCCAACGGCGCGGGCAAGACGACCACGCTCGCCGCGCTCATGGGCCTGCTGCCGGCGCGCGGCGAGATCCGCTTCGACGGCCGGCCGGTGCGGCGCGGACAGGTCGAGCAGCTCGTCGCGCAAGGGCTGGCCCTCGTGCCCGAATCGCGCGACCTGTTCGGCGAGATGAGCATCGAGGACAACCTGAGCCTCGGCGCCTACCGGCGCGGCCGGGCCGAGGCGAAGGCGACGCTCGACGAGGTGTACGCGCTGTTCCCGCGCCTGCTGGAACGGCGCGCCCAGGCGGCGGGCACGCTGTCGGGCGGCGAACGGCAGATGCTCGCGGTGGGGCGCGCGCTCATGGGCCGGCCCAAGCTGCTCATGCTCGACGAGCCGAGCCTCGGCCTCGCGCCGCTGATCGTGCGCGACATCTTCCGCATCATCGTGAAGCTGCGTTCGCTCGGCGTGTCGGTGCTGCTCGTGGAGCAGAACGCCCGCGCCGCGCTCCAGGTGGCCGACCACGCCTATGTGCTGGAGAACGGGCGCGTCGGCCTCGAAGGGCCGGCCGCCGAGCTGGCCAGCGACCCGCGCGTGATCGAGTCCTATCTCGGGCTGTCGGGGCGGCATCAGGACATGCTGGCCGCCTGACCTCGGCGGCGGCTGCAAGCCCTTGCAGCGCGGCCCCGCCATCGGCGGGGCGCTTCGCCCGCTCGCTCTCCCTCCATCCGGCCGCCACGGCGGCATCGCATCCGGCCCGGCCCGCAACCGTGCCCGCGTCGGCACGCGGGCGCGGCGCGGTCGGCCGCCACCACGGCAACCGGGCACGAGACCCGCGCGCCACCCAACCACAAAGAGGAGAAGCATGAACAACCCCCAACGCACCGCGCTGCTTGCCGCCGCGCTCGCCAGCCTCGCCGGCACGGCAGGCGCCCAGCAGGTCACGCTCTACGGCTCCATCGACACCGGCGTCGAGCGCGTGAGCCATGCGCGCGGCGACGGCTCGGCCCTCGTGCGCGTGCCGTCGATCACCGGCACGCAAGCCTCGCGCGTCGGCGTGCGCGGCGAGGAAGACCTCGGCAACGGCGCGAAGGCGCTGTTCGTGATCGAGAACGGCTTCAACGCCGACACCGGCGCCGCCGGCCAGGGCGGGCGCATGTGGGGGCGGCAAGCCTTTGTCGGACTCAGCTCCGCGAGCCTCGGCACGCTCACGCTCGGCCGCCAGTACACGATGCTCAACTACCCGCTCATCACGGGCGACATCCTCGGCCCCAACCTCTACGGCCTCGGCTCGCTCGACAGCTATCTGCCCGCCGCGCGGTCCGACAACACCCTTGCCTACCGCCACAAGCTCGGCGGCCTCGGCTTCGGCGCGACCTACTCCACCGGCCGCGACACCGTCGGCAACGGCGCGACCTCCTGCGCCGGCGAAGGCAACGCCGGGCCGGTCGCCTGCCGTCAGGTCTCGGCGATGGTCCAGTACGACACCGCCGACTGGGGCCTCGGCTATGCGATCGACGAGCAGCGCGGCGGCGGCACGCTTGGCGCGAGCTTCTACAACGGCGCGGCGGCGATCGCGATGCCCAACAGCTCGGACAAGGACCGGCGCCAGGCCGTGACGGGCTGGGCGAAGCTCGCGGGCGTGAAGGTCGCGGGCGGCTGGATCGGCCGGCGCGTGGACACGGCCACCACCGACGTGAAGAGCGACATGCTCTTCCTCGGCGCGTCGGTGCCGGTCACTGCCGCCTGGACCTTCGACGGCGAGGCGATCCGCATCGTCAACAGCGACCAGCAGCGCAGCGCGTCGATGCTCGTGGGGCGCGGGGTTTACTCCTTCAGCAAGCGCACGGCGGTGTATGCGCAGCTCGGCTGGCTCGACAACGGCAAGGGCGCGCAATACACGGTCAGCTCGGGTGGCGGCGGCACGACGCCGACGGCCGGCACCAACCAGCTCGGCAGCTTCGTGGGGATGCGTCACACCTTCTGAGGCTGGCGCGGTCAGCCGCCACCCACCAGCTGCCGTTGCGCAGCCGCAGCGGACGGCGCGGCTGCTCCGGTCGGTGGCGCCGCGGCTGCGCCTGTCGCGCGCGGCCGCGCGGGCGCAGACTCCCGCCCCCGTCCGCTTCCGCTGCCCCGCGACGGGCAGCCTTCCCTCATGTTCCCGATCCTCACCGGGCTGGCCGCGCTGGCCGGCTTCCAGTGGCTCGGCGGTCTTGCCGCGCGCGCCCTTCATCTGCCCTTGCCCGACGCGCTCGCGGGCGCCTTCCTGCTCGCCGCCCTGCTGCTGCCGCGCGCCGGCGTGCCCGCGCCGCTCGCGCGCGCGGCCGACCCGCTGCTGCGCCATCTGATGCTGTTCCTCATCCCGTCGGTGGCCGGCATCGCGGCGCAGGCGCCGCTGCTGCGCGACCACGGGCTGGCGCTGGTGGTGGTGTGCGTCGCGGGCGCGGCGGTGACGATGGCGGTGTCGGCGCTCGTGCTGGCGCTGAGCCTGCGACTGTTCGGCGGCCGGGCATGAACCTGACCGCGGCGCTCTCGCTCCCCTCGGCGCACGGGGCCGCGCTCATGGCCGGCTGCACCGGCGCGACGCTGCTCGCCTACGCGGTCGCGCTGGCCGCGTGGCGGCGCGGCGGACTCTCGCCCTGGCTGATTCCGGTGCTGACCGGCTCGGCGCTGGTGGCGCTCGGGCTCAAGTTCGCCGGCCTGCCGCATGCCGAGTACCGCGAGGCCACCGCGCTGCTGCGCTGGCTCGCGGGGCCGGCGACGGTGGCGCTCGCAGTGCCGCTGCATGCGCAGCGCGCGCGCATCCGCCGGCTCGGGCCGGCGCTGGCGGTGGCGCTGCCGGCCGGCGCGATCGCGGGCATCGGCTCGGCGGTGCTGCTCGCGCGCGCGCTCGGGCTGCCGGCGGCGCTCGTGCAGTCGCTCGCGCCGAAGTCGGCGACGATGCCGGTCGCGCTGGCGCTGGTCGAGGCCGGCGGCGGGATCGCGCCGGTCGCGGCGGCGGCCGTGGCGCTGACCGGCATCGCGGGCGCGCTGCTCGCGCGGCCGCTGCTCGACGCGCTGCGCCTGCGCGACCCGGCGGTGCGCGGCTTCGCCACCGGCATGGCCGCGCATGCGGTCGGCACGGCGCGCGCGTTGCGGATCGACCCGGTCGAGGGCGCGACCGCCGCGCTGGCGATGGGCCTGAACGGCCTCGCGACCGCGCTGCTGCTGCCCTTGCTGCTGCCGCCGCTGGCCGGCTGACGCGACGGCGCGGCCGCGCACGGCGTCGGCGTCGGCGTCGGTGAAGGTGAAGGTGAAGGTGAAGGCGCCGGCGAAGGCGCGCCCCCGGTGGCCCGCGACCGCACCGCGATGCCATGCAGACCGGCATCCCCGCTACCATCGCGCGCCCCGCCCGCCCGCCGCCGCTCCGATGAAGTCCACCCGCTACGCCGCCCTCGCCGACGAGATCGAACAGGCCATCGCCGCCGGCGTGCTGCGCCCCGGCGACCGCCTGCCCTCGGTGCGCCAGACCTGCGCCAGCCATACGGTCAGCCCGTCCACCGTGTTCCAGGCCTACTACCTGCTCGAAGCACGCGGTCTCGTGCGCGCTCGCGAGCGCTCGGGCTGGTTCGTGACCGAGGCGGCGCCCGCCGCGCCGCCCGAGCCGGCCGCCAGTTCCGCTCCCGACGGCAACGCGGTCGAGCTGGACGTGAGCGCGATGGTCTTCGACATTCTCGAAGCCAGCATGTCGCGCGCGGTCGCGCCCTTCGGCTCGGCCTTCCCCGGGCCGGAGCTGTTTCCGCTCGCGCGCCTCGGCCAGGAGATGGCGGCGGCCGCGCAATCGCTCGACCCGCGCGCCACCGTCGATGACCTCACGCCCGGCCTCGCGCGGCTGCGGCGCCAGATCGCGCGGCGCTATCTCGCGGACGGCATCGCGGTCGATCCGGACGAGATCGTCATCACCAATGGCGCGCTGGAGGCGCTCAACCTCTGCCTCGCCGCCGTCACGCGGCCCGGCGACGCGGTGCTGGTCGAGTCGCCCTGCTTCTACGGCGCGCTCCAGGCGCTCGAACGCCTGGGCCTGCGCGCGATCGAGGTGCCGACCCATCCGCGCGACGGCATCGACCTCGACGCGCTTGCAAGCGCTGTCAGCCGCCACGCGCCGCGCGCCGCCTGGCTCATGCCGAGCTTCCAGAATCCGCTCGGCGCGCTGATGCCCGAGGCGCGCAAGCGCGAACTCGTGGCGCTGCTCGCGCGCCACGGCATCCCGCTCATCGAGGACGACGTGTACGGCGAGCTGTGGTTCGGCGAGCGCCGGCCGCCGCCGGCCAAGGCCTTCGACGCCGAGGGGCTGGTGCTGCACTGCTCGTCGTTCTCGAAGAGCCTCGCGCCGGGCTACCGCATCGGCTGGGCGATACCGGGGCGGTTCCGGAAGACGGTGGCGCGGCAGAAGCTGTCGCTGTCGATCGCCACGTCGGCGCCGGCGCAGATCGCGCTCGCGGCCTATCTGGAGCGCGGCGGCCATGACCGCCATCTGCGCCGGTTGCGCGAGACGCTGCGCATCCGCCAGGCGAGCGTGCTGCGCGCGATCGCGGCGCACTTCCCCGAAGGCACGCGCGCGACGCGGCCCGAGGGCGGCTATTTCACCTGGGTCGAGCTGCCGGCAGGGGGCGACGCGCTCGCGCTGCACCGGCGCGCGCTCGCGGCCGGCATCAGCATCGCGCCGGGGCCGATCTTCTCGGCCGGGCGCGGCTTCGGGCATTGCCTGCGCATCAACTGCGGCCACGCCTGGGACGAGCGCGCCCATGACGCGATCGCCACGCTCGGGCGGCTGGCGGGCCGCGCCGGCTGACGCCCGGCCCGCGCGCGGCGGCGTCCGCCCGACGGCGCCGTGCCCGGCCCGCAACTGATCCGGTCCCCCGCGCCGCAACTGCTCCTGCCGCCCGCGCGCCGCGCCGCCTACCGTCGGCGCCCATCCCGTCGCCCGAGCGCGACGCCGCAGGAGCCGCCCGTGAGCGCGTCGAAAACCGTCATCCCCATCACGCCCCTCCCCCCGCGCGAGCCGCCCGGCGCGCCGCGCCCGCCCGCCAACGACCGCATCCACGCCCGCGCGGTGTCGGGCCGCTACGCGACGCGGCGCTGGCTCATGGTCTGGCTCACGCAGGCGGTGTTCTACGGCCTGCCGTGGCTCGACTGGGGCGGCCGCCCGGCGATGCTGTTCGACCTCGACGCGCGGCGCTTCTACCTGCCCGGCGTCGTGCTCCAGCCGCAGGACATGGTCTGGCTCGCGGCGCTGCTGGTGCTGTGCGCGCTAGGCCTCTTCTTCGTGACGGCGGTGGCCGGGCGCGTGTGGTGCGGCTACAGCTGCCCGCAGACGGTCTATACCGAGATCTTCATGTGGATCGAGCAGCGCATCGAGGGCAGCCGGGGCGCGCGCATCCGGCTCGACCGCGATGGCGTGAACGCCCGCTGGCTCGCGCTCAAGGGCGCGAAGCACGCCGCGTGGATCGCCTTCAGCCTGTGGACCGGCTTCACGCTCGTGGGCTACTTCACGCCGATCCGCGAGCTGGCCGGCGCGGTGCTCACGCTCTCGACCGGGCCGTGGGAGAGCTTCTGGCTGCTGTTCTACGGCCTCGCCACCTACGGCAACGCCGGCTTCCTGCGCGAGCAGGTCTGCAAGCACATGTGCCCCTACGGCCGCTTCCAGGGCGCGATGCTCGATCCCGACAGCCTCGTCATCAGCTACGACGCGGCGCGCGGCGAGCCGCGTGGCGCGCTGCCGAAGGGCGTGCCCGCGACGGCGCGCGCCGGCCTGGCCGGCGCCTCGGCCGCGCCGCCCACCAAGACCGCGCCGGCCGCCGCGCCCGCCCACGGCGCCTGCATCGACTGCTCGCTCTGCGTGCAGGTCTGCCCGACCGGCATCGACATCCGCGACGGCCTGCAAACCCTGTGCATCGGCTGCGCCGCCTGCATCGACGCCTGCGATTCGGTGATGGACAAGCTCGGCGCGCCGCGCGGCCTCGTGCGCTACACGACCGAGAACGCGCTCGCCCTCGGCCTCGACCGCGCGGCGACCCTGCGCCGCCTGCTGCGCCCGCGCGTGCTGATCTACGGCGCGCTGCTCGTCGCGCTGTCGGCCGCCTTCGTGCTGAGCCTGGCCGGCCGCCACAGCCTGCGCGTGGACGTGATCCGCGACCGCGGCGTGATGGCGCGCGCCGTGGAGGACGGCGCGTCGGAGAACGTGTACCGCCTCGTCCTCATGAACAGCGCCGAGCAGTCACGGCGCGTGCGCATCGACGTGACCGGCGCGCCCGGCCTGCACATCGAGGAGTCGGAGCCGGTCACGATCGAGCCGGCCAGCGACCGCAGCGTGCCGCTGCATGTGCGGCTCGACGCCGGCGCCGGCGTCGGCCCGGCTGGCGCGACGCTCCCGATCATGTTCGAGGTGCATGCGCTCGACGGCGACGAGCCGGTCGTGCGCGAGCCGAGCACCTTCATCCTGCCTTGAGCCGGTGGCGGCAGCGCCGCCCCGGCCCGGATGCGATGCATGCTTTCTCCGATCGTTCAGGAGCCCGTCCCATGCCCATCCTTCCCCGCCCGCGCCTGCTCTGCGCCGTGTCGCTCGCGCTCTCGGTACTGACCGTTGCGGCCAGCGCCGACACGTCGGTCGAGACCCGCCCGCCCAACAACGCCGACGCCCGCCCGGCCTTCGCGGGCCAGACCCGCGCCCCCGCGATGCGCACGCCGGTCGCGCTGGACGTGCGCACGATCACCGACGCGCTCGACCAGCCCTGGGCGGTCGAACTGCTGCCCGACGGCCGCTTCCTCGTCACCGAACGGCCGGGCCGGCTGCGCATCGTCGGCGCGGACGGGCGGCTCTCGGCGCCGGTCGCGGGCCTGCCGCCGGTATTCGCCCAGGGCCAGGGCGGCCTGCTCGACGTGGCGCTCGACCCCGGCTTCGCCGCCAACCGCACGATCTACTGGAGCTACGCCGAGCCGCGCGCCGACGGCAGCGGCACCACGCTCGCGAAGGGCGTGCTCGTGGAGGACGCGCGCGGCGCGCGGCTGGAGGAGGTGCGCATCCTGTTCCGCCAGCAGCCGTCGCTGCGGTCGCCGCTGCACTTCGGCTCGCGCATCGCGTTCGGGCCCGGCGGCCGGGAGCTGTTCCTCACGCTGGGCGAGCGCGGCATTCCCGAGGGACGGGCGCAGGCGCAGGACCTCGGCAGTCATCTGGGCAAGCTGGTGCGCCTGAATCTCGACGGCTCGGTGCCGGCCGGCAATCCCTTCGCCGGGCGCGCGGGCGCGCGACCGGAAATCTGGTCTCTGGGCCATCGCAATGTGCAGGGTGCGGCGCTCGATGCCGACGACCGGCTGTGGACGATCGAGCACGGCCCGCGCGGCGGCGACGAGCTCAACCGCCCGGACCCGGGCCGCAACTACGGCTGGCCGGTCATCGGCTACGGCATCGACTACTCGGGCGAGCGCATGCACGAGAGCGCCGCGCGCGTCGACATGGAACAGCCGGTCTACTACTGGGACCCGGTCATCGCGCCGGGCGGCATGGTCTTCCACAGCGGGCGCGGCCTGCCCGACTGGCGCGGCAACCTGTTCGTGGCCGGGCTCGGCAGCCGCAAGCTCGTGCGCCTGAAGCTCGACGGCGACCGCGTCACCGGCGAGGAATGGCTGCTGGCCGACCGGGGCCTGCGCCTGCGCGACGTGATCGAAGGCCCGGACGGCGCGCTGTACGTGCTGGCCGAGGCGCCGGCCGGCGCGCTGCTGCGCGTGGCGCCGGCCGGGCGCTGAAGCTCGCCGCGCCTGTCAGCCCCGCCCGCCCTCGAAGGGCAGGCGCGCCGCCTCGGGACAGAGCCAGCCCAGCACCAGCGCGGCGATGAGCAGCGCCGGCACATCGCCTGCGAGATGCCCGGCATGCAAGGGGTTGCGCAGCGCCTGTACCGCCATGACGGCGCCGTGCACCGCGCTCGACCAGAGCGCGAAGGAGATGAGGCTCAGGTACCGCACCGGATCGCGCGCGGCCAGCAGCAGGAAGACGCCGAGCGTCGCGTACAGGGCGATGATCATTTCGAGGTAATCGGAATGCCCCTGGTGCCAAACCCAGCCGGCCGGCCAGAGCACGGTAAGCGGATAGAAGCCGACGGCGCAGATCAGGCCAAGGACGACTAGCGCGATGCGCAGCCAGGCGGCGCGGCGGACTGGATTCACGTTTTGCTCCCGGAAGCAGACGGCGCCGCGATTTTCCCGGCGCCCCCGCCGGGCGGAAAGATTTACTTGAACAGGTCGGCACACGCGTAACGCTTGGCGTCAGGACCGCGTTCCGCAAGCCTGGCGCCGGAACACTCGCGAACGAGCCGGACCGGGCCCGGCCCGCAGGACGGCTCGCTCCCGACACTGCTTCCGAAGGAACGCGTCCATGTCCAGAACTCCCCTCCGCCAGGACGCGCCGGCCTGGCCGCGCGCACTTGCCCTCGTCCCGCTGCTCACGGCGCTGCTTCTTGCGGCGCCCGCGCACGCGGACGGCGTGCCCGATCCCGGCGCGCCGCATGCGGTCTCGCCCGCGCCCGCAGGCACACCCACCGGCGATGCCGGCGCCGGCAAGACGGTGTTCGACAACCAGTGCGCGGCCTGCCACACGGCAACGCCCGGGCGCAACGGTTTCGGTCCGTCGCTCGCGGGCGTCGTGGGGCGGCGCGCCGGCAGCCTGCGCGGCTACCACTACACCGACGCGATGGCGCATTCGGGCATCACCTGGACCGCGCCCGAGATCGAATCCTTCCTCGCGTCGTCAACCGCCAAGGTGCCCGGCACCGCCATGGCCGTGTCGCTGAGCGACCCGAAGGCGCGCGCCGATGTCGTCGCCTGGCTCGCGACGCTGTCCGGCCCGGCCAACGACGCGCAGGCGGCGGCACCCGCGCCGGCACCGACGCCGGTGCGCGGCGGGCCGACCCAGGCCGAGCTGCTCGGCGCCGCGCGCGACCGCGCGAGCTGGCTCTACGCGAGCAAGGACTGGTCGGGCCAGCGCTATGTCGATCTGGCGCAGATCACGCCCGCGAACGCAAACCGGCTGCGCGCCGAGTGCATCTTCCGCACCGACCGCTCGGGCGCGACGCAGAGCAATCCGCTCGTCTACGACGGGGTGCTCTACTTCACGAGCGAGGAGCTCACCTTCGCGATCGACGCGGCAACCTGTCGCCCGCGCTGGACCCACCGCTGGGACATCAAGGACGGGGCGCTGTCGCGCACCAACCGCGGCGTGGCCATCAAGGACGGCCGGCTCGTTCGCGGCACGCCCGACGGCTGGCTCATCGAGCTGAACATGGCGGACGGCTCGCTGATCTGGCAGCGCAAGATTGCCGACGCCAAATCGAGCCAGTACCTGAGCATGCCGCCGCTCATCTACGAGAACCTCATCATCGTCGGCCCCGCCGGCGCCGACTGGGGCGCGAAGAACTGGGTCGGCGCCTTCGACCTCGTGACCGGCGCGCCGGTCTGGCGCTTCAACGTCATTCCGGACGACGGCGAGCCCGGCGCCGACAGCTGGCCGAGCGCCGAGGCGCGCGCCCACGGCGGCGGCAGCCTGTGGACGCCTTTCACGCTCGACGCCGAGCGCGGCGTGCTGTGGGTGCCGGTCGGCAATCCCGCGCCCGACTTCTATCGCGACGTGCGCGAAGGCGCGAACCTCTACACCAACGCCGCGCTCGCGCTCGACGTGCGCAGCGGCCGGCTGCTCTGGCATCGCCAGTTCGGCCCGGCCGACGACCACGACCGCGACCTGAGCCAGACGAGCCCGCTGTTCAGCGCGGGCGGTCGCCGCCTCATCGCGATCGGCGGCAAGGACGGCCTGCTGCGCGTGATCGACCGCGACAGCCACGCGCAGCTGTTCGAGACAGCGATCACGTCGCGCGAAGGCTTCGACGCGCAGCCGACGCCCGAGGGCGTGCACTCCTGCCCCGGCCTGCTCGGCGGCCTCGAATGGAACGGACCGGCGTACAGCCCGCGCGCGCATGCGCTCTACGTGTCGTCGATCGACTGGTGCGGCACCTTCACGCGCGCGGCCCAGCCGCCCGCCTTCGTCGCGAACGCGCACTACTACGGCGGCGCGGTCGCGCCCGACCCGGCGGACCGCAGGAAGGGCTGGATCCAGGCGCTCGACGCGACGACCGGCAAGCCGCGCTGGAAGCGCGAGTGGCCGACGCCGCTCACGGCCGGCATCGTCGCGACCGCCGGCGGCGTGCTGTTCACCGGCGATCTCGACAACAACTTCCTCGCGCTCGACGCGGCCACCGGCCGCACGCTGTACCGCTTCAACACGGGCGGCTCGGTTGGCGGCGGCGTGGTCAGCTACGAGATCGGCGGCCACCAGTACGTCGCGACCACCTCGGGCGTGGTGTCGGGCTTCTTCGGCGGCACGGGCACCTCGGCGATCGTCGTGTTCGGCTTGCCGTGAGACGGGGGCGCCGCGGCGCGGCGGCTGGCCACCCGACGGCGGGCGGCTCGCGCGGGCGCACCGCCCGGCACGACGGCCGGAATCCGGACGCCGCGCCGCCGTACCGTCCGCCGCCGGACGTCCGTGACAACCCGCAGCGCGAATGCCTCTTTTGCTTGCCGATCAATGACTTGGCGGCAAGGCCCGGCGATGGCACCGGGCTTGCCCCGTTCTCCCCTGCCCCGGCCGGCACACCGCCGCCGGGCGTCAGAGGAGAACGGAGACCCACATGTCAATACAAGCTCAGCAGCGCCCGCCGGCCTCGGCGGTCCAGGTGATGGGCATCGATGCCGGCGGCACGATGACCGACACCTTCTTCGTGCGCGCCGACGGCCGCTTCGTGGTCGGCAAGGCCCAGAGCAATCCCGACGACGAATCGCTCGCGATCTTCAACTCGTCGCAGGACGCGCTCGCGCACTGGGGCCGCGAGGTGGATGACGTCTATCCCGAACTCGTCACCTGCGTGTACTCGGGCACCGCGATGCTCAACCGCGTGGTCCAGCGCAAGGGGCTCGCGGTCGGGCTCATGGTCAACAAGGGCTTCGAGCATGTGCACTCGATGGGCCGCGCGATCCAGAGCTATCTGGGCTATGCGCTGGAGGAGCGCATCCACCTCAACACCCATCGCTACGACGCGCCGCTGGTGCCGATCTCCCGCACGCGCGGCGTGACCGAGCGCACCGATGTGCAGGGCCAGGTGGTGATTCCGCTGCGCGAGGACGAGGTGCGGCAGGCCACGCGCGAGCTGGTCGCGGCCGGCGCCAAGGCCATCGTCATCTGCCTGCTCCAGTCGCACAAGAACGCGGCGAGCGAGCAGCGCGCCCGCGACGTGACGCTCGACGAGCTGAAGAAGCTCGGCGCCGACCTGCCGGTGTTCGCTTCGGTCGACTACTACCCGCAGCGCAAGGAAAGCCACCGCATGAACACGACGGTGCTCGAAGCCTATGCGGCCGAGCCCTCGCGCCAGACGCTCAGGAAGGTGAGCGACCGTTTCACGAAGCACGGCGCCAGGTTCGACCTGCGCGTGATGGCGACTCACGGCGGCACCATCAGCTGGAAGGCCAAGGAGCTGGCGCGCACGATCGTGTCGGGGCCGATCGGCGGCGTCATCGGCAGCAAGCTGCTCGGCGAGACGCTCGGCTACGAGAACATCGCGTGCAGCGACATCGGCGGCACGAGCTTCGACATGGCGCTGATCACCAAGGGCAATTTCGCGATCGCGTCCGACCCCGACATGGCGCGGCTGGTGCTGTCGCTGCCGCTCGTGACGATGGATTCGGTCGGCGCGGGCGCCGGCAGCTTCGTGCGGCTCGACCCCTACAGCGGCGCGCTCAAGCTCGGCCCCGACAGCGCCGGCTACCGCGTCGGCACCTGCTGGCCCGAGAGCGGCCTGGACACCGTGACCGTGTCGGACTGCCATGTGGTGCTCGGCTACCTCAACCCGGCCAACTTCCTCGGCGGCGCGATCAAGCTCGACGTGGACCGCGCGCGCGCCCACATCAAGGCGCAGATCGCCGACCCGCTCGGCCTCAGCGTGGAAGACGCGGCCGCCGGCGTGATCGAGCTGCTCGACCTGCAGCTGCGCGAATACCTGCGCAGCAACGTGAGCGCCAAGGGCTACAACCCGACCGAGTTCGTCTGCTTCAGCTATGGCGGCGCGGGGCCGGTGCACACCTACGGCTACACCGAAGGGCTCGGCTTCAAGGACGTGATCGTGCCGGCCTGGGCGGCGGGCTTCTCGGCTTTCGGCTGCGCCTGCGCCGACTTCGAGTACCGCTACGACAAGAGCGTGGACCTCGCGCTGCCGCAGAAGGCCGAGGCCGGCGCCAAGGCCGAGGCCGCCGCGACCATCCAGCAGGCCTGGTCGGCGCTCGCCGCCAAGGTGATCGAGGAGTTCCGCATCAACGGCTTCGCGCCCGAGGACGTGATCCTGCGGCCCGGCTACCGCATGCAGTACATGGGCCAGCTCAACGACCTGGAGATCGATTCGCCGATCACGAGCGCCGCGACTGCCGAGGACTGGGACGCGATCGTCACCGCCTTCGAGGCCACCTACGGCCGCGTGTACGCGAGTTCGGCGCGCTCGCCCGAGCTGGGCTTCTCGGTGACGGGCGCGATCATGCGCGGCACCGTGCTCACGCAGAAGCCCGTCCTGCCCGAGGACGAGGACGGCGGCGACATCCCGCCGGCCGCCGCGCGCATCGGCACCCGCAAGCTCTACCGCCACAGGCAATGGTTCGACGCGACCCTCTGGAAGATGGAAGCGCTCAGGCCGGGCAACCGCATCACCGGCCCCGCGATCGTGGAGTCCGACGCGACGACCTTCGTCGTGCCCAAGGGCTTCGCGACCACCCTCGACAAGCACCGCCTGTTCCACCTGAAGGAAGTGAAGGGAGCCTGAGCATGAACATGATGTCAGCCACGGAAGCCGGATTCGCCGATCTGCTCAAGACCGGCCAGACGCTCAAGCAGTTCCGCGACGGCGTGCTCGAACGCACCGCCGCCAGCGGCCACTACAACGGCCTCGACCGGCTGGAGCTGCGCGAGCGCGACCCCATCGGCTACGAGAAGCTGTTCAGCAAGCTGCGCGGCGGCCTCGTGCATGCGCGCGAGACGGCCAAGAAGATCGCCGCCAGCCCGATCGTCGAGCAGGAAGGCGAGCTGTGCTTCACGCTCTACAACGCCGCCGGCGACTGCGTGCTCACCTCGACCGGGATCATCATCCACGTCGGCACGATGGGCGCGGCGATCAAGTACATGATCGAGAACGACTGGGAGACCAACCCGGGCATCAACCCCGGCGACATGTTCACCAACAACGATTGCGCGATCGGCAATGTCCACCCCTGCGACATCGCGACCATCGTGCCGATCTTCTCGCACGGCAAGCTCATCGGCTGGGTCGGTGGCGTGACGCACGTGATCGACACCGGCTCGGTCACGCCGGGCAGCATGTCGACCGGCCAGGTGCAGCGCTTCGGCGACGGCTACATGATCACCTGCCGCAAAACCGGCATCAACGACACACCTTTGCGCGACTGGCTGCATGAAAGCCAGCGCTCGGTGCGCACGCCCAAGTACTGGATCCTCGACGAGCGCACCCGCATCGCGGGCTGCCACATGATCCGCGAGCTGGTGGAGGAGGTGATCGCCGAGGTCGGCCTCGACGATTACGAGAAGTTCGCCTACGAGGTGATCGAGGAAGGCCGGCGCGGCCTCCAGACGCGCATCAAGGCGATGACGCTGCCGGGCATCTACCGCAAGGTGGCCTTCGTGGACGTGCCCTATGCGCATCCGGACGTGCAGACCTCGTCGGCCTTCGCCAAGCTCGACTCGATCATGCATTCGCCGGTCGAGATCACCATCAAGCCCGACGCGAGCTGGCGGCTCGACTTCGAGGGCGCGAGCCGCTGGGGCTGGCATTCGTACAACGCGCACCAGGTCGCGTTCACGAGCGGCATCTGGGTGATGATGACCCAGACCCTGGTGCCGACCCAGCGCATCAACGACGGCGCCTACTACGGCACCCAGTTCCACCTGCCCAAGGGCGCGTGGATGAATCCGGACGACCGCCGCACCGGCCATGCCTATGCCTGGCACTTCCTGGTGTCGGGCTGGAGCGCGATGTGGCGCGCGCTGGGCCAGAGCTATTTCAGCCGCGGCTATCTGGAGGAGGTGAACGCGGGCAACGCCAACACCTCCAACTGGCTCCAGGGCGGCGGCATCAACCAGGACGGCGACATCCACGCCGTCAACAGCTTCGAGGCCAGTTCCTGCGGCACGGGCGCGAGCGCGATCAAGGACGGCCTCAACCATGCCGCCGCGATCTGGAACCCCGAAGGCGACATGGGCGACATCGAGATCTGGGAGATGGCCGAGCCGCTGCTCTACCTCGGGCGCAACGTCAAGGCCAACTCGGGCGGCTACGGCAAGTTCCGAGGCGGCTGCGGCTTCGAGACGCTGCGCATGGTCTGGAAGGCGCAGGACTGGACCATGTTCTTCATGGGCAACGGCTACATGAACAGCGACTGGGGCCTGATGGGCGGCTATCCGCCCGCGACCGGCTACCGCTTCGAGGCGCACAAGACCGGGCTGGCCACGCGCATCGCCAACGGCGACAGCCTGCCCTTCGGCGCCGACCTCAACCCCGACGCGCCCGACTACGAGAACCATCTCAACGAAGGCGCGGTGGTCAAGCGCGACCAGCAGTGCATGACGACCGAGGACTGCTACGCCAACCACGACCTGTACCTCAACTACCTGCGCGGCGGCCCCGGCTTCGGCGACCCGCTCGACCGCGAGATCGAGGCCATCGCCGATGACCTCAACAACGCGCTGCTGCTGCCCGATTTCGCGCAGAAGGTGTACGGCGCGGTCGCGACGCGCGACGCCGCCGGCCTGTGGACGGTGGACGCGAAGAAGACCGCCCAGCAGCGGCTCCAGATCCGCCAGGCGCGGCTCGCGCGCTCGGTGCCCGTCGCCGACTGGATGAAGCAGGAGCGCGAACGCATCCTCGTCAAGGACGCCTCGCCCCAGGTGCTGCACATGTTCGCGACGAGCTTCGGCCTGTCGAAGAAGTTCGAAGGCCAGTTCCGCGCCTTCTGGAACCTGCCCGCGAGCTGGACCCTCACCGAGGACGAGCTCGACGTGCCTTCCTATGGCTCGAAGTTCCGCATGGACCTATCGAAGCTGCCCGATGTCCACACCGTCGTTCTCGTCGAGGAGTGATCCGCCATGACCACCTACACCGCCGAACAGGTCTCCAATCTCGTCGATGGCAAGCTCGACTGGGACACCACGCTGCGCATGCTGTCGATGCCGAAGGACCCCGAGCGCTTCGAGATGTACCTCGCGGCCCTGCAGAAGAAGCTCGACTGGCCCGACCGCGTGGTGCTGCCGCTCGGGCCGCACCTGTTCATCGTGCAGCGCGCCGACACCAAGCAATGGCGCGTGCGCTGCGACTGCGGCCACGAGTTCTGCGACTGGCGCGAGAACTGGAAGCTGCATGCGCATGTGTACGTGCGCGACAGCGCCGAGGCGATGGCCGAGGTCTATCCCAGGCTCATGGCGCCCGACACGCAATGGCAGGTCTATCGCGAATACATCTGCCCGCAGTGCGCAACGCTGCATGACGTCGAGGCGCCAACGCCCTGGTATCCGGTCATCCACGACTTCGAGCCCGACATCGACGCCTTCTACAAGGACTGGGTGAAGCTGCCGCTGCCCGAGCGCGTGGACTGACGGCGCGAGCGGCGCGCGGCCGCGCGGCAACACGCGCTCCGGCGCATTGCGGCCGCGCCCGCACCGCCGCGTACCGACCGACGAAGCGTCCGCTTTCCGGACGCCCCGACGGCCCGACCGACCGGAAACCGGACGGTCGGGCCGTCGGGGCGTCCGCGTTGCCCAGGGCGCGGCGGCTGGCGCCGGGCTTGCTAGGGCCGCGCGCCACCGTGTTGTCCCCGGCTTGCCCGGCGGGGGCGAACGGGGCGAGCCTCGCGGGCCCGTCGGATGCGGGTGGCGCCCGGCCCGGCCTTGCCGGCGGCGGGCGCCCACGGCGAGCGAAGGAGGCCAGCCCATGTTCTCGAACCCCGACAACGACGCCCTCGTGCGCACCGCCTGGCAGAGCCTGCTGCGCGGCGAACTCGACACCAGCACGCGCCGGCCGATCATCGACGGCTCGTGGCGGCGCTGCCTCGATCTCAAGGTCGATCCGGGCCTCGCCGCCGGCCGCGATCCGATCGGCGCCGACCGTCTCGCCGCGCTGCGTCGTGTCAACGCCGAGCTGCTCGACATGGCGGCGCCGGTGCTCGTCGATGCGCACGCGATGCTGGCCGGTACCGGCACCATGCTCGCGCTGGCCGACACGCGCGGCACCATCCTCAAGCTCGAAGGCGACAACGGCACGATCGACCGCGCCGACAGCATCCGCCTCGTGCCCGGCGTGAACTGGCGCGAGGACGAATGCGGCACCAACGCGATCGGCACCGCGCTCGCGATCGGCGAGCCGGTGCAGATCCACTCTTCCGAGCATTACTGCGAGGGCATCCAGCGCTGGACCTGCGCCGCCACCGTCATCCGCCATCCGCTCGACGGCGAGGTGCTGGGCGTGGTGGACGTGTCGGGGCTGTCGGGCAGCTACAGCCGGCACAGCCTCGCGCTCGTGGTCACGACGGCCAACCGCATCGCGGCGCGCATCGCCGAGCGCGAGATGGAACTGCGCTTCCGCCTGCTCGAACACGCCCTGCCCTGGTTCGCGAGCACGCGCGAGGACGGCGTGGTGGTGTTCGACCGGCGCGGCCATCCGGTCAAGACCAACGGCCGCGAGCGCGACCATGCGGCAGCCTCGGACTGGTGGCGCCTCGGCGGACGGCGCGTCGGCGCGCTGTGCTTCGCGGGCGCGCCCGGCGACGCCGCGCTGCCGGCCTGGATTGACCCGGCGCGCGTGCGGCCGGTGATGGAGAACGGCGAGCGCATCGGCAGCATCGTCACCTTCGCGCCGGCGGCGGGCACGCGGCGGGCGGGCACGGGCGGGGCCGACTGGCGCGAGGCCGCCGCGCTCTGCCGCGGCGAGGCAGCGCAACCCCCGGCCAGCGCGCGCCGCGCCATCGCGGCCGCGTCCGCCATGCCGCCCGGCTTCGAGCACGTCGTCGCGCATGACCCGGCGATGCGCGAGGCGGTCGCGCGCGCGAGCCAGCTCGCCGCCGCGCACGTGCCGGTGCTGCTGCTGGGCGAGACCGGCGCCGGCAAGGAGGAATTCGCGCGCGGCATCCATCGCGCGAGCGCGGTCGCGGCCGGGCCGTTCGTGGCGGTCAACTGCGGCGGCCTGTCGCGCGACCTGCTCACGAGCGAGCTGTTCGGCTATGCCGAGGGCGCCTTCACCGGCGCGCGGCGCGGCGGCATGGTCGGCAAGTTCGAGGCCGCGAACGGCGGCACGCTGTTTCTCGACGAACTGGGCGAACTGCCGCTCGACCTCCAGCCGCATCTGCTGCGGGTGCTGGAATGCGGCGAGATCCACCGCCTGGGGGAGACGCAGACGCGCAAGGTCTCGTTCCGCCTCGTCGCCGCGACCCACCGCGACCTGCGCGCCGAGGTGGCGGCCGGGCGCTTCCGCATGGACCTGTTCTATCGCGTCGCGGTCACGAGCGTGCGCATCCCGCCGCTGCGCGCGCGCCGCGCCGACCTGCATGCGCTTGCAGGCCTGTTCGCCGACCGCTTCGCGCGCGAGCACGGCACCGGCCCGCGCACGCTGGCGCCGGCGCTGCTCGACCTGCTCGCCGCGCACGACTGGCCGGGCAATGTGCGCGAGTTGCGCAACATGATCGAGGGGCTGGTGCTGATGTCGGACGGCCCGGTCATCGACGCCGACGCGCTGCCGCCCGACTGGCGCGCCGAGGCGCTGCCGCTCTCGGGCGCGGCCGGCGGCCCGGCGTCAGCGGGCCCCGCTCCCGGTGCGCCCGGCCCCGACGGCGCCAGCCTCGACCTCGCCGAGCGGCGCCAGATCGAGGCGGTCCTGCTCACGACGCGCGGCAACCTGGCGCGCGCGGCGCGCGAACTCGGCATCGCCAAGAGCACGCTGTACGTGAAGCTCGGCCGCCACGGGCTCGGCGCGCGCGTGGCCGCCGCGCGCGAGGGCGAGGATGGGCAATGAGCCGACGTCGGCACCGGCCTGCGCGGCCGGGACCGGTCCGGCCGACGGGCCGGCAGCCAGTTCGGCCACGCAGTCGCGGAAGCGCCGCATCGCCGTGCCCTCGCGCGCGTCGGCGCGGCGGATGAACAGCGTCGGCGCCTGCGCGATCGCCGGCTCGACCTCGTGCACCACGACCTCGGCCGCCATCGCCGACTGCGCCACCACCTGGCGCGGCAGCAGCGTGAGGCCCACGTCGGCGGCGGTGCAGCCGAGCATGCCTTCGAGGGTGCCGAATTCCAGCCGCTGGAAATTCGGCCGCCCGAGCCGCACCAGCAGATGCTCGAGCCGCTGCCGATAGGCGCAGCCGGCGCGGAACATCAGCGCCGTGACGGGCGCCGGATCGTCGCGCAGCGCGGCCAGCGTGGGCCAGCGCCGCGAAGTCACCAGCACCAGCTCCTCGACCTGCGCCGGCTCGGCCACGAGCAGCGGATGCTCGATCGGCCCGGCCACGAAGGCGCCATCGAGTTCGCCCTCCAGCACCTTGGCCATCAGCTCGGCGGTCGGGCCGGTGCGCACCACCAGCTCGACCGCCGGATGGCGCGCGTGATAGGCCGCGAGCAGGCTCGGCAGCCGCACCGCGAGCGTCGTCTCCATCGCGCCGACCGCGAGCCGGCCGAGCGCCTCGCCGTCGTCGCGCACGGCCAGCGTCGCCTCGCGCACGAGCATCACCGCGCGCGCGGCATAGGGCAGCAGCCGCAGGCCGGCGCTGGTCGGCACCACGCCCCGGCTGTGGCGCTCGAACAGCGCCACGCCCATCTCGTCCTCCAGGCTGCGGATGCGGCTGGTCACGTTGGACTGGACCGTGTGCAGCTCCTTCGCCGCGCGCGTGATGCCGCCGCAGCGCGCGACGGCGGCAAAGGTGATGAGGTCACTGATCTCCACGGCGATTTCCCCTGGCGTTGACGTCGCGCGACGGCGACATGCGGATGCGAGCCGGCCGCGCAGCAAGCGCCGGGCCGGCCGGCGCGCGGGCCGCCCGATGGCGGCAACCGCCACCGCCAGCGGCGGTCGCCGCCTCATTTCGGTGAACCGGTCGCCCCATCGGGGTTCCTGCTGGCTCGGCGATGGTGCCATCTGGAATGCAGATCGCTTCCATCGCGAATAACCGTTTCCCGGCGGGTCACGCGGCTGCCGATGATGCGACGCGACGCCGGGCCAACGGCCGTGGCCGCGTCATCCGCCCTCCTCCCTGCCCCCCATTACGGAGAACTTCCCGATGGAAGAGATCGTCGCCGAGCCGCTCGGCTTCAGCCTTGCCCTCACCGCCGTGCAAGTGGCCGTCTTCTTCGGCTTCATCGCGCTCGGCTGTTTCGCGCCGGCGCTGCTGCGCCTCCCGCTGCCGGGCCTCGGCCTGCCGGCGGCCTTCGTCGCCGGACTCGCGGTGATCGTGACCGGCACCGTGCTCACGGTGCTGTACGTGCTGCGCGTCAACGCGGCGGAGGCCTGAGCCATGAAGCGCTTCCTTCCCTGGCTGCTGGCGCTGCCGGCCTCAGGCGCGCTGGCGGCGCCGATGGCGCTCGGCGCCGCCGGCGCCACCTCGATCGCGCTGTTCGCCGCGGTGATCGCGCTCACGCTCTGCATCACCTGGTGGGCCGCGCGCCGCACCGCGTCGGCGAGCGACTTCTACGCCGCCGGCGGCCGCATCTCCGGCTTCCAGAACGGGCTGGCCATCACCGGCGACGCGCTGTCGGCCGGCGCCTTCCTCGGCCTGACGGCGCTCGTGTTCAACAACGGCTTCGACGGGCTGGTGTACGCGATCGGCTACACGACCGGCCTGCCGATCGTGGTGTTCCTGATGGCGAGCCGGCTGCGGCGGCTCGGCCGCTACACCTTCACCGACGTGGTGTGCGCGCGGCTCGGCGGCGGCGCGATCCGGGTGTTCTCGGCCTGCGCCTCGCTCATCATCGTGGCCTTCTACCTGGTGGCGCAGATGGTCGGCGCGGGCCAGCTCATCGAGCTGCTGTTCGGCATCGGCTACAGCCAGGCCATCGTGCTGGTGGGCGCGCTCATGGTGATGTACGTCGTGTTCGGCGGAATGATGGCGACGACCTGGGTGCAGATCACCAAGGCCGTGCTGATGCTGGGCATCGGCCTGCTCATCACGGCGCTGGTGCTGGCGCGCTTCGACTTCAGCTTCGCGCGCCTGCTCGACAGCGCGGTGAGCCTGCATCCGGCCGGCGCCGCCATCCTCGGGCCGCAAGCGCTTGCACGGGATCCGCTGTCGGGGCTGTCGCTGGGCGTGGCGCTCATGCTCGGCACCGCCGGCCTGCCGCATGTGCTGATGCGCTTCTTCACCGTGCCCGACGCGAAGGCCGCGCGCAGCTCGGTGCTGTGGGCGACGGTGTTCATGAACCTGTTCTACGCGATGATCTTCGTGATCGGCTTCGGCGCGCTCGCGCTGCTGCGCGCCGCGCCGGGCTATCTCGACGCCAGGGGCGCGCTGCTCGGCGGCGGCAACACGGCGGCGCTGCACCTGTCGCATCTGCTCGGCGGCGAGGTGATGTTCGGCGCGGTCTCGGCCGTGGCCTTCGCGACCATCCTCGCGGTGGTGGCCGGGCTGACGCTGTCGGGCGCCTCGGCCATCAGCCATGACATCTGCGGCGCGCTGTTGCGCCGCTTCGTGGCCGACGCCCGCGCCGAGATGCGCGTGGTGCGCATCGCCACCGTGGCGCTCGGCCTGCTGGCGGTGCTGCTGGGCATCGCCTTCCGGGGCCAGAACGTGGCCTACATGATCAGCCTCGCGTTCTCGATCGCCTGCTCGTCCACCTTCCCGATCCTCGTGCTGGCCATTTACTGGAAGGGCCTCACGCCCGCCGGCGCGGTGCTCGGCGGCTGCGTGGGCCTCGGAGGCTCGCTGCTGCTGACCGCGCTCGGCCCGGCCATCTGGGTGAAGGTGCTCGGCCACGCGGCGCCGCTGTTCCCGCTCGACCCGCCGGCGCTCGTCACGGTGCCGCTCGCCTTCGCCGCCTGCATCGCCGGCTCGCTCGCGACGCGCGGCCGGCCGGTGGCCCCGCTCGGCGCGGCCGGCTGATCCCTTTCCCGAACCCGACCCGCACCATGACCGCTTCCCGCCTCCATCCGCACGCCGGTCGCACCGGCGCCTTCGCCGAACTCATGGCCATCCGCGCCGGCGCGCCGATCGCGCCCGGCGAGGTGAGCATCACCGGCCGCGACCCGCTGTTCCGCTCGCCGCTGCGCATCGGCGAGACCTCGGCCGACGTGCTCGCCGCGCGCGCCATCGCCGCCAACGACCTCTGGCAACTGCGCACCGGCGAGCGCCAGAGCCTCTCGATCGACGTGCGCGCCGCCGCCGCGATGTCGCTCGCCGGCGGCGACATGACCCAGCGCCGCGACGAGCACGGCATCTACCGGCCGATCCCGCCCTCGCCCGAGCTGCGCCACATGATCGCGCTCACCCAGCCCTGGCAGGCAGCCGACGGCCGCTGGCTGCTGCCGCACACCAACCTGCCGCATCTGGAGCGCCGCGTGCTCGACGTGCTCGGCTGCGAATCGACGCCCGAGGCGGTCGCGGCCGGCGTCGCGCGCTGGAACGCGGCCGAACTGGAGGACGCGATCGCCGCCGCGCGCGCCTGCGCCGGCCTGGTCCGCACGCCCGACGAATGGCTCGCCCATCCGCACGGCGCCCTGCTCGCCAGCCGGCCCGTGGTCGAGATCACGAAGCTCGCCGACGGCGCGCCCGAACCGCTGCCGCCGGGCGACGAGCCGCTGTCGGGCATCCGCGTGCTCGACCTCACGCGCATCCTCGCCGGGCCGACCTGCGGCCTCGGCCTGGCCGAGCACGGCGCCGACGTGCTGATGGTGACCGCGCCCCATCTGCCCCAGGTGCCGGCCTTCGTGCGCGACACCAGCCACGGCAAGCGCAGCTGCTTTCTCGACATGGACCGGCCCGACCAGGCCGACCGCCTGCGCGCGCTCGTGCGCGAGGCCGACGTGTTCATCGACGGCTACCGGCCGAACCGGCTCGCCGCGCACGGCTTCGGCGTGGACGAACTGGTCGCGCTGCGGCCCGGCCTCGTCCACGTGAGCGTGAACTGCTTCGGCGCCGACGGCCCCTTCGCCGACCGCGCCGGCTGGGACCAGGTGGCCCAGGCCGTGACCGGCATCTGCCATGTGCAGGGCGAGGCGAGCGGCGCCGGCCGGCCCCAGCTCACGCCGGTGTTCATGTGCGACTTCCTCACCGGCTTTCTCGGCAGCTACGGCGCGATGCTGGCGCTGGCGCGGCGCGCGCGCGAAGGCGGCAGCTACCGCGTGCAGGTCTCGCTGTGCCAGACCGCGATGCTGCTGCTGCGCCAGGGCCTGATCGACGACTTCGCCGATGCGCCGGGCGCGCTCGCGCCGGAGGAGTTCGCGGCCTACGCGCTCCGCGACGACGGCAGCTGTTACGGCGACCTGCTCAGCCTCGGGCCGGTGCTGAGGATGTCGCGCACGCCGCCGCGCTGGGCCGGCACCACGCCGGCGCTCGGCAGCGGCAGCGCGAGCTGGCTGCCGCGCGGGCCTGGGGGGTGAGCGAGGGTGCGCGGGTGGGAGCGCATGCGCAATGCTCCCGCGTCCCGCCTCACAGATACCCGCCCTGCATCACCACCGGATGCGCGAGCGCCTCGGCCACCAGATGCAGCCCGGCCGCGCACTGCTCGCGCGTCAGCTGCCCGCCGAGGCACAGGCGGAGCGCGTTGGGCGGCTCGGTGCCGGTGCTGAAGGCCACGGCCGCCACCGCCGGCACGCCGCGCTCGCGCAGCCAGCCCGCCAGCTCGCCGGCCTCGACCGTCTTGGGCAGCGGCAGCCAGAGATGGAAGCTGTCGGCGCGCGGCACATAGCGCTGCGCGGCCAGCTCGGTCTCGGCAATGCGCTGGCGCCGGTTGGCCTCGTCGCGCACCGCGTCGATGAGCGCGTCGGCCGTGCCGTCCTCGATCCAGCGCGAGGCGATCGCGGTGGTGACGGGCGAGGCCATGACGGTGGTCGCGCGCAGCGTGCCTGCAAGCCTTTGCATCTGGCGCTGACCGGGCGCATGCACATAGGCCGTGCGCAGCCCCGCGCCGACGCATTTCGACAGGCCGGTGAGGTACCAGGTCAGCTCGGGCGCGAGGCTGGCGAAGGCGGGCGGCGCCGTGCGCACCAAGCGGCCGTAGGCGTCGTCCTCGATGATCGGCACGCTGTAGGCAAGCGCGATCTCGGCCAGCGCCTCGCGGCGGCTGCGCAGGATGGTGCGCGTGGTCGGGTTGTTGAGCGTCGGGTTGAGGTAGAGCGCCTTGGGCTGGGCCGACTTGCAGGCATCGCGGAAGGCCGCCGGCAGCGGCGCGCCGTCATCGGCCAGCGGCAGCAGGCGCACGCCGAGCTGGGCCGCGATCGCCTTGATGCCCGGATAGGTGAGCGCCTCGACGCAGATCGTGTCGCCGGGCCGCGCGAGCTGGCTCACGAGCGCATGCAGCACCGCATGCGCGCCGGGCGCGACCAGCACGCGCTCGGCGCGCGCCTCGGGAAAGCGCGGCTTCATCCATTGCGCGCCGAGTTCGCGCTCGCGCGGGCTGCCGCCGAAATCCTGGTAGCGCAGCAGCGCATAGGGGTCGGCCTCGCCGAGCGCGGCGGCGGCGCTCGCGCGCAGGCGGGCGACGAGGTTGGCGTCGTCGGGCTCGGGCGGCAGGTTCATCGTCATGTCGGCGCTGTTGCCGTCGCGCAGCGCCATCGCGGGCGCCGGGCCGCGCACGAAGGTGCCGCTGCCCACGCGCGAATCGACGAGGCCGCGCTTGCGCGCCTCGGCCA
Organism: Derxia gummosa DSM 723; assembly: GCF_000482785.1. Taxonomy (GTDB): domain Bacteria; phylum Pseudomonadota; class Gammaproteobacteria; order Burkholderiales; family Burkholderiaceae_E; genus Derxia; species Derxia gummosa. The sequence continues at coordinate 537,222 of NZ_AXWS01000013.1, read as the reverse complement.
GGCCGCGCGCGATCGTCGAGTAGTTGAGGTCGAGGTCGGTCGCCATCTCCCGCAGCGGCGGCAGCCGGTCGCCGGGCGAAAGCCGGCCGCTGCGCGCGTCCTCGGCGATGCAGTCCACCAGCGCGAGATAGGCCGGGCCGCTCGCCTCGGCCAGTCGCTGGCGCCAGTGCCGCGTGATCCTGGGCATGGAAGGTCTTTCTCGGGTCATGAAGGGGCGGCTCCGGCGGACGCGAATTGCGTGCCAAATTGATTGCATAGGCTGGCCGGATTGATCGCACATCGATGGCAGAAGATGGCTTCCGGAGGCGGCTTATGCCGACCGGCGGTGCCCATGCCGGCCCCGGCGCCGTGCAGCCCGCCCGCGCGCGGTGCGCCAGCCGAATTGATCGCAGATTGATCTGCCCCGGTGGCGGCGCGCCCGCCACCGGCGCCGGAATTTTTTTTCGGCCGCGCGGCCCGCGCGCCGGCTCGCTCATCGCAGATTGATCGCATCCGGCGGGCAAAGCGATGGCATGCCGGCTGCTGAAGGAGATCACGCCAAACCCGGCGCGAACCCCTCAGGAGAACCCACATGCCCGCAGTCACCAAGCCCGCCAACGTCAAGGGTGAGCACCTCGTCGATTACGAGGAAAAGGTGTTCGAGGACGTCAAGGCGGCGCCCGGCGAGAAGGCGCTCGTCACCTTCCACACCGTGGCCTTCGAAGGCTCGATCGGCTTCGTCAACCTGCTCCAGGCCACGCGGCTGCAACGCAAGGGCTACGAGACCTCGGTGCTGCTCTACGGCCCGGGCGTCACGCTCGGCGTGCAGCGCGGCTTCCCGACGCTCGGCGACGAGGCCTTCCCCGGCCATCAGAACTTCAACAAGCAGATCGCCAAGTTCATCGAGGAAGGCGGCAAGGTCTACGCCTGCCGCTTCGCGCTCCAGGCGCTGTACGGCCATGGCGAGGGCGCGCTGATCGAGGGCATCCGCGCGATCAATCCGCTCGACGTGCTCGACCTCATGCTCATCCACCGCAAGGCCAATGCGGTGATCCTCGACACCTGGACGCTCTGAGGCCAGCGCGATGACGACCCCGCGCATGGTCCGGGCCGCCGCGGTGCAGATCGCACCCGTGCTCGACTCGGCCGACGGCACGCTGGAGAAGGTCTGCGCCGCGATCGACGAGGCCGCCGCGCGCGGCGTCGAGCTGATCGTGTTTCCCGAGACCTTCGTCCCCTACTACCCCTACTTCTCGTTCGTGCGGCCGCCGGTGCTCATGGGCCGCGAGCATCTGCGGCTGTACGAACTGGCCCCGACGGTGCCCGGCCCCGTGACCGACGCGGTGGCCGAGCGCGCGCGCCGCCACGGCATGGTGGTGGTGCTCGGCATCAACGAGCGCGACCACGGCACGCTCTACAACACCCAGCTCGTGTTCGACGCCGACGGCAGCCTTGTGCTCAAGCGCCGCAAGATCACGCCCACCTATCACGAGCGCATGGTCTGGGGCCAGGGCGACGGCGCCGGCCTGCGCCCGGTGGACACGCGCGTCGGCCGTGTCGGCGCGCTGGCCTGCTGGGAGCACTACAACCCGCTCGCGCGCTACGCCCTCATGGCCCAGCACGAGGAGATCCATTGCGCGCAGTTTCCGGGCTCGCTCGTCGGACCGATCTTTGGCGAGCAGATGGATGTGACGATCCGCCATCACGCGCTGGAGTCGGGCTGCTTCGTCATCAATTCGACGGGCTGGCTGCATGACGCGCAGATCGAGAGCATCACCACCGATCCGCAGTTGCAGAAGGCGCTGCGCGGCGGCTGCAACACCGCGATCGTCTCGCCCGAGGGCGTGCATCTCGCGCCGCCGCTGCGCGAGGGCGAGGGCATGGTCGTCGCCGATCTCGACCTCGCCCTCGTCACCAAGCGCAAGCGGATGATGGATTCGGCCGGGCATTACGCGCGGCCCGAACTCCTGTCGCTGCATCTCGACGACCGGCCGGCGCGCGCCCTCGTGCGCGCGAGCGACGCGCCGGCCGCCTTCCCGTCCCCCGATCCCGCAGGAGTGAACCGCCATGAGCCTGACCTTGTCCGCCCCCGACCGGCAGTTGATGACGGAGCTGCAATCCGCCGGCCTGCGGCTGCCTGACGGCGCGCTCGCGGCCGCGAGCCGGCGCGGCGGCGCCGGGCCGTCCGACCATCAGGCGATCACCGTGGACGGCCTGACGCTCATGGTGCCGACGCACACGTCCTCGGCCTGGGCCTCGCCGTTCAGCGCGCGGCGCGACGCCGACGGCCTCGGCACCCTGCTGCGCGAGGGCAAGGCGGTGGCGCGCATCGAGTTCACGCCGCGCGCGCGCTTCGCGGCCTTGCAGACGCTCGATGGCATTCCGTACTCGAAGATCGCCACGCTGCACGGCCGCGACGTGCTCGCGACCACGGTGCTCCAGACCTGCATCCGCTACGAGAGCCGGCGCAAGACCTGCCGGTTCTGCTCGATCGGCCAGTCGCTCGCGGCCGGCCGCACCATCGAGCGCAAGACGCCCGAGCAGCTCGCCGAGGTGGCGCGCGCCGCCGTGCTGCTCGACGGCGTGAAGCACATGGTGCTCACGACCGGCACGCCGCCCACGCCCGACCGCGGCGCCGCGATCCTTTGCGAGAGCGCGTTCGCGATCAAGGCGGCGGTGCCGCATCTGCCGATCCAGGCGCAATGCGAGCCGCCCGACGACGCGCGCTGGTTCGACCGCCTGAGCGCGGCCGGCGTCGACACGCTCGGCATGCATCTGGAGGCGGTCACGCCCGAGGTGCGCGAGCGCGTGATGCCGGGCAAGGCGAGCGTGCCGCTCGACGCCTACTGGCGCGCCTTCGAGCGGGCGGTGGCGGTGTTCGGGCGCGGCCAGGTCAGCACCTATGTGCTCGCCGGCCTCGGCGACAGCCGCGAGGCCATCCTCGCCAGCTGCGAGCGGCTGGTCGGGCTGGGCGTCTATCCCTTCGTCGTGCCCTTCGTGCCGATCGCGGGCACGCCGATGGAAGACCATCCCGCGCCGTCGGCCGGGTTCATGCGCGAGCTGCTTGCGCCGCTCGGCGCGATGCTCGCGGCGGCCGGCCTGCGCGCGAGCGACAGCAAGGCCGGCTGCGGCAAGTGCGGCGCCTGCTCGACGCTTTCGACCTACGGAGGCTGAGATGGCGCGCCTGCATTTCGACCTCGCGCGCGGCCTCGGCGAGCGCGCGCCTGGCGGTGGCGTGGCGGCCGGCTTTTGCGAGCTGCCGCTGGACTGGTCGCCGGCCGAGTTCCGCATCAAGCTCGCGACGCTGCCGTGGGAGCGCGAGGCCGCCCACGCGCTGCGGCGCGCGGTGTTCTGCGCCGAGCAGCGCGTGTTCGAGCACGACGACCGCGACGCGATCGACGAGCACGCCGAGCTGATCGTCGCCACCGCCTGCCTCGCGGGCGAGCCGCAGCAGGTCGTCGGCACGGTGCGCATCCATCGCGCCGCGCCGCGTCACTGGTGGGGCTCGCGGCTCGCGGTGGCGGCCGACTGGCGCCGTCACGGCCGGCTCGGCGCGACGCTGATCCGGCTCGCGGTCACGACCGCCAACGCGCGCGGCTGCGACGAATTCCTCGCCCATGTGCAGGCGCAGAACGAGCCGCTGTTCCGCCGCCTCGGCTGGACCACGCTCGGCCGCGAGACGCTGCACGGCCGCGAGCACTGCCGCATGCGCGCCGACCTCGCGGTCTATCCGCCGCATCCGGCGCCCGAGGCGGGCTTCGTGCTGCGGCCGGGAGCCGGGCGATGAACGCGCGCACCGCCAACGCCCCGCCGGCCGGTGCCGACGCGCCCGCCGACACCCCGCTCGACGCCGCCGCCCTGCAAGCCCTTGCAAGCCGCCTGCGCGCGAGCCGGGGCATGCGGCACAAGACCGACATCGCGGCCGCCGCCGCCGAGCTGGAGCGCCGCCCCGGCCTCGCCGCCGACGACGCCAACGGCCTCGGCGACGACTGCGCCGCGCTGCGCGACCCGACCGGCGACGGCTGGCTGCTGTTCGCGATGGAAGGGCTGGTCGAGGAGCTGGTCGAGGCCATGCCCTGGTTCGCCGGCTATTGCGGCGTGCTCGTCAACGTGAGCGACGTGGCCGCGATGGGCGGCCGGCCGCTCGCCGTGGCCGATGCGCTCTGGGCGCGCGGCGCGCCCCGGGCCGCCGAAATCCTCGCCGGCATGACGGCCGCCGCCGAGGCGCTCGGCGTGCCGATCGCGGGCGGCCACAGCAACTACCGCGCCGCGCGCGACCAGCTCGCGGTGGCGATCGTCGGCCGCGCGCGCCGGCTGCTCACGAGCTTCGACGCCCGCCCCGGCGATGTGCTCGTGATGGCCGCCGACCTGCGCGGCGCCTGGGTCGAACCTTGGCCGTACTGGAACGCGGCCACGACCGCGCCCGGCGAGCGCCTGCGCGGCGACCTCGCGCTGCTGCCCGAACTGGCCGAAGCCGGCCTGAGCCGCGCCGCCAAGGACATCAGCATGGCCGGCATCGCCGGCACCGCGCTGATGTTTGCCGAATGCTCGCGCGTCGGCCTCGCGCTCGATCTCGACGCCGTCCCGCGCCCGCCCGGCGTCGCGCTCGAACGCTGGCTCACCGCCTTCCCGAGCTACGGCTATCTGCTCGCGGTCGCGCCGGCCGACGTGCCGGCCGTCATCGCCCGCTTCGCCGCGCGCGACCTCGCCGCCGCGCCGGTCGGCCGCTTCACCGAGGGCTCGGCGCTCGTGCTCGAAGCCGCGTCCACCGGCGCCAGCGCGCCCTTCTGGGACTGGCGCGAGCAGCCCTTCATCCGGCCGCCCGCGCCGGCGCCGTCGGCCGCCGCGCCTTCCCGGCGCAATGCCGCGCCCGGCTGAACCGCCACCGCCCGCACGCCGCCGCGCCCGCGCGGCCCCACCCGACTTCCCGAATCCGATTACCGCCCCGGAGGCCCGACCCATGCCCACCGTCCACTACCAGCTGCGCTGGCCCGACGGCAGCGTCGCCCGCTGCCACTCGCCGTCCACCGTCATCCGGCACTACCTCGCGCCGCATACCCGCTACCCGCTCGCGCGCTTCATGGAACTGGCGCGCGAGGCCTATCCGCGCGCCTCGGAGCGGGTGCGCGAGGTCTACGGCTACGCCTGCTCCAGCGCCGCCGACCAGCTCGAAGTCCTCGAACGCGAAGCCGCGCGCTTCGCCGACCAGCCCGACGCCGAAGTCGAAGTGCTCGACCTCGCCTGACGCCTACACCCGCACACCACCGCACGACCGCCAGGGAGACCCCACATGACCGCAACCCCCGCCCGCCCCGACCGGGGCCACCTTCCCGTCCTCGTCGTCGGCGCCGGCCAGGCCGGCCTGTCGATGAGCTGGTATCTGCAACGCGCCGGCATCGACCACCTCGTGCTCGAACGCGACAGCGCGATGCACAACTGGCGCGAGCAGCGCTGGGACAACTTCACGCTCGTCACGCCCAACTGGCAGTGCGACCTGCCCGGCCATCCCTATGACGGCCCGGCGCCGCACGGCTTCATGAACAAACGCGAGATCCTCGACTACCTCGACCGCTTCGCGCGCAAGGTCAACGCGCCGCTGCGCGAAGGCGTCGCGGTCGAGAAGCTCACGCCGCGCCGCGACGGCGGCTTCGAGGTCATCACGAGCGACGGCCGCTGGACCGCCGACGAAGTGGTGGTGGCGAGCGGCGGCTACCAGACGCCGATGATTCCGCGCTACGCCGAGCGCCTGCCGGCCGGCATCGTGCAACTGCATTCGGCGCAGTACCGCAACGCGGGCCAGCTGCCCGAGGGCGCGGTGCTCGTCGTCGGCTCGGGCCAGTCGGGCGCGCAGATCGCGGAAGACCTGCATCTCGCGGGCCGCAAGGTGTTCCTGGCCACCGGCGACGCGCCGCGCTGCGCGCGCTTCCATCGCGGCCGCGACGTGGTCGACTGGCTCGCCGACATGGGCTACTACGACCTGCCGGTCGAGCAGCATCCGCTGCGCGAAGGCGTGCGCGACAACACCAACCATTACGTGACCGGCCGCGACGGCGGGCGCGACATCGACCTGCGCCAGTTCGCGCGCGAAGGCATGGAGCTGTTCGGCCCCGCGCTCGATTACGCCGACGGCCTGCTGCGCCTCGCGCCGACGCTCGGGGCCAACCTCGACCACGCCGACGCGGTCTACAACCGCATCAACGCGAGCATCGACGACTGGATCACAAAGCAGGGCATCGTCGCCGCCGAGTCGCCGGGCGCCTACCGCCCGGTCTGGACCCCGCCCACGGAGCGCGAGACGCTCGACCTCGCGGCGGCGGGCATCACGAACGTGATCTGGTCGATCGGCTTCAGCGCGGGCTACGGCTGGATCGACGCGCCGGTGTTCAACGGACGCGGCTATCCGGCCCACCATCGCGGCGTCACGCCCCAGCCGGGGCTCTACTTCCTCGGCCTGCCCTGGCTGCACACCTGGGGCTCGGGCCGGTTCTCGGGCGTGTCGCGCGACGCGGGCTACCTTGCCGAGCGCATTGCCGAGCGGCGCGCCGGATCGCGCGCGGCGGGCCTCGCGCCGGACGAAGCCGGCGCCGCCGACGTGGCGCTCGCGGCATGAGCGGCGGCCCGCGTTCGGTCGGCGCGGACGTGGCGGCATTGCCGGCCACGGCATCGGCGCCAGCACCGGCCGGCCCGGCCACGGCCGTGCGCATCGGCATGCCGCAACTCGCGCACGCAGGGCTGTCCGAGCACTGGCTGCTGCGCGAATGCGGCGACCGCCACTGGTGCGCGCTCGCGGCGCGGCTCGGGCTGGCCGACCCGGTGTTCGCCGACGACGCGGGCCGGACCGCCTACGCCGCCTTCCTCGGGCTGCGGCTCACCGGCGCCCGGCTCGCAGAGGTGCGCGAGCACGACCGGCTTGTGATCGACACCCGGCTGCTGCGGCTCGCGCCGGCGCGCCACCTCAGCGTGCATGGCCTTGCAGTGAATGGCCGCCCGGTCGGCCGGCTGGAGCTGCTCTCGACCTTCGTGCGCCGCGCCGCCGCCGGCGACAACCGCAGCGTGACGCGCGTGAGCGTGCCGGCCGACGCGGCGCTTGACGGGTCTGGCGCGAGCGCCGAAGCCCTGTCCGGCGCCGCCGGTGCCATCGTCCCTGCGACGGCCGGCGCGGACGACGACCGGACCGTGCCCGCCCGACTTCGCGCCGCCGTCCCGCTCGCCGCCCGCGTGCGCGCGCTGCGCGACGGCCTCGACCTCGCCGCCGAAGGCCTCGTCGCACCGACTCAGCCGCGCGAATTCCGCTTCACGCCCTGCCCGCGCAACGACTTCAACGGCGCCGAGTTCCTCTACTTCGCGAGCTTTGCCGCGCTGCTCGACCGCGCCGCCTGGGACTGGTGGCGCGAGCCGCCCGACGTGCTCACCGCCGACCGCGAGATCGCCTTCGCCGGCAACCTCAACGCGGGCGAGACGCTGGTCATCACGCTCGCCGGCCTGCATGCCGCCGGCCCCGCCGCCGGCCATGCCTGCGAGCTGCGCGCGAGCGACGGCCGGCTGCTCGCGCGCGCCCTCACCCGGCGCGCATCCGCGCCGCTCCCGCGCTGCCCCGCCGCCCGCCACGACCTCCAGCCATGATCAAGCCCGCCCGCCCCGGCCGGCCGCGCCGTCGCGCCGGCCTCGACCTCAAGCCCGTCTACACGCCGGCCGACCTCGCCGGCCTGCCCCATCTGCGCGCGCTGCCCGGCGAGCCGCCCTTCCTGCGCGGACCGCATCCGGGCATGTACACCGAGCGCCCGTGGACGATCCGCCAGTACGCGGGCTTCTCCGCCGCCGAGGACAGCAACGCCTTCTTCCGCCGCGCGCTTGCCGAGGGCGGCCAGGGCCTGTCGGTGGCCTTCGACCTGCCGACGCATCGCGGCCATGACGCCGACGATCCGCGCGTCGCCGCCGACGTCGGCCGCGCCGGCGTGTCCGTCTCCTGCGTCGATGACATGGCGCGGCTGTTCGACGGCATCGCGCTCGACCGCGTGTCGGTGTCGATGACGATGAGCGGCGCGGTGCTGCCGGTGCTCGCCGCCTTCATCCTCGCCGCCGAGCGCCAGGGCGTGGCGCCGGCCGCGCTCGCCGGCACGATCCAGAACGACATCCTCAAGGAGTTCCAGGCGCGCAATGCCTACGTGTTCGCGCCCGCGCCGTCGCTGCGCATCGCGCTCGACGTGGTCGAGTGGCTGCAAGCGCATGCACCTCGCTTCAACGCGATGTCGATCAGCGGCTACCACTTCCAGGAAGCGGGCGCCGACGCCGTCACCGAACTGGCGCTCGCCTTCGCCAACGCTCGCGAGTACCTGCGCGGCCTGAAGGCCCGCGGCCATGCGGTCGACGACTTCTGCGGGCGGCTCAGCTTCTTCTTCGGCGTCGGCATGGACTTCTATGTCGAGGTGGCCAAGCTGCGCGCGGCGCGGCTCGTGTGGGCGCGGCTGGTCGAGGCCGAGGGCGGCCGCGATCCGAAGGCGCGTGCGCTGCGCATGCACTGCCAGACCAGCGGCTGGTCGCTCGCCGCGAGCACGCCGCGCAACAACCTCGCGCGTACGACCATCGAGGCGATGGCGGCCGTCTTCGGCGGCACGCAATCGCTGCACACCAACGCCTGGGACGAGGCGCTGAGCTTGCCGACCGACGAGGCCGCCCGGCTCGCGCGCGACACCCAGCACATCCTCCAGCGCGAATCGGGCCTGTGCGACATCGCCGACCCCTGGGCCGGCTCCTACGCGATCGAACGCCTCACCGCCGACCTCGCCGCCAGCGTCGAGGCCGAGCTGGCCGCGATCGAGGCCGGTGGTGGTGTGCTCGCGATGACGCTCGACGGCCGCATCGCGGCGCGCATCCGCGCCAGCGCCGCCGCCGTCCAGGCCGAGATCGACAGCGGCCGGCGCGTCATCGTCGGCAGCGAGGCTCCGGCCACCACCCGCCACGCCCCGCGCCCCTTCGACGCCACCGCCCTCGCCCGCCGCCGCGCGCGCGACCTCGCCCGCGTCCGCCTCGCGCGCGACCCGGGCGCCTATGCCCGCGCGCTCGCCGCGCTGACGGCCGCCGCGCGTGACGGCGGCAACCTGCTCGCCGCGACGCTCGACGCGATGCGCGCCGGCGCCACGGTCGGCGAATGCACCGCCGCGCTCGAAGCCTGCTGGCCGCGCCACCAGCCGCCCGCGCCGCCGGTGCCACGCGGCTATGCCGACACCCGTCCCGCCGATGACGCCGGCTGGCAGGCCGCCCGCGCCAGCGTCGCCGACTGGCGCCGCGCCCACGGCCGCGCGCCGCGCATCGCGCTGCTCAAGCTCGGCCAGGACGGCCACGATCGCGGCCTGCTCGTGCTCGCGTCGGCGCTGACCGCCGCCGGCTTCGAGGTGGCCTGCGGGCCGCTGTTCACGAGTCCGGCGGAAGCAGCCGGGTTCGTGCGCGCGCAAGGCGCGGACCTCGCGGGCGTGTCGTCGCTCGCGGGCGCGCACGAGGCGCTGATCGGTGAACTGCTGCCGCTGCTGCCGGCCAGGCTGCCGCTCGTGGCCGGCGGCGTCATCCCCGAGGCCGACGCCGCGCGGCTTCGTGCGCGCGGCGTGGCGCGGGTGTTCGGTCCGGGCAGCGCGATCGACGCGATCGTTCCGGCGCTGGTGGAGCTGTGCGGGGCGATGGCGCTGCCAACGCCCGCGGAGCGTCGGGGCTGAGGACAGCCACGGCGCGCATCCTCCGCCTGCCGGCGCATGCGCGAAGCCGGGTGTCGCTTCGGCCGCGCGCCGTCTGCCCCGATGGCGACGCGCCGGTGTCAGGCCCGAACAGCGGCCGTCGGGGCCACCGCGAGGTCGAAGAAGCTCGTCGCCTCCAGGTCGAGCACCTCGCGGCCGTCGTCGGCGAGCAGGCGCCAGCGCCAGCGCACGATGCCGATGTGCGGCTTGCTGGCCGACACGCGCGCGTCGATCACGTCGGCGCGGAAGCTGAGACGGTCGCCCGCGCGCACCGGCGAGGGCCAGCGCAGCCAGGCGAGGCCAGGCGAGCCGAAGCTCTCCGAGTCGTGCAGCACGGCCTCGGTCGCCATGCGCATCGCGAGGCCGCAGGTCTGCCAGCCGCTTGCGATCAGGCCGCCCCAGCGGCCGGTGCGGGCGCGCTCGGCATCGACGTGGAACCACTGCGGGTCGTACTGGCGCGCGAAGGCGAGCATCTCGGCTTCGGTGAGCGAGGCCGGGCCGTGCTCGATGACCTGGCCGGCGTGGAGGTCGGCAAATTTCATGGGGCTTCCTGGAGGGTGGGTCGCGGTCCGGCCGCGCCGGCTCGCCGTCGCATGCCGGTCGCCGGCGCGGACGCGCTTGCGCGCGGTCAGTCGGGCACGCGGCCGAACGCCGGCGCGCGCCGCTCGTTCAGCGCCGCGAGCCCTTCGCGCACATCGGCGCCGGCAAAGCCGAGAATTTCCAGCGCGAGCGAATGCTCGAAGGCCGGCAGCGCGGCGCGCAGCCAGTGGTTGAGCGTGCGCTTGGTCCAGGCGATGGCGGTCGGGCTCGATGCTGCAAGCCTTTGCGCGATGCCGAGCGCGGTCGCGTCGAGCGCGTCGACCTCGACGCAGCGGCTCACGAGGCCGATGCGCTCGGCCTGCTCGCCGGTGAGCGTGTCGCAGAGCAGCAGCGCGTCCTTGGCGCGCGCCATGCTCGTCAGCAGCGGCCAGATCGCGACCGCGTGGTCGCCGGCCGCGAGGCCGAGCTTGGTGTGGCCGTCGATGAGCCTGGCGCCGCGCGCCGCGACCGAGATGTCGGCCAGCAGCGCGACCGCGAGGCCCGCGCCGACCGCCGCGCCGTTGATGGCCGAGACGATGGGCTTGTCGCAATCGATCATGCCGATCACGAGTTCGCGCGCCTCGCGCATCACGCGCAGCCGGTCGGTCTGGTGCTCGACCATCGCCGCGACGAGCTCGGGTGTGCCGCCGGCGCAGAAGCCCTTGCCCGCGCTGCGCACGAGGATGGCGCGCACGCGCTCGTCGGCGTCGAGCACGCGCCAGACGCGGGCCAGTTCGGCATGGCCGCGCGCGTCGGTGACGGGCATCGCGCCCGGCGCGCCGAGGATGACGTGGGCGATGCCGTCGGCGTCGAGTTCGACGCGGAAGTCGGTGGTGTCGAAGGGGATGGCTTGCGGCGTGGTGTCGGCGTCGCGGTTGGCTGCAAGCGTTGTCATGCCGCCGCCCTCCCCGCCCAGGCGCGCTCGCGCAGCCAGGGGCTGACGCGGTAGCGCTCCGAGCCGGTCGCCGCGCCGATCGCGTCGAGCAGGCCCACGACGTTGCCGACGCCGAGCCGCGCGAGCCATTCGAAAGGCCCTGCGGGATAGTTGGTGCCGAGCTTCATCGCGGTGTCGGCGTCGGCGGCCGAGCACACGCCCTGCTGCACGGCGTCGGCGGCTTCGTTGACGAGCATCGCGACCGTGCGCGCGACGATCAGGCCCGGCGCGTCGCCCGTTTCGGTCGCGTCGAAGCCCGCCGCCGCGAGCACGGCCCCCGCGAGCGCGCGCTGCTCGGCCGAGCAGGCGGGCGCGAAGGCGACGGCAAGTACGGGCCGGCCCTCGGCGGGCGTGGCGAGCGGCAGGTCGAACACGGCGGTGGGCGGATGCGAATCGTCGGCGGCGCGCTGCGCGGCCGGGCGGCCGTCGGTGAGCCAGAGCCGCAGGCTGCCGGCGATGACGCCGACCGGCTCGCCACCCGCCACGGCCGTGCCCGCCGCGACGCCGGCGAAGGCGGCGCCCGCGCTCGACGTGGCGGTGGCGGAATCGCGCACGACCATGCAGCCGGCTGCGTGCAGCGAAGTCGCAAGCCGCTCGGCCAGTTCGCCGCCGCCGCGCACGACCACGCGCGCGGGCAGGCCGGCTGGCGATGACTCGGGATGGGCACCGTTCGCCGCGCCGGCATCAACGCCGTTCGACACGACGCCCGCCAGACCCGCCGACGCGGTTACCGCCTGCATCACCCCGCCCTCGCCGTAGCGATAGAAGCCCTGCCCCGTCTTGCGCCCGAGCATCCCGCCATCGACCAGCTCGCGCTGCACGATCGACGGCACGAAGCGCCGGTCGGCATGGAAGGCCTCGAACACCGACGACGTGACCGCGAAATTCACGTCATGCCCGATCAGGTCCATCAGCTCGCACGGCCCCATGCGGAAGCCCGCCGAGCGCAGCGCCGCGTCGATCGCGTCCGGCGTCGCACGCTGCTCCTGCAACAGCAGCAGCGCCTCGGCATAGAAGGGCCGCGCGATGCGGTTGACGATGAAACCCGGCGTCGAGCGCGCGCGCACCGCCGTCTTGCCCCAGGCGCCTGCAAGCGCATGCAGCCGGTCGGCCACGTCGGGCGCGGTCGCGAGGCCGCTCACGACTTCCACCAGCTTCATGAGCGGCACCGGATTGAAGAAGTGCAGCCCCGCGACCCGCTCCGGATGCGCGAGCCCGCGCGCGATCGCGGTGACCGAGATCGACGAAGTGTTGGTGGCGAGGATCGCGTCGGGCGCGACGATGGCCTCCAGCTCGCGGAACAGCGCGTTCTTCACGTCGAGCCGCTCGACGATGGCCTCGACCACGAGACCGCAATCGGCCAGCTCGGCCAGCGAGGCGGCGGGCATCAGGCGCGCGACCGCGTCCGCCGCCGCGTCGGCCGGCATCTTTCCCTTCGCGACGAGCGCGCCGAAGGTCTTGCCGAGCTTCGCGACCGCCTCGGCCGCCGCGCCGTCGCGCGCATCGTGCACGCGCACCGTGTGGCCGGCCGCGGCCGCGATCTGCGCGATGCCCGCGCCCATCGTGCCGGCGCCGATCACGCCGACGACGAGCGCGCTGGCCTTGTCGGCAGGCTTCTCGGCCGGCACGCCGGCGGCCCGTTCGGCGAGCGAGAGTTGCGTTGCGATGGCGGGGGCATTCATGCGCGGCTCCAGGCGGCGGGCCGCTTGTCGAAGAAGGCGGCGAAGCCCTCGCGCGCCTCGTCGGTCGAGCGCACGCGGGCGATCGTGGCGGCGGTCAGCTCGCGCACGGCGGGCGTGACCGGGCCGACCTCCAGCTGCGCGAACAGGCGCTTGATCTCGCCTTGCGCGGCCGGGCCGTTGCCGAGCAGTTCGAGCAGCACGGCGTCGATCGCGGCGTCCAGCTCCTCGGCCGGTACCGTGCGGTGCACGAGGCCCATCGCCCGCGCCTCGTCGGCCGTGACCTGGGTGGCCGTGAGCGCGAGCCGCCGCGCCTGCCGCACGCCGACCGCGTTCACCACATAGGGGCCGATGACGGCCGGCAGGATGCCGAAGCGCGCCTCGCTCACGGCAAAGCGCGCATGCGAAGCGGCCACGACGATGTCGCAGGCGGCCATGAGGCCCACGCCGCCGCCGAAGGCCGAGCCCTGCACGCGGGCGACGGTCGGCTTCGGGCATTCGGCGACGGCCCGCATCATGTCGGCGAAGCGGCGCGCGTCGGCGAGGTTGGCGGCCTCGTCCTGGGCTGACTGGCGCTTCATCCATTGCAGGTCGGCGCCGGCGCTGAAGGCCTTGCCGCGCCCGCAAAGCAGGATCACGCGCACATCCTCGCGCCGGCCGAGCGCGTCGAAGCTCTCGGCCAGCTCGCCGATCATCGTCTCGTTGAAGGCGTTGAACACCTCGGCCCGGGCCATCTCCAGCCGGGCCACGCCGCGCGCATCCACGTCGAGCGCGAGTGTCTCCATCGTTGTCTCCCGGCCGCGCGCGGTTCGCGCCTTCGCGCGGCCTTCCTGGTGGTGGGTCGTCAGTAGGTTTCGAGATGGATGCGGCCCTCGGCCTGCATCGCCTGCGCGGTCGCGCCCCAGTCGAGGCCGTGGGCGGCGCAGATGTCGCGCAGCGCGTCGAGCACGCCGGCTTCCATGCCGCGCAGGCCGCACACATACAGATGCGTGTCGCCCGAGCGCAGCAGCGCGGCCACGTCGGCCGAGCGTTCGCGCAGCCGGTCCTGCACATAGCGGCGCGGTTCGCCGGGCGCGCGCGAGAGCGCGAGGTTCACGTCGATGAAGTCCTTCGGCAGCTTCATGAGCGGGCCGAAGTAAGGCAGCTCGGCCTCGGTGCGCGCGCCGAAGAACAGCATCAGCCGGCCGCTCGCCTTGGCGCCGAGGCGACGGCGATGCTCGGTCATCGCTCGCATCGGCGCGGCGCCGGTGCCGGTGCAGATCATCAGCAGGTTCGAGCCCGGATGGTTCGGCATCAGGAAGCTGCTGCCGAAGGGGCCGATCACCTGCACCTTATCGCCCTTCTTGAGGTCGCAGAGGTAGCTGGAGCACACGCCGCGCACCGGCCGGCCTTCATGGTCGGTCGTCACGCGCTTCACGGTGAGCGACAGGTTGTTGTAGCCCGGCCGCTCGCCGTCGCGCGGGCTGGCGATGCTGTACTGGCGCGCGTAATGGGCGCGGCCGCGCTCGTCGGTGCCGGGCGGGATCACCGCGATCGACTGGCCCTCGAGCACCGGGAAGAACTGGGTGCCGAAGTCGAGCACGAGGTGATGCACGTCGCTGTCGCAGTCCTCGCCCGTGACGCGGTAGTTGCCGGCGACGGTCGCGATTGCCGGGCGTTGCTGCGTGTAGAGGTTGATGTAGGGATGCGCGGCCGACCACGGCGCGTGGCGCGAAGTCTTTGGCTCGTCCTGCAGCTGGGCGAGGGCGACCGGCTCGGCAGCGGGCTCGATCGCGGCGCCGTCCACGTCGGTGGGTGGGTTGTCCGGCGGCAGTTCGTCCCACGCGTACTGGTCGGCGAGGCTGAAGGCCTGGGCCTTGAGCACCATGCGCCAGTTGTCGATCGCGCCCGTCGGGCAGGGCGAGATGCAGGCGCCGCAGGCGTTGCACACGTCGGCCTTCACCACGTAGTTGCGATCGTCGTGCTCGATCGCGTCGATCGGGCAGGTGTCCTCGCAGGTGTTGCAGCGGATGCAGATCTCGGGGTCGATGAGGTGCTGGCGCAGCACTTCGGGCAGGGGAGCATTCATGGCCGTGTCCCGGGGAAAAAACGCCGGACCGCGTGGAGACGATCCGGCCAAACGGCTGTCGAAGGGAGACGCCGATCAGTTGAAGCGCACGTACTCGAAGTTGACCGGCTGCTTGTTGATGCCCATGACCGGCGGCGCGATCCAGTTGGCGAACTTGCCCGGCTCGGTCACGCGGCCCATGAGCGAGGCGACGTAGGCGCGGTCTTCGGCGCTCGGCAGCCAGTCGTTGACGTTGGCGAGCCATTCGGCCTCGCTCACCACGCGGCCGTCCGGCGCCACGCGCACGCCCGACAGCGCGCCGATGCGGCGGTTGAAGGCCTTGTGCGGCGTCTTGAGGCGGAAGGGAATGCCGGCCTTCTCGATCACGCGGTTCCAGCGGCCGACGCCCGATTCGCTGTCCTTGATGTAGTCGTCGCGCAGCACTTCGTTCAGCGCGTTGAGCATCGGCACTTCCTTCTCGGCGAGCTTTCCGTCGAGCTCCTGGAGCACCTTGTACGAGGCGGTCTGCAGGCGATGGTCGTCGTCGCGCTTGGTTTCCTCGAAGCGGCCCTTGAGGCCCGAGTTGTAGAAGATCGCGGCGTTGCTCGACTCGTCGGCGCCGAACAGGTCGATCGTCACGCTGAAGTGGAAGTTCAAATACCGTTGAAGGGTCGGCAGGTCGATCACGCCGGCGGCGCGCAGCTTGGCCACGTCATCGGTCTTGAGCTGGTTCATCACGTCGACCGTGCGCTGGATGACGCGCGACACGCCCGACTCGCCCACGAACATGTGGTGCGCTTCTTCGGTGAGCATGAACTTGGTCGTGCGCGCGAGCGGGTCGAAGCCCGACTCGGCCAGGGCGCAGAGCTGGAACTTGCCGTCGCGGTCGGTGAAGTAGGTGAACATGTAGAAGCTCAGCCAGTCGGGCGTCTTCTCGTTGAAGGCGCCGAGGATGCGCGGATGGTCCTGGTCGCCCGAGCGGCGCTCCAGCAGCGCATCGGCTTCCTCGCGGCCGTCGCGGCCGAAGTAGCGATGCAGCAGATAGACCATCGCCCAGAGGTGGCGGCCTTCTTCCACGTTCACCTGGAACAGGTTGCGCAGGTCGTAGAGCGAAGGCGCGGTCAGGCCCAGATGGCGCTGCTGCTCGACCGAGGCCGGCTCGGTATCGCCTTGCGTGACGATGATGCGGCGCAGGTTGGCGCGGTGCTCGCCCGGCACTTCCTGCCAGGCTTCCTCGCCCTTGTGCTCGCCGAAGTTGACCTTGCGGCCCTCCTCCTTCGGGTTGAGGAAGATGCCCCAGCGGTAGTCCGGCATCTTGACGTGACCGAACTGCGCCCAGCCCTGGGGATCGACGCTCACCGCGGTGCGCAGATAGACGTCGAAGTTGTGCGAGCCGTCGGGGCCCATGTCGCCCCACCAGTCGAGAAAGCCGGGCTGCCAGTGTTCGAGCGCGCGTTGCAGCGTGCGGTCGCTGGACAGGTCGACGTTGTTGGGGATGCGTTCGCTGTAGTCGATGGAAACGGCGGACATGAGGGTCTCCGATGCTCGTGATGGCTGGCCGGCGCGGCGGACGCCGGCCGGGTGCTGCGATTGTCGTGGGGTCAAACCCGATCGAGGTCGAACGCGGCCTTCTCGCCCTTGCCGTAGAGCTTGAGCGCGCCCTTCTCGCCCGAGGCGTTGGGGCGGATGAAGATCCAGTTCTGCCAGGCCGAGAGCCGGCCGAAGATGCGCGTGACCATGTTTTCCTTGCCGTTGAAGCGCAGGTTGGCTTCAAGGCCGGTAAGCGAGTCGGGCGACAGCGCGGCGCGTTCTTCGAGCGCGATGCGGATCTCGTCGGCCCAGTCCAGCTCGTCGGGCGCGGCCGTCACGAGGCCGAGCGCGACGGCCTGTTCGGCATCGACCGGGGTGCCGACGGTGGCGCGCGCGGCGGCGAGCTGGGCTTCGTCCTCGTAGAAGCGGCGGCCGAGGCGCGACTGGCCCGTCACCATCGGCCAGGTGCCGAAGTTGCCGTCGTCGAGCTGGATCGCGGTGGCGTTGGACACGTCGCCGGCGGCGAGCATGTAAGTGCGGTCGGCGGCGAAGGCGAGTTCGGCCAGCACGCCGGCAAAGCACGATCCCGGCTCGATCAGCGCGAACAGCGAGCGCGACGACACATCCAGCCGCGCGAGCGTGCGGCGGATCATTCCGGTGGTCTCGCGCACGAACCAGTGGTTCGCATGCCTCTTCAGCGTCGCGTCGGCGGCGAGCACGGCGGCGGCATCGCCCTCGGTCTTGAGGATCCAGGTGCCGATGTCCAGCTCGTTGGTGCGCATCGAGAGGATGGCGTCGTCCAGTTCGCGGGCGAATTGCAGCGGCCACCAGCGCGCGCCGGCGGCGACGATGGCGTCAGGCTCGGTGGCTTGCGGGGCGGTCGGCGCCTTGACGGTGAAGGTCGCCTGGCGCTTCGCGCGGTCGATCTCGACCGTGACGAACTCGTAGCGCAGCGCGTCTTCGGTCACGCCGCGGTCGAGCGGGATGAGCGCGACGCCCTTCGCGTCGGCCGGGCGGTCGCTCTGCTCGGCCAGCGCCAGCGCGCGGGTCTTCACCGCGTCGGCGAAGGCGGCCGGCTTGGCGATTTCATCGACGAGCTTCCAGTCCACCGCGCGCTGACCGCGCACGCCTTCGGTCGTGGTGCAGAAGATGTCGGCATGGTCGTGGCGCACATGGCGCTTGTCGGTCACACGGGTCAGGCCGCCGGTACCGGGCAGGACGCCGAGCAGCGGCACCTCGGGCAGCGACACCGCCGACGAGCGATCGTCCACGAGCAGCAGGTGGTCGCAGGCGAGCGCCACTTCATAGCCGCCGCCGGCGCAGGCGCCATTGATCGCGGCGAGGAACTTGAGGCCCGAATGCGCGCTGCTGTCCTCGATGCCGTTGCGCGTCTCGTTGGTGAACTTGCAGAAGTTGACCTTCCAGGCGTGCGACGACAGACCGAGCATGAAGATGTTGGCGCCCGAACAGAAGATGCGTTCCTTGCCGCTCGTGAGCACGACGGTGCGCACCTCGGGATGCTCGAAACGGATGCGCTGGAGCGCGTCATGCAGCTCGATGTCGACGCCGAGGTCGTAGGAATTGAGCTTGAGCTTGTAGCCGGGGTGCAGGCCGCCGTCCTCGGCCGTGTCCATCGCGAGCGTGGCGATCGGGCCATCGAAGCTCAGCTTCCAGTGGCGGTAGCGGGATGGGTCGGTCTGGTACTCGACTCGGGGATTGATGCTCATGCGCGCTCCTCTTTGTTCGGCCATCGGCGGCCGGGCTGACCGGGGATCGCGTCACATGCACTTTAGTGCAGTGCGCTTCCTGTTGAGGCGCACTATGCTGCACTACATTGCATGGCGTCAAGCACGATAGTGCATGTCCGAAATGAGGGATGTCCCTTTCCGGGCGGCATTCGGCTGCCGGATCGGTGGCCTGGAAGGCATATTTCATTGGCTTTGAGCGATATTCATCTTTGATCGCTCAAAAGCGATACTCTTGCTTCATCGCTTGAAGCCGATAGGCCAGCCGCCATGGATTACCCGATCCGCCTCGCCAGCCAGCTCCGCCCGCAACTGCGCGCCTTGCGCCGCCAGGCCGGCCTCACTCAGGCGCAGCTCGGCCAGCAGCTCGGCGTCGGGCAGGCGCGCATGGCCGAGATCGAGGCCGATCCGTCGGTGGTGAGCGTCGATCAGTTCATGCGGCTGCTCGCGGCGCTGGGCGTCACCCTCGTGCTGCGCGATGGCGAGCCGGAGGCGGTGGCGACGGATGCGGCAACGACGGCAAGTGCCGCCGATGGCGGCCTCGCCGGCCAGCCCGCAGCCCTTCCGCTCGCCGCCGCACAGCCGGCCGCATATGAAGTGACGGCCGCACCGGGGGCCGATGAAATGACCGTGCCGAAAGCCCCGCCCACCGGCGAGCCGCAAGCCGCGCCGCCGGCGCCCGCCCCGTCCGCCACCCCGCGTTCCGTCAACCTGCCCGCGCGCAAGGGTGTCTGGTGAGCGACGCGCTCCACCTCTGGATGAACGGCGAGCCCGTCGCGCGCTGGCAGCTCGCGCGCGGCGCGCACACGCTCGCCTACGACGCCGCCTGGCTCGCCTCGCCGCGCCGCCGCGCGCTGTCGCTCTCGCTGCCGATCACGCCCGGCAACGAGCTGCGCGGCCCCGCCGTCGCCCACTGGTTCGACAACCTGCTGCCCGACAACGAAGCCATCCGCGCCCGGCTCGCGCGCCGCTTCGGACTCGGCGGTACCGAGCCCTTCGCGCTGCTCGGCGCGATCGGCCGCGATTGCGTCGGCGCGGTGCAGCTGCTGCCCGAAGACGAGACGCCCGCCGGCTTCGACCGCATCGACGCCGACCCGCTCACCGACACCGATGTCGCCGCCCTGCTCGCCGCCGTCCCGTCCGACGGCGCGCCCGCGCTGCGCGACGACGAGCCCTTCCGCATCTCGATCGCCGGCGCCCAGGAAAAGACCGCGCTGCTGCGCCTCGACGGCCGCTGGCATCTGCCGCGCGGCGCCACGCCCACCACCCACATCCTCAAGCTGCCGCTCGGCCTCGTCGGCGGCTCGCGGCGCGTCGATCTGTCCGACTCGGTGCAGAACGAATGGCTCTGCCTGCGGCTGCTCGGCGCGCTCGGCCTGCCGGTCGCCACGACGGAGATGGCGCGCTTCGACGGCCAGCCCGTGCTCGTGGTCGAACGCTTCGACCGCGCCTTCGCCGACGGCGGCTACTGGATCGCGCGCCTGCCGCAGGAAGACTTCTGCCAGGCGCTCGGCCAGCCGCCCGCTCGCAAGTACGAAGCCGACGGCGGCCCCGGCATGGCGGCCTGCCTGCGCCTGCTCGCCGCGAGCGACGAGGCGCCGCGCGACCGGCTCGTGTTCCAGCTCGCGCAGCTCGCGTTCTGGCTGCTCGCGGCCACCGACGGCCATGCCAAGAACTGGTCGGTATTCCTCGGCCCGGGCGATCGCTACTGGCTCACGCCGATCTACGACGTGATCTCGATGTGGCCCTACTTCGGCGACGCGCCCAACCGCTTCCGCTGGCACCAGGCCGGCCTCGCGATGGCGCTGCGCTCGAAGAATCCGCACTGGCTGCTCGCGCGCATCGAGGCGCGGCACTGGCACGGCCTCGCGATGAAGCATGGCGGCCTGCCGGTGTGGGAGGCGATGCTCGGGCTGGTGGATCAGGTCGAGCCGGCGCTCGCGGCGGTCGAGGCGGACTTGCCGGCCGACTTCCCGCCGCGCACCTGGGAGGCGATCGCCGCCGGCGTGCGCTCGCAGGTCGCGCGCTTTCGCGCGGGCGTGGTCGCGCCAAAGGCCTTGTAACCGGCGCGGGCATCGGCCGCGATCCTCCTAAGCTGCGCGCCGTCGGGTCACGAGCCACGAGGAGGCCACCATGCAAGGCCTTGCAAACCTCAGACCGCCTGTCGTCCTCGCCTGCGCCGCGCTGCTTGCGGCCTGCGGCGGGGGTGACGCATCTCCGGGCACGGACGGCGCCATCGCCACCGTCCAGACCAGCACGCCAAAGCGCGGCTGGACCGCGCCCGCAACCCTCAGTCCCGAAGTCGATATCCAGGTCGGCTGGGAGCTGTACGGCGGCGAGTTCACGCCCGCGCCGTCCTACCAGCTGCCGCTGCACTCGACCGACAACCTCTATCTCGCCCGCATCGCCTTCGATGCCGCCGGCCGCGCGCTCGCCACCTGGGGCAGCTATCCGACCGAATGGCTCGACTGGCACTACCACGCCCACTTCGCGACCGCGCAGGCCGCCTGGCGCCCGTCGCGCGACGCCGGCTGGACGACGCTCGATGCGCCGGGCTTCCACATCAAGCCCGAGGGCGGCACCCAGCTCATGACCGGCATCGCCGGCGACGGCCAGCCCATCGGCGCGAGCCTGCGGCCGAGCGACGTGCAGTGCTTCTACTCGATCACCAACTACACCGACGATTGCGTGCGCGAACTCGACGTGCATCCGCTCGTCGCGCCCGAATCGCGCTGGACGCGCCTGCATGCCGCCGCCATCAACCTGTCGGCGCCCGAGCCGATGCTGCGCCCCGACGGCAGCGGCATCGCCGTCTGGGCTGCCGAGGAAGGCACGCCGCGCCTCAACAAGCTGCACACCGCCACGCGCACCGGCCGCACCGCCGCCTGGAAGGAAGACGCCCGCGTGCTCGACACGCTCGACACGCCCAAGGGCTACACCGGCGCGGGCGCCCTGCAACTGGCCGACTGCGGCAGCAACCGCATGATCCTCATCGGCAGCTCCTTCTTCTTCGGCGCGCCGCCGGACGAGGTCGGGCATCGCGTGGTGTGGGCCCGCATCCGCGAGCGCAGCCAGTCCCGCTGGGGACCGCTCATCCGGCTCGTGCAGAACCTGCCGACCGAGCGGCTCGCCGGCCTCACGCTGCGGGTGGACAAGGCGGGCAAGCCGCATCTCGGCTGGATCACCACCGGCGATGTCATGCACCACCTCATGCTCGAGTGCGACGCGAAAGGCGCAGTCACGCTGCACGAGACCCTGCCCTGGCCCAACGGCATCGACATCTACGGCGGCCTGCAGATGACCGCGCTGTCCGACGGCGGCATGGCCTTCGCGCTGCGCAACACGCTGGCCGACGGCCCCGGCCGCGACGACGTGCGCTGGCGCAGCGCCTCGGGCACCTGGAGTCGGCCCGTGACCGTGCCGTCGGACAACCAGCCCACCAGCCTCGTCATCGACCACATCGGCAACATCGCCGCCGTGTGGTCGGACGACCCCGGCGACTTCAACGCCGACGACTACATCGACAAGCCCTACACCGCCTCGTCGATCCGGCTGCTGCGCTACTGGCGCACGCCCGCGCGCTGGGACGCGCCACGCACGCTCAGCGCCGCCGACGGCGACGGCATCGTCCGCCGCAACGCGCGGCCGCTCATCACCGTCGCGCCCGACTGCCGCCTCGCCGTCGCCTGGCTGCGCGCGCGCCGCGAGACCGATCCCGCCGCGGCCCATCCCAAGGATCGCGTCTGGGCCGTCGTCGACGTGCAATGGGCCGAGACCCGCTGATGCGCCCGCGCCAGCGCCGCCCCGCATCACTCCGCGCCGGTGGCGGGCATCGGCCGGCGTGTAACTTGCCGACGCCTTTCAGCGGCCGGAACTACGCTGCGCGCCATTCCTGTGCCGGCAAGGAGGCAGCCATGCAAAGGATTGCAGCAACCGTGCGTCCCGACGAGCGCATGCGCCGCCGGATCGACTTCATGACGATCGCGAGCGGCCCGCTGCTCGCCCTGGTCATCGCCGTCTGCCTCGCGCTCGCGGGCTGTGGAGGCGGCGGCGATCCCCCCGCCGCCACGGCAACCGCCACCACCGCCGACGCCCGCGCCACCGCCCAGCTCAGCGCCACCGAGCGCGGCAGCTGGAGCACACCCGCAGCTGCCAGCCCGCTCTACGAAGTGGCCATCGGCTGGCCGCGCGGCAACGACCTGCCGGTCCACCGCTACGAGAACGTCTGGATGAACGACCTCGACTACGCCGACGGCGGCAAGGCCATCGCGAGCTGGTGGTATCGCTTCGCCGACTGGCCGGTCTGGCACGGCAGCGATCCGCCGCTCATCCCGGACGGCGTCTGGCGCGCGGGCACCGGCCAGGCGTGGAGTCCGTTCTGGCGGACCGGCGGCACCAACGATCCGGCCGGCTCGGCCGTCGGCGGCAGCTTCATCGCGGGCGACGGCGTGCCCGTAAGCCGGCAGATCGGCGAATGGTCGGGCAATTGCGGCGTCGTGCTCGGGCCGCCCGAGGGCGATCCCTGCGTCCTGTACTTCGGCATCCGGCCGCTGACCGGCAGCGCCAGCAACTGGAGCCGGCTGCTCGTGACCGGCGCCGTGCAGGCCAGCGCCCGGCCGGTGCTGCGCCCCGACGGCAGCGGCGTCGCCGTCTGGCTCCAGGCCCCCGACACCAGCGGCGCGGCGCTGTTGCGCACCGCCACCCGCACCAACCGCACGGCCGCATGGCAGATCGATCCCGACGCCCTGCCCCCGCTCGGCGATCTCGCCCTCGACACCAGCTCCGGCGCGCCGCTCCTCGCCGATTGCGGCGATCGCAAGATGATCCTGGCCGGCATCAGCAGCGCCACCCTCGCCGGCCAGTCGCGCAGCGCGCTGTGGGTGCGCTTCCGCGACCGGACGCGCTCGCTCTGGCATCCCCACCTGCGGGTCGCGCAGGCGCCGTCGTCGCTCCTGTTCATCAGGGACCTGACGCTCGTGGTGGATGACGGCGGCAAGCCCCATCTGGCCTGGGTCGGCCGCGACGGGCTCATCCATCACCAGGTATTTGATTGCGATGCCCGCGCGCTCGAACAGGAAGAACTGCTGAGCCTGCCCGGCGGCACCACGGACGAGACCGACATCGCGCTCGCCGCGCTGGCGGACGGCGGCATCGCGATCACCGGCGAGACCTTCGGCCACGGCGGCGCCCGGCGCAGCGTGCGCTGGCGCAGCGCCGCGGGCGTCTGGTCGGCGCCGGTCGCGCTGCCGGCCTTCGGCCTGCGGACGGTGGCGGCCGTGGATCGCGGCGGCAATCTTCACGTTGCCTGGTCCGACGACAGGCTGCTGCCCGACCTCATCAACGAGCAGTGGATGACCCAGCCCTACACCGCCACCGGCGTGCATGCGCGCAGCTACTGGCGTGCCGCCGGCCTGTGGGAAGGCCCGCGCCGCCTGAGCACGCCCGACGCCGCCGGCAATCCCTCGCGCAACATCACGCCGCGCATCGCCGTGAATGACGACGGCGAGGTGGCGGTGGCATGGCTGCATGCCGAGCGCCGCACCGATCCGGCGGCGCCCGAGCAGGACCAGGCCTGGGCGGAAGTGCGGGTGGTGGTGGCCGAGCGGCGCTGAAAGCCACGCCCCGCCGGGAACCGCCGACCTGCCGTGCCGCCGGCTGCAAGCGCTGTCAGCCCGCCTTCGGGAAAGCCTCGGGCAGCGCCGGCCGCAGCGCCGCTTCCAGCCCGGCGAAGGCTTCTTCCGTCGTCCGCCCGCTCGTGTCGAAGCTCAGATCGGCCTTGGCATAGAAGGGTTCGCGCCCGGCGAGGATGAGCTTGAGGTCTTCCATCGCCTGCGCGTTGTTGGCCATCGGCCGCAGGTCGCCCTGGGCGATGACGCGGCTCATGTGCTCCTCGGGCGAGGCGCGCAGCCAGAGCGTGAAGCAGTGCGACAGCAGCAGGTTGAAGGTGGCCGCCTCCGACACCAGCCCGCCCGGCGTGGCGATGACCGCCTCGGGATGCAGCTCGATCACTTCTTCCAGCGCGCGGCGCTCGTAGCGGCGGTAGGCGTTGGCGCCGTAGAGCGCGTGGATCTCGCTCGGCGCGCAGCCGGCGATGCGCTCGATCTCGCGGCTCAGCTCGATGAAGGGCCAGCCGAGCGCCTGCGCGAGCCGCGCGCCAAGCGTGCTCTTGCCGGCGCCGCGCAGGCCCACGAGCGCGATGCGGCTCGCGCGCCGCGCCTTGGGCGACGGCTCGGCGAACAGCTCGGTGAGCGCCTCGCGCGCGCGGCGCAGCCCGGCTTCGTCGCGGCCGTGCAGGAGGTCGCGGATCAGGAGCCATTCGGCGCTCGCGGTGGTCTCGTCGCCGAGCAGCTCGGCGATCGGGCATTCGAGCGCCTGCGCCACCTGGCGCAGCACCAGCACCGACACGTTGCCCAAGCCCGTCTCCAGGTTGGCGAGGTGGCGTTCCGACACGTCGGCCGTCTCGGCGAGCACGCGGCGCGGCATGCCACGGCGCGAGCGCAGCAGCTTCACGCGCTCGCCGAGGGCGACGAGAAAGGGTTCGCGGTCATCGGCGGGCCGGCTGGCGCCGCCGTCGGCTTCGGGCTGGGCGGGGGTGGACACGTCGACGGGAGCGGTAATGGACGGGCGGCGAGTGTCGCATGCGCACACGGAGCCCGGCTCCCTGCCGGCCGCCCCGATGCCTGTCGCGCCCGCGCCGCCGGCCCGGCCCCGATCACCCCGCGTCACTTGCCAGCGTGAAGTGGAAGCAAGCGCCCTGCCCCGGACTCGCCTCGGCCCAGACCCGTCCGCCATGGCGCACGACGATGCGCTGCACGATCGTCAGCCCCACGCCGCTGCCCTCGAACCGGTCGGCGCCGTGCAGCCGCTCGAAGGCGTCGAACAGCCGCGCCGCGTCGCCCATGTCGAAGCCGACGCCGTTGTCCTTCACGAACCACGCGGGCACCGCGCCCGCCGTGTCGCAGCCGACGGTGATGCAGGCGGGATCGCGGTCGCGCGAGTACTTGATGGCGTTGGACAGCAGGTTGACGAACACCTGGCGCACCAGCGCCCGGTCGGCCCGGGCCGGCGCGAGCGGCTCGATCGCGAGCCGGATATCGCGGCCGGCCTCCTGCGCGAGACGCTCGTCGGCCACCTCGCGTGCAAGCGCTGTCATGTCGACCGGCTCGGGCACGAGCGCCTGCCCGCCGAAGCGCGACAGCCGCATCAGGTCGTCGATGAGCCGGTTCATGTGGCGCGCCGATTTGTGGATGCTCGCCAGCCAGTCGCGCTGATCGGCCGGCAGCGTCGGGCCGGCCTTGAGCAGCAGCAGCTCCGACAGACCCATCACCGCCGCGACCGGCGTGCGCAGGTCGTGCGAGGCCGAGCGCGTGAAGGCGTCCAGCTCGCGGTTGGCCGCCTCCAGCTCGGCCGAATGCTCGCGCACGCGGCGCTCGAGCGCGGCGTTGTCGATGCGCAGCTGGCGCATCGACAACCCGCGCGAGATGACCGGCAGCGCGGCGCTCAGCCGGAAGGGCTTGAGGATGTAGTCCTGGGCACCGGCGCGCATCGCCTCGACGGCGGAGCTGATCGAGCCCTCGCCGGTCATGATGATCACGATCAGCATCGGGTCGATCGCCAGCGCGGCGCGCAGCAGCGCGATGCCGTCCATGCCGGGCATCATCAGGTCGCTGAGCAGCAGGTCGAAGGGCTTGGCGCGCAGCAGGTCGAGCGCGCTGGCGGCATCCGTGCAGCCGGTGGTCGCATAGCCCTCGTCCTGGAGCGTGTCGCACAGCGCGCGCATCTGGGCAACTTCGTCATCGACGATGAGCAGACGGGCAAGGGGTGACGCGGCGGACTCGGTCATGACGGGTCTCCGGAGACAGCGGACGACGGACTGCCGGCGGCCCCCGACGGCGCCGCCGCGTCCACCAGTTCGGCCAGCGTGGCGCGCAGTTCGCGCAGGCGCGGCGGCTTGGCGAGCACGCGATCGACATTGGGCGGATGCTCGCCGTCGGCGGCCATGCGCTGGCCCCAGCCGGTGAGCAGGATGACCGGCAGCGCGGGCCAGCGCTCGCGCGCGGCGGCGGCCACGCGGCGGCCGTCCACATGCGGCATGCCGAGATCGGTGATGAGCGCGTCGAAGGGCGCGGCGCCGCCCGCACCGGGCCTTGCCGCGTGCGCCAATGCCTCGCCGGGCCCCGCCGTGGCGGGCTGGCCGGCCGCCGCGCCCAGCAGCTCGATGCCGGCCTGGCCGCCGGCCGCCGTCACCACCTCGTGACCGTCGAGTTCGAGCGCGTCCCGCACCGAGGCGAGCATGAGCGGATCGTCGTCCACGACCAGCAGCCGCAGCCGGCGCGCCGGCCTTGCCTCGGCCGGCGGCGCGGCGGCCTCGGCGGGACGCGCAGCCGGCACCGGGAACACGAGCCTCAGGGTCGTGCCCGCGCCCGGCGCGCTGTCGATCTCGATGCCGGCGTCATGGCGCTGAGCCACGCCGTACACCATCGCCAGACCGAGGCCGGTGCCGCGCTCGCCCTTGGTGGTGAAGAAGGGTTCGAGGCAGCGTCGGCGCGTGTCCTCGTCCATGCCGACGCCGGTATCGACCACTTCCAGCGCGGCGCGCGCCGGCTCGCCGTCCAGGCGCCGCGTGCGCAGCAGCAGCCGGCCGCCTGCGGGCATGGCATCGACCGCGTTGAACACGAGATTGGTGAGCGCCTCGCGCAGCTCGCTCTCGATGCCGAGCACGCCCGGCAGCCCGGGTGCGAAGTCGGTGACGAGATCGATGACGGCGCCGCGCTGCTGCGGCATGTCGGACCAGCGCACGCGCGTCAGCTCGATGACCTGGCGCGCGATCTCGTCGAGCCGCACCGGCCGCAGCTCCAGCTGCGGCTCGCGCTCGCGGTAGAACTCGCGCATGCGGGCGACGGTCTCGGCCACGTCCTCGATCGCGCGTGCAATGGTTTGCAGATAGCCGCGCCCGCGCTCGCTCAACGCGGGCTCGCGCTCCAGCAGCGCCTCGGTGTAGAGCGCCACCGGCGAGATCGCGTTGTTGATGTC
The DNA here is from genome assembly GCF_000482785.1 of Derxia gummosa DSM 723. Lineage (GTDB taxonomy): Bacteria > Pseudomonadota > Gammaproteobacteria > Burkholderiales > Burkholderiaceae_E > Derxia > Derxia gummosa. Next base: position 509,971 of record NZ_AXWS01000013.1, on the reverse strand, counting down.
GTGGGCGATGCCGCTGGCCATCTGGCCGAGCGCGCGCAGCCGCTCCTGCTGCATCACCGCCTGCTGGGTCTGGCGCAGGTCGTCATAGGCGCGCTGGAGCGCGCCGTGCAGCTGGGCCTGGCGCGCGGCGAGCGCCACGTGCGTGCTGAGCTGGCGCAGGAACTCGCAGGCGCCGCTGCTGAACGCACCCGGCGCATGGCAGGCGACGAGCAGCAAGCCGAACACCTCGCCCTGGTTCTGCAGCGGCGCGACGACGAGCGAGCGCAGTCCATGCGCGCCGAGCTGCTGCGCGAGTGGTCCCGGCAGCGCGGCGATGTCGTGCTCGCAGGCCAGTTCACCGGCGAGAGCGCGCCGCACGAGGTCGCAATCGGCCGGCAGCGAGGGCGGGCCGACGCCGGTGCCCGGCGCCGTGCCTCGCACGTCGCTGCCGTGGTCCGCCGCCGCGCCGGCCCGCGCGTCATCCGCGCCCGCCAGGTCCAGCGGCGCGCGCGCGCGGCCCGCGCCCATCACGGTCAGCCGTCCCGACTGCGGTCCGGGCCGGCAGACGCAGGCGAACTCCGCCGGCAGCTGTGTCTCCAGCCGCAGCGCCAGCACCTGGTAGATGCTGGGCAGGTCCTGGCGCTCGGCGATGGCGGCGGTGAGCTGGTCCAGCAGCTGCATGCGTTCGAGCTGATCGCGCAGCCGGGCCTCGGCACGCTTGCGATCGGTGATGTCGGTCGAGATGCCGACGATGCCGCGGATGCGGTCGGCCGCATCGCGCAGCGGGCATTTCACCGACACGTAGGTGCGCATGCCTTCGTCGGTCGGCACCCGCTCCTCCTCGATCAGCGCCTGGCCCGAGGCGATCACGCGCAGATCCATCGCGCGATACGCGTCGGCGGCCTCGGCCGGGAAGAAATCATGGTCGGTATGTCCGAGAAAGGCATCGGGCGGGCGGCGGAAGGTGGCGGCAAGCTGGCGGTTGACGAGCACGAAGCGGCCATCGGCGTCCTTGGCGTAGATGAGCGCGCCGGAGTTGTCGATGACGGCCTGAAGCAGCTCGCGGCTCTCGCGTGCGCTGGCCTCGGCCCGGCTGCGCTCGGCCACCTCGGCGCTCAGCTCGGCGGTGCGCTCGCGCACGAGATGGTCGAGCCGGTCGCGCGAATCGCGCAGGTCGGCATCCTGGGCCTGGACGCGCTCGGCCATCGCGTCGAAGGCGTGGCCGAGCTGGCCCAGTTCGTCGCCGCGCCGGGGCCGCACCCGCGCGGCGAGATCGCCGGCCGCGATGGCGCGGGCCGCCGCCAGCAGGGCCGATGCGGGGGAGAGGATGTCGCGTGCGACCACGAAACCGGCCACGATCGCCAGCACCATGATCGCGGCACCGAACAGCGCGCGCTCGCGCGTGAAGCGCAGCAGTGGCGCCTCGAATGCGGCTGCGGGCAGCATGTAGAACACAGTCCAGCCGACACTCTCGAGCCGGCGGCCGACGCCGTAGTTGAGCTGGCTGTTCACGGGCGAGCGGCCGCGGAACACGTCGCGGTCAAGCCTGTCGGCGCGGGCGCGCTCGAACTGTTCGGGAAAGGGCCTCACGTCTGTAAGCAGCTCGCGCGTGCGCGAACCGAAGCGCCGCTCCGCCGCAAGCGCGTCGACGATCGCGGGCGCGAGCGGCCCCGCCGGATGGAAGACCAGATCGGCGACCGAGGTGTGGGCGATGCGGATGCCCTCCCGGTCGTACACGACGGCAAAGCTGCCCGGCCCGGCGAGCGCGTCGGAAGCACGAATGCGCTGCCACAGCGCACCAGGGTCGACCCAGAGCACGGCCAAGCACCCACCCCGCACCGGTGCGAAGAAGGCGAGCATGGGCTGGTCGTCGATGCCAGGCAGGCCGAGGAAGACACCGGCAATTCCGGACGACCGCTCCAGCGCGGCACCCGGCACCGACCGGTTCGCCAGAACGCGGCCCTCCGCCCCGGACGGATGCGCGAGCAGCACCCGTCCACCGGCATCGACGATGGCGGCACCGCGCAGATCGGCGTCGCTCGCCGAGACAGTAGCCAGCAGTTCCCGGACGGCGGATTCGTCCGCGACGCGGGCTGGCCGCCCGGTTCCCGCGCCACGATCCGCTGCAGCGCAATAACGGAGAACCGGGGGTGCGAGCGCCAGCCCGCGAGCGGAAATCTGGACGCTGCGGTTGTAGGCGTCCAGCTCGTCGGCCACCTGATCGCTGCGGGCCTCGATCAGATGCACAAGGCCATCGAGCAGCAGTTCGCGCGCATGGCGTGCATCCACCCACATCGACAGGCCAAGCGGCAGCAGGGAAGCGGCCAGCAGCAATGCGGCCATCTTCCATTGCAGCGGCCAGTCAGCGAAGTGCAGCCAGGCTTTCATCGGCATCCCCTCGCAGCCAGATGACGGGAATGTGTACTTGCGCTAGCGCGCCGTCACCGTCCGGGCTGCCCGGTGGGACGCGCGGCCATCGTGCGAAGGCCAGCCCTGCCGGTACCTCGGGGTCGGGTCGCTGGCGCCCACTCAGCTATCGAGCAATCGAACAAAAACCTATTCCTGATGCATCTTTCTAATGCAAAGGATTGCATCCCCGGTGCGCGAGAAGCACCCTGTTACCGAGTCAGCAACTTGCCGCAGTCGTCGCGCCACGGCGCCGCCGATTCTCCAGCAACCGAGTCCGGCAGCTCGTCCGGATCGAATGCCAATTCGGGGCTGATGCCGCACACGCGCAATGCCGGCGGCGGTCGGATGGCGCAAATCCGGATTGAATATTGACGGTGACAATCGGCACCATTGAATCAGCGTATCGGCATGTCATTCATTCCTGCCGATTTACCAGGCATTGCAAACGCTCGCCTCCGATGTTTCCCATCAGCGATCCCGGCGTTGACGCGCGTCGCAGGACTGCACACGGATCGAAGCCGAGTCGTGCCATGGAATCCGCTTGGGCGATTGCCAAGGCTGCCCGCCGACACTTCGGCCAAGCCCGCATACCCGATCACCACCGACGCCGACGGAATGGCGTGGCGATTGGTCGCCGCATTCGGCGACACATGCTTTAGACGACACTCGAGCAATCGTGACGAGGGTGATTTGCTATCACTCATCAGGGTGGTTCGGCATGAGACATAAACGTCCGAGACGACATGGATATTCTTGTCCACAATCGTCAACTGAAAATTTAATGTTTTTTAAATCAATGACTTACGACATCATTGCTGTATCAAGAAAATTGCCTATATCCATGATATGCAATGCATGAGCACTTACTTGTCGCATTGCAACATTTCAGCCCATTCACGCAATAAATAGTGCCGCTTGCCGGAGCAGCAATATCACCCCGCAAAACCTGCTGGGCAGGCAATTAAGCTCATTTGGAAACGAAGCCCGATTGGCTTGCAGTCGATTCAGGCCAGACAGGCATCCCTTATCGAGATGCACGCCTCCTTTCCGGATTGAGAGTCTTGGGATGGTTCACCTGCTTCATGTAGCCGAAACCCTTAAAGGCGGAATCGCCTCCTATCTCGAGGAGACCATTCCGGCTCAAGTCCGCGAACATGGGCAATTCAGCGTTACGCTGCTCGTGCCGGACAGTCAGCTCTCCTATCTCCATCTCGAAGAGCAGGTACGCATCATCAGTTTCAGGGACGACTGCTCACGTCCCAGGCGAATCCTCAGAATCCAGTCCGTCCTCAATCGCCTGCTAGCCAATTCCCGGGTCGACCTCATTCACGCGCACAGCAGCTATGCGGGCGCGGCGGTCCGGCTATTGCTTCGGGGAAAAGGTCCGAAAGTCGTCTACTGCCCGCACGGCTGGGCCTTCGACCGTTTCAGGGCGTCAATGGCGTCCCGCGCGCTCGGCACCGCCGAACGCATCCTGTCGCGCTGGTCCGACCAGATCATCTGCATTTCGGAACACGAGGCGCGGCTGGCGCGACGCCACCGCATCCCGGCCCGGCGTCTGAAGGTGGTGCGCAGCGGCATCGCGCCGATCCCGCACACCGCGCTGCGCTACCGGCCCGAGGTCGATACCAGCTATCCCTGGCCCGAGGGTTCGCTGCGCCTGCTGTTCGTCGGGCGCATGGACCGCCAGAAGGGTATCGACCTGCTGCTGCTCGCCATGCGCCGGATGGGGCCCTCAGTACATCTGTGCATCGTCGGCGACGTGGTGCTCGGCGGGACCGAGCTGCCGCCGGTCTCGACGAATGTCACGCTGGTCGGATGGAAGCCCCGGGTCGAGGTGGCGGCCTACATGGAAGCGGCCGATGCGCTGGTCATGCCGTCGCGCTGGGAAGGCTTCGGGCTGACGGCGGTAGAGGCCATGCGGGTCGGGCTGCCGGTGCTCGCGGCCAGCGTCGGCGGGCTGCGCGAAATCGTGACGGACGGAGAAAGCGGACTGCTGTTCGCTCCCGACAGCGTCGACGACATCGTCCGCGCCCTGGATGCCCTCTCCCCCGACATCGTCGAGCGCATGGGCCGCGCGGCCCGCCTGCGCTTCGTCGAGCATTTCAGCTCCGAGCGGATGAACCGCCAGCTCTCGGCGGTCTATCGCGGCCTGCTGGGCGAAGCCGAGGCGACCTCCGACGAGGAGTATCTGCGTCTCGAAGCGTCCGGCGACTGAGTGACGGCGGATCCTGCAATGTCCCGATCGCTTTCCGCTCCGCCGTCCTCTCGGCCGGCCAGACCCGCCTTCATCCGCCCGAGGCCCGCCACTGATGCGATCTCCCGCATCGACGACTGGATGCTCGCCGGATGCGTGCTCGTCATGGCGTCTTACACGCTGGAGGGTCCGCTGCGCTTCGTGCTTGGCATGGCAGGCATCGGCAAGCTGCTCTACCTGCGCGACCTGATCATCGAACTCACGCTGCTGATCGCGCTTTACCGGGGATGGATGCAGCGCAAGCCCCATCAGGGTCCGCTGCTGGTCGGCGCCGTTCTCGTGCTGGTGCATGTACTGATCGGAGCCAGCTCCGGGGAATCGCTGGTCTCGCTCTTCCTGGGCTACAAGATCGCGGCCCAGTTCCTGTACGGCATGGCGCTGGGTCCGGTCGTGCGCCGACGCGAACGCGATTTCTTCCGACTGGTGCTCGTCTGCTGGGCGCTTTCGGTGGTGGGCATCGTCTATCAGGACAATGTCGAGATGCTGCCCTGGGCCGGCGCCAGCTGGGACACGGGATTCGGCGCCATCGGCCTGACCCGCCTCTGGTGGACCAACGACGGAAATCTGCGCTACTCGGGGTTCGCGCGCGAATCCTTCGCAGCAGCGATGATCCTGGGCCTCAGCGGCCTCTGGGTGATGGCCCGCGTCCAGCGCTGGAGTCTGAGGGCCGCGGTCTATGCGGTCACGCTGGCCGCCGTCTACTACACGACCACCAAGGGCATGCTGCAAGGCTGCCTGCTGGCCGGCTTCTGGCTGCTGCTGCCGATTCGCCGCAGCGAGCAGCTCTGGCTCGGGCGACTGGCCGTGACGGTGCTGCTCGTGGTCGGCGCCCTGCTGCCGCTGATCGTCTACGGACTCGACATCGGGTATGGCGACGCGAGGAGCTACCCGTCGATCTTCTTCTCGCTCTGGGACCGCTTCCACACCACCTGGCCGATCTCCTTCGAGCTGCTCGAGTCTCCGCTCGCCTACTTCACGGGCAACGGAATCGGCGCCATCGGCACACCGCAGCTGTTCTGGCACGACGCCCGGCGCGCCGTCACCCCGGACAACCAGTTTCTCTATCTGTACGTGACCTACGGTCCGGCCGCGATCTACTACCTGTACTGGCTGCACAGGAAGGCCTTCGGCATGCCGGCCGAGCATCCGATGGCACCGGCATTCATCGCGGTCCTGCTCGCGCTGGCGAGCTATGGCATCACGGGAAACCTGCTGGAGAATGCCTACGCCGGCCTGCTGCTCGGCCTGATCGCCGGCCATGCGCAGTTCGAGGCCTGCGCCCGCCCTGCCACCCGATCGCGGGAACCGGCATGAGGCACGACCATCTTCTGGTCCGCTCGGCCATCGCGCTGCTGACCGGGCTCTGCCTCACTGGCGCGCAGGCAGGCAGCCGCGTCTGGTCATTCGGGGTCGGCACCCACCTCGCCCAAGGCGAATCGGCGAGCGAGACGCAGCGGCTGCTGTTGCGCCTCGGCCCGGCCGAGCCGGGCCTGCGCGACGAGGCCTATTGGTCCGACATCGAGCGCGTGCCGGGCGAGCTGAGGGAGAGCCGCAACTTCGAGAAGCTGCGCCAGGTGATGTGCGACAGCCCGCGCGCCGGCGCCTCGGTCCTGGTGCTCGGCTACGGCAACCCGGCCTACGACGATGGCGGGCGCCCCACGTCCGATGCCGCCATCGCTGCCTACACGCGATATGCCCGCTTCGTCGTCTCGCGCTGCCCGAACGTGGGCTTCGTCGAGGTCTGGAACGAATGGAACCTGACGACCGGCGCCGGCATGAAACGGGCCGGTCCCGGAACGCCGGAAGCCTATTTCCGCCTGCACGTGGCGGTCGCGCGCGCGCTGCGCGAGGACGGCTATCGCGGCCGCATCCTCGCTGGCGCCGTGGGTGGCGACCGCCCGGACTGGAGATTTACCCGGCGCCTGCTGGAACTGGGCATCGGCGCGTACGCCGACGGCTACTCGATCCATCTCTACAACTTCGCCTTGCGCTCGAAGGGCGGCATCGGCGAGTTCAGGACGCGCGTCACGGCGCTCGACCAGCTTCTCTCCGCCAGCCGGGACGCCAGTCAGTTGCCGATCTACGTGACCGAGTACGGCTGGCCCACCGGAGGCAGCGACATCGAACTCGCGCCGGCGGCGGCCGCGCGGGAGCTGCTCGACACGAGCCTCATGCTGATGTCCATGCCGCGCGTCGCGGGAGCCTGGATCTATGAACTGCTCGACCGCGGCGACCGCGCTGCCGGCGTCGAATCGAACTTCGGGCTGTTCCGGCGCGACGGGAGCGGCAAGCCGACGCATTGCGTCGCGCGCTGGCTCGGCACGCTGGCATCGCAGCGGGCCGAGGTCCGTGCGCTCGGCGCGCCGGCCGGCAGCGGTTATCTGATCCGCACAGGCGACCGCACCACCACGATCGTCCTCGATCCGACGGCGGCGGAGGACGGCGCACGCCGTCGGGCGCTCGATGCGATCACCACCTGCGACAACTAGCGGCGAGGGCAAGGTGGCCAGGACAAAACTGCTGCTCGTCGTCACCAACGGACTGGGTCAGGGATCGGCCTTTCTCCTGTCGCTGGCGCTGGCACGCGTCTACGCGCCGGAGATCTTCGGGTCCTTCGTGGTGTTCTTTACGACGTTCAACTTCGCGAACATCGCGCTCGGGCTGCGCCTGGATGTGGCGACGCCCTATGTGACCCGGCGCAGCGAACTCCAGCGGGTCGCGCAGGCGTCGCTGTGCCTGTGCGGACTGATGCTGGCGCTGGCGCTGGTGCTGCTCGCCGCGTCGGTGTGCCTGGGCCTCGTCGTCGAGGCGGGCGCGTGGCTGGCCGCGCTCGCGCTCGCGTCCGCCGCGATCTCGACCCAGCTGCGTCTTGCCGGCTATCTGGCCCTGAGGCGCGGCAAGGCACGCACGGTGGCGCTGCTCTCGGGAGGACGACCGGTCCTCATCGCGCTGGCTCAGCTCGCAGGCGGTTTGCTGCGTCCCGATGTGGCGACGATGGCCGTCTCCTACCTGATCGGCATGCTGCTCTCGATCTGGCCGCTGCTCGGCGACGACAGAAGTCTGCGGACCGTGGCGCGCCGCTGGCATCCGCGCACGGCCTTCAGGGTGCTGGGCCGCTACCGGAGCTTCACCCTGTTCTCGCTGCCGCAGAACCTGCTCTACGTGCTGTCGGAAGGCATCCTGCCGATCTTCCTTTCATGGCATTTCGGCAAGACCGAGGCCGGCCTGTTCTGGTTTGCCGCGAGACTCAGCTCGGTGCCCATGACGGTGCTGGTGGACAGCGTCCGCGCCGCGCTCGCCATCGAGTTCGCGCCGCTGTTCCGCGCCGGCGACCAGGGATTGCCGCGCTGGACCCTGCGGAAGGGCGTGCTGCTGGGCCTGCCCTTCGCCGTCGGCGCCCTGCTGCTGGGCCTGGCCGGCGAGCCCGCCTTCACCCTGCTGTTCGGCGCGCGCTGGGCCGACGCCGCACGCATGGCGCCGGCGCTGATGCTCCTAGCCGCCATCAACGCCTCGGGTGCGGCCTTCATCGTCGCCCTGCCCCCGTTGCGCCTGCAGCACGGCCACCTGCTGACCGAACTGCTGGTCCTGCTGCTCAAGCTGGCCGCCATGGCCGCGGTGCTGCGCTTGCCCACCTTCAGCGCGATCCAGGCCGTGCTGCTGGTGCAGTCGGTGGCGGGCCTTGCCTATCTCGGCTTCTACGCCTTCGTCCACTCACGCCTGTGCCGGCACACGAGGCGAGTGGCAGTGGATTGCGCATTCAACATGGAGAAGACATGAGACTGCTCTTGGTCGGGGTTCCGGGCTGGAATCGCGGCGACGACGCGATCGCGCACGCCATGACGAGGCTGCTCCGGGAGGCGGCCCCCGATGCGACGATCGTTTCCTGCGTGCAGCGCCGGGGGGTCATGCACGGCAGCGGCGCGCGCGAACTGCTGGCCAGGCGCGGGGCTCCGCTCGCGCACTTGCGTCTGCTCTTCGAAATCGCGCGCAGCGATCTGGTCATCATCGGCGGCGGCTCGATCATCCAGGACCGGTACGGCGCCGGGTGGGTGCGCGGCATCATGGGCCTGTATGTCGAGGTGGCGCTGCTGGCACGGCTGTTCCGCCGGCCGATGATCACCGCGCCAATCGGCATCGATCCACTGGGCACGGCAACGGGCCGCCGCGTCGCGCGCTTCATCCTGTCGAGCTGCAACTCGGTCTTCGTCCGCGACGAAGCCTCGGCCGGCATCGCGATGCGCCTCGGTCTGCTGCGTCCCTACACCCGGCCTCTGGTAGCGACCGACCCGGCGCTCGCCTATGCCGAAGGCCGTCCCGCCGCGAACGTTGACGCCGCCACGCTGGTGATCTGCCCGGCCCTCGAATCCGACACCCCGGCGCGGCTGATCACGATGTTCGCCGCCCTGATCTCCGACCAACTCGATGACGATCCGACCCTGCGCTGCCGCATCCTCGCCATGGAGGAACGCGAGCACGAGGACGCCGGACGCGCCGGCCTCATCGTCGCGGCGCTCGACCCGGCCTTGCGGACCCGGGTCACGATCGAGCGACCCGCCCATGTCGACGAGGCCTTCGCCATCCTCGCCTCGGCACGCGCGGTCGTCACCATGCGGCTGCACCCGATGATTCTCGTCTCGCATCTGGTTCCGGTGTTCGCGCTCAACCGCGGCGCGAAGATGAAAGCGTTTGCACGCGACCTCAAGCTGCAAAGCCTGCCGCTGGACGACACCGACCCTGACCGGATCCCGGCCCTCGTACGCGGCTTTCTCGCCGCGATGGACGACCCCGAAGCACGGCGCGGCCATCTCGCCGACATCAGGGCGGCGCGCGGCCAGCGCCTGCAACTGCTCGGCGCCCTCGTCGAATGCACCGGCTACCGCCCGGCCGGGATCACGCCGCTCACGCAATCCTGAAACCACGGAGACCCTCACGTGCGAATCCTGTTTGTCAGTGCGAACTACGGTGGCAATGTCGTCGGCGGCGCCCAGGTCTCCATCCGGCTGGTGGCCGAGGAGATGGTGAAGCTCGGCCACGATGTCGCGGTCGCCTCCATCGATGACGGCAAGCCCGACCTGCCCGACTGGCAGATGCCGGGTCTGCGCCGCTTCCGCTTCGATGTCGAGAATCTCTACTGGCGCCCGGCCCGCCGGCCCGGCGCGTTGCGCCGGCTCGCCTGGCACCTGATCGACCGCAGTCCGGGACACCATTCGCGCTCGCTCGGTCGGATCATGGATGACTTCATGCCCGACGTTGTGCACACGAACGTCCTCGGCGGCGTGGGCAGCGGCCCGTGGCGCGCCGCACGCAGACGCGGCATCCCGATCGTCCACTCGGTCCACGACTACTACGTGATGTGCCTGACCTCGGGCATGCGGCGTGGCGGCAACTGCGCCCGACCGTGCAAGAGCTGCGATGTCCTGTCATCGGTGACGGCAGGCGACTCGGCGCTGGTTGACGGCGTCATCTATGTCTCGCAGCACATGCGGGACACCCACCGGGCGGCTCGGCGCTTCGCCGGGGCGCGGCACGAAACCATCCTGCACGGCCCGCAGGCGACCAGTCCGGTGTTCCCGGCCCGGCCGCCGCTGCGCCACGGCACGCCCGTGCGCTTCGGCTACCTCGGCCGCATCGCGCCGGACAAGGGCATCGACCGCCTGCTGAACGAGTTCCGGCGCCTGCCCGACTGCCAGACCTGGACGCTCAAGGTCGCCGGCAACGGCAGCGCACCCTATACCGAGACACTGCGGGCACGTTCGGCCGGCCTGCCGGTGGAATTCGTCGGCGTGGTCGAGGCACGGCGGTTCTTCCAGTCCATCGACGTGCTCGTCGTGCCCTCGCTGTGGAACGAGCCGGCGGCCCGGGTCGTGTACGAGGCCGGGCTCGCCGGGGTCGCGCCGATCGTGAGCCGGCGCGGCGGACTGCCGGAACTGGTCGCCCAGGGAAGCCGCGGCTGGGTGTACGAGCCCGACGAAGCTGGCGCGCTCGCTGCCCTGCTCGAAGGCTGCATCAACGCGCCCGCGACCATCGCGGCCCGGGCCAACGCCTGGGAATCCGTCACCTCGACCTTCGCGATCGCCGATGTCACGGCCCGAACGCTGGACTTCTATCGCCAGGTGATCGCCAGCCGCACGACGCGGGCGCGTCACAGCCGCGATTCGGAAGTCTCCCTGGAAGACACCTCACTGCGCGAGTCGCCCCATGCTGACCACTAATCTCCCGGCCGTCTTCCGAGCGCGGCGCCGGACGCTGTTCGTCACCAGCGCGCTCGTGGCGCTGCTGTGCGCGGTCGCGCTGGCCGTGCTGCCGCGCAAGTACGTCGCCTCTGCCGAGATCCTCTACGACGTGAAGGCCAGCGATCCGATCGTGGGGGCGATGCTGTCGGCTCAGCTGCTGCCGAGCTATCTGGCGACGCAGATCGACCTGATCTCCAGCGAACGCATGGCGCGCGAGGTGATACGCGACCTCCGGCTCGAAGCCGAGCCGCGCGCCCACGACGAATGGGAAAGCTCGGTCGACGACGGCGTGCCCTTCGAGTCCTACTACGCGGGCGAGCTGCTGCGCTATCTCGACGCCAAGGTGGGCAAGCAGAGCAACGTGATCACCGTCTCGTTCAAGGACCGTGATCCCGAGCGCGCGGCACGCATCGCAAACGCTTTCGTCGACACCTACTTCCGTCTGGATCTCGCGCTCAAGCGCTCCTCGGCGGAACGCTATGCGGACTGGTACGACGAGCAGCTCGACGATCTGAGGCGCAACGTCGACCTGACCCAGAAGAAGGTCATCGACTTCCAGCGCGAAACCGGGCTCATCAGCGCCGACGAGAAGAGCTCGAATGACCTCGACTATCTCAACAATCTTTCCAGCGAACTTGCCGACGTGCAGAAGGAGCGCGCGGCCGGCCAGGCCCGGCTCCAGACGAGCGTCAGCGCCGACAGCGCCACCGAATCCTTTGCCAGCAGCACCATCCAGGCCTTGCGGGCCGACGTCGCGCGCACCTCGGCCGAACTGAGCGCGCGCGAGGGTGCGCTCGGTAGCGCCCATCCCGACGTGCAGGCGATCCGGACCCGGCTCGAAGTGCTCAATGCCCAGCTGGCCAAGGAAACCGGCCGGCTGGCCCGGTCAATGGTGCGCAGCGCGGAGGTGGCCCACGAGCAGGACCGGGTGTTGCGTCAGACGGTGGACCAGCAGCGTGAACGCATCCTCGAACTCCAGGAACAGCGCGCCCGCCTGGCCACGCTGCTGCGCGACGCCAAGAGCGCCCAGGCTGCCTACGACAATGCGCTTGCCCGCAAGAGCCAGGCCTCGCTGGAGAGCAAGCAGTCCGAGAACACCGCGAAGCTGTTCACCCATGCCGACGCGCCCTACAAGCCGTCGAGCCCGAAATTGTCCGTGCTCGCCATCCTGGCCGTCATGCTCACGGCGCTGTCCGGCATCGCCGCGACCCTGTTCCATGAGTGGCGCGACCCGCGCGTGCGCAGCATCGATGACCTGGTGTCCTTCACCGAACTGCCGGTCATGCGACTCGACTGGCGAATCGAACCCAACCGCCGGAAGCCCGACCATGCACGCTGACACCTCGCATCCCCATGAGGACGCCTCGCCCCTGACGCCGGTCATCCGGGCCACGCCGTCGCGCGGACGGATGCTGGGTGAAATCCTCGTCGAGCAGGGCATGCTGGTCGAGGAGGACGTGGCGCGCATCGTCGAGGCGCAGAAGACTTCGGGTCATTCCTTCGGCGTCACCGCGCTTGCAATGGGGCTCCTGAACCAGCGCGACCTCGATTCGGCGCTTTCGCTCCAGTTCGGCCTCGTGCCGCTGGCCAATGACGAACGCGGTCGCCTGTCGCCGGACCTGATCGCCATCCACGAGCCGCTGGGTCGGCGCACGGAAGCCGTGCGCAAGCTGCGCAACCAGCTCGATGCCCAGCGCATGGCACTCGGCAGCAAGTCACGCGTGATCGCCGTCTTGAGCGAAGGTCGTGGCGAAGGCCGGAGCTGGCTCGCCGCGAATCTGGCCGTTGTCTATGCGCAGTCGGGAATGACCACCTGCCTCATCGATGCCGACTTCCGCTCCCCACGCATGCACGACATGTTCGGCCTGACCCAGCATCCGGGACTGTCGGCTTTCCTGTCGGCGCGCGACGCCGGCCCGTCCTGGCGCTCGCCGGGCGGCGTGCCGACGCTGCGGGTGCTGACGGCGGGCGCCGTGCCGCCGAACGCCGGCCAGTTCCTGTCCGACCTGCGGGTGCGCTCGCGCTTCGGCGCGCTGACCGCCGGCGCCGACATGACGCTCGTCGACGTGCCGGCCTGCGACGGCTGCTCCGACTACCAGTCCGTCATCACCGGCATGCATGCGGACGTCATCGTCCTCGCGCGTGCCGACCGAACCTCGCTGCCCGGCTTCCAGACCCTCCTCGGCGAGCTTCAGCGCATGCAGGCCGAGGTGCTCGGCATCGTCTACTGCGGCTGACGGTCGATGAGCAGGCGCATCTACATCAACGGTCGCTTCCTCGGCAGGCGGCTCACGGGCGTGGACCGGTTCGCGCTGGAGCTGACCCGTGCTCTCGATCGCGCGCTGGAGCACGACGAGGGACTGCGGCACGCAGCCCGGTTCGAGCTGCTCGTACCGGAGGGCACGCAGGCACCGGGGTTCCGGCACATCGTGGTGCGGACCGTGGCCGGCCCCGGCGGACAGGCCTGGGAACAGGTCGCGCTGCACCGGGCCACGCGCGACGGTCTGCTGCTCAACCTGTGCAACACGGGTCCGTGGCTGAGGCGGGAGCAGCTGATCGTGATCCACGACGTGGCGGTCTACCGGGTTCCGCAATCGTTCCGGCGCAGCTTCCGACTGCTATACCGGGTCGCGCTTCCGCTGCTCGCCCGCAGGTCGCGCCATGTCGCCACCGTCTCGGAGTTCTCGCGCAAGGAGATCGCGGAGCTGCTGGACATCCCCGCCAGCCGCATCGGCGTCATCACGGAGGGAGCCGAGCATCTGCGGCAGCAGCAGCCCGACGAGTCGGTGCTGGCGCGGCACGGTCTGGCCAACCGCGGCTACTTCCTCGGCGTGAGCAGCGCGGCGCCGCACAAGAACTTCCGGCTCCTGCTCGACTCGGCGCGGCTGGCGGGCAATGCCGACCTGCCGGTGGTGATCGCCGGTGGCGTCGATCGGCGCATCTTCGGCGAGGGCGGCGGCGATGATGCCGACCGGCGGGTCCGGTGGCTCGGCTATGTCAGCGATGCGGAACTGCTGGCGCTGTACCGCAATGCGCTCGGCTTCGTCTTCCCGTCCATCTACGAAGGCTTCGGCATCCCGCCGATCGAGGCCATGGCCTGCGACTGCCCGGTAATCGCCGCGCGGGCGGCATCGATCCCCGAAGTCTGTGGCGATGCCGCGCTCTACATCGATCCGACCGATCCGGCCGACCTGCTGGATGCGATGCGACGTCTGCGCGATTCGCCCGGCCTGCGGGACACGCTGATTGCCGCCGGGCAACGCAACCTGTCGCGCTGGCGCTGGGCGCAAGGCGCGCGCGACCTGCTTTCGATGCTGCAACTTCCGCAGGCCCCCGACCAACCCGGCGCAGAGCCGCCCCCGTAGGCAGCGGCCACGCCGGTCATGCCGGCGTCGAGGGCCGGAGCGGGCTGAGTGAGCGAGCGCGACCGCTCGACGGCCTTCATCGCCACGCTGGCCTGGACCTTCTGACCGGCAAGCGTCACCGCGCCGGCGGCACGCCCGGCAGCGCGGCTGCAAGCGCTTTCACCATGCCGTCGAAAGCCTCGCCCAGCGCCCGCCCGCCGGTGTCGATCACGAGGTCGGCCTTGGCGTAGAAGGCCTCGCGCCCCGCGAGGATCAGCCGCAAATCCTCCATCGCCTGCGCGTTGTTCGACATCGGCCGGGTGTCGCCCTGGGCCAGCACACGGCTCATGTGCTCCTCGGGCGAGGCGCGCAGCCAGAGCGTGTAGCAATGCGCGAGCAGCGCGTTGAAGGTGGCCGGCTCCGATACCAGCCCGCCCGGCGTGGCAATCACCGCCTCGGGATAGATCTCGATCACCTCGTCGAGCGCACGGCGCTCGTAGCGGCGGTAGGCGTTGGCGCCGTAGAGCGCGTGGATCTCGCTCGGCGTGCAGCCGGCGGTGCGCTCGATCTCTCGGCTGAGTTCGATGAAGGGCCAGCCCAGATGCTCGGCCAGCAGCCGGCCGAGCGTGCTCTTGCCCGCGCCGCGCAGCCCCACGAGCGCGATGCGGCTCGCGCGCCGCGCCTGCGGCGACGGCTCGGCGAAGAGCGTGGTCAGCGCCTCGCGCGCGCGCCGCAGATCGGGCTCGGCGCGGTCGGCCATGAGGTCGCGGATCAGCAGCCACTCGGCGCTCGCGGTGGTCTCGTCGCCGAGCAGCGCGGCGATCGGGCATTCGAGCGCGCCCGCCACCTGCCGCAGCACCAGTACCGACACGTTTCCGAGGCCCGTCTCCAGATTGGCGAGATGGCGCTCGGACACGTCGGCCGCCTCGGCCAACACGCGGCGCGGCATGCCACGGCGCGAGCGCAGCAGCTTCACGCGCTCGCCGAGGGCGAGGAGGAAGGGATCGCGCTCGGCGCGGGCCGCCGCCGGCGCATCGGCGGGCGGGCCGAGCGCGATGCCGGCCGCGTCGGGCACGACGCCGTGCGCGACGGGCAGATCGGCGCCGGCCGCGTCGGTATGCCCGTTCGCGCGCGGCGGCGCGACGGTGGTTTCCGGGTCGTATCGGGGCGTGTTCAGCACGGGCTGGCCTTCAGGAGCAAGGGTCAATCCTGATTCGATGATGCACTATATTGCTTGACGCATCTCAAGTGCGAGCACTAAATTGCACTCAACGACAGGCAGTATCTTGCATGTTCGCAAGACACCGCCACCCCGCAATTCCACTGGCCCACCGGGCCGTGACGAGGCAGGCACATGGCAGTCGAGGACTTCAGCTCGCTCATCGCGGGCATCACCGCCGGCATCGCCGGCCAGCCGCTCGACGCGGCGCTGGCCGACCGGCTCAACGCGCAGATGGCGCCCGGCACGCCCGGCTACTCGGCGGTGTTCGACGCCTGCCGCGCCGGCATCGCCGAAGGCTGGATGTGCGCCCAGGAGCACGGCGGCATCCGCTACGGCCGCGTCATCAAGGCCGGCGACGCGACCCACGGCTTTTCCGTGGACGTGGTTGACATGAACGATATTGCAGGCCCGCTCCACACCCATCCCGAAGGCGAGATCGACCTTGTCATGCCGCTCGACGCCGACGCGAAGTTCGACGGCCACGGCGCCGGCTGGGTCGTGTACGGCCCCGGCAGCCAGCATCGGCCGACCGTCTCGGGCGGCCGCGCCCTTGTCCTCTACCTGCTGCCGCAAGGCGCGATCCAATTCCACAAGGGCTGAGCGCCATGACGACCGAACTGCTTCCCAACTTCCTCGGCGGCGAATGGGTCGCCGGCCAGGGGGAGAGCCAGACGCTGACCGATCCGGTGACGGGCGAGGCGCTGGTGCGCGTGTCGAGCGCCGGCCTCGACCTCAAGGCCGGCTTCGCCTTCGCCCGCGAACGCGGCGGCGCGGCGCTGCGCGCCATGAGCTACGGCCAGCGCGCCGCGATGCTCGGCGCGGTGCTCAAGGTGCTGCAAGCCAACCGCGACAGCTACGAGGCCATCTCCACCGCCAACTCGGGCACGACCAAGGCCGACACCGCCGTGGACGTGGACGGCGCGATGTTCACGCTCGGCTGGTTCGCCAAGGCCGGCGCGGCGCTCGGCGAGGCGCGCGCCCTGCTCGACGGCCCGGCCGCCCGACTCGCGAAGGACGACGTGTTCCGCTCCCAGCATCTGCTGCTGCCGGCGCGCGGCCTCGCGCTGTTCATCAACGCGTTCAACTTTCCGGCCTGGGGCCTGTGGGAAAAGGCCGCGCCCGCGCTGCTGTCGGGCGTGCCGGTGGTGGTCAAGCCCGCGACGGCGACCGCCTGGCTCACGCAGAAGATGGTGGCCGACGTGGTCGCGGCCGGCGTGCTGCCGGCGGGGGCGCTCAGCATCGTCTGCGGCGGCTCGGGCGGCTTGCTCGACGCGCTGGCGGGCGAGGACGTCGTGTCCTTCACCGGCTCGGCGGCGACGGCGGCGACGATCCGCGGCCATGCGGCCTTCCGCGAGCATTCGGTGCGGCTGAACGTCGAGGCCGACAGCCTCAACTCGGCGCTGCTGCTGCCCGATGCCGCGCCCGGCTCCGACGCCTTCAACCTGTTCGTGCGCGAGGTGGTGCGCGAGATGACCGTCAAGTCGGGCCAGAAATGCACCGCGATCCGCCGCGTGTTCGTGCCGGCCGAGCGTTACGACGCAGTGGCCGAGGCCATCGGCGCGAAGCTCGCGGGCATCAGGGTCGGCAATCCGCGCGACGAGTCGGTACGCATGGGTTCGCTCGTGAGCCGCGACCAGTACCGCACGGTTCGCGACGGCATCGCGGCGCTGCGCGGCGTGGCCGAGGTGCTGCATGACGGCGATTCGCATGCGCTGGTGGGCGCCGATCCGGCCGTCGCCGCCTGCGTCGGCCCGACGCTGCTCGGCGCGCGCGACGCGGCCGCCGCCACGCTCGTGCATGACCTGGAGGTGTTTGGCCCGGTGGCGACGCTGCTGCCCTACGCCAGCCTCGACGAGGCGCATGCGCTGGTGCGGCGCGGCCAGGGCTCGCTCGTCGCCTCGCTCTACGGCGCCGACCACGCCGCGCTCGCCGCGAGCTGCCTCGCGCTCGGCGACCTGCACGGCCGGCTCCATGTGGTGTCGCCCGACTGCGGCGCGGCCCACACCGGCCACGGCAACGTGATGCCGCAATCGCTGCACGGCGGCCCCGGCCGCGCGGGCGGCGGCGAGGAGCTGGGCGGACTGCGCGGGCTCGGCTTCTATCACCGGCGCTGCGCGGTGCAGGCAGCGCCCGCCGTGCTGGAGGCGCTCGCGCCGGCCGTGATCCAGCCCTGAGCGGCGGCGCCCCCCCCGAGACGCGGCGCAACGACCGACCTTCCATCGGCCAGCGCCGCCCAAACCGGCGCCGCAAGGGTGAAGCCCGATTCCGCACGCCGGCCGAAAGCCGCATGAAGGCCGTTTGCCCGCCAGCGGCGCAAGACCACCGCAACACGCCAGACCCCGGCGCAACCCACCGCGCCCAGCCGGCAATGCTGGCACCGCAGCACCACCAGAACACCGAGGCCGGCCCCAGCCGTCCCGCGCGAACCAGCAAAGAGGAGCCGACATGTCCACCCCCCACGCCGCGCCGCCCGAGCGTTTCAACTTCGCCGCCCACCTGATGGCGCTGAACGCCGGCCGCGCCGCCAAGCCGGCCTACATCGACGACCGGGGCACGCTCAGCTACGGCCGCCTCGCCGACGGCATCCGCCGCTTTGCCGGCGCGCTCGCCGCGCTCGACATCCGGCGCGAGGAGCGCGTGCTGCTCGCCCTGCCCGACACACGCGACTGGCCGGTCGCCTTCCTCGGCGCGCTGTACGCGGGCGTCGTGCCGGTCGCGGTCAACACCCTGCTCACCGCCGCCGACTACGCCTACATGCTCGGCCACTGCCGCGCCCAGGCCATCATCACCAGCGAATCGCTCGTACCCGCCTTCCGCGAGGCGATGGCCGCCACCGCCGGCAATGAGGTGCGCCACGTCATCGTCGCGAGCGAGACCGACGAGCCCGCGCGCCTCGGCCCCGGCTTCCACGACCTGCGCGACCTGCTTGCCGCCGCCACGCCGCGCGCCGACGCCGCCCACACCGCGCGCGACGACATCGCCTTCTGGCTCTATTCGTCGGGCTCGACCGGCAAGCCCAAGGGCACGGTGCACACGCATGCAAACCCGTGGTGGACCGCCGAGCTGTACGGCCGCGAAGTGCTCAGGCTGGCCGAGAGCGACATCGTGTTCTCGGCCGCCAAGCTGTTCTTCGCCTATGGCCTCGGCAACGGGCTGACCTTCCCGCTCAGCGTGGGCGCGACCGTCGTGCTGCTGCCCGGCCGGCCCACGCCCGACGCGGTGTTCAGGCGCCTCGTCGATCACAAGCCCACGGTGTTCTACGGCGTGCCGACGCTGTTCGCGTCGATGCTCGCCTCGCCCGACGCGCCCGCCGCCGACCAGGTCGCGCTGCGCCTGTGCGCCTCGGCCGGCGAGGCGCTGCCGAAGGAGATCGGCGAGCGCTTCACCCAGCGCTACGGCGCCAAGATCCTCGACGGCATCGGTTCGACCGAGATGCTGCACATCTTCCTCAGCAACCGCGCCGACGACCTGCGCTACGGCTCCACCGGCAAGCCGGTGCCCGGCTACGAACTCGAACTGCGCGGCGACGACGGCCGCCCGGTGCCGCGCGGCGAGGTGGGCGACCTCTACATCAAGGGCCCGAGCGCCGCGCTCATGTACTGGACCAACCGCGAGAAGAGCTGCTGCACCTTCGTCGGCGAATGGCTCAAGAGCGGCGACAAGTACTTCCAGGACGCCGACGGCTACTACGTCTATGCCGGCCGCAGCGACGACATGCTCAAGGTGAGCGGCCTGTACGTGTCGCCGTTCGAGGTCGAGGCGGCGCTAATCGAGCATCCGTCGGTGCTGGAAGCGGCCGTGATCGGCAAGGTCGATCACGACCAGCTCGTCAAGACCAAGGCCTTCGTCGTGCTCAAGGGCGGGCTGCTGCCGACGCCCGAGCTGGAGGCCGAGATCAAGGCCTTCGTGAAGGAGCGGCTCGCGCCCTTCAAGTACCCGCGCTACCTCGAATTCGTGAAGGAACTGCCCAAGACCGCGACCGGCAAGATCCAGCGCTTCAAGCTGCGCGAGCGCGAGGCGAACGGCGCGGCGAACGAGGCGGCGTGAGCCGGCCCGGGACGAGGACATGACGATGGACCGCAGCACCGACCAACCCGCCGTTTCGGTGCCCGCGCACGGCGCCGCGCCGGCCGCCCGCGCTCCGCAAGCGCTTGCAAGCCTGCCCGCCGGCCGGCCCTTTCGCATCGGCGCGATCCAGTCCGGCCGCGCGGTCGAGCTGGAAGCCGTCTGGGTCGGCGGCGACGATCCGGCCGCGCCCGTCATCGTCTTCCTGCATGAAGGCCTCGGCTCGGTCTCGCTCTGGCGCGACTGGCCCGAGCGGCTGTGCCGCGCGGCCGGCTGGCGCGGCCTCGTGTTCTCGCGCGCCGGCTACGGGCAATCGACGCCGCGCCCGGCCGACGAACGCTGGGGGCCGGACTTCCTGCACATCCAGGCGACCGAGGTGCTGCCCCAGGTGCTCGACGCCGTCGGCCTCGGCGGCGACGCGCGGCCCTGGCTGTTCGGCCACAGCGACGGCGGCTCGATCGCGCTGATCTTCGCGGCGATGTTTCCGCAGCGCGCGGGCGGCATCGTCGTCGCGGCGCCGCACATCGTCGTCGAGCCGGTGACGATCGCGAGCATCGAGCAGGCGCGCGACGCCTGGCACGCCACCGACCTGCGCCACAAGCTCGCCAGGCATCACGCCGACCCGGCCTCGGCCTTTCTCGGCTGGAACGACATCTGGCTCGATCCGGCCTTCGCCGGCTTCGACATCACCGCGCTGCTGCCGCGCATCGCCTGCCCGGTGCTCGCGGCGCAGGGCGTCGATGACGAGTACGGCACGCTCGAACAGGTGCGCGGCATCGCGCGCCGCGTGCCGCAGACCGAGCTGCTCGAACTGCCCGACTGCCGCCACTCGCCGCACCGCGACCAGCCCGACGCGCTCGAACGCGCCGTGACCGACTTCCTGCGGCGAAACGCCGCAACCACGCCGGCCGCCCCGTGCGGCACCGGCCACGCCGCGACCGCCGCCCCGGCCCGCGCGGCCTCTCCTCCCCACTGATCCCCAGCCGCGACGCAAGCCGCACCCGGCGAGCCGGCACAGACCGGCCGCCGCCCCAGCCAAACCGAGGAGACACCACCATGACCAGCACCTTCGGGCGCGGGCAAGCCCCCTGCGCGCCTTCGATCCGTGAATCCGCCCGCCGCGCCGTGGCGCTCCCGTCCGCCGTAATGGCGCCCACCCGCGTCGGCGCGGCCGCCGTGCGCCCAGCCCTGCGCGCCCTCGCCGCCGGCTGCGCGCTGGTCGCCGGCCTCGCCGCCGCGCCCTCGGCCCTGGCCCAGACCGCCGCGCCGCCCAAGCTCAAGGTCGGTTTCATGCTCCCCTACAGCGGCACCTATGCCGCGCTCGGCAGCGCGATCGAGAACGGCTTCCGCCTGCACGCCCAGGAACAGGGCGGCAAATTCGGCGGGCGCGAGATCGAGTACGTGCGCGTCGATGACGAATCCGACCCGTCCAAGGCGGTGGACAACGTCAACAAGCTCATCAAGCGCGATCAGGTGGACGTGATCGTCGGCACCGTGCATTCGGGCGTCGCGATGGCGATGGCCCGCGCGGTGAAGGAAAGCGGCACCCTGCTCGTCATCCCCAACGCCGGCGGCGACGCGATCACCGGCCCGATGTGCGCGCCCAACATCTTCCGCACCTCGTTCAGCAGCTGGCAGCCGGCCTATGCGATGGGCAAGGTCGTGGCGCAGAAGGGCCACCGCAAGATCATCACCGTCACCTGGAAGTACGCGGCCGGCGACGAGTCGGTGAAAGCCTTTGCAGAGGGCCTCCAGACCGGCGGCGGCGAAGTGGTGAAGGACCTCACCGTGCCCTTCCCCAACGCCGAATTCCAGGCGCTGCTCACCGAGATCGCGGCGGCAAAGCCGGATGCGGTCTACGCCTTCTTCGCGGGCGCGGGCGCGGTCAAGTTCGTCAAGGACTACGCGGCGGCCGGGCTCAACAAGAGCATCCCGCTCTACGGCCCCGGCTTCCTCACCGACGGCACGCTCGAAGCCCAGGGCGACGCGGCCCAGGGCATGTTCACCACGCTGCACTACGCCGACCTGCTCGGCACGCCACGCGACGACGCCTTCCGCCTCGCCTACGCCAAGACCTGGAAGCTCCAGCCCGACGTGTACGCGGTGCAGGGCTATGACGCGGCCCAGGCGCTCGCCATCGGCTTCAAGGCCGTCGGCGGCGACACGGCCAAGCGCAAGGAGCTGATCGCCGCGATGGAGAGCGCGAAGATCGACAGCCCGCGCGGCCCCTTCGTCTTCAGCAAGGCGCACAACCCGGTGCAGGACATCTATCTGCGCCGCGTGGAAGGCAACGTCAACAAGAGCCAGGGCGTCGCGGCCAAGGCGCTCGCCGATCCGGCGCGCGGCTGCCGCATGGCCTCGGCTTCGTGAAGGCAGGGCGATGGACGCGGCCACCTTCCTGATCCAGAGCCTCAACGCGGTCCAGTACGGGCTGCTGCTGTTTCTCGTCGCCAGCGGGCTCACGCTGATCTTCGGGATCATGGGGATCATCAACCTAGCGCACGGCAGCTTCTACATGCTGGGCGCCTACCTCGCCTTCGGCCTCGGGCCGGTGGTGGAGCGTCTGGGCGGCGGCTTCGGCATGACGCTGCTGCTCGGCCTCGTGCTGGCGCTGGCGATCGGCGCGCTGCTGGAGTGGTGCTTCTTCAGCTTCCTGTACGAGCGCGACCATCTCCAGCAGGTGCTCATGACCTACGGCCTCATCCTCGTGTTCGAGGAAGTGCGCAGCCTGCTGGTCGGCAACGATGTGCACGGCGTCGCGCCGCCGGCCTGGCTCGCGGGCAGCGTCAGCCTCGGCGAGACGATGAGCTATCCGGTGTACCGGCTGTTCATCTCGGTCGTCTGCCTCGTGCTGATCGTGGCGCTGCATCTGCTGCTGTCGCGCACCCGGCTCGGCATGCGGGTGCGGGCCGGCGCGAGCAACCGCGCGATGGCCCAGGCCATGGGCATCGACATCGCCTGGCTGTACCGCGCGGTGTTCGCGATCGGCGTGGCGCTCGCGGCCTTTGCCGGGATGGTGGCGGCGCCGGTGTCGTCGGTGTACCCGAACATGGGCGCGCAGGTGCTCATCGTCTGCTTCGTCATCGTCGTGATCGGCGGCATCGGTTCGATCAAGGGCGCGCTGGTCGCGGCGCTGCTGGTCGGCTTCGTGGACACCTTCGGCAAGGTGTTCTTCCCCTCGATGGCCGGCGCGCTCGTGTACGTGGCGATGGCGGTCATCCTGCTCTGGAAGCCCCAGGGCCTCGTCCGGCAGTTCTGAAGGAGACGACGATGAATGCGGTTCCCGCCTCCCTCCCGCCTTCGGGCCTGCCGTGGTTCCGGCTGAGCCGGGGCGCCTTCGATGCCGGCCTGCTGCTGGCGCTGGTGGCGCTGCCGCTGCTCGCGCCGGGCTGGCAGGTCGATCTGGTGCTCAAGGTGCTGGTGCTCGCGCTGTTCGCGGTGAGCCTCGAACTGCTCGTGGGCCATACCGGTCTGGTGTCGCTCGGGCATGCGGCCTTCTTCGGCATCGGCGCCTACGTGCCGGCGCTGCTCGCGTCGGACAGCGAGCCTGGCTCGCTGCTGCTGCTGGGCGGCGCGGCGATGCTGGCGGCGGCCGGCTACGCGCTCGCGGTCGGGCTGCTCACGCTCAGGTCGCAGGGCATCTACTTCATCATGGTCACGCTGGCCTTCGGGCAGATGGCCTATCACGTCGCGCACGACACCAAGCTCGCGGGCGGCACCGACGGCATCTACCTCTATCTGCGCCCGCTGCTCGCGGTGGGCTCCGCCACGCTGGTGGATACCGAGGACCGCGTGCAGCTCTACTGGCTGGTGCTCGGCACGCTGGTCGCGGCCATCGGCTGCCTCAACCTCGTGCTGCACAGCCGCTTCGGCCGGGCGCTGGCGGGCGTGCGCGTGAACGAAACCCGCATGCGCGCTACCGGTTATGCGACCTATCCGTACAAGGTGGCGATCTTCGTGCTGGCGGCGGTGCTGGCGGCGCTGGCGGGCTTCTTCCAGACCGTGAAGGACGGCTTCGTCAGCCCCGAGAGCCTGAGCTGGCACCAGTCGGGCGCGGTGCTGGTGATGTGCATCCTCGGCGGGCTCGGCAGCCTGCGCGGCGCGGTGCTCGGCGCCGTGGCCTTCGTGGGCTTGCAGGAGCTGTTCCAGAGCGAGGCGCTGTTCGGCGACTTCGCGCGCCACTGGCAGCTCGGATTCGGCCTCGCGATCATCGTCTGCGTCGCGCTCATGCCACGCGGGCTGGTGCATCTCGTGGGCGATGCGGTGAAGCGGCTCGGCCGCGCTTCGGACGGAGGGCAGCCGTGAGGCGCGCCGCACGCCCTTTCCGCGTCCGCGCCGCCCGCCCGTCCTTCGACCGAGCCGCAGGCCCTTCCCTCGTCAGCACCGGAGACCGCGCATGAAGCCCGTCATCCATCACACGCACGCGGGCCAGCCGGCCCTCGTCGCGGCCGGACTCACGCGCGCCTTCGGCGGGCTGGTCGCGGTCGATCATGTGGACATCACCGTCAGCGCCGCGAGCGTGCATGCGGTCATCGGCACCAACGGCGCCGGCAAGTCCACGCTCATCAACCTGCTGACCGGCGAGTTCCCGCCCACGTCGGGAAGCATAGTGTTCGAGGGCCGCGACGTGACGGCCTGGAGCCAGCACCGCCGCTCGCGCGCCGGCATGGGCCGCAGCTACCAGCGCAACACGATCTTTCCGGAGTTCGACGTGCTGGAGAACTGCCGGCTCGCCGCGCAATCGCGCTGGCAGCGCGCGTGGAACTGGATCACGCCGGCCGCGCGCTGCCGGCTGGCGCGCGAGCGCGCGGCCACGGTGATCGAGCGCGTCGGCCTCGGCGCGGTGGCGCAGCGGCGCGCGGCCGAGCTGTCGCACGGCCAGAAGCGCCAGCTCGAAATCGCGATGTGCCTCGCCACCGCGCCGCGCGTGCTGCTGCTCGACGAGCCGCTCGCCGGCATGGGCGCCGAGGAGACCGAACGCATGCTCGCCGTGCTCGACGACCTGCGCCGCGACCACGCGATCCTGCTCGTCGAGCACGACATGGACGCGGTGTTCCGCATCGCCGACCGCATCACGGTGATGGTGAACGGCCGCGTGATCGCGAGCGGCACGCCCGACGCGATCCGGCGCGATCCGGCGGTGCGGGAGGCCTATCTGGGCCATGAAGCGGCGGAGGCGGCATGAGCTTCGAGCCTTCCTTCGCCGCCTCGCGCGACGATACCGCGCCCAGCCTCGATCCGGCCGGTGCCACGCAGCCCGCCCCGCGCGCCGACCCCCTCCTCGCCGCCACCGACCTCGTCGCCGGCTACGGCCAGAGCCGCGTGCTGCACGGCGTGAGCCTCGCCATCGGACGCGGCCGCAGCGTCGGCCTGCTCGGGCGCAACGGCATGGGCAAGACCACGCTCATCCGCAGCCTGCTCGGCTTCGTGCGCGCCCAGCGCGGCACGGTGACGATCGCCGGCCGCGACATGACCCATGCGAAACCGGAGCGCATCGCCCGCCTCGGCATCGGCTATGTGCCCGAGGGGCGCGGCGTGTTCCCCAACCTGAGCGTGCGCGAGAACCTCGTGATGGCCGCGCGCCCCGGCGTCGACGGCCGGCGGGACTGGACACTCGACCGCGTGCTCGCCACCTTCCCGCGTCTGGCCGAGCGCCTCAACCACGGCGGCGGCCAGCTCTCCGGCGGCGAGCAGCAGATGATGGCCATCGGCCGCGCGCTCATGACCAACCCCGACCTGCTCATCCTCGACGAAGCCACCGAGGGACTCGCGCCGCTCGTGGTGAAGGAGATCTGGAAGGTCATCGCCGCGATCCGCGAGACGGGCATCGCCTCGCTCGTCGTCGACCGCGACTACCGCGCGGTCCTCGCCCACACCGACGACTGCGTCGTGCTCGAAAAGGGCCAGGTCGTCGTCGCCGAAGCCTCGGCCGCGCTCGCCGCCGACCCCGCGCGGCTGCATCGCTGGCTGGGCGTGTGAGGCCGGCGGGCCGCGAAGGCCCGCCCGCGCAATGCCCGCGCGCCGCCTCCGTCACCGCATTCCCGGCCGCCGCACGCGCCCGTCCCGAACCGTCCTCCGGAGCACTACACCATGACCCACGCCTACCTCTGCGACGCCATCCGCACCCCCTTCGGCCGCTACGGCGGCAGCCTGTCCGGCGTGCGCGCCGACGACCTCGGCGCCGTGCCGATCCGCGCCCTCATGGCGCGCAACCCGAGCGTGGACTGGGCCGCGCTCGACGACGTGATCTACGGCTGCGCCAACCAGGCCGGCGAGGACAACCGCAACGTCGGCCGCATGTCGGCCCTGCTCGCGGGCCTGCCGCCCGAGGTGCCGGGGACGACCGTCAACCGCCTTTGCGGATCGAGCCTCGACGCCACCGCAAGCGCCGCGCGCGCGATCAGGGCCGGCGAGGTCCAGCTCGTGATCGCCGGCGGCGTCGAGAGCATGAGCCGCGCGCCCTTCGTGATGGGCAAGGCGACCGAAGCCTTCTCGCGCAGCGCGAAGGTGGAAGACACGACCATCGGCTGGCGCTTCGTGAACCCGCTCATGAAGGCGATGCACGGCGTCGATTCGATGCCCGAGACGGCCGAGAACGTCGCCACCGACTTCGACGTCGCGCGCGCCGACCAGGACGCCTTCGCGCTGCGCAGCCAGCAGCGCGCGGCGGCGGCGCAGGCGGCCGGGCGACTGTCGCAGGAGATCACGCCGGTGACGATCGCCCAGAAGCGCGGCGATGCGCTCGTGGTGTCGGCCGACGAGCACCTGCGGCCCGAGACGACGCTCGCCGCGCTCGCGAAGCTCAAGGGCGTGGTGCGGCCCGACGGCACGGTCACGGCGGGCAATGCCTCGGGCGTGAACGACGGCGCGGCGGCGCTGCTGCTCGCGAGCGAGGCCGGCGCGGCGCGCCACGGACTGAAGCCGCGCGCGCGCATCGTCGCGTCGGCGGTCGCGGGCGTGGCGCCGCGCATCATGGGTTTCGGGCCGGCGCCGGCCATCACCAAGGTGCTGGCGCTGGCGAAGCTGCGGCTGGATCAGATCGACGTGATCGAGCTGAACGAGGCCTTCGCGGCGCAAGCGCTTGCAGTCACGCGCGCCCACGGCCTCGCCGACGACGATGCGCGCGTCAATCCCAACGGCGGCGCGATCGCGCTCGGCCATCCGCTCGGCGCGAGCGGCGCGCGGCTCGTGATCGCGGCGCTGCACGAGCTGGAGCGCACGGGTGGGCGCTATGGGCTGTGCACGATGTGCATCGGCGTCGGCCAGGGGATTGCGCTGGTGATCGAGCGGGTCTGAAGTCGCCCGGGCCGCGCGGCGCGGCGCGTGAGATCGCGTGCGCACCGCCCCCCGGACGAACGCGAGGCGATCGCTGCCGGGCGATTGTCGCCGGGTGTATGGCGGTCGTCGGTTGACGGGATTCTTCCGTGGCGCGTGTCGCGGTTCGACGGCGTCGGACGAGAGCAGCCGGAGCGAGGCAGGCCGGACGACGCGTCCTCGCCGGCCAAGGCCGGCCGCGCCACCGGCGTCTCGCCCAGTACCTCGTCAAAGTCGGCCGGCCTCAGCGGCAGCCCGGCAAGGAACTGACGGGTTGGGTCGGCGCCAGTGACGGCATCGTCGTCATGGACCTGAGCCGCAACGGCCGGAGCGACGGCTTCCACGAGACGATGTCGGAATACTTCCGCTGGCTGCGCCAGGTCGGCGATGACCTCGCGGTCAGCGTGATCGGCACCGGCGACCGGTCGACCTTCCAGAACCGGTATCCGGGCAGCCAGTACCGCGTCGAGGCGTTCGAGACGGTCGACGGCACCCGCCAGCTGCTCGCCTCGCAGGTGAACAACCTGGTCCAGGCCATGCCGGCCTTCACGCCACCGCCGTCGGGACAGACGACACTGTCACCGCGGCCCATCTGGCGAGCCTGCAGCCGGTGATTGCCGCGAACTGGCAGCCGGCATAGCAGAAGCCGGCCCGTGCGTTGCTGTCCACGGCAGCACCTGCGTGGGCATCGTGATGTCGGATGCTCGCGCAGGTAGGCCGGCGCCTCCGCCTGGACACGGCGACGGCGATCGCGCAGCTCAGACTCGGTGACGGCCTTGCGCCGATCGCCGGGGCCAGGGCTGCCACGCGCGGCAGCGGCGCGCGACTCACTGCCCGTCGGGCGGCTGGGGCGCGTCGGTGGAGGTGTCGGTCTCGCCCGTCAGCGGCGGGCAGTTGCAGCCCGGCAGCGGGTCGCCCCATTTTCCCTTGTGGCGCAGCGCGCAGATCATGCCGATCTCGCACCACTGCTGGTTTGCCGTGAATTCGGGCGGCGGCTGGATCTCGGCCGGCGCCGACGGCCGGGGATCGGCCACGTAGGTCTTGCGGCCCGAGGTGCAGCATGGGCTGGCCAGCTTCTGCGGCACGCGGCTCTTGAGATAGCAGCGCGGCGCGTCCTGCCGCGTGGCGGGCGCCACGTAGGTATAGGCGCGGCACTGGCCGTCGGTGAAGCAGGCGTCCGAGCACAGGCCCGGATCACGGCGCGGCAGCGGAAAGTTGCGATAGTCGCCACCGGGCCGGTCGGCGGCGCCCGCATCGCGCTCGATGCGGGTGCCGGCGTGGGCGGACAGCAGCGACAACGCGGTGACGGCCAGCATCGTGGTCAGCAAGCGCGGGACAAGGGATTTCATGCGGGAATCTCCATCGATCAAGGGGAACACGCGGAGGATGCGCGCGGGTGGCGGCGTTGTGGCGCGCCGCGCCGAGGCAAACCGGATCTCGCGGCCCCGCTTCGCTCCACCGGTATTCGAGCACCGCTACGCACGTGCTGCCTGGAAAACTGGCTCTCAGCCGCCCGCTGGCAGGACAAGCGCGCGCGAGACGATGCGCTCGCGCAGCCAGGCCATGCCCGGATCGCCATCACGGTAGCGGTGCCATTGCAGCAGCTCGACCAGCCGGGGCACCTCGAAATCGAGCGCCACGCCGCGCACCGGCCAGCGCGCCTCGACCTGGGCCGCCATGCGCGCATGCAGCGTGGCCACGCGCATCGAGCCGGCCACGAAGCGCGGCAGCTGGCTGAAGTTGTTGAGCACCACGGCCACGCCGGGCAGTGCGCCGTGCTCGCGCTCGAACCAGGCCTCGAACTGCGGCCGGCCCGCGTTGGCCATCTGCACGTGATGCAGGCGCCGGTACTCGTCCAGGCTCACGCGCGCGCCGATGTCGCTGCGCTCGCGCGCGACAATGAGCCGGTAGCCATCGTCGAACAGCCGCTGCGTCGCCTGCCCTTGCGCCGCGAAATGCTCGGGACTGATCACGAAATCGACATCGCCGTTGTCGAGCAGCGCGGCGGTCGCGTCGCTCGGCTGACGGAACTCGATCGTCACGCCGGGTGCAAGCGTGTGCACGTCGTCGATCACGTCGGCCATCAGCACCTCGATCACATAGTCCGACGCGACGATGCTGAAGCTGCGCCGCGCGCTCGCGGGATCGAAGGCCGGGCTGGTCGCGAGCATTGCGTCGAGCCGCTGCATCAGGTCGCCGACCTGCCCCGCGAGCGATTCGCCGAGCGGCGTCAGTTCCATGCGCCGGCCCACCGGCGTGATGAGCGGATCGCCGAAATGCTCGCGCAGCCGGGCGAGCATGCCGCTCATGGCCGGCTGGGTCACGTGCAATGCCTCGGCCGCGCGCGTCACGTTGCGCTCGGCGAGCAGCGCGCGCAGCGCCGTGAGCAGGTTGAGGTCGAGACGCTGGTAGCGCATGGCGGCGGCGGAAGTGCGGGGAGCGCGAGTGTAGGTGAGCGGGGCCGCCGGATCATGCGCGGCAAATGCCGCTTTGGGCCGCGCCGCGCGCGCTCATCGTCCGCCGCGCGCGGGCGGCTGGCGCCTTGCAGGCTTGTCACCGCGCCGCGTGCCGGTCTGCCCGCGCCCGGGTTTGCCCGAGGTATCTCGCGCCGTGATGCCCCGCATCGCCCGAAACGATTTTCCGTCGCGCGCGCCGCTTCCTAGCATCCGACCCCATTGCAACCAAGGTGCGCGGCAGCATGAAGAATCACGAGAATCCCCTGCGCGGCTGGACCGTCGACCGGTCGGCCATCCGCTACGTCGGCGAGGGCCTGCAACGGCCGGAATGCGTGCTGGCCGAGGCCGACGGCACGCTCTGGACCGCCGACGCGCGCGGCGTCATGCGCCTCGACGCCGACGGCGGCCAGACCCTCATCCGCCAGCAGGGCATCGCCGACCGCGAGCTGGACGCCGAATCGCTGATCCTCGGCGGCAGCCTGCCCAACGGCATCGCCTTCGACCGCGACGGCAGCATCGTCATCGCCAACTTCGGCACCGACGCGATCGAGCTGATGACGCGCGAGGGCGCGAGCCGCACGCTGTTCGACAGCATCGACGGCGTGCCACTCGGCAAGACCAACTTCGTGCTCACCGACTCGCGCGGGCGCATCTGGTTCACGGTCACGACGCGGCTCCAACCCTGGACGCGCTCGATCAACGAAAAGGCGCCCGACGGCTACGTGGGCCTCATCGACGAGCACGGCATCCGCATCGTCGCCCACGGCTTCGTCGGCACCAACGAGATCCGCCTCGACGCGAACGAGGAATGGCTCTACGTCGTCGAGTCGAACGCGCGCCGCATCTCGCGCCTGCGCGTCGCGCCCGACGGCACGTGCGGCGACCGCGAGGTGTTCGGCCCGGCCCAGCTGCCCGGCGTGCCCGACGGCTTCGCGTTCGACGCCTTCGGCAACCTGTGGATCACGCTGATCATGGCCGAGCGCCTGGTCGCGCTCACGCCCGACGGCGAGCTGCTCACGCTGCTCGACGACGGCATCCCGGCCGCCGTGGCCGAGTTCGATCGCCACTTCTTCGCCGGCACGATGACGCCCGACGTCATGGCCGCCTGCAAGGGCAGCGTCGCGCCGTGGATGGCCAGCATCACCTTCGGCGGACCGGACCTGCGCACCGTCCATCTCGGCAGCCTCATGGGCACGCGACTCGCGGTGTTCGAGTCGCCGGTGCCGGGCCTGCCGATGTCGCACTGGAAGCCCGCCGCCTGACGCACCGGGGCCTCGCCCGCGCCCGGCCAAGCGCGGCGCCCGCCGCCAACAGCGCGCCGACCCGGCCGAGGCCCGCGTCCGTCGCCGACGGCTGGCGCCGAAGCTTCCAGCAACACGACTGCGTCACCATCCGCGCCCGCGCGCACCAGGCCGGCGGCGCGGGCGGAACCGGCGAAGACCGGTCCGACCCACCATTCCCGTTCCCGGAGGAGACACTCCATGCACAGCCCGACCCTCGCGTCGGCGGCGAGCGCACACGCGCCCGCCGCCCTCGCCCGCAAGCCCGGCATCGTCCAGGCCCTTCTGCTGCTCGTCACGAGCAGCCTCAGCGTGCTCGTCACCGCCATCCTCGGGCCAAGCCTGCCGGCGATGCAGGCCGAGTACGCGAGCGTTCCCGGCGCCGACTTCCTCGTGCCGCTCACGATGACCGCGCCGCTGCTCATGATGGCCGGCCTGTGCGTGCTGGCCGGCGAGCTGGCCGATCGCGTCGGCCGCAAGCGGCTGCTGGTGGGCGCGGCGCTGCTCTACGCCGGGGTCGGCACGATGCCGCTGTGGCTCGGCTCGCTGCACGCGATCATCGTCAGCCGCTTCTGCCTCGGGCTGCTGGAGGCAGTGCTGTTCACCGTGAGCACCGTGATGATCGGCGACTACTTCGACGGCGCGCGCCGCGAGCGGCTGATGTCGCTCCAGACCACGGTGTCGGCCACCTCGGCCTTCCTGTTCAACGGCCTCGGCGGCGTGATCGCCGAGCACGGCTGGCGCGCGCCCTATGCGGTCTTCGGCGTGAGCCTGCTGCTCGCGCCGCTGATGGCGCTCTGCCTGTGGGAGCCGCCCGGCCGCGCCGGCATGTCGAGCGAGCAGGTGCGCGCCGATTCGCGCGGCTTCCGCCCGGTACTGCTCGCGTTCAACTGCCTGCTGGCGGGCGCGCTGGGGATCATGTTCCTGACGGTGCCGGTGCATTTCGGCTTCCTGCACGAGGCCATCGGCGTGAAGTCGCCCGCCCGGATCGGGCTGGCCTATGCGCTCAACAGCCTCGGCGTCGTGAGCGGCACGCTGCTGTTCGGCTGGGTGCTCGCGCCGCGCCTGACGGTGGCCGCGCAACTCGCGCTTGGCTGCGTCATCGCGGGCGCCGGCTTCGTGCTGATGCGCCAGGCGCACGACTTCGGGCTGCTCGCCTGCGCCGGCCTGCTCAACGGCCTGGGCGCCGGCATGCTGCTGCCCTCGCTCGTGACCTGGAACATGCGCATGCTGCCGCTGTCGCGGCGCGGCCTCGGCACCGGCGCCTTCCAGTCGGCGTTCAGCTTCGGGATGTTCGTGAACCCGCTGCTCGTGGTCGGCCTGGAGCACGGCCTCGCGGTGACGCGCGCCGAAGTGATCGGCCTGATCGGCGTGGCGATGCTGGCACTCGCGGCGCTGGCCTCGACCCAAGGGCTGCGCGCACCGAAGGCCGCCTGAGCCGCCGACGCTTCACCCGGCGCGGCCGCCACGGGCCGCGCCCCGCTTCCCCTGGTTGCTGGCGCCCTCGTCGCCAGACCTCAAGGACCCGGCGCCGCATTCACGCCGGGTCCGCTTTTTCTTGAGCGCCGCCCGGCACGCTGAAAACGCTTGCATCGCCCGCGATCGACAGCCCGGCGACTCTTGCCCGGGCGGGCGACGGCCGGGCGGGCGACGGCCGGGCGCGCTCACCGCCCCGCTCAGACCACCTGTTCCGCCACCGCGAGGATGCGTTCGCGCAGCCAGCAATGGTCGGGCGCATGGTCGAGCAGCCGGTTCCATTGCAGCACCAGCTTGAGCACCGGCATCTCGAAGGGCGCCGGCAGCACGCGGATCGGCAGCAGCCGCGCGTACATGCGCGCAAGCCGCGTATGCATCGTCGCGATGCGCTGGGTGCCGACCACCAGCAGCGGCAGCGCGTTGAAGCTGCTCGCCGTCACGACCACGTTGCGCTGCACGCCGTGCGTCGCCATGAACCAGCTCTCGAAGGTGGCGACGCGCTGGTCACCGAACTGCGCCGCCACGTGCCGCGCCCGCATGTAGTGGTCGAAATCCATCTGCCCGCCCTTGAGGTGATGGCCGGTCCAGACCACGCAGGAATAGGTCTCCTCCATGAGCTGGAGGCGCGGATGGTCGGGCGAGGCGTTGCGCTCGGGGTAGATCGCGAAGTCCACATCGCCGCGCTCCAGCCGTTCGACCGAGCTGTCACCGAGGCCGACGATGTCCACCACGATCCCCGGCGCCTCGGCTTCGAGCGCCTGCACCAGCGGCGTGAGCAGCACGGTGGTCGCGTAGTCGGAGGCGTTGAACACGAAGCGCCGCCGCGCCGTGGCCGGGTCGAAGCGCTTGCCCGAGGCCAGCGTCGCATGCGAACGCAGGATCACGTCGCGCACCGGCTCGCGCAGGCTTTGCGCCAGCGGCGTGAGTTCCATTCGCCGGCCCACCTGCACCAGCAATTCATCGCCGAAATGTTCGCGCAATCTTCCGAGCGCGCTGCTCGTGGCCGATGCGCCGATATGCAGCCTTTCGGCCGCGCGGGTAATGCTGCGCGTATCGAGAAGCGCGTCGAGCGTGACGAATAGATTGAGGTCGAAGTGGCCAAGTCGCATTTGGCCATTATGGCATGCCCTAGATCATTTGATGCTGTCAAATCATCGCTTCGATACCTTCTTATTTGCCGTCGGATAACTCGCATCTAGAATTGCGACAAATCAAGGACCAGCCCTCCCCGCGAAAGGCCGATTCCCTCCGCGATTCCACCCAGGCGGATTGAACGGCCTCCCGCGCCAGCCGCTTTCGGCCGAATGATCCGGCTACCGCGGCTGCCGCCCCTCCAGAAACCGACCTGTTTTCGATTCGTGCCGATTCGGCGCGAGGGGAAAGGCTTGCCTGAATTTTCAATCGCCAAAGAGCGATGAATCCGACGCGAGAGGAGACCTTGAAATGAATCAGAATACGGGCCGGCATTCCCGCCGGCATCTTCCGCCTGCCCTGACCCGCCTGCTGGCGCGGGCCGGCGTGCTGGGTTTCGGTGCGCTCGTTGCCCAATCGGCGGGTGCCTTCGAATTCGATACCGGCAATCCCGATCTCAGAATCCTCTGGGATACGACGCTCAAGTACAGCACGGGCTTCCGCACGAGTGGCCGCTCCGATTCAATCATCGGCGGCCCCAATTACGACACGAGCTCGGCCAACTACTTCCCCAATACCGACGACGGCAGTCGCAATTTCAAGCGCGGACTGGTTTCCAATCGCCTCGACGCGTTTACCGAGTTCGATGTCAATTACCGTGGCGTCGGCGCGCGGGTATCGGGCGCGGGCTGGTACGACTCGGTCTATCGGCGCGACGGCAATGCCAATGATTCGCCCTCCACCGCCAATCCGGTATCGGTGCCGTCCAACCAGTTCACGGCCGACACGGCACGCCTGCACGGTGCCTATGCCGAGGTGCTCGACGCCTTCGTGTCCGGCAGGACCACGCTCGGCGACATGCCCGCGACCCTGCGCGTCGGCAAGCACACGGTGCTCTACGGCGAGAGCTTCATGCTCGGCGGCAACGGCATCGCCGCCGCGCAGGCGCCGATCGACGTCATCAAGGCCGCCTCGGTGCCGAACGCCCAGTTCAAGGAGTTCATGCTCCCGGTCAACCAGGTATCGGGCCAGCTCCAGATCACGCCCGACGTGATGGTCGGCGCCTACTACCTGCTCGACTGGCGCAGCGACCGCCTGCCGGCCTCGGGCAGCTACTACTCGTTCATGGATGCCCTCGGCACCGGCGGCGAGCGGCTCATCGTCGGCTCGTCGCCGGCGGGCAATGTCGGCTTCCTGCGCCAGGGCGACATGGCCGCCAAGCGCAGCGGCCAGGGCGGCATCCAGCTGCGCTTCCACGCGGGCGAGGTGGACTACGGCCTCTACGCCGTGCGCTGGAACGACCACGGCCCCTCGGGCCTCTACCTGCACCCCTACGCGACGCCCGTGGCGGACGCGAGCGGCCTCCAGGTCGGCACCTACCAGTGGGTGTTCCACGAAGGGATCCGGGCCTACGGCGCGAGCTTCAGCACGACGCTCGACAACGTGAACCTCGCGGGCGAGGTCTCGCTGCGCGACAACACGCCGCTCGACAGCGACGCCCAGACCGACACCGTCGGCGCCAACAACAGCAACAACCCGCTCTACGCCGTCGGCAAGTCGGCGCATGCGCAGACGAGCTGGATCGCAAGCCTCGGCCCCAGCTTCATTTCGCGCGAGGCGGATTTCGTCGGCGAAATCGGCTTCAACCGCCGACTCTCGATCAGCAGGAACGCCGCCGCGCTCAACCCGAATGCCACGCGCGATTCGGCCAATGTGCGGATGGTGTACGAACCCAAATACCGTCAGGTGTCGCCGGGCGTGGATGTAAGCGTGCCGATCGGCGTGGGTTACGGCCTTTATGGCAATTCGTCGGTTACCGGCTCGTTTCTCGGCCAGGGCGTCGGCGACGTGAGCCTCGGCCTGAATGGCTCCTATCTCGATGTCTGGCGTTTCGGCCTGAACTGGACCCATTACTTCGGCCCGAGCGCACCCTTCATTCAATACGGACACCGGACTTTCGCGCAGCAATACGCCGACCGCGATTACCTGTCCTTCAACGTCCGTCGCACCTTCTGATTCCGAGGAGTTTCCCGTGCCGAAACTGAAGACGATTCCGCTCGCCCTTGCCCTGCTGGCAATCGGTGCGAGCCACGCCACTTTCGCAGCCGTTTCCCCGGAGGAAGCCGCGAAGCTCAAGAGCGAACTCACGCCTTTCGGCGCCGAACGGGCCGGCAATGCCGACGGCAGCATTCCCGCGTGGAATGGCGGCTATACCACGCCGATCGCCGGCTTCACCAATGGCGGCAAGCGTCCGGACCCGTTTTCGGCCGACAAGATGCTTTACCAGATCACGGCAAGAAACGTCGATCAATACGCCGACCGCCTGAGTGAAGGCGTGAAGGCGATGCTGAAGAAGTATCCCGACAGTTTCCGGGTGGACGTGTATCCGTCGCGCCGCACCGCCGCCGCGCCGCAATGGGTCTATGACAACACCGCGAAGAACGCGGTGCGCGCTGAAATCCGCAACAACATCCCCGTCAATGCCTATGGGGGAATTCCCTTCCCGATTCCCAAATCGGGGTCGGAAGCGATCTGGAATCACCTGCTGCGCTGGCGCGGCGAGGCCTGGCATGCGGCCGTCAAGGGCGTGCAGGTGACGGCCGACGGCAGGCAGGTCGTCACCGCGATCGCGTCGGGCGACTTCCAGATGCCCTACTACTTCAGGGACGGCAGCCCCGAGAAGTTCGACGGCCAGTTCTGGAGCATCCGCCTCATCAACTCCGGCCCGCCGATGCGCGCCGGCGAGGGCATCGTCGGCCGCCAGAACCTCGACGGCGACAGGACCCAGGTCTGGACCTACATCACCGGCCAGCGCCGCGTGCGCAAGGTGCCGAACGCGTGCTGCGACACCCCCACGCCCGCGAGCGCCGGCGTCTCGACCTTCGACCAGACCGACGTGTTCGACGGCCGCATCGACCGCTTCGACTGGAAGCTCGTCGGCAAGAAGGAGATGCTGATCCCCTACAACGGGAACAAGCTGCTCGCCACGCCCGAGGCCCAGGCCATCGGCAAGCACCACATCGACCCGTCGGCGATGCGCTGGGAACTGCACCGCGTCTGGGTGCTGGAAGCGACCGTTGCGCCCGGCAAGCGTCATCTCGCGTCGAAGCGCCGCTACTACCTCGACGAGGACACCTGGATCGCCGTGCTCGCCGACCACTGGGACGCGAACGGCCAGCTCTGGCAGATGGGCTTCAGCAACCCCGTGGTGATGCCCGACCTGCCCGCGACCACCTCGCCGCAGCAGTTCGGCTTCTACGACCTGATCTCGGGCGCCTGGTACTACGACTCGGCGCTCAACGACGCGCCCGAGCAGTACAAGGTGATGCCGCGCTACCCCGACACGACCTTCACGCCCGAGGCGCTGACGGGCGAGTCGATCCGCTGAGCGCATGGCCATGGCGACGACTCGTTTCCTTTCCGGCGCCGCGCGCGGCCTGCAAACGCTTGCAGACCCGACGCCGATGCTGGCCGCCGCGATGCTGGCCACCGGCATCGCGGGCGGCCTGCTCGCGGCCTCGGTCGCGCTGGCCGCGCCCGGCGCCGCGCCGCTGGCCGAGCCGCTCCAGCGCCCGGCCGCCGTGCTGCGCGATCCGGCGCGCGCCGCGCTCGCCGGGCTGGCCCGGGCCGGCACGCGTCTCGTCGCCGTGGGCGAGCGCGGCGTCGTGCTGCTGTCGGACGACGGCGGCCGCCAATGGCGCCAGGCCGCCTCGGTGCCGGTGAGCACCGGCCTGACGGCGGTGCAGTTCATCGATGGTCGCAGCGGCTGGGCCACCGGCCACGGCGGCGTCGTGCTCCATACCGACGATGCCGGCGAGCACTGGCAGCTCCAGCTCGACGGCCGCGCCGCCGCCCGACTCGTGCTGGCCGAGGCAAAGGCCGGCGGCGACGAACGCGCCATCGCCGACGCCGAGCGCCTCGTATCGGAGGGCGCCGACAAGCCGCTGCTCGCGCTGCACTTCGCCGACGCACGGCGCGGCTACGTCGCCGGCGCCTTCGGCCTTTTCCTGGAAACCCGTGACGGCGGCCGCAGCTGGCAATCCGTCGCCGGCCGGCTGGACAACCCGAAGGCCGCGCATCTGTACGCGCTGCACGCCGAGGGCGAGCAGTGCTGGATCGCGGGCGAACAGGGCCTGCTGCTGCATTCAGCCGACGGCGGCGCGCACTTCGCGCGCATCGCCACACCCTATGCCGGCAGCTGGTTCGCGATGACGCGCGACGCCGCCGGCGCCTGGATCGTCGCGGGCCTGCGCGGCAACGCCTGGCGCAGCACCGACGCCGGCGCGAGCTGGCATCGGCTCGACGGCGGCGGCGCGGCCGGCATCACCGACGCGCTGCGCGACGCGGCCGGCGACACCTGGCTGCTCGACCAGGCCGGCCAGCTGCTCGCGGTGGACGGCGGCGCGCTGCGCCCGGCCGTCGCCACGCCGGCCCAGCAGCCGGCCGCCCTGCTGCACCTCGACGACGGCGCCTGGCTCGTCGCCGGCTGGAACGGCATCACCCGCGTCGCCCCCACGGGCACCTCCACCGGCCGCTGACCATGAAAGCTCCCCACCCCCTCACGCTCACGCACGACGACCGGCAATTCGACCGGCAGTCCGGCTCGCTCATCGAGCGCGCGCTGTTCAACCACCGGCCGATCGTGCTGCTGCTCTGCCTGCTGGTCACGCTCATGCTCGGCTTCCAGGCCACCAAGCTCCAGCTCAACGCGAGCTACGAGAAGACGCTGCCCCACGGCCATCCCTACATCGCCAACTGGATGGCCCATCAGGGCGACCTGCGCGGCCTCGGCAACGCGGTGCGCATCGCGGTCGAGAACCCGTCGGGCGACATCTACGACGCGGTCTATCTCGACACGCTGCGCGCACTCAGCGACCAGGTCTTCCTGCTGCCCGGCGTCGATCGCGCGGCGATGAAGTCGCTCTGGACGCCGACCATGCGCTGGACCGGCGTGACCGAGGAAGGCCTCGAAGGCGGCCCGGTCATCCCGGACGGCTACGACGGCTCGCCCGCCAGCCTCGACGCGCTGCGCCTGAACGTGCAGCGCTCGGGCGAGATCGGCCAGATCGTCGCTCAGGACGCGCGCTCCAGCGTCATCTTCGTGCCGCTGCTCGACCATGGCGCCGACGGCCGCCCGCTCGACTACGTGCGCCTGTCGGAAGACTTCGAGCGCCTGCGCGCCGAGTTCGACGGCCGGGGCGTCAAGCTGCACATCACCGGCTTCGCCAAGATCGTCGGCGACCTCATCGAGGGGCTGCGCCAGGTACTGGTGTTCTTCGCGGTGGCGATCGTGATCGCCGGGGCGATGGTCTATGCCTACACCCGCTGCCTGCGCTCGACGCTGCTGGTCGTGTTCGCGTCGCTGGTGGCGGTGGTGTGGCAGCTCGGCCTGCTGCCGACGCTGGGCTTCGCGCTCGACCCGTACTCGATGCTCGTGCCCTTCCTCGTGTTCGCCATCGGCATGAGCCACGGCGCGCAGAAGATGAACGGGATCATGCAGGACATCGGCCGGGGCGTGCCCAAGTGGATTGCCGCGCGCTACACCTTCCGGCGCCTGTTCCTCGCGGGGCTGACGGCGCTGCTGGCCGATGCCGTGGGCTTCGCGGTGCTGCTGGCGATCGACATCCGCGTGATCCAGGAGCTGGCGATCGCCGCGAGCCTCGGCGTCGGCGTGCTGATCTTCACCAACCTGATCCTGCTGCCGATCCTGCTCAGCTACACCGGCGTGAACGCGACGGCGGCCGAGCGCAGCCTGCGCGCCGAGCAGGGCTTCGTCGGCGACGACGGTCACGAGCGCACGACGGTGTGGCAGGCGCTCGAAGGCTTCACCACGCGCCGCCGCGCGCTGCCAGTGATCGCCGTCGCGCTGCTGCTCGCGGTGGGGGGCTACCTGACGAGCCGCCATCTCGCGATCGGCGACCTCGATCCCGGCGCCCCCGAGCTGCGCGCCGACAGCCGCTACAACCGCGATGTCGGCTTCATCAACGCCCACTACGGCGCGAGCAGCGACGTGTTCGCGGTGATGGTGACCACGCCCGAGGGCGCCTGCGCCGACTGGGCCACGCTCATGAAGGTGGACGCGCTCGAATGGCGTCTCGGCCAGCTGCCCGGCGTCGAGGCCACCAATTCGCTCGCCCGGCTCAACCGGCTCGCGCTGTCGGGCCTGAACGAAGGCCACCCCAAGTGGGCCGAGCTGATCCCCAACCAGGCCATGCTCAACATGGTCACCGGCAACGCGCCGCGCGGTCTCTACAACGAGACGTGCAGCCTGCTGACCGTGAGCGCCTTCCTGTCCGACCACAAGGCGGCCACGCTCGACGGTCTGGTGGGGAGCGTCGAGGGCTTCGCGGCCGACAACGACGGCGACGGCGCGCGCTTCCTGCTCGCGGCCGGCTCGGCCGGCGTCGAGGCCGCGACCAACATCGTGGTGCGCGAGGCCTGGCACACGATGCTCGGCCTGGTGTACGCGGCGGTGATCGTGCTGGCCTTCATCACCTTCCGTTCGTGGCGCGCGGTGGTCGTGGCGGTGCTGCCGCTGATGCTGACCTCGGTGCTGGCCGAGGCGCTCATGGTGTGGCTCGGCATGGGCGTGAAGGTGGCGACGCTGCCGGTCATCGCGCTCGGCGTGGGCATCGGCGTGGACTACGCGCTCTACATCCTGAGCGTGATGCTCGGCCAGCTGCGCGAAGGCCAGACCCTCGGCGCGAGCTACCGCATCGCCCTGCACTTCACGGGTCGCGTCGTGATGCTGACCGGCCTCACGCTGGCCGTGGGCGTCGCGACCTGGGTCGCGAGCCCCATCAAGTTCCAGGCCGACATGGGCTTGCTGCTGGCCTTCATGTTTCTCTGGAACATGCTCGGCGCGCTCGTCCTCCTGCCCGCCCTCTCTTGCTGGCTGCTGCGCCCGATGGAGCGCGCGACCGCCGGCAACACCGAGAACGCCAACGGCGCGAACAAGCCGGGGCACGACCCCGCGCTCGCCTGATCGGCGTCCACCCCAAGACCACCCCGACAAAAAGGAGAGGGAGACATGCATCCGAAGACGCAACTCGCCAGGCTCATCGCGCTCGCCCTGGCACCCGCCATCGCGATCACGCTGGCCGACACCGCCGCGGCCCAGACCGCGACCGCCCAGGCCCTGCCGACGGCACCCACGCTGCTGCCGTCGCTGACGGTGGCCGGCGGCACCACGAAGACCATCGACACGACCACGAAGCTCCAGCAGCTCAAGCTGGGCAGCGGCGCCGCGCTGGTGGCGCCGGCCGGCAAGAGCCTCACCCTCACGGTCGGAGGCATCGGCCTGCCGATCAAGGCCGGCACCTACTGCTGCGACGTGGTGCTGACCGTGACCGACAACATCGACGTGAGCTACAGCAGCGGCTCGCCCGGTGGCGCGTCGGAAACGCTCAATCATGTGCTGCGCACCGGCGTGTACATCGACAACGGCGCCCGCGTGGCGAGCAAGTCGGTCGCCGCCATCGTGTCGGAAGGCACGGTGAGCAACAGCGCCGCCAAGGGCGTGTACATCGAGTCGCGCGAGCCGAAGTTCAACGGCTTCATCGTGACCGGGCTGTCGAACTACACGATCACCGATCCGACCATCCTGCTGTACGGCAACGGCGGCAACGACTTCGTGGGCTTCGGCGCCGGCATCAAGGCCGACGGCTACGCGAAGGTGAAGGTGGACGGCGCCTACATCTATGCCAAGGGCGCGATCCGCACCGCCATGTTCGCGGGCGGCAACAGCACGCTCGACGTGAACAACTCCTTCATCGACGTGCGCAACGGCACGCTGCCGTCGGACTACAGCTTCACCGTGGCGACCGGCAAGCTCATGGAAGTGCCCTGGGTGCTCGGCCTCGCGGGCAACAACCGCGCGACCAACCTCGTGGGCAGCGCGACGGCCACCTACACCGCCAGCCGCATCCGTGCGCAGGGCTGGGGGGCGCTGTCGACCGACGACACGACCAAGGTCCGCCTCAAGGCCAAGGACAGCCGCATCGAGGTGACGCAGAGCGGCTACGGCGCCTACTCCATCGGCGACAGCGTCGACACCTTCGACAACTGCCGCATCAACGTGGCCGACATGGCGCTGATCATGGCCAACGGCGCGGCGTCGGGCACCTTCACCAACGGCACGGTCGTCAACTCCGGCCGCTTCGGCGTGATGATGCACAGCAACTCGGGCGGCACGCTGATCGTCAACAAGGGCAGCGTCATCAACTCGAAGGAAGCGTCGATCCAGCTCAAGAGCAGCAGCCCGACGATCATCGTCAACAAGGCCAGGCTCGTGCCGGCGAACGGCCTGCTGATCCAGGCCGTCGTCAACGACGATCCCTACATGACCGAGCTGGGCTTCCCGGCCTCGGGGTCGGAGGTGAACGCGACCTTCCGCGACACCAGCCTCGTGGGCGACATCGTCAACGGCAACACCGTCGCGGCCGGCGTCACCACGCGCCTCTACAACACCCGCCTGCTCGGCGCGATCACCCAGGCCACCACGACGCACCAGACGGCCGACGACGGCACCGCGCTCAGCATGGCCCATCCCGAGCTGTACAAGCTCGTGGGCGCCTTCACGCACAGCTATGCCTCGACCGGCAGCAGCTTCCCGGTGGACGTGACGCTCGGCGGCAGTTCGGAGTGGATCGTCAACAGGACGTCCTACCTTACGAAGCTCACGATCGGTGCCAACGCCTCGGTGGTCGCGGCCTCGGGCAAGACGCTGACGATGACGGTCGACGGCGTGAACACGTCGATCGTGCCGGGCCGCGCGTACAGCGGCGCCATCGTGCTGACCGTGTCGTGACCCGACGGGCCGGAGAGCGACGATGAACCGCCCACCGCAGCCGCGCCGGCTCGCCGCCGCGCTCGCCCTGGCGTTCGCGCTGCCCTTCGGGGCGGCGCGGGCCGAGGCGGTCGCGGCGCCCGATGCCG
The DNA here is from genome assembly GCF_000482785.1 of Derxia gummosa DSM 723. GTDB lineage: Bacteria > Pseudomonadota > Gammaproteobacteria > Burkholderiales > Burkholderiaceae_E > Derxia > Derxia gummosa. The sequence goes on along the minus strand of NZ_AXWS01000013.1, from coordinate 467,868 downwards.
CCGCCGCGACCGCGACCACGCCCGCCGTGATCGCCGCCGCGCCGGTCGCCGGCACGGCCACGGGCCAGGACGGCTCCGCGCTGTCCGCCACGACGGCGGTGCTGCGCGTCGGCGAGTCGCCTGTGCTCTGGCCCGAATGCCTGTTCTGGATGCGGCAGTTCGTCCAAGCGCATGCAGTTGCCGACGACGACGTGCTGGCCCCGCCGCCCGCGCTGCCCGCCGCCGCCGACCTGCTCGCGGCCGCCGAGCACCAGGCGCGCCGCGTGCGCGCGATCGAGGCCGAGGCGGCCGCCGCCGGCATCACGATCACCGCCGATGACGAAGTCGCCTTCGCGCGCCGCCGCGACGCGGCGATCCGCCAGTACGGCGGCCTAGGCGAGTACCTGCGCATCGTCGCCCGCATGTACGTGTCGGAAGACGTGCTCGATCGCCTCGGCCGGCTCGACCTGCTCGGCGAGCGGCTGTTCGCCGCGCGCTATGGCGAGGACGGCGAAGTGCTGTCCGATGCCGAGGTGCTGGCCTGGGCCGAGGCGCAAGGGCTCGTGCGCCTGCGTTACCTGCGCCTTGCGGCGCGCGACGCCGACGGCCGTCCGCTCGCGCCCGCCGCGCGCGAGGTCCGGCGCCGCCGCCTCGACGCCTGGCGCGCCGACCTTGCCCGCGTCGCCGATCCGGCCGCGCGCGACGCCGCCTTCGCCCGCCTCGTCGCACGCCACGGCGACGACGACGCGATGCGCCGCGCGCCCGAGGGCCGCGTCGCGCCGGCCGCCGCGCTGCCCGCGCCGCTGCGGACCATCGACAGCGCCGCCCCCGTGCTCGTGCGCGGCGCCGATGCCGACTGGCTCGTGCAGCGCCTGCCGCTCGCGCCCGGCCACCACCTCGACGCCGGCGGCCCGAGCCTGCGCCGTGCCGCCGCCCACGCGCGCTTCATCGCCGCGATCGACGCTCGCGCCGCGGCGCTCGACGTGATGCGTACCGACGCCTGGGCGCGCATCGACGCAGATCGTGTGCGCACCCTCGCCGCCGCCGATTTCCTCCCCCAGCCCCACGACCCGACGCCATGACCGAATCCATCACCTGCGCCGTCGGCCCGCTGCGACCGCACCACTTCGGCATCAGCGTGCCCGACCTCGACGCCGCCCTCGCCTGGTACGAGCGCATGCTCGGCTTCACGCTCGAGAAGCGCCTGTACGTCGACGCGATCCCGGCCCACATCGCCTTCGCGCGCCGGGGCGACTTCCGGCTGGAGATCTTCGAGGTGCGCGGCGCCGCGCCGCTGCCGGCCGACCGCCGCCTGCCCAACCTCGACCTGCGCACCCACGGCAACAAGCACCTGTGCTTCGAGGTGCCCGACGTGCCCGCGGCCGTCGCCGCGCTGCGCGCCGCCGGCGCCGACATCGCCTTCGAGCTCGACGTCGAGAACAACCCGACCGCCTTCGTGCGCGACTGCGCCGGGAACCTCATCGAATTCCTCCAACCCTTCGCCTCCGACCGGCGCCGCGCCGCCTGAGGCCCATCCCCGTCCACCGCAAGGAGACCCCCGTGATCCAGCACATCAAGCAAGGCAAGCCCGCCGAGGTGAAGGCCGACATGAACGCCCAGGTGCGCGCCACCGTCGAGGCCATCCTCAAGGACATCGAGACGCGCGGCGACGAAGCCGTGCGCGAGTACAGCGCGAAGTTCGACAAGTGGCAGCCCGCGAGCTTCCGCCTGGGCGCCGAGGAGATCGCCGCCTGCATCGCCGCCGTGCCCGAGAAGGCGCTCGACGACATCCGCTTCGCCCAGGCCCAGATCCGCCGCTTCGCCCAGGTGCAGCGCGACTCGCTCAAGGATGTGGAAGTCGAGACCCTGCCCGGCGTCGTGCTCGGCCATCGCAACATCCCGATGAACTCGGTCGGCTGCTACATCCCCGGCGGCAAGTACCCGCTGATCGCCTCGGCGCACATGAGCGTGCTGACGGCCAAGGTCGCGGGCGTCAAGCGCGTGATCGCCTGCGCGCCGCCGTTCGAGGGCCGGCCCTGCCCCGAGATCGTCGCCGCGATGCATCTGGCCGGCGCCGACGAGATCTACTGCCTCGGCGGCGTGCAGGCGGTCGCGGCGATGGCGATCGGCACCGAGAGCATCGCGCCGGTGGACATGATCGTCGGCCCCGGCAACGCCTTCGTGGCCGAGGCCAAGCGCCAGCTGTTCGGCCGCGTCGGCATCGACCTGTTCGCGGGCCCGACCGAGACGATGGTGATCTGCGACGACTCGGTCGATGCCGAGCTTGTCGCGGTCGACCTGCTCGGCCAGGCCGAGCACGGCCCGACCTCGCCGGCCTACTGCATCACGACCAGCAAGACCATCGCCGCCGAGCTGCCGGCCGCGATCGACAAGGTGCTCGCGCGCCTCGACACCGCGCCGGTGGCCAGCGTCTCGTGGTGCGACTACGGCGAGATCATCCTGTGCGACAGCGACGAGGAAGCGCTGCAGGAAGCCGAGCGCCTGTGCTCCGAGCATGTGCAGGTCATGACGAAGGACCCCGACTGGTACCTCCAGCGCATGACGCGCTACGGCGCGCTCTTCCTCGGCCACCGCACCAACGTGAGCTACGGCGACAAGGTGATCGGCACCAACCACACGCTCCCCACGCAGGGCGCCGGCCGCTACACGGGCGGGCTGTGGGTCGGCAAGTTCATCAAGACCCACACCTACCAGCGCGTGCTGACCGACGAAGCCAGCGTGATGGTCGGCGAATACTGCTCGCGCCTGTGCGGCTACGAACACATGAGCGGCCACAAGGAGCAGGCCGACATCCGCGTGCGCCGCCTCAAGCCCGAAGGGACGCCGGCGTGAGCGCGCTCGCGGGCAAGGTCGCGGTCGTGACCGGCGGCGCGGGCGGCATCGGCGCGGCGATCTGCGCCGGGCTGGCGGCCGCCGGCGCGTCGGTCGGCGTCGGCTACAACCGCTCGCAGGGGCCGGCGGCGGAACTCGTCGCGGGTCTCGCGCGCGGCGCGGGCCAGTCGCACGCGGCGCTGCGCGCGCCGGTCACCGACAGCGCGGCGCTCGCGGCGCTGGCCGGCGCCGTGGACGCGCGCTGGGGCCGCTGCGACATCGTCGTGAACTGCGCCGGCACGACGCGCTTCGTGCCGCATGCCGACCTGGCCGGGCTCGACGACGCGCTGTTCGACGAGATCCTCGCGACCAATGTCCGCGGGCCCTTCGCGGTGCTGCGCGCGCTGCATCCGCTGCTCGCGCGCACGGCGGCCACGGCGGGCGCGCCCGGCCTGGTCGTCAACATCTCATCGATCGCGGCGGTCACGGCCATGGGCAGCAATGTCGCCTACTGCGCGTCGAAGGCGGCGGTCGACAACATGACGAAGTCGCTCGCCCGCGCGCTCGCGCCGGCGGTGCGCGTGCTGTCGGTGTCGCCCGGCCTGGCCGACACCGAGTTCGTCAAGAGCCTTGACCCGGCCTGGCGCGACGAGCAGGCCGCGCGCACGCCGCTGCAAAGGCTTGCACTGCCCGAGGAAGTGGCCGGCGCGGTGATCGCCGCCGCCACGCATCTGACATTCACGACCGGGGCGGTGATCCCGGTCGACGGCGGCCGGCCGCTGGCCTGAGCCGCAAGGAGGAGACCCCAATGAAACTCGCCACCCTGCGCAACGGCAGCCGCGACGGCCGGCTCGTCGTCGTGTCGCGCGACCTCGCGCGCGCGGTCGATGCCGCCGCGATCGCGCCGACGCTGCAAGCCGCGATCGAGCACTGGGCCACGGCCGAGGCGCCGCTCGCCGCCCTGTACGACGCGCTCAACGCCGGCCGCGCTGCCGACAGCTTCGCGTTCGACGCGGCGCAGGCGATGTCGCCGCTGCCGCGCGCCCACCAGTTCATCGACGCCTCGGCCTTCCTCAACCACGGCAACATCATGGAAGAGGCCTACCACCTCACCGTGAAGAAGACCGAGGGCATTCCGGTGCTGATCCAGCGCCAGGCCGACGACTTCGCCGGCCCGCGCGACGACTACCCGTTTCCCGACGAGGCCGACAACGCCGACTTCGAGGGCGAGTTCGCCGTCATCACCGACGACATCCCGATGGGCGCGTCGGCCGCCGAGGCGCAGGCGCGCATCCGGCTCGTGATGATCATGAACGACGTCAGCATGCGGACCCACCTGTTCCGCGAACTGCAGATGGGCTTCGGCTTCATCCTCGCGAAGCCGGCGACGGTGTTCGGCCCGGTCGCCGTCACGCCCGACGAACTCGGCGAGGCCTGGGCCGACGGCCGCGTGCATCTCGACCTGACGGTGCGCCGCAACGGCGAGCTGTTCGGCCATCCCAACGGGCGCGAGATGGACTGGAGCTTCGGCCAGATGCTGGCCCACATCGCCTACAACCGGAACCTGCGCGCCGGCTTCATCCTCGGCAGCGGCACGGTCTCGAACCGCGCCCACCGCCGCGTCGGCTCGGCCTGCCTCGCGGAACGCCGGGCAGTCGAGAAGATCGACACCGGAGAATCGGTCACGCCCTTCCTGCACCACGGCGAACGCCTGAGCTTCGAGGCCTTCGGCGCCGACGGACAGTCGGTGTTCGGTGCCATCGACCACCGCTTCGTGCCCTGCAACACCCAACGCTGAATCCCCCACGATCATGAGCAACTACGACATCGTCGCGATGGGCGCCGGCCACAACGGGCTGGTCGCCGCGGCCTATCTCGCGAAGGCCGGCAAGAAGGTGCTGGTGCTGGAACGCAAGGCCTGGCCGGGCGGCGGCGTCTCGACGCGCGAGCTGAACACGCCCGGGTACTGGCATGACGAGCACAGCAGCGTGCACATCATGATCCAGGGCAATCCGATGCTGCGGCAGGACGAGCTGGGCCTGCTCTCGCAGCACGGGCTCAGGTACCACTACTCGCCGGTGCCGCACGCGACGATCTTTCCGGACCAGACCGCGCTGTTCACCTACAAGGACATCGACAAGACCTGCGAGTGCTTCGCGAAGGTGAGCCAGAAGGACGCCGACACCTACCGCGAGTTCGTCAAGCTGAGCCAGGGCATCCTCCGGATGTTCATGCCGGGCCTCTACACGCCGCCACCGCCGCTCGGCGAGCTGGTGGCGATGCTCGACCGCTCCGACGAGGGCCGGCTCATGCTCGACTACATGAACCGCGACTGCCTCGACCTCGTGAACCAGCTCTACGAGAGCGACCGCATCAAGATCCACCTGCTGCGTCTCGTGAGCGAGAACCTCCAGGCGCCGAACGAACTCGGCACCGGCATGGGGGTGCTGCTGATGCCCGGCATCATCCACACCTACGGCGTGAGCCAGCCGGTCGGCGGCAGCGGCAAGCTCACCGAGTCGCTCGTGCGCTGCATCGAGAGCCATGGCGGCGAGGTGCGCTGCAATGCCGAGGTGACGCAGATCCTCGTGCGCGACGGCCGCGCGAGCGGCGTGCTGCTCGCCGACGGCGAGCGCATCGAGGCGCGCGACGCGGTGATCGGCGCGCTGCATCCGCACGTGATCCGCCGCTTCGTCGAGGGCGTGCCCGAGCCGGTGCTCAGGCGCGCCGAGCGCGCGACGCTCGCGCCGTTCTCGATCATGGTCAGCCACTACGACCTGAAGGAGAACTGCAGGTACCACGCGGGCGAGGAGGTCGGCTACGCGACGATGCTGGAGTTCATGGCGACCGACAGTCTCGACGAGATGCTGGCCGACTTCGACGACCTCAAGCGCGGCCTCATCACCGAGCGCCGCCTGTGCGCGGGCGGCGACGAGAGCATCGGCGACAAGACCCGCGTGCCGGCCGGCAAGGGCATGTTCCACGGCATCACCTTCGCACCGTACAAGGTGACCGACCCGCGCTGGAACGGCCGCCACTGGGACGAGTTCAAGGAGGAGATCGGCGACCTGTCGCTGGCCCACTACCGCCAGTTCGTCTCCAACCTCACGAGCGACAACATCGTCGCGCGCAGCATCGTCAGCCCGGTCGACCTGGAGCGCTCCAGCCCCAACAGCATGATGCGCGGCGACCTGCACGGCGTGGCGCCCTACTTCTACCAGAGCGCCGGCCACCGCCCGACGCCCGACCTCGGCCAGTTCACCGTGCCGGGCGTCGACCGGCTCTACCTCGCCGGCCCCTTCCAGCATCCGGGTGGCGGCGTGTACGGCGCCGGCCGCGCGACCGCCATCAGGATGTTCGAGGAGCTCGGCATGGACTTCGGCAGCGTCGCCGCCGGCGCGCGCCAGGATCTCGGCAATCCGGGCACGACGGCCGCCGTGCGCAAGGACGGCATGGTGCTGCGCGGCGCCGCCGACGAGGAGCTGATGCATGTCGAGGCGATCGACCGCGTCGGCAACGAACTGGTCATCAAGGGCAAGAGCTTCGGGACCATGCCGATGGAGGCACGGCTCGACGCCAGCTCGGCGCGCGCCGGCCTGAAGCTGCTCGGCCTCGGCAAGCTCGCCTTCCTCGCCACGCTGCCGCTGCGCAAGGGCTGACGCCCGCCCGGCTCCCTCCACCTTCCCGCCCCCTGCCCCGCAAGATGGCCGCCTAACGGCCAGGGGGGCGGCTTGCCTGATGAAAGGGCTTGCAATGTCCCATGTGATCGTCACCGGCGCCGAGGGCTTCGTCGGCCGCGCGCTCGTCGCCCGCCTGCTGGCCGACGGGCTCGGCGGCCGGCGCGTCGGAAAGCTGACGCTGCTCGACATCGGCTTCGCCGCGTCGGCCGAAGATGCGCGCGTGATGCAGCTTCCGGGCAGCATCGCCGACCCGGCGCTGCGCCGCGCGGCCTATGGCGAGCGCGTCGATGCCGTCTTCCACCTCGCGAGCATCCCCGGCGGCGCGGCCGAGAAGAACTACGAGCTGGGCCGCGCGATCAACCTCGACGCGACGCTCGGCCTGCTCGAAGACCTGCGCGGCGTGCGCGCCGGCGGCGGCGGCGCGCCGCGCTTCGTCTTCGCCAGCACCATCGCCGTGTACGGCGAGCATCTGCCGCCCAAGGTGGACGAAACCACGCTGCCCGACCCCGGCCTGAGCTACGGCGCGCACAAGCTCGCGGGCGAATACCTGGTGGCCGACGCAAGCCGCAAGGGCTGGATCGAGGGCTGCTCGCTGCGCCTGCCCGGCGTGGTGGCGCGGCCCGGCGAAGGCACGGGAATGCTCTCGGCCTTCATGAGCCTGCTGTTCTGGCGCCTCGCGGCCGGCGAGCCGCTGACCGTGCCGGTCTCGCCCGAGGGCGTGGCCTGGTGGATCTCGGTCGGCCGCTGCGTCGACAACCTGCTGCACGCCGCCTGCGTCGATCCGGCCGCGCTCGATGCGCGCCGCAGCTACCAGATGCCGGTGCGCCGCCACAGCGTGGCCGAGCTGGTCGAGACGCTCACCGCGCGCTTCGGCGCCGACCGGCGCGACCTCGTCACCTACGCGCCCGACCCCTTCATCGAGCGGCTGTTCGCGCGCTATCCGCCGCTGCGCACGCCGCGCGCCGAGGCGCTCGGCTTTGGCGCCGACGCCTCGATCGACGAACTCATCACGCGCGCGATGCGGCCCTGACGCGCGCCCGTCACATCAGGAGACAGACCATGAACATCCTCGGCCTCGAATTCCTCGTCTTCGGCGTGGACGACCTCGAAGCATCGCGCCAGTACCTGCTCGACTACGGCCTCGACGAGCAGGACTGGGATCCGGCGCGCGGCGGCACGTTCGTCGCGCTCGACGGCACCGGCATCGTCGTGCGGCCCGGCGACGATCCGGCGCTGCCGCCGCTGCCGCCCGGCGCGCATTCGCCGTCCTTGCGCGAGACGCTCTACGGCGTCGCCGACCCGGCCACGCTCGACGCGATCGGCGCCAGGCTGCGCGCCGACCGCGAGGTGGTGCACGACGCCGACGGCACGCTGCACTGCATCGACGACGGCGGCTTCGCGATCGCCTTCCGCGTCACGCGCCGCAGGCCCTACGACGCGCGCCGGCTCGGCTTCAACGTGCCGGGCCAGCCGCCGGGCCGCGCGCCCAACGACTGCGCCGCGAATCCGGACGAAGTCATCAAGCCGCGCACGCTGTCGCATGTCGTGTACTTCGTGCCCGACGTGGCGAAGGCCGAAGCCTTCTACGCAAGGCTCGGCTTCGTGGTGACCGACCGCTTCAACAAGCTCGGTCCGTTCATGCGCCCCGGCGGCACGAACGACCACCACACGCTGTTCATGATCCAGAGCTTCAACGACCACATGGTCGGCTGCAACCACTTCACGTTCCACCTCGGCTCGGCCGGCGAGGTGCTCCAGCATGGCTGGGAGTTCGTGCGCAAGGGCTACAGGAGCTTCTGGGGGCCGGGCCGCCACATCCTCGGCTCGAACTACTTCTGGTACTTCAACAGCCCCTTCGGCGCGGTGATGGAGATCGACGCCGACATGGACCTGCACGACGACGCCTGGCTGCCGCGCAGCGCCGACCCCGGCTCGGACAACTCGCAGATCTTCCTGTTTCACGCCGTGCCCAAGTGGGCGCCGGGCGAGTGACCGCCACACCGGCCATGACCGCCCCGCCCGACCGCGCCCCGGCGCCGGCCGCGCCCGCAAGCGCTTGCAGCGCCGCCGAGCAGCGCCTGTGCCGCCTCGCCGACCTGCCCGACGGCGGCGCGCGCGGCCTGCTGCGCGACGGCGACCACGACCGCGTCTGCGCCGTGCGCCAGGGCGACGAGGTGTTCGTCTGGCTCAACGACTGCCCGCACCAGCACCTGCCGATGGAGTACCGCCGCGACCGCTTCCTGTCGGCCGACGGCAGCCACCTCGTCTGCTACGCGCATTCGGCCCACTTCGACCTGCGCACCGGCCTGTGCTTCGCCGGCCCCTGCCTGGGCGAGCGCCTCGTGCGCGTGCCGGCCCGCGTCGTCGACGGCGAGGTGCGCGTGCCGGCCGTCCTTCCCTCCCCCTTCGACCAGGACTGACCCATGTTCCAGTACTTCCCGACCAACTACGTCTGGAGCCTCTCGACGATGATCGCGCTGACCCATGGCGGGAACATCGGCGAGATCGACGCGATGTGCGGCCCGATCCGCGAGGCCGCGACGGCCGGCGACGATCCCGGCACCGTCGCGTTCTACGAGGCGTGGAAGGGCGGCGGCGACCGCCTCGTCGCCCTCGCCGAGGCCGACCTCGCGCGCGGCCACAAGCTGTCGGCGGGCGAGAAGCTCGGCCGCGCCGCGCTCTACCACGGCATCGCCGAGCGCATGCAGGCCCACGGTTTCGAGCATCGACTGGCGATGTACCGCCGCTCGCTCGACCTGTTCGAGCGCAGCCGCCAGCTCACGCGCGAGAACTGCGTGCGCGTCGAGATTCCGTATGGCGATGCCCACCTCGCCGGCCTGTATGTGAAGGCCGAGGGTCTCGCGCCCGGCACGCGCGCCCCGATCGTCGTGATCATGAACGGCCTCGACTCCACCAAGGAGATGCTCCAGAAGAGCGTGATGGGCACGATGTTCGCGCGGCGCGGCCTGTCGGCGCTGTTCATCGACCAGCCCGGCACCGGCGAGGCGCTGCGCCTGCACGGCATGCCCGCCGTGCCCGAGACCGAGGTCTGGGCCGGCCCGGTGGTCGACTGGCTGCAAGCGCATGCGGAGGTGGACCCGGCGCGCATCGGCGCGCTCGGCGTGTCGCTCGGCGGCTACTACTGCCCGCGCGCGGTCGCCTTCGAGCCGCGCTTCGCCTGCGGCGCCGTCTGGGGCGCGAACCACGACTGGCGCGAGGTGCAGCAGGCGCGCCTGCGCCGCGAGGGCGAGAACCCCGTACCGCACTACTGGAAGCACGTGATGTGGGTGTTCGGCGCCGAGACGATGGACGACTTCCTCGCCAAGGCCGAACGCATGCATCTCGACGGCGTGCTCGACCGCGTCCGCGTGCCCTTCCTCGTCACCCACGGCGAGAACGACCGCCAGATTCCGCTGCGCTACGCGCATCGCACGTTCGAGCAGCTCGTCAACTGCCCGAAGCGCGACCTCATCGTCTTCGACGAGCAGACCGGCGGCGTCGAGCACAGCTCGCTCGACAACCCGAACAACGCCGGCAACCTCATCGCCGACTGGCTGGCCGAGCAGCTCGGCGGCCGCGTCGCCTGAAGCGCGCGGCTTCTCACCCGGAATTCCCCTTTGAGGAGACCGTCATGGGACTGGTCAGCAAGGTTCTCGTCGTCGGCGGTGGCGTCGGCGGCATGTGCGTGGCGATCCAATGCGCCAAGCAGGGCATCGCGGTGGATCTGGTGGAGCAGAACCCGCACTGGGCGCCCGATGGCGCGGGCATCACGATCAGCGGACCGTCGCTGCGCGCGCTGCGCGAGGTGGGCGTGGTGGACGAGGTGCTGCGCCTCGGCGGCCACTGGCGCGAGATCGACATCTGCGACGCCGATGGCCGCGTGGCGCGCACGGTGCCCGTGATTCCGGCGGTCGGCGCCGACGACCTGCCCCCGGCGGGCGGCATCCTGCGCCCGGTGCTGGCGGACATCCTCGGCCAGGCCACGCTGCGCGCCGGCGCGACCGTGAGGCTCGGCATGACCTTCACGTCGATGGAGCAGGATGCCGACGGCGTGGACGTGAGCTTCACCGACGGCAGCCGCGGCCGCTACGACCTCGTGATCGGCGCGGACGGCGTGAACTCGAAGGTGCGCGCCCATGTGAAGCCCGACTTTGCCGGCCCGAAGTTCAGCGGCCAGGGCTCGTGGCGCGCGGTGGTGCCGAGGCTGCACGAGAACTCGGTGATCTGCATGGGCCGCACGACCAAGGCCGGCATGAACCCGATCAGCGCGACCGAGTGCTACCTGTTCGTGCTCGACAAGCGCGCGGGCATGGACTTCATCGACCCGACCGACTGGCCGGCCCAGCTCGCGGGCCTGCTCGACGAATTCGGCGGCGAGCTGGGCGAGCTGCGCGAGCGGATCCGCGCCGGCACGCTGCCCCACCCGCGCGTGCTCTACCGCCCGCTCGCCGGCCACATGATCGCGGGGCCGTGGCACAAGGGCCGCATCGTGCTGCTGGGCGACACGGTGCATGCCACCACGCCGCATCTGGCCTCGGGCGCGGGCATCGCGATCGAGGGCGCGCTCGTGCTGGCCGAGGAACTGGGCCGGCGCCACTCCCTCGAAGGCGCGCTGCTCGCCTACGCCGGCCGGCATTACGACCGCGCGCGGCTGGTGGTGACGGCCTCGGGCCGCATGGGCCAGATCGAGCAGGAAGGCGGCTCGCTGGACGAACACACGCGCGTGATGCTGCACGCCCAGGAGGCGCTGCGCGCGCCGCTCTGACCATCAAGGAATCCGACATGACCCAGGCAAACCACCACGACCGCGTCGCGGTCGTCACCGGCGCGGCCGGCGGACTCGGCCAGGCCTTCGCGCTGCGGCTTGCCGCCGCCGGCTACCGCCTCGTGCTGACCGATCGCGCCTCCTGCGAGCCGCTCGCGGCACGCATCCGCGACGACGGCGGCAGCGCGAGCGCGCTCGACTGCGACCTCGCCGACGCTGACGACGTGCAAGCCTTTGCAGCTCGGGTGCTCGCCCAGGCCGGCCGCGTCGACCTGCTGCTGAACAACGCGGCCTACATGGAATTCGCCGGCCTCGCCGAACTCACGCCGAAGCTCTGGCGCGAGATCCAGACCGTCAACGTCGAGGCCCCGATGCTGCTGGCCCAGGCCTTCGCGCCGGGCATGGCCGGGCGCGGCTGGGGCCGCATCGTCAACCTCGCGTCGAGCACGGTGTGGGGGCCGCCGCCGCGCATGCTGGCCTACGTGTCGAGCAAGATGGCCGTGATCGGCCTGACGCGCGCGCTCGCCGCCGAGCTGGGGCCGCAAGGCATCACCGTGAACGCGATCTCGCCGGGACTGACGAAGCACGCCGGCAGCGCCGCGAGCCTGCCCGAGCCGGCCTTCGAGGCGGTGCGCGCGCGCCAGTTCGTGCCGCGCACCGAGGTGCCGGGCGACCTCGTCGGCATCCTGGCCTTCCTCGCGGGCGAGGAGTCGGGTTTCATCACCGGGCAGGTGTTCAACGTGGACGGCGGTGGCTTCGGTTTCTGAGGTGGCGGTGCCGGCCGGCGTGGCCGGCATGGCCGGAGCACCCGGCGCGGCGGCAGGCGGCGTGCGGTCGGCCCCGCTTGACGCGGCCGACCGCGCGCTGGCGGCACTCGGCCCCGGCCATGGCCCGGCGGCGCGGCGACGCCACGGCGGCAATCTGCGCGCCCTGCTTGACGCGATGGCCGCGCACGGCCGCGAGCGCGACGATCCGGTCCGTACCGTGCCGGCGCTGCTCGGTGACCGCTGGAGTTCGCTCGTCATGAACCTGCTGGCGGGCGGCATGCTCAGGCATGGCGAGCTGCGCCGGCTCATCGGCGCGGTGTCGAGCGAGGGCCAGATCTCGCAACGCATGCTCACGCTCAAGCTGAGGCTGCTCGAACGCGACGGGCTGGTGGCGCGCGAGGTCACCGTCGACACGCCGCCGCGCGTCGAATACGCGCTCACCGCGCTCGGCGCCGAGGCGCATGCGCATTACCTCGCGCTGCTGCGCTGGACCGAGCAGGCGACGCCGGCGATCCGTGCCGCGCGTGCGGCCTTCGACGAACGCCAAGGCTGAGCCGCGATCGGCTGCCGACGCCATCCAGGACAGCGCGTCTGATCGGGCCCGCCCGCCGTGCGGCGGCCGATCGCACTGGCGCGCCTCACCATGCGCGCGCACCGCCATCCACCCCGAAGTCCGCCGCCGTCACCCACGATGCCTCGTCCGAGCACAGGAAGGTCGCCGCCCAGGCGATGTCCTCGGCCTGGCCGACGCGCTTGATCATCTTCTTGCGCAGCACTTCGTCCACGAGCGTCGGCACCTCGTCCAGATGACGCCGCGTCGCCCCCGTGACGACGAAGCCCGGCGAGATCGTGTTGGCTCGGATGCCATGCGGCCCGCCTTCCATCGCCAGCTGGCGCGTCATCGCGAGCACGCCGCCCTTGCCCGCGCAATGCGCGATCGCGGCCGAGCCGTCGAGCGCCATGTAGGCATTGACCGAGGCGAAGTTGAGGATCGCGCCGCCGCCACGCGCGACGAGGTGGGGCCAGGCCGCGCGGCAGGCGAGGAAGACGAGGTCGAGCTCGCCGCGCAGGGACCGGTGCCAGTCGTCGAGCGACATGCGGTCCACCGGTGCGAACACGCAGAACGCGGCCGCGTTGACGAGGATGTCGATGCCGCCATGGCCCGCGACGGCGGCGGCGATGAGCCGCTCGGCCGCGCCCTCGACCGTGAGGTCGAGCGGCGCGAGACCGTCGAGCGCGAGCCCTTCGTCGCGCGCGGCGGCGACGGTCGCGGCGAGTGCGTCGGCGTCGAGGTCGCAGCCGACGACGCTCGCGCCCTGGCGCGCGAACATCAGCGCGATGCCGCGCCCGATGCCGCTGCCGATGCCGGTGACGACGGCGACCTTGCCGGCAAGGCGTTGCTGATGGCGGGCGCGCGCGGCCGTGGCGGCGAGCTGGTCGGTGGTGGGATCGAGCGCGGGCCGGACGGCCGGCGCGCAGGCGGCGGAAGAAGTCATCGCTGGCGAGAAATGTGGCGCGGCGCGGGCTGCGCCGCCTCGGTGCCCACACTAGGCGGGTGGCGCCGCTGCCGACAGTCGGACCGGCCATGAGCACAGCAATGTGCCTGTGCTGCCGCTGCGTGATCGGGCTCGGCCGGCGCGGATGCGGCCGGCGCCTCGTCCGCACCGACCGTTCCGGCAGGAGAACCTGCCAGGCCGATGACGCGCGCAGCGACCTCGTCGCCACCACCGACGCTCTCGCGCAGCTTTTCGGCGGGCGCGCCCGGGCGCGTGAATTCCAGCACCCGCCCACCTCTTGTTCATCGGAAGGTCTGTTCAGGCCCGGAAGTCGGGCTGGCGATCCCATTGCGCGTCGGCAAAGGCCGGCAGCGCCATGCAGCGCTCGAAGATCGCCATCAGCAGCGGCACATGGCCGAGCCGTGCCTCGAAGCGCCGCGCGTTGAAGATCTGCGGCACGAGGCAGATGTCGGCGAGCGTCGGATGATCGCCCTCGATGAAGGCGCCCTGCGCGCCGCCGAGCCGCACCTGGGCTTCGAGCTGGGCCAGACCCTGCTCGCACCAGTGGCGGTACCAGGCGTTGCGCTGCGGCGTCTCGATGCCCAGCTCGCCGCGCAGGTAGCCGAGCACGCGCAGGTTGTTGAGCGGATGGAGGTCGCAGGCGATGGCGAGCGCCGCCGCCCGCACGCGCGACCGGCCGGCGGCCGAAGCGGGCAGCAACGGCGGCATCGGCCGCGTCTCGTCGAGATACTCGAGGATTGCAAGCGATTGCACGAGCCGCAGGCCGTCGATATCGAGCACCGGCACCAGTTCGGCCGGATTCACGTCGCGGTAGCGTTCGCCGCGCTGCTCGCCCGCGACGAGATCGACGCCCGCGTAGTCGTAGGCAATGCCCTTCAGGTTGAGTCCGATGCGCACCCGGAAGGCCGCCGACGAGCGCGCGGCGCTGTACAGGCGCACGCGCCCGGCCAACGCGGGGCCGGGAGCCGGGCCGGACGCGCCGACCGGATCGCCAGCGCCCGGCAGGTCGCGCACGGGCGTGGCGCTCACGCCGCCACCTCGCGTGCCGGCAGCACGCTGCCCGCGCAATCGCCGAAGCCGATCGCCCGCGCGCCCGCCGCCTCGCAGCGGCCGCGCAGGAGCACGGTGTCGCCGTCGAGCAGGAAGCTGCGCGTCTCACCATTGGGCAGCGTGAGCGGCTGCTTGCCACCGAGGCTCAGTTCGAGCAGCGAGCCGCCCTCGCCGGGGGCCGGACCGCTCTGCGTGCCGCTGCCGAGCAGGTCGCCGGGCTGGAGGTTGCAGCCGCCCACCGTGTGATGCGCGAGCATCTGCGCCATCGTCCACCACGCGTCGCGGAAGTTGCTGCGCGACAGCCGCGCGGGCGCCTCGCCTGCTTCACGCATGCGTGGCGTCTCGATCAGCACCTCGAAGTGCAGGTCGAGCGCGCCGCGGGCACGGTTGCTCTCGCCGTCGAGATAGGGCAGCGGCGCCGGCTCGCCTTCGGGCCGCGCGAAGGGCACGCGGAACGGCGCGAGCGCGTCCATCGTCACGATCCACGGCGAGATCGTCGTGGCGAAGTTCTTCGACAGGAAGGGTCCGAGCGGCTGGTATTCCCAGGCCTGCACATCGCGCGCCGACCAGTCGTTGAGCAGCACGACGCCGAACAGATGATCCTCGGCGTCGGCCAGCGGCACCGGCTCGCCCTGGGCATTCGGCGCGCCGACGAATACGCCGAGTTCCAGCTCGTAATCGAGGCGGCGCGACGGCGCGAGCACCGGCGCCTCGGCCTCGGGCGTCTTCACCTGACCCAGCGGACGGCGGAAGGCGTGGCCACTGACGCCGATCGACGAGCAGCGGCCGTGGTAACCGATCGGCACCCACTTGTAGTTCGGCAGCAGCGGGTTGTCGGGGCGGAACAGCTTGCCGACCGTCGTCGCGTGGTGGATGCCGGTGTAGAAGTCGGTGTAGTCGCCGATGTGGCAGGGCAGCGTGAACTCTGCCTCGGCCTGCGGCAGCAGCGCACCCGCGAGCGCGCCGGCCTGCGGGCTGCCTTCGGCGAGCGCACGCGACAGGGCGCCGCGCAGCAGGCGGCGCGGCAGCGGGCCCGCCGCCATCAGCGCATTGAGGTCGCCGCGCGCGAGCGGACGCAGCACCGCCTGCTCGTCCTCGCTCCAGCCGCCGGCTGCCAGCGCGAGCGCGAGGTCGAGCGCCTGATCGCCGATTGCCACGCCGATGCGCCAGGGCTGCTCGCTGCCAGCGCGGCGCAAGCGCCCGAACGGCAGGTTCTGGATCGGGAAGTCGCTCGCCGGATCGTTGGCCGACGCGACCCAGCTGCGCAGTGCCGGGTCGTGCGTCGCGTCGAGACAGGCACTCATGCCTGATCCTCGGTGCCAGCGAACTCCTCCTCGTGCAGGAAGGCCGCGTGCTTGACGGCGCGACGCGTGCGGCTCCATTCCTCGATCATCTCCGGCGCGACCGCATGCAGCCGGTCGAGCACGCCAGGCCGCGCGACATCGGCCGCGAGTTCGAGCCGGTGGCCGTCGGGGTCGCGGAAGTAGATCGACTTGAAGATGCCGTGATCGGTCGGACCGATCGCGTCGATGCCCTGGGCGGCGAGACGCGCCTTGGTCGCGACGAGGGTGTCGACATCCTTCACCTTGAACGCGATGTGCTGGACCCAGTCGGGCGTGTTCGGATCGCGCCCCATCGCGGGCGAGTTCGGCAGCTCGAAGAACGCGAGCACATTGCCCGCGCCCGCGTCGAGAAAGATGTGCATGTAGGGATCCGGAGCCTTGGTGGACGGCACGCGGTCCTCGGAGATCGCGAGGATCAGGTCCATGCCCAGGGTCTCGCGGTAGAAGTCGACGGTCCGCTTCGCGTCGGTGCAGCGGTAGGCGGCGTGGTGGATGCCTTGCAGCAGGTTCATTCGGTGTCTCCTCGATGCATCTTCAATGGGCGCGGCGGCACGATGGCCGCCGCCCGGGGCGTCAGATCACGCCGCGGCGTTCCTGGTCCTTCTCGATCGATCGGAACAGCGCGCCGAAGTTGCCCTCGCCGAAGCTGAGGTTGTTCTCGCGCTGGATGATCTCGATGAAGATCGGACCGATCAGGTTCCTGGTGAAGATCTGGAGCAGATAGCCTTCCTCGTCGCCATCGACGAGCACGCTGTGGGCACGGATGCGCTCGCGGTCCTCGCGCACCTGGGGCACGCGCTTGTAGACTTCGTCGTAGTAGTCGTCGTCGATGTCGAGCATCTCGATCGGACTGCCCTCGAGCGCGTCCAGCGAGGCGAGGATGTCGCGGGTCGAGAACGCGAGATGCTGGACGCCCGGGCCGTTGTACTCGCGCAGGTACTCGGCGATCTGGTCGCGGTCGTCCTTGGGCTGGTTGATCGGGATGCAGAAGCTGCCGTCGGGCGAACGCAGCGCATAGCTGGTCAGGCCGGTCTTGGCGCCGCGGATGTCGAAGTAGCGCACCTCGGTGAAGCCGAAGATGTCCTTGTAGAAGGCGGCCCAGGCCGCCATCTGGCCGGCCGGCACGTTGTTGGTCAGATGGTCGATCGCGATGAAGCCCTTGTCGGCCTGCACCTGCGGCTGGTCGAGCGGCACGAAGTCCGTCTCCCAGATCGAGCCCTTCGCGCCATGACGCTCGATGAAGTAGATGAGGCTGTCGCCGATGCCGTAGATCGCCGGATACGGCAGGTCGCAGGCAGCCGGGTCGGCGGCGCGCGCGCCGCGCCTGACGGCCTCGGCGAGCGCGGCGGCGGCATTCTCGACGCGCCAGCCCATCGACGCGATCGACGGACCGTGCAGCTTCGCGAAGCCGGCCGAGAAGCCCTGGCGCTCGGCGTTGAGCAGGAAGGCGATGTCGTTCTGCCGGTAGACCGTGATGTCGCGCGTCGGATGGCGGCGCAGCTTCGAGAAGCCGAAGGCCCAGAACAGCGCGTCGAGCTGCTCGGTCGAGCCGGTGAACTCGGTGAATTCGATGCCGCGCAGGCCGATGGGATTGAGGTCGTTCACTCGCGTCTCCTTGATGGACATGCCGCCGGCGGCGGGAATGGACGCGACTCTAGGAACCGTTCTTGTTCAAAAAAAGCACAAAGAATCGAAATTCAATGCCGAAAGAATCGAACGATTCGCGCGCGGCTCAAGCCACCTCATCGGGCCTGCGCGCGCGTTGGCAGAGGTGCTCGACCAGCTCGCGCGCTGTTGCCGACAGCCCCGCGCTCGACCGCATCGCCACGACGAACTGGCGTCGCGCCCAGGCGTCGTCGAGCCGCACCATGCGCAGGCCGAGTGTCTGCACGAAGGGCGCCGCCACCTCGCCCGGCAGCACCGCGATGCCGAGATTGGCCGCGACCGCGCGGCAGGCGGCGTCGAAGGTCGACACGACCACGCGCGGTACGCGCACCCGCCCCTCGGCCGCACACAGACGGCGCAGCATCGCTTCCATGATCGAATCGGGCATCACGCCGATGCTTTCGTAGTCGAGCGTGTCGCGGAACGGCACCGAGCCGCGTCCCGCGAGCGCATGGCCCGGATGCACGACCAGCCAGACGCGGTCGCTGCGGTAGTCCCGCGTCTCCAGCCCCGTCAGATCGATCGCGTTCCAGCACACGCCGAAGTCGGCCGTGCCCTCGCGCACCCCGCGCGCGATCTCGCCGCTCGTCTTCTCCTCGATGTTCACGCGGACCTGCGGATGCATCGCCAGAAAGGCGCTGATGTCGTCGGGCAGACTTTCGGAGATGACCGACAGGCTCACGAGCACGCGCAGGTTCACCTGCACGCCCGTGCCGAATTCGCTCAGTTCGGCATGCATGCGCTCCATGAGCCGCAGCAGCTCGCGCGACTGGCGCAGCAGCGCGTCGCCGGCCGGCGTCGGCACCAGGCGGCCCTTGCCGCGCGCCAGCAGGCTCACGCCGATGTCGCCTTCCAGCGCCGCCAGGCGCTTGCTGATCGCCGACGGCACGATCGCCTCGCGTTCGGCCGCCCGAGCGATGCTGCCCTCCTCGCACACAGCCACGAAAAGCCGCAGCGACACCGGATCGAAGACACGTGCCATACCTGACCTCAAGTCTGGGGTTTACCCAATTGTCGTTCCCAGTCGGAACGAATGTGGTTCCGAAATAGCGTAACCACTCCCGATCGGAACCGACATCATCCGTCGCCATCACAACAGGGCATGCCGGCCATTCACGCGCCGAATGCCCGACCCGATGCGAGGAGCCGAGCGATGTCGTCACCTTCCCCTGCCCGCCGGGCGCACATCCGCGAAGTCGGACTGCGCGACGGGCTCCAGTCACTGCCCGTCGTGCTGCCGACCGCGCACAAGCTCGCGTGGATCGGCGCCGCCTATGACGCCGGCCAGCGCGCGATCGAGGTCGGCTCCTACGTGCCGGCCAGGCTGCTGCCCCAGCTCGCCGACACGGCCGAACTCGTCGCTCATGCCAGGACGCTGCCGGGCCTGACGGTGTCGGTGCTCGTGCCCAATCTCAAGGGCGCCGAGCGCGCGATCGAGACCGGCGCCGACGCGGTCGTGCTGCCGATCTCGGCCAGCCATGCGCACAGCCTGGCCAACGTGCGCCGCACGCCCGACGAGATGGTCGCGCAGCTGCGCGCCATCGTCGCCGCGCGCGACGCGGCCGGCTCGGCGATGCGCATCGAGGCCGGCATCGGCACCGCCTTCGGCTGCACGCTCCAGGGCGCCGTGCCCGAGGCCGAGGTGCTGCGCCTGCTGCGCGCCGCGCTCGATGCGGGCGCCGACAGCGTCTCGCTCGCCGACACCGTCGGCTATGCCGCCCCGGCCGCGGTGCGCCGGCTGTTCGCGGCCGCGCTCGACCTCGCGGGCGAACGCTTCTCGTACGCCCACTTCCACGACACGCGCGGCCTCGGTCTCGCGAACGCGCTTGCCGCGCTCGACGTCGGCGTCACGCGCTTCGATGCCTCGCTCGCCGGTATCGGCGGCTGCCCGCATGCGCCCGGCGCGAGCGGCAACGCGAGCACCGAAGACCTCGCCTACATGCTCGCCGCGATGGGCATCGATACCGGCCTCGACCTGCCGGCGCTGCTCGCGCTGCGCGCTCGCATCGCGCACTGGCTCGACGGCCAGCCGCTGCACGGCACGCTCTGGCGCGCCGGCCTGCCGCGCACCTTCGGCGCCGACGCGACCGACGCGGGCAGCACCGACGTCGCGGGCGGCCTGCCATCGGCGGCTCTCGCCACGCCCGCTGCCGTGACCGCGCCATCCGCCGCCGCGTCCCTCCACAGCTGATGCAGGAAGCCACCATGCCCGCCACACCCGCTCCCGCCCGCCGCCTCCCGCTCGACGGCGTCCGCGTCATCGAATTCACCCACATGGTCATGGGCCCGACCTGCGGAATGATCCTGGCCGATCTCGGCGCCGAGGTCATCAAGGTCGAGCCGCCCGGCGGCGACAAGACCCGCAAGCTGCCCGGCCTCGGCATCGGCTTCTTCCGCAGCTTCAATCGCAACAAGAAGAGCATCGTCCTCGACCTCCAGACTCCGGAGGGCCGCGCGACCGCAAAGGAGCTCGTCGCCGGCGCCGACGTGATGATCGAGAACTTCCGCCCCGGCCTCATGGAGAGCCTGGGCCTCGGCGAGCGCGCGCTGTGCGCCGAGTTTCCGCACCTCATCCATGTCGCGCACAAGGGCTTCCTGCCCGGCCCGTACGAGGATCGGCTCGCGCTCGACGAGGTGGTGCAGATGATGGGCGGCCTCGCCTACATGACCGGTCCCGAGGGCCGGCCGCTGCGCGCGGGCACCTCGGTCAACGACATCATGGGCGGAATGTTCGGCGCGATCGGCGTGCTCGCCGCGCTGGTCGAGCGCCAGCGCACCGGGCGTGGCCAGCCGATCCAGTCGGCGCTGTACGAGAACTGCGTCTTCCTCGCCGCCCAGCACATGCAGCAGTTCCTCATGACGGGCCAGCCCGCGCCGCCGATGCCGTCGCGCGTGTCGGCCTGGAGCGTGTACGACGTGTTCACGCTTGCGGGTGGCGAGCAGCTGTTCATCGCCGCGGTGAGCGACCGCCAGTGGGTCACGCTGTGCGAGGTGATCGGTCATCCCGGACTCGCCCACGAGGAGGGCCTGCGCACCAACGCCGAGCGCGTCGCGGTGCGCCCGCAGCTGCTCGCGCGGCTCGGCGCGATCCTCGCCGGCCACGACGCCAGCGAACTCGCCGCGAAGCTCGACGCGGCCCAGTTGCCCTTCGCGCCGATCCGCCGCCCTGACCAGCTCGTGAGCGATCCCCACCTGATCGAGAGCGGCGGCCTCGTGCCGATGGGCACCGAGGACGGCGGCGAGACCCGCGCCGTGCTGCTGCCGCTGCTCATGAACGGTCAGCGCCCCGGCGTGCAGCGCCCGATCCCCGCGATCGGCGAGCACACCGGCGAAGTGCTTGCGGGCCTCGCGGCACGGCGACCCCGCGCCGCCTGACCGGCCGCCCCGCGCCTCCATCCCGATCCTGGTTTCCGGGCTCCCCTCACAAAGGCCGCCACGAGCCTCCGGGCCCGGACCTTCCCCCACCGCCTGTTGCCAACGGAGACCAGCATGGCAAACGCAAACCTCCTCGGCCTGTCCGACGCCTTCGGCGCGAACGTGGCCGTGCCAACCGACGGCAGTGTCGACACCGGCCAGATCGCCGCCCGGCTCGACCGCCTGCCCGCCACCCGCAGCCAGTGGCGCCTGATCGTGCTGCTCGGCTTCGGCATGTTCTTCGAGATGTACGACCTGTTCTTCAGCGGCTATGTCGCGCCGGGTCTCGTGCGCGCGGGCCTGTTCGCAGGGGCCGGCACGGTGTCCGGACAGCCGGGCATCGCGAGCTTCATGGCCGCGCTCGCGCTGGGTCTGTTCGTCGGCACCTGCTTCTGCGGCCAGCTCGCCGACCGCTACGGGCGGCGCGCGATCTTCACGTGGTCGCTGCTCGGCTATGCGCTCGCCAACCTTCACATGGTGCTGCAGACGACCGCGACCGGCATCCTCGTGTGCCGCTTTCTCGTCGGGATCGGCATCGGCGTCGAGATCGTCACGCTCGGCACCTACATCGCCGAGCTGTCGCCGCGCCACATGCGTGGCCGGGCAATGGCGGCGGCGCAGGCCATCGGCTTCACCGCGATGCCGGTCGTCGCATTCATCTCGTGGGCGCTGATTCCCGAGCGCATCCTCGGGCTCGAGGGCTGGCGCTGGGTCGTGCTGCTCGGTTGCCATGGCGCGGTGTTCGTCTGGTTCGTGCGTCGCGGCCTGCCGGAAAGCCCGCGCTGGCTCGCCTCGCGCGGCCGGCTGGCCGAAGCTGACGCCGTGCTGCGCGAGATGGAGCGCCGTACCCGCATCGATCTCGGTGGCCGGGCGCTGCCGGCGCCGGGCGAACCCGTTGCCGCGCCGGCCTCGGTCGAGGGCCGCTTCGCCGACCTGTGGGCACCGCCGCTGCGCCGCCGCACGCTGATGCTGATTGCCTTCCACGTATTCCAGACCGTTGGCTACTACGGCTTCATCAACTGGGTGCCGACGCTGCTCGTGCATCACGGCGTGACCGTGACCTCGGGACTGCTCTACAGCTCGCTCATGGCGCTCGCCGCGCCGCTCGGGCCGCTGCTCGGCCTGGTCATCGCCGACCGCTTCGAGCGCAAGCACGTCATCGTCGCGATGGCCGCCACCAACATGGCGTGCGGGCTGCTGCTGTCGCAGGCGGCCGCGCCGGTGCTCGTCGTGAGCCTCGGGATCGGCCTGACGCTGGCCGGCAACATCCTCTCGTTCACCTACCACACCTATCAGCAGGAGCTGTTCCCGACGGCCATCCGCGCCCGCGCCGTCGGCTTCGTCTACTCGTTCAGCCGGCTGTCGTCGATCGCGACCTCGTTCGTGATCGCCTGGGTGCTCGGCGCGGCCGGCACACCGGCGGTGTTCCTGCTCATCTCGGCCGCGATGGCGATCGTGATGCTCGCGATCGGCCTGTTCGGGCCGCGTACCCGGGGACAGTCGCTCGAGGCGCTGTCGGCGCGCGCCGCGCGCTGACGTCCGGCCCCGCCGGCGCCCGGCGGGGTCTCCGCATTCCATTCGAAAAAACTCCGACAGGGAGGAGACCCGCATGAACCCGTTCCGGCCACTTCGCCGCCACCTGCTCGCGTTCGCCTGCTGCGTGGTCGCCGGCCACGCGCAGGCCGCCGACTACACGATGCGCATCAGCCACCAGTTCCCGCCGCTGCACCAGGTCGCGAAGGCGATGGAGAGCTTTGCGAGCGACGCGCGCGCCGCGACCGGCGGCCGCGTCGAGGTGCAGGTATTCGGCGCCGAGCAGCTCTACAAGGCCAACCAGAACCATGCCGCGGTGGCACGCGGCCAGGTCGAGGCGGCCGTCATCAGCAACTTCACCTGGGGCAGCACCGTGCCCGAGATGAACCTGTCGAGCATCCCCTTCCTGATCGCGCGCGCCGACCAGCTCCGGCGCTTCCCCGGCTCGGAGGCGGCCAAGCTGCTCGACGGCAAGCTGGAAGCCACGGGCGTGCGCAACCTCGCGTGGCTGGTCGATGCGAACGACGCGCTGTTCACCTCGTCGAAGGCGCCGCTGATTGCGCCGGCCGATTTCCGCGGCGTGAAGATCCGCGGCTTCAGCAAGCTGGTGGATCACGGCTTCGCGGCGATGGGCGCGACACCGGTGACGATGCCCGGCTCGGAGGTCTACCAGGCGCTGCAATCGGGCGTCATCGACGCTGGCGTGACCGGCGTCGCCGCCGGCCATTCGCGCCGCTACTACGAGGTGCAGAAGTACGGTGTCGCCTGCGCCTTCCAGACCGTGTACGACAACCTCGTCGTCAATCCGGCATGGTGGGCGAAGCTGCCGGCCGACCTCCAGGCCGCGCTGCGCCAGGCCGCCGCCAAGGCCGAAGCCGGCCTGCTGCCGAATGACAACTCGGTGGCCGCCGAGGACGTGAAGCGCCTGCGCGAGAAGGGCATGGAGGTGACGGTGCTCACACCGGCCCAGGAGAAGGCGCTCGCCGACGTGATGCAGCCGCCGGTGATCAAAGCCTTCGTCGAGAGCACGCCCGATGGCGCGCGGCTCGTCGAACTGGTGCGCAAGCTGTGACGAACGCGGGGGAAACATCCATGTCCAGCCATTCCCACCAATTCGCGGCCGGCCTGCCGGCCACCGGCGCGCGTCGGCGCCTCGTCGCGGTCGTCGAGCGCCTCGTCGGCGTGACGATGCGCGTCTCGCTCGGCCTCGCGGCCACCGGCGTGCTGATCGCGCTGTGCTCGATCTGCTACGCGGTCGTCATGCGCTATGCCTTCAATGCCGCGCCGGCCTGGGTCGATGACACGGTCGGCTTCCTGATCGTGGCGGTCGTGATGCTTGCGGGCGCGCCGGCGCTGCGCCACGGCGAGCACATCGGCGTGGACCTGCTGACGGACCGCCTGCGCGGCCTGCCGCGCCGCATCGCCGAGGGCACCGGTCTCGTCGCCGCGCTGCTCATGGCGGGGATGCTGGTCGTCAACGGCTGGGAGACGGCGATGTCGTCGCGCGACTTCGGGATCATGACCAGCGGCCAGCTCGACATCCCGGTGTTCTGGCTGCAGCTGATGCTGCCGCTCGGGGGCGCACTCATGACGCTGGTCGCGGGCGAGGGCCTGCTGCGGCTCGTGCTCGGCGCGCCCTCGCTCGCGGTGTCGCATCCGCAGGCCGCGCTCACCGACGATGCGGAGGGCTGAACCATGACCATCGTCCTCGTGCTCGGCGGCCTCATCGCGCTGCTATTCACCGGCGTGCCGATCTTCGCGGCGCTGGGCCTGTACGGCGGTGCGCTGCTCGCGCTGACCCAGGGCGGCCTCGGGCCGATCACCGAGGTCATCTTCGGCGAGATCAACCGCTACCTGCTCGTGACCATCCCGCTGTTCGCCTTCATGGGTCACGTGATGATCCGCGGCCGGATCGTCGACGACCTCTACAAGACGACCTACACGCTCACGCGCCACCTGCCGGGCGGACTCGGCTTCGCGACCATCCTCGCCTGCACGATCTTCGCGGCGATCTCGGGGTCGAGCGTGGCGACGGCACTCACGGTGGGCGCCGTCGCGATCCCGCAGATGGTGCGCTTCGGTTATCCGCCCAGGCTGGCCTACGGCATGGTGGCAGCCGGCGGCACGCTCGGCATCCTGATTCCGCCGTCGGGCCCGATGGTGCTGTATGGCGTCGTGAGCGACACCTCGATCGGCGGCCTGTTCATGGCCGGCGTGCTGCCGGGACTGATGATGGCGGCGATCTTCGCGGTGTTCGGCATGCTGATGGCTCGTTTCGGCGCGACGCGCATACGCACCGAGCCGCGCGCCTCGCTGACCGAAGTGGCGACTGCGCTGCGCGGATCGGCCTGGGCTTTCGCGTTGCCGGTGATGGTGCTCGGCGGCATGTACGCGGGAATCTTCACCGCGACCGAGGCGGCCGCCGTCGGCGCGGCCGCGGCGGTGGCTGTCGCGGCGCTCGCCTACCGGAGCATCAGCCCACGCTCGCTGTGGGACGCCGCGATCGACGCGGCACGCACCTCGGCCATGCTGTTCCTGATCGTGGGCGCCGCCGCGGTGTTCGGCCATGTGATGACCAAGCTGCGCATCCCGCAGCAGATCGTCGAGCTGGTCGTGACCTTCGACGTGGGCGTCGCGGGCTTCCTCGTCGCGGTGATGGCGCTGATCTTCGTGCTCGGCATGTTCCTCGAGTCGATCGCGATCATCCTGATTACCACGCCGGTGCTCATGCCGGTCATGGCCCATCTCGGCATCAATCCGATCTGGTACGGGATCCTGCTGACGATCAACCTCGAACTCGCGCAGATCACGCCGCCCGTGGGCATGAACCTGTTCACCATCAAGAGCATCACCCGCGCGCCGATGGGCCAGATCATCGGCGGCACCCTCCCCTATGTCGGGCTGCTCATCCTCGGCATGGCGATCGTCATGGTCTGGCCGCAGATCGCGCTCTGGCTGCCGGCGCAGATGCTGAACATCAGGTAGCGCCAGCGGCGCCTCCGGCCACGCAGCCGTGGCGCATCCGGGCCCGCCGCGCGCGGTGGCCGTTCCGGCAGCTTCCCTGACCGCCGCGTCTGCGGCAGGCCCTTCCCGCTCACCGCCGTCGCCCGCCAGCCCGGGCAGGGCGGAGCCTTGCCCGCGCCAGACACGCGGGCACTTCAACACCAACGAGGAGACCCACCATGCCCCGATCCCGGTCCCACCCCGCCTACCACCGACACAGTCTGCAAACGCTTGCAATGGCGCTCGCCACGCTTGCAGCCGGCCCTGCGCCGGCCCAGTCGAACGTGACGATCTACGGCGTCGCCGACGTCGAGATCGACAACGTGCGCGTGACCGGCACAGCCGCCGCCCCGGCCACGGGCCGCAGCCTGTCGCGCGCGACATCGAGCAGCTCGCTGATCGGCTTTCGCGGCAGCGAGGAGCTCGGCAACGGCCTGAGTGCGATGTTCCAGCTCGAGTCAGGCATCCAGTTCGACACCGGCGCGCAGACCAGCAGCACCGCGCTCTGGAACCGCGACACCTATGTCGGCCTGCGCAGCGTCGACTTCGGCCAGGTGCGTGTCGGCCTGCTGAGCGGTCCCTATCGCGTGGCCGAGGGCCGCTTCGACTTCAACCCGGGCGCGACCGGCATCGCCTTCAACGCGGCGCTGCTGTCCTTCTTCGGCGCCACGGCGACCGACTTCGGCTTCGGCCGCCGCTTGTCGAATGCCGTCTTCTACGAGACGCCCAAGCTCGCCGGCTTCGTCGCCTCGGCGATCTGGAGCGCGAACGAGTCGGCCGCGGGCGTGCCGAACAGCGGCGCGACCGGCGCCGGCCTGCGCTACGACGAGGGCCCCTGGCTCATTGCCTGGACCTGGGAGCGCCGCAACGGCACGGGCGGTGTCGGCCGCCACGACACGGGGCAGCGCGCGGGGGCAAGCTACAAGACGGCCAGCTGGCGCGTCGGCGCCCAGGTCGATCATCAGACCCGCGTCAACGACGACGGCACCGACGGCAGCCGCAACGCGTTCTCGGTGATGACCGGCGTCAACCTCGGGCGGGGCGAGGTCGTGACCGAGTTCAGCGAGGCCGGCAACCTGTCGGGCAGCCTGTGCGGCGCGCGCTGCGACGAAACCGGCGCACGCATGCTGTCGCTGGCCTACTACTACCCGTTGAGCCCGCGCACGCTGCTGACCTTCCGCTCGGCGCGCATCTGGAACGAGGATCGCGCGAGCTACGAGCTGCATCCATCGGCGCCGTCGCTCATCGGCATCGCACCGGGTGCGCAGGTCGGCGCCTACGCAATCGGCCTGCGCCACACCTTCTGACCGCATTGCGGGCCGGCGCCGCCGGCCCGCGCATTTCCGAGGAGACAGCATGAAGATCGCCATCGTCGGCGCGGGCGCCATCGGCGGCCTGATCGGCACCCGGCTCGCCGCCGCCGGCCATGAAGTGGGCGCGCTCGCTCGCGGCGCCACGCTCGCCGCGCTGCGCGCGCACGGCTGGCGCCTGGAGACGGCCGCCGGCCGCGTGACGGCGCCCGTCGCCGGCGCGAGCGACCGCGCCGCCGACCTCGGCGCGCAGGACCTCGTCGTCATCGCGCTCAAGGCGACCGCGCTCGGCGCGGTGGTGCCGACGCTCGGGCCCCTCATCGGCCCGCACACGCTGATCCTGCCCGCGATGAACGGCGTGCCGTGGTGGTTCTGCGCCGGCCTGCCGGGCTTCGACGCGCCGCTCGCGAGCGTGGACGCGGGCGGTGCGATCTCGGCCGCGCTGCCGGTCGGGCAGGTGATCGGCTGCGTTGTGCATGCGAGCGCCTCGGTCGATGCGCCGGGCCTGGTGCGCCACCGCATGGGCCAGGGCCTCATCGTGGGCGAGGCCGCGGGCGGGCGATCGGCGCGCGCGCAAGCGCTTGCAGATGTGCTCGCGGCGGCCGGCTTCGACGTCACGCATTCGGCGTCGGTGCGCCGCGACGTCTGGTACAAGCTCTGGGGCAACATGACCATGAACCCGGTCAGCGCCATCACCGGCGCGACGATCGACCGGGTGCTCGGCGATCCGCTCGTGCGCGCTTTCTGCTCGGCCGCGATGGACGAGGCCGCCGCGATCGGCGCGCGCATCGGCTGCGCGATCGATCAGTCGGCCGACGACCGCCACGCGGTCACCGCCAGGCTCGGCGCGTTCCGCACCTCGATGCTCCAGGACGTGGACGCCGGCCGGCCGATCGAGCTGGACGCGATCGTCGGCGCGGTGCGCGAGATCGGCGCGCGCCTGGGCATCGCCACGCCCGCGACCGACGCGATCTTTGGCCTCGCGCGCGTGTTCGCACAGGCGCGCGGGCTCTATGCCCCACCCGCTGCCTGAGAATCCGGCCAGCGCTGAACGCACGGGCCGCCCGAGCGGCTGCGCGAGAATTCCCGCCATCACGACAGCCGGATACCGCAGATGGTCGATCTCGATTCCCTCGCCGCGCTCGACGCCGTGGTGCGCCATGGCGGCGTCGCACGCGCGGCCGAGAAACTCAACCGCGTGCAGTCGGCCGTCAGCTACCAGGTGCGCAAGCTCGAGGAACAGCTCGGCGTGGCGCTGCTCGATCGCGATGGCTACCGGCTGCGACTGACGCCAGCCGGCGAGGCGCTGCTGGCCGAAGGCCGGCGCCTGCTGCTGCATGCCGAACAGTTCGGCGCGCTCGCGCGCAGCTTCACCGAAGGCTGGGAGCCGAAGCTCATGCTCGTGGCCGACGGCATCCTGCCGCTCGACCGCGTCTTCAGTGCGCTCAAGACTCTGGCCGACGAGCGCGTGCCGACACGGGTGCAGGTGAAGGTGGAATTCCTCTATGGCGTGCAGTACCGCTTCGAGAAGGAGCGCGCCGACCTCATGATCGTCAAGGACTACGAGCCCGACCCACTGCTTGTGGCCGAGCCGCTGCCGGCGATCGAATGCGTGCTGTGCGCCGCGCCCGACCATGCACTTGCCGGCGCTGCCGAGGTCGACCTGCCGGAGCTGCAGGAGCATGTGGAACTGACGGTGCAGGACAGCAGCGAGCGCGGTGACGACCGCCACATGTTCGGCGGCGAGCGCGTGTTCTACCTCTCGGGCTTCACCGCGAAGAAGCAGGCGCTGCACATGGGCCTGGGCTTTGGCTGGATGCCGATGCATCTTGTGGCTGATGACCTCGAGCAAGGTGCGCTGTTCGAGGTGCGCTATCGCGGCGGCTCGCGCTACCGCTTCACACCTGTGCTCGTGCACCGGCGCGACATGCCTCCGGGCCGCGCGGGGCGGCGGCTGGCCGAGCTGCTACGCGCCTGAGAGCCGGCCTCCACGGCCCGACAACGGTGCTCCGAGCTCGAGGACACATCGATCCGGACATCCGCGAATCCCGGTTGACCACAATGAACCGGGAGTTCCGGCAAGGCGCCGCCATCCGTCAGGCCGGACGAGTACCTGCGCGATGTGATCGCCAGCGGCAACCCGTGCACCTGCGCGCTGGCCGCAGCGTGCGGTCAGTTCCGCAGCAATGACGGCCCGCGCCGACGGCGGCCCCGACGGTCGCGGCGTGCTGCTCGCCGTGGCCGCAAGGGCCTGCTTCGCCGCCTACGACACCAGCACCAAGTACCTCGGCGCGACGGTGCCGGTGGTGGTGGCGCTCTGGGTGCGCTAGCTGTTCCAGAGCGGCATCGGCGCAGTGGTGATCGCGCGTCACGGCGGCCATGCCGTGCTCGCGACACGGCGGCGCGGCCTGCACCTGCTGCGCGGTGGCGCGCTGCTGCGGTCGAACGTGTTTTCGTTCCTGAGCTTCAAGCACCTCGCGGTCGGCGAGGTGACGGATCCTCATGCTCACGCCGCTGCTGGTGACCGTCGTCGCGGCCTGGCGCGGCGGTGAACGCGTGTCGTGGTGGAACTGGGCCAGCGTGCTCGGTGGCCTGCTCGGTGCGCTGCTGATCGTGAGGCCGGGCGCCGCCGGCCGGCCCGATCCGGTGCTGCCGCTGCCGCTTGGCCCGCTGTGCTCGAACGCGCTGTTCCAGGAGCTCACGAGCCGGCTCACCCGCACCGACAGTCCGGCGACGATCTTCCTGCACACAAGCGCGGTCTGCGGCGTGGCGCTCAGGCTGCTGCCCTGAGCGCGGCGGCGCTCGGCATCGGACTGGTCGCGCTCTCCGGGATGGCCGGACGGCCGGCGGCCCGATCACAGCCCGGCAGCAGCGACGCGCCAGTGGCGGCTGTCTCGCGTGGCCGGGCGAGGTGGTGGAACGCGGCAGCGACTGCGCGGGAGCGATCAGCATTCGCTTCCGGGTCTGGGCAGGTGGCTGTGCCAGAAGACATCCTCGCGTGCATTCGCCGTGGCCTTGGGGGATGCCCCTGTTGCTCGAAATGATGTTGCGCCGTCACAGCCTGAAAACAGCGGCCAAGCAGAGTTATCGCTGCGCGGTTGCGTGTGGCGCGCTAGGTGCCCTGGCGCTCGGTTCGCAGCGCGCTTCGGATCGATTCAACCCATGTCGCACCGCAGCGACCGATCTCATCGCACACCTCGCTGATCAACGCGTCGCGCGATCGCGCTTCAACGATCGCGGTACGGACGGTAGTCAGCTCCGCTTCAAGGGTGCGTCGAGCCTCACGCTCTGAGGCGAGTTCGCGTCGCACGCGTTCGGCATCCTGCTCCGCCATTGCCTGACGCATCTCCAGCGTTGCAAGAGCCTGTCCGTGCAAGGCACGCTCGGCGGCACGCGCCGCGTCGGCCTGTTTTATGACCTCCGCCTGTCGCGCGTCATCCCGGGCCCGCTGCTCGCGTGTGTCGCCCAGTGTCACCTCCAGTTCGCGCAGCCGCGCCTTCCAGAGTTCGGCCGCCTCGTCGTGGCGTTGCAGCAGTGTGCGTTCGAGCGAGCGGGCGCGTTCGTCGGCGAGCGCGATGCCGGCGGCCGCGTCCTGCGCGGCCTGCTTCAACTGCGCGCGCAGTTCGTCGGCGAGCGTTACCTGCCGCAGATGCCGCTCGCGCTCGACGGCAAGCTCCTCGCGCGTCGCGGCCAGCTCGCCCGCGAGCCGCGCGCCCTCCGCGCGCGACTGCGCCAGCTCCTCGCGCAGCGCCGCCGCCCCGACCTCGAACCGTTCCAGATCGCGTCTCGCATCGCGCGCCTCGTCGCGCAGCCGCGCGAAGTCGGCTTCGAGCGCGGCGCGCCGCTGGGCGAGGGTTTCGAATTCGGCGTTCAGCTCGGCGCGCGCCTGCGTGCTCGCCTCGTCGCGGATGCGCTCGTACCAGCCCTGGATGCCGCCGAGCACGTCGTCGGGCACGGCGGGCGTCTTCAGGCGCCTGGCCTTCTCCTGCTCGAAGGCGTCGAGATAGCGGCGCAGCACGTCGTAGCTGCCGCCGCCGAGTTCGGCACGCAGGCGGCTGAAGGTGGGCGTGTCGCCGGCCTCCATGAGGCGCAGCGCGGCGGCGCGGAAGTCGTCGTAGCTGATGGTGGCGGGGCGGGGCATGGTGTGGTTCCCGGGGCTATTTCGGAATTAATAATAAAACGTGTTTCGTAATATTAATTCCCGATCAACCCTGCGATAACTGATAATTTTCACTATCAC
The DNA here is from genome assembly GCF_000482785.1 of Derxia gummosa DSM 723. GTDB lineage: Bacteria > Pseudomonadota > Gammaproteobacteria > Burkholderiales > Burkholderiaceae_E > Derxia > Derxia gummosa. Next base: position 436,770 of record NZ_AXWS01000013.1, on the reverse strand, counting down.
TTGATAGTGGCGCATTCATTCTCGCTACGACATCTCTCTTCGATGGCCGCTTCACGGTTCGTGCATGACGCGCTGAACGCCAGCATCCAGTCACAGACCCAGGTCGACACCCTCGCCCGCACTCCTCACGCGGCACGCACGAGCTTCCTGCAAGCTCCGGCAGCACGATCCGCCGTCCGGATCAGCCGACTGAGAGTGCTGGCGGTGCCGACGAGCGGACCGACGTCTTGGCAGCAATATCCGGTCTCGAAGGCGCCTGCTCTATCAGGAAGCGACGCATGCGCAGGCGCCGGCCAACCCACTGCCGTTGACGCAACACCCCCACCGTCGGCGATCGAGTGCGGCCCGTCACCAGCCACGCGGCATCACCTGTCGCACGTTTTTCGAGGGAACGCAGCGTCGCAAGCGCCGGGAGCGCGAGGGCCGCTCAGCGGTCCGCGCCATCGTGAACAAGCTTCCAGGCAGGGCCGACCACGCGGTCCGGTCCCTGCGCAGATCACATGCTCGCCGGGCCAGGGCAATGACCAGCGCCGGACGGCGTCGACGGCCGCCTTCCGATCTGCCAACCGCCGACCGGCACGCCAGCGAACCCGCGCGGGACTGCACGGATGCCTTGCGCCGATCGATCAGGATCGCGTCGCCTTGCAGCCTGTGGCCGCGTCCGACAGCGCGGGCAGCAACCCGCGATCGCGGCGGCCTGCGAACCGGCGGGTCCACACGGCGGCACCACGTACACGCGGAGACACGCGGAGCGAACCGGTCACGCCCCAGCGATGAGCGCCCGCCCGCCCCGCCGGCACCCGCTACGCGCGACCACGGCCAGCAGCGCCAAGCCCGCAATCAGACTGGCACCTGTGCCCGCCTCGGGCACAGGACTGAGCACCGTGACGCTGGTGATCTGCGCGGTGCTCGAGGCCCTGAGGGCGCCGTAAAGTTCTGAATACTCCTGTGCCTCGGAAAGCGTGCGACCGACGTTCGACAGCGCACCCGACTGCGAAAAGCCCTCGGGGCCGGGTTGGCTGACGCGCCACTGGGCGACGAGTTCAGTGCCCGCGAAGTCGTAGCCGCCGGTGCGCACCGGCACCCGCAACGCGAGCGACGACGTATAGCTCGGCCAGAGCGAGTAACCCGGCGTGTTGCAGCCCGTCGCGGTCGCGCAGTCCCAGCGCATCGAGGTGCCATCGGACAGCGTGAAACGCCCGGCGGCCGCCGTGAATCCGTTTGCGTCGACAGCCGCGCTGCCCAGCGAAGCAAGGTCGATCTCGATGTGCAGCCGCAGCTCGGTGCCCACCGGCTGGATGTCGAACAGGTTCGATGTGGGGCCGGTGCTCGACGTGATGATCGCGTCCTCGTCGATCGTGACGACGGCCGCGCCGGCCGGCGGCCCCAGCAGCGCAAGCAGGGCACAGGCATGACAGGGTCGCAAAGGCATGAGGGTCTCCAGTCCGCGGGGCGGGCATCAGTGGCAGTCGACCGCCGGTACCGTAGCGGGCACCCACCCGGCAGTCGTAACAATTGTTTGCGCCACCACCAGGCGGCGCCGTGCGGCTTCCCAGGGACGGCGCCGCGAAGGGCGCAGTCGCGCTCGGGCTTGGCATGCCCGGCTCCGCCGGGAGCAGGTCATGCCGCCCTGCGCACGGTCTGCAGCCGCGGCCGATTGCTGTCTTCCGGCGAGCGGTGCTCGGCGCCGCCTTCCGCGTGCGTGCCGGTCCTCGCGCTGAACAGGTTGTCGCGGCGTCAAGGCTGAACGAGCGCAGCGCTGCGCCGGCTGCGCTCGCATCTGCCGGTTGAGCGGATCGGCGATCGTCTCGTCGAAGGCACCGGGCGCCTGTGCAACGAAGTCGTGAAGAAGCTCCGCTTGTCCATGCCGTGGCACGAGCCGGCGTGGGCGCGAGCCCAGCAGCAGGCGCGCGGCCGGCGCCGCGTCGGCGAGGCCTCGCCCGTTGGTCAGTGGCTCGACCGCGGTCGCGGGCCAGCGTGAAAGCCGGGTCTCAGGCGCGCACCAGCACCACGCCCACGAGCAGACAAGCCACGCCCGCGAGTCGGATCGGGCTGATCGACCGTTGCGCCAGACCGAACAGCCCGAAGTGGTCGAAGGCGAGCGAGCCGGTCATCTGCCCCACCACGATGAGCGCGAGCACCGTGGCGGCCCCGAGCCGCGGAACCATCAGGATGGCCGTGGCGATGAAGACCGCCCCGAAGACGCCCGAGGTCCAGCTGAACCAGCCCCCGGGCGCGGCCGGCAGGCCCGACAGCGAAGGCTGCGGCCCGGGCACGACGAGCGCGACCAGCAGCATCGCGATCCCGCCGACGCAATAGCTGACGAATCCCGCCCACCACGGCGAAGCCAGCTGGACACGCAGGTTGCTGTTGAGCACCTGCTGGAGCGCCACGCTGACGCCAGCCATGACGCTGAAGAACGAAAAGACCAGGGTGGAGAAAGACGGCATGGTGTCGAACCCGCTTTCAATGAGTGGATGCAGGCCGCCAAGACTAGGCAGCCAGCCCCCCTCCCGATAGAACGGATGTGATGCTCAGTCCTGGCGATAGCGCCCCGGCGTGACGCCGAAAAACCGCTTGAAGGTGCGCCCCAGATGACTCTGGTCCGCGAAGCCCGCCTCCGCCGCAACCACCGCGATCGGGAGGCCGTCCCTCAGGTATCGCCGCGCATGGGTGAGCCGCAGCAGGAGCCGGTAGTGCTCGGGAGCGAGGCCATGCCGCTTGCGGAACATCCGCGAGAAATGCTCGCGGCTTAGGCCGGCCGACCGCGCCATCGCCTCGACGGTACCCAGCGGATCCAGTCCGGGGATCGGAGGCGCGATGCGCGCCCCCATGGCCCAGCGCCCCGCGTCGGCCGCCCGCCTCCCCCCGGCTTCGCGGCCTGGTGACATCGGCGAACCGGCTTCCTCCAGATAGCGGTGCAACTCCGCCGGGGCATAGGCATCGGCGACGAGGTAGAGGTTGATGCAGGCCACGCCCCCGGCCTCGGCCAGCGAGCCGTGCAGCGTGCCGGCGGGAATGCAGAACCACTGCCCGCGACCGACCTCATGCACCACGCCGCCGATGACGAACCTCCGGCGCCCGGCCAGCACATGAACCCACTGGTCCTCGTCGTGAAAATGCGGGGGCAGCGCAACCTGGCATCCGGACACCGTCCCGATCTCTGCCAAGGCATCGAGACGCGGCTGGCGATAGGTCCACCGGCCCGGGTCGGCCGCGCTCGCCATCGACGGCACTTGCGCAAGAAGGGTGGTCATGGGGTCGCGCCTCCTTTCGTCCGGCGTCGGGTTGCATCGGCAGGCGGGCGCCGAAGGACCGCGAGTGAAGCGGCGGGCCGGCCCGCCGCAGACGCAATGCCACGGCACGCGCGACTGGCGGTAGCCTGCGGCGCATGTGCGGCCGGGCGACCAGCATTCCGCCGCAACGACAATCCCGCTTCGCATGCCGGCGCCCATGGCCGGCGTCCGGCACGGCGATGCCTGTCGTCAGGAGAGGTTGCGATGGTGCGAATGATGATCGGAAGCGCGCTTCTGTCAGGCGCCCTGCTGCTGTCGGCGCCGTGCAAGGCCGACCCGCCCGCAGGCAGCCGCGCCCCGGCACAGACATCCCCGCCCACGGCCCGGGCCTCCGACCCGGCCGGCCGGGCTGAGGCGGACCGTCCTGCGGAAGCGCGCCCCGAATGGCCGGCCCAGCCACTGGCCACCGTGATCGCGGCCTTCATCGCGGTGAGCGGTGTCGGACTCACCCTCGGAGCAAACGGCCGGCGCGAGCAAGACGAACAGCGGCGTCAGGCGCGGACGCTGCAGGCCAGCCTCGTCGCCGACATCCGGGCCATCCTGCGCGTGCTCGACGTGGCGGCCGTGGTCGACCAGCTGATCGTGATGTGTCTCATGCCCGCGATCGGGATGCGGATCGGCCCGGCGCAGACCGCCGAGGACTACTTCCTGCTCTATGACGCGGTCGCCCGCGACCTGGGCCTCGTGGACGAAACGCTGGCGCGCCGCACGAGCGCCTTCTACGTGCTGCTCAAGGGATCGCGCGATCTGGCGCGCGCGGTCGATGCGCTGACGGAAGCCGCCGGCGCCGGCCAGGACCAGGTGCGCGATGGCGCACGCAAGGTGCTCAGGACGCTGGAGCACGTCTATCGCAACGGCCTGCTCGCGGTCAGTGCCGCGCACTGGCTCGGGCCACGGGATGCCGCCCTGCCGCCCGGAACGGTGCCCGATCTCTGGGAGCAGGCCTTCGCCGCGACGTCGCCCGAAGCCATGGCCGACCCGTTCTTCGCCGACATGCTCGCGGCCTGGCTCACGATCGTCGCGATCCAGGCCGTGCTCGATGAAACGCCCCCCGACGCACCGATCGACGAGGTGGCGCTCGGGCAGGCGATGCTGAAAGCCACCGACGCCGGCTCGCCGGCGCGCCGCACGATCGACTTCACGCTGCGCGAAAGCCGCAACGACCGATGCCGCGGTCACCGACCCCGCCGCGCGCCGCGCATCCGGCTCCAGCTCCGGACTTGCAAGGCCGACGCGGCGCCCGGCACACCGCCCGATCCGACGGCCGAGTTCCGCGCACGGGCCTTCGCGGTCTGGGCCGCTCGCATCGCGGTGATGTCCGCCCTGCGGCAATCGCATGTCGAAGCCACCGACCCGGCGGTCCCGGCATCTCGAATCGCAAGACCCCGTCGGGCACGGACCCGGCGGTAATCCCGCCACCTCCCCGCGACCTCGCGGGCACGGCCTTGCCGCCAAGCCCAGGGACAAAAGCCCATCCGCTGATCCGCCGCCGCCTTCCCCGCGGCCGACCGATGGTCATGGTCGATAGCCCTGAAGCAGCTCTGCCGCCGCTCTTGCGTCAGGTACTGATTGCGGGGCCCTGATTGGACCGCCGCCGTGTGAGGTGGCGCCCGCCCCTGTCTTCCTCCCTCGCCAGCCGCACGCTGACCCGGAGCACGCAGCCACCGTCCGGCCCGGGCTCGCCCCCCGCGTCGCCGCCGAGCAGCCGCGCGAGCTGCCTGACGACGACCAGATCCCCGGCTGCGCTGTCATGTCGCCACGGGCTCGCGGGGTCGGCGGGCCTGAACAGCTGCTCGATGAAGGCCGGATCGATGTCGGTCCCGTCGTCCTGCACGGACAGCCACACGAGGGTGCTGCCGGCATCCTCGCCGCCGGGCTCGCTGCGGATCGTGATGCTGCCGCCGGACGGCGAGCGCGCGATCGCGGCATGGCAGCAGCAGCCCAGCAGCGCCGCGAGTGCCGCCGCGTCGCCGCCGAATGTGCCGGGCGGCAGGTCATGGGCGTAGTGCAGCGTGACGGCCTTCGCGGCGGCGGCATCGCCGACCGCCGCCATGACGCCGTGGACAAGCTGTGCGAGGTCGAGCGGCGCGATCGCGGCGCCCGTCGTGCCTGCGTCGGATCCGACGCGCGCGAGCCGTTCGCCGGTCACGGCATCGATGCGGCGCGCGGCCGTCCCGATGGTGGCCAGTCGCGCGCGCTGCTGCGCGTCGAGCGCGCCGGCGCCGAGTTGCGACGCCGCGCCCGTGAGCTGGCGGAGGTGGGCGCGCATCGCGTGGGAGAGATTGGCGAGCTCAAGCGTCTTCGCGCAGCTCGCCACCTCGGCGGCCCAGCCCGCCTGGTCGTCGCGCCCGGGCCGGAGCGCCGTCACGTCCTGCACGACCGCCGTCGTGAATCGCACGCGGCCGGCGGCATCGCGCACGGCGCTGGCGGTGACGTGGACGCGGATCACGCGCCCGTCACGCCGCACGAGGCGCTTGTCGGCATCGATCCGGTAGTCCGGTGTCGAGTAGAAGAAGCTCATCATCACGAGTTCGTCGGCGCGATCCTCGGCGGGCGTGAGATCGACCGGCCGGAGCTTGCCGACCAGCGCCTCGCGCGCGAAGCCCGTGATGCGGCAGTACGCGTCGTTCACGCGCTGGAACCGGCCGTCGGCACCGAGCTGGACCGCACCCAGCGGCAGCTGCTCGAAGAAGCCCTCGAACTGCACGTCGGCGTCGAGGATGCGGGCCTGCGCGGCCGCCTCGGCCTCGGACTTCTCGCGGCTCAGGAGCCGGAACGCGTGCTGCCGGTGCCGGTAGGCCTGATGGCCGATGCCGATCGCGGCGACCAGGCCGAGATACAGCAGGCCGAGCCGCGCCGCCTCGCGGCGCCAGTCGGCCATGACGGCGTCGCGACGGCGGCTGACCGCGACGACCAGTGGATCGCTCGCGCGCCCCGAGGCCGGCAGCACCGTGCGGATCGCGATGAACCGCATGTCGCCGGTGGCGGTCGCGCGGTCGATCACGAAGCTGGCGGACTGGCCCCCGAGCAGATGCCGGTTGAACGGCGAATCGGCGACACGCGAGAGGTCGAACCCGCGGAGGTCCGGGGTGGTCTGCGTGCTGAAGATGACCTTGCCGTCGCCGTGCGCGACCGAGATGCGCATGTCGTCGGCATAGAGCAGCGACTGCATCATGACGCCGAAGTACGCCGGATCGAGGATTGCGAGGACATAGCCGTCGAACCGGCCGCCCGCCTCGACGATGACCTTGCCGAGGCTCGTCGTGAACACGCCGAGCGGCGTCGTGAAGGGCGGGCTCACATAGAGCACCTCCGGGTCGTTGCCCGCCCGGAGCAGGCGATAGCGCTCGCTGCCCCGGAAGTTCTCGCCGATCAGCTCGCGCCGGTTGCTCGAGAGCACCCTGCCGTCGGCGCTCACGTGCAGCAGCGTGCGCACGCCGATGACCGAATCGGCGAGCGCGAGCATCCGTCCGTTCATCCGCTCGGCCCGGTCGGCGCTGCCGGACAGCGCCGCGATGTCGTTGCGCAGCGCGTCGAGCATGCGGCCCGATGCGCGCAGCTGCTCGGCCGAATTGCGCTCGATCGCGCTCGCGATCGAGACCAGCCTCGACTCCTCCGCCGAGACGGTCGCGCGGTAGGCGCGATGGAGGTCCGTCGCCAGAAGCAGGCCGACCGCCCCCAGGATCAGCGTGATGACGAATGCGCCCCGCGACATGTGGCTGCCTGATGTCCTGTTCGCGCCGGATCCGGCGTCGGCTGGCTGTCGGATGCCGCCACGGAAGGCGTCCCTGACGCCGCGCCGGCGGGCTGTCTCGCGGCATCCGCGACGGCGGGCCGCGCGTCGGCCACAGCATGCCATGCACGCGCCGGTGGCTCGGCCTCGGCGCGCGGATGCGAGCACGACGTGCGTACGATGGATCACGAACGGCGCGCACCGCCCGCCGCGATCCGCGGCCTCGGCGAACTGCCGCGTCTTCACCCTCCACGACGGCTCGGCGCTCGCCATCTGCGCCGGGCCTGAGCACGATCCGCTCCTGTTCGCTGCCCACCCGTCACGGCACGGCTTCGACGCGTTCACCACCGCCGCTCACGCCGCCGTGCGCCGCGCCGCCTCCCGCAGCAGGCCGCGCAGCCATTGCATGCCCGGATCGCCGTCCTGATAGCGATGCCATTGCATCGCCTCCTCCAGCTGCGGCCCGTCAAACGGCGCGGGCAGCACGCGCAGCGGCAGCATGCGTGCGTAGTGCCGCGCGAGCCGGTCCTGCACCGTCGCCACGCGGTCGGTGCCGACCACGAGCTGGGGCAGCAGCGCGAAGCTCTCCACCGCCAGCTCGATGCGCCGCACATGGCCGCCGCGTTCCATGAGCTGCTGGTCGAACATCGACACCGGCGTGTTGCGGATGCGCGTGATGACGTGGCCGAGCGCCAGGTACTCGTCGAGGTCGAGCCGGTCGCCGATGCGCGTGTTGCCCATCCAGAACACGCAGCTGTAGTGATCGACGAACAGCGTCTCGCTCGGATGCTCGGGCGGCAGGTAGTGGGCCGGCATCACCACCATGTCCACCTCGCCGCGCGTGAGCGCCTCGGACACGCCCGCGTCCACCGTCTGGAAATCGAAGGCGATGCCGGGCGCGATGCGCGCCGCCTCGCGCATCGCCGGCGCGAGCAGCACCGTCACCATGTAATCGGACGCCGCGATGCGGAAGCGCCGTTCGGCCGTGGCCGGATCGAAGTCGGGCCGGCGCGCGATGGTCGCGTCGATGCGCAGCAGCACGTCGCGCACCGGCGCGGCGAGCGTCGTCGCGAGCGGCGTGAGCACCATGCGGCGCCCCGAGGCTTGCAGCAGCTCGTCACCGAAGTAGTCGCGCAGGCGCGCGAGGGCGCCGCTCATCGTCGATTGCGTGAGGTGCAGCTTCTCTGCGGCGCGGGTCACGTTGCGCTCGTGCAGCAGGGCGTCGAGCGCGACGAGCAGGTTGAGATCGAGTCGCTTGAAGTTCATGCGGGTTGCTGCGGCTTGACGGATCGGGGCGCGTCGAGAGCGGCCTGAACCATCGGCGGTTGCGATGCCGTGGATCGTAATAAACGATTTTCCGGATGGTCAGCCGCTGAATACCCTTGCTCCGCATCAAGGCGAAGACGTCCAAAGACGCATCCGGATTGCCACTTCAAGGCGGCCGGCGCCCTGACCGCGATGCATCGCATCGCGGGGCGCAATCACGCGATGACGGACGACCGATCCGTCCGGCGCGACGCGCCCGTGCCCCCCGAAGAGGATGGAGACAATGAGACGACACCCCACACGCGTGGCGGGTGCGAACGGCTTCGGCCGTCGCCACGCGATCGCGGCGGCCTTCGCGGCAGTCGCCGCCACGCCGGCCGCCCAGGCCTTCGAGATCGATACCGGCGTGCCCGAACTGAAGGCGCGCTGGGACAACACCGTCAAGCTCAGCGGCGCCTGGCGCCTGAAATCGCCGGCGCCCGGCCTGACCGAGTGCGCCTCCTGCGCCAACCTCGACGACGGCGACCGCAACTTCGGCAGGCGCGGCATCGTGTCCGAGCGCTTCGACCTGTTCTCGGAATTCGACGCGAGCTGGAACAACGACCACGGCCTGCGCCTGAGCGGCGCGGGCTGGTACGACGCGGTCTACAACCGGGGCAACCGCAACGACTCGCCCGAGACTGCAAACGCTTTCAGCGCGCCGTCGAACGAGTTCACGACCGCGACGCGCAACCTGCACGGCCGTCAGGCCGAGCTGCTCGACGCCTTCGCCTTCGGCCGCTTCGGCGTCGGCGACACGCGCGTGAGCTGGCGCCTCGGCCGCCACGGCCTGCTCTGGGGCGAGAGCCTGTTCTACGGCGCGAACGGCATCGCCGGCGGCATGGCGCCGACCGATGTGGTCAAGCTGCTGTCGGTGCCGAACGCCCAGTTCAAGGAAGTGGTCCGGCCCGTGCCCCAGCTGTCGGCCCAGGTGCAGTTCACGCCCGAGATCGCGGTCGGCGCCTATTACCAGTTCCGCTGGGAAGGCAACCGCCTTCCTGCCGCCGGCAGCTATTTCTCGACTTCCGACACCTTCGACAAGGGCGGCGAACGCCTCGTGACCGGCGCGCCGCTGGTGCCGGGCGGCGGCGCGGCGGCCTTCTTTCGCGCCGGCGACATCAAGCCCAGGGACAGCGGCCAGGGCGGCCTGCAACTGCGCTGGCGGCCGACCGGGCTCGACACCGACTTCGGCCTGTACGCGATCCGCTATCACGACCGCAATCCCAACCTCTATCTGCGCCCCGGCGTGACGACCGTCAACGGCGTGCCCGTCGTGCTCGACCCGACCATCTTCAACCCCGCGACCGGCCAGATCGGCGTGTATGACGCGGCCTATGCCCAGGGCGTGCGCGCCTTCGGCGCGAGCTTCTCGACCAGCATCGACGACTTCAACCTCGCCGGCGAAGCCTCGATGCGCCGCAACGCGCCGCTGGTGTCGAACGCCGCCGCGATCCTGCCGGGCGTGCTCGCCGATGCCTCGCATCCGCTGTTCGCGGTCGGCAACACCGCGCATCTCCAGTTCTCGACCATCGCGTCCTTCGGGCCGTCATTCATCGCGCGCGAAGCCTCGCTCGCGGCCGAGATCGCCTGGAACCGCGTGCTCAGCGTCACGGCCAACGCCGACCACCTGTCGCCCAACGCGAGCCGCGACGGCCTCGGCATGCGCGTCGTGTACGAGCCGAGCTATCGCCAGGTGCTGCCGGGCGTGGACCTGTCGGTACCGGCGGGCATCAGCTGGTCGCCGAAGGGCAGGTCGGGTGCGGTGCCGAGCTTCGGCGCGCATCGCGGCGGCGACATGAACCTCGGCCTCGCCGGCTCCTATCTCGATGCCTGGCGCTTCTCGCTGACCTGGACCCACTACTACGGCGGCCTCGGCCCCTTCCTCGACGCCGCCAGCGACTACAGCTTCGGCCAGTCGCTCAAGGACCGCGACTACCTCGCGCTCTCGCTGCGCCGCAGCTTCTGACCCGCGCCCCTCCGGAGAACCCGCAATGAACAAGCATCTTCCGCTGCGCGCGGCAGCCCTCGCCGTGGCCGTCGCCGCCTGCCTGCCCGCGCTCGCCGCCGTCAGCGCCGACGAGGCCGCCAAGCTCAAGTCCGAACTCACGCCGCTCGGCGCCGAGAAGGCCGGCAACAAGGACGGCAGCATCCCGGCCTGGACCGGCGGCTACACCACGCCGATCGCGGGCGACAAGCCGGGCGGCCGGCGCGGCGATCCGTTCCGCGACGAGAAGCCGCTGTACACGGTCACGGCCCAGAACGCGGCGCAATACGCCGACAAGCTCAGCGACGGCGTGCAGGCGATGCTGAAGAAATACCCCGACAGCTTCCGCCTCGACGTCTACAAGACCCACCGCACGGCCGCCGCGCCGCAATGGGTCTACGACAACACGCTCAAGAACGCGACGCGCGCGAAGCTCGTCAACGATGTCGTGACCGAGGCCTACGGCGGCGTGCCTTTCCCGATCCCGAAGAGCGGCGCCGAGGTGATTGCCAACCACGTGCTGCGCTGGCGCGGCACGTCGTGGCAGGAGCCGGTCACGCAGTACCAGCTCACCGCCGACGGCAAGGCCGTGCTCTCGACCGAGGGCGTGCTCGACCAGCAGGTGCCCTACTACCTGCCCGACGGCAACCTCGCCGACTTCGCGAAGGCGAACGAGTACTCGTTCGTGAAGCTCGTGAACTCGGGCCCGCCGATCCGCGCGGGCGAGGCCATCCTCGGGCGCAACCAGCTCGACGGCGCGAAGGACCAGGCCTGGGTCTATCTCACGGGCCAGCGCCGCGTGCGCAAGCTGCCGAACCCCTGCTGCGACACGCCGACGCCCGCGACCGCCGGTCTCATGAGCTTCGACGAGATCGAGGTGTTCGCCGGCCGGCTCGACCGCTTCGACTGGAAGCTGGTGGGCAAGCAGGAACTGCTCATCCCCTACAACGGCAACCGCCTGCTCCAGCCGACCACCGACGCGGCCGTGCTCGGCGCCCACCACCTGAACCCGGACCATGTGCGCTGGGAGCTGCACCGTGTCTGGGTGGTGGAGGCGACGCTGCGCGCCGGCCAGCGCCACCAGGCCGCGCGCAGCCGCTACTACTGCGACGAGGACACCTGGAACTGCGTGCTCGGCGACCGCTGGGACGCGAACGGCCAGCTCTGGAAGACGCTGTCGGCCCAGACCTTCGTCGCGCCCGACCTGCCGGGCACCGTCATCGGCGCGTTCACGATGAACGACTTCGCCAATGGCAGCGCCTACATCGGCAACCTGTTCAACAGCCGGTCCGCGCAATACCCGCTCAAGCCGCGCTTTGCCGACAGCGTGTTCACGCCCGAGGCGCTGGCGGGCGAGGGCGTGCGATGAGCGCCCTGCCCGTCGCCGTGACTACCGCCGCGCGGCGTCTGCCGGCCGCCGTGATGACAGCGCTTGCACTGCTCGCGGGCGGCGCGGTGGCCGCGCCCGTCGGCGACGCGCTCGACCGCCCGGCCATCGCGGTGCGGGCGCCGGAGCACGCCAATCTGCTCGCCGTCGCACAGGCCGGCGACCGGCTCGTTGCCGTGGGCGAGCGCGGCATCGTCGCGCTGTCCGACGACGGCGGCGCGCACTGGCGTCAGGCGAGCGTGCCGGTGAGCGTCAGCCTCACGGCGGTGCGCTTCGCCGACGCGACCACCGGCTACGCCGTCGGCCACGGCGGCGTCGTGCTTGCCACCGACGACGGCGGCCAGACCTGGACCCGCCGCCTCGACGGCCTGCGCATCGCCCGGATCGCGCACAACGCCGCGCTCGCCGCCGGCGACGCCCGCGCCGAGGCCGATGCCGCGCGCCTCGTCGCCGACGGACCCGACAAGCCGCTGCTCGACCTGCTGCTCGCGGGCCGCGACCGGCTCGTCGTCGTCGGCGCCTACGGCCTCGCCCTCGCCTCCGACGACGGCGGCCGCAGCTGGCGCTGGATCGCCGCCGGCATGCCCAATCCGAAGGGGCTGCACCTGTACGCGATCCGCGCGCGCGGCGACACGCTGCTCGTCGCGGGCGAGCAGGGCCTCGTGCTGCGCTCCGACGACGGCGGCCACGTCTGGCGGCGCCTGGCCCTGCCCTATGACGGCAGCTTCTTCACCGCCGAACTCCCGTCCGACCGCGAGCTGGTCGTCGCCGGCCTGCGCGGCAACGTCTGGCGCTCGGCCAACGGCGGCGCGAGCTGGACGAAGCTCGACCTGCCGGTACCCGCGAGCATCACCGCCTCGGCGCTCGACGCGCGCGGCGGCCTGCTGCTCGCAAGCCAGGCCGGCCTCGTGCTGCGCGCCAGCGGCGACGCCGTCGCGCCCGTCGATCCGCGTCCGCTCGGGCCGCTCGCCGCGCTGCTGGCGCGCGCCGACGGTTCGGTCCTCACCCTCGGCCTTGCCGGCCCGGTCAGCCTGCCCGCCGCAGGCCAGGGAGCGCCGCGATGAGCCCGCTGCATCCGCCCGCCGCGCTGCCCGCGCCCGGCGACTTCGACGTCCGCTCCGGCTCGCTCGTCGAGCGCGCGATCTTCAACCACCGCTGGCTCGTGCTCGCGCTCTGCCTGCTCGTCACGCTCGTGCTCGGCTGGCAGGCCTCGCGGCTCACGCTCAACGCGAGCTTCGAGAAGACCATCCCGGCGCGCCACGAGTTCATCCGCAACTACCTCGACCACCGCGACGAGCTGCAGGGCCTCGGCAACACGGTGCGCATCGCGGTCGAGAACCCGGCCGGCAGCATCTACGACGCGGCCTATCTCGACACGCTGCGCCGGCTCAGCGACGAAGCCTTCCTGCTGCCCGGCGTCGCGCGCACCGGCTTCAGGAGCCTGTGGACGCCGAACGTGCGCTGGGTCGGCGTGACCGAGGACGGCCTCGAAGGCGGCCCGGTCATCCCCGACGGCTACGCCGGCAGCGCGGCCGACCTGCAAGCGCTTGCGGCCAACATCGCGCGCTCGGGCGAGATCGGCCAGATCGTGGCGCTCGACGCGAAGTCGAGCATCGTCCAGCTGCCGCTGCTGCCGGTCGATGCCGAGGGCCGCGCGCTCGACTACGGCGCCTTCGCCGACCGGCTCGAAGCCCTGCGCGCCAGGTACGAGTCACGCGGCGTGAAACTGCACATCACCGGCTTCGCCAAGGTGGTGGGCGACCTCATCGACGGCGTGCGCGCGGTGCTCGCCTTCTTCGCGGTCGCGGTCGCGATCGCGCCGGCGGCGGTGTTCTGGTTCACGCGCTGCTGGCGCTCGACCGCGCTGGTGGTGACGGCCTCGCTCGTCGCGGTGGTGTGGCAGCTCGGCCTGCTGCCGCTGCTCGGCCAGTCGCTCGATCCGTACTCGATCCTCGTGCCCTTCCTCGTGTTTGCCATCGGCATGAGCCACGGCGCGCAGAAGATGAACGGGATCATGCAGGACGTCGGCCGGGGCGCGCACAAGCTGGTCGCGGCGCGGCTGACCTTCCGCCGGCTGTTTCTCGCGGGGCTGACGGCGCTGCTGGCCGATGCCGTGGGCTTCGCGGTGCTGCTCGTCATCGACATCCAGGTCATCCGCGAGCTGGCGGTGGCGGCGTCGATCGGCGTCGCGGTGCTGATCTTCACGAACCTGATCCTGCTGCCCATCCTGCTCAGCTACACCGGCGTGAGCGCGAAGGCCGCCGCGCGCAGCCTCAAGTCCGAGCAGACCGATGCCGCCGGCCACGCGAAGCATCCGGCCTGGGCCGCGCTCGACCGCTTCACGCGGCGCGGCGCGGCGACGGCGGCGGTGACCGGCGCGCTGATCCTCGCGGCCGCCGGCTATGCGGTGAGCACCCGCCTGAGCATCGGCGATCTCGACCCGGGCGCCCCCGAGCTGCGCGCCGACAGCCGCTACAACCGCGATGTCGCCTTCACCAACGCCGCCTACGGCGCGTCGAGCGACGTGCTCGCGGTGATGGTGAAGACGCCCGACGGCGGCTGCTCGCGCTACGGCGTGCTCAACAAGGTGGATGCGCTCGAATGGCAGCTGCGCCAGCTCGACGGCGTGGAAAGCACCAACACGCTCGCGCTGCTCAACCGCCGCGTGCTGTCGGGGCTGAACGAGGCCAATCCCAAGTGGTACGAGTTCCTGCCCAACCAGGACATGCTCAACACCGTGACCGCCGGCGCGCCGCGCGGCCTCTACAACGACAGCTGCTCGCTGCTGACGATGTACGTCTATCTGCGCGACCACAAGGCCGAGACGCTCAGCCGCGTCGTGAACCATGTGCAAGCGTTTGCGGCCGACAACGACGGCGACGACGCGCGCTTCCTGCTCGCGGCCGGCAGCGCCGGCATCGAGGCGGCGACCAACATCGTCGTGAAGGACGCGTGGCACGAGATGCTGCTGCTCGTCTATGGCGCGGTCGTGCTCCTGAGCTTCATCACCTTCCGCTCCTGGCGCGCGGTGCTCGTGGCGGTGCTGCCGCTGATGCTCACCTCGGTGCTCTGCGAGGCGCTGATGGTGGCGCTCGGCATGGGCGTGAAGGTGGCGACGCTGCCGGTGATCGCGCTCGGCGTGGGCATCGGCGTGGACTACGCGCTCTACATCCTGAGCGTGACGCTGGCGCGGCTGCGCGAGGGCGCGAGCCTGTCCGAGGCCTACTACCGCGCGCTGCTGTTCACCGGCCGCGTCGTGATGCTGACCGGCGTGACGCTCGCGCTCGGCGTCGTCACCTGGGTCGCGAGCCCCATCAGGTTCCAGGCCGACATGGGCCTGCTGCTGGCCTTCATGTTCCTGTGGAACATGCTCGGCGCCCTCGTGCTCATCCCGGCGCTCGCGCACTTCCTGCTCCGGCCGGCCGCGCGCGCCGCCGTGTCCGCTGCGGGCGATGCCGGCGCCGCGCCCGCCACGCCTCCTGCCGCCGAGGCCGTCGGCCAGCCCCTGCCCGCGCCACCGCCGGCGCTGCGGCCCGGCCTCGGCGGCGCCGTGCCCGCGCCCTCGCCGGTGCCCGGCACCTGACCCATCCATCCACGACAACCACCGTCTCTCGCGGGGCCGGTCCCCGCTCCGCCCACGCCAGCAAGGACAGCACGATGTTCAAGTACTTCCCCACCAACTATGTCTGGAACCTCTCGGTCGATCTGTCGATCGAGATGGGCGCCCGCATCGGCGAGATCGAGGAGATGTGCGCCCCGCTGCAGGACGCCGCGAAGCATCCCGACGCCGAGGGCACCCGCGCCTTCCGCGAGACCTGGTCGCGCATGGCCGACAAGCTCGCCGCCCTCGCCGACGAGGACGAGGCGCGCGGCCGGCTCATCTCGGCCGGCGACAAGCTCAAGCGCGCCGCCAACTACTACCTCACCTGCGAGCGGCTCCAGGCCCACGGCGCGCCGGGCCGCGTCGAGCTGTACCAGCGTTTCCTGCAAGCGTTTGCGAAGGGCGTGCGGCTGGCGGGCGACAACTGCGAGCCGGTCGAGATTCCCTATGAAGGCACGGTGCTCACCGGCCTCTACACGCGGGCCGAAGGCCTCAGGCCGGGCGAGCGCGCGCCGCTGCTGGTGCAGGTCAACGGCCTCGATTCGACCAAGGAGATGAAGTACCTCGTCGGCCTGCCGGCCTGGCTCGCGAAGCGCGGCGTGTCGTCGCTCGTCATCGACCAGCCCGGCACCGGCGACGCGCTGCGCCTGCGCGGCCTCACCGCGCGCTTCGACAGCGAGCACTGGGCCAGCCGCGTCTTCGACTGGCTCGAAACCCGCGCCGACGTGGACCCGAAGCGCATCGGCCTGGAAGGCGTCTCGCTCGGCGGCTACTACTGCCCGCGCGCCGTCGCCTTCGAGCCGCGCTTCGCCTGCGGCGTGGTCTGGGGCGCCAACCACGACTGGCGCGACGTGCAGAAGCGCCGGCTGGAGAAGGAAGGCAACCTCCCGGTGCCGCACTACTGGGCCCACGTCTGCTGGGTCTGGGGCGCGAAGGACATCGACGACTTCATGCGCATCGCCGGGAACGTCCATCTCGACGGCGTGCTCGACCGCATCCGCGTGCCCTTTCTCGTGACCCACGGCCAGAAGGATTCGCAGATCCCGCTCAAGTGGGCCGAGCGCACGTACGAGCAGCTCGTCAACAGCCCGAAGCGCGAACTCAAGGTGTTCGACGAACGCACCGGCGGCGTCCAGCACTCCAGCTTCGACAACTCGGCCAATGCCGGCGCGTACATCGCCGACTGGGTCGCCGAGGTGCTCGGCGGCCACACCACCGCCGGCCGGGGTTGAACGACATGAACACGCCCGACCCCCGCGGCCTGAAGCTGATGATCGTCGGCCGCCGCCGGCCCGGCAGCACGCTGGCCGAGCACCGCCATCACATCCGCCATGTGCACGGCGAACTGGTGCTGCGCTACATCGCGGCCGAGCCGGCCAACGCGCCGCGCCGCTATGTGCAGAACGCCGTGTTCGACGGCAGTTTCCGCGCGACCGCGCCGGGCACGGATGCCTTCGCGCTGAACCGCGATTTCGTGACCGAGATCTGGGTGCCGGATTTCGCCGCCCTCGGCCGCTCGCGCGAGACGGCGTTCTACCGCGACCACCTCAAGGGCGACGAGGACAACTTCGTCGATCAGGCCACGGTCGTCTTCATGCCGGTCCGCGCGCGCGAACTGCGCCCGGTCGCGCAGGCCGGCTTCAAGTGCTTCGGCTTCCTGCGCAAGGCGCCCGGCGTGGACGCGGCCCGGTTCCAGCAGGCCTGGGCGCGGGCGCCCGCGTTCGCGCCGGCGCTGGGCCATGTGCAGAACGACGTGCTGCCCGCGCCCGACCGCCCGGTACCGGCGGACGCCATCGACGAGTTCTGGCTCGCCGACGAGGCCGCCGCCCGCGCGCTGCCGGCGCAGTGGCAGGCCTGGGTGGACGAGGCCCTCGTCCGTCCGGGCCTGGCGCTGGCCGACGGCAGCTTCTTCCTGCTCGCCACCGAAGCCGTGCTGCACGCCGGCACCTGATTCCCACCTTGGAGCCGACACCATGACCTTTGAAATTCTCGGACCCGACGAACTCGTCTTCGGCGTCGATGACGTCGAGGCCTGCGCGCAATACCTGACCGACTACGGCCTCGCGCCCGTTGGCGTGACCTCGGCCGGCGGCCGCTTCGAGGCGCTCGACGGCACGGCCATCGTCGTGCGCCGCCGCGACGACCCCGCGCTGCCCGCGCCGCTGCCGACCGGCAGCATGCTGCGCAAGACCACCTACGGCGTGCCCGACCAGGCCACGCTCGACGCGATCGCCGCCGAACTCGGGCGCGACCGCGAGGTGACGACCCTGCCCGACGGCTCGATCGAGGCGCGCGACGACATGGGCTTCGCGCTCGGCTTCCGGCTGACGGTGCGCAAGCCGCTCGACCTGCGCGCCGAGCCGGTCAACTCCCCGGGCGCGGCGCCGCAGCGCGGGCCGAACGAGATCGGCGTGAGCACCACGCGCGACGCGCTGCCGCGCACGCTGTCGCATGTCGTGTACTTCGTGCCCGACGTGACGAAGGCCGAAGCCTTCTACGTGGAGCGGCTCGGCTTCCGCTGCACCGACCGCTTCACCGGCACCGGCCCCTTCCTGCAACCGGCCGGCACGCTCGACCACCACACGCTGTTCCTGATCCAGACGCCGCCCTTCATGCAGGGCATCGAGCATTTCACCTTCCACATGGCCGGGCCGACCGACGTGCTCCAGGCCGGCTACCGGTTTGCCGCGAAGGGCTACCAGTCGTTCTGGGGGCCGGGCCGCCACCTCTTCGGCTCGAACTGGTTCTGGTACTTCAACAGCCCCTTCGGCTGCCATGTCGAGTACGACGCCGACATGGACCTGCACGACCGCGAATGGGTCGCGCGCGAGGCGCCCGCCGGCGCCGACACCTCCCAGGCCTTCCTGTTCCAGCACCGCCAGCTCTGGTTCCCGAGCGGCCCGCCGCCCAAGGCCGGCGCGCACTGAGCCGGTTCTGCCGCGCCACCGCAAACCGCCACATCCCGGCGGCGCGCGCGCCCCCAACGGCGCGCCGCCCGCCATACCCAGGGCAACGGCCACGCAGCCGGCCCATCCGAAGGAGGAGACCCATCATGAACATCCCGTCCCTGCGCGTGCTCGTCATCGGCGGCGGCTTCAGCGGCATGTCGGCCGCGATCGAGCTGCGCCGCCTCGGCGCGAGCGTCGACGTCGTCGAGATCGACGCGGGCTGGCGCTCCTACGGCGCCGGCATCAGCCTCGGCGGCGCCACGCTGCGCGCCTTCCGCCAGCTCGGCATCCTCGACCGCTTTCTCGAACTCGGCGCCGCCTCCGACGGCGTGGAACTGCGCCTGCCGCACGGCCAGACGGTCGGCAGCCTGCCGACGCCGCGCATCGCCGGCGACGATGTGCCCGGCGGCGGCGCGATCATGCGTCCGGCACTCGCGCGCATCCTCGCCGACGCGACGCTCGCGGCCGGCGCGAAGGTGAAGCTCGGCTGCACCTTTACCTCGATCGAGCAGGACGCCGACGGCGCGACCGTCGCGTTCACCGACGGCAGCGGCGGGCGCTACGACCTCGTCATCGGCGCCGACGGCCTCTACTCGAAGACGCGCGAGGCGCTGTTCCCAGCCGCGCCCCGGCCCGCCTACAGCGGCCAGGCCGTCTGGCGCGCAGTGCTCCCGCGCCCGGCCGAGGTCAAGACCTGCATGTTCTGGGTCGGCGCCGGCAACAAGCCCGGCGTGAACCCGGTGTCGAAGGACGAGATGTACCTGTTCCTCACCGAGCACCGCCCGGTCAACGAGCGCGTCGATCCGGCCACTTTCGTCGACAGGCTGCGCGCGCTGCTCGACGGCTTCACCGATCCGCTGCTGCGAGCCATCCGCGAATCGATCAACGAAGGGTCGAGCATCGTCTACCGCCCGCTCGAAGGCATGCTCATGCCGCGCCCCTGGCATGCGGGCCGCGTCGTGCTCATCGGCGACACGGTGCATGCGACCACGCCCCACCTCGCCTCGGGCGCCTGCATCGGCATCGAGGACGCGCTGGTGCTGGCCGACGAACTCGCGCGCGCCGACGGCGTCGAGGCCGGGCTCGCCGCCTTCGAGGCGCGGCGCTGGGAACGCTGCCGCATGGTCGTGCAGAACTCGGCGCGCCTCGGCGAGATCGAGATGACGCCCGACGGCGACAAGGCCGAGCACGCCGCGATCATGCGCGCGTCGATGCTCGCGCTGGCCGAGCCGATCTGAGCGCGGCGGTGACGATCATGACCACCGAAAGCCTGCGCGGCCGCCTCGCGCTCATGGGCGGACATTGCGCCGGCATGCTCGACCTCGTCGCGCTGCCGGTCTGGGTCGGCGCGCTCGTCGCGCGCTACGGTTTCGACGCGCAGCAGGCCGGGCTGCTCGCGACGCTGTTCCTGCTCGGCGCGGTCGGCGGCAGCCTCGCGATCGCGCCGCGCATCGCGGCGCTCGACGCGCGGCGCGTCGCGCTCGGCGGCTTCGCGGCCGGCGCGCTCGTGTTCGCGGCGGTGTCGGTCTGCGCCGGCTTCGCGGCGATGGCGGCGCTGCATGCGCTCGCGGGCCTGTGCGTCGGCGCGGCGCTCAGCGCGGTGCACGGGACGATCGCGCGCGGCGACCGGCCGCATCGCGGCTTCGCGCTCGCCGGCATGTCGCTCGGCGTGTTCGCGATCACCTTCTACGCGGGCGCGCCGGCGCTCGTCGCATGGGCCGGCGGCGCGGCGCTGTTCCGGCTGTTCGCGGTCGTGATGGCGGTCGCGGCGCTGCTCGCGGCGATCGGCTTTCCGCGCCTTGCGCCGGTCGCGCCGCGCGCCGGTACCGGGCGTGGCGCGACGCCGATCGCGCCGGCCGTCTGGTTCGGCGTCGCGGGCATCGGCGCGATGGCCGTCGTGCAGTCGATGACCTTCGCCTTCCTCGAACGCGCGGGCATCGACCGCGGCTTCGGCGCCGAGGCGGTCGCGGGCGTGCTGGTCGCGCTCGGCTTCGTGAACCTGTTCCCGGCCGCGCTTGCGGCGCTGCTCGAACGCCGGCTCGCGGCGCGGCGCGTGCTGCTCGCGGGGCCGGCCGTCCAGGCCGCGCTCGCGGTGGTCATCAGCGCCGCGCCGGGCTTCGGTGCCTGGGCGGCGGCGGCGTCGGTGTTCGCGGCGGTGATGCTGTTCACGCACACCTTCGTGTTCGGCGTGCTCGCGCGGCTCGACCCGACCGGCCGCGCGCTCGCCGCGACGCCCGCGATGCTCATGACCGGCGCGGCGATCGGCCCGGTACTCGGCGGCACGCTCGTCAAGACGCTCGGCTATCCGAGCCTCGGCCTGACCGCGCTCGCCATCGGCGCGGTCGCGGTCGCCTGCTTCTCGCGCGTGCGCCAGGCCGCCGCGCCTTCCCCGTCCATGGAGGCCCCCGCATGAACAAGACCCGCCGCTTCGTCGATCTGTCGATCTTCCTGGAGAACGACGTGCTGTCCGACCCGCCGCCGCTCGCGCCGAAGATCACCTACCAGAAGCACGCCGACACGCTGCCCGAGTTCCTCGCGATGCTGCCGGGCACGACCGCCGCCGACTATCCCGACGGCGAGGCCGCCGCCGCCGAATGGGTGACGCTCACCACGCACAGCGGCACCCATCTCGACGCGCCCTGGCATTTCCATTCGACGATGGACGCGAAGAACGGCGGCGCGCGGCCGTCGATCACGATCGACGCGGTGCCGCTCGAATGGTGCTTCCAACCCGGCGTCAAGCTCGACTTCCGCCATCTGCCCGACGGCCATGTGGTGACGGCCGCCGAGGTCGAGGCCGAACTCGCGCGCATCGGCCACGAGCTGCAGCCGCTGGAGATCGTCGTCGTCAACACGCGCGCCGGCTCGCGCTACGGCCACAAGGACTATGTCGGCTCCGGCTGCGGCATGGGCTACGAGGCGACGATGTACCTGCTCGAACGCGGCGTGCGCCTGACCGGCACCGACGCCTGGAGCTGGGACGCGCCGTTCTCGTATACCGCGCGGCGCATCGCCGAGACCGGCGACAAGAGCCTCATCTGGGAAGGCCACAAGGCCGGCCGCGACATCGGCTACTGCCATCTCGAAAAGCTGCACAACCTCGAAGCGCTGCCCGCCGACGGCTTCCTCATCAGCTGCTTTCCGCACAAGGTGCGCGGCGGCTCGGCGGGCTGGACGCGCGCGGTCGCCATCTTCGAGGGCTGATACGTCACCTCACAGCGAGCCCCCCATGACCTTCAAGCCCCTGCGGCGCGTCGTGACCGGCCATGCGCCGGACGGCCGCGCCATCGTCGCCAGCGATGGACCGCTGCCGACCGTCGTGCCGATCGAGAAGATCCCCGGCACCGTCTTCCACGAGATCTGGAGCACCGAGGGCGCGCCCGCCGGCGTCGGCAACGGGCCGGACCCGACGCTCGGCGCGCTGCGCCTGCCCCCGCCCGCGCGCGGCACGCGCATCCGCGTGGTGGACATCCCGCCCGACAGCGCCGACTTCCTCGCCCACGGCGCGGCGCGCATGAAGGACGCCTTCACGCAGATCGGCGACGCGGCGGCCTCGACGGTGAAGACCGGTTCGCCGCATCCGCTCATGCACCGCACCGAGTCGGTCGATTACGGCGTCGTGCTCGACGGCGAGATGACGCTCGTGCTCGACGACAGCGCGACGCTGCTGCGCGCGGGCGACATCGTGATCCAGCGCGGCAGCAACCACGCGTGGGCGAACCGCTCGGGCCGCGTGTGCCGGATGCTGTTCGTGCTGGTCGATGGCGTGTACGACCCCGCGATCCGGGCCGCGCTCGATGGACGCTGAGGCGATGACACCGCCCGATCTGCCGGGCGGCGGCGCGGACGGCCTCGTCGCCGCCGCGCCGCAGCGATCGCCCGGCGCCACGACGGCCCACGCGCCGCATGCCACCCCCGGCTCGCTGTTCGACCTCGCGGGCCGCGTCGCGCTCGTGACCGGCGCGGCGCGCGGCCTCGGCCACGCGATCGCGCAGGCGCTCGCCGACCACGGCGCGCGCGTCGTCCTCGCCGACATCGACGCGGCCGGCGCCAGCGCCGCCGCCGACGCGCTGGCAGAGCGCGGCGCGCGGGCCGTCTCGCTCGCCGCCGACCTCGGCGACCGCACCTCGGTCGCGCGGCTCGCGGCGCAGGCGACAGCCGCCTTCGGCCGCATCGACACGCTGGTCTGCAACGCCGGCATCGAGGGGCCGGTCGGCCCGCTCGGCGCCGCGACCGAGGCCGACTGGCGCCGCGTGATGGACGTGAACCTCGGCGGCGCGCTCGCGCTGTGCTCGGCCGTCATCCCGCCGATGGCCGAGCGCGGCGACGGCAGCGTCGTGCTCATGTCGAGCATCGCCGGCCTGCGCGGCAACCGCGCGATCGGGCTCTACGCGTTGTCGAAGGCCGGGCTCGCCCAGCTCGCGCGCAACCTCGCGGTCGAATGGGGGCCAAGCGGCGTGCGCGTGAACGCGGTGTCGCCGGGCCTCGTGCGCACGCCGCTCGCGGCCGGGCTGCTCGCCGACCAAGCCTTCATGGCGCGCCGGCTCGCCGCGACGCCGCTGCGCCGCGTCGGCGAACCGCACGAGATCGCGGGCGTCGTCGTCATGCTCGCGAGCCGCGCGGGCGGCTTCATGCACGGCCACAACCTCGTCGTCGATGGCGGCACGACGATCGGCGACGGCAGCTGAGATGCGCGTCTGCCTCGGTCCGCTCGCCGACCTGCCCGACGGCGATTCGCGCGGCGTCGATGCGGCCGGAGGCGGCCGCGCCGGCCTGTTCGTGATCCGGCGCGGCGCGCGCGTCGTCGCCTGGCGCGACGACTGTCCGCATATCGCGGGCGCGCGCATGGCCTGGCGCCGCGACGCCTACCTGAACGCCGACCGCAGCCGCATCGTCTGCCATGCGCACGGCGCCGAGTTCGACATCGACAGCGGGCTCTGCCTGCGCGGGCCGTGCGCGGGCGAGCGGCTGGCGGCGGTGCCGGCATGGGTCGATGCGCGGGGCCTCGTCTGGCTCGACGCGCCGGACGACTGAGCCCGCGACCCCGCTCAGATCTCCAGCGCCCGACGCGCGAGCGTCACCGCGTCGCCGTCATGCCGGAAGCCGGCCGCGTCGGCGAGCGGCGTCGCGAGCGGCGGATGGCGGCCGAAGTTGGCTTCGAGCGCCGCATCCTCGCCCCAGCTTGCAAGCGCTTGCGCATTCGTGCCCCAGGCCGCGCCGACGGCCGCCGCGAGTTCGCCGAACGACAGCCGCAAGGCCGGCAGGGTGCAGACGCGCGCCGTGCCGAACCGCGCGCCGTCGATCGCGGCCGCGTGCAGCAGGTTGTCGACCACGCAGGGCACCGACATGAGCCAGGCCGTCGCGCGCGCCGGCACCGGACAGGCGAAAGGCCGGCCCGCCGCCAGTTCGCGGATCAGGTCGCTCGTGAAGGCCGACAGCAGCCCGCTCGGCGCGGGCGGGCGCGCGACGATGCCCGGCAGCCGCAGCGAGCGCACATCGGCCCAGCCGCGGCGCGCCGCATCGGCCGCGAGCACCTCGGCCGCAAGCTTGTGCGCGCCGTAGCTGAGCGCCGGCGCGCAGGGCGTCGCGTCGTCCACGCCACCGGCCGGCAGCGGCGCGCCGAGCACGGCGATCGTGCTCGCGAACACGAACACCGGCGCGCGACCCGCGAGCGACTGCGCGCGCGCCGCGTCGAGCAGCGCAAGCGTCGCGTCGAGGTTCACCGCGCGGCCGAGCAGCGGATCGCGCTCGGCCGCGCCGCCCGGCAGGCTCGCGAGATGGAAGATCGCATCGACCGGCGCCGCGAAGGCGGCGGTGACGAGGGCCGCGTCGGTGATGCTGCCGGCGAGCCGCGTCACGCGCGGGTCGCCGGCGTCGCCGTCGGCGAAGGCGAGGTCGATCAGCGTGAGTCGGTCGATGCGCGGCAGCGCGGGCGCACCGGCGAGCAGCCGGGCGACGAGCGCGCGGCCGACGAAGCCGGCGGCGCCGGTGACGAGGACATGCATGGCGGCGATCGGAAAGCGTGGCGGGGCGCCGATGCTAGGTCGCGGCCCACGGCGCGCGGAAATGGTTTGCGCCGATGGCAGCCATCGGCAAGCCCGGTTTCCCGTCGCGCGCGGCGCTGCCTAGCATCGGGCGGCAAGGCGCGCGCCAGGAGCGCGCACCAGCCTGCAAACCCTTGCAAGACCATTGCGCGCCGGCCGTCGGGACCGGCACCGAACCGGAGGAGACCGCCCTTGAAACTCGCCACCCTGCGCAACGGCCGCCGCGACGGCCGCCTCGTCGTCGTCTCGCGCGATCTCGCGCGCGCCGTCGGCGCGAGCGCCATCGCGCCGACGCTCGCCGCCGCCCTCGACGACTGGGACGCGCTCGCGCCCGCGCTGCAAGGGCTTGCAGACGAACTGGAGGCCGGCCGCGCGCCCGGCGCCTTCGCCTTCGACGCCACCGAGGCGATGGCGCCGCTGCCGCGCTGCTCGCAGTTCGTCGACGGCTCGGCCTTCCCGAACCACGGCGACATCATGGAGCGCGCCTTCAACCTGAGCGTGAAGAAGGTCGAGGGCGTGCCGATCCTGATCCAGCGCCAGTCCGACGACTTCCGCGGCCCGCGCGACGATTACGAATTCCCCTCCGAGGCCGACGACGCCGATTTCGAGGGCGAGTTCGCGGTCATCACGGGCGAGCTGCCGATGGGCGCCTCGGCCGACGAGGCGCTGGCGCGCGTGCGGCTCGTGACGATCTTCAACGACGTGAGCATGCGCGCCCACCTGTTCCGCGAGATGCAGCTCGGCTTCGGCTTCATCCAGGCCAAGCCGGCGACGGTGTTCGCGCCGGTGGCGGTCACGCCCGACGAACTGGGCGACGCCTGGCGCGACGGCCGCGTGCATCTCGACCTGCGCGTGAGCCGCGACGGCGAGCCCTTCGGCCATCCCAACGGCCGCGAGATGACGCCCGGCTTCGGCGGGCTGCTGGCCCATCTCGCCTACAACCGCCGGCTGCGCGCCGGCACCATCGTCGGCTCGGGCACGGTGTCGAACGCCAACTGGGCCGAAGTCGGATCGGCCTGCCTTGCGGAACGGCGCGCGCTCGAGGTGCTTGCGCACGGCGAGGCGCGCACGCCCTTCCTGCGCTTCGGCGAGCGGCTGCGCTTCGAGGTGCTCGATGCCGGGGGCCAGTCGGTGTTCGGCGCGATCGACCAGCGCTTCGTGCCGGCGGGCGGCTGAAGGCCGCGCCGCGCGCGCCGGCGTCTCCCTCATCTGACGGTGGCCAGCGGGCGCGGCCGTCCGGCGGCGCCCCCGGCCCGGGATCACTCGCGCGCCGTCATCCCGCCCGCGTCCGACGGGCACCGTCGCGTGCCCCGCCCCCGCTTGCGGCAGACTCGCCGGCCCGCCGCCACCGGACCACTCCCATGCAACTCCTGCTCGCCACCCGCGGCCTCGACGCCGAGGCCTGGTGCCACGCGCTGCAAGCCGCCCTGCCCGACGCCCGCGCCCGCCTCTGGCAGCCCGGCGACGATGGCCCCGCCGACTACCTCCTCTACTGGAAGGCCGACGCCGCCGCGCTCGCGCCGCGCGCCGGCCTGCGCGCGATCTTCAACCTCGGCGCCGGCGTCGACGCGCTGCTGCGCCTGCTCGCCGCCGATCGGGGCCTCGCCGGCCATCGCGTGCCGGTGCTGAGGCTGGAGGACGCCGGCATGGCGCGGCAGATGCGCGAGTACGCGCTGTACTGCGCGCTGCGCTTCCGGCGCCGCTTCCATGACTACGAGGCGCTGGCGCGCGAGGCGCGATGGCAGCCGCTCGCGGTCGAGCCGGCCGAGGCCTTTCCGGTCGCGGTGCTCGGCGCCGGCCGGCTCGGCCTGCCCGTGGCGCAGGCGCTGGCCGCGCTCGGCCATCCGGTGCGGCTGTGGCGCCGAGACGTGGCACCGCTGCCGGACTTCGCCACCTTCGGCGCCGACCGCCTGCGCGATTGCGTGGCCGGTGCGCGCCTGCTCGTCAACCTGCTGCCCGACACGCCCGCCACTGCCGGCGTGCTCGGGCGCGCCGTGTTCGACGCGATGGCGCCGGGCGGCTTTCTCGTCAACCTCGCGCGCGGGCGCCATGTGGTCGACGCCGACCTGCTCGCGGCGCTCGACGACGGTCGGCTGGCGCGCGCCGCGCTCGATGTCTTCCATGACGAGCCGCTGCCGCCCGCGCACGCGTTCTGGCGCCATCCGCGCATCGAGCCGACGCCGCATGTCGCGGCGCTCACGCTGCTCGACGACAGCGTGGCCCAGATCGCCGGCCACATCGCGCGTGACCGGCGTGGCGAGCCGCTCGCGGGCATCGACCTCGCGCGCGGTTACTGACGACGTCGGCGGCTCGGAACCCGACGACCGCGCGGCCACGGGCCGCGTCGACCGCGCCGCCCCGCATCGCGTGGGCGTGCCGCCGCGCCGCCGTGCGCGGCCCTCAGTGCAAACCCGCACTCAGCATCCGCGCATGGCGGCCGTCAAACGAGTGGCCGATACCTGCTCGCGCGGCGCGGTCGCGCCATCGCCAGGCGCCGGCGCACAACGTACAAGGCCCACACGGCCGTCACGCAGGGGTCCGCCTTGACTGTCTCGTCCTTCCGATCACGCCTGTTCGTGATCCTCGTCTTCATCACGCTTTGCGTGCTGCTGCTCGGCGGCACCGCCTCCTTCCTGCTCGACGGGCTCAACAAGCGACTCGACGGACTGGCCAACGGCGTCTATGCGCGGCTCGAGATCGCGGGCCATCTGCGCGAGGCGGCCGATGCCCGCGCGATCGCGGTGCGCAACCTCGCGCTGCTGACCGACCCGGCCGGGCGCGCGGCCCAGGTACGCGAGTTCAATCGCCGTCAGGCCGAGACGAGCAGGACACTCGACGCGCTGGTGAGCGCGATCGCGGCCGCCGATGTGCCCGACGAGGTGCGGCGGCAGATCGCGCGCGTCGCCGAGGTCGAGGCCCGCTACAGCCCGGTTGCCGCGTCCATCGTCGCGCGGCTCGATGCCGGCGAACGCGAGTCCGCCATCGCCGACATCGAGCGCGTCTGCACGCCCGCGCTGGCCGAACTGAGCGACGCCATCCACGACTACACGGTCAGCACCGAGACGCGCACGCGCGCCCGTGTGCTCGACATCGAGGCCACGACCGACCGCCAGCGCGGCCTGCTGCTCGGCGCGGCGGTGATCGCGGCGGCGGTGGCCGCCGGCCTCGGCCTGCTGCTGCGCCGCCATGTGCGGCGCACGCTCGGCGCCGAACCCGAGGCGCTGCGCGCCGATCTCGCCCGGCTGGCCGAGGGCGATCTGTCCGATGCCGGCGACAGCGGCGCCGCCGCGCCGCATGACCACAGCCTCGCCGCCGAGCTGACGCGGGTGCGCCGCAAGATCGGCGGCATCGTCGGCCAGGTGCGTGCGAGCAGCGAGAGCATCGCGGCCGGCGCGGCGCGCATCGCCGACGGCAACGGCCACCTGAGCGAGCGCACCGAGGCCCAGACCGGCTCGATCCAGCGCACCGCGAGCGCAATGGAGCAGTTCGGCGGCACCGTGAGCAGCACCGCCGACAACGCGCGTCAGGCCAGCCAGCTGGCCGAAAGCGCGGCCGGCGTGGCCAGCCAGGGCGGCGAGGTGGTGAGCCGCGTGGTGGCGACGATGCACGGCATCAGCGAGAGCAGCCGGCGCGTCGGCGCGATCGTCGAGGTGATCGACGGCATCGCCTTCCAGACCAACATCCTGGCGCTCAACGCGGCCGTCGAGGCGGCGCGCGCGGGCGAGCAGGGCCGGGGCTTCGCGGTGGTGGCCGGCGAGGTGAGAGCGCTTGCACAGCGCAGCGCGGAGGCGGCGCGCGAAATCAAGGGGCTGATCGGCAGCAACGTCGAGCAGGTCGGTCAGGGCACGGCGCTGGTGGACCAGGCCGGCCGCACGATGGACGAGATCGTCACCTCGATCCGGCGCGTGAACGACATCGTGTCCGACATCGCCTCGGCCACGGTCGAGCAGAGCGGCGGCCTGCGCCAGGTGAGCGACGACGTGGTGGAGATGGACCGCGCAACCCAGCAGAACACCAGCCTCGTGAGCGAAAGCGCCGCCGCCGCGGAGCAGCTGCGCGGCGAGGCCCAGCAGCTGGTGGCGGCAGTGTCGGTGTTCCGGCTGGCGCGCGGCTGAGGCGGCCGGCGGACCATCCGGACCGGGCGGCGCGGCTTCGGCCGCCCGTGGCCGCGCGTGGCCGGACCCCGGGCGCCGCGCCGCCGGCTGAAGCCGGCGCGCGACGGGGTCGCCATTCAGTGCACCCGCCAGACGCACTAGACTCGGGCGGATGCAGCTCTCCGACGACACCTCCACGGCCCCGCCGCGCCTGCGCGGGCAACACGACTATCTCCGGCTCCTGGTCGCCCGCGTGACCGGCGGCGGCGCCAACCAGATGCTCATGGTGGCGCTGGGCTGGCAGATGTACGACCTCACCTCCAGCGCCTGGCAGCTCGGTCTCGTCGGGCTCGCGCAATTCGTGCCGGCGCTGCTGCTGACGCTGCCCGCCGGCCATCTCGTCGACCGCCACGACCGCCGGCTGCTGCTCGCGGGCAGCCTCGGCCTGCAACTCACCGTGGCGGTCTGCCTCGCGCTCGCGAGCGTGCTGGGCGCGATCGGCGGCGGGCTCATCCTCGCCATGTCGGTGCTGCTGGGCATGGCGCGCGCGTTGCAGATGCCGGCGCAACAGGCGCTGCTGCCGACGCTGGTGCCGCCGCTGCTGCTGGCGCGCGCGGTGGCGGCGTCGAGCTCGTGCATGCAGGCGTCGGTCATCGCGGGGCCGGCGCTCGGCGGCGCGCTGTATGCGCTCGGGCCGCGCGTCGCGGCGCTCGCGGGCCGCGCGGCCACGGGCGCCAGCGACGCGGCGATCGGCGCGCAATGGGGCGCAGCCGTGGTGTACGCGGTGTCGCTCGCGCTGCTGGTCGCGGCCATCTGGGCGACGCTGGCGATCCGCCACCGCCCGGCGCCGCGCCGCCATGCCGCGCCGAGCCTGGCCGATTTCACGGCCGGCATCCATTTCATCCGCCAGCGGCCGGTGGTGCTGGGCGCGATCTCGCTCGACCTGTTCGCGGTGCTGCTCGGCGGCGCGACCGCGCTGCTGCCGATCTTCGCGCGCGACATCCTGCACACCGGCCCCGAGGGCCTGGGCCTGCTGCGCTCGGCGCCGGCGCTGGGCGCGGTGGTCGTCGGGCTGACGCTGGCGCGCATGCCCATCCATCGCCATGCCGGGCGCTGGCTGTTCGGCGCGGTGGCGGTGTATGGCGTGGCGACCATCGGCTTCGCGTTCTCGACCACCTTCTGGCTCGCGTTCGCGGCGCTCGCGGTGAGCGGCGCGGCCGACATGTTCAGCGTGGTGATCCGCCAGTCGCTGGTACAGCTCGAGACGCCGGACGAGATGCGCGGGCGCGTGGGCGCGGTGAACTCGCTGTTCATCGGCGCGAGCAACCAGCTCGGCGAGTTCGAGTCGGGCGCGACGGCCGCGCTGCTCGGGCCGGTAGGCTCGGTGCTGCTCGGCGGCGTCGGCACCCTCGTGGTCGTGCTGGCGTGGATGCGGCTGTTCCCCACGCTCGCGCGGCGCGACCGGCTCGTGCCCGGACACTGATGGCGCGCCGGCGCCTGCCCGCCACAGCCCGGCCACAGCCCGCCCGACCACATCCCCGCTTCCGATGCCGCTGCTGCCCGCCCCCGACGCCCGATCCGCCGCGCCCGCCGATGCGGCCCTCGCGCGCCGCGACGGCCTGCCCGCGTCGCCGGCCGGCGTGCCGTTCAACGCCGGCCCCGGCCATGCCCTGCCCGGCCTGAACGACGACGCCGTGGTCGGCGCCTGGCTGGCCGAGTACGCGCGCAAGCCCAACACCCAGCGCGCCTACCGGCGCGAGGCCGGGCGCTTCCTCAGGTGGCTGCGCGACGTGCGCGGCGCGACCCTCGCCGACCTCGGCCGGCTCGACTTCGACGACTACCGCGACTTCCTCGCCGAGCCGCCCGACGACTGGGTACTCGACGGACTCGCCACCGGCGGCTTCCGGGGCGGGCTGTCGGCGACGAGCCAGCGTCAGGCGCTGCTGATCCTGCAATCGCTGTTCGACTACCTGATGGACGGCGACTACCTGCGCCGCAACCCGCTGCGGCTCATGAAGGACAAGGGGCCGCCGCCGCGCAAGCGGCTGCGCCCGGTGCCGAGCGCGCACGCGATCGAGCGCGCGCTCGGGCTGCTGCTCGGCCGGCTCGACGCGGCCGGAAACGCGTCGGCGCCCGATGCCCTGGCCGCCCTCCGCCCGCAGACCGGCCCCGAGGACGCCGTGCCCGACCGCGCGGTCGCCGCGCGCGAGGCGCTCGCCTTCGGCTGGCTCTACTGGACCGCCTGCCGGCGCGCCGAACTGGCCGACGCCCGCCTCGGCGACCTCCAGGCCGAGCCGACCGGCGCCGGCCCGCGCTGGTGGTGGCAGCTCACCGGCAAGGGCGATGTGCATGCGCTGCTGCCGTTGCCGGCCGAGGCCGTCGCGCTGCTGGCGCGGGTCTGGCGCCAGTCCGACCTGAAAGCGCTTGCAGACCTCGTGCGGCGCCGGCCCGACGCGCCGCTCATGCTCGCCGGCACCGAACGCGCCGCCACCAGCGTCTCGGCGGTGTACGAATCGCTGCGCGCCTCGGCCGGCTGGCTCGCCGCCCATCCGGCGCTGGCCGACCTCGACGCGCAGGAGCGCGAACTCATCGCCCAGCTGCGCCCGCATTCGATGCGGCGCGCGCGCTGCACCCATCTGCTCGACGCCGGCGTCGAGCCGCGCCTCGTCCAGCGCTTCCTGCGCCACGCCTCGCTCGACACCACGCTCATCTACGACCAGACCGGGCGCGGAGACTTCCACGCCGCCATCTCGGCCGCCGCGCCGCGCGGCTGAAGGCCCCTTCGCGGCACGTCGGCCGGCTGTCCCGCCAGCCCGCCAGCCCGCCGCCCGCGCCGTCCCGCGTCAGCCGCCGAACCCGCCCGCGAAATGCGCCTTCAGGTGCTCGACGAACACGCGCACCGCGCGCGGCACCTGCGGCGACCACGGCCGCAGCGCATACAGCCTCGGCCCGAAGCCGCCGACCGGCGTCCAGTCGGCCAGCACCCGCACCAGCCGGCCCGCCGCCAGCTCGGACGCGGCCGAGAAGTCGGGCAGCAGCCCGATCGCCAGCCCGTCGGCCACGACCGCGCGCAGCACCTCGCTGTTGTTGGCGCGGATCGGCCCGGCCACGGTCACGCCGCGGCGCTCGATCCGGCCGTCGGCGCCGACGCGCTCGAAGGCCCAGGTCATCGCGCCCTCGCGCAGATAGCCGATGCAGGCATGGCCGGCGAGATCGCCCGGCGCTTCGGGCTCGCCGCGCGCCGCCAGATAGGCCGGCGACGCCACCAGCAGCGTGCGCGTCTCGCACAGCTCCCAGGCCACATGGGTGTCGGGTGGCGCATGGGTATGGCGCAGCGCGAGGTCGAAGCCTTCCTGCGCGAGGTTGCTGAGCCGGTCGCTGAGGTCGAGTTCCACCTGGATCGCCGGATGCGCGCGGCAGAAGTCGGCAAGCGTCGGCGCGAGATGCTGGCGCCCGAGCGCGACCGGCGCCGTCACGCGCAGCAGGCCACGCGGCTCGCCCGCGAGGTCGATCACCTCGGCCAGCGTCGCGCCCACGCGGGCGAAGGCCGGCGCGCTGTCCTCGGCCAGCCGCCGGCCCGCATCGGTGAGCGCCACCGAGCGCGTCGTGCGCCGCACGAGCGGCAGGCCCACGGCGCGCTCCAGCTCGGCGATGCGCGCGCTGACCGAGGCCTTCGACAGCTTCAGCCGCCGCGCCGCCTGGGTGAAGCTGCGCGTCTCGCCCAGCACGGTGAGCAGATGGATGTCGGCCAGCAGCGGCGCGAGATGGTCGATGGACATGGCGATCGATTGTTCGGAATCCTGAATGATGTGATCACAAGTCCGGGCTTCTCAAGCCCCGCCCGCGCGTCGAGACTTCGCCGTACCCCAACAACACCGACGGAGACCACCATGGGCGCCCCCGAAGCCTTCGCCTCGACCGGCGACATCACGCATTTCATCGGCGGCCGGCCGGTCGCGGCCGGCGAGCGCCGCCAGCCCGTGTTCAACCCGGCCACCGGCGAGGTCACGCGCCAGGTGCTGCTCGGCGGCCAGGCCGAGGTCGATGCCGCCGTCGCCGTCGCGAAGGCCGCCTTCCCGGCCTGGGCCGACACGCCGCCGATCCGCCGCGCGCGCGTCATCAACGAGTTCCTGCGCCTCATGAACGAGCGCCGCGACGAACTGGCCGCGATCATCACCGCCGAGCACGGCAAGGTGTTCAGTGACGCCCAGGGCGAGGTGATGCGCGGCATCGACATCATCGAGTTCGCCTGCGGCATCCCGCAGCTGCTCAAGGGCGATTACACCGAGCAGGTGTCCACCGGCATCGACAACTGGACGCTGCGCCAGCCACTCGGCGTGGTGGCGGGCATCACGCCGTTCAACTTCCCGTGCATGGTCCCGTGCTGGATGTTTCCGGTCGCCATCGCCTGCGGCAACAGCTTCGTGCTCAAGCCGAGCGAGCGTGATCCGTCGGCGTCGGTCTTCATGGCCGGGCTGCTGCGCGAGGCCGGGCTGCCCGACGGCGTGTTCAATGTCGTGCAGGGCGACAAGGGGGCGGTCGATGCGCTCATCGAGCATCCGGACGTGGCCGCGCTGAGCTTCGTCGGCTCGACGCCGATCGCGCAGTCCATCTACGAGCGCGGCGCGCGTTTCGGCAAGCGCGTGCAGGCACTTGGCGGCGCGAAGAACCACATGGTCGTGATGCCCGACGCCGATCTCGACCAGGCGGTCGACGCGCTGATCGGCGCGGCCTACGGCTCGGCCGGCGAGCGCTGCATGGCGATCAGCGTCGCGGTGCTCGTCGGCGACGTGGCCGACCGGATCGTGCCGCGTCTGGCCGAGCGGGCGCGCGCGCTGCGCGTCGGCAACGGCATGGACCCGGCCTCGGAGATGGGCCCGATCGTCGCCAAGGCCGCGCTCGAGCGCATCGAGGGCTATATCGGCCTCGGCGTGGACGAAGGCGCGACGCTCGTCGTGGACGGCCGCGGCCTCAAGGTGAAGGGGCATGAGCAAGGCTTCTTCACCGGCGGCACGCTGTTCGACCATGTCACGCCCGACATGCGCATCTACAAGGAAGAGATCTTCGGTCCGGTGCTCGCCTGCGTGCGCGTGCCCGACTTCGGCACGGCGGTCGAACTGGTCAACGCCCACGAGTTCGGCAACGGCGTGGCCTGCTACACGCGCGACGGCAACATCGCGCGCGAGTTCGCGCGCCGCATCCAGGTGGGCATGGTCGGCATCAACGTGCCGATCCCGGTGCCGATGGCCTGGCATGGCTTCGGCGGCTGGAAGCGCAGCCTGTTCGGTGACATGCATGCCTACGGCGAGGAGGGCGTGCGCTTCTGCACGAAGCAGAAGTCGGTGATGCAGCGCTGGCCCGAAAGCACTTCGCGCGGCGCCGAGTTCAGCATGCCGGTCGCGAAGTGAAGGCCGCGAAGCACATGTAGGACATTGGGACGGCTAGCGGCCGGCGGCCGCCGGTTTTCGCAGGATGGTGCGACACACCGCCCGCAACAATCGGCACATTCCGATTTCCCGCCCGCGCCGGGATCGGCCGGCGCCGGCGCGGCGCCCTGTCGTCCAACCCTTCGCCGTCCCAGCAGCACCGATGCCGGGCATCACGAGGTCCACCATGCCCAGCCTTCGCCGCACCCGGCTCGCCACCCGCCTCATTGCCGCCTTTTCCGTTGTCGTCGCCGTCGGCTCGGCGATCGGTGTCGCCGGCATCGTCGGCCTCGGGCGGGTCGAGCACATGACCCAGGACCTGTACGCGCTCGACCTGCTCGCGCTGTCGGGCATCAAGGAAGCGAACGTCGAGCTGATCGCGGCCGGCCGCGCGCGCTGGCAGTTCATTGCCAACCCCGACCCGGCCGACCGCGAGCGCGCGCGCGCCGATGTCGTCGCGCACCAGGCCCGCGTCGAGTCGCTGCTCGACGACGCCGCGCCGCTGCTGCACCTGCCGGCGGGCCAGCAGATGATGGGCGAGCTGCGCAAGATGGTGAACGGCTGGCGCCACGACACCGAGCTTTTCCTCGGCGCCGCCCGGGACGTGCGCGACATCGCCGGCGACCCGGCGCTGCGCGCCGCCAGCGCCCGGCTCACGGCCACCAACCGCGCCGTGGACGAGAAGCTGTCGGAGATGTCGCACTTCAAGGAACAGGCCGCCGCCGGCGTCGCGCGGGACGCGCACGAGACGCACGACCGCATCCGCACCATCCTCGCCGCGCTGATCGCGGCGGGCGCCGCCGCCGGGCTCACGCTCGGGCTGCTGATCGCGCGCCACATCTCGCGCAGCCTCGGCGGCGAACCCGAAACCGCCAGCGCCATCGCCGCGCGCGTGGCCGGTGGCGACCTGAGCGAGCCTATCCACCTGCGCCCGGGCGACGACACGAGCGTGCTGGCCGCCCTCGCGCGCATGCAGGCGCGGTTGGCCGACACGGTCACGAGCATCCGCGCCTCGGCCGAGCAGGTGGAGCGCGCCTCGGGCGAGATCGCCCAGGGCAATGCCGATCTCGCCCACCGCACCGAGCAGCAGGCGAGCGCGCTGCAGCAGACCGCCGCCGCGATGGAAGAACTGAACGGCACGGTCGCGAGCAACGCGAGCAATGCGCGCGAAGGCAGCGAACTGGCCAGCGGCGCACGCGGCCTGAGCGACGACGGTGGCCGCGTCTTCGGCGAGGTGGTGGCGACGATGGCGCGCATCAGCGACAGCAGCCGACGCATCGCCGACATCCTCGCGACCATCGATTCGATCGCCTTCCAGACCAACATCCTCGCGCTCAACGCGGCCGTCGAGGCGGCGCGCGCGGGCGAGGACGGGCGCGGCTTTGCCGTCGTCGCCGGCGAGGTGAGAACGCTCGCACAGCGCAGCGCCGCCGCCGCGCGCGAGATCCGCACGCTCATCGCCGACTCGGTCTCGCATGTGGAGCAAGGCCGGCGCCATGTGGGCGACGCCGGCAGCGCGATGAACGAGATCGTGCGCGCCATCGACGGCGTCGCGAGCGTGACGGCCGGCATCGCGGGCGCGAGCGCCGACCAGAGCCTCGGCATCGGACAGGTGATGCAGGCGGTGCAGCAGATGGACCGCATGACCCAGCAGAACGCCGCCCTCGTCGAACAGGGCGCGGCGGCGAGCGCGAGCCTCCGGGAGCAGGCGCGCGGGCTGCTCGGGACGATGCAGGGCTTCAGGCTCGCGCGCGGCTGAAGGACTGGGCGCGACGCGCGATGAGGCGCGGACAGGCGTCCGCCGCAGTCACACCCGCTCGATCACCCCCGCCGCGCCCATGCCCGTACCGATGCACATCGTCACCATGCCGCGCCGCGCGTCGCCGCGCTTCATCGCCGCGAGCAGCGTGGCGGTGCGGATCGCGCCCGTCGCGCCGAGCGGATGGCCGAGCGCGATCGCGCCGCCGAGCGGATTGATCTGCGCCGGGTCGAGCCCGAGCGTGCGCCGCACGGCGATGGCCTGGGCGGCGAAGGCTTCGTTCAGCTCGATCCAGTCGAGGCTGTCCTGGCGCCAGCCGGCGCGCGCCAGCGCGCGCGGGATCGCCTCGACGGGGCCGATGCCCATCACCTCCGGCGGCACGCCCGCGACCGCATGCGCGACGAAGCGTGCAATCGGTTGCAGGCCGCTGCGCTTCAACGCGACCTCGCTCATCAGCAGCACCGCCGCCGCGCCGTCCGACATCTGCGACGCATTGCCCGCCGTGACCGAACCGTCGGCCGCGAACACCGGCCGCAGCGCGCCGATGCGCTCGGGCGAGGCATCGCGGCGCGGGCCTTCGTCATGCGTGACGACGCTGGTGGTGCGCAGCGGCTGGCCGTCGCTGCCGGGGCGCGCGGACGTGGTGATGTAGGGCGCGATCTCGTCGGCGAAGCGGCCCGCGTCGATCGCCGCGATGGCGCGCTTGTGCGACTCGACCGCGAAGGCGTCCTGTTCGGCGCGGCTCACGTTCCAGCGCCTGGCGACTTCCTCGGCCGTGAGGCCCATGCCCCAGGCGATCGCGCGGTGCTCGTCATGCTCGAAGAAGGCGGGATTGGGCCGCACGCGATTGCCCATCATCTTCGTCATGACGGTCATGCTCTCGACGCCGGCGGCGATCATCACCTCGGCCTCGCCCGAGCGGATGCGCGCCGCCGCGTCGGCCACGGCCTGGAGGCCCGAGGCGCAGAAGCGGTTGACGGTGAAGCCGGGCACGCTCGCGGGCAGGCCGGCGAGCAGCAGGCCGATGCGCGCGACATTCATGCCCTGCTCGGCTTCGGGCATGGCGCAGCCGACGATCACATCGGCGATCTCGGCAGGGTCGAGGCCGGGCGCGCGGGCGACGAGTTCGCGCAGCGCATGGGCGAGCAGGTCGTCGGGCCGCGCATGGCGGAAGGCGCCGTTGCGCCGCGCGACCGGCGTGCGCACGGCCGCGACGAGATAGGCGTCCTGGAGGGGCGTGGTCATCTTCGGGATTCCGTCGATGGCGCGGGCGCTGCGGCCCGCGCCGGGGTTCAGTTGCGCAGCGGCTTGCCGGTGGCGAGCAGATGGCGGATGCGGGCGATCGTCTCGGGCGTGGCGAGCAGTTCCATGAACCGCGCGCGCTCGACGGCGAGCAGCCAGTCGTCGTCGACACGCGTACCGGCGTCGATGTCGCCGCCGCACAGCGCGCTTGCAAGCGCTTGCGCGATACGCGCGTCATGCGCGCTCATGAAGCCGCCGTCGCGCCGGTTGACGATGTTCATCGCGAGCGCCGCGCTGCCCGCGCGGCCCGCGACGGCCACCGGCAGCGAACGGCGCGCGACCGCGCCGGCCTCGGCCAGCGCCCGGGCGCGCGCGAGCGCCACATGCAGCACCTCGTTGGCCTGGAAGACGATGTCGTCGGCCTCGGTCAGATAGCCGGCGGCGCGCGCCGCGAGCGCATTGGGCGCGGGCAGGCCGCGCGCGATCGCGTCGAAGGCGGGTTCGAGGAAGGGCACGGCGTCGCCGTCGGCGCCGCTCGCCGCGAGCGCGGCCGCGCGCCGCGCGAAATGCAGGCAGCCGCCGCCGGCCGGGATCAGGCCCACGCCGGTCTCGACAAGGCCGATGCGCGTCTCGAAGGCGACGACGCGGTGCGCCGCGTGCAGCGCGAATTCGCAGCCGCCGCCGAGCGCCATGCCCTGCACCGCCGCGACCACCGGCACGCGCGCCCGGCGGATCGCGAGCGCGACCTGCTGGAAGCGGGCGATGTAGGCGTCGAGCGCGGCGAACTCGCCGGCGTCGGCGAGGCGCAGCACTTCCTTGAGGTCGGCGCCGACGGCGAAGGGCGGCTCGTTCCAGAGCACGAGCGCGTCGAGTTCGCATTCGGCCTGGACGATGGCGTCGAGGCAGCCGTCGAGCACGCCGGAGCCGATCGCATGGGCGCGGCCGGTGAAGGACAGGATGCCGATGCGCGCGTCGCGCTCGGGCAGCACCCACAGGCGCGTCGCGTCGGTGAGCGCGAGCGTGCGGCCGGCGTCGAGCGCGGTGGCGCGCGGTTCGCCCGCAAGGCGTTCGGGAAAGAGCTGGCGCGCGGCGAGCGCGTCGGCGCGGCGCGGGACGAAGGTCGGGGCGCCTTTCGGTGTGGCCGCCGGGTTCGCGCCATCGATGGTCGAGCCGCCCTGCCCCGCCGCGCCGCCCGGCTTCAGCGAACCGGCCGGGCCATGCACGCCTTCGGCCGCCTCGGCGCTCGTCACCCACGCGGGCAGCGGCACGGCGGCGAGCGTTTCGCCGCGCTCGATGTCCTCGACGAGAGCGCTTGCAAGCCGGCGCCAGCCGGCGCGCTGCCAGGTCTCGAACGGGCCCTCGGCAAAGCCGAAGCCCCAGCGCAGCGCGAAGTCGGCGTCGCGCGCGGCTTCGGCGATGTCGGCGAGGTGGAACGCGGCGTAATGGAACAGGTCGCGCTGCACGGCCCAGAGGAAGCGCGCCTGCGGATGGGCGCTGCGGCGCAGCGCGAGCAGGCGTTCGCCGGTGTCGGGCAGGTCGAGCAGCGCCTGCACTTCGGGCGCGACGGCGCCGGCCGCCGGGCAGTACTCGCCGGTCGCGGGATCGCGCACCTGGCTGTCGCGGCCGACGCGGCGGTAGCAGCCGGCGCCGGTCTTGTCGCCGAGCTGGCCGGCGGCGACGAGCGCGTCGAGCCAGTCGGGCAGTCGCAGCCAGCCGCGCCACGGGTCGGCGCCGAGCTGTTCGCGCTGGCCCGCGACCACATGGGCGAAGGTGTCGAGACCCACCACGTCGAGCGTGCGGAAGGTGGCGCTGCGCGGCCGGCCGATCGCCGCGCCGGTGAGCGCGTCCACCTCGTCGGGCGCAAGGCCGAAGCGCGCCGCGTGATGCACGGCCGCGAGCAGCGCGAACACGCCGAGCCGGTTGGCGATGAAGCCCGGGCTGTCCTTGGCGCGCACCACACTCTTGCCGAGCTGGCGCGTGACGGCGGATTCGAGCGCGTCGAGCACCGCCGGCTCGGTGCCCGCGTGGCCGATCAGCTCCACGAGCGGCAGCCAGCGCGGCGGGTTGAAGAAGTGCAGCCCCGCGAAGCGCGGCCGCAGCGCCTCGGGCAGCATC
Organism: Derxia gummosa DSM 723; assembly: GCF_000482785.1. Lineage (GTDB taxonomy): Bacteria > Pseudomonadota > Gammaproteobacteria > Burkholderiales > Burkholderiaceae_E > Derxia > Derxia gummosa. The sequence continues at coordinate 397,836 of NZ_AXWS01000013.1, read as the reverse complement.
GCCGCGAGCGTGGCGATGCTCAGGCCCGAGGTGTTGCTGGCGAGGATCGCCCGCTCGCCGAGGTGGGGCGCGATGCGCTCGTACAGCGACTGCTTCCAGTCGAGCCGTTCGCCGATGGCCTCGATCACGAGATCGCAGCCGGCAAGCAGCGGGAGGTCGCTGTCGTAGCTACAGGGGCGGATCGCGTCTGCAAGGGTTTGCAGCGCGAGCGGCTCGGGCTTGAGCTTGCGCAGTCCGTCGATGGCGCGGCGCACGGCGGCGCGCGGGTCGGCGCCGGGCGCGGCGAGGTCGTAGAGCAGCACATCGAGGCCGGCGTTGGCGGCATGGGCGGCGATCTGCGCGCCCATGACACCGGCGCCGAGCACCGCGACGCGATGCAGCTTGAGGTCGGTCATGCGGGTTCTCCGTCAGAAGCGCGCGCCGAGGGCGAGCGCAGCCCAGCCGCGGTCGCGCAGCTGGTTGTAGGTGCCACCGATCGGGTGGTTGAGGCTGAGGTCGGCGATCCAGCGCCGGCCGAATTCAGCGCGCAGGCTGGTGACGACGGCGCGGCGGCCCTGGCTGAACGTGCCGTCCCAGGACCAGCCGCGCACGTCATGCGCCCAGCCGAGCGCGGGCGCGAGCACGAGGCCGTCGGCGGCCGTGGCGCGCCAGTCGGCGCGCAGGCGATAGCCCCAGGCGCCGGGCGTGACGTAGCCGGCGTTGGCGCAGGAGGTGGGCACGTCGTTGCACACGCCGTTGACGGTGCCGATGCCGAACAGGTCGGAGCGGCCGTAGCGGCGCTTGGCCGAATCCGGCAGGTCATGCACGAAGCGCCCGCCGACCTCGCCGCGCAGCGAGAGCGGCTCGCCGGGCAACAGGCCACGCAGGGGCAGCGAACCCGCCACCTGCGCATGGCTCACCTGATGGCGGTCGTAGCCGTGCAGCACGGCGCCGGGCGCGAGCGCATCCATGTCGGCGCGCAGCAGCGTCGGCGCGGTGGCCGAGGCGACGGCGTTGAGCAGGTCCACCGAGTTGAGCTGCATCGGCTGGTTAGGCCGCCAGCCGGCTTCGAGCTGCACCGTGTAATCGTCGGTACGCCGCGCGAAGCTCAGGCCGAACAGGCGGATGTCTTCCGGGTACTCGGTGAGGTAGCCGGCGTTGAGGCCGTCGGCGTTGCCGGGCACGAAGGGCGCGCCCGTCATGCGGCCGGTCTTGACCGGGCTCACGAGCGGCGTGCGCGAATGCGCCTGCGCCGCATAGGCGCCGAGTTCGCCACCCGCGACGCGCCAGCGCAGCGAGGCGCCGAACTGGCCGTCGCGCGCCACCGTCGGCGTGCCGCGCCGCGCGAGATAGCGGCCCTGCGCGACCGAATCCGGATCGCTGAAGCCGTCGCCCACCATCACGCCGTTGCAGCCGTCGGCCACATAGTCGGTGCCCGCAAAGAAGGTTCCGCAGCCATCGACGACCGTCTTCTGGAAGCCGAGCTGCCAGAAGCCCTCGACCGTGAGTTGCGGCAGCGGATCGATGCGCGCGAGCAGCAGCGGCATCGGGATAGCGACTTCCTCGGGCGTCGCGCCGGGCCGGCGCGACGCCGGCAGATCGACCGCGTTGATCGCCGACAACCCGCCCGGCAGCGAGAAGCCCCGGCCCCAGTCCAGCGTCTGCCAGCCCAGGCGCGCCAGCGCCGCCTGGCTGTCGATTGTGGTTTTCGAGCTTAGGTTGGCTTCCTGAAGCGTGATGCCGCTGAAGCGCGCGCGGCGGTCGAAGCCGCCGTCGTCGAGGCGCGCCGAATGCGTGCCGGCGCCCGCATAGCCGCTCGGCCAGTTGCCCCAGCGGTGCTCGTCGTCGGCCAGGGCGCGGTCGGTCCAGGCCTTGGCGCTCAGGCGCAGCGCGAAGTCGCCGCCTTGCATGTCGAGCGCGGCAAAGCCCTTGGCGACCGTCGAGATGCGGTCGCCACGGTCGAAGTTGAGATTGCCGTCGTCCTGGTTGCGGCCGTGGCTGGCCGAGTGATCGACGCCCGCGAGCCTGCCGTTGGTGTTCTGGAGCAGCGACGGATCGCGTCCGGTCGTGCGCCAGGCGCTGCCGGCCATGACCGCGCCGGTGAACCTTACGGGCTGGCCGTCGATGTCGAAGTCGGCCGCGCCGGCCGTGAGCGACAGCAGGCTTGCAAGCGCTGTCATGGTCATTTTCGCGGGGCGTGCGGCGCCCCGGACGTTGGTCGTCCTCATGTCATTTCCCCCGGCGTTGGCTCAGCGGCCGAGCGCGACTTCGCGCTGCCTTTTCTTGTTGAGCTTGCCGACGCTCGTGCGCTCCAGCGCCTCGACGAAGCGCACTTCGGTCGGCACGGCGAAGCGCGAGATCTCGCCGCGCTCGGCGCAGACGCGCAGATGGGCGATGACCTCGTCGGCGGTGCAGACGGCGCCCGCGCGCAGCACGACGAGCGGCAGGGGCCGTTCGCTCCACTTGGGGTCGGGCACGGCGATGACGGCGACCTCGACCACCGCCGGCAGACGCGCGATCAGCGCCTCGAGGTCGAGCGAGGAGATCCATTCGCCGCCCGACTTGATGACGTCCTTGATGCGGTCGGTGATCTGGAGCGAGCCGCTGGCGTCGATGCGGCCGATGTCCTGCGTGTGCAGCCAACCGCCGTTCCACAGCGCGCGCGCCGCGTCGGGCGCATGCAGATAGCCCTGTGTGAGCCAGGGCGTGCGCACCACCACCTCGCCCTGGGCGCGGTCGTCGTGGGCGGCGTCGTTCATGTCGGGATCGACGATGCGCAGGTCGGCGAGCGGCACGGCATGGCCGGTGCGGGCGCGGCGGGCGACTTCGGCGTCGGTGATGTCGCCGGCGCCGATCGCGGCTTCGGCGGCCGACTTGCCGGCGGCATAAGCCGACGTGCGTGCGGCGTGAGCGTCGGCGCCCGCGTCGCCGGGGCGCAGCTGCGACAGCGCGACGATCGGGCAGGTCTCGCTCATGCCGTAGCCGGTGAACACGTCGATGCCGCGACCGAGCGCGGCGCGCGCGAGCGCGGGCGTCATCGCCGCACCGCCGATCACCATCTTCCAGCCGCGCAGGTCGTGGCCGGCCGAGCCGGGCGCGTCGAGCAGCATCTGGAGGATGGTCGGCACGCAATGCGAGAAGGTCACGCCTTCCTCGCTGCGCAGGCGCAGCAGCAGGTCGGGCTGGTATCGGCCGGGATAGACCTGCTTCACGCCGAGCAGCGTCGCCACGTAAGGCATGCCCCAGGCGTGGACGTGGAACATCGGCGTGATCGGCATGTACACATCGCCGCGATTGAAGTTCTGGCCGCCCGGATTGCTCGCGAGCGCGCCCATCACTGCAAGCGTGTGCAGCACGAGCTGGCGGTGGCTGAAGAACACGCCCTTGGGCATGCCGGTGGTGCCCGTCGTGTAGAAGGTGGTGGCGCGGGTGTTCTCGTCGAAGTCGCCGAACACATGGGCCGGGTCGCCGGTGGCGAGCAGGGCCTCGTAGTCGGTGTCGATGCCGTCGGGACGCGTCGTGACCGGCGTGTCGCTCAGCAGCACGACACGCTCGAGCTTAGGCAAGCGGGCGCGGATCTGCGCGAGCAGCGGCAGGAAGTCACCGTGCAGCAGCAGCGTGCTGGCCTCGCAATGATCGACCGTGTAGGCGATCTGGTCGGGCGAGAGGCGCACGTTCACGCTCATGAGCACGGCGCCGATCATCGGCACGGCAAAGTAGCTTTCGAGATAGCGGTGGCTGTCCCAGTCGGCGACGGCGACGGTGTCGCTCGCCCGCACGCCGAGCCGGCCGAGCGCGCTGCCGAGCCGCGCGACACGCTCGCCGAGCTGGCGGTAGGTGAAGCGCTGTTCGCCGCGATAGACGATGGTCTGGTCGGGCGACTGGCGCAGCGGGTTGACGAGCAGCTGGCGGATCAGCAGCGGATTGGCATAGGCCTCGGCGGCCGCGTGGGGGATGGCGGCGGGGGGCGTGGTCATGCGGGGGTCTCCTCCGGATGGTGGTCTGGCCGTGTGGGCCGGCCTTGACCATGAGTCGGGGAGTCTTGCCGCCGCGCCCGCGCCGGTCAGCTCCCCGCTCGGGGGGGTTGCGGCGCGGCGGCAAGGCCCAGCAGCAGCGCATGACGCATCGCCTCCTGTCGATTGCTGACGTCGAGCTTGACGAAGATGTTCTTCAGATGCCACTTCACGGTCTCGGGCGTGACCCCGGCCACGCGCGCGATCGCCTTGTTGGTAAGGCCATCGGCCAGACCGGCCAGGATGGCGCGCTCGCGCGGCGACAGCAGCGCCGTGCCGCCACCGGGCGCGGCGCGCACCGGGCTGCCCGCGACGGCCGGCACCTCGATCAGGCGCCGCGCGGCCGCGAGCAGCTCGACGCGCGGGCAAAGGTCGGCCAGGCTGGCGACCAGCCCCTGCGTCTCGATGTCCGGCAGCAGCGCCGCGAGCGCGCGCATCGCCTCGGCCGGCATGCCGCCAGCATCGAGCGCCACCGCGTGAAGCAGCTGCATGCGCGCCGCGCGGTAATGGAAGCCGGCGGCGCGCGCCTGCACTGCCGCGCCGAAGAAGGCGGTCGCCGCGTCGGTCGGGCGGCCGTCGTGCAGGTCGAGCGTGGCGCGCGCCTCCTGCCAGGCGAGCCAGGTTTCGAGCCGCGAACTCGGGCGCGGTGGCGGCGTGGCAGGCAGCGCGTCGCAAGCGCGGGTGACGGCGGCGCGGGCCTCGTCGAGTCGGCCGGCATCGCACAGCAGCCGTATCCGCTCGGCAAGGCAGAGCGCGAGCAGGCGCGGCCAGTCGCGCTCGGCGGCGGCCTGCTCGCCACGCGCGAGCACGGCCAGCGCGGCGTCGAGTCGCCCCTGCCCGGCGGCGATCCGTGCCGATACCGCGCAGTAGCGTGCCAGCGAGCCGAGCGCGGTCACGCCGAAGGCGGCCGGCTCGCGGCCGCGCAGCAGGGCCTCGGCCTCGGCCGGTTCGCCCTGCTCGTGCAGCACTTCGGCGAGGTAGCCGGCGGGCAGCGTGGCGGCAGCCGACAGCGGGCCGGCACCGGCCTCGGCCAGCGCAAGCGCATGGCTGAGCACGCGACGCGCGGCGTCGAGCTCACCGGCGGTGATGTGCGAGAGGCCGCGCATGCTGTGCTGGAACACGTCGAGATACAGCGGCGCGGGCCGGCTCGCGACAGCGGCGCTCAGCGAGGGCCTGCCCGCGATCGTGGCGTCGGGTGGCGGTCGGTCGGAGGCGGCACGGCATTCGGCCGCGTCGGCGCGGCCGCAGGCGAGCGCCTCGGCGAAGCGCGCGGCCGAGCACAGGCCGAAGGTGCGCGCGATGTGGGCGGTACGCTCGGCCCAGCCGCCGGGCTCGGGGCTTGTCGCGAGCACGGCGTCGGCGCCGTCGATGGCGGCGTCGCTGCGATCGCTCAGGCCGTCGATGATGGCGCCGACCGCGAGGCAGTCGCCGCGCGTGGCGGCATCGGCGGCGAGCCGGCCGGCGGCGATGTCGGCCTCCAGGTCGGCGAGGGCGCGACGGGCGCGCCGCAGGTCGAGCGAGAAGGCCGACGCCCAGGCCTGGATCAGCCGCAACGGCAGGGAATGCTGGCGCAGGCGCAGCGGCAGGCCGCCGAGCCAGTCGGCCACGACCGCGACCTCGCCGGTCTCGACCATGCGGCGCGAGAAGGCTTCGGCCCAGGGCAAGGCGAGTGCGTCGTCGCCGATGGCGAGCGCTTCGGCGACGGCCTCGCGCCAGTGGCCGCGCGCCGCGAACCAGTGCGCGGCCCGCAGCCGCAGCGCGCGCTCGCGGCCGGGCTCGGCGCGATGCAAGCGTGTGCAGAGATGCTCGGCGAACAGCGCGTGGAAGCGGTACCAGCCGTCACCGAGCGGCTTGACGAACAGGTGGCGGTGCTCCAGTTCGTCGAGGATGGCGCGGCTGTCCTCGCGCGGACCGAGGGCGTCGCAGAGCGCGGCGTCGAAGCGCGCGAAGGGCGCGGCGTCATGCAGCAGCGCGACGGCGGGCGCTGGGAGGCGGGCGAGCACGCTGTCGGCGAGATAGCGCGCGAGCGCGGGGTTGTCGGCCACGTCGGCCTGGGGCAGGCAGGCGTGCGGCAGCATGCCGAGCACGAGGCCGGTCACCCAGCCTTCGGTGCGGCGCCAGAGCGCGGCGATCGGATCGGCGACGGCGGACTCGGCGGCGGCCGCCGCGTCGCTGCCCCCGGTGCCGTTGAGCGCGGCTAATGCGCGGGCCTCGGCCAGGTTGAGGCGCAGCGCGTCGGCGGGCAGGCGCAGCAACCGGCCCGCAAGCGCCTGGGCACCGAGACGCAGCGCCGGCTCGGCCCGGCCGGCGAGCACCAGCAGCAGCCCGGGCGGTCCGAGCCGGGCGAGCGTATCGAGCAGATCGACGGCGGCCTGGTCGGAGAGGCGATCGGCATCGTCGATGAACAGCGCGATCGGCCGGCGCGTCGCCGCGAGCCCGTCGACGAGTGTCGCGAGCAGCGCCGGCAGCGGCGCGAAGCCGTCACGCCGCCGCATCCGCGCCGCGCCCGCCGCCGGCCCGCGCGCCGCGCCGAGCGCATCGATCACGCAGGCGAGCAGCGTCGCGGGTGGCTCGTTGCCGGCATCGATGGCCAGCCAGCCCGCATGCCAACCGTCCGCGCCCAGCGCCGCATGCCATTGCGCGAGCAGTGTGGTCTTGCCGGCGCCCGGCGGCGCGGCCACGACCGCCACGCGCGCGCCGGGCACGTCACCCGTGAGCGGTGCCGTGGCGACGAGCCAGTCCGACAGGCTGCGTTCCAGTCGCGGCCGCGCAAGCCAGCGCGGCGTGGCGAGCGGCGGGCGCAGGCGGGCGCGCACGAGAGCGCCGCCCGAAGGATCGGCGGTGCGGGAGGAACCGGACGTCATGAAGATCGAAGCAGGGAGGAAGGGATACCCCGATGCTAGCCAGCCCGGACGCATGCGTATGGAAACCGGCCTTGGGACTTGCCCTTGGTCCGCGCCGATCGCGCCATGCGTGCCGCATCGGCCCAGTGCGGCGTGGCGCGCCACGGGGCCGTCGCTAGCCGTCGCTCGCGGTTGGAGATTCACACCGGTTCAGGTGAGTTGCGTGCATTGGCGCACACCTGGATGCGACGGGCGAAAGATCGCGGAAACCTGCCGTCAGATTCCGACCTGGTGCCGCATGGCCCTTGTCTGCATCCCTGCCCTCTTCCGAAATCGCTCCAACGAAACTCAAGTTTCTTGCCCTGGGCCTTGGCGGCGTTGCCGCACTTGTCGGCGCGCCGGCCCACGCCCAGTCGTGCACCGTGCGGCAGAACCTCGTGGTCTCGAACTACTACTTCGTCGATCTCGATCCGGACGACGGCATTGACGCCAGCGGCAGCGATCGGGCAGCAGCGTGTTCTTTCTCCAGGCCCGCAGCGGTGATCTTGGCTTCACCGTCGGCCGCGGCACGGGGCTGATGCTCGAATTCGGCTACGGCGCGCGCGTGTTAGGCGATGCCGCCGTCAGCGGCGGCGCGATCTATGCCGCGAGCGTGTCGATGAGCGAGGACAACGCCCTCGCGAACGCGGCCGTGCTCTGGTTCGACTACCACGAGAGCACGCCCAACGCCGACGGCGCGATGGATGTGTATTCCGACACCGGCAGCGTCATGCTCAGCAACACCACCGATGCCGACATCAGCTCGGGCCTGCGTTTCGACTTCGTCGCCCAGGGAACCCGGGCCGTCACTGCGGTACCGGAACCCGACGCGATGCTGCTCGGCGGCATCGCCGGCCTGGGCGCGCTGACGGCGCGCCGCCGCCAGCGCAGGCAGGTGGGCTGAGCCGAGGTCTCCGACGCGGCGCGCGGCCGGAGCGCCTGAAGAGGCTCTGGCCGAAGGCCGGGTCAGGAGACCGATGCTCCCTGCCTCCTCTCATGGTGCTGCGGGCTGACAGCGCTGCGGTGCGTACAGTCCGGCAAGGCGATGGCGTTTCCGGCACCTAAATCGCCGCGGGCCACTTGTCCGCGGGCGGACTCGGCCGCTTGTCGCCGAGCCGGGGCAGCATCAGGGACTGCCGGCGGCTCGGCCGGCCAGTGTCGCCGCTCTTCGACAAGATCGCAGGCACAGCCTCGACCGGATCGTCGGCATTAGCGGTCGGCTCCGGTATGCGGCGGAAAGGTGATCCACTATCATCAGTTACGGATTTTCCGGCCCGATCAGGCCAGGTGCCGGATCCTTCGATGTCACGGATTCTTTTCTATCGTCAAATCAATGACTTCCGTCCAACCGCCAGCCCGCGTCGCGGCCGTCGGCGAACGAGAACTGACCCGCGACCACCTCGCCTTCTATCGCGCGATCATCGAGGGAGTCGAGCTTCGGCCGGCCTGGGAACGCTATCTGCGCATTGATGGTGACTACAACGAGATGGGGGCTCGCGAAGCCCTCGTCTGGGTGCGCCAGGCCCTGGTCCGCATCGCAGCGGCAAGCGGTCATGGCGATCTGATCGGGCTGCTTCGCCGCGACCCGCACCGGATACGCGCCTCCCCCGTACCCAGTCTCGACGAATTTGCCGCAACCCTGCCTGATTCCGGCGACTGGTCAGAGTGCGAGCTGATCGAGCTATGGAATGCGGCTCATGGGCAAGCCGACAACTCCCGCGCCCGACGCCAACGTCTGCTTGTGCGCATGCGCGCCGCGCTCGATCTGCTGGCGCAGGCGACGCCGGCAGCGCCTGAGGCGGCGGATGACGTGCATCGCTGGCTGGCTCCTCGTCTGGCGCAAAAGCTCGCTGCTGCGGGACTGGTCACACTCGGCGCGGTACGGCAATCGCTTTCGGCACGAAAAGGGCAACGATGGCCCGCCGTGCCCGGTGTCGGCGAAGTCTGGGCTCGTCGGCTCGATGCCTGGCTGACCGAACGCCGTATCGGATCCCCGGAGCCGGAGCCGGAGCCGGAGCAATCCGATCATGTGGCGAGACTTCAGCCATTTGAAGCGATGGTCAGAGGTGCTACCGGGTTGGCAGCTGCCGGCAGTCAGTCGGGGCATCCGGACGACACGACGAAAGCCGATCCATACCCGGATGTCGCCGTCGTTGGCCGCTGGCTTGCGCAGTTCGAAGGCAGTCCGCATAGCCATCGGACATTCCGCCGAAGCGCCGAACGACTGCTGTTGTGGCTACGTCACGAGGCCGACTGTCGGCTCAAGGATGTCGATACGGCATGTGCAGCCAGATACCGGGTTTGGCTGTCATCGCTTGGCAGACTCGGCGAAACCGAATGGCGCAGTCTTGGCTGGAAGCTTGCCAGCGCCGACTGGATCGGCCGAAAGTCCGCGCGACGCGATTCGATGGACTGGCGCCCGTTCGGCGGTCCGCTAGGGCCGTCGTCGGTGGCGCAGGAGATTGCCAACCTCGGATTGTTGTTCGATTTCCTGATGGCTACGGGCCAGGCCGAGTGCAATCCGTGGCGAGAACTTTCGGCCTCCTCATCTTCTTCCGCAAGGGCGGCGACGTCCCGGAATTCGCGACCCAAAGGAATGTTGCCGACGACGTCGATCCGGACCTCGCCAGGGAATGCAAATAGGCAGTCTGCTGCGGGCAAGAAGGACTCCCGATCGCCTGCGGCGGATACGCTGTCCCGTCTGCTCTCAGCCGTGCCCGAAGGGCCGGGACACCGCGACCATCGCCTCGTGCTGATTCTGTGGTTGCGCTTCGCTTGTGGCTTCAAGCCCGGGCAAATGCTTCGACTGAAAGTCGGCGACTTCAGCACTTCCGACGGGCGCTTTTCGGTCGCGGCCCCATCTGGTGGCAAGCCAACCGAACTCCCGTACGAGATCGTCGAGGCTCTTGAGGGTAATCTGCGGCAACTCGCTGGGGAACAGTGGTCTCGTCAGTCGCTGCCCATCTTGGTGGAGAGATTGGCGACGACAGCATTACTCCAAGGCCGAAGGGGACGGCGCCCGTCAAGCGGGACCTGCGCCTGGCATCCGATTGGCCCTACTCAGCTGTACAACATCGTCGCAGGACATCTCCGTCGCTGCAGCGAGCCGCAGACCTTGCCGCCACCGACTTCATAGCGGGCACTGTTCGAAGCCATCGGCATCGAACCGGAAAGTCCCCCCGCAATGTCAAGCAACTTGCCGGTTAGCGTGCCCGCGACTCCCGCGCTGGCGGTCTTGCGCCGGCGCAAGATGCGTTGGCGGCGCAATTGGGGTCAGTCGGTTCCTGCTGCGATCTGCTGGTCCACGCTGCCCAGTACTTCATCGAGAACCTGCTGCAGGCGCTCCCTCAACTTCTGCGCAATCTCCGGATCACGCACTGCATCAATCTGAAGCTGAATACGCCCCTGAGCCTCGAAGTGCTTGAGCGTCGCTTGGCCGTTGCGGAATGTGAGCTCGCGTTGGTCGCTACGTGCCCTGCTCACCGGACCGCGCTCAATCGCCTTGCGACGACTGTCCACGTCCCGTGAGCTCAAGCCCTTGTGATCCACCTCGTAAATCATGCGCTCGAACGCCTCTTCTCCTGCCGCGTCGAAGTAGCGCTTGAGAGCGTCGAGCATTCGAAGGTTCTGCAGATCGGGACGCTCGGCAATCATGTGGAGGAAACGCGTCGGAATGCTGATCAACCCAAGCGTGCGTGAGACCGTCGTTTCGGTCGTGCCGACTTCTCGCGCCAGCTCGGCCTGCGACGCAAAAATTCCGTCGCGTAGCAGGTCCTGCCAGACCAGAGCGTCATCAAGCGGAGATTGCGACTCCCGTTCGACGTTGGCGCGCCGAGACGCAAGATAGAGCGCGCGGTTGTCAGCTGGCGCCTCATGAATCTCGCAGCGCAAGGTTTCCGCGCCTCTGAGTCGTTGAGCTTCGAATCGCCGTTGACCGTCAATAAGACCAATCCGGCCGTTCGGCATCACGAAGGCGGCTACCGGCACCAGTTGGCGATCGGCTTCCAGGCTGAGGGCAAGGTCCTCGTTCCTGGCAGCAGCAACGATTCGACGCGCGTTGTACTTGCTCTTCTCTATCCTCGCGAGGGGAATGTCGACGACCTCCCCGACTTTCGGAAGAGCCATGCCGTCAGCGCTGGTGCTGACGACACTGTCGACTTCTGGCACGCGCCGGGGTGTGAAAGTCTGCTCGATGGCCGCTACCGTTGCCGGCGATGCGGTCTGTCCCGTATCGGTGCGTCGCTTGAACGCTCTCATTGCGAATCTCCCTGCTCAAGCAGTTCACCTGCACGACGTTCGGCTTCGTCAAAGACCGCCCGCATTTCGGCGGCAGATTTCTGACAGGCATCGCGGCCAGTCAGCTCATGAACGGCCAAGCCATCACGACGCGAGTTTCGCCACGCTGTCCGATGCCGCAAGCCCGCATCGAAGACGGGAAGCCCGACCTCTGCCAGAAACTCTCGCAGCGCGACTTCCTCCCGCGAGCGTGTGTTGGTGGGAAGCAGGTTGGGAACGATGAATGCTGGAACCTTCCCTCGCTTGTGGCGAGGATCGATCGCGCGCAAGGCCTCGAATACGTTCTGTGCCGATTCAACCTCGAGCTGATCGGGGCCGGTGGGAACTAGCACGAGATCGGCAACCGTCGCGGCTTGCAGCATCGTCCGGTAGTTCTGCGCACCGACATCGACTATCACCAGCTCAAACTTGGCTGCCAGGGCGTTCAGCTCATTGGCTGGCGATTCGTGCACCGTCAAGAGGGAAATCGGTGGCTTGATTGCATTCTGATTTCGAATGCGGATCCATGCAGTTGCAGATCCTTGTGAATCCGTATCCAACAATATCGTTTCTATATCTTCTTTTGTGGCCAGTGCCGCGAGGTTGGTTGCTATTGCAGTCTTCCCAACTCCACCCTTTTCCGCTCCTACGACGACAATCATTGCTCTCTCCATGTGCTGGAATGGGCGACAGTTTAGGCCCAACCGGAATTCAGCTGTTCTTATTCATGGAAATACGACACGTATTTCATAGACGTTCCTTATAGATCACTGCTTTGGCCGAGTGGACCAGGTCATGGAGTTGACCTTGCGCCGGCGCAAGGTCAACTCCATGACTGATTTATTAGCTTTATATTTTTAATATAATTATTAAATAATCAATGATTTATATTTATGTCTGAACATGCATACTTCGTCACGGATGGACGAGGCAAACCAACTCGTCCAATTGCAATGAATGAATGTGCTGCACTGGCATGGAAAGGTCACGATCACACACCTGACCTCTTTCAGCCGGCAAAGGCGTAGAAACGGCTGCTGAAGTTAAAGATGTCTGAGCCTAGCCGGTCAACAGCTCCCGAATCTCATCATGTCATGCCCTTATCCAGATCGGGGCTCGCTCCTGAAATCTCATGAGCACATGATCGAGACAACAGATCTTTGAAGAGAAATTTCTAATCAAATCCGAATCCTCCGTGCGGTGATCAAGAGAATGGATTTCCAGCTGCTTCCCGGTGGGTCAGCCCGCCTGAACTGACCCTGTTGCCGGGAGCGATCGGACAGCGTCTGAACGCGAAAGCACCTCATGGTTTTGAATCACTATTCAGCGCCATGAATCAACTCCGTAAGACGTGGAACCGCCAACGAATTGCGATGCCAGAACAAGGATGTGATGACTTTCAGGAGTCAGCGCATTCCTTGTTTCGAGCAGATCATGACAGACGCTCATGTCCAGCTCATTCTGCAACTCATTGATTTAAAAAGCTTCCACCCGGTGGAAGCCCACGCTGTCACGGATCAGCCGGCAGCCCGATTGCGCAAAAGCTCAGCGATTGCCGCCTGAACTGCCTCAGCTTCATTGGGATCAGAAAAGCGGATGACCATCTGTTCAGCTCGCCTCGTGAGCTTGGCGTACGTTGCCTTGCCTCGCTTGATGACGACTTCCGGAGCACTGGCAAGTCGGGCATTGGCCTTCAGTCCGACTACCCAGGCCCCGGCCTTTGAAGGCGCAAGGGCTCCGGCGATTACCATCGCCACTGCCTCCGTGACTCGCGCCGAATAGCGAGGCACAAGTCCGGCAAGTTCTTCGGCCAACTTGGCTCCGATCTTTTCCGGCGCTTGCGCGATCAGCTCCAAGGCATCCGGTGGGAGATCACCGAAGGTGAGCAGACGCGCGACGAGGCTCTTGCTGACGCCCGACTCACGCGCCAGCTGCTCCAGCGTGAGCTTGCGACTCTCGCGGCGTCGCGCAAAACCAAGATACTTGGCGTACTCGCTGATACTTGGTGCCAGCAGGTTGTCGTAGAACACCAGCCGTTCGGCCAGATCATCATCAATGTCGCGCAGGCTCACATCCCAACTGTCCTCGCCGAGTTCCGCAAGGGCTGCCTTACGATGTCGCCCAGCGAGAATCTCGTAGCGGCCATCCGCCTTGGGACGCACGATTGCCGGCGCGCTTTGGCCGTTCTCGCGTAGGTTGAGCTTCAATTTCTCGACCTGTTCGCGGTCAAGCGCCGAAGTGTGAAAGGGCGCATCGTCGCAAAGCGAAAGCGGCACGCGCAAGGCATGGCCCTTGATCGCCTCCAGCTCCTCGACCTTTCGCTCAAGTTCCTGATATCCAACCGAGAACTGCGCCAGCTCGGTCGGGGCTCCGATCGCACCACTCCCGCGCTGACGAGGCGCCACTCGCTGTGGCGTCTCCCCGGCATTTCCGAATATCTGCTCGGTCAACTCCGCGAGACTGCCCGCGACTCCCTTGCGACTGCTCATGCCTTGCCTCCCGTGATGTCGTCGGCGAGTTCTTCGCCCCAGTAATGGCGCCGCGTCATCAGTTCGACCTCGTTGACGAGTCGGTCGAAAGCTTCACGCGCACGCTCATAGGTCTTGTTCGAGCCCACGTATTTGCTGATGTCGTAGACCGTGCCAAGCGTCGTGCCCCCGGTCTTGACAACGTCGGTCTGAGGCAGCTCGCTGGTCATGACGTATTCACCATAAAAGCCGCGAATCCACTTGAGCATCGACTGCACGGCCGGCTTGTGACTCTCGACCTTGCTCGGCACCACCCCCAGCCAGGCGTAGCGCTTGGGCGTATCGCGCAGTTTTTCTGCCGTATCGAACAGTTCGGTAAACATGTCCCAGAACTGCGCAGAGCTCTGAAGACTCAAGCCCTCCGGCACGATGGGCATCAGCACTGCATCAGCGGCCAGATAGGCGTTCATCGTGGTGTAGGACAACGCAGGGGGGGTGTCGATGATCACGAAGTCATAGTCCTCGCGGATCTGCCGCAATCCCTTGGCGAGTACCTCGAGGAAATTGAACTGCCGCCCTTCGGCTTGCGCGTTCATCGCCCTCAAGGGGAGATAGAACTCGCACTGGAAAAGGTTCGTGCTGCCCGCGACCAGATCGACCCCGGTCCAGTAGGTCGGGCGAATGGACTCCGCAAGCGTGGTGCGATGCAGCGGGTGTCCCGGTGGCGTTCCCAGCGGTGTGAAGGTCTCCTCGGCCTCGACGGTGGCCGGGTCGACGCCCAGCATGGCGGTCATCGATCCCTGTGGATCAAAGTCGATGGTGAGAACCTTGTAGCCCTTGAGCGCCAGTCCCTGCGCCAGAGAGGTCGCGACGATCGTCTTGCCGACTCCCCCCTTGAAGAACCCCACGGTAATCACCGCAGCTTGCTGCCCCTCTCTGCGCTGATAGGCAGCACCGCCAAGCGCGCATACCCAATCGATAGCCTGCTCGAGTGTGAAACTGCGCTGGGATCCGGTGGCTCCCTCGGCCAAGCCGTCCGCCAATCCGAGTTCGGCGGCCTTCTCCAGATTGCGAAGCATCGTGCTACCCGACTTGCCGCATAGCCGGGCCAGCTGGGCCGCATTGAAGACCGGCGTCGGCTTCGTGCCTGCGGGCTTGTAGATGGCGGCCTTCAGCCGATCCATCATCGCGGAGAGATGCTCATCGAGGCCATGAAGCTCATCCGCGCCGATGAGTCCGGGAGCCTGGACGGGCGGCGGCTCCGCCAGAACCTTGCTCTTGCTGCGGGATTTGGTTTCGCGTGACATGTTTCGGGTGTCCTTGTGAAGGAGAATTTGTCTTCCAAGGACGATTTTCCACCACCAGGCAGTCCGCGGCCAGCATTCCGGCACCCGGTGAGTTCAGTTCCGGCCGAATGACGATCTACCCCTCGCCGACATCTCGCCCTGGCGACAAACATCTCCCGTGGAATATCCGTCCGGCACGAATGTCGTGCTGCCCAATGATCCGAGCCGTCCGGCGCAGCGAGCGGCTTCCTGAAACTCATCACGTTGCCGAAAACAGGGATGCGAGAGCACTGTCTCTTCGGAAAAATCGATAGCCAGGCAAGCGTCACCCCTGGCAACCACTTTGGCGGCGGAAGATCTTTAGGGCGAGCAGGACCGCAGGCAGCCGAATCGCTATCGGACGTGATATCCACATCCCTCCTGAAACTCATCACGTATCGAATCAGGGCCGCTAATGTATCCACTCACGTGATATCCCGAAACTCATCACGTCAGGGATCCGGATTCGCCTGAAGAGCATCACGTGATTTCCCGAAACAGCTCACGCAACCTCCTGAACGTTCTCCGGAAGATCATCTATCTGGTTGAATTCAATGAAGATTCGCCGTTCACAAGTTCTTCAATAGAAAATCAATGACTGATATTTCAAACTGCAGTCGAAGCCGGGTCGAGACGACTGAAGAACAAGAACACGAGACCCCGCCGAAAACGAAGCCGCTGATCAGCCGCGGATGATGTGATAATCGCGCCCTGCCATTCATCACATTCGCCATGGCCCGCAGAAAAGCCGACCCGCAGAGCACGCTCTTCAACGACGCCGTCAACATCGGAGAGTCCGCTGGCCCCAGTTTCCTGCCTGCATCCACCGAAGCCACGGTCGTACCCGACCTGGCGCTGCGCAAGCAGGACGGCGACTTGCGCAACATCCGCCATCCGGTGGAGATGTCGGCGATCGAACCCAAGACGCGCAAGCTCACCTACCTGAGCCACAAGCTGTGGATGTTTCTCGTGTCGTATTCGCTCCAGACGCAGGCGACGCGAACCGACCTCGGGCTGCTCTGGCGCATCCCGCTGTCCACGTTGCAGAAGGACATCGAGTACCGCAGCAACGACAGCGAGCATCTGAAGGAAAGCATTCGGCAGTGCCAGAAGACACTGGTCGAATGGGCATCATCCGCACGCGACCGCGAAACCGGCGAGGTGAGGGCCTGGACCTCCACCCAGCTCCTGGGCAGCGTGGAGTTCGTGATCGACAACCGCGGCATTCGTTGCCTCGAATGGACTTTTCCCCCAGCGCTGCTGCGCCAGATGCAGGAGCACAAACACTGGTTCGAAAGCTCGCTGGCCATCGCGAATCAGCTCACGCGGCATTCCTCGCTGGCGCTGTTCCGGGTTGTCAGCCGCTACAAGACGAGCCCAAGCGGCCTGACCGAGCGCCGTGCCTGGCGCGACTGGATTCCGATCCTCACCGGCGAATCGAACGAGGCGGCTGAACTGACGGCCCGCCTGCGCTCACGCAAGACCGGCGACGGCAGTGGCGCCAAGGTCGAGAAGTACAAGGAATGGCGGTATTTCAACCGCGATGTGATCGCCCCCGCGGTCAAGGAGCTCAATGCGGTGCTCGACGACATCTGGGTGGAGGCCAAGCCGATCAAGGTCGGCGGCAGTGTCGATTCGCTCCAGTTCAAGGTGACGCAGCGCAGCGATTTCCGCCGCATCGATGATCCCGTCGACACCGTCGAGGCCGGCAAGACGACCAGCGCCGACGCCCTCGTCGGCCTCGGCCTGACACGCAAGCTGGCCACCGAGCTGTGCCGCGAGCATGGCGAGGAGCTGATGAACGAGGCCGTCGGGCGGGTGAAGACGCGGCTGGCCGATGCCCGTCTGGCGCCCGTGCGCAACGTTCAGGGGCTGCTCATCACGGTGAAGGACGAACTGGTGGCTGAGCGTACTTCACGCGTCAGCGCCGCCGTGGCCGAGCAAGGGCCACGGCGTCTGTCGGCCGACGTGATGGCGACCGAAAGCCTGGAGGACTACCGCAACGACCTCGCGAACCTGGCCCGCCGTGACTGGCCAAGCCTGCCGCCCGAGGTGCAGGACGACTATCTCGCGCGCTTCAAGCAGGACGGCATCCCCGTCAATCTCAAGGTCGCGCACAGCCACTTCGAGAAATCCGGCATCAAGCAGCCGATGGTGCGGGCGATGTTCTTTCGCTGGCTGGCCTGCGAACGCGCCGGCGAAGCCTGGACCCCCAGCGACCGCGAGCTGCTCGCTTTCGAACGCTCGCGCCGCGCGCGCTGAGTCCGGCGCCGATCGCACGACGTGATGACTGCGGCGACGCCGTCATCCGGGCAAACCCTCGGCCTTCCCGAAAGTCATCACGTCGCTGGCCGGCCGCCTGCCGCTTCAGGTGCCGCCGATCGGCAGCGCCGTGCGATCGACGACGCGGCGCAGCACGAAGCTCGAATGCACGCCGGTCACGCCAGGAATGCGGGTGATCTTGTCGAGCAGCAGCGCCTGATAGGCGTCCATGTCCTCGACCACGATCTTGAGCTGGTAGTCGGACTGCTGTCCGGTGATGAGCAGGCATTCGAGCACCTGGGGCAGGGTGGCGATGCTCGCCTCGAAGGTCGCGAAGCGCTCGGGCGTGTGCTGGTCCATCGAGATGCCGATGAGCGCGACCAGCGTCAGGCCGAGCTTGCGGGCATCGAGCAGCGCCCGATAGCCCGCGATCACGCCCGCATCCTCCAGCGCCTTGAGGCGCCGCAAGCAGGCCGACGGCGACAGGCCGATGCGCTCGGCGAGATCCTGGTTGCTGATGCGGCCCTCGGCCTGGAGGACGGCGAGCAGGCGGCGATCGTGGCGGTCGAGTTCCATCGGTTCTGACGCGGGAAAGTCGTGATCGGCGAATGATGCGAAACAACCGCCAATAAACGCAAGAAAATTGCGTGATTGGCCCATTAATACGCCAAGAAAGCAATAAATCTCCGCCCCGTGCGCACGAAGATGTTGCTCCACGACGAACAACACCACGCCAAGGAGCGAAGCATGCTGAAGAACCCGTCCGCCAAGTACCGAGCCTTCCCGCCGGTGCCGCTCGCCGATCGCCAATGGCCGTCGCGCACGATCGAGCGCGCCCCGCTGTGGCTCAGCACCGACCTGCGCGACGGCAACCAGGCGCTGTTCGAGCCGATGAACGCCGAGCGCAAGTCGCGCATGTTCGACTGCCTGGTCGGCATCGGCTTCAAGGAGATCGAGGTCGGTTTTCCGTCGGCATCGCAGACCGACTTCGATTTCGTGCGAGGCCTCGTCGATGACGGCCGGATTCCCGATGACGTCACGATCGGCGTGCTGACCCAGGCGCGCGAGCATCTGATCCGGCGCAGCTTCGAGGCCGTGCGCGGCGCGCGGCGCGTGATCATGCACATCTACAACGCGATCAGCCCGACCTTCCGCGAAGTCGTCTTCAACATGAGTCGTGCCGAGGTGAAAGCCCTTGCAGTCGAATCGGTGCGGCTGATCCGCGAGATCGCGGCGACGATGCCCGAGACCGAGGTCATCCTCGAATACAGCCCCGAGACCTTCACCGCCGCCGAGCTCGATTTCTCGAAGGAAGTCTGCGACGCGGTGACCGAGGCCTGGGGCGCGACGCCCGAGCGCAAGGTCATCCTCAACCTGCCGGCCACGGTCGAGGTGGCGACGCCCAACGTGTATGCCGACCAGATCGAATGGATGCACCGCAACCTCGCGCGCCGCGATTGCGTCGTGCTGAGCCTGCATCCGCACAATGATCGCGGCACCGGCGTGGCGGCGGCCGAACTCGCGCTCATGGCCGGCGCCGAGCGCGTCGAGGGCTGCCTGTTCGGCAACGGCGAGCGCACCGGCAATGTCGATCTCGTGACGCTGGCGCTGAACCTGTACACGCAAGGCATCTCTCCGAACCTCGACTTCTCCGACATCAACGCGGTCGCGCGGCTGGTCGAGCATTGCACCCAGCTGCCGGTGCATCCTCGTCATCCGTATGCGGGCGACCTCGTGTTCACCGCGTTTTCGGGTTCGCATCAGGACGCGATCAAGAAGGGCTTTGCCGCGCGCCGGCCCGACGAGCGCTGGGCCATTCCCTATCTGCCGATCGACCCGGCCGACGTGGGCCGCAGCTACGACTCGGTCATCCGCGTCAACAGCCAGTCGGGCAAGGGCGGCGTCGCCTATCTGCTCGAAGCCGAATACGGCGTGGTTATGCCGCGCCGCTTGCAGGTCGAGTTCTCGGGCGTGGTGCAGAAGCATGCCGACGCGATGGGTGGCGAGGTGAGCGCGGCCGAACTGTGGAAGCTGTTTCGCGCGACCTACATCGACATCGACGCGCCGATGCGGCTGCGCGAGCAGCATCTGAGCGAGACCGCGCGCGGCCAGGCGGTGCGGCTCGCGGTGGACATCGACGGCGCGCCCCATCTGCTCGCGGGCGAGGGCAACGGCCCGATCGACGCGGCAGTACATGCCTTGCGCGCCATCGGCATCGAAGCCCAGGTGCGCAGCTTCGAGGAACGGGCGCTGGCGCCGAGCGTGGAGGGTGGGGACGCGCGCGCCTGCGCCTTCATCGAGCTGGCGATCGGTGGGCGCGAGGTGTTCGGCGTGGGCATCGACGCGAGCATCGTGACGGCGTCGCTCAAGGCGATCACCAGCGCGGTCAACCTGAGCGGCGCGGCGGTCGGCGCGGGCCGGCGCGAGCAGATCAGCGCCTGAGGCGAGCGTGAACAGGCGCGGCGCCCGCACGACCGGCGCAGCGCGGGAACGGGGCAGGGCCCGCCTTGCCCCGGCCGGTCGAGCAGGCGGGCCTGGGAGGGCGCCAAGCCACGGGCGGGTCGTCCGGCAAGGGCTCGCAGCCGGTCGGCGGTGGTGCGCTGGCGCCAAGGACAAGCGGGCTCCGGGGTCCGGTCGCGGTTAACCTAGGATCGGCGCGCCGCAGGGGGAGCAAAGGCGCGCTTGCCGGCTCGGGACGTGCGGCCCTGGCCGGCCAGTCCGACCCTGGAGTCCCAATGACAATCACAACCGCCACCGGAGCTGCGCGGCCCGCGCCGAAGGCCCGCCGGCACCATCTGCTGGCCGCGCTGGTCTGGGCCGTGTTCGTCGCGGCGCTGGCGCTGCTGGCGGGCCGGATCCGGCTGAACGCGTACTACGAAAGTCTCTCGACCGAGTCGGGCGAACGCGCGATCGGCGCGGTGCGCAGCGTCGAGACCAGCTTCCGCCAGTGGTCGGCGCTCGCGGTCATGCTCTCGCACCAGTCCCAGGTCACCGACTATGCGCGGCGCGGCCTCGGCGGCCCGCCCTGCGTCAGGCGCGATGCAGCCGGCCGCGAACAATTGCGCGCCACGTTCGTGGCCCGGCCCGAGGTAAGGGCGATCTCGGCCTGGCTCGATTCGCTGCGCGCCGACTTCCCGGTGCAGCAGGCGACCATCACCGACGGCTGCGGCGTCTCGACGGCGCACAGCGGGCTTGCCACCGGCGTGATCGACACCATCGGCCGGGATCTGTCGGCGCGCCCCGCGATCTCGGCCGCCCTCGCGGACGGACGCGGCTACATGTACTCGGTCGGCACCCAGAGCGGTCGACGCGGCTTCAGCTTCGGCGCGCGCATCGGGCCGGCGGACAGGCCCCAGGGCGTGCTGCTCATCAAGTTCGAGCCCGAGGCGTTCGAGCATCTGTTCGCCGAGGGCACGGGCGACGTGGTCGTGATGACCGATGCCGATGGCGTGATCCTGTCATCCAACCGTGCGGGGCTGGAGCTGCGGCGCCTGCCCTTCATCGAGCCGGCGGCCGGCGCCGACGCGCGCATGCGCGCCAGCTTCCGCGACCTGCCCGCGCCGCTCGACTGGCAGCCGCTCGCGCTCCCGTCGGCCGCGATCGAGGGCGGCGTCAGCATCGACGACCGGCGCCATCTGCTGCGTTCGTCCAAGGTGCCGGGCTATCCCTATCGGGTCTGGGTACTGCGTCCGCTGGATGATGAGACCTCGCTGATGCTGGGCAGCTTCAATTTCGCGCTGCTGCTGGTCGTGCTCGGCTGGGGCGCGCTGGCCATCTCCTGGCGCGCCCATGAACGCGAGCATGTGGTGGGCGAGACGCGGCGCGAACTGCTCGACATGATCGGCGCGTTGCCGCTCACGCTGTTCCGCTACCGCGTCGGGCCCGAAGGCGAGCGCCGCTTCCTCTTTCTCGGCGGGCGCGAGCGACCCTTCGGCGACAGCATCGCCGCCGAGGGCGAGGCTGCCGCCGAGCCTTGGCGGCGCATGGGCCTCGATCCCGACGCGCCGCCCGTCGAACCCGTGCTGCGTCCGGTCGCGGGCGAGGGCGGGCAGCGCTGGATCGCCACCCACAGCCATGCGCGCACCGAATCCGACGGCCACAGCCGCACCTACGACGGCTACTGGCTTGACGAGACCGAGCGCCACGCGGCCGTGCTGCGCTTCGAATCGGCTTTCGCCAATGCGCCGATCGGCTTCGTCTTCTTCGATCCGGAGGAGGGCATCCGGCGCTGCAATCCGGCCGCGGTGCGGCTGTTCGGCGCGACCTCCGACCGCCAGCTCATCGGCCTCAAGCCCTGGGAGCCGCCACTGTCGCCGCCGGTCCAGCCCGACGGCCGGGCCAGCGCGACCGACGCGCCGGCCGACTTCTTCGCGGCGCTGGAGCGCGACGGCATCGCCGGCCCGCGCGACTGGACGCACGAGCGGCTCGACGGCGGCCCCTCGGGCATCCTGAGCGTGACCGCGCTGCGCTTGGCCGACAGCGGCCCGGGCCGTTTCTTCTCGATCATGGAAGACGTGTCGGCGCGGCGGCAGTCCGAGCAGGCGCTGCAGGCCGCCAGCCAGGCCGCGCTCGACGCGACCCGCGCCAAGAGCGCCTTCCTCGCCAACATGAGCCACGAGATCCGCACGCCGATGAACGCCATCATCGGCATGACCCAGCTCGCGCTCATCCGCGATCCCGAGGCGCGCAACCGCGACCAGATCGAGAAGGCGCACCGTGCCGCGCTCGACCTGCTGCAACTGCTCGACGACGTGCTCGACATGTCGAAGATCGAGGCCGGCCGCATGGAGCTGGAGCACATCGAGTTCGATCCCGAGCGCGTGCTGGCCGACGCGCTCGACCTGCTCGCGGTCACGGCCGAGCGCAAGGGGCTGGAGCTGCTGGCCGACCTCGACGGCTCGCTGCCCGCCGGCCTCGTCGGCGATCCGATGCGGCTGCGCCAGGTGATCGTCAATCTCGGCGGCAACGCGATCAAGTTCACCGAGCGCGGCAGCGTCACGATCGGCCTCACGGCGGCGCCCGCGCCCGGTGGTGGCGTGCTGTTGAGCGGCTGGGTGCGCGACACCGGCATCGGCATCGCGCCGCCGGCGATGACGCGGCTGTTCGAGCCCTTCTCCCAGGCCGACGGCTCGACCACGCGGCGCTTCGGCGGCAGCGGTCTGGGCCTGAGCATCTGCCGCGAGATCGTCCAGCACATGCACGGGCGCATCTGGGCCGAGAGCCGGCCGGGCGAGGGCAGCACCTTCCATTTCCACGTCCGGCTCGCGCTCGGCGCGGGCGCGTCCCGGCCCAACCGCTGGCACGAGATGCGCGGCGCACGGCTGCTGCTGGTGGACGACTCGGCCGACGCACGCGAGGTGATCGGCGCGATGGCCGAGGGCCTCGGCCTGGCGGTGGACCGCGCCGCCGACGGCATCTCGGCGCTGGCGCTGGCCTCGGCGGTGCGCGAGTGCTGGGACTGGCTGCTGATCGACTGGCGCATGCCCGGCATCGACGGCATCGAGACCGCGCGCCAGCTCGGCGAGCTGCTCGCGGCGCGCTTCGCGGGGCGGGTGCCCAAGCTGCTGCTCGTGACGGCGTCGGACCGGGTCGAGGCGCTGCGCGCCGCCGCCGGCAGCAGCGTGACCGAGGTGCTGGCCAAGCCGGTCACGCCGTCGTCGCTGCATGACTGCCTGCTGCGCACACGGCTCGCGCCCGAGGTACGCGCAACGGCCACGCCCAACGGTGCCCGCGCGGACATGGCTGCGACTGCCGACGCGTCAGCCCGACCCGCGCCCGCCGCCGACGGCGCGGACCCGGCCGGCGGCGCCGTCTTGCAAGGGCTTGCAGACCCGCCGGCGGCGGTGCCGGTCACGCCGGAAGCCGATGCGCTGCGCGGCCTGCGCGTACTCGTCGTCGATGACAACCCGGTCAACCTGGAGGTCGCGCGCGAGCTGCTGCGGCATGCGGGCGTGGAGGTGACGGCGCTCGACAGCGGTACCGCCGCGCTGGCCCGTCTCGATGCCGATGCCGCCGCCTTCGACTGCGTGCTGCTCGACGTGCAGATGCCCGGCATGGACGGCCATGCCGTCGTGCGCGCGATCCGCGAGCGGCCGGCACTCGCCGGGCTGCCCGTCATCGCGATGACCGCCGACGTGCTCGCCGAGGACCGCGCTCGCGCCTTCGACGCCGGCATGGACGATCACCTCGGCAAGCCGCTCGACGTGGTGCGGCTCTATGCCACGCTCGGCCGCTGGGCGCGCCGGCGGCGCCAGGGGCGCTGGGTGACACCGGCGCGGCGTTGACGGGCGGCGCCGTGCTGATGGCCGGACCGGCGCCGCTGATCGGCGCGGCTCCCGTAACTCATCACGTCTGCGGCCTGGCCTCAGCCGCCCGGCTGTTCGTGATGGCCGGCTTCGCCGCGCTTCCAGTAGGCCGCGACCTTGAGCGCGTCCGGTGCGAGGCCCAGTTCGTCGACGAGCAGGGCGCGCAGCCGCTTCATCGTCGCGGCCTCGCCGGCGCACCAGGCGAAGCCGTCGCCGTCGGGCAGGCGCAGCGCGCGCACGCGGTCGAGCAGCGCGTCGGCATCGTCGGCCCAGAAGGTCTCGATGGCCGCCTCACCCGCGAGGGCGACACGGTCGGCCGACGCCAGCTCGGCCACGACGATCACGCGCGCGCCGGCCGGCAGTTCCTCGACACGGCGGCGGATCGCCGGCAGCGACGAGGCATCGCCGACGAGCAGATGCCAGTCGTGATCGGCCGGGATGATCATCGAGCCGCGCGGCCCCGCGATGGTGGCGACGGCGCCCGGCGCGGCACTGCGCGCCCAGTTGCTTGCCGGGCCGTCATCGTGCAGAGCGAAGTCGATCGTCAGCTCGCGCCGCGCGGCGTCGAAGTGGCGCGGCGTGTAGTCGCGCTTCGCGTCGCAGCCGGGACAGAAGAACTTCACATGGTCGTCGAACGACAGCGACACGAAGTCGGCCAGCGCGTCGCCGCCGAAGGTGATGCTGGCGAAGCCGGGCGTCGGCCGCGCGACGCGCACGACGGTCAGCTCGCGCAGCCGGAGTTCGTGGCGCACGCGCTCGATGCGGCGCCCGGACGTGGAATCGGTCATCGCGCCCTCCGCGCAGATGATTGATAATGTCATCCAATATCGCGAAAGATAGTTGAGGTTGTCAACCATGAGCCGCCTTCCGGCAGACGATCCGCTCGAACTCGTGCATGCGGTCATGCACGCCTACCGCTCGCGTCAGTACCGGGTGCTGCGCGACGGCGCGCACGACATCACGCACATGGAAAGCAAGGCGCTCGGCTTCTTCGCGCGCCACCCGGGCGCGACCCAGACCGACCTGGTCGCGCATTCGGGCCGCGACAAGGGCCAGACCGCGCGGCTCGTTGCCGGCCTGCGCGAGCGCGGCCTGCTCGCGGCCGAGCCCGATGCGGCCGACCGGCGCAGCCTGCGCCTGAGCCTCACGGCCGACGGCGAGGCGGTGCAGGCGCTGCTCGCGGCCCAGGCGCGCAAGCTGTCGAAGGCCGCGGTCGGCGGCTTCTCGAAGGACGAGCGCGACCAGGTCGCGGCGCTGCTGCGCCGCATGCTCGCCAACCTCGACGGCGCCTGAGCGCGGTCGTCTCCTCTTCCCTTCCTTCCGTGAAGACCGTCCGCATGAGCAACAGCCCATCCGCTTCCTCCGCCTTCAAGCCCGTTGGCGAACCCGTCACCGCATCCTGGCTGCGCATCGGCGGCTTCGACGCCTATTGCGCGCTGCCGCCGGCCGGACGCGGCCCCGGCCTGCTGCTCCTGCAGGAGATCTTCGGCGTCAACGCGCACATCCGCCGCGTCGCCGAGCAGTACGCGCTGGCCGGCTTCACCGTGTTGGCGCCCGACCTGTTCTGGCGCCAGGCGCCGCGCGTCGAGCTGGGTTACGTGGGCGAGGAGCGCGACCGCGCGCTCGCGCTCATGAAGGCGCTCGCGCATGACGACGCCGTCGCCGACATGGGCGCGGCCGTCGCGGCGCTGCGCGCGTTGCCGGCCTGCAATGGCCGCGTGGCCGCGCTCGGCTACTGCATGGGCGGGCGGCTCGCCTACGCGGCGGCGACGCAATGCGGCGTGGACCGCGCCGTCGCCTACTACGGCGGCGGCATCGCCACGCGGCTCGACCTCGCGCCCGCCATCGGCGTGCCGGTGCTGTTCCATCACGCCGGCCACGACGAGAGCATCCCGCCCGAGGCCGTGGCCGCCGTGCGCGCCGCGATGGCCGCGTCGCCGGCCGCCGCGCTCGCCGAATTCCACGACTATCCCGACGCGAAGCACGGCTTCAACTGCTGGGCCCGCGCCGCCTACGAACCCGCCAGCGCCGCGCTCGCCCACGCGCGCAGCCTCGCGTTCCTCGCGCCCCTGTTCGCATGAACATCCCCGAATCCGACCGCAAGCCCGACAGTGCCGAAGACCTGCGCGTCACCCTCGCCAGCGGCGAAGCCATCAGCGGCTATGGCGGCAACGACACCCTCACCGGCCTGGGCGGCAGCGACACGCTTGAAGGCGGCGCCGGCAGCGACTCGATCGTCGGCGGCGCCGGCAACGACTACCTGTTCGGCTACGCCTCGCCCTATCTCACGGTGCACTGGGCCGGCGCCTTCACCGATGCCACGCGCGACCAGGGCCGCTTCGGCGACACGCTGCTCGGCGGCGCGGGCGACGACGAACTCTGGGGCACGGTCGGCGCCGACAGCCTCGACGGCGGCGACGGCAACGACCGCATCCGCAGCGGCGGCGGCAGCGACACCGTGTACGGCGGCGCCGGCAACGACATCATCGCGAGCGACGGCGGCGCCGATGAACTGCACGGCGACGCCGGCGACGACAGCATCACCGCCGGTGCCGGCACCAGCTACATCTCGGGCGGCGAGGGTAACGACCGGATCAACGCCCGCGCCGCCGCGAACTGGCTCTTCCTCTACGGCGACGGCGGCAACGACTCGATCAGCGGCAGCGACTTCGCCGACGTCATCTCCACCGGCAGCGGCAAGGACACGGTCGATGCCGGCGACGGCAGCGACCAGATCACCATCGACATCGGCTCCAGCGCCCTCGTGTACTGCGGTGCCGGCAACGACTGGGTGCTCAATTTCTCGGGCTTCGCCAACACCATCGACGGCGGTGCCGGCGACGACCAGCTCGGCGGCGGCCTCTGGCGCGACACGATCCGCGGCGGCACCGGCAACGACTCGATCTACGGCGGCGACGCGCCCGACTCGCTCTCGGGCGGCGACGGCGACGACACGCTTGCCGGCGGCCTCGGCCATGACACGCTCGACGGCGGTGCCGGCAACGACGTGCTGATCGGCGCGCTCGACAACGGCGACGACAGCCTCGGCGACAGCCTCGTCGGCGGCAGCGGCAACGACGCGATCACCGCCGGCAACGGCCGCGACACGCTCTCGGGCGACGACGGCAACGACACCCTCACCGCCGGCAACGGCAACGACCTGCTGATCGGCGGCGCCGGCTACGACCGGCTCTACGGCAACGGCGGCGCCGACACGCTCCGGGGCGGCAGCTCGCGCGACCTGCTCAACGGCAGCACCGGCAACGACCTCATCATCGGCGGCACGGGCGCCGACGCGCTCTACGGCGGCAGCGGCGCCGACGTGTTCCGCTTCGACAGCCTCGCCGACCTCGGCACCGGCCCCGCGAGCGGCGCGCGCGACGTGATCTACGACTTCGTGCGCGGCAGCGACAAGCTCGACCTCGGCGGCATCTCCAGCCTCTTGCTCGGCGGCGGCACCAGCTACGACGCCACCTCGCGCTCGTTCGCGCTGCTCGCCTCGGCGCCCACCGGCGGCAACACCACCAACCACGCCTGGTTCAGCGACGGCGTGCTCTACCTCAGCACCGACAGCGACATCGCCGCCGAGTACGCGCTCGAACTGCGCGGCGTCACCGCGCTCGACATGAGCGACTTCCTCGGCGCGACGCGCACCGACACCGGCGACCGGGCGAGCTACCTGCTCGGCACCGCCTTCAACGACAGCCTCGACGGCGGCGCCGGCAACGACACCCTCGTCGGCGCGGCCGGCGCCGACACGCTCACCGGCGGCAGCGGCGCCGACCAGTTCCGCTACTACCAGCTCGCCGACCTGGGCGACGGCCTCGCGGCCGGGCATCACGATGTCATCACCGACTTCACGCGCGGCATCGACAAGCTCGACCTCGACTTCCTGCCTGCCGACACGCGCTTCCTCGGCACCGCCGCCTTCAGCGGCGATTCGACCAACGCCGTGCGCTACGACGTGCACGACGGCAGCCTCTTCCTCTATCTCAGCACCGACGCCGACACCGCCGCCGAGCATGTGATCGAGTTCGTCGGCCTGACGGCCATCGACGCGAACGACCTGTTCTGAGCCGGCGCGCCGGCCGCCACGCACCAACGTGGCGGCCGGCTCAATCCAGCAGCAGCCGGTAGCCCTCGCCGGCGCAGCCCGTCAGCGTGACGACGGCATCGAGCCTGTCGGTGGTCACGGGTTCGGTCGTGATCCCGTCGATGATCGCGTGGATCGAATACACCTCGCCGGTGCTGACCGCGCCCGTGTCGGGCGTCAGCCGGATGGCGGGCTGGCGCGGCCATGGCCCGGATACCGGTCGGGTATCCGGCGCCACGCCGCTGAGCCGCGCGATCACCTGCTCGCCCCTGCGGACGACGAATTGCGCGAGATGGGCGGTGCGGTTGACGAAAGTGGACATGGCGGGCCGGGGTAGGACGAATCCAGCCAAGGGTATGCGGCGGTGTGGGCGCCAACGCCTGTCCGCGGCGGGCCGTAACCGTTACCGTTGGCGATGCGAGCCGGCGCCCGTCGGTGGCGGCTCGGCCGCTTGGCGCGTGCCCATCGCGCCCGCCGCTCGGCCGCCGTTCTGCTGCCGCCGGCTCGCATGGCGCATGACCACCGCGGCGGCGCGCTCAAGGAGGCCGGGCGTGCTCGGTGCAATCGCCGATGGACGCGTGAATCCTATTTCGGGCCGGCATCGACGCTCCTAGCATCCGTGCATTCTTTCGCCGCCGGGGCGG
Source organism: Derxia gummosa DSM 723 (assembly GCF_000482785.1). GTDB lineage: Bacteria > Pseudomonadota > Gammaproteobacteria > Burkholderiales > Burkholderiaceae_E > Derxia > Derxia gummosa. Next base: position 369,590 of record NZ_AXWS01000013.1, on the reverse strand, counting down.
CCGGGTACCGGCAGCCGGCTGCACGGAGTGCGTTATGGCCATCGTCTCGTCTCCCAACGAACCGCCGCAGGGCGATCCGGCACCCGCGGCGGATCGGCAGCCCGCTTCCGACACTGCCGAGGCCGACTCGGCGGCGCTGCGTTTCCTGCGCTGGATTCCCTGGGTGCTGCTCGTCCTGCTGCTGGCACTCGTGGCGCTGGTGGGGGGCGTGACGACGGAGAAAGCTCCCTGGCCGATCGCGCGGTTCGTGGTCTTCACGCTGTTGTTGGCCGGCATGGCCCTTTGGTTCATGGTCTGCTTCACCGGACCCGCGACGGAAGGGCGCGAGCACCATTCCTTCGTGTTCGCCTATGGCTTCACCTTCGGCGCATTCGCGTTGCTGATACTGCCGTTCATCGCAGACACCGACGCCATCGTCCGCTACAACGGCACGACGCCGGCCGTGTGGCCGCGCGCGGGCGCGATCCAGCTGGTACGCGGCTGCGTCGTGGTCGATGACGGCAATGTCGGCGCGATCTCCTCGGTGGCGCGCTGCCCCGAGTACAAGACTCCGTCAACGAAGGGTGCCGACGGCGACAGGACCTGGCAGGGACGCGAGGTCGATCGCGAATACGGCTGGCTGGTGGCGATCGGCGGGACTACGCAGCGGCGTCTGGTGCCCGAATTCAAGGATTGCGACTCGGCGGCACCGCCCTGCGCCAAGCTGGCACAAGGCGTGACCGACGCCAACGATCGCGCGCACCGCGAGTACGCCGAGATCCACGGCGGCCTCGCTGTTCCGCTGTTCGTCGTCGTGCTCGCCTACATCGGCGGTGCGGTCAGCCTGTCGCGCCGCATTCCCGAGTACCAGCGCCGTTCCGACGTCGGCTACGTGAAGGACAAGCTGAGGGTCAACGAGCCGCCGATGCTGGAGTTCGAGACGCGCGAGAGCGTGGTCTTCCAGATCATGCAGCTCGTGTCGGCGCCTTTCCTGGCGCTCGCTTCCTGGTACATCGTGACGCCCGCCACGCTGGCATCGGGGGCCGTGCTCGCCTTCGGGACCGGCTTCTTCTCCGAGCCGATCCTGCTGATGATCCGGGGCCTCGTCGAAGGCATCCGCCCCGCCGCGACGCGCACCGCGGTGCAGGGTGCCGCCGCCAAGCCGGTGACCGGGCAGACGCCGCAGGACGACGGGCACGCCGATGCCGGCAATGCCGACGGCAAGGCGCCGATCAGGCTCGACGACGCGTCGCCGCCCGCGGGTTGAGACGCGGCCGGGCCACGAAGCTGCCGCCGATCACGCGGTCCGGTGCGCCATCGAGCCTGTTCATCCTCAGTATCCGGCCGCCTGCAGCGCCACCACCGTCGCCACCGACCCCGCGAACAGCGCGAGCGCGAAGCGCCGGTTCCAGTGATGCGCGATCGTGCGCGCGCCCACGCCGCACTGCCGGCCGCTCAGCAGCGACATCGCGCTGATCGGCGACACGCTCACCGCCGTGGCCCAGCCGAGCGTGAGCGCGAGGCCGAGCGCATACGGATGCGCCTGCCCGACCGGGCTCGCGCCGAACAGCTGGGCGATCAGGATGATGAGGATCGTGTGCGGGATGAACAGCGCGCCCGCGAGCGGCACGATCGTCAGGCAGGCGAGCAGCACCGCGAGCGCGGGCACCTCGGCGCCCTGGATCGCCTGCCACGCCGGCAGCGCGCGCACCCACAGCGACACCGCCGCGCCGATCACGCTCGCCGACAGGAAGATCGCGCTCTCGGCGCGCATGTCGGCGATGCCGTGCAGGAGGCCGCGCGCGTGCTCGGCCGGCGTCGCGCCGCGCAGGATCGCGCGCTCGATCCCGAGCCAGGCCAGCGCGAACGCGGGCAGCACGAGGATGGTCGAGGCGATGAAGCTCCAGCGCAGCCATTGATGCACGCCGATCGCGCCCGCCAGCAGCAGCGCGGCGGCGGCGAGCACGAGCGCGAGCTCGACATGCCCGCCCGGGGCGGCGTCGGGCCGGGCGGCGCCGGAGGGCGTGAAAGCGCTTGCAGCGCGGGTGTCGGCGCGCGTGTCGCGGCCGTCTGCGACGAGGCCGGCAGTGTCCGCCGTCGGGTCGGCATCGCTCGCAGCCGCCGCCCGCCCTGCCGCGCCCGCGATCGTCAGCGCCATCAGCGTCATCGATACGCCGAAGGCCAGCGCGATGAAGCCGACCGGATCGAGCGCCGGAATGGCCGTCGTGACGATGGCCACGCCCAGCCCCATCGGCGACCAGATCGTCATGAGCACCGCGCCGCGCATGCTCGCGAGCACGAGGCGGTGGCAGTCGGCATCGCGCGGCAGGTGGGCGGCGCGGGCGTGCAGCAGGTCGCCGAGCAGCGGGATCACGCCCACGTTGAACAGCAGGCTCAGGAAATGGCAGCCCGCGTTCACGGCCGCGTAGCGCCGCCTCGGCGGAAAACCGAGCAGGCCGCGCGCGGCCTCGCGCACGGTGGGCGAGCGCCGGACCGGATAGCGCACCACGCCGAGGACCGCGAGCAGGCAGGAGAAGGCCACGCCCTGGCCGAGCGCGCGATCGACCTCGGCGCGCTGTTCTGGCATGCCGAGCGCGACGGCCGCGTAGGCCGCCACGCCACCGACGCAGAAGCGTTGCGCGAGCGGCGGCAGGTCGCGCAGGCGCAGCACGGTCGCCGCGAGCACGAGCCAGAGCGCGCTCGCGGCCAGCCCGTGGCCGGGCAGGAACTGCGCGAGCAGGAAGGCGAGGACGGCGCCGACGTGGGCGAGGGAGGAGAGGGTTTCGGTGGGCTGCTTCATGGTGGGGGCGATGGTGGCAGCCCGGCGCGGCGCGGGTGGCCGTTTGCGTGCGGGTGTCGCGCGGGGGGAACGCGCCGGTCTGTCGCCCTCAGCGCCCCGGCCGAGCAAACGCCGCCCGCGCCCGCTCCACCTCGGCCCGCGTGCGGCAGCCGTCGGAATGATCGTTGACCATGCCCATCGCCTGCATGAAGGCGTACATCGTCGTCGGCCCGACGAACTTCCAGCCGAGCTTGAGCAGCGCCTTCGACATCGCGATCGACTCGGCCGACTTGGCCATCACCTCGGGCGCGACGGACGGATCGCGCGCCGGCTCGAAGCGCCAGAACCATGCCGCGAGCGAGCCCTGCGCGGCCACCATCTCCTCGGCGCGGCGGGCGTTGTTGATGGTCGCCTCGATCTTGCCGCGATGCCGGACGATGCCCGCGTCGGCCAGCAGCCGGGCCACGTCGGCCTCGCCGTAGCGCGCCACCTTCGTGAAATCGAAGCCGTCGAAGGCGGCGCGGAAGTTGTCGCGCTTGACGAGGATGGTTCGCCAGCTCAGGCCCGACTGGAAGCCTTCGAGGCAGAGCTTCTCGAACAGGCGGCGGTCGTCGGCGACCGGAAAGCCCCATTCCTCGTCGTGGTAGCGAAGGTAGTCGGGCGTGGCGTGGCACCAGAAGCAGCGGTGTTCGCCATCGGGGCCGGGCAGGGTGGTCATGCGGCGGTTTCCTTTGAAGGGCGGCCCGGGCGGGCGCCTCGGGGCGGCGCGAAGCATGGCAGACACGCGCCGGCGGCAGGCTGGCGGATTGCGCTCGACGCCGCCGGCGGGCCGGCGGCCCGCGCCCCGGGTCCGCCGGCCATCGCGCGCCGGCCAACCTCATCGCCGCACGGACAACACCATGAACAGAACCCTCCGCGACTGGGCCACCCCGCTCACCATCGGCAGCTTCGCGCTGATGGCGGTGACGGGCGGGCTCATGTTTTTTCACCTCGACCGCGGCCTTCAGAAGCCGGTGCATGAATGGGCCGGCTGGCTCATGGCCGGCGCCGGCGTGCTGCACGGGGTCGTCAACTGGAGCGCGCTCAAGCGCTACCTGCGCCTGCCCCGGCCGGCCACGGTGATGGGCCTGTGCGTGCTCGCGCTGGGCGCGAGCTTCTTCGTCGGCGCCGACGGCGACCGGAAGGGCGGCGGTTCGCCGTCCGTGATCGCGATGCAAGCGATTGCAGGCGCGCCGATCGGCAGCGTCGCGCCGCTGTTCGGCAAGACCGGCGCCGAGGCGCGCGCCGCGCTGGCGGCGGCCGACATCTCCCTGCCCGATGACGATGCGACCCTCGCCAGCGCGATCGGCGCCGAGCGCGACCGGCTCGGCAAGGCCTTGCGCGCGCTGTCGGCGCGGCCGTGACGGGCCGGGGCGCATGAACCGATGGCGGCGCCAGCGTCCGCCGCCGCGCCGCCCCCTGTCGCGCACCGATGGGTGCCGGCATTTGCCCGTGGCGAAGCGATTCGTGACGGGCTTTTTCTGCCTGTCGTAGGCTGCGCCTCCCGGCCGCCCGCGCGCGGCAGCAAGACGCCAGCCACCGCCATGATCCCCGCCGACAAGCAGCAGGAAATCCTCCGCCGCCTCGCCGCCGCCGAAGCCGAACACGACGTCCGCGTCCTGCTCGCCGTCGAATCGGGCAGCCGCGCCTGGGGCTTCGCCTCGCCCGACAGCGACTACGACGGCCGCTTCATCCACGCGAACCGGCCCGACTGGTACGCGGCCGTCACGCTGGAGGAGCAGCGCGACGTCATCGAGTACCCGATCGTCGATGACATGGACATCAACGGCTGGGACCTGCGCAAGGCGCTGCGGCTGTTCTGGAAATCGAACCCGGCCTTCGTCGAATGGCTCCAGTCGCCGATCACCTACGTAGAGCGCGGCAGCCTGCGCCGGCGCTGCCGCGAACTGCTGCCCGAGGTGTACTCGATCGAGCGCGGCGTGCATCACTACCGCAGCATGGCGAAGACGAACTTCCGCGAGCATCTCCTGCACGAGCGCGTGAGGCTCAAGAAGTACTTCTACGTCCTGCGCGCGCTGCTCTCGGTGCGCTGGCTGCTCGAACAGCGCCGGCCCGCGCCGATCGAGTTCGCCCGCCTGCTGCCGCTGATCGACGCCGAGCCGGGCCTGCGCGCCGCGATCGACGAGCTGCTCGACCGCAAGCGCGTCACGCCCGAGCTGGGCCTCGCGCCGCCGATTCCCGCGATCCAGCGCTTCATCGTCGCGGAACTCGACCGGCTGGAAAGGCTCGCGCTGCCCGTCACCGAGCGCGGCGAGGTCGGCGCGCTGCTCAACGAGCTGTTCCGCGCCACGCTGCGCGAGACCTGGGGCTGAGGCGGCGCGCCACATCGCCGGCCGTCTCACGCGGCGGGTGCCCGGCGCCACGCGCCGCCCGCTGCGGCGCAACAGTCTCCAGTCGTTGCAGGCTTGGCCGCGTCCCGCGCACGCGGCCTAGCGTCGGCCGGTCGTCCACCCGCGCAGGAGCCCGCCATGGCCCGCATCTCCCCCTTCCTCTGGTACGCCGAGGAGGCCGAACAGGCCGCCGCCTTCTACACCTCGCTGTTTCCGGACTCGGCCATCCGCCGCGTCACCAGCATGCCGATCGAGACGCCCGCCGGCCCGCCCGGCGCGGTGCGCGTGGTCGAGTTCACGCTGCTCGGCCGCGAATTCACCGCGATGACGGCCGGCCCGATGGACCCGTTCAACCACGCGATCAGCCTCGTCGTCACCTGCGACAGCCAGGAGGAGATCGACCGCTACTGGAACGCGCTGCTCGACGGCGGCAGCGCCGAGGAATGCGGCTGGCTGCGCGACCGCTGGGGCGTGTGCTGGCAGATCGTGCCCGCCGTGCTCGACGAGATGATCGCCAGTACCGATACCGAGGCCGCCGCGCGCGCCGCCACCGCGATGATGAGCATGGTCAAGCTCGACATCGCGGCCTTGCAGGCGGCGTTCGATGGTTGAATGCGGCCGCCCGCAACCCCCGCTTTCCCGCCGATGAAGCAATGCCTGATTCTTGTTGCCCTGACCCTGCCGATCTGGATCGCCGACCGGCTCGGCGCGCCGAAGTGGGGGCTGATGCTCGCCAGCCTGCCGTTCTTCCTCATGGCCGCCTCGATGGGCGACCCCGACGAGACGATGTTCGGCGAAGCGTCCGAGACCATCGGCGGCTGGCTGCTCGTGCTCGTCGGCATGGGCGGCGCGCTGGCCGGCTGGATCGGCTGGTCGCTGCGCGCGACGAGCAGCCTCTTCGGTCTGCTGTGGTGGATGCTGCCCGTCGGGCTGGTGGTGATCGCGCTCGGGGCGATCCGCATCTTTCGCGGCTAGCGGCGGGCGGGCGGTGGCCGTCCCGCCGCAGTCTCAGCGCCCGTCCTTCAGGTCGTGCGCGCGCTTCACGAGGTACTCGTGGATCAGCCGCATGTCCTCCGGCTTCAGCACCTCGGCGAAGGACGGCATGCCGCGCTGCATGCGCGCGCCCGCGACGATGCCGTTGAAGGCCTCGTGCTTCGCGGGCGTGAGATAGCGCAGGTCGGGCACGACGCCGCCGCTCACCGCGTTGATGCCGTGGCAGTTGGCGCACAGGCCGTTGAACATCCTGCGGCCGACGGTCAGCTCCTCGGCGCTGGCGCCGAGCGCGGGCGGCTCGGGCTGCTCGGCCGGCGCGTGCTTCGGCGCGGGCAGCGCGGCCTTGCCGTCGAGCCGGAAGGTCACGACGCGCGCCTCGGGCTTCACCTTCGCGGCGAGCGAGAGCGGCCCGGTGATGTTCGGGAACGAGCCGCCCCAGCCGACCATGAAGCTCACGTACTGCACGCCCTTCACGCTGTACGTGACCGGCCCGGCCATCGCGCCCGAGTTGACGGGTGCTTCCCAGAGCTTGCGGCCGGTGTCGGCGGCATAGGCGACGGCGCGCCCGTCGGCCGTGCCCTGGAACACGAGGTTGCCGGCGGTGGCCAGCGTGCCGCCGTTCCACGCGGTCGGATACTCGACCGTCCACGCGGCCTTCTGCTTCACCGGATCCCAGGCGAGCAGGCGGCCCTTCCAGGCGCCGGCAATCTGCTGCACGACCTTCGGGTCCTCGGGCAGGTCGGGCACGTCGAGGCCGATGTTGACGACCTTCTTCGTCGGCAGGAACAGAGGTTCCTTCTGCGCTTCGAGTCCGGCCATCGTCTCCTGCGCGGGCAGGTAGACGAGGCCGGTGCCAGGGTGGAAGGACATCGGCTGCCAGTTGTGGCCGCCGAGAAAGCTCGGCATCACGAGCTTGGCGCCTTCGCCGTCGAGATAGTTGGCCTTGCCGGTGAGCACCGGGCGGCCGGTGGCCTTGTCGATGCGCGAGGCCCAGTTGACGGGCACGAAGGGCTCGGCCGACAGCAGCTCGCCGGTCGCGCGGTCGAGCACGTAGAAGAAGCCGTTCTTCGGCGCCTGCATCAGCACCTGGCGCCTGCGGCCGTCGATGTCGAGATCGGCCAGCACGATCGATTGCGTGGCCGTGTAGTCGTACATGTCGGCCGGCGTGGTCTGGTAGTGCCAGACGTATTCGCCGGTGTCGGGGCGCAGCGCGACGATCGACGACAGGAAGAGGTTGTCGCCCTTGCCGTCGCTGCGGAAGTCGTAGTTGAACGGCGAGCCGTTGCCCACGCCGATGTAGAGCAGGTCGAGCTTCGGGTCGTAGGCCATCGAGTCCCACACCGTGCCGCCGCCGCCCCAGCGCAGCCAGCCCCGGCCCGACCAGGTCTTGCGCGCGATTTCCATGGCCTTGTCCTCGGGCGGCAGGTCGGGATCGCCGGGCACGGTGAAGAAGCGCCAGGCCTGCCGGCCGGTGGCGGCGTCGTAGGCGGTGACATAGCCGCGCACGCCGAACTCGGCGCCGCCGTTGCCGATCAGCACCTTGCCCTTCACCACGCGCGGCGCGCCGGTGATGGTGTAGCTGCGGTTGGGGTCGAGCCGGGTGTCGACCTGCCACAGCAGCCTGCCGTCGCGCGCGTCGAGCGCGACGAGGCGGCCGTCGTAGGCGCCGACGTACACCTTGCCCTCCCACACCGCGACGCCCCGGTTCACCACGCCGCAGCAGCCTTCGCCGCCCTTGTCGCGCGGTACCTCGGGGTCGTATTTCCAGAGCGGCCGGCCGGTGGCGGCGTCGAAGGCATAGACGATGCTGTACGGGCCGGTCGTGACCATCACGCCATCGACCACGATGGGCGTGGCCTCGACGCCCTGGTCCCAGTCGATCTTCTGCGTCCAGGCGACGCCGAGGCGCGCGACGTTGCCGGCGTTGATCGCCCTGAGCGGGCTGTAGCGCTGCTCGCCGTAGGTTCGGCCGTGGGCGAGCCAGTCGGCGCCGTCGGCGTCGGCGGCGGCGAGGCGGGCGGCGGTGACGTTGCCCGGCTTGAAAGCGCTTGCACGGCGGGCGTCGGCGGCCGGCGCGGCGGCGGGCCGCGCGGCGTCGGCGGGCGTGGCGCGGGCGGCGTCATCGGCCGCGAAGGCGCCGGGCGAGGCGGTGCCGGCCAGCGCGAGCGCGGCGGCGAGGAGGAGGGGTTTCATCGTTGTTGTCCTTGGCCGCGGGTCAGAGCACGAGGGTGACGACCTTGTCGTCGAGATAGCCGTCGAGCGCGGCGGCCGACAGGTCGCGGCCGATGCCGCTGTCCCTGCCGCCGCCCCAGGGCAGGCGGGCGTCGAGCGGGCTCCAGCCGTTGACCGCGACCGCGCCCACGCGCAGGCCCGCCGCCACGCGGTGCGCCGCGCCCACGTCCTGCGTCCACACCGAGGCCGACAGGCCGTAGCGCGTGTTGTTGGCGATGGCGACGGCTTCCTCCTCGGTGTCGAAGGGGATCACCACGCCGACCGGGCCGAACACCTCGTCCTGGGCGATGACCGAGGCTGGGTCCACCTCGTCGAACAGCGTCGGCCGCACGAAGTAGCCGCGCCCGGGCACCGCGCCCGCGCCCGCGACGCGCCTGGCGCCGGCCGCGATCGCCGCGTCGATGCAGCCCCGCACGCGCGCCCGGTGGCGGGCGCTGATGAGCGCGCCCATCTGCGTGCCGGCGTCGAAGGGGTTGCCGAGCACGAGGCCGTCGGCCGCGCCCGCAAGCGCTTGCACGAGCGGCCGGTGCAGCGAGCGGTGGACCAGGATGCGCGAGCCGGCGGCGCAGGTCTGGCCCTGGTCCACGAACAGACCCATCGCGATGCCGCCGATGGCCTGGCCGAGATCGGCGCCGGGCAGCACGATCTGCGCCGCCTTGCCGCCGAGCTCGAGCGTGAGCTTCCTGAACAGCGGGCCGGCGTCGCGCGCGATGCTGCGGCCGACTTCGGTGCTGCCGGTGAAGCTGATCTTGTCGATGCCCGCGTGCGTGACGAGCGCGCGCCCCACGGCCGGCCCGCCCTGCACGAGGTTGACCGCGCCGGCCGGAAAGCCCGCCTCGGCCGCGAGCGCGGCCAGCGCGCCGAGCGCGAGCGGCGCGTCCTCCGACGGCTTGAGCACGACCGTGCAGCCGGCCGCGAGCGCGGGCGCGAGCTTCCAGCACGCGATCATGAGCGGCGCGTTCCACGGCACGATCAGCGCCGCCACGCCCACCGGCTCGCGCGTCGTGTAGTTGACGGTGGGCCGGCCCATGAAGCCGCCGGTGGGGATCTGCCGGCCTTCGAGCTTGTCGGCCCAGCCCGCGAAGTAGCGCAGCGTGTCGATGCTCATCGGCAGGTCGAGCAGGCGCATTTCCATCGGCACGCGGCCCTGCTCGCGCGCGAGCAGTTCGACGAGCTTGTCGCTGTCGCGTTCGAGCAGGTCGGCGAGGCGGTGGAGCAGGCGGCCGCGCGCCGCGCCGGGCAGGCGCGCGAACTCGCCGCCGTCGAACTGCGCGCGCGCGGCGGCGACGGCGGCATCCACGTCGGCCGGCGTGCCGGCGGCGACGCGGGCGAGCAGCTCGCCGGTGGCTGGCTCGAACTTGTCGAAGGTGGCGCCGTCGGCGCTGTCGCGCCAGTCGCCGGCGATGAAGTGGCGGGTGTGAAAGGGCATGCGGGCCTCGCGCTCGTGGTCGGGATGAGTGCGGTGAGGCTAGGTCTGGCGCGCGGGCGCCGCTTGCCTGCGCGTGCAGGCGGTGCAGGACTGGCGTGCAGGCGAGGCGAGGCGAGGCGAGGCGGTGCGGGATGGCGTCCCGCGCGCCGACGTTCCCGCGCCGGCCCGCCGTGCGCCGATCAGCCCGGCGCGCCCGGATGCAGCACATCCGCCTCCGGCCGTTCGAACAGCGCGGTCAGCAGCGGCGGCTCGAAATGCCGCGCGACGGTGATCGCGTAGAAGTTCTCCTCCAGGTCGGGCACGACCGCATGCTCGACCAGCGCGCCGCTGCGCAGCTCGTCCTGCACCACCACGCTCGGCAGCAGCGCGAGGCCGTCGGACTCGCGCGCGAGCAGGCGCAGCAGCGCCATGTCGTCCACCTCGGCGCGCAGCTGGCAGCGCAGCCCGAGCTGCTCGCACAGCAGGTCGAAGCCGGCGCGGATGTCGTTGTCGCGGCCGGGCAGCAGCAGCGGCACGTCGGGCAGGTCGTCGGGAAAGCGGAACGGCGTCGCGCGCGGCCGGCCCACGAGGCTCACCGGCTGGTGCGCGATGCGCCGGCAGCGCCAGGGCTCGTCGGCCGCCGACGGGATGCGCCGGTTCGACAGCACCACGTCGAGGCTGTGCACGCGCAGCCGCGCGAGCAGCTCGGGCAGGCCGGCCGATTGCAGCACCAGCATCACGTCGTCGCGGCCGAGCAGCGGCGCGACGAAGTTCTGCTGGAAGTTGCGCGACAGCGTGGCGAGCGCGCCGATGCGCAGCACCTGGCGCTCGGCGCGCCGGCCCTCGCGCAGCAGCGACACCAGCTCGCCGCCCGCCGCGAAGATCGAATCGGCATAGCCGAGCGCGAGCCGCCCGGCCTCGGTGAGTTCGAGCCGCCGGCCGCGCCGCTCGAACAGCGCCTGCCCGAGCTGCTCCTCCAGCTGGCGGATCTGCGCCGACAGCGCCGATTGCGAGACGTGCAGCCGCGCGGCGGCGCGGGTGAGGTTCCCGTCCTTCGCCACGGCCCAGAAGTAGTGCAGGTGGTGGTAGTTGAGCCGCATGACTGTTCACTCAAAGCGAACGAAAACGCAGGAATAATGAATTTTACTTGGGGGTGGAAGCCGGGCGACAGTCGCGGCCGTCGTCATTCCCGAGGATTCCGCTCATGTTCTTGCCGGTCGAACTGCCTGTCTGGCCTGTCCTGTTTGCGCTGCTGCCCGCGCTGTGCGCGCTCAGCGCCGCCGTGCTGCCGTTGCGGCGGCTCGCACGTCTGGCCGGCGTGCGCGGCCGCGATGACCGGGCGCTGACCGACTTCGCCTGGCGCATCGCGCAACGCGGTCTCGACCTCGCGCTCGCGGCGGCGCTTGTGGCCGTGGCGATTGCCGCGCTGCAAGGGCCGGTGGCCGGCGACTGGCTGCGGCTCGATGCGGCCGGCGCGGTCTTCATGCTGCTGGTCGCCTTCATCGGCCGGGTGGTCGTGCGGTACGCGGCGCGCAATCTCGACGGCCAGCCCGGCGCGCGCCGCGCGGCACGCGGCCTGCTGCTGACGCTCGTGGCGGCGCTCGCGGTGCCGGCGGCCAACCATCTGCTGCCGCTCGCGCTGGCGTGGTCGGCGACCGGGCTGGCGCTGAACCGGCTGCTCGGCTTCTTCCGCGAGCGGCCCGAGGCGCGGCTCGCGGTGCACAAGCATTTCCTCGTCGCGCGGGCGGCGGATGTCTGCCTCGCGGCCGGGCTGGTGCTGCTCGGCGCGAGCCTCGGCACGCTGCGCATCGACGAGCTGGCGGCGCGCGCCGCCGACGGCCTGCCGCTCGCGGCGAGCGCGGGCGTCGCGCTGGTCGCGGTGGCGGCGCTGCTCCAGGGCGCGCAACTGCCGGTGCACGGCTGGCTGGTGCAGGTGATGGAGGCGCCGACGCCGTTCTCGGCGCTGCTGCATGCGGGCGTGGTGAACCTCGGCGGCTTCGTGCTGATCCGGCTCGCGCCGGTGGTGGCGGCCAGTCCGCTCGCGACGGGCTGCCTCGTCGTCGTGGGCTGCGCGACGGCGGTCGTCGCCTCGCTGTCGATGGCGACGCGCGTGAGCGTGAAGGTCGCGCTCGCGTGGTCGACGTGCGCGCAGATGGGCTTCATGTTCGTCGAGTGCGGCCTGGGCGCGCCGGGCATGGCCTTCCTGCATCTGGTCGCGCATTCGCTCTACAAGGCGCATGCCTTCCTCGGCGCGGGCGGTCGGGTGCGGCTGGCCGTCACCGACCGGCTGCTGGCGCCGGCGGCGCGGCCGGGCGCGGGCGAGCTCGCGGCGGGCGCGGCGCTGGCGCTGGCGCTGGCCGGCGTGGCGGCGATCGCGGTCGGGCAGGCCGCGGCGCTGCTCGGGCATGCGTCGTCGTGGACGGCCGCCGACCTGACGCTCGCCGCGATCGTCGCGCTCGCCTTCGCGCCGCTGCTGCGGCCCGGCACGGCGGCGCTGCCCTGGCGCGCGGGCGCGGTGCTGGCGCTGGCGGCGGGGTATTTCACGGCGCATGCGCTGCTCGATGGCCGCTTCGCGCCGGAAGCGGTCGGCACGCCGTGGTGGCCGGTCGCGGTGGCGGGCTTCGGGCTGCTGATGCTGCTCGACGCGGTTATCAGCGCCGCGCCCGACGGCCGGCTCGCGCGCCGGCTGCATCCGTGGTGCTTCGGCGGCCTGTATGTCGATGACTGGCTGAGCCGCCGCGCCTTCCGCCTCTGGCCGCCGCCCCGGGTTGCGCGCGCCGGCATCGCGCCGGTCGCGCTGCCGCCCGCCTGAGCCGTCACCCCGGACTCGGCGAAGCGGCCCCGGCAGCCATCCGCGCGCCGCGCCCGCCTCCGGCAAGCGTCTCCCCTTCCGCTCCACTCCGTCGGCGCCGGCTTCGGCCGCGCGCCCGGCCCCTCACGTCCCGAAGATCCGCATGAACGCTCCTCTCGCCCCCCGGCTTCCGACCGGACACGACCTTGCCGACGCCATCGCCACCGCCTGCGAGCGCATCGCGCCGCTCTGGCCGCTCGACCGCTGGATCGCGGTCAGCCCGTGGTGGGGCTGGCGCGCGTTTCCTGTCGAGACCGCCGCCGCGCGGCTCGGCGCGCTGGCCGGCGCCCGCCTCACGATGCCGCGCGACTGGTTCGCCGGCCTGTGGCGCGCCGGACGGCTGCGCGACCGCCATCTCGTCGCGGCGCTCGCCGCCGAAGCCGCCGAATCCACGCTCGCCGCGCGCTCCGGCACCGACCCGCTCCCCCCGATCGACGCCGACCACCTGCGCGCCGCGCTCCGGGCGCCGGCCCCCGCCGCGCCCGCGCGCCTGCCGCTGCTGACCGACCTGCGCGACGCGCTCGCGCCCGACGCGCCGTGCGGCTGGCGCGACACCGTGATTCACCAGATCAGCCAGCACTGCGCCGCCTGGTTCGACACCGCCCAGGCGCGCTGGCAGCCCGACCGGCGCGGCGGCCTGTACGTGAGCTGGCGCCGCGCGCTGCGCGCCGATCGCGGTCTGCCCTGGCGGCGCGGCCGGCGCGCGATGCTCGACGCGATCGACGGCCTGCCCGCGTCGCCGCTCGCCCTCGTCGAGGCGGCGCTGGCCGAGCTGGGCCTGCCGCCCGCAGCGCACGCCGACTACCTGCTCGCGCTGCTGCTCGACCTCCAGGGCTGGGCCGGCTGGTGCGCCGGCCAGCGCTGGCGCGCCCGTCTCGCGGGCCGCGATGACGACGCCATCGTCGAACTGCTCGCGATCCGCCTCGCCTGGGAATGGCTGCTCGCCGCCGACGCCGGCGCCGACCTCGACCTCGCCGACTGGGCCGCCATCTGGCGCGACGCCGGCCCGCGCGCCGAGCGGCTGCGCGCCGGCCAGCGCATCGACTGGCTGCTCCAGCGCGCGATCGAGCTGGCCTGGCGCGAGCCGCTGCACGCCGCGCTGCTGGGCTCGATGCGGGCCCGGCCGGCAGCCGCGTCCGCCACCGCCGCGCCCGCCGTCTTCGCCCAGGCCGTGTTCTGCATCGACGTGCGCTCCGAGCCCTACCGCCGCGCGCTGGAAGCCGCCGACGCCGGCATCGAGACCTCGGGCTTTGCCGGCTTCTTCGGCCTGCCGGTCGCCTACGCGCCGCTCGGCACCGAGCTGGAACGGCCCCAGCTGCCGGGCCTGCTCGCGCCCGCGCTGCGCGTGACCGACGACCTCGCCGGGCCGGTCGCCTCGACCGCCGACGCCGACGGCGGCCATGCCACCGCCGCGCCGCGCCCCGACCTCGACGGCCGCCCGCTCGCCGAGGTGCTCGCCGGCCAGCGTCGCGCGGCGCTCGCGCGGCGGCGCCCGTGGCGCGATTTCGGCGCGACCGTGCTGTCGGCCTTCGGCGCGATCGAGACCACCGGCATCGCGGCCGGCTTCAAGCTGCTGCGCGGCGGGCGCGGCGACGCCACGCGGCCCGAGCATGCGGCGCTGCCGGCCGGCGCCGGGCTGAGGCCGGCGCTGCCCGCGAGCCTCGACACCGCCGCGCGCGTGGCGCTGGCCGAGCGCGTGCTGCGCCAGCTCGGCCGCACCGCCGGCTTCGCGCCGCTGGTGCTGCTCGCCGGCCACGGCAGCACGAGCGCGAACAATCCCTTCGCCGCCGCGCTCGACTGCGGTGCCTGCGGCGGCCAGCGCGGCGACGTCAACGCCCGGCTGCTCGCCGCCCTGCTCGACGAGCCGGAGGTGCGCGCCGGCCTCGCCGCGAGCGGCATCACGATCCCGGCCGCGACCCGCTTCGTCGCCGGCCTCCACGACACCACCACCGACACCTTCACGCTGTTCGACACCGACGCTCTGCCCACATCGGCGCGGCCCGCGCTCGACCGGCTGCGGCGCGCGCTCGACGCCGCCTCGCGCACCGCCCGCGCGCGCCGCGCCGGCCGGCTCGGCCTCGCTCCCGACGCGCCCGATGCGCCCGATGCGCTCAATGCGCCCGAGGCGCCCGAGGCGACCGAGGCGACCGAGGCGACCGAGGCCCGCGCGCGCGCCCTTGACGAGCGCGCCACCGACTGGGCTCAGACCCGCCCGGAATGGGGCCTCGCCGGCAACGCGGCGCTGATCGTCGCGCCGCGCGAACGCACGCGCGGCCTCGACCTCGACGGCCGCGTCTTCCTGCACGACTACGACGCGCGCCGCGACCCCGACGGCGCGCTGCTCGAACAGATCCTCGGCGCGCCGATGGTCGTCGCGCACTGGATCAACGCGCAGTACCACGGCTCGGTCGTCGACAACCGGCGCTGGGGCAGCGGCGACAAGACGCTGCACAACGTGGTCGGCGGCAGCATCGGCGTGTTCGAGGGCAATGGCGGCGACCTGCGCACCGGCCTCGCGCTGCAATCGCTGCATGACGGCCGCCGGCTGCGCCACGAGCCGCTGCGGCTCGCCGTGCATGTCGAGGCGTCGCGCGAACAGATCGAGGGCGCGGTCGGGCGCCATCCGGTCGTGCGCGAGCTGGTCGGCAACGGCTGGGTGACGCTGCTGCGGCTCGACGCGGCGGCCGGGCGCATCGAGCGGCTGGCGGCGCTGGCGCCCGCGCCGCGCTGGGTGACGGAGGCCGCATCCGCCGACGTGGCGACGGACACGGCAGTCGCCGTCTAGCCCGGCCCGCTCTCCCATGGCCCGGTGCCGGCCGGGCCGGCGTGATCCCGGCCGCCGCGGTCATCGCCGGCGCTTGGTCCCGGCCTCGGCCCCGGTGCCGGTGCCGGTGCCGGTGCCCGGTCCCGGCCCGCCGCCGCGCACCGCCGACGGCGTGCAGCCGAAGCGCTGCCGGAAGGCCCGCGCGAAATAGGCCGGATCGGAGAAGCCGTGATCGAGCGCGAGCGCCGTGATGCCGCCCGGCGGCAACTCGCCGCGCGCGAGCAGTTCGCGGCAGCGTTCCAGCCGCAGCCGCTGCACGCAGGCCTGGGGCGATTCGCCGCTGCCCGCGAAGGCGTTGTAGAGCGTGCGGCGGCTGACGCGCAGCGCCTGGGCGATCGCGTCGGGCGACAGCGCCGGATCGGCGAGCCGCGCGGCGATGAGCCGGCGCGCCTCGGCCAGCAGCCGCGCGGCGCCGCTCGCCGCGCCGCCGCGCGCGCCGGCCTCGCCGTCATCGTTCGCGGCGCGCGCGAGCAGGGCGAGCGCCTGGTCCATCACGAGCGTCGCGCTCGCGCCGTCGAGGCTGTCGCCCACGTCGAGCGCGGTCTTGAGCATCGACAGCGCGATCGCCGCCGCGCCGTCCACCGCGCGCGGGCCGCGCGCCGTCGGGTCGGGGCCGCGCGCCTGCCAGGCCGCGCGCTCGAACAGCAGCACGGTGAAGCGCGGGTCGTCGCGCATGCGGATCTCGTAGGGGCGGCTCGCCTCGTAGCTGAACCACTGGCCGGCGTCGAGTTCGAGCGCGCGGCCGTCCTGGGCAAAGCTCGCGCGGCCGCGTTCGAGCCAGACGAACTTGAGATAGCGCGCGGGCAGGGCGCCGCACATCGCGCGGCTCATCGACGCGACATGCGCGCTCGCGTCGATGCGCGCGAGCCTCAGCCGCGCGAGCGGCCGCGCGCGGGCGTCGGCCGCGAAGGGCACGTCATGGTCGGGAACGAGGTCGAGCGGAAAGAACTGGCGGCCGATCTGCCGCGTCCACGCGGCGGGATCGGCGGGCCTGCCCGGCTGCGGCTGGGCGGATGTCATGCGCGGCTCCTCGCAGGCTTGCCTGCGTTGCGGCCCGCGGGGTCGGGGCCGTTGGGCCGGGCTTCAAGCAGGCGACGTGCCACGCGGGCGGCTGATCCCGCAATCCGGATGCATCTTCAGCGCGGGGCGGCGGTCGCGTGGCGTGGCGTGGCGTGGCGTGGCGTGGCGTGGCGACCCGGCCGGCCGCGCGCCGCGTCACAGCCCGCCGAGGTTGCCGAGCATCTCGCGCAGCGTGGCGTTGAGGCGCTCGATCTGGTTGTCGGTCAGGCCGGCGAAGGCGCGCTGGAAGATGTCGTTGGTGGCGAGCTGCATGCGCTCGATGAGCGCGAGGCCGGCGTCGGTCAGGCTCACCTCGACCACGCGGCCGTCGTGCGCCGCGTAGGACGTGGCGACCAGGCCGTCGTCGCGCAGCCGATAGACCGTCTTGGTGATGGTCGGCAGCTTGCTCACCGCGTGCAGCGTGATCTCGGAAATGCTCAGCACGCCGTGCTGCTTGAGGATCATGAGGATGCGGAAGGTGGGGATGTCGGCGCCGACGGTTTTGAGCGCGCGTTCCATCTCCAGCGTGTACACGCCGTGGAGGCGCGCGAGCCAGTAGAACGGGAATTCCTCCGCCTTGAAGTCGGCGGCGAGCGGCGTGTAGCGGATCTGCTTGGAGGTCGGTGGCATGGCGCGGCGATTCTAAGTGGCGGGTCGGGCGCGGTGCTTTCTCGGCCCGCGCGCCCGACCGCCGCCGCGCATGACGGCGGCGCGGCCTGCGCGCGGAGGGCGGCGCAGCCTGCTTGCGGACGGCAAAGCGGCGTCAGCGCCCGAGCGACTTGGCGGTCGCGCCGCCGATGCCGAAGTCGGTCGTCGGCACATCCACCACGATCACGCGGATCGGTGCCGGCGCGATGCCGAGCACGCGTGCCGCCGTGGCCGTCACGGCCGCGATGAAGGCGGCCTTCTTCTCCTCGCCGCGCCCGGCCACGAGATGCGCCAGCACGGTCGGCCCGCCGAGCGGATCGGCCGCGTCCGGGCCGGCTTCGTCCAGCGGCACGCCGGCGCAGGCGATCGCCGCCGCCGGCAGTTCGACCAGATGGATGCGCACCGAGCCGCGTGGCGCGGCGAGCGATTCGACGGTCGCGTCGGTGAGCGCGAGCAGCAGTTCGCGGCGGACCGCCGGCGCAATGCCGGCCGCCATGTGGAGCATGAGATTGGGCAAGAAACGACCTCGAAATGCTGTCTTCAATGGTCATGAGAATACATGAACGAGAAAGTATTAATAGGCCGATTTTGGCAAGAGATCGAGGGCGATCGTCGGCCCCGGAATCCGCCGAAGGCAATGGCGGGCGAGTGGCGGCAATACTTGTCGAATTGCGACGCAATGCTGTCGAAAATATATAAATACCAATAAAAACAAGGGTTTGAATTATCGCCAGCGATTTTGTCGAACTGCCCATAACAGGGCGTGGATGCACCGCGACAATGCGGCCGCCATCCGGTTCCGGCACCAGCATTGGGCAAACATTCCGCTCGGAAATTAATAGTTGACGATTCAAGTTTCACGGCGCTAGCTTGGATTTAAGCGATCCGCTTCAACCCAGCCTGAAACCCGCCATGACCATCGTCGTTCACCCGCTCGACTCCCGCGCCACCGGCCCCGCCGTGATGGTCAAGGACACGATCGACGTCGCCGGCGCGCCGACCCGCGCCGGTTCCCGCGCACTCGAGGGGCGCTCGCCCGCCACGGCCCATGCCGAGGTGGTCGCGCTGCTGCTCGGGGCCGGCTGGCGCCTGACGGGCAAGACCAATCTGCACGAACTGGCCTACGGCACGACCGGCATCAACCATCACACCGGCACGCCGGTGAACCCGGCCGCGCCCGACCGCGTGCCGGGCGGCTCGTCCTGCGGCTCGGCGGTGGCGGTCGCGTCGGGCCTGGTGCCGGTCGCGCTCGGCACCGACACCGGCGGCTCGGTGCGGATTCCGGCCGCGTGCTGCGGCGTGTTCGGCTTCAAGCCGACCTTCGGCCGCGTGAGCCGCGCCGGCGTCATGCCGGCCGAGACCACGCTCGACTGCGTCGGCCCGCTCGCCCGCGACATGGACGCGCTCATCGACGTGATGCGCGTGATCGCGCCAGGCTTCGGCGCCTGCAAGGCCCCGGCCGGCATCACGCTCGGCGTCGTCGCGGTCGAGGCCGCGCCCGCCGTGGCCGCCGCCGTCGCCGGGGCGATCGCCGCAAGCGATTGCAGCACCGTGCCCGTCACGCTCGCCCGCATGGACGCGGCCTACGCCGCCGGCCTCGCCGTCATCAATGCCGAGACCTGGGCCGCCTGCGGCGAGCTGGTCGCCACCGGCCTCGTCGGCGCGGATGTCGCGCGCCGCCTCGCCAACGCGAGCCGGACCACGCCCGGGGACGTGGCCGCCGCCAACCTCGTGCGCGAAGGCTTCGCGGCCGAGATCGACGCCGCGCTCGCGCGCTGCACCGTGCTCGCGCTGCCGACGATGGCCGACGTGCCGCCGCTGCTCGCCGATGCCGCCGACACCTCGGCCGCCGTCGCCATGACCACGCTCGTGCGGCCTTTCAACCTGTCGGGCCATCCGGCCCTGCACCTGCCGCTGCGCACCGCCGACGGCCTGCCCGCCGGCCTGCAACTGGTCGGCCCCAAGGGCGCCGACGAACTCGTCTGCGCCGTCGGACGCGAGCTGTCGCGCCGCCTGCGCCTGTCCTCCCTTGCCTGAGAACGACCCCATGCTCATCGAAAGCCTGCCGCCCGACGCGCCGGCCGTCAGTCCCGCGAACGCGGACTGGGACGCGCTGCTCGCCGACATCCGCGCCCGTCGCGACGAGTTCGCGCGCGAGCGCCGCATCGCGCCCGACGTCATCGCGCGCTTCAAGCAGCTCGGCGTGTACCGCGCGCTGGTCGCGCGGCGCTTCGGCGGCGACGAGAAGTCGCCGCGCGAGTTCTGCGAAATGATCGAGCGCATCGCTGGCGCCGACGGCTCGGCCGGCTGGGTGGCGAGCTTCGGCATCGGCGCCATCTACCTCGCCGGCCTGCCGGTGCAAACCCTTGCAAAAATCTATGCCGACGGCCCCGACGTGGTGTTCGCGGGCGGCATCTTCCCGCCCCAGGCCGCGCCCGTCGTCGAGGGCGGCTATGAAGTCACGGGCCGCTGGAGCTTCGGCAGCGGCTGCTACGGCGCCGAGATGATCGGCGTCGGCATCCTGCCGCAGGACGGCAGCGCCAGTCCGCTGCCGCGCATGGCCGTGCTGCCGCGCGCGAAAGTGTCCATCGAGCATGCCTGGGACGTGATCGGCCTCGAAGGCACGGGCAGCCACGATCTCGTCGTGACGAAGCAGGTCGTCAGCCCCGACTGGACCTTCGTGCGCGGCGGCGCCTCGTCGCTCGACACGCCGCTCTACCGCTATCCGACGCTCTCGTTCGCCACCCAGGTGCTGTCGGTCGTGTCGCTCGGCATCGCGCGCGCCGCGCTCGACGAGCTGCGCGCCATGGCGACCGGCCGCGTGTCCGTCACCGGCGCGCCGCGCCTGGCCGACCGGCCGCACGCGCAGATGGAAGTCGCCCGCTCCGAAGCCGCGCTGCGCGCGGCGCGCGCCTTCTTCTACGGCGCGATCGACGAAGTGTGGGCGGTGCTCCGGCGCGGCGACACGCCCTCGCGCGAGCAGATCAGCCTGCTGCGCCTGTCGGCCACGCATGCGACGCGCACCGGCGCCGAGGTCACGCGCGCCGTGCAGATGCTCACCGGCATGACCGGCATCTACAACGCCAGCCCGCTCGCGCGCCAGGTGCGCGACAGCCTCGTCATCACCCAGCACGCCTTCATGGGCGACATCACCTACCAGAACGCCGGCGCGATCTTCTTCGACCAGGCGCCGCTGCCCGGCTACCTCTGACCTCCCACGGAATCCCCGCCATGAGCGACACCAAGACCCCGCACCGCGTGCTGTTCTGCATCGGCGTGAACCAGAACTTCTTCGACGCCACCGCCGACGAGGCGAAGCTCGTGTGGAGCGCGTTCAGCCAGATGATGAACGGCATCGCCGACCTCCCCGGCGTGAAGGTGCTCGGCAACATGGACGACGACCGCATCATGGTCGGCCCGTCCACCGCCGCGCCGTGGACCACCTACGTGCTGGCCGACGTGCCCGACATCGAGACCGTCACCGCTGCCTGCAACCTGTTCCGCACGATCCCGGTCGGCGACACCGGCTGCAAGCTGTGGAAGTACTGCCGCGTCGAGGCCCGCGTGGGCCGCGAGCTGGTCATTCCGCGCTGAGCCGGGATCGCACGCGATGAACCCGCCCGCCGCCGTGGCCGACGCGACTCACGGTGCTCCGGCGTCCGCCGACCGTCTCGCGCAACTCGAAGCCCGCCTCGCGCGCTTCGAGGCCGAGCATGCGATCCGCGCCTGTCTCAAGCGCTACATGGCGCTGTGCGACGCGCTCGACGCGGCCACCCCGCTCGACGAGCTTGCAAGCCTTTTCACGCGCGGCGCGACCTGGGCCGGCAAGGGCGGCCGCTACGGCGCCACCTTCGGCGGTTACGCGGGCCGCGACGAGATCGCCGCGATGTTCCGCCGCTACATGCGCACGCCGGCGCACTTCGCATTCAACGCCCACTTCCTGACCTCGGAACTCATCGAGGTCGAGAGCGAGGGCAGGGCGCGCGGCGGCTGGCTCATGTTGCAGACCTCCACCTTCGCGAGCGGCGCGTCGCAGCTCAGCGCGGCACGGCTGTCGGTTGGCTTCGCCGTCGAGGACGGGCGCTGGCGCATCGACCGCTTCGAGACCGAGGCGCTGTTCAGCCGCCCGGTCGATCACTGGGACGCGAGCGCGCCCCTGCCGGTGCCGGCCGCCGACGCCTGACGCCCGGCCTGCAAGCCTTTGCACGACTCCACGAGACAACCTCAAGCACACCACGGACATGAACGCCGAAACCAAACCGATCCACCTGCATCGCAATGTCGATGAACTCGTGCGCGCCGACCGCGTGCACACCTCGCTCTATACCGACGCCGCGCTCTTCGACAGCGAGATGGAGAAGGTGTTCCGCAACACCTGGGTCTGGGTCGCGCATGCGAGCGAAGTCGCCGAGCCGGGCCAGTTCAAGACGACCCATGTCGGCACCGAGCCGGTCATCGTCGTGCGCGACCGCAAGCAGAAGATCCACGTCCTGCTCAACCGCTGCCGCCATCGCGGCGCCACCGTCTGCGAGCACAAGAAGGGCAAGACCGCGAGCTTCGTCTGCCCCTATCACGGCTGGGCCTACGGCCTCGACGGCGCGCTGCGCAGCGTGCCCTTTCCCGACAGCTACGGCCAGATGCTCGACAAGGGCGAGTTCCCGCTGCCCGGCCTGCGCGTCGAGCAATACGCCGGCATGGTGTTCGCCACCTTCAAGGCCGACATCGAGCCGCTGGTCGATTACCTCGGCCCGGCGAAGAAGTGGATGGACCTGTTCATGAAGCAGGGCGGCGGCTACCCGGTCAAGGCGGCCGGCGAGCACCGCTTCACCTTCAACGGCAACTGGAAGATCCAGCTCGAGAACACGACCGACGCCTATCACTTCCCGCTCGTGCACAAGAGCTTCCTCAGCTCGGTGGACGCCCAGACCGAGCGCATGCTCGACTTCGTGGCCGGCCCCGGCTACGTCGAGGACCTCGGCAACGGCCACAGCGTGATGGTGATGATCCCCGAGCTGGTGGATCTGGAGCACGACCTCGACGCGCCTGTGCCCGACCGCTACGCCGAGCTGGCCGAGCACCTGCGCGCCACGCATGACGAGACCACGGTGCGCCGCATCGTGCGCGCCGTCGGCGGCTCGGGCTTCAACCTCAACCTGTTCCCGAACGTCGCCTGCTCGATGGCCTTCTTCCGCGTGCTGCGGCCGATCGCGGTGGACAAGACCGAGATCCATCACGTCGCCATCGTCATGGACGGCGGCCCGGAACAGGCCAACCAGGCGCGCCTGCGCATGCACGAGCACTTCCAGGGCCCGATGGGCTTCGGCACGCCCGACGATTCCGAAGCCTGGGAGCGCGTGCAGCGCGGCGCCCAGGCCGGCCCCGACCTCTGGATCCTGCTCAACCGCGGCCTGCCCGGCGAGACCGTCACCCCCGACGGCCTGAAGAGCGACGTGAGTGCCGAGACCGGCATGCGCGCCGCCTACCGCCAGTGGAAGAAGCTGATGACCGCCTGATGCCCGACGACACCGCCATGAACACTCAAGTGCTGCAAGACACCACCGCCTTCCTCTGGGCCGAAGCCGACATGCTCGACCATGCCGAGTACGACGACTGGCTCGGGCTCTGGACCGCCGACGGCCTCTACATCGTGCCGATCGACCCCGACGCGACCGACCACGCCAACACCCTCAACTACGCCTACGACAACGCCGCGATGCGCGCCAAGCGCGTGCGGCGCCTCGTCGGCAACGAATCGATCTCGACCATGCCGGCGGCGCGCACCATCCGCGCACTGTCGCGGCTGCGCGTGATCGCCGACGACGGCGCCACCGTCACCGTGCGCGGCGCCCAGGACCTGCACGAGTTCCGCCGCGAGACCCTGCGCCAGCAGGTCGCCGACGTGACCTGGGAACTCGACCGGACCGACGGCGGCTACCGCATCCGCCGCAAGGTCATCCGCCTCATCAACTCGACCGACGCGCTCACCGCGATCGGCTACCTGCTGTAAGGGGGCGGGCATGAGCGAGGTCGCCATCGTCACCGGCGCATCGCAGGGCCTCGGCCGCGCGATCGCCGCCGCCCTGCTCGGCGCGGGCTATCGCGTCGCCGTCACCGACCGCGACCTCGGCCTGGCCGAGGACGCCGCGCAGGCGCTCGGCGGCGACGCCGACCGGCTGCTGCCGCTCGCGCTCGACGTGGCCGACAAGGCCGCCTTCGAGGCCGCGCGCGACGCCGTGCTCGCGCGCTGGGGCCGGCTGGAGGTGGCCGTCGGCAACGCGGCGGTCACGCTCACCACGCCGGTCATGCGGATCACGCCCGAGGAGTTCGATCTCGTGATCCGCGTGAACCTGCGCGGCTGCCTGTTCGGCGGCCAGGTGTTCGGCGCCCACATGGCGCGGGCCGGCTATGGCCGGCTCATCAACATCGCCTCGCTCGCGGGGCAGAACGGCGGCACCGCCTCGGGCGCGCATTACGCGGCGTCCAAGGCCGGCATCCTCAACATGACCAAGGTGTTCGCGCGCGAGCTGGCGCCCTCGGGCGTGACCGTCAACGCGATCGCCCCCGGCCCGCTCGACCTGCCCTCGGTGCGCGCCGCCGTGCCGCCCGAGCGTTTGCAGACCCTCGTCGACACGCTGATCCCGGTGCGCCAGCTCGGCGATGCCGATTTCGTCGCCGCCACCGTCGTGCATCTCGCGTCGCGCGCGGCCGGCTTCGTGACCGGCGCCGCCTGGGACATCAACGGCGGCGTGTTCATGCGCTGACCGGCGCCCCTTCACTGAAAGCGTTTTCATGACCCCCGACGTCATTGACCTCGTCGTCGCGCGCAGCAGCCTGCAAGGCCAGGGCGTGCTCGTCGTCGATCTGGCCGATCCGGCCGGCGCGGCGCTGCCCGCCTTCGAGGCCGGCGCGCACATCGACCTGCATCTCGGCCCCGATCTGGTGCGCCAGTATTCGCTGGCCGGCGACCCGGCCGACCGCCGCATCTGGCGCCTCGGCATCCTGCGCGACCCGGCCTCGCGCGGCGGCTCGATCGCCGCCCACGAACAGCTGCGCGAAGGCGCGCGCGTGCGCGCCGGCCTGCCGCGCAACCTGTTCCCGCTCGCGGCGGATGGCGCGGCCCTCCTCGTCGGCGGCGGCATCGGCGTCACGCCGATGATCGCGATGGCGCATGCGCTGCACGCCGCCGGCCGCGACTTCGCGCTGCACTACTGCGGCCGCAGCCGCGCCGGCTGCGCCTTCGTGGACGAACTCGCCGCCGCGCCCTTCGCCGCCCGCGTGCATCTGCATTTCGACGACGAACGCGGCGCCACCGGCCCGCTCGACGCGGCCGCGCTGTTCGGCGCCGCGCCGGCTGGCGGCCACGTCTACACCTGCGGCCCCGAAGGCTTCATGACCTGGGTGCTCGACAGCGCGCGCGCCGCCGGCATTCCCGAGGCGCGGCTGCACCAGGAGCATTTCCAGGCCACGGCCGAGGCGGGCGGCCGACCCTTCGAGGTCGTGGCGAAGCGCAGCGGCAGGACGGTGACGGTCGGCGCCGGCGAGACCCTCGTGGCCGCGCTCGCGCGCATCGGCATCCGCGTGCAGGTGTCGTGCGAGCAGGGCATCTGCGGCACCTGCATGTGCGACGTGCTCGAAGGCCGCCCCGACCACCGCGACGCCTTCCTCACCGACGAGGAACGCGACTCGAACGAACTCATCATCGCGTGCCGTTCGCGCGCCCTCGACGACAGGCTGGTGCTCGATGTCTGACCTCACCCTCGAACCGCGCGCCTTCCGCGACGCGATGTCGCGCCTCGCCGGCGCCGTCAACGTCATCACCACCGACGGCGCTGCCGGCCGCGCCGGCCTCACCGCCACCGCCGTGTGCAGCGTGAGCGACGCGCCGCCGATGCTGCTCGTGTGCGTCAACCGCAACTCGACCTCGCATGACGTGTTCGCCGCCAACCTCACGCTGTGCGTGAACGTGCTCGCGCATGAACAGGTGGCGCTGTCGGGCGGCTTCGCCAGCCGCGAGCTGGGCCCGGACCAGCGTTTCGCGCTCGCCGGCTGGACCACGCTCGCCACCGGCGCGCCGGTGCTCGACGGCGCGCTCGCCAGCTTCGACTGCGTGATCGACCAGGTCATCCCGGCCGGCTCGCACGGCGTGCTGCTGTGCGCGGTGCGGGCGGTGCGCCTGCGCGCCGATGGCGAGGGTCTTGCGTATCACGACCGCGCCTATCACCGGCTTGGCGCGGCGTCGCGCCTCGCGGCCTGAGCGTCATGACAGGCGATCGCGGCGCAAACGCTTGCAGCGCCGCAACCCTTTGGCGGCCCCGCGCCGCCTCACCCCGCGCGCACAGGCGCGACCAGACCGGCGCAGACCGGCCCCGAACTCCGTAACCGGCGCTCCCCATTTCCCCATCCAAGGCCCTCCGTCCATGAAGCTGCTCCGCACCCTCGCCGCCGCCGCGCTCGCCACGGCGCTCGCCCCCGCCTTCGCCCAGGTGAAGATCGGCGTCATCACCTCGTCCACCGGCCCGACCGCGCTGGTCGGCCTGCCGCAGAAGAACACCGTGCCGCTGCTGCCGACGACGATCGCCGGCGTCAAGGTCGAGTACATCGCGCGCGACGACGCGAGCGACCCGACGCAATCCGTGACCGAGGCCAGGCGCCTCATCGCCGAGCAGAACATCGACGCCCTCATCGGCCCGACCGGCTCGCCCAACGCGATGGCGGTGCTGCCCTTCGTCGCGCAATCGGGCGTGCCGATGCTCGCGCCCGTCGGCACGGCGGCCGTCGTCCAGCCGATGACGCCCGAGAAGAAATGGGTGTTCAAGACCACGCAGAACGACGACGTGATCGCGACCGCGCTCGTCGGCCAGATGGTCAAGGCCAGGGTGAAGACGGTGGCCGTCATCGCCCTCAACGACCCCTACGGCGAGAACTGGACCCGCGTGTTCGACGCGCTGGCCGAGAAGCACGGCATCAAGGTGCTGGCCAACGAGAAATACCTGCGCACCGACACCTCGGTGACGGCGCAATCGCTCAAGGTGCTGGCCGCCAACCCCGACGCGGTACTCATCGCCGCGACCGGCGGCAGCACCGTGCTGCCGCAGCAGACGCTGGTGGACCAGGGCTATCGCGGCCGGTTCTACCAGACCCACGGCGCGGCGCTGCCGGCCTTCCTGCAGAACGGCGGCAAGAAGGTCGAGGGCACGATCCTCGCCGCGAGCCTGATGCTCGTGCTGCCCGAGATGCCCGACAGCAACCCGTCGAAGAAGGTCGCCGCCGACTACATCGCCGCCTACGAAAAGCTCAACGGCAGCAAGCCCGCGACCTTCGGCGCCAACGTGTACGACGCCGGCCTGCTGCTCCAGTCGGCCATCCCGGTCGCGCTCAGGAAGGGCAAGCCCGGCACGCCCGAGTTCCGCGCCGCGCTGCGCGACGCGCTCGAACAGACGAAGGAGCTGGTCGGCACCCAGGGCGTCTACAACATGACGCCGGAGGATCACTCGGGCTTCGACGAGCGCGGCCGCGAGCTGATCACCGTCCGGAACGGCAACTGGACGCTGCTCAAGTAAGCCGCGCCCCGGACCGGAGACCCTGACGTGAACCTCCAGATCGCCCTGCTGCTCGGGCAGGACGGCGTGACCAACGGCGCGATCTATGCGCTGCTGTCGCTGTCGATCCTGCTCGTGTTCACCGTGACGCGGGTGCTGCTGATCCCGCTCGGCGAGTTCGTCGCCTTCGGCGCGCTGACGATGGCCGCCTTCGAGGCCGGGCAGCCCGGCAACGCGACGACGCTGCTCGGCGTCGTGGCGCTGGCCGCCTGCCTCGCCGACGCGATCCGCCACGCCCGCGAACGCCGCCGCCCCTCGGGCAGGCGGCTCGCGCTGTGGGCCGGCACGCTCGCCTGGCCCG
This sequence comes from Derxia gummosa DSM 723, assembly GCF_000482785.1. GTDB lineage: Bacteria > Pseudomonadota > Gammaproteobacteria > Burkholderiales > Burkholderiaceae_E > Derxia > Derxia gummosa. Next base: position 342,527 of record NZ_AXWS01000013.1, on the reverse strand, counting down.
TCGCGCTCGGCCTCGCGCTGCAAGCGCTGCCGCTCGCCGAGCTGGCCGCGCCGCTGCGCGTGCTGCTGGTGCTGCTCGTGCTGGTGCCGCTCGGCCCGCTGCTCTACCGCGCGGTGTTCGCGCCGCTGGCCCAGGCCAGCGCGCTGGTGCTGCTGATCGCGTCGATCGCGCTGCATGTGGCGCTGGTGGGCGCGGGCCTGCTCGCCTTCGGCCCCGAGGGCGCGCGCACCCAGCCCTTCTCCGACAGCTTCATCGAGCTGGGCGCGCTGCGGCTCAACAGCCAGACCGTGTGGGTGGTGGCGGTGTCGTTCGCGCTCATCGGCCTGCTGTTCTTCGCCTTCCAGCGCACGCTCTACGGCAAGGCGCTGCGCGCGGTGGCGTTCAACCGCACCGGCGCGCGGCTGGTGGGCATCTCGCCGGATTTCGCGGGCTCGGTCAGCTTCGGGCTGGCGACCTTCATCGGCGTGATGTCGGGCGTGCTGATCGCGCCCATCACCACGCTCTACTACGACTCGGGTTTCATCATCAGCCTCAAGGGCTTCGTCGGCTCGATCATCGGCGGGCTGGCGAGCTATCCGATCGCGGCCGGCGGCGCGCTGCTGGTCGGCCTCATCGAGGCCTTCTCGGCCTTCTTCGCGAGCCAGTACAAGGAGGTGATCGTGTTCACGCTGATCATCCCCGTCCTGCTCTGGCGCTCCCTCACCACGCATCGACTGGAGGACGAGGAATGAGCGTCTCCCAACCCGCGCGCGCGCTCGCCCCGGCGCCCGCCACGTCCGCCGGCCCGCGCCGGCGCCCCTCGCGCCTCATGGTCGGCGCGGTGTTCGCGGCGCTGCTCGCGGTCGGGCCTTACCTGCTGCCGCCGTTCTACGTGAGCCTGCTCGACTACATCGGCATCGCCTCGCTGGTGGCGCTCGGCCTCACGCTGCTGACGGGCACGGCCGGCATGACGAGCTTCGGCCAGGCGGCCTTCGTCGGCCTCGGCGCCTACACGACGGGCGTGCTGTCGTCGGGCGCGCTCGGCGCCGACACGCTCGGCTGGCTGCAGGGCTCGCCCTGGCTCGGCCTCGCGGCCGGGCTGCTCGTCACCTTCGTGGCGGCGCTGGCGATCGGCTCGCTCACGCTGCGGCTGTCGGGCCATTACCTGCCGCTCGGCACCATCGCCTGGGGCATCAGCCTGTACTACCTGTTCGGCAGCTCGACGCTGCTCGGCGGGCAGTCGGGCCTCGGCAACATCCCGGCCATCGCGCTGTTCGGCCTCGATCTCGACAGCCCGGCGCGGATGTACTGGCTGATCTGGGCCTTCGTGCTCGCGGGCGCGGTCACGAGCCAGAACCTGCTCGACTCGCGCGAGGGCCGCGCCATCCGCGCGCTCAAGGGCGGCGTGACGATGGCCGAGGCGATGGGCGTGAACAGCAGCCGCGCGCGCATGGTGGTGTTCATCCTCGCGGCGCTGCAGGCGAGCGCGGCGGGCTGGCTCTATGCCCACCTGCAGCGCTTCATCAACCCCTCGCCGTTCGGGCTGCACTACGGCATCGACTACCTGTTCATGAGCGTCGTGGGCGGGGCGTCGAGCGTGTGGGGCGCGCTGCTCGGCGCGGGCGTCATCACCGTGCTCAAGCAATGGTTGCAGGACCTGCTGCCGGCGCTGCTCGGGCGCAGCGGCAACTTCGAGGTGATCGTCTTCGGCGTGCTGATGATCGTGATCCTGCAAAGCTCGTCGGCCGGGCTGTGGTCGCTGGTCGCGCGGCTGCTGCCGGTGGCGGCGCGCGCGCCGCGCATCGACCGCGCGAGCCGCCTGTCGCGCCGCGCCCTGCCCGAGCGCGGCAGCGTGGTGCTCGAGGCGCGCAAGGTCACGCGCCGCTTCGGCGGGCTGGTGGCCAACAACGAGATGGACCTGCAACTGCGCGCGGGCGAGATCCTCGGCCTCATCGGCCCCAACGGCGCCGGCAAGAGCACGATGTTCAACCAGCTCTCGGGCGTGGACACGCCCACCTCGGGCCAGGTGCTGCTGTGCGGCGCCGACATGCGCGGCAAGGGCTCGCGCGCCTTCGCCTCGCGCGGCCTGTCGCGCACCTTCCAGCATGTGCGCCTGCTGCCGCAGATGAGCGTGCTCGAGAACGTGGCGATCGGCGCCCACCTGCGCGGCCATGCGGGCGTGTTGCCGGCGGCCTGGCGGCTCGACCGCAAGGACGAGGGCGCGCTGCTGGCCGAAGCCGCGCGCCAGCTCGAACGCGTCGGCCTCGGCGACTGCATGCACCTGCCGGCCGGCTCGCTCGCGCTCGGCCAGCAGCGGATTCTCGAGATCGCCCGCGCGCTCGCGGCCGACCCCTGCGTGCTGCTGCTCGACGAACCCGCCGCCGGCCTGCGCCTGCAGGAGAAGCAGGCGCTCGGCGACCTGCTGCGCAAGCTGCGCGCCGAAGGGCTCGCCGTCCTGCTCGTCGAGCACGACATGGACTTCGTGATGGGGCTGGTCGATCGCCTCGTCGTCATGGAATTCGGCACGCGCATCGCCGCCGGTCTGCCCGAGGAAGTGCAGAACGATCCGGCCGTGCTCGAGGCCTATCTGGGAGGGGTCTGACATGGCCGACACGCTACTCAGGGTGCGCGACCTGCATGTCGCCTATGGCAAGGTCGAGGCGCTGTCGGGCATCGACATCGAGGTGAGCGAGGGCCGCATCGCCACGGTCATCGGCCCCAACGGCGCCGGCAAGACGACGATGCTGTCGGCGCTGATCGGCCTGCTGCCGTCGAGCGGCAGCATCGAATTCGAGGCCGTGGCCTGCCGCGGCGCGAGCGTCGAGCGCAGGGTCGGCATGGGCATGAACCTCGTGCCCGAGAAGCGCGAGCTGTTCGGCGAGATGAGCGTGCAGGACAACCTGCTGCTCGGCGGCTTCGACCGCTGGCGCCGGCGCGACCGCGCGGTGGCCGAGACGCTGGAGGAGATCTACGCGCTGTTCCCGCGCCTGCGCGACCGGCGCGACCAGCTCGCGGGCACGCTGTCGGGCGGCGAGCGCCAGATGCTCGCGCTCGGCCGCGCGCTCATGGCCAAGCCGCGCCTGCTCATGCTCGACGAGCCGAGCCTCGGCCTCGCGCCGCTGATCGTGCGCGAGATCTTCCGCATCATCGCCACGCTGCGCGATCGGGGCGTGTCGATCCTGCTGGTGGAGCAGAACGCGCGCGCCGCGCTCGCCGTGGCCGACACCGCCTACGTGCTGGAGAACGGCCAGGTCACGCTCCAGGGCGACGCGAAGGATCTCGCGCACGACCCGCGCGTGATCGAGGTCTACCTCGGTCTCGCCGGCAAGCATCAGGACCGGCTGGCGGCCTGACATGCTCGAACGCAAGCTGCCGCTGCGCCGCCGCGTGGCCGACGCCATCAACATCGACGAGCTGGAGCGCATGGCGCGCGCCCGCGTGCCGGCCTTCGCCCACGAATACCTCGCGGGCGGCGCCGAGGACGAGCTGACGCTCGCCGCCAACCGCGCGGCCTTCGCGCATCGGCGCTTCCTGCCGCCGATGCTGCGGCCCGCGCCCGCGCGTCGGCTCGGCGCGACACTGTTCGGCAGGCCGCTCGCGCTGCCGCTCGCGATCGCGCCGACGGGCTTCAACGGCCTGCAGGCGCGCGACGGCGATTGCGCGCTCGCGCGGGCCGCCGCCTCGGCCGGCGTGCCGTTCACGCTCAGCACCGTGGCCAATGCGTCGATCGAGCAGATCGCCGCCGCCGCGCCCGAGGGCCGGCGCTGGTTCCAGCTCTATCCGCTGCGCGACCGCGCGATCACGCTCGACCTGCTCGCGCGGGCCAGACGCAGCGGTTTCGAGGCGCTGGTGCTCACGGCCGACGCCGTGCATTACGGCAACCGCGAATGGGACCGCCGCAGCTATCGCGGCGCGCTCAGGCTGCGCTGGGGCCGGCTGCTCGACGTGGCGCGGCATCCGCGCTGGGTGCGCGCGGTGATGGGGCAGGGCGGGCTGCCGGGCTTCGCCAACCTCGCGCCCTATCTGCCGGCGGGCCAGGGCAGCGTCGCGCGGACGGTGGCCTTCATCGACGGCCAGATGGACCGCGCGCTCGACTGGGCCTTCCTCGACTGGCTGCGCGCGCACTGGGACGGCCCGCTGCTGCTCAAGGGCGTGCTGCGCGCCGACGACGCCCTGCAAGCCTTTGCACACGGCGCCGACGGCGTGATCGTCAGCAACCACGGCGGCCGCCAGCTCGACGGCGCCATCGCCAGTCTCGACGCGCTCGCGGCGATCCGCGCGGCCGTCGGCCCGGCCGCGACGCTGCTGCTCGACGGCGGCATCCGGCGCGGCACCGACATCGCCAAGGCGCTCGCGCTCGGCGCCGATGCGGTGCTTACCGGCCGCGCCACGCTGTTCGGCCTCGCGGCCGGCGGCGAGGCCGGGGCGCGCCGCGCGCTCGACCTGCTCGGCGCCGAGTTCGACCGCACGCTCGCGCTGCTCGGCTGCACCGCGCCGGAGGAACTCGGCCTTCACCTCGTCGTCGCCGCGCCGGAGATTCACCGATGACCCTCGCTTCCTTCCTCCCGCCGCTGCGCGTCGGCATCGCCGGCGCGGGCGCCATCGGCTGCACCCTCGCCGCGCGCTTCGCCGCCGCCGGCCAGCGCGTGTCGGTGCTGGCGCGCGGCGCCACGCTCGGCGCGCTGCGCGAGCACGGCATCACGCTCGACGACCTGGGTGGCCGCGTCGAGGCGCGCGTGCACGCCGGCGGCGCCGACGAACTCGGCCCGCAGGACCTCCTGTTCCTGTGCAGCAAGTCGCAGGACCTCGCCGCGCTCGCCGCCGCCGCGCGCCCGATGCTCGGCCCCGACACCGTCGTCATCCCCACGCCCAACGGCGTGCCGTGGTGGTACTTCCACCGCGAGGGCGGCCGGCATGACGGGCGGCGCGTCGAGGCCGTCGACCCCGACGGCCGGCTCGCGGCACTGATCCCGCTCGACCAGGTGCTCGGCGCGATCGTGTTCATCACCGCCGAGATGCTCGGCCCCGGCCGCGTGCGCTCGACCACGCCGCATCTCGTCATGCTCGGCGAGCCGGGCGGCGGCGGCAGCGAGCGGCTGCGCGCCGCCTGCGCCGCGCTGGACGCGGCCGGCATCGAGGGCCGCCCGCTCGACCGCATCCGCGACAAGCTCTGGACCAAGATCACCGCCAACCTCACGTCCAACCCGCTGTCGGTCGTGACCGGCGCGACGCTCGACCGCATCTACGGCGAGCCGGCGCTGGTCGAGATCGTGCGCGCGATGATGCGCGAGATCGCCGTGGTCGCCGCGAGCCACGGCGCGCGGCTGGAGATCGACCCGATCGAGTTCATCGAGCTGGGTCGCGCGATGGGCGCGGTGCGCACCTCGATGCTCCAGGACCACGAGCGCGGCCGGCCGCTGGAGCTGGCCGCGATCGGCGAGGCGGTGCTCGAACTCGCCGCGCTCTACGCCATCCCGATGCCCACCACGAGCGCCGTGATAGCGCTTGCACGCCACGCCGCGAGGCCCGCGCTGGCCGCCTGACTTCCTGACCCTTTCCTTCGTCCACCGCTTGCCGGCACGCCCGGCAGGCCCCCGCTCAGCCTGAAGAAACGACCATGACCGACATGACCACTCCCGCCCAGGGCCGCCGCGCCGATTGCAGCGACGCCGAATGGGCGCTGCGCGTGCAGCTCGCCGACTGCTACCACCTCGTCGCCCACTTCGGCTGGACCGAAACCATCTTCAACCACATCTCGGCCCGCCTGCCCGGCACCGGCCACTACCTCGTCAATCCCTTCGGCCTCAACTACGAGGAGATCACGCCGGCCAACCTGCTCAAGGTCGATACGCGGGGCCACAAGGTCGAGCCCTCGCCGCATGACGCCAACCCGGCCGGCTTCGCGCTGCACGGCTGCATCCACGAGGCGCGCGACGACATCCATTGCGTGATCCACACCCACACGACCGAGGTGTCGGCCATCGCGCTCAAGGAAGAAGGCTTCCATCACGACGACTTCTACGGCGCCCAGCTTTACGGCCGCGTCGGCTACCACGCCTTCGAGGGCATCACGCTGTTCGCCGAGGAGCGCGAACGCATGCTCGCGAGCCTCGGCGACAAGCACATTCTCGTGCTGCGCAACCACGGCATCGCCGTCGGCGAGATCGACATCCCGCGCGCCTTCTTCCTGCTCTGGACCGTGCAGCGCGCGGCCGAGGTGCAATGCCTCGCGCGCTCGATGGCCGGCGCCGACACCAGGCTGCCCGCGAGCATCGGCCAGCGCTGCGCCGACCTCACGCAGATGCTGATCCACGACAACGACTTCGCCGACAAGTTCTTCGCCGCGATGGTGCGCCGCCTGCCGGCCGACCGCGCGCGCTGATCCCGCGCCCCGTTTCATCCCACGCCTGCACGCTCGTCCAGGCAGTCGCGGACGGGAGTGCAAGCGCCTTCAGCAGCGCCGCCCGAAGATGGTCCGAGCATCGCCCGGCCACATCAACACAACCAACGCGAAACCCACGAGGTCCTCCATGAAGAAGCTGCTCGCCTGCGCCGCGCTGTCCGGCTGCGCCGTCACCGTCCAGGCCCAGTCGTCCAACGTCACGCTCTACGGCGTGATCGATGGCGGCCTGTCCCGCTCCAGCAACGTGAACGGCAAGTCGCTCAATGCCGTCGATACCGGCATCCTCTCGCCCAACATCATCGGCATTCGCGGCAGCGAGGATCTGGGCGACGGCATGCGCGCCTTCTTCCGCCTGCAAAGCCAGTTCCAGATGGACAGCGGCGCCCAGGTCGGCAACCTCTGGGGCCATTACGCGGGCGTCGGCCTCGAAGGCAGGTTCGGCCAGATCCAGGCCGGCAACCTCAACGACTTCATGTTCACCACGCTCACGCAGAAGACCTACGGGCCGATGTTCCCGTTCGTGTCGATCCAGTTCATGCGGCGCGGCCCCTTCGACGGCTTCGGCCGCCCGGGCGGCCAGTCACCGAGTGCCGACTTCGACCGCACCGGCAACACCAGCCGCATCGGCAACGCGGTGCGCTACGACAGCCCGCGCGTCTACGGCGTGCAACTCGGCGCGCTCTACGGCTTTGGCGAATCGACCACCGCCGGCACCAACAACAGCTCCAGCAAGAGCTACAGCGCCGACTACACCGGCGGCCCGGTCACCCTCACCGCCGCGTACACGAGCGTCAATTACGCGGCGCTCGGCAACGGCGAGGACGGCGTGCGCACCTGGGGCGCGGGCGCGCGCTACGACTTCGGCGACGGCGTGCACTGGAGCGGCGTCTACACCAACAGCCGCAACACGGCCAACGACGCGCGCATCGGCGCCTTCGCCACGGCGCTGCTGTTCAGCCCCACGACCAACACCCGCGCGATCGGTCAGTACACCTACATGAAGGGCAACGAGGTGCTCACGAACAACAAGGCGCACCAGGTGAACCTGAGTCTGCATTACCTCTTCTCGAAGCGCACCAACGTCTACACGAGCTTCGGCTGGCAGCACGCCACCGGCGACGCCGAGAAGGTGCAGGCCGCGCTCATGGCCTCGGCCGGCGCGGCCTCGGGCAGCTCGCAGAACATCCTGCGCGTGGGCATGCAGCACGCGTTCTGACGCCGGCACGGCCGCATCGCGCGCCGGCGCGGCACCGGGTCGGCCCGGCGCCGCGCCGGCGTCGCCTGCATCGAAGCAATTTGCATGAGCATCTGACGCGCCGATCGCCGCGCGCCCTCGCGCGCGCGACGCGAGCTGCCTACACTCGGCCGACGCCCGCCGCCGCGCGGGCGCTTTCCTCGCAACCCAAAGAGAAAGCCATGTCCGAGAACACGCGCGTCACCGAACACCAGATCGCCCCCCAGTTCACGCAGCGCTGGTCGCCGCGCTCCTTCACCGGCGAGGCCATTGCCGAGGCCGAGCTGCTGGGCTTCATCGAGGCCGCGCGCTGGGCGCCGTCGGCCTACAACGTGCAGCCCTGGCGCTTCGTCTACGCGCTGCGCGACACACCGGAATGGACGCCGATCTTCGAAAGCCTGCTGGAGTTCAACCAGGGCTGGGCCAAGCGCGCGTCGGCGCTCGTCGTCGTCGCCTCGCGCACGACCTTCGTGCCGCCCGGCTCGACCGAGAGCAAGCCCAACGGCTGGCACGCCTTCGACGCCGGCGCCGCCTGGGGCAGCTTCGCGCATCAGGCGACGCTGGCCGGCTGGTTCACGCATGCGATGGCCGGCTTCGACGCGGCGAAGCTGGCCGTGGCGATCGGGCTGCCCGAGGGCTTCGCGGCGCATGCGGTGATCGCGGTCGGCAAGCGCGGGGACAAGGCGCAGCTGCCGGAGGGACTGCAAGGGCGGGAGGCGCCGTCGGGGCGGCTGGCGCTGGCGGAGGTGGCGGTGAAGGGGAGGTTCGGCGGCTGAGGTTGCGTCAGGCGGTGGAGTGCGTCGGCAGATCTTGGCAGCCTGTCCGACGCTCCCATGCGCTCGTGTTTCCGATGGCTGCGGCTCGTCGGCTTGCGATCCCCGCTGGCTGACGGGAGCGCAGCCGTTCAATCCTGCCGACGATTATTTGCAGCCTTTGCTGTAGGGGCGATGTTGTCTAGCTTCAAATGAATAGATAGACCCATGCTTCCTTGCACGGCGCGGGCGGAAACAATCTTCTTTTCCATTCCTAGAGCTATCCGCTCGCTGCTTTTTCCATTTTCTGTTTTAAGGAAGGATGAGAGATCGTCAGGCGACAAATCTCCTGGTCTGATCCTGTTATTCGTCACCCAATTCTTTCCAGATACTGAAACCACATTTTCCCGGATGATTTCCGAGATTTCCTGCTCGGGATTGTCGTCCTTGTCCCGCTCGGAAGTCTGATCGTTTTTTGCGTTGGCGATCAGCGTGGCCCTGTGTTGCTCCACTAGTTGCGCCTGCATTCCAGCCACTTCATCGGCAAAGAAATCGGCCAGCACAGGGTTGCGCATGTTGACCGCCATTGTCCAGCTTCCCGGCAAAAAGGAATTGCGAAAATATAATTGATGATCGTTCGTGTTTTTGAGCGAAATGGCGTGCTTGAATTCAATGTGTGTCATTGACCTTGCTTCGATTTCCGACCGCCAGCCAGCATTTTTCTCGGAAGATTCATCATTCAATACGGTCCGTTCTCGCACGTCATTCAGCGTAAAGGGCGAATTAAAGGCTAGCCTGTATGCATATTCTTGGGGATAGCCGAATGAAATTGCCCACTGCTGCAACGCATATGGCGTGACTTTCGGGGAAGGTATGTACAAGTCCTTTGCGAGCGCTTGTTGCACAAGATGTTTTGCAATCAGTTCCTTCCGCTCCGGTTTGCCTCGCAACAGTGGAAGGGCCTCGTTCGTCAATGTCCTGACCTTCCGTGGGTAAGGCATCAGTTTGAGCGGGACGCTTCGATTGATTTGAGCGGCATCGCGCTCTGCCGATGCCGTCGACGAATTGGGTGTGGTATTTCCGCTGCCGACGTCTTCATGGGTTCGAGGGATACCGCGCAGGAGTCCAAGCATTTTGCGTGCGTCTGCTCCGAAGCTGCATTGCAGGGTGCTTGCCGTGAGTTTGGTAGGTGCATTCTCAGCTGACGATTGCAATGCAACGGTTTCGGGCTGCCGGTCATTCGCCGAGATGGCATTCGTTCCGTACACTTTGTCGTGAGCTGCCCGTTTGCCGTTCAGCGTTTCAATTATCCGCCGCTGCGTCAGAGTACGCGGCGATCGCTCAATGCAGGCTTGGATATGGCGCAATCGATTTGAAGCACCCTTTCCATTATTGTTGGTCGATGTCGCGTTGAAATCTGGCTTATGCTGCTGTGCCCGGGATGCGCTTGCAGAGGTCGTTATCGAGCGTGGTTGAACGAGGCGTTTTTTCACGGATATCAGATTTGATCGAGTCGGCCGGGGCGATCGCGGGTTGGGTGGTTTGCCGAGCCGCTGGGCTGACGGAATTGCGGCGTCGGAGGTGGGCCAAGGTGCGCGGCGACGTCGCGATGTACGGTCGCGATCTGATTGTCGGGCCGCCGATCATGTCGCGATAGGTCGAATGCCGCCTCTTTGGTGAGGTCAGACGATTCACCTCCTCGCCTCAATCTCCCCGAACCCGATCAACCGCCCCCGCAGCACATTCCGGCTCACCCCGAGCAATTGCGCCGTCCTGACCTGATTGCGCCCGCAATGCGCGAACGCCACCTGCATCAGGCTGCGCTCGACCAGTTCATGCAGGCCGTCGGGCGCTTCGGCGCACAGGCGTTCGAGCGCGGCGCGCAGGGCTTCCTCGGCGCTGGGCGTGTCGGCGTCGTCGGCTGCGGCCTGCGTGCTGGCGTCGGTGGCGGGCGCGATGCGCATGCCGCCGATGGCGAGGTGCTCGCCGAGAATCTCGTCGCCGGGGCAGACGAACAGCGCGTGGTGCACGACGTTTTCCAGCTCGCGCAGGTTGCCTGGCCAGGCGTGGCGCAGCAGGCGGCGCTCGGCGTCGGCGCTGAAGCGCGTGGCGCGGTAGTTGAGGCCGGCGCGCAGCCGCGCGAGAAAGCGATGGGCCAGCGGCAGGATGTCGCCGGGGCGCTCGCGCAGCGCCGGCACGCGCAGCGGATGGCGGTCGAGCAGGGCGCGCAGTTCGGGCAGGAGGCGGGCGCGGCTGATGGCGCGGTCGAGATTGGCCGCGCTGGCGGCGACGAGACGCAGGTCGGCCGGCCGGGCGTCGCTGGCGCCGAGGCGGCGGCAGGCGCGTTCTGCAAGCGTTTGCATGAGGCTGGCCTGGAGCGCGGGCGGCAGGCGGTCGATCTCGTCGAGGAAGAGGGTGCCGCCGTGGGCCTGTTCGAGCGCGCCGGGGCTGGCGGCGAAGGCGCCGGGCGCGGCGCCGGCTTCGCAGCCGAGCAGGGCGCGGTCGAGGTCGGCCGGGGCGCAGGCGCCGCAGTTGAGGCTGACGAAAGGGCCGGCGGCGCGCGGGCTGGCGTCGTGCAGGGCGCGCGCGAAGACGTCCTTGCCGGTGCCGGCCTCGCCGAGCAGCAGCACGGTGGCGCCGTCGTCGGCGGCGAGGCGGGCGAGGCTGTCGAGCAGGGCGCGGCTGCGCACGTCGGTGAAGGGCAGGCTGGCGACGGTCGCCACGCCGCCGTCGGGCGCGGGTCGGTTCACGAGTAGAACCCCGGTACCGGCGTCTGGCCGAGCAGCAGCCATTCGCCGAGTTCGCGCAGCTTGCCGTGCAGCGGGTCGTGCAGCGTGTGGGTGCGCAGGTTGCGCCAGTGGCGGTCGAGACCGACGCCGGCGTGGGTCGAGCGGGCGCCCGTCACCTCGAACAGCCGGTTGCAGATGTCGAGCCCGGTGCGCGTGGCGACGACCTTGGCGCTGGCGATGGCGAGCGCCGCCTCGGCGCGGCCGGCGGCGTCGAGCGCCTCGCCTTGCGCGAGCGCGGCGTCGATCGCGGCGCCGGCGCGGTCGCCGAGCAGGCGCAGCGCTTCGAGCCCGGCGTGGAAGTCGCCGAAGGCGACGAGCACATGCGGATCGTCGGTCACGCGGGCGAGGCCCGAGGGTGGCCAGGGCCGCGCCTCGCGCAGCGTGTAGTCGCGCGCGTCGGCCACGGCGCCCTCGGCGATGCCGATGTAGATGTTGGCGAGGATGGCCTGGGCCAGCAGCGGCCGCAGCGAGGCGCGCGGCGTGGCGAGCGGGCCGGGGTCGAGCAGCAGTTCATGCGCCTCGACGCGCAGGCGGTCGAACTCGACGCTGCCGCTGTCGGTCTGGCGCTGGCCGATGTTGTGCCAGTCGTCATTGAGGCGGATGCCGCTGCGCGCGGTGGGCACGGCGGCGATGCGCAGGCTCGCCGCGCCAGCACCGCTGCCGAGCGCGGCGGGCGCGACGGTGGCGCCGTCCGCATCCCTGCCGCCATCGTCTTCGCCGACGGCCGAGACGATGAGCATCTCGGAATCGAGCGCGCCCGAGCAGAAGCTCTTGCGGCCCGAGATCTCGATGCCGCCGTCCACCGCGCGCCAGGTCGCGCGCGGGTCGAGCGGATTGAGCGCGTTGCCCCAGAACCAGTCGCCACGCGCGGTGTGGCGCAGCCACGGTTCCCATTGGGCGCGGCTGCCGAACAGCCGCACGGTCGCGAGCATCAGGTGGTGGAAGGCGAAGAGATGGGCGATCGAGCTGTCCACGCGCGCGAACTCGCGCACCGTGCGCAGCACGACCGACCAGTCGGCGCCGAGTCCGCCGAGCGCTTCGGGAATCGACAGCGCGAGCAGGCCGCTGGCGCGCAGCGCGTCGCGCTCGGCCTTGGGCGTGCCGCCGAGCTGGTCGCGCCGCGCGGCCGTGCGCGCGAAGCGGGCGACGAGGGCGTCGCGCGTGGCGGGCAGGTCGGCGAGCGCGAGGGCGCGCGGCGGCGGCGCATCGGCGGCGTCGCCGCGCGCGGGCGCGAGGTCGGCGGCGGTGGTCGGGTCGTGGAGCAGGGCGGGGCTGAGCTGGAGGGTCATGCGGCGGGTCGCGGGCGAAGCGGTGGGCGCGGATGCGTGCGGCCCAGGCAGCAGATGCCGTGCCCGCCCGTCGAGGACGCGATCGCGTGTCGGAGGCCGCCAGGCTGGTGGAAATGCAGCAGCACTGCTTGAAAGGCAGCAGTCGACATGGTGGCTATGCCGCATTCAGCCGACCCGATGCGGCCGGCAGCCAGAGGCGTGCCGCATGTGCACTGCTGGCGGCGCAGCAGTGCTGTCTCCCCACGGCAGGGCGCTGCTGCCACGGCAGCAGCCGGCACGCCATGCAAGCGATTGCAGCCCCTCGCCACCGGCGTGGCACGGACGCTGCGAAAGCCCGGCAAAGCCGACGCCGCATCGCGGCCGCCGGCACGGCGCGAAAGCCTCGCCGACGGCCCCGCCGCGAGGGCCGCGCTCCGCTCACCTGCCTCGCCAAGGACGCATCACGTCATGTCCCTCGACATCTTCTGGTTCCTGCCCACCTCGGGCGACACCCGCTATCTCGGCAAGTCCGGCTTCGGCCGCCCGCCCACGCTCGACTATCTGAGCCAGGTGGCCGTCGCCGCCGACAACCTCGGCTACGACGGCGTGCTCATCCCCACCGGCAGCGGCTGCCACGACCCCTGGGCCGTCGCCTCGCACATGGTTCCGCAGACGAAGCGGCTCAAGTTCCTCGTTGCGCTGCGCACCTCGCTCGGCAATCCGGTGTCGGTGGCGCGCGCGACCGCGACGCTCGACCAGGCCAGCCAGGGCCGCGTGCTGCTCAACGTCGTGCCCGGCGGCGACGCAGCCGAACTCGCGGCCGACGGCGTGTTCCTCTCGCATGACGAGCGCTACGAAGCCGCCGACGAATACCTGCGCATCTGGAAGGCCGTGCTCGCGGGCGAGACCGTCAACTTCAGCGGCAAGCATCACAAGGTGGTGGACAGCCGCAACTACTTTCCGGGCGTGCAGAAGCCGCATCCGCCGCTCTACTTCGGCGGCTCGTCCGAGGCCGCGCACGAACTCGCGGCCGAGCATGTGGACGCCTATCTGAGCTGGGGCGAGCCGCCCGCCGCCGTGGCGGAAAAGATCGCCGACGTGCGCAGGCGCGCCGCCGCCCGGGGCCGCACCGTGCGCTTCGGCGTGCGTCTGCACGTGATCGTGCGCGAGACGAACGACGAGGCCTGGGCCGACGCCGACCGCCTCATCCGCAACCTCGACGACGAGACGATCGCGAAGATCCAGTCGCGCTACGCGAAGATGGATTCGGTCGGGCAGGCGCGCATGGCCGCGCTGCATGGCGGCCGGCGCGACCGGCTGGAGGTCAGCCCCAACCTGTGGGCCGGCGTGGGCCTGGTGCGTGGCGGCGCGGGCACGGCGCTGGTGGGCGATCCGGAGACGGTCGCGCAACGGCTCAAGGAGTACGTCGATCTCGGCGTCGACCGCTTCGTGCTCTCGGGCTATCCGCATCTGGAGGAGGCCTACCGCTTCGCCGAGCTGGTGTTCCCGCTGCTGCCCGGCAAGAAGCCGGTGACGAGCGATGCAAGGGCTTTCACGGGCGGGCCGTTCGACGCGAGCACGCTCGGCGGCGAAGCCCCCGCGCCGGCCGATGCGCGCGCCGCCGCGAGCCGGCCCGAGGCCGCGCCGCTGCCGAGCTTTGCCGCGACCGGCGGCTATGCCGACGCCGCGTCGCGTGCCTGAGGAGCGCCGCCATGTCCCACAAGGTGATCGACCTGCGCTGCCGCCCGGCCTTTCTGCACGACTTCTTCGGCGCGACGCCGGGCAACGCGGCCCACGCGACCGCGCGCTGGCTCAACCGGCGCGTCGGCACGCGCGGGCCGGACAACCATTTCGAACGCTCGCTCACGCAGGAAGGCTTTCTGGCCGAGGTGCGCGACGCGGGGCTTGCAAAGGCGGTCATCGTCGGCCGCCACACGCCGGCCCAGCATCTGCCCAACGACCGCATCCACGAGATCGTGCGCGGGCATGACGAGCTGATCGGCATCGGCGCGGTGGACCCGGTGCTGCAAGGCACCGAGGCCGCGCTGGCCGAGGCGGCGCGCGCCATCGACGTGCTCGGCCTCGCGGGCATCGACCTGGAACCGGGCTTCGGCGAGCCGCCGCGTCATGTGGACGACCCGGCCTACTTCCCGATCTACGAATACGCGCGCGACCGCGGCGTGCCCGTGTTCCTGATGACCGGCCCGACCACGCCCGACCTGCGCTTCAACGATCCGGCGCCGCTCGCGCGCGTGGCGCAGCGCTATCCGACGCTGCCGCTCGTCTGCTACCACGGCTGGTGGCCCAATGTGCAGCAGGCGATCGGCGTCGCCTTCCGCTACGACAACGTGCATCTCGTGCCCGACATGTACCTGTTCCAGCCCGGCAGCGAGGCCTATGTGCAGGCGGCCAACGGCTTTCTGGCCGACCAGTTGCTGTTCGGCTCGTCGTACACCTTCCGGCCGATCCGGCAGAGCATCGATGACGCGCTGGCGCTTGGCTTGCGTGACGAGGTGGCGGAGAAGTTCTTTTACGGGAATGCGGCGAGGCTGTTCGGGCTGTGAGCCGCGCGACCGGCGGCGGCGCTAGCTGTCGCCGGCGCTCTGGCTGCCCGGCGGCATCACCCCCGCGATGCGTGGCAGCCGCTCGCGCATCAGTTCGATGAACTTGCGCAGCCGCGCCGGCAGATGGCTGGCCTGCGGATACAGCAGCCGCACCGGCAGCGGCGGCGCCTGCCAGCCCGGCAGCAGCCGCACGAGGCGGCCGGCGGCGATGTCGTCGATCACGCTCCAGGCCGACACCACGGCCACGCCGCAGCCCATGAGCACCGCGTTGCGCAGCGCGAACAGGCTGTCGGTGGTAAGGCGCGGCGTGATCGGCAGCTCGGTCAGCTCGCCGCTCGCGGTGTCGCGCAGGCGCACGCTGGTCCGGTAGAAGTGCCCGAAGGCGAGCCAGGGCAGGGCGCCGACCTCGGCCAGCGTCTCGGCCCGTCCGCCGTGGCGCGCGAGCAGCGAGGGCGCGGCGATGATCACGCGCGTCACCTCGCCGAGGCCGATCGCCACCAGCGATTCGTCGTCCACGTCGCCCACATGGATCGCGCAGTCGATGCCCGCGCGCGCGAAATCGGGCAGGCGGTCGTGCAGCAGCCATTCGACGCTCACCTCCGGATTGGCCGCGAGAAAGTCGGCCAGCGGCTCGACGAGCTGAGCCTGACCGAAGGCATGCGGCGCGACCACGCGCAGATTGCCGCGCGCCTGTTCGCCGCCGGCGCGCAGGTCGGTGGCGAGGGCGTCCCAGTCGCCGAGCAGTTCGCGCGCGCGCTCGGCGCAGCGCTGGCCGTCCTCGGTTACGCGCACGCCGCGCGTCGTGCGTTGCAGCAGGTTGAGGCCGAGCAGGGCTTCGAGCTGCTGGAGCCGGCGGCTGATCGTGGGCTGGGTGGTGCCGAGACGGGCGGCCGCGCGCGACAGCGAGCCGGCGTCCACCACGGTCACGAAGCTGTGCAGGAGAGCGAGCCGGTCCTGGCCGCCGGCGGCGTCGAGTTCAAGTTTGTCCATACGCCGAGCGTATAGCCGGCTTGCCTGCGGCGGGTATTCCGCCTTGGCCGTCCGTCGGCGGACACTCACGGCACTTCCACAAGTCGAGGTGCTTTCATGTCCTCCATTCCTGTCACGCATGAGTCCGCGAGTGCCGGTCCGGCGCGCGCCCTGGTGCTGCTGCTTGCGGCCGGCTGCGGCTTGGCGGTGGCGTCGCTCTATTACAGCCAGCCGATCCTGGCGCTGCTCGGCCGCGATCTGGGCGCGAGCGAGCGCGCGGTCGGTCTGCTTCCGATGCTCACCCAGCTCGGCTATGCGGCCGGCATCCTGCTGCTCACGCCGCTCGGCGATCTGCATGATCGGCGCCGCGTCATCCTCGCGAAGGCGGTGCTGCTGGTGCTGGCGCTGCTGCTGAGTGCCTGGGCGCCGGGTTTCGCGGCGCTGGCCGTGGCGAGCGCGCTGCTCGGGCTGGTGGCGACGCTCGCGCAGGACATCGTGCCGGCGGCGGCCACGCTGGCGCCGGCCGAACGGCGCGGCAGCATCGTCGGCACGGTGATGACCGGGCTGCTGCTCGGCATCCTGCTGTCGCGGGTGGCGAGCGGCGTGATCGCGGCGCACTGGGGCTGGCGCGCGGTGTACGCGGGCGCGGCGGCGTCGATCGCGCTCGTCGGCCTGGCGCTCGCGCGCTGGCTGCCGTCGATCCCGCCGACCAGCACGCTGCCTTGGGCGCGCCTGATCGGTTCGCTCGGCGAGTTGTGGCGCGCCCGGCCCGAGCTGCGCCGCGCGGCGTTCGCGCAGGGGCTGCTGTCGGTCGGCTTCAGTGCCTTCTGGTCCACGCTCGCGGTGATGCTCGACCGCGATTTCGGTCTCGGGAGCGGGGTGGCCGGTGCCTTCGGGCTGGCCGGCGCGGCGGGCGCGCTGGCGGCGCCGCTCGCGGGCCGGCTGGCCGACCGGCGCGGCCCGGCCACCGTCACGCGGGTCGGCGCGGCGCTCGCGGCGGCGAGCTTCGCGGCGATGGCGCTGATGCCGGCGCTGCCGCCGCAGGCGCGGCTGTGGCTCGTGGCGGCGAGCGCGGTGGGCTTCGACTTCGGCATCCAGGCCACGCTGGTCGCGCACCAGACCATCGTCTTCGGTCTCGACCCGGCCGCGCGCAGCCGGCTCAACGCGCTGCTGTTCGTGGGCGTGTTCGTCGGCATGGCGAGCGGTGCGGCACTCGGCAGTCTTGCGCTGGCGCAAGCCGGCTGGGTGGGTGTAGTGCTGCTGGCGGTTCTGGCTTCGGTGGCGGCGCTGGTGGTGCGCCTGCGGGGGTGAAGCGTGGCGCCGGTCGGGCAGGGCGCGGACCGGCCGCCACGAGCGCCGGCCGGTCCGCGCTCCCGTCCGGTCATGCCCGAGGCGGCGCCGGCCTCACTCGGGCTTGCGATACACCGACGGCCGCCAGGTCTTCAGCTCGTCGCTGAAGCCGTGCAGCGATTCGGAATGGCTGGTGATGAGCCAGCCGCCAGGGCGCAGCGTGCGGGTCACGCTCTCCACCACGCGGCGCTTGGTCGCGGGCGGGAAATAGATCATCACGTTGCGCAGGAACACCACGTCGAAGGGTCCGATCGCGGGCAGCGGCGTGCACAGGTTGATCTGCTCGAAGCGCAGCCGTTGATGCAGCACCGGGCTGAGCGCGAAGCGCCCTTCCTGCGAGCCGGTGCCGCGCAGGCACCAGCGCCGACGCAGCGGCGCCGGGATGT
This sequence comes from Derxia gummosa DSM 723, assembly GCF_000482785.1. Taxonomy (GTDB): domain Bacteria; phylum Pseudomonadota; class Gammaproteobacteria; order Burkholderiales; family Burkholderiaceae_E; genus Derxia; species Derxia gummosa. Next base: position 324,833 of record NZ_AXWS01000013.1, on the reverse strand, counting down.
CGGCCGCGTCCTCGACCGGATAGCGCCCCGCGCGCGCCACTTCCAGCACGCGGGTGCTGATGTCGGAGGCGAGCAGGTCGTAGCCGGTCGGGCCGAGCGCCTCGGCCAGCACCATTGCCAGCGTGTAGGGCTCCTCGCCGGTCGAACTGGCGGCGCACCACAGGTTCGGCCGGCGGCCCGGCGGCAGCGAGGGCAGGATCGTGTCGCGCAGCAGTTCGAAATGCGCCGGCTCGCGGAAGAAGTGCGTCTCGTTGGTCGTCAGCAGGTCGATGAAGTGCTGGCGCTCGCTCGTGTCGGCACGCACGCGCGCGAGGTAGTCGTCCCAGCCGTCGGCGCCGAGCCGCGCCAGATGGCGGGCGAGCCGGCCCTCGACCAGCGGCAGCTTCACGTCCTTGAGATGCACGCCGCTCTCACGCTCGAACAGCTCGCGCAGCTGACGGAACAGCGGCAACGGCAGGCGCGGCCCGCCGTTCAGGTAGCCGGCGCCTGTCGTGCCGGCGGCGCGGGTCGCGGTCAGGCCCGACGGCCCCGGCTCCTTGGCGGGAGCCGGCGGACGCGGACCGGCTCGGCGGTCGGCGCGCGCCGGTCCGGCGCCGTCGGCAACCGCATCCGCCACGGCGGAATTCGGCATGCTGCCCCGCTCAGGCCGCGGCCGCCGCGCCGCGTTCGGCGCCGAGTTCGATGGCCGACAGCTCGTCCACCGACAGCACCCGAGCGAGGTCGAGCAGGATCACGAAGTTGCCGTTGACCTTGGCCATGCCCTCGATGAAGTCGGCACGGATGCCCGCACCGAAGCTCGGTGCCGGCTCGATCTGGTCGGCCTCGATCTGGCGCACCGCCGTCACGCTGTCGACGATGATCCCGAGCACATGGGTCTCGTCGCCGGCCTGCACGTCGAGGATGACGATGCAGGTGCGGCGCGACAGCTCGGTCTCGGCGCGGCCGAAGCGCGCGTTGAGGTCGATCACCGGCACGACGGCGCCGCGCAGGTTGATCACGCCGCGCATGTAGCGCGGCACCATCGGCACGCTGGCAACCGTGCGGTACTCGATGATCTCGCGCACCCGCTGGGTGCCCACGCCGAACTGCTCGCGCGCAAGCGAGAACACGAGGTACTGACTGGTCTGCGCCGGTGTGGCGCGGCCCGGCGCGCGGCCGCCCACGGCGGCGAGTTGTGGCTGGCTCATGGCTCAATCCTCGAAGGGCACGAATTCCTCAAGCTCGGCCTCGCTCGTGCGCTGCGGCGCCGTGCGGGTCTGGCGCGCGGCGATCGGCGCCGGGCGCGCGGCCGCGGGGCGTGCCGCCGGCTGCGGCCGGCGCGCGACGCGCTGGAGCGTGCGCGCCACCTCGGCGCGCGAGGTGCCGTCGATCGTGAAGGTGGCCATGAGCTGTTCGAGCTGGTCGGCCTGGGAGTTCATCTCCTCGGCGGTCGCGGCCAGTTCTTCGGACGCGGCGGCGTTCTGCTGCGTGAGCTGGGCCAGCTGGGCCATCGCGGTGTTGATCTGGCCGATGCCCGACGACTGCTCGTTGGACGCGGCGGTGATCTCCTGCACCAGGTCCGACGCCTTGGAGATGGACGGCACGATGGTGTCGAGCAGCGAACCGGCGCGCTCTGCCAGCGACACGCTCGACTTGGCCACCTCGCCGATTTCCTGCGCCGCTTCCTGGCTGCGCTCGGCCAGCTTGCGCACTTCGTCGGCCACGACGGCAAAGCCCTTGCCGTGCTCGCCGGCGCGCGCCGCCTCGATCGCGGCGTTGAGCGCCAGCAGGTTCGTCTGGTAGGCGATGTCGTCGATGATCCCGATCTTCTCGGCGATGGTCTTCATCGCCGCCACCGTGGCCAGCACCGCCTCGCCACCTTCGCCGGCCTCGCGCGCGGCCTTGCTCGCCATGCCTTCGGTGATGCGCGCGTTCTCGGCGTTCTGCTGCACCGAGCTGGACATCTCCTCCATCGAGGCCGAGGTCTCTTCCACGCTCGACGCCTGCTCGCTCGCGCCCTGGCTCATCGACTGCGACGTGGCCGACACCTGCTCCGAGGCCGAGGCCAGCGCGCCCGAGGCGCTGCGCACCTGGCCGATGGTGTCGGCGAGGCGATCGACCATGTCCTTCATCGTCGCCAGCATGCTGGTCGTGTCGCCGGCCTTGAGCCTGACCTTGACCGTCAGGTCGCCGCCCGCCACGCGCTCGAGCACCTCGGCCGCGTAGGCCGGCTCGCCGCCGAGCTGCTTGATGAGGCTGCGCGCGATGAACACGCCGATCATCGTCACCACCAGCAGGGTGGCCGCCGCGACCGTGAGGCTCATGACATTGGCATCGCGACGCACCTCGACCGCGCGCTCGCCGCCGGCCTTGCCGAGGCTCTCGTTGTAGGCGCGATGCTCGTTCAGCGCTTCCTCAATGCGCGCGAAGGCGGCCTGGTTGCGCCCGAGCAGCTCGACGCCTTCCTCGCGCTTGCCGGCCAGCGCCAGGTTGACCGCCTGGGAGCGCAGATCAACCCAGGTCTGGATCGCGGAATGCACCTGACCGATCAGCGCCTTGTCCTTGTCGTCCGACAGGTAGTTGGCCTCGTACTGGCGGATCGTGTCCTCGATCTTGGGCAGCAGGGCGCGCATCTTCTGCTCCAGATCCTCGCGCTCGTCGGCCTTGTTGCTGGCGAGCAGGCGCCAGGTCATCACGCGCACCTTGGCGGCCGTGGTGTTGAGCTCGGCCAGATTGATGAGGCTGGGCACGGTGTTCACGGTGCCGTAGCTGGCGGCCTCGTACACCTTCTCCATCTGCCGCAGCGCGAGCGCGCTCAGGCTGCCGATGCCGATCAGGGCGCTGATGATGAGCAGCGCGAATTTCTGCGTGACGGTAAGTCGGTTCATTGGGTGCTCTCCTGGGAGCGGGGACGAAAGCGGTTTGTTGGAGGTTGGAGCGGCGGCGTGCTCAGCGCATCGCAAGCGCTTCGGAGGGAGTGGACACGCCCGCGTCACAGCCGCGCTGGGCGCGGCTCGCGGTTTCCTGGATGAGCGTGGGCACGTCGAGCAGCAGGGCCACGGCGCCACTGGCGAGGATCGTGAAGCCGCCCACGCCGCGCACATGGCGGAACACCTTGCCGAGCGGCTTGATGACGGTCTGCAACTCGCCCATGAGCTGGTCGACCACGATGCCGACGCGCATGCCGCCGCCATCGACGACGACCACGTTCTGGCGCCGGCCCGGCTCGCCGCCGAGTTCGTGCAGCTCGCGCAGGCGCACCAGCGGCAGCACCTCGCCGCGCAGGTCGAGCCAGCCCTGGCCGTTGATGGCCGGGCCGTTGAGCGCGATGCACTCGACCACGGTGTCGAGCGGCACCACGTAGGCCGCGCCGCCCACGGCCATCATGAAGCCGTCGATGATCGCGAGCGTGAGCGGCAGCCGGATCGAGATCGTGGTGCCCACGCCTTCCTGCGAGCGGATGTCGATGCTGCCGCGCAGCGCGGTGATGTTGCGCTTGACCACGTCCATGCCGACGCCGCGACCGGACAGGTTGCTGATCTGCGCGGCGGTCGAGAAGCCGGGTTCGAAGATGAGCTGCCACACGTCGCGGTCGCTGAGCGTGGCGTCGGGCGCGACCAGGCCGCGCTCGACCGCCTTGGCCAGGATGCGGTCGCGCCTCAGGCCGCCGCCGTCGTCGCCGACCTCCACCACGACCCAGCCGGCCGTGTGATACGCGTGCAGGCTCACGGTGCCCTGGGCCGGCTTGCCGGCGCGCTCGCGTTCGGCGGCGCTCTCGATGCCGTGGTCGATCGAGTTGCGCACGAGGTGCGTGAGCGGATCGGCCAGCTTCTCGACCACGGTCTTGTCCAGCTCGGTCTCGCCGCCGGTGATGCGCAGCGCGATGTCCTTGCCGAGTTCCTGGCTCACGTCGCGCACCACGCGCTGGAAGCGGTTGAAGGTGCCGCCGATCTGCACCATCCGCAGGTTGAGCGCGCAGTCGCGCACCTCTTCCATGAGCCGGCCGACCTGGGCCGTGGCCTGCATCAGTTCCTTGTTGCGGTTGCGGCGCGCGATCTGCGCCGCGCCCTCGCCGGCGACGATGAGTTCGCCCACGAGGTCGATGAGATGGTCGAGCTTGTTTGCGTCGACGCGGACCATGTTGACGTCGCCGCCACGCGCGGCGGGCGCGGCGTCGGCGCGTCGCGCGTCGCCGGCCTCGGCGGCGGTGCGGGGGGCGGTCGTGGCGGGATGGGCCGGCGCGGCACCGCCGGCGCGCGCGGCCGGGGCGGTGGCGGGCGTGGCGTGAGGCGCGATGGCCGGCGCCGCGTCGTCATCGGCGTCGCAGGCGGGCTCGGCGTCGGCCGGCGCGGCGAGCGCGGCCAGCTCGGCCTCGTCGAGCGAGCCGCAGCGGCGCAGCAGCTCGGCGATCGGCTCGCCGGCGGCGGCGCGGGCCTCGGCCAGCGCGCGGTAGTCGGACAGCGGCGCATGCGGCTCGAGCAGGCGGATGTCGCTCTCCTCGGCCACGAAGTCGAAGGCCGAGGCGATGCGCTCGCGCCCGCCGTCGCCGCGAAAGGCGATCTCGAAGCCGAGATGGCAGTCGTCGGGCTCGTACTCCGACAGGCGCGGCAGGCTCGCGGCGCAGGTCTCGAGATGCGCGATCTCGCCCATGCTGCCGAGGTAGCGCACGAAACTGAGCGGGTCGAAACCGTCGCGGAACAGCTCGCGCCCGAAGCGCAGCGACAGGTGCCAGTGCTCGGTGCCGCTCGCGTCGGCGGCGATGCGCGCGGGCGCCGCGGCCTCGGCCGGCGGCGCGGCCACGGGCGCGCTGCCCACGCCGGGCTCGAGATAGCGGCCGAGCGCGGTCACCAGTTCCTCGCCGCGTTCGAGCATCGACGCGTCGCGCTCGTCGCCGGCGCCGGCGGCGACGCCGTCCATCCATTCGAGCAGGTAGTCGCCGCTGCGCAGCAGCAGGCTGGCGAGCGGCGGGTCGATGCCGATGACTTCCTCGCGCACCTGGTCGAGCACGCTTTCGGCCACATGCGTGAAGCCGACGATGGCGTCGAAGCCGAAGATGCCGGCGCTGCCCTTGATGGTGTGGGCGGCGCGGAAGATCGCGTTGATGGCTTCCGGATCGCCGGGGCGCTGCTCCAGTTCGAGCAGGCCGGCCTCCATCTGTTCGAGCAGCTCGCGGCTTTCGGACACGAACAGCGAGAGCGCTTCGTCGAGGTTCATTCGGTCAGCTCCAGCGCGGCGGTCGGGGCGGGGGCGTCGGCATCGGCGCCGGCCGGTGTGCCGGCGGCGGGCGCGTCGTCGTCGATGAGGTCGGCGCGGTTGGCGAGCGCGAGCATCTCGCGCACGACGGGCGAGGCGCCGGCCACGATCAGCCGGCCGCCGCGCGCCTCGGCCTCGCGTTCGGCCGACAGCAGCAATTGCAGGCCGGCGCCGTCGGCCTCGGCCACGCGCGTCAGGTCGAGCCGCAGGTGGCCGTCGGGCGGAAAGGCGGCGAGCAGCCGGTCCTTCAGCTCGTGCACGACATAGATCGTGAGCTCGCCCTCGATGTCGAGCCGCGCGGCGCTCATGCGATCACCAGCTTGGACACGGTGTCGAGCAGCACCGGCACCGTGAAGGGCTTGGTGATCCAGGCCTTCACGCCGGCGGCCTTGGCCTTTTCCTTCTTGGCGGCGGCCGACTCGGTGGTCAGCATCAGCACCGGCGTGTAGCGGTAGGCCGGCTTGGCCTTGAGCGCGGTCACCAGCCCGATGCCGTCGAGGTTGGGCATGTTGAGATCGCTGATGACGAGGTGGAACTTGCGCCCGTCGAGCTGCTGGAGCGCGAGAGCGCCGTCGGCGGCCTCCACGACTTCGTAACCCGCGCCCGAAAGCGCGGTGCGCACCGACGAGCGCAACGAGGACGAGTCATCGACGACGAGGATCTTCTTGGGGGTCACGCGGTTCTCCTTGCTCAGAAGAAATCGACCGCCGCGCTGGCGGTCGAGGTGGAAGCGGTGCCGGCGGGTGGCTGGACGGATTCGAGCGGGCGGCCGTCATGCGCGGCCTGTTCCTCGGGTGTGGTGTAGCTCGCCTCCAGCGTTGCAAGCCATTGCATCGGGCTGGCGGCGGCGCGTTCGGCGGCGCTGGCGTCGAGCAGCGCGGCATAGCGCGCGAGGTCGAGCTGCGTGTGGTCGAGCATCTGGCTGACGCGGTCCTGCGATTGCAGGAAGACGAGCATGTCGTCGATCTCGTGGCGGATCGCGATGCCTTCGTCGGTCAGCGCGCGCGAGGCGTCGAGCAGCTGGTCGGTGCCGCCGCGCAGGTGGTCCACCACCTCGCCGATGCAGGCATTGGCCTCGGCGAACATGCCCTGGTCCTGCCGGGCGAGATCGGCGCAGTTGCGGCGCGCGTCGCGGATGAAGCTGTCGAAGCGCGCGACCACGCTGGCGATCTCGGCGCCGGTCGCGCCCGATTGCTGCGACAGCTCGCGCACCGCCTGGGCCAGCACGCCGAAGCCGCGTCCGTGCTCGCCGGCGCGCGCGGCCTCGATCGCCGCGTTGACCGACAGCAGCGTGGTCTGGCGCGCGAGCAGGCCGACCTGGCCGGCCATCTTCTGGAGCTGGTCGACGAACTCGCCGGCGGCCATCACGTCGTCCATGAGGCGGGTGCGTTCGGCCAGCGCGGTTTCCTGGCGCTTCATGAGTGCGTCGAGTCGCACGCGGGTTTCTTCGACGGCGGCCAGCATCGCGTCGCCGCCGTGCTGGTTGCCGGATTCGGTCACGGCGCGCAGCCGGCCCGACAGAGTGGAGAAGCGGTTGGCCAGCTCGTCGATGGCCTGCACGCCGCAGTGGCGCGCGTAGTCGACGAGGCGGGTCCAGACCGGCAGCGCCGCGCGGCCGACGCCGACCGCGGCGGTATCGGCGGCCGAGGCCGAGCGGTCGGCGCCGTCGCGCGCGGGCAGGCTGGCGCGCCATGCTTCCCAGCCGCCGAAGCTGAGCAGCAGGATCAGGGCGGGCCAGCGCGCGCCGGACAGGCCATCGGCAATGACGAGGCCGAGCGCGCCCACGAGGGTCACGCGCAGGACGGGGCTGTGCAGCAGGCTGGCGCCGGCAGTGGCGGGGCGGGCAACTGATGCGGGCATGGGCAGTTTTCCGTGAGTCGATCGGAAGCGGAGGCGCTTGCGGTCGAGACTGCCAGCCGCGATCCGGCTTCGATCGTTGGAGCAGACGGGGTGGAATGCCCTAGATCTCGTGTGGACACTTCCTGTGCGGGATAACCCGCAGTTGGGTGCTGATTGGTGGTCGGCCGCCGCCCGTGCGGCGTGCTAGAGGCCGCATAAGACGCCGCGGCTATACTTCTTCGCATGCCCCGCCTTCTCGTCATCGTCCTGCTCGCGTTCATGTCGCTCCAGTCCGTCTGGGCCGGCATGGGTTCGGCATGCGGTCATGAATCGGGCCAGCAGGCGAGCCATTTCGCGCATCACGCGCACGAGCATCAGGCCCCGGCCGCCGATGTCCCTGCCGATGACGGCGGACGTCCGGCCTTCGGCCAGGACGGCGATTGCGGCGCCTGCCACATGAACTTCACCCAATCGCTGCCGGCGATGCACAGGTTTGCAGGTTCGCCGCCGCTCGCCCATGCCGGCAGTCTCGCGCCGCCCGCGCGCTTCAGTTCGGCCGATCCGCGCGCGATCGACCGCCCCCAGTGGCTCGCCCCGGCCTGACCGGCGAGCCGACTCTCCCCGCTTCCTGATTCCCGCCTGCGTGGCGCCCTGCCGGCGCCGCGCCGGGTGATGTCGCTCGTCGGATTCCTCCCCGTTCACCTTCGGAGAATTCGATGCCTCACCCCATGCCCGCGCAGTCCGTCGCCGCGCGAATGCTGCTGCTCGCCCTCGCGGCGGGCGCGGCGCTTTCCTGCCCGCCGGCGCTGGCGGCGACGGCGCAGCCCGACCCCGGCGTGGCGGCTTCCGCCCGTGCCACCGCGCCGCTCACGCTCGACCAGGCCCTCGCCCTCGCGCTCGACCGCCAGCCCGAGTTCGCCGCCGCCCGGCGCGAGATCGAGGCCGCCGACGGCCTGCTCGACCAGGCAGGCCGCCTGCCCAATCCGGTGCTGTCCGGCTCGGTCGAGGACTTGCGCAGCGGCAGCCGCACCAGCGCTTTCCAGATCAGCCAGCAGATAGAACTTGGCGGCAAGCGCGAGGCGCGCCGGCGCGCGGCCGAGCGCGGCCAGGACGGCGCGCGTGCCTTCGTCGAGGCCCGCGCGCTCGCGCTGCGCGCCGCCGTCGCCGCCGCGTTCTGGGATGCGCTCGCGGCGCGCCGTCGCCGGCAGCTCGCGGAGGAATCGGCGGCGCTGGCGCGCGAGGCGCTCGACGTGGTGGCGCGGCGCGTCGCCGCCGGCAAGGTGTCGCCGGTGGACGAGACGCGCGCGCGGCTCGCGCTCGGCGCGGTCGAGATCGAGACGCGCCAGGCCGCCCAGGACAGCGAGGCGGCGCGCGCCCGGCTCGCGGCGCTGCTGGCGCTGGCGCCGGCCGAACTGGGTGAGCCCGATGGCGAGCTGACGCTGCCGCCCGCCGCGCCCGCGCCCGCGCGGCTGGCCGAGCTGGTCGATGCCGCGCCCGAGGTGGTCGCGGCGCGCCACGACGCCGCCCGCCGCGAGGCCCAGGTCGACATCGAGCGCAGCCGTGCCGTGCCCGATGTGAACGTCGGCCTCGGTCTTCAGCGCAACAACGAGCTGGGCCGCAACCAGGCGCTGGTGGGCCTGTCGATTCCGCTGCCGGTGTTCGACCGCAACCAGGGCCTGCTGCGCGAGGCGCTCGCGCGGGCCGACCAGGGCCGCGACCTCGTGCGCGCGACCGCGCTGCGGGTCGAGGGCGAGGCGCGCGTGGCGGCGGCGCTGCTCGACAGCGCGCGGCGCCAGGCCGCGCTCATCGACGACAGCCTGCTGCCCGACGCCCGCAGCGCGCGCGACGCCGCGACGCTCGGCTTCTCGCTCGGCCGCTTCGGCGTGCTGGACGTGCTCGACGCCCAGCGGACGCTGTTCCAGGTGCGCGCCCAGCAATTGCGCGCCCTCGCCGACGCCCGGCGCGCCGCCGCCGAACTCGAACGCCTGCTCGGCACGCCCGCCTTCTGACCACCGGATTCCCCATGACCAGAACCAATCTCTTCACCCTCCTCGCGCTGGTCGCGGCCACGGCGCTTGCCGGCGGCGCGATCCTGCTGCACGACGGCCGCGCGCCCGGCGCCGCCGCCGAAGCCCATGACCACGGCGGCAAGGCCGGCGCGCACGACGACGACGGCGACGACCATGACCACGGCGATGACCACGGGGCCAACCACGCCGCCGCCCCCGACGCCATCGCGATGCCCGACGCCGTCATCGCCGCCAGCCGCATCACCGTCGCCAGCGCCGGCCCGGCCACGCTCGACCTCGGCGCCGACTTCCACGGCGAGGTTCGCTTCAACGCCGACCGCACGGCCCAGGTCGTGCCGCGCGTCGCGGGCGTGGTCGAGTCGGTCGCGGCCGACCTCGGCCAGCGCGTGCGGCGCGGCGAGGTGCTGGCCGTGATCGGCAGCGCCACGCTGTCGGAACAGCGCGCCGCGCTGCTGTCGGCGCGCGAACGGCGCGAGACCGCCGCCGCCACCTTCGAGCGCGAGCGCCGGCTGTGGGAAGCCAAGGTGTCGGCCGAGCAGGACTACCTGCTCGCGCGCCAGGCCCTGCGCGAGGCCGAGATCGAGCAGCGCAATGCCGAGACCCGGCTGCGCGCGCTCGGCGCCGACCTCGCCGCCGACCCGTCCGCGCTCGGCCGGCTCGCCATCCGGGCGCCCTTCGACGGCATCGTGGTCGAGAAGCGGCTCGCGCTCGGCGAGTCGGTCGCGGCCGATGCAAGCGTTTTCATGATCTCCGACCTGTCCACCGTGTGGATCGATCTCGTGGTCAGCGCGCAGGACATCGGCAAGGTGCCGGTCGGCGCGCGCGCCTCGGTCACGGCCGCCGGCGGCGGCGCGCCGGTCGAGGGCCGCGTGTCCTACGTCGGCAACCTGTTCGGCGAGAGCACGCGCAGCGCCACGGCGCGCATCGTGCTGCCCAATCCGCAGGGGCTGTGGCGGCCGGGCCTGTTCGTGAACGCGCGCGTGGTCGCGGGCCAGGCGAAGGTGGCGGTCGCGGTGCCGGCCGACGCGCTGCACACGGTCGAGGACCGGCCCTCGGTGTTCGTGCGCACCGCGGTCGGCTTCGAGGCCCGGCCGGTCACGACCGGTCGGGCCGACGGCGCGCAGGTCGAGATCGTCGCGGGCCTGGCGCCGGGCGAGACCTATGCCGCCGGCAACGGCTTCCTGCTCAAGGCCGATCTGGCCAAGGGCAGCGCCGAGCATTCGCACTGAAGGAGCCGCCATGTTCGAACGCCTCCTGCGATTCGCCATCGGCCAGCGCTGGCTCGTGCTGCTCGCCGTGCTCGGCATGGCCGCGCTCGGCGTCGCGAGCTACCAGCGCCTGCCGATCGACGCCGTGCCCGACATCACCAACGTGCAGGTGCAGATCAACACCGCCGCGCCCGGCTATTCGCCGCTCGAAACCGAGCAGCGCGTGACCTTCCCGATCGAGACCGCGATGGCCGGCCTGCCGCGCCTCGTGCAGACACGCTCGCTGTCGCGCTACGGCCTGTCGCAGGTGACCGTCATCTTCGAGGACGGCACCGATATCTACTTCGCGCGCCAGCTCGTGGGCGAACGGCTCGCCCAGGTGCGCGAGAACCTCCCGGCCGGCATCACGCCCGCGCCCGGCCCGATCTCGACCGGCCTCGGCGAGGTGTATCTGTGGACCGTCGAGGCCCGGCCCGACGCGCGCAAGCCCGACGGCGCGCCGTACACGCCGACCGACCTGCGCGAGATCCAGGACTGGGTGATCCGCCCGCAGCTGCGCACCGTGCCCGGCGTGACCGAGATCAACTCGATCGGCGGCTACACCAAGGAGTACCTGGTCGCGCCCGACCCGGCGCGGCTCGCCTCCTACGGCCTCGACCTGCGCGAGCTAGCCGCCGCCATCGGCCGCAACAACGCCAACGTCGGCGCCGGCTACATCGAGAAGCGCGGCGAGCAATACCTCGTGCGCGCGCCGGGCCAGGTGGCGACCGCCGCCGACATCGGCGCCATCGTCGTCAAGACCGTGGACGGCAGCCTCGTGCGCCTGCGCGACGTGGCGAGCATCGGCATCGGCCGCGAGCTGCGCACCGGCGCCGCCACCGACAACGGCCGCGAGGTCGTGCTCGGCACCGTGTTCATGCTCATCGGCCAGAACAGCCGCGCCGTGGCCGAGGCCGTCGGCAGGCGCATGGACGAGATCCGCCGCACGCTGCCCGAGGGCGTCGAGGTGGTGACGGTGTACGACCGCACGCAACTCGTGGACAAGGCCATCGCCACCGTGCGCAAGAACCTCGTCGAGGGCGCGCTGCTCGTCATCGCGGTGCTGTTCGTCTTCCTCGGCAACCTGCGCGCGGCGCTCATCACCGCGCTCGTGATTCCGCTGGCCATGCTGTTCACCTTCACCGGCATGGTGTCGCGCGGCGTCAGCGCCAACCTCATGAGCCTGGGCGCGCTCGACTTCGGGATCATCGTGGACGGCGCGGTGGTGATCGTCGAGAACTGCGTGCGCCGGCTCGCCCATGCCCAGCAGGCGTTCGGCCGGCCGCTCGCGCGCGACGAGCGCTTCGCCCAGGTGTTCGAGGCCGCGCGCGAGGCGCGCCGTCCGCTCATCTACGGCCAGCTCATCATCATGGTGGTGTACCTGCCGATCTTCGCGCTCGGCGGCGTGGAAGGGCGGATGTTCCATCCGATGGCCTTCACCGTCGTGGCGGCGCTGCTCGGGGCGATGCTGCTGTCCGTCACCTTCGTGCCGGCGGCGGTGACGCTGTTCATCGGCAAGCGCGTGGCCGAGACCGAGCCGCGCATCCTCGGCTGGGCGCGCCGCGTGTACGCCGCGCTGCTCGAACGCGCGCTCGGCAACCCGGCCGTGGTGGTGACGGCGGCGGTCTGCGCGGTGGCGCTCGCGCTCGCCATGGCGAGCCGGCTCGGCAGCGAGTTCGTGCCGAGCCTGAACGAGGGCGACTTTGCCGTGCAGGCGCTGCGCATGCCCTCGACCAGCCTCACGCAATCGGTCGAGATGCAGCAGCGTATCGAGGCCACGCTCAAGGCGCGGTTTCCGGAGATCGAGCGCGTGTTCGCGCGCACCGGCACGGCCGAGGTCGCGTCCGACCCGATGCCGCCCAACATCTCCGATGCCTACGTGATGCTCAAGCCTCGGGAGCAATGGCCCGAGCCGCGTCGCACGCGCGACGAGCTGATCGAAGCGGTGCGGGCGACGCTCGCGCGCCTGCCCGGCAATGCCTACGAGTTCTCGCAGCCGATCCAGCTGCGCTTCAACGAGCTGATCTCGGGCGTGCGCAGCGATGTCGCGGTCAAGCTGTTCGGCGACGACATGGCGCTGCTCGAGCGCGGCGCGGCGCGCGTGGCCGCGAGGCTGCAAGCGATTGCAGGCGCGGCCGAGGTCAAGGTGGAGCAGACCACCGGCCTGCCGGTGCTGACGGTACGCATCGACCGCGAGCGCGCGGCGCGCTACGGCCTCAACGCGGGCGACGTGCAGGACAGCGTCTCGACCTGGATCGGCGGCACGGTGGCCGGCACGTTGTTCGAGGGCGACCGGCGCTTCGACATCGTCGTGCGTCTGCCCGACGCGCGCCGCGACGACCTCGACGCGCTCGGCCGCCTGCCGATCGCGCTGCCGGCCGGCGCGCGCCCCGGCGGCGCCGATGCCGCCGACCCGCGCCGCAGCCATGGCGACGAGCTGCGCTACCTGCCGCTCGCCGAACTGGCGACGCTCGCGCTGGAGCCCGGCCCCAACCAGATCAGCCGCGAGAACGGCAAGCGCCGCGTCGTGGTGACGGCCAATGTGCGCGGCCGCGATCTCGGCTCCTTCGTCGCCGAGGCGCAGGCGGCCGTGGCCGCCGAGGCGGCGCTGCCGCCCGGCTACTGGATCGAATGGGGCGGCCAGTTCGAGAACCTGCAATCGGCCACGGCGCGCCTGCGGGTCGTGGTGCCGGTCGCGCTCGCGCTCGTGTTCACGCTGCTGTTCATGATGTTCGGCAATGCGAAGGACGGGCTGCTGGTGTTCACCGGCATTCCGTTCGCGCTCACGGGCGGGGTGGCGGCGCTGTGGCTGCGCGGCATTCCGCTGTCGATCTCGGCGGCGATCGGCTTCATCGCGCTGTGCGGCGTCGCGGTGCTCAACGGGCTGGTGATGCTCAGCTTCATCCGGGGCCTGCGCGAGCAGGGCATCGGACTGGAGGCGGCGCTGCGCGAGGGCGCGCTGACGCGGCTGCGGCCGGTGCTCATGACCGCGCTCGTGGCCTCGCTCGGCTTCGTGCCGATGGCGCTCGCGACCGGCACCGGCGCCGAGGTGCAGCGCCCGCTCGCGACGGTGGTGATCGGCGGCATCCTGTCCTCGACCCTGCTCACGCTGCTCGTGCTGCCGGTGCTCTACCGGCTCGCGCACGGACGGCGCGTCGGGGCGCGGGCCGCGCCGGGCCTGACCGCGCCGGGCTGATCAGCGCGAGCGCGGCAGCAGCGCCGGCACCAGCGGCCGGCTCAGCCGCGCGCGCCACCAGCGCAGCGCCTGGCCGTCGGCGCCGGTCTTCCACGCGAGGCGGAAGGGCTCGGGCGCGCGCGGCTCCTCCACCTCAAGCTCGACCAGCGTGCCGCGCGCCAGATCGGCCTCGATGCAGGCGCGCGGCAGGAAGCCGTGGCCGAGGCCGGCGCGCTGGCAGGCGATCTTCGCGGTCATCGTCGGCACCGCGATGCGCGGCTGGCCGGAGTGCAGGCCCACGGTGCGGTCGGTGAGGCTGCGCGCGCTGTCGCCGACGACGATGGCCGTATGCGGCAGCAGGTCGGCGCGCGTCGCCGGCCGGCCGAGCCTTGCAAGCGCATGCATCGGCGCGACGCAGAACGCGAAGTCGAGCCGCCCCACTTCCACCGACTGGTAGCCGCCGCCCGCCGGTCCCTCGCCGGCCGCGATCACGAGATCGGCGCGGCCGTCGCGCAGCGCCTCCCAGGTGCCCGTCAGCGCCTCGGCACCCAGGCGCAGCCGCGTGCCGCAGGCCAGCGCCTCGAAGGCGGTGATGTCGGCCAGCAGCGCCTCGGTGGGGATGAGCGAGTCGTGCACGAGGCGCAGCTCGGTCTCGTAGCCGGTCGCGATCTGGCGCAGCCGCGATTCGAGATCGCCCGCCGCCGCGAGCAGCCAGCGCCCTTCCTTCAGCAGCTCGGCGCCGGCCGGCGTGAGCGCCACGCGCGGCCCGTTGCGCTCGAACAGCTTCACGCCGAGCTGTTCCTCAAGCTTGCCGACCGAATACGAAATGGTGGACGGTACCTTGTTGAGCCGCGTCGCCGCCGCCGCGAAGGAACCGTGGCGGTCGATCGCTTCGACGATCTCGATCGCATCGAGGCTGAGCCTGAGCATCGCCGCTCCATGTTCGAAAACTTCGATGATAGGCCTGCAAAAGACTCGACCGCGGGCCTGCCTCCGAGCCCGATCATCCTTCCCATGCCGTCGCAACCAAGCCAGCGACGAACCGTGAAACCGATCGAACATCAGGGAGCAGATCATGCTTGAAATCCGTCGCTCGCAAGACCGTGGCCTCGCCAACCTCGGCTGGCTCCATTCGCATCACACCTTCTCGTTCGGCCACTACCACGACCCGGAACAGGTCGGCTTCTCGGACCTGCTCGTCATCAACGACGACCGCGTCCAGCCCGGCCGGGGCTTCGGCACCCATCCGCACCGCGACATGGAGATCATTTCCTACGTGCTCGACGGCGCGCTGGCGCATGAGGACTCGATGGGCAACGGCTCGGTCATCGTGCCGGGCGACGTGCAGCTCATGAGCGCCGGCACCGGCGTGCGCCACAGCGAGTTCAACCACGAGCAGGCCGGCGTCACGCACTTCCTGCAGATCTGGATCGTGCCCGACCGCAAGGGCGTCGCGCCGGGCTACCAGCAGACGCGCTTCGGCGACGAGCAAAAGCGCGGCCGCCTGCGGCTCGTGGTGTCGCCCGACGGCGCCGACGGCTCGCTCGTCGTGCATCAGGACGCGCGGCTCTACGCCGGGCTGTTCGACGGCGCCGAGACCGCGACGCTCGCGCTCGACGCCGGCCGCAACGCCTATGTGCATGTGGCGCGCGGCAGCGTCGAGGTGAACGGCGAGCGGCTCGGGGAAGGCGACGGGGCGCGCATCCGCGATGCGCGGGAGATCACGCTGGCGAACGGGCAGGAGGCCGAGGTGCTGGTGTTCGATCTGCGGGGGAATGAGTTGCCGGAGTTTTGATGGGATTGGGCCGGTTGCCGGGGGAGGGGTAGCCGGCTTTTGGCTTGTGGGCATCGCCGGGTTTGCGGGCTTGTGCGCTTGCGTGGGCTGCTGCTCGGCGGGTTCGCTTTCCGGTGCTGGATGGATGGAAATGAATCGGGAAGAGTCGCTATATGAATGCCGGATGATTGCTGGGGCTTGCAGCCGTTGCGCACTGAAGTATTGGCAATTCTTCTTAGAGGGATTGGATGATTGCCTTATGTCATTGGAATGGGTGAGTGATGCGGGTGGGGTGCAGGAAGGATTGATGCATGCGCTATTGGTATTGGGAAATTAACTTATCATTCGTTCAAATGCTTGAGTTGTAGGAATTCCTCTGCGCTACTGCGCTGGTGTTATCAAGCGTGCGCTGTGTTATCGAGTGCCACCACTCCGTTATGACGGGATGTGCTGCCTTTGCCTTGAGTTTTAGTACTTGGACAAAATTGTCTTTTGAGGAAAATTGCCAGCGCAATCAAGCAGCTGCGGCTATAGTTTGGTCTAGGTGTCGCGTCAGGATAAATTGTTATCCAGCGCGGCTTGCACGATAAAACCAGTTGGGCCGCAGAGAAAACACATGCGTAACGCACCGTCCCGAATTACTCTGGCATGGCTATTAGCCAGCACAGTTATCGCTAGCCTTATTTGCTTCTCGCTGCTTAGCGCTGATGTGGATTGCGGGTCGCAGCATTGGAGCTGCAGGACCTTCGGCGGAATTGGTATCGTTGCTATCACAATGGGGGTTGCTTGCGGGCTGTTATTTACGAGCTTCGTTGTCTTGCTAGGCCGCTTGGTACAGATCGTCATACCGCGCGCGAAGGCACTTGAACCTTCAAAAAGTGCGCTGAAGGTCGCGCTCACATTAGCCGCAATTCAATTCATTGTCTTCGGTTTCATGAGTTTATTTGGACTACTCCCCATTGACTCGCCGGGGTGGCTTGGCATAGTTGGATTATTTACATCCGAACCGCAAGGGACAAATGTCTACATGTTCGTACCAAGCAAGTAGTCAAATTATGCGGTCCAACCCATCGTTGCAGCGGACCGCCTTTGACGGCCGCTGAACTCAAACTACAAGGGCTTCGTTAGCCAACATGCAAGACCTTCTTGTTGTTCGAGCAGAGGTGGAGCTGTTCGCCAACTCAGTGAGCGGCAAGACCGCTGGGTATCAATCAGGCGTTCGCCCGAATCATTTCTTCGCAGAGTGTGAATCCGCAATTCCAGGCTCCGTGACGTTTGAGGGCCAAGGGTGGCTTGACCTAGGGGCCTCGTGCTCGGCCGTTGTCCGATTTGTTTACCCTTCCAACTTTCCGCCGCTGGCCGTCGGTACCATTTGGCGAATTCATGAGGGGGCACGTCACGTTGGCAATGGTCGCGTCACTGAGGTACTCAACGCTGGCTAACCCATCATTCCAGCGGACCGCCTTCGGCGGCCGCTGAATTCAATCGTTATCCGGCACAGCGTGCATGATGAATCTAATTAGGGGTTATATATGCCTAGTATTTCTCGCTTGCTTGTCCTTGTGTTTATGCTCGCGCTCAATGGATGCGTATGGCTCGGAGTTGAAACGCTGAAACCGATTGAGGTTGAAAAGAAATCGATATACGTCAGCGAAGTTAAAGAAACAAAAGAGTATGCGAAAAAAATCGAGATTGGTGCTTCAACTAGCGAAGTGGTTAGCATGCTTGGTAATCCAGAAACACACCTGCTGCAAGATGATTTCGTCATATACAAATATCCATCCTCCCGAAAAGTTAGGTCTGGTGCTGTTGTTTGTCTTGGGTTAGTCCCGCTCCCTGCAAGAACCGAACGTAATGGCGAGTACAGCCTGTATTTCGTTAACGACAAACTCACAAAGATAGTGAGCCTAGAAACAAAGGGGGGATTCTATGGCGTTTATACCGACGACTCCGGCAGCGGAGCGGTTGGCGGAGAAATAAGTAGATGCAATATTTGAAATCCCCTAACCCGTGGCTCGAGTTTGCCTCCTACGGGGGCTGGGACGCGCCGCAAGCGTCGCGCCCCTCAAGTCCACTAAAAGGGCTTTCCCGTCTGTCAGAAAAAGCCAGCCCCGACTTGAATGATTTCAGGCACACGAAAAACCAGCCATTGAATCACGACCTTCGGCCAATTGCTCAATAAGAACTCACAACGTCAAATCGTCAAGGAAAAGACTACGAATTACAACCGGTTTGCGAGGCACTCGAATCACCTCTAGCCTTGATGAAAGACGTGCGCAAGGGTCTCGATTGTTGGCTGAGCTTGGCAATTACGCGGTCCCACAGAATTAAGCAGGGCATCCCCACGCAGCTCTAACCTTGCATATCAACGCGAGCAGTCTCGTGAACGATTCAGTAATCGAACCCCATTACCCGAAGACCAATCCGCGCGGCGGCCGCCCGACGCTGCCGCTCGAAGCGATGCTGCGCGTGTACTTCATGCAGCAATGGTTCGCGCTATCCGATCTGGCAATGGAAGACGAACTGCACGAAAGCGAATCGATACGTCGGTTTGCCGGGCTGAGCCTGATTGACGACGCCATTTCGTCCAACACCGCGATCCTGCGATTCCGCCACCTGCTGGAAAAGCACAAGCTCACCGAAGCCATCGGCACCGAAGTCCAGCAATTGCTCAAGTCGCGCGGGCTGATCCTGCGCACCGCCACGATCATCAACGCCCCAAGTTCGACGAAGAATGCCGATGGCCAGCGCGATCCGGACATGACGCAGACGAAAAATGGCCAGCAGTGGTACTTCGGCATGAAGGCCCATATTGGCGTCGATGCTGAACGGGCTTGGTGCATACCGTCGTCCCCAGCGCCGCCAGCGTCAACGACAAATGCCATTTCGACGATCTGCTGCACGGCGAGGAGACAGTCGTCTGGGCGGATCGCGGCTACGACTATCCCGATATCGCTGGCGCTGCGCCGAGCGCCGGCAATTCCTCGGCATTGCCCTTCGCAAGACGCCTGGTGAGCCACGCTGGCAGGTGGATCGCCAGATTAATCACCTGATCTCGAAAGTGCGGGCGTGGGTCGAGCATCTGTTCCGGGTCATCAAGCGGCAGCTCGGATTCACCAACGTTCGCTATCGCGGGCTGGAGAAGAACACCGCGCAGATTCATTCGCTGTTTGCGTTGACGAATCTGTTCATGGCACGCCGGCAGTTGGTATAGGCGGTGCGAATGGAGGCAGCAAGTGGCATCGAGCCTGATTGAGTCGCTGCCGGGGAGATGAATATGATCCGTTCGCCAAGTAAAACGGCATTGGAAGCGAAAATGCCTCGGCAATTCATCCAACTTCACCCTCGA
The DNA here is from genome assembly GCF_000482785.1 of Derxia gummosa DSM 723. Classification (GTDB taxonomy): domain Bacteria; phylum Pseudomonadota; class Gammaproteobacteria; order Burkholderiales; family Burkholderiaceae_E; genus Derxia; species Derxia gummosa. The sequence continues at coordinate 306,187 of NZ_AXWS01000013.1, read as the reverse complement.
AATACGAAGCTGTCGCGTTGAGGGGCTTTGTGAAGAGTATCCCTAGTGGCGTATTCTCTTCAAAATTTGTCACCAGCCTAACTGTAGGTTCAACTTCGACAAAAATGCCTCGGATTCGCCGTTAACTGGGGCCAAGGGCTTCCCCGTCTGTCAAGAAGCTGATCTTGGTCTGATAATTTCAGACGTTCCATGACAGGTGCCGATAAGCTTTACTGCGAATAATCGGTTATTCCAGATCTATAATCTGAATTGTTCCATTTGACATCTGGAGTTTGGCCTCTGCTATTCTTGCGTCTCTTTTCTTTTCTCTGATTTCGGTTGCTATTTTCTCCTTAAAGTCGCCGGGCATTTTGTGCCCAAATATAATTCTTGATGGTGCATTGTTAATGTGGACAATCGAGCCTTGCGTGGTTCTATTTACTGCTCTATTTTGATCTGCTTTCATGGGGAATACTGATGAAATTCGCCATTCTGCTTCGCCTTGCCAAGCTGTATTTTTGCGATAAATGGCTTGTTGCAACCAATGCTGCTCATTGTGCTGCCGATTGCAGATTTCGAATACTGGCGTTGAGTCGCTGTAAATGACTTTGTCTAAATTGGCTCGTGACCAAGTTTGATCCACTTCATATTCGAGACAAATGCCGCCGCCGGGAATTTCATCTCCTATATGATTTATCATTTTTCCATAGTGAGCCCACATCATTTGATTGTCTGGCATTTCGCAAAAACTGGCGGAACGAATGAACTCTCTCGTAAAGAAGCGCATGTCTTGAATTACGTTGCTTACATAATTGCCGTACTCGTAGATTACTTGAGTGGCTCTCGCTCTTGCTTCTGCAAGAATGATCTTTTTTAATTGAGGGTTTGGTGGAACAGATTGTCGCCACGACTCCGGCGTGAGGATTCGGGCAAAATATTCCGTTGCGCGTTCGATGTCACCAAAAGAAAGAATAAAATTTCCTTCGGCGGGGTCATTTAATTGGCCAAATTGAGCTAAAAAAACTTCACCCAAGGCAATTTCCCTATCCACGATAAAATTCTTGTAATTATCGTTGCTTTGTCTAATTGTGCGAAATCGATATAATTTTTTGGGGAAAGTATTTTTTGATTTGCATAAATCGACCTGAGATGAAATCCAATCATGGGTTTGTAGTGCCACGTTTTTCTCCGAATCAAATATCTAGGGGGTTGTTCGCGATTGTTTACTGCAGCATAGCACTATGTTGTGCGCGATTGCGCTTGAGGCTATAGCTCTTCCTTGATGCTTGTTGGTCGTGGATTGGTGAATTTGCCACGTTAGAGAAGAAGGTGAAGTGTTTCAGTTGAAGTGATTTGCGGAATGAGAGCGAATTGTCGGATTGGGGCTATTTATCTCCATAAAGTCTGAGCAGCCATGTTTTGGCCGTGTTGGGCTGCTCGCCAGAAGGTGATGAAAGGGTGATACGAGGCTTCAAACGTCAGTACCTTTCGACAAGACGCCTGTTTGCTCCACCGCCGACGATCGCTCCGCCTTCAACCCCCGGAGCCCCCCATGTCGATCGAAGCCAAGCCCACCCCCGGCGCCCTCCTGCTCTCGCCCGCCGACCACACCCTCATCCTCATCGACTTCCAGTCGCAGATGTCCTTCGCGACGCATTCCATCGACGCGGTCACGCTGCGCAACAACGCGGCGCTGGTCTCGCGCGGGGCGGCCGGCTTCGGCGTCAGCACCATCCTCACGACGGTGGCCGAGAAGAGCTTTTCCGGCCCGATGTTCAGCGAGATCACCGAGGCCTTCGAGGGCAAGGCGATGCTCGACCGTACCTCGATGAACACCTGGGAAGACGCAGCCGTGATCGCCGAGGTCAACCGCATCGGCAAGACGCGCATCGTGCTCGCGGGGCTGTGGACCAGCGTGTGCATCGTCGGGCCGGCGCTGTCGGCGATCGACCAGGGCTTCGAGGTGTACGTGATTGCCGACGCCTGCGGCGACGTGTCGGCCGAGGCGCATGAACGCGCGATGCAGCGCATGGTCCAGGCCGGCGCGCGGCCCATGACCTCGCTGCAATACCTGCTCGAACTCCAGCGCGACTGGGCCCGCACCGAGACCTACGACATGACCACCGGCATCGCCAGGCACTGGGGCGGCGCCTACGGCATCGGCATCAACTACGCCAAGACGATGTTCAACGCCCACGAGGGCTGAGGCGGGAGCGCGCGGCCATGAAGCCCTACCTGCTATCGCTCGGCGTCGGCATGCTCGTCGGCGTCATCTACGCGCTGTTCCAGGTGCGTTCGCCGGCGCCGCCGGTCATCGCGCTCGTGGGACTGCTCGGCATCCTCGTCGGCGAGCAGCTGCCGCCGCTGGTCAAGCGCTGGGTCGATCCGGTGGCGCGGCAGTCCTGGCTGCATGAGCAGGTGAAGCCGCATGTGTTCGGCGAGCTGCCGCGCTGCGCCGCGCCGGTCGCGCTCGCGGCCGGCAGCGCCGAGGCCGCCCGCCTAGACGCCGCCGGCGAATCCGCCGCGCCCGCCCACCCTTCGAAGGAGCCGCGCCATGGCTGACACCGCCCCCGACCTCATCCTGCACAACGGCCGCTTCACCACGCTCGACCGCGCCAACCCCGAGGCTGACGCCGTCGCCATCCGCGACGGCCGCTTCGCCAGCGTCGGCCGGGCCGCAGACGTGCTGCCGCTTGCCGGCCCGGCCACCCGCGTGATCGACCTGCGCCGCCGGCCGGTGCTGCCCGGCCTCATCGACAACCACCTGCACCTGATCCGCGGCGGGCTCAACTTCAACCTCGAACTGCGCTGGGACGGCGTGACCAGCCTCGCCGACGCGATGGCCATGCTCCGCGCGCAGGTGGCGATCACGCCCGCGCCGCAATGGGTGCGCGTGGTGGGCGGCTTCACCGAGCACCAGTTCGCTGAAAAGCGCCTGCCGACGCTCGACGAGATCAACGCCGTCGCGCCCGACACGCCGGTCTTCATCCTCCACCTCTACGACCGCGCGCTGCTCAACGGCGCCGCGCTGCGCGCCGTCGGCTACACGCGCGACACGCCCGCGCCGCCCGGCGGCGAGATCGCGCGCGACAGCGCCGGCAACCCGACCGGCCTGCTGCTCGCCAAGCCCAACGCCGGCATCCTCTACGCCACGCTCGCCAAGGGGCCAAAGCTGCCTCCGGAGTACCAGATCAACTCGACGCGCCACTTCATGCGCGAGCTGAACCGGCTGGGCGTGACGGGCGCGATCGACGCGGGCGGCGGCTTCCAGAACTATCCCGAGGACTACGAGGTGATCCGCGAACTGGCCGAGGCCGGCCAGCTCACCGTGCGCCTCGCCTACAACCTGTTCACGCAAAAGCCGAAGCAGGAGAAGGAAGACTTCCTGCGCTGGGCCGCGAGTTCGCGCTACCGCCAGGGCGACGACTATTTCCGCCACAACGGCGCGGGCGAGATGCTGGTGTTCTCGGCCGCCGACTTCGAGGACTTCCGCGAGCCGCGCCCCGAACTCGGCCCCGAGATGGAAGGCGAGCTGGAACAGGTGGTGCGCATCCTGGCCGAGAACCGCTGGCCCTGGCGCATGCACGCCACCTACGACGAGACCATCCGCCGCGCGCTCGACGTGTTCGAGCGCGTCAACCGCGACATTCCGCTCGCCGGCCTCAACTGGTTCTTCGACCATGCCGAGACGATTTCCGAGGCGTCGATGGACCGCGTCGCGGCGCTCGGCGGCGGCGTGGCCGTGCAGCACCGCATGGCCTACCAGGGCGAGGATTTCGTCGCGCGCTACGGCGCGGCGGCGGCCGAGGCCACGCCGCCGGTCGCGCGCCTGCTCGGCAAGGGCGTGAAGGTGTCGGCCGGCACCGATGCCACGCGCGTCGCCTCGTACAACCCCTGGGTGTCGCTGAGCTGGCTCATCACCGGCCGGACCGTGGGCGGGCTCCAGCTCACGCCGCGCCGCAACTGCCTGAGCCGCGACGACGCGCTGCGCATGTGGACCGAGAACGTCACCTGGTTCTCGAACGAGGAAGGCAAGAAGGGTCGCATCGCGCCGGGCCAGCTCGCCGATCTGGTCGTGCCCGACCGCGACTTCTTCGCCTGCGCCGAGGCCGACATCGCCGGCACGAGTTCGCTGCTGACGATGGTGGGCGGCAAGGTGGTGTGGGGCGCGGGCGATTTCGCCGCGCTCGACACCGACGGCCCGCCGCCCGCGATGCCCGACTGGTCGCCGGTGCGCCGCTACGGCGGCTATGCGGCCTGGGGCGAGGGCGGCCGGCCGATGCAGGCCGCGCTGCGCGCCGGCCCGGGCGTGCTCGCGGGCGCGGGCTGCGGTTGTGCAAGCGCTTGCGGGGTGCACGGCCATGCGCATGCGCGGGCCTGGGGCAGCGGCGTGCCGGTGGCCGACACCGCGGGCTTCTGGGGCGCGCTCGGCTGCGCCTGCTGGGCGGTGTGATGGGGGCGCGCCTCGATCCGCGCCTGCGCTGGGTGGCGCTGCTGCTGCTGTGCGCCGCCTACCTCCAGGGTGGCCTGGTCAAGGCCTTCGATCCGGCCGGCGCCGTTGCCGAGATGCGGCACTTCGGCCTGCAACCGGCGCTGCCGCTCGCGGTCGGTGTGATCGCGCTCGAACTCGGCGCCTCGGCGCTCGTGCTCAGCGGCGTCGCGCGCTGGCTCGGCGCGCTGCTGCTCGCGCTGTTCACGCTCGGCGCGACCTTCGTCGCGCTGCGCTTCTGGGAGTTGCCGGCCGGTGAGCGCTTCATGGCCGAGAACGCCTTCTTCGAGCATCTGGGCCTGGTCGGCGGCTTCCTGCTCGTCGCCTGGCACGACCTGCGGGAGCCGCGCGATGACTGAAGCCGTCCCTTCCCCCGCGCCGGCCGCCGCTTCGGGCGGCAGCTTCGCCCCGCTGCGCCGGCCCGTGTTCGCCGTGCTCTGGATCGCGACCGTGCTCGGCAACATCGGCAGCTTCATGCGCGACGTGGCGAGCGGCTGGCTCGTGACCGAGCTGTCGCCCAGCCCCGCCGCCGCCGCGCTCATCCAGACGGCGGCGACGCTGCCCGTGTTCCTGCTCGCGATCCCGGCCGGCGTGCTGTCCGACATCCTCGACCGGCGCCGCTTCCTGATCGGCGTGCAGCTGCTGCTCGGCGCGGTGAGCCTCGCGCTGCTGCTGCTGTCGCGCGCGGGCGCGCTCACGGTCGAGCTGCTGATCGCGCTGACCTTCGCGGGCGGCGTGGGCGCGGCGCTCATGGGGCCGACCTGGCAGTCGATCGTGCCGGAGCTGGTGCCGCGCGCCGACCTGCGCAGCGCGGTCGCGCTCAATTCGCTCGGCGTAAACATCGCGCGTGCGGTCGGGCCGGCGCTCGGCGGCGCGCTGCTCGCGGCCTTCGGCGCGGCGCTCACCTACGGCGCCGACGTGCTGAGCTATGTGTTCGTCATCGCCGCGCTGCTGTGGTGGAAGCGTCCGCCGCCGCCGCAGGACGGCTTGCAGGAGAGCTTTGCAAGCGCTTTCCGCGCCGGGCTGCGGTTTGCGCGCGCGAGCCGCGAGCTGCATGTGGTGCTGCTGCGCGCGGCGGTGTTCTTCGCCTTCGCGAGCGCGGCCTGGGCGCTGCTGCCGCTGGTCGCGCGCCAGATGCTCGGCGGCGGCGCGGGCTTCTACGGCCTGCTCATGGGCGCGGTGGGCGCGGGCGCGATCGGCGGCGCCATCGTCATGCCCCGGCTGCGCGCGCGGCTCGATGCCAACGGCCTGCTGCTGCTCGCCTCGCTCATCGCGGCGGGCGTGCTCGGCGGGCTTGTGCTCGCGCCGCCGCAATGGCTCGCGGTGGCGCTGCTCGCGCTGCTGGGCGTGGGCTGGATCGTCGCGCTCACCTCGCTCAACGGCGTCACGCAATCGGTGCTGCCCAACTGGGTACGCGGGCGCGGGCTGGCGGTGTACCTCACGGTCTTCAACGGCGCGATGGCGGCCGGCAGCCTCGGCTGGGGGCTGGTGGCGCAGCGCGTCGGCGTGCCGATGACGCTCGTGGCGGCGGCCGCCGGCCTGCTGCTGATGGCGGCCGTCTTCCACCGCCTGCGCCTGCCGCCCGGCGAGGCCGACCTCACGCCCTCGCACCACTGGCCCGAGCCGGCGCTGGCCGACGAGGTGGCGCACGACCGCGGGCCGGTGATGGTGCAGATCGAGTACCGCATCGGCGCCGACGAGCGCGCCGACTTCCTCGCGGTGCTGCGGCGGCTGTCGGATCAGCGCCGGCGCGACGGCGCCTATGCCTGGGGCGTGCAGGAGGACGCCGCCGACCCGGAGCGCGTGGTCGAGTGGTTTCTCGTCGAGTCCTGGGCCGAGCATCTGCGCCAGCACCACCGCGTGTCTCATGCCGATGCCGACCTCCAGGCCGGGCTGCTGCGCTTCCAGCGCGGTGGCGGCCGGCCCGAGGTGAGGCACTTCCTCGCGCTCTAGGGCGCGCCAGTTCGCGGGTCGGCGGGCGGCGCATCGGGCGCGGCCGGCGCCCGCATCGGCCGCCCGCGCGGCGGCCTCCTTCCACTCCACCGGAGAACGCCATGACCATGCTGACCCTGCGCGACGGCACCGAGCTGTACTACAAGGACTGGGGCCGTGGCCGCCCGATCCTGTTCAGCCACGGCTGGCCGCTGAATGCCGACATGTGGGATGCGCAGATGCTGCATTTCGCGGAGCGCGGCTGGCGCGTGATCGCCTTCGACCGGCGCGGCTTCGGCCGGTCGAGCCAGCCCTGGAACGGCTACGACTACGACACCTTCGCCGACGACATCGGCGAGCTGATCGAGGCGCTCGACCTGCGCGACGTGGTGCTCGTCGGCTTCTCGATGGGCGGCGGCGATGTGGTGCGCTACCTCGCGCGCGAAGGCTCGTCGCGCGTGCGCGGCCTCGCGCTCGTGAGCGCCGTCACGCCGATGTTCATGAAGACGGCCGACCATGACGGGCCGGACAAGGCGGTGTTCGACGGCATCCGCGCGGGGCTCGCGGCCGATCGCGCGCAGTTTCTCGACGACTTCGCGGCCATCTTCTACGGCACGAACCGCGAGCACATCAGCGTGTCGCAGGGTGTGCTGAAGCAGACCTTCGGCATCGCGATGCAGGCGTCGATCAAGGGGACGATCGATTGCGTGACCGCCTTCAGCGAGACTGACTTCCGGCCCGACATGGCGCGCATCGACGTGCCGACGCTCGTTATCCACGGCGACGATGACCAGATCGTGCCGCTGGAGCCGACCGGGCGGCTGGCGGCGAAGATGATCGCGGGCGCGAAGCTCATCGTGTACGAGGGCGCGCAGCATGCGACGGCGTGGAACGACAAGGATCGGCTCAATGCGGATCTGATGGCGTTTGTGGGCGGGTTGGGCTGACCGTCGTGGAAGGCCGGCGGGCTGGCCCGGATGCTCGCGGCCTGCCGTCAGTGGCAGCCGCCCGGGCCGGTGTCGTCCGGCAGTTGCGCGAGTCCTTCGTCGAGGAGGGCGGCGAGCGCGGCGGCGACGCGGTCCTCGTAGCCGGTGGTGCCGCGCCAGTTCATGAAGGCCGCGCCGGTACGCGCGAGCGTGATGCGGCAATCGACCGGTGGACGGCCGGCGCCCGCGAGCCGCACCGCGAGATCGAGTTCGGCGACGATCACCTTGCCCGGCCAGCGGTCGCGCACCTCGGCGTGGAAGGTCCGCACGCCCAGTTCGAACCGGGTATCCGCCGGCATGCCGGCGGCGCGCGCCGCGAGCGCGGCCAGCGCGTGATCGCGCACGACGTCTTCGATGCGGCCCGCGAGGATGAAGCTCGGATCGACCGATTCGCCGAAGCCGTTGGTGTCGTGGCCGACGCGCACCGGCTTGCCCTCGGGTCGGTTCCGCCGCGCCGGACGCTCGTCGCGCACCTCGATGACGGTGGCGGCCAGCGGCAGGTCGATCGGGCGGATGTCGCGTGCGTGGGTGCAGGCAGTGAGGATGAGCGCGGCGAGCAGGGCGCCCGGGCAGGCGGGCCTGATCGGCAGGCGGAAGGTGGCGGGCATGCGGCAATGATGCGCCGGAAGCGTGGCACCGAAGAAAATTGATATTTGCATCAAGTTCTGGCGTAAAAAGCCAGATTCTTGATACAAATATCAAGATGCAAACCCTTCATGAACTCGGCGAAGCCGTCGCCGCGCATCGCAAGGCGCGCGGCCTGCGGCAGCAGGCCGTGGCCGAACTGGCCGGCATCACGGCCGAATCGCTGTCGCGCTTCGAGCGCGGGCGCGGCGCCGAATTCGGCGCGCGCAAGCTGCTCGCGGTGCTGGCGGTGCTCGGCCTCGAACTCGACATCACGCCGAGCGGCCAGGCCGGCACGCTCGACGAACTGCGCCGCGAGCGCAACGCCTCATGAAGCTCGCCGTGCATGTGCTCGGCCGCGAGGTCGCGGTGCTCGAATCGGCGGGCGACTTCCGCAGCGTGCTCGGCTATCACGCGGGCACCGCGCCCGACGATTTCGTGTCGCTCACGATGCCGGTGCGCACCGAATCCTGGGTGTGGGACGACCAGTTGCCGCCCGTGCTCCAGATGAACCTGCCCGAGGGCTATCTGCTCCAGGTCTTGCAGGAGCAGTTCGGGCCGCACATCGGCGCGAGCCCGCTGGCGTTGCTCACGGTCATCGGCCGCAACATGGTCGGGCGGGTGCGGGTGGCGCCGCCGGGCGCGACGCTCGATCAGCCGGCCAGCCCGGTCGAGGTTGCCGATCTGCTGCGCGGCGACAACTCCGAGGCCGCCTTCGCCGAGTTGGTCAGGCGGCATGCGACGAGCGGCGTGTCGGGCGTGGTGCCCAAGTTCCTCGACGAGGCCGAGGAGGCCGCGCCCGCCGCGCCGCTCATCGGCGGGCACCGCAAGGCGAGCGTCATCACTCGGCGCCACATCATCAAGGGATCGAGCCGGCAGCTGCCCTTCGTCGCGCTCAACGAGCATCTGTGCATGCAGGTGGCGGCGAAGGTGGTGCCGACTGCGCGCACCGAGGTGTCGGACGACGGTCAGGCGCTGGTCGTGCACCGCTTCGACGTGGACGAGGCCGGTCAGCCGCATCTCGGCATGGAGGACTTCTGCGCGCTGCTCGGGCTGCGCCCGGCCGCCAAGTACGAGACGACCTGGGAGCGCATCGCGCGTGCGGTGCGCCATCACGTGCCGGGCGAGCTGAGGCTCGACAGCTTCCGCCGGCTCGCGGCGCTGCTGCTCCTCACCTACGCGCTGCGCAACGCCGACTGCCATGCGAAGAACCTCGCGCTCGTCTACACCGGCCGCGCCGACGCGCGGCTGTCGCCGGCCTACGACCTGCTGAGCACGAGCGTGTACGCCGGCTTCCAGCACAACCCGCCGGCCATCGAGTTCATGGGCCGGAAGACCTGGACGCCGGGCCGCCAGCTGCAAGCCTTCATCGCCGCCGGCTTCGGCATCGCGCCGCGCGAGCAGGCGCTGCTGGTCGAGGCGATCAGCGACGCCGTGGCCGACACCGGGCTGGCCGTGCGCGCGGCGATGGCGACGCACGAGGGCTTTCGCGACATCGGCAAGCGGATGCTGCTGGCCTGGGCCGAAGGTGTGAACGGTCTGCGCGACCGGCGCGTGTACGCGGTCGGCGAGTGGCGGGCGGGGGAGGCGTTCGAGGGCTTCTCGGCGCCGGAGAAATTGAAGGCGGAGACGGAGAGGATCGGGCGGTCGCCGCTGCTCGGGAAGCCGTGAGGCGGTCGGGTTTTTCGGCGGGGCACGCCCGCCCGCCTCACCGCCCCAGCACCGCCTCCCGCCGCCACCGCCCCGGCGGCAGCCCCACATGCTGGGTGAACACCCGCGTGAGATGGCTCTGGTCGGCAAAGCCGCAGGCCGCCGCGATGTCGGCGAGCGGCAGGTCCGAATTGCCGAGCAGCGTCTGCGCGTGCGCGACGCGCTGGGCGAGCAGCCACTGGTAGGGCGTCAGCCCCGTGGTCTGGCGGAAGGCCGCGATGAAATAGCTGCGCGACAGCTCGCAGGCCTCGGCGATCGCGGCGATCGTGATGCTGCCGTCGAGGCTGCCGCGCAGCATGTCCTTCGCGCGCCGCTCCTGCCCGCGCGACAGCATTCGCCGCGTGCGCGAGGTGGCGTGCATGCCGCCGACGTGGCGCTGCACGATGTGCGTCGTCATGGCCACCGCGACCTGCTCGGCGTACAGCCGCGTCGCCGGTGTCGGCCTTGCAAGCGCTGGCAGCAGCGCGAGCGCCAGATGCTCTAGCACCTCGTCGCGCACCCCCGCGACCCAGCCCGGCGAGGCGCCCGGCGGCCCGCCCGCCTCCTCGGCGGCGCGCGCCCAGTGCGCCTGCGGCAGCTCCAGCAGCAGGAAGTCGAAAGGCGTCTTCATGTCGGCGCGGTAGCGCTCGCCGAAATCGCGCAGATAGATCGAGCCGCGCTCGAAGTCCACCGCCGTCGCGCGATGCGACTGGAGGATGCGGCGCCGATGCCCGCCCGCGAGCGACACGCCGAGCAGCATCCCGCGCGAGGACGGCGCGGTCTCGACCACATCGAGATGCTCCGGCCCGGCCGACTTGCGATAGAGCCGCATGCCGTCGAGCGCGAGTTCCTGGCTGCGCGCGAGCCGCGAGGCCTGGCAGCCGAGCGTGTCGGTGGCGCCGGCCACCGGCCGCGATGGGGAGGGCGGCGCCGAGGCGCCTCGGGGAAGTGCTGACACGATCGTCATCGGAACTCCAGTGCGCCATGTGCGGCCGGGCGTCGGGATGCGCCCGGTCCGGGATCGCGCCGGACCGTGCAATGACGGATGCCGGCGCGCAAGCCCCGACGGATTCTGATACGGCCCGGTCCTCGCGCCGTCGCCGCGTCACAAATTCGTGCCCGGCGGTCGGACCCGCGGCGACCGCGCCCGCCTTGCGACAATTCGCGCCCGCCGGCAACCCCTTCAGCGAGAGACACGCATGCGCCAATGGCACACCACCCTCGACATCCGCACGCGCGGCCGGGGCCTGACCGAGATCACCGACGCCATCCGCCCCTGGTTGCGCGGCACCGGCGCGCGCGACGGCCTGCTCACCGTCTTCATCCGCCACACCTCGGCCAGCCTACTGATCCAGGAGAACGCCGACCCCGACGTGCAGACCGACCTAGAAGCGTTTCTCGACCGCCTCGTGCCCGACGGCGACCCGCTGTTCATCCACCGCAGCGAAGGCCCCGACGACATGCCGGCGCATGTGCGGTGCGCGCTGACGGCCACGCAGCTGTCGGTGCCGCTGATCGGCGGGGCGCTCGTGCTCGGGACATGGCAGGGCGTGTACGTGTTCGAGCACCGGCATGCGCCGCACCGGCGACAGGTCGTGTTGCATCTGATGGGTGACTAGCGCCGGCAGCGGTGCAACATCGCGGCTTCACCCACCCACAGGACAAGCACGATGGCCGGCCCCACGCCCGATTTCTGGCAGCAACGCTTCGACACCCGGCAGACCGGCTGGGACCGGGGCGGCCCGAGCCCGCAACTGCTCGCCTGGCTCGACGGCGGCGCGCTCAAGCCCTGCCGCGTCGCCGTGCCCGGCTGCGGCAAGGGCTGGGAAGTGGCCGAACTCGCGCGCCGAGGCTTTGACGTGACCGGCATCGACTACACCGCCGCCGCCGTCGAAACCACGCGCGCCCGCCTCGCCGCCGAAGGGCTGGACGCCAGCGTCGTGCAGGCCGACGTGCTCGCCTACACGCCCACCGCGCCCTTCGACGCCATCTACGAACAGACCTGCCTCTGCGCCCTCCACCCCGAGCACTGGACCGCCTACACCGCGCGGCTCGCGCAATGGCTGCGCCCCGGCGGCGAACTGTTCGCGCTGTTCATGCAGATGCCGCGCCCCGGCGCGATGGACGAAGGGCTCATCGAAGGCCCGCCCTACCACTGCGACATCAACGGCATGCGCGCGCTGCTGCCGGAGACGGTGTGGGACTGGCCGAAGCCGCCGTATGCGCGCGTGCCGCATCCCAACCTGAGCGCGGGGCATGAACTGGCCGCGCGGCTCGTCAGGCGCTGACGCCATGAACGCCGCGCCGCCGCCGCTCACCGTCCTCATCCTCGGCGCGCGCGGCTTCATCGGCCGCCACCTCGCCGAGGCGCTCGCGGCGCGCGGCCACCATGTGCTCGGCACCGCGCGCCGCGCCGGCCCGGCCACGATCGCCGCCGACTTCACGCGCGACCTCTCGCCCGCCGTCTGGCTGCCGCGCCTCGCGGGCGTGGACGTGGTGGTGAACGCCGTCGGCATCCTGCGCGAGACGCCTTCGCAAACCTTCGCGGCCCTGCACGACGCCGCGCCGCGCGCCGTGTTCGAGGCCGCGACGCGCGCGGGCGTGAAGCGCATCGTGCAGATCTCCGCCCTCGGCGCCGATGCCGACGCCCGCAGCGCCTACCACCTCAGCAAGCGCGCCGCCGACGAGGCGCTGCGCGCGCTGCCGATCGACTCGGCCATCGTCCAGCCGTCGATCGTGTTCGGCACCGGCGGCGCGAGCGCGCGGCTGTTCAGCCTCATGGCCGGCGCGCCCGTCACCGCGCTGCCGGGCCGGGGCGAGCAGCGCATCCAGCCCATCCACATCGACGATCTGGTCGCGGCGCTGGTGGCGCTGGTCGAGGGCAGGGCGGCAGAACTGCCGCTCGCGGTGAAGGCCGCCGCGCACCGGTCCCTTGTCGCCGGCGCCGCGCCGCACAGCCTCACGCTCCCCCTCGTCGGCCCCGAGCCGCTCACTCTGCGCGACTGGCTCATCCGCCTGCGCGCCGCCCTCGGCATCGCCGGCCGGCCGCGCTTCCTGCCCGTGCCCGCCGCGCTCATGCGCCCCATCGCCGCGCTCGGCGACCGCTGGCACGCCCTGCCCATCGACAGCGCCAGCCTCGGCATGCTCGAACGCGGCAACACCGCCGACCCGGCCGCCACCACCGCCCTGCTCGGCCACCCGCCGCGCCCGGTCGGCAGCTTCGTCTCGCCCGACCTGCAAGCGCTTGCGGCCCTGCGCGCCCAGCTCGACTGGCTGCTGCCGCTGCTGCGCGTGGCGATCGCGGCGGTGTGGATCTGGACCGCCATCGTCTCGCTCGGCCTCTACCCGGTGGCGGCCAGCCTCGACCTGCTCGCGCGCACCGGCATCACCGGCCAGGCCGGCGTCATCGCGCTGGTCGGCGCCGCGCTGCTCGACCTCGCCTTCGGCATCGCCTGCCTCTGGCCCGGCCGGCCGCGCTGGCTCTGGGCAGCGCAGGCCGCGCTCATCGCCGGCTACACGCTCGTCATCACCTGGCGGCTGCCGGAGTTCTGGCTCCACCCCTACGGCCCCATCCTCAAGAACCTGCCGATGCTCGCCGCGCTGTGGCTGCTGCACCGGCTCGACCGGAGCGCCTGACGCATGGACTACTTCGCGCTCAAGGTCGTCCACATCGTCTCGGCGACCATCCTGTTCGGCACCGGCATCGGCACCGCGTTCTACATGTTCATGGCCGCGCTCACCCGCGACGCGAAGCTCACGGCCGGCGTCGGCCGCCTCGTCGTCATCGGCGACTGGCTGTTCACTGGCAGCAGCGGCGTCGTGCAGATCGCCAGCGGCCTCTGGCTCGCGCACATCGCGGGCTTTCCGATCCTGAGCGGTTGGGTGCTGCATGCGCTGCTGCTCTACGGACTCGCCTTCCTGTGCTGGGCGCCGGTGGTGTGGATACAGATCCGCCTGCGCGACATCGCCCAGACCGCCGCCGATGCCGGCGGGCCGCTGCCGCGCGAGTACTGGCGCTGGCTGGCGGTGTGGGTAGGGCTGGGGATTCCGGCGTTCTTCGCGTTGGTGGTGGTGTTCTGGCTCATGGTGGCGAAGCCGGCGGGCGGGGTGTTCGGCTGACGGCGTTCGGCTGACGGCGCGGGTGGGCTGCCGATGGCGCGGTTCCGGCTCGGGCGCCCGTGCATGGCACGGCACGGTGCGGTGCGGTGTGTGGGCCTTGTCGCGCAAGCGCCCGCGCCGCCCGCCGACAGGCCGCAGGCGCGCCGGCCGGGCGTGCCGGGCGCCGCGCGGCTCCAGCCTGATGCCTGACGCCATCAGCCGAGAGGAACCCCGCCATGAAGACCTGGAACCAGGCCCTGCACGATTCGATGCTCTCCGGAGCGCTCGCCAGCCTTGCCTCGGCGCTCGTCGCCTCCTGGCGCACGAAGCGCGAATCGGGCAGCGCGCCCGCCGCGATGAACGCGACCAGTCACTGGTACTGGGGCGACCGTGCCGCCGCGCGCGACGAAGCCGACGTGAAGCACACCGCCCTCGGCTACGCGACCCACCACGGCGCGACGATGGTCTGGAGCACAGTGTACGAGAAGGCCTTCGGCGAGCGCGCCGAGAGGAGCGCGGTGCATGCGCTGTGCGGCGGCGCGGCGGTCGCGGCGCTCGCATGCTTCGTCGATTACGGGCTCACGCCTAAGCGGTTCACGCCGGGGTTCGAGAAGCGGCTGCGGATGGGGTCGATGGCGGGGGTTTACGGGGCGCTGGCGCTGGGGTTGGCAGCGGCGTCGCTGGTGAGGCGGGGGAGGGGGAGGGCGGTGCGGCCGGGGTTCTTGCGGAGGGTAGAGGATTGAGGAATTGGGGATGGCAATTGGCGGGGGCGTATTGCGGTGGCGGAATGGATAGGAGGGCGGGGATTGCTGGTTTCGGTTGGTTCATTGTGTGCAATACGTTCGCAGGATTGCGGTCGGCGCATATGTTCAGTTTGATCAATGAATTGGCGGAATAATCGTCAATTTCAATCGCCTGCATTCAACTCGGCTACCTGTCATTGAGCGGGACAACTAGCGTCGTTCGACGGCGCTGTGCACGTGCAGTTAGTATCAGCGAATACCCTTATGCCTCGTTGTAACTCGTTGATTGAATGAAGATTTCTTTGGTCTTGTTGGTGGTGTTATTACGCATTGACGGTGTTATCACGCACGACCTGTGGTCGCCGTTGTGGAATGCTGCCTTTGACGTGAGTTTTAGTACTCGGACTGCATTGTCCTACCAGAGGAATCGTTAGTCCAATCAGTAGGTTGCGGTTATGGTTGCGCGTAGGTGTCGCGTCAGGAAAGGTGTTATCCGGCGCGGTGTGCACGATAAAACTAGTTAGGCCTAACATGCAAAGCACCCGCGACTTCACCGTTCTCATGATTGGAGAAACGGTGCTTGTTCTTCAGAAGTTCGAACATTACTTGGCTGCCGTACTTCTCAGCATGGTCACTGCCTCGGAAGCAGATCAAAAGCTCCAGAAAGTTCTACTCCGAGACAAGGAGACGCTCGGCCGATTGATGAAGCACTTCGCGGAACGTACTGAATTGCCGGAGCACTTCTCAGACACATTCGATGAACTTCTTGAGAAGCGAAATCTGTTTGTACACAACCTCTTCATGGCGCCGTGGTTTGACATCAAGACACCGGATGGCTGCAGTCGGCTTCAGGAATACATGAAAGAGATCCGCGTAGCCGCAAAAGTGGCGTTTCACGTAATGATCGCCGTTTCTCTGGGGCGCCCGGCTGTTCCGCAAAGCAAAGAAGTAGAGCAACGCATCGCTCACATTCTCGACAGAATTCAAGCGACCGCTGAACCCTACTTCGGTGAACTCACGGAGGAACAGTACGTTGCGAAGGTTGTACAGAATGCAGTTGAAACATTCAGTCCGAAGCCGGGCGAGGCCTAACCCCTCCATCGAGCGGACGTGCCACGGCAGGCTTCGCCTGCCGCGTCACGCCGCTCATGTCGAACGTTAGCCCTCAATGACGGGCTCTTCCTTCTACATCAAGGTGAAATATGCTTGAAGGACAATTTTCTTTAATTAGTTTTGTTGCAGGTGCGTCAGCGGTGACGATAGTAGAGATTGCAAGCTACTATTTCGGAACATACAGCGGTTCAAAACAAATTAAGGAGATCACACAAAAAATAGATGCTGCGGAATCCAAATCTAAGGAGGGGCCGGAAAATAGCAAGGCTTCGTGGGATGTTGCCAGACTGACCTTAGAAAAACATTTTCTTCAAAATATTGAACAGGCATCCCTCATCTATAAACTGAGTCTCTTATCGATGATATTTGGCTTTGGCATAATAATGTTTGGTGTAGTTCTTTCATACACCCAGCCCGCAAACAATAATTCCGGCATACTCGCAGCCGTTAGCGGAGTCGTTTCTCAATTTATTGGGGCAACTTTTTTACTTTTATATAAATCCTCAATTAATCGTACTGAAACCCAAATGAAGATGATGGAGCGGATCAACTCTGTAGGCATGGCCATGCAGATACTGGACACGATGACCGAAATTTCCGCCCCCAATGATTTAAAATCAGCAACCAAAGCCAAGTTAATTGAATCCTTTGTCAACGGATCATATGCATCCAAATTGGCATCCGATCAAAATAAAGAATTAAGTTAAAATACTGGTGATCAGGTGCACTCCAAATTTCTGGCTAACAATCCGGTCCAGCGGACAGTCCGCCAGCTACGCTGTCGGCCTGCCGCTGACCTCCGTCTACAAGGGCTTCCCCGTCTGTCAAGAAAAGCCGGCCCCGACCTGAATGATTGCAGGCTCACGAAAAACCAGCCATTGAATCACGGCATTCGGCGAATCGTTCAATAAGGACTGACAGCGTCGAATCGGCAAGGAAAGGACTGCGAAACTACAACCGGTCTTTGCGAGGCAATCAAATCACCTCTGACCCTGATGAAAGACGCGCGCAGGGGCCTCGATCGTTAGCCGGGCTTGGCAATTACGCCATCCCCCAGAATTCAACAGGCCATCCCCGCGCAGGTCCAACCTTGCACATCAACGCGTGCAGTCACGCGAACGAACAAGCCGGTACTGCTCAATCAAAAATGTAGATCGGGGCCGATGTGGAAATCGTGTCAGGCAACTGGTGCAAAGGATTCACCTTTTGCCAGCATCGCCCAGGCCATGCGCGCGTTTTTCGCCGCGATTGCCACCACCGCGCGCCAATAGCCGCGTCGCTCGGCAATCGACATGGCCCATCGACTGATTCGGTCGGTCTTCTCCTTCGCACTCGCCAATACGGCACGGGCACCCAGAATGAGCAGCGTTCGCAAATAGGCATCACCGGCCTTCGTGATTCTTCCGAGCCGGGCTTTGCCACCCGAACTGTATTGCCCCGGCGTCAATCCCAGCCAGGCCGCGAATTGCCGCCCCGCCCTGAAATCATGACCATTGCCAATGCTGGCGAGAAGCGCACTGGCTGTCGTCGGACCAATGCCGGGCATTTCCATCAGGCGCTTGCTGCGTGCATCGGCACGGGCCGCCTCCCGGATCAGTACGTCGTATTCACCGACGCGATCGTCGAGGAAATGCAGATGCGACAGCAGATCGCCGATGGCCCGCTGCGCGTAGCCCGGCAAGCCATCAAGCGCAGCACCGGCTTCCCGGCGAACGGTTTGTGCCTTGAGCGCCAGCACCACGCCAAATTCGCTGAGCAATCCGCGCAGACGATTGATCGTCGCGGTTCTTTCCTTGACCAAGCCGGTGCGCACCCGATGCAGACAAAGCACCGCCTGCGCATGCTCGGATTTGATCGGCACGAAACGCATGCTCGGCCGGCTGGCCGCCTCGCAAATGGCTGCCGCATCGGCGGCGTCATTCTTTCCGCGTTTACCCGACATTCGATAAGGCGCAACCAGCTTCGGCGCCATCAATCTGACCGTATGACCGAACCGCTCGAACTGCCGTGCCCAGAAATGCGCGCCCGAGCAGGCTTCCATGCCGATCACGCACGGCGGGAGAGCTGCAATCGCGCCGAGCAGTTCCTTCCTGCTGACCTTCGGCCTCACCAGAATCGCCTTGCAGGATTCATTGACGGCATGGAGTGCTAAAACTTGCAGCGCAAGATCGATACCAACTCGCATATGGACTTCGCTACCTTCGAAAATAAACGTGATGAGTCGTGAGAAACTCCTCGTGGCACGTCAGTGCCGTTCAGCGGCTTCTGCGCCGCAGCTTCGGGACGGGAAAGTCCCTTTTATTCGTTAGAACCCATAGGGGGAACAGTGCCGCTTATTGCTTGTCCGGAATGCAAGGCCCAGGTCTCTGACCAGGCTGATAGTTGTCCTCACTGTGGCTATCCGCTAAAGCGCGATCGAGAAGCCGCAAAGGCTTTGCCGCCCACTGCTTCACCGAAGTCACTGCTGGCGGACAACCCCTACTACTCGGAAACCGGAAGCGCGGGCTCAACTTACGCGCCTCCTCCGGCTCCGCAGGTTGTGAAGTCGGCAAGAAGCCGCGGCGTTTACATCATCCTCGCACTATTCTTTGGCATGCTTGGTGTCCACAATTTCTATGCTGGCTACCTAGGACGGGGCTTCGCGCAGTTGCTCACGGTGCTGATTCTTGGTTGGTTTGTGATCGGGTTTGTGATCGTCTTAATCTGGGTTGTCATCGAGTGCTTTACCGTAACGTACGACGCAGCGGGAGATAAGCTGACGTGACCGAAACGAGTTCTAACTCAACCGTCGACACGGACGCACAGCGGCGAGGGGCCGCGTGGCGCACGATTTCACAGAGCGCCACGCGGCCCCTCGCCGCTGTGCGCCGGTCACGGCGTTCGTGTTTCGCAATGAGAATGGGCTCGAAACTCGAATCGCGGTCACGTGGTATGTCGATGCGGATCGGGCCGTCGTCGGTGAGGACGGTCTTTTCGCTCTTGCCGTTGCGGCGGGTGGATTGCTCGGCGGGCTTGGCCTCGCCGGAGGAATAGCCGAGGTGATGGTTCAATTCACCACCGAGCGCGCGTTCGATCAGGGCCTTCTTGAAAGCGAGCGACGCGGCGTTGATCGCGTCGGCGGTCATCGGGCCATTGCCCAATTGATCGAGCAATTCCTTCGGAATCGTCGGGAGATTGGCGTAGGCTGCGGTGGCTTTGGCCTTGCGGGTCATGGCGGCTCCTTCAGGGAGGGGTTATGCCGCAAGCACGAAATTTCTGACAGGCCCCCGTGAGCTAGCACGTTAGACCACTCTTCGAAATGTCGAATCTAATTCCATCGCCGTTAATTAGCGCAGTCGCCGACATTGTGGCTGAGCGAGAGACGCATGCCTCGCTCGATAGCCTATTTCTGCATGGTGGTGCGCCGGAAGAACCTCCGGCAGGCAGCAAGCATGTCAAAGCACTTGAGTGGCTTCGACGAACAAATAAGGAATGTGCCAATCCGCTTCAAGTCCTCGGTCGAATCATTGAGGGCTACATGGAGGAGCCGCCACCCACAGCTAGTCCCTTTGACGACTTTCCTCCGGCTACGGTCACGCCGGAGCAGGACAAGATCAACAAAGCACTAGCCCGCTATGAACTGAAGTACATGCGGGGCGGGCACATTGTCGCTTCGCTCGGGGCGCCAACAAGAACCCTCGAAGAGTTCATTCGAGGCCGCGACATCCCATCCATCGAGCAGGAATTTCATCGTGCGATGGAAAATGTCGAATCAGGTCCGCGAGAGGCTGTCTCTGCAGCAAGCAACATCCTTGAATCACTGTGTAAGGTCCACATCTCAGAAGAACAGATCGACATGCCAGCCAAACAGGATTTGAAGCCTGTTTGGACCATTGTTCGCAAGCATTTGGGCTTTGATCCAAGCATCGTTGAAGACCAAGACCTTCAAACCATCCTAACGGGGCTATTTGCCGTCGTTGATGGCATCGGCGCCCTCCGAACACATGCAAGTTCAGCGCACGGCGCAGGCAAGAAGTCATACAAGCTGGAGCCACGTCACGCCAGGCTTGCAATACATGCAGCCCATACCGTTGCGCTTTATGTCATTGAGTCGTGGGACAAAAGGAAAAAATGAGCCGCCCGTGGTCTAACTGTCGGTTCAACGCGGACGCCAACACTGGCCATGCCTTTGGCATTTTCATGGCCAGTGTTGGTGCCCTCCGCGCTTCACGCTCCGGCGCCGGTTAACCTTGGCGTTAATCAGCTTATGGTCCCGCCGCGCATTGTTGAAAGTGATCTTCTTGAATAGTCCGTCGAAGTCGTCGTCAACGCCTGGAATGGAAACATCATTCCTTGGCGGCTCCTGCTTCCTCAATGCGTATCCGGTGCCATCAACGCCTTGACGGCTATCAGCCTTTCTTGGAATTCGGTCGGCGTTGTCTTATACCTTGGCGGGCGCTGTTGTCATCTCGGTAAGTCGATACCCGTCAAGGCCATCATTCACGTCGCTGGAAACAGCATGCTTTGGCGCTCATCAAGGTAGTTCATTCAGAGCAGTTGGCCGCACGGCTTGGTTGACGCGCTACCGGCTCGTGCCGGTTTGCTGGCATGGTCTGCCGTGCAGACATGGAATATCCAACGCCAAAGGGGAAGAGCGACTTGGATATCGGCTTTCGCGCTACCCGCATCCTCTTTATTTGCGGCAAGAACCGCCTGCGCAGTCCGACCGCCGAGCAGGTATTCTCGAAATACCCCGGCTTCGAATGCGCCTCGGCCGGGGTGAACCACGATGCCGACAATCCCGTGACGCCCGAGCTTCTCAAATGGGCAGAAATCATTTTCGTCATGGAGAAGGCGCACCGCAGCAAGCTTTCGCAGAAGTTCAGAAAGCATCTCGGCAAGGCCCGCATCGTCTGCCTCGACATTTCCGACGACTATCAATTCATGGACCCGGCGCTCGTCGAAATTCTCGAATCGAAGCTGCCGCGCTTCCTGCCGAAGGCATGAATTGCGGCGTCACCTTGCCGTCTCTCATCCCGCCCCAAACACCTCGGCAGCCACCCCCGCCACCTCCCGCCGCAAAAACCCCACCAGCGGATCCGACCGATCCCGCCGGTGACTCACCATCGACACCGGAAACTCCACCTCCGCATCCGCGAGCGGCGCGAAGCGCAGATCGGCCAGCCCGCCGAATAGCGGCGTCATCAGCTCCGGCACCAGCGCGACGAAGGGACTGCGCCGCAGCACGAACGGAATCGACAGCGGCGTCGCGGTGCGCACCACCACGCGCCGCTTGAGCCGTGCCCGCGCGAAGGCGCGGTCCACCAGCCCCGGCCCCTCGCCGCCGTAGCTCGTGTGGATGTTGGGCAGCGTCGCCACCTGCGCGAGCGTGACCGGCGCGTCGAGCCGCACCAGCGCCGGGTTGAACACGCAGACGAAGCGCGCCACATGCAGCGCCTGCTCGTCATGCACCGCGCGCGCCTCGCCGAAATAGCCGACCGCGAGCCGGATCTCGCCGGCGTCCAGCCGGTCGAGCTGCTGCGAGGCCGGGATCGGCTGCACGCGCAGGTCGAGCCGGGGCGCGAGTTCGCGCAGCCGCGCCGTGAGGCCGGGCAGCAGCAGCGCCTCCAGCGGATCGTTGAGCGCGAGCCTCACCTCGCCGGCGAGCCGGGCCGGGTCGAAGCGCTCGGCTGGCGTGGTCATGAGCCTCACCTCGTCGAGCAGGGCGCGCACGCGCGGCGCGAGTTCGAGCGCGCGGGCGGTTGGCACCATCGCCGCGCCTTCGCGGTAGAGCAGCTCGTCGCCGAACATCTCGCGCAGCCGGGCGAGTGCCGCGCTCACCGCCGGCTGGCCCAGATGCAGCCGCGTCGCGGCGCGCGTGACATTGCGCTCGGTGACGAGGGCGTCGAAGGCGACCAGCAGGTTGAGGTCGAGCCGGCGGAAGAGGGCGAGATCGGCATTGTTCATGCCGATATTCTCCATCAGGCCAATCGATTTCCTTGATGACTGGCGGCTGCCTAGACTCGGCCCTTTGCCGTCCAGGATGCCGTCGATGTCAGCTGTTCCCGCCGCCAGTTCCAGTCCCTCGCCGAGCCTGTCGGACGGCAGGCCGACGGCCGCGACCGGCGTCGCCGGCGCGCCCGCGACGGCCGCGCCACTGCGGACGCGGCTGCTCGGCATCGGCGCGCTCACCGGCGTCGAGCTGCTCGGCAACGGCATGGTGATGTTCAGCGCGGCCCAGCTCATGCACGCGCTCGGGCTGACGGCCGCGCAGTTCGGGCTGGCCTACACGCTCTACGGCGTGGCCGCGATCGTGATGCTGTGCAAGCACCGCTGGATGGTCGAGCGCCTGGGCTACCGGCGCTTCGCGGCCGGCTCGCTGCTGGTGCATGCGGCCGGCAGCCTGGTGTGCGCCTGCGCCGACGGGCCGGCGCTGTTCATGCTCGGGCGGCTGCTGCAGGGGCTGGGTGGCGCCACCTTCTTCACGGCCGGGCGGCTGGTGGTCAACACGCTGCCGCCGGCCAACCGGCTCGCGGGCATGAAGGCTTTCGTGACGGGCATGTTCACGGCGTCGGCGCTGGCGCCGCTGCTGGCCGCGCTGCTGCTGGAGACGGTGGGCTGGCGCGGGCTGTTTCTGGCGGCGCTGCCGTGGGCGGCGGTGGTCACGCGGCTCGCGTTGCGCCATCTGCCCACCGACATCACGCCGCCCGAGGCGCGCTCGCAGGCGCACTGGGGCTGGCTGCTGTGGCTCGCGGTGGGCAGCTTCGGGCTGCAATACGCGATCCAGGCGATCGGCGTGGCGCCTGCCGAGCTGCCGATGCTCGCGCTCGTGGCCGGCGGCTCGGCCGTGGCGCTGCTGCCCTTCGCCTGGCGCCAGTGGCATCACGAGCGGCCGCTGCTCGACTATCGCGGCCTCGCGCGGCAGCGCTATCTGGTCGGGCTGTGCCTCTACTTCGCGGGCTATGCGCTGATCGGCGCGAGCGGCCTGATGCTGCCCTGGCTGCTGCATGTGGCCGGCGGCGTGGGCCTCGGCGCGACGGCGCTCGTGTGCTCGGCCAGCGTGGTCGCGAGCCTCGCGATGGCGCTCTTCCACCTGATGTACGGCCTGCGCTGGCCGCGCCACCGGGTGTGGATGCTCGTGGGGCTGGTGCTGGTCGGCGCCGGCAATCTGGCGATCGCGCGCACCGGCACCGAGGCGCTGCCGTCGATGGTGTGCGCCGGGCTGCTCGTGGGGCTGGCGCTGCCGCTGTTCATGGGGCCGGTCGCGCTCAACACCTTCATCGAGCTGCCGCCCGAGGTGCTGTCGCATGCGACGCAGGTGAAGAACGTGGTGCGGCAGCTGGGGCTGTCGTCGGGCATCGCGCTGGCGACGTTCTCGCTGCATGTGTTCGCGGGCGGGGAGGGGGCGCGGGCGGGCATGGGTGGCTGGATCGCGGATGCGCTGCGCGGGCTGGCGGCGGCCGGGGGTGAGGCGGATGGGCTGGTGGCGGCGCGGTTGGTGTTTGCGCTGCTGGCGGTGGGGGTGTTGCCGCTGGGGGTGGTGGTGGCAGGGCAGCGGGTGATTCGGTGAGGGGGGCGGCTCCCTGTGCATCTGGCGGTGGAGGTTGGTGTCGTGTCCGGTCATGCGCCGCGTGCAATCGGGAGGCGCGCGGTTTGGGCGTGAGCGTTGAAGCCGCCGGGCGCGATGAACGCCAGGAGGCACTGGTACTGGGCGAGCAGGGCGTCGCGCGCGACGAGTCCGGCGCCAGCCACACCGCGCCTGGCTACGCCCCCGCCCCGGCGCGACGAGGGTCTGGGGCACGGTGCGCGAGAAGTTGGTGGTCGAGCGCGTGGGGAAGAGTCCGGTGCATGCGCTGTGCGGCGGCGCGGCTGGTGAGTGCCCGCGACCGGCGGGATTGGGATTGTGGAAAATTGGTAGGGCGTATTGCTGTGATGTAATGGATCAAATTGCAGGAATTGGCGGTGTCAGTTGATTTGCCGTATGCAGTACGTTCGAGGGATTGCGGTTGTTGTAGGTGTTCAATCTTATAAATGAATCGGTGGAATCATCGTCAATTTCAAACGCGTGCATTCGGTTCGGCTGGCTGATATCGAGCGTGATAGGCAGCGTCGTTCGAAAGCGCTATGCATTGGCAGTTGGTATCCGTGAATACACTTATGCTTCACTGCAAGTCATTGATTGCATGAATCTTCCTTTGGTCCTGTCGGTGGCGTTATCACGCATGGACGGTGTTATCACGCGCGACTTAAGGTCGCTGGTGTGGAATGCTGCCTTTGGCGTGAGTTTTAGTACTCGGACAGCATTGTCCTTGCCACGGAATTGTTAGTGCAATCATTGAGTCGCGGTTATGGTTGCGCGTAGGTGTCCCGTTGGGCTCGGTGTTATCCGGCGCGATGTGCACGATAAAACCAGTTGGGCTTGGAGAGACTTTTACCAATGAAAAAAATCATTGATTTCATAAAACTAACCGTGTGGACTGCGGAGTTTGCTTGGAAGATCGTCACATTTTTGATTGTTGCGGCAGGCGGAACCACTGCAGGCTTGCTAGCGTCGGGATTAGAGGTTTTTAATAGTTACGGGTGGCTAGCATGGTTCGGTGTGGCCTTGCTCGCTGCTTTGATTACAGCCCTTATTATCTATCTTGTTCGAGCCAGTCAGCTTGCCTCAGCCGAAGCAGCGGTTGCCTCCGCTATTGCCGCGAAATCCTCGCAGATAAACCCACTTCTATCGAGTTTCTCCGACGTTGTAATTCATCTGGCTGACTTGCATTTGCCTGGAAGGCAAGTGCATGAACATAAGCAATTTCGTCGTTGCAAGTTTGTTGGTCCAGGAGCAATCGCGTTAATAGGTGGCACGTTTGTTCGTAGCGGCTTCTACGAAATAGGCCACATTCTTATCATACCAGACAACACATTCGTTTCCGGAATTACTGTTCTTATGAATTGCACGGTTGAGGACTGTGAGTTTTTCCGGACTGCCATATTGATTCCCCGCGCACAGGCAGAGACATTCCAGAAAATTCCAGGCGTGCAGGTCGCAATCTGAGGGTGGGGCGAATAATACGAAGCCCAACCCATCATTCCACCGGACCGCCTCCGGCGGCCGGTGAATTAAAACGTTGGGCGTCTTCCAAATTTGCCAACGAGTGAGGAATGCAGATGAAACCGTGGGAGGAAAAGCTTGTTGCTCTTTGGAATTGGGCTACCAAAGGCAGGCGATCGTGGCTCTCAATCCCATTATTACTGGTCTTCGTGCTCCTGCCGGCACTTGGCGGATTCGTAAAGTCCTACCAAGAACTCTTCGCTAAAATTGCGCCTTACTTTCACTCTAAAGAAACGCATCTGTCTCAAGACGAAAAAGATCTGTTAGATCAAGAAGAATGGGGGTTAATAATTGCAAGGGCGAACTCTGAAAGTGATGCCGAGAAAAAGAGAAACGACTTCATGGATGCCTATCGACAATCTGGTCATCGTAATGTTGCGGGGCAACTCATTTGGAAAAATGACGTGCTGATCGTTAGAGATCCAGGGGAAGCTGGTGTTTGGTTGGTCGCAATTGATATGTATCCAGGCCCTGCTTCACGTGAGCAGCTTCAGCAGGGGGTCTTGGAAATGATCGAATCTGAGCGTGCTACGGGTACCCGGGGGGAGCCTTTGCAACGCTGGTTGAATGGCAGTGCCCCCTATCGTTTTACGAAGGCAGAATTCGAATTGACTTACGGAAATATTATACCGTGACGCCTAACAAACGCTTCGAGCGGGACGCTCCAACAGCCGGCTTCGCCGCCTGTTTCTGCACCCCTCAAGCTAAACTGCAAGGGCTTCCCCGTCTGTCAAGAAAAAGCCGGCCCTGCCTGAAT
This sequence comes from Derxia gummosa DSM 723, assembly GCF_000482785.1. Classification (GTDB taxonomy): domain Bacteria; phylum Pseudomonadota; class Gammaproteobacteria; order Burkholderiales; family Burkholderiaceae_E; genus Derxia; species Derxia gummosa. Next base: position 280,695 of record NZ_AXWS01000013.1, on the reverse strand, counting down.
GATTTCAGGCGCACAAGAAGCCAGCCATTGAATCACGGCATTCGGCCAATTGCTCAATAAAGACTGGCAGCGTCGAATCGGTAAGGAAAAGACTGCGAAACTACAACCGGCCTTTGCGACGCAATCGAATCACTTCAGACCCTGATGAAAGACGCGCGCAGGGGCCTCGATCGTTAGCCGGGCTTGGCAATTGCGTCATCCCCCAGAATTAAACAGGCCATCCCTGCGCAGGCCCAACCTTGCACATCAACGCGTGCAGTCACGCGAACGAACAAGCCAGTACTGCTCAATCAAATGTGGATCGAGGCCGATGTGGAAATCGTGTCAGGCAACTGGTGCAAAGGATTCACCTTTTGCCAGCATCGCCCAGGCCATGCGCGCGTTTTTCGCCGCGATTGCCACCACCGCGCGCCAATAGCCGCGTCGCTCAGCAATCGACATGGCCCAACGACTGATTCGGTCAGTCTTTTCTTTCGCACTCGCCAATACGGCGCGGGCACCCAGAATGAGCAGCGTTCGCAAATAGGCATCACCGGCCTTCGTGATTCTTCCGAGCCGGGCTTTGCCACCCGAACTGTATTGCCCCGGCGTCAATCCCAGCCAGGCCGCGAATTGCCGCCCCGCCCTTAAATCATGACCATTGCCAATGCTGGCGAGAAGCGCACTGGTTGTCGTCGGACCAATGCCGGGCATTTCCATCAGGCGCTTGCTGCGTGCATCGGCACGGGCCGCCCCCCGGATCAGTACGTCGCTTCACCGACGCGATCGTCGAGGAAATGCAGATGCGACAGCAGATCGCCGATGGCCCGTTGCGCGTAGCCCGGCAAGCCATCAAGCGCAGCCCCGGCTTCCCGGCGAACGGTTTGTGCCTTGAGCGCCAGCACCACGCCGAATTCGCTGAGCAATCCGCGCAGACGATTGATCGTCGCGGTTCTTTTCTCGACCAATCGTGTGCACACCCGATGCAGACAAAGCACCGCCTGCGCATGCTCGGATTTGATCGGTACGAAACGCATGTTCGGCCGACTGACCGCCTCGCAAATGGCTGCCGCATCGGCGGCGCCATTCTTTCGGCGTTTGCCCGACATTCGACAAGACGCAACCAGCCTCGGCGCCATCAATCTGACCGTATGACCGAACCGCTCGAACTGTCGTGCCCAGAAATGCGCGCCCGAGCAGGCTTCCATGCCGATCACGCACGGCGGGAGAGCTGCAATCGCGCCGAGCAGTTCCTTCCTGCTGACCTTCGGCCTCACCAGAATCGCCTTGCAGGATTCATTGACGGCATGGAGTGCTAAAACTTGCAGCGCAAGATCGATACCAACTCGCATATGGACTTCGCTACCTTCGAAAATAAACGTGATGAGTCGTGAGAAACTCCTCGTGGCACGTCAGTGCCGTTCAGCGGCTTCTGCGCCGCAGCTTCGGGACGGGAAAGTCCCTTTCTTCACTAAGCTGCGCGACGAATGATTCGCGGAATTCTCATAGATCTGGATGACACGCTTGCCGATGATCGGCTTGCAACCGAGAAAGCGATTGCCGCTCTTTGGCAATCTCGGGCACCGGAGCGCGACGCCTCGAATCTCTCTTTGCGTTGGCTGTCAATCACCGATAAGCATTGGCGTCGATTCCGATCCGGCGAAACCACTTTGCAGGGCCAACGGCGAAATCGGCTGGCAGAGCTTTTTGATCAGAAGTTCACTGAAGCTCAGGCAGATCAGCTCTTCGATGAATACCTGTACCACTACGAAAGAAGCTGGACGCTAGTGGCCGGAGCTACGGAGTTCCTCGCGGCAACGGCGAGGCTTCCCAAGGTGATTGTTACGAACTCCGAAGCCAAACAAGCGGCACGGAAGGTCGCGCTACTCAGTATCGGCAGTCATTTCATTGGACTCGTCACACCAGAAGTCGCTGGCGCTCCCAAGCCAAACCCCCAGATCTTCAGGTATGCCCTGCAAGTACTTGGTTTACCTGCGTCCGATTGCATGATGATTGGCGATAGCCACGAACACGACATACAGCCAGCACAAGCACTCGGCCTGGCCACTTTTCATGTCGGCAATGCTCCGGGCTGTGGGCTGGCCGAGGCGGCGCGTGCAATCCAACCTTTCCATCAAGAGGGACCGACTACCGCCGGTCTCTCATGACAAATGTTGGGCGTGTTGAAATCGCTGCACTTGCTGTTCCAACGCAATGACCAAAACAGAATGAGTTTGCCCGGGTTTGTGACGCTCACGAAGGACTTCATGAAAATCTCCCGTATCGATCACATCGTGCTCACCGTCAAGAACATCGAGGTGACGACAGACTTCTATGTGCGCGTTCTCGGCATGGAAGTGGTGACTTTCGGCGAGGGCCGAAAAGCCTTGTCTTTCGGAAATCAGAAGTTCAACCTGCATGAGGTCGGAAAGGAGTTTGAACCCAAGGCTCACAGGCCCACGCCGGGCGCCACCGACATCTGCCTGATTGCCGATGCCACGATCGACGAAATCGTTGACGGGCTCCATCTTGCGGGTGTCGCGATTGTTGGCGGACCGATAAGGAGAACCGGCGCCTGCGGGCCGATCATGTCGGTCTATTTTCGCGATCCGGACAGCAATCTCATCGAAGTTTCGACATATGTGCCTTGAGTTTTGAAGCGAATCGTCCAAATGCGCCTGCATGCCGGATCGCTGAAATTGAACCCTGCTGGTCGGAATGGAGCCGACTCATGAGCCCGAGCGGTGACAACATGAAAGACGGTGACTCTCCGTTGCAATCTTCTGCGGCGAATGAATCAGCCCTCCGGGAATTGAGCCAGCTCGCCAATCTCGGCCCGAAGTCGGCAGCCTGGTTGATCGCCGCCGGCATCACATCCGTTTCAGAAATCCGCGCCCTTGGTTCCGTCGCAAGCTATGTGCGCGTCAAGCGAGCGGGAATGAACGCGAGCCTCAATTTGCTTTGGGCGCTGGAGGGGGCAATTTCCGATCAGCCCTGGCAGACGGTTGCGCGCGAGCACCGGACGAGTCTGTTGCTCGCGCTTGACGAGTACAGCCGGCGCTGACCGTCAGGCTCGACGTTCATCGGTCTGCCCCCGCGTTCGTGTATCGGATTGCCATCTCGGAGGACCGCCATGCACATCCCGCCCGGCTTCAACACCATCGCACCGTATTTCTTCGTCCGGAATGCCGAGGCCTTTGTCGGCTTTCTCGTGCAAGGCCTCGGCGGAGCCGAAACCTGCCGCACGATGCGCCCGGACGGCGGAATCGCGAATGTGCAGGTTCGCATCGGCGATTCGACAGTGATGGTCAGCGAGGCGACCGGTCGCTATCCGCCGATGTGCTCGGCCTTCTATCTGTATGTGGACGATGCGGATGCGGCAATGGGGCGGGCGCTTGCGCACGGCGCCATCGAGGAAATGCCGGTGGCCGACATGCCCTATGGCGATCGTCAGGGCGGCGCGCGGGATTCGCACGGCAATATCTGGTGGATATCGCAGCGGCTGGTGGCGGGGCCGTATGAACCGTGAATTGTGCAATTCGGTGTCGTGCGAAAGGCGGTTCCTGCGCAGCGCATCGCCGTCGGACAGGGAGAAATCATGCCGCTGAAACAGATCGGCGAAACCGTCATCCAACGCACGCACCGAGCTTCCTGCCATTGCGGCCGCGTCGTGCTGGAACTCGACTTGCCGAACGGCATCGAAGGCGCCCGCCGCTGCAATTGCTCGATCTGCCGCCGCAAGGGCTTCATCATGGGCATGATCAACCGTTCAGCAATCCGGGTGCTGCAAGGCGAGGATCAGCTCCGGGTGTATCAATTCAACACCCATGTCGCAAAGCATTATTTCTGCGGCAATTGCGGCATTCACACCCATCATCAACGGCGGTCGAATCCGGAGGAATACGGATTCAATCTCGGTTGTCTGGATGACGTTGATCCGTTGCTCATTCCCGAGGTTCCGGTGACCGATGGTGCGAATCATCCGGCGGACCGGACGTCCGGTGACTGAGCCGAAGCCATGAAGCGCCATTTTTGAATGGGCGGCAGCAATTCCATTCGGCGCCGCTGCCCATCATCAGCAAGGAGACCGTCATGTCCGACCGTACCGTCAGGCTTCACCGCGTGCTTCGCGCTCCGGCCGAGCGCATCTATCGCGCCTTTGTCGAGCCGGGCGCGCTTGCCAAATGGCTTCCGCCGCACGGATTCACCTGCACCGTGCATGAAATGGATGCGCGCGTCGGCGGCTCGTTCCGGATGTCTTTTCACAATTTCTCGAATGGCGGCAGCCATTCCTTCGGCGGCGAATATCTCGAACTCGTTCCGGGCGAGCGCCTACGCTATACCGATCGTTTCGATGATCTGAATCTGCCGGGCCAGCTTGAGGTGAGCGTTCTCCTCACGCCGGTGATTTGCGGAACCGAATTGAGCATTGCCCAGAGCGGCATTCCGGACGCGATTCCGCTGGAAATGTGCTACCTCGGCTGGCAGGAATCGCTGGGGCAGTTGGCGCAACTGGTCGAGCCCGAAATCCCGGGCTGAGCGCCCGAAGCCGCGCGGTCCCCCGCGTGGCTGCGGCCGAGGGCCGGCCGGTCCGGCCGGTCAGCCGGCTTTTCGCGCGATCGGCCGGCGCGCGCGGCCGATAGCCTGCGCATCGCCCATTCCGCCTCCGGACCGCGCGATGCACGCCTCGCCCCTCGCCACGCTGCGCCGCCATGGCGCGCGCTTCCTGCTCCTGCCCGCCGCGCTGCCGGGCATGCCGGCGCTTGCCGGCGAATGCCGCTTCGCCAGTCCGGCCGATGCGCTTGCCTTCCTGCGCGGCTGGCGCGCCGATGCGTCGGCGCTCGCGGGCCTGCGCGGCGCGCTGCGTTCGGCCGGTGGGGCCGGGCCGGTACCGACCGATGACGACGCAGTGCTGCATTCGCTTGCACGGCTGCTTGCCCATGGCCGGCTGCAACTCGTCGATGCCGACGCGCGCGGCCTGCCGCTCGCGCGGCTCAAGTCGGTCGTCACCAATGCGAGCCCGTCGGCGGCGCTCGCGGGCGCGGGGGGCGGCTCGAAGTCGGGCGGTGGGCTGATGTCGATGATGAAGGTGCCGTCGCTGCCCAAGCTGCCGCCGCTGCTGCCGGCGCTGGAGGACGTGCGCATCGAGGGCGTGGACGTGCTGCCCGAGATCAAGCAGTCGATCGACAACATCCAGGCTTCGCTCGGCAGCGTGGCGGGCGCGTCGGCCTCGCTCGCGCCCACGCCCGACAAGCTGCCGCCCGTGAAGGACAGCATGAGCGCGGCGTCGGCCGAGCTGCGCAGCCAGCTCGACGAGCTGTGAACGCCGCGCGCCGCTCCGCCGTCACGCGCCGGCCCGCCGTGCCGCGCCGCCCGCGATGAAGTTCGTCACCCGCGCCCAGGACGCGCTCACGACCGGCGCCGCGCGCGTCGCCGCGGCGGTGCGCACCGCCGGCACGACGCTCGTGGGCCAGCTCCAGACCGGCCTCGCCGACGGCCAGACCGCGATCGCCGACACGGCGCGCCAGCTCGGCGCGATACCGCCGCGTCTCGCGACGCTGCCCGGCCTGCTCGATCCGCGCGCGAGCCTCGCGCCGCTCGGCTCGGCGCTCGCGGGCATGCAGGCCGACCTCACGGCCGTGGCCGGCTCGGCGGCGAAGGTCGGCGACCGCCTCACGCCGGTGCTGGCCGACCTCGGCGCGGTGCGCGCCGACGTGACCGGCCTGCTCGACCTCGCGCGCGGCCTGCCGGCGCAGGTGGCATCGGCGGGCTTGCCCGACCTCGGCGCCTTCGTCGGCCGGCTCGACGCGGCGCGCGCGCGGGCCGGTGAACTCGTCGCCGACGCGGGCCGGCTGCCGCAGTGCCTGCAAGCCTTCGCAGACGAGATCGCCGCCGTGCGCAGCGGCCCGCAGGCGGTCGCGCTCATCGACTCGGCCGGCGCGCGCATGCATGGCGAGATCAGTCTGCTGCGCACGGCGGTGCTCGGCGGCCAGGCCTTCGTGGCGGGCGAGATCGCGGGCATCGGCGAGCAGTTCGGCAAGCTGTCGGGCGCGGCGCTCGCGGCGGCCGATGCGCTGACGCAGGCGGTGCTCGGCGCGATCGAGAGCCTGCGCGCTCGGCTCGCGGCGGTGGTCGCTGCGCTGGTGGCCGAGATCGAGGCGATCCGCGAAGGGCTGGGCGCGCTGCACGGGCGCATCGACGAGGCGGCGGCGGCGCTCGGCGTGCCGCTGGAACAGGCGCGCGCGGTCATCGAGGGCATCGCGGCCGAGGTCGAGGCGGTGGGCGCGGCGATCGATTCGGTGGTCACGGCGATCGAGGGGCAGATCGCCAACCTCCAGGCCATGATCGACACGGTGAAGGGCGCGCTCGACGGCGCGGCCGAGGGCGTGGAGATCGCGCTCGCGGGCTTCCGCGAGGCGCTGGCCGAGCTGTCGGCCGAGATCGACGGGCTGATCGCGAAGCTGGAGGCGTTGCCCGAGCGCTTCGCGCCGGTGGCTGCGCTCATCGACGAGGCGCAGGCGCAGATCGCCGACATCCAGGCGACGATCGCGGCCTTCGTGGCCGAGGCCGACGCGACGCTGGCGCAGGCGTCGGTGGAGATCGATCAGGCCGATGCGCGCTGCAACGATGCGATCGCGATCTGCACGCGCTACATGATGCGGGTGCCGCCGCTGATCGCGGCGCGCGCGCTGTTCATGGGCGTGAAGGCGATGCTGCCGACGGTGCGCAAGGCGATCGCCACCGCGCGCGCGACGGTGCAGCGCGCGGGCGCGACCGCCTCCGGCCTGCTGAATCAGGCGCTCGCGGTCGCGGTCGGGTTGCGCGGCATGCTCGATCAGGCGATCGCGCAGGTGAAGGGCGTGATCGCGCAACTGGTCGGGCTGCTGGCGCAGCTCAAGGGCGCGCTCGCGACGGCGATGGCCAAGCTGGAGCAGGTGTCGGCCATGCTGCGCGAGCAGATCGCGGGCATCGCGGCGAAGCTCGACGGCGTGGTCGAGCAGGTGCGCGCGAAGGTGACCGAGGCGATCGCGGCGATGGATGCGCGCCCGGCCGTGGCGCGCGCGGCCGAGGCGGTGCGCGGGCTGGAGCCGAAGTTCGTCGCGCCGGTGCAGGGCGCGATCGACGACGGCAGCGCGCGCACCCACGGGCTGCTCGACAGCGTGCTGGCGCAGTTCGACAAGCCGGTCGCGGCGGCGGGCGACGCGCTGGCGTGGGTCGATGGCCAGATCGGCGCGGTCGCGGCCGTGGTGCCGACGCCGCGCGATGAACTGGCTGCGCTGCTCGCGCGCGTGCAGGCCGAGTTGGACGGCGTGCTCGCGCAGGCGCAGGACGCGCTTGCAAGCGCTTGCGACCAGGCGCTCGCGGCGGTGCAGGCCGGCGATGATGCGGTGGACGAGATGCTCGCGAAGCTGCGCGAGAAGCTCGGGTTGCCGGCGGCCGAAGCGGCAGGCGAGGGCGAGTCGGCGACCGACGCGCCGGACGAGGTCTCCGAGGACGCTGCCACCAATGACCCGAACGCTCGCCGGCCCGAAAGCGAAGACGCTGATCCCTCCGCTCTGATCGCCCCCGTCGCCGACCATGCCCAGGCCGCCGATGCCGCGCGCGCCCGCGCCGACGCCGCCGACCTCTCCGCGCCCGCCGCCGCGCTCGACGGCTGGTCGCCCGAGGCCGCGCCGCTCGCCGCCGCCTGCGACAGCGCCGATGCGGCCGCCGCCGCCCAGGCCGCGAGCACCGCCACGCTCGCCGCCGCGCAGCAATCCGCGCGCGCCGAAGCCGAGGCCCACGCGGTCGCGCTGCCCGGCGAGTCCGAGCTGACCGACCGCGCCGACGCCGACCTCGTCGCCGCGCGCGCCGACGCCCGCACCTCGGCCGAGCAGGCCCAGGCTGCCGCCGACGCCGCGAGCGCCGATCTGGCCGAAGCCGGCGCGCCCTGGCGCCCGCTGCCCGACGAGGCCGACGCCGCGATGCATCAGGCGGAGGCCGGCGCCAACGAGACGCGCGATTCTCTGCGCGCCGACCTCGCCGGAATCGCTGACGCGGCCGCCGCCGTCGCCGCCGCGAGCGCCGCCGCCGACGCCGCGCTCGCCGCCGATTGCGACGCGCGCCACGCCGAGGTCTGCACGCTGCGCGACCGGGCGCAGGCCGAGGTCGATGCCGCGTCGGCGGAGATCGAATCGGTACGCGCCCAGACCGAGGTCGCGCGCGGCGATCTGGCGAAGGCCGAGGCCATCGTCGATGCCGAGGTGGTCAAGGCCGGCGGCGAATCGCTGCTGGAGAAGCGGGCCGAGGAGGAGCGCAAGGCGGCGGAACAGGCAGCCGCGCGCGAGCAGGCGCGGGCGGGCGCGGCGGCGGGCGGGAAGGGCGGAGCGTCGGCGGCGGGCGTGTCGGCGGACGCGGCGGCGAATCGGGCTGATGGCCCGGCAGGCGCCGCGACCCAGGGTTCGGCCAGCACGGGCGCCAGCCCGGCGGACGGTCGGGGCGGCGCCGACGGCCAAGGCAAGGCGGCGGAAGCCGGCGCGGCCACGGCTGCCACGGAAAGTGCAGGCGACAGGCACGGCGGCGCGGCGGCTCAGGACCAGGACAGGTCGCCGGCCGCTGGTGCCAACGCCGAGCCGGCAGGCACCAGCGCGAAGGCCGACGCCACGTCCGCCGACGGCTCGCCGGCGCCGACTGCCGAAGCACCCGGCACCCGCGTCGCGGCCGACAGTGCGGGCAGCGCCGACCCGAGCCGGACCGCCACGGCTCCGGACGCGAAGGACACCGAGCAACACGCCGCCGCCGATCGGACCGGCACCGGCCTCGCCCACGAAGACGGCGACTCCGAGAACCAGCGTCAGGCGCGCGACGGCGATCAGGCCGCCCCCGCGATCGCCGGCCACGCGGCCAGCAAGGACCGCGAGATCCCGCAGGCCGACACGCCGGACGCCGTCAGCGGCAAGTCGCCGGCCACGGACGGCCGCAAGCCCGCACGCGCCACCGGCCTGCCCGGCAAGCGCGACCTGCCCGGGTCTCCCGTTCCGACCGCCGACCACGACGCGGACGACGAAGACCAGTCTTCCCTCGCCGACCTCGCCCGCGCCGCGACTCCGGCCGGCAAGGCGCGCAAGCCCCGCCTGCCCGACGGCCTGCCGTCAGACGCGGCCGACGACGCCGGAGCAAATGCCTCCGCCGTGATCAGCGGCGCAGCCGCTGCAGCGACCGACGCGGTGCCGGCCGACGCCGACGCGGCTGCCGATCCGGCCGCTGCGGCAATGGTGGCTGCCTCCGCCGCAACGGCCTCCGCTGCCAAGGCCGATCCCGCCGCGCTCGCCGCCGCTGCCGGCGAGGCTGCCACCACCGCCAAGACTGCCGAGGCCACGCCGTCCGGGGACGACGCCTCGCCCGCTCACGCCGGCAAGCCCCCGGCCTCGCCGCTCGACGCCCTGCAATCCCTCGCAACCGAAGCAGCCGCCACGGCCGATCCGGCCCCCAAGCCCTGACCCCCGCAACACTTCCCCCACCCAAAAGCAAACCGGCCGGCATTCGCCGGCCGATCCCCTCACTTCACCCGCCGCCCGCTCAGGCCATCCGCGCCATCACCGCCGCCCCCGCGCGCCCCGTCACCGCATCGCCGATCGCCCCCGTGATCGCATCCTTCGCCTCATCCACGAGGCTGATGTCGAGGCTGATGCCGAAGCGCGATTCCGCCGTCAGCTCCATGCGGCTCGCGCGCACCAGCTCGAAGGCCTTGGTGCGCAGCGGCGTGAGCTGGGCCGCCTTGGCCTGATAGGCCGCGAGCCAGGCCTGCGACGAGGTGGTGATGCGGGTGCGGAAGGAGGTGGAGAAGCCGGTGTTGGCGATCAGGCTGCTCTGGGTCGCGCTCACGAGGTAGTGGCAGCCGAGGATGGGCGCGGCCGCGAACAGTGCGGCCGGGTTCACGTCATGGCGCGGGTCGGCGGCCATGCGGTCGAGCAGCTCGTTGCCTCTGCGCATCTTCAGCAGGTCGGACACCAGCACGCCGACCTTGATGCAAAGCTTTGCAACCGACGTCGCGATGCCCGACACCATGCCCGCCACGTTGCCCGTGAACACGAGGCCGGCGACGCTGGAACCCGCGTTCACGGTCTCGATCGCGGCATCGGCGGCGGCGCGGCGCAGCTCGTCGTCGATCATGGTCATGATCGAGCCGCGCGCGGCCGACGAGAAACGGTTGTTGAGGTCGAGCGCGGCGGCCGACTTCACCAGCTGGCGCCGCTCAATCGCGTTGCGCACCAGGCCGCCCACCGCGAGCAGCATGCCGCCCACGGCCTTGATCTGGCCCACGAAGGGCAGCACCGCCGCGACGATGCCCTTCACGAATTCGATGAACACGTTCGGCAGCAGGTCGAACAGCAGATTCACGAGCGCGTCGATCGCCATGTTCATCACGCCGAGCAGCGGCTGGAAGGCGTCGGCGAGCGCGGTGCGCAGCTCGTCGAACACGTCGAGCAGCTTGTGGAAGGCGCTCTTGAGGCCGGCCATCATCGCCTTGCCGCCGTCGCGGATGAGCCGGGCCAGCCCGAGCAGCGCGTCCACCACCTGGTTGCTGCCGGGCACGAGCACCGCGCCCACGTTGGTGGCGGCGTCGTTGGCGGCTTCGCGCAGATCGCAGACCGAGTCGCGCAGGCTGGTGAGCTTGAAGGCCAGCTTGCGGCCGCGGAACAGGGCGTTGAAGTCGCCGCCGTTGCGGGCTTCGTTCATCGCGGCGATGGCGATGCTCATCGGGTCTTGGCCGGGCAGGGGCATGGGCGTTCCTCTCAGGGGGCGGTGCTGATGTGTTGTCGTGCTTGGGCGGTCATTCCTGCTCGACGCCGAGCAGGCGGAACAGCCGGCCGATGTCGCCTTCCTCGCGCAGCATTTCCTGCATGAGTTGCGGCAGGGGCATGCGGCCCCAGTTGACGGCGCGGCGGATGAGATAGGGCGTCGGGCTGTGCGGCTCGATGTCCTGGAGGTAGTCGGCGATGGCTTCAAGCGTGCGGTAGGCCGCCGCGCGCGAGGGCCAGCCGGGCGAGCCGGGCTGCCAGCCCGCGAGTTCGGCGGCGGCGGGCAGGGCGGCGAGCGCGGCGGGGTCGGGCGGGGCGCCGCCCGAGGCCGGCGCGGCCGCGAATTGCGGGGCGGGATCGGTCGGGTCGGCGGCGCCGGCCGCGTCGGCGCCGAAGCCGGCCGGCGCGACCGGCGCGCCGATGCCCATCGCGGCGAGCGTGGCCGAGACCGGCCAGCCGCCCGCGCCGTCGAGCGGCGCGCCCACGCCCAGCGCGGCAAGCCGCGCCGCGTCGGTCGCGGCCGATACCGGCGCGGCGACCGGGCGTGGCGCGAGCGCGTCGACCGCGCGGCGCAGCGCCATCAGCGTGTCGGCCGTGCGTTGCAGGTTGGGGCTGTCGAGGCCCATGCGTTCGTCCAGCCGCATGCCGAGCCGCGCCCACAGCGCCGAGGCGCGTTCGAGCTGGCCGCGCAGCGCCGCGAGCCAGGCCGCGTTGTCGGGCCGGGCGGCGAGTTGCAGCAGCGTCTCGCGCGGCGGCAGCACGCGGTCTTCGGGCAGGTCGATTTCCTCGGCGATGCCTTGCGACTGCCGCTCCCAGTCGTCGAGCGACAGGCGCGGCGGCTTGCGGCCGGGCAGCGGCAGCAGCGTGAGATGCAGCCGCAGCGCGAGCGGCAGCAGGTCGGCCAGCCAGGCGAAGGGCGCGCGGCGCAGGTCGAGATCGCCGTCGTCGATGGCGGGATGCATGCCGTCCCAGAAGCGCTCGACCAGCCCGCAGACGAGCGCGATGCCGTCCACCAGCCCCTCGCCCTGGCGCAGATGCAGCGAGGCTTCGAGCCACCACGCGGCCACCTGCGCGTCCTTGCTGCGGCGCGCGAGCACCTCGGCCGACAGCAGCCGCACGAGCTGCCAGTCGGCCACCTTGAGCGGGCGTTCCCAGTCGCCCATCGGCAGGCTCGGGTCTTCTTCCTCGCGCGCGGTGCGGATACGCGCCATCACCGCGTCGTAGCGCAGCGAGGGGCCGCAGCCGTCGCCGTCGGGCAGCGGCGCGAGCAGGGCGCCGAGGCCCATGAAGGCGTCGGTGTCGGCGGCGATGGCGGCGTCGATGTCGTCGGCGTGCGGGCTGAGCAGCAGCTCGGTCATGGCAGGTAGTCCTCGGGGGCGCGGGTCGGGAAGGCGCCGGGCCAGGCGAGCGGCGCGCGCTTGCCGGCGGGGCTGATCGTCATGCGCAGATAGACGCGGGCGCGGCTGTCGGCTGGCGGCGCGCCGGGCGTGTCGGCGCTGGCGACGCGCAGCGGGAACTCGAAGCGCAGCAGCTGGCCGCGCGGATCGGCCCGGCCGGCGCCCGGCTCGCGGTACTGGCTCACGAGGCTGATGAGCGCCCAGGGATCGGCCTGGCGCAGCGTGACGGCGCGGTTGGCGACGACGTAGGCGGGCTGGCGCTCGTCGGCCACCGGCTGCACCGGGCCGTCCTTGGCGAAGCGCCAGCTGAGCGTGATGGGCTGGCCCGGCTCCCAGCGCAGCGGGCGCGCGGCATCGCGCCAGCCGAGGTGCTGGCTGCCGATGTCGAGGCTCCAGTCGATGAGCTTGTTGCCCTCGGCCTCGCCGGCCGGATTGGCGCGGAACTCGACATTGATGTCGTAGCCGGGCGGGGCGTCGTCGGCCGGCATGAGCGGTTGCAGGAAGGCGCGCACGCGCTCGAACTGGTCGAGGAAGCGGCGCGCGTTCGTGGCGTTGCGGGCGTCGTCGCCGTAGCCGCCGCTGGCGGCCGCGTAGGCCGCGCCCGCCGGCGCGCCGAAGCTCACGCTCGACGGGCTGGTGCCGGCGACGGCCATGCCCCGCAGCGCGCGCGCCGAGCGGTCGTAGGACGCGAGCAGGGCCAGCATCTCGTCGGTGTCGAGCGCGGGCGTCTCCGGGCCGCCGGGGCCGGCGGCGAAGGGCGGGCGGCCGGCCGCCGTGCGGTTGAAGCCGCCGGCGAAGGCCTGCCACGCACCGCGCTGTTCGCCGCGCGCGAGTTCGCCGCAGCGCTGGCGCAGTTGCGCGGCGAGCTGGAGCTGGCGCTGCGCGAAGAAGTCGCTGCCGCGCGCGAGCATGCCGGGCCGCGCGAGGCGGTCGGCGCAATTGGCGGCGTCCACGTCGCCGGCCATCGCGGTGAGGAAGTTCTCCAGCGCGAGCAGGCTGCTGTTGGGGTTGTGCAGCTTGTAGCGCTCCAGGTCGCGCGCGATCGACTGCCAGCCGGCCGCGCCGTCGCTGGCGCCGCCGCGCGCGAGCAGGGCGTCGGCCTCGCGGGCCAGCGCCTCGACGCGGCCGCGCTGCTGCGCGAGATAGCCGGCGAGCGCGGTCGCGTCGGGCATCGCGAAGGCGGCGAGCGCCGGGCCCTTCTCGCCCTGCCAGGCGCGCAGGCCGCCGTCGGCCGGCGTGTACAGCTCGGCGCGGTCGAGCAGGGTGTCGAGCCGGCGCAGGCGGGCGGCGCCGTCGCGCGCCATGACCATGCGCAGCTGGTCGGACAGCGGGCGCGCGCCGAGGTCGTCAAGCAGGGCCTGCACGCGCGCGAGCCGGCCGCGCTCGGCGTCGGCCACGGCGGCGTCGGCATCGCCGAGACCGCCCGGGATCAACGCCGCGTCGAGCTGCTGGCCGACGAGCGCGGCGAGCTGCTGATCGACGAGGCGTTCGGCGGCCGGGCGCAGCTCGGCCGGGAAGCGCGGCAGCAGTTCGGCCTGGGCGCGCTTGCGCAGATCGCCGGCGGCGAGCGCCTGGTCGAGCCGTTGCGCATCCCAGGCGACGAGCGCCTCGCCGCGCGAGCCGAGCGCGAGGTCGGCCGACTGGCCGATCCAGGGCTGGGCCAGCAGCTCGGCGAGCGCGCCGCGCAGCGCCAGCGACGACGGCGCCAGTTCCCAGCGCGCGTCCTTGGCGTTCCAGGCCACGTCGGCGAAGTTGTCGGCATGCACGGCCCGGCCGAGCACCGGCGCGAAGGTGCGGAAGCCGGCGTCGAGTTCGTCGCGCGCCGCGCGGGCGCTGTCGGCGCCCAGCAGCCAGGAGGCGCCGGCGCGGGCGAGGGCGCGGTCGTAGCCGGCGCCGGGCTGGAAGGCGGGCTTGAGCATCCAGTCGCCGCCGCCGCGCGTGGCGAGGGCGTTGAGCTCGTCGAGCGTGGACTGGAGCGCGCGCCAGTCGGCCAGCGCCTCGTCGGGCCGGGCGCGGCTGCCGTCGAGCGCGGCGATACGGGTGTTGAGATCGTCGAGCCGCGTCACGAGGTCGTTGTGCTCGAAGGCGCGTTCGCGCAGCGCCGTCACCAGCCGGCGCTGGCCGCATTGCAGCGCGGCTGCAAGCGATTGCACGCCGAGGCCGCCGCGTCCGGCCGCGTTGCTGCGGAACAGCGCCGCCGTGTGGTCGGAGGCGCCGGGCAGGTCCACGCCGTAGAGCACGCGGATCGCCAGCGCGAGGTCGCGGCCCTCGGCCGGGCGCTGGGCGTCGAACAGGCGGTGCAGCGCGAGCGCGGCCTGGTCGAGCTGCTCGACGGCGCTGAGGTAGTCGAGCCAGTCGCCGAATTCGCGCAGATCCTCGAAACCCAGCGTGGCCTGCGACGGCCGCGTGGCGCGCGCCGCGAGCCAGGGCGAGCTGTTGCAGGGCGCGCCGACGATCAGCTCGCCGGTGCCCGGGTCCTGGGCCACGCCGCTCAGGCGCGCGCCCTGGTCGTAGAGGGTCTGACGCAGGCTTGCGACGGCCACGTCGGCGAAGGTGTCCTCGAAATGCGCGCGCAGGTGGTGCGACAGCGGGTCGAACACCGGCCAGGAGCCGGGCATGAACAGCGACCACAACCGGCGGTCGTCCATCTGGCCCATGAGCTGGAGCAGGCCGAGCGCCTGGGCGCGGCGGGTGTCGGCGTCGAGCGCGCGGCCGTCGCGCGCGGCGAGGTAGCGCGCCTGGGCGCCGGCCTGGAGCTGGGCCAGCACTTCCTGCAGGCGGGTGCTCTGCGCATGCAGCACCACGCCGCCCGCGACGAGGCCGACGCTCCAGGTGGCGGCGAGGCCGATCGCGGCCCAGCGCAGGCCGCGCCCGAGCGCGGGCCGGCCGAGCGCCTGCGTGCCCGAGGGGCGCGTGAGGCCGATCTCGGCAAACACCTTCTGCTCGAACAGGTCGCGCAGGAACACGGGCTGGCGCGTGCCGGCCGGCAGTTCGGCGGCGGGCAGGGCGTCGCTCACGATGGGGATGCCGGCGTCGTCGGTGGCGGCGGCATCGGCGGCCGGGGCGGCGTCAAGCTCGTCGGCGCCGTCGGCGGCGAGGCCGCGCGCGACGATCTGGGCCGCCTCGCTCGCGTCGCCGGTGAAGTACAGGCCGCGCAGCAGGAAGGGCTCGTGATAGCTGCTCGGGCGCATCAGCTCGTCGAGATAGAGCTGGACCTGGCCCTTGAGCGCGGCCATGCGCGCCGGCAGCAGGAAGCAGTCGGCGGCGACGCCGTCGGCCGCGCCCGCGAACAGTTCGGCCGACGAATCGGTGAGGGTGCGCACGGTCTGGCGCATCGCCTCGTCCACCCAGTCGGGGCGGTAGTTGGTGGCGAGGTCGTAGGGCGACGACCAGCCGAGCATGCCGCCGCGCAGCAGCTCGGGCAGGGCGCGCGACCACGCCGCGAAGCCCGGAATGCCCTCGCAGCCCGACACCACCACGTACAGGCCGAAGCGCATCGCGAAGCGGTTCTGCGCCAGCCACAGCCGGCGGTTGGCGCGCTTGGCGAGGCGCGCGAGTTCGAGCCGCGCGTCGGGATGGGTGTCGGCGAGCAGGGCCGCCGGCACCGTGAGCACGAAGGCGTCGAACGGGCGCTCGGGCCGGTAGTCGCGGCACAGGCCGAGGAATTCGTCCCAGGGCTTGTCGGCTTCGTCGTCGCCGTCGCCGCTGCCGAGGCAGGCGCCGAGCACGTCCACGACGACGCCCTTGTCGAAGAAATGCCAGTGCAGTCCTTCGGTGCCGACCGCGCCCGAGGCGTCGGTGCCGAGCGCGCTGGCGATGCCGGCCTCGCCGAGCGGCAGCATCGCCTGGCCGTCGCCCTCGTCGAGCACCAGCACCCAGGGCAGGTTGTAGCGCTGGGCGCGCGTGGCCAGATGGGCCTCGATCAGCTCGACCGACTGGCGGAAGGAATTGCGCAGCGTGTCCGAGCGCAGGCGCGGCGTGGCGCGGCGCTTGCCGCCGGCCTCGCCGTCGCGCGTCGCGGCGCGCACCACGATCACCAGCACCAGCAGCACGACCGCGACGAGCGCCAGCAGCGTGATGAGCACCAGCTGGTCCTTGAGGAAGAGCAGCGCGCTCATCGCGTCACCTCCAGCAGCGCGACCGCGCCGCTCATGGCCTGGCGCAGCGGCCAGGTCTGCCAGAGCCAGACCAGCTCCGACAGCGCGAGCAGCCCGACCGCGCCGGCCAGCGCCACGACGGCCCAGCGCGCGACCCGGCGCTGGCGCTGCGGCGCGAGATGCGACGGCGTGTTGGCATAGCACTGCGGCGCGAGCAGCTGACCGCGCTCGCCGATGCCGGGCGGGCGTTGATAGACGAACTGGAACAGCTCGCCGCGCAGGCCGCGCAGCGTGATGTCGGCATCGGGCGTGCCGCGCAGCCGGCCCTGGAAGCCGAGCGCGAGCGCGAACAGGTAGAGCCGCGCGAGCGGGCGCGCGGCCGGCTCGCGGTCGCTCAGCAGCTGCTCGATGGTGTCGAGCACGCGGTCGCCCGCGACGCTGCTGCGGAACAGCGCCGCCTCCAGCAGATGCGAGGGCCAGAGCGCGCGCCCGGCCCAAGGCCGGTTGAGCAGCAGCTCGTCGGCCAGCGCGGACTTGAGATAGCGCACCTGCTCGGCGGCGCTGGCGCCCGCGCGGCCGCTGGCGCGGCGCGCTTGCATGTCCTGCAATTCGATGAGGCCGCGCAGGTGGTGCTGGACCTGGCGCGCCGCGAGTTCGCAGGTGGCGGGGTCGTCGCTCTCGGGCGCCTGCTGGCGCGCGAGTTCGACTTCTTCATAGAAGCGGCGGAAATCGGCGTCGAGCTCGTCGCCGACCATCTCGATCGCGCTGCTCATGCGGCCCCCTTCACGAACAGGACGATTTCGTGCGGCCGGCGCGCGTCGCCGGCCTCGTTGGCGTTGGCGATGCGCAGCGTGCCGCCGGTGGCGAGCCCGGCGCCGGCCGGGTCGATCTCGAACAGCGTGTAGCCGCCGCCTCCGCGCAGGCCCAGCTCGGGCGCGGCCTCGATGCGTGCGCGCGCCGCGCCGAGCACGCGGCGCTCGCGCAGCGAATTCCAGGCGCTGTCGGCGCCGATCACGGCCGATTCCATCCACGCCGCGAGATCGCGCTCGGGCTGGCCGCGCAGGCCGACGACGAGCCGCTTGCCGAGCCAACCGCCCTCGACGGCGCGCGCGAACACGCCGCCCGCGAGGCCGAAGGGCAGCAGGCGGTAGTCCTGGCTTACCTCGGCCAGCGCGTCCTGCAAGGCCGCGAGCACGAGGTCGAAGCCTTCGCGCGGCGCGTCATGGCGCCAGGCCGGCGGCATCACGGGCATGGCGCCCGGCCGCAGCGTGGCCAGCGGCCCGAGCGCGGCGCACAGCGCGAGCCAGAGCGCATGCGGATGCAGCGGCTCGGTCTGCAACACGGCCTCCAGCGCGGTGAGCGGCGCGAGCAGCGCCGACAGCCGGGCGCGGTCCTCCAGCATCGCGAGCCGGTCTTCCAGCCGCGACGACGGCAGCTGGCCCTGGCGCGCGAGCCAGGCCGCCTTGGCGCGCAGCTCGCGGCAGACGGCCCAGGCGCGCTGGCGCAGCGGATGGTCGGCGCCGAGCCGCAGCAGCGGCGGCAGTTCGTCGGTGATGCGCAGCTGGCCGTTGTCGCGCACGACGGTGCACAGGCGCAGGTGCTGCCAGAGCGCGGGCGGCACGGCGCCGGCGGCGAGGCCGAGGCGCGGGCGCAGGCGCGGCAGGTCGGCCGGTTCGGCGTCGGACACCTCGTCGTCGGCCGGCGGCGCGTTCACGCCCCGGAAGCGGGCCGGCGCGCTGGGATTGCGCATCGAGCGCGCGGCCGGGAGCGTGAGCCAAACGTCCACCGCGCCGGCGTCGAGCGCGTCGCCGTGCAGCCCGGCGAGGTCGAGTTCGAGCGGCGCGTCGAGCGCGTCGGCGGCGTCGTGCCAGACGGCGCTGCCGTCGGCCAGCACGGCCTCCAGCTTCAGCACGCGCAGCAGGCCGGTGGCGAGCAGGTTGGGGTCGATGTCGCAGCGCGCCACGCCCCAGGCAAGCGGCGCGGCGGCCAGCAGATGCCAGGCCGCCAGTCCATCGACGCGGGCCTGCAACTGCTGGAAGTGCTGGGGGGCCAGCAGCATGCCTTCATGCCACTGGATACGGTCGGGAATCACGGGCAGGCCGGTGGTCATGGTCGGTGTCAGAGCCGGGTTGCGGTGATGTTGAAATCGCGCGCCCCGAGCGCCACCAGCCCGCCCTCGCGCACGGCGGGCAGGCGCTGGCGGTGTTCGCCGGGGCCGCGGTAGTCGGCAAACAGGACGACGCCCGCCACGCGCGGCGAGCCGAGTTCCTGTTCGGTGAGGCGGCGCGTCTGGCCGGGGACGAATTCGTAGCTGCGCACCGCCAGGGCGGCGGGAAAGCTGCGCAGCAGCTCGGCGCGGGTGGCGAACCACTTGTTCGCGGGCAGGGCGAGCAGGCGGTCGAGCGTGCCGGCGTCGGCCGCGAACACGATGTCGAGCGCGACGGCGGAGTTGTCGTTGGCATCGGGATCGGCCACCACGAGCAGCCCCTTCCAGCGCAGGAAGGCGGGCGAGGCGCCGCCGGAAAAGGCGTTGGCCGTCGATGAGGCGACGACCGAGGCCATGTCGCCGACGGTGCTGCATCCGCCCAGCAGGCCGCTCAGGGCCGCGAGGCGGAGCCAGTCCCGTCGTGACGTGCGCAGGCGAGGACCGCTGCGTTGGGTCATGTCCGGAATCCCGATGTTGTTCGTGTTTGTGCGGTCAGGCGGCGAACCGCAGACCGATGCCCACCCCCACGACAAAGCTCAGGACGCCGGCCAGCGCGACGCATGCAAGCGCCAGCGCCAGACCGCGACGTGTCACCACCAGGCCGAGGGGCGCAGACGGAGCGCCGGGCACGAAGGCCCGCCGTTCCGCCGGCAGACCGAGATTTGCATGGGCCACGATTCCCGAAAGGCAGAACAGACCCAGCATTTGCCGTAGTCCCGAGCAAATACGGTCGGTCAGCAGGAGTAACGGCAGCAGCCCTTCGGCCGGCAGATGCAACCAGCCGAGCACCAGCGCCGCCGCGCCCAGCGCGCCGAAGGGCTGGCCCGGCCCGGCCACGACCGAGGCCACCGCCGCGAGCAGGCCGATCCACGCCAGCATCAGCGGCGCGGGCGCCTCGCCGTAGAGCGTGGCGACGAACACGACGATGGCCGCCGTGTGCAGCGCGGTGCCGGCGCGCAGCAGCACCGCGCCGGCCGGCACGAGCAGCTCGGTCAGCCCGCGCGCGAAGCCCAGGCGCGCGCCGAGCGCCTCGATCGTCGCGGGGATGGCCGCGACCGGCGATGGCGCCACCAGGCTCACGAACAGCGGCGCCTTGAGCGCGTCGAGCGCCTGCCAGGGCGTGCAGCCGGCGGCGCGGCAGATGACCGCGAGCGCGACCGCGCCCACCGGCAGGCCGGCGGCGAGCAGCACCAGCAGCGGCCCGCCGAGCAGGCCCACGGTGCGCGCGTCGGCGGTGGCGGCGATCTGCGCCGCGAGGCCGAAGGTGAGCAGCGGCAGCAGATGCAGCGCGAGCGCGATCAGCCGCTCGCAGGCGCGATAGACGGCTTCGAGCTGGCCCGCGAGCACGCGGTTGCGCTCGCGCCCGAGGCTCGCGAAGGCGAGGCCGAACACGAAGGCCGCCGCGATCAGCGCCGCCGGCCGGCCGTCGATGAGCAGGGCGAAGAGGTTGTCGAGATGGCCGCGCGCGGCTTCGGGCGGGCCGGCGTCGAGGGCGTCGAGGCCGGCGCCGAGGCTGGGGGCGAGGACAGCCGCGCCTGCGCCCAGGCCGCCCGCGCCGCGCGCCTGCGCCGCCAGCTCGGCCGCCGACGGCCGCAGCCGCATCACGTCGCGGCCCGCGTCGCCGCCGGCCTGCTGCACCAGCTCGCCGAGCGCGCGCAGCCCCGCCGCGTCGAAATGCCCGCCGAGCCCGGCGCCGCCGGCCGCGAAGGCGCCGAGCAGCCCGCAGCCGAGCAGCGCCAGCGCCGCCATCGCGAGCACGCCCGCGAGCCGCCGGCCGCGCTGCGGCAGCGCCACCACGTTGCGCACGCCGAACACCGTCGCCACGCCCAGCAGCGGCAGCGCGGCCAGCTCCATGAGGTTGCCGAACAGCCGGCCGATGAAGGCCGCGATGTCGCTGCCCGCCGGGCTCAGCGCGCCGAGCAGGGCGCCGGCCGCGAGGCTCGCGAGCAGCACCAGCGGATGGCGGGTCCAGGTCACGCGGGCGCCCGGTTCAGCCGTGGTTCCAGCCGCTGCGCAGGCCGTACTCGACGACCGCGCGCGCCAGTTCGAGCGAGCTGTCGATGAGCAGCATGCCGTGGGCATCGGTGCCGGCGGCGGCCGCGAGCGGCAGCTCGGTGCAGCCGAGGATGACGACGTCGGCGCCCTCGGCCTTCGCGTGGTCGAGCATGACCTGAAGGCTCGCGGCGGCGCCGGCGCGGTCGCCGGCCTTGACGCGGCGGATGCAGTCATCGACGAAGGGCTGGTCGCGCACCGGATCGGGCGCGACGCAATGCTGGCCGTGCGCCTCCAGCTCGCGCTGGTAGAAGCCCGAGGCCAGCGTGCCGCGCGTGGCCAGCACCATCGTGCGGCGCGCCCCGGCCGGGATGCGCTCGATGCAGGCATGCACGATGTGGATGATCGGCGCGAGGCTCAGCTCGCACAGCTCGCGGTACCAGTGGTGCGACGAGTTGCAGGGGATGGCGATGACGCCCGCGCCGGCCTCGTTGAGGATCTCGACGCTGCGGCGCAGGCCGGGCAGCGGATCGGCGCCGCGCCCGAGGATGGCGGCGCTGCGGTCAGGCACCTGGGGCAGGTTGGCCACGACCACGGGCAGATGCTCCTGGTCGCAGCTCGCGGGCGTGAGTTCGACGAGCTTGGACATGAAGTCCACCGTCGCGGCAGGGCCCATGCCGCCGAGCACGCCGATGCAGGTCATTGCACGCTCCCGGCGCCGAGGCGCAGCGGCTGCGGGCAGATGAGCGCGACCGCCGCCGTGTTGCCGATCACGATCACCAGCGTGCGCAGGATGTCGCACAGCGGATCGACCGCGACGAACAGGATGAAGGCCGCCTCGAAGGGCAGGCCCAGATAGCCGCAGGCCATGCCCGTGAGCGACACCGTCACCAGCCCCGACATGCCTGCCGACGCGAAGCCCGCGAGCACCGAGGCGGCGATGACGAGCGCCAGCTCGCCCGCGCCGAGCGGCCGGCCATACAGCTGGGCGATGAACAGCGTCGCGCACACGTAGTACAGCACCGGCCCGATGCGCAGCAGCGAGGTGGTGAGCGGCACCAGCAGCTCGACGCGCAGGCGCGGATAGCCGAGCCGGTCGGCCAGCGATTCGATCATCGCCGGCATGCAGGTGGCGCTGCTGCGCGTGGCGATCGCGAGCGCGAAGGGGCCGCGCAGCGCGCCGATGATCTCGGCCAGGCCCAGGCCGCTGCGGCGCCACAGGATGGCGAGCGCGAGCAGCAGCGCGAGCAGGCTCGCGACGAAGAAGGCGAGCACGAACTGGGTCATCGCGATCAGCGGCTCCTGCCCGGTCTTGGCGAGCTGCGAGGCGCTCATGCAGGCGATCACGATCGGCAGCGGAAGGTTGAGCCAGTGGGTGAGCGTCTGGCAGCTGCGGTAGACGGTTTCGAGCGCGGTGGTGAGGCCTTCCGACACGCGCGTCGGCACCTGGCCGACCGCGAAGCCGAACAGCAGCGCGAACACCAGCGACTTGAGCGTGTCGCCGCTGGCAAGCGCCGCGAACACGTTGGACGGCACGAGGCTCACGAGGATGTCGGCCGCGCCGGTGCGCTTGACCGCCTGATCGACGCCGCGCAGCTCCATGACCGTGTCGTTCGACGAGATGTCGGTGCCGACGATGCGGCCGAAGGTTTCTAGCGTGTGCTGGGGCAGGTCGGCGCCCGGCTGCATCGCGAGCAGCACCACGGTGCCGACCACCGCCGCCACGCCCGCGAAGGCGAGGAACACCACCGTGACGCGACCGAGCAGCTGGGCCGCGCCGCCCTCCTGGAACAGGCGCTGGAGGCTGAAGATGATGGCCGACACCATGAAGGGCAGGACGATCATCTTCATGAGATCGACATAGATGTCGCCGATGAAGCCGACCTGGAGCGCGAACGACGGCGCGAGGCTGCCGACGGCAAAGCCGGTGACGAGGCTCGCGAGCACCACCCAGGGGTTGAGTGCAAGCGATTGCAGGGTCTTGACGGAGAGGCTCATGTTGTGGGTGGTCCTTGGCGTCAGCGGGCGTCGGTCACGGCCTGCAACACCTTGTCGATGTCGAGCTTGGCCGGGCGTTGTTCGAGGTACTGGTTGACGAAGGCGAGCAGGACCGGGTCCTGCATGTTCACGGCGATGCCGAGCGTGTCTTCGAGGTCCTTGAGGGTGACGGTGCGCAGGGTGAGCGAGGCCGTGGGGTCGGCCTTGAGCAGGCGCTTGATCTCGAACTCGTCGCGGTAGGCGCCCACGACCTCGCCCTTGCGCACGGCGGTCACGACGTCATCCCACTTGGGGTAGGTCTTGAGCGTGGCGTGGCTGAAGTTGCGCGTCGCGTAATCGGCGAAGGACGACTTCTCGATCACGCCGAGCGTGCCGCCGAAGTCGCGCACCACGGCCGTCACCGGCCGGTCGAGCGCGAGCCGCGCGAAGGCGACGCGGTTGAGCACGAGCGCATGGTTCAGGCGCAGATAGGGCTCCGAGAAGCGGATGACCTGGGCCCGCGCCAGCGTGCGCGACAGCTTGCTGATGCCGAGGTCGGCCTCGCGCCGCGCGACCACGTCCACCACCTGGTTGAAGGTCTTCGCTTCGCGGTTGAAGCGCACCTTCGGCACCTTGAGTTCGCGCGCGATCTCGTGCGCCATGTCCACCTCGACGCCGACGAGCTCGCCGTCGCGCTCCTCGAAGAAGGGCGGCTGGTCGGTGCCGAGCATGGCCACGACCAGCTCGCCGCGCTCGACGATGCGGGCGATCTCGGGCGCGAGCAGGCGGCCGTCGGCGACGCGCACGAGGCCGGCGGGGGCGGCCGGCTGCGCGGGTGTCGCGACCGCGGCCGGGGCGATGGCCATCGCGGCCGGGCCGGTGGTCGTGGCCGCGACCGCGCCTCCGCTCGTGGTGGCTGGCGCGGCGGCGAGCGCGGTGACGGCCGGCGCCGTGGCGGTGGCGCCGGCGCTGGCCGGGCCGGCGCCCGGTGGCGCGGCGATGGCGGCGCTCATGCCGCAGGCGAGCAGGGCGGCGGCGATCCAGCGCCGCAGGGGCAGTCGGGCAGTGGCGGTTGTCGTCTTGTTCATGGCTCGGGAGGAAGAGGCGCGGGCCGGGTCAGCGCGCGAGCGCGGTGGCCGTGGCGGGCGCGGTGTAGATCGGCGCGCGCGGCAGGGGCGGCGGGACGTAGGGCAGGGCATCGGCGCGCGAGGGCGCGATGTTCGACGGCGCGGGCGTGGCGGGAGCCTGGCTGGCGGGCGTGGCCGACAGCGGCGGCAGCGAAGGCAGCGAGGCTGCCGACGGCAGCGCAGGCGCCGATGACGGCAGCCCGCGCAGCGCCTCGGCCACGGCGGCCGGCGAGCCCGGCGCGCCCTCGGGCGCGGCGAGCCGGCGGCCGGTCTCGACGCCGAGCAGGAAGAGCAGCAGCAGCAGCGCGCAAAGGCTTGCAACCGCGACCGCGAGCATGCGCGGCGTGAGCGAGAGGCGGTAGCTCATGGTCGGCTCCGTTCAGGGGACCATGACGGTGAACTGCCCCGCCATGTTGATGCCGATGACGCCGCCCCACATGCACATGAGCTTGGAGCTGTTGTTGAGCGCGGGCATGTTGCCGATGAGCACCGTCGGCGCGCCGGGCACCCAGGGCGCCATCGTCATCGGGATGCAGGGCATGGGCACGAGCGCGCCCATCGCGGCGGCGCTCGCGGCGGCCACCATCGGATTGGCCATCGACTGGCACATGCCGAAGGGCAGCACGTTCACCATCGGCTTGCCGTCCATGATGTTGGCGGCCGGCGCGCCGGTCATCGTGCGGCTGATCGGCAGCACCATGAGCGCGGCGGGCGCCACGCCGAAGGTGCACTTGGTGAGTGCGCCGGTGCAGACCTGCTGTCCCATGGCATTACCCCCGGATGAGCTTTTCGAGCCGGGCGATGACGCCCGGCGTGGATTCGTCGGCGCCGAGCGGGCGGCCCTTCATGTCGAAGCGCGCGGGCGGGCCGGCGAGCTTGCCGTTGCGGTAGCTGCTTTCTTCCATCAGCTCGCCGTTGGGCCAGTAGCGCCGCAGCACGCCGTGCAGCAGGTTGGCGCGGAAGTGCGCGACCTGCACCACCGTGCCCTCGGCGTCGTAGTCGGTGGACGGGCCGTCGAGCAGCCCCTTCACATAGCCGGCCTCGCGCACGAGCCGGCCTTGCAGGTAAAAGCTTGCAAGCCCTTGCAGCTGGCCGGCGCGGAAGGGCAGGCGCGCGCTCGGCTCGCCGGCCTCGTCGTAGCTCACGCTTTCGCCGTGCAGCTGGCCCTTCGCATAGGGCTGCTCCTGGATCAGCCGGCCGTTGGCGTAGATGCGCGTCATGCCGTGCTGGAGGCCGTCGCGGTACTCGGCGACCTGGGCGGGCTTGCCGGCGTCGTCGTAGAGCGTGAGCCGGCCCTGGAGCCGGCCGCGCTCGTAGTTGGCGTCCATCTGCGGCAGGCCGCCGGGGGCGAAGCGCTGCATGCGGCCGTGCGGCAGGCCATCGACGAGCGTGGTGCGCGCGACGAGGTTGCCGGCGTCGTCATGTTCGTCGAACACGCCGCTCGGCGGCGGCGGGTCGAGGTCGTCGGCCTCGGGTGCGTCGGGGGCGTCGGCCACGGCGTCGGCGGGCGCGGCGCCGGACAGGCCGGCGTCGGCCGGCGGCGCGGCGGTGACGGGTTGCGGAAGCGTCTCGTCCATCGCGCGCCTCAGTTGATCTTCACCAGCCCGCCCTTGAGGGTGAGCATGCCGCCGCCGTCCACGGTCTGCATTCCGGAGGCCTTGTTGTTGATCATCGCGCCCTTGTTATCGAGCGTCGTGCCGGCCTGATTGACGAGGCCCATGCTGGCCTTGTTCGTCAGCGAGGTGCCGGCCTGGTTGGTCAGCGCCGTGCCCGCCTTGTTGGTGAGCGAGGTGCCGGCCTGGTTCGTGAGCGCCGAGCCGGCCTTGGCCGTGAGCGAGGTACCGGCCGTCATCGTGATCGCCTTGCCGGCCTTGATCGTGATGCCGCCCGTCACGTCGAGCGTGAGGTCGCCCGTCACCTTGAGCGTGTACTTGCCCGACACCGTCTGCTTGAAGTCGCCCTTGTTGGTGTGCGACTCGTCGCCGGTGATCGTGAGCGTGCGCGTGCCCTTGACGTTGTGCGTCTCCTTGCCCTTCTGCACATCGACCGTGCGGTCGCCCTTGGTGAGGGTGTGCTTCTCGGCGCCCTCGGTGAGCGTGACGGTCAGGCCGTTCTCGATCTCGACCTTCATGTCCTTCTGGGCATGCAGGTAGAACTCCTCGGCGTCCTTCTTGTCCTCCAGCCGGATCTCGTTGCCGGCCTTGCCCTGCTTGGACGAGCGCGTCTTGATGACCGTCTGGGTCTGGTTGGTCGGCAGCGTCACGGGCGGCAGGTGCTCGCCGTTGTAGACCGCGCCGGTCACGAGCGGCCGGTCGGGATCGCCGTCCACATGCGTCACCACCACCTCCTGGCCGATGCGCGGCAGGAACAGCGAGCCGAAGCCCGAGCCGGCGGTCGATTGCGCGACGCGCACCCAGCAGGAGCTGGTGTCGTCCTTCTTGCCGACGCGGTCCCAGTGGAACTGGAGCTTGATGCGGCCGTACTTGTCGGTCCAGATCTCCTCGCCCTTGGGGCCGACCACCGTGGCGGTCTGGCTGCCGTGCACGCGCGGGCGCGGCGTGACGAGCGGCGGGCGGAAGGTGGTCGTGGCCGGGAAGGCCTCGAAGCTGTTGCAGTAGCGCTGGTCGCGCGCCGAGTGATGCACGCGGCGCAGCACATGCGAGGTGTTGAGCGCGCTGCGGAAGTGATCCTTGAGCGTGAACTTGGTGCCGGCCGCGAAGCTGTAGGCATAGCCCTGGCCGCGCAGCACATGGCTGTCGGCCTGGCTGGCCTGGAGCCGCAGCTTGGCCAGCGCCGTGCCGGCCGAGCTGCTCGCATGCCGCCCCGGCCATTCGAACAGCTCGCCCTTGCCGGTCGTGCCGCTGGCCTCGGCCTTGAGCGCGGTGCTCGGCTTGAGCGGGTCGAAATCGCTCAGCACATGCTTCTGCGGCACGAGGCGGTCCTCGACCGCGAAGCTCGTGATGGTGTCGGTCTGGCTCAGGGTGCCGGTCTCGGGCAGGAAGCGCATCGTCGCCGCGTCGGTGCAGGGCTGGTGCGCGGTCGACGCGTCGGCCAGCACCATCGTGTGGCTGCCGTTGGCGAAGGTGAACCAGTAGCAGATGCCGGCCGATTCCATGAGCCGCGAGATGAACTCGAAGGCGGTCTCGTCGTACTGCACGCAGTACTCGATCGCGGTGTAGGTGCCGGTGAGCTTGCTGCTGAAGGTGACGCCGAAGTCGCCGAGCACCG
Organism: Derxia gummosa DSM 723; assembly: GCF_000482785.1. Taxonomy (GTDB): domain Bacteria; phylum Pseudomonadota; class Gammaproteobacteria; order Burkholderiales; family Burkholderiaceae_E; genus Derxia; species Derxia gummosa. Next base: position 253,911 of record NZ_AXWS01000013.1, on the reverse strand, counting down.
CCTTGACGATGTCGGCCGCCGACTTGTTCTGCCAGACCGCGCGGTCGCGGTCCAGCGTGAGCAGATAGGCCGTCGGCACGATCTCGGCCGAGTAGTGGGCGAAGTCGCGGTCGCCGCCGGTGTGCACGAAGCGGCTCGCGATGCCGTTGAAGTAGCGCGCCGGCCCGTCGGCTGCCTTGAGCGTGACGGTCACGCTCTTGCCGATGATCTTGCTGGCGTCGAGCGCGGTGTTGGACGAGCGCATCTGGAGGTTGATGCTGAACAGTTCCGAGATGCCCTCGCTCGCCTCCAGCGCGTCGAGCATGAGCACGTCCTTGCCGAAGGGCGTCGTCACCTGCAGGAAGTTGCCGGTCTGAACGAAGCCGTCCCTCATGCCCGGACTCCCGCGCCGCGCGCGCCGAAGCGGAAGGCGAATCGGCCGTCGGCGCCGAGGCTCATGTGGATCTGGTCGAAGGGCTCGGCCATCGACAGCCGTTCGAGCACGAGCGTCGAGAGTTCGGGCAGCACCGACTGGGTGAGGATGTCATCGACATTGCGCGCGCCCGAATCGACTTCGGTGCAGCGGCGCGTGATCGCGTCGGTCACGGCCTCGTCCCAGCTGAAGCGCGCGTGATGGTTGGCGTCGAAGCGCTCGGCCAGCCGGCCGAGCTTGAGGCCGACGATGCGGCGGATCTGCGCGTCGGCGAGCGGGTAGTAGGGCACGAGCACCAGCCGCGCGAGGAAAGCCGGGCTGAACTGGCGCAGCAGCGCGGGCCGCAGCTTCGCCACGAGTTCTTCGGGCGCGGGCCGGCGGCCGCCGGCGCAGGCATCGGTGATGACGTCCTGCGCCGCGTTGGACGTGAGCACGATGAGCGTGTTGCGGAAGTCCACCGACACGCCCTCGCCGTCGTCCATCGTGCCCTTGTCGAACACCTGGAAGAACAGCTCCAGCACGTCGGGATGGGCCTTCTCCATCTCGTCGAGCAGCACGACCGAATAGGGCCGGCGCCGCACCGCCTCGGTCAGCACGCCGCCGCGTCCGTAGCCGACATAGCCCGGCGGCGCGCCCTTGAGGCTCGACACCGAATGCGCCTCCTGGAACTCGCTCATGTTGACCGTGACCATGTTGCGTTCGCCGCCGTAGAGCAGGTCGGCGAGGGCGCAGGCGGTCTCGGTCTTGCCGACGCCGCTCGGCCCCACGAGCATGAACACGCCCACGGGCTTGACCGGATCGTCCAGCTCGGCGCGGAAGGTGCGCACGCGGCGCGCGATCGCGTCCAGCCCCGGGTCCTGGCCGACGACGCGCTCGGCGAGGCGGTCCTTGAGGTGGAGCACGGTGTGCAGCTCGTCGGCGAGCATCTTGCCGACGGGGATGCCGGTCCAGCCCGAGATGACCTCGGCGACCTGGGCCGCATCGACATTGACGGGGATGAGCGGGTCGTCTTCCTGCAGGGCTTCGAGGCCCTTCATGAGACGGCCGAGGCGGGCGGCGTAGTCGGGGCTGTCGTCGTCGGCGGGTGCGGCGGCGCGCGATGGCTGGGCGATGCCGGCGCGGCCCGCGCCCGTGGCCGCGCCGCTGGCCGCGTCCGCCTGTTCCTGCGCCTGGCGTCGCAGCGCGACGATCTCGGCGACGGCGGCGCGTTCCTGGTCGAGCTTGGCCTGGAGCGTGTCGCGGCGGGCGACGAGGTCGGCGAGTTCGGCTTCGGCGTCGGTGATGGCGGCGGCGTGGTCGGCGCCGGTCGCGCGCTCGCGGCGCAGCACGCCGAGCCTGCCGCGCAGGCTCTCGATCTGGCGCGCGAGCGCCTCGATCGGCGCGGGCGTGCCGCATTGGCCGAGCGCGACGCGGGCGCACGCGGTGTCGAGCACGCTCACCGCCTTGTCGGGCAGTTGCCGGCCCGAGATGTAGCGGTGCGACAGCAGCACCGCCTCGCGCACCGCCTCGTCGATGATCTCGACGCCGTGATGCTTCTGGAGCGTGGGCACGACGCCGCGCAGCATTTCCATCGCCGCCTCGGGTTCGGGCTCGTCCACCTTCACGACCTGGAAGCGGCGCGCGAGCGCCGGATCGCGCTCGACATAGCGCTTGTATTCGGCCCAGGTGGTCGCGGCGATGGTGCGCAGCTCGCCGCGCGCGAGCGCCGGCTTGAGCAGGTTGGCCGCGTCGCCCTGGCCCTCGGCGCCGCCCGCGCCGATGAGCTGGTGCGCCTCGTCGATGAACAGGATCACCGGCGTGGCCGAGGCCTTGACCTCGGCGATGACCGACTTGAGCCGGTTCTCGAACTCGCCCTTCACGCCCGCGCCGGCCTGGAGCAGCGCCAGATCGAGCGCGCGCACCGACACCTCGCGCAGCGCCGGCGGCACGTCGCCCGCGATCACGCGCTGGGCAAAGCCCTCGACCACCGCCGTCTTGCCCACGCCGGCCTCGCCCGCGAGGATCGGGTTGTTCTGGCGGCGGCGCAGCAGCACGTCGATGATCTGGCGGATCTCGCCGTCGCGGCCGCGCACCGGGTCGAGCCGGCCCTCGCGCGCCTGACGCGTCACGTCCACCGTGTACTGGTCGAGCGCGGGCGTCGCGGCGCCGGCCGCGAGGCTCGGCATGCGCGCGCCCTCGGCGACGGCGCCCGGCGCTACCGGACTGACAGCGCTTGCGGCGACCGCCGCCGGCAGCCCGCCGGACTCGGTGGACTCGGCGAGCAGCGCGGCGAGGCGCTCTCGCAACTGGCCGCGCGGGATCACGAGCAGGCCGGGCGCGCTGTCGAGCAGCAGGCCGCGCAGGCTGTCCACCTCCAGCAGCGCGAGCATCAGCGTGCCCGAGCGCACCTGCTGCTGGCCGAGCAGCATCGAGCTCATGAGCCAGGCTTCCTGCAGCAGCGGCGCGAGGTGGGCCGACAGCGCCGGCGTGCGGCCGTTGCCGCGCTTGAAGCCTTCGAGCGCCTTGCGCAGCTGGCCCTGGATCAGCTCGGGCTGGATGCCGAAGGCGGGCAGGATCAGCGCGAGGTCGGGCGCGATCGGATCGAGCAGGTTCACGAGCAGATGCTCGGGATCGACATTGAAATGCGTCTCGCGCACGCACAGCTCGGCGGCGCGGGTCATCGCGGTCTTGCACTCGGCGTTCAGTCGCGAGAGCAGGGTGCGGATGTCGATGTCCATCGCGGTTCGGTCCTCAGGTGGCGGTCGGGGCGGTGGCGTTCGGATGCGCGGCGGTGCTCGCGGCGGCGGCGTGCGCCGGCGTGCTCGCGGCCGGGCCGAGGCGCAGCGTGACGGGCGGCAGCTCGCGCTTCGCGGCGCCGCCGGCGAGCCAGCCGTGCCAGCCGAGGCGGCTGCGGCCGAGCGTGGCGGCGCGGGCGCGGCCTTCGGCGGCGGGCTGGAGTTCGACGGTGAGGTCGAGCTGCTGCTGGACATGGCGACCTGCAAGCCATTGCAGGCGCGCGAGTTCGGCGCCGCCGGGCAGGAAGCCGTCCCAGCGGTCGGCGGGGATCGGGCCGACCCGCAGCGCGATGCCGGCGTCGTCATTCCAGGCGCGGCGGCCGAGCACCGCGCCCTGGCCGAGCACGGCCTGGCGCCCGAGGCCGCGCATGCCGGTGGCGTGGCGCCGGCCGTCGCCGTCGGCCGCGCCCGCCATGCCCGCGCGACCGGGCCGACCGAGCACCGACACCTGCGCATCACCGAGATCGAGCCAGCCGCCGACGAAGCCGCGCCCGCGCACCGCGAGACCGAGCCGGTCGGCGAGCAGCCCTTCGAGCCGCGCGAGCGAACGCGGTGCCGGGCCGAGCAGCGCGCCGTCGCGCAGCCACATCGTCTCGCCGGCCGGGCCGGCGGCGCCGCGCGCGAGGCCGAGTCCGGCCACCGCGTCGAGTACGCGCGCGAGCGGGCGCTGCGCGGGCGGCTCCCATTGCAGGCCGGCGCGATGCTGCTTGCGGCCCCGGTACAGGAAGCTGAGCCAGCGGTGATGAAAGATGTCGAGGAAGTCGAGCGGTGCCATGTCGCGCTGGGCGCGGCGTTGCAGCAGCAGCTCGGCCATGGGCAGCGGCAGCGGGCCGGTCGCGCCGGCGAGCGCCATGACCGGCGTTGTGAGCTTCCAGCGCGGGAGCTCGTCACTGGCGGTCGAAGCCGCGCCGGTACTCGACGAAGTCTCGGCGCCGGTGGCGGGCGCGCCGGCGCGCGGCGATGCATCGGCGCCGGATTCCGCCTCCGCGCCCAGCGCCCGCACCGCCGCCACATCGCTCGGCGCGAAGGCGAGCGTCACCTGCCCCGCGAGCGCGATCGCCTCGCCGCGCCCGTTGCCGTGGCCGAGCGGCGTCGCCTCGGGCGCGGCGCGTTCGAGCAGGCTGATCGCCTGGAACAGCTCGGCGCCGAGCAGCAGACGCCGGGCGTCCGGCGTCAGAGCAGGGCTTGTCGTCCGCTGATCGGTGGCCATTGCTGCCAGACCTCGTCACGGCGCCGCACGGTCAGGCGCGCGAAGGAATTGATGGTGGTGTAGAGGCCGAAGAAGCGCGCGAGCACCGCCGACAGCAGCAGCGGCGAGCCGCCCACGAAGGCTTCCTCGTCGAACTCGATCTCGATGTCGGTGCCGCGCCGATGGCCGCGCCAGGCGTCGTGGCCGACGTGGGCGATGCCGGGCCGCGCGCACAGGCGGCGCAGGCCGCGCACCTGGGCGAGGTCATGGGCGCTGCCGTCGCCGAACAGGCGCAGCAGCGCGCGCAGGCGCTCGCCGTCGTCATCGCCGTCGAACAGCGAGCCGTGGTTGAGCCGCAGCAGCGAGACGAGCTGCCACATCGCCTGGGCGGCGAGCGGCGCGGGCCGCTGGGCCGACGGCAGGTAGAGGTTGTTCGCATGCAGCGCGCTCGACAGCCCTTCGGCCTGGAGGCGTGCGCCGGGCGGCAGCTGCTCGGCCAGGCGCGGCGAGCTGCACAGCAGATCGGCATGCAGCACCGCATGGCCGGGGTTGGCGAGGCCGTGGCGCGCATCGACGAAGCTGAGCCACATCTCGCTGCCGCGCGCTTCGGGCGCGCCGGCCGGCTCGCGTCGCGCCGACCAGTACAGGCCCGCTTCGGCCGCGTCGGCGTCGAGCGCGGCGAAGGGCGGCAGCACCACGTCGCGCGCCGCGTCGGGCTCGTTGAGATGCACGGCGACGATCGAATGCACCTCGACCTCGGGCCGCTCGCGGTCGCCGCAGAGCAGGTAGTCGTGCCGGCGCGCGTCGGTGCGCATCGGCTCGCTGGTGCGCGGGAACAGGTTGACCACGGGCACGCAGCCGGTCCGCAGCACGGCCGGGTCGATGCGCGCGGGCAGCGCGACGCCAGGGCGCAGATGCAGGCCGATCTCGCATTCCGTTCCGGCGCCGAGCCGGCCGCGCAGCCCGTCGATCTCGAAGAAATGGAACTTGCGCGCGAAGGCGAAGTACTCCTGCAACAGCGCATAGGCCGGGTCGGCATGCGGCGGCACGGGCAGCACGGTCTCGTCGGCGCCGAAGCCCAGCTCGCGCCAGTGGCGCGCCGCAAGCCGTTGCACGCCGTCGGCGGTGTGCAGGCTGATGCCGGCGACGCCGCTCGCGAGCAGGTCGTAGAGCGGCATGGTCTGGGTCCAGTCGCCGTGCAGATGCAGGCGCAGGCGGTCCAGCTCAAGCTCGGCCAGATCGTTGCCCGCGTCGCAGCGCAGGCGCAGGCGCAGCTCGCGGCCATCGACGAGGCGGGTTTCGGCAATCTGCACCGGCCACAGCAGGCTGTCCCAGGCGGTGCGCAGGCGACAGGCTTCGCCGCCCGCGCCGTGGGCGACGAGCACGGTATGGCGCGGCACCGGCAGGCCGGCGGTGATCTTGCCCTGCGACGGATCGAGCGCGAAGGCGGCCACGCTCATCGCCGGCACCGGCTGGGCGAGCGTGGGGCAGAGGTTGTCGAGCAGCGCGGCGGCGATCTGTGGGAACTCGCGGTCGAGGTCGCGGTGCACGCGCGCGGCGAGGAAGGCCTGGGCCTCGATCAGCCGTTCGGTATGCGGATCGGGCGATTCGGCGCCGCCGAGGCCGAGCCGGCCGGCGACGCGCGGATAGCGGCGCGCGAACTCGGCGCCACGGTCGTGCAGATAGACGAGTTCGCGTTCGTAGTAGCTGAGCAGATCGTCGCTGACGCGCATCAGGCGGCTCCGATGCTGGCAGTGCCCGGCTCGGCGTCGAGGTCGAAGCGCACGCGGCGCAGCTCGTGGCCGAGGCGCACGGCCGCGTCGATGTGGACGCGCGCGCGCTGGGGCGAGGCGGGGTCGTCGGTGAGCGTCACCTCGGCATGCATGAGGCGCGGCTCGAACAGGCGGATCGCATGCGCGATGGCGTCGCGCAGGGCGGCGAGGTCGTCGGCGGAGCGCGCCGACAGCGCGCTGAAATCGGGAAGGCCGTAGTCGAGCACGGTCGCGGCCTTGTCTGCGTACTCGGCCAGGCCGAGCCGCGAGCGGGTGTTGAGCAGGCGGGAAAGTTCGCCCGCGAGCGATTGCCGCAGCCCCCGCGCATCGAGCACCGCGCCGTCGGCCGTCTCGTCATCGGAGCAGAGGCGGTCGAACAGCGGCATCGGTGCGGCGGGCAGGGCGGCGGGCATGGTGCTTCCTCGGCGGTGCCGGCGCCGCCCGCCGCGCGGGCCGCGCCGGCGGGGGATCAGGCGGCCTTGTTGGTTTCCAGATCCCAGCCGAAGTTGGCCGTGCCCTTCTTGGTCGAGTCGGACTTCTGCTGCGTGAAGTCCATCGTGATCTTGGTGAAGTTGAGCGAGAAGGTGTCCATCGGGATCGTGCCGCCGCCGGCGCCGCCGGAGGTGGTGATGTTGGAAACCATCGCGCTGGTCAGCACGTATTCGAGCACCGACATGAACACGCCGTTCTCGTTGCGGCCGATGTGGATCTTGGCGTCGCCGAGCTTCTTGCCCTGCACGCAGGCGGCGTAGAGCACCGGCGTCGCCATGTCGCTCATCTTCGAGAAGGTCATCTCGGTGAAGACGGGGCGGCCGGCCGTGCGCTCGGTGTTGGAGGTGTCCATCTGCAGCGGCAGATGCACACCGTGGCTGAAGGACTGGATGATGATCTGACCCTGGTACTTGTCGATCTGGCAGTTGCCCTTCACGTCCTTGATTTCAAGAATGATCACGTCCATCTGGATGTTTCCCTGGCTTGTTGGAGTGGGCCGGCGCCGCGCTCACGGCGGGCCGGCCGGTTCGCTGTGTCGTGTCCGGATCAGGCCGGCAGCTGGGCGACGAGGCGGATGGAGGCGGTCAGTTCTTCCATCTGGAAGTGGGGCTTGAGGAAGACGGTGGCCTGGTAGGCGCCGGGCTTGCCGGGCACCTCGGTCACGTCCACGCGCGCCTCGCCGAGCGGGAAGCGCGCCTTGGTCGCCTGCGGCGCGCTCTCGTTGAGCAGCACGTAGTCGGCGATCCAGTTGTTGAGGTAGGTCTCGATCTCGCCGCGCGACTGGAAGCTGCCCACCTTGTCGCGCATGATCACCTTCAGGTAGTGCGCGAAGCGCGAGGCCGCGAGCACATAGGGTAGGCGGGCCGACAGCGCGGCGTTGGCGTTGGCCGAGTCCTTCGCGTACACCTTGGGCTTGTTGACCGTCTGGCCGCCGAAGAAGGCGGCGTAGTCCGTGCCCTTGGCATTGACCAGGCCGATGAAGCCGAGATCGTTCAGCTCCTTCTCGCGGCGGTCGGTGATGGCGACTTCGGTCGGGCACTTGAGGCCCACGTCGCCCTCGGCCGTCTTGAAGGTGTGGGCGGCGATGCCGTCAACCTTGCCGCCACCCTCGACGCCACGGATCGCGGTGGTCCAGCCGTACTTCGAGAACGAGTCGGTGATGCACAGGCCGAGCTGGTAGGCGGCGTTGGCCCAGAGGTACTTGTCGTGGTCGCTGCCGTCGACGTCTTCCTCGAAGTTGAAGCCCTCGACCGGCGAGGTCTTGGCGCCGTAGGGCAGGCGCGCGGCATAGCGCGGCACGACGAGCGCGAGATAGCGGCTGTCCTCGCTCTCGCGCAGGCTGCGCCAGGTGGCGAGTTCGAGGCTCTCGAACACCTTGGCCAGATCGCGCGGCACGCCGAGGTCGGCAAAGCTCTTGAGGTCGAACAGCGAGGCGGCGGCGGCCGAGATGAAGGGCGCGTGCGCGGCGGCGGCTACCTTCGACATGCGGTCGAGCAGGGCCATGTCCTGGGGATGACGGCCGAACTCGTAATCGCCGATCAGCAGCGAATAGGGCTGGCCGCCGAAGGTGCCGTACTCGGCCTCGTACACATGCTTGAACAGCACGCTCTGGTCATGATCGACCGCCGATTCGAGATCCTTGAGCAGGTCCTTCTTGCTCACGTTGAGCAGGCGCAGCTTGAGGCGCGAGCTGGTGTCGGTGCCGTGCACCATGTCGTGCAGGCCGCGCCACGACGATTCGAGTGCCTGGAAGGCATCGTCGTGGATGATCGCGTTGAGCTGGTCGGACAGGATCTTGTCGATCTCGGCGATGCGCTCGTTGATCGCGGCGACCACGCCCTTGTCGGGGCTGGTCTTCATGCCTTCGTCGAGGATCTGGGTCGCCAGTTGGCCCAGCAGCTTCTTGGCGTACTGGCCCTGCGACGGATCGACGGCCATGCGGCCTTCCTGGACGATGCGGTCGAGCAGGCTGGTTTCTGCGGTGGCGACGGCGGCGCCGCCTTCTTGTTCAAGTTCGTTGGCCATAGGTGCTCACACTCGGGAGTTGGCGGGACGGCGGAAGGCGGGCATCACTGGGCCACGGGCGCGGCTTCGCCGGCCTGCGACTTGAGCGATTGCAGCTCGGCGCTGTTGTTGACGATGGCTTCGAGCAGGGCGTCGAGTTCGTCGTTGCCGTCGAGCTTGGCGAGCAGATCGCGCAGCTGCTGGCGGGCTTCGAGCAGGCGCGCCAGACGCGGCACCTGCTTGACGATGGCCTCGGGGCGGAAGTGGTCGAACTCGGTGAAGTTGAGTTCCACCTTGAGGTTGCCCTCGCCCTTGAGCGTGTCGGGCACCGACAGATCGAGCCGGGGCGCGATCTTGGTCATGATCTCGTTGAAGTTGTCGCGGTCGATGTCGACGAAGCGACGCTCCTTGAGCTTGGGAAGCGGGTTCAGCGGCTGGCCGCTCAGGTCGGCCAGCAGGCCCACCACGAGCGGCAGTTCCTTCTTCTCGACCGCGTCGCCGATCTCGACGTCATAGGTGATCTGCACGCGGGGCGGGCGGTTGTTGCCGACCCATTTCTGAAGACTGTCTGCCATCGATGCCTCTCGGAGAGGAGTTGCCGGGCCATCCTGGCCCGAGGTCGTGCGCGGCATGAGGCGCGATGACGGCATTCCGCGCGGCTGGCGGGCCGGCGACATCGCGACTCAGGCAAGGCACGGGTGAGCTCGGTTCACTGCCGGGCCGTGCAAGCGCTTTCGGCGCCTGCGCGATTCCGTGGTGCGGCGGCTTGCGCTGCCGGCGACAGGTATGAAACCCGATGTGTCCTACAGGGCAGGCGCCGAATTGAGTGAGATAAACCGCCGATATCAGGTCATCGGCGCGAGGGGCCGCGCGCGATTGCGCGACCGCCGCGGGTTTGCCCGGCCGGCCGTGGGAACAGGAGGCGGAACATGAGCGAATCCCCCGAGCGCGCTGAGGCGGCGCAGACCGCGCGGCATTACGGCGCGATGCGCTTCACGATGTTCACCGTGTTCACGACGATCAGCGGCGCGCTGCTCGCGGCGCCCTTCACTGCGGGCGGCGCGGCCTTCGCGCACGCCGGACCGCGCAACCTGCTGGTGCTGTGCGTGGCGGGCGGGCTCACCTCGCTGCTGTTCGGCCTGCTTGAATGGCGGGTGTCGCAGCTGCTCGCGCATTACCAGCGGCGCGCGCACGAGCTGGGCGCGCTGCCGCTGCCGCCGGGGCACGGCGTGTGGCGCTGGGTGGCGCTCGCGGCGATGCTGCTGCCCTCGCTGGTGACGGGCGCGTTCTGGTGGCTGCTGTGGCGCGGCTGGCTGGTGTTGCCGCCGTCGGCCGCCTGAGGCGCGGCCTGCGCGATCATCCGGCCCTCGCGCGCCCCGGCACGCCCGCACACAGGACCGCAAGCCCCATGACCGCCGCCACTCCGCTTTCCGTCGCGCCCGATGCCCTCGCCGGCCTGCGCGTCGTCGAGATGGGCCAGCTCATCGCCGGCCCCTTCGCCGCCAAGACCCTCGCCGACTTCGGCGCCGAGGTCGTCAAGATCGAGCCGCCGAAGGGCGGCGACCCGCTGCGCAACTGGCGCCTCATCAAGGAAGGCACCTCGGTGTGGTGGCAGGTGCAGTCGCGCAACAAGAAGTCCGTCGCGCTCGACCTGCGCACGGACGAGGGCCGCGACATCGCGCGCCGGCTCGTCGCCGAGGCCGATGTGCTGGTCGAGAACTTCCGCCCCGGAACCCTCGAAGCCTGGGGCATGGGCTGGGACGAACTGAGCGCCCTCAACCCGAAGCTCGTGATGCTGCGCATCTCGGGCTACGGCCAGACCGGGCCCTACCGCGACAAGCCGGGCTTCGGCCTGATCGGCGAGGCGATGGGCGGGCTGCGCCATCTCACCGGCGAGCCGGGCCGGGTGCCGGTGCGCTGCGGCATCAGCATCGGCGACACGCTCGCGGCGTTGCACGGCGTGATCGGCGTGCTGCTCGCGCTGCACCACCGGCAGGCCAATGGCGGCAAGGGGCAGGTGATCGACGTGGCGCTGCACGAGGCGGTGTTCAACGTGATGGAAAGCCTGCTGCCCGAGTACAGCGCCTTCGGCGCGGTGCGCGAGCCGGCGGGCAGCGCGCTGCCGGGCATCGCGCCGTCGAACGCCTATCGCTGCGCCGACGGCTGGGTGCTGGTGGCGGGCAATGGCGACAGCATCTTCAAACGACTGATGACCGCGATCGGCCGCGCCGACCTGGCCGACGATCCGGCGCTCGGCAGCAACACCGGCCGCGTCGCGCGCGTGGACGAGATCGACGGCGCGATCGGCGACTGGTGCGCGCCACGCACGGTCGCGGGCGTGCTGGAGGTGCTCGCGGCGGCCGAGGTGCCGGCGGGCAAGGTCTATACCGCGAAGGACATCGCCGAAGACCCGCACTACCGCGCGCGCGGCATGATCCTCAGGCAGCCGACGCGCGACGGCTACGAGGTCGAGGTGCCGGGCATCGTGCCCAAGCTGCTCGGCACGCCGGGGCGTGTGCGGTCGTCGGCGCCGGGGCTGGGCGACGACACCGACGCGGTGCTCGCGGGCCTCGGCATCACGCCGGCGCAGATCGCGGCGATGCGCGAGCGCGGGGTGATCGCATGAGCGCGGCGCGGGGCGTGGCGGCGACCGTCGGCCCGGCACCTGTACCGTCGGACGCGGGATTGCAAACCTTTGCAGAACCGGCCTCGCCTTGGCACGTCGCGGGGCGGCGGCTGTGGCTCAACGAGGTCGGCCCGCGCGACGGCTTTCAGGTCGAGCCGGTGTTCGTGCCCACGGCCGACAAGATCGCGCTGATCGACGCGCTGTCGGCGCTCGGCTTCGCGAAGATCGAGGCGACGGCCTTCGTGTCGCCGAAGGCGGTGCCGGCGCTCGCCGACGCGGCCGAGGTCATGCGCGGCATCCGGCGCGCGCCGGGCGTCGTCTATGCCGCGCTGGTGCCGAACGCGCGCGGCGCCGAGGCGGCGATCGCGGCCGGCGCCGACGAGCTGAACCTTGTCATGTCGGCGAGCGAGACGCACAACCTCGCCAACCTGCGCATGACGCGCGAGCAGTCGTTCGCGCAGTTCGGCGCGGTGGTCGCGCTCGCGCGCGCGGCGGGGCGGGCGGTGAATGTGTCGCTCAGTTGCAGCTTCGGCTGCCCGATGGAGGGCGAGGTGGCGGCGGCCGAGGTGCTCGGCTGGGTCGAGCGCTTCACGGGCGAACTGGGCGTGACGCGCGTCGCGCTCTGCGACACGACCGGCATGGCCTTTCCGCCGCAGGTCGAGGCGCTGGTGGGCGCGGTGCTCACGCGCTGGCCGGGGCTTGAGCTGACGCTGCACTTCCACGACACGCGCGGGCTGGGCCTCGCCAATCTGCTCGCGGCGGCGGGCGCGGGCGCGACGCGCTTCGACATGGCGCTCGGCGGCCTCGGCGGTTGCCCCTACGCGCCGGGCGCGACCGGCAATGTGTGCAGCGAGGATGTCGTGCACGCGCTCGCGCTCATGGGCTACGACACCGGTATCGACCTCGAAGGGCTGATCGCCGCGTCGCGCCGGTTGCCGGCGCTGATCGGGCGCGAGACGCCGGGGCAGGTGGCGAAGGCGGGGCGGCGGCTCGATCTGCATGCGCCGCCGGCGGGGCCGGAGGCGGTGCGGGCGCGCCGGCCCTGAGCGCGGGCGTGTGGTCCGCGCCCCGGCGCCTCGGGCCGGTTCAGGCCGCCAGCACGGCGCGCGCCGGCGCGACCCGATGCTCGCGCGCCCAGTCGAGCGCATGCAGCAGCTGGCGCGACGCCTCGTCGAGCCGCGCCGCGATCTCGGCGTCGGGCTGGTAGCCGCCGTCGTCGCGCTTGCCGATCTGGGCGTCGCTCGCGTACACGCTGCCGACGATCCAGCGCGCGCCGAGCGCGGCGAGCATCGGCTTGATCGCGTAGTCGATCGCGAGCAGATGCGCGGGCGAGCCTCCGGTGGCGATCGGCAGCACGATCTTGTCCTTCAGCCCGTCCTGCGGCAGCAGGTCGAGAAAGCTCTTGAGCAGGCCGGTATAGCTGGCCTTGTAGATCGGCGTGGCGATGACGACGGCACTCGCCCGCGCGACGCGGCCGAGCGCGGCCTTGAGCGGCGGTTGCTCGATGTCGAGGCCGAACAGTGCGTCGGCCGGCAGTTCGCGCACGCGCACATCCTCGACGGTCGCGCCGCGCGCGACGACCTGATGGCGGATGACATCGAGCAGCGCGTTCGAGCGCGAACGGGCCTGCGGGCTGCCGGAAATGAAGGTGATGGACATGGGGCGCTCCGGTTCGGATGAGAGGCGGAAGGCGCCGGGCAGGGCCGACGCCACCGCCCGCGCAGACGCGGCATCCGTGCCAGCCCCTGAAGGCGGTTTCCGGGCATCGGGAAGCTGTCGGTTGCTGCTGCGCCAGCAAGCACGCAGCAGCCGCTGCTGCTGAAGCAGGGTCGGCGCTCCGGAATGCCGGCGATGGCCGGCCGCGCGCCGCATATCGCCCGTGGCACGGATGCTGCCGTTGCAAGCGCTGTCAATCCAGCACTTGCAGGCAACCATGGCACAGCAACTTCCCCTTTCCACCGGTACCGACTACGACCGCCTGGCCGCGCGTTTCCGGCCCGTCTTCGCCCGCATCGCCGAGGGCGCGCTCGACCGCGAGCGCAACCGCACCCTGCCGTATGAACCGATCGGCTGGCTCAAGGCGGCCGGCTTCGGCGCGGTGCGCGTGCCGAAGGAACACGGCGGCGACGGCGCCTCGCTGCCCCAGCTGTTCCAGCTGCTGGTCGAACTCGCCACTGCCGATTCCAACCTGCCGCAGGCGCTACGCGGGCATTTCGCCTTCGTCGAGGACAAGCTCAATTCGCATGACGCGGCCGACCGCGCGCTGTGGTTCTCGCGCTTCGTCGAGGGCCAGCTCGTCGGCAACGGCTGGACCGAGGTCGGCAGCGTGAAGATCGGCGAGGTCATCACCAAGGTGACGCCCGACGGCGACGCCTGGCGCATCAGCGGCCGCAAGTACTACACGACCGGCAGCATCTTCGCCGACTGGATCGACACCTACGCCCAGCGCAGCGACACCGGCGCCGACGTGATCGCAGCCGTCAGCACGCGCCAGCCCGGCGTGAGCATCGCCGACGACTGGGACGGCTTCGGCCAGCGCACGACGGGCAGCGGCACGGCCGTGTACGAGAACGCCGAGGTCGCGCCGGGCCATGTCACGCCCTTCGGCGAACGCTTCAGGTACCAGACCGCCTTCTACCAGCTCGTGCTGCTCGCCACGCTCGCCGGCATCGCGCGCGCGGCCGAGCGCGACATCGCGCACGAGGTGCGCAACCGCACGCGCATCTTCAGCACCGGCAATGCCGACTCGGTCGCGCGCGATCCGCAGATCCTCCAGGTGGTGGGCGAGGTCGCGGCGCGCGCCTGGTCGGCCGAGGTGCTGGCGGTGCGCGCCGCCGAGCCGGCCCAGCGCGCCTATCTCGCGCGCTTCGGCGGCGACGCGGCGGCCGAGAAGCAGGCCAACATCGACGCCGAACTCGAATCGGGCAAGGCCCAGGTGGTGGTGGCCGACCTCGTGCTGCGCGCGACGACCGACCTGTTTAACGCCCTCGGCGCCTCGGCCGCGAGCGGCCCCAAGGCGCTCGACCGCCACTGGCGCAACGCGCGCACGGTCGCGAGCCACAACCCGCTCATCTACAAGTCGCGCATCGCGGGTGACCACGCCGTCAACGGCACCGAGCCGCCCTATGTCTGGCAGATCGGCGCCGGCAAGGGCGCGAACTGAATTCCGACATCCTCCAGGAGTCCGACATGCCCGACACCACGCCCCACGCCCGCCCCCGCGTCAACACGCGCGAGCCCTTTCCCGCGCTGCCGCGCCCGAGCGCGCCGGCCCATGTGATCACCAGCGACGCCGAGGCGATCGAGATCGCGCAAGCGCTTGCAGCCCGCTTCGCGGCCGGCGCCGCCGAGCGCGACCGCGAAGGCTGGCTGCCGATCGAGGAGATCGACGCCTATTCGCAGAGCGGCCTGTGGGCCATCAACGTGCCGCGCGCATACGGCGGCGCCGGCGTGAGCTATGCGACGCTGGCCGAGGTGATCGCCACGCTCGCGGCGGCCGATTCGAGCATCGCCCAGATCACGCAGAACCATCTGACCATCCTCGCCCACATCGACCTCGACGGCAGCGAGGCGCAGAAGCGCGAGCTGTTCGGCCTCGCGCTCGCGGGCCATCGCTTCGGCAATGCCTTCAGTGAGCTGCACAGCAAGAATGTCGCGAGCTTCGAGACCCGCTTCGTGGAGGACGGCGACGACGTGATCGTCAACGGCGAGAAGTTCTACACCACGGGCGCGCTGCTCGCGCATTACGTGCCGATCGTCGCGGTGGGCGAGGCCGGCCAGGGCGCGCTGGTGTTTGCCGACCGCGCCGCGCCGGGCCTCACGGTCATCAACGATTGGTCGGGCTTCGGCCAGCGCACCACGGCCTCGGGCACGACGAAGATCGTGAACGTGCGCGTGCCGAAGTCGCGCGTGGTGCCGATCGCGGCCTTCGAGCGGCCGACCGCCGCCGGCGCGATCTCGCAGATCATCCAGGCCGCGATCGACGGCGGCATCGCGCGCGGCGCCCTCGCCGAGACAATCGCCTTCGTGCGCGAACGCAGCCGCCCGTGGATCGACAGCGGCAAGGACAAGGCCAGCGAGGACCCGTTCACGATCGCCCTCGTCGGCCGGCTGGTGCTCAACCAGCATGCGGCCGATGCGCTGCTCGAACGCGCCGGCCGCCTGATCGACGCGGCCGTGGCCGAGCCGACCGAGCACAACGTCAATGCCGCGACGCTCGCGGTGTCCGAGGCCAAGGTGCTCACCACCGAGGCCGCGCTCGACGCCGCGAGCCGGCTGTTCGAGCTGGCGGGCACGCGCGCGACGCTGCTGTCGCACAACCTCGACCGCTACTGGCGCAATGCGCGCACGCACACGCTGCACGACCCGGTGCGCTGGAAGTTCTTCCACCTCGGCAACCATGCGCTCAACGGCGTGAACGCACCACGCCATCCGTGGAACTGAGGCGGCCGGCATGAGCAAGCCCATCCGCTTCAACGCCTTCGAGATGAACTGCGTCGGCCACCAGTCGCCCGGGCTGTGGACCCATCCGCGCGACCGGTCCTGGCAGTACAAGGACCTCGACTACTGGACCGGCCTCGCGAAGACGCTCGAAAAAGGCATCTTCGACGGCGTGTTCATCGCCGACGTGCTGGGCGTGTACGACGTGTACAAGGGCAGCGCCCGGCATGCGATCGAGCAGGCGGCGCAGATCCCGGTGAACGATCCGCTCCAGCTCGCGGCGCCGATGGCGCTCGTGACCGAGCATCTCGGCTTCGGCATCACCTCGTCGATCTTCTTCGAGCATCCCTATCCGTTCGCGCGCCGGCTTTCCACGGCCGACCACCTCACCAAGGGGCGCGTGGGCTGGAACATCGTCACCTCCTACCTCGAAAGCGGCTCGCGCAACCTCGGTGGCACGCAGACGCGGCATGACGACCGCTACGACGTGGCGGACGAGTACCTGGAGGTGCTCTACAAGCTCTGGGAAGGCAGCTGGGAGGACGGCGCGGTGCTGCGCGACCGCGAGCGCCGCGTCTTCACCGACCCGGACAAGGTGCACGAGATCGGCCACAAGGGCCGGCATTACGAGGTGCCGGGCTATCACCTCTGCGAGCCGTCGCCGCAGCGCACGCCGGTGCTCTACCAGGCCGGCGCCTCGTCGCGCGGGCGGCGCTTCGCGGCACAGCATGCCGAATGCGTGTTCGTCGCCGCGCCGACCCGCACCGTGCTGCGCAACTACGTGAGCGACATGCGCCGGCTCGCCGTCGCGGCCGGGCGCAAGCCCGACGACCTGCTCGTGTACACGCTGCTCACGATCATCGTGGACGAGACCGACGCCAGGGCCCAGGCCCGCTTCGAGGACTACCGGCGCCATGTGAGCCTCGACGGCTCGCTGGTGTTCATGTCGGGCTGGACCGGCATCGACTTCGGCACCTATGCGCCGACCGACCTCGTGCGCAAGGTCGAGACCAACGCCATCGTCTCGGCGGTCGATGCGCTGTCGGAAGGCGATCCCGACAAGCGCTGGACGATCGAGGAGCTTGCGGTGTTCGGCGGCATCGGCGGTCTCGGGCCGGTGCTGGTCGGCTCGCCCGCGACGGTGGCCGACCTGCTCCAGCAATGGGTCGAGGAGACCGACGTGGACGGCTTCAACCTCGCCTACGCCGTCACGCCCGAGACCTTCGAGAACATCGTCGGCCTGCTCGTGCCCGAGTTGCAGCGGCGGGGCGTCTATCCGACGGCCTACCGGCCGGGCACGCTGCGCGAGAAGCTGTTCGGCGCGGGGCCGACGCTGGGCGCCGGTCATCCGGCGGCGGGCTATCGGGACATCGAGGCGGTGAAGGCCGCCGAGGCGGCGCGCGCGGCGGCCTGAAGCGCGCACCGACCGCGAGGGGCCGGCCGCCGTCAGGGCGCCGGCCCCTTCGCCTTTGCAGGCGTCAGAACGAATGCGCGAAGCCTGCGTAGCTGCCGAGCTGGCTCGCGCCGAAGCCCGGGCGGTTGTCGGTGGTCTCGACCGAGAAGTTCGCGCGATCACTGTTGCGCACCGTGCCGACGGTGAAGTAGGCGAGCGTGCGCGGCGAGAACGCATAGTTGGCGCCGAGCGCGAACAGGTTGGCGTGGCCGTTGTCGCGGTCGAGCACGACGCGGTAGGCGGCGCCGATCACGGTGACGCGGCGCGTGGCCTGCCAGTTCGTGCCGATCCAGCCGTGGCGGCCGCGCGTCGGCGCGCCGGGCGCGGCATCGGGGGCGGCGAGGTCCTGCCAGCCCGCGAGCAGCTTCACGTCGCCGAGGGTGACGGCGCCGCCGAGGGTCAGTTCGCGCGAGGTGAGGAAGAGGTCGCTGTAGCGGCCGTCGGCGTCGCGGCTCGTGTCCCAGATCGCGCGCAGCTCGGCGCTGCCCGCGCGGTACACGGCCGACACCGCGTCGCGGTGTTGCGCGGGATAGCTGGTCTGTTCGCCGAGGCTGGTCTGCACGCCGACCTGGAAGCCGGCGAGCGTCGGGCTCTGGTACTCCACGATGTTGTTCGGGATCTGCCAGTTGCGGCCGCGCACCAGCGTCGCCGTGCCGATGAACTGCTGGCCGGTCGGGTCGATGTAGTAGACGTCGTTGCTGATCGAGAGGTTCTTGCCGATGGTGAGGCGGCCCCACTGCCGGCTGTCGAAGCCGACATAGGCGCGGCGGTTGAACAGGCCGTCGGCGTTGCCGGTGCCCTTGGTGGCCTGGAAGCCGTTCTCGAGCAGGAACACGGTCTTGAGATCGCCGTCGAGCTGTTCCTCGCCGCGAAAGCCGAGCAGGCTCGGATTCCACTGGTTCGAGGCGCCGCGCCACACCGACTTGCCGGCCTCGCTGCCGTCGGCGCGGCTGTCGGCCTTGGTGATGTAGTCGAGACCGGCCACCACGCGGCCGTAGAGGGTGACCGAGGACGTTTCGGCGGATGCGCTGCCCTGGAAGGCGAGGCCGAGGGCCACGACGAGGGCGATGCGGGCGGGACGAAGGACTTGCATGGGATCTTGCTCCTGAGGAATGGAATGGTCTTGGAAGCGGCATTGCCGATGCAGCTTCCGCAAGCTCCATTCCGTTCGGAGCGACCGGCTCGGGCAGGTTTTTCGCCGGGTGAAGACGGTCCGGCTGCGGTCATGGCAGCAGCGCATCAGCGCTTTGCTGGGGCGACGGTTGCAGGCGGCGGGGACTGGCGTGAGTCGATTGCAATCGCTTGCAACGGCGGAACGCGGCCGTGACCAGCCGAGGAGGCAATTGTGAGGCGAGAGGCGCTCGCGATCGCTGCCCCTGTCGCGGATGGAGGGTGATGCAGGGAAGGCGCGCCGCACCGGGGCGTCCGCATGAGCGCGGCGGGACGGCTGTTCAGTTGGTCAGGAGAGTCGCGGACAGAAGGCGTGTCCGTTACTGACGCGGTATCGGCTTGATCGAAATGCGGAGCGAATGAAAAAGGACGGGATTCGTAAAAATGCGGGGGAGTGCCGGCGAATGCTCGGCCGGAAGGAATGGAAATGCTGTCGTTATTGCCCGAATGATCAGATGGCTGACGCCGGCATTGAAAACCTTCTCCGTCGATTGCCGACGGAGAAGGCTCACGCTGTCAGCAGGGTATTACAGCGACTTGTAGCAATTGCTGCTCAGCCAGGTATTCCAGGTGCTCGTGCCGATGGCCAGATAGGAAAGGAAGGCGCCGGCACGCGATTGCGCGGTGGAGTCGGTGACGTTCAGCTGCACATAGGACTGGGTGGTGTTGTAGTCCGGGAACAGCACGTATTGGTCGACCTGATAGGTGCTGCCGGCCCACGTCGGGCAGACCTGCGCATACGACACAAAGCCGGCCGTGGCCTTGTTGTTCGTGATCGCCTGGAGCGTGTAGTCGATGTTGCTGTACGAGCAGATCCATTGGCTGCCGGACACCATCGACGAGCAAGTGGCCGAGACGTTGGTGGTAGCGGAATAGACATTGCTGGTATTCCACTGATTCATGTTGTCGGAGAACGCCGCCGTCGGAGGATTTGCACCGCCGATGGTGCTGCCCATGATCCAGGCTGCGGCCAAGCCATAGGGCGCCAGGCCCGTATCACCGATCGCGAGCGTCGAGACCGCGGGCGTGGAGGGCGAGCGCTTCAGTTTCACCCGATTGGAAACAGCAGGGAGGCTGGAAGTCGACCGGACCCCGTTTGCACCGGCGCCGGCCGCCAGACCGGTCGTCAGGTAATTGACCGCGCGATAGGTCCCGCTCGTCGCCGAATAGGCGTTGGGCGAGAGGAGGAAGGCGGGAATGCCCTTTGCGTAGTTGGTCGGGCCGGCGGCAACGAGTGTCGGATAGCTGCTGGAGAGATTCGCCGGTCGCGTCGTATCCGCCGACATGAAGATGGCGTACTGCGGCGAATTGCTCGGAACAATGGAGTTGTACAGATTGCCCGACGAATCCTGGCAGATCTGGATCTTGTAGCCCTGGCTGTTGGCATACGGCGTTGCCAGCGAAATGGCGGGAGCATAGAAATTCGAGGCAACCGCCATCGTGAAACCGACGCTGCCGGAGGAGCCCACGGTGGTGCAGGTGGGCGCCGCATGGGCGGCCGCCGAGGCCATCAAGATTGCCGCAATACCTAATACACGCAACTGCGAATTCAACTTCATGCTGATTCTCCTGGTGAACAAACGGAAATTGCCTAACCACTGGGACTGCTGATGAATGAAGCTCGAATCCTTATCTTTTCGTCTTGTTTTCCTCCTCGGGCTGAGACGTCATGTCGTCATCGACTTCGATGCTGCGGATGCCGGCGGAATAGCGTGTATCCGCAAAGCTGATGTTCTGATCGAGCACCGCCGCGATCGGGGAAACGGACGGCGAATTGCCGGTGAGGTTCTGCCGTGCGGAGTTGGCGCTGCTGCGCGCGGCTTGATTGGCGCCATTGGTCATTGCCGATTCCTGGAGCCTTCGCTGCTCGGCTGCGGCTTCGTTTCGGGCGGCAATCACCTGGCTGATCGTGCCGTTGGCGTAATACTGCGAGTCCGGCAACTGTGTTCCGCTGAGGCCAGTGGTGTCGTGGCTGCCATTGCCCCAACTGTCGAAAATGCCTCGGCTATTGCGATCCGCGTTGAAATAGGTATTTGAAGTGCTGGTGTTGTTCGCATAGCCGATCAGTCCAGCCGCCCCATAATGGGTCTGATCAACTGCGGTGGCGGCCCCGGTTGAATAGGAATTGGTGACGGTCGAGTCGATGGCCGTGCCGATCAAAGCCCCGACATGGCTATTTGCGCTGACATCGCCGGTGGCATATGCATTGGAAACGTCATAGCCATGAATCACTCCAACCAGGCCGCCTGCGCTGTCGGTATAAACGCCGTCCACCGAAGCCACGGTCACCTTGCCCGTGGCATAGACATTGGTCAGGCTGCCAGTGCGGCCATAGCTACGCATGTAGCCGATCAGGCCGCCGACGGCATTTCCGCCACCAAGTGCCGTCACGTTTCCGGTCGCGAATGCATTGCTGATATCGATGGAGAATTCTTCGCCACGATATGAGGAGGTCTGGCCAACCCTGCCAATCAGGCCGCCAATATATGCATCCGAATAACTGGTGTTGGCCTTGATTGTCCCGGTGACGTTTCCAGTTGCATAGACGTTATCAATACGAAGTCCTTTGGAGCCGTACGCACTTCCGATCAGTCCGCCCAGTACGGATCCGCCAGTGACATTGCCCGTCGCGAATGAATTGGTCAGACTGTCGGTGCCAAGTCCGGAATAACTGCCGATCAATCCGCCGAGAGATGAAATGAAGTTCAAATATTGGATTTCAGTCACGACAATGGCGTCGCTGGCATACTGTGCCAGTATATTTCCGGTGGCATACGTGCCAGATACAGTTCCTCCAAAATTACCGGCCAGGCCACCGATTTCTTGAGTGGTGCCGTTATTGCGAGGGAAAGTGATCGTGATATTGCCTGTCGCATGCGAATTGGTGATGCTGCCGCTCATCCAACCAGCCAGCCCGCCGATATTGCCTCCTCCCTCCGAAATGATGTCGATGCTGGAGAATGATGACTGAATCACATTGCTGGTCGCGCTGCCGGTATAGAAGCGGCCGACCAGGCCACCGGTTGAAGCCGTCCACGGCCCGCTGATTGTTCCAGTGCTATAGACATTGGTGATCGAGCCGGCGCCTTCCCCGAGAAACGCCCCGACATTGGAAGTATTGACATTGGTGAAGCTGATATTCACCAAGCCCAGATCACGAATATTGACCGAACCATAATCGCTACCATTGCCGATCAACCCGACGCTGTACTGCGGGCTGTCCATCGTGAAATGGTCGATCTTGTTGCCGAGCCCGGCGAGGGTGCCGCTGAAGAAATACACGGGCGCAAAGGCATAGGTGGTGCCGCCTGCCTCCAGATCATGCGCAATCGCGTAATGGCCGGTCACCGCATCGAAACTGCCATTGCCGGTGACCGAATCGGTGTTATCCAGCGCATCGAACTGGGCCATGCTGTAGATCAGCGTATAGGCATCGCCCTTGATGGTGAGCGAATCGCCGCTGCCGGTGCCGCCGTGGAGACTGATGCTGCCGTACACGCCACCGCTGGTATCGGTATTGGCAATCGGCAGGCCATTCGCATCGAGCACCGTGCCGCTATAGCTGGCCTTGGTGCGGATGTTGTAGTCATTGCCGTAATTCATGACCAGGGCGGCATTGGTCAGGCTGACGGCGTTGTTGATGTTGATGTCATGGCCCGCATCGAGCGCGAGGCCCGCGACGGCGGCCGGGGCCGCGCTGCTGTAGGCGCTGTAGCCGGCGGTGACGGCGCGGTTGACGTTGATGTCGTTGGCCGCCGTCAGCGTCAGGGTCGTCGGCGCATCCCAGCTGACCGCGTCGTTGACGTTCACGTTGCCCTGGGTGCCGCCGGCGCCCATCGTCGAACTGATCGCCACATTCCCGTGGGCCAGCTGGCTCGACAGCGTCGCGCCGGAGATGTCGCCACCCGACGCCGCGATCGTGAAGTCCGTCGGATCGATCAACCAGGTCCCGCTGCGGCCTTCGTGTGCAAGCGTTGTCACCTGCGCGCCGTCGGCCACCTTCACGACCTTGCCGCTGGTCTCGATCGCTCCGCCGTTGCCCGAGACCGGCGCGCTCGCATCGAGCGTCCCGTCCACGCGGGTCGTGCCGCCGTGGGCATACAGCGTGATGCTGCCCGTCAGGTCATCGAGGGTGCGCGCGCGGATCAGGCCGCCGTTGTTCACCTGCGCCCCCAGCACCTGATCGGCCGCCAGCGCGGTGAGGATCACCTGCCCGCCATCGGCCTGGATCGCCTGCCGGTTCTCGACCAGCGCATCGAGCGTCCCCTGATCGAGCGTCAGTCCCAGCAGCGAATCGCCGTTGAAGCTGAGCGTGATGCGGTCACCCGCGGCCAGCGCCACCGTCCCCCTGGTCGCCGAGATCACCCCCTGGTTCGACACGCTGCCGCCGAGCAGCGCGACATAGCCGCCGTCCCGTGCATGCAGCGCCCCCTGGTTGACGACCGCCGCCGTGCCGCTGCCCCGGAAGACATAACGCCCGGCATTGAAATCGTCATCGCCCAGATCGCGCGTGCTCGCCACCAGCCCGCCGACATTGACGCTGCTGCCCTGGCCGAAGAGCACGCCGTTCGAGTTGACGAGGAAGACCTGCCCGTCCGCGTTGAGCGCCCCGTTGATGACGCTGCGCTCGTTGCCGATGACGCGGTTGAGCGTGACGGCCGAGCGCCCCGGCTGATGGAAGTTGACCGTCTCGCCGCCGGCGACGGAGAAGCCCTGCCAGTTGATGACGGCGCGCTGGCTGGCCTGGTTGACGTCGGTGACCGGGCCGGACTGCGTGATGGACGCGCTGCCGCTGGTGACGGTGCCGCCGGAGGGGGCGGCCAGGGCAAGCGCCGGCGCCAGCAGCACCGCCGCCAGCAGGCCGCGGCCGGCCTTGCCGCGACCGCGACAGACCTCGGGCACCGCCATCCAGGCGGCGTGGCTCTCGCTCCAAATCAGGCGGAAGCAGTGGTTCAACGACGGTCGTTTCATGGGCGCGGCCTGTTGTTGCCGGGCGGGACCAGATTCCCTCGTGTCGCCGGAGGGGGCGCCACGCTTGGTCATGGAAGGAATGGATCGCAGCCCGTGTGTGTGACGGGGTCCGCGCCGCATGTCACGACGCAGAAAGCCTTATGTAGTTGTGAATACAGCAAGCAAGGTGCCAAGGCCGGGGCGAGCCGGGAGATTGCTGCTTCTTTACTAGGGAAGAGATCGGGCTGGACGTCGATGCAAGAGCCGCGGGCTCGGGACGATTTGTCGCTATGTTGTAGAGTATATAACAAAGTTGATGCGTTTGCGACAAAGCATGCGGAGAGGAAAGGGGGGCGTCGGCGTGGGGGGCAGCGAGGTCGCGCGGGCGAGGAGCCTGCGTCCGCTTCGGCTCCGGAGGGTGTCCGGCGCATGCCGCGACCATGGATCGTTGAGAGGCTGCGGCAGTGGAGAAGGGTGCCGGCCCTGTCGCTGAGGCCGGCGCGGTGCCGCGGTCGTGTTCCCGTCTTGCGGACGCCTGGGAGACCGGCGGGTGCCGGAACGACCGCCCGCGCCGCGTCAGCGCGGACCCTGCTCCCGCTCCAGCTCGCGCACGATCGGCACCACCTTGCGCCCGAAGTACTCAATGTCGTCCTGGAAGTGCAGGAAGCCGGTGAGGATCAGGTCGATGCCCGCGCGCTTGAGCGCGACGATGCGCTCGGCCACCTGCTCGGGCGTGCCGATGAGGTTGGTGCGGAAGCCGTCATTGGGCTGCACGAGGTCGGCCGCGCCCGACTTCGCCCAGTTGCCCACGCCATCGCGTGTCGCGGCGCCGGCCTCGCGGGTCGCGGCATGGAAGCCCGCGACCGCGTCCGCATCGGCCTGGCGCACGATCTCGGCATGCAGCTCGCGCGCTTCGGCCTCGGTGTCGCGCGCGATCACGAAGGCGTTGGCGCCGACGCGCAGCGTGCGGCCGTTGGCGGCGGCCAGCGCCTTCACCTGCGCGGCCTGGGCCGCGAGTTCGTCGAGCGCGCCGCCGTTGGTGAAGTACCAGTCCGACACACGGCCCGCCATCTCGCGCGCGGCGGTGGACGAGCCGCCCTGGAAGATGAGCGGATGCGGCTGGAAGCTCGGGCGCGGATTGAGGTGGTAGCGGTCGATGCGGAAATGCTCGCCGTCGAAGCTGAACTCGTCCTCGGTCCAGATGCCGCGCAGCACTCGGATGAATTCCTCGCTGCGGCGGTAGCGCGCGTCATGGTCGGGCCAGGGCAGGCCCAGCGCCTCGAACTCGCGCCGGAACCAGCCGCTCACGATGTTGATGTGCCAGCGCCCGCCCGAGATCAGGTCGGCCGTGGCGCCGAGCTTGGCCACGACGGCCGGATGCCAGAGCCCGGTCAGGATCGCGACGATCACGTTGAGCTTCGTGGTCGCGCCGAGCAACGCGGTCGCGAAGGTCGTCGATTCGTGCTGGCCGTCGGCGCGGTAGCCGCCGACGAAGCGCGTCGCGGTCAGCGCGAATTCATAGCCGGCCTGTTCGGCCAGCCGCGCGAGCTTCACGTTGTAGTCGAAGTCCCAGCCGGTGCGCTGCTCGATGCGGCTCACGACCTGGCCGCCGCTGAGGTTGGACACCCAGTAGGCGAAGCGCACCGGTTCGAGATGAGGCGGCAGGGCGAGCGTCATTGCCGTTCTCCCTTCGTCGCAACCTGGGCCGCCTCCTTCGCGCAATCGCGGATCGGGATGCCCTTGCTCTTCGCGTACTCGGTGGACGAGGCCTCGATGAGCGGGCGCAGCAGCTTGCGGTCGGCCGCGACCCAGTCGCTGATGACCTTCCATTGCCTGCCGTCCCATTGCGTGAACTTCAGCGCGCCGCCGCCTTCGTGGTCCTCGCAGCTCAGCTTGATCGGCTGCATGAGGCCGGTCGCGCCGAGTTCGGCGATGCGCTTGTCGTCGAGATTGAGGTTCTCGAAGCCCCAGCGCACCTCCTCGCCCGTCAGGGGCCGCTTGCCGAAGCGCGCCTGCGCCACGCGGATCGCCTCCACATGCAGGATGCCGTCGAGCAGACCCATGTTGTAGTAGGTCGTGCCGACGCGCGCCGGGTCGTCGAGATGGCCGGCCTTCGCGCCATAGACGAACTTGCGGATGTCCTGCACCAGCGGGAACTGCTGGCCCGAGGGATGTGTGGTCGCGGCGATGTAGCCGATGGCGGCGTCGCCGGCCGGCTGGGCGTCCTCCTCGGAATTGCTCCAGACGTTGCCGATGATGTGATCGACCGGGAAGCCGGTCTTCTTGGCGGTCTTGAGCGCGACCGGATTCATCACGCCCCAGCCGCGCAGCACCACCCAGTCGGGCTTGATGCGGCGCACCTGGAGCCATTGCGACTGCTGCTCGTTGCCCGGATGCGGAATCTCGATCTGCGTCACCTCGAAGCCGTACTTCTTCGCGAGCAGCTCGTAGATCGGGATCGTCTCCTTGCCGTAGGGCGAGCCGTGGTACAGCACGACGAGCTTGCTGCCCTTGAGCCGGTCGAGCCCGCCGGCGCGCTGGCCGAGGTAGTTGACGATGGCCGAGGTCTCGCTCCACGGGTTGAGGATGACCGGGAACACGTAGGGGAAGACGCGGCCGTCGGTCGAGTCGGTGCGGCCGTGGTTGGGCGTGATGACCGGAATCTTGTCCTTCGTCGCGCGGTCGATGACCGCGTAGGCGATGCCGACGCTGAAGGGGTTGAAGGTGGTGGCGCCGGTCGGCCCCTTGCCCTTGAGCTTCTCGTAGCACTCGACGCCGCGCTCGACCTCGTACTGCGTTTCGCATTCCTCGAAGGTGATCTTCACGCCGTTCACGCCGCCGTCGCGGCGGTTGATGAGCTCGAAGTAGTCCATGAAGCCGCCGCCCTGGCCGGTCCCGCCGGCGGCATAGGGGCCGACGCGGTAGATCGGGATCGGCACGAACTGCTCGCCGGCGGCATGGACGGGGGCGGTGGCCGCGAGGCCCGCGAGGGCGAGCGCGGCCGCGAGGACGCGCAGGCGCGTCCCCGGACGGAGGAGAGAGGTCATTGGAATGGCTCCGGTTTCAGGCCGCGACGCCGCCGAAGGGCGCGCGCCGCTTGAGGTGCTCGGGCAGCAGGCCGCCTTCGCCGCCGGCGCGCCCGAGGTAGAACTCGCGCACGTCGGCGCGTGCCGACAGCTCGGCCGCGCTGCCCGAGGCGACGACGCGGCCGGTCTCCAGCACATGGCCGGCGTGGGCGTATTGCAGCGCGATGGTGGCGTTCTGCTCGGCCAGCACGACGGTCGTGCCGGCCTCGCGGTTGAGCCGGCCGACCGCCTCGAAGATCTCGTGGACGATGAGCGGCGCGAGGCCCATCGACGGCTCGTCGAGCAGCACGAGCGTGGGCTCGGCCATCAGCGCGCGGCCGATCGCGACCATCTGCTGCTCGCCGCCCGAGGTCACGCCCGCGAGCGAGCGGCGCCGCTCCTTCAGGCGCGGGAACAGCTCGTAGATGCGCGCGAGCGCCTCGCGCAGCCGGCCGCGCGACGCATGCCGCACGAAGCCGCCGACGAGCAGGTTCTCCTCGACGCTCAGGTGGGCGAAGCAGCGCCGGCCTTCGAGCACCTGCGACACGCCGCGCGCCACAAGCGCGTCGGGCGCGAGCCGCGCGATGTCCTCGCCGCGCAGCTCGATGCGGCCGGCCGTCAGCTCGCCCCGGCTCGCGGGCAGCAGGCGCGAGATCGCCTTGAGCGTCGTGCTCTTGCCCGCGCCGTTGGCGCCGAGCAGGGCGACGATGCTGCCCGCCGCCACATCGAAGCTCACGCCGTGCAGCGCGACGATCGCGCCGCCGTAGGCGGCTTCGAGGTCCCGCACGCGCAGCAGCGGCGGCGCGGGCCGGTCGCGGGCCGTTGGAGCGTCCGGCGCACCCGCTGCGTCCGGCGCCGGGTCGGCCGGCACGGCATCACGCGGCGCGGCCATCACTTGCCCCCGGTGCTTGCAAGCGTTTGCGCCTCCTTCGCGCAATCGCGCACCTTGGTGCCGGTCTCGGCGGCGTACTTCGCGGCCGACGCCTCGATGATCGGGCGCAGCAGCGCGCGGTCAGCCTGGACCCAGTCGCTGATGACGTTCCACTTCTGGCCGTCCCATTGCTGGAAGCGCACCGCGCCGCCGCCTTCATGGTCGGCGCAGCTGAGCTTGAGGCGCTGCACGAGGCCGGTGGCGCCGAGTTCGGCCAGACGCTTGTCGTCGAGATTGATGTTCTCGAAGCCCCAGCGCACTTCCTCGCCCGTGAGGGGCCGCTTGCCGAAGCGCGCCTGGGCGACGCGCAACGCCTCGACATTGAGGATGCCGTTCACGACGCCGAGGTTGTAGTACACGGTGCCGAAGCGCTTCGCGTCCGACAGGTTGCCGTGACCGGGCTGCACGACGAACTTGTCGATGTCCTTGAGCACCGGGAAGTTCGTGCCCGACGGATGCGTCGTGATCGAGATGAAGCCCTTGGCGGCATCGCCGGCCGGCGCGGCGTCATCCTCGGAGTTGCTCCAGATGTTGCCGATGATGTGATCGACCGGGAAGCCGGTCTTCTTGGCGGTCTTGAGCGCGACCGGGTTCATCACGCCCCAGCCGCGCAGGATGACCCAGTCGGGCTTGATGCGGCGGATCGTGAGCCATTGCGACTGCTGCTCGTTGCCGGGGTGCGGCACCTCGATCTGGGTCAGCTCGAAGCCGTACTTCTTCGCGAGCTGGTCGAGCACCGGGATCGTCTCCTTGCCGTAGGGCGAGCCGTGGTAGAGCGTGACGATCTTGCGGCCCTTGAGCTTGTCGAGGCCGCCCGATTGCGCGCCGATCCAGTTCACGATCGCCGACACCTCGCTGTACGGGTTGAGCTGGAGCGGGAACACGTAGGGGAAGACGCGGCCGTCGGTCGAGTCGGTGCGGCCGTGGTTGATCGTGATGAGCGGGAGCTTGTCGGCCGTCGAGCGGTCGAGCGTAGCGTAGGCGATGCCGACGCTGAGCGGATTGGTCGCGGCGGCGGGCGCGCCGTTGAGGCCCTTCTTGAGGCGCTCGTAGCACTCGACGCCCTTCTCGACGACGTATTCGGTCTCGCATTCGCTCCAGGTCAGCTTCACGCCGTT
The DNA here is from genome assembly GCF_000482785.1 of Derxia gummosa DSM 723. Taxonomy (GTDB): domain Bacteria; phylum Pseudomonadota; class Gammaproteobacteria; order Burkholderiales; family Burkholderiaceae_E; genus Derxia; species Derxia gummosa. Next base: position 225,515 of record NZ_AXWS01000013.1, on the reverse strand, counting down.
CACGCCGCCGTCGCGCGCGTTGACGAGTTGCAGATAGTCGATGAAGCCGCCGAAGAAGCCGCTGCCGCCGGCGGCATAGGGGCCGACGCGGTAGCTCTGGAGCGGGAAGTACTGTTCCTTCGCCTGGGCCTGGGCGGGCGCCTGGGCGGCGAGCAGGCTGCCGGCGAGCGCGAGCGCGGCGGCGATGCGGTTGAGACGGGTCATGACGGTTCTCCTGGGTGCCTGTGGCAGGGACGAGCGGGGCCTGCCGCGCCGGTCATGGCCGGGCGGTCGAGGGATGGGAAAGCGGTATCGGGAAGGCGGCTTTGGCGGCGCGGCTCAGCCTGGGCGCCGGTGTGGCGCCGGCCCGGTCAGGGCGCGTGGGCGGCGGCCGAGCGCGTCGGCCGCGCGATGCAGCAGCCGCGCGAGGCCGTCCGGCTCCCTGACGAGGAAGCCGATGATGAGTAGGCCGAACACGATGCGCTGGAAGTTCTCCAGCTGGCCCGGATCGATGCTGCCCGCGAACAGCGCGTCCGACGCATGGCTCAGGCCGATCGGGAACAGCACGATGAAGGCCGCGCCCCAGAAGCTGCCCGCGAGGCTGCCGAGCCCGCCGATGATCACGATGAACAGCACCTGGAACGAGCGGTTGAGGTTGAAGCCGTCGGCCTCGACCGTGCCGAGATACGCGAAGGCCCAGAGCGCGCCCGCGACGCCGAGGTAGAACGAACTCACCGCGAAGGCCAGCAGCTTGGTGCGCAGGATCGGGATGCCGAGCGAGGCGGCGGCCGTGTCCATGTCGCGCACCGCCATCCAGTGCCGGCCCGTCGTGCTGCGCACGAGGTTGCGCGCGAGCAGCGTCAGCACGCATACGACCCCGAGCGTGAGCAGATAGCGTCCGGCCGGCGCCGACAGGTCGATGCCCGCGACCGCGAGCTTCGGCGCCGTGATGACGCCCGACGAGCTGTAGTTGGAGAACCAGCCGAATTTCACGAACACCCATTGCACGAAGAACTGCGCCGCGAGCGTCGAGACGATCAGGTAGAAGCCCTTGATGCGCAGGCTCGGCAGGCCGACCAGCACGCCGAACAGCGCCGCCACGCCGCCGCCGAGCGCGAGGCTCGCGAGCAGCGGCAGCCCCGGCAGCCGCAGGCTGAAGTTGTAGGTGGCGAAGGCGCCCACCGCCATGAAGGCCGCCGAGCCGACCGAGAGCTGGCCCGTGTAGCCCGTGAGCAGGTTGAGCCCCAGGCCCGCGAGCGCCAGCACGAGAAAGGGCAGCAGCACGGCCGAGAACCAGTAGTCGTCGGCCACCGCCGGCACGACCAGCCAGGCGACGGCGAGCAGGCCGGCGAGCGCGAGTTGCGCCGGACGCGGACGCCAGCCGCGCGTGGCGGACGGGGGCGCGACCACGGCCGCGTCGGTGAGGGAGGGTCGGTTCATGTCCTGTCTCCGCAGGTTGGTGGAGGCGCTCAGACGCGCTGGATGCTGGCTTCGCCGAACAGGCCCCAGGGCCGCACGAGCAGGAAGCCGAGCGCGAGCGCGTACGGGAACCAGTTCTCGATGCCGCCGCCGACGAGCGGGCCGATGTACACCTCGGCGAGCTTCTCGCTCGCGCCGACGAGCAGGCCGCCGACGATCGCGCCCGGCACCGACGAGAAGCCGCCGATGATCAGTACCGGCAGCGCCTTGAGCACCACGAACGAGAGCGAGAACTGCACGCCCGAGCGCGCGCCCCAGAGCAGGCCCGCGACCAGCGCGACGAAGCCCGCCACCGTCCAGACGATGGCCCACACCCGGCGCAGGTCGATGCCGACCGCGAGCGCGGCGAGCGGATCGTCGGCCACGGCGCGCAGGCGCAGGCCGATGCGCGTCTTGTCGAACACGAGCGCGAGCGTCGCGACCAGCGCGGCCGCGATGCCGGCCGCCGCGAGGTCGAACTCGCTGAGCATGAGGCCGGCGAGCTCGAAGGGCTGGTCCTCGATGCCGAGATCGAGTTCATGCACCTGCGTGCCCCAGAGGCTTTGCGCGAGGCCCTCGACGATGAAGCTCAGGCCCAGCGTCGCCATGAACAGCACGATCGGCGGCCGGTTGACGAGCGGCCTGAGCACGCCGCGCTCGACCGCGAGCGCCAGCACCAGCAGCAGCGCGAGGGTGAGCCCGAAGGCGGCCCAGGCTGGCAGGCCGCGCTCGACCAGGCTCACGTAGGTGAGCGCCGCGAACAGCACCATCGAGCCCTGGGCGAAGTTGAACACGCCCGAGGCCTTGAAGATCAGCACGAAGCCGATCGCGACCATCGAGTACATGACGCCGGCGAGCATGCCGCCGAGCAGCACCTCGAAGAAGAAGTCCATGCCTTGCACCTTTGCGCGGGGCTCAGTGGGCGACGCCGAGATAGGCGTCGATGACGGCGGGGTCGTGGCTGACGCTCGCGGGCGCGCCGTCGGCGATCTTGCGGCCGTAGTCGAGCACCACCACGCGGTCCGACACCTCCATCACTACGCCCATGTCGTGCTCGATCAGCACGACGGTCGTGCCGAATTCGCGGTTGGCCTCGACGATGTGGATGGCCATGTCGCGCTTCTCGTCGGCGGTCATGCCGGCCATCGGCTCGTCGAGCAGCAGCAGGCGCGGCCGCGTGACGAGGGCGCGCGCGAACTCGACGCGCTTGCGCAGGCCGTAGGACAGCTCGCCCGCCGGCGCGTCGGCCCAGCGTTCGAGGCCGAGGAAGGCGAGGGCGCGCGCGGCCTCCTCGCGCTCGCGCGCCTCCTCGCGGCGCGCGCCGGGCAGGCGCAGCGCATGCGCGACGAAGCTGCTGCGCAGTCGCAGCGCGGCGCCGGTCAGCACGTTGTCGAGCACGCTCATGCGGTCGAACAGCGCGAGGTTCTGGAAGGTGCGCGCGATGCCGAGCCGCGCGACACGGCCCGGATCGACGCGCCGGTGCGCGACGCCGTCGATGACGATGCGCCCGGCGCTCGGCCGGTAGATGCCGCTGACCACGTTGAGCAGCGAGCTCTTGCCGGCGCCGTTCGGCCCGATGATCGACAGCACCTCGCCCGGCTTCACGTCGAAGCTGATGTCGGTCACGGCCTTCACGCCGCCGAAGGCGACGGACACGTTCTCGACGGCGAGCAGCGCGGCGGCGGTCATGCGGCGCTCCCGGCTCAGGCGGCGACGAGCGCGCGTTGCGCTTCGAGTTCGCGCACCAGCGGCAGCACCTTCCTGCCGAAGTACTCGACCTCCTCGATGAAGTGCAGGAAGCCGCAGAGCACGAGGTCCACGCCGATGGCCTTGAGCGCGACGATGCGCTCGGCGATCTGTTGCGGCGTGCCGATGAGGTTGGTGCGGAAGCCGTCGTTGTACTGGACGAGGTCCTCGAAGGTGGAGGTGGCCCAGTTGCCCTCGCGCTCGGGCGAGGCCTGGCCGGCCTGCTTGACCGCGTCGCCGAAGGCGTTGACGGCCTCGGGGTCGGCCTTGGCGATGATCTCGGCCAGCACGGCCTTCGCCTCCTCCTCGGTGTCGCGCGCGATCACGAAGGCGTTGACGCCGATCTTCACGTAGCGGCCGTTCTGCGCGGCCTTGGCCTGGATGTCGTCGATCTGGGCCTTGAGCTTGTCGGGCGTGTTGCCGTTGGTGAAGTACCAGTCGGACACGCGCGCGGCCATGTCGCGCGCGGCGCGCGAGCTGCCGCCCTGGAAGATTTCCGGATGCGGCTGCGACAGCGGCTTGGGTTGCAGCGTGTAGTCGTGAAAGCGGTAGAAGTCGCCGTGGAAGCTGAACTTGTCGGTGGTCCAGATGCCGCGCAGCGCGCGGATGAATTCCTCGCTGCGGCGATAGCGTTCGTCATGGTCGAGCCAGGGTTCGCCGATCGCGTGGAACTCGCCGCGGAACCAGCCGCTCACCACGTTGATCGCGATGCGGCCGTTGGTGAGATGGTCGATGGTGCTGAGCTGCTTGGCCACGACGGCCGGATGCCAGGGGCCGGGCAGGATGGCCGCGAGCACCTTGAGCTTGCTGGTCGCATGCAGCAGCGCCTGGCTGAACGACACCGATTCGTGCTGGTACTCGGCGCCGTAGCCGGCGGTGAAGCGGATCTGGCTCAGCGCGTAGTCGAAGCCGGCCTGTTCGGCGGTCTGGGCGAGGCGGGTGTTGTACTCGATGCCCCAGTGCGTGCGCTGCTCGATCTTGCTGACCACGAGGCCGCCGCTCACGTTGGGCACCCAGTAGGCGAACTTGATGTCGGCCTCGGGGCGCGTGCTGGTCTGGCTCATGAAGTCTTCTCCTGTGCGAATGAAATGCTCGGATGGCTCGCCGGCGGCTGCCGGACTGCCCTTGCCCCGACTGGAATAGCAGCGCGCATGCCATCGCGGCGGCTGCGCGCGCCAAAGCCGCCCGCAGCCATCGATCCGCCGGCCATGGGCGGCAATTGCCTGTCGGTTCACCTTCGATGGGCGGCATCCGCCGGCCGCAGCCTGCTGCCGCGCAAACACCCGGTGATGTGGTTATGGCGCTGACGGGGCCCGGTCCGGTTGCCGGAAGGGCGCGATTGCTGGCTGGGAAGCAGCGCATCAGCGGCTTGCTGCCCGGTCATCAGCAGGTCCTGCATACGCTTGCACGCGCATGCCGTGACGGCCCGGTCATCGCCATGCCGGCAGCCCCGCCGGTGCTGGCACAGGAACTGCGAATCGACCGGCGTTTCGATGAACAGACCGGGAATGTCAATGGACGATCTCAGCAAGCCGGAGCCGGCGGCGCGCGACCCGCGCCCGGCGCCGGACGACAACACTCCGCGCGCGGTGGCGGCGCGGCTTGCCGCGGGCTTCGCGGCCACGGCCGCCGCGCGCGACGAGGCCGGCGGCACCGCCAGGGCCGAGCGCGACGCGCTGCGCGCCAGCGGCCTGCTCGCGCTCGCGATTCCGGGCGAGTTCGGCGGCCAGGGCGCCGACTGGCGCACGACGCTCGACACCGTGCGCACGATCGCGCGCGCCGACAGCTCGCTCGGCCATGTCTACGGCTTCCAGCATCTGCTGCTCGCGACGGTGCGGCTGTTCGCGCGGCCGGCGCAATGGCAGCCGTGGTTCGAGCAGACCGCCGCCAACCGCTGGTTCTGGGGCAATGCGCTCAACCCGCTCGACACGCGCACGGTGGCCGAGGCGGTGCCGGGCGGGCGCCGCTTCGACGGGCGCAAGAGCTTCTGCTCGGGCGCGACCGATTCCGACATGCTCATCGTGTCGGGCCACAAGCCCGAGGGCGGGCTGGTGATCGGCGCGGTGCCGACGCGGCGCGCCGGCATCCGTCTGCTCGACGACTGGAACAACATCGGCCAGCGCCAGACCGACAGCGGCGGCGCGGTGCTCGACGGCCTGTTCATCGCCGACGACGAGCTGCTGCTCGACCCCGGCCCGCTCAGCACGCCCTTCGCATGCCTGCGTCCGCTCATCGCCCAGCTCGTGTTCTGCAACGTCTTCCTGGCCCAGGCCGAGGGCGCGGTCGAGGCGGCGCGCGGCTACACGCGCGAGCAGACGCGGCTGTGGCCCGGCTCGGCCGGCCCGACGGTGCTGGAGGATCCGTACATCCTTCGCCACTACGGCGACTACTTCGCCGCGCTCGAAGCCGGCCGCGTGCTGACCGACCGCGCCGCCGACCGGCTCGACGAGGCCTGGGCGCGCGCCGAGACGCTCGACGAGGCCGGACGCGGCGAGGTCGCGCTCGCGGTCGCGACCGCCAAGGTCACGACCACGCGGCTCGCGCTCGAACTCACGAGCCGCATCTTCGAGGTCGCGGGCGCGCGCGCCACGACGGCGGCGCTCAGGCTCGACCGCTTCTGGCGCAACGTGCGCGTGCAGACCCTGCACGACCCGCTCGACATGAAGCTGCGCGAGCTGGGCAACTGGGCGCTCAACGACCGCTATCCGGCGCCGTCGTTCTATTCCTGAGTGATGGTCGAGCGGGCGCTGGTGCCCGCTGCCGCGCCGGAGCCCGCCGCGCCACGTGGCGCGTGACGCGCTGCGCGGCGCGGGCCGGCACGAGCGGATCAGCGCAAGCAGACCGGCCTGCGCCGCCGCCCGGTCACTTCAGCGCGTTGATCTCGCCGAACTCGATGAGCCGCGCGCGCAGCACGTTGCGGCTGATGCCGAGCAGCCTTGCCGACTGCACCTGGTTGTGCTGGCAGAACTCGTAGGCGCTGGAGATCACCGCGCGCTCGATGAGCTTGAACAGGTCGCCCGGCATCTCCTCGTAGAGCGCGCGCAGCGCCGTGTCGAGCTGCTCGATCGAACTCGGCGGCACGGCCGGTTCGGCGGCGACGGGCGCCGGCGCCTGCGGCCGTTGCAGGCTCGACAGCGAGATCTCGTCGCGCGTGATCACGTCATTGCGCCGCAGCAGCAGCGCGTGATGGATGACGTTCTCCAGCTCGCGGATGTTGCCGGGCCAGGGATGGGCCAGCAGCACCGCCTCGGCATCGGGCGAGAGCCGGGTGCGGCCGTAGTTCATGCGCCGGCCGTATTCCTCGATGAAGTGGCGCGCGAGCGGCAGGATGTCGCCCGGGCGTTCGCGCAGCGGCGGCAGCGCCAGATGGGCGACGCGCAGCCGGTAGTACAGGTCTTCGCGGAAGCGGCCTTCGAGCACCGCGCGCTCCAGATCGTTGTTGGTGGCCGCGATGAGCCGCACGTCGATCGGCACCGGTCGGCGCGAACCGAGCCGCACCACCTCGCGCTCCTGCAGCACGCGCAGCAGCTTCACTTGCAGATGCAGCGGCAGATCGCCCACCTCGTCGAGAAAGAGCGTGCCGCCGTTGGCCGCCTCGAACCAGCCGGCCTTGGCCGCGAAGGCGCCGGTGAAGGCGCCCTTCTCGTGGCCGAACAGCTCGCTCTCGACCAGGTTCTCGGAGAAGGCGCCGCAGTTGACGGCGAGGAAGGGGCCTTGCGCGCGCATGCTCAGCGCATGGATGTGGCGCGCGATAAGCTCCTTGCCGGTGCCCGTCTCGCCGATGATGAGCGCGTTTGCATCGCTCGGCGCGATCATGCGGATGCGCTCCAGCAGTGCGAGCGACTTGGGGTCCTCGAAGATGTGCACGGTGGCCTTGATCGGCCGCGAGCTGGCGACGGCGTCGGGCAGCTTGAGCACGGGCCGCGATTCGATCGGCCAGCGCGCGACGGTGTAGGGAGGGAGTTCGAGATTTTCCACGGGTGCTCCTGAGGAAACGGCGGATCAGGAATAGAAGCTCGGCGCGGGCAGGCGTCCCTTGAGCGCCCATTCGCCGAGCTCGCGCACCTTGTATTGCACGGGGTCGTGAAGCGTGTGCGTGCGCAGGTTGCGCCAGTGACGGTCGAGACCGAGCGCGGCGTGCGTCGAGCGCGCGCCGGTGGCCTCGAACAGCCGGTTGCAGATGTCGAGGCCGGTGCGCGTCGCGGCCACCTTCGCGCAGGCGATGTCGAGCGCGAGCGCGCCGCGCTCTTCCACCGACAGCTCGACGCCGCGTTCGAGCGCGCGGTCGAGATGGGCGCCGGCGCGGTCGGCCAGCAGGCGCAGCGATTCGAGGCCGATGAAGAACTCGCCGAAATGCCCGAGCACATAGGGATCGTCGTCGGCATGCTCGAAGCCGGCCGCGTGCCAGGGCCGGGCCTCGCGCAGCGTGTAGCGCCGCGCTTCCTCGTAGGCGCCCTCGGCGATGCCGACATAGATGTTGGTGAGGATGAGCTGGGCCACGAGCGGGCGCAGGCAGGAGCGCGGCGTGGTGAGCGGGCCGGGGTCGCGCAGCAGCTCGGCGTCATCGACGCGCACGCGCTCGAAATCGACGCTGCCACTGTCGGTCTGGCGCTGCCCGATGTTGTCCCAGTCGTGCAGCACGGCGATGCCCGAGCGCGCGGTCGGCACGGCCGCGACCACGAGCCGGCCCTCGTCCTCGGTATAGCCCGAGACGATGAGCATCTCGGAATCGAGCGCGCCGGAGCAGAAGCTCTTGCGGCCCGAGAACTCGTTCCAGCCCTCGTGCCGGCGACACAGCGTGCGCCGGTCGAGCGGATTGAGCGCATTGCCCCAGAACCAGTCGAGCCGCGCGGTCTGGCGGAACCAGGGCTGCCATTGCCCGGCGTGGCCGAACAGGCGCGCCGTGGCGAGCATCAGGTGATGGAAGGCGAACAGATGGGCGACCGAGCTGTCGACGCGCGCGAAGCGGCGCACGACATCGAGCGCGAGCGACCAGCTGCCGCCGAGGCCACCGAGTTCGACCGGGATGGTCAGGCCGAGCAGGCCGCTCGCGCGCAGCTGGTCGCGCTGGAGCTTGGGCGTGCCGCCGAGCAGGTCGCGCATCGGCGCGCTTTCGGCGAAGCAGGCGACCAGTTCGGCGACGACCGTGTCCACGTCGGCGAGCGAGCCGGCACGGCTGGTCTGCGGCACATCGGACTCGGCGGGACGGGAGGACAGGACGGTGGAGCGTGGCATCGGTGATTCCGCATCGGCTTGCTGATCGAGTGGCAGCACAGTGCAGATGGCGTGCCACGGGCTGGCGACGGCAAAGCGGGCGGAATTGCTGATTTGTCGCGTGGCGAGTGCTGTTTGGAAAGCAGACGGCCCGACTTGGCTGCTGGGTTGCGGGCAGCCTGCTTGCTGCGAAGCAGCGGCATGGGAATTGACGTTTACGTCAGGCGCGGCGCAAGACGCGGGCGGCGCGGGCGCGCGGTCCGGCTCGGGACTATCCCTCGGTCCGGCGGGGCGACGCGCGCGGGGCCGCGCGCTGCCATCCGGGCCAACCCGAAGCCGGCGCCGGCCGGTGCCGAGGTCGGTGCGCGCCGGGCAGCCGGCCGAACGCGCTTGCTGCGTTGCAGCTCGACGTTTTGGTGAAGCGGCGGCGCCACGCTTGGCGCAAGCGTCAAGCGCATGACGCCGCCGGAGTCGTCGCGCGGCGGAAGATTCCTTTCGATTCAGTGACTTGCGTCAAATGGCACAGCCGCTGCGATAGCCGCCGCCACAACGAGGAGGCGCGGCCATGCAGAGCCAGAGACACCAGGTGACGATCGCCAATACCGGCGAAACCTATGAATGCCAGGCGGGCGAATCCGTGCTTGTCGGCATGGCCCGCATGGGCAAGCGCGGCATTCCGCTCGGCTGCCGCGGCGGCGGCTGCGGCGTGTGCAAGGTCGAGGTGGTGGCGGGTGATTGCGCGACCTCGCGCATGAGCGCCGCCCATGTCGGCGACGACGACCGGCGCGCGCGCCGGCTGCTCGCCTGCTGCACCTATCCGGCCGGGCCGCTCGTCGTGCGCGTGGTCGGCGGGCTGGAAAAGAACGCCTGTCGCCGCGCGACCGCCGAGGTGATGTCGTGAGCCGCGCCGTGCCCGCCTTCGATCCGGCGCGCAAGTACGTGCGCGTACGCCGGCTGCGCGCCGACGGCTTCGTCGAGTTCGACTTCGCGGTCGGCGAGCCGGAAATCTTCGTCGAGATGCTGCTCGGCAGCGCCGCCTTCGACGAGTTCTGCTCGGTCAACCGGGTGAGCTTTCTCGCGCCCGAGACCGCGTCTGCCGGCCCGGCCGACGCCCCGCTTCCCGACGCCCGCGCCCTCGACTGGCGCCTGAGCGACGCCCGCCTGCCGGGCGCCTGAACCCGCGCCGCGCGAGCACCGGCCGGGCGGTCCGTCCGCATTCGGCCGGGGCGCGCCCGACCGCATCCCCCAAACGCCCCACCCCCAAGAGGACCTCCGTGCAGATCGATCTCCGCACCGTCGCCATCGAGCCGAAGCGCCTGGCCTTCGACCATCTGGCGCGCCGCTTCGGCGCCAACAAGCAGCCGAGCCGCTACCAGGAAGGCAGCTACGACCTCCAGCCCACGCATAACTTCCACTACCGCCCGAGCTGGGACCCGCAGCGCGAGCTGTATGACGCGCGCCGCACCGCGATCGTCATGGCCGACTGGTACGCGCTCAAGGACCCGCGCCAGTTCTATTACGGCAGCTACACCCAGGCCCGCGCGCGCCAGCAGGAGGCGGCCGAGGCGAGCTTCGAGTTCGTCGAGTCGCGCGGGCTGGCGGCGCTGTTGTCGCCCGAGCTGCGCGACGACGCGCTCGGCCTGCTGCTGCCGCTGCGCCATGTGGCCTGGGCCGCCGACCTCAACAACTGCGGCATCTGCGCCGACGGCTACGGCACGGTGCTCACGCAGGCCGCGATGTATCACGCGATGGACAACCTCGGCATCGCGCAATACCTCACCCGCCTCGGCCTGCTGCTCGGCGATGTGGAGTCGCTCGCGGTCGCCAAGCGCGAATGGCTGGAGGCGCCGCGCTGGCAGCCGCTGCGCCGGCTGGTCGAGAACCTGCTGGTACAGCGCGACTGGTTCGAGCTGTTCGTCGCGCAGAACCTCGTGCTCGACGGGCTGCTCTATCCGCTCGCCTACATCGAGGCGGTGGACAAGCGCTATCCGCAACGCGGCAGTGCCGCCGTCACGATGCTCACCGCCTTCATGACCGACTGGTTTGCCGAGACCGGCAAGTGGGTCGACGCGGTGGTCAAGACCGCCGCCGCCGAATCCGACGCCAATCGCGCGCTGCTCTCGCAATGGACCGCCGCCTGGCGCGACCGCGCGCTGGCCGCGCTGGAGCCGGTCGCCGCCTCCGCCTTCGGCGACGACTCCGCCGAGGTGCTCGCCACCGTCGCGCAAACCTTTGCAAGCCGCGCCGCGAAGCTCGGCCTCACCGTCTGAAGGGCGCCCCATGTCGAACGTATTCATCGTCCTCCAGGCCAACGAGGACAGCCGCGCCATCGTCGAGGCGATCGTCGATGACAACCCCACGGCCATCGTCAACCACCAGCCCGCGATGGTGAAGATCGACGTGCCCGGCCGCCTTGTGCTGCGCCGCGAGACCGTCGAGGAAAAGATCGGCCGCGACTACGACCTGCAGGAAATGCAGGTCCACCTCATCTCGCTCTCGGGCCATGTGGACGAGACCGAGGACGAATTCACGCTGCACTGGAACGACTGACCGGCACCGCCGGCGCGAGGAGACAAGACCATGGACATGAAGGTGAAGCGCAAGCTCGGCCTCAAGGAAAAGTACGCGCTGATGACGCGCGACCTCGGCTGGACGCCGAGCTACGAGAAGACCGAAGACATCTACCCGCTGCTGCAATACGAAGGCATCCGCATCCACGACTGGGACCGCTGGGAAGACCCCTTCCGCCTGACGATGGACGCCTACTGGAAGTACCAGTCGGAGAAGGACCGCAAGCTCTACGCGATCATCGACGCCTTCGTGCAGAACAACGGCCATCTCGGCGTGACCGACGCGCGCTATCTCAACGCGCTCAAGCTCTTCATCTCGGCCGTGCCCACGCTTGAATACAACGCGCATCGCGGCTTCGCTCGGCTGGGCCGGCACTTTGCCGGCGTGGGACCGCAGGTGGCCTGCCAGATGCAGGCGATCGACGAGATCCGCCATGCCCAGACCCAGGTGCATTCGCTGTCGAACTACAACCGCTTCTACGACGGCATGCACGACTGGCGGCACATGAACGACCGGCTCTGGTACCTGTCGGTCACCAAGTCCTTCTTCGAGGATGCCTGCACCGCCGGGCCTTTCGAATTCATCATCGCGATCGGCTTCTCGTTTGAATACGTGCTGACCAATCTGCTGTTCGTGCCCTTCATCTCGGGCGCGGCCTACAACGGCGACATGGGCGCGATGACCTTCGGCTTCTCGGCCCAGAGCGACGAGGCGCGCCACATGACGCTCGGCCTTGAAGTCATCAAGTTCATGCTGGAGCAGGATCCGGCCAACCTGCCGATCGTCCAGCGCTGGATCGACAAGTGGACCTGGCGCGGCGTGCGCATCCTGTCGGTGGTGGCGATGATGATGGACTACATGCTGCCCAAGCGCGTGATGAGCTGGAAGGAAGCCTGGGAGGTGTACTTCGAGGAGAACGGCATGGCGCTGTTCCGCGACCTCGCGCGCTACGGCATCAAGGTGCCCGATTGCGTCGAGCAGATCCGCAAGGAGAAGGACCACATCTCGCACCAGGCCTGGAGCGCCTTCTACTCGGCCACCGAGATCAGCAACTTCCATACATGGCTGCCGACCGAGGCCGAGCTGGACTGGCTCTCGGCCAAGTATCCGGACAGCTTCGACAAGTACTACCGCCCGCGCTTCGACTACTGGCGCGAGTGCGAGGCGAAGGGAGAGCGGTTCAAGAACAGCACGATCCCGATGCTGTGCCAGGTCTGCCAGATCCCGATGCTCTTCACCGAGCCGGACGATCCGACGCAGATCGCCTATCGCGAGACCACCTACCACGGCATGAAGCATCACTTCTGCTCCGACCACTGCAAGCACATCTTCGAGGCCGAACCCGAGAAGTACGTCGAGGCCTGGCTGCCCGCGCACCAGATCTTCCAGGGCAACTGCTTTGCCGAGGGCAGCGATCCGACCGCCGCCGACTTCAATCCGATGAAGGCCGTCATGGACTACTGGCACCTCGTGCCGGGCCGCGACAACGGCGACTTCGACGGCTCGGAAGACCAGCGCAGCTTCGCGGCCTGGCGCGAGCAGGCCACGCGCAACTGAACGACGGGAGACATGCGATGAGCTACACGACGATCGAAGCCTTCACGCCCGTCGAGAAGGACGCGCCGGCCAACTTCCACGGCAAGCAGCTGCTGTTCGTGGGCTGGGACCGCCACCTCATGTTCTATGCGCCGATGACGCTGTGCGTCGAACCCGCGATGACCTTCGGCGCGCTGCGCGAGCAGGCGCTGCCGACGCTCTGGGGCAGGCATCCGGACTTCGCGCGCATCGACTGGAGCGCCGTGCAATGGCTTGCATCCGGCGAGCCGATCGCGCCGCGCGACGACGCGACGCTGGCCGAGCTGGGCCTCGGCCACAAGACGCTGTTGCGGCTGCGCACGCCCGGCCTCGAAGGCCTCGCGGGCGCGGGCTACTGAGCGGGGCGGGGCGATGAGCTACACACTCACGATCGAGCCGCTCGGCCAGACCATCGACATCGCCGAGGGCCAGACCATTCTCGACGCCGCGCTGCGCGCCGGCATCTACCTGCCGCATGCCTGCTGCCACGGCCTGTGCGCGACCTGCAAGGTCAGCGTCGCCGACGGCGAGGTGGAGCACGGCGCGGCGTCGAGCTTCGCGCTCATGGACAGCGAGCGCGAGGACGGCAAGTGCCTCGCCTGCTGCGCGATGCCGCAGTCCGACCTCGTGATCGAGGCCGACATCGACGAGGAGCCCGACGCCCTCGTGCTGCCGGTGCGCGACTTCGACGGCCAGGTCAGCCGCATCGCCGACCTCACGCCGACGATCAAGGGCGTGTGGATCGCGCTCGACGACGCGGAAGGCATGCGCTTCCAGGCCGGGCAGTACGTCAACCTGCACATCCCCGGCGGCGAGACGCGCGCCTTCTCCGTCGCCAGCCCGCCGTCGGCGCGCGGCGAGATCGAGCTGAACATCCGCCGCGTGCCGGGCGGCAAGGGCACGGGCTGGGTGCATGACAGCCTGCGCGAGGGTGACGCAGTGCGCATCACCGGGCCTTACGGGCGCTTCTTCGTGCGGCGCTCGGCGGCGAAGCCGATGCTGTTCATCGCGGGCGGCTCGGGGCTGTCGAGCCCGCGCTCGATGATCCGCGACCTGCTGGAGGACGGCTGCAGCGAGCACATCACGCTGGTGTACGGCGCGCGTTCGCGGGCCGAGCTGTACTACCACGAGGAATTCGAGGCGCTGGCGAAGAAGCATCCCAACTTCAGCTATCTGCCCGCGCTGTCCGACGATGGCGCGGACCCGGGCTGGACCGGCGCGCGCGGCTTCGTGCATGACGTGGCGAAGGCCGGCTTCGGCAACGACTTCCGTGGCCTGAAGGCCTACCTCTGCGGGCCGCCGGTGATGATCGAGGCATGCATCGCCACGCTCATGCAGGGCCGGCTGTTCGAGCGCGACATCCATACCGAGAAGTTCCTGTCGGCGGCCGACGCGGCGGCGCTGGTGCGCAGCCCGCTGTTCCGCTCGCTCTGACGGCGCGGCGCCGGCGGCGTCGGGCGGCGGCCGGTCCGCGTTGCCCTGCGCGGCGCGGCCGGCCCGCCGCCCGCGCCGGACGCAACCGCATCCCGCAAGGGCTTGCAAACCCCGCGTCCACGCACGCTGTCATTCATACCTGTGACGCATCGAACCACCGATGCAAAGGTATTGGACGGTATAGCCGGCCCTGCACAGACTGCCGCATCGATCCCCTTCGCATCGGCCCGATGCGACACCGCCAAAGGACTCTTCCGATGAGCAAGAAAATCCGATGCGCCCTTATCGGCTCCGGCAACATCGGCACCGATCTGATCTACAAGATCCGGCGCAGCCCGCTGCTCGAACCCGTGTGGATGATCGGCATCGACGCCGCCTCCGAGGGGCTGGCCCGCGCCCGCGAGCTGGGCCTCAAGACCACGGCCGACGGCATCGACGGCCTGCTGCAGCATGTCGAGGCCGACGGCATCCAGATCGCCTTCGACGCCACCTCGGCCTATGTGCATGCCGAGCATTCGCGCCGGCTCAACGCGCTCGGCGTGATGATGATCGACCTCACGCCCGCCGCGATCGGCCCGCTGTGCTGCCCGCCCGTGAACCTCAAGGAGCATGCGGCGCGCGTCGAGATGAACGTCAACATGATCTCCTGCGCCGGCCAGGCCACGATCCCGATGGCCTTCGCGGTGAGCCGCGTGCAGCCGGTGGACTATGCCGAGATCATCGCGAGCCTGTCGTCGCGCTCGGTCGGCCCCGGCACGCGAAAGAATCTCGACGAATTCACCTTCACCACGTCGAGCGCGCTCGTGCGCGTGGGCGGCGCGCGGCGCGGCAAGGCGATGGCCGTGGTCAATCCGGCCGACCCGCCGGTGATCATGCGCAACACCGTCTACTGCCTCACCGACGACGAGCCCGACCGCGACCGCATCCGCGACTCGGTGCAGGCGATGGTGGCCGAGGTGCAGAAGTACGTGCCCGGCTACCGCCTCGTGAACGGCCCGGTATTCGACGGGAAGCGAGTGTCGATCTACCTCGAAGTCGCGGGCCTCGGTGACTACCTGCCGAAGTACGCCGGCAACCTCGACATCATGACCGCGGCCGCCACGCGCACCGCCGAGATGTTCGCCGAAGAAATCCTGTCGGGCGCGATCACCCTGCGCCCCGTTCCCCTCGCCGAGGCCGCGTGATGACGACGATCGATGCCAACCCCCTTCGCGGCCGCAAGGTGCTGCTGCATGACATGTGCCTGCGCGACGGCATGCACGCCAAGCGCCACCAGATGTCGCTCGACGACATGGTGCGCGTGGCCACCGCGCTCGACGACGCCGGCATTCCGCTGATCCAGGTCACGCACGGCGATGGCCTCGGCGGCTCGACGCTCAACTACGGTTTCGGCCGGCACACGAACGAGGAGTACCTGAATGCCGTTGTGCCGAAGCTCAAGCGCGCCAAGGTGTCGGTGCTGCTCGTGCCCGGCATCGGCACGATGCGTGAGCTGAAGTCGGCGGTCGATTGCGGCATCGGCAGCGTGCATGTTGCAACCCATTGCACCGAGGCCGACGTGGCCGAGCAGCATCTGGGTTACGCGCGCAAGCTCGGCCTCGACACGACCGGCTTCCTGATGATGGCCCACCTGAACGATCCCGAAGGCATCGCGAAGCAGGGCAAGTTCATGGAGGACTGCGGCGCCCAGACCGTGTACGTGACCGACTCGGCTGGCTACATGCTCCCGCATGACGTGACGGCGCGCGTCGCGGCGCTGCGCGAGGTGCTGCGGCCGGAGACCGAGATCGGCTTTCACGGCCATCACAACCTCGGCATGGGCATCGCCAACTCGATCGCGGCGATCGCGGCCGGCGCGTCGCGCATCGACGGCTCGGTCGGCGGCCTCGGCGCGGGCGCGGGCAATACACCGCTCGAAGTGTTCGCCGCCGTGTGCGACCGCATGGGCATCGAGACCGGCGTGGACCTGTTCAAGGTCATGGACGTGGCCGAGGACGTGATCGTGCCGCTCATGGACCGCATGGTTCGCGTCGATCGCGAGTCGCTCACGATCGGCTATGCCGGCGTGTACTCGACCTTCCTGCTGTTCGCGAAGCGCGCGGCCGAGCGCTACGGCGTGCCGGCGCGCGACATCCTCGTCGAACTGGGCCACAAGAAGATGATCGGCGGCCAGGAAGACATGATCGAGGACACCGCCATGACCCTCGCCAAGTCGCGCGGTCTGCTCGCCGCCGACGCCTGATCAACGCGGGCCGGGGCGTGCGAGCGCATGCCCGTCCGCACACACACAACAACACCCATACCGACCCACCAAACCTGACTTGAGGAGACAAAGTCATGGCCATGCGCGGACTCCTGCGCCTGGGCGAAGTCGCCCTGCGCGTGCTCGACATGAAGGCAGCCCTGGAGCATTACGACAAGCGGATGGGACTGGAGGTGACGCTGACCGGCGATGACGGTCGCGTCTACCTCAAGGCCTGGGACGAGCACGATCATCACTGCCTCGTGCTGCGCGAGGCCGACACGCCGGGCCTCGACCATGTGGCCTTCAAGGTGTCGGACGACGCGGTACTCGACGAGATGGCCGTGCGCGTGCGCGACTTCGGTCTGCCGGTAAAGCACATCGCGGCCGGCGCCATGCCGAAGAGCGGCCGGCGCATCGAATTCACGCTGCCGAGCGGCCAGCGCATGCAGCTCTATGCGCACAAGGAGCAGATCGGCAACCATCTGCCGTTGCTCAATCCCGGCGTGCTGCCCGACGAGGGGGTGATCCGGGGCTTCCGAATCAACCGGCTCGATCATGCGCTGCTCGGCGGGCCGAACATCGACGAGTCGGCGCGGCTGTTCCAGGAAGTGTTCGGCTTCGACATGAGCGAGCGGCTGATCGATGCCGACTCCAAGGCCTCGCTCGCGCTGTTCCTGAGCTGCTCGATCAAGCCACACGACATCGCCTTCGTGCTGCAACCGGAACCGGGCCGCTTCCACCATGTGTCCTTCCTGCTGGAGAGCACCTATGACGTGATCCATGCGGCGGACATGATCGGCAAGTACCGCATCCCGGTGGACGTGGGGCCGAACCGCCACGGCGTGACGCGCGGCGCGACGATCTATTTCTTCGACCCGTCGGGCAACCGCAACGAGGTGTTCTCGGGCGGCTATGTGCACTACCCCGACACGCCCACGCTCACCTGGGACACGTCCGAACTCGGCAAGGCCACCTTCTCGCAGGACAACACGCCGCGCGAGAGCTTCCTGACGGTGCTGACGTGACAGCGCTTGCAGGCGGGAAGGGCGGCGAGGCCGGGGATGCCGGCTGCGGCCGGGGCAGGGCGCGCGAACTGGCCGTGCTCGTGGGCGCGAGCGGCGCCTTCGGCGCGGCCATCACGCGGCGGCTGCTCGGCGCGGGCCTCGACGTGGTGGCGGTCGGCCGGCGCGCGAGCGCGCTCGACGAGCTGCGCATGCGGCTGCGCGACGAGGCGGGCGCGGCCGGCGACGGCGGCACGGACGGCCCGGCCACCGGCCATGCCGCCGCCGGCGAGCTGATCGCCTGCGCCGCCGACATCGGCGACGACGCCGCGATCGACGCGATCCGCGCCAGCCTCGACCGGCCGGTACGCATGCTCGTGCACGGGCCGGGCGTGGCGGTGGCGGGCGGCATCCTCGACGCGCCGACCTCGGCGCTGGTGGACGCGGTCAACCTCAAGTGCGGCGGGCTGATCAGGCTCGTGCGCGCGGCGGACGACCGGCTGGCGCGCGGCGCGCGCATCGTCGCGATCGGCGGGCATTACGGCTTCGAGCCCTCGGCCTACGCGGCGGCGCCCGGCATCGCCAACGCGGCGCTCGTCAACCTCGTGCGCCAGCTCAGCCTTGTATACGGCGCGCGCGGCATCACCGCCCATCTCGTCGCGCCGGGGCCAGCCGATACCGAGCGCCTGCGCCGCGTCGCCACCGAGCGCGCGCGCCAGCGCGGCATCGCGCTCGACGACGTGCTTGACGAGATGCGCGCCGAATCCTCCACCGGCACCTTCACCACGCCCGAGCAGGTGGCCTGGGCCGTCGGGATGCTGCTCGACCCCGCCGCCGACGCGATGACCGGCTCGACGCTCATGCTCGATTCCGGCCGCCGGCGCGGTCTGCCCTGACAACTCCCGAAGCCCCTCCGCGCCGGCGCCTGCAAGCGCTTGCGCGCCTCCAAGGAGACAAGAACATGCCCCTCATCCAGTTCCACCTCGTCGAAGGCGAGTACTCCGACGAGCAGCTGCGCACCCTGCTCGAACGCGGCAGCGCTGCCTATGCCGAGGTACTCGAATCGCCGGTCGATCGCATCCGGGCCTTCGTGACGCTGCACGCGGCCGCGCACTGGGCCATCGGCGGCCAGCCCGACGAGCCGGCCGGGCGCCGCTCGCCCTATTTCAGCGCGGTGATGATGGCCGAGCGGCCGGCCGATCAGCGCCGGCGCGCGCTGGCGGTGATGACCGATCTGGTGGTGGAGGTGCTGGGCGTCGAGCGCAACCGCGTGCGCGGCAGCATCAATCGCGTCGCGGCGGAGGATTGGGCAATCGGCGGCGTGCCGGCGAGCGTGATCCGCGCGGCCGAGGTCGAGCAGCGCAAGGCGGCCAGCGGCGCGGGCGTGGCGGCGTCATGAGCGCGTCCACGGTCCGCCCGCATCACGGCGGGACGGCGCGATGAGCGCCGGCATCACGGTCACCCGCTGCCACATCGACGCGACGGCGGCCCACGAGGCGGTCGGCGCGGCGATGCGCAAGGCAGCGGAACTCGGCGTCGCGGTCAACATCGCGGTGGTCGATGGCGCGGGCGTGCTGGTCGCGTTCGCGCGCATGAACGGCGCCTTCCTGCATTCGGCCGAGATCGCGATCGACAAGGCCTACACGGCGGCGGGCTTCGGCTTTGCCACCGGCGAGTGGGATCGGGTGCTCGGCGGCGCGGGCGAGGCGGTGCGGCAGGGGCTGTCGCTGCGGCCGCGCCTCGTGATGTTCGGCGGCGGGCTGCCGATCCGCGTCGAGGGCGAGCTGGTGGGCGCGATCGGCGTGTCGGGCGGCAGCGAGGCGCAGGACGAGGTCTGCGCCGAGGCGGGGATCGCGGCGCTGGTGGGTTGAGGGTGGCGGAACGCCGTGGTGGCGGCGGAGGTGTGCGAGTGCGTGTGGTCGCCGCCGTCGCGCCGGGCAGGCCATCGGTCTGCATACGCGGCACCACGCCGCCGGGTGCGCAACTTGCTGCACCGCGCGCACGCCCGCGCAATCGCGCCGGAGCCCGACAAATCCGCCAATCCGCGGCCCCGCCGCCCCCAGAAAGCCGGTCCATGCCCGACAGCCCGCCGCCGCACGAGATGGATGAATGGGTCGTCTGGAACGGCTCCGCCGGCATCCTGACGATGGCGAAGCTCGGCCCGGTCGAGGCCGGCGCCGACGGCCGCCGCGCCTGGCTCGCCGCGCCCTTCGACATGGTCGGCCCCTTCAGCCTCGACGAGCTGGAAACCACCGGCCGCATCGCCTTCGCGGCCTGCATCGTCATGTCGCGCCAGCGCTGGCAGGACGATCAGGTCGAGCTGCGCCGCGAGGCTTTCGAGCAGCGCCGGGCGCAGCGCGAGCGCATGGAGCGCGAGTACAACGAGCGCTTCGGCGGCTTTGACGGCTTCGGTGACGACGACTGGGGCCGCGGCGGCGGGCATTTCGATGAAAGCGGCCACCGCGAGGCGCTCAACCTGCCCGCCGACGAGGAACTCGACGCCTCGAAGATCAAGACCGCCTTCCGCAAGCTCGCGCAGAAGCTGCATCCCGACATGGGCGGGAGTCATGAGGCGTTCGTGAGGATCACCGAGGCGCGGGATGCGTTGATGGAGCGGTTTGCGTGAGTTGAACGGCGGGGCGCTCGCCCGCCGCCCTCAGATGCCCTCGACCTCGATGCCGTGCTCGGCCAGCCAGGCCTTGCGCTGCGCGTAGTCCGGCATGGCGCGTTCCACGCGCAGCCAAAAGGCCGGCGTGTGATGCGGCTCGTGCAGATGCGCGATCTCATGCACCACCACGTACTCGGCGATACGCGCCGGCAGCAGGATTGCCTTCCAGTGGAAGTAGAGCCAGTCGCCCCGGCCGCACGATCCCCAGCGGTAGCCGAGGTCCTGCACCTTCACGCCGGCCGGCGCCACCTCCATGCGCGACCGGTACTCCGCCACCCGCCCCGACAGCCATGCCCGGGCACGCTCGCCGTACCAGCGGATGAAGTGCTCGCGCGCGTCGGGCAGGGCATCCCGGCGCAGGCGGAAGCGGCCCGCCGCCAGCTTCAGCGGCACGTCCTGTTCATCCACCAGCCTCAGCCGATGGCTGCGCCCTAGGTACAGGAAGCCCTCGCCGTCCACGAACTCCCTGCGTGGCACCTGCCGTTGCAGGCGATCCTTTTCGGCCAGCCTGGTGTAGATCCAGAAGCGCTTTTCCAGCACGAAGGCGCGCAGCGCGGCCTCGTCCACCTCGGGCGGCGCCAGCAGAACCAGCGCGCCGTCACGTTCGACGGTGATCTGCATCGTCCTGCGGCCGGCGCTGCGCCTGAGGGTGAAACTCAGGTCGTCCACCTGAAGGCCGGGCGCGTTCACGGGTGCGGGCATCGGTTCACACCTGCACCAGCTTGTCGTGGCTGGCGCGGGCCTGCTCCATGAGCTTGTCGGCCAGCACGCCGGCCTTGTCGGCATCTACCAGCGGCGGGCGCAGCCGCATCAGATGCTCGAACAGCTGCCCGTTCAGGCTCTCCTGATCGGCCCGCTTGCTCGGGTTCCAGATGCCCCGGTTGCCCTGCAACTCCTGCACGAGCAGTTCCACCAGTTCGACGGTCACGTCCTTCAGGCGCAGCAATTCGGCCGGTGTCGGCGCCTGCCCGGCGCTGATCACGTCCAGCACCGTGCGCAGGAAAGGCTCGCAATGCTCGGGCAGATCGCCGGACGCCTCGGCCGCGCCGGCCTGGCCGCTGCGCAGCTCATCGATGATCTTGTGTAGTTGGGCGACGATCTCGTCCCACTGCGCGCCGAGCGTCTTGAGGATGTCGTTCAGCCGCTCCGAGAGCTTGCGGTACAGCACCGGGTCCTCGTCGGCATGCCGGCGGATGTGCGAGCGGATCGCATGCTCCATCTCGGATGCCTTGGCGCGGTCGCCGGCCGCGCGGCCCACATGCGCGTCGAAGTCGGCGTCGGTCAGCTGGATCGGCGGGATCTTCGGATCGATGCCCAGCGAGATCACATGCTCGTCGATCAGCTTGCGCACCTTGGCGCCGACGTCCTTGCCGAGCACCGGCGTGTCCTTGTAGCGGTTGCGCGCCCGTGCGTGGATGTAGGCCAGCCGCTTCGCGTCGCCGGAGTAGGGCAGCCCTTCCGGGCGCGGCAGCACCGTGTCCAGCGACGCCAGAAAAGCCTTGAGCTTGACCGCGAACTCGGCCCGCAGCCTTTCGCTGCCCAGCACGTCCACGCAGGCCTCGACATCGTCGAGCGACTCGATGCCGCGCTGCCGGAACAGGTCCACCACGCGCAGATGCCGGTCGCGCAGCACCGGCACCTCGTCCTTCAGGCTGGCCAGCGCGCCTTCCACGTCCTCGTCGGCATAGGCGGCCAGCGCTTCCTTCAGGTGCCTGGCCACGCCGTAGTAGTCGACCACGATGCCGCAGCGCTTGCCGTGGCCGGTGCGGTTGACGCGGGCGATGGCCTGCAACAGCTCGGCCTCGCGGATTGGCCGGTCGAGGTACATCACGCCCTCGATCGGCGCGTCGAAGCCGGTGAGCAGCATCGACTTCACCAGCAGGAAGGCGAGCGGATCGGCGCGGGTGGCGTCGGCATGGAACAGCGGCTTCTTGAAGCGCTTGATCAGCTGTTCGTGCGCCGCGCCGTCGGTCCAGGTCTTCCAAGCCGGATCGTCGTTGTTGCTGCCGGAGATGATCGGCGCGAACTCGATGCGCGCGATGACCTCGCGGTAGCGCCAGGCCTGCACCGCCGCCTGCGCGCGCGGCGGCCGCTGGCACAGGGCTTCGTCGTCCAGCGCCTTGTCCTGCGGGCTCAGGGCCTCGGCCTCGGCCAGCAGCTCGTCGCGCGCGGCCTTCAGCGCCTCGAAGTAGCGGATTGCCGCGAGCCGGCTGTAGGCCACCACCTGCGCCTTGTAGCCGTTGGGCAGGATGTGGGTGACGTAGTGGCGCAGGATGTCGCGCGCCTTGTCGGCGATGAGCGCCGGCGCGTCGAAGATGTGGCCCTTGGTCGCGTACTTGCGCTTGATGGCCTCCAGTTCCTCCGGCGTGTGCTGGCGGAACAGGTCCTCGAACAGCTCGTCCAGGCTGGCGCCGTCCTTGATCGCGCCATTGGCGGTGCGGCCCTCGTACAGCACCGGCACCGTGGCGCCGTCGGCCTCGGCTTCCCTGATGGTGTAGCGGTCGATGAACTCGCCGAAGATTTCATGGGTGCGCTTCTTCTCGCCCATGATGATCGGCGTGCCGGTAAAGCCGATGCGCGCGCAGTTGGGCAGTCCGGCCAGCAGGCTGGCGTGCAGATCGCCCGCCTGGGTGCGGTGGGCCTCGTCCACCAGCACGAGGATGCTGTCGTCGTCGTTGAGCACCTCGAACTTCTCGCCGGCCTTGTAGGCGGCTTTTGGCTCTGCAACCTTCGGCAGGTCGCCCGCCGTCAGCGGTGCGTCGCCGGCCGTGTCGGTGTCGCGGTACTTCTGGATGGTGGCAAAGACCAGCCCCGGCCCCTTGCGCCGTGCAATCGCTTTCACGCCGGCCGTGCTGTCCGCCACCTCCACCACCTCGCCCGTGAGTGCGGCGGTCACGGAAAGCTGTCTTTGCAGATCCTTGCGGTCGGTGACGACGATGATCTTGAAGCGCCGCAGCCGCGCATCCGCGCGCATCTTCCGCACCAGGAACACCATCGTCAGGCTCTTGCCCGAGCCTTGCGTGTGCCAGACGATGCCGCCGCGTTCGTCATGCTCGCCGTGCTGGAGGCGCGTCTTGCCGCTCTTGAGCCGCGCGATCGCGCGGTTGACGGCCCGGTATTGCTGGTAGCGGCAGACCGACTTGAAGGTCTGGCCACCCGCCTGCATGAACAGCACGAAGTTCCGCACCACATCCAGCAGATGGGCCGGCGCCAGCAGCCCGGCGATCAGCCGCTCCTGCTCCGACAGGCCGGGCTTGCCCAGTGCCTGGGCCACCTCGATCTCGCTGCCGCCACCGTCCGGCCCCACCACCGTCTTCCATTGCGCGTAGTGCTCGAAGGCCCCGCCCACGCAACCTACCCGCGCCTCGTCGAAGCAGCTGGCCACCAGCAGCTGGTTGGTGGCGAACAGCGCCTCGTTGCCCTCGTTGTCGGCGACCTCGGAGGCAGCCTTGCGCTGGTTGCCGTAGCGGCGCAGCTGGTCCACCGCCTCGGCCAGCGGCTCGGGAATGGACGGGCTCTTGCACTCCACCACCACCAGCGGCAGGCCGTTCACCAGCAGCACCAGGTCGGGCACGATGAACTGCTTGGCGCTGTTGAAGCCGGGCGGGCAATCGACGCGGTACTGGTTGACGACGGTAAAGCGGTTGCTGGCCGGCGCGCCCCAGTCGATGTAACGGATCGTCTGGCCGCGCCCGCCGTCCCAGCCGGGCAGCCCCTCGACCGTCAGCCCGTCGATGAGCAGCGCGGTGGCCTTCTGGTTGGTCTCCATCAGCTTGTGCGCGCCGAGCCGGGTGATGGCCGCCACGGCCTCCGACAGCCGCGCATCGTCGAGCCAGGGCTGGCCGTCCGGGCCGGGGTTGAGGGCGCGCAGGCGCTCGCGCAGCACGCTTTCCTGGATCACTTCGGCAAAGCTGGCGCGGCCGGTGACGGCCGGGTCGTCCAGACTGCCCTCGACATGCGTCCAGCCCAGCGCCCGCAACTGGGCGATGAAGGGCTTCTCGACGTGTTCGAGTTCGGGGCTCATCAGTCTTCCTCTTGCATGTCGTCGGGCAGGGCGCGCAGCTCCCGCTCGATCTGCTCGATGCTCGGCAGCCCGGTCTGCAACTCGGCCGGGAGCGATTCGAGCAGCTTGTATTCGGCGATGCCCATAGGCTGCGTCTTGTCGCCCAGCGCGTACTCGGCCACCACCTTGTTCTTGCTCTTGCACAGCAGCAGGCCGAGGGTGGGGTTGTCGTGTTCGCTCTTGATCTGGCGGTCCACGGCGGTGAGATAGAAGCCGAGCTGGCCCAGGTGCTCGGGCTTGAACTTGCCGCCCTTGAGTTCGATCACCACGTAGCAGCGCAGCTTGAGGTGATAGAAAAGCAGGTCGATGAAGAACTCGTCGCCGCCCACGTCCAGCAGCACCTGCCGGCCCACGAAGGCGAAGCCCGCGCCCAGCTCCAGCAGAAACTGCGTCACATGCCGCACCAGCGCGCCCTCCACGGCGCGCTCTTGGGCATCGTCGTGCAGGCCGAGGAAGTCGAAGCGGTAGGGGTCCTTCAGCGACTCGCGCGCGAGGTCCGACAGCGGCGCGGGCAGGCGCTCGACGAAGTTGGTGACCGCCTGACCCGAGCGACCGCGCGCGTCGGTCTCGATCTGCATCACCAGCACGTTGCGCGACCAGTTGTGCTCGATGGCCTTGGCGGCATACCAGCGCCGGGCCGGCTCGTCGTCGAGCTTGTCCAGCAGGGCCAGCTGGTGATACCAGGGCAATCGTGCAAGCACCGCTTGCACAAATTGGCCATCGGGCCAGGCCTCGGCGAAGGCGCGCATGTACTTGAGGTTGCGCGGCGAAAAGCCCTTCATGTCCGGAAAGGCCGTGCGCAGGTCATGCGCGAGCCGGTCCACCACCCTTGCGCCCCAGCCCTCTCGGCCCTGCCGCGCGAGGATGTCGTGGCCGATCTGCCAATACAGCAGCACCAGCTCGCGGTTCACCGCGAGCGCGGCGCTCTGCCGGGCGTCGTCGATGCGGGTCTTCAGCTCGGCGAGCCAGTCGGTGTAGTCGGCGGGCGCGGGTGTGAGCGAGGCCGGGCGGTCGGTCATGGGGCGGCGCCTTCGAGCAGAGGTGTGACGCGGACGCGACCGGTGAGGAGGTCGTCCATGAGGGCGGTCTTGAGTTCGCGCTGCTTTGCCGACTCCGTTATGGCGATCTGGATGCGGTTGTCGATCTCGTCCAGCCGTTCGGCAGCAAAGTCTTGTTCCATCCTCACTGGCCGCACGGTCAGCAGTCCGCGAACGGTTGGCAGATTCAAGCCCGCTTTCGCACCCGCATCGTTCAATTTGCTGACATACGCCTGAGCCACCGGACCGGCCAGATAGTGGCCCACGAAACGCGGATTGACCGCACTTGGGCTCGGACGTACGAGAGCAACGTGCTGATTGATGTACGCCTCGCCCATATCGACGGGAACGACACCGACAATTCCCAAATCGGCGGTGATCGAAAACAGGATGTCACCCGGCTCGAGTCTTGTCCGTTGACCATCGGCATTCCGTGGCGGGCGGACATACATGCAGGAGTCGAAGCGAAAGTTGATGTGCTCTCGCGTGAGATTGCCGATACGTACGAACAGCGAACCGCTATCGGCATAGAACCGCGCCCAGTCGCGTGAGCCGCTGGTGACGGTAGCGGACACAGCTTCAAGCGTGGAGACTTCCCATTCCCTCGGAATCCACCCCAACGGCGACTCTTTGTAGAGATGCGGCGCCTCGGCCTGAGGCGGACGCAATTCGCCATTGGCGTCGATGCCGCGCGTCAGCAGGTCGTGCAGCAGGCCCTGCTTGACAGCCTTGAGCTTGGCGATGATCGCCTGAGTTTCGTGGATGGCGGTGTCGAGGGTGTCGAGGACTTGGGCGATCCTCGACTGTTCAGTAAGACCGGGGCAGAAGACCTCAATCTGGCTCAGATGCTTCCAAGACGTGCGCGGCATTTTTGTACCGACGGATGTCATCTCGGCCGCCGCGCCGACTTGCTCGGTCCTCAATACCTTGCCGGCAAATCCTGGATCCACGCCTGTATTCGCACGCAATACAAGGATGTCGGTCGAGCAGTAGCCATCAAAAGGAGCAACAACGCATTTGCGCAGGTTCGGTCGGAGCTTGCCGAACAGTACGTCACCAGCCTCAAAGATTGAATTGGTGCTGATGGACGAGCTGGCGAGTGACCACCCCGTCAAATGAGCACCATGCGAAGGAATGTTCTCCAGCCCGACATAGGGTCGCGTGATGTCCTTGCGAACAGTGATCTTGGCATCGACAGGCGACACCAGATTGGCAAGTACCCGGTAGCCTGTTCCTTCGCTGTCAGACATATCCCAACCCCTTCAAGAATCCCCGCAACACCCGCGCCGCCTCATCCCGCCGACCTTCGATCTCCGTCAGCGTCACCCGGTACTTGTCCCACCAGTTCTCGAACGCGGCGACCACCGCCTTGCGCTGCGCGGCGATGTGGCGCTCGACGATGGCGCGCATGTCGTCGTGCAGGATGGTCAGCAGCAGCTCGGCGGCCTGCTCGGCCGACAGGCCATCGACGGCGGCGTTGATGTGCGCCGCGAAGCTGTCCTTCTTCGCCTTGAGCTGCTTCTTGACGGCCGCAAGCTCCTGCTTCCACGCCTTGAGCCGGGCTTCGTCCACCGCGTTCTCGTCGTCGACGTCGTCCTCCGCCGGCTCGGCGGCTTCGCCGTCCTCGCCCTCGGCGTCCTTCGGGCTCGCGGCCTTGATCTGGCTGTCCAACTCGGCCTTCTTCGCTTCCAGCTCGTTGATGGCCTCGACGAAGCCGCTCATGAGCAGCTTCACGAGCTTGTGCTCCAGCGGGCTTTCCTTGCTGGCCTTGTCTTCCAGCGCGGTGACGATGCTGGTGCGCCAGGCGTCGGCCACGCCCTTGGCGCCGCGCGCCATCAGCGTGAGGAAGTCGTATTTGGTCTGATACCAGAAGCCCGCGACGATGCCGCGCACCTGAAAGGGGTCGAGCAGGCCGATGGCGTCGAGCGAGGCGCTGAAGCTCGCGAGCAGGTCGGCGCGCAGGGTGACGAGGCTGGCCGGGTTGTCGGTCTGCCCGGCCAGCCCAGTGATGCGATCGCGGTGCGCCCGCCACCACTGCTCGAAGGCGGCGCGGATCGCGGCTTCCTTGGCAACCAGCCCGGCGTTGCCTTCGATGGCGGGCTTGAGATCGCGCCGCGCAGCCAGCTCGGGCCTGAAGTCGTAGTAGCCGGCGTCGCGCTCGGTAAACAGGTCGAGCGGGTTCAGGCCGTGGGCCTGGAACAGCGCGGCCTTGTCGGCCACCTCGGCCTTGGGCACGCCGCCCACCAGATGCGCGCGCACGTCATGCGGCTCGGGCGGCGGGGCGTTGTCGGCGTAGCGGCGGATGTTGAGGTTGAAGTCGTTGGCCTTGAGCGCGTCGTTCTCGACGATGGCCGAGAAGCCCGGGATGGCGCGGAAGTCGTCGAAGGTGGTGACGATCTTCTCGATGTGCTCGGGCAGCAGATGGTTCTGCGCGCGGCCTTCGAAGAACTCGCGGTCGGCGTTGATGAACAGCACCTTGCCCTGGCGCGCGGCGGGCTTGCCGCTGACGCGGTGGGCGCCGTTCTGCACCTGCTGGCGCAGCACCAGGATGCAGGCCGGAATGCCGGTGCCGTAGAACAGGTTGGGCGCGACGCCGATCACCGCTTCGAGCAGGTCGGCCTCGATGATGCCGGCGCGGATGTCCTTTTCATCGCCGCCGCGGAACAGCACGCCATGCGGCATGACGGTCGCGACCATGCCGCCGTCGCGCGTGACGGCCAGCATGTGCTGCAGGAACATCAGGTCGGCCTTCTTGGCGCCGAGCGGCACCTGGCCGAAACGGAAGCGCTCCGGAAACTTCGGCGCCCAAGCGGGCGTGCCGTCGGCGTTCTTCTCGGTGTTGCCCCAGTTGATGGAGAACGGCGGATTGGTGAGCACGCGGTCGAAGCGCTTCAGCTCGCCGCCTTCCACATGCAGCGGCTCGGCCAGGGTGTCGTCGTTCTGGAGGTCGGCGGTGCCGATGCCGTGCAGCAGCATGTTCATCTTGGCGATGGACCACACCGTGCCGTTGAACTCCTGGCCGAACAGGCTGGCCTTGCGGCCGTCCTCGCCGTGCTCGTCGATGTATTCCTTGGCCGCGATGAGCATGCCGCCGGAGCCGCAGCAGGGGTCGTAGATGTCGTGGGCGAGCGTGGGCTTGAGCAGCCGCACCATCATCCGCACGACCGAGCGCGGCGTGTAGAACTCGCCGCCCTTCTTGCCGGCCGAGTCGGCGAATTCGCCGATCAGGTACTCGTAGGCGGCGCCGAGCAGGTCGGGGAACTCGAAATCTTCGTTGCGCAGCCGGTAGGCGCCGAAGTGGGTGATGAGCTGGCGCAGCTTGATGTCGGGGATCTTGCTCTGGCCGACCTTGCGCGTGAAATCGATGTGCTCAAGCACGTCGTTCAGGCTGGTGTTGGCCGTCTCGATGCCGGCGAGCGCCTTGTTGAGCCAGTCGCCGACGTTGTGGTGGGCATCGTCAAGCAGGGTTTGGTAGCGCGATTGCGGCGGCACCCAGAACGAGCCTTCGCGCTTGTACCAGCGCGGGTTGCAGGCCGAGGTAAAAGCATCGACCTCGCTCTTTCCGGCTTCGCGCTCAAGTCGAATCACCTCCTCGCGCCGCTGCTCGAACACGTCGGAGCAGCGCTTGAGGAACAGCATTCCGAAGATGTATTCCTTGAATTCGGAGGCATCCATCTTGCCGCGCAGGATGTCGGCGGCTTTGAACAGATGGCGCTCCAGCTGGGGCAGGGTCAGGGGCATCGGTGGATTTCAGGCAGGGGCATGCGTACTGCCGGACGGGCCGTTCGGGGCCGGTCGCGGGCGGGGGCGAATTAAACCGCATCGGCCGGGGTGGTTGCCGTCCGGCCTTTTGACTTGGTTGATCCGACCAACTCCGGTGCCAGGAGCGCTAGATTTGCCCGGTCCGCAACCCTGCTCCCGCCGCCATGCCTGTCATCAACCTGCTCCAGGCCGAGACCACGCTCTCCCGCCTTATTGACGACATCGAGCAGGGCCGCAAGCGGGAGATCGTCATCGTGCGCAACGGTCGTCCGGCCGCGAAGCTGGTGCCGATCGACGAGCCAGCGCCCGGTCCACGCATCGGCGTCGCCAAGGGACGCTTCGACATCCCCGATTCGATCGACGAGCACAACGACGAAGTCGCCCGCCTGTTCGTCGGCGCCGCGCCGTGAACCTGCTGCTCGACCCCTTCGACCGCCTCATCGTCGCCCAGGCCCTTGTCGAGCCGATGCGCCTGCTCACGCATGACGCCACGGTCGCGCGCTACAGCGACACCGTCATCCTCGTCTGACCCGCCGCCGCATCCGGCGGCACCGACGGCCCGCGCAAGCCCGCTCCGCCCTCACCCCGCCTCCACCCCCACGCTCCTGCACCCCCGCATCACCTCCAGAAACGCCTCCAGAATCGGCGACGCATCGTCATGCCGGTAGATGCAGCTCAGGTCGATCGTTGCCGGCTTCTTCGTCCTGAGCCGCCGGTACACCACCGACGGCAGCGCCAGCGCCGTGGCCGATTCCGCCACCAGGCAGGCGCCCAGCCCGCTCGCCACGAAGGCCACCGCCGTCACCGCGTCGCCCACCTCGTGCGCGACCGTCGGTGACAGCCGCTCGGCCGCGAACAGTTGATGCACCTTGTCCACGAAGTTGGGCCGGCCGGTGCTCGGGTACATGACCAGCGGCTTGCCGACCAGGTCGCGGATGGCGATCTCCTCCTGCGCGGCCAGCGGATCGAGCGCGTTGATGGCCACCATCACCGGCTCGATCGCGAACAGCTCCGACGCGATGTCCGGCTCGGGCGCGAGCAGGCGGTTGAAGCCGACCGTGATGCGCCGCTGGCGCAGCGCCTCGATCTGCTCGGCCTTGCCCATCGTGTGCACCGCCATCGTCACGCCCGGATGCGCGGTACGGAACGCGAGCAGCACGCGCGGGATGAGCAGCAGCACGCCCGAGCCGAACACCGCGATGTCGAGCCGCCCGAGATGGCCCTTGGCCGCGCGCTGAACGCGGTCCACCGTCTGGCTCACGACGGTCTGGATGTTCTCGGCCTCGGCCAGCATCAGCTTGCCGGCCTGGGTCAGCTCGACGCCCTTGGGCGTGCGCACGAAAAGCTGCACGCCCAATTCCTCTTCAAGCTGCTGGATCTGGCGCGTGAGCGGCGGCTGCGAGATGTGCAGCCGGGCGGCGGCGCGGCCGATGTTGAGTTCGCGCGCGACGGCGATGAAATACTTGATGTGGCGGAGTTCCATGGCTCTTTCGGCTGTGGCGGCGCGGCGTCGGTGTTTGCCCTCGGCGCGGCCCGGCAAGGGCGCGCGGCCGGCGCCCGCGATGCGCGCGGCGCAAGGGCTGCTGCCTGCGTGATGCGCGCAGCGTATCGCCTTGTCATGCGCCGCAGGTATCGGGTTTGGCCGGAAACGGTATTGGACGCTATGGCGGCGGCCTCCTTAGCGTATGCCTGCCGCCCGTGCCGAGCGCCCCGCAACGAGGGTCGATCCGGCAGCGAGCGCGGCGCGTCGCCTTCATGGCGACGACCACAAAGTACCGAGAGGAGACAGGAATGACGACTGGCCGCCACCTGGCGCCGGGGCGCCCGCGCGCCTGCGCGCTTGCGATCGCCGCAGCGCTGCTCGCCGCCGCGCCCGCCACCCGCGCCGCGACGATCGACACCGGCAATCCCGACATCAAGCTGCGCTGGGACAACACCTTCAAGTACAGCGCCGGCTGGCGCGTCGGCTCGCCCGACCAGAAGGTGGCGGCGTCGGCCGCGAACCCGAACGTGGACGCGGGCGACCTCGCCTTCGACCGTGGCCTCATCAACAACCGCATCGACTGGTTGTCGGAAGTTGACGTCGCCTGGAAGGGCATGGGCGCGCGGCTGTCGGGCGTGGCCTGGTACGACAACGTCTATCAGCGCGACGGCAACGACTTCGCGGGCGCGACGCCCAACACGATCTCGGCGCTGCAAGGCGGCCGCAACAACGTCTTCACGCCCGAGACGAAGCGGCTCATGGGCAAGTACGCGGAAGTCTCCGATGCCTTCGTCTACGGCAGCACCAACCTCGGCGAGGAGCAGAAGCTGAGCGTGCGCGCCGGCCGTCACACCCAGCTCTATGGCGAGACGCTGTTTCTCGGCGCGAACGGCATCGCTTATGCGCAGGGGCCGGTGGACCTGATCCGCGCCTTCTCGCAGCCGAATGCGCAGTTCAAGGAAGTCGCGCTGCCGGTCGGGCAGCTGTCGTCCAACCTGTCGCTCAACGAGAACGTCTCGGTCGGCGCCTACTACCAGTTCCAGTGGCGGCCGCTGCGCCTGCCGGCGACGGGCAGCTATTACAGCCCGGCCGATTTCGTCGGCGACGGCGCCGACCTGCTGCTCACGCCCGCCGGCGGCGCGGCCAACCGCACGGGCGACCGGCGCGGCAGCAATACCGGCCAGTTCGGCGGGCGCATCAAGTTCAGGCTGCCGGGCAGCGACACCGAGTTCGGCGTGTACGCCGCGCGCTATCACGAGAAGTCGCCGATCCCGGTGCTCAACGCGGCCGACCCGGGCGCCTTCAACGGCGGCAGCTACGCGCTGTACTACCAGAAGGGCATCCAGACCTACGGCCTGAGCGCCTCGACGCTCGTGGGCGAGACCAATGTCGCGGGCGAAGTGTCGGTGCGCCGGCGCACGCCGCTCGCGCCGCTCGGCGACCTCGTGGTCACGGTCGATCCCAATGCCAACAACAGCAACAACGCGCCCTACGCCCTCGGCAACACGCTGCATGCCAACGTGAGCGCGATCAGCGTCTTCCCGGCCAGCGCGCTGTGGCAGGGCGCAAGCGTGGTGGGCGAGCTGGCCTGGAACCATCTGATGTCGGTCACGCACAACCCGACCAGCCCGGTCACGCCCGGTGGCGCGCTCAACGCCACCCACACCCGCGACCATTTCGGCGCGCGCGTCGTGTTCCAGCCCGAGTACTTCCAGGTTCTGCCCCAGCTCGACCTCCAGGTACCGATCGGCATCGGCTACGGCATCGCCGGGCGCTCGGCCGTGTTCCAGCTTTTTCCGGAGCATGCGGGCGACCTGAGCGTCGGCTTCAACTTCGAGTACCAGAAGCTCTGGCGCTTCGGCCTCCAGGCCACGCACTACTACGGCAGCGCGGGCGCCGCGCCCACCACCGACGACGCGGCCAGGGGCCTCATGGCGAGCTACCGCCAGTACTACCGCGACCGCGACACCGTGAGCCTCTGGCTCCAGCGCAGCTTCTGACCCACCGCCCCGAGGAGACATCAGCATGAACAACCGCACCCTTGCGGCGGCCGCGATCTGCGCCGCCTTCGCGCTGCCCGCGCATTCCGCCGTCCCGGCCGACGAGGCCGCCAAGCTCAAGACCACGCTCACGCCGCTCGGCGGCGAGAAGGCCGCCAATGCCGACGGCAGCATCCCCGCCTGGGACGGCGCCGGCCTCAAGGGCTACACCGGCCCGAAGGTGGGCGACATCCCCGCCGCGCCCTTCGCCGACGAGAAGCCCGTCGCGCAGATCAGCGCGAAGAACGCCGCCCAGTACGGCGACCGCTTGAGCGACGGCACGAAGGCGCTGATGCAGAAGTACCCCGACAGCTTCCGCGTCGACGTGTTCCCGACGCACCGCACCGCCACCGCGCCCGACTACGTCATCGCCAACACCTTCGCCAATGCAAGCCGTTGCAAGACGAAGGCCGGCGGTCTGTCGATCGAGGGCTGCCACGGCGGCGTGCCCTTCCCGATCCCGAAGGAAGGCATCGAGCTGTACTGGAACTACATGCTGCGCATCGAGAGCGAGGCGGTGGAGCACGGCTTCAAGAACATCGTCGTGTCGGCCGACGGCTCGCGCGCGCTCGCCACGCGCAACGACGAGGGCTGGAACTTTCCGTACTACTACAAGGACGGCTCGCCCGAGAAATGGAACGGCAAGTACTTCCTGCAACGCTTCAACACGACGGAGCCGCCGTTCAAGGCCGGCGAATCGCTCGTCATCCACGACAGCATCGACGCGAGCGAGCCGCGCCAGGCCTGGCAATACCTCGTCGGCCAGCGCCGCGTGCGCCGCGCGCCCACGGTGGGCTATGACACGCCGGACTTCGTCGCCTCGGGCGCCAACTACTTCGACGAAGTGATGGGCATCTTCGGCGCGCCCGACCGCTATGAATGGAAGCTGGTCGGCAAGAAGGAGCTCTACGTTCCGTACAACACCAACGCGATCGTCACCGCCAAGGTGGACCAGCTCTTCGCCAAGCATCACCTCAACCCCGACAAGCTGCGCTGGGAGCTGCACCGCGTGTGGGTGGTCGAGGCGACGGTCGCGCCCGGCAAGCGGCATGCGGTGCCCAAGCGCCGCTACTACTTCGACGAGGACAGCTGGGTACTGCTGCTGGCCGACGGCTATGACGCCGAGGGCAAGCTCTGGCGCACGACGCAGATGCTGCCCTTCGTGGTGCCGGCCGTGCCCGCGGTGTCGGTCAAGCCGGCGGCGGTGTTCAACCTCCAGGCCGGCACGCTGAGCGCGGTGCAGTTCCTCAACGAAGAGAACTACCGCGTCGTGCCGCGCAAGCCCGAGTCCTACTACACGGGTGACGCGGTCGCGGCGGACAACGCGCGCTGATCGCAGGCGGCGCGGGCCGGTGCGCGCCATGCGCGCGCGCGGGTCGGCGGCTGCCGCCGAAGGGGTTTGTCTCCCCGGGCGCCAGGGCATTGCCACGAAGGGTGGTGCGCGCATGGCGCTTGTTTCCCGCGCGGGCCGACCGCCCGCGCGTCTTTTCCCGCAACGGGGTTCCGACATGAACAGATTCCTTCCGGTCCGGCCGGGCAGGGCGGCGCTCGCCTTGTCGCTGGCGCTAGCGGCGCTGAGCGGCGCGGCCGTGCTCGCTGCCTCGTCGCCGTCCACGCCCGCCACCGACCTGCTCGACCGCCCCGCGCGCCTCAGCCCGCGCGCCGAGGGCGCCGTGCTCATCGGCATCGCGCGCGCCGGCTCGCGCCTCGTCGCGGCCGGCGAGCGCGGCACGCTGCTGCTGTCAGACGACAACGGCGCGCACTGGCGCCAGGCGCCCGCGCCCGTCAGCGTCGCGCTGACAGCGCTTGCATTCCCCACGCCGCAGGCCGGCTGGGCCGTCGGCCACGGCGGCGTCATCCTCGCCACTGCCGACGGCGGCGAGCACTGGACGCGCCAGCTCGACGGCCGCCAGATCGGCGCGATCGAGATCGCCGCCGCCGAGGCCAGCGGCGACGCCCGCGCCCTCAGCGACGCCCGCCATCTCGCCGACGAAGGCCCCGACAAGCCGCTGCTCGACGTCGCGTTTGCCGACGCGCAACGAGGCATCGCCGTCGGCGCCTTCGGCCTCGCGCTCGCCACCGATGACGGCGGCCGCAGCTGGCACTCGATCCGCGCCCGCCTGCCCAACAAGCTCGGCAAGCATCTGTACGACGTGGTGTTCGACGGCGACCGCGTGCTGGTCGCGGGCGAGCAGGGCGCGCTGTTCCGCTCGACCGACGGCGGCGCGCATTTCGAGGAGGTGAAGACGCCCTACGCCGGCAGCTTCTTCGGCGTGCTGCCCGGCGAGGGTGGCGCGCTGCTGCTCTACGGCTTGCGCGGCACGGTACTGCGCAGCACCGACGACGGCGCGAGCTGGACCCGCATCGACCTCGGCCAGCCCGTCACCGTGAGCGCCGGCGCCCGCCTCGCCGACGGCAGCCTCGTGCTCGCCGACGAAACCGGCCGCGTGCTCGCCAGCCATGACGGCGGCGCCAGCTTCGCGCCCCGGCCCGTCGAGAGGCCCTTCGCCTTCACCGGCGCCGTGCAGGCCGGCGACGGCAGCCTCGTGCTGTCGGGCGTCCGCGGCCTCGCGCGGCTCGCGGCGTCGGCCGACGGGGCGGCGCCCGCCTCGGCGTCGGTCTCGGCCAGCGGGGCGGTGCCCGCCACGGCCGCCTCCGCCACTTCTCCCGCAGCCAAGGCCCAGCCATGAGTCACGCCCCCAGTTCCACCGCCGCCGAGCCTGTCATCGCCGACCTCGCGGATTTCGACCAGCGCTCGGGCTCGATCGTCGAGCGCGCGCTGTTCAACCACCGGCACATCGTCGTGCTGCTGTGCGCGCTCGTCACCGCGCTGCTCGGCTGGCAGGCGCGCCATCTCGAACTCCAGGCCGCGTTCGAGAAGATGATCCCGACGCGCCATCCCTACATCGCCAACTGGCTCGCCAACAAGGACCAGCTCGCGGGCCTCGGCAACACGCTGCGCATCGCGGTGGAGGCGAAGGGCGAGGCCGGCATCTTCGACCGCGCCTATCTCGACACCGTGCGCCGCATCAGCGACGAGGTGTTTCTGTATCCGGGCGTCGATCGCCCCTACATGAAATCGCTCTGGGCGCCCGCCGTGCGCTGGACCGGCGTGACCGAGGACGGCCTCGACGGCGGCCCCGTCATCCCCGACGACTACGACGGCTCGGCGCGCGCGCTGGAACAGGTGCGCCTCAACGTCGAGCGCTCGGGCGAGATCGGCATGCTCGTCGCGCCCGACTTCCGCTCCAGCATTGTGCTGCTGCCCTTGCAGGACACCGTGGCCGAGACCGGCAAGCCGGTGGACTACCACGCGCTCTCGCTCAGGCTGGAGGAGCTGCGCGCGAAGTACGAGGCCGAGGGCGTGACGATCCACATCACCGGCTTCGCCAAGGTGGTCGGCGACCTGATCGACGGGCTGAAGCAGGTGATGCTGTTCTTCGCGATGGCGATCGCCATCTGCACCGCCGTGCTCTGGTGGTACACGCGCTGCGTGCGCAGCACGGTGCTCGTGGTGGTGTGCTCGCTGGTGGCCGTGGTGTGGCTGCTCGGGCTGCTGCCGACGCTCGGCTATGCGCTCGACCCGTACTCGGTGCTCGTGCCCTTCCTGGTGTTCGCCATCGGCATGAGCCATGGCGCCCAGAAGATGAACGGGATCATGCAGGACATCGGGCGCGGCACGCACCGGCTCGTCGCGGCGCGCTACACCTTCCGCCGGCTCTTCCTCGCGGGGCTGACGGCGCTGCTCGCCGATGCGGTGGGCTTTGCCGTGCTGATGGTGATCGACATCCGCGTCATCCAGGACCTGGCCGTCACCGCCAGCCTCGGCGTCGCGGGGCTGATCTTCACCAACCTTGTGCTGCTGCCGATCCTGCTCAGCTACACCGGCGTGAGCGCGAGCGCCGCCGCGCGCAGCCTGCGCGCCGAGCAGGCCGGCGGCGCCGACGGCGACAGCAGCGGCGCCCAGGCGCGCCATCCGTTCTGGGCCTTCCTCGACCATTTCACGCGGCCGCGCTGGGCGCGCGTGGCGATCGGCGCGGCGCTCGCGATGGGCGCGGCCGGCTTCGCGGTGAGCACGCATCTGCGCATCGGCGACACCGACCCCGGCGCGCCCGAGCTGCGGCCCGACTCGCGCTACAACCGCGACAACGCCTTCATGGTGAAGAACTTCGGCGCCAGCAGCGACACCTTCGTCGTGATGGTGAAGACGCCCGAATTCGGCTGCGCGAGCTATTCGACGCTCGCCCGCGTCGATGCGCTGGAGGACGAGCTTCAGCAACTGCCCGGCGTGGTCGCGACCAGCTCGCTCGCGGCGCTGGCCAAGCGTGCGTCCACCGGCATGAACGAGGGCAGCCTCAAGTGGTACGAGATCCCGCGCACGCAAGACCTGCTCAACTCGATCGTCACGCGGGCGCCGCGCGAGATGTTCAACCAGCGCTGCGACCTGCTTACCGTGTACGCCTGGCTCGCCGACCACAAGGCCGACACGCTCGACAGCGTGGTGCGCACGGTCGAGCGCTTCGCGGCCGAGCATGACGCGGACGACATCCGCTTCCTGCCGGCGGCGGGCAACGCGGGCATCGAGGCCGCGACCAACATCGTCGTCAAGCGCGCCAACGTGCAGATGCTGCTGCTCGTGTACGCGGCGGTCACGGTGCTCGCCTTCATCACCTTCCGTTCGTGGCGCGCGGTGGTGTGCGCGGTGCTGCCGCTCATGCTCACGTCGGTGCTGTGCGAGGCGCTGATGGTGGCCCTTGGCATCGGCGTGAAGGTCGCGACGCTGCCCGTCATCGCGCTCGGTGTGGGCATCGGCGTGGACTACGCGCTGTACGTGCTGAGCGTGACGCTCGCCTGCCTGCGCGCCGGGCAGACGCTGTCGCAGGCCTATTACCGGGCGCTGCTGTTCACCGGCAAGGTCGTGGTGCTGACGGGCATCACGCTCGGCATCGCGGTCGTGACCTGGGCCTGGTCGCCCATCAAGTTCCAGGCCGACATGGGGCTGCTGCTCGCCTTCATGTTCGTGTGGAACATGCTGGGCGCGCTCATCCTGCTGCCGGCGCTCGGCCGTTTCCTGCTCGTGTCCGACCGTCCGGCGGCGCGGGCGCGCGAGGCGGGCGGCGAGGCCGGATTCACGCCGTCTGCGCGCGAGGTCAGCCCCTAGAATCGTCCGGCGCCGGTGGCATGCGGCCGCCGGCGCGGTCACGAGACGGCGGAACACCGCCGCAGGAGGAGACATGACCGGCGTGAATCTCAGCGAGCGCTACGACCTGCGCTCGCGTCTTCGTTTCGAGCCGCGCAACGGCCTGATCTGGCTCGGCGAATACAAGATGCAGCTGCTGCACGCGCGCGCCCTCGGCGCGCTGCGGCGCGAGCTGATCGAATCCCTCGGCATCGAGCGCGCGCGCGGGCTGCTCGTGCGCATGGGCTTTGCGTCGGGCCAGCAGGACGCGGCTCTCGTCAAGCGCATGGTCGGCGACGGCGACCCGGCCGACGCCTTCCTGCTCGGCCCCGAGATGCATGCGCTCGAAGGCGCGGTCAAGACGCGCATCATCCGCTCGACCATCGACGTCGCGCGCGACCGGTTTGAAGGTGAATTTGCGTGGGAGGTTTCAAGCGAGGCCGAGGGCCATGTGCAGCACTTCGGCATCGGCGGCGATCCGGCCTGCTGGATGCAGATCGGCTACGCCTCGGGCTATGTGACGGCCTTCATGAACCGCTTCGTCGTCTTCCGCGAGACGCAATGCATCTGCTGCGGTGCGGCCGAATGCCGCATCGTCGGCAAGCCGGCCGAGCAATGGAACGACCCGGCCTATCTCGCGTACTTCGAGCCCGACAACTTCCAGGGCGAGATCGCCGAGCTGCGCGAGCAGGTCGAGCGGCTCCAGGCTTCGCTGCGCGCCAAGGCCACGCCCTGCCAGACCGACCTGATCGGCGCCTCGCCGGCCTTTACCAAGGCGCTCGACCTCGCGGGCCGCGCGGCGCCGGGCCAGATCACCGTGCTGCTGCTGGGCGAGACGGGCGTCGGCAAGGAGCGCTTCGCGCGCTGGGTGCATGACCACAGCCCGCGCGCGGCCGGGCCTTTCGTCGCGGTCAATTGCGCGGCGATCCCGAACGACCTGATCGAAGCCGAGCTGTTCGGCGTGCAGAAGGGCGCCTACACCGGCGCCCAGCAATCGCGCCAGGGCCGCTTCGAGCGCGCCCACGGCGGCACGCTGTTTCTCGACGAGGTGGGCGACCTGTCGCCCTCGGCCCAGGTGAAGCTGCTGCGCGTGTTGCAGACCGGCGTGGTCGAGCGGCTCGGCGGCACCGATCCGGTGAAGGTGGATGTGCGGCTGGTCGCGGCCACCAACGTTGACCTCACGCGCGCGATCGCCGAGGGGCGTTTCCGTGCCGACCTGTACTACCGGCTCGGCGCCTATCCGGTCACGATCCCGCCGCTGCGAGAACGGCGCGCCGACATCCCGCTGTTCGTCGAGGCGCTGGTGCGCAAGTACGAGCGGCTGTACGACAAGCGCGTCGCCGGCCTCACCGACCGCGCGCGGCTGATGTTCGAGCAGTACGCCTGGCCCGGGAACATCCGCGAGCTGGAGAACGCGCTGGAGCGCGGCGTGCTGCTCGCGCCGCCGGGCGGCGAGATCGAGATCAGCCATCTGTTCGCGGGGCTGGACGATCCGCAGCGCGCCGGTGTCACGCTGGGCCACGACGGCCTGCTCGGCGCCGGCAACGAGGCCGCGCAGGACCGCGTGTGCGAGGAACTGCTGGCCGACGACTTCGATCTGGAAGCCCACGAGCGCCGCCTGCTCGACCTCGCGGTGCGCAAGGCGGGCGGCAACCTGTCGAAGGCGGCGCGGATGCTGCGCATCACGCGGCGGCAGCTTGCCTACCGCCTGCAGGCCAGGCCGGCGGCCGACGCGGCCTGAAAGCCTTTGCAAGCCGCCCGGCCGCGCCCGCGCATAACGGCGCGGCCGACCGGCGCGGCGCCGTTGTCCGCCGGCACTTGCAATACCTGAAGCGCATGAATAGCACCAACGGAAAGTATTGGACGGTATGACGAGCCGCTTCCTATCCTGACTTCACCGACGGCCCCGGCAGCGCATGCGCGCCGGGCGACACGCCGGGCCATCACCACCGAACACGAGGACCGGGACGACGACATGCGGCAGATCAGGCACTTCATCAACGGCGAGTACAGCGCCGATCCGGGCGGGCGCAGCTTCGAGAAGCGCTCTCCGCTCGACAACCGCGTGATCGCCACGGTGGCCGAGGCCACGCGCGCCGAGGTGGACGCGGCGGTACGCGCCGCCCGCGCCGCGCTCTCCGGCCCCTGGGGCCGCATGACGACCGACGAGCGCTGCGCGCTGCTGCACAAGGTCGCCGACGAGATCACGCGCCGCTTCGACGACTTCGTCGCCGCCGAGATGGCCGACACCGGCCAGCCGCATCACGTCATGACCCACGCCTTCATCCCGCGCGGCGCGGCCAACTTCCGCGTGTTTGCCGACACCGTGAAGAACGTGCCGACCGAGGCCTTCCAGATGGCCACGCCCGACGGCGCGGGCGCGCTCAACTACGGCCTGCGCCTGCCCAAGGGCGTGATCGGCGTCATCAGCCCGTGGAACGCGCCCTTCCTGCTCATGACCTGGAAGGTCGCGCCGGCGCTCGCCTGCGGCAACACCGTCGTCGTCAAGCCGTCGGAAGAGTCGCCCCAGACGGCCGCGCTGCTCGGCGAGGTGATGAACGCGGTCGGCATTCCGCGCGGCGTGTACAACGTGGTGCAGGGCTTCGGGCCGGACTCGGCCGGCGAGTTCATCACCACGCACGAGGAGATCGACGCGATCACCTTCACCGGCGAGACCCGCACCGGCACCGCGATCATGCAGGCGGCCGCCGTCGGCATGCGCGACGTGAGCTTCGAGCTGGGCGGCAAGAACGCCGGCATCGTGTTCGCCGATGCCGACTTCGACGCGGCGGTGGACGGCATCTTCCGCTCGGCCTTCATGAATACCGGCCAGGTCTGCCTCGGCACCGAGCGCGTGTACGTCGAGCGGCCGATCTTCGATCGCTTCGTGCAGGCGCTCAAGCTCAAGGCCGAAGCCGTCAAGTACGGCCGCCCCGAGGACCACGCGAGCAACTACGGCCCGCTCATCAGCCAGGAGCACCGGCGGAAGGTGCTGGGCTACTACGCCAAGGCGGTGGAGGAGGGCGCCACGGTCGTGACCGGCGGCGGCGTGCCCGAGCTGCCCGGCGAGCTGGCCGACGGCGCCTGGGTGCAGCCCACCATCTGGACCGGCCTGCCCGAGACCGCCGCCGTCGTGCGCGAGGAAATCTTCGGCCCCTGCTGCCACATCCGCCCCTTCGACGACGAAGCCGAGGTGACAGCGCTTGCAAACGCCACCGACTACGGCCTCTCGACCACGATCTGGACCACCAACCTCGCGCGCGCCCACCGCGTCGCCGCGAAGGTGGAAGTCGGCATCACCTGGGTGAACAGCTGGTTCCTGCGCGACCTGCGCACTGCCTTCGGCGGCAGCAAGCAATCGGGCATCGGCCGCGAAGGCGGCGTGCATTCGCTCGAGTTCTATACCGAGACCCGCAACGTCTGCATCAAGCTCTGAGCGCCATGGACCAGACCACCATCGAACGCCACGGCGACGAGCTGTACGACGCCCTCGTCGCGCGCCGCACCGTCGAGCCGCTGCGCCTGCGCGAGCCCGACATCACGATCGACGACGCCTACCGCATCCAGCAGCGCATGATCGCGCGCCGCCTCGCCGCCGGCGAAACCGTCGTCGGCAAGAAGATCGGCGTGACCAGCAAGCCGGTGCAGGACATGCTCGGCGTGTTCCAGCCCGACTTCGGCATCCTCACCTCGGGCATGGTCCGCGGCGAGGACGAGCCGATCGACCTGTCCGACCTCATCCAGCCCAAGGCCGAAGCCGAGCTTGCCTTCGTGCTCAAGCACGACCTCGTCGGCCCCGGCATCACGCCGATGGACGTGATCCGCGCCACCGACTACGTGACGCCCTGCTTCGAGATCGTCGATTCGCGCATCACCGGCTGGAACATCCGCATCCAGGACACGGTGGCCGACAACGCCTCCTGCGGCGTGTACGTGCTCGGCAAGGCCAAGGGCGATCCGCGCCGCATCGACCTCACGCTCGCCGGCATGCTGCTGGAGAAGAACGGCGAGCTGATCAGCACCAGCGCCGGCGCCGCCGTGCAGCGCGCGCCCGCCACCGCCGTCGCCTGGCTCGCCAACACGCTCGGCGCGCTCGGCATCCCGTTCAAGGCCGGCGAGGTGATCCTCTCCGGCTCGCAGTCGGTGCTGGTGCCCGTCGCGGGCGGCGACCGGCTTGCCTGCATCGTCGGCGGCCTGGGCGGCTGCCGCGTCTCGTTCACCGGAAGGAGTGCCGCATGAGCATGGACATCACGCTGGACCGCGAAGCCGTCGTGCGGCTGTGCGAGCGCGTCGAGGGCGCGCAGCGCCGCGCGCATGCGATCCCCAAGCTGACCGACGAGTACCCGGGCATGACCGTCGGCGACGGCTATGCGGTGCAGATGGAACTGCGCCGCCGCTGGCTCGAACGCGGCGTGCGGCAGGTGGGCTGGAAATGCGGCCTCACCTCGCGCGCCAAGATGAAGCAGATGGGCGTGGACGTGCCGAGCATCGGCTTCCTGATGTTCGACATGTTCCGCAGCGAGGGCGAGGCGATCGCGACCGCCGACCTCGTGCATCCGCGCGTCGAATGCGAGGTCGCCTTCATGACGAAGGCCGAACTGTGCGGCCCGCACTGCACGCGCGAGGAAGTGATCGAGGCGACGGACTTCGTGATCCCGGCGGTCGAGATCATCGATTCGCGGTTCTCGGGCTTCAAGTTCGATCTGCCGAGCGTGGTGGCGGACAACGGGTCGAGCGCGCGGTTTGTCGCGGGCGGCCGGCCGCGTATCGCGGGGGAGGTGGACCTGGGCAATCTCGGCGTCGTGCTGGAGAAGAACGGCGAGCAGGTGGCGATGGGCTCGTCGGGCGCGGTGCTCGGGCATCCGGCGGATGCGGTGGCGATGCTGGTGAACATTCTTCACGAGCTTGGCGAAACCTTGCCGGCGGGGAGCTTCGTGATGAGTGGGGGGATTACGGAGGCGGTGGCGGTTAAGGCGGGGGACAGCGTTATTGCGCGGTTTCAGGAATTAGGGGGGGTGGGGATGCGGTTTGTGTGACGTTTAGAGTTTTTGAACTAAGGTGGGACGTCTGCAAAATCGAGCTTGGCCAGTGTCAGCTGTTATTGAGATTAGGTGATTGCTGACGCTATCGGCAGATTTTGCAGACTTTATTAATGAGAGTCCGAATCTCAAACAGATGCCTCCGTGTCAATGTCCGGCAGTGGTGGTAGGCGTCGAATATTAAAGTTTGATGGTCCGTAAGTGCCAAGTTTATAGATTTCTAATTCTATTCTTTGGGCTGCTTTATAAAAATAGCGCAGCGCTTCGTCTGAGTGGATTGCGTCGACTAACTCATTCCAATTGCGTCCGCCGAAAGGTTCATTGGAAACTAAATTCGCAGACTTTAGAACTTTGATTGGCTTTTCTAGTGGGCCAAGATCTGAAATGGCGCTGGATGAAAGTTCGAATTCGACGACAAAATCGCGGGAGTGAGCAAAGAGATTTCTCAACGCAGCCAGAGCCTCTAAATCGGCTACGGAAGAGTCTCCAATAACGTCCTTGAGCTTGCATGGAAATACCTTTGGAATGAGTTCGATAAGTTTTCTTAGTGGCGCAGTCTGTGCTTCGCGTCGTATTGCCTCTGTGAGTTGTAAAACAGAGTCTACAAGAGGAGCAGACGAGACTGTTTCTACATGGTCTCCTGTTTTGAATTGCACTGGAGCAACGCTGCTATGACGAATCGCAACTTTTACATGCTCAAGCCTAATTCGAATTATTTCCGCAATAACGCATTCCGTATGCCCGCATAACATCAAATAAAAGAACTGCACAAAGCCTTTATATTCGGTCTCGGAAAGGTGCTCGCGATCCTGCCAAATGCGAGACAAGAAGGCGTGGCTGTTGCGACTGGAGGGGGAATAGAGTGGCATTTTCGATGCTTAGGTAGTGAAACAGGCTGTCCCGTTTGGAACATGTTGTGTGGTGGTCACCGAGTCGCGCTCATCTGATCGCTCGTGGGGTTGTTCTGGGGCCTGTCAGATTTTCCGTGCTCGCGACCATTCGGAATCGATACTCTGAACGATTCGGGTCTGTCAGATTTTCTGTGCTCACGGCCTTTCAGCACAGTCACTGTGAACGATTCAGCGGCCAGATTCAAGCCCGAATCCCCGGCTGAATGAATCGCTCCGAATAAAGAATCGCGAACTGATTCATCGCCGCTTTCCAGTCATGTGCGGCGCGCGACCAATCCGCCATGATATTGCGCAGCGCCAGCCAAATCACCTTGCTTGCCGCATCATCGCTCAGGAAATGCCCACGCGTCTTGATGATCTTGCGCAACTTCGCATTCACGCTTTCCAGCGCATCCGTTGTGTAGATGATCTTCCGAGTCTCGGGCGGGAAGGCAAAGAACGGAGTCACCTTGTCCCACGCACGCCGCCTGCTCGCGCCAACGGTCGAGAATTTGTTCCTCGGGGATCTGGTTAAAATGCGGTCAATTCCGCCTCGGCCGCCTTGACATTCGCCGCGCTGTGGATCGGTCGGATCGCCACCGCCAGCGTCTTGCGTTCCTTCCAGTTTGCGTAATCGCGACTGTGGCTAATCAGATTTGTTGCACACGCCAGCGTCCTCGCGAATCTTCACGTGCAGCGCGTCGAAGAAGACGATCGGATACATCGATTCGAGTGGTCGGCCCTGCCAAGCAGTGACTTCAGCCAGGACGGCGTCGGTTACGGAGCTTCAATTCACCGCCGAACGCGCGTCCGATCAGGGCTTTCTTTAAGGCCAGCGACGCGGTGTTGATCGCGTCGGCAATTATTGGGTCGTTGCCCAATTGATCGAGCAATTCCTTCGGAATCGTCGGGAGGTTGCGTTGGCTGCGGTCGCTTTGGGCTTGTGGGGCATAGCAACTCCTTCACGGGGGGTTATGCCGCAAGCACGAATTTTCTGACAGGTCCGTATTACCCGGCCGACTTTGTTTGGCGACCTGGAGTGAGATCCCGATAGGACGGAAGATTTCCTGTTTCCTTAAGAGCTTCCTCATAGGCAACCATCAACTCGTTCTCCACAGTAATGCATGACAGTAATTCGTCTTCATACTCGACAAGCTCCTCGGCCGCTTCATCGGTTTCACTGATCATCTTCTCCAAGGTGGAGATTCTTTCATCCAATAACTGGATAAGAAGCACCAAGGCGTTTCCACTGATTTGAGGCATGATGATCTCCTTTACT
This sequence comes from Derxia gummosa DSM 723, assembly GCF_000482785.1. Classification (GTDB taxonomy): domain Bacteria; phylum Pseudomonadota; class Gammaproteobacteria; order Burkholderiales; family Burkholderiaceae_E; genus Derxia; species Derxia gummosa. Next base: position 180,853 of record NZ_AXWS01000013.1, on the reverse strand, counting down.
GCTTCGGCAAATTTTGACGAGCAAGTTTGATTGATCTCACCACAGCATTACGGGCTAGGTTATCAAGTGCGCCCTTGAATGCTTCGATATGCATGAGATCGACTCTACTTTCAATTTGGTAGTGATTCGCCTGAAATGACTGATTGAATCCAGTGAGGCGAACGAGCAAGGAATCTGGAATAACAGTGCCGCTCGGTATGCCGAACGTGGACCAGCCTTTGGCCTTGAACACATTCGGACGGTCGAACAGTGAGGTGCCGCCACCCGACCTGACCCATTGCTTGTCCGCACTGAGCGAGACATCTGCTTGCCGGCGCTTGCCACTTGGCAACAAGCGAGGTTCGAAATCGGGATACAGAACTTCAGGGGCTGGCTTTTCGTCGATGACTGTCCCGCAAGGGAACTGTTCAGAGCGAACCGAACGGAACAGATCAACTTCAGTCTGCGGCATGGAACCTCCTTGAACAAAACTTCGTTTTTACTACACGCCAATATCAGGTGGCAGATTCTCGTTCTGCCGGCTGATTGTAGAAAGGGACTTCCTCGTCTCGTAGTTGCGGCGCGGAAGTCGCTAAACGGCAATGACGTGCCACGAGGCGATTCTTGCATCTCATCGCGTGAGCTTTCGCGGAGAGAAGTCCATGACAATTGTGCGAGTTGGCATTGATCTGGCCAAGCAGGTTTTCGTTGTCCACGGGGTCGATGAATCCGGCAAGGTGATCGTGGTGAAACCGAATCAGCAGGAAGGAATTGCTCGGCGTCGTGGCTGCTTTTTCCACCTTGCGTGCCCGGCATGAAAGCTTGCTCTGGCGCGTATTTTCGGGCACGGCAATTCGAGCAGTTGGATCATGCGGTCAGAATAATGACGCCGAAGCTGGTCGCACCTTATTGATCGTGTCGGCGAATACGATGCGCTGATCCGGGAGGCGGCGCGCGCCGATGCGCGCAGCAGGCAGCTGATGGAAATGCTCGACATCGGTCTGACGACAGCCAGTGTGCTTCTCGCCAACATCGGCAATCGAACTGACTTCAGGGAGGGGTGCCAATTGGCCAGCCGGACTGGAATTGACGCTTGGGCAATAAGGTTCCTGCGACAAGCCCCGCCTTCGAAGCAGCACGAAGGCAGGTAATGCTCATGGAGGATCTAAATGACGGGCCAACGTCGCGGTGAATGGCCCGGCGCTAACCTCCTGGACTCACTCTCAATTCCGTCTTCAACCAATCCAGACAAGCCCCCACCTTCGCCGACTGCTCCCTCCGGCTCGTCGTCAACGCCCACAGATCGGCCGGCTCCCGCCATTCCGGCAGCACCCGCACCAGCCGCCCTTCGGCCAGCAGCGGCGCCATGTCCCATTCCGCGAGCAGCAGCACGCCATGCCCGTCCAGGCACCACTGCCGGATCACGTCCGCGTGGTTGCTGCCGAAGCGCCCGGTCACGCGCACCGAGGCCATGCCGTCGGGGCCGAGCAGGCGCCAGTTGCCCCAGGCGCGGTCGCGGTCGCGGAACAGCAGGCAGTCGTGGCCGGCGAGGTCGGCGAGCGTGCGCGGCGTGCCGCGTCGCGCGAGGTAGTCGGGCGCGGCGCACAGCACGCGGCTGTTGCGCGCGATCAGATGCGCGATGACGCGCGGCTCGGCCGGCTCGCCCATGCGCAGGTCGATGTCGAAGCCCTCGGCCTGGAGATCGACCGGCCGGTCCACCAGCTCCAGCCACAGGTCGAGCGCCGGATGGCGCGCGCCGAAGGCCGACAGCAGCGGCGCGACATGCTCGCGCCCGAGCCGCACGCTGGTGGCGATGCGCAGCGGCCCGGTCAGTTCGCGCCGGCCCGCGCCCACCAGCTCGCCGAGCGCGTCCATTTCGTCGAGCACGCGGCGCGCCTGGTCGAGCGCGGTCTCGCCCTCGGCGCTGAGTTGCACCCGCCGCGTCGTGCGGTGGAACAGCCGCACGCCGAGCTGCCCTTCGAGGATGCCGATGCGCTTGCTGACGTGCGCCGGCGAGGTGCCGAGCCGCGCGGCGGCGGCCGCGAAGCTGCCCGATTGCGCGACCGCGCAGAACACGCGCAGGTCGGCCACTTGCGGTTCATTGTTCACGAAACGTTGTCCTTTAGGCCACGGATCGGTGGATTCTGCATCGTCCGGGAGTGAATAGCCTTGGCGCTCCCCCTTCCCCCGCCGGGCCGCGCGCCCGGCCAGCCACGCGGAGACGCCATGAACTTCAGACAACGCAGCACCCCCGCCGAGCGCCTGCGGCTCGGCTTCGTCGGCGGCGGCCTCGATTCGGGCATCGGCTCGACCCACCGCTATGCCGCCACGCTCGACGGCCAGTTCGAGATCGTCGCGGGCGTGTTCTCGCGCGACGCGGCGCGCAACGCGGCGGCGGGCGCGGCGATCGGTATCGCGCCCGACCGGCTGTACGGCGATTTCGAGACGATGGCGCGCGCCGAGGCGGCGCGGGCCGACGGCATCCACGCCGTGGCCATCGCCACGCCCAATGCCCAGCACGTGCCGGCGGCGCTGGCCTTTCTGGCGGCGGGCATCGACGTGATCTGCGACAAGCCGCTCGCCACCGACCTCGCCGAGGCGCGCCGGCTCGCGGCGGCGCTGCGGCCCGACGGCCCGGGCTTCGTGCTCACGCACAACTACAGCGGCCACGCGATGGTGCGCGAGGCGCGCGAGCGCGTCGCGGCCGGCGAGATCGGCGCGGTGCGCGTGGTGCAGGTCGAGCACGCGGCGGGCTTCGGCACCCATCCGCTCGAACGCGCGGGCGCGAAAGCGCTTGCATGGCGCACCGATCCGGCCCAGGCCGGCGTGTCGTCGGTGCTGCTCGACGTGGGCACGCATGCGCACCAGCTCGCGCGCTACATCACCGGGCTGGAGGTGGCCGAGGTCGCGGCCGACGTGAACACGCTGGTCGAGGGCCGGGGCAGCGACGACAACGCGCATGCGCTGCTGCGCTTCGACTCGGGCGCGCGCGGCTCGCTGTGGGCCAGCATCGTCGCGGCGGGCAACCGGCACGGGTTGAAGATCAGCGTCTACGGTTCGAAGGCGGCGCTGCACTGGAACCAGGAGCAGCCGGAGGAACTCGTGATCGCGCCGCAGGACGGCCCGCGCGTGGTCGTGCGGCGCGGCGAACCCTGGACCAGCGATGCCGCGAAGCGCGCGACGCGCATCAAGGCCGGACAGGCCGAGGGCGTGCTCGAAGCCTTCGCCAACATCTATTCCGACGCGGCCGAGCTGATCCGCGCGCGCCGTTTCGGCACCGAGGCCAGCGATCACGCGCGCCGCGTGCCGGGCGCGGCGGATGGCGTGAAGGGGCTGGCGTTCGTCGAGGCCTGCGTGCGCTCGGCGCGAGCGGGCGGGGGCTGGACGGCGGTGGCGCAGTGACTGGGCCGAGTCGTCGCCGGCCCGCTCAGGCCACGAAGCGGTAGCCCACGCCCGCCTCCGTCACCAGATGCCTCGGCCGCGAGGCGTCGTCCTCGACCTTGCGGCGCAGGTTGGCCATGTGCACGCGCACGTAGTGCGTGTCCTCGGCATGGCCCGGGCCCCAGACGGCGCGCAGCAGTTGCGCATGCGTGAGCACGCGGCCCGGCTGGGTGGCGAGCTGCACGAGCAGCCGGTATTCGATCGGCGTGAGATGCAGCGGCGCGCCGTCGCGCGTGACGGCGCGCGCGAGCAGGTCGAGCCGCAGGCGGCCGAACTCGATCGCGGTGTCGGCGCCGGCCTCGGCGGTGCGCGCGTGGCGGCGCAACTGGGCGCGCACGCGTGCGGCCAGTTCGCCGGCGCCGAAGGGCTTGACGAGATAGTCGTCGGCGCCGGCGTCGAGCGCGGCGATCTTGTCAGCCTCGGCGCCGCGCGCCGACAGCACGATGACCGGCATGGCCGACCAGCCGCGCAGGTCGCGGATGAGGTCGATGCCGTCGCCGTCGGGCAGGCCGAGGTCGAGCACGACGAGATCGGGCCGGCGCGTGCCGGCGTCGATGAGGCCGCGCCGCCAGCCGTCGGCCTCGACCACCTCGTGACCCTCGGCTTCGAGCGCGAGCCGCACGAAGCGCCGGATCGCGGCGTCGTCCTCGATGACGAGCAGGCGGGCGGGCTGGGTGTCGGTGGTCATGGGGTGGCGGGGTGGTCGGGGGCGGGGGTGGCGCGGGCGGCCGGCGTGGCGGCGTCGGCGTGGGCCTCGTCCGGGCCAGCGTCGGCGATCGCGAGCGCGCTGCCGTCGTCGGCCGGCGGCGTGCCGCGCGGCAGCGTGATCGTGAAGCGCGCGCCGCCGCCCGCGCGATTCTCCGCGCGGATCGTGCCGCCGTGGGCCGCGACGATGGCGCGGCAGATCGCGAGGCCGAGACCGACGCCGGGCGTGGCGCTCTCGCGCTCGCCGCGCGCGAACTTCTCGAACAGCGCCTCCTCGCGGCCGGGCGGCAGGCCGGGGCCGTCGTCGTCGATGGTGAGCTGCACGGCGCCGGCATCGGCGCGTCCGCGCCCGGCGTCGCCGTCGCCCGCCGCGCCGTCGGCCAGCCGCGCCGCGATCCGCAGCGCCGTGCCCGGCGGCGTGTACTTGGCGGCGTTCTCCAGCAGGTTGACGAGCACGCGCTCGAACAGCACGGCGTCGAGATGCAGCAGCGGCAGTTCGGCCGGCAGGTCGGTGGCGACGGGCCGGCCCGCGAGCACGCCGGCGCAGGCCGCGAGCGCGCCGCCGACCGGTTCGTCGAGCGGCAGCCAGGCACGGCGCGGCGTGACCGCGCCCGATTCCAGCCGCGCCATGTCGAGCAGGTTGGTGACGAGGGCGCTCATGCGCAGCGCGGTCTCGCGCATCGCGGCGGCGGTGCGCGCGGCCTCGTCGGGCAGCGGCGGGCGGGCGAGCGCGAGCGTGTCGGCCAGGCCGACGAGGCCGGCGAGTGGCGTGCGCAGGTCATGCGAGATCGCGCCGAGCAGGGCGTTGCGCAGGCGCTCGGATTCCATCTGCACGGTCGCGGCCTGGGCCACGTCGATGTAGTGGATGCGTTCGAGCGAGATCGCGAGCAGCGAGGCGCAGAGGTCGAGCAGGCGGCGCTGCTCGGGGCCGGCGTCGGCGGCGAGCGCGATGGCGAGCACGCCGCGCGTGCGCATCGGCGCGGCGAGCGGCAGCACGAGGCAGGTGCTGGCGGGCAGGGTGTCGGTGCCGCGTCCGGCGGGGCTGGCGTGGTCGAAGGCCCAGCGCGCGAGGCCGGCATCGACCTCGACGGCAGCGCCGGGCAGGGGCGCGAGCCGGTCGCGCTCGTCGAGCGCGAGCAGGGCGCTCGGCGCGTCGAACTCGGCGCTGATGAAGCGCGCGCCGATCTCGGCCACCTGGGCCGGCAGCAGCGCGGCCGACAGTTCGCGCGCCATCTCGTACAGCCGGCGCACGCGGCGCTCGCGTTCGCGCGCGGCCTGGGCTTCGGCCTTGAGGCCGGCGGTGAGCTGGCCGATCACGAGGCCGACCGCGAGCATCACCGTGAAGGTGAGCAGGTATTGCGCGTCGGTGACGGCGAAGGTGAAGCGCGGCGGCACGAAGAAGAAGTCGAACAGCGCCACGCCCACGAAGGCCGCGACCACCGCCGACGCCCGCCCCTGGGTGAGCGCGACGCCGATCTGCGCCAGCAGGAACAGCATGACGATGTTGGTCAGCTCCAGCACGCCCACGAGCGGCATCGCCACGACGGCGACGGCGGCGCAGGCGGCGACCGCGATCGCATGGCCGCGCCAGTGGCGCGCGCCGGCCGGCAGCAGCGGCGCGGGCGGCTCGGCGCGCGCGGTGGCCGGCGGCGCGGCGGCGACTTCGAGCAGGTCGAGATCGGGCGCGAGCCGCGCGATGGCGAGCACGGTCGGCGCGCGGCCGAGCCGGCGCCACCATGCGCGCGCGCCGGGCCGGCCGATGAGCAGCCGCGCCAGGTTGTGCTCGCGCGCATGGGCGACGAGCGCCGGGCCGACCTGGCGCGCGCCGATCACCGCCGTGGTCGCGCCGAGCTGCTCGGCGAGACGCAGCGCGCGCAGGGCGGCCTCGGGCGCGCCGTCGCCGCGCGTGTCCACATGCAGCGCATGCCAGGCGATGCCGAGCTGGCCCGCGAGCCGCGCCGCGCTGCGCACGACCTTCTCCGCCGCGCCGTCGGCGCCGACGCAGGCGAGCAGCGATTCGCGGTTGGGCCAGACCGGCGCGGCCGGGCTGCGCCGGCGCCAGGCCTGCATCTCGCCATCGACGCGATCGGCGGCGCGGCGCAGCGCCAGTTCGCGCAGCGCGAGCAGGTTGCCCTTGCGGAAGAAGTGGGCCGCCGCCTGCCCGGCCTGCTCGCCGAGATAGACCTTGCCGGCCTTGAGCCGCGCGAGCAGCTCGTCGGGCGGCAGATCGACCATCACCACCTCGTCGGCGCCGTCGAACACGCGGTCGGGCAAGGTCTCGCGCACGCGCACGCCGGTGATGCCGCCGACGATGTCGTTGAGGCTGTCGAGATGCTGGACGTTGAGCGTGGTCCACACGTCGATGCCGGCGGCGAGCAGTTCGTCGGCGTCCTGCCAGCGCTTGGGATGGCGCGCGCCGGGCGCGTTGCTGTGCGCGAATTCGTCGAGCAGCACGAGGGCGCCGGCATGCGTGGCGCCGAAGGCGAGCGCGGCGTCGAGGTCGAAGTCGTCGAGCGCATGGCCCTGGTGGAGGACGGCGCGGCGCGGGAGTTGCGGCAGTGCGGCGGCGAGGGCGGCGGTGTCGGCGCGGCCGTGGGTCTCGATGATGCCGGTGACGACGGGCCGGCCCGCGTCGAGCGCGGCGCGCGCCGCGACGAGCATCGCGCAGGTCTTGCCGACGCCCGCCGACGCGCCGAAGAAGATGCGCAGCCGGCCACGCGCGGCGCGGCTGGCGTCGGCGCGCAGGTCGGCGAGCAGGCGCTCGGGGTCGGGGCGGGTGTCGGAGGTCATCGCGGCGGGATCATCGCGCGGCGGGCGGGGTTGCGTCGGACGGCGTGGCGGGCGGCGCGGTCGGCGCCCGGTCGCGTGGCGCCGCCTGCAGCGCCGCGTCGAGCGCGAGATTGAGCGCGAGCACGTTCACGCGCGGTTCGCCGAGCCAGCCGGCGAGCCGGTCCTCGGTGTGGGCAACGATCAGCTCGCGCACGCGGGCCTCGGGCAGGCCGGTGGCGCGCGCGACGCGGGCCGCCTGCCAGTCGGCGGCGGCGCGGCTGATGTGCGGGTCGAGGCCGCTCGCCGACGCGGTCACGAGATCGACCGGCACCGGCGCGGTGTTGCCCGGATCGAGCGCGCGCAGCGCCGCGACGCGGGCGCGCACCGCGTCGGTCAGCGCCGGGTTGCCGGGGCCGAGATTGCTGCCGCCCGAGCCGCTGGCGTTCCACGGCTCGGGCGATGTCGCCGACGGCCGCCCCGCGAAATGCCGAGCGTCGGCGAAGCCCTGGCCGATCAGCGCCGAGCCGACCACGCGCCCGTCGCGCTCGACGAGGCTGCCGTTGGCCTGCGCGGGGAACAGCGCCTGTGCAAGCGCTGTCACACCGAGCGGATAGGCCAGGCCGGTGACGGCTAACAGCAGCGCGAACAGCAGCAGCGCCGGGCGCAGTTGCGCGAGCAGCGACGCGGGCGCGGTCGCGCCGGCCGGGAAGTCGCGCGCGGCAGCGGCGGCGAGGCCGTGGCCGAGGGCGGAGTGCGGTTGGTCCATGTCGTTCTCCTTGCGCGCGTCAGGCCAGGCCCAGCGCCGCGATGGCCATGTCGATGAGCTTGATGCCCGCGAAGGGCACGACCAGCCCGCCCAGCCCGTACACGAGCAGGTTGCGCCGCAGCAGCACCGCCGCGCCCACCGGCCGGTAGCGCACGCCGCGCAGCGCCAGCGGAATCAGCACCACGATCACGAGCGCGTTGAAGATGACCGCGCTCATCACCGCCGACGCGGGGCTCGCGAGCCGCATGAGGTCGAGCGCCGCCAGTTGCGGATAGCTGCCGACGAAGGCCGCCGGGATGATCGCGAAGTACTTCGCCACGTCGTTGGCGATGCTGAAGGTGGTGAGCGCGCCGCGCGTCATCAGCATCTGCTTGCCGGTCTCGACGATCTCGATGAGCTTGGTCGGATTGCTGTCCAGATCGACCATGTTGCCGGCCTCCTTCGCGGCCTGGGTGCCGGTGTTCATGGCCACCGCCACGTCGGCCTGGGCCAGCGCGGGCGCGTCGTTGCTGCCGTCGCCCGTCATCGCGACGAGCCGGCCGGCGGCCTGGTGCTCGCGGATGAGCGCGAGCTTGGCCTCGGGCGTCGCCTCGGCGAGGAAGTCGTCCACGCCGGCCTCGGCCGCGATCGCGGCGGCGGTGAGGCGGTTGTCGCCGGTGACCATGACGGTGCGGATGCCCATGCGGCGCAGCTCGGCGAAGCGCTCGCGGATGCCGCCCTTGACGATGTCCTTCAGCTCGACCGCGCCGAGCACGCGCGCGCCGTCGGCCACCACGAGCGGCGTGCCGCCCCGGCGCGCGATCGCCTCGACATCGGCCTGCACCTCGGCCGGCCAGCGCCCGCCGAGCGCCTCGACATGGCGCCGCAGCGCGTCGGCCGCGCCCTTGCGCAGCGCCCGGCCGCCGGGCAGGTCGGCGCCGCTCATGCGCGTCTGCGCGGTGAAGGGCACGAAGTGCGCGCAAAGGCTTGCAAGCTCGCGCTCGCGCAGGTCGAAGCGGGTCTTGGCCAGCACGACGATGCTGCGGCCCTCGGGCGTCTCGTCGGCGAGCGAGGCGAGCTGGGCGGCGTCGGCCAGCTCGCGCTCGGCGACGCCCGGCGCCGGCACGAAGGCGGCGGCCTGGCGGTTGCCGAGGGTGATGGTGCCGGTCTTGTCGAGCAGCAGCACATCCACGTCGCCGGCCGCCTCGACCGCGCGGCCCGAGGTTGCGATGACGTTGGCCTGCATGAGCCGGCCCATGCCCGCCACGCCGATCGCCGACAGCAGCCCGGCGATCGTCGTGGGGATGAGGCAGACCAGCAGCGCCACCAGCACCACGAGGCTCACCGGCTCGCCCGCGCCCGCCGCCTCGACCGCGTAGCGCGAGAACGGCAGCAGCGTGACCACGACGCCGAGGAAGACGAGGGTGAGCGCGACCAGCAGGATCGTGAGTGCGATCTCGTTGGGCGTGCGCCGGCGCTTCGCGCCCTCGACCATCGCGATCATGCGATCGACGAAGGTCTCGCCGGGGCTGGAGGTGATGCGCACGACGATGCGGTCGGACAGCACGCGGGTGCCGCCGGTCACGGCCGAGAAGTCGCCGCCGGCCTCGCGGATGACGGGCGCGGATTCGCCGGTGATGGCGCTTTCATCGACCGAGGCGACGCCCTCGACCACCTCGCCGTCGGCGGGGATGGTCTCGCCGGCGCTCACGAGCACGATGTCGCCGCGCGCGAGCTGGTCGGCATGCACCGGCGTGACCTGCCACAGATGGGCGGCGGCGCCGGGCGTCCAGCGGTCGAGCCGGTGGGCGGCGGTGCGCTCGCGCAGGCCGCGCAGGCTCGCGGCCTGGGCCTTGCCGCGCCCTTCGGCCAGCGCCTCGGCCAGGTTGGCGAACAGCACGGTGAACCAGAGCCAGAGCGCGACGCCGACGGTGAAGCCGTCGGGCCGCAGCGCCGCGAGCAGGGTCGTGAAGGCGCTGCCGACCCAGACGACGAACATCACCGGATTGCGCAGCTGGGCGCGCGGATCGAGCTTGCGCAGCGCGTCGAGCGCGGCCGGCCGCAGCAGGGCCGGGTCGAACAGGGCGAGGGCGGGGCGGGTCATGACCGGCCTCCTTGAAGGGATGTGACGGGGCGGGGCCGGCGCGGGCAGGCCGCGAGCGTTGCGAGCTTCATCGCGCGCCTCCCGCCGGCACGGCCGACAGCTGCTCGGCCACCGGCCCGAGCGCCAGCGCCGGCACGTAGTTGAGCAGGCCCACCAGCAGCACGATGCCCACCAGCAGCCCGACGAACAGCGGCCCGTGGGTCGGCAGGCTGCCGGCCGTGACCGCGAGCCGCTTGCCGCGCGCGAGCGCGCCGGCCAGGGCCAGCACAGGCACGATCACGCCGAAGCGGCCGAACCACATCGCCACGCCGAGCAGCCCGTTCCAGAACGGCGTATTGGCTGACAGCCCGGCGAAGGCGCTGCCGTTGTTGTTGGCGGCCGAACTCAGCGCGTACAGCAGCTCGCTGAAACCGTGGGCGCCCGGGTTGAGCACGCCCGCGCGGCCGTCCTCGGCCAGCACCGCCGCCGCCGTGCCGCCGAGCACCAGCAGCGGCGTGACGAGGATGGCGAGCGCGACCAGCTTCATCTCGGGCGGGCCGATCTTCTTGCCGAGGTATTCGGGCGTGCGGCCGACCATGAGGCCGGCGATGAACACCGCCGTGACCGCGAACACGAGCATCCCGTACAGCCCCGAGCCCACGCCGCCGAAGGCCACCTCGCCGAGCTGGATCAGCACCAGCGGCACCGCGCCGCCGAGCGCGGTGAAGGAGTCGTGCATCGCGTTCACCGCGCCGCAGGACGCGGCCGTGGTGATGGCCGCGAACAGCCCCGACGCCGCGATGCCGAAGCGCGCCTCCTTGCCTTCCATGTTGCCGCCGGGCTGGAGCGCGCTCGCGGCGCTGTCGAGGCCGAGGCCGGCGAGCGCCGGATTCGCCTGCTGTTCCAGCGCCATCGCCGCCACCGCGCCCGCGACGAACAGCAGCGTCATCGCCGCGAGCACCGCCCAGCCCTGGCGCGCGTCGCGCACCTGGCGGCCGAACACGAAGCAGAGCGCGGTCGGGATCGCGAGGATGGCGAGCATCTGGAGCAGGTTGCTCGTGGCCGTTGGGTTCTCGAAGGGATGAGCCGAGTTGGCGTTGAAGAAGCCGCCGCCGTTGGTGCCGAGCAGCTTGATCGCGAGCTGGGACGCGACCGGCCCGAGCGCGACGCTCTGCCTCGCGCCTTCGAGCGTGACGAGGTCGAGCGGGCCTGCAAGGGTTTGCACGACGCCACAGGCGACGAAGGCCAGCGCCAGCACGGCGCTCAACGGCAGCAGCAGCCAGAGCGTCGCGCGCGCGAGGTCCACCCACACATTGCCGATGCCGCGCGCCTCATGGCCCGCGAAGCCGCGCATCAGCGCCATCGCCACGGCGATGCCGGTCGCGGCCGAGAGGAAGTTCTGCACCGCGAGGCCGAGCATCTGGGTGAGATGGCTCATCGTCGTCTCGCCCGCGTAGCCCTGCCAGTCGGTGTTGGTGACGAAGCTGACGGCGGTATCGAAGGCCGAATCGGGCGCGACCGCGCCGAGGCCGGCCGGATTGAGCGGCAGCCCGCCCTGTAAGCGTTGCAGCGCGTACAGCGCGAGCACGCCGAGGCCGTTGAACAGCAGCAGGCCGAGCGCGTAGCCGCGCCAGTCCATCGTCGCGGCGGGGTCGGTGCCGAGCAGGCGCCACAGCGGCGCCTCGGCGCGCCGCAGCGGGGCGACGCGGCCGTCCATCACCGCGTCGATCCAGCGCGCGAGCGGCAGCGCGACGGCGAGCAGCAGCCCGAGATAGACGAGCAGCAGCATCCAGGCGGCGGAGGTCATGAGAAGTCCTCCGCGCGCAGCAGCGCGATGACGAGATAGGCGAGCAGCCCGCCGGCGATCACACCGGCGAATGCGATGAGGCCGGCGCTCATGGCCGGCCCCGCGCGGGGGATTCGAGCCAGGCGCACAGCCGCGCCAGGCCCAGGGTGGCGAGCCAGAGCAGCGCCGCGCCGGTCAGCCAGAAAACGTCCATTGCCTCTCCTCGTGATGGGGACGAGGCGATGCTAGGAAGCGGCGCGTCAGGCCGGCGACAAGACTGGGGCGGCGGGCATCAAGAAAGCGTCAAGATTGGGAGTGGTGCGTCGGTGCCGTGCGTAACGCCACCTGTCGCTGGCGGCCGAGGTTCACTCTGGCGTCCTGAACCGGCTTCAGGAAAACCGTCATGCCGTTGGTGCTGCCACATGTGTCCGCCATCTTCCTGCGCCGCGTGGCGAGGCGCGCGCGGGCGGCATGGCGCCGTCCGCCGTGGCGCCGCGCCGCCGTGGGCGTGCTTGCCTGGCTGCTTGCCTTCGCGCTCGGCATGGGCGTGTTCGCGCTGCGCGACCGGATCGGGATCAGCTTCGGGCACCGGCCGCTGCTGGTGCTGTTCGTCGTGCCGGCCGCGGTCGCGGCGGCGGTCGGCGGGCTCTGGCCCGGCATGTTCGCGACGATGGTCGTCGCCGCCGGCCTCGCGCTGCGGCTCGACCTCGGCCCCGACGCGGTCGGCGACTACGTGCGCGCCGACCGGCTCGATGTCGGCCTGCTCATCCTGCTGTGCCTGCTGCTGTGCGCGCTCGTCGACGCGATGCGGCGCCAGCGCCGGCTCGCGGCCGCCCAGGCGCAGGCGCTCGCCAACAGCGAGACGCGCCTGCGCCATGTGGTCGAGACCCTGCCCCAGCTGTTCTGGACCTGCACGCCGGACGGCCGCTGCGACTGGGTCAGCGAGCAGTGGGCGCATTACACGGGCGTGCCGGAGGCGGGCCAGCTCGATTTCGGCTGGCTCGACGTGGTCCATCCCGACGACCGCGACACGCTCATGAGCGCCTGGCGTGGCGCCGTGCGCTCGGGCCGCGACTTCCACGGCGAGGCCCGCCTGCGCGGGCACGGCGGCGGCTGGCGCTGGTTCGACATGCGCGGCGCCCGGCTCGTCGATGCCCGGGGCCGGGTGCTGGGCTGGTTTGGCGTCAATACCGACGTGCACGACCTGCGCGAGCTGCTCGACCAGGTCCACCACCAGCGCGACGAACTGGAGGTGCGCGTGCGCGAGCGCACCGCCCAGGCCGAGGCGGCGGCGCGTGCCAAGGGTGAATTCCTCGCCAACATGACCCACGAGATCCGCACGCCGCTGAGCGCCGTCATCGGCCTCGTGCGCCTCGTGCGCGCCCGGCCCGACGACACCCAGGCGCCCGAGCATCTGGCGCACATCGATTCGGCCGCGCGCCACCTGCTCGCGATCGTCAACAACATCCTCGACCTGTCGAAGATCGAGGCCGGCCGGCTCGAACTCGACACGGTGGACTTCGACGTGCGCGCCGTGCTGGAGGAAGTGCGCGACCTCATTGCCCAGGACGCGCAGGACAAGGGCCTCGCGCTCGCCATCGAGACCGACGCCACGCCCTGCTGGCTGCGCGGCGACCAGACTCGCGTGCGCCAGGCGCTGCTCAACTACGCGGGCAACGCGGTGCGCTTCACGTCGGCCGGCCGGATCGTGCTGCGCGCGCGCCGCCTCGACGAGGACGCCGACGGCGTGCAGGTGCGCTTCGAGGTGGAGGACACGGGCTGCGGCATCGATCCGGCGCAGCTCGCGCGGCTGTTCGAGCCCTTCGAGCAGGCCGATGCCTCGACGACGCGCCGCCACGGCGGCACCGGCCTCGGCCTGAGCATCACGCGGCGGCTCGCCCGGCTCATGGGTGGCGACGCCGGCGCGCGCAGCACGCCCGGCGCCGGCAGCTGCTTCTGGTTCACGACCCGGCTGCCGCGCGGCATGCCGCCGGCCCGCGCCGAAGCCGACGACGACCCGGCGGCACGCGCGGCGGCGCTGCTGCGCGCCCGGCACGCGGGCGCGCGCGTGCTGCTTGCGGAGGACAACCCGGTCAATGTGCATGTGGCGCTCGCCCAGCTCGGCGCGGTCGGGCTGGCGGTCGATGTCGCGGCCGACGGGCGCGAGGCGGTCGCCCGCGTTGCCGCCGGCGACTACGCGCTCGTGCTCATGGACATGCAGATGCCGGTGCTCGACGGGCTCGGCGCGACGCGCGAAATCCGCGCCCTCGACGGCGCGGACGGGCTGCCCATCATCGCGATGACCGCCAATGCCTTCGACGAAGACCGCCGGTGCTGCCTCGCGGCCGGCATGAACGGCTATCTCTCGAAGCCCGTCGATGCGCTGGAGCTCTACGAGACGCTGCTGCGCTGGCTGCCGCCACGCGCCGGCGCGCAGGCCGGCGGCGCCTGAAGGCGGGCCGCGCCGGCTGGCGCACTCACGCCGTGCGCCTCGTCTTCGGCAGCAGTGCCGCCACCAGCCCGAGCAGCGGCAGGAAGGCGATCGCCTGGTACACGAAGGCGATGCTCGTGCGGTCGGCCAGCAGGCCGAGCACGGCAGCGCCGAGCCCGCCCATGCCGAACGCGAAGCCGAAGAACAGCCCCGACACCGTGCCCACGCGCCCGGGCACCAGCTCCTGCGCATAGACGAGGATGGCCGAGAACGCCGACGACAGCACGAGGCCGATCACCACCGTGAGCACCGTGGTCCAGAACAGGTCCGCATGCGGCAGCAGCAGCGCGAACGGCGCCACGCCGAGGATCGAGCCCCAGATGACCGGCTTGCGCCCGATGCGGTCGCCGATCGGCCCGCCCGCCACCGTGCCGACCGCCGACGCGAACAGGAAGGCGAACAGATGCAGCTGCGCGTCCCGCACCGTCAGCCCGAAGCGCTCGATCAGATAGAAGGTGTAGAAGCTGCTCAGCCCCGCGACGTAGAAGTACTTGGAGAAGATCAGCACCAGCAGCACCGCGATCGCGCCGGCCACGACGCGCGGCGGATGCGGCGCGACGGCCGCCGCCTTGCGCGCGCGGTTCGCCACCGCCGGATGGGCCGCATACCAGCGGCTCACGCGCAGCAGCAGCGCGATGCCGAGCAGCGCCGCCAGCCCGAACCACGCGACGCTGCGCTGGCCGAAGGGCACGATCACCGCCGCCGCGAGCAGCGGCCCGATCGCCGTGCCGGTGTTGCCGCCCACCTGGAACAGCGACTGCGCGAGCCCATGCCGCCCGCCCGACGCGAGCCGCGCGATGCGCGACGACTCCGGATGGAACACCGACGAGCCGAGGCCCACGCAGGCCGCCGCGAGCAGCACCACCTCGAAGCTCGGCGCCAGCGCCAGCAGCAGCAGGCCGGTCAGCGTCGCGGCCATGCCGAGCGGCAGCGAATGCGGCTGGGGCCGGCGGTCGGTGAACAGGCCCACGAGCGGCTGAAGCAGCGAAGCCGTGAGCTGGTAGGTGAGCGTGATGAGGCCGATCTGGCCGAAGCTCAGCGCGAAGCTGCCCTTCAGCACCGGGTACATGGCCAGGATCAGCGACTGCATCATGTCGTTGATCATGTGGGCGCCGCTGATGGCGCCGAGGATGCCGAAGGCCGGTCCGGACGCTGCCGGGCGGCCGTCGGGCCGGGCGGCGCCATCGAGCGTGGCGCTGGCTGACTTGCTCATGGGAAAGCTCGCGAGGTGACGACAGGGACGTGCGAGCATGAAGGCGGCAGGCGCAGGCTGTCTCGCGCCAATCGACCATCAACCATCGCGAAAAGGACATCCGCGCCATGAGCCCGCCGCCCGCCCTGGCGACCTCGCTGCAGGAGATCGAGGCGGCCGTGTCGCCGGTCGCCGCGCGCCAGACCGACTACCCGGCCGGCTGGTGCGTCGCGCCGCATGCGCATTCGCGGCATCAGCTCATCCACGCGGTGCGCGGCGTGATGGTGGTCGAGGCCGAGGCGGGGCGCTGGGTCGTGCCGCCGACGCGCGCGATCTGGATGCAGGCAGGCATGACGCATGCCATCCGCTGCATCGGCGAGGTCCACATGCGCAGCCTGTTCGTCGCCGTGGACGCGGCGCCCAGGTTGCCGGCGCGCACCCAGGCGGTCGGCATCGCGCCGCTGCTGCGCGAACTGGTGCGCGCGGCGATGGAGGTGAGCCAGCCCTATGCGCCGGCCTCGCGCGACGGGCGGCTCATGCGGCTCATCCTCGACGAGCTGCGCGCGCTGCCGGTGCTGCCGCTGCATCTGCGCATGCCCGCCGATGCGCGCCTGCAGCAGATCTGCGACGCGCTCCAGCGCCGGCCCGACGACGCCTCGACCCTGGCCGACTGGGCCACCCGGCTCGACGTGGACGTCAAGACGATCCAGCGCCTGTTCGCCAGGGAAACCGGCATGACCTTCGGCCAGTGGCGTCAGCAGGCGCGGCTGCTGCGCGGGCTGGAGCTGCTCGCGACCGGCGCCAAGGTCATCGACGTGGCGCTCGCGCTCGGCTACGACAGCCCGAGCGCCTTCGCCGCGATGTTCCGCCGGCATTTCAATGCGGCGCCGGGGCAGTTCTTCGACGCGTGAGGCGCGGCCCCGGCGGCTTCAGGCCTTGCCGTCCAGACGCGGCACGAGCCGCACGCGCATCACCGCGCCCGCCGCGATCAGGCAGGCCGCGCCCGCCACCACCAGCGCCGGCCCGTAGCTGAACAGCACCGCGCGCGTCAGCCCCGCGCCGTAGGCGGCGGTGGCCGCGCCGAGCTGATGCGCCGCGAACACCCAGCCGAACACCACGCCCGCGCGCTCCTTGCCGAACTCGGCCGCGCACAGCTTGACCGTCGGCGGCACGGTGGCGATCCAGTCGAGGCCGTAGAACATCGCGAAGCCCGACAGCCCGAGCAGCGTGAAATCCGCATGCGGCAGCCACAGCAGCGACAGCCCGCGCAGGCCGTAGTACCAGGCCAGCAGCTTGCGGTTGTCGAAGCGGTCCGACAGCCAGCCCGACAGCGTCGTGCCCACCAGATCGAACACGCCCATCATCGACAGCACCGACGCCGCCGGCACCGGGCCGAGGCCGTAGTCGCCGCACAGCGAGATGAAATGCGTCTGCACGAGGCCATTGGTGCTCAGCCCGCAGATGAAGAAGGTGAGCGCGAGGATCCAGAAGGTGCGGTTGCGCGACACCGCCGCGAGCGTGCGGAACGGCGCGAGGAAGTCGGCGGCGGGCAGCGGCGCGGGCGGCGCGTCGGCCGGCTCGCCGTAGGCGCGCAGGCCGAGGTCGGCCGGATGGTCGCGCAGCAGCAGCAGCACGAGCGCGAACACGCCGAGCGCCGCCGCGCACACCGGCAGCACCGCCGTGCGCCAGCCGACGTGCTCGACCAGCCAGGCCGCGAGCGGCAGGAAGACGAGCTGGCCCGTCGCGCTGCTGCCCGCGAGCAGGCCCATCACGAGGCCGCGCCGCTCGGTGAACCAGCGGTTGGCGACCATCGCGCCCAGCACCATCGCCGTCATGCCGGTGCCGAAGCCGAGCATCAGCCCCCACACCAGAAAGAGCTGGCCGAGCGAGCCCGCGTGCGTGCCCGCGAGCAGCGCGACGCCGATCAGCGCCGCCGCGAAGGCGACCACGCGCCTCAGCCCGAAACGCAGCATGAACACCGCCGCGAACGGCCCCATGAGCCCGAACAGCGCGAAGCGCACCGCGAACACCGACGACAGCGCGTCGGTGCTCCAGCCGAATTCGCGTTCGAGCGGTTGCAGCAGCGCGCCGGGCAGGCCGAGCGCGGCCGAGGTCACGAGCATCGCGACGAAGGTGACGGCGGCGACGATCCACGCGTAATGGATGCCGTGACGCCCGAGGCGGGCGGCGAGAGGGCGGGCGAGCATGGCGGTCCTTCCGGGTGACGGTTGAAAGATTGCGGTCGCAATCTAAATTATGATTGCGCTCATCGTCAAAGACTTTTGCCGGAGGGCAGGCCATGAGGGTCACGAAGGAACAGGCGGCGCAGAACCGGCAGGCGTTGCTGGACGCGGCGGCGCGGCTGTTCAAGGAGCGCGGCATCGACGGCGTGGGCGTGGCCGAGATCTGCGCCGCCGCCGGGCTGACGCACGGCGCGCTCTACAAGCATTTCGCCGACAAGCAGGAGCTCGCGGCCTGCGCACTCGCCGACAGCTTCGGGCGCGGCTTCGACCGGCTCGCCCGGCCCAAGGCCGGCGCGCCGGCCTCGCATGAAGACCTGCTCGCGCGCTATCTCACGCCGGCCAAGCGCGACAACCTCGCCGACGCCTGTCCGCTGCTCGCCTCGGCCTGCGAGATCGGCCGCCAGGGCGAGGCCGTGAGCCGCAGCTATGCCGAGTCCTTCGTCACGCTGCGTGACGCGGTGCTCGCCGGCCTGCCCGACACGCCCCAGCGCGAGGCGCTCGCGACGACGATCGTGGCCGCGCTCACGGGCGCGATGGCGATTTCCAGCGGCGTGCTCAAGACCGACCGCGAACTGGCCGACGACGTGCTCGAATCTGTCGCGACGGTGCTGCGCGGCCTCGGCGCCGCGCGATGAACGAGGAGGGACGGACGATGACGATGCATGCGGGTGGTTGCCTGTGCGGCGGCGTGCGCTTCGGCGTGAGGGGCGAGCTGCCGCCGATCCAGGTCTGCCATTGCAGCCAGTGCCGGCGTGCCCAGGGCGGGCCGCTTGCCACCAACCTGCCGCTGCGGCGCGAGCAGTTGCGCTTCGAGCGTGGCGAGGCGCTGCTGCGCGCCTATGAATCGTCGCCGGGCAAGCGGCGCTGGTTCTGCTCGGTCTGCGGCTCGCCGGTGTTCAGCGACCGCGACGGCCTGCCGGGCGTGGTGCGCCTGCGCGCGGGGCTGCTCGACGGGCCGGTCGCGGCGCGGCCGGGGCTGCATCAGCATGTGGCTTCGGCCTGCGACTGGTGGCCGGTGGAGGACGACGGGCTGGCGCGGCACGCGGGTGGCGTGCCGCCGGCGACGGCCTGAAAGCGCTTGCGGCGCGGACGGCGGTGTCGGCCGCCGCAAGCGCCCCGATCGCTTCGGGCGCCTCAGCCGCGCCCGCCGTCCCAGCCGCCGCCGAGCGCGCGCACCAGCCGTACCGTCGTCTGGTACTGCGCCGACCTCACCTGCAACTCGCCGCGCCGCGCCGCGAATTCGCTGCGCTGGGCGTCGAGCAGGTCGAGCTGGCTGACGAGGCCGTTGCGGTAGCGCGTCTGCGACAGCGCGGTCGCGCGGCTCGCGGACTGCACGGCGCGCGCCTGCGCCTCGGCCTGTTCGTCGAGCAGGCGCAGCGTCGAGAGCTGGTCCTCCACGTCGCGGAAGGCGACGAGCACGCGGTCGCGGTAGTCGGCTACCACGCCGTCCAGATCGGCCTGGGCGCCGCGCGCGAGCGCATCGCGCCGGCCGCCGTCGAACACCGGCAGCACCAGCCCGGCGCCGATGCCCCACACGCGCGCCGGCCAGGTGAACAGGTCGGACAGCTCGGGCGAGGCCTGGCCGCCGCTCGCGGTGAGCGACAGCGACGGCAGCCACGCGGTGCGCGCGATGCCGGCGCGCAACTGGGCGGCGGCGAGGCTGCGCTGGGCGGCCGTCACGTCGGGCCGGCGCGCGAGCACGGTGCTCGGCACGCCGGCCGGGATCGCGGGCAGGGCCGAGGTCCAGTCGGCGGGCGCGAGCGTGAACGTGGCCGGCGCCTCGCCGAGCAGCGCGGCGAGCGCGTGTTCCAGCGTGGCGCGGCGGGCGTCGAGCGCGAGCGCCTCGGCTTCGGTCGCGGCCACCTGGGTGCGCACGCGCACCACGTCCAGCTCGCCCACGTCGCCGGCGGCGTTGCGGCGCTCGGTGAAGCGCAGGGTGTCGCGGTAGCTGGCGAGCGTGTCGCGCACCAGGCGGCGCTCGTCGTCGGTGGCGCGCAATGCGAGATAGGTGGTCGCTACCTCGGCCTCGACCAGCAGGCGCGCGTCGCGCAGCAGCGCGGTGCTGGCCTCGGCGTCGAGCGCGGCGGCGTCGGTCGCGGCGCGCAGGCGGCCGAACAGGTCCACTTCATAGCTCAGGCTCGCGCCGAGGCTGAAAGCGCTTGCGGCCACGCCGGGCCGCAGCGTGGTGATGCCCCGGCTCGCGCCGGCGCCCACGTCCACCTGCGGCAGTTCGTTGGCGCGCGTCGCGCCGAGCAGCGCATGGGCGCGGGCGAGATTGGCGGCGGCGCGCGCGAGGCTCGCATTGCCGGCGAGGGCGCGATCGACGAGCTCGTCGAGCGTCGGGTCGTTGAAGGCGGTCCACCAGTCGCCGCGCGCGTCGGCCTCGGCGGGCGCCGTGCCGGCGCGTTGCGGGCCGGTTTCGCGGAAGGCGGCGGGCACGGCCGGCAGCGCGGCCGGATCGACCGGCACCGGCGTGGCGCAGGCGGCGAGCAGCGCGGCGGAGAGGACGGCCAGCGCGAGGCCGGCCGGACGGCGCGCGCCGGTCGCGCGGCTGCCGGCGTTGCCGACAGCGCTTGCAATGCCTCGCGCCCGGGTGATCGCGCCGGGCAGGCGCTTGTTGTTCTGGTTCATGTGATCCCCCGATCGTTCATTCATGCGTGCCGCGCGGCGCGGCGGGATGGGGCAGGGCGGCGGCACCGCCCGCGCCGTCGGCGGCAACCACCGGCGCGTGCTGGCCGCCGTGACGGCTGAGCGGCCGGTTGCCCGCGAGGCGGCGCAGCAGCACGTAGAACACCGGCGTGAGGAAGAGGCCGAAGGCGGTCACGCCGATCATTCCCCCGAACACCGCGACGCCCATCGCGCTGCGCATCTCGGCGCCGGCGCCGCTCGCGAGCACCAGCGGCAGCACGCCCATGACGAACGCGGTCGAGGTCATGAGGATGGGCCGCAGCCGCAGCCGGCTTGCCTCGATCGCGGCCTGCACCGGCGTGCGGCCCTCGAACTCCAGCTCGCGCGCGAACTCGACGATGAGGATGGCGTTCTTCGCGCTCAGGCCGACGAGCACGATCAGCCCGATCTGCGTGAACACGTTGTTGTCGCCGTGCGAGAGCCAGACGCCCGTCATCGCGGCGAGCAGGCCCATCGGCACGATGAGGATGACCGACAGCGGCAGCGTGAG
Organism: Derxia gummosa DSM 723; assembly: GCF_000482785.1. Classification (GTDB taxonomy): domain Bacteria; phylum Pseudomonadota; class Gammaproteobacteria; order Burkholderiales; family Burkholderiaceae_E; genus Derxia; species Derxia gummosa. Next base: position 160,241 of record NZ_AXWS01000013.1, on the reverse strand, counting down.
GCTTTCGTACTGCGCCGCGAGCACGAGGAAGACGAGCAGCACCGCGAGCGGGAACACCCACAGCCCCGAGTTGCCGGCGAGGATTTCCTGATAGGTCAGCTCGGTCCATTCGTAGCCGATGCCGGGCGGCAGCGTCTCGGCCGCGATGCGCTCGACCGCCGTGCGCGCCTGGCCCGACGAATAGCCCGGCGCCGGCCCGCCGCTGATGTCGGCGCTCAGGAAGCCGTTGTAGCGCATGGCTCGCTCGGGGCCGGCGGCCGGCCGCACGTTCAGCAGCGCCGACAGCGGCACCATCTGGCCCGAGCTGGAACGCACGCGCAGCTGGCCGATGTCCTCGGCGCGGGCGCGGTAGGCGGCGTCGGCCTGCACGCGCACGCTGTAGGTCCGGCCGAAGCGGTTGAAGTCGTTGACGTACAGGCTGCCGAGATAGACCTGGAGCGTCTCGAACACATCCGTCACCGCCACGCCGAGCTGGCGCGCCTTCGCGCGGTCGAGATCGGCGAACAGCTGCGGTACGTTGATCTGGTAGCTCGAAAACAGCCCCGCGAGTTCGGGCGTCTGCATCGCGCGGCCCATGAAGGCCTTGAGCGCCGCGTCCATCGCCTCGTAGCCGAGCGAGGCGCGATCCTCCAGTTGCAGCTTGAAGCCGCCCGTCGTGCCGAGGCCCTGCACCGGCGGCGGCGGGAACATGACGATGAAGGCATCGTCGATGGCGGCGTACTTCTGGTTGAGCTGCTGCGCGATCGCGGCGCCCGACAGCGACTTGTCCTTGCGCTGGTCGAAGTCGGTCAGGCTCGCGAACACGATCCCGGAGTTGGAGCTGTTGGTGAAGCCGTTGATCGACAGGCCCGGAAAGGCGATCGCGTGCTCGACGCCGGGCTGGGCGAGGGTGATCTCGCTCATGCGGCGGATGACGGACTCGGTGCGGTCGAGCGTCGCGCCGTCGGGCAGTTGCGCGAAGCCGATGAGGTACTGCTTGTCCTGCGCCGGCACGAAGCCGCCCGGCACGGCCTGGAACAGCCCGGCCGTCACCGCCACCAGCAGCGCATAGCCCGCGAGCATCGCGCCCTTGCGGCCGATCGCGCCGCGCACGCCCCGACCGTAGCCCGCCGCGCCGCGCCCGAAGGCCCGGTTGAAGCGCGCGAAGAAGCCGCCGAGCACGCGATCCATCGCGCGGGTCAGCGCGTCCTTCGGCGCGTCGTGGCCGCGCAGCAGCAAGGCAGCCAGCGCGGGCGACAGCGTGAGCGAGTTGACGGCCGAGATGACGGTCGAGATCGCGATCGTCAGTGCGAACTGACGGTAGAACTGGCCCGTCAGCCCGCTGATGAAGGCGAGCGGCACGAACACCGCCACGAGCACGAGCGCGATCGCCACGATCGGCCCCGACACTTCCTTCATCGCGCGATAGGTCGCGTCGCGCGGCGACAGACCATCCTCGATGCCGCGCTCGACGTTCTCGACCACGACGATCGCATCATCGACCACGATGCCGATCGCCAGCACCAGGCCGAACAGGCTCAGCGCGTTGATCGAGAAGCCGCCGAGCAGCATTACCGCGAAGGTGCCCACGACCGACACCGGCACCGCGAGCAGCGGAATCACCGACGCGCGCCAGGTTTGCAGGAACAGGATGACCACCAGCACTACGAGCGCGACCGCTTCGAGCAGCGTGTGCACGACCGACTTGATCGACGCGCGCACGAACTGCGTCGGGTCATAGACGATCGAGTAGTCGATGCCTTCGGGCATCGTCTTGCGCAATTCGGCCATCGTCGCGCGCACGTTGTCGGAGATGCTGATCGCGTTCGAGCCGGGCGCCTGGAAGATCGGGATGGCCACAGCCGACTTGTTGTCGAGCAGCGAGCGCAGCGCATAGTCGGCCGCGCCCAATTCGATGCGGCCGAGGTCGCGCAGGCGCGTGATCTCGCCGTTGGCGCCGGTGCGCACGATGATGTCGCCGAACTCCTCCTCGTTACGCAGCCGGCCTTGCGCGTTGACCGACAGTTGCAGCTCGACGCCCGGCAGCCCCGGCGAGGCGCCGACCACGCCGGCCGCCGCCTGCACGTTCTGCTCGCGGATCGCGGCCACCACGTCGCCGGCCGACAGACCGCGCGCCGCGACCTTCTGCGGATCGAGCCAGACGCGCATCGAGTAGTCGCCCGAGCCGAACAGCTGCACCTGACCCACGCCGTCGATGCGCGCGAGCCGGTCCTTGACGTTGAGCACCGCGTAGTTGCGCAGATAGGTCATGTCGTAGCGGCCGTCGGGCGACAGCAGGTGGACGACCATCGTCAGGTCGGGCGCGCTCTTGATGGTGGTGATGCCGAGCCGGCGCACCTCCTCGGGCAGACGCGGCTCGGCCTGGTTGACGCGGTTCTGCACCAGCTGCTGGGCCTTGTCGGGATCGGTGCCGAGCTTGAAGGTGACGGTGAGCGTCATGAGGCCGTCGGTGGTCGCCTGGCTGCCCATGTAGAGCATGCCCTCGACGCCGTTGATCGACTCTTCGAGCGGCGTGGCCACGGTCTCGGCAATCACCTTGGGGTTGGCGCCCGGGTATTGCGCGCGCACCACGACCGACGGCGGGACGACCTCGGGATATTCCGACACCGGCAGCACGCCGATCGCGATGAGGCCCGACAGCAGCATCAGCAGCGAGAGCACGCCGGCGAAGATCGGCCGGTCGATGAAGAAGCGGGAGAGATTCATCTTCGGGCTCCGGTTCAGCCGCGCGGCGCGGTGTTGGTGGCGGCCTGGTCGGGCGCGGCGTCCATCGGCACCACGGTGGGCGCGACCTCGGCGCCGGGGCGCAGGCGTTGCAGGCCGCTCACGACCACGCGGTCGCCGGCGACGAGGCCGCGCTCGACCACGCGCTGGTTGCCGACCGCCGCGCCGAGCACTACCTCGCGGTGGGCGACATGGTTGTCGGCATCGACGACGAGCACGAACTTGCGGTCCTGGTCGGTGCCGATCGCGCGTTCGTTCACGAGCAGCACCTCGCTCGCGCGCGGCCGGCCGAGGCGGATGCGCGCGAACTGGCCCGGCATGAGCGCGCCGTCGGCGTTGTCGAACACGGCGCGCACGCGCACCGTGCCGCTGCGGGCATCGACCTGGTTGTCGATGAGTTGCAGGTGGCCGGTGATGGTCGCGGCGGCGGAGGCGGTGGCGGCGATCTCGACGGGGATGCGGTCGATGGCGAGGCGCTGGGGCGCGGTGTCGCGCCTGGCGGCGTCGGCGGTCTTGGCTGTGGCGCCGGCAGCGCCGCGCCCGTCGAGCGCCGCGAGCGCACGCGTCACCGCCGGCTCGTCCACGTCGAAGCTCGCGTAGATCGGGCTGACCGACACCAGCGTTGTGAGTACCGGCCCGTCCGGCCCGGCGGAGACGAGGTTGCCGACCGTGATCTCCACCTTGCCGACCCGGCCCGCGACCGGCGCGCGCACTTGCGTGTAGCCGAGGTCGAGCCGCGCGATCTGGAGCGCGGCCTCGGCGGCGCGCAGATCGGCTTCGGCCCCGCGCGCGGCGTTCTCGCTCGCGTCGAGTTCTCGCTCGGCGATCGCGCGCTCGTCCCAGAGGCGGCGCGAGCGGTCGCGCTCGGTCGTCGCCTGGCTCAGCCGCGCGCGGGCGCTCGCCATCTGGGCCTCGGCGCGCGCGACGGCGGCCGCGTAGGGCGCGGGGTCGATCGTGAACAGCAGATCGCCGGCCGCGACGAGCGCGCCCTCGCGGAAATGCACCGACTGGATCGCGCCCGCGACGCGCGGCCGCAGTTCGACGCGCTGCACGGCTTCGAGCCGGCCCGGATAGTCGTCCCAGAGCGTGACCGCGCGCGGCTCGATGACGGCGACGGAGGCCGGGATCGCGGCCGGCTGGGCGGCCGGCGCGGCGGCGACCGCATCCGCATGCGGCTGGAACGCGACGATCGCGCCACCGGCGACGAACGCCGTGGCGACGGACAGGACGGCCACGCGCCGCCGCGTGGAACCTAAGCTCGCAAAGATGGATTTCATGTTCTGATTCTCGGAAGTGGGAGTTCGCGCCATGGAGCACGCCCGAATGCTGCCAGCAAGGCAGGTGCGGGGCACTCCGGTTTGTGCGATGCAGTGTAGGAATCCCACCCCGGGCGGCAGTTGAACGATCGCGGGCAGGTTTTGCACGATCCAGCGAACGCCGCTGAAAGGCATGCGAGCCGGGCGGCAGTCGCGGCGCCCGGCTTCCGGTCGCCTCGCCAGACGATTGCGCAAGGGCAATCGGGCGCCCGCAGCTGCCGATGCATGGCAGCAGGGGCTGCGGTTTGCCCGCTGGCCCGCATGTTTTGCATGATCCTGCGCGGCTGTCGGACGGCAGATGACGCAGGCCGGCGGCCGGCCTAGGCTGCGCCGATGCTCAATACGCCGCCCTGCCTGCCTGCCGCCACGGCCGTCGATCCGCTCGAAGTGATCGTGCTGCGCGCCGAACTCGCCTCCCATATCGAACGCCTCACGCGTCAGCGCGACGGCGCGCATGAAAGCGTCATTCCGCGCGTCTGGTTCGCGCGGCTGTCGCATGCCAACCATCCCCAGCATGTCGTGCACGAGCCGGCGCTGTGCGTGCTGGCCCAGGGCAGCAAGCGCGTGCTGCTCGGCAGCGACGTGTACGTGTACGACCCGAACCAGTTCCTCGTGGTATCGCAGAACCTGCCGGTCGCGAGCCAGGTGATCGACGCGACGCCCGAGTCGCCCTATCTCGGCGTGCGCATCGACCTCGACCCGAAGGAGATCACCTCGCTCGCGCTGGAGCTGGGCGAGCGCATCGCGCCGCCGACCTGCGCCTGCCAGCGCGGCATCTCCACCGGCGACCTCACGCCCAGCCTGCTCGACGCGGTGCTGCGCCTCGTGCGGCTGGCCGACACGCCGGCCGACATCGCGCTGCTCGCGCCGCTGATCCAGCGCGAGATCCTCTACCGCCTGCTCACCTCGCCGCTCGGCTGGAAGCTGGCCCAGCTCGCCGCCGCCGAGAGCAACAGCCACCGCATCGCGCGCGCGATCAACTGGCTGCGCGCCAACTTCGACGCGCCGCTGCGCATCGACGAACTCGCGCGCGAGGTGCACATGAGCGCGTCGTCGCTGCACCACCATTTCAAGGCGGTCACGGCGATGAGCCCGCTCCAGTACCAGAAGCAGCTGCGTCTGCAGGAAGCGCGCCGCGTGATGCTGGCCGAGCATGTGGACGCCGGCACCGCGAGCCGGCGTGTCGGCTACGAAAGCCAGTCGCAGTTCACGCGCGAGTACTCGCGGTTCTTCGGCGAGCCGCCGGTGCGCGACATCCGCCGGTTGCGCGAGGCGCAGATGCGCGGCTGAGCACGGATGTGACGAGGTCGCAAGCGCGGCGGACCGGGCGCCGCCGACGCGCGACAATCGGGCCATCCGATTTCATCTGCCCGATTCCATGCCCGAGACGACCGACATCCTCCGCACCCGCCTTGCCGCCCTGCGCGACGACCGGACCCGTCTGCGCGAGCAGATCGCCGAACTCGACCGCCAGCGCGCCGAGCTTGCGTCCACGCTCGAACGCGTGGACGGCGCGATCGCGGCGATCGTCGAGGTGCTCGCGACGCCGCCGGCCCGCGACTGACGCGCGCCGGCGCTGACGCCTGCGGCGCGACGGCCGGATGCCGCGTGCCGCCGCGTCGGCGCAACCCTCACTCTGCCACGCGGTACTTCGCGAGCCAGTGCGCGTAAGGCGCCGGCAGCACCCAGCTCGGCCGCTCGATGCCGAGCGTCAGCGCCGCGTGATACGGCCAGTGCGGATTGGCCAGATGCGCGCGGCCGACCATCACCAGATCCATCTGCTCGCGTTCGATCACGCGGTTGGCGACCGACGGCGAATCGATGCCCCAGCTCGACGCCACGGCAATGCCGGCCTCGCGCCGCACGCGTTGCGCGATCGGCGCGAGGAAGGCCGGCCCCCAGGGAATGCGCGTCTCGGCGATCGTGAAATTCACGCTCACGTTCAGCAGGTCGAGGCCGCCGTCGCGGAAGTCGCGCACCAGCCGGATCGACTCGGCCAGCGTGGCCTCGTCATTGCCGTCGTACTCGATCACGCCGAAGCGCGCCGTCAGCGGCAGGTGCTCCGGCCACACGGCGCGCACCGCCGCGAGCGTCTCGCGCAGGAAGCGGCTGCGGCCGGTGTAGTCGCCGCCGTAGCCGTCGCCGCGGCGATTGCTGTGCGGCGAGAAGAAGCTCTGCGCGAGATAGCCATGGGCGAAGTGCAGCTCCAGCCATTCGAAGCCGGCGGCCAGCGCGCGCTTCGCGGCCGCGACGTAGTCGGCGGTGACGCGCGCGATGTCGTCGGCCGTCATCTCGCGCGGCACGCGCGGCAGGCCGTGGCCGTAGGCGACGGCCGAGGGCGCGATCGGCTGCCAGCCGCGCGGGTCGCCCTCGGCGATGTGGTCGTCGCCTTCCCAGGGGCGGTTGGCGCTCGCCTTGCGGCCGGCATGCGCGATCTGGATGCCGGGCACGGCGCCGCCGGCCTTGATCGCGGCGGCGAGCGGTGCAAGCGCTGTCATCTGCGCGTCGTTCCAGAGGCCGAGGCAGGCCGGCGTGATGCGGCCCTCGGGCGAGACGCCGGTCGCCTCGACGATGACGAGGCCGGCGCCGCCGCGCGCGAGGCCCGCGTAGTGCGACAGATGCCAGTCGTTGGCGAGGCCGTCGGTGGCGCTGTACTGGCACATTGGCGGCACGGCGATGCGGTTGCGCAGCGTGACGCCCTTGAGCGTGAAGGGGGAGAAGAGGCCGGGCATTCGGTTGTCCTTGGGCGGGGCGGAGTTCAGCGGGCGGCGTCGGCCTCGAGGTGGCCGATGAAGGCGTCGGCCAGCGCCTTGTCGGAGAAGGGGTTCTGGCCGGTGATCAGTTCGCGGTCGACGACCACGTGCGGCTGCCAGACGGGCGCGAAGTCCATCGCGCCGCCGGCGCCGGCCATCGCGGCGGCCGGGTAGTAGCGGATGCGGCGGCCGTCGAGCGAGCCCTCGAACACCTGCTCCTCGGGCGTCGAGAAGATCGTCATGCGGTAGCCGGCATAGAGCCAGTGTCCCGCGGCCGGATGCCGGCCCGCGACCAGCGCCGACTCGTAGCCGCGCGCGTCGTCCTGGGCCGAGAGCAGCGCGATCGGGCCGTGGCAGATCGCCGCCGTCGGCTTGGCCCGAGCGTGGAAGTGCGCAAGCAGACGGCCGACGCGCGGGTTGTTGGCGAGGTCGATGAGCGGCGCGTGGCCGCCCGGAATGAAGATGCCCGCGTACTGGTCGAGGTCGCCCGCGAGCACCTCGTCAAGCGCGCGCGGCGCGGGCAGGCCGGCCACGACGGATTCGATGCGGCGCATTTCGGCGGCATCGCCGCCGAAGTACTGCGGCGTGACCGAGTTGCCGTCGACGCTCGCCGCATTGCCGCGCGGCGTGACCGGCACCAGCTCATAGCCGGCCTTGAGCAGCCGGTCGGCCGGCACGCCGAATTCGTTGAGGTAGTAGCCGGTGGCATAGGCCGGGCCGCTCGCGAGCGGCAGTTGCGTCTCGCTCGACAGCAGCACGAGCACGCGGCCCTTGCCGGCGGCGAAGGCCGGGCCGCCGGCCAGCATGGCGACCAGGGCAAACGAGGCGAGGAAGCGTTGCATGCGTTGTTCTCCTTCTTTTCTTGATGGGCAGCCCGGGGCTGCATGACGGGCGCCAGTCTAGGAAGAGGAATGCATAATGAAAACCGTTTGCCGCTTATTGCATTGATAAGACTTCGTGATGCTCAACGCCCAATGCCTGCGCAGCTTCCGCGCGCTTTGCGAGACCGGCGGTTTCACCCGCGCGGCCGATCAGCTTGGCCTGACCCAGGCCGCCGTGAGCCAGCACATCGCGCGGCTGGAGGCCGAACTCGGGCCGCTGCTGGTGCGCCGGCCGCGCCAGTTCGAGCTGACGCCGGCCGGCGAGGCGTTGCGCGGCTACTGCGACGAACTCGACGCCGCCGACCAGCGCCTGCAATGCCGGCTGCACGACCGTGCCGCCGAGGTCGGCGAAATCGCCATCACGACGCCGGGCAGCATCGGGCTGGCGGTCTATCCGCTGCTGCTCGACTGGCAGGCGCAACGGCCGGGCCTCGTGATCCGGCACCGCTTCGCGCCCGACGACGACGTGATCGAGGCGGTGCTCGCCCAGCGCTACGAAGTCGGCCTGGTCGCGCGCCGGCCCGACGACGACCGCCTGCTCGCCGAGCCCTTCGCCGAGGAGGTGCTCGAGCTCGTGGTGCCGGCGGGCGCGCCGGCCTGCACCTGGGACGACCTCGCGGCGCTCGGCTACATCGACCATCCCGACGGCCAGGCGATGGCGGGGCGGCTGCTGCCGCGTCTGCTGCCGGGCTGCCCGAGCGTGCGGGCGCTGCCGCAGCACGGCTTCATCAACCAGGTGGGGCTGATCCTCGAACCGGTGGCGCGCGGCCTGGGCTTTGCCGTGCTGCCGCGCCATGCGCGCCGCGCCTTCGCGCGCCAGGACGAGATCCGCGTGGTCGATTGCGGCCCGCCCGTGATCGACACGCTCTATCTGCTGCGCCGCGCCGAATGGCCGCTCACCGAGCGCACTCGGGCGGCGATGGACTGGCTGAAGCTCAGGCTTGATGTAACAGCCTAAGCTGCAAAAACGAGCCAAAGAACGAAGAACGGCGCTGCCGCGCCGTCGGCGCACGGCAGCGGAAGCAGGCGGAAGGCGCGGCGCCGTCGGCGGCAGGCGAGGGCGGTACTCAGCGCCCCCGGAAGGTCATCTGCTGCTCGACGCCGTACACGCGCATCTTTCCCAGCTCCAGCAGCGGGTTGACGTAGCGGTTGCTGCGCAGCTTGCGGACGATGCCGCGATGGTCGTCCACGGCGACGCGCTCCAGCCCCGGCGCGGCGGCCAGCACCAGTCCGCCTTCGTAGAAGCGCACGCGGCGCGGCTTGTCGTCATGGCGGCTGTACACATGCGCGGCCAGATCGACGAAGGGCGCGTGGCTCACGAGCTTGCCCTCGGGATGCGCGCGCAGCCAGTCCGACAGCCGTTCCTGGTCGGCCACCTCGACCGTCGTGCGAACGCTTGCAACGAAGTCGGCCACGTTCGTGAAGCTGCGTGAATCCTTGGCCTCGCAGCGCACGACCGTCACGCGCTCGACGCCGAACAGCACCTTCGGCAGCTTCATCCAGCGCGGCACGCGGCCGCGGCAGTTGTCGTTGATGTGGGCCTCGATCGATCCGCAGAGGTTGCACAGCGCCTCGGCCCAGCCGCGCACCGCGTCGTCGCTGCCGAGAAAGATCGGCAGCCCTTCGAGCGCGCGGGAAAGACCGGGCGGCTCCGGGTTCCACCATTGCGCGCGCCAGGCCTCGATGTAGTGCTGGGGCGGGGCGTCGGCGAAGGGCTTGCCGGCGCGGTCGCGGGCGGGCAGGGCGGCTGCGCCGGTCGGGTTATCGAGGCTGAGCGACATGATCGGACTCCGCTGCATCAATGGGACGCGGGGGATTGTCGGTGCCTCGGGGCCGGGTTCACAAGATGAAAGCCGTGTCCGTCGAGAGCGACGGCGCCGGGGGGCGGGGTTGCAAGCGCTTTCAGGCCTGCCGGCTGAATCCGCCGCCGGCATCACCGCCGATGTCCGTCGTGCCGGCGGCGGTGTAGAGCGCGGCGGTCGCGCCCGCCTCGGCGCCAGGGGCCGTGCCGGAGGCGGGCAGGGCGCGCTCGGCGTCGGCGAGCTGGCGGCGGGCCTCGTCGTCGCCTTCGTGCAGGCGGGTGCGGGCGAGGGCAATGACTTCGCGCAGCAGGCAACGGGCGGCTTCGAGCTGGCGCTGGAGGGCGGAGCCGTCGCTGCCGGTGGCTGCGTCGCGTGCGGTGCGAGGGGCGGCGCGGCTGTCGTCGCGGGCGGCGGCGGATGTGCGCGGGGTGTCGGCGGCGGTGCTGTTGGCCCTGGCCGGGTCTTCCGCGGAAGCGTTCTTGTCGTCGTCTGGCACGGCGGCACCGGTCGTGACTGGCGGCTCGGTGCCGGCAGTGCCGGCGGTTGCGGCGCCATCGTCCGGGGCCGCTTCGCCGGCTTCAGCCGCCGTGTTCGCATTGGTCGATGAGCCGGACGGCGAAAGGGCCGCGCCGCTTGCGGTGCCGCTGCTTCCGGCCATTCCGGCAGCGCGAGCGGCCTGGGCCAGTTCGCCTGCGAGGCCGCTGATCTCTCGCGCGATCAGCCTTGCCTGCCGGGGGCTGGCGTGCCGCAGCAGCATCTTCAGTTCCATCAGGCGGGCCTGGAGGCGGCCGATCTTGTCGGCGGCGCGTTGCCGGGCGATCTGCCTTGCGTCGGGCGGGTTGCCGAGCCGGTTCAGCGCCTGGGCCAGCGTCTGCCGCTGGCGCGCGATGCGCGCGTCGCGGGCAGTGGCCGGATCGGCCGTGGACGTGCCGAGGGCCGACGCGGAGGGCAGGGATGTCGTGATGTTCATTGCGCGGGCATGAGCGGTATCGCCTTGCCGGCTATTCACGGCGTGGGGCGTGCGGACTGAACTGCCGGCTGCCGGGCGGTTCACCGGCCGGCGCGGGAGTGGGACGGAAGGGTCGCGCGTGAGTGGCGGCCCCGCTGTCGTGAAGGGGGTCGTCTGCCGCGCGGGAACATTCAACATGGGCTGTACATCCAGCTTGCGTGATCGCCCCACGCGCCGGTACGGGCCGTCAGACGTCATGGGCGGCGGAGAGCGCCAGCCCGAGCCGTCCCGCCAGCGCGGCGAGTTCGTCACCCAGTTGCCGCGCCTCGGGCGCGAGCGCGGTCACGTCCGGCGTGCCGGATACCGTCAGCTCGAATTCCTCGACGCGGCGTCGGAAGGCGGTCGCGCCGATCGCCGCGCAGGCGCCACGCAAGGAATGGCAGCTCGCCAGCCAGGGCACGCCGGGGTCGGGCCATTGCAGCCGCGCGAGCGCCGGGTCGCCGTCGCGATAGGTGGCGACGAAGCGGCTGACGACGCGCATCAGCACCTCGGCGCTGCCGCCGGCCTGAGGCAGGGCGAGCGCCAGATCGAGATCGGGCGTGGCGAAGCGGGGAGCGCTGTCGCGGGACGAACGCGGCGCTTCGGCGAGCAGTTGCCCCGCGCCCGGCAGCCAGTGCAGCAGCGTCGCGAACAGCGCCTGCGGATCGACGGGCTTGCCGACGTGGTCGTTCATGCCGGCGGCAAGGCAGGCCGCGCGGTCCTCGCCGGAAGCATTGGCCGTCATCGCGACGATCGGCAGCCGCGTGAAGCCGTCGGCGCGCAGCCGCCGGGTTGCTTCCAGGCCGTCGATGCCGGGCATCTGCACATCCATCAGCACGAGGTCGTGATGGCCGGCGTTCACCTGGGCGATCGCGCTGGCGCCGTCGGGGGCGACATCGACGAGCAGGCCGGCGCCGGTGAGCAGGTCGGCGGCGATCTCGCGGTTGACCGGGTTGTCGTCGACGACGAGCACCCGGCGGCCGGCGCCGTGCGCGCGCAACTCGGCCTCGCCGCGTGCCGACGTGGTGATGGCTGCCGGCGCGGACGCTGTGCCGGACGCGGGATCGCTCGCGGCACCCGGAACAGCGTCGGTGCGGGCCGCATCTCCGGCGTCGGACGCGAGTCCGAGCCAGGCGGTGAACCAGAAGCAGCTCCCTTTGCCGAGCACGCTCTTGACGCCGGTATCGCCGCCCATGAGCCGAGCGAACCGCCGCGTGAGCGCGAGGCCGAGGCCGGTGCCGCCGTGGCGCCGGCCGCTGGTGCCGTCGAGCTGGGCGAAGTCGGTGAACAGCTCGCCGATCTGCCCGGCGGCGATGCCCACGCCGGTATCGCTCACCTCGAAACGCAGCAGTACCCGGCCGTCGGCACGCGCGGCTTCCCTCGCGCCGAGGCGCACCGAGCCGGCGTCGGTGAACCTGACTGCGTTGGACAGCAGGTTGATGAGCGCCTGCGCGAGCCGCAGCCGGTCGCCGTTCAGGCGGCGCGGCAGGCCGGCGTCGGCGTCGAGCAGCAGGTCGAGGGACTTGTCTCGCGCCGCGCCGCGCACCATGTCGAGTGCCTGGTCGAGCAGGCTGTCGAGCGCGAATTCGCCCGGCTCCAGCGTCATCTTCCCGGCCTCCAGCTTCGACAGGTCGAGGATGTCGTTGACGATGCCGAGCAGATGGCGCGCCGCGTCATCGAGCCGGCGCAGGCGAGCGCGCGGCCCCTCGTCGGCGATCTCGCGCATGAGCAGATGCGCGAGGCCGAGGATGGCGTTCATCGGCGTGCGGATCTCGTGGCTCATGTTGGCGAGGAAGAGGCTCTTGGCGCGCACGGCGGTCTCGGCGGCGTCGCGCGCGACTTCGAGTTCATGCGTGCGCCGGGCGACCCGCTCTTCCAGCGTGGCGCGGGCGCGCTCCAGGTCTTCGGCGATGCGCTTGCGCTCGGTGATGTCCTCCTGGATCGACAGGTAGTGCGTGGGCTGGCCGGCGGCGTCGCGGATGGCGGCGACGACGGCGAGCGCCACATAGCGGCTGCCGTCGGCGCGGCGGTTGATGAATTCGCCGCGCCAGGGCCGGCTCGCGTCGAGCGCGCGCCAGAGGTCGGCATAGGTGTCGGCCGGCGTGAGGCCGGCGCCGAGAAAGCGCGGATCGCGGCCGAGCACGTCGTCGCGCGCATGGCCCGTGTGGGCGGTGAAGGCCGGGTTCACATACTCGATGCGGCCGTCGATGCCGGTGAGGATGACGCTCGCCGGGTTCTGCTCGACCGCCTGCGCGAGCTTGCGGGCCTCGGCCTCGGCATGCAGCCGGGCGGTGATGTCGAGCGAGATGCGGCACACGAAGCGCGCCCGGCCGAAGGCGTCGAGCACCGGGAACATCTGCGACATGAAGGTGCGCGGCTCGCCATCGACGACCACCACTTCCTCGATGGAATGGCGCGCGAGCGTCGACAGCACGCGCGCATCGTTGGCGCGGTACTGCTCGGCGGCGTCGTGCGGGTAGAGCGCGAAATCGTCCAGCCCGACGATCTCGGCCTCGCTGCGGCCATGGATGCGCTGGAGATTGGGATTGGCCAGCACGTAGCGGCCGTCGCGGTCCTTGATGGACAGCGCCGCCGGCGAGTTGCCGACGATGGCGGCGAGCGCCGCGTCGCGGTCGCGCGACGACAGGCCGGGCGGCAGACCGGCTACCCGCCCGCGCCGCCACCGACGCAGCAGCGAGACGCCCGCCATGCCCAGCGCCGCGACCGCCAGGCCGGCGATGAAATTAGACATAAGAAACATCGTACGTGTCGCCACCGACGGAATGCCTAAGCTGTCCGGGCCCGCACTTTCCCGGTCAAGGCGCGCAATGTCCGGATACAGCTTCCGCACATCGCCGCAACAAGCCGGCAATGCGCGGCCAGCACTTTCGGCGCCGCGCGTTGGCAGGTCCGGATGGTTCCGGCGAGGCCGTCGAGGCGGTCCCTGACCGGGGCCATCGACGGGTCGCCGGTCCTGTTGCTGCACACTACGCGCCGACGCCAGCCAGCCGTTGCACGCCAGCCAGCAGAGTCGACTCTGCCCGTCCTCCCCCGGCTTCTTTCGCGCGCAACCCAGATGAACATCCTCCTCCGTCCCGCGCCCGCGCCTGCCGCGCGCCGCGTTTCCGTCCGGCTTCGTCCCATCGCCCTGGGCCTCGCGGCCTGCCTGCCGGCCCTCGCGGCCGCCCAGCAGGCCGATCCGGCAACCGCCACGGCCGGGCCCGCGCCGGGCGACGCGATACGCCTCGACACGGTGCGCGTCACCGCCGAAGGCTCGAACGCGCTCGACGCGCGGCGCTATTCCACCGCGCCCAAATCCATCGTCACGCGCGAGGAGATCCTCCAGTTCGGCGACAGCAACGTGGGCGACGTGCTCAAGCGCCTGCCGGGCGTGACCGTCGGCGGCCCGCCGGGACGGCCCGGCGGCGAGATCCGCATGCGCGGCATGGGCGGCGGCTACACCCAGATCCTCGTCAACGGCGAGCGCATGCCGCCCGGCTTCTCCATCGACACGCTGTCGCCCGAGCAGATCGAGCGCATCGAGGTCATGAAGGCGCCGACCGCCGAGTTCGGCACGCGCGCGATCGCCGGCACCATCAACATCGTGCTGAGCGAGCCGCTGCGCCAGACCTTCAACGAGGTGAAGCTCGAAACCGGCTTCGAGCGCGGGCATTTCACCGAGCGCGCCTCGCTGCTGCACAACGACGAGTTCGGCGCCGGCAACCGCTACAACGTCAACGCCAACGTCTTCCATTCCGAGCAGCTGACCGAGACCGCCACCCGCACCGTCACCTACGACGCCGACGGCAACCCGATTGCCGAGCGCGACGAGACGGCGCGCGGCATCGGCCGGCGCGACGGCGTGCACCTGGGCGGCCGCGTGCAATGGAAGCTCGACGGCGGAGACCAGATCGTGTTCATGCCCTTCCTCGCCGCATCGCGCAGCAGCAGCACGACCGACTCCTGGCTCGCCCAGCCGCTCGGCACCGCGCCCTACGCCACCAGCCACACCGACGCCGACAGCAGCGACACCAGCCTGCGTCTCAACACCCAGTGGCAGCAGCGCATCAACGACAGCGGCGGCAAGCACCAGCTCGAACTGAGCCTCGGCGGCTCGGAGTCGCGCGGCGATTCGCAGCGCGGCGAATACGGCTCCGACGGCGCGCTCACGCGCACGCTCGACGCCACCAGCCGCAGCCAGGACCGCTCGGCCAAGGCCAAGGGCAAGCTGACCCAGCCGCTCGGCGACAGCCACAGCTTCGTCGCCGGCTGGGAAGCCGAACAGAGCTGGAACCACCAGCGCCGCACGTCCTACGACAACGGCGTGTCGCAACTCGCCGACGTGGGCGAGTACGCGCAGGCCAAGGTGCGCACCCTCGCCGGCTATGCCCAGGACGAATGGGACATCAACCCCCACTGGTCGGCCTATGCCGGCCTGCGCTGGGAACAGATCCTCACGCGCAGCAGCCTCGGCGGCAGCGACATCGAGAACAGCAGCGCCGTGTGGTCGCCGCTGTTCCACGTCGCGTGGAAGCCCGACGAGAACGCGCGCGACGTGGTGCGTCTGAGCCTCACGCGCAGCTACAAGCCGCCGCGCGCCAACCAGCTCGCGCGCCTGCCGGTGCTCAGCACCCGCCCCAACGACCCGAGCAATCCCGACAGCGCCGGCAACGCGGCGCTCAAGCCCGAGCTCGCCACCGGCATCGACCTCGCGTGGGAGCACTACTTCGGCAAGCGCAGCGTCACGAGCATCGGCGTGTTCCAGCGCGACATCAGCAACTTCATCCGCACGACGACGAGCCTGCAAACGGTTGCATGGTCGGACACGCCGCGCTGGGTGTCGCGGCCCGAGAACATCGGCGACGCGGTCACGCGCGGCATCGAGCTGGAGGCGCGCAGCGGCCTCGACGAGATGTTCGACGGCATGCCGATGGTGAACGTGAAGGCCAGCCTCAGCCTCTACCGCTCGCATGTGGACAGCATCGCCGGGCCGTACAACCAGATCGACCAGCAGCCGCGCGCCCAGGGCGGCCTGAGCATCGACGGTCGGGTGCCCGGCACGCCGCTCACGCTCGGCGGCAGCCTGAGCTGGACGCCGGTGACGCGCATCCAGAGCGCCGACAACCAGCTTGCGCGCACCGGCACCAAGATGCTCGTGGACGTGTTCGGCGCCTGGACGCTGTCGGGCACGTCGCAGCTGCGGCTGTCGGTCGCCAACCTCACGGGCCGCGACTACGAGACCGGCAGCAGCATCACGGCGCCGAGCCAGGGCATCACCCAGGTGGTGTCGAGCACGCAGCGCACAAACCCGATCGTGTCGCTGCGCTGGGAAGTCAAGATCTGACGGCGATTGCGGGCTTGTTGCGTGAGCGTTGATTCACAACAACAAGCTTCACTAAATCTTGAGAATCGTTATCATTTACTAAACGTCATCAAGAGCTGGAACCCAGGTTTCCCCCCAGGCAGGGCTCGCGGTCGTTGGAACCAATCCGACTACTCCCCCTGCCTGGAAACCTGGTCATGGCCATCATCAAGAGCCGCAAGCATGCGGCTGCCTCCTCCCTCGCATTTGCCGCTCCGGCGGTCGGTCTCCTGCTCGGCGCGGCGCTGCCGGCCACGTCTCTGGCGCAATCCGCCGGCAATCGCGGCGACGCCGCCACCCTGCCCGCCATCAGCGTGAAGGGCGAACGCGAGAGCGACTACAAGGTCGAGAAGTCGGCCTCGGCCAAGGCCACCGCGCCGCTGCTCGACACGCCGCGCACCCAGCAGGTCATCACCAAGGAAGTGCTTCAGGAACAGGGCGCGGCCACGCTCATGGACGCGCTGCGCAACACCCCGGGCATCACGATGCAGCTCGGCGAGAACGGCAACAGCTCGGCCGGCGACGCCTTCTACATGCGCGGCTTCTCGACCCAGACCTCGACCTTCGTCGACGGCATCCGCGATCTCGGCGCGGTCACGCGCGACGTGTTCAACCTCGAGCAGGTCGAAGTGGTGCGCGGCCCCTCGGGCTCGGACAGCGGCCGCGGCTCGGCCTCGGGCTACATCAATCTCATCTCCAAGCTGCCGGGCCAGGACGATTTCGTCGGCGCCGACTTCACCGCCGGCACGGCCAACCAGAAGCGCGTGACCGCCGACGTCAACAAGAGTTTCGCCAACCGCGAAGGCGCGCTGCGGCTCAACGTCATGACCCAGGACAGCGACGTGCCGGGCCGCGACGAGGTGAAGAACAAGGGCACGGCCATCGCGCCGTCGGTGGCCTTCGGCCTCGGCACGCCGTCGCGCGTGTACCTGTATTCGCAGCACGTGCGCCAGGACAACGTGCCCGATGGCGGCATCCCGACCATCGGCATGAAGGGCTTCTACAACTCGGCGCTCGCCGGTCTCAATCCGGCCAAGGTCGATCGCTCGAACTACTACGGCGGCAAGGGCGACTACGAGAAGGTCGATGCCGACATGGTGTCGCTGAAGTTCGAGCACGACTTCGGCGCCGACGCGCGCGTCACCAGCCTCACGCGCTACGGCAAGACGCACATGGACCGCGTGATGACCGGCATCAACGCGCTCACCATCACCAACGTCGCCGATCCGTCGACCTGGACCGTCGCGCGCACCCGCCAGCGCGTCGACCAGACCAACGAGATCCTCGCCAACCAGACCACGCTCAAGCTCGAAGGCGAACTCGGCGGCCTGCGCCACAGCTTCGCGGGCGGCTTCGAGCTGATGTACGAGCGCCAGAAGACGCTCGGCTTCGGCACCACCGCCCAGACCATCAACGGCAGCAACTACACGGCCGTGACGATCACGCCGGCCAGTCTCTACAGCCCCAACAGCGGCGACGCGCTCGGCATTCCCTACGCGACCGGCGCCAACACCGAAGGCAAGGTGACGACGACCGCGCTCTACCTGTTCGACACCCTGCATCTGAGCGAGGAATGGAAGCTGAGCCTGGGCGGTCGCCTGGAGCGCTACGACCTGACGACCAACAGCGGCACGATCGTCACCGGCGGCAGCACCGGCAACTCGGCCACCTACCCGGGCTATGCGGTCGGCAGCATCGCGCCGACCTCGCTGAGCAAGGCCGAGAACCTGTTCAGCTGGAACGCCGGCCTGGTCTACAAGCCGGTGCCCGAAGGCTCGATCTACATCGCGACGGCCAACAGCTACACGCCGCCGGGCAGCGCCAACTTCACGCTGAGCTCCACCACCACCAACCAGGCCAGCCCCACGCTCGACCCGCAGGAAACCACGCACTACGAAGTGGGCACGAAGTGGGAACTGCTCGACCGGCGCCTGAACGTCAACGCCGCCGCCTACCGCACCACCAACGACAAGCAGACGTCGTATGACGCGGCCACCAACGAGACGCGTCAGTTCGGCAAGACGCGGGTGCAGGGCGTGGAACTCTCGGCCGTGGGCCAGATCACCAACTTCTGGCAGGTGACGGCCGGCGTGTCGAAGATGGACACCAAGGCGCTCGACAGCTACAGCCGCAACACCACCACCGGCGTCGTCACGAGCACGACCGGCGTGCGCTGGTCGCCCGACTGGTCGGCCACGCTCTGGACCTCGTACACGCTTGACGCCTTCACGCTCGGCGGCGGCGCGACCTACATGTCGAAGCTCCAGCGCAGCATCTCGTCGGGTGACGTGGCCGGGCAGACCAACCTGCCCGAGATCGACGGCTACACGGTGTTCAACCTCATGGGCGCCTGGCGCGTCAACCGCAACCTCAACCTGCGCCTGAACGTCTACAACCTGTTCGACAAGGAATACGTGATGGCGCCCAACAACAGCGGCGCCCGCATCGTGCTCGGCGCGCCGCGCTACGCGACCGTCACCGCCAGCCTGATGTTCTGAGGCGGAGCCGCGTGATGCCGCAAGCCGATGCCGCCCTGCGCCGCGCCGCCTGGCTCAAGACCCTGCTGCGCTGGCACTGGATCAGCTCGGCGCTCTGCCTGGTCGCGCTGCTGGCCTTCAGCTTCACCGGCATCACGCTCAATCACGCGGCCTCGATCCCCGCCCGGCCCGAGGTGACCAACCTGCAGGCCGATCTGCCCGACGCGCTGCGCGCCAGCCTCGCCGCCCACGACGGCGAAGCGCCCGGGCCGCTGCCCGAGGCCGTCGCCGGCTGGCTGGAGTCGCGCTGGCGCGTGGCGCTGGCGGGCCGCGACGCCGAATGGTCGGCCGACGAGGTCTATCTGCCGCTGCCGCGTCCGGGCGGCGACGCCTGGCTGCGCATCGACCGCGAGACTGGCGCGGCCGAGTACGAGCGCACCGATCGCGGCTGGATCTCCTGGCTCAACGACCTGCACAAGGGCCGCCATGCCGGGCCGGTGTGGGGCTGGTTTATCGACCTGTTCGCCGTCGCCTGCCTGGTGTTCTCGATCACCGGGCTGCTGATCCTGCAAGCGCATGCGGCGCGGCGGCCTTCGGTCTGGCCCGTGACCGGGCTGGGGCTCGTGATCCCCGTGCTGTTGCTGTTGCTGTTCGTCCATTGAGACGGGCCGCCCCCAAGTCCTGAAGCGAAAGGAAACGCAGGATGTCCTCCTCCCCCGTGATCCGCGCGGCCGTGATCGGCGCGGCAGCCAGCGCGCTGCCGGCCGGCGCCGCCGAGCTGCAACTCAATGTCGAGATCCCGAAGCTCGACGTGGCCGAGTACCACCGCCCCTACGTGGCGGCCTGGCTCGAACGCGCGGACGGCCAGGCCTTCGCCGGCCATCTGGCGGTCTGGTACGACCAGAAGAAGCCCAACGCGGGCGGCACCAAGTGGCTCAACGAGCTGCGCCAGTGGTGGCGCAAGGGCGGCCGCGCGCTGAGCGTGCCGGCCGACGGCATCACCGGCGCGACGCGCGCGCCGGGCCAGCAGGCGATCAACCTGTCGGCGGCACCCGCGATCGCGGCGCTGCCGGCGGGCCGCTACGAGGTGGTGGTGGAAGCCGCGCGCGAATCGGGCGGCCGCGAGGTGCTGCGCCTGCCGCTGCAATGGCCGCCCGCCAAGGCGGATGAACAACGCGTGAAGGGCGAGCACGAGCTGGGTGCCGTGTCGCTCGTCGCCAAGCCCTGAGGTTGCCGATGAAGACTGCAAGCCTTTGCAAGCCGGCCCTGGCCGGCACCGCCCGCCACGCCACGACCGGCGCCGCCCCGGCCCGTCAGCCCCGCGCGACCGCGCGCGCCGCCTTCGCCCGCCACGCGCTCGCCGCCCTGCTGCTCGCCGCCCTGCCCTGGGCGGCGCAGGCGCACCGCACCTGGCTGCTGCCCACGGCCACCGTGGTCGAGGGCAAGGACCCGGTCGCCGTCATCGACGCCGCGGTGTCGGAAGACCTGTTCGTGTTCGAGCGCGCGCTCCAGCTCGACAAGCTGAGCGCCGTCGGCCCCAAGGGCGAGACGCTCGCGCCCGAGGCGGTCACCACGGCGCGTCACCGTTCGAGCTTCGAGGTCAAGCTCGGCGAGCCGGGCACCTATCGCATCGGCAACCTGTCGCGCCAGGCGATGGCGAGCTGGAAGGTCGGCGACGAGACGAAGCGCTGGCGCGGCAAGCCCGAGGAGCTGGCCAAGGCCGTCCCGGCCGGGGCCCAGGTGCTGGGCGTGACCGTGGCCGACAACCGCCTCGAAACCTTCGTCAGCCGCGACGAGCCGGGCGCCAGCGTGCCGCCCGCGCCGGCCGACGGCATCGCGCTCCAGCCGCTCGATCCGGTCACCGATCTGAGCAGCGGCGACAGCACCCGCTTCGTGCTGCTCATGGACGGCAAGCCGCTGGCCGACACCGTGGTCACGGTGCTGCGCGGCGGCAACCGCTACCGCTACAAGCTCGGCGAGCTGACGCTGCGCACCGACGCCAGGGGCCAGTTCACCGTGGCCTGGCCCGAGCCGGGCCAGTACTGGATCGGCGCGAGCTGGTCGGCGGCCCGACCCGAGGGCGGCGCGCCGGGCACCGGCGGCACGGTCGAGGCGCCGCTGCGGCGCGCCGGCTATGCCGCGACCTTCGAGGTGCTGCCGCGCTGAGATGACGATGGACCGCGCCGATCCCACCGCCGAGCCGGCGCCGCCGGCCGACGCGCCGCCGTCGGCGGCCGTCGTCGCGCCGCCCGATGCCGACCTTGCGGCGGCCGATCTCCGGCTGCTGCTGCCGGCCGTGATCGACCCCGAACCGCTGCCGCCGGGCGCGGCGCGGCTGCATCTGGCGGGGCGCGCGATGGGCACGACCTGGGCGGTCGATTGCGCGGCGCCGCGTTCGCTTGACGCCGAGCGGCTGCGGCCGGGCATCGAGGCGGTCATCGCGCGCGTGGTCGCGCAGATGAGCCCCTGGGAGCCGGAGTCCGATCTCAACCGCTGGGGCGCGGCGCCGGCCGGCGCTCGCCTGCGCCTGCCGGCCGATCTGGACTGCGTGCTGCGCGACGCGATCGACATCGCGCGCGCGAGCGGCGGCGCCTTCGACCCGACCGCCGCGCCGCTGGTCGGGCTCTGGGGCTTCGGTCCCGGCCGGCGTCATGACGCACCCAGCTTCACGCCGCCGACCGCCGCCGATCTGGCCACCGCGCGCATCGGCTGGCGGCAGCTGCGCATCGACGCCGATGGCCGGCTCGGCCAGCCCGGCGGCCTCGCGCTCGACCTCTGCGGCATCGCCAAGGGGCACGCGGTGGACGCCGTGTCCGACTGGCTGCGCGGCTGCGGTCTCGCGCATCACCTGGTGGAGATCGGCGGCGAGCTGCGCGGCGCGGGCATGCGCCCCGACGCCCAGCCCTGGTGGGTCGAGCTGGAACGGCCCGATCCGGCCTGCCCCATGCCGCCGGCGCGCATCGCGCTGCACGGCCTCGCGGTCGCCACCTCGGGCGACGCGCGCCGCTGCTGGAGCCAGGACGGCCGGCGCCGTTCGCACACGATCGACCCGCGCAGCCGGCGCCCGGTCGAGCATGACGTGGCCTCGGTCACGGTCATCCATCCGTCCTGCCGGCGCGCCGACGGCTGGGCCACGGCGCTGCTGGTCGCGGGCGTGGACGAGGGCCTCGCGCTCGCCGCGCGCCACGGCCTCGCCGCGATCTGGATCGAGCGGCTGGCCGACGGCTGGCGCGAAACCTGGAGCGCCGCCGCGCGGGAGCTGCTCGCATGATCGACACGCTGCTGTTCCAGCCCGAACGCCTCGGCGCCGCGCTCGGCCTGCTGCTCGGCTACGGCCTGCTCTGTGCCGGCTGCGCGCGTCAGGCGCGCCGGCTGGCGCGCGACGCGGGCGGCCACGCCCGGCGCGGCGACGACGGCACGCCGCCGGCCGACCATGCGTCCGACCGCGCCTGGCCGCCGGCTTCCGCCGGCCCGACCGCGTTCGCCGCCGGATCAGCCGATCCCGCCGGCCCCGACTGGCTCGTCGCCTACGCGAGCCAGACCGGCACCGTCGCCGCCTGGGCCGAACAGACCGCGCGACTGCTGCGCGCCGCCGGCGCCCGCGCCCGGGTCGCGAGCCTGTGCGAACTGACGCCCGCCGCGCTCGCGCGCGAGGAGCGCGCCCTCATCCTCGTCAGCACCGCCGGCCAGGGCGATCCGCCCGACGACGCGCTCGGCTTCGCCAGCGACTGCTTCGAGCGTGACGGCGCGCTCGCCCTCGACGGACTGCGCTACGGCCTGCTCGCCGCCGGCGACAGCGACTACCCGGTCTTCTGCGGCTTCGGCCGCTGGCTCGACCACTGGCTGCTCGCGCACGGCGCGCGGCCCTGCTTCGAACGCGTCGAGGTCGATCGCGGCGACGCGACGGCGCTCGCGCTCTGGCAGCGCCGGATCGGCGCGCTCGCCGCGCGCGAGGCCGGACCGGGCACCGTCATCGCGTCGGTCGCGTCCGTGCCGGGCCCCGACGCCGCGGCCGGCACGGATGCCGATGCCCGCGCCGCGACCGACGTCGACGACGGCGTCGCGCCGGGCAACGACGCCGCCACCTTCGCCGAACCCGCGTTCTCGCCCTGGCGCCTCGTGGCGCGGCATCGGCTCAATCCCGGCAGCATCGGCGAGCCGGTCTGCCATCTGCTGCTCGAAGCGCCCGACGCCGACGCGCGCGGCTGGCAGGCCGGCGATCTGGTCGAGCTGCGCGCCCCCGGCGACGGCGGCCGGGCGCGGCGCTACACCGTGTGCAACGCGCCCGGCGCCGACGGCCGCATCGAGCTGCTCGTGCGGCGCCACCGGCGTGACGACGGCGGCATCGGCATCGCCTCGGGCTGGCTCACCGGCGGCCTCGCGCCGGGCGGCGAAGTCAGGCTCAGGCTGCGCGCCCATCCGTCCTTCCGCATCGGCGCCAATGCCGGACGGCCGCTCGTGCTGATCGGCAGCGGCACCGGCATGGCCGGGCTGCGCGCGCACTGGCAGGCCCGCGCCGACGCCGTCGCCAGCGCTGGCGCCGCCGCGCCGGCCGCCGCGCCGGTCTGGCTGCTGTTCGGCGAGCGCCAGCGCGAGCGCGACGCCTTCTTCGCCGACGAGATCGCCGCCGCCCTCGCCGACGGCCGGCTCGCCCGCGCCGATCTCGCCTTCTCGCGCGACGCCGCCGGCACGCCCGCCGCCGCGCCGCGCCATGTGCAGGACCTGCTCCACGCCGAAGCCGACCGCCTGCGCGACTGGGTCGACGCCGGCGCCGCGCTCTACGTCTGCGGCCGGCTCGCCGGCATGGGCGAAGGCGTGGACGGCGCGCTGCGCGAACTGCTCGGCGGTGCCGCCGTGGATGCGCTCGCGCGCGCCGGCCGCTACCGCCGCGACCTTTACTGACCCGCCCTGCAAGCCTTTGCAGACCAATCATCGTTCCCAAGAGGAGGAAGCCGCCATGACCGCCAGCACCGCGCAAGACCCGTCCTGCCTCGCGCCCGGCGCCGAAGCCCTGTTCACCACCGCCCTCGTGCGTCCCGCCACCGGCGGCCGGCGCCTGAGCAGCGCCGAGCTGTTCGAGCAGACGCGCGAGATCGAGATCGAGCACAACGGCGCGATCTACCGGCTGCGCATCACGTCGATGGGACGGCTCATCCTCACCAAGTAGCGCGGCCGCGCGCGGGGCGCGTCGGACCCGGGCCGGGTCGCGCGGCCCGGCATCCGGCGCCGGTCAGCGCGCCGCCAGCGCCGCGGGCAGCCCGAGCAGCGCCGGATGCCGCCCGCCCGCGCCGGCCATCACCGCCGCGCGCAGCGCCATCGCGCAGGCCGTCACGGCCGACGGCCCGGCGCCCGACGGCAGGGCCAGATAGCCGAAGTCCTTGGCCAGCAGCTCGATCGTGAAACCGCCCGGCGTCTGCCCGGCCGCGACGATGCCGCCGAAGCGGTTGACGATCGGGCTCGCGACCAGCGTCCGGGCGAAATGCGCCGCCGCCGTCGCGGGCGCCAGCCCCTCGGCCTCGGCCATGCCGAGCAGCTCGCCGAAGGCGAACAGCTGCACGCCGAGCATCGCGTTGACGAAGAGCTTGAGCGCCATGCCGGTGCCCGGCGCGCCCGCGTGCAACACCTCCGGACCGAGATCGCGCAGCAGCGGCGTGACGCGCGCCAGATCGGTCGCGTCGGCGCCCACGAGCCACACGAGCTGGCGCGCCTCGGCCTGGGGCACCGAACCCGACACCGGCGCATCGACCAGCCGCCGGCCGGCGGCCGCGAAGGTCGCGGCCAGCTCGCGGGTCCAGGCCGGCGACAGCGTCGAGCATTCGAGCGCGACGGCATCGACACCGAGACCGCGCAGCGCGCCCTGGCCGGCGCCGAGCCAGACCTCGCGCGAGGCCGCGTCGTCGCGCAGCATCGACACCACGAAGTCGGCGCCCTCGGCGGCGGCGGCCGGCGTCGCGTGGGCGATCGCGCCGGCCTCGATCAGCGGCGCCAGCCTCGCGGCATCGCGGTTCCACACCGCGACCTCATGCCCCGCCGCGAGCCAGCCGCGCGCGAAGCGCGATCCCATCGCGCCGGTGCCGAGCACCGCGACGCGGCTCATCGCGCGGCTCCGGCGGCATGGCGGCGCGCCCAGCCGATGAGTTCGTCGGGTTCGGCGCGCTGGCGGTAGTCGGTCTCGACGCGGGCCTCGCGCACGATGCCGTCGGCGCCGACGAGAAAGGCCGCCGCGAGCGGCAGCGTGGCGCTGTCGTCGCCGTTGCTCGACGCCAGATCGACGCCGAAGCCGGCGTACAGCGCGCGGTGCTCGGCATCGAGCGCGAAGCGCAGGCCGAAGCTGGCCGCCACCTCGTTGCCGGCATCGCTCAGCACCGGAAAGCCGAGCGCGAGCCGGCGCGCCATCGACCACGACACCTCGGGCAGCTGGGGCGAGATCGCCACCAGCGTGGCGCCGGCGGCCGCGATCTCGGCCAGCCGCGACTGGAGCGCGCGCAGCAGCAGATTGCAGTAGGGGCACCACTCGCCGCGATAGAACACGAGCAGCAGCGGCCCGCGCGCGAGCAGCGTGGCGCTGGTGACGGCGGCGCCCGTGGCGTCGGGCAGCGCGAAGGCGGGGATGGCGTCGCCGGGGCGCGGCGCGTGATTGCCGGCCAAGGCCAGCGCGGCGATGCCGCGCTCGATGGTGGCGCTTGCCTCGGCGGGCAGCATGCCGGCCACGCGAGCGGCCAGCGCGGAAAGTTCATCGCGGAGCATGGAGGAGTCCTGGAGTCGGGGAGCCGATTGCGGTCGGCACGAGGGCCGCCGCGCCGCGCGGGCCGACAACCCGCCGGCGCGCCGGAAGCCGGATCGCGATTACTTCTTCATCGCGTCCTTGCCCATGGCGTCCTTCGACATCCCGTCCTTGGCCATGCCGTCCTTGCCCATCGCATCCTTGGCCATGCCGTCCTTCGCCATGGCGTCCTTGCCCATCGCGTCCTTCTTCATGCCGTCCTTGCCCATGGCGTCCTTCGACATTCCATCCTTGGCCATGGCGTCCTTGCCCATGGCGTCGTGGCTCATGGCGTCCTTCTTCATGTCGTCGGCGTGGGCCGAGGCGAAGCCGAAAGAACAGGCGACGGCGACGAGGGCGATGGCGATGCGGTTCATGTGATGCTCCTTGAGAGGGGTGGTGTTGCGGGTGGAAATTCAGACCCGGTGCGGGTCGGGACAAGGCGGCAGCGGCGGGCGGAAGCCCGCATCAGCTCCCGCCAAACCAGTTGTAGCCCTGGTCTTCCCAGTAACCGCCGGGGCGGTCGTCGGTCACGGTCAGGGCCACGATGTGCTTGGGGTTCTTGTAGCCGAGCTTGGTCGGCACGCGCAGCTTGAGCGGCGCGCCATTGCGTCGCGGCAGCGGGCCGCCGTCCTGGTCGAGCACCAGCAGCGTCTGCGGATGCAGCGCGCTCGGCATGTCGATGCCGTTGTAGTAGCCGTCGGCGCAGCGCAAGGCGACGTACTTCGCGCCGAGGTCGGCGCCGACGCGGCGCAGGAAGAGGCCGAGCGGCACGCCGCTCCAGTTGCCGATCGCGCTCCAGCCTTCGACGCAGATGTGGCGCGTGGTGTGGCCGGTCTGCGGCAGGGCGCGCAGCGCGGCGAGGGTCCAGCGGCCCGGCTCGGTCACCTTGCCGCCCACTTCGAGCCGCCAGTCGCCGGCATCGACATCGGGCGCCATCGCCTCGCCGTAGAAGGCGTTGAACGGAAAGGGCCGCACGATCATCGAGTCGGGATAGGTCGGCGCGAGGCGGTCGGGGCCGAAGAGGGCGCCCTGCACGCGGTCGTTGAAGCGCGACACCGTCATGAGCGCGGCTTCGACGCTCGGCTCGTCGCTGATGCCGCAGCCGCTGAGCAGCGACAGACCGCCGAGCGTGAGGCCGCCGCCGAGCAGGCGCCGGCGCGCGGGTTCGGGCAGGTCGAGCCGGCTGGCGTCGCGGCGCAGGCGGCGCAGGCCGTCGCCGAGCACGTCGAGCAGCGCGGCGCGCGGCGGGGCGGATTTGCGTGGGTCGCTCATGGCCTCACCTTCCGAGCGTCATCGCGCGCAGGCTGCGCGGCACGGCGATCACCATCGCCACATGCACGGCGACGAAACCGACCAGCGTCGCCATCGCGAAGAAGTGCACGCGGCGCGCCGCCTCGTAGCCGCCCATCAGCTCGCGCAGCAGCGGGAACTGCACCGACTTCCACAGCACGAGGCCCGACAGCACCAGCACGATCAGGTCGAGCGCCGCGAACAGATAGGCCGCGCGCTGCACCGCGTTGTAGTGCGACAGGTCGTCGTGCCTGAGTTCGGCGCGGAAGAAGGCGCGGATGTCGTGCCAGAGCAGCGCGGGCGTCAGCGGCCAGAAGCGCATGCGCCAGCGGCCGGTGGCGAGGTTGCCGCCGATCCAGGCGAGGCCGTTGACGACCAGCAGCCACATCGCCGCGAAATGCCACTGGATCGCGCCGCCGAGCCAGCCGCCGAGCGTCCAGTCGCGCGGGATGTCGAAGCCGAGAAAGGGCGAGGCGTCGTAGATGCGCCAGCCGCTCATCGCGAGCGGCACCACGGCCACGACATTGAGCCAGTGCGTCGCGCGGACCCAGGCCGGTTGCAGGATGACGGCGTCCATCGCGTCAGCCCTTGAGGCACTGGCCGGTGGTCGCGGCCTGGAGCACGCGGCCGCTGGTCTCGTCCTCGACGAAGCCGACCAGCGCCAGCCCGTCGCGCTTCCAGTCGGCCGGCAGCGCGAGACTGCGATGCAGCTCGGCGCGGCCGTCGCTGAAATCGATCGGGCCGATCAGGCTGCGCACCACATGGTCGTGATGCAGCGTGGCGCCGCCGTTCTCGCCGCGCGTCACTTTCGAGCTGAGCTGGCTCTCGGTCAGCGCCAGGTACAGCGCCGGCTTCGCGCTCTGCCCCGCCGCCTGCGCGGCAAGCGTGCCGCGCGCGTCGATGACGAGCTTCCCGTCGGCGCCGACGCGGGCGTCGAGCGCGAGGTTCGCGCGCGCCGGCTCGGCATTGATGCGGGCCACCTGACCCGACAGCGTCTCGCGCCAGTCGCGCGCCTCCGCGCCGCTCACGAAGAAGTGCGGCGTCCACACGGTGCGCTTGCCGAGCGTCGCCACGCGCCACGAGTGGCGCGCGCCGAAGCCGGCCTGCGCGAACGGATCCTTCCAGCCGATCGAATCCCAGTAGTCCACATGCAGCGCGATCGGGATGGCGCGCGCGCCGTCGGCCAGCGTGCGGTCGAGCCGGCTCACGGCGGCATCGGCCGGCGGGCAGCTCGAACAGCCTTCGGAGGTGTACAGCTCGACCAGCGCGGTGGTGCCGGGGCCGCTCGCGACGGCGCAGCCGGCGGCCGTGGCGGCCAGCGGCATGACAGCGCTTGCAAGACCGGCCAGGCCGAGCAGGCCGCTGGCCAGCGCGCGGCGGCGCGGTAGGGAGGACGGGAGGTTCATGCTGGGCTCCGGGCGATCGGTGTTGTGGCTTGGTCGCCCGGCGCGCGCGCTTCTTACAGCGCGGCGCGCGCGCCGGACGAACGGCGATCAGCCGTGGCTGCGCGACGAGCGCACGACCGGGAAGTCGATCGGCGTGCCCGCGACGAGGTTGAGGTAGTTGGTCAGCACGTTGAGCGCGACCACGCCCACGACTTCGAGCAGCTCGGCGTCGCCGAGGCCGGCGGCGCGCGCGGCGGCGATCTGCTCGTCGCTCGCGATGCCGCGCGTCTGCACCAGCGTGGTGGCGAGGCGCAGGATCGCGTCAAGCCGGCCGTCGGCCGCCTTGCCCTGGCGCGCGAGGGCCAGCTCGCCATCGGCCAGGCCGGCGCCCTTGCCGATCATCAGGTGGGCCGACAGGCAGTAGTCGCAGCCGTTCACCTCGGCCACCGCGATGGCGATGGCTTCGCGCTCGCGCGCCGCCAGCACGCCGCCCGACAGCGCCGCGTTGAATTGCAGCAGCCCTTGCAGCACCGCCGGCGCGCGCGCCGTCACCAGGAAGAGGTTGGGAATGGTGCCGAAGGCGTTGTTGACGGCGTCGAGCAGGTCGGCGGCGCTGCCGGTGGCATCGGTGCGGGCGAGGGTGGAAATGCGAGTCATGGATGCTCCTTTTGCGTTGAAGCCCGCGTCTGGCGGGCGAAGCGAAGGTTGGAGCGCGCCGCGCGCCGGGAGAATCCGCCGCGCCCGCAAGCCACTGTTGCGCGCGGCGCATGTAATGCCGGCGCGTTCCGGCCGACTCCCGCAGGCCCGCGCGGATTCGCGCGCAACCGGAAAGCCCCGCATGGATCGACTCGATGCAATGGCCGTCTTCGTGGCGGTGGTGGATGAAGGCAGCATGGCCCGCGCCGGCCGCAGGCTCGGCCGCACGCCGGCGGCGGTGAGCCGCGCGATCGGCCTGCTCGAAGCGCGCGCGGGCGCGCCGCTGCTGGTGCGCACCACGCGCTCGCTGCGCCTGACCGAGCTGGGCGAGACCTGGCTCGCGACCAGCCGCGCGGTGCTGGAGCAGGTCGCGACGATCGAGGCCGGCGCCGCCAGCGAACGCGCGCTGCCGCGCGGCCTGCTCACGCTCACCGCGCCGCGCCTGTTCGGGCGGCTGGTGGTGCGGCCGCTGCTCGATGCCTTTCTCGACCGGCACGCGGCGGTGCAGGCGCGGCTGCTGCTGCTCGACCGCGTGGCCAGCGTGGTGGACGAGGGCATCGACGCGGCGGTGCGCATCGGCCATCTGCCCGATTCGAGCCTGGTCGCGGTGAAGGTGGGCGAGGTGAGCCGCGTGGTGGTCGCAAGCCCGGCGCTGGTCGCGCGCGTCGGCGCGCCGCGCGAGCCGGCCGATCTCGCCGCCCTGCCCTGCATCAGCTTCAGCCAGATCACGCCGGGCGAGGTCTGGAGCTTCGGCGCCGCGCCCGGCGACGCGCGGCCGCGCCAGGTGCGCATCCGGCCGCGCCTCACGGTCAACAGCGCCGACGCCGCGATCGCCTCGGCGCTCGACGGCCACGGCCTGACCTGCGTGCTGTCCTACCAGGCCGACGCGGCGCTCGCCGAGGGCCGGCTGCTGCGCCTGCTGACCGAGCGCGAACCGCCGCCGCTGCCGGTGCATGTGGTGTTCGCGCGCAGCCGCGCCGCGACCGCGCGCACCCGGGCGCTGGTCGATTTCATGGTGCCGGCGCTGCGCGCCGCGCTCGCGGGCGGACCAGCCGGCGCCCCGGCCCGCGCCGCCGCGCGCGCCGACGCCGACGCGGCGATCGGCACCGAAGCCTGAAGCCGCGTCGCAAATTCCGGTTACGCATGTCACGCCCGGGCATGACAGGAAAGGCGGGCTCCGGCGGTCTTCACAGCATCGGGACGGTCCCGATCAACCCAGCCACGGAGCCCTCATGAACAAGACTTCCCTTCTCCTCGCCACGCTCGCGCTCACCCTGTCCGGCGCCGCCGCCCATGCGGCCGGCATTCCCGCGACCGACCTCGAACAGCGCCTGGCCGAGCCCTATCGCGGCGCGCTGTTCGAGGCGCCGGCCGAGGGCCGCGCGCTCACGCGCGAGCAGGTGCGCGCCGAACTGGCCGAGGCGCTGCGCCTCGGCGACGCGCCGGTGGGCGAGGACGGCCTCACGCCGCGCGAGCGCAACCCGGCCGCCTTCCCGGCGCGCGCGGTCGTCGCGCGCAGCCGCGCCGAGGTGAAGGCCGAACTGGCCGAGGCGCTGCGGCTCGGCCTCGCGCCGATCGGCGAGGACGGCCTCGCGCCGCGCGACCGCGCCCCGGCCATGTACCCGGCGAGCTGAGCCGTCGGCCTCGTCGGCGCGGCGCCGCTTCTTCCGGGTCGGCCGGCGCCTGGTCTTCCGGCGACCGCGCGCCTCATCCCCCCGCCGCGAGCGGAAAGCTGAACACCGCGCCGCGCCCGACCTCGCGCAGCAGCCGGATCTCGCTGCCATGCAGTTCGAGGATGCGGCGCACGATCACCAGCCCCAGGCCGCCGCAGCCGCCGCCCTGCTTCGACGCCACCGCGAAGGCGGCGCGCGTGAACAGCAGCGGCCGCAGCGCGGGCGCGATGCCCGGCCCGCTGTCGCTGACCCGCACGATCACCTGCCGGCCCTCGTGGCGCAGGCGCAGCTCGATGTCGCCACCGGCCGGCGTGTGGCGGATCGCGTTGTCCACCAGATTGGTCAGCACCCGTTCGATCAGCGCCACGTCGGCCGTGACCGGCGGCAGCCCCGGCGCGATGTCGGCGCGCAGGCGCAGGCCGCGCGCCGCGCCCGGCAGCTCGAACTTCTGGAGCACGTCGTGCGCGAGTTCGGCGAGCGAGAAGTTCTCGGGATCGGGCCGCACCACGCCGTATTCCAGCCGCGCGAGCTCGAACAGTTCCTGCGCCAGCCGGCCGACCTTGCGGCTTTGCGCGAGTGCGGTTTCGAGATAGCGGCGGCGGTCGGCGGCGGGCAGGCTGTCGGCCTTGACCAGCAGGGTTTCGAGATAGCCGTGCAGCGAGGTGAGCGGCGTGCGCAGGTCGTGCGAGATGTTGGCCACGAGTTCGCGCCGCTGCTCGTCCTGCTCGGTGAGGGCGCGCCATTGCTCGCCGATGCGCGCGGTCATCTGCGCGAAGGTCTGGCCGAGCAGCGCGATCTCGTCGCGCGGCGGCGCGGCCGCGCCGGCCGCCGGCGGCGCGAGCGGGCCGCCGGCCGGGCGGCCGTCGGCGGTGTAGCCGCGCACGGCGGCGGTCAGCTCGACCAGCGGGCGCGTGATCATGCGCAGCGCCACCAGCCCGGCCACCAGCACCAGCGCGAACACCAGCCCGGCCGAGCGCAGCAGCAGGCCGAGCAGATGGTCGGGCCGGCCCTGGGCCGCGATCGCGTCGTGCTCCTCGCCCATCAGCACCACGTACACATAGCAGGCCGGCCGGCCATCGACGCGCACCGGCGCGGCGCTGAACACCTTGCGCAGCCCGGGCTGGCGCGGGTCGTCGCCGAGCACCGGCATCGGCCGGCCGCGCATGAAGTCGCGCACCGGCCCGAGGTCCACGCGGTCGAGCCGCAGCCGGCCCGGCGGCGCCGCGTGGCCGATGATGCGGCCGTCCAGATCGAGCAGATAGACCTCGACCGCCGGGTTCACGTCCATGAACTTGGCGAACAGCTCGCGCACCGCCACCGGGTCGAGACCGTCGCGCCGCATCAGCGCCGCGTTGCCGGCGATGTGGGTGGCGAGTCCGGCCGAGAGCCTTTGCACGATCTCCTGCTCGCGCAGTTCGTCGAGCCGCATCTGCACGATCACCGTGCCGCCCGAGGCCGCCGCGAGCAGCACGGTGAAGACGATGCACAGCCGCGCGCTCAGGCCCAGCTGGGCGAGCACGCGGCGCGCCAGACGGCGGGCGAAGTGGGGCGAGGCGTTCATGCCGGCTTGGTCGCGCGGCGCGCCGGCTTCTTACAGTGCGGGCGCGGACGGCGGATCGGCCGCGACAGGCGGCGTGTCGGCGCGCCCGCCGGGGGATGTCGGCGCGCCGGCCTCGGCGTCCCGGCTGGCGCGTGCGTCGCTCGCGCAGGCAAGCCGGCCGGCCTCGCCCAGCGCATGCGCGTGCCGCCGGCCCCAGTCGCACAGCGCCGCGAGCAGCGGCGCGAGGCTCAGCCCGAGCGGCGTGGCGGCGTATTCGACGCGCGGCGGCAGCTCGGGATGCACGCGGCGGCTCACCACGCCGTGCGCTTCCAGCTCGCGCAGCTGGGCGATCAGCACCTTCTGGCTCAGGTCGGGCAGGGCGCGCTCCAGCGCCGACAGCCGCATCGGCCCGTCGAACAGCCGGTGCAGGATCACCGCCTTGCCGCGCCCGGCGATCACCTTGAGCGCGCGTTCGGCCGGCAGCGGCGGCAGATGCTTGACGGGCCGGCTCATGCCCACCATCCGGTGTGCAGGTCGGAGAACGGTGGGTAGCGGCGCGGACGGCGGCGGCGCGACTCTGGCGATCCGATCCACTCGCCGGCACCTCCTCCATGAAAGCCATCCAGCTCGACCGCTTCGGCGGCACCGACCAGTTCCGCGTCGTCGAACTCCCAGCGCCCGAACCCGGCCCGGGCCAGATCCGCGTGCGCGTGCACGCCGCCGGCGTCAACTTCGCCGAGACGCTCATGCGCGAGAACCGTTACGCGATGACGCCCGCCCTGCCCTGGCTGCCCGGCTGCGAGGCCGCCGGCACGATCGACGCGCTCGGCGCCGGCGTGACCCGCCTCGCCGTCGGCCAGCGCGTCGCCGCGCCGCTGTTCGCGGCCGGCGTGTTCGCGGGCGGTTACGCGAGCGAAGTGGTGATCGACGCCGCGCTCGCGCTGCCCCTGCCCGACGGCCTCGGCTGGGACGACGCGGTCGCGCTCCAGGTCCAGGGCCTGACCGCGCTCGCGCTCGCGCGCCACGTGCCGGTGGCCGGCCGCTCGGCGCTGGTGAGCGCGGCGGCCGGCGGCGTCGGCGGCCTGCTCGTGCAACTGCTGCGCGAAGCCGGCGCCGCGACGGTGACAGCGCTTGCGGGCGGCCCGGCCAAATGCGCGCTGGCGACGAGCCTCGGCGCCGATGCCGCGATCGACTACCGCGCGCCGGACTGGATCGAGCGGGTGCGCGCGGCCGCCGGCGGCTTCGGCCCCGACGTGATCCACGATTCGGTCGGCGGCGACTTCACGCCCGCCGCGCTCGGCCTGCTTGCGCCGCGCGGCAATCTCGTCGTCTACGGCGCGCTCAACATCCAGCGCTTCGCGTTCGGCGTGCCCGAACTGCTCGCGCTCATCTTCCGCAACCAGTCGGTCACGGGCTTCGCGCTCGCGCCGCTGCTCACGCCCGAGCGGCTGCATGCCGACTGGCGCGAGCTGTGCGCGCTGCATGCGCAAGGCCGGCTGCGCACGGTGATCGGCGCCCGGCTGCCGCTGGAACAGGCGGGCGAGGCCCACCGGCTGCTGGAGAGCCGCGCCAGCACGGGAAAGCTCGTTCTTCATCCCTGACACTTTCCGGACTGTTTGTTCCGTTCAATGCTAGTCTCCGGCTCATGGCAAGACAACGTGAATTCGATGAAGACGCCGTGCTCGACGCGGCGATGCGGGTGTTCTGGCGCCAGGGCTACGAGGCCACGAGCATTCCCGACCTGCTCGGCGCCACCGGCCTGAGCCGCTCCAGCCTGTACGACAGCTTCGGCGACAAGCTCGGGCTGTTCGAGGCGGCGGCGCGGCGCTACGTCGGGCAGTTCGTGCTGGCGCGGGTGCGCGCGCTGCGCGAGGCGCGCACCGTGCGCGCCGGCCTGCGCGAGTTCTTCGCGCATCAGATCGACACCTGCTGCGACGCCGCGCTGCCCGACGGCTGCCTCATCACCAACACCGCAACCGCGCTCGCCACGGCCGACCCGCGCGTGCAGGCCTTCGTCGCCGACGGGCTGCGCGCGCTGCGCGCCGAACTGCTCGCGCTGCTCGAACGCGGCCAGGCCAGCGGCGAGATCGCGCCCGGCCGCGATGTCGAGGGCCTGTCGCAGATGCTGCTCGCCGTGGCGCTCGGCCTGAACGTGGCGGCGCGCGTCGATCGAAGTCCGGCGGCGCTGCGCGCGATGGCCGACGCGGCGATCGCGGCCGTCGCCTGAACCGGCTTCATGTTTGGCGGATGTAAGGCATCCGCCTTTTTTTCGTCTTATACGGACTGATCGTTCCGTTTAGTCAGTCACTCGCCGACGAGATGACGCGCGCCGTCGAGTCCAGCCTGTCGCAACAAGACGCGCCCCATCTGCAAACCGCCTGAACCCGGAGACCACCATGTCGCTCATGCAATCGCTTCGCCACTGGCTCGCCAGCGGCCTGTCGCTCGAACCCGCCCGTGTCGCTCCCGACGGCGGCGGCCAGCCGCCGCTGCCCGCCGCGCCCGCCCTGCCCGTCGTGCGCAGCCGCCGCGCCACCATCGACGGCGTCGAGCTGTTCTGGCGCGAGGCCGGTCCGGCCGACGGCCCGGCCATCGTGCTGCTGCATGGTTTCCCGTCGTCGTCGCACATGTTCCGCAAGCTCATTCCGCTGCTGGCCGACCGCTTCCGCGTGATCGCGCCCGACTATCCGGGCTTCGGCCATTCATCGGCGCCGGCCGACTACGACTGGACCTTCGACAATCTCGCCGCCACCGTCGATCGCCTGCTCGACCGGCTCGAAGTGCGCCGCGCCGTGTTCTACATGCAGGACTACGGCGGCCCGGTCGGCATGCGCCTCGCGGTGACGGACCCGGCGCGCGTGGCCGGCTTCGTGATCCAGAACGCCAACTTCCGCATGGAAGGCGTGAGCCAGGCCGCCGCCGACGTGTTCATGCCGCTCTGGCAGCAGAACGACGACCGCAACGCGCGCCAGCTGCTCACGGCCGAGATGACGAAGTTCCAGTACACCGCCGGCGCGCGCGATCCCGACGGTCTCGACCCCGACGCCTGGACCCATGACCAGGCCACCACGCTCGACCGCGAGGGCGCGACCGAGCGCCAGCTCGCGCTGTTCCGCGACTACGCCAGCAACGTCGCGCGCTACGACGCCTGGGCCGACTGGATGCGCGAGCACCAGCCCCCGACCCTCGTGACCTGGGGCAGCGGCGACCCGTTCTTCCTCGTGCCGGGCGCCGAAGCCATGGTGCGCGAGCTGAACGATGCCGAGCTGCATCTGTTCGACAGCGGGCATTTCGCGCTGGAGGAGGACGCGGCCGGCATCGCCGGGCTGATCCGCCGCCGCTTTCTCGCCTGAGGCCGGCGATGGATGCGTCGCAAGCCTTTGCAACGCTGCGCGCGGCCCGGCTGGGCTTCGCCGTCGCCGGCTGGGTGCTGACCGCCGCCGCGGCCTTGCCCGCCGGCGCTCAGGTGCTCACCAGCGGCGTCACGCTGCCGTTGGAACTCGCCCACACGGCGGCGCGGGAAGCCATCCGCGCCTGCGAGGCCGACGGCCATCGCGTCTCGGCCTCGGTGGTGGACGCGGCCGGCGTCGAGCGCGCCTTCCTGCGCGGCGACCACAGCACCATCCACACCCGCGACACCGCCTTCCGCAAGGCCTACACGGCGGTGACGCTCGGGCCGATCTTCGGCGCGGCCACCACCGGCGCGCTCGCCGAGAAGGTCGGCCGCACGCCGACCGGCCCGGCGCTCGCGTCGGTGCCGAACGTGATCCTGCTCGCGGGCGGTGTGGCGATCCGGCGTGGCGAGGAGACGCTCGCCGCGCTCGGCGTGGGCGGCGCGCCCGGCGGCGCCCTCGATGAGCGCTGCGCGAGCGCTGGCGTGGCGGCGATCCAGGCGCGAGTGGAGGCGCTCGGGCGGCCGTGATGCCGTGCGGCCGGCGCCGCGTCAGGCGCTCGCGTCCGCCGGTTCGGCCTCGTCGGCGAGGCTGCCGGCGGTCGCGCCGTCGCCGTCGCATGCCAGCCCGAGCAGCCCGCGCACCGGCCGCAGCATGCCTTCGAGCAGGGCGCGTTGCGGCTTCGAGCGCGCCAGCACGCGGATGCCCAGCAGCAGCCCGAGCAGCAGCCGCGCGAGATCATCGGGACTGCTGCCCGGCGGCAGTTCGCCCGCCGCGTCGGCCGCGCGCAACCGGCCCCGGAAGAAGCCCTCGATCGCCGCCAGCTCGCGCCCCACGAGTCTGCGCATCTCGGCGTCGTGCGGCCCGAGTTCGAGCGCGGTGTTGACCAGCATGCAGCCGCGCTTCGCCCGGTCGCGCGCCGAGGCATCGACCAGTTCGTCGAGAAAGGCCATCACCGCCGCGCGCGGCGACGGCATCTGCTCCAGCCGCGCGATGCGCTCGCGCGCCGCGCCGTCGAGGTAGTGCTCCAGCGCGCGCCGGAACAGCGCGGCCTTGTCGCCGAAGGCGTTGTAGATGCTCGCCGCCGTCATGCCCATGTCGGCGCCCAGGTCGCGCATCGAGGTCGCCTCGTAGCCGCGATGCCAGAAGCAGCCCATGGCCGCGTCGAGGGCGGTGTTCTCGTCGAATTCGCGCGGGCGGGCCATGGCGGCGTTCCTCTTCTGATCGGTTCGCGCCGATTCTAGAGCGGATGTTCGTGAATCGTCTCTCCGCTCCATAAGGTGCAACCGGCTTGAATGTTTCGTGAGGATTTCTTCCCTTGCGCTGCCGATGCTGAGCCCACTGCATCTTCGCAGTCGCCCGACGGAGAATCGAATGAAGAAGATCCTCACGCTGGCAGGCTGGTGTCTCGCGCTTCCCGCGCTCGCCCAGGGCCTGCCGGTCCAGACCCCCATCACCGAGATCCAGCCCGCGCCGGCCTCCATCGGCGCGGATGTGCCGGTCACCTACTTCGGCACCGCGCCGTCCACCGTGCAGAAGGAACTGATCGGCCCCTACCAGCTGCTCAAGGCCGGCACCATCGACCAGGAGAAGGGCACGATCACCCTCCCGCTCTACAAGGGCCGGCTCGCCAGCGGCGAGACCGTCTGGTACGTGCTGACCGACACCAGCGACGAAGCCAACGCCGCCGCGCTCGGCCTCAACTTCTCGTCCAAGCTCGTCTATGCCGACGTGGGCCGGGGCGTGCGCAAGGCGAGCCAGCAGCTCATCAATGGCGAGACCGTCGTGGTGTTCGAGCGCGGCCGGGTCGATTTCTCGCCGGTGCATTTGGTCACGCCGGGCGCCGAGCCCAATGTGTTCCCGCCGACGGCGGTGCAGCCCGGCTCGGTCGGCGATGCCGACTACAGCCCGCTCGCGAAGATCGGCGACTACATCTACAACGCGCCGATGGTCGCGTTCAACGTCAGCGAGGCCAAGCTCAACGAGTACTGCTCGGGCAACGCCGACCATTCGGTCGTGCATGACAAGGTCGTGAGCATCTGCCCGCGCGACCAGGTCGTCACGCTCGCGCTCACGACCGGCTTCAGCTTCGGCCGCCCGGTGCTCTACCTGAGCACCGAAGCCAACAACGCCCTGCCCGCCGCGCTCGAAGGCGCGACGCTCGCCCCCGGCCTGACCGACGTGCGCGTCGGCGGCGACGACAGCGCCTTCAGCGCGGTCGAGCGGCTGTTCGCGGTCATCAACGGCCCGACCAATGTCGAGGCCGGCGTCATCCATCCGCAGCGCCAGGGCTTCAACAGCGCGCTCAAGGGCGAGGGCGGCCCGCTCAACGTGCTCGGCGGCATCCCGACCGTCGCCACCGACTACAGCCCGCTCTGGGACCTGAACGTCGGCCAGTGGACCCGGCACGCGATCGACAAGCACTACCGCGCCCGCCTGCGCGACGAGTTCCAGACCCTCGGCTACGTGCGTGCCGGCTGGCTCACCGGGCCGGGCGGCAAGGCCTTCGGTTCGAGCGGCCTCATCGTCAACTGCCCGATCGTCTTCCGCTTCCTCTGAAGCGCCCCACACCTCTTCAG
Organism: Derxia gummosa DSM 723; assembly: GCF_000482785.1. Taxonomy (GTDB): domain Bacteria; phylum Pseudomonadota; class Gammaproteobacteria; order Burkholderiales; family Burkholderiaceae_E; genus Derxia; species Derxia gummosa. The sequence continues at coordinate 122,617 of NZ_AXWS01000013.1, read as the reverse complement.
GAGAAAGCCGTGAAGCCCCTCAATCTCGCACCCCTGCTCATGAGTCTCGCGCTGGCCGCCTGTGGCGGCGGCGGTGGCGACAGCCCCGCGCCGAGCGCCGGTCCCGACGTCAGCCCCGGCGCCGCCAGCGGCGACCTCACCAGCGGCGTGACCGCCATCCAGAACCCGACCGCCATCACCGAGATCCAGCCCGCCCCCGCGTCCATCGGCGCCGACGTGCCGGCCACCTACTTCGGCACCGCGCCGTCCACCGTGCAGAAGGAACTGGTCGGCCCCTACCAGCTGCTCAAGGCCGGCACGCTCGACGAGGAGAAGGGCCGGCTCACGCTGCCGCTCTACAAGGGCAGGCTCGCCTCCGGCGAGACCGTCTGGTACATCCTCACCGACACCGACGACGAGGCCAACGCCGCCGCGCTCGGCATCAATTTCTCGTCCAAGCTGAGCTATGCGGCCGTCGGCCGTGGCGTGCGGCATGCGAGCCAGCAGCTCATCGACGGCGAGACCGTGGTGGTGTTCGAGTCGGGCCGGGTCGATTTCTCGCCCGTGCACGCGGTCACGCCCGGCGCCGAGCCGCATCCCTTCCCGCCCTCGGCCTTCCAGCCCGGCTCGGTGGGCGATGCCGACTACAGCCCGCTCGCGATGATCGGCGGCCATGTGTACAACGCGCCGATCGTCGCCTTCGGCACGCCGGCCGCGACGCTCGACGCCTTCTGCAACGGCAATGCCGACTACCACCTCGTGCATGACAAGGTGGTCAGCATCTGCCCGCGCGACCGCGTGGTCACGCTCGCGCTCACGACCGGCTTCAGCTTCGGCCGGCCGGTGCTCTACCTGAGCACCGAGGCCAGCCATGCGCTGCCCGCCGCGATGGAAGGTGCCACGCTCGCCCCGGGCCTGGTCGACATCAAGGTCGGCAACGACGACACGGCCTTCAGCGCGGTCGAGCGCCTGTTCGCGGTCGTCAACGGCGCGAGCAACGACGTGGCCGGCGAAGTGCATCCGCAGCGCCAGGGCTTCGACAGCGCGCTGCGCGGCGACGGCGGCCCGCTCAACGTGCTCGGCGGCATCCCGACCGTCGCCACCGACTACAGTCCGCTCTGGGATCTGAACGTCGGTGAATGGACTGCAAGCGCTGTCAGCCATGACTACCGCGCCCGCCTGACCGGCGAGTTCGAGTTCCTCGGCAACGTGCAGCGCGGCTTCCTCACCGGCCCCGGCGGCGGTCCGTTCGGCTCGACCGGCTTCATCGTCAACTGCCCGATCGTCTCGCGCTTCCTCTGATCGGCGCGCGACGGCGCCCGTGTCCGGCCGCGCGGCCGGCGCGGGCGCGTTTCCGTTTCCGCGCATCGGCGCGCCGGGCCCGGAAGGCCCGCGCGCTGCTCATCGACTGCGAGGCCCGTGATGATCCGCTTCCACTTCCACCCCACGCCCAATCCGCTCAAGGTCGCGCTCTTCCTGGAAGAGACCGGCCTGCCCTTCGAGCTGCTGCCGGTCGATACGCGCCGTGGCGAGCAGCACCTGCCGGCCTTCCGCGCGATCAACCCCAACGGCAAGCTGCCCGCGATCGTCGATACCGACGGCCCCGGCGGCCGCGAGGCGCGCGTGTTCGACTCGACCGCGATCCTGCTCTACCTGGCCGAGAAGACCGGCCGCCTGCTCGGCGCGCCCGAGGACCGGCCCGAGCTGCTGTCCTGGCTGCTGTTCATCGCGAGCGGCGTCGGGCCCTACTCGGGACAGGCGGTGCACTTCGGCCGTGTCGCGCCCGAGACCCTGCCCTACGCGATCAACCGCTACCGGCGCGAGGCCGAGCGCCATTACGAGGTGCTCGACCGCCAGCTCGCGGGGCGCGAATTCCTCGTCGGCGCGCAGTACACGATCGCCGACATCTCGGCCTGGGGCTGGCTCGACCGCGCGAAATTCGTGCTCGGCAACGACGATCCGCTCGCGCCCTTCCCCGAGCTGAAGCGCTGGTTCGCCGCGATCGACGCGCGCCCGGCCGCCGCCCGCGCGCGTGAGATCGGCAGCGCCCACGTCTTCAAGACCGAGCTGGACGAGGAGGCGATGCGCGCGCTCTATCCGTCCAACTATCCGCCGGCGGCCTGAGGCGGCGCGCGTGGCGACGATCGCGGCCGGCGCGCATCGGCCGGCGGGGCGCGCGCGGCCGGTGCTGCTCGCGGGTTTCGCGCTGCTGGCCTTCGCGGCCAATTCGCTGCTGTGCCGCGTGGCGCTCGCGCGCGGCCTGATCGATCCGGCCGGCTTCACGCTGCTCAGGATGGTCGCGGGCGCGCTGATGCTGACCTTGCTGCTGCACCTGCGGCTGGCGCGGGGCGGGCGATGGTCCGGCGCGGGTCTCGGCTCTTGACGCGACCCGCGAGGCGAGCGCGACGACGGCGTCGGCGCGCCGCCGGCTGGCGCCGCTCGCGCTCGCGGCCTATGCGCTCGGCTTTTCCTTCGCCTATGTGCGGCTCGGCGCGGCGACCGGCGCGCTGATCCTGTTCGGCTGCGTGCAGGCGGCGTTGCTGCTCGCGGCGCGTTGGCACGGCGAGCCGGCCGGCGGCGCGCGGCTCGCGGGCGCGGTGATCGCGCTCGGCGGGCTGGGCGCGCTGCTGCTGCCCGGCGCGAGCGCCCCCGCGCTGCCGCCGGCCCTGCTCATGGCGGGCGCGGGTCTGGCCTGGGCCGGCTACACCCTGGCCGGACGCGGCAGCGCCGACGCGCTCGCCGACAGCGCGCGCAACTTCGCGCTCGGCAGCCTGCCGGCGCTCGTCTGCTGGCTCGCCGCCGGGCCGGTCGAGGCGGCGCCGGCTGGCGTCGCCTGCGCGCTCGCCTCGGGCGCGCTCGCTTCCGGCCTCGGCTACGCGGCCTGGTATGCGGCCCTGCCCGCGCTCGGCACGGCGGCGGCCGGCACCGCGCAACTGTCGGTGCCGGTCATCACCGCGCTCGGCGGGCTCGCGCTCGGCGAGCCGCTCGCGCCACGCACGCTGGCCTGCGGCGCGGTCGTGCTGACGGGTGTGGCGCTCGCGCTGCGCGCGCCCGCGCGCCGCTGACGCTTGCGCCGCCGGCCCGCGTGCCGGCGCCGCGCGAGCGGGCGTGACGCGGCCATGCAACGGCTTGCATGGCCGCGCCGGCCTCAGGTCACGATCAGCGCGCCGCTCATGTCCTCATGGCCGGTGCCGCAGAACACGTCGCACAGGAAGGTGAAGCGGCCGGCCTTGTCGGGCGTGATCGTGAGCAGCGTCGGCTTGCCCGGGATGATGTCGGCGCGCACGCCCAGATCGGCGATGTTGATGCCCATCGGCACCTCGGGCGCGGTCAGGCTGAGCGTGACCGTCTCGCCCCGGCGCACGCGGATCTCGGCCGGCACGAAATCGAACTTGCGCGCGACCACGGGGATCACGCGCGGCTTGGTCGCGGCGCGCGCGAGCCCGCCCACGCTGGCGGCGGCGCAGAGCGCGGCGGCGCTGGCGAGCAGGCGGCGGCGCGATGGCGGGACTTGCGGATGGCGTTCGATCGTCATGGTTCAAGCCTTCATCGGAAATTCGGACAGCGCATAGGCCGGCGCGGCGGGCGCGGCCTTCACCTCGCGAAAGCCGAGGCCGCGATAGGGCTGGGCCGGATCCCAGGGCAGCGGCGTGCGCTTGGGTTGCGAGCCGGCCTCGGGCAGCGGAAAGATCAGCGACCTGGCCGAGTGGTGCGCGACCGGCCCCGTCATCTGGTGATGCTCGTGATGGATGTGGCCGTAGAACACGGTCACGTTCTGCCGCGCCGACAGCAGCCCGACGGCGCGCGCGCCATCGCGCGTGGCCCAGTCCCATTGCGGATACAGGTCGAACAGCGGGCGGTGCGTGAACACCACGATGCGCGCGTCGGCGGGCTGGCCGGCAAGCTCCTTTTCCAGCCAGCCGAGCTGGTCGTCGCCCAGGCGCGCGCCCGGGTCGCTCACGTTGTCGAGCACGATGAAATGCACGCCCTTGTGGTCGAAGCTGTAGCTGGTCGGCCCGAAGAATTCGCGGAAGGCCTTGCCCGCGTCGAGCGAGGCGTCGTGCTCGCCGGGCATGAGGCGCACGGTCTTCACGTCCAGCCGCGCGATGTGGTCGCGGAACTCGGCCATGCGCTTGCGGCGCTCGCGCGGGTCGTCGGTGGTGTGGGTGAGGTCGCCGGTGAAGACGATGAAGTCGGGCTTGTCGGCGAGCGCGTTGACCGCGTCGATCGCCTTCGGCAGCGTGCCGCGCGCATCGGGGTTGGCCGGGCCTTCGTAGCCCCAGTGCGTGTCCGAAAGCTGCACGAAGAAGAAATCTTCGTTGGCCATGGCGGCCGCGCGCGCGGCCGGCGTGCGCGCGAGACCCGAGGCGAACACCGCGCCCCCGAGCCCCGCGAGCCGCAGGAATTGTCGTCTGTCGATAGCGCTCATCACTGCTCCCTGTGGGTTGGCCGGGCGACCTCGCCCGGCTCGGGATGCAGTACCGGCGCGCGGCCGATTCCATTCCCGCGCCGGCGCCGGCTGTAAGTCGCGCGGCGCCGCGCCGCCTGCCATCGCGCCAGGTCGCGCATCCCGCGCGACGGCCGGCGGACCGGCGCGGGAATAGGCGGCGAGTTCCGGCGGTATGGCAAGCAGACCCCCGGGATTCCGACGTGACCGACGACGCCGACCTCAAGCGCTTCGAGCGCCTTGCCCTGCCGCATCTCGATGCCGCGTACAACCTCGCGCGCTGGCTCACGCGCAACGACAGCGATGCCGACGACGTGGTGCAGGAAGCCGTGCTGCGCGCGCTGCGCTACTTCGCCGCCTTCCGGGGCGACAACGCGCGCGCCTGGCTGCTCCAGATCGTGCGCAACACCTGCTTTTCGTGGCTGGCCGAGAACCGGCCGGCCGTGATCGTGCCGCTCGACGAGGACGACGCGCGCTGGCGCGACCAGCCCGCGCCGGCCTGCGACGAGCCGCATGCGCGCGTGCTGCGCGGCGCCGACCGCGCGCGCATCAATGCCGCGCTCGCGGCGCTGCCGGTCGCCTACCGAGAGGTGATCGTGCTGCGCGAACTCGAAGACCTGTCCTACCGCGACATCGCCACCATCGCAGACCTGCCGGTCGGCACCGTGATGTCGCGTCTCGCCCGAGGCCGCGCGCTGCTGCGCGTGGCGCTCGATCCCGATGCGAAGCCGCGCCCGCGCGCCGTCGGCGCCGGCCGCCACGATTGCCAACCATGAACGACAGCCCCGTTTCCCGCGCCGAGCTTGGCGCCTTCGTCGATGGCGAACTCGAACTCGCGCGTACCCTCGAGATCGAGGCACGGCTCGCGCGCGATGCCGGCCTGCGCGCCGAGGTCGAGGCGCTGCGCGCGCTGCGCGACGGCCTGCGCGCCGAGGCCGAGCGTCATGCGGCGCCGGCCGCGTTGCGGGCGCGCCTCGCGGCGCTGGTGCCCGACGGCGCGGGCAAGGCCGGTGGCGCGGGCAAGGCCGATGGCACGGGCGCGGCGACCAGCGCGCCGGCCGGCTCGCCCGCGCCTGGGCCGAGGCGCAAGCCGGCCGCCGCGCCGGGCGCATCGGCCCCGGCAGGCTGGTTCGCGTGGCGGCCCTGGGCCGGCGCGCTCGCCTTCTCGGCGGTCGCCACGGTTGCGCTGCAATTCGCGCTCGCGGGCGCGGGCGAGGCGCGCCGGCTTGACGAGGAACTGGTCGCCAGCCATGCCCGCGCCACGCTCGCCGCGCGCGTGGTGGACATCGCCTCGTCCGACCACCATCAGGTGCGGCCCTGGCTCGCCGCGCGGCTCGACTTCGCGCCGCCGGTGATCGAGCAGCCGCTGCCCGACGCGAGCTTCCTCGGCGGCCGGCTCGATTACGTCGCGGGCCGGCCGGTGGCGGTGCTGGCCTATCGGCTCGGCGCGCATCAGGCCGATCTCTACGTCTGGCCCGAGCCGGGGCCGGACCATGCGCTGGCCCGCGCCGACGCGCGCGGCTACCGCATCGAGCGCTGGGCGCGCGACGGCATGCGCCGCGTGCTCGTGTCCGACCTCGGCGCCGACGAGAGCGCGCGGCTCGCCGCCGGACTCGGCGCGCGCTGAATCCGGCCGAGCGCTGAGCCTCGCCGGTCGCGCCGCCGCGCCGGTACGCGCGGCCGGCGCGGCGCCTGGCCGCGTGAACGTCTGCGCCGCCGACGTTCAGCCCGCGCCCAGCTTGTAGCCGCGCCCCCACACCGTCAGCAGCCGCGTCGGCTCGGCCGGATTCGGCTCGATCTTGCTGCGCAGCCGGTTGATGTGGGTGTTGACCGTGTGCTCGTAGCCGTCATAGCGATGGCCCCAGACGCGGTCGAGCAGGTCGGCGCGCGAGAACACCTCGCCCGGATGGCGCGCGAACAGTTCCAGCAGATCGAACTCGCGCGGCGTCAGATCGAGCGCCGCGCCGTCGAGAAAGGCCTCGCGCGCCGCCGGCTCGATGCGCAGCGCGCCGGCCACCACGCTGCCCGAGGGCCGCGTGCGCCGCGCCAGCGCATCGGCCCGGCGCAGCAGCGCGCGCACCCGCGCCACCAGTTCGAACACCGAATACGGCTTGGCCAGATAGTCGTCGGCGCCCAGCTCCAGGCCGAGGATGCGGTGCACCTCGCCCGAGCGCGCGCTGGTGATGATGACCGGCGTGTACCCCTCGCCCGCGCGCACATGGCGGCACAGCGCCAGCCCGTCGATGCCCGGCAGCATGATGTCGAGCACCACCGCGTCCCAGCGCGCCGCGCCCAGCAGGCGCTCGCCCTCGTGACCGTCGGCCGCGTGGGTGACCGCATAGCCCTCGTCGCACAGATGCATGCGGACGATCTCGGCGATGTGCGCGTCGTCCTCGACGAGCAGCACGCGGCGCGGCGGCGTTGGGGTGGCAGGCGTCATGGTGGTTCTCCGGGCGGGCGGCGGTGATGGCTGCCGGCCGTGTCGCGCGGCGCGCGCATTTCTTACGCGCGCCGTGACACTTCCGTGAGGACTCGGCCGGCGGCGGCACCGTCCAATCACGGTAACAGAACGACCGCTACAAAACATCCGTCGATGGCGACGGAGCGGCGTTCGGCTGCCGGAGAGACTCCATGACCGCCACCCTCCTCGCCCCCGCCCCGCCCGCTCGCGGCCAGCGCGACGGCCACGCCACGACGCGGTCCGCCGCCCTCGACCGCCGCCCCGGTACCGACGCCGCGTCGGCCGATCCGCCCCCCGCCGACGCCGCCCCGCGCGTCACCCCCGAGATGATCGCCACGCTGCGGCCCGACCTGCTGCGCCATGCGCGCATGCAGCTGCGCGACGCCGGCGCCGCCGAGGACGCGGTGCAGGACGCGATCGAGGCCGCCTTGCGCGGGCGCGCCGGCTTTGCCGGCCGGTCGAGCCTGCGCACCTGGATGTTCGCGATCCTGCGTCACCGCATCATCGACCAGCTGCGCGAGGCCGATCGCTGCATGACGATCGGCAGCGTCATCGACGACAACGACGACTGGAACGACGCGCTCGACGCGCTGTTCGACGGCCGGGGCGCCTGGCGCGACGGCGCCGCGCCCTCGGTGCTGCCGGTCGCGCCCGACGGCGCGCTCGAATCGCGCCAGCTCGACGCCGCCTTCGCGGCCGCGCTCGACGAGCTGCCGCAACGCACCGCGCGCGTGTTCGTGATGCGCGAGCTGCTCGGCCTGGAGGTGGAGGAGATCTGCGCCGAGCTGGGCATCACGCCCGGCAACTGCCACGTGATCCTGCATCGCGCCCGGCTGCGGCTGCGCGAATGCCTCGACGCCGGCTGGGGCCCGCGCGCATGAAATGCCGCGACGCCGCCGCGCTCAGTTCGCGCGCGCTCGATACGCGGCTCGGCCCGGTCGAGCGCGCGCGGCTGCTGCTCCATCTGGGCCACTGCCGCCGCTGCGCGCGCTACCGCGAGCAGATCGGCCTGCTGCGCCTGCTCGCCGCCCGGCGCGGCGAGGGCCGGGCGCGGGAATGAATGCGCCGCCGCGCGCGCCGGGCGAAGGCCGGTCGTGGCGGCGCCGGAGCCTCGCCGCGCGCGACGGGTTGCGCCGTCACTCGAAGAAGTCGCGTGCCGCGATGCCCTGGAGACCCTGGTTCGCCGGCAGGCCGGTGACAGCCGCGACCGATTGCAGCGCGCCTGATTCGCGGTTGATCACATAGCCGCTCACCGAGCCGGCCGCCGGACTGAGCGCGTAGAGGTAGCGGCCCCGGCCCGCGAGCGTGATGTCGGTCGGCGCGCCGCCGGGGCGGGCCGCCACGGCGTTGACCAGTTCCAGCCCGCCGCCGCGCTTGTACCGGTATTCGCTCACGGTGCCCGAGGCGGTGTTGGCGACATAGGCATGGCCGTCGGCGTCGGCCACGATCCAGCAGGTCGCGGCCTGGCCGTTGGCCACCGTGGCGGTGTTGAGCAGCAGGGTCGAGGCCGGCGTGGGCGGCACGTCGAAGCTGCTGACAGCGCCGCTGCCGGCCTCGGCCACGAGCACCGAGCCGTAGGGCGTGACCGCGAACGAGAACGGCGCCGCGCCGGGCGCGGGCGTGATCGCCGGCGCGCCGGTCGGCAGGCCCGCCTCGTCGAGATCGAAGCTGAACAGCCGCCCGCCGCCCGCGTGCGTGACGATGAGGCGGCGCGACAGCGCATCGACGCCGATGTCGCCCGGCGCCGGAATCTGCGCGAACGGGATGCTCGTGGCATTGGCCAGCCCCAGGTCAACCGTGCCCTTGCGCAGCAGGCTGCCGTCGGGGCCGATCACGAAGCTGGTGATGCGGCCGGTACCGCCCGCGTTCAGCACGTGCAGCACGCCGTCGGCCACGGCCAGGCTCACCGGAATGTTCCCGCCCGAGGACACGAGCGCGGTGCGACGCGGCTTGCCGCCGAAATTGCCGGGCGCGAATACCGACACCGTGTTGTCGCCCGCGTTCACCGCGAACAGCAGCCGCGACGCCGGGTCGTACACCAGCGAATGCTGGGAGCCGAGCGGATCGACCGCCGCATTGCCGCTGCCGCCGAGTCCGCCGGTGTCGACCGTGGCCGACGGCAGTGCCTGGAGCTTGCCGCCCGGCGCGCGCGCATAGCTGAGGATGCGGTTGCCGCCGGCCGCATTGGTCATCACGTAGACGATGCCGCCGACATCGAAGTCGTGCGCGAGGAAGTCATGGGCCTGGGCGCCGGCCAGCGGCGCGGCGAGGGCGAGGGCCAGCGCGACGGGCGCGAGCGGCCGGATTGAAAGCGTTTGCATGGTCGGTTCCGATCTGCGGTTGTGGCGCGCCGGTGGCGCGGGAACGCCGCGCGAGGCGCGGTCGCCGCCGATGATCGGAAGGCGCAACCGGCCAGTCCTCACGGAAGTTTCAACAAAGCCTCGCGCGCCGGTCACGGCCGACGCAATCCCGCGCGATTGCTTCGCGAATCGGCGTCCGGCAACGCCTTCGCCGGCCGCCGACCCGTGGCGATTCCACTCGGCCCGGGCGGACGCGGCGTGATCGGCGCCAACGCGGGCTGGTCCTTCGTGTCGTTCACGGCGGTCGCCTGGCGCGCCGAGGCGGGCGCCGCCGCGACGGTGCGAAGGACCGCGTGCGGCGCCCGGCCGTTTCAGCCCGCGTTCGGCACCGTGGCGCCATCGATCGGCGAAGCCGTGGCCGGCCGCGCCGCCCAGACACTGTCCGGCGGCCCCGCGCGCATCCGGCGCGCCGCCGCCCGCGCCATCAGCGCCAGCGCGCCCGCGCCTGCAAGCGCCGTCAGATCCACCCCCAGCGCCGCCGCCGAGCCATGGGCCCAGAGCCCGAGGCCCGGCGCGAGCCAGCCTGCCAGCGTCGTGAGCGGAATCGCGAACGCGAGCGCCGCCGCGAGCCACAGCAGATGCACGGCCGCGCGCCCCGCGCCCCGCGCGAAGGCCCAGCCGATCGCGCCGAGGAAGGCTGCGTAGTACAGCCCGACATGCCAGGCATGCAGGTCGGCCACGCGACCGTGCAGCCACTTGGCCGCCAGCAGCGTGAGCGAGATGCCGCACACGCAGCCGAGGCAGACCCCGATCGTCGCGGCCGCCATCAGCCGGGCATCGCGGCGCTGGGCCGGCAGCGCGCCGCCCTGCTTCGGCGCGCGCTTGCGGCGCGATTCGATCCACAGCAGGTTGCCGCTGTAGAACAGCCAGGCGCCCGCGAGGCCGAGCGCGAAGTACATCCATTGCACCGCCGTGCCGCCGAAGGCCGCCATGTGCAGCGCGAACAGGCTGCTGATGACGAGATTGGGCGCGCTCTGGCGGCCGGGCAGGAAGTCGGCGTTCATCACCTTGCCGCTGTACGGATCGAGCGCGACGAAGCCGCCCCGCGCGCGCGGCGACACCGCTGCCTCGTCGCGCCCCCAGACGCGCACCACCGGCTTCGGGCCGGTCACCTTCTGGTACTGGAGCTGGGTCGGCACGAAGCCCGGCGACAGTTCGCGCGCCCGCGCCACCAGCTCGGTCGGCGCCAGCATCGTGGCCGGATCGCGCGGCGGCGTCGCGGCCGGGGTAGCGACGCCCGGCCCCTGCACCGCCGCGCCGAAGCGGCCGTCATGGAACAGCCGGTCCTGCAAGGCATAGATGCCGTCGTGGAAGGCGAACACCGCCGCCGTCACCGCCATCACCACATGGAAGGGCAGGCTCATGAGGCCGACGGCGTTGTGCGCGTCGAGCCACATGCGCTTGAGATTGGGCCCCACGCGCAGCGCGAACAGGTCCTTCACGAGCGAGGGCAGCAGCACCACCACGCCCGAGAACAGCGCGAGCGCGTAGAGCGTGGCGATCACGCCCATGACCCAGCGGTTCGGATCGCTGTCGACGGGCAGGCCGATCACGCGGTGCAGCACGTCGATGAAGCCGGCGACCGGCGCGGGCTGGAACTCGCTCACGCGCGCGCTGCCGGCGTCGAGCGTGGCGACGTAATGGCGCGCGCCGCGTTCGTCATGGTCGTCGCCGCCGGGCGCGCGCAGCTGCCATTCGAGCCGGCCGGGCAGATGCTCGGCCTCGCGCAGGTGGACGGTGAACTCGCGCGCCGCGTCGGGCCGGGCTGCAAGGGTTTGCACGACCAGCGGGCCGGCGTCGGCCAGCGGCAGCGCGGCCTCGACCGCCGGAGGCGAGGCCCAGCGCGAGATCGGTTCCTTGAACACCGTGAACGCGCCCGCGTAGAAGGCAATGAACAGCGCCATGCCGCTCAGGATGCCGGTCCAGGTGTGGACCGACTTGTAGATGCGCACGTAGTCGGTTCGCATGAATGCCGCCTCAGTTCTGGGCCAGCCGCAGCGCGCCCCAGGCGCCCCAGGCCAGCAGGTTGGCGCCGCCGAGCCACAGCCAGGCGCGCAGTCCGCTCGTGAAGAACCCGCTCGCGCCGAAGGCGACGAACCACAGCGGCACGACGAGCCACATCGCGAGCTGGCCGCGCAGCGCGAGCGGCAGCGCCGCCAGCAGTTGCGCGAGCACGCCGCTGCATCCGAGGGCGAGGCCGAAGCCGAGCAGCAGCCCGGCCAGGGTCCTGGCGGTCCAGTCGCGCGCGATCGGCGGGGGCTTGCCGGCGGCGCTCACGAGCGGCCTCGCGGCCGGGCGACGAGCGCGCCCGCGTGCGGCAGCAGCACGAGCGCGAGCATGAGCGCGGTCAGGAACACGAAGACGGCGGTGATGGCCTGCATCGTCTGGCCGAGCGCGAGCAGGCCGAGCAGCAGCAGCGCCGTGCCGGCGCCGCGCGCGGGTCGCGCGGGCAGCGGTGCCGCGCGCAGGCGCTGATGCGGCGACGCGAGATAGAAGCCGGCGCTGCCCGCGAGCACCGCGCCGAGGCCGAGAAGGAGGAAGGAAGTCATCGTCGGAAGTCCGGATGGGCGCGCGCTACCCGGTCGGGGCCGCGCGCGCCGGTTCAGGGTTGGGCGAGGAAGGTCTGCATGCCCCGGCTCAGCGCGGGCAGCCAGACCGGGCCGTGGTCCTCGCCGGCCAGCTCGTGAAAGGCGACCTGGTCGGCCCAGCCGGGCAGCGCGCGCAGTCCGGCGGCCAGCTCGCGCGCGGGCGGGATCATCTGGCGCGTGGCGATCAGCGCGCGCAGCTCGGGCGCGAGCGTGGGCGGCGGCGGGTCGTCCTCCAGCGCGCCGACGCTGATCTGCACCCGCGCCGGCGCGCGGCCGGCATCGGGCCCGGGCTGGTCGCGCAGTACGCGGCGGTCGTCCCACCAGATCGAGGGGCTGGACGCGAGCCAGGTCGAGAACAGCGCCGGCCGCGTGAACAGCGCATGCACGACCAGCAGTCCACCGAAGGAATGGCCGAACAGCGCCTGGCGCGCCGGATCGACCGGGTGGCGCGCCGCGATCAGCGGTCGCAGCTCGTGCTCGATGAAGTCGAGGAAGCGGTCGGCGCCACCCGCCTCGGCCGCGTCGGCGGAACGCGCGACGCCATCGGCGCCGGCGGGCCTGCCGGGCGCGCCGACCGTGTCCGGAGCGACCGGGCCGGGCGTGTAGTCGCGCCGGCGCGCGGCGACGTCGAAGTCGGTGGCGTCGGGGTAGCCGATGCCGACCACGATCGGCGGCGCGAGGCCGGTCTCGTCCTGGCGCCGCGCGGCGCCGCGCGCGAGAAAGGCCGCGACCGGAAAGGCGGCGTTGCCGTCGAGCACGTAGAGCACCGGATGGCCGGCGGGCGGCGCGGGCGTGTCGGGCACGGCCACGAAGATGCGGTAGCGCTGGCCGTTGGCGCGCGCCGTGAGGTCGAACTGGCGCGCGGCGGGCAGCACGACGGGCGCGTCGGCCGGCGCGCGGTCCGAACGGTGGCTGGCGTCGGCGAGGCGGGCCGCGGGGGCCGGCCCCGCGCCGGTGGCCATGACCGGCGCGTCGCCCGCGGCCGTCATCGCGCCGGCCGGGCCTGCAAGCGCTGTCAGCGCGAGCGCGAGCGATGCCGCGAAGGAAGGGGCGGCCATGTCAGAAGTCCACGCTGGCCGAGGTCATGACGCTGCGCGCCGCGCCGAGCGTGGCGATCGGCGTGCTGTCGCTGAAGCTGCCCGAGTAGTAGGCGCGGTTGGACAGGTTGTTGACGTTGAGTCTCAGCACCACGCGCCGGCCGTCGATGCGCGTGGCGTAGCGCGCGCCGGCGTCGAGCACGCCCCAGCCGGCGATGCGCTGGGTGTTGGCCGAGTCGAGGTACTGGCTGCTCGTGGCCGTGACGCGGCCCGTGAGCGTGAGGCCCGCGAGCCAGGGCGCGTCCCATTCGGTGCCGAGGTTGCCCTGCCAGCGCGGCGCGCCGACGGCGGCCTTGCCGTTGTAGAGGTCGTCGGTGGTCCTGGTCTGGATGCCTTGCGTGTAGGTGGCGCCGCCGAGCAGGCGCAGGCCCGGCATCACCTCGCCGAAGGTGTTCCATTCGAGGCCGCGCACGCGTTTCTCGCCGCCGTCGGAATAGCTGATGTCGCCGCCGCTGCCATGGCTGATGAGCGTGGGCCGCGTGATCTGGAACAGGCTCGCCGTGTTGCCGAAGCCGGCGGCGTTCCACTTGACGCCGACCTCCTCCTGCTCGGTCTTGTAGGGCGCGAAGATGAGCGCGGGCGTCACCGTCGTCACGCTGTCGCCCTTGCTCAGACCCTGCACGTAGTTGGCATAGAGCGAGACATCCGCCGCCCAGGGCCTGACCACCACCGCGACCGACGGCGTGAGGGCCGACTTGTCGTACACCGGCTGGACCGCCAAGCCCGTGGTGCTGCTGTAGTTGGTCGTCTCGACGCGCTGGTGACGCAGGCCGACGATGAGCCTGAGCCGGTCCGACAGCATCGACATCGTGTCGACCAGCGCCAGGCTCGACAGCGTGACCTCGCTGGTCTTGGGCGAGCTGAGCGGGAGCGCAGGCATCGCCCAGACCACCGGGTCGTAGATGTTGGAGCTGTAGGTCGAGAGATTGGAGCCGCTGCCGTTCTCCTGGCCGAGGCGGCTGCCCTGCAGCACGAACTCGTGGGCGACGGCGCCGGTCGAGACGCTCGCGCGCAGTCCGGCCTCGGCCGACAGGCTGTCGGTGTAGCCGAGCTGGGCCACCATGCGGCCGGTGTAGTTGCCGTTGGCCTGGATCTGGCGCGCATGCGTGCCGTTGATCATCCCGGCGTAGTCGTGCTGCATGACGCCCACCGCGGCGAAGGCCGACAGCGCGGGCGTGAAGTCGTAGCTCGCGCGGGCGATCGCGGCCTTGCTTTCGAGGTCGCCCCAGGCGTTCGGGAACTGGTTGGCGCTGCCCTTCGGCGCCTTGGGAATCGTGGTGGTCGAGAACCAGTACATCGCCGGCGTGCCGCCCTTGAACGATTCCTTGCTGTAGTAGGCGTCGAGCGAGGCGACCAGATCGCGGTTGCGGTAGTCGAAGGCGGCGGACGCGAACTTGCGCTTCTTCGACTGGCCGTCGACGCTGGTCTCGCCATCGCTGTAGGCGCCGTTCAGGCGCAGGCCCAGGCTGTCGTCGGGGCCGAAGCGGCGGCCGACATCGACGCTCGTGCCGACCTGCCCTTCCGACTGGTAGCCGACCGTCACGCGCGTGAGCGGCTCGCTGCCGGCGCGCTTGGGCACCAGGTTCACCACGCCGCCCACGCCGCCGCCGGGCGGCATGCCGGTGAATAGTGCGCTCGCGCCCTTGAGCAGCTCGACGCGCTCGAACATCTCGGTCGGCACATGGCCGACCGGCGCGAGGCCGAACAGCCCGTCGATCGCGAGATCGCCCGCGTTCACGTCGAAGCCGCGCACCCGGAAGTTCTCGTAGGCATGGCCCGACGAGGTCGTGAAGCGCACCGACGGATCGTTGGCGAATACCTCCGCGAGCGTGCGCGCCTGCTGGTTCTCGATCAGCTCGGCGGTGTAGGCGGTGAGATTGAACGGCGTGTCCATCACGTCGAGGTTGCCGAGCAGGCCCACGCGGGCGCCACGCGCCACCTGTCCGCCTGCCTGGGCAGCCGGCAGGTCGGTGGCGGACTCCTTGCGCGCGGCGACCTTGACGGCGGGCAGTACCGGCGCGTTCGCGTCACTCGTGGCGGCCTGGGCCATTGCGGGCGCGGCGCCGAGCGCGGCGCCCGCGACGACCGAGGCGGAAACGACGCGGGCCGCGAGCGCGATCGACGTCAGGACGGCGCGCGGCTGCGCGCTGGGGCGGAAAAGCGGAGTCAAGGCATGCCTCGTTGGTCTTGTTAAATGCGAACGATTATCATTAACTATGATGCATGGAAAGACGCCTTGTTACATCTCTGCCGCGTTTCCGCCCCGCTCACGACTGATTCCGATCTCGATCACATTTGAGCGGCGATCGACGATTGCCGTTTTCCCTCCCGCGTAGATACCCGCAAGCCGTCTTGCCCCGCCTCCGGTCGCGCACTTAATCTGATCACGATCACTTTTGATTCAGATTCACCAAGAAGGAGCGGGACATGGACGGACAAGGCAAGCGCGTGGCGCTGGTGACGGGCGCATCCACCGGCATCGGCCGCGCGTCGGCGGTGGCGCTCGCGAAGGCGGGCTACGACCTCGCGCTCAACTACAGCCGCAGCGAGAAGGAGATCCGCGTGACCGAGGCGGCCGCGCGCGACGCCGGCGCGAAGGTCGCCGTCATCCGGGGCGACGTGAGCCAGGAACGCGAGGTGGTGGCGATGATCGACGCCGTCGCCGAGGCCTACGGCGGTCGGCTCGACCTGCTGCACAACAACGCCGGCACAACGATCGACACGCCGCCGGCGAAGTTCGACACCGTCGCGGTGGAGGATTTCGATCGCGTGTTCGCGGTGAACGTGCGCGGCACCTTCCTCGTGACCAAGCATGCGACGCGGCTGCTGCGCGCCCGGCCGAAGGCGACCGTCATCAATACCGCGAGCATCGTCGGGCTGCGCCCCGGCCCCCAGCCCCTGCCCTACTCGGCCAGCAAGGCGGCCATCGTCTCGATGACGCAGACGCTTGCAGGCGCGCTCGGCCCGGCCATCCGCGTCAACGCGATCGCGCCGGGCTGGATGGAGGGCGACTGGATGGAACGTGCCCTCGGCGACAACTACGACCGCCTGATGGAGCGCCGCGCCAAGGCCACGCCGCTCAAGCGCTGTGTCACCGCCGACGACGTGGCCGAGGTCGTGGTCTCGATCGCCACCTCGATGCACTTCATGACTGGCCAGGTGTTCGTGATCGACGGCGGCTTCGCCTCCGTGACCTGAGCGCGGCCTGCGCGCCGGGCGGTCTCCCCGCCGGCCGGCGCCTTCTTCGCCCAGCGCCTTCCTTCCGCGACGGCCATGCCGCCGCGCCGCCCCAGCCTTCCGAGGAGACCGACCATGCTGTCCGGTGTCACCCCCTTTCCGTCCGACTTCGCCCGGCGCTACCGCGAGCGCGGCTACTGGCAGGACCGCGCGATGCGCGACGACTTCCGCGCCTGGTGTGCCGAGCACGCCGAGCGCACCGCCCTCATCGACGCGACCCGCAGCGTGAGCTTCGCCGAGCTGGACGCGCGCTCCACCAACCTCGCGCTCAACCTGCTCGACCTCGGCATCGGGCCGGGCGACCGCCTCGTCGTGCAGATGCCGAACGTGATCGAGTTCGTGTACCTGCACTTCGCGCTCCAGAAGATCGGCGCGATGCCGGTGCTCGCGCTGCCGCCGCACCGCTTCCGGGAGATGAATCATTTCGTCGGCCTGGCCGAGGCCGTGGCCACGGTCACGCCCGACGTCGCCAAGGACTTCTCGTACACCGAGATGGTCGGGCGCCTGCGCGAGCGGCACGCCTGCCTGCGCTTCGGCATCGTGCTCGGCCGGGCGCCCGAGGGCTTCGTGTCGCTCACCGAGCTCATCGACCGCCCGGCGACGCGCGCGCCGTCCGACATGGACGCGATCGTCATCGACCCCGACTCGCCCGCGCTTTTCCTGCTGTCGGGCGGCACGACGGGTGTGCCCAAGCTCATCCCGCGCACGCACAACGACTACCTGTTCAACTCGCGGCTCGCGGTGTCGGTGTGCGGCGTGCGCGAGGGCGACGTGCTGCTCGACGTGCTGCCGATCGGTCACAACCTGCCGCTGGCCTGTCCCGGCCTGCAAGGCTTTCTCGGCAAGGGCTGCGCGGTGGTGCTGCACACGAGTACCGCGCCGGAGCAGGTGTTTCCGCTGGTCGAGCGGCATCGCGTCACCCATATCCACGTGGTGCCGGCGCTGCTGATCCGCTGGATCGAGAGCCCGCTCGCGGGCCGCTTCGACCTCGGCTCGGTGCGCGTGATCCAGAGCGGCGGCCAGCGCCTGCAACCGGAGACGCGCAGGCGCACCCAGGCGCTGCTGCCCGGCTGCACGGTGCAGGAGAACTTCGGCATGGCCGAGGGCCTGCTCATGTTCGTGCGCCTCGATGACCCGGCTGACGTGCGGCTCGAGACCGTCGGCCGCCCGATCTGCCCCGACGACGAGGTGATGCTGCTCGGCGAGGACGACCGGCCGGTCGCGCCCGGCGAGGTCGGCGAGCTGTGCTGCCGCGGGCCTTACACGCTGCGCGGCTACTTCCGCGCCGACGAACACAATGCACGGGCCTTCACGCCCGATGGCTTCTACCGCTCGGGCGACCTGATGCGCCAGCATCCCTCGGGCAACTACATGGTCGAGGGGCGCAAGAAGGACCTCATCAACCGCGGCGCCGAGAAGATCAGCGCCGAGGAGATCGAGAACCTCATCCTCATGCATCCGGCGGTGCAGAACGTGGCCTGCGTGCCCGTGCCCTGCCCGACGCTGGGCGAGCGCAACTGCGCCTGCGTCGTGCTGCGGCCGGGGCGGCAGCTGGCGTTCGCCGAGCTTGTGGCCTTCCTGGAGCAGCAGGAGATCGCGCGCTTCAAGCTGCCCGAGCGGCTGGAGATCTTCGACGGCTTTCCGCTGTCGAGCTTCGGCAAGGTGTCGAAGAAGGATCTGGTCGTGATCGTGGCCGAGCGCGCATTGCAGGCGGCCTGAGATGAGCCTCGTCCAGCACCGCCGCGAGGGCGGCATCCATCGCATCACGCTCGACAATCCGGCGCGGCGCAACCTGCTGTCGGTCGGGCTGTGCACGGCGCTGATCGAGGCGGTCGCGCTCGCCTGCGAGGACCCGGCCGCGACCGCGATCGTCATCGACGCGAACGGCCGCGCCTTCTGCGCCGGCGCCGATCTCGACGACCTGAAGGCCGCCGCCGCCGGCAGCACGGAGGCGGTCGAGCTGGTCTATCGCGCCTTCATGGTCGTGGCCGACGCGCCGCTGCCCACCGTCGCCGTCGTCCAGGGTCCGGCGGTGGGCGCGGGCATGAACCTCGCGCTCGCCTGCGACCAGCGCATCGCCACCACCGGCGCGCGTTTCGACACGCGCTTCCAGCGCATCGGCCTGCATCCGGGCGGCGGCCACGGCTGGATGCTGTTGCGCGCGGTGGGCTGGGCGAATGCCAACCGCATGCTGCTCGGCGGCCAGCCGGTGGACGGCGCCGAAGCGCTGCGCATCGGACTGGTCCAGCATTGCGTCGAGCCGCAAGCGCTTGCAGGCCTGCTCGACGCCGAACTGGCCGGGCTGGCCGCCGCGCCGCCCGGACTCGTGCGCCGCGCCAAGGCCTCGTTGCGGCTCGCGGCGCGCGGCAGCCATGCCGAGGCCTTCGCGCACGAGACGGCGCAGCAGATGTGGTCGCTGCAACAGCCGGCGTTCGCGGCGCGGGTCACGGCGATGCAGGCGAGCCTGTCGGGGAAGACGTCATGAGCGCGCCGACGCTGGCCGAGGACCCGTCGCGCCCGATCGTCGATGGCGACGCGCGCGTCCCGCCGCCGGCGTTGTCGCCGGCCCCGGCGGCGGCGGACGCGCGCCCGCCCGTGCGCCTCGACCGCGACGGCCATGTCGCGCGTCTCACCATCGACCGACCCGACGCGCTCAACGCGATGGACTCGCATGCCCATCTGGCGCTGAGCCGCGCGCTCGACGCGATCGAGGCCGATCCCGACTGCTGGATCGTCGTGCTGACCGGCGCCGGCGAGCGCGCCTTTTCGGCCGGGCGCGACCTGAAGGAAGTCGCGCGCGAGCCGCTGATGGACGAGGCCGAACGCGCCGCCCTCGCCGCGCGCTGGGCCGGGCTGCGCCGCCTGACCGACCGGCACGACTTCTTCCGCCCCGTCATCGCCCGCGTGAACGGCATGGCGCTCGGCGGCGGCTTCGAGCTGGCGCTGGCCTGCGACGTGATCGTCGCGGCCGAGCACGCCAGCTTCGCGCTGCCCGAGCCGAGGCGCGGCCTCGTCGCGATGGCGGGCGGCATGCACCGGCTGCCGCGCCAGCTGCCGCTCAAGCTCGCGATGGGCATGCTGCTCACGGGCCGGCCGCTCGCGGCGCGCGAGGCGCTCGCGCACGGGCTGGTGAACGAGGTGGTGCCGGCCGCCGATCTGGACGTGGCGGTCGGGCGCTGGGTGGCCGACATGCTGGCCTGCGCGCCGCTGTCGCTCCAGGCCACCAAGCAGTGCGCGATGGCCGGGCTCGGCCGGCCGCTGGCCGAGGCCATGGCCGCGAGCTATCCGCTGGAGGCGCGCCGCAAGCGCAGTGCCGACAGCATCGAAGGCCCGCGCGCCTTCGCCGAGCGGCGCTCGCCGCGCTGGACCGGGAGCTGAGATGCGCCGGACCGCATTGCGCATCACGCGGGCCGCCGCCGGCTGCCACGCGGCGGAACGGAGGCCCGCGCGCTCAGCCCTTCGGCTTCTCGATCGCCGCGAGCGGCAGCGCGAGCAGCCAGGCCAGCCGCTTGCGTCCCTCGTCGCGGTCGAGCGCCTCGCTCGTGATCCATTCGCGCAGCGCCGAGGTGTAGATCGCGAACAGCGTCGCGGCGGCCTGGGCGGTGTCGACGCCCTCGGCCACGCGGCCGCGCGCGCGGCAGTCGTCGAGCCAGGCGGCCAGTTCGGCCTTGACCAGCTCGCGTCGCGCGAGGATGCGGTCGGTGTGCGGATTCGAGCCGTAGAACTCCATCTGCGGCAGCACGATGCGCGCGAGCGCCGCGTTCTGCGCCCAGAAGTCGTAGAGCGTGAGGAAGGCGTCGGCCAGCTCGTTGACGAGGCTGCGCCGCGCCGACGGCGCCTTGAACAGCCGGGGCAGCCGTTGCAGCTCGTCGACATAGACCATGGCCAGCAGCCCGGCCTTGTCGGTCGCGTAGTTGAACACCGTGCCGAAGCCCACGTCGGCCTCGCGCGCCACCTCGCGCAGCGTCGTCGCCTCGTAGCCCAGCGTGGTGAACAGCTTGCGCGCCGCCGCGCAGATGAGCTGGGCCTTCTCCAGCTTCTTGCGCTCGCGCAGCCCCGGGCGCGGGGCGTCCGGCTTCGTCGTCTCGTCGGTCAAGGTCGTCTCCACGGCCGTGACGTCTCACGGCCAAATCAATTCTGATCACGATCCATTCTGATCCACGCGGAAGCCGGCCCGCAAGCCGATCCGTCCCCAACCCGAGGACAACGTCATGCGCATCATCGACCTGCACTGCTATCCCAACACCCAGCCCTGGATCGACTGCCAGGGCCCCTACGTGGCGGCGCTCGCCAGCTACTGGAAACGCGACTGGAGCGCGAAGACCGAGGAGGCCGTCGCGGCCGAGTTCCGCGAGCACGGCATCGAGGCCTGCCTGGTGGCGCTCGACCTGCGCACCACCATCAACACGCCGCCCTGCTCCAACGACTACGTGGCCGGCATGCGCGACCGCCACCGCGACTGCATGATCGGCGCCTGGGGCGCGGTCGAGCCGGGCCTGGGCCAGGCCGCGATCGACGAGCTGCGCCACGCCGTCAACGACCTCGGCATGATCGGCTTCCACTTCCATCCGATCATGCAGCACTTCAGCGTGGACGATCCGCGCTACTACCCGATGTGGGAGGAGATCGCCGGGCTGCGCGTGCCGGTGATGATCGACGTGGGCATGACCGGCATGGGCGCCGGCATGCCGGGCGGCATGGGCGCGAAGACGCGCCACGCGCATCCGTCGTCGATCGACGCGCTCGCCGCCGACTTCCCCGACCTCACCATCGTCATGGCCCATCCCGGCTATCCGTGGATCGACGAGACCACGGTGGTCGCGCTGCACAAGGGCAACGTGTTCTGGGAGATGTCGGGCTGGGGGCCGAAGTACCTGCCGCAGCAGATCGTGCGCGACATGCGCGGCCGCCTCCGCGACAAGATGATGTTCGGCAGCGACTACCCGAGCATCCCCTACGCCCGCCTGCTCGACGAATGGAAGAGCCTCGGCTTCACCGACGCCTTCCTCGACCAGTTCTTCCACGGCAACGCCGAGCGCGTGCTGGGCCTGTGATGCGCGAGGCCGTCATCTGCGCCACCGCCCGCACGCCGATCGGGCGGGCCTACAAGGGCGCGTACAACGACACGCATGCGAGCGTGCTCGCGGGCCATGCGCTGCGGCACGCGATCGCGCGCGCCGGCATCGAGGGCGGCGAGATCGCCGAGGTCATCCTCGGCTGCGGCCGGCCCGAGGGCGCGTCGGGCGCCAACATCGCGCGCCAGTCGGCGCTCGCCGCCGGCCTGCCCGTGACGGTGAGCGGCCTGACCGTGAGCCGCATGTGCTCGTCGGGGCTGGCGGCGATCGCGCTCGCGGCCCAGCGCATCGTCGCGGGCGAGGCCGATCTGTTCGCGGCCGGCGGCGTCGAGGTGATCTCGCTGGTGCAGAACGCGCACACCAACACCCATCGCGCCCAGGACGAGACGCTGCGCCTGCGCGTGCCGTCGATCTACCTGCCGATGCTGGAGACCGCCGAGACCGTGGCGCGCCGCTACGGCATCGCGCGCGAGCGCCAGGACGAGTACGCGCTGCTGAGCCAGCAGCGCACGGCGGCGGCCCAGCTGGCCGGCCGCTTCGACGACGAGATCGTGCCGATCGCCACGCGCAAGCGCATCGACAACGGTGGCGCGGCGCCCGAGTACCAGACGGTCACGCTCGTGCATGACGAGGGCAACCGGCCCGACACCACGCTCGACCGGCTGGCCGCGCTGCGGCCGGTGGTGGGCGAGCGCGGCAGCGTCACCGCCGGCAATTCGAGCCAGCTCTCGGACGGCGCCTCGGCCTGCGTCGTGGCCGAGCGCGGCTACGCCGAGCGCCACGGGCTGCCGGTGCTCGGCGTGTTCCGCGGCATGGCCGTGGCGGGCTGCGAGCCGGACGAGATGGGCATCGGCCCGGTGTTCGCGGTGCCGAGGCTGCTCGAACGCGCCGGCCTCGCGGTCGACGACATCGACCTGTGGGAGCTGAACGAGGCCTTCGCGGTGCAGACGCTCTACTGCCGCGACCGGCTCGGCATCGACCCCGAGCGGCTCAACGTCAGCGGTGGCGCGATCTCGATCGGCCATCCCTACGGCATGTCGGGCGCGCGCATGGTCGGTCATGCCCTGCTCGAAGGCCGGCGGCGCGGCGCGCGCCTCGCGGTCGTGACCATGTGCATCGGCGGCGGCATGGGCGCCGCCGGGCTGTTCGAGATCGCGCCCGGCCGGGGGTGAACTCCCGCTGGACAACCCGCTTCATCCCCCAGAAAAACGCAGTGGCCAGGCCACGCACCCAACCTCATCGGAGGAGACGCAAATGAAGCAACACAAGAAGTGGTGGGTCGTCCTCGGCGCCCTGCTCGGGCTGCTCGTGGGCAACGGGCCGATCATGCAGTTCACGTTCGGCATCTTTCTCGTGGCGATCTCGAAGGACTTCGGCTGGAGCCGGGGCGCGACCTCGACCGGCCTGGTCATCGGGCTGACGGCGACCGGCCTGCTTGTGCCGCTCGCGGGCCGGCTCATCGATCGCCACGGCATCCGCCGCGTGAGCCTGCCGGCGATCTGGCTGTTCGCGGCGGCGCTCGGCGCGATGGCGCTGCTGCCGCCGTCGCTGGTGCTGTTCTACGCGCTGTACGCGCTGATGGGCGTGGCCGCCGCCGGCCAGACGCCGCTGCCCTATGCCAAGGCGATCAGCACCTGGTTCGACCGCAGGCGCGGCCTCGCGCTCGGCATCGCGATGGCGGGCGTGGGCCTCGGCGCGGCACTGATGCCGAACGTGGCGCAGCGGCTCATCGCCGAGGGCGGCTGGCGCCTCGCCTATGCCGGCCTCGCGGTGCTGGTGGCGGTGATCGGCACGCTCGCGGTCGGCTTCCTCGTCGAGGAAGCGCCGACCGCGCGCGGCGCCAACGGCCAGCGCCCCGACCTGCCCGGCGAGACCGCGCGCGAGGCCTTGCGTCAGCCGGTGTTCTGGAAGCTCGCGCTGGCCTTCTTCGCCGTGGCCTGCGCGGCCAACGGGACGATCGCCCATCTGGTGCCGATGCTGGTCGATCGCGGCCTGCCGCCGGCCGTCGGCGTGGGCGCGCTCGCCTTCGCGGGGCTGGCGCTGACCGTCGGCCGGCTGATCGCGGGCTGGCTGCTCGACCGCGTGCATGCGCCGGTGGTGGCGGCGGCCTTCTTCGTGCTGCCGGCGGTGGGCATCCTGATGCTGCTGTCCGGCCCCACGCCCCAGCTCGTGACGCTGTGCGTCGTGTTCATCGGTCTCGGGCTCGGCGCCGAGGTCGATCTGATCGCCTTCCTGCTCTCGCGCTACCTCGGCATGCGTGCCTTCGGCGAGATCTACGGCTGGCTGTTCGCCGTGTTCATGCTCGGCTCGGGCCTCGGGCCGGCGCTCATGGGCTGGAGCTTCGACCTCCAGGGCAGCTATGTGCCGGGGCTGGCCGGTGCCTGCGCGGCGCTGGCCATCGCGACGGCGCTGATCCTGCGGCTGGGCGGCTACCGCTATCCCGAGCAGGCCGCCGCGCCCGCGCAGCCCGTCGCGCAACCCACGCTCGCGCACTGACGGCCGCCGCCGGCCGGACCGGCGCGGCCGCGGCATCGACCGCGGCGCGCGCCGCCCGACCCCCAACGACCACGACAACCGGAGACACCCATGCCCCACGCCCCGCGCGCGGCGTGGCGGGCCGCCCTGCGCCCCGCCCGCCTGCAAGCCCTTGCAACCGCGCTCGCCGCCGCCTTCGCGGGCGCCGCCGCCCAGGCCCAGACGGCCGCCAATGTCACGCTCTACGGCCTCATCGACAGCGGCGTCGAGGGTGTCACCCACGCCAGCGGCGACCGCACGCTGTGGCGCGTGCCGACCATCACCGGCCAGCTGCCGTCACGCCTCGGCGTGCGCGGCAGCGAGGACCTGGGCGATGGCCTGAAGGCCGTGTTCACGATCGAGGGCGGCTTTGCGCCCGACCAGGGCACGGCGGCCCAGGGCGGTCGGCTCTGGGGCCGACAGGCCTTCGTCGGCCTCCAAGGCGACTGGGGCACGCTGAGCCTCGGGCGCCAGTACACGATGCTGTACTGGGGCCTGCTCGATGCCGACATCCTTGGCCCCAGCATCCATGCGATGGGGTCGCTCGATGCAGGCGTCCCCAACGCCCGCGCCGACAACGCGATCGCCTGGCGCGGCGGCTTCGGCGGCCTGCAACTCGGCGCGACCTGGTCCACCGGCCGCGACAGCGTCGGCAGCACGCCGGCCTCGGGCAGCTGCGCCGGCGAGTCGGCCTCGGCGGCCGTCGCCTGCCGCGAATGGAGCGCGCTCGCGGGCTGGAAGACGGCCGACTGGGGTATCGCCGCCGCCATCGACGAATTGCGCGGCGGCAGCGGCGCGACCGCGAGCTTCTTCAACGGCGCGGCCCCGATCGGACTCGGCAATGCGGGCGACAAGGACCGCCGCGTCTCCGTCAGCGCCTGGGCGAAGCTGGGTGCGGTCAAGGTGGGCGGCGGCTGGCTCGGCCGCCATGTGGACGCCGTGGCCGGCGACGTCCGCTCCAACCTGTGGCACCTCGGCGCGGCGCTGCCGGTCGCGCCTTCGCTCGTCATCGACGGCGCGCTCTACCGCATCGGCAACACGGCCCAGAACCGCGACGCGACCCTGCTCGCGCTGCGCGCGACGCACGCGTTCTCGAAGCGCACGGCGGGCTATGCGCAGGCCGGCTTTCTCGACAACAGCGCGCGCGCCCAATACAGCGTGAGCGGCGGCGGCCCGGGCACGACGCCGCTCGCCGGCCAGAACCAGCTCGGCACGATGATCGGGCTGCGCCACGCGTTCTGAGCCTGCGCGCCGAGGTGCTCGGCAAGCACCGTTCGCGCGGCACGCCGGGCGTCGGCATCGTGCGCCGGGGCTGGCGGCCGCGGCGCCAGGTGGGCGAGACGGTGCCAACGCTGGAGACGGCCACCTTCCACGAGACCGGCGACTGACGCGTGGGCTCGGCGGCGCAGCGCTTCGCGCCGGACATCCGGTGGTCGAAGGCCCGGACGGGCCGCCCCGGTTCAGATGGCGAACAGGCCGTCGGCGCCGTGATCGGTGATGAACATGCCGGCACCGATCTGCGCGGGCGCGAGTCCGACGAGCGTCGCGATGTCGATCCAGCCGTGGGCGTCACCGGCCGCGCCGTCGGCGTCGAAGCGCAGCACGGTGTCGGCGCCGCGCGCCACCAGCGCGAACCAGCCGCCCGCGAAGGGTTCGCCTGACTGGTAGCCGCCCGCGGCGGCGGCCGTGTCGAGTAGTCCGCTCAGGTCGATGCGGTCGTCGGCGCCCAAGCCGGTCAGCCTCACCGTGCCGGTCGGCGCGCCGGCCGCGCCGAGGAAATCGAAGGCGCAGACGTCGGCCCCGCCGCCGCCGTCGATGTCGATGCGTCCGCCGCCGCCGGCGGCGATGAAGACGTGGAAGCTGTCGTGACCGACGCCGCCCCGCGCGCTCACCCGGTCCTGCCCGCCCGCGTCGAGCGAGAGCCGGAAGTCGTCGCCCCAGTGGCCGACAAGGCGGTCGTTGCCGCCGGCCGTGCCGGCGATCAGCTCGGCGCCGTCGCCTTCGGAGACCAGCAGATCGTCGCCCCGGCCGCCGTGCAGCACGGCGTACATCCCGTGTTCCGACCCGGCGCGGGAGTACGCCGAGACCAGCGTGTCGTCGCCGCTGCCGCCGTCGAGCAGCGGATGGCCGAGCGGCTCGGCCTAGCTGCCGTCGGCGCCGGGCGCGAGGTCCAGCACGAGCAGGTCGTCGCCGGCGCCGCCGAAGAGCCAGGGATGGTCGGCATCGCCGTCGAGGCGGTCGTCGCCGGCACCGCCGCGCAGCTCGGGCGAGCCGGCGACGCTGCCGTCGCCTCCGGCAATCGGGCCGCCGTCGGGGCGCAGGCCGGCGCCGAAGTTGTCGGCGGTGAGCGCGCCCGGCGCGACGCCGCGCAGCACGAGTTGGGTGGCCCAGCGCGCGGGGCCGGCGGCGCCGTCAACGTCGAGTTGCAGCAGCGTGTCGTCGCCGCGCGCGACGAGGCGCAGCCAGCCGCCGAAGGGATTGCCGCCCGCGTAGCCGGGCGCGGCGGCGTCGAGCAGCGGCATCAGATCGAGCCGGTCGCCGCCCGCGCCGGCCGCGAAGTCCGTGATGACGGCCGGCTGGCCGAGGGCGGCGCCCGAGGGCGTCCAGGTGTCGCTGCCGTCGCCGCCGCTCATGACGAGACGCCCGCCGGCGGCGCTGAATCCGATGTGGTCGTCGCCAGCGCCGGCGCGCAGCACGTCGCGCTCGCCGCCGCCGGTGGCGACGCTGAAGACGTCGTCGCCTTCGCCGCCGATCAGGGTGTCGCTGCCGCCGCCGTCGTCGAGGCTGTCGTTGCCGGCGCCACCGTCGAGCCGGTCGTTGCCGCTGCCGCCGGCAAGCGCGTCGGCGCCGGCGCGCCCGAGCAGCCGGTCGTCGCCGCTGCCGCCGTCGAGGCGGTCATCGCTGGCGCCGCCGATCAGGCTGTCGTCGCCGGCGCCACCGCCGACCCCGGCGCGATCGCCCGCGCCGAGACTGACCAGCACGCGGTCGTTGCCGGCGCCGGCGTCAATGTCCCGCGCCCGGTCGCAGAGGATGCTGTCGTCCCCCGCGCCGCCGACCGCCTGGACGCCGAAGACGGCGATGCCGCCGAGATCGACGCCACCGGCATCGGAGACGCGCACATGCCGCCCCGCGACGGGCGCGCCGGTCGGGTCGAACCCGTCGAAGTTCGCGGCGCTGAAGTCGGCCGGCGCGCGGCCTTCGAAGACGGCGAGCGTCTGCCAGTCGCCGGGGCCGGCGCGGCCGTCGGCGTCGAAGTCGAGCCGGGTCGCATCGCCGTCGGCGTGCAGGCTGAACACGCCGGTGACGGCGTCGAAGGGGTTGCCGCCGCGCCAGCCGGCGTTCTCGGCGAGTTGCAGCGGCAGGTCGAGCGAGAGGCGGTCGTCGGCGGCGAAGTCGGTGATCTCGACGGGCAGCGCGATCGCGGCGTCGCCCGTCCAGTGCCCGGGAACCCAGGCGTAGCGGTCGCCGCCCGCGCCGCCGGTCAGGCGCAGGCTGCCCGTGCCGGCGACCGCGAGCGAGAAGCGGTCATCGCCGGCGCCGCCGTCGAGAGCGGCGTCGAGTCGGGCGCCGGCGGCGAGATCGATGTCGAGGGCGTCGGCGCCGTCGCCCATGGCGACGCTGGCGGCGTAGCGGGCACCGGCGCGCACGTCGAGTTGCAGCCGGTCATCCGCCGCGCCGCCCTCGACGGTGGCCGAGCCGTCGCAGGGCACGATCAGGGAGATGACGGTGGCGCATGGCCCGGCGATGAGGTGGTCATGGCCGATGCCGTCGCGCAGCGCCTGCCAGCTCGCGTCGGCGCCGATGAGCGTGTCGTCGCCGGCACCGCCATCGAGCTGGCAGCCGCGGCCGTCGCGGCCGATGAGCCGGTCGTTGCCGCCGGCGCCGTACAGGCCGGTCTGGAAGTCGGCGGGCACGAGGGTTTCGTCGGCCCAGGCCTGACGGGGGGACGTGGCCGGCTTGGCGGCGGGATGGTCTGCGGGCATGGACGCCTCTTCCTGATGGCGCGGCACCGCTGGCCGTCGCGCGCGAGGGCACGCGCGACCGGGGCCGCTTGCGTCCGCATGCTAGGGAGGCGGGTCGGAGGGCAAGCGGTGAAAAGCGGGGGGATCCTGGGCGAACGGGCGCTTCTCGTCCGAGGCCGCGCCACGCTTGTCGCCGAGGGGCGCTACCGGTGCGCGCCGCCTCCAGCGCACGACGGCCGCGCTTCCTGGCGGAAGTCGCGGCCGTCATCGGCGAAGCAGCCCCGGCGGTCAGCGCCGCGAGCCTGCAAGCCTTTGCACCACCGCCACCATGCGATCGACCTCCTCGCAGGTGTTGTAGAAGGCCAGCGACGGCCGCACCGTGGTTTCGAGACCGAAGCGGCGCAGGATCGGCTGGGCGCAATGGTGGCCGGTGCGCACCGCGATGCCCTCGGCGTTGAGCGCCTTGCCCACTTCCTCGGTCGTGTAGCCGGCGAGCACGAAGCTCAGCACGCTGGCCTTTTCCTTCGCGGTGCCGACGAGGCGCACGCCCTTGATCGGCGCCATCTGCGCGGTCGCGTAGTCGAGCAGCGCATGCTCGTAAGCGCCGATGTTCTCGATGCCGATGCGCTCGACGTACTCCAGCGCCGCGCCCAGCCCCACGGCGTCGGCGATGTTGCCGGTGCCGGCCTCGAAGCGCGCCGGCGGGCCGTGATAGACCGTCTTCTCGAAGGTCACGTCCTGGATCATGTTGCCGCCGCCCTGCCAGGGCGGCATGTCTTCCAGGATGTCGCGCTTGCCGTACACGGCGCCGATGCCGGTCGGCCCGAAGATCTTGTGGCCCGAGAACACGAAGAAGTCGGCATCCAGCGCGCGCACGTCCACGCGCATGTGCGACACCGACTGCGCGCCGTCCACCAGCGCCTTCGCGCCCGCGCGATGCGCCATCTCGACGATCTTGTGCACCGGCACGACCGTGCCGAGCGCGTTCGACACCTGCGTCACCGACACCAGCTTCGTGCGGTCGTTGAGCAGCTTGGCGTACTCATCGAGCAGCACCTGGCCGTCGTCGTCGACCGGGATCACGCGCAGCTTGGCGCCCGTCGCCTGGCAGAGCTGCTGCCACGGGACGATGTTCGCGTGGTGCTCCAGGTTCGACACGATGATCTCGTCGCCGGCGCCGATGTTCTTCGCGCCCCAGCTCTTGGCGATCAGGTTGATCGCCTCGGTCGTGCCACGCACGAAGATGATCTCCTCCACCGAGCCGGCGCCGATGAAGCGGCGCACGGTCTCGCGCGCGTCCTCGTAGGCATCGGTCGCGCGCGCCGCGAGTTCATGCGCGGCGCGGTGGATGTTGGAGTTCTCGTGCGCGTAGAAGTGGGCGAGCCGGTCGATGACGGCCTGCGGCTTCTGCGTCGTGGCGGCGTTGTCGAACCACACGAGCTGGCGGCCGTTCACGCGCTCCTGGAGGATCGGGAAGTCGCGCCGGATCGCGTTCACGTCGAAGGGCGGGCGCGCGCCGGCCGGCACCTGGGGCACGCTGGCCGCATGGCGCTGGCCCGCGGGCGTCGCGTCGAGGAAGTAGAAGCCGGGCGTGGCGGACGGCAGTCCTCCGTGGCCGGCGGCGCTGCCGGCCGACGGCGCCGGCACGCCGCGCGCGGGCGTGGTCGGCGCGCGGCCGTGCCCGGAAAGCAGTGCCCGCAATTCATCTTCACCGGGCAGGCCGAAGCTGCGCGCGACGAGGGCGTCCGCGCCCGGCGCCGTCACGTCGCGCGACGACGGCGCGCCGCGCGATTCATCGAGGAAGTAGTAGGGCTGGGCAGCCGCCGAGACGCGCGGCGAGGCCGGCACATCGGGCACGGCGGGCGCCACCGGCAGCGATTGCGGGCCGGGTGCCGACGACGGCGCCAGCACCGGCGCGCCCGGCAGGCTCGCGCCGCCCGCGCCCGGCAGGCTCGCGCCGGCCGCGCCCGGCAGGCTCGCGCCGGCCGCGCCCGGCAGGCCGATGCCGCCCGGCGCGTTCGCGGCCGGCGCCTGCGGCACGCCGAGCACCTGGCTGCCGACACGGCCGTCATAGGCCGGCGCGGCGGCCAGCATATTGTCGGGCACGCCGTTGGGCGCCTGGGCATGCGGCAGCCGCGCGGGTGCCGAGGCGCCCAGATTGGCGGCGCTCTGCGGCGAGGTCGGGATCACGTTGACGCCCGGCGGCAGCGCGCCGAAGGGCACTGCCGAGGGCGTGGACGGGCCACTGCTGCCCGGCGGCAGCGTGAACCCGGCCGGATGCGCATTGGCAGGCACGGGCACACCGCCCGCCGACGGCACCGAGGGCAGCGCGGCCGAGAACACCTCGGCCGCGAGCCTTGCGATCGTCAGCGGGTCCGGCAGCCCGGGCGACGCGATGCCGCCGAGGGTTTCGGGCGAGGACATCGCGCCACTCACTTGTAGGTATCGGGATAGTCGTGGAACTTGCCGATCTCGACATCGTCGAGCACGGCGAGCGCGTCATCGGTCTGCACCGCGAGCGAGCAGTACAGCGAGATCAGGTAGGACGCGATCGCATTGCGGTTGATGCCCATGAAGCGCACCGACAGGCCCGGGCTCTGCTCGCCCGCGAGTCCCGGCTGGTACAGCCCCACCACGCCCTGGCGCTTCTCGCCCACGCGCAGCAGCAGGATCTTGGTCTTGCCGTCGGCCACCGGCACCTTGTCCGACGGGATCAGCGGAATGCCGCGCCACGTCAGGAACTGCGAGCCGAACATGCTCACGGTCGGCGGCGGCACGCCACGGCGCGTGCATTCGCGGCCGAAGGCGGCGATCGCCAGCGGATGCGTGAGGAAGAAGGCCGGCTCCTTCCATACCTTGGTCAGCAGCTCGTCGAGGTCGTCGGGCGTGGGCGCGCCGGTGAGCGGATAGATGATCTGGTCCGGATGCACGCTTGCAAGCAGGCCGTAGTCCGGGTTGTTGATCAGCTCGCGCTCCTGCTTCTCCTTGATCGTCTCGATCGTGAGGCGCAGCTGCTCCTTGATCTGGTCGTGCGGCGAGCTGTACAGGTCGGCGACGCGCGTGTGCACGTCGAGCACCGTGCTCACCGCGTTCAGGAAGTACTCGCGCGGCGCTTCGTCGTAATCGACGAAGGTGGTGGGCAGTTCGCTCTCGTCGCGCTTGGTGCAGGCGACCTGAACGTCCTCCGGGTTCTTGACCTTGTTGAGGCGATAGATGCCGGCCTCGACCGGCACCCATTGCAGCAGGTGCGTCAGCCAGCGCGGCGTGATCGTCGAGAGGGTCGGTGCGGTCTTGGTGGCGTTGGCAAGCTGGCGCGCAGCGTTGTCGCCGAGGGCGAGCTGGGTGGGTTGCGTGTCCGACACGTCGTTCTTCCTTAGATGAAATCTGAATTTGCTTATTGCCGCGATGGCTGTCGGCGAGTGTCGGCGCCGCGCTCCGGTGCGATCAACCGGCTATGGGCGGTGGCATCGGACGCGACACCGCCGACGGCGCCGTCGGGTGCCGGACATCGTGGTGGCGAGCGGCGCGAGCGCGCCGCCCGGAATGCGGGCGCGACGAGGCCGCGTCGAGCGCCGGCGCTCAGACCGCCGTGCGCCTTTCCTCGCAGCGCGCGATCAGCTCCGACAGCGGCAGGCCGAGCGCGCCCGCGAGCTTCGACGCGGTGGCAAGCGAGGGCATTACCGCCGCGCGCTCGATCTCGCCCATGTAGGAACGGTTCAGCTCGGCCCGGCTTGCGAGCGCCTCCTGCGACCAGCCGCGCGCCTCGCGCAGCCGGCGCACCACGAAGCCGAAGCGCTCGCCCACGGTGATGGGCGGCAGGACCGGCGCGAGGCCGGTGGCGGAAGCGGGGCGTTCGCCCGCGAGCACGTCATTGGTCAGTGCGTTCATGTCCCGACTCGTTGCGAAGGTTTGCCTGATGGATGCGGCTGCCCGGCGCCACGCTGTGCGTGAGCCAGACATTGCCGCCGATGGTCGAGCCGCGCCCGACCGTGATGCGCCCGAGCAGCGTCGCGCCGGCATAGATGACGACGTCGTCCTCGATGCGCGGATGGCGCGCGCCGCCCTTGGCGAGATGCCCTTCGTCATCGACCTCGAAGCGGCGCGCGCCGAGCGTGACGGCCTGATAGAGCCGCACGTTGGCGCCGATCTCGGCGGTCTCGCCGATGACCACGCCGGTGCCGTGATCGATGAAGAAGCCCGGGCCGATGCGCGCGCCCGGATGGATGTCGATGCCGGTCTCGCCGTGGGCGATCTCGGCCACGATGCGCGCCACCAGCGGCGCGCCCAAACGATGGAGCTGATGCGCGATGCGATGCGAGATCACCGCCTGCACGCCCGGGTAGCAGACGAGCACCTCGTCCACGCTGCGCGCGGCCGGATCGCCGTGGTAGGCGGCGAACACATCGCTGTCGAGCAGCGCGCGGATGCCCGGCAGCGCCGCGCCGAAGCCGCGCACCAGCGCCAGCGCGCGCGCCTCGGTGCCGGCGTCATGCAGATGCTCGTGGCGCGCGTGATAGCCGAGTTCGAGCCGCACCTGGCCGAGCAGGCGGTTGAGCGCGGCGTCGATGGTCTGGCCCACGTACCAGTCCTCGTTCTCCTGGCGCAGGTCGGGCGGGCCGAGCCGCATCGGGAACAGCGCGCCGCGCAGCTCGGCGACGACGCCGGCCAGCACCTCCCGCGACGGCAGCTCGCGGCTCACGACCTCGCGCGGGCGCTGGGTCGCGTCGCGCCAGCGCTCGCGCACCTCGCGCAGCGCCGCGACGATGTCGGTCAGCGGCGGCAGCGCATCGCCCCCGAACACCTGCTCGCTGCCGGCCAGCTCCTCGGCACCGGGTGCGATACCCGGCGCCGCCTCGATGAAGACGAGGCTCATGGCTCAGTCCTGGATCCAGGGCAGACCGCGGAAACGCCAGCCGTCGGCCGTGCCGCGCTGCTGCGCCTCGTTGATCTCGCCCTCGAAGCCTTCGAGCACGTTGAAAGCGCTTGCAAACCCGGCCTTGGTCGCGGCCTCGGCCGCGAGCGCCGAGCGCTTGCCGCTGCGGCACAGCAGCAGCAGCACCGCGTTCTTCGGCACCTTGGCTTCGAGTTCGCGCGCAAAGCGCGGATTGCGGGTGAGACTGGTGCCGGTGGCCCAGGCCACATGCACGCTGCCCGGCACCTGGCCGACGAACTTGCGCTCCTCGGCCGAACGCACGTCCACCAGCACCGCCGCGCCGGCCTGGGCGAGCGCCCAGGCCTCGGCCGGTGGAACGCTGCCGGCGTAGGGCAGGCCGGCGGCGCGCGCGGTCTCGCGGGCGCTGTCGAGGACGGGATGGCTGGCGCTCGCGGCGGATTCTGCGAGGACGGCGGACATGGCGGACTCCTGTTCTGGTCGGGTTGGGCTGGTGGCGATAGCCGGCCGATCCAGACTAGGGAGGTCCGCTCATGCGGTTAACGAAGCTGTGCGACGTTCGATATGCCCGCGAGTTGTGAAAGCGCTTGCAAGCTTTCGCCTGCCTGTCGGTTCCGCTGACACTCGGTTACAGGTGATATGCAAAGACGAAATCGTGAGTTTGTTAGGCAGCAGCCCACTCCTAAGGTGGGCCGGCAAAAGAACACAGACCGAGCGTCAACCATGCCCGATTCCGCACACACCCTCGCCTCCCAGGTCCTCACGCTGCCCGACTCGCCGGGGGGCGTGCTGTCGATCCGCGCCAAGGCCCTGCTCTTCCACGATCCGCGTTCGGCCGATCTGCTGGAGCATGTCGAGCGCATCGCCCGCAGCGACGCCACCGTGCTCGTCATCGGCGAGACCGGCACCGGCAAGGAACTCATCGCGCGCCACATCCACAACCGCAGCGGCCGCAAGGGGCCGTTCCTGGCGGTGAACTGCGGCGCCTTCAGCGAATCGCTGATCGACGCCGAACTGTTCGGCCACGAGAGCGGCGCCTTCACCGGCGCCTCGCAGGCGCGCGCCGGCTGGTTCGAATCGGCCAACGGCGGCACGCTCTTCCTCGACGAGATCGGCGACCTGCCGATGCCGCTCCAGGTGAAGCTGCTGCGCGTGCTGCAGGAGCGTCAGGTAGTGCGGCTCGGCTCGCGTCGCTCGATCCCGCTCGACGTGCGGCTCGTGGCCGCGACCAACATCGACCTGATCCGCGCGGTCGAGGCCCAGCACTTCCGCGCCGACCTGTACTACCGCCTGAGCGTCGCCTCGGTGAACCTGCCGCCGCTGCGCGACCGGCCGGGCGACATCCTGCCGCTCGCGCGCCACTTCATCAGCAACTACGGCATGAGGCTCGGCGCGCATGACGTGGTGCTGTCGCAGGAGGCCGAGCACGCGCTGCTGGCCTATTCCTGGCCCGGCAACATCCGCGAACTGGAGAACGTCATCCACTTCGCGCTCATCGTCTGCCGGCACGAGGTGATCCGCGCCGGCGACCTGAAGCTCGTGGCCGGCGTGGCGCCGGGCGGCACGGGTCTGCCGCCCGCGCCCGCACCGGTGCCGGCAGCCACGGTGCCGGCGCATGCGGCGCCGCTCGGGCGCCTGCCCTCCGGCGAGCCGTCGGCCAACGATCCGGTCGAGAGTCCGGCCTGGCGGCGGCTGCTCGGCTCGCTCGATGCGCTGTTGCAGGAAGGCGGGCCGCAGATCTTCAAGGGCGTGGAGGAGGCGCTGGTGCGCGCGGCCTTCGCGCACGTGGGCGAGAACCAGGTGCAGGCGGCGCGGGTACTGGGCATTACGCGCAATACGCTGCGCACGCTGCTCAAGCGCTACGGCCTCATCGGCGACGGCTCGGCCGAGTCCGGCGAAGGCGCCGAGCCCGCGCTCGACGCCGAGGACGAACTCCTGCTCGACGGCGGCGCGGCGCTCGTGCGCTGAGCCGTCCGCGTCCCGCGCCGCGAGTCCGCATGCGCTGATTTCCGTTTCCTCTCAGGGCTGTCCCCTCGTTCGCGACCTGCGTCGGCGCTTCATGCGCCGGAGCGGTCGCGATTTTTTTTGGCTGGCGCGCGGCAGGCGGTCACGCCGCCCGGCCGGCTCGCACGCGCCCGCGCGGCAGGCGTCATCGGGATTGCCGCGCCATCACGACCCCCTGCGCCGTCCCTGCTGAGTCCTACGCAAACCCCCGCCGCCACGCTGCGATGAAAGCAGCAGCCGAGGCTGCGCGGGAACAAGCAGCCGGTCTGACGGGCTTTGGTACCGGCGGGAATTTTCCCTTCCGCGTCAGTGACTTGCGAAAGTTTCCGCAACGGCGCCAGGGCTGGTTCGCGGCTTGCAATAAGGGCCGCACCACCGCTCGCCGGTCCAGCCTGCTTCCCGCTTCGGAGTGCAAAGATGAACAAGAAATTGATGTTGTCCCTGCTGATCGGGCTGTCGTCCCTCGCCGCCAGCGCAGCGACGGACAAGACGGCCACGCCCGCCGCGCCTGCCACGCCGGCCGCCGCCACGCCCGCCAAGGCCTGGTCGCCCTATCAGCCCGTGGTCGCACCCGCGATCCCGGCGGTGAACCAGAAGGCCTGGGCGCGCACGCCGATCGACAACTTCATCCTCGCCAAGCTCGAAAACGCCGGCATCAAGCCCTCGCCCGACGCCGACCGCGCCGCCTACATCCGCCGCGCCACGCTCGACGCCTGGGGCCTGCTGCCCACGCCGGAAGAAGTCGCGGCCTTCGTCGGCGACAAGTCGCCCGACGCCTACGAGAAGCTGGTCGATCGCCTGCTCGCCTCGCCGCATTTCGGCGAGCGCCAGGCCCGCCGCTGGCTCGACCTCGCGCGCTATGCCGACAGCTCGGGCTTCCAGAACGACACGACCCGCGCCAACAACTTCCGCTACCGCGACTACGTCATCCAGGCCTTCAACAGCGACAAGCCCTTCGACCAGTTCGTCCGCGAGCAGGTCGCGGGCGACGAGCTCTACCCCGACAGCCAGGAAGCGAAGATCGCGACCGGCTTCCTCGCCAACTATCCCGACAACCACAACTCGCGCGACCTGGTGCAGCGCAAGTACCAGATCGAGACCGACATGACCGATCTGGTGGGCGAGACCTTCCTCGCCGCGACCATCGGCTGCGCGCGCTGCCACAACCACAAGTCGGACAAGGTGAGCCAGAAGGAGTACTTCCAGCTCCAGGCCTTCTTCGCCAACACCGCGTTCAACGAGCGCGAGCCGCTCAAGGACAAGGCCAGCTACGACATCGAATGGCAGAAGCAGCAGGACGCCTACCAGGCCGCGACCAAGGACATCCGCGACAAGCAGCGCGCCATCCTCGACACCGTGCGCGAGAAGGGCCGCAAGTACCACAACGAGCGCTACCTGACCGACAGCCGCGAGTCGATCTTCAAGGACGAGAAGGAATGGACGCCGCTCGACCGCTGGGTCAACTGGCGCAAGGTC
Source organism: Derxia gummosa DSM 723 (assembly GCF_000482785.1). GTDB lineage: Bacteria > Pseudomonadota > Gammaproteobacteria > Burkholderiales > Burkholderiaceae_E > Derxia > Derxia gummosa. The sequence continues at coordinate 86,526 of NZ_AXWS01000013.1, read as the reverse complement.
GCCGTCGCGACCGAACAGGACATCGCCCAGTACCTGAAGCTCTCGGCCACCGACAAGGACAGCCCCGAGTACAACGCCGACAACATCCCCAAGTGGGCCGAGTACGAGAAGCTCGCGGCCGAGCTGAAGAAGTTCGACAACCAGCGGCCCAAGCTCGGCGGCTCGCGCTTCATCACCACCGCGACCGAACTCGGCAACGTCTCGCCGCCGACCTTCCTGCGCTTCGGCGGCATCCATGAGCGACCGGTCGAGGAAGTGCAGCCGACGATCCCGGCGCTGTGGGGCGGCGACAAGGTTGCAATCACGCCGACCGAGAAGTCGTCGGGCCGCCGCAGCGCGCTGGCCAACTGGCTCGCCAGCAACAGCAATCCGCTCACGCCGCGCGTGTTCGTCAACCGCCTCTGGGCCCAGTACTTCAACAACGGCATCGTCAGCACGGTGGCCGACTTCGGCCGCGCCGGCGCCAAGCCCACGCACCCGGAACTGCTCGACTACCTCGCCGCCGACTTCGTGAAGAACGGCTGGAGCGTCAAGAAGGCCACGCGCCAGATCCTGCTGTCGTCGGTGTACCGGCAGTCGTCGGCCGAGCGTCCGGAGGTGGTCAAGGCCGACCCCGAGAACAAGCTGCTCGCCGTGTATCCGCGCAAGCGCCTCGAAGCCGAGGAAATCCGCGACGCCCTGCTCTACGCCTCGGGCACGCTCAACGACACGGTGGGCGGCCCGGCCGTGTTCCCGCCGGTGCCGAGCAACCTCAACGCCGGCAACCAGTGGACGGTGTCGGACAACGAGGCCGACTTCCGCCGCCGCAGCATCTACACCTTCGTGCGCCGGTCGATCCCCTATCCGCTCACCCAGACCTTCGACCCGGCCAACCCCTCGCAGCCGCACCACAAGCGCGACGTGACGACCACGCCGCTGCAGGCGCTGACGCTGTTCAACAGCGACATCGTCTTCAACTGGTCGCAAGCGCTTGCAGGCCGCGTCATCCGCGAGGCTGGTCCGAAGCAGGACGCCCAGCTCACGCGCCTGTACCAGATCCTGTTCTCGCGTGAGCCGAACAAGACCGAGCTGGCCGCGCTCAAGGACTTCCTCAACAACGAGGAAAAGACCATCCAGGCCAAGGCCGCCACCAACGGCAAGTACGAGATCGCCGTCCCGACCGGCCTCAAGGACGGTCAGGTCCAGAACCCGATCAAGGCCGCCGCCCTCGTCGATCTGGTCCACACCGTCGCCAACTCCAACGACTTCGCCTACCGCTTCTGAGCCCGACCTCCAACGATCAAGAGGAATCCACCATGTCCCACCATCATCCGCATCTGTCGCGTCGCGGCTTCCTGGTCAAGTCGGGCCTCGGGCTCGGCGGCGCCGCGCTCACCACGGGCGTCGTGCCCGGCATGGGTAGCTTCGGCGCCGCCTGGGCCGCCGACCTCGCCGGCGACGTGAACCCGCTCGCCCCGAAGCAGCCGCACTTCCCGGCCAAGGCCAAGTCGGTCATCTGGCTGCACATGAACGGCGCGCCGTCCACGCTCGACCTGTACGACTACAAGCCCGACCTCGTGAAGTACGCCGGCACCGAGGTGCCCGCGAGCTTCCTCAAGGGCATCAAGACCTCGACGCAGGGCGGCGTCGGCAAGCTGTTCGCATCCAACCGCCAGTGGAAGCAGTACGGCGAGAGCGGCGCCTGGTTCTCCGATCTCGTGCCGAGCATCGCCCAGCACGCCGACAAGCTCTGCTTCATCAAGTCGAGCGTGACGGTCGGCGCGACGCACGACATCTCGATCCTCAAGCTCAACACCGGCGACCTGAATCCGGGCCGTCCGTCGCTCGGCGCCTGGGTCGTGTACGCGCTCGGCTCGGCCAATCCGGATCTGCCGCCCTACGTCGTGCTCTACAACGGCAAGAGCGAGCCGACCGCCGGCTCGGTCAACTGGTCGTCGGGCTTCCTGCCCGCCGTCTATCAGGGCACGGCCTTCCGCCCGGGCGCCCAGCCGATCTTCTATCTGGAGCGCCCCGAAGTCCGCTCCGAAGGCCAGCAGCGCGCCTCGCTCGACCTGCTCAAGAAGCTTAACCAGACCGGTGCCGCCCAGTACCCGAGCGACAGCGAGCTGCGCGCCCGCCTGCGTTCCTATGAGCTGGCCGAGCGCATGCAGACCTCGGCGCCCGAGGCGGTCGATCTGGGCAAGGAAAGCGACGCCACCAAGAAGCTCTACGGCCTCGACGATCCGGTGTCGGCCAGCTACGGCACGACGCTGCTGCGCGCCCGTCGGCTGGTCGAGCGCGGCGTGCGCTTCATCCAGGTGGTGTCGGGCGCGCCCGAGGGCGAGACCGAGGTCACGAGCTGGGACGCGCACAACGACCTCGAAAAGAACCACGGCACGATGGCCCGCATGATCGACAAGCCGATCGGCGGCCTGCTCGCCGACCTGAAGCAGCGCGGCCTGCTCGACAGCACGCTCGTGGTGTGGACCTCGGAGTTCGGCCGCACCTCCTACGGCCAGAGCGGCAACGGCCGCGACCACAACCCCTGGGGCTACACGCAATGGCTCGCGGGCGCGGGCGTCAAGGCCGGCTTCACCTACGGCGAGACCGACGAGATCGGCCTGCAGACGGCCGACAAGGACAAGGGCGTCGATACCTATGACCTGCACGCCACCGTGCTGCAGATCCTCGGCCTCGACCACCTCAAGACCACCTTCCTCAACAACGGCCGCTCGGAACGCCCGACCGTCGTGTACGGCAAGGTCGTCAAGGACATCCTGACCTGACCGGCAACGACAAGAAGAAGGACCTCCTCCGCATGCGCAAGGCAATCGCGGCGGCGGTGGCGCTGCTGGTCCTGGCTTCGGCCGGGATCGGCAGCGCGCTGTCAGCCGAAGACGAACTCGACAACGACCTCATGCAGGCCATCGAGGACAGCAACAAGAGCCTGGCTTCCTACATCGCCACGAAGGACCAGAAGGGCGCGACCACCGACGCGAACGATCTCGCGAAGATGTTCGAGACCGTCGAGACCTTCTACGTGAAGAAGGGCGACGCGGCCGACGCCGTCGAGCTCGCGAAGAAGAGCCGGGAACTGACCGCGCAGATCCTCAAGCAGGTGAGCACGAAGAACTTCGACGCCGCCACCGACACGGCGACCACGCTCTCGCGTACCTGCAAGACCTGCCACAACTTCTACAAGAAATCCTGAAGGACGCTCGATGAAGCAACTCCTCGCCGCCTGCGCGCTCGGCGCGATGCTCGCAGGCACGGCCCAGGCCGCCCTCAAGGAAGGCGACACGGCGCCCGCCTTCACCGCCCAGGCCTCGCTCGCCGGCAAGGCCTTCGGCTACTCGCTGAAGGGCGCGCTCGCGAAGGGTCCGGTGGTCGTGTACTTCTACCCTTCGGCCTACACCAACGGCTGCAATGCGCAGGCCCATGCCTTCGCGACGCAGATCGACAAGTTCGCCGCCGCCGGCGCGAGCGTCGTGGGCGTGTCGCTCGACAGCATCGCGCGGCTCAACGATTTCTCGGCCGACCCGGCCTATTGCGCCGGCAAGCTGCCGGTGGCGTCGGATGCCGACGGCAGGATCGCCAAGGGCTTCGACCTGAACGTGCGCGAGGCCCAGGCCGGCCGCAAGGACACGCGCGGCGTCGAGATCGACCACGGCTTCACCGAGCGCACGACCTTTGTCGTGACGCCCGACGGCAAGGTCGCGGCCACGATCGGCGGCCTCGCGCCCGGCGAGAACGTGGACAAGGCGCTGGAGGCCGTGCAAGCGCTTGCGGCCAAGGCACGGTGAGGGCCGCGACACGGCTCGCACTGCTCTGCTGCATGGTCATGCTCGTCCAGCCCGCGCTCGCGCAGGGCGCCCGCAAGACGCCGGTGGCTCCGCCTCCGGCGCCGTCGGCGCCGCGCGGCGACGCCGTGGCCGGGCGCGAACTGGCCGAGTCCGAACGCTGCATCGAATGCCACGGCGCCGACGGCCAGGGCAGCACGCATGACGACGCGATCGAGGGAAAGTTCCCGCGCCTCGCGGGCCAGCAGCCCGACTACCTGCTCAAGCAGCTGCGCGACCTGCGCTCGGGCGCGCGCAAGAACGACTTCATGCAGGTGATGGCGCGCAGCATCGACGACGCGACCGCCGCCCACATCGTCGCCTTCTTCGCCGGCCTGCCGCCGATGCGCGGCGACGGCAGGGCCGACGCGAACGGCGCGACGCTCTACGCGCGCGGTGACGCCACGCGCGGCATCCCGGCCTGCGCCGCCTGCCATGGCGCCGACGCGCTCGGCCAGCGCCTGGCCGACGGCATCGCGCCGCGCCTCGCCGGCCAGTCCTGGCGCTACCTCGAACGCCAGCTGCTCGACTGGCGCGACGGCTTCCGCCGCAACAGCCCCGGCGACGCGATGAGCGCCGCCGCGCGCGGCCTGAGCGACGCCGAAATCCTGAGCCTCTCCCATCACCTGTCCGGCCTCGCGGCCGGCGCCTCCCCCGCCTCTTCCGCCGCCCGATGAAGACCCTCGCCCCGCTCCTCGCCGCGCTCAGCCTCGCTGCCGCGCCTGCCGCCTTCGCGCAGTCCGCCGCGTCCGGCGCGGTGCAAGTCGCGCAAGCCACGCCGCCCGCCCCGGCCGCCAACGATTCCGGCCCCGCCGTCACGCCCGCCATTCCCGGCGTGGTCGCGGCGGGCACGCGCATCGAGCTGATCAAGGAAGGCTTCAACGGCACCGAAGGCCCGACGAGCCTGCCCGACGGCAGCCTGATCTTCACCGAGACCAACGCCGCCCGCATCACGCGCATCGCGGCCGACGGTGGCACCTCGACCTTCCTCGGCGACAGCAATGGCGCCAACGGCCTCGCCCTGCGCCCGGACGGCGAGCTGTACGCGGTGCAGGTGCATCAGACGCGCGTCGGCATCGTCCATCCGCCCGAAAAGCGCCGCACCCTCGCCGACCAGTTCGAGGGCAAGGGCTTCGGCCGGCCCAACGACCTCGTCGTGGACAAGGCCGGCGTCGTGTACTTCACCGACTCCGGCCCCAACCTGCGCCCGGGCGAAAGCCTGCCGGCCAACATCAATCCGCCGGCCGTGTACCGCATCGGCGGCGACGGCAAGCTGAGCCGCATCGCGAGCGGCATCGAGCGGCCCAACGGCATCCAGCTCAGCCCCGACGAGAAGACGCTCTACGTCGCCAACACCAACGGCGAGCACATCCTCGCCTTCGACATCCGCGCCGACGGCAGCCTCGGCCCGGCGCGCAACTTCGCCAGGCTCGACGGCTTCCGCCGCAACGAGCAGGGCACGGGCAGCAGCGGCGCCGACGGCCTCGCCGTCGATGCCGAGGGCCGGCTCTACGTGGCGTCCAACCCGGGCATCCAGGTGTTCTCTCCCTCGGGCGCGCCGCTCGGGACGATCGCGCTGCCCAGGCAGCCGCAGAACCTCGCCTTCGCCGGCCCGGGCAAGAACACGCTCTACGTGGTCGGACGCGGCGCCGCCTACCGCATCGCAACCCTCACCGCCGGTTACGCCGGTCGCAACAAGTGAGCCGCGCGGGCCAGCATCGGAGGCCGGCCCGCCACGCCATCAAGGAAACCGTCATGCCCCGCCACACCGCCGCCGACTTCGCGCCCGAAGTCCTCAAGCTCTTCGACCAGTACGTGCACGGCCTGCTGGGCCGGCGCGGCTTCCTGCAACAGGCCGGCAAGTACGCGCTCGGCGGCGTCACCGCCGAGATCCTGCTGGAGCAGCTCAGCCCCAACTTCGCCGAGGCCCAGCAGGTGCGCAACGACGATCCGCGCATCGTCACCAGCACCGTCGAGATCGATTCGCCCGAGGGCTACGGCAAGGTGCGCGGCCTGCTCGCCAAACCCGCCAAGGCCAGCGGCAAGCTGCCCGCCGTGCTCGTCGTGCACGAGAACCGCGGCCTCAATCCGCACATCGAGGACATCGCGCGCCGTCTTGCCGTGGACGGCTTCTTCGCCTTCGCGCCCGACGCGCTGTTCCCGCTCGGCGGCTATCCCGGCGACGAGGATAAGGCGCGCGAGCTCTTCCCCAAGCTCGACCAGAACAAGTCGCGCGCCGACTTCATCGCCTCGGCGCGCTGGCTCAAGGCCAATCCCGAGGCCAACGGCAAGCTCGGCGCCGTGGGCTTCTGCTACGGCGGCGGCATCGTCAACTTCCTGGCCACGCGCCTGCCCGACCTGAACGCCGGCGTGCCCTTCTACGGCGGCCAGCCGCCGGCCGAGGACGCGGCGCGCATCAAGGCGCCGCTGCTGCTCCAGTACGCGGGCGACGACGAACGCATCAACGCCGGCTGGCCGAAGTACGAAGAGGCGCTCAAGGCCGCCGGCGTGCGCTACGAGGCCTTCATCTATCCGGGCGTGCAGCACGGCTTCAACAACGACACGACGCCGCGCTTCGACGCCGCCGCCGCGAAGCTGGCCTGGAGCCGCACGGTCGAGTTCTTCAATCGCAACCTGCGCGCCTGAAAGCCGCATCGCGGCTGCGTCTTTTCCCCCAAAGCAGCAACCACCCACCGAGAAGGCAGGAACATGACGTTCTCCATCCGACCCCTCGTCGCCGGCGCAGTCGCGCTCGGCATCGCCGCCGCCTCGCTCGGCGCCCATGCCCAGCAGGCGCCCAAGCCCGAGCAGCTCATCAAGTGGCGCCAGTCGGCCTATCAGGTCATCGCCTGGAACTCGGGCCGCATCAAGTCCTCGCTCGAATCGGGCTACAACAAGGACGAGGTGCTCAAGGCCGCGACCACGATCGCCGCGATCGCCAACGGCGGCCTCGGCGCGCTGTTCGCGCCCGGCACCGAGACCGGCAAGGGCTGGCACGACACGACCGCCAAGGCCGAGATCTGGGCCGCCGGCTCGAAGGTGGGCGAGCGCGCCGCCGATCTGGCCAGGGAATCGAACGAACTCGTGAAGGTTGCGAGCGCCGGTGACGCCGCCGCCGTCAAGGAGCAGTACGGCAAGCTCACGCGCACCTGCAAGGCTTGCCACGACGACTACAAGGCCAAGGACTGAAGCCGCGCCGCCACGGAGACGACATGCACAAGACCCAGATCCGGGCGGCGCTCGCGCTGTGCGCCGGCGCGCTCGCGGCGCCGCCGGCGCTGGCGCAGAACGCGCCACCGACATCGGCCGAGGCCGCGAAGCTGTTCAGCTTCTTCATCACCAGCGCCGGCCCCGGCAAGGGCGCCGACCTCGGCGGCCTCGCGGGTGCCGACGCGCATTGCCAGAAGCTCGCGGCCGCCGTCGGCGCCGGTGACAAGACCTGGCATGCCTACCTGAGCACCCAGGCCGCCGACGGCAAGTCCGCCGTCAACGCGCGCGACCGCATCGGCAACGGCCCCTGGTACAACACGCGCGGCGCGGTGGTGGCGCGCGACCTCGCCCATCTGCACGGCGACACGCTCGACGCCGCCCGTCTCGGCAACAACCTGAGCTGGGCCACCGCCTTCACCGAGAAGAACGAAGCCGTCAAGCGCGCCGGCGACCAGCCCAACCAGCACGACATCCTCACCGGCTCGACGCCCGACGGCCGCGCCTTCACCGACGCCGCCGACCACACCTGCGGCAACTACACGAGCAGCGCGGCCGAGGGCTCGGCCCAGGTCGGGCATTTCGACCGCACGGGCGGCGGCAATACCTCGTGGAACTCGGCCCATGGCAGCCGGGGCTGCGGTCAGGACAACCTGGTCGCCACCGGCGGCGCGGGGCTGTTCTACTGCTTCGCGGTCAACTGAGAGGGCGGACGGGCGCGGCGGGAGCGCGATCCGGCGCGGCCCGTCGGCGGCTGGCGTGATCGTTCCCGCCAGCCGCGTCATCGCGCCGATGGCAGTTCTCGGCGGCGACTTCCGTTCACGGTTCTGGAGGCCCGCATCGCGGCCTCCGGAACCGACCGACAACTCATCAGGAAGCCGCCATGCCCCGTTCCCTTTCCACCGCGCGCGTGCCCGTCGCGCTCGCCCTGCTGGCCGCCCTCGCCGGACTTGCCGCCCCGGCCCATGCCACCGCCACCGTCAACGGCCGGACCTGGGCCAGCATGACCGACGCCGCCGGCACCCACACCACCGCCAGCGACCCCCTTCTCTCGGCCCTGCCCGGCGGTGGCCACCGGATCGAGAGCAGCGCCAACGCCACCTACTCGGTGTCCGATGGCGTGCTGGCGCTCGCCGGGGCCGGCGGCTGGGCCGAAGCGACGGAGGGCACGCTGCGCGCCTACGTCAACACCGAGCTGATCAAGGCGAGCAACCCGCTCAATCCGTCGCTGCCCAACCTGGTCGAGCCACACGCCTTCGGCCTGTTCGGCGGCGCGTTCAACGACCAGATCGTGGTCAACGGCAACGGCCTCGCGGCGGGCACGCCGGTGGACTTCGTGTTCGACATCCGCTGCCACATCAACGTGCCGAGGGAGACGCGGGGCGGCGCCTTCGACTTCAATACCTCGCTCTGGAGCAACGACGGCCTGGCCAGCTACCAGCTCGACCGCAGCAGCCCCTGGACCTACCAGACGCCCGACTACAACACGACCTACACGGTGGGCCAGGATTACGGCTTCGACTACCCGGTCACGCTGTCCACCACCGTGGGCGCGACCATCAACCTCCAGGCCGCGCTCACCGTCGGCATCGACCAGGGCTGGTCGAACCAGGGCGGCGGCGGCGAGTACTGGTACAACCACGGCACCCTCGACGCGAGCCACACGGCGCGGCTGTTCCTCGACCCGCTCACGTCCGGCGTCACGCTCGACGCGCTGAGCGGGCATGACTACTCGATCAACGCGGTCGCTCCGGTGCCCGAGCCGGGCAGCCTCGCGATGCTCGGCTTCGGGCTGGGCGGGCTGGGCTGGGTCGCGCGGCGGCGCCGGGGCGCCATGGCCTGACGGCCGTGCCGGCGGCGGTCCGCGAGCGGGCACGCCGCGCGCTCTCCCTCCGGCGCCCGTCGGCCCGACAGGCGCCGGATAAGCACATGGCAAAGGCATCTTTTGCGGCCTGCGGCGCCGCATCGAGCATGGCGGACCCCAAGACCCAGCACAGGAGTGCGCCATGCTCCGCTACCGCCGCCCGCCTCTCTCGGCGCCTTCCGCCACCCGCGCCAGCCTGGCCGCGTTCGCCATCGCGGCCGCGCTCGCGCCCCAGGCCGCGCGCGCCACCAACGGCTACTTCCAGCACGGCTACGGCGTGAAGTCGCTCGGCGCGGCGGGCACGGGCATCGCGCTGCCGCAGGACTCGCTCGCGGCCGCGACCAATCCGGCCGGCACCGCGCTCGTCGGCAGCCGGCTCGATGCCGGCCTCACGCTGTTCACGCCCGATCGCGGCGCGCGCATCCGGGGCAACGGCGCCGGTCTCGACGGCGACTACGACGGCAACGACCGGCGCCATTTCCTCATCCCCGAATTCGGCTACACGCGCGCGCTGTCGTCCGACCTGAGCGTCGGCCTCGCCGTGTACGGCAATGGCGGCATGAACACGAGCTATGCGCGCAATCCCTTCGGCGCGATCGGCGGTCAGGGCAAGGCCGGCGTGAATCTCGAACAGCTCTTCGTCACGCCCTCGGTCGCGGCGCGGGTCGCGCCCGGCCAGGTGCTGGGCGCGGCGCTGGTGCTTGCGCATCAGCGCTTTTCGGCGCGCGGCATCGGACCGTTCGCGGGCGCGTCGCAGGATGGCGGCGCGCTCACCGACCGGGGCACCGACACGTCGAACGGCGCCGGTCTCAAGCTCGGCTGGACCGGCGAACTGGCGCCGGGCCTGAGCCTCGGCGCGAGCTGGTCGTCGAAGGTCCAGGGCAGCTTCGGCAAGTACCGGGGGCTGTTCGCCGACAACGGCGGCTTCGACATTCCCGCGACCTGGGGCGTCGGCCTCGCGTGGAAGCCGGCGCCGGCCTGGACGCTCGCGGCCGACTGGCAGCACATCGGCTACGGCGATGTGGGTTCGGTCGGCAATCCGCTGTCGCGGCTGTTCGCGGGCAGGCCGCTCGGCGGCGCCGACGGGCCGGGCTTCGGCTGGCGCGATGTGCGCGTGGTCAAGCTGGGCGTGCTCAACGAGGTGGTGCCGGGTCTCGTGCTGCGCGCGGGCTACAGCCATGCGAGCCAGCCGGTGCCGGGCGACCAGACCTTCTTCAGCATCCTCGCGCCCGGCGTGGTGCAGGACCATGCGACGCTGGGCTTCACCTGGGGTGTCGATGCGCATTCGGAAGTCAGCGGCTATGTGGCCCGCGCGCTGCCGAAGACAGTGAGCGGCTCGGGCTCGATCCCCGCGTCCTTCGGCGGCGGCGAGGCGGATGTGCGCCTGTCCGAAACCCTTGTCGGCGCGGCCTGGGGCTGGAAGTTCTGAGATGACGCAGTTCACTCCCGTCGCCGGCCTGCTCATCGGTGCGTCGGCCGTGCTGCTGCTGGGCGCGCTCGGCCGGATCGCCGGCGTCAGCGGCATTGCCTTCGGCGCGCTCGCGCTGCTGCTCGACCGGCTTCGCGGCCGCGACACCGCGAACCCCGCCCCCGCCGCCGACACCGTCACCGCGCCAGCGCGGTCCGAGCTGGCGTGGCGGATCGCCTTCCTCGTCGGCCTGCTCGCGGGCGCGCGACTGTGGGCCGCGCTGTCGGGCGAGCCGTCCGCGACCGCGCGCACCGGCATGCCGGCCGCGCTGCTCATCGTGGGCGGGCTGCTCGTCGGCGCGGGCACGGCGCTCGCGCATGGCTGCACCAGCGGCCACGGCGTGTGCGGCCTCGCGCGGCTGTCGCCGCGCTCGCTGGTCGCCACGGGCGTGTTCATGGCGGTGGCCGTCGCGACGGTCTTCGTCATGCGTCATGCGGGTTGAGGCGCGGTGATGCTCAGACTGCTCACGAGCCTCGCGGCGGGCCTGCTGTTCGGCGCCGGCCTCGCCATCGGCCACATGACCGATCCGCTCAAGGTGCTGGCCTTTCTCGACATCGCGGGCGAGTGGGATCCGAGCCTCGCCTTCGTCATGGGCGGTGCGGTGCTGGTGGCCGGCATCGGCTTCCGGCGCGTGCTCGGCGCGCCCTCGCCCCGGCTCGACACGCGCTTCCATCTGCCGCCCGCGCGCCGTGTCGATCCGCGCCTCGTGACGGGCGCCGCGCTGTTCGGTCTCGGCTGGGGACTGACCGGCTACTGCCCCGGCCCGGCGCTCGCCGGCCTGGTGCTGGACAATCGGGAGACATGGCTGTTCGTGCCCGCGATGTTCGCGGGCGGCCTCGTCGCGCGCCGGCTGGCGCGCTGAACCCTTCTTCCGGAGTCCGCCGAATGGCCTCGCTCATCGTCGATGCCAACTACCGCTTCATCGCCGCCTCGCAGGAGGTGAACGCCCGCGTGACCCAGCGCCAGCAGGCGCTGGCGATGTACGTGAGCATCCTCGTCGGCCTGCTCGCGGCGGTGGTCGCGCTGCGGCCGGGCGCAGGCAGCGCGACGGCGGCGCCGGTGGAATGGCTGGTACTGGCCTTTCCGATCGCGTCGATCTGCTTCGCCTTCCTCAACTACAAGGCCGAGCGCGCGATCACCAATCTGCGCACCTTCATGTCGGAGCTGGAGCGGCTCGACGACATGCATGCGCGCCTGCCGAGCTACAACACCGATCCGCGCTGGTCGCAGGGCGCCAACCATGCGCGGCGCTTCCACGACTACGCGGTGGCGGTGTTCGTCGCGGGCGGCAACGCGCTCGGGCTGGGCGCGGCGCGCGTGATCCATCCGCTGCGCTTCGCGGAGATGCCGGCGTTCATCTGGGTCGCCGGCGTGCTCGGGCTCGCGGCCTTCGTGCTGGTGTGGCTGACGCCGCGCTGGAGCTACTCGCCAGTCTGAGCCTGCCCCGCAGGCGGCGCCTCGACTGCCGCCGTGCCAGCCGCGACGGCATGCCGCGCGGCGGACATGCCGACCGCCTCGGCCGCGCCCGCCGCCAGTTCGCCCACGAGCCAGCTCACGCCCGCGTCGGGGTCGGAGCGGCGATGCCACAGCGCCTCGATCCGTGCCACCACCGGCTCGTAGGGCAGATCGAGCAACGCGATCGCGCCCGGCCGCGCGGTCGCGCGCACATAGCCGAGCGGCAGCGTCGCCACCAGATCGCTGGTCTCCACCAGCGGCAGCACCGCGCCGTAATGCGGCACCGACACCGCAGCGCGTCCGCCGTGGGCTGCGCCGTCGATGCCGCCTTCGAGCAGCAGCCGCTCGATCCAGACCCGGCGCTGCACGCCCCGGTCGTCGAAGAAGCCGCCCGGCCCGCTCTCGGCGCTGCCCGTCAGCTCCACCACCACGTGCGGGAAGCGCAGCAGCGCCTCGCGGCTCACAGGCCCGCGCGCGAGCGGATGACCGGCTCGCACCACGAGGGCCTCGCGGTCCTCCCACAGCGCGAGCCGGCGCATGCGCGCGGGCAGTTCGTCGAACCAGCCGAGCACGAGATCGAGCCGGCCATCGTCGAGCTGGCGGATGGTGTCGAGCCGGCTGAACGGAAACACGCGCAGATCCACGCCCGGCGCGCGCGCGGCGATGCGCCGCACCAGCGGCGCCAGCAGCATCGTGCAGGCGTAGTCGGTGGCGGCGATGCGGAAGTCGCGGGTCGCGCTGGCCGGGTCGAAGCCGCCGATGTCGAGCGCCTCGTCGAGCTGTGCCAGGCCGGCGCGCAGGCGCGGCGCGAGGTCGAGGGCGCGCGTGGTCGGCTCCATGCCCCGGCCCGAGGTGACGAACAGCGGATCGCCGATCGCCTCGCGCAGCCGCGCCAGCGCATGGCTCACCGCCGAGGGCGTCAGGTGCAGCTCACGGCTCGCGCCGGCGATGCTGCGTCGTTGCATGACTGCCTCGAACACGCGCAGCAGGTTGAGGTCGATTCGCTTGGAGGACATGGGCGGCAAGGCGCGGGCGCGCGGCGAAGAAGGGTCTTGATCTTGGTGTCGGCGGGCGCGGCCGCAGCGTGCCGCGCGCCGGCGCCGATGCTGCCGGATCGGCCCGGCCCGCGCGCTGATTTGCCTGCATCCCGGGAATGCAGAAGTTTCAGCGCGCGGGCCGCGCAGGCTGAGCAGAATCCGCGCCGCGATCGCGGCCCGTCGGGAGGGCGGCGGCGCCACCGTCATGCCAAGGAGAACAAACGATGCGAGCGTCGCGCCACGCCCGTCACCTGCCCGTCCGGCTCGCTCCGCTGCTGCTCGGCGGCTGCTCGGGCGCGCCGTCGCGCAGCCTGCTCGGCGCCTATTTCCCGTCGTGGATGCTGTGCGCCTTCGGCGGCGTGCTGCTCGCGCTGCTGCTGCGCCAGCTGCTGGTACTGGCCGGCATCGAGGCGCTGCTGCCGGCGCCGCTGCTCGTTCATCTGGCCAGCGCCACGGCCTTCGCCTTCGCGCTCTGGCTGCTGTGGCTGGCCTGATGCACGCCCTGCCCCTGCCCACGGAGCCGCGCGCATGAGCGGCTGGCGCACCCCGGCGGCGCGCGCGGTCGCGCTGCTCGCGGTCGGCGCGGCCGCCTTGCTCGGCCTGCGCGTGCTGACGGTGCTCGACGCCCGGCCGCGCACCCATGACGCCTACCTCTATGCCGACAGCGCCGCGCTCGCGCCCGACGTGAACGGGCGCATCACGCGCATCGCGGTGCGCGACCACGAGCGCGTGCGCGCCGGCGCCACGCTGGTCGAGATCGACGCCGAACCCTATGAACTCAGACTGGCCCAGGCGCGCGCCCAGCGCGACGCGCTGCGCGCCCAGATCGACACCACGGCGCGCCAGGTCACGGCCCAGGGCTCGGGCGCCGACGCGGCGCGCAGCGCGGTCGAGCGCGCGCGGGTCCAGCTCGGCCTCGCGCGCGACACGCTGGCCCGCGTCGAGCCGCTGCTCGGCGCCGGCTATGTCACGCGCCAGCAGGTGGACGAGGCGCGCGCCAACGAACGCAGTGCCGAGGCCGCGCTCGCGGGCGCCCTGCTCCAGGCCACGCAGGCACGCCAGGCCGTGACCGACACCGGCGGTCTGGTCGCGCAACTGCGTGCCGCCGATGCCGCCGTCGCCCTGGCCGAGCGCGACCTGCGCAACACCGTGCTGCGCGCGCCCTTCGACGGCACGGTGGCCGGGCTCGAACTCAGCGAAGGCAGCTACGCGGCGGCCGGCCACGCGCTGTTCAGCCTCGTGCGTGCCGATCGCTGGTACGCGGTGGCCGACTTCCGCGAGACCGAGCTGGGCGCGCTCGCCATCGGCGCGCCGGCCACGGTCTGGCGCCTCGGCGACGACGGCCGCGCGCCACTGCGTGGCCGGGTCGAGAGCATCGGCCCCGGCGTGCGGCCCGAGAACGGCGGCGCGCCCGGCCTGCCCGCCGTCGGCCGCACGCTCGGCTGGGTGGTGGTGGCCCAGCGCTTTCCGGTGCGCATCCTGCTCGACGCCGCGCCGCCCGAGGCCCTGCGCGTGGGCGCGACGGTGTCGGTGCGCGTCGAGCCCGAGGCCGGCGCGGCGCCGAGCGAGACCGCCGGCGCCGGCGCCGCGCGCGACCGATGACGGCCGGCGCCGACCCGCGCCCGGCCGTCATGCCCGGGCCGGCCGGACTGATGGCGCTGCTCGCGGCCGAACTCGCGCCGCGTCCGGGCCGGCTCGCCGGCGCACTGCGGCTCGCGCTCGCCAGCGCCCTCGTGGTGGCGATCTGGATGACCTTCCGCATTCCGCTGCCGGCCTATGCGGCCTATGTCGTCTTCCTCGTCGGCGGGCGCGATCGCCAGACCACGCTTGCCACCGCCGTCGGCGGCCTGCTCGCGGCGACGCTGGCCGTCGCGCTGGCGCTGCTGCTCGCGATGCTCGATGCCGGCGAACCGGCGCTGCGGTTGCCGCTCATGGCCTGCGCCACCTTCGCCGCGATGCTGCTGGCGCGGCTGCCCGGCGCCGGACCGATCGCCTTCCTCGCCGGCTTCGTGCTGGTGCTGGCGCAGGCCGTGGTCGACGACATCCCCCGCCCCGAGGCGCTCACGCGGCTGCTGCTGTGGCTGTGGGTCGTCGCGGTGCTGCCGGCGGCGATCATCGCGCTGCTCGATCTCGCCACCGGCCAGGACGCGGTGACGCTCGCGCGCGCCGAGGCCGCACGCCGGCTCGCGCGCCTGCGCGACGCGCTCGCGGCCGGCCGGCCGGTGCCGGCCCCGGCGGCGCCGGGCGCCACCGCCACGCTGCTCGACGTCCTTGCCCGCGCCGCCGGCCTGACCGGCGCGCGCGGCCGCACCGAGGCCGACGCCGCCCGCGCGCTGCTCGCCCGCGTGGACCGGGCCGAGCGCATCGCCGCGCTCGCGCAACGCCGCGCCGACGGCAGCCCCACGGCGGCGCGGCACGCGCTCGACCGACTGCTGGCCGGCATCGACGCCGACGACCGGGCCGGACCCGACGGCGCGACCGGCGCGGACGGCCCACGCTCCGCGCCCGCCCTGCCTGAAGCGCCCGCCACGCCTGCCACGTCCGCCACGCCTGCCACGTCCGCCACGTCCGCCACGTCCGCCACGTCCGCCACGCGGATCACGCCCGCCGGGCCTGCCCGTCCCGCCGCGCCGCCGCCCTGGCGCGATCCGGTCCGGCTGCGCTTCGCGCTCAAGGCCACGCTCGCCGCGACGCTGGCCTATCTCGCCTACAGCCTGCTCGACTGGCCCGGCATCCGCACCGCGCTCGTGACCTGCTTCTTCGTCGCGCTCGACAGCACCGGCGAGACGCTGCACAAGCTCACGCTGCGGCTCGCGGGCGCGCTGGCCGGCGGGCTGCTCGGCGCGATCGCCATCGTCTGGCTGCTGCCGCGCATGACCGACATCGGCCAGCTGCTGCTGCTGATCGCGGCCGTGGCCGCGCTCTGCGGCTGGATCGCCGGCGCCAGCGAGCGGCTCGCCTATGCCGGCATGCAGATGGCGTTCGCCTTCTTCGTCGGCGTGCTCCAGGGCGACGGTCCCGGCACCGACCTGACGGTGCTGCGCGACCGCGTGGTCGGCATCCTGCTCGGCAACTTCCTGATGTCGGTGGTGTTCGCGACGCTGTGGCCGGCCGGCTCGCTCGACGGCGCGCGACGCGAACTGGCGCGCGCGCTCGACCTGCTCGCGGCCCGGCTCGACGGCGGCGACGCCGGCGATCGCGGCAGGCCCGCTGTCGGCGACGACGAGGCCGGCATCGCCGTCACGCATGCGCTCGACCGCGCGACGCGGCTCGTCGGGCTCGCCGGCTTCGAAGCCCGGTTGCGCCCGGCCGCGCGGCGGCGCGATCCGCAGGCGCTGACCGACGCGGCCCGCCGCGTGTGCGCGACCGCCTGGGTCGTCGACACGCTCGCCGAGCCGGAGCGCGACGCGCGCGGCGACGCGGCCGCGCGCGCGACCGTCGCGCTCGGACTGCGCGACTGCGCCGCCGCGCTTCTCGCGCCGGAGACCGCCGCCCGCGCTGCCGCCGCCGTGACCGCCACCGCCATCGACACCGACGTTGACGTTGACCCCAGCGCCACCCGCGACGCCACCAACACGCGTACCGACGCCACCGCGCCGCCCGACGCCCCGTCCCCCTCCTCCCTCGCCGCCGAGGCCCGACGCGACGCGCTGGCCGCTCAGGCCCGGCTGCTCGCCCGCCTCGCGCCGGAGCCCCGTCATGCGCGCTAACCCGCTGCCGCTGCTCGCCCTGCTGCTCGGCGCCTGTGCCTCCGATCCCTATGCGCTCGCGCCGCTGTCGGCCGAGCGACCCTGGCCGCTGCCCCTGCCGCCCGCCGCGCCTCCGACCGACCTGCTCGCGCCGCCGGGCACGAAGCCCGCAACCGCGCCCGCGCCGGCACCGGTCGTTCCCACCGCCGCGCCAGCCCGCGAGCCAGCCGCGCTCGCCGCCGACGCCGTCGCCGACCGCGAACTGACGCTGCCCGAACTCATCGACCTCGCCCAGCGCCACAACCCCGCGACCCGCGCCGCCTGGGAACGGGCGCGCGCCGCCGCGGCCGGCGTAGGGCTCGTCGAGAGCAGCTATCTGCCCCAGCTGTCGGTGCAGGTCATCGCCGGCATGCAGCGCACGCCGCTGCCGATTCCGGACCGGCTGGTGCCGAAGGGCTATTTCACGTCGGACACGCGCGAGCTGCTGCCCGCGCTCGCGGTCGAATGGCTGCTGTTCGACTTCGGCCGTCGTGCCGGCGCCGAGCGCGCCGCGCGCGAGACCGCCTTCGTCGCCAACGTCGCCTTCACCGGCGAGCACCAGCGGCTGATCCACGCGGTCACGCGCGACTACCTCGCGCTCGTCGCGGCGCGCGGGCGCCAGCGCGCCGCCGTCCGCGCGGTCGAGGCCGCCGGGACGGATCTCGCCGCCGTCGATGCGCGCCGCGAGCGCGGCCTTGCCACCGTGGTCGATCAGGCGAAGGCGCGGCGCCAGTCGGCGCGCGCCACGCTCGGCCTCGCGCGCGCCGACGGCGCCCTGCGCCAGGCCCGCACCGATCTGCTCGCAAGCCTCGGCCTGCCGCCGGCCACGCCGCTGCGCGTGCGCGAGGACGATGACGCGCCGCTGCCCGCCCTGCCCGTCACCGACCTCGACGGCCTGCTCGCCGACGCGCTGCAACGCCGGCCCGACCTGCTCGCCAGCCTCGGCCGCGAACGCGCCGCCGAGGCGCGTCTCGATCTCGCGCGCGCCGACGAAGGCCCGACGCTCGCGCTCGCGGGCCGCGTGTTCCAGAACCTCGGCGCGCTGCGCGCCGACGACGGCCCCTGGGCCAGCGTGAACCGCTCGGGCAATGCGCTGCTGCTGCGCTTCAGCCTGCCGCTCAGCGACGGCGGCCGGCGCGACAGCCGCATCGCCGCCGCGCGCGCCGAAGTGGAGGCGGCGCGCGCCGAACACGACCACGCGATCGACGCCGCCGCGCGCGAGATCGGCGCCGCGCGTGAATCCCTGCGCACCGCGCTGGCCGAATACGAGGCTGCCGTCGCGCTGGCCGACGCGGCGCGTATCGCGCGCGACGCCGCGCAGGAGGCCTGGCTGCGCGGCGTCGGCAACCACACGAGCCTGATCGACGCCGACAACTCGCTGGCCCAGGCCGACAGCGCGGTCGAGGACGCGCGCGCCGCCGCCCGCCTCGCCGCCGCCACGCTGGCCTTCACGACCGGCGCGGCCGGCCAGCCCTGAGCAGCAGGCGCACCGCCGCGCGGCCTCGGGCGACGGCCGCGCCGCCGGCACCGGCGAGCGGGCGCGCCATCACGCCGTGGCCGTTCAGAATCGGCCGCTCCTCCGCACAGGAACGGCCCCCAATGGACTTCGCCCGTCTCGCTGCGCTCTACGCGCTCACCGCCGTCGCCGAGATCGTCGGCTGCTATCTGCCCTGGCTCGTGCTGCGCCAGGGCCGGTCGGCGTGGCTGCTGTTGCCGGCGGCCGCCTCGCTCGCGCTGTTCGCCTGGCTGCTCACGCTGCATCCGACCGCCGCCGGCCGCACCTACGCGGCCTACGGCGGCATGTACATCGCGGTCGCGCTCGCCTGGCTGAGGCTGGTAGACGGCGTGGCGCTCACGCGCTGGGACGTGGCGGGCGCGGCGATCGCGCTCGGCGGCATGGCGGTGATCGCGTTCCAGCCGCAGGTCGCGCAGGGCTGAGCGCCGTCGGCACGGCCCGGGGCGGGACGCGCACCGTCAGGCGGCGGCGCGCGCCCGCGTGAAGGGCCGCCCGGTCAGCGCCGCGCCTGTTCCAGCGCGCGCGCCTTGTCGATGCCGGCGCGGATCGATTGCGCCACCTCGGCATCGGCCGGCACCTGGGCCAGCACGCGCTCCCATTGCGCGATGGCGCCCGCGTAATCGCCGCGCTCGAAGCGCACGCTGCCCGACAGCGCGAGCGCCTGCACATGGTCGGGCGCGAGTTCGATCGCGCGCTCGATCAGCGCCTCGGGCTCGCCGTCGAGCTTCGCGCCGCGCGCCATGCCGAGCGTGACCGCGTAGTCGAGCAGCAGATCGGCGTCGTTCGGCGCGAGATCGACGGCGCGCTTCCAGGCCGTCACCGCGCGCTCGAAGTCGCCGCGATGCTCATGCCCGCGCGCGAGCCGGCGCCAGGCCTCGACCGAGGCCGGCTCGGCGCGCGTTGCGGCTTCGAGGCGGTCGAGCGAATCGTCGTCGGCCGCGATCGCGCGCAGCACCGACGGCGCGCCGGTCACGGCATAGAGACCGGCCGCGAGCAGCGGCAGCAGCAGCACGAGCGCGCCCGCGAGCCGGCGATGCGCGGGGGTGACGGGCGCGTTTGTGGTGGGCGTGGCGTGGCCGACGGCACTCGCTGCCTCAGGCGCGTCTGGCGTCGCGACGCCATCCGCCGCCTTGCCGGCGCCGCCCGCCGCCGCGACGCGACGCGGCAGCGGTCCGACCAGCGGCCAGAGCACCGCGAGCAGCGCGGCCACCGACAGCGCGGCCGCGAGGGCGAAGAAGGTGGTCATGCGATCTCCCCGGCCTCGCCGTCATCGGGCTGGCCTTCACGCGCCTGACGGCGCAGGCGCGGCACGAGCAGGGCCAGCCCCGCGCCGACGATGAGCAGCGGTCCGCCCCAGAGCAGCCAGGTCGCCGGACGCACCGGCGGGCGGTAGAGCACGAAGTCGCCGTAGCGGCTGACGAGGAAGTCCTTCACCTCGTCGTCGCTCGCGCCGCGCGCGAGCTGGGCGCGCACCTCGGCCTTGAGGTCTAGCGCGAGCTGGGCGTGGGATTCGGCGAGGGTCTGGTTCTGGCAGACGACGCAGCGCAGCTCCTCGGCGAGGCGGCGGACGTGGTCGTCGAGCGCGCGGTCGGGCGCGGCTGCTTCGGCGACGGCCGTGCCGGCGTCGGGCGCCGTCGAGTCGGCCGCGCGCGCGGTCGGCTGGCCGGCCAGCAGCGCCGCCAGCAGCAGGCCCGCGAGCCGGGCCGGCCGCGCGAGGGCTGCAATCGCTTGCAGCTCAGCCACGCTCCAGCTCCCGCAGCAGCGGCGCGAGGGTCTTGTCCCAGGCTTCCTGCGTGATCGGGCCGGTGAACTTGAAGCGCACGACGCCGGCCTTGTCGATCACGAAGGTCTCGGGCACGCCCACCACGCCCCAGTCCATGCCGGCGCGGCCCTTGGCGTCCTCCACCGACAGCTTGTAGGGGTCGCCGTGCTCGGCCAGCCATTTGCCGGCCTCGGCGCGCGTGTCCATGTAGTCGAGGCCGACGACGGTCACGGCCTTCTTCTTCGCGAGCTCGACCAGCAGCGGATGTTCCTTGCGGCAGGACGTGCACCACGAGGCCCAGACATTCAGCAGCCAGACCTGGCCGCGCAACTGCTCGGGGCCGAAGTTCTGGGTCGGCTGGTCGAGGCGCGGCAGCGAGAACGCGGGCGCGGGCTTGCCCACGAGCGGCGACGGCAGCTCTGACGGATCGCGGCGCAGGCCGGCACCAAGCAGGGTGACAAGGGCGATGACGGCCCCGATCGGGACGAGAAGGCGACGCAGGGGCAGGCTCATGACTTGTACGCAGGGATGGCGCCGGCGGCGTGGGCCGGCGCGGGTTCGGGGAGCGGGTTGGCGGCTTCGCGCGCCGATCGCCGCCGCGCGCCGCGATAGCGCCGGTCGGCCGCCGCGAGCGCGCCGCCGGCCGCGATCAGCAGCGCGCCGGCCCAGACCCAGCCCATCAGCGGCTTGTGTTGCACGCGCACGACCCAGGCGCCGTCGGGCGTCGATTCGCTGAGCGAGACGTATAGGTCGCGCAACAAGCCGCGATCGACGGCGGCCTCGGTCATCGGCATCTGCTGCACGACGTAGAAGCGCTTTTCCGGATGCAGCGTGGCGACCGCGCGCCCGTCGCGCGTCACGGTGAAGCTCGCGCGACCGGCGACATAGTTGGGGCCTTCCTTGCGCTCGATGCCGTCGAAGGCGAAGCGGTAGTCGCCGAGCGTGACCGCCTCGCCGGGGCGCAGGCTGGCGTCGACGCTCGCGTCGAAGCTGCGCACCACCGTCACGCCCAGCACGAACACGCCGACGCCCGCATGCGCGAGCAGCATCCCCCACCAGCCGAGCGGCTGGCCGGCGACGCGGCGCAGGAAGCCGTCGGCGCCCGCGAGCCGCGCGCGCACTTCGAGCGCGGTCGCGATCAGCAGCCAGAAGCCCGCCGCCAGCCCCGCCGCCGTCGCAACCGAGCTGCGCAGCGCGACCGCCGCGCCCGCCGCGAGCAGCACGGCCGCGAGTGCCGGCCAGCGCAGCCGCGCCAGCACCGCGCGCAGGCCGTCGCGCTTCCAGGCCACGAGCGGCCCAAGGCCGGTGAGCAGCGCGAGCGCCAGCGCCAGCGGCATGAACACCGCGTCGAAGTAGGGCGGCCCGACCGAGATCTTGCCGAGGCCGAGCGCGTCGAGCGCAAGCGGATACAGCGTGCCGAGCAGCACCGTCGCCGCCGACGCCGCGAGCAGCAGGTTGTTGATCAGCAGCAGCGCCTCGCGCGAGAACGGCTCGAAGCGCTTGCCGAGGCCCACCGTCGGCGCGCGCCACGCATACAGCGCGAGCGCCGAGCCGATCACCAGCGCCAGCAGCACGAGGATGGCCAGCCCGCGCCTCGGGTCGCTTGCAAACGCATGCACGGACGTGAGCACGCCCGAGCGCACGAGGAAGGTGCCGAGCAGCGACAGCGAGAACGCGAGGATCGCGAGCAGCACCGTCCAGTTGCGGAAGCTGTCGCGCTTCTCGGTCACGACCAGCGAATGGATGAGCGCCGTGCCGACCAGCCAGGGCATGAAGGACGCGTTCTCCACGGCGTCCCAGAACCACCAGCCGCCCCAGCCCAGCTCGTAATAGGCCCAGGCGCTGCCGAGAAAGATGCCGAGCGTCAGAAAGCTCCACGCGAGCAGCGTCCACGGCCGGGTCCAGCGTGCCCAGGCCGCGTCGAGCCGGCCGCCGACGAGCGCCGCGATCGCGAACGCGAAGGCCACCGAGAAGCCTACATAGCCCATGTAGAGGATGGGCGGGTGGGCGATCATCCCCGCGTCCTGAAGCAGCGGATTGAGGTCGCGGCCGTCGGCCGGCGCGTCGATGCGCGCGAAGGGATTGGACGTGAACAGCAGGAAGGTCAGCAGCCCGAGCGAGATCAGCCCCATCGTCGCGAGCACGCGCGCCACCAGCTCGGCCGGCAGCGAGCGGCTGAACAGCCCCACGGCCACGCTCCACGCCGACAGCATCGCGATCCACAGCAGCACCGAGCCTTCATGCCCGCCCCACACGGCGCAGACGCGATAGGCCAGCGGCAGCCGCGAATTGGAGTTGGCCGCCACATAGCCGACCGAGAAGTCGTTGGTGACGAAGGCCTGCACCAGCGCCGCGAATGCGAGCGCGACGAAGCCCGCCTGGGCGAAGGCGGCCGGGCGCGCGATCGCCGTGAGCCGCGCATCGCCGCGCGCCGCGCCCCACCACGGCAGCGTGCCCTGGGCGAGCGCGAGCGCGAAGGCCAGCGCGAGCGCGAAATTGCCGAGTTCGGGAATCACTTCGGCACCTCGGCGGCGAGCTTTGCCACGCCCTGCTCGTGCGCGGTCTTCAGCGCCTGCGCGGCCTCGGGCGGCATGTAGTTCTCGTCATGCTTGGCGAGCACCTCGTCGGCGACGAAAGCGCCGTCGGCCGCGAGCCGGCCTTGCGCGACCACGCCCTTGCCTTCCTTGAACAGGTCGGGCAGCGCGCCGCGATAGCGCACGGGCACCGTGCGCGCGGTATCGGTCACGACGAAGCTCACCGTCAGGCCGTCGCCGTCGCGGCGCAGGCTGCCGGTCTCGACCAGCCCGCCGATGCGGAAGCGCCGTTCATGCGGCGCCTCGCCACCCGCCACCTGGCTCGGCGTGTAGAAGAACACGAGGTTCTGGCGGAAGGCCGCGAGCACCAGCCATACGCCGATGCCGAGCACCGCGATCCCGCCCAGCACGAGGCCGAGGCGCTTGTGGCGCGGCTTCATGCTCCGGCTCCGGTGAGGTTGTCGTCCGGCGTGCCGGCAGTGCCGTGGCGCCGGTTGGCGGCGTGATCGTCATGCCCGTCGTCGGCGCGCGCGTCGCGCAGTTCGTGGATGCGCTCGATCGCGGCGCGCCGGCGCAGGCCGATGGCGATCTGCTCGCCGGCGAGCACCGCGAGCGCGACCAGCACCGAGCCCCACACATAGCCACCGTAGCCGCCCATCGCCGCGAAATCCGCGAGCGAGGCCCAGTGAGGATGGAGACCGTTCATGCACCCACCTCCGGCAGCTTCAGCACCCAGTCGTTGCCGGCTTCGCGTTCGAGCACGATCGCGCGCAGCCGGCGCAGCACGCTCGCGATGGCCCAGGCCCAGAGGCCGAGCGCGCACAGCAGCAGCGCCGCGAGCATGTCGGGCGCCATCGACGGCGCCGCGCCGAGGCGGATCGTCGCGCCCTGATGCAGCGTGTTCCACCACTGCACCGAGAAGTAGATGACCGGCACGTTGACCGCGCCCACGACCGCCAGCAGCGCGCCCGCGCGGTCGGCGCGGCGCGGGTCTTCGATGGCAGCCTGGAGCGCGAT
Organism: Derxia gummosa DSM 723; assembly: GCF_000482785.1. Lineage (GTDB taxonomy): Bacteria > Pseudomonadota > Gammaproteobacteria > Burkholderiales > Burkholderiaceae_E > Derxia > Derxia gummosa. Next base: position 63,120 of record NZ_AXWS01000013.1, on the reverse strand, counting down.
GAAGCCGAGGTAGAGGAAGAGCAGCAGCAGCACCGAGGTGAGCCGCGCATCCCACACCCACCACGCGCCCCAGGTCGGCCGGCCCCAGAGCGCGCCGGTCCACAGGCAGAGGAAGGCGGCGAGCGCGCCCGTCGGTGCAAGCGCTTTCATGAGCATGAACGACAGCCGCGTGCCGAACACGTAGCCGACCGCGCCCCAGAAGGCCATCGCGAGATAGACGACCATCGAGATCCAGGCCGCCGGCACGTGCAGGAAGATGATCCGGTAGGCGTCGCCCTGCTGCGCGTCGGTGGGCGCGAAGCCGAAGCCGAGCACGAGGCCGGCCGCGAGCAGCAGCGCGCCGACGGCGTAGAGCCAGGGCAGCAGCCGGCCCGCGAGCGGATAGAACACCGACGGCGCGGCGTACTTCCACGAAGGCCGCGCGGCGCCGCGCCGGAGGCCGGGCGGCACGGGATGGAGCAGGGTCGAGGTCATGCGGAGGAAGCCTTGATCGTTGTTGGTTGGAGCCACCGCGCCCTCAGTCGAGCGCGACGCGCAGCGCCATCGCCGCCGCCCAGGGCGCGAGCACGAGCGAGAACGCGAGCAGCCCGCCGAGCAGCAGCAGATGCGCGGCCACGCCGCCGCCGGGCTCGGCGCCCACCGCGCCGGCACCGAACACCAGCACCGGCACCTGAAGCGGCAGCACCAGCAGCGAGACGAGCACGCCGCCACCGCGCAGGCCCAGCGTCAGCGCGCCACCGATCGCGCCGGTAAGGCCCAGCACCGGCGTGCCGAGCAGCAGGCTCGCGACGAGCACGCCGATCGCCTCGACCGGCAGGCCGAACAGCAGCCCGAGCAGCGGCGCCAGCAGCACCAGCGGCAGGCCCGACACCAGCCAGTGCGCGAGCGCCTTGGCGGTCACGACCAGCGGCAGCGGCTCGGCCGACAGCAGCAGTTGCTCAAGCGTGCCGTCGGCGTGGTCGGCGGCAAACAAACGGTTGAGAGAAAGCATTGATGAAAAAACCGCAGTCACCCACAGCACGCCGGGTGCAATGGTTTGCAGCATTGCCGGCTCCGGGCCGACGCCGAGCGGGAACAGCGCCGCCGCGAGCGCGAAGAACAGCAGCACGCCGAGCGCGTCGGCCGGGCGGCGCCAGGCCAGCAGCAGGTCGCGCCGGACCAGCGCGATGAAGCCGCTCATGGCCGCGCGACCCGCGGGCGCCAGGCGTCGAGTTCGAGCGACTGGAGCCGGCGCGCGGCCAGCGTCTGCGGCTGGTGGGTGGTGAAGACGAGGCTCGCGCCCTCGGCAAGACGGGCGTCGAGCGTGGCGACGAGCGCCTCGATCGCGGCGGCGTCGAGCGCGGCGAAGGGCTCGTCGAGCACGATCAGCCTCGCGTCGCGCGCGAGGAACAGCCGCGCGAGGCTCACGCGCCGGCGTTGGCCTTGCGACAGCCGGCCCGCCGGCACGCGCGCGATGCGCGACAGCCCGGCCTGGGCCAGCGCGTCGGCCACCGACTGCCAGTTGACCGGCCGGCCCGCGAGCATCGCCGCGAAGCCGAGGTTCTCGCTCGCGGTCAGTTCGTCCTTCAGGCCGGCCGCGTGGCCGATGAACAGCAGCTCGCGGCGGAAGTCCTCGCGCAGCTTGTGCACGAGGCTGCCGCGCCAGCGCAGCTCGCCGGCGGCCGGCGCCGACAGACCGCAGAGGATGCGCAGCAGGCTGCTCTTGCCGGCGCCGTTCGGCCCGCGCACCCAGAGCGCCTCGCCGGCGCCGACGGTGAAGTCGAGGCCGGCGAAGAGCTCGCGCCCGCCGCGTTCGCAGGCGAGGTTGCTGGCTTCGAGGGTCACGGCTGGTGTGGCGCGGGCATTACCACGCGGGCGAAGCCGGCTTGCCCGTCGCGCCCGGGGTCGTGCCCGTCGCCGGCGTGCCCGGAGCGTCGGCGGTCGCGGCGGCGGGCCGCTCGGCTTCGGTCGCGGTCGAGGCGCCACCCCAGCCACTCGCGGCCGCCGGCGGCGCGCTCGCGGCCACCGGCGCGGCCTTCCACGGCCCGCCGTTCGCCACCCACACCGCGCCCAGCGCAACCGCCACCGCAACCACGAAGGCGATCACGCCGCCGCCCTTCGGCGCCGGGGGCAGCTCCGCCACCGGCACCTCGGCCCAGCCCGTCACCATCGGCTTGACGAGGTCATGCCGCTTGACGACGCGGTGGAAGACGATCGCCGCAAGATGCAGCGCCACCAGCCCGATCAGCAGGTTGGCGAACTGCTTGTGCAGCGTCGTGATGCGCGCCGCGACCTCCTCGTCCACCAGCTCGAACAGCGGGCCGGTGAAGGTGATGTCGTCATTGCCGAACAGCCCGCTCACCGCCTGCGCCGCGAGAAAACCGAGCAGCGCGAACACCGACAGCGCGCCGAGCGGGTTGTGCCCCACGCCCTGCCAGCGCCCCTTGAGATAGGCCGCCAGCCGCGCCGGCGTCGGCGCGAAGCTCAGGAAGCGCGAATGCGTCGAGCCGACCAGCCCCCACACGAGCCGGAACGCGACCAGCCCGACCACCGTGATGCCGGCCGCCGCATGCACTTCCATCAGGCTGCCGCCCAGCTCGCCGGTGACGAGCGCCGTGCCCACCGCCGCGACGAGCGACCAGTGGAACAGCCGCAGCGGCAGATCCCAGACCCGCGTCCGCGCGAGGGCGGCGCGGGCGTCATTGGCCGCGCGCGGCGGCACGGCGCCGGCGGGCGGCGTGGCGACCGGCGCGGCGGTGCGGGCGGAGGCGGCGCCGTCCGCGGGACGGCCCGCGTCGGCGGCATGCGTCGTCATGACCGTGGCTCCGGCTTACTGCGCGGCGGCCGTCGCGGCGGGCGCGGCGGCGGCCTGGCGCACCGGCGCCGTGATGCGCACGATCGTGCCGCCCTCGGCTTCGTAATCCTGCGAGCCGGCCGCGCCCGCCACCTTGAAGCCCTTCTTGGCGAGCAGGTCGCCGACGGCGCCGGCGCGATGCGCATGGTTGGACACGGTGATGATCTGGCGGTCGCGCGGGATGTAGTCGAGCTGCTGCTCGATGTCCTTCACCTGCACGTTGAGGAAGACGGGCCAGCTGCCCTTGCTGACGATCTCATCGGGGCGGCGCACGTCGAGGAAGATCACCTTCTTCGGGCTGGCGACGAGCTTGTCGATGTCGGCGCGCGTCAGGCGCCTGGTCTTGTAGTTCCACACGTCGGCGGCCGGCGCGGTGGCGGCGGGCGCGGCCGGGGCGGCTTCCTGGGCGTGGACGGCGGTGGCCGAGACGGCGAACAGCAGGGCGGCGGCGAGGGAGGAGGCGAGCTTCATTGCAAAGGCTTTCAGTGTCATGGGACTGAAGCGCCCTTGTGCAACTCCCGGGCCACGCTCGCCTGCCGTCCGCAGCCGGCGGAACCCGCCTTTGAACTGCTGGATTTGCAGCAGCCATGGTGTTTCGACAGCACGCCGGCGCCGCCCGCTTGCTGCGCGAGGGCCAGCGCAAGCCCCGTAACCGCCTGAAACCGCATGGCATGGACGCTGCTGAAAGGGTCCGGTTGAACCTTCGCGGCAGCCCCTCCTCCATGTGGATCGTCAAGCTCGCGCTCCGGCGCCCCTACACCTTCATCGTCGCCGCACTGCTCATCGTGCTGGCGACGCCGTTCGCGCTCAGGCGCACGCCGGTCGACGTGTTCCCGGACGTGGACATCCCGGCCGCCGCGATCCTGCTCAGCTACAACGGCCTGTCGGCGCGCGAGATGGCCGACCGCATCGTCATCCCGGTCGAGCGCAACCTCGCCAACTCGGTCAGCGACATGGAGCATGTCGAGTCGCAGACGGCGGGCGGGCTCGGCATCATCAAGGTGTTCTTCCAGCCGACGGTCGATCCGGCCGAGGCCATCGCGCAACTGGTCGCGAGTACCCAGGCCTCGCTGCGCTCGCTGCCGGCGGGCAGCACGCCGCCCACCATCGTCAAGTACTCGGCGTCCAACCTGCCGATCATGCAGCTCGGCGTGAGCAGCAAGGTGCTGACGGAAGGCGAACTCAACGACGCCGCCTTCAACGAGCTGCGCACGCGGCTGGTGACGATTCCGGGCCTCGCCATCACCGCGCCCTTCGGCGGGCGCTTCCGTCAGGTGTCGGTCGATCTCGACGGGCCGGCGCTTGCGGCGCGCGGCCTCACGCCGGTGGATGTGGTCAACGCGCTGTCGGCGCAGAACCTCATCCTGCCGACGGGCACGGCCAAGCTCGGCGACACCGAATTCAACGTCGCGCTCAACGGCTCGCCCGCGACCATCGCCGCGCTCGGCGACATCCCGATCCGCAAACTCGGCGGCGGCACGGTCTTCATCCGCGACGTGGCCCATGTGCATGACGGCAGCCAGGCGCCGCAGACCGTGGTGAGGCGCGACGGCGAGCGCGGCATGCTCATGACCCTGCTCAAGAACGGCAAGGCCTCGACGCTCGACATCCTCGACGCCGTGCATCGCGCGCTGCCCAAGGCCGTCGAGGCGATGCCGCCCGAGGTGGAGGTATCGCAGCTCGCCGACCAGTCGCGCTTCGTGCGCGCGGCGGTGTTCAACGTGGTGGAGGAAGCGGTGATCGCGGCGAGCCTGACGGTCGCGCTCATCCTGCTGTTCCTCGGCAACTGGCGCAGCACCGCGATCATCGCGGTCAGCATTCCGCTGTCGATCCTGAGCGCGGTGCTGCTGCTCCACCTCACGGGCCAGACCATCAACGTGATGACGCTCGGGGGGCTGGCGCTCGCGGTCGGCATCCTGGTGGACGACGCGACCGTCGAGATCGAGAACGTCGAGCGCCATCTGCACATGGGCAAGGCGCCGCATCAGGCCATCCTCGACGGCGCGGCCGAGATCGCGACGCCGGCCTTCGTCTCGACGCTGTGCATCTGCATCGTCTTCCTGCCGGTGTTCCTGCTGAGCGGCGTCGCGCACACGCTGTTCGTGCCGCTCGCGCTGTCGGTCGTGTACGCGATGCTCGCGTCCTGGCTGCTGTCGCGCACGCTGGTGCCGACGCTCGTGATGTACCTCATGCGCCAGCGCAACCGGGGCGGGCCGGCGCCGCGCGCCACGCCGCTGCGGCGCGTGCATCTGGCCTTCGATGGCGCCTTCGAGCGGCTGCGCGCCGGCTATTCGGCCACGCTCGCGGGGCTGCTCCAGCACAAGCTCCTGTGCGGCGGGCTGTTCACGCTGTTCTGCCTCGGCTCACTCGCGCTCGTGCCCCAGCTCGGCCGAGATTTCTTCCCGACCGTCGACGCGGGCCAGGTGCGGCTGCATGTGCGCGCGCCGGTCGCCACGCGCATCGAGGAGATGCCGGCGCTCATCGACCGCGTCGAGGCCGAGATGCGTCGCGTCGTCGGCAACGACGAGATCGCGAGCCTCGTGGACATCGTCGGCGGCCCCTACTCGCCGTTCAACACGCTCTACAGCAACAACGGAACCTTCGATTCGAGCGACACCGAGATCCTGCTCAGCCTCAAGCCCGGCCATGCGCCGACGCGCGAGCACATCCGCGCGCTGCGCGCCGCGCTGCCGCGCGCCTTCCCCGGCATGGAGTTCCAGTTCCAGCCCGCCGATCCGGTCGCGCAGACGCTCAACTTCGGTCTGCAGGCGCCGATCGACATCCAGTTCAGCGGCAACAAGACCGCCGAGAACCTGGAGCTGGCGACCGAACTTATGCACGAGTTGCGCGCGATCGACGGCGCGGTGGACGTGACGCTGTTCCAGCGCTTCAACCGCCCCGCGCTGGCGCTGGAGATGGACCGCGCCCGGCTGCTGCAGGGCGGCGCCCAGGCGCGCGACCTCGCGCAGAACCTGCTGGTACAGCTCAGCGGCAGCTACCAGACCGCGCAGACGCAATGGCTCAATCCGGCCAACGGCAACACCTACAACGTCTCGGTGCAGACGCGCCAGCACGAGGTGGACAGCCTCGACGCGCTGCTGCGGCTGCCGGTGTACGGGCCGGGCGCGGCCGACACCACGAGCGCCGGCGGCGGTGCTGCGCCGCGCGTGCCGCAACTGCTCGGCGACCTCGTCAGCGTCAAGCCGATCGCCCAGCCAGCCGTGGTCTCGCGCTACAACATGACGCCGGTGATCGACCTGTACGCGAACGTCGATGGCCGCGATCTCGGCCGCGTGCATGACCAGATCGCCGAGCGCATCGAGGCATTGCGCGCGCGCCTGCCGCGCGGCAGCGACATCACCGTGCGCGGCCAGGTGCAGACGATGAACACCGCCTTCGGCGAGCTAGGCCTCGGCCTCGCGCTCGCGGTGGCGCTGGTCTATCTGCTCATCGTCGTGAATTTCCAGAGCTGGCGCGACGCCGCGATCATCCTCGCCGGCCTGCCGGCGGCGCTGGCGGGCATCGCCTGGATGCTGTTCCTGACCGGCACCTCGCTGTCGGTGCCGGCGCTGACGGGCGCGGTGATGACGATGGGCGTGGCGACCGCCAATTCCATCCTCGTCGTGAGCTTCGCGCGCGAGCGGCTCGCGGCCGGCGTGCCGGCGCTGCGCGCCGCGCTCGACGCCGGCGGCACGCGCCTGCGCCCGGTGATGATGACAGCGCTTGCAATGATCACCGGCATGCTGCCGATGGCGCTCGGCGCCGGCGAAGGCGGCGAGCAGAACGCGCCGCTCGGCCGCGCCGTCATCGGCGGCCTGGCCTTCGCGACCATCTCGACGCTGGTGTTCGTGCCGCTGGTGTTCGCGGGCGTGCACGGTCGGCGCGAGCGCCGCGCCCGCCTGCGCGGCGATGCGCTGCCGGTCGCGTCCGGCACCGGCGCCGCCGTCCCCGCCATGCCCCGCGCCGCCGACGGCGCCGCCCTGAGCGCCGACCTTTCCTCCGCCCTGCCCTCCTCCGCTTCGACATGACTTCCCAAGACCCCGTGGCCGCGCATCCGCGCGCGCTGCGCCGCGCCGGCTGGATTGCCGGCGCCTTCCTGCTCGCGCTCGCCGGTGGCGCCGGCCTGCGCCTCGCGGCCTCGGCCAGGCAGGCGCAAAGCCTCGACGAAAGCACCCGCGCCGCCGCGCCGCGCAGCGTGCTCGTCGGCCATCCGCGCCCGGCCGAGGGCGCCCGCGCGCTCGCGCTGCCGGGCAGCCTGCGCGGCGCGAGCGAGGCCGCGATCTATGCGCGTACCAGCGGTTATCTGCGCGGCTGGGACCGCGACCTCGGCGACCGCGTGCGCCGGGGCGAGCGGCTGGCCTTCATCGACGCGCCCGAGACCGAACAGGAGCTGGCCCAGGCCCGCGCCGCGCGCGAGCAGGTGCTGGCGCGGCTGGGTCTTGCCGAAACCTCGCTCGCGCGCTGGCGCGACCTGCGCGAGCGCGACGCCGTCTCGCAGCAGGAAGTGGACGAGCGCGCGGCCGCGCTGCGCCAAGCGCGCGCCGACCTCGCCGCCGCCGACGCCAACATCCGCCGGCTGGAGCAGCTGCTGTCCTTCCGCAGCATCGTCGCGCCCTTCGACGGCGTGATCGCGCGCCGCAATGTGGAGGTGGGCGCGCTCGTCGGCGCCGGCAACGCGGGCACGGCGCGCGAGCTGTTCCGCATCGTCCAGACCGATCCGCTGCGCGTGGCGGTGGCCGTGCCGCAGGCGAATCTGGGCGCGATCGCGGTCGGGCAGGAGGCGACGCTCAGGCTGCTCGAACGGCCGCAGCAGGTCATCAAGGGCAAGGTCGCGCGCCGCGCGGGCACGATCGACCCCGACAGCCGCAGCATGGTCGTCGAGGTGGATGTGCCCAATCCCGACGGCAAGCTGCTGCCGGGGGCGTATGTGGAGGTGAGCTTCGTGCTCGGTGGCGGACGCGGTGGCGCGGGCGCGCCGGGCGCTCCGGGCGGCTCCGGCGGCAAGCCCGCCGACGCCGTTGCAAGCACTGGCAAGCCGGCCGGCTCGCCCGACGGCGCCGCCGCGCCGCGCCCGCTCGTCGTGCCGGCGAGCGCGCTGCAATACCGCCAGGACGGGCCGCGCCTCGCGCTCGTCGGCGCCGATGACCGCGTCGAGCTGCGCGACGTGAAGCTTGGCCGCGATCTTGGCCGTCAGGTCGAGGTGATCGCCGGTCTCAAGCCCGACGACCGCGTGGTGCTCAATCCGCATGACGCGATTCGTGCCGGCGAGCAGGTGCTGCCGACCGAGGCGCCGCCGGCCGGCCCGAGCGGCGCGCGGCCATGACGCGCGCCGCCTGCCTCGCGCGGCCGCTCGGCGCCGCGCTCGCCCTTGCCTGCGTCGCCCTGGCCGGCTGCGCGGGCGCGCCGACCGCCGTCGTTCCGCCAACCCTGCCCGTCGCGCCCGCGAGCTGGCAGTCGCCGCTGCCCTGGACGCCCGCCGCGCCGGCTGCCGCCGCGTCGCGCGGCGCCTGGTGGCGCGTGTTCGACGACGCCACGCTCGACGCCCTTGTCGCGCGCGGCCAGCGCGACAACCCCGGCCTCGCGGTGCTGGCCGCGCGGCTGCGCCAGGCCGGCGCCGCAAGCGCGTTCGCGGGCGCCGCCACGCTGCCGCGCCTCGACGCCAGCGCACGCGCGACGCGCCAGCGCAGCTCGGCCAACCGGCCCGGCGGCAGCTATGGCGCGACGCTCTCGTCCACGACCCAGAACGACCACGCGCTCGGCCTCGCCGCGAGCTGGGAGGTCGATCTGTTCGGCCGCATCGACAACGAGATCGCCGCCGCCCGCGCCACCGAGGCCCAGACCGCCGCCGATCTCGCCGCCGCGCGCCTCGTGCTCGCGGCCGACATCGCCGCGAGCTACTTCACGCTGCGCCAGATCGACGCCGAACTGGCTGTGCTCGCGCAGAGCATCGAGGCCCAGCGGCGCGCCGTCGCGCTGCTCGACACGCGCCATGCCGGCGGCGCCGCCTCTGGCCTCGACCTCGCCCAGCAGCAGGCTCAGCTCGACGCGACGCGAACCACGATCGACCTGCTGCGGCGCCAGCGTCCGCTGGTCGAGCATGCGCTGGCCAGCCTCGTCGGTGCGACGCCGGGCGAGGCGCTGGTCGCCGCGCGGCCCGCTGCCGACGCGACGGCCGCCAGCATCGGCGCCGACGCGCCCGCCACCGCCCTGCTCCCCGCCGCGCCGCCGCTGCCGCTCGCGCTGCCGTCAGAAGTGCTGCAGCGCCGGCCCGACATCACCGCCGCGCAGCAGGCGGTCGCGGCGGCCAACGCCCAGCTCGGCATCGCCGGCGCCGGCTTCTATCCGAGCCTCGTGCTCGGCGCCAGTGGCGGCCTCGACAGCCGCGCGCTCGCCGCGCTGCTCGACGCGCCGAGCCTGCTCTGGTCGGTCGGCGCGAGCGTCGCGCAGACGGTGTTCGACGGCGGCCGCAACCGCGCCCGGGTCGAGTCCGCGCGCGCCGGTCAGGACGCGGCGGGCGCGAGCTATCGCGCGGTCGTGCTGCGCGCCGTGCAGGAGGTGGAAGACGGCCTCGCCGGGCTCGACGGCCTCGGCCGCGCCGCCGCCAGCGCCGATGCCGCCAGCGCCAGCGCCGACCGCGCACTCGCCATCGCCCAGGCCCGCGAAGCCGGCGGTCTGGCCACCTGGCTCGATGTGCTCACCGCGCGCCAGCGCGCGCTCGACGCGCGCCGGCAGGCAGTGCAGATCCGCGGCCAGCAGCTCGTCGGCACGGCCGCGCTCGTCAAGGCGCTGGGCGGCGGCTGGGACGCTGCTGCCAATGCGACAGCGCTTGCAAGCCCTGAGTCCTTGCCAGCATCGCAAGCCGATTGAAAGGCCGCCAACTGCTGCGAAAGCAGCAGAAAACAATGGCACGGCTCTGGCGTAGAGGGCTGGGTGCTCCTCCCGTGAGCCTCGCAACGCCGTCGCCGCGCGCGACGCCCAACCCGTACAAGGAATCAACGATGAAAGCCCCCAGCCTCCTGCGCCGCGCCCTGCTTGCCGCCGCCATCGGCGTCCTCGGCAGCAGCGCCATGGCCAAGGACATCACCCTGCTCAACGTGAGCTACGACCCGACGCGTGAGCTCTACCAGGAATACAACGCCGCCTTCTCCAAGTACTGGAAGGCCAAGACCGGCGACAACGTGACGGTCAAGGCCTCGCACGGCGGCTCGGGCAAGCAGGCGCGCGCGGTCATCGACGGCCTCGAAGCCGACGTGGTCACGCTCGCGCTCGCCTACGACATCGACGCCATCGCCACCGAAGGCGGCAAGGCCGTCGCCGCCGACTGGCAGACGAAGTTCAAGAACAACAGCACGCCCTACACCTCGACCATCATCTTCCTGGTCCGCAAGGGCAATCCCAAGGGCATCAAGGACTGGGCCGACCTCGTCAAGCCCGGCGTCGCCAGCATCACCGCCAATCCCAAGACCTCGGGCGGCGCGCGCTGGGCCTATCTCGCGGCCTACGGCTACGCGCTCAAGGCCAGCAACGGTGACGACGCCAAGGCGCGCGACTACATCAAGAAGGTGTTCGCGAGCGTGCCGGTGCTCGATTCGGGCGCGCGCGGCGCGACGGTGAGCTTTGCCGAGCGCGGCATCGGCGACGTGCTGTTCTCGTGGGAGAACGAGGCCGACCTCGTGCTGAAGGAATTCGGCGCCGACAAGTTCGACATCGTCTATCCGTCGGTGTCGATCCTGGCCGAGCCGCCCGTGGCCGTGGTGGACAAGGTCGTCGACAAGCGCGGCACGCGCGAGGTCGCCACCGCCTACCTCGACTACCTGTACTCGCCCGAAGGCCAGGAGATCGCCGCGAAGAACTTCTACCGCGCGAGCGACCCGACCGTCGCCGCCAAGTACGCGTCGAAGTTCCCGAAGATCAGCCTGTTCAACATCAACGACGTGTTCGGCGGTTGGACCAAGGCCCAGAAGACCCACTTCGCCGACGGCGGCGTGTTCGACCAGATCTACCAGCCGAAGTGACGACCACCGCCTGATCGGCCCGCGCGGCCGGCCCGCGATGCCGAAGGGCGCCGGACAACCGGCGCCCTTTTCTCTTGCCCGCGCAAACCGGCGCGCCCGCCCGCCGCCACGGCCGAGGCGAACCGGGCATGGCCGCCACCCGTCAGCGGACAGGGCGGCACTGAGCCGAATGCAGCAGCAGCTTGGTTTCCAGCAGCGCCGCACGGCCCGGCTTGCTGGCATGCAGGCAGCCGCGCACCTGTCCTGCCCGGTCTTCCGCAGGCCGCTGGTGCTTCACGGGCAGGACACGCAAGTCACTGTTTGCTAAAGGAAAGCTGGCTGTTTTCGTCATCGTCGGTTGCAGTTGTTTCGGTCCTGTTTCGGCATGGCACGCGGATCGCTAAAAGCGGCATCCCAAAGCCATTTTTTGCCGCACCGGCCAACTACATGAACCCGTATTCGACCCTTCGCCCGACGGCGACCGGCGCCGCGCGCCGCTTCCGTCTCTCGCCCATCGCACTGGCCGCCGCCAGCCTCGCCGTGCTCGCCTGCAATCCCTTGCAAGCCGCCGAGGATGACAAGAAGCCCGACGCCGACGCCGCCGAAGCCCCCGCGCTTGGCGCCGTGACCGTGCGCAGCCGCAACCGCATCGAGAAGCTCCAGGACGTGCCGCTGTCGATCTCGGTCGTGCAGGGCCAGGAACTCGAACGCCTGGGCGCCTACGGCATCGACGCCATCACCAAGCGCGCCGCCAACGTGTCGTGGAACCAGGGCAACCAGCGCACCAGCAGCCTGTCGATCCGCGGCCTCGGCAAGATCGGCCAGACCGAAGCCCAGGACCCGAGCGTCGGCGTCATCGTCGATGGCGTGAACTTCGCCTACAACGCGCTCACCTCCAGCTTCGACTTCGTGGACGTGGACGCCGTGGAAGTGACGCGCGGCCCGCAGGGCACGCTGCTCGGCAAGAACACGAGCGTGGGCGTCATCAACATCACGACGCGCCGCCCGAGCTTCACGCCGAGCACCGACTACGCGATCCAGTTCAGCCAGCGCCAGGGCCTGTTCGCGACCGCCGCCGTCGGCGGCCCGGTGGTGGAAGACCTGCTCGCCTGGCGCGGCACCTTCTCGGCCAATCGCCAGCAAGGCGACATGACCAACGCCTACAACCGCGACATCACCTACACCAACACCGACCGCATCTCGGGCCGCGTGCAGTTCCTGCTCACGCCCACGCCCGACTTCAACGCGCGCTTCGCCTTCGAGCTGCAACCGCGCGCCGGCGAAACCACCAACCGCCGCGAGCGCTACACGCCCACGCCCGCCACCTATGCCAACGGCAGCCCCAACAACGCCGTCGACAACGGCACGCGGCTCGCGCGCCGCTGGTTCACGCAGAACAGCGGCTACACGCTCGACGACTACTACGCCGGCATCAACAACGACAACCAGCGCCCGATCGTGACCGGCAGCCGCGGCACCTCGGCCGAACTCAACTGGAAGCTCGGCGAGGGCCACACGCTCACGTCCATCACCGCCTACAAGGACTACCACTTCAACGCCGTCAACGACGAAGGCACGCCCTTCGACGTGATGCGCAATTCGGGTGGTTTCTGGAACGACTACCGCCAGCTGAGCCAGGAGCTGCGCATCTCGTCGCGCACCGGCGGCCTGGTCGACTACCAGGCCGGCGTGTTCCTGATGGACGTGAAGAACGTCGCCAACTACCAGCGCTCATGGGGCAATGACGCCGGCGCCTGGTGGGCCAGCAACGGCCAGTACAACCGGCTCGATGCCGACGGCGCGGGCCGCGCGCTGATGGCCGCGTCGCTCGCCAACCTGAACATGTATTACAACTCGCCGGCCGGTTCGCAGAACATCCGGAACAAGAACGCCGCGATCTTCGCCCAGGCCAACTGGCATCTGAGCGAGCCCCTCACGCTCACCACCGGCCTGCGCTTCACGCGCGAGAACCGCAGCAACGAGAACAGCAGCTACATCCTCAGCAACGGCAGCGCGCCCGAGCTGAACCCGTCGGTGGTCAACGGCGTGGCGCTCGGCGGCTTCGACTCGTACTACAACACCGGCAACTCGACGCGCTGGGTGCTGAACGGCAACGTGGTGCCGGCCGGCACGCCGGGCGCGGTGCAGGTGGGCGCGGGCCAGGTCGCGCTGACGACCGATTCCACCAACGCCGCCGCCTCGGCCGCCGCGCTGGCCCAGGCCAACGCCGCCGCGCAGCGCTACTTCAACGTCGCCACCTGGGCCGCGCTGAGCGACGCGCAGAAGCGCCAGCTCGCCGATGCCCAGGCGATCCGCAAGTCGCAGATCGGCGTGGTGTTCAACCGCGTCGAGGCCAAGACCTACAACTCGACCCAGCCGGCCCTGGTCATCAGCCCGAGCTGGAAGCTCGACCGCGACCTGACCGCCTATGCCTCCTACCAGCACGGCGAGAAGGCCGGCATCTCGCAGGTGGTCAACGGCATATCGTCGCCCGTGAAGGCTGAGAAGACCGACAGCTACGAGCTGGGCCTGAAGTCGGTGCTGCTCGACCGCACGCTGGTGCTCAACGCCGACGTGTTCCTCATGAACATCAAGGACTACCAGCAGGCCGTGCGCGTGCTCGACGCCTACACGACCACGCTCAACAACGACGGCACCAACTACTGGACCTCGGCCACCGGCAACGTGCCCAAGGTGCAGGTGAAGGGGCTGGAATTCGACGGCGTGTACGCGGGCATTCCGCGCACCCAGCTGCGCTTCTCGGGCGCCTGGAACCGCGCCGTGTACAAGTCCTTCACCAACTCGGCCCAGCCGGTCGAGAACGGCTGGACCGGCGCGCCGGCCTACCGCGACGTGAGCGGCCAGCGCATCGCGGGCGCGCCGCTGTTCAGCGCCAACGTCGGCATCGACTACCGCCAGCCGGCCTTCGGCGATCACGAGTTCCACACCAGCGCCAATGCTGCCTACACGTCGAGCTACAACTCCGACGTGTCGCTGTCGTCGTATGCGGTGATCCCGTCGAACTGGCTGGTCGACGCGGCCGTCGGCCTCGGCGCGCGCAACAAGAGCTTCGACGTGAGCGTCGTGGTGAAGAACTTGCTCAACGACGACACCCCGCGCTCGAAGACCTGGAACAGCTATGTGCCGGCGGTGCCGCGCACCGTGGGCATCCTGTTCACGAGCAAGCTCTGAGCGACGGGCCGGGCCGCCGCGAGGCGGTCCGGCGGGCGGCGCGGCCGGCGGGGCGATCCGCATGGCCGTGATGCCGCCGACACGAGGCCCGCGTCCGGTTCCGGCTGGCGCGGGCCTTGTCACGTCCGGCGGAGTGGCGGGTTCGCGCCGCCAACGTCAACGCCGCAACCACCACCGCCGCCGTCACCGTCACCGTCACCGTCACCGTCACCGTCACCGTCACCGCCGCCATCGTCCACCGTCATTACTCGCGCGCGACCGGCCGACAAAAAAAGGCCCGCGCGACTCCCATCGCGCGGGCCCTGCCGCCACCACGGCTCACGGGAAATGGCCGGACGAGCCGCCGCCCGACCTTCCCGTCTCGCGCCGGACCGCCACCCCGCGGCCCGACGACGATCAGCGTGTGAACGCCACGTCGAGCGTCACCTGCACTTCATCGGCGCCGCCGGCCGAGCACTTCATGCGCTTGATCGCGGCCTGCACGTACTTGAAGTACTCCTTCGGGCCGGACACCGGCGCCACTTCCGTCACCTGATTGCCGCGCACCGTGAGCCGCGTGCGCACCGTGCCGACGATGCCGACGCGGTCGAACACATCCTCCAGCGTGCTCGCGAGCACGTTCTGGTAGCCGGGGCAGGCAAGGCTGATCTCCTGCTTCACGGGCTCGGGCCTGACCTCGGGCGCGGGCGGCGCGGGAGGGGCCGGCGGCGCGGGCGGCACCTCGCGCGGCGTCTCGTTCTGCGTGGCCTGGATCACCGGCGCCTGCTGCACCACGGGCGTCTCGGTCTTGGGCACGAAGGCCGGCGGCGGCGCCTTGGGCTGGGGGATGTCCTTGATCTTCTCGACCTTGGGCGGCGGGGGCGGAGGCGGTGGTGCCTCCTCGGGAATGATCGCCATCGTGATCGGCTTCTTGACGATCTCGATGGCCTGCCGCGCCAGCCCGGAGGCCAGCGCCCAGCCGATCAGCAGATGCACGGCCACCACCACGGCCAGGCCCACCGAACGGTTGCCGCCGCTCGTGCCGCCGTAGGTCTTGCGGCCCGCGCGCGCGGCGCCACCCGTGCGCAGCTCCGCCGGGATGAGTTGAGGCAAGGCATTCGCGCTCATGGTTTCCTCACTTGTCGATGAACTGCTCGCTGCCGATGACTCCGAGCTTCTGCAGTCCGGCCTGGTTGATCGCGACCATCACGTCGGCGAAGGCGTCGTACTTCGCCGCGCGATCGGGTCGCACATGGATTTCCGGCTGGGCCGGTTGCGCGGCGGCGGCGCCGAGCTTCGCCTTGAGATCGCTCTCGTCGGCCACGGCCACGCCGTTCCACAGCACATGGCTGGCGCCGTCGATGTCGATGCGGACCACCTCGGGCTTGATGTCGCTCGGCGGCGGATTGCCGACCGGAAGGTTGAGATCGACCGTGTGGAGCTGGATCGGGATGGTGATGATGAGCATCACCAGCAGCACCAGCATCACGTCGATGAGCGGCGTCGTGTTGATGTCGGCCACCGGCAGTTCGTCGGCCACCGGGCCGCGCCTCTTGCGTGCGAAAGCCATGGTCATCCCTTCGGCGGCGGTTCGGTGATGAAGCCGACCTTCAGGATGCCGGCGCGCTGGCAGGCCAGCAGGATGCGGCCCACCGCCTCGTAGTTGCTGCGCGAATCGCCGCGCACGTGGATCTCGGGCTGGGGGTCGAGCGCGGCGATCTTCTTGAGCCTTTCGACCAGCGCGTCGGTGCCTTCCACCTTCGCGTCGAACCAGTAGATGCCGCCGCTCGTGTCGACCGACAGCACGATGTCCTCGGGCTTGCTCTCGATCACCTGGTTGCGCTGCTTGGGCAGCTCGACCGGCACCGAGTAGTTCACGACCGGGATCGTGATGAGGAAGATGATCAGCAGCACCAGCATCACGTCCACGAGGGGCGTGGTGTTGATGGCCGATACCACGTCGTCCTCGGCGCCGGCGGCGGGAATGTTGATGGCCATGTCGGGCTCGCTCTGGCGGAATCGTCAGGCGGCTCAGGCCGGCTGGAGCTGGGCGCCGGCCTCGACCGCCTTGCCGGCGGCGGGCACGCCGGTGGCGCCGGTCGCGGCGCCGCCGCTCAGCAGCACCGAATGCAGCTCGCTGGAGAAGTCGCGCACTTCATCGAGCGCGGCGACGTTGCGGCGCACGAGCCAGTTGTAGCCGAGCACCGCCGGCACCGCGACCGCGAGGCCGATGGCGGTCATGATCAGCGCCTCGCCCACGGGGCCGGCCACCTTGTCGATGCTGGCCTGGCCGGCAGCGCCGATCGCGGTGAGCGCGTGATAGATGCCCCACACCGTGCCGAACAGCCCCACGAAGGGCGAGATCGAACCGACGGTGGCCAGCACGCTCAGACCGCCGCTCAGGCGGCGCTGCACGCGCTCGGTGGCGCGATGGATCGACAGATCGACCCAGTCGGCGAAGTCCACATGCGCATGCAGGCCGCTGTGACGGCGGCTCGCTTCGAGACCCGATTCGGCGATGAAGCGGAAGGGGCTCGACTCGGTCAGCCGCGCCACGCCGGCCTGCACCGTGCCGGCGCTCCAAAAGTCGTTGCTCGCGGCCTTGGCCTGACGGTTGATGCGGGCCTGTTCGAGCAGCTTGGTGATGATCACGTACCAGCTGCCCGCGCTCATCACGGCGAGGATCGAGAGCACGCCCTTGGCGACGAAGTCGCTCTGGGTCCAGAGCGCGCCGATGCCGTAGGGGTTGTCGACGGCGACGGCGGGCTCGCCCTGGGCGAAGGCGAGGCCGGCGGCGGTGGCGAGAGCTGCGGCCGTGGCGGCGCGCGCGAGGAGGCGATGGATCTTCATGGATGCGAGAGGTCGGTGTGTGTGGTGGAGCCACCCGGGCGCGCGGCAGGCAACCCACGCGATGGCCCGGATGCGGCTTTGCCGTCAGCACCCGCGTCCCCGGAGATGGAAGATGCATCCTGGGTGGGGCTTATGAAGCCTTGTGCAAGGAGCATCGGATCCTCCCGGCGATGCGCGGCGCGATCGGTGGGTGACCGAGTGTCGCAAGGGCCGCACCAGGCTCAAACCGCCGGAAAATCAGATGGTTATATGCGGGCGGGCAAAGTCTGGCGGCTGCGGTGCAGGCCGGCTGCGCAACTCACAGCACCGCGCGCCAATGGCTGCTCGGATTGCAGCAGCCGGTGCCGCGGCCAGCGCCGCAAGCGCTTGCAAGGCCCTCGACGCGGGGCGCCATCCGCCGCCGGCCCGCATCGCGCCGACACCGATGGCGCGGCCACGCCGCTTCGGCAAGCGCGCCGCGCGATTGCCGCCAACCGGAAATGAAGGCGACAACCGGGCGAAATGAAACTGGCGTTGCGACGGCAATCGGCAGTACGGCATTTCATATATGAGCGCGATTGCCGTTCACGCCGATCCCTGCCCGGAAATCGAATGGCCGCCGGTTTCTCAAGCCCTTGAAGCATGCAATTGCCGGTCATCTCAGACAATTGCGCCGCTGCTGCAATCTCAATTGAGCTGCGTCAAAGCACGCAATGCGCTGATGCGAGTGACGCAAGCCCGTGCGCGTGACCGCCGGTCATTCGGACCATGGCATCCACCGTCGTGTGAGGCCTTTCCAGCAATTCGCCTGTGCCGAATCGAGCATTTCGATGGAGGGCTGTTGAACATTCATCGCCGCATGCTCAATCCGCAAAAAGACCAATCGGGCTGGCGAATTGCCAGCATCGGCCTGCTGAATTGAAACGCCGGCCCTGCTGCAATTCCGCCAAGCCTGTTTCCGGAAATGAAAATGGCACGGCAAGTGCTCTTCAATTGTTTCAACCGATTTCTTGCAATCGCCAATTCAGGGGAAACAATGAAGACCGACATCCCGCAACCGCGCGTTGCGCAAGCCGCGCCGCTGCGGCACCTGCCGATCGCGGCGGCGCTGCTTGCCGTGTTCGCCCAGCCGCATGCGGGCTGGGCCCAGCAGGCGCCCGAGCCCGGCGCCGACGAGCAGAGCCTCGGCACGGTCACCGTGCGCCAGCGGCCCAAGCTCGAAAAACTCAAGGACACGCCGGCCTCGGTCGCGGTCGTGAGTGGCGCCGAACTCGACCGCGAACTTGCCCAGGATCTCGGCGCCATCACCAAGCGCGCCGCGAGCGTGTCCTTCAACCAGAACAACACGCGCGGCGCGAGCCTGTCGATCCGCGGTCTCGGCAAGCGCGGCTTTTCGGAGCAGCAGGACCCGAGCGTGCTGCTGACCGTGGACGGCGTGAGCTATGCGCTGACCCAGCTCGGCAACTTCGACTTCTACGACATCGACAGCGTCGAGGTGTATCGCGGCCCGACCGGCACGCGCGGCGGCAAGGGCGGCGTCGCGGGCGAGGTCATCGTCAACAGCAAGGCGCCGTCGTTCGCGCCCACGGCCGACTACCAGCTCACCTACGGCCAGCGCGACACCGTCATCGCCAAGGCCGCGTTCGGCGGCCCGATCGTCGAAGACCTGCTGGCCTGGCGCAGCTCCTTCATCGTCAACAAGGGGCGTGGCTACTACAGCAATTCGAGCAACGATCGCGGCACGCTGTCGCTCTACAACAAGGACCGCATCTCGGGCCGGACCCAGTTCCTGCTCACGCCGACGAGCGACTTCAAGGCCCTGGCCACGATCGAGATCGAGCCCAAGACCACGCAATTGCAGAACGGGCTAGCCAACTACGTCGATACCCCGCTGCGCTACGCCGACGGCTCGCTGGTCGATCGCAACGGCACCTCGGTGCGCTCCCTGCTCAACGGCTATACCGATTCCAGCGGCGTGTTCCACCAGCCGCGCGGCTGGTTCGCCAACCGCGGCCTGACCTACGGCGACTACCTCAACCAGCCGGTGCGCTCGGGATCGGTGAGCTTCGACCGTAGCGAGGGCCAGTACGTCTCGACCAAGGCCGGCTCGCTCAAGCTCGACTGGGACCGCGACGACTATGTGCTGACGTCGATCACGGGCTTTCGGAACTACACGTTCGATGCGCGCAACGACGAGGGCACGACCTTCGACGTGGCCAAGTTCGGCGGCGGCGGCGTGTACTACAACCAGCTGAGCCAGGAGTTCAAGGTCGCCAACAAGCCCGGCGGCTTCGTGGACTGGGTCGCGGGCGCCTATCTGCTCACGACGCGCAACACGGTCGAGAGCCATCAGGGCTATGGCAACGATGCCGGCGCCTGGTACGCCAACATCACCCAGTACGAACGGCTCGACACCAACGCCGGCACCAATCGCGGCGCCGGCCTCGCGCTGCTGCGCGATTCGCTCGACGATCTCTACACCGTCAGCCGCAACAACCTGCGCACCCGCAGCACCGCGCTATACGGCAACACGACCTGGCATTTCACCGACGACTTCAGCCTCGTGACCGGCCTGCGCTTCGGCCAGGAGCGGCGCAACTCGTCCACCTGGGCCTGGGTGGACAAGAACGGCGTCGGCAGCGCGCTCAACCCGGCCTCGACCCAGTACGGCCTGCTCAACAAGGACGGCAGCGGCCTTGGCGGCTTCGCGGCCGATGCGAGCGGCACGCTGGCGGCCGGCAACACGGCGAGCCAGCTCGCGGTGGCCGATCAGGTGGCCCAGCGCTACTACGGCGTGAACTATGCCGACCTGACCGCGCCGCAACGGCTCCAGATCGCCACCGCGCGCGCGATCCGCCTCGCGCGCATCAACAGCCTGTTCTCCGGCGTGAGCGGCAGCCTCAAGGACCATGCGCTGCCGACCGCGATCATCAGCCCGACCTACCGGTTCGACGAGAACCTCACGGGCTACGTGAGCTGGCAGTACGGCGAGAAGGCGGGCTCGGTGCTCCAGGTCAACGACCACAACAAGACGGTCAAGCCCGAGCGCACCAACGATTTCGAGATCGGCTTCAAGTCGAGCCTGCTCGACCGCACGCTCACGCTCAACGCCAACCTCTTCCTGATGAACATCCGCGACTACCAGCAATCGGTGGTCGAGGTGGACGCCTACCAGACCGCGCTGCAGGGCTCGACGCAGTACGTGTCGGTGCAGGGCAATGCGCAGAAGGTGCAGAGCAAGGGGCTGGAGGTGGACGGCGTGTACACGGGCCTGCGCAACGTGCAGCTGCGCTTCTCGGCCTCGTACAACGACGCGCAGTACAAGCGCTTCACGGGCGCGGGCAAGCCGTCGGAACTCACCTATCTGCCGGCGAGCTTCCTCGACCAGAGCGGCAAGACGCTCGCGGGCGCGCCCAAGTACCTCGTCAACCTCGGCGCCGAGTACCGCCTGCCGGTGCTGGGCAACAAGGTCTTCCACGCGAGCGTGAACAACGCCTACACCACGCGCTACAACACCGACGAACTGCTGTCGGAGTACTCGTGGGTCGCGGCGCATTCGACCACCGACTTCTCGGTCGGCCTGGGCACGGCGCGCAAGGGCTTCGATGCGTCGATCGTCGTGCGCAACGCTTTCGACGACCGCTCGCATGAAAAGGGCTGGACCAGCTACGAGCCGAACCCGTATCCGCGCTGGGTCGGGCTGGTGTTCACGGGCGCGCTGTAAGCGGCGCGGGGCCGGCGGGCAGCACGAGCCGGCCCCGACGGTCGCCCCGCACGGGCGCCGACATGACCTTCGCGGTCGTGTCGGCGCCCGTTTTTCATTTGAACTTCTCGTTCGCGGCGCGCAGGTCGGCCTGGATCTTGTCTTCGGCGGCGCGGGCGGACTGCTGGGCTTCGCGCGCGACGCGGGTGACGGTCTGGAGGTCGGCATTGGCCTCGGCCACGACGCAGTCGAGGTAGGTGCGCGCGGCCTGGCGGTAGGTGTTGACGCCATCGACCGACTTGTTGAAGGCGTCGGCATTGCGCAGGTCGAGCGCGGGCGGTTCGGGGCGGGCGCCGCACTTGGACGGCTGCCAGTCGCCGCCGGCAAGGCTGCCCGCGCTGGCGCCGGTGGCGATGAGGCCGAGGCCGAGCAGGACGGCGAGGCGACGCGCGACCGCGCCCGGGCGGACGCGCGTGGCGAAGGCGACGAGGGAAGAGGCTGGACGATTCATCGGAAAAGGCTCGCGAAAAGGCGGGTGAAAAGGCGCACGCCCCGGGACCGGGGGATCGGTGCCGGGGCGTGCGGGAGGGCGGGAAGGAAAGGCGCGGCGCGCGGGCGTCGAATCTCGGGCCGCGCGCCCGGGGCGGGCGACGGGCGCCGTCTGAATGTCAGGCGCCGCGCGCGGCCACGGCGGCGTCGCCGTCGGTGACGACGCGGGCGCTGGCCGGCAGCGCCGATTGACCCTGCGCGCCGCCGTCGGCCGCCGCCCTGCCCGGCACCGGCTTGCCGGCGCTCGGCTTGCCCTTGAAGCCGAGGCTGCGCTTGACGCGCTTCCAGCCCAGCACGACCGAGGTGGCGCCGAGCACGACGCCGAGGCCCACGAAGGTCAGCATCCACAGGTCCCACACCGGTCGATGCGCGAGCCAGCCGAAATCCCAGTGATGCAGGGCCGACCACAGCCAGCGGTAGGCGCGGCGCGACTGGTCGGAGCGCAGCAGCAGCCGGCCGTCCTGCGGATCGAGGTAGAAGCGCGTGCCGGCGGCATCGGCCAGATCGACGCGCAGCACCGGCAGCGGCCGATCGACCTGGCCCTGGCGATGGCGCGCGTAGTAGTAGCTGTCGTACTCGCTCACGAGCTGGCTGCGGGCGACGCTCGCGCCGCGCGTGAGACGGCCGACGGCCGCGATCAGCGCCGGCTCGGCGAAACGCTCGGGCGTGCCGGCGACGGGCTGGGGCAGGCGGTCGCCGCCGCGCGTGCTGGCGACCAGCAAGGCCTCGTCGCCGAGGCGGCGCCAGGCCAGTTCCACCACCGGGCGGCCGTCGCCGCTCTCGCCCGCAATGGCGGCGGGCTGCCAGTCGAGCGCGGTCTGCGGCAGCGCCTTGCCCTGGTAGCGCACCAGCTCCTCGCGCGAGGGATTGGCCGGCGAAAACATCTGGAACGGGTTGCCGTTGAACCAGCCGCTGAAGCCCCAGAGCAGCGCCGCGATGCCGCCGATGAGGCCGGCCCAGAAGTGCCAGGTGTTCCACACGTCGCGGTAGGGATGGGCGCGGCCGCCCTTGTATTGCGGCTTGCGGCCGCCGGCCGGGCGCCAGCGCTGCCAGCCGATGACGAGGCCCGTGAGGCTCGCGGCGAAGGAGAGGAAGGCCAGCCACATCAGCGTGTCGCGGCGCAGGTCCTTCACTTCGGCGAGGTCGATCGCGCGCAGCAGATGGGTCCAGTTGCCGGCCCAGTAGGCGGCGCGGGTCAGCGCGGTGCTGTCGCGCACGACTTCGCCGGTGCGGGCCGAGACAAGGATTTCGCGGCTGGAGCCGGCCACGCCGATGCGGTGGAAGGGGCGCAGCGCGTCGTGGTTGCGCACGGCCGAGTCCTGCGGGCCGGTGTCGAGATGGACGAGGCGGGCGGCGTCGGCCGGCGCGGTGTCGGGATCGTTCTCGATCCAGCGCGCGGCGATGGCGATGGCGTCGTCGGGCGTGAGCTTGCGCAGCGAGCCGTCGAGCGCCGACAGCGACAGGCGCCTGCCCCGGCTGTCCTCGACGAGCCAGACGGGCTGGCCGGCCTGGCTGACGAGGCGGGCCTCGGCGGGCTGGGGCGCGGCGGCGGGCTTGGCGGTGTCGGTGCCGGCCGGCGTGCCGGTCATCGCGGTGGCGGGTCGGGCTTCGCCGGCCGGCTTGGCGGCGTCGGCCGCGAGGCGGGCGGTCGCGCTGCGTCGCCAGGCTTCGCCCAAGCTGAGCCAGCCCGCCTGGGGCACGAGCGGCTCGGCGTTGCCGAGCTGTTCGGCCCGGCCCAGCGCCGACGGCGGCGCGTACATGATGACCAGGCCGGAGCCAAACCAGAGAAACATGAACAGGGCCAGCACGACGCCGGCCCAGCGGTGGATGAAGTAGAGAGCGCGTTGCATGGCGGGCCCGACAGCGGAAGGAAAGCCGGGCCGGGGGCAAGTTCGGTGCCGCCGCCGAAAGCCGGCCGAATCCCTGCGCGCCGACGGGTCTTGAGGCCGGCGGTGGCGCGACCGTGCGGCAAAGCGCGCAGTCCGGCCGGCGGCGCTGCTGGCTTTCGCGCCGGGCCGAGTACGGATTGCAACCCCTTGCAGGCGCCGACGCGCGACCGCCCCGAGGCGCCGCCGCCGTGCGCAAGGCACGGGATTCGCTGGCAGCCAGCGCCGCGCCTGGCCCTCCCGGCGCCTTCCAACCGAACAAGACGACATGAACCTGCCCTTCCGCCGCCTCGCGCTCGCCGCCGCCTTCGCGCTCGCCACCACCGCCTCCGCCCAGACCCCGCCCGACTTCAGCAAGGTCGAGATCAGGACCGTGCGTCTCGCCGACGACCTGCATGTGCTCGAAGGCCAGGGCGGCCAGATCAGCGTGCTGAGCGGACCCGACGGCGTGCTGCTCGTCGATTCGCAATTCGCGCCGCTCACCGACAGGCTCGTCGCCGCGATCCGCCGCATCAGCGACAAGCCCGTCCGCTACCTCGTCAACACGCATGTGCACGGCGACCACACCGGCGGCAACGAGAACTTCGCGAAGCTCGGCGCCACGCTGCTCAGCCGCGACCAGTTGCGCGAGCGCCTCGCCCGCCCCAACCCCGCCGCCGACGGCACGCCGGGCAAGCCCGCGCCGGCCGGCGCCCTGCCCGCCATCACCTACGACGGCCCGGTCACGCTGCACATCGACGGCGAGGACGTGAAGCTCATCCCGGTGCGCGCCGCCCATACCGACGGCGACACCCTCGTGCAGTTCGTGAAGCACGACGTGCTCGCGGTCGGCGACTACTTCCGCACCGTCGGCTATCCGGTGGTCGATCTCAACAACGGCGGCAGCCTGCGCGGCCTGCTCGACGGCCTGGGCGCCACCATCGGCCGCGCCGGCCCGTCCACGAAGATCGTGCCCGGCCATGGCCCGATCACCGACCGGGCCGGCCTCATCGCCCAGCGCGACCTCATCCTCGCCGTGCGCGACCGCGTCGCGCCGCTCGTGGCCGAGGGCAGGACCGTGGACGAAGTGCTGGCCGCGAAGCCGACCGCCGAGTTCGACGACAAGGTGCCGCAGTCGGCCCAGACCTCGGAGCGCTTCGTGCGCTGGCTGTATGCCGAGCTGAAGGCCGGGCGTTGAAGCCCGGCCGCCCGTCGCATTCGCCGGCGCGGCGCGGCTTCGTCGGCGCGCTCGGCGGTCTGGGCGCGCTCGCCTCGACCGGGCTGAGGCCGCTCGCGGCCGGCCCGGGGCCGCTGCTTGCGCCGCTCGCCGTCGCGCCGGTGCTGGCGCCCGACGACGCCCGCGCCGCCGACCTGCCGCGAGCCGCCCGCGTGCCGATCGAGACCTGGGCCGCCCTGCCCTCGGCCAGCGGCGCGCGGCTGTCGCCCGACGGCCGCCGGCTCGCGGTCATCACCGCCGCCAACGGCCGCCGCGCCTTCGGCTTGTGGGATCTCGACGGCAAGGACAAGCCGCTCACCTTCCCGACCGGCGAAGGCGAGCCGGCGTGGATCGCCTGGAAGTCGCCGACCCGCGCGATCGCCGCGCTGCGCATCGTGTCGCGGCGCGGGCCGCTCGAACGCACGCTCGACACCCGGCTCGTGGCGCTCGACGCGCTCACGGGCAAGGTGCTGGAGCTGGTGCAGTCCAACCGCGCCGACTGGGAGCCGCAGATCCAGGACCGGGTGCTCGGCTTCCTGCCCGACGATCCCGACCATCTGCTGCTGGAGCTGGCCGCGATCGAGCGCCGGGTCGGCGCCGCGCCCTCGGCCGCGACGCGGCGCGAACGCATCGAGCATCCGGAAGTGGTGGCCGTCGATCTGCGCGACGGCGGCACGCGCACGGTCGAGCGCGGCCACGGCCTCATCAACCACTGGATCGCCGCGCCCGACGGCACGGTGCGGCTCGGCTGGGCCTATCAGCGCGACCGCAGCCTGAGCCTGCTCGCGCGCGCCGCGCCCGGCGCGCCGTGGGAAACCATCGAGACACTGCCGCTCAACACCGGCCAGGAGTTCGAGCCGATCGCCTTCGTCGATGGCCATGCCGACCGGCTCTGGGTGCGCAGCAACCGCGAGACCGGGCGCGCCGCGATCGTCGAATACGACCTCGGCGCGCGCCGCGTGCTGCGCGTGGCCGCGCAATCGGCCAGCGACGACGTGAGCGCGCTGGTGCGCGGCGGCCGGCTCGTCGGCTGGGAAGGCGACGGCGCGACCCGCTGGCTCGACGCCGGCTGGGCCGCCGACGCGAAGCTGCTCGAAGGCGCGCTGCGCGGCAGCGAGCATGCGATCGTCGATCGCAGCGCCGACGGCCAGCGCGCGCTGGTGTCGGTCACGCGCGGCAATGCGCCGAGGGGCTATTTCCTGCTTGCGCGCGAGGACGGCAAGCCGGTGCTCGACCCCGTGACCGACGCGGTGCCCGATCTGCCGGCCGAGCGCTTCGGCGTCACCGAGGTCACGCATTACACGGCGCGCGACGGGCTGACGATCGAGGCGCTGGTCACGCTGCCGCCGGGCCGCGCGGCCGGCGACGGGCCGATCCCCTTCGTCGTGCTGCCGCACGGCGGGCCGTCGGCGCATGACGAGCCGGGCTACGACTACTGGGTGCAGTTCCTCGTCAACCAGGGCTGGGGCGTGCTGCAACCGCAGTTCCGGGGCTCGACCGGGCATGGCCGCGACTTTCTCGTCGCCGGCTACCGGCAATGGGGGCTGGCGATGCAGGACGACATCACCGACGGCACGCGCTGGCTCGTCGAGCGCCGGCTGGCCGATCCGGCGCGCATCGCCATCGTCGGCGCGAGCTACGGCGGCTATGCGGCGCTGATGGGCGTGGCGCGGGAACCCGGGCTGTACCGCTGCGCGGCGGCGATCGCGCCCGTGACCGACCTCGTGCGGCTGGTGGATGACCAGGCCGACTACATCTTCGGCGACCTGAACCTGCCGCAGGTGGGCGACCGCCGCCGGCTCGACGCGACCTCGCCGCTGCGGCTGGTGGATCGCATCGGCGCGCCGGTGCTGCTGGTGCATGGCCGCCAGGACGCGACGGTGCCGGTCGCGCACAGCGAGCTGATGGGCGCCGCGCTCGAACGCGCCGGCAAGCCGGTGACGACGGTGCTGCTGGACGACGCCGACCACAATTTCCAGCGCGTGCCGGATCGGGTCGCGCTGCTGACGCTGCTGGAGTCGTTTCTCGGGGCTTGGCTGCGCTGAGCGAGCGGGGCGGCACGCCGCCTTGCCCCGCCGTTCAGCTCGCCGTGCGTGCCCGCGCCGCGAGCCCCGCCGGCGTGCGCCACCACGGCGCGGCCGAGGCGTCCGGCGCGAGCCGGTCGAGCGCGTCGATCACCACGCCCACCTCGGTGCGGCGCAGCCAGTCGGGCTGCACATCCGCGAAATGCACGCGCCGGCCCGCGCCCACGATGACGACGGTCGGCATCGGCAGCTCCCAGCCGCCGGTCAGCTCGTCGAGCGGCTCGCCGCGCGCGATCGCCGCCTGCCGCGCCGCCGCGTCGTACTCGAAGGCGATGCCGAGCCGGCGCGCCAGCAGGTTGCCGGCATCGCTCGCGACGAAGAAGCCGAGGTCGTGGCGGCGCTTGATCTCGGCCAGCCGCGCCGGCCGCTGCGGGCTGACCGCGACCACCGTGGCGCCGCGCTCGCGCGCCGCGCCGAGCAGATGGCGGTTGTAGTAGGGCAGCGCGAGGTTGCAGGTGGGGCAGGACGCGAAGCGGAAGAAGATCAGCACGATCGGCCCGTAGCGCAGCAGCACGTCGGCACCGAGCAGGTCGCCGCCCACCTCGTGCAGCGTGAAGGGGTCGAGCACATCGCCCGGCTTGACGAAGCCTGCGTAGTTCGCGTCGCGCAGCAGCGTGGCGCGCTGCTCGAGCTGGGCCGCGAGCGCCTCGGGCGCCATCGTCTTCAGACGCTGGGCCTGGAGGTGGCCCAGCAGGGCGTCGAGCGAATCGCCGGGGATGACATGCGGACTGGCCATCGGTGCTCCTTCAAGTGCTTCGGGACGCCAGCCTAGCCAGCGACCCCGGCGCTGGCGACGATGCGAAAGCCATATCGACATGGTCGCTGGTTGGCTTGACGCACCGGTCTTGCAAGGGATTGCAAGGCTCGCGGCCGAAGCCGTCGCGCGAGGGGCGCGGCGGCGTGCATCCTCCGCGACAGGGGCGCCGCGCCTACTTCGTCGGCCGGCGGTCGTCCGGGTACCAGTAGCGCTGGTGGCAGGCCTCGCACGCCTGGTCGAGCCGCGCGCCCACCTCGATGAAGCGCTCCACATCCTTCGCGTCGATCGCGGCGCGCAGCAGCAGCGCGGTGTCGCGCAGCGCGCGGCCATGGCCCGCGAACACCTCGGGCTCGGCGTCGATGCGCTGCTGGATCGCGGCGGCGTCGAGCGTCGCCTTCACATGCGCGTCTTCCAGCGCCTTGCCTTCGCGCGCGACCTTGCGGTCGGGCAGCGCGAGCAGGTTGCCGGCCTCGGCCAGCCGCATCGCGAGCAGCGACAGTTCGTGCCATTCGGCGTCGGTCTGCGGGCGGTGCTCCTCGACGCCGGCCTTCGTGACCGTGGTCGAGACCGACTCCCACAACGTGTCGGCCGTCGGATCGACGAAGCCCTGCATCAGTTCCTGCACCGTCGCGACGGGCGTGTAGCCGGCCGGCGCGGCTGCGGCGGCTGGCGTGGCCTGCGTGGACGGCGGCGAGGCGGACGGTCCGCAGGCGGCAAGCGAGAGGGCGGCGACAAGGCCGCCGAGCATGGGACGCAGGAACATGGACGGACTCTCGTTGTTCTTGATAAGGAAGATCGCGCGCCGGCCGGTCCGGACGAAGCCGTTTACTCGCGGCCGCCCGGACCGGCCACGCTCACACGAAGCCGATCGCCCGGCCGGCCGCCGCCACCGCGAGCCACAGCCCGAGCGACAGCAGCGCCACGCCGCGCGCCAGCGCGCCGGCCGGCCGCCCTGCCTCGACCCGCGCCGCGAGCGGCTGGAACAGCAAGCCCTGCACCGCCGCCGCGAGCAGCAGCAGTCCGAGCTTGTAGAGGAAGACCGGCTTGTAGAAGTAGAGCGCCGGCGCCGACACGAACATCAGCGCGCCGCTCGCCGCCGCCGCCGCGAGTCCGAGCCAGAGCAGCGGGCGTAGCGGCTTCAGCAGCGGCGCGGCCGGCGCCCGCCCGAACGCCAGCCCGAGCACGCGCAGCACGCCGAGCAGCAGCGCTGCCAGCAGCAGCAGGAAGCCGAGCACATGCGCCACCTGCAAGGCGGCGCCGACCAGATGGTTGGACTTGCTGATCGCATGCGCGACCGGCGTGTTCTGCAACCAGTCGAGGGTTTCGAGCGTGGTCATGCGTGCCTCAGCCCCAGTCGGGCAGGTAGGGAATGAGCCGGCCGCAGATGATGACCAGCGTCCACAGCGCGAGCGAGGCCGCGCCCGCGCGCCGCACCCGGGGCCGCAGCGCCGCCGCCTCGACCGCGAAGCCCGGTTCGCGCGCCACGCGCAGCTCGAACCAGATCGCGTTCGCGCCCGCGAGCGCGATGAACAGCAGCTTGAACGGGAAGGCGGGGCTGGCCACGACGGACGGCGCCTCGGCCCAGAACAGCAGCAGGCCCGAGCCGAACACCAGCGCGAAGCCGGCCAGGATCCAGCCGCGCAGCGCCGCCAGCACTTCGGTCAGCGCGATGTCGCGCCAGAGCAGCCCGAGCATGCGCAGATCGACGAGGAAGAGCAGCCCCACCGCGAGCGCCAGCCCGATCAGATGCGTGCCCTCGATGATCGGAAAGGCCAGCGCCGATTCGCTGATGACGGCGCCGAGTCCGCTGGCCTGGAGCGCCTCGGCCCATTGCAGCAGGCCTTCCATTACCGCCCGCCTCCGCCGGTCGCCACGTTGCCGAAGCCGCCGTTGTTCTCGACGCAGATGCGCTCCTCGCGCTCGATGACGGTACGGCCGTCGCCGTCCTTGCCGAGCGTGGTCTCGAAGTGCCAGCCGTTGGGCTTGTCGGTCTCGGTCCAGCGCCGCGCCGGGATGGTCATGGTCCAGGGGCGGGTGAAGGTTTCGGGGTCGTCCACCGTGGCCACGTAGTTGTAGCGCGCGTTGTCGGCCGAGAAGATGTAGCGCTCGGTGATGTGCGCGTTGGGGCCGACGAAGTCGCCGGTGCGGCCGAGCAGCGCCTTGCCGTTGTTGTTGGTCACGTCCACCACGAGCGTGTTGCCCTCCCAGTGGCCGCGCGAATCGGCGTTCCAGAGCTTGATCGCCGCCGGCAGATGCGGCTTGCCGTCGAGGTGGACGAGCCGCGTGCCCGAGTTGAACAGGAACAGCACATAGCCCGGGAACTGGCGGATCTCGTAGCCGTGCCAGGTGAAGGACTTGGGCACGCCGGCCGGCGCGCAGCGCGCCAGCGGCTCGATGTACTGCGGCTGGGTCGGGTTGTGGAAGTTGGCGAGGAACTCCTCCTGCTTCGCGCGCGCCCAGGGCTGGTAGGGCAGCTGGCCGTCGGGCGGGTCGCTCACGCGGCTGACGGCGCGCTGGTCGCGCGGGCCTTGCGGCCGGCCGCGCGCCGCCGGATCGCCTGGGATGCCGCCTTGCGGATCGGTCCAGTTGTTGTGGTTGGCGACGGTGTTGGACCAGTGCCCCTGCACATCGGGCTGGCCGTCGGGCGTGCGCGGGCCGCGCCACGGCGCCGGCTCGATGCGCGGAAAGCTGCGCTCCTGCGAGATGCCGCCGCCCCCTCCGCCGGTGATGCGCACCGGCGCGCTGCCCGGTTCGGTGCCGGCTTGCAGCCGCGCGGCGGCGAGCGTGTTGGCCGACGGCTGGCTGGCGACCTGCGAGAGCGGCGCCGCGGCGGCCGGCGTTGGCCGCGCGGCGGCCTGGGAAGCCGCCTGCGCGGCTCCCGCCGCCCAGAAGCCGGCGTCGAGAGCAAGCACCAGCGCAAGCGGGCGAAGGTAGGAAGGAATGCGGTTCATGGCGTCGTCTGGGCGGCGCGCGCGGCGACTGGGCCGCGCGTCGGTGCGATCACGGGCGGGGCGGATAGACGCTGTCGTAGTCGAGCGTGAAGCAGTAGTTCTCGACCAGCTGGAAGTCCTTCTCGCGGTGGCGATGCAGGATCACGCCCAGCGTCCAAGGCCGCGCATAGACCTGCGGGTCTTCGAGCGTGGCGCGGTAGTCGAGGGTGTTGGCGTCGAGAAGGCGCCAGCGCTCGACCACGTGCAGCTGGTCGCTGTGGAAGTTGCCGGCGCGGTCGAGCCAGGTCTCGTCGTTGAAATGCTTCACGTCCACCACGAGCGTGTCGCCGTCCCAGCGCGCGCGCGAATCGCCGAGCCACCAGTCGTTCGGGTTGTCGGGATGACCGCTGCCGTTGGTGTGGATGGTGCGCACCGACTGGCCGAACTGGAACAGCACCGTCAGGTCCTGCGGACGCTGGAGGATCTGGAAGGGCTCGGGGTAGTAGATGCCGCGCGGCACGCCGAGCGTGAAGCACTTGAGGCGCGGATCGTCGCTGTTGCGGGCCTCGAAGTTCTTCTGCTTCTGCGCGAGCGCCTTGGGCAGATAGGGAATGGCGCCGCCCTCGACGATGCCCGGCCCCGGCGGCGCGTCCTTGCGCGGGCCGTGCGGTTCGAGGTCGAAGTCGGCGTTGCTCGTGGTCTGCCAGATGCCCGAGAAATCGGGCCGGCCGTTGGGCAGCCGCGGGATCGCGCCGGCGCTGGTGCCACGGGCGGCCGGCGCGCCGGCCGGGCTGGCGGCGGGCACCGTGGCGGGCAGCAGCGCGGCGGCGAGGGCGAGGCCGGCGATGAGGGCCGGCAGGGCCCGGTGAAGCTTAGTCGTCATCGGAGGAGGAAGGCGGGGTTCAGCGCGCGGCGGGCACGTTGGCGGCGGCGGCCGGGCTGTCCTGGGCGCCGCCGGTCTGGAAGGTGCGGCCGTCCTGCAGGCTGACCGTGACCGCGTAGCCGAAGGGGCCGCCGTTCTTCGAGCGGTAGCCCTTGACCGTCACCGGTGTGCCGGGCGGCAGCACGGCCTTGGTCAGGCCGCGTTCCTGCAGCGCGAAGGGCGCGCCGAATTCGACGCCCCAGTTGGTTTCGCTGCCGTCGGCGCCCTTCACGTCGAAGTAGAGCCAGCTGTGCGGATTGACCCACTTGGCCTTGGTGACGACGCCCTTCAGCTCGATCGGCTGGTCGGCGTCGAACTCGGCCGAGAAGGCGTGATGCGCATGCGCGATGGCGGCGCCGAGCGCCAGCGCGAGGCCGGCGCCGGTGAGGGCAAGAACATGCGCGGCGCGGCGCACGCGGACAGGCTTCGGGAACATGGTCGATCTCCGTGCGTCGATGCGGCGGCCGAGTCCGCCTGGACCGGACCGGCATTGCAGCTTTCGCTCCACCGGCCATGGCCGGCAAAAGCGGCATCGGAACGGCGGGTTTGGCGCAGCCGGCGCCGCGCGCTGCTGCGAAGCGGGCAGCACGGGCCGGGCGGCCTGCCCGCGCCGCGACAGCGCGTGGCGGGCCATCGAAGGGCGCCCGCTCCGTTCCCGCCCGGCCATCGCGGCCCGCAGACCTCGCCGCTGCCCTCGCTCAGAGCTTGCCGCTCACCGTCACCCCCACCCAGCGCGGCAGCGCCGGCGTGTAGCTGTTCCAGGTGCGCGCCTGGTATTGATCGTTGCCGAACAGGTTCTTGACGATCAGGCTCACGTCGAGCGAGTTGTCCTGCCGGCCCAGGCCGATCGAGGCGTCCGTCACCGTGCTGGCGCCGACCCAGCCATAGCTCGACAGCGCGTTGTCGGAATTGAAGCGGCTCGCGTAGGTGGTGTTGAAGCTGGTGTGGAACAGCTTCGAGTCGAGCACCGGCCGGCGGTAGTCGACGCCGACGTTGAACGTGAACTTCGAGGCGCCCGGCAGGGTCTGGCCGGCCACGTCGCGGTAGCTCGTGGCGAGGTTGCCGTTCTCGACCGGCTGGGCGAGGTAGCCGAATTCCTTGTACTTGGCCACGTTGTAGGCGCCCGAGAAGCGCACCGTGGTGTTGCGGATGCCCGCGAACACGCCGTCGATCTCCAGCCCGTGCGCCTGCACCTTGGGCGCGTTGCCGGTGTACGAGGTCCAGGCCGTCTCGCCGCTGCCGCCGGGCAGGCGGTTCTGCGCCGTGGTGTAGGCATCGACCGTCTGCACCGCCTGCTGGTAGTCGCGGATCTTCATGAGGAAGACATCGGCGTTGAACACCAGCGTCCTGTCGAGCAGCACGGTCTTCGCGCCCAGCTCGAAGGAGTTGGTGCGCTCGGGCTTGGTCAGATAGGAGATGCCGTTCACGTTCTGCGAGATGCCGGCCTTCTCGCCGTACTGCCAGCTCACATAGCCCGTGAGGTCGGGGCCGAACTTCCAGCTCGGGCTCAGCACGAAGGCCGGCTGGTTCTTGCGGAAGGGCTGGGCCTCGACCTGGTTCCACAGCACGCCGGCCTGGTTGCGGCGCAGGCTGCGGGCCGCTGCCACCTGGGCCTTCTGCGCGTCGCTCAGGCTGTTGTAGGCCTCGCCGGGCGTGGCGGTGATGGTGCGGCCGAAGTAGCGCGCCGCGACCGCGTCGGCCACGCCGAGCTGGGCCGCGCTGTTGCCCGCCGAGAGCGCGCCCGCGTTGTTCGCGAGGAAGCCGCCGAGGTTGATGCCGTTGACGCTGGCGGGGTTCAGCAGCGTGCCGGCGCCCTGGTCGTCGAGATAGGCGCGGCTGCGCGTGTTGCGGTCTTCATGCGTGAGGCGCAGGCCGGTGGTGAGCGTGAGTGCGTCGCTGAAATGCCAGTTGGCCTGGCCGAAGATGGCGGCGCTGCGGTTGTTGTACTGGTTGTCCACGCGCTTGTAGAGCCGGTTGAGCGAGTCCTGCAGCAGCGCGCGCCCGCTGGTGTCGGCATCGAGCGTCGTGTACTGCGAGCGGCTCGAGAACCAGGCGCCGGCATCCGAGCCCCAGCCGGTGCGGGTCGAATGGTCGATGTCGGTCTCGATCGCGTAGAGGCCGGTCTGGTAGTCGACGAAGCCGCCGGTGGGCGAGCTGAGGCGCAGTTCCTGGCTGAGCTGGCGGTAGTTCACGAGGCCGCCGCCGTTCTTGCTGATGTCGAACGGCGTGCCCTCGTCGTTGCGGGCGTCGAAGTAGTAGTTGCGGATGCCGGTGATCGAGGTGAGCGTGTGGCCGCCGAGCTTCCAGTTGAGTTCGAGCGCGCCGCCGTTGGTGCCGGTCACGATCGGGTTGTAGTTGTCGGCGTTGATGTAGCCGCGCCCGGCGTTGCCGAGGTAGTCGCCGAGATAGCTGTAGCTGCTCTGGCGCGTGAACCAGGGCCGCGCGAGCCGGGTCGAGGCATCGGTGTTGAGCGGGTTGGTCGTGCCGTCGGCATAGCGCGTCGGCGTCGCGGTGTTGTAGCTGCGGCCGTTGCTGGCCTCGCCGGCGCGCGGCTGGGCATCGACGGTGAGCAGGGCACTGAAGCTGGCCGACGGCGTGAGCAGGAGCCGCAGCCGGCCCGAATAGCGGTCGCGGTTGGCGTAGCTGAGGTCTGGGTTGTAGGCGTTGACGAGGTCGCCCCGGCCCTTGGTGGCGCTGACGGTGCCGCGCCAGGCAAGCAGGTCGTCGATGACGGGGCCGCCGTAGGTGGCCGTGCTGTAGAGCGTCTGGCGCTGGCCGTAGCTGACGAGGAAGCGCCCCTCGGGCACGAAGCTCGGCTTGCGGGTCGTGATGTTGATGACGCCGAGACTGGTGTTCTTGCCGAGCAGCGTGCCCTGCGGGCCGCGCGTCACTTCCACCGTGTCGATGTCAGTGAAGTCGAGGCTCGACGCGAGCGGGTTGTACGCATAGTTGATGCCGTCCACGATGATGCCGACGCTCGGGTCCTGGGCATCGGTCTGGCCCTGCTTGCCGATGCCGCGGATGCCGAGGCTGAACTGGCGCGGATTGCCCGGGTTCCAGGTCACGTTGGCGACGCGCTTGGTAATGGCCTCAACGTCGGTGGCCTGGAGCCGTTCCAGCTCGGCGCCGGTCACCACCGACACCGACAGCGGCACGTCCTGCAACCGCTCGATGCGGTTGCGGCTGCGCACCGTCACCGCGCCGAGCGCCGGCGCCTCGCTGGCGGCCGGCTCGGCCGGCGCGTCGGCCGCGTGGGCGGGTGTCGCGCTGAAAGCGATTGCAAGCGCGAGCAGCAGTGGGCGCGGCACGGGACGGAAGGCGGCCGGCGGTTGCTGGCCCGGGGCGCGGCGGCGCGCGGCGACGAGCCGGTC
The DNA here is from genome assembly GCF_000482785.1 of Derxia gummosa DSM 723. Lineage (GTDB taxonomy): Bacteria > Pseudomonadota > Gammaproteobacteria > Burkholderiales > Burkholderiaceae_E > Derxia > Derxia gummosa. Next base: position 28,896 of record NZ_AXWS01000013.1, on the reverse strand, counting down.
GCGGCGGATCGGGAGTCGGGTCATGGGGCTTCCTGAAGCGTCGTTGTTGGAGCCCGCTGCATGGCAACCGACATGCCCGCCGTGGCGGCGCCCCTGCCCCGCCGCCGGACGATTCCCGTAAAGATGTGTTTTGAAAGCGTTTTCTTTCCGAGCGGTCCGGGTCGGCGGCCGGGCCTTGCCGGCGATGACCGGCGGCCGGCTGCTGCGCTCGGCAACGCCGTGTTGCTGCGATCGACGCAAGCCGGCAGAAAGCCAGCAACACCGGCAAGCCGAGCCGGCTCAGCGCGCCCGCGCGAAGCCCTCGGCCGGCCGCAGCGCCACCGGCTTCGGCAACTCGGCCGGTACCCAGTCGGCCGGCACCGGCTGGGCGCGGTAGAGCTGGAAGTTGAGCGTCGGCCGGCCGCGTTCGTCCTTGCCGGCGCGCGGATGGGCGTTGACGTACTCCCACACGATGTCGCCCTCGCGCGTGACCTGGAACAGCCGGCCGCTCTGTCCTTCGTCGATGAAGGTATTGCCGTTGGGCAGCCGGCGCGCCGCGCTGATGTGGGTGCTGCGGAAGGCCCAGCCCGGCTGGCCCGAATCCTCGGCCGTGTACTGCCAGACGATTTCCTTCCTGATCGGGTCGATCTCCAGCACGCGCGAGCCGCCCGTGACCGGCAGCGGCGGCGACGGATAGCCGCCCGTGCCCTGGTTGTCGAACACCAGCAGATTGCCCGCGCCCGGCAGGCCGGCCGGGATGATCTGAGCGTCGTGCTGGCCGCTGATCTGGTCCACCGGCCGGGGCAGCGCGCGGCCGGCCGCGCCACGCGGGATGGCCGACAGGTTGGGGCCGAGCGTCCAGACCACCTTGCCGCTCTTGCGGTCGATGATCGCGATGAAGTTGGCGTTGCGCGCATCGACGATGAGGTTGTCGGGCGCGAAACGCGCGTCGCCGGCGTCGAACCAGCGGTTGGGGCCGACCGGCTTCATGTCGTTGAAATGCAGATAGTCGGGATCGTCGCTGGCGCGCACGAGCGCGAGCTGCTCGGGCGTGAAGCCGAATTCCTCCACATGGTCGCCGGCCTTCCAGGTCCAGACGATCTCGCCGGCCGGGTTCACTTCGTGGATCACGTCGTCGAGCAGCTTCGGCAGCCTGAAGCCGGCGATCGGCCGCACCTCGTTTGCAAGCACATAGGTATTGCCGTTGGGCAGCCGGCCCCAGTCGTGATGCTGGCGCGCGAAGCCGCCGGGCGCCTTCTCGCCGAAGGTCCAGACCGGCTTGCCGGACCAGTCCAGCTCGCCGACGGTCTTGCTGATGCGGTTGTTGACGCGGCCCGGAATCAGGTCGGTGCCCGCGCCTTCGCCGAGTTCGAGCGTGACCAGCACATGGCCGCGCCGGCCGCCGTTGACGGCCGGGTCGATGGCCGTGCTGAAGGCGGCGGCGTCCTTCCATTCATGCACGGTGCGGCCGTTGAGGTCGATGAGGCGGGCGATGTTGTCGCCGCCGGTGAACAGCACGAAGCCGTTCCAGGCGCGCTCGGGATCGAGCCGCGTCGTGCCGGTGGGAAAGACGCTCGGTCCGGCGAGCGCGGCGGCGCCGAGCGCGAGGCCGGCGGCAAGCGCGGCTGGGCGCAGCAGGCGTGAAAGGGTTTGCATGACGGGAGCCTCGCGGCATTGAAAGGGCTTGCGCAGGTGCAGCCGCCGTGCCACGCCCCGAGGCGCCAGCACTGTTGACGCCGCAGCAGCGGCCAGCCGCCGCCGCGCGCCGACGGCTCCGATCGCAGCAGCAGGAGCCGCGCCGCTGACGCCCGCGCAACAGCCGGCGCGCGGCCGGGCCGCGCTGCCTTCCGCGCAGTCCGCGCTTGCCGCTGCACCAAATCGTTCATGTCATTACTGGATATTTGCTTATTAGCATCATGCGTTTTGAGAATGTAATGCGCGGTCTTACCGTGGCGTTCCGTCATCTCAACCAGAACTACAGGCCACAAGACGATGCCAGCCGCCCTTCCCAAGCGACCGCGCCACCGCGCCTTCCACCGACCGTTCCTGCTTGCCGGCTTCGCGCTCGCGCCGGTCGCCGCCGCCTTTGCCCAGACCAGCGCCTCCTACGGCAACGTGCAGGACGTGGTCGTGACCACCGGCGTGCGCGGCGAGCAGCGCACCGTCGCCGACAGCCCGGCGCCGATCGACGTCATCAACGCCGACCAGCTCGTGCGCACCGGCCGCGCCGAGCTGAGCGAGGCCATCTCCAAGCTGCTGCCGTCGGTCAACTTCGGCAGCAACCAGGCGGGCGTCAACTCGATTGTCCGGCCCATCACCAACCGCGGCCTCGGACCGGCCTACACGCTCGTGCTCGTCAACGGCAAGCGCCGCCACAACGGCTCGCTGCTCACCAACGGCGGTGGCGACACCAGCGGCGTGAACGCGGTGGACATCGACCTCATCCCCGTGAGCGCGGTCGATCACATCGAGGTGCTCAAGGACAGCGCCGCCGCCCAGTACGGCTCTGACGCGGTCGCGGGCGTCATCAACATCGTGCTCAAGAACGGCGCCGCCGGCGGCCATGTCGGCGTGAGCTACGGCGAGCTGTACAACACCCAGGGTGACGAGGCCGCCACCCGCGCCGAGGCCGACTACGGCCTCGCGCTCGGCGAGGACGGCTTCCTGCACCTGAGCGCCGACGCGCGCCAGCGCGGCATGGCCTGGTGGAACTTCCCGGCCACCAACCGCACCATCTATTCGCCCGCGAGCGACCCGCGCAACGCGGCCTGGAACGGCGACGGCGCCCACAACGGCGACCCCGAGATCAAGGCCGGCAACTTCGCCTTCAATGCCGAACTTCCCATCGACGCGACGCTGCGCACCTATGCCTTCGGCACCGTGGGCAAGCGCTACACCCAGATGGGCAACAACTTCCGCCGGCCCAACGGCACGGCTTCGTTCTCGTCGCTGTTCCCCAACGGCTACTACCCGCTCAACAACAGCGGCGAGACCGACTACCAGCTCGTCGCGGGCGCCAGGGGCCTGGCCGCCGGCTGGAACTGGGACGCGAGCAGCTCCTTCGGCCGCAACCGCGTGCGCCAGTACAGCGACCTCACGATCAACCCCTCGCTCGGGCCAACCTCGCCCACCAGCTTCGGCAACCTCGCCACCTACCAGTTCGACCAGTTCACCAACAACCTCGACATCACGCGCGCCTTCGATCTCGGCCTGAAGAAGCCGGTGCAGGTCTCGGCCGGCGCCGAATACCGCGTCGACCGCTTCCGCACCTTTGCCGGCGATCCGCTCGGCTCGCGCATCGGCGGCTACGTGATCCAGCCCGGCGACCAGGACGGCAACCCCAACGTCGGCAAGCTCGCGTCGATCGGCGCCCAGGGCGCGGTGGTGTTGAGCCCGGCCGACGAGGCCAACCTGCGTCGCGGCGTGTTCGCCGCCTATACCGACGTCGGCTTCAACCCGACCGACCGCTGGTTCGTGGACGTGGCCGCGCGCGGCGAGCATTACGACGACGCCTCGGGCAACACCGTGAGCGGCAAGCTCAATTCGCGCTTCGAGCTGACGCCCGAAGTGGCGCTGCGCGGCACGGTGGGCACGGGCTTCCGCGCGCCGTCGCTCACGCAGATCGGCTACGCCCAGACCGACAACCGCACCAACCTCGACGTCAACGGCAACGTGGTGCCGAGCCTGTCGAAGGTGCTGCGCAACAACTCCGAGCTGGCCCATGCCCTCGGCGCCCAGGACCTCAAGCCCGAGAAGTCGCGCAACGCCGGCCTCGGCGTGGCCTGGACGCCGGTGCGCGGCACCAACGTCACGCTCGACGGCTACCGCGTCGACATCAAGGACCGCATCGTCCGCACCGGCTACCTCTACGGCCCGGCGTTCTCGCCGCTGCTCCAGAACTACGGCCTGTCGGGCACCGAGTGGGTCCAGTACTTCGCCAACGCGGTCGATACCCGCACCACCGGCCTCGACCTCGTCGCCGACACCACCCAGGACTACGGCCGCCTCGGCACCGTGCGCTGGAATGTCGGCTTCAACTACAACGAGACCGAGATCACGCGCATCCGCGCCACGCCCTCGCAGATCACCGCGCTCGGCGCCAACGCGGGCGGCAACAACGTGTGGTTCGGCCGCTCGGCCCAGGGCGACCTCACCGTCGCCAATCCGCACAACAAGCTCATCCTCGGCGCGCGCTGGTTCATCGACGCCTTCGACGTGAACCTGCAGACCACGCGCTACGGCAGCTACAAGTGGCAGCGCACCGAGAACAAGGCGCAGGACATCGACTTCGGCGCGCGCTGGATCACCGACCTCGACGTGACCTATGCGTTCAAGGGCGGCGTCAAGGTGAGCGTGGGCGCGACCAACCTGTTCAACATCCATCCCGAGAAGGCCGGCTACGTCGATGCCAACACCGGCGCCGCCGCCTTCGTCTATGGCCCCTCGCCCTTCCATCCGGGCGGCGGCTTCTGGTACTCGAAGCTGGCCTACGACTTCTGACGAGGTTGCGGCGGCGCGCGAAGGCTGGCAGGCCCGCGCGCGCCGCCGTGGCGGTTGCCGACGGGCAGCCGCCTTCTCCGACGCGCATCCCCTGCGCGCATTCGCCCGCTCCGGACATGGTCGGCCGGAGCGGGTCTTTTTTGCGTTCCGCACCTTGGTCGAGGCATGCATGCCGCACTACACCGCCGCCCACTGGGGCATCCAGGAAGTGATCCGCGACCGCGCCGGCAATCCGGCGCTGCGACCCTGGCGTGACGATCCGGACCCGCCCGCCTTCGCCATGCATGCGCTCGCGGCCAGCACCGGCGAGCTGCGCGTGCGCCGCCCCGCGATCCGGCGCGGCTGGCTCGAGCACGGCCCCGGCCCCGCGCGCGGCGGTCGCGGCCGCGACGGCCATGTGGAAGTGGACTGGAACACCGCGCTCGACCTCGTCGCCGGCGAACTCGCGCGCGTGCGCGCCGCCCACGGCAACGAGGCGATCTTCGGCGGCAGCTACGGCTGGGCCAGCGCCGGCCGCTTCCACCATGCCCAGAGCCAGCTGCATCGCTTCCTCAACCTCGCGGGCGGCTTCGTGCGCAGCACCCACAGCTACAGCCTCGGCGCGGCGCGCGTGCTGCTGCCGCATGTGCTCGCCGACATGGACCGGCTCCAGGCCGGCCATGACGACTGGGACACGCTCGCCGCCCACACCCGGCTGATGCTCTGCTTCGGCGGCATTCCGGTGCGCAATGCGCAGATCGACCCCGGCGGCGCCGGCCGCCACGAGGCGCGCGGCGCGATCGCGCGCATGGCCGCGCGCGGCTGCCGCTTCATCAACGTGAGCCCGACGCGCGACGATTTCGGCGACGGCCGCGAGCAGCCCGCGCTGGCCGAGTGGATCCCGATCCGCCCCAACACCGACACCGCCTTCATGCTCGCGCTCGCGCACGAGCTGATCGTGCTCGGCCGCCACGACCGCGCCTTTCTTGCAAGCCATTGCAGCGGCTTCGGCCGCTTCGCCGACCATGTGCTCGGCCTCGACGACGGCCAGCCCAAGACGCCGGAATGGGCCGCCGACATCACCGGCGTGCCGGCGGCGCGCATCGCCGCGCTCGCGCGCGAGCTGGGCCGCGAGCGCAGCCTCATCAACGTGGCCTGGTCGCTCCAGCGCGCCGAGCACGGCGAGCAGCCGTACTGGGCCGCGCTCGCGCTCGCGGCCGTCATCGGCCACATCGGCCTGCCCGGCGGCGGCATCGCCTTCGCCTATGGCGCGGTGAACGCGATCGGCTATCGCGGCCCGAAGTTCCACGGCCCGACGCTCGCCCAGGGCCGCAACCCGGTCAGCGCCTTCATTCCGGTCGCGCGCATCGCCGACATGCTGTTCGACCCCGGCGCGCCCTTCGAATACGACGGCGGGCGCCACCGCTATCCGCATGTGCGCTACCTGCACTGGGCCGGCGGCAATCCCTTCCACCATCACCAGGACCTGAACCGCCTCGTGCGCGCCTGGCAGTTGCCCGACACCATCGTCGCCCACGAGCAGTTCTGGACGGCGGCCGCGCGCCATGCCGACATCGTGCTGCCCGCCACCACGACCCTGGAGCGCGCCGACATCGGCTTCTCGTCGCGCGAGGGGCACATGGTGGCGATGCGGCCCGTGATCGCGCCCGTGGGCGAGGCGCGCGACGACCACGCCATCCTCGCCGGCATCGCGCGACGGCTCGGCTTTGGCGAGGCCTTCACCGAAGGGCTCGACACCGAGGGCTGGCTGCGCCGCCTGTACGAGGAATGCCGCCCGCGCGCCGAAGCCGCCGGTGTGCGCCTGCCGGGCTACGACGCCTTCGTCGAGCGCGGGCTCATCGACTTCTCGCGCGCCGCCGAGCCGCCCGAGCCGCTGCTCGCGCGCTTCCGGGCCGACCCGATCAACCATCCGCTGCCGAGCGACAGCGGGCGCATCGAGCTGCATTCGCCCCGGCTCGCGGGCTTCGGCCATACCGGCTTCGCGGGCCATCCGCGCTGGCGCGAGCCGACCGAATGGCTCGGCGCGGCGCTGGCGCGGCAATACCCGCTGCATCTCATCAGCGATCAGCCGGCCAACAAGCTGCACGGCCAGCTCGACCATTCGGCCGCGAGCCGCGCCGACCGCGTGCGCGGCCGCGAGCCGGTGGTGCTGCATCCGCTCGACGCCGCCGAGCGCGGCCTCGCCGACGGCGAGCTCGTGCGCGTGTTCAACGATCGCGGCGCCTGCGTGGCGGCCGTGCGCACGAGCGACGGCCTCGCGCGCGGCGTCGCGTGCATGGCGACCGGCGCCTGGTTCGACCCGGCCGGGCCGGAATTCGACGGCGTCTGCGCCCACGGCAACCCGAACGTGCTCACCCAGGACGCCGGCTGCTCGCCGCTGTCGCAGGGCTGCTCGGCGCAGAGCTGCCTCGTGCAGGTCGAACGCTGGACCGGGCCGCTGCCGCCGGTGCGGGCCTTCGATCCGCCGGCGTTCGTCGCCACGCCGCCCATCCGCCTTCCCCTCGCCAACGGAGCAAGCCCATGCCCTTCCCTGACGTGATCCGCCTCCAGCACGGCCACCACAGCGCGCGCGCCTACACCGACCAGCCCGTCGATGACGACCAGCTCGACGCGATCGTGCGCGCCGCCTGGCATGCGCCCACCTCGATCCACAGCCAGCAGGTCTCGCTCGTCGTCGTGCGCGACAAGGCGACGCGGGCCCGCCTCGCCGAGCTGGCCGGCGGCCAGCCCTGGATCGCGCAGGCGCCGGTGTTCATCGCCGTCGTCGTCGATCACCACAAGACGGCGCTCGGCGTCGAGATCGGCGGCGCGACCCAGACCGTGCACGAATCGCTCGAAGGCTGGACCTCGGGCGTGCTCGACGCCGGCATCGCGCTCGGCAATCTCATCGTCGCGGCGCGCGCCTTCGGGCTCGGCACCGTGCCGATCGGCGGCATCCGGCGCAACCCGACGGCGGTGCGCGAGCTGCTCGGCCTGCCGCATCTCGCGCTCGCGGTGAACGGCCTCGTGATCGGCCACGCGACCGACCATCCGCCGGTCAAGCCGCGCCTGCCGATCGAAAGCTTCCGGCATGACGAGCGCTACGACGCCGTCGGCCTGCGCGACGCGATCGCGCGCCACGACGCCGAGCTGCTCGCGCACTGGCAGCGCGTGGGCCGCGCCGACGGCAAGCCGTGGTCGGCCAACACCGCCGGCTTCTACGCGCGCCACTACTACCCGCAGCTGCAGCCGGCGGTGCTGGAAGCGGGCTGGGGCGTCGAGCCCTGAAGCCGGCTGCTGCATCGCCAGCAGGCGGGCGAGGTGGGTCATATGCATATCGCCAGCGGCGCGTCGTCCATTCCCATCAAGCATAGTAATTGTTGAGTTTCATCAACCGATTGCAAGTTGAACCGCGCTTGCCAGACCAATGAAACCCAGCAGTCTCCCCTTCCCGCCCCAGCCCCGGCGCGCCGCCGCGCTCGCCGTGGCCGCCGCCCTCGCGGCGCCGCAAGCGTTTGCAGCCGACGCCTTCCAGCCCGCGACCAGCGTGCGCGACGTGGTCGTCACCACCGGCGTGCGCGGCGAGGAACGCACCGTCGCCGACAGCCCGGTGCCCATCGACGTCATCCCCGCCGAAGACCTCGTGCGCACCGGCAAGGCCACGCTCAAGGAAACCCTGGCCACGCTGCTGCCGTCGTTCAACTTCACGCCCGTGGCCGGCGTGACGGTCAACAACGTCATCCGGCCGCTGTCGCTGCGCGGCCTGAGCGGCGCCTACACGCTCGTGCTCGTGAATGGCAAGCGCCGCCACAACAGCGCGGCGATCAGCAATTCGGGCGTCGGCACCACGGGCGCCAACCCGGTCGATCTCGACCAGATCCCGGTCGCGGCCGTCGACCATGTGGAAGTGCTGCGCGACGGCGCCGCCGCCCAGTACGGCTCCGACGCGATCGCCGGCGTCGTCAACATCATCCTCAAGACGACCGACCACGGCGGCGAGTCCACCACCACCGTCGGCGGCTACTACAAGGGCGACGGCATCACCGCGCGCGAGAACCTCGGCTGGGGCACGACGCTCGGCCAGGACGGCTTCCTGCGCCTGTCGCTCGACGCGGCGACCCAGGAGCGCAGCGAGCGCAACGACCCCGGCACCGGCAGCTACTACTTCCGCGTCGACGGCCAGCCCGACCCGCGCGAAAGCTCGGTCGGCCAGCGTGGCGACCGCAACGGCAACCCCGAGCTGAAGGCCGTGAGCACCGCCGCCAATGCCGAGATCGGCGTCGGCGACGGCAAGCGGCTCTACGGCTTCGCGACCGCCGGCGCGCGCAACGCCGAAGCCTGGTACACGACCCGCCGCCCCAACTCGACCGGCGACCTGATCCAGCTGCGCCCCGACGGCTTCATCCCGAAGTTCTACCTGCACGAGTTCGACACCCAGCTCGTGGGCGGGCTGCGCGGCGAGGACGCGGGCTGGAACTGGGACGCGAGCGCCTCGGTCTCGCGCAACCGCATCAACAGCCATGCGAACACGCTCAACCCCTCGCTCGGGCCTGACGGCCCCACGCAGTTCAAGCTCTACGGCATCACCGCCGACCAGGCCGCCGCCAATCTCGACGTGCGGCGCGGCATCGATGTCGGCCTCGGCAAGCCCCTGCAGGCGGCCTTCGGCGGCGAATACCGCAGGGAGCGTTACAGCCTGAACGCCGGCGACGCGGCGGCCACCGCCAACGGCGGCTATGTGTACGACGCGAGCTACGGCGACGGCTCGCTCGCCGGCCGGCCCGCCAACGTCGGCGTGCAGGGCGTGAACGCGATCAGCGCCGCCAACGCCGGCTCGCTGTCGCGCGGCGTGAGCGCGCTGTACGCAGACTTCGGCGCCAACGCGACCGACAAGCTCTGGCTCGGCGCGGCCGGCCGGGGCGAGCGCTACGACGACAGCTCGGGCAGCACCTTCAGCGGCAAGCTGTCGGCGCGCTACGAGGTCGATCCGGCCCTCGCGCTGCGCGGCAACTTCAACACCGGCTTTCGCGCGCCGTCGCTGAGCCAGCAGGTCTGGTCGCAAACCTTCTCCAGCTGGCAGGTGGTGAACGGCGTGTCGATCCTGCGCAATTCGACGCTCGCAAGCCCCGGCTCCGAACTCGCGCGCGCCCTCGGCGCGACCGAACTCAAGCCCGAGCGCTCGCGCAACCTGAGCGTCGGCTTCAGCCTCACGCCCACGCGCGACCTCACGCTCACCGCCGACGCCTACCGCATCCGCATCGCCGACCGCATCGTCTCGACCGGCTATTTCTCGGGCAGCGGCGTCGACGCCATCCTCGCGGCCGCCGGCCTCCAGACCGGCCAGCTCGTCCAGTACTTCACCAACGCGGTCGATACCACCTCCAAGGGCATCGACGTCGTGGCCGACTGGCGCCGCGACCTCGGCACGCTCGGCGTCGCCAGGTTCAACCTCGGCTTCAACTGGAACCGCACCGGCATCGACAGCATCAAGGACACGCCGGCCGCGCTGAAGGCGCTCGGCTTCCAGGTGCTCGACCGCGCCGCGCAGGGCAGCCTCACCGACGGCTATCCGCGCACCAAGCTCATCCTCGGCACGAACTGGCTGTACGGCGACTTCGACACCGGCCTGCGCCTCACGCGCTACGACAAGGTCATCGAGCGCAACGCCACCAGCGCGGCCAACGACGTGACCTACGGCGCCAAGTGGCTGACCGACCTCGACGTGAGCTGGCATGTCACGCCGTCCACCACGCTCGCCGTCGGCGCGAACAACCTGTTCAACGTGCACGCGGACAAGTCGCCGTTCCCGACCACGAACGGCGCGCGCTACGGCTACGGCGTGTCGATCCCGTTCAGCTACTACGGCGGGTTCTGGTATGCGCGGCTCGGGGTGGCGTTCTGATGGGCCGCGCGACCGAAGCGAAACGGGCGGCGCCGGCCGCACCGAAGGCGGCTGCGCCGGCCGCCGGCGGCGCACCGGCCTCTCCCGCGCGGCGGCGGCTGGCGCATGCGCTCGGCGGCGCCGGGCTGCTCGGGCTCGGCGCCGGCGGCCTGCTCGCCGGCTGCGGCCGGTCTGCCGCGCCGCAGTTCGACGGCGTGACGCTGCGCCTCGGCGACCAGCAGGGCATGACGCGGTTGCTCGCCGACGCCGCCGACGCGCTGGCCGGCCTGCCCTATCAGGTCGAGTGGATCACCTTCCCCTCGCCGCCGCCGCTGTTCGAGGCCTTCCGCGGCGGCCATGTGGACTTCACCTACACCAACGACATCCTCGCGCTCGTGGCCGCGACCAACGGACTGGCGCTGCGCCTCGTCGCGGCGAGCGCGGGCGAAGTGGGTGGCATCGGCATCGTGGTGCCGGCCGGCTCGCCGATCCGCTCGGTCGCCGACCTGCGCGGCCGCGACGTGATCGTCTCGACCGTGCGCGGCGGCATCGCAGACTGGCTGCTGCAGGGCGCGCTGGCCGAGGCCGGCGTCGATCCGCGCGAGGTGAACGTGAGCTACGCCCTGCAGAACGACGCGCTCACCGCGTTCCAGACCGGGCGCGTCCAGGCCTGGGCAACCAACGATCCGCAGCTGTTCATCGCCCAGCAGTCGGGCGGCCGGCTGCTGCGCGACGGCACGGGCATCAACAGCGGGCGCGGCATCTTCGTCGCGTCGGTCGAAGCGCTGGGCCAGGCCGGCAAGCGCGCCGCGATCGCCGACCTGCTCGGCCGGCTGGCGCGGGCGCGCGAATGGGCCAACAGCCATCTGGATGAATTCGCGCTCGCCTACGTGAAGCGGGTGCGCTTCGAGCCGGAGGTGGCGCGCGCGATGGTCGGGCGCGGCCGCGTGACGCTCGGCCCGCTCGACGACTCGGTCGTGGCCGAGCTGGCCGCGCTCGATCGCAAGCTGGTCGAGCGCGGCGTGGTGGCGAAGGCGATCGACGTGAACGCGATCGTGGAGCGCGGGGTGTTCGGGGGATAGCGGAGGCGCGCCGGGAATCAGCCCGATGCGCCTTCCGCAGGGGCCGATTGCCGGCTCATTTGCTGGAACCCAGTTCGTAGGCCAGATTGACCGAAATCCAGTGACGCCCGCTGTAGGTATTGCCGGAAACATCGCTCGATGCGCGATTGAACCAGTCCTTGCCGACCACGAAGCCGAGGTTGAATGAATCCTTGATCGTCATGAGATAACCGACGGCGCCGGTCAATCCATTGCGACTGCTCGGATTGCCGCCGGAATTGGTGGAATTGATCTTTTCGGTGGCCAAGCCCAGCGACACGATGAACGACGAACTTTCGCCGGCCTTGTCGAGAAAGCGCCGACCGAGATAAACCCCCACGGCCGAGCCCGTCGTGACTTCACGCAGGGTGGGGTAATACTTGAATGGCACCACCAGGGCGCCCCAGGTCCAGCCGTTGCGATAAGTCGAGTTCTCGGGGCCGAGCAATTGATCGCGCTCGATGATGTATTGCGTATCGAGGGCGACCTGATTGGTGGGAGATTTGCTTGCACCCGATCCGTCGGAATCGGAACCGCGATTGTTGCACCCCTCCAAAAAAGTCGCCGGCGTCAGGTAATTGAATGTCCGATAGATCCAATTGTATGAAGGGAACAGCCCGGACAGCTTCGCCTTCTCCCCCGTATCGGATGCCGGGATCTCGCTCGTGATCTCGAAGCAGGCCTTGCGCGGCGCGGTCCTGGGTGGCGAGCCGGGGTGTTGGGCATCGATGAACCCCGTGGCCGTGTTGCGCAGGACGATCCTGTCACCGAGGTAGTTCGCCTTCGGCGCGTCGAGTTGGGCCACGCCGGCGGCTGCGGGCGCGGCCTGGGGCTTGTCGATGTCCGCCGGGACTTCGAGGCTGCTCAGGGACACATTCGTCAGGGTCACGCCCTTGATGTTCACGAGGCTGGAACTGCCGTCGGGTTCGGTGCGAGTGAATTCGATCTCGGCATCGGTGATGGTGATGCCCGAAATGCTGCCCGAAATGGTGGCCGTACCCGAATCGCTCTGCCTTGCAATCCCGTACGGGTCGGCGACCGTGAATTTCGTGACCGTGCCGCCCTTGATCACCGCGCCTGCAAGCTCGATGTCGCTTGCAATCAGATTGCCTGCCACAACCGGCTTTCCGGGCGTGCCGGCCTTGTCGGTTGGCGTCTTCGTCTTGATGCTGGCATCGGTATAGGCAACTGAACCCGCGCCAACCGGATAAGGAGCGGGCGGCGGCGCCGGCAATCGAAAGGATCGAGTGAATTCGGTGGCGCCCGCCTGAAGGCAGGAAACGGAGATTGCCACTGCCATTGCCTGTCCGGCCAATGTCGTCGTCTTCATCAACTGCCTCCGCCGCCGCGAAATGAATGATGAAGAAATGTCCGCGCTCCCGAAATCAATGCCAATAGGTCATTTTGAGCCAGCCTGAATCGAACGAAATGGCCTGAATCCCCAACCCCAAAATCGGCGGCATGGCAACAATCATTGCGAGAAGACTTTTCGATCCATCTGGCAAGCCGGGATCGACGGATGAATCTTTTGCGGACCGGATAGCCGCAAACCTTCGGGAAGGCGCGCTCCCGTCGATTCCCACCCTGTCAGGAGAACTGCCATGTCCTGCTCACTCAGGCCCTCGCGGCCGGGACTTCGCCTCGCGCCCATCGTGTTCGCGCTGGCGCTGCTGCAAGCGTTGTCGGCAAGCGCCGCCGATCTGCTGCTCACGAGCGAGCAGCGCAAGGCCGCGGCCGACTTCTACTGGGAGTACGCCTTCCTCGCCACCGACGCCTACAACTCCGGCTACAACCGGAACGACAAGATCCTGATGCTGACCACGATGTCGAGCTGGCTGCGGGAACGGGTCGAACAGGCCGGGCCGGATGCCCAGGCCCGCTACGCGGAGTTCCAGCGCACGGCGTCCCGGCCCAGCGCCAGCGCGGCCAGTGCCGACGACGAGACGGTGTGCGCCACAGGCCAGGCGCTGACCGTCACGCAATCGGGCGTCAGCGAGCAGGGCACCGCCGTCGTCGAGCGCCAGTGCCGGCCCAGGACGGATGCCGACGAGGAGCCGACCAATCCGGTCTACAGCAACCGCGAGCCCGTCTCGATGGACGACTGCCAGTACACCGCCGACCACCCTCGGCCGCATGTGCCCATGAATCTCATCCTGCGCACGGCGGCCAGGCCGGGCGGCTGGGAGCGCGTACCCGAGATGCGCATCGCGCAGCAGCCCATGGGATGGACACTCTTCGTGCCGGGCTTGCTGATCGACGTCTGGCGCCGCACGCGTGCCGAGCCCGATCAGGCGCATAGCGTCGAATACGCGATCGTCTTTCGCGGCACGGCGGACGGCGGCGGCTGGCTTTCCGACCTGAGGCCGATCACGGCCGTGACGCCTCTCGTCTGGGACCAGTACCGGCAGGCGCGCAACGCGGTCCGCGACGTGATCGCCGAGATCCGCCAGCTGCACGAGGTGGGCGACAGGCTGCTGGGGCAGCAGACGCGCGTGCACATCACGGCGGTGGGGCATTCGCTCGGCGGCGGTCTCGCGCGCTACGTGTATCTGCGCAATCCGGAGATCTCGCGCGTGGTCGGCTTCAACTCGTCGCCCGTCGATGGCGAGTCGGCCTTCTCGCCCTACACCGCCGCGGAGCGACCCGAGGAGCCGGTCAGCGGCGTGCGGGCGCGCGCCGACGTCATGACCCGCGAGCGTCGGGCCGACCCGCACTCCTTCGACGCCGACGCGGCCTTCTTCATGCTGCACGAGGAGGGCGAGTTCCTGAGCTACATCGGCGGCTGCACCACCAGCAATCTCTGGGGCGACGAAGGTGGTCCGAAGGTGCATTGCGATGCGATCGACCTGACCCGCAAGGGCAATCCCTTCCGCCAGCACAACATGGCCCAGCTTGCCTGCGGGCTGTACGCGCTGCATCGCGGCATCGTGAAGTGAGACCGCCGCGCGCCCTGCGCGGCTTGACCTCCCGGTGATCGGCGCGGGCCGACGCACTCGGCCCGAGGCCGGCGACCCGCCTCAGCGCGCCGCCGCCACCGACGCCGGAATCGACCCCTCGGCCAGCGCCGGTCCGCCGTCGAGCGACGCGATCCACGCCTCGGTGCTGCCCACCGCGCCGAAGCCCGCGTGCAGCGCGACCAGCGTCGCGCGGTGCAGCTCCTCGCCGCTCGCGCGACCGGCCTCGTTGGCGTAGTCGGGCGCGCCGCAGGCATCGGCCAGGATCTCGACCGCGAGGCCGAGCTGGGTCGCGTGGCGCGCGGTCGCGTCGACGCAGTTCTGCGTCATGTAGCCGACAAGGGTCACGCGCGGGATGGCGCGCGCCGCAAGCCAGTCGGCCAGTTCGGTGTCGGCGAAGCAGCTCGCCTGGGCCTTGTCGAACACGAGGTCGGCCGGGCGCGCCGCGACCGCCGGATGCAGCGCATGGCCCGCGCTGCCGTCGGCGAAGATCGGCGCGCCCGGCGGCGTGCGGTGACGCACGACGACCACCGGCAGATCGTGGGCGCGGGCCGCGTCCATCGCGCTGGCGATGCGCGCGACCGACTGTTCGCGGTCCGGAAACGCGATCGGCAGGCCGCCGGTGAAGTACTCGTTCTGCACGTCGATGACGATGAGGGCGGTGGCGGTCATGAAGGTTCTCCCCGGTGATGGCGGCCCGCGACGGTCGGGGCCGGTGCCGCGATTCTTGCCGCGCCGAGGTCGCGCGACGATTGGCCCGATGGCCATGCTTCGTCAGAATCAGGCCAATCGTCTCGGGCGGACTGCAATCCCTTGCAGGCCGCCCGCGCCACGGCGCCCCGCCGGGTTGCCTCCACCCGGCTCGCGTCGCCACTTCTTACGCCCTCTCGCCATGACCAGTCCGCGCCGCCGCAGGAAACCCGATCCCCAGGTCGTCGCCATCGTCGCCTTCGACGGCATGCAGCCTTTCCATCTCGCCGTGCCCTGCGCCGTGTTCGGCGCCGATGACGACGGCGCGAGCCGGCCGCGCTTCGAGCTGCGCGTCTGCGGCCTCACGCCGGGGCCGCTGCGCACGAGCGCCGGCTTCACGATCCAGCCCGCGCACGGTCTCGACGCGCTCGCGGGCGCCGGCCTGGTGATCGTGCCGAGCTGGCATGGCGACGACACGCCGGTGCCCGAGGCGCTGATCGCCGCGCTGCGCGACGCCGCCGCGCGCGGCGCGCGCATCGTCGGGCTCTGCCTCGGCGCGCTGGTGCTCGCGCGCGCCGGACTGCTCGACGGCCGGCGCGCGACCACGCACTGGCTCGCGACCGAGCAGCTCGCGCGCGAGCACCCGACCGTCGAGGTGCATGGCGAGGTGCTCTACGTGGACGACGGCGACATCGTCACCTCGGCCGGCACCGCCGCCGCGATCGACTGCTGCCTCCACCTGCTGCGCGAGCAATGCGGCGCCGAGGTGGCGAGCCAGGTCGCGCGCCACATGGTCGTCGCGCCGCACCGCGCGGGCGGTCAGGCCCAGTTCATCGACGCGCCGCTGCCGCGCCGGCCCGCCGACACGCGGCTGGCCGAAGCGCTCGACTGGGTCGCGGCGCGCCTCGACCAGCCGCATGCGCTCGACGACGTGGCCGCGCGGGCGCGCATGAGCCGGCGCAGCTTCACGCGGCACATGCTCGCGGGAACGGGGACGAGCTTCGGCGACTGGCTGCTCGGGCAGCGGCTGCTGCGCGCGCGCAGGCTGCTGGAGGCGGGGGACGGGCTGTCGGTGGAGCGGGTGGCGCAGGCGGCGGGGTTCGGCTCGGCGGCGGCGCTCAGGCAGCAGTTCGCGCGGGTGCTGGGGACGACGCCGACGCGGTATCGGGGGGAGTTCGGTGCATGAGGACGCAACCAAGACAGCCATCGAAAATCTGCGCAGCTCACAGCGCGTACTGCACCGTCACCAGCACCGTCCTCGGCGGATTCACCACCTGATACCGCGCCCCGCTCCCGGGCGAAAACGCCGCGCTCTGCGCATACGCGTCATTCAACAGGTTCTTCACCCCCAGGCTCGTCGTCCATTTCGAATCGCCCGACACATAGCTCAGGCCCGCGTTCACGAAGCGCTGGGTCGGCACGAGCGAGGTCTCGGCATTGACCGCCGTCGCATAGCTGCGGGTCTGGAACTGGAAGTCGGCGGTCGCGCGCAGCACACCGGGCAGGCTCGCGGGAATGACGCTGCCGAGCGAGGCAAACACGTTCCAGCGCGGCGAGAAGGTCAGATCCTTGCCGTCGGCCGACACGCCCGCGCCGCCCGCGTTGGCAAAGCTGTCGTAGGTCGCGTGCAGATAGCCGATGTTGAGCTTGGCGTCGGCCAGGCCGAGCGCGGCCGAGGTCTCCAGCTCCACGCCGCGCGTCTTGGCCTTGGCGGCGTTGTAGCGCTGGTTCACGCCGGTCGTGGGGTCGTAGGCCGTGGCCTGGAGGTCGCGGTAGTCGTTGAGGAAGACGGCCGCGTTCACGCGCAGGCGGCGGTCGAGCCAGTCGCTCTTGAGGCCGGTCTCCCAGGTGGTGACGGTCTCGGGCGCGAAGGGGTTGGTGGCCGAGGCGAGCGTGGGCGCGCGGTTGTCGTAGCCGCCGGCCTTGAAGCCGCGCGCGACATAGGCGTACTGGTTGAGGTCGGGCGTCCACTGGTAGTCGAGGCCGAGCCTTGGCGTGGTCGAGGTCCAGGAGCGCGAATCCTGGGCCGCGAAGTCGATGCCGGTGATGTTCTGGCCGGCGTCGAGCCGGTAATGGGTGTAGTCGAAATCCTTCTTCTCGTAGGTGTAGCGCAGGCCGGCGGTGAGGTTGAGCGCGGGCGTGAGGCGCCAGCCGGCCTGGCCGTAGACGGCGTAGCTGCGCGTGTCGGTGGTGCTGTATTCGCCGAAGCGGTTGACGCGGTTGGCCGCGAGCGAGCGCGTGTTGTTGTTGCGGTCGGCGGTGAAGCGCTCGTCGTACAGGAACAGCCCGCTCGTGAAGTTCCAGTCGCCCCAGTCGCCGTTGAGCTGGAATTCCTGAGTGAAGTAGCGCTGCTTGTAATGGATGAGGTTGCGTTGCACCTCGGCGGCCTGGCCCGAGTTGTCGTAATCGACCGGCTGGTTGAAGCCCTGGGCCACGGTGATCGACTTGAACAGCAGGTGCTCGTCGAGCTTGTAGCTCGCGCGCAGGGCGCCGCCGCCGCCCTTGAATTCGTTCTTCGGGTACAGGCCGGAGTAGGTGCGCCACGGGTCGGTCACGACGCCGGAGGCGGGCACGGGCGTGTAGCCGGTGGTGTCGCTGAAGTCGATGAGGCCGTTGAGCGTGAGCTGCACGTCGAGCCGCGCGTCGGGCTTGTAGCGCAGCTTGCCGCGCGCGGCGCTGGTGTTGACGCGGTTGACGTCGAAGCCGAGCGTGGGGTTGTCGGTCGTGCCGCCGCGATACACGCGCGTGTAGGCGACGCTGCCGTACACGCCGCGCTCGGCATCGAGCGCGCCCGACAGCAGGCCGCGCACATTGAGCGCGCCGTAGTTGCCGGCGCCGAGCTGGACGTAGCCGCGCGTGGTCTCGTCGGGGTCGCGCGTGATGACGCGGATCGCGCCGGCGCTGGAGTTGCGGCCGTAGAGCGTGCCCTGCGGCCCGCGCAGCACCTCGACGCGCTCGACGTCGTTGAAGTCGAGCATCGAGCTGATCGCGCGCGGGATGTAGACGTCGTCGGCGTACACGGCGACGGCGGATTCCTGGATCGGGTCGGCCTCGCCGATGCCGCGGATGAAGTACGTCTGCGTGGAGTAGCTGATGGACGTGCGCGGCAGCACGAGGTTGGGCACCTGCCCGGCCAGCTCGCGCACGTTGCTGATCTGACCCGACTCCAGCGCGTCGCTGCCGAAGGCGCTGATCGCGAGCGGGGTCTTCTGGAGGTCGGTGTCGCGGTGCTCGGCGCTGACGGTCACGTCGGGCACGGTGCCGCGCGCGGGTTCGGCTGCAAGCGCTTGCGGCAGGCCGAGCGAGGCACAGGCGCCAGCGATGGCGAAGGCGAGCGCGGAGTTGCGCGGCGTGGGCGACGGGCTGGCGACGGCACATGCCGCCACGGCGCCGGAACGTGCGGCGGCGCCGGATGTGATGACTTCCGGGAACGCGCCGACGGCGGTCGAGGGGTGCGCGACGGGCGTGACCGGGCCGTCCCGGCGAGGGGCTTGCTGATTCATGGCGGGGGAGGAAGGAGGCTGCGCCGTGGCGCGGGAAGCCAGCCGCGATCGGGCCGGCAACTCGCCCGCCGGCCTGCGGGCCGGGCGGGATTCAGGCTGGAGGGTGGCGGGACGCCGGGCGGTGTCCGCCGGTCCTCAATGCGCCGAGGGCGGCTCCGACACCAGCGCGACCTTGCCGAAGCCGTTGTCGGCGAGCCAGCCCATCGTCTCGATCACCTTGCCGTAGGCGAGGTTGCGGTCGCCCTTGACATGGATGCGGCGCTCGGGGTCGCCCTCGGTCGCGGCCTTGACGGTCGGCACCAGCGTGTCGCGCGTGACCTCGGTCTTGTCGACGTACACGCGGCCCTCGGCGTCGAGGCTGACGGTGACGGGCGGCTTGGGCTCGGTGAGCGGCTTCGCGTTGCTCGTGGGCAGATCGACCTTCATGCCGGCCGTCATGAGCGGCGCCGACACCATGAACACGATCAGCAGCACGAGCATCACGTCCACCAGCGGCGTCACGTTGATGTCGCTGACCGGCGCGGCGCTGAACGCGCCCGGCGCGCCGCCGGCGGCGGGAAGCTTGGCACCCATGGTCAGGCTCCCTTCAGCGCGGCGTTGGCGACGGCGACCGGCGCCGCGTTGCGCGTCGCGGCCTCGTTGCGGGCGGCGCGGCCGGTGTCGATCGGCACGCCGACGAGTTCGGCTTCGAGCTGGCGCGACAGCTTCACCTCGATGAGGCCGAGCAGCGTCGCGACGCGCTGGCCGTACACGCCCAAGTCGCCGGCGAGCCGGTTGTAGGCGATGACCGCCGGGATCGCGGCCACGAGCCCGAGCGCGGTGGCGAACAGCGCCTCGGCGATGCCCGGCGCCACCACGGCCAGGCTCGTGTTGTTGCTCGCGGCGATGCCCTGGAAGGAATTCATGATCCCCCACACCGTGCCGAACAGGCCCACGAACGGGCCGACCGACCCCACGGTCGCAAGTACCTGCAAGCGGCGCTGGAGCTTCTCGAACTCGACGCCCGAGGCGATCTGGCCCACGCGCGCGAGCCGCTCCTTGAGGCTGTCGCGGCCCGACTCGCTGCGGTGCAGGCCGTTGCCGACGGTCTCGCTCCATTCGTGGATGACGGCGGCGTGGACGCGGGCGAACGGGTCTTCCGGCTCTTCCTTGAGCGCGTCTGCAAGCGCTTTCAGGCCGCCCGGCGATTGCACGGTCTCGACCCAGCGGTCGGCGGCCCTGGCGGCGCGGCGCAGCCGCAGCCATTTCTCGACCACGATCGCCCAGGTGACGACCGAGGCGAGCGCGAGCAGCACGATGATGGTCTTGACGATGCCGTCGGCCTGGAGGAACAGCTCGGCGGGCGAAAGTGCCGCGGCGTGGGCGGCGAGAGTGTCGGTGGCGTCGCTCATGGCGGCTCCTTGTGCGTGAGGTTCTGTTTCGGTCGGCGGGGCTGGCCCGCCGGGTTGGCGCGCGGCATTGCGCGCCGGGCCGTCGCGCCGACGGCCTCGCGGGCTTCAGTTGGAAAGCCGGTAGACGATCGCGCCCGCCAGCCGGTACGAGGCGGCGCCGAGGTCGGGCAGCTTCGGGAAGGGCGCGGCGGCCTTGAGCGCCTCCTCGGCGGCGGCGTCGAGCGCGTCGATGCCGCACTTGTCGAGTTCGTAGGACAGCAGCGTGCCGTCCTGCGCCAGCGTCAGCCGGTAGCCGATGCGGCCTTCCTGCCGGCGCAGCATCGCGGCCTTGGGATAGCGGCCCGAGGCGATGCGGTTGATGCGCGCGAACACCTGGTTGGCGTAGTCGGTCGGAATCGCGTCGGGCGAATTGGGCGGACCGGGCCGCGCGGCGGCCTGCGGCGCGGGCGCCGGGGCCGGTGGCGCGGGCGGTGCCGGCGCGGGCGCGGGCTCGTGCGGCGCCTCGGCCACCGAGGGAGTCACGGGCGCGGGCGTCGGCACCGCGCTCGGGGCGGGTACCGGCACCGGCGCCGGGCGCGGTGGCGCAGCGCGCGGTGGCTCGATCGTCTTCACCTTCTCGACCGGTTTCGGCGGCTCGATCTTCGGCGGTTCGATCGGCTTGGGCGGCTCGGGCGGCGCGATGACCATCTCGATCACCCGCTCCGGCACGGGCGGCGGCGCCGGCTCGTGCGACCAGTTCCACAGGTAGAGCAGCGCGCCGGCGTGCAGCGCGAGCGACACCGCGATCGCCAGCTTGCGGCGCGGCGCGCCCGGCACGTCGGGCAGCACGACGCGGCCGGCGCCGAGCGTGAGACCCGCGGCGCCGGCCGCATCCGGCGCGGCCGACACCGGAGAAAGGAGGACGGCACTCATGGGCGGCTCCGGCGGCGCGGCGCGACGGGCGCCGGCACGCGGTCAGAACGGAGGAAAGGCGCGTGCTTCATCGCGGCCCCGGCTCATTCGAGGAAGTCGGGCTCTTCGCGCACGACGCGGTCCCACAGCGACTGGAAGCTGAACCAGCCGCCGATCTCGTTGCCGACCTGGCCGTGCGTGTGCGTGGCGATGTCGTGGTCGAGCGGCCGGATCGGGCCGGCGGCTTCGGACAGCAGCTGGGTCTTCGCGGCGTTCTCGGCCGCGATGTACCACCACACGGCCGACTCGACGCTCGTGCCGACCGTGAGCAGGCCGTGGTTGCGCAGGATCGCGGCCTTCTTGTTGCCGAGCGCGGCGGCGATGCGCTCGCCCTCGCTCGAATCGAGCACCACGCCGGTGTAGTCGTCGAACAGCACGTGGTCGTCGTAGAAGGCGGTCGCGTCCTGGCTGATCGGCGCCAGCAGCCGCGATTGCGCCGAGAAGGCCTTGCCCCAGATCGCATGCGAATGCGCGGCGGCGATCACGTCGGGCCGGGCCTTGTGCAGCTCGGAATGGATCGCGAACGCGGCGCGGTTGAGATGGCCGTCGCCCTCGACGATCTCGCCGTGGTGGTTGACGAGGATGAGGTTCGACACCTTCACGTGGCCGAAGTACACGCCGGCCGGATTGACCCAGAAATGGTCGGTGCGCTCGGGATCGCGCGCGGTGATGTGGCCGGCGCCGCCGTAGTCGTAGTCGTTGCGCGCGAACAGGCGGAACGAGGCCGCGAGGCGCTGCTTGCGGTGCAGGCGCTCGGCCTCGACCGATTCCTGGCGCGGCACGCCGTCGCCGCCGAACAGGCCGCGCCCGTCGCCGCTGCGCGGCACCTTGTAGATGGCCGGACGCGGCGGCCAGCCGGCGTCGAGGCCCGCGAGGCGGGCGCCGAGTTCGCCGCCGGCGATGTTGAGCGGCGGGCGCGCGGCGCCCTGCTGGTCGGCCGCGACAACGGCCGGATCGACGATGAGGGAGGTCATGGAATATTCCTTTGCAAGGGTTTGCGGATCGGTTCAGTAGCCGCGCGCGGGATCGACCACCTCGGCCAGCGTCTCGCCGGCGCGAAAGCGCGCGAGGTTCTGCAGGAAGCGGTCGGCCACGGCGTCGAGCAGCGCCGGCGTGCCGGGCGAGCTGTGCGGCGACAGGCGCACGCGCGGATGGGTCCAGAGCGGATGACCGGC
Source organism: Derxia gummosa DSM 723 (assembly GCF_000482785.1). Lineage (GTDB taxonomy): Bacteria > Pseudomonadota > Gammaproteobacteria > Burkholderiales > Burkholderiaceae_E > Derxia > Derxia gummosa. The sequence continues at coordinate 6,793 of NZ_AXWS01000013.1, read as the reverse complement.
CGGCAGCGGCTCGGGGTCGGTCACGTCGAGCGTGGCGCGCGACAGGCGCCCGCTGTCGAGCGCGGCGAGCAGCGCCTCGTGATCGACGAGGCTGCCGCGCGCGACGTTGATGAGATGCAGGCCCGGCCGGGCGGTGGCGAGCAGATGGCGGTTGACGAGATGCCAGGTCTCCTCGGTCGCGGGCGCCGCGAGCACCACGTGGTCGGCGCGCGCGAACACCTCGACCGCGCTGCCGGCGATCTCGACGCCGTCCACGTCCGACGGTCCGTGGCCGCGCCGCAGCGCGATCACCTTCATGCCGAAGGCGAGCGCGCGTTTGGCGACCGCGCGGCCGATCGAGCCGAAGCCGATCAGCCCGAGCGTCGTGCCCTCGACCGCGCCGAGGCTGCGCAGCTTCCATTCGGCCGGCGAGTGCACCCAGAGATTGGGGATGTCCTTGGCCACCGCGAGGATGGCGGCGAGCACGTATTCGGCGATCGCCGACGACGAGGTGCCGCGCGCGCAGGTGACGACCGGGCCGTCGAACAGCCAGCCCGGATACCAGTCGATGCCGACCGACGACAGCTGCACCCAGCGCAGGTCGAAGGGCCAGCCGACCGGGGCCGGCGCCGTCTTCCAGCCCGGATGCGGCCGGCTGAAAAGCACGCTCGCCCCCTCGGGCAGTTCCGCGACCGGACCGGGCGGCACGGCGAGCACGCGCAATGCCGGCGCCCGCTCGCGCAGGCGGTCGTTGACGCGCTCGTCATGCTGGCTGGCGACGATGACTTCGCTCATGGCTTGCGGCTCCGTCGTCGTGCTCAGGCCGCGCGCACGGCGCTGTCGGCGGCGCCCTGCCCGGCTTCATGCGAGGCCACGGCCGCGCGCACCGCCGGCAGCAGTTCGCGGCCGTAGAGCAGCGCGTCCTCCACCACGTCGAAGCCACGGAACAGGAATTCGTCGATGCCGAGCTTGTGGTACTCCAGCACCGACTCGGCCACCTGCTCGGCCGTGCCGACCAGCGCGGTCGAGTTGCCGGCGGCGCGCGTCAGTTCGGCGATGCCGGTCCACAGGCGCTTGTCCACCACGCGGCCCTGCGACACGGTGCGCAGCAGGCGCTGCGAGCCGGTGTTCTGCGGGTCGCGCGGGCGGTTGATGAAGAAGGTGTTGGCCGGCAGCTGGGCCTTGGCGCGTTCGAGGATGTCCTCGGCGCGGGCCCAGGCCTTGTCCTCGGTCGCGGCCAGGATCGGGCGCGACGAGAGGCTGAAGCGGATGTGCTTGTCGCGGCCGTGCTTGGCGGCCTCGGCGCGCACGCGGTTCACGAGTTCGGCCGTCGTTTCGAGGCTCTCGGCCCAGAGCATGTACACGTCGGCATGCTTGGCCGCGACCTTGATCGCCGCGTCCGACGAGCCGCCGAAGTAGATCGGCACGCCGCTGCCGTTGAGCGGCTTGACGGTCGGGAGCTGGCCTTCGATGCGGTAGTGCTTGCCCTCGTGCTTGAACGGTTCGGTCGCGTTCCAGGTGCGCTTGACGACGTCGAGGAATTCGTCGGTGCGCTCGTAGCGCTCGTCATGGCTGAGCCAGTCGCCGTCGCGGCGCTGCTCGGTGTCGTCGCCGCCGCTGATGACGTTGATCGCGAGCCGGCCGTCGCTGAAATGGTCGAGCGTCGCGAGCTGACGCGCCTGGTAGGTCGGCGCGATGAAGCCGGGGCGCTGGGCCAGGATGAGGCCGAGCTTGTCGGTGTTGGCGGCGACGAAGGCCGCGACCTGCTGGCCGTCGACCGACGAGCTGCTGTGCGCGATGAGCACGCTGTCGAAGCCCGCGTGTTCCTGGGCGTTGGCGAGGGTGGCGAGATAGCGCTTGTCGACGGGCGCGCCGGTCGGGCGGTGGATCTCGCTGACGTTCTGGGTGTGGACGATGCCGATGAAGCGGACGGTCATGGTGGTCTCTCTCTGTCGGGGATGCGCGGCGGGGCGCGGTGGTCGGTCGGGGGCTGATCCGGTTCGGGGAACGGCGTTGGTGTGCGTGCAGTGGCGTCAGCGCGCGGCATCCGCGACCGCGGTCGGCGGCGCGATCACCGCGCCTTCGGGCGCGCGCCCGGCCACCTTCGGCACGAGCGGACCGCCCTCGGCGGCGAGCGCGGCGGCGGCCGCGAAGGCCGCGATGCCGAGCTGGCCGTACACCGCGTCGTCCTGCGGCGTGTGGATACGTCCGCACAGCACGTCGCGGAAATGGCGCTCCAGCGGATTGGCGCGGTGCAGGCCGGGGTTGGACGACAGCTCGACCGCCTTCTGCACGGCGGCGATGGCCTGGTTGGTGACGAGCGTCTTGATGAGGCTGTATTCGGCCGGCGCGAGGCCGCCGCGCACGCCACTTTCCAGCAGCACGCGGTTGGAGAACAGCAGGCCGTCGATCTCGCCGAGCGCCTGCTGGTAGCGCTGGAGGCTCGACAGCGGCGCGCCGAGCGAGGCCGGCACGCGGGTGCGCGCCCATTCGGCGAACCAGTCGCGCGCGGCGCGGGCCACGCCGTCGTACACGGCCGACAGCAGCACGCCGATCCAGGCCGAGAAGCGCGCGTCGGGCGCGGCGGCCTGGTCGATCGGGGCCACGTCCACGGCATGGTCGGCGGGCACGAACACGTCGGTGAACACGACGTCATGGCTGCCCGAGGCGCGCAGGCCGAGGTGGTCCCAGGTCTCGATCACGCGCACGCCGGGCGTGTCGCGGTGGACGAGCCAGGCGCCCACCAGTGGCACCGCGTCGTCGCTGCGGGCCCAGACGAAATTCCAGGTCAGGCCCGGCGAGCCGGTCGAGTAGAGCTTGCGGCCGTTGATGATCCAGCCGCCATCCACGCGCCGCGCCACCGTGCCCGGCAGGCCGCCGCGCGCCGGCGTGCCGAGTTCGGGCTCAACGCGCAGCGAATTGACGAGGGCGCCGTCGCGCACCACGTCGCCGATCACGCGGCGGCGCAGATGCTCGGGCCAGCGCGCGAGCCGGTCATGAAAGGCGAGGTGCAGGAACTGCATCACGAGGATGAGCGCGGTCGAGGGCTCGCCGCGCGCCACGGCGTGCACGACGCGATAGGCGGTGTCGAGGCCGGCGCCGAGGCCGCCATCGGCGACGGGCGCGGTCAGCGCGAGCAGGCCCAGCTCATGCAAGCGGGCGAAGTTGGCGGCCGGGAATTCGCGCGTGCGGTCGTGGTGCTCGGCGGTCGCGGCGAACTCGGCCGTGAGGCTCGCGAGCAGCCGGTCGAAGTCCGGCGAGGCGAAGTCCGGCACCGGCGGGTGCGGGAGGCGGTCTGTCATGGTGTGTCCTGGCGGGAGGTCGGGTGGGAGGGCGGCCGTCGTGCGGCCGTTCGCGCCGTGTGTGTTCTGGTGGCGAACGCGGCTTGCAAGGGTTTGCAGCCGCGCCGCATCAAGGCTTGCGGGCGGGCGTCAACAGCCGGCGCGGGCCGGGCGACGCCACGGGGTCGGAGGCATGGCGCGGCTCATCGGCGGGCCTTGGCGTAGGCCGGGTTCCAGCGCAGCCAGCGGCGTTCGAGGCCCTTGGCGACGAGGTCGGCGAGCTTGCCCAGCAGCGCGTAGAGCAGGACGCCCACGAGCACGATGTCGGTCTGGAGGAATTCGCGGGCATTCATCGTCATGTAGCCGATGCCCGATTGCGCCGAGATCGTCTCGGCCACGATCAGCGACAGCCACATCACGCCGAGCGCGAAGCGCAGGCCGACGAGGATGCTGGGCAGCGCGCCGGGCAGGATCACGTCGCGGTAGAGCGCGAAGCCGCGCAGGCCGTAGCTGCGCGCCATCTCGATGAGCTGGCGGTCCACCGCGCGGATGCCGTGGTGGGTGTTGATGTAGAGCGGGAAGAACACGCCCGCCGCCACCAGAAAGCGCTTGGCGCCCTCGTCGATGCCGAACCAGAGGATGACGAGCGGGATCAGCGCGAGGTGGGGGATGTTGCGCACCATCTGCACGCTCGAATCGAAGGCCGCCTCGGCCCAGCGCGACATGCCCGTGAGCAGCCCGAGCCCGACGCCGAGCGAACCGCCGACCGCGAAGCCCGACAGCGCGCGCCAGCCCGAGACCTGGAGGTAAGTCCACAGGTCGCCGCTCGCGACCAGTTCCCAGAACGCCTTCGCGACGGCGGTGGGCGCGGGAAGGATGTCGGTCGAGAGCCAGCCGAGCGCGATCGCCGCCTGCCAGCCGAGCACGAGGCCGACAGGCACGAGCCAGGGCAGCAGGCGCAGCAGCGTGGCGGTGACGGGGCCGTCGGCGTCGAGCGCGTCGGCGGCGCGGGCCGTGGCGGCCTTGACCGCCGGCGCCGCCGCGCCCGCATCGCGCGGCCCGGCCGGCTGGCCGGCGAGCGCCGCGTTGGCGGCCGGCGCGGCGGTCGTGGCCGGCGTGGCGTGTGCCGGCTTGTCGATGACGCCAGTCACCGCGCTCATGCCGCACCCCGCGCGAAGAATTCGGGCTCGACCAGGCCACGCACGTCCACGCGGCGCGGCAGCAGGTTCAGCTCGGCGAACACGTCGGCCACCTTCTGCACCGCGAGCACGTCGCCGTCGTTCACGGCGCGCAGCGCGTTGTAGCTGCGCGCGAGCACCTTGCTCACGATCGCGGGCGACAGGCGGGTCTGCTCGGCATACACGCGCTCATAGGCGGCACGGTTGGTCTGGCTCCAGTCCCAGGCGCGGTTCATGCGCGCGATCAGCTCGCGGATCGCGGCGCGCTTGGCCGGATCGGCCAGCGCCTTTTCCGACGCGGTGAGGAAGCCGCGCCCGGTACTGATGCCCTCGCCGTCGCGCAGCACGCGGCCGCCCGCGTCCTCGGCTACCGCGAGATAGGGATCGAAGGTGGCCCAGGCGTCGATCTGGCCGGCGCGGAAGGCCGGCAGCGCCTCGGTCGGCATCACGAAGCGCACATCGACGCTCGCAGGATCGACGCCGGCCTCGCGCAGCGCGCCGATCAGCAGGTACTGCGCGATGCTGCCGCGCGCCGACGACACGACCACGCTGCGGCCCTTGAGGTCGGCCACGCTGCGGATCGGCGAATTGCCCTGCACGACGATCGCGACCGACTTCGCCGGGCCGACCGTGGTGGCGACGATGCGCACGCGGCTGTTCTGCGCGGCGGCGGCGAGCACGGGCGTGTCGCCGGCCGGGGCGGTATCGACCGCGCCCGCGCGCACCGCCTCGAACAGCGGCGCCGCGCCCTGGAAGTTGGCCCAGGTGTAGCGGAACGGCGCACCGTCGAGCGCGCCGGCGGCTTCGAGCCGGGCGCGGGTGCTGTTGGCCTGGTCGCCGAGCACGAGGCTGGCCGCAGCGGCCGGCGCGTCGGCCGCGCCGGCCCGGCCCGCGAAGGCGGCAAGGCCGAGGCCCGCGCCGGCCGCGATGAGCCGGCGGCGCGGAAGATGGATTGGGGAGTCGGGTCTGGTCACGGAAGCAGGCCGCCGAGGCGGCTCGGGAAACGTCGATGACGGCAAGTTACCGACGGCCCCTCATGCTTCCCACGATGTTTATTCGATATGTTCATGCACGCTTGTTATTAGAAGTGTGCATGACATGACTCCCGCTTCATGTCCGACCGGCAACATTTGGATCATCCCCGTCGCTTCGGTGCGTGCCGGCGATCGCGTCCACCGCAGCCCCTGCTTCGTGCCATGTGTCACGGACTTCTCGGACTGGGCTCGCTCCGAGACCTGCAGACCGTCCCTAGCATCGCGGCCCCAGTCATGTCAGCCGGCTTTGCTCCGCCGGAACGCGCTCATGTCAGACGCCCCCATCCATCGCGGCTCCGCCTTCACCACGCTCAGCGCGAGCTATGCGCGGGTCGACATCGACCGCGCCCTGCCCTGCATCGTCTTCCTCGTTCACGGCGTCAACGACAACGGCGTCGCCTACGAAGCCCAGGATCAGGGCCTGTGCGCCGGCCTCAACGCCCGCCTCAACCGCGGCGCCTCGCTCACCCGGCCCGGCGGCGACCTCCACCACTACGACTTCGCCAACGCCGACACGCCCAAGAAGTACGACGCGCTGCTCGCCAAGCTCGACAAGACCGATCCGGCTCGCGCCGAGCGCCTGCGCAGCGACCCCGATGCCGTGCTGTTCCGGCCCGGCGCCATCCCCGGCCAGACCTATTCGCCAGTGATCCCGTTCTACTGGGGCTATCGGGAACAGGAAGGCATCAACCCGGACACCCGCAAGCCCTACATCGACCGCGAACACTGGCACGGCCAATGGCTCGACCGCTGGGGCAACCGGCTCGACAAGGACGGCGCCAAGGAGGGCGGCCCCTTCATCAACGCCACCTCCAACCTGCCCGACTGCTGGTCCGACGGACAGGGGCCCGGGATGGCCGGCCTGCTCGACGCCCTCAAGCGCGACGCGATGCGCCCGATGAAGGGCGCGCCCAACCGGCGCTACTTCGTGCTCGCCGCGCGCCGCCTGGCCATGCTCATCCGCCTCGTGCGCAACCAGCCCGAAACCCGGCACGCCGCCGTCAACCTCGTCGCCCACAGCCAAGGCTGCATGATCAGCCTGCTCGCCCAGGCCATGCTCGCCGAGGACGGCGTGCAACCCGCCGACACCCTCATCCTCCAGAACCCGCCCTACAGCCTGGAGGAGCCGACGCTCGAGTTCACCGGCAGCGCCAAGCAGACCACCGTCGCGCGGCTGCAGACCCTCGTCAATCTCGTGCGCTTCGTCCACGAGAAGGCCCAGTCCAGCCCCAGCCTTGCCGACGTGCACGCGGGCGTGCCGCGCCACGGCGTGGCCGGTCCGCACTGGGCGCCCGGCACCGCGCGCAAGGTCGTCGATGCC
>NZ_KI519499.1:581775-872365 GCF_000482785.1 Derxia gummosa DSM 723 | reverse complement strand
GTGGCGGCCGAGCCGGTGGCGGTCGAAAGCTGCACGCCGCTCACGACCGAAGCGGTGTCCGTGTAGCGCAGCTGCGAGGCATCGACCGTGTAGCCGAGCGTCGGGTCGGCATCGCCGTAGGTCTTGCGGCCGTCGTTGGCCGTCACCGTCAGCGCCGCCTTGTTCACCGTGAGCGTGCCGTTGGTCACGCTGCCGAGCGTGTAGTTCGAGTTGCCGACCGCCAGCGTGCCGACGGTGATCGCATGGGTGCCCGCGGTCGCGCTCGCGCCCGTGGCCGTGCTGCCCGCGCCCGTGAAAACGCTTGCAATGCTGTCGCTGCCGACCAGGCCCAGGCCGCCGACCGTGAAGGTCAGCGTCGGGTCGCTGTCGCCATAGGTCTTGACCTGGGAGTTGAAGGCGACGCTGATCGAGCGCGCGAGGATGGTTGCCGTCGGCGTCCAGGTCGAGAGCGTGTAGTCGCCGGCGTTGGTGCCGGTCAGGCTCAGGCCGCTCGTGGTCACGCTGCGCGTGCCCGCGTTGAAGTTGGTGAAGCTGCCCGCGAGCGTGCCGGTCAGGCTCACCGCGTCGCTGCCGACGAGGAGGCCGTCGCCGGCAGCGCTGCCGCCCGTGCCGAGCGCCGCCGTGCCGGTGAAGGTCGCGGTGGCGGTGCCGTCGTAGGTCTTGCCGTCGGCGGTCACGCCCGTGATGTTGAGCGGCTTGGCCGTGATGGTCGCCGCCTGGCTGCCCATCACGAGCGTGTAGTTGCCGGCGTTCGTGCCGCCGAGCGTCAGGCCGCCGAAGGTCACGGTGTTCGCGCCCGCGACATGCGAGCTGTTGTAGGTGCCGGTGGCCGTGCCGCTCAGGCTGATGCTGTCGAGCGTGTAGGCGCGGCCGTCGGTGGTCGTGCCGCTGCCGACCGCTTCGGTGTCGTAGCTTGCGCTGCCGCCCACCGTCGCGGCGGTCGTGCCGTCGTACACGCGGCTCGACGCGGCGGTGAGGCCGGTGATGTTGATCGGCTTGGGCGTGATGTCGGCGGTGACCGAGCCGAGGCTGATCGAGTAGTTGCCGGCATCCGCGCCGCCCAGCGTCAGCCCCGCGAGCTGCACCGACTTGCCGGTGCCCGCGTTGCGGTCGGTGAAGCTGCCGGTCGCCGTGCCCGAGATGTTGACGGTGTCGCCGGCCATGTAGTGGCCGTCGCCGCTGGTGGCGCCGCCGCCGGTGAGCGAGGCCGTGCCGCTCACGCTCGCGGTGGTCGTGCCGTCGTACACGCGGCTGTTGGCCGTCAGGCCCGCCACGTCGATCGGCTTGGGCGTGACCGTGAAGCTGCTGCTGCCGGTGTTGACCGTGATGGTGTAGCCGAGGCTGCTCGCGAGCGTCCCCTGGCCCGTCAGGTTGACCGTGTAGGTACCCACCGGGATGAAGCCCGCGCCCGAGGGCGTGTAGCTGCTGGTGGTCGAGGCCAGGCTGCCCGTGGTGGCGGTGGCGAAGCTGTCGCCGTCGATGAAGCCCGAACTCGTGATGCCGGGCACGCTGCCCGAGCTGCCGTACACGACGTTGCCGCCCGCGCCCACGCCGATGGTGAGCGTCGGCGCCACCGAGTACAGGAACCAGTTGCCGCTGCCGGCATAGCCCGGCGCGCTGGCCGAGTAGGTCTGGTTGTAGTGCTTGACGTAGCCGGTCATCCCTTCCGTCGTGTCGGTCGGGTTGGCCGAGTACACGAGGTAGCGGCCGGCGCTCGCGACGATGCCCGCGTTGCCCGCCACGTTGTTGGTGAAGTTGCGCGCGGCGGCGAGGGTGATGTCCCCGGTCGTGGCGCTGACCGCGTTGTTCAGCGTGAGGTCGGTGTTCGCGCCCGTCGTGCGCAGCGTGAAGGCCGCGCTCGACGCGAGGCCGCTCGCGCCGCCCACCGTGCCCACGGTCACGTTGCCCGTGCCCGCCACCAGCGTGCCGCCGCCGAGACTGCCGGCCACGGTGTTGAAGCGGTTGCCGCTGCCGGTCAGGCTGGTGCTGCCGGTCGTGTCGAGCAGCAGCGAGGCGGTGCTGACCGCGCCCGTCGATTGCGTGACCGTGCCGCTGCCGCGCGTCTCCAGTTCCAGCCAGCCGCTGCCGCTGTTGGTGACGTTGCTGCTGCCGAGCGCGATCGTGCCGCCGCCGGCGGTCGCCAGCGTCGTCGCATGGCTCGCGTCGTTGTTGGTCACGAGGTTGCCCGACAGCGTGATGCCGCCGCTGCCCGACTGGATGCGCAGGTCGGCGCCCAGCGCCGCGCCCGAGCGCAGCGCCGCCGCCTGGGTCATGTCCAGCGCGCCGAGGTTGAGGTTGCCGGTCTGGTCCGCGCGGCCGAAGTTCACGTTCGCGAAGCCGCTCGACTGCTTGACGATGGCCTGGGCCTGCGCCGCCGTCAGCGACAGCGCCGCGCCCGAGCCGCCAGCGCTGCCGAGATAGAAGGCCGAGCCGGCCTGCGCCGCCGACGCTTCCAGCGTCGCGCTGCTGCTGCCGGTGATGACCGTGTCGCTGCCCAGCACGATGCCGCCGGTGCCGGCGCTGCTGCTGCCGCCCGCGCGCAGCAGCACATTGCTCGTGCTGGTGTCGCCCACCGACGCACCCGCCGTGAAGCGGATGCCCATGCCGCGGCCGCTGCCGTCCAGCCCTTCGTTCAGCACGCGGATGTCGTTGCCGCGCAGGTTGGCCACGGTGATCGCGCCGGCCACGTCGCTCGTCTTGTCGCTGTCGAGGATGCGCAGCGTGAGCGTGCCGCTGCCGGCGTCGATCGTGCTGCCGCGCGCCATCGAGATGCGCGAGGCGCAGTCCGGGCAGTCGGCCGCCACCACGCCATCGGCGAGCGAGCGGTTGGCGGTGGCGGTGAAGTTGCCGTTGTCGGTATCGATGTCGCCGTAGATGCGGATCGAGCGGCCCGCGTCGAGCGCGAGGTCGCCGCCATTGCCGCCGGCCGACACGGTGATGTCGCGCACCACGGTGATGTCGCGGCTCGCCTGGAGCGTCACGTCGGTGCCCGCGTCGAGCATCGCGGTGAGCGTTCCGGGCGTGATGACCACATCGCTGCCCGTGCTGGCCGAGAAGCCGAGCAGGCCATTGCTGCCGCCCACGCCCGTGAAGCCCGAGGCATTGCCCGCGAACAGCGGGCTGTTCCAGTTGAGGTCGCCGCCCGCGTCGCCGTTGAGCAGGCCCGCGTTGCGCTGGGTGGCGAGGCTGTCGTCCACCACCGTCAGCGCGTACAGCACCGACGAGTTCTTGCCGCTCGTGGCATTGGGCGCGGCCCAGATCAGCGGCCGGTACTGCACGCTCTCCGACGCGGTGACGGCCGTCGGCAGCAGCGCGTACTGGATGTCGCTCGTGTAGTTGAGCGTGTTGGTGCCGGTGGTGATGCTCTGGGTGCTCTGGCCGTTGGCCACGGGCGCGAGGCCCACCACGCTGTTGCGCCAGCTCGCGGGTCCGGTGGCGCCCGTCAGGCCCGAGACGAGGGTGACCGCGCCCGCGCCGGCCACGTCGCAGTCGGCCAGGTTGCTGAAGATGAGCAGGTCGCCGGTGCGCACGCTCTGGCCGTTGACCGTGCCCGACAGCGTCGTGAGCAGGGTGCCGAAGGCGTCGTTGGCGGTGCTGCCGACCAGGCTGTTGCCCGCGCCGACCACCGCGCCGCGCGTGGTCTCGCCGGCGGCGATGCCGGTCGTGCCGTTCACCCAGGTGACCGCGCCCGCGCGCGCGCCGCCCGAGGCGCCGTCGGCGGTGTTGGTCCAGTCGGCCGAGCGCACGAAGTAGTTCGTGTCGTAGCTGCTGGTGTCGGGATTCCAGGCCTGCACCACGGTCACGCCCGACACCATCTGGCGGTTGGTGCCGGTCGTGCCCACGCGGATGCCGTTGCCCAGGCCGATGTGGTCGCCCGTCGTGCTGCCCACGAGGCTGTTGGCGGTGCTGACCGCGCCCGCGATGCCACCCGCGTCGGAGAAGGTCACGGCGCCGGCCGCCGTGGCCGTGCCGTTGGCCCAGTAGGGGCTCGCGACCACGTAGCGGCCGCCCGTCAGCTCGGTGATGCCCGGCATGACGAAGGTGGTGGTGAGGCCGGGCGAGTTCTGTTCCCACGCCGCCCAGCTCACCGCGTCGCCGTAGTTGCTGCCGACCAGCGAGTTGCTGCTGCTGATCGCGCCGCCCGCGCCGCCGCCGTAGTAGTTGCCGGTGCCGCCGTTGAGCCAGGTGGCCGCGCCGCGCGAATTGGGCGCGCCCCAGCCGAGGTACACGCCCTGGCTCAGGCCGGTGGCGTTGAAGTCCCAGAACGGCGAGGACACGACCGCATTGCCGTCGGCCAGCGCGAACACGCCGCCCGCGCCCACGCGGTCGCCGTCGCGCGTGACCGCGCCGGCCACCTGGCCGGTGGTGTTGTCGCGCACCGCCCAGGAGCTGTACCAGGTGCCGGTCTCGCCGTTGTACGAGACGCGCGGCACCAGCGTCGTGGCCGGGCGCGTCGCGCCGCGCGTGCCGACAAGGCTGTTGCCCGAGCCGACGGTGCCGACCACACCGGCGCTCGCGCTGCCCCAGGTGACGGCGCCGCGGTCATCCCACCATTGCGGGTTCACGAGCACGAAGCCGCCGGCGTTCGGGCCTTGCAGCTCGACCACGCCGTCCACCGGCAGGCGGTAGCCGAGCCAGTCGCGCGCATGGCTGCCGACCAGGCTGTTGCCGGTGCCGAGCGTGCCGCCGCTGCTGCCGTCGGCGAGCTGGCCGGCGCTGCTGAACCAGGTGATCGCGCCCGCGTAGATGTTGCTGCCGTTGTTCCAGCCCGGGCTGGCCACCAGCACCGCGCCGTTCGAGAGCTCCTTGATGATCGGGTAGTAGTTGAGCGTGAAGCCGGTGACGTACCAGTTGCTCACCGCGTTGTAGGTGAAGCCGGTGCTGCCGCGATAGCTCGTCTCGCTCGTGCTGTTGGCCGTGTGGTTGAGCCACAGCGGGCCGAGGCGGCGCGTGGTCGAGCCGTTCTCCACATAGGTCTTGCCGCCGCTGGTCGCGGTGGAGGTGTACTGCGTCGGCAGCATCAGCAGGTCGGGCAGGGTGCCGAGGCGGTCGCCGGTCGAGACCAGCGCGGTGCGGTTGGCGTCGGTGTACACGTCGGCGGTGCTGCCGAGCACGCTGTTGCCGCTGCCGACGGTGCCGGTCGTGCCGCTCGCGCCGATCATCGACAGCGCGCCCTTGCCGTCGCCCCAGGTCGGGCTCACGGCCATGTAACGTCCGCCGCTCAGGGCCTGGCCGAGCAGGCCGACATGGTCGCCCGTCATCGTCTGGTAGGTCGTGACGCGCGAGAACGTGGCGCTGACGGTGCTGCCGGTGCTGTTGTCGGTGAAGGTCTTGCTGCCGTCGCTGGTGGTGACGGTGGTGTAGGCGTCGGCGGTGCTGCCGACCAGACTGTTGGCCGAGCTCACGTTGCCGGTGATGCCGGCCGCGCCGCTGCCCCAGGTCACGGCGCCGCGCCCGCCGTTCCAGCTCGGGCTGCGCACGATGTAGTTGCCGTTGTCGAGCACGTCCACCGTGGTGGTGACGTTGGCCGTCCAGGCATACGGATTGACCGCGCCGTTCCAGCTCGCGCTGTAGAAGTAGTTGTCGCTGCCCCGGCTGTCGCTGTAGTGATAGCTGCCGAGGTAGTCGCCGGCATTGCTGCCCGTGAGGCTGTTCGACGAGCTGACCGCGCCGCTCGTGCCGGTGCTGCCGTTGCCCCAGGTGATGGCGCCGTAGTTGACCGTCGAGTACTGCTGGCCCGAGCGGTTGCCCCAGAACGGGCTGATGACCAGGTAGTTGGCGCGCAGCCCGCCGCTGCCGGCCGCGCCCACGGCGAGCACGCCGTTCGAGCCGACCGTCTCGTAGGCATCGCTGCCCACGAGGCTGTTGGACGCGCTCACCGCGCCGGTGCGGCCGGTCGTGCCCGAGCCCCAGGTCACGGCGCCCGCGTTGGTGGCGGCGCCGTTGTCCCAGACGCTCGACCAGGTCACCCAGTTGCTGTTGTCGAGCAGCAGCACGCTGTTGCCGATGCCATCGCTGGCGGTGCTGCCGACGAGGCTGTTGGACGACGACACCACGCCGGCCAGACCGCTCGCGCCGAGACCGAAGGTCACCGCGCCGGCGCTGCTGTTCCAGCTCGTGTCGACCGCCAGCCAGTTGCCGTTGGCCAGCACGCGCAGGCCGTCGGCCGAGGTGCTGTGCGCGGTGTGGCTCACGTACAGATAGGTGCTGGTCTGCGAGTTGGCCGAGTAGGTGTAGGAGCCGACCGAATTGCTCAGCGCGCCGACGCCGTCGCCGGCATTGCCGATCAGGCTGTTCGACGACGACACCAGCGCCCCCGCGCTGCCGCTGCCGTAGGACTGGCCGTTGCTGCCATCGACCCAGGTGACCGCGCCGTTGGGCGCGTTGTTGACGTAGCGGCCGGCGGCGGCATTGCCGGTGGCCGACCACTCGGGGCTGAGCACGAGGTAGTTCTGCTGCGTGCTGCCCACGGCGCGGATGCCGCCGCTGCCCACGAAGTCGTACTTGCTGCCGCCCACCAGGCTGTTGCTGCTGCTCACGGCGCCGACCGTGCCGCCGCTGCCGCTGCCCCAGGTCACGGCGCCGGCATAGGTGGCGCTGCCGTTGGTGAAATGGCGGCTGCCCACCACGTAGCTGCCGTTGCCGAGCGCCACCAGATCCTCGCCCACGAAGTCGCCGGGCGCGGCGGGCGTGGTGGTGCGGACGGCGCTGCCGGTGCTGCCGATCAGCGTGGTTGACAGCGCCGAGTTCCAGTCGAGCACATAGACGTTGTGGCCGCTGCCGTCACCCTCGATCGGCGCGGTCGAGCGGATGGCCGTGCTGCCCACCAGCGAGACGGTGGACGACACCCGCCCGCCCGCGCTGCCGTCGGCGAGCTGCCCGTTGCTGCCGTTGAGCCAGGTGACCGCGCCCCGGCCGTTGAACCAGGTGGGCGTGGCGATCGCCACGTTGCCGTTCGACAGCTCGACGATGGTGGTGGTGCGCGGCACCGCGATCGCGTTTGCGTAGCCGGTGACCGACACCTGGGTGATCTGGCCCAGCCGGTCGTTCGCATAGACGTTGGTGCCGCCCACCACGTCGTAGGACGCGCTGTTGCCGGTCAGGCTGTTGCCGCTGCTCACGAGCGAGCTGCCGCCGCCGGTGCTGCCGCTCTGCCAGGTGATCGCGCCCGACGACACGTTGCCGGTCAGGCGCGGATAGGAGCTGGTGTAGTCGTAGCTGCTGGCGCCGGTCTGCTGGCCGGCGTCGTAGTTCTTGATGAAGTAGTAGCTGCGGCTGCCCACCGTCTCGAAGTCGGGGCTCAGCACGAGGTAGTTGCCGTTGGCCAGCGTCTGGATGCCGGCGCTGCCGATGTGGTCGTTGGCGTTGGTGCCGCGCAGGTTGCTCAGCAGCGCGCCGCTGCGGCTGTCGAACATGTACACCGCGCCGGTGTCGGCCGTGGCGCCGGTGTCGGCATAGGGCGCCGTCACCACCACGTTGCCGTTGGACAGCACGCGCGTCACGGTGCCGAAGCCGCTGGTGTTGCCGGGCGTCGGATCGCTCATCGCCAGCGTGGCGAGGGCGCTGTTGATCTCGTCGACGGTGATGTTGCGCGGGTCGAGCAGCAGCTGGCCCTTCGCGCCGCCCGCGCGGGAATTGAGCTGGGCATCGCCCTGGAAGATGAGGGTCTGCGCGCCCGAGAACTCGGCCTTGCCACCGTTGCCCGACTGCGTGCCGCCGCGCGCGTAGGCCAGACCGGCAAACACCGTCTTGCCGTCCGACCACACCACCACCTCGCCGCCGTCGCCGTGCGTGCCGGCGTCGGCCGTGATGACCGTGCTCGCGTTCACGCCGACGTTGACAGCGTTTGCAATGCCGCTGTCCAGGCCGTGGAAGCCGCCGCCGATGCGCACCCGGCCGCCGCCGCCGTCGCCGGCCGCGTTGATGGCCGCCGCGCGCAGCTCGACGTCGCTCGCGGTGATGGCGATGTCGCCGCCCTTGGCGCCGTCGCCCAGACCGCGCGCGCTCATCGTGGCCGAGCTGTACACCATGCCCGGCGCCGTCGTGCCGGTCGCGCCGGCCGCCGCGCCCTCGACGCGGATGCTGCCGCCACCCGTGCTGCCGTCGGCGCCCAGATGGGCGCTCGCGGTCTGCACCACGGTGTCGGCCTGGATGGCGATGCCGCCGCCCTTGCCGCCGGTGGCGTTGGCCTCGACGCGGCCCGACTGGCTCAGGTAGTCGCCGCCGATGGCGACCGTGCCCGCGCTCGCGCCGCCCACGTCGATGTTGCCCGCGAGGT
Organism: Derxia gummosa DSM 723; assembly: GCF_000482785.1. Classification (GTDB taxonomy): domain Bacteria; phylum Pseudomonadota; class Gammaproteobacteria; order Burkholderiales; family Burkholderiaceae_E; genus Derxia; species Derxia gummosa. The sequence goes on along the minus strand of NZ_KI519499.1, from coordinate 864,087 downwards.
CGATGTTGCCGCCCTCGACCTTCACCGCGCCGCCGGCCGCGCTGACCGTGCCCGTGTTGGACACGATGCGCACCCGGCCGCCGTCGTCCACCAGCGCGCCGTCGGCGCCGCCGGCCACCGCGCCCTGCAGCAGGCGCTGGGCCGCGCCCGCGCTCATCACCACCCGGCCGCCCTCGGCGACGATCATCTGGCGGTTCTCGACCAGCGCCTTGACCGTGGCCGGATCGACGCGCACGCCCACGAGGCTGGCGCCGTTCACATCGAGCGTGACGGCGTCGCCCGCCGCCAGCGCCACCGTGCCGAGACGCGCGCTGATGACGCCCTCGTTGATCGCCTCGGGCGCGAGCAGCGCCGCGTAGCCGCCGGCCGCCGTCGTGATCGCGCCCCGGTTGAGCACCGCGCCCGCGCCGGCGCCGCGCGTGAAGTTAAGCTTGCCGGCCATGAAATCGGCATCGGCCAGATCGAGCGTCGAGGCGACGATGCCGCCCACGTTCACCTGCGAGCCCTGGCCGAACACGATGCCGTTCGGATTCACGAGCAGCACCTGGCCATTCGACGTGAGCCGCCCGAGGATGGCCGACGGATCGGCGCCGGTCACGCGGTTGAGCGTCGCCGAGTTCGCATTCGGCTGATTGAAGTTGACCTGGGCCTGGCCGCCGATGTCGAAGCCGAGCCAGTTGATCGCCGCGCGCTGGCTCGACTGGTTGATGTCCATGCGCGCGCCGTTCTGGCCGATCGTGGCCGAGCCCGCCACCACGTTGCCGCCGGTGGGCAGGGCATTGCCCGCCAGGTTGCGCGCCGCCACCGCCGCCGCGAGCCGGCCGGCATCGGGTGGCGCCTGGGCCGATACCGGCGCCGCGAGCGCCACGCCGCCGGCCGCGAGCACCGCGCCCGCGATGCCCCGGCTGCGCTTGCCGCGCGCCCGCGCGAATTCCGCCACGGCGACGAAGCTGCCGGTCAGCTCGTTCCAGATCAGGCGGTAGATGCGGTTCATGGAGCCGGGGCCGTTGTGCATGGTGGTCTCTCGTGTTCTTTGAATTCGGGCGGGACGCGGCGGATCAGAAGTTCTTGGTCAGCGTCAGGAACAGGCGCGGGTTGCGGCGCGTGCCGTCGGCGTCGAGGCCGGTGGCCGGATTGCGCGTCGGGTTGTCGCCGTTGCGCCAGGCGACGGTGGCGCGCAGCAGCAGATCGCCTGGCTTGCCGAGTGCGAGGCCCAGGCCGGTGGCCGCGAGCCGGTAGGCGTTGGGCCGCGCGGTGGCGCTGTTGACTTCGTGGTCGCGGCGCGCCTGGGCGCGGTCGTGGAACACGGTGGCCGTGAGCTGGTCGGCGAACTGGTGGCGCAGCTCGATGCTGGCCAGCGTGCCGTCGTCGGCCGCCGGCTCCGAGCTGGTGTAGGCGCGCACGGCGTAGGGGCCGGTCACGGTCAGCCGCTCCGAGGCGTCGAGGTTGCGGCTGGCGATCTGGCCCGAGGCGATCAGCGCCAGCGTGTCGGCGGCGGTCAGGCGTTGCAGCCGCGTGAGCGACCAGTTGGTGCGCGTGAAGCTGCCGTTGCGGTCGGGGCCGCCCGGAAACTGGTCGGCCGCGAGGTCGCCCGGGTTGCGGCCGAGGTCGAGCGTGCCGCTCGCGATCGAGACGCTGAACTGCGTCATCCCGCCGCCCATGAACTCGTCGAGCCGGTCGCCGTAGAGCGCGAGCGTGGTCAGGCGCACGTCCTTGTTGCTGATGGCGATGGCCTGCACCTCGTTGTCGAAGCGCTTGCGGTCATGGTCGAGCTGGAGCGTGAGATTGCTGCCGGCCGAACGCAGCAGCGGATAGCCGAGCGAGGCGCCGAGCACGCTGGCCGAGCCGGTGTAGCGGTTGCCCGAGAGGGTGTAGCCGTAGTTCAGGCGCGAGGCGTTGACGCTGGCGCGCAGGCCGTCCTTGCCCAGCGGCATGCCGAGCTGGACGCGGCCGTAGTCGGTGCCGCTGCTCTTGTTGCCGAGCAGCTGGAGCTGCTCGCCGAGGCCGAAGGGGCTGTTGACTTGGAGCCCGACCGAGCCGCGCGCCGTGCCGCTGGCCTTGGCGCCGGCGTTGTCGACGCTGGCCAGGCCGGTGAAGACGGGCTTGTCGCGCAACGCCACGACCACGCGCGATTCGCCTTCGGCCGCGCCGGGTTCGAGCAGCGAGGTGGCGCTGGTGCCGGGCAGGTCGTTGAGCAGGCTGATGCCGCGTTGCAGGTCGTCGGGCCGCACCGGATCGCCGACCGACTGGCGCGCGGTGAGGTAGCCGGTGGCGGTGTCGTCGCTCATGCGGGTCGCGCCGTCGGGGCGGTCGATGCGCACTGCGCCGAGCCGGGCCTCGATCACGCGCACCACCACCACGCCGCCGGCCAGGTCCTGCTCGGGCAGCAGGGTGCGCGCGAGCAGGCCGCGCGCCTGGTAGCGCGCGGCGATGGCGTCGGCGGCGCGGCGCAGGTCGGCGAAGCTCGCGGGCTTGCCGGCCCAGGGCGCGACCGCGTCCTGCAATTCGGCCTCGGGCACGAGCGTGGCGCCTTCGATGCGGAAGGCGGTCACGTCCACGCGCGGGCCGGCGGCGGGGGCGGCCGGGCCGGCGGGCGCGACCGGCGGCGGCAGCGTGGCGGGCGCGTCGCGCTGGGGCTGGCGGTCGAGCTCGCGCAGCAGGTCGCCGGCTTGCGGCGGGGTCTGGGCGAGGGCGGCGAGCGGCAGACCGGACAGTCCGGCGGCGATGCAGAAGGCGAGCGAGGCGGGGGATTTCATGGGTGTCCCGGAGCGGTCGTGGGGGCGGCGTGGATACGCGCCCGCACGGTTGAGCAATGAGGGGACGGTAGGTGGACGGCGTGCTTTTCATCGCGTGGAACAGGCTTGTTTGCACGCGCGTTTTCGGCGCTTGTCAGACAGTTGCGGCGCTCGGGCTGGAAGGGGCATCGGCGCCGCCGATGACCGCCTTCCACCGATGTGATTGGCCGGCGCGCGACCGGCTCGACAGAATCGGCGGCCTCCCTCCTCACCGGATGCAGCCATGCCCGCCAGTCATGCCCTGGGCGTCATCGCCTGTCTCGTCGCCACCCTGTCCTGGGGCGGGATGTTTCCCGTCATGGCCGACGCCATGCGCCATGTGGACCCCTACACGCTCACCACGCTGCGCTACTCGCTCGCGGGTCTGGTGTTTGCCGCGCTGCTCTGGTGGCGCGAGGGGCGGGCGGCCTTCCGGCTGCGCGGCGAGCGCTGGAGGCTGGCCTGGGCGCTCGGCTCGGCGGGCTTCACCGGCTTCGGCTTCCTGGTGTTTTGCGGCCAGCGGATGCTCGGGGCGGCGGGCGTGCTCAACGCCTCGATCATGATGGCCACGATGCCGCTCATGAGCCTGCTCGTGGCCTGGGCGCTGTGGAAGCGCCGGCCGCCGCTGGTGTCGGTCGGCTTCGTGGCGCTGGCCTTCGCGGGCGTGCTGCTTGTGGTGACGCGCGGCGAGCCGGCCCGGCTGCTCGCGGCCGACGGGCCGTGGCTGGCCAATCCGCTGCTGCTGGCGGGCGCGCTGTGCTGGGTCGGCTACACGCTGGGCGCGACCGCCTTCGCAGGCTGGAGCCCGCTGCGCTACACGGCGCTCACGACGCTGCTCGGCACGACGACGCTGATCGCGGCCGAGCTGCTGCTGATCGCCACCGGCGCGATCGCGCGGCCGCGCCTCGCCGCGCTGGGCGAGACGCTGCCCCACCTCGGCTATGTGACGCTGCTCGGCGGCGTGGTGGCGGTGCTGGCCTGGAACACCGGGCTGGCGGTGATCTCGCCGCTCAACGGGGTGCTGTTCATCAACCTCGTGCCGGTCACGGCGTTCACGGTCTCGACGCTGATGGGCGTGCCGCCGGCGCCGGCGCAGGTGGCGGGCGCGGCGCTGACGATGGCCGCGCTGGTGGCGAACAACCTCGCGCAGCGGCGGATGGCGTGGGCGGCGGCGCGGCGTGCCGGTGCGGCGGGGTCGATCGGGTCGGCGGGGTCGGCGGGGGCGGCGGGGGCGGCCGCGCCGTCGGCTCAGGCGGCGACGGCGCGGTCGTCGTCGGGCAGCGCCCAGCTCGCGCGTACCGCGTCGATCAGCGCCGCGAGCCGGGGCGAGTCCGCGCCCTGCCGCGGATAGGCGAAGCGCAGCGCGATCGATTCGCGCAGCCCCGGCCAGATGGCGAGCGTGCCGTCGGCCACGCCGGCCGAGGCTAGGTCGGCGCGCAGCAGCGCGAGGCCGTGGCCGGCGGCGACGAGATTGCGCAGGCTGACCTCGTTGTCGGGCTGGACCGGCGCCGGCCGCAACTGGCTGCGCCGGTCGGCGAACACGCGCGCCGCCGTGGCGGTGAGCGAGCAGTGCGGCACGAGCGAGATCCACGGCAGCGCCGACACCGCGTCCCAGTCGGCGCCGTCGAGCCGCGCGGCCCAGGCGGCCGGGGCGGTCACCACGAGATCGAGGCGGCCGAGCGTCAGGCTGGCGAGACGCGCGTCGTCCACCTCGCCCATCACCCAGGCCGCGTCGAGCCGGCCGTCGGCCAGCTGCTCCAGCGCCTCGCCCGAGACGCGCTGCGCGAGCTTGAGCACGAGACCGGGATGGCGCTCGACCAGCCGGCCGAGCGTGTCGGTCAGGCGCAGGATGGCCGGCTCCGACACCGTGCCCAGGCGCAGTTCGCCCGCCACCTCGTCGGCGCGCAGCCGGCTCGCGCGCGCCTTGAGCCGCTCGGCCGCGTCGAGCGCCGCCTCGGCCTCGGCGCGCAACTGCTCGCCGGCCACGGTGAGCTGCATGCCGCGCGCGCTGCGCGTGAACAGGCCCACGCCCAGTTCCGATTCGAGCTGCTTGAGCTGGGCGCTCACCGCCGGCTGGCTCAGGAACAGCCGTTCGGAGGCGCGCGTGAGGTTGCCGAGGCTGGCGACGGTGACGAAGGTGCGGAGCTGGTTCAGGTCCATGGCGCTGGGCAGGGAAGGGGCCGGAAGGCGGGGCGGGAGCACGGCGGCGCGCGCCGCCGCGGGCAGGGCCGGCCCGGCGATCCGCCCGATGCTAAGCCCCCCGTCCGTGCGATGGCACCGCGCTTGCAAGGGGGCGGCTCCGTTCCGCCATCCGAAGCCGCAGCCATGACCTCATTCCTGATCCGCAACGCCGCCGCCATCCTCACCGGCCTGCCGGGCGACGCCGCCCGCGCCGCCGGCCCGGACCTGCGGGTGCGCGACGGCAAGATCGCCGCGCTCGGCCGCCTCGCGCCCGAGCCGGGCGAGGCCACGGTGGACGCGACCGACTGCGTGATCTACCCGGCCTGGGTCAACACCCACCATCACCTGTTCCAGTCGCTCGTAAAAGGCGACCCGGCCGGCATCAACCTCACGCTCACGCCCTGGCTCGGCGCCACGCCCTACAAGTACCGGGGCGCCTTCGACGCCGACAGCTTCCGGCTCGCGGTGCGCATCGGACTCGTCGAACTGGCGCTGTCGGGCTGCGGCACGGTGGCCGACCACAACTACCTCTACTACCCGGGCATGGCCTTCGACAGCTCGGAAATCGTCTTCGACGAAGCCGAAAAGCTCGGCCTGCGCATGGTGCTGTGCCGCGGCGGCCAGACCCGCACCCGCCAGCTCGAAGCCGACCTGCCGCAGGCGCTGCGCCCCGAAAGTCTCGACGCCTTCCTGAGCGACCTCGACCGCCTCGCCACCCGCTTCCACGACCCCGCGCCCGACGCGATGCGCCGCGTGGTGGCCGCGCCGACGACGCCGCCCTATTCGATGAGCCCGAGCGAGCTGCGCGAGGTGGCCCAGTTCGCGCGCTCGCGCGGGCTGCGGCTGCACAGCCATCTGTCCGAGACCGTGGGCTACCAGGACAGCGTGCATTCGATGCACAAGCGCACGCCGGTGCATTTCTGCGCCGAGCACGACTGGACCGGGCCGGACGTGTGGTTCGCCCATCTCGTGCATCTGGATGCCGACGAGATCGCGCTGCTCGGCCAGACGCGCACGGGCATCGCGCACTGCCCGCAGAGCAACGGCCGGCTCGGCAGCGGCATCGCGCCGGTGCGGGCGCTGGAGGACGCGGGTTCGCCGGTGTCGATCGCGGTGGACGGCGCGGCGAGCAACGAGGCGGCGGACATGATTTCGGAGGTGCACGCGGCCTGGCTGATGGCGCGCGCCAAGGCCGGCGACGCGAGCCGCGCGCGCTGCCACGGCGGGCGCGGCGAGGCGGGTGCCGACGCGGCGACGGTCGAGGACGTGGTGCGCTGGGGCACGGCGGGCGGGGCGCGGGTGCTGGGGCTGGACGCGGTGGGCGCGCTCGCGCCGGGCAGGGCGGCGGACATCGCGCTGTACTCGCTGACCGAGGATCCGCGCTACTTCGGGATGCTGGATGCGGGGATTGCGCCGGTGGCTTGCGGCGGGGCGGCGCGGCTGGCGGGGTTGTGGGTGGCGGGGCGGCAGGTGGTGCGGGATGGGCGGGTGGCGGGGGTCGATCTGCGGGCGCTCGGGCGGTCGGCGCGGGAGGCCGTCGCGGCGCTGGAGCGGCGCGCTGTGGCTGCTTGAGTGACGGCGGCGGGCGGGGGCTGCGGCGGTGGGCGGCTGACTGGCGCGGCCGGCCCGCTGGGCCGGCTTCCCTCGCGGAGCCTTGCGGCTTGCAAGCCGCAAGGCGCTCCGGCGGGGCTGCGTGCGCAGGCACGCAGCCTCTTCCGCCTCCGCCCTTCGGTAGGTCGCGGGTCGGCTTGCCAACTCAGCCCGGCGTCGCCGGGCTTCAGACAGGCAAGCCTGAACGCCTGCGGCGTTCCCCCGCGCCTACCTCGTTCGCTCGGCGCGCCAGACAGCCGCCCACCGCCGCAGCCCCCGCCCGCCACCTTGTTCGACGGCCCATGGTCGCGCTGCGCGCGACGGGTTGCGGGCTGGCTGCCGGCGGCTTGCGCTTCCTCCCTCGCTGCGCATCGGCATCCCTAGCGACCGCCAGCGCCGACACCGGCCGACCCTGCCGGCCTCCTCGAATTGAATACAAATCTGGTGCGAACCGTGCCCAATCGACGGGCCGGCTCGCCGCGACGGTGCATGGCGTTGCATCGATGCCTCGCGCCCGATCGAGTAGCGCGCCAACCGCGAACCGCGAACCGCGCGCGTTGCGCCGCTTGCGCCCCGCCCGCTCTGCGACCCAAGCCCCAACCCCCCACCCCCTTCACCGAGGCGCCGACCGGGTTCGGGCCCAAGCCGGGCTGTCTGGCGCGCCGAGCGGAGGCGATGGCGGGGGGAGAGCGCCGCAGGCGCTCAGGTCCGCATGTCTGAGCCTTGCCCCGGCGGGGCAAGGCGAGTTGGCGGACCGGCCCCCCGTCATCGCCGTGAGCGAGGGCACCCGCCGCAGGCGGGCGCGCCAGTCGGCCCGGCCTGGGCCCGAACCCGGTCGGCGCCGTTCGTCGAACAACCCCCCGCGGCATGCCGCTTGCACGCACGCCGCAAACCTCACACGCCGCCAGGAGCCGCAGCCCATGCCATCCCCCACCCGCCGCCTGCTCGTCGTCGCCCTCGCCGCGATCGGCCTCACGGGCGCGACCGCCGCCACCGCCGCCGACAGGATCGTGTTCGGTACCAACTGGTTCGCCCAGGCCGAGCACGGCGGCTTCTATCAGGCGCTCGCCACCGGCATCTACAAGAAGTACGACCTCGACGTGACCATCAAGATGGGCGGCCCGCAGGTCAACGGCATCCAGTCGCTCGCGGGCGGGCTGTTCGACCTCTGGATGGGCTACGACTTCCAGACCCTCAAGGCCGTCGAGTCGGGCGTGCCCGTCACCACCATCGCCGCCTTCTTCCAGAAGGACCCGCAGGCGCTCATGGCCCATCCCGACGTGAAGAACTGGGCCGATCTCAAGACGCGCACCCTGTTCATCGCCGGTGGCGGGGAGGTCAGCTTCTGGCCGTGGCTCAAGTCGATGTACGGCTACACCGACGCGCAGAAGCGCCCCTACGCCTTCAGCGTCACGCCGATGCTGGTGGACAAGAACAGCGCCACCCAGGGCTACGTCACGAGCGAGCCCTACGCGATCGAGCAGGGCGGCGTGAAGCCGACCATCCTGCTGCTCGCCGACGCCGGCTATCCGCCCTACGCCACCACCCTCGTCGCCATGCAGTCCACGCTCGACAAAAAGGGCGACGCGCTCGCGCGCTTCGTCAAGGCGTCGGCCGAGGGCTGGATCGCCTACTTCAAGGACCCGTCGGCCGGCAACGCGCTCATCAAGCAGGACAACCCCAAGATGACCGACGAGCAGATCGCCTACGGCATCGCGAAGATGAAGCAGTACGGACTCGTCACCGGCGGCGACGCGGCCACGCTCGGCATCGGCGCGATGACCGACGCGCGCTGGAAGCAGACCTACGACGTGATGGTCTCGACGCACCTGCTCAACCCGAAGGTCGATTACCGCAAGGCCTACACGCTCAAGTACGTGAGCGGGCTGCCCAAGCCCTGACCGCTGACGGCGGGTGTCCGTGCCGTCGGGCGCCCGTCGCCGCCATTCCCGGCCCGCCGCGCGCGGGCCGCGTCATCGCCCAGGAGCCGAGATGGTCCAGTACGTCCCGCCCGTTCGCGCGCTCGCGCCGGTGCTCGACATCGCGCGCTGGCGCGACGGCAGCGACAAGCCCGGCGTCGCGCGCGAGTTCGATCGCATCTGCCGCGAGATCGGCTTCTTCTACCTGACCGGGCACGGCATGGCGCCGGCGCGCATGGCAGGCATCCTGCGCGAGGCCGAGCGCTTCTTCGTGCTGCCGCTCGAAGCCAAGCAGGCGCTGCATGTCGCCGCCAACCGGCGCGGCTACGAGCCGATGGGCCTGCAATCGCTCGACTTCGACGCGCCGCCTGACCTCAAGGAGTCGATGCTCATCGGCCGTGGCAATCCGCCCGACCATCCCTATGTGCTCGCGGGCCTCGCCAACTACGGCGCCAACCAGTGGCCGGACGAGGCGGCGCTGCCGGGCTTCCGCGCCTTCTGCGAGGGCTACTTTGCCGAGGCGGCGGAGATCTCGCGCATGCTCATGGCCATCTTCGCGACCGTCGCCGGCCTGCCCGAAGACCATTTCGAGCCGATGCTGCGCGAGCCGATGGCGACGCTGCGGATGATCCATTACCCGCCCCAGCCCGGCGCGGTAGTCGGCAACCGGATCGGCTGCGGCGCCCACACCGACTGGGGCGCGATCACCCTGCTGGTGCAGGACGACACCGGCGGCCTGGAGGTGCAGGCCGCGAGCGGCGAGTGGCTCTATGCCGAGCCGCTGCCGGGCGCCTTCGTCGTCAACGTCGGCGACATGATGCCGGTGTGGACCGACGGCGCTTACCACTCCAATCCGCACCGCGTGCGCAACCGCTCGCCCGAGCGGCACCGGTATTCGGTGCCCTTCTTCATGGACCTGGATTACTTCGCGCGCGTCGAGCGGCTGCCGGCCTTCGCCGCGCCGGGCAGCGAGGCCAGGCATGCGCCGCGCACGGCGGGCGAGCATCTCGACCTGATGTACCGCCTGAGTTACGGCGAGGGCTGATGCGGGTTTCCGGCCTGTCGCCAAGCGGCTGTCCGGCTGCCTTCCTCAGCCGCCCGGATGGTCTCGGTGCCGCGCGTAGAGCAGCACGTCGCGCGGCGCGCGGCCGGCGTTGGGATGGACGATGTAGCGCGCGAGCCGGCCCTCGCGCTGCATGCCGATCTTCTCCATCACGCGCGCCGAGCCGGGGTTCTCGACATCGCAGACGGCATCGATGCGCCACAGCCCGCACTGCTCCAGCGCCACGCGCAGCACCTCGCCGGCGGCCTCGCTCATGAGGCCCTGGCCCCAGCGTGCGCGGGCCAGCGCGAAGCCGAGCCGGGCGCGATGGTCATTGGGATGGGCGTCGGGTTGCAGCTCGATCATCCCGACGTTCTCGGTCTCGCCGCGCGGCACGATCAGCCAGACGAAGGCGGTCTTCTTGAACCAGCGCGCCTGGTCCCAGTCGAGCTGCTGGCGCGTCTGCTCGCTGGTCTCGTGGGCGCGGTTGCCGAGGTAGCGGAACACCTCGGGATCACCGGCCCAGTGGCGGAAGGCGGCGTCGGCGTCGCCGGGCCGCGGCCGGCGCAGCGTGGCGCGCGCGGTCTCGATGCTGTCGGGCGGGGGTCTCATCGGGCTGCCTCCTTCGTGGGTTGTGGCCGGTTGCCGGGACGTCGGCGTGGAACCTGGCGTCGGGTCCGGGCTTGAGCGGCCGGCGTCAGTGCCGGCTCGCGGCGAGCGCCGCCTCGATGCGCCGCAGCGCGTCGAGCGCGCCGGTGGCGAGGCCGATGTCGGCCGCATGATCGACCTCCGGCTCGCGCGGGTTGATGCGGATGAGCCCGACCCCGTCGCGCGCGACCGTCTCGCCCAGCCGCCGCACCGACGGGATCGCCGTGCCCGCGCCCAGCTCGATCACGAGCGGTCGGCGCGTGCCCGCGAGCCAGCGCAGCAGCCGTTCGTGCTGGGCCTGGCTGCGGGCCTCGATCCAGCCGTCGTCGCCGAACATGAGGATGTTGGGCCGTGCCACGCCGCCGCAGCGCGGGCAGCGCGGCGGCGCGTTGACGAGCAGGCAGCGCGCGTCGTCGGTGTCGGGCGTGAAACCTTCGGCCGGCCAGATCGCGTCGCCGCAGGGACGCAGGCATTGCAGGTGATGGATCGAGCCGTGGCATTCGACGATGCGATCGGCGTCGAAGCCCGCGCGCTGGAACTGGCCGTCGACATTGCTCGTGAACACGAACAGCCCGCGCGGCAGCCGCGCGCCGAGCGCCCGCAGCAGGCCGAAACCCGCATGCGGCTCGGTGCGGCGGTAGAGCGCGAGCCGGTGGCCGTAGAAGCCCCAGCCGCGCTCGGCGCGCTGGCGGAAGCTGTCGGGCGAGGCGATGCGCCAGAACGGCGTGCCCTCGGCGGCGAGCGCCGGATAGGCGCGCCAGAAGCCCGCGTCGCCGCGGAAGTCGGGCAGTCCGCTGTCGACACCGATGCCGGCGCCGGCGGTCACGAGCAGGCCGTCGGCCTGGGCGAGGCGGGCGAGCACGCCCTCGATGAGCTTGTCCATGGCGCGAATGTGGCATGGCGGGCGGGCGCCGGGCAGTGGTTGTTGCCGACCACGCCGCGCGAGCCGGCCGATCCCCGGCATGGCGCCGGACCTGCGTCGGCCGCCATGCCCGAGCGCCAGCGTCGGGTTTGCGACGGCATGCGGCTTGCGTCGCCCGGCGCGGCGCACTCACGGAGAAGAACCATGCCCTTCCAGACCCTTTGCAAGCAGCGCTACATCGCCGAGGGCGAGACGGTGCCCTTCGCGGTCGATGGCCGCGAGGTCATCGTCATGTGGCCCGACGGCGGCCAGCCCCGCGCCTACGAGGCCGTCTGCCCGCACGACCGCCAGTCGCTCGTCAACAACTCCGACTTCAACGGCCGCATCCTCATCTGCACGGTGCATGGCTGGGTGTTCGACGGCCGCGACGGCAACGGCCTCGACCCGCAGGGCTGCAAGCTCACCGAGTTCCCGATCCGCATGACCGGTGACGGCATGGTCGAGATCGACGTCGATACCGAGCTCTGAGCCCCGGCCCTGCGTCGATGCCGGACCTCAAGCCATCGGCCCGGCGTCGATGCCGGGCTTCCGGCCTTCTCAGTCCGCCGGGTGCAGGCGCCGCGCATGCTCGCGGCGCGGCAGCGTGAGCGCGTGGATGACCTCCTCATGCTCATCGATCATGCGTTCGACATCGAGCAGGCGCGCGATGCTCGGCCGGCAGCGTCGGTGCATCGCGCGGATGCGCAGCGGGTCATCGATCAGCATGTCGAGCACCGTGGCCAGTCCGTCGGCGGCGTCGGGTTCGTAGAACAGGCCGTTCACGCCCGGCGCGATCACTTCGGTGAGCGCGCCGCGTCGCGCCGCCACCACCGGCACGCCGTGGCCGATCGACTCGATCACGGCGGTCGGCCAGGGGACTTCCCATTCGGCCGGCGCGATGCTCAGGTCGAGTCCGGCGTGGAAGTCGCGCGCCGGCATCGGCCCGGTGAACTCGATGCCGTGGTCGCGGCCGTAGCGCGCGCGCAGCAGCGCGGCGTGCGCGGCGTCGTCGGCCGGCGTCTCGTGACCCGGAAGCTCGGCCTGGGCGTGATGGCCATCCCGGCCGATCGCCTGGCGGGGGGCGCCGACGGTGTTGCCATGCCAGGGATGCGTGCCCGCGTTGCCCGTGCCCGACACCGTCAGCCGGATCGCGTCGCCATGCGCCGCATGCAGCCGGGCGAAGGTCGCGCACAGCGTCTCGACGCCGCTGCCCGGCGCGATCGGCCCGCGATAGCCGAACTCCAACCTCGGCCGGCGGCGCGGTGGCACCGGCGCCGGCGCCAGATCGAGCGCGCTTTCGATCACCGCCTCGTAGCGCGCGCCGGCGAACAGCCCCGCCGCGAGGTGGGCGCGCAGCACGGCGCGGCTCACGCCCACGACCGCGTCGACCCGGCCGGAGGCGGCGCGCAACTGGCCTTGCGCCGCCACGCAGTTGTCGCAGGGCAGGGCGCAGGCCGGCTGGCGCAGCAAGGTGCGGCGTTCGCAGATCACGCGGTAGTCGTGCAGCACCTGGGCCACCGGCACGCCGGCCTCGGCGCAGATGCGCCAGGCGGTCGCCGTGAGCGGGCCGAGGTCATGCACGCAGACGGCATCGGGCTTGCGCGTCGAGAACAGCCGCCGCAGCAGCAGCGCCAGCGCAGCGTCCTGGCGGCCCGCACCGTCGCGCGCCAGCCAGTGCCAGAGCGTGAGCGGCGTGGGCCGCGACGGTGCCAGTCGCAGCACGCGCACGCCATCGATCGCCTCGTCGGGCGCGCCCCCGGGCTCGTCCAGCGCCACCACCGTCACCTCGTGGCCGCGCTGGACCAGGCCGCGCGCGATCGTCCGCAGTGCGGCGGCCGGCGCGTCGGGCGTCGAGTAGCCCGCGTTGAGGCAGACGACATTCATGTGCGTTTCCTCGCTGTTCGTGTACGCGGTCGTAATGGACAAGGCGGGCGATTCATCTCGCCAATTCTTCCCGGCGGAACGCCGGATACCTCCCGGTGGTCGCCACGATGCGACGTCGGTACGACTCTGCAATCCGTCGCATTTCGTCAATCGGTGCGGTGCCCATTCGCGCCTCAATTCACATGACGGGGCGGCGCCCCCGGGTACGTGTCAACGCCTGCTTCCGCTGATGTTTCGGGCGGCGATGCCGCTGGTCGTACCGCCGGATTCATGCCGCTTTTGCCGGACATGCCATCGCTATTCACCTTCGCCCGACGGAGTGACGGGTGGTGCGGAGATTGCGCCATTTGGCCCATGATCCAGTCAATGGCTCGATTTCCGTGATCCGGAATCTCCAAGGCCACAAAAGTCCTAGGTGAGGTTCCGCACGAAACCGTGGTGTGGCTAGGTGAATCAGCGGGGGATGAGGCTCGCTTTGACGCGGGAAGGCAGCGGTGATTCCCGTGGTCGGCAACCTGCCTTCGACGAGGTGCAACCGGGGTTCGCATGTGGTCACGATAGGTCACTCGCGCGGCTGGAGGCGTGCCTGCGCAGGCAATCGGTGCTCGGCTCCACGAATCGCCAAGGCGCTCCCGCCAGGATCACGGCCGCGATCCTCTAGGTGTCGCGCGCAGGTGCCGTCGTGGCGTGGCATGACACCAGCCGATGCCACCGGCCGACCGGGCCTGTGAACCATGATGCGCCTCGCCTGTCAGGATGATCCGGTCCGGCTGAATTGCGTCTGGCATTTCCTGCATCGCGGTTGCGCGGCTGCCTGATTCCGGATCGCGAATGCCAATTGTTGATTGAATTGGCCGGATTCATTCATGTGGAATTGACTTGCAAATTCTCGTTATTCGGGAAGAATCCCGGTCGTGCCAAATCACGGCAAGCAGTCGATGAAATACGGTGGCCGGTCCAATGTTTCCCCGATGATGAATGAAAGATTCGTCACGCTATTACGTTCGTTTTGCGACAAACCTGCACCGAGTGTGGGGCACCGGCGGCATATTCGGAGTCGTGGGATTCGGGCCGGATGCAGACTGTCGTCGCCGTCCGTGTGGCAGTGACGGGTCGGGTCATCGTGTCGTCGGCGGGATTTCTGCTCGAATTCGTTAATCACGTCACAGATCTCGTCTGCCGTCTTCAGCCGGCGTGCGTGCGGGTATGTCCCTTGCGGCACCTCGCATCCGACAGGAGGGCAGACGTGACCGGGGCGCAGATTCCGGGAGCCGCGCCATCGGAAGCGGCGTCCCCCGGAGGTGTGGGCGCCGGCAGTCCAATTCCGAAAGCCGACTGGAAAGGCAAGCAATGATCCTCAATCACGAAGTTTCACGCGGAATTGCCGCGGTACCCGCGCGTGCCACGACTTTCGAATTCGCCGATTCGTTGCTGGGCGTGCTCGACCATGTCGAGCGTGTGGGCCAGCCCGCCCGGCTGACGCTGAGGGGCGGCCGTGGCCAGGGAATGACTGTCGATCCGCGTCGCCGGCTGTGCGACGTGGCGGGAGCGGACGTCGATCTGCTCTGCGCGATCCGGCCGGAGGACATCGCGCTGAGCTACGGAGAGGAAGCGCGCCAGCCCATGCTGCGTCCGCGCCCCCTGGCCGAGCTGCGCTGGCGCATCGGCTATCTCGGCTCGGGCGGACTGCCGGTGCAGGGCAGCTCGCGCTTCGATGTGGTGCGCTTCACCGACTGGCCCAATCTCTCCCGGTTGCCGCATGACGAGGATTGCGTGCGCCTGCTCGCGCTGCTGACGCGCCATCCGACCTCGATCGCGCTGGCGCGCAGCATCACCGGCATCGAGATGGAGAAGATCAACCGCATCTACGCGGCGGGGCTGGCGGCGGGGCTGGTCGAGGTGATCAACCGACGCCAGCCGCTCGCGGCGGTGCCCGGCGAGCCGGCCAATGACGAGCCTGTCGGCCAGGCGCCGGTCGCGGGTGGCGCCGCCGCGCGCGCGCTGGTCGGCACGGCGCCGGGGGCAGGGCACTCTTACTCCGACCGGTCCGCGCGCACCGTGGCCGGCGGCGCAGCGCAGGCGGCCGACCGGCGCCGGGCCGACGTGCACCTGGCCAGCGAGGCCGACGAGGCGGCGGCCGCCGCGCCAGCCGCGCCGGCGCGCGGCTGGGTGTCGTCGCTGTTCAAGCGACTGCGCGCGCTGTGACGCGGGCCGTCGTCGCGGACCCGGAGCGCGTGAACCTCAAGATCCTTTTCGCCGGCCCGCCGGGCGCCGGCAAGACCACCGCAATCTCGGCGGTGTCCGACATTCCCGTGGTGGGTACCGACGTGGCGCCGACCGACGAGCTGCGCTTCATGAAGAACAGCACGACGGTGGCGATGGACTACGGCGTGCTCAAGCTCGACGAGCAGTACGCGATCCACCTCTACGGCACGCCGGGCCAGCGCCGCTTCGACTTCATGTGGGATGTGCTGTCGATCGGCGCGCTCGGACTGGTGCTGCTGCTCAACCACGAGGAGCAGGCACCGCTCGACGATCTGGCGGCCTACATGGATGCCTTCCATTCCTTGCTCACGCGCACGCGCGGCTCGATGGTCGTGGGCGTGCCCCGCCTTGGCGACGATCCGAACGCGATCGACAACTACCGCGCGCTGGTGCAGAGCTTCGGCCTGACCGTGCCGGTGTTCGATGTCGATGCGCGCCGGCGCGCCGACGTGCGCTGCATGCTGCTGTCGCTGGCGGGGCTGATCGCCTCGCAGGACCGGGTGCAGATGTCGCACAGCCGCTTCGCGCCGGGGCGGCTGGGCGGCTGAGGCCGGCTGGGCGGCGGATGGGCGCGGGGCTGTGCCGCCGCCGGGCATCGCGGCGGTCCGGTCGTCCGCCCCCGCGTGCCGTCACACCAGCGGCGCGCCGTCCACGAACACCTTCAGCTCGCCCGGCGAGAACGCGGTCCAGGTCTCGTCGGCCGTGAGCGGCTCGGTGGCGATGACGGCCACGCGGTCGCCGGCCGTCGTGTGCTGGGCGAAGTTGATGCGCATGTCCTCGTCCTGCAGCCGCGCGGTCGAGAACGGATGGCGGCGCGCGATGTAGTGCAGATGGGTGGAGCAATGCGCCCACAGCGCCTCGCCGTTGCTGAGCGTGAAGTTGAAGTTGCCGTGGGCGGTGACGGCGGGCAGCAGCTCGGCCAGCGTCTCGGCCAGCTCCAGCGGCCGGGGCACGCGGGCGTGCTGCTTGGCTAACTCCTGCATCAGCCAGCAGAAGGCGCGCTCGCTGTCGGTGTCGCCCACGGGCTGGAAGCCGGCGTGCAGTTGCGGCCGGTAGTCCGTCAGATTGCCGTTGTGCGCGAACACCCAGTAGCGCCCCCACAGCTCGCGGATGAACGGATGCGTGTTCTCCAGCGCGACGCGGCCCACGGTGGCCTTGCGGATGTGGGCGATGACGTTGGTGCTGCGGATCGGGTAGCGCTTGACCAGCTCGGCGATGGGCGAGTCGGCGGCGCGCTGGGCATCGACGAAGCAGCGCACGCCGCGTCCCTCGAAGAAGGCGATGCCGAAGCCGTCAGCATGCTCGCAGGACCGCGTCGCGAAGCCGGTGAAGCTGAAGACGATGTCGGTCGGGACGTTGCAGTTCATCGCCAGGAGCTGGCACATCGGCGGGCCTCGGAATGCAGTCGGTGCGGTGAGCCGGCGATTGTCGCCAGATGGCGCGCGGGTTGTCACCGCTTACCGGCGGTGCGCGCGGGCGGGCAAGCTCGCGGGCCGTGATCCGCGCCATTCCCGCCCCATGACAAGTTGCCTCTACCTGTTGAACCGGCTCGGCCGTCCGCTTGCCCGTCTGCTTTGCCGTCCATTGGCTTGCCTGCCTGATCGTCCGCTTGCCCATCCGATTGCCTGCCTGCGTCCGCGCGCGCGGGTCGGGCGGTCCGGACCATCCGGCGCGACCTGTCGGCAGCATCGTGCGGGCCGGCGGCGAGCCGGCTGGCTGCTGGCCGCGCTGTTCGGCTCGGCGCTGCCGGCCGCGCAAGCCGCGCCCTTCGCCTGGATCACCAACCAGGGCTCCGATTCGGTGAGCGTGGTGGATGTGGCGGCGGCGCGCGTGGTGGCGACGGTGGCGGTCGGCAAGGCGCCGGCCGGTGTGGCGGCGAGCGAGGCGGCCGGACGGGTGTTCGTCGCCAATGCCGAGGGCGGATCGGTGTCGGTCATCGACATCGCGACGCGCGCGGTCGTGGCGACGGTACCGGTGCCGGACGGGCCGGTCGGCATCGCGGCGGCGCCGGACGGGCGGCGGGTGTATGTCGCAGCCTGGTACGGCAACCGGCTCGACGCGATCGACGTGGCCGCCGGCCGGGTGGTGGTGAGCACGCCGGTCGGGCGCGCGCCGGCCGGCATCGCGGTGTCGGCCGATGGCGCCACCGTGTACGTGGCCGAGCGCGATGACGATTGCATCGCCATGCTCGACGCCGCGACGCTCGCGCCGCGCGCACGCATCCGCGTGGGCGAGCATCCGTTCGCGATCGAGCTGGCGCCGGGCGGACGCGAGCTGCTCGCGCTCAACGTGGTCAGCAATGACGTGAGCGTGGTGGACGTGGCGGCCCGTCGCGTGACGGCAACGCTTCCGGTCGGCCTCGCGCCCTATGGCGTGGCGTTCTCGGCTGACGGCCGCCGCGCCTGGGTGACGAACCAGCACGAGGAATCGGTGTCGCGGCTCGCGCTGGCGGAGGAGGCGGGCGGGCAGGGCGGGTCCGGCGCGCCGGACCGGACCGGACAGCCCGGTGTGACCGGCTCGGCCAGTGCGAGCAGCTTGGCGAATGCGACCGTCCCGGCCGGCGAGACCGGCCAGCCAGGCCCGGCCGGTGTGCGCTTCACCCCGCGCGTGGTCGCCACCTTCGTCGGCGCGGCCGACTATCCCGAGGGCATCGCGCTGGCCGGCGACCGGTTGCTGGTGGTGAGCTGGATGAACGACGAGGCCGTGCTGCTTGATCCGGCGAGCGGCAGGCGCCTCGCCAGCGTTGCCCTCGGCCGCAATCCGCGCGGCTTCGGCCGGATGCTCACCGGGCGCTGAGGCCGTTGCCGGCCGTGACGAGGCGCGCCGGCGACCATGCCGGCGGTACGGCCACTCCCGTGCCCCGGCAAAGCGTCGTCACCGGCGCCGACAGCCCGCCGCAATCGATGCGCGGGCAATCTTCACCAGCCGCCTTTCGCTGCGTTGCCGCATGCGAAGCCTGTGGCACATTGATTCGCGGCCCGGCCTCCCGGGCCGTGAGCCCCAAGGGAAAACGAGGAGACATCACCCATGCGCGTTTCATTCAGCGCCGCGCTCGCGCTCGCCGGCATCTGCATCGCCGGCGCCGCCCACGCCCACGGACCGACCCGCCAGAAGGTCGTCGAGACCATCACCATCGACGCGCCGGCCGATGCGGTGTGGAAGCGCATCAAGGAATTCGGCGATCTGGGCTGGCATCCGGCGGTCGAAGGCACCACCGCCACCGACGGCAACAAGGTCGGCTCGGTGCGCACGATCGCGCTCAAGGGCGGCGGCACCATCGTCGAGACGCTCGAAAGCTATTCCGACGCCGACCACAAGTACGGCTACCGCATGAAGGATCCGGGGCCGGTGCCGGTCAACAACTACACCTCGACCATCAGCGTGAGCGGCAGCGGCGCGACCAGCACGGTCGAATGGCGCGGCGCCTTCTACCGCGCCTTCCTCAACAACGATCCGCCGCCCGAGCAGAACGACGAGGCCGCGATCAAGGCCGTGACCGGCATCTACAAGAGCGGGCTCGACGCGCTCAAGAAGTCGGTCGAGGGCAAGTAGCAGGCCGGCGGCATCGCCCGCCGACCTCGCGGCCAGCGCTTCGCAACGCCCGGTGCATGCCGGGCGTTGTCGTTTCCGGCGCGCGCGTCGGGCGCCTGCCGCCGCGCGCGCCGTCTGCCGTCAGGCGCCCGCCAATCCCCGCCGCCTGCGTCAGCCGCCCGCCACCACGCCCGCCGCCTGCTCGGGATGGCGGCGCGCCCATACCGCCACGTAGCTGCATTGCGGCACGATCGTCAGCCCCTCGCGCGCGGCGTGAGCGAAGGCGGCGGCCACGAGCCTGGCGGCGATGCCCCGGCCTTCGAGCGCGCGCGGCACGCCGGTGTGGTTCATGACCATGCGCTGGCCGTCGAGGTAGTAGTCGGCCACGCAGAGCTGGCCTTCGACCGTGGCCTCGAAGCGGCTCGCGCCGGGGTTGTGGACGACCTGCACATCGGTCGGGCTGGCGGCATTCATCGGCGACTCCCTGGAGGTTGGCGCCGCGCGCATCGACGGGGATGGCACGGCTCTGGCATCGGTGGCGCGATCCCGCCGACCGATGTCGGCTTTGTCGCGGCTGTTCCGATGATCGATCAACTTCTCCATGCCGCGCCCGGGCGCGTCGGCCCGCTGTTGTCGGAGGCGCTCATGAGCGAGCTGCCGTCCGCCGTGTTCGAGCGCCTGCACGAGTCTGGCGTGCTCACGCGCGTGCTGCCCGAACTCGACGCGCTGTTCGGCATCCCGCAAAGCTGCGACGACCCCGAGACGGTGGACATCGGCTACCACCAGCTGCGCATGATCGACGAGGCCGCGCGGCGCCGGCTGCCGTCGTGCATGCGCTGGGCCGCGCTGCTGCACAAGGTCGGCAAGGCCGATTCGCCGCCCGAGTTCCTGCCGAGCCATCTGCATCACGAACGGCGCGGCACGCCGCTCGTGCACGCGATCTGCGACCGTCTCGGCCTCGACGACGAAACCCGCGACCTCGCACTGCTGACCGTGAACGAATGCGACCGCATCCATCGCGCGGTGGACATGCGCGCCGGCGCGATCACCATGCTCATCACCCGGCTCGACGGGCTGGCACGGCCCGAGCGCTTCGAGCGCCTGCTCGTCATCGCCACCTGCGACTTCCACGCCTATCCGGGCCAGGACGTGAAGCCCTACGGCAAGGCCGACAAGTTCCGCCGGGCGCTGGCCGCCGCCCGCGCCATCGACGCGGGCGACTTTGCCGCCGGCCATCCCGGCCTCAAGTCCGACGATCTCGACCACGCCCTGCTCGAAGCACGCGCCCAGGCCGTCGCCGCCGCGCTCAGCAGCGAGCAATGGGACGCGGCCTGAGCGTTCCGGTTCGACACTTGCATTGCCTGCTCCGGCAGGCCACGCATGTCGGCTTGCCGACATGCCCCGCCATCACAAATCACGACCAGAGTCCGCCATGACCGAGCAAGCCCAGGAACAACCCGCCGGCAAGATCCGCGTCGTCGTGCCCGACGGCATGACCTTCACCGACCTCAAGCTGGCCAGGGACGCCGAGACCGGCGCCATCAGCTTCGACCTCGAAGCGGTACGCGCCGTGTGCGTCGCCACCGGCGTCGATGCCGACGCGGTGCTCGCGCATGAAGGCAATGTCAACAGCCTGATCGTCGCCTGGTACGGCGTGCACCGTCTCGACGGCGGCGAGCCCGATCTCGTGTTCGAAGGCCTCATCGCCGACGCCAAGCGCGCTTCGGGCGAGTTGCAGTAACTCCGCGAGGCGGGCGCGTCCCGCTGTCCCGCCGCCGGCGTGGCCCGGCCGACGGCGTGCAACCAAGGCAACCGGCTGCAACCGCCGACTGACCGCGCGCCGGGCACGGGCCGAGGCTGATCCTTCATCACGCATGAAGGAGACGGTCATGGCCGACAGCACGCTCACCCTCTCGCCCGACGCGGTCGCGGCGTTCCCGCCCGGGCATGGCACCGAGGCGCTCGGCCCGAGCGACAGCTCGGATTCCGGCAGCGACGTGGCCGGCGCTGGCGCCGGACTCGGCGATTCCAACCTCGATTCCGACACCGACCGCAACGGCACCGGCGAACGCGGCGCCGTCGGCCGCGATCCGATGGACGAGCCGGGCGCCGACATCGCGCCCGATGCCGAGATCGATTCCATCGTCGATCTCGACCTGCCCGAGGAAACCCTGGCCGACGCCGAGGAAGCCGCCGGCGTCGGCGCCTCCGACGCGACCGCCGACGAACTCGCCGATGCCCAGCTCGGCGCCGACGAGGGCGCGATCGAGAAGCTCGACCGGCTCACGCCACGCTGATTGCCGAACGCCGAACGCCGAACGCCGAACGCCGAACGCCGAACGCCGAACGCCGGGCAATCGGCCGGCATGCCCGCCGTCGCGGTGCGGGGGCGTCCGCTCAGCCCGCTCCGTCCGCTTCCGCGAATGCCCGCCGCGCGGTGTTGATCGCGTTGATCGCCGCCGGAAAGCCCGCGTACACGGCGGTCTGCAGCAGCACTTCGATGATCTCGGCCCGCGTCGCGCCCACGTTGAGCGCGCCCTGGATGTGGACCGCGAGTTGCGGCTGGGCATGACCCAGCGCCGCCAGCGTCGCCACGGTGGCGAGCTGGCGCGTGCGCAGGTCGAGGCCGGGCCGTGCGATCACGTCGCCGTAGGCGAAATCGACGATGAAGTCGGCGAGGTCGGGCGCGAGATCGCGCAGGCCGGCAACCACCGTGGTGCCGGCGTTGGCGGTCACGGCGTCGAGCGTGCGCAGGCCGCGCGCGCGGCGGTCGGTGCCGGGGCCGGCAGTGATGTCGGCATCGGCATTCGTTCCGGCGTCGGCGTAAGGGGACCGGACCGTGTCGGCCGGCGGATGTTCAGCGGCGGTCGAGCTGCTGGCGATAGACATGGAGCTTCTCCTCGATGGCGTCGATGCTGCGATCCAGGCTCTCGCGCGCCGCGCGCATGCGGCCGAGATGGTCGGCAAGCAGGGCGTGGCGTTCGGCGAGCGTGGCATCGCCCTGGCGACGAAGCTCCGCGTAGCGCTGCATCTCGCGGATCGGCATGCCGGTGGCGCGCAGCCGTTGCAGGAAGGCGATCCAGACCAGATCGCCGTCGCCGTAGCGGCGTGCGCCGCCGGTCTGCGCGACCGGGTCGATCAGTCCGATGCGCTCGTACCAGCGCAGCGTGTGGGCGCTGAGACCGCTGGCGGCGGCGACATCGGAAATGCGGCGGGGCTTCGTCATGGCGGGGAGGCTGAGGGTTGGAGTGCGCTCCAAGTCAAGCACGATGCCGGTCGCATGGGTTGACGGAGGCCGGCCGGACGGCGAGCCGCGCGAGCAGCTGCGCTGGCCGCGCCGGCCCGGAGCGCCGCACGGTGTCAGTCCCGGGCGCTGACCGCGCGCAGGTAGTCGCGCAGCCGACGGCCGTCGGCGTCGGGAAAGCGGCGCTCGGTCAGTTGCGGTTCGTCGAGCGCGTCGATGCGGAAGGTGCGGAAGCCGCCGCGCAGCTCGCACCAGGCGGCGAGGGTCCAGCGCGGCGTCGCCTCCTCGCTGCCCCAGAAATGCAGGCCGAGCGGCCACACTTCGCGCCGGCTGGGCGCGCCCTGGCGGTCGCGGTAGCCGAAGACGAGCACGCGGCGCCCGTCCACCGCCTGCTTGCACAGGTCGAAGCGCTCGCGCCAGGCGCGGTCGATGAAGTAGTCGGGCGCGCCGAGTGTGCGCAGCTCCAGCACCGGCCGGCGCTCGGCCGGCACGGCGGCGGCGATCTTCTCCAGCGCGCGTCGTGCGGCGTCGGCGATGCCGTGGCCGGCCCAGGCGCCGACCATGCGCGCGCCGAGGGCGAGGGCTTCCAACTCGGCGGCGTCGAACATCAGCGGCGGTACGTCGAAACCGGCGCGCAGCCGGTAGCCGACGCCCGCCTCGCCCTCGATCGGCACGCCCGACAGCGACAGGTCGCGCACATCGCGATAGACGGTGCGTACCGAGATGCCGAGCGTCTCGGCCAGTTGCGCGGCGGTCGTCAGCCGGCGGCCGCGCAGGGTCTGGACGATGCGGAACAGGCGGTCGGCGCGGCGCATGACGGAACGGGGATGAAGGGAGGGAGCCGAAGGATGCGCCTTCAGCCCGCCGCGGCTTCCGCATGGATGCCGATCGAATTGCCCTCGCTGTCGCGGAACACCGCGATGTCGCCGATACCGTCAGGCAGCGTGGTCAGGGGCATGAGCACGGCCGCGCCGCGCTCGGTCGCGCGTGCCAGCGCTGCTGCCACGTCGCTCACGCCGAGGTAGGGCAGCACGCCGTGGGCCGACGGCTGGAACTGCGGCCCTTGCACCAGCGCGCCGCCCACGCCGTCGCCGTAGGGGAACACGGCCATCTCGACCGCGCCCATCGGCTCGCGCCGGAGCGTCACGCCGAACACGCCTTCGTAGAAGGCGCTGGCGCGGTCGAGGTCGGCGCAGGGAATCTCGAACCAGTGGATGACGTTGCTCATGTTGCCCTCCGGGGCTGAAGTGGATGAGCCGCCACGATGCGGACCCCCTGCTGACAGCGGCATGGCAGCAGCCGCGCGCGGTGCGTTTTGGCCGGCGCGCGCCGATTCGTGAAAAACGGCCGGCGACGGCGAATTCCGTCATTCGAGCCGGCGAGCCCGGCGGCTATCCTCGACCGGCCTTCGCGCCGCCGGTTTTCCGGCTGCAATTCCGATCCGTCCTGAAAGTCGCGGCACCGACACGATTGCGTCATCCCGAATTCCGCGCGTTCCGGCGGATCGCGCAATGCGCTTCCCGCCGATTCTCCGGCAATTCGCCGCGCAATCCGCCGGCCAATATTCGCGGCAATTGCTCCGGCAATCCTGCCGATCGGCTTGCGGCAATTGCGCCGGCGCGTGGTTCATGACCAGAACAACCTTCTCCCCGCCCCGCATGAGCCAAGTCCACGCCCACGCCTATCGCCCGGAAGTCGACGGTCTGCGATCGCTCGCGATCCTGCCCGTCCTGCTGTTCCACGCCGGATTTCCGGGCTTCTACGGCGGGTTTGTCGGCGTCGATGTCTTCTTCGTGATTTCGGGCTTCCTGATTACCGGAATCATCGCGCGCGAAGTAGTGGATGGCCGCTTCTCGATTGCCGAGTTCTATCGCCGGCGCATATTGCGCATTTTCCCGGCGCTGTTCGTGATGGTGGCCGTGAGCGCGATCGTCGCCACCCTGAGCGGATTGCCCCTCGAATTGGTGAGTTTCGCCAGATCGGTGGTTTCGACCTGGTCATTCGCGTCGAACATTCTTTTCTATACCGAATCGGGCTATTTCGGTCCCGAGGCACATGGCATGCCGCTGCTGCATACCTGGTCGCTCGCGGTCGAGGAGCAGTTCTATCTCGTCTGGCCGCTGCTGCTGTGGGGGTTCGGCAAGAAGCGCGGCGGCGCGGTGGGCATGACGCTGGGCATCGGCATCGCGTCCTTCATCGCGGCACTGGTGATGCTGCCGCGCGATGCGAGCGCCGCCTTCTATCTGATCCCGTCGCGCGCCTGGGAGCTGCTCGCCGGCGCGCTGGTGGCGCTGCTGCCGATGCCGGTACTCCGGAACCGCGCGCTGCGCGAGGTGGTGTCGATCGCCGGGCTGCTGGCCATCCTGTGGACCGTCAAGTTCTACAGCCAGGCCACGCCTTTTCCGGGGCTGGGCGCGCTGCCGCCGGTGCTCGGCGCGGCGGCCATCATCGCGGCGACGGGTTACGGGCCGTGCATGGTCGGGCGGTTGCTGTCGCTGCGGCCGCTGGTGTTCATCGGACTGATCTCGTTCTCGCTCTACCTGTGGCACTGGCCGGTCATCGTCTACAGCCAGTCGGCGCTGTTCCTGGAGCAGACCCTCGCAGTCAAGTGCGGTCTGGTGGCGGTATCGATGCTGCTGGCCTGGCTGTCGTGGCGTTTCGTCGAGCAGCCCTTCCGCGTGAACGCGAAGCGCTTCACGACGCCGCGCGTACTGCGGGCGGGCGGGCTGGTGACGGCGGGCTTCGTGCTGACGGGCGTGCTCGGCATCGTGAGCCACGGCCTGCCGGCGCGCTTCACGCCCGAGGAGCTGACGATCGCCGGCTACGAGGGCTACGAGGGCGACCGCGCCTATCGCGGCGGTGAATGCTTCGTGGTGCAGCCGGACGATCCCTTCGACGCCGCCAAGTGCCTGGCCAGGAGCGGCGACAGGCCGGCGCTGCTCATCGTCGGCGACAGCCATGGCGCGCATCTGTGGCCCGGCATGCATGCCGAGGCGCATGGCATGGACGTGCTCCAGGCCACGGCCACCGGCTGCCGGCCGACGATCAATCCCGAGGCCAAGGGCGAGGCGCCTTGCCGCGGCTTCTTCCGCAACGTGCTCGGCGAATGGCTGCCGACGCATCGCGTGAGCACGCTGGTGGTGGCCGGCCGCTGGACCCGCGCCGACCTGCCGGCGCTGCGCCAGACGCTCGCGGCCGTCGAGGATTCGGCCGACCGCGTGGTGCTGGTCGGCCCGATCCCGCAGTACGCGACGGCGCTGCCGCGCATCATCGTCCACGCGATGCAGGCGGAAGACCCGACGGCGGTGCGGCGCGGTCTGGTGAGCGAGATCTTCCGGCTCGATGCCGAGATGAAACGCCAGTTCGCGGGCGGCAAGCTGCACTACGTGTCGCTGGTCGACATGCTGTGCAAGGACGGCGACTGTCGCGCCTATGCGCGCGAGGGCGTGCCGATGCAGTTCGACTACGGCCACCTCACGGTCGAGGGTTCGGAGATCGTCGCGCGCAGCATCCTCGGCCAGATCGGCGACCTGCAGGCCGACGGTCCGCTGCCAGCGGTGACGGCGCTGGTGCACTGAGGCTGGCCGCGCCGCACGCCGGGGCCGGCTGTCGATGGTCTGTGGTCGAAGGACTGCGCGCTGTGCCGTCGCTCTCAGTCGAGGGTGCGGCAGCCGAGCCGGCCGCGTTCGTCGTTCAGCGCGCGCAATTCCTCGCGGATGCGGTCCTGCTGCCAGCCGGCGAGCGGTTGGCGCGCGAGCGCGTTGAGCCGGGCGATCTCCTGACCGAGCATGGCGCAGGAGCCGGTGCTGTCGCCGGTCGTGCCGCCGCCCGTGGCGATTGCCGGCATCTGCACGACGGGCGCCGCCGGCTGCCGGATCGCGTCACGGCGACTGGCATCGGCGAGATTGCGCTGGCCGTCCCAGCCGCGCAGGGCATCCCGGGTATCGACCGGGCGGGCGCGGCCGTCGGCGCAGGGGTGGTCGGAATAGCTGGTGCGCCCGCGTGCATCGGTGCAGCGCCAGACGCCGCCCGCCGGGGCCTGTGCTGCGTCGTCCGCCGGCGGCAGGTCGGCGCGGGGGCCCACCTCGCTCACCTCCACCCGCCCGACGCCGCCCGGCGCGGTCCGGTCGGGCCGGGAACCGCTCGCGGGCCGGTTTTCCTGGTTCGGCGCGAAGGCGCGGTCGGCGGCCGCGCCGCCCTTGCCGTCGGCGAACGGCAGATGGATGCGTCCGCCCAGCAACGCCAGACCAGCCCACACGCAGGCGGTCGAAAACACGATGCTGGCGGTGAGGAAGCGCTTGGACATGGCGGCGCACCGGCGACGGAAATGAAAACGGCCCGGATGTTGCCGGGCCGTTGCCACTTGCGAGCCTGAGCCGCGCGCCGCCGCCGTGCGGCAGCGCACACGCGCATCACTTGCCCCAGGAATCCTTGAGCGTCGTGATCCGGTTGAGCACCGGCTTCGCGGGCGTCGATTCCTTCGCGTCGGCGATGAAGTAGCCGAAGCGCTCGACCTGCCAGCGCTGGCCCGGCTCGGCCTGCGTGCCCGGCTCCAGATAGCCCGTCACGACCTTCATCGACGCCGGATTCAGCGCATCGAGGAAGTTCTTGCCGCCCGCGTCCGGCTGCGGATCGGCGAACAGCCGGTCGTACAGCCTCACCTCGGCGGCGACCGCATGGGCCGCGCTCACCCAGGTCACATTGCCCTTCACCTTGATGCTGTCGGCGCCCGGCGTGCCGCTCTTGGTGTCGGGGATGACCGTGGCCTGCACCTCGACTACATTGCCGTCGGCATCCTTGGTGCAGCCCGTGCATTCGATGATGAAGCCGTATTTCAGACGCACCTTGTTGCCCGGGAACAGGCGGAAGAAGCCCTTGGGCGGCACCTCGGCAAAGTCCTCACGCTCGATCCACAGCTCGCGCGTGAGCGGGAAATGGCGCTGGCCGAGTTCCGGATGGTGCGGATGGACCGGCGCGGTGCAGTCCTCGACGCGATCGGCATCCCAGTTGGTCAGCACGAGCCTGACGGGATCGAGCACGGCCACGGTGCGCGGCGCCTTCGGGTCGAGGTCGTCGCGCAGCGATTGTTCGAGCACGCTGTAGTCGATCCAGCCATCGCTCTTGCTCACGCCGATGCGCTCGGCAAAGAGTTGCAGGCTCTCGGGCGTGTAGCCGCGCCGGCGCAGGCCGACGATGGTCGGCATGCGCGGATCGTCCCAGCCGCTCACATGGCCTTCCTGCACGAGCTGGAGCAGCTTGCGCTTGGAGGTGATGACGTAGGTGAGGTTGAGCCGCGCGAATTCGTACTGGCGCGGCAGCGCGAACACGTCGGCCTTCACGGGCTCCAGCGCATGCGCGAGCAGCGGCGTGAACTGGTGCGCCTGCGGGCCGGTCAGCAACGCGAAGAAGGCGGGCAGGTCGGCGTCGATGCGCGCCTCGTCGTCCTTCCAGGCGTCGAGCAGCGCACGCAGTTCGGCCTCGGGACCGTGCGGCGCGAGCTTGTAGCGCAGCTTGAAGCAGCGTTTCGCGAACTCCTTCTGCGCCTCGGTGCCGGCGGCCGTAATGCCCTTCACCAGTTCCAGTCCGGCCAGCCATTGCGGCTCGCGCAGCACCGGCACGATGCGCTCGACGCTCCAGTCGTAGAGCGGGCGGTGGTCCTGGAATTCGAGCGTGCAGATGGAGTGGGTGATGTTCTCCAGTGCGTCCGACACCGCGTGCGTGAAGTCGTACATCGGATAGATGCACCACTTGCTGCCCGTGCGGTGATGGTCGGCGTAGCGGATGCGGTAGAGCGCCGGGTCGCGCAGATTCATGTTGGGCGAGGCCATGTCGATCTTGGCCCGCAGGATCATGCTGCCCTCGGCATGCTTGCCGTCGCGCATCTCGCGGAAGAGCGCGAGCGATTCGTCGGCCGGGCGGTCGCGCCAGGGGCTGGGCTTGCCCGGCTCGGTGAGGGTGCCGCGGTTGGCGCGCATCTCCTCGGCGCTCTGCTGATCGACATAGGCGTGGCCGGTGACGATCAGGTACTCGGCAAAGCGGTAGAGGTCGTCGAAGTAGTCGCTGGCGTAGAACTGGTTGTCGTGAACGCCGGCCGGGCCTTCCTCGTGATAGCCGAAGCCCATCCAGTGCACGGTGTCGAGGATGGTGTCGACGTACTCCTGGTCTTCCTTGACCGGGTTGGTGTCGTCGAAGCGCATGTGGCACTGGCCGGCGTAGTCGCGCGCGAGGCCGAAGTTGAGGCAGATGCTCTTGGCGTGGCCGACGTGCAGATAGCCGTTCGGCTCCGGCGGGAAGCGGGTGCGGATGCGCTGGGTGTCGATCGGCGCCTGGGCGTGGTGCATGCCGTCGCCCGGCGTGCCGGCCCAGCGGCGCTGCGCGAATCGGTTGGCGCCGAGGTCGGCGTCGATGATGTTGCGCAGGAAGTTGGTGACGTGGCCTTCGGCCTTGGATGCGGCGTCTTGCTTGCTCATGGTCGGTGGCGGATCGCGCGGTGCGCGTGGAATCGGGGCCGGCGCGCCGGGCGGGGCACGCGGGCGCGGCAGCGACGAGGGCGGGGCGGACAGGGCCGGAACCGCGCCGTCGGCGGCGGGCCGTGGCAGTTTCGCGGCAGTGTAGCCAATCGTGACGGCCGTCTTTGGCCGGCGTGGCGGGGGTGTCGGCGGACGATCGGCTGTCAGCCGGCGGTAATTGCGTCCTACAGCGCGACGGCGCATCGGTCGGCAGGCTCGCCGCATGTCCGCACGACTCCACACCATGCCCTCCTCGCCGGCGGCGCGCCGCAGCCGCAATGTCTCCTTCCTGCGCACCTTCCGTCTTTCGCTGCGCTTCATCGTGCCGCTGGCGGTCGCGCTCGGGCTGTTCGCCTATGCGGTCGTGCCACTCGTCGATCGGCTCATGTTCGGCTGGGCCATCCGCGACATCGAGGCGCGCACCCAGCTCATCGCCGGCGCGCTCGACGAGCAGATCGGCGACGCGGCGCGAGATGGCGCGATCGGCCGCATCTCGCGCGCGCTCGAACGCGCCACGCATGACGAACGCCTGTATGCGCTCGCCTACTGCGATGCCGAGGGTCGGCTGCTGGTGCGTACCCGGCAGTTTCCCGCCGGTTTCGACTGCACCACCCGCCATGCCGACCCCGCCCAGCTCGCCGACGCGCGACCCGGCTCGATCGAGGCGTTGCACGTGGTGCAACGCCCGGTCATGAGCGACGGCGAGACGCTCGGCGCGCTGGTGCTGGTGCATGACACGAGCTATGTGCTGCGCCGCAGCGAGGAAACCCGCCGCTACGTGGTGATGCTGGTGGCCGGTATGGGCGCGATCGTCGCGCTCATCACCGTGCTCGTCGCCCACCTGAGCTGGCGCGGCTGGGTCGAGGGCGCGCGCGCCTTCCTGCGCGGCGAGGGGCTGGTTCGGCCCTTCGAACGTACCGATCCCGACATCGCGCCGCTCGTGTCCGACATGCGCCAGCTGCTGCGCCAGGTGAACGAGGAGCGCCGCATCCTCCACGACACCACGATCGAATGGCGCCCCGAGACCCTGCGCCTGCTGCTGCGCGAGCACCTGTACGGCGACCAGGTCATCGTCGTGTCGAACCGCGAGCCCTACATCCACAGCCGCAACGACGACGGCCGCATCGTGGTGAAGCGTCCCGCGAGCGGCCTCGTCACTGCCGTCGAGCCTGTGATGCGCGCCTGCTCCGGCACCTGGATCGCGCACGGCAGCGGCAGCGCCGACGCCGACGTGACCGACAAGCAGGGCCATGTGGCCGTGCCGCCCGACAACCCGTCGTACACGCTGCGCCGACTGTGGCTGAGCGAGGAGGAAGAGCGCGGCTACTACTTTGGATTCGCCAACGAAGGGCTCTGGCCGCTGTGCCACATCGCGCATGTGCGCCCCATCTTCCGCGAGGCCGACTGGGAGCAATACCTGGCGGTGAACAAGCGCTTTGCCGATGCCGTCGTAGCGGAAGCCCGCACGCGCGACCCGGTGGTACTCGTACAGGACTACCACTTCGCGCTCCTGCCCCGGCTGATTCGTGAACGACTTCCTCAGGCGACCATCATCACCTTCTGGCACATTCCCTGGCCGAACCCCGAATCCTTCGGCATCTGCCCCTGGCGCACCGAGATACTCGAAGGTCTTCTGGGCAGCACGATCCTCGGATTCCACACGCCGTATCACTGCCAGAACTTCCTCCAAGCCGTGGACCGATTCCTTGAAGCCCGCATCACGCGCGAAGACTCGGTCGTCACCTTCCACGGCCGGCGCACCAAGGTGCAGGACTACCCGATCTCCATCCACTGGGAGGCGCTGTCGCCCGAGCAGCGCCAGGCCGCCGTCATGGCGCGGGAGCGGTTGCGCGCCAGTTACGGGTTCGGGCCGGAGCACCGCTTCGCGCTTGGCGTCGATCGGCTCGACTACACCAAGGGCATCGTCGAGCGCTTCCATGCCGTGGAAGCGATGCTCGCCAAGCATCCCGAGATGGTCGGCCGATTCACGCTGGTGCAGATCGCCGCGCCGACGCGCTCGGTGCTCGACGACTACCGCAATTTCGAGCAGCGCGTGCGCGAGCAGGCGGCGCGCATCAACGAGCGCTTTGCCGCGCCGGGCCGGCCCGAAGCCATCAGACTGCTGGTCGAGCAGCACGGCAGCGAATCGGTGTTCGCCCACTTCCGTGCCTGCGACATCTGCCTCGTCACCAGCCTGCATGACGGCATGAATCTTGTATCGAAGGAATTCATCGCGGCGCGGGATGACGAGCAGGGCGTGCTCATCCTCAGCCAGTTTGCCGGGGCTGCCGGCGAGCTGACCGAAGCGCTGATCGTCAATCCGTACCATGTCGATCAGACCGCCGATGTGCTTTACCAGGCAGCCACGATGCACCCGGCGGAACAGGGTGAGCGCATGCGGTCGCTGCGCGGCATCGTCGAAGACTTCAACATCTACCGCTGGGCAGGCCGCATGCTTCTCGATGCCTCGCGGGAAAGAAACAGCGCTAAAACGCGCGATCGAATCGACAGGCTCTCTTCCTCCTCGGAGCGCTACTAATGTGGGGTGACCCTTTCTACACGCCGGGCCTGCGCATGGACTACCTGTTCTCCGAAGCGGGGAATGCGGCACTCGATGCACTGGCTTCGTCACGCACGCTGTTCGCGTTCGACTTCGACGGCACGCTCGCGCCCATCACCTCGCGCGTGGCAGATGCCGCGATGACGCCCGACATGCAGGCGGCGCTGGTGGCGCTCAGTTCGCGCGCGCCGGTGGCCGTCATCTCGGGCCGCTCGGTGAGCGACTTGCGCTCGCGCCTGCCCGGCACGGTGCGCTACGCGGTCGGCAACCATGGCAACGAAGGGCTGCCGCTGCCCTTCGGCGCGCTGCCCGGCGTGGCCGAGTTCGGCGCGATCTGCGAGGAATGGCGTAACCAGCTCGAGATCGGCATGGACGTGGGCGTGCACTGCCCCGGTGTCGAGATCGAGTTCAAGGGCATCGGCATCTCGCTGCATTACCGCCGCGCGCCCGACCAGATCGCCGCGCGCGAATGCATCGACCAGCTCATCGACCGGCTCTGGCCCACGCCCTGCCTCATCGAGGGGCATTACGTCGTCAACCTGCTGCCCGAGCATTCGCTCACCAAGCATGACGCGCTCGAAGCGGTGCTGAGCCATACCGGCTGCTCGCATGCGCTGTTCATCGGCGACGACATCACCGATGAATACGCCTTCGCCGACGCGCCGCCCAACTGGATGACGATCCGCGTCGGCGCCACGGCCGACAGCGAGGCGCGCTGGTTCGTGAACGACCAGTCCGAAGTGCTCTCGCTCATCCGGGCGATCGTCGCGCGACGCAGCTGACCGCACCGGCGACACGGGGCGCGGCCGCGAAGTCCGGGCCTCGGTCAGGCAACGCAAGGCCACGCCGCGACTGGC
This sequence comes from Derxia gummosa DSM 723, assembly GCF_000482785.1. GTDB lineage: Bacteria > Pseudomonadota > Gammaproteobacteria > Burkholderiales > Burkholderiaceae_E > Derxia > Derxia gummosa. Next base: position 832,182 of record NZ_KI519499.1, on the reverse strand, counting down.
CGCGCCGTCGCCGGCGCGCCTCGGCTTCCGCGATGCAAGCGCTTTCAGCCTGCTGAACTTTCCCGCGGCGTGACGGCGCTTGCAGATCTCACGAAGGAGCCGACGGCGCGAGCCGGTCGGCTCTTACTTCTGGTGCATGAGCAGGCACACGCTGCGGTGCCTCCATCTCCGTGCCGGTGATGCCGCGCGCGGGCGCGGCGGGCGACGGGGCCGCGAGGCCGTCGCGTTCGGGCATGTTCATTTCGGCGCGCAGGCGCGGCAGATACTGCGGCCAGTCGCGCTGCATGAAGACCAGCAGGCGCTCGCGCACATGGCAGCGCAGATCCCAGGCGCGCGGCGAGCTGGCGGCGCTGACCAGGCAGCGCAGCTGCATTGCGCGGTCGCCGGCTTCCGTCACCTGCAGCAGCGCGACGCGGCCGTCCCAGTCGGGCGAGGCCTCGCAGGCGGCCTTGAGTTCGGCGCGCAGCGGGTCGAGCGGCATGCGGTAGTCCACCCACAGGAAGACGGTGCCGATCAGCTCCGAGCTGTTGCGGGTCCAGTTCTGGAACGGATGCTCGATCCACCATTGCAGCGGCACGACGAGCCGGCGCTGGTCCCACAGGCGCACGACCACGTAGGTGCCGGTGATCTCCTCGATCCAGCCCCATTCGCCCTCGACGATCACCACGTCGTCGAGCCGGATCGGCTGGGCCAGGCCGATCTGCAGGCCGGCGATGAGGTTGCCGAGTACCGGCCGGGCCGCGATACCGGCGATGAGGCCGGCCACGCCGGCCGAGGCGAGCAGGCTGGCGCCAATCTGGCGCACGCTCGGGAAGGTCATGCAGATGAGCGCGGTGCCGATCAGGCCGATCGCGAACATGGCGGTGCGCGCGAGCACGCGGGTCTGCGTGGCGAGGCGGCGCAGGTTGAGGTTGTCGGCCACGTCCGAGGGATGGGCGCCGATGACGCCCGCCGCGAAGCCGCGCACGCAGCGCACGAGCAGCCAGGTGACGGCGCCGATGAGCAGCACGCTGCTCGCGTGACGCACGGTCTCGATGCCGTCGAGGCTGTCGGGCGCCGCGTGGAAGACGAATTCGAGCGCCGCGACCGGCAGCGCCCAGGCGGCGGGATGACGCGCGCTGCGCGCGACCGACTGCGCGACCGGCGAGCGCGCGACGGCGCGCCGGATCACGGCATCGCCGAGCTTGAAGACGATGAAGGCGACGGCGAGCGCGATGCCGGCGGCGATCAGCGTCGCGATCCACGGATCGTGGCGGCTGAGGGAGGAGAGGGTAGGCATGGCTTCGCATCAAAGCCGCCACGCGACGCCCGGGCAAGGCGCGAAACACTCGCTGAAACGACAGCGGAACGCTCGCGGACGCCGCCTGCACGGCAATGGCCGGCCGTCGATGCCGGGGCGCGCCGCTGCCTGCCGTTCCCTTCAGTCTTCGCCCGCGCGTCCCGGCGCGATGCCGTAGTCCTTGAGCCGGCGGTAGAAGGTCGCGCGCGACATGCCGAGCCGCCTGGCCGCGCTCGGTGCATGGCCGCCGCAGTCGGCGAGGGCCTGGCGCAGGCGCAGGCATTCGTCGCGGTCGGCGGCGAGGCTGCGTTCGCTGGCGGCGTGACCGGTACGGCGCCCAAGTGCGGCGGCGGACGTGGCGGAGGCGGCGCGCGGCGGATGCCCGGCCTCGGCGCGCGGCGCGCGCGGGCGCTGCGCCGGCCCGGCGAGCACGGCCGCCGGCAGGTGGTCGGCGCGCAGGCGCGGTTCGGCGCAGACCGCGATCGCATAGCGCAGCACGTTGCGCAGCTCGCGGATGTTGCCGGGCCAGTCGTAGGCGTCGAGCCGGTCGAGCACCTCTTCGCCGAGCGCGAGATCGCGGCCGGCGGCGTGCGTCTCGTCGGCGAACACGGCCGCGATCACGTCGCGCCGGTCGGCGCGCTCGCGCAGCGGCGGCAGGCGGAAGGTGGCGGCGTTGAGGCGGTAGTACAGGTCCTCGCGGAAGCGGCCCTCGGCCACCATCGCGGCGAGATCGCGGTGGGTCGCGCACACCACGTGCAGATCGACGCGCTCGGCCCGCGTCGCGCCCAGCGCCATCACTTCGCCCTCGGCCAGCACGCGCAGCAGCCGCGTCTGCGAGGCGAGCGGCATGTCGCCGATCTCGTCGAGGAAGAGCGTGCCGCCGTCGGCGAGCTGGATCTTGCCGACCATGCCGCGCGACTTCGCGCCGGTGAAGGCGCCTTCCTTGTAGCCGAACAGTTCGCTCTCGATGAGCGTGTCGGGAATGGCCGCGCAGTTGACCGCGACGAAGGGTCGTTCGCGGCGCTGGCTGTGGGCATGGATGGCGCGCGCGAAAGCTTCCTTTCCGCTGCCGGTTTCGCCGAGCAGTAGGATGCTCAGGCGCGAATCGGCCAGCCGCTTGATGCGATCGACCAGCTGGCGCACCTCGGGGTCGCCCACGGCGAGCGCGTCGAAGCCCTCGGCCGGCGCAGCGGCCTCGCGCGGCACCGGCCGCGACAATGCGCGTGCCGGCGCGCGCAACTGGCCGTGGAACAGCGCGCCGCTCGCGAAATGCCGCAGGGCCACGGGCTGGCCCGGATGGCGGTGGGCATGGCCGGTGAGGCCGTCGCGCGGCAGCTCGAACAGGTCGGCGAGCTGGCAATCGGGCAGGGCGGCACGCGGGCGCCAGCCGAGCTGGAGCCGGTGGCTGGCGGCGAGCACGCGGCCGCCGTCATCGAAGGCGATGAGCGGGCCGTCGTCCCAGCCGCCCGATTCGCCGGCCGCGCTCAGGCGCAGCAGCCAGGCATGGCGCCAGGTGTCGGCGAACACGGCGTCCTCGATCGCGAGCGCGCTGTCGCGCACCAGGCGGAACACCATCGCCTGGCTGCGGCGGTCGTCGGGCGCGTCGCAGTTGGTGGCGTTGAGCACGCCGAGCATGCGGCCGTCAGGCCCGAGGATGGGGGCGGCGCTGCAGGTGATGGCGGCGTTGTGGGCGCGGAAGTGCTCGTGCTTGTGCACGAGCGTGGGCTGGCAATCGACGAGGGCGGTGCCGACGCCGTTCGTGCCTTCCTCATCCTCCGACCAGCAGGCGCCGATGCGCAGGCCGCGCTGGCCGAACACGCGCTCGGCCGCGCCGCCCCGGAAGTCGATGGTCTCGCCGCGCTCGTTGGTGAGCAGCACGCAATAGCCGCCATCGACGATCTGGCGCTCCAGCCGCGTGAGCCGCGACTGGGCCGCGCGCAGCAGCACTTCCGAGCGCTCGCGCAGCTCGCGGCATTCGGCGCTGCCGAGGATGCGCGGGCGGCGCGGCGCATGCGGGTCGAGCCGGTAATGCTCGACCGAGCGCTGCCACGAGCGCGCGATGCGGTCGGCGAGTGCCGGTTGCTGGTCATCGTCGTGACCTCGGGTGATCTGCTGCATCGGGCTGGTCTCCTCGGCGCGGCGGGCCGGGCATGGCCGCGCCGCGAAGATGCATTTTCTTGTCGGCTTCAAGGCTAGCCAGCGCGGGCGCGGGCGGCAATGCGGGCGAGGCCGGTTGTCGTGCGGCGGCGCCACCGCGTCTCAGCGCGGCAGGGCGCGTCTCACGCCGGCGTCTCAGTCTCGTGAGACGCGCGGGGGCCGTCTCGCCCGACCGAGCGCATGTGCGGCTGCGATGGCGCTGCCGGCGCGCCGCCCGGCCGAAGCCGTGCAAGTGACTGATTCGCAAGGCCGAACGGCCGGCGGTGCCGGGCATGCGGCGGTGCACAGGACGACGCGGTCGGCCTGCCGTGGCACGGCGGTTGCCGAAGGAGAAGCGTCCGGCGCCTTCTGTGTCGCACCGCCTGTCGGCTCCGACCGGCGTGCGACGGGCAAGGCAGCTTCCGTCTCGCAACTCCGCCGCATCACCGCCATGAACCCGACGATTCCGCCCCGCCCCGAGTCTCCTGCCGCGTCGGCCCGACCCGATGCCGCGCTGCCCGCCCGCCGCGACGCCCAGATGTCGGCCTGCACCGGCGCAAGCGCGCCCGCCGATACCGGCCCGCCCTGCGTCGCCGCTTCCGCCGCGCGCCGCGCCGCGTTGCGCACCGCCCTCGGCGGCGCCGCGCTGGCCGGCGCGATCCCGCTGCGTCCCGCCTTCGCCGACGACCCGGCCGACGCTCGCCCCCAGGTCGGCGACTGGCTCGTGCTCGCCACCGACGAGGACGCCACCAAGGCCGTCACCGCCGATGCCGTCGCCAGCAATTGCAAGCCTTTGCACGTCTTCCCGGTCGATCCGGCCACGAAGACGATCCGCAACGGCTCGCGCTTCAACAAGATCGCCCTCGTGCGCGTCGATCCGGCCGCGCTCGACGGCGACGCGGCCCAGCGCGCGGCCGGCGGCGTGCTTGCCTACTCGGCGGTCTGCACCCACCAGGGCTGCGACGTGACCGAGTGGAACGACAAGGCCGGCACCTTGCTGTGCTTCTGCCACTTCTCGCAGTTCGACCCGAAGGACAAGGGCCAGGTCGCCGCCGGCCCCGCGTCCAAGGCGCTGCCCTGGCTGCCGCTGCGCATCGACGGCGGAAAGCTCGTGGTCGCGGCCGGCTTCAGCGCCAAGCCCGGCCCCGCCAAGCCCGCCTGAGCCTCTCCTTGCCGGCGCGACGCGGGCATGCGCGCGTCCGGCCTTTTTCTTTCCCAGCAGGAACGTCCGCCCAGCCGGCGGGACGGACGGGGGCGCTCGCGCCCACGACAAGCCCGGCGCCACCCAGAGGAGGACATGCAATGAAGAAGACCATCGTCGCGCTCGGCGTCATCGCCGCGCTCGCCGCCACCGCGACAGCGACCGCAGCGCTGCCGGCCTACTCGCCCGTGACCGACGCGCGCCTGAAGAATCCCGAGCCGGGCAACTGGCTCATGTATCGCGGCAACTACTCGGGCTGGGGCTACAGCCCGCTCAAGCAGATCAACACCGGCAACGTTGGCAAGCTCACGCTGGCCTGGGCCTATTCGAGCGGCATGACCGAAGGCCACCAGGCGCCGCCGATGGTCAACAACGGCTACATGTTCGTCACCACGCCCAACAACCAGGTCATCGCCTTCGAGGCGAAGACGGGCAAGGAGCTGTGGCGCTACAAGAAGACCATCCCCGACGAGCTCCAGCAGCTTCACCCCACCAACCGCGGCGTCGCGCTCTACGGCGACAAGGTCTTCCTCGCCACCACCGACGCCAACCTCGTCGCGCTCGACGCCGCCACCGGCAAGGAGCTGTGGGTGACCAAGGTGGCCGACTGGAAGAGCGGCTACTACATGACGCTCGCGCCGCTCGCGGCCAAGGGCAAGATCATGGTCGGCTCGTCGGGCGGCGAGTACGGCGTGCGCGGCTTCATCGCCGCCTTCGACGCCGAGACCGGCAAGGAAGCCTGGCGCACCCACACCGTCGCCGGCCCCGACGAACCCGGCGGCGACACCTGGCCCAGGGACGACAGCTACAAGCGCGGCGGCGGCTCGGTGTGGATCACCGGCACCTACGACGCCGACACCAACCTCGCGTTCTGGGGCGTCGGCAACGCCGGCCCGTGGACGCCCGACTCGCGCCCCGGCGACAACCTCTACGCCAACTCGACGATCGCGCTCGATGTCGATACCGGCAAGCTCAAGGGCTATCACCAGTACCACTGGAACGACGGCTGGGACTGGGACGAGGTCTCGGCGCCGCTGCTCATCGACATCGAGCACAAGGGCCGCAAGGTGAAGTCGCTGGTCCACGCCGGCCGCAACGGCTATGTGTGGATGCTGGAGCGCAGCGCCGACAAGGTGGGCTATGTGGACGCCTGGCCCTTCGTGAACCAGGACGTCTTCAAGAGCCTCGACCCCAGGACCGGCCGGCCCACCTACAACGAAGGCAAGGTGCCCGGCATCGGCAAGACCACGCGCTTCTGCCCCTCGCTGTGGGGCGGCAAGGACTGGCCGCCCGAGGCCTACAACCCGCAGACCGGCCTGTTCTACATCCCGGCCAACAACAACCTCTGTTCGGAACTCACGGGCGAGAAGGCCAGCTACAAGGCCGGCGACCTCTACATCGGCGTCGCGCTCGACAACATCCTCACCAACGTGCGCATGACGCCCGAATCGCGCAAGCACGTGGGCGAGGTGCAGGCCTGGGACCTCAAGACCGGCAGGAAGGTCTGGACCCACACCTATCCCGAGATGAACTGGGGCCCGCTGCTCACCACCGGCGGCAACCTCGTGTTCGGCGGCGGCACCAACGACCGCATGTTCCACGCCTTCGACGCCACGACCGGCAAGCTGCTCTGGGAGTACCCGACCAACTCCGGCGTGACCGGCGTGCCCTCGACCTTCGAGATCGACGGCGAGCAGTACGTCGCCGTGCAGTCGGGCTGGGGCGTGGACGCGCAGCGCATGCAGGGCGCCTTCGACGCCGTGCTCGACCACAAGACCGTCGTCCCGCAGGGCGGCGTGCTGTGGGTTTTCAAGGTCGGCAAGTGACCGGCTGACACAGCAGCAAACCACCCCCAGAGGAGACACCCCATGAAACGCAACCCGTTCGCGCGGGCGGCGCTGGCCGCCTGCTGCCTGGCAGGCGCCGGCTTCGCCTCGCAAGCCCTTGCACAGACCACCTTCGACGTGATCGGACCGCACGAATACGAACTGCCGACGGGCTTCAAGCCCTTCAACGTGTTCGTGCAGTACGGCTATGTGCAGGACAACAGGCGCGTGTACGACGACAAGGGCGACAAGGTCGAGGGCAGCGGCTCGCAGGCCATCGTCGGACTGTCGAAGTACGTGCGCTTCTGGACGCCCGAAGGCAATCCCAACATCGGCCTCGCCTGGGAGGCGATCGTGCCCGAGATCAGCGTGCGCGATGGCCGCGCCGGAACCCAGGCCAGCGGCATCGGCGATCCGCTCACGGGCTTCGCCATCTGGATGAAGCCGACTCCGGAATCCACCTTCGGCTTCCAGTCCTTCGTGCAGATTCCGGCTGGCAGCACCGAGGTGTCGGACCGCAACTGGAAGAACCTGTCGAGCTTCCTGTGGGATGTGCGGCTGCCGGCCGGCTTTGGCTGGACGGCGGACGCGGGCTATGTGTTCCAGGGCAAGCGCAGCGACGGCCTGCATCCGGGCAACAGCTTCCACACCAACCAGCGCCTCGGCTGGCGCGCCAACGCGCTGCTCGAACCCTTCGTGGCCTTCGACTACGAGAACGCGCAATCGCGCGGCACGCTGCCGTCGAGCCGCGCGACCGACCTTGGCGCCGGCCTGATGTTCCACACCTTCGACAACCAGTCGATCACGCTGCGCTACTCCGCCAGCGTCAACGGCCGCAACCACGCGGCGAACAACAGCCTCAACCTCAAGTACGCCTACGTCTGGTGAAGGAGGCAGCGATGAAGATCCTGCATGCGCTTGCATTGAGCATCGGCGCGCTCGTCGCCGTCTGGGTGTTCCTGAGCGTGGGCCAGCCTGGGCTGCGCTTCAACCCGTGGATCGGCTTCGTCGCCTGGGCCGCGTTCTTCGCGGCCGGTGGCGGCAAGGGCGGCTTCGGCAAGGCGCTCGCGGCCGGGCTGGCGGGCATCGGGCTGACGGCGGGTGCGCTGTTCATCGTGGCCGCGCTCGGCGGCGGGCTGGCGGCGCTGATCGCGGTGGTGGCGCTGCTCGCCTTCGTGCTCGTGATGATGGCCGACCTGCCGCTGCTGTCGTACACGCCGGCGGCCTTTCTGGGCGCGGCGGCCTTCTTCGGCTCGGGCGGCAAGGTGGACGAGAGCGTGATCTTCGTCGCGCTCACCTGGCTCGTCGGGCTGGCCTTCGGCTTCGCGTCGGAGGCGGCGGGCAAGCGCATCGCCAGGCCGGCCTGACGGCGGCGAGCGCGCGCCGATCGCGGCGCGCCGGCAGCTCACCGCGCCGCCGGCATCGCGGCGGCGCGGCCTGAACCCTCATTTCATCCGAATCTTCATTCCGTCATCCGCCGGCGGGCGGGCTGCCCGCCGGCATTCCGAGGAGTTCCCATGGTCACGAAGTACAGCAATTACGTGAACGGCGAGTTCGTGTCGCCGGCGTCGGAGGCGACGATCGAGGTGCGCAATCCGGCCGACCACGCGCTGATCGCGCTCATCCCCGACAGCGCGCCGTCGGTGGTGGACGATGCCGTCGCCGCCGCGCGCCAGGCCCAGCGCGGCTGGGAGAAGCTGCCCGCGATCCAGCGCGCCGGCTACCTTCGCAAGATCTCGGCGAAGCTGCGCGAGCAGCGCGACCGGCTGGCCGAGGTCATCACGCGCGAGCAGGGCAAGGTGCTGCCGCTCGCGCGCATCGAGGTGGACTTCACCGCCGACTACATCGACTACATGGCCGAGTGGGCGCGCCGCATCGAGGGCGAGGTCATCCCGAGCGACCGGCCGAACGAAACCATCTTCCTGCTGCGCAAGCCGATCGGCGTGACGGCGGGCATCCTGCCGTGGAACTTCCCGTTCTTCCTCATCGCGCGAAAGATGGCGCCGGCCCTCGTCACCGGCAACACCATCGTCGTCAAGCCGAGCGAGGAGACGCCGGTCAACGCCTTCGAGTTCGCGAAGCTCGTGGCCGAGACCGATCTGCCGCCCGGCGTGTTCAACCTCGTCTCGGGCCGGGGCGCGACGACGGGCGCGGCGCTCACCGGCCATCCGGACGTGGGCCTCGTGAGCTTCACGGGCAGTGTGGCGACCGGGCAGGCAATCATGAAGGCGGCCGCCGCCAACCTCACGCGCGTGAACCTGGAGCTGGGCGGCAAGGCGCCGGCGATCGTGCTGGCGAGCGCCGATCTCGATCTCGCGGCGAAGTCCATCGTCGCCTCGCGCACCATCAATACCGGCCAGGTCTGCAACTGCGCCGAGCGCGTGTACGTGCAGGAGTCGGTGGCCGAGGCCTTCGCCGACAAGGTGGTGAAGCTCATGGCCGCGACGCGCTACGGCGATCCGCTGCGCGAGGACGGGCTGGACATGGGTCCGCTCGTGAATCAGGTCGGCCTCGACAAGGTGGCGGCGATGGTCGAGCGCGCGCGCGGCGAGGGCGCCCAGGTGCTGCTCGGCGGCAAGGTGGCCGACCTCGGGGCCGGCTTCCATTACGAACCGACCGTCATCGCCGGCTGCCGCGCCGACATGGAGATCATGCGCAAGGAGATCTTCGGCCCGGTGCTGCCGCTTCAGACCGTGGCCGATCTCGACGAAGCCATCACGCTCGCCAACGACTGCGAATACGGCCTGACCTCGTCGATCTTCACGCAGGACATCGACGCCGCCTTCAAGGCCTGCCGCGAACTGAGCTTTGGCGAGACCTATGTGAACCGCGAGCACTTCGAGGCGATGCAGGGCTTCCACGCCGGCCGGCGCAAGTCGGGCATCGGCGGCGCCGACGGACGGCACGGTTTGCTGGAGTACACGGAAACCCATGTCGTCTATTTGCAGTCGCGCTGAAACAGATGGGCGAAATCCGCCTGTGATAAATGCACAGGCAGACTGCGGGGCGGTATTCTCGGTACATGGAGACAAACCCCGGCAATGAATCCGACTGGGCCCGGCCCGTGCTGGCGGAATTGCTGCGCCCGCTGGCCGAGCTGGCCCTGTCGCAGGGCCTCAAGCTGCAAGAGCTGACCGAGGCGCTCAAGGTCGCGCTCGTCGATGCGGCGGCGGCCGAGATCCGCAACACCAAGGGCCCGAAGGCGCGCGTGACCGAGTCCGCGTTGTCGGTGGCCACCGGCGTGCATCGCAAGGATGTGCACCGGCTGCTGGCCGAGGCCGAATCGCCGGTGGCCCGGCCGCCGCGCTCGGTCGCGCCGCTGGTGTTCACGCGTTGGCGCAGCTCGCCCGAGTTTCTGGATGCCGAGGGCAATCCGCGCGCGCTGCCGGCCAATCTCCAAACCGAGCAGCGACCCAACTTCGCCCAGCTGTGCGCGAGCATCAGCCAGGACGTGCATCCGCGCACCGTGCTCGACGAACTCATGCGCCTCGACCTCGTGGCCGAGGAGGACGGCTGGCTGCGCCTGACGCGCGTGGGCTTCGTGCCGAGCGGCGAGACGCGCGCCCTCATCGACTTCGTCGGCGCCAACGTGGGCGACCATTTCCTCGCGGCGGTGCGCAACGTGCGCGCGCCCGAACCCGTGCATTTCGAGCAGGCCGTGTGGGCCGCGCCGGTGGACCGCGCGGCGGTCGAGGCCGCGCGCGCGCTGGCGCGCGAGCAATGGCCGCTGATGCTCAAGCGCCTGGTGCCGATGCTCGAAGCCGCCGAGGCGCGCGCCACGGGCAGCGACGACGCGCTGCGCCTGCGGCTCGGCCTGTACATGTTCCACGAGGCGGCGCCGCAGCAGGCTGCCGGGGCGCGCCCTGACGCGCCCGCCAACAACGACAACGGAGAAGCGCCATGACCCAACGACGCACCGTGCTCGGCCTCGGCCTGGCCGCGCTCGGCCTGATGACCACCTCGTGCGGCGGAGGCGGAGGCTCGCTTGCAAGCGTTGGCAGCGGCGGCACCGGCTCGACCACGATCGGCCCCGTGAGCGGCTTCGGCTCGATCATCGTGGGCGGCACGCGCTATGACGACAGCGCCGCCGCCATCACCGACGACAGCGGCGCCACCCTCGCCGCCAGCGCGATCGCGCTCGGCATGATGGTGCGGGTGGACGGCACGCAATCGGGCAGCGGCACGGGCAAGGCGACGAGCATCCGCGTGACGAGCCAGCTCGTGGGCCTCATCAGCGCGATCGACGCGGCGGCCGGCACGTTCACCGTACTGGGCCAGACCGTGAAGCTGGCCGCGACGGCGGTGCTGTCGGGCTTCGGCGCGATCGGCGATCTGGCGGTCGGCAACGCGGTCGAGGTCTGGGGCGTGCTCGACGCGGCCAATGCCGCGGTGAGCGCGACCCGCGTCGAGCTGAAGGCCGCGCCGCTCGCCGGCTACAAGCTCACGGGCGCGATCACGGCGGTCAACACCAGTCTCAGGCGCTTCACGGTCGGCGCGCTCAGCGTCGCCTATGCCGGCGCCAACTTCAGCGACATCGATTCGGGCACGCCCACGGTCGGGCTGGTGGTGCGGGTGCGCGCCGTCGCGCCGCCGGCCGGCGGGCTGCTGGCGGCCAGCTCGGTCGAGGCGATCGACGCCTTCGGCGGCGCGCCGTCGAGCAATCCGGTCACGAGCGGCGGGGACGGCCGCAAGGTCGAGATCGAGGGCGTGGTGTCGGGCCGCGCGACCGGCTCGGCGCGCTTCAAGGTGGCCGGCATCGACGTGGACGCGAGCGGCGCGAGCTTCAGCGGCGGCACGCTCGCCGCGCTGGCCAACGGCGATCGCGTCGAGGCAAAGGGCACGGTCAAGGCCGGCGTGCTGGTTGCGACCACGGTCGAGCTCAAGAGCGACGACGACCGTGATGCCCAGGAGTTCGAGCTGCACGGCACGGTCACGAGCTTCACGAGCCTCGCGCGCTTCGTGGTGCGCGGCGTGACCGTCGATGCCAGCAACGCGGGCGTGAAGTTCAGCGACGGCACGGCGGCCAATCTGCGGCTCGGCTCGAATGTCGAGATCAAGGGCCTGCTCGGCACCGACGGCAGGACCGTGGTAGCGATCGAGGTGAAGTTCGACAACTGAGTCGGGGGAGGACGGGCGGCCGGCCCGCCGGGCGCCGCGCCGTCGCGTTGCGCCCGCCTCAGAACAGCGGCAGCGGAATGATCGGCGGCGGAGGCGAGCCGCAGGTCAGCAGCAGCGACAGGTTGAACAGCGCATGCAGCCCGATCGCCTGCGGGAGTCCGGCGAACACGCCGCCGCGCCCCGCCTCGGCCGCGTCGCGCAGGCGCGCATGCACCAGGCCGATCACCAGCGAGGCCAGCGCCAGCGCGAGCAGCTGGGCCGGATGCCGGTGGCCGAGCAGCAGCAGCGAATACACCGCGCTCGCCAGCCAGGCATCGATCCGCCAGCGCCGCGCGCCCGGCCACAGTTCGCGCAGACCGTTCTGGAAGCCGGCGCGCAGCGCGCATTCCTCCACCACCGGCCCGAGCAGCAGCCAGAAGGACGGCGGATGACCGGGGCGCTGCCCCGTGTGCCCGCAACCGTCCGGCCCGGCCAGCGCCGCAAAGCCGGCCAGCACCGGCATGGCGAGCGCCGCGCCGATCAGCCAGCGCTGCCCGGCATCGGGCAGACGACGGTGGGCGAATCGGGCGCGCAAGGGAGCGAGGGAGGAAGGCGTCATCGGGTGTCCGGCGCGGTGTTGGCTTAGATTGCCCGGACTTTACGTGTGATAATTTCCCACCACAAGCTTCACACGTCATGAGCGCCGGTGCGCGAAAAGAAACGCCTGCCGGTCCGGAGCAATGCCGTTCATGGCGGGGCAACCGCCGTCATGCGCGAGCCAGCAGCGTGCTCGCCCGGCCTTGCGGCGGCATCCGCCATCGCAAGGGCGACCCGCGCCGTGCCGGCCCCGCCAGGACACCGGCGCGGACGCGATGCGTCAGAACTTTTCCCAGGGCAGGAGAAAGCGCCATTCGCCGGGCGGGATCGCGCCGAGCGGAATGCGGCCGATGCGCACCCGCTTGAGCGCCTCGACGCGCAGGCCCACCAGCTCGCACATGCGGCGGATCTGGCGGTAGCGGCCCTCGCGCAGCACGAAGCGCAGCTGGTCCTCGTTCTGCCAGCTCACCTTGGCCGGGCGCAGCGGCTTGCCGTCGAGTTCGAGGCCGTGGTTGAGCAGGGCCATGCCTTCCTCGTCGAGCCGGCCGCTCACGCGCACGAGGTATTCCTTCTCGACCTTGGTTTCGTCGCCGATGAGATGGCGCGCGACGCGACCGTCCTGCGTCAGCACGAGCAGGCCGGTCGAGTCGATGTCGAGCCGGCCGGCGGGCGCGAGGCCCTTGAGCTGGCTCATCGCGAAGCGCAGGCCGCTCTTGTCGCCTTCCCATTGCGTGGGGCCGTCGAGCAGGATCGACGCGGGCTTGTAGCCCTTCTCGGCCTGACCTGACACATAGCCGACCGGCTTGTGTAGCAGGAAGGTGACGCGCGACTGCTGCACCGCGCGCGCGTCCTTGCTCAGCTCGATGACGGCCTCGGGCGCGCAACGGGCGCCGAGTTCCTCCACCACCTTGCCGTCCACCGTGACCCAGCCCTGCTCGATGTAGCTGTCGGCCTCGCGCCGCGAGCAGATGCCGCGTTCGGACAGCAGCTTGCTCACGCGCACGCGGCCGTCATGGGCGTCGGCGGCGTCGGAATCGTGCGGGAGGTGGAGGGCGGGAGCGGCGGGGAGGCGCTCCTGTGGCTCGACGGGCGCGGCGGGCGGCCGGCTTGCGGCTCCGGCGGGTGGTTGCGGGACGGGGCGCGACGGGCGGTCGCGGTCGTCGCGGAAGCTGCGCTCGCGGTCGCCGTAGGCGGGACGGTCGCGGTCGGCGTAGGCGCCGCGCGGCGCGCGGTCGTCGCGGAAAGGCCGGTCGCCGTCGCGTGAAGGGCGCTCGGCACGGAAGGGGCGGTCGTCGCGCGGCCGATCATTGCGGAACGGGCGGTCGCCGTCGCGCGGCGGGCGGTCACCGGCATCGCGGCGAGCTTGGCGTTCGCGCTCACCGCGCTCACCGGCGCCGGCCGCCGCTGCTGGCCTCGGCGGCGCGGCGACGCGGCGCAGGCGGCCGCTGTTTTCGCCGGGGCCGGGCGCGGGCGGCGTGGGGGCGGCGTCGAGATCGTCGTCGTCGGGGCGGGCCATCAGTGCGCTCCTTCGGGATCGTCGTTCCAGAGCGCGTTCCAGCCGTCGTAGCCGAGGGCCTCCATCGTCGCGACGTTGCGCTTCCAGATCTCGTCGGTGTCGGGCATCGACTCGACCGCGCGGTCGATGCTGGCCTCGCGGATGAGATGCAGCGTCGGCCAGGGCGAGCGGTTGGTGTAGTTGCCGATCTCATCGGGCGCGGTGCCGTCGAACTGGAAGCGCGGGTGGAAGCTCGCCACCTGGAGCACGCCGTCGAGTTCCAGTTCTTCCAACCGCTCCTCGACGATGCCGACGAACTCGTTGAAGTCCATGAAGTCGCGCAGCAGCTTCGGATGCACGAGCAGCGTGGTGTCGATGATGTCGGCGCTGGTTTCGGCCAGCAGTTCCATCTCGCGCTCGGCCTCGGCAAACCACACCTCGGCATTGGGCGCTTCGCTCACGACGATGCGCACCTGGTTGCGCACGTACACCGCCTTGGCGAAGGGGCAGAGGTTGAGGCCGATGACGGCGCGCTCCAGCCAGCGCCGCGTACCGTCGAGAACGGCCGGGTCGCCGATCTGGTTGGGACGGGTCTCGCCTTCGGCGGCGGCGTCGAGGCGGGCGGTGTCGGACGGCGTGGCCGCGCTGGCGGCGGCCGTCGGGGCGGGCGCGGCGCTGTCGGCGCCGTTGCCGCCGGCGCCGGATTCATCCCCGGGCGCCTTGGGGTCATGTTGCGTGTTCATGCCGCGATTGTCCCATCGCGCGCGATCATCGCCGTCATGAAGACCCGAACTCCGCTCGCGCTCCAGCCAGACCGCTTCTTCCGCAACCTGCGCCGTGCCTGGCTGCGCTTCGGCCTGCTCTGGCTGGCGGGGCTGGGCACGGGCGCGGCGGCGGTGCTGTTCGCGCGGCTGGCGGACGCGGCCTTCGAGGGCTTCCGCCATGCGCGCGACTGGGGCGCGTGGGTGCCCTTCGTGCTGTCGCCGGCGGTGGGCGCGGGCGTGGTGTGGGCGACGCGGCGCTGGAGCGCGGGCGCCGAGGGCAGCGGCATTCCGCAGGTGATTGCGGCGCTCGACGCGCCGACGGCCGCGACCGCCGCCCGGCTGCTCGACTGGCGGGTGCTGCTCGGCAAGATCGGCCTCGGCTGCGCGGCGCTGCTCGGCGGCTTCTCGGCCGGGCGCGAGGGGCCTTCGGTGCAGGTGGGCGCGGCGGTCGCGTGGAAGGTGCTGCAACTGCGCGGCGCGGCGGGCGGCGGCGTGTCGATGGCTGCGATGCGGCATTTCGTCGCGGCGGGCGGCGCGGCCGGCGTGGCGGCGGCCTTCAACGCGCCGCTCGCAGGCGTGGTGTTCGCCATCGAGGAGCTGGCGCGCAGCTTCGAGCACCGCACCAACGGCGCGACGATCGCGGCCGTGATCCTCGCGGGCGTGGTGGCGCTTGGCTTCCAGGGCAACTACGTCTATTTCGGGCGCATCACGGCGGGCGATCCGGGGCTGGAGATGCTGCTGCCGGTGGCCGTCGCCGCCGTGCTGTGCGGCGCGGCGGGCGGCGGGTTTTCGTGGCTGCTGCTGCACAGCGCGCGCTGGATGCCGGCACGGCTGCTGGCGCTGCGGCTGGAGCGGCCGGTGTGGTTCGCGGCCGGCTGCGGGCTGGCGCTCGCGCTGCTCGGGCTCGCGGCGGGCGGCAGCGTGTTCGGCAGCGGCTATCACGAGGCGCGGGCGCTGCTGGCGGGCGAGCCGGGCGCGGGCTGGATCTATGCGCCGGCCAAGCTGCTGGCCAATCTCGTGTCCTTCCTGAGCGGCATTCCGGGCGGGCTGTTCGCGCCGTCGCTCGCGGTGGGCGCGGGCATCGGCGCCAAGCTGTCGGCGCTGTTTCCGGGGCTCGGGCCGGGGGCGCTCGGCGCGCTGTGCATGGTCGCCTTCCTGGCGGCGGTCACCCAGTCGCCGATGACGGCCTTCGTGATCGTGATGGAGATGATCGACAACCACGGCATGGTGCTGTCGCTCATGGCCGCCGCCGCGCTGGCGACGGCGGTGTCGCGGCTGTTCTGTCCGCCGCTGTATCCGGCGCTCGCGCGGCGCTATGCCGAGCAGGCGGCGGTGGCCGAGCCCGCGCGGCGCGACGCGCCGGTCGGCGCCTGAGCGGCCGTGCGCCGTACATGAAAAAACCCGGCGCGAGGCCGGGTTCGGTGCTGGCGCCCGCGCGGCGCCATGTCGCGCGGGCGGCGGCTGCCCGAGGCGGGCGCCACTTCATTCGAGCCGGAACTCGAACTCCTGCTGGCCCACGACTTCGTCGTCGCCATTGGTCTGGCAGTCGTACTGCTTCACCGCCGAGATGACGGCATTGCGCAGCTCGGGCCGGTCGGCGCGCACGATGTTCACGTCCGTGACCTTGCCGCCCTTGACCGTGATGAGCGCCTTCACGACGAAATTGCCGCTCAGCCCCAGCTGCAGCAGCCGACGCGGAATCTCCGGCTTCACCTGGCGCGGGCAGACGAGGCCGATCTCCACCGGACCGCCCGTGCCGTGCGCCTTGGCCGGCGGTGCCGGCGGCGCGGGAGGTGCGCTCACCATCGGCGCCGTCGCCGGGCCGGTGGCGGCCGGCGTCGCGATCGCGGGCGCGGTCGGCGCGGGCTTCTCGGCGGCGGCGATGTTGGCGCTCGGCGGCGGTGGCGTGGGGTCGGGTCTGGGCGGCGTCGGTACGGGCGTGGGCGGCGCCTTGACGATCTTCTGCACCGGCTTGGGCGGCGGCGGTTCTTCCTTCGGCGGCGGAGGGGGCGGAGGCGGCGGCTCGTTCTCGACGATGGTCGCGCGCGTGATGCGCTTCGCCTCGGCCATCACCTGGTCGAAATCGACGAAGCTCAGGCCCACGACCGCGCCGACCGTGATCGCCGCCGCGACGCCGATCGCCACCGGCATCGGCAGGCGTTTCTGCTCGTCGGCCTCTTCCGTCGCCCACAGAGCGCCCGGGCGTTTGCTTGCCATCGCGCGCCCTCAGCTCGCCGTCGCCAAGCCGATGGCGCTGATGCCGGCGGCTCGCACGAGGTCCATCACCTTGATGATGTTCTGGTAGGCGCCGTTCTTGTCGCCCGAGATGATCACGTCAACTTTCTTGCTCGCGGCCAGCTCGCGCAGCCGCGCGGTGAGCGCGTCGTCGGTGATGGGCTGGCCTTCGAGGTAGATGGCGCCGTCCTTCGCCACGCCGATCGAGATCTTCACGGTTTCGAGCTGCTGCGCCGTGGTGGACTGCGGCAGGTCGAGCGTGATGCCCGCGCCCTGGATCATCTCCAGCATGATCAGCACGAAGAAGACGAGCAGGAACATCATCACGTCGATCATCGGGATGATCTCGATGCGTGCTCCGTGCTCGGCGCCGAAGTAGTGGCCCCGGTGATTTCTTGCCATCGGAATGCTCCTTTACGGCAAGGCGCTCAGGCCGAGGCGAAGCGCGAGACCAGCATCGACTTGATGAGGTCCATCTGGTTGATGAGCAGCCGGATGCGCTTGTTGAAGTAGTTGAGGAAGACCACGCAGACGATCGCGATGCACAGGCCCACGGCCGTCGCCACGAGCGCATGCGAGATCGGCCCGGTGACCGAATGCGCGTTCTGCCCGCCGTTGGCGGCGAGCGCGCTGAAGGCTTCGATCATGTGGATGATCGTGCCGAGCAGGCCCATCAGCGGCCCGAGCGTGACGCAGGTGTCGAGCACCCAGAGGTTCCGGTCGAGCTTGGGCATCTGGAACATGATGGCTTCCTCCACCTCGCGGTCGAAGGCGTCCTCCGGCTTGCCGCGCGCGTCGAGCGCGGTCTTCACGAGTTCCGCCTGCACCGTCGCGGCGTAGTGCGTGGCGACGGCCTGGGCCTTGGTGGCATCGCCCGCCGGCACCTGGCGCAGGTCGTATTCGAGCGTGGCGCCGGCCTTGATGCTGCGCTGGAAGTAGAAGAAGCGTTCGACGATGACCGCGACGCCGATGATGAAGACGAGGAGCAGCAGCGGGATCAGGCCCCAGGAGTCCTTCGAGTACTGGATGAGGGTGTCGAGCACGATGGATCGTTCTTGGCAAAGGTGGATCGGAGGCGTGGCTGGCAGTCGGGCAGCTTGACCGGCGCTGGCTTGCGGCGGGCTTTGTAACCCAGGCGGGGGGCAAAGTGGGGCGCCGCAGTATGGCCCGACGCAAGACGGGCTCCCCGTCCGTCGGAAGGGGAGCCCGTCAAGTGGCGGCCGAGAGCGCCGCCACTGTCACATGAAGCGGTAGCTGACGCGGCCGTAGAAGAAGCGTCCGCGCACCGAGTACAGCTCGGCAAAGCCCATCTGCGAATAGAGGCCGCTGGCGGCGTTGGTGAAGCTGATCGGCGGCTGGCGGTCGAACACGTTGCGCACGCCGAGGTCGAGCGTCACGTCCTTGAAGCCCGCGTAGCGCGAGGTCAGGTCCACCTCGGTGTAGGGCGCGACACGGTGCGTGTCGGTCGCGATCGGGTGCGGTTCGTCGGTATCCCAGAAGCCGCCGATCGTGCGCACCGCCGTCTGCACCGAGGCCGCGTTGCGCTCGAAGCCGACGGTCGCGACATTGCGGTACTTGGGGTAGGCATAGGTGTCGGCCAGCTCGTCCACCGTGCCGTCGTTGCGGCGGATGCGGTTGCTGGCCGTGTAGGTGTAGGCATTGCTCCAGCTGAACTGGCCGAGGCCGGGTACCGGCAGCTTGCCGCGCAGGTCGATGTCGACGCCGTTGACCGCGCGCTGCTGGTAGTTCTGGAGGTTGGAATAGACGAGCAGCCGGCCGGTGGCGTCATAGCCGAACAGGCCGGCGCGCAGCGCCTGGGCGGTGGTGGGCGTGTTGATCTCGTTGGTCTTGTAGATCCACCAGAAATCGACCGAGCTGCTGAACAGCGGGCTCGGCTCGTACAGCACGCCGAGGTCGTACGACTTGCCCTTCTCGGGCCTGAGATCGGGATTGGAGCCGCCGACCAGGAAGCCGCTCACATTGCAGGAGCTGCCGAGGCCGAGCAGCTGGCATTGCTCGGGATCGGTGATGTCGAGCGCGCCCTGGTCCTGCGTGCCGTAGAGCTGCTTGAGCGCCGGCGCCTTGAAGCTGCGCGCCGCCGAGGCGCGGAAGGCCAGTTCGGGCGTGGCTTCGTACTTGAGCGCGAACTTGGGGCTGTTGGAGCTGTAGTTCGAGTACTCGTCGCGGCGCAACGCGAGCTGGCTTTCGAGGCCGCGCGCGAGCGGCACCGACAGCTCGGCGAACACCGACTTGACCGATTGCGCCGCCGACACCGCCGCCTGCTGGATGCTGCCGACCACCAGGCCCTGCTGGGTCAGACCGTCGGGGCGATCGGTGAGCGTCTCTCGGCGGTACTGCGCGCCGACCGCGTAGCCGAGCGCGCCCGCGGGCAGCGGCAGCAGTTCGCCGCGCAGCAGCGTGTTGACGTAGGTGGTGGTCGAGAAGCCGTCGCGGCGCGGCGTGACGCGGTAGGGAGCGAGCGCCGATTGCGGCAGGTTCGGATCGGTCAGGTCGATCAGTCCGTTGGCGCTCGCGTCGTACAGGCTGGCGTCGAGGTAGTTGCTGTCGCGGTTGGTGATGCGGCTCGACGACCGGCCCACATCGACCTTCCATTCGTGCTCGCCGAAGAAGCCGCTGGCGCCGAGGTTGCCGCTGGAGAGGACCGACTTGCGGTCGGTGATGCGGTCGCCGGCCGGCATCACGCGGATCGCGGCCACGCTGTTGCCGTCGGGATCGAGCGGGAACCAGTCGAGCGCCGGATGACCCGCGAAACGGTCCTTGGCCTGCGAGTACAGGAACTGGCCGGTGTAGGTGATGTCGCGCGCATTGAGGGTGCCGAGCAGCATCGTGTTGAGCCGGTCGGCGCCGTTGTAGGCGGTGAGCGTGCTGGCGTTGACGTCGTAGCGGCAGTACTCGTTGTACTGGTCGGCCGGGCAGGGACGGACCGAGCTGCCGGTGTATTCGCCGGTAGCCGGATCGACGTAGTTGCCGTAGCCGGTGAAGCCGCTGCGCGTGTCCGGGCCGCCGTAGCGGCGGAAGTCCGACGATCGCGTGAGCGCGCGGTCCTTGCGCAGGATCGGGTCACGGTTGAAGTAGTCGATCGTGCCGATGATGTTCCAGTGGTCTTCGGCGAGGTCGCCGAAGCCGCCGACGATGCCGTAGCGCTGCTCCTGGCCGTCGCCGCGGCTGCTGATGCCCTGGCTCGTGTACACCTCGGCGCCGTTGTAGCTGCTGCGCGTGATGATGTTGATGACGCCGGTGATCGCGTCGGCGCCGTAGATGGCCGAGGCGCCGTCCTTGAGGATCTCGACCCGCTCGACGATCGCGATCGGGATCATGTTGATGTCGGCCGAGGCGCCCGCACCCGACGAGTCGTACAGCGCATTGACCGGCAGGCGGCGGCCGTTGAGCAGCACGAGCAGGTTGGTGTCGTCGAGGCCGCGCATGCGGAAGCTGCTCACGCCCGAGCCGGCCGGGCTGTTGCTGGTGAGCTCGCCCTGATCGTAGATGTCGAGCGCGGCGATGCTCTGGATCAGCTCGTTGAGCGAGGTGGCGCCGGTCTTCTCGATCGCGGCGCGGCGCAGGATCGTGACCGGCGCCGGCCCTTCGGCCTGCACGCGGCGGATGGCCGACCCCGTGACCTCGACCCGGTCCAGCGTGGCGGTGGCGGTCTGCGCGGCGACCGGCAGCGCGAGTGACAGGAGTGAACCGGTGAGCGCCAGCGTGACGCCTAGCGTGAGTGGCCTGAGGGAGGTCATGAGCGGATCCTGAAGAAGGGACGGTCTTGTTGTTTGTGGCTGGCGCGCCGCGGCTGCCCGATCGCGCCGCCGTGATTGACGCAGGACAACGCGATCTAGGTAACCAATTCTTCAGGTTCGGGACAGATATCGGCAACGAAAGAGAAACGCGTAACAATTCGCGCGTTGCAATGCCGAGACGGTGGTACTTGCGCGCGCGAGACGGTGGTGCTGACGCCCGTCGGGTGACGCTGATCTGTGTTGGGCGAGGTCCGGTGGGAGCTGGTGTCGGCCCGGAGCGGGCCGTGCGCCGGGTTCAGGCGGCTGGGCGCGCCGGCACCTGCGGCACCGCGTCGATGAGCGTGCGCGTGTAATCGGATTCGGGTGCTTCGAGCACGCGTCGCACGCTGCCCTGCTCGACGATTTCGCCGGCGCGCATCACCGCCACGCGCTCGGCCAGGTACTCGACCACCGCGATGTTGTGCGTGATGAACAGGTAGGCGACGCCGAGGTCCGCCTGGAGCTGGCGCAGCAGGTTGAGGATCTGAGCCTGCACCGACACATCGAGCGCCGAGGTGGGCTCGTCGCAGACGATGAGGCGCGGCTCGACCGCGAGCGCGCGCGCGATGGCGATGCGCTGGCGCTGGCCGCCCGAGAACTCGTGCGGATAGCGCACCCGGGCGCCGCGCGCGAGGCCGACCTGGTCGAGCAGGCGGTCGATGCGGCGGGTGCGCTCGGCGGCGTCGAACTCGGGGCGCAGGCTGAGCAGGCCTTCTTCGAGGATTTCGCCGACGCGCATGCGCGGGTTCAGCGAGGCGAACGGGTCCTGAAAAATGATCTGCGCGTCGCGGCGGGCGCGGCGCAGGGCCGGGCCGTCGGCGGTCATGAGGTCGATGCCGTCGAGCCGCGCGCTGCCGCTGGTGAGCGCGACGCCGCGCAGCAGTTGCAGCAACGCCTTGCCGGTTGTGGTCTTGCCGCAGCCCGATTCGCCGACGAGGGCGAGCGTCTCGCCGGCGCGCAGCTCGAAGCTCACGCCGCGCACCGCGTCGAAGCTGCCGGTGATCCGGCGCAGCAGGCCGCCGCGCGTGGGGAAGCGGACCCAGAGGTCGTTAACGGCGAGCAGCGGGGCGGAGCTTGCGGGCTTGGCCTGGATCGCGGCGGCGCCTGCCGCGGCGGGGAGCGATGCGGCGACTGTCGCCGATGCCGGGCCTGAAGCCGCATTGCCGATGCCGCTTTCCGGCGAAGGCGCCTGCCGGCGCACGAGCGGCAGCGGGTGCGCCGGGTCGAAGCCGAAGCAGCGCACGGCGCGGTCGGTAGCCGGGATGCGTCCGGTGCCCGCGCTGCCGTGCCGGGCTGCCGCCGACGCGTCGGTCGTCGCGGCGGCCGTTGTGTCGGCCAGCAGCGGCGCCGGATCGAACAGCGCCGGCACCTCGCCCTCGCACCGTTCGGCCGCGAAGCGGCAGCGCGGCGCGAAGCGGCAGCCGGTGAACTCGCGGTTCAGCGCCGGCACGCTGCCCGCGATCGCCTCCAGCGCATGACCGCGCTTGCCCGTGTCGGGCAGGGCGTCGAGCAGTTGCGACGCATACGGATGCAGCGGCCGCGCGAAGAAGTCGCGCGCGGTCGCGGTCTCGACGATCTGGCCGGCGTACATCAGCGCCACGCGGTCGGCCACCTGGGCCACGACGCCGAGGTCGTGGGTGATGAGCAGGATCGCCATGCGGTGCTCGCGGCGCAGGTCCATGAGCAGGTCGAGGATCTGCTTCTGCACCGTCACGTCGAGCGCGGTGGTCGGCTCGTCGGCGATGAGCAGCTCGGGTTCGAGCGCGAGCGCCATCGCGATCATCACGCGCTGCTTCTGCCCGCCCGACATCTGGAACGGATAGCTGTCGAAGCGGCGCTCCGGCTCGGGAATGCCGACGCGGCGCAGCCAGTCGATCGCCTTCGCCTTCGAGGCGGCCCCGCGCAGTTCGGTATGGGTCTCGATCGCCTCGCAGATCTGGCGGCCGATGGTCATGACCGGGTTCAGGCTGGTGGCCGGCTCCTGGAAGATGAAGGCGATGCGCCGGCCGCGCACGGCGCGCATCAGGTGCTCGGGCAGATCGACGAGGTCGGTGTCGCCGTCGAGCACCTGGCCGTTCGAGATCCAGGCGTTGTCGGGCAGCAGGCGCGCGATCGTGAGCGCGGTGACCGACTTGCCGCTGCCCGATTCGCCCACGAGCGCGAAGGTTTCGCCGGGGTGCAGGTCGAGGCTCACGTCATCGACGGGCGTGACCGTGCCGTGCTCGGAAGCGATGCGCGTGCTGAGGTGGCGGAGCGAGAACATGCGGCGTCCTGGGCGTGGGGCGGCGTGGATCGGTGACAGTGGGCGTGACGGGCGCGGTGCGCGGCTCAGCGCCGCACCGAGCGCGGATCGAAGGCATCGCGCACGGCGTCGGAGAACAGGTTGGCCGACAGCACGAGCGTGAACATGAAGCCGAAGGCGGTCGCGAGCGTCCACCAGATGACGGGGTCGCGCGCGAGTTCGCTGCGCGAGGTGTTGATGAGGCTGCCGAAGCTCGCCATCGTCGGATCGACGCCGACGCCCACGTAGGTGAGCACCGCCTCGGCCAGCACCAGCCCCGAGAAGCTGATGACGATGTTGATGAGGATGAGGTGCATCACGTTGGGCAGCAGGTGCGCGGTCATGATCCGCCAGGTGCTGGTGCCGAAGGCTTGCGCCGCCTGCACGTATTCGAGTTCGCGCAGCTTGAGCACCTCGCCGCGCACGAGGCGGCACAGCTCGGTCCAGCTCGTCATGCCGAGGATCACGCACAGGAAGAACAGCCGCGCGTCGGTGCGCTCGGCCTGGGTGGCGAACAGCGCCGCGTTGCGGTCGATGAAGATCAGCAGGATCAGCACCGCCGCCGCGATCAGCAGCACGTAGGGAATCGAGTTGATGACGGTGTAGACGTACTGCACCACCTCATCGACCCAGCCGCGCAGATAGCCCGCGAGGATGCCGAGGCCGACCGCGATCGGCAGCGTGACGAGCGTGGTCATGGTGCCGATCACGAGCGCGGTGCGGATGCTCTTGAGCGCGAGCATGAGCAGGTCCTGGCCGGTGCGGTCGGTGCCGAGCACGTGATAGTGGCCCGCGAGCGCGATGACCGGCCCGGCGATGAAGGCGACGACGGCGAGCGTGGCGATGACGGCGCGCACGGGGAAGTCGGTGCGGCGGGCGAGGATGTCGGCCCAGGCGGTGGCGAAGGGGTTGCGGGCATGTTCCTGCCCGCGCGCGACCAGCGCCGTCGCCAGCGCCGCCGCGAGCACCGCCGCCAGCCCGCCGAGCGCCAGCCCGCCGAGTGCGCGCCGCGTCACGTCGCCGGCCCATTGCGCGTCGGGATCGGCCAGATGCGCGCCGCCGTGGTCGAGGCGCGGGAAGTCGCGCAGCACCTCGCCGCCCTCGCCGGGCACGGCTTCCTTCTGGAAGCCCTGCCAGGCCAGCGGCGCCGAGTAGCTGCGCTCGCGCGAATCTGCAAGCGTTTGCAGCAGCGCATCGAGCGCCGAGTAGGTGACAGGCGTGAACACCGGCGCGGCCGCCGTCGATTGCGGCAGCAGCGGCCGGTAGTGCAGCGAGTCGAGCAGGCCGACGGCCACGAACAGCAGCAGCACGGTGGCCGTGACCGCGCCGGTCGCGTTGCGGAAGGCGCGGCGCCAGGTCTGCGCCAGATGCGGCGTCGCACGCACCAGCGCCACGTAGCCGAGCACGGCGATCACGAGGGCGAACATCACCGCGTCGGTCCAGAGGATGACGATCTTCATGGCGGGCTCAGTGCAGGCGGATACGCGGATCGGCCCAGGAATAGGCGATGTCGGTAAGCAGGAAGGCCACCACGTACAGCAGCGAGCCGAAGAACACCATCGCCCGCACGATGTTGAAATCCTGGGTGTTGATGCCTTCGATGGTCAGGCTGCCGAGGCCCGGGATCGAGAAGAAGCTCTCGGTCACGATCGAGCCGACGAACAGCGCCGGCAGCAGCAGGCTCGACGCGGTGATGATCGGGATCATCGAGTTGCGCAGCACATGGCGCACCAGCACCACGGCTTCGGACAGGCCCTTGGCGCGCGCGGTGCGGACGTAGTCCTTGCCCAGCTCCTCAATGTAGATCGAGCGGTAGAGCCGCGAATCCGGCCCGAGCCGCGCGAGGATCATGCACACCACCGGCAGCAGCACGAAGGTGAACATCGCCGGCCCCGGCGCGAAGCCCGACGCGGGCATGAGCCTCAGCATCTTCGAGAACAGGTACTGCCCGAGGATGATGAAGAACAGCGACGACACCGACATCAGCCCCACGAGCGTCACCACGCCCGCCGAATCGAGCCGCGTGCCGCGCAGCAGCGCGAGCGCCAGCGCGAACACGATCGAGATGCCCACCGTCGCCAGGAACACCGGCAGCGCGATCGCCAGCGACGCGGGCAGGCGCTCGGCGATCTGGTGGCGGATCTCGCGGCCGTCGTTGGCATGGCCGAAGCGGAAGCGCGCGCTGTCGGCGCTGGTGTTGAAGAAGATGGTGTCGGTCAGCTTCGCGACGCCTTCGGCCTCGGGGTTGTAGTAGGTCGGCTTGTCGAAGCCGCGGTCGGCCTTCCAGCGCGCGACGGCCTCGGGGCTGACGCGCCGCTCGCCGAGCGTGAGCCGCGCCATGTCGTCGGGCGTGTTGACGCTGAAGAACAGCACGAAGGTCAGCAGGTTGACGCCGATGAGCACGAGCACGGCGTACAGCACGCGGCGGATGAGGTAGGTGAGCATGGCGTCAGCCTCGCGCGTTCAGGTCGATGGCCGGCGCGCGGCCGGTCGCGTTCTCGCGCCGCTGCCAGGCGCGCCATACCGGCCAGGCCACGAGCGCCGCGATCAGCGCCAGCACCGCCAGCGGCCACAGTACCGGCCGGTTCCATTCGGCGATGCGCTTCGCGCGCAGCTCGGGGTCGATGCGCAGATAGAGCGGCGTGTTGCGGTTGATGATGGTCGGGAAGCCGTTGTGCACCCATTGCTGGTAGTTGCCCGCCGAGGCTGGCCACAGCCCCCACATCCAGGCCGCGTCGTCGCGCACGATCTTGACCATGCGGTCGATGATGGCCTGCTTCTCGGGGCCGTCGGTCATCGTGGACATCTTCTCGAACAGGCGGTCGAACTCGGGGTTCTCGTAGTTCGTGTCGTTGTCGCCCTCGTGCTTGACCTTGCCGTTCGGGCCATAGAGCAGGAACAGGAAGTTCTCCGGGTCGGGATAGTCGGCATTCCAGCCGCGCACGAAGATCTGCACCTGCCCCTGCCGGATGCGGTCCTGGTAGCGGTTGTAGTCGGTCGCGCGCACCTCCAGCTGGATGCCGAGCCGCGCGGCCTGCTTGATCTGCCAGTCGAAGCGCGCCTGCGAGGCCGGGCCGGCGCCGTTGCTGTCGTAGTAGAGGACGAGTGGGCGGCCGGTCTTGCTGTCGATGCCGTTCGGGTAGCCGGCCTCGGCCAGCAGCTTCTTCGCCTCGTCGAGCGGGCGGCGCTCGGCATGGCCGTGCTTCCACACATGCGTGACCGGGTTGAGGCCGGCCTCGCCGTCGCGGTAGCCGAACAGGCCGGGCGGCACCGGACCCATCGCCGCGCGCGCGTCGCCGTACACGTCGAAGAAGACGCTCGCGTACTCCTCCCAGTCGGTCGCGATCGACAGCGCCTGCCGCAGCTTGCGGTTGCGCTCGGCCTCGGCCGGAGTGCGTCCGTTGCCGACCACCGGGTCGAGCATGTTGAAGCCGATGTACCAGACCGTCGGGTCGAAGGCCGACGGCAGCTGCACGCCGTGATCGACCAGCAGCTTCCAGCGCCCGGTCTTCTCGATGAGCTGGCGCTGGAACACGAAGCCGCGGTCGGAGCGGTCGATGTCGAGCACGTCGGCATAGCCCTGGAGCAGGCGGGTCTGGCCCGGCTCGCTTTCCTTCTCGTTGGTGGACACGACGCGATCGACGAAGGGCAGGGGCTTGCCGCAGTCGTCGAGCAGGCCGGCTTCCTTGTCGCCGGGCTTGCCTTCGCAGGGGTAGGTCATGCCGTGAAAGTTGGGGTTGCGCACCATCACGTACTGGTTGGGGCGCTGGCTTTCGATCATGAAAGGCCCGGTGCCGACCGGCCAGGTGTTGAGCGACAGGCTGTGCCCCGCCATGCCGGGCTGGCTGTAGAAGCGCTCGGCCTCCCAGGGCACGGGCGCGAAGAAGGTCATCGCGAGCCAGTACTTGGTCTGCGGGTACTTGCCGACGATGCGCAGTTCCAGCGTGTGCGGATCGAGCGCGCGCGCGCCGCTGAAGGGCGCCTCGCGCAGGTCATGCCATTGCGGCGCCTTGCCCGACTTGAGTTCGGCTTCCTGCTGGGCCTTGAGCCGGTTGCCGAGGTCGCGCAGCCCGACGACGAACTGCGCGATGACCGGGTAGAAGCGCGCCGGCGTGCCGTTCCAGGGGCTGGCGTGGCGCTTGATGCCGTAGATGTAGTCGTCGGCGGTCAGCTCGCGGGTGCCGGTGTACTGGAAGTCCCAGGGCGAGTACTTGCCGTCGAGGTCGCTCTCGGCGAGCGCGTGGTAGCGGTAGTTGCCGGCCTCGTCCTTTGCGAAGGCAGGATGCGGCGCATAGCGCACGCCCGGCTTGATGCGGATGACGTACACGCTCTCGGCCACCTCGCTCGCGGGCGGATCGCCGCTCAGCTCGCGGCCGTCCTTGGCGTAGTAGCGCGGCTCGGGCAGGTCGAGCGCGGTGCGCGGGATCAGCTCGTAGGGCCGCTTGAGGTAGTGGTACTGGTACAGCGGCTCGAACACGCCGTAGGTCCAGGGCGTCTCGTTGGTGCTGTAGGAGCTGATCGGGTCGAAGTACTTCGGCCGCTCGTTGAAGGTGGTGAACAGCGTGTTGCTGCGGATCCAGTCGTCGGGATAGGGCGCGTTGCCGGAGCAGCCGGCAAGCAGCAGCAGGCTGGCGGCGAGGAGGAGGGCAAGGCGTCGTGACCAGCGGTGGAGCGGCATGGCTGTCGTCATCCTGTGCAGGTGTTTCTGGGCGCGCGATGTTGACATGAAGCGTCTAGGATGCGGCCCTCGCGCTTGCGGGTTCCGTGCCAGCACGGGCTCCGGAACGGCAAGCGGTTGCAATCGGGCGTCGCGCTGGCGGCCGGCGCCACTGGAGTTCCGGAGTTTCATGTCGATCAGTCTTGAGGCGCCGCCGATGGCGCCTTCGCGGGATGCCGCGGTCATCGGTCTGGTGGGTTTCGCGCATGGCGTGTCCCACTTCTTCCACCTGTTGCTGGCGCCGCTGTTTCCGTGGCTGATGCCGGCCTTCGGTGTGGGCTATGCCGAGCTGGGCTTTCTGGTGACGCTGTTCTTCGCGGTGAGCGCGATGGGGCAGGCGATGGCCGGCTTCGTGGTGGATCGCTTCGGCTCGGTGCCGGTGCTGCTGGCGGGCACGGCCAGCTTCGTGCTCGCGGCGCTGGTGCTGGCGTCGGCGCAGTCGTATCCGGCGCTGATGGTGGCGGCGATGCTCGCGGGCGCAGGGAATTGCGTGTTCCATCCGGCCGACTTTTCGCTGCTGAACCGGCGGGTGAAGCCGGCGCGGCTGGGGCATGCGTTCTCGGTGCATTCGCTGGCGGGCAATCTGGGCTGGGCGGCGTCGCCGCCGCTGCTCGCGGGCGTGGCCGGCGTGGCGGGCTGGCGCACGGCGGCGCTGGTGGCGGCGGGCGTGGCGGTGCTGTCGTGGCTGGCGTTGTGGTTCGGGCGCGGATTGCTGGAGGAGCGGGCGGACGGCAAGGCCGGGGCGGCGGACAAGGGCACGGCCGGGGCGGGCGGCAGGCCGGTGGCGGCTGCGGGTGCGACCAGCGCGACGCGTGCCGAGCCGGTCGCCGAGGGCGCCTTCGCCTTCCTGCGCGTGCCGGCGATCTGGCTGTGCTTTGCCTTCTTCATGACCTCGGCGGCTGCCTTCGGGCTGTTGCAGAGCTTCGGCGCGCCGACGCTGGAGCATGTGTTCGGCCTCGCGCGCTCGGCCTCGACCTTCGCGATCACGCTCTTCCTGCTCGCGGGCGCGGCGGGCACCTTCGCGGGCGGCTTCGTCGCCGCGCGCACCGACAACAACGACCGGCCGATCGCGATCGTGCTGCTCATCTCGGCCGCGCTCGCGGCGCTGCTCGCGACCGGTCTGCCGCCGGCCTGGGCGGTGCTGCCGATGCTGGCGGCGATCGGCTTCTCGGTCGGCATCGCGATGCCGAACCGCGACCTGCTGGTGCGGCGGGCGGCGGCCGGGCGCTTCGCGGCGGCGAGCTACGGGCGGGTGTACGGCTTCGTGTATTCGGGGCTCGACATCGGCCTCGGCGTCACGCCGCTGCTGCTCGGCGGCGCGATGGACGCGGGGCATTTCCGCACGGTGCTGGTGTGCGTGGCGGTCGGGCAGACGCTGGCGGTCGCGAGCGCCTGGCGCGTGGGCGAAGGCCGACGCGCGCGGGCGGCGCGGCTGGCGTCGGCCTGAGTTTTCCGTACCGCGCGCGTGCCGGGCTGGCCGGAACCGGCGGACCGTTGCCGGGCCGCGATGCCCGCCGCCCGGCGTAACGCCCGTGTAAGCGAGGCGTCGGCCGCGACGGGCAAAAGACGGCCTTCGCCGCCCGCCACGCG
Organism: Derxia gummosa DSM 723; assembly: GCF_000482785.1. Classification (GTDB taxonomy): domain Bacteria; phylum Pseudomonadota; class Gammaproteobacteria; order Burkholderiales; family Burkholderiaceae_E; genus Derxia; species Derxia gummosa. The sequence goes on along the minus strand of NZ_KI519499.1, from coordinate 803,167 downwards.
AGCGGGGCGCAGCGCATCCCACCCTCACAGGAGAACGCCATGACCTATCCCGCCACCACCGACCTCTGCGACGCGAACGAGGACCGCATCGCCACCGGCGCGCTGCGCGTGCTCGCGCCGGGCTGGCGCAGCTTCGGTGGCCTCAAGGGCTTTGCCGGCCCAGCCGTGACGCTCAAGGCCTTCGAGGACAACACCCAGGTGCGCACCATCCTCGGCGAGCCGGGCGAGGGCCGCGTGCTGGTCGTGGACGGCGGCGGCTCGATGCGCTGCGCGATGGTCGGCGGCAACCTCGGCGTGCTCGCCGCCAAGAACGGCTGGGCCGGCGTGCTCGTGAACGGCTGCGTGCGCGACACCCGCGAACTGGCCGCCTGCGAGGTCGGCATCTACGCGCTCGCCACCCATCCGCAGAAGAGCGTCAAGGCCAACGGCGGCCAGCGCGACATCGCCGTGCAGTTCCCGGGCGGCGTCGTGCGCCCGGGCGACTGGGTCTATGCCGACGAGGACGGCGTGCTCGTCAGCGACATCAGCCTCGGCTGATCAGACCAGCCCCTCGAACGGAATCACGTCCACCAGCTCGCCGACGGCCATGCCGCCCTGGTCCTGCGGCAGCACGATCAGCCCGTCGGCCTCGCTCATCGAGCGCAGGATGCCCGAGCCCTGGGCGCCGGTGAGGTGGGCGCGCAGCACGCCGGCCTCGTCCGCCACCAGCCGCACGCGCTGGAATTCGGTGCGGCCGGGCTTCTTCTTCACGGCGGTGGCGAGCGGCACCTTGAAGCGCGGCAGCGGCCTGACGGCCTCGCCGGCCATCGTCAGCAGCGCGTCGCGCACGAAGCAGTAGAAGGTCGCCATCACCGCGACCGGATTGCCCGGCAGGCCGAACATCACCGCGCCGTCGCCCGCGCGCGCGTCATCGGCCCAGATGCGGCCGAAGGCCATCGGCCGGCCCGGGCGGATCGACATCTTCCAGAACGCGACCTCGCCGCAGCGCGCCATCACCTGCTTGGTGAAGTCGGCCTCGCCCACGCTCACGCCGCCCGAGGTGATGACCGCGTCGGCCTCGCCGGCGGCGCGGCGCAGCGCGGCTTCGAGCAGCGCCGGATCGTCCCTGACGTTGCCGAGGTCGATCACGTCCACGCCCAGGCGCGCGAGCATCGCGGCGATCGTCGTGCCGTTGCTGTCGTAGATGGCGCCGGGGCGCAGCGGCTCGCCGACGGGCACCAGCTCGTCGCCGGTGCTGAAGAACGCCACGCGCAGCCGGTGCTTCACCTCCACCTGCGCGATGCCGAGCGAGGCGAGCAGGCCGAGGTCGGCCGGGCGCAGGCGGCGGCCGGCGGCGAGCGCGCGGCTGCCGGTGGCGAGGTCTTCGCCGCGCAGGCGCACGTTGTCGCCGGGCTTGAGCTGGCCGCACAGCGCGGGCGACACGCGCATGACGCGGCCGGCGGGCGTGTCGGCCAGTTCGCAGAATTCCTGGGGCACGACGGTGTCGCAGCCGGACGGGATGACGGCGCCGGTCATGATGCGCAGGCACTGGTCGGGCGCGGGCAGGGCGGCGGGCGCGGCGCCGGCGTGCAGCGTGGCGCCGAGCAGCAGTTCGAGCGGCGCGTCGGCGGCGCGGGCGGCGAGGGCGCTGCCGGCGAAGGCATAGCCGTCCATCGCCGAGTTGTCGTGGCCGGGCACGTTGATCGGGCTGGTCACGTCGGCGGCGAGGATGCGGCCGAGCGCGGCGCGCAGCGGCACGGTCTCGGTCGCGGCCACCGGGCGCACGAAGTCGAGGATGGCCTGGCGCGCGAGGTCGGCGCCGAGCGCGTCGGGGTCGTAGCCGTTGAGGCAGGAAACGATGTCGTCGAGCGTCTTGGTGGTCATGGCGGGAGCGAGGTTGTGTTCGGGGGCGATGGCCGGGCGGCGGTGCCGGCCGCCCTGGCGCCTCGGGCCGCTTGCGGCCGCGCGCCGGACCGGCGACGGCAAGCGGCCCGCGTGGGCCGGCACCGACAGTTCGCGGCGCCGGCGGCCGACGGCGAGGCCGGCGCGGGCTGCCTAGGATGCCAGCATCCCGACCGGCGCCCCGAGGCGCGGCGCGCGGGCGTCGGCCGGCAGCTCGCGGCGGCGCCGGCCCTGGCCGTCGGGCAAGCGCCCCGCTCCGCACGGAACGGTCATGACCGAATTCGAACTTCAGCTCGGCCTCGATTACGAGGTCGCCGACAAGGCCACCCTCATCCTCAACATCGCCCCGGCCCGCACGGCGGCGCAGATCGTCACCGGCGAATCGCTGTCGCTGTTCGGCGCCGAGCACAGCGACTGGTACACCGACCGGCTCAACGCCAACCGCTTCCTGCGCATCAACGCCGGCAAGGGCGAGCTGAGCATCGAGTACGCCTGCCGCATCGCGCTCGCGGCAGATTTCACGCCGATCGAGCAGCTGGGCGAGCGCAGCGTGGCCGATCTGCCAGTGGACACCGTGCGCTTCCTGCTGCCGAGCCGCTACTGCCAGTCGGACCGGCTCGGCGAATTCGCCCAGGCCGAGTTCGGCAAGCTGCCGCCGGGCCACGTGCGCGTGATGGCGGTGCGCGACTGGGTGCGCAAGCATGTGCGCTTCCAGTCCGGCTTCACCAATCCGTCCACCTCGGCGGTGGACACGCTGGTGGACCGGCGCGGCGTGTGCCGCGATTTCGCGCATCTGATGATCGGGCTGTGCCGCGCGCTGTCGATACCGGCGCGTTTCGTCGCGGGCATCGACTACAGCGACGGCCCGCGCGATGACCCGATGGATTTCCACGCCTACGTGGAGTGCTGGCTCGGCGAGCGCTGGTACCTGTTCGACCCGACGGGCCTGTGCGCCGTGACCGACCTGATCCGCATCGGCACCGGGCGCGACGCGGCCGATGTGGCCTTCGCGAGCATCTTCGGCGCGGTGAAGTGCGCCGCGCCGCGCGTCGAGATGCGCCGCGTGGCGGGCACGACGCCGGTGCCGCTGCCGCCGACGCACGGGGCCTCGACCAGCATCCACGCGCTCGGCGATCTGGGCCAGGACGTGGAGGCGGCGCGGCCGGTGCGGCTGATGCCGGGAGCGATCGCGGCGTGAAGCGGCGCCGGCTGGCGTGAGCGGCGCGATCCGCGACGGCTTCAGGTGCGCGGCAGCGCGTGCCGCCGTCGGCGCCCGCCTCAACCGCCGATGAAGCTCATCTCCACCCGCCCGTCGCGCGTGCCGCCTTCGCCGCGCAGCTGCGAATAGCGGTCGGCGCGGGCCCACCAGGCGCCGGCGATCATGCCGGTGAGCTGGTCGTCGTCGGCGCCGTTGCGCAGCGGCCAGCGCAGGTCGTGGCCGTCGCTGGCGAACAGGCAGTGGAAGACACGGCCGTCGGTGGCGAGCCGGGCGCGGGTGCAGTCGGCGCAGAAGGCACGCGTCACGCTGGAGATCACGCCCACCTCGCCGGCGCCGTCGCGGTAGCGCCAGTTCTCGGCCGGCGCGGCGGGATCGTCGCGGCCGATCGGTTCCAGCGGGAAGACGGCGTCGATGCGCCGGATGACCTCGGTGCTCGGCACCACATGGTCCATGCGCCAACCGTTGGTCGCACCCACGTCCATGAACTCGATGAAGCGCAGCGTGTGGCCCGAGCCGCGGAAGTGCCGCGCCATCGGCACGATCTGGTCGTCGTTGGTGCCGCGCTTGACGACCATGTTGATCTTGACCGGCCCGAGTCCGGCGGCCGCCGCCGCGTCGATGCCGGCGAGCACGTCGGCGACCGGCCAGTCGGCGTCGTTCATCGCACGGAATACCGCGTCGTCCAGCGCGTCGAGCGAGACCGTCACGCGCGCGAGGCCGGCGGCCTTGAGCGCGGCCGCCTTGCGCGCGAGCACCGAGCCGTTGGTCGTCATCGCGATCTCGACCGGCTCGCCCTCGGGCGTGCGCAGCGCGGCGAGCATTTCCACCAGCTTCTCGACGCCCCGGCGCAGCAGCGGCTCGCCGCCGGTGAGGCGGATGCTGCGCACGCCCAGCTTCACGAAAAGGGCCGCGACCCGGCTGATCTCCTCGAAGCTCAGCAGCTCGGAATGCGGCATGAACTCGTGGTCCGGCCCGAACTGCTCACGCGGCATGCAGTAGGTGCAGCGGAAGTTGCAGCGGTCGGTCACGCTGATGCGCAGGTCGCGCAGCGGACGGCCGAGCCGGTCGAGCAGGGCGCCGGGCGCGGTGGCCGGGCTGAGCGGTTCGATGCCGCCCGGCGCGGCTGGAGCGGAACGGCGCGCGGGTGCGGCGCCCCCGTCGGCCGGGTGTGGTGTCAGCGACGGCTGGCCGGCCGCTTCCGCGATCGCGGCACTGACAGGAACGATGGGTATTCGGCGCTTGCTCATGAGCCGGCGAGTGTAGCGGCCGCGCGTCGGCGCGCTCTCCGGACAAGTGCGGGAAGGCGCGCGCGAATGCAACGCGATGCTTCGCCTGGCGCCGGCGCATCCCGCCAGCCGGGACAATTCCGGACGGGCCGCGCGACGGCTCGCGGGAGATTCACGATGCAAGCCTTTTCATCCGAGCCGACGCGCACCGAGAGCGATTCCTTCGGTCCGATCGCCGTGCCCGACGACCGACTCTGGGGCGCGCAGACCCAGCGTTCGCTCCAGCATTTCGCGATCGGCGACGACCGCATGCCGTGCGAGATCGTGCGTGCGCTCGCGCTGGTCAAGCGCGCCGCGGCGAGCGTCAACAATGCGCTCGGCCAGCTGCCGGCCGACAAGGCGTCCGCCATCGCCGAGGCGGCCGACGAGGTGATCGCCGGCCATCTCGACGACGAATTTCCGCTCTCGGTCTGGCAGACCGGCTCGGGCACGCAGACGAACATGAACGTCAACGAGGTGATCGCCAACCGCGCGAGCGAGCTGCTCGGCGGCGATCGCGGCGAGACGCGGCTCGTGCATCCGAACGACGACGTCAACCGCGGCCAGTCATCGAACGACACCTTTCCGACCGCTCTGCACATCGCAGCTGCCCAGACGCTCGCGCAGCGCGTGCTGCCGGCGCTCCAGACGCTGCGCGCGGCGCTGGCCGACAAGAGCCAGGCCTTCGTCCATATCGTGAAGATCGGTCGCACCCACCTGCAGGACGCGACGCCGCTCACGCTCGGCCAGGAGTTCTCGGGCTATGTGGCCCAGCTCGACATCGCGCGCCGGGCGATCGAGGCGACGCTGCCGCCGCTGCACGAACTGGCGATCGGCGGGACGGCGGTCGGCACCGGGCTGAATGCGCATCCGCAGTTCGGCGAGCGGGTCGCGGCCGAGGTCGCGCGGCTGAGCGGGCTGCCCTTCGTGACCGCGCCCAACAGGTTCGCCGCGCTCGCGGGGCACGAGCCGGCCAGCTTCGCGCATGGGGCGTTGCGCACGCTGGCGGTCGCGCTCATGAAGATCGCCAACGACATCCGCTGGCTCGCGAGCGGGCCGCGCTCCGGCCTGGGCGAACTGAGCATTCCCGAGAACGAGCCGGGCAGCTCGATCATGCCGGGCAAGGTCAACCCGACACAGTGCGAAGCGCTGACGATGGTGGCGGCCCAAGTGATGGGCAATGACGCGGCACTCGCCATCGGCGCGGCGAGCGGCAATTTCGAGCTGAACGTGTTCAAGCCGCTCATCGCGCGCAATTTCCTGCACAGCGCGGTGCTGCTGGCCGACGCGATGGAATCGTTCGCGACCCACTGCGTCGCGGGCATCACGCCCAACGAGGCGCGCATCGCCGAGCTGGTCGAGCGCAGCCTGATGCTGGTGACGGCGCTCAACCCGCACATCGGCTACGACAAGTCGGCGCAGATCGCCAAGAAGGCGCATGCCGAAGGCACGACGCTGAAGGCCGCTGCGCTCGCGCTCGGCCATGTGACGGCCGAGGAGTTCGATGCCTGGGTGAATCCGGCTCGGATGGTGTAGGCGGCGCGGCTGCCGTAAGTCCGGTGCTCGGAAGGGCCGGGCGACCGGCGGAAATGAAAAAGGGCGATCCGAGGATCGCCCTTTTTCGTGCGGTGCGGTTCACGGCCCGCGCGCGGCGGGCCGTGCCTCAGGGCTGGGCCGGCGGCTGGCTGCCGCTGGCGCGGGTCTCGACCAGCACGAGCGGCCCCGTGTCCTCGACGACGACCGGCTTGCGCTCGCGCGGCACGCGCGCCGGCGCGGGGGCGGCGGCGGCCGAGGCGCGCGCGGCGGCCAGCTTGGCCGAGTCGGTCTCGACCAGGGCCATGCCGGCCGAGGCCAGCATCGTGCGCAGGTCACCGACGGCATCGCTGCGGGTGGCCGGCGCGACGGGCGCTTCGCTTGCGGCGGGGGCCGAGCTGATCGTCTCGACGGCCGCCTCGGTGCCGGCTTCGGCCGGCGCGGAGGCAGCTTCGACTGCCGGCGTCTCGACCGCCGCGGGAGCGGCCTCGGTCTGGGTGACGGCAACCGGGTCAGGCGTGGCCGTGGGCTCGATCGCCGGCGTATCGGCCAGCTCGGCACCAGCCGCGATCACGACTGGCTCGACCGCGACCGGCGCCTCGACGACCGACGTGGTGGCTGCCGGTGCGACGACGATCACCGACTCTGCGGGAGCCGCATCCGTGACCGGTTCGGCGGTTGCCAGCTCGACAGCGGGCGTCTCGGCGACCGGCGCGACGGCCGGGGTCGGCGCAGCGGCTTCGGTCACGTCCGGCTCGGTGACGGTGGTCGCGGGCAGGGCCGGCGCGTCTGCGACGCTGGCTGCCGGCTCGGCGGCGGGCGTGCCCACCGCGTCGGGCGCGGCACCGGCTTCGAGGCTCGCGTGGGCGAGTTCGAGCGTGCCGGCCTGGGCGGGCGACAGCTCGGCGGTCGGTGCGACCGCGTCTTCGCCCTCGGCGGCGTCGAGGCCATCGGCTGCGCCTTCGCGACGCTCGCCGCGACCACGGCCACCGCGACGGCCACGGCGACGACGGCGGACCTCACCGTCACGGCCTTCGGCGCCTTCGGTACCGTCGGCGGCGTCATCGCCGGCCAGGACTTCGGCGCCGGTGTCGGCGACGGCTGTCTCGACGGCGGCGGGAGCCGGCGCGCCGGCAATGCCTTCGGCGATCACGACCTCGGTCGCGACGACGGCCTCGGCGACCGTCGTCGGCTCGATGGCCTCGACGGCGGCTTCGGGGCGCGGGCGGCGTTCGCCACGACGACCCCGGCCTTCGCGTTCGCCACGCGGCTGGCCATCGCGCTCGGCGTTGGCGTCACGGTCGGCGCGCGGTTCACGCTCGGCACGGGGCTCGCGTTCGGCACGGGGCTCGCGCGGTTCGCGGGCTTCACGCGGCTCGCGGCCTTCGCGCGGTTCGCGCTCGGCGCGCGGCGGACGTTCGCCACGGCTGCCACGGCCTTCGCCGTTGCGGGCCTCGCCATTGCGCGGCTCGCCGTTGCGGGCTTCGCCACGTCCCTCGGCGCGCGGTTCGCGGCCTTCGGCGCCACGGCCTTCGCGGCGCGGGCCTTCGCCTTCGGTACGTTCGCGGCGGCCACGGCCGTCACGGGCTTGCGTGCTGCGATCACGCGGCGCGGCGGCATCGCGCGCGGCCGGCGCGGCGGCGGGCACCGAAGCGGCCACGGCTGGCGCCGGCGCCGGACCTGGCACGACCGGCTGCGGCGCCGGCATCGGCGCGGGCGCCGGACGGCGGAACCAGCCGAAGATGCGGTCGATCAGGCCGGCCGGCTGCGGCGCGGGCACGGGCAGCACCAGCGCCACGGGCGCCGGCACGGCGGCCGGCGCCAGCACGGGCGCCTCGACCACCGGTTCGACCGGCGCGGGCACGGCCGCCGTCGGCGCGGGCTGCTCGGGCAGCACGCCCTTCACGACGGCTTCCTGGCGCGGCTTGGCCTCGCGCTCCTCGCGCTTGGAATAGCCGGTGTGCTCCGGCTCGACCGCCATCTCGTAGCTGGCCTTGCCGCTTTCCAGACGCGAATCGTCGTGACGCAGACGCTCCAGCGTGTGGTGCGGCGTTTCGAGATGCTTGTTGGGGATGAGGACGATCTCGACCTTGTGACGCGCCTCGACCTGAGAGATCTCGTTGCGCTTCTCGTTCAGCAGGAAGGCCGCCACATCGATCGGCACCTGGCAGTGCACCGCCGCGGTGTTCTCCTTCATCGCTTCCTCCTGGATGATCCGGAGGATGTGCAGCGCGCTCGACTCGGTGTCGCGGATGACGCCGGTGCCGTTGCAGCGCGGGCAGGTCACATGGCTGCCTTCGGACAGCGACGGACGCAGGCGCTGGCGCGACAGCTCCATCAGCCCGAAACGGCTGATCTTGCCCATCTGCACGCGCGCGCGGTCCACGCGCAGCGCGTCCTTCAGACGCTGCTCGACCTCGCGCTGGTTCTTGCTCGACTCCATGTCGATGAAGTCGATGACGATCAGCCCGCCCAGGTCACGCAGCCGCAGCTGGCGCGCCACTTCGTCGGCGGCTTCGAGGTTGGTGTTGAGGGCGGTCGTCTCGATGTCGGAACCGCGCGTCGCGCGCGCCGAGTTCACGTCGATCGCGACCAGCGCCTCGGTGTGGTCGATGACCACCGCGCCGCCCGACGGCAGGCGCACCTCGCGCGAATAGGCCGTCTCGATCTGATGCTCGATCTGGAAGCGCGAGAACAACGGCACGTCGTCGCGGTAGCGCTTCACGCGATGGATCAGGTCGGGCATCACCACCGACATGAAGCTCTTGGCCTGCTCGAAGATGTCGTCGGTATCGACCAGGATCTCGCCGATGTCGGGCTGGAAGTAGTCGCGGATCGCGCGCACCACCAGGCTCGATTCCAGATAGATCAGGATCGGCGCGCGGTTCTCGTTCGCGGCGCTCTCGATCGCGGTCCAGAGCTGGAGGAGGTAGTTCAGGTCCCAGCGCAGCTCTTCGGCGCTGCGGCCGATGGCCGCCGTGCGCGCGATGATCGACATGCCTTCCGGCACCTCGACCTGGTCGAGCGCCTCGCGCAGTTCCTGGCGATCCTCGCCTTCGACGCGACGTGACACGCCGCCGCCGCGCGGGTTGTTGGGCATCAGCACCAGATAACGGCCGGCCAGCGAGATGAAGGTGGTCAGCGCCGCGCCCTTGTTGCCGCGCTCTTCCTTCTCGACCTGGACGATCAGTTCCTGACCCTCGCGCAGCGCCTCCTTGATGGTGGCTTCGCGCGGATTGACGCCGTCACGGAAGTAGCTGCGCGCCACATCCTTGAACGACAGGAAGCCGTGCCGGTCCTCGCCGTAATTGACGAAGCACGCTTCAAGCGATGGCTCGATGCGGGTGATGACACCCTTGTAGATGTTGGACTTGCGCTGTTCGCGCCCGGCCGTCTCGATATCGATGTCGACGAGTTTCTGTCCATCGACGATCGCGACGCGAAGCTCTTCGGCCTGCGTCGCATTGAAAAGCATGCGCTTCATGGGTCCCCTCGGTTGGGGCAAGCCACGCGAGCGGTGCTGGCGGGAAAGGCTGCGGCGGCGCGCCGGAGTCGCTGGGGCGGGGAGAGGCGATCGCGCCGATCGCGTCCCCGGGCCTTGCGGTCAGGTGTCGAGCGTAATGCCGGGCGAACGACGGAAAGACGGACCCGCGACGCCAGAAAACGACGTCATGACTGCCGTCGCGAAGCAACGAACGGCTCGGGAATCGCACATGCAGCCTTCACGGACGCGGCGGAAACTCCCGGCGGTGCATTCTGCGGACGGCGTGGGTCCCGGCATCCCGGGAACATCCAAGCAACGCAACCGATGCCGCCATTCGGGCGCATCGGGCACAACCTGACCTTTGCGGTAATCATCCGGTACGCCCGCAGCGTGCCGATACTGCATTGCGGTATCGGCCTTCGCGCGAACGCCAAACAAACGGGCTTGCTAAGTTAATCTCGTTCTTTGCGGTGAACGACCCGGGCCGCTGGATTGCTGGGAACGGGCCTACCCAATTGCTTTTTTTTTCGCATTCGACAGGGCGCCTGAGCGGCAAAGCGGCGGGGAAATGACGCGGCCAGCGCGATTTCCCGGGGTTTCCTGCGGCAATTGTCAGCAGGAATTGAATGGGAAACCGGCTTTGGCGGGTTCCGCCTTTTCGCTTGCAAAAGGCGTTCAAGGCGCTGAAGCAACCGGCAGACTATAAGGTAAATGAATCACTTGGGCAAAAGTCAACCCATCCCGGGCAGGGCGTCCGCCGGTGGCCTCGAATTGCGGGCCGACAAGGTCAACATGCTCGAAATCGGCAGCGAAGACGAAGGTCAGCGCCTCGACAACTTCCTGATGCGCGTGTGCAAGGGCGTGCCCAAGAGCCACGTCTATCGCGTGATCCGCGATGGCGAGGTGCGCGTCAACCGCGGCCGCGTGACGGTCGATTATCGGCTCGTCGCGGGCGACCAGCTCCGCGTCCCGCCGATCCGTATCGCCGTGCGTGCCCCCCAAGTCGTGCCCGGCGCCGAATTCCCGGTGCTGCACGAGGACGCCGAGTTGCTCATCGTCAACAAGCCGGTGGGCGTGGCGGTGCATGGAGGCTCGGGCGTGAGCTTCGGCGTGATCGAGCAGCTGCGCGCGGCCCGGCCGCAGGCGCGTTATCTGGAGCTGGTGCATCGGCTCGACCGCGAGACGAGCGGCATCCTCATGCTGGCCAAGAAGCGTTCGGCGCTCGTCAACCTGCACGAGCAGATCAAGGCCGGCACGACCGACAAGCGCTATCTCGCGCTGGTGTCGGGCCGGGTGGTGAACCCGCGCCAGCATCTGCGCATGCCGCTGTTCAAGTTCACCGACGCGAATGGCGAGCGCCAGGTGCGCGTGACCGACGCGAGCGATCCGAACGCGATGACCGCGCACACGATCGTGTCGGTGAATGAACGCTTCGCCGCATTGCCGGTCGATCCGGCGGACGCGACGCTGGTCGAGTGCGACCTTAGGACCGGCCGCACCCATCAGATCCGGGTGCATCTGGCATCGAGCGGTCATCCGATTCTCGGCGATCCGAAGTACGGCGACTTCGCGCTCAACAAATTGCTCGCGCGCCATGGCCTCAAGCGCATGTTCCTGCACGCGGCGCGTCTCGGGATCGACCATCCGGTGACGGGCGAGCGGCTTGCGATCGAGGCACCGCTGCCCGCCGAATGCCTTAACTACCTGGAGAAGCTGCGCCATGCCTGAAGCGAGCGCCGGACGTCCGCGCCGATACGACCTGATCGTTTTCGACTGGGATGGCACCCTGATGGACTCGACGCCGACCATCGCGCAGAGCATCCAGCTCGCCTGCCGCGATCTCGGCCTGCCGGTGCCGTCGCGCGAGCGGGCCTCGCATGTGATCGGCCTCGGACTGCATGACGCGCTGCGCTACGCGGTGCCGGATCTGGACGAGGCGCGCATCCCCGAGCTGGTCGAGCGCTACCGCTTCCACTACCTTGGCCGTGACCATGAGCTGGTGCTGTTCGCGGGCGCGCACGAGATGCTGCTGCGGTTGAAGGAGCGCGGCTTCTTTCTCGGCGTGGCGACGGGCAAGTCGCGGCTCGGGCTGACGCGGGCGCTCGGCGTGGCCGGCATCGGCCAGCTGTTCGACGCGACGCGCTGCGCCGACGAGAGCTTTTCCAAGCCGCATCCCGGCATGCTGCTCGACCTGACCGACCTGCTCGGCGTCGAGCGCGGTCGCGCGCTGATGATCGGCGACACGACCCACGACCTGCAGATGGCGGCGAATGCGCGTGTCGACGGTCTGGGTGTGGCCTGGGGCGCGCATCCGAGGGCCGAACTGGAGGCCAGTCCGTCGCTCGGCGTGTTCGCGTCGGTGCCGGAACTGGCCGGCTGGCTGGAGGCGAACGCTTGAACACGCCCGACTGGATTCCAATCGCGCCCGAGGGTGAGCTGACCGAGCGCGGTGCGGGCATCCGCTTCGATATGAGCCTGCGCATGCCGCGCGGGCCGGAGGCGGTGACGGGCTTCGTCGTGCGTCATCGCGGCGTCGTGCATGGCTGGGTGAATCAGTGCCGACATGTCGCCGTCGAACTCGACTGGGTGCCCGGGCAGTTCTTCGATAGCGCCGGGGATTACTTGCTATGCTCGGTTCACGGTGCCGCCTACGCCCCGGACACGGGAATCTGCGTGAGCGGGCCCTGCGTGCGCGACCGTCTGCTGCCTGTGCCGATCGAGATCCGCGAGGGCGTGATCGGCTGGATTTCGCGCGGCAACCTTCTTCCTCCGATCACAACAACAAACCGCCATGACTGACGCGAACGAGCCGCAATCCGGTCGCAACGACCCGAAGTGGGAACGCGAGGTTCTCGAAAAGCTCGTGCTGGGCACGCTGGCCGAACAGCGCGCGGCGCGCCGCTGGCGCATCTTCTTTCGCGTGGTGACGCTGGTGGTGATCGTCTGGGCACTGTCGTCGGGACTGCGCAGCGCGCACATGGCCACGACGCTCGAATCGCCCACGACCGAGCACACGGCGCTGGTCACGATCGACGGCGAGATCGATTCGCGCGGCCGCAACTCGGCCGATCGCGTGATCGAGGCGCTCGACGATGCCTTCGACAACAAGTTCGCGAAGGGAGTGGTGCTGCTCATCAACAGCCCGGGCGGCTCGCCGGTGCAGGCGGGCATGGTGGCCGACGAGATCAAGCGGCTGCGCGGCCTGCATCCGGACAAGCCGGTGCATGTGGTGGTGCAGGAGATGTGTGCCTCGGGCGGTTACTACATCGCGGCGGCCGCCGAGAACATCTATGTGGACAAGGCAAGTCTGGTCGGTTCGATCGGCGTGATCATGGATTCCTTCGGCGCGGTCGAGTTGCTGAAGAAACTCGGCGTCGAGCGGCGCGTGTACACGGCGGGCGAGAACAAGGATTTCCTCGATCCCTTCACGCCGGTGAATGACAAGCAGCGCGAGCACATCCAATCGATCCTCGACACGGTGCACCGGCAGTTCATCGGCGTGGTGCGCGAAGGGCGCGGCCAGCGCCTGAAGGAGACGCCCGACATGTTCTCGGGCCTCGTGTGGAACGGCGAGCAGGCGGTGGAACTGGGGCTGGCCGACGGCTATGGCACGGTCAATACCGTGGCCCGTGACGTGTTCAAGGCCGAGGACGTTATCGACTACACGGTCCAGGAAAGCCCGTTCGACCGAATCACCAAGCGGCTCGGCGCCGAGATGGGCACGGTCATCGGTCAGGTGCTCGCGCGCACGACGGCAGGCAGCGGTCAGCCTGGCTGGCGCTGAAGGCGGGTGGGCCGGCACGGCCCTAACCGTGCTACTGGGCGAGAAAAAGAAAGACCGTCGGTTTCTTGTGGAAGGCGGGCTTCGCACCCTTCCATGCCTTGACAGGTCGCATCTCGACCGCCTCGTCGGGCAGCGCGAGATGGGTGGCGAGGCAGAGCAGGGTCGAGGGCACGAGCGTCGCGATCAGTGCGTCGAGCAGCGCCTGATTGCGATAGGGCGTCTCGATGAAGACCTGGGTCTGGCCCTCGGCGCGCGAGCGGGCTTCGAGTTCGCGCAGACGCTGGGCGCGCGCGGCCGGATCGGTCGACAGATAGCCGTTGAACGCGAAGCTCTGGCCGTTGAGTCCGCTGGCCATCACGCCCATCAGGATCGAGCTTGGGCCGACGAGCGGCCGCACCGGCACACCCTTGGCGTGGGCCAGCCGCACGAGCATCGCTCCCGGATCGGCCACGGCAGGCACGCCGGCTTCCGACACGAGGCCGGCGTCACGCCCAGCCAGCAGCGGCGCGAGCAGAGCCGGCAGCGCCTCGGCGCGGGTGTTGATGTTGAGTTCGGCGATCTCGATTTCCTGCACCGGCCGCTGCGTGCCGACGAGCTTGAGGAAGGCGCGCGTGGACTTGGCGTGTTCGCCGATGAAGTAGTCGAGCCGGCCGGCGGTTTCCATTACGCCGGCGGGCAGCAGGCTCGCAAGCCAGGCGGCGCGGGCTTCGCCGTCGAGCGCGGGTTCGGGCGCGCCGAGCGTGTTCGGCACCAGCCAGAGCGTGCCGGCCGTCATGCCGCGCCGCCAAAGAACGGGAAGCCGGCTTCGCGCAGCATGCCGACCACGGTGATGAGCGGCAGGCCCACGAGCGCGGTCGGGTCGTCGGAGGTCATGCACTCGATGAGCGCGATGCCAAGCCCCTCGCTCTTGGCCGAGCCGGCGCAGTCGTATGGTTGCTCGATGCGCAGATAGGCGTCGAGTTCGGCGTCAGGCAGGTCACGGAAGCGCACGGCCGTTGTGACGACGGCGTGGCGGATGCTGTCGTCGCGGGTGTCATGCAGCGCGACGGCAGTGTGGAAGAGCACGTCGCGGCCGCGCATCGAGCGCAGCTGTTCGAGGGCGCGTTCGTGGCTGCCTGGCTTGCCGATCTGACGGCCGTCCAGCGTGGCGACTTGATCGCTGCCGATAATGAGCGCGCCCGGTGTGTGGTCGCCGATGGCGCGGGCCTTGGCGATGGCGAGGCGCAGCGAGGTGGCTTCGGCGGATTCGCCGGGCAGCGGGGTTTCGTCGACCTCGGGCCGCGCGGTGTCGAAGGGCACACGCAGGCGGGCGAGCAGTTCGCGCCTGTAGGCGGAAGTTGAGGCGAGGATGAGTCGGGTTTCGGCGTTGTTCTCGGCAGGCATGGGAAAATTATGTCATGGCAGATTTGACGATTACGGACATCACCGCCTTCGGGCGTGGCAAACAGATGCTCGCGGGCAGCACGCCCGTGGGCGAACTCCCGCGCGTGGCCGCCGATGCCAGCGCCGATTCGCCGGTCGAGTGGCGCATTGAGGGCGAGATCATCGAGCGCGGCGATGCGCCCGAGTATTCGGGGCAGGTCGGTCTGCGGCTCCAGTTGACGGCCAGCCTGAGCGTGGCCTGCGCGCGCTGCCTCGAACCGCGTCGCGCCGAAGTGACGGTCGAACGCCGCTATGTGGTGTTCGAGACCGACGAGGCCGCTGATGCCGCGCCGCTCGATGACGATCGCTTCGATCCTGTGGTCGCGCGCCGCAGCCTCGACCTGCGCGAATTGCTCGAGGACGAGCTTCTGCTCGCGGTCGATCCGGCCGGCGTGCATGAGTCCTGTCCGCCCGAGGCGCTGGCGCGATTGGGGCTGGTGCCGGTCGACGAGGGCGTCGCGCGCATCGAGGAGGCGCCTTCGGCATTCGACGTGCTGCGCAATCTGCGCCCGTCGCGCGACGAAGGGTGACCCACATCCGTCGATGGGTGCTAGAATCGACGGTTATCTTTTTTGGAACTCCTGCGCGTCCGCGCAGATGGCCGAGGGGCCGGGAATCCAGGCGCAATGCCAGTGCTTGCGGCAGTCAGCTCCGATCAGTCGGACGGGCTGTCGGGGGGGCAGCGAATGCGGATGGCCCGAATGCTTCGACGCCGACTCATCCGTAGGGAGCTTTTCATGGCCGTTCAGCAAAACAAGAAGACGCCGTCGAAGCGCGGCATGCACCGTTCGCACGACTTCCTGACCAATCCTGCGCTGTCGGTCGATCCGAACAGCGGCGAAGTTCATCGCCCGCACCACATCAGCCCCAACGGCATGTACCGCGGCAAGAAGGTCCTCAAGACCAAGGAATGATGTCGGGTGCCTCCGGGCACTCCCCGATTCTTCCAACCCCCCTCCGACTGCCCTTGGCGATCACACTGGCCGTCGATTGCATGGGCGGTGATCACGGTCTCGTGGTCACGCTGCCAGCAGTCACGCAATTCCTCTCCCGCGAGCCCGAAGCTCGCTTCATCCTGGTCGGGCAGCAGGCCGCCATTGAGGCGGCGCTGCCGGCCGAGTTGCGCGGCGATCCGCGCGTGAGCATCCATCACGCGTCGGAAGTCGTGGCGATGGATGACGCGATCGAGGTGGCCCTGCGCCGCAAGCGCGATTCGTCCATGCGGGTCGCGGTCGAACTCGTCAAGAAGGGCGTCGCCGATGCGGCCGTCTCGGCCGGCAACACCGGCGCGCTGATGGCCATTTCGCGTTACGTGCTCAAGACGCTTGACGGTATCGACCGGCCGGCAATCGCGTTCTCGATGCCCAATGCTCGCGGTGGCGCCACGACGATGCTCGACCTTGGCGCCAACGTCGATTGCAGCGCCGATCACCTGCTCCAGTTCGGGATCATGGGCTCGGCTCTTGTCGCGACGCTCGAAGGCAAGGCGAAGCCGACCGTGGGCCTGCTCAACATCGGCGAGGAAGTGATCAAGGGCAACGAAGTAGTCAAGCAGGCAGCCGAGCTGCTGCGCTCGTCCAACCTCAATTTCTTCGGGAATGTCGAGGGCAACGACATCTTCACGGGCCGCACTGACGTCATCGTCTGCGACGGCTTCGTGGGCAATGTCGCGCTCAAGACGAGCGAGGGCCTCGCCCAGATGATCGGAGCCTTCATCCGCGAGGAATTCACGCGCAGCTTCGGTTCGAAGCTCGTCGCGCTGCTAGCCAGGCCCATCCTGTCGCGCTTCAAGAAGCGGGTTGATCACCGCCGCTACAACGGCGCGGCGCTGCTCGGTCTGCGCGGCGTAGTCATCAAGAGTCACGGCTCGGCCGATGCCTATGCCTTCGGTTGGGCGCTCAAGCGCGGCTTCGATGCTGCGCGCGGCAGGCTGCTCGATGGCGTGGCTTCGGAAATCGCGGCCTATCGCGCGACCCACCAAGCGGTTGGCGACGGAGCTGCGATGGCTGCTGCCGCCGACCTCGGGCCGTTTGGGCAGTCCGGCGCACCGGAAACGGGCGCGCGACCGACCGGTCCTGCCTCCTCGCAATCCGCCGCCGTCTGACGCGGCGGCGCACACGACAACGATGATGAGCTTCACTCGCATAACGGGTACCGGAAGCGCCTTGCCCGGGCGCTGCGTGACGAACGAGCAGCTCGCGGCCGACCTTGCCACGCGCGACATCGAGACCTCCGACGCCTGGATTGGCGAGCGCACCGGCATCCGCCAGCGCTATCTGGCCGGACCGGGCGAGACGACCTCGACACTCGCCGTTGCCGCCGCACGCAAGGCCCTCGAAGCCGCCGGTCGCGAACCGGGCGACATCGACCTCATCGTGCTGGCCACGTCCACGCCCGACATGATCTTCCCGAGCACTGCCTGCCTCGTGCAGGCCGAGCTTGGCATCAAGGGCGGACCGGCCTTCGACATCCAGGCCGTGTGCAGCGGCTTCGTGTACGGCCTTGCGACGGCCGACGCACTGATCCGCACCGGCATGTACCAGCGCGCACTCGTCATCGGCGCGGAAACTTTCTCGCGCATTCTCGACTGGAACGACCGCACGACCTGCGTGCTGTTCGGTGACGGCGCGGGCGCGGTGGTGCTCGAAGCCAGCGAGACGCCGGGTGTGCGCGCGACCAAGCTGCATGCCGACGGCTCGTACTCCAAGATCCTCTGTACTGCCGGCAGCGTGAACAGTGGCGTCGTCACCGGCGATCCCTTCCTGCGCATGGAAGGCCAGGCGGTGTTCAAGCTTGCTGTCACGGTGCTGGAACAGAACGCGCGCGAACTGCTCAGTGCGTCGGGTCTGACCGCCGAGCAGCTCGACTGGACGATCCCGCATCAGGCCAACATCCGCATCCTCCAGGCCACCAGCAAGCGCCTCGGTCTGCCGATGGACAAGCTGGTGGTGACGGTCGATCGTCACGGCAACACCTCGGCCGCGTCGGTGCCCCTAGCGCTCGACGAGGCAGTGCGCGACGGCCGCATCAAGCCGGGCCACAACGTGCTGCTGCAAGGCGTGGGCGGCGGCTTCACCTGGGGCGGCGCGATCGTCACGTTCTGACGCGCGACCCTCACGACCACAGGAAGACCCCATGAAACTCGCATTCGTGTTCCCCGGCCAGGGCTCGCAGAGCGTCGGCATGTTCAACGGCTTCGCGGGCAATGCCGTCGTCGAAGGCGCGATCGCCGAGGCTTCGCAGGCGATCGGCGTCGATCTCTGGAAGCTCGCGGCCGACGGCCCGGCCGAAGACCTGAACCTCACGACCAACACCCAGCCGATCATGCTGGCCGGCTCGGCCGCCTTCTTCCGCGCTTGGCGCGAAGCCGGCGGCGCGATGCCCGAGGTCGTGGCCGGCCACAGCCTCGGCGAGTATTCGGCGCTGGTCGCGGCCGGTTCACTCACGCTCGCGCAAGGCGCGGCGCTGGTGCGCTTCCGCGCCGAGGCAATGCAGTCGGCAGTGCCGGTCGGTGTGGGCGCGATGGCAGCGATCCTCGGTCTCGATGGCGTCAAGGTCGGCGAGGTCTGCGCCGCGTCGGCCGAGGGCGAGGTGGTCGAGGCCGTCAACTTCAACGACAGCGCCCAGACCGTGATCGCCGGCCACAAGGCGGCCGTCGAACGCGCCTGCGTGGCGGCCAAGGCGGCCGGTGCGAAGCGCGCGCTGCCGCTGCCGGTGTCGGCGCCGTTCCATTCCAGCCTCATGAAGCCGGCGGCCGAGCGCCTCGCCGGCCGCCTCGCCGAAGAGAACTTCGCCGTGCCGGGCGCTGCGCTCGTGAACAACATCGATGTCGCGGTCGAGACCGATCCTGCCCGCATCAAGGACGCGCTCGTGCGTCAGGCGGCCGGCCCGGTGCGCTGGGTCGAGACCGTCAGGCAGTTCGAGGCGATGGGCGTGACCCATGTCGTCGAATGCGGTCCGGGCAAGGTGCTCGCGGGCCTCGTCAAGCGCATCGCGCCGGGACTCCAAGTCTTCAATATTTTCGACGCGGCCTCGCTCGAAGCGACGCGCGCCGCGCTCAGCTGAATCAGGAAGCCAATCCATGACCACTGAAAACCGCAGGTCGCTCACGGGTCAGATCGCTCTCGTGACCGGCGCCTCGCGCGGCCTCGGCAAGGCCATCGCGCTCGAACTCGCGCGCCTCGGCGCCACCGTCGTCGGCACCGCCACGTCGGAATCGGGCGCGGCCGGCATCAGCGCCGCGCTCGCCGAGGCAGGCGCCGCCGCCGGCTCGAAAGGCATCGTGCTCGACGTGACCGACGGCGCGAAGTCACAGGCGGCCGTCGACGAGATCGTGGCCTCGCTCGGCGCGCTCAACATCCTCGTCAACAACGCTGGCATCACGCGCGACACGCTCGCAATGCGCATGAAGGACGACGACTGGGACGCGGTGATCGATACCAACCTCAAGGCCGTCTTCCGCCTCGCGCGCGCCGCGCTCAAGCCGATGATGAAGCAGCGCCAGGGCCGCGTCATCAGTATCACCTCGGTGGTGGGTGAATCCGGTAATCCGGGCCAGGCCAACTACGCCGCAGCGAAGGCGGGAGTGGCCGGCATGTCGCGCGCGCTGGCGCGCGAGGTCGGCAGCCGCGGCATCACCGTCAACTGTGTGGCGCCGGGCTTCATCGATACCGACATGACCAAGGAACTCGGCGAGAAGCAGACCGCCGCGCTCCTCGGCCAGATCCCGCTCGGCCGTCTCGGCCAGCCCGAGGACATTGCCGCCGCCGTCGCCTTCCTGGCGTCGCCGGCCGCTGCCTACATCACCGGTACGACGCTGCACGTCAACGGCGGCATGTACATGTGAGCGTGTCGTAGCCGGTGACACGCGACGCAGACTGTTAAAATCCGGCGGTTAGATTCGGTTTGCATTTCCCGGGAATTTCCCCTGCAAGCCGTCATGCAAGCACCGTTATCAGGTCTTGCCGTTCCACATCCAGGAGAGCAAATGGACGACATCGAAGCCCGCGTCAAGAAGATCGTGGCTGAACAACTCGGCGTTGCCGAAGGCGACATCAAGAACGAATCGATCTTCGTCGACGACCTCGGTGCTGATTCGCTCGACACGGTCGAACTCGTCATGGCCCTCGAAGACGCCTTCGAGACCGAAATCCCCGACGAAGAAGCCGAAAAGATCACGACCGTTCAGCAAGCGATCGACTACGTCCGCGCTGCTGGTCAAAAGCAGTAAGCGGTCTTCCCGCGCGGCAGAACCAGCCGGCGGGTTGCCTGAAGGCAGCTTGCGCGCGCTGGTCGCCGCCGGACCATCCTCCGGTCCGGTAGGCACGCGCGATTTCCGCCGCACCGTCCGGTGCCGGCGCATCCCCCCAAGTTTTCCCAAGCCCAGCATGTCTCGACGCCGTGTAGTTGTCACAGGCCTCGGCCTTATCTCCCCCGTTGGCAACACGGTTGCCGAGGCGTGGACGAATCTGGTCGCCGGCAAGTCCGGGATCGTTCCGATCACCAAGTTCGATGCCACCAACTTCTCGACCCGTTTCGCGGGCGAGGTGAAGAACTTCGAACTTGAACGCTATGTGCCCGCGAAGGAAGCGCGGCACATGGACACCTTCATCCATTACGGCATGGCGGCCGGCATTCAGGCTTTCCAGGATTCGGGGCTGACCGTGACCGAAGAGAACGCCGAGCGCATCGGCGTCATCGTGGGCTCCGGCATCGGCGGCCTGCCGATGATCGAGGACACGCACGCCGACTACACCAACCGTGGTCCGCGCCGCATCTCGCCCTTCTTCGTGCCGGGTTCGATCATCAACATGATCTCGGGCCATCTGAGCATCCGCTTCGGCCTCAAGGGCCCGAACATCGCGATCGTCACCGCCTGTACGACCGGCCTGCATTGCATCGGCGAGGCCTCGCGCATGATCGAATACGGCGATGCCGACGTGATGGTCGCCGGTGGCGCCGAATCGACCGTCTCGCCGCTCGGCATCGGCGGTTTCGCGGCGGCGCGCGCGCTGTCGCAGCGCAACGATGATCCGGCCACGGCTTCGCGCCCCTGGGACAAGGATCGCGACGGCTTCGTGCTCGGCGAGGGCAGCGGTGTGATGGTGCTCGAGGAGTACGAGCATGCGAAGGCGCGTGGCGCCCGCATCTATGCCGAGATCACCGGCTATGGCCGCAGCGGCGACGCCTATCACATGACCGCGCCCAACACGGACGGCCCGCGCCGCTCGATGGTCAATGCGCTGCGCAATGCCGGCCTGAATCCGGAAGACGTGCAACTCATCAACGCCCACGGCACCTCGACGCCGCTCGGCGACATCAACGAGACCAACGCGATCAAGCTGGCCTTCGGCGATCACGCCAAGTCGCTGGTCGTGAACTCGACCAAGTCGATGACCGGCCACCTGCTCGGTGGCGCTGGCGGCCTCGAATCGGTGTTCACCGTGCTCGCGATCCACAACCAGATTGTTCCGCCCACCATCAACATCTTCAACCAGGATCCCGAGTGCGACCTGGACTACTGCGCGAACACCGCGCGTGACCTGAAGATCGACGCAGCGCTGAAGAACAACTTCGGCTTTGGCGGCACCAACGGTTCGATCATCTTCAAGCGCGTCTGACACATGACGCGGCGGCGCTGGCCCGAACCCTTCGCGTTCGTGGCCGCGCCGCCCCGCCGGCTGCAATGGCTGGCACGGGCACTTCTCGTGGTGGCGGTTCTCGTCGCCGCGTATTCCGGTTGGGAACACTGGCGCATCGCGGGCATGGATGCCCGCCTGCTTGCCGGCGCGGGTGCGCAGGGGCTGTTGCTGCTGCTCGCGGTGCGCTCCCTGCGGGCGTCGCGGCGAGTCGCGCTACCGCTGGCCGTCGGTGGGGATTCGTTGCTGCGTCTGGCTGGCCGGCCGATGCTGCCGGTCGCTCGTCCCCTTCGCTTCGGTCCGTGGGCGTGGCTGGCGCTGCGCCCGTTGGAAGGGGGTACGGCATGTCCTCTCCTGCTCGAGTTCGACATCGAATCCGAGCCGGACAGGCGGCGTCTGCTGCGCTGGACAAACTGGGCCTTGATGATTGGTTCCGCCGGATTTGTTCAGGACGATAAGGCAATGAATAGACTGAAGTCCGATTGAATATATCGTTCTGTCCTGGACAAAACTGGTCTAGACTCCAAGTCCCGATTACTGGACACGGGTTGGACGCCATGGCCGCCAAGACCGCTCGGATCTTTGAACATTGCCTCGGACAGGCAGCAGCTGGACTGACGGCAGGTGCCGCCAGGGTGGCCGGAGTTGCGCCGGCTGTCGTGTCGGATGCGCAAGCGGATCCCGCCGCCAACACCGACGAGCATCTCTACGCCGAGGCGGTCGCGGCCCTGCCCGAGGCTGCCCAGCCTGGTGCCGACCGAGCGGCCGACCAACTGCTGGTTGAGCGCATCCAGGCCGGCGACAACCGTGCCTTCGAGTTGCTGGTGGTGAAGTACCAGCGCAAGGTGAACCGGCTCCTCAGCCGCTTCGTGCGCGACCCCGTCGAGATCGAAGACATCACCCAGGAAGCCTTCATCAAGGCCTATCGCGCGCTACCGCGATTCCGCGGCGACGCGGCCTTCTATACCTGGCTCTACCGGATCGCCGTCAACACCGCCAAGAACTTCCTCGCCTCGCAGGGGCGACGGGCGGCGACCCTGGCCGACAGCACGGTCGAGGAAGCGGAAACTTTCGAGGACGCTTCGCACCTAAGGGAAGTCGCGACGCCGGAGGCGGAGCTGATGACCAAGCAGATCGCGGAGACCGTCAACCGCGCGATGCTCGACCTGCCCGACGAACTTCGCACAGCGATCACGCTGCGCGAGATCGAAGGTCTGAGCTACGAAGAGATCGCGCAATCGATGGGCTGTCCGATCGGCACGGTACGCTCGCGCATCTTCCGCGCCCGTGATGCGATCGCCGCGCAACTGCGCCCATTGCTCGACACATCCAAGGAGAAACGCTGGTGAATCACGACGGCATCGACCGCGAGGACGACGAGAAGCTGTCGGCCTTCATCGATGCCGAACTGCCAGCGCAAGAGGTCGGGCCGCTGCTCGACCGCCTGAGCCACGACGACGCCCTGCGTGCGCGCTGGGCTGAACTGCTGCGCTGCCGCGATGCGATTACCGATGCTGCCGCCGTGGCGGGAGAGCAGCGTCGACTGGAAGCCGGTACCGAGTTGGCACGGCGCATCGCCGCCGCACATGCGCCCTCGGAACCCTCGCGCAAGCACGCCCCCGCCATGCTCGCGCTCGCGAGCCTCGGCGTCGCGGCGCTGGTCGGGCTGCTCGCGTGGATCGCGTGGACCGGCGCGACCGACCAGACGCTGCTGCTCGTGGACGCCGCGTCCCGCTGATCGACTCCACGGCCCGGCGCGCTGGCGGGCAAGGCTCTTGCCTCGACCCATCGGCTAGAATCGCCGGTTCTCCGCGCGCCCGTCGGAGTCTTCCACTACCGAGCTTCGATGCAGCACATCCGCAACTTTTCCATCATCGCCCACATCGACCACGGCAAGTCCACGCTCGCCGACCGGATCATCCAGCGCTGTGGCGGCCTGTCCGATCGCGAGATGGAAGCGCAGGTGCTCGACTCGATGGACATCGAGCGCGAGCGCGGCATCACCATCAAGGCCCAGACCGCCGCGCTCGACTACAAGGCGCGCGACGGCAAGGTCTACAACCTCAATCTCATCGACACGCCGGGGCACGTCGACTTCAGCTATGAAGTCTCCCGTTCGCTCAGCGCCTGCGAGGGCGCGCTGCTTGTCGTCGATGCCTCGCAGGGCGTCGAGGCCCAGACCGTGGCCAACTGCTACACCGCCATCGAACTCGGCGTGGAAATCATTCCTGTCCTGAACAAGATGGACCTGCCCCAAGCCGACCCCGATCAGGCGCGCACCGAGATCGAGGACGTGATCGGCATCGACGCGACCGACGCCATCCCCGCCAGCGCCAAGACCGGCATGGGTGTCGACGACATCCTCGAAGCCGTCATAGCCCGCATGCCGCCGCCCCGGGGCCAGCTTGATGCGCCGCTGCAGGCGCTCATCATCGACTCCTGGTTCGACAACTACGTCGGCGTCGTGATGCTGGTGCGCGTGGTCAACGGCTCGCTCAAGCCCAAGGACAAGATCCTGTTCATGGCCACCGGCGCGACCCATCTGTGCGAGCAGGTCGGCGTGTTCACGCCGCATTCGCGCCAGCGCGAGCGCCTGAACGCGGGCGAGGTCGGCTTCGTGATCGCGGGCATCAAGGAACTCAAGGATGCCAAGGTGGGCGACACGCTGACCGTCGCAGGCAAGGCCGCGCCAGCGCCGCTGCCGGGCTTCAAGGAAGTGAAGCCACAGGTGTTTGCGGGCCTGTTCCCGGTCGAGGCCAACCAGTACGACGCGCTGCGCGACTCGCTCGAAAAGCTCAAGCTCAACGACGCGGCGCTGCAATTCGAGCCCGAGGTGTCGCAGGCGCTGGGCTTCGGCTTCCGCTGCGGCTTCCTCGGCCTGCTGCACATGGAGATCGTGCAGGAGCGGCTGGAGCGCGAATTCGACATGGACCTGATCACGACCGCGCCGTCGGTCGTCTATCAGGTGGTCATGACCGACGGCTCGATCATCGACGTGGACAATCCGTCGAAGATGCCGCCGACCGACAAGATTGAGGAAATCCGCGAACCGATCGTGGAGGTGCATCTGTACATGCCGCAGGAGCATGTCGGCTCGGTCATCACGCTCGCGACGCAAAAGCGCGGCGTGCAATTGAACATGCAATACCACGGTCGCCAGGTCATGCTGACCTACGACATTCCGCTCGCGGAAATCGTGCTCGATTTCTTCGACCGGCTGAAAAGCGTGTCGCGCGGCTATGCCTCGATGGATTACGAATTCAAGGAATATCGCGCGGCCGAAGTGGTGAAGGTGGACATGCTCATCAATGGCGAAAAAGTCGATGCGCTTTCCATCATCGTGCACCGCGCCAATTCGCAAAGCCGGGGCCGCGAGGTTGCCGCCAAGATGCGCGAGCTGATTCCGCGCCAGATGTACGACGTGGCAATCCAGGCGGCGATCGGCAGCAATATTATCGCGCGCGAAAACATCAAGGCCTTGCGCAAGAACGTGCTTGCCAAGTGCTATGGCGGCGACATCACGCGAAAGAAGAAACTGCTCGAAAAGCAGAAGGCCGGCAAGAAGCGCATGAAGCAGGTCGGCACGGTCGAGATTCCGCAGGAAGCCTTCCTCGCCATTCTCCAGGTCGAAGACAAATAAATTCATGAATTTCGCGCTGATTCTTTTCGTCCTCTCGATCGTGAGTGGCGTGGTCTGGGCCTATGACCGCTGGCATCTGCGCGGTCGGCGTTTCGCGGCGGCCAAATCGGCGCTGGATGAATTCGACGCCCGTTCACGCAGTGCGGCGGTCAATCCCGAAGCTGTGACCAAGGAGCGTTCGGCATTGCGCGATCGGCTCATGCGCGAGCCGGCCTGGGTCGAATACACCGGCGGTTTCTTTCCGGTGATCATTTCGGTCTTCCTGCTGCGTTCCTTTGTGGTCGAGCCGTTTCGCATTCCTTCAGGTTCAATGATTCCGACGCTCGTGGTCGGCGACCTGATTCTGGTGAACAAGTTCAGCTACGGTATCCGCTTGCCGGTGCTCAACACCAAGGTGATCGACAACGGCAATCCTCAGCGTGGCGACGTGATGGTATTTCGCTATCCGAAGGATCCGAGCGTCGACTACATCAAGCGCGTGGTCGGCGTGCCCGGTGATGAGGTGGTCTATCGCGACAAGCGCCTGACTGTGAATGGCGTCGATTACCCGACGGAGCGTGTCGATGACTATTTCGACGGCGACCGCGTTTCCTATCTTCAGCAATACCAGGAGACGGTCGGCAGCCTGACGCATCGTGTTCTGGTGGATGAGCGCCGTCCGGCCGAGGTCAATCCCGAGAATTTCGAGGGGCGCGAGAATTGCAGCTATGACGTGCACGGCTTTCGCTGCAAGGTACCGGCCGGGCATTACTTCATGATGGGCGACAATCGCGACAACAGTCTCGATTCGCGCTATTGGGGTTTCGTGCCTGATGCCAATATCGTCGGCAAGGCTTTCTTTGTCTGGATGAATCTTTCCGATCTGTCACGGATCGGCAGTTTCCATTGACCATGATGAACAAGCGCAAGCAGCAGGGCATCGGCCTGATCGGCCTGATCTTTCTGGCCGCAGTGATTGGCTTCATTGCTGTTACCAGCATGAAGATAGTGCCGTCATTCTTCGAGTATCAGGCGGTCAAGCGCGCGGTTGTGCGGGCTGCCAATGGTTCGACGCCGGCCGAGGTGCGGGAGCTTTTCACCAAGCAGGCGCAGATCGACGACATCAATTCCATTGGCGCCCGCGATATCGAGATCACCAAGGATTCGGCCGGCAATGTCGTGGTGAGCTTTGCCTACGAGAAGAAGATGGAACTTGCCGGCCCGGTCAGTCTGGTGATCGATTATTCGGGCAGCAGCAAGTCCCGATGAGTATCGAGTGATGTTCGACCCAAGGCTATTTGCCAAGCCGCTCGGGCATGAATTTGCCAATCCGGCGCTGCTTGTCCAGGCGTTGACCCATCGCAGTTTTGCCGCCGAGCACAACGAGCGGCTCGAATTTCTCGGCGACGCGGTTCTGAGCTGCGCGATCGCCAAGCTGCTTTTCGGGCATTACCGGTCGATCGATGAGGGCGATCTTTCGCGCGTGCGATCGAATCTCGTGCGGCAGGAAGCGCTGGCCGAGATCGGCCAGAAGCTCGGCCTGAGTCAGTACCTTCGCCTCGGCGAGGGCGAATTGCGCAGCGGTGGCGCGACCCGGCCGTCGATCGTGGCCGATGCGCTTGAAGCGGTATTCGGCGCGGTGCTGCTCGACGCCGGTTTCGACGTCGCCTACGCGGTGATCGAGCGGCTCTACCAGCCGCTGATCGCCCAACTCGGCGAGGCGGCGATCCGCAAGGATGCGAAGACCGAGTTGCAGGAGCAACTCCAGGGGCGGCATCTGCCGTTGCCGGTCTACAAGGTGCTCGCGACGCATGGCGCGGCGCATGAGCAGCAGTTCGAGGTCGAGTGCGCGATCGCGAAGTTGCAGTTGCGCGCGGTCGGCACGGGTGCCAACCGGCGCGCCGCGGAACAGGATGCGGCACGACAGGTGCTGGAACAGCTCGCGGCGGCACTGCCCGACGGGCGGGTCAGGACACGCCGCGCGGGCGTGGCCGGCGAGCGGAGGAAGTCATGAGTGAAGCGGAACAGGCGCCGGTGTCGCGCGCGGGCTATGTGGCCATCGTCGGGCGGCCTAACGTGGGCAAGTCGACGCTGCTGAATGCGCTGGTCGGCCAGAAGGTGAGCATCACGGCCGACAAGGCGCAGACCACGCGGCATCGCATCCTCGGCATCGACACCCAGCCGGGCGTGCAGTTCGTGTTCGTCGATACGCCGGGCTATCAGACCAAGCACAGCAACGCGCTCAATCGCGTGCTGAACCGCGCGGTCACGACGGCGCTGGCCGATGTGGACGTGGTGCTGTGGGTGATCGAGGCGCTGCGCTGCGGCCCCGACGATCGCAAGCTCCTGTCGCTGCTGCCCGCGAACAAGCCGGTCATCCTCGTGATGAACAAGGTCGATCGCGTCGAGCGCAAGAACGACCTGCTGCCCTTCGTGGCCGAGGTGAGCAAGCTGCGCGACTTCGCCGCGATCGTGCCGGTGTCGGCGACCAAGCCGATCCAGCTCGACGTGCTGCGCGCCGAGACGGCGAAGCAGCTGCCCGAAGGCGAGGCGATGTTCCCGGAAGACGAGGTGACCGATCGCAGCATGCGGTTCATGGCTGCCGAGCTCATCCGCGAGAAGGTGTTCCGCCTCGTCGGCGACGAGTTGCCCTACGAGAGCACGGTCGTCATCGAGCGCTTCGACGAGACCTCGCAGCCGGGCCGCATCGAGGTGCATGCCAACCTGCTCGTGGCGAGCGAAAGCCAGCGCGCGATCATGATTGGCGCCGGTGGCGAGCGCATCAAGCGCATCGGCACCGAGGCCCGCAAGGGCATGGAAGCGATGTTCGAGTGCGGCGTGCATCTCGAACTCTGGGTGAAGGTGAAGTCGGGCTGGGCCGACAACGAGGCCGGCCTGCGCGCCTATGGCTACGACTGAGGGCGGCGACGCCCTCGCAAGCCCTGACGGCGGTGCGCCGTCCGCGCCTGCCTCGGCGGCCGAGCCGCCTGCCACCGATTCACCGGACTTGACCGCCGTCCCCATCGTGACCGTGGCCGCGACGCCTATCGCGGCCGTCCCCGCCAAGCCTTCCGCCCGACCGCGCGCGCGCCGCGCCGCTTCCTCCGCCAGCGGTCGCCCCGAGCGCGTCACCGACGCACCGGGCTACGTCCTCCACGCCACGCCCTACAAGGAAACCAGCCTCGTCCTCCAGGCCTTCACGCGCGACCACGGCCGCGTGGCGCTGGTGGCCAAGGGCGCGCGCCGGCCGCATTCGGCGCTGCGCACGGTGCTGGTGTCGATGCAGCCGCTGATGCTGTCGTGGAGCGGCCGCGGCGAGGTCAAGACGCTTACCGGCGCGACCTGGGTCGGCGGCCAGCCGGCGCTGCGCGAGGCCGCGCTGCTCTGCGGCTTCTACATGAACGAGCTGTTGCTCAAGCTGCTCGCGCGCGAGGATGCCCATCCCTTCCTGTTCGCCGGCTATCTGCTCGCGCTGAACGAACTCGCCGCTGGCCTGCCGCAGGACGCGGTGCTGCGACGCTTCGAACTGCTGCTGCTGCGCGAGATCGGCTACGGCCCGCGTATGGACCGCACCGCCGCCGACACGCCGGTCGAGCCCGAGCGCCGCTACCTGCTCATGCCCGGCGTCGGCGTGCGCGAGGCGCGTCGCGGCGACCACGCCGACCATGTCGTCGTCGACGGCAAGACCCTGCTCGACATCGAAGCCGGCGACTATTCCGACCCGCGCACGCGCCAGCAGGCGAAGATCCTCATGCGCCAGATGCTGGCCGCCGTGCTCGCCGGCCGGCCGCTCAATTCGCGCCAGATACTCACGGAGCTGCAATCCCTATGATCGAACTCGGCGTCAACATCGACCACGTCGCCACCGTGCGCAACGCGCGCGGCACCGTCTATCCCAGTCCGCTCGACGCGGCGCTGCTGGCCGAGGACGCCGGCGCCGAGGCGATCACGCTGCACCTGCGCGAGGACCGCCGTCACATCCGCGACGACGACGTGCGCGCCATCCGCGCCCGCCTGCGCACCCGCATGAACCTGGAGATGGCCGTCACCGAAGAGATGGTCGCCTTCGCGCTGGAAGTGCGCCCGCAGGACGTCTGCCTTGTGCCCGAGCGGCGCGAAGAGCTGACGACCGAAGGCGGCCTTGACGTGGCCGGTCAGTTCGAGCGCGTGAAGTCGGTGGCGGCGCGGCTGGCAGAGGCGGGCATCCGCGTCTCGCTGTTCATCGACGCCGACGAACGCCAGATCAAGGCCGCGCGCGCGGCCGGCGCGCCGGTCATCGAGCTGCACACCGGCCGCTATGCCGATGCCCACGACGCGGCCGAACGCGACCGCGAGTTCGAGCGCATTCGCGCCGGCGTGCTCACGGGCCTGAAGCTCGGCTTCGACAAGGTGAACGCCGGCCATGGCCTGAATGTCGAAAACGTCACGCCGATCGCCGCGCTCGACGGCATTGCCGAGCTGAACATCGGTCATGCCGTCGTGGCCCGGGCGCTGTTCATTGGCTGGGCGGCGGCGGTGCGCGAGATGAAGGCGCTGATGATCGCGGCGCGTCCGGGGCAGCGCGGCTTCGCCGGCAGCTGAAGCTCGAAATCCCGGGCACGGGTCGGCCGAGCGACATCGGATGAAGGCTTCGCCAGCCTCCGATGCCGTCGCGCATTTGCATCGCAATGCCGGTTGCAACCGCGTTTCGCCATATGTCCGACAGCGTGACAGGATGCTTTGCGGCCCCGGGCTTTCCCGATAGAGTGCTTGACTTCTTTTCTTACCCTTTCATGTCTGCCAGCACGATGAGTTCCTCAATTCCTGCGCTCGGGCCGGTCATGATCGACCTCGAAGGGCTGGAAATCAGCGAGGCCGATCGTCGGCGATTGCTTCATCCCCATACCGGCGGGGTCATTCTTTTTGCGCGCAATTTCGAATCGCGCGCCCAGCTGATTTCGCTCACTTCAGCCATCCGCGAATTGCGGCCGGAATTGATCATCGCGGTCGATCATGAGGGCGGTCGGGTCCAGCGATTCCGCGCCGACGGATTCACGTCGATTCCGCCGATGCGCCGCATCGGCAAGCTCTGGGATCGCGATGAATCGCCGAGCAAGCTTGAAGCGGTGCGCGCCGCATCGGCCGTCGGCTATGTGCTCGCCAGCGAATTGCGCGCCTGCGGTGTCGATCTGAGTTTCGCACCGGTACTCGATCTCGATTACGGCCATTCGGAAGTGATCGGCGATCGCGCATTCCATGACGATCCACGCACGGTCACGCTGCTGGCCCAGGCACTCACGCATGGCATGTCGCTCGCTGGAATGGCCAATTGCGGCAAGCATTTTCCAGGGCATGGCTGGGCCGAGGCCGATTCTCACCTCGACCTGCCGACCGACGAGCGCACGCTCGATGAAATCCTCGACAGCGATGCAGCGCCTTATGGCTGGTTCGGCATCGGTCTGGCGGCAGTGATGCCGGCGCATGTGGTGTATCCGGCGGTCGATGAGCTGCCGGCGGGCTTCTCGGCCACCTGGTTGCAGAAGGTGCTGCGCCAGAGGCTCGGCTTCCTCGGCGTCATCATCAGCGACGACCTCAACATGGAAGGCGCGCGTGTCGCGGGCGACCTCGTCGCATCGGCACATGCGGCGCTGCGCGCGGGCTGCGACATGCTCCTCGCGTGCAACAAGCCCGATCGACTCGACCGCCTGCTCGACGGCCTCGACCACACGATGTCGGCCGCGAGCCTGGGCCGCATTTCGACGCTCAAGCCGACGGCGGCCATTCCCGATTGGGAAACGCTGCGCGCGAGCGATCGTTACGCGGCGGCATTCAAGATTCTCAAGTCGCTCTGAATCGCGCCGGCCCGATCGGCGGGTCGGTGGTGAATCGGATCGACGGAGCCACCAATTCGCCGATCCGGCGCCGAATTTGCCGGCCAAATTCGTCAGCCAACAAAAAAGCCGCCGTGCATTGCAGGGCGGCTTTTTTGTTGGAGCTCCGCCGGAAATGATCCGGCGAACCTATCGAAGAATCAGCCCTTCACGCGGCTGCGGTATTCGTGCGTGCGGGTGTCGATTTCGATCTTGTCGCCGGTATCGACGAACAGCGGCACCGAGATCTCGAAGCCGGTCGCGAGCTTGGCGGGCTTGAGCACCTTGCCCGAGGTATCGCCCTTGACGGCGGGTTCGGTGTAGGTGACTTCACGCACGAGCGAGGTCGGCAGTTCGACCGAGATGGCGCGGTCGTTGTAGAACACGACTTCGGCCGGCATGCCTTCTTCGAGGTAGCTCAGGGCGTCGCCCATGTTCTCGGCCTCGATCTCGTACTGGTTGTACTCGGCGTCCATCCAGACGTACATCGGATCGGCGAAGTACGAGTAGGTGACTTCCTTACGGTCGAGCACCAGCACGTCGAACTTGTCGTCGGCCTTGTAGACGGTTTCGGCGCCGGAGCCCGACAGCAGGCCCTTCATCTTGAGCTTGACGACGGCGGCATTGCGGCCGGATTTGTTGTACTCGGCCTTTTGCACGACCATCGGCTCGGTGCCGACCATGATCACGTTGCCGGCGCGCAGTTCCTGAGCGGTCTTCATACGGGGGAAACCTTGCGGGTAGGGCGCCCGCAGGAAACGCGTCGGCGCCAGAGTTGACAAAGCCCGCGATTCTAACCTGCGGCAATGTCGGCCGCGAGTTGGCGCCCGAGGTCGGGCAGGGCGAGCAGGCGGTCGCGCCAGACGAGCGCATGGCGCGCGAGGTCGGGCAGGGCGGCGCGCAGCGCCGGCCAGTGCGCGCCGACATCGGCACCGGCATTCCAGGCGTGCTGGAAGCCGATCCACGCCGACGCGGCGGTCGGCGGCAGGCCGCGCGAATACAGCGCCTCGAAGGCTTCGAGCTTGGCCCAGTGCGCACCGTCGTCCTGGGCATAGATGTGCCAGACGAAGGGCCGGCCGAGCAGCTGGGCGCGCACCACCGAATCCTCGCCGCGCACGATGCTGAGGTCGGCGGCGCGCAGCCAGTCGTCGAAGGCTTCCTGGGCCACGGGCGCGGGGCGGATGACGTCGAGCCGCGATGTCGTCGGCCATTGCGCGCGGCCCGGCGCGAGTGTGACTTCCACCGGGCGCGCGTCGTGGTCGATCGCGCGGGCGAGGCTGTCGAGCGCGGCCGTCGGGTAGCAGAAGACGAACAGCTTCAGCGCCCGGCTTGCGGCCGGGGCTCCGGCATCCGGCGGCGCGGATTCGACCGCAACGGCGCACGACCTTCGCAACCCCGGCTCGACGATCAGCCCGCCCCCGCCCGCCTCGAAGCCCGGAAAGTGAAAGTGCTTCACCAGCGGCAGCCACGGATGCGGGCTCGGCAGCCCGTGCCAGTCGCGCGCGAAGGGCTCGGCGGTGAGGTATTCGAGATTGATCCAGCGCGGCGGCGCGGGCAGGCGGGCGAGCGCCTCGACATAGTCCGCCGGCAGCTCGCAGGCGAAGGCCTCGATCACGAGCCTCACCCCGGCATCGGGCAGCACGCCGTCATGCCAGCGCTCGACCGTGATGCCGCGCACGCGCTGCACTGCCCGCTCCGCGCGCACGTCCGGCGCGATGAAGGCGAGGCTCGCCAGATCATCGATGACGAGCCGCACCGCCACGCCGTGGTCATGCGCGAGATTGCGCGCGAGCCGCCAGCACACGCCCGCGTCGCCGAGGTTGTCGATGACGCGGCAGAACAGGTCGCAACGCGCGGGCGGAACGGGGGGCAGGGCGGTGGTCATAATCGGCGGCAGTCCTTTCGCGTCATTGTCCATGTCCGATTCCGCTCCCACCGAACTGCCCGAATCCGCGCCCGCCTTCGACCCGAAGCCGGTCGTGCGCAGCCTGCCGCACCTGCCGGGCGTGTACCGCTACTTCGACGAGGCCGGCACCGCGCTCTACGTGGGCAAGGCGCGCGACCTGAAGAAGCGTGTGTCGAGCTACTTCCAGAAGCGGCCGAGCAGCGAACGCATCGCGCGCATGGTCGAGCGCATCGCGCGCATCGAGACCACGGTCACGCGCTCCGAGGCCGAGGCGCTGCTGCTCGAAAACAACCTCATCAAGACGCTCGCGCCGCGCTTCAACATCCTGTTCCGCGACGACAAGAGCTATCCCTACCTGAAGCTCACGGCGCACCGCTTCCCGCGCATGGCCTACTACCGCGGCTCGGTGGACAAGAAGAACCAGTACTTCGGTCCCTATCCGAGCGCCTGGGCGGTCAAGCAGTCGATCCAGATCCTCCAGAAGGTGTTCCAGCTGCGTACCTGCGAGGACTCGGTCTACAGCAACCGCACGCGGCCCTGCCTGCTGCACCAGATCGCGCGCTGCACCGCGCCCTGCGTCGACAAGATCAGTGCCGACGAGTACTCGCGCGACGTGCGGGAGGCGATGCGCTTCCTGCGCGGCGACCATGCCGAGGTGATGCGCGAGCTTGAGCAGCGCATGACAGCGTTTGCAGACGAGCTGCGCTTCGAGGAGGCGGCGGTGGTGCGCAACCGGCTGTCGGCGCTCGGCAAGGTGCTGCACCAGCAGTCGATGGAAGTGGCCGACGAGGCCGACATCGACATCCTCGCGGTGGCGGTGGGCGGCGGGCGTGCTTGCGTCAATCTCGCGATGGTGCGCGGCGGCCGGCATCTGGGCGACCGCGCCTACTTCCCGAAGCACATCGTCGATGCCGACGCGCTCGACGACGACCGCCCGCTCGCCGAGCGCGTGCTCGAAGCCTTCATGGTCCAGCACTACGCCGACCAGCCGCTGCCCGCCGTCGTCATCGCCGAGTTCACGCCCGCGATGCAGGCCGTGCAGGACGCGCTCACCGAAGTGGCCCAGCGCCGCGTGAGCTGGCTGAAGCAGCCGCAAGGCCAGCGCCGCTCCTGGCTGGAGCAATGCACGCGCAACGCCGAAATCGCGCTTGCGCGCAACCTCGCGGAGCAGGGCTCGGCCCAGGCGCGCACCGCCGCGCTCGCCGAGACGCTCGGCATGGAACTCGGCGCCGACGACCTCGAAAACCTGCGCATCGAATGCTTCGACATCAGCCACACGGCGGGCGAGGCCACGCAGGCGTCCTGCGTCGTGTATTGCCATCACGCGATGCAGAACGCCGAGTACCGGCGCTTCAACATCACCGGCATCACGCCCGGCGACGATTACGCCGCGATGCGCCAAGTGCTCATGCGCCGCTACACGAAGGTGGCCGACGGCGAGATGGAACTGCCAGACATCGTGCTCATCGACGGCGGCACGGGGCAGGTGGAGATGGCGCGCCAGGTGTTCGCCGAACTCGGGCTCGACATGTCGGTGCTGGTCGGCGTGAAGAAGGGCGAGAACCGCAAGGTGGGGCTAGAGACGCTCGTCTTCGCCGACGGCCGGCCCGAGCTGCTGCTCGGCGGCGGGAGCGCGGCGCTCATGCTCGTCGCCCAGATCCGCGACGAGGCGCACCGCTTCGCGATCACGGGCATGCGCAGCAAGCGCGCAAAGGCGCGGCAGGTGTCGGCGCTGGAGGAGATCGAGGGCGTCGGCGCCAAGCGGCGCCAGCGGTTGCTGACGCGCTTCGGCGGGCTGCGCGGCGTGGCCAACGCGAGCATCGACGACCTCGCGTCGGTGGACGGCATCTCGCGCACGCTGGCCGAGGAGATCTATCGGCGGCTGCATTGAGCGGCGAGAGCCCGCGGCAGGGGGCGCCGCGAGCAAGCGGTTGGCCGCATCCTCGTCGGGCGGCCTGCTGCTGCCCGCTCGCTGCGCGTGCCGCATTTTCGCCACGACGCAACGACGGATTGCCGCAAGCGGCCCGTCGCTAGAATCGCGCCCCTATGCCATTCAACTTCCCCATCTTTCTGACCTGGGCGCGCATCGTGCTGATTCCGCTCATCGTCGGAATCTTCTATTTGCCCGAAGACCTGCTTTCGCGGCAGATGCAGAACCTCGTCGCGACCGCCATGTTCGCGGCGGCCGCGCTCACCGACTGGTTCGATGGCTATCTGGCGCGGCGCTGGAACCAGACTTCGCAGTTCGGCGCCTTCCTCGATCCGGTCGCGGACAAGCTCATGGTCGCGGCGGCGCTGCTCATGCTGCTCAAGCTCCAGCGCGTGCACGAGCTGATCGCGCTGATCATCATCGGCCGCGAGATCACCATCAGCGCGCTGCGCGAATGGATGGCGCAGATCGGCGCCTCGAAGGCGGTGGCCGTGAACATGATCGGCAAGGTAAAGACCGCCGCGCAGATGGTCGCGATCCCGATGCTGCTGTACTACGACCCATTGGTGATTGCCGGTGAGTCGATCGATACCGGACGCGTCGGCGATGCGCTTGCCTGGCTTGCGGCGGTGCTGACCGTGATCAGCATGCTGTATTACCTGCGCCGCGCTTGGCCTCAGATCGCCGAGCGTACGCAGTCGCATAAATGACACTGATTGATCTTCAAAAGCGCATAGGTTTGACAAGTCGAGAATGCGTTCTATAATCGCAATCTCTGCTCAACGCCGAGCGCCAATTCGGCAAGCAACCAAAAGTTGCGGAGCAATGCGGGAGTAGCTCAGTTGGTAGAGCGCAACCTTGCCAAGGTTGAGGTCGCGAGTTCGAGACTCGTCTCCCGCTCCAAGTTCGGCAAAAAGGGAAGCTTCCGCTTCCCTCTTTTGCTTTGTGCCTAGTCTTTTGTTTGCTTCGAGCTGCGCGAGTTCTTGCGCATGCCCCGCAAGTTCATGGCTGCCAGACCGAACTGGAGCAGGACCAGCGCCCACGAACCCGTGGTCACGCCCCATGTCACCCACAGCGCATTGCTGCCCAGGTAACACCAGAAGCCGATCCTGCGGCGCTGCTGTGATGCCGATGCGACGAGCCATGCCGCGAGCAGCGTGACGGCCATCGCAGGCCATTGCAGCAGATTCAGGGTTGCTTGCATGCCACTCCTCGCCGCGTGTGACGACCTCGCCGATGTGCCAAGCTGCCTGCGGGATATCGCCTTCACAGTGACGATTCGTCAGCACCCGCGGTGACGCTGCTTGTCGAGCGTCCGGTTTTCGCGCGCCGCACAATGTCGTTTCCGCCAGCAATGCCGACTGGCAACACGGAGCGCCCGCATGGACAGCCTTACCGACAGCAAGCCCGCTTCCGCGTCGCGCGACTGGAGCTTTCCGGTCGAGGGCATGACCTGTGCCGCCTGCGCGACGCGCATCGAGAAGGTGCTGCGCCGTGTGCCGGGCGTCGAGTCGGCGAGCATCAATCTGGCCATGGAGTCGGCCGCAGTGCGCACGGCGGGCGATGTCGGGTTCGATGCCTTGCGCGGCGCGGTGGAGAAGGCCGGATTCCGCGTGGGCGAGCAGGAGCTGCGCTTCGCCGTGCGTGGCATGACCTGCGCATCTTGTGCCGCACGTATCGAGAAGGTGCTGATGCGCCAGCCCGGCGTCGTGTCGGCGACGGTGAATCTCGCGACGGAAATTGCGGAGATCCGTCTCGTGCCCGGGCAGTCGTCGTCGTCGGAGCTGATGGCGGCGGTGAAGCGCGCGGGCTACGAGCTGCTGGCCGCCGAGTCGCCCGCGGATGCGCCGCCTCCGGCCGCCGGGATTGCGATCGGCGAGGGCGCGCGGGTCGCGATCAGCGCGGCGCTGAGCTTGCCGCTCGTGCTGCCGATGCTCGCGGAACTCGCCGGCAGGCACTGGATGCTCGATGGCTGGCTGCAATTCGCGCTGGCCGCGCCGGTGCAGTTTTGGCTGGGCGCGCGCTTTTACCGTGCGGGCTGGAAGGCCTTGCGCGCGGGGGCCGGCAACATGGATCTGCTGGTCGCGCTGGGTACGTCGGCGGCGTTCGGGCTCAGCCTGTGGCAGCTGGCCGCGTCGCGCGAGGCGATGCCGCATCTGTACTTCGAGGCGTCGGCGGTCGTGATCACGCTGGTGCGGCTCGGCAAGTGGCTGGAGACGCGCGCCAAGCGTCAGACGACCGAGGCGATCCGGGCGCTCAACGCGCTGCGGCCCGACACGGCGCGGGTGCGGCGGCCGGATGGCGATGTCGAGATTTCGCTCGCGCAACTGCGCACGGGCGACACGCTGGTCGTGCGGCCGGGCGAGCGCCTGCCGGCGGACGGCACGGTGCTCGAAGGCGAGAGCCAGGTTGACGAGTCGCTGGTGACGGGCGAAAGCCTGCCGGTCGCGCGGGCTGTCGGCGATCGGGTCACGGGCGGCGCGGTCAACGGCGACGGCCTGCTGCTGGTGACGGTAACCGCCGTTGGCGCCGAGACGACGCTCGCGCGCATCGTCCGACTGGTCGAGAACGCCCAGGCCGCCAAGGCGCCGATCCAGCAGCTGGTCGATCGGGTGGCGGCGGTGTTCGTACCGGTGGTGATGGGCATCGCGCTGCTCACGCTGCTGGGCTGGGGCTTGGCCGGTGGCGACTGGGAGCGCGCGATCCTCAACGCGGTCGGCGTGCTGGTGATTGCCTGCCCCTGCGCGCTGGGTCTCGCGACACCGACGGCAATCATGGTCGGCACGGGCGCGGCGGCGCGGCGCGGCATCCTCATCAAGGACGCCGAGGCGCTCGAACTCGCGCACGAGCTGCGCATCGTCGCCTTCGACAAGACCGGCACGCTCACGCGCGGCCATCCGGAACTGCTCGCCTGCGAGCCGGTCGATGCGGCCACGAGCGCGGGGGAACTACTCGGTCTCGCGGCTGCGATCCAGTCCGGCAGCGAGCATCCGCTGGCGCGCGCCGTCGCCGAGGCAGCGCGACGCGGTGGCGCGCCGGTGACTGGAGCGAGTGACCTGCGCGCCCTGCCCGGACGCGGCATGTCGGCCGTGGTCGCGGGCCGTGTCCTGCGTCTTGGCAGCACGCGCTGGATGATCGAAACCGGCATCGACGCGATGACGATGCAAGCGCTTGCGGGGCCGCATGAAGCGGCTGGGCGCACCGTGTCATGGCTGGCCGAGGACGGCGCGGCTCGGTGTCCGCTCGGCTTGCTGGCCTTCGGCGACGAGATCAAGCCCGAGGCCGCCGGTGCGATCCGCGCATTGCATGCCATCGACGTGCGCACCGTGCTGATCAGCGGCGACAACGCGCGTAGCGCCGGCGCGGTCGCGCGCACGCTCGGCATCGACGATGTGCGCGCCGAGGTACTTCCCGAGGACAAGGCGCGCATCATCGGCGAACTGCGCTCGGCCGGCGGCCGGGTCGCAATGGTGGGCGATGGCATCAACGATGCGCCGGCACTCGCGGCCGCCGACGTGGGAATTGCGATGTCCACCGGTACCGATGTCGCCATGCATGCCGCGGGCATCACGCTCATGCACGGCGATCCGGCCCTCGTCGCCGACGCAATCGACATTTCGCGGCGTACCTACACCAAGATCCGCCAGAACCTGTTCTGGGCCTTCGCCTACAACGTCATCGGGATCCCGCTTGCCGCGGCGGGCTTGCTGAGTCCGGTGGTCGCCGGCGCGGCAATGGCCTTCAGCAGCGTGAGCGTCGTGACGAACGCCCTGACGCTGCGGCGCTGGAAGGGGACGAAATGACGCGGACGCCCTGCTGGCCCGGCGTGCTGCGACAGCGCGGCATCGACGAGCTTCTGCCCGTCAGGGATGTCGGTCACTGGACGAGCGATCTCGATTTCCGGCATTGGCGACCGCATGACGGCGACTGTGTCATCGACTCGAACGGCGTCGTGTTCGATGCGGTACTGCCTGTGTCGGCATGTCCGCCGGCCATCGTGCCGCGTGGCGACGGGTCCCTCATGTCGCTGGGCAAATTTTCCGAACTGGTGCGGCGCCACCTGTCGATGGCGGGGCAGTGCTGCGTTAGCAAGATCGAACTTGCGAGCTTTGCGGAAGGCATCGCGCTTGTTGCGCAAACCGCCGACTGAGCCCTGCGGGATCGATTCGCCGCGAATGCATGAGCGCGCCGATGTTCGTGCCCGCGCTGACGCCTTGCGGCCCGCAGGCGCAAGCCCGAAAAGACGCATCACGCGGCCGTCTTATAATCAAAGGCTTTTTGTGTGACGCGCCGGTCTGCCTTGCCCTCGTGGCTTCGATTGGTGCGTCGATCACCTTTCACTCGGCAACATCATGGCTTTGATCGTTCACAAGTACGGCGGCACGTCGATGGGCTCGACGGAACGCATCCGCAATGTCGCGCGCCGCGTCGCCAAATGGGTGCGCGCCGGGCATCAGATCGTCGTCGTCCCTTCCGCGATGTCGGGCGAAACCAACCGCCTGCTCGGCCTCGCGAAGGAACTGACGAGCAATCCCGATCCGCGCGAACTCGACATGA
The DNA here is from genome assembly GCF_000482785.1 of Derxia gummosa DSM 723. Taxonomy (GTDB): domain Bacteria; phylum Pseudomonadota; class Gammaproteobacteria; order Burkholderiales; family Burkholderiaceae_E; genus Derxia; species Derxia gummosa. Next base: position 764,080 of record NZ_KI519499.1, on the reverse strand, counting down.
TCGCGTCGACCGGCGAACAGGTCTCGGTTGGTCTGCTCGCGCTGGCGCTCCAGGCCGAAGGCGTGCCGGCCGTCAGCTATGCCGGTTGGCAGGTACCGGTCAGGACCGACTCCGCCTACACCAAGGCACGCATCAGCTCGATCGACGACACGCGAGTGCGCGCCGATCTCGACGCGGGCAAGGTCGTCGTCATCACCGGCTTCCAGGGCATCGACGAACTCGGCAGCATCACCACGCTCGGCCGTGGTGGCTCCGACACCTCCGCCGTCGCGGTCGCCGCCGCGCTCAAGGCCGAGGAATGCCTCATCTATACCGACGTGGACGGCGTCTACACGACCGATCCGCGCGTCGTGCCGGAAGCCCGCCGCCTCAAGGTCATCAGCTTCGAAGAAATGCTGGAGATGGCCTCGCTCGGCTCCAAGGTCCTGCAAATCCGCTCGGTCGAATTCGCCGGCAAGTACCGCGTGCGTACCCGCGTGCTGTCGAGCCTGACCGACCCGCTCATGCCGCTCGAAGACGAAATGATTTCGGGCACCCTGATCACCTTCGAGGAAGACGAAAAGATGGAAACCGCTGTCATCTCCGGCATCGCCTTCAGCCGCGATGAAGCCAAGGTCACCGTGCTCGGCGTGCCCGACAAGCCGGGTGTGGCGTTCAAGATCCTCGGCCCGATCGCCGAGGCCAACATCGATGTCGACGTGATCATCCAGAACCAGTCGGTGGAAGGCTTCACCGACTTCTCGTTCACGGTCGCGCGTGGCGAGCTGGCCAAGGCGCTCGACGTGCTCAACACCAAGGTCAAGCCGGAGATCGGCGCGAAGGAAATCGTCGGCGATCCGGCGGTGTGCAAGGTGAGCGCGGTCGGGATCGGCATGCGCTCGCATGTGGGCATCGCCAGCAAGATGTTCGAGACGCTCTTCAACGAGGGCATCAACATCCAGATGATCTCGACGTCGGAAATCAAGATCTCGGTCGTCATCGCCGACAAGTACATGGAGCTGGCGGTTCGCGCGCTGCACAAGGCTTTCGGCCTCGAAACCACAGCCGCCTGATTTGCCAGCGAGTCTGTAAGCGGCTATAGTCACGCGCTCAGCTGGAGACGTGACCGAGAGGCCGAAGGTGCTCCCCTGCTAAGGGAGTATGCGGTGAAGAGCTGCATCAAGGGTTCGAATCCCTTCGTCTCCGCCAATGATCAGTAAAAAACCCCCGAATCCGACATGCAGTCCGTCGAGTTTCGGGGGTTTTTCATTTTGCATTCACTTCGAATCAATCCAAGCTCCGGACGGTCGCAATTCGAATGGCGCAACATGTCTTTGCAAGGATAATTCCGACCTTGTGAGTTGCAGTCTGTAGTGACTTGGCATCACCTGATGGTGGCATGTGTGAAACCTTGCGCTGCTTTGCTTCGCAGCCAGTATCGCCAAGCAATGCTTCGGGTACTTTCTTGCGACCTTCTATTGAGGTACGCATGCCAAAAAGTCTTGGAAAAGCGGAGTCACTGGAACTCCCTCGAAAGTCGTCAGTCAGGACTGAAATCCGAAAGTCGTCCGCGCCACTGGAGCAGTCGCGCATCCGAATCATGGAGATTGCCTCCAGGCTGTTCATTTCCGAGGGCTACGGCCCCGTCACGATTGAGCGCGTTGCACGAGAGGCGCGTGTATCGAAAACCACGGTTTACAAGTTCGTGAGTTCGAAGGAGCAGTTGTATGAACTCGCAGTATCACAAACGGCGCGTCGCCGTGCTGCGGAGGATGGACTCATCCCTGACGACAGCAGCGATCTCCGTCGCACCTTCGAAACGATCGGGCGAAACCTGCTGCAGGCCTTGTCGGATCCGGAGTCACTGTCGTTGATGCGCAATGTGATTGCGGAGAGTCCGCGATTTCCACAGCTTGCCGAGGCGTTTCATCGGAACAGCCCCTTTCAGTCAGCCAAGGTACGTCTGACCAAGTTGCTCGAAAAGCTCGGGCAGGAGGGGCGCCTGTCGGTCCAAGATCCAGGAATGGCCGCAAGCCAGTTCATAGGAATGGTGCGGGACAATGCGCTGACCCGACTTCTGCTGGGTTTGAACGTCAAGAGTCGGGAGTTGGAACGGACGACGTTGGCTGCAGCAGACGCGTTCTTGAAAATTTATGCCGCTGAGGACTTGCAAAATCACCGCGAATGCGTATGATCTCGTTTTCTGCTTTGCGGCGTGCGAAACAAAGCAAAGCAAAAAATGTAGTTTGAAAACAAATTTTCATGCTACAATTTAATTCTTGAGCGGCTGTAGCTCAGTTGGATAGAGTACCTGGCTACGAACCAGGGGGTCGTGGGTTCGAATCCTGCCAGCCGCACCAAATTCAAGGTCCATTCAGATTATCTGAATGGACCTTTTGTTTTTGGCATGAAACGCAGACTTGCACTCTTCGACCTAGATCACACGCTGATCTCCTATGACAGCGGCGCTGATCTCCTCCGTTTTCTCGTTGCCCGAGAGTTGGTCGATGCTGGCTTTGTCGACCGTTATACCGAGCACTGCATCGAATACGTTGCGGGCCGGGTCGATCTCAGGCAGTTGAACCGTGAGTACTACGCCCTGCTAATGCGTTATCCGGTCGAATCATTGACTGCGTGGCGAAATGAATGGCGTGAGGAAAGCGGCAAGCATGTTTCTGCTGCTGCAATGCGTCTCGTGCATTCGCATCATGCAAGCGGAGATCTTTGCTGCCTGGTGACGGCGACCAGCGAGTTCATCGCGTCCGCCTATCGCGAAATTTTCGGCTTCGAGCACATGGTCGCTACCCGGATTGCGATGGCTGAAGGCCCGCAAGGCAGTTTCATTTCAGGGGAAGTCGAGGGTTTGCTCAACTATCGCGAAGGCAAGATAGCGAATGTGCGCGACTGGTTGCTGGCCCAGGGACTGGATTGGTCGAGTTTTGACGAAAGCGTCTTCTACAGCGATTCGTTCAATGATCTGCCGTTGCTTGAGTACGTGAGTCACCCGGTGGCCGTCACGCCGGACGCTCGATTGCGCGCGGTGGCAATCGAGCGCGGCTGGCGGATCCTCGATCTCGCCTGAGCGGTGGCGCGTCAGACGAGCGGCCTGCGTGGCTTCACATGGCTGGCCGCAGTCTTTGCGTTGATGCGGGCCGCCTCGACAGCCGTGGCATGTGCGAGTGCCACGCCCATGCGCCGGCGAACAAAGCTCTCCGGTTTGCCGAACAGGCGCAGTTCCGTGCCCGGCACGGCGAGCGCTTCGGCGACACCGTCAAAGACGATCTCCTTTGCCTCGACACCGCCGTAGATGACGGCCGATGCCCCCGGGCTGCGTAGGGATGTATCCACCGGCAGGCCGAGGATGGCGCGTGCATGCAGTTCGAACTCGTTTTGCCATTGCGTGACGAGCGTGACGAGTCCGGTGTCGTGCGGGCGCGGCGACACTTCGCTGAACCACACCGCGTCGCCCTTCACGAACAGCTCGACGCCGTAGATGCCGCAGCCGCCGTCGCCGCCGAGCGCGGCGGTGACCGCCCTCGCGATGTCCTGCGCGCGTTGCAGCGCGAGCGGCGCCATTGCGCAGGGCTGCCAGCTTTCGACGTAGTCACCGTGGACCTGCACATGGCCGATCGGCTCGCAGAAATGCGTGTCGATGGGCCGAGTCAAGCCAGTGTTGGCCGGCGTGCTGCCGTCTGCGCCGTCCACCGCCGGTGCCGCATGCGCGCGTACCGTGAGCAGCGTGATCTCGTAATCGAAGTCGATGAAGCCTTCGACGATGACGCGGCCCGCACCCACGCGGCCGCCGGCCTGTGCGTACTCCCAAGCCTTCTTCACGTCGTCGGGGCCGTCGAGCTTGCTCTGGCCCTTGCCCGACGAACTCATCACCGGTTTGACCATGCACGGATAGCCGATGCCGCCGTCGATCGCGGCCTGGAGCTGTTCGAGCGTGTCGGCGAAGGCGTAGGGGCTGGTCGGCAGGCCGAGCGTCTCGGCGGCGAGGCGGCGGATGCCTTCGCGGTCCATCGTCAGGCGCGCGGCGCGGGCGTTGGGCACGACGCGCACGACGCCGGCGGCTTCCAGTTCCTGGAGCATCGGCGTGGCGATGGCTTCGATCTCGGGCACGACGAGGTCGGGCTTCTCGGCTTCGATCAGCGCCTTGAGCTGGGCGCCGTTGGTCATCGCGATCGTGTGTGCGCGGTGCGCGACCTGATGGCCCGGCGCGTTGTCGTAGCGATCGACCGCGATCGTCTCGACGCCCAGACGTTGCAGCGCGATCAGCACTTCCTTGCCCAGCTCGCCGGAGCCGAGAAGCATGACCCGCGTGGCCGAGGGCGACAGCGGCGTACCGAGCGGTTTCGTCATGCCTGGCCTTCCTTCTTCTGCAGCTCGGCCAGTTCGGCGCGGATCGCGTCCATGTCGAGCGCGCGCGCTTCCTCGATGAGCTTTTCGAGCGCGCCGGCGCCGAGCGCGCCCGCCTCGCGGTAGATCATGATCCGGTCGCGAAGGATCATGAGCGTGGGCACCGAACGGATCTGGAAGCCGCTCGACAGCTCCTGCTGCTGGTCGGTGTCGATCTTGCCGAACACGATGTCCGGATGCTTCTCGGACGCGGCCTCGAACACCGGCGCGAAACCCTTGCACGGCCCGCACCACGTCGCCCAGAAATCGAGGATGACGATGGGATTGTTGTCGATGACGTCCTTGAAGCTGTCGTCGGTGACTTCGATGGTGGCCATGGGCGCTCCGTTCTGTTGAAGCCCCGATTCTGGCGCATTGCCGGGCCGCGTCGCGGCAAGGCCCCTGACCAGCGGTCGCCCGGTGTGGCGCCGCCGATGCTTGTGGTGGGAGGAGAGGCGAGGGCTGCCCCCGTCTGCCGCGACCGGTCGCGAGGCAGGGCGATCGGTCGCGGCGGGCAGTCGGCGCGGGGTGAATGCGGTGGCGGGATTGCCGCGCCGCAGTTCGCGGCTCGCGGTTGAAGGCCCGTACTCGCCGGGCGGCGAGCGCGGGCGGCAAGACATCAGGCCGCGAGTTCCTCGCGGTGCTCGCGCAGCGCGACGGTGACGATCTCGTCGAGCCCGTCGCCGTTGGTGGCGTCGATGTGCGCGAACAGGTCGCGCCGCATGCGCGGTTCCCAGAAGCGGTGGATGTGCTGGGCGATGCCCTGGAGCGCCTCGGCGCGGTCGGGCATGGCGGCGAAGAAGGCGCCGATCTGGTTGGCCATGCGCACGAGCTTGCTGTTGTCCATTGCTGTCTCCGTGGCGCTCAGGCGCGGATGCGCGCGGCGCCGCTGTAGAGGTTGAGATTGCGGCCGCGCGCGAAGCCGGCCAGGCAGATGCCGGCGCGCGTGGCGATGTCGATGGCGAGCGCGGTCGGCGCCGACACTGCGACGAGGATGCCGATGCCGAGCGCCTGCGCCTTCTGCACCATCTCGACGCTGGCGCGGCTGGTCACGAGCGCGAAGCCGGCATCGGCGTCGAAGCCGCCGCGCGCGAGTGCGCCGGCGAGCTTGTCGAGCGCGTTGTGCCGGCCGACGTCCTCGCGCACGAGCAGCACGCGGCCGTCGGTATCGCACCAGGCGGCGGCGTGGGCGCCGCCAGTCGCGCGTTGCAGCGGCTGGCGAGCGGGCAGGGTGTTGAGAGCGCTTGCAATCGCCGCGCGCGAGGTGACGGCGCGCGACGCGACCGCAGGCAGCGAGCGCACCGCGTGGGCCAGGCTTTCGGTGCCGCACAGGCCGCAGCCGGTGCGGCCGGTCATGCTGCGGCGGCGTTCCTTCAGGCCAGCGAAGCGCTCCGACGCGATGTCGAGCTTGACGGCGATGCCTTCGCAACGCGGCTCGACTTCGATGTCGCGCACCTCGGTCGCGTCGCGCACGATGCCTTCGGTGAGCGCGAAGCCGAGCGCGAAATCCTCCAGGTCGGCCGGCGTCGCGAGCATCACCGCATGCGAGATGCCGTTGAACTCCAGGGCGACCGGCACTTCTTCCACGACGGTGTCATAGCCCGCGAAGGCCGCGTCGCCGCGCCAGCCGCCGACCGTCACCGTGCGCGACGGCGTGGCGTCGATCACGGCCTCGCAGCGCGGCGGCACAGCCTCGTCACGGGCGCCGGTGACGACGCAGGCCGCCCGGTCGTCGCCGACCGGCAAGGCCGACGAGCCGCCGCCCGCCGACGCACCGCCCACGGCATTGCAATCGCTTGCAACGCCGCCGGCCGGCACCATCGCGTCGAGCCCGTCGGGCATCACTTCACCGTCGCGGCGGCGTCGGCCGACTCGCGTTCGCGCAGCAGCTGCTCCTGCAGCTTGTTGAAGCGCGTATAGCCCTGCTGCCATTCGGACGGCTGCGTCACCGGCATCACCTGCACGGCGGTCACCTTGTACTCGGGGCAGTTGGTGGCCCAATCGGAGTTGTCGGTCGTGATGACGTTGGCGCCCGATTCGGGGAAGTGGAAGGTCGTGTACACGACGCCCGGCTGCATCCGTTCGCTCACGACGGCGCGCAGCACCGTCTCGCCGGCGCGGCTCTTGATGCCGACCCAGTCGCCGTCGTTGATGCCGCGGTCCTCGGCGTCATGCGGATGGATTTCGAGCCGGTCTTCCTCGTGCCACTGGTTGTTGTCGGTGCGGCGGGTCTGGGCGCCGACGTTGTACTGGCTGAGGATGCGGCCGGTCGTGAGCAGCAGCGGGTACATGCGCGTCACCTTCTCGTCGGTGCCGATGTACTGCGTGATGATGAAGCGCCCCTTGCCGCGCACGAAGCCGCCGATGTGCATCGTCGGCGTGCCCTCGGGCGCGCTCTCGTTGCAGGGCCATTGCACGCTGCCCAGCTCGTCGATCTTGCGGTAGCTCACGCCATGGAAGGTCGGCGTCAGGCGCGCGATCTCGTCCATGATCTCTTCCGGGTTGCGATAGGGCATCGGATAGCCGAGCGCCTCGGCCAGCTTGCAGGTCACTTCCCAGTCGGAATAGCCACCGAGCGGCGGCATCACCTTGCGCACGCGCGAGATGCGGCGCTCGGCGTTGGTGAAGGTGCCGTCCTTTTCCAGGAAGGACGAGCCCGGCAGGAAGACATGCGCGTACTTGGCGGTCTCGTTCAGGAACAGGTCCTGCACGACGATGCACTCCATGCTCATGAGCGCTTCGGCCACATGCTGGGTGTTGGGGTCGCTCTGGACGATGTCCTCACCCTCGCAGTACAGCGCCTTGAAGCTGCCGCCGATCGCCGCCTCGAACATGTTGGGAATGCGCAGGCCCGGCTCGGGGTTGAGCGTCACGCCCCAGGCGTCCTCGAACAGCGCGCGCGTCGTGCTGTCGCTGATGTGGCGATAGCCCGGCAGCTCGTGCGGGAAGGAGCCCATGTCGCAGGAGCCCTGCACGTTGTTCTGGCCGCGCAGCGGGTTCACGCCCACGCCTTCGCGGCCGACGTTGCCGGTGGCCATCGCGAGATTGGCGATCGCCATGACGGCCGTGCTGCCCTGGCTGTGCTCGGTCACGCCGAGGCCGTAGTAGATGGCAGCATTGCCGCCGGTCGCGTACAGCCGCGCGGCGCCGCGCACGAGTTCGGCCGGCACGCCGGTGGTGTCGGCCATCGCCTCGGGCGAGTTGTCGGCGCGGGCGACGAATGCCTTCCACTCGCCGAAGGCCTTGGGGTCGCAGCGTTCGGCGATGTACTCGTCGGCGAGCAGGCCCTCGGTCACGATCACATGCGCCAGCGCCGTCAGCACCGCCACGTTGGTGCCGGGCTTAAGTTGCAAATGAAAGTCGGCTTTCACGTGCGGCGACTTGACCATGTCGATGCGGCGCGGGTCGATGACGATGAGGCGCGCGCCCTCGCGCAGCCGCTTCTTCATGCGCGAGCCGAACACCGGATGGCCGTCGGTCGGGTTGGCGCCGATCACGAGGATCACGTCGCTCTGCTCGACCGACTTGAAGGTCTGGGTGCCGGCCGAGGTGCCGAAGGTCTGGCCCAGGCCATAGCCCGTGGGCGAATGGCAGACGCGGGCGCAGGTATCGACGTTGTTGTTGCCGAAGGCCGCGCGCACCAGCTTCTGCACGAGATAGCCCTCTTCATTCGTGCAACGGCTGGAGACGATGCCGCCCACGCTGTCGCGGCCGTACTTGGCCTGGATGCGGCGGAACTCGCTCGCCGTGTAGGCGAAGGCTTCTTCCCAGCTCACCTCGCGCCACGGATCGCTGATGCTCTTGCGGATCATCGGCTTGGTGATGCGGTCCTTGTGCGTGGCGTAACCCCAGGCGAAGCGGCCCTTGATGCAGCTGTGGCCCTCGTTGGCCTGGCCGTCCTTCCACGGCGTCATGCGCACGACAGTGTTGCCCTTCATCTCGGCCTTGAAGCCGCAGCCCACGCCGCAATAGGCGCAGGTGGTGATCGCGCTGTGCTCGGGCTGGCCGATGCGGATGACGGTCTTTTCCTCCAGCGTGGCGGTCGGGCAGGCGTTGACGCAGGCGCCGCAGCTCACGCATTCCGACTCCATGAACGGCTGGTCCTGGCCCGGCGACACGCGCGACTCGAAGCCGCGACCGCTGATCGTCAGCGCGAAGGTGCCCTGCTGCTCCTCGCAGGCGCGCACGCAGCGGTTGCAGACGATGCATTTCGAGGCGTCATAGGTGAAGTACGGGTTCGACTCGTCCTTCTGCGCCTTGAGGTGGTTGTCGCCCTCGTAGCCGTAGCGCACGTTGCGCAGGCCCACGGCGCCGGCCATGTCCTGCAATTCGCAATCGCCGTTGGTGGGGCAGGTCAGGCAGTCGAGCGGATGGTCGGAGATGTACAGCTCCATCACGCCGCGGCGCAGTTTGGCGAGGCGGTCGGTTTGCGTCTTGACCTTCATGCCGGCCTCGGCCGGCGTGGTGCAGGACGCGGGCGTGCCGCGCCGGCCTTCGATCTCCACCAGACAGAGCCGGCAGGAGCCGAAGGCTTCGAGCGTGTCGGTCGCGCACAGCTTGGGAATGCTGATGCCGGCCTCGGCGGCGGCGCGCATCACGGACGTGCCCTCGGGCACGGTCACGCTCACGCCGTCGATGTCGAGGGTGACGGTCTTGTCGGACACGCGCTTCGGCGTGCCGTAGTCGATCTCGATTTCGCGGAAAACGGTGGACATGGTTCTGTCTCCTCCGACGGCGCTTCGGCGGCCGTCATGCCGGGCAATGGGGTGAGGCCGCGCGCGCCGGCGCGGCCCGCGTCGCATCAGGCGGGCTGCTTGGCCTGCGCCGGTTGGGCCGCGAAATCGGCCGGAAAGTGCTTGAGCGCCGACAGCACGGGGTAGGGCGTCATGCCGCCCATCGCGCACAGCGAGCCGGCAAGCATCGTGTCGCAGAGGTCGCGCAGCAGCTCGGTCTGCTGCTCGTGCTTCTCGGGCGTATCGGCGGCCTTGAGGCGGTCGATGACCTCGACGCCGCGCGTCGAGCCGATGCGGCAGGGCGTGCACTTGCCGCAGCTCTCGGCCACGCAGAATTCCATCGCGTAGCGCGCGAGCCGGCTCATGTCGGCGCGGTCGTCATGCACGACGATGCCGCCGTGGCCGACGACGGCGCCGACCGCCGCGTACTGCTCGTAGTCGAGCGGGATGTCCCACTGCGACTCGGGCAGATAGGCGCCGAGCGGGCCGCCCACCTGCACCGCCTTGATCGGCCGGCCGCTCGCGCTGCCGCCGCCGAAGTCGAACATCAGTTCGCGCAACGTGATGCCGAAGGCCTTCTCGATCAGCCCGCCGTGCCGGATGTTGCCCGCCAGCTGGAAGGGCAGCGTGCCGTGCGAGCGGCCCATGCCGTAGTCGCGGTAGAACTGCGCGCCCTTCGCCAGGATGATCGGCACCGAGGCGAGGCTGATGACGTTGTTGATGACGGTCGGCTGGCCGAACAGGCCCACGAGCGCCGGGATCGGCGGCTTGGCGCGCACCACGCCGCGCTTGCCCTCGATGCTTTCGAGCATCGCGGTTTCCTCGCCGCACACATAGGCGCCGGCGGCCTTGCGGGTTTCGAGCCGGAAGGCGCGGCCCGAGCCGGCGACGTTCTCGCCGAGCCAGCCGCATTCCTCGGCGCGGCGGATCGCCTCGTCCATGGTGGCGAGCGCGTGCGGGTACTCGGAGCGGATGTAGATGTAGCCGCGCGTCGCGCCCACCGCGAGGCCGGCGATCGCCACGCCCTCGATGAGCATGAAGGGGTCGCCCTCCATCGTCATGCGGTCGCTGAAGGTGCCGGAATCGCCCTCGTCGGCATTGCAGACGACGTACTTCTGGTCGGCCTGGGCCTTGAGCACGGTGTTCCACTTGATGCCGGCCGGGAAGGCCGCGCCGCCCCGACCGCGCAGACCGGAGTCGGTCACTTCCTTCACGATTTCTTCGGGCGTGAGGGTGATGGCGCGGCGCAGGCCGGCCATGCCGCCGTGGGCTTCGTAATCGGCGATCGACAGCGGATCGGTGATGCCCATGCGCGCGAAGGTCAGGCGTTCCTGCTTCGCCAGATACGGGATCTGCTCGGTGAGGCCGTGGCCGAGCGCATGCGCGCCGCCCTTGAGGAAGCCGGCGTCGAACAGCGACGGCACGTCGAGCGCGTCGACCGGGCCGTAGGCCACGCGGCCCTCGGCGGTTAGCACCTCGACAAGGGTTTCAAGCCAGAACAGCCCGCGCGAGCCGTTGCGCACGATGCGCACTTCAAGGCCGCGCTTGTGGGCCTCGTCGGCGATGGCCTTGGCGACCGCGTCGGCGCCGACGGCGAGCGCGGCGGAATCGCGCGGCACGTACACGACGGGCGCGGCGAGGGGATCGTGGTGATGGATGCTCATGACGGCTCCTGGAATTCGGTGCGGATGCGGCGGCGGGCGTGGGCGGCGCCGGCGGCGATTGCCGCGTGCCGGCCCGGCGTCACTGCGCGCCGTCGCCGAGCGCGGCGACGAGGCGGTCGAACTTCTCGGGCGTCATGCGCGCATGCGGCTGGCCGTCGATGGCGATCGCCGGCGACATCGCGCACAGGCCGAGGCAGTACACCGGCTCCAGCGACCAGCGGCCGTCGGCCGACTTGTCGTGGTGCTTGCAGCCGAGCTTGTGCTCGACATGCGCTTCGAGCGCGTCGGAGCCCATCGCCTGGCAGGACTCGGCGCGGCACACCTCGATCTGGTGCAGGCCCGGCGGCGTCTGGCGGAAGTGGTGATAGAAGGTGACGACCCCATGCACCTCGGCCCGCGAAAGGTTGAAGGTGTCGGCCAGCAGCGGCACGACTTCCGGCGGGACGTGGCCGATGGCGGCCTGGACGGCATGGAGGGCGGGCATCAGGCCGCCGGGGGTGTCGGCATGCGTCGCGATGAGCGCGCGCAGTGCGTCGAGGTCGAGCTTCATGGCAATGGCTCCCGGGCGCCCGCGCATTTGCTGCGGAGCGTCATGTGTTGCCGGCTTCATATTGGCCGGTGTCTCCGGGCCGGACTGTAGTCAGCGCCTGCCGTGGTCGCAATAAGCGGATGTGAGCGCATTTATAGGCTGTCGAAAGCATATGATGCGGGCCATGTTCAAGATTCTCATCCGCCCGCGCTGGACGATCCGGCGCACCGACGGCACCGAGCTGCCGCAACGCCTGATCGAGCTGCTCGGCGCCGTGCACGAGCGCGGCAGCCTGCTCGCCGGCTGCGAGGCGATCGGCCTCAGCTACCGCCACGCCTGGGGCCTGCTGCGCGAGGCCGAGGCCGGCCTCGGCGCGCCGCTCGTGCTCATGGAGCGCGGCAAGGGCTCGACGCTCACCGCGCTGGGCGAGCGGCTGGTCTGGGCCGATCGCCGCATCGACGCGCGGCTGTCGCCGGCGCTCGACATGCTCGGCTCCGAAATCGAGGTCGAGCTGCGGCGCACGCTGTCGGCCCAGCCGTCGGGGCTGCGCATCCATGCGAGCCACGGTTTCGCGATGGAGGTGCTGCATGCGCAGGCGACCGCCGCCGACATCGCGGTCGAGCTCAAGTACTGCTCGGCCGAGGAGGCGCTGGGCGCGCTGCGCAACGGGCATTGCGAGCTGGCGGGCATGCATCTGCCGATCGGCGAGCAGGAGGCGGCGGCGCGGCGGCATTACGGCTCGGCGCTCGGCGGCGAGCGCCAGCGGCTCGTGCATGTGGCGACGCGGCGCCAGGGGCTGATGGTGGCGCCCGGCAATCCGCGCAAGATCTACGAGCTGGCCGACCTCGCGCGCAACGGCGTGCGCTTCGTCAACCGCCAGCCCGGCTCGGGCACGCGGCTGCTGCTCGACCTGCTGCTCAAGCAGGCGAAGGTGCAGGCGCGGCGCATCGACGGCTACCAGCAGAGCGAATTCACGCATGCGGCCGTCGCGGCCTATGTGGCGAGCGGCATGGCCGACGCGGCCTTCGGCGTCGAGACGCCGGCGCGGCGCTTCGGGCTCGACTTCATCCCGCTGCACAACGAGCGCTACTTTCTTCTTTGCGATGCCGCAACGCTGGAGTCACCGGCCGTTGTCAGGGTGCTGGATGTGCTGCGCAGTCCGGCTTTCCGCGTGGCGACCGACGCGCTCGCGGGTTATGACGCCGAGGGCGCGGGCGAGGTGTCGGCGGCGGCGGAGGCATGGCTTGCGCCGGCAATGCGGCGCGGCAAGGCTGGTTGATGGCCGACGCGGTCACCGCTCGGTCCTGGCCCGACACCGCGCAAGGGAAGCCAGGCAAACCGCCATCACGCATCAATACGGTGGCGTCTGGATGCATTGCACAATAGCGTTCTGTCTCTAACCCGGATTCGGATTCACAACAGGAGAACTCGCATGACGATCAGCAAACTGGGCGTGATTGGCGCCGGCACCATGGGCAACGGCATCGCGCAGGTGACGGCGCTTGCCGGCATCGACGTGGTGCTCGTCGACATCTCCGACGAGGCCGTCGCGCGCGGCATCAAGACGCTGTCGGGCAGCCTCGACAAGCTCGTCAAGAAGGAAAAGCTCACCGCCGAGGCCGCCGCCGCCGCCGTCGCGCGCATCAAGGGCACGACGAGCTATGCCGACCTCGCGGGCGTGGACATGGTGGTCGAGGCCGCGACCGAGAACGAAGGCCTCAAGGTCAAGATCCTCAAGATGATCGAGGATGCCGTCGGCCCCGAGACCGTCATCGCCACCAACACCTCGTCGATCTCGATCACCAAGCTGGCCGCCACGCTCGCCAAGCCCGAGCGCTTCATCGGCGTGCACTTCTTCAACCCGGTGCCGCTGATGGCGCTGGTCGAGCTGATCCGCGGCCTGCAAACCACCGACGCGACCTTCGCCGTGGCCGAGGCCTATGCCAAGGCCGTCGGCAAGACGCCGATCTCGGTCAAGAACCACCCCGGCTTCGTCGTCAACCGCATCCTCTGCCCGATGATCAACGAGGCGATCTTCGTGCTGAGCGAGGGCCTGGCGAGCGCCGAGGAAATCGACACCGGCATGAAGCTCGGCTGCGGCCAGCCGATGGGCCCGCTGGCGCTGGCCGACCTGATCGGCCTCGACACCCTGCTGGCGATCATGGAGGTCTTCTACAACGGCCTGAACGATCCCAAGTACCGCCCGGCGCCGCTGCTCAAGGAAATGGTCGCGGCCGGCTATCTGGGCCGCAAGACGGGCAAGGGCTTCTACAGCTACGCCTGATGCCCCGGACTGATGGCCGCTCGTGATGCGCAAGCGTCCGTCGGTCCGGATGGCTGTCTTTTCTAGGAAGTCCATCTAGTTCTTCATCGTCTTTCCCCTGATCGTCTGCAGGTTTTTCTTAGTAACAAACCGCAGATATCAGGGAAAAAATGAAGCAACAGACCGCCTTGCGGTGGCTCGCCGGCCTCGGGCTGGCAGTCGCCTCCTCGCTAGCCAGCGCCGGGCAATGCCCGGCCAAGCCCGCGGCTGGCAGTGTCATCAACGATCCGCCCATGATCTACGCCAGCAACGGCGTGGTCGGCGGCAAGCTCGCCGCCTGGTTCGACGGCGATCCGTCGGGCGGCAACATCACCGGCCGCTACTGCCTGCTGCACACCGACGTGTACGGGCGCACGCGCGAGGCGCCGGTCATCCGGCTCAAGCCGGGCGAGCGCATCGGCTTCACGGCCGAGAACCACATGCCGTCCACGCCCATCACGGCGGCCCACGCCTGGAACCCGGCGCTCGGCACGCCCTGCACGCCTGAGGCGGTGATGCGCAGCTTCGCGTTCAACCTGCACATGCACGGCACCAGCGCCATGCCCGGCTGCGGCTCCGACGAGGTGATCACCACCGTCGTCCAGCCCGGCGGCAGCTGGACCTACGACATGCGCTTCCCGTCCAACAGCCCGCCGGGCATGGACTGGTACCACCCGCACATCCACACGCTCGCGCAGGACCAGATGCTCGGCGGCATGACCGGCGCGGTCATCGTGGACAACCCCGCGCAGCTGCCCAACGTCGTGCGCAACCTGCGCGAGCGCGTGCTCATCATCCGCGATCAGGACCGCGCCCCCGCGCCCTCGGGCGTGAGCTACATCGAGCGCCCCGACGTGCTGGCCGACCGCGCCCTGCCGCGCACCCAGCGCTCGATCTTCAACGCGCTCAACCAGCCCGCGACCGACGCCGAACTCGACAAGCTGCTCGCCGGCGGCACGCTGCTCGTCACGCAGGACGGCGGCAAGTCGGTGCGGCCGGCCGTCGTGCCGCCGTGGAAGGACCTGTCGGTCAACTGGGTGTCGCCGCGCTTCCAGCCGACGGCGGCCGGCGTGGCCGGCTATGCCGCGCCGGGCGTCATCAAGATGGAAGGCCGGCGCGAGTTCTGGCGCGTGGCCAATGCCTCGGCCGACAGCTATGTGCGCTTGCAGGTGCGCTACTCGGGCACGCCCAAGACCTTCTGGGTCGCGTCGATGGACGGCGTGCCGCTCGCGGGCGCGGGCGGCAGCTATCTGTTCGACCCGCTCAATCCGCTCGGCGTGCTGCTTGGTCTGGGTGAATCGCCGGACAAGCTGCTGCCGCGCACCGAGCTGCTGCTGCCGCCGGGCGGCCGCGCCGAGTTCGTGATCGACGCGCCGCTCATCGGCCAGACCGCCGAAGTCGTGAGCCTCGCCTACGAGACCGCCGCCGACTCCAACCCGCAGCGCACGCTCGCCTGGGTGCAGGCGCCGAGCCTGCTGAGCCTGCTCACCACCAGCCTCACCTTCGGCACCACGCTCGGCCAGAGCCGCACGCGCTTCGTCGATACGGCGTCGCTCGTACCGGCGGCGAAGAGCCATCACGCGCTCTACTTCTCGCAGAACGATGACGCGGGCGAGTTCTACATCACCGAGGACGCCAGCACCGATCCCGATCCGGGTCCGGAAAAGGCCTTCGGCATGCGTGACGGTCCGTCGATCGTGGTGCCGCCGGGCGCCGTGCAGCAATGGCGCATCGAGAACCGCGCGACCGAGGCGCATGTGTTCCACATCCACCAGATCCGCTTCCGCGTGCTCGCGCGCCTGCCCGTGGCCGACGCCCAGACCCAGGAAATGGACCGCATGGCGCTGCGCGACACGATCGAGCTGCCCGCGTGGAGCGGCTCCGGCCCCTATCCGGCGGTGACGCTGCGCATGTACTTCAACGAGTCGGACATCCGCGGCAACTTCGTCTACCACTGCCACATCCTCGAACACGAGGACAACGGGATGATGGCCATCCTGCGCGTCGGCTCGCCCGTCACGGTGGCGAGCGCGAAGGTGAGGGCGGCGCAGCAACTGGCGGAAGCCGGCCGGCGGGTTGATCCGCTGGGCCTGGGCTATCGCAGCGGCAAGGTCGCGTTCACGCGCGGGCGGTGGCTTGCCGCCAACAGCCTGCGGGATGAGGCCGCCGAGCGGCTGGAGAACTCGGGCGGGCTGTGGAATGCGATCCGCGATCGGGACGGGCGGGTGCTCGATCCGGCGCAATGCCGGACGACGCGCAGGGGCGAGAAGTCGGCGCTGCTGCGCGGGGCGTCGGTCGTGCAGTGATGGTTTAGAGAGGCGCAGGTGCCCGTGCGGGCGCCTGCCGTTCCTCGGCCCATTTGAGATACCGGCCGTTTCCGCGAGTTAGCCGGGGGCGCCAGCCATGAAAAAGCCGCCGGCCCGTGAGGGCTCGGCGGCTTTTTCATTTCAGTCCACAGCGGCAGACGCCGCCGCGACTGGGCTGCTTACGCAACCACCTTGCCGATCGCATCCACCACATAGCCGAGGTTCTTGCTGTTCAGCGCCGCGACGCAGATCCGGCCGCTGCTCACCGCGTAGATGCCGAACTCTTCCTTCAGGCGCTCGACCTGCGCCGCGCTCAGGCCGGTGTACGAGAACATGCCGCGCTGGCGCGTCACGAAGGCGAACTTCTCGCCCAGACCTTCGGCCAGGCCCGCGCGCATCGTCTTGATGCGGTCGCGCATGCCGGCGAGTTCGTCTTCCCACAGCTTGCGCAGTTCGGGCGTGTTGAGCACCGAGGCGACGACCGTGCCGCCGTGGGTCGGCGGGTTGGAGTAGTTGGTGCGGATCACGCGCTTGAGCTGGCTCAGCACGCGGGCCGATTCGTCCTTGCTGCCGTCCACCACGGTCAGCGCGCCGACGCGCTCGCCGTACAGCGAGAACGACTTCGAGAACGAGCTGCTGACGAGGAAGCTGATGCCGGCGTCGGCGAACAGGCGCACCGCCACGGCGTCGGCGTCGATGCCGTCACCGAAGCCCTGGTAGGCGATGTCGAGGAAGGCGATGAGGTTGCGTTCCTTGACCACTTCGACCACCTGCTTCCAGTCGTCGGCCGTGAGATCGACGCCGGTCGGGTTGTGGCAGCAGGCGTGCAGCACGACGATGGTCTGCGGCGCGGCGGCCTTCAGGTCGGCCAGCATGCCGGCGACGTTGGCGCCGTCGGTCGGCGAGACGTAGTAGGCATAGGTGCCGACTTCGAAGCCGGCCGACTCGAACAGCGCGCGGTGGTTTTCCCAGCTCGGGTTCGAGATGAGCACCTTGCTGGCCGGGAAGTAGCGCTTGAGGAAGTCGGCGCCGATCTTGAGGGCGCCCGTGCCGCCGAGGGCCTGGGCGGTGACGAGGCGGCCTTCGGTCACGATCGGCGATTCGGCGCCGAACAGCAGCTTGCCGACGGCGGCGTCATAGGCGGCGATGCCTTCGATCGGCAGATAGCCGCGGGCGGCGGCCTGCTCGAAGCGCAGCTTCTCGGCTTCGCGCACGGCGGCCAGCAGCGGAATCTTGCCCGCATCGTCGTAGTACACGCCGACACCGAGGTTGACCTTGGTATCGCGCTTGTCGGCGGCAAACGCCTCGTTGAGGCCCAGGATCGGGTCGCGCGGGGCGAGGTCGATGGCAGCGAACAAGGATGCGGACATGGCTTGGTTTCTCCGTAAGAGCAGGGGCAGGTTCGGCGTTCGTGGCGCCGCGCGGGCTCGTGCGGCCTCGCGGTCTGGAGCAGGGCCGACGGATGGCCGCTGCAATGAGGTGTGACCGCCCCGGGGCGGTTCGTACAATGGTCGATTGGTCTGGCCCCGCAGGGCCGGGCGCGAAGTTTAGCGCAGGGTGTCGGGCGGGCTTGCGGCCCGCGCCGACATCCGGCGGAGATACCGACGATGAGCAAGCCCTCCGAAGCCGATGCCGGCCTCGATGAATCGAAGTTCATTTCGTTTGAAGGTTCGCCCTTCAGGCTCTACCAGCCCTATCCGCCGGCGGGCGACCAGCCCACGGCCATCGCCGGCCTGGTCGAGAACGTCGAGAGCGGCGAGGTGTTCCAGACCCTGCTGGGCGTGACTGGCTCGGGCAAGACCTACACGATGGCCAACACCATCGCGCGGCTCGGGCGGCCGGCCATCGTGTTCGCGCCCAACAAGACGCTCGCGGCCCAGCTCTACAGCGAGTTCCGCGAGTTCTTCCCGCGCAACGCGGTCGAGTACTTCGTCAGCTACTACGACTACTACCAGCCCGAGGCCTACGTCCCGC
This sequence comes from Derxia gummosa DSM 723, assembly GCF_000482785.1. Classification (GTDB taxonomy): domain Bacteria; phylum Pseudomonadota; class Gammaproteobacteria; order Burkholderiales; family Burkholderiaceae_E; genus Derxia; species Derxia gummosa. Next base: position 746,195 of record NZ_KI519499.1, on the reverse strand, counting down.
AGCGCGACCTCTACATCGAGAAGGACAGCTCGATCAACGAGCACATCGAGCAGATGCGGCTGTCGGCGACCAAGAGCCTGCTCGAGCGGCGTGACGTGGTGATCGTGGCGACCGTGTCGGCCATCTACGGCATCGGCAACCCGGGCGACTATCACCAGATGGTGCTGAGCCTGCGCGTGAACGACCGCATCGGTCAGCGCAACGTGATCCAGCGCCTGATCGGCATGCAGTACAAGCGCAACGAGGCGGAATTTGCGCGCGGAACCTTCCGCGTGCGCGGCGACACGATCGACGTCTTCCCAGCCGAGCATGCCGAGCTGGCGGTGCGCATCGAGCTGTTCGATGACGAAATCGACTCGCTCCAGCTGTTCGACCCGCTCACCGGCCAGGTGCGGCAGAAAATCCCGCGCTTCACGATCTATCCGTCGTCGCACTACGTGACGCCGCGCGCGACCGTGCTGCGCGCGATCGAGACGATCAAGGCCGAACTCAAGGAACGGCTGGAGCAGTTCTACGCCGACGGCAAGCTCGTCGAGGCGCAGCGCATCGAGCAGCGCACCCGCTTCGACATCGAGATGCTCACCGAGATCGGCCATTGCAAGGGCATCGAGAACTACACGCGCCATCTGAGCGGCGCCGCGCCCGGTGAGCCGCCCGCGACGCTGGTGGATTACCTGCCGTCCGACGCGCTCATGTTCCTCGACGAGTCGCATGTGCTGATCGGCCAGCTCAACGGCATGTACAACGGCGACCGCGCGCGCAAGCAGACGCTGGTCGATTACGGCTTTCGCCTGCCGAGCGCGCTCGACAACCGGCCGCTCAAGTTCCCCGAGTTCGAGAAGAAGATGCGCCAGGTCGTGTTCGTGTCGGCCACGCCGGGCGATTACGAGAAGAACAGCGGCGGCAGCATCGTCGAGCAGGTCGTGCGGCCGACCGGGCTGCTCGATCCGGTCATCCATGTGCGGCCCGCGTCCACCCAGGTGGACGACCTGCTCGGCGAGATCCGCGAGCGCGTCGGTGCCGGCGACCGGGTGCTCGTCACCACGCTTACCAAGCGCATGGCCGAGCAGCTCACCGAATACCTGAGCGAGCACGACGTGAAGGTGCGCTACCTCCACTCCGACATCGACACGGTCGAGCGGGTGGAAATCATCCGCGACCTGCGGCTCGGCACTTTCGACGTGCTGGTCGGCATCAACCTGCTGCGCGAGGGGCTGGACATTCCGGAGGTGTCGCTCGTCGCAATCCTCGATGCGGACAAGGAAGGCTTCCTGCGAGCCGAGCGCTCGCTGGTGCAGACCATCGGCCGCGCGGCGCGCAACCTCAACGGAACGGCCATCCTCTATGCCGACGTGATGACCGAATCGATGAAGCGCGCGATCGGCGAGACCGAGCGCCGCCGCGCCAAGCAGATCGCGCACAACGAGGCGATGGGCATCACTCCGCGCAGCGTGCGCAAGGAAGTGCGCGAACTCATCGACGGCGTGTACGACCACGACGCCTCGCCCGGACGTGGCAAGTCGAAGGAAAAGCCGCGATATGAAGAACTTCCCGAGCGCGATCTGTCGAAGGAAATCAAGCGGCTCGAAAAGCTGATGATCGAGCACGCCCGCAATCTCGAATTCGAAAAGGCCGCGCGATATCGGGATCAGCTCGCGGCTCTGAAAGAGCAGGTGTTCGGTGCCAGTGGCGCACAGGGCGCAAGGGCGTGAAGTTTTCAAGCGCATTTCTCACGCCTGATTCGGCAGAAGGATTTCTGTTCATGATGCGCAATCGCACCATTTTGGTGCCTACAAAGTCATTTGAAATCAATGACTTGTATTGATTCCTGCGCGATCTGAGAACAAAGCCTCACAAAAAGTGCTTAATCTTTGGGCATCGCGCCGCTACAATCCGCCGCTCTTCCCTAATTTGGTTAGCGCAGGGTCAGTCAAGCCCTGAAAGTCGAGTCATGACCAAGGTTCTTTTCGTTTGCATGGGCAACATCTGCCGTTCCCCCACGGCAGAAGGCATCTTCCGGGCGATGATTCAGGAGGCCAATCTTGAGCATCTCGTGAGAATCGATTCGGCCGGCACCCACGCCTATCACGTCGGTGAAGCGCCCGATCCGCGTGCCCAGGCTGCTGCTCGCAAGCATTCGGTCGACCTGTCGATGCTGCGCGCGCGCCAGATCACGAAGGAGGACTTCCGAGATTTCGATCTCATCCTTGCGATGGACTGGGAAAATCTCGCGGCGCTTCAGCATGTCGCTCCCAAGCAGTACGCACACAAGCTCATGCTCATGATGCGTTTTGCCACCGACAACGAAGAGGCGACTGTCCCCGATCCCTACTACGGCGGGGCTGACGGCTTCGAGCGCGTCATCTCCTACGTATCCGACGCCTGCCACGGGCTTGTCGATGTCGTGCGCAAGCGCGCGCTCCAGTACGCCGCCTGAGCCTTATCCCCGGGAGATTCCCTCGGGTATCTCCGGTCCTTGATCCAGATTGCCGTCCGCATTCACAAAGCCCGCCATGTTGCGGGCTTTGTGCTTCATGGCTCCCCCGTTTGCTGTCTTCAACGGGTTTGACCGGGCGCTTCCCCTTCCTTATACTTGAGCAAACAAGTCGGGTTAAGTTTGTTTTCCCGACCGGTGCGACGCAGCGGCGATGGTCCACCCATCGTCAGTCGCGCGATTCCCAGCGGACATACACATGAGACTGACTACCAAAGGCCGTTTTGCCGTCACCGCCATGATCGACCTCGGCCTGCGCCATGAAGGCGGCCCGGTGACGCTGGCGGCGATCTCTTCGCGCCAGAACATCTCGCTGTCCTACCTGGAGCAGCTGTTCGGCAAGCTGCGCCGGCACGAGATCGTCGAATCGACGCGCGGCCCGGGTGGCGGCTACAGCCTCGGTCGGCAGATGAAGGACATCACCGTGGCGGACATCATCTACGCGGTGGACGAGCCGCTGGATGCCACCGGCTGCGGCGGTCGCGAGCATTGCGGCTCGGGCGGCCAGCCTGACGGCAACCGCTGCATGACGCACGAGCTGTGGTCGACGCTCAACGCCAAGATGGTCGAGTACCTCGACTCGGTTTCGCTCGGCGACCTTGTCGAACAGCAGCGCGCCCGCATGATCCAGGAAGGCGGCAGCCTGACCGTCATCCAGGGCAAGCCGGTGATGAGCGCCGGCAGCCAGACCGCGACGGCCTGACCCGCAATCCCACAAACACAAGCACATCACCATGAGCAGCCTCCACCTTCCGATCTACATGGACTACTCGGCGACCACGCCGGTCGATCCGCGTGTGGTCGAACGCATGATTCCCTACCTGTCCGAAGACTGGGGCAATCCGGCGTCGCGCAGCCACGCCTACGGCTGGCGCGCGGAGGAGGCGGTCGAGAAAGCGCGTGCCGACGTGGGCGCGCTGATCGGTGCCGATCCGCGCGAGATCGTCTGGACCTCGGGCGCGACTGAGTCGAACAACCTCGCCATCAAGGGCGCGGCCGAGTTCTACAAGGACAAGGGCAAGCACATCATCACCGTGCAGACCGAGCACAAGGCGGTGCTCGACACCTGCCGCGAGCTTGAGCGCAAGGGTTTCGAAGTCACCTATCTGCCGGTGGAAGAGAACGGCCTGCTCGACCTGAACAAGCTCGTCGCCGCGATGCGCAAGGACACGATCCTGGTGTCGGTCATGCTCGTGAACAACGAGATCGGCGTGATCCAGGACATCGCCACGATCGGCGAGCTGTGTCGCGAGCGCGGCATCGTCTTCCACACCGACGCGGCGCAGGCGACCGGCAAGGTCGAGATCGATCTAGGCAAGCTCAAGGTCGATCTGGCCACCTTCACCGCGCACAAGACCTACGGCCCGAAGGGCATCGGCGCGCTGTACGTGCGCCGCAAGCCGCGCGTGCGCATCGAGGCGCAGATGCATGGCGGTGGCCATGAGCGCGGCATGCGCTCGGGCACGCTCGCGACGCACCAGATCGTCGGCATGGGCGAAGCCTTCCGCCTCGCCCGCGAGGAAATGGGCAGCGAGATGGAGCGCGTGCGCGGCCTGCGCGACCGCCTGCTCGCCGGCCTCGTCACGCTGGAGGAGGTGTACGTCAACGGCGACCTCTCGCACCGCGTGCCGCACAACCTCAATGCGAGCTTCAACTTCGTCGAGGGCGAGTCGCTGATCATGGCGCTCAAGGATCTGGCGGTGTCGTCGGGTTCGGCCTGCACTTCGGCCAGCCTCGAGCCGTCCTATGTGCTGCGCGCCCTCGGCCGCAGCGACGAGCTGGCGCACAGCTCGATCCGATTCACGATCGGTCGCTTCACCAAGGTGGAAGAGATCGATCACGCCGTCGCGCTGGTGCGCGAGAAGGTCGCCAAGCTGCGCGAACTCTCGCCGCTGTGGGAGATGCACAAGGAAGGCATCGACCTCAGCACCATCCAGTGGGCAGCGCACTAAGCAGGAGAACCAACATGGCATACAGCGACAAGGTTGTTGAGCACTACGAAAACCCGCGCAACGTCGGCACCTTCGACAAGGCCGACGACTCGGTCGGCACCGGCATGGTGGGCGCGCCCGCCTGCGGCGACGTGATGCGCCTGCAGATCAAGGTGAACGAGTCCGGCGTGATCGAGGACGCCAAGTTCAAGACCTACGGCTGCGGCTCGGCCATCGCTTCCAGCTCGCTTGTGACCGAGTGGGTCAAGGGCAAGACGCTGGACGAGGCGCTGTCGATCAAGAACACGCAGATCGCCGAGGAGCTGGCGCTGCCGCCGGTGAAGATCCACTGCTCGATCCTCGCCGAGGATGCGATCAAGGCCGCCGTCGCCGACTACAAGCAGCGCCACGGCGCCAGCCAGACCGAAGCCGCCATCTGCACGCCCGCCAACTGAAAGAGCCGCCATGGAAGACAGCGTCTGCCATCCCGACATCGATGCCCAGGCCGCCGCGCAGGCGAGCTTCGAGGCCAGCGCCGCCAAGGTCGACGAGATCGTCGCGAGCGCCAAGGGCGTGACGCTCACCGAGCGCGCCGCCGCCCACGTCACGCGCTATCTGGCGCGGCGCGGCAAGGGGCTGGGTCTGCGCTTCGGCGTGCGCACGACGGGCTGCTCGGGCATGGCCTACATGCTCGAATACGTCGATGAGCCGAGGCCGGAAGACGTCAGCTATGAGAGCCATGGCGTGAAGGTATTCGTCGATCCGAAGAGCCTGGTGTATATCGACGGCACCGAACTCGACTTCGTGCGCGAAGGCCTCAACGAAGGGTTCAAGTTCCAGAACCCGAACATGCGCGACGAATGCGGCTGCGGTGAGTCCTTCCGCGTCTGATCGCGCCTGACGGCGCGCCCGGCGCCGGGAGCCTTGAAAGCAGGCGGCTTGCGGGCCGCCTTTTTTGCGACGGTCGGAACCCCCTCCGCCGACCGGGGCACAGGGAGCAGGCAATGAACCAAAACTATTTCGAACTCTTCGGCCTGCCCGTCGGCTTCGCGCTCGATTCGGCCGCGCTCGACAGCGCCTACCGGCGCGTGCAGGGCGAGGTCCATCCCGACAAGTTCGCGCATGCGGGCGAGACCGAGCGCCGCGTGGCGATGCAATGGGCGACGCTGGCCAACGAGGCCTACCAGGCGCTCAAGGCGCCGCTCAAGCGCGCGCGCTACCTGTGCGAACTCAACGGTGTCGATCTCCAGATCGAGACCAACACGGCGATGGCGCCGGCCTTCCTGATGCAGCAGATGGACTGGCGTGACGCGCTCGACGACGCGAAGGGCGCGGCCAGCGAGCCGGCGCTGCTCAAGCTCGAAGGCGAGCTCAAGAAGGCGCGCGCCGCCGAGCTGGCCACCATCGGCAAGCTCATCGACGAGCAGAAGGATTTCGCCGCCGCCGCGCGCCATGTGCGCCAGCTCATGTTCATCGAGAAGTTCGGCGAGGAAGTCGCCAACGCGGTCGAGGCGCTCGACGCCTGATCGTCGTCGCCGCTGGCCGCGCGGAGCGCGGCGGCCCGTGGCCTGATGGCGGCAGCATGGCGCTGCCGCGCCCGTCGGTCCCGGCGGGCAGACCCCGCGCTCCCACGAATCCGCAACACACACCATGGCTCTGCTCCAAATCGCCGAACCCGGCATGGCGACCGCACCGCACCAGCATCGGCTGGCGGTGGGCATCGACCTCGGGACCACCAATTCCCTCGTCGCGACCGTGAAGTCGTCGGTAGCCGAGGTGATCGCCGACGAGGAGGGCCGCGCGCTGCTGCCGTCGGTGGTGCGCTACCTGCCGGGCGGCGACGTGGTGATCGGCAAGCCGGCGCTCGACGCGCGCTCGACCGATCCGCGCAATACGATCGTCTCGGTCAAGCGCTTCATGGGGCGCGGCCAGGCCGACATCCCGCACATCGAGAACCTGCCTTACCAGTTCGTCGATGCGCCGGGCATGGTGCAGATCCGCACCGTGCAGGGCGTGAAGTCGCCGGTCGAGACCTCGGCGCAGATCCTCGCCAAGCTGCGCCAGCGCGCCGAGGATGCGCTGGGCGGCGATCTGGTGGGCGCGGTCATCACGGTGCCGGCGTACTTTGACGACGCCCAGCGCCAGGCCACGAAGGACGCGGCGCGGCTCGCCGGGCTGGAGGTGCTGCGCCTGCTCAACGAGCCGACGGCGGCGGCCATCGCCTATGGCCTCGACAATGCGGCCGAGGGCATCTACGCGATCTACGACCTCGGCGGCGGCACCTTCGACGTGTCGGTGCTGCGGCTGTCGAAGGGCGTGTTCGAGGTGCTCGCGACGGGCGGCGATTCGGCGCTCGGCGGCGACGATTTCGACCACCGCCTGTTCTGCTGGGTGCTGGAGCAGGCCGGCCTGTCGCTGCTGAGCGAGGCCGACACCAGCCTGCTGCTGGCCAAGGCGCGCGCCGCCAAGGAGGCGCTCACCAGCAATCCGACCGCGACCATCCAGGCCAAGGTCGGCCCGCCCGTCAACGATCCGGCCGGCCGGTCGCGCTGGATCAACGTCACGATCACCGCCGAGACCTTCGCCACGCTCACCCAGCATCTGGTCAAGAAGACGCTCAACGCCGCGCGCGCCGCGTTGCGCGACGCGGGCGTCGCCACCGACGAGGTGCGCGAGGTGGTGATGGTGGGCGGCGCGACCCGCATGCCGCATGTGCGCGCGGCGGTCGAGCAGTTCTTCGGCAAGCCGCCGCACGTCGAGATCGACCCCGACAAGGTGGTCGCGATCGGCGCCGCGATCCAGGCCGACAAGCTCGCCGGCAACCGCGCGGCCGACGCCGACGACTGGTTGCTGCTCGACGTGATCCCGCTGTCGCTCGGCATCGAGACGCTCGGAGGCCTGGCCGAGAAGATCATCCCGCGCAACAGCACCATTCCCGTCGCGCGGGCTCAGGAATTCACCACGAGCCGGGACGGGCAGGGCGCCATCGCCATCCATGTGGTGCAGGGCGAGCGCGAACTGGTGGCCGACTGCCGCAGCCTCGCGCGCTTCGATCTGCGCGGCATCCCGCCGATGGCGGCCGGCGTCGCGCGCATCCGCGTGACCTTCCAGGTCGATGCCGACGGCCTGCTCGACGTGAGCGCGCGCGAGACGATCTCGGGCGTGAACGCGTCGATCACCGTCAAGCCGAGCTACGGCCTGAGCGATGACGACATCGCCCGCATGCTGGCCGAGAGCATGAGTTCGGCCGGCGCCGACGCCCAGGCCCGCATGCTGCGCGAGCAGCAGGTCGAGGCCGAACGCATGCTCGATGCGACCGCCGTCGCGCTCGCCGCCGACGGCGATCTGCTGAATGCCGCCGAGCGTGCGCAGGTCGATGCCCTCGTCGCCGCGCTGCGCGACACCGCCACCACCGCCACCGATTCCAATGCGGTCAAGGCCGCGAACGACGCGCTCGCCAAGGGCACGGACGAGTTCGCCGCCCGCCGCATGAACCGCTCCATCCAGCGCGCCCTCGCCGGCAAGTCGCTCGACGAACTCTCTTCCTGAACCCCCCAAGTCATGCCCAAGATCAAGGTCCTGCCCCATCCCGAGCTTTGCCCCGAAGGCGCCGAATTCGTCGCCAAGCCCGGCGTCAACATCTGCCGCGCGCTGCTCGACCAGGAAATCGAGATCGAGCACGCCTGCGAGCTCAGCTGCGCCTGCACCACCTGCCATGTGATCGTGCGCGAGGGCTTCTCGTCGCTGAACGAGGCGACCGACAACGAGGAAGACCTGCTCGACAAGGCCTGGGGCCTCACGGCGCAATCGCGCCTGAGCTGCCAGGCGAAGGTGGGCGAGGTCGATCTGGTCGTCGAGATTCCGCGCTACACCATCAACCACGCGCGCGAGCATCACTGACGGCGTGGCGGGTGGGGCTGTGTCCCTGGCCAAGCCGGCGCGAACCGTCGTCGCAGCAGCCACCTACCAGTCATCCGCCACGCCGGCGCCAGCAAGCCGGACTGACATCAGCAACAGGAGCCGAGCCATGAAGTGGTCCGATACCCGCGACATCGCCATCGCGCTGGCCGACAAGTTCGGCGATGTCGATCCGCGCTATGTGCGCTTCACCGACCTCCACCGCTGGATCTGCGAGCTGGACGGCTTCAGCGACGACCCCGAGAAGTCGAACGAGAAGATCCTGGAGGCGATCCAGATGACCTGGATCGACGAGATGGATTGAGCCGTGCCGGCGGCCGGTTCGTTACCGGCCGCGCACGAGTCGCACCCGCGCCTTGTGTGTCGGCGCGGCGTTCGTGAGCTCGCCCACCACCGCATCGACCATCCAGACCGCGTCATGTGAGGCGTCGTTGTCGTAGAGCTGGCTGCTCCAGCCTGGAACGGATCCCAGAAGCGCCGGCGCGCTGCATCGGCTTCGCGGCTGAAATCGGCCTGAGTGAGCAGTTCGTCGCGGCTGGGCATGTGCCAGTCGTCATGGCCGCAAGGGCGGCTGGCACGCACTGCTGCCGCGTGGTCTGCGACGGAGATGCGGTCGTGTCGATCGCCGGCGCCGTCCGTCGCGATGGCCCAGCTCGCGCGATCACTGGCCGTGGGCACGCCCGTTGCCCAAGCCAATCCGGAGAGCTGATCGACGAGACAGGCGGGGCGGCCATCGGTGCCCGGACGGGCAAGCCAGCGACGGACCGGATCGGTAACAGGGCCGGCGTCGGTCCAGACCGAGTCACCGAGGACGGCGTGCCGCAGCCAGGTTGCGACACCGCCCGCGGAGGACCAGCAGTGCAGGCGTGCGAAGAAGCGCCCGTCGGTGGTGGCACCGTCGGTGTCAAGCGGCAGGTCTGCCATCGAGGCAGTGCTCGCCGTGATCAGCGCGATGCTTGCGAGCGCGGGGTGGCGAACGTCCTGAACGATGTCGTCATGCCTTCAGGAGAGACGAGAAGTTGCATTGCCGCAAATCGTCCGGCTTCCGGGGCTAAGTCCGACAACTTTCCGGCCCCCGGAAAAGAAAAAAGGGCGAATCGCCTGAACGATTCGCCCTTCAATTTGGCGGAGTGGACGGGGCTCGAACCCGCGACCCCCGGCGTGACAGGCCGGTATTCTGACCAACTGAACTACCACTCCTTGATTCGTTTCGCTGCCGCTTTGCGTCAGCAGCGAAGACCGCAACTATATGTGGATCGAATCAGGTTGGCAACAGTTGCGTGTTATTCGTGTCACAACTGTTGGCCGTGATCGACAGATCGTTCCGTCGGCCGCACGCGTTTGCGGCCCGGTCAGCCTTCCTTGCGCATGTGCGGGAAGAGCAGCACGTCGCGGATGCTCGGGCTGTCGGTCAGCAGCATCACGAGGCGGTCGATGCCGATGCCGCAGCCGCCGGTCGGCGGCATGCCGTGCTCCAGCGCGCGGATGTAGTCGGCGTCGTAATACATCGCCTCGTCGTCACCGGCTTCCTTGGCCGCAACCTGAGCCTGAAAGCGCGCGGCCTGGTCTTCGGCGTCGTTCAGCTCGGAGAAGCCGTTGGCGATCTCGCGGCCCGTGACGAACAGCTCGAATCGCTCGGTGATGCCCGGGCGCGTGTCCGACGCGCGCGCGAGCGGCGACACCTCTATGGGATAGTCGATGATGTAGGTCGGCTCCCAGAGCTGGCTCTCGGCGGTTTCCTCGAACAGCGCGAGCTGCAGTGCGCCGAGGCCGGCCTGGGCGAGCGGCGCCTTGTCCACCGCGACGCCGAACTTCTTGAGTTCCGCGCGCAGGAAAGCGATGTCGTCGAGCTGCTCGGGCGTGTAGTGCGGTGCGTACTTGAGGATGGCGCCGGTGATCGTCAGGCGCTGGAAGGGCTGGCTCAGGTCGAGCGGCTTGCCCTGGTATTCGAGCACCGCGGTGCCGCGCGCGGCGATCGCGGCGGCGCGGATGCATTCCTCGGTGAAGTCCATCAGCCACGTGTAGTCGGTGTACGCGGCGTAGAACTCCATCATCGTGAACTCGGGGTTGTGGCGAACGCTCACGCCCTCGTTGCGGAAATTCCGGTTGATCTCGTAGACGCGCTCGAAGCCGCCGACGATCAGGCGCTTGAGGTAAAGCTCCGGCGCGATGCGCAGGAACATCTGCATGTCGAGCGCGTTGTGATGCGTGATGAAGGGCTTGGCCGCCGCGCCGCCCGGGATCGGGTGGAGCATCGGCGTCTCGACTTCGAGGAAGTCGTTGCCGTTCATGAAGGCGCGGATCGCCGCGACGATCCTGCTGCGCGCGATGAAGGTGCCACGCGTCTCGCCGTCGATGATCAGATCGACATAGCGCTGGCGGTACTTCATCTCCTGGTCGGCGAGGCCGTGGAACTTGTCGGGCAGCGGGCGTAGTGCCTTGGCGAGCAGGCGGATTTCCGAGCACTTGACCGACAGCTCGCCGGTCTTGGTCTTGAACAGCGTGCCGCGCGCGGCAACGATGTCGCCGATGTCGAACTTCTTGAAGGCCTGGTGAGCCTCGCGGCCGACGCCGTCGTCGCTCACGAACAGTTGCAGGCGGCCATTGCCACCGAAGCCGACCGAGCCGTCCTGCACGGTCGCGAAGCTGGCCTTGCCCATCACGCGCTTGAGCATCAGCCGGCCCGCGACGGCCACCTCCACCGCCTCGGCTTCGAGCGCCGGGCCTTCCTTGTCGTCATGCGCCGCGTGCAGCTCGGCGGCCTTGTGCGAGGGCTTGAAATCATTGGGGAAGGCGGGGCCGGCGGCGCGCAGCGCGGCGAGCTTCTCGCGGCGCTCGGCGATGAGCTGGTTCTCGTCCTGCGGGGCGGCGGCGGGGGCTTGCGTGTCCGACATGTTGTTGTGCGTGCGGTGCTGGAAAGGGTGGGGAGTATGAACGCTCGGCCGTGACGCTCGGCCGGAGGGCAAAAAGCGTGAACTAGTTCACTAGGAGTGTGGCGGTGTCACGGAGCGGGAAAATCACCTGCCTACAAGCAAGGGCTTCTCAAACTGTGGCGTTCTCGCCGGAAGCCCGTCATGAACCAACTCAAGAGCGCGCTGGCCACGCTGCGGCCGTCGGATGTGTTGACCAAGACGCCGCGCGGCGAGGCGGAATTCAGCCAGCGCGTGCGTTCGCTTCCGCAGAAGGTCAGGGGCGTGCTCATCCTCGTCAACGGTCGACGCAGCGTGGCCGAGATCGAGTCGATGCTGCCGATCCTGCCGGTGTTCGGCACGCTCGCGGCACTGGTCGCCACGGGCTATGTGGAAGAGCTGCCGGCCGAGGCGCCCGCAAGCGCCGTGCCGCTGCCGATCCAGCGCGCGCCGGTCACGGTCGCGATGACCATCACCGCCGCTAACGACACCATCGCCGCCGAGCGCACGCCACTTGAAGAATTGCGCGAGGCGGCGATTGCCCAGTTGCGCGGCCTCGCCGGCGAAGCGGCCGCCAATCTGATCGGCCGCATCCACACGAGCCGCCGGCTCGGCGAACTGCGCATCGAGCTGCAACGCGCGGCCCAGGTGCTGGAGCGCTTCGTCGGCCCGGAGGTGGCGCAGATCTTTCTGGAGGAGATGACGACCCGCGTGCATGCGGTGTCGGAAGCGATGACCAGCCAGCCTGCGGTGCTTGCCGGCTGAGGCGCGGGCGCGTGGCCCGCGCCCCTCGTCAGACGCCCTGCTTCAGGCTTGCCGAGATGAACTCGTCGAGGTCGCCGTCGAGCACCGACTTGGTGTTGCCGATCTCGACGTTCGTGCGCAGGTCCTTGATGCGGCTCTGGTCCAGCACGTAGCTGCGGATCTGGTGGCCCCAGCCCACATCGGTCTTGCTGTCCTCGAGCTGCTGCTGCTGGGCCATGCGCTTGCGCATCTCGGCTTCGTACAGCCGCGACTTCAGCATCGCCATCGCTTCGGCACGGTTGCGGTGCTGCGAACGGTCGTTCTGGCACTGCACAACAATGCCCGACGGCACGTGCGTGATCCGCACCGCCGAATCGGTCTTGTTGATGTGCTGACCGCCGGCGCCGCTCGCGCGGAAGGTATCCACGCGCAGGTCGGCCGGGTTTATCTCGATGTCGAAGGAATCATCGACCTCGGGCGACACGAACACACTCGCGAACGAGGTGTGGCGGCCGCCTGCCGAGTCGAACGGGCTCTTGCGCACGAGGCGGTGCACGCCGGTTTCGGTGCGCAGATAGCCGTAGGCGTATTCGCCCTCGACCTTGATGGTCGCGCTCTTGATGCCCGCGACTTCCCCCGGCGACTCTTCGAGCACCTCCGCCTTGAAGCCCTTGCGCTCGGCGTACCGCAGGTACTGGCGCAGCAGCATGCTGGCCCAGTCCTGGGCCTCGGTGCCGCCGGCACCGGCCTGGATGTCGAGGAAGGCGCTGTTGGGGTCGGCCGGGTTGTTGAACATCCGGCGGAATTCCATCTTCTCGACCGACCCGGCGATGCCGCCGAGATCGGCCTCGACCGCTTCAAGCGTCGAGTCGTCTTCCTCGGCACGGGCCAGCTCGAACAGGTCGCTGCTGTCGTTGAGGGACTGGTCGATGGAATCGAGCTGGAGGACCACGTCTTCCAGCGACTTGCGTTCCCGGCCCACGTCCTGGGCACGCTTGGGGTCGTTCCAGAGGGTCGGGTCTTCGGTCAGGCGTACGACTTCACTCAGGCGGGTGCGCTTGGTGTCGTAGTCAAAGATACCTCCGCAGCTCGGACTCGCGTTGGCGCAAGTCGGCGAGCCGGGCGGCGATGGCATTCAGGCGTTCTGCTTCCATGGCTGCGTATCGCAAAAAGGGGCGCGGAGTATAACAACGGCACTTCGATGCGCCCGATGGGATTTAAGGCCGCTTCCTATTGGCACAGTGATCGCTCGTCGCCCACAATGCGCGCGCTCTTGATATCCCTATGGCATCCAACTTCAAAGATCTGATCTCGCCCTCCAGCCGTTCCGGGAGCCACAGCCAGCAGCTGCGCGTTCTCGAGAGCGCCGCCCGGGCCGTCCGTGGCGCCTACGCGAACCAGATCCAGGGCATGGTCGAGCGGCTGCTCGACGCCATGTTCCGGTATGCCGAAAGCACCACCTCGGCCGAGGATTCGCGCCGGGTGCTGTCAGCCTACGGCGTGCTGTACGAGCACCGCATCCCGTTCGCGCGACTGCTCGAAAGCAAGATCCAGTCGTCGCTCAACCAGACGATCGACGACTTCCTCAACAACCGCCAGACCACGCCGGGTATCGTCACCACGCCCAAGAAGGTCAGTCTCGACGAGTTGTCGCTGGTCGAGACGAGCGACATGGATCGCATGGTGGTGGTGAGCAATCTCGCCAAGCGCATCGAAAGCGCGCACTACGAGCCGTTCAACGAGCTCAACGCGCGACTCGCGGCCCTGGTCGGGATGCAGGACATCAATCCTTCGTCCAACCCCTTCCGCGCCGAGTTCCTGCTCCAAGCGATCGAGGAGGCCTGGACCGACACGCGCACCGATCCCAACCACGACCGCGTCCTCATCGAGCGCTCGACGCCGCAGATCCTCGGAGATTACGGCGCGCTGCTGAGGGCGGCCAACGAAGCCTTCCAGCGCTTCGGGATCGGGCCGGCCAAGTTCGGCGTCGCGACCGCGCTCAACCGTCCGGCCGGCACCACCATCAATCCGCAGGAGAGCGAGCTGCCGCCGGATGAACCGTCCGCCGAGACGGCGCCGGCGCCGGCCGACAAGCCGGGCTTCTTCAAGCGCGTGCAGCAGTTGCTGACGCGTCAGCTCGGCAGCGCGAAGGCCGTGCCGCCTGTCGAGCCACCGATGCTTTCCGCCGACCGGCATGCCGCAGCAGCAGGCGGCAGCCTGGCAGGGCGTGCCGACGATGCCGGGCGCCCAGGGCGGCATGACTGCCCAGACTTTTCCTCAGCCCGGCACGATGCCGGGCGGCGCAGGGCAGATGCCGGTGCAGGGCGATCCGCTCATGCCGGGCTTCGATCCGGGCCAGTCGGCGCCGTCGATCGGGCTGCCGCCGGGAGTGGCCGGGCAGCAGGAGGTCGTCGGCGACATCGACCTGAGCGGGTTCGCGCAGGTTGCCCACGCCGCCATGAGCCGCGTCGTGCCGGGCGACGAGATCGCCCACACGGTCAGCGCCCTCGGCCGGCTGCAACAGGCGCAGGTCGGCGCGTTCACCGATTTCGCGACCGCGCTGGCCCTGCCGGGAAGCCCCGCCGCCGCCGAGAACGCGGGTGACACCTCGGCCTATCTCGACCCGCTGTCGCCGGCCGAGGTAGCGCTGCGCTCGCCGGGTCGCTTCGTCAACGTCATCCGCAGCATCGCCGAGAGCGAGATCGGCAAGAGCGCGTCGCAGATGGACTCGATGGTCATCGAGCTCGTCGCGCGGCTGTTCGATTTCGTGTTCGACGACGAGAATCTGCCCGACGCGATCAAGGTGCTGCTGTCGCGGCTCCAGATTCCGGTGCTGAAGGCGGCGATGATCGACCCCGAGTTCTTCGAACTCGACTACCACCCGGCGCGTCGCCTCGTGAACGTGCTGGCCGAGGCCGGCCTCGGCTGGGAGGAGTACGACGGCCGCGAGGATCCGCTCTACGAGGTCATCGACCGCACGGTCGCGCGCGTGCTGCGCGACTTCACCGAGGACGTCGGCCTGTTCGGCGAGCTGGCCGACGAGGTTGCCGAGTTCATCCGCAAGACCGAGGAAGAGACCCGCGCCGCCGCCGCCGAGCAGGTCCAGGCCGCGCAGACCACCGCTCGCACCGAGGAAGACCGCGTCTATGCGATGCGCGCCTCGCGCGCCGCCATCGAGGATCGCCTGCGCAACAACGCGACCTGCGAGTTCGTCGCCGACTTCCTGCGCGTGCAGTGGTGCGAGTACATCGGCGAGTTGCTGCTGCTTCACGGCAGCGGCCATGAATTCCTCAAGAACGCCTTCGAGACCGCCGACGATCTGCTCTGGTCGGTCCAGCCCAAGTTCGTGCCCGAGGAGCGCCGCCTGCTGCTCGTGATGATGGCCAATCTCGAGCGCCAGCTGCGCAGCGGCGCCAACGCGGTGCGCATGACCCCGGCGGACCTGACGGCCTTCTTCGCGGCGCTGGACGATCGCTGGGCCGGCGCGGTGATCGGCGAGCCACTGCTGCAAAGCACCGCCGCCGTCGACCCGCCGCCCCTGCCGCCGGAACTGGCCACGCCGGAGCCCGACGAGGCCACCCGCGCGATCGACGAGCTGGTGCCTGGCGCCATCCTCGAAATGACCAAGGACGACGGCGCGCGCTTCGTCTACAAGGTGGGCTGGATCAGCGGGCAGCGCACGCGCTTCCTGCTGACCAACCGCTACAACAGTGCGCCGCTGATCGTCAGCGGCACCCATCTGGCCGACCGGCTGCGCATCGGCAAGCTGCGCATCATCGACCGCGGAGCCATCATCGACCGCGCCTTCAGCAGCATCCTCGAAGCGCTGGAAGAAACCCGCTATCCCCAGGAAGGCGCGGTGCCGCTCGACGATTGAGCGGCACGGCGGCTCTCAGGCCTCGGTCACATGCTCGATCACGAGCTGGGTGTTGATGTGCCCGTTGAACTCGTTCGCATCCACCCGGTAGGCGAACACGCCGCGCGCCGGCAGCTTCTGGCGGTTGAAGCCGATTGCGTCGAAGCGCTGGCCGTTCAGCCGCAGTGACGCCTTCACATGGCGCTCGCCCACGATGCGCTGCTGGATCACCTCGAACTCGTCCGCGAACAGCGGCGCGTCGAAGGCCTGGCCCCAGATCTCGGCGCCGAGCATCTGGGCGATCTCGGCCTTCATCCACGCCGTCTCCAGCGGGCCGTCCACCGTGACGATGCGCTCCTGCGGCGCGCTGCCGAGCTGCTCGATCACCACCTGCACGAACTGCTCGCGGAAGGTGTCGAGCGCGCCCGCGCCGATCGTCAGCCCCGCCGCCATCGCATGCCCGCCGAAGCGCTCGACGAGGCCCGGCGCGCGCTTGGTCACGAGGTCGATCGCATCGCGCAGATGCAGGCCCGCAATGGACCGGCCCGAGCCGGTGAGCGTCGCGCCGTCCGCGCTCGGCGCGAACACGATCGCCGGCCGGTGATGGCGGTCCTTCAGCTTGGTGGCGACGAGACCGGTGACGCCGGCGTGGAAGCTCGGGTCGGTCAGCACGATCGCGGGGGCGTCGGGCGCGACCGGCAGGTCGGCGCTGCGGTCGAGCATCGCGTCCTGCACCAGGCGGCGCTCGGCGTTCATGCGGTCGAGTTCGCCCGCGAGGTCGAAGGCGCGCGCCGGGTCGTCCGTGAGCAGGCATTCGATGCCGATCGACATGTCGGCGAGCCGGCCGGCGGCGTTGATGCGCGGCCCGATGCCGAAGCCGATGTCGGCCGTCGAAAGCTTGCGCAGCTCGCGCCCGGCCACGCGCGCGAGCGCCGAGATGCCCGGATTGGCCTGGCCGGAGCGCAGCCGCTCCAGCCCGAGCTTGACCAGCAGCCGGTTGTTCTCGTCGAGCCTGACGAGGTCGGCCACGGTGCCGACCGCCACGAGGTCGAGCAGCCGGTCGAGGCGCGGCTGGGTCTCGGCCGTGAAGCGGCCGCGCCGGCGCAGCTCGGCGCGCAGCGCGATCAGCACGTAGAACATCACGCCCACGCCCGCGAGTGCCCGCGACGCGAAGCCGCAGCCCGGCTGGTTCGGGTTCACGATCGCGCGCGCGTCGGGCAGCGTGGCGCCGACCGCGTGGTGGTCGGTCACGATCACCTCGATGCCGTGGGCGTTGGCGTAGTCCACGCCCTCGTGGCTGGCGATGCCGTTGTCCACCGTCACGATCAGATCGGGGCGGCGCGGCAGGGCGAGGTCCACCACCTGCGGCGACAGGCCGTAGCCGGTCTCGAAGCGGTTGGGCACGAGGTAGTCCACCTCGGCGCCGAGCTGGCGCAGGCCGCGCACGGCTACGGCGCAGGCGGTGGCGCCGTCGCAGTCGTAGTCGGCGACGACGAGCAGCTTCTCGCCATCCTCGATCGCGTCGGCGAGGCGCTCGGCGGCGTCGGGCAGGCCGAGCATGTCGGTCGGCGGCAGCAACTTGCCGATGCCCGTGACCGGCGGCGTCGAGCAGCCGCGCTGGGCATACAGGCGCGCGAGCAGCGGATGCATGCCGGCGCGCACGAGCGCGTCTTCCTTGCGCGGATCGCGTGGGCGCACGACGAAGCGCGGCGGGGCGGAGGTGTCGGTCATCAGTCTTCCTGCGGCGGTTCGACCGCCAGCGTGTCGAGCAGCCCCTTGCGCGCCCAGAACTTCCAGCGCGCGACCGCGCCGATGCCGAAGGCGCGCCAGTCGTGCTCGCTGCAGGCGATCAGCTCGACGCGCCGGCCCGAGGCGAGCAGCGGCGCGAACCAGTCGCGCTCCAGCGCCTCGATGGCGGCGCGCCAGTCGGCCCATTGCTCGCGGGCGGCGGGGATTTCGAGTTCGTCGAGCAGGACGAGGGCGTCGGCGTCGGGGCGGCGCGGGGCTTCGGCGGCGCAGGTCAGGCGGGCGAGGGCGCGCAGGGCGAGCTGGTCGGGGCGCGGGGCGAGGGCGGCGGGCAAGGCGTTGGCGGCGGCAGCCGACGCCACGTCAGGCTTGCCGTGCGCGCCGGCCGCGAGGCCCACTCCGCCCGCCGCGCCGACCCACCCCAGCGCCCCGCCGCCATGCACCCACAGCCCGTTCATCTCGGCCGCGCCGCGCGCCTTGCGCGCCGCCAGCACCGGATGCTCGTGCCAGCTCATCTGGATCTCGTTGTGCAGCCGGCGCCAGTGGCGCGCGACCGGGTCGTATTCGCCGCTCGGGCCGCGCGCGCCCCAGAGGTCGATGTTGCGGCCGAGGGCGCGCAGCGGCTCGGCGGTGCGCAGCGGGTCGAGCGCGGGCCAGTGCAGGAACCATTCGTCCGGCGTCGGCTGGAGCAGCTCGATGCCGAGCGGTTCGAGCGAGGGCCGGATCGCGTCGAGCAGCGCGGCGGCCTCGTCGGCCGTCAGGCCCGGCCGCAGCAGCGACAGCACCACATGGTCGGTCGCGGCGGTGTAGGCGCAGGGCTCGACGCACCACCAGGCCTTGCCGCCGGGATCGACGCCCAGCGCCGCGAGCCGCAGCGCCGCCTCGGGGAGGGCGCTCGGCACGATCGGCCCGCGCGCGATGCCGCGCCCCCCACGGTGCGCGGCGGCGGCGCGCGCCGCGAGCGCCGCGCCTTCGTCGATCGGCCCGTCGATGCCTTCCGGCCGCGCGATGCCGAAGCGCCGCGCCAGCCAGCGCGACGCCGGCCGGCTGAACTGCACCGGGCCGCCGGCCGCCTTCACCTCGTCGGCGCTCTCGCGCGCGAGCGGGCGGGTCTGGGCCATGAGCGCCTGCAGCGCGGGCAGTTGAAGGTCGGCGAGAACCTCGGGCGCGACGGCGCGCGGCACGAGCAGGTCGGGTACAAGCAGTTGCATGAGGGCGTCCGGGTGGGCCGGGGATTCTATGGCAGACTCGCCCGCGCCCCGGGGCCTGGCCCCGACGGCTTCCCTCCTTCCCAAGCCCCCCGCCAGTGTCCTTCCTCCAATCCTTCGAGTGGATGATCGGGCTGCGCTACACCCGCGCGCGGCGCGGTGCGCGACGCAACCGCTTCATTTCCTTCATCTCCGGCATCTCGATGGCCGGCATCGCGCTCGGCGTCGCCGCGCTCATCATCGTTCTGTCGGTCATGAACGGCTTCCAGAAGGAAGTGCGCGACCGGATGCTCTCGGTGCTGTCCCACGTCGAGGTGTTCGCGCCCGAGGGCGGCCTGCCCGACTGGCAGAAGACCGCCGACGAAGCCCGCCGCAACAAGCATGTGATCGCCGCCGCGCCCTACGTGCAGGGCCAGGCCATGATGGCCCGCGGCGACACCTTCAAGGGCGCGCTCATCCGCGGCATCGATCCGGCGCTGGAGCCCGGCGTGTCCGACCTCGCGATGGAAGTGCGCGTCGGCAACCTCGCCGACCTGGGGCCGGGCCAGTTCAACATCGTGCTCGGCAAGGGCCTCGCGGGCGAGCTGGGCGTGACCGTCGGCGACAAGGTCGCGCTCATCGCGCCGGAAGGCAGCGTCACGCCGGCGGGCGTGGTGCCGAGGCTCAAGCAGTTCACGGTCGCGGGCATCTTCGATAGCGGGCATTACGAGTACGACGCCACGCTCGCGCTCGTCGCGCTCGACGACGCGGCCAAGCTGTTCCGCACCGGTGGCCCGAGCGGCGTGCGGCTCAAGCTTGACGACATGCAGCTCGCGCCCGAGGTGGCGCAGGACCTCGCCCAGACGCTCACCGAGCACCTCTACATCCTCGACTGGACGCGCCAGAACAAGACCTGGTTCGCGGCCGTGAAGACCGAGAAACGCATGATGTTCATCATCCTCGCGCTCATCGTGGCGGTGGCCGCCTTCAACCTCGTGAGCACGCTCGTGATGACCGTGACCGACAAGCAGGCCGACATCGCCATCCTGCGCACGCTCGGCGCGTCGCCGCGCTCGATCATGAAGATCTTCGTGGTGCAGGGCGCGCTGATCGGGCTGTCGGGCGCCTTCCTCGGCGTGGCGCTGGGCGCGCTCGTCGCCTACAACATCGAGACCGTCGTGCCCGTCATCGAGCATGCGCTGGGCGTGCAGTTCCTGCCCAAGGACGTGTACTTCATCAGCAGCCTGCCGAGCGATCCGCAGGCGAGCGACATCCTCACCATCGGCGCGGTGTCGATCGCGCTCAGCCTCGTGGCCACGCTCTACCCGAGCTGGAGCGCGTCGCGCGTGCAACCGGCGGAGGCGCTGCGCTATGAATGATCTCCAGCGGAACGCGGGGGCGGGCGAGGGCGCCCGGGCCGGTGGAATCGCTGCCGGTGCCGAGGTGCGCGCCGGCGGCATCGCGCCCGGCACCGAGGTGCTCGTCGCGCGCGGCGTGGGCAAGGTCTATCGCAGCGGGCCGGACGCGGTGGAAGTGCTGCGCGGCGTGGACTTCGGCGTGAAGGCGGGCGAGAGCGTCGCCATCGTCGGCGCGAGCGGCAGCGGCAAGAGCACGCTGCTGCACATCCTCGGCGGGCTCGACCGGCCCACGACCGGCAGCGTCAGCCTGCTCGGCCGGCCCTATGCCGGCCTCGACGAGGTGAAGCTGGGCGAGCTGCGCAACCGCTCGCTCGGCTTCGTGTACCAGTTCCATCACTTGCTGCCCGAGTTCAGCGCGCTCGACAACGTGGCGATGCCGCTGTTCATCCGCCGCATGCCCAAGGCGCAGGCGCGCGAGAAGGCGGCGGCGATGCTCCAGGCGGCCGGACTCGGGCATCGCACCGGCCACACGCCCGGCGAGCTGTCAGGCGGGGAACGCCAGCGCGCCGCGATCGCGCGGGCGCTCGTCACCGATCCGGCCTGCGTGCTGGCCGACGAGCCGACCGGCAACCTCGACCGCGAGACGGCCGAGGGCGTGTTCGAGCTGATGGTGTCGCTCAATGCGCGGTTGGGAAGCAGCCTCGTGTTCGTCACGCATGACCGGGAGCTGGCGCGACGGGCGGATCGGCTGGTGAATCTCGGAAGCCGGGATATCTCCTGAAACCGGCCTCTGTCGATGTCAACAATGGACTGACATGACAGTGTCGACAGATACGCGTGAGCAGGTAATCTGGAAATGCAGTCTTGCTTTGAGGTTCTCAACAAGAAAGACGCTTTTCTCGAAAATGATCTACGACGACATCAAGGCGCTGGTGGCAGAAAACAACCGGTCAAAGGAGTTTTCTGATGAATTTGTCATTTGCCTGATCTGGAAAGAGACCAATTTTAATTCTGAAGCAAGGAATTCAAAAACCTCCGCCACGGGTCTCATGCAGATGACGATAGGCGCGGTGGATATGGTCAACAAGAACACCCCGGCGGGAGTTCACTTCGAGCATGCGGAGATGACCGACGCTGCCAAGGCAATTCAATGTGGTACGTATTATCTTGACATTGCCAAAAACAGGCTTGGTGGCGTTGACGTCAGTTTCGGAACCGGAAAGGGCTACACGAAATCAATAACAGTTTGCGAAGACTGCCTGAAAAATGACTCCGAACATCCGATGGTGGCTCTTCACAAGATTCACATGTGATCCTCATGAAGAAGATTGCCTCGTCCTTTATTTTTCTTGCGCTGAGCGGAGCGTGGCTGCCATCGCATGCTGTTCTCGCCTTGCCTGATTTATCCGATTGGATCGGAAAGTACCCCTCGGACCGCATTGCGCCTTCCGGGAGAACCATGTTGTCGATTCCCGAGATCAAGGCTGCGCTCGGTCAATTGCTGCCTCGGCACGAACTCAAGACTCTTTCGGAATTCGATGTCGAAACCCCGGTGCGGAGGACGGGTGGGTATCTGATCGTCGAGAAATGCAGGCCGCACGAGTGTTCTGCCGATTTTGCCGTTCTCGTGTTCAGCGAGCCCGATGGGAGACTCTGGGTAGCGTTGTTCAATCGCTCGAAAGAGCGCGTGTCATCACGGTTTTACGGAAACTCCGATGATTGGTCGGTACTTCCTGATGATGTGAAGAGCGTTTTCTCGACGCGGCTTGGAAGCTGAAGTGGAGAGTGCTCTAGATTCGATCGGGTGAATTTTCATTCAATCGGAAGGTCGGGCAATTTCACAGTCGTTCGGAAAAAGTGCTCTGAAGGGTTCGGGCGACAGCTTCCGGCCTTGTGAGCGGTTCGAATGAATCGCGCCGAATGAATCCGGGCGTCGTTCATGCCGCGTGCCTGATTGATCGAGCAAATTCCTTTGAACTCGTCGGAAGGTTGGTGCCGACTTTGTGCTTGCGAGTCCGACGGCATATTCAAGGAGCGAGTTTGCCGTGCGGGTCGGAAGGTGATCACCCCTCCGCCAGCAACCGCCCCCGCTGCCCCTCCACCGTCCCCTTCAAAAACTCCCACACCGCCCGCATCCGCGCGAGATGCCGGATTTCCTCCGGCATCGTCATCCAGAAGGTGCGGATCACTCGTGTTTGCGCGGGCAGCACGGGCACGAGGCGGGCGTCGCCGTCGGCGAGGAAGGCGGGAAGGATCGCGACGCCCGCGCCATTGGCCGCCGCCTCGTGCTGGGCGAGCACGCTGGTGCTGCGCAGCGCGAAGCGCTCGGGCCGGCACAGGTCGTCGAGAAAGTGCAGCTCGCGGCTGAACAGCAGGTCGTCCACATAGCCTACGAAGGCGTGGCGGCGCAGGTCGTCCACCCCCTTGATGGGCGCGTGCGCGGCCAGATAGCCGGGCGAGGCATAGGCGCGCAGCGCGTAGTCGGTCAGGCGGGTGAGCACATAGGGGCCGCGCGCCGGGCGTTCGAGCGTGACGACGATGTCGGCCTCGCGGCGCGACAGGCTCACGAGGCGCGGCACCGCGAGCAGGTCCACCGCCACATGCGGATGGCGTTGCCCGAAGGCGGCGAGCGCCGGCGCCAGCACCCGCGTGCCGAAGCCCTCGGTCGCGCCGATGCGCACCAGCCCCGACAGCCGGTCGTCGAGCGCCGCCGCGCCCGGCTGCGGCTCGATCGCGAGGCAGGCGCTTTCCATCACCTCGGCCTGGGGCAGCAGGCGCCGGCCGGCCTCGGTCAGCACATGGCCGCCGGCCTCACGCACGAACAGCGGCTGGCCGACGGCCGTCTCCAGCGCCTGCACGCGGCGCGAGACGGTCGTGTGATCGACGCCGAGCCGGCGCGCGGCCACCGCGAGCCGGCCGCTGCGCGACAGCTCCAGGAAGTAGCGGAGGTTGTCCCAGTCCATGCGCGCTTTCCCTCGTGAATGGCCGAATCGGCTGTGGATTTTTGCAGATCAGACCTGCATCGGGCCGCGTTGTGTCTGGAAATTTGCCCACCTAGCATGGCCGTCACCATCAACGAGGAGACCGCGATGCCCAACGAACTCGCCGCGCCCGAGCGCGCCGCCAGCGCCGCCGAGGCGGCCGTGCCCACCGTCAAGCTGCTGATCGGCGGCCGCTTCGTCGAATCGAAGACGACCGTCTGGCGCGACGTGGTCAACCCCGCGACCCAGCAGGTGCTCGCCCGCGTGCCCTACGCCACCGCCGACGAGATCGCCCTTGCCGTCGAGAGCGCGAAGACCGCGTTCAAGACCTGGCGCGCGACCGCCATCGGCGCCCGGGCGCGCATCTTCCTCAAGTACCAGCAGCTCATCCGCGAGCACATGAAGGAGCTGGCCGCGATCCTCACCGCCGAGCAGGGCAAGACGCTGCCCGACGCCGAGGGCGACGTGTTCCGCGGCCTGGAGGTGGTGGAGCACGCGGCGTCGATCGGCAACCTGCAACTCGGCGAGCTGGCCAACAACGTCGCGGGCGGCGTCGATACCTACACGCTGCTCCAGCCGATCGGCGTGTGCGCCGGCATCACGCCGTTCAACTTCCCCGCGATGATCCCGCTGTGGATGTTTCCGATGGCGATCGCCTGCGGCAACACCTTCGTGCTCAAGCCCTCGGAGCAGGACCCGATGGTGACGATGCGCCTGGCCGAACTCGCGCTCGAAGCCGGCATTCCGCCCGGCGTGCTCAACGTCATCCACGGCGGCGAGGACGCCGTCAACGCCATCTGCGACCACCCCGACATCAAGGCCGTTTCCTTCGTCGGCTCGACGGGCGTCGGCACCCATGTGCACCACCGCGCGAGCCTCGCCGGCAAGCGCGTGCAATGCATGATGGGCGCGAAGAACCACGGCGTCGTGCTGCCCGACGCCCATCGCGAGCAGACGCTCAACGCCATCGCCGGCGCGGCCTTCGGCGCGGCGGGCCAGCGCTGCATGGCGCTGACCACCGTGGTGCTCGTGGGCGCGGCGCGCAACTGGATTCCCGACCTCGTGGCCAAGGCCCGCACGCTGCGCGTGGGCGCGGGCGACCGGCCCGGCATCGACGTGGGGCCGCTGGTGTCGCGCGCGGCCAAGGCGCGCGTGCTCGGGCTGATCGAGCAGGGCTTGGCCGAGGGCGCGACGCTCGAACTCGACGGCCGCTCGCCCGAGGTGGCCGGCGACGCGGCGGGCAACTTCGTCGGCCCGACGATCTTCTCGGGCGTGAAGCCGGGCATGGCGATCTACGACCAGGAAATCTTCGGCCCGGTGCTGCTGCTGGCCGAGGCCGACACGCTCGACGATGCAATCGCTTTCATCAACGCCAATCCCAACGGCAACGGCACGGCGGTGTTCACGCAATCGGGCGCGGCGGCAAGGCGCTTTCAGGAGGAGATCGACGTGGGGCAGGTGGGCATCAACGTGCCGATTCCGGTGCCGGTGCCGCTGTTCTCGTTCAGCGGTTCGCGCGCGTCGAAGCTGGGCGATCTCGGCCCCTACGGCAAGCAGGTGATCCTGTTCTACACGCAGACCAAGACGGTCACGCAGCGCTGGTTCGACGACGACACGACCACCGGCGTCAACACCACCATCAGCCTCAAGTGAAGCGGCGGAGGAGCACGCGATGAAGATCGGATTCCTGGGCCTCGGCAACATGGGCGGCCCGATGGCGCGCAACCTGCTGAAGGCCGGCCACGAGGTGATCGGCTTCGACCCGGCGCCCGCCGCGCGCGAGGCTTTCGCGCAGGCGGGCGGCGAGGCGGTGAGCGGCTTGCAAGCGATTGCAACGTCGGGCGCCGACATCATCATCACGATGCTGCCGGCCGCCGCGCAGGTGCGCGAGGTGTACCTCGGCGCCGACGGGCTGCTGGCGCGCGCGCCGCGCGGCCGGCTGTTCATCGACAGCTCGACGATCGATCCGCACAGCGCGCGCGCCGTCGCCGCCGAGGCGGCGCGCGCCGGCCACGCGATGCTGGACGCGCCGGTATCGGGCGGCACCGGCGGCGCGGAGGCGGGCACGCTCACCTTCATGGTCGGCGGCGCCGAGGAGGACTTCGCGCGGGCCAAGCCGGTGCTCGCGGCGATGGGCCGCAACCTCGTGCATTGCGGCGCGGGCGGCAACGGCCAGGTCGCCAAGATCGCCAACAACATGCTGCTTGGCATCACGATGGCCGGCGTGGCCGAGGCGATGGCGCTGGGTGTGTCGCTGGGCATGGACCCGGTCACGCTCGCCGGCATCATCAACACGTCGAGCGGGCGCTGCTGGAGCAGCGAGGTTTACAACCCCTGGCCGGGCGTGGTGCCGACCGCGCCGGCCGCGCGCGGCTACAGCGGCGGCTTCGGCACCGACCTCATGCTCAAGGACCTGGGCCTCGCCACCGAGGCCGCGAAGCTTGCGCGCCAGCCGGTGCCGCTCGGCGCGCTCGCGCAGCAGCTCTATCAGGGCTTCAGCCATGCGGGGCATGGCGGGCTCGACTTCTCGGCCATCGTGCGCAACTACCGGCGCGGGGGCGAGGCATGACCACCGCCCTCGACCCGGCGGTGCGCGTCGAGCGCCACGGGCCGCTCGGCATCGTCACGCTCGACCGGCCGGCGGCGCTCAATGCGCTCACGCTCGGCATGGTGCGGGCGTTGCAGACGGCGTTCGACGGCTTCGCGGCGGATGCGTCGGTCAAGGCCGTGCTGATGCGCGGCGCGGGCGGCAAGGCCTTCTGCGCGGGCGGCGACGTGCGCGCGCTGCGGGCGGCGCATCTCGCGGGCGGCGACGAGCCGCAGCTGTTCTTCGCGCGCGAGTACCGGCTCGACCTCGCGATCCACCGCTTCGCCAAGCCCGTCGTGTGCTGGATGGACGGCATCGTCATGGGCGGCGGCATGGGGCTGGCGCAGGGCGCGCGGCTGCGCATTGCCACGCCGCGCACGCGCATCGCGATGCCGGAGGTGGGCATCGGCTTCTTTCCGGATGTGGGCGGGAGCTGGTTCCTGCCGCGACTGCCGGGGGCGCTCGGGCTCTACCTCGGCCTGACGGGGCGCGCGGTGGGCGGCGCGGATGCGATCGTCGCCGGCCTCGCGGACTGCCTCGCCGGCGACATCGACGGCGACGCGCTCGTCACGCTGCTCGCGACCCAGCCCTGGGGCGCCGTGCCCGACGCCCTCCTGTTGCGCGAGCTGGCCGAACGCCTCGGGCCGACCGCGCGCGCGATCGCGCTCGACGAGGCGCCGCCGCCCGACGGCGCGCAACTGCCCGCGCTGCGCGATGCGATCGACCGGCACTTCGGCCGCTCCGACGTGGCCGGCATCCTCGCCTCGCTGGCGGCCGCCGCGCGG
Source organism: Derxia gummosa DSM 723 (assembly GCF_000482785.1). Classification (GTDB taxonomy): domain Bacteria; phylum Pseudomonadota; class Gammaproteobacteria; order Burkholderiales; family Burkholderiaceae_E; genus Derxia; species Derxia gummosa. The sequence continues at coordinate 719,699 of NZ_KI519499.1, read as the reverse complement.
GTCGGTGCCCCGGAAACCACCGCGTCCGCGAGCGGCGAGGGCGCGGCCACCACGCCCGCCGTCACCGAAGCCGAAGCCACCTGGTCCCGCGACACCCTCGCCCTGCTGCGCGACCGCTCCCCGCTCGCGGTGCGCGTCACCTTCGAGCAGCTGCGGCGCGGCCGGACGCTGCCGATCGCCGACTGCTTCGCGATGGAACTCGCGCTGACAGACCGCTGGCTCGATCACGGCGATTTCATCGAGGGCGTGCGCGCGCTGCTCGTGGACAAGGACAACGCGCCGCGCTGGCGCCACGCCCGCATCGAGGACGTGACCGATGCCGAGGTCGCGGCCTTCTTCCAACCCGCCACCGCCGAGGTGCCGCATGCATGACATCGAACTCACCGACGAGCAGCGCATGGTGCGCGACATGGCGCGCGACTTCGCGCGCAACGAGGTCGCGCCGCGCGCCGAGGCCTGGGAGCGCGACGGCTGGATCGACGGCAACACCGTCGCGCGCATGGGCGGGCTGGGCCTGCTCGGCATGGTCGTGCCCGAGCACTGGGGCGGCGCCGGCACCGACTACGTGTCCTACGCGCTCGCGGTCGAGGAAATCTCGGCCGGCGACGGCGCGCTCGGCGCGCTCATGAGCATCCACAACTCGGTCGGCTGCGGGCCGCTGCTCGCCCATGGCAACGACGAGCAGCGCCGCGCCTGGCTGCCGCAGCTCGCGCGCGGCGAGGCCATCGGCTGCTTCTGCCTGACCGAGCCGCAGGCCGGCTCGGAGGCGCACAACCTGCGCACCCGCGCCGTGCTGCGCAACGGCGACTGGGTGATCGACGGCGCCAAGCAGTTCGTCAGCAACGCCAAGCGGGCGAAGCTCGCCATCGTCTTCGCGGTGACCGATCCGGAGCTGGGCAAGAAGGGGTTGTCGGCCTTCCTCGTGCCGACCGACACGCCCGGCTTCGCCATCCAGCGCGTCGAACACAAGATGGGGATCCGCGCATCGGACACCTGCGCGGTCGCGCTCGACGGCGTGCGCGTGCCGGCGGCCAATCTGCTCGGCGAGCGCAACCGCGGGCTGTCGATCGCGCTGTCCAACCTGGAGGGCGGGCGCATCGGCATCGGCGCGCAGGCGCTCGGCATCGCGCGCGCGGCCTTCGAGGCGGCGCTGCGCTATTCGCGTGAGCGGGTGCAGTTCGGCCGGCCGATCCACGAGCACGCGCCTATCGCCGAGAAGCTCGCCGACATGAAGGTGCAGATCAACGCCGCGCGCCTGCTCGTGCTGCACGCGGCGCGGCTCAAGCAGGCCGGCCTGCCCTGCCTGTCCGAAGCCTCGCAGGCCAAGCTGTTCGCGTCGGAGATGGCCGAGCGCGTGTGCTCGGCGGCGGTGCAGATCCACGGCGGCTACGGCTACCTCGCCGACTACGCCGTCGAGCGCTACTACCGCGACGCGCGCATTACGCAGATCTACGAAGGCACGAGCGAGATCCAGCGAATGCTGATCGCGCGCGAACTCGGCCGCGACATCGGCTGACCTCCGCTGGCCGGGCGGCGCCCCGGCTCCCCGTCGTCGCGGCCCGTCCGCGACGGCCACCGACGCCGGCGGCAGACCGGCGCGACACCCACACCGCAGCACCAGAGGAGACGACCATGGAACTGTCCACCGAGGCAGCGGCCCCCGCTCGCGCCCGCGAAACGCCCGCCGCCGACGCCACGCCTGTGCCGCCCGCGCCCGCCGCCGCCCCGAACACCGGCGCGCTCGACCGCCTCCAGCACGCCGCCCGCGCCAACCCCGCCGCCTTCTGGGCCGAGCGCGCCGCCGCGATCGACTGGCTGCGCCCCTGGGACGCGGCGCTCGACGCCAGCCGCGCACCCTTCAACCGCTGGTTCCCCGGCGGCCAGCTCAACACCTGCTTCAACGCGCTCGACCGCCATGTGCTCGCCGGCCACGGCGCGCGCACCGCGCTCATCCACGACAGCGCCTACGACGGCCGCGCCACGCGCGTGAGCTACGCCGAGCTGCTCGCCCGCACCGCGCGCTTCGCCGGCGTGCTGCGCGACCTCGGCGTCGGGCGCGGCGACCGCGTCGTCATCTACATGCCGATGGTGGTCGAGGCGGTGGTGGCGATGCTCGCCTGCGCCCGCCTCGGCGCCGTGCATTCGGTGGTGTTCGGCGGCTTCGCGGCGCCCGAGCTGGCCACGCGCATCGACGACTGCACGCCGAAGGCCGTCGTCACCGCGTCCTGCGGCATCGAGCCCGGCCGCGTCGTCGAATACAAGCCGCTGCTCGACGCCGCGCTCGCCCGCGCGCGCCATGCCGTGCCCGCCGTCGTCGTGCTCCAGCGCCCGCAATGCGCCGCCGCGATGACGCCCGGCCGCGACCACGACTGGCAGGCGCTCGACGCCCGCGCCACGCCCGCCGACTGCGTGCCCGTCGAGGCCACCGACCCGCTCTACATCCTCTACACCTCGGGCACCACCGGCCAGCCCAAGGGCATCGTGCGCGACAACGGCGGCCACGCCGTCGCGCTGCTCTGGAGCGTCAAGGCCGTGTACGACATCGACCCCGGCGACGTGTTCTGGGCCGCGTCGGACATCGGCTGGCAGGTCGGCCACAGCTACATCACCTACGGCCCGCTGCTCGCCGGCGCGACCGCGCTGCTCTACGAGGGCAAGCCGGTCGGCACGCCCGACGCCGGCGCCTTCTGGCGCGTGCTGCGCGAGCACCGCGTCAAGGTGCTGCTCACCGCGCCCACCGCCATTCGCGCCATCCGCCGCGAAGACCCCGACGGCGCCCTGCTGCGCGGCCTCGACCTGCCCGACTTCCGCGCGCTCTTCCTCGCCGGCGAGCGCAGCGACGCCGACACCCTGCGCTGGGCCGAGACCCATCTGCGCGTGCCCGTGGTCGATCACTGGTGGCAGACCGAAACCGGCTGGCCCATCGCCGCCGACCCGCTCGGTATCGAGCGCCTGCCGGTCAAGCACGGCTCGCCCACGCGCGCCGTGCCCGGCTGGGACATCCACGCCCTCGACGCCGACGGCCGCGAAGTCGCGCCCGGCGAAACCGGCCTGCTCGCGGTGCGCCTGCCGCTGCCGCCCGGCGCCGCCACGACCATCTGGAACGCCGACGAGCGCTTCGAGCGCGCCTACTTCCGCGACCTGCCCGGCTGGTACAAGACCGGCGACGCCGGCTGCATCGACGCCGACGGCTACATCTTCGTGATGAGCCGGGTGGACGACGTCATCAACGTGGCCGGCCACCGCCTCTCGACCGGCGCGATCGAGGAAGTGCTCGCCGCCCATCCCGACGTGGCCGAGTGCGCGGTGATCGGCATGGCCGACGCGCTCAAGGGCCAGGTGCCGGTGGGCTTCGTGGTGCTGAAGAAGGGCGTCGCGCGTGCGCATGCGGCGGTCGCGGCCGAAGTGGTGGCGGCGGTGCGCGATCGCATCGGGCCGGTCGCGGCCTTCCGTCAGGCGCTGGTGGTCGAGCGCCTGCCCAAGACGCGCTCGGGAAAGATCCTGCGCGCGACGATGGCGGGGATTGCCGACGGAAAGGAAGTGGCGGTGCCGGCGACGATCGAGGATGCGGGGGTGCTGGAGGAGATCAGGGTGGCGACGCGCGCACTCGTGGCTGGCTGAGGCCTGCTTTGCAAGGCCGTGGCTTGCAAACCCTTGCAAACCACGACCTTTCCAGGCCCGTCGGACATCGCCCGACGGGAGCGCGCGATCAGTTGAAGAACTTCGCCGCACTCACAAACGTGCGGTACACGCCCCAGCCGAGCGGGATGCCCACCGCCACCCACGCCAGCACCGCCCCCGCCGGATTGCTCCGGTGAAAGCTCATCGTCACCGCGCCGGCTTCGTTCGCCGCCGCCTTGTCATGCGCGAGGCGCTTTTCCTCGGCCAGTTCGGCGTCGGTCATGAAGTGCTTGTCCGCCACCGGCCGCACGAGCAGGTTGCACACGAGGCCGACCATCAGCATTCCCACGAGGATGAACATCGTCTGGTTGTAGACCTGCTCGCGCGGGATGCCCATGCCGAGCTGCCAGTCGCGCATGTAGTTGACGACCACCGGCCCGAGGATGCCGGCCGTGGCCCAGGCGGTGAGCAGCCGGCCGTGGATGGCGCCCACCATCTGCGTGCCGAACAAGTCGGCCAGGTAGGCCGGCACCGTCGCAAAGCCGCCGCCGTACATGCTCAAAATCACGCAGAAGGCGCCGACGAACAGCAGCTTGCTGCCCGCGCCGGCGCTGCCCGGCACGCTCGCGTACAGCAGCCCGCCCAGCACGAAGAACACGATGTAGGTCAGCTTGCGGCCCAGCTTGTCCGACAGGCTGGCCCAGAAGAAGCGCCCGCCGATGTTGAACAGGCTCAGCAGCGCGGTGAAGCCCGCCGCCACGCCCGCGATCGCCGTGAGCTGGCCCTTGTCGAGTTCGCCGAACTTCGCCGGCACGCCGATCAGGCTGCCGCCGAACACTTCCTGAAGCATCGGGCTGGCCATGCCGATCACGCCGATGCCGGCCGACACGTTCATGCACAGCACCATCCACACGAGCCAGAACTGCGGGATGCCCCACACCTTGCGCACATGCACATGGCCGTGGGTGACGAGCTTCTTCTGCGCGCCGGGGGCGGGCGGCGTCCAGCCGGCCGGCGTCCAGCCCGAGGGCGGCACGCGGTAGCCGAGGGCGCCGGCCATCATGAACACGAAGTACACGGCGGCCATGACCAGGAAGGTCTGGAACACGCCCGGATCGTCGGGCGTTGCAAACGCTTTCATGAGATCGGCCGCGAGCGGCGAGCCGATCATCGCGCCGCCGCCGAAGCCCATGATCGCCATGCCCGTCGCCATGCCGCGCCGGTCCGGAAACCACTTGATGAGCGTGCTCACGGGCGAGATGTAGCCCAGCCCCAGGCCGATGCCGCCGATCACGCCCGAGCCGAGCAGCATCAGCCAGAACTGGTGCCAGTGGACGCCCAGCGCCGACACCACCATGCCGCCGCACCAGCAGCAGGCGCTGACCACGCCCGCGCGGCGCGGCCCGACGCGCTCCAGCCAGCCGCCCCAGATCGCGGCCGAGCTGCCCAGCAGCACGAAGAACAGCGTGTAGATCCAGCCGAGCGTGGAGACCTTCCAGTCGCAGCTCGTGGTGAACAGCTCGGTGAAGAAGCTTGCGTCCGGCCCGCAGTCGATCGGCTTGCTGCCGCCGAGCGCCTTCGACAGCGGCAGCCAGAAAACCGAGAAGCCGTAGGCCATGCCGATGCACAGATGGATGGCAAGTGCCGCCGGCGGCACGAGCCAGCGGTTGAAGCCCGGGCTGGCGATGATGCGTTCCTTGCTCAGGAAGCCGGCGTCGCCGTGATGCAGCGGCGCGCTGGCCGCCTGCTGTGAAGCTGACATGTCGTCTCCTCGCCCTCGATCGGGGCGTGCCCGGGCCGGCTGGCGGCCCGGATTCATTGGGGGAAATGGACGGCGCCCGGTCGCTGTCCGGGCGCGACTATGCCGCGCGCCGGTGCCTGCCCGTCGGCCGGACGGCTTCGCGCTTTCCCTTGAAAGCTGATTGAGGGCTGAAAGCCCCGGTGGCCATCCCGGAATGCGCACAGGAAAATGTTTCGCATTTTCTGCCGGCATTGCCGGCAGGTTTTCCATTTCCGCGTTACGTGTACGGAATATCGGAATGAATGACAGCCCGGCGGCGAATGGCTGCAATCAGCCGGCGATATGCGCGCGGCGTGGGCGATTTATCGGCGGAGGGCTGGCGGGATGAATTTCTAGGATGGCTTCCGTCTCAACCAGGAGCCCAATCCATGACCACGATCCCGTCCGGCGGCTATTCGCCCTATTCAGGCCAGATTTCGGCGCCGCAGCGCCAGAACTTGAGTCCTTTCGAATTCAATTCAGGTCAATACGGTCCGGCGGTCGCCACCGTGATCGGCATCGGCGACGCGATCGGCGATGCCGCCAGTTCCAGCCTCACGCTCAGCAAGGAGGCGATCAGCAAGCTCGCGGGCGAGAGCACGCGTTTCTACGACTCGGTGGCGAGCAGCGTGAACGAGGTCGCCACCGGCATCGGCCATGCCGTCGAGGAGGTCGGCAATGCGCTCAAGTCGGCCGAGAGCACGGTCGAGGACTGGATCGACGCGGGTGTCGATGGCATCGAGGAGGCAACGTCCGACTTCTACGACGGCGTCAAGTCGGTGACGAGCGACATCGCCGGCTACGCCGCCGCCGCGACCTCGGCGGTGGGCCAGCTCGTCAACACCGCCGTCTGATGCCCCGGCCCCGGAGACCGCGATGCGCCTGCCCCTCGCCTTGCTGCCCGTCTGCCTGCTTGCAAACGCTTGCAGCGTCTTCAGTCCCATGCCGCTGTGGGAGTTGACGAAGGCCGGCGGCACCCTGGCGGGCAGCGCGCTGTCCCAGGGGCCGGCCAGCGCCAGCGACGTCGTCTACCACTCGCATGCGCCGCTGGGCAGCGTGTGCATCGAGTTCAACGACCAGAACCAGGCGCGCGACTTCCTGCCCGCGCTGCAACGCGCGCTGGCCGACAACCAGGTGCGCAGCCGCATCTACGACCCGGCGACGCGCGCCGACCAGTGCGAAGGCTGGCTGCGCTACCGCACCCAGCTCGACTGGGACGTGCCGCCGCTCGGTCGGCAGTACCAGCCCTATCTGTATCTGGCCACGCTCTCGCTCTACGCGCGCGACGGCAGCCTGCTCGCATCCAGCACCTACGCCGCGGAAGGCGCGTTCGGCAACGGCAAGTGGGCCGATACCTACGCCAAGCTCGGTCCCGCGGTGAAGGTGCTCATCACCGGCTTCGAGAAATGAACCCACGCCTCGCCAGGAGAACCGACATGAGAGCGCCGCTCCGCGTCCCCGCCGACCGCCGCAGCCCGATGCTGTTGCTGCTCAACCTGCTGCTGATCGCCTTGGCCGCCGCGCTGATGGCCGGCTGCGCCCAGACGCCCATGCTGACCGCGCCGCCGCCCTACGCGATCCGGCCGTCCGGCCTGCCCGACCAGATCGAGCGGCCGAACAACGGCGCGATCTACCAGGCCGGGCTGCAATCGAATTCGCTGTTCACGAGCGAGCGCAAGCCGCGCTACATCGGCGACACGCTCAAGGTCGACATCGCCGAGAACCTGGCCGCGACGCGCAAGGTCACGACCGACACGAGCCGCGAGAACGCGATGAGCCAGAAGGGGCCGGGCGGTTCGGGTTCGGGCGTCGGCATCTTCGATCGCATCCTCAACCTGAATGCCTCGGCCTCGGGCAGCGACAGCTTCAAGGGCAGCGGCGCGGCCGGCGATTCGAGCAGCTTCACCGGCAAGCTGGCGGTGTCGGTCATCAATGTGCTGCCGAACGGGAATCTGGTGGTGGCGGGCGAGAAGTCGATCAGCATGGGCGGCAATGCGAGCGTGCTGCGATTTGCCGGCGTGGTGAATCCGGGCGATATCCAGAGCGGCAACATCGTGGCTTCGGCCAATGTGATCAATGCGAAATTCGATGTGGGCGGCAAGGGCGACTTGCAGGATTCGGCCTCGCGCAACTGGGTCCAGCGTTATCTGACCAATTATTTCTCGGTCTGGTGATCGCGGTGAATGTGGCTTTTCGATCCGGGAAACAGCGCGGGAACATTGTGGAAATCTGTCTCGAAACAATCGCCGATTTGGTTTCCTTTTCGAGCGAAATGACCCAATCAGCCATTACCGCCGCCGGAACGCGCCGCGCGGCGCGCGTGCTGATCGTCGAGCCCGACATGGCGCAGGCGCTGGAACTGGGGCGCTACTTCGCGCGTTTCGGGCTCGACGGCCGCATCGCCGGCGACATGGCGGCGCTGTGGCGGGCGGTGGACGAGCGCCGGCATGACCTGGTGCTGCTGTCGGCCGCCTGCGCCGATGTCGAGCTGCTCGGCATCACGCGCCGGCTCAACGAGGAGCACGGCCTGCCGGTCATCGTCATCGCCGAGCCGAGCGAGGTGGTCGATTGCGTGGTCGGGCTGGAGATGGGTGCCGACGACTATCTGCGCCGGCCGGTCGATCGGCGCGAGCTGGTGGCGCGCATCCGCGCCGTGCTGCGTCGGCGGCCCGTCGAGCCGGCGGCGGGGCCGGCGCGCACGCTGCGCTTCGGCCACTGGGAGTTCGACCCCGACCATCGCCGCGTGACCGGCCCGGACGGGCGTGGCGTGGCCCTGTCGAAGGCGGAGCTCACCTTGCTGGCGATCTTCGTGCGCCGGCCGCGCCGCATCGTGAGCCGCGAGCAGCTGCTCGCCGAGTCGCGCGGGCGTGCCGGACTGGGCGTGGCGCGCAGCATCGACGCGCTGGTGTCGCGGCTGCGCCAGAAGCTCGGCGACGACGATGCGCAGACGCTCATCCGCACGGTGCGCGGCGTGGGCTATGTGCTCGACGCCCGGGTCGAGGCCGAGGTCGACGTGGACGATCTGCTGCGCGGCTGGGCCTGAGTCCGGCGCGCTGCCTCAGCGCAGCGAGAAGAACTCCGCCAGCAGGAAGCGTTCGAGTTCGGCCTGGTCCTGGGGCCGGGCGCTCAGGTTGAGCGTCTTGCCGAGCCGGTAGCTCTCCCAGGTGAAGTCGCCTTTCTCGTAGCGCCGGATGATCTCGATCATCTTGCGCACGATGGCGGTACGCATGTCGGGCGCGTCGCCGAGCGTGACCTGCACGCTCTCGCTCCAGTTGCGCTTGAAGTTCTGGTTCCAGCCCCTGAACAGGATTTCGCCCTCGCGCGAGGTGACGCGCGTGACCTGGAACACGCCGCCGGTCTGGTCGACCGGATCGGGCCCGCGCCCGGTGATGCCGGCGAGGTTGCGGCGCGCGTTGTCGTTGGCGATCTCGGCTTCGCTGCGCTGGGCCGGGGCGGCCGGCGCCGGGTTGTCGCGCTGGGCGCGGCGGGCCTGGAGCTGGCTGAACATGTCGTCCCTGGGCGCGGGGGCCTCGGGCGTGTCGGGCGGCAGCGGGGGCAGGGGCGGCAGCGGGCGCGGCGCGGGTGGCGGCACGCGGGTGCGGTCGGCGGCGAGCGGCGCCTGCGGCGCGGGCACGGCGATCACGCGCGGCGGCGCGTCGGGCTGGCGCGGCGCGGGCCGGGGCGCGGGGCGCGGTTCGGGCGCCGGACGCGGCGGCGCCGGGCGCGGCTCCGGCCGGGCGGCCTCGGGCTGGGGCGGCGTGCGCGGCGCGATGCGGATGGCGATCGGCGCGCTCGCGCCCGAATGCGCCTCGTTGTGCAGCGGCGGATGGGTCTGCACCCAGAGCAGCACGCCCGCATGCAGCAGCAGCGACAGCGCGATGCCGAGCCCGAGCGGATTGATGCGCCCGAGCCGCTTCCAGCCGTCGGCATCGGGATCGCCGGGCGGGATGAAGACGGCGCTCATCTGGCCTGCCTCGCCGTTGCTGCCGCTGTCAGACCGCGTGCTGGTCCAGCTTCCACGACGCGCCCGGGTATTGCGCGAGCGTGGCCTTGAGCCAGGGCAGGGTGGCCTGGAGCTGGGCATGCAGCGTCCACGGCGGGTTGATGACGAACATGCCGCTGCCGAGCAGGCCGTAGCCGTCCTCGCCCGGTGGCGCGACCGTCAGCTCGGCATGCAGCCAGCCCTTGGGCGCGAGGCGCTTGAGGCGGTCGGGCAGCATCACCGTGTCGCGCCGCTTGAGCTTGGGGTACCAGACCAGGTAGGTGCCGATCGGGAAGCGCGTCATCGCGTCCTTGAGCGTGCTGACGACGGCGTCGTAATCCTTGCGCAGTTCGTAGGGCGGGTCGATCAGCACGCAGGCGCGCTTGCTCGGCGGCGGGAGCTGGCTCTTGAGGCTTTCGAAGCCGTCGGCCTTGTGCACCTCGGTGTGCTTCTGGCCCTTGAACATGCCGGCGAGCGCGCGGTAGTCGGTCGGGTGCAGCTCGTACATGCGCAGACGGTCCTGGTCGCGCAGCAGCATGTGGGCGAAGGCCGGCGAGCCGGGGTAGTCGCGCAGGGCGCCGCCGTTGTTGAAGTCGCGCACGATGCGCAGATAGTCGGCGACGGGTTCGGGCAGGTCGCTGCGTTCCCACAGGCGGCCGATGCCGTCCTTGTATTCGCCGTGCTTCTGCGCCTCGCTGGACGCGAGCGAATAGGCGCCGGCGCCCGCGTGGGTGTCGATGAGCCAGTAGGGCGTGTCCTTCTGCGCCAGGTACTGCATGACCTGGACGAGCACGAGATGCTTGAGGACGTCGGCGTGATTGCCCGCGTGAAAGGCGTGGCGGTAGGCGAGCATGGGCGGCGGCGGGGGAAGGGGTTCAGGCGAAGGGCGCGACTGTACCCGCTCCGGGCTTGCGGCTGGATTGCCGGGCGTGACCGGTTGTCAGGCGGCGGGTGCGGCGGCGGGTTTCATGCGCTGTCGGTGCGCGGGGCCGGCGCAATGACGCGGCGCGGGCCGCGGTCGGCGTTCAGCCGGCGGTGTCGGTCTGCGCGAACAGATCGGGCGTCACGCCGCGTTGCACCTGCGCCTGTTCCAGCAGCGCGGCGGCCTCGGCGGCCGGCAGCAGCGCCGACACGCGCACGCCCAGCAGCCGCAGCTTGCGGTCGAGCGGCACGCGCTTGAGGCATTCGCCGGCGGCGCGGCGGATCGACTTTGCGTCGGTCACCGGCAGCGGCAGGCTGGCGTCGCGCGTCACGGTGCGGAAGTCGTCGTAGCGCAGCTTGAGGCCGATGGTGCGGCCGGCGTAGCCCTTGCGCGCGAGGTCGTCGGCGACGCGTTCGCACAGCCTGGTGAAGATCGCGCCGAGCAGTTCGCGGTCGGCGCGCGGATGCAGGTCGCGCTCGAAGGTGGTCTCGCGGCTGATCGACTTGGGCTCGCTTTCGGTCACGACGGGGCGCTCGTCGCGGCCGTGGGCGCTGTGATGCAGCCACAGGCCGTAGCTGCGGCCGAAGCGCTCGACGAGTTCTGCCGGGTCGCGCCGGGCGAGGTCGCCGAGGGTGCGGATGCCGATCGCTTCCAGCTTCGCTGCCGCCTTCGGGCCGATGCCGTTGAGCTTGCGCGCCGCGAGCGGCCAGATGCGCGCCTCGATCTCGGCGGTCGTCAGCACCGTGAGGCCGTCGGGCTTGTCGAACTCGCTCGCGAGCTTGCTGAGCAGCTTGTTGGGCGTGAGGCCGACCGAGCAGGTCAGGCCGCCCGTCGCGTCGCGCACGGCCTGCTTGAGCTGGCGGCCGAGGTCGCGGGCGCGGTCCCAGCGGTCTGGGCCGGTGCCGGTCAGGTCGGTGAGGTCGAGGTAGATCTCGTCGATGCCGCGGTCTTCCATGCGCGGCGCGATGGCGGTGACGGCGGCCTTGAACAGCCGCGAATGGCGCCGGTACTGGTCGAAGTCGGTCGGCAGCAGGATGGCGTCGGGCGCGAGGGCGGCGGCCTTCATCATGCCGAGCGCCGAGTTCACGCCGAGCGCGCGGGCCTCGTAGGTGGCGGTGGTGACGACGCCGCGCCCGGCATAGCCGCCGAGGCGGCGGAATTCGCGCCTGACCGTGCCGTCGGGCAGGACGGTTTCGCGCGGCGCATGGTCGCGCCCGCCGCCCACCACGACGGGCAGGCCGCGCAGCTCGGGATAGCGCAGCAGTTCGACGGATGCGTAGAAGGCATCCATGTCGAGGTGGGCGATGACGCGGTCGGCGGACATGGCCGCGAGCTTAGCGGGGGCTGCTGCCGGCGGCTGTCAGCAGGCTGGGCAGCCCGCCCCTTCGCTCAGCGCGCCACGAGCGTCTGCGTGCCGGTCCAGCGCGCGCCGGCCGCGAGCTTGACCGGCTTGCCGATCGCCGCCGACTCGATGCACAGGAAGCGCGCATAGCCGCCGGCGTCGAGGTCGGCCAGCGCCGCGCCCTTCACCGCGCCCGGATTCCACACCACCGCGTCGGCAAAGCCCTCGCTGTGCACATGCAGGTCGCCGCCCTGTTCGCGCAGCACGAGCGGCGAGGGCGCGTTGAGGTAGATGCGATCGACCTCGCCGCTGATTTCCACCGGGCCGAGGCCGGCGGTCTTGAGCGCGCCGCCGTCGGCGGTGTCGCGGTAGCTCAGGCCGTCGAGGCCCATGACCTGCACCAGCGCGATGTCGCTCACGCGCAGATAGGTGTGGAGCGCGGCGGTGAAGCTGAAGCTCTTCGGCCCGGTATTGCGCACGCCGAGCGTGACCGCGAGCCGCTCGCCGCCCACGCGCACCGTGAGCGTCGCCGCATAGTGATGCGGCCAGAGCGCATGCGTCGCCTGCTCGTGCGTGAGCGAGAAATGCGCGATGCCGGCGCCATCCTCGGCCTGCTCGATGCGCTCGAACTTCCATTGCGCGGTGCGCGCGAAGCCGTGCTTGGGCATCGGCCCTTCGCCCGCGAACTGCGGAAAGATGACCGGGATGCCGCCACGGATCGCGACGCCGGCCGCGTACTCGGCCTTCTGGCTCAGGAACAGGCGCTCGGCGCCGCCGGCCGGCGTCCAGCTCAGCACGTGCGCGCCCTGCTGGGCGATGGTGCAGCGCGCGCCGTCGGCGGCCACGAGTTCCACCACCGGCAGCGCGAGGTGGGGCGGGACGGCGGTGGCTGGCTTGGTCATGGTCTGGCTCGCTGGTGATGGGGGGAAACAGGGGCGCCGATTGTGCCGCGCCGGTGTTGATAATCCGTGCATGTTCATCGACACGCACTGCCATCTCGACGCGGCGGAGTTCACGCCCGACCGCGACTCGGTCGCCGCCGCCGCGCGCGCGGCCGGCGTGGGCTGGCAGGTGATCCCGGCGATCGGGCGCGTCAATTTCGCCACCGTGCGCGAGCTGGCCGCGCGCACGCCGGGCGCTGTGTACGCGCTCGGCATCCATCCGCTGTTCGCGGCCGACGCGGGGCCGGACGACCTCGACGCGCTGCGCGAGCAGGTGGGCGCGGCGCTGGCCGATCCCCTGTTCGTCGGCATCGGCGAGATCGGGCTCGACCTGTTCGACGAGCGCGCCAAGGCGGCTTGGGAGACGCAGCTGGAAGTCTTCCGGGGCCAGCTGCGCATCGCGGCGGAATTCGGGCTGCCGGTGCTGATGCACATCCGCCGCGCCCAGGACCCGGTGCTGCGCGAGCTGAGGCGCGTGCCGGTGCCGGCGGGCATCGCGCATGCGTTCAACGGCAGCCTCCAGCAGGCGGCGGAGTTCGTGAAGCTGGGCATGCGGCTCGGCATGGGCGGCGAACTCACCTTCGAGCGCGCGCTGCGCATCCGCCGCATCGCCACCGAGATGCCGCTCGACAGCCTGGTGCTCGAAACCGACGCGCCCGACATCGCGCCGAGCTGGATCCGGCCCGGCCGCAACGTGCCGGCGGCGACCGCGCGCATCGGCGCGGTGCTGGCCGGGCTGCGCGGCATCGGCGTGGACGAGATCGCCGCCGCGACGACGGCGAACGCGCGCGCGGTGCTGCCGAGGCTGGCGGCGGTGATGGACGCGGCCGATGCGGCGACGGCCACGCCCGACATGGCGTCCGCTCGGCGTGTCGATGCGCCGGCCGATCGCGCCGGCCCGGACGCCTTGGCCGGCCCCGATGGAGTCGCCGCGCGATGACCGTGCCGCTTGCGCTCGCCTTCGCGGCGGGCGTCGCGCTGCTGCAGGCGCAAGCCGCGCTCGGCCCCGACTGGCTCTGGCCGGCGAGCGTGGCGGCGGCGCTGGGTCTGCTGCTCGTCACGTGGGGCCGGACTCGTGCTCCGGCGGGCAGCGGGGGAGGGCGCATCACGGTCTGGCCGCGTTTCGCGCGGCGCGCGGGCTGGCGCGACGGACCGCGCGGCGTCGGGCTTGCCGCCGCATGGATGGCGGTCGCCTTCGCGCTCGGCCACGGCTGGGCCGATTTCCGCGCCGAGCGCCGGCTCGCCGAGGCGCTGCCGCCCGAGCTGGAACTGCGCGATCTCGACCTGACCGGCACGGTCGCCGGCCTGCCGCTGGCGACGGCGGGCTTCGGCGCGGAGGGGCTGCGCTTCGAGTTCATCGTCGAGACGGCGGCGCTCGACGGCCGGCCGGTGACGGTGCCGCGCCGGCTCGCGCTTGCGTGGTACGGCAGCCGGCGCAAGGGCGCGTCGGGCGAGGTGCCGGCGCTGGCACCCGGCGAGCGCTGGCAGCTGCGCGCGCGACTGCGCCGGCCGCATGCGCGGCTCAACCCGCATGGCCCCGATGCCGACTACCGCCTGCTCGAACAGGGCCTGCGCGCGAGCGGCAGCGTGCGCAACGCCGACGGCGCCAACCGCCGCCTGCCCGGCAGCGGCGACTACGCCGGCCTGACCATCGACCGCCTGCGCTATGCGATCGACGCCCATATCGGCCGCGCGCTGGCCGGCGCGCGCCATGCGGGCGTGATCGCCGCGCTCGTCACCGGCGAGCAGCGCGGCATCTGGAGAGTGACAAATAACTCGTGAACTGACTTCCCTAGGGCAAAGGCTTTGCGGCCCTTCGAAATTGACAAATAACTCGTGAACTGAAAATTTCTGAGGCAAAGAGAAATTGACAAATATGTCGTGAACTGAAGGCAGCCATGCTGCGCTGCACAAGGCTGTTTGCCGCATGGAACCTTCCGGCTTACCTAGAGATTCGCGCATTTGGCTTGCTCCCCGGCTCGTCGCAAAAACATTCGGAAAATCAGTCGCAGTACAGCCTGACCGGCTAAGAACTGCGTCGCGCGCATGTGCTTTGAGCTATGACTTGAGCGAGCGCCGGCACATTGGTCTTATTTGTCCTATTCGTTAGCGCTGTAGCTGTTTTTTTGATGGACGGCAGAAAAGTAGATGTTTTGCCGGAGAAATAGACGTTTTTGCGCCGAGCAAGAGCGGGATGTCTAAAGGCACCGCACTCCTTATCGACGTCCTGGGGTGTTAATGAAGAATGCCGGCTTATTCCTGCCGCGTGCACTCGTCATACCGCTGCATGCGCAAGATGAGTTCCTTGACTGCTCGCACTACGGGGGTCAGCTGGAAGCGCCTCGCCTCTTGTTCAGGAGGTTTCAAAAGAGCACCCATCTGGCGGCGAAGCTGACTGACTTGCTTCTTTGGGAGGTTCGTCATTCCGCGCGTCACCCCGGCAGCCAAAGCACGATGAACGGCCCCTGCCTGTTCTGGGCGACCTTGTTGGAGCACCTCCAAGGCAATTTTGAAGTATTCCGCCGTGATGCTCGGCGGGCACACGGGTACCACGCTAGCCAAGAATTCCGCGCCAACCCGCACGCCTGAAGCGAGGTCCAAGGTTTGGCTTCGGAGGGTGTCAAACGCACTTACGATGCCGGCTGCCACCGTGGCGGCATCCCGGCAAGCAAGGGCGACCAAGTCCTCGGCGCTAAAGCTGATGAAGTTGTGATTGCGTGCGACCTTCCCTATGACCACATCAACGTAGAGAGAATGCTCAAGCGCACCTTTCTCTTGGGCAAACATTAGCAGCGGTTGAACAGCGATGGCCTCGGTCAGACCAACGGAGGGCACGGCCAACCGAAGGCCGCCGTCGTCGCTTAGCAGTACCGCGTCACGTTCAAGAGCCAAGTAGACAGCGTCCAATGTCGCATCATTGAGAATGCGCTCCAGCGTCCTGTGGTTGTCAGTGATGTTTGTTGGGCCAAGAACGGGCGTTACTTCGCAAAGTTCGTCGATGCAGTCCAGCATTTCTCGCAGCAAGGTCAGTCGACGGTCCAGCTCTTCTCCCGTCGCCTCTTCCCGGATGTAGTGCCCGTCTTCCTCCCGCAGCGACATGCCCGAAGGAATGGCTTCCTGGGACCGGATGATGTTCGTTAGCTCTTCCCTTGCGGTTTGCGCCACCAACGGCCGGCCAAGCAAAGGAGCGACCTTTCGAAGCACACCGGTTGCGACTAGTTCACCCAAGGTTGGGAGGTCAATCACGAACCGTTTGCCGCCGGCCGCGAGCAACCCCAAGGCAGCGTCACGCTCTTCCTGCGTTCCAATGCTGACGAAGAGGGAAGCCTTCGAACAGGGCCAATCCAGCATCAACGTCAGGGACTCAGTGCCGACAAGCTGCGCCAGCGTCGCAAGAGGAAAGCGGAACTGCGTGTAATTCCTTAAGGCCTCGGCGACACGTGCGGACTTGTGCCGCGCCATTGCGAATAACGGCTCGAAATCGAACGACCCATCTGCCTTTGCGAGGTTGACACTCCACATAGGGCCACCGGGGTTGGCGGTTTCAGCAAGCAGCTTGTGGACCTTTGTTGCTGCAAACCCATAAAGAGACACCAGTTCAACAACCTCGTACTCGACGTCGCCAATACCTCGGGAAAGCGCAACTTTGTCGCCAATCACCTTCCCTAGGAGCTTGCCGGCTAAGTCGGAGTCGGGCGTTACTAACTCCGGCCAAGTTGCGCCTTCAATGGCGTCGTCGAAGTCAATCGCGATATCACGAGCTTCGGCACCCGCGCGCAAGCTCACAGCAACGCCAGCAGTTACCGCCGTAGGTACATGCGCTAGTTCAGGCACCGCTGTTCCAATCAGCACCTGCGCCAGGAAGTAGCCCCCGATGGCTGAGTCGTTCGGGTGTGAGCGGAACAGCCTGTACACCCGCTTGAGAGCCATGTTCAGAAGCCCGTGCTCCCGCTGATACTTGGCGACCTCAACTTCGTTGAAGGGCTGTTTTCCGTCGAAGGTTGGGTCACTGGCAAGGTATGCCGCTAAGGTTTCTTTCTCGGTCGGTATGCGATGCAGCGCCCCGATATAGCCAACAGCGACGCCAGAGTCGGTCGGCACGCGGTCAAGTTCCTGCTTGAGGACGTCGCGCATGCGCGGCCAGTCTCCCATCCGTCGCGCCAAGTTCGATTCAATGCGACGGAAGGCCGGCGTGTCTCGGACCTCGGGGGCGAGTGCATCAAGAATTGCGCGCACCTTTCGGCGCTGACTGCTTTCAATGAGGCAGACGAGAAAACGTTGCGTCAGCCCGTTCCCTGTTGGCGAAGTCACCACGCGTTCGTACAGGGCGGCAGCTTCGAGATACAGGTTTCGGTCGAACAACAAGTCCGCCACGTAGAGCACATCGCCCGTAGGGCTGTCCGGCCGTAGCGCTTGCACTGCAAGGTTTGCCTGCTGTGCAGCGGGCACAAGCTCGCCCTTGTGCATCAGCTGCCTACTCAACATAACGTGTGTCAAGACATGGTTTGGCTGTTCCGCCAGCAAGTCCTTGGCGAGCCGAAACGCCTCGTCCTTATCCCCAGCTTCCCAGTACGCATGACTGGTCAGGGCACGGAGTTCCGCTGTCTGCGGCGCAGTTTGCACACGTGTTTCAAGAACCGCCATCACTGCCTGATGCCAGTCCAAATCCCCCTTATTTGCGGAGACTTCGGCCAAGGCGGCCAGCGTGGAGGTCGCCAGCTCGGCGTAGCGCCCATCAGTGAGCTGATGCAGGCCAATGAAGTCCTCCTTGGCGGCCAACTCGTTCACCCGGATTCCAAGCAGCCCGTCCAAGTTTGGGTGTCGTGTGAGGCCGGTAGCTGCGATAGCCTGTGCGCGGGGCCGGTTATTCGTTAGCAGGAGAGCCACGCACACGTTGTTGTTCAGTTCCTCTGAAAGGCTGTCCGGCTGAAGTGCCGAAATGGTCGCCTCTAGGGGCTCGAGTAGTCGGAGCGCGCCTGACAGAGCCTCGCGCTGCTTCGGCAGCAACTGGTCGTAGCGCGCGGCTACAGGGTCCACGACCGCCCAAGAGATTGCTGCTGCGAGGTAGCAGCGCCGAACTTCAAGCGACGGTGTTACCGCATTCGCACAGAGCTGGATGAGGTCGAGCGACTCTTCCAGATGCCCCTGCTGGTATCGAACATTCGAAAGCGCAAACCGGACGTCATCGGTGTCACGGATGTGCTTCGGCACATCACGTTCGGGTTCCGCATCACCTGAAAGCTGTTTGGCCGCCACATGGAGCGCCCAAAGCGTGGCGCTCTCGGGAAAGGCGGCTAGTCCCTCACGTGCGGCGGCTAGCGCAGCGCTCGCGTCGTCGAGCAGAAGGTAGCCGTGTACCCGATTGCTCCAGGCCTTCTCCAACTTAGGGTCTATCGCGGCTGCGACCAAATACTCACGTGCGGCGTCGGACTTCTTGCCCTCGAGCAGGAGTGCGGCGGCACGATTGGTGTGCCAACGAAACTGCGAGTACGTGTCGGTGAATCGGTCCGGATTGCCCAATAAATCAAGAAGCTCAAACGCTTCCTTCGGCCGACCTTCCAGTAGTTTGCTGCGGACAAAGTCTAGGCTGTTAGCAATTAGCGGTTCGGCTTCCGTGCCGCGCGACTCAGGCAGGCTGCCTGCGGTTGCCATGCTCGACACGCGGTCGTTGATGCCGGTGAGCTGTAAGCGCATGTCGGCCTGAAATTCCGAGTCGCGTTCATCGCTGCTTCGAACAATGGCTAGTGTTTGCTCGGCCGCTTCCTTAGTCGCCAGTAGGGTCCCACCCGGGAAGCCGGGGATGTATTCGCGCGCCACCTCTTTGTTGAGCCTGAGCATTCCGGATAGTTCCTGCCAGAACGCAACGGAGACGGTGAATTTACCGGCGTTCTTTCGAGCATTGCTCAGCGCGCGAATCTTTAGTACGAGGTCGGACTTGTTGGGCGCCGAGGTAGCGAATATGACGTGGTCTATCACCAAGCCCGCGTCGTCGGCCTTCTGAATATCAGCTTCAATCGTGCCGAGCGTGAATGGCTTCTTGACGTAGTGCTTGCACTGAATACCAATCTGCTGTGACCCGTGAGTGCCGATGATGTCTAAGCCAAACTGACCTTGGCCCACCCCGCCCAAGCGAGTGCATGTTGGGTCCTTCCACTCCATGCGATAGAGGTGAAAGCACATCTCTTCAAACTGGTCTTCGGTCTCTGGAAAAGCCAGTTCATTCGTAACCGCCATCTTGCTTTTCTCCCTGCTTAGGCTGCTCAGTGCTTCTGAGGCGATTGCCAGGGAAGCTACTCGTAAGCCCGTGAATTCGCCATAGTGGCGGAAGACGCGTTTATCCAGCTCGACGACGCTCTAATTTCCGTGATTCGCAGCGGGCAATCGTCATACGGCGTGTGTAAGTCTCTGCGCAGTGATATGTCGCCACTCCTGGACGGCGTGTGCGTCCCGCCGTCTAGTCAGCTCATTGAGCATCGCTTGAAGAGCGAGAACCTGATTCTGAATGGGGTAGCTTCCGGATTCAGAATGTACAGGGCGCTGGATTAGCACACCCAGACTCGAATGATTGGCTGGCTTGTTTATTGTGCTAAGTCACTAAGAAATCGGTATTCCCGAGGCCAAATTGTCGTCCAGTCACTAAGAAAATTCGATTTTTGTCGTTTATTCACTAAGCAGCCGGGCGAATGCCGTTTCGTCTGGCGGATGACTCTGCTCGTCATCGACCGGGTCAAGCCGACAAAATGGCTTGTGTCACGGGCATACGACCGGATTGATGCCTAGCCTTCCTCGCTCGTCCCAACTCTGAAGCATGGCGCTTCACGGCTACAGAAGTCGAGTTTGGTCAAGAAACTGAGTTGCAGCAGCAAGGGCTTGCAGGGGCCTCACTTGGACTCAGCTTAAGGGTATCAACACTCTTAGGGAAAGTCTGCAAAACCCCGTTCCTGTCGTCGTAAATCTTTGAATTTATTGAGGGGCAGCAGGCTCAAACATGGGTTTTGCAGGCATTCTTTAGATGCTTGGCTAAAACTCCAAAGCAGTTACCCAACGGCGGCAACCCAGCCGCATTCCAGCGGCGTGTGCAGCTGTGTCAAGATTTTCTTTTGAAGACCAATGGAGTATTCAAGCAGGCTCTAAGCCAACTAAATCGCTTTTCGAACCGCGACTTGCCGGGTGAAGTGGTCGATGTTATTCGGTGGTGGCAGTACGTCGTTCCCTAATAACCGACAAAATGAGTTCGAGGTCCCCGCATTTTTTCCAGCGTCTGTAAGCCTGCGATGCGTCGTTCCATGTACCACGTGTGTATGGATAACTTTTCCAGCTCAAGCCGGTCGCTAGCTTTCCAATAACGCTATTCAGCCGTTGTCGCAAGTCTGTTGTGGGTCGACCTAAGTGGTTGGTGATGAGCGGTTCAATGATTTGCCATTCGTCATCGTTGACATCCGTACTTGAGTCGGCATGGCGAGGGATGGTCGGCAGGTCGTGTCGATGTTGCGCGCGTTCACAATTGTCGTGGCCATCATGGTAGCGAATAGCTGATTTAAGCTGCTTGAGTTCATGGATGGGCTTGTCAAGTGGAGTGATAGAGATAATTTTGAAGTTCGTGACGAACCGTCGCCCTGCGTATTCTACAAAATTGATGTTTGCTTCGAGTTCTGCTTCGGGTAGTGCCATTGCGCATCTGGCTTCAATTGCATGCTGATGCACACTGTCAACCATATGTGTTGCGCTTGGATGAGCCATGAACCATCGAAAGGGATTTTCCCAGTTCGCATAGCGATGCTTATAGCTTGGATAAGCCCAAGAGGCATGAATTATGAGTTCTGGCGCGACATCATGGGATTTCCATGATAAATGGCACGCCCGCTCAAGTGCATTGTTGAGAAAAATGTCCGGCAGAACGAGGATTGCTGGCTGAAATAGAGCGCGCATCAGCACAAGCGCCGGCACGAAATATATGTTGTTGTTTTCCTTGAATTCGAATACCTGATGATTGTCGCGGATGTCTTCCGGGAGTTCGATACCGAAGCACTGTCGGTACTCGTGACCTGAGCCCGCACGAAACGCCTGAAAGTTCACGCACACCTTGGCGCGTGAGGTACGCGATGCCGTCGGCACGCCTTGTCGATGCAGCTCCCCGAGGCTGATGGTCGTACGCTGCCTGTCTTCGTTCACTGCAACAGCCTTAAGACGCCCTGCCTCCATTGCAAATCCACAGACCCATTCCATACCCGACTCCAAGTGAATGAAATCGGGTAGACATCAGATTTTAGATGTGTTGGCGTAAAAGGTTGGCCAATCGGAGCATCCGATGAACCGGGAGATGGCGTTTTTATAGATGCCCGATTTGCTATGTAGAAATTGCCGGGGTCTTTTAGGATGATGCGCAGTCGGTAGGTTGCTAAGCCAGTGCGGACGGCTATTCCGAGTACCGAAAAAGTAGGTCTTCGAATGCCTTATTTGCTTAATTCCGATGGAGTCTTGCAGTCGCGATGTGTTGTTGGCTCTGCCAATATCCTGGTGCTAATTGCCCTGCGTCGAATTCCCAAAAAATGCTTCGTGCCGGGTATTGCCGGACTGCGTACTCAAAGCCAGGCGCCCGCTGCTACGCTAAGTGACGCAGCGGGCGGAGATGCTGCTTTGCAGTGGACAAATTGGTCCAGGCATTTGAAAAAGCCACTTACTCTCTTAGAGTTTGAAAAATATTCGTGCTTTACATGTCTGACGAAGGCCTATTGGGCGCTTGTTCGCAGCGCAGTGCTCGTTTCGCACAAAGGCCCATTCGTTTGGCCGACGTGAGCGAGTTGACCGAAGGCACTTGGTTCGCAAAGCTGGAGAGGTAAACAGCACATTCAGGGATGTTGTTTGGTAGGCGCGCACAAGAGACCATTTGAATCTATTGTGAGGTCAATAGATTCCGAATTTTTCTGATGCATGCCGTCAGCATAAAAGACAGGGGGGGCCTATGTCTGGTGGTGGGGGTGGTAGCGGTGGGGGCGGTACTCGAGACGATTCGCCGTGTGAGACGCTTGCGTTCAATGCGCAATTAACGAGCCCTCAACCCGCTATTGTGGGGAGGCTTAGCCAAGGCGATGTTCTCAGTGTTGTCGTCACGAATATGCGTGGACAAGTCGTCGTTCAAGTGCTTAGCGATGGACAGGTTGCTGGGGGGCTGACGGGGCCGGAAGCAACTCGACTACGCAACTGCGTCGACCAAGGGCACACGTACAACGCAATTGTTGTGAGCGTGAACGGTGGTCAAGTGCGCGTTCGCGTCCAGCACAAATAATGGCACTCAACGTCGTCGGTGGTGTTTACCGTGAGTACTGTGTCCATCCGCGCTGGAACGACATCTATGGTTCGGCTGGACGCGCTGCAATGGCCATCGCGAACATGGGAACCGATGTGGTCTTGCATTCGTACATGGGGCAGCACGCTATCGATGTGTTCGAGGAACGCGCCGCATGGCTTGAGGGCTTTTCGACGATGCCGACGAAAGTGGACGGCATCGTAGCCTTCCGATACCTGTATGACTTGGACGTCCCAGTCATTTCGGGCGTACCTGACGTCGAATACCCGCCTCTTCAGGTCGATGCAGACAAGGTTGTGCGCTTCGGCATGCTGGAGGGCGACGCGGTTGTTAATGCGGACTGGGCTGTTTACGACCCTCAAAATGTTCGTAAGGGCAAGCCTTTCGGGGCGAATGGCTCAAGAGCGAACCATCTGGCGTTGGTCATGAACTCGTGGGAAGCCGGTCACATGGCGGGCATGCCTGGCGAGCATCCGAGTATGACGGCGCCGGCCCTGGCGCATCAGCAAGGTGCTGAGGTCGTCGTCGTCAAGATGGGGCCTCACGGTGCGTTTGTCTGGACTGCAACTGGGACAACCCAAGTACCGGCCTTCCGTACCGGTCATGTCTGGAAGGTAGGTTCTGGGGACTGCTTCGTAGCGCACTTTGCCAATGAATGGATGCATAACGGCAAGTCCCCCGCTGAGGCAGCTTTAATTGCTTCCCGCGCGACGGCTTACTACGTAGAGACGCAAGGACTGATTACCCCGGTCCAACTAAACGACTATGCCCCTCAGGCAATTGGCCTGTCGGTTGGCTATCGAGCCGGCGAAGTGCGTCAAGTGTATTTGGCTGGCCCTTTTTTCGATTTATCGCAGGTCTGGATGGTTGAGCAAGCTCGGAATGTTCTCCAGGAAATGGGGCTAAAGGTGTTCTCGCCGTACCACGACATTGGCTTAGGCGAGGCAGATGACGTGGTCGCAAAGGACTTGGAAGCCATTCATGCTTCTCATCTCGTGATGGCGATTGCGGACGGTTTTGACCCGGGCACAGTCTATGAAATCGGCTACGCCCGAGCCCTAGGGAAGCCTGTGGTGGTCTACAGCGAACGGCACAAAGGCGAAGGCCTCAAGATGATGGAAGGCTCCGAGTGCACTATTTGCAACGACTTCACGACGGCAATTTATTCGACGTTGTGGGAGGCGGTGGCGTTGTGACAGCAGGATTGCTTCTTTCTGGCGGAATGGATTCAATCGCTATCGCTTGGTGGAAGCGCCCAGCATTCGCCATCACAATAGATTATGGACAGCGTGCCGCAGCGGCAGAGAGGCTCGCGGCGACTCAAGTGTGTTCCGAGTTGGGAATTCAACACAGCATTATCACTATTGACTGCCGTTCGCTAGGCTCGGGCGATATGTCTTATGCGCCACCGCATGCCGAGGCCAAGACCTCGGATTGGTGGCCATACCGCAATCAAATGCTTATCACACTAGCTTCGATGCGCGCAATCGCCCTTGGCGTAAGGACGCTTTACATTGGAACCGTCCGCTCGGATGGCGAGAGCCATCTTGATGGGACGGAAGATTTCGTACGCAAGGTAGACGAATTGACGTCGTACCAAGAAGGTGGAATGCGAATCGTCGCTCCGGCTATTGGTCTTTCGACGGCAGAGCTAGTGCGAGAGGCGCGCGTGCCTCCCTCTCTGCTGGCTTGGTCTCATAGCTGCCACAAGGCTGACATCGCATGCGGCGATTGCCGCGGTTGCAACAAGTACTTGGATACCTATCGAGAACTTGGGCCAGAGTATTCAATTGTC
The DNA here is from genome assembly GCF_000482785.1 of Derxia gummosa DSM 723. Lineage (GTDB taxonomy): Bacteria > Pseudomonadota > Gammaproteobacteria > Burkholderiales > Burkholderiaceae_E > Derxia > Derxia gummosa. Next base: position 696,009 of record NZ_KI519499.1, on the reverse strand, counting down.
GACTGAACCTATCCCGCGCAAAGAACCGGCGCCTTACAAGCCATTCACGTGGCCTACTGGGAACGTCCAGCAACTTGTTCCGCGTAGTGCACCTCTTCTTGTCGACATGGTCTCAGTAATGGAGCACCGCGAGACACGAAGAGATTCTGGTCGACCGCTTAAGTACGAGGCTCTTGGCGAGTTTCTATGGCTTACAGGCCGAAGCCGCTGCTCTAGGCCAAGCCCTTACGGCTTTGACCAGGAATCAAGACCGCATCCGTCGGCCGGGGCAATGCACCCTGTTCACATCCTGGTAGCTGCGTCGTGTACGCCGTGGCGCTTGTACGACCCGACTGAGCATGCGCTAGTCGACCTGAGGGGAACCACGGCCAACGCGGACTTGGTTCGGAGGAAGGCTGCAGAACTACTAGATGTCGACTCTGGTCTAGTGCTCGCCCTCATCGTTGAGCCCGGCAAGACAGCTGCAAAGTATGTGAATCCTGAAAGCTTGGTGTGGCGCGATGCCGGCGTAGTGCTCGGCTACATGTCAATAGTCGCCGAAGTGCTCGGCTTATCGTTCTGCCCCTTGGGAATCACTGCGCATGCCGAGCTGACTAACCTTTTTGGCCCAAATGAGTGTTTGTTTGGCGCGGGCCTGGCGTTGCTCGGTGGCTGACGCTTCTAGAAAACGAGCGCTGTTTGCGCAGGTTCGCGTCGACGGCGCGCAGGAACGCTTTGGGCCATGCGTTCGTGTAGATGTGCCACCAATTGCTTCACGATGGTGGGAGACGACGCCATTTCGTGCCAGATGACGGCGTCAAGTTCGGACGCGCGCACGTCGAGGGCTTCGGCAAACTGCAGGAATCGCACTTCCAAGTCCATGTAGTTTCGTTCGACCGTCTGGTGCATTGGAAAGATGCCCACAGCCTGACCGACTCTCATGATGTGAATATCCAAAATGGCGACATCGTCGGCGTCCATCCAATTTCGGGCAATCCACGATGCAGTCTTTGGGCCGATACCAGGCGCACCCAGTAGCCAGTCACGCAACTCTTTGCCCGTAGAGAACGTCGGAGCCGAACGGACCATCGGCAGGGCGCCGGCAAGATAGCGTGCCTTTTGCGCTGCGAAGCGATAGCGGACAGTCCTATTGCCGACGCGAAGAGGTTCTGTCAGCCACGCGAGCAGTTGCTGTTCGCTGACGTCCCGGTTGTCAAAGGCACCGTGCTCGCGTAGCCGATGGTAGGCAGCGATGCCGACAGATGCGGGAATTCCATGGCCGCCTAACAGGCATGCGCCGACCTCTTCGCTCAAAGAACGTCCGAGTCGATACGGGGCTGGCCTTCCCATGAGGCGTCGCGCAATTACTTGGTATGCCCAATATGCCGGTGTGGGGAAAGCATCTAAAGAGCCCCACTGCACCCCTTTAATCAGCTCAGCATCGCGCTCCGGAAGCTCAACCTGTACTGCACCTGTTCGAGTCAGAATGGCTGCTGATTGCGACATGAGGACGAGCTCCGGTTTGATGTTCAATTGTTCTCTATAGCCACTCGAGGCGCGCCGGATGTTCGGTCCGGTACGGCACTGCACTTTTCTGGGGCTGTGGCTATGGTGGCGTAGCCGTTCAACCTACTGGTCTCATAACGGTAAGGTCCAGTAGGACATTGAACGAACGGACTGTTGCCAAGCGTCCCGCGTCTCGAGACTCGCTTGTCGCCCTAAGCTCTTGGCTGACGAGTTTGCTCAGCGAGCTGCCGGCGCTTCGTCGGTTGCCGCATCAATTCCTTGGGGTGGCGAATAACGGCTGGGATGGCGCTGCCTCCAGTAGCTACGCCCGCCAACTTGACGCTCTGCTTGGTTTGATGCCCGAAATTCGTCAAGCGTTGCTCGTGTTGCCGGAAAGTTCTCGCGGTCGTGCCGAAAAGCGGACCAGACGCCGGCGTCGGTCAGTAATGCCTTGATGGATGTCCGCTCGCCAGCGTCCACTACCTGCTGGATACGCTTCTCGATTCGAGCAACTGTCGCCTTATCCAGACGTGCGTAGTCGCGCGTCTTCTTGCCCGGCGCCTGGTACAAGCTCGTCACGTCGTCCGGAGCTCGAATGCCTTCATCCAAAAACACATCGAGCACCACATGCTTTGGGGTCGCGAACGGGGTATCAATGCCAGGGCGCGTCATCAATGCGGGCCACGTGTCCAAGCACGTTCCCGGCAGCGGGCAGCCCATGGACTCCAGCAGCGGCTGGCCGAAGTAGCTGCGAAGTTCACGGGCAAGTGCCGCGCCTGCGACCGCACCGGGTGGCAGCTGATAGCCGAGTGCGAGCACTCGAGTCCGATACCACTCGCGCCAGTCGTTATCGACTTGAACCTGTCCGACCAGCGCTTGTACTGACCGTTCAGTGAGCTTCATGCGAAGTGCCGCGGATGCGGGCAATCGCGTTGGAAGCAGCTCTGCCTGATGCGGAAGCGTTATGTCCTTCATGGACGTCCTGCCACGCAAAGGCAAATTGGCGGTCTTGAGGGGCTTGTGGTGGCGGAGGCAAACCAGAGCGCCGGGCAGGAGGTGTGCCCTTCGCCAGTACGACTCGCCGTACATGCGCAGGTCCTGCCGGACGCAGTCAGGACAGAAGCGGCGGTAGGGAACCCCATGGGACACTGATTTGGTCAGTGAGCCAAGACATTCCTGGCCAGGCTGCAGGCTGAGCGCTTTCGTACGAAAGGCGGCTTTGACATCGCGCGTCATATAAGCCACTGCGTACGGGAACATCGTGTGTTGGCTCAGTAGTTCATCAGCGTCCACACCGGCGAAGCTGGCGACGCGGTGGAGTTCACTCGTCATGAGAAATGAATGAGACCCGCGACCTGAAAAGATGGAGCCAAGAAGCGTCTTTAGCGGCAAGCCTGCCTGCACGGCCGCGCGAGCGAAAACGCTTCCGACCACTTCATCGTCATAAGGCTTGGGAAGCAGTGCCATCAGCTCAAATCCACGAGCGCTTCGAGAGGTCGAGCCATGCCAAGTTCACGCATGCGCTGGTACACCTGAGCGCTCGTGTCGGTCGCGGACTGAATTGCTCGGCGGTAGTCCTCCGGTCGGTCTTCGAGCGGCGCGGCTGTCTCCGTCGTGTCGTGTGCGGCAGCGCTGGCTGGGCGTTGCTCGGGCCTCTTCTTGTTCGACTGATGCCGAGCAGCCGGTGCGGCAGCGCCAACCTGAGAATGCGGTGTTGGTACTTGAGCAGTACTCAGACCCTGCATGCGGCGCCCGACGCTTTCAGCCAGCGCGGCGGTGGAGATGGGCGCGACATCATCGTAGAGAGCCAGAACCTCTGAGTCATTACGACGCAGGGCATCAAGCATCGGATGCATCAACTCGAATTCAGTCGCAAAGACCTCGTGAATGAGTTCAGGGCTCAGGCGTTCAGACCCATCGCGCATTGCGCGAGCTTGGGCTGACGCAAAGAGCTTGATGGCGATGTCGATGACGCCTTGGCTGTAGTGATGCATGAGGGCATCGAAGTGGGCATCCAGTGCGACAGGCTGGCGAGTCCACTGAAAGGACCATAGGGTCTCCAGGAAACTGCGCCACTCGTTGATGCCGTCCGCACTCGCTTCGTTCGACAGTCGGTCCCAATGTCGAATGCCTTGGCCGCACGACCGCCGTGATTGCCTGAAGTCCTGACTGAAAACCTTTGCAGCCTTGTTCGTGCCGATGAATAGGATGGGGACGCCGAGCTCGTTGCAGGCCGAGACGAGTTCAGTCATCACTGTCTGCTTGCCCTTATGAGCGTTGGCAAGGTTCTGGATTTCATCCGCCACCAAGAAGCCTACGAAATGCATGTTCAGGACTCGAGCTACCCCACGCATGAGCGCGTCAGCGCCTGTCCTGCCGCCCTTGGCGTACGTCTCGTAGTACTGCGCCCCAGGTATCAGTCGGTCGACCGCATGAAGAATGGCGTGACCCAACCCCTTGATACTCGAGCCGTCACTCGGCATCTCGATGTGGAGCCGCGTTATCTGGTAGGTATTTGTCGAGCGGTGATAGATGACCTCCGGGAACTGCGAGAACCAGCGTTTGACCACCGTGGTCTTGCCCATCCCTGGCATCCCCATCAGCAGTGCCGACAGCTGCAGCGACGAGTTGGCGAACGATGCACCAGCTCGCGCTTGGTCGTATATCGACTGGCATCGGCGCATGTACTCAGGGGTGCGCGGCATGCGGCCCACGTAGCCAGACCGGAGCATCGAATCCAGTGTCTGAGCCAGTTCAACATGGCGCTGGAGCGGAACGACAAAGCTGCGCAGCGTGGCGAGCATGTGCAGACGGTCGTCGGTCGCCCACTCACGTTGCTCCGGCTCGAAGCCTGGTCGCACGCTCAAGAACTCCAGCAATTCATCGGCACGCAAGGTAGCCGGTAGCGCTTCAACCATCGGGTTGCCACGGTATTGGGGCAGGTGGTGAGCTTGATAAGTAGCCTCGACGGCCCCAAAAGCAGAAAGTTCATCCATTACGCATCTTCTCCTGCGCCAGTCGCAGCTTATCAGCGAGACTCAGGGCTCGCGGCGAGTCATTGGTCGCTTGACTCAGGGGTTGGGCCGAGACCTCCTTGCGATTGCTTTCGGCCGCGCGCTCGATTGCGCCTTGTTCAGGGCGTAACGGCAGGACGTTGGAGCCGCGTGCTGGCATGTCGTCGACCGTCGCCACGGCTGGAGCAATGCCGTCAGGCGCCGTGAGGCGCATCGTCGTTCCCAACGCCTGTCGTTCCAGACGGCGTTCTTGTTGCCGGTCCTCGGCAATATCGGCACGACGCGCAGTGCGAGACTTCTTGATACCGGCTGCTGCAAGCTTGGCAGCCGCCGTAGCGAAGATGCCTGCGGTGGCTGCATGCAGGTCCGCTCTCGCCTGGGCTTGCTGATGCTCAATCTCATGACGCATCCGGGCGCGCTCGCGCTCGAACGCTTTCACTTCCGCAAACGACAAGCCGCGGTACTTCTCAGCCCGTGGAGACAAGATGCCGACGTAGAGAGCAGCCTTGTCTGGCGCGTGGATGTAGACGATGTCCACGAGTCGGCTTTCGTACGTCACCATGACCTTGAAACGACGCTTTCGCCCATCGACAAACCATCCGCGGGCAATCGCTTCCTGACAGGTATAGATGCAGCCTTGGAATTCGATGCCGTGTTCCGTGACCGTCGCCTCGCCGCGCGGCAGCAGCGCGATGCGGACTCGTTCTTCAGAGAATCGCGTGAGCAGGCCTGCGCGACTGGAGATGTTGTGATTCCAGATAGCAATGGGTGAGGGGATAACGCCCGCCGCGACTTCCGCCAAGCTGCAGTCGTAATCACGCATCGGCCTGCGGTTGTGCTCGATGATGTGGGTCAGCATCACAGCCGTGAAGTCGTGCAGGGTCAGGCAAGCATCTTTCTCGTAGTGCTTGCCCTGGCGCCGCTTGGCGTTCTCTGGCGGGTCGAAGCCTGGGGTGCCGTCTTGCAGCGTCATGCGTGTCTGCTTGAACTGCGTCTCGACGACTGGCTTGTGGTCGGGTCGCTTGGCAGAGACATTGGCAATGGTGCAGTTCAGTTCTCCGATGACCTGGTCACTGCCTTGCGTCAGCAGTTCGCCGCGGTCTGCGATGATTTCCGACGGAAAGACTTCGTGGGCCGGCCAGTCGCGAGGGTCGTAGGTGACCCCGTACTGCTCGCACAGCGAGCGCTTGTCTGCGGAGATGGTGACAAGCGCTTGCAGCGCGCAAATCCAGCTCGCGTTTTCAAGGCCGATGTACCAGCCGACGATGAGTCGCGACTTACGGTCGACAATGAGGTAGAGCGTCGGCTTGCCGATGATTTTTCGTGAGTCGCTTGATGCGACGAGAAACACATCGACAATCGTGGCGTCGGCTTCGTACTGGTGGCCAACGCCAAGGCAATCTTGAAGGACTGTGCCCAGGACCGCACGGTGCTCGCGCTCAAACTCCTTGTCGCCTTTGCGCTTGCGCAGCACGTGCTCGGCTCCGTAATTCTTGAGCAGGTAATGCCGTAGCTGCTTGTAGGTCGGCCGTTCGCCTGGCGGCCGCAGTCGATGGATATTGTTTCCATCCACTGTTTGGTAGTGCGCTTCCAGCAAGCGCTGATACGTGTGCGCCAGCGTTCTGCGCTCGTCACTGAAGTAGTACCGCTCTATCGCGGTCTTGAAGCGTTCGAGGTCAGTTGCCTCAAGCTGATAGACCGCGACGTCAACAGGCGAAGGACGACCCCGCCCAGTGGTCAAGCCGACACACTTGTGTCTCGATTGGTCGAAGTTGCCGAGCAGCGCAGAGTGAACTTGTCCGCCTCGCCAATACCGCCTCAGGTGCTTGTAGATGGCGACTTTAGAATGACCAGCGGCGATGCGCTCATCGACAAGGCGTGCGCGTTGTGCAGGTTCGAAGATGTCAGGAGTTCTGCTCTGGATGCCGGCCAGCGCTTTCAGGGCGTCATCGCGCACGCGCTGCATGGCGGGCGTCGCCTTGCGGACTGCGGGATTCCAACGTGCGTCGTTCACGCGGTACGGCTTTTGTTGGGCGAGCGCGTCCCATGCGCACAGTTGAGGGAGCGCGTTTGACCGGTCGAGACAGATGACCCACGCGCGGTTCGTTTCCGCGCTTGCCCACAGCAGTCGATACTCGATGCCGTCGGCGAGAAAGATGTCATTGCGCGTCAGCATCACGCGCCTCCGACAGCACGCAGGTGCGACCGCTCGCGAGATGCAAGCTGAAACGATGTGAGTAGCGCGTCAGCGAGAGAAGGCACTTCGAGGTCAGGGACCAACCAGCGGTCCAGCATGAGCATGCGGGCCGCCTTCAAGCCAGTACCGCGCTCAGCGCCTTGACTGGTGTCGAACCGTGCGCAGTGCTCAGCCAATGTGCAAGCAGCAAGACCAGACTGCGGCCACGAGGCCGCGAGACGCGACTTGATGTCGTCGAAGTAGCCGGGGTACGGCTCGCGCTCGCCGTCTCTCAGATAGCCGTCTCGAATCCATCTGAGGTTCGAAATCTTGCGTTTCGGCAGGTCGTCGTGAAAGACGACGTGATGCGCAACGCCGAGCAACTGCAATGCAGCGCGCTGAATTTCAAGCTTTTCGAGAGAGCGACGGTCACTGGCTTCCTCCGTGCGCTTGGCGTTGAAAGCGACGTATTCCTCCATGCCGGCGCGCATGCGCGTGCACAGGAAATCGACGGTCATCACCGTGCGCACATGGGTGCCAACGTAATAGGGATGCTTGATGCCGAGTGATGCCGCGACCTCGGTCGTGACGTCTCTGTCGAGCGGGTACTGCTCGCGGATGTCTGTGATTTCACGAGACCACTCGAGCGCCACAAAGAGGTCATTCTCGACGTTGGACAAGAGGTGATGAACGCGGTTGGTCTTCGGGCTGTAAATGCGTCTGGACATGCCGAGACTGCTCACATCGCGCACGTCAATCCACGGGGTGTATGCAGCGCCTTTTCCGCTCCCGCAGCCTTGTGCCACCAGTGCAGCAATGCGCTCATCTGTCCACCTGACGCCAGCCATACGTTCCTCATCTCATGTCCTGTCGGCGCGTGGTGCGCCTACGCGTGTTCGTCCTGCGGCCGTCGACGGCCTTCATGGGGCCGGCAGCACCTTGTTTGACAGCGCTGGTCGACGTCCAAAGCGTTCGTTCTGGACAGGTGTAAAGACGAGCTGACTGAAAGAATCTCTTAGAATGAGAAAAGCATTTCCATGAAGAACTTTTCTCATCAAAAAACATGTTCGTAGGGCGAGCGAATGAGCACACCAGGGGAGAAACCGGACTATTGGGAAAAGCAGGCCCATCGCATCTTGCGTGCCTTGATGGTTCGACACGGCGTTGACTACAAGGCGCTCACGTACGAACTGACGCGCAACGCGTCGGAAATCGCTGTTCGGCAGATGAGCAATCGAATCCGGGCTGGCAAGTTCCCGCTGAGCTTTTTCCTGCGAGCGCTTGCGGCCATGAACTTGAAAGAGGCCGAGGTCGTGCTGCCAAAGTTGACGCCTAGTCCCTGTCAAGAGCTGACGCCACGTGGCCGCCAAAAGTCCAAGCGCGCGAGCGCCGAGAAGGATGTCGGTGATGAGGGCTAGAACAGTCATGACCGTCATGCGCCCTTGGATTTGGAGACCGCGGTTTGGACGGCAAGCCAGGTCCTGCTTGTGACAGCTTCGGATTCGGATTCGTTCTCGGTTGCGTCTTGCGAAGCCAACCAGCGGCGCCAGACATAGTCGGCATCCCAGTTCCAGCCTGGCGAGTCGAGAAGGCGATACCTGCGTCCTGACGTCGTAAACGCAGTCCCGGTATCGGCGTCAAAGCGTTCGATTGCGCTGGAAACACGTCCTTCTAGGTTTTCGACGCAATAGCCGACCACATGCTGTGTGCCGTGCTTCGTCGCAGCAATGCGCCATGAGCGAACGTGCAGCATCGGTTGCTCATCGACTGTTTGGGTGGGCCAGACTGGCATTTCATATCTCCAGGGCGAACGACGCCCTCGCAGCCAACCTGGCCGGCGATTGCAAAACAACGAGCAAGCCGCGTCCAATCCGCTGGCGAGACGAACGCCAGAAGTGGTCGTGGCTTAAGTGGATGCCGCTAGCTGGCGGCGAAGGTTGACGGCTGCGTGGTCACCTCCGCATGCGCCGGAAGGAGCCGATAACGACGCCAAGGATTTCGAGTGAACCCTTGGGGTAGATGTCGGCGAAGTCTGGGTTTGCTGCCTGCAGGAAGTACCGGTCGTTGGCACGACGCAGGTGCTTGACCGTCAGTTCGCCGTCCACTACGGCTACCACGATGTCGCCCGGCGATGCCGGTGCGTTGCGCTCGACCACGACGATGTCGCCGTCAAGCAGCCCTGCCTCACGCATCGACTCCCCGCGCACCCTGCACAAGATGGACCTGTTCGGGTCATCAACGAGGTAGTCGTCAATCGTCACGAGGTCCAGTGCTTCGTCTGTCGCGGGCTGCGGAATCCCCGCTCGCACGGCGCCGATGAGCGGCCGGGCGAAGAACCGCTTCGTGGGAGCGATGCGTCCTTCCACGCGCTCCAGATATCCAGCCTCAACGAGTCGACCAATCAGCGCGAAGACGCTAGACGACGACGAGAGACCGACTACTTCGCACAGCTTCGCCATCGCTGGAAACGCCTGATGCGCTTTCCAGTACGCCCGTAACGCTGCTAAGTGCTGTTCGTCTCGCATGTCGCCTCGTCGAATGTTTGTTCGATGGCGATGACTGTATGAATCATCAGTAGTCGGGTCAACTACCTTGCGTCCCGCAAGGTGCAATTCCACGTCTATTCGACGAACGGCCGAATCGGCATCACAGGGGTGGCTGAGGGCCAACCTGAGTTCAAAAAGCCGTTCCCAACGGCGCTATTTCAATGGCAGCTATCCGTCCCGATAGGGCGGGACGCTCCTACAGCAGTAGAAGCTATAAGGGGAACCGCAAGGCTGAGGACTCCCCTGGGTTCGAAATGTCCATCTAGGGAAATAGACGTCGTCTTGAGTGAGTGCGCGGCCCCAAGAAGCACTTCTTTGTCGGGTATCGGCCAGTGGAGAAGTTGCCGACTTTGACTTTGATACTTAGGCCAATTTTGTCCGTTGCAGAAACCGGTACGTGTGAATACGCGCTAGCAACTTCACTATTGCCAGTGATATTTAGTTTGCTCGCCTAATAGATGTTGCTAGGCGTCCCTAGAGCAATTTTCGAGACTATAGGAGGTGCATTCACATGCACAAATTCTTGAAGCCGTTTGCAATGATTGCTGCCGGTTTTGCCGTGCAGCAGACGCACGCTGCGCACCTGCCGCAAGACCAGCCTGTCGAAGCTGAGCCGCAGGCCGTGACCAACATGCAGGCCATTCCTTCGCTCGCTGCGGGGAACCTGCCGGCCGTCACCAACTCGGGCGAGGCGTTCGTGCTCAAGCGCGCGCAAAGCGGGGAGTTGCTCGCTACCCATTCGAGCCACAGCTCGCACGGCTCGCATCGGTCCCATCAATCGGGCTATTGAGGCTGAGCTGTGCTGCCCATCGCCGTTAATGGGCAGGAGTTATTCGCCTCCCAATTTACTGCGCAATACCGACGTGCGACTCGAACTTGACCCGACTGTCTACCGGATGGAGGCCGTGCAAAAGGCTGCCTACCGCTTCATCGACCGACTGGCCGTTGTGCTGTCGGCCACGCAGAGACACATCGTCTGCGAGCTTGAGGTTGTCGCAGGCGTGAAGACGCCCCTTGAGCTGCTGTTGTCGGACTTCAAGCGCGAGCTGCTCGACCAGCAGCTGCGGCTGCAAATCAAGGAAGAAACGGCACCCGTACGAGACCTGGTGCTGGCCTACGCCTTCTCGCGTACAGGGCTTCAGGGATGAGCCGCTTCCAGCCGCTGAACTTCTACCAGCGTTCGCCAAGTCGCCCAAGCGGCTATGCCTTGCTGCCGTTTCGCTTCGAAGCGCTGGACGATGACGAGGTCGTGCTGTCCAACATGGTCGGCGAGTTTGCGCTGCTTAAGCGCGACAAGCTCCGCGCGCTCGTGAATCACGAACTCGCGGCAGACGACGTGGACTACGCGCGCCTGCGCGCCCGGCACATGCTGCGCGAGCCGGGCGACGAGGCGCCGGTGGAGCTGCTTGCGCTCAAGACGCGCACGCGCATGGCGCACCTGGCCGCCTTCACGAACCTGCACATCTTCGTGGTAAGCCTGCGCTGCGACCACTCCTGTCAGTACTGCCAAGTGTCGCGCCAGTCCGAGGACAAGGCCCGCTTCGACATGTCGCGAGAGACGGCGGACAAGGCGCTCGACCTCATGTTCCGCTCGCCGAACCGCGCGCTGAAGCTCGAGTTCCAGGGTGGGGAGCCGCTGCTGAACTTCGAGCTCATCCGCTATGTCGTCGAGCAGGCCGAGCAGCGCAACGCATCGCAGGGGCGTGACCTGCGCAAAGTCATCACGACGACGCTGTCACTGGCCACCGACGAGATGCTGCGCTACTGCCGTGACCACGACATCCACCTGTCGAGCTCGCTGGACGGTCCGGAAGACCTGCACAACAAGAACCGGCCTCGTCCAGGCCGCGACAGCCATGCCCGTTTCGTTGACGGCTTGGCCCGGGCGCGCGCCATCATCGGCCGCGACGCCGTCGCAGCACTCATGACGACTTCGGCGGCGAGCCTGCCGCGGGTGCGCGACATCATTGACGAGTACGTGCGCCTCGAGTTCGACGGCATCTTCCTGCGCCATCTCTCGCCCTACGGCTTCGCGCTCAAGACCAAGAGCTACCAGGCCTACGACTCCGAGCGCTGGCTGGACTTCTACAAGGAAGGCCTCGCGTACATCCTCGAGCTCAACCGCGCTGGCGTGCCGTTTCGCGAGTACTACGCGAGCATCCTGCTCACCAAGATGCTCACGGTTCGCGACCCGAACTTCGTGGACCTGTCCAACCCGAGCGGGGCGGGCATCTCAGCCATCGTCTTCAACTACGACGGGGACGTCTACGCTTCCGACGAGGCGCGCATGCTCAAGGAGATGGGGGACGCGACCTTCTGCCTCGGCAACGTGCACACGAGCAGCTACGAGGACATCTTCACGAACGAGGCATTGCTGGGCGCGCTCGAGGACTCCTTCACCTTGTCAGCACCAGGCTGTAGCGACTGCGCCATTGAGCCGTGGTGTGGTGCGGACCCGGTGTTTCACCATGGAATGACCGGCGACATGCTCGGCCGCAAGCCGGAGTCGGCCTTCTGCCGGCGCCAGATGGGTGTGGCCAAGCACCTGCTTCGACTCATGCGCGATGACCCGTCGGCGCGCGAACTCTTTGAAGGTTGGGTGGGCACATGCTGACGCTCTCGGCTAAGGTGCTCCAGCAAGGCGTGCCGTTCGCGGACAATCCGGTCCACCGCCGCACGCCGCGAGTGCTGTTCACGCTGACGACCAACGCGCGGCTGCCGCAGGCTGCGCGTTCCGGCAAGGCGTTTCTAATGCGCGAACCGGGCGAGCTTCCGTCAGGCTTTCCTCAGGTAGTCGCGCTCGAGCGAGCCCGGGTACAGCTGGGTGCAGTGGCCAACCTGACCGTCGTGCCGAACGAACTTGACTACATGGCCGACGGGGACGTGGTAGCGCTCAGTTCCGACGGGCGCATCCGCGTGCTCTATCGCGCCAACACGCCTCACAACGGCGTGCTGCTAACGGAGCAGTGCAACAACTACTGCCTCATGTGCTCGCAGCCGCCGCGGGAGGTTGACGACCGCTGGCTGCTCGATGAAGCGATGGAGCTCATCTCGCACCTTCCACGCGACGGCCGCCCCGGCCTCGTGCTCTCAGGGGGCGAACCGACCACTTGGGGTGCGGGCTTCATTGAGCTCATTGACCAGTTCAAGCGTCAGCGGCCCAACGTCGTCCTGCATGTCCTGAGCAACGGTCGCCGCTTCGCCGATTTCGAGTTCGCCCGAGCCTACGCCGCGGTGAAGCATCCGGACATCGCGGTGGGCATTCCGGTCTACTCCGCCGACCCAACTCGGCATGACTACGTGGTGCAGGCCGCCGGCGCCTTCGATGAGACCGTACGCGGCATCCTGAATCTCAAGCGGCTTGGCCAGCGCGTGGAGATTCGCGTCGTGCTGCATCGTCAGACCATCGACGGCCTGACCGAGCTTGCCCGCTTCATCGCGCGCAACTTGCTCTTCGTCGACAAGGTGGCGCTCATGGGGCTGGAGATGACGGGTTTCACCCGCGCGAACCTCGATGCGCTGTGGATTGACTCGGCAGATTACCGCGACACGTTGAGCGAGGCGGTTCGCGTCTTCAAGCACTTTGACATTCCGGTCGAGATTTACAACCATCAGCTGTGCTTGGTGAACCGCGATGTCGAGGACGTCTACGTGCGCTCGATTTCAGACTGGAAGAAGGAGTATGCACAGGAATGCGCCGTGTGCGTGCGACGAACTGAATGTGGCGGCTTCTTCGCTTCTAGTATTAGGGAAGTATATAGTCGAAAACTGGTCCCGTTTTTTTAGTCGACACGTTCTTAATTTTGGCTGATTTAGTTTGTTCAGTGAGCTCCACAGCGCAGATTGCTGGTCTCTTGTGGTGCAAATCAACTAATCAACAGGATTAATGCGCAGCAACCAAATTGCTAGGCATTCTTGCAGACATGAGATTTCGTGATTCTATAACTCGGCAATGGTTCGACCTTAGAAGGGTCTTGTTGGTTGTGGAGCCGGGGGTGCCTAGAATTTTTGACACCAATGACCTCATTGAACTCAGTGGTGCATTTGCTGATAGTGAGTTGATAGTCAAATACAACAAAATGGCTATTATTTTGGAGGTTAAACATCATGCGGTTCGTGAGATGGTCCGTGAACTGTTCTTTGACTTAGATAAAAACTGTTGGGTTATCCATAATACAGATTTTCGCATCCATCCCTCTTTTTTTGGGCATAACTTGGCGGCTAGAAGCATCGCGATACAAGCCAATGCCGCCCGACGCGTCGGTGCCGGTCGAATAACGACGCTCGGTGTTGGTAACTTTCGGACTGCCCGGTATCCCGAGTTGAGCCAGCAATGGGTTGGCTACTGGATATGGCCTCGGTTGGGATTTGATGCAGACATCCCTGCGGCCATTAAGCATTTTCTGTCGGCTAATTTACAGGGTTGCTGCCGTATATCCGATTTGATTGCTACTCCTGATGGAATGCATGAATGGCTTGTCCATGGTGGCGAGGTTTCACTCGAGTTTGACTTGGCCGAGGGCAGTAAATCATGGGCTGTACTTGATTGCTATACGGCTGAACGTAATATAAGGGTGTGACCATGGCGACTGACTTAAATGAGCTGAAAAAATTCCTGCGCCCAACCACGCTGGAAGAAATTCTTCGTGTGCGCTCGAATAATGAACAAGGTGGTGATAATGCTGATTTTGTCCATGCCTTAGCTGCGGAAATGATAGGTGACTACGTGGCATGCGCAGCAGCCGGTTTCCGCAAAAATCCACAAGTAATGCAGTGTGAATTTAATAAGGTCCAATCCGGTTAAGTCCTGCTGAGTATACTGATTGCTTTAATTGGTACGTCTGTCTTTTTGAGGGCTGATATGACAGCAGTATGCAGTATTCGCCATTGATGAAGGTGCGTTATGGAAGCGGTTTGATTGGTTAAACAAACTTAACAAGAGGGCGCTTGTAAGAAACTCTTGGGGAAACTCAATTGTCTGTCCAAAGACGGGCCAGTCAAAGCCTTAATCTCCTGGTTCTGGCAAAAAATGAGGCGATTTTTGATGGCGGAGAGTGCGCAGGCCTTCTGTGAGCGGCTGTTCTCGAGTTTTTTCAAACGGGCTCTAAGTCCATATCGTCAACACTCTTTTTGCTAGGATGAATTCATGGCTAAGATTTGTCATATTGCAATTCAAAATTTTCGCTCGATACGGGCAATGTCATGGGTGCCATCATCGGGTATTAATTGCCTGGTCGGACCTGGTGATGGCGGAAAATCGACTATCCTTGACGCGATAGATTTTTGCTTGGGTGCGAGACGTAATACCTCGTTCGGCGATGCGGACTTCCACAATTTGGATGTCACTAAGCCAATCGTTATATCCGTGACTCTCAGCGATTTGCCCGATGCGTTATTGAATCTGGATAGTTACGGCGATTTTTTGCGTGGCTTTGACTTGGCGAGCGGCAAAGTTGAAGACGAGCCAAGACATGGAATCCTAACTGTCTTGACGTTTCAACTGACCGTTGAAGGTGACCTTGAGCCGGTGTGGAGCCTTTTTTCCGAGCGGGCCGAACGTGACGGCATCGAACGTGGTTTGGCATGGAAAGACCGCACCGCTTTGGCACCGGCCCGCATTGGCAATTACGCAAATAGCAATCTGTCGTGGTCGCGCAATTCAGTGCTTAACCGATTAACTGATGATAGAGCAGACTTGGGGCCGGAGCTTGCGATAGCCGCGCGCCAAGCGCGCACTAGTTTTGGAGACCAAGCGGATAAACGGTTGGCAGATACTTTGACGAGGGTGACGAGAGTCGCCCAAAACTTGGGCGTCCCGGTTGGGGCCTCAGCTAAGGCGCTGCTTGATGCTCATTCGGTGTCTATTAGCGATGGTGCCATAGCGTTGCACAACGAAGCCGGCATTCCGCTGCGCTCCCTTGGCACTGGCTCGTCCCGATTGCTTGTTGCAGGACTACAGCGGGAATCTGCGGAGACAGCATCAATTGCGCTAGTTGACGAAGTTGAGCATGGCCTGGAGCCACACCGATTGGCACGGCTGCTTGATTCTCTTGGGGCTAAAGAAGTAGCCAGTTCGCTCCAAGTCTTTATGACAAGTCATTCTCCGGTGGCATTGCGAGAGCTGACTGCAGACCAAGTTTTCGTCGTGCGAAAGGACGTCGAGAGGCATCAGGTGTTCCGCGTCGGAGCACAGGAAAGCATGCAAGGTGTTCTGCGCGAGCATGCTGAGGCGTTCTTAGCAAAGTCTATTGTCGTATGTGAGGGGGCGTCTGAGGTCGGCTTCGCTCGAGGGCTGGACCAATATTGGGTTAATAACGGTCAGGCCTCGTTCTTCGCGCTAGGCGGCGCCTATGTGGATACTAAGGGCAGCAATGCAAACCGCTGCTTTGAGCGCGGCACTGCTCTGCTGCGCCTTGGATATCGCGTGCTAGTCCTTGCCGATGCGGATAAGCCTCCGACGCCAGCTGTGGTCGACGCATTTCACGCAGCTGGAGGCCAGTCAGTAACTTGGCGGGCCGGACGAGCACTTGAGGACGAATTGTTTCTTAGTCTGCCATACGTGGCCATTGATAAGTTAATAGCCAAGGCTATCGATATTCTTGGCCGCGATTTGATAAATGACCATCTCAAGTCGAAATCAGCTGGCAAGATTGCGCTGGGCGATTTGGAAGGCGAGTGGCTATTAGGTGAGTTTACGCCTGCGACAAGAAGGTTGCTCGCTAATGCCTCCAAGGGCGGTGGTTGGTTTAAGTCTATATCTGTATTCCAAGACGTGGCAAGAGATATTGTAGGACCAAATTTGGCTATGGCTGAAGTGGGGTTTCAAGAACTCATTTGCACACTTGGTGCTTGGACACATGCCGGCTGAAATCGACTTACTTGCGATTGGTCGAGGGTCGGTCACGGCCCCTGCGGGATGTGGCAAAACTCACCTTATTGCCACGACGCTGGTGCGCCATTCCGGTCCAAAGCCCGTGTTGGTCTTGACTCATACAAACGCAGGAGCCGCCGCGTTACGTCAGCGCATGAACAAGGCGGGGGTCGCCGCCTCAGCCTTCAAAGTCGCTACTATTGATGGCTTTGCTATGCGCCTGGTTTCGATGTTTCCGATGCGCAGCGCCTGCGACTTGCGTATTCTAGAAATTCGAGACCCGCGCAACGATTACCCTGCAATAAGAAATGCTGCCTATAATCTCATTCGGAACGGTCATCTGACCGCAGCCTTGAGTGCAACCTACGCGCGGTTGTTGGTCGACGAGTACCAAGATTGTAATGTCGTACAGCACGCGATTGTAGATGGCCTTGCAGATATGCTTCCCACCGTGGTGCTTGGGGACCCTATGCAGGCCATATTTGGCTTTGCAGGTAACCAACTAGTCGACTGGGAGCGTGATGTCATAACTCAGTTTCCGCCCGTCAGTGAACTTGCAACGCCATGGCGTTGGATAAATGCGGGTACCGAGGAACTAGGCCGATGGCTGTTGCATGTCAGGGCCGAATTGCGGCTGGGGCGCTCCATCGACGTTTCTACAGCAATACCAAATATGCAATGGACGCGGCTCAACGCAGCCGATTTGGAGCGGGGGAGGCGTGCTGCCGCGCTTACACGCCTTCAAGAGAATGAAAACACCATCCTCATCATCGGCGATGCGCGCAATCCTCGCGGACGTCATCAATTGACGAGTCAGACTCCGGGAGCCGTCTCGGTTGAAGCAGTTGACCTTGGTGACCTAACGCACTTTGCACGGCGTTTTGATTTAAGCAGGCCCGATGCACTCGAGCTGCTCATCAACTTTGCCGCTGAAACGATGACCGGGGTTGCGGCCGCAGCCTTGCTTGGTCGTCTTGAGACGCTTCAAAGCGGTCGCGCTATTAAGCCTCCGTCCCCCGTAGAGACGGCAGCGTTGGCGTTTAGGGCCAATCCGTCATGTAAAGCAGCGCTCGAGCTGCTTCAGCGGTTAGAAGAACAGCCCGATGCACGGGTTTTTAGGCCGGAAGTGCTGCATTGCTGTCGGTCTGCCATGCGAGCGGTCGTCAGCGGTGGCGGTACGTTCTTAAAAGAAGTACTGCAAGCACGTGAGCGAAATCGGCATCAAGGTCGCCCTGTGGCCCGTAGGGCAGTGGGGAGCACGCTTCTTCTCAAAGGGTTGGAAGCCGACGTCGCGGTCATCTTGCAGCCTGAAGTAATGGATGCGTGCAATCTGTATGTAGCATTAACTCGAGGTGCGCGACGCCTAGTAGTGTGTTCGTCCGCAAATTGGATTCCTGCCTGACTGCTGAAGGTTGTCCATCTTCGGGAGCCTATTAGATTCTTGGTACTCGTGACTATTTAGAATGAACGCTTTTGGTGCTTCCGACAGTGGATTCAAGCTATTCCTGCCGTCTGAATAAGCCATTTCGAATATAGAATTACGATTTGATTTGTCGCTCCTTTCCAGTCATGTATGGCTCAACACCACCGGAGGCAACATTGCGGGCAGCGGCCATTCGCCGAGTAGCCCGCAGATTTCATCAAAAGAACATTCGATGAATCGGATGCCGGTGACAGGCACCTGATGACGCTGTGCGAGTACTGCGAGGGGGGCGTTCTCGCGATACCTCGCCTGTACGAATTGCGGGTGGCGTCTATTTTTCACAGTTCATCCCAGATTCGCCGATTTGGTGCCGCAGGGTAGTTGGAGCAGGTGGGTGGCCGGATAGTGCCAACGAGATGCCAACGAGAAAGTTCTTCACTTTCCCGATGTAGGACACGGCGTGCGCGCAGGCACGGCCCAGTCGGCGGCCAGACTGAGCCGTACGTTGTCGTCCTGGGCAATCGCCTCACAAACTCGCTGAACCGTCAGGTAATCAGCTGGGATTGGCTACTTGGGCGCCATTGTTAGAGCCAGTCGAGCCCTCAGTGCCGAATGACATTGTTGGTGGCTTAAGCCATCAACGGGGTTTGTAATCATGACGTTCTCGCGGAAGTGCGAAGGCCATCCGTCATCAGTGTCGTCAACCGCAAGCCATTTCTTGGTAAGAGGATTGTCGCCAATGCCGTGATGGCTGTCACAACCAAGTGAGCTGTTTTTAAACTAAAAATGAATGGAATTCCAGTAGGCTATTATTTTCAATAGCCTCGAAGGTGCTATGTCTATTAGTATGCAACTATTTGGCGTGCCCCCTGAGCGATTCGCGCATCTTTGTCCCGATGGCGAGGCATGCACACCACTCATCGCTTACGCCATATCCCTTTTTTGAAAATCCCTGCTTGAAGCACTCAACGCATACGTCTGCATTAAGTGAATGGGCAACTACGGTTTTGCTGAACTCGTCTGTTAGCGTAGCGAGGGCGTGGCCACAGTGCACGTGACGTTTCAGATTTTCAAGCAGCAACCCTCTCGTTGCTTCCACTCCGCCCAAGTGGTTCTGGGGTCATCTGGGAATTCGCGTAACAGGCGCATTTCGCCGCCCTGTTTCAGCCTGGCGTTGCTTGCCCAAGCGCTGCCGCCGCCAACTCTTACAGCTGTGTAGATTATTGCTGCGACGTCACTCGATACCTTCATGTCATCCATTCCGTATCGAAGGACCCGGTCTGCTGTCTCGCGCGGATACTTCTGTATCCAGTACAAGTAATCGTGAACGATAGCAGGGAAGGTGTATGCGCCGTCCGGAGGCAGCGCCGACCAAAACACACGCGGGATGCTCGCTAAGTCGGTGACGAAGCCAGCCGGCACAACTATGGCGGGAGCATCTTGGCCGGGGTCCGGAAACCACTTGATTTCCTTGTCGAGGTAGTAAACCCGGTCACGGAAGCGTCCCATGTGCAAGGCACCTGCTACGGCGCCCGGGGCATGCAAAAGCGGCAGCAGCCAGCGGTCTGCAGCTTCCGAGTCAGAATAAGGCTCTTCCGCTTTCAGCTTAGGCGTTAGGGCTCCAACACCTAGTGTGAGAGCAAGCCCACCCGCTTGAAGAATTTGTCGCCTCGCATTGGTTTGCATTCCTGTCTCCCTTCATTGTCGCCACAAAGAACTAAGCAGAACAAAGTACGTCAGCGACGACTAAGTTCGTCTAAAACAGCCTCTTTTGACTCGTCGACTAGGTTGCGTATGTACTCCTTCGCCGAGTTCGCGGATGAGGCGCAGGTCCCAAAACCAATTAGCATTGCTGAGAAGCCGCCGAAATCAACCTGCACGCCGCTTTCGCCCTCCAATGTGAAGAGATAGGCGGCAATTGCACCTCGTCCTTCTCTTGTGCATGGCACACCTGATTTTTTCATTAAAAGGCGAAATTGCGGCACTCGCCCATTCATTAGATTGCGCGCACCGAAAGAGACTTGCTTGACGACAGTGTTGCTCATCTGCTCACGGGTCTTACCCGTATGCTGCTTGAGTTCGTCGTCGTCCATTTCAGTGAAACCTTCATCTTCTAGCCTTGCGACGACAAGTTCTGACAGCGCTTCTACAAGCGACGGACTCTTTGGAATGGCTGAGGCGCGGGGGGCTCGCTGTATGTCGATATCCACGGAAGCGAGGTAAGCATTCAGTCCCTGGCGCCTGAGTCCATTGATGAATTGCGTGGCAAATTCAGGAGAGGTGTCTACGTGCAGGTTCCAGTTCCCGTGGGTTGTATACGCCTGCAGTTCGCTAGCCATTGCATTGGCATATACGATGTACTCGATGGCGTCATAGCCTCGCTGAGAAATTGCGGGCGATGCCTTGGCGAATCCGTGACTAACCATGGCCGTGCCCGGCCTAGTGTCACCGTACTGAACATTAAAGCCGAACTCGTGCTCAGCGACCGGCGCAAAAATTGAAGGGAAGGTGGTGTCGATAATTCTTGATGCGTCGCCGTTCGAGCCCTTGCACCGCTTTGCTTGCTCAATGTACGACGATGTCTGTGCTGCGTATCGACCGGAGAAGTTCGTCTTGTAGTCAGTCAGCAGACTTGGGGAAATTGAGCGATAGCACGCGAGGTCTCTCACGCCTCGAAAAGTTGATTGAATGCACCTAAAATCCGATAGGGATGAGACAGGCGGTCGCTCCATAAAGCACAGTTTCACATCGCTGCCAGCAGCGAATTCTCGGATAGCTCTTTCTATGGCTCCAGAGGGGGACCTGCAACTGGTGCTTGGCCACTTCAAGCTAGAAAATACTTCCAGGGTATCCCCACACGCATTTATTCGGTTTAGCTCTATATCGGCCGCCAAAGCTATGCCTGCGCTAGCGAGCAAGCCAACAAGTGCAGAACCTGTTCTAGCGACGAATACGGGCGTAGTCATTAGCATTCCAGTACCTCATCGCCTCAACAATGGTGAGATTCGGGTATGGGTCCATTCGTGTCAGTCCGCGCCGGAACGCCTGACCGCGATGCTCTGGCGGGCCATGGTCGTCCGCTACTACCTTGTATGAACCTGCCAACTGTAGGTTTGTCTCAAAGTCATCCCCGTTCAATCGCCTTAGCGCGATGTTGAATGCAAGGCCTGCCAGAAAGTCGGCTCCAAGCTCAATACGTCGCGAGTTATTTTTGGGGTCTAGTGCCGCAAGATTGCCGGCGTCACGCATTTGCACAACGTGCGCTAATTCGTGGACGATGGGGGCGAGGTAGTTTTGCTGCACATGGCTCGGATATCGCACTAAAAAGTGCCCGTCGTCATTGACGTTCGGCATGGCCAAGAACCGCCCTCCCGGGCAAGCTTGGAACGCGACCATGTTTGGTGGAATTTCAAACGTGCGCATGACTGCCTGTACGTCTGTGTCCGCCCCGATACCTTTCGTGTCTGGACCGCACGGCTCGACAGCGGTTTCCTCGTTGCCTTGCGTGTACTTTCCGTAGAGGCAATTTGGGAGGGGATTCTCGCCGCGCGCTGGAAAAAGCAACCAGAGCAAGGTCGCAAAGACTGCCAGCTTAGTGAGCCAGCGAGCGACTTTCGTCACCTGAACACCTAGGCGCGAGAGCGCAGCCGTTAGCCGCACACGCCTTGCCATGCGTAGCCCCCTGCCGGGCACATTTGTGGGCACATGCGAGGCGTCGCGAAACCGTTACGGCAAGCTCCGTTAGGCTCGCGATAGCCGGGAACTACCACACCCCAGCAACCGCATGGTGAGAGAGGCGTCCCTGGCGCAAGCCCTTCCGTTTCTCGCGGGTCGGGCAACGGTCTTCTAGTCTGCCGGCGGCTTGGCGTGAGCTCCGGCTCGGGCTCTTCATCATCATCTTCAAGGATGGACCGAACGTCGTCTGCGTCCATGTCACAGCTTCGAGCAATGGCCGCGACGGTCTTTCCTTGCCCTGAGAGACGTTTCACCTTGCTGTCGGAGCAGGTTGCTACCGCTTCCATGGAAACGGACACGAGCGATAGCGCCAAAACGAAAAAAGCAAAGAGCTTGCTTAGCCGAGAGACACCTTCAGACAGATTCACCGTGGTCTCCTGCCCGTACATAAGGCGTACAAAGCTAAGTTTCTGCCGACAGGCTCGCAATTGGACATTGGCGGCATAGTGAAAGGCCCAAATCGCCGCGGCATTCTTAGGCAGCCGCATTGCTTAGTCCGAATCCCGCGCTGCAGTGGCTTGGAGGCAGCGCCGGCAAACAGCACATGCGTGGCCATGCACTGCGTCTGCAGTCTGATTGCGCCCGTGGACTCGCAGCCGTGAGCAGTCGCACTACCGGGCGCCTGTGGCAGCGCTCGCCTAAGAGCTAGTTTTCATACCCCTGAGCGCCGCAGTTCGAGCCCAAGGACACACCAACCAAGGTCGTGAGCGAAGCCCGGTTTGCCGTCTGTCCAGACGTGGGCGATGCGTCGCCACTTCACGAGCTAAAGGAAGTACTGCTCGAAGCGCCAGCGCAGGTGCTGCGGTACGAAGCCCGCCGACCGCACCAAGGGACTGGCGCAAGCGTCCAGACGCAAGCCCGGTTCCCAAGCGAGTGCCCGCAAAGGCTGGCAGCTGTAGGCCATGTCACGGAGCACGAGTTCGATAATCGGGTGCGCCGTCTTCATTTGCGGCAGCAGCGCATGGGCCATGCGCGCGGAGAAACCGCCTCACCAACTCACGACAGTCAGTTAGGGTTGCCTACTTGGGCGCCATTGCTAGAGCCAGTCGAGCCCTCAGTGCAGAATGACATTGTTGGTGGCTTAAGCCATCAACGGGGTCTGTAATCACGACGTTCTCACGGAAGTGCGAAGGCCATCCGTCATCAGTGTCGTCAACCGCAAGCCATTTCTTAGGACGACGGCGAGTTACATCTCCAAGCACCTGTTCTCCTCGCGGCAAATTGCGGAATTCGAGAGGATTCATGGTTGAGTGGTATGTCGCTCCGACAACGCGTTCCTTCAGTCGCGGTGGCAGATAACTGCGAGCACGCGCATAGCCAAGGGTCACTACCCACGATGTGGAAAGAACGATGCCAACAGTCGGATACGGCTCAAGGAGTGTCTCGAGCAACTCCGCATGCTCAAAAAGTGAATGACCCGCGGGCGTGCGCACGTACGCCCCGACGCCGGGCTTATGCCAGACGTCTTCGGGGTGTAGGACTCCATCGAAGTCCAGATAAAGCACTACCGCCGGCTTGCCAATACCGGCTATCGGATTCTCATTTTTCATAGCACAAGCCATTCTTTGAATCTTTACTGTACATAAAATCAGTAGTGCTTGGTTGCATCTCCGCTGAATAAAGTTAGTTCACGAGATATTGGTTGCTTAAATTTCCGTTATTTATCAATGACTTGGCGCGAACGATGAGAGTCTGGAAAACTAGGGCAGCATCACCGCCGATGCCCGCGAGCGAGCGATGTCAATTGCAGTAGTGCTGAGAGCGGAAGAACGCTGACGTGTGCTTGCCCTCGGCATCTTGTGTTTCTGCAATGCACAAACAGTTCGAAAGGGATGCTGTGCGCGTTGAGATTCAGAAGTGGGGAAACAGTGCTGCTGTGCGGCTCTCTGCACTGTTACTGAAGGAAGCTGGCATGCAGGTGGGCCAGCGCCTTGAACTGCGGGTCGAGGTTGGTCGACTGGTCCTAGAGCTGGCGAGCGAAAGCCTTGACGACCTGCTGGCTGTAATGACGCCGGAGAACCAGCACGGACCGGGTCTGAATGGGCCGGCCATGGGAGCGGAAGTTTGGTGACGCAAGCCCATTTGCGAAGGCGAAGCTGCTTCCCCCTTGAGCCGTAGCGAAGAACTGGGTCAGCGGCGCAGCTTCAGAGGTGCCGTCTGGGTTCTAAAACTGCTCCGCAGGGGAATAACGCCACATGGAACTATTAACGCCGGAATTCGTTTCGTTGGCAGAAAGTCAGTTCACGAGTATTTGGCAAAATTGAATTTTCAGTTCACGAGTATTTGGCAAAAACGCTTCGAAACCCTGGATTTGGAGCTCCGTCGAGGGCTCAGGGTCTTATGGCAACCGGAGAGCCTTAAGAATTCATCCTCGTGGTCGTGGCGGCTGTCGCAGCCACGCATTCAAAAAATTCAACAAAAACAAGGAGTTGGCGCTTAGTTCGCGACTTATTTGTCAATGCCGGGTCGTCGGCACGCCTATCAGTACGCGAGTATTTGTCAAAAAATCGGCAGTTCACGAGTATTTGGCTCAGTTCACGACTTATTTGTACTTCTCCAGGCGAGGCCGACTGGGCGCTGTTCTCGCGCGTGGGCATTTCCCATCTGCTGGCGATCAGCGGCTTGCACATCACGATGCTCGCGGCTCTCGCGGGCTGGCTGGCGCGGCGGTGGTGGAAGCCGCTGGCGCGATGGGCGCCAGCGCTGGCCGAGTGGATGGACGCGCGCGGCTTCGCGGCCTGGACCGGGCTGGCGGTGGCGGGCGGCTATGTGCTGCTGGCGGGCTTCGCGGTGCCGGCGCAGCGCACGCTGGCGATGCTCGCGGTGGTGGCGCTGGCACGGGCGATCGGCGTGCGGCCGAGGGCGGGGCGGGTGCTGGCGGTGGCGCTGGTCGCGGTGCTCGCCTGGGATCCGTGGGCGGTGCGGGCGGCGGGTTTCTGGCTCAGCTTCGTCGCGGTGGCGGTGCTGATGTTCGCGGCGGCCGGGCAGGGCGGGGCGGAGCCCGATCCACCCGAGGCGGCGGGCGGCCGCCCACGCCGTGACGACTCTTCGCTCGCGCCCGACGCAGGGCCGGACCGGCTGGCGCCGCCCGGCGCGCCTGCCCGCCTGCGCGCCGCCGTCGCGCTCGGCAGTCCGCGCGCCGTCGCGCGGCGCGGGCTGCCGTCGCTGCTGCTCGCGGCGCGGCTGCAACTCGCCATCTCGGTCGCGCTCGCGCCGCTCACGCTGTTCTTCTTCCAGTCGGCGCCGGTGATCGGGCCGGTCGCCAACGCGCTGGCGATTCCGCTCGTGAGCTATGCGGTCACGCCGCTCGCGCTGCTGGGCGGGCTGGCCGGCGCGGCCACGGGCTGGGAGGCGCCGCTGCATCTCGCGCATGCGCTGTTCGGCTGGCTCGCGGGCGCGCTCGATGCGCTGGCCGCGCCGCGCTGGGCCAGCGCCGAACTGCCCGCGCCCGCCGCCTGGGCCGCCGCGCTCGCCATCGCCGGACTCGGCTGGCTCGCCTTGCCGCGGGGCGTGCCGGCACGCGCGGCCGGGGCGCTGTTCTGCGCGCCGCTGCTGCTGGTGACGGTGGCGCCGCCCGCCGACGGCCAGCTGCGCCTGACCGCGATCGACATCGGCCAGGGCACGGCGGTGCTGGTCGAGACCGCGCATCACCGCCTGCTCTACGACACCGGCCCGCGCTACGGCAGCGACGGCGATGCCGGCGGCCGCGTCATCGCGCCGCTGCTGCGCGCCCTCGGCATCGACCGGCTCGATGGCCTCGTGCTCTCGCACCGCGACAGCGATCACGCGGGCGGCGCGGCCAGCCTGCTCGCGCGCGTCGACGCGGGCTGGCTGCTCACGTCCATCGACGCCGGCGATCCGGTGCTGGCGCCCGTGCTGCCGAGGCTCGCGCCGCCGTCACCCGCCGTCGCGCGTCGCTGCGAAGCCGGCCAGCACTGGCGCTGGGACGGCGCCGACTTCACCGTCCTCCACCCCGCTGCCGCCGACTACGCGCGCGAGCGCAGTTCCAACCAGCTCAGCTGCGTGCTGCGCATCGAGGCCGGCGGCGAGGCCGTGCTGCTCACCGGCGACATCGACGCCGAGTCGGAGCGCGAGCTGCTCGTGCGCGGCGCGCCGCTCGCGGCCTCGCTGCTGCTGGTCGCGCACCACGGCAGCCGCACTTCTTCCTCGCCCGAATTCCTCGCCGCGACCGGGGCGCGGCTCGCGGTGGTGCAGGCGGGTTGGCGGAACCGCTTCGGCCATCCGCGCGCCGAGGTGCTCGACCGCCTGCGCGCGGCCGGCATGCAGATGCTGCGCAGCGACGACTCGGGCGCGATCACGCTCGAAACGGGTGCGTCGGGCTGGCGCGCCATCACCGAACGCGAAGCCCGCCCGGCCTACTGGCGCGATCGCTGAGCGCCCGGCCCGCCTTGCGGAACCGCGTGCCGCCCGTCAGGCGCGGCTTGCGCGATGCGTGATGCAAGCCCGTCGTCGTCCCCCGGTCACAGTGGCTTGTATCCAATCGAATGCCCGCGCTTTCACGATCCAGTGGCACAAAACTTGATACAAACTCGGCCGCCTAAAGCGGAGACCCAACTTGGCCATTCACGTCGCCCTCAGCCACATCACCGATTACCAGTACGACCGGCCCATCAACCTCGGCCCGCAGGTCATCCGGCTGCGCCCCGCGCCGCACTGCCGCACGCCGATCCTGTCGTACTCGCTGCGCATCGAACCCGAGCAGCACTTCCTCAACTGGCAGCAGGACCCGTTCAGCAACTACCTCGCGCGCCTCGTCTTCCCGGAAAAGACCACGCGCTTCCGCATCGCCGTCGACCTCGTCGCCGAGATGGCGGTCTACAACCCCTTCGACTTCTTCCTCGAACCCGAGGCCGAGAAGTACCCGTTCAAGTACGACGACCAGGTCGCCGCCGAACTCGCGCCCTACCTCGAAACGAAGGAATACGGCCCGCTGTTCAAGGCCCTGCTCGACGGCGTCGACCGCAGCGAGGCCGGCACGGTCAACTTCCTCGTCGCGATCAACCAGAAGCTCCAGCAGGCCATCCGCTATCTCGTGCGGCTGGAGCCCGGCATCCAGACGCCGGAGGAAACGCTCGAACTCGCGTCCGGCTCCTGCCGCGATTCGGCCTGGCTCATGGTCCAGCTCTGCCGCCATCTGGGCATCGCGGCGCGCTTCGTGTCGGGCTATCTCATCCAGCTCAAGCCCGACGTGAAGTCGCTCGACGGCCCGAGCGGCACCGAGGTCGATTTCACCGACCTGCACGCCTGGTGCGAGGTGTATCTGCCGGGCGCCGGCTGGATCGGCTTCGATCCCACGTCGGGCCTGCTCGCCGGCGAAGGCCACATCCCCGTCGCCTGCACGCCCGAGCCGAGCGCCGCCGCGCCCGTCAGCGGCCTGATCGACGAATGCGAGGTCAGCTTCGAGCACCACATGAGCGTCCAGCGCGTGTTCGAGTCGCCGCGCGTCACGCTGCCCTACACCGACGACCAGTGGGCCGCCGTGCTCAAGCTCGGCCAGAAGGTCGACGCGAGCCTCGTCGCCAACGACGTGCGCCTCACGATGGGCGGCGAGCCCACCTTCGTCAGCGTGGACGACCGCGACGGCGCCGAATGGAACACCGACGCGCTCGGCCCCACGAAGCGCGGCTTCGCCACCGAACTCGTGCAGCGCCTGCGCGCGCATTACGCCGAGGGCGGCTTCCTGCATTTCGGCCAGGGCAAGTGGTATCCGGGCGAGCAGCTGCCGCGCTGGGCGCTGAGCTGCTACTGGCGCAAGGACGGCGAGCCGATCTGGACCCGTCCCGACCTGTTCGCCGACGAGCGCCAGCCGTCCACCTATGACGAGACCGACGCCAAGCGCTTCATCGACACGCTCGCACGCAAGCTCGGCCTCACCGCCGACTTCATCGTTCCCGGCTACGAGGACACCTGGTACTACCTCTGGCGCGAGCGCCGCCTGCCGGTCAACGTCGATCCGTTCGATTCCAAGCTCGACGACGAACTCGAACGCGCCCGCCTGCGCCGCGTGTTCGACCAGGGCCTGACCAAGACCATCGGCTACGTGCTGCCGATCAAGCGCGACTGGAACGTCCAGCTCGGCGGCCCGGTGTGGACCACCGGCCCCTGGTTCTTCCGCGACGAGCGCATGTACCTCATCCCCGGCGATTCGCCGATGGGCTACCGCCTGCCGCTCGACTCGCTGCCCTGGGTGAAGAAGGGCGACTACCCCTATCTCATCGAGCAGGACCCGTTCGCGCCGCGCGATGCGCTGCCCACCTACGCCTCGCTGCGCGCCCAGTATCCGGGCGGCATGTTCAACACCGGCGCGGCCGGCCAGACCGGCTGGGGCAACGGTGAAGGCGCCTACGGCGCCGGTGGCGCGGGCGTTGGTGGCGGCGTGGCCGGCCTCGACGGCCCGGCCGGCACCGGCAGCTTCGGCGCCGCCGACGGCGCGCTCGACGCCGACGGCCGCCGCGCCGCCGCGCTCGCCCGCGGTGACGCCTCGGGCGGCGAAGGCAACCTTGGCCCGGCCGGCGACCATGCCAGCACCGCGCGCTTCCAGACCCCGCTCGCCCAGACCGGCGACACCACCCAGCCCGACCGCTTCCAGTCGGCGCACTGGATCACGCGCACGGCGCTCTGCGTCGAGACGCGCGGCGGCCATCTGTACGTGTTCATGCCGCCGCTTCAGCTGCTCGACGACTACCTGGAGCTGCTGGTCGCGATCGAGGCCACCGCGGCCGATCTCGACATCAAGGTGATCCTCGAGGGCTACCAGCCGCCGCGCGATCCGCGCCTGCAGATCCTGCAAGTGACGCCCGATCCGGGCGTCATCGAGGTCAACATCCACCCGGCCGCCAACTGGGACGAGGTGGTCGAGCACACCGAATTCCTCTACGACGCGGCGCACTACACCCGCCTCTCGACCGAGAAGTTCATGCTCGACGGCCGCCACACCGGCACCGGCGGCGGCAACCACTTCGTGATGGGCGCGGCCACGCCGGCCGACAGCCCCTTCCTGCGCCGGCCCGACCTGCTCGCGAGCCTGGTCGCCTACTGGAACAACCATCCGTCGCTGAGCTACCTGTTCTCTGGCCTGTTCATCGGCCCGACGAGCCAGGCGCCGCGCATCGACGAGGCGCGCAACGACCAGGTGCACGAGTTCGAGATCGCGCGCCAGGAAATCACCCGCCTGCTCGCCGCCAACGGCGGTCCGGGCACGGCCTACATGCCGCCCTGGCTCATCGACCGCACGCTGCGCAACATCCTCATCGACGTGACGGGCAACACCCATCGCAGCGAGTTCTGCATCGACAAGATGTACCCGCCGGAAGCGGGCGGCACGCGCCTCGGCCTGCTGGAACTGCGCGCCTTCGAGATGCCGCCGCATGCGCGCATGAGCGTGGTGCAGCAGCTGCTGCTGCGCGCCCTCATCGCGATGTTCTGGAACAAGGCCTACACCCAGCCGCTCACGCGCTGGAACACCGAGCTGCACGACCGCTTCATGCTGCGCAGCTTCACGCAGATGGACTTCGAGGATGTGCTGCACGACCTGCGCGACGCGGGCTTCGACTTCGATCCGGCGTGGTTCGCGCCGCATCTGGAGTTCCGCTTCCCGCTCGTGGGCGAGGCGGCCGCGCGCGGCATCAAGCTGAGCCTGCACAACGCGCTGGAGCCCTGGCACGTCATGGGCGAGGAAGGCGCGATCGGCGGCACGGTGCGCTATGTGGATTCGTCGCTGGAGCGCGTCGAGGTGAAGGTGACCGGCCTGAACGACCAGCGCCACATCATCACCTGCAACGGCCGGCCGATCCCGCTGCAACCCACGGGCCGCGCGGGCGAGTACGTGGCCGGCGTGCGCTACCGCGCCTGGCAGCCGCCGTCGGCGCTGCATCCCACCATCGGCGTGCATGCGCCGCTCACCTTCGACATCGTCGATACGTGGATGGAGAAGTCGCTCGGCGGCTGCCGCTACCACGTCGCGCATCCGGGCGGCCGCAACTACGTGACCTTCCCGGTCAATGCCTATGAAGCCGAGAGCCGCCGGCTCGCGCGCTTCAGTACCATCGGTCACACCCCGGGCCGCATGGTGGTCGAGCCGATCGGGCGTGGCCGCGACAAGGCGGGCCTCGAATTCCCGTTCACGCTCGACCTGCGGCGCTGAGAGGTCACTCGTCCCCGGAAGGCTTGCCTTCCGGGCCGTCCGGCCCGCTGACGAGGGCGGGTCACGAACGGTAAAGCATCCCTGTGGAATCCCTCTTCTCTGGCGCCGAGACGGTCGGCGCCGCCTCCGACGCGGCGGCCCGCGCGGCCCGCATCGCGGTGCCGGCCCGCCACGGTCATTTCGACGAGCTGCGCGGCTGTTCTTCCTGCGACGCCTCGCGCGAGCGGCTCGCGCCGCAGTGGGAGCAGTTCTTCAACACGCTCGGCCTGCCGGGCCTCGCCCAGCTCGACGACGCGGCCCAGACCGTGGATCAGCAGATCCGCGAGAACGGCATCACCTACAACGTCTACGCCGACCCGAACGGCCCGTCGCGGCCCTGGTCGCTCGACCTGCTGCCGTGGGTGGTGAGCGCGAAGGAATGGGCCGGTCTCGAATCGGGCCTGGCCCAGCGTGCCGAGCTGCTCGAACGCATCCTCCACGACCTCTATGGCGAGCAGCGCCTGCTGCATGACAACCTGCTGCCGGCAGCCATCACCGTCGGCCATCCGGCCTATGTGCGGCCGATGCGCTGGGTGGTGCCGGCGGGCGGGGTGTTCCTGCACATCGCGGCCTTCGACCTCGCGCGCGGGCCGGACGGCACCTGGCGCGTGGTGTCGGAACGCACCCAGGCGCCGTCCGGCCTCGGCTACGCGCTCGAGAACCGGGTCACGATCAACAAGCTGTTTCCGTCGGCCTTCCGGCAGATGAAGGTGCAGCATCTGGCCTCGACCTACCGCGCGCTGCTCGATTCGCTGCTCGTGCACTGCCCGCGCGGCACGGCGGGCAAGGTGGTGCTGCTCACGCCCGGGCCGTACAACGAAACCTATTTCGAGCAGGCCTATCTGGCGCGCTACCTCGGCATTCCGCTGGTCGAGGGCGGCGACCTGACGGTGCGCGACCAGCGCGTCTTCCTCAAGACGCTGCACGGCCTGGAGCAGGTCGACGCGATCCTGCGCCGTCTCGACGACGACTACTGCGACCCGCTCGAACTGCGCTCCGACTCGGCGCTCGGCGTGCCGGGGCTCATGCAGGCGGTGCGCGCCGGCCATGTGCTGCTGGCCAATTCGCTCGGCTCGGGCTTTCTCGAATCCGCCGCGATCCAGGGTTTCCTGCCGGCGGTCTGCCGCGAGCTGATGGGCCAGGAGCTGGAGCTGACCTCGCTGCCGACCTGGTGGTGCGGCGAGGACGCCGCGCTGGAAGATGCGCTGCCCAAGCTCGGCCAGCTCGTGGTCAAGAGCACCTGGGGCAAGCGCTTCACCGCGCGCATCGGCGCCCATTCCACCGAGGACGAGATCGCCGCGCTGGAGGCGCGCATCCGCGCCAACCCGGCCGACTACACCTTGCAGGAATTCCTGCCGCTGTCGCAGCTGCCCACGTGGAGCGACGGCCGCATCGTGCCGCGCGCGGCGATGTTGCGCGCCTTCGTGATCCGCGACGCCAACGGCGGCTGGAAGGTGCTGCCCGGCGGCCTCGTGCGCACCGCGCATTCCGACCAGCTCGTCGTGTCGATGCAGAGCGGCGGCAGCAGCGCCGACGCCTGGGTGCTCACCGACGGCGCGGTCGACGAGTTCTCGCTGCTGCCGGGTCGCATGCGGCCCGAGCAGATCGCCGGTCGGCGCCGCGTGGTGTCGAGCCGCTCGGCCGAGAACCTGTTCTGGCTCGGCCGCTACACCGAGCGCGCCGAGCATGGCGTGCGGCTCGCGCGCCAGGTGCTGACAGCGCTTGCAACCGATGACGAACCGCCGCGCGCCGTGCTGGACGTGCTGACCCAGCTCAGTCGCTACTTCGGTCTCGTGAACTGGGAGTCGCCTTCGATCGGCAACTCGCGCGCCGAGTTCGAGCGGGTGCTGACGGGGCGCCTCGGCGACCCCGACGCGATCGGCAGCATCGCCAACAACCTCGCCTCGCTCGAACGCTCGGCCGGCCACATCCGCGACCGGCTCGCGCCCGACCACTGGCGCCTGATCGTCGCGGCGCGCACCGATCTCGACCGGCGTCTGGCGCCGGGCCGGCTGTCGGGCGGGAGCATCGCCTACGCCCAGCGCGTGCTGAGCGAGCTGGCCGACGACCTGTCCGCTATCACCGGCGCGCAGGCCGACCGCATGACGCGCGACGACGGCTGGCGGCTGCTGTCGGCGGGGCGGCAGATCGAGCGGCTGTCGTCGCTCGCGACCAGCATGCTCACGGTGCTCGAATCGGGCGCCGGCAACTACTCGGCCGGGCTCGAACTGCTGATCGGCCTGTTCGACAGCATCATCACCTACCGCTCGATCTACCAGCGCAGCGTCGAATTGCCGGCCGTCACCGATCTGCTCGTGCTCGACCGCAGCAATCCGCGCTCGCTCGCCTACGTGTATTCGCGGCTCATCCGCGACATCTCGCGCCTGCCGGGCGGCGGCCAGGGCAATGCCTTCAGCGTGCCCGACCCCGATGCCTGGCAGCTCGCGGCCCTGTGCCGCACCGACGCCGCCGGCGTGCCGCGCGCGTTGACAGCGCTTGCACGCGCGCTGTGCTCGGTGTCGCGCGTGCTGTCCGACGAACTCAGCCGGCGCTACTTCAGCCTCGCCGATGGCTGGGTGCGCCCCGTCATGTCCTGAGGCGCACCATGAACACCCGCGTCGCCACCGCTCCGCGCGCCATCGAGGTGCAGCGGCTCAAGGTCATCCACCAGACCACGTACCACTACGCGGCGCCAGTCGATGTCGCGCACCATCTCGCGGCGCTGCGGCTCGCGCGTCTGCCCTATCAGCGGGTGGAGGAGCAGGAGCTGATGATCGCGCCGCTGCCCGCGAGCCACGGCCGCTGGATCGACGGCTACGGCAATGCGCGCGACTTCTTCTCGATCACCGGCTCGCACGCGGTGCTCGGCGTGTGCTCGACCGCCGTGGTCGAGCGCGCCGTGCCGGCCGTGCCCACCGTAGGCCGCGACTGGCAGGAGCTGCGCGACGGGCTGCACTTTCGCGTCGGCGTGCCCTATGACGCGGCGGCCGAGTTCGCGCTGCCGTCACCGTGGGTGGCGATCCATCCCGAGCTGGCGGCCTTCGCGGCGCCGAGCTTTCCGGCCGGGCGCGACATCATCGAAGGCGCGCTCGACCTGATGCGCCGCGTGCACGAGCACTTCACCTTCGATCCCGCCGGCACCGATGTCGAAACCTCGGCGCTGGAGGCGTTCAAGCTCGCCCACGGCGTGTGCCAGGACTATGCCCACGTGATGATCGGCGCGCTGCGCGCGATCGGCCTCGCGGCGCGCTATGTCAGCGGCTATCTGCTCACCAATCCGCCACCGGGTCAGCCGCGCCTGATCGGTGCGGATGCCTCGCATGCGTGGGTCAGCGTCTATTGCGGTGCGGAGTCGGGCGGCGAGGGCGGCTGGCTTGAGCTTGATCCAACCAACGACGTGATCGTCGGAACCAAGCATGTGACCGTCGCTTATGGTCGGGACTACGGTGATGTCACCCCGTTACGGGGCGTGCTGCAGGGGGGCGGCGCGCACACGCTTGAGGTAGCCGTCACCGTCATGCCGATGGAAGAGGCCGTGTAGGCCCGCGTGCCCCGCGTGGCACGGAAATTGAAGGCGCCTTAACCCAAGGTAACAAGCTCCCCGCAAACCTGCCCATCGGAGACAACAAGACACCATGGCTGTCCAGCGCTTTTTCGACGAGATGTATTCCGACGCAGCGAGCCGGCAGGTCCGTCCGCATTACGACCACTTCGACCAGTGGTTGCGCGAACAGCCCAGCGAGCTGATCGCCGCCAAGCGCGCCGAGTCCGACCTGATCTTCCGGCGCGTGGGCATCACCTTCGCCGTGTACGGCGAGGAAGCCGGCACCGAACGGCTGATTCCCTTCGACATCATTCCCCGCATCATTCCGGCGGCGGAGTGGAAGACGATGGAAGCGGGGCTGCGTCAGCGCGTGACCGCGCTGAACATGTTCCTGCACGACATCTATCACGAGCAGAAGATCATCAAGGCGGGCGTGATCCCGCCCGAGCAGATCCTGCGCAACGGCCAGTTCCGCGCCGAGATGCAGGGCATCGACGTGCCGCAGCAGATCTATGCCCACATCGCGGGCGTCGATGTGGTGCGCGCGGGTGCCGGCGAGTACTACGTGCTCGAAGACAACCTGCGCGTGCCCTCGGGCGTGAGCTACATGCTCGAAGACCGCAAGATGATGATGCGGCTCTTCCCCGAGCTGTTCGCCAAGCACCGCATCGCGCCGGTCGCCCACTACCCCGACATGCTGCTGGAGAACCTGCGCAGCTGCGCGCCCCAGGGCATCAGCGATCCGACGGTCGTGGTCATGACCCCCGGCATGTACAACTCGGCCTACTTCGAGCACGCCTTCCTGGCGCAGCAGATGGGCGTCGAGCTGGTCGAGGGCCAGGACCTGTTCGTCGACAAGGGCTACGTGTTCATGCGCACCACGCGCGGCCCGCAGCGCGTCGATGTCATCTACCGCCGCGTCGATGACGACTTCCTCGATCCGCTCGCCTTCCGCCCCGATTCGTCGCTGGGCGTGCCGGGCCTGCTGAGCGTCTATCGCGCCGGCAACGTCACGCTCGCCAACGCGATCGGCACCGGCGTCGCCGACGACAAGAGCACCTACTGCTTCGTGCCGGACATGATCAAGTTCTACCTCGACGAGGACCCGATCATCTCCAACGTCCCGACCTACCAGTGCCGCAAGGAGTCCGACCTCAGCTACGTGCTGGCGAACCTCAAGGATCTGGTGGTGAAGGAGATCCACAACGCCGGCGGCTACGGGATGCTGGTCGGCCCCGCGTCCACCACGGCCGAGATCGAGGACTTCCGCGCCAAGATCAAGGCCAATCCGGGCAACTACATCGCCCAGCCGACGCTCGCGCTGTCGGCCTGCCCAACCTTCGTCGAAGCCGGCATCGCGCCGCGCCACATCGACCTGCGGCCCTTCGTGCTGTCGGGCAAGAACGTGTCGATGTGCCCCGGCGGCCTCACGCGCGTGGCCCTGCGCGAAGGCTCGCTGGTCGTCAACTCGTCGCAGGGCGGCGGCACCAAGGACACCTGGGTCCTCGAATCCTGAACAGCGCCATCCCACGAGCAAGAGAACACAAGATGCTGAGTCGCACCGCAGATCACCTTTTCTGGATGGCCCGTTACACCGAGCGCGCCGAGAACACCGCGCGCATGCTCGACGTGAACGTGCAGACCGCGCTGCTGCCGCAATCGACGGCGGACAGCGATCGCGCCTGGCGCAGCATGCTCGGCATCTCCGAGCTGCTGAGCCGCTACGAGGCGCGCTTCGGCAACGTGCTGGTCGCGCGTCAGGTGCTGGACTTCATGGTCCGCGACCCTGAGAACCCCAGCTCGATCTACTGCTGCCTGCAAGCCGCGCGCGAAAACGCGCGCGCCGTGCGGGGCACGCTCACGACCGAGGTGTGGGAAACGCAGAACGACACCTGGCTGGAGCTTCAGCGTCAGCTCAAGAGCAAGGTGCTCGACACCGATCCGAGCGCCTTCTTCGAGTGGGTGAAGTTCCGCTCGCACCTGTCGCGCGGCGTGACGCTGGGCACGATGCTGTCGGACGAGGCCTTCTACTTCATCCGCCTGGGCACGCATCTGGAGCGCGCCGACAACACGGCGCGGATTCTCGACGTCAAATTCCACGGCGCCGAAGACCTGCATCTCGACTACGCCAACTCGGCCCGCATGCGCGCGCTCGACCAGACCGACGCGCAGCGCGACTTCTATCACTGGGCGGCGGTGCTGCGCTCGGTGTCGGCCTTCGAGGTGTACCGCAAGGTCTATCGCGACGTGATCACGCCCGAGCGTGTGGCCGAGCTGCTCATCCTCAACAAGGCCATGCCGCGCTCGCTCGCGAGCTGCATGAACGAGGTGCAGAGCAACCTCGAACGCGTGAGCAACGTGCAGAGCGACGAGACCGAGCGCCGCGCCGGCCTGCTGGCCGCCGAGCTGAGCTATGGCCGCATCGACGATGTGTTCCACACCGGCCTGCATGCCTACCTGACGAGCTTCCTCGAGAAGGTGGGCGATCTCGGCAACCGCATCTCGCGCGACTTCCTCGTCCCGCTGGTCGGTTGATCGTCCGAAGGGGAGGGCCGGGAGTCATGCGCCTGTCGGTCCTCCACGAAACGACGTACAGCTACACCGCGCCGTTCCACTACTCGATCCAGCAACTGCGGCTCACGCCGCGGCCCTGCGCCCACCGGCGCGCGCTTGAATGGAGCCTCACGGGGCCGGTGGCGCTCGGCGCCACGCCTGACCCCTTCGACAACCCGATGCACACGCTATCGATCACGAGCCACGGCTCGAAGATCCATGTCGTGGCGCGCGGGCTGGTCGAAACCCAGCTGTCGCCTGACGGCCGCATCGACGAGAAGCCCAATCGCGGCGACTCGCCCCATCTCTTTCTTTCCCCCACGAGCTTCACCCAGCCCGACGAGCGCCTGCTCGATTTCGCGGGCGCGCTGCGCGACCGGCCGGGGCCGGCGGCGCTGCTGGATTTCGCGCAGCTCGTGCGCGAGGCGGTGAGGTACGAGTCGGGTTCCACGCATGTGGGCGTGACGGCCGCGCAGGCGCTGGAACTGGGCCGTGGCGTGTGCCAGGACCATGCGCATGTGTTCGCGGCGGCGGCGCGGGCGCGGGGCGTGCCCTGCCGCTATGTGTCGGGCTACTTCTGCCCCGAGGGCGCGCCGGGTGAGGCGAGCCACGCCTGGGTCGAGGCCTGGGCCGAGGATCCGCTGTTGCCCGGTGGCGGCGCGTGGTTCGGCATCGACCCCACGCACGCGAGCTTTGCCGGCGAGCGCCATGTGCGCCTCGCGGTCGGCCGCGACTACGAATCCGCCGCGCCCATCCGCGGCATGCGCAGCGGGGGCGGCGCCGAGCGCATGCGCGTGCTGGTGCATGTGACGCCGCGCTGAAGCGCGGGGCCGGGTGGCCATTCGCGCCGCCCCATCGTGCGAATGAATTGCCGGATCCAATGCAAATCGGCGGCGCGCAATTCCTGCGCGCCGCCGATTCGATCGGCGCGGAAATGATTCCGCGCTGATCAATTGCCTGCCGATCTTGCCGTCAATTGTGCGCCGACAGCGCGAAGGAATAATTGGCCGGGTTGTAGCTGATCTCGATGGTCGAATTGGCGTTGAAAAGATTGTCGAGCGTGCCGGGGCCGCCGCGGCTCAGGCATTGATAGAAGGCGCTGATGTCCGAGCCGTTCGAGTTTTCCTCGACATTGAGCGAATTGAGGAAGGGATTCTGGCTGCTGCCGTACTGGACCGTCTTCGATTCCTGCGGGGCGATGGTGGCCGTCACGGGCGGCAGGCTACCGCCGTGCGGATCGGCGCCGACCCGCCCGCGCAGGATGACGGAAAGCGCGACATTCGAACGGTTGACGATGGTCTTGTTGCCTGACATGACTGTCTCCTCAATTGGCGACGGGTTGTTGGAGACGCCATTCAATTCCTGCGATTCGATTCGGACCAGCAGCGCGCGGTTACCGCTGGCGTTACCGAAACTTGATGCAAGGTGGATTGCCGTATTCGGGTGATCGGGAAAACGCGATTGCGGATCGGGCGGTATTGCCGGTCTGCCCGATCCGGTGCGATCCAAATTGCCGCCGGAAATGAATCAGGGATAAAGCCCGCGCTCCTCGCGCGCCTGGAGCACCCGCGTGCAGGCCACCACGAAGGCGGCGGTGCGCAGCGGAATGCGGTGATGCTCGGCCGTCTCCCAGATCTGCCGGAAGGCGCCGGCCAGGATCTTGTCGAGCCGCAGGTTGATCTCGTCCTCGGTCCAGAAGAAGGAGCTGAAGTCCTGCACCCACTCGAAGTAGCTGACGGTCACGCCGCCGGCGTTGGCGATGACGTCGGGTACGACGGTGATGCCGCGCTCGCCGAGGATGAGGTCGGCCTCGGGCGTGGTCGGGCCGTTGGCGCCTTCGAGCACGACCTTCGTGCGTACGCGGCGGGCGCGCTCGGCGGTGAGCTGGCTTTCGAGCGCGGCGGGGATGAGCACATCGGTTTCCACGTCCCAGAAGGCTTCGTCGGCGATGCGCTCGCCGCCCGCGAAGTTGCCGATGCCGCCGTGCGCGCGCAGCTCGCCCATGAGGTTGGCGATGTCGAGTCCGTCGGGCGCGTACACGGTGCCCGTGTGGTCCTGCACCGCGACGATCTTCGCGCCGTTGCCGGCAAACATTTCCGCCGCCGCCGAGCCGACGTTGCCGAAGCCCTGCACCGCCACGCGCACGCCGTTCAGGTCGGTGCCCAGGCGCCGCAGCGTTTCGCGGCCTACCACGAACACGCCGCGCCCGGTCGCCTTCACGCGGCCGAGCGAGCCGCCGAGCGTGAGCGGCTTGCCCGTGACGACGCCGGTGACGGTCGCGCCGACGTTCATCGAGTAGGTGTCCATCATCCAGGCCATGATCTGGCCGTTGGTGTTGACGTCGGGGGCCGGAATGTCCTTGTCGGGGCCGATGACGAGGCCGATCTCGCTCGTGTAGCGGCGGGTGAGCTTTTCAAGCTCGCGCCGCGACAGCTTCTTGGGATCGACGCGCACGCCGCCCTTGGCACCGCCGTAGGGCAGGGCGACGGCGGCGTTCTTCACGGTCATCCAGGCCGACAGCGCCATCACCTCGTCGAGCGTGACATCGGGGTGGTAGCGCACGCCGCCCTTGCCCGGCCCGCGCGACAGGTTGTGCTGCACGCGATAGCCCTCGAAATGCGAGACCGTCCCGTCGTCCAGCTCGATCGGGATGTCGACGATGAGGCAGCGCTTGGGCCGGCGCAGGGTGTCGGCCCAGCGCGAGAGCGGGCCGAGATAGGGCACGACGCGATCGACCTGGGCGAGATAGGTCTGCCAGGCGCTGGTTTCGCTCTGAGGGACGAAGGACAGGTTGGACATCGTTGACTCCTCTGTGGCCTTGCGATGCCGCTTCGACGCGGCAAAAAAAAGCGCCCGGTCGCTCAGGAAGCGGGCCGGGCGCGAACGATCCGTGGACCTTGCGGCCTGGATCGCATCAGGAAGGCGTCGAAACTGGGATGCAGGATGCGCCCCGGTGCTTCGCCGCGTTGGGTCGATAAGCCGGCGGATTCGACCGCAATTGCGGCCCTGGATGCGTCTGCCGCGTGACGGTCGGCAGGTTTTCGCGTCACGCGACGGAAAACGCGATTGTTAAAATCGACCGCTTTCTCGCCTTCGGGACTCACATGACTTACTGCGTTGCCATGCGCCTCGACGAAGGCATCGTCTTCCTCTCGGATTCGCGCACCAATGCGGGCGTGGACCATGTCTCCACCTTCCGCAAGATGACCGTGTTCGAGCGCGCCGGCGATCGCACGATGGTCATCATGACCGCCGGCAATCTCGCCATCAGCCAGGCTGTGCGCCAGTGGCTGCAAGAGCGCACGACCGAGGACGGCGAGACCGTCTGGACCGCCAAGACCATGTTCGACGCGGTGCGCGTGGTGGGGGATGCGGTGCGGGCTGTGCATGAACGCGATGCCGAGCATCTCAAGCGGTTTGGCGTTGACTTCAATTGCGCGCTGATCTTCGGCGGCCAGATCAAGGGCGAGCCGCCGAGGCTGTTCCAGGTTTATGCCGCCGGCAACTTCATCGAGGCAACGCCCGAGAACCCGTATTTCCAGATTGGCGAAGCCAAGTACGGCAAGCCGATCATCGACCGCGTCATCCGTCCCGATACCCCGCTCGACGAAGGCGCCAAGTGCGCCCTCATCAGCATGGACTCGACGCTGCGCTCGAACATCTCGGTCGGCCTGCCGCTCGACCTGCTCGTGTACGAATCGGATGCGCTGCGCGTGACGCGCTTCGTCCAGATCGACAACG
The DNA here is from genome assembly GCF_000482785.1 of Derxia gummosa DSM 723. Taxonomy (GTDB): domain Bacteria; phylum Pseudomonadota; class Gammaproteobacteria; order Burkholderiales; family Burkholderiaceae_E; genus Derxia; species Derxia gummosa. Next base: position 656,718 of record NZ_KI519499.1, on the reverse strand, counting down.
ACAACCACTACTTCCAGATGATCCACAACACCTGGGGCAAGCGCTTGCAGCAGGTGTTCGGCGAGATTCCGGATCCGACCTGGGGCGAGACCGGCTCGCGCTTCGCGCATCCGGACTACCGCCTGGGCCAGAAGCATGCCGACGGTCATTCCGACCGCGAGCCGCAGCATCAGCCGCCGCGCGCGCCGGTGCCGCCGGCGCTGGCGTCCGACACGGTGGCCGCCAGCGAGCGCATACAGACGGTTGCCGACGGCGGCACGCCGGGACAGGCACAGTAGGCGCGCCGGGCCGTCGCGCCCGGTTGCCGCCCCGTCTGCCGTTCGCGGTCGGGGCATGTCCGCCCGCGTCGCTCTGGCGCGCGGCCGGTCCGGGAGGATTCATGACCGCCTTCTGCCTCGCCCAGCTTTCCGACCTGCATGTGTCGGCCACGCCCTTGCAGGGCATCGTTCCGACCGAGCCGATGGCGCGCGCGGCCGTGGCCGCCGTGCTGCGCGCCGAGGCGAGGCCCGACGCCTGCGTCCTCACCGGCGACCTCGTCGATGCCGGCACGGCCGACAGCTACGCGCTGCTCGCCGACCTCCTCCGACCGCTCGAAGCGCGCATGCCCGTGTACCTGATGCCGGGCAACCACGATGCACGCGGCCCGCTGCGCGAGGTGTTCACGCATCACCGCTACCTGCCCGCCGAGGGCCGGCTGAATTACCGCGTCGAGATCGGCCCGCTTGCGCTGATCGCGCTCGATACGCTGGTCGAGGGCAGCGGGCACGGCTGCGTCGATGCGGCGACGCTCGGATGGCTCGACGCGGCGCTAGCCGCCGAATCGTCGCGGCCGACGATCGTGGCGCTGCATCACCCGCCGTTTGCGACGGGCATTGCCTTCATGGACCGGCTTGGCGTGCGTGAGGGCGCGGCCGAACTTGAGGCGGTGATCGCGCGCCATCCGCAGGTGAAGCGCGTGATCGCCGGGCATGTGCACCGCGCGATCACGCTCGGCTGGGCCGGCACGATCGGCATGACCGCGCCGTCCACCGCCCAGCAGATCGCCTTGGAGCCGGCCGCCGATGCGCCAGAGGCCTTCGTGATGGAGCCGCCCGGCTGGCTTCTGCATCGCAGAGGGGGCGGCGTGCTGCGATCGGCGGTCATGCCGGTCGAGCGCAGCGCCGGCCCGATCGATTACGCCTGATCGGGCACGGCCGACCGCGCATGCCGGTCCGGCCGGCAAGCCGCGAGGGCCGTCACGGTCTTGCAGGGCGCCTAGGCCGTTGCCGTCTTGCAAGACATTTGGTCCGGCGCCGTCTTACTGCGCGACCCAGCCGCCATCGACGTTGTAGGCCACGCCGCGGATCTGCGCCGCCGCGTCGCTGCACAGGAACACCGCCAGCCCGCCGAGCTGCTCGGGCGTCACGAATTCCAGCGACGGCTGCTTCTCGCCCAGCAGGTCGCGCTTGGCCTGCTCGATCGTCTTGCCCTCGTTGGCGGCGCGCGCGTCGATCTGCTTCTGCACCAGCGGCGTCAGCACCCAGCCCGGGCAGATCGCGTTGCAGGTGATGCCGGTCTGCGCGTTTTCGAGCGCGACCACCTTGGTCAGGCCCACCACGCCGTGCTTGGCCGTCACATAGGCCGACTTCTGCGCGCTGGCCACGAGGCCGTGCGCCGACGCGATGTTGATGATGCGGCCCCAGTTCTTCGCCTTCATCGCCGGCAGCGCGGCCTTGATGGCGTGGAAGTTGGACGACAGGTTGATGGCGATGATCGCGTCCCACTTCTCGTCCGGAAACTCCTCGACTGGCGCCACGTACTGGATGCCGGCGTTGTTGACGAGGATGTCGAGCGAGCCGAGCGTGTCCTGCGCGAACTTGACCATCGCCGCCACTTCGGCCGGCTTGCTGATGTCGGCGCCGCTGTACTCCACGCGCACGCCGTACTTCTCGGCTGTTTCCTTGCGCAAGGCTTCGATGGCCGCCGCGTCGCCGAAACCGTTGAGCACGAGATCGGCCCCCTCGGCCGCGAGGCAGTGCGCGATGCCCAGGCCGATGCCCGAGGTGGAGCCCGTGACGAGGGCGACCTTGCCCTTCAAGCTGGTGTTCAAAGCCATTGCCGCAATCTCCTGAAGTCTTACAGTGGATCGGTTCCGCGCGGGCCCGGCGCCCGGCGGAGAAAAGCTGACTCCCGATTCTAGGCACCGACATGACCGCGACCGCCCCACCGCGTTTCAATTCCGTTCAATGTCTTTCCCCAGTTGGCCTGCACCGCATGGCATGGACCGAGTGGGGCGATGCCGACAATCCGCGCGTGGCCGTGTGTGCGCACGGCCTTACCCGCAGCGGCCGCGATTTCGACCGGCTGGCGCGTGTACTCGCGGCCGACTACCGCGTGGTCTGCCCCGACATCGTCGGGCGCGGCCGCAGCGGCTGGCTCGCGCCGCTGCCCGACGCGACCCGCCTCTACGCCGTGCCGCAGTACGCCGCCGATTGCGTGACGCTGCTCGCGCGCCTGAATGCCACCACCGTGCACTGGGTCGGCACGAGCATGGGCGGCCTCATCGGCATGACGCTCGCGTCGCTGCCCGACAGTCCGATCGAGCGCATGGTGCTCAACGACGTGGGCGCGGTGCTGCCGCTCGACGCGCTGCGCCGCATCGGCAAGTACGTCGGCCTGTCGCTCAGGTTCGCCAGCTTTGACGAGGGTGTCGCTTACATCCGCAGCGTGGCGGCACCCTTCGGCCCGCACAGCGATGACGAATGGCGCGAGCTGGCCGGCAATGTCCTCGCCGAGGACGGCGACCACTGGCGGCTGCATTACGACCCGCGCATCGGCGATGCCTTCCGGCTCACGGTGCCGCCCGAAGGCGGGCCGTCGGAGCTGCCGCTGTGGGCGGTGTACGACGCCATCCGCTGTCCGACCCTCGTGCTGCGCGGCGCCGAGTCCGACCTGCTGCTGGGTGCCACCTGCGCCGAGATGGCCGCGCGCGGTCCGAAGGCACGCACGGTCGAGTTCGCAGGCATCGGTCACGCGCCCACGCTCATGCATGACGATCAGATCGCAGTGGTGCGTGATTTCCTGCTCGGCGCATGAAGTTGTGCATGCAGCCGCGATGCCGGCCTGCGTCCGCAGCGATCGGGCGCCGGGCCAGGGGCCGCCCCCGGTCGGGCCGTCGGCCGTTTCGCGGCGTGCGCAAGGCGTCGTCCATCGCGGTGCCCGGCTTCATCTGATCTGAAGCCCGATCGCGCTTCGCCGACGCCCCGCGCGGCGGATGCGACAATCGCGCCCCTTTTTTCTCAACCAGTCGAGATCAGCACATGAGCGAACTCAAGCGTTACCACGTCGGCCCGCGCCTGTCGGAAATGACCGTTTTCAACGGCGTCGCCTATCTCGCCGGCCAGGTCGCCGCCGACGGCAGCCAGGACATCACCGGCCAGACCCAGCAGGTGCTGGCGCAGATCGACGCGCTGCTGGCCGAAGCCGGCAGCGACAAGTCGCGCCTGCTCCAGGTCGTGATCTACCTGAAGGATCTGGCCGACTTCCCGAAGATGAACGACGTCTGGAGCGCCTGGGTCGCACAGGGCAACACGCCGCCGCGCGCGACCGTGCAGGCCGAACTGGCCAAGCCGGAATGGCGCGTCGAGATGGTCTGCACCGCCGCGGTCAACTGATGCCGCGCAGGCCCGGCTGCCTCGTCCTCAGCCGACGGACCGGCCGGGCCTGAAGTAGGCGTCGAACATCGCCGCCAGATGTGGAAACGCGCCGCGCAGGCGCGCCGGGGTGACGAAGTAGGCCTCGGTCGCAACCGCGAAGAATTCCGCCTCGCTCTCGGCGGCGTAGGCATCGAGCGGCAGTTCGCGTTCGTAGATGGCGCGGCCCTCGTCGCTCTCGGGATCGATGCTGCGCGGGAAGCGGTCTTCCAGATCCTCGACCGCGCCGCCGAAGGCTTCCCAGGCGGCGTCGAGTTCGTCGGCCCAGTCGTCCGGATCGAGGCCGGCGTGCAGCTTCGGGTCGAAGGCCGGGATGCCGTCGGCGACGCCGCCGTTGCGCATGTCGAGCTTGTGGGCGAACTCGTGGATGACGGGCGCGAAGGCCGGCCCGTCGCCCTGGGCGCCGCGCCGGATTTCCTCCCAGCCGAGGATGACGGGGCCGCCCGCCATGGTTTCGCCGGCACGCGCGCCGCTGTCGTCGTGAACGATGCCGAATTCGTCGGTCGCCTCGCGCTCCACCTGGAACTCGCCGGGGTAGATCACGATCTCCTCGAAGTCGTCATAGGCGCGCGGGCCGAGATGCAGCACCGGCAGCGCCGCCTGCATCGCGATCGCGGTGAGCATGAAGTCGTCGGCGTCGAGGCCGTGGACGGGAGTAAATCCCTTGTCGCGCAGGAAGCCCGCCGCAATCTCTTCGAGCCGCGCGGCGTCGGCGGCATCGGGCAGGGCGAGGAAGGGAAAGGCGGCGATGACCGCGTCGCGCACCTCGGGCTTGAGCGAGGGCGGTTCGCGGCGCGCGCGGCGCAGCCAGTTGAACATGTCGAAACGGACGAGTTGGGCGATTGGCGCGGAGCATGGCACGGGCCGATCCGGATCGCGCGCAATGGCAAACCTGCGTAGAAGCGCAGGCGGCGCGAAACCTGGTCTGCGTTTCGCTTGCAGTAGCAGCAAAGGTCTCCGCGATTGCGGAGACCGTGGCCGGAAATGCTGCCCGAGGGGCAGCTCGGCCCGGAGATGAAGATGGTGTATGTCGCGCAAACGAGACCGGTCGCCACCAACGGCGAGGCGGCGAACGATGCGGCCGATCAGGCCCTGATCGCCGAGGCGCTCGCCTGCGCCGAACGGGCCTACGGCAACCGCCACGCGCCCACGGGCGAGCGGGTGTCCGACCATGCGCACGAGCTGTCGGCCATCTTGGCCGGCCTGCGCACCGACCGCGCCACGCAGCTCGCCGCGATTCTCTACGGCACGACCGACGCCGACCGCGCCACCCATCCCATGACGGAGGACGCGATCGCCGCGCGCTTCGGCCATGACGTGCTCACGATGGTGCGCGGAATCGTGCAGCTCATGCGCGTGACCGAACTGGCGCGCGACATGTCGGCCCAGCGCGAAGGCGCCGAAGCCAACAAGCGCGACCGCGACCTGGAGCACAAGCGCCAGGCCGAGGCGCTGCGCAAGATGCTTCTCGCGATGGTCGGCGACCTGCGCGTGGTGCTGGTGCGGCTCGCGTCGCGGCTGCGCACGCTGCGCTTCTTCGCCGAGAACAAGGACCGCGACGACTGCGGCACGCCCGAGCTGCGCCGCATGTACGCCGAGGAGACGATGGAGCTGTACGCGCCGCTCGCCAACCGGCTCGGCATCTGGCAGCTCAAGTGGGAAATGGAGGACCTCGCCTTCCGCTTCATCGAGCCCGAGATGTACAAGCGCATCGCCAAGCAGCTGGAGGAGAAGCGCGTCGAGCGCGAGGCCTTCATCACCAGCGCGATCGCGCGGCTGCGCAGCGAGATGAAGGCCTCGGGCATCACCGCCGAGGTGAGCGGCCGGCCCAAGCACATCTACAGCATCTGGAAAAAGATGACCGGCAAGGGGCTGGACTTTGCCGGGCTGTACGACGTGCGCGCCTTTCGCGTCATCACCGACGACATCAAGGATTGCTACACGGTGCTCGGCATCGTGCACAACCTCTGGCAGCCGATCCCCAAGGAATTCGACGACTACATCTCGCGGCCCAAGGCCAACGGCTACCAGTCGCTGCACACCGTCGTGGTGGCCGATGACGGCAAGCCCTTCGAGGTGCAGATCCGCACGCGCGAGATGCACCAGTTCGCCGAGTTCGGAGTCGCGGCGCACTGGCGCTACAAGGAAGCCGGCAACCGCAGCGAGACCGCCGGCAGCGCCTACGACCAGAAGATCGCCTTCATCCGCCAGCTGTTCGCATGGAAGAACGAGGTCGCGCGCGAGGGCGGCGAGGAAGCGGTCGAGCAGCGCTTCGACGCCGACGAGTGGGCCGACCGGCTGCGCTCGGGCGCGGTGGACGACCGCATCTACGTGCTCACGCCGCAGGCCCGCGTGATCGACCTGCCGGCCGGCTCGACGCCCATCGACTTCGCCTACCACCTGCATTCCGACCTTGGCCATCGCTGCCGCGGCGCGCGCGTCGATGGCGCGATGGTTCCGCTCAACACGCGGCTGCGCACCGGGCAGACGGTCGAGATCATCGCGGCCAAGAACATCGGCGCCGGCCCGTCGCGCGACTGGCTCAATCCCAATCTCGGCTATCTGGCGAGCAGCCGCGCGCGCACCAAGGTGAGGGCGTGGTTCAACCTGGTCGAGCAGGAGACGGCGACGCTGGCCGGGCGCACGCGGGTCGAGCGCGAGTTGCAGCGCCTGGGCAAGACGTCGATGTCGCTCGACGATCTGGCCTCGCAGCTCGGCTACGGCCGGCCCGATGACCTGTTCGTGGCCGCATCGCGCGACGACTTCAACCTGCGGCAGATCGAGGCGCTGTTCGAGGAGCCGCAAGAAGAGCCCGAGCTGCATCCGGCGCGCATCGGCCGGGGCAAGGCCGATGTGACGAAGAGCGGCGTGCTCGTCGTGGGCATCGACAAGCTGCTCACGCAGCTCGCCAAGTGCTGCAAGCCGGCGCCGCCGGATGCGATCGGCGGCTTCGTCACGCGTGGGAAGGGCGTGTCGATCCATCGCCACGATTGCGCGAATTTCCTCGCGATGGCCGAGCGCCATCCCGAGCGCGTGATCGAGACGCAATGGGGCAGCGCGCCGGTCGACACGGTGTTCCCGGTCGATGTGTTCGTGCTCGCAAGCGATCGGCAAGGGCTGCTGCGCGACATCTCGGACGTGTTCGCGCGCGAGCGCATCAACGTCATTGGCGTTAATACGCAAAGCTCGCGCGAGCAGGCGCGCATGCAGTTCACCGCAGAAATCGCCGATTCATCGGCGCTGAACAAGGCGCTCAACCTGATTCGCGATGTGCCCGGTGTGATCGAAGCACGTCGCAAATGACACATAAGTCTTGCCAAGTCTGAAAAACACGCTATGATGCAGGGCTTCGGGCGCTTAGCTCAGTTGGTTAGAGTACTACCTTGACATGGTAGGGGTCACTGGTTCGAATCCAGTAGCGCCCACCACCCGAACAAGCAGTAACGTTGGCTGAAAGGCCGGCTCACTCAAGGACGAGAAAGGCAGCACGGGTTATGACACCGCGAACTTTCCCCTCCCTGATCTGATCACCGGTCCGAAGCTTCAACGGCATCACGAAAAAAGCGCGGCCTGGTCCGCGCTTTTTTCTTTTCAGTACCCCCACCGATTTGCCGTCGCGCGGCCAGGTCCTCATCCAGAGGTCATCCCATGGTCGCAATCACCCTCCCCGACGGCTCCCGCCGCGAATACGAAGGTCCCGTCACGGTCGCGCAGGTTGCGCAGTCGATCGGCACCGGTCTGGCCAAGGCGGCGCTCGCCGGCCGCGTCGACGGCAAGCTCGTCGATACCAGCCACCTCATCGAGGCCGACGCGCAGCTTGCGATCGTCACCGACAAGGATGCAGACGGCCTCGAAGTCATCCGCCACAGCACGGCCCACCTGCTGGCCTATGCGGTCAAGGAGCTGTATCCCGAGGCGCAGGTGACGATCGGCCCGGTGATCGACAACGGCTTCTATTACGACTTCTCGTACAAGCGCCCGTTCACGCCGGACGACCTCGCCGCGATCGAGGCGCGCATGACCGAGCTCGCGCGCAAGGACGAGCCGGTCACGCGCAAGGTGCTGCCGCGCGACGAGGCGGTGGCCTATTTCAAGAGCATCGGCGAAGCCTACAAGGCCGAGATCATCGAGAGCATCCCGGCCGATCAGGACGTGTCGCTCTACACCGAGGGCGGCTTTACCGATCTATGCCGCGGCCCGCACGTGCCGAGCACCGGCAAGCTCAAGGTCTTCAAGCTGATGAAGGTGGCTGGCGCCTACTGGCGTGGCGACAGCAAGAACGAGATGCTCCAGCGCATCTACGGCACGGCTTGGGCCAAGAAGGAAGACCAGGCGGCCTATCTGCACATGCTTGAGGAAGCCGAGAAGCGCGATCACCGCCGCCTCGGCCGCGAACTCGACCTCTTCCACATGCAGGAAGAGGCTCCCGGCCTCGTGTTCTGGCATCCGAAGGGCTGGACGCTGTGGCAGCAGGTCGAGCAGTACATGCGCGCGGTCTACCGTGACAACGGCTATCAGGAAGTCAAGGCGCCGCAAATTCTCGACAAGTCGCTCTGGGAGAAGACCGGCCACTGGGAGAAGTACCGCGAGAACATGTTCACGACCGAGAGCGAGAGCCGCGACTACGCGCTCAAGCCGATGAACTGTCCGGGCCACATCCAGATCTACAAGGCCAACCTGCATTCGTACCGCGACCTGCCACTGCGTTTCGGCGAATTCGGCCAGTGCCATCGCAACGAGCCGAGCGGCGGTCTGCACGGGATCATGCGGGTGCGCGGCTTCACGCAGGATGACGGGCACATCTTCTGTACCGAGGATCAGATCCTCGACGAGTGCGTCGCCTTCACCGCGCTGCTCCAGAAGGTGTATGCGGACTTCGGGTTCAACGACATCATCTTCAAGATCGCGACGCGTCCAGCCAAGCGCATCGGCTCCGACGAGCTGTGGGACAAGGCGGAAGAGGCGCTGATGGAGTCGCTGCGTCGTTCCGGTCATGCCTTCGAGGTGGCGCCGGGAGATGGCGCGTTCTACGGCCCGAAGATCGAGTTCACGCTCAAGGACGCGATTGGCCGGCACTGGCAGTGCGGCACGATCCAGGTCGATTTCTTCATGCCCGAGCGGCTCGGTGCCGAATACGTGGCGGAGGACAACAGCCGCAAGATCCCGGTGATGCTGCACCGCGCGATCGTAGGTTCGCTGGAGCGTTTCATCGGCATCCTGATCGAGAACCATGCCGGTGCGCTGCCGCTCTGGCTGGCTCCGTTGCAGGCCTGTGTGATGAGCATTTCGGAGGGTCAGGCCGAGTATGCGAAGTCAGTCGCTCAAAGGCTTCAAAAACAAGGCATTAGAGTTGAGGCCGATTTGCGTGGCGAAAAAATCAACTATAAAATCCGCGATCGCTCTTTGCAGAAGATTCCCTACCTGCTCGTTGTTGGCGAAAAGGAGAAGGAAGCGGATGCCGTGGCCGTGCGTGTGCGCGGTGGCAAGGATCTCGGCGTGATGCCGGTTTCCGAGATCGCAGAGCGTCTGGTGGCTGAAAACGTCGCCAAGAGCTGATCCCAAGCCGCCAGCGCAGACCGCGCGGCTTTTTCATTTGAAAGGAAGTACCCATCGCTACTTCGTTTGGCTCCCGTTATTCGCGTGAACTGCCGCAGCGCGACAACAAGAACGCTCACCGCCTGAATCGTGAGATCACCGCCCTTGAGGTTCGCCTCGTCGGTGTTGACAGCGAGCAGTTGGGCATTGTTCGTCTGTCCGAAGCGCTGGCAAAGAGCGAAGAGCTTGAGGTCGATCTCGTCGAGATCGCGCCTACCGCCAATCCGCCGGTTTGCCGGCTCATGGACTACGGCAAGTTCAAGTACCAGGAGCAGAAGAAGGCGCACGAGGCGAAGCTCAAGCAGCACGTCATCCAGGTCAAGGAAGTGAAGTTCCGTCCTGGCACGGATGACGGTGACTACAACGTGAAGCTGCGTAACCTCGTCCGCTTCCTCGAAGAAGGCGACAAGGCCAAGATTACGCTCCGCTTCCGCGGGCGCGAGATGGCCCACCAGGAAATCGGCATGCGCATGCTCGAAAAGCTGCGCGCTGACCTCGGCGAACTTGCCCAGGTCGAGCAGATGCCGAAGCTGGAAGGCCGCCAGATGATCATGATTCTGGCGCCCAAGAAGAAGAAGTAATCCCGTAAGGGAAGGGCGGTTCAACCGCCCCCGTGTTTCTCGTCGCTGGCGATGTGGCAATCGCCGGCGCGCAACAAGCTGCGAATGGGTTTCAAGTGTTCCGCGAGGAACCACCGACCGCAGCAATCCAGGAGCTGTCAATGCCGAAGATGAAGACCAAGAAGAGCGCTGCGAAGCGCTTCGTGGTGCGTCCGGGTGGCACGGTCAAGCGTGGCCAAGCCTTCAAGCGCCACATCCTGACCAAGAAGACCACCAAGAACAAGCGTCACCTGCGTGGGACCGAGGCCGTCCATGAGACGAACCTCAAGTCCATCCACGCGATGATGCCGTTCGCGTGATCGTCCCGGAATTCGAAGTCAGGAGCTAAGCAATGCCTCGTGTAAAGCGTGGTGTGACCGCCCGTGCGCGTCACAAGAAAGTCATCGACGCCGCCAAGGGTTACCGCGGTCGTCGCAAGAATGTTTTCCGCATCGCCAAGCAGGCGGTCATGCGCGCGGGCCAGTACGCCTACCGCGACCGTCGCAACAAGAAGCGCGTCTTCCGCGCGCTGTGGATCGCGCGTATCAACGCGGCGGTTCGTGAACACGGCATCACCTACAGCGTGTTCATCAATGGCCTGAACAAGACCGGCATCGGCCTCGATCGCAAGGTCCTGTCCGACATGGCCATCACCGACAAGCCCGGCTTCGCCGCGCTGGTTGGCCAAGTCAAGGCCGTCTTGGCCTGATCGCCGTCCGAACTTCCGGACGTCACTGACGGGGCACAGGCTGACGCCTGATGCCCCGTTTGCATTTCTGGGCGCGCTTCGCGTCCGGTCCCGATCATCCAATCCGAACACCGTGCCGTCAGGCGCGGACGATCCTGCACATGGACAACCTCGACAGCCTCGTGACGGCGGCTGCGGCGGATTTTGCTGCCGCAAGCGATCCGGCGTCGCTCGAAGACGCGAAGGCGCGATACCTCGGCAAGAGTGGTCGCATCACCGAACTCATGAAGTCGCTCGGCGCGTTGCCGCCGGAGCAGAAGCGCGAGGCGGGCGCGAAGATCAACGCGGCCAAGCAGGCGATCGAGGCGGCGCTGAACGCGCGGCGCCAGGCGCTGGCCGATGCCCAGCTCGCCGCGCGACTCGCGGCCGAGGCGATCGACGTGACGCTGCCGGGCCGCGCGCGCGGCGCGGGCGTGATCCATCCGGTCATGCGCAGCTGGATGCGGATCGAGGAAATCTTTGCGTCGATCGGCTTCGACGTGGGCGATGGTCCGGAGATCGAGACCGACTGGTACAACTTCAGCGCGCTGAACAACCCGGAGAACCATCCGGCGCGTTCGATGCAGGACACCTTCTACGTCGACATGAAAGATGCCGACGGAAGGCTTCTTTGCCTGCGCACGCACACCTCGCCGATGCAGGTGCGCTACGCCCGCGCGCATGTCGCCAAGCATGAGGCGAAGGTCGCCGCCGAGGAGCTGACCGGCGCCGCCGCCGACATGCCCGAGATCCGCGTGATCGTGCCGGGCCGCACCTACCGCGTTGACAGCGACGCGACGCACTCGCCGATGTTCCATCAGTTCGAAGGGCTGTGGATCGGCAGCGACGTGAGCTTCGCCGACCTGAAGAGCGTGTACACGGCTTTCTTGCACGCCTTCTTCGAGCGCGACGACATCGTCGTGCGCTTCCGCCCGAGCTACTTCCCGTTCACCGAGCCGTCGGCCGAGGTGGACATGATGTTCGAGGATGGTCCGCTCAAGGGCCGCTGGCTGGAGATCGCCGGCTCGGGCCAGGTGCATCCGACCGTGGTGCGCAACTACGGGCTCGACCCCGAGAAGTACGTCGGCTTCGCTTTCGGCAGCGGCCTCGAACGGCTGACGATGCTGCGCTATGGCGTCGAGGACCTGCGGCTGTTCTTCGAGGGCGATCTGCGCTTCCTCGAACAGTTCCGCTGATCCGCGGCCGCCCACCAGAACAAACCAGCGAGGCAAGACATGCAGTTTTCAGAATCGTGGTTGCGCAGCTTCGTGAATCCGCCGGTGAGCACGGCGGAGCTGTCGCACCTGCTCACGATGGCCGGGCTCGAAGTGGAAGAGGAGCGCCCCGCCGCGCCGCCCTTCAGCAAGATCGTCGTGGCCGAGATCAAGTCGATCGAGAAGCATCCGGACGCCGACAAGCTGCGCATCTGCCAGGTGGATGCGGGCACGGGTGAGCTGCTGCAGATCGTGTGCGGCGCGCCGAACGCGGCCGCCGGCATCCGCATTCCCTGCGCGCTCGTGGGCGCCGAACTGCCGCCCGGCGAGGACGGCAAGCCCTTCCGCATCAAGCTCGGCAAGCTGCGCGGCGTGGCGTCGCACGGCATGCTGTGCTCGGCGCGCGAACTCGGGCTGTCGCAGGACCACGCGGGTCTCATGCTGCTGCCGGGCGATGCGCCCGTGGGCGAGGACATCCGCAAGTACCTCGAACTCGATGACACGGTGTTCGTCATCAAGCTCACGCCGGACAAGGGCCATTGCCTGTCGCTGCTCGGCATCGCGCGCGAAGTCGCGGCGATCACCGGTGCGCCGCTCAATCTGCAGGCGATTGCAGCCGCCGACGTCAGCAGCGACGAGAAGCTGCCGGTGCGCGTCGAGGCGGCCGATCTGTGCGGCCGTTTCTCGGGTCGCGTGATCCGTGGCCTGGACGCCAGGGCGCCGACGCCGCAATGGATGAAGTCGCGCCTGGAGCGCGCCGGCCAGCGCAGCATCTCGGCGCTGGTCGACATCTCCAACTACGTGATGCTCGAACTCGGCCGGCCGTCGCACGTGTTCGACCTGGCGAAGATTTCGGGCGGACTCGTCGTGCGCTGGGCTAAGGCGGGCGAGGAACTGAAGCTGCTCAACGGCAGCACGGTGTCGCTCGACGAGAGCGTGGGCGTGATCGCCGACGCGCATGGCATCGAATCGCTGGCCGGCATCATGGGCGGCGACTCGACGGCGGTGTCGCTCGACACGACCGACGTGTACGTCGAATGCGCCTTCTGGTGGCCCGACAGCATCCGGGGCCGCGCGCGCCGCTACAACTTCTCGACCGACGCCGGCCACCGCTTCGAGCGCGGCGTCGATGCGACGACCACCGCCGAGCATCTCGAACGTCTGACGCAACTGCTGCTCGACATCTGCGGCACCGACGCGACCCGCGTCGGCCCGGTGGACGACCACGTCATCGCGCTGCCCGAGCGCAAGCCGGTGCGCATGCGCGTCGCGCGCGCCGCTCGCATCCTCGGCGTCGAGGTGCCGGCCGAGCGCTGCGCCCAGGTGTTCGCGCAACTCGGCTTCAGCTTTACCGAGAGCGACGGCGTGTTCGAGGTGACGCCGCCTGGCCCGCGCTTCGACATCGAGATCGAGGAAGATCTGATCGAGGAAGTCGCGCGCATCGTCGGCTACGAGAACATTCCCGTGCGCCCGCCGGTCGCGCTCCAGCGCATGCGCGCGACGCCCGAGACGCGCCGCCCGACGCATGCGCTGCGCCGCGCGCTGGCCGCGCTCGGCTATGTCGAGACGGTCAACTACGCCTTCGTCGAGGAGGCGTGGGAGCGCGATTTCGCGGGCAACGCCGATCCGATCCGCCTTGTGAATCCGATCGCGAGCCAGATGTCGGTCATGCGCTCGTCGCTGCTCGGCAGCCTCGTGAGCGTTCTGCGCTACAACCTCAACCGTCGCGCCGAGCGCGTGGCGGTGTTCGAGCTGGGCCGCGTGTTCCTGCGCGACGCGGCGGTGGCCGACGGGCTGTCGTCGGTGGCGGGCATCGCCCAGCCGCTGCGCGTGGGCGGGCTGGTGTACGGCCCGTCGGCGCCCGAGCAATGGGGCGTGGCGAAGCGGCCGGCCGATTTCTTCGATGTGAAGGCCGACGTGGAGGCGCTGTGCGCCGGCGCGGGCGCGGTGGGCTTCGAGCGCGCCGAGCATGTCGCGTTGCATCCAGGCCGCAGCGCCCGCGTGCTGCTCGACGGCGTGGCGGTCGGCTTCATCGGCGAGCTGCATCCCAAGCTCCAGCAGGCCTATGAACTGCCGGTCGCGCCGGTGGTCTTCGAGTTGGATGTGGAAGCTCTGCGTGCCCAGCCGCTGCCGAAGGCGAGCATTCCGCCGCGCTTCCAGCCGGTGCGCCGCGACCTGGCGATCGTCGTCGATCAGGCCGTCAGCGCCGGTTCGGCGCTCGACTGCATGCGCGCGACGGTGGCCAAGGAGGGCTTCTCGGAGCTGGTGCGCGAGCTGGCGCTGTTCGATGAATATCGCGGTAAGGGCTTGTTATTAAACGAGAAAAGTCTTGCCTTCAGGATTGTGTTGCAAGACAATTCCGGCACCTTGCGCGATGAGCAGATCGAGTCGGTGGTGGCTCGCATCGTCGCCGGTCTCGAAGCCGGCATCGGCGCCCGCCTGCGGGCCTGACAGCGCGAGGATCGCTTTCGCCACTTCGCCTGCCGCCTCTGATCCCGGATTTCCAGCCCATGAACGACGACCAAGACGCCATGCAAGACGAGGTGATTCCGTTCGGTCGTCTCGCGGCGCTCGAAAGCCGCGGCAAGGGGGGGCTGGCGTCACCCTCCCGCCCGGTGCCCTTGACGGGACGCGGCTTCACACTCGCGCCCCAGCCCAAGACGAGCGAGTCGGTCACGCTCACCAAGGCGGAGCTGGCCGAGCTGCTGTTCGAGCGGGTCGGCCTCAACAAGCGCGAGGCCAAGGACATGGTCGAGATCTTCTTCGAGGAGATCGCCCGGGCACTGGAGGCCGGCGAGGTGGTGAAGCTGTCGGGCTTCGGCAATTTCCAGCTGCGTGACAAGCCGCAGCGCCCCGGGCGCAATCCCAAGACCGGGGAGGAGATTCCCATCACCGCCCGCCGTGTCGTCACCTTCCACGCGAGCCAGAAGCTCAAGCAGCTCGTTGACAATGGCTGACATCGCGGCGGGCTGATCCTGCCGCTCCACGCTGCCGAATCGTGAGGATGTCTTGGATCGCCGTCCGAAGTCGCACGAAGTCACGTTGCTGCCGCCGATTCCGGCCAAGCGCTATTTCACGATCGGCGAGGTCAGTGAGCTGTGCGGCGTCAAGCCGCATGTGCTGCGCTACTGGGAGCAGGAGTTCGCCCAGCTCAAGCCGGTCAAGCGGCGCGGCAATCGCCGCTACTACCAGCATCACGAGGTTCTGCTGATCCGGCGCATCCGCGAACTCCTCTACGAGCAGGGCTTCACCATCAGTGGCGCGCGCAGCAAGCTGGATGCCGTCAGTGGGGAGGGAAGGGCGTCGCCCGACCTCGAAACCGCCGCGATCGCGGAAGTGCTGGACATCGCGGCGTTGCGTTCCGAGCTGCTGGCGCTGCGCAGGATGCTTGATGGCAAAGAAAAATGATGCAAACCTGAAAATCGCTGCTATTATTACTGGCTGTTCGGGGTGTAGCGCAGCCTGGTAGCGCACTTGCATGGGGTGCAAGGGGTCGCGAGTTCGAATCCCGCCACCCCGACCAGAAGTTTTCCCGACGGCAGCCCTCGCCGGCAGTCGTCAATACCGGGCAAGATGGCCGGGCCGCGAAAGCAGCCCGGCCGTTTTTGTTTGTGCGGGCCGCATCGCGGTCCGGGCGGATGATCCGGCGGAGGGATCGCGCGATCCCTCCGCCATCCATCACCGCGGCCTTGTCGCAGACCCACGGTTCCCGCTCATGCGAATTCTTGTCAGCAACGACGATGGCTATTCGGCGCCCGGCATCGAGGCGCTCGCCGTCGCGCTGGGCAGTTTCGCCGAGGTGACGGTCGTCGCACCGGACCGCAATCGCAGCGGCGCCTCGCATTCACTCACACTCGACCGGCCACTGCGGCTGACCGAAGTCGGCGATCGTCGCTATCACGTCGATGGCACGCCAACCGATTGCGTGCACGTCGCGCTTACTGGCGGCCTGCTCGTGGCAGCGCCCGACCTGGTGGTGTCCGGTATCAACAACGGCGCCAACCTCGGCGACGACACGATGTATTCAGGCACGGTCGCGGCAGCGATGGAGGCCTATCTCTTCGGATTGCCGGCCATCGCCTTCTCGCTCTGCACGCATGACTGGGCCGGGCTGGATCGCGCTGCCGAGGCCGCCGCCGCGCTGGTGCGGCAGCACGTGACGCGGCCGCTGCCGGCCCCTTTCCTGTTAAGCGTGAACTTTCCCGTCTCGGCCGATCCAGCGCGCTGCACCGTCACGCGACTGGGCAAACGGCACGTGTCGGAGCCGGTGATCCGCGAGTACGACGTCGACGGGCGCGTGATGTTCCGGATCGGCGCGGTCGGCAACGTGCGCGACGCCGGCCCGGGCAGCGATTTCCATGCGGTGGCGAGCGGATTGGTGTCGGTGACGCCGCTGCACCACGATCTCACGCACACCGCGCGGCTTGATGCCGTGCGTGGCTGGTTGGGTGCATGAGCGAGCGCAAGCCGCCCAAGTGGGTTGCGCCGTTGCCGGGCGGGCACCACCTCGACGGTGTTGCGCCGCGCTACGGCATCGCCCAGAAGTTCATCGACAAGAGCGCCGCCAAGCCGACGCAGGCCGCTGATATGGTCCGACCAACCTCGCCGGACACCGCCGGCCGGGCCGTCCCGCCGAAGGGAGCGATGCCGGGCACGTCGCGCGGTGGTCCGCTCGCGACCGCGCCAGAGGCGCGACGCGGCGCTGTTCCGGCACCGACCGGCGCGCGCGGGCCGCAGTTGCCGCCCTTGCCTGTGCCACGTCCCGCCAGCGTGACGCGCGCATCGCTGCCGCCCCAGCCGAGTTTCCCCGGTGCCAACGCCACGCGTCCGCCGGGTGCGCGTCCCCCGGTCGATTCGGTGCAGGGGCGCCGCGAGCGGCTGGTGCGCGATCTGGCGGCGCGTGGCTTGCAGGATCTCGCCGTGCTCGACGCGCTGCGCACCGTGCCGCGCGATGCCTTCGTCGATCCCGCACTTGCGAGTCGCGCCTATGACGACACCGCGCTGCCGATCGGCCATGAGCAGACGATCTCCCAGCCCTTCACCGTCGGCCGGATGCTGGAACTCATGCGCCAGGGCCGCCCGCCCGGCCAGCGTCTGGCGCGGGTGCTGGAAGTCGGTACCGGCTGCGGCTATCAGGCGGCTGTGCTCGGGCAGATCGCCGACATGGTCTTCTCGATCGAGCGCATCCGTGCCCTGCACGAATTGGCGCGCAGCAACCTGCGGCCGCTGCGGCTGGCCAATGTGCGCCTGCATTTCGGCGATGGCCGCGTCGGCCTGCCCCACGAAGGGCCGTTCGACGGCATCGTGGTGGCGGCGGCCGGTTTCGAGCTGCCGCAGGAACTTCTCGACCAGCTCCGCGTCGGCGGTCGGCTGGTCGCGCCGGTGGCGCGCGGCGACGGTCGCCAGCGCCTCGTGGTGATCGACCGAACCGGCCGCGCCGACTGGCAGAGGGCCGAAGCCGATGACGTACACTTCGTGCCGCTTCGATCCGGCACGACCTAGAACGATGCTCCTCCAGCCTTTCTTCTCCCGCCCGAAGCGCCTGCGCATCGCGCTCGCCATGCTTGGCGGACTTCTTTCCGCCTGCACCACTTCCCAGCAGGAACGCCCGCCGGTGCAGATCGTCGATCGCTCGACGTCGCCCTCCGGCAGCGGCGCGTCCGGTCCGGCCCCGATCGTGTCGGCCAGCGCGAGCACCGGCACCGGTCGGACCTATGTAGTGCGCAAGGGCGACACGCTCTACAAGATCGCCGTCGAGCACGGCAAGGATTTCCGCGACATCGCGGCACTCAACCAGCTCGAAAGCCCGGATCGCATCCTCGTCGGCCAGACGCTCAGGATCGACGCCGATGCCGGCGCATCGGCTCCGGCCGCCACCCCCGCAGTCGTCGCGACGCCGGTGGTGATCGGCGCTCCGCTCGACAGCAAGCCGCTTGGCGAGGCCGGCAAGTCGGGCGCGGCCAAGCCCGCCGACGTCGGCGGCAAGCCGGCCGATGCCGCCAAGCCCACCGATGCCGCGCGACCCGACGCCGGCAAGCCCGCCACCGTGCCCGACGCAAAGCCCTCTCCGGTCGCCGCACCTGCGGACAGTGCCAAGCCGGCCGCCGACGATGGTCCGATCACCTGGGCCTGGCCCACGGGCGGGCGGGTCATCGACGGATTCGACGACCCGCGCAACAAGGGGCTCGACCTCGGCGGCAACGTCGGCGACGCTGTGCTCGCGGCCGGCGACGGTAAGGTCGTCTACGCCGGCAACGGCCTGCGCGGCTACGGCCAGCTACTCATCATCAAGCACAACGACAACTTCCTTTCGGCCTACGCCCACAACAGCAAGCTAGTCGCCAAGTACGGCGACAGCGTCAAGCGCGGCCAGAAGATCGCCGAGCTGGGCAATACCGATACCGACAAGCCCAAGCTGCATTTCGAGATCCGCCGTCAGGGCAAGCCGGTCGATCCGGCCAAGTACCTGCCCGCGCGCTGAGCGCAGTCGGGTTGCTGCACGCAAGGGGAGAGGCCATGACGCCGATACTCGTCTTCGACATCGAGACCATCCCCGACTGCGACGGCCTGCGCCGACTGCACGCCGGCGAGGAAGGCTGGGACGGCGACGATGCCGCCGTCGCCGAACGCGCCTTCGCGGCGCAGCGCGAGAAGAGCGGCAGCGACTTCCTGCGCCACCATGTCCAGCGCGTCTGCGCGATCAGCTGCGTGATGCGCACCGACAAGAGCCTGCGCGTGCGCTCGCTCGGCGACGAAAGCAGCGACGAGGCCACGCTCGTCGCCGAATTCTTCGACCTCATCGAACGCAGCACGCCCCAGCTCGTGAGCTGGAACGGCGGCGGCTTCGACCTGCCGGTGCTGCACTACCGCGCGCTCGTCCACGGCATCCAGGCCCCGCGCTACTGGGACTGGGGCGACGACGACCGCGAGTTCAAGTGGAACAACTACCTGAGCCGCTACCACACCCGCCATCTCGACCTCATGGACGTGCTGGCGATGTTCGGCGGCCGGGCCAATGCGCCGCTCGACGACCTCGCCAAGCTCTGCGGCTTCCCCGGCAAGCTCGGCATGGACGGCGGCAAGGTCTGGGACAGCTATCTGGCGGGTGGCCTGCACGGCATCCGCTCGTACTGCGAGACCGACGTGATGAACACCTGGCTCGTGTACTGCCGCTTCCGCCTCATGCGCGGCGAGATCGGCCGCGAAGCCTATGACGCCGAGATCGCGCTCGCCCGCGAGACGCTCGGCGCGCTCGCCGCCAAGCCCGGCTGCGAGCACTGGAAGGAATACCTCGAAGCATGGAAGTGACCGATCTCCCGACGCCGCAGGATGCGGCTCCCGACCAACCCGCTGCCGCGACCGTCCCGCTCACCCCCCGCCTCGAACCCGGCGTGGTCGACATCGAATCCATCGACATCGAGGCGCGCGGCGTCGCCCGCCTACCGAGCGAGAACGGCACGTCCGGCGGCAAGGTGGTGTTCATCGAGGGCGCGCTGCCCGGCGAGCGTGTGCGTTACAAGAGCTACCGCCGCAAGCCGACCTACGAATTCGCCGAAGTTACCGAGGTCATCCGCGCGAGCGCCTCGCGGGTCGTGCCGCGTTGCGCCCATTTCGGCACCTGCGGCGGCTGCTCGATGCAGCACCTTGACCCGGCCGCCCAGCTCGCGATCAAGCAGCGCGTGCTGGAGGACAACTTCGCGCACATCGGCAAGCTCAGGCCGGGCGTGATGCTGCGGCCGATCCAGGGGCCGGACTGGGGCTACCGCTTCCGCGCGCGGCTGTCGGTGCGCTACGTGCCCAAGAAGGGTGGCGTGCTGGTGGGCTTTCACGAGCGCAAGTCGAGCTATGTGGCCGACATGGCCGAATGCCATGTGCTGCCGCCGCACATCGCCGGCCTGCTGCTGCCGCTGCGCGAACTGGTCGGCTCGCTGTCGATCCGCGAGCGCCTGCCGCAGATCGAGTACGCCCAGGGCGCGGACGTGACGGTGCTGGTGCTGCGCGTGCTGGAGCCGCTGTCGGCAGATGACGAGCGGATCGTGCGCGACTTTGCCGACGCGCATCGCGTGCAGATCTGGCTCCAGCCCAAGGGGCCGGACACGGTGCGGCCCTTCCATCCGCCGGCCGAGGTGGCGCCCGCGCTCAGCTACACGCTGCCCGAGTACGGCATCACGATGCCGTTCCGCCCGACCGACTTCACTCAGGTGAACCATCGCATCAACCGCGTGCTGGTGAGCCAGGCGCTCGGCCTGCTGCGGCCCGAGCCCGGCGAGCGCGTGCTCGATCTGTTCTGCGGCATCGGCAATTTCACGCTGCCGCTTGCGCGTCGGTCGGGCTCGGTGCATGGCATCGAGGGCAGCGAGGCGCTGGTGCATCGCGCGGGCGAGAACGCGCGCTTCAACGGCATCGAGCATGCGAGCTTCGCCGCGCGCAACCTGTTCGAGGTTACGGCCGACGAAGTGGCGAGCTGGGGGCATTTCGACCGCTGGCTCATCGATCCGCCGCGCGAGGGGGCGCTTGCGGTGTCGCAGGCGCTCGCGGCGCTGGCCGCGCGCGGCGACCACGCGCTGCTGCCGAAGCGCATCGTCTATGTGAGCTGCAATCCGGCCACGCTTGCGCGCGACGCGGCGGTGCTGGTGCACGAGGGTGGCTTCAGGCTGGAGGCGGCGGGCGTGGTGAACATGTTCCCGCACACCTCGCATGTGGAGTCGATGGCGGTGTTCGTGCCGCCGGCGGCCTGAGCGGCGCGGCAATGAAAAAGGCCCGCTGCTGATGCGGGCCTTTTGTCTTGCGCCGACCCGCCGCAGCGGGTGCCGCGAGGCTTACTCGTCGCGCTGGCCGGTGAAGGCCATCACGAGCTGGAGCAGGCTCGTGAACATGTTGTACAGATCGAGATAGACCGCGAGCGTGGCCGTCACGTAGTTGGTCTCGCCGCCATTCACGATGCGGTTCAGGTCGAACACCAGGAAGCCCGCGAAGATCGCGAAGGAGATCGTCAGCAGCGCGAGCTGGAAGGCCGGCACCTGGAAGAACAGGTTGGCGATCATCGCCACCAGCAGCATCACGAGGCCGATCGTCAGGAACTTGCCCATGTTCGACAGGTCGCGCTTGGTGGTCGTGGCGAATCCGGCGAGCACGAAGAACAGCATCGCCGTGGCACCCGCCGTCATCGTGATCATCTGCGGGCCGTTCGAGAACCGCAGCGCCACGCTCAGCAGGCCGCTCAGCATCACGCCCATGAAGCCGGTAAAGCCGAGCAGCAGCGCCACGCCGACGCTGGAATTCTTGTACTTCTCGATCGCGAAGAAGAAGCCGAAGGCGACGGCCATGAACACGATCGCGCCCATCCAGCCGCGGAACAGCCCGCCGAGATTGAAGCTCAGGCCGACCCAGGCGCCGACGATGGTCGGCAGCATCGAAAGTGCGAGCAGGGCATAGGTGTTGCGCAGCACGCGCTGGCGCTGCTCGGCGCTGGGTGCGGCCCAGCGGGTATCGATGACGGCGTCGTCGCCGAAGATGCTGCGTTGGTCGGAACCGCGAATCATCAAGTCCTCCATGATTGAAAGCCAGAAGATAGCTGGCGCACTGGAAGCGGATTCTGCATCAGTGCGGCACTTTCAGGCGTGACCGGCGGGTATCGCCGGTGTCGATTGCCGTCGAAAGTCCGCGCTGGCTGCCTTGGAACCGTCATGCCGGCGGGAAAATCCTTTCAAAATCCGCATGTTAGAATCGCAGACTTGGCCTCAAGCAGGGCCAGCGCTTCCAGAATCATTCAACCACGTACCCGTCGTACGTCTCCGGAGTCCAGTAAATGGCGATTGAACGCACCCTCTCGATCATCAAGCCCGACGCAGTCGCGAAGAACGTGATCGGCAAGATCATCACCCGCTTCGAAGACGCCGGCCTGAAGGTCGTTGCCGCGCGCCTCACGCAACTGTCGCGCGCCGAAGCTGAAGGCTTCTACGCCGTGCACAAGGAACGCCCCTTCTTCAACGACCTGGTCACGTTCATGATCTCGGGCCCGGTGTTCGTGCAAGTGCTCGAAGGCGAAGGCGCCATCCTCAAGAACCGTGACCTGATGGGCGCGACCGACCCGAAGAAGGCTGCCCCCGGCACCATCCGCGCCGACTTCGCCGAGAGCATCGACGCCAACGCCGTCCACGGCTCCGACGCGCCCGAAACCGCCGCCGTCGAGATCGCCTACTTCTTCCCGGCGCTCAACGTCTACTCGCGTTAAGCAACACACGGGCGCACACGGAATGAGCCGCATCAATCTGCTCGATCTCGATCGGGCCGGGCTTGAAAGCTTCGTCGCCGGACTCGGCGAGAAGCCCTTCCGTGCGCGCCAGCTGCAACGCTGGATCCACCGCAGCCTCGCCGCCGACTTCGACGCGATGACCGATTTGGCCAAGTCCTTCCGGGCCAAGCTGCCCGAACTGGCCGAGATCCGCGCGCCGCAGCCGATCCGCGATCACCTCTCCGCCGACGGCACGCGCAAGTGGCTGTTCGACGTGGGCAACGGCGACGCGGTGGAATCGGTGTTCATCCCCGAGGACGACCGCGGCACGCTGTGCGTGAGCACCCAGGCGGGCTGCGCGGTCAACTGCCGGTTCTGTTCCACGGGCAAGCAGGGCTTCAGCCGCAACCTCGCCGTGGGCGAGATCATCGGCCAGCTCTGGTACGCGGAGCGCGAGCTGCGCCGTTCGCTCGGCACGCCGGAAGGCGAGCGCGTCATCAGCAATGTGGTGCTGATGGGCATGGGCGAACCGCTGCTCAACTACGAGGCCTCGGTCGCAGCGATGCGGCTGATGCTCGACGACGACGCCTACGGCCTGAGCCGGCGCCGCGTCACGCTGTCGACGTCGGGCGTCGTGCCCTTCATCGACCGGCTCGGCACCGATCTGCCGGTCGCGCTGGCCGTCTCGCTGCACGCGAGCAACGACAAGCTGCGCGACGTGCTCGTGCCGCTCAACGTCAAGTACCCGCTGGCCGAGCTGATGGAAGCCTGCCATCGCTACCTGGCCCATGCGCCGCGCGACTTCATCACCTTCGAGTACGTGATGCTCGACGGCGTGAACGACCGCGTCGAGTATGCGCGCGAACTGCTCGCCCTCGTGCGCGAGCACGGCGTGAGCTGCAAGTTCAACCTGATTCCGTTCAATCCCTTCCCGGAGTCCGGCCTCGGCCGCACGCCGATGGAGCGGATCAAGGCCTTTGCCGGCGTGCTGATCGACGCCGGCATCGTCACCACCATCCGCAAGACGCGCGGCGACGACATCGACGCCGCCTGCGGCCAGCTGGCCGGCGACGTGCGCGATCGCACCCGCCTCGCCGAGCGCGGCGCCTTCGTGCCGATCGACGTGGTCAAGTCGGCGGCGCGTGTCGCGCCCGCGCGCACCGGCCGTCACTGACAGGAACCGTCCATGCGCTACGTCGGCGCTGCGCTTGCCCTGCTGTTGCTGCTTTCCGCCTGCGTCACCCAGCGCTCGGCGCCCGTCGAACGCACGACCGACATCGATTCGGAAGAGATCGTCGGTCAGGGCAAGCCGGCCGAGGCGCGCAAGCGCGCCCAGATCCGCGTCGAACTGGCGGCCAACTACTACACCGAGAACAAGTTCGAGGTCGCGCTCCAGGAGCTGAAGAACGCCGTCAGCGCCGACCCCAGCTATCCAGAGGCCTACAACCTCTACGGCCTGGTCTACATGGCGATCGGCGAGCGCGAAAAGGCCGAGGAAAACTTCTCGCGCGCGCTGCGGCTCGCGCCCAACGATTCGTCGGTCAACACGAACTACGGCTGGTTCCTGTGCCGCAACGGCCGCGAGAAGCAGTCGCTGCCCTACTTCGACGCGGCGCTCAAGAACCCGCTCTATCCGACGCCGTCGGTCCCGGCGCGCAGCGCAGGCATCTGCGCCTACCGCCTCGGCGACTACCCGCTCGCCCGCAACTACCTGCAACGCTCCTTCGACAGCGAGCCGGGCAATCCGACGACGATGTTCCATCTCTCGCGTACCTATCTGCGCCTCGGCGATCTCGAACGCGCGCGCTTCTACGCCCAGCGGCTGAACCGGCAGATCACGCCGACGGCCGAATCGCTGTGGCTCGAAGTGCGCATCGAGCATGCGCGCGGCGACCGCGATGCCGAGGTGCTGGCGCTGACGCAGCTGCGCCGCCAGTTCCCCGAGTCGCGCGAGTACGCGGCCTTTCAGCGAGGCGATTTCAATGAGTGAGCCTTCCGGCAACGATCGCGCGCTCGATGTCGATACCCGTCCAGTTGAGGGTGGATCGGTCGAGAGCGGCACGCAGGCCCGGCCTCCCGTCTCCCAGGCCGAAGCGGCGGCGCCTGCCGGGCACGCAGGCGCAATCCTGGCGCGGGCGCGTCAGGCGCAGGGAATGTCGGTCGAGCAGATCGGTCAGCGCATCAAGGTGGGCGCGCGTCAGGTCGAGGCGATCGAGGCTGGCCGTTGGGGTGATTTCCCGACGCCGGCAATCCTGCGCGGCTTCGTGCGCGCCTATGCGAAGGCGGTCGAGATCGATGCCGCGCCGCTGCTGGCCGAGCTGCCGCGCATCGAGGTGACGCCGGGTCAGCTCACGGGCGTGGCGAGCGTCGGTCGGCCGGTAAGCGCGGGCGGGCGAAATTTCAGCGGCTTTGGCTGGTGGATCGGTGCTGGCGCGGGTGCGCTGTTGCTGATCGGCGCGGCCGTGCTGCTGCCGAAGCTGGATCTGGCCGGCTGGATCGCCGCACGGGAGCATGCGGCCGAACCGCGGCCGGTTGCGCCGGTGGCGGACGTTGACCCTGCGTCGACGGCGGGTGCCCCGACAGTCGGTGCTACGGCGCCGGCTGCGAGCGCGCAGCCGCTGCCGTCCGGCGAGGCAGCGGGCGCGGCCATGCCGCCGGTCGAGGGCAACCAGTCCGCGCCGGTAACGCAGCCGGTCGCCCCGACTCCGGCTGCGCCGACTGGCGCGACGGGCCAGCTTGCGGCGCCTGTGCCCTTGTTGCCCACGCAGCCAGTGCCGACCCAGGCCGGGGCAACGTCGGCTGGCGCTCCTCGCAGCGCTAGTACGGCGGCGGGTACGCCCGCAACCGCTGCCGCTCCGGCAACGGCGCCTGCCCAGGCTGCTTCCGTCGGCGCGGCCCCGGCCGCATCCCAGCCTGCCGCGCCGGCGCCAGCCCCTGTCCAGACTCAACCCGCGCCCGGCAACTCCCGTCTCAAGCTCGACTTCGAGCGCGAGACCTGGATCGAGATCCGCGACGCGAGCGGCAAGATCATCTCCACCGGCGTCACGCCGGCCGGCGGCAGCGTCACCTCCGAGGGCAAGCCGCCGTTCCGCATCATCATCGGCAACGTGCCGGGCACGCGCTTCGCGGTCGATGGCCGCGCGGTCGAGCTGGCGCCGTTCAGCAGCGGCAACGTTGCCCGCTTCACCTATCCGCCCGAGAACAAGCAATGAATTCGCGCGATCCGGCTTACGCCTCTCTTCCCCTGCGCCACGGCCCCGCCGCGCGGCGCGCGTCCCGTCGCGTCGAGGTGCGCTGGGGCGAGCGCGTGGTGACGGTGGGCGGTGGCGCGCCGGTCATGGTCCAGTCGATGACCAACACCGACACGGCCGACGCCATCGGCACCGCCATCCAGATCAAGGCGCTGGCCCAGGCCGGCTCCGAGGTGGTGCGCATCACGGTCAACACGCCCGAGGCCGCCGCCGCCGTGCCGCACATCCGTGAGCAGCTCGACCGCATGGGCATCGACGTGCCGCTGGTGGGCGACTTCCATTTCAACGGCCACAAGCTGCTCACCGACCATCCGGCCTGCGCCGAGGCGCTGTCGAAGTACCGCATCAATCCGGGCAACGTCGGCCGGGGCGAGCGCCGCGACGAACGCTTCGCCGCGATGGTCGAGACCGCCTGCAAGTACGACAAGCCGGTGCGCATCGGCGTGAACTGGGGCTCGCTCGATCCCGAGGTCATGGCCCGCCTGATGGATGAGAACTCGAATCGCGCCGAGCCCTGGGACGCCCAGTCGGTGATGCACGAGGCGCTCGTCACCTCGGCCATCGAGAACGCCCGGCGCGCCGAGGAGATCGGCCTGGGCGGCGACCGCATCGTGCTGAGCGCCAAGGTGAGCGGCGTGCAGGACCTCATTACCGTCTACCGCATGCTCGCGCAGCGCTGCGACTACCCGCTGCACCTCGGCCTGACCGAGGCCGGCATGGGCAGCAAGGGCATCGTCGCGTCGAGCGCGGCGATCGGCGTGCTGCTGCAGGAAGGCATCGGCGACACGATCCGCATCTCGCTCACGCCCGAGCCGGGCGGCGACCGCACGAAGGAAGTGGTGGTGGCGCAGGAGCTGCTCCAGACGATGGGCCTGCGCGCCTTCGCGCCGCTGGTCATCGCCTGTCCGGGCTGCGGCCGCACCACGAGCACCTTCTTCCAGGAGCTGGCCGACAGCATCCAGCGCTTCCTGCGCGAGCAGATGCCGGTGTGGAAGCTGCGCCATCCGGGCGTCGAGAACATGCATGTCGCGGTCATGGGCTGCGTCGTCAACGGGCCGGGCGAAAGCAAGCATGCCGACATCGGCATCTCGCTGCCGGGCTCGGGCGAGGACCCGGTGGCGCCGGTGTTCGTCGATGGCGAGCGCAGTGTCACGCTCAAGGGCGAGCGCATCGCCGAGGAATTCCAGGCCATCGTCGAGAGCTATGTCGCGCGGCGCTATCCGGCGCCGGGCAGCACGCTCGCGGCGGCCGACGCGGGAGCGGGCGCATGAGCGACTTGAACGCCCGCCGCACGATCGCGCCCGCCAGCGCGATCGCCGACGCCCCCCGACACGGCGGCCAGCACGCCTGACGCCTCCGCGCCCGCGGCCGTGACCGGCTTGCGGGCCGTTCACGAAAGAACAAACACATGGCCAAGATCGAGAAGCTCGGCGCCGTCAAGGGGATGAACGACATCCTCCCGAAGGACGCGCCGCTGTGGGACTACTTCGAGGACACGGTGCGCGGCCTCATGCGCGCCTACGGCTACCGCCAGCTGCGCACGCCCATCCTCGAATACACGCCGCTGTTCAAGCGCGGTGTCGGCGAGCACACCGACATCGTCGAGAAGGAGATGTACAGCTTCACCGACGCGCTCAACGGCGAGGCGCTGTCGATGCGCCCCGAGGGCACGGCCTCGGCCTGCCGCGCGGCGATCGAGCACAACCTCACCTACGACGGCGGCAAGCGGCTCTGGTACACCGGCCCGATGTTCCGCCACGAGCGTCCGCAGCGCGGCCGCTATCGCCAGTTCCACCAGGTCGGCTGCGAGGCGCTCGGCTTCGCCGGGCCGGATGTGGATGCCGAACTGATCTACATGTGCGCGCGGCTGTGGGAAGAGCTCGACATCCGCGACGTCCAGCTTCAGATCAACTCGCTCGGCAACGCCGAGGAGCGCGCGCGCCATCGCGCCGACCTGATCGCCCACCTCGAAGCCCACGCCGATGTGCTCGACGAGGACGGCAAGCGCCGTCTGCACAGCAATCCGCTGCGCGTGCTCGACTCCAAGAACCCGGCGATGCAGGACGTGGCCAATGCCGCGCCCAAGCTCATCGACTACCTCGGCGCCGAATCGCGCGCGCATTTCGAGCAGCTCAAGCGCCTGCTCAAGATGCGCGGCATCCAGTACGAGGTGAATCCGCGTCTGGTGCGCGGCCTCGACTACTACAACCTCACCGTGTTCGAGTGGGTCACGACGCGGCTCGGCTCGCAGGGCACGATCTGCGGCGGCGGCCGCTATGACGGCCTGTTCGAGCTGCTCGGCGGCAAGCCGACGCCGGCCTGCGGCTTCGCGATGGGCGTCGAGCGCATCCTCGAACTGCTGCGCGAGGGCGACGTCGATCCCAAGGAAGGCGTCGATGTGTACGTCGTCCACGCGGGCGAAGGCGCGCTCCAGCTCGGCATGCAGGTGGCCGAGCTGCTGCGTGACCAGGGCATCGAGGTGCTGGTGCATGCGGGCGAGGGCGGCTTCAAGTCGCAGATGAAGAAGGCCGACGCCTCGGGCGCGGCCTTCGCCGTCATCCTCGGCGAGGACGAGGTCTCGAAGAACGAGGTCACGCTCAAGCATCTGCGCGACGAAACCGGCGACGGCGCGGGCAGCCAGGAGCGCATGCCGGTGTCGCACCTGCCGCTGAGGCTGCTCGAAGTCTTCGGCTTCGGCAACGGCGGTGACGAGGACTGAGCGCGACGCGCATTTGAAGACGGCGGGCTGGTGCCCGCATCACATCAACCAAGCAACGAATACGCATGGCATACGACCATCAAGAGCAGGAACAGCTCGAAGCGCTGAAGGCGTGGTTCCAGACCTGGGGCAAGGCGATCGCGGCGGGAGCGGTGGTCGTGGCTGCCGCCTTTGGCGGCTGGCAGGGCTGGCAGGCGTGGCAGCAGAAGAAAGCCAATGCGGCGGCACTCGTCTATGACGAGCTCCAGCAGGCTGCCCAGGCCGCCAAGGCCGACGATGTGAAGCGCCTCGCGGGCACGCTCGCGGCCGACTACAAGGGCACGGCCTATGCCGCCATGGGCGCGCTGGTCGCGGCCAAGGCCGAGCTGGCCGGCGGCGACGCCAAGGGCGCCCAGGCGCATTACGAATGGGTGATCGCCAACGCCAAGCTCGAAGAATTCGCAGCGATGGCGCGCCTGCGCCTGTCCGGCGTGCTGCTCGACCAGAAGGACTACGACGCGGCGCTCAAGGCGGTATCCACCGGCATGCCGGCG
This sequence comes from Derxia gummosa DSM 723, assembly GCF_000482785.1. Lineage (GTDB taxonomy): Bacteria > Pseudomonadota > Gammaproteobacteria > Burkholderiales > Burkholderiaceae_E > Derxia > Derxia gummosa. The sequence goes on along the minus strand of NZ_KI519499.1, from coordinate 628,154 downwards.
GCCTTCGAGGCGCTCGCGGCCGACCGTCGCGGCGACGTGCTCGCGGCCCAGGGCAACAAGGCCGAGGCGCGCAAGGCCTATGTCGAGGCGCTCGACAAGCTCGCGGTCAAGCGCGAGAACCAGGGCCTGCGCCAGATCATCGAGATCAAGCGCGACGCGCTCGGGGAGGGCTGAGATGGCTCGCCTCGCTTCTCTTCGCGCGGGCGCGTTCGCGCTCGCCGTTGCGATCGGCCTCGCGGCCTGCGGTTCGACGCCGCAGCGCGTGCCGGCCGATCTCAAGCCGATCGAATCGAGCGTCGCCGCGCGCACGCTCTGGACCGCCAAGCTCGGCGAGGACGGCCCCTGGGCACTCGCGCCGGCGCTGGTGGACGGCACGGTGCTGGCGGCGTCCACCAAGGGCCGGCTCGCGCGGCTCGATGCCGCGACCGGTCGCGAGCGCTGGCGCGTCGAGACCGGCTTCAAGGTGTCGGCGGGCGTGGGCACGGATGCGGCCACGGCGGTCGTCGGCGGTCCGGACGGCCAGGTCGCGGCCTTCGCGCTCGATACCGGCAAGCAGCTCTGGAAGGCGCGCGTGCCGGCCGAGCTGATCGGCGTGCCGGCGGTGGCCAATGGCATGGCCGTCGTGCGCTCGTCCGACTCGCGCCTCTACGGCCTCGACCTCGCCACCGGCGAGCGCAAGTGGTCGCTGATCCGCCCGGTGCCGCCGCTCACGCTGCGCGTGCCCTCGGGCATGGTGCTCGCGGGCGATGTGCTGCTCGCGGCCTTCCCGGGCGGGCGGCTGCTGGGCGTGAAGGTCGCCAACGGCCAGGTCGTGTTCGACGTGGCCGTGGCCCAAGCCAAGGGCACGACCGAGCTTGAGCGCGTGGTGGACGTGGTCGGCACGCCGGTGGTCGAAGGCAGCGAGGTCTGCGCGGCGACCTACCAGGGCCGCATCGGCTGCCTCAACGGCGCGACCGGCCAGACCATCTGGGTGCGTGACTTCTCGGCCGGCGCCGGCCCGGCGGCCGATGTGCGCCGCGTGTACGGCGTGAGCGAGCAGGCCGTCGTGCAAGCCTTTGCACGCGATACCGGCACCCTCCTGTGGACCAACGACAAGCTCAAGTTCCGCGACCTCGCGGCGCCGCTGTCCTGGGGCCGCACCGTCGTCGCGGGCGATTACCGCGGCTATCTGCATTTCTTCGACCGCGAGACCGGCAACCTGATCGGCCGTCTCGCCACCGACGGCAGTGCCATCCGCATGGCGCCCGTCTCGCTCGAACCGGCGGCGCGCGGCTTTGTCGTGCAGACAGCCGACGGCGCGGTGGTCGCGGTCGCGACCGAATAACGGAGCTTCATGAAACCCGTCATTGCCATCGTGGGCCGGCCGAACGTCGGCAAGTCCACGCTTTTCAACCGCCTCACGCGCAGCCGCGACGCCCTCGTCGCCGACCTGCCGGGCCTCACGCGCGACCGCCATTACGGCGAGGGGCGCGTGGGCGGGCGGCCCTATCTCGTCGTCGATACCGGCGGCTTCGAGCCGATCGCCAAGGACGGCATCTTCCACGCGATGGCGCAGCAGACGCTCCAGGCCATCGCCGAGGCGGACGCCGTGGTGTTCGTGGTCGATGGCCGCCAGGGCCTCACGCCGCAGGACGAGATCATTGCCGACCGCCTGCGCAAGAGCGGCGTGCGCGCGACCGTCGCCGTGAACAAGGCCGAGGGCATGACGGGCGACAGCCGCTCCGCGATGCTCACGGCCGACTTCCACCGCCTCGGCCTCGGCGATCCGTGCGTGATCTCGTCGGCCCACGGCGACGGCGTGGTCGAGATGATCGAGACCGTGCTGGCTGACTTCCCCGAGGAAGAGGAAGCCGACGACAGCGAGCGGCCGCGCCGCACCAAGATCGCGATCGTCGGCCGGCCCAACGTCGGCAAGAGCACGCTCATCAACACGCTCGTGGGCGAGCAGCGGGTGATCGCCTTCGACATGCCGGGCACGACGCGCGACGCGATCGAGGTCGAGTTCGACCATGCCGACCGGCCCTACACGTTGATCGACACCGCCGGCCTGCGCCGGCGCGGCAAGGTGTTCGAGGCGGTCGAGAAGTTCTCGGTCGTCAAGACGCTCCAGGCCATCGCCGACACCAACGTGGTCGTGCTCATGCTCGACGCCCAGCAGGAAATCTCCGACCAGGACGCGCACATCGCGGGCTTCGTCGTCGAGCAGGGCAGGGCGGTGGTGCTCGCGGTCAACAAGTGGGATGGCCTCGACGAAGACAAGCGCGACTGGGTCAAGCGCGAGATGGCGCGCAAGCTCGGCTTCATGGACTTCGCCAAGCTGCATTTCATTTCGGCGCTGCATAACCGCGGCATCGGCGCGCTGATGAAGTCGGTGGCCGGTGCCTGCGACGCGGCCTTCCGCAAGCTCTCCACGCCCAAGCTCACGCGCGCGCTGCAGGACGCCGTGGCGCATCAGGCGCCGCCGCGTCACGGCCTGTCGCGCCCGAAGCCGCGCTACGCGCACCAGGGCGGCATGAACCCGCCGATCGTGGTCATCCACGGCACCGGTCTGGGCAACGTGCCGGCGCACTACACGCGCTTCCTGGAAGGCCGCTTCCGCAAGCAGTTCGCGCTTGAGGGCACGCCGCTGCGCATCGAGTACCGCAGCACCGCGAACCCTTTCGATGATCGCGACCGCTGATGCGCATCAGGGGCTTCCCGCAGCGGTGACGACTTGTCACCTCTGCTCCCGGAAGTCCGGTTGCCCCTAGGCTTTCGCTTGGGGTAAGGTGCGGCGCTCGCCCTGACGCGAGGGCGAACATCACAACAACATTTCCTCGAACGGAGCTCCAATGAGCAACAAGGGCCAGCTGCTACAAGATCCTTTCCTCAACACCCTGCGCAAGGAGCACGTTCCGGTCGCCATCTATTTGGTCAACGGCATCAAGCTCCAGGGCCAGATCGAGTCCTTCGACCAGTACGTCGTCCTGCTGCGCAACACCGTGACGCAGATGGTCTACAAGCACGCAATCTCCACCGTCGTGCCGGCACGCGCCGTTCACTTCCAGGTCGAGCAGCAAGCCGACTGACACGGCCCGCGAGTTGTCACGCATCAACCCCGCTGAAGGTCTCGCCGGCGGCATCGGAGAGTTCGGTGTCCGCGGCGCGCGAGGCGCTAAGAACACGCATGACGAGCGCGCCCGCGCACTGATCGTCGGCGTCGATTTCGGATCCTCCGATTTCGCAGATTCCTTCGACGAACTCGAGCTGCTCGCCGGTACTGCCGGCGCGCAGGTCGTCGGCCGCGTGAGTGGCAAGCGCTCGACGCCCGATCCTAAGCACTTCGTGGGCTCGGGCAAGGCCGAGGAAATCAAGCTCGCTGCCAGCGCCGAGCATTGCGATCTCGTCATGTTCAACCACGCGCTGTCGCCCGCGCAGCAGCGCAACTTGGAACAGGTGATCGGCCTGCGCGTCATCGACCGCACGAGTCTGATCCTCGACATCTTTGCCCAGCGTGCCCAGTCGCACGAGGGCAAGATCCAGGTCGAGCTCGCCCAGCTTCAGCATCTGTCCACGCGCCTCGTGCGCGGTTGGACCCACCTGGAGCGGCAGAAGGGCGGCATCGGCCTGCGCGGCCCCGGCGAAACCCAGCTCGAAACTGACCGCCGCCTCATCGGCGAGCGCGTCAAGCAGTTGCGCATCAAGCTCGGCAAGCTCCAGGCGCAGCGCGATACCCAGCGTCGCGCGCGCGAGCGGCGCGGCACTTTCAGCGTCTCGCTCATCGGCTACACCAATGCCGGCAAGTCGACGCTGTTCAACGCGCTCACGCGGGCGCGGGCCTACGCGGCCGACCAGCTGTTCGCGACGCTCGACACGACCACCCGCCGCATCTGGATCGATGGCGTCGGTCAGGTGGTGCTGAGCGATACCGTCGGCTTCATCCGCGAACTGCCCACGCAGCTCGTCGAGGCTTTCAAGGCGACGCTCGAAGAAACTATCCACGCCGACCTGCTGCTGCATGTGGTCGACGCGGCAAGTCCGTCGCGCCATGCGCAGATCGACGCGGTGAACTCGGTGCTGCGCGAGATCGGCGCGGCCGACATCTCGCAGATCGTCGTCTACAACAAGGCAGATGCGGCCGGGCTTGATCCCGAGGCTTCGCGCAACATGGACGGCAGCATCGACCGCGTCGTCCTCAGCGCGCGTATGGGCGCCGGCCTCGACCTGCTGCGCGCCGCCATCGCCGAGCGCGCCGACGCGAGCCGGCTCGGCGGAATGCAATTCGTCGGCGACAATGCTGTCGAAGAGCTTTCAGGCGACTCCGATCCACCTCTCTGATCCCGATACCGACGACCATGACCGGCGCACCGCGCAAGCCCTCGCTGGCCCTTCAGGACAATCCCTCGGATCCCGGCAATCGCCGCCCTGAAGACGGCCCGCCCGACCTCGAAGAACTGTGGCGCAACGTCAACCGGCGCATCTCCGGCCTGTTCGGTAAGCAGGGGCCGGAGCCGACGCCGTCGTCCGGCAAGGGCGGCGGCAGCAATCTCGGCATCGGCCTCGCGGTCGGGGCGGCGGTGCTCATCTGGGCGGCGAGCGGTTTCTACATCGTCCCGGAAGGCCAGCAGTCGGTCACGACCACCTTTGGCCAGTACTCGGGCACGTCGAGCCGGGCCGGCCTGCAATGGCGCATGCCCTACCCGATCCAGTCGCATGAACTCGTGAATGTGGCCGAGCTGCGCACGGTCGAGATCGGCTATCGCGGCGGCGCGCGCACCAAGATCCTTCCCGAGGCGCTGATGCTGACGGACGACGAGAACATCATCGACATCCAGTTCGCCGTGCAGTACCGCATCCGCGAGGACGGCGCGGCCGACTTCGTATTCCAGAACCGCAATCCCGAAGACGCGGTCAAGCAGGCTGCCGAGACCTCGATGCGCGCCGTGGTCGGCCGGCAGAAGATGGATTCTGTGCTGTACGAAGGCCGGGCCGACGTGGCCGAGGAAGTGCGGTCGATCATGCAAGGCATTCTCGACCGCTACAAGACCGGGATCCTGGTGCAAAGCGTCGCGATCCAGCAGGCCCAGCCGCCCGAGCAGGTGCAGGCCGCGTTCGACGACGCGGTCAAGGCCGGTCAGGACCGCGAGCGCCAGATCAACGAGGGCGAGGCCTATGCCAACGACATCATCCCAAAGGCGCGCGGCGCGGCCTCGCGGCTGACCCAGGAGGCCGAGGGCTATCGCCAGCGGGTGGTCGAGACCGCCACCGGCGACGCGGCCCGCTTCAAGTCGGTGCTGACCGAATACAACCGCGCCCCCACGGTGATGCGCGATCGGCTCTACATCGACGCGATGTCGCAGATCTACCAGAACACTTCCAAGCTGCTGGTCGATACGCGCGGCAACGGCTCGCTGCTCTACCTGCCGCTCGACCAGCTCATGCGTCAGGTGCAGTCGGATGCCGCGCGCGGCACGCCGGGTTCGGTCGCGCTGCCGGCCCAGCCGCATGACGCCGCGCCCGCCGAGTCGCGTTCGCGCGACGTGCTCCGCGGCCGTGACCGCGATTCCCGCTGACCCGTTTCCCCCAGGCCATGAACAAGCGTTTCCTTTCGATCGCCGTGCTCATCGCGGCCCTGCTGGCATTCGGCAGCAGCGTCTTCGTCGTCGATCAGCGCCAGTACGCGATCGTCTTCACGCTCGGCGAATTCAAGCGCGACATCCGCGAACCGGGGTTGTACTTCAAGCTGCCGCCGCCGTTCCAGAACGTCATGTACTTCGATCGCCGCATTCTCACGATCGACACGCCCGACGCCGACCGCGTGCAGACGAGCGAGAAGAAGAACCTGCTCGTCGATACCTACGTGAAATGGCGCATCGCCGACCCGCGGCTGTTCTTCGTGAGCTTCCAGGGCAGCGAGCGCGGCGCACAGGACCGCATGGGCATCATCGTGCGCGAGGCGCTGCAGAACGCGATCACGCGCCGCACCGTCAACGACGTGAGTTCGTCGCAGCGCGACGCGATCATGGCCGAGGTGACGCAGGCGGTGGCCGAACGCGTGCGCGGCCTTGGCGTCGAGATCATCGACGTGCGGCTCAAGCGTGTTGACTTCGTGCCGGAGATTTCCGAATCGGTGTTCCGCCGCATGGAAGCCGAGCGCAAGCGCGTGGCGAACGAGCAGCGCTCGATCGGTTCAGCCGAGGGCGAGAAGATCCGCGCCGATGCTGATCGCCAGCGTGAGGTCATCCTCGCCCAGGCCTACAGCGAGGCTCAGACCATCAAGGGCGAGGGAGATGCCAAGGCCGCCGCCATCTATGCCGAGGCTTTCGGCCAGAACCCGGAGTTCGCGGCGTTCTATCGCAGCCTCGACGCCTACAAGCAGAGCTTTGGCAAGGGCGGCAACGTGATGGTGGTTGACCCGTCGTCGGACTTCTTTCGCTACTTCCGGCAGTCGGGCGGCGCGGCCGGCGCACGCAAGTAGGGCAGGGGCGGCGAAAAGGCTAGAATCGACGTTTTGCTTTTTCGCCCTGCAAGGCGCTGACGGCCGTGCCCAAGTGGCTGCTTCCTGAACACATTTCCGACCTCCTGCCTGCGGACGCGCGCATTCTCGAAGAACTGCGCCGCTCGCTGCTGGACCTCTTTCGCGGTTACGGCTACGAGCTCGTGATGCCGCCGATGCTGGAGTACATCGAGTCACTCCTCACCGGCACCGGCAGCGATCTCGACCTGCGCACGCTCAAGCTCGTCGACCAGCTTTCCGGTCGCACGATGGGCCTGCGCGCCGACATCACGCCGCAAGTCACGCGCATCGATGCCCACCTGCTTAACCGCAGCGGGATCGCGCGCCTGTGCTACTGCGGCAGCGTGCTGCATGCGCGTCCGCGCGGCCTACATGCGTCGCGCGAGCCGATCCTGATCGGCGCCGAGATCTACGGCCACGCCGGGATCGAGGCCGACATCGAGATCTGCGAGATGGCGCTCGGCGCGCTGGCGCTGTCCGGCGCGGGGCAGGTGCGCATCGATCTGTCGCATGTCGGCATCGCGCGGGCGTTGCTCGGGCGTGCCGGGCTCGCCGGTGATGGCGCCGCGGACGTGATTGCGGCGGTCAAGCGCAAGGACATCGCGGCGATCCGCGCGAGCGACACACTTGATGCCGAGGCGCGCGCTGCCTTCGAGGTGCTGTGCGGCCTGTACGGTGACGCGTCGGTGGTGGAGCGCGCGCGCTCCGCGCTGCCGGCCGATCCGGCGATCACTCAGGCGCTCGACGATCTCGCGCGTCTCGCGGCCTCGCTGCCGGCCGCGCGCGTGACCGTCGATCTGGCCGATCCGCACGGCTTCCAGTACCACACCGGCATCACCTTCGCGGTGTACTGCGCCGACTGGCCGGCGGCCATCCTGCGCGGTGGCCGCTATGACGAGGTGGGCCGGGCCTTCGGTCGCGCGCGTCCGGCCACCGGTTTCTCGCTCGACCTGCGCGAGCTCGCCACGCTGCTGCCCGACCCGGCGCCTCGGCTTGCGATCCGCGCGCCCTGGTCGGACGATGCGGCACTGCATGCGCTGGTACGACGCCTGCGTGCCGAAGGCGAAATCGTGATCCAGGACTTCCCGGGCCACGAGCACGATCCCGATGAATTCAGTTGCGACCGCAACATCGTCCGCACCGCCGAAAGCTGGCTGGTGCAGGCGCTCGACGAGCCCCGAGGGGCCTGAAACACCATGAACGCTGCTTTCCGCAACATCGTCGTCATCGGTACCCAGTGGGGCGATGAGGGCAAGGGCAAGGTCGTCGACCTGCTGACCGACAACGCCAGCGGCGTGGTCCGCTTCCAGGGCGGCCACAACGCCGGCCACACCCTCATCATCGATGGCAAGAAGACCATCCTGCGGCTGATCCCGTCGGGGATCATGCGGCCCGAGGTCACCTGCTACATCGGCAACGGCGTCGTGCTCTCGCCCGAGGCGCTGTTTAAGGAAATCGAGGAGCTCGAAGCCGCCGGCCTCGACGTGCGCGGCCGCCTGCGCATTTCCGAAGCCTGCCCGCTCATCCTCCCGTACCACATCGCCATCGACCAGGCGCGCGAAGCCAAGCGCGGCGACGCCAAGATCGGCACGACCGGTCGCGGCATCGGCCCGGCCTATGAAGACAAGGTCGCCCGCCGCGCGATCCGTCTGCAGGACCTGCTCGACGCCGCCACCTTCGAGACCCGCCTGCGCGAAGTGCTCGACTTCCACAACTTCATGCTCGTGAACTACCTCGGCGCGCTGGCGGTGGAATTCGAGCGTGTGCGCGACGAGACGCTCGGCTACGCCGAGCGCCTGCGCCCGATGGTCGGCGACGTGTCGGCGCTGCTCTACGACGCCAACCAGCGCGGCGAGAACCTGCTGTTCGAAGGCGCGCAAGGCTCGCTGCTCGACATCGACCACGGCACCTATCCCTACGTGACCAGCTCGAACTGCGTCGCGGGCGCGGCCTGTGCCGGCGCCGGTGTCGGTCCGCAGCGCTTGCACTACGTGCTCGGCATCACCAAGGCCTACACGACGCGCGTCGGCTCGGGCCCGTTCCCGACCGAGCTGTTCGACGACGTCGGCCGCAAGATTGCCGAAGTTGGCAAGGAGTTCGGCTCGGTCACGGGTCGCCCGCGCCGCTGCGGCTGGTTCGATGCCGCCGCGCTGCGCCGCTCGGCCCAGCTCAACGGCATCTCGGGCCTGTGCGTGACCAAGCTCGACGTGCTCGACGGCTTCGAGACCGTGCGCCTCGGCGTCGGCTACCGCGTCGACGGCAAGGAAGTTGCGCTGCTGCCCTTCGGCGCCGCGAACGTCGAGGGCTGTGAGCCGGTCTACGAGGAATTCCCGGGCTGGAACGAATCGACTTTCGGCGTGACTGAATACGACAAGTTGCCCGAGAACGCGCGTCGCTACCTGACGCGTCTGAGCGAGGTCTGCGGCGTGCCGATCGACATCATCTCGACCGGCCCCGACCGCGCCCACACCATCGTCATGCGTCATCCGTTCAAGGGCTGAAAGGAGCCGCGCGAATGAACGACCTCTTCGTGACCTGGGAGGAGTACCACGACCTCGTCGAGGATCTGGCGGTGCTCGTCCACGAGTCGGGCTGGGAGTACGACCAGATCCTGTGCCTCGCCCGCGGCGGCACGCGCATCGGTGACGTGTTCTCGCGCATCTTCGAGAAGCCCTACGCAATCCTCACGACGAGCTCGTACCGCGAGGATTCGGGCACGAAGCAGAGCACGCTCCTCATCGCCGACCATTTCACCTCGACGACCAAGGAACTCGGCCGTCGCGTGCTGCTGGTGGACGATCTGGCCGATTCGGGCAAGACGATCGTTCAGGTCATCGACCATCTGCGTGCCAAGTACCCGCAGATCGAGGAAGTGCGCACCGCCGTGCTGTGGCACAAGGCGCATTCGGTCTACAAGCCGGATTACGCGGTCAGGTTCCTGACGACGAATCCGTGGATCCATCAGCCCTTCGAGCTGTACGACCACATGCGGATCGACACGCTGCTCAGGCGAGCGGCCCAGCGTCGCAGCGATGCGGCATCGCAGGACTGAGGCAGGAAGCGCAGTCATGACGAATGCAATCGCCGTCGGAATTCCGGCATTCGCGTTCGTCAACCGGCAAAGGCAGCTTCGGCTGCCTTTTTCATTTGCGCTTCGCCTGTCTTTTCGGCGCGACAGATTGCAAAAGACATGCGCTGCAAAAGGGCAAAAAAAATCCGGCGAATCGTTTGACGATTGCCGGATTTCGTTTTGCCGCCATTTGAACGATTTGCAAATCGAATCGATTCAAACCGCTTTCTTGGCAACTGGTGCTTGCCTTGAAGGCATCACCAACTGTTTGGTGCCCAGGAGAGGACTCGAACCTCCACGGAGTTACCCGCTAGTACCTGAAACTAGTGCGTCTACCAATTCCGCCACCTGGGCAGGTGTTTTCGTGATTCCCGAAACCTTGTGAATCTCAGTCGTTGCTGTTGACTGCTTGTTTCGTGAACTGCGAAAGGCTGCGACTATAGAGTGTCTTAACGAAAAACGCAAATGCCAGATCACAACGTGTCGCAAGAGTCCGACTTTCATCCGTATCCGATCCCGAGCCGCGAAGACATCCTGCGCGTCCTGCGCGCTTCGCCCGCGCTGCTCACTCCCAACCAGCTCGCGGCCCAGCTCGGCGTGACCGAGCGCGAATTCGATGGCTTCTCGCGCCGGATCGCCGCGATGGAACGTGACGGGCAGCTGCTGCCCAACCGCAAGGGCGTGCTGCTGCTCGCGACCAAGCTCGATTTCATCGCCGGCCGCGTGATCGGCCATCGCGACGGATTCGGCTTCCTGCATCCCGACGACGGCGCCCAGGACATCTACCTGCCGCCGAAGGAAATGCTCAAGGTGCTGCACGGCGACCGCGTGCTCGTGCGCGTGACCGGCACCGGCCGCAACGGGCGCTCCGAAGGCAGCATCGTCGAGGTGACCGAGCGGCGCACCGACAAGCTCGTCGGCCGCTTCATCAGCGAGCGCGGCGTGCATGTGGTGGTGCCGGAAGACCAGCGCATCAAGCATGACATCCTCATCCCGCCCGGCGAGGCACGCAGCGCCCAGCCGGGGCAGGTGGTGGTAGCGCAGATCATCGAGCAGCCGTCGCGCTATTCGCAGCCGATCGGCCGCGTAATTGAGGTGCTCGGCGAGATCGACGATCCGGGCATGGAGATCGAGATCGCGGTGCGCAAGTTCGATGTGCCGCACGTGTTCTCGGACGCGGCCAAGGCGCTCGCCGCCAAGCTGCCCGACGAGGTGCGCGCCAAGGATCTCAAGGGCCGCGTCGATCTGCGCGACGTGCCGCTCGTGACCATCGACGGCGAGGACGCGCGCGACTTCGACGACGCCATCTACTGCGAGCGCTTCTCGACCGGCCGCGGTCGCACGAAGAAGGAGCTGTTCCGTCTGCTCGTGGCGATCGCCGACGTGAGCCATTACGTGACGCCTGGCGACGCGCTCGACACCGACGCCGTCGAGCGCAGCACCTCCGTGTACTTCCCGCGCCGCGTCATCCCGATGCTGCCCGAGAAGCTCAGCAACGGCCTGTGCTCGCTGAACCCGGACGTTGACCGCCTCTGTCTCGTGGCCGACATGGTCATCGACATGACGGGCGAGATCACCGCCTACCAGTTCTATCCGGCGGTGATGCACAGTCAGGCGCGCTTCACCTACACCGAGGTGTGGAACATCCTCAGCAACCCGGAGTTCGCGGCCCAACTGCCCAAGCCGCGCGCCGCGCTCGTGCCGCACCTGCAGGACGCCTACGACCTGTTCAAGGTGCTGCTCGCGCACCGGCAGCAGCGCGGCGCGATCGAGTTCGAGACGACCGAGACCTACATCGTCTGCAACTCGGTGGGGAAGATCGAGCAGATCATTCCGCGCACCCGCAACGACGCGCACCGGCTGATCGAGGAATGCATGCTGGCCGCCAACGTGAGCGCGGCCGACTTCATCCTGCGCAGCAAGCATGCGGCGCTGTTCCGCATCCACGAAGGCCCGACGCCCGAGAAGCTCAACAACCTGCGTGCGCTGCTCAAGACCATCGGCATGAGCCTCGGCGGCGGCGACGAGCCGACTCCGGGCGACTACGCGAAGCTGATGGAAGCCATCAAGCAGCGCGCCGACGCGCCGCTGCTGCAGACGGTGCTGCTGCGCTCGATGCAGCAGGCGATCTACTCGCCGGACAACGTCGGCCACTTCGGCCTCGCGTACGCGGCCTACACGCACTTCACGAGCCCGATCCGGCGCTATCCCGACCTGCTCGTGCATCGCACGATCAAGGCCATCCTCGAAGGTCGTCAGTACCTGCCCGACGCGCCGCTGCCGGCCGGCGAGAACGCCGCGCCGGTCAAGGCCGACCTGCGCAGCCGCAGCGCGCGCGGCAAGCAGGCCCAGGCCGAGACGCACGAACGCTGGGAGCGTCTGGGCGCGATGTGCTCGGCCAACGAGCGCCGCGCCGACGACGCGAGCCGTGACGTGCAGGCCTGGCTCAAGTGCTTCTACATGCGCGAGCGCGTGGGCGAGCAGTACTCGGGCCGCATCTCGGGCATCGCGCCCTTCGGCGTGTTCGTCACGCTCGACAACCTCTACGTCGAGGGCATGGTGCATGTGAGCGAACTGGGCGCGGAGTACTTCCAGTTCAACGAGGCCTTCCACGAGCTGCGCGGCGAGCGCACCGGCCAGCGCTACCGGCTGGGCGACGCGATCCATGTGCAGGTGAGCCGCGTCGATCTGGAGGCACGCAAGATCGACTTCCGCCTCGTGAAGGGCAATACGCATGAGGAGCTGTCGCGCGCGGCGTCGCGCGCGGTGGCGGCCGAGGCGCGCCTGAAGGACGGCGGCGAAGGCGAGGGCGGCAAGGCGCCGGCCAAGCGCGCGCCGACCAAGCGCACGGCCGAGCAGGTGGCGGCATCGAAGGCGGGCTCGCAGGCCAAGGCGCGCCGCGCCGAGATCCGCAAGACGCGCGGCAGCGGCGGTCCCGCCAAGCCGTCGCGCAAGCGCAAGCCGCGCTGAGTCTTTACGGGCCTCGCGGCAGCGCCGCCGGGCCCGTTCCCCATTCCGGCCGCTGCTGCATCATGCGCGGCCGTTTTCATTTCGAGCATCCATGAGCAAACCCAGCAAGGTCCTGCACGGCTTCCATGCCGTCACCGCCCGCCTGCGCCACGCGCCCGCCAGCATCAAGCAGCTTTACGTCGAGGCGAGCCGGCGCGACAAGCGCATGCAGGACTTCATCCAGCGCGCGACCGAGGCCGGCCTCAAGCTCGCGCCCGTCGATGCGGCGCGCCTGACCGGCGTGGCCGGCACCGATCGCCATCAGGGCGTGGCGGCGGTGGTGGACGAGATCGAGATCGCCCGCACGCTCGACGACGTGCTCGACCTCATGCCCGAGGGCCAGGACGCGCTGCTGCTGGTGCTCGACTCGATCACCGATCCGCACAACCTCGGCGCCTGCCTGCGCGTGGCCGACGGCGCGGGCGCGCATGCGGTGGTCGCGCCCAAGGACCGCGCGGCCGGTCTGAGCGGCGTCGCGGCCAAGGCGGCGAGCGGCGCGGCTGAGTCGATGCCCTACGTCGTCGTCACCAACCTCGCGCGCAGCCTGCGCGAGATGAAGGACGCCGGCCTGCGCGTGATCGGCACGGCCGACGACGCGCCGCGCAGCATCTACGAAGCCGACCTGACCGGCCCGATCGCCCTCGTGCTCGGCGCCGAAGGCGAGGGCATGCGCCGACTCACGCGCGACACCTGCGACGAGCTGGTGAGCATCCCGATGGCCGGCGCGGTCGAGAGCCTGAACGTGTCGGTGGCAAGCGGCGTTTGCCTGTACGAGGCGGTGCGCCAGCGCGGCAAGCGAGGCTGATGCCGGGCGCTGGCGCAACCGCCGCCGGATGCCGGCGCAGCTGACGCCGGGCACCGGCGCGGTCATGCCCGGCGTGTCACAAACCCCTGTGCCACCGCAGCAGGCACGCAGGAACGCGGGACTAGAATCGCCCGCGTCTTTCACCGGAGCAGTCGTCCATGTCCCTCATCCAACGCGCCGCGCGCGCACTCACCGTCGCCACGCCCGTCCTTCTGCTCGCCGCCTGCGCCAGCCAGCCCAAGAACGAGCCGCCGACCGACAAGCCCGCGCCCGAAACCATCTCGGCCGCCGAACTCGGCCAGCCTGTGCCGGTGCCCGCGCCCGCGCCTGCCGTCATCGTGGCCGAGCCGGCCAAGGCCGATCTCGACGCGTACAAGCGTGTCGTGGCCGAGCGCATCGCCGCCACCTCGCGCCTCGCGATGAAGCAGGACGCGCCGCGCCCCGCCGACACCGCGCTCAAGGGCGTGACCGTGGTCGGCCTGCAAGTGCATGAAGACGGCAAGATCGACCGCGCCTGGGTCGTGCGCTCGTCGGGTGACGACAAGCTCGACCAGGCCGCCGTCGCCAGCGTCACGAGCATCCAGCCGCTGCCGCTGCCGCCCGAGAACACCACGCTCGGCCTCGGCTACACGATCTTCTCGGAGTCGTGGCTGCACCGCGCCGACGGCCGCTTCCAGCTCATCTCCAAGACGTTGACGGCAGGCAGCGGTCCGGCGCTGGCCGCTACCACGGCCAAGCCCGCCACGCAGACGGCCCAGGCCAAGCCGGTCACCAAGACGGCCAGCACCGGCGCTGCCTCGACGCGCGCCTCGGCCAGCCGCTGATCGATGCGGCGGCGTCAGGCGGTGGCTTCGGCCGCCGCCGACCGGGGCGACGCAAGGCCGCCCCTGCTTCCCTTCCTCATCCTGCTTGCCGGCGGAAGCTGCATCGGCTTCGCGGCGATCTTCGTGCGCCTGTCCGAAACCGGGCCGGTCGCGAGCGCGTTCTGGCGCATGGCGATCGCGGCGCCGGTGCTGGCGCTGCTGGCCGCGCGGTGCTCGTCCGCGGCCGCGACATCGCCTGCCGCGGCGATGGTTCAGACCGGATCGACCGCCGTGTCGGCCACCGTCGAGCCCGTCTGGCGCGACCGGGCCGTCTGGGCCACGGCCGCCTGCTTCGCGGCCGATCTCGCGGTCTGGCATTTCTCGATCGTCTTCACAACCGTCGCCAACGCGACGCTGCTCGCCAACTTCGCGCCGATCGTGCTGACGCTCGGCCTGTGGTGGTTGCGTGGCCAGCGGCCGGGCGCGCGCTTCGCGCTCGGCGGGCTGCTCGCGCTGGCCGGCGCGGCGGCGCTGACGCGCCCTGGCGCGGCCTCCGCGGCGCGGCCCGACGCGCTGGTCGGCGATGCGCTCGGGCTTGCGACGGCCTTCTTCTACGCGGGCTACATGGTCGCGCTCAAGCAGGCGCGGGCGCGGCATGACGCGCTGCGGCTCATGGCCTGGTCGAGCGCCTTCAGCGCGGCGCTCCTGCTGCCGGTGGCACTCGGCTTCGCCGTGCTGACCGGCAGCCCGCTGCTGCCCGCGAGCGGGTCCGGCTGGAGCTTGCTGCTGGCGCTCGCGCTGGTCACGCAGGTCGCGGGGCAGACGCTGATCGCCCAGGCCTCGGCACATCTGCCGGTCGCCCTCGCGAGCCTGACCCTGCTCGTGCAGCCGCTGGTCGCGGCGCTCGCGGGCTGGGCCATCTTCGGCGAGGCGCTCGGGCCGGCGCAGATCGCCGGCGGCGTGGCGATCCTGTGCGGCGTTCAGCTCGCGCGTGCGAACCCGGCGGCCGAGACCGTGCCGGGCGACGAGGACGTTGCGGCGGTGGCCGGCGACAGGGGCTCGCCGGCCACCGCCGCAACGTCGGCTGCCGCCACCGCTGGCCCGGACCTCCGCCCGACCCGCACCGATTGCAGCGGCAGCGCCCGCGACGGTGCCACCCGATAACCCGCGACCAGCGCCTTCAGCGCCGGCAGCGCGCGCTCGTGCTCGGCCGCGTCGCGGGCGTCGAGCACCGCGACCACCCAGGACTCGCCGTCGCGGCCGAAGGCGATCGTCTGGCGCGCGGCGGCCGGATCGCGGCTCGCGACGACCAGCGTCGGCCAAGGCGCGCCATCGGCGGCGGGCAGGGCGGCGCCGCGCACCGCCGTGAGCGCGAGCGAGCCGCCGAGGGCGCGGTCCTGCTCCTGCTCGATCAGCTCCTCGATGCTCGCCGCGCTGGCGCCCTCGAACACCCGCACGATGATCCGTGCCGGCGCCTGCACGAAGTCGCCGCCCGTTGGCACCAGCACGATCTGTTGCAGGCGCGGACTCCAGTCCTCGTCCTCCGCCCAGCCGGCCGGCAGCACCAGCTTCGGCCGGTCCCACACGCAGGCCGCTTCGCCGCAGGGAACGATGCGGCGTTCGAGTTCGGCCACGACGGGCCGGCCGGGTGTCAGCGCGGCGCAGGCGACGAACAGCAGCACCACGAGGCGCGGCATCGTGCGTCGCGTGAGCGCGCCGCCGCCCGTTCCGGCGCGCCGCGCCACCTTCGGCGTGGTTGCCATCGCCGACACGGCTGCCGTTGTCGTTGTCGCCCTGGTTGCCTTGGCGCCCGGGCAGGTGTTCCCGTCCGCCGCAATTCCGATGGCGCGCGCGCGCCGCTGCTGAGAATCTTTGTCCATGCCGCAAGCCTAGCGGCTCGCGCCGACCGTCTCGTGGCGCTCACAACTTCCGGAGCCGCCCATGCGCTTCCTGCGCCCCGCCATGCCCGCCGACCTCGATGCGCTGCTCGATCTCGCGCGCCAGGCCGGCAGCGGCCTCACCACGCTCAAGCCCGACCGCGCGCTGCTGGCCGAGCGGCTCGACCGCGTCGCGGGCTCCTTCGGCCAGACCCTGCCCGAGGCCGAGCGCGACTACCTCTTCGTGCTGCAGGACGTGGCCGACGGGAGCATCGGCGGCGTGTCGGCGGTGCGCGCGGCGGTCGGTCTCGACGACGCCTTCTACAACTACCGCGTCGGCAGCCTCGTGCATTCGAGCCGCGAACTGGGCATCTGGAACGCCATGCCCACGCTCTTTCTCGTCAACGACCTCACGGGCGCGGCCGAGCTGTGCAGCCTGCTGCTGCGCGGCGACTGGCGCGGCGGCGTCGCGGGGCGCCTGCTGTCGAAGGCCCGGCTCGGCTTCATCGCCGAGTTCCGTGCGCTGTTCGGCGACGAGGTCTGCGCCGAGCTGCGCGGCTACCAGGACGACGACGGCCGCGTGCCGTTCTGGGAAGGCCTCGGGCGCTGCTTCTTCGGCATGGACTTCGAGCGTGCCGACGACCTGTCCGCGCGCGGCCGCAAGTCCTTCATCGCCGAGCTGATGCCCAAGTACCCGCTCTATCTCGACCTGCTGCCGCGCGCCGCGCGCGAGGCGGTCGGCCGCGTGCATCCGGCCACGCTGCCGGCGCGCAAGCTGCTGGAGGCCGAGGGCCTGCGCGACCAGGGCTACGTGGACATCTTCGATGCCGGCCCGGTGCTTCAGGCGCGCATTGCCGAACTGCGCGTGATGCGGCACAGCCGGCGCCTGCCGGCCGGCGAGGTGGGGCTGAAGCGCACGCGGGCGCGGGGTGGGGCGGAATCTGCCGAGGCGGGTGGCCGTGCATCGGCGGGCGCGCGCGCGGCCGCTGCGCCGGCCGCGTCCGGCGCAGCGGCATCATCCCGGGCGCAGCCTGTGCCGGCCGACGCCGGCTCGTCCGTTCCGGCCCAGCCCGTCGTCGCCGAGCCGACCGCGCACTGGCTCGTCGCCAGCACCGCGCTCGCCGGCTGGCGCGCCATCGCCTGGCCCGGCGACGCGGGCGCGCCGCGTCCGCTCGATGCCGAGGCGCTCGCGCTGCTGAACCTTACGCCCACCGATCCGGTGCGCATCTACCGACTCTGAAGCCATGCCAACCCGCGAATTCAACTTCGACGGCCTCGTCGGCCCGACGCACAACTTCGCCGGCCTGTCGCACGGCAACGTGGCCTCGCAGGCGCATCGCGCGGCGCCGTCCAATCCGCGCGCGGCCGCCTTGCAAGGGCTTGCAAAGATGCGCGCGCTGGCCGATCGCGGCCATGCCCAGGCGGTGCTGCCGCCGCATCCGCGCCCCGACTGGGGCCTGCTGCGTGCGGTCGGCTTCGACGGGCGCGATGCCGAGGCGCTCGACCACGCCGCGCGCGCCGCGCCCGCGCTGTACGCCGCCGCCTGGTCGGCGGCCGCGATGTGGACCGCCAATGCCGCCACCGTCAGTCCCTCGGCCGACTGCGCCGACGGCCGGGTGCATTTCACGCCGGCCAACCTCAACGAGAAGCTGCATCGCGCCGGCGAGCACCGCTTCACCGCGCGCGTGCTGCGCCGCGTGTTCGGCGCGACCAACCATTTCGCCGTGCACGACGCGCTGCCGGGCAGCCCGGCGCTCGGCGACGAGGGCGCGGCCAATCATTCGCGCTTTTGTGCCGACCATGGCGCGCCGGGCGTCGAGCTGTTCGTGTACGGCAAGCGCGCCTTCGCGCCCGACGCGCCCGCGCCGAAGCGCTTCCCCGCGCGCCAGAGCGACGAGGCAGGCCGAGCGATCGCTCGGCTGCACCGGCTCGCGCCGGGGCGCGTCGTGCATGCCCAGCAGCATCCGGCGGCGATCGACGCCGGCGTGTTCCACAACGACGTGATCGCGCTCGCTCACCGCGATGTGCTGCTGTCGCACGAGATGGCCTTTCTCGATGAAGGCGGCACGCTCGGCGCGCTGCGCGCCGCGCTCGATCCGTTGCCGCTGCGCCATCTGCGCGTGAGCCAGCACGATGTGCCGCTGGCCGACGCGGTGGCGAGCTATCTGTTCAACAGCCAGCTGCTCGACCGCGACGACGGCCGTTTCACGCTCGTGGTGCCGGCCGAGTGCCGACGCATCGCCAGCGTCGCGCGCTGGCTTGATGCGCGGCTCGACGAGGGCGAGGTGATCGCCGACCTGCTCGTCGCCGATCTCGGCGAAAGCATGCGCAACGGCGGCGGCCCGGCCTGCCTGCGGCTGCGCGTGGTGCTTACCGCCGAGCAGGCGGCGGCGGTGCATCCGGGCGTGCTGTTCACGCCGGCGCTGCACGACCGCCTCGCCGACTGGGTGAAGCGGCATTACCGCGACCGGCTCGCGGCCGAGGATTTGCGCGATCCGGCGCTGGCGGGGGAGGTGGCGCGAGCGCTCGCGGAGCTGGAGGCGGTGCTGGATCTGCCGGGGCTGTATTCGGGCTTCGGCGGGTAGCGGGCGGCGTGTGTTGCGGAACGTCCCTGGCTTGAATGCCGCAAGGGCGGTTGCAGGGCCTGGGCGGCGGTAGCGGGAGTTCTGGCCGAGGGCGGCGACGTGTCCGAGGCGGATGCGGTGGGGCAGTGCAACGCGCGGCTTGTGGCTCCGCACCCGGCGGCGCGAAGCGCCGCCATCGGCCGTCGAGCATTCACGAGCGGTCGGGCGGGGGCAGGCGGGTGGCGGGCGCCTCCGGCAAGCCGGGCGGGGTGGTCGGGCGCGGGTGAGCGCCTGTGGCGCTCAGGTCCGCATGTCTGAGCCTTGCCCCATCGGGGCAAGGCGAGTTGGCGGACCGGCCCGCGCCCGACCGCCCCGTCCGGGAACCCTCGCGCGCAGCGCGAGGGCGCCGTCGGGCAAGCCCGTCACCCGCCTGCCCCCGCCCGACCGCGAACCCGAGAAAACCGCCCGCAACGCCAGCGCCGTCAGGCCTTGAAGGCAAACAACTGAGGCTGATCCTTCCGGTACACCCGCAGCCACATCAGCGTCGCCGGCAGCAGCGCCGTGATCGCGAACCACAACGCATCCTCCGCATCCGGACTCGTCGGATCGGCGATGGCGCGCGCCGCCGCGTTCCAGCCCGCCCAATCGATCTCCGGCAGCAGCGGCCGAGTCGCCTCCGGCACGCCCGCGAGCGCGTCGCTGACGGTCTTGGTCTGGAGCAGGACCTCGGTGCGGGTGAGGCGCGAGCGCAGGAATTCCTGCTGCTCGACACCTTCGATGAGGGTGAGCACCGCCGAGCCGGCGTCCTCGACGATGGTGAGAAGGGCGCTGTTGAGCATGTCGTGAATGGTCTGAATGGAAGTCGCAACCGGCCCTCCAGCGATCCGCATGCCAGCCGCGCTTTGTGCCGAACCCGACAAACGCGCCATGGTTTGTCACCCGATTGCGTGATGCTTGATCCAGCGCAACCGTGTTTCCCTAGGTGAAAGTCGCGTCCTGGCGCGCTTCTTGACCACGGGAACGGAGCTTGCACCTCGGCACCCAGCGCAACCCTCTCAATGGAGCATGGGCATGATCGACACCGCCATCGTCGGCGCCGGAGTCTGCGGACTCGAACTCGCCGCGCGCCTGCAAGCGCTCGGCGCCAGCTTCACCGTCTTCGAGGCACGCGACCGCATCGGCGGCCGGGTGCTGACGAAGCCCGCCGCGAGCGGCGGCGCGCTCGATCTCGGACCAACCTGGTTCTGGCCCGATACCGAGCCGCGCATCGCGCGCCGACTGGATGAGCTCGGTCTGGCCAGCTTCCCGCAGCACGACAGCGGCACCGTGCTCAAGCTCGACGACCCCAACAAGGCTGCCGAGCCGGCCGAGTACTCGGGTGTGCACGGCGGCGCGCGCCGCATCGTCGGCGGCAGCGTGCGGCTGGTCGAGGCGCTGGCGGCGCGGCTGCCGGCGGGTTCGATCGAATTCGGCAGCCAGATCGTCTCGGTCGTCGATCACGGCGACCACGTCGAGCTGGGCATCCGCGCCGGCGGCATCGACCGCAGCGTGAGCGCGAAACGCGTGGTGTTCGCGCTGCCGCCGCGCCTCGTGGCCCAGGACGTGAGCTTCTCGCCCGCGCTGCCCGAGGCGCTCGCCGCCTCGCTCGCCGCGACGCGCACCTGGATGGCCGACCAGGCCAAGGCCGTGGTCGAGTACCCGACCGCCTTCTGGCGCGACGCCGGCCAGTCGGGCAATGCCTTCGTCAGCCATGCCCAGGTCATGCTCCACGAGATCTTCGACGCCTGCGATGCCGACGCGAGCACCGCCGCTCTCGGCGGCTTCGTGGCGCTGCCGCCCGAGGTGCGCACCGCGATCCGCGCCGGCCTGTCGCTATTGGTGTCGAGCCAGATGGTGCAGGTGTTCGGCGTCGCGGCCGACAGCGAGAAGCTCAACTACCAGGACTGGTCGACCGAGCGCTTCACCGCGAGCGAGGCCGACAAGGCCAGCTTCAACGACGGGCCGCCGGTGTATGGCGACGCGATGCTGCGCCGCGCCTGGTGGGACGGCCGGCTGCACTTCGGCGGCACCGAGAGCGCGAGCTATGGCGCCGGTCACATGGAAGGCGCGCTCGAAGCCGCCGCCCGCATCCTGCGCGCGCTGCCCGCCGCGCGTCCCGCCACCAGCACCGGAGCCGCCATGACCGACGAACGCCCCGCCGCCTTCACCGAGTTCGCCACCTGGGTCACGATCCAGCGCGCCTCGGCACCCGAGCGCTACAAGAAGCTGCTGCATCAGCTCATGAGCACCCAGCAGTCGGAGCAGCTGCTCCAGCGCGCGGTGCTCGGCGCGGTCGAGCAGGTGTACAGCGAGGCGCTCGCGCGGCTGGAGGAAACCGACCTTGGTAACGTGACCGGCATGGTGGTGCAGGGCAAGTCGAGCCTCACGCCGCTCGCGCTCGGCGCCTTTGCGGGCTTCAGCAAGGCGATGCTGGACGCGGCGATCGCGTTCAACCGCACCTCCTGCGCGATGTCGAATTTCCCCGACGAGGCCAAGCCCCAGGCCGATTACATCGACGTGATCGTGCGTGACCTCGCGGCCGCCTGGCGCGAATTCGCGATGGCCGTCAACGAGCTGCTGCTGAGCAAGACCGGCGCGAAGGATCACGCGCCGGGTTGAGGCCGCACGGCGGGCGCGCCGACTGGCCCGCCCGCTCGCGGCGCGAGCGGGGCCGTGCTTGTGGCGCCGGGCCCACGTGCGATTACGGGGCCGCCGCGTCCACCAGTTGGGGCTGCTCGACCGGCGGCAGTGTCATCTTCTGCGCCGGATCGGGTCGGCGCTCGCGGTCGAGCGGCGCGAGGCGCTGCGGCCGGCCGGTCGTCAGCGCGCGTTCGATCGCCGCGATCACGCGCACGTCCGCCAGACCCTCCTCGCCGTCGGGCTCGGGCAGGCGGTCGTTCAGGATGCAATCGCTGAAGTACTTCAGCTCGCCGCCGAACTGGTCGGTCTCGTCGAAGGTCGTCGACACCGCTTCCTGGCCCTTGCGCAGCACATGGCCGAGCGGCATGCCGAACATGAAGCCCGGATTCACCTCCAGATCGCCCTTCGTCCCGACGATGCGGTACTGGTCCACCGGATTGCCCGCGTAGCTGACGCAGAACTGCGCCAGCCGTCCGCCCGGAAAGCGCAGCGTCGCGCTCACCGTGTCGTCGAAATCGAAGCCCGCGCCGGGCGTGCGCGTGCCGACGGCCATCACTTCTTCCGGCTCGGCGCCGAACACGGCGCGCGCCGCGTTGATCGGGTACGGCCCCATGTCGGCCACCGGCCCGGCCCAGAAGCCGTGATGCGCGCGGTGATTGGCCGCATGCACCTGCTGTGCGAACACCGATGAGAACAGATGCACCTCGCCCAGTTCGCCCGCGCGCACGAGGCGCAACGCCTCCAGCGTCGCAGGCTCGAAGTGCAGGCGGTAGGCAATCATCAGCTTCGCGGTCGAGCGGCGCGCGGCTTCGAGGATGGCGGCGCAATCGGCCTCGCTCGTGGCCATCGGCTTTTCGAGCAGCACGTGGATGCCGGCGTCGAGCGCCTTCACCGCGAAGTCGCGGTGCATGAAGTTGGGCAGCGCGAGGTAGATCGCGTCGATGTCGCCGCTTTCGAGCAGCCAGTCGTAGTCGGCATAGGCATGGCTGGCGATGCCGTAATGCCGGCCGAGTTCGCGTGCCTTGCGCAGGTCGCCGGTGACGACGGCGGACAGCCGCGAATTGCCGGTGTGCGCGACGGCCGGCATCAGCGCCGATTGGGCGATCCAGCCGGCGCCGACAACGGCATAGCGCACGGATAGGGCGCTGTCGCGGGCGTGGCGGTTGCCGGCGCGGGCTGCCGCCGGAATGCGTGACGGGTTCATGGCGCCTTCCTCCGAGGTCGATGGAGGTGA
The DNA here is from genome assembly GCF_000482785.1 of Derxia gummosa DSM 723. Classification (GTDB taxonomy): domain Bacteria; phylum Pseudomonadota; class Gammaproteobacteria; order Burkholderiales; family Burkholderiaceae_E; genus Derxia; species Derxia gummosa. The sequence continues at coordinate 605,617 of NZ_KI519499.1, read as the reverse complement.
ATGTGCGCGTCGGCCCGGAGCGATGCCGTCATCCCTGCGGTGATCCGCTTGCAGGACGTGGCGGACAGCCGGCCCGGCGCGCGACTGCAAGCTGCGCCGCCGGCCGGCGCGAGGCCATCGGTGCTTGCCCGGCGGGGTTACTGCCAGTCGAGGTTGAGCTTGATCGGCTTGCCCGCCTGTACGTCGAGGGCGCGGATCTGCTCGCGTCCGTCGAGCGTGGCCGACAGCTGGTACTGGCCCGGCGGCAGGTCGATGAGCATGAAGGGCCCGTCGGCGGTGGCATCGATGAGGCTGTTGCCCGCCGTGTCGGTCACCACCACATGCGTGTCGCTCGCGTAGGCGGCGCGACCGCCGCTGCGCTGGGTGAACATCAGAGACACCGGCCACTTGCCCATCTCGGCGCGCATCGCCTTCGATTCGTCGAGGCCGATGCCGCCGCTGGTCCAGCGCAGCAGCCCTTGCGTGCGCACCGGCGGGAGGGCGTCGGCGGCGAGGGCGGGCATGACGGCGCCGACGAGCGCGCAGACCAGCACGGCCACCCGCAGGCGAGGGGGCACCAGCCGCGAGCCGGCGCTACCCCGGGCAACGCCCGCCGGCGCGCGGGGCAGGCTGGCGGTGCTGTCGCGTTCGGGACGGCGGCGCATGGCGGGCGGCGCGGCGGCGATCAGCCCAGCTTCGCGAGCTGCTCGCGCACCTTCTCCAGCGTGGCGCTGAAGCCGGCGAGCCGCTCGCGTTCCTGCGCCACCACGGCGGGCGGCGCGCGATCGACGAAGCTCGCGTTGCCGAGCTTGCCGGTGCATTTGCCGATCTCGCCTTCGAGCCGCGCGATCTCCTTGGCCAGACGAACCTTCTCGGCCTCGACATCGATCTCGATGTGCAGCATCAGCCGGTTCGTGCCCACCACCTGCACCGGCGCGTTCGCGTCGGCCGGCAGCGCCGCGACGACCTGCACCTCGCTCAGCTTTGCAAGCGCTTGCAGATAGGGCGCGAAAGCCTTGAGTTCGGCCTGCGCCTCGTCGGTCTCGCCGGCGGCAATGAGCGGCACGCGCTCGGCCGGCGACAGGCCCATCTCGCCGCGCAGCGCGCGGCAGCCGTCGATGTGCGCCTTCAGCCGCGCGACCCAGGCCTCGCTCGTCTCGTCGATCTTGGCCGGGTTTGCGACCGGGTAGGCGGCCAGCATGATCGTCGCGTCGTCGGCCAGCGGGTAGCCCGCGAGCGGCGCGACCTTCTGCCACAGCTCCTCGGTCACGAAGGGAATGACCGGATGCGCGAGCCGCAGCACGGTTTCGAGCACGCGCAGCAGCGTGCGGCGGGTGCCGCGCTTGTGCTCGGGCGTGCCGGTCTGGAGCTGGACCTTGGCGAGTTCGAGATACCAGTCGCAGTACTCGTCCCATACGAACTGGTAGATGGCGCTGGCCACGTTGTCGAGGCGGAACTCCTTGAACGCGGCTTCCACCTCGGCCTCGACGCGTTGCAGGCGCGAGGCGATCCAGCGATCGGCCGGGCCGAAGTCGTTGTAGCCGCCGGGGCCGCAGTCGTGGTCGGCGCAGCTCTCGACGCCGCGGTCGTAATCGTTCAGGCCCTCGATCTGCATCAGCACGAAGCGCGTCGCGTTCCAGAGCTTGTTGCAGAAGTTGCGGTAGCCCTCGCAGCGCTTGGTGTCGAAGTTGACGTTGCGGCCGAGCGTCGCGTAGCTGGCCATCGTGAAGCGCAGCGCGTCGGCGCCGTAGGCCGGCATGCCCTCGGCAAACTGCTTGCGCACCCGCTTCTCGATCTTGGGCGCGTCCTGCGGGCGACGCAGGCCGGTCGTGCTCTTGGCGACGAGCGCGTCGATGTCGATGCCCTGGATGAGGTCCACCGGATCGAGCGTGTTGCCCTCCGACTTGCTCATCTTCTTGCCCTCGGCGTCGCGCACCATGCCGTGGATGTACACGGTCTCGAACGGCACCTTGCCCGTGAAGTGCATGGTCATCATGACCATGCGCGCGACCCAGAAGAAGATGATCTCGTAGCCCGTGACCAGCACGCTCGACGGCAGGAAGTGCGCGAGTTCGGGCGTCTCCTCGGGCCAGCCGAGCGTGCTGAAGGGCACGAGCGCCGAGCTGAACCAGGTGTCGAGCACGTCGCTCTCGCGCGTGAGTTCGCCGGTGTAGCCGGCCGCCGCCGCCTTGGCCTTCGCCTCGGCCTCGTCGCGCGCGACGAACACCTCGCCGCCCGCGCCGTACCAGGCCGGAATCTGGTGGCCCCACCAGAGCTGGCGCGAGATGCACCAGTCCTGGATGTTGTTCATCCAGTGGTTGTAGGTGCTGGTCCAGTTCTCGGGCACGAACTTCACGCGGCCGTCGGCGACGACTTCGGTCGCGACTTCCGTGATGCTCTTGCCGGGGAAGCGCGTGCCTTCGGGCGCGGGCTTGGTCATCGCGACGAACCACTGGTCGGTCAGCATCGGCTCGATCACGACGCCGGTGCGGTCGCCGCGCGGCACCTTGAGCTTGTGCGGCTCGACCTTCTCGACCAGACCGAGCGCGTCGAGGTCGGCCATGACCTGCTCGCGCGCCTTGAAGCGGTCGATGCCGCGGTACTTCTCGGGCGCCTCGTCGTTGATGGTGGCGTCGAGCGTGAGCACGCTGATCATCGGCAGACCGTGGCGCTGGCCGACCTGGTAGTCGTTGAAGTCGTGCGCGGGCGTGACCTTCACCACGCCGGTGCCGAATTCACGGTCGACGTAGTCGTCGGCGATGACGGGAATCTCGCGGTCGGTCAGCGGCAGCTTGACCATCTTGCCGATGAGGTGGGCGTAGCGCTCGTCCTCGGGATGCACCATGACGGCCGTGTCGCCGAGCATGGTCTCGGGCCGGGTGGTGGCGACGACGAGCTGGCCGCTGCCGTCGGCGAGCGGATAGCGCAGGTGGTAGAGCTTGCCGTCCTCTTCCTCGCTCACGACTTCGAGGTCGGACACGGCGGTCTTCAGCACCGGATCCCAGTTGACGAGGCGCTTGCCGCGATAGATGAGGCCCTGCTCGTGCAGGCGCACGAACACCTCGGTGACGACCTTCGAGCACTTCGCGTCCATCGTGAAGTACTCATGGTTCCAGTCCACGCTGGCGCCGACGCGGCGCATCTGCTGCGTGATCGTGCCGCCCGAGTGCTCCTTCCAGGCCCAGACCTTCTCCAGGAACTTGTCGCGGCCGAGGTCGTGGCGCGAGATCTTCTGCTGGTCGAGCTGGCGCTCGACGACGATCTGCGTCGCGATGCCGGCGTGGTCCACACCCGGCACCCACAGCGTGTTGTGGCCCTGCATGCGGTGCCAGCGCGTGAGGCTGTCCATGATCGTCTGGTTGAACGCATGGCCCATGTGCAGCACGCCGGTCACGTTGGGCGGCGGGAGCTGGATGGCGAAGTCGGGCCGGCCTTCGACGACGCGGGCGCTGGCGGCGCCGAGCGCCTCCCAGCGCGGTGCCCAGCGCTTTTCGATGTCTTGCGGTTCGAAGGACTTGGCGAGGTCGTTGGCGGACGCTGGCTTCTGGGAATCGGGCGCGGTCATGTGGGATGGCGTCGCTTGACGCTTGATGTTCGGCCTCGACGGGCGGATGCCGCCGGGCGCGTGGTTGTCGTGGGTGCGGGCGTCGCCGGCGGACGGGCGGCGCGCGGTCTGCGCGGTTGCCGGCCCGACCGACGGCGGAAAACGGACCGCGAATTATAGGGAGCGGGGTGGGCGCGGCGCCGGGCGGGCGGTCGGGAAGCGGCGTCTGGCTCGCGGCGCGGATGCCGGCGCGGCCCGCGATACCCCGCCGCGGCGGGCGCGTACCCCTGCGGACAAGGTCAGGCGTCGGGCGGGGCCGGCTTGTCGAGGCGGTCGAGTTCGTCGGCGACGGCATGCGCGACCAGATCGCCGACCGCGCTGACGAGCGCTGCCTCGATGCGCGCATGCAGGCGCGGCAGCTCGGCGGCGAGCACGTCGCCGACGGCTTCGGCGATGCGCTGGTCGAGCAGGTCGCCGAGGCGCGGGCGCAGCCGGGCGAGGAGGTCGTCGCGCAAGCGGACGGCGAGTTCGTCGGCCTCGGCGCGCAGGCTGGCCTCGGCCCGGGCGCGGATGTCGGCCTCGGTGGGGCGCGGGGCGTCAGCCGTGGCGGGCTCGTTGGCGCCGGCGGCTCGCGCGCCAAGGTCGGTGAGCGCGGTCGGCAGCGGACGGATGTGCGGCGTGAGAAGGGACGCGAAGGCGGCTTCGCCGCCGGCGATGTCGAGCGGCGGGAGCAGTTCGTCGCTCCTGGCGGCGTCGGCGGGGCGGTCGGTGACGGCGGCGTCGGGTTCGGGCGCCGGCACGGCGTGCGTGGCGCTGGCGCCGAGGGCTTCCCGCGACGCGCCGAAGGCCGGGCGCGGCGCGAAGGCCATGAGCGGCGAGGCGATCGGCTCGGTCATCACCGGCAGATCGTCGGGGTCGTAGTCGCCCGGCTCTGCAAGCGCCACGGGGGCGGGCGCGTCGAGCGGGGAGTCGGCGCCTCGGGAGGCGGGGAGGCCGGCTTCGGCTTCCGGCTGGGTTTCGGCTGTGGCTTCGGCCTCGGCCGTCGCGTGCGTCGGCGCTTCGGAGGCCGCGCCGTCCTCGGGGGCGGCGATCTGGAGCGCGGCAGGGGCATCCATGCCTGCCGCCGGTATCGCGCCGGCATCGGCAACCCCGCCGGGCGCCGATCCGTCCGCCGCCGGCGTACCGGCCTCGGGCGTCTCGATGATCTCGGTCAGTACCGGGATCGCGTCGTCGTCGTGGCGGCGGTGGAAGAGGCTGTAGACCATGGCGGGCGGGCGCGTTTCAGCGCTTGTTTTCCTGCGGGTGGTGTTCGAGGCGGTAGCCCCGGTCCTTGTAGAACTTCCAGCGCCGCCGGCCGGCCTCGGCATCGGCCGGATCGCGCCCGACGATCTCCATCAGGAAGTCGAAGCGCGAGAAGAACTTCGGCTCGCCGCCGAGATTCACGAGCACCTCGTGATGCGGCAGCGCCTCCGGCCCCGCGTCGCCGTCGGGCGTGAGGATGACCGGCGTGCGCGGCGCGAGCGCGTCGCCGGCCGCGACGTGCGGAATGAAGCTGAGCGGCTCGAAAGTCCACAGCGCCTGGTCGAAGCGTGCGAGGCGCTGGCGATCGGCGTCATGCACGACGAGGCGCCGGCCCTTCGCCACGCCCCGGCGGATCAGCTCGCAGGCATAGCGCATCGGGTCGGCGACGCCGGTGTAGAAGTGGACTTCGGTCATCGGTGGCGGAACAGGTTGCGGGCCGGACGCGAACGCCCGGCCCCGTGGACGCGGGCGGTCAGGCCGCCGCGCGCTGGCGCAGGAACTCGATCAGCAGCGGCACCGGACGGCCGGTCGCGCCCTTGGCCGCGCCGCCCTTCCAGGCGGTGCCGGCGATGTCGAGGTGGGCCCAGTCGTAGGCCTTGGTGAAGCGCGACAGGAAGCACGCCGCCGTCACCGAGCCGGCTGGCCGGCCACCGATGTTGGCCATGTCGGCGAAGTTGCTCTTGAGCTGCTCCTGGTACTCGTCGTCGAGCGGCAGACGCCAGGCCGGGTCGAGCATGGTCTTGCCGGCGGCGAGAAGCTGGTCGGCCAGCTCGTCGTTCTTGCTGAACAGGCCGCTGTTCACGCCGCCGAGCGCGATGATGCAGGCGCCGGTGAGCGTGGCGATGTCCACCACGGCCGCCGGCTTGAAGCGCTCGGCATAGGTGAGGGCGTCGCAGAGAATGAGGCGGCCCTCGGCGTCGGTATTGAGGATCTCAATCGTCTGGCCGCTCATCGACTTGACGATGTCGCCCGGCCGCGTCGCCGTGCCCGAGGGCATGTTCTCGCAGGTGGGAATCAGGCCGACCACGTTGAGCTTGAGGCCCAGTTCGACGAGCGCGCGGAAGGTGCCGAGCACGCTGCCGGCGCCGCACATGTCGTACTTCATCTCGTCCATCGCCTCGCCCGGCTTGAGGCTGATGCCGCCGGTGTCGAAGGTGATGCCCTTGCCGACGAGCACGACGGGCGCGGCCTTCTTCGCGCCGCCCGCGTAGTTGAGGACGATGAACTTGGGCGGCTCGACCGTGCCCGCAGTCACGCTCAGGAAGCTGCCCATGCCGAGCGCCTCGATGTCCTTGCGCTCCAGCACCTCGATCTTGAGCTTGCCCTTGAATTCCTTGGCGATGCCCTCGGCCGTCTCGGCCAGGTAGGTCGGCGTGCAGACATTGCCGGGCAGGTTGCCGAGCGTCTTGGTCAGCTCGATGCCGTTGGCGAGCGCCACGCCGGCGGCGATCGCGGCCTTCACTTCCTTCTCGTCGTCGGTGGCGAGGAAGAACACGCTGGCGAGCTTGGCGTCCTCGCCCTTGTCGCTCTTGAACTGCGTGAAGCGGTAGGTCGCGTCGCGCAGCGCGACGACGATCTGCTGCACCGCCCAGGCGGCATCGCGGTCGGCGAGGGCTTCGGCCGGGCCGAAGGCGACGCTCTTCGCGCCGGTGGCGAGCAGCGCCTTGACGCCGGGGCCGATCGCCTTGCCGAAGGTCTTGGCGTCGAGCTTGCCGGCCTCGCCGGCGCCCACCAGCAGCACGCGCTGAGCCTCGATGCCGGGCAGGCCGCGCAGCAGCAGCGTGCTGCCCGGCTTGCCGGAGATGTCGCCGCTCTTGACGGCCGCGGCGACGAGTCCGCCGGTCGCGGCATCAAGCGCCTGCGCGGCGATGCCGAGCGCGCCGCCCGTGTGGACGAGGGCGACGACGCAGTCGGCCGCGACGGTCTCGGGCTTGCCGACCTTCATGCTAAATTTCATTGGATTCCCCATTGCTTCGATCCGTGTGCGGGTCCGTCCTGGACCGGGCAGGCACCAAGGCCTGCAAGCGTGCACGCATCGCTCCCCCGCCTGATGATCTTCGAACGCGCGCTGCGCAAGGAACTGGTCGCCTCGGCCACCGGTGTCTTCATCACGCTGGTGACCATCGTCATCACGACGACACTCATCCGGATTCTAGGTCAGGCCGCAGCAGGCAAGGCCGGAGCGGATGCCGTCGTGCTGCTCATCGGCTTCGCGGTGCTCAACGTGCTGCCGATGCTGCTGGTGGTTACGCTGTTCATTTCCACGCTGCTCGTTCTCACGCGCATGTATGCCGACAGCGAGATGGTCGTGTGGTTCTCGTGCGGCGTGTCGCTGCGCGGCTTCATCCGGCCGGTGCTGAGATTTGCCGCGCCGTGGATCGCGCTGGTGCTCGCGTTCTCGATGTTCGTGTCGCCCTGGGCCAACCAGCAGGCGCGCGAGGTCGCGGCCCGCTTCGAGCAGCGCGACGACATCTCCAAGGTGGCGTCGGGCCAGTTCATCGAGACCGCCGGCCGCGACCGCGTGTTCTTCGTCGAGGATTTCGACGCCGTGGCCCGCCTCGTCACCAACGTGTTCGCGGCGCTGCGCGACGGCGACACCACGACGATGATCGTGGCGCGCGACGGCCATGTCGAAACCCGCGAGGGCGGCGAGCGCTACCTCGTGCTCGGCCCGGGCCGCCGCTACGCCTTCGAGACCGGCCATGCCGACGGCTCGATCGGCGAGTTCGACAGCTACGCGATCCGGCTCGAATCGCGCGCGGTGCAGTTCGCGCCGCCCGGCAGCGACGCCCGCACCATGACCGCCGCCCAGCTCGCCGCCGACACCACGCCCAAGGCGCGCGGCGAGCTGCTCTGGCGCATCGGCCTGCCGCTGCTCGCGCTCAATCTCGTGCTGCTCGCCATCCCGCTGGCCTTCGTCAATCCGCGCGCGGGGCGCTCGGCCAACCTGATCTTCGCGGTGCTGCTGTACGTCATCTACTGGCAGCTGCTGTCGCTGACGCAGGCGATGGTCGGTGGCGGGCGGCTGCATTTCGGCCTCGGCGTGTGGCTCGTGCACGCGCTTGTGGCCGGACTGATCGCGCTGATGTTCGCGCGTCGGTCTTCGTCGGCGAAGCTCGATCCCTTCTCGCTTCGGACCTGGCGCGTGCGCCTGGGCGGGGGCTGCAAGTGATCCTGCGCCGCTACCTCGCCCGACAGATCTGGGGCTCGATCGCGCTCGTGCTGTTCGCGCTCGTGGCGCTGTTCTTCTTCCTCGACCTGCTGCAGGAGATGGATGACGTCGGCCGCGCGGGCTACCGCTTCCATCACGCGCTCGTCTACGTCGCCTTGCAGATGCCTTCCACGCTGCGGCTGCTGCTGCCGTTGTCGGCGCTGATCGGCACCATCACCGCGCTGGCCCAGCTCGCGGCCGGGTCGCAATTCACGATCATGCGGGCGGCGGGGCTGTCGCCGCTCGGCGCGGTACGCGCGGTGCTGGGCGCGGCGCTGCTGCTCGTGGGCATCACCTTCGCGGTCGGCGAGTACGTCGCGCCGATGGCCGAAATCACGGCCGAGAAGCTGCGCCTCGGCCTGCTCGGCCGCGCGGCGTCCACCGACCTGCGCTCGGGCTTCTGGATCAAGGACGTGGTGTTCGACCCCGACGGCCGCCCGACCGGCGTGCGCTTCGTCAACGCGCGCGAGGTGCTGGCCGACGGCAGCCTCGCCGGCGTGCGCCTGTACGAGTTCGACGACGCGATGCGGCTGCAATCGTTCGCGGAGGCGAAGAGCGCGCGCTTCGAGCGCGACGATTCGCCCGCCGCCTCGGGCTGGCGCCTGCGCGACATCACCGAGACGCGGCTGAGCACGCGCGGCGCGGCGGCCAAGGCGCCGGTAGCCGCCGCGTCAGCTGCCGGCGCCGCCGGCCACGCCGCCTCGGCCACTGCCGCGCGCCTTGCCACGGACGCGATCACGCCGGCCACCCGCCCCGAACTCGCCTGGCGCAGCGAGGTCGTGCACGAGGCGGAGCGCCTGTGGCCGACCACGCTCGACGCGAGCATCGTGTCGTCGGCCTTCCTCAAGCCCGAGAACATGTCGGTGATGGCGCTGTGGAACTACGTCGAGCATCTCAAGCTCACACGCCAGCGCTCGCTCAAGTACGAACTGGCGCTGTGGAAGAAGATCGTCGATCCCATCACTGTCGCGGTGATGATGCTGCTCGCGCTGCCCTTCGCCTACCTTCACACCCGCTCCGGCGGGGTAAGCGTGAAGATCTTCGCCGGGATCATGATCGGCATCGCCTTCCACTTCCTCAACAACCTCTCGGCCCACCTCGGCCTGCTCAACGGCTGGCCGGCTTGGCTGCCAGCCGCCGCGCCGAGCCTGCTGGCGCTGCTGATCGCGGCCGGCTGGTTGCGCTGGGTCTCGCGGCACTGATTCCGGCTCACCATGAACGACGACGCTCTCATCCTCTTCGCCCACGGCGCGCGCGATCCGCGCTGGGCCGATCCGCTGCGCTCGGTGGTCGAGCGGGTGCGCGCCCGCGCGCCGGGCCTGCGCGTCGAACTGGCCTTCCTCGAACTCATGCAGCCGAGCCTGCCCGAGGCTGTCGCCGAGCTTTCGGCGGAGGGCATCGCGCGCATCACGCTGGTGCCCGCTTTCCTGGGCCAGGGCGGCCACATCCGCCGCGACCTGCCGCTGCTGCTGGACGAATTGCGACGGCGTCATCCCCGCATGCGCATCGAACTGGCGCCAACCGTCGGCGAGGTTGACCAGGTGCTGGATGCGATCGCGTCGTTTTGTGTCCAATCGCACTACGGCTGACGGGTCGGCGGCCGTAAACCAGAAATCGCTGGTGTGCAAGATTCCGCCAGCCTTTCAGCCAATTTTCATCACGGCGGGTGCGCTCCGCGTCGCCTGCGGCCAACAACAATGACCCACTTTGTCGTCGTGTCCGATCCGGACCCGCAGCGCCGCCGGGCCTTCGCCGAGGCGATCCGGCCGCGTCTCGCCCCGCTCGCGTCGATGGTCACGGGCGAGCGCGAGCACGGCAGCACGCTTGTGCTCTGGGCTACCGCCCGAACCGCCCCGGTCGACGTGGCGCTCGCTCCTGATGGCCGGCTCGGCATCGTGTTCGGCCAGCTGTTCGGCGTCGATGCGCCGCTGCCCACGCCAGCGAGCGTCTGCCTGTCCGAGCCGGTCGATTGCCTCACCGGCCGCAACGGCTTCTACGCCGCGCTGCTGCTCGGCCCCAGCGGCGAGATCCACGCCGGCACCGACACGCTCGGCCTGTTCCCGCTCTACTGGCTCGCGCGCGGCGAAGTCACGATCGTCGCCAGCTCGCTCATGCCTTTCGGCCGCCATCCGCTCGGCAGCCGGGAATGCGATCCGGTCGGTGTCGCCAACTCGCTGCTCACGGTGCATGGACGCGGCGGCCGCACCACGCTCGCCGGCGTGCGCCGACTGAGGTCGGGCGGGCTGTTCACGCGTCTGCCGGGCAAGGCGGCGACCGAGACCGAGCCGGCCTGGCTTGTCCCGTCCGACCGCCATTTCGGCCGCAGCGACGCCGAATGCGTGGATCTGTTCGATGCCTGCCTGGAGCGCGTCGCGCGCCGGCTCGCCGCGACCGGCCCCGTCGTGCTGTCGCTGTCGGGCGGGCTCGATTCGCGGCTCGTCGCGGGCTATCTGCAACGCGTGGGCGCCGATCTGCGCGGCGCGCTCACTCTCGGCGACGCCGACGACTACGAGATGCAATGCGCGCGGCCCGTCGCGCGCGCGCTCGGTATCGCCCACCAGCCGGTGCCGGTCGATTTCGCCGCCTTCCCGGCGCTCGCGCGCATGCAGGTCGGGCTGGAGCATGTCGATACCAGCATCCCCGATCTGTCCTGGTGGAACGCGCTGCCCGTGGTCGCCGCGAGCGGCGCGCGGCTCGCGACCGGCCTGCTCGGCGACGCCGTCATGGCCGACGACACCTGGGAGCCGGGCGTCAGCGACCGCACCGCTTTCGAGGCGCGCTTCAACTACATGAACCGCTGGGGCATGCCGCCCGAGGCCGTGGCCCGGTTGCTCGCGCCGGCCGGCGGCCAGCGCGTGGTCGACCAGGCTCTCGCCGAGATGCGCGACGCCTGGGATCAGGTGCCCGGCGAGCCCTTCCAGCGCATCTGGCTGTGGGAGCTGCGCCACCGCGAGCGCGGCCATGTGGGCGCGGTCGCGTGGCGCATGTCGCTCGGCGCGATGCCGCTGCTGCCCTTCATCGACCGGGAGCTGCTCGATCTCGTGGCCGGCATGCCGCACGCGCCGCTGTACCGACGCGCCGCGCAGCGCGAGCTGCTGCGCACCCGCTTCGACGCGCTCGCGCGCCTGCCGCTCGATCGCAACTCGGCCCAGACCGCGCCGATGGTCGAGAGCCTGTTCGGCAAGGTCAGGCGCAAGCTCGATCCGGCCCGGCTGCTGCAACGCCTCAAGCCGGCCGCCGAGCAGCGCTACTACGCCCGCGTGTACGACTTCAACAATGCCGGCTGGCGCGCCGTGCGGGCCGAGGCCGATGCCGCGCGTGCCGCCACCTCGGCCATCTTCGACCGCGCCGCGCTCGACTGCCTGCTGCCGCGTGCCGATGCCGTCGCCAGCGTTGGCGACAAGATCATCGACACCTCGGGCCTCAAGACCCTCACGGCGCTCACCTTGCTATGCGGCATGCAGGAGCCGATCAGGCCCCTGACTCCGGCGCCTGTGCTCGTGAGCTGCTGACTCCGCCGCGCAGCTCGCGCAGGAAGCCGATCGCCTCTGGCGACAGCGTGAGCAGCGCGAGCGCATACACCACGCCGAAGCTGCCGAAGGCCGCCGCCAGCCGCAGCGACGTGCCGGCCGATTGCGCCGCCCACAGCGCGAGCGCCGCCGCCGCCAGCGCCAGTCCGCCCACCAGCATCGGCACGCGCTGGCTGCGCAGCACCGCCGCCGGCCCGATGCCGAGCAGCCCGCGCGAATTGCGCAGCACCAGCGCCACCTGCACCACCTCGGCCAGCACGCCGCTCAGCGCCACCGCCTCCAGCCCGTACCGCACACCCGCGAAGGCGCCCGCCACCACGCAGGCCGCCGTCACCGCCGTGATGTGGAAGTACGACGCCGACCGCCCCAGCGCGATCGGCGCCACCTGCAAAAAATGCACCGCGCCGAAGGGCAGGCCGGCCAGCGCATAGATCGCCAGCACCGGCGCCGCCGCGCGCCACTTCTCGCCGAACACCACCGGCACGATGTCCGGCGCCACGATCGCCAGCAGCCCGAAGCCGGGAATGGCCACCAGGCTCAGCACCGCGCCCAGCCGCAGCGCCACGCGGCGGAATTCCTCCGGCTGTTCCTTCAGCCGCGACAGGAAGGGCACCGACACCTGCCAGGTCATGCCGCCGAGCAGCTCGTAGCAGATCTGGAACAGCCGCAGTCCGGTCGAGTAGTAGCCGAGCGCCGCCGTGCCGAGAAAGGCCTGCACGATCAGCGCATCCGAGCGCGACTGGATCAGCTCGACCACGCGCGTGCCGAACATCGCCGCCACGAATCCGCGTGCCGGCGCCAGCGCCGCCAGCGACCACGACCGGAACGGATGCCAGCGCGCGCTCCAGAACACGACCACCACATCCAGCACCGCCTCGACCACAAGCTTGGCCATCAGCGACCACACGCCCCAGCCGGCCAGCGCCAGGCCCACGCCCGTCGCCCCGCCCGCGAAGGCGATGACGGTCGAGCGCATCGCCAGCGCCTTGAACGCCAGTTCGCGTCGCAGCACGCCCTCGGCCACCTGCGGCATCGATTGCAGCGGAATGAGCGCCGCCATCACCAGTAGCAGCGGCACGCGATCGGGCGCGTCAGCCAGCAGCAGCGCTGCCGCCGGCTCGCGGAAGACAACGAGCAGCGCGGCGATCAGTGTCGCCGCGCCCACCTGCACCCAGAACGCCGCCGCCTCGCGGTGCGGATCGCGCGTTTTGGCCTGGATGAGGTACTCAGCCAGGCCCGCGCTCAGCAGCGTCCAGATGATCTGCGTGTAGGTAGTGACCAGCGCGACCGTGCCGATCGCATCCGGCGCGAGCAGCCGCGCCAGCACCATGAACACCACCAGGGTCGTCACCCGCGTGCCCCACACGCGCACGGCGGACCAGAACATGCCCGAGACGAGCGTCTTTTTCGTAATCAACTTGATCGGTCGGCAGGTCGGAGAAAGCGCATTGTCGGCGGTCAATCCCGCGCTCGAAGCACCGGGAAGAAATCCCTAGGGCTTGTCCCAATGTTGAGCAAGGGGGGGCCTCAATAGACTCCGTTCCAAGTCGTTGCAGACAAGAGTTCGTGAGGAGGAGGAGAGGCAGCAATAGCTGCCTATTTCAGGGCGCTGATGAGAGTCAGCGCCCTTTCTTTTTTGGCCCTATGCTTAAAGCAACGAATACGGCCGCCTCCAATAATCCATGAATCTCCATCAATTGCGTTACGTGCGCGAAGCCGTTCGTCAGAATTTCAATCTGACGGCAGTGGCAAATGCGCTCTACACGTCCCAGCCCGGTGTTTCCAAGGCGATCATCGAATTCGAGGATGAACTCGGATTCCAGATTTTCGTGCGGCGCGGCAAGCGCATCATCGGACTCACGCCGCCGGGCGAAATGGTCATTGGCAGCGTCGAGCGCGTGCTGATGGAAATCGAGAATCTCCGCCGCATTGCCGACGATTTCGCCGCCCAGGATCACGGCACGCTGGTTATCGCCACCACCGCCACCCAGGCGCGATACACGCTTCCCAAGGTGATCGCCCAGTTCAAGGAGATCTTTCCGGGCGTGCGGCTCAAGCTGCTGCAAGGTGATCCGGGACATGTGGCGCAATACGTCATGCACGGCCGGGCAGATCTGGGTATCGCGACCGAGGTGTTGTCCGAGCAGTCGGAACTGGTCACGCTGCCTCTGTTCCAGTGGCGTCACGTCGTGCTGGTGCCGCGCGAGCATGCCCTTGCCTCTGTCGAGCATCTGCATTTTGAGCAGGTGGCGGCCCAGCCGCTCATCACCTACGAGCACACGTTCTCGGGCCGACCCAAGATCGACGCCGCCTTCGCGCGTCGTGGCGTCGAGCCGCAGATCGTGCTCGAAGCCATCGATTCCGACGTCATCAAGACCTATGTCGAGTTGGGCCTCGGCATCGGGATCATTGCCGAGATGGCCTACGACCCGGTGCGCGACAGCAATCTCGTCGCGCTTCCGGCTGGCCATCTGTTCGGCGAGAACGTGTTGCGCATGGCGATCCGCCAAGGCAGCTACCTGCGCGATTACGCGGTCAAGTTCCTGCACCTGCTGTCGCCGCAGCTCACCCGGGCGCGTATCGAATCGGCCATGCGCAAGGGCACGGCCGACGACGACAGCTACGGTCTCTGACCGTTCGTCAGCGATTGCGCAGCGTTCACTCCGCGCGATTGCGCGAAGGTTGCTGCGCTGCGAAAGCCGCTACCATTACCGGCCAAGTCGACGCCAGCAGGACCGGTCCACATGTCGGATTCCGATTTTTCCAACCCGGGCGTTTCTCCCGCTGCCTGCATGGCCTTGCTGCGCAATTCCGAGCGTCTGCTCGAACGCGCCGAGGCCCTGGAGCGCGAGAACGCCGAATTGCGCCAGCGCCTCGGAGAAAGCGAAGCCAGTCGCGCCAGCCTCGAAAAGCGGCTGGCGGCGGCGCGTGCGCGCGTCGAGGCGCTGATCGATCGTCTGCCCGCCAACCGCCACGATCCCTTGCAGCCGGAGCACGTCTCGTGAAGCTCAATGCCGAAAAGGTGACGGTCAAGATCATGGGCCGCGAATACGCCTTCGTCTGCGAACCGGACGAGAAGGCGTCGCTGTTCGAGTGCTGCGAGATCGTCGATGAAAAGATGACGATGATCCGTGCGCACGGAAAGCTGTCGGCGATGGATCGCATCGCCGTGATGGCATCGCTGTCGCTGGCACAGGAACTGATCGCGGCGCGCGAGGCCGTCGCTGCGGCCGAAGCCCGCATCGCCGCCGCCGAGGCCATTGCGTCCGAGGCGCGGGCGCGCGCGGCGATCGCCGAGACTGCCGTCGCGATGGGCGCTGCTGCAAGCGATGTCACCTTCGACGCCGCGGCCGCCAACGAACTCGATCAGGCGGTCGCCGTGGTCAACGATCGCATCGAACAGTTCATGGTGGCCGGCACGCGGCCCACGTTGTCAACGCCGCATTCGCCCGATCTGTTCGACTGAGCATCGGGGGATCGACGGTCGTTTCCGGCTTGCAGTGATCGCGTTTGCTGGCATACTGGCTTCACGCAAGACGAAGATTCATCTGCAAGACGACTTCAGCAGGAGCTGATGCGGCTTGCCAGGATTTCCGGTTTGCCCTGCCGTTCTCGCCAAGGCCAAACACTCCTTGAACCAATGTTTGTTTACCCTGGCTGCGGAAATTGCCGATTCGGTGAGATTGACTGGCTTCGGCTGGTTGAACCTAAGAGTTGGTTGACTGTGGCCCCCTGAACCTCACGGTTCGGGATGACGGTCTAGCGGTTCTGGCGGGGCTCCTCATCAGACGGCGCGCATCACACGGATGCGCGCCGTTTGTCTTTGATGCGCGCCATATTGCTGCGCGCTGCCAGCGGCGGACGACACGATCGCTCCGCTAGAATGGTCACCTCATGAATCAAGCCACCACGACTGCGCCAGAAGGCGCACAGCCCGACTTCAGTACGTTCGGGCTCGACGCCGCGATCCTTCGCGCCATCGTCGAACAGGGCTACACCACGCCCACTCCCATCCAGCAGCAGGCCATTCCGATCGCGCTCCAGGGCCGCGACCTGATGGGCGCAGCGCAGACCGGTACCGGCAAGACCGCCGGCTTCTCGCTGCCGATCCTGCAACGGCTCGTTCCCACCCAAAGCGCGAGCGTCTCGCCGGCGCGCCATCCGGTGCGTGCGCTCATCCTCGCGCCGACGCGCGAGCTGGCCGATCAGGTCGCCGACAACGTCGCCACTTACGCGAAACACACGCAACTCCGCAGCGCCGTCGTGTTCGGCGGCGTCGACATCCGGCCGCAGATCGAAGCGTTGCGCGCGGGCGTCGAGATCGTCATCGCCACGCCGGGCCGGTTGCTCGACCACGTGCAGCAAAAGTCGATCAACCTGTCGCAGGTGCAGATCCTCGTGCTCGACGAGGCCGATCGCATGCTCGACATGGGCTTCCTGCCCGACCTCCAGCGCATCGTGAACCTGCTGCCGCAGTCCCGGCAGACGCTGCTGTTCTCGGCCACCTTCTCCGATGACATCAAGAAGCTCGCGCGCAGCTTCCTGCGCGATCCGGCCACGATCGAAGTCGCGCGTCGCAACTCGACCAACGAGAACGTCACGCAGACGGTCTACGCCGTGGCCGAACCCGACAAGCATCGCGCGCTGGTGCAGGTGCTGCGCGAGCGCGAGCTGAAGCAGGTGATCGTCTTCGTCAACAAGAAGCTCGGGGCGGGCCGCCTGTCGCGGTTGCTGGAGCGCGACGGCATTCCGGCTACCGCGATCCACGGTGACCGCAGCCAGGCCGAGCGCACCAAGGCGCTCGAAGACTTCAAGGCCGGCACGATCGAGGTGCTGGTCGCCACCGACGTGGCCGCGCGCGGCCTCGACATCTCGGCGCTGCCGGCGGTCATCAACTTCGACATCCCCTACAACGCCGAGGACTACGTGCACCGCATCGGCCGCACGGGCCGCGCCGGCGCGACGGGCGATGCGATCTCCTTCTGCTCGCCGGAAGAGGAGCGCTCGATGGCCGACATCGAGAAGCTCATCAAGTCGCCGCTCAAGCGCGAGGCGCTCAGGCTGCCGGCGCGCGAGCGCTTCGGCGACGAGCGCCCGGCCGGCCGCGCCGATGGTGCCCGTCCCGCGCGCGACGACGCTCGCGCGCCGCGCGACGATGCTCGCCCGCCGCGCGCAGACCGCGACGACAGCCGTGGCGATCGCCCGGCGCGTTCACATGGCGCCACGGGTCACGGCATCCGGCACGGCCGTGGCGCGCCGGTGGACGAGTTCTTCCTCAAGCCCTACGAGCCGTCGGGCGCGAGCGTCGCCGCCGCAAAGGCCGAGTCCGAGGCCGATAAGCCGGCCGCGACATCGGCCATCAAGCGCAAGCAGAACGTCGGGCTGCTGCTCGGCGGTTACAAGCGCTGATCCCTCTCAGGCCATCGCCACCGGGCCGGGCTTGACCTCGGCCAGCTGGTTGATGACCTGATCCAGCCCCAGCGGCCCGACGCGGAAGCCCGCCGGCAGCACCACGCAGTTCTCGGCCGGGCGCTGATCTGCAAGCCTTTGCAAGGTCGGGATCGCGGCCTCGGGAGCGCTTTCGACCCAGCTCAGCATCGGCAGCTCGCCGAACAGCGGATCGGGCGACGCGAAGGGCGCCACCACCGTCAGATGCCAGTCGTCGCGGCCCTGGCTGCCGAGGCTGTCGAGCAGATCGGCGAGCAGATGCTGCTCATGCGGCTCGACCCAGGTGAGGAAGTGATAGCGCGGGCGCGGCGGCGCGGCCGGTGTCGCGGGCGGGGCGGGCTGGCCCGCGTCACGCGGCCCGATCACGATGCCACCGGCGCCGAGCACCGGCACCGCGTCGGCGCCGCCGAGCCTCAGCCTCAGCCGCCAGCCATGCGGCTGTGCCGCCGACAGCGACCTGCGTGCCGCCGTCAGCACATCCTCGGGTGCGATGCGTTCGAGACAGAAGGCCTGGCCGAACTTGCAGCGCGGATTGGTGTTGGGCGCCGGCGCCTGATGCAGGCAGCCCGCGCATTCCACCGGCGCAAGCATGCCTTCCTGATGGGCCCCGACCGGAATGCGCGTGACCGGCTCGGCGATGCCGTACAGCCCGACCGCGTCGGTGCCGACCGCCCCGGCCACATGCAGCATGAAGGAGTCGCTGCCGACGAGCACATCGGCCAGCGCCACGGCCACCGCCGTGCTACGCAGCTCCATGCGGTTGACCAGATCGAGCACGCGCGGATGCTCGGGCAGGCGGTGATCCTTGCCCGCGCCCACCACGATCACGCCCACGTCCGGCTCGGCCAGCAGCAGCTCGGCCAGACGGTTCCAGTGCGCGGCCGGCCAGGAGCGGTCGGGCGTCGAGCTCATGTGCAGCGCCACGAGGCGCGCCGCGTTGGCGACCCCCGGCTTCTGGCTGAGCGCGCTCGCCGCGAGCCGGTAGTCCCAGGCATTCGGATGCAGGCGCAGGCGCTGGTCGGTCAGCGCCACGCCGGCCGCCTCGGCATACGACAGCAGCATGTGCTGGCGCGGCTTGCGTTCGTAGGCTTCGTCGAGGTTGACGAGCAGATCGTCCGGCGCCGGCTGGAAGCCCGACGAGCACAGCGCGAGCAGATCCACGTCGGGGTTGTCGGCATAGACCTCGGTGGCATCGGTCCACATCACGATGCGCGCGCGCGGATGACGGCGTCGCAGCGCATGCACGACCGGCGTGGTCTGGAGCACGTCGCCGCGCGCGGCGCGCCGGCGCACGACGATGCGCTGCTTCGGCATCACCTCGCGCGGCTGGCGCAGCACCGCCAGCCAACCTTCCTGCCAGGACGGATCGACCGTCGCGCCCAGCGGCTTGACCGTCGCGATGTCGAACGGGCACTCGCCGAAGCTTGGCCGCTCGTAATGGAAGTACTCGACCTGCTCGAAATGCCCGGCCACCAGCGCGTCGATGCGCTCGAAGCTCCAGTTGGTCCAGTGCGCCGGGTTCAGGTGCGAAC
Organism: Derxia gummosa DSM 723; assembly: GCF_000482785.1. Classification (GTDB taxonomy): domain Bacteria; phylum Pseudomonadota; class Gammaproteobacteria; order Burkholderiales; family Burkholderiaceae_E; genus Derxia; species Derxia gummosa. The sequence goes on along the minus strand of NZ_KI519499.1, from coordinate 587,071 downwards.
CGTGCCAGCGCTCGCCGGGCAGCGAGATCACCATCGCGCCGGTCGGCTTGAGCCGCGACTTGAGCTCGGCGAAGAACTCGTCCGGATCGGGCGTGTGCTCGATCGTCTCCAGCGACACCACCCAGTCGAAGCCGCTGTCGATGTCGTGGAAGTCACCGCGATGAAAGCTCGCGCGCGAATCGAAGTTGCCGCGCCGCGCCAGATCGACGGCGATCCCGTCGAGGTCGGCGCCCTGGTATTCGGTGATGCGGTCGTTCGTGCCGAGCATGAACGCGGTGCCGAGGCCGGGGCCGGGCGCCACCTCCAGCACGCGGCCCGACAGCAGCGGCGCGACGAACTGGTAGCGCTTGAGCACCTGCGTGGCCGACCACGGATTCATGAGCCCGGGCACGGTGCGGCCCGCGAGCACCTCGTTGATCGGGCCGTGGAAGACCTTCTCGAAATCCTCGAGCTGGATCAGCAGGCCGGGCGTCGCATCGGGCGTGGCATGCAGCGCCGCGAGCGCCGTCAGGCTCAGCGCGCCGAGCACGTCGGCGCCCCAGCCGGCCACCACGCCGGGCCAAATGAGCTTGTGACCGCGCACCGGCAGGCCGAGCAGGAACAGCAGCTTCTCGCTGACCGGATCGTGCAGCGTGATGTCGACATGCGGCCCGCGATCGTGCGGGCCGTGGAACTCGTCGTAGCGCAGCATCACCGGCTCGAAGCGCTGGGCGTCGAGCGCGTCGAGCGTGGCGCGGCTGTAGAACTGACGGCTGTCGAGCCAGTCCTCGCAGGCGAAGTGTCCGGCGTCGATGAGGATGGATTCGGGCATGGGCGGCGACCTTGGCGCGGGCGCCCTCAAGACGGGCGCGGGGCTGCCGTTGATGCGTTCAGGACGAACGCGCACGGCGGTACGACAAGGCTAGGCGCGCGGGCCGGCCGGCAATCGCGGAACAGCGGGGGCAATCCGGGGCTTATCGGGCGTCGGCAACCGGGCGCGGCGCGCGCAGGCGGCGCCCGTCGGCGCACGCACTTCGCCGACGGGCGCCTGCCGGCCCGGTCGCCAGCGTGACGAGCCTCATTCCGGCAGCGCGGCCAGCCGCCGTTCCCATGCCGCCGGCGCCAGCGTCCAGAACGCCGCCACCGTGCGCGGCTCGCCGGCCAGGTCCAGCCCGAGCGCCCGCGCCGCCGTCGTCAGCACCGCGAGCGGCGCGCGCACGTCCACCGCCGGCGCCAGGGTCTGCTTGCTGAGCTTGTTGCCGGCGGCGTCGCGCAGCAGCGGCACATGCAGCCAGCGCAGCGGCGCCGTCACGCCGAGCGCCTCGCGCAGCGCGATCTGCCGCGCGGTGGAATGCAGCAGATCGGCGCCGCGCACGATGTCGGTCACGCCGGCCGCGATGTCGTCCACCACGACCGCGAGGTGATAGGCCCAGATGCCGTCGGCGCGCTTCACCACCACGTCGCCGGTGTCGCGCGCGGGGTTCTCGTGCTGCGGGCCACGCCAGCGGTCGGTCCAGGCGATGTCGCGGTCGGGCATGCGCGCGCGCCAGGCGCGGGCCGCGCGCGCGCCGGCGCGTTCGGGCGCGATGCCGTGGGCGCAGGCGCCGGAATACACGGCCTCGCCGTCGGCGGTGCGGCGCGCGGCCTCGCGCGCGACCTCGGCGCGGGTGCAGGCGCAGGGATAGGCGAGATCGCGCGCGATCAGGCCGTCGAGCGCGGCGGCATAGGCCGCGCCGCGCCGGCTCTGGAACACGATCTCGCCGTCATGCGCGAAGCCGCAGGCTGCAAGCGCTTGCAGGATCGCGTCGGTGGCGCCGGGCGCGGCGCGCGGGCCGTCCACATCCTCGATGCGCAGCAGCCAGCGGCCACCGTGCGCGAGCACGTCGGCGCGGCTCGCGAGCGCGGCCACCATCGAGCCCGCGTGCAGCGGCCCGGTGGGCGAGGGCGCGAAGCGCCCGACATGGCCGCCGCTCATGCCGCGCCTCCCACCAGCGCGCGCCGCACGGCCGGCTCGGCCAGCATGCGGGCCCACAGCGAGGCCGCCTTGCAGCGCAGCGGCGTGGCCCAGCCCGCGAGCAGCAGCGTGGGCGCGCGCGGCATCTCGTGTTCCAGCACCACCAGCCGGCCGGCGTCTACATGGGGCCGTGCGAGCGAGGCCGGCAGCCAGCCGCAGCCAAGGCCGGCCAGCTGGGCTGCGAGCTTGGCCGTCATGCTCGGCACCGTCAGCACGTCCTGGCCGGCCAGGATGCCGATACTGCGCGGCGCCAGGACGCGCGCGCTGTCGGCCACGGCCACGATGCGATGCCGCGCAGCCTCGGTGGCGGTGAGCCGGCCGGGCCAGCCCGCGAGCGCATGACCGGGCGCGACGCAGAACAGCCACCCCACTTCGCCCAGCGCCAGCGTCTCGAAGTTGCCGAAGGCGCGCGGCAGCGGCGCGGTCGCGCGCACCTGCAGATCCAGTTCGCCGCCGCCCTCGCTCGCGGCCGGCAGGCCGATGGCGATGTCGGCGCGGCCGGTGAGCAGCGCGTCGCGCGTGCCGCCGAGCGATTCGTCGAGGATGCGCAGCCGCGTCGGCGCGCAGCTGGCGCCGTCGCCGATGGCCGCGCGCTGCTCGGCGCCGAAGCGCTCGACCAGCGGCAGCAGCGCCTCCAGCGGCACCAGACTGTCGAGCGCGAGCGTCATCTCCACCGGCCAGCCGCGCGCGAGCTGGCGCACGCGCTGTTCGAGATCGCGCGCGGCGCGCATGAGCTGGCGGCCTTCGTCGAGCAGCGCGCGGCCCTCGCGCGTGAGCCGGGCGCGATGTCCCGAGCGGTCGAACAGCAGCACGTCGAGGTCGTCCTCCAGCTTGCGTACCGCGTAGGTGAGCGCCGAGGGCACGCGGCCCAGCTCGTCGGCCGCCGCCGCGAAGCTGCCACGCCGGTCGATCGCGTCGATGGTCTCCAGCGCGTCGAGAGTGAGAGCCATGATCAAAAATCCTGAACAAGTCGTGCAGCGGATGGTACTGGAGCCACGCGCCGAGGCGGTCGATACTAGCGCCCGTCGCCGGCTGCCTTCGGCAGGTTGCGCGAACCGAATGGTTCAATCAATTTGAATGAACTTTCCGGTCCGGGCCGGCGAAAGGGCTTTCCCGCCGGTTGGGCGGCGTCATCCGCCATCCGGTCGCCCGCTGGCGTTGCAAGCGATTGCAGCGTCGCACTCTTCCATCCCCAAGCAGATTCAGGAGCCAGCATGGCCAGCATCGCAGTCGTCTATTTCTCGGGTTACGGCCACACGAAGAAGGTGGCCGAGGCGGTCGCCGCCGGCGCGGCCCAGGTCGAGGGCGCCAAGGTCGACGTCGTTGCCGTCGATGCCGAGGGCAATGTGAGCGACGAGCAGTTCGCCACGCTCGACGCGGCCGACGCGATCATCTTCGGCGCGCCCACCTACATGGGCGGCGTGCCCTGGCAGTTCAAGAAGTTTGCCGACGCGAGCAGCAAGCGCTGGTACGTGCGCAGCTGGGCCGACAAGATCGCCGGCGGCTTCACCAACTCGGCCTCGCTCAACGGCGACAAGGCCACGACCATGAACTGGCTCGTCACCTTCGCGATGCAGCACGGCATGGTCTGGGTCGGCGCCAACATCCTGCCGGCCAACAGCTCCAAGGCACAGCGCGACGACCTCAACCGCATGGGTTCGTTCACCGGCCTGTTCACCCAGGCCGACAGCGACCAGCCGGCCGATGTGGTGCCGCCCAAGGGCGACCTCGCCACCGCCGAGGCCTACGGCAAGCGCGTCGCGGGCTTCGCCGGCAAGCGCTGACATGCCACCGGCCTTCCTGCCGGTCGCGCTCGAACATGCGACGCGGCTGCTCAACCACGGGCCGACCGTGCTCGTGACCAGCGCGCATGACGGCCGGCGCAACGTGATGGCGGCCGCGTGGTCGATGCCGGTCGAGTTCACGCCGCCGCGCATCGCGGTGGTGATCGACAAGCACACCTTCACGCGCCGCCTCGTGACGGCGGCGGGCGGCTTCGGCATCTGCGTGCCGGGCGCGGCGCTGGCCGATCTCGTGTACGCGGTCGGCAGCGAGTCGGGCGCCGAGGGCGACAAGTTCGCGCGCCACGGCATCGTCGCGGCCGAAGGGCCGGTGCTCGGCCTGCCGATGATCGAGCACGGCTGCGCGGCCTGGCTCGAATGCCGGCTGATCCGCGAGCCGCATGTCGAGCAGGCCTATGACACCTGCTTCGGCGAGGTGGTGGCTGCCGCGGCCGACCCGCGCGTGTTCACGGGCGGGAAATGGCAGTTCAGGCAGGACAACGGCGGACTGCTGGCGCTGCATCACCTCGGGGCAGGGCGGTTCGTGACGACAGGGCCGGAAGTGGTGGCCAAGGGCGCCGCCTGAACCATTGCGCTGGCCGTGTGACCGCCCGGTCATGACTGCGTGTCCCCCGCGTGCCCGCCGGTCGGGCGCGTCGGCATGTCCGGCCGCCCGACCCGCATCGGCGCTCAAGCGGAACTACGCGGTCGTGCCCGAGAGAACAGCTCATGCGGCTTACTGCGCGGGAAAGAAAGCGCTGCTGGGCTGGCTGCGCGTGATCGGCACCGACCACGGCGGCAGCGCGCACGGCGCGTTCACCATCGACTTCTTCATCGACATCACCGACATGGCCAGCGTCTGGGAGCCGGTCGGCCGCAACCTCTACCGACTGCACGAGCGCGCGACCGAGGCCGTCAGGTGGACCGCGACCCGCGTCGATCTCGTGTTCGGCTCGAACCGGTGCTGCGCCCCTATGCTCAGGATGACGGCCACGAGAGGCTCGTGTGCGGCGACTTCGCGGCGGCGTGGACGAAGGTGATGTAGGCGGATCGGTTCGATCTGAGGTGAGAGTGGGGCGGGCGGCTTGGCTGCCCGTCGGCGGGATCGCGTGGTGACATGCCCAGCGGTTGCGAGGTCATGCACACGATGCTTCCCGCGAGTCATATCACGATGAATTTTCATAAGAATTTGTCGGTGGAAAAAGATGATGGGAATTGTTCTTTAAGAATCAAGTGGTTATGGTTGGTGTGTTCCCCACGGGCGTGGGGATGAACCGGCGAATGATGTTCTTCAGCTTCATTTCCAATTGTGTTCCCCACGGGCGTGGGGATGAACCGTCGTTGGGCTAGGCGTCGTCGTGATTCGTGCGGTGTTCCCCACGGGCGTGGGGATGAACCGACGCCTGAGCACTGGTCCCGTTATTCGAATTAGTGTTCCCCACGGGCGTGGGGATGAACCGATGCAGTTCAGTGGTGAAGACGGCACGCGGTTGTGTTCCCCACGGGCGTGGGGATGAACCAG
>NZ_KI519499.1:570511-580454 GCF_000482785.1 Derxia gummosa DSM 723 | reverse complement strand
CGAAATGTGTTCCCCACGGGCGTGGGGATGAACCGCTGTAGCTGTTGCGCACGTGCACCGCGCGCTGCTTGTTGCCCACGAGCGTGGTGACGAACCGATCATCACGACCGGGGGCTTCAAGGACGCGTGTTCCCCCGACCGCGGAAATGAACCGCCCGCAGAGGCGCACTCCTACGACCGAACCCCGACCGAGCAACGGCCTTCCAAGCCGCAATTCACGCCCCGGAGACCAGGCGACGTAACGCCACGTCCCCCCGGCAAACGCGCCGACGAGCAAACCTGCATGACCTCGACGCCGATCGCCGCGACACATGCCGCGCCGCCACGCGCATGACCGGCAGGCCCTCCGTTTAACTCTCCCGACCGCCATGCGGCGGCTACCCCTGTCAGCATCGCGTTCCCGGCGCATCGCCCCACAACGGATGCCGCCGCACAGGTGACATCCGACCTCCATTCCTTTCCGCGTGCCCGCATGCCCAGCTATCACGCCTACTGGGGCAAGGCCCGCCCCACCGCCGACATGGCCGAGCTGCATCTGCTCGTGCACCACTCGCTCGACGTCGCTGCCGTCGGTCATGCCTATCTCCGGCGTCATCCCGCACTGCTCGACTGGCTCGCGGCCAGGTTCGTCGCACCTCGCGACGTGCTGCTCGACTGGTTCGTCTTCTGGCTTGCGCTGCATGACCTCGGGAAGTTCTCCATCACCTTCCAGCGCCAGCGCAGCGACCTCGTCGAGCAGCTCCAGGGCCAGCCCGCGCCCGAGGCCCAGGCCGAGCCCGTGCGTCACGACAGCCTCGGCTTCGGCTTCTGGCGCGAGTACATGTGCGACTGCGCGCTGGACGAGGACTGGTTCGGCGAGTTCGACTCGCGCTCCGACCTGACCGACGCCGTCGAGCCCTGGGTCCGCGTCGCCACCGGCCATCACGGCATGCCGCCACGCACCGACGCCGGCGTGCAGGCCACGCGCCACTTCACGCCGCGTGGCGCCGCGCGCGACGCCCCGTCGCGCAACGCCGCCGACGCACTCGACTTCGTGGCCGCGATGCGCGCCATGTTCCTCTCGCCCGCTACCGCCGCGCTTGTCACGCGTCCGGACTTCGCCGACCGCAGCCGCGAACTGTCGTGGTGGCTTGCCGGCGTGGTCGTGCTGGCCGACTGGATCGGCTCGGATACGGACCACTTCCCCTACCGCGCCACCGCCTTGCAATCGCTTGCAGGCTACTGGGCCGACGCGCTCGCCCACGCCGACGCCGCACTCGACGCCACCGGCATCCTCGTGGCACCGCTGCGCGCGCCGCTCGGCTTCGCGCAGCTGTTCCCGCGCATTCCCGCGCCGTCGCCCCTGCAGGCCTGGGCTGCCGAACTGCCCGTGGCGCCACGGCCGCAGCTGCATCTGCTCGAGGACGTGACCGGCGCGGGCAAGACCGAGGCCGCCGTCATGCTCACCCAGCGCCTCATCGCGGCCGGCGTCGCCGACGGCTTCTTCATCGGCCTGCCGACCATGGCCACGGCCAATGCGATGCACGAGCGCATCTCGCAGGTCTATCGGCCGCTGTTCGGCGAGGCGGCCAGCCTCGCGCTCGCCCACGGCCGCCGCAATCTCGTCGAGGCCTTCGCCGCGAGCGTGCTGCGCCCCGGTCGCGCCGACGCCGATCCCGACGCGCCCGACGGCGACGACACCGCCACCGCGCGCTGCACCGCCTGGCTCGCCGACCACAACAAGCGCGCGCTGCTCGCGCCGGCCGGCGTCGGCACGATCGACCAGGCGCTGCTCGCCACGCTGCGAAGCAAGCACCAGTCGCTGCGGCTGCTCGGCCTGTTCCGCAAGGTTTTGGTGGTGGACGAGGTGCATGCCTGCGATGCCTACATGCTGCGCACGCTCGAACTGCTGCTCGAATTCCACGCGCGTGCCGGCGGCAGCGCGGTGCTGCTCTCGGCCACGCTGCCGATGCGCATGAAGCGCAAGCTGCTCGCCGCCTTCGCGCAGGGGGCCGGCCAGTCCGCCGCGCCCGCGCACCGGCGCGACTACCCGCTCGTTACCTCGTGGGTGGCAGGCAATGCCGCGGACGAGCCGGCGCCCGCCGTACCGCCGGTCGCCACCGCCGTTGCCGCCGCCACGCTGACCGAGCAGCCGATTGCCACCCGCGCCGCCGTGCGCCGCCGCGTGGGCGTGCGCCACGAGAGCGACCGTGCCGCGCTGCACCGGCTCATCCTCGACACGCTCGCCGCGGGCCGTTGCGTCGCCTGGATCCGCAACACGGTCGCCGATGTGCTCGATGCCCATGCCGAGCTTGCGCCCGCGCTGCCGGCCGGCTCGGTGACGGTCTTCCACGCCCGCTTCGCGCTCGCCGATCGGCTCGTGATCGAGCAGCGCGTGCTTGCGACCTTCGGCCGAGACAGCGGCCCGGCCGAGCGGCGCGGGCAGCTGCTGCTCGCGTCGCAGGTCGCAGAGCAATCGCTCGACATCGACGCCGACCTGCTCGTCACCGACCTCGCGCCGATCGACCGCCTCGTGCAGCGCGCCGGCCGGCTCATGCGCCATGTGCGCGATGCCGAGGGCCGCGCGAGTACCGATCCGCAGGCCGGCGATGCACGCGGCGAGCCGCTCATGGTCGTGTTCGGTCCGGCATTCACCGAGGCGCCGCGTTCCGACTGGTTCAAGGACTTCTTCCCGAAGGCGAGCGGCGTCTATCCCGATCACGGCCAGCTCTGGCTGACCGCGCGCGCCCTGCAGGCCGGCGGCTTCACCATGCCCGACGACGCGCGCGCCCTCGTCGAGGCCGTGTACGACGGCGAGGCCGAGCTGCCCGCCGGCCTTCAGGCCAGCAGCAACCGCGCGGAGGGCAAGGCCTATGGCGACCGCAGCCTCGCCGACGCGAACGTGGTCGATCCGGAGCGTGGCTACGTACGCGGCGGCAGCGAATGGGACACCGACGAATCCGCGCCCTCGCGTCTCGGGGAAGACACGCACGACGTGCTGCTCTGCCGTTGGGACGGCGGTGTGCTGCGACCGCTGCATGCGCATGCCGACCCGCGCGCGGCCTGGGCCTACAGCGGCGTGCGCATCGCGCGCCGGCTGCTCTGCGGCGTGCCCCAACCGGCCGACGCCGCGCGTGCCACGGCGCTGGCCGAATGCGCGCAACGGTTGCCGGGGCAGGGCAGATGGTCGGTGCTGCTGCCGCTGGAAAGCGACGGCAAGGACGGGTTCGCGGCGCGGGCGCTGCGCCTGTCGCGCGACGAGAAGGCCGAGTTGCCGGCGCGCTGTCGCTATTCGTCGTTGACGGGGCTGGTGCTGGAAGACGAAGCGGCGCCCGACCCGGAAGGGGCGGGCGCCGGGGCCTCACGGCAGTGAGGAAGCGAGGTCTTTCGGTGCGGCATCGGCCAACACCATCGGTTCATCTCCATCGCATGGAGAACGGCGGCGGGCGCAGCGCGACTGCGATCGGATGCTCCCCCGCCTGGCTTTCGTGGTTTGCGTCTCGGACATTTTTATCAACAACATCAACCAAAACCATCTTTGAGAATTTCAATGGCTTCCGTCGCCGCTGACCTTCAGCCGGCGCAGTTACCGGGAGCCTCACCCGCATGTCCCTTCTCGATGAACGCTGGATGCACGTCCGTCTGCGCGACGGCGGGCGGGCGCTACTGGCCCCGTTCGAGCTGTCGCGACCCGATACCGTCGCCTTCGATGCAGCGCGCCCCGACTTCAACGGCGCGCTGTTCCAGTTCGCGGTCGCACTGCTACAGACCATCACGCCGGCGCGCACGCGGCGCGACTGGCGCGCGTGGTTCGCAGCGCCGCCCGATGCCGACACGCTCCGGGCGCTGTTCGAGCCGATCGCGCCGCACTTCGTCTATGACGGCGACGGCGCGCGCTTCATGCAGGACCACGCGCTGCGCGCGGCGGATGGCGAGCCGGTCGCGATCGCCAATCTGCTCATCGACTCGCCGGGCGAGAACGCGCTGCGCAACAACGGCGACTTCTTCACCAAGCGCGGCCGCATCTCGCGGCTGTGTCCGCATTGCGCGGTGCTCGCGCTCTACACGCTTCAGGTCAACGCACCGTCGGGCGGTGCCGGCCATCGCACCGGCCTGCGTGGTGGCGGTCCGCTCACCACGCTGCTGCGGCCCGAGACGGTGGCGGGCGAGCCCGCGAGCCTTTGGCAGCAGCTCTGGCTCAATGTGCTGCCCGAATCGCAGTTCAACGAAGTCGGCGGCGATCGCAATCGAGACGAGCCGATTGCACGCTTCCCCTGGCGCGGCCCCATCGAGCAGCTGCAATCCGACGGCGGCTCGCTCGCGCCGACGCAGGTGCATCCGCTGCACGTGTACTGGGCCATGCCGCGCCGCATCCGGCTCGACCTCGACGCCGTGGCGCAGGGCACCTGCGACCTCTGCGGCGCGACCTCCGACCGGCTGGTGACGCAGTACGTCACGCGCAACTACGGCCTCAACTACAAGGGCGCCTGGAACCACCCGCTGTCGCCCTACTACCAGGTCAAGGACGAATGGCTGCCGCTGCATCCCCAGCCCGGCGGCATCGGCTACCGGCACTGGCAGGGCTTCGTGCTCGGCATCCAGGCAGACAAGCAGGTGCGCCGCGCCGCCAAGGTCGTGACCGACTTTCTCGACGATGGCATCGAACGCAATCAGCGCGTCGAGCTGCGCCTGTGGGCCTTCGGCTACGACATGGACAACATGAAGCCCCGCTGCTGGTACGAGTCGGTCATGCCGCTCCACGCCATCGGCGAATGCGGCGCGTCCGAGCGCGAGCTGATGCGCGGCGACATCGCAGCCTGGGTCGCGGGCGCCGAACTCGCCGCGAGCTATGCGCGCAATGCCGTCAAGGACGCATGGTTCGGCGGTGACGCGCGCGGCGACTACGGCTTCATCGACGCGAGCTTCTGGAGCCGCACCGAGCCCGATTTTTATGCCCTGCTGCGCGAGCGCATCGCCGCCGCGCGCGACGGCGGCGAGTGGGACGCGGTCGCGCGCGCCCTCGCGTGGCGCAGCCTGCTGCGCCGCACGGCGCTGCGCCTGTTCGACGACGAGCTGGTCGGCGCCGGTGCCGTCCACGCGCAGAACCCCGCCCGCATCAAGGCCGCGCACGAGCAGCTGACCCGCAACCTCGACGGCCCCAAGTTGCGCGACGTCCTGCATCTGCCCGCGCCCGCCGGCAGCGCCAAGCCCAAACCCGCCAGGAAGACCGGCCGCAAGGCCGACTGAGGAGATCCCCATGTCCAAGCCCCCCAGGCTGCTGCGCGGCGAAGGCCCCGGCAAGGTGCTGTTCGACTGGTGGACGCAGCTGTCCGCGTCCGACGTGTCGGGCAGCCTGCGCGCCGACCGCGCGGTGCTGCGTCGCGCCGCCAGTCTCACCGCCGTCGCGCTCACGCCGGCCTTCGTGCGCGTGTTGCGCCGCATGGAAGCCGCGCTCGCCGAGGGCGACAGCTGGAACGAGCACGACCGCGACCGCATCGCCGCCGCCATCGGCCTCGCCGCCCACGTCGCCACGTCGGTCGACGGTCTGTCGCTGCCCGAGGCCGCGAGCCGCCGCCCCGACGGCGTCGACCGCAACCCGGTCAGCGACCTGCGCTTCGCCCGCCTGCTCGATTCGCCCGACCTCGACGCGCTGTTCGTCGGCCTGCGCCGCGCGCTGCCGCTCATCGGCGACACGGTCGACGTGATGAGCCTCGCCAACGACCTCTACCGCTGGGGCGACCCAGTCCGCAAGGCGTGGGCCTACCAGTACGACTGGAAGCAGTCCGGCGAATGAACCTTCCGCCCCGCCACCCCGACAACAGCCTTCAGGAATCCCGCGCCATGTCCCGCTTCGTCCAGCTTCACGTCCTCACCAGCTATCCGCCGTCCAACCTCAACCGCGACGACACCGGCCGCCCCAAGACCGCGCTGCTCGGCGACGCGACGCGGCTGCGCGTGTCGTCGCAGAGCCAGAAGCGCGCGTGGCGCACGTCGGAAGTGTTCGAGGTCGCGCTCGCGGGCAGCCTCGGCACGCGCACCAAGCGCCTCGGGCGCGACGTGTATGCGCAGTTCGTCGCGGGCGGCGTGGCCGAGAAGCCGGCGCGCGAATGGGCGCGGCTGATCGCGGGCCAGTTCGGCAAGGTCAAGCCCGAGGCCAAGGCCGCGAAGGCGAAGACCGATGACGACAAGGCCGAGGCCGCGGGCAAGGTCGACGCGCTCGCCGACTTCGACATCGAGCAGCTCGCGCATTTCAGTCCCGAGGAACTGGATGCGGTGAAGGCGCTGGTGACGGCCCTCGTCGCCCGCAAGGAGCCGCCGACCGCCGATGAACTCCGCCTGCTCGGCCGACCGCGCCGCGCGGTGGACATCGCGATGTTTGGCCGCATGCTGGCCGACTCGCCCGAGTTCAACGTCGAGGCGGCGGTGCAGGTCGCGCATGCCGTCACCGTGCATCGCGCGGCCGTCGAGGACGACTACTTCAGCGCCGTCGACGACCTCAACAGGACCGACTCCGGCGCCGGCCACATCGGTGAGCGCGGCTACGGCGCGGGCCTGTACTACCTCTATCTCGCGATCGACCGCGAGCTGCTTGCGCGCAATCTCGGTGGAGACGAGGCGCTTGTGCGGCGCGCGCTCAAGGCGCTGGTCGAGGCCGTGACCAAGGTGTCGCCCACGGGCATGCAGGCGAGTTTCGCGTCGCGCGCCTATGCCGGCTACGCGCTTGCCGAGACGGGCGATCAGCAGCCGCGCTCGCTGGTGCAGGCCTTCCTCAAGCCGGTCAAGCCGCAGGACGGCGAGAGCGTGTTCGACAATGCCGTCGCCGCGCTCCGGACCCGCCGCGACAATTTCGATGCCGTGTATGGCGCCTGCGCCGACGCGCGCGCCGAGTTCAACGTCGAGACGGCCGAGGGCTCGCTCGCCGCGCTCGCCGACTTCGTCGCGGGCTGAGCGCGATGGACTTTCTCGTGTTCCAGCTCCGGGCGCCGCTCGCGTCCTGGGGCGAGCCGGCCGTGGGCGAGTACCGCGGCACGGCCGAGCATCCGTCGCAGTCGGCGCTGGTCGGGCTGCTCGGCGCGGCGCTCGGCATCGACCGCGCCGACGAGGCCGGACATGCCGCGCTGCGCGACGGATTCGCGTTCGCGGTCGCGGTGCTCGGCGAGCCGGGCGCGCATCGGGGCGCCGCGCGCGCCGGCGGCAGCCTGCTGCGCGACTACCACACGGCCCAGGTGCCGCCGCGCGCCGCGCTCAAGGGCTGGCCGCACCGCTCACGCCGCGATGAACTCGCGATCCCGAAACGCGACCTCACGACCATCCTCTCGACACGCGACTACCGTCAGAACGCGAGCTGGCTGGTGGCCGTGCAAGCCTTTGCAGGCGCGCGCTGGCCGCTCGCCGGGCTGGCCGAGGCGCTGCGCCGGCCGCGCTTCGTGCTCTGCCTCGGGCGGCGGAGCTGCCCGCCGTCGGCGCCGCTGTGGCCGCAGGTCATCGACGCGGCCTCGGCGCTGTCGGCCTTCGAGGACTACCGCGCACGGCAGGTCGCCGCGATCGCGGCGGCCGATGCGGCGCGCGCCGCCGATGAGCGCCGGTCCCGGGGCTTGCCCGCCGATGCCGCGTCGGCCCGCCGCCAGTGGCGCCACGCCGCGCCGGCCGACGACGCGCTCGGCCCTGTCGCGCGCCTTGCCTGGGCCGACGGCGCCGAGCCGGGCATCGACCCGGCCGTCACCTCGGTCGTCACCACGGTGCGCAAGGACCGCGTGATCCGCCGCCAGGGCTGGCTGTTCGGCGACCGCGCCGAGCATGTCGCCATCCTCGATCCGGAGTCCTGAGCATGTTCTTCAGCCTCATCAAGCCGGCCGAGGGCCGCGAGCGCGAGGCCGCGCGGGCGCGCCTGACCGGCCCTTACGCCGAACATCAATGGCTGTGGCGGCTGTTCGCCGCGCCCGAGGGCACGGCGCGCGATTTCCTGTTCCGCCGCCGCGACGTGGACGGCCTGCCGCGCTACTACGTCGTGTCGCAGCGCGCGCCGGGCCGGCCCGACGCCGGCTGGACGCTCGACGTGCGCGACTACGCGCCGCGCGTGCGCGTGGGCGACCGGCTCGCCTTCGAGCTGCGCGCCAATCCCACGGTGCGCCACGACCGCAGCGGCAAGTCGCAGCGGCACGACGTGGTGATGGAGGCCAAGCGCGCGCTGCTCGCCGAGCACGGCGCCGCGCGCTGGGGCGAGATTCCGCCGTCGGTGCGACCCGAGCTGTACGAGCTGGTCGCCGAGGCAGCCGGCCACTGGCTCGACCGTCGCGCGGAGCGCTGCGGCTTCGCGCTCGACCGCGAGGCGCTCGCGGTCGAGGCCTACACGCAGCACGGCCGCGACGAGCGCGGCACGGCGGCGCGCGGGCTCGCGTTCTCGTCGGTGGACTTCCGTGGCGAGCTGGTCGTGACCGAGCCGCAGGCGTTCGTGCAAACGCTTGCAGGCGGCATCGGCAGCGCGCGGGCCTTCGGCTGCGGGCTGCTGCTGGTGCGGCCGGTCGGCTACTGATAGACCGCCACCGCTTCCGTCGCATGGCCGCGCCGCTCCCGCCGCTCAGGCCGATCCCGATCAAGGAGCGGCAGTCGGTCGTCTTCATCGAGAAGGGCGAGGTCGATGTGCTCGACGGCGCCTTCGTCGTCGTGGACGTGACGGGCATCCGCACCCAGATCCCCGTCGGCGGCATCGCCTGCGTGATGCTGGAGCCGGGCACGCGCGTGTCGCACCGCGCGGCGGCACTCGCGGCGCGCGTCGGCACGCTGCTCGTGTGGGTCGGCGAGGCCGGCGTGCGGCTGTACTCGGCCGGCCAGCCCGGCGGCGCGCGGGCCGACCGGCTGCTCTATCAGGCGCGGCTCGCGCTCGACGAGACGCTGCGGCTGAAGGTCGTGCGCCGCATGTACGCGATGCGCTTCGGCGACGAGCCGCCCGCGCGCCGCAGCGTCGAGCAGCTGCGCGGCATCGAAGGCGCGCGCGTGCGGCGCAGCTACCAGCTGCTCGCGCAGAAGTACGGCGTGAAGTGGTCGGGCCGCGACTACGACCAGCAGGACTGGGACTCGGCCGACATCGCCAACCGCTGCCTGTCGGCCGCGACGTCCTGCCTGTACGGCGTGACCGAGGCCGCCGTGCTCGCCGCCGGCTACGCGCCCGCCGTCGGCTTCATCCACACGGGCAAGCCGCTGTCCTTCGTGTACGACGTGGCCGACGTCTACAAGTTCGAGACCGTCGTGCCGGTCGCCTTCAAGGTCGCGGCCGCGCCCACGGGCAATGTGGAGCGCGCGGTGCGGCTCGGCTGCCGCGACGTGTTCCGCCAGACCCGGCTGCTCGAACGCATCATTCCCGACATCGAGACGATGCTCGCCGCCGGCGAGATCGTCCCGCCCGCGCCACCCGACGATGCGGTCGGCCCGGCCATCCCCAACCCCGACAGTCTTGGCGATGCTGGTCATCGTGCTTGAGAACGCCCCGCCGCGCCTGCGCGGCCGGCTCGCGGTCTGGCTGCTGGAAATCCGCGCCGGCGTCTATGTCGGCAACTACTCGAAGCGCGTGCGCGAACACCTGTGGGCGCAGGTGGAGGAGGGCATCGAGGACGGCAATGCCGTCATCGCCTGGCGCAGCAGCAGCGAGGCGGGCTTCGAGTTCCTCACGCTCGGCGCGAACCGGCGCGTGGGGGTGGATTTCGACGGGGTGCAGCTTGTGAGTTTTCATCCGGAGCCGTCGGGCGACGAGGGGTGATTGTGGCGGTGTCGCAGGGCTGCCCGGTGAGGGCGGCTTCGCATGAAGATTCATGGGAAATCGGCGGTGGATTTTTCAGGGTGGAAAAGTGCTTTAAAAATCAGGTGGTTATGATTGGTGCGTTCCCCACGGGCGTGGGGATGAACCGTGGGTTGCTCGCGCGCTCTAATTAACTATATCGCGTTCCCCACGGGCGTGGGGATGAACCGG
>NZ_KI519499.1:568848-569796 GCF_000482785.1 Derxia gummosa DSM 723 | reverse complement strand
GAGCGTTCCCCACGGGCGTGGGGATGAACCGTGATTTGCCTCCGAATCGCTGAAGGTGAGTCAGCGTTCCCCACGGGCGTGGGGATGAACCGGATTCGCAGGGCCGGCTGCGCCTCGTGCTCAACGCGTTCCCCACGGGCGTGGGGATGAACCGCCTTAGCGCAAATTGCAGCATTGCAAGAAATTGCGTTCCCCACGGGCGTGGGGATGAACCGGCTCGGCAGGGCCGATTCCCGGGCCGCTGAGGGCGTTCCCCACGGGCGTGGGGATGAACCGCGCGCGATCTCGGCGTCGCGGCCAGCCTTCACGCGTTCCCCACGGGCGTGGGGATGAACCGGTCACGGTTCGCGCCGCGCTGTACTGACCGTTGCGTTCCCCACGGGCGTGGGGATGAACCGTTGTAGCCGGGGGAAAACGGGAGTTGATGGCGGCGTTCCCCACGGGCGTGGGGATGAACCGGCACGCGCGTCATGATCAGGCACGGGAACGACGCGTTCCCCACGGGCGTGGGGATGAACCGGAGTGGGCCTGGGTGAATAACGGCGCGGGCAAGCGTTCCCCACGGGCGTGGGGATGAACCGCTCATTGCAAGCACTCCATCTCGACGACGAGCCGCGTTCCCCACGGGCGTGGGGATGAACCGGGGCATGTCGTGCACTCCTTAGCTGGTGGGAAGCGTTCCCCACGGGCGTGGGGATGAACCGACGAATGCGACAATTTCGTAAAAGATTTGTAGGCGTTCCCCACGGGCGTGGGGATGAACCGATCGCGGCCGACTCGATCACGGCCGTTCAGATGCGTTCCCCACGGGCGTGGGGATGAACCGCGGTGCATGTCAACCCTCCTGCGCCGGCGCCTGCGTTCCCCACGGGCGTGGGGATGAACCGCGCCTCTACTGGTCGCCCACCGAATGGGCCAGGCGTTCCCCACGGGCGTGGGGATGAACCG
>NZ_KI519499.1:0-568384 GCF_000482785.1 Derxia gummosa DSM 723 | reverse complement strand
GTGCGCGTTCCCCACGGGCGTGGGGATGAACCGTCGATCGGCTACCTCAGCACCCAGAAGGCCACGGCGTTCCCCACGGGCGTGGGGATGAACCGAAGGCGCCTCCGCCTCCGCCGCCGATCAATGAGGCGTTCCCCACGGGCGTGGAGATGAACCGTTCGGGGCGGGGGCGGATTGTGCGGCGGCCGGCGCGTTCCCCACGGGCGTGGGGATGAACCGCTCGACGACATCGCCGAGAGCCTCGCCAAGCTGCGTTCCCTACGGGCGTGGGGATGAACCAGGGACCGACCGGGCGGGCGGGTATCGCGCGCTCGCGTTCCCCACGGGCGTGGGGATGAACCGCCCGGGCTGATGCAGGTGTGGGCCGCCTATGGCGCGTTCCCCACGGGCGTGGGGATGAACCGATCCTTCCACGCCCGCTCGATCGCGCCGAAATCGCGTTCCCCACGGGCGTGGGGATGAACCGGGCGTGCTCGCGCTCGCGGCCTTTTTCGGCGCGCGTTCCCCACGGGCGTGGGGATGAACCGGACGGCGGCAACTGGTTCGCGCACGTCGAGGAGCGTTCCCCACGGGCGTGGGGATGAACCGTGGCCCTTCGGGAAGGCCTGCGCGGCCGGGCTGCGTTCCCCACGGGCGTGGGGATGAACCGGTGATCGGCCAGAAGCAGGCGCTGAGGTCGGCGCGTTCCCCACGGGCGTGGGGATGAACCGCTTGGGACGTCGGTCTGGACGGGATTCTGGGAGCGTTCCCCACGGGCGTGGGGATGAACCGAACCACCGACGGCTGCAGCAATCGCCAGTGCTGCGTTCCCCACGGGCGTGGGGATGAACCGGTGATCGGCCAGAAGCAGGCGCTGAGGTCGGCGCGTTCCCCACGGGCGTGGGGATGAACCGCTTGGGACGTCGGTCTGGACGGGATTCTGGGAGCGTTCCCCACGGGCGTGGGGATGAACCGAACCACCGACGGCTGCAGCAATCGCCAGTGCTGCGTTCCCCACGGGCGTGGGGATGAACCGCTCTGGAAGCACTGCGCGGAGACGGGCGACACCGCGTTCCCCACGAGCATGGGGATGAACCAGCGCCGCTCGACGCCATGTCGCGCCTGCTGTCGCGTTTCCCACAGGCATGAGGATGAACACCCCACCGCGCGATTCGACCCCGTTCCTCCCTTGCGCCCCCAAGCACATGGCGATGACCTGCGCGCCAACTCCGTCAAGCAGCCCGCGCACAGGCATTCCCACGAGCAGAGCGACGACCCGCTGGTCTCCGGGAGACCGACTCGCCTACCTCCTCACCGCACCGTCGCCAGATACGCGATCAGATCCGCCCGATCCTTCGCCTCCGCCATGCCGTCGTACTTCATCTTCCCGCCCGGCACGGCCTGCTTCGGCGCCTTGAGATAGGCGTCGAGCTGTTCGGGCGTCCAGGTGATGCCGCTGGCCTTGAGCGCGTCGGAGTACGAGAAATCACCGATCTGCCCGGCCTTGCGGCCGACGCTCGCGAACAGCGACGGCCCCTTCTTGTTGCGGCCTTCCTTGAGGCTGTGGCACTCGGCGCAATGCTCCGAGAACAGGTCGGCGCCGAGCTTGGCATCGCCGGCAGCGAGGGCGGGCGTGGCGATCGCGGCGCCGAGCAGCAGCGCGGCGGCGCGGCGGAGGAGGGAGGCGTTCATGGCTTTGCCCTTGCGGTTCAGAACGAGGTCCACGCGAACAGGAACAGCGTGTTGTTGTCGGAGGCGTTGCGGCCGCTGCCGTCGTAGTTGCTGCGGCTGCCGTTGAAGCGGCCGTAGCGCGTGTATTGCAGGCCGAGCCTCAGATTGGCCCAGGGCTCGCCCCAGGAGCCTTCCTTGCCGAAGGGTGTCCAGTCGAGCTGGAGGATCTGGCCCGTCGTGTTGGGCTTGAGCGAGCTGTTGTCGGCGTAGAGCAGGGCGTCGGCGCTGCCGGTGGTGATGAACTGGCCGAGCGTCACACCCCAGGTCTGCCGCCAGTGGTAGCTACCGTTGAGCCGCCATTCATTGAGCGTGCCGGCTACCTGCTCGGCGCCGCCGTCGGCCACGAGCGCGTCGCGGCGCTGCTTCTCGTGCAGATAGCTGCCCTGCACGGTCCACACGTGCTCGCGCGTGCCGAGGTACTGGTACTGCGCGTCGGCGCCGAGGTCGTTGTAGCGGTTGCCCGGCGAGGCGAGCTGGCGGTCGGGCCGGATCAGGCTGTTGAAGCCGTACACGCCGGCCGACCAGGCGTCGCGCTTGCGGTCGTCGAACCAGGCGAGGCGCCAGTAGGTCGTGCCGTGGCCGAGCCGGCCCGGATCGTCGGCGCTGCCGAGGCCGAACTTGGTCTGCATCGCGGGCGACAGGCTGCGGTAGGTGCCCAGCTCGGCATACAGGTGGTCATCCCAGAAGCCGTAGCCCGACAGCCCCAGCACCCGCCCTTCGACGCCGCCGTTGAGCAGGCTGGCCGCATCGACGCCGCCGAAGCCGAGCGCCGAGCTCGTGTACGGAAAGCGCCAGACCGGCAGCGTCGCGAATGGGTCCTGCACGCCCGGGTTGTTGTTGAGCGACAGGCCGAGCAGCAGATCGCGGCCGCCGAGCTGGGTGTCCTTCACGAAGCGCAGATCGGCCTGGTCGAGCGCGGTCGTCTTGCCGATGCCGTCGTAGGTCACCTGCACGAAGGCGCCGAACTGGTCGGCCAGCCGCCCCGCGAGAAACACCGACGCCTCGTCGAGCGCGAGGTTGTTGTTGGCCTTGCCGCCGTCGGGCGGCGGGTCCTGGTCCTTGCCGGTGCGCGTGTACGAGCCGACCGCCATCGCCGACAGCGGCACCTTGCCGTCCTTGCCGTCGGTGTCGGTATAGCCGCCGAGCTTGAAGCGGATGCCGTGCGGCGTGAGCTGCGGGCCATAGCCGCCGATGTGGCAGGCGGCGCAGTCCTCGCCGGTCTGGCGCGCGAAGCTCGGGACGGCCTGGGCCGCCGGCTGGGCGGCGAGGCCCGCGAGCGCGACGAGCGAGCCGAAGGCTGCGCGACGGGGGAAGTGACGCATCGGGAAAGACTCCAGGAGGAAGGCGCGCCCCGGCCGGCGGGGCCGCCGGGATCAGCGCCGCAGGCGCGGGAGCATCGCGACGAGCACGTCGTCGCGCTTGAAGTGGTGGTGCCAGAGCGCGGCGGCGGCGTGCAGGCCTGCCAGCGCGAGAAAGCTCCAGGCGGCGACGCCGTGCGCCTCCTCCAGCTGGTCGGCGAGGTCGTCATCGGCCTCGACGAGCACGGGCAGGTGGATGCCGAAGGGCAGCGTCGCGTTGCCATGGGCATTGCTTGCGAGCCAGCCGAGCAGCGGCACCAGCACCAGCAGCGCGTACAGCCCGAGATGGGCGCCGGCCGCGAGCAGCCGCTGGGCCGCGGGCGCGTCGCGCAGCGGCTCGGCGGTGGCGAGCCCGAAGCGGCTGACGATGCGCGCCAGCGTCAGCGCGAAGGCGAGCAGCCCGGCCAGCCGGTGCCATTGCAGCAGCGTCATGCGCAGCGCATGCGATTCGAAGCTTTCGCGCGCCAGCGCGATGCCCAGCGCGGCAAGCACGCAGGCGAGAGTGGCCCAGTGCAGGGCGCGCAGCAGCGGAGGATGGATGGCGGGAGTGTGATTGAGCATGGCTTTTTAATGTGAAAAAAACACAGTCGAAGCGCCGGCGCAATGATTGCGCAGCAAAGGTTGCGAAATCATTTCGCCCTACGCACCAGTCTGGGCGCCGCTTCTTAATTTCTTCTGAAGCTTTTCTTTCGGTGCGGTTTCGGGAGGGGCGGCCGGCAAGCGACTGGCGTCATTGCAGCGCGATCGCGCGGACCCGATCGCGCGAGATATCCGTGCATTCCGCTCGGCTTCGGGCGGACGCAAACCTCGCGCAAGCCATGGCGGCCGCGCGGTGGCTGCTGCCTGCGGCAAACCCTCGTGTAGCGATTCCTACATTCGCGCCTCGGCGGAATTGGCGTGGCGTGGCGGGCTTGCCTGGCGATGGTGCTTGTTGCGCCGCGATTCAATGCATCCGTGAGGCATCGGGCGTCCGGGCAATGCCGGAATTGCGGCATTGCAGCAGCCTTGTCGCAAATCGTTCAATCGATATTCAGGCAATTGCCTGTCGGAAATGCGACAGGCGCTATCGCTTCAATATTTCGGGAAAACGCCCATGGCAGCCCGAATCGGGCAAGGCAACGATGAATTCACCGCCGCCGCATTGTTTCAGGTCAATCGGCGGTGCCGGATGAATCGTTTCGGTCAAAGGAGTCTTGCCACCGTCATTCAGCAGCCTTGCAACGCAATTCGATCCAGCCTTGTCTTTCCATTCAGGCGCGAATTGCCGGTGCCGATGCCCGGCATTCCGCCGATCAAGAGGAGCGGTGAATCATGGCCAATGTGACCTTTTCTTCCCCGATCATGCCGCGCGACATCACGGTGTATGCCGTGGCGGGCGATCGCGGCACCCTGCTTGCGCTTGCCAAGGCCCATCACATTCCGATTCCCTTCGATTGCCAGGATGGCGAATGCGGCTCCTGCGTGGTCGAGACGAAGAATCTCGACGCGCATTCGCGCCACGCGATCGCGCTGACCGAGAAGGAAAAGGAAATGCTGCGTCAGCTCGGCAAGATCACGCCGGAGGAAATCCGCGAGGCCGAGGTCAATGACGTGGCGCCGCGCTATCGGCTGGCCTGCCAGTGCTTCGTGCGCGACGAAGACAGCTTCGTTTCCTTCGACGGCGATCACACGCTGCCGGCAAAGGGGCCGGCGCTATCGACGGCGGCCGGCATCTACAAGGGCGGAGTCGAGATCCATTCGCTCGATGAATTCCTGAGCTTTGCCGTGAAGCTGGAGGAAGACGCCGCGCGCCATTACGAAACCCTGGCCGAGGCGATGGCGGCGGCTGGCAATCCCGATGTGGCCGGGCTGTTCCGGCAATTGGGCGGCTATTCGCGCCTGCATCTGGAAGCGGCTCGCGCGCGCTGCGAGCGCTATCACGCCGACATCCATCTGCCGGCCGATACCGCCTGGCCCGAGAACCATGCGCCCGAACGTACCGGGCTGTGGGCCGGCGATCCGGAATTGTCGCGGCTCGGCGCATTGAAGGCCGCGCTCGAAGGCGAAACCCGTGGCTACGAGTTCTATTACCGCGTCGCCAATACGGCGAAGGATGCCGAGGTGCGCAAGGTGGCGAAGGAATTCGTGCGCGAGGAAGCCGAGCATGTCGAGAACCTGCGCCGCTGGATCGAGACCGAATCCGCTGCGCGTTCCGAGGCGGAGGCGGTCACGGCCTGACGGTCAGGCGCGCGGCCGCAATTCGCCGGCGGCCGCGAGCACGTTGATGCGCTCGGGCAGCAATTCGCGCTCGTCGAGGCGGAAGGGGCGCAATCCGAGCAATTGCCGGCCGAGTTCGCGGGCCGGCTTTTCGCGCAGGCTGTCGCTGAAGGGGTCGTACCAGCCGAGCTGGTGGAAGCGGTAGCCGAGCGCTTCGAGCTGGGCGTACTGGCCGCGCGGCAGATGGCGCCAGTCCTCGAACACCACGAGCGGCTTGCAGCGCGCGAGCAGGCCGGCGGCGCCGCGCAGCACCTTTTCCTCATGACCCTCGACGTCGATCTTGAGCAGGTGGAGGTCGCCGTCGAGCACGTCGTCGAGCCGGGCGAGCCGGCAGGCGCGCGTGCCGCTGCCGACCGACACGTTGCCCGACCAGCCGTCGTCGGTGAGGTGGGCCTCGCCGGGCGCGTCGGACAGCGCCAGGCAGTGCGGGAAGACGCGATCGCCGAGGCCGAGCGCATCGACGATGCGCGCGAGATCGGCGTGGGCGGCGGGCTGGGGCTCGAAGCAGTCGATGCGGCCGGCGAAGCCGGGGCGCAACGCGGCCTGGAACGTGATCGGCCCCCAGTTGGCGCCGATGTCGGCGAGGCGGGCGTCGGCCGGCGTGAACAGGTCGATGACGGCGTGGATCTCGGGTTCGTAGCCGCAGGCGAAGGCGTCGATCGCGCGCGCGGCGCCGAGCAGCTGGTTGTTGCGCGTGACATCGAGCGTGACTTCGCGCCAGGCATCGCCGACGCGAAAGCGCAGCGTCTCGTGGCCGAGCGCGGCGCCGGCCGGGTCGCCCGCGCCGCGCGTGAGGTCGGCGATGACGGCGCCGAGTCCGTCGCGCGTCGCGCCGTCGAAGTAGGCCATGCGCGAGAGCCGGCCGCAGACCGAGCGCGGTTCGAGGTCGAAGAAGTGGGGCAGCGTGGCCGGGAAGGCGAGGATGTCGGCGGTCATGGCGGTGTCCGGTGCGGGTGGCGCGGTCGGCGTGCGGCGTGCCTGGCGGGTGGGCGTGCGTGCGGCGGTTGCGTTTCGGGCGCGGCGGCTGCGGCGCGCTCAGGCGCGGCGCGCGGCGAGAAAGCGCGCGAGCTTGTCGGGGCGCGGGCTGGCGGCGCGCGCGCGTTCGGCAATGTCGTCCAGGCCGAGCTCCTGCGCATGGCCCGCGATCGGCAGCGTGGCGGCGTCGGGCGCGGCGAGGGCTGCGTCGAGCAGCTGGCGCGCGAGGTCGAGGCGGTCGAGGTCGCGCGCGATCATCAATGCGCGCGCGAGCCGGCCGGCGTTCCAGTGGCCGCGCGCGAACAGCGCGACGAGGGCGTCGAAGGCGAGTTCCACCAGCCCGAGCTGCCAGCCGATGCCGGCGAGCAGGTCGAGCTCGGCGATGTCGAGCCGGTTGTCGCGCAGCGCGAGGGCGAGGCATTCGAGGTTGCGGCCGGCGCGGGCGTCGAGGGCGGCGGTGTCGGCATCGTCGGGCGCGCCATGACCGGCCGCGCGGCGCCGGGTGCGCAGCAGCGCGAGCAGGCGCAGCGCGAGCGTGGGCGTGAGCGGCAGGTCGTCGGGCAGGCGCGCGTACAGGGCGTGCAGCGGCCGGGCCGCGCCGATCTGCACCAGCAGCGTGGCGAGCACCTCGGCCACGGCGACGGCCTGGGCCGGCGGCACGGCCATGACGGCGAGTTCGAGCAGGCGGGCGGCGTCGCGCTGGCGGTTGGCGGCCTGGGCGGCGAGGCCGTCGCGGATGAGGGCGTCGATCTCGGCCGGCGCGGCGTCGAGCGGTCGCGCGCAGCGCAGCAGCGCGGGCTGGAAGTCGAGGGCGGTGGTCATGGCCGGGTCTCCGCGCCGGGTTGGACGAGCAGTTCGGCGCCATGGGCGCCGATGGCGACGAGCTTGCCGCCGGGCGCGAGGCCGCGCAGCAGCGCGCGGGCGATGCGGCCGAGGGTGGCGGCGTCGGCGGCGGGCAGGAGCCAGACCGCGCGGTCGAGGCTGCCGGCATCGATGGGCGGCACGAGCTGCGGCGCGCGCTCGCAGTCGCCGGCGTGGCGCGCGCGGTCGGGCGTGGCGCCGGGCTGGCCGTCGTCGAGCCAGACGCGGCGCGCGCCGGCCAGTTCGGGCGGCAGCGCGGCGGCCAGCGCGAGCAGGCGGCGCGGGCCGTGGGCGAAGAGGGCGGCGCGCGGCGTGGCGGCATCGTCGTCGCGGTCCTTGCCGTCAGCGGCGGACGCGCCGCCGCGATCGTCGTCGGCGCCATGGCCATCGCCGTCGAGCGCGCGTTGCAGCGCGGCCGGCACGACCGGCGGCGCGGCGCCGTCCGCAAGCGCTTGCAGATGGGCGCCGATCAGCCGGTCGATCGCATCGGCGCGGACTTCTGGCGCGGACGCGCCGGGGCCGGCGGCATCGCGCAGCGCGCGCGCGGCGGCGACGATCTCGTCGAGGTCGAGCGAGCCGACGCATTCGGGCTCGCGTTGCAGGCGCGGGCACTGGTGCAGGTAGTCGGGCGTGGTCCACCAGCAGCCGCCGCACTGGCGCGGCAGCACGTTGCGGTTGGCGCCGAGCGCGAAGAATTCCGGCGGCGTCGAGCCGAAGAAGATCACCGCCGGCGTGCGCACCGCGCGCGCGAGGTTGGCGAGGCCGCCCTCCGGGCCGATGTGGGCGTCGGCGCCTTGCAGCACGAGCGCGGCGGAGCGCAGGCCGGTGCGCCCGCGCAGGTCGAGATCGCAGCCGGGGATGGGCGGGTCGTCGGGCGTGCCCATCTGCACCAGCGGCAGGCCGAGGCCGCGCAGCCGGCCGGCGAGGTCGGCCATGCGCGCGTCGGGCAGGCATTTGGTCCAGCCGCCTTCGCGCCACGGCAGGGCCTCGGCGGCGTTGCAGACGGTGAAGTAGCGCGGCGGCAGCGCGGGCAGGTCGGCGGCATCGGCCGGCGCGGGCGCGATGCGGTAGGCGGTGAAGTCGGCGCCGGGCGCGGTGGCCGGGGTGGCCGGCACGCCGTGTCCGGCATCGAAGCCGCCGGTGCGTGCCATGAGTCCGGCCATGTCCAGGCCCTCGGCGGCGGCGGCGCGCCAGAGCGCGTCGTTGTCGCGCGGGAAGTCGCGCAGGAAGTCGAGCCAGGGCGCCTGTGCCTTCTGCGCCTCGCGCACGAATTGCAATTCCCCGGCGGACAGGCGGCGCGCGGCGTCGCGGCCGAGTTCGTACACGAGGGCGTACTTGCATTGCACGACCAGGTCGGCGAGGTCGTGCCGGCGCACCAGGTCGCGCAGCGCGGCGTGGTCGGCCGAATCGGCCTTGAGCCAGACGTCGGCGTCGCCGAGACCGGGCATCAGGTCGTCGATGAAGGCGCTTGCATGCACGACGGCGATCCAGGCGCGCGGCAGCCGGCGGCGCAGCGCGTGCAGCGCCGGCGTGATCTGGAGGATGTCGCCGAAGCTGCCGAGGCCGAACAGCAGCAGCACCGGCTGGTTGCCGGCGCGGCGCGTGGCGAGGTCATGGGCGAGGGCGCTGACGCGCGCGCTTGCCATGGTCGGGGCGGTCATGACCGGCTCCCGGAGCGGTGGGGATTCATCGTCGTGCCTGCGGTGTGGCGGATGCAGGCCATTCTCGGCAGCGGGCCGGCGACGGATCGGCCGATAAGCGCGGGGAAGGGGGCGTTATCGGCGCGGCGGCGCGGATCTTGAGGGCGTCGCGTCGGCCATGGCGTGTGCCGGCGGATGGCTCCGACCCCGGCGGCCCGCGCGGGCTTCAGCGCCCCTTCACATGCCCCGTCTCGCGCGCCATGTCGTTGAC
Source organism: Derxia gummosa DSM 723 (assembly GCF_000482785.1). Lineage (GTDB taxonomy): Bacteria > Pseudomonadota > Gammaproteobacteria > Burkholderiales > Burkholderiaceae_E > Derxia > Derxia gummosa. The sequence continues at coordinate 559,313 of NZ_KI519499.1, read as the reverse complement.
GGCGCGCGCGATGGCCGGCTCCAGTCCGGCCGAGGGCTTGATGAATTGCAGGCCCAGTCGCCATTCGGGCTTGAGCTGGCGCGGGTCGCTCGTGGTGACGTGGCAGACGCGCAGGCTCATGAAGTAGCGCATGTCCTCCAGGTCGAGCGAGGCGTCCTCGAACACATGGCCCACTTCGGGCAGCAGGGTGTCGTTGGGCAGCACGATGCCCACGCCGCCCACGCTCAGGTCGCGCACCTTCCAGCTCGCCTCGAAGCCGCGAATGCGCAGCCGGGGCGCGAGGCGCGGCGGCACCAGTACCCGGAAGCTCTCGCGCCGCTGCAGCCGGTGCAGGCGGCTCGGCACGGCCAGCACCACGCCGCGGCCCGAATGGCCGGTGGTGTCGTCACCGCCCTCGACCGTGCCGCGCACGCTCACGTCGAAGGCGATGCGGATGTTGTCGAGCAGCACGTCGCAGATGCCCTCGCGCTCGTTGACCAGCGCGCGCTCGATCGAGCGGTCGCGTGGCGCGTCCACCAGCATCGTGCGCTTGCGGTCGTCGATGCGCGCCAGCGGCGACAGGAAGCTGGAGCGGCCGTCGGGCGTGGTGACGCTGCACAGCACGCGGCGCTCGGCGATGGTGCGCATCCAGCCCAGCACCTCGATCGGATTGCTGATGAGGTAGCGCTCGGCGCGCCAGGAGAAGGCGTCTTCGCTGCTCATCGCGCGGCCTCCTCGTCGAGTCTGGCCACCCAGGCAAGGATTTCGGCGACGGCCAGATACAGCTCGGGCGGGATCTGCATGTCGATGTCCATGCGCACCAGCGCGGCGGCGAGCGCCTCGCTGTGCACGCGGGGCACGCCGGCCTCGTCGGCGCGGCGCAGGATTTCTTCGGCGATCGCGCCGCGCCCGCGCGCCGTCACGCGCGGCGCGGCGTCGCGCTGCGGGTCGTAGGCGAGGGTGGCGGCCAGGGGCGGCGCGGCCGGCTGGCTGGGGGCGGGGGCGTCGGGGCGGCGGGTCATGGTCTTGGATGCCGTTCGTCGGCAGGTGTCCGGAAGTTAGTCCGGTCGGGCCGGCTTGCATGCCTTGAAGAGCGCGGGTCGGTGGCGGCAATTCGGCGCTTGCGATCGTCGTCTCACGGCGTTGGTGGCAAGGCGTGCCGATTGGCGGCGGCGGATTCCAATTGGCGCGGGAAGGGCCGGGTTTTCAGGCAATCGACGGACTCAAGAAATCCGATGCTGGCCCCGCCCCGATCAACGGAGTCGAAAAAAGATGACCCCGAATTCCCTAGCCGATGCGCTCGGTCGCATCGCCGCCGGCCCCGCCCGCGTCTCGCTCGTGCTCGACCCGGCGCCCGCGCCGGCCACCGCCCTGTTCGTCCTGTCCAGCGCGCTCACGCAGTCCGAGGCCTGGGCCGAGGTGCTGCTGCTCGACGGCGCCGACGCCGCGCTGCGCGCCGAGCTGTCGGCTCGCGTCGCGGCCGCCGGCCTCGTGCTGCGCGACTGCGCCGGCCCGACCGGCCTGACCGACGCCATCACCCGCGCCGAAGGCGCCTTCATCGCCATCGCCAGCGCCGATTGTGTCTGGGTCGAGGGCAAGCTCGCGCGCCAGCTCGAACTGCTGGCCGACGCCGGCTGCCCGGCGGTCTGGACCCATGTGGAAGCGCGTTCGCGCAATCCGCTCGAAACCCGCGCCAACCAGATCGCCGGCAAGGCCAGGGCCGTGAACCTGCCCGGCGCCGACAGCGCCGGCTGGCTCGCGCGCTGGGTGCGTGCCAACGAGTTGCCGCATGACGGCACCCTGGTCGCGCGCAGCGCCGCGCTGCGCGCCGGTCTGGCCGCGCTGCGCGCCGCCGGCGTGGGCGTGGCCCGGCCCTGCGGCCTCGCGCTCGCGCTGCACGCCGGCCGCCCGGCCATGCTCGAACTGCCGGCCGCGATCTGGCTGGTGGGCGACGAACGCGCCGTGCCTGTCGGCGGCCCGGCCGACGTGACCGAGCAGAACCTGCGCCGCCTCGACGGCCTCGACCTCGCCACCACGCTGCCGCCCGCGCTGCATGCCGCCGCCTTCGCCACCGAGATCGACGGCAAGGGCTGGGCCTGCGACGCGCTGCTGCCGCTGCGTATCGAGAGCCTGCTGACCGAGCCGATCTTCGACCTGCACATCTGGTCGGCGCTGCGCCGGCTGGCCGCCCATCCCGATGCCGGCGTGCGCGCCGCCACGCTGGCCTGGCAGGCCGAACTCGCGCGCCGGCTCGACCCCTTCGGCTACAAGCGCGCCTGCGGCAACGCCCGCGACGACGACGAGCGCCAGGAACTCGCGGTGCGGCTGTACGGCGACTTCACCAAGGTGCACGAGCTGCACGGCATCGAGGGCCAGCTGTTCGCCGAGCGCATCGGCAGCACCTGGTCGCACGCGCCGCGCTTCCGGGTGTTCGTGCCCGCCGAGTCGCATGAACTCAAGGCCCTGAGCGACACGCTTGAAAGCCTCTACCACCAGATGTACGGCAACTGGGTGCTGGAGGTGGTCTCCACCGACGGCGCGCCCGGCGAGGTGTTCAACACCGACGGCCGCCTGGCCTGGACCCGGCGCGAAGCCGGCGAAAGCTGGCGCGCGGTGGTCAACCGCCGCCTCGGCCAGATCGGCGCCGACTGGGTGCTCTGCCTGCCGCCCGGCAGCACGCTCGCCACCCAGGCGCTGGTGCAGATCGCCGACCACATCAACCTGCGCGGCGACGCCCGCGTGGTGTACGCCGACCACGACCAGGCCACCGGCGACGGCGACGAGCGCCGGCCGCACTTCAAGCCCGACTTCACGCTCGAACTGCTGCGCGGCCACGACTACATCGGCGCCGCCTGCGCCGCCGACGCGCGCGCCCTGGCCGACGCCGGCGGGCTGGAGGACGTGGACGGCCTCGCCTGGTACGGCGCGCTGCTGCGCGTGGTGGACAGCTTCAGCGAATACGTCGTGCGCCATGTGGCCGCGCCGCTGTTCCACTTCCAGGCCGAGCCGCCGGCCGACCACGGCCCCGAACTCATCGCCATCGTCCAGGCCCATCTCGACCGCCAGGCGCCCGGCTGCGCCACGGCCGGCGCCGGGCGCATGCAGAACACCGTGCGCACGACCTGGAAGCATGCGCATCCGCGCGTGTCCATCCTCGTGCCCACGCGCGACAAGATCGAATTTCTCGAGCCCTGCATCCAGAGCGTGTTCGAGCTGACCGACTACGCCGACTTCGAGGTCGTGGTCATCGACAACCAGTCGAGCGAGGCCGAGACCTTCGAGTTCTACGACCGCATGCGCGCCGAATGGGGCTCGCGCTTCTGCGTCGTGGGCTATCCGCATCCGTTCAACTACGCCGCGCAGATGAACCTCGGCGTGCGCGCCGCCACCGGCGACGTGATCGTGCTGCTCAACAACGACTGCCAGATCGTGCAGGCGCAATGGCTCGAACGCATGGTCCAGCACGCGATGCGCCCCGACGTGGGCGTGGTGGGCGCGCGGCTGGTGTTTCCGGAGAGCGGGCTGCTGCAGCACGCCGGCATCGTGCTCGGCATGCGCGACGGCGCGGGCGACCCGATCGTCTCGCCGGCCCAGCATCTGCACATCGGCGAATCGCCCGACCAGCCGGGCTGGATGAACACCCTCGTCACCGACCACGAGGCCAGCGCCGTGACCGGCGCCTGCCTCATGACGCGGCGCGAGGTGTGGGAGCAGCTCGGTGGCATGGACGACCAGGCCTTCGCCGTGCTCTACAACGATGTCGACTACTGCCTGCGCGTGCGCCGCCTCGGTCTCAAGGTGCTGATGACGCCCTTCGCCACGCTGGTGCATCACGGCAGCGTGTCGATCCGCGCCGAGTTCGGCCTCGATGCCGAGCGCGCCGTGGCCGATGCGCAGAAGTCGGTCACGCGCAGCCAGGAGCGCGACCGCTTCCTGACGCGCTGGCTGCCGCAGATCGCCAACGACCGCTTCTACAACCCCAACCTGTCGCTCTCGAACTCGCGCGCGCTGCCCGAGACCGCGCTGCCCATCAACTGGGACCGCGCCTTCCACGACCGGCCGCGCGTGTTCGGTCTGCCGGCCCCCGGCGGCGCGGGCGACTACCGCATGATCGACCCCTTCCGCGGGCTGTCGGAGGCGGGCCTGATGCAGACCGACTACGTGCGCTTCGCCGGCGCCAAGCTGCGTCTGCCGAGCGTGCCCGAGCTGGCGCGGCTGGAGCCCGACGTGTTCGTGCTGCACACGGCGGTGAGCGACGGCCTGATCGCGGCCTGGAAGCGCTACAAGCGCTTCCTGCCCAACATCCTGCGCGTGCAGGGGCTGGACGACCTCATCACCGCCATCCCCGAGAAGAGCAGCATCCACGACGACATGAAGCGCCAGTACCGCGACATGCGCCGCCGCCTGCGCGAATCGCTCGCGCTGTCGGACCGGCTCGTGGTGTCGACCGCTCCGCTGGCCGACTTCTGCGCCGGCATGATCGACGACATCCGCATCGTGCCCAACGGCCTGACCCGCGCGCGCTGGGACGGGCTGCGCAGCCGCCGCAACCGAGGCGCGAAGCCGCGCTTCGGCTGGGTCGGCGCGGCCCAGCATCGCGGCGATCTGGAACTGGTGTTCGAGGTCGTGAAAGCGCTTGCAGGCGAGGTGGACTGGGTCTTCATGGGCATGTGCCCGGACGAGATCCGGCCCTACGTCAAGGAGTTCGTGGGCTGGACCAGGATCGAGGACTACCCCAAGCGCATGGCCGCGCTCGACCTCGACCTGGCGATCGCGCCGCTGGAGGTGAACGCCTTCAACGAGTGCAAGAGCAATCTGCGGCTGCTGGAGTACGGCGCCTGCGGCTGGCCGGTCGTGTGCACCGACATCCATCCCTACCGCGAGGCCAACGCGCCGGTGGTGCGCCTGCCCAACGAGCCGGCCAAGTGGATCTCGACGCTGCGCGAACTCGCGCATTCGCCCGACGTGCGCGCGAAGCTCGGCGACGGCCTGCGCGACTGGGTGCGCAACGGTTTCTGGCTCGACCATCACCTCGACGACTGGGCCTCGGCGTTCTCGCCGCGCGGTGTTCAGGACTTGCGGATCGGCGAATACGAGGGCGTTGACGACGAGATGCCCCAGGCCGACAGCGAGCCGGCCAGCGACGAGGCACCGGCCGCGAGCGTGGCCAACGCCTCCTTCCCGGCGTAGATCGACAGATCGGCCTGCGTCCCGCTGAGCGCGAGGCGCAGCTCGACCGGCCCGAGATTGGGCAGCTGAAGGCGCAGCGTCGCGATGAGCGGCGCGGCGCCTTCTTGCTGTGCGCCGTGGCGGCCGTCCTCGGCGATGTCGAGCAGGGCGAGGCCCGTCGGGCGCGGCTCGGGCGCGAGCCAGCGCGGGTCGGGCTGGGGCAGGGCGGCGATGAGCTGAGGTTGCGGCGCCGGCTGCGACTCCGGCGTCGGCCGCGGTTGCGCGGCGGACGCGCGGGTGTCGGGCGCGAGCGTGGCGCTGCCGGGGGGGCCGCCGTCGTCGGCCGGCGTGGCGTGGCCAGGCGCGGCCGCAGGCGTGGTGGTCGCAGGGGTGGTGGTCGCAGGGGTGGCCGGGCTGGCGGAGGCGCCGCCGGCGGTCGGCATGCCATGGTCGGCGCCGGGGGCCGCGTCGCCCGAGGCCGAACGCGCGGGTGTCGCGGTGTCGGTGCCGCGCTGGCCGGGAGGCTGCCGGTCCTGGCCGTCCGCATCCCGCGAGCCGGCGCCGTCGCCGGGCGAGCCGGCGTTGACGGCGCTGGTCCAGTTGGTGAGCAGGCCGGCATCGACGGCCACCGCCGGCGTGCCCGGCGCGGGTGTCGTGTGCAGGTCGGCAAGGGCGGCGGCGGGTTCGGTGGCGCGCTTGATGAGCAGCGCGCTCTGGGTGGTGGCGAGCGGCACGGCCTCGGCGCTCGCGGTCCACGGAAAGACGGCGTGCGCCACCGGCTGGCTGCCCGGCAGATCGGGCGGTGGCAGGGCGCGCTGGAGCTGGGCCAGACGGGCGATGCCGCCCTCGACCACGGCGGCCTGGCCGGCCTCGCGCGTCGCGTTGAACAGCGGCGCGGGCAGGCGGTGCTCATGGCGCGCGAGCGCGCGCTGGGCGGCGGTGTCGGGACTGACCGGCGCTACGGGCGCGGCCGGCCCGGCGGGCGGCGTGATGCTCGGGTCCATCGCCGCATCATGCCGTTCAGCGCCGGTCGGCGTTGCGGGCGAGGCCGATCAGCGCGTGCACGCTGGCGAGACCGTCCTCGCAGAGACTGCGGATCTCGGCATCGTCGGCCAGGATCTGGCGCAGGGTGTTCATGCGCGTCTGGGCGATGTCCTGATCGAGCGCCGGTTCCGCGGTCACGTCGCGCAGTTCGCGGATCAGCTCGATGCATCGCAGTTCTATCGCTTCGACGCGCTGCCAGTCGCCGACCCGGGCGGCGGACAGCATCTCGGCGCTCGCGCTGCCGAGCCGGGTGTAGCAGTCGATGATGCGTTCGGAGCGACTCATGAGGCCTGGTGGTCGTGGGCGTGCCTGGAGGTCAGGCGGTCAGCACCCGGCGAGGTGCCGTGGGCTGGGCTGCTGCGAAGGCGCCGGCGGCATGCGCGCCGCCCGGGCGACCCGTCGTGGCTCCCGGTCGCGCGCCGGCAGTCGGCGCCTCGATCGAGTTCCAGGTGTCGCGCAGCTCCTGCAGCAGCGCGCGCACCGAGCGGATCGCGTCCATGTCGCGGCGCGAGCTGGCGGTGAGCAGGGTGCGTGTCATGTAGTCGTAGAGCTGGTCGAGGTTCTCGGCGATGGCGCCGCCCGCCTGCTTGTTCAGGCTTACGCGCAGACCCTCGGTGATGATGGCGCAGGCCCGGCCCACGAGCCGGCCGCGCTGCACCTGGTCGCCGGCTTCGTCGAGCGCGACGGCGCGGTCGATGGCCTCGATCGCGCCGTCGTAGAGCATCACGACGAGACCGACCGGGCTGGCGCCGAGCACGCGGCTCTCAAGGCCGACGGTGGCGTAGCTGCTGCTGCGTTTGGCGCTGGAAAACATGAGGGAGTCCCCCGTTCTGACTATCGTTAATCACGGCCGTCACGGCTCGAACCTGAGAGGCGCGACGGTCGGGCGTGAGCGTGAACAGGCCCATGCCCGCGCCGTTGCTCACAGCTTCGCGAGCTGCGTGGTGAGATAGGACATCGTCGCGTTGTTCTGCGAGACGATGGTGTCGAGCTTGGTGAACTGGCTCTGGTAGCTGGCCTGCACGGTCGCGAGCCGGGTGTTCTCGGCGTCCTGGCGCGCGCTGTTGCGCTTGATGCTCGCGTTGAGGCCGTCGGTGCGCGCCGCGAGCACGCCAGTGCTGCCCGTGATCGAGGTGATCAGCGTGTCGAGCGCGCCGCCCAGGCCCTTGCCGGCCGTGCCGCTCGCGTCCTGCGTGAACAGGCCCGTGACCGCGTCGTTGTCGGCCTTGAAGGCGGCGTTGAACTTGGTCGAGTCGAGCTTGAGGCTGCCGTCGGTCTGGATCGTGATGCCGGCATCTGCAAGCCTTTGCATCGAGCCGCTGCCGAAGGCGCTCGTGAGCGTGCTGCGCAGCTGCTGCTGGATGCCGCGCACCGCCGCGTCGCCGTTGAGCGCGCCGGCCGTCTTGGTCGAGGCGTTGTAGGCCGTGAGGCTGCGCATCGTCGAGTTGGCCGCGTTGTAGGCGTCGATGAGGGCGTTGATCGACTTGAGCGCGGTGCCCGAATCCTGAGTGACGGACAGCGTGGTGGGCTCGCCCACGTTGGTGCCCGACAGCGTGAGCGTCACGCCGTCGATCACGTCGGCCACCGAGTTGGTGGTCGAGCTCATCGACATGCCGTCGAGCGTGAACTTGGCGTTTTGCGCGGCCGCCATGAGCGTGGCGTTCTTGCCGCTGCCGGCCGTCGCGGTCGGGTCGTAGGCGAGGGAGGAGAGGCCCGCGTTGTCGGTGTCGTTGCCGTCGGGATCGGTGGCGGTGATCTTCATCGCCTGGTTCTCGCCGGTCTTGTCGTTGGTGATGACGAGCCGGGTGCCCGAGGCGTCGTTGATCAGGCTCGCGGTCACGCCCTGCTTGCCGGCGTTGATCGCGTTGCGGATGCCGATCGGCGTCATCTGGTCGGCCGGGATGGCGATGTCGATCGCGGCGCGGTCGGCATTGGCGGTGAAGCTGTTGCCGGTCGAGTTGTAGGTGCCGAAGGCGATGTGCAGGCTGCCCGCGCCGGTGGCGACGCTGGCCGTCGTGCTCGAGAAGGGCGCGCTGGCGGTGCGCTGGGCACGGGCCAGCTGCGAGACTTCGAGGCTGTAGTCGCCCGCGACCGCGCCGCTGCCGACCGACACCGCGGCCACCTTGGTGTCGACCACGGTGCCGCTCAGCGACACCAGGTCGGCCGGGCGCTTGAGGGCGCGCGCGGCGGTCTGCAGCGCCGAGAGCTTGGAGGAAATCTGCCCGTAGGCGGAAAGCTTGGACTGGTAGGACGAGGCCTGGCTCTTGAGGTTCGTGAGCGTGCCCTGCTCGACCTGCATGAGGCCCGAGACAAGGCTTGCGACGTCCAGCCCCGAGCCGATGCCGGCACTCGAAATGGTTCCGGTTGCCATGCGTCCCACCCTTCCTTAAGCGTTGCGTTGGCGCCGTCAGGCGCGTGTGCGTACCAGGGGGATGTCGCTGCTGCTCGACGAGGACGAGGTGTCCTTGCCCTTGAGCGCCTCGGCCATCCGCAGCACTTCCTCGGATGGAATTTGCCGCAGCACTTCCTTGGTCGAAGTGTCGACGATCTTGGTGATCACCCGGGAACTCGACGGATCGATCTCGAACCGGACCTGGCGGTTGTCATCCTCCAGGGACTGGTTGAGCTTCTTGACCGCGTCCTTCACGTCCTCGGGTTTGGCCTCCTTCGCGGCCTTGGCCTTCTCGGTGGCTTCGGCCTTCGCGCTCGCGGCGGTGGACGATGCGTCCTCGCCGCGCTGGGCGCGTGCCGTGGCCGCCGTCTTCTGACCCGTGGTTGCGAGTTCGAGGGTGGCGGTACTGCTGCTGTCGTTGGCGACGCGAATCATGGCGTTCACCTTGTCTTGAGAGAGTGACGCTGCATGGTCGAACAGGGATGGCCCTTGCGGACCATCCCGTCACGCCCACCTGCGCGAGGGAAGTGAGCCCGGCGGCGATCACCGCCGGGTCGTCGCGCGATCATCAGCGCAGCAGGCTCAGGACCGAGTTCGGCGCCGAGTTCGCTTGCGACAGCATCGCGGTACCGGCCTGCTGAAGGATCTGGGCGCGGGTCAGGTTGGCCGTTTCCGACGCGTAGTCCGCATCCATGATCCGGCTGCGCGAGGCGGCCAGGTTTTCCTTCGAGACCGACAGCGTGTTGATGACGGCCTGGAAGCGGTTCTGCGCGGCACCGAAGGTGGCGCGCTGCGAGCTGACCTGCGACAGCGCCGCGTCGATCGCCGAGATCGCGCTCAGCGCGGCCAGGCCGTCGCTGCCGGAGATCGCGGCACCCGTCGGGCCGGCGGTCGAGCTGGTGGCGATGCCCGAGATTTCGCCGTAGGCCGAGAAGGCGCTGGCGAAGCTGATGCTGACCTGGTTGTCCGACGCGGTCGAGGCGCCGACCTGGAAGGTCAGGTCGCCCGAGATCTGGAGGATCGACGTGCCGTTGAAGTTGGTGTTCTTGATCACGCGGTCGATTTCGTTCGACAGCTGCGTGAATTCCTGCTGCAGGCTGTCGCGGTCGCTCGACGAGTTGGTCGTGTTGGCCGACTGCACCGCCAGTTCACGCATGCGCTGGAGCGAATCACCGATCTGGCCGAGCGCGCCTTCCGCCGTCTGCGACAGCGAGATCGCGTCGTTGGCGTTGCGGGTGGCGACGGTCAGGCCGCGCACCTGCGAGTCCATGCGGTCGGCGATGGCGAGGCCGGCGGCATCGTCCTTCGAGCTGTTGATGCGCAGGCCGGACGACAGGCGTTGCATCGCGGTCGAGAGGGCGCCCTGCGAGTTGTTCAGATAACGCTGGGCGCTGAGGGACGCGGTGTTGGTATTGATGATGGCGGGCATGGCTGACTCCCCTGGGGGTGCATTCGTTTGGGCACGTTGTGTTGTGTGTGCCGATGAGCCAGTTAACGTGGCCCCGCCAAAAAACTTGAGAGCCAGCGACAGCCGGCGGCACAGGCCGCAGCTGAATGCGGCAAAAGCGCCAGAACTTGAGCGCTGAATGTGTGACTTAAATCACATATTCGGCGCTTCAATGCGCTCCGCAGACCGACTCGACCGCGTCTGCCGGCGGAATTGCCAACTTCCGCACAGCTTTTCTTCCGATCGACTCTCAAGTCGCCATGCCTCCCGCCGTTAGCTGCAATCAAGGCAGCGCCGCGGGACGCCGCCGCTTGTAAGGCAACTTCCTACAAGCCGGCGCCAGACGCTTCGTACACGCGATACAGCGAGTTTCGGATTCATGTCTCCCGTTGCCCTGCCGACAATGGGTCCCATTGAAAGGCGCTTCACACAGCAAGCGCCGATGCGGCGAAAGCCGCTCAACCGTGTGTCTGGTTCCAAGTCGAGGAGAGAAGCATGAACACCGAACAACTGATGCAAGAGATTCGCGAAGTGAACCTCTCGTACATGATGCTGGCCCAGCATCTGATCCGTGCCGACAAGGCCCAGGCGCTCTACCGCCTCGGCATCTCGGAAGAAGTTGCCGGCGTCATCGACTCGCTCACCCCGGCCCAGATGCTCAAGGTCGCCAGCGGCGCCACGCTGATGTCGCGCTTCCGCTTCGACGACGAGATGGTGTGGAACCTCCTCACCAGCCACAACAAGCCTGCCGCTACCGAAGACAGCGCCCACGCGCTGCACGCCAGCATCGTGATGGCGTCGAACTTCGCCGAAGCCACTTCGCGCCAGTAATTTCCCAAGGCCGCAGCAACGCGAGACCGTCCGGTATCGCGCCATACGAAGAGCCCGATCAGGAGGGAAAGAACATGACCAGGAAGAGCATCATCGGCGACTCGCGCGACGTTCAACGCGCGGTGGAACTCATCAAGCTCGGTGCCCGGCTGCAAGTGCTGGAGTCGGAAACCAAGCTGTCGTATGAACGACTGCTGAAGCTGTACAAGGAAGTGGAAGGCAAGTCGCCGCCGAAGGGCATGCTGCCCTTCAGCACCGACTGGTTCATGACCTGGCAGCCGAACATCCACAGCTCGCTGTTCCTGAACCTGTACGAGTACCTCAACAAGGCGACCGACATCGAGCCCATCGACGCGGTCATCAAGGCCTACCGTCTGTACCTCGAACAGATCGAGGCCAAGAACCTTGAACGCGTGCTCTCCATCACCCGTGCCTGGCGCCTGACGAAGTTTGTCGACGCCGGCATGCTGCGGCTCACGGGTTGCACCAAGTGCGCCGGCCATTTCGTCGTGCATGCCTACGACCTGACCGAAGGCTATGTGTGCGGCCTGTGCAATCCGCCGGCCCGCGCCGGCAAGACCGTCGCCGCGCGCACCGCGCGTCAGCGCGAGCAGCAGGCGCGTGGCGAGGGCCTCGTCCTGCCCCTGCACGACGACGAGATCGAAGCCTGACCGAAACGGCGAACACCCGGGCCGCAACCGGCCAGACTCGCCGTTACCCCAGCCTTTCATTCCGCCGAACGGCGCCGTTGCTTGAGTCAAGCCGGCGCCGTTCGCTTTTGGGGCACCGGCATCGATCAAACCAGGAAACACGGGTCAGACCATGTTCATCATCATCGGATACGTGATCATCATCGGTTGCGTGGTGGGCGGCTTCGCGCTGTCGGGCGGCCACCTCGCGGTGCTGTTCCAGCCGATCGAGCTGCTGGTCATCGGCGGCGCGTCGGCGGGGGCCTTCGTGGTCGGCACGCCAAAGAAGCATCTCGGAGCAACCTTCAAGGCGATCCCTGCCGTGTTCAAGGGCGTGTCGCTGTCGAAGGAGCACTACATGAACCTGCTCGCGCTGCTCTACGACATCCTCGGCAAGGTGCGCAAGGAAGGCCTCATGTCGGTGGAAGGCGATGTGGAGAACCCCGATGCTTCGCCGCTTTTCCAGAAATTCCCCGACATCCTCAAGGACCACCATCTCATCGAGTTCATCTGCGACTACCTGCGTCTCATGGTGTCGGGAAACCTGAATCCGATGGAGATCGAGAACCTGATGGACAACGAGCTGGAGACGCATCACCACGAGGCGCTCGCGCCCTCGCATGCGATCACGCGCGTGTCCGATGGCCTGCCCGCGATGGGCATCGTGGCGGCGGTGCTGGGCGTGGTGCACACCATGGGCCTGGTCGGCCAGCCGCCGGCGGTGCTGGGTCACGCGATCGGCGCGGCGCTGGTCGGGACGTTCATGGGGATTCTGATGTCCTACGGCTTCGTCGGCCCGATCGGCACGCTGATGGCGACCTACGTGGACGAGGAATCGAAGCAGTACCAGTGCGTGAAAGTGACGCTGCTCGCGAGCCTCAACGGCTATGCGCCGCAGATCGCGGTGGAGTTCGGCCGCAAGGTGCTGTTCGCGGCCGAGCGTCCGACCTTCAGCGAGCTGGAAGGCCACGTGAAGAAGAAGTGAGGAGCGCGCCATGAGCAGCGGCGGCGGCGGCGGGGGCGCGGGCGGCAACAAGGCCAAGCCCACCATCGTCATCAAGCGGATCAAGAAGGGCGGGCACGGCCACCACGGCGGCGCCTGGAAGATCGCCTATGCGGACTTCGTGACCGCGATGATGGCTTTCTTCCTGCTGATGTGGCTGCTCGGCTCGACCACCCAGGCGGAGCTGCAGGGCATCTCCGACTTCTTCGCCAACCCGCTCAAGGTGGCGAGCGCGGGCGGCTCGGGCGCGGGCGACGCGACCGCGATCATCCCCGGCGGCGGCACCGATCTCCAGCGCTCGACCGGCCAGGTCAAGAAGGGCATGTCGAACGCCGAGAAGAAGCGCGAGATGGAAAAGGAGATGCAGGAGCGCGAGCGCATGGAGCAGGCCAAGCTCGAGAAGCTGCGCGCCGACATCGAGGCGAAGATCGCCGAGAACCCGCGCCTGGCCGAATTCAAGAACCAGGTGAAGATCGACATCACGCCCGAGGGACTGCGCATCCAGATCGTGGACAGCCAGAACCGGCCGATGTTCGACGTGGGCAAGGCGGTGATGAAGCCCTACATGGGCGAGATCCTGCGCGAGATCGGCCCGGTGGTGAACGACGTCGACAAGAAGATCACGCTGCTCGGCCACACCGACGCCTCGCCCTACGCGGGCGGCCTCGGTGGCTACAGCAACTGGGAACTGTCGGCCGACCGCGCCAACGCGTCGCGGCGCGAGCTGATGGTGGGCGGCATCGAGCCCGATCGCATCGTGCGCGTGGCCGGGCTGGCTTCGTCGGTGCCCTACAACCCCGACGATCCGCTCGACCCGATGAACCGGCGCATCTCGATCATCGTGATGAACCAGGTGGCGGTGGACCGCATGTACAACCGCGAGAAGCAGTCCACCGCGGTACCGGACGCCGACGCGGCCGAGAACGCGATCGAGCACCAGGGAGGCGCCGGGCGGCAGATGTCGCCGCTCGAACGCCTGAACGATCAGGCCGCGCGTGGCGCGGCACGGAGCGAACGGCGCTGAGACCGTCGCCCGAACAGCGGGGCGAAGGCGCCCCTTCTCCGCGCGGCGGGACCGTCAAGCTCTCGCCCGCCGTGCCGAAACCGACTTAGCGCCTATCAAGGGAGTGAGCATGAGCGATACAAATCTGCGGTTCCTCGTCGTCGATGATTTCTCGACGATGCGGCGGATCGTCCGCGGCCTGCTGAAGGAGCTGGGCTACAACAACGTGGACGAGGCCGAGGACGGCGCGATCGCGCTGAACAAGCTGCGCGGCGGCGGCTTCGACTTCGTCGTGTCCGACATCAACATGCCGAACATGAACGGCTTCGACCTGCTGCAGAACATTCGGGAAGACGCGTCGCTCAAGCACATTCCGGTGCTCATGGTGACGGCCGAGGCCAAGAAGGAGGACATCGTCCTCGCGGCCCAGCGCGGTGCCAGCGGCTACGTGGTGAAGCCGTTCACGAAGGCGACTCTCGAAGAGAAGATTGCCAAGATCATCCAGAAAATGCAGGCCGCGGCCTGATCACCGGGAGGAGCGCATGTCACCGAATGATGTGGATATCGACTCCCTGTTCGACGCGGTTGCGAGCGGCGAGATCACTGTCGAGCCGGGCACGGCCGAAGTGCCGGCAGCCGCTGCTGCGGAGTCCGTGCCGGCCAGCGATGGCGGCGGCGCGTCCGACGATCCGGGCAACTACGACGTGTTCGTGCGCGTGGGCCAGCTCACGCGCAAGCTGCACGACGCGCTGCGCGAACTGGGCTACGATCAGAACATCGAGACCGCCGTGGGCGCGCTGCCCGACGCGCGTGCCCGGCTGTCGTACATCGCCGACCTCACGGGCAAGGCTGCCGACAGGGTACTGAGCGCGGTGGACGAGGGCATGGCGGCGGAAGAGCAGATCGGCGAGCGCGCGAACGACATCGCGAACAAGCTCGGCTCGATGCAGGTGCCGAGCCTGCGTGCCGAGGCCCACGAGTTCGCGCTCGCGGTGCAGGCGCACAGCGAGGTGTCGCGGCAGCGGCTGACCGAGATCATGATGGCCCAGGACTTCCACGACCTCACGGGCCAGATGATCAAGAAGATCGCCGATCTGGCGCACAGCATCGAGTCGCAGCTCGTGCAGCTGCTGCTCGACACGACGCCGCCCGACCAGCGCGCGAAGGCGAAGACCGAGTTCCTCGAAGGGCCGGTGGTGGACAAGAGCCGCACCGATGTCGCGCATGGGCAGGAGGATGTGGACTCGCTGCTCGACTCGCTCGGGTTCTAGCACGGGTCCGATCCGGCGCGGGATGGTCATGGCGGAACCAGGGCGCCGGCGTTGCAAGCGATTGCAATGCCGGCGTTCTGCTTTTGGAGGCGGGAACGGCGTGGCACCGCATGTCTGAGCCTTGCGCCTGGGGCGCAAGGCGAGTTGGCGGACCGGGCCGGCGGCGCCGTGCCGCGCGAGGGCAGTCGGCGCAGCCGACCGCGCCAGTTTCCCGCGTCCGGCCCCGGCCCGTGCAAGCCCGCCGGCGCCAGAATGCCGAAGCACCCCTGCCTGCCGGCCGTTCATCCGCTGATGCCAGTGCCCCCGCCGCCGCCACACTCGCCCGCACACATCAGCGAAGCGAGCCGCCATGGCCGAAAGCGACAAGGAAGACCGGACACTACCGGCATCACAGAAACGTCTTGCCGACGCCCGGGAGGAAGGCAACCTCCCGCGCGCCCGCGAACTCACCACGCTCGGCATGCTCGGCGGCAGCATCGCCACGCTGCTGTTCACCGCCGACGAGCTGGCGCGCGGCGCCCAGCAGGTGCTGCGTCACGGCCTCACCATCGAGCGGCGCGCGATCGGCGATCCGTCGGCCATGGCCCGGCATTTCGCCAACGTCGCGCTGGAAGGGTTCGGCGTGTTCGCGCCGCTCATGACCGTTGCCTTCGTCGGCGCGCTGATCGGCACGCTTGCGCTTGGCGGCTGGAACTTCACGACCAAGCCGCTCGGGGTCAAGTTCGACCGCATGAATCCGGTCAACGGCATCGGCCGCATGTTCTCGATGCATACGTTTGCACAGGTCGGCAAGGGTCTGCTCGCCGTGGTGCTCGTCGGCGCGGTCGCGCTCAGCTATTCGAGCGGCAGCTTCAGCGAGCTGCCCGCGCTCGCCGCGAGCGAGGTGCATGCGGCGATCGGCGCGGGCGCCGATCGGCTCGGCGGCGCGCTGCTGCTGCTGATCTTTCCGCTCATCGGCATCGGCGCGGCCGATGGCGCGCTCGCGTGGTGGAAGCATGCGAGCGACCTGCGCATGACGGCCCAGGACATCAAGGACGAAATGAAGGAGTCCGAGGGCAACCAGGAGGTGAAGGGAAAGATCCGCGCCCAGCAGCGCGCGATGGCGCGCCGCCGCATGATGGCCGCGGTCCCGAACGCCGACGTGGTGGTGACGAACCCGACGCATTACGCGGTCGCGCTGTCGTACAAGGAAGGTCAGACCGGCGCGCCGACCGTGGTGGCGAAGGGCGTGGACATCACGGCCGCGCGCATCCGCGAGATCGCCGACGAGGCTGGCGTGCTCATCGTCGAGGCGCCGCCGCTGGCGCGCGCGCTCTATGCCAACACCGAGCTGGAGCAGGAGATTCCGGGCGCGCTGTTCTCGGCCGTGGCCCAGGTGCTGGCCTACGTCTACCGCCTGCGGCACGGCATCGCGGCCGGCGAGCTGGGCGAGGTGCCGGTGCCGCCGGGCATGGATCCGCTGGAGAAGGAAATGGCGAAGGCCGCGGCTGCCTGAGCCGGCTGCAAGCCTTTGCAGATCGCGCGCGGCTTCAGCGCGCCTTCGCGCCGCCGGCATCGAGCCGGCGCGCCGCCCGCGCGACGCTCGCCTCGAAGGCGGCATAGCGCGCGTCGAGCCGGCGCAGCTGCTCGGCCTTGTCGGCCTCGCTCATGAACGAATGGCGGAGGCTCGAATACGCGGCCTGCTTGAGTTGGGCATAGCCGGGCCGGTAGCGGCTCGCGAACAGTGCGTACTCGCCGCTCAGGTTGTTGCGCGACACGCCGGCGTCGTCGGTGCTGATGACATAGGGCACGCCGGCGCGGCGGTAGAGCACGAGCGGATGGGCCTCGCCCTTCACCCCGAGGATGAAGTCGTTGCTGCTGAGGTTGATCTCGATGGCGACCTGGCGCGCGCGCAGTTCGTCCAGCAGTTCCCAGGGGCGGCGCTCGTGCGCGAGGTCGATGCCGTGGCCGATGCGGCGCGCGCCGGCCACTTCCACCGCCTGCCGGATGTGGTCCTGCAGGCCCTCGGGCGGCACCATGCCGAGCACCAGTTCGCCGGCGTGCAGCGCGAGCTTCACGCCGGGATAGCGCTGGCCGAGGAAGCGGAACATGCGCATGTGCAGCGCGTAGTCGCGCATCGCCACATGGCCGTTCTCGGGGCCGACGATGTTCACGCCCACCACCAGCGGGCTGGCCTTGGCGGCGAGGAAGCTGCCGAGCAGGCTCGCGAACACGTCGCCGGCCGGGTTGCCGCGCGTGACATAGGTCTGGAAGCGCAGCGTGAAGCGTTCGTCGTCGAGGCCGGCATGCGCCTCGGCGAGCTGGGCGAGGTAGTGGTCGAGCGTGGCGCGGTTGGCCGGGTCGGCCTCGACCGCGTCGGCAAGGGCGGCGAGCGCGGCGATCAGCTCGCCTTCGTCGGCCGCCGGGCCGAGCGCGCTGATGCGGTCGATCAGCGCCTGCTGGTGCGGGCCGTCGGCCGAGGCGGCGCCGAGCTTCGGGCCGCTGCGCAGCATGGTTTCGAGGTACTGCACGTTCTCGTCGAGCGCGCGCTGGCGCAGCTGGGCCAGGCCGTCGCGGTAGGACCAGCCCGAGATCGGGCCGAAGTAGCCGAAGGTGTCGAAGAACTGCTCGTCGGGCGGCAGCGCGTCATGCGGATGGTTGCCGAAGTCCTTGTCGGACCAGGTCATGAGCAGCTGGCGGAAGAAGCGGTCGTCGGCGATGACCTTGTCGGCGCTCAGGCAGTGCTCGCGCGCGGTCTCGGGCAGCGTGGCCGGCGCGGTGGCGATGTGGAAGCGCTGGGCGCCCGCGACGCCCGGCACGTCGTCGCGCCAGACGCAGGCGCCGGCCTTGCCGACCCAGTCGAGATAGGTCTCGGCGTAGAGCGCGCCCGAGTAGTGATGGTGCAGGTCGCCGCCCTTGGGCAGCTGGGTGGTGAAGGCGGTGAGTTCGGCGAGCCGCTGCGGGCTGGCGTTGACGAGCGCGGCGTAGTAGCGCGCCGTCGCCGCCTCGTCGCGCGACGCCGCGGCGGCGCGCGGGCCGGTTGCGGCGCCCGCGTCGCGCGCCGCGGCTGGCGCGGCCAGCACGAGCAGCGCGGCGCCTGCAAGCGCTGTCAGCGCGCGGGTTACGGCGCCGGCCGCGCGGCATGGCGCGGGGGCGCGGGACGGCACGGGCGCGGTGGGCGGAGGGTCGGCGAAGGCGGCGGAGCGGAGCAGGGCGATCATCGGCGGCGAACGGTCGAGGGCGGGCCGCGCAGGTTAGCCGAGCCCGCCCCGGCACGCGCCTTCATCGCCGCACGCGGTCGATCCCGTCACGTCGCCTCAGCGCACCGCCACCGCCGCCGGCGTCGCTCCCACCGTCACCGTCGCCGTGTCGAGCGCCGTGAGCTTTCCGCCACTGCCGATCGCGTACTGCGACACCGTCGCGTCGCCGCCGTTGCTCACGTACAGCCATTGCCCGTCCGGGCTCACCGCGATGCCGGTCGGCGACGAGCCGGCCGAATACGTGCCCGCCACCGTCAGCACGCCGGCGCTCGACACGCTGTAGGCCGTGATGCTGCCGTTGCCGCTGTTGGCGACCCAGGCGTACTTGCCGTCGGGCTTGACGGCGATCGCCACCGGATTGGTGCCCGCCGACACCGTCGCGCTGCTCATGGCCGTGAGTGCGCCGGTGCTGCCGAGCGTGTACTGCGACACGCTGTGGCTCGCATAGTTGACGGCGTACACCGCGATGCCCGAGGGATGCACCGCCACCGCTACCGGCGTCGAGCCGGTGGCGATCGTGGCCGTGCCCAGCGTCGAGAGCGAGCCGGACGAGCCGACCGAGTACTGCGTGATCGTGTTGGCGCCCGAGTTGACCGAATAGGCATGGCCGCCGTTGGGCGTGACCGCGATCGCGGTCGGCTGGCTGCCCGAGTTGACGGTCGCGGTGCTGAGCGCGGTGAGCGCGCCGCTGTCGCCCACCACGTACTGCGAGATCGTCGTGCCGCCACCGTTGGCGACGTAAACGTAATCGCCCGAGGGCGCGACGGCCACGCCCGCCGGCGCGCTGCCGGTGGTGACGCTGCCGAGCTTGGTGAGCGTGCCGTCGGCGGCGACCGAATAGCTCCACACCGAGCCCGAGCCGGTGTTCGTCACCCAGGCGTACTGGCCGTCGGGCGAGAAGGCGATGCCGCCCGGCTTGCTGCCCGCGCTGTTGCCGACCGGCGTGGCGAGCGTGCCGTCGTCGTTGACGCTCGCGCCGCTCACGGTCGCGTCGCCCGAGTTGACCACCAGCGCCACGTAGGCGCGGCAGGTGATGACCACGTCGCTCACCTTGGCCGTGCCCATGGTGCCGCTGCCGTTGCCGACCGAGCAGGTCTGGCCGTCGGGCTGGGTGCTGATGCTCACGGCCCAGGTGTCGCCCACGTCCACCTCTTCCGAGAAGGTGAAGCTGGTGGCGCCGGCCGACAGCGACAGCGTGTCGCTGCCGTTGGCGATGACCAGGCCGGCGCTGCTCAGGCCGGTGATCGTGCCGCCGACGGTGTAGCTGCCTTCGCTCACTTCAAGGCAGCCGCCGAGCAGGCTGGCGAGCGCGGTGATCGCGCTCGCCAGCGCGAGCTGCACCGGCAGGCGACGCCGGCGTGGCCGGGCCGTTGCGGCCGGGGCGGGCGCGGCCGATGGCGGAAAGGCGAGGGCGGTCGCGCGGGTGTCGCGCGGGCGTGGGGAGGATGGGCTGGGCATCTTGGCGGGCCTCGGGATTCGTCAGCCCGCTATGTGCCCGGCGCGTGTTGCCCGATTGATGCGGCCGGTTTGCCGCCGCGCCCGGGCCCGCGCGCCCGGCTGCCGGCACCGCCGGTGGCCCGACGGCAGCGCCGCCGGTCGGTGCCCGCGCCGCCCGTCAGGGCGCGACGCGGAAGGCCCGCACCGAGTCCGCCAACTCGGACGCGCGGTCCTTGAGCGAACTGGCGGCGGCGGCGGTCTGCTCGACCAGGGCCGCGTCCTGCTGGGTGCTCTGGTCGATCGCCTGCATCGCGTCCGCCATCTGGCGGATCTCGCACACCTGGCCCTCGGTCACCTGCTCGATCTCGCCGATGAGCGTCGCCACGCTGCGCACCGCGCTGGTCACGTCGTTCATCGTGCGGCCGGTTTCGTTCACGTAGCGCGCGCCTGTCTCGATGGTGTCGATCGACTCGGCGATGAGCGCGCTGATCTCGCGCGCGGCGGTGGCGCAGCGCTGGGCCAGGCTGCGCACCTCGCTGGCCACGACCGCGAAGCCCCGACCCTGCTCGCCCGCGCGCGCGGCCTCGACCGCGGCATTGAGCGCGAGGATGTTGGTCTGGAAGGCGATGCCGTCGATGACCTGGATGATCTCGCCGATCTTCTTCGACGAGCCGGTGATCCGGCCCATCGTCTCGACCGCCTTGCCCACCACCGCGCCCGAGCGCTCGACGGTGCCGATGGCGCTGCCCGCGAGTTCCGAGGCGTGCCGGGCGTTCTGCTGGCTGCGGGCGACGGTCTCGTTCAGCGCCGCCATCGAGGCGGCGGTCTCCTGCACCGTCGCCGCCAGACGCGAGCCGCGCTGGGCCAGATCCTGGTTGCCCGAGGCGATCTCCTCGCTCGCGGTGGAGATGGAATCGGCCGCGTCGCGCACGCCGTGGATGATCTGGCGCAGCGACATCACACGCTCGCGCAGCGCCTCGATGGTGCTGCCGATCTCGTCGGTGCCGCGGGCCGGGAAGGTTTCGGTGAGGTCGCCCTCGCCGAGCCGGCCGACGCGGGTGCTGATCGCATCGAAGCCGCGCACCGACGAGCGGTAGAAGGTCGTGAGCGTATAGGCCGCGACCAGCAGCGACACCGCCACCAGCAGGATCACGGCCGTCAGTCCTTCGACCTTGCTGTTCTGGCGCGCCTGGATGAGCCGGCCGAACTCGGCCGTGCCGCCGGTGATGAAGCTGACGACGCCGTCGATCGCGCGGTTGCCATCGGCGTACACCGTGTTGCCAGGCTGCGGGTGCTGGGCGTGCTCGATCATGCGGGTGGCGTAGTCGAGCGCAAGGTCGAGACCGCTCGCGTCGAGCCGGGCGGCCGAGGCCGGGTTGGCGGCGGTGTACTGGGCGTACTGGCTCTTGAGCGCTTCGAGTTCGGCGCGTGCCACGGCGCCGAACTGCGCGGTGCGCGCGCGTGCCGTCACATCGTCGGGCGAGTGCTCGGTCCAGGCCGCGTAGCCGCGCAGGGGGCCGAGCGCGTTCAGCGCCGCCCAGCCGCGCACGAACACGGACTGGCTCAGGAAGTAGCTGTCGGCGTCGGGGTCGAGCGCGATGGTCGACTTCTCGTTGACGGTGTCGAGCAGCTGGCCGATGCCGGTGCGCACCGGCGCGTAGGCGGCGGTGATCAGGGACGGGTCGTTGGTCGTGGCAGCACGGGCCGCGTTCCAGCTGTTGCGCAGCGCGTCGAGCGGCGCGCGCGCGCCCATGGCATTGCCGTCCTTCTCGATCAGGGCCGCGAGGCTGGCGAGCCCCTGGTCGATGGTGCGCGCGGCGGCGTCGGCACTGGCGTTGTCGCGCTTGCCGAGCAGGCCCAGCAGTGCCTGACCGCGATGCTCCTGCACGGCGGTCACGACCGGCAGCGCGGCCGAGAGATAGGCGGAGCCGGCGGCTTCGTGGTCGGTGGTGTTGATGTCGGCCAGCGCGCGGTCCAGG
Organism: Derxia gummosa DSM 723; assembly: GCF_000482785.1. Lineage (GTDB taxonomy): Bacteria > Pseudomonadota > Gammaproteobacteria > Burkholderiales > Burkholderiaceae_E > Derxia > Derxia gummosa. The sequence continues at coordinate 537,830 of NZ_KI519499.1, read as the reverse complement.
TAGAACCAGAACAACAGACCGAGCGGGATCAGGAAGGCTGCGCACACGAGGGCGAACTTGACCGGCATGCGCACGCGCTGCATGGCGCGTTCGCCCGGGAGCAGGAAGCTGCTGAGCATCGTTGGTTCTCTGCGTTGTTGGAAAGGGGCGGACTGCCCTCTTGTGCCCGCGAGTGTCCCGCCGGCCGACAGGGGCTGTTCGGGAAAACAGCCCGTTGTTTGCCGCGCAAGTCGCGTTCATCGGTTCGTCGGCGCAGGGCGCGGGCCGGCAGGGCCCGCTCCGGACGGGCGGGGGATAAGGCGCGCCTTACTGCCGCTAATCCCCGCTTGCCGAACCCTAAGGTTTTCGAGAATGGCTTTCGTCAGGCCGGGGCATTGCGCCATCCGGCAGCACTCACCGCCCAACCCATGAACCTCATCGCCCGTCTCAAGTCCACCGGCATCGACGTGAAGGCGCTCGCCGCGCCGATCTTCATCGTGCTGGTGCTGGCGATGATGGTGCTGCCGCTGCCGGCCTTCCTGCTCGACCTGTTCTTCACCTTCAACATCGCGATGTCGGTCGTGGTGCTGCTGGTGTCGGCCTACACGCGCAAGCCGCTGGAGTTCGCCGCCTTCCCGACGGTGCTGCTCATCACCACGCTGCTGCGGCTGTCGCTCAACGTCGCGTCCACCCGCAAGATCCTGCTCGAAGGCCATACCGGCCCCGACGCGGCGGGCAAGGTCATCGACGCCTTCGCGCACTTTCTCGTCGGCGGCAACTTCGCGGTCGGCTTGGTGGTGTTCGTGATCCTGGTGGTCATCAACTTCGTGGTCGTGACCAAGGGCGCGGGCCGCATCGCCGAGGTGTCGGCGCGCTTCGCCCTCGACGCGATGCCCGGCAAGCAGATGGCGATCGACGCCGACCTGAACGCCGGCCTCATCGGCGAGGCCGACGCGCGCAAGCGCCGCGCCGAGCTGGCGCAGGAAGCCGAGTTCTTCGGCTCGATGGACGGTGCGTCGAAGTTCGTTCGCGGCGACGCGATGGCCGGCATCCTGATCCTGTTCATCAACATCATCGGCGGCCTCGTCATCGGCATGGTCCAGCACGGGCTGAGCGCCGGGCAGGCGGGCGAGAACTACGTGCTGCTCGCGGTCGGTGACGGCCTCGTGGCGCAGATCCCGTCGCTCATCATCTCGATCGCGGCCGGCCTGATCGTGTCGCGCGTGGGCACCGGCGAGGATGTCGGCGCGCAGATGATCCAGCAGCTGTTCAACATGCCGCGCGTGCTGGCGATCACCGCCGCGATCATGGCGCTGCTGGGCCTCATTCCCAACATGCCGCACATCCCCTTCCTGCTGATGGCGGCCGGTGCCGGCTACTTCGCCTGGTGGCTCGACAAGCAGCAGAAGACGGCGGCCGCCGCGCCCGAGGAGCTGCCCGTGCCCGAGGTGCAGCCCGGCAGCGAGGCGAGCTGGGATGACCTGGAGCCGGTGGACATGCTCGGCCTCGAAGTCGGCTACCGCCTGATCCCGCTGGTGGACGCGAGCCAGGACGGCGACCTGCTCAAGCGCATCAAGGGCATCCGCAAGAAGTTCGCGCAGGAAATCGGCTTCCTGCCGCCGCCCGTGCACATCCGCGACAACCTCGACCTCAAGCCCAACCAGTACCGCATCACGCTCAAGGGCGCGACCGTGGCCGAGGGCGAGACGGTGAGCGGCATGTTCCTCGCCATCGACCCGGGCGGCGTGACCGCCCGCCTGCCCGGCACGATGACGACCGACCCGGCCTTCGGCCTGCCGGCGGTGTGGATCGACAACTCGCACAAGCACGCGGCCCAGGTGTCGGGCTATACCGTGGTGGATGCCTCGACCGTGGCCGCCACCCACCTCAACCATGTGCTCCAGATGCACGCCGCCCAGCTGCTCGGCCGCGGCGAGGTGCAGCAGCTGCTCGACCACATCGGCAAGACCGTGGGCAAGCTGGTGGAGGACACGGTGCCCAAGATCGTCCCGCTCGCCATCCTCCACAAGGTGCTGCAGGGGCTGCTGCTGGAGGGCGTGCACATCCGCGACCTGCGCACCATCCTGGAAACCCTGGCCGACGCCGGCGCCCGCACGCAAGACCCGTCCGAACTCGTCGCCTCGGTGCGCGTCGCGCTCGGGCCGGCCATCGTCCAGCAGATCTACGGCTACGCCAGCGAGCTGGGCGTGATCGTGCTGGAGCCCGAACTCGAACGCGTGCTCGCCAACGCCCTCGGCAACCAGCGCCCCAACGAGCCGATCGGGCTCGAACCCGGGCTGGCCGAGGCACTGTTGCGCAATGCCAGCGACGTCACGCAAAAGCAGGAAGCCATCGGCCAACCCGCTACGCTGCTGGTTCCGGATGCGATCCGTCAGCCGCTGGCCCGCCTGTTCCGCCGCCTTGCGCCGCGCCTGCGCGTGATCGCCCATGCAGAAATCCCAGAATCGCACTCGATCCGCGTGCAAGCCATCCTTGGAGCTAACTCATGAGCCTCCGCAAATTCTTCGGTGCCACCAGCCGCGAGGCGCTGATGGAAGCGCGCCGCGAGATCGGCGATGACGCCGTCGTCATCTCGACCCGCCGCACCGGCTCGGGCGTCGAGGTGGTGGCCGCGTCGGAGGCCGAGCTGTCGCAGCTCACCGCCGGCAAGGGCGCGGCGCGTGGCGCGGCGCCGGCCGCTCCGCAGCGCGCCGCAGCGCCGGCCGCTCCGCAGCGCGCCGCAGCGCCGCAGCGTCCGGCCACGGCCAGCGCGCCGCGCGCGGGCGGACAGCCGCGCCCGGCCGTGCCGGTGGACGAGGACGAGGCGCTGCCCAGCATCATCCGCAATCCGCGTGCCGCGCCGCGCGCACCGTTCGCCGAGCGCGTGCGCCAGACCGAGCCGCGCGCCAGCGCGCCGAAGCAGGGCGCGCCCGTGCCCTTTCTCGACTACCTGCGCCGCCCCGGCGGCGAAGCCGACCCGACCGCGACCCAGCCCGCGCTCGCCGCGACCCGCGCCAATCTCGCCGCGACCCAGGCCGGCCTGGCCCAGACCCGGGGCGACCTCGGCCAGACCCAGCGCAACCTCACCCACACCTCGGCCCACGCGCCGATGCCGCCCCAGCCCGCGCGCCATGCCGCGCCGGCGGCGCCCGCCATGCCGGCCGCCGCCGCGCGCCGCGCGCCCGAGCCGGCACGCCACGAACCCGTGCACCACGAGCCGCCGCGCCACGAATCCGCCCGCCACGACGCGATGCGGCACGAGCCGGTCCGGCGTGAGCCGATGCGTGCCGAGCCGGTGCCGCTGCGCCATGCCGAGCCGCCCACCGTCACCCAGCCCGCGCTGCCGCGCCGGCCGCTGCACGGCGAGATGCGCGACGGCCAGCCGTCGCCGCTCGCGCCCGCCTTCCTGCGCCGCCCGCCCGAGCCGGTCGCGCGGTCCCAGCCCGAGCCGCTCTACGACGACCTGCCCGACCTGCATGCCGACGGCCCCATCTCGTCGGCCGCCGCGCTCCAGGCCGCCGCGCCCGATCTCAGCCTGCCCGCCGGCAGCGCGCTGCCCGTGCCCGACCTCTCGGCCATCGACCTCGCCGACGCGCTGCGCGACAAGCTCAGCGCCTCGCTGCGCGAGGAACTCGGCGCCGATCTCAAGCGCGAACTCCAGAACCACCTGCGCGCCGAGCTGCGCAACGAGTTCGACTCGATCCGCGGCTGGATGACCTCGCAGTTCGACACCATCGCCTTCAACGAGCGCCAGCGCCGCCGTCCGGTGGCCGCGTCGATGCAGAAGATGCTTCTGGCGGACGGCTTCTCGCCGCTGCTCGCGCGTGATCTCGCCGCGCGTCTGCCCGAGCAGCTCGTCGACGAGGCACAGGCCCGGGGCTGGGCGCGCGCCGTGCTGGAGCGCAACCTGCACGTCATGGGCATGGCCCACGACCTCGTCGACAGCGGCGGCATCTACGCCCTCGTCGGCCCCACCGGCGTGGGCAAGACCACCACCGTCGCCAAGCTCGCCGCGCGCTGCGCCGCCAAGTACGGCCGCGACGCCGTCGGCCTGGTGACGATCGACAGCTACCGGATCGGCGCCCAGGACCAGCTGCGCATCTACGGCAAGATCCTCGGCGTCACGGTGCACACGGCGCAGGACCGCGAGAGCCTGCTCGGCGTGCTGCGCGGCCTCACCGGCAAGAAGCTCGTGCTCATCGACACCCTCGGCCTTGGCCAGCGCGACGAGCGCGTGGCCGAGCTGCTCAGCGCCGTGGGCGCCGGCGCCATCAAGCGCCTGCTGGTGCTCAACGCCGCCGCCCATGCCGAGACGCTCGAGGACGTGGTCGCGCATTACCGCGTGGCCGGCGCCACGGCGGCCAACGGCAAGACCGTGGCCGACTTCGCCGGCGCGGTGCTCACCAAGACCGACGAGGCCGTGCGCCTCGGCCAGGCGCTCGACGTGCTGATCCGCCACCGCCTGCCGCTGTACTACGAGACCACCGGCCAGCGCGTGCCGGAAGACATCACGCCGGCCTCGGCCGGCTCGCTCGTCATGAGGGCGCTGGCGCACGCGCCAGCGCGCCCCTTTCGGGTCAACGACGACGAGGTCGGCATGACCTATGTCGATCGCGGCCCCGACATGCTCGCCGGCCCGGCCGGTCCCGCCCATGCGTGACGCGATGAGTGGCTTCGATCAGGCCGCAGGCCTGCGCCAGCTGTTCGAGCCGGCGCACCGCACGATGCGCGTGCTGCCCGTGGTCGGCTCCGGCCGGCTCGCGGGCTGGATCGCGCAAACGCTTGCAGACGAGGGCGACGTGCTCGTGCTCGACCATGCGGCGCCCGACATGTTCACGCGCTTCCAGCGCCGCCAGCGCGGCGACCTCGCCGACCTGCTGTCGGGCGAGCTGGAATTCGCCGAGGCCGTGGTGCGCGCGAGCGAGCGCCTGGCCCTGCTGTCGATGCGCGACGGCGCCGATGTGTTCCTGGCCCATGTCGCGGCCGGGCAGGCGCAAATAGCCGATCTTTTCGGCGGCTTTCTGGCGCTTGCCGAACCCCCCGATTGGCTTCTAATCAATACGCAGTCGCTGGAGCTTGCAGCCGAGTTGATGGAAGCGAATGGCGACCTGGTGCTAGCCGTGCACGACGATCCGGGCTCGATCCGTGAAGCCTATTCGCGGATCAAGGCCGTCGCGGGAGCAGGTCACGGGTCCAACCTTCGCATCGCCGCCTTCGCGCGCGACGAGCTTGCCGGCCGCCGGATGTACGAACGGCTCGCGGCCACCGCCGACCGCTTTCTCGACCTGCCGCTGGCCTTCGGGCTGGCCCTGCCGGAAAGCGAGGACCGGCGCAACCCGGGCAGCGCGCTGACCGCGCGCCTGCGCACGGCGGTGCACGAATGGTGTCCGGCCGAATTCCCGATCCCGGCATCGGCAGGCAGCATGAATCTGGCCTGACGCGGAGAACCTAAAGATGTACGCAACCACAGGAAAACTCGACAAGCAGGCCGCGATCAAGCAGTACGCGCCGCTCGTCAAGCGCATGGCCCATCACATGCTGGCGAAGCTGCCGGCCAACGTCGAGCTCGACGACATCGTGCAGGCCGGCCTCATCGGCCTCATGGACGCCGTCAACCGCTACGAGGACAACCAGGGCGCCCAGTTCGAGACCTACGCCACGCAGCGCATCAAGGGCGCGATGCTCGACGAACTGCGCGCCGCCGACTGGCTCCCGCGAAGCGTGCGCAAGAACCAGCGCGGCATCGAATCGGCGATCCACGCGCTCCAGCAGAAGCTCCAGCGCCCGCCCACCGAACTCGAGATCGCCAAGGAGATGGGCCTCGACATCAACGAGTACCACTCGATGCTGGCCGACGCGCGCGGACTCCAGCTCGTGCACATCGAGGATTTCAGCGGCGACGAGGAGGACGAGGACTACCTCGACCGCCATTGCCCCGACAAGGCCGGCGACCCGTTCGAGCAGATCCGCGACGAGCGTTTCCGCAAGGCGCTGATCGCCGCGATCGACGAACTGCCGGAGCGCGAGCGCTTCCTGATGGGCATGTATTACGAGCAGGACATGAACTTCCGCGAGATCGCGGCGGTGCTGAACGTGACCGAGTCGCGCGTGTGCCAGCTGCATACGCAGGCGGTGAGCCGGCTGCGCAGCAAGCTCAAGGCCTGGTGAGCCGGCGGCCGTTTCCTGTTTGACGGCGCGGCGTGCGGCTTCTTTAGGCCGCCGAGGGCTTCCTCCCGGGGCTGCCGCGCCGGGCGTTTCTTCCGGGGTACGGCGTCCGGTGTTCGTGGCATCAGGGGTTCATCCCCGGTCACCGCCCCGGCCCATCATCCTGGCCGTCGAATCATTGCCGCAGGCGCACGAACTGCGCCTCGGCCATGAGCGGACCTCGCCTCAACCGTCGTCGAAGCTTCACCAAGGCATCGGCCGCGCCTTGGCCCGCTCCCGTGCGACGCCGTGCCTCCGAAGACGGCCACAGCCGCAAAAGACAGCGCAGCCGAAGACATCCCGCACGGAAACGCCGGAAGCACGCCGCACCCGCAACCGGGCCAGCGTGCACGGAAAAGCAGAAGCGGAAATCGGCTCAGGCGACGGCGCGCGAATACCCGGTGCCGTTGCCGGCGCGCCGGAACGGCCCGCCCGACGGATCGACGAAGCCGCCGCCGTCATTCGCGCCGCGCGCCTCGTTCACCACCCTCAGCATCGCCTGCGTCAGATGCAGCCGCTGCAGGATCACCCGGCCCGCGATCGCGTTCGCGCGGCGCAGATCCTCGAGCGCATCGACCCAGTCGCGCCCCCGAGAGTCGCGGGCCTGGTCGGGATGGTCGAGCGCGTGGCGGGCGAGTGCCTCGGCCAGCGTCATCGGCGCGATCGCGTGGCGCACCTCGGCAATGCATTCGGCCAGCGATTGGGTCAGGCCCGCATGCTCCAGCGCCAGCGCCTCCAGTTCATCCGGCTTCGCGGTCGCGGCACGGGCGCACACGTCGTGCAGCTGCGGCACGAGGCGGGCGCTCTGCGCGAGCAGGCGGGCGATGGGCGTGGTCATGACTGACTCCTGTCGATTCAGCTCGACTTGCGGGCGAGCATGTCGCTCGAGCCCGCGATCAGCTTGTCGGCCACCGCCGAGCTGTCGACCTCGAACTTGCCGTCACGGATCGCGGCCTTCACCTGCTCGACCTTGGCGGCATCGAACGACGGCTCCTTGATGTCGGCCTCGACGCTCTTGAGCGTGCTCGACAGCGACGACAGCTTGACCGACTCGCCATTGGGCGCGGTCTTGCCGGCGTCGGACGACACCTTGGCCTTGGCTTTCTGCTGGGCAACGTTCTCGCTGGTGAACGCTTCCGTGGTCTTCCCGATCTTCATGTTGACTCCTTCAACCGATCTCACTCGCTTATTCGGCGGTTTGGACCGGAACTTGAGTGCCAGGCGGCCGGGCGATTGTGCACTCGGACACGCGGCAACCCGGGTCAGAGCTGCAATTCGACGAGGTGGCCGGCGCGCGCGGTGCCCTGCACGCGCTGACCGTTGTCGAGGCGCACCCGCACCATCTGGCCAGCCTCGGCCAGATCGAGCGCGATGCCCTCGGCGCGGATCGTAAAACCGCCGCCATTGACGATTACCTGCACCGCCTCGCCGGGCGTCACGACCGGCTCGCGCCTGAGCGCGCTCGACAGCAGCGGCTGGCCCGCCGGGAAGGCGCGCGTGAGGCTGCGGCCGACCAGCGGTGCCGTGTCGGTGACGGCCGCGCTGCCGAGTCGCGTCAGTTCACGCTCCTCGATCGCGAGGTCGGCGGCAGCAAGCGGCGTGCCCGCCGCGATGTCGCGCGCGGCGACGGCGACGCGCGCATAGCGGCGCAGGGTGACGGGCAGATAGGCGGTCCAGCCGCGACCGGCGGCATCGGCGCCGGCGCAGCGCAGGCCGGCGCTGAAGCGGCCGGCGTCGAGCCGCGCGCCGGGCGGCAGGAAGGCCTCGACCGTCGTGCAGGGCGGCGACGCGAGGCGCGGGTCGGGCGCGCCGACCTCGATCTCGACGCGGATGGCGGCGGGTGCCGCCGGCGCGCCGGCGCCCGGCGCGGCACCGTCGGCGTGCGTATCGGCACCGGCGAGCCTGGCCCGCACCGCGCGCTCGACCGCGCCGCGCCAGGCGGCTTCGTCGGCCGGGCTGGCGGCGCGTGCGCCTGCCGGCGCCAGCGCGAGTCCGCCCGCGACCAGCGCCACCAGCGCCAGGGCGCGCAGCACGCGTGATCGGGCGGTCGGGACGCGAAGTACCTGGGCGGGGCGGCGGAAGGCTGACATGGCGGGCGTGAACGGCGCGCGATCCTGAGGCGTGAAAGGGAAGGAAGTCCGATCGGGACTCTAGGTTCGGTACCGACCCGGAAAGCCGGGAACACCCCGGCAAAGGCGCTGCTTATCGGCCTCAGGAAGCGCGGAGGGGTTTCGATAATCCGACGCACCGACCGATTCCGTGGAGCGGGCATGTTCGACAAGCTGGGTTCATCGCTGGATGCCAATGCGCAGGCGCTGCGGCTGCGCTCCGAGCGCCAGAAGCTGCTGGCGGCCAACATCGCCAATGCCGACACGCCCGGCTACAAGGCCCAGGACTTCGACTTCGGCAAGAGCTTCTCGGCAGCGCTGCGCGGCACCCGCGAGGCGCCGGTGCCGGCCGGCCCGGCGGCGCAGCTCGCGCGCAGCGGCCCGAGCAATCTGCCGACGCTCGCGCTGGCCTCGGCCGGGCTGGCGTCGGGCGCATCGGCCGGCGCCACGCCTGCCGGGTCGAATGCCGCGTCGGTCGGCGCGACCGAGGCCGGCGCCGCTGCAAGCGCTGTCACGCCGGTGACGCTGGCCGCGACCGGCCGGCTCGCGCGCACCGATGCCGGCCATCTGCCCGGCACGCTGGCCAAGGCCTCGGCCGACGGCCCGGCCGTGCGCTACCGCACCGTGGGCCAGCCCAGCGTCGATGGCAACACGGTCGACAGCGATACCGAACAGGCCCGCTTCGCCGACAACACCCTGCGCTACGAGGCTTCGCTGCGCTTCCTCAACGGCCAGATCAAGACGCTCACCAGCGCCATCAACGGCCAGGCGACCTGAGTTGCCTCCTGACGGAGAAACACGATGTCCATGTTCAACATCTTCGGCATCTCCGGCTCGGGCATCTCGGCCCAGTCGAAGCGGCTCAACGTCACGGCGAGCAACCTCGCCAACGCCGAATCGGCGGCCGATTCCGAGACCGGCGTCTATCGCGCCCATCACGTCGTGTTCCAGACCGTGCCGGGCCAGGCCAAGGGCGAGAACGGCGTGAAGGTGAAGCAGATCGTCGAAGACACGACGCCCGCGCGCCGCGTGCACGACCCGGCCAATCCGATGGCCGACGGCGAGGGCTACGTGACCTATCCGAACGTCAACGCGGTGGAGGAGATGGTCAACATGATCTCCGCCTCGCGCTCCTACCAAAGCAACGTCGAGGTGCTCAACACCACCAAGTCGCTGCTCCAGAAAACCCTCCAGATGGGCGGCTGAACATGGCGACCGAATTCACGATCGGCAGCACCAACTCGTCGTCATCGACGACCAAGAGCGGCAGCTCGACCAGCAGCACCAACACCTCGGCCTCCAGCGCGACCCAGGACCGCTTCCTGAAGCTGCTGGTCGCGCAGATGAAGAACCAGGACCCGCTCAACCCGACCGACAACTCGCAGTTCACGAGCCAGATGGCCCAGCTGTCGACGGTGGACGGGATCTCGAAGCTGAACGACACGGTCAAGTCGCTGCTCGACCAGTTCAACGTGTCGCAGCAGATGAACTCGACCTCGCTCATCGGCCACAGCGTGCTGATCGACGGCAACAAGATGGAGCTGTCCACCTCCACCGACGGCAGCCGCATCGCTGGCGGCGGATTCGAGCTGACGACCGCCGCGGCCAACGTGCAGGTGCAGGTCTACAACTCGGCCGGCGAGCTGGTCGACACGCTCGACATGGGGGCCGCCGATTCGGGCACCCACACCTTCTCGTGGGACGGCAAGACCGCCGCCGGCGCCGAGTCGAAGGACGGCTACTACACGTTCAAGGTCGCGGCCACCAACACGGCCAACGGCAACACGTCCACGGTGAGCGCCTCGGCGCTGTCGGTCGCGCGCGTGGACGGCGTCAAGCGCATCACCGCCACCGACGGCAGCATCAGCACGATGCTCGACCTCGGCGGCATGGGCTACCACTCTCAAGCCGACGTCCGCTCGGTGTACTGACAGGGAATTCAACATGGGCTTCCAGCAAGGTCTGTCCGGTCTCAATGCCGCGTCGAAGAACCTCGACGTCATCGGCAACAACGTGGCCAATGCCAACACCATCGGCTTCAAGGGCCAGCGCGCCGAGTTCGGCGACATGTACGCGAACTCGCTGCTCGGCAGCTCGCAGACCATCCCGGGCATCGGCGTGCGCACCGCCGCGATCACCCAGCAGTTTGGGCAGGGCAACATCAGCGTCACGTCCAATCCGCTCGACATCGCGATCAACGGCAACGGCTTCTTCCGGCTGGAGAACAACGGCGTCGTGACCTATTCGCGCAACGGCCAGTTCCAGGTCGACAAGGACCAGTACCTCGTCACCGCCAGCGGTCAGCACGTGACCGGCTTCGTGGCCGACGCGGGCGGCTCCATCACCGCCGACGCACCGGGCCGGCTGCGCCTGTCGACCACCGCGATGGCGCCGGCCGTCACGACCAAGTCGACGATCAAGGGCAACTTCGACTCGCGCGAGGACACGATTCCCAACACGCCGTTCAACCCGGTGGACTCGACCACCTACAACGGCGCGAGCGGCATGACGGTGTACGACGACCTCGGCAACTCGCACGCGGTCCAGCTGTACTTCGCGCGGCCCGATCCGACCACCAGCGACTGGCAGGTGTACGCGGTCGAGAACGGCAGCACGCTCAACGGCGGCACCGCGATCGGCACGCTCAGCTTCAGCAACGGCCTGCTGTCGAGCACCGCCACCACCAACTTCACCGTGCCGGTGCCGGCGGCCAATGGCGCGGGCGCCTTCAGCTTCGACATCGACTTCGCGGGCTCGACCCAGTTCGGCGCCAGCACCGCGATGACCGCGATCACGCAGGACGGGTATGCGCCGGGCACGCTGGCCGGCTTCTCGATCGGCAATGACGGCACGATCTCGGGCCGCTATTCCAACGGTCAGACCAAGGCCCAGGGCCGCATCGTGCTGACGGACTTCGCCAACCCGCAGGGCCTCGCCTCGCTGGGCAACAACCAGTGGGCCGAAACCACTGCCTCGGGCCAGCCCGTGACCGGCACGGCCGGCACCGGCAACTTCGGCACGATGCAGTCGGCCGCGCTGGAGGAGGCCAACGTCGACCTGACCAACGAGCTGGTCAACATGATCACCGCGCAGCGTGCCTACCAGGCCAATGCGCAGACCGTGAAGACCATGGACTCGATGCTGCAAACCCTCGTCAACATGCGCTGAGGCTGATGCATGGACCGGCTGATCTACACGGCCATGACTGGCGCGCGGGCGCTGTTCGACCGCCAGGCAACCGTCTCCAACAACCTCGCCAACGCGAGCACCACCGGCTTTCGCGCCGAGCTGACCGCGTACCGCACCGCGCCCGTGATTCCGGGCCGGCCCGGCGAGGGGCAGATGACGCGCTACATGGCGGTGGACAGCATCACCGGTCTGGATGTGACGCCCGGCCCGCTCGAGAAGACCGAGCGCCAGCTCGATGTCGCCATCAACGGCGCGGGCTGGTTCACGGTGCAGGCGGCCGACGGCAGCGAGGCCTACACGCGCGACGGCCGGTTCGACATCGACAGCAACGGCCAGCTCGTGACGCGCGAGGGACTGCCGGTGCTGGGCGAGGGCGGGCCGATCATCGTGCCGCAGGACGCCAGGGTGGTGATCGGCGGTGACGGCACGATCAGCGCCGTGGCCGGCGGCGGCAGCTCGGCCCAGGTGCAGCAGCTCGGCCGGCTCCAGCTCGTCAATCCCGATCCGGCCAACCTGACCAAGCGGCCCGACGGGCTGATCGGCACGCGCGACGGCAACCCGGCCGATCCGGACCCGACGGTGCGCGTGGCGCAGGGCTCGATCGAGGGCAGCAACGTGAACCCGGTCGGCACCCTGGTGGACATGATCTCGCTCGCACGGCAGTTCGAGGTGCAGATGCAGATGATCAAGAAGGCCGACGAGAACGGCCAGAAGTCGCAGCAGCTGCTGTCGAACAGTTAACCCGGCGCGGCGGCCGGCGGCGACCCAGGTGTCGATCCGCAGGCCGCCACGCCAAGCGCGGGAGCCGAACCATGATGCGTTCGCTGTGGATATCCAAGACCGGTCTGGATGCGATGCAGACCAAGATGGATGTCATCTCCAACAACCTGGCCAACGTCAGCACCAACGGCTTCAAGAAATCGACCGCGGTGTTCGAGGACCTGCTGTACCAGAACATGCGCCAGTCGGGCGCCCAGAGCACCCAGACCAGCGCCATCCCGGCCGGCCTGCAGATCGGTACCGGCGTGCGCCCGGTCTCGACCACGCGGCTGCACACCCAGGGCAACCTGAGCAAGACCGACAACAGCCTCGACCTCGCGGTCAACGGCAACGGTTTCTTCCAGATCCAGCTGCCCGACGGCACCACGGGCTATACGCGCGACGGCAGCTTCCACACCGACGCCAACGGCCAGATCGTGAACGGCGAGGGCTTTCCGCTGTCGCCGGCGATCACGGTGCCGCCCAATGCCACGAGCATCACCATCGGCGCCGACGGCACGATCACGGCGATGCAGCAGGGCAACGTGAACCCGACCCAGATCGGCTCGATCCAGCTCGCGACCTTCATCAACCCGGCCGGTCTCGAAAGCAAGGGCGGCAACCTCTACGGCGAGACCGCGTCGTCGGGCACGCCCCAGACCGGCACGCCGGGCGCCAACGGCGTCGGCACGGTCAACCAGGGCTATGTCGAGACCTCGAACGTGAACGTGGTGGAGGAACTGGTGAACATGATCCAGACCCAGCGCGCCTACGAGATCAATTCGAAGTCGATCACCACCTCCGACCAGATGCTCCAGAAGCTGACCCAGCTCTGATTCCGGCTGTCGCGTGAGCGGCGGTGGGTTTCCAACGATCAAGACCCCCTTGGCGACCGCGCGGCGGTCATGCCTTGCGGCTCCGGCGCCTCGCGGCCCGGAGCCGTTTTTTCGTGCGCCGTCAGGGCGCCGCCGAGCTGTTCACGTAGAGGTTGTCGAAATAGGCGTCGATGGCAGCCACCGCGTCGCCGCTCGGGCAGTTGGCCACCTGCAGGCGCGTGCTCACGTCGGCCAGCGGCACTCCGGGCGCGGTCGCGTCCGACACGGTGTAGCTCACGTAGCCGCTGGTCGCGCCGGTGCCGTCGCGGCCGAACAGGAAGCGATTGCGCGTCTTGTCCCATTGCAGCCGGACCTTGACCGCCTCGCCGAGCGCGGCGGTGCCGAGCGCGACCTTGCCGATCGTGGTGCTGGTGTTGCACGAGGCGTCGCCGCAGATCAGCAGGATGCCCTCGACGCGCAGCACGCCGGCGGCATCGCTGGTGTCGGAATCGCGCTTCACGCGGACCTGGGCCGACACGTCGTTGAGCTGGCTGCCCGCGGTGCGCGCGCCCGTGTTGAAGAAATCGCCGTAGATGCGCGCGCGTGCCGAGGTGGCCGACGCATTGCCGGCGCAGCCGACCGACTCGACGGTCTTGACCGTGATGGTCGCCTTGAGTTCGTTGACGGCCGCCGGATCGGGCAGGCGTTGCGCGAAGGTGTAGCCGGCGTAGCCGACATTGCTGCCGGTGTCGCCGTGCTCGCGCATGAACAGGCGCAGCCGGCCGCTGCTGATGCCGCGGATGCGTTCGCCGAAGCCGCCGGGCCAGCGCGTGGCATCGAGGGCGCTGTCGTTGAAATCGTCATACAGCGCGAACGATTCGAAGGCCTGGGCGGCCGGCGCGACGAGCGCGCCGGCGAGGGCGAGGCCGAGCAGCAGTTGCCGGGTGAGGGTGAGGGACATGGGTGCCTTCCTGTGGTTGTCGTCTGGTTTTGGGGTGAAACGGGCGGGAGCGTGTGCGTGCGCCGCTTTCGGCCGCTTTTCAGGGCTTTGTCAGCTAAGGCTTTGGCGACCATGGCCGTAGCAATCAGCCGCCGGCGCTCGCGCGCCGCAAAACGCCATGCCGCACATCCCAGTTTCCATGCCCGGTCGCCGCGTCGCGGGGCCAACGCGCCGCGCATCCGTCCGCGCCGGCCTGCCGGTGCTCGCGCTCGCGGGCCTGCTCGCCGGCTGCGCCATCGGCGAGCGGCCGCAGGTCGAGATCAACACGCCGCTCACCGCGCGGCCGCAACCGGCGCAGCCCCTGCAGCAGCAGCCGACCGGCTCGATCTACGCGGGCGGCAACGGCGGCAACTTCCGCCCGCTGTTCGAGGACCGGCGCGCGCGCTACGTGGGCGACACCATCACCGTGCAGATCAGCGAGAAGACGAGCGCGTCGAGCAAGCAGTCCACCAACGCCGATCGCAAGGCCGACATCACGGCCAGCTCGCCATCGGTCACGGGCCTGCTCGGGCCGCTGAAGATTCCGGGCATCTCGGCCACGGTCGGCTCCGAAAGCAAGTTCGACGGCTCGGGCCAGGCGGCGGCCGACAACCTGTTCACCGGCACCATCACCTGCACCGTCATCGAGGTGCTGTCGAACGGCAACCTGGTGATCGCCGGCGAGAAGCAGGTCGGCATCAACCAGCACATGGAAACGCTGCGCCTGTCGGGCGTGGTCAACCCGGCCACGGTGCTCAACGGCAATGTCGTGACGAGCACCCAGGTGGCCGATGCGCGCATCGAGACGCGTGGCAAGGGCAGCATCGACGAGGCGCAGAAGATGGGCTGGCTGCAGCGCTTCTTCCAGTCGGTCTGGCCGTACTGAGGAGGGCGCCATGCATTATCTGAACCGTTTCTGGATGTTCATGCTCGCAGCCGCGATCGGCGTCGGCTGGCTGGGCGAGGCGCACGCCGAGCGCATCAAGGACGTGGCGAGCATCGCCGGCGTGCGCGACAACCAGCTCGTGGGCTATGGCCTCGTGGTGGGCCTCGACGGCACCGGCGACCAGACCACGCAAACGCCGTTCACCGTGCAGAGCATCCAGAGCATGCTCGGCCAGATGGGCGTCAACCTGCCGCCGGGCCAGTCGCTGCAACTGAAGAACGTGGCGTCGGTGATGGTGACGGCCTCGCTGCCGCCCTTTGCCGCGCCGGGCCAGCCGCTGGACGTGACCGTCTCGTCGATGGGCAATGCCAAGAGCGTCAAGGGCGGCACGCTGCTCATGACGCCGCTCAAGGGCGCCGACGGCAACGTGTACGCGATCGCCCAGGGCAATGTGGTGGTGGCGGGCGCGGGCGCGTCGGCCGGCGGCTCGAAGGCGCAGGTGAACCATCTCGCGGCCGGGCGCATCCCGGGGGGCGCGACGGTCGAGCGCGCGGTGGCGAGCCCCTTTGCCCAGGGCAGCACGCTGAGGCTCGACCTGTACGCGAGCGACTTCTCGGTCGCGCGCCGCGTGGTGGACGCGATCAACCGCAATCTCGGCAGCGGCATCGCCCGTGCGCTGGACGGCCGCTCGATCGAGGTGGCGGTGCCGGTCGAGGCCAACGACCGCGTCGCCTTCCTCGGCCAGCTCGAGGAGATCAACGTCGACACCAGCGGCGGCGCGGCCAAGGTGGTGATCAACGCGCGCACCGGCTCGATCGCGATGAACCAGAACGTGACGCTGGAACCGGCCGCGATCGCCCACGGCAACCTGTCGGTCACGATCAGCTCGACGCCGGTCATCAGCCAGCCCAATGCGCTGTCGGGCGGGCAGACCGTGGTGGCCCAGCAGAGCGACATCTCGATCAAGGCCGACCCCGGCAAGCTGATCCTGCTGCCCGGCTCGGCCAAGCTGGCCGATGTGGTGAAGGCGCTCAACACGCTGGGCGCGACGCCGCAGGACCTGCTGGCGATCCTCCAGGCGCTCAAGGCGAGCGGATCGCTGCGGGCCGAGCTCGAGATCATCTGAACCGCGGGGCGCGGCGGCGACAGGCCGACGCGCCCTGCAAGCGTTTGCGCATCAGCACCGCGTCGTCCGCCGGCGCGGCGAAGCATCAAGAAGAAAGGCGAGGGCGATGGCTTTTTCCAATGCGATCGACAGCAGCACCGGCGCCGGCCTGGCGAGTGATTCACGTTCGCTCGACAGCCTGCGCGCGGGAGCGTCGAAGGACCCGCACAAGGCGCTGCGCGGCGCGGCGCAGCAGTTCGAGTCGGTGTTCATGAACACCCTCATGAAAAGCATGCGCGACACCGTGCCCCAGGGCGAGCTGACCGGCGGCAACGAGACGAAGAACTGGCAGGGCATGTTCGACCAGGAACTCGTCGCCTCGCTCGGCAAGGCCAACGGCGGCAAGGGCGTGGGGCTGGCCGACATGATCGTGCAGCAGCTTGCCAAGGGCCTGCATACCGAGGAGCCCGACGCCGCCCGCATCGAGAAGCTCAAGGAGGCGACCCAGGCCGCGGGCGACGCCGCCGGCGCCGCCGAGCGCAAGGCGCCGGCCGCGACCGGCGCCACCGGCACCGCGGCCGCCGCCCCCCAGGCCACCGGCGCCCAGGGCTTCGTGCGTCAGATGTGGTCGCAGGCGCGCGAGGCGGAATCGCGCACCGGCGTGCCGGCGCAGTTCATGATCGGCCAGGCCGCGCTCGAGACCGGCTGGGGCAAGCGCCAGATCACCGGCGTGGACGGCAGCCAGAGCAACAACCTGTTCGGCATCAAGGCCACGCCCGACTGGAAGGGCAGGACCGTGGACGCGGTCACGACCGAGTACGTGAACGGCAAGGCGGTGCGGCGCACCGAGAAGTTCCGCGCCTACGACAGCTATGCCGATTCCTTTGCCGACTATGCGCAGATCGTCGGCAGCAAGCCGCGCTACGCGCCGGTGCTGCAGCAGACCTCGGCGCGCGGCTTCGCCACCGCGCTCCAGTCCGCCGGCTATGCGACCGACCCGGCCTATGCCGACAAGCTGACCGCCACCATCAACACCGCGCTGCGCCTGTCGCGCACCGCATGACGCCGGCCGCGGCAGCCGCCGCGTCCGGTCCGCCGCGCGAGCCGTTCGCCAACCCGGCGGAAGCGGCCCGCTGTTCCGCCGATCGGCCCGGCTACAGACCGGCCGCCGGCAGCCGAAAACCAGGCGTCGGGCGCATGAATCGCGCCTCCTCCGCCAATCCACGAGGGCGACGAGCATGACCGCATCCCTGATGTCGATCGGCCGCTCCGGCCTGAGCGCCGCGAGCCTGGGCCTGTCCACCACCAGCCACAACATCGCCAACGTCAACACGCCGGGCTATGCGCGCCAGTCGATCACCCAGCGCGCCGCCATCGGCTCGCAGGTCGGCTCGACGGTGCAGGGCATCGGCGTGGACGTGACGGGCGTGACCCGCTCGACCAATGCGCTCATCAGCGCGCAGGTCAATTCGGCCACCTCGTCGGCAAGCTCGGCCACGGTCCAGCAAGGCCTGCTCAACCGCGTGGCCGACCTGCTGACCCAGACCGAGACCAGCATCACCCAGGCCGCCGACGACTTCTTCGGCGCGATCCAGGACGCGACCGCGCGCCCGACCAGCGAGGCCGACCGGCAGTCGGTGCTGTCGAAGGCCAATTCCTTCGCGGTGCGCACCTCCGATCTCGACACCCAGCTTGCCGGCATGACGAGCCAGATCGGCCAGGACCTGCAGACCTCGGTCGTGCGCGTGAACGCGATGGCGCAGCAGATCGGCATGCTCAACGACCAGATCGCCACCCAGACCGGCGCCGGTCTCACGCCCAACGATCTGCTCGACCAGCGCGACTCGCTCATCCGCGACATCTCGAAGGACGTGAAGGTCAACACGCTGGCGATGCCCGACGGCCGGGTGCAGCTGTTTCTCGCCTCGGGCGATCCGCTGGTGCTGCAAGGCTCGGTCAGCACGCTGGCGGTTCAGCCGTCGGAGAGCGATCCGTCGAGCTATGCGATCGCCATCACCGACCGCAGCAAGTCGTCGCACCAGCTCAAGGCCAGCGTCGATCTCGGCGGCACGATCGGCGGCGACCTGCTGGTGCAGAGCGACATCAGCGACGCACGCAACAACATCGGCCGCATCGCGGCCTCGGTGGCCTCGGCCTTCAATACGCAGCAGGCGCTCGGCAACGACAAGAACGGCGATGCCGGCCTCGACATGTTCTCGGTCGGGCCGACGCGCGTGGTGGCGCTGCCCACCACCACCGGCCGCGTGAGCCTGAGCGTCAGCGATGCGAGCAAGCTCAAGGGCTCGGACTACCGCCTTGCCTACGACGGCAGCGAATGGTCCCTGACGCGCCTGAGCGACGGCACGACGCAGAAGTTCTCGGGTCTGCCGTCACCGACCTCGATCACCAGCAACGACGGCATCTCGATCGACGTGGGCGACGTGCCGGCCCAGACGGGCGACGTGTTCATCCTCCAGCCCACGCGCGAGGCGGCCTCGAACTTCAAGATGCTGCTGCGCGATACCGACAAGCTGGCTTCGTCCAATCCGGTGATCGGGCAGGCGACCGGCACCAACCTCGGCACCGGCGCGATCAGCTCGGTCACGGTCAACGGGCCGGAGCGCGACACCAGCCTGCTCAGCCCGGTCAAGCTCACCTTCACGAGCGCGACCGACTTCACCTACAGCGTCGATGGCGGCGCCGAGGTGGCGGGCTCGCTCGACCAGAACGGCAACTTCTCGCTCAACGGCTGGACGCTCGCCATGACCGGCGCGGCGCGCGCGGGCGACAGCTTCACGGTCGGACCGACCTCGTACAGCACCGGCGACAACCGCAACCTCGTGGCGATGGCCAACATCGCCAAGTCGCCGATCGCCGACGGGCAGACGCTCACCAGCCTGAACACCGAGCTGGCCGGCGTGGTGGGCAACCGCGCGGCGGCGATCGCCATCGAGTCGACCGCCCAGACCCATCTGCTCGACCAGATCACCACCGAGGAGCAGAGCGTCAGCTCGGTCAACCTCGACGAGGAGGCGACCAACCTGCTCAAGTACCAGCAGGCCTACCAGGCCGCCGCGAAGTCCATTTCCATCGCCGACGAGATGTTCAAGACCTGGCTGACGCTGGCGGGCTGAACGACCGGAGACACGCATGCGCATCTCGACCAACACCCTCAATTCCGTCGGCGCGATCGGCCTGGCGCGCGCCCAGTCCGATCTGTACAAGGCGCAGCTCGCCTTCGCCTCGGGCAAGCGCATCAACTCGGCGGCCGACGATCCGAGCGGCGCGGTGCGTGCCTCCGAGCTCACGGTGCAGAAGGACACGAACGCCCAGTACGCGCGCAACATCGCCAACGCGAAGAACACGATGCAGTTCACCGACTCGGTGCTGTCGAACATGAGCGACACGATCCAGGGCGCGCGCGAGTCGATGCTGCAACTCGGCAACGCGGGGCTCACCGCGAGCGACCGCAAGCAGATCGCCACCGCGCTGCGCGGCAAGCTGTCCGAACTCGTCAACCTGGCCAACACCCAGGACGAGTCGGGCCGCTACATCTTCGCCGGCTACCGCGACGACACGCGCCCGGTGCAGTTCGTGGGCGATAGCGCGAGCTACACCGGCGACAACGGCAGCAAGTCGCTCGACCTGTCGAGCTCGGTGAGCACCCTCACCAACACCTCGGGCGCGGAGCTGTTCTTCGACGTCAAGGGCGGCAACGGCGTGATCGAGACCCAGGCCAACCAGACCAACACCGGCTCGGGCCGCATCGACGCCGGCATGATCACGACGCCGACCGCGCTGACCAGCGATTCGTACGCGATCAACTTCTCGGTCGTGGGCGGCGTGACCACCTATGACGTGATCGACAGCACCACGGGCAACTCGCTGGTGAGCGGCGCCCCTTATGCCGAGGGCAGCCAGATCGCGGTCGGGCCGGCGCTGTCGGTGGCCGTGAGCGGCACGCCTGTCAATGGCGACGGCTTCACCGTCGGGCCATCGCAGCCGAGGGACATCTTCACCACCATCCGCGCCGTGGCCGACCAGGTGGACAAGTGGGGCGAGGGCAGCATCAGCGATTCGGTGCTCAACGATTCGCTGCGCGTTGGGCTGGCCAATCTCGATCGCGGCTTCGACCGTGTGGAGCAGGTGCGCAACCGCTTCGGCAACCAGCTGGCCGAGATCGACCGCCAGTCCGACATCAATTCGCTGCGCTCGAATGACGTGGCCGGCCGGTTGTCGGATATCGTCGACCTCGACATGGCCGCCGCCGCAACCCAGCTGTCCCAGGCCCAGACCGGCTACGAGGCGCTCGGCAAGGTCGTGTCGTCGGTGCAGAAGCAGAACCTCTTCAACTACATCTGAGCCCGAGCCGATGACCGGTCACCGCCCCTTCGACGATGCTCGGCCCGCGATTCCGCCCGCGGGCGGCGCGGGCGGTCCGCTGCCGGCGGGCGCCGCGTCGCCCGTCGGCGCGCGGCCCGGCCTCGACTTCGGCGCCGACCGCCTCGCGCTCGCGGAAGAGGCCGCCGCCGCCCGTCTGCTCGAAGTCGTGCTCGCACGCGAGCCGCTCGGCGCGATGCTGGAGCGGCTGCATGCGCTGCTGCTCGAAGCCGGTTGCGCGCGCTGCATGCTCGTGGTGTTCCGCGATGGCGAGCGGCCGGCGCGCATTGCCGGCAGCGGCGACGGCGAGGGGCTGTGGAGCGGTCTGCACCTGCGCGACGTGGCGCTCGCCCTCGACGGCGTGACCGAGGCGCTGCGACGCTGGCTGTCGCACGAGGAGGTGCTGACGGTGCGCGGCGAGGCGGCCGGCGGCGCGCGCCACGCGACGCTGCTCAGCTTCGACGTGGCGCCGGGCGCCGACCCGGGGGCCGCCTATGCCTTCGCGGCGCGGCTGCTGCGCACGCTCGCCCTCTATCTGCGCACCGGCTACGAGCAGGACGAGTCGCTGCGCCAGCGGCTGGCCGAGGCCGAACTGCTGCGCGAGGAGATCGACAGCTTCAACCAGGCCATCTCGCACGACCTGCGCGCGCCGGTGCGGCGCATCCGCGGTCTCGCGCGGCTGGTGGCTGACGAGGGCGCAACGCTGCCGGCGCCGGCCCAGGCGCAGCTGCGCCAGATCGATGACCAGTGCGAGCAGGCGCTGGAGATGTGCTCGGGACTGCTCGCGCTGTCGCGGGGGCTGGCCGTGCCGCTCGCGCGCGAGCCGGTGGACCTCGGCCGTCTGGGCCGCGAGGTCTGCGCCCGGCTGACGGCCGCCGAGCCGCAGCGCGAGGGCCGTTTCACGGTGCGCGGCGACGTGATCGCTCCGGCCGATCCGGCGCTCATGAAGGTGCTGCTCGAAAACCTGCTGGGCAATGCGTGGAAGTTCACGCGCGGACGCGATTTCGCCGAGATCGAGCTGGGCTCGCGCCCGCAGGGTGAGGGAATTGCGTACTACGTCCGTGACAATGGCGTCGGGTTTGACCTCGACAAAAGCGATAAGCTTTTCCGGGCGTTCTCGCGGCTGCATGACGAGAACGAGTTTCCCGGAACCGGCATCGGCCTCGCGACGGTCAACCGCATCGTCAGGCGCCACGGTGGCAGGCTCTGGGCCGAGGCGCGTCCCGGACAGGGCGCGACGTTTCTTTTCACGCTCGGTGGCGCGCAGGAAGGTTCGCGCTGAGCCGGGTCCGGGTTGGCGCACATGACCGAAGTCCAGGACAGCAAGCCGCACATCCTTGTCGTGGACGACGACAGGCTGGTGCTCGCGACCCTCGTCAACGGCCTGACAGATGCCGGCTTCAACGTGACCGAGACCGACAACGGCGAGGACGCGATCGCGCTGGCCTCGGAGGTCGATCCCGACATCGCCCTGCTCGACATGCGCATGAACGGGCTGAGCGGCATGGACGTGGCGCGGCATCTGAAGGCGCACACGCGGGTGCCGTTCATGTTCCTGTCGGCCTTCGGCGATCCCGAGATCGTGAGCGAGGCGACGGCGCTCGGCGCGCTCGGCTATCTGGTCAAGCCGCTGGAGATCAAGCAGATCGTCCCGGCGATCCGCGCCGCGCTCGGCCGCGCGGCCGACCGGCCGGCCGGCGCGAGCGTTCCGGCGCAGGCGCTGCCGTCGCATGCCGGCGATCTCGAACTCGCCGCCGGGCTGGTGGCCCAGCGCCACGGCATCGCGCCCGTGGCGGCGCGCGCGCATCGAGGCGCATGCCGCCGCGATCGGCGCGCCGGTCGAGCAGCTCGCGGCGCGTTTGGCGGAGGCGGCCCGGCTGCTCGATTCGATCGACCGCTGACCGAGGCGGTCCGGTGCGTGGTCCGGCTGATGGCAGGCGTCGCGCGATGCGGCACTGCCGCAACACGACGGGTTGATGCTCGCTCCGGTCGAAGCCCATGCGGCGCGAGAGTCCCGCTTTTCCTGCTCCAGTTTTCCAGCGCCTTGCCGATCACCCGGATGAGGCGTCCGCCGTGTGGCGGCGCGCTGGAACCCAGCAAGGAAATCCCAATGCCACAACAGAGCCGTGCCAACGACGAATGCGTGCTGCTCGTCGATGACGACCCGGTGGCCCGCGCACTGACGGCCGCCGTGCTCGGCGCGCAGCATCTGCGCGTGGTCGAGGTGGAGTCGGGCAAGGCCGCGCTCGATTGCTTCGAGACCGTGCGGCCCGATTGCGTGGTGCTCGACGCGGTCATGCCCGGGCTCGACGGCTTCGACACCTGCCTCGCGCTGCGCCGTCTGCCGCACGGTCGGCATGTGCCGGTGCTGATGCTCACCGGCCTCGACGACGAGCGCTCGATCGAGCACGCCTACGAGGCCGGCGCGACCGATTTCTTCGTCAAGTCGCAGCAATGGATGCTGCTCGCGCATCGCGTGCGCTACCTGCTGCGCTCGGCGCGACTGCACACCGAGCTGGAGCGCAGCCGCTCGCGTCTGGCCAAGGCGCAAGCGCTTGCACGACTCGGCAGCTGGGACTGGAACCTGCGCACCGAGAAGCTTCAGGCCTCGCGCGAGGTGTTTCGCATGCTCGGCCTGCCCGAGCGCGACGGCTACATCGAGCCGAGCCGCTTCCTGGCGCGCCTGCATTCCGACGACCTGGTGCCGATGCGCGGGATGATCGAGCGCATCTGCGCGACCCGCCAGCCGCAGCAGGTCGAGCTGCGCCTGCTGCGCGAGGACGGCGGCATCGTGCATGTGCAGTGCGAGGGCGAGGTCGATGCCGAGGAGGACGACGCGGTGGTGCGCATCTCCGGCACCTGCCTCGACATCACCCAGCGCAAGGAGGCCGAGCAGCGCGTGCGAGCGCTTGCGGAGTTCGACGCCCTCACCGGCCTGCCCAACCGGCGGCTGTTCAACATGCGCATCGCGGAGAGCATCGCGCGCCAGGGGCCGGGCGGACATGTGGCGCTGCTGTTCATGGACCTCGACCGCTTCAAGAACGTCAACGACACCCAGGGCCACACCGGCGGGGACGCGCTGCTGGTGGAAGTGGCGCACCGGCTGGTGGAGGTGCTGCGGCAGCACGACGCCGACCACCGTGCCGACCATCTGGTCGCGCGGCTCGGCGGCGATGAATTCGTCGTGCTGCTCCAGGGCGAGGCCGGCGCCGCGATGGCCGAACAGGTGGGCGCGGAGATTCTGGAAAGCCTGCGCCAGCCCTTCGTCATCCACGGCGTCGAGAACTTCGTGACCGGCTGCATGGGACTCGCGCGCTATCCCGAGGACGGCAAGACGGCCGAGTCGCTGCTGCGCTGCGCCGACGCGGCGATGTACGCGGTCAAGGGCGCGGGCGGCGACGCGCTGCGCGCCTTCTCGCCCGAGCTGATCGCCGAGCGCGTGCGGCGCTGGGAGATCGAGAACGACCTGCACAAGGCGCTCGAGCGCAACGAGCTGATGCTGCACTACCAGCCGCAGATCGACGTGCGCTCGGGCCTCGTGGTGAGCGCCGAGGCGCTGATGCGCTGGAACCGGCGCGGCGAGCCGATCTCGCCGGCGCAGTTCATTCCGGTGGCCCAGGACTCGGGGCTGATCATCCCGATGGGCGAATGGGCGATCCGGGAGACCGCGATGCAGATCCGCCGCTGGCGCGACGCCGGCCTCGGCCAGATGCGCGTCGCCGTCAACGTGCCGAGCATGCATTTCCAGCGCGCCGATCTCTGCCGCACCGTGCGCGAGGCCTGCCACGAGGCCGACATCCGGCCCGACCTGATCGAGCTTGAGATCACCGAGTCGATGCTGATGCAGGACATGTCGCGCACCGTCGACGCGCTGATCGAGCTGACCGAGCTGGGCGTGAAGCTGGCCTGCGACGACTTCGGCACCGGCTATTCCTCGCTCGCCTACCTGCGCCGCTTCCCGCTCGACGCGCTGAAGATCGACCGCTCCTTCGTGCATGACCTGCGCAACGGCTCGGATGCCGAGGCGATCATCGAGGCCATCATCGCGATGGCGCGCACGCTGCACCTCAAGGTGATCGCCGAGGGCGTGGAGACCGCCGAGCAGGCCGGGCTGCTGTACCGCGTCGGCTGCCATGTGATGCAGGGCTTCCTGTTCGGCCGGCCACAGCCGGCCGAAGAATTCGCCGCGCTGCTGGCGCGGCAACAACGCGACGGCGGACTGCCCGAATGGGCGCAACTGCCGCGCACCGCAGTCCCCTCCCTCCCGCGACTTCCGCGTAGCAAAGCGCTGCAATGATCGATCGCAAGCCAAACATGCGTGCCTACCGCCGCTTCGGCGTCGATGTGAGGTCACGCGGGCCGTCGGATGCCGACGGCGATGAAGACGGGCCGCGCGTCGAGCCGACGCCCTTGCCCGCCACCCGGCCGGCGGGCGAAGCCGCGACCGACCCGCGCCAGGAAGCCCAGGCCTGGTCGGCCCTGCTGCTGCGCCTCGTGCGCGAGCTGGACCGCCATCACCCGGCCGCGAGCGGCGCCGCCAAGCGCGAGCACCTGATGCGGGCGCTCTGTCTGGCCGACGCCGATCCGGCCCGGCTGCGCACGCGCGTCGCCGGCGTCATCGACGGCTGGGTGCGGCCGCCCGCCGGTGGTCCGAGCGCAACCACGCCGCATGCCGGCGGCGGGCGCAATCCGGGCTTCGCCGGCCTGAGCGGCGAGGCAGCCGCGGCGGCCGCGCATCTGGCCGGCGCCACGCTGCCGGTGCGTCCCGGCCGGCAGGCCGCGGGCGCCGCCGCGCCGGCCCAAGACCCGGTCGCCACCGACCTGCTGCCGGCGCGTCTGGCCGACCAGCCGGGCGTGCCCGACAAGCTGCGCGACCTGCTCACGCTGGTGCTCGACAACATCGCCCGGCTCACGCCCGAGCACCATCTGCTCGAAACGCAGGTGGACGAGATCCGCAACGCGCTGGCCGGTCCGCTCACCGGCGAGGCGCTGGCGCGCGTCGAGGCCCAGTTGCGCCAGCTCATGGCTCGCCAGGCCGCGATCCGCTCGCGCATCGAGGAGGCAAAGGGCGCGATCAAGGAGATGGTCGCGGTCATGATCGCCCGCCTCGCCACGATGGCCGACACCACCGGCGGCTATTCCGAGCGGCTCGACCGCTACGCCGGCTCGATCCGCGAGGCGAGCGACCTGCCGGCGCTGACCGACGTGGTGCGCCGCCTGCTCGACGACACGCGCAACCTGAGCAGCGACATGATCCGCGCCCGCGACGAGATCGCCTTCGCTAAGGCGCGCGTGCAGGAGCATGAAAACCGGGTCGAGGCGCTGGAGCGCGAGCTGCAACGCATCGGCGCCCTGGTGCGCACCGACCCGCTCACCGAGACCCTCAACCGGCGCGGCTTCGAGGAGGCGTACTCGGTGGAACTGGCGCGCGCGGAGCGCTGTGGCGAGCCGATCTCGGTCGGCCTGCTCGACCTCGACGACTTCAAGAACATCAACGACCAGCACGGCCACCAGACCGGCGACATGGCGCTGCGTTACCTCACCGACGTGATGCGCGCCTGCCTGCGACCCGTGGACGCCATCGGGCGCTACGGCGGCGAGGAGTTCGCGATCCTCATGCCCAACACCCGCCCGGACGAGGCGGCGGCGACGATGCAGCGCATCCAGCGCGAGCTGACGCGGCGCATCTTCATGCACGACAACCAGCGCCTGCTCGTCACCTTCTCGGCCGGCGTGGCGGGCGTCGATCCGGCGCTCGGCCTGGCCGAGGCGCTGGAGCGCTGCGATGCGGCGATGTACACGGCCAAGCGCGCGGGCAAGAACCGGGTGCTGGTGGCGGCCATGGCCTGAGGCTTGGTCCGGGGCCGATCCGGACGCCGGGGCGGATGACGCGTCGGCCAGAGCCGCGCCGGAGCCGCGCGGACCGCGTGCGATCATCGCGGCCGCCATGAAAAACACCTCCTTCAACATCCCGGAATGCGCCGGCCTTGGCCGGCGTTTTGTCTTTGCGGCCGTGACGGTCGCGTTCGCGGCGCTGGCCTCGGGCTGCGCCGGCCTTGGCGGCGCGGCGGGCGGATCGACCGGCGGCGCGCCGATCGGGACCGCCGGCGCGGCCGGCAGCGGCGGCGCGGGTGCCGGCGCGGTGGTGCCGGGCCCGGGCGGTGTCGCGGCGGTCCCGGGCAGCGTGCCGGGCGGCCCGGCCGGGACCGTGGTGCTGCCGGCGGGCGCATCGGCCGCGCATGCGCCGGTGCGCGTCGGGCTGGCGCTCGGCGGTGGCGCGGCGCGCGGCTTTGCGCACATCGGCGTCATCAAGGTGCTCGAAGCCCAGGGCATCACGGTCGACTACATCGCCGGCACCAGCGCCGGCAGCGTGGTCGGCAGTCTGTACGCGTCGGGTCTCGACGGTTATGGCCTCCAGCAGATGGCGCTGACGATGGATGAATCGCTGTTCGCCGACTGGACCTTCGGCGGACGCTCGATGTTCCGCGGCGAGGCCATCGCCACCTGGATCAACCGCACCCTCGGCAACAAGAGCATCGAGCAGCTCAAGCGGCCCTTCGGCATCGTCGCCACCCGGCTGTCGAACGGCGAGGGCGCGCTGTTCCAGCGCGGCAACGTCGGCACGGCGGTGCGCGCGTCATCGGCGGTGCCGGGCGTGTTCTCGCCCGTCACGATCGGCGGCGTCGAGTACGTCGATGGCGGGCTGACTTCGCCGGTGCCGGTGCGCGCGGTGCGCCGCATGGGCGCCGATTTCGTGATCGCGGTCGACATCTCGACCGATCCGGTCGGCCAGCCGACGTCGAGCGTGACCGACCTGCTGCTCCAGACCTTCACGATCATGGGCAAGTCGATCAACCGCTTCGAGCTGGGTGAGGCCGATGTGGTGATCCGCCCGCCTATCACGAGCGGTTCGGCGGATTTCGGCGCGCGCCACCAGGCGATCCTGGCCGGCGAGAAGGCGGCCACGGCGGCGCTGCCCGAGTTGCGCCAGAAGCTGGCGGCGCGCCGCGCCGGACTGGCGGCGGTGGTGCCGGCGCGCTGAGCGGCAATCGCGGCATTGAAGGTCGGGCGTCCGGCGATGGGATGCCGGCTGGTCGGGCGGCGTCGCGCCGCCGGCCGTCAGCGCTTGGCGCCGGGCGACGGCAGGGCGACGGTCTTGTCGTCGGCGGCGCCGCGCAGGCGGTCGAGCACATTGGGGTCGAGACCGCCGCCGTGCAGCACGCGACGCGCGCCGTCCCAGTGCTTGGTCCAGTACTCGTCGGAGAGTTCGTCGATGCGCACCTTGCCGCCGCTGGCCGGCGCGTGCACGAAGCGGCCGTCACCGAGGTAGATGCCCACGTGCGTGAAGGCGCGCTTGAGCGTGCCGAAGAACACGAGGTCGCCCGGCTTGAGTTCTTCCTTGCTGACGTGGTTGCCGACGCTGGCGATGTCGGCCGCGCGGTGCGGCAGCACGACACCGAGGGTGCGCTGGAAGGTCCAGCGCACGAGCCCGGAACAGTCGAAGCCCGATTCGGGCGAGGTGCCGCCGAAGCGGTAGCGCACGCCGATCAGCGACAGCGCGTTCGACATCACCTCGCCGGCGCGCGTGACGATCGGCAGCCGGCCGGTCGGGCCGGACGACGCGCCTCCGTTCTGGCCGGCGTTGTCGAAGGGATTGCCGAGATAGCGCGACCAGCCTTCGGCGGTGGTCGGCAGCGGCTGGGACGGATCGGGCGCCGGCGCAAGCGGATCGGCGGCCTGCTGGGCCTGGCTGGCGATGGGGAAGGCGGTGGAAACGGCGACAGCGCCGATGAGCAGAAGGGCCGCGACCGGATTGCGGCGGCGGGATTGCGTCGGTGTCGTCGGCGTTGGGAGCATCCGGCTTCGTTCTTGGCGGGCCATGCCACGACAGGGTGACGTGTGGCCGGGTGTTTGAAGGTCGGCGGACTCTAGGCGAAAGCCACGGCCCATGTCAAAGAAGTCCGAGCCTGCGATTGATCGCGGCCCAGTTCCCGCTTTTGAGCCCAAGTCGCGCCGTGTAAGCTCGAACGCAGCCCATCTTCACTCCAACGGTCATGGCCAACAGCGCTTTCCCCAGCGTCATCGACACCTTTCCGGCGGTTGCGGAAGCGCGCCCGCCGCAGGCTCCGGGCGATGTCCGCATCCTCATCGTCGATGACTCGCGGCTGGTGCGCGCCTCGATCATCAACCACCTCAAGGGTGTGTTCGACCATGTCGAAGCGAATGATGGCGAGGCCGCCTGGGCGCTGCTGAACGAAGACCCGTCCATCCGCGTCGTCATCTCCGATCTGGCCATGCCGCGCCTCGACGGTTACGGGCTGCTCGACCGCATCCGCAACTCGCCCGAGGCGCGCATCCGCCGCACGCCGGTCGTGATCCTGTCGGGCGACGAGGAGGAGGCCGCCCGCGCCGCCGCGCTCGGCGCGACCGAGTTCATCACCAAGGGCGTGCTGACGGTCGAGCTGATCGCGCGGCTCCAGGTGCTGGTACGGCTGTCGCAGCAATGGAGCGAGATCGAGTCGGCCCAGGCCCAGCCGGTCATGACCGAAGGCGTGACCGGCCTGGCGTCGCGAGCCTACTTCGAGGCCCAGGCCGACAAGATGTGGGCCTTCTCGCGCCGGCATGGCATCGACTTCATCGTCATGTGCGTGCGGCTCGACGACATCCGCGGTCTCGCGCCCGAGCATGCGGGCGTGCGCGGCGCGATCACCGAACGGGTGTTCGGCTTCATCGCCGAGATGCTCAACAAGGCGGTGCGCACCGAGGACTGTGTCACGCGCGCCGGCGACAACGAGTTCATCGTCGGCACGATGGGCATCTCGCCGACGGGCGCCGTCAAGTTCGCGCAGCGGCTGTCGCAGGCGATCGCGCGGGCGCGCGTCACGCATGGCGGCCATGAGCTGACGGTCACGGCCAGCTTCGGTGTCGCGGCGGCGAGCCAGTCGCAGGTGCAGACGCCCGACGGCCTGCGCGAGATCGCGGTGCGGCGCGCGCTCGTCGCCCAGCGCAGCGGCGGCAACCGCGTGATCGGCATGGCGGAAGAAAGCCTCGAGCAGGGCGCGCCGGTCGCGGCCGACGATTTCGGGCTGCCGCCCATGACCATCGCCGAGGCGCTCAATCTCATCGCGCGCGGCCGCGAGCGCGAGGTGCTGCCCTACCTGCCCTTGCTGTCGACCCAGATCGCTCCGCTCGTGCGACTGCTGGAAAACCAGGGAATCCAGTTCAGTCGGCAGTAAGTCCGCCCCGTCACATTCCGCCGCCATACAGCCCCGCATGGACGGGGCATGTCGGCCCGGCCGATCCGGCCGGGGAATGTCTGGGGAGACACACATGACGAATCAGGCTGCCTACGAGGCATTCCACCAACGTTCCGTCGAGGATGCCGAAGGATTCTGGCGCGAGCAGTCCGCACTTATCGAGTGGAAGGACGCACCGCGGCAGGTGCTCGATTTCTCGAACCCGCCGTTCGCGCGCTGGTTCGTCGGTGGCACGACCAACCTGTGCCACAACGCGATCGACCGTCACCTGAAGGACCGCGCCGATCAGGCCGCGATCATCTTCATCTCGACCGAGGTCGATCAGGAGCGCGTCTATACCTTTGCCGATGTTCATCGCGAGGTGAACAAGGTCGCTGCCGCCTACAAGGAGCTTGGCGTCGGCAAGGGCGATCGCGTGCTGATCTACATGCCGATGATTCCGGAAGCGCTGTTCGCGATGCTCGCGGCGGTGCGCATCGGCGCCGTGCATTCGGTGGTGTTCGGCGGCTTCGCGAGCCATTCGCTCGCCACCCGCATCGACGATGCGACGCCCGCGCTGATCGTCAGCGCCGACGCCGGCGCGCGCTCGGGCAAGGTCGTCGAATACAAGCCGCTGCTCGACGCCGCCATCGACCTCGCCGCGCACAAGCCGCCCAAGGTGCTGATGGTCGATCGCGGCTTGGCCAAGTTCGCGCCGGTCGAAGGCCGCGACGTCGATTACGCGACCATCACCACGAAGCACGCCGCTGCCGAAGTGCCGGTGGAATGGCTCGAATCGAACGAGCCGAGCTACATCCTCTACACCTCCGGCACGACGGGTAAGCCGAAGGGCGTGCAGCGCGATACCGGCGGTTACGCCGTCGCGCTCGCGGCCTCGATCAAGTACATCTACCAGGGCGAGCCGGGCGAGACCTTCTTCTCGACCAGCGACATCGGCTGGGTCGTCGGCCACAGCTACATCGTCTATGGCCCGCTGCTCGCCGGCATGGCGACGGTCGTGTACGAAGGCACGCCGCTGCGCCCCGACGCGGGCATCTGGTGGCAGATCGTCGAGAAGTACAAGGTCAGCCTCATGTTCTCGGCGCCGACCGCCGTGCGCGTGCTCAAGAAGCAGGACCCGACGCTGCTCAGCAAGTACGACCTGTCGTCGCTGCGCGCGCTCTTCCTCGCGGGCGAGCCGCTCGACGAGCCGACCGCGCAATGGATTTCGGACGGCATCGGCAAGGCCATCCTCGACAACTACTGGCAGACCGAAACCGGCTGGCCGATCCTGTCGGTGGCGCGCGGTGTGCAGCCGGGCATGGACATCAAGTTCGGCTCGCCGGGCCGTCCGACCTACGGCTACAACGTCAAGCTGCTGAACGAGCAGGGCGAGGAAGCCGCCGCTGGCGAGAAGGGCGTGATCGCCGTCATGCCGCCGCTGCCGCCGGGCTGCATGAGCACGATCTGGGGCGATGACGCGCGCTTCGTGAAGACCTACTTCACGAGCTTCCCGAACGCCCAGTTCTACTCGACCTTCGACTACGGCATGCGCGACGAGGACGGCTACTACTTCGTGCTCGGCCGCACCGACGACGTCATCAACGTCGCCGGCCACCGCCTCGGCACCCGCGAGATCGAGGAAAGCATCAGCAGCCACAACGCCGTCGCCGAAGTGGCGGTGGTGGGCGTGGCCGACCAGCTCAAGGGCCAGGTCGCCGTGGCCTTCGCGATCGTCAAGGACGCGGCGCTTGTCGCCACCTCCGACAGTGCCAAGAAGCTCGAAGCCGAGATCTTCAAGGTGGTGGATGGGCAGCTCGGCGCGGTCGCGCGTCCGTCGCGCGTGCATTTCGTGACCGCGCTGCCCAAGACCCGCTCGGGCAAGCTGCTGCGCCGCGCGATGCAGGCGCTGTGCGAAGGCCGTGACCCCGGTGACCTCACGACCATCGAGGATCCGGTCGCGCTCCAGCAATTGCGCACGGCCGTCGGCATCGCCTGATCTCGGCCGTACTCGGCCCGACGGGGCGCCGCCTAGAATGCGGCTCCCCAACAAGCGGGCCGGTCGAGGCCCTGATCAACATGGTTCCCGATTGGCTTGCCTCGGGCTGGTTCTGGTGGAGTCTGATCTCCACCCTGCTGCTGCCGCCCGCCTCGCTCCTGATCGTGATGGCGATCGGGCTGTTCTCGCTCAACCGGCGGCCCAATCTCGGCTGGCTGCTGATCGTCGCCTCGTCCACGGTGCTCTGGCTCGGCTCCACGAGCTACATCGCGCTCACGGCGCAGCAGGTGTACACGGCCTCGGTGCGCGGCTTCGATCCGGCGACGCTGCCGCATTTCAAGTCCGAGTACCGGCCGGCGATGATCGTGGTGCTCGGTGGCGGTCGCGTGCAGCGCCCTGGCGCCGAGCGTGGCCAGATCGAGGATCTGGCCCCGTCCTCGGCCGAGCGGCTGCGCCAGGCGGTGCATCTGGCGCGCCAGACGCGGCTGCCGATCACCGTGAGCGGCGGCATGCCCGACGGCGGCATCTCGTCGGAGGCGGCGATCATGGCGCGCGTGTTGAGCGATGACTTCGCCCTGCCGGCGCGCTATGCCGAGGAGCTGTCGGGCGACACGCGCGGCAACGCGGCCGGCACCGCCCGCATGCTGATTCCGGCCGGCATCCGCAACATCGTGCTCGTGACCGATGCCGTCCACATGCCGCGTGCGCGGGCGGCGTTCGCGGCGGCCGGCTTCACCGTCTATGCCGCGCCAGTGCCGCAACGGCTGCTGCGCGCGACCGATCCGCGCGACTGGTTGCCGACGGCCGAGGGTCTTGCCACGACGCGCGCGCTGCTGCGCGAGATGGTGGCGATGGCCGCTTACCAGATGGCCACGACGCTGCATCTCGACTGAACGCCCGGCGCGGTCGGCGGCTCAGGCCGCGTCGGCCGCGACCAGTCCGACATCGCCGAGCAGCCGCCGCGCAACCGCGAGGCCGTGGGCCGCGTCGCCGCTGCTGCTGAACTCGATCGTCGCCGCGCCGTTCGCGTGCATCAGTCCAAGTTCGGTATCGACGCGCCGCAGCAATTGCCGCGCGATCGCATGGCCGGTCTCGATGATGCGCGCGCCGTTCGCGGCCGCGCGCACCGCGTCGGCAAGAAAGGGGTAGTGCGTGCAGCCGAGCACGAGTGTGTCGGCGCCGGCATCGAGCAGCGGCCGCACCACCTCGCGCACGCGCTCGAAGGCTTCGGGTGACTGCGCCGCGCCGGCCTCGACCAGCTCGACCCAGCCTTCACCCGCCGCCTCGACGAAGCACACCTTCGGATTCGCCCGCGCCACGCGGTCGCGCAGCGCCGCATAGCGCGCGCTTGCGAGCGTGCCGCGCGTCGCCAGCACGCCGACCGTGCCGCTGCGCGTGTGCGCTGCTGCCGGCTTCAGCCCCGGCTCGACGCCGACGATCGGCAGGCCGTGCACATCGCGCAGACCGTCGATCGCCGCCGCCGTCGCGGTGTTGCAGGCGACCACGATCGCCTGCGCGCCGCGCCCGATTAGCCAGCGCGCGATCGCCTGGCTGCGCTCGCGCACGAAGGCATCACTGCGGCCCCCGTAGGGCGCATTGCCGGAATCCGCGAAGTAGACGAGCCGGGCGCCCGGCAGCACCGCGCGGATTTCACGCAGCACCGACAGGCCGCCCAGCCCGGAATCGAAAACGCCGACGGTGAGCGGCGCGCGGGCGGTTGTTGCCGCCCGCGCATCCGCCCGACCGTCGGCGTGGTTCGCCCTGGCGGCGTCGGCGTCGGCCCCGAGGCTGCCGCCGTTCACCGCATCTACCATCAGGCCGCCTTGCCCAGGTTGGCGATGATTTCCTTCCACTTCACCGGGCCGGTGTTGTGCACGGATTCGCCGGTCGCATCGACGGCGACCGTGACGGGCATGTCCTTCACGTCGAACTCGTAGATCGCTTCCATGCCCAGGTCTTCGAAGCCGACGACCTTGGCCGACTTGATCGCCTTGCTCACGAGGTAGGCGGCGCCGCCCACGGCCATGAGGTAGGCGCGCTTGTGCTTCTTGATCGACTCGATCGCGCCGGGGCCGCGCTCGCTCTTGCCGATCATCGCGATCAGGCCGGTCTGGCCGAGCATCGTGTCGGTGAACTTGTCCATGCGCGTCGCGGTCGTGGGGCCGGCCGGGCCGACCACTTCATCGCCCACCGGATCGACCGGGCCGACGTAGTAGATGACGCGGTTGGTGAAGTCGACGGGCAGCTTCTCGCCCTTGGCGAGCATGTCGGAGATGCGCTTGTGGGCGGCGTCGCGGCCGGTGAGCATCTTGCCGTTGAGCAGCAGGGTCTGGCCCGGCTTCCACGAGGCGACTTCCTCCGGCGTGAGCGTGTTGAGGTCAACGCGCTTGCTCTGCTCGGTGTTCGCGGTCCAGGTCACCTTCGGCCAGTCTTCGACCGACGGGGGCGTGAGCACGGCCGGGCCCGAACCGTCGAGGTGGAAGTGGCAGTGCCGCGTCGCCGCGCAGTTCGGGATCATCGCGACCGGCAGGTTCGCCGCGTGGGTCGGGTAGTCGAGGATCTTGACGTCGAGCACCGTGGTCAGGCCGCCGAGGCCCTGGGCGCCGATGCCGAGCGCGTTCACCTTCGTGTACAGCTCGATGCGCAGTTCTTCGAGCTTGTTGGCCGGGCCGCGCGCGAGCAGTTCGGCCATGTCCACCGGCGCCATCAGCGATTCCTTGGCCAGCAGCATCGCCTTCTCGGGCGTGCCGCCGATGCCGATGCCGAGCAGGCCCGGCGGGCACCAGCCGGCGCCCATGGTCGGCACGGTCTTCACGACCCAGTCGACGATGCTGTCGCTCGGGTTGAGCATGACCATCTTGGTCTTGGCTTCCGAGCCGCCGCCCTTGGCCGCGCAGATCACTTCCACGTGATCGCCCGGGACGATCTCGTAGTGGATGACGGCGGGCGTGTTGTCCTTGGTGTTCTTGCGGCCGAAGGCCGGATCGTTGAGCACCGAGGCGCGCAGGACGTTCTCGGAGTAGCCGTTGTAGGCGCGGCGCACGCCCTCGTTGACCATGTCGGCGAGGCTTATGCTGGCCTCCCACTTCACGTCCATGCCGACCTTGAGGAACACGGTCGCGATGCCGGTGTCCTGGCAGATCGGGCGATGGCCTTCGGCGGCCATGCGGCTGTTGGTCAGGATCTGGGCGATCGCGTCGCGCGCCGCGGGGCTCTGCTCGCGTTCATAGGCGGCGCCGAGGGCCTGGATGTAGTCCAGCGGGTGGTAATAGCTGATGAACTGGAAGGCATCCGCGATGCTTTGAATCAGGTCTTCCTGCTTGATCGTGCTCATGGCCTGGCGCCTCGAAAGTGGGAGCAGAGAACGCGGCGCCGGGCTTCCCGGACCGCTCGTAACAGCGCGCGGAGGCCCATGGCCAGCCGCAAGATGCGGGGTGCGCGCGGTAAAGCGCGGCATTCTAATCGGCTGGCACTGACCATCCCTTGACGGATGGTCGCTGGCCACGGCGGCCGTCGCGCCGTCTCCAACACCAACAACTCTCTCGTCCGCCATCGCCATGCTCACGACGATCCGCAAGCTCTTTGCCCACGAACTCGCCGGCGGCACGCTGCTCATGCTCGCCGCCGTCGCCGGACTCATCGTCGCCAATTCGCCGTGGCGCGAGGTTTACGAGTCGATGCTCGCGCTGCCGGGCGAGGTAAGGGTGGGCAGCTTCGCGCTCGCCAAGCCGGCGCTCGTGTGGGTCAACGACCTGTGGATGGCGGCCTTCTTCCTGCTGGTGGGCTGCGAGATCAAGCGCGAGGTGCTGGTCGGCCAGCTGTCGTCGCCGTCGCGGCTGGCGCTGCCGACGCTCGCGGCGATCGGTGGGATGGCGGTGCCGGCGGGTATCTATGCCTTCGTCAACCGCGCCGATCCGGTCGCGCTCCAGGGCTGGGCGATTCCGTCGGCGACCGACATCGCCTTCGCGCTCGGCGTGGTCGCGCTGCTCGGCTCGCGCGTGCCGGCGTCGCTGCGGGTGTTCCTGACGGCGGTGGCGATCATCGACGACCTGGGCGCGATCATCGTCATCGCGCTTTTCTACACGGCTCAGCTGTCGATGCCGATGCTGGCGGCGGCGGGCGTGTGCATCGCGCTGCTGGCGCTCATGAATCGGCTTGGCGTGCGTGCGCTGTCGCCCTATCTGGTAGTCGGTGCCGTGATGTGGGTGTGCGTGCTGAAGTCGGGCGTGCACGCGACGCTTGCGGGCGTGGCAACGGCGCTCGCGGTTCCGCTGCGTGAGGCAACCGGCCGGGATGCGGGAGGCATGCACGCCGGCGAACCGCCGCTCGAAGTGCTGGAGCACGCGCTCGCGCCGTGGATTGCGTTCCTCGTGCTGCCGGTGTTCGCGTTCATGAACGCAGGCGTGTCGCTGCAAGGTGTGAGTCTTGGGTCGCTGGCCGAGCCGGTCGCGCTCGGCATCGCGGCCGGGCTGGTCGCCGGCAAGACTATCGGCGTGCTCGCCGCGAGCGGGCTGGCCGTCGCAACCGGCATGGCGCGCCTGCCCGACGGCATGACCTGGACCCAGCAGACCGGCGCCGCCGTGCTCTGCGGCATCGGCTTCACAATGAGCCTGTTCATCGGCTCGCTCGCCTTCGGCGGCGCGGGTGGCGACTACGAGCAGCAGCTCAAGCTCGGCGTGCTCGCGGGCTCGGTGGTGGCCGCGCTGATCGGCTGCAGCGTGCTCATGCTGACGGGCGGCCGGCGCTGACCGCCCGAAGATGCATGCGGAATGCGGGTCAATGCGCCTCGGTATGGGATGCCCCGCCGAGGATGCGATCGACCAGCGCGATCGCGATCGCCGACAGCAGGAAGACGACGTGGATGATCGTCTGCCACATCAGCATCTTGGTGTCGTAGTTGGCTGCGTTGATGAAGGTCTTGAGCAGATGGATCGACGAGATGCCGATGATCGCGGTGGCCAGCTTGACCTTGAGTACCGAGGCGTTCACATGCGACAGCCATTCGGGCTGATCGGGATGTCCTTCGAGTTCGAGCCGTGACACAAAGGTTTCGTAGCCGCCCACGATCACCATGATCAGGAGGTTCGAGATCATCACCACGTCGATCAGCCCGAGCACCACCAGCATGATGAGCGTCTCGGTCAGCCGCGGCCCTTCATGACCGCCGTTTGCCTGCGCGGCGTCAGCCAGCGCGGCGAGTCCGGCACGGCATTCCTCCGAGCCCGGCGTGACCGAGCAGATGAGCGCCACTGCGTCGGCGCCGCTGCCCATCGCGGCCTTGATCAGATGCAGCAGCTCGACCCAGAAATGGAACACGTACACCGCCTGGGCAAGGATCAGCCCGACGTAAAGCGGCATCTGCAACCACCGGCTCGCGAAGATGATGCGCGGCAGCGTCTTGAGTCGGGGGGACAGCGAAGTGGCGTGGAGGGAGTTGCTCATGAGGCCCGAATTAAAGTTGATTGAAAGGCGCGGGCGATTCTAGCGGCGGGTCCGGGCAGGGTGCTTTCCTATGTAAGTGGAGGGTAAGTGACCGACCCTAGCTTGGCTGCGGGCCATCGCCACACTCCTTCTGGCAATGCATATGCGTCACCCGCAAGCGCAGGCCAGCACTCAAAGAAGGTCGCCGCCAATGCCGAGCGACCTCGTTCAACCCAATCCGCACTCGACCAACCGCCCGTCAACGGAGACATGACATGGGATCGATCGAAACTTCCCTGCAAGAAAACCGCGTGTTCGAGCCCGCCGAAGACTTCGTGAAGCAGGCGCGCGTGTCCGGCATCGCCGGCTACGAAGCGCTGCGTGCCGAAGCCGAAGCCGACTTCGAAGGCTTCTGGGGGCGTCTGGCCAAGGAAAACCTGAGCTGGAAGACGCCGTTCACCAAGGTGCTCGACGAGTCCAACGCGCCGTTCTACAAGTGGTTCGAAGACGGCGTCATGAACGTCTCGTACAACTGCCTCGACGTGAACCTGCAGAACGGCAACGCCGACAAGGTCGCGATCATCTTCGAGGCCGACGGTGGCGAAGTCACCAAGGTCACCTACCGCGAGCTGCATGCGCGCGTTTGCCAGTTCGCCAACGGCCTCAAGTCGCTTGGCTACGCCAAGGGCGAGCGCGCCCTGATCTACCTGCCGATGTCGATCGAGGCCGTCGTGGCGATGCAAGCGTGTGCACGCCTGGGCATCATCCACTCGGTCGTGTTCGGCGGCTTCTCGGCCAAGAGCGTGCAGGAGCGCATCGCCGACGCCGGCGCCTCGGTGGTCATCACCGCCGACGAGCAGGTGCGTGGCGGCAAGAACATCCCGCTCAAGCCCGCGATCGACGAAGCCTTCGCGATCGGCGGCTGCGAGTCGGTGCGCAACGTCATCATCTATCAGCGCACGGGCGGCAACATCCCGTTCGTCGAGGGCCGCGACCTCTGGCTGAAGGACGTCATCGCGAACCAGCCGACCGAGTGCGAACCGGAATGGCTCAGCGCCGAACACCCGCTGTTCATCCTTTTCACGTCGGGCTCCACCGGCAAGCCGAAGGGCGTGCAGCACAGCACCGGCGGCTACCTGCTGTGGGCCAAGCTCTCGCTGCTCTGGACCTTCGACCTGAAGCCGAACGACGTGTTCTGGTGCACGGCCGACGTGGGCTGGGTTACGGGCCACACCTACATCGCCTACGGCCCGCTCGCCTGCGGCGCGACTGAAGTCGTGTTCGAAGGCGTGCCGACCTATCCGGACGCCGGCCGCTTCTGGAAGATGATCCAGGACCACAAGGTCTCGATCTTCTACACGGCGCCGACCGCGATCCGTTCGCTCATCAAGGCCGGCGGCGATCTGCCGACCAAGTACGACCTGTCGTCGCTGCGTCTGCTCGGCTCGGTCGGCGAGCCGATCAACCCCGAAGCCTGGGTCTGGTACTACAACGTCGTCGGCGGCGCGCGCTGCCCGATCGTCGATACCTGGTGGCAGACCGAGACCGGCGGCCACATGATCACGCCGCTGCCGGGCGTCCACGGACTCAAGCCGGGTTCATGCACCCAGCCGCTGCCCGGCATCGCCGCCGCGATCGTCGATGAAACCGGCACCGATGTCGCCAAGGGCAACGGCGGCTTTCTCGTCATCAAGAAGCCCTGGCCGTCGATGATCCGCACGATCTGGAACGACCCGGAACGCTTCAAGAAGAGCTACTACCCGGCCGATTTCGGCGGCAAGTACTACCTCGCCGGTGACGGCGCCAACGTCGACCTCGACGGCTACTTCTGGATCATGGGTCGCATCGACGACGTGCTGAACGTCTCGGGCCACCGCATGGGCACGATGGAAATCGAATCGGCGCTCGTCGCGAACCCGCTGGTGGCCGAAGCCGCCGTCGTGGGCCGCCCCGACGATCTGACGGGCGAAGCCATCTGCGCATTCGTGGTGCTGAAGCAGGCCGCGCCGCAAGGCGCCGAAGCCCAGGCGATCGCCAAGGAACTGCGTGACTGGGTCGGCCGCGAGATCGGCCCGATCGCCAAGCCGAAGGACATCCGCTTCGGCGACAACCTGCCCAAGACCCGCTCGGGCAAGATCATGCGCCGCCTGCTGCGCTCGATCGCCAAGGGCGAGGAAATCACGCAGGACACCTCGACGCTGGAAAACCCGGCCATCCTCGACCAACTCAAGACGAGCCGTTAAGGAAGGCGATGCGACTGCCGCGCAACGCGGCGGTCGCTCTGCATGACGGAAGGTGGGTCTAGCGCTGCTATACTTACCGGCTGGCTGCGGAGAGATGGATGAGTGGTTTAAGTCGCACGCCTGGAAAGCGTGTGTGGGTTAATAGCCCACCGCGGGTTCGAATCCCGCTCTCTCCGCCAGTCACTACAGACAAGCCCCTGACTCCAGGGGCTTTTTTGTTTTCTGCGGCGCCGGTTTCCATCAATGCACCGGCATGAGAGGCGCGGTGATCCACCGGCTACAGGTTTCCAGCGTCTGGCTCTCTGCCGTCGCCCGGGCCAGCAGTTCCCGCAGGTCGTGTCCCACCGCGAGCAGCAGCTTTGCGTGCAGGTCGGGCCGCTTGCGCGGCAGCTCCTCCAGCGCGTCGAGTTTCAGTGCATCGCACATGACCGGCCCGTCGGTGGCGACACTCGCCCGTACTTCATGAACAGCACCTCCGAGATCGTCCGGTCGACCAGCGCATGCCGGCCGCCGTGGGCCACATCGACGAACACGAGGGCAGATCGGGCCTCGACGTGCTGTTCATGAAGTACGGGCGAGCAGGCCGGATCGTCGCGCGATCCGGCCTGCGTTCAGATGACGCCAGTCCCGCCGGCAATGCGGTGATGGCGCCCGAGGCGCGTCACTTCTTCACCATCCGCTCGGTCTCCTCGGCCATGCGGTGGTGCTCCTCCAGGATCGGCAGGGTCTTGGCTGCAAACGCTTTCACGTCGGCGTCGTCGGCACCGTCGGCGGCCTTGCGGAAGAGCTTGATGTCCTTCTCGTGATCATCGGTCATCGAGTCCATGTACTCGCGGTCGAACTTGTTGCCGCTCAGTCCCTGGAGCTTCTTCGCTTCGCGCTGCATCTTGCCGCTGGTTTCGGTGGGCAGCTGCACACCCTTGGCGCTGGCCAGCGTCTTCAGCTCGGTGTTGGCCTTGCCGTGGTCGTCGACCATGCGCTGGCCGAACTGGCGCACCGAATCATGGCCGGCGTTCTTGACGGCGATGCCGCCGAGCTGCACCTCCGCCAGTCCACCGGCGGCCGCTTCCTCGATGAACTTGCGGTCGGCGCGCGAGAGCTTCGCGGTCGATTCGCGGGTGCTCGTCGCCGAGGGTTGGGCCGTGGGCGCGGTGGGCGTGGCCGGCGTCTGCTGCGTGGTGGGCGCGTTGCCGGGACGGGTCTCGCCGCCCATGCCCTGGGGGCGGGCGGTGCCGGGCAGCGTGACGCCGATCGCGACCATGAGCGCGAGGCCGGCGAGGGTGAGGCGCGGGCCGTCGGCCCGAGCGGCGCGGGCGGCGTGATCGCCGCGTCCGTCGGCGCGGCGGGCGCCGTCGATGCCGGTGCCGGCGGGATGGGTGCTGGAAGTGGCAGGCATGGTCTCTCCTTTGAATGCGGACGGCAGGTCCGTGCCTGCACGGGGCAAGACGCGTGCGGCCCCCGCGAGCCTTGGGCGACGGCGCGGGGAGGGTGGCCCGGGTGCCTCATAAGCTGCATTGCGCATGCAATTTCTCCAGCCGGGATTTCCGCGTTGCCGCCAGTCGCACAAGCGGGCGGCGCGTCGCCCGACGGCAGCGTCGGGAAGCGGCGCGAACAATCGGCGGTTCACTGTCCGAACCGAGGAGGAACCATGGCCAGCTACAAGCCCGTCGAACGACAGATCATCGTCATCACCGGCGCCACCAGCGGCATCGGTCTCGCGACCGCTCGCATGGCCGCGAAACGCGGCGCGCGCCTCGTGCTCGTCGCGCGCAACCAGGAAGCCCTCGCGAAGCTCGCCGACGAACTCAATGCCGCGCCCGGCCGGCGGCGCTGCGCCGTCTGGGCCGCCGCCGACGTGGCCGACCCGGCCCAGCTGCGCGAGGTGGTCGGCGTCGCGGTCGAGGCCTTCGGCGGCTTCGACACCTGGGTCAACGACGCCGGCGTGTCGATCTTCGGCAAGCTCTGCGAGACCGACATCCGCGACCAGCGCCGCCTGTTCGAGACCAACTACTGGGGCGTGGTGTACGGCAGCCTGATCGCCGCTGACCATCTGCGCGCGCGCCAGCGCGGCGGCGTCATCATCAACCTCGGCAGCGAGGTGAGCGACGTGCCGCTGCCCTTGCAGGGCGCCTACTCGGCGTCGAAGCACGCGGTCGCGGCCTTCAGCGCCGCGCTGCGCATGGAACTGGCCGACGACGGCCTGCCGGTGGCGGTGAGCGTCATCAAGCCGGCCGGCGTCGACACGCCCTTCCTTGAGCATGCGAAGAACGTCATGGACGTCGAGGCACGGCTGCCCGACCCGCTGTACCCGCCGGAACTCGTGGCCGAGGCCATCCTCGATGCCGCCGTTGATCCGCAGCGCGAGGTGCATGTGGGGGCCGCGTCCAAGCTCGCGTCGATGTCGGCGCGCATGGCGCCAGGCTTCACCGAGAAGCTCCTCCGCACCTTCATGCCGCGCATGCAGCGGCGCGAGGACCGGCCGCTGCGCGAGACGCATGACGGCACGCTCTACCGCTCGGGCAGCAAGCTTGACGAGCACCAGCCCGGCCAGCCCGGCACGGTGATGCCGACCGGCGCCATCGTCGGCTCGACGCGCGCGCGCCGCATGGCCGTGGGCGCCGGCGTGATCGCGGCGGTCGGCGCGGGCCTGGTGATGGCGCGTTCGATGACGACGCGCGACCGCGCAGCGAAGGCGCCGACGCTGGCGGCGGCGCGGTTCTGAGCGCGCGGCCGGCGCGCGGCAAGGGCAGGGACCGGCGGCGGCACGGGACGGGCGTGGGCGCGTGGCGTTCCGCGCCGGCGCCGGCGCTCGCCGGGGCCCGCCGGTCAGCGCTGGCCCGGCGTACCCGGCTGGGTTCCGCCGCCCGAGCCTTGGCTCTGGCCGCCGCCCGTGGTCGGCGAGCCTTGCTCGACGCCCACGCCCGCCGGCTTGCGGCTGCCCTTCGCCCCCGCCGCCGGCTTGATGGCGGGCGCCGCCACGTCGGCCGGCGAGCTGCGCCTCAGCCCGTCCGCCATCGGCGCCGGCAGCCCCGCGTAGTAGCGCGCGACCGCCGTCATGTCTTCCGCTGCAAGCCTTTGCGCGATGCCGGGCATCTGGCCGCTCGGATCGGTGCGGCGCGCGCCGCTCTTCCATTCGGCGAGGGCGGCGGCGAGGTAGGCCTCGTTCTGGCCCGCGAGCGCCGGATAGATCGGCCCGCGCCCGCGTCCGCCCGGGCCGTGGCAATTCGCGCAGGCCTGCACCTGACGCGATTCGTCGCCCACCTCGGCGAGCAGCCGGCCGCGTTCCTCGCTCGCGCTAGCGCCGCCGCTGCCGGCATTGCGTTGCTGGCCCGGCGTGACCGCCGCCGCCTTCGGCTGCTGCATCGAATAGAAGCCCGCCACCGCCACCCGCTCGGCCGCCGACAGCGCCGACGCGATCGGCTGCATGACCGGGTTCTGCCGGCTGCCGTCGGCATAGGCCGAGAGCTGGCGCCACAGGTAGTCCCGCGGCAGACCGGCGATGCGCGGAAAGGCCGCCTGCGGATTGCCTTCGCCGGCCGCGCCGTGACAGCTGGCGCAGGCGGCCGCGCCGCCCGCGCCCGCGCTGGCGATGCGGGCACCGTCGGGAGCCGCCTTCGCGCCCATGTTGCCGGTCTGCGCGCCGGCCGGCTTCGTGTCCTGCGCCCGCGCAGGCAGGGCGGCGCTCATGCACAGCAGCGCGCCGCCCGCCGCGAGCATCACCGCGCCGGCCGCGAGGCCCGCGCCACGCCGCGCGATCCAGGCGAGTTGCCGGATGCGAGAGGCGTCGCGCGGCGGAGTCTCGACAACCCCTCCGCGCAGAGCCGGACGCACGCCCGCCCGCCCGTCGCACCAGGGGTCGTCACGCTCGCCATCCCCGCGCGCGCTCATGCCTGCACCATCGGCCCGGGCCGCTTGAGGTAGCGCTTCACGATCGCCTCCGCCGCCCAGTAGGCGAGGGCGCCCACGGTGCCCGTCGGGTTGTAGCTCGCGTTCTGCGGAAAGTTGGACGCGCCGATCACGAACACGTTGCTCACGTCCCAGCTCTGCAGATAGCGGTTGACGACGCTGGTGCTCCGGTCCTCGCCCATGACCGTGCCGCCGGTGTTGTGCGTGGTCTGGTACTGCGTGACCGTGTACGGCCCCTTGCGCGGCGTGGCCGCCACCTGCCGGCCGCCCATCGCGCGGCCGATCTCGGCCGCCTTGCCGGTGATGTAGGCGCTCATCTTCAGGTCGTTGTCCGGGAAGTCGAAGGTCATGCGCAGCAGCGGCAGGCCCCAGGCGTCCTTGTAGGTCGGGTCGAGGTCGAGGTAGTTGGCGCGCGTCGCCACCGAGCTGCCGTGGATGCCGAGCACGCTCGTGTGGTTGTAGTGCGCGAACACCGCCTGCTTCCACTTCGCGCCCCAGGCCGGCGTGCCCGGCGGTACCGGATGGAATTCGATCGGCCGCCCGTGGCTCATCACCTCGCCGATGTAGGCGCCACCCACGAAGCCGAGCGGCCCGTGGTCGAAGTTGTCGCTGACGAAATCCGAGATGACCGTGCCGCTCGCGCCCGAGCGCATGAACGGATTGATGTTGACGCTCTGGTCGAAGAACACCTGCACCGAGCCCATCGTCTGGTAGGCATAGCTGCGGCCGACCGTGCCCTTGCCCGTCGCCGGGTCGTAGGGCACGCCGATGCCCGACAGCAGCAGCATCCGCACGTTGTTGAGCGCGAACATGCCGACGATGAACAGATCGCCCGCCTGCTCGAACTCGCGGCCGGCGGCGTCCACATAGGTCACGCTCGCCGCCTTGCCGCCCGCGTGGTTGATGCGCAGCACCTGGCATTGCGTGCGCAGCGTGAAGTTGCGGTCGGCCAGCAGCACCGGCAGCAGCGTCGTCTGCGGCGACGACTTCGCGTAGTGCTCGCAGCCGTAGCGCTCGCAGAAGCCGCAGAACATGCAGGTCGAGAGCTTCACGCCCTCGGGGTTGGTATAGGGCTGGCTCAGGTTGGACGACGGCTGGGTGTAGGGGTGGTAGCCCTGTTCGGCCGCCGCGCGCCGGAAGATGGCCGAGCCATAGGGCTCCTTCTGCGGCGGCGTGGGGTAGTCGCGCGAGCGCGAATCCTCGAAGGGATTGCCGCCCGCGAGCTTGCGGCCGTTCAGGTGCCCGGCCTTGCCGCTCGTGCCCAGCAGGTACTCGAAGCGGTCGAAGTAGGGTTCCAGCTCGGCCGCGCTCACGCCCCAGTCCTGGATCAGCAGATCGCCGCCGGCAAAGCCCTTGCCGTAGCGCTGCTCGGTCAGCGTCTTCATGCGCAGGTCCGTGTCCTGGAAGCGGTAGGTCTGGCCGTTCCAGTGCACCGCAGCGCCGCCGAGGCCGGTGCCGGGCAGGAAGCTCTCCCAGCGGCGGATCGGCAGCGCGGTCTGGCCGGCGTGGTTGCGGAAGGTGAGCGTCTCGCGCGCGTTGTCCTGCGTGAGCGCCTTGCGCGTCGAGAAGCGGAGTTCGTCATGCATCTTCTGGCCCTGGAAGTCGGGCACGGTAAAGCGCGGCTCGCCGCGCTCCAGCCCCACCACCTTGAGGCCGGCGCGCGTGAGTTCGCGCCCGAGGATGCTGCCCACCAGGCCCACGCCCAGCAGCACCACGTCGGCGGAGTCGAGACGGGTCGCCATCAGCGGCCTCCGTGGTTGATGCTGGCGGGGATGT
This sequence comes from Derxia gummosa DSM 723, assembly GCF_000482785.1. Lineage (GTDB taxonomy): Bacteria > Pseudomonadota > Gammaproteobacteria > Burkholderiales > Burkholderiaceae_E > Derxia > Derxia gummosa. The sequence goes on along the minus strand of NZ_KI519499.1, from coordinate 492,845 downwards.
CGGCGGGCATCGCCACATGGCCGCGCCCGTCGTCGCCGATGCTCAGCGGCGGGCGGTCGTAGCGGTAGCCGTGGCGGTCCACGAGGTCGTAGTAGCTCGCCGTGCCGCCCGGAAAGCCGATCGCCTTCCAGCTCACCATGTCGCGGTTGCCGCCGTACACCGGGTCGCTGAAGAAGCCCTCGATCGTCATCGCGAGCAGCGATTCGAAGAAGACGTTGGCCGGCACGCCGCCGAGATCGCGGTCGCTGCCGTGCAGCGCGTCGAGCCAGGCGTCCTGGCGCTCGGCGCCGAGCCTGGCGAAGCCGCCGCGCGGCTTGAGTTCGGCGTCGATCGCGCGCAGCGCGTTGCGGAACAGCTCGGCCGGCGTGAACGGCAGCTGATAGCCCTGGCTCGGCGTGCCGGCCTGCCAGGGGCCGCTGCGGTAGAGCCGCTCGCCCGCGCCCCAGGCGCCGCCGAGCTGGCGGTCGAGATAGGCGGCGACACCGGCTTCGCGCGCGCCGGGGCCGCTGGCGTCGCTCGGGATCAGGCGCTCGACGGCGGCCTCGATGAAGGCGGCCTCGGCGGGCTCGAAGAACAGGTAGCCGGCGCGCTCGAGACCGCCCGAGTAGGCCGGCGCATGCATGTTTCCGTGTTCATGCGTCGTGCCGGTCGTGCTGTCATGCGCGTTGGCGGCACCGGCTGGGGCGTGATCCCGGGCCGGAGCCTCGGTGGCGGCGCCTGCGACCGCCGCGAGGGCCGTCGACTTGAGGAATGCGCGTCGCGTGGTGGGCATCGGTGGCTCCGCGAGATCGAGATGTGCGGCGGTCCGCAAGCATCGTTCCCGGCCGGCGCCAGCCCGGTTTTTCCCGGGCATGCGGACGGCGGATTCCTTGCATCTGGCCTTCGTCCGCCTGACCGGGAGGAGAGACGCCGTGGATGTTTCCCAGCCTTTCGACTTCGCCGCCGCCGCGCGCCGCGACCGTCGTCTCGCGCGTGCCGTGGCCATGCTCGGCTTTGCGCTGGGCGGCTTCTTCGACGGCATCCTGCTGCACCAGGTGCTGCAATGGCATCACCTGCTGAGCGGCCTGCGCGGCGCGCCCTGGGCCGATCTGCGGGTGCAGGTGGCGGCCGACGGGCTGTTTCATGCGGCCATGTACGCGATCGCGCTGGCGGGGCTGTGGAAGCTGTGGCGGCTGCGCACGGTCACGATCGCGCCGGGCGCGCGTGAGCGCACGGCTGGCGCGGCGCTCGCGGGGTTCGGGCTCTGGCATGTGGTGGACGGCGTGCTGTCGCACTGGGTGCTCGGGCTGCACCGGGTGCGCATGGATGTGCCCGATCCGCTGTTCTGGGATGTGCTGTGGCTCGTGGCCTTCGGTCTCGCGCCGCTGTTCGCGGGCATGGCGCTGCTGCGCGCCGCCGAGCCGGGCAGCCGGCCGCCTTACCCGGGCTGGCAGACGCTGCGGGCGCGGCGTGGCAACGGCAGCGGCGCGCGCTGGCTGGTGCTGGCGGTGACGCTCGCGGGGCTGGCGGCGGCGCGCGGCCCGGGCGACGGCGCCTTCGGCGAGACGCCGAACGACCTGTTCGAAGCGGCTTCCGCCGCGACCATGACCGAGCGCCTGCTCGCCGCGCCGCATCGCGTGCTGCGCGGCGCGGACGAGGTGCTCGACGCCGAGGAGGAGGAGGAGGCGGCGCCGGACGACCGCGTGCCCGATGCGGACGCGGGCCTGCGGTCCGCTCGCGGACCGATGGCGCCGGCCGCCGCGCCCACGCAGGCGCTGCTCGTCGTGCTGCGCCCGGGCATCACGCCGGGGCGCTGGCTGGATGCGCTCGCGGCGCTCGGCGGGCGGGTGCGCTGGGCGGATGCGAGCGGCGCGGTGTGGGCGGTGGAGCTGCCGACGGCCGTCGGCACGCTCGATCTGGTCGCGCGCGGCGCGCTTGTGACGAGCCGTGCCGGGGCGCTCGCGGGCTGCCTGGGATGGACGCGGGCGGAGGCGCCGGGCGTGTAAGGCTTACCGAGGGGTTGCAAGGCGGGCGCCCGGCGATCGGCGTGGCAGGCAAGCCGGCGATGGCGGCGCGACGCCGACGGGCACGCCGCTGGCTTCGCCCACGGGCCGGCCAGCGCCGCCCCACAAACCCGACACCCGCCCGCCATGACCCTGCCCACCATCACCACCCCGCTCGCCGGCCCCGACCAGCAACCCCTGTCCTGCGGCAAGCCCGCTTGGCTCGTCGTGCTGCTGCATGAGCACGGCCGCGACGGCGACTACGTGCTGGAGCCAGCCGTCGAATGGGCGCCCACGCTGCTCAAGGCCGAATTCCTCGCGCCCAACGCGCCGTCCGCCGCCGATGGTGGCCGCGCCTGGTTCGCCCCCGGCGCCGACGGCCGGCCCGATCCCGCCACGCTCGACGCCGCCGCGTCGGCCGTGCTCGCCACCGCCGACGCGAAGCTCGCCGAACGCAAGCTCGGCGCGGAACGGCTCGCGCTCGTCGGCTTCGGCGCGGGCGCGGCGGTCGCGCTGCACGCGGGGCTGATGCGCGCCGCCGGCGCCGAAGCTGGCAGCCTGCGCCCCGGCGTCGGCGCGATCGTCGCCGTCGCCGGCGGGCTCGCGGGCGAGGCGCCGGTCGCGCCCGCCGCTGCCGGCGCCGACGACCTGCCCGCCATCCTCTGCGTGCGTAGCGGCGAGGCCGCGCCCGCCGAGCTGCGCGATCCGCCCGCCACGGCCGACGCGCTCGCCGCGGCCGGCTGGCCGGTCGCGCGCCAGACCTGCGACGGCGACTGGCACGGCCTCGACGAGGACGGGCTCGCGGCGATCGCGGGCTTTCTCAAGACCGCGCTCACGCGACCCGGGCCGGACGCGCCGGCCGACGATCACGACCACGATCACTGAAACGTCCGACGCCAACTGCACGCCGCGAATGCGAGGCGCGCCGCCTGCGAGCGCCCCCGTGCCCCGTGGCGGCCGCTATCCCGCCCCGCGCCGCGCAAGCCTCAGTGCGTCAGCGCCGCCATCCCGCGCTCGCGCTGCCCCACCACATGGGCCAGCGGCTCCGCCACCCGCCAGCTCCCGCGCCCGGCGCGCTTGACCTCGTACAGCGCCCGGTCGGCGTCGGCCAGCAGCACCTCGGGCGTGATGGCGCCGGCGGCGAGCGCGATGCCGATGCTCGTGCCCACGACCAGCTCGTTGCCATCGACGCGCATCGGCTCGCGCATCGCCAGCACGATCGCCTGCGCCACCCGCTCGGCGCCCTCGGCCGAGCCCAGACCTTCGAGCGCGACCACGAATTCATCGCCGGCCAGCCGCGCCACGGTGTCGCCCGCGCGCACGCAGGCGCGCAGCCGGCGGCCGAATTCGCGTAGCACCTCGTCGCCGGCGGCATGGCCGAGCGTGTCGTTGATCTGCTTGAAGCGGTCGATGTCGAGAAAGAGCAGCGCGATGCCGCGCCGGTTGCCGGCGCCCCGGTCGATCGCGGCCGGCAGCAGCTCGCCGAGCGCCAGCCGGTTGGGCAGGCCCGTGAGCGAGTCGTGGCGCGCGAGCCGGCACAACGCCTGCTCGGCGCGGCGCACGGCGGTCGAGTCGGTGCTCAGCCCGTAGAGGCCGACCACCGCGCCGTCGGTGTCGCGGTGCGGCACGTACACCACGTCCACGAAGCGGGTCTCGCCGTCAGGGCCGGTCCAGCTTTCGGTGAACTGCACCCGCTCGCCGGTCAGGGCGCGGTCCATCCACGGCTTGCGCGCGGCGAAGGCGGCGGCGGGCATGAATTCGTCGAGGCGCCGGCCGACGATCTGCGCCGGGTCGAGGCCGGTCCATTCGCCGACCATGCGGTTGGCGTAGCCGGTGCGGTAGTCGCGGTCGAAATAGGTGATGAGGGCCGGGACGTTCTCGGTGATGTCGGTCAGGCGGCGCTGGGTATCGACGAGGCGGGCGTTGGCCTTGCTCAGTTCGGCGGTGCGCCGGTCGATGCGGCGTTCGAGCGTGGCGTTGATCTCGCGGAGTTCCTGGTGGTGGCTGCCGAGTTCGGAGAGCAGGGCGGCGATGCACGCGCCGAGATCCTCGGCTTCGGCCCAGCCGGGCACGGCGCGCAGCGCGGCGGCGTCGGCGCGCGCGTCGAGGGTGTCGATCAGCCGCAGCAGCGGCCGCGCGAACAGGCGCGCGGTGGCGCCTGCCGCGGGCGCGAAGCCGAGCAGCAGCGCCGCGCAGGTGATGGCGAGGTCGGCCATGGCCGCGCCGCTCGCGGGCAGCAGCCGGCCAGCGAGGACCAGCGTCCCGGCGCAGGCCATCGTCGCCACCGCGATGAAGGCAAGGGTGAGCCGGGTGACAAGTGAGGTGCTGACGGGGCGGTGCATGGCTCGTGACGCGATGGGATGGCAACCGTTATTTCGGCTGCCCGCCGCCGATCGTGAGACGGGCAAGCGCTTAGCATCGGCGGGATGAATTCCTCGCTTTTGCCCGCTTTGCCGGCCGGTGCGCCGGTCGTGATCGTGCTGGCCTCCGGGCGTGGCCGGCGCTTCGTCGCGTCGGGCGGAGCCGGCTCCAAGCTCGACGCGCCGCTCGGCGGTTCGACCGTGCTCGGGATGACGCTCGCGGCCGTCGCGGCCAGCGGGCTGCCTTTCCATGTGGAGCGCGGCGCGCACGCGGGCATGGGCGATTCGATCGGCGCCGCCGTGCGCGCGACGGCCGGCGCGGGCGGCTGGCTGATCCTGCCGGGCGATCTGCCGCTGCTGCGGCCCGACAGCCTGCGCGCGGTGGCAGAGGCGCTGGCCGGGCGCGGCGCCGTGTCGCGCGGCGACGCGGCCGTGACGCGGCCGGCGGCGGATGGCGGGGGCGCCACCGTGCCTGACGCCGCTCCGCCCGACGCCGTGTTGCCCCTCCACGCCGGCCAGCGCGGTCATCCGGTCGGCTTCGCCGCGAGCCAGCGCGACGCGCTCATGGCGCTCGCGGGCGAGCAGGGCGCGGCGCCGGTGCTGCGCGCCTGCCGCGCGCGCGGACGCTGCCTGGAACTCGCGCTCGACGATCCGGGCATCGCGCTCGACATCGACGAGCTGGCCGATCTGCAACGCGCCGAGCGCCTTCTGCGCGAGCGGGCGCGCCGCTAGGCACCGCCGGCGCGAGCCCTCGACCGGGCTGCGGGCCTGGCCGTCATCGGTTGACGCAGTCGGCCGCTTGCCCGGACCGACACACGCGTCAGCGGTGGATGTGCACCCCGTTCGGCTGGGTGCTGCACATCGTCACCAGATGCAGGTCGGCATAGCGGTAGCCGGCCACCGCCGCCGGCACCAGCGCGGCGAACAGCAGGCTGCTGAGCGCCGCCGTCGCCAGCACGCCGTGGCGGCCGCGCACCTGCATGCGCTCGGCGATTGGATTGCGGTTCCAGGTCAGCGCGAACAGCGCCGCCAGGAACAGCGCATGACCCACGAAATCCATCCAGCCGAACAGCAGGATCGCCGCCGCCATCAGGCAGAACAGCAGCGCCGAGCCGGCCTTGCCCGACAGCCGGCCGACCAGCACCAGATAGGCGAGCGCGAATTCGACGATGCCGGCGCCGGCCATGTAGAACTCCAGGTCGTCCACGCCGAAGCGCAGTACCGGGTAGTCGCGCAGCATCTGGAAGCTCCAGTCGGGGTAGCCGAACTTCTCGGCCGCGCCGACCATGAGCGTGAGCGCGGTGCTGATGCGCAGGATCGCGAGCGCCCGCACATGCCGCTCGGGCTTGAGCGACATCAGCGCCAGATAGGCCGCCGCGCCGAGGAAGGCCGGGTAGTCGAGCATGTGGAACAGCCCCAGCCCTTCGATGCCCATGCCGTAGAGCAGCACGATGCCGGTCGCGGCGATCCAGCCCGTGGCGGGCAGCAGCGCCGTCAGCGCGATGCCGTATTGCAGGTTGGCGACCCACCAGGCCGAGGTGGTCGATTCGGGCGTGAGCAGCACGCTGTGCTCGCTGCCGAGGATGGCGAAGAACACCGCCACCAGTACCCGCAGGAACAGGTAGGTGTGGCCTTCGAAGCCGCGGTCGGCGCAGGCGAGCCGGCGGGCGATCCAGGTGTGCCGGTTGACGAGCCAGGAGTCGAGCAGCGAGGCGGCGAACAGCACCGCGACGGCGGCGCCGAAGATCCAGCCGAAGGGCGTGAGCGTCAGCACTTCATCGAGGCTGCGCGGCGGGATCATGAGGTTGATCTTGTCGTTGAACCACTTGATGTGGGCCGAGGCGGGCGCGGCGGACAAGCAAAGCAGGCAGGCGAAGAGGGCGGCGCGGCGAAGGATTTGACGGAGCATGAGCGGCGGCAGTCGGTGGGAGGCGCCGAGCCGGGTTCGCGGCCCTCGACGCCTGCGGCGCTCTGGACTCGGCCGGGGCAATCTGCCGAGCGCCGATGGCGCTTGCAACCGAGCGCCGCCGCGCGGCGCGGCCAACCCTGGCGAGCGGAGGGGCTTGCGCGCGAGCGGTCGATCCGCGCGGCCGGCCGGCGCACGCCACGCCGCGCGGCCCGCCAAACCCGCCGCCTGCCTCAGTGCGCCGACTGCCCCAGGAACTGCTTCAACTCCGGCGTGCGCGGATCGGCAAACACCACTTCCGGCGCGCCCGTCTCGTGCACCCGGCCCTGGTGCATGAACACCACCCGGTCGCACACCTGGCGCGCGAAGCGCATCTCGTGCGTGACCATCAGCAGCGTCATGCCCTCGCGCGCCAGCTCGCCGACCACCGCCAGCACCTCGTTGACCAGCTCGGGGTCGAGCGCCGAGGTGATCTCGTCGCAGAGCAGCGCCATCGGCTGCATCGCAAGCGCCCGGGCGATCGCCACGCGCTGCTGCTGGCCGCCCGAGAGCTGGTCGGGCCAGGCGTCGAACTTGTGGCCGAGGCCCACGCGGTCGAGCTGCCTGCGGGCGATCTCGCGCGCCTCGTCCTCCTTCATGCCCTTCACCACCATCGGCGAGAGCATCACGTTGCGGCCCGCCGTCAGGTGCGGGAAGAGGTTGAAGCCCTGGAAGATCATCCCGACCTTGAGCCGCAGTGCGCGCAGGTGGGCTTCGTCCTCGCCGAGCTGGGCGTCGCCCACGACGATCGAACCCGAGTCGATCGTCTCCAGCCCGTTGATGCAGCGGAGCAGCGTGCTCTTGCCCGAGCCGCTCTTGCCGATGATGGCGATGACCTCGCCCGGCGCGATGTCGAGATCGATGCCCTTGAGCACCTCGTTGTCGCCGAAGCGCTTGCGCACGTCAGTGATGGCGATGAGCGGCATTGAATTTCCTTTCCAGCCCCTGGCTCGCCTTCGACAGCGGCCAGCAAAGAACGAAGTAGAGAAGCGCCACGAAGCCGTACACCGTGAACGGCGCGAAAGTGGCATTCGTGATCATGGTTCCGGCCTTGCTCAGCTCGACGAAGCCGATGATGGACGTGACCGCCGTGCCCTTGATGACCTGCACCGAGAAGCCCACGGTAGGCGCGACCGCGATGCGCGCCGCCTGCGGCAGCACCACATGACGCATCTGCTGCATGCGGTTCATCGCGAGGCTGGCCGAGGCTTCCCATTGCCCGCGCGGGATCGCCTCGACGCAGCCGCGCCAGATCTCGGCCAGGAAGGCGCTGGTCCAGCAGGTGAGGGCGAGGCCGGCCGCGAGCCAGGGCGGCACATCCACGCCGAACAGCGCGATGCCGAAGAAGGCGAGGAAGAGCTGCATCAGCAGCGGCGTGCCCTGGAAGACCTCGATCCAGCCGCGTGCAAGCCATTGCAGCAACGGCTGGCGCGCGGTGCGCATGAACAGCAGCACCAGCCCGGCGAGGCCGCCGAGCGCGAAGGCCGCGAGCGACAGCAGCACCGTCCAGCGCGCCGCGAGCAGCAGGTTGCGCAGGATGTCCCAGTTGGAAAACTCCATCATCGCGCGGCCCTCCGGCGCGGAAACATCAGCCCGCCCACGCCGCGCAGCAGCTGGCGCAGCAGCACCGACAGCGCGAGGTAGATGCCCGTCACGACGATGTACACCTCGAAGGCACGGAAGCTGCGCGACTGGATGAAGTTGGCGGCGAAGGTCAGCTCCTCGGCCGCGATCTGCGAGCACACGGCCGAGCCGAGCATCACGATCACGATCTGGCTCGACAGCGCCGGCCAGATGCGTTGCAGCGCCGGCACCAGCACCACGTGGCGGAAGATCTGCAGGCGCGTCATCGCGAGGCTGGCGCCGGCCTCCCACTGGCCGCGCGGCGTCGCCTCGATGCCGGCGCGGATGATCTCGCCGCTGTAGGCGCCGAGGTTCACCACCATCGCCAGCGCGGCGGCGCTGAACTCGCCCAGCTGCACGCCCGCCGCCGGCAGGCCGAAGAAGATGAAGAACAGCTGCACCAGGAAGGGCGTGTTGCGGAACAGCTCCACATAGCCCGCCGCCACCGGCCGCAGCCAGCGCGGGCCTTGCGTGCGCACCCAGGCACAGCCGATGCCGAGCGCCACGCCGAGCGTCGCGCCCACGAGGGTGAGCAGCCCCGTCAGCGCCAGCCCCTTGCCGAGCACCGGCAGGTAGTCGGCGATGACGCCGAACTCGAATTGATAGGCCACGATCGCGGTCCGTCGATGCGCGCGGCGATCAGAGGTCGGCCGGCAGCGGCGCGTGCAGCCACTTGAGCGCGATCGCGTTCAGGCTGCCGTCCTTCTTGGCTTCGGCGATGGCGGCGTTGACCTTGGCGAGCAGCTTCGGCTCGTCCTTGTTCAGGCCGATGTAGCAGGGCGAGTTTTTGATGAAGAACTTGGTCTCGGGCTTCTTGGGCGGGTTCCTGGCCGAGATGGCGGCGGCGACGACGTTGCCGGTGGCAACCGCCTGCACCTGGCCCGAGAGGAAGGCGCTGATGGTGCCGTTGTTGTCGTCGTAGCGCTTGATGGCGGTGCTGGCGGGCGCGATCTTGGTGAGTTCGAGGTCTTCGACCGCGCCGCGCGTCACGCCCACGGTCATGCCGGCGAGGTCTTCGACCTTGCTCACCTTGAGATCGGCCGGGCCGAACACGCCGTTGAAGAAGGGCGCGTAGGCATCGCTGAAGTCGATGACCTTCTCGCGGTCGGGATTCCGGCCGAGGCTGGAGATGACGAGATCGACCTTCTTCGTCTGGAGATAGGGGATGCGGTTGGTGCTGGTGACGGGCACCAGCTCGACCCTGGCGCCGAGCTTCTTCGCGATGAGCGTGGCGACGTCGATGTCGTAGCCGAGCGGCTTCATGTCGAGGCCGACCGAGCCGAAAGGCGGGAAGTCCTGCGGCACGGCGACGCGCAGCGTGCCGCTCCTGGCGATGTCGTCGAGCGCGTCGGCCGAGGCGGGCGCGGCGATGCCGAGGCCGAGCGCGGCGGCGGCGAGGAAGGAAAGCAGGTGGCGGCGGTTCATGGTCAGGGCTCCTGTGACTTGCGGCGGGGGCGGGCGGGCGCGGTCGGCGCCGGGGCCGTGCGCGGGTGGGAAGGCGCCGCGCGCGGACGCGGCGCCGGAGAGACGGGTTGGGCGCGGGTGGCCGATGCGGCGGATGCGGCGGATGCGGCGGATGCGGCGGATGCGGCGGGCGCCGGCCGCCCCACCGGCGCGAGCGCGGCGCGCAGCTCGGCCAGCGGACCGGCCGGCGCGACGGGCTTGAGCGCGGCCTCGACGTCGCCGATGTGGGCGCGCATGAGGCGGGCGGCCAGCTCGTGGTCGCCGGCCGCGAGCGCCGCGACGATGGCTTCGTGGTCGTCGCAGGAGGCGGTGGCGTCGTGGTCGCTCTGGTAGAGCGCGGCGATCAGCACGGTGCGCGCCGTCAGGCCGCGCAGGATGTCGGCGAGCACGCGGTTGCCGAGCGCCTGCGCCAGGCAGACATGGAAGTCGCCGAGCAGGAAGCTGCGCTCGCCCACGTCGTCGGCGGCGATCGCGGCGCGCTCGGCGCGCAGGTGCTCGCGCAACTGGGCCAGCGCCACCGGCCCGACCTTGCCGGCGCAGCCGAGCAGGCCCACCTCGACCGCGCGGCGCGCCTCGAAGGCTTCGCGCGCCTCGGCCACCGACGGCTCGACCACGAACCAGCCGCGCCGCGCGCTCGCCTCGACGATGCCCATGGCTTCGAGCTTGAGCAGCGCCTCGCGCACGAGGGTGCGCGACACGCCGAACAGATCGGCGATCTGCTGCTCGACGAGGCGGGCGCCGGGCTTGAGCCGGCCGGCGAGCACGGCATCGACGATGGAGCGGTCGATGGCGGCCTGCTGCTGGGCGTCGCTGAGGGAGGTGTCGGTCATGGCCGGTGCCGCTTATTGGTGCACGAAACTGGTATACCAGTCAGGCATTCAACAAGCGTGCCAAGAGGGAAGCGCAGCCGCCGCTCCCGAGCGCGGGATGTCACCCGCATCCCGGACAAGGATGCGCGACCACCGGCCGCCCACGGAACCGGCATGTCGCCGGCCTTGCTTCCGGTTCCACTTTTCCTTCGCGGCTTCCTCCCGTGCGTCCCATGACGCCCGCTCTCGCCGCCGCGCGGGCCGGCGAGTGTTGCCCGGCGCCGCCGATCCCTCACCGCCCGGCGTGAAATCCGGGCGTGCGGCGCCGCGCCGGTGCAGTCTTGCGGCTTGCGCGGCCGTCGCCCTCCGCGACGCCCGACCCGCCGGAGTCCGTCCCTTGCCCGACCTTCTTTCCAGCCTGGCCGCCCACGGCTATCTCGTCGTCTTCCTCGTCACGCTCGCGGTACGTCTCGGCGCGCCCTTGCCGGCGGCGCCGGTGCTCGTGGTCGCGGGCGGGCTGGTCGCGGGCGGGCAGCTCGCGCTGGCGCCGGTGCTGGGGCTGGCGGTGCTGGCAAACCTGCTCGGCGATGCGGCCTGGTTTTGGGCCGGACGGCATTTCGGCTACCGCATCCTGAGGCTGCTGTGCCGCATCAGCCTGTCGCCCGACGGCTGCGTGCGCCAGAGCGAAGGCTTCATCGGCCGCTGGGGCGGCGGCTCGCTCATCGCGGCCAAGTTCCTGCCGGGCGTGTCGGTGGTGGCGGCGCCGATGGCGGGCGCGCTCGGCATGACGCTGGCGCGCTTCGCGGCCTATGCGGCGGCGGCGGGTTTCGTCTGGGCCACGCCCTTCCTCGCGCTCGGGCTGGTGTTCAGCGACCAGATCCAGGATGTACTCGCCGCGCTGTCGGGCCTCGGTCTCGCGGCGGCGCTCGCGGCCGGCGTGGCGGTGGCCGGCTACCTCGCCTGGCGCTGGCGCCGCCGCCGCGAATTCCTCCGTGCGGTCGAGCGCGCGCGCATCAGCGTCGATGAATTGCGCGCGCTGCTCGACGGCGGCCACGAGCCGGTGGTGATCGACGTGCGCAGCCGCACCGGCGTCGAGATCGATCCGCGTCGCATTCCGGGCGCGCTCGCGGTCGGCCTGCACGAGATCGCCGACCACGCGCCGCGCCTGCCGCGCGACCGCGAGATCGTCCTCTACTGCAACTGCCCGAACGAGGTATCGGCGGCGCAGGCGGCGCGGCTGCTCGCGGCCAAGGGCTTCACGCGGGTGCGACCGCTGCTCGGCGGGCTGGATGCCTGGGTGCTGGCGGGCGGCAGCGTGGAAGGCGGGGATGTGGAGGTGGACATCGTGGCCGAGCCGGACGGGCCGGCGGCGATGCTGGGGGGCTGAGGGGCGGGCGGCAGAGGATGTTGCATGGCCGCATGACACTGTTAAACCCGTTCGGGCCCGGGGTTTTCCGGTGTGTCGAGGTCTTAGTTTCCTGCCTGCTTCACGTCCGTATCCCGAACATTTCTCAGGAAACCCACCATGCAAGCCTCGAAACTCGTCCTGGCGGCCCTCGTCGTCGCCGCCTGCTCCGGAACCGCCTCCGCTACCGCCATCGACTGGCACATCAGCGGCGCCGGCAACCTCGGCTCCAGCACCGGGGCCGACGGTTCGACCACGCTTTCCTACGACCTCACGGAGTCCGGCTACGGCTACCGCGAATGGTCGATCACCGGCGTCGCGCCGGAGGCCGGTACCTACTCATTCCTGTGGGACTACAGCGGCCTGCACTCGTGGTTCAGCGTGACCGCGCGCCTGACCACCACCACCGGCGCCACGCTGGTCGATGCCTACGCCTGGGGCTGCTGCGAGTCGCCGTCCAACGGTTTCGACTACTCGGGCGGCTACACCTTCTACAACGTGAACGCCGGCGACACGATCGGCTTCTTCGCCGGTGGCAGCCATTACGACTACTCGCAGATCCTTCGCGGCAGCCTCACGCTCACGCCGACGAGCCAGCTGTTCGACGGTGGCTCGACCTCGCCGGTGCCCGAGGCCGATCCGGCGGCGATGTTCGCCATCGGCATGACGGCGGTCGGCGCGCTGGTGGCGCGGCGCCGTCGCGCCTGAGCCGGCCCCCGGTCGGCGTCAGGCGGTCGGGGGCAGCGCCTTCACCCGTGTCGCCCCCATCACGCCCGTCACCAGCAGCGCCACGCCCGCGAGCGCGAGTGGCGCAGGCCAGCCGCCGCGCAGCGCCTGGTTGTAGGCCAGTGCCGAAAGCGTCTCGAACACGATGAGCTGCCCGGCCAGCGCCGACGGCAGCCGCGCGCTGGCCTGGTTCCAGCACAGCGTGCCGACCCAGGACGCGAGCAGCCCGATCGCCACCATCAGTCCCGCGAACACTGCCGGGCGCGGCCCAAGCGGCAGCGTCGCGGGCGCGGCGTCGGTCAGCGCCTGCCAGCCCCACAGCGCCGCATAGCCCACGAGCGCGAGCGGCAGCGTCGCCAGGCCCTGGGCCGTCGCCCATACGCGCGCGCCGTGGCGCGGATTGCGCCTCAGCCAGTCGGTGTTGCGCAGCGGATACCAGGTCCAGCAGGCCATCGCGCCGAGCGCGAGCAGCACGCCGAGCGCATGGCCGGCCGGATCGCCCGCCAGCGGGCTGGCGGCGTCGGCCAGCTCGGCCTGATTCACGCAGCCGATGCCGGCCGCGATGGCCGCGAGCGGCGGCGCCAGCTTCTTCCACGGCAGATGGCCGTCGCGCGCGTGGTCGCGCAGGTTGCCGGCGATCGCCAGCACCACGGGCAGGCTGCCGATGATCATGGTCGGCAGCGGCGCGCCGGCCTGACGGATCGCGCTCGCGAGCAGCAGGTAGTAGGCGACATTGCCGACGGCCGCGAGGCGGAGCGCCTCGATCCAGTCGGCCCGCGCCAGCCGAGCGAGCCCGGCGCGGTCGATCCAGCCCAGCGGCAGCGCGATCAGCCCGAAGGCCAGATAGCGGCCGAAGGCCTGCTGCGCCGGCGGATAGTCGGGCAGCAGCAGCGGCCCCACGAACACCAGCCCCCAGGTCATCCCCGCCACGAGCGCGAACGCCACGCCTGCCCACATCTGAACCGCCCCCCGGATTTGCGAGGGCGCGAGTGTGCCAGCGGGGCGGCCGGGCGGCGGCGGGTACGGGGCCGTTCAGCCGGCGCCGCGCAGCCGGGCGACGAGGGTGTCGGCCATCTCGGGCGTGATGCCGTGGCCGACATCCGGGAACAGGTCGAGCGTGGCCGGCACGCCGAGCGCATGCAGCCGCTCGAAGGCCTGCGACGAGTTCGCCGCCGCCACCACGCTGTCGTCGGCGCCGTGCAGCAGATGCACCGTCAGCCCGGCCGCGAGCCGTTCGGGCAGCGTGGCGAAGCGCCCGGCGATCGCCGCGACCCGATGCGCGACCGGCACCGGCTGGCACAGCGAGCCGAGCGCCATCATCGCGCCCTGCGAGAAGCCGACCAGCGTCGTCGCCGTCGCGCCGAGCCCGGTTTGCTGCTGCCACAGCGTGATGGCGCCGTTGAAGTCGCGCAGCGCGAGCGCGATGCGGGCCGCGCGGTTCTCGTCGCTGATGCCCTTGAGCGAGAACCATTGCCGGCCGCTGCTGATCTCGCAGGGCTCGGTGCCGGCGATGCTCGCCACCAGCGCGCGCGGGAACTCGCGCGCCAGCCGCTCCCCCAGCGGCACGAGATCGTCGGGCGCGGCGCCGTAGCCGTGGAACAGCAGGATCAGATGCTCGGGCGCCTCGGGGCGCTGGATGAGGATGGCGCTGGACATGGCGGACTCCGGGGAAGGGGGCCGGCCCGCGTGGCGGCGGGCGGGTCGGTCTGGCGTGGCGTGGCGTGGCGTGGCGTGGCGTGGCGTGGCGTGGCGTGGCGTGGCGTGGCGTGGCGCGCGGCCGGCGTGGCGTTTCAGCCCGCCGCCGGCTCGTCGAAGGCGAGGCCGTTGTCGGCCATGAACTCCTTCGCCGCGCGGAAGGCCTCGATCGCGGCCGGCGCGCCGGCATAGGGCGCCACGTGCAGCAGCACCTCGCGGATCTCGGCCAGCGTCGCGCCGTTGTTGAGCGCGCCGCGCAGATGGCCCTTCAGCTCGTTGCTGCGGCCGAGCGCCGCGAGCATGGCCACCGTGCACAGGCTGCGCTGCTTGAGCTCGATGCCGTCGCGCAGCCAAGTCGAGCCCCAGGCGTGCTCGTTGACGTACTGCTGGAGCGGGCGGGTGAAGGCGTCGGCCGAGCCGAGCGCGCGATCGACGAAGACATCGCCCATCACCTGGCGGCGGCGGGCTTCGCCGGGATGGATGTCGGGCTGGGCGGGGGAGGTCGGCTCGGTCATGGCGAGGCAGATGGCGGAGTGGAAAAGCCGCGATGGTCGGCGGCGCGGCGGGGCGGTGCAAGCGATGCACGACCGTGTTGCGCCCGCGTGCCGACCGAGGCCGGCGCGGCGCCGGTCGGCGGCGCGATCCGGGCGACGGGCGTCGGGGCGCACCGGGATTGGTCCGTCGGCCGTGCCCCACGCCGGTACCGGTCGCGCCGTACGGCCTCGGCTAGCCTTGGGCGCGATGACGACTTCCAGTGCTACCTCCGACACGGCCGCGCCGCGCGCCGACACGCCCACCCACCGCGAGATCGTCGCGCTCGCGGTCCCGCTCATCCTGTCCAGCCTGACCCAGCCGCTGCTGTCGGCGGTCGATACCGCGCTCGCCGGCCACATGCGCGATGCGACCAGCCTCGGCGCGGTCACGCTGGGCGCCCAGGCCTTCAACCTCGTGTTCTGGGGCTTCGTCTTCCTGCGCATGGGCACGGCGGCGCTCACCGCCCAGGCTCGCGGCGCGCGCGACTCGCGCGCCGAATCCGACCTTCTGATGCGCGCCCTCGGCCTGGCGGTCGGCGCCGGCGCGCTGCTCGTGCTGCTGCGCGCGCCGCTGCTCGGGCTGCTCGCCGATCTGTTCGACGCGCAAGGCGCGCTGCGCGCCCGCGCCTTCGACTACTGCGGCGCGCGCATCTGGTCGCTGCCCTTCGGACTCGCCAACTACGTGATCCTCGGCTGGCTGCTCGGCGCCCGACGCGCCATGACCGGGCTGGCGCTCCAGCTGCTCGTCAACGCGGTGAATCTGGCCGTGGCGCTCGCGCTGGTGCTCGGTTTCGACGCGGGCGTGGCCGGGCTCGGCGCCGCCACCGCCGTCGCCGATGCCACGGGCTGCATCGCCGGGCTGGTGCTGCTGGCGCGCGCCGGCCTGCTGCGGCTGCCGGGAGCCGCGCTGCGTGACGCGGCCGCCTGGCGCGCGCTCGTCGCGATGAACGGCACGCTGCTCGTGCGCACGGCGGCGCTGCTCGCGGTGTTCTCCGCCTTCACGCGCCACGGCGCCGGGCAGGGCGAGGTGATCCTCGCGGCGAACGGCGTGCTCATGAGCGTGGCGACCTTCGTCACCTACGGCATCGACGGTTTCGCCAACGCGGCCCAGACGCTCGTCGGCACGGCGATCGGCGCGCGCGATCCGGCGCAGGCGCGCCGCGCCGTGCTGCGGCCGCTGCTCTGGGCCGGGCTGCTCGCCTTGCCCTGCGTTGTGGCGCTGTGGCTGGCCGGGCCGCCGCTCATCGATGCCATGACCGACCTGCCCGAGGTGCGCGCCGCCGCGCGTCGGCATCTGCTCTGGCTCGCGCTGTGGCCGGTCGCGGCGGTCGGCGCCTTCATGTTCGACGGCATCTACATCGGCGCCGTGCTGCTGCGCGAGCTGATGTGGGCGGTGCTGGGCGCGGCGGTGCTGTTCTTCGTGGCGGTCGGGCCGGCGATGGCGGTGCTCGGCAACCACGGGCTGTGGCTGGTGCTCGACCTCTTCCTGCTGCTGCGCGGCGCCGTGCTCGGCGGCTGGCTGCGGCGGGTGGTGGCGAAGGCGGGCTGAGGACGGCTCGAGCGCGGGCGGGAAGCAGAACGGGCCGACCTAAGTCGACCCGTCCCGTTCCTTGCGCTGGCTCCTGGCGGGCGACGGCGGCCCCGTGGCCGCGCCCCGCGCCGGACACGCCGACGCTTACTGCTCGGCGAACGCCCGTTCGATCACGAAATCGCCCGGGATGCTGGTGTTGCCCTCGACGAACTTGCGCGCTTCCAGCATGTGCTTGAGCTGCTTCAGCATCTCGGGGCTGCCGCAGATCATCACGCGGTCGACCTCGGGATCGAGCGCCGGCAGGCCGATGTCGGCGGCGAGCTTGCCGTTCTCGATCAGGTCGGTCAGGCGACCCTGGTTGCGGAAGGGTTCGCGCGTGACGGTCGGGTAGTAGATGAGCTGCTCGCTGATCAGTTCGCCGAGGAATTCGTGCTTGGGCAGTTCCTGGCTGATGAAGTCGTGATAGGCCAGCTCGGCCACCTGACGCACGCCATGCACGAGGATGACCTTCTCGAAGCGCTCGTAGGTCTCGGGATCGCGGATCACGCTCATGAAGGGCGCGAGGCCGGTGCCGGTGGACATGAGGTAGAGGTTCTTGCCCGGCTTGAGATAGTCGATGAGCAGGGTGCCCGTGGGCTTGCGGCCGACGATGAGCTTGTCGCCCGGCTGGATGTGCTGCAGGCGCGAGGTGAGCGGACCGTCCGGCACCTTGATGCTCAGGAATTCGAGGTGTTCCTCGTAGTTCGCGCTTGCGATCGAATAGGCGCGCAGCAGCGGCTTGTTGTTGACCTTCAGCCCGATCATCGTGAAGTGACCGTTGCTGAAGCGCAGCGACTGATCGCGAGTGGTCGTGAAGCTGAACAGGCGATCCGTCCAGTGATGCACGGTCAGGACAGTTTCTTCGTTGAAGGCGCTCATGGGCTTGGCGGAATGGGGTGATGGCGGGCGGAACGGGCAGACATCACGCCACCCGGCATCCGGCGAAACCCTGAATTGTCGCCGCTTAGCGCCGGTTTCGTGAATGACCCCGGTCAGCCGGGCTTATGGCGGTTGGTTATGTGCCGACAGCCGGCGGGCAGAAGCACCGCCGGCCCGCGGCGCGGTTGGCGCTGCCATGAGCGCGCGCTACGCTTCGCGGCCCTGTCACGCACCTGCTGTTTTCGTGGCGCCGCGTCTTCCGGCGCGGCCCGGTTCGTGCTTCCGGCAGTCCCGTCCAATTCCACGCAGGCAATCGATCCCAGCATGACCGACATTCTCGACAAGCGAGTCGCCATCGTTACCGGAGGGGCCCGCGGCATCGGCCTCGCCATCGCCCAGACCCTCGTGATGGAAGGCGCGCGCGTCGTCATCGCCGATACCGGCTGCGACATCGACGGAGGCCCGCAGGACAGCGTCGTGGCCGACGCGGTGGTCGAGCGGCTCAATGCCAAGGCGCCCGGCAGCGCGATCGCCTTCAAGGAAAACCTCGCCAAGCCTGACGCGGCCGAGGCCTGCGTCGCGCTGGCGCGCGCCAACTGGGGCGCGATCGACATCGTGGTCAACAACGCCGCGATCCAGATCGAGGCGCCCATCACCGACACCCGCCGCGAGCAGTACGAGAACGTCTTCGCCAACAACCTGATCGCGCCCTACGCGCTGTTGGCCGCCGCCACGCCGCACATGCGCGAGCAGGTCAAGCGCGGCCGCATCCCGGGCTCGATCGTCAATCTCGTCGCGGCCTCGGCCTTCATCGGCAACACGCACCAGAGCGCCTTCGTCGCGTCCAAGGCCGGGCTGCTCGGCCTGACGCGCGCGGTGGCGATGGACCTGAGCGCGACGGGCATCAACTGCAACGCGGTCGCGCCCTTCGCGACCACGCGGGTCACGCAGCAGTTCGAGCCGCGCACCGAGGCCCAGCGCCAGTACCAGGCCCATGCGCTCAAGGTGCCGGCGAGCTACGTGGCCAATCTCGTCGCCTACCTGTGCACGAGCTATGCGGCCCGCGTGACCGGCCAGACCTTCGGCGTGCGCGCGCGCGAGGTCTTCCTCTACCACCCGCCGGGGCCGCAGCTCACGGTCTATACCGAGCCGGGCGGTTTCGATCCCGAGGCCTATGCGCAGTACATGCAGGCCATGCGCGGCCAGTACGCCGACTTGCGGACGGAATACGAGGTCTTCAACATCGATCCGCTGCTCTGATCGCGCCGGTCCTCCGGGGGCCGGCGCCGCTTTCCTGGAGGACCGAACGCATGACCGGGCAACACCCGCCGGCCGGCCGTGAACACGGCCACGAGCATTTCCACGGCGCGCCGTGCGCGCATCACGATCACGCCGCTGCCGCCGACGCGGCCACGGCGGCGCACCACGCCCACGACGGCTGCGACCACGACAGCGATCATGGTCACGACCACGGCCACGATCACGCGGGCCACGCCCACGCGCACGGCCACCATCACGGCCACGGCCATCACCATCACGGTCCGCTGCCGGTCGGCAAGGCCTTCGCGGTGGGCATCGCGCTCAATCTCGGTTTCGTGCTGGTCGAGGCGGGCTTCGGCTTCGCGAGCGATTCGCTGGCGCTGCTGGCCGACGCCGGCCACAACCTGAGCGATGTCGCCGCGCTCGCGCTGGCCTGGGCGGCGTCCTGGCTGTCGGGCCGGGCGCCGACGCCGTCGCGCACCTGGGGTTACGGTCGCAGCTCCATCCTTGCCTCGCTCGTCAACGCCATCGCGCTGCTCGTGGCCGTGGGCGCGATCGCCTGGGAATCGGTCGGGCGGCTGGCCGATCCGCAGCCGGTGGCCGAGATGACGGTGGCGGTGGTGGCGGCCATCGGCATCGTCATCAACTCGGCGACGGCCTGGTTCTTCATGCATGGCAAGGACAGCGACATCAACCTGCGCGGCGCCTATCTGCACATGGTGGCCGACGCGGCGGTGTCCCTCGGCGTGGTGCTCGCGGCGCTGGCGATGCGCGCGACCGGCTGGCTCTGGCTCGACCCGGCGCTGAGCCTCGTGATCTGCGCCGTGCTCGTGTGGGGCACCTGGGGCCTGCTGCGCGAGTCGGTGGACATGGCGCTCGACGCGGTACCGGCCAGCATCGACCGCGCCGCCGTCGAGCGCTGGCTCGCCGCGCGCCCCGGCGTGACCGAGGTGCACGACCTGCACATCTGGCCGATCAGCGCGAGCGACATCGCGCTCACCGCCCACCTCGTCAAGCCCGACGGCGGCTGCGACGACGGCGAGCTGCATGCGATCGCCGACGGCCTCAAGGCACGCTTCGGCATCGGCCATGTGACGGTGCAGGTCGAGCGCGGCGACCATGAGCGCGCCTGCCGCTACGCGCCGGCCGAGGTGATCTGAGGGCGGCGGGTAGCGCGGCACCGGCCGTTGGGCGCGGCGGCAGACGTGCTCCACAAGCGACAAGGGCGGCTCAAGGCCGCCCTTCGTCATTCCAGCGAGTGGCGGCGCGCCGCCCTCACTCCGCAATCACGCCCCAGCGCATGCCCGATTCCTTCAGCAGCCGGCGATAGGCCAGCGACAGCCGGTCGCAGGCCATCGACTGCTCGGCGCCCGGCGCCAGCGGCAGCTTCTTCGGCCGCTGGTTTTCGAGAATCGGCAGGTCCTGGCCGAAGATCGTGTCCTGGAAGGCGCGCAGCGCCTCGTCGGAATCGGCGTCGTTCGTCATCGCGAGAATGATGAACACGCGGCTGCGCTCCTCCTCCAGCGGCTGCACATGCAGGCTGATCGCCTCGCGGAAACCCGCCTGCGCCTCGGGCAGCTTGGTGAGGATGGCCGTCAGCGGCCGCACCACGCGGTAGGTGTATTCGACCTCGCTGCCGCCGTGGGCAAGGCTGTTGGTGCGCGGCTGCCAGAAGCGGCATTGCGTGGCGATCACGCCGCTGCCGCCCTGGCCGTCGTCGAACGGGTCGACCTGGTAGTCGCGCACCTCGGTGTGATCGAGGTCGCCGAGGATGCCGCCGTGCACCCAGCCGAAGTGCGCCATGTCGAGAAAGTTCTCGACGATGCGCGGCCCGGCCGCATCCACGTCATACGGCCCGCAATGCACGATGCGCAGATGCGGATCGTCATGCTCCGGAAAGGGCAGCACCGGCTTCGCGGGCGTGCCGACGCACACCCACACGAGGCCGTAGCGCTCCTCCGCGTGATGCATGCGGGCGCACAGCCGCGCCTGCGACGCCGTGTCGAGCGCCGGATGCGCCGGCACCTTCGTGCAGCGGCCGGCACCGTCGAAGCGCCAGCCGTGGTAGGCGCAGACGATCTCGTCGCCCTTCACCTCGCCCACCGACAGCCGCGTGCCGCGATGCGGGCAGCGGTCCTCGCCCGCATGCACCGCGCCATCGGCGCCGCGCCACACCACGACCTCGCGGCCGAGCAGCCGCGTGGCCAGACGCGCGCCCGCCGGCAGCGCGGCGGACAGGGCGACCGGATGCCAGTCGCCGTCGAGCGCGGGATCGCTCATGCCGCCACCTTCACTTCGGAATCGAGCCTTCGACGCCCGCCACGAACCAGTTGAAGCTCATGATCTCGGGCAGGGCCATCGACGCGCCGGCCTTCACCTTCTCGGCGCCCGACTGGTCCTTGATCGGACCCGCGAACGGATAGAGCTTGCCGTCGACGATGGCCTGCTTCTTCTCCTCGAACAGCTTGGCGGTATCGGCCGACACCACCGGGTTGAGCGGCGCGAACTTGACGATGCCTTCCTTGATGCCGAGCTTGGCGTCGCCCGGCGTCCAGGTGCCGTCGATCGCCTTCTTGGCCTCGGCGATGTAGTAGGGGCCCCAGTTGTTCATGTTGGCCGTCAGGTGGGCCTTGGGCGCGAACTTGGTCATGTCCGAGTCCCAGCCGAAGGCGTACACGCCCTTTTCCTGGGCGACCTGCACCGTCGCGGGCGAGTCGGTGTTCTGGCACAGCACGTCGGCGCCCTGGGCGATCAGCGTCTCGGCCGCCTGACGCTCCTTGGCCGGGTCGTACCAGGCGTTCACCCACAGCACCTTGGTCTTGATGGCCGGGTTCACGCTCTGCGCGCCGAGCGTGAAGGCGTTGATGTTGCGGATGACCTCGGGGATGGCCACCGAGCCGATGAAGCCCAGCGTGCCGGTCTTGCTCTGCTTGCCGGCGATCACGCCGAGCAGATAGGCGCCTTCATAGAAGCGGGCCTCGTACACGCCGAGGTTCTTGTCGGTCTTGTAGCCGGTGGCGTGCTCGAACTTCACCTTCGGGAAGGCCTTGGCGACCTTCAGCGTCGGGTTCATGTAGCCGAAGGACGTGGTGAAGATGAGGTCGTTCTTCTGCGCCAGCTCGCGGATCACGCGCTCGGCGTCGGCGCCCTCGGGCACGTTCTCGACGTAGGTGGTCTTGACCTTGCCCGCCAGCTCCTTTTCGAGCATGAGGCGGCCCTGGTCGTGGGCATAGGTCCAGCCGGCATCGCCGACCGGGCCGACGTACACGAAGCCGATCTTCAGCGGCTCGGCGGCCTGGGCGGCCGGCAGGGCGAGTACGCCGGCGGCCGTCACGGCGGCGGCCGCGAGGCGCTTGATCGTCAAACGCTTGCTCATGGGTGTGCTCCTGTGGGCGCGATGCCCGTGCGAAAGATTCTGTGGGGCCTGACGTGATCCGGGCGCCGGTCCCTCGCGGAACCCGGCGCCCCTGGCTGTCGCGGCCGGCGCATCGCATCCGGCCGCCGCCGACGATAGCGCCGCGAAGGCGCCCGCCGGCCGTGCGCGATCAGAAGTGCGCTTCGACGCGGAACATCGGCGACGAGACCTTGCGGCCCGGCATCGGATTGCCGCTGCTGTCGACGTTCGCGCCGAACTTGTGGTTGATGTACTGGTAGCCCACGCCCGCGTAGAAGGTCTTGGGCTGGCTGGCCAGGGTGCCCACATCGACCATGTAGAAGGTCTCGAACCAGGTTTCCGGCAGGGTGTTCTGGCCCTTCTCGCCGGTGTAGGTGGCCCAGCCCTTGAACACGGTCGGCAGGCCGGCGTCGAAGTTGAACGACCACACGGCATTCAGGCGCAGCGCCGGATCGAAGTCGATGTTCTTGCCCGAGAAGCCGTTGTTGTTGTCTTCTTTGTAGTACAGCAGGCCGAGCTGGAGCAGGCCGGGCACGGCGAAGGTGACCTTGGGACCGGCGATCTTCTTGAACAGGCCGGCACCGAAGGTGTCGTTCATCGAGTTGAAGTCGAAGCCGAGCTGCAGGCCGACGTCGGCGATCGGGCCGGCGCTGAAGCTGGTGCTGTTGGTGAGCTTGTTGAAGCTCAGCAGCGTGTTGTAGGTGACATAGACCTCCTGCGCGCCGCGTTCGCTCGGGCTGCCGATGGTCGGGCCCTTCGCACGATTGTTCGTGTCCGACTTGAGCATGTCGACGTTGAAGAAGTTCGTGCCGTACTTGTAGCCGCTGACGTGCTGGAGCGTGAAGATGTTCTTCGTCACGAAGGCGTCGCTGCCCGGCTGACGGAACTGCGGGCCGTAGGTGTAGCCGATAAAGGTATCGCTCCAGTCGGCGGCGGAGGCGGCCCCGGCGGCGCAGGCCAGCGCGACGGCGGCGGCAATGCGGATCGCCTTCATGCCGGCATGCGCGGCCCCGCGAGTCGAGATCACGTTCATCTTCTGAATTCCCCTGTCTGTTCGATGAGTGCCGGGGGCACTGCTGGCCCATCCGGTCGGAGTGCCGAACAAGGGTCGGAGCGGCGGCAAGCGATTGCATCCGATTTCTTCGGCGGATTGCATACGCGCAAGCGGCGTGCCAACTGTGACAAGCAGTTTCAGCGAAGCGATGCCTTACGCTGGTGCACCCAGGGGAATGGCCGGAATTTGTCGTGGTGCAACAGGCACCCGAAGCGGGATCGGACAGTCTTGTCCTTCATCCGGCCACGAGTTGTGCCGGACATTCCCCCTAATCTTGTATCCAATCCGTCAATGTCATTGGATACGTTGAATGGATCAGGATTCGCCGAGGATCTGCGCCAGGTCGATGGCTTCGCCGCGCCGCTCGGGCAGCAGGCGGTCCTCGATGGCCTGGAGATGCTCTTCCATCATGGCGGTGGCGCGCTCGACCTCGCCGTTGGCGATCGCGTCGATCAGGTGCTCGTGCTCGTCGTGCGCGCAGGGCACGGAAGTGGGGCTGTCGTACAGCGCGATGATGAGCGAGCAGCGCGACGACAGTTCGCTCAGGAAGTGCGTCAGCACCTGGTTGCCCGCGACCTCGGCGAGCGCCAGATGGAATTCGGCGCCGAGGCGGATCCAGCGGCCGCGATCGCCGCGGTCGAGGGCGGCACGCTCGTCCTTCACCATCTGGCGCAGCTTCGCGATCTGGCCGCGCGAGGCGTTGCGGATCGCGAGCGGCACGACGGCGGCCTCGACGATGCGGCGGGCGTGGAACACGTCGCGCTTCTCGCGCGGCGTGGGGCTCGCGATGACCGCGCCGCGATTGGGTCGCAGCTCGACGATGTGGTCATGGGCGAGCCGCAGCAGCGCCTTGCGCACGATGGTGCGGCTGACCTTGTACAGCTCGCAGAAGCTGGCTTCCGTCAGCTTGGTGCCGGGCGGCAGGCGGTGCGTCATGACCGCGTTGAGCACGGCCTCGTAGATGCGCTGGTCGATGCCGGCGGCGCGGCGGCGCGCGGGCGCGGCGCCGGCGCCGGTGTCGGCGCCGTCACCGTCGGACGCGGCGGCGGTCGTGGCGCCGGCCGCGGCCTGGTTGGCGGCGATGCCGGAGAGAGCGGTCTTGCGCGCGCGGACGCCGGTGCCGGCGGCCGTTGCGATGGCCGCGCCGGTCGCGGGCAGCGCGGCCTCGTCGGCGGTGCCGGCGCTGGCCGTCCGGGCGCGGCTCGCGCGCTTGCGCGGTGCCGGGGCGAGGGCTTCGTCGGTCTTGCGGCGCGACGGGGTTCTGGTGGTCATCGGGACTTGGGGCCGCGCGGACGCGGCGCAAATGGCATATCGCTTGCTAAATCCGACCCTTGCGGCAGGCATTCCCGCAGGGGTCCGGCAGGCTTGCAGGTTGTACACAATCCGGATCGCGCATGACAGCCGGCAATGCCTGGCGCCGGTGCGAACCGAAGCATCGAACATGCCGTGATGGCGACGACAAGGGGCGAGATGATGCGTGAAAACCCGGCAACGGTCCGGTTCCTCCTCGATGACAGGCTGGTCGAAGCCGCCGATGCCGGCCCGACCACCACGCTGCTCCAGTACCTGCGCGACGATCTGGGCCGCTGTGGCACCAAGGAAGGCTGCGCCGAAGGCGATTGCGGCGCCTGCACCGTGCTGGTCGGCCGGCGCGTGGCCGACGAAGGCGGCGAGCGCATCGAGTACTCGGCCGTCAACAGCTGCATCCGGCTGCTGCCGACGGTCGATGGCTGCGAGGTGGTGACCGCCGAATCGCTGGTACAACCGAGCGGCGGATTGCATCCAGTCCAGCAGGCCATGGTCGATTGCCACGGCTCGCAATGCGGCTTCTGCACGCCGGGCTTCGTGATGTCGCTGGCCGATCTCTATCTGCGCGTGCCGGCCGCCGGCCGGGCCGAGGTCGTCGAATGCCTCGCGGGCAATCTGTGCCGCTGCACTGGCTACCGGCCGATCATCGACGCTGGCATCGCGATGTTCGGCTACCCGGAGCCGGCGCATTTCAACCGCGCGCACGGACGCTCGCCCGAGCGGCTGGCGCGCATCGCTTCGATCGCGCGGGAGTCGGCGCTGGAGCTTTCGACGGGCAATGGCTTCGTCGCGCCGCGCACGACGGCCGAACTCGCGGCGGCCTATCTGGCCGAGCCCGACGCGCTGCTGCTCGCGGGCGGCACCGACGTGGGCCTGTGGGTGACCAAGCAGCTCAAATCGCTGCCGAAGCTCATCTACGTCGGCGAGGTGGCCGAGCTGGCGCGCATCGCGGTGGACGACGCCCACATCCACGTCGGTGCGGCGGTCACGCTGGAGGCGGCGTGGACCGCGATCGTCGGCGACTACCCGGCGCTCGGCGAGCTGGCCTCGCGCTTCGCGTCGCCGCCGATCCGGCATTCCGGAACGCTGTGCGGCAACGTGGCCAACGGCTCGCCGATCGGCGATTCGATGCCGCCGCTGATCGCGCTCGGCGCCGAGGTCAAGCTGAGGCGCGGCGAGCAGGTGCGCTGGCTGCCGATGGAGCTGCTCTATCTCGGCTACCAGAAGAAGGCGATGGAGCCGGGCGAGTTCGTCGAGGCGGTGCGCATTCCGCGTGCGACGGCGGCGCTGGGCGGCGCGGGGCGGCTGGTGTTCGGTGCCTACAAGGTCAGCAAGCGCGTCGAGCAGGACATCTCGGCCGTGTGCGGCGCCTTCGCGCTGCGGCTCGACGACGCCGGCGTGGCGACCCAGGTGCGCCTCGCCTACGGCGGCATGGCCGCGACGCCGAAGCGCGCCGCGCATGCCGAGGCCGCGCTGTGCGGCAAGCCCTTCGACCGCACGAGCGTGGGCGATGCGATCGACGAGCTGGCCACCGATTTCGCGCCGCTGTCCGACATGCGCGCCTCGGCCGGCTACCGGCGCGAGGTCGCGGGCAATCTGCTGCTGCGGCTGCTGGCCGAGCATGAAGGCGGGCTGACGCGCGTGGGCCAGATCGATCTGGCGTTGATGCCGTGAGCGGCGCCGCCTCCAACAAATGAACGCCTCCCTCCCCGCATCACCCCGGAGCCAGCCATGAACGACCGCCTCGCCGAGCCGCCCGTCGGCACCGCCCAGAAGCACGAGAGCGCGCCCCTGCACGTGACGGGCGCGGCGCGCTACACCGACGACATCCTGCTGCCGGCCGGCGCGCTGCACATCGCCTTCGGTTGCAGCCCGGTAGCGCACGGCCGGCTCATCGGCCTGGACCTGAGCGCGGTCGAGAAGGCGCCCGGCGTCGTCACCGTGCTGACCGCCGCCGACATTCCCGGCCACAACAACTACGGCGCGGTGCTGCACGACGACCCCGTGTTCGTGACCGACGAGGTGATGTTCGTCGGCCATCAGCTCTTCGCCGTGGTGGCGACGAGCCATGACGCCGCGCGTCGCGCCGCGCTGCTGGCGCGCATCGAGATCGACGAGCTGCCCGCGCTGCTCGACATCCGCGCGGCCGTCGCGGCGCAGAGCTTCGTGCTGCCGACCGAGACCGTGCGCCGGGGCGACGCCGACGCGGCCATCGCCGCCGCGCCGCATCGTCTGAGCGGCAGCCATGCCTGCGGCGGGCAGGAGCATTTCTATCTCGAAGGCCAGATCGCGGCGGCGCTGCCGCAGGAGGACGGCAGCCTCGTCATCCATTGCTCGACCCAGCATCCGAGCGAGGTGCAGCACATGGTGGCCGAGGTGATGGCGCTGCCGGTCAACGCCGTCACGGTGCAATGCCGGCGCATGGGCGGCGGCTTCGGCGGCAAGGAAAGCCAGCCGGCGCTGATGGCGGCGGTCGCGGCGCTCGCCGCGCGCAAGACCGGCCGCGCCTGCAAGCTGCGGCTCGACCGCGATGCCGACATGACCATGACCGGCAAGCGCCACGACTTCGTGTACGACTACGAGGCCGGCTTCGACGACGCGGGCCGGCTGCTCGGCGTGAAGTTCATGTTCGCCTCGCGCTGCGGCTATTCGGCCGACCTGTCGGGGCCGGTGAACGACCGCGCGATCTTCCACGCCGACAACGCCTACTACCTGCCGGCGGTCGAGATCGTGTCGCACCGCGCCCGCACGCACACCGTGAGCAACACGGCCTATCGCGGCTTCGGCGGGCCGCAGGGCATGGTGGCGATCGAGGCGGTGCTCGACGACATCGCGCGCACGCTCGGCCGCGATCCGCTCGACGTGCGGCGCGCCAACCTCTACGGCGGCGAAGGCCGCGACACCACGCACTACGGCATGCAGGTCGAAGACAACCTCATGCCCGAGATGCTCGCGCAACTGACCGAGAGCGCCGAGTACGCCGACCGCCGCGCGGCGATTGCCGAGTTCAATGCGCGCAGCGCCATCGTCAAGCGCGGCATCGCGTTCACGCCGGTCAAATTCGGCATTTCGTTTACGGCTTTGCACTACAACCAGGCCGGCGCGCTGGTGCACATCTACAACGACGGCACGGTGCTGCTCAACCACGGCGGCACCGAGATGGGCCAGGGCCTGTTCACCAAGGTGAGGCAGATCGTGGCGCAGGAACTCGGCCTGCCGCTCGACGCGGTGAAGGCGAGCGCGACCGACACGAGCAAGGTGCCCAACACCTCGGCCACCGCCGCGTCGAGCGGCAGCGACCTCAACGGCAAGGCGGCGCAGGCGGCGGCTGTCACGCTGCGCGAGCGGCTCGTGGCCTTCGGCGCCGAGAAGTACGGCGTCGCGCCCACGGCCATCCACTTTGCCAACGGGCAGGTGCATCTGGGCGAGCGGGTGATCGGCTTCGGGCAGTTCGCGAAGGAGGCCTATCTGGCGCGCGTGCAGCTGTCGGCCACGGGCTTCTACAGGACGCCGAAGATCCATTTCGACCGCAAGACCTGGACGGGCCGGCCGTTCTACTACTTCGCCTGGGGCGCGGCGGTGAGCGAGGTGGCGATCGACACGCTCACCGGCGAGACGCGGCTGCTGCGCACCGACATCCTCCATGACGTGGGCAGCTCGCTGAACCCGGCGCTCGACATCGGCCAGATCGAGGGCGCCTTCCTGCAGGGCGCGGGCTGGCTCACCTGCGAGGAACTGTGGTGGGACGCGAAGGGGCGGTTGCGCACGCATGCGCCATCCACCTACAAGATTCCGGGCGTGGGCGACTGGCCCGAGCAGTCGAGCGTGAAGCTGTTCGACCGGCCGAACCACGAGGACACGATCTACCGCAGCAAGGCGGTGGGCGAGCCGCCGTTCATGCTCGGCATGTCGGTGTTCCATGCGATCCGCGATGCCGTCGGGAGCCTGCTGCCGGCCGGCGTGACGGTGCCGCTCGACGCGCCCGCGACGCCCGAGGCCGTGCTGCGCGCGGTGGGCGAGGCGAGGGCGCTGGCGAAGGCGGCCGGGAAGGCTGCGTGATGGTTAGCCTGCCTGCCCGATCCGCGCCGGTCTGCCGCGCGGGGGCTGCAAGCCCTTGCGAGCTGGAGGCCCGGCGATGAGAGACTGGCTCGACGAATGCGTCGACCTCGCCGCCGCCGGCGAGCCGGCCGTGCGCGTGGTGGTGATCGCGGTGCGCGGCTCGGCGCCGAGAGGCGAGGGCGCGTGGATGGTCGTCACCCGCGACGGGCTGGCGGGCAGCATCGGCGGCGGGCATCTGGAATGGCAGGCGACGGGCATTGCGCGCGGGATGCTTGCGGCGACGGCGACCGCGGCGGGCGCCGAGGCCGCCGCCCCGCGCTTCACCCGCAACTTCGTGCTCGGCGCGACGCTCGGACAATGCTGCGGCGGCGCGGTCGAGCTGATGTTCGAACGCGTGACCGCCGCCGACGCGGCCCGCCTCGCCGACTGGCGCGCGCGCCGCGCGGCGGACGAATCGCTCTGCGCGCTCACGCCGCTGCCGGCGTCCGGCGGCGCGGCGCCCGGCGAAGCGGTCGGCGCAAGCGGCGCCGACCCGGCGCCCACGCTCGCGCCCCTCGACCCGCGCTGGTCCGTCGCCCTCGACGCCAGCGCCGAATCCGCCACCGTCGCGCGCGACGCCGGCCGCCGCGTCCTCGTCGAACGCCTCGTGCCGCCGCGCCCGCTGCTCTGCCTGCACGGCGCCGGCCACGTCGGCGCGGCGCTCGTGGGCGTGCTCGCGCCGCTGCCGATCCGCATCCGCTGGATCGACGTGCGCGACGCGGTGTTCGCGCCCGATCTCCCGCCCGGCATCGAATGCATCGCCACCGACGACCCGGCCGCCGAGGCGCTCGCCGCGCCGCCGGGCGCGCTGCATGTCGTGCTCACCCACAACCACGAGATCGACTTCGACATCGTGCGCGCGCTGCTCGCCGACGGCCGCTTCGGCTGGCTCGGCATGATCGCGTCGAAGACCAAGATCGCCCGCTTCCGCGGCCGGCTCGCGGCGCGCGGCCTCGCGCCCGAGGCGATCGCGCGGCTCGTCGCGCCGATCGGCGTGCCCGGCATCACCAGCAAGCTGCCGGCCGCCATCGCCATAGCCGTCGCCGCCCAGCTCTTGCAGGTGATCGAGGCGAGCGGCCGCCGCCCGCAGGCCGGCACGCCAGCCGGCGCCGCCGGCAACCACGCGCCGGCCGACCCGGACCGCCGCCGCACCGCGCGCTGACAACCCAGAACCCTCAGACCGGATACCGCTTTCCCTCGCAGGAGCCGCCCCATGACAGACAAGCAAGCCCCGCCGCGCCTCGCGCTGCGCGGCATCACCAAGCGCTACCCGTCGGTGGTCGCCAACGATGGCGTGTCGCTCAGCGTCGCGCCGGGCGAGATCCATGCCGTGCTCGGCGAGAACGGCGCCGGCAAGAGCACGCTCATGAAGATCATCTACGGCGTCACCCGGCCCGACGCCGGCGAGGTGCTGTGGGAAGGCCGGCCGGTGCATCTCGACTCGCCGGGCGCCGCGCGCGCCTGCGGCATCGGCATGGTGTTCCAGCACTTCAGCCTGTTCGAGACGCTGACGGTGGCCGAGAACATCGCGCTCTTCCTCGGCGAGTCGGCGCAGTCGCCCACGCTCGACCAGCGCGTGCGCGAGGTGTCGGAGCACTACGGCCTGCCGCTCGACCCGCAGCGCCTCGTGCACAGCATGTCGGTCGGCGAGCGCCAGCGCGTCGAGATCGTGCGCTGCCTGCTCCAGAAGCCGCGCCTGCTCATCCTCGACGAGCCGACCTCGGTGCTCACGCCGCAGGCGGTGCAGCGGCTGTTCGGCACGCTGCGCCAGCTCGCGGCCGAGGGCTGCTCCATCCTCTACATCAGCCACAAACTCGAGGAAATCCGCTCGCTCTGCGACTCGGCCACGGTGCTGCGCAACGGCAAGGTCAGCGGCCACGCGATCCCCAGGCAGGAAACCGCCGCCAGCCTCGCGCGGATGATGATCGGCGGCGACCTCTCGCCACCCGGCCTCGCGCCGCGCGAACCCGACGAGGTGCGGCTCGCGCTCAGCAAGCTGAGCATTCCCGCGCCCGACCCTTTTTCCACCGCGCTGTCCGACATCAGCCTCGAACTGCGCAGCGGCGAGATCGTCGGCATCGCCGGCGTCTCGGGCAACGGCCAGAAGGAGCTCATGGCCGCCATCAGCGGCGAGCGGCGCGGCTCGCGCGCCGACGAGATCGTGCTGCTGGGCAAGCCGGTCGGCCTGCTCGGCCCCGCGCAGCGCCGCAACGCCGGCCTCGGCTTCGTGCCGGAAGAACGCCTCGGGCGCGGCGCCGTGCCGAGCCTGAGCCTGACGATGAACGCCATCCTCACCGGCTTCTCGCGCGGCATGGCCAGGCGCGGCCTGCTCGACGTCTGGACCGCGCGCGACTTCTCCAACCGCGTGATCCAGAAGTTCAAGGTCAAGTGCGGCGGCGAGGCCTCGGTGGCGTCGTCGTTGTCCGGCGGCAACCTGCAGAAGTTCATCGTCGGCCGCGAGACCTCGCATCGCCCGCCGGTGCTGGTCGTGGCCCAGCCGACCTGGGGTGTGGACGTGGGCGCGGCCCAGCTCATCCATCAGGCGCTCATCGACCTGCGCGCCGAGGGCTGCGCCATCCTCGTCGTGAGCGAGGAGCTGGACGAGCTGCGCGCCATCTGCGACCGCATCGCCGTCATCTGCGCCGGCCGCCTGTCGCGCAGCCTGCCCACCGCCGAAACCACCACCGAGCAGCTCGGCGCGTGGATGGGCGGCAAATTCGATTTCGACCCGCGCACCGCCACGGAGGCCGACCTTGTTCAAGCTTGAATTGCGCCCCGAGCCGTCACGGCTCATGGGCCTGGGCTCGCCGCTGATCGCGGCCGCGCTCACGCTCGTGTCGGGCTATCTGCTGTTCACCGCACTCGGCACCTCGCCGGGCGAGGCCTTCTACGTCTTCTTCGTCAAGGCGTTCACGAGCGAGTACGGGCTGGGCGAACTCGCGCTCAAGTCCACGCCGCTGATCCTGTGCGCGATCGGCCTCGCGGTCGGCTTCCGCGCCAATGTGTGGAACATCGGTGCCGAGGGCCAGCTCACGATCGGCGCGCTCGCGGGCGCCTGGGTCGGGCTGTTTTCGGGCATCGACGGGCCGCTGACGATGCCGCTCATGCTGCTGGCGGGCGCGCTCGGCGGCATGGCATGGGCCGCGATCCCGGCCTTCCTGCGCACGCGCTTCAACACGAGCGAAATCCTCGTGAGCCTGATGCTCGTGTACGTCGCGCGGCTGCTGCTGCTCTTCCTCGTGCACGGGCCGTGGCGCGATCCGGACGGCTTCAACTTTCCGCAGTCGGCCATGCTCGGCGATTCGGCCACGCTGCAACCGCTGGTCGAGGGCACGCGCGTCAACGGCGCGCTGGTGCTCGCGCTGGTCATCGTGCTGGCGGTGTGGTTCTTCGTCGCCAAGACGCTCGCGGGCTATCGCATGAGCGTCGCCGGCCTGGCGCCCGCCGCCGCGCGCTACGCCGGCTTCAGCGAGAAGAAGAACGTCTGGCTCGCGCTGCTGCTCAGCGGCGCGACAGCGGGTCTCGCCGGCATCGCCGAGGTGGCCGGCCCGATCGGCCAGCTCCAGCCGCAGATTTCTCCGGGCTATGGCTTCGCCGCGATCATCGTCGCCTTCGTCGGGCGGCTGCATCCGGTGGGCATCGTGCTGGCGAGCGTGCTGATGTCGCTGCTTTATCTCGGCGGCGAATCGGCGCAGATGGAATTGCAATTGCCCAATGCAATTACCGGCCTGTTCCAGGGCGTATTGCTTTTCTATCTGCTCGCGGCCGATCTGTTCATCAATTTCCGCCTCGTGCGCAAGGCGGCGTCAAAGGCCGTCGCCGCGCCTGTCACCGCGCCCGTCGCAGTCACCCCGAAGGACGCCGCATGAGCGCCGACACCCTCATCCCCATCGTCGTCAGCAGCGTCGGCGCCGCGACGCCGCTCATCTATGCCGCCACCGGCGAACTCGTGGTCGAGCGCAGCGGCGTGCTCAATCTGGGCGTGGAAGGAATGATGCTGGCCGGCGCGATCGGCGCCTTCGCGGCCACGGTCACGACCGGCAGCCTCGCGCTCGGCCTGCTGGCGGGCATGGCCTGCGGCATGGCGCTCGCGCTGCTGTTCGGCGTGCTCACGCTCTCGCTCCAGACCAACCAGGTGGCGACCGGCCTCGCACTCACGCTGTTCGGCGTCGGGCTGTCGGCGTTTGCCGGGCGCGATTACGTCGGCAAGGTGGTCGAGGGCATGGGCGGCATCTCGATTCCGGTGCTGAGCGACATCCCGGTACTCGGGCCGCTGCTGTTCCGCTTCGACCTGCTGGTGTACGGCTCGATCGCGCTCGCCGGCGCGACGCACTGGTTCCTCAACCGCACGCGCGCCGGGCTGATCGTGCGCGCGGCGGGCGAATCGCCGTCCACCGCGCATGCGATCGGCTTCAAGGTGATTTCCATCCGCTATCTGTGCGTGCTGTTCGGCGGCGCGATGAGCGGGCTGGCGGGCGCCTATCTGTCCTGCGCGCTCACGCCGATGTGGATCGAGGGCATGACGGCCGGGCGCGGCTGGATTGCGCTCGCGCTGGTCGTATTCGCCACCTGGAAGCCCTGGCGGGTACTGCTCGGCGCCTATTTGTTCGGCGGCGTGACGGTGCTGCAATTCCATGCCCAGGGATTCGGACTTTCGATTCCTTCCGAATTCCTCTCGATGCTGCCTTACCTCGCCACCATCGTCGTGCTCGTCATCATTTGCCGCGACCCGAAGATCATTCTTCTCAATCAGCCGGTGTCGCTCGGCAAACGCTTTCATCCCGATGCTTGAAGGGGCTGCAAACATGACTTCAAGGTCAGAAAGCGCGGGCAAGCCCCGCGCTTTTCGTTCGTCCATCCTGCATTGCCTGAAGGCACCCGGCGCGCGCGGCGCCGACGGATTGCCCGATGGCGTCGAATACTTTGAGGACGGCGTGCTCGTCGTCGAAAACGGCCATGTGGTCGAAGTCGGTCCCGCCCATGCATTGCTTGCACGTCTGGGTGACATCGAAGTTGTCGATCAGCGCGGCAAGCTGATTCTTCCGGGATTCGTCGACGGGCATATCCATTCGCCCCAGGTCGATGTGATCGCCTCATACGGCACACAACTGCTCGACTGGCTTGAACGTTACACATTTCCGTCCGAGCAATCGTTTGCGCGACTCGAGCACGCGCGAGAAACCAGCCGCTTCTTTCTCGATGAACTGTTGCGCAACGGCACCACGACAGCAGTCGTATTCGCCACCGTTCATGAGCATTCGGTCGATGCGCTGTTCGAGCTCGCACAGGCGCGGCAAATGCGCCTGATTGCCGGCAAGGTACTGATGGATCGCAATGCGCCGGCCGCGCTAACCGATACGGCCGCCAGCGGCGAAGCCGAAACGCGCGCCCTCATCGAGCGCTGGCATGGCCGCGACCGGCTTTCCATCGCGATCACTCCGCGCTTCGCAATCACATCGACGCCGGCCCAGCTCGAAAGTGCGGGCCGGCTCGCACGTGAATTTCCGGACGTTTACATTCAGACCCATGTGGCTGAAAACCACGCCGAGATTGCCGCCGTGCGCGATCTATTCCCCGATTCGCGCAGTTATGTGGACGTGTATGACCGTGTCGGCCTGCTGCGCGAACGCGCGTTGTACGGCCATTGCGTGCATCTCGACGCTGCCGATCGGCGCCGCATGGCGCAAACCGGCGCGGTCGCCGTGCATTGCCCGACGTCGAATCTCTTTCTCGGCAGCGGATTGTTCGATTTCGACGCCGCCGCGGCCGACGGCATGGCCGTGTGCGTGGGCAGCGACGTGGGGGGCGGCACCTCCTACAGCATGCTTCGCACGCTTTCTGAGTCCTACAAGATCGGCCAATTGAAAGGCACTTCGCTCAGCGCCTTCGATTTGCTGCATTTGGGCACGCTGGCCGGCGCGAAGGCACTTGGCGTCGCCGATCGCATCGGCCGATTCGTTCCGGGTGCCGAAGCTGATTTCATCGTGATCGATTGGGCCGCCACGCCGGTACTGCTGCGTCGCAGCGGCATCGCGCAAACCATCGAGGAAAAGCTGTTTGCCCTTGTGATGCTTGGCGATGACCGCGCGATCTCGGCCTGTCATGTACTGGGCGAAAACCGGCTTTCTCCAACGACTGCTCGGTAGTCGCCCCGATTGTCGTTCGCGTCGGGCAAA
The DNA here is from genome assembly GCF_000482785.1 of Derxia gummosa DSM 723. Classification (GTDB taxonomy): domain Bacteria; phylum Pseudomonadota; class Gammaproteobacteria; order Burkholderiales; family Burkholderiaceae_E; genus Derxia; species Derxia gummosa. The sequence goes on along the minus strand of NZ_KI519499.1, from coordinate 458,564 downwards.
CGGCTTGCCCGATGTGAAACGACTCAATTAGCCGTGAATCGGGATTTGCAACAAATGAATAGGAGTCCGGCTTGCACAATTGCGAGGCTGTTGTGCTATTTTCCGCCCGTCAAACTTTTTTGCCACGGGAAAGAGGAGTACCACATGCCCACCTACGCCGAACTCCAGGCCCAAATCGCCAGGCTCCAAGAAGAAGCTGATGCCGTTCGCAAGACTGAACTGCAAAACGTCATTAGCGAAGTCAAGGCCAAGATCAAGGAATACGGCCTGAGCGCAAAGGATCTCGGTCTCGTCGGTGGCACGCCCGCCCCGGTGGCCAAGCGTGAAGCCGGTTCCGGCTCGGTTGCCAAGTACAAGGGTCCGGAAGGCCAGACCTGGAGCGGTCATGGTCGCAAGCCCAACTGGCTCAAGGACGCGCTCGCGGCCGGCAAGTCGATCGAAGAATTCGCAATCTGATTTCACGGCGGCGGTCAATCGGCGGCTTCCTTGCAGTCGCGCAGCAATCGCGGCGCGATTCCGGGCTTCCCGTCAGGAAAATCGATTGTTTCCGCCCGGTCATGAAATTGCCCGATATCCGTCGTTGATTCGCCGAGGCATTGGCTGAAATCGATGGGCGGCAGCCGATCGAAGGTCGGGCAGCAAGAAAAAGGGGCGGTCACGTGACAACGTGACCGCCCCTTTGCATTTGCTGGTCCCTCCGACAGGAATCGAACCTGTATCTGGCGCTTAGGAGGCGCCCGTTCTATCCATTGAACTACGGAGAGAGCACCCGGCGGAGCAAGCCGCGATCCGCAGGGCCGCAGAGTATAGCCAAGAGATCGTTGAATTCCGTCGCGCTGGCGTAATTCGGCGGAATCGGTAACAGCGCCCCGAGTCGCTAGTGATCGCCCGTCGTGGCGGATTGGCCGGCGCGTTCGGGTGGATTCCGTCTGGCACCGCCAAATTGCGGGCGGTCCGGTTCAGGCGTCGCGCGAGGTCCAGCGCAACAGGGTCGCCACCAGTTCGTCGGGCCGGAAGGGCTTGGCGACATGGTCGTTCATGCCGGCGTCGAGGCAGCTGGCGCGGTCCTCGGCATAGGCGTTGGCGGTCATCGCGATGATCGGCAGCCGTTCGCGGCCGGGCAGCCGGCGGATCTGGCGCGTGGCGCCGAGACCGTCGAGTCGCGGCATCTGCACGTCCATGAGCACGGCGTCGAAGCCGTGCTCGCGTGCGAGGGCGACGGCGACGATGCCGTCCTCGGCGACGGTCACGCGGGCGCCGGCCTGGCGCAACAGTTCGGTCGCAACCAGGCGGTTGAGTTCGTTGTCCTCGGCGAGCAGCAGGTCGAGGCCGGCCAGGGGCGGCGTGGGGGCCGGGAGCGGCGCCGCGCCTGCATCGGGTGGACGAGTGGCGTGGCAGGCGCCGTCGGCGGGCGGATGCGGCGCGTTGCCGGCGCAGTCGTGGGACGCGCCGTTGTCGGCCTCCGCATCCCGGTCGCGCCGCCCGGCGATCGCGGCGAGGTCGAGGTCGCCGCCGGCGGCGCCCGCGATCGTGGCCGCGCCGAACGCCGGCGCAAAGGGCAGCTCGACCCAGAAGCGGCTGCCCCGGTCCGGCTGGCTGTCGGCGCCGATACGTCCGCCCATCAGTTCGGCTAGGCGCTTGCTGATCGCAAGGCCGAGGCCGGTGCCGCCGTAGCGGCGGGTGGTGGAGGCGTCGGCCTGCTCGAACATGCGGAACAGCCGCGCGAGCTGCTCGGGCGCGATGCCGATGCCGGTGTCGCTCACTTCGAGCCGCAGCCAGAGGCGGTCGTCGGCGGCGTCCGGCGCGATGCGCAGCAGCTTCACCGTCACGCCACCGTGCTCGGTGAACTTGACCGCGTTGGACACGAAGTTGAGCAGGATCTGCCCGAGCCGCAGCGCGTCGCCGTGCAGCCAGTCGGGCAGGGCGGGGTCGATCTCGACCTGAAGCGCGAGACCGCGCGCCTCGGTCTGGGCCTGCATGAGCCGCAGGATCTGGCCGGCGACCACGCGCGGCGCGAAATCGGCGCAGGAGAGCGCGAGCTTGCCGGCCTCGATCTTCGAGATGTCGAGGATGTCGTTGATGAGCGCGAGCAGCCGGTTGGCCGCCTCGGCGATCTGGTCGAGCCGCTGGCGCGGCGGGCCATTGCCGATCTGGGCCCGCAGCAGGTGGGTGAGGCCGAGGATCGCGCTCATGGGCGTGCGGATCTCGTGGCTCATGTTGGCGAGGAAGCGCGTCTTGGCGCGGCTGGCCTGCTCGGCTTCCTCGCGCGCGCGCTCGGCTTCGGCGCGGGCGTGCTCGGCGTCGGCGCGCGCCTGGTCGAGCGCGGCGGTGCGTACGCGCACGAGGTCGGCCAGATGCTCGCGGTGGCGCGCGAGTTCGGCCTCGGCGGCGAGTCGCGCGGCGCGGGCGCGCAGCACACTCACGCCGTGGGCCACGTCGGCCGCAAGCCGCGTGAGCAGCGCCATCTCCTCGACGCCGAAGGCCTCGGGTTCGCGCGAATGGATCGACAGCACGCCGCGCTCGCCTTCGAAGGCGAGCGGCAGCGCGACCGACGAGCGCATGCCGGCCGCGACGATGCGGGCGCGCCAGACCTCGGTGACGGGTTCGCGCGCGAGGTTCTCGTCGATGTGCGGCCGGTCGCCGCGCAGCGCCTCGCCGACCGGACCGCGTCCCGAGTCGTGGCCGGCGTCCCAACTCAGCTCGGTGCCGTCGAGGTAGTCGCTGCCGGCGCCGGCGCGCGCCAGCAGCCGGATGCGCCGCTCGGGTGCCGGGCCGGCCATGCCGACCCAGGCCATGCCGTAGCCACCCAGCTCGACGACGATGCGGCACAGGCCGGCGAGCAGGCCGGCCTCGTCGGGCTCGTCCACCAGCGCGCGGTTGCAGGCATTGAGCACTTCGAGCGCGCGCCGGCTGCGCCGCATGTCCTGCTCGGCGCGGCGCAGCGCGGTGATGTCGCGCGACACGCCGAGCACGCCGATGAGCTGGCCGTCGGCGTCGCGCATCGGCGTCTTGATGGTCTGGAGCAGGCGCTGGTCGCCGTCGGCGACATGGAGGACCGATTCCTCGCTCGTGAGCGGCCGGCCGGCGGCGATCACTTCGAGATCGCGCTCGCGGTAGCTCCGGGCCTCGGCGGTCGGGACGAGGTCGAAATCGGTGCGGCCGACGATCTGCTCGGGCGCCACGCCGCAGCGCCGGCCGAATTCGGGATTGCAGGCGAGAAAGCGGCCGTCGAGATCCTTGAGCCAGACCAGATCCGGAATGGTGGCGATGAGCGTCCCGAGCTGGGCTTTCTCACGTGCGAGTTCGGCGGTGCGCTCGCGCACGCGGCGGCGCAGCGTCGTGGTCCACACCGCCAGCACGATGCCCGCCAACGCCAGCCCGGCCAGTCCGTAGACCGCCGCCTTGAGCCAGTACACCGGCGTCAGGCGCCGGCCGAGCCAGCGTTCGCGCACCGCGTGGCTGGCTTCGGACGGGATGCGCGCGAAGCCGTCGTTGACGAGTTCGAGCATCGCCTCGTTGCCCTTCGCCACCACGCGGTGGAAACGGCCGAGCCGCATCATGAACGCGAGCCGGTAGTCCTGATCGAGCCGCTCGCGGTACAGCAGGAAGTTGGCCGACGACTCGTCCATGCAGAACACCTTCACCTCGCCCGAGGCGGCGGCGGCGATCATCGCGTCGTAGGTCGGGTAGGTGGCGACGGTTTCGACGCCGGCGTCGATCAGGTCGCTGGCGCAGGCGGCGCCGGCCCTGGCGGCGACCAGAAAGCCGTGCAGCCCGCGGGTGTCGGTGATGCCGCCGATGCTGTTGTGGGTGTAGATGCTGAGCGGCACGTCCATGTAGGGCGGCGAGAAATCGAAGATGTCCTCGCGCGCCGGCGTGCGGAACACCTCGTCGATCACGTCCACCTTGCCGGCCGCGAGCAGCGGCTGGGAGCGGCCGAGCGGCATCGGCACGAACTCGACCGCGACGCCGGTGCGTTCCTCCCAGAGGTGCCAGTCGTCGATGACCAGCCCCTGCAATTCGCCGTCGCTGCCGCGAAACGCATAGGGCGGAGTGTTGTCGTCGAGCGCGACGCGGATGCGGGCAGGCGCCGCCAGCGCGAGCGCGGGGCCCGCCGCCAGCAGCAGCGCCGGCAGCAGGCGCTTCAGTCTGGTTGAACCCATCGCTCTTCTCTCTGCACGGATGTTTCCCTTGCCTGTTTCACACGCCAGTTGGCGCCCGTCGCGGCCGGCGCGTCCTGGCCGTCGGCCGAACGGCTGCTTCGGCCCTGACCGATCGAGTCATGGTTTTGCGCCCTCGTGGCGCCCGTCCGGCGGCGGGAGAGGACGCGCGAACCCCTGATGCATCGACGGCGGCCCCGCCGTGCGGCGCGGGGCAGCAGCGGAAAGCGAGCGATCATAGGCGGCTGCAAAAGGGCTTCTCATACATGGCACTACTGACACTCAACGACGCATCGCTGGCCTTCGGGCACTGGCCGCTGCTCGATCACACCGATTTTTCGCTGGAAGCGGGCGAGCGCGTCGGCCTCATCGGCCGCAACGGCACCGGCAAGTCGAGCCTGCTGCGCGTGCTGGTCGGCGACTCGGCGCTCGACGACGGCCAGCGCGTCGTGCAATCGGGCGCGCGCATCGCGCTCGTGGCGCAGGAGCCGGAGCTCGATCCCGAGCACACGGCGGCCGAGGCGGTCGCCGCCGGCCTGCCGGGCGCGGCGCTCATCACCGCGTATGAATCGGCGCTCGCCGCGCTCGACACCGCGCATGACGATCCGGCCGCGCTCGACCGCCTGAGCCACGCCCAGGCGGCGCTGGAGGCGGCCGGCGCCTGGGGCGCGGCGCACCGCGTCGAGGCCTGGCTCGGCCGGCTCGGCATCGCGGCGGGCACGAAGGTGGGCTCGATGTCGGGCGGGCAGCGCAAGCGCGTGGCGCTGGCGCAGGCGCTGGTGGCCGAGCCCGACGTGCTCATGCTCGACGAGCCGACCAACCATCTCGACTTCGCGGCAATCGCCTGGCTGGAGCAGCTGCTGGTCGAGCAGCCGGGTTTTCCGCCGGGCTTCTCGCTGGTGTTCGTGACCCACGACCGGCGCTTTCTCGACAAGGTGGCGACGCGCATCGTCGAGCTGGACCGGGGCAAGCTCGCGTCCTTCCCGGGCAACTTCGACGCCTATCGCCGCCGCAAGGCCGACATGCGCGAGGCCGAGGCGCTGGCCAACGCGCGCTTCGACAAGCTGCTGGCGCAGGAAGAGGTGTGGATCCGCAAGGGCGTGGAGGCGCGCCGCACCCGCAGCGTCGGCCGCGTGGCGCGGCTGGTGGAAATGCGCAAGGAGCGCGCCGACCGCCGCAATGCCCAGGGCAACGTGAAGCTGTCGATCGAGTCGGGCGAGCGTTCGGGCAAGCGCGTGGCCGAGCTGACGGGCGTGACCAAGCGCTTCGGCGAGCGGACGATCGTGCGCAACCTCGACCTCGCGCTGATGCGCGGCGACAAGCTCGGCATCCTCGGCGACAACGGCGCGGGCAAGACGACGCTGCTGCGGCTCATCCTCGGCGAGCTGGCGCCCGATGAGGGCAAGGTCAAGCTCGGCACCGGCCTGCGCGTCGCCTACTTCGACCAGATGCGCGCCGCGCTCGATCTCGAGAAGTCGCTGCGCGACACGATCGCGCCGGGCAGCGACTACGTCGAGATCGGCACCGAGCGCAAGCACGTCATGAGCTATCTCGGCGACTTCCTGTTCGCGCCGGCGCGCGCCAATTCGCCGGTCAAGAGTCTGTCGGGCGGCGAGCGCAACCGGCTACTGCTGGCGCGGCTGTTCGCCCAGCCGGCCAATCTGCTGGTGCTGGACGAGCCGACCAACGACCTCGACATCGAGACGCTGGAACTGCTGGAGGAACTGCTGCTCGACTACGACGGCACCGTGCTGATCGTGTCGCACGACCGCGCCTTCATCGACGAGGTGGTCACGCAATGCGTGCTGGCCGAGGGTGACGGCCGCTGGAGCGAATACGTGGGCGGCTGGGCCGATGTGGAGCGCGCGCGCGGCGGCATGGTGGTGACGGCCGATCCGCGCGCCGACAAGACCCTCGCGCCCGGCAAGGCCGAGGCCGCGACCAAGGCCGGCGCGGCCCAGGGCGGCAAGGGCGCGGAGGCGGGCGCGGGCAACGGTGGCAGCGCGGGCGGCGCCGCGGGCAATGCCACGGCCAGCGGCGGCGCGGCGGGCAACGCGGCACGTCCGCGCGTCAAGCTCTCGTACAAGGAGCAGCGCGAACTCGACACCCTGCCCGCCGGCATCGAGGCGATGGAGGCCGAGCAGACCCGCCTCCAGGCGATGCTGGCCGATCCGGCCACCTATGCAAGCCGCGCGGCGGAAATCCCCGCGCTCACGGCCGAACTCAGCGCGCTCGGCGAGAAGCTCGAGGCCGCCATCACCCGCTGGGCGGAACTGGAAGAGCGCGCCGGCGGCTGACTAGAATGAAACCGCCCCGGCCGACCCGGCCTGGCACGTGAAATGCTCGCCCCGCTTGCCAGATGACTGTGTCAAGGGGGGCAAACGCCCGCGAAGCCCGGATTCGGTGCCGCAGCAACCGCCGCGCGCCGCATGCCGAAAAACTGGGCAAACCAGCGCAAGCCAGCAACGGCGCGGCTTGCGGGCGAGTCAAGTCCCTCTTTGTTCACAAGAATTGTGAATAACTTGAGGCTCCCGATTTCTCATGATGTGAATTGAATGGCTGACCGTTCCCCCCGAAATCCGCAGACCAGCGACTACAGCGAAGCCTCGATCAAGGTCCTCAAGGGCCTCGAACCGGTCAAGCAGCGGCCGGGCATGTACACCCGCACCGAAAACCCGCTGCACATCGTCCAGGAGGTGATCGACAACGCGGCCGACGAATGCCTCGGCGGCTTCGGCAAGCGCATCGATGTCACGCTCAACGCCGACGGCAGCATCACCATCGACGACGAGGGCCGGGGCATTCCGGTCGGCATCCATCCGGAGGAGGGCGTCTCGACGGTCGAGATCGTCTTCACGCGGCTGCATGCGGGCGGCAAGTTCGACAAGGGTTCGGGCGGTGCCTACAGCTTTTCGGGTGGCCTGCACGGCGTGGGCGTGAGCGTGACCAATGCGCTCTCGACGCGGCTGGAAGTGACGGTGTTCCGCGACGGCAAGGTGCACAGCCTCGTGTTCTCGGGCGGCGACGTGATCGTGCCGCTCGGCTCGCGTCCGGCCGGCGCCGGCGACCGCCGGCAGGGCACGCGCGTCACGGTCTGGCCCGACCCCAAGTATTTCGACTCGCCCGTCATCCCGCTCGGCGAGCTGGAACGGCTGCTGCGCTCCAAGGCCGTGCTGCTCGCGGGCGTGAAGACCACGCTGCGCCGCGCGAGCGGCGAGCTGAAGGAGTGGTTCTACAAGGAGGGCCTCAAGGGCTATCTCGACCAGACGCTCGCGGGTTCGGGCGCGAGCGAGCCGCTGATCCCGGTGTTCGGCGCCGAGGGCTTCGCCGGGCCGAACGACGACAGCTTCGCCCAGGGCGAGGGCGCGCAATACGTGGTGGCCTTCTGCGAGGAAGGGCCGATCGTGCGCGAGAGCTTCGTCAACCTCATCCCGACGCCGGCCGGTGGCACGCATGAAAGCGGGCTGCGCGAAGGGCTGTTCGGCGCGGTCAAGAGCTTCATCGAGATGCATGCGCTGCTGCCCAAGGGCGTCAAGCTCATGCCGGAAGACGTGTTCGCGCGGGCGAGCTTCGTGCTGAGCGCCAAGGTGCTCGACCCGCAGTTCCAGGGCCAGACCAAGGAGCGGCTCAATTCGCGCGACGCGGTGCGGCTGGTGGGCAGCTTCGCGCGGCCGGCGCTGGAGCTGTGGCTCAACGAGCATGTGGACTACGGCCGCAAGCTGGCCGAGCTGGTCATCCGCCAGGCGCAGTCGCGCATGCGCGCCGGCCAGAAGATCGAGAAGCGCAAGACCTCGGGCGTTGCGGTGCTGCCCGGCAAGCTGACCGATTGCGAGACCACCGACATCGCGCGCAACGAGCTCTTCCTGGTGGAAGGCGACTCGGCCGGCGGCAGCGCCAAGATGGGCCGCGACAAGGAGTACCAGGCGATCCTGCCGCTGCGCGGCAAGGTGCTGAACAGCTGGGAAACCGAGCGCGACCGCCTCTACGCCAACAATGAAATCCACGACATCGCGGTGGCGCTCGGCGTCGATCCGCACGGCCCCAACGATTCGCCCGACCTGGGCGGCCTGCGCTACGGCAAGGTCTGCATCCTGAGCGACGCCGACGTGGACGGCGCCCACATTCAGGTGTTGCTGCTCACGCTGTTCTATCGCCACTTCCCCAAGCTGATCGAGCGCGGCCATGTGCATGTGGCGCGTCCGCCGCTGTTCCGCGTCGATGCGCCGGCGCGCGGCAAGAAGCCGGCGCAGAAGCTCTACGCGCTCGACGAGAGCGAACTGGAATCCATCCTCGACAAGCTGCGCAAGGACGGCGTTAAGGACACCGCCTGGCAGATCAGCCGCTTCAAGGGCCTGGGCGAGATGAACGCCGAGCAGCTCTGGGACACGACCATGAATCCCGACACGCGCCGCCTGCAAGCCGTCGCGCTCGGCGACCTCGACGCCGGCGCCACCGACGGCGTGATGAACATGCTCATGGGCAAGGGCGAGGCGAGCGCGCGCCGCGCCTGGCTCGAAGAGCACGGCAACGAGGCCGAGGCCGACATCTGAGCCGAACCGTCGCCCTTGGCGTCATGGGATAAGCCGCGAACTGGCGGGCCGCGATGGCCCTGCTCGCGTGAATGCCGGCCTGTAGTGTGAGTGGAAACTAACGTACAGGTCGGCGTCGAGTGCTCGGGGGAGCGCCTGTCGACCGTGCCCATAACAAACGACAGGAGACGGCACTCGTGGGATGGCTCAATCAATTCAAGCTTTCACGGCGTCTGGCGCTGGGCTTCGGCCTCGTGCTGGCGCTCTGCATGGCCATCGTCGCGGTGGCCTGGGTGCAGATCGCGGCCATCGGCGCGGCGGCCACCAATCTCGGCGGCAACACCGTGCCGTCGCTCACGCTGATGGCCAACATGCGCGATGGTTTGAGCACGGCGCGACGCGCCGAGCTGCGCTTCGCACTGGCCGATGACCAGACCGTCCGCGCCAGCACCGACGAGCAGCGCGCCAAGGCCTGGAAGACGTTCGACGAGAACTACGAGAAGTACGGCCGCACCGCGATCAGCGACGACAAGGACCGGGAGCTCTGGCAGTCGGTCGGCAAGCTCGCCGCCGACTACCGCCGCCTGTCGACCTCGCTGCGCGATGAACTCGTCGCCGCCGATGCCGACCCCGCGCGCGCCGAGGCGCTGCGCAACCAGGTCAATTCCGGCCCCGTGCTCAAGGCGGTGAACGAGGCGCTACAGGCGATCGAGACCGACTGGGAATACAACCTCAAGCTGGCGGACGAGGCCGTGGCCCAGGCCAAGCGCGCCGACGCGATGGCGCGTACCGCGATGGTGGTGGCCGCCGCGCTGGCGCTGCTCATCGGCATCGGCGCGACGCTTGCCATCACGCGTTCGATCGTCGTGCCGCTGCGCGAGGCGGTGGACGCCGCCAACCGCGTCGCCGACGGCGACCTGACGGTGCGCCTGCATGCCTCGGGCAGCGATGAACTGGCCGATCTGGCCCGCGCCCAGCAAACCATGATCCAGAACCTGAGCACGCTGATCGGCCGCCTCAAGCAGGCGTCGCTGCAGATCGAGACCGGCGCGGGCGAGGTGGCGGCGGGCAGCATCGACCTCTCGTCGCGCACCGAGGAGCAGGCCGCGAGCCTGGAGCAATCGTCGGCCTCGCTCGAGGAACTGACCGGGACGGTCAAGCAGAACGCCGAGCACGCGGTGCAGGTGACGCAGCTGGCCGATGACGCGAGCAATGTCGCGGCGCGCGGCGGCGCGGCGGTGCGCGAGGTGGTGTCGGTGATGCAGGAGATCGAGGCTTCGTCGCGGCAGGTGGAGGCGATCGTCGGCGTGATCGACGGCATCAGCTTCCAGACCAACATCCTGGCGCTGAACGCGGCCGTGGAAGCGGCACGGGCGGGCGAGCAGGGGCGCGGCTTTGCCGTCGTCGCGGCCGAGGTCCGCACGCTGGCCCAGCGCAGCGCGCAGGCGGCCAAGGAGATCAAGGACCTGATCGGCACCGCCGCGGACAAGGTGAACCAGGGCGGTCAGCGGGTGACGGTGGCCGGCCAGACCATCGACGATGTGGTGAGTCGCGTCGAGAAGGTGGGCGGTCTGGTGCGCGAGATCGGCGCGGCGACGCGCGAGCAGACGGCCGGCATCGAGCAGGTGAGCCAGGCGGTGTCGCAGCTCGACGCGGTGACGCAGCAGAACGCGGCGCTGGTGGAGCAGAGCACGGCGGCGGCGGACAGCCTGAAGTCGCAGGCGAAGGAACTGGCGGCGGCGGTGGCGCAATTCCGCGTGGCTTGACGCGCGGGGGCTTCTTTTCGAGAACGGGGGCGGGAGCGGGTGGGGTTGGCGCGCTCGCCGAAGAGAGCGGCCGGCGTTGCCGGCTGCCCTCGCCATGCCGACGGGCGCCGGCCCGGTCCGCCAACTCGCCTTGCGCCCAGGGGCGCAAGGCTCAGACATGCGGACCTGAGCGCCTGCGGCGCTCGCCGGCGCCCGTCGGCATGACTCGGCGCTCCCAACGGCGAGCGCGCCAACCCCACCCGCTCCCGTCCCCTCGTGAATGCGGTGGCGCCCATTGGCCGCTGCGCGGCCTCGGGCTTGGGCTTGGGGCTGGAGCCATCTCCTGGTCGCCTTGCTGCGTCGTTGGCGGGCTTCTTCGTGAATCGTGGAACTGCCGTCTGGCGCCGAGCCTTCTCCGCTGATGGGCGGCTGCCGATTCCGGACATGCTTCCGGATTCGTCTCTGTGCCAGCCGCAGGACTCATGACCTGGAAACGCGATGAACTCGTTCAACCGCATACGTCTTTCGCAACGGCTCGCGCTCGGCTTCGGGCTCGTGCTGCTGCTGCTCGCCGCCATCGTCGGCGTCGCCTTGCTGCAGATGGGCAACATCGACGCGGCGGCGCGCGATGTGTCCGGCAATACCGTTCCGTCGCTGACCGCGCTCGCTCAGATGCGCGACGGCGTGAGCGGCGTGCGCCGCACCGATCTGCGCATCGCGCTGGCCGGCGACGAGAAGGGCCGCGCCACCGCCGATGCCGACCGCGACAAGCGCTGGAAGAGCTTCGTCGATGCCCATGCCGAATACGGCCGCGCCTACGTCAGCGACGACGAGGACCGTCGGCGCTGGGCGGCGATCGGCACCGCGGCCGAGGCCTACCAGCGCCACTGGCTGATGTTGCGCGCGGAACTGGCCGCCGCCACCGGCGATACCGACAAGCTCCAGGCCGTGCGCACGCGCATCGCCGAGGGTGATCTGCGCAAGGTGGCCGCCACGGTGCTCGACTCGGTCGAGGAGGACTGGCAGTACAACCTCAAGCTCAAGGACGAGGCGGTCGCGCGCGGCGCCGAGGCGATGACGGCGGCCACGCGGATGATGGTCGGGGCATCGGTGTTCGCGCTGCTCGCGGGCATTGCGGCGACGGTCGTCATCACGCGCTCGATCACGCGGCCGCTCGGCGCGGCCGTCGAGGTGGCGCGGCGGGTCGCGCACGGCGATCTCACGGTGCGCATCGACACGAGCGGCGGCGATGAACTCGCCGACCTCGCGCGCGAGCAGCAGGCGATGGTGGATTCGCTCTCGACGCTCGTCGGCTCGCTCAAGCAGGCGGCGACGCAGATCGAGACCGGCGCGGTCGAGGTCGCGGCCGGCAGCCTCGACCTGTCGTCGCGCACCGAGGAGCAAGCGGCGAGCCTCGAACAGTCGTCGGCCTCGCTCGAGGAGCTGTCGGGCACGGTGCGGCAGAACGCCGAGCATGCGAGTCAGGTGACCGGGCTGGCGGGCGAGGCGTCGGAAGTGGCCGAGCGCGGTGGCGCGGCGGTGCGCGACGTGGTGGCGGTGATGCAGGACATCGAAGCCTCGTCGCGGCAGGTGGAGGCGATCGTCGGCGTGATCGACAGCATCAGCTTCCAGACCAACATCCTGGCGCTGAACGCGGCCGTGGAAGCGGCGCGGGCGGGCGAGCAGGGGCGCGGCTTTGCCGTCGTCGCGGCCGAAGTCCGCACGCTGGCCCAGCGCAGCGCGCAGGCGGCCAAGGAGATCAAGGCGCTCATCGGCGCGGCCGCCGACAAGGTGAATGCCGGCGGCGAGCGCGTGAGCGTGGCGGGTCGCACGATCGACGACGTGGTCGATCGCGTGCAGCAGGTCGGCGGACTGATCCGCGAGATCGGCTCGGCCACGCGCGAGCAGACGGCGGGCATCGAGCAGGTGACGCTGGCGGTGAACCAGCTCGACGCGGTCACGCAGCAGAACGCGGCGCTCGTCGAGCAGAGCAGCGCCGCGGCCGACGCGCTCAAGGCGCAGGCGCGCCAGCTCAGCGAGGCGATCGCGCGGTTCCGCGTGGCCTGACGGGGCGGCGGGGCGCCCGCCCGCCGCTGCTACCCTCCCGCCCCATGCTTCTCCTCGCTCCCATGGAGGGCCTGCTCGACTGGGTCCTCCGCGACATCCTCACGCGCGCCGGCGGGCTCGACCGCTGCGTGTCCGAATTCATCCGCGTGACCGGCACGCTGCTGCCCGACCGCGCCTTCCGCCGCGTGATTCCCGAACTCGACCACGGCGGCCTCACGCCGGCCGGCGTGCCGGTGCGCGCCCAGCTCATGGGCTCCGACGCCGCCTGTCTCGCCGACAACGCCGCCGCCGTCGCGGCGCTCGGCGCGCACGGCGTCGATCTCAATTTCGGCTGCCCGGCCAAGGTCGTGAACCGCCACGGCGGCGGCGCCTCGCTGCTGACCGAGCCCGACCTGCTCCAGCGCATCGTCGAGGCGGTGCGCGCCGCGCTGCCGCCCGGGGTGCCGCTGTCGGCCAAGATGCGCCTCGGCTTCTGCGACGACACGCTCGCCGAGCGCTGCGCCCAGGCGATCGAGGCCGGCGGCGCGGAAGAACTCGTCGTCCACGCGCGGACCAAGGTCGAGCACTACCGCCCGCCCGCGCACTGGGACCGCGTCGCCGACGTGCGCGCCGCCGTGAAGCTGCGCGTGATCGCCAACGGCGACATCTTCACGGCCGACGACGCGCGCCGCTGCCGCGACATCTCGGGCTGCGCCGACCTCATGCTCGGGCGCGGCATCGTGTCCGACCCGGGGCTCGCGCTGAGCATCGCGCTGCCCGGCCATCGCGGGCTCGACTGGGCGGCGCTGCAACCGCTGCTCGCCGGCTTCTGGCTCGACGCAGCGAAGCTCACCGGCCGCGACCAGCGCGCGGGGCGGCTCAAGCAATGGCTCAACTTCCTGCGCCGCCGTCATCCCGAGGCCGAGGCGCTCTATCTCGCGACGCGCACGGTGCTCGACCCGGCCGAGCTGGAGCGCATCGTGTTCGGCGAGGGCGCGGTGGCCGCGCCGGTGCGTGGCGAGACGGAACTGCGCCTGCCCGCGCACATGCCGCTGCCCGCGACGGCCGCCGATGATCGTTCCGCCGCCTAGGCTGCGCCGCCGACAGCTCGGCGTGCGGCGCGCCGAGCGCCGCCACGGGCGCCCGGCTTCCGACCGTCGCGCGCCTCCCTGCCGCGTGTCAGCCGGCCAGCCGCGTCACCGCCGCGACCGCCCGCTTCACTAGAATCCGCCGCTTCGCATCCATCTGCCGGCCGCGCTTGCGTGGCCGGGTCGCCTTCACGATTCCATGACCGATCTGTTCACCTCTCAGCCCGCGTCCGATTCCGATGCGCTGACGCTCGCGCGCTTCGCCGAGCGCGCCTATCTCGACTACGCGATCAGCGTGGTCAAGGGCCGCGCGCTGCCCGACGTGGCCGACGGCCAGAAGCCCGTGCAGCGCCGCATCCTCTACGCGATGCGCGAGATGGGCCTCGGCTTTGCCGGCAACACCGGCGCCAAGCCGCGCAAGAGCGCGGCCGTCGTCGGCGACGTGCTCGGCAAGCTCCATCCGCACGGCGACACGAGCGTGTACGACGCCCTCGTGCGCATGGCCCAGGACTTCTCGCTGCGCTATCCGCTCATCGACGGCCAGGGCAACTTCGGCTCGCGCGACGGCGACGGCGCGGCGGCCATGCGCTACACCGAGGCGCGGCTGTCGCGCATCAGCAATCTGCTGCTCGACGAGCTGGACGAAGGCACGGTCGATTTCGCGCCCAACTACGACGGCACCTTCGACGAGCCGCGCCTGCTGCCCGCGCGGCTGCCGATGGTGCTGCTCAACGGCGCCTCGGGCATCGCCGTCGGCCTCGCCACCGAGATCCCGTCGCACAACCTGCGCGAGGTTGCCCAGGCGGCGGTCGCGATGATCCAGAAGCTGCCGCCGAGCGTGGTCGGCGGCGTGAGCCAGCTGTTCGGCACCGGCGAGGCGGTGCAGCTCGCGGCGAAGGCGGCCGGCCGCGACGGCGCCGGCTCGGCCGACGACGCCCGCTCGGTGCCGCTCGGCACCGACGGCCTGCCGCGCATTTCGGGCGACGACTCGCGCCTGATGCTTGCCGGCGCCGCGCTCGCCAGGGCCGCCGCCGAGATCGGCCTCGACGCGGTGATGGAGCACATCCCCGGGCCCGACTTCCCGGGCGGCGCCCAGCTCATCTCCTCGCCGGCCGACATCCGCGACACCTACGCGAGCGGTCGCGGCAGCCTCAAGCTGCGCGCGCGCTGGAAGATCGAAGACCTCGCGCGCGGCCAGTGGCAGCTGGTCGTGACCGAACTGCCGCCGGGCACCTCGGGCCAGAAGGTGCTGGAGGAGATCGAGGAGCTGACGAATCCCAAGATCAAGGCCGGCAAGAAGGCGCTCAGCCCCGAGCAGCAGCAGCTCAAGGCACAGATGCTCGGCCTGCTGGATGCCGTGCGCGACGAGTCGGGCAAGGCGGCGCCGGTGCGCCTCGTGTTCGAGCCCAAGAGCCGCAACATCGACCAGGCCGAGTTCGCCAACACGCTGCTCGCCCACACCTCGCTGGAGAGCAGCGCGCCGGTCAATCTGGTGATGGTCGGCCGCGACGGCCGGCCGCGGCAGAAGAACCTGGTCGAGATCCTGTCCGAATGGGTCGCCTTCCGCGTCGAGGTGGTGACGCGGCGCACCCACTTCCGGCTGCGCCGCGTCGATGCGCGCATCCACATCCTCGAAGGCCGGCTGATCGCCTTCCTCAACATCGACGAGGTCATCAAGGTCATCCGCGAGGCGGACGACCCGAAGGTCTCGCTGATGGAGCGCTTCAAGCTGAGTGAGATCCAGGCCGAGGACATCCTCGAAATCCGCCTGCGCCAGCTGGCGCGGCTGGAGCGCATCAAGATCGAGGGCGAGCTGGACGAGAAGCGCAAGGAGCGCGCGGGCCTCGCCGACCTGCTCGCCAATCCGGGCGCGATGAAGCGCGCGCTGGTGAAGGAGATCGAGGCCGACGCCAAGGCCTGCGGCGACGATCGCCGCACCCTCATCCAGGCCGACAAGCGCGCGAGCGTCGAGGTGAAGGTGGTGGACGAGCCGGTCACGGTCGTCATCTCCGACAAGGGCTGGCTGCGCGCGCGCCAGGGCCAAGGTCATGACAAGGCGCAGTTCACTTTCAAGGCCGGCGATTCGCTGTACGCGACCTTCGAGTGCCGCACGGTCGATACGCTCGTGGTGCTCGGCAGCAACGGCCGGGTCTACAACGTGGCGGTGTCGGCGCTGCCGGGCGCGCGCGGCGACGGCCAGCCCGTGACGAGCTTCATCGATCTCGAAAGCGGCTCGCGCGTCGCGCACATGCTGGTCGGGCCGGCGGAATCGGGCGTGGTGCTGGCTACGACGGCGGGCTACGGCTTCGCGGCCAAGCTCGGCGACATGACCACGCGCCAGCGCGCGGGCAAGAGCTACGTGACGATCGACGAGGGCGCCGAGCTGCTGCGCCCGCATCTGATCCTGCCGGGCCAGCGCATCGACCATGTGGCGGCGTTGTCGGCCAATGGCCGGCTGCTCGCCTTCGGCGCCGACGAACTCAAGCATCAGCCCGGCGGTGGCCGCGGCGTGACGCTCATCGATCTGGAACCGAAGGAGAAGCTGCTCGACGTGATCGCCTTCGCCCGCGCGGGCGGCGTGAGCGTGGTGGGCACGCTCGGCGGCAAGGAGCGCGTGGTGGACGTGAAGGCGAGCATCGACCTCTACATCGCCAAGCGCGGTCGCAAGGGCCGCGCGGTGGACGCGCGGCTCAAGACGGTGGACGGGCTCAGGCTGCCCGACTGACCGCGCCGCCGGCGCGCCCGGCGAGGGCGTCGGTGCCGACGGGCATCGACGCCCTTTTCATGCGTGCCGCCGGTTCAGCGCTGCGGCACCAGTTCGCGGTAGGCATGCCAGGAGGCATGGCCGACCAGCGGCGCGGTGACGATGAGCCCGAGGAAGCCGAACACCAGGCTGCTGCCGATCAGCAGCACGATCAGCGCCGCCCACAGATACATCGGCAGCGGATTGGCGAACAGCGCGCGCGCGCTCGTGAAGGCGGCAGTGAGGGTGTCGATGTCGCGGTCGAGCATCATCGGCACCGACACCACCGAGATCGCGAACGCGAGCGACGCGAACACGAAGCCGACCGCCATCCACACGCCCACGAACTCGAGGTTCTGGAAGCTGAACACCTGCATCAGCACGCCCGCGAGCGTCGGGAAGTCGGTGGTGGAGAACAGCG
This sequence comes from Derxia gummosa DSM 723, assembly GCF_000482785.1. GTDB lineage: Bacteria > Pseudomonadota > Gammaproteobacteria > Burkholderiales > Burkholderiaceae_E > Derxia > Derxia gummosa. The sequence continues at coordinate 441,832 of NZ_KI519499.1, read as the reverse complement.
CGAAGATCACGATCGACACCCGCGCCCAGATGATCATCAGGAAGGTGAGCATCGCCGCGAAGAAGCCGATCGAACCCGGATTGCGCTTCCAGCACACGGCCGACGCGGCCAGCGACGGCTCCTCGCCGTGCTCGACCTGGCGGCTCAGCTCGTAGATGCCCGCGCACACGAACGGCCCCATCAGGAAGAAGCCCGCCGTCAGCCCCATGGTCAGCTGCCAGTGATGGGCATAGATGTCGTTGAGCGCCAGCCCCATGAAGGCGAACACGACGCCATAGGCCATGCCGAAGTAGCGCGTGTGCGCCATGTCGGCCGCTCCCTGTCGCAGCCATCGCAGCGGCGCGTCGAGCGTGACGCGCGCCGGTTCGTCGTTGGCGGCTGAGTGGTGGCCTGCGCCGATCGGCGCGTGGCTGTCGTGGGTCGTCAGCATGGTGTCCCTCCCATCGGTGAGCGGACCGCGGAGTCGATCCGCCAAAGCACCCTAGATTTGCTCGGGAATACCGTCAATCGGGACGCATCCCGGGGCGGTCACTCTCCGATAAGCTCGCCGCGCATGACGAAGACGCCCCCCTCCCAGGTGCGCGCCGCATGGCGCGCCGCGCTCTGTTCAGCGCTCGTGGCCGGCCTGCTGGCCGCCTGCGGCAGCGGCCATGAAGACCTGCGCCAGCGTGCCGGTACCGACCATTACGCCGACGGCCGCTTCCACAACCTGGACCGCGATTTCGCCCTGCCCGACACCTCGGACGTGCTCGCCTTCCAGTGGAGCCGCCTCACGCGCCACATGCCGGCGCCCACCACCGACATCACGCCGCTGGTGCCCGATCTCGGCTGGCTCCAGGGCAATCGCGCCGAGCCCTCGGCCACCTGGATCGGCCATGCGACGGTGCTGGTGCAGATCGCCGGCCTCAACGTGCTGACGGATCCGCAGTTCTCGCAGCGCGCCTCGCCGGTGCAATGGATGGGGCCGAAGCGCCTCGTGCCGCCCGCGATGTCGGTGGCCGAGCTGCCCGACATCGACGTGGTGCTGATCTCGCACTCGCACTTCGACCATCTGGACGAGGGCAGCATCCGCGCGCTCGCGGCAAAGGGCGATCCGCTCTTTCTCGTGCCGCTCGGGCTGGAGCCGCTGCTGCGCGAATGGGGCGCTCACCGCGTGCAGGCGCTCGACTGGAACGAGCAGACCGCCGTCACCGGCCGTCACGGCGTCGTGAAGTTCGATTGCGTGCCGGCGCGGCACTGGAGCCGTCGCGGCCTGTTCGACCGCGACCGCGCGCTGTGGGCGGGCTGGATGATGAGCGGACCGGATTTCCGCGTCTACTTCGCGGGCGACACCGGCTGGGACGAGTCGCTGTTCAACGCGCTCGGCGAGCGCTTCGCGCCGGTGGACATGGCGCTGCTGCCGGTCGGCGCCTACGAGCCGCGCGATTTCATGCGCAACCAGCACATCAATCCGGCCGAGGCGGTGAAGGTGTTCCAGGCCCTCGGCGCGCGGCGCGGACTGGGCATCCACTGGGCCACCTTCGATCTCTCGGACGAGGCGCCGGACGCGCCGCGCCGGGTGCTGCCGGCGGCGCTGCTCGCGGCCGGTCTGCCCGAGAACGCGATCGCGCTCACCCGGCCCGGCGAGACGCTGCGCCCGCGCGCGCCGGTGAGCATCGATCTGCGTGGCAAGTCGCCGCGCTATCCCAAGCGGCAATGGGCGAAGGGCGAGCCGCGCTGACGCCCGCGCCCGCCGTTGCCGGTCGGGCCTTGCGGCGCGGCGCCTGACGCCTCATCGGCCAGGCGCCGACGCCGTCAGGCAACAGGGCGTCTCAGGCCACTTCGGCGATCAGCTCGATCTCGACGCAGGCGCCGAGCGGGATCTGCGCCACGCCGAAGGCGCTGCGCGCATGCCGGCCCGATTCGCCGAACACCTCGGCCAGCAGCTCCGAGCAGCCGTTGGTGACGAGGTGCTGCTCGGTGAAGGCGGGCGTCGAGTTGACCAGCGACATCACCTTGACGATGCGCCTGACGCGATTGAGGTCGCCCAGATGCGCGTGCAGCGTGGCGAGCAGGTCGATGGCGACGCCGCGCGCGGCTTCCTTGCCCTGTTCGGTGCCCAGCTCGGCGCCGAGCTGGCCGACGACGACCTTGCCGTCCTTCTTGGCGATGTGGCCCGACAGGAAGACGAGGTTGCCGGTCTGCGCGGCCATCACGTAGGCGGCGGCGGGCGCGCCGGCCGAGGGGAGTTCGATGCCGAGGGCGGCAAGCTTGTCGTACACGCTCATGGGTGGCCTTTCGTGCGGAGGGAATGGAGCTGGCCGGCTCGGCCGGCGGGGCGGTCGAGCATAGCCCAAGGCCCCCGCGCCGCCCGGTCCGCGCGCGACCCGCGCCATGCCGCGGGCGACAGCGCCGGCCGGGGCGTCGCGCCGGTGACCGGCGGGCCGCGCCCGGCGTGGCCGCCGGCGTCAGGGCCGCGCGATCACGTTCAGCCCCGGCCTCAGCTCGGCCGCGTCGATGTAGCCGATCGCGCCCGGAGTCGCGCGCACGAAGTCGATCATCTCGGCACTGCCGCCGCCCAGTTCGCGCGGTGGCGCGCCCTTGCCAACATGGCGGCGCACGGTCCAGTAGGCGCCGTAGCGCTCGTCGGTGGTGCGCAGCCAGGTGGCGAGAAAGCGGCGTCGCAACGCGCTGCCGCCGGCCGCGTTCACGACCGTGACCGGCGTGCCCGCGACCTCGATCGAGCGTCCGGTGTAGAGCCGCTCGACCGTGTCGGCGTCGATCGGTGGCAGGCCGGGATGGCCGATGAGCAGCACCGGATCGTTCTCGGCCGCAAGCAGCGGCGTGCCCAGCATCAGCAGCGCGGTGAAGAGCCATGCAAGCGTTTTCATCGCCGGCCTCCTCAGAACGCGAAGCTGTAGTTGAGCGAGAACACGTCGATGCCCGTGCCTCTGGGCGTGACGGTGCCGGCCGGCGTGTCGACGAGCCGCGAGACCTCGCCCACATGCGTGTGCGCCCATTCGGCCTTGAGCTTGCTGTCGGGCGTGAGCGCGTAGGACGTGCCGAGCGCGACGCTGCGCTGGTCGGCGGCCCAGATGCCCTCGGCCGCGAGGCGCTGGGCCTGATTGACCTGCTCGGCGCCGGGCAGGTAGCCGGGCAGTTGGCTGGTGGTGAGGCGGCGGTACCAGTCGAGCTGCTTCGAGCCGGCCTTGAGGAAGGAATAGCTTGCGTAGGGCGTGAAGCGGTCGATCTGGCGGAACAGCGCCACGTAGCCGCCGCGCGTGTCGGCGGCGACCTCGGTATCGCGCTGGAAGTTGCGCGCAAGTTCGGCCGTCGCGCGCCAGCCCGAGCCGAAGGACTGCTCGATGCCGGCGGAGACGATGGTGTTGCGGATGGTCTGCTTCTCGTCCACGCCCGGGCCGGGCAGCCCGGCGTTGACCTGCCAGTAGCCGAGCTCGGGGCCGAGCGGCTGCCACTGGAAGCGCACCGGCACGCCCTGGCCGTTGCTCTGGCGCGTGCGCACCGCGTGCACGCCCAGGCGCGCGAAGCTGTCGGCCTCGCGCAGCGTGAGCACGAGGCCGGTGGCGCGCACATGCACGTCGATGTAGCGCGCGCCGGGCGCGATCGCGGGCGGCGCGCCGTCACGGGTCCAGAAGCGCGCCGTCGTCACCGCGAGGCCGTGATAGGCCTCCAGCGACAGCTCGCCGTGCTCGGTCGGCCAGTTGCGCGTGACGCTCAGGCCGTCGAAGTCGTTGGCGGGCGAGATGGAATACATCTCGGTCGGCAGCCGCGCCATGTCGTGGGTCTCGCCCACGTCCATGGTCTGCGAATAGAGGTAGAGCGGCACGCGCAGGCGGCCGGCGCGCAGCAGCCAGTCGTTGCTCGGGCGCCAGGCCAGGAAGCCCCAGGTCAGGCGCAGGTCGTGATGGCTGTCGCTCTCCGGCGCGGCGGCGTAGGTGGCCTGGGCCGTGATCGACCATTGCGGACTGAAGCGCGCGTCGAGCTGGGCACCGAGCAGGCTGTCGCGGCTGAGGGTGCCGCGGTCGTCGATGAAGCGCTGGTAGGTGTAGTCGCGGTTCGAGATCGCGTAGCCGAGCGTGCCGAAGCCCGACCAGGCCAGATCGACCGCGCCGGCCAGTGCCGGCGCGAGGCCGAGCGCGAGCAGCCCCGCCGAGAAGATGTGGCGCAGATGCCTGTTCATCCCTGTCAGTCCTGCCACTGGAGGGCGATGGCGTCGAGCCGTGCGTGGCAGGCCAGCAGGGCCTCGACGATCACCGGATCGAAATGCCCGCCACTGCCGGCGCGGATCATGTCGAGGGCCCGGGCGTGCGGGAAGGGTTCCTTGTAGGGACGGCGGCTGATGAGCGCGTCGTACACGTCGGCCACGGCCATGAGCCGGGCCGACAGCGGGATGGCGTTGCCGGCCAGCCCGTCGGGATAGCCCGTGCCGTCCCAGCGCTCGTGGTGCCAGCGCGCGATGTCGCGCGCATGGCGCAGCAGCCGCGTGCCGTCGGGGCCGAGCTCGGTCTCGATGCGGCCGAGCATCTCCCAGCCCTTCATCGCATGGGTCTTCATGACCTCGAAGGCGGGCGGGCCGAGCGGGCCGGTGTGCAGCAGGATGCTGTCGGGGATGGCGACCTTGCCGACGTCGTGCAGCGGCGCCGAACGCGCGATCTGCTCGATCTCGTCGGGCTCGAGCCGGTAGGCCGCGTCGGCCGCGTGGACGGCGAGCCATTGGGCCAGCACGCGCACGTATTCGCGCGTGCGCCGCACATGGTTGCCGGTCTCGTGATCGCGGAACTCCGAGAAGGAAATCATCGTGAACAGCGCCGATTCGCGCAGCCGCTCGACCTCGGCCAGACGCGCGTCGAGTTCGCGCTGGAGCCAGGCGTGGCGGTCGCGCATCGCGTCGCGCCAGGCCTTGAGGTCGAGCTGGGTGCGCACGCGCGCGAGGACGGTCATCGCGTTGAAGGGCTTGTGCACGAAGTCGGCGCCGCCCACCTCGAAGCCGCGCGTCTCGTCCTCGGGCCGCGACAGCGCGGTGAGGAAGAGCACCGGCACGTCGGCGGTGACGGGATCGGCCTTGAGCCGGCGGCAGACTTCGTAGCCGTCCATCTCCGGCATCATCACGTCGAGTACCACCAGGTCCGGCGGCGCGCGCCGCGCCAGTTCCAGTGCCTTGGCGCCCGAGGGCGCGAGCTGGACGCGGTAGCGCTTGCCGAGCAGCGCGGCGAGCAGGCTGAGGTTGGCCGGCGTGTCGTCGACCGCGAGGATGGTTTCCTGTGCCGGCGCGCTGTCGGTGGGGGCGGGGCTGGGGGTCATCGGTCGGTCCTCGGCGGGGCGGTGGGCGCGGGGGCAGGATCGGGCGCGGGACCGGCGCCCGGCGCGGCGTCGGGCAGGCGGCCGGTTTCGAGCGCGTCGAGCGCGGCGTCGAAATCGAAGGCGGCGAGGGCGTTGCCGATGCGGCGCAGCGCGAGCGGCGTGAGATAGCGGCGCATGCCGTTCTCGTGGGTCTGCCACCAGTCGATGGCGCGGCTGTCGCTGTCGCGCAGCAGGGCGGTGAGTTCGAGGATGCCGGCCGGCGTGGGCGGGGGCGCCGGGGTGGCCGGCGGCGCGCGCTGGCGACGCTCGGCGGCGAGCAGCGGGTCGAGCGCGAGCAGCAGCGCGGCGAGCGCCGATTCGAGCCTGCCGAGCAGGGCACGCAGGCTGGCCGGATCGCGCAGCGCGACGGCCTGTTCGAGCGCGACTGCCTCGCGTCGCAGCCCGGTGGCGCCGAGCGTGCCTGCAAGCCCTTGCAGGGTGTGGGCGGCGCGTTCCAGGTCGGGCCAGGCGCCGCGTTCGATCCAGTCGTTCCAGCCGGTCAGGCCGTCCGCATGACCGTGGGCGAAGTTGATGAGCAGCCGGCGCGCGAGCGAGACATTGCCGTCGCAGTTGAGCAGCAGGCTGGCGCCGTCGATGCCGGCGACGGCGGGCAGCGCGGCGTCGGGGCGGGTGTTGCGCGGCGGCAGCGGCCGGGTGGCGCGCGGGTCGTCGTCGGCGACGGCCGAGGTGCCGATCGCGCCGGCGCGGAACTCGTCCGGCCGCTGGCCGGGGCCGGTGGCCGCCGCCGCGCCGGTCGCGCCCGCCGGCTGCGCGCCGCGCGCGGTGTCGGCCGGGGCACGCCGGCGCCAGCGTTGCAGCAGCGCGCACAGCGCGTTGGCGTCGAGCGGCTTGGCCATGTGGCCCTGCATGCCGGTGGCGAGGCAGCGCTCGAGTTCGCCGGCCATCGCGTTGGCGGTGAGCGCGAGGATGGGCAGGCGGTCGAAATGGCGGTCGGCGCGGATCTGGCGCGTGGCCTCGTAGCCGTCCATGACGGGCATCTGCATGTCCATCAGCACGACATCGTAGGCGTCGGGGCCGTCGGCGCGCAGGCGCTCGACCGCTTCGAGGCCGTGCTCGGCGCTGGTGACGATCGCGCCCTGGCGGCTGAGCAGGATCATGGCCAGTTCGCGGTTGAGCGCGTTGTCCTCCACCAGCAGCACGCGCATGCCGTCGATGCGGGTGTCGGCCGGCGCGGGCGGCTCGGCCAGGTCGAGCGGCGGCGCGAGCGCGCGGCGCAGGTCCTCGGGCAGCACCGGCTTGTCGATGTAGTCCACGCCCGTCGCGCGCACGGCGGCATGTACATGCGGCGTGCCGTAGGCGGTCATGACCACGATGTCGATGCCGGGGAAGTGGCGGCGTGCCTGGTCGATGACCTCGGCCGCCTCGATGTCGGGCAGCACCCAGTCGAGCAGCAGCAGGTCGAAGGGCGTGCCGGCCTGGGCCGCGTCGTCGAGCCGGGCGAGCGCCTCGGTGCCGTCGCCGGCGGTGACGATGGCGTCGGGCCGACCGGCCACGAGCCGCTGCACGAGGCTGGCGACGAGGGCGCGCGTCTCGCGCTGGTCGTCCACCACGAGCACGTGGCGCGCGGGCAGTTCGGCGCCGGTGCCGTCGGCCGGCAGCGCGAGCCGCGCCGGCAGATGGACGATGAAGCGGCTGCCCGCGCCGGGCGCGCTGCGCACTTCGATGCGCCCACCCATCAGCTCGACCAGACGGCGCGTGATGGCGAGGCCGAGTCCGGTGCCGCCGAAGCGCCGCGTGGTCGACACGTCGGCCTGCGAGAACTCGTTGAACAGGCTGTCGACCTGCTCGGCGCTCATGCCGATGCCGGTGTCGCTCACCGTGAGCACGAGGCCGACGCGGGCACTGTCGGGCGGGGCGAGCGGCTCGGTGTCGAGCGTGAGCCTCACCTGGCCGGCCTGGGTGAACTTGACGGCGTTGGTGAGCAGGTTGGTGAGCACCTGGCCGAGCCGCAGGCTGTCGCCGAGGATCGCGCCCTGGTGGCCGAGCAGCGCCGGATCGGCGAAGTCGCACAGCAGTTCGAGGTCCTTTTCCTGGGCGCGCTGGCGCACGAGGCCGACGGCCGTGCCGACCACCTGCTCGATCTGGAGCGGCGCTTCTTCGAGCGTCATGCCGCCGGCCTCGATCTTCGACCAGTCGAGCACGTCGTTGATGAGGCCGAGCAGGTGCTCGGACGCGGCGTAGCTCTTGCGCAGGTAGTCGCGCTGGCGCGGGTCGAGTTCGGTGCCGAGCGCGAGCTGGGTCATGCCCATGATCGCGTTCATGGGCGTGCGGATCTCGTGGCTCATGTTGGCGAGGAAGGCCGACTTGGCGCGCGCGGCGGCCTCGGCGTCGTCACGCGCGGCCTGCAATTCGCGCTCGCTGTGGTCGCGCCGGCGCAGCTCGCCGGCGATGGCGCCGGCCATTGTGTCGAGCGACTGGGCGAGGGTGTCGAGCTCGTCCACGTCGCTCGCGGCGGTGCTGGCGCGCATCGCGTAGCGCCCGCGCGCATAGCTGCCGGCCACGAGCACGAGCCGGCCGATCGGCGCGAGCACGCGGCGGCGCATCAGCAGCAGCGCGCCGGCGAACAGCGGCAGCAGCACCGCGTCGATGGCGATGGCGCTCCAGATGGCGCGGTCGAGCCGGGCGTTGGCCAGCTCGATGTCGCGCGCGGTGCGGTCGTGCACCAGCCGGGCCAGTTCGCCGATGGCGGCGTCGAGCCGGGCCCGCCGCGCCTCGTACTCGGCGGAGTGGACGAGTTCGGCGGCGTAGGCGAGATCGGGCTTGCCGTCGGACACGAAGTCGCCGTGCTCGCGGTCGTACAGGCCCTGGGTGGCGGCGAAGGCGATCGAATCGAGTTCGCGCAGCGAGGCGCCGATGGCGAACAGGCCCTGGGCGGCCTCCAGCTCGGCCGGGCTGAAGTCGAGCGCGCGCATGTGCTCGACCAGGTCGACCGTGGGGCCGGTGCGCGGCGCGTCGAGCGGCAGCTGGCCCGAGGCCATCGCGCGCCAGGCGGCGATCGGATCGTCGCCGCCGGGGCCGGGCTTCTCGCCGGCCGAGACCGCGAGCAGCTCGTAATAGACGTCGAGATAGCGGGTGCGGCCGGTGGTGGTGTAGCTCTGCACCAGGTGGGCGAAGAGGTCGTTGGCGCGGATGATCACGTCGACCTGGGCATGCGCGGCGTCGCGCCGCTCGGTGGCGACGCGGGTGGCGAGCCGGGCCTGGTCGATGAGCGCGAGCATCAGCAGGTTGGCGACCAGGGCTGCCATCACGAAGCCGAAAAAGGCCGAAGTGGCGGATTTCAGGCGCATGGAGGTTGTCGGCCGTCGGGGCGTGGATGGAGAGGTCAAGCGACGGCGGGCGCGGGCGGACCGCAGCCTTCACGCCAGGGATACGCCGCCGAGTGTGTGACGCGGCGGCCCGGCGCGATGTGCGGAGAAGGCGGGTGGGGAGGGCGCTGTTCCGCCTGGCGGAAGACGGCTTCGTTGCGTGGCCTGTTGGCGTCCCGCCGGGAAACGGACCGTCGTCCGGCGCCGCCCCGGCGGGACGCGGTCAGGTGGGTGCCGACCGAGGATGCGTCCGGCCAAGGATGTGCCGGGCCGAAGGCGCGCCGGCCCGCGTGGCTCGCGGCTCAGGTCAGGCGCGCGCGGCTTGATCGTTCCCGGCGCGGCCTCGGCTGGCGCGCGGCCAGCGCCGGCAGCGCGCGCGGCAGGACATCGCGCCCCTCGGTCGGCGCGCGGCGGGCGGCCCAGCCGCCGTCGGCGAGCGATCTCAGTTCGATGACGCCGGCCAGCCCGGCGGCCGCCAGGGTGGCGTCGAGTTCGGCGCGGGCCGGCAGCAGGCGCGCATCGGCGGCGTGCAGCTCGGCCGGACGCCAGCCGTCGCGGGCCGCGTCGAGCGGAATGCGCAGGCACCAGCAGCCGGCCGCCACATCGCGCGCGAAGCCGGCCGCAAGCGTTTGCAGCGCCTGCGATCCGCCGCCCGCGCGCAGCAGCCAAGCGCCGGCGCCACCGGCATCGCCCGGGGCGACGCAGAGCCAGGCCAGGCGATGGGCGCCGCCCGCGAGCAGCGCGTCGAGCCCGGCGGCGTCGCCGGGCGCGAGATGGCGGAGATCGATGCTGAGCGTGTCCATGTGCCGCAAGCTAGCATCGCCCGCCGATACGCTGGCAGTACACTTTGCCAGACAGAACTCCAAACTGGCCCAGTCAAATGACCGATACAGTCGCCCGACCCGCCCCGGCCGCCGTCGCCGGCCTCATCGACCGCGACAGCCGCGAGCGCCTGAGCGACCAGCTGGTCGGCCGCCTGACCGAGCAGATCGAGGCGCGCGTGCTGCGCTCGGGCATGCGGCTGCCGAGCATCCGCGCCTGCGCTGACGAGCAGGGCGTGGCGCGCGCCACCGTGGTCGAGGCCTACGACCGGCTGGTCGCGGCCGGGCTGGTCGAGTCGCGGCGCGGCTCGGGCTTCTACGTGAGCGCGCCGGGCGAGCCGGCGGCCCAGGCCAGCCGCGCCGGTGCCGCGCCCGCGCCGGTGCGCGTCGATACGAGCTGGCTGCTGCGCAACATGCTCAGCCCGAGCAATGTGCGCATCGCGGCGGGCAGCGGCTTCCTGCCGGCCGAACTGCTCGACGGCGAATCGATCGCCACGGCGCTGCGCAGCGTCGCGCGCCAGCCGGCGTCGATGCTGCTCGGCCAGGGCACGGCCGAGGGCTATGCGCCGCTGCGCGAACAGCTCGCGCTGCATCTGGCGGGGCAGGGCATCGGCGCCGAGCCCGACCGCATCCTCACCACCGCCGGCGTGACCCAGGGGCTCGACCTCGCGATCCAGACCTTCGTCGCGCCCGGCGACGCGGTGCTGGTGGAGGACCCCGCCTGGTTCGTGCTGTTCGCGCGGCTCGCCTATGCGGGCGCGCGCATCGTGCCGGTGCCGCGCCTTGCCGACGGCCCCGACCTCGCCGCGCTCGACCGCCTGTGCGTCGAGCACAAGCCGAGGCTGTTCGTGATGACCGCCGTCTGCCACAACCCGACCGGCTCGACGCTGTCGCTCGCGCGCGCCCACGAACTGCTGGTGCTCGCGGGCCGGCACGGCCTGCGCATCATCGAGGACGACATCTACGGCGATTTCGCCTCGCCCTCGGGCGGGCGCGCGGTGCGGCTCGCCAGCCTCGACCAGCTGCGCAGCGTCATTTATTGCGGCGGTTTCTCGAAGACGCTCGCGCCCAACCTGCGTGTCGGCTATGTCGCGGCCGATGCCGACACCATCGCCGCGCTGGCCGAGCGCAAGACGCTGTGCGCCATCGCCAATCCCGAACTGCCCGAGCGCGTGCTCTACAAGGTGCTCACCGAGGGCCGCTACCGCAAGCATGTCGAGCGGCTGCGCGGACGCGTCGACGCCGCGCGCGAGACGGCGGTGCGCGCGCTGGAGAAGGCCGGCCTGCGCGTGCCGGGCGTGCCCGAGGCCGGGCATTTCATCTGGGCCGACGCCGGCACCGAGACCCGCCCGCTCGCGGCCGAGGCCCGGCGCGACGGCATCCTGCTGGCGCCGGGCGCGCTGTTCAACCCGACCCAGGCGCCTTCGACCTGGCTGCGCTTCAACGCCGCGACCAGCCAGTCGTCCGAGCTGCACCGCTGGCTCGCGCGCGCGCTCGACCGGGCGGGCTGAGGCCCGGCGGGCGGGCGCCTGGGGCCCGCGCAACGCCGGTCCCGACCAGACTTCGCTATCGCTGCCCAGCTATCGGGTTGACACCGGGCTGACGGTCGATAGGCAAGGACAGACATATCCGATGACATAATCGCGACAACTACAACACATCGAAGCGCGATCCGCGTCCTCCGGAGTTCTTCCCGATGCCATCACCGACCAATCCGGACGCCAAGCCGCTGCTGTTCGCCACCCAGCTCTTCGTCGAGCGCGACGGTCAGGAACTCGTGGGGCCGCGCCGTTTCGAGCTGCTGCGCCAGATCGCCGAGGGCGGCTCGATCAGCGCGGCCGCCCAGGCCGTCGGCATCAGCTACCGCTCGGCCTGGGGCGCGATCGACGCGCTCAACAACCTCGCGGGCGAACCCATCGTCGAGCGCAGCAAGGGCGGTGTCGGCGGTGGCGGCGCCACGCTCACCGCCGCCGGCCGCACCCTGCTCGACACCTATGCCGCGCTCCAGGCGAAGCAGCAGGAATTCCTCGACTGGGTCGCCAGCGGCGGCAATGACATGCAGCACTGGCTCGGCATGCTGAGCCGGCTGTCGATGCGCATGAGCGCGCGCAACCAGCTCGCGGGCGTGGTCGAGCGCATCGATCTGGTCGGCCCGCAGGCTTCGGTGCAGCTGCGCCTCGCCAATGCGCAAAGCCTGCGCGCGCTGGTGTCACGGCTCAGCCTCGACCATCTCGGGCTCGACGTGGGCGCGCCCGCCATCGCGGTGTTCAAGTCGAGCGCCGCCTCGGCCGTCGGCCCCGACGCGCTGGTGCCGGCGCGCGCCAACCGGCTCGAAGGCCATTTGGCCGAGACCGAGCACGACGCCGGCCGGGTCGAGATGACGCTCGCGCTGCCGGGCGGCCTGAGCGTGTTCTGCCTGCAGGAGGCGGTGGACGAAGCGGCGCTGCCGCTGCCCGGCACCTCGCTCATCGCGGTGTTCGATCCGTCGGTCGTCCTGCTCGCGGCTTCACATTGAGCCGGGTTTCGATATGCAATCAGTCGCCGGTCGCTGGCCTGTGTCTTGCTGAGCGCTATACGTCTGACAACATAGCGTACAAACCCGACACTGCCCGCCACGGAGCCCGCATGAAGCCCGAACAATTCATCGCCAGCCTTGTCCAGCCCGTCGCGCCACGGCAGGGGCTGATCGTCAATGGCAATGTCGATCGGCCGCTCGTGCTCTGCGACGACACGCTGCGCGCGCTGCCCACGCGCTTCATCGATTTCCGCGCCACCTGCATGAACGGCGGCATCGGCGCGGCGCGCCGCTATCGCGGCGTCGCGCTCAAGACCCTGGTCGAGGCCGCGCGCCCGAGCATCGACCGCCAGGACGACTGCCGCCGGCTCGTGATCGTGGCCGAGGCCGACGACGGCTACCGCGCCCTGTTCAGCTGGGCCGAGCTGTTCCACAGCCCGCTCGGCGACGGCGTGTTCATCTGCTTCGACGACGACGAGGCGCCGCTCATCGCGCGCGAGGGCCATTTCGTGCTCGTGAGCCTGATGGACGAAGTCACCGGCCCGCGCCATGTGCGCGACCTCACGCGCATCGTCGTGCAGCGCGTGTTCTGAGCCGGCGCATGACCCGCACAACCACCACTACAGCCGCAGACCTCTCCTCTCACCCCGCCTGTCCGGAGTTCCGATGAAGCCTTCCCGCCTCCTGTCCCGTCTGCTGCTCGGCGCCGCCGCCATCCTGTCGGTGGCCGCCGCCCGCGCCGACGAGCTGAGCCTCGCGGTCGCCGCCAACTTCACCGCCCCGATCCAGAAGATCATCCCGGCCTTCGAGGCCGCGACCGGCCACAAGGTCACGCTGTCCACCGGCGCGACGGGCAAGTTCTACGCGCAGATCAAGGCCGGCGCGCCCTTCGAGGTGCTGCTCTCGGCCGATGACGAGACGCCGGCCAAGATGGAGAAGGAAGGCCTCGCGGTCGCCGGCAGCGCGCGTCCCTACGCCTTCGGCAAGCTGGTGCTCTGGAGCGCCAAGCCCGGCTTCGTCGACGACAAGGGCGAGGTGCTCAAGGGCAGCGGCTTCGCCCATCTGTCGCTGGCCGATCCCAAGCTCGCGCCCTACGGCCTCGCCGCGACCGAGGCGCTCAGGAAGCTGGGCGTGTACGAGGCGGTGCAGCCCAAGCTGGTGCTGGGCGAGAACATCACCCAGGCCTACCAGTTCGTCGCCACCGGCAATGCCGAACTGGGCTTCGTCGCGCTGTCGCAGGTGATGAAGGACGGCAAGGTGGCCGAGGGCTCGGCCTGGATCGTGCCGACGACGCTCTACAACCCGATCCGCCAGGACGCGGTGCTGCTCGTCAACGGCAAGGGCAAGCCCGCCGCCGAGGCGCTGCTGGCCTATCTCAAGAGCGAGCCGGCGCGCGCGGTCATCAAGAGCTTCGGCTACGACCTGCCCTGACGCCCGACCATGACCGACGATGTCGCGCCGCCGCTGTTCGGCGCCGCCGAATGGGCGGCGATCCGGCTCACGCTCGAACTCGCGTCGCTCACGACGCTGCTGCTGCTCGTGATCGGCACGCCGATCGCGTGGTGGCTGGCGCGCACGCGGTCCTGGCTCAAGGCGCCGGTCGGCGCGGCGGTGTCGCTGCCGATCGTGCTGCCGCCCACGGTGCTGGGCTTCTACCTGCTGGTGTTCATGGGGCCGAACGGGCCGCTCGGGCAGGCGATGAAATCGCTCGGCCTCGGCACGCTGCCCTTCACCTTCCACGGGCTGGTGATGGCATCGGTCGTGTACTCGCTGCCCTTCGTCGTGCAGCCGCTCCAGGCCGCCTTCCAGGGCGTGGGCGACGGCCCGATCGAGGCCGCCGCCACGCTGCGCGCCGGGCCGCTCGACCGCTTCTTCTCGGTGGTGATCCCGCTCGCCGGGCCGGGCTTCGCGGCGGCGACGGTGCTGGGCTTCGCGCACACGGTGGGCGAGTTCGGCATCGTGCTCATGGTGGGCGGCAACATCCCCGACAAGACGCGCGTGCTGTCGGTGCTCATCTACAGCGAGGTCGAGGCGCTCGACTACGCCAAGGCCCATGTGCTGGCGGGCGGCATGGTCGCCTTCTCCTTCATCGTGCTGCTGGCGATGAGCCTGCTCGGGCGCGGCGGCAACTGGCTCGCGCCCAACGGCGCGGCGCGCGGCTGAGGAGAACCCCATGCCCTTCTTCAGCCGCTTCCTGCGCAAGTCGGTCGTGCCCGAGGGCGGCGGCACGCTGGCCGCCGGGCATGCCCGGCCGGGCTTCGCCGCCGGCTTCGCGCCCGCGCAGCCCGACGCCGCCATCGCGCCCTACGCGGCCGGCAACCGCATCACCGCCCGGCTCGCGCTCGACTGGCCGGGCTTCGGCCTCGCGGCCGAACTGACACTGCCCGGTGCCGGCGTGACCGCATTGTTCGGCCCCTCGGGTTCGGGCAAGACCACCTGCCTGCGCGCGATCGCCGGCCTCGAATCGCATTGCCGCGGCCGCGTCGCCATCGGCGACGAGGTCTGGCAGGACAGCGACGCCGGCGTGTTCGTGCCGGTGCATCGCCGGCCGCTCGGCTTCGTGTTCCAGGACGCGCGGCTGTTCCCGCACATGAACGTGCGGCGCAACATCGACTATGGCTGCAAGCGTTTGCAGACCGGTGCGCGGCGCATGGACTTCGACGAGATCGTCGAGCTGCTCGGCATCGCGCATCTGCTCGACCGCAAGCCGGCACGGCTGTCGGGCGGCGAGCAGCAGCGCGTTGGCATCGCGCGCGCGCTCATGACCAGCCCGCGCGTGCTGCTGCTCGACGAACCGCTGTCGGCCCTGGACGAAGCACGCAAGGCCGAGCTGCTGCCCTGGCTCGTGAAGCTGCGCGACGAACTCGCGCTGCCGATGATCTTCGTCAGCCACGCGATGAGCGAGGTCGCCCGGCTCGCCGACCATCTCGTGCTGCTCGAACGCGGCAAGGTGCTCGCGAGCGGCCCGATCGGCGAGGTGACGGCGCGCGCCGATCTCGCGCTCGCCCGCAGCGAGGAGGGCGGCGTGGTCGTCGCGACGCGGCTCGGCCTGCGCGACGACGGCTACGGGCTGTCGCGGCTCGACTTCGGCGGTGGCGCGATCTGGGTCAGCCGCGTCGAGCGCGAGCCGGGCGCTGCGGTGCGGGTGCAGATCGCCGCGCGCGACGTGAGCATCGCGCTCGATCCGCCGTCGCGCTCGAGCATCCAGAACGTGCTGCCGGCGCTCATCGTCGCGCGCAGCGACGACGAGCGCGGCCGCAGCCTGATCCAGCTCGACGCCGGCGGAGTGCGGCTGCTGTCGCGCGTCACGCGGCGCTCGGCCGAGCAGCTTGGCCTGCGCCCGGGGCTGGCGGTGCATGCCCAGGTCAAGGGCGTGGCGGTGCTGGGCTGAGGCCGCGCGGCCGGCCTTGAACGCGCCCGCGCCGCGCGGCGCGGCGAGGCCCGATCCGCCGGCTCCGCCCGTGCGCGGACAATGCGCGCCACCGGCGCCACCGCGCGCCTGCCCAACCCCACGGAGACCTCCCATGCAGGAACGCGCGCTTTCCGATTCCGCGCTCTGGCAACTGCTCGCCGACGACGTGCCCGCCGGCGACCTCACCACGCTCAGCCTGGGCATCGGCGCGGGCGCGGCGCATGCGCATTTCAACGCGCGCCGCGCCATGACCGTCTGCGGCACGGAAGAGGCCGCGCGCATGTTCGAGCTGGCCGGCGCGCGCGCCGAGCTGCTTGCGCCGAGCGGCAGCGCGCTCGCGGCCGGCGATCCCATCCTCGTCGCCCACGGCACGGCGGCCCAGCTGCACCGTGCCTGGAAGGCGTCGCAGATCCTCGTCGAATGGGCCAGCGGCATCGCCACCTCGGCGGCGGCCATCGTCGCGGCCGCGGTGCACGAAGGCCGGCGTCTGCCCGTGGCCTGCACGCGCAAGACCGCGCCCGGCGCCAAGGCGATGTCGGTCAAGGCGGTGCGTTGCGCCGGCGCGCGGCTGCATCGGCTCGGGCTGTCCGAAAGCATCCTCGTGTTCGCCGAGCACCGTGCCTTCCTCGCCGAGGCGCCGGCCGAGACCATCGCCCGCCTGCGCGCCCAGGAGCCGGAAAAGAAGCTCGTGGTCGAGGTGGCCGACCCGGCCGAGGCGCTGCTCTGGGCCCGGGCCGGCGCCGACGTGCTGCAACTCGAGAAGTTCACGCCCGCCGCCGTGGCCGAGACGCGCCGGCTCATCGACGCCGACGGCCTGCCCGCGAGCATCGCTGCGGCGGGCGGCGTCAAGGCCGACAACGCCGCCGCCTATGTGGCCGCCGGCGCCGACTTCCTCGTCACCTCGGCGCCCTACAGCGCTCCGCCGGCCGACGTGGCGGTGCGGCTCGGGCCGTCGGCCGGCGCGCTCTGAGTCGTCTGCAATCGCTTGCATGACGCTTCGCCTGCTCCCTTGAAAAATTGCGCTGTAGTGAAAATTACATTTCGTACAAAGGGCGGGTGAGGGCGCCGCCGTCTTGGCCAATCGTGCCCGCTGCCACGGGTGAAATCGCCTGTGATTGACAGCGGGTTCGAGGCTGCCACTTGGCGCAGCTCTTGCTGTCCGGCTTTCGTTGTTCATCTTCAAACATAACGAAAGTTTGCGGACATGCGCATGCAAATCCCCTCGCGCCGCCAGCGCCTCGCCCTGCTCATCGCCGCGATCGGCGGCGGTTTCGCCACCGCCGCCATCGCCGATGACGCCACATCCGCCTTCAGTCTCGGCAAGGTCGAGGTCGCCGCGCCCGTCGGCGGCCCGCCGATCGGCACCGCCGACGTGATCGACGCCGCCACGATCCAGGCCGCCGACCGCTTCACCGTCGGCGACGCGCTCACGCTCACGCCCGGCATCAACATCGGCAAGCACGGCCAGCGCAACGAGCAGGTCGTGTACGTGCGCGGCTTCGACACGCGCCAGGTGCAGCTCTTCATCGACGGCATCCCGGTGTACGTGCCCTATGACGGCAACGTGGACCTCGGCCGCTTCACCACCTTCGACCTCGCGCGCATCGACATCAGCAAGGGCTTCAGCGCGATGGCCTACGGCTCCAACACCCTCGGCGGCGCGATCAACCTCGTGAGCCGGCGCCCGGTGCGCGAGTTCGAGGGCGACGCGGGCGGCGGCATCGACTTCGTGGGCCGGGGCGAACCCTTCCGCAGCCGCGCCTTCGCCAACGTCGGCACCAATCAGGGCCTGTGGTACCTGCAACTCGGCGCCGCGACGCTCGACCAGGACCGCACGCCGCTGCCCACCGGCTACCGGCCGCCCAAGGGCGACGACGGCGGCTGGCGCGACAACAGCCAGGCCGCCGACACGCGCACCAGCGTCAAGCTCGGCCTCACGCCCAGGGCCGGCGACGAATACGCGCTCAGCTTCATCCAGCAGAACGGCAGCAAGGGCGATCCGCCCTATGCCGGCCGCGTCGCGAGCCCCGCCTACTGGCGCTGGCCGTACTGGAACAAGGACAGCGTGTACCTCAGCACCAGCACCGCGCTCGGCATCCACACGGTCAAGGTCCGCGCCTTCAACGACAGGTTCCGCAACTCGCTGTTCGCCTACGACGACGCGACCTACACCACGCAGAACCGGCCCTCGTCCTTCCAGAGCTGGTACGACGACTACAGCAACGGCCTCGCGCTGCAGGACGACATCGCCGTCGCGCCCGGCAACCGGCTGAGCGTCGCCGCCCAGCTCAAGATCGACGTCCACCGCGAGCACAACGCCGGCGAGCCCTGGCGCTGGTTCAAGGACCGCACCACCAGCCTCAGCATCGAGGACAGCCACGCGGTCACGCCCCGGCTCACGCTCGTGGCCGGCCTCGGCCGCGACGCGCGCCGCGCCGTCCAGGCCGAGGACTACAACTCGACCACCAAGGTGGTAAGCGACTTCCCGCGCGTGGACGACTCGGCGCTCAACGGCCAGGTCGGCGTCTTCTACCGGCTCGGCGACGATGGCCGGCTGCATGCCACCGTCGCGCGCAAGAGCCGCTTCCCGACCATCAAGGACCGCTACAGCTACCGCCTCGGCCGCGCCATTCCCAACGCCGGACTCGAACCCGAGCGCGCCAACCATTACGAGATCGGCTGGGACGGCCGCGCCGCCGACACCGACCTCGCCGTCGCCGTCTTCCACAGCGACATCAGCAACCTGATCCAGAACGTCGTGTTCCCGAGCGCGCTCTGCCCCAACTACACGCCGGCCGGCAACTGCCAGCAGGCGCAGAACGTCGGCCGCGTGCGCGTCGATGGCATCGAGCTGTCGGCCGACCGGCGCGGCGAGCTGCTGGATGTCGGCGGCAACTACACCGGCATCGCGCGCAAGAACCGCAGCACGCCCACGGTCAGGCTCACCGACGTGCCGCGCCATCGCTTCTACGGCTTCGCGCGGCTGCATGCGACGCCCTTGCTCGACCTCACCGCCTCGGTCGATGCCCAGGGCTATGCCTACAGCGACAGCACCGGCGCCCAGGTGGCCAACGGCTTTGCCATCGCCAACCTCAAGGCCGGCTGGACCGTCGCGCCCGGCGTGCTGATCGAGGCCGGCGTGCGCAACCTGTTCGACCGCTACTACGCCTACGCCGAGGGCTTTCCGGAGCTGGGCCGCACGGGCTTCGTGCAGGGGCGGGTGAAGTTCTGAGCAGACGGCGCCGGGCGCGGGTGTCGTCCGCGCCCGGCGCGCCGCATGACCGGCGCGCCGGCATGGGTGCCGGACGCGGCCGCTGGCGGGGGCGCCGCCAGCGCCGGCCGCCGGTGCCGGCGGTCAGTGCATGCCGCCGCTGGCGCCCGCGTAGTACACGGTCATGCCGCGGATGCCCTGCTGCAGCCGCTCGCCCACGTCGATCCAGGCGTTGCACTTCCAGACGAAGCTGGCGCAGTTGGCCGGCATCGGATACCAGCGGCCGAAGGGGATGAAGGGCAGCTTGTCCTCGGTCGAGACGAGGGCGATCGACTGGTAGTTCACGTGGTCGCCGTTGGCGTCCATGGCCGAGGTGTAGGCCTCGGGATTGCCGGCGTCGGTCTTGGTGCAGGTGGAGTAGTCGTTCCAGCAGGTCATCATCATGTTGTTGCCCGTGCCCATGCGGAAGTCGTCGGTCACGAGCAGCACGCCCTTCGAGCGGCTGCGGTTGCCGGCGCCCGCGAGGCCGTCGCCGATGCCCACCGCGCTGTTGTACAGCTCGCCGCAGGAGAACAGCGCCGGCTGGTTGTTGAGGCTCGTGATCACGACGAAGCAGCGGTTCTTCTCGGCCGGGAATTGCAGGCCGGCGGTGTCGAGCACGTCGGTCAGGCGCACGCCCTGGCCGTACCAGTAGTTCATGTGGCGCGGGCCGTATTCCTGGAAGTGGTAGGTGGTGAAAGCGCTTGCAGCGCGGCTGCCGATGCGGTCCACCGCGTACAGCCCCTGCGACGACGTGGCCGACAGCGTCGCCGCCGTCACGGTGATGCTGCTGTTGACCGCGCCCGAGATCGTGAACGCGACATCGCCCGGCGCCACGGCGGCGGCCGTCGCGGCCGAGGCGAGCGTGCCGCTCGTGGCCACGTAGTCATTGCGCACATGCAGCTCGGCCAGGCGCGGCGTGCGACGCAGCGCGGGATCGGTGTCGGCGCCGGCGATCAGTTCCATCGCGCCTTCGGCGTCGGGCAGGGCGGCGCCGTTCTTCTCGTAGGCGACGATGGTCTTCTCGCCGTTGGCGGTGCGGATCAGCTCGGTGAACGAGAACACCGACATGCGCCCGTCGATGCCGACCGCGACGATCGCGGTGGTCGCGCCGAAGGCGCCGGTGTTGTAGTCGGCCGGGCGGAACTTCGTGGCGCGCACGACCACGTCGGCGAGGCGGTAGCCCTTGTAGCTGTCGGTGCCGACCGTGACGGTCAGCGGCTGCTCGGCCGCCGGGAAGGTGGTGGCGTCGTTCATGAGCGTCTTGAGCGCGGTCACGCCGATCGCGCCCGACGGGACGAAGTAGGGCGTCGAGCCGCTCGGGCTGCTGGCCGCGTCGGTCGGGTCGACGGCGGTGGTGGCGTCGGCGGGCATCAGCGCGACCGTGCCGCCGGCCTTAACCATGAACGAGGCCGAGGGCGTGACCGGCGCGCTGGCCGGCCCGTCGCTGCCGCTGCCGCACGCGGCGAGGGCGAGCGCGAACGCGCCCGCGAGGAGCGCGCGCAGGCGCCCCGTCTTGCGGGTTGACATGAAGTTCTCCTGTAGTTGGCGTGGGTCAGCGCACCGAGACGTTGTTGCCGTCGGTGAGCTGGTTGAGGAAGGCGATGAGATCGGCGATGTCGGCGTCGCTCAGCGACGGCGGGGCGGCGAGCAGCGGGTCGAGGCGGGCGACCATGTCGGCGTAGAGCGCGGCGGCGGTCGTGCTGTCGCGGCAGGCGACGACGTTGCCCCCGCTGCGCAGCTCGCCGGTGCAGCGGAAGGCGAGGGCGCGTTCGGCCGGCGCGAGGTGGTGGCGGATGACTTCGTCGAGCGTGGCGTACACGCCGTTGTGCAGATAGGGGAAGGTGTGGCGCACCTCCCAGAGCGAGGGCGTGAGGAAGGCGTAGCGGTCGGCGGCGTCGCCCGTGACGCCTTCGCGGCCGGCGTCATGGGCCGGCGTGGCGCGTGCGCCGGCGCCGAAGCCCGGGCCGATCTGCGGCACCGCGAGGTTGTGGAACTTCTGGTCGGTGAACAGCGGCCCCGAGTGGCAGCGCGCGCAGCCGGCACGGCCGTGGAACAGGATGCCGCCGCGCTTGGCGTCGTCGGGCAGCTCGGCGCTGCCGGCGAGATAGCCGGGCAGGTAGCGGTTACCGCCCAGCGAATACCAGCGCCGCTGCTCGAAGGCGGCCAGCGCGTTTGCGATGTGCTCGATGCCGATGGCGCCGGGCGGCAGGTCGGGATAGGCGACGCGCAACTGGCTCGCGAAGCCGGCATCGGCCACGAGTCGCGCGACGATGCCGGCCCACACCGGCTTCGGGTCGGACTCGGGCGCGGTGTCGGCCGCGACGAGGTCGGCCAGCTCGTTGTCGTCGTCGGCGGCGGGCCAGCCGAGCATCTCGTCACGCGACAGCAGCGGAAACAGCGCCTGGGCCGCGACCACGCTGGCAAGGCCGTCGGGCAGCTGGCTGCCGGCTGGCGTGACGTAGCGGCCATCGACGAGGGCGACGCGGCCGTCGTGAAAGAGCCGCGTGGCGATGCCGAGTCCGAGGTTGACGAGACCGGGCGCGTTGCGATGGATGACCGGCGAGCCGGTACGCGTCGGCGGACTGCCGCTGCCGTTGATGCCGATCGACAGCACGAGGTTGTCGACGCCCGCGTTGCCGATCGGATGGCAGCTCGCGCACGAGACCTTGCGGTTGCCCGACAGCAGCGTGCTCTGGAACAGGTTGGCGCCGAGGTTGTACCGGGCGTCGGCCACCTCGGGTCGCGCGGGCAGCACGACGGCATTGGCCGCGAGCGCGGCGCGCAGCGCGGTGTCGAGATCGGCGCCGGCGGTGTCGGCGCCAGCGCCGGCCGGCTGGCCCGGTGCGCCGCCACCGCCGCCGCCGCAGGCCGCGACCAGCAGCGTGAAAGCGCTTGCAGCGAGCCTGCGCAGGAGACGCGGTGGACGGCCCGCGTTGCCGGATCTGCTGCTTCTGTTGCCCATTTTTCGGAATATTGTCGTAAACATTACGAAAACTGTCCGAAGGCAATGAGCATGCCGGATGCGAGTGCTGGCCGTCGCCTTTTCGCAGCTCGGTACGAAGAGAAATGCTCATCGTTCGCCTGGAAATGGCGACGCAGGTGCCGCGCCCGCTTGATCCAGCGCAAGCGGAATCGGCGTCATGACGAAATACATTAAAAAACATTGCGCCGGAGGTCTCCGGGGTTCGGGGGGATGCCGGCCGCCGCGCAAGACAGCGCCTCACTTCCCTTTCCTCACCGGAGTCCCCCGTGCCCCAGAGTGCCGCCAAGGTCATCGACCACGAACTGCTGTTCCGCGAACCCGAGTACCAGAAGCTCTTCGCCGACAAGAAGCAGTTCGAGTTCAACCACAGCGACGAAGCCATCGCCGAGATCGTGCAATGGACCAAGACGCCCGAATACCGCGAGAAGAACTTCGCGCGCGAAGGGTTGGTCGTGAACCCGGCCAAGGCCTGCCAGCCGCTCGGCGCGGTGTACGTGGCCAACGGCTTCCACAAGACGCTGTCCTTCGTGCATGGCTCGCAGGGCTGCGTGGCCTACTACCGCTCGCACTTCAGCCGTCACTTCAAGGAGCCGACGAGCTGCGTGTCGTCGTCGATGACGGAGGACGCCGCGGTGTTCGGCGGCCTCAACAACATGATCGACGGCCTCGCCAACGCCTATAACCTGTATCAGCCGGACATGATTTCGGTGTCGACCACCTGCATGGCCGAGGTGATCGGCGACGACCTTGATGCCTTCATCAAGAACGCCAAGACCAAGGGCAGCGTGCCCAAGGACTTCGACGTGCCCTTCGCGCACACGCCGGCCTTCGTCGGCAGCCACATCACCGGCTACGACAACGCGCTCAAGGGCGTGCTCCAGTACTTCTGGGACGGCAAGGCCCAGCAGGGCGAGCCGCTGGTGCGCGAGCCGAACGGAAGCATCAACTTCGTCGGCGGCTTCGACGGCTTCGTGGTCGGCAACATGCCGGTGGTGCGCCGCATCTTCGAGGCCTTCGGCATCGACTACACCATCATCTGCGACCCGTCGCTGGCCTGGAACACGCCCACCGACGGCGAGTACCGCATGTACCACGGCGGCACCACCAAGGCCGAGATCGAGCGCGCGCTGAATGCCAGGGCGACGATCTTCATGCAGGGCTGGTGCTGCGAAAAGACCGCCAAGTACGTGCGCGAGAAGGGCCAGGAAGCCGTGGTGCTGCACTGCCCGATCGGCGTGGCCGCGACCGATGCCTTCATCATGGAAATCGCTCGCCTCACCGGCAAGCCCGTGCCCGCGAGCCTCGAAGCCGAGCGCGGCAACTTGGTGGACGCGATGGCCGATTCGCATGCGCATCTGCACGGCAAGCGCTACGCCATGTACGGCGATCCCGACCTGCTGTACGGCCTGTCGCAGTTCCTGCTCGAGATCGGCGCCGAGCCCGTGCACGTGCTCGCCACCAACGGCGACAACGACTGGGCCGCCGACATGCAGAAGCTGTTCGACGCCAGCCCTTACGGCGCCGGCTGCAAGACCTACCCCAAGTGCGACCTCTGGCACATGCGCTCGCTGCTGTACACCGAGCCGGTCGACTTCCTGATCGGCAACACCTACGGCAAGTACCTCGAACGCGATACCGGCACGCCGCTGATCCGCCTGGCCTTCCCGATCTTCGACCGCCACCACTACCACCGCTATCCGATCTGGGGCTATGAAGGTGGATTGCGGGTACTGGTTGCCCTGCTCGACGAGTTCTTCGAGACACTGGACGCGAACACCATCGTCGCGGGCCGCACCGACTACAGCTACGACATCATTCGCTGACCGGGGTACCGCCGAGGCGCGACAGCCAGTGCTCGACCACGGGCGCCGCGCTGTCCGCCACCAGCATGCCCGCGAGGCCCGCGACCGCGATGCACACGGCGGCCACCACGAGCCGCCGCATCAGCGCCCGCTGGCGCGCGCGCAGCACGAAGGACAGGCTGAACGCGATGCTCGTGAACGACGCGAGGATCGCGCCCTTGCCGGCCACCGTCGGCGGCAGGCTGCCCTGGGCCGCGAGCGTGGCGGCGGCGGCCACCGCGCTCGCGCTCGACATGAAGCCGCCCGCCACGCTCACCGCGTAGAAGCCGGCATTGCCGAGCTGGCGCCCGGTCAGCCCGCCCGCGATGTGCAGCAGCAGGAAGATCGCGCCGTAGCGCAGCGCCACCGGCAGCGAGAAGGGCAGGTCGAATTCGAGCGCCGGCGGCCCCGGCTCGCGCGCCTGCGGCTGGCGCCGGCGCAGGCTCCACAGCACCAGCGCGGCGGCGACCGCCGTCATGAGCGCGAAGGCCGGCAGCGAGCCGACCAGCGCGATCGGCGCGAGGATCATCAGCACGCCGGCGTTGCGCAGCAGCATCGCGCCGGTGGCCAGCACGATGCCGCGATAGGCGGTCTCCAGGCCCGCCTCGCTGCCCGCGCGCAGCCGCGTCGACAGCTCGATGACCGTGAAGTTGCTGTTGACCAGCCCGCCGAGAAAGCCCGACAGCTCGGTGCCGCGCGAGCCGTAGAGCTTCCAGAGGATGTAGTTCACCGAGCCGATCGTGGCGATGAGGATGACCGCGATCCACGCAGCCCTCGGCTCGATCAGCCCCCAGGGCCCGACCGCGCCCGTCGGCAGCGCCGGATAGATCACGAGCGCGAGGATGGCGAGCAGCAGCGCCGAGCGCAGCTCGCCCTCGGTGAGGCCGGTGGAAAAGCCCGCGAGTCGCTCCTTCCACGCGAGCAGCGCCGTCGCGATGACCATGACCGCCGCCGGCGACACCGTGTGCCCGAGTCCGCAGAGGATGCCGGCCAGGCAGGTCACGAGCATCGCGGCCGAGGTGGTGAGTTCGGTGCCCTGGTTGGCGCGCAGCGTCTGCACGTTGAGCAGCACCGCGAGCAGGCCGACCAGCGCCAGCACCAGCAGCGCGAAGTCATGGCCGAGCGACCCGCCGAGCGCGCCGAGCAGGCTCACGAAGCCGAAGGTGCGCAGCCCGGCCTCCTTGCCGCGCCGCTCGCGCTCCAGTCCGATCAGCAGGCCGAGCGCAAGGCTCAGCGCCAGTCGCACGAGGATCTGGACGTAGGGCCATTCGGCGCTGGGCAGGAGGGCGAGGTCGTTGGGCACCGGCCCAGTGTAGGCAGCGCGCTCGCCGCGCGCCGTCGGACCAGTCCCACGTGCGGCGAGCCACGGGCGGTCGAGGCGGTTGGCGCGCCGCCTGCTTATGGCCTGTCGCGCCGCTCAGTGCGCGTGCATGTGGCCGTCCGTGCCGGCCGCGCCCGGCGGTTCGAGCACCGCGCTTACGTCGGCGTCGCTCAGCTCGATGCCGAGCACCGTTCTGTAGAAGCGCTTCGTCTCGGCCCGGATGTCGAGCCTGACGCGCTGCGGATGGAACAGGCTTGCAAGCCATTGCACGCCGAGCACGCGCATCACCGACGGCGGCCGGTCGCCCCAGTTGAACGGCGAATGCGGCACCCAGTACACCTTGCCCTCGCGCACCGCGCGGATGCCGGCCCAGCGCGGATCGGTCTTCACCGCCGAGTAGAAGGCCGCTTCCTGGGTGACGATGAATTCCGGGTCCCAGGCCAGCACCTGTTCGAGGCTCACGCGCTCCATGCCCATGTGGCTGGACGGCGCGCAGCGATGGACGTTGTAGCCGCCCGCGAGCGCGATCGGCTCGACATGGAAGGACTGGTCGCATTCGGTGGCGAGGCCGTCGGCGCTCTCGGCGTAGTACACGCGCGGCAGGGCCGAGGGCGGCAGGCCGGCGAGCGCCTTGCTCACGCGGTCGAGGCCGGCGCGCACCTCGGCGGCCAGCGCCTTGCCGCGCGCCTCGCGGCCGGTGGCGCGGCCCACGAGTTCGAGCGCGGCGGGCCAGTCGGCCAGGCTGTCGAGCGTGATGAACAGCAGCGGCACGCCGGCCCGCGCGAACACCTCCTCGGTCTTCGCGCGGTCGTTGAACTTCGTGTTCCAGGCCAGACCGAGGTCGGGCCTGACGTTCATGAGCGTTTCCACGTCGAGCGTGCGGCCCATGCCGACGAGGCCGCCCATCACCGGCAGGCCGGCGACGCGTGCCGGCAGCCAGCGCTTGTCGGCCTCGGTGAAGGGGAAGTTCACGCCCGCGAGCAGGCCGGGTTCGAGCGCATAGGTCAGCACAGTGAGCGGCGGCGCCGAGCCGTAGACGCTGGCGACGCGGTCGGGCACCTCGACCTTGCGGCCGAGCTGGTCGGTGACTTCGCGCGCGGCGAGCGCGCCGGAAAGCAGCGCCGCGCACAGGCCGGCGATCAGGCGGAGGGGGAGGGGAGTGGTCATTGCACTGGCGTGGCCGCCCGGGGCGGCGGTGGATTGGCGGGGCGCGGCCGGGCCGCGCGCCGGGTCACGCAATATGCGAACCAACATTTCCAGTGGCTGTCGATGGCCGGTCGCGGGCCGACGATGGGTTCTGCCTGGCGGCGATGAAGATTGGCGGCCCGGAAGCGTCGCAATCCGCACAAATCCGACATCGCTATCTACAAAATGACATTGCGCTGATGTGGAGCGTGACTTGCTTCATGCCGGTCATGTCGGCTCTTCCCGCTCCCTCGTCCCCAACCGCCGCCGCGCCCGCGCGGCCGGCCGGTCTGCGCGCGCTCGGCCTGCTGCCGCCGCTGGCCGTCGCGCTGCTGCTGGCGATGGCGCTCGCGCTGGCCCATGGCCGCTATCCGCTGCCGGCATCCGACGTGTTCCGGCTGGTACTGGCCGACCTCGGCCTGCTCGACCTGCCGGCCGACCGGCTCGCCTTCCTGCGCAACCTCGTGTGGGACATCCGGCTGCCGCGCGTGCTGGCGGCGGTGCTGGTGGGCGCGGCGCTCGCCACCTCGGGCGCGGCCTATCAGGCGGTGTTCGCCAATCCTCTGGTGTCTCCCAACATCCTTGGCGTGCTCGCGGGCGCGGCCTTCGGCGCGGCGCTCGGCATCGTGGTGTTCAACGACTGGCGCATCACCCAGCTCACGGCGATCGCGGGCGGTTTCGCGGCGGTGGCGGTGGGCGCGGGCATCGCGCGGCTGTTCGGCATCGACAGCATCGTGATGCTGGTGCTCGGCGGCATCCTCGCGGGCGCGCTGTTCTCGGCGCTGCTGTCGCTGGTCAAGTACCTGGCCGATCCGCTCAACCAGCTGCCCGCGATCGTGTACTGGCTCATGGGCACGCTCGGCCAGGCCGACATGACCACGATCGCGCGGCTCGCGCCGGGCATGGTCGGCGCCATCGCGGTGCTGCTGCTGCTCGGCCGCCAGCTCGACGCGCTGGCGATGGGCGAGGTCGAGGCGGCCTCGCTCGGCGTGCCGGTGCGCGCGGTGCGCGGCGCGGTGATCGTCGCGGCCACGGTGGCCTCGGCGCTCACCGTCGCGATGGCCGGGATGATCGGCTGGCTCGGCCTGCTGGTGCCGCACGTGGCGCGGCTGCTGGTCGGGCCGGTGAACGCGCGGCTGCTGCCCGCGAGCGCGCTGATCGGCGCGATCTTCCTGCTCGGCGCCGACGCGGTCGCGCGCGGCGTGGGCACGGCCGAGCTGCCGATCGGCGTCGTGACCGAGCTGGCCGGGCTGCCGATCTTTCTGATGGTGCTCGGCCGCGTGCGCCGGGCCTGGGTGTCGTGATGGCGGCGCGCGCGGGCATCGACGCGATCGCGGCGGCGCCGGTCGGCGCCGGGCTGCAGGCCTTTGCGCCGGATGCCAGGCCGGTCGGCCCCGCGCTGGTCTCGCTGCGCGGCGTGGGCTTCGGCTACGGCGGGCGGCGCGTGCTCGACGGCATCGACCTGGAGCTGAGGCGCGGCGAGGTGCTGGCGCTGCTCGGCGCCAACGGCAGCGGCAAGAGCACGCTGCTGCGGCTGATGCTCGGCGCGCGCCGGGCCGAGACCGGCTCGGTGCTGCTGCTCGGGCGGCGCATCCACGACTGGAGCCAGGGCGAGATCGCGCGCCGCCTCGCCTATGTGCCGCAAAGCCATGTGCCGCCGTTTCCGTACACCGTGGCCGACATCGTCGCGCTCGGCCGGCTGCCCTGGCGCGGGCGCTTCGGCGCGGCGGGCGTGGACGACCGGCGCATCGTCGCGGCGGCGATCGAGCGGCTCGGCATCGGCCATCTGGCGGCGCGCCGCTACACCGAGATCAGCGGCGGCGAGCGGCAGCTGGCGCTGATCGCGCGCGCCATCGCCCAGCAGGCCGGCGCCATCGTCATGGACGAGCCGGCCACCGCGCTCGACTACGGCCACCAGTGGCGGATGCTCGATCTCGTGCGCGAATTCGCCGCCGAGGGCCACAGCTTCGTGATGAGCACGCACACGCCCGAGCACGCGCTGCACGCGGCGACGCGCGTCGCGCTGCTCGCGGGCGGGCGCATCGTGGCCGACGGCGCGCCGCGCGCGGTGGTCACGCCCGAGGCGATCGAGCGGCTGTACGGCATCCGCGTCGAGGCGGTGGAGGCGCCCGACCGGCGCCGCGCGGCGTTCTTTCCGCTCGCGGCGCAGTGAGACGGGTACCGGTCCGGCCGAGGCATTCGGCGCGGCTCCGGCCGAGGCGCGCGGTCCGGCGCGGCGCCGTTCAGCCCGTCACGCCCACCATCACGCTGCCGGCCTTGAACACGGCCATGGCCGGCACGCCGGCGGCGAGGCCCAGTTCCTTCACCGCGTCATTGGTGACGACCGCGTGCACGAGCGCGCCGCCCACGTCGATCGCCACCTCGGCGTTGACCGGCCCCGGCGTCACATGCGCGACGCTGCCGGCAAGCTGGTTGCGGGCGCTGAAGCCCTTGCCCGGCGTGCCGGTCGCCACCAGTACCGACGGCGCCTTGACGATCGCCACCACCGCCTTGCCCACCGCCAGCCCGAGCGCGCGCGCGCTGTCGGCGGTGACGGTGGAAACGAGCTTCAGGCCGGTGGCCGTGGTGAGTTCGAGCTCGATGTTGACCTTGCCCGGGACGAGGGCGGTGATGCTGGCGTCGAAGACGTTGCGTGCGCTGATGGTCATGTGCGGATTCCGTGCGACGCGCGGCGACAGGGCCGCGCCAGCCCGCATGTTCGCATCGCGCCCCGCGCCGCCCCGCGCCTGACGGTCGCGGCACGGTGGTGCCCGGCCCGGCGCGCGAGGCAGGGCGCCACCGCGCGCCCGCCGCGTTCAGTCGGCCACGCCCACGATCACGCTGCCGGCCTTGAAGATCGCCGTCGCGTCGGCGCCGATGCCGAGACCCAGATCGACCACCGCCTGGTTGGTGATGACCGCCTGCACCAGCACGCCGCCCACGTCGATGCCGACCTCGGAATTGACCGCGCCGGCCGAGATGCGCGCCACCTTGCCGCGCAGCTGGTTGCGCGCGCTGAAGCGGTAGCCGGGCCTGCCCGCGACCACGATCACCGACGGCGCCTTGACGATCGCCACCGCCTTGCGGCCCACCGCCAGCCCGAGCGCCTCGACGCTCGCGACGGTGACGGTGGCGACGATGTCCACGCCCGACGGCGTGGTGATGACGAGTTCCGAATTGACCGCCCCGGGCGTGACCGAGGTGATGCTGCCTTCGAAGGCGTTGCGGGCGCTGATGGCCATGGTGTTGTCCTTGTGGTGGTGCCGGAGGAGACCGGACCTCGCTGTATAACAAACAATACAAAACGCACGATTCTCCGGGGTTCCAGCGCATGGCCGGCTTCCTGCATCGACTGTCGGAATGCCAGTGCGAACAACCTGTGGAAATATGTATTTGTATATCTCGTACGCTGGCCGAGCCCGATCAGAACCCGCTCCCGAGTGACTCCATGACCTTCCAGACTTCCGATGCCGTCGCGGCCGCCGCCGCGCGCGGCCCGCTGCGCCGGCGCCTGCTCGGCCTGCTGCCGGCCGCGCTCGCGGCGTTCGGTGCGCGGCGCGCCACGGCCGCGCCCGCGCGCACCGTGCGGGTTCTCACCGCCTATCCCGACGAGGTGCTGGCCGCCTTCGAGGCCGGTTTCGAGCAGGCCAACCCGGGCCTGCATGTGCAATGGATCTGGCGCATGCCGCACGACGCGCTGCCCTGGCTCAGCGAGCCGGGCCAGCACGGCGTCGACGTGTACTGGAGCGCCTCGCCGCGCACCTATGCCGCGCTCAAGCAGCGCGGCGCCTTCCGCAAGCTCGGCATCGACGACGCGGCGCTGCCGGCGAGCATCGGCCGCACGCGCATCGCCGATCCCGACGGCTATTTCCGCGCCACCGAGGTCGCCGGCTACGGCTGGGCCTATGACGACGCGGCGCTGCGCCGGCTCGGCGTCGCGGTGCCGCGCGACTGGCCCGAGCTGGCCGACCCGGCGCTCGCCGGCCGCATCGCGCTGCCGATCCCGGCGCGCGTCGGCTTCGCGCCGGTGATGGTCGATCTCGTGCTCCAGGCCTGGGGCTGGGAGCGCGGCTGGGCGCTGTGGAGCGAGATCGCGGGCAATGCGCGGCTGGTCGATCGCGGCGCGACCTTCATCACCGACGAGGTGGGCGAGGGTCGGGCGGCGCTCGGGCTCACGATCGACTTCTTTGCCGCGTCGGCGGTGGCGCGCGGGGCCGGCATCGGCTTCGGCTATCCGCTGCACAACGGCATCAACCCGGGCGCGATCGCGATCACCGCCGGCGCGCCCGATCCGGCGGCGGCCGAGGCCTTCGCGCGCTTCGTGCTGTCGGCCGAGGGCCAGGCCATCCTCGCGCGGCCGGCGATCCGCAAGCTGCCGGTGCGGCCCGAGGTGTACCGCACGGCGGCGGCCGGCAGCTTCAACCCCTTCGCGGCGGCCGAGGCGGGCGGCATGGATTACGACAACGACCTCGGCCGGCCGCGTCTGGGGCTGGTCGCGGCGCTGTTCCAGCACTGGCTGGTCGAGGGGCATGACGAGCTGGTCGCGCTGTGGAGGCGCGTGCATGCGGCCGAGGCGGCGGGCCGCGATGTGGCCGCCGCGCGTGCGGCGCTCGAGACGCCACCGGCCGCCGCCGGCGTGGCCGACGATGCCGCGCTGCGCCGCGCCTTCGAACAGATCGAGGGCGGCGATGCGCACGGGCCGCGGGCGGTCATCGACGGCTGGCGCGACGCGACCCGGGCCGCGCGCGCGAGGGCGGCGGCGCTGGTGGAGGCTGCCGGTGGTTGAGCGCGCGGGTGGGGCGGAACGCGGGCGTGGCGCGGCGCGCGCGGGCAGGGCGGAGCACGCGGGTAGCGCGGGTAGCGCGGGCGGTGCAGGGCAGGCCGGGCCGGTGCGCGGGAAGGCGGCGGGCGCACTGGCGGTCGCGGCGCTGCTGGTCGGCGCCGTGGCGGGGTTCGCGTCGGGCGCCGCGTTCGCGGCCGATGGCGCGGCCAGCGGCCCGTCGGCGGCGCCGCGCGGCGTTTCGGCGGGCTCGGCGGGCTCGGCGGGCTCGGCGGGCGTGGGCGCGATGCCGCCGCCCACGCCCGCCGAGCTGGCCGCCGTCGAGCGCCTGTCGCGCGCGCCGGCCGGCATCGACGAGGATTTGCGCGCGAGCTTCCTGCGCGGCCGCGCGCTGTTCCGGCAGAACTGGGTCATCGCGCCGTCGGACGACCGCGCGAGCGGCCTCGGCCCGCTCTACAACCGCATCTCCTGCGTCGCCTGCCATGCGGGCGCGGGCCGGGGTCGGCCGCCCGAGCGCGCCGACCAGCGCCTGCGCGCGATGCTCGTGCGGCTGTCGCTGCCGGGCGCGGGCGAGCATGGCGCGCCGCGTCCGCATCCGGTGTACGGCGACCAGCTCAACGAGGAAGGCGTGCCCGGCGTGCCGGGCGAGGGCCGCGCGAGCATCGACTGGCAACCGGTGCGCCACCGCCTCGCCGACGGCACGACGGCGGAGCTGCGCCGCCCGCGCGTCCGGCTGACCGAGCCGGGCTACGGGCCGTTCGGGCCGGTGCTCATGTCGCCGCGCATCGGCGCGCCGGTGTTCGGCCTCGGCCTGCTCGACGCCGTGCCCGAGGTCGAGCTGCAAAGGCTTGCAAGCCAGCCGCGCGAGGATGGCGTGCGCGGCCGGCTCAACCGCGTGTGGTCGGTCGAGCGGGGGCGCATGGTGGCCGGACGCTTCGGCTGGAAGGCGAACGCGCCCGATCTGCGCCAGCAGATCGCGGCGGCGGCGAGCGGTGATCTGGGCGTCAGCTCGCCGCTGTTTCCGGCGCGGAACTGCGCGCCTGCCCAGTCCGCCTGCCGCGCCGCGCCCATCGCCGGCCATCCCGAGCTGCCGGCCGCCGATCTCGACGACATGCTGCGCTACCACCTGCTGCTCGCCGCGCCCGCGCGCCGCGATGCCGACGCGCCCGAGGTGCGGCGGGGCGAGCTGCGCTTCGTCGCGGCGGGCTGCGCCGTCTGCCATCGCGCGGTGCTGCCGGTGGATGCACGGGCTTTCATGCTCAGGCTGGGCGTGGCGCCGATGGCGACGGGTGACGGCGTGGCGGCGGGCATGGCAACGGGAAGCACCGGTCTGGCGCCGGGCGGCGCGTCCTTCGCCGTGCCCGAGGTCGCGCGCGCCTTCACCGACCTGCTGCTGCACGACATGGGCGAAGGATTGGCCGACCATCGCCCCGACTTTGGCGCCAGCGGCCGCGACTGGCGCACCGCGCCCCTCTGGGGCATCGGCCTGGCCGACGCGATCGACGCGCCCGCGCGCTATCTGCATGACGGCCGCGCGCGCTCGCCGGAGGAAGCCGTGCTCTGGCACGACGGCGAGGCCCGCGCCGCGCGTTTGCGCTATGAACGGCTGCGGCCAGCCGAGCGCGCCGAGCTGCTCGCCTTCCTGCGCTCGCTCTGAGCGGGCGGCTCAGCCCAGGCGGATCAGCATCACCGTCGGCGCCTTGAACACCGCGCAGGCGCGGCTGCCGAGTTCGAGGCCGAGCGCGCCGAGGCTTTCCTCGGTCAGCACGGCGGTCACGCTGCGGCCGCCGGGCAGGGCCAGCGTCACCTCGCAATCGACCTGGCCCTTGTGGATGTTGGCCACCTCGCCCCAGAGCTGGTTGCGCGCCGTCATGCGCAGGTTCTCGTCGGTGGAAATGAGCACGTTGTTGGCGTTGACCAGCGCCAGCATCTCGACGCCGATCGCGAGGCCCAGCGTCTCGGCCGCCTCGCGCGTGATGACGGCCGCCAGCTCGTTGTCGGCATCGAGCCGCAGCCTTACCTCGAAGCTCACCTCGCCCTCGCGCAGGCCGCTCACCGTGCCGGCGAACTGGTTGCGCGCGCTGGTGCGCAGCGACATGCGCCTGAGCATCATCTGGAAGTCGGCCACCTCGCCGCTGTCGGCGTCGGCGATGCGCTGCCACAGGTGGTCGAGTGCCGTCTGGTACTCGCCCTCCATCGCGCGATAGACGTTGACGAGGCGGCGGCCGTAGTCGGTCAGGTTGGTGCCGCCGCCGTGGCGTCCGCCGACCGAGCGCTCGACCAGCGGCTGCTCGGCGAGGTTGTTCATCGCGTCCACCGCATCCCAGGCCGCCTTGTACGACAGCGGCACCGCGCGCGCCGCCTGGGTGATCGAGCCGTAGCGGTCGATGGCTTCGAGCAGCTTGATGCGGGTGTCGCCGAGGAAGGCGCCGAATTCGGTATCGACGGCAAGCCGGGCGGACGGCTTGTGGCGCAAGGGACGGCGTGAAGGCATGGCGTGTTCTGGAAGAAAGACCCTCCGGAACGGAAGGTTCCGCCGAACGATAGCCGAGCCCGCGCGATGCGCCAAAGCGCGCAACGCCCTTGGCACCGCCCGCCGGCGCAGCTTGCTTCGTTATGTCGTCGCAAACATTACGAAGCCGACAAACTGTCGGGATCGTGACAGTCCGCTCTTGTGCGGTGCGCACGACGCCGGGCCGGCTCGGCGACAGAAAAGCGCTATTTCCTCACGTATATCGAGCGATGGCTTGCCGGTGCCGCGCAGCCGCCGCGTGGCCCGCTTCCTGCTAACCGCTGTATATCGAAGGTAATCGCGAAACTCGCGGTCGCTGACGGTAAGCGCTCCTGGGCTGCGGCCCTGGCTGCCACGTGGTCCGGGCTTGGTCCATGGGGTGGGGAGCGACGGATACCGCCCTCGTGGCATCCCCCAGTGTCCGTCGTGCCTTTGGCAGCCGATGCCGCCGTCCATTGCCGGTGCGTGGCCTCATGGTGGCCGCGTGATCGTGGCGGCCCGTGTCGTTGGCAGCGGCACGGGCCTCTTTTTTTGCCCGCCGGCGCGTGCCGGCGCCTGCCGGCCATGCGCTTGCCGGATCGCCCCGGCACCGGCCGGCCCGCCTCAGGTCGACGACACCGGCAGCGGGTAGAGCAGCGGCAGCCCGTCGCGCGCCGGCAATGCCGCGATGCGCGCCTGCCCGGCCGCCGATACCAGCCAGTCCGCGACCGCCTTCGCCGCCGCGCGCGCCCCGGCATCGGCCGGATGCGCCGGCCCCGGCTCGATCGCCACATAGCTGCGCCGCATCGCCGGATCGCCCTGGAGCAGGATCTTCAGCCCCGCGTCGGGCATGCGGCCGAACAGCACCGGCAGCCGTCCCACCAGCACATAGGCGCCCTGGCGCGCGGCCGAGCGCAGCACCTGCTGGGGCTGCTCGCTGTCGTCGTAGAGCTGCTGGCGCGGACCGGGCCGCAGACCCGCCGCGCGCCACAGCGCCTGGACGATGCCGAAGCCGCCTGGATCGCGGAACAGCAGCATCGGCGCATCGGCGGCACGGATGCGCGCGATCGCCTCGGCACCATCGCGCGCGCCGGCGATGCCGGCCGGGTCGGCCGCCGGGCCGACCAGCACATGCTCGTTCTGCGCCCAGACGCGCGGCGGCAGCGCGAAGCCGCGCGTCGCCAGGCCGAAGGCCTCGTCGCCGCCGTGCATGAGCAGCAGCGTCGCCGCGCCCGAGACGAAGGCGGGCATCACGCCTTCCTTGGGCGCGCTGGCGACGAGCCGCGTGGCGATGCCGGTCGCGGCGCTCGCGGCGTCGGCCAGCGGCGGCCAGAGATCAGCCATCACGAGGCCGCCGACGACGGCCACGGGCAAGGCGGCCGGGGCCGGACCGACCGGGGAGGCGCTGACCGGGGCAGGGCCGGGCAGGCCGGCCGCCGTCGGCGCGAGCGCCGGACCGGCGCCGGCCGGCAGCGCGGTGGCGCTGTCGGCGGCGGCGCGCGCATTGGCGCCGAGCGCCAGCCCGAGGCCGGCGGCGCCGCGCGCGAGCCAGCGGCGACGGGAGGGATCGAAACGGGTCTTGTCCATGGCGAAAGGCAGGGTGGTTGTGTCGGATGGCACGTTGGCTGCAATACGAAGTATCCGCAGCCATATGACGAAGCCGGTCCGCCGCACGGGCCGTGCCAACCCTCCCCAAGACCCATGACGACAACACACAACAAGCTCGCCTTCCCTTTTGCCCCGCGCCGGCTCGCCGGCCGCGTCGCCGCGATCGGCCTCGGGGCCATCGCATTCGCCGCCGGCGCCCAGACCGTCGGGCTGCCGCCCGTCGTGGTCGAGGGCGGCGCCAGGCCGCTGCAATCGGCCGAGGCCGATTCGGCCGGCACCGTCTATGTCGTGACGCCGGCGGCCGTCGACGCCTTCGGGCCGCCGGGCGGCGCCAACCCCTATCGCATGGTCTCGACGCTGCCGTCGGTGCTCGCGGGCGAGATCGACCCCTGGGGCGCGGCCAACATCACCGGCGGCAACAAGGGCCTGCGCGTGCGCGGCCTGAACGCGAGCCACGGCGGCAACGGCAGCGTCGATGGCCTGGTCATCAGCGCGATCAATCCCGGCCCCGGCTATCTCTGGCTGTTCGATGCCGAGAACCTCGCCGGCGTGTCGCTCGCACAGGGGCCGGTCGCGCCCGATCGCGGCGCCATCTTCACGACCACAGGCGCGCTCGACAGCCAGCTGCTCTGGCCCACGGCCGACGCCGGCCTGCGTGCGTCGGTGGCGGCGGGCAGTCACGAGTTCCGCCGCGTCGCGGCGCGGCTCGACAGCGGCGAGCTGTCCACCGGTACGCGGCTGTTCGCGTCGGGCTCGAACGTCACGGCCGACAAGTGGCGCGGCGAGGGCGGCGCGCCCGGCGACCGTACCAACCTGCAATTCGCGCTCGGCCAGCGGCTCGGGCCGGTGGACCTGCGCTTCACCGTGCTGGCCGGCTCGCTGTCGCAGAACCAGTACCGCGCGCTGTCGTGGGCGCAGACGCAGAACCTGTCGGCCAGTCGCGGCTTCGACTTCGACGCGCTGCCCGGCGCCGCGCGCCAGTACTGGTACGGCTTCAACCGCCAGAACTACGACTCCAGCCTGTTCATCGCCGAGGCCGACTGGAAGCTCGGCGCCGACTCGCTGCTCTCGGCCAGGGCTTACGGCTTTCATGAAAAGGGGTCGTCCTTCGACGGCCAGGCCAACGGCATGGTGCGCGAATGGCTGATGGACCACCGCAGCGCCGGCGGCGCGCTCGACTACACGACGCGCCTCGCGGGCACGACGCTCAAGGCCGGCGCCTGGCTCGCCTCGCTCGAGCCGCCCGGCCCGCCCACCGCCTGGAAGATGTACCGCCCGAACGCCGACGGCTCGCTCTCGTTTGCAAGCTGGTCGCTGCTCAACAAGCCCACCGCCAACCACCGCTTCGACGCGGTGTACGCGATGGCCGAACGCCGCTTCGGCCCGGCCGACCTCACGCTCGGCCTGCGCCAGTGGCGCGAGCGCCTTCCGGGCATGGACGCCTACGCCACCACCGGCCTCGGCGATGGCGACACGGCCAGCGCCATCGCCGCCGCCGGCAGCCCGGTCGCGGCGCGCAGCGTGCGCGGTCGCAGCCATTCGCAATCGCTGCCCTTCGTCGCGCTCGCGCTCGACCTCGACCGCGCGACGCAGCTGCGCGCGAGCGCCGGCAAGCTGGTCGGCGCGCCGTCCTTCGACGCCTGGCAGGTCTATCAGAACAACGCCGCCGCCTTCGCCGCCGCCGGTGTGAGCGCGCAAAGCCTGTGGGACGCGAGCCGGCCCGAGACCGCCAACGCCTTCGACCTCGGCCTGCGCTGGCAGGCCGGCGCCTGGAGTGTCGAGCCGACGGTCTATCGCACCAACTTCAGCCACAAGGCGGTGGCCTTCCGCGATCCGCGCGTCAACCTCGCCTACAGCCAGAACGTGGGCGAAGGCCATGCCGACGGCGTGCAGCTCGCGGCGGCCTGGGCGCTGGCGGGCGGCGAGTTCTCGGGCTTTGCGTCGGCCTCGTTCAACCGCGCGGTGTTCGACCAGGACCTGACGACCGCCACCGGCGGCGTGCTGCCGGTGAAGGGCAGGCAGTTTCCGGACACGCCGCGCTGGCTCGCGAGCCTGGGCGGACGCTGGGCGCGCGAGGGCTGGTCGGTCGCGCCGCTCGTGCAGGCGGCCGGCATGCGCTACGGCGACTCGACCCACGCCGAGCCGGTCGGCGGCTACTGGACCGCCGACCTGCAGTTGGCCAAAGCCTGGCGCGTGGACGGCCGGCGCCTCACGGCTTCGGTCACGGTCGGCAACCTGTTCGACCGCCGCTATGTCGGCCTCATCACATCGGGCGACCAGAACGGCAGCGGCGGGTTGAACTACTACCCGGCACCGTCGCGCAGCGCGGTGGCGAAGCTGGCGGTGGAGCTGTAGCCCGGGCGGCGGGGCGAGGCCGCGCCCGGTCGGTCACGTCACGTGCCCGGCGCCCGGCGCGCTGGCGGGGCACAGCCGCCGTTCAGCGCGCCGCCGTCCGCTTCGCCGCGCCGGTCGCGGGCAGCCGCGCCGCGCTCGCGCGCTTGCCCGCGCCCGGCGCCGCTACCTCGAAGCCGCCGTCGAGCAGCAGGCTGCGGTCGCCCGCGAGCCCGAGCGAGGCGTGCTCGCCGAGCCGCGCGGCCGTGAAGCTCACGCGCTGCCGGCCCGCGCCGTCGGGCGCGCTCACGCTCACGCCCGTGCAATCGCCGTCGCAGGCAAAGCTCTCGCCGTCGCGCCGCGTGAAGCTCACGCGCCGGATCGCGCCGCCCGCGCCGGTCTCGACCGTCACCGACTCGACGCTGAAGTTGCCGAGCATCGGATCGCTCACATAGCCGGTTGCGAAATAGCCCGGATTGCCGTCGGCATCGAGATAGCCGCCCTTGAGCGGCATGCCGTCGAGATCGTCGATCGGGCAGAAGGCGGCGGCGTCGGTCTCGTCGCTGTAGCGCGCGGTGATGCGGTCGGCGCCGGTCGGGCAGGTGGCGGGCGTCCAGTCGGTGAAGGCGTCGGCCACGGTGAAGCTCGCGCGCAACCTCACGCTGCTGGCGCCGTCGAGGCCGCCGTCGGCGAGCACGCGCGCGAGCCGGGTGTCGTCGAGCGCGATCGCGCGGTTGCCGCCGGCGTCGGGCGCGCTCACGCTCACGCCGTTGCAATCGCTTGCAAGACAGCGCCAGCGCGCCACGTACTGGAAGGTGGCCGGATCGACGCCGTACACCAGCACCGAGGCGACGCTGGCGTCGTCGTTCACGCCGATCTCGATCCAGGTGAAGTCGGCCGCCGCGCTGTTGAGGAAGGTGTAGAGCTGGCGCTTGCGGCCGCGCGTCTGCGGGTTGGCGGAGTCGGTGCAGTCGGCGGTCACGCTGTTGTCGGCGGCGATCAGGTACCAGCGGTTGTCGTCGCAGGGCAGGGCGGGCAGGTCGATGCCCGGCGCGGCGGCGGCGAGGCTGCCGTCGAGCGTGAGGCGGGCGCCGTC
Organism: Derxia gummosa DSM 723; assembly: GCF_000482785.1. Lineage (GTDB taxonomy): Bacteria > Pseudomonadota > Gammaproteobacteria > Burkholderiales > Burkholderiaceae_E > Derxia > Derxia gummosa. The sequence goes on along the minus strand of NZ_KI519499.1, from coordinate 403,529 downwards.
GGCGCCGCGCAGCACGGTGCCGGCAAAGCCGATGCGGCGGCTCAGGTCGCCGGCCGGCGCGCCCACGGTGATGCCGGCGCAGTTGGCGCCGGTGCAGCGCAGCGCCGTGCCGCCGGCGGGCGTGTAGGCGAGGTCGGCCACGGCGTCGCCGCGCAGGCGCAGCACCAGGCTGTCGCCGTTGCCGTTGGTGAAGCTCAGGCGTTGCAGCGTGGCGTTGGCGGGGTCGCGCGCGGTGGTCTTGCTGGCGATGCAGAAATCGTCGGCGCCGTCGGCGGCGGTAAGGCTGATGCGCTCGGCGCGGCAGCGGCGGGCTTCGAGCACGACATCGGCCGTGAGGCCCGCGAGCGTCCTGCCGCGCGCGGCGAGGGCGCTGTCGAAGGCGAGGATGGCGTCCTGCATCGCATCACCGGCGCGCGCCTCGAAGGGGGCGGTGAGCGGATCGGCGGCGGGCAGGGTCAGGCTCCACTTGCGCGCGAGTTCGCGGCGCAGCCAGGCGCTGGCGCTCGCGGCGTCGGTGGCGCTCAGGGTGGCGAGGTCGGGGCCGCCGGTGCCGCCGAGGGCGCTGTACCAGTCCGACGGATCGGTGGCGGCGAGCCGCGCGACGATCAGATGGGTGAAGGGCGTGAGGTTGGCGCGCCCGGCCGCGAAGGCGACCGAGACCACGGGCTGGCCGTCGTCGAGCTGGGTGCGCAGCGCATAGGGCGCCGAGAGGCCCGACAGATCGACCGTGTAGGCATGGCCGCCGAAGCTGTTGCGCGAGGTGCGCGGCGTGCCGCTCGCGCCCTTGACGCTCACATCGGCGACCGGCGCGGCGCTGCCGTCGCTGGCCGTGCCCGCGAGCGCCGGGCGCGGCGTGCTCGTCTGCGCGGGCGCGTCGCCGCCCGAGCCGCCGCAGCCGGCCAGCAGCACGAGCACGCAGCCGAGCAGGCCCGACAGCAAGCGCGCCGCCGCGCCGCGCGGCGAAGCTTGGGCGGCTGGCGCGCGTCGGCCCCGGCCGAAAACCGTGCTTGCCTTCATTCGAACTCCGGAAGCTTGAGCGCGCCGTTGAGCGCGACGGTGGTGGTGCCGGTCATGCCGTCGTCGCGCTGCTCGACCAGTTGGGTGCCGAGAAAGCGCAGCGCGCCGGGCCGGCCGGCGTCGGGCGCGGCGAGGCTGGCGCCGCCGCACAGGCCGGCGCGGCAGCCGTAATGCGTCGCGCCGCTGCGGTAGTCGATGGCGGCGAGCCGGCCGCCCGCGTCGAGCGTGGCGACGAGGGTGCCGCCGTCCAGGCTCGCGAAGCTGAAGCTGCGCTCGCCGTGGTCGCCCAGCTCGATACCGGCGCCGCCGCGCGCGCAGAAGTCGATCAGTCCGCCCCGGCTGGTGTTGACCGACAGGCTGTCGTCGGGCGCGCAGGCGAGGCCGGGGATGGCGCTATCGGCCACGGTGCGAAAGCGCGTGTCGATCGTGATGGCGCGCTGCGGCTGCGCCGGCTTGCCGTCGGGCAGCAGCGCGGCCAGCTGCGTGCCGACCAGCACGATCTCGCGCCGGCCCTTGCCGTCATGCGCACCCAGCGTGATGCCGGCGCAGCCCTCGGCGCGACAGGCCCAGGCGGCGCGACTGCCGTCGAGCAGGCTCACCGCATGCACCGCGTCGCCGAGCACATCCACGCGCAGCGTCCAGTGCGCGCCCTCGCCGACGGGGCCGAGCACATGGCTGCGCAGGCTGCCGTTCTGGCGCGCGGTCGCGGCCGTAAGGCATTGGCGCTGCGTCGCCTTGCCCTCGCGCCAGTCGAGCGCCACCTGCTCGCAGCGCGCGGTCGCGGCCGGTGCGGGCGCGTTGCCCGGCAGCGCGAAATCGAAGCCGGCGCCGCGCGTCGTCGCCTGCGGCAGCACGGCTTCGGGCGCGGCCGGCGGTGGCGCGGGACGCCAGAGCCACCAGCCGGCCGCGAGCGCGGCGACGGCCGCCCAGGTGAGATTGCGCCGGAGCGTCATCGCCGCTCCCCCGTCAGGCGTTGCAGCGATAGCCGGAGGTCAGGATGGCCTGCGGCGGCTGCTCCTCCTCGCCGCCCTGCCACAGCCGCACCGATTGCGACTGCGCCGTCGTCGTGTAGCCGTTGCTGCAGGTCTGGCGCACGAACAGCCAGGGCGACCACGGGCTGCTGTAGGAATAGGGCGGCACGGCGTCCGGATCGTTGGCATTGGTATCGACGCGGAAGTCGATCCAGCCGTTGCTGCGCGTCGGGTTCAGGCCCGAGGGCGAGCCGGTGTATTCGCCCAGGCCCTTGAGCGTGCGGCCCGAGTATTCGAGGTACTTCCTGGCCAGCGCGGTGTCGGCCGACGTGCCGCCGTCCACCGTGCCCATGAAGTAGGCGATGTCGGCGCCCACCGTGCTGCGGATGGCGCGGAAGTAGTCGTTGATCTCGAAGCTCTCGGTCGTGAGCGGGCTCCACACGGCGGTGTTGAGGTTGGCGCGCGTCGCGAGGATGTAGGTGTTGGTCGCGTCGCAGGTCGTGCCCGTGCCCTTGCAGTACACGCGGTCGTACAGCGTGCCGACGGTCACGCTGTTGACGATGATGGGCGCCGAGCGGCTGGCCTTGAGGATGTAGCCCGGCACGGCCGCCGAGCCGGGCAGGCCATCGACCTTGCAGGTGGTGAGGGTGGCCGATTGCGTGGCCGGGCTGCCGGTCTTGGGATTGCAGGTGCTCAGCACCGGCGAGCCGCTGCTGCTGGTCGTGACCCAGTCGGCCTGGGCCGCGCCGTGGATGCCGAAGGCGGCCAGCGCCGCGAGCGTGATGCGGATGATGTTCATTTGATGCCTCCTCGATGCGGGTTCAGTTGGGCTGGTAGCCGGGCAGGTAGAGCTCGGTGCGTTCGGTCTCGGGGTCTTCCACGTCCGAGCTGAGCAGGCGGAAGGCGAAGGGCTTGACCGCATGGCCGGCCGGCGCGCGCGTCAGCACGTAGAGCCAGGGCGATGACGGGCTGCTCGTGCCCTCGGGTTCGGCGGCGTTCACGTCGATGCGGAAATCGACCCAGCCGTTGTCGCGCCCGGGTTGGCGGCCCTCGTACTCGTTGAGGCCGAGGAAGGTGCGGCCGGCGGCGATCAGCGCCTTGCGCGCGGCGGGCCGGTCCTGGCGGTAGGCGATGACGACCGGCTCGTCGGGCAGCACCTGGCGCGCGAGATCGTTGAGGTTGAAGGCGAGACCGCTCAGGTCCCAGGGCTCGGCGTTGAGCTGCACGCGCGTGCCGAACACGTAAGCCGGCCCGAGCCGCCACACGCGGTCGTGCAGCGTGCCGATCGTGACCTCGTTCTTGATGATCGGCGTGCTGCGGCTGGCCACGAGCGTGAAGCCGAGCTGCTCGGGCGTGGCGTCGAGCCGGCAGCGGTCCTCGTGCGCGAGGTTGTCGGGATTGCAGCGCGCGAGCACGCGCTCGCCGCTGGCGCTGAGCGGCACCGGATCGGCCACGGCCATGCCGTGCAGGCCGAGCGCGAGCGCCGTCGCCGCCGCGAGGCGGACGGGGTGGAAGGTCATCGGATGTCTCCTCCGAGGTAGGGTTCGCGTCTGGATGGATGGCGCGCGGTCGGTTGCCGCGCTGCTGCCGGAACGCAGCCGGTAGGGCCCGTTCCGCCGGGTGCCTCGCCCGGGCTCAGTCGGCATCGAAGCGATGGCTCAGGCCGACGAAGATCGATCTCGGCGCGCCGGGCGCGACCATGCTCGCGTTGGCCCATTCGCTCGAGTTGTAGTTCCAGCCGCTCGCGCCGCGCGCGCCCGTGGCGCCGCTCGTGAACGGATTGATGCCGAGCCGGCCCGCGCTGTAGTAGCGCGTGTCGAAGAGGTTGCCGATCTGCATGAACAGCGTGGTGGCGCGCGTCAGGCGCCAGCTCGCGTCGGCGTTGAACACCGCGTAGCCGCCCACATGGCCAGGATTGTTGAAGGGCCGGCCCTGGGCCACGGCCACCTGCTGCAGGCCGGTGTCGGGATCGCAGTTGCCGGTGCTGCACAGGTAGATGCCGGTTTCCTGGTCGCTGCCGCCGGTGGCGTGCTGGTTGTTCTCGTTGCCGCGCAGGTAGGCCAGCGAGCGGGCGATCATCCCGAGGCCGAGGCGCAGTTCGTTGGTGGCCTGCCAGCCGAGGTTGAGCGTGAGGTTGTGCGCCGGGATGCCGGGCAGCCGCGCGCCCGGATCGACCCGCGTCATGCGGTAGGTGCCGTAGCCGCGGTTGGCGCCGGCGTTGGTGCCGGGCAGGGTGTCCTGGCCCGGCACGTCGCTGCCGCCGCGCGAGTTCTGGTCGAAGTCGGCGCTGCTGTTGTGCGGGCTGGCCATGTAGAAGCCCGACTGGAAGGTCGCGTCCACGAAGGCGTAGCCGAGCTTGATGTCGAAGGCGCCGTAGCGGCCCTTGAGGCCTAGCTCCAGCCCCTGGCGGCGCGTCTTGCCGATGGTGTCGAAATAGCTGCGGCCGTCGGCCACGCCGACGAAGTAGATGTCGTTGCGCAGGTCGGTGCGATAGACGCTCGCGTTCCATTCCCAGTGCTCGTCGAGCGCGCCGCGCAGGCCCAGCTCGCCCGAGAGCGAGCGGATCTGCGGCAGCCAGGGGTCGCCCGACAGCGTGGTGGGCAGCGAGCAGGTCGGGCCGCGAAGGCTGCGCGCGGTCGTGCCCCAGGCCGGCACGTCGGGGTTGACCGGCACCGGCGTCGAATCGAAGGCGCAGCCGAGCTCGATGACCGACGGCACGCGCGCGCCCTGGCTCAGGTTGCCGAACACGTTCATGTCCGGGCGCGGCAGCCAGTTGAAGCCGATGGCCGGGTTGATCGAGCGGTAGGTTAGGTCGTCGGTGGTGACGGTCTGGGCGCGATCGCTCAGGTCGAGCTGGCTGACTTGCGGCTCGCTCGGGCAGGAGGCCGGGTCGCTCGTGGGGCAGAGGATGCGGGTGGGCGGCGTGTTGCGGTTGCGCAGCTCGTGCAGCGCGAGGCCGTTGGCATTGGTGGGCGTGCGCACCGTGGTCTGCACCCGGCTGTGGTTGGCGCGCGCCGCGAAGGTGAAGTGCAGGTTGTCGCGCGCCGACCAGGTCTCGCTGAAGTACAGGCTCGCGGTGCGCGAATGGCCGTCGAAGTCGTTGCCGACCACCTCGCTCTGGGCCGCGCGGTACATCGGGTCGATCTGGTCGGGCGCGGCGTACACGTTGTGGTTGGCGTCGATGAGGCCGAGCTGCTGGCTCATGCGGTAGTCGGCGCGGCTGCGGTCGAGTGCGGCGCCGATCATGAAGCGGTGGCGGTCGAGGTTCCAGTTGCCCTGCACGGCGGCGCCGTCGCTCATCTGCCGCAGCGCGGTGCGCGTGAGCAGGCCGATCGGCGTGCCCGCCGCGACGCCCGAGCCGCCCACGACCGCGCCGCCATAGCCGGTCGCCGAGCCGCCGTTGCGCGGCTTGCCCGAATCCGGCCCCGGCGCGAGCCCGAGATCGACGCAGCCCGAGCCGCGCGGCCCGTTGAGCGGCGCCTGGCCGTCGGCCGCGCCGTCGCCGTTGGCATCGACGTACTGGCACACCGGCAGCCCGCTGGTGTTGGGCACGACTCGGTCGGGCACCACGTCGCGGTCGGCGCTCATGTCGCTGAAGCCTTCGTAGATGTCGCCGGTCACGCCGGTGCGGCGGCTGTCGCGGCGGTAGATCTGCGCGGTGATGCTGCGGCTGTCGTCGAGGTCGAGCTGGCCGGCGAGCGAGAGCTGGGTCGCCTGGTTGCGCGCCTCGTCGGGCGAGGTGAACACGGCCGACCAGTCCTCGCGCGCCATTTCCATCGGCACCAGGCCGTTGCCGACAAGCCGGTTGCTCGCGTGCAGCAGGCTCGCGGTCAGGCTGGCCTCGTCGCCGCGCCAGTCGCCGCGCCCGAACACCTGGCGCACGCGCGACGGCGAGTTGCTGCGCCAGCCGTCCTCGTCGAACACGTTGGCCGCCGCGAAGCCGGCGAACCGGCCGTCATTGCCGCCGATGCTGCCCTTGAGCTGGCGCCGCCCCCACGACCCGCCCAGCACTTCCACCTCGCCGCCGGTGGAGCTGAAGCCGTTGCGGCTGCGCATCGACAGCGCGCCGCCCAGGGTGTTGAGACCGAACAGCGGGTTCGAGCCCGGAAACAGGTCGAAGCGCTCCAGCGCGTTCATCGGGATCAGATCCCAGTTCACCACGTCGCCGAAGGGCTCGTTCACGCGCACGCCGTCGAAGAACACCGACAGCCCCTGGGCCGTGCCGACCTGCGGACTGGCGGTGAAGCCCCGGTAGTTGAGATCGAGCTGGAAGGGGTTGCCCGCGTAGTCGTTGACGCTGACCGACTGGAAGTTGCGCTGCATGTAGCTCGCGAGGTCGGTCGCATGCGACTCGGCGAGGTCGGCGCGCGTCGCGCCCTGCACGTTGCCGGGGATGCGGTCGCGGTCGAGCGCGAGGCCGGGCATGGGGCCGATGTCCTGCAGGCGCTTGCCGCGCACGGTCACGCGGCCGAGGCTGGCCGGGCTGTCGTCGGTGTCGGCCGGCGCGGCGGTCCCGGATGCGGGCGCGGCGGCCCGGTCGGGCGGGGCTTCGGCGCCCGTCGCCGTGCCGGGGCCGAAGCCGGCCAGCAGCGCGAGCACGAGCACCGGCGCATGCGGCGTCGGCATGTCCTTCGTCATTGGTCTCCCCAGCCCGATGTGGCGCGCCGATGGCGCCCCGGTGGGCGGGCGCCGCGCGGCCGGCATTGCGCGGCGGTGTCCGCTGCGTTGCCGGCGTGTTGTCGGCGCGCAAGTTAGGGACAAGCGGCGCGAAAGACTCGGGAGTTCTTCCTGAGCTGCCCGGGACTTCTTCCCGACCTTGCGGCCGGCGTTCACGGCGGGGCGGACGGCGGACGCGACGCGGCGACATGACGCGGCGGATGGCTAGCGGACCGGGCGGTACGCGCTGGCGCGAGCGCCGCCGGATGGCGTGGCGCAAACCTTGCTGCCGCCGGGGGCTTGCCCGCTTCCTCCGACAAACCCGCCAAACGAAAGGCCAGCCATGGACATCCAGCGCCCCGACGTGACCGAGGAACAGATCGATCGCATGGTCCGGCTCTTCTACAGTCGCGCCCGCGAGGACGCCGAGCTGGGTCCGGTTTTCGCCGCCCATGTGGACGACTGGGAGCATCACTTCCAGATCGTGCAGAACTTCTGGTCGCAAGGCCTGCTCGGTACCGGCCGCTACAAGGGCAGCCCGTACAGCGTGCATCTCAACCTCGGCATCAAGATCGAGCATTTCGCGCGCTGGCTGGAGCTGTTCCGCGCTGCCGCCGCCGAAACCCTGCCGCCCGACGCCGCGAAGATGGCCATCAGCCGCGCCGAGCACATGAGCAAGAGCTTCAAGGTCGGGCTGTTCCCGCTGGAGACGCTGCCGGGCATGCCGCATGCCGTCTGAGTCGGGCGCCTGAACCGGCTGCGGTACCGCCGCGTCCTGCGGCTGCGGCACGGCGGCGTCGCGCGGCCGGCGGCCGGCGGCCGGCGCGCCAGCGGTGGGAGCCATCTTTTTGCAAGCGCTTGCGCCTGCGCAAATGACGCGGCGCTTTCAAGGGTCGGACCGGGTGTCGTCTGACACGCGGCCTGCCGTATAACTCGCGCTCGCCCAACTGAACGGAGGATCGACCGATGCCACTCGACGAACCGATGCTCAGCGACGCCCAGATCGCTACCGTCGTGCGCAGCTTCTACGCCCGCGCCCGCACCGATGCCAAGGTCGGCTTTGCGTACGACCATATGGTTGATGACTGGGAGGCACGCTTTCGCGCGGTCCAGCAGTTCTGGTCCTGCGCGCTGTGCAACGGCACGCAGCAGGCCTGCGGGCTGGACCAGAAGGACCTTCCGTTTGATGCAAGCCAGTTCGACCACTGGTGCAATCTGTTCTGTCAGGCCACCCTTGACGTCCTTCGTGGCGATGCGGCGCGCCGGACGGTGAAACAGGCTGAACGCATCGCATCCTTCTATCGCAACGGCTCGTTTCCCGTCCCCGAGGCCGTGACGACCCATTAGTCCTTCTCATGCTCATCGCGATCGCGACCCGGGATTTCGAAACCGTTTCCGGCCATGCCGGCCAAGCCCGTGAGTGGCTGCTTTATGACTGCACTCCGGGGCAAGCCCTTCCCGACCCGTCCCGGGTCACGCTCCAGAAGGAGCAGGTGTTCCACCACTTCAAGGACGAAGGCCCGCATCCGCTTGACGGCATCGAGGTGGCCATCGTCGGCAGCGCGGGCGACGGCTTCGTCCGCCATCTGAACAAGCGCGGCGCCCAGGTGCTGCAGACCGGCGAGACCTCGCCGGCCGCCGCGCTCGAAAAGGTGCTGTCGGGCGATGCGCTGCCCGACACCCGCTTCGACATCACGACCACGCTCTGCAAGCTGCGCGACCTGTTCTCGCGGCATTGAGGAGCGCGCCATGACCGAACAGCTTTCGCTGGTGGAGGCGGCGCGCGCCGCCCGCGTGACCGAGGCCCAGCTCGAAGCCCTCGTGCGCGACTTCTACGACCGTGCGCGCACCGAGCCGGTGCTCGGGCCGATCTTTGCCGACCTCATCCACGACTTCGAGGCGCATGTGGTGCACATGACCGATTTCTGGTCGCGCCTCGTGCTCGGCACCGACCGCTACCACCGCTGCGTGGTGAGCCCGCACATGGGCGGGCGCTTCGCGCCCGAGCATTTCGACCGCTGGCTCGCGGTGTTGGAGCAGTCGGCCGTGGCCGTGCTCGGCGAGCATGCCGAACTGGTGATCGACCCGGCGCAGCAGATGACCCACGGCTTCAAGCGGGCGCTGACGCCGCCGCCGGCGCTCTGAGCCGGCATTCGTCACCGCGAGGGCCGGCGGCCGGTGCCTGCCGGCCGCGCGTCGTCGAGCCGGCTCAGCCAATCGCCACCAGCCGGCAGTCCACCTCGCGTACGCCGTCCACCATCCAGGCGTCGCATTCGGCGCGGCGCGCGTCGGCTTCGGTCGGTACCTGGCCGGCGAGGCGCACCGCGCCGTCATGCGCGCTGACGGCGATCGTGTCGGCCGGCAGCAGCGGGTCGGTTTCGAGCACGAGCTTGAGCGCCTCGGCCAGCTCGGCATCGTTGTCGACCTCGGGCGGATCGACGGCCAGTTCGTTCACCACGTCGCGCGCGAGTCCGCTCCACCAGGCGAGTGCCGTGGCCAGCCGTTTGTGCGACAGGCTGATCACGCGCCCGCGCAGCGTCACCACGCCGTCTGCCGAGCCGATGTCGATCTCGCCGCTCGGATAGTCGGCCTCGGCGGCGATGGCGGGCGTCTCGCGCAAGGGCGTGCGGGTGCCGCCGTTCACGAGCGTGAGCGCGCAGTTGCGGAAGTCGATGTTTTCCTCGAAGGCGCGCGCGACGCGGTTGGCGGTCGGGCCGTCGCCGGGCCAGTCGGGCACGACCACGCGCAACTGGTCGATGGCGCCGATGTCGGCAAGGGCGATCGCGGCCCGCCTGCGCCGCGCCAGATCGGGCAGTTCGCCATGCGCGACGGCATGGCCGTGCTCGGTGGTGAAGCGCAGACCGGCGCGGTCGGGATCGATGCCGGTGGCGCGGCCCAGCGCGGCCTTGGCGCGGATGAGCTGGCTCGCGGCGGCGGCATCGGCGCGCGGATCGAAGGGCGTGGCTCCCATGGTCGGTTTCTCCTCGGCTGCGGGCGCGTGGCGGGATGCGCGCGCCCCGTCGGCCATGCTTGGCCGGCCGGCGCATTCAGGCGGTGAGCGCAGGTAACCGGACACCTCTTGAAACGCAGGCGCCGGGCCCGATGTAGGCCAGCGCCGCGACGCGCCGCACCGGCGCGCGTCGCCTGCCCCGTTCACGCCCGCGCGGCCCTCGCCGCCGCCGGCCCGCAAGCTCAGGAGAACCGCCCATGTCCGAAGTGCAAGACCGCTCCGCCAAGGAAACCCTCGGCTTCCAGACCGAGGTGAAGCAGCTGCTTCACCTGATGATCCACTCGCTCTACTCGAACAAGGAGATCTTCCTGCGCGAGCTGGTGAGCAATGCGAGCGACGCCTGCGACAAGCTCAAGTTCGAGGGCCTGCACAAGCCCGAGCTGTACGGCAACGACCCGACGCTGGGCATCACGGTCGCCTTCGACAAGGCCGCGCGCACCATCACCATCAGCGACAACGGCATCGGCATGACGCGCGAGGACGCCATCGCGCACCTCGGCACGATCGCCAAGTCGGGTACCAAGGAGTTCTTCGGCAAGCTGTCGGGCGACCAGCAGAAGGACGCGGCGCTGATCGGCCAGTTCGGCGTCGGCTTCTATTCGAGCTTCATCGTCGCCGACAAGGTCACGGTCGAGACGCGCCACGCCGGCTCGGCCGAGGGCGTGCGCTGGGAAAGCGACGCCGGCGGCGAATACACGATCGAGGCGATCGACAAGCCCACGCGCGGCACCGACGTGATCCTGCATCTGCGCGAGGGCGAGGACGACTTCCTCAGCCGCTGGCGCCTCAAGTCGATCATCAGCAAGTACTCCGACCACATCTCCCTGCCCATCCGCATGAAGAAGGAGGAATGGGATTCGGAGAAGAACGAGTACGTGACGCGCGACGAGGAAGAGACCGTCAACCAGGCCTCGGCGCTCTGGACGCGCTCGAAGGGCGATATCACCGACGAGCAGTACAAGGAATTCTTCAAGCACATCGCCCACGAGTACGACGACCCGCTCGCCTGGAGCCATGCGCGCGTCGAGGGCCGCAGCGAATACACCCAGCTGCTCTTCCTGCCCGCCAAGGCGCCGTTCGACCTGTGGGACCGCAACAAGAAGGCCGGCATCAAGCTGTACGTGAAGCGCGTGTTCATCATGGACGACGCCGAGCAGCTCATGCCCACCTACCTGCGCTTCGTGAAGGGCATCGTCGATTCGGCCGACCTGCCGCTCAACGTGAGCCGCGAAATCCTCCAGGAGAGCCGCGACGTCAAGGCGATCCGCGAGGGCTGCACGAAGAAGGTGCTCGGCATGATCGAGGACCTGGCCGACAACCGCGCCGATGACTTCGCGAAGTTCTGGGCCGAGTTCGGGCAGGTGCTCAAGGAAGGCATCGGCGAGGACAGCGCCAACAAGGAGCGCCTGACCAAGCTGCTGCGCTTCGCGTCCACCCGCAATGCCGACGCGACGCAGAACGTCTCGCTCGCCGCCTATGTCGAGGCGATGAAGGAAGGCCAGGACAAGATCTATTACGCGACCGGCGAGACCTGGGCCCAGGCCAAGTCGAGCCCGCATCTTGAGGTCTTCCGCAAGAAGGGCGTCGAGGTGCTGCTGCTGACCGACCGCGTCGATGAATGGATGCTGAGCTTCCTGAGCGAGTTTGACGGCAAGGAACTCGTGAGCGTCGCCAAGGGCGGCCTCGACCTCGGCGCGATGCAGGACGAGGAAGAGAAGAAGCAGGCCGAGGCGGTCGAGACCGATTACAAGCTCGTGCTCGAAAAGATGAAGGGCGTGCTCAAGGAGCGCGCGAAGGACGTGCGCGTGACCTTCCGCCTGACCGATTCGCCGAGCTGCCTGGTGGCGGACGAGGGCGAGATGTCGGCCACGCTGCAACGCCTGCTCAAGCAGGCCGGCCAGCCGGCGCCCGACAGCAAGCCGATTCTCGAGATCAATCCCGAGCATCCGCTCGTGAAGAAGCTCAAGGACGAGGAACTGCGCTTCGGCGACTGGTCGCAGACGCTGTTCGACATGGCGGTGCTGGCCGAGGGCGGTCAGCTTGAGGAGCCGGCCGCCTTCGTGCGGCGCGTGAACGAACTGCTGATCGCGCGCTGACGGCGGCGCGCCGAGGCGGTCGCATCGCGCCGGCACCGCTGGCGGGGCGCCGCCGCGAGCGGGGTGTTCGATTGGCATCCGCCGCAACATGGCCGGTACTCCCGGCGAGCGCCCAGCAAAAAGCCCGGCCGAGGCCGGGCTTTTTTCATGCCGGTGAGGAGACCGGATGATTACGCGCGCTTGCGGCGGCGGGCCATGAAGCCGGCGGCGCCGAAGCCCAGGACCGCCAGGCTGGCCATGTCGGCTTCCGGCACGGCCGTGGCGGCCGCGGCAGCGGAAATGACGTAGTTGAACGACTTAGTCGAGTTGGCCACGCGCACGTAGTAGGTGCCCTTGGACACATCTTCCGACAGCGACGCTCCCGACCTGATCAGGCTGCCCGTCGAGCTGAGCAGCGAGAAGGTCGTGGCCACGGTCGTCGAGTTGTTCGGCTTGTAGCCCTGGATCGAGGCCGTCAGCAGCGTGTCGATGCCGAGGACGATGCGGTAGTAGTCGGCCGACGTGGTGCCGCGCGACAGCGTGGTGTGCGAACCATTGATGAGGATGGTGTTGCCACCCCAGAGCGTGCCGACGTATTCGGCGGTCGCCCGGGTGTCGTTGCTGCCGGCGTAGCCTTCGTCGAAGGACTCGCGTTCGAAATAGGTGCGCGTGGCGGCACTGGCGCTCGCCGTGAAGGCGAGGCCGAGCAGTGCTGCGAGCAGCAGTTTGGATTTCATGAAAGCTCCTGATTGGCTGGCATAGAAGGTCGACCCGCGCCGCCAGCCGAATTGCACGGACCGGACTTCCGCGGGAACGGAATTCGCCCGAATCTTCTGCCGCACTGCGCAATGAGCCGGATGTGGGAGTTCACGCTTTTGTTTCGCCAGCCGGAATCGGGGTCGAATGCCGCACATATCGAGAATTCGCCCAATTGAATGCCGCTTTCTGTCCACGGTCGGGATTGACGCAGTGCGCCAAGCGCGCCCGGCACCTCGATGCCAATCATGCGCGCGGGCTATATGTCGCCTCGCGCGGTGAAAGCCAGGAAAGTCGCCGGATGAATTGCCAATTACCGCCGGGGGAATAGGAGCTATTCGCAGCATCTCCGCGCTGTCGGGCTGGATTCTTTTCGCGGGGCTTTCTTTCTGGTTTCGGGCAAATACGGTCAATGGCAATTGAGCGTGAAATAACGCACAGGCCGAAATCACTGGACGCGGCCTGATCCGGTGCCAATTCAGGCGGTTGCCGATTTCAGCCAGTGGACCCGCCGACCGTTAAGAGGCTGGTAGCCCGCCAGACGGGCGCTTCCGACCGGTCCCGACATGACGCTTGCCTGCAGCATTCCGATGACCGTCCTGGTCGTCGATGACCAGACCGCCACCCGCGCCGCCTTGCGCGCCCAGCTCATGCAGATGGGCCATCGCGTGCTCGAAGCCGAGGGCGCCGACGATGCCCTGCGCCAGTTCCACCGACGCCGCCCCGATCTCGTGCTGCTCGACGTCGAGATGCCCGGGCATGACGGGCTGTGGATCGCGCGCGAGATGCGTTCGCTCGAACCCGACGGCTGGACGCCGATCATCTTCCTGTCGGCGCGCCGGCACGACATCGATCTCTGGCAGGGCATCGCGGCCGGTGGCGACGACTATCTCGTCAAGCCCGCCTCGCCGATGGTGCTGGCCGCCAAGCTGCGCGTGATGGAGCGGCTCACGCTCATGCGTCGCCGCCTGGTCGAGATGTCGGAGACCGATCCGCTCACCAGTCTGCGCAACCGGCGCGCCTTCGATCTGCGCCTCGCGCAGGAGATCGCCTCCGCGCGCCGCGAGCGCAGTCCGATCACGCTGGTGCTGTGCGATGTCGACTGCTTCAAGAACTACAACGACGCGCTCGGCCACCAGGCCGGCGATCGCTGCCTGAAGGCGATCGGCGCGATGCTCAACCTGGCCTGCCGCCGACCGCGCGATGTGGCGGCGCGCTACGGCGGCGAGGAATTCGCGCTGATCCTGCCCGGCACGCCGCGCGACGGCGCGGCCGCCTTCGCGCTCAAGTTGGAGCAGATGGTGCAGCTCGCCGGGCTGCCGCATCCGCGCTCGGTGGTGGCGAACACGGTCACGCTGTCGGGCGGGATGGTGAGCTGCATCCCGGACGAGACGGTCAACGCCTCGCGCCTGATCGCCGCCGCCGACGAGGCGCTGTACGCGGCCAAGGCCCAGGGCCGCGACCGCTTCGTGAGCATCGAACTGGAGCGTCGCCCGAAGCCGGCGCCTCGGGAGGTCTGCATTCTCTGAAGGGCGCCGCGTGCGTGGCTGGCGAGCCGCGAGTCGCGCGCTGCCCGCCGCGCGATGAGGCCTTCCGGCAGCATCGGGCGGTGTGCGGGAAGTCACGCTCCGAACCGGCCTTCTGCCAGCGGAAACACCGTGTTTTGACGCCTTTTCGCCGGCCGACCGGCGCCTAGCATCGCTTCGTCCCCACACGAAAGCCGGTGCCATGCCCCGTTCTCCCGCCACGCCCGCCAGCGACGATCCCGCCCGGCTCGTCAGCGCCGCGAACGCCTGCGCCGACAGCCGACCGGCCGAGGCCGAGCGCCTGTATGCCCGCGCGCTGGTGCGCGCGCCGTCGGATGTCGAGGCGCTCGTCGGTCATGCGCGGGTCTGTCTCCAGCTCGGCAAGCTCGCCGAGGCCATGGGCAGTCTCGAAGCCGCGCTCGCCCGCGCGCCCGAGGAGCCGCGCGCCAACCTCCTGTTCGGCAAGCTCGCGCTGCGGCTGCGCGAACCGGCGCTTGCCGTCCAGCATTTCCAGCGCCTGCTGCATGCCCAGCCCGACAGCGAGGCCGGGCGCGCCGCGCTCGCGCATGCGTTCGCCGCCCAGGGCCGGGCCGAGGAGGCGTTGCGGCTGGTGGGCGGGCTGATCGAACTCAATCCGCATTCCGAGCTGGCCTGGCTGACGGCCGGCATCGTCCAGGAGCAGCTGCGCCGCGACGAGGGCGCGGCCGAGGCCTACGAGGCGGCGCTGGAAGTGGCGCCGCGCTCGCCGGCGGCGCGCTATCACCGCGCCTTCCTGCGCCTGCGCGCGGGCGACTTCGCTGCCGGCTGGCGTGACTACGAGGCGCGTTTCGACGCGGGCTTCGTGCCGCGTGCGCCGTCGCAGGCGCCGCAATGGGATGGCCAGGATTCGGGTCATCTGGTGGTGTTCGCGGAACAGGGCTTCGGCGACGCGATCCAGTTCGCGCGCTTCGTGCCGATGGCGGCGGCGCGCGTGAAGCGACTGACCCTGGTCGCGCCGGCGCCGCTGGTCGACCTGTTCGCGCGCAGCCTGGGCGTGACGGTGATCGCCGCCGGCGCCGGCCTGCCGCGCCACGACAGCCACATCAGCCTCATGAGCCTGCCGCATGCGCTCGCGCTCGGCGCTTCCTGCGTGAGCTGGAGCGGCCCGTATCTGCATGCGCCGGCGAGCCTGCCCGCCAGCCTCGCGCTGCCGCGCAACGAGGGCCGGCGCCGCGTCGGACTGGTGTGGGCGACTTCGCCCGCGCATCCGACCGAGGCCACGCCCTACACGCGCCGCTCCTGCCTGCTGCGCGACCTCGCGCCGCTGCTCGACCGCGCCGACATCGACTGGTTCAGCCTCCAGATCGGGCCGGCCGCGCGCGAGATCGAGACGGCCGACTGGCAGTCGCGCATCACCGACCTGAGCCCGAGGCTCGGCAGCTTCGACGCGACGGCGGCGGTCGTGGCGCAGCTCGACGCGGTGGTGTCGGTGGACACGGCGGTCGCGCATCTCGCGGGCGCGCTCGGCCGGCCCCTGCATCTGCTGCTGCCGCATGCGGCCAACTGGCAATGGCAACGCGGCGAGCAGACGAGCTGGTATCCGGGCGCGGCGCTGCACCGGCAGTTCCATCCGGGCGACTGGACAGGCGCGGTGGCGAGCGTGGGTGTCGCCCTGCGCGAGGCCGTGGTGGCGGCACCGGCGCCGGTCTGAGGCCGACGGGCCGGACCCGGCCCGAAGCGCCGCGCCGTTTCAACCCGCGGAACAAAATTCGTGGTGTAACTTTACTACACGATTCTTTATAATCGCCGGCACGCCCGCAGGGGCCAGGCTGCCGCCGGCAGCCGGCGCCGGCGGTCCGAACATGCGAGACACAACATGCCGGGTACCCAAGTCAGCGCGGTCGACATCGTCATCTTCGGAGGCAGCGGCGACCTCACGGCGCGCAAGCTGCTCCCTTCGCTCTACCTCGCCCACCGCGACGGCGCGCTGCCGCCGAAGTTCCGCGTCATCTGCGTGGGCCGCCACCGCTGGGACGACAGCGACTTCCGCGACTTTCTCGACAACCAGGCGCGCCCCTTCATCGAGAAGCAGCATTACAGCGACGAGGCCTGGTCCGCGTTCACGAGCACCGTCATCTGGCGCACGCTCGACGCCACGAAGCCCGAGGACTACGACGAACTCAAGCCGCTGCTCGACGCCGGCTCGGTGCGCGTGTTCTTCCTCGCGATGGCCTCGACGCTGTTCGAGCATGTCATCCGCAACATCGACAGCGCCGGCCTCAACACGCCGCTCACGCGCATCGTTCTCGAAAAGCCGCTCGGCACCGACCTCGCCTCGGCCAAGGCCATCAACACGACGGTTGCAAGCGTTTTCACCGAAAAGCAGATCTACCGGATCGACCACTACCTCGGGAAGGAGACGGTGCAGAACCTGATCGCGCTGCGCTTCGGCAACGCGATCTTCGAGCCGCTGTGGCGCGCGCCGACGGTCAAGAGCGTGCAGATCACCGTGGCCGAAACCGTGGGCGTGGGCTCGCGCGGCGAGTTCTACGACGCCACCGGCGCGATGCGCGACATGATCCAGAACCATCTGCTCCAGGTGCTGTGCATCGTCGCGATGGAACCGCCGGCCTCGCTCGACCCCGACGCGGTGCGCGACGAGAAGATGAAGGTGCTGCGCTCGCTCAAGCCGATGACGCTGGCCGACATCGCGCGCGACACCGTGCGCGGCGTGTACGTGCCGGGCCAGGTCAAGTGCGATCCGGTCAAGGGCTATCACGACGAGAAGGGCATCCCGGCCGACTCGACCACCGAGACCTTCGTCGCGCTGCGCACCGAGGTGAACACCTGGCGCTGGGCCAACGTGCCCTTCTTCCTGCGCACCGGCAAGTCGATGCAGGAGCGTGTGTCGGAGGTCGTCATCGACTTCGCCGACGTGCCGCATTCGATGTTCGGCGGCTCGGTGCTGCGCCACAACCGGCTCGTCATCAGCCTCCAGCGCGACGACTCGGTGCGGCTGCACCTCATGGCGAAGGAGCCGGGCGACGGCATGAACGTGCGCCCGGTGAGTCTGGCCTTCGACTTCAAGACCAGCTTCAACTCGCGCCGCGCCGACGCCTACGAGCGCCTGCTGCTCGACGTGATCCGCGGCCGGCAGACGCTGTTCGTGCGCGACGACGAACTCGAAGCCGCGTGGGCCTGGGCCGAGCCGATCATCGAGGGCTGGAAGAAGCTGGGCGAACGCCCGCGCCCTTATGCGGCCGGTAGCTGGGGGCCGGCCGCCGCCTCCGCCCTGATCGCGCGCGAGGGCGCGCACTGGCACGAGGAGATGTGAGCGGCGCGGCTGGCCCGCGCCGTCGGCGCAGGCGCCAGCCGGTCCCGTGTCTCAGCGGCTCGCGGCCAGCAGCCGCAGCGCCAGTCCGGCGAACACCACGCCGCACAGCCGGTTGAGCGCGACGCGCGCCCGCGCCGAGCGCCGCAGCCAGCCGCCGATCGCGCCCGCCAGCAGCGCGATGCAGCCGAAGCTCAGCAGCGTCGCCGCGATGAAGCAGAGGCCGAACCACGCGACCTGCGCCGCCACCGGCCCCGCCGCCGGCTCGACGAACTGCGGCAGGAAGGCGAGGAAGAACAGCAGCACCTTCGGGTTGGTGAGGTTCATCGTGAAGCCGCGCAGCACCAGGGCGCGCGCGGCGAGCGCGGGCGGCGCGGCATCGTCGAGGTCGCCGGCCGGCGCGCGCAGCGCCTGCCACGCAAGCCAGCCCAGATAGGCCGCGCCCGCGAACTTCAGCACCGTGAACGCCGTGGCCGACGCCGCGAACACCGCCGCCAGCCCGCAGGCCACTGCCGCCGTGTGCGCGCACAGCCCGCAGCACAGCCCCGCCACCACGAGCAGCCCGGCGCGCCGGCCGCGTGCAATCGATTGCATCAGCACGAACAGGTTGTCCGGTCCGGGCGTGAAGCCGAGCACGAGGGCGACGCCGAGGAAGGCGAGGGTGGTCTGGAGCGAAGGCATCGGGCGGCCTGCGGCGGGCGTGGGTAAGGGCAGATTCTAGGCAGCGGAGCGGTCCGGCCGCGAGCCGCCGGGTGCCGTCGCGCGGGCGCGGTCATCCGGGCGCAGCCGCACGGCCTGGCTTACAGCCGCCGGTCCTTCAGCGTGCTCTTCGCGCGCTCCAGATCGGCCGCGACCTGCGGCCCGCGCCGCTGGCTGACCGCGACCGACAGGATGTCGATGACCGTGAGCTGGACGATGCGCGACGACATCGGCGTGTACACATCGGGGTCTTCCTCGGCCTCGGCGGCGATGGCGACCGTCGCATGCTCGGCCACCGGCGAGCCGGGCGGCGCGATCACCACCACGTCGGCGCCGGCGTTGCGCGCGGTCTCGATGCTGTGCATGAGGTCGGCCGTGCGGCCGCTGGTGGAAATGGCCACCACCGCGTCGCCCGGCTTGAGCAGCGCCGCCGCCATGCCGTGCACATGCGGATCGCTGTAGGCCACCGTGGGCACGCCGAGGCGGAAGAACTTGTGCTGCGCGTCCTGGGCCACGATGCCCGAGTTGCCGAGGCCGTAGAACTCGATGCGATGCGCCCTGGCGAGGATGTCGGCCGCCTGGTCGAGCGCGGCGATGTCGAGCAGGGCCGACAGCCGCATCAGCGCCGCGATGTTCTTCTGCGTCACCTTCTGAACCATCGTGTCGGTGCTGTCGTCGGGCGCCACGTCGGCGTGCACGAAGCGCATGCCGCGCACCTGGCTGCGCGCCAGTTCGAGCTTGAATTCCTTGTAGCCCTTGAAGCCCGAGGCAAGGCAGAAGCGGACGATGGTCGGCTGGCTCACGCCAATCGCATGCGCGAGCGCGCCGATCGACATGCTCACGACCGCGTCGCGGTGCTCGACGATGTAGTCGGCCACGCGGATCTCGGCCTTGCTGAATCGCTCGCGCGCCGCCTCGATCGTGGCCATGACATCGGTGGCGCCGGGAGGCAGGGCAACCGGAAATTCGGCATTCAGGCTCATGGCGGCGAAGGTGACGGCAGAAAAGTGGATACTTTACTACCGACTACAAACGCTTCCGGCTCGGAAATGACGGGTGGCGAACCGTTCTGGGCCTGTCCGGCGGCGCGGCGGCTGTAATCGAGTTACCGCGCCGCGCCCGGCGCGGCCTTCACCGTAGGTATCAGACGCTCAGACCGCCTTCAGCACGAAGCGCGTCACCGTCTCCAGCATCTCGCCCGGCGCCAGCCAGTGGCCGCCGACATCGCGCTCGCCGGTGGCGGCGAGGTTCATCCAGTCGGTCACATTGCTCACCGGCTCGAAGCAGAAGAAGTCCTTGCCGGCCGGCACATAGGCGAGCGCGTAGTCGAGCGGCGCCCCGGCCTCGATGCACAAAGCCTGCGCCCGCCCGGGCCAGTCGATGCGCGCCTCGCGCGACCAGCCGGTGAAGTTGTTGTCGAAGGTGATGCCCGGGTAGATGGCCTCGACCTCGATGCCCCGGGGCAGGCGCGCGAGCCAGTTCGGCACCGTCTGCCGCGTGGGCAGCTGGGTGTCGTCGGCCTCCCACATCGTCGCGACGCTGGTCGTCAGGCGCGTGGCGGCGTCGCGCGGGTAGTAGGGATGGTGGCCGAGACCGGCGGGCATCACCTCGCCGTCGAGGTTGCGCAGGCCGAGCGTCACGGTGAGCGCGTCGGGCGCGAGATCGAAGCGCTGCCAGGCCTCGAAGCGCCAGGGCCAGCCGCCGTCGCCGTCATGCGTGAAGGTGATCGTCAGGCTCGCGGCGGCGCGCGCGGTCACGCGCCAGGGCCGGCGCCAGCCGAGGCCGTGCAGCGCATGCGGCACGTCGGCCAGCATCTGCCGCAGGCGCACCGGGCGGGCGGCGGCGTCGCTGCGGCCGTCGCGGATGCGGTTGCAGAAGGGCACGAGCGGAAAGCTGCCCATGCCGAGCGGGTCGGCGGCGACCAGCGCGTCGCGCGTGGCCGGGCGCATCCAGTGCAGCAGGCCGGCGGCGGTCTGGCTGAAGAAGGCCGCGATGCAGCCGCCCACCTCGGGCGTGACCGCGAGCCGCAGCTCGCCGGCGGCGAGGTTGACGCACAGGTCGAGCGCGGCGTCGAAATCGGCGTTGCCGGTGGCGGCGGAGAAGGGCGGTACGGAGTCGTGCATGTCGTCTGGCGGGATGAAAGCGCTTGCGGGTGAGTCGGCGCCTGCCGATTCACTTGATGAAAGCCAGCCCCGGATTCCGGCAAATGCCGGTCATTTGTCGCCAACAGAGGCACAAAACCGCGTCATCCGTGCAAACCCGGGGGTGGGTTCGATTGACGAGGCCAAGTATCGCCGATTTAATGAATCAACTTGATTTAATAAATCGACACTCCCACCGGGAGGAGACGAATGCCACGCGACCGCGTCGGCCAGGGACGCAATTCGGTCCATCTGCGCCGCTTCAACGAACGACTGCTGCTGCAACTGCTGCGCCGCATGGGCGAGGCCTCGAAGGCCGACCTCGCGCGCCGCGCCGACCTCACCAACACGGCGGTCGGCGGCATCATCGATGCGCTCGACATCGATGGCCTCATCGAGTCGGCCGGCCGGCGCGCCGAGGGCGGCCGGGGCCAGCCCGCCGCGCTCATCCGGCTCAAGCCCTCGGGCGCCTACGCCATCGGCGTGCGCCTCGACCGCGACAGCCTGCAAACCGTGCTCATCGACTTCAGCGGCACCGTGCTCGACCGCCGCATGCACAACCTGCTGCTGCCGGCGCCGGCCGAGGCGCTCGACATCATCGAGGCCGACGTGCGCGCCATCCTCGCCGACATGAGCGCCGACGCGCGCGAGCGCCTGACGGGCATCGGCCTGGCCCAGCCCTACAACCTCGGTGCATGGCTGCGCGAACTCGATCTCGGCAGCGCCCACTTCAAGGAATGGGACACGGTCGATTTCGGCGCGCTGCTGTCGGAGCGGCTGGCGCTGCCGGTGTTCAGCGAGAACGACGGCAATGCCGCCGCGATCGCCGAGCTGTTCTACGGCCTCGGCGCGCGGCTCGACGACTTCCTCTACGTCTTCCTCGGCCCGGCGATCGGCGGCGGCGTGGCGGTGGGCGGCGACTGCATGCGCGGCAGCACCGGCAACGCGGCCGACATCGCCGTCATGCCCGTGCCGCCGAGCACGCTCGCGTCGGCGCCCGAGGCGCGCGGGCGCTGGTCGATCCTGATGGCGCGCGCCTCGCTCAACGCGCTGGTGCGGCATCTGCGCTTCCACGGCCTCGTGGCCGACACGCATGCCGAGATCGAGCGCCACATCCGCGACGGCCATCCGGCCGTGGACGAATGGATCGCCGATTGCGTCGATGCGCTCGCGCCGGCGCTGCGCGGCGCGATCTGCCTGCTCGACCTGCCGGTCATCGTCTTCGACTGCGACGTCGATGCCGGCCTGGTCGAGCGTCTGATGCGCGAGCTGGACCACGCGCTGCGCCACGACGCGCCCGAGGCGCGCGACACGCCCGACATCGTGCGCGGCAGCTTCGGCCCCGACGCCGGCGCGATCGGCGCCGCGAGCCTGCCGCTGTTCTTCAACTTCTCGCCGCGCGCCCAGGTCTTGCTGGGTCAGGGCTCGGAGGCCGCATGAGCCAGAACCTTCCCCACGGCGGCTTCACGCATGCGGATGCGCCCGTCGGCCATCACGATCCGCGCCGCAAGCCGATTCTTGAGATGCGCGGCATCAGCAAGTCGTTCAACGGCCAGCGCGTGCTCAAGGACGTGAGCTTCGCCATCTACCCGGGCGAGATCCATTCGCTCATGGGCGAGAACGGCGCCGGCAAGAGCACGCTCATGAAGATCCTGTCGGGCGCCTACATCGCCGACGCGGGCGGCGAGATCCGCATCGACGGCAAGCCGGTGGCCATCGACGGTCCGCAGGCGAGCAAGGCGCTCGGCGTGGCCGTGATCTATCAGGAGCTGAGCCTCTGCCCGAACCTGAGCGTGGCCGAGAACATCTATCTCGGCCGCGAGCCGCGCAGCTTCGGCCAGGTCGATCGCAAGACGATGGAAGCGGGCTGCGCCGACGTGCTGAAGCGCCTGGGCGCCGGCTTCACCGCGCGCACCATCGTGAGCACGCTGTCGATCGCTGAGCGGCAGCTGGTCGAGATCGCGCGGGCGGTTCATGCAAACGCCCGCATCCTCGTGATGGACGAGCCGACCACGCCGCTGTCGTCGCGCGAGACCGATGCGCTGTTCGCGCTGATCCGCCAGCTCAAGGCCGAGGGCCTCGCCATCGTCTACATCAGCCATCGCATGGCCGAGATCTACGAGCTGTCCGACCAGGTGTCGGTACTGCGCGATGGCCAGCATGTGGGCGTGCTCGACCGCCAAGGCCTGTCGGCCGAGACGCTGGTGGCGCTCATGGTCGGCCGCGACATCTCGGGCTTCTACAAGAAGGAGCACGCGGCCTACGACCCGGGCCGCGTGGTGATGAAGGTGCGCGACATGGCCGACGGCCGGCGCGTGCGCGGCTGCGGCTTCGACCTGCATGCGGGCGAGGTGCTCGGCATCGCCGGGCTGGTGGGCGCGGGCCGCACCGAACTCGCGCGCCTCATCTTCGGCGCCGACGGCCGCACCGGCGGCACGGTGGAAGTGGAAGGCAAGACGGTGAGGCTGCGCACGCCGCTCGACGCGCTCGACGCCGGCATCGTCTACCTCACCGAGGACCGCAAGCATCAGGGCCTGTTCCTCGACATGAGCGTGCGCGACAACATCAACGTCTGCGCGGCGCGCATCGACGCGCGCGCCGGCGGCGTGCTCGACCGGCGCAGCGGCATGCGGCGCGCGGCCGAGGCCATCCGCGAACTCAAGATCCGCGTCGCGTCGCCGCAGGTGAATGTCGGCGCGCTGTCGGGCGGCAACCAGCAGAAGGTGCTGCTCGCGCGACTGCTCCAGATGAAGCCGCGCGTGCTGGTGCTCGACGAGCCCACGCGCGGCGTGGACATCGGCGCCAAGAGCGAGATCTACCGCCTTATCAACGACCTGGCGAAGACCGGCGTGGGCATCGTCGTCATCAGTTCCGAGCTGCCGGAAATCCTCGGCACGGCCGACCGCGTGCTGGTGATGCGCGAGGGCGAGATCGTCGGAGAACTGGGCGGCCATACCGGCCGGCCCATGACCCAGGAAGCCATCATCGAATTCGCGACCGGCGCCGCCCAGGCGGACGCGGTGGCGGCCTGAGCAAGCCATGAAGACACGGGAAGACAGGACCATGAACCAAGCCGCCAACCCCACCGCCCCGCTGCCGCCGGGCAATCCCATCCAGGCCCGCGCGCGGGCGCGCCAGTTCATGCGCGCGGCCGGCATGCTGCCGGTGCTCGTGCTGCTCTGCCTCGCCTTCGGCGCGCTGGCCGACGGCTTCATGACGATGCAGAACATCTCGATCGTCGCGCAGCAGGCGTCGATCAACATCGTGCTCGCCGCGGGCATGACCTTCGTGATCCTGACGGGCGGCATCGACCTGTCGGTCGGCTCCATCCTCGCGGCGGCGGCCGTCATCGCGATGCTGGTGTCGCAGGTGCCGGGCATGGGCTTCGTGGCGGTGCTCGCGGGCCTGGCGTCGGGCCTCGCGCTCGGCCTCGTCAACGGCTCGCTGATCGCCTTCGTCAAGCTGCCGCCCTTCATCGTGACGCTGGGCGCGCTCACCGCGATGCGCGGCCTCGCGCGCCTGCTCGGCGACGACAAGACCATCTTCAACGCCGACCTGCCGTTCGCCTTCATCGGCAACGAGTCGCTGCTGGGCGTGCCCTGGCTGGTGGTGATCGCGCTGGCGGTGGTGGCGCTGAGCTGGTTCATCCTGCGCCGCACGGTGCTGGGCGTGCAGATCTACGCGGTCGGCGGCAACCCCGAGGCGGCGCGGCTGTCGGGCATCAAGGTGTGGAAGGTGCTGCTGTTCGTGTACGCGGTGTCGGGCGCGCTGTCGGGCTTGGGCGCGGTGATGACCTCGGCGCGGCTGTTCGCGGCCAACGGGCTGCAGCTCGGCCAGTCGTATGAGCTGGACGCGATCGCGGCGGTGATCCTGGGCGGCACGAGCTTCGTCGGCGGCGTGGGCTCGATCCTCGGCACGCTGATCGGCGCGCTCATCATCGCGGTGCTCGGCAACGGCCTGATCCTGCTCGGCGTGTCGGACATCTGGCAGTACATCATCAAGGGCGTCGTCATCATCGGCGCCGTGCTGCTCGACCGCTATCGCCAGTCGGGGGCGCGTACCTGAGGCCCGGCCGGGCGGGCGCGCAGCGGCGCTGACCGCCGCAGGCGCCGGCCTCCTCGCCAGCGCGTTCCACCACCGACTCCGCCGGCCTTCGCGCCGGCCGGTACCACCGCGATGCAAAGGCTTGCAAGCCGCGCATCGGCGGAGGACGCCCGAGTTGCGTCCGCCTGCCGCGCAAGTCGCCGGCAGGCCTGAGCGGCCCCTGCGCCGCGCGGCCCTCGCGGCCACCGTTTCTCTCTCAGGGCAGCAAAAGCCGTCTCTCCTCCAACAAGACAACCGGCCCTGATCGCCGCGCGGACACTGGTCGGCCGCGCGGCACGCCCCAAGCCCAAGACCAGCATCGGAGACAACACAATGAAGTCCACCCGCATCGTCGCCGCGCTCGCGCTGGCCCTCGCCACGGCGGCCGCCGGCTCTGTCCAGGCCCGTGAACTCAAGTCGATCGGCATCACCGTCGGCTCGCTCGGCAACCCCTATTTCGTGACGATGGCCAAGGGCGCCGAGGCGCGCGCCAAGGCGATCAATCCGGGCGTCAAGGTCACGGCCGTGTCGGCCGACTACGACCTGAACAAGCAGTTCACCCAGATCGACAACTTCATCTCGGCCGGCGTGGACCTGATCCTGCTGAACGCCGCCGACCCGAAGGCGATCGAGCCGGCCGTCAAGAAGGCGCAGAAGGCCGGCATCGCCGTGGTGGCGGTGGACGTGGTGGCCGCCGGCGCCGACGCGACCGTGCAGACGGACAACGTCGCGGCCGGCAAGCTCGCGTGCAAGTACATCGTCGACAAGCTTGGCGCCAAGGGCGGCAACGTCATCATCCAGAACGGCCCGCAGGTGTCGGCGGTAATCGACCGCGTCAACGGCTGCAAGGCCGAGCTGGCCAAGGCGCCGTCGCTCAAGGTGCTGTCCGACGACCAGGACGGCAAGGGCTCGCGCGAAGGCGGCATGAACGTGGCGCAGGGCCATCTCACGCGCTTCCCGAAGGTGGATGCGATCTTCACGATCAACGATCCGCAGGCCATCGGCACCGACCTGGCCGCGAAGCAGCTCGGCCGCAAGGGCATCGTCATCACCTCGGTGGACGGCGCGCCCGACATCGAGGTCGCGCTCAAGGGCAACACCCAGGTGGAAGCCTCGGCCAGCCAGGACCCGTGGGCCCAGGCCCAGCGCGCGGTCGAGATCGGCGCCGACCTGCTCAACGGCAAGAAGCCGCCCGAGACCGTCATCCAGCTCGCGCCCCAGCTCATCACGCGCGACAACGTCGCCGGCTACAAGGGCTGGGCCTCGCGCTGACCGGCGCGGCGCGAATCTCCCTCACTCGAACCACAAGAAGCGATCCATGTTCCTCGTCTGCGGTGAAGCCCTTTTCGACGTGTTCGTGCAGCCGGGCGCCAAGCGCGTGATGCACCTCGAAGCGCATCCGGGCGGCTCGCCCTTCAACGTCGCGATCGGCCTCGCGCGGCTCGGCCAGCCGGTCGGCCTGCTGGCGGGCATCGCCGACGACTTCCTCGGCCGGCGCCTCGCGCAGGTGCTGGAAGAGGAGGGCGTGAGCACGGCGAGCCTGGTGCCGCTGGACGCGCCGAGCACGCTGGCCTTCATCCAGACCGCGGCCGACGGCCAGCCCGTCTATGCCTTCTACGGCAATGGCGCGGCCGACCGCCTGCTCACGCCCGACCGCCTGCCGCCGCTCGACCCGGCGGTGCGCGCGATCCACCTCGGCTCCTATGCCTCGGTGGTGCGCCCGGTCGCCGACGCCTACGCGGCGCTGGCGGCGCGGGAGCGCGGACGCTGCGTCATCAGCTACGACCCGAACGTGCGGCTCAACGTCGAGCCGTCGAAGGAGGCGTGGCGCGCAAAGGTGGACGAGCTCACGGCGATCGCGCATGTGGTGAAGATCAGCGACGAGGACATCGGCCTGCTCTACGGCGACATTGAGCCCGCTGCGCTCGCCCTGCAATGGCTTGCACGCGGCGTGAAGCTGGTGATCGTCACGCGCGGCGCCGAGGGCGCGGCGGCCTGGACCGAGGGCGTGCATGCCGAGGTACCGGGCGTGAAGGTGGATGTGATCGACACCGTCGGGGCCGGCGACACCTTCCAGGCCGCGACGCTCGACTGGCTCGCGCGCCAGGGCCGACTGACGCCCGAGGCGATCGGCCGGCTCGATGCGCCGGCGCTGGCGGCGCTGCTCGGTCACGCCGCGCGCGCGGCCGCCATCACCTGCTCGCGGCGCGGCGCCGACCTGGCCCGCGCGAGCGAACTGGCGTACTGACGCGCGCCGCGCGGGCGGCCCCGGCCACACCGGCCCGGCGGCCGTCGGCGTGATGCGGGCCGGCCGGCATTCACGCCGGCCCCCTGACGCCCGATGCCGGAGCGGTTCCGGCCCGGGCGCGAACCCGAAGCACTTTTTCAACATGCCCGACGGGGCATGCGGGGGCGCTCGCGCCCGCCGATCGGGAAACCCGTCAATCGACCGTGTCGCCGGCCGTCAGGGGCGGGCGCGCGGGCCATCCATCCGGACCACCGGGCAGACCAGCACGTCTGCCCGCAAGGGACGGGACAACGCCGCAGGAGACAAACCATGACCACCATCCACCGCCTCAAGCCGCTCGCAGCGGCCCTCGCCCTCGCCGGCCTGCCGCTCGTCGCGGCGGCCCAGACCTCGCCCGTGCCGCTCGAATTCGGCGGCTACATCCGCTCGGGCGCCGGCACCGCCAGCAAGGGCGGCGAGCAGGTCTGCTTCCAGCTGCCGGGCGCGGCGGCCAAGTACCGTCTCGGCAACGAATGCGAGACCTACGGCGAGCTCGTGTTCAACGCCCAGCTCTACAAGGCGCCCGACAGCGACCTGACCTTCAAGCTCAACACCATGACCTCGCTGAAGGTCGCCAACAGCGAGTTCGACAGCGGCAACACCACCACCGCCCTGCCGCAGGCCTGGGTGCAGGCGCTCAACATCGGCACCGGCGCGTTCAGCAAGGCGAGCCTGTGGGCAGGACGGCGCTACTACCAGCGCCAGGACGTGCACATCAACGACTTCTTCTACTGGAACAACTCGGGCAACGGCGGCGGCATCGAGGGCATCGACCTGGGCTTCGGCCAGCTCAGCTATGCGATCCGCCGCAGCTCGGGCGATGTGGTGACCGGCAGCTCGACGCAGTTCGTGCTCGACCCGAACACCGGCGCGATCGTGCCGACGGCGGTGCCGACCACGGCGCGCAGCTCGGTGCTCGGCCACGACTTCCGCCTGTCGGGCATCGACGTGAATCCGGACGGCAAGCTCACGCTCGGCATCGACCTGCGCACCAGCAACACGACCGAAGCCGCCAAGGCCGCCGGCGTGAAGGGCGCGAACGGCCAGTTCTTCAACATCTCGCACCAGCAGAACGGGCTGTTCGGCGAGCCGAAGAGCTACAACCGGCTGGTGCTGCAATACGGCCGGGGCGTGGTGTCGAACCTGTCGGCGCTCGCGCCCGACCTGAGCGCGAGCAGCGGCGACAAGAGCTGGCGCGTGGTCGAGCAGGTGCTGATCGAGCCGGAAAGCGGCCCGTGGAACGGCATGGCGACCGCCGTGTACGAGAACCGCGAGAACAGGCAGAAGTGGTTCTCGCTCGGCGCGCGGCCGGTGTATCACTTCAACCAGTACTGGAGCCTCGCGGTGGAAGCGGGCCATGACCAGGTCACGCCCGAGGGCGGCGAGACGCGCCGGCTCGACAAGCTGACGATCGCGCCGCAGATCTCGGCCGGCCGCTACTTCAACTCGCGGCCCTCGCTGCGGCTGTTCTACACGTATGCGAAGTGGAACGAGGCGGCGCAGAAGGCTGCCGTCGCGGGCGACACGCTGTCGGCCACCGGCGCCTTCGGCATGGCGCGCAGCGGCTCCACCTTCGGCGTGCAAGCCGAGACTTGGTGGTGAGGCCCGGCCGGCCCGCCGCGCGCGGTGCCGGCATCAGCCGATGCCGTCGAGATCGTCGAGCGTGAGCACGATGGCGTCGCCGTGGCCGGCGGCGTCGAAGCGCTGGCGCGCGGCGGTCTCGATGCGGTCGGTATGGCGCTCGTAGGCCTGGTCGAGATCGGAGAACTCCGCCCCTTCGAGCGCGATGAGCGTCTCGCGCTCGATGAGGTAGGTCACGCGCTTGCCGCTGGCGTCGCGCAGCCGCAGCCAGAGCCAGTGTTCGTGCAGCGGGCCGGAGCGTTCCACGCGCAGTGATTCCACGTCGGAGATGAGGAGTTGTGAGTCGGCGGATGCTCACACTGACCGGCGCAAACTGGCCTGGGTGGATGAAAAGGTCCGTCGTGACCGGGTCTCGGTGCGGGATCGGCGGCGCGCGCGATGCCCGGAGATACCGCCTCATGCCCTGCCGATGCCTGGCTATGTCGGCGCCGGTCGTTCGAGGCGGGGCCGGCGGGCTGACGCCGACGCAGCCGATCGGTTAGCGTCCGGGCGTCCTGTTCCGTCGGAGTCGCCGCTTGCCTGCCCAGCCCCGCCTAGCCCTGTTGATCGACGCCACGCGTCTGGCCGTGCCGGATGCCGTCGGCGGCACGCTCGCCGCGCTCGCGGCCCATGGCCGCGTGACGGTGCGCCTTGCCTTCGCCGACTGGCGCCAACCCATGCCGGCTGGCTGGGACGCGGCATTGCAGGCCGGCGCGGTCCAGGCGGCGCAGGTCGGCGCCGCCGGCCGGATCGCCGCGCTGGCCGTCGCGGCGATGGACCTGCTGCATGCGGGAGCGCTTGACGGCGTCTGCTTCCTGCCCGGTGACGCGGCGCTGCTCCCGCTTGCGCAACGCCTGCGCGCCGCCGGGCTGACGGTGATCGGCGCCGGCGCCGACGCGGCCTTCGCGCCGGCATGCGACGAGCGGCTGCCGCTGCCGCCGTCCTGTGTCGCCGCCGGAGTGCTTGCCGCCGGGTCGGATGCGGCCGATGCCGGCACCGGCACCGGCATCGCCGCCTGCGCCCCGGCCAACGTCGCGCCGATCTCCCGCTCCGACCCACCCCCCGGGCTTCCTCCGGTCCGCCCCGCGCCCCGGCTCGCGCCGCCGCCCTTTCCGTCGGCCCCGCAATCGGCCGCCGAACTCGCGGCCGATGCCCGGCTGCTGCCGATGCTGCGCGAGGCGATGGCCGCCTGCGCCGTCGAGGACGGCTGGGCCTGGCTCGGCGCGGTGAGCCAGCGTCTGCGCAAGCTGGAACCCGACTTCGACCCGCGCCGACACGGCTACGCAAAGCTCACCGAGCTGGTCGAGGCCGCCGGCTGCTTCGAGCTGGGCCGGCGCGGCGGGGGCTGGCATGCGCGGCCGGCGGCCGTCGGCGTGCCGGGCGGCGCCGACGGAAGTGCCGCGACCGGCCACGGAGCCGAGATCGGCGCGAAGGAAGTCGCCGCGACCGGCACAAACGAAGGGCGCGCGCCATGAACCTGCGCCATGCGCTCGCGCTGGCGGCCTGGCTGTTCGGCGCGGGCCTCGCCCAGGCGGCGCCGAACTGCGCGCTGCCCGCCGCCGCCGACCTGCGTCCGGGCAAGGACATCGCGCCCGACACCGACGCCAACCGCTGCCTGCGCCGCATCGTCGATCGCCGGCCCGACTACTACATGCTCGTGCTGTCGTGGTCGCCCGGCTTCTGCGACGGCATCCGGCGTCGCAACGGCGGGAGCCTGCCGGCCGGGCTCGACTTCCAGTGCGGCGGGCGCAACCGCTTCGGCTGGATCGTGCACGGCCTGTGGGGTCAGTCGCTCGCGCCCGACGACTGCACGACCGAGCGCGGCGACCGCCAGCCGCTGCATCCGCGCTGGTGCGGCGGCGACCTGCCGCCGCTGCCGCCGACCACGTTCGCGGGCTTCATGTGCACTCAGCCCGGCGCCGACCTGCTCCAGGGCGAATGGGAAAAGCACGGCGCCTGCGGCTTCGCCGACGCGACCGCGTATTTCACGAAGACGAAGGCGCTCTACAACGCGCTGGTGCTGCCCGACGCGCCGCTGCGGCCGCCGGAGATCTTTCGCTGGATGCGCGAGACGAACCCGGCGCTGCGCGGCGTGCGCATGGGCTGGTCGGGCGGATCGGGGGAGTTGCAGGTCTGTTACTCGACTGCCTGGAAGCCGATCGATTGCCCGGACGCCGGGCGGCGTCAGTCGCGGCGCTGAGCGGGCCGCCGGCGCGCCGTTTGGGGGAGCGGCGCCTCCGGAGTCAGCGCCGGGCTTGCCGCGTGCCGGCCATGTGCGGCCGGCATCGCGGTTTCAGCCCGCCGCCTTCGTCGCCGCAGCCGCCAGCGCCGTGATCGCCGCCCAGTCGCCGGCCTTGACCAGCGCCGGCGGCGTGAGCCAGGTGCCGCCCACGATCGGCACGTTGGGCAGCGCGAGATAGTCGGCCAGCGTCTCGGCGGTGACGCCGCCGGTCGGGCAGAACTTCATCTCGCCGAACACCGAGCCATAGGCCTTGAGCGCCGTGATGCCGCCCGCGAGATTGGCCGGGAAGAGCTTGACGAAGCCGAAGCCTTCCTCCATCGCCGCGATGATTTCCGAGGCCGTCTGCGTGCCCGGGATCAGCGGCAGACCGGTGAAGCGCGCCGCCTGCGCGAGCGCGGGCGTGAGGCCCGGCGACACGGCGAACACGCCGCCCGCATCCCGCACGTGGCGGAAATGTTCCGGCCGCGTGAGCGTGCCCGCCCCCACGACCATGCCCGGCACCGCCTTGGCCACGCGCTCGATCGCGATGATGCCCGCGGGCGTGCGCAGCGTGATCTCGATCGCGTCGATGCCGCCGGCGAGCAGGGCTTCGGCGAGCGGCACGGCGGCTTCGGCGTCGTCGATCACGACGACGGGCATGACCTTGGTCTTGAAGGCGGGCAGGGCGTTCATGTGGTGCTCTCCGGTTTGTCGGTGGTGGTGCCGGTACGGGCGCCGCCGGGGGCGGCGCTGTCGGACGGGCGGGTGATGACGGGGACGGCCGCGCTCGCCTGGAGCGAATCGGTGGCGAGCTTCTTGGCACGGGCGAGTTCGCGGCGGCGGCCGACGCGGTGACGGCAGGGATGGCGCATGGTGTTGGCTTCTTTTTCGTTCGGTGGAGGGCGGCGACGGTGATGCCGCGCCGGTGCGTGACAGGCTGCGCCTTCCTGGGGCGCTTACATCACGCTTGCGAACGGCGTGCCAGAGGCGGTCCGCTCACAGCAGCGGCGACGCCCCTTCCTCGGCGGTGCGCGCGTTGCGGCGGAACAGCCCGAACAGCTCGCGGCCGGTGCCGTATTCATTGCCCGACAGATCGGTCGCGGGCACGGTGCGCGCCGCGAATTCCTCGTCGGCCACCAGCGCCTTGAGCGTGCCGGCCTCGGCGTCCAGCTCCACCAGATCGCCGTCGCGCAGCTTGCCGATCGGTCCGCCCGCGAGCGCCTCGGGGCTCACATGGATGGCCGCCGGCACCTTGCCCGACGCACCCGACATGCGGCCGTCGGTCACGAGCGCCACCTTGTAGCCCTCGTCCTGGAGCACGCCGAGGATGGGCGTGAGCTTGTGCAGCTCGGGCATGCCGTTGGCGTGCGGCCCCTGGAAGCGCACCACGGCCACGAAGTCGCGGCGCAGTTCGTCGCGCTTGAAGGCGGCGATCACGTCGTCCTGATGGTCGAACACGATCGCGGGCGCGACCACCTTGCGGTGCTCGGGCTTGACGGCGGAAATCTTGATGACCGAGCGGCCGAGGTTGCCCTCCAGCAGCTTGAGGCCGCCATCGGCGCTGAAAGCGCTTGCAACCGGGCGCAGCACGTTCTCGTCGGCCGACTTCTCGGGTGCCGGAATCCAGTGCAGCTTGCCGCCCGCGAGCGAGGGCTCGGCGGCGTAATGGCGCAGGCCCTCGCCGGCGACGGTCTTCACGTCCTCATGCAGCAGGCCGGCGTCGAGCAGTTCGCGCACCAGGAAGCCGATGCCGCCGGCGGCATGGAAATGGTTCACGTCGGCCTTGCCGTTGGGATAGACCTTGGCCAGCAGCGGCACGACGCCCGACAGTTCGCTGAAGTCGCTCCAGTCGATGAGCACGCCGGCCGCCCGCGCCATCGCGACGATGTGCATCGTGTGGTTGGTCGAGCCGCCCGTGGCGAGCAGGCCGACGATGGCGTTGACGATGCTCTTCTCGCTCACGACCTCGCCGATCGGCGTGTAGTGCTCGCCGGTGCTCACGAGTTGCAGCACGCGGCGCGCTGCC
This sequence comes from Derxia gummosa DSM 723, assembly GCF_000482785.1. Lineage (GTDB taxonomy): Bacteria > Pseudomonadota > Gammaproteobacteria > Burkholderiales > Burkholderiaceae_E > Derxia > Derxia gummosa. The sequence goes on along the minus strand of NZ_KI519499.1, from coordinate 371,131 downwards.
TCGGCGGTGAGGGCGTCGCGCAGCTCGGTGTGCGGGTTGACGAAGGCGGCGCTGGGCAGGTGCAGGCCCATGACTTCCATGAGCATCTGGTTGCTGTTGGCCGTGCCGTAGAAGGTGCAGGTGCCTTCGCCGTGGTAGGCCTTGCTCTCGGCCTCCAGCAGCGCGTCGCGGCCGACCTCGCCCTTGGCGTAGAGCTGGCGGATCTTGGCCTTCTCGTCGTTGGCGAGGCCCGAGGTCATCGGGCCGCCGGGCACGAAGATGGTGGGCAGATGGCCGAACTGGAGCGCGCCCATCACGAGGCCGGGCACGATCTTGTCGCAGATGCCGAGGCACAGCGTCGCGTCGAACACGTCATGCGACAGCGCCACGGCGGTCGCCATCGCGATCACGTCGCGCGAGAACAGCGACAGCTCCATGCCCGCCATGCCCTGCGTCACGCCGTCGCACATCGCCGGCACGCCGCCCGCGAACTGGGCCACGCCGCCGGCTTCAGCCGCCGCCTGCTTGAGGATGGCCGGGAAGCTCTCGTAAGGCTTGTGGGCCGAGAGCATGTCGTTGTAGGCCGAGACGATCGCGATGTTGGGCTTGCGCTGTTCGCGCAGCACCAGCTTCTCGTTGCCGGGCATGCCGGCGAAGGCGTGCGCGAGGTTGGTGCAGGACATGCCGTTGCGCGTCGGGCCGGCCTTGCGCGCCTTGGCGATGTGGTCGAGATAGCGGCCGCGCGATTCCTCGCTGCGGGCCTGGATGCGCGCCGTGACGGCGGCGAGGGTGGGGTGCGGCATGGCTTCGGCCTCTCGGCAAAATCGGTGGATGCGAATGTAGTAGTTTTTCTACAAACGCTCAAGGCGAGGATTCTCGGGGGAGCCGGGCGTGTCGCGGGCGGCGTCGCCGAGGATGTGCTCGCGGCCGGCGTCGGGCTTGCGTCTCGTCGGGACCGGCTGGCCGGGGAGCGGCGCCGGGGACGCTGGCTATCATCGGCCGGCCTCGCGGCAGTCGTTGCCGCTTACCAAACGGGAATTTCCTTGCAGACCATCCGATTCGAGCTGACGGGCGAGTACGTCGAGCTGTGCAACCTGCTCAAGCTGGCCGGCGTGGCGGGCAGCGGCGGCCAGGGCAAGCAGCTGGTGGCCGACGGCGAGGTGCTTGTCGATGGCGCGCCCGAGAGCCGCAAGACGGCGAAGATCCGCGTCGGTCAGGTAGTGGAATGCCTGGGCGCGCGCATCCGCGTTGTGGAGGCGCAGTGATGGCCGATACCGATGCCCGCCTCACCGAGCTGGAGATCAAGGCCGGTTTCGCCGACGACCTGCTCGACACGCTGAGCAAGACCGTCTGGCGCCAGCAGCGCGAGATCGACGCGCTGCGCAAGGAGCTGATCGAGCTGCGCCGTCAGGTCGGTTCGATCGCGCCCGGCGACCGGGGCACGCCGGCCGACGAGATTCCGCCGCATTGGTGAGCGGCGCGGCCGGGCCGGTCGGCGCGCTCATTGCGAAAGGATGAGGATCGGAATTACCACCAGGGCAATGCCGAGGTAGAGCAGTCCGTCGGCGACGACGGTCACCGGCGTCAGCGCCACCTTCATCGCGGTGCTCCCGATGCCGTCGGCTTCTTCCACAAACACCGAGTACCCCTTCGACAGCTTGTAGCTGTTGTTCGCGGGCAGCGCGCCACGCGCGGCGAAGCGCTCGCCCTTCAGTTTCAGCCGCAGAAGCAGGGCATTGGGTCCGTCCGGCTCGAAGCCGATGGTCAGCGCCTCTTGTCTGGCGCTCGGGCCGGCGTACGGCAGCAGGAGTTCCAGCGAGCCCGTGATGGTGTTATCGGATTCGACCCTGAAGGTCCGGAACGAGGCCTGGACCCGGGTGTGCAGATCGCTGCCGAGCAAGTGCACGAGGGACGGCGGCGCGTCGAAGATGTAGTGATGGTTCTTGCCGATGACCACGAGCTTCGACTGATCCTGGCTGATGAGCACCGCGTCGATGAACTCGATGTACCGCTCGCGGTTCTGTTGCATTCGCCGGGTGAGGCAGCCGCCGAGCTGGCTGCCGCCGAGGGCCATGCCGGTCATGAGGAAGGCGCGTCGGCGCATCTTGGATATCTCCGCGAGTTCTTGCTGGTTGAGGTATTGCCCGCGCCGGATCAGGCCGCCCGACCGGCGGGGCGCGCGGATGATGGCCAGGAGGCGGCGCGGCGCCGGCCCGTCGGACATTTCCGGGTAGGCGATCGGTAACCAATGGCGCATTCCCCGGCGGGAGACGCGCGCCGTCGGGAAGATGGCGCGGTGCCCAGTCACCGGAGAAAAGCCCATGCCCACCCGCCACATCGCCGTCCTCGTCGGCAGCCCGCGCAAGGCCTCGCTCAACCGCAAGCTCGCGCTGGCGCTCGCCGGTCTCGCGCCCGAATCGCTCAAGCTCGGCATCGTCGAGATCACCGGCCTGCCGTTCTACAACGAGGAAATCGAGGCCGAGGCGCCCGCGCCGTGGACCGCCTTCCGCGAGCAGGTCGCGGCGTCGGACGGCGTGCTGTTCGTGACGCCCGAATACAACCGCTCGGTGCCGGCGCTGCTCAAGAACGCGGTGGACGTGGGCTCGCGGCCCTACGGCAAGAGCTGCCTCACGGGCAAGCCGGCGGCGGTCATCAGCCTGTCGCCGGGCGCGATCGGCGGCTTCGGCGCCAACCACCATCTGCGGCAGTCGCTCATGTGCCTGGACGTGCCGGTGATGGCGGGGCCGGAGGCCTATCTCGGCAACGGCGGCAGCCTGTTCGATGAGCAGGGCGGCATCGCGGTGCCGGGAACGAAGGACTTTCTCGGCAAGTTCATCGGCGCGTATGCGAAGTGGGTCGAGACGATTCTTGCCGGGCGGGGATGAGGCGCTTCACGCGGCAGCTTCACCGTCGCTGCCGCGTCGCCCGCATTGATGGTGGAGTGCGAGCGGCGATGAAGTTTAGGAGAGGCGCCCCGTGCCGGCACCCGCACTGGCACGGCGCCGCAATCGACGCATGAAGGCCAGTGCCGACAGGCCAGCCGCCGACAAATAACCCGCGCCGGCCTCGGGCACTGGCGATATTTCCCTTCCGCCACTTATCCAGAGCGATACGCCCATCGCGACAGCGACGTTTTCGGCAGTCGTTCCGGTATTGGTATGCCGGTAATCCAGCCATTGCTCGTAATGGCCGAAATCATTGAAGACAAGGCCGGCGTAATCCGGGCTCGAGCCGGATTTGTCATCTACGGTATCGATGCCGCCGCTTACATTTCGCCAACTGTCTCCTACCGCGCCGACGATCCAGTTGTCGAAGATGATTCGGCCCTGGATATTGAGCGTGGCGCCCGGTTGAAGAATGAATTCATTGAACGCCGTCGTCGTGACGATAGTCCCCGTATAGGAGTCGGTCATGGCGTTGGCGGAAATGACCCCCAGGTAGCCAGCCATCGGGTCGTTGAGCACATAACCCAGGCTTGTGACGTCAGCCACTCGGGGCGGATATCCGAGAATGACGTCCCGGGTCATGAAGCCATAAGTCGGGGTTGAAAGATGTACCCAAATCTCGCCATCGCCGAAATATCGCTGGATCGAATTCCAGATGCTCCATTCATCGGTTCCCACCGCAGCGCTTCGCGATTGATCGGCGTGAATGAATGTTGCGCTGATATCGTTGATTGCAACTCTGGCGCCGGGTTGGGCGGCGCTGACTGTGGCTGGCGCTGCCAGCAGTATTCCGATGGAAATGGCAAATGACAGGGATTTCATTTCGGGTCTCCGGTAAAGGTCCGGGATCCGTAATGCGCCACCTTTCTGCTTGCTTTCTGACGATCAACCGACTGAAACATCAGAGTGTGCGGTGATTCACGATCGCTCCGCCGGATGTCGCCTGACGAGCAGGCCAACAAGCCTGCACACACCAGTCATCTTCAGATCCCGTCGTCCACCGTCACCGCCACGCTGCCCGAGCTGACGGTGCAGCGCGTGCGACGGCTCACCGCCTGATCGAGCGCCGGCGCGACGCCGTCGTCGCCCACCTTCGTCACGCGCGTGAACACGACCTGCACGCTGCCCGGCGTGACGGTCACGCTCGAATAGCCCTGGGCATCGAAGTCCACATGCGCGAAGTCGGGATTGCTGTCGGTCACCGCGCTCTCCAGCAGCTCCGATGACGCGAGCAGCGGCGCGATGAATTCCGCCGCGCGGTCCTGCTCGCCGAGCTGGTCGAACAGCGAGCTGCTGCTGATGCCCGCCGTCACGAAGTCCACCAGCACGGCGCGGCCGTCGGTCTCGTTGCTGTCGCGCACGACGCCGGCCTGGAAGCAGTGCAGGTCGCCGGTGAGCGCGACGACATTGCCGATCTGCTGGTCGGCCAGGTAGCCGAGCAGCTCGGCCTTGTGCGTCGGATAGCCGTCCCACTGGTCGCAGTTGACGACATAGGTGCGGTTGTAGGGCGCGGGCAGGTCGAGCCACAGCCGGTTGAGCGCGACCTGGTTGCCCCAGAGCCGCCAGGTCGCGCGGCTCTGCACCATCTGGTCCTTCCACCATTGCGTCTGCGTGGAGCCGAGGATCTGCGGCGGGCGGCCGAGGGCGGTGGTGCGCGCGGCGTCGGCGGCGGCGAGCACATCGCGCTCGACCAGGAAGCGCGATCCGACGGCGTCGTCGCCGTTGACCGGATCATCGCCGTCGGCGCGCGCCACGTCGGCCTCGCGCACGAGATGGTCGTCGCGGTACAGGCGCTCGTCGGTCATGACCAGCGTGGCGAGCGTGCCGAAGGCGAAGCTGCGGTAGAGCCGGATGTTCTCGAAGCTCGCGTTGCTGAGGTCGAAGGCGACGTCGCCCCAGTCCACCGGCGTGTATTCGGCCCAGGCCTGGGTGGCGGCGCGGCGGCGGTCCGTCACCTGCGGATTGGCGTTGGTATAGGTCTCGTGGTCCTGCCAGCAGTCGTCGCTGAACTCGTGGTCGTCCCAGGTGACGATGGCGGTGAAGGCGGCCATGAGCGCCTGAAGCCGCGTGTCGCCGCGATAGGTGCGGTGCAGCGTGCGGTAGTCGGCGAGGCTGACGGCGTGGGTGAGGTCGTTCTCGTCGTCGGTCTTGCCGTCGGGCAGCGAGAGCTTGGGGTGGGCCGGCTCGGCGGCGGTGGGCTGGAAGCCGGTGCGGAAGGCTTCGTAGATGAAATCGCCGAGGTGGAGGATGAAGTCGTAGTCCTCGGCGGCCATCAGGCCCATGGCCTGCCAGTGGTTGACCGACCAGTCCTGGCAGGTGAACACGCCGATGCGCAGCCGCTCGACGCTGGCGGTGGCGGCCGGCGCGGTGCGCGCATGACCGGTGGCGCTGACGTCGCCGCCGGCGCGGAAGCGGTAGTGGTAGGCGGTCGCGGGCGACAGTCCTTCGAGCTTGTGGCGCACGGTGAAGTCGTAGCGCGCCTCGGCGGTGAGCGGCACGCTCGCGACGAGGCTGGCGAAGGCGGTGTCGGTCGCCACCTCCAGCGTCACGGCCACGTCGGCGCTGCCGTTGACGGGCGCGGCGCGGGTCCAGAACACGAGGCTCGCCGGGCGCGGATCGCCGCTCGCCACGCCCTCGGCGAAGCGGTGGTTGCCGGGCGGGAGGGTGGCGCCTTCGTTGTCGTCCCCTTCGTCGTTGCAGCCGGCGAGCGCGGTCGAGACGGTGAAGAAGCCGGTCAGGCGCAGAAACTGGCGGCGGTCCATGGAAGGGCTCCGGCGTGGATGACCGCCGGAGCGTGGAACGCCGCGATGTTGCGCGCGGTCAGGCTTTGCTTCGAGCTGTGCGTGGAGGTTGCAAGCCTTTGCAGCCCATGGGCGTGGGCATCGCTGTTGCGTTGCGGCGAGCGCCGGCCGACGGCGCTCGCGCGGCGCGAGACGCGACCAGCGGCCCGGCTCAGTCCGTGCCGTCCACCGAGATTGCCGTCGTGCCCGCCGTGACGGTGAAGCTCGTCGTCTTCGCCACCGCCGAGGCCAGCGCCGGCGCCGTGCCGTCGGCGTTGAGCTTCGCCACCTTCGTGAAGGTCACCTTGAAGCTGTCGGCCGTCACGGTCGCGCTCGCATAGCCCTGGGCGTCGTGATCGACGTAGGCGAAGTCGGGGTTGTTGGCGCGGATCACGCCGTCGAAGGTCGCGGGCGTGGCCACCAGCGGCGCGAGCGGGCCGCTGCTGCCGCCGGCCGCGAAGTAGCTGTACATCGAGCCGCTGCTGATGCCCGCGCTCACGAAGTCGCAGAGCACGGCGGTGCCGGCCGGCGTGTTGTCGTCGCGCACGACGCCGGCCTGGAAGGCGTGCAGGTCGCCGGTGATGGCGACGACGTTCTTCACCGCGTTGTCGCGCAGGAAGCCGAGCAGCTCGGCCTTGTGCGTCGGATAGCCGTCCCAGACGTCGCCATTGACGACGAACACCTGGTTGTAGGGCGCGGGCGCCGAGGCGGTCAGGTCGAGCCACATGCGGTTGAGCGTCACCTCGTTGCCCCAGACCTTCCAGGTCGCGGCGGATGACTTCATCGTGTCCTTCCACCATTGCGTTTGCGTCGGGCCGAGGATCTGCGGCGCGCGGCCGAGGGCGGTCGTGGCATTGGCCTCGAAGGCGGCGAGCGTCGTGCGCGGCACGAAGTAGCGCGCGCCGATCGAGCTGTTGCCGTCGACCGGATCGGCGCCCGTCAGCGCGGCGTACTGCGCTTCATTCACGGGATGGTCGTCGCGGTAGAGGCGCTCGTCGGTCATGACCAGCGTCATGAGCTTGCCGAACTCGAAGCTGCGGTAGATGCGGATGTTCTGGAAGCCGGCCGCGTCGAGGTCGAAGGCCACGTCGCTCCAGTCCACCGGCATGTACTCGGCCCAGGCCTGGGTCGCGGCGCGGCGGCGCGCGAGCTGCTCGACATTGGCGTTGGTGTAGGTCTGGTGGTCCTGCCAGGCGTCGTCGGTGAACTCGTGGTCGTCCCAGATGACGATGGCCGGGAAGCTTGCGTGCACGGTCTGGAGGCGCGCATCGCCGCGGTAGCGGCGGTAGAGCGAGCGGTAGTCGGCGACGGTGGTGGCGTACTTGCCGCTGCCAAGCGTGGTGCCGTCGGGGAAGGCGAGGGCGGTGTGCGCCGGCTCGGCGGCGCCGGCCTGGAAGTCCTGGCCGATGGTTTCGTAGATGTAGTCGCCGAGGTGGACGACGAAGTCGAAATCCTCGGCGGCCATGAGCGCCATCGCCTGCCAGTGGTTGACGGTCCAGTCCTGGCAGGTGAACCAGCCGAAGCGCAGTTGCGCCGGGCTGCTGTCGGCGGCGGGAGCGGTCCTGGCGCGGCCGACCGCGCTCGTGTCGCTGCCGGCGACGAAGCGGTACCAGTAGCGCGTGCCGGCGACGAGGCCCGTGACCTTGTGGCGCACGGTGAAGTCGTACTTCGACTGCGCGGTGAGGCTGGCGCGCGCCACGATGCTGCCGAACTTGTCGTCGCCGGCGACTTCGAGGCGCAGGGCGACGTCGTCGGTGCCAGTGGCGCGCGAGGCGCGGGTCCAGAACACGAGGCTGGTGGCGCGCGGGTCGCCGCTCGCGACGCCTTCGCTGAAGACGTAGCGGCCGGCGGGTTCGGCCGGCGTGGCGTTGTCGTCGTCGGAACAGGCGGCGAGGCCGGCGGCGGCCGACGAGACGGTGAAGAAGCCGGTCAGGCGCAGGAAGGCGCGGCGATCCATGGGGGCGTGTCCTCTGGGCGATTGCTGGTTGGCAAAGCCCGCGAGTCAGCGCCCGCGCCGTGATGCGGCGGTGACGTTCCGGCGGCGGATTCGTGATGGGCGACGGGCGGCAGGCCGGGACCACCGGCCGATGGCTCATGGGCGCCTGGCCCCTGCAGCCGAGCCCCGCCCGTCGGCCCGATACCATCGCGGGCTTCCGTCGCCGTCCCGCACCGCCCGCCGCCCATGTCCCGCCCGCGCCCCACCACCGTCGCCGACATCCCCGCCTTCGACACGCTCGTCGACGCCCGCTCGCCCGCCGAGTACGCGCTCGACCACATCCCCGGAGCCATCAACTGCCCGGTCCTCGACGACGAGGAGCGCCGCATCGTCGGCACGATCTACAAGCAGCAGGGCGCCTTCGAGGCCCGGCGCGTGGGCGGCGCGATGGTTGCGGCCAATCTCGCGCGCCATCTGCGCGAACGCTTCGCCGACCGGCCGGCGGGCTGGAAGCCGCTCGTGTACTGCTGGCGCGGCGGCATGCGCAGCGGCTCGATGGTCACCTGGCTGCGGCTCGTGGGCTGGGACGCCCAGCAGCTCGCGGGCGGCTACAAGAACTTCCGCAAGCATGTGATCGAGCGGCTGGATGCCGTGGCGCCCACACTGCCGCTGCGCGTGCTGAGCGGCCCGACCGGCAGCGCCAAGACGCGGGTGCTGCAAGCGCTTGCGGCACTCGGCGAGCAGGTGATCGACCTCGAAGCCTGCGCCGCGCACAAGGGCTCGGTGCTCGGCGATCTGCCGGGCGTCGAGCAGCCGTCGCAGAAGCAGTTCGAGACCCGCATTGCCACCGCGCTCGACGGGCTGGATCTCGGGCGGCCGGTGTTCATCGAGGCCGAGAGCCGCAGGATCGGCCGGCTCGCGCTGCCGACGGCGCTGCTCGCGCGGCTGCGCGCCGCGCCCTGCATCGAGATCGACGCGACGCTGGAGGCGCGGCTGTCCTATCTGCTGCGCGACTACGCCTATCTCGGCGACGAGCCCGAGGCGCTCGCGGCAAAGCTGGAGCGGCTGCGCGGGCTGCAAAGCGGCGAGACGATCGCGCGCTGGACCGGCTGGGCGCGCGACCGCGACCTGCCGTCGCTGTTCGCCGAGCTGATGGTGATGCACTACGACCCGCATTACACGCGCTCGCAGTCGGCGCATCTGGCCGGCTTCGCGACGGCCGAGCGGGTGGCGGCGGACGATCTGGGCGAGGACGGGATCGCGCGGCTGGCGCGGGACATCCAGGCGCGCGCCGGCCGCCTGCCGAACGCCGTCAACCCCGGCTGATCGCCAGCCCCGCCGCGCCGGCCTCGACCCGCCCCACCACCGCCGCCCGCGCGAAGCCTTCCGCGCGGAACACGCCGAGCACTTCCTCCACCGCCTCCGGCGCGCAGCTCACCAGCAGCCCGCCCGAGGTTTGCGGATCGGTCAGCAGATCGCGCGCCACCGCCGGCAGCCCCTCGCTGAGCACGACCTCCGCCCCATAGCTCGCCCAGTTGCGCCCCGAAGCGCCGGTGATGCAGCCCTCGGCCGCCAGCGCCTCGGCGCCCTCGATGAGCGGCACCTTCGCCCAGTCGATCGTCACGCCCAGCCCCGAGCCGCGCGCGATCTCCAGCGCATGGCCAGCCAGGCCGAAGCCGGTCACATCCGTCATCGCATGCACGCCGTCGAGCGCCGCGAGCGCCGGCCCCGGCGTGTTGAGCCGCGTGGTCGTGTCGAGCATGCGGGCGTAGCCGTCGGCGTCGAGCTTTCCCTTCTTGAGCGCGGCAGACAGCACGCCCACGCCGATCGGCTTGCCGAGCACGAGCACATCGCCGGCGCGCGCCGCCGCATTGCGCCGCACCCGGTCCGGATGCACGAGGCCGAGCGCGACCAACCCGTAGATCGGCTCGACCGAGTCGATCGTGTGGCCGCCCGCGATCGGGATGCCGGCGGCGCGGCACACGTCCTGGCCGCCCGCGAGGATGCGGCCGATGGTCTCGGGCGGCAGCTTGCCGACCGGCATCGCCACTATGGCGAGCGCGAGGATCGGCCGGCCGCCCATCGCGTACACATCGCTGATCGCGTTGGTCGCGGCGATGCAGCCGAAGTCGTAGGGGTCATCGACGATCGGCATGAAGAAGTCCGTCGTCGCCACCAGCGCCTGCTCGTCGTTGAGGCGGTACACGGCGGCATCGTCGGCGGTTTCTATGCCGACCATCAGCTCGGGCGGGATCAGCCCCGTGCCGGTGTTGCGCAGGATTTCGGACAGCACGCCGGGCGCGATCTTGCAGCCGCAGCCGCCCCCGTGGGAGAAGGCAGTGAGGCGGATCGGCTCGGCTTGGGGCGGGGATTGGGTCATGGCGGCGCGGCGGTGTGGAGGTGGCCCGCGCGGCGGCGGGCGGAAGACGGGGCGGCGCGATGGCGGGCGGCGGCCAGCGTTTCGGCGGGCGGCTCGCGGTCGCGGACCGGGGCGGCGATTGTCGGACAATGCGCGCCTTTTCCGCATCCACGCCCCTGCCGCCATGAACGCCATCACCGCCGTTTCCCGCCGTCGCGCCCGCCGCAATGCGCTGCGCGGCCTCGCCGCCGCCGCGCTCGCCGGCTCCGCCTTCGCCCTCGCGCTGCCCGCCGGCGCCCAGACCACCGTGCTGCGCGTGTCGGCCATCCCCGACGAGGCGCCGACCGAGCTGCAGCGCAAGTTCCGCCCGCTCGGCGACTACCTGAAGAAGGAAACCGGCATCGACGTGCAGTTCACGCCCGTGAGCGATTACGCGGCGGTGGTCGAGGGGCTCGCGAGCAACAAGATCGACCTCGCCTGGCTCGGCGGCTTCACCTTCGTGCAGGCGCGCATCCGCACGAAGGGCGGCGCGACGCCGATCGTCCAGCGCGCCGAGGACGAGAAGTTCACCAGCAAGTTCATCGTGCCGGCGGACAGCCCGGCGAAGACGCTGGCCGACCTCAAGGGTAAGACCTTCGCGTTCGGCGCGCCGTCGTCCACCTCGGGCCATCTGATGCCGCGCTACTTCCTCATGAAGGACGGCATCGACGCCGACCGCGATTTCAGGACGGTGGCCTTCTCGGGCGCGCATGACGCGACGGTCGCCTTCGTCGCCTCGGGCCGGGTCGAGGCCGGCGTGCTCAACGCCTCGGTGTACGAAAAGCTGGTCGAGGCCGGCAACGCCAACGTCGCCAAGGTGCGCGTGCTGGCGACCACGCCGACCTTCTTCGACTACAACTGGACCGTGCGTCCCGGTCTCGACGCCGTGCTCGTGAAGAAGCTGACCGACGCCTTCCTCAAGCTCGACCCGGCCAATCCCGAGCACAAGGAGCTGATGGCGCTCCAGCGCGCGAGCCGCTTCGTGCCGACGAAGTCGTCCAACTACGACGGCATCGAGGCGGCGGCCAAGGCGGCCGGCCTGCTCGAACCGGCGAAGTAAGACGTGCCGGGCAGTCAGGCGGGGCTCCGGCCTTCGGAGGCCGGGCCGGCGGCCGGCGGGGCATCAGCGGGCGCGGTGTCGACGGGTGCGGTATCGGCGGACGAGGTCTTGCAAGCCTTTGCACTCGACGGCGCGGGCGTCGTGCATGCGAACGGCCAGCGCGCGCTCGCGGGCATCACGCTCGCGGCGCGCGCGGGCGAGCGCATCGCGCTGATCGGGCCGTCGGGCGCGGGCAAGACCACGCTGCTGCGCGTGCTGGGCGCGGCGCTGCGGCCGGGCGAGGGCGGGGCGATGCTGCTCGGCGCCGATCCGTGGCGGCTCGGCGCGCGCGAGCTGCGCCGGCTGCGCGCGCGCATCGGCACGGTGCACCAGGCCGCGCCGATCCCGCCGCGCCAGCGCGTGGTGACGGCGGTGCTCGCGGGCCGGCTCGGGCAATGGCCGCGCTGGCGCGCGCTGCTGTCACTGGCCTGGCCGCTCGACACCGCCGGCCCGCGCGAAGCCCTCGCGCGGCTCGATCTCGCCGACCGGCTGTTCGACCGCTGTGACCGGCTTTCCGGCGGCCAGCTCCAGCGCGTCGGTGTCGCGCGCGTGCTTTACCAGCGGCCGGCGCTGCTGCTCGCGGACGAGCCGGTTTCCGCGCTCGATCCGGCGCTCGCCGACGCGACGCTGCGCGTGCTCGCGGCCCAGGCCGAGGCGACGGGCGCGACGCTTGTGGCCTCGCTGCATGCGGTTGAGCTGGCGCTGCGGCACTTTCCGCGCGTGATCGGCCTGCGCGACGGCCGCATCGCCTTCGACCTGCCCGCCGCCGAGGTCACGCCCGCGCGGCTCGCGGCGCTGTACGGCGGCGAGGCCGGGGCGAGGGCGGCATGAACGGCGGCGACACGGGGCGCGTGGCCGCAACCGGCAGCGCGGGCAGCGCGAGCGGTAGAAGCAGCGCAGGCAGCATCGGCGACCCGCCCCCGCGCGATCCGCTCGCCCGCCGCCGCGCGACGCTGCTCGTCATCGCGGTCGCGGCGCTCTGGCCGCTGTTCACGCTCGCCGGCTTCGACCCGGCGGCGCTGATGACGCCGGGCAGCTTCGCGGTCATCGGCAATTTTCTCGCCGCCTTCTTCCCGCCCGAGACCGGCGCCGACTTCCGCGCGCTGCTCTGGCAGGCCACCGCCGAGACGCTCGCGATGGCGACCGCCGGCATCGCGCTCGCGCTGCTCATCGCGCTGCCGCTCGCCTTCGCGATGACGGGCGCGCTGTCGGTGTCGCGCATCGGGCCGGGGCCGCATGCGGCGCGCTCGCGCTGGCTGCGCGCAGTCGCCCGCGCCGCCACGCTCGGGCTGCGCGCGATTCCGGAGGTGGTCTGGGCCCTGGTGTTCGTGCGCGTGTTCGGCCTCGGGCCGGCGGCCGGCGTGCTGGCGTTGGCGATCACCTACGGCGGCATGCTCGCCAAGGTGCATGCCGAGATTCTCGAATCGGTGGACGCCCGCCCGGCGCGCGCGCTGCTGGAGGCGGGCGCCGGCCGCGTCGCCGCGCTCGGCTGGGGGCTGCTGCCCTCGGCCGCGTCGGAGCTGGCGTCGTACACCGTCTATCGCTGGGAGTGCGCGGTGCGCGCCTCGGTGGTGATGGGCTTCGTCGGCGCGGGCGGCCTCGGCCAGCTCATGGACCAGTCGATGAAGATGCTCGCCGGCGGCGAGGCGAGCAGCATCGTGCTCACCTTCGTCGCGCTGGTCTGGCTCGCCGACGGGCTGAGCGCGCTGCTGCGCCGGGGGCTGGCATGACCCCGTCGTCCGGCGCCGACACCACCCGCGCCCGGCGCGACATGCTGGGCCAGCGCCTGCTGATGCTCGCGGTCGCGCTCGGCCTGCTGGGCGCGGTGGCCGCGAGCTTCGCGACGCTCGGCATCGACTTCGGCGCGCTGCTCGGCGCCGAGGCGCTGCGCTCGATGGCCGGCTTCGTGGCCGAATTCTTCCCGCCCGATCTGCGGCCCGGTTTCCTGCGCAAGCTCGGCGAGGCGGCCTTGCAAACGCTTGCGGTGTCTGCGGCGGGCAGCCTGCTGGCGGTGGCGGGCGGGGCGCTGCTGGCGCTGCCGGCGGCGGGGCGCTTCGGCCTCGGTGCGCGGCTGGCGGCGCGGCTCGCGCTCAATCTGCTGCGCAGCGTGCCGGAGCTGGTGTGGGCGGCACTGATGGTGCTGGCGGCCGGGCTCGGGCCCTTCGCGGGCGCGCTCGCGCTGGCGCTGCACACCAGCGGCGTGCTTGGCCGGCTGTTCGCCGAGGCGCTGGAGAACTCACCGGCCACGCCCGAGCGGGCGCTGGTGGAGGCGGGCGCGGGCCGTGTGGTGGCCTTCGCCTGGGGCCGGCTGCCGCTGGTGGCGGCGCAATGCCTGGCCTACTCGCTGTATCGCTGGGAGATGAACATCCGCATGGCCGCCGTGCTCGGCTTCGTCGGCGCGGGCGGGCTGGGCCAGCTGCTGTACTTCCACCTGTCGCTGTTCCACCAGCGGCAGGCGGCGAGCGTGCTGCTGGCCATGTTCGTGCTGGTGCTCGCGGTCGATGCGGCGAGCCAGCGGCTGCGGCGCGGGCTGGCGCCGGCCTGGGGCTGAGCGCGCACCTCTCGGCAGGCGGTTCACGCCGGGCTGCGGTCGTACCAGCGCCAGGGGCCCGCGAACGGGCCCCTGGCGGCTCGGCTGGCCACGCGGGCCGGCCCTGTCGGAGAGATCGTCAGACCCTGAACTGCGCCACCACCGCGTTGAGGCTGTGCGCCTGATCCTGGAGCGACTGGGCCGCCGCCGCCGCCTGCTCGACCAGGGCCGAGTTCTGCTGCGTGGTCGAGTCCATGTGACCGATGGCCTGGTTCACCTGGGCGATGCCGGCGCTCTGCTGGTTGGCGGCGGTGGCCATCTCGGCCATCAGTTCCGTCACCTGCTGCACCGCCTCGACCGCGATGCGGATGGTGTCGCCGGCCTCGTTCACGAGCGTGTTGCCGGTCTCGACGCGGCTGACCGAATCGTTGATGAGCGACTGGATCTGCTTGGCCGAGTCGGCCGCCCGGTGCGCCAGCGCGCGCACCTCGCTCGCCACCACCGCGAAGCCGCGGCCGTGATCACCGGCGCGCGCCGCCTCGACGGCCGCGTTGAGCGCGAGGATGTTGGTCTGGAAGGCGATGCCCTCGATGACCGCGATGATGTCCACCACGCGACGCGACGATTCCTGGATGCCGTTCATGGTCTCGACCACGCGGCCCACGGCGTCGCCGCCGCGCACGGCGATGTTGCTGGCCTCGCGCGTGAGCTGCTCGGCCTGCTGGGCGTTGATCGCGTTGAGGCCGACGGTCGAGGTCAGCTCCTCCATGCTCGCGGCGGTCTGCTGCAGCGATGACGCCTGGGCCTCGGTGCGATGCGACAGGTCGGCATTGCCCGAGGCGATCTCGCCGGTCGCATGCGCCACCGAGGCCGCCGCCTCCGCCAGCCGGGCGATGGTCTTGCGCAGGCCGTCGCGCATGTCGCGCAGGGCCACCATCAGGCTGCCGTGGTCGCCGGGCGCGATCGGCACGTCGACGGTCAGATCGCCGTCGGCGATGCTGCGCGCCAGCCGCGCCGCCATGGCCGGCTCGCCGCCCAGGCTCGCGAGCACCGAGCGGTTGATCCACACCACGAGCCCGAACAGCGCCGCGCCGATCAGCGCGACCACGCTGAACATGCGGATCGTGGTGGCGCGGAAGTCGGCCTCCAGGTCGTCCACGTACATCCCGGCGATCAGGTTCCAGTCCCAGGGCTTGAAGCTGCGCACCACGCTGATCTTGCGCAGCGGCTCCTTGCCGCCCGGCTTGGGCCACAGGTACTCGATGAAGCCGTTGCCCGACTCGCGCGCCACCCGGCTCACCTCGCGGTACACGTAGGTGCCGGCCGGATCGCGGAAGTTGCTCTGGTTGGTGCCGGTCAGCTCGGTCTTGATCGCGTGGCGCACCACGTTCTCGTTCGAGTCGGAGATCGTGAAGTAGCCGTCGCTGCCGTAGCGCAGCGCGGCGATGCGGTCGGTCGCCTGCTTCTTGGCCTCGTCGAGCGACAGCTTGCCGGCCGCGGCGAGCGCCGCGTGCTCGGCCGCGATGCTGTAGGCCATGTCGCCGAGCTGGGACAGGGCGGCCTTGCGGTCGGCCATGCGGTCCGAGCGCGCCTGGAGCGCGCTGAGGAGACCCGCGACGGCAAGACAGGCGAGGCTGGCGATAATCGGCAGCCATAGCCGGGTTCGCAGACTGATGTTCTTCATGGTGGAGGGCCTGTAGGCGAGACGCCCCAGTATTCATGTCCGCTCCGCCGGGCTTCGTTCGGAATACCGGCGTAACAGCCCGCCTTATCCGGCTCACTCTCGGGGTAACTCCCGGATTTCCCAGGGTTTTCCAGCAGGTTCCGTGTTCATGCTCCAGGTTCGTACCGTTTCTTCCTCGCCTGCGCCTGCCGATGGCCTGCGCCGGCTGCGCCTGCCCTTCGACGCGCGCCAGCGCAGCCGGCTCGCCGCCACGCTGGCCGACGGCACGGCGGTGGCGCTGGCCCTGCCGCGCGGCACCGTGCTGCACGATGGCGACCAGCTCGTCGCCAGTACCGGCGAGCATCTGCTGGTCGAGGCCGAGGCCGAGCCGGTCATGCGCGTGACCGCGCTGTCGCCCTATCTGCTGATGCGCGCGCTCTACCACCTCGCCAACCGTCATGTGGCGGTGCAGATCGCCGAGGACCATCTGCTCATCGAGCGCGACCCGGTGCTCGCGCGCATGCTCGCCGGTCTCGGCGCGGAGGTGGTGGCCGACGAGGCGCCCTTCGATCCCGAGACCGGCGCCTATGCGCATTCGCACGGCGCCGATGCCCATGGCCATCACCATCACGCCGACGAGTTCGATCCGGTCTCGGCCTCGGTGGGCGAGCAGCTGTCGATCGAGGCGCATGCGCGTCGCGCGCGGGGCGAGGCGTGAGCGCGGCGCCCGCCGCTCCCGGCGCGCCACTGCCGGCCGCCGAGGCTGCCGGGGCACCGGCCGTCGCGCCGGGGGCCGCCGCCGCGCCGTCCGGCTCGCTGCGTCCGCTGCTCGGGCTGCTGCATCTGGCCAGCCCGGCGCTGCCGGTCGGTGCCTTCGCCTATTCGCAGGCGCTGGAGGCGGCGGTCGAGCACGGCATTGCGGCCGGCGAGCCGCAAGCGCTTGCATGGATCCGCGATCACCTTCGTCTCGTGGTGGCGCGAGTCGAGGCGCCGCTGTGGCTGCGGCTGCATGCGGCGGCGCTCGCGGGCGATGACGCCGGCTTCGCGGAGCTGAACGCGCGCTTCATCGCGCTGCGCGAGACAGCCGAGCTGCGCGCCGAGGCGGTGCAGACCGGCGCCTCGCTGGCACGGGCGCTGCCGGCGCTGGGCGTCGCGGCGCCGGCCTGCGATCCGCTCGCGTTCTGCGCCGGCTTCGCCTGGACCTGTGCCCGGCTCGGCCTGCCGGCGCGCGAGGGGCTGGCGGCCTATCTCTGGGCCTGGGCCGAGAACCAGGTGCTCGCGGCGGTCAAGCTGGTGCCGCTCGGGCAGATGGCGGGCCAGCGCATGCTGGTCGCGCTGCATCCGGAGGTGGAGGCTGCGGTGGCGACGGCCGCCGCGCTCGGCGATGACGACCTCGGCAGCGCGGCGCTCGGCCTCGCGATCGAGTCGGCGCGCCACGAGTCGCAGTACTCGCGGCTGTTCCGGTCCTGAGATCGCAATGCTCGCGGCTGTTCCGGTCTCTTGATGCGCGGCGGACGTCCGGGGCGAGGCGCTGCTGCACCCCGGTGCCGCCGGTGGCGCCGGCCCGCCCGATGCTGCCGGTGCCGGCACGATCTCCCTCAGTCCTGTAGCTCAGCCGTCGCCGCGGGCAGCAGCAGCGTGAAGCGGCTGCCACGGCCGGGTTCGCTTTCGAGCGTGATGTGGCCGCCCTGTTCGTCGGACAGCCGGCGGCAGAGGTAGAGCCCTAGGCCGGTGCCGCCCCGGAGGTGATGGCGCCCCTTGTCGGCCTGGATGAAGGCCTGGAACAGCCGGCTCTGGTCGTCGTGCGAGATGCCGCAGCCGCTGTCGGTCACGCTCAGGCGCACGTGCTTGCCGTCGCCCCCGACTTCCACGCGCACCCAGCCGGCATCGGTGAACTTGATCGCGTTGCCGACCAGGTTGATGACGATCTGCGTGAGCGCGCGCTGGTCGGCCAGCGCCATGGCCGGCTCGGCGGGCAGCTTCAGTTCCAGGTCGAGATGCTTGCCGGCGGCGGTCGAGCGCAGCACCTCGACCGCGTCGCTCACGACGACGCCGGCATCGAGCGGCGCGATGTTGAGCCGGGTCTTGCCGGACTCGACCCGCGCCACGTCGAGCAGGTCGTTGATGAGCGAAAGCAGGTGGCGCGCGCTCGTGTGCACATTGCCGAGCTGGCGCGTCTGGGCCGGGTTGAGCGGGCCGGGCAGGCCGCGCAGCAGCATGTCGGTGAAGCCGAGGATGGCGTGCAGCGGCGTGCGCAGTTCGTGGCTCATGCTGGCCAGGAATTCGGACTTGAGCCGGTTGCTGGCTTCGGCCGCGTCCTTGGCGAGGCTGAGTTCGGCGGTGCGCTCGGCCACCTTGAGTTCGAGTTCGGTGTTGGCGCGGTGCAGGGCGTCGCGCAGCGCGCGCGATTCGGTGACGTCGGTGCCGGTGCCGAACCAGCGCAGCACGCGGCCGTCGTCGCCCAGCAGCGGCACCGCGCGCACGTCGAGCCAGCGATAGCTGCCGTCGCGGCGACGCAGGCGCAGCTCGGTGCGCAGGCCACCGGTGGACCGGGCCTCGTCCCAGGCCGATTGCAGCGCGGCGCGATCGTCGGGATGCACATGGTCGAGCCAGGCGAAGCCGAGCAGCTCGTCGGCGGGGCAGCCGGTGAATTCGGTCCATTGCGGACCGGCGAACTCGCAGCGGCCGTCGGCGCGGCCGGCCCACACGAGCTGCGGCAGCGTCTGCGCGAGCTGGCGGAAGCGCTGCTCGCTGCTGCGCAGCGCGGCCTCGTCGCGATGGCGTTGCAGGCAGATGGCGGCCGTGTGGGCGGCGGTCTCGATCACGTTGAGCTGCTCGGCGTCGGGCGCGGCGGGGCTGCGTCGGAACACCGCGAAATTGCCGAGCCGGCGCTCGTCATGCGTGAGCGGCAGGAACCACATCGAGCCGGCGCCGAAGCCGCAGGGCCCGGCCGCCGACGCCGGCAGGCAGGGCAGGCCGGCCAGCCGCACGAAGGCCGGCGCGCAGCGCCCGCGCGCCTCGCGCAGCTCGGCGAGCTGGGGGTGGCAGGACAGCGCCGCGTCCTGCAGCACGAGCAGGCGGTCGACCGGGCCGCGCGCATGCGCGATGGGCGGCGCGTCGCGTTCGGGGCCGGCACGCGTGACGAGGCAGACCAGTTCCGGGTCCAGCTCCTCGACGCTGGCGATGAGCGCATCGAGCGCGACCTCGACCGGCCGGCCGCTGGCGATGAGTTCGAGCACCGCACGCTGGCCGTGGGCGAGCAGCTCGGCGCGCTTGCGGCCGGTGATGTCGGTGAGGGTGCCGACATAGCCGAGCGCGAACCCTTCGGGACTGACCTCGGGCACGGCCTGGTTGAGCACCCAGACCTCGCGGCCGTCGGCATGCAGCAGCCGGTACTCGTCATGGAAGGCGCGCATGTCCTCGACCGCGTTGCACCAGCGCGCGCGCACGCGGTCGCGGTCGGCCGGATGCACATGCTCATCGAGATCGCGGCCCGATTCGCCGGCCACGAGGCCGCGGATGTCGCGGCAGCGCGCGTTGGAATAGACCTCGTTGCCGAAGGCGTCGGTGCGGTAGATGCCGACCGGCGAGATGCGCGCCAGCGTCTCGAACAGGCGCCGGCTGCTGACCAGCGCGCGCTCCGATTCGCGCTGGGCGCGCGCGGTGGCGAAGGCGACCGCGCCGATGCCCGCGAGCAGCAGCACCGAAAGACAGGCGGCGGCGCGGAACTGGCCGGCCTGTTCGTCGTCGAGCCGGTTGACCTGGGCGCGCAGTTCGGCATCGACGCGCTCGGCATGCTGCTCGACCGACAGGAAGCGCTGGCGCAGCCGGTTGGCGCTGGCCGGATCGGGCGCCGACTGGAAGGCGTCGAGCTGGATGGCCAGGCGGTCGAGCGCGGCGGGCAGCTCGCGCTCGGGGCCGGTGTCGGCGTCGGGCACATGGGCGAGCGCGCCGGCCAGCGCGGTTGCCGCGCGCCGCGCCTCGCCGAGCACGAGTTCGCGCTCGAGGCCGGTGCTGCTGTCGTGCTCGACGGTATCGAGCGCATGCGCCAGTTCGATGCGCGCGCGGTGGATGTCGTCGATCGCGTGGGCGAGGCGGTCGATGGCGCGGCGCTGCCCGAAGTGCAGGCTGACGAACAGCACGCAGATGAGCGCCGACAGCACGATCACGGCCCAGATCAGGCCCCGGGCGCGCCGGGGCGCCGGATCGGCGTCGGGCGGCACGGCCTCGGCGGCAGCGGCACTTTCGGGCAGGGCGAGGGGGCGACCTGCGTTCATTCGCCTGTCCCGGAAGCGGCAGGCGGCGCGGTGGCGACACGGTCGGCCGACGGATGGGAGGGTCGGGGCATGGGCGCGGACGGTTGTCTTGTTGGCGCGGGCGCGACCGGCAGGCGCCAGCAGGTTCGGGCCAGTATAGGTTCGGGTTTCCGGGGCGGGCATCGGGCCACGCCCGGTCGGGGGCGTATTTCCCGACCGCGAGCGCTTGCCCTTGCCAGCCGTGCTCGATCCTTGCGCACGAGCCACGTTGCGCGGCGAGAATGGCGCGCCTTTTACCGATGGAAGCCCATGACTGCGATCACCCCTCCCACTCCTCAGTCCAACCCGCTGCGTGTCGGCGTCGGCGGCCCGGTCGGCTCCGGCAAGACGACGCTCGTCGAGGTGCTTTGCAAGCGCATGCGCGAGCTGTACGACCTCGCGGTGGTGACCAACGACATCTACACCAAGGAAGACGAGCGCCTGCTGGTCGCGGCCGAGGCGCTGCCGGCCGAACGCATCATGGGCGTGGAGACGGGCGGCTGCCCGCACACCGCCATCCGCGAGGACGCCTCCATCAACCTCGAAGCGGTCGACCGCATGAGCAAGCGCTTTCCGTCGCTGGAACTGGTGTTCATCGAATCGGGCGGCGACAACCTCGCGGCCACCTTCAGCCCCGAGCTGAGCGACCTCACGATCTACGTGATCGACGTGGCCGGCGGCGAGAAGATCCCGCGCAAGGGCGGCCCCGGCATCACCAAGAGCGACCTGCTCGTCATCAACAAGATCGACCTCGCGCCGCATGTGGGCGCCTCGCTGCCAGTGATGCGCGGCGACACCGAGCGCATGCGCGGCGCGCGTCCTTACGTGATGACCAACCTCAAGACCGGCGAGGGGCTGGACGAGGTGATCGGTTTCATCATCGAGAAGGGCCTGCTGCCCGACCGGCGCGCCCGCGTCTGAGCCGGCGGCGCGCATGACTCCGGAACAGATCCGGGCGCTCGCGCCCGACGAGGCCTCGTTCAAGGCCGGACGCGGTCTGGCCGCGCCCCGGCTGTGGCTCGCGCCCGGCCGCGTCGAGGGCGGCGCCCTCTGGGGCGAGATGCAGGGCAGCGGCAGCAAGCCCTACCAGACCGTGGCCGATCCGGCCGCCGGCACCTGGCGCTGCACCTGCCCGAGCCGCAAGCAGCCCTGCAAGCACGTGATCGGCCTGCTGTTGTGCGCGGCCGAGCAGGCCGGGCATTTCACGCCGGCCGCGCCGCCCGAGTGGGTGGTGGCCTGGACCGACGCCCGCGCCGCGCGCGCCGACCGCCAGCGCGAACGCGAGGCCCAGAAGGCCGAGACCGCCGCCGCGCCGCCCTCGGCCGCGAGCCAGGCCCGCGCGCGCCAGCGCATCGACCGCATGCGCGACGGCATGGCGCTGACCGACCTCTGGCTGCACGACCGCCTGCGCGAAGGTCTGGCGGGGCTGCGCGGCCAGCCCGCGCGCCACTGGCAGGAAGCGATCAAGCGCCTGATCGACGCCCAGGCCGGCGGCGCGGCCACGCTGCTGCGCCGGCTGCGCGATGCCTTCGACGCGCCCGACTGGCAGGCGCGCGTGGCCGACCGGCTCGCGCGGCTGCATCTGCTCGCGCGCGCCACCGCCCGGCTCGACGAGCTGCCCGAGGCGCTCGCCCACGAGGTGCGCGCCACGCTCGGCCTCGCGCTCGCGCAGGACGAGGTGAGGGCCCAGGGCGAGATCGTGGCCGACGTCTGGGACGTGATCGCGAGCACTCAGGAGCCGGATGAGGAACTGACCGTCTGCCGCGCCTGGCTGCTCGGCCGCGCCACCGGCCGCGAGGCGCTGCTGCTGAGCTTCATCGTGCCGCGCGCGCCGCGCGAGGGGCAGGACTTCGTGGCCGGCCAGTGCTTCGAGGGCGAGCTGGCCTTCTATCCGGGCACGGCGGGCCTGCGCGCGGTGCCACGTTCGCAGGCAGCGGCGGCGCCCGCGCCGCTGGCCGCGCTGCCGGCCGAGCCGGTGGCGGCGGCGCTCGCGCGCTTTGCCGCGCGGCTCGGCGCCAGCCCGTGGATCGAGCAGGCGCCGATGCGTCTCGCCGACGTGCTGCTGGCCGAGGCCGACGGCCAGTCCTGGATGGTCGATGCGGCCGGCGACGCGCTGCCGGTCGCGCTCGGCGCGGCGCGGCGCGACCGGCTCGCGCTGGTTGCCGCCGGCAGCCGCATGCAGGTCGCCGGCGAATGGAACGGCGCCACCTTCACTCCGCTGTCGGCCTGGGTGGCCGGCGAGCGCCATCACGTCTGACCGGAAGCCCGCATGACCCCAAGCTGGGAACCCCTGCTCGCCGCCGCGCTGCTCGGTACCGCGCGCCAGCCCTGGCCCGCGCCCGACGGCCTCGCGCCCGAGGCCGCGCTGCTGCGCGAACTGAGCGCCGCCGCCGCCCTGCGCCGCGCCGCGCTGCCGCCCCGCCGGCTCGACGTGCCCGACGCGCCGGCCGATCTTTCCGCCGAGCCGGCCTGCCCGGCGCAGGCCGGGCTGGTGCTCGCCGCGCTGATCGACCGTGGCGCCTGGGCGCTGGCGGATGAATGGCTCGACATCGCGCTCGACCACGGCTGGGGCCTGCCGCCGGCCGCGCTCGCGCCGCTGCTCGACCGCCTGCGCGACCAGCCCCGCTGGCGCGCGCCGCTGGCCCGGCTCGCGCCGGGGCGGCTGCGCTGGTGGCTGCGCGAGCAGCCGGGCGCGGCGCGCGAAGCCTTCTTCCCCGATCCCGACGCGCTCGCGGCGCGCTGGTCGGTCACGCCCTTCGACGAGCGCGCGGCCGGCTTCGGCGCCTTGCGCGCCCGCGATCCGGCTGGCGCGCTCGCCTGCCTGCGCTCGACCTGGAAGGGCGACGCGGCCGAGCAACGCGCGCGCCTGCTCGGCGGGCTGCTAGACGCGCTGTCCGATGCCGACGAGCCCTTCCTGCTCGACGCGCTGGCCGACCGTTCCGCCGAGGTGCGCCAGACCGCCGTCGGCCTGCTCGGCCGGCTCGTCGCGCTCGGCGGCGGCGCGGCCTGGCTGGCGCGGGTGCAAGCGCATGCGCTGCCGCTGCTGTCGGTCGAGCGCGCGGTCATCCGCGTCGCGCTGCCGGCCGAGCTGCCCGCGCCCGTCGCGGCGGCGCTCGCCATCGAGGTCAAGCCGCCCAAGGGCATGGCGATCGGCGAGCGGGCCTGGTGGGCACGCCAGCTCGTCGCGCGCGTGCCGCCGAAGCTGTGGCGCGAACGGCTCGGGCTGCCGTCCGACCAGTGGCTCGCCGCCGCCGATGCCGACCATGCCGACTGGCTGCCGTCGGCCTGGCGCGCCGCCGCGCTCGCGCATGCCGATGCCGAGGCGCTCGCGGCGCTGTTCCCGGCCGGCAAGCGGCGCGTGGTGGCGGCCTGGCGCAACGACTGCCCGGCCGACGCGCTGGCCTTGCTGCCCGTCGGCCTGCGCCTCGCGGTGGCGCGCGCGGCGCTCGCTGCCGGCAACCTCGACTGGGCGCTGACGCTGCTGACCAGCCTGCCGCGCCCCTGGGACGACGCGACCTGCGCGGCACTGACCGAGCACCTGCTCGCCACCCGCCGCATCGAGCTGGACGACCCGCGCCTCCATGCCCGCATCGACCTCGAACGCCTGCTCGCCGCGCGCGGCTCGGCCGCCGGCCTGCGCGACTGGCTGCGCCGGCATGACGCGCTCATCGAGGCCGAGGCACTCGAAAAGCGCCTCGCCGAGGCACGCGCCATCGCGGCCCTCACCGATCCCGACGCGGTCATCGAACTCAAGCCGCCCGAGGAGATCGTCGCCGCGATGCCGGCGCCGCCGCCCACCACCGACTTCGTCATCCTTCCCGCCCTCGTCGCCGAGCGCATCGCGCTGCACGACAGCCTGACCCCGTCCACGAAAGCCAACTCATGACCGCCACCGTCCTGCGCCAGCACGCCGAACAGCAGTACGCCGCCGAACTCGCCGCGCTCGCCGCCGCCGACGACCGTCCGCGCCCGCCGCGCTGGCGCCTCTCGCCGTGGGCCGTCGTCACCTATCTCGTCGGCGGCACGCTGGCCGACGGCACGGTCATCTCGCCCAAGTACATCGGCAGCCGCCGGCTGATGGAGATCGCCGTGGCCACGCTCGCCACCGATCGCGCGCTGCTGCTCATCGGCGTGCCCGGCACGGCCAAGAGCTGGGTCAGCGAGCATCTGGCGGCCGCCATCTCGGGCGACTCGACGCTCACCGTGCAGGGCACGGCCGGCACCAGCGAGGAGTCGCTGCGCTACGGCTGGAACTACGCGCTGCTGCTGTCGCGCGGGCCGACGCCCGAGGCCATCGTGCCGAGCCCGGTCATGCGCGCGATGGAAGCCGGCAGCCTCGTGCGCATCGAGGAACTCACGCGCATCCCGTCCGACGTGCAGGACACGCTCATCAGCCCGCTGTCCGAAAAGACGCTGCCCGTGCCCGAACTCGGCATCGAGCGCCAGGCGGCCGAGGGCTTCAACCTCATCGCCACCGCCAACAACCGCGACCGCGGCGTGAACGAGCTGTCGTCGGCGCTCAAGCGGCGCTTCAACACCGTGGTGCTGCCCACGCCCGCGACGCTGGCCGAGGAGGTGGCCATCGTCGAGCAGCGCGTCGCCGCCCAGGGCCGCGCGCTGCGCCTGCCGGGCACGCCGCCGGCGGCCGAGCAGATCGCGCGCGTGGTCACGCTGTTCCGCGAGCTGCGCAACGGCATCACCGAGGACGGCAAGACCAAGGTGAAGTCGCCGTCGGGCACGCTCAGCCCGGCCGAGGCCATCTCGGTGCTGAGCCATGGCTGGTCGCTCGCGGCGCATTTCGGCGACGGCCTGCCGGGCGCCCACGACCTCGCGGCCGGCGTGCTCGGCGCGGTCATCAAGGACCCGGCCCAGGACCCGGCCATCTGGCGCGAATACCTCGACACCGTGGTGCGCGAGCGCGAGGACTGGCGCGACCTCTACCGCGCCTGCCGCGAACTGGCCTGACGCGCGCATGACCGCCTGCCAGATCTACGGCATCCGCCACCACGGCCCGGGCAGCGCGCGCAGCCTGCTCGGCGCCCTCGACCGCCAGCGGCCCGACGTGCTGCTGCTGGAGATGCCGGCCGACGCCGAAGCCCAGGCCGCGCTCGCCACGCTGGCGCGCGAGGGCTTCGCGCCGCCGGTCGCGCTGCTGCTCTACCGCGCCGACGCGCCCCAGCGCTGCGTCTATCTGCCGTTTGCGAACTTCTCGCCCGAATGGCAGGCGCTGCGCTGGGCCGCCGCCAACGGCGTGCCGGTGCGGCTGATGGACCTGCCGATGGCGCTCCAGCTCGCCGATGCGCCGGAGGAGGAGGGCGCGGCGCCGGTTGACGGCGATGGCGCGACCGCCGCCGGCGACCCGGCCGCCGTCGCGCCGGACGCCGTCGCGGGCGAGGCCGACGCCAGCGCCGCGCCGCCCGCCTCCGTCCCCGCCGTGCCTTCGGCCGTCGCTCCGGCGCCGGCCGACGCGCCCGCCGGCGCCGACCCGGTTCCGCCCGAGCCCGACCGCCTCGACGCCCTCGCGCGCCTTGCCGGCTACGACGACGCCGAGCGCTGGTGGGACCACCTCGTCGAGACCCATCCGGCCGGCTTCGACATCTTCGACGCCGTGGCCGGCGCCATGGCCAGCCTGCGCGAGCACGAGCCGCCGCCCGTCGGCCGCGAGGCGCTGCGCGAAGCCTTCATGCGCCAGTCCATCCGCGCCGCGCGGCGCGAGAAGTTCACCAACCTCGCCGTCGTCTGCGGCGCTTGGCATGCGCCCGCGCTCGCCAATCCCGGCCCCGCCGCGCCCGACGCCGCGCTGCTCAAGGGCCTGCCCAAGGCCAAGATCGCGGCCTGCTGGATTCCCTGGACCCATGCCCGCCTCGCGCGGCGCAGCGGCTACGGCGCGGGCGTCGAGGCGCCCGGCTGGTACGCCCACCTCTGGGGCAGCCACGGCCAGCCCGCGCGCCGTGTCACCACCGGCTGGCTCGCGCGCTGCGCCGCCACGCTGCGCGAGCGCGACATCGGCATCTCGTCGGGCCATGTGATCGAGGCGGTGCGGCTCGCCGAGGGCCTCGCCGGTCTGCGCGGCCGCGAGCTGCCCGATCTCGCCGACCTGCGCGACGCCATCACCACCGTGCTCGGCGAGGGCGAATCGGCCCGGCTCGCGCTGCTGGAGCGCGACCTGTTCGTCGGCGACCTCATCGGCGAGGTGCCCGACGACGCCTCCACCGTGCCGCTGCTGCTCGACCTGCAACAGCGCCAGAAGCGGCTGCGCCTGCCGATCACCACCGAGCCCAAGCCGCTCGAACTCGACCTGCGCAAGCCCGGCGACCTCGACCGCAGCCGGCTGCTGCACCGGCTTGGCGCGCTCGACATCCGCTGGGCGCGGCTCGGCCGCGACGACGGACGCGGCTCCTTCCGCGAGCGCTGGACGCTCACCTGGAAGCCCGAACTCGCGGTGGACGTGGTCGAGGCCGCGATCTGGGGCGCGACTGTCGAGAGCGCCGCCGCCGCCCGGCTCGCCGACCGCGCCCGCGCGGCCGCCGCGAGCCAGCCGCCCGATCTCGCCGCGCTGGTCGAGACGCTGCATCTCGCGCTGCTGGCCGATCTGCGCGAGCTGCTGCCGCGTCTGGTCGCCGCCGTGGCCGATGCCGGCGCCGCCACGCATGACGTTGATCTGCTGCTCGCGGCGCTGCCCGGCCTCGCGCGGCTGGTGCGCTACGGCGACGTGCGCAACACCGACAGCGCGCTGTCGCGGCCGGCGGCGGTCGGTCTCGCGCTGCGCGCGGCGGCCGGGCTGGTGCCGGCCTGCCAGTCGCTGTCGGACGAGGCCGCGCTCGCGCGCTGGCAGCGGCTCGCGCCCGCGAGCGAGGCCGTGCCGCTGCTCGGCGACGCCGGGCTCGACGCGCTGTGGTTCGGCGCGCTGCGCAAGCTGGCCGAGGGCGAGCAGGTGCACGGCCGGCTGCGCGGCGGCTGCGCCCGCATCGCCTACGACCGCCACGACTGGAGCGCCGACGACACGGCGCTGCACATGGGCCGGGCGCTGTCGCGCGCCGCCGCGCCCGCCGACGCTGCCGCCTGGGTCGAGGGCTTCCTCGGCGGCAGCGGTCTGCTGCTGGTGCATGACGACCGGCTGTTCGACGTGCTCGACGGCTGGGTGCGCGGCCTGAGCGCCGAGCATTTCACCGCCGTGCTGCCGCTGCTGCGGCGCGCCTTCTCGGCCATCGAGCCGGGCGAGCGGCGCCAGCTCGGCCAGCGCGCCGCGCGCGGCGGCACGGCCATCGCGGCCGGCGCGCCCGAGGCCGGGCTCGACCCGGCGCGCGCCGCCGTCGCAGCGCCGGTGCTGGCGCTGCTGCTCGGCGCGCCGCTGCCGGCCGCGCTGGCGGGCATCGCCGCGCCGGCTGGGACGGGCGCGGGCGCCATGTCCGCCGGCGTGGCCGCCAGCCCCGGTGCCACGCCGGCCGGTGTGGCCGCGAGTACCGGTGCCATGCCCGCCAGCACCGCGCCGTCGGCGTCGCCCGCCGACGCCTCCCTTTCCCCCGACGCTCCGGTCACGCTGCCATGAACGACGCTCCGCCCACCGACGCCGCGCTGCGCTGGCGCCTCATCCTCGGCAGCGAGGCCGACGCCTGCTTGGGCGGTCGTCCGCTCGCCGGCGACGACGCGGCGATCGACCGCGCGCTCGGCGCCCTCTACGAACCGCCGTCCGACCGCGGCCGGCGCGGCGGCCTCGGCGCCTCGGCACCGGGCGTCGCGCGCTGGCTCGGCGACATCCGCAACTACTTCCCGGCCTCGGTCGTGCGGCTGATGCAGCAGGACGCGATCGAGCGGCTCGACCTGCGCCGCCTGCTGCTCGAACCCGAGATGCTCGACAGCGTCGAGCCCGACGTGCATCTGGCCGCCACCCTGGTTTCGCTCGCGGGCGTGATTCCGGAGCGCACCAAGGAGACGGCGCGGTTGGTGGTGCGCCGCATCGTCGATGAGCTGGAGCGCCGCCTGGCCCAGCCGCTGCGCCAGGCCATCGCCGGCAGCCTCGACCGTTCGACACGAACGCGCCGGCCGCGCCCGGCCGAGATCGACTGGCCGCGCACCATTCGCGCCAACCTGCGCCACTGGCAGCCCGAGTACCGCACCGTCATTCCGGCCGAGCGCATCGGTCACGGCCGGCGCAGGCGCGCGTTGCGGCGCATCGTGCTGTGCATCGACCAGAGCGGCTCGATGGCGGCGTCGGTCGTGTATTCGAGCGTGTTCGCGGCGGTGATGGCCTCGCTGCCGGCGGTGGACACGCGCATGGTCGTGTTCGACACGGCGGTAGTCGATCTGACGCACAAGCTGGCCGATCCGGTGGACGTGCTGTTCGGCATCCAGCTCGGCGGTGGCACCGACATCGCCCAGGCGCTGCGCTACTGCCGCGACGGCATCGAGGACCCGACCGACACCATCCTCGTGCTCATCAGCGACCTGATCGAGGGCGGCAACCGCGGGCCGCTGCTGCGCGTGATGCACGAGCTGGTGTCGGCCGGGGTGCAGGTGATCACGCTGCTGGCGCTGTCCGACGAGGGCAAGCCGGCCTATGACCACGAGACGGCGGCCAACTTCGCCGCGCTCGGCTCGCCGGCCTTCGCCTGCACGCCCGATCTGTTTCCGGAGCTGATGGCGGCCGCGATCGACCGCCGCGACCTCGGCGGCTGGCTGGGCGAGCGAGGGATCGTCTCGGGCTGAGGGCGCGGCCGGCGGCGCGCGCCGCCGGTTCAGCGAGTGGCGACCGGCCTGATCTCGGCCTCGCGCACGGCGACGCCGTCGCTCCACTGGCCCATGAAGCGCTGGCGCGCGGTGTCGCCGAGGGCGGTGTCGCGGCCGGTGCCGTAGAAGGCGGCGTCGGTGAGGGCGTCGAACAGCTTCCACAGCCCGAACCAGTCGAGCGCATCGACGGCGGCGCGCGGGGCGGCGGCATGCTCGACGCTCGCGGCGATGTCGGCCTCGACACCGTCGGCGAGGCGTTCTCGCACGCGGTCGCGCATGCGCTCGCGCACGCTCGGCAGACCGGCGCCGCGCGGCTCGCCGTTGTCGTAGCCGTCATCGGGCGCGAGGGCCATGAAATGGTCGGCGCGCAGGCCGGGGCGGCCGTGGTCGTCGGAACGCAGCACGACGAGGTTCTTGTCGGCGGCGGCGACGCGCGTGCTTTCGGCCACGAGGCGGCGCGCGTCGGCCTCGCCGGCGAAGCGGTCGGCGTCGCCCGCCACGGCGAGCAGGAGGGTGCCGGGCGGGATGGCGCCGAGGTCGGGCAGGGCGTAGCCGGCATCGGCGCGGGCCTTGTCGCTCAGGCCGGGCGCGACGGCCATGACGGCGCGCGGCGCGGGCAGGTTTTCGGCGTCGGCGCGTGCGGCGAGCGTTGCCGCGATCAGCGCGCCGACCGAATGACCGACGTAGGCGACGCGATCGAGCCGGGGCTGGACATGGCCTGGCTCGTTCACGAGCTGGGCCAGCGCGGTGCGCACCGCCGCTGCCGCGAGCGGCGCGAAGCGCACCGGCTCGGTGCCGAGGTCGGCCTGATAGCGCGGGAACACGACGATCGCGCCGCGCCGCGCGATGTGATCGATCCAGGCGCCGTACACGCGCGGGTTGGTGCCGCCCCAGCCGTGCAGGAAGACCACGACCGGCGCGCTGCCCGGTCGCGGCTGGCTTGGTTCGTACACCCATACCTCGCCGTCACCCTGGCCGTAGCGGTTGCGCAGCACGGCCGCGTGCGGCAGCGCCGCGCCGCCGGGGCCGCTCGCGGGCTGGGCGGGCGCGGCCGGCAGCGCGGCGGCGACGGGATTGCCGTCGGCATCGCGCGACGCGTCGTCGCGGCGGTCGGTCGCAAGGAAGAACAGCAGCAGCGCGAGCGCGGCGGCGATCGCCACGCGCAGGCCGACGCGGATCCAGCGGTCAGGGGTGTCGCGGTGCACGTGGCGCATCCCGGGCGCTCAATGGCAGTGGCAGGCGTGATCGGGATGGCCGCAGTCGTCATGCGCGGCGGCATGCGGCAGCGGACGGCGACGTTCGGCGGCGCGGCTGCGCGCGCGCGGGCCGAGCGGAGCAAAGCGATGCAGCCGAGCGTCGAGCAGCGAGTCGAAGGGTTCGCCGCCGGCGGCGAGGTAGCAGCCCACGGCCGCATTGCGCAGGCGCCACAGCCGCATGCTCGCGGCACCGGGCACGGCGGCGGCCGCGAGGGTTTCGAGTTCGTCGATGACGATGGAAAGCGACCCCGCGTCCAGGGCGGGCCAGCGCGCCTTCGACAGGAGATAGCGACCGAGCTGGGCAGTAGCGTGGGACTGGGCCATGAAGGGCGGCGAGGCGGGGAGCTGCAGACGAGGTGCATCCTACAATCCCGCCGACCATGACAATTGAATCAAGTTCAACCGGCAGGGCCGTTCCGTCGCTTGGCGCGCATCGCATCTGCGTCGCGCCGATGCTCGACTGGTCGGATCGCCATTGCCGCCAGCTGCATCGCCTGCTGTCGCCGCGGGCTTTCCTCTACACCGAGATGGTGACGTCGGGCGCGCTGCTGCACGGCGACGTCGATCGCCATCTGCGTTTCGACGCGGCTGAGCATCCGGTGGCGCTGCAACTCGGCGGCAGCGAGCCGGCCGATCTCGCCCAATGCGCCCGTCTGGCCGAGAAATACGGTTACGACGAAATCAACCTCAACTGCGGCTGCCCGAGCGAGCGCGTGCAGCGCGGCAGCTTCGGTGCCTGCCTGATGGCCGAGCCGCAGCTCGTGGCCGATTGCGTCAAGGCCATGGCCGACGCCACGCCGCTGCCGGTGACGGTCAAGCACCGCATCGGCCTCGACCGCGTCGAGAGCTACGACTTCGTGCGCGACTTCGTCGGCACGGTGGCCGAGGCGGGCTGCGGGCTGTTCATCGTCCATGCGCGCAATGCCTGGCTCAAGGGCCTGAGCCCGAAGGAAAACCGCGAGGTACCGCCGCTGCGCTACGACTTCGCCGAGCGGCTCAAGCGCGACTTTCCGGCGGTGGAAATCATCGTGAACGGCGGCATCGCCGATGCCGGCGCGATTGGCGCGCGGCTCGCGCCGGGCGCGGACGGCATCGCGCTCGACGGCGTGATGATCGGCCGCGAGGCCTATCACAACCCTTATGCGCTCGCGCTCTGGGAAGGCGAGTTCTTGCGCGACACGGCCGAGGACTGGCGCCCGCCCACGCGCGCCGACGTGATGCGCGCCCTGGCCGATTACGCCGGCCGCGAGGCGCGCGAGCACGGCACGCCGCTGCGCAATGTCGCGCGCCATGTGCTCGGGCTCTACAACGGCATGCGGCGCGCGCGGCGCTTCCGCCAGCTGCTGAGCGATGCGAACGAACTGCGCGGCGCCGGCCCCGAACTGTTGCTGCGCGCGATGGAAGTGGCCGAGGGCCTGGCCGACAGCGGCATCGGCCGGCCGGGCTGGGCGCTCACCGACGATTGAGTCGTCGCGCTACTGCGCGGACGAACTCCTGACCGGTCCGAGCTGGATGCGCCGATGCGTCGGCTGGCTCGGCGGCTGCGCGGGTTGCTGCGGCACGGCGGGCACGCGATAGCGGTTGTGCGGGTCGATCACGATCACCCGGCGCCGCACGATCGGCGCTTCGAGGTCGGGTGCGGTATCGGCGGCGAGGCTGCGGGCTTCGTCGGTGCGTAGCTGCTGGGCGCGTGCGGTGTTGGCAGCGGCTTCGGCGCGGGCCTCGGCGGCACGGCGGGCGTCGGCGGCTTCGGCCTGGCGCACGAGGCGTTCGCTGCGCGCCTGGGCGGCGGCCTGGTCGGCGGGGTCGATGTCGGGCGCGGGCGCCACCGCGGTCTGCCGGCTGCCGGCGGCGCAGGGCTTGTCGGTATAGGTGGTGCGGCCGTCCACGTCGCAGCGGTAGAGCTGCTGGGCGGCGGCCGGCAAGCCTGCCGCGAGGCAGAGCGCGGCGGCGGCCATGCCGCGCGCCAGGAGGGCGAGGCCGACGCGCGCCGCGCGCGAGGTCGGGCTGGCGGACGGATGGCTGACGGGGGTGTTCATGAAGGTCTCCGCGGAATCAGCTTGCCCGGATTCATGAGGTCGTCCGGGTCGAGCGCCTGCTTGATGGCGCGCATCAAGGCTAGCGCCGGCTCAGGCTTGGTCCGCAACAGTTCATCACGGCGCAGTTGCCCGATTCCATGCTCGGCCGAGATCGACCCGGCGTGTTCGAGCACGAGGTCGTGCACCAGCCGGTACACGGCGTTCTGGCGCGCGAGGAAGCTCGCTTCGGGCTCCGGGCGGCCGTCGGTATCGAGCGGCGGGCTGAGGTTGAAGTGCAGATTCCCGTCACCGAGGTGACCGAAAGTCACCAGACGGATGCCTGGCTGCTCGCTTCCGAGCGCTTCGCGCGCCGCATCGACGAAGGCCGCGACGCGCGACACCGGCACCGAGATGTCGAGCTTGAGGTTCTTGCCCTCGCGCGCCTGGGCTTCGGACAGGTTCTCGCGCAGCGCCCACAGCGCCTTCGCCTGGGCGCCGTTCTGCGCGATGACGGCGTCGCGCGCCTCACCCGCGTCGATCGCGGCGGCGGCGATGGCCTCGGCCAGCGCGATGCCGTGGACTTCGGATTCGTGATCGCTCAGTTCGAGCAGCGCGTATTGCGGCGCGCGTTCGGCGAAGGGCGCGCGGGCGCCGTCCACATGCTTCAGCACGAGATCGAGGCAGAGCGCGTTGAACACCTCGAAGGCGGTGAGCGCCGGGCCGGCCATGGCCTGGGCGCGCATGAGCAGTCGCGTGGCGGCATGCAGGTCGTCGAGCGCGAACAGGCAGATGACGCGGGCGCGCGGCTTCGGATGCAGCCTGAGGCAGGCGGCGGTGATGACGCCGAGCGTGCCCTCGGCGCCGATGAACAGGTCGCGCAGGTCGTAGCCGGTGTTGTCCTTGCGCAGGCCGCTCAGGCCGTTCCACACGTCGCCGCTGGCGGTCACGACTTCGAGGCCGAGGCATTGCTCGCGCGCGTTGCCGTAGCGCAGCACCTGCACGCCGCCGGCGTTGGTCGAGAGATTGCCGCCGACGGTGCAACTGCCCTGCGAGGCAAGCGTGAGCGCGAGCATGAGCCCGGCCGACTCGGCCGCCGCCTGTGCCTCGGCGAGCGTGCAGCCGGCCTCGGCCACGAGCGTCGCGTTGGCCGCATCGACCTCGCGGATCGCGTTCATGCGGCGCAAGCTCAGCACAATGGCGCGGCCCGACGCGTCGGGCGTCGCGCCGCCGACGAGGCCGGTATTGCCGCCCTGGGGCACGACGGCGGTGCGCGTGTCGGCGCAGGCGCGCACCACGGCGGCGACTTCCTGCGTGCTGCCGGGGCGCACGACGGCGAGCGCGCGGCCGGTGTAGCGACGGCGCCAGTCGGTGAGGAAGGGCGCCTGGTCGGCGGCGTCGGTGATGACGTGGCTGGCGCCGACGATGTCGCGCAGGCGGGCGAGCAGGGCGTCGGCGGTCGCGCGGGCGTCGGCATCGGCTTCGGCCGCGGGCATGGCGGCCGAAGCCGGCGAGGCCGGCATGGCGGGCGGTGGCGGCAAGGTCATGACCAGCCTCAGCGCGCCGCGCGTTCCGCCGCTTCGAGCGCCTTCTTGCGCGCCTTGTAGGCCTTCTTGTACGGCCGCGCATACACCAGCAGCGCCACGAACAGCACAAGGCTCAGCACCAGCTCCGCCCCCGCCATCGCGCGCGACATCGCGCCCGGATCGCTCGCCACCCGCAGCGCGCCTTCGCCGAGATACACGACCAGCAGCAGCGACGCCCACTGGAAGGTGTAGAGCCGGCGCTTGAGCACGCCCGGCAGCGCCGCGAGCAGCGGCAGCACCTTCAGCACCATCCACGAGCCGCCCGGACGCAGCGGCGCGAGCTTCAGCTCCCAGGCGGTGAGCAGCAGGATCAGCAGGCTCAGGCTCGCGCAGGCGACAAGCCAGGCACGGCGCGCGATGACCGGATCGCCGGGCGTGGGCGCGTCGGCGGGCGTGGCGAGGCTGGCGGCCGCCGGTGTGGCGTCCGGCACGGAGGCGGACGGATCGGCGGCGGAGGGGGCGGACGGACGGTTCATGGGGCGGACGCGCTTGGCGCGGCGGTCGGATCGGAACCGGCCATTATTTATGATCGGCCGGATGACCTCTTCCCCCGCCCCGTCTGCGCCGCTTCGCCTGCTGGCACGCCTGCGACGGCTCGATGCCGCCACGCTCGGCGCCGCGCTGCGCTTTGCGGGCCGCCGTCTGCGCGAGGAACGCATCGCCGACGTTGCCGGCAGCCTCACCTACACGACGGTGCTGTCGCTGGTGCCGATGTTCACCGTCGCGCTCGCGCTGTTCACCGCCTTCCCGCTGTTCGAGCAGTTCCGCGTCGCCTTGCAGGACTGGCTCGTGCATAACCTGCTGCCCGAGGCGATCTCCAAGGGCGTGATGACCAACCTCAACCAGTTCGCGGCCAAGGCGGCGCGGATCTCGGCGGTGGGCGGCTTCTTTCTCGTGCTGACGTCGATGGCGCTGCTGTCCACCATCGAGGGCGCGTTCAACAAGATCTGGCGGGTGCGCGAACCGCGTCCGCTGCTGCAACGGCTGCTGATGTTCTGGGCCGTCATCACGATCGGGCCGCTGCTGCTCGGCGCCTCGCTCACGCTCACCTCGCTGCTGGTGGGCAAGCCGCATCGCGGCGATGACGGCCTGCTGGCCGATCTGATCGAGCTGCTGCCGATGGCCTTCTCGGTGGCGGCCTTCACCTTTGCCTACCGTGTGCTGCCCAACAAGAAGGTGAGGCTGCCCGACGCGGTGGCGGGTGGCGCGCTGGCGGGCGTGGCCTTCGAGGTGGCGAAGAAGCTGTTCGCGCTGTTCATCGGCAAGTTCAACACCTACACGGCGGTGTACGGCACCTTCGCGGCGGTGCCGCTGTTCCTGCTGTGGGTCTATCTGTGCTGGGTCATCACGCTCGCGGGCGCGGCCATCACCGCGACGCTGCCGTCGCTGCGCCACGGGCAATGGCGCCGAGTGCCGGAATCGGGCGACGCCTTCCTCGACGCGATGGCGGTGCTCGAACATTTCTGGCGCGCCGGCCGTCCGCCGGTCGGCCAGCCGGCCGGCGCCAGTCTCGACGAACTGCGCCTCGGCACCCGCCTCGCGCTCGACGAACTGGAGGAGGTGCTCTGCCGTCTCGTCGCGACGGGCTGGGTCGCGCGGCTCGACGCGCCGGCCGCGCGCGCGCCGGTGGGCGTGCTGCTCGGCCTGCGCCGTCGCCCGCGCGAGGAGGAGCGCTGGGCGCTCGTGGTGGATGCGCGCGACATCCGCGTCGCCGACGTGTTCCGCGCCTTCACGCTCATGGCCGCCGGCCGTGCCGGCGCGCCCGCCGCCATCCGCCACGCGGCCGAGGCGATCGACACGGCGCTTGCCACCGATCTCGACACCTGGTTTGCACGCGCAGGCAGCGGCGCGGCGCAATACGGGCCGCAACCTTCTGCGACAGCCGTCGCGATTCCGGTACAACCGGACGGACCGCTGCCGCACATCCAACGACCATGAAACCGAGAACCGAGCTCTATCCGCCGATCGAACCCTATGAGCGCGGTGCGCTGATCGTGTCGGACCTGCACACGCTGTACTGGGAGCAGTCGGGCAATCCGCGCGGCATCCCGGTGCTCTTCCTGCACGGCGGGCCGGGCGGCGGTTGCAGCCCGAGGCACCGGCAGTTCTTCGATCCGGCCTTCTACCGGATCGTGCTGTTCGACCAGCGCGGGGCAGGGCGCTCGACGCCGCTCGGCGAGGTGCGCGAGAACACCACGCCCATCCTCGTGCGCGACATCGAGAAGCTGCGCGAGCACCTCGGCATCGACCGCTGGCTTGTGTTCGGCGGTTCCTGGGGCAGCACGCTGGCGCTGGCCTACGGGCAGGCGCATCCGGAACGGGCGCTCGGCTTCGTGCTGCGCGGCATCTTTCTCGGCCGCAAGCGCGAGGTGGAGTGGTTCGTCAAC
The DNA here is from genome assembly GCF_000482785.1 of Derxia gummosa DSM 723. Lineage (GTDB taxonomy): Bacteria > Pseudomonadota > Gammaproteobacteria > Burkholderiales > Burkholderiaceae_E > Derxia > Derxia gummosa. The sequence goes on along the minus strand of NZ_KI519499.1, from coordinate 335,535 downwards.
GGGATGGGCTATGTGTTTCCCGAGGCGTGGCGGCAGTTCGCGGGCATGGTGCCGGAGCGCGAGCGCGGCGATCTGCTGCATGCCTACGCGCGCCGGCTGTTCGATCCCGATCCGGCCATGCACCTGCCGTTTGCGCGCGCCTGGGGCCATTACGAGGGCAGCTGCTCCAACCTGATGCCGGCGCTCGCGGCGGGCACCGCCGCGCAGATGGAAACCGATGCGGTCGCGCTTGGCCTCGCGCGGCTGGAGTGCCACTACATGCTCAACGGCATCTTCATGCCCGAGGGCGCCCTGCTCGCGGGCGTGCCGCGCATCGGCCATCTGCCCTGCACGATCATCCAGGGCCGCTACGACATGGTCTGCCCGATCGTCAGTGCCGACGACCTGCAACGCCGCTGGCCCGGCGCCGAATACATCGTCGTGCCCGACGCCGGCCATTCGGCCTGGGAGCCGGGCACCTGCGCCGAGCTGGTTGCCGCCTGCGAGCGGATGAAGCGCAAGCTCGTGACGGGTTGAGCGGTTGAGCGGCCCGGCGGTCGATTCGCGGCGGGTGAGTTCGGCGTCCGCCCGGCCGCCGCAGCTGCGCGACCGGCGGGCGGCGTTGCGCCATTTCGCCGGTCATCGGCGGAATCCTTGCTAGTTTCCCTTGTCTTCATTGCGCGGTCGCCATCGCGGCGGCCGGCTTCCTCAGCGGGCGTCCGCCCTCCGTGCCCCTCACGCCGATGCTCAAGTACGCCGCCAACCTGTCCTATCTCTATACCGAGCTGCCGCTGGTCGATCGTTTCGCGGCCGCCGCCGCCGACGGCTTCCGCTACGTCGAGTTGCACGAGCCCTATTCGCGTTTGGCCGCCGAACTGCGCAATGCCGCACTCCAGGCCCATGTGCAGACCGTGCTTCACAACACGGCCTTCGGCGACTTCGCCGCTGGCGAGCGCGGGCTGGCCGCCGTGCCGGGCCGCGAGGCCGATTTCGAGAAGCATCTGCACGAGGCCTTCGTGTATTCGAGTCAGCTCGGCAACAGGCTCATCCACGTGCTCGCTGGCGTGGCCGACAACGGCAGCAGCGCTGCGCGTGCGACCTATCTGCGCAATCTCGCGCTGGCCGCGACCGAAGCCGCAAAGCGCGGTCTCACGATCCTGATCGAACCGATCAACACGCGCGACATGCCCGGCTACTTCCTCAACACCATCGAGCAGGCGGCCGACATCCAGGACGCGGTCGGGCAGGCCAACCTGAAGATCCTGTTCGACTGCTATCACGTGCAGATCATGCAGGGCGATCTGGTGCGCCGCTTCGAGCGCTTCCGCGAGCGCATCGGGCATGTGCAGATCGCCAGCGTGCCCGAGCGTCACGAGCCCGATACCGGCGAGGTCAACTATCGCTACGTGCTCAGCGCCGTCGCGGTGTCGGGCTATGACGATTACATCGGCTGCGAATACCGGCCGCTGCGCGACGTGCACGGCGGCACGACCGCGGGGCTGGGCTGGCGTCATACCGTCGCGCCCTGACACAGGTCCGATGCCCCTCGGGCGGGCATGGTTGCTGCTCGTTCATGGATGCCGACAGATCAATGCTTCGCATGATTACGACTTGCCGTCGGCAGGGGGCGCGTTCAAGCTTTCGCGTCCGGGCAACCCGTGAAGTCCATCGAGGAAGGAATCAGCCATGAAGGTCAGCGACATCTTGCGCGTCAAAGGGACGGCGCTTTTCACCGTGCACCCCGAATCCGCGATCGCGGCCGCGGTGCAGACGATGGCCGATCACGACATCGGCTCGCTGGTGGTGATGGAACACGGCGACCTGGTGGGCATGCTCACCTTCCGTGAAGTCATCAAGCGCATCAGCGGCAACGAGGGCGCGCTCGGCCCGGCCCGCGTGCGCAGCGTGATGGACGACCATCCGCTTACTTGCACGCCCAATACCGAGGTGAATGAAGTGCGCCGCATGATGCTGGAGAAGCACACGCGCTACCTGCCGGTGCTCGACGGCAAGACGCTAATCGGCGTGATCTCGTTCTACGACGTCGCCAAGGCCGTGCTCGACGCCCAGAGCTTCGAGAACAAGATGCTCAAGGCCTATATCCGCGACTGGCCGGTCGAGGACGAGGCCGAATCGTCGCAGCCGACGCTGTGATGCTTCCGGCGGCGATCCGCGAGGGTCGCCGCCGCCGGGAGGCCCGGGCCGCCTCCCATCCGCGACCCGTGACGGGATGTCCGCGCAGGCATCCGGTCACGGGTCGCTTCGCTAGAATCGCCGGCCCGTAACACTCCTGCGGCCGTCAGCGCGGCCGGATCGCCATGTCGGGCAATACCTTCGGCCATACCTTCAGCGTCACCACCTTCGGCGAAAGCCACGGCCCCGCGATCGGCTGCGTGATCGACGGCTGCCCGCCCGGAATGGCGCTGAGCGAGGCCGACATCCAGCCCGAACTCGACCGCCGCCGCCCCGGCACCTCGCGCCACGTCACCCAGCGCCAGGAACCCGACCGCGTCGAGATCCTGTCCGGCGTGTACGAGGGCAAGACGACCGGCACCCCGATCGCGCTGCTGATCCGCAATGAAGACCAGCGCAGCAAGGACTACGGCAACATCGCCGCCACCTTCCGCCCCGGTCATGCCGACTTCGCCTACTGGAACAAGTACGGCATCCGCGATCCGCGTGGCGGCGGTCGCTCGTCGGCGCGGCTCACGGCGCCCGTCGTGGCGGCTGGCGCGGTGGCCAAGAAGTGGCTGGCCGAGCGCCACGGCGTGAGCTTTTCGGGCTGGATGAGCCAGCTCGGCGAGATCGCGATTCCCTTCGTGGACGCGACCGAGATTCCCAACAACGCCTTCTTCGCGCCGAACGCGGCGGTCGTGCCCGAGCTTGAGGCTTACATGGACGCGCTGCGCAAGGCAGGCGATTCCTGCGGCGCGCGTATCGAGGTGGTCGCGCGCGGCCTGCCGGCCGGCTGGGGCGAGCCGCTGTTCGACAAGCTCGATGCTGACATCGCCTTCGCGATGATGGGCATCAACGCCGTCAAGGGCGTCGAGATCGGCGACGGCTTCGCCTGCGTGAGCCAAAAGGGCAGCGAGCACGGCGACGAGATCACGCCGGAGGGCTTCCTGAGCAATCACGCGGGCGGCGTGCTCGGCGGCATCAGCACGGGCCAGGACCTCCGCGTGAGCCTCGCGATCAAGCCGACCAGCTCGATCCGCGTGCCGCGCAAGTCCATCGACATCCACGGCGAGCCGACGGTGGTCGAGACGCATGGTCGCCACGACCCCTGCGTCGGCATCCGCGCGACGCCGATCGCCGAGGCGATGCTGGCGCTGGTGCTGATCGACCATGCGCTGCGCCATCGCGCCCAGTGCGGCGACGTGAACGTCGGGCGCTGAGGAGGCCGGCATGCGAACCACCGGCCTGCTCGCTCGCCTGCGCAAGCCCCTGATCGCGGCGGCCTGCGCGCTGGTCGCGGCCTGCGCGACCGTCAACACCACGGCGCCTGGCGTGGTCGGTGTCAACCGCAGCCAGACGATGAGCGATTTCGTCAGCCCTGCCGACGTCAACAAGATGGCGCAGCAGCAGTACGCCCAGACGCTCAAGGCCGCGCAGCAGAAGAATGATCTCAACGAAAACCCGGCCCAGACCCAGCGCGTGCGCGCGATCGCCCAGCGCCTGATTCCCGAGACGCGCGCCTTCCGGCCCGACGCGGTGGGCTGGAAGTGGGAGATCAACGTCATCACCTCGAACGAGGTGAACGCCTGGTGCATGCCGGGCGGGAAGATCGCCGTGTACACCGGCCTCATCAACAAGCTCCAGCTCACCGACGACGAGCTGGCCGCCGTGATGGGCCACGAGATCGCGCACGCGCTGCGCGAGCATTCGCGCGAGAACATGAGCCGCCAGATGCCGGCCCAGGTGCTGCTCCAGGTGGTGGGCGCGGTGTACGGCGGCGGTGTGCAGCAGCTCGGCGGTCAGGCCTTCCAGCTGCTCGTCGGCCTGCCCAACAGCCGTGAAATGGAGACCGAGGCCGACCGCATCGGCACCGAACTCATGGCGCGCGCGGGCTACGACCCGCAGGCGGCGGTCAACGTCTGGCACAAGATGCAGCGCGCCAACGAGGGCAAGGAGCCGGCCGAAATCCTGTCCACCCACCCGTCGAGCAGCAGCCGCATCGCCGACCTGACGGTGGTCGCCAAGCAGGTCGAGCCGCTGTACGAACAGGCGCGCCGCTGACCGTGCGCGACGGTATCGGCGCGACCGGGAAAGCCCTGTATCGCGTGGCATAATGGAAGGCTCTGATTTTCAAGGCTTTCCGGCCCGGCAGACCTTCGATGGCGCAGACCCTTTACGACAAGCTCTGGGATTCCCACGTTGTCCACACCGAGGACGACGGCACGGCGGTGCTCTACATCGACCGCCATCTGGTTCATGAAGTGACGTCGCCGCAGGCCTTCGAGGGCCTGCGCATCGCGGGGCGCAAGCTCTGGCGCGTGAGCAGCGTGGTCGCCACGGCCGACCACAACACGCCCACCACCGGCTGGGAACAGGGCTACGACGGCATCGCCGACCCGGTCTCGAAGGAACAGATCACCACGCTCGACTCCAACATCAAGGAGTTCGGTTCGGCGGCCTACTTCCCCTTCCTCAATCCGCGCCAGGGCATCGTCCACGTGATGGGCCCCGAAGAGGGCGCGGTGCTGCCGGGCATGACGGTGGTCTGCGGTGACTCGCACACCAGCACCCACGGCGCGCTCGGCGCGCTGGCCTTCGGCATCGGCACCAGCGAGGTCGAGCACGTCATGGCCACGCAGACGCTCGTGCTCAAGAAGGCGAAGAACATGCTCGTCAAGGTCGAGGGCAAGCTGCCTTTCGGCGTGTCGGGCAAGGATGTGGCGCTCGCGGTCATCGGCCGCATCGGCACCGCCGGCGGCACGGGCCATGCGATCGAGTTCGCGGGCAGCGCCATCGAGGGGTTGTCGGTCGAGGGCCGCATGTCGCTGTGCAACATGGCGATCGAGGCGGGCGCCCGCGCCGGCATGGTTGCCGTCGACCAGCGCACGATCGACTACGTCAAGGGCCGCCCCTTCGCGCCGACCGAAGAGCAATGGGACGCCGCCGTCGCCGCCTGGAAGACGCTGCGCACCGATCCGGGCGCGCACTTCGACACCGTGGTCGAGCTCCGCGCCGAAGAGATCATTCCGCAGGTCACCTGGGGCACCTCGCCCGAGATGGTCACGACGGTCGATGGCCGCGTGCCCGATCCGGACGCCGAGAAGGACCCGGTCAAGCGTGAAGGCTATGAGCGCGCGCTCAAGTACATGGCGCTCACGCCCAACACGCCGATCGCCGACATCAAGGTCGACAAGGTGTTCATCGGTTCGTGCACCAACTCGCGCATCGAGGATCTGCGCGCCGCCGCCTGGGTGGTGCAGAAGCTCGGCAAGAAGGTGGCCGGCAGCGTCAAGGCCGCGCTCGTGGTGCCAGGTTCGGGGCTGGTCAAGGCCCAGGCCGAGGCCGAAGGGCTCGACCGCATTTTCAAGGCCGCCGGCTTCGAATGGCGCGAACCGGGCTGCTCGATGTGCCTCGCGATGAACGCCGACAAGCTGGAGCCGGGCGAGCGCTGCGCGAGCACGAGCAACCGCAACTTCGAAGGCCGTCAGGGCGCGGGTGGCCGCACCCATCTCGTGTCGCCCGCGATGGCTGCGGCGGCGGCGATCGAAGGCCATTTCGCCGACGTGCGTCGGCTGGGCTGAGGAGCGGGCGATGAAGACCACCCAACGCATCGGCCGGATTGCGCTGCTGCTGGCCGTGATGGCCGCGCTGTCGGCTTGCAACACCATCTCCGGCATCGGCAAGGATGTGCAGGCAGGCGGCAAGGCGGTCGAGAAGGCCGCCGAGAAGACCAAGGAAAAGATGTAATCGCCATGGACAAGTTCGAAGTTCACACCGGCCTGGTCGTGCCGCTCGACCGCTCGAATGTCGATACCGACGCGATCATCCCCAAGCAGTTCCTCAAGTCGATCAAGCGCACGGGCTTCGGCCCGAACCTGTTCGACGAATGGCGCTATCTCGACCGCGGCGAGCCCGGCCAGGATTGCAGCAACCGTCCGCTCAATCCGGACTTCGTGCTGAACCAGCCGCGCTATGCGGGTGCGAGCGTGCTGCTCACGCGCAAGAACTTCGGCTGCGGCTCGTCGCGCGAGCATGCGCCGTGGGCGCTCCAGCAGTACGGCTTCAAGGCCATCATCGCGCCGAGCTATGCCGACATCTTCTTCGGCAACTGCTTCAAGAACGGTCTGCTGCCGATCGTGCTGCCCGAGATCGTCATCGACCGGCTGTTCAACGAGGTCGCGGCCTTCGGGGGCTATCAGCTCACGGTCGACCTGCCGCGCCAGCTCGTGATCGAGCCGAACGGCACGGGCCACGAGTTCGCGATCGATCCGTTCCGCAAGCAGTGCCTCATCAACGGCTGGGACGACATCGGCCTCACGCTGCGCCACAAGGACAAGATCGCCGAGTTCGAGCAGCGTCGCCTCGCGCAATTCCCGTGGCTCGCCAAATCGGCGGCCGCCACCACGATCATCAAGGCCTGACACCGGGCGCCCAAGCTTCCTGGCGGGAGGACAGCGCGGGCCGAAAGCAACGCCCGCGCATCTCACAGGAAAAACGCAATGAAGATCGCAGTCTTGCCCGGCGACGGCATCGGCAAGGAAATCGTCGCCCAGGCAGTGCGAGTGCTCCAGGCCCTCGGCGAGAGCTTCGAATACGAATGGGCCGATGTCGGCGGCGCGGCCTATGAATCGGCCGGCCATCCGCTGCCCGAAGCCACGCTCAAGCTCGCGATGGAATCCGACGCGGTGCTGTTCGGCGCGGTCGGCGACTGGAAGTACGACAAGCTCGAACGCGCGCTGCGCCCGGAGCAGGCCATCCTCGGCCTGCGCAAGAACATGGGCCTGTTCGCCAACTTCCGCCCCGCCATCTGCTACGAGGAGCTGGTGGGCGCGTCGAGCCTCAAGCCCGAGATCATCGCGGGCCTCGACATCCTCATCGTCCGCGAGCTGACGGGCGACATCTATTTCGGTCAGCCGCGCGGCCGTCGCGCGAGTCCGGACGGCGCCTTCGCCGGCGCCGACGAGGCCTTCGACACGATGCGCTACTCGCGTCCCGAGATCGAGCGCATCGCCCACGTCGCCTTCCAGGCCGCGCGCAAGCGCGGCAACAAGGTCGCGAGCGTCGACAAGGCCAACGTGCTGGAGACCTTCCAGTTCTGGAAGGACGTCGTGACCGAGGTGCACGAGGCGCACTACGTCGACGTGAAGCTCGAACACATGTACGTGGACAACGCCGCGATGCAGCTCGTCAAGGCGCCCAAGAACTTCGACGTGGTGGTCACCGGCAACATGTTCGGCGACATCCTGAGCGACGAGGCCTCGATGCTGACCGGCTCGATCGGCATGCTGCCGTCGGCCTCGCTCAACGACCGCAAGCAGGGCCTGTACGAGCCGAGCCACGGCTCGGCGCCCGACATCGCGGGCAAGGGCGTCGCCAATCCGCTGGCCACGATCCTGTCGGCCGCGATGATGCTGCGCTTCTCGCTCGACAAGGCCGAGCAGGCCGACCGCATCGAGGCGGCGGTCAAGAAGGTGCTCGCGAGCGGCCTGCGCACGCCCGACATCTGGAGCGAAGGCACGACCAAGGTCGGGACCGAAGCCATGGGCGACGCGGTGGTCGCGGCGCTGGCGCAGTAATCAACACGAATCCGAGGGGAAAAGAGATGGCGACGAAGCTGGTTGGGCTGGTCGGTTGGCGTGGGATGGTCGGTTCGGTGCTGATGCAGCGCATGACCGAAGAAAAGGATTTCGACCACATCGAGCCACTGTTCTTCAGCACGAGCAACGCGGGCGGCAAGGCGCCGGCGCAGGCGAAGAACGAGACGACGCTCCAGAACGCCTTCGACATCGAGGCGCTCAAGCGCTGCGACATCATCCTGACGGCCCAGGGCGGCGACTACACGAAGGAAGTCTTCCCCAAGCTGCGCGAAGCCGGCTGGAAGGGCGACTGGATCGACGCCGCTTCGTCGCTGCGCATGGCCGACGACGCGATCATCGTGCTCGACCCGGTCAACAAGCCGGTCATCAAGGATGCGATGGCGCGCGGCATCAAGAACTGGATCGGCGGCAACTGCACGGTGAGCTGCATGCTCATGGGTGTGGGCGCGCTGTTCAAGGCCGACCTCGTCGAATGGATGACGAGCACGACCTACCAGGCGGCCTCGGGCGGCGGCGCCCAGCACATGCGCGAGCTGCTGACGCAGTTCGGCACGCTCAACGCCGAGGTGAAGAGCCTGCTCGACGACCCGGCCGGCGCGATCCTCGAAATCGACCGCAAGATCCTCGCGAAGCAGCACGCGCTCACGGCCGAGGAAACCAAGAACTTCCTCGTGCCGCTGGCCGGCAACCTGATTCCCTGGATCGACAGCGATCTTGGCGACGGCACCAGCCGCGAAGAGTGGAAGGGCGGCGCCGAAACCAACAAGATTCTCGGTCGTGGCGCGGGCTTCGGCTCCGAAGCCACGCCGATCGACAGCATCTGCGTGCGCATCGGCGCAATGCGCTGCCATTCGCAGGCGCTGACGATCAAGCTCAAGAAGGACGTCCCCCTTGCCGAAATCGAGGACATGATTCGTAACGACAATGCCTGGGTGAAGGTGGTGCCGAACACGAAGGAAGCGAGCATCCGCGACCTGACGCCGGCCGCGACCACGGGCACTCTGACGATTCCGGTCGGCCGTCTGCGCAAGATGGCGCTTGGCCCTCAGTATCTCGGGGCATTCACCGTGGGTGACCAGCTGCTCTGGGGCGCTGCCGAACCGCTGCGCCGCATGCTGCGCATCCTGATCGAAGGCTGATGGGGTGTCGTGTCCGGGTCCGAGGCCACCAGCCCGGACATGAAAACGCTGTCTGGTACCTGTAGACCGGCAACGCGGCGGCTTGACCACCGCAGTTGCCCGGTCCGGGGCCAGGTGCTAACGTCAAAAAATTCGTAACAAGCATAGGGGTGGTCGTGGGTTCGATCCGTGCATCTTCGTTTCCCGGCAGTCAATCGGATGACAGCTCGGGAGCGACCTTGATCCAGCGTCGGTCGGTCGCAGGATCGTTGCCCAGCAAGCCCCGTCGCATCGCAAGACTCGTCGTCCTGGCGCTCGCCCTCGGGGTCGGCGGCGGGATTGCGCTCGATGCCGAGGCCACCTCGCTGGGACGCTTGACGGTGCAGTCCGCGCTTGGTCAGCCGTTGCGCGCGGAGATCGAGGTCACCTCGCTGTCGCCGGAGGACATCCAGGGCCTCACGGTCAAGATGGCGTCGAACGAGCAGTTCCGTCAGGCCGGCATCGAGATGACGCCGGCACTGGCGTCGATCCGGTTCACGATCGAGCGGCGAGGCGGCAACCGCGCGCTCGTGCGCGTTAGCTCGGCGCGACCGATCAACGAGCCCTTCGTCGACCTGCTGCTCGAAATGGCGTGGCCGACCGGCCGCATCACCCGCGAGTACACCTTCCTGCTCGATCCGCCTGAGCTGCGTGCCGGCCGAGCGCCTGATGCCGTGCCGCCCGCCGTGGTGGGAGGCGTGCCGGATTCCGCGCCGGCGCCAGTCCAGGCCGCCCCCGCGCCGGTTGCGCCCGCGCCCGAGGCAGCGCCGCGTGCCCAAGCCCCGGCCAAGGCGCCTGCCCGCGTCCCGGCGGCAGCGGAGCCCGCCGGCGATGCCTCCGGCGGCTCGCATACCGTGCGCCCGGGCGAGACGCTCGGACAAATCGCGCGCGGCAATCTGCCAAGTGGGGTCACGCTCGACCAGATGCTCGTGGCGCTCTATCGCACCAACCCCGATGCGTTCCGCGCGAACATGAATCGCCTGCGGACCGGTGCGGTGCTCAAGCTGCCGTCGGGTGCGGAGGCCGGCGCGTTGAGTCCGACCGATGCCCGTCGCGAAGTGCTGGCACAGACCTCCGATTTCGCGGGCTATCGCTCCCGGCTCGCGTCTGGCGCGGTAGCGGCGGCGCCCGCGCAGGACGCAGGACGTGCGGTCAGCGGCGCAGTCGCGCCGCTGGTGCAGGACAAGTCGGCGCCGGCGGCCGACGCGGGCGACAAGGTCAAGGTTGCCAAGGGCGACAAGGCCGGGGGCGGCAGTGGCGGCCAGACGGGCAAGGAAGCCGCCGCGGCCAAGGCCGACGAAATCGCGGCGCGTGACAAGGCGCTGCGCGATGCCGAGCAGCGCGTCAAGGAACTCGAGCGCAACGTCGCCGACCTGAAGGGGCTGCTCGACCGCAAGGACAAGACGCTGGCCGACACGCAGAAGCTTGCCGACGCGAACCGCGCGGTGCGTGAGGCTGAAGCAGCCAGGGCAGCGGAGCAGGCGAAGGCTGCCGAACAGGCCAAGTCGGCCAAGGCAGCCGAGGCCCAGAAGGCTGCCGAGGCTCAGAAGGCGGCGGAAGCTCAAAAGGCCGCCGAAGCGCAGAAGGCCGCTGACGCCGCGAAGACCGCTGCCGCCCAGAAGGCGGCCGAGGAAACCAAGGCCGCCGAAGCCGCCAAGGCTGCGGCCGCACAGAAGGCAGCTGACGAAGCCAAGGCCGCAGAAGCCGCCAAGGCCGCGGAAGCAGCGAGGGCCGTTGCCGCACAGAAAGCCGCCGACGAGGCCAAGGCCGACGCCGACGCCGCCGCCAAGGCCGCTGCCGCCGACGAACAGAAGGCTGCCGAAGCTCGCAAGGCGGCGGAAGAACAGAAGGCCGCCGAGGCGCGCAGCACTGCCGAGGTGGCCAAGCCCGCGCCGAAGCCCGAGGACGCGCCCAAGCCCAAGCCGACACCCGTGGCGCCGGCCGAACCCGAGGTTCCCGAGGAGTCGCTGCTCGACGCCGTGGGCAATCCGGTCGCGCTGGCCGGTATCGCCGCGATCCTCGCCGCGCTTGGCGGCTATGCCTGGTTCCAGCGCAGCCGCAAGAAGAAGTTCGCCGAGTTCCAGGACAGCATCCTCACCGGTGGCGACCTCAAGACCAACTCGATCTTCGGCGTGACCGGTGGCCAGTCCATCGATACCACCGACTCGACCTTCAATTCCAATTTCGTTCCCCCGGTCGGCCAGATCGATTCCAACGAGGTCGATCCGATCGCGGAGGCCGACGTCTACATTGCTTACGGGCGTGACGCCCAGGCTGAGGAAATCCTCAAGGAGGCGCTGCGCAGCGCTCCGGATCGCCATGCGATCCGCGGCAAGCTGCTCGAGATCTACGCCTCGCGCCGCGACCTGCCGACCTTCGAGGCGGCGGCCGGAGAGCTCTATTCGCTTACCGGCGGGCGCGGCGAGGACTGGGACAAGGTGGCCGCCCTCGGCCGGTCGCTCGACCCGAACAATCCGCTTTACGGCGGTGCCGCCGATGCCGCGCCGATCGTGGCGGCGGTGCCCGAGCCAGTCGTGCCGCCGGTCACGATTCCGGCCGCGACCATGCCGGATCACGACGAAATCTCGCGTCCCGCGCCGGTTGCCGTCGATTTCGATCTCGATCTCGACCAGCCGACCGAGCCGTTGCTGCCGAGTCCGGAGGAGATGGCGGCAGCCGGTTCGGCTGACATTCCCCCGATCGATTTCGATCTCGGCGCGACCGACGACTCCGATTTCGGCAAGACCTCGACCGATCTCGACTTCAGCCCGGCGGTGAACACTCCCGAGGTTGTGGAGGCCGCCGCGCCGCCGCAGCTTTCTCCGACGATCGACTTCGATCTCGACGCGCCGTCGCCGGCCTTCGATGTCGCGGCCGCGCGGCCCGAGCCGGTGGCGAGCAGTTCGACCGGCCCGATCGACTTCGAACTGACGTTGCCCGACACCGGTCCGGTCGGCGACTTCGCTGATTCGTCGCCGACGATGCCGCTCGACCGCAACCTCGACCTCGGCGGCCTCGACCTCCAGCTCGATCTGCCGCCGACTTCGACCGGTGGTTCGGTCGTGGCTGCGCAGGAGGACTTCCCCTCGCTGCTCGATTTCGGTGCCGCGCCCGCCGCGAGCGGCACGCCGGATGAGTCGCTCACCCCGCTCCAGCAGGAAATGGCGACCAAGCTCGACCTCGCCGCCGCCTATCAGGAAATCGGCGACCGCGAAGGCGCGCAGGAGTTGCTCGACGAAGTGATCCAGGCTGGCGACGACGACCAGAGGGCGCGCGCCCGCAAGATGCTCGAGGCGCTGGCCTGATCTCGGCCGGCGAGGGCGCCACGAGCGCTCGTGGCGCGGGGCGGATCTGATGACGCGCATCGCGCTCGGCATCGAGTACGACGGCAGCGGTTATCACGGCTGGCAGATCCAGCGCGATCTGCCCTCGGTACAGGCAACGCTCGAGAATGCGATCGGTCGTTTCCTCGGCGCGCGCGAGCGGGTCGAGGTGGTCGTCGCGGGGCGCACCGATACTGGCGTGCATGCGCGCGGTCAGGTCGTCCATCTCGACGTGATGGCCGAACGCAGCCCGGCCTCCTGGGTGCGCGGTCTCAACGCCCTCTTGCCAGCCGACGTCGCCGTGCGCTGGATGGCGCCGGTCGCCGAAGGCTTTCATGCCCGCTTCGACGCGATGCGGCGCGACTACCGCTATCTCATCTGGAACCAGCCGCAGCGCGCGCCGCTGCTGCGCAACCGGGCGGCCTGGTGCTTTCGTCCACTGGATGCAGACGCCATGCACGCAGCAGCCCGGCCTCTCGTCGGTGAGCACGATTTTTCATGCTTCCGATCGTCGGAATGCCAGGCGAAGTCGCCGGTCAAGACGCTGTACGAGATCGAGGTGAAGCGGCGTGGCCCGATCGTCGAATTGCACATCGCCGCGAATGCCTTCCTGCACCACATGGTGCGCAATGTCGTCGGCAGCCTTGTCTATGTCGGAACCGGGCGGATGCCCGGCGACTGGATCGCCGAACTTCTTGCCGGTCGGGATCGCCGGCTCGCCGCCCCCACTTACGCTGCGCAAGGGCTGTATTTCGAGTCGGTCGATTACCCGCCCGAGGCCGGGCTGGCCGGCATCATGGCCGCCGATCGCGCCTCGCGCGCGCCGCTCGCCTGAGCCGGTCGCCGCCCGACACCGATGGAGTCCACATGATTCGAACCCGCATCAAGTATTGCGGCCTGACCCGCGAGGACGACCTCGCCGTCGCCATCGATTGCGGCGTCGACGCGATCGGCTTCGTGGCCTATGCGAGGAGCCCGCGCTTCGTCGGCGCCGCTCGCGCGGCCGAGCTGGCCGAGCTGCTACCCCCTTTCGTGACGCCGGTCGTGCTGTTCGTGAACCCGACGCGCGACGAGGTGGCCGCCTATCTCGACCTTATCCCGGGCGCGACACTCCAGTTTCACGGCGACGAGACGCCGGCCGAGTGCGGGCAGTTCGGCAATCCCTGGATCAAGGCCGCGCGCGTCGCCGCCGACGGGCGAGTAGCTGGCGCCGATTGCGACCTTGCGAGCTACGCCGCGCGCTACGTCGGTGCCCGCGCGATCCTGCTCGACGCGCACAGTGACGGCTTCGGCGGCGCCGGCAAGACCTTCGACTGGCGCCTCGCTTCCGGACCGCTCGCGCTGCCGGTCGTGCTGTCGGGCGGACTTGACGCGTCCAACGTGGGCGCGGGCATGGCGGCGGTCACGCCGCTGGCGGTTGACGTGTCGTCCGGCATCGAGCGCAGTCGGGGCATCAAGGACGCGGATAAAATGCGCAGTTTCGCTGCGGCGGTCCGCGCGGCCGACGATGCCCGGCACCGCGCCTGAACGCGCGACCGGCGCCGCGCCGGCGGGCACCATCACCGGCGCGGCGGCGCGATCGCGGTCACCGATCAGCCCGGCGGCAGCCTGACGCGAACCGGCACTCGCCGGCCCAACGATGGTCGAAGCCGACACCGGCCACCCGTGCGCCGGCATTTGCAGTCACCCCAACCGAGTCTTCCCACGATGGCCTACAACTATCCCGACGAGCGCGGCCACTTCGGCCCCTACGGCGGCACCTTCGTCGCCGAGACGCTCATGCATGCGCTCGACGAGCTCAAGCAGGCGTACGCGCGCTACCAGAACGATCCCGAGTTCATCGCCGAGTTCAAGAACGAACTGAAGCATTTCGTCGGCCGGCCGAGTCCGATCTATCACGCGAAGCGCCTGAGTGAGCTGCTCGGCGGCGCGCAGATCTATCTCAAGCGCGAAGACCTCAACCACACCGGCGCGCACAAGGTCAACAACACCATCGGCCAGGCGCTGCTGGCCAAGCGCATGGGCAAGCCGCGCGTCATCGCCGAGACCGGCGCCGGCCAGCATGGCGTGGCGAGCGCGACGGTCGCGGCGCGCTACGGCATGGAATGCGTGGTGTACATGGGCAGCGAGGACGTCGGTCGCCAGTCGGCCAACGTGTACCGCATGAAGCTGCTCGGCGCGAAGGTCGTGCCGGTGGAAAGCGGCAGCAAGACGCTGAAGGACGCGCTCAACGAGGCGATGCGCGACTGGGTCACGAACATCGAGAACACCTTCTACATCATCGGCACGGTGGCCGGCCCGCACCCGTACCCGATGATGGTCCGCGACTTCAACTCGGTCGTCGGCAAGGAATGCCTGGTGCAGATGCCCGAGATGATCGGTCGCGATCCGGACTACGTGATCGCCTGCGTCGGCGGCGGCAGCAACGCCATGGGCATCTTCTACGACTACATCCCGCGCGAGAACGTGAAGCTCGTGGGCGTGGAAGCGGCCGGCGACGGCCTCACGACGATGCGCCATGCAGCGTCGCTGCAACTCGGCAAGCCGGGCGTGCTGCATGGCAACCGCACCTATCTGCTTCAGGACGAGAACGGTCAGATCACCGAGACGCATTCGGTCAGCGCCGGCCTCGACTATCCGGGCGTCGGCCCGGAACACGCCTGGCTCAAGGACAGCGGCCGCGCCGAGTACGTGGGCGCCACCGATGACGAAGCGCTCAAGGCTTTCCATGACCTGTGCCGCATCGAGGGCATCATCCCGGCGCTCGAATCGAGCCATGCGATCGCCTACGCGGCCAAGCTCGCGCCGACGCTGTCCAAGGACAAGGTGCTCCTCGTTAATCTCTCGGGCCGCGGCGACAAGGACATTCACACCGTCGCCGAACGCAGCGGCATGGAATTCTTCTGCCGCGCGAGCTGCCGCGAGGCGACAGCCGCTTTCAACAAGGACGCCTGACTGATGTCGCGCATCAAGCAACGCTTCGCGCAACTCGCGGAGCAGGGCCGCAAGGGCCTCATCCCCTACATCTGCGCCGGTGATCCGACGCCGGGCATCACGGTGCCGCTCATGCACGCGCTTGCGCGCGCCGGCGCCGACGTGATCGAGTTGGGCGTGCCCTTCAGCGATCCGATGGCCGACGGCCCGACGATCCAGCGCGCGACCGAGCGCGCGATCGCCAACGGCGTCGGCCTGCGTCAGGTGCTGCACATGGCCAAGGCCTTCCGCGTGCAGGACCAGGTCACGCCCGTGGTGCTCATGGGCTACGCGAACCCGATCGAATGCATGGGCAAGGCCGAGTTCGCCGCCGCCGCGAAGGACGCGGGCGTGGACGGCGTGCTCGTCGTCGACTACCCGCCCGAGGAATGCGAGGACTTCGCGCTCGTGATGCGCGAGGCCGGTATCGATCCGATCTTCCTGCTCGCGCCCACGTCCACCGACGCGCGCATCGCGACGGTCGCGAGCCATGCCTCGGGCTACATCTACTACGTGAGCCTCAAGGGCATCACGGGCGCCGGCCATCTCGACGTGTCGAGCGTCGCGGCGCGGCTGCCGCAGATCAAGGCGCATGCCGACATTCCGGTCGGCGTGGGCTTCGGCATCAGCAACGCCGCCACCGCGCGCGCCGTGGCTGAAGTGGCGGATGCGGTCGTCATCGGCAGCCGCATCATCCAGGAACTCGAAAACACCCCGGCGGAGCAGGCGGTGGAGGCGGTCGAACGCCTCCTGACCGAGATTCGCGTCGCCATCGACCAACCTTTCACGAAGGCTGCCGCATGAGCTGGATCGACAAGCTTCTCCCGCCGCGCATTCAGCGCTCCACCGACACCACGATCCGCACGCGGATGCCGGAAGGGCTCTGGCTGAAGTGTCCGAGCTGCGAGGCTGTGCTGTACCGCACCGACCTCGACCAGAACCTCCAGGTCTGTCCGAAGTGCGACCACCACATGCGCATCCGCTCGCGCGCGCGCCTCGACGCGCTGCTCGACGCCGAGGGCCGCTACGAGATTGGCCAGGAAGTGCTGCCGGTCGACAGCCTCAAGTTCGTCGACAGCAAGAAGTATCCGCAGCGACTGCAGGAGGCGATGACAGATACCGGCGAGACCGACGCGCTGGTGGTGATGGGCGGCGCGATCATGACCATCCCGGTCGTCGTGGCCGCCTTTGAGTTCGAGTTCATGGGCGGTTCGATGGGTTCGGTCGTGGGCGAGCGTTTCGCGCGTGGCGTGCAGACCGCGCTGGAACAGAAGCTGCCCTTCATCTGCATCACCGCCACCGGCGGCGCGCGCATGCAGGAAGGCCTGCTGTCGCTCATGCAGATGGCCAAGACGACCACCGGCATCAACATGCTCGCGCACAAGAAGCTGCCCTTCATCAGCGTGCTGACCGACCCGACCATGGGTGGCGTCTCGGCGAGCTTCGCGTTCATGGGGGATGTGGTCATCGCCGAGCCCAAGGCGCTGATCGGCTTTGCCGGCCCGCGCGTGATCGAGCAGACCGTGCGCGAGAAGCTGCCCGAAGGCTTCCAGCGCGCCGAGTTCCTGCTCGAGAAGGGAGCGATCGACATGATCGTCGACCGTCGCGAAATGCGAGAGGAAATCGCCAAGCTGCTGGCGCTGCTGCAGAACCAGCCGATCGAAGCCGTCGCGTAAAGAAGTCCCGATGTCCGCAGCACCCACCTCCCGCCTCCTGGCCGACTGGCTGGACTGGCTCGAAGCCCAGCGTCCGCAACAGCAGATCGAACTCGGCCTCGACCGCATCCGCCGCGTGAAGGATGAACTGGGCATTGCCTTCGCATGCCCGGTCATTCTCGTCGGCGGCACCAACGGCAAGGGCAGCACCTGCGCCTTCCTCGAAAGCATCCTGCTGCAGGCCGGCTACCGCGTCGGCCTGCACACCTCGCCGCATCTAGTGCGCTTCAACGAGCGCGCGCGCGTGAACGGCGAGCAGGCAGCCGACGAGGCGCTGGTGGAGCATTTCGAGGCGGTGGAGGCGGCGCGCGAGCGGGTCGCGGCGCGCGACGGCGAGGCGGCAGCGGCGCTCACCTATTTCGAGTTCACGGGGCTGGCCATCATGCGTCTGTTCCAGCACGCGAAGCTGGACGCGGCGATTTTCGAGATCGGCCTCGGCGGCCGTCTTGATGCGATGAACGTGCTCGACGCCGACTGCTCGATCGTCACGAGCATCGACATCGACCACGCCGACTGGCTCGGCGACACGCGCGAGAAGATCGGCCTGGAGAAGGCCCACATCTTCCGCACCGGCCGACCGGCGATCTGCTCCGACCCGGTGCCGCCGGAAAGCCTCATCGACTACGCGCGCGAGATCGACGCCGACCTGCGCCTGTTCGCGCGCGACTTCAACTATGCGGGCCAGCGCGGCGCGACCGACTGGCAGCAATGGTCTTGGGGCGGACGCTCGGGCAAGGTGGCGGGGCTGGCCTATCCGGCGCTGCGCGGCGCCAACCAGCTGCTCAATGCTTCGGGCGCGCTTGCGGCGCTCGAAGCCTTGCGTCCCGTGCTGCCGGTCAGCAACCAGGACATCCGTACCGGCTTTGCGACGGTCGAGCTGCCCGGGCGCTTCCAGGTACTGCCGGGCAAGCCGACGGTTGTGCTTGATGTCGCGCACAACCCGCACGCCGCCGCCGCGCTGGCCGACAACCTCGACCACATGGCCTTTCATCCCTACACCCACGCGGTGTTCGGCTGCATGCGCGACAAGGACATCCCGGGCGTGTTGCGCCGGCTGAAGGACCGCGTCGATCACTGGCATCTGGCGACACTGCCGTCCGAGCGCAGCGCCGCGGCGGAGGACATTGCGGCCTTGCTGCGCGCCGAGGGCTTCCCGGAAGACAAGGAGCATTCGATCACCGTCCATGCCACGCCGGCCGCCGCCTGGGTCGCCGCCCGGGGTGGCGCAGGTGAGGGTGATAGAATTTTGGTCTTTGGTTCCTTCCTGACTGTCGGCGGCGTGATGGATCTGGCGTCGCGTTCGCGCTGACCTTCCCGGTACCGCACGCAGCCTCGGGTTCTTCCAGATCGACAGCGGTTGGCCGGATCGGCGCGCTGGCGTCGCCTTCTCCCCGTCTCCTCCGCGCTCCACCGCATGGGATTGTTCAGCTTCGGTCGTTCCGATTCCCGCCCTTCACGGCCTGCACCTCGTCGCGCCTCGGGCCGCGCCAGCAGTGCCGATGCCTTGCTCGACCTGCGGCGCAAGGCGCGGCGCAGGCTCATCGGCGCGATCGTCCTCGTCGTGATCGCCTTCATCGGGCTGCCGATGCTCGTGCAGTCGGGCAAGCGTCCGGTCGCGCCGGACATGCCGATCGAGGTCGTACGCGATCCCCAGGCCATGCCGACGCTGACCGCCGCAACGCCTGCGGCGCAGCCCGAACCCGGCGTCGCCGGCACGTCCCAGCCAACGGTCGAGACTCCGGCCAACGCAACCCAGCCCGCGCCCGTCAGTACGACGCCGTCCGTTGCCGTCACGCCCGCGCCGACGGTCGTCGTGCCGCCCGCGAGTCGTGAGGCGGTGATCTCGACCCAGACCGCGCAGCATCCGCCGGAAGCCCATCCCGTCGAATCATCCAAACCGGTCGCGCCGCGCGTCGATCCGGTCCGTCCGGCGGCCGAGTCGGTCCGCACCATTGAACCCGTGCGTAGCGCCGAGCCGCCGAAGCCGGCGCCCAAGCCCGAGGTCAAGCCGGAACCAAAGCCCGAGGTCAAGCCCGAGCCAAAGCCGGAGATCAAGTCCGAACCCCGCCCCGAGCCCAAGCCGGACTCCAAGCCCGCCGATACGAAGCCCGCCGACACCAAGACCGACGGTGCCCGCGCGCTCGCGCTGCTCGAAGGCAAGCCGGTCGCCGCCGCGCCGGCCGCCGCTCATGAGACACCGGGTCGCTTCCTCGTGCAGATGGGTGCCTTTGCCACCGAGGGCAAGGTGCAGGAACTCCAGGCGCGCCTGCGCGCAGCCGGCGTCAGCACCTATACCGAGACTATCAATACCGCGAGCGGGCCGCGCATCCGCCTGCGCGCAGGCCCGTTCACCTCGCGCGATGCCGCCGATTCCGTGCGTCAGAAGGCAGCCGGCGCCGGCATCGGCGAAGCGGCCGTCCTCTCGCAGTGATGATCGGCCCGCGCCGGCTGCCGGCATGACCTCGATCGACTGGCTCATCGCCGGCGCGCTCTGCCTGTCGGCGGTGATCGGTGTGTGGCGTGGACTGGTGCGCGAGCTGTTCGCGCTGCTCGGCTGGATCGCCGCCATCGTGGCCGTGCTGATCGCCGGGACCAGCATCGCCGGCTGGCTGCCCGCCGACTGGAATCCCGGAGTTCGCCTGCTGATCGGCGGACTGGTGATCTTCGTCGGCGTGATGATCGCGACCTCACTGCTCGGCCGTCTGCTCGCCGGCGCGCTCAAGGCGGCCGGGCTGGGGCCGGTCGATCGCCTGCTCGGCTTCGGGTTCGGCCTTCTGCGCGGCCTGCTCGTGGTTGCAGTCATGATTTTCGTGCTCGGTCACACGCCTGTCTCCGGGTCGGCGGCGTGGACCGGGTCAGTGCTTCTGCCATATGTGATGACCGTGCTGGGCTGGTTCCGCGACGTCGTTCCCGACGATGCGGCGCCGATCTGGCAGGTCTAGTTTTCCGGGGAATAGCCATGTGTGGAATCGTCGGCCTCGTTGCCCGCACGCCTGTCAACCAGATGCTCTATGACTCGCTGATGCTGCTCCAGCATCGCGGTCAGGATGCCGCCGGCATCGCGACGGGCTCGACCAACAGCTTCAACATGTGGAAGGGCAACGGACTTGTCCGCGAGATCTTCCGCACGCGCAACATGCGCAACCTCGTCGGCAACATCGGCATCGGCCATGTGCGCTATCCGACGGCGGGTTCGTCCGCCGATCCAGAGGAGGCTCAGCCGTTCTACGTGAACGCGCCCTTCGGCATCACGCTCGGCCACAACGGCAATCTCACGAATGCCGCCGAGCTGATGGAGGACATGTTCAAGCGCGACCGGCGCCACATCAACACGAGCAGCGACAGCGAAGTGCTGCTCAACGTGCTGGCGCACGAGCTGCAGGAAGCGACTAGCTCCTTCACGCTTGATCCGGCCACGATCTTCAAGGCGGTGGCCGGCCTGCATCGCCGGGTGCGCGGCGCCTATGCCTGCGTGGCGCACATCGCGAACACCGGCATCCTCGCGTTCCGCGATCCCTACGGCATCCGTCCGCTGTGCTATGGCGTGAACGAAACGCCCGATGGCCCCGAATTCCTCGTCGCGAGCGAGTCGGTGGTGCTGGAGGGCATGGGCTTCAGGTTCGTGCGGGACGTGGCGCCGGGTGAGGCGATCTTCATCGGCGCCGACGGGAGCTTCCACAGCTACCAGTGCGCCGACAAGCCGTCGCTCAATCCCTGCATCTTCGAGTACGTGTACTTCGCGCGCCCCGACTCGATCATCGACGGCGTGAGCGTGTACGGCGCGCGCCTGCGCATGGGCGAATACCTCGCCGAGAAGGTGAAGCGCGAGTTCTCGACCGGCGACATCGATGTGGTGATGCCCATCCCCGACACTTCGCGCCCGGCCGCGATGCAGCTCGCGATGAAGCTCGGCATCGATTTCCGCGAGGGGTTCTTCAAGAACCGGTATGTCGGACGCACCTTCATCATGCCGGGTCAGGCGGTGCGCAAGAAGAGCGTGCGTCAGAAGCTTTCGGCGCTGCCGACCGAGTTCAAGGGCAAGAACGTGCTGCTGGTCGATGACTCGATCGTGCGCGGCACGACCAGCCGCGAGATCGTCAACATGGCCCGCGATGCTGGCGCGAAGAAGGTGATCTTCGCCTCGGCCGCACCGCCGGTGCGCTTCCCGAACGTGTACGGCATCGACATGCCCACGCGCGGCGAGCTGATCGCCCACGGCCGTTCGGACGAGGAAATCATGCGCATGATCGAGGCCGACGGCCTCGTCTATCAGGACATCGCGGCGATGAAGCAGTCGGTGCGCGACCTGGGTTCCCACATCCAGAACTTCGAGGCGAGCTGCTTCGACGGCCACTACATCACCGGCGACGTTTCGCCCGCCTACCTCGACGCGCTCGAAGCCGCGCGCGTCGCCGGCAAGTCGGCCACGCACGACATCCCGGGCAAGTCGCAGCTCAACCTGAGCCTGGCGTCGCCGGACTGACGCGGGGCGACCCGCAAGAAGGTTGCCGCCCGCGGCGGCCGTGCCGGTCCCGCGAGGCACCGGCCCGGCGCAAGCCCGGCAAAAGCGAAAACGGCGCGGTGCCACCGGCCCGCGCCGTTTTTCGTTGCCCCACCGCACCGATCCCGCGCCCTGTCACGCGCGGATCAGCCAGCAGCGCCGGTCACGGCGCGCCGTGATCGATCAGAACCCCTGATCGATGTCGTCCGCTGGCGTCGCGAAACGGCCGTAGCCGCCATCCGCGTACAGCAGGCCGTGGATCTCGGGGTTGTCGGCGACCGTCACCGCCTGCACCTCGCCGAAGATGACCGCATGCGTGCCGGCGTCCACCGCTTGCACCACGCGGCAGTCGAAGGCGGCGAGGGCGCTCGCGAGCACCGGAGCGCCGGTTTCCAGCGCGGCCCAGCGGCCCTCGGCGAACTTTTCCTCGGGCGTGAGCCGGCCGGCGAAGCGGTCGGACAGCGCCCGGTCGGCCGTGCTCAGCACGTTGACCGCGAACACACCGGCTTCGAGCACGGCCGCATAGCTCGCGTTCGCGCGGTTGATGCAGCACAGCAGGATCGGCGGATCGGCCGAGACCGAGCACACGGCCGTTGCCGTGAGTCCCGACGGGCCGGCCGCGCCGGGCGTGGTGATGAGGGTGACGCCGGCTGCGAGCCGGCGCATGCCTGCCTTGTAGGCATCGGATGCGACTGCCATGTCTGTCTTCCCGGAAAGAGGAGTGGATCTGCGCCGCATTGTGACCGCTGTTGTCGTGCCTGCGGCCGAGGTTTGCGGCGGTGCGATGATCGAGGCTTTTTTGCAGCGCCGGCCGTCGAGGTCCGCGCGAGAGGACGCATCGGCATGTCTGCCGCACTCACCCCCAAGGCCCGCGCCAAGCTGGCCATGTTGCTCGGCGGCATCTCGGCCGTCGCGCCGCTGTCCACCGACATGTACCTGCCCGCGCTGCCGGGCATCGCGACCGAACTGGGCGCGAGCAATGCGGCCGTGCAGCACACGCTGGTCGCCTTCTTCGCGGGGATGGCGGCGGGTCAGCTCATCTACGGGCCGCTGTCCGACCGCTACGGCCGGCGTCGGCCGCTGATGTTCGGCCTGCTGCTCTATGCGCTCGCCTCGCTCGGCTGCGCGCTTGCGGGCGCGGTCGATGCGCTGATCGTGCTGCGCGCGCTCCAGGCGGCGGGCGGCGCGGCCGGCATGGTGGTGGCGCGCGCCGTCGTGCGCGACCGTTATACCGGCGCCGAGGCGGCGCATTTCATGGCGCTGATGATGCTCACCACCGGCCTCGCGCCCATCCTCGGACCCATCGTCGGCGGCGGACTGCTGGCGCTCGCGAGCTGGCGCGCGATGTTCGGGCTGATGGCGGCCTTCGGACTCGCGGCCGCGATCGCGGTGCACCTCGGCCTCGCCGAGACGCATGCCGAGAACCGTCGCGCCGAGTCGATCGGGCATTCGCTGCTCGGCCTCGTGCGCGTGCTGCCGCATCCGGTGCTGGCCCTGTCGGCCTTCGCGGTCGCGGTCGAGTTCGGCTCGGTGTTCAGCTATCTGTCCTCGTCGCCCTTCGTGTTCATCGACCATTTCGGGCTGAGTCCGCAGCACTACTCGTGGATGTTCGCGCTCAACTCGATCGGCTTCGTCGCGGGCGCGCGGCTGAACGCGCGGCTCGTCGGGCGCCACGGCCCGATGCGCGTGATGCGCGCGGCCGTGAGCGTCCAGGCGCTGGCCGGGCTGGCGCTGTTCGCGGGCACGACGCTGCTCCGGCAGCATCTGCTGGCGACGGCCATCCCGCTGTTCTGCGTGATCGCGGTGGTCGGCATGGTCATGCCCAACATCACGGTGATCGCGATGGCGCCCTTCGGCGCCCAGGCTGGCGCGGCGTCATCGGTGCTGGGCGTGACGCAATCGCTCGGCGCGGTGGTCGCCGGCGCGCTGGTCGGGCTGCTGCCCGAGCATCCGGGCTCGATGGGCGGCGCGATGGCGGGTTTCGCGCTGCTGGCGTGGATTGCGAGCCGGGGCTATGGCGCGCCGTCGGCGCCGGTCGCCGAGCCGGGGCGCGCGGGCGGCTGAATGCTCGGCTCCCGCTCATGCCGGCGGGCCTGCCGATCGGCCTTGCCCGACCGGGCGGCGGGCAGCCCACCGACCCTCCGCAGTGCGCCGCAGGCGGAGCGCCGGGCCGCCGCCGCCGCTTCGAGGGCAAGCCCCGCTTGCCATTCCCGCGCGACTTGACGCTGCCGGAACGCGGCGGGTCTAATCCGGCCCGAGCGCCGATTTGAACTGTCAGCTTGCGGGCGCGGGCGGGCCGATCGGCCCACCAACAAATCCAGCTAAAGCGCGGCGACACCGAATCCGGTCCGACCCCGCTCTGGCGCGAAGCCCCGGCGGGGTTTCGTTTTTTCAGGACAACGACAATGCAAGACCAGGATTTCCCGTCGCAGGACGACTGGGCCATCGAAACCCTCGCGGTGCGTGCCGGCACCGCCCGCAGCGGCTTCGGCGAGCATGCCGAGGCCATGTTCCTCACCTCGTCCTATGTGTTCGGCAGCGCCGCCGAGGCCGCCGACCGCTTCTCCAACAAGGTCGAGGGCAACGTCTATTCGCGCTTCACCAACCCCACGGTGACGATGTTCGAGCAGCGCCTCGCCGCGCTCGAAGGCGCCGAGGCCGCGCTCGCCACCGCCTCGGGCATGAGCGCCATCCTCACCTGCTGCATGGGCGTGCTGAAGGCGGGCGACCATGTGGTCGCGTCCACGGGCCTGTTCGGCTCCACGGTCCAGTTGTTCAACAACATCCTGTCGAAGTTCGGCATCACGACCAGCTACGTGTCGCCCGCCGATCCGGCCGCCTGGCGCGCCGCCGTCAGGCCCGAGACCAAGCTGTTCTACGTCGAGACGCCGTCCAACCCGATGATGGAACTGGCCGACATCCCCGCGCTCGCCTCGGTGGCGAAGGACGCCGGCGCGCTGCTCGTGGTGGACAACTGCTTCTGCACGCCGGCGCTGCAACAGCCGCTCAAGCTGGGCGCCGACGTCGTCATCCATTCGGCCACCAAGTACATCGACGGCCAGGGCCGCGTGCTCGGCGGCGCGATCGTCGGCAGCAAGGCTTTCATCAAGGATCAGATGCTGCCCTTCCTGCGCACGGCCGGCCCGACGCTGTCGCCGTTCAACGCCTGGGTGCTGCTCAAGGGACTGGAGACGCTCGCCATCCGCATGGAGCGCCAGAGCGAGAACGCGCTGGCCGTCGCGCGCTGGCTCGAAGCCCAGCCGCAGGTCAAGCGCGTGATCTATCCCGGCCTCGAATCGCATCCGCAACACGAGCTCGCCAAGCGCCAGCAGAAGACCGGCGGCGCGGTGCTGAGCTTCGAGCTGCGCGGCGAGACGCCCGAGCAGCAGCGCACCAACGCCTGGCGCGTCATCGACAACACGCGGCTCGTGTCGATCACCGCCAACCTCGGCGACACGCGCACCACGATCACCCATCCGGCCACCACCACGCATGGCCGCGTCGCGCCCGAAGTGCGCGCGGCCGCCGGCATCACCGAAGGCATGATCCGCCTCGCGGTGGGCCTGGAGAGCCCGGAAGACCTTTGCCGTGACCTCGCCCGTGGCATGACGGACTGAGGCGCCACCCGAATCCACCGACCAGAGGAGACCCTGAATGTCGGCCCAGACACTCGCCGTATCCCATGAACTCAAGAGCTGGCTCGACAGCCAGATCGCGCGCGGCTGCACCGCCGCGTCGCTGATCGACGCGATGGTCAAGTCGGGCCATCCGCGCCCCTATGCCGAGCGCGTCGTGCGCGGCGCGGCCGGCGGTGAGGCCGTCGTCGATGAAGGCAGCACCGCCGACGACGGCGCCTTCTCGATGATGGGCGAGGGCGCGGCCCAGGCGCCCAACACGCTCGTCGTCGGGGAGCGCGAGGTGCAGGTGATGTTCGCCCTCGCCGCGCCGCGCACGGTCATGTTCGGAGACTTCCTCACCGCCGACGAATGCGACCGGCTGGTCGAGCTGTCGCGCAGCAAGATCAAGCCCTCGCTGGTGGTCGATCCGGGCACCGGCGACTTCGTGCCCGACGCGGCACGCACTTCCGAAGGCACCTACTTCAACCACGCCGAGAACCCGCTGGTATCGAGCATCGAGGCGCGCATCGAGCAGATGTTCGGCTTCGAGCCCCGACAGCAGGAGCCGATGCAGATCCTGCGCTACGGCGTCGGCGCCGAGTACTCGCCGCATTTCGACTACTTCAACGTCAACGAGGCCGGCGGCCGGCGCCAGCTGGAGCGCGGCGGCCAGCGCGTCGCGACGCTGATCATGTATCTCAACGAAGTCGAGGCCGGCGGCGCGACCGTGTTCCCGTCGATCGGGCTGGAAGTGAAGCCGCGCAAGGGCTGTGCGCTGTACTTCGAAAGCCTGGACGACGCCGAGAACGTCGATCCGCGCACGCTGCACGGCGGCGCGCCGGTGGGCAAGGGCGAGAAGTGGATCGCGACCAAGTGGATCCGCGAGCGGGCCTACGTCTGAGCGGACGGCGCGCGGTCCGCAACCGGCCCGCGCGGTTCACGGCGTCGTCGGGCCGCCGGTGAAGCGCTCCCGGCCTGTCCCACAAGACGGGGCGCCGATCTCCTACAGGGCGCGGCGGGCTGGCCGGTTAGGGTTCAGTTTCCCGGACCGGGCCTCCCGGTCGAACACAAGGAGAAACCCATGCTGAAACTGGCGGTGATGTTCGCGGCGCTGGCGCTGGCAAGTGGCGTCTTCGGCTTTGGCACCGTGGCTGCCGAGGCCGCGACGCCGGCACGGTTGCTGTGCTTTGCCTCGCTGGTCTCGTTCGCGGTGTGCTTCGTGATGGCGATGACGCCCACGGCCTTCGCGCGGCCCAAGCCGCTGCCGGCCGTGACCGAGCGGCACTGAGCCGTCCCAGCCTCTTCGCATGACAAGGCCCGCCGGAGCGGGCCTTGTCATTTCCAGCGGCCGGAAAGAAGTGGAACGGCAACAAGCCCTGCAGTCGCCGCTGTCTTGCACGCCGCACAGAGGCTGCTCGCCCGTCGCATGTCAGCCGCCCCGATGCGCCCAGCCCGTCGTGCTGCGCTCCACCACCGCGAACAGCTCGTACATCACCATCGCCATCGCGCCCACCACCACCAGCCCCGCGAACGCGAGCGGCATGCGCATGGCCGAGCCGGCCGACACCAGCAGATAGCCGATGCCCTCGTTGGCGGCGTTCATTTCCGACACCGTGGTGCCGACGAAGGCCAGCGTGATCGCCACCTTGAGCGAGGCGAAGAAATAGGGCAGCGCGCGCGGCAGCCCCACCTTGAACAGGATGTCGCTGCGCCGCGCGCCGAGCACGCGCAGCACGTCCTGCATCTCGGGTTCGAGCGTGGCGAGGCCGGTCGCGATGTTGACCATGATCGGGAAGAACGAGATCAGGAAGGCCGTGAGGATGGCCGGCCCGATGCCGATGCCGAACCACACCACGAGGATCGGCACGAAGGCCGCCTTGGGCAGCGCGTTGAACGCGGTCATGAGCGGATAGAGCGCCGCATAGGCCACGCGCCAGGTGCCGATGAGAAAGCCGAGCACCACGCCCACCACGATGGCGAGCGCGAAGCCGGCCATCGTCACCCAGAAGGTGCGCCAGGCATGGCGCGCGATCTCGCCACCGAACTCGACCAGCGAATCCCAGATCTGCAGCGGGCTCGGGAATACGAACTCCGACACGTCGAAGGCGACGCAGAGGATCTGCCACAGCAGGATGGTGGCGACCAGCAGCGCCCAGGGCGCGAGCTTTTCGAGGGTTTTCTGTTTCAGCATGAAGAGGTGCTCCCGATTCAGCTTTTGCGGATCGCGCCGATGTGGCTGCGCAGTTCGTGGACGATGCCGATGAACTCGGGCGTGTAGGTGATTTCGAGGTCGCGCGGGCGGGGCAGGTCGATCTCGCGGCGCACGACGATGCGGCCCGGGCTCTTGCTCATCACGTACACCGTGTCGGCGAGGAAGGCGGCTTCGGTCAGGTCGTGCGTCACCAGCAGCACGTTGAACTTGCGCTCGGTCCACAGGTCGCGCAGCAGGCACCACAGCTCCTCGCGCGTGAAGGCGTCGAGGGCGCCGAAGGGCTCGTCGAGCAGCAGCATCTTCGGATCGTGGATGAGCGCGCGGCAGATCGACGCGCGCTGCTGCATGCCGCCCGAGAGCTGCCACGGCATCTTGTGCTCGTAGCCGCCGAGGCCGACGCGCTTCAGCAGGTCGATCGCCTTGGCCTCGTATTCCTTGCGCCTGGCGCGGAATTGCGAGCGGTGCGGCTCGACGATCTCCAGCGGCAGCAGCACGTTTTCGAGCGTGGTTCGCCAGGGCAGCAGCGTCGGCGCCTGGAAGGCCATGCCGACGAACTTGAGCGGCCCGCTCACCTCCCGGTCCGCGATCACGATGTTGCCCTTCGACGGCATGCGCAGCCCCGTCGCGAGCTTCATGAAGGTGGACTTGCCGCAGCCCGACGGACCGACGATGGCGACGAACTCGCCCTCGCCGATCTTCAGGTCGATGTCTTCCACGGCGAACTGGTTCTGGGCCAGCAGCTCGTCGTTGTAGGCGAGCCAGACATGGTCGAACTCGACGAAGGGCCTGCCGGCGGCGGCCACGGGCGCGGCGGGGGAGGTGACGGCGCTCATGCGGGCCTCACTTGGCGGGGAAGATGTTTCGCTCGGCGGCGGGCGGCAGGAAGCTGCCGTTCCACACGCTCGCGGCCTCGACGCGCGACTTGGTCGAGAAGGCGTCCGACACCTGGCTGCCCATGAGCGAGAGCCGGGCCGGGTTCACGTCGCCGAAGCCTTCGGCCTTCGCGTCGGGCGTGAGTACCGTGGCGTTCAGCGCGAGTTGCAGGCGCTTGGTTTCGAGCTTGCTGTCGATGATTCCGTCGCGCTGCTTGACGGTGGCGATCGCCGCCTCGGGGTTGGCGATGACGTCCTTGATGCCCTTGGTGAAGGCCTTGAGGAAGCCCTTGACCGCCTCCGGATGCTCCTTGAGGAACTTGTCCGACACGATGATCGCGTTGCCGTAGAGCTTCACGCCGTACTGCGGATAGGGCATCACGACGATGTCCTCGTCCTTGATGCCGCGCTGGTTGAGATTGAGCAGCGAGGTGAAGCTGAAGCCGGTGATCGCGTCGAGATCGCCCTTGGCGAGCATGGTCTCGCGCAGCGCCGGATCGACGCCCACCCACTCGACCGCGCCGACCTTGTTGGCCTTGCTGAAGATCGGGAAGGCGCGGCGGCCGGCGTCGAACACCGGCGCGCCGAGCTTCTTGCCGGTGAGGTCGGCGGGCGTCTTGATGCCCGACTTCTTCAGCGCGAGCACGGCGGCCGGCGTGTTGTTGTAGACCATCATCACCGCGACCGGCTTGCTCGGCGCGGTCGGGTTGTTGGCGACGAATTCCATCAGCGCCGCGAGGTCGGCAAAGCCCATGTCGTAGGCGCCCGAGGCCACGCGGTTCACGGCATTGCCCGAGCCGTTGCCGGCGTCCACCGTAACGTCCAGGCCCTCGGCCTTGAAGTAGCCCTTGGCGGCCGGCACGAGGAAGAGGGCGCTCGGCCCCTCGAAGCGCCAGTCGAGCTGGAACTTGACCGGCGTCTCGGCATGCGCGGCGGGCGCGAGGCCGGCGGCGAGCGCGCAGGCGGCGGCGAGATGGGTGAGACGGCTGAGGAAGCTGCGGCGGGGCGTGGTCATGATGTCTCTGTGGATGAGGAAGGGCCGGCGTGCGGCGGCCGGCGGGACGAAAGCGTTTCGTGGGGTTGCACAGGTCGTGCCCGGTCGCGCGTGGCGGCGCCGGGAATCAGGCAGGCAGCGGGATCGGTCGGCCCTGAAAGCGCTTGCACGTCAGGGCCGCGCTCGGTCAGCCGAGCAGGTCGGCGCAGGCGCGCGCGACGATCTCGGTGGCCTTGCGCAGGTCGGACAGGCGCAGGTTCTCGTCGGCGTTGTGGCCGTTGGCCTCCAGCAGCGTGCGCGGGCCGGCGCCGTAGAGCACGGTCGGGATGCCGCGCTCGGCGTAGTGGCGCGCGTCGGTGTAGATGGGCACGCCGCCCACGGTCACCTCGCAGCCGAGCACTTCGGCGGCGTGCCTGCGGATCGCGCCGGTGAGCTTCTCGATGCCGGGCTGGGGCGCGAGCGGACGCGCGAGCAGGATGCGGCGGTGGCTCACGCTGGCGGGCACGGGCAGCGAGCGCGCGGCCGCGTCGATGACGGCGCCGAGTTCGGCCTCGGCTTCGGCCGGGTTCTCGTCGGGCGTGATGCGGCGGTCGATGCGGAAGCTCACCTGATCGGGCACCACGTTGGTGTTGATGCCGCCCGAGATGAGGCCGATGTTGAGCGTCGGATGGGCGATGCCGGCGACGCTCGACGGCCGTTGCGCGAGCGTCGCGCGGTGGGCGTAGAGCGCCTGCAGCACATGCGTCGCGGCTTCGAGCGCATCGACGCCGGTATGCGGCATCGCGGCGTGGGCCTGCTTGCCCGTCACCGTCACCTCGGTGTGCAGGCAGCCGTTGTGGGCCTGGACGATGTTGTAGGTGAAGCCGGCCGACATCGCGAAGTCGGGCTTGCTCAGGCCTTGGGCGAGCAGCCAGCCGGGGCCGATCTCGCCGCCGGTTTCCTCGTCGTAGGTGAAGTGCAGCTCGACGCTGCCCTTGAGCGGCAGGCCGGCCTTGGCGGCGGCGCGCAGCGCGAGCAGCGCCCAGGTGTAGGTGGCGAAATCGCTCTTCGACACCGCGACGCCGCGGCCGATCATCACGCGGCCGTGCACCGGGTCGTCGACGATGTCGGCGTCGTAGGGGCCGTGGCTCCAGCCGAGGCCGGGCGGCACCACGTCGCCGTGGGCGTTGAGCGCGATGGTCGGGCCGCCGTCGCCGAAGCGCTCGCGCACGATGAGGTTGGTGGCGCTGATCATGCCGACGGCCTTCACGTCGGCGTCGGGCACGACATGCGCCTCGACCGTGAAGCCGAGCGCTTCGAGCAGCGCTTTGGCGCGCGCGGCATGCGGCTGGCAGTCGCCGGGCGGGTTGTCGGACGGCTGCTTGACCAGTTCTGCGAGAAAGGCGACCGAGGCTTCGAATTCGGCGTCGATGAATTGCTTGAGGGTGTCTTGCATGGCGTGTGGGGTGCTGCGGTTCAGCAGTGATCGAGCAGGTCGAGGAAGAGCGTGACCGCGAGTTCGGCGTCGTCGGCGGTGAGCATTTCGAGCGGGTGGTGGCTGATGCCGTTGTGGCCGCAGCGCACGAACAGCATCGCCTGCGGGCAGAGGTCGGCCATGCGCATCGCGTCATGGCCGGCGCCGCTCGGCAGGCGGAACACGGGCAGGCCGAGCCGATCGATGCCGGCGGCCCAGCGGTCCTGCCAGGCCTGGTCGCAGGGGGCTGCGGCGGCGCGCAGCAGCAGTTGCTTGCAGAGCGTGACGTTGCGGCGCGCGGCGATCTCGTCGGCGATGGCGAGCAGGTCGGCGACGGCGGCGTCGCGCTGGGCGTCGCCGGGCGCGCGCACGTCGAGCGTGCAGTCGCAATTGCCGGGCACCACGTTGATCGATCCGCCCGGCACTTCGAGGATGCCGACGGTGCCGACCAGATGCAGCTCGCGCGCGCAGCGCTTTTCCACCGCGAGCGCGAATTCGGCGGCGGCGAGCGCGGCGTCGCGGCGCGTGCCCATTGGCGTGGTGCCGGCGTGGCTCGCGAGGCCCTTGAACGACAGCCGGTAGCGCACGCTGCCGTTGATGGACGTGACCACGCCGACGGGCAAGTCGTGGTCGAGCAGCACCGGCCCCTGCTCGATGTGGATCTCGACGAAGCCCTTGATCGGCTTGCCGGCGCTGTGGGCCGAGTAGGCCGCCTCGGCGATGCGCTCGGGATCGAGGCCGGCGCCGAGCATCGCCTCGCGGCCCGTCATGCCCTGGGCGTCGCGTGCATCGAGCACCCGCGCATCGAACTGCCCGGCCACCGCCGACGAGCCGAGAAAGGTCGAGCCGAAGCGCACGCCTTCCTCGTCGGCGAAGGCGATCACGTCGAGGTCGAAGGGCAGGCGCTTGCCGGCGGCTGCCAGCTCGCGCACCGCGACCATCGGCGCGAGAAAGCCGAGCCGGCCGTCATAGCGGCCCGCGTTGCGCACGGTGTCGAAATGCGAACCCGTCAGCAGCACCGGCGCGCCGTCGAGGCTCGCCCGGTAGCGGCCGATGATGTTGCCGACCGCGTCCTCGCGCACCTCGTCGAAGCCGAAGTCGCGCATCCATTGCGCGACGAGGCGGCCGGCGGCGCGGTGGGCCTCGGTCAGCCACATGACGGTGAGGTCGTCGGGCGAATCGCTGTGCCGCGCGAGTTCGTCGGCGAGGTCGAGCACGGCGAGGCCGCGCGCGGGATGGCTGTCGAGCAGGTCGTTCAGGCGCAGTTCGGCGATGCGGTCGATCTGGCGCAGGCATTCGCCCAGCTCGATGTCGGCCGGCTGGTCGAGCCGCGATTCGAACTCGCCGATGATCTGCGGCGGCGTCAGGCCGCGACCGTGGGCGCCGCGCACCGCGAGGATGAAGGGCCAGCCGAAGCGCGCGTTGTAGGCGGCATTCAGCTCATGCAGCCGCGCGAATTCCTCCGGCGTGCAGCGCGTGAGGCCGGCGCGGTGCTGCTCGCCGGTGGACTCGGCGGTGAGCTTGCCGTCGATGGCGGCGCGGCCGGCCAGCTCCGGATGCGCGCGCACCAGCGCGACCTGGTCGGCGCGCGGCGCGCTGCGCACCGCGCGCGCGAGCGCCGCCTTGAACTGGGCGACCGACTGGAAGGGCCGGTCCTTCAGCGCGCGCTCGACCACCCAGGGTGAATGCTCGTAGAGGCCGGTCAGGCGCGCGATGGCCTCGTCGGCCGGCAGGGTGTTGAGCGTGGCGAGGGTCAGGCCGTCCATGGGCGGTCTCCGGTCGGGGCGCGGTGGCGCGAGGTCGAGGCGGTCGGGCGCGACGCGGCGGCGCGGTCGCGCGACGGCCGGACGCGGCGAGGCAGGGAGGCGCGCACCGCTCAGGCCGCCGGGTGATGCTCGCGCCAGTGGCGAGCGATGTCGATGCGCCGGCAGACCCACACGCGGTCATGCGCCTCGATGTGGTCGAGAAAGCGTTGCAGCGCGCGGATGCGGCCCGGTCGCCCGAGCAGCCGGCAGTGCATGCCGACCGACAGCATCTTCGGGCTCTCGTCGCCCTCGGCGTAGAGCACGTCGAAGCTGTCCTTCAGGTACTGGAAGAAGTGCTCCGACGTGTTGAAGCCCTGGGGCGTGGCGAAGCGCATGTCGTTGGCTTCGAGCGTGTAGGGCACGACGAGGTGCTTGACGGCCGTGCCGTCGCTGCGGGTGACGGTGGTCCAGAACGGCAGGTCGTCGCCGTAGTAGTCGCTGTCGTACTCGTAGCCGCCGAGGTCGCACAGCAGGCGGCGGGTGTTGGGCGAGTCGCGGCCGGTGTACCAGCCGAGCGGCCAGGCTTCCTTCGCGTGCGGGGCGCACATCGCGCGGATGCTCTCGGTCGCGAGCTTCATGTGCTCGAACTCGATCTCGGGCGCCATGTTCTGGTAGTGGATCCAGCGCCAGCCGTGCGAGGCGATCTCGTGGCCGGCCTCGCAGAAGGCCTGCGTCAGCTCGGGATGGCGCGCCAGCGCCATGCCCACGCCGAACACCGTGAGCGGCAGGCCGCGCTTCTCGAATTCCTTCAGCAGCCGCCACACGCCCACGCGCGAGCCGTATTCATAGATCGACTCCATGCTCAGATGGCGGTCGGGATAGGCGGCCGCGCCGATGATGTCGGACAGGAACTGCTCGCTGCCCGGGTCGCCGTGCAGCACGCAGTTCTCGCCGCCCTCCTCGTAGTTGAGGACGAACTGCACGGCGATGCGCGCCTTGCCGGGCCAGTTGGCGTGGGGCGGATTGCGTCCGTAGCCGATCAGGTCGCGCGGATAGTCGGGTTCGCCAGCCAGCGTGCTGACGTTGCGGACGAGGGGCGACGATGTGGTCATGGGCGAGGTGGGAGCGGTTTTCGGTGGTACGGAATTCGCGTCTCGGCGGCGGTTCAGCCGCTTCCGGTCGGCGGGTTGTTACGATCAAAGTGTATACAATCGAACGCAATTTCCGCGCCATTCGCCGTCCACTCCAACCCAGTCGCCAAGATGCCTTCCGATCCCGCAGAAAAGTCAGTTTCCCAAGGGCATGGCCGCCTCACGACCCATGTTCTCGACACCATGCACGGCAAGCCTGCGCCCGATCTGGCGATCGAGCTGCACTTTTTTGGGCCATCCGGCTGGTCGATCATCAAAAAGGTGCATACAAATTCGGATGGCCGCGTCGATGCACCGTTGCTGACCGGCGCCGAGCTGGTCGCGGGCCGCTACCGGCTGGTGTTCGCGGCCGGCGACTACTTCCGCGCCCTGGGCCTCGATCTGCCCGAACCGCCCTTCCTCGACAAGATCCCGCTCGACTTCGGCATTGCCAATGTCAACGCGCACTACCACGTGCCGCTGCTCGTCACGCCGTGGAGCTACTCCACCTACCGCGGCTCCTGAAGCGATCTCCATGGACACCTCCTACCTGCTCGACTGGGCCAACCTGCTGCTGCGCTGGGCCCATGTCATCACCGCCATCGCCTGGATCGGCTCGTCGTTCTACTTCGTCTGGCTCGACGACAGCCTCGAACGCCGCCCCGCCCGCAACGACCTGCCCGACAACGTCGATGGCGAGCTGTGGTCGGTGCACGGCGGCGGCTTCTACCAGGCGCGCAAGTTCCTCACGCCGCCGGCCCACATTCCCGGCCCGCTGCACTGGTTCTACTGGGAGAGCTACAGCACCTGGCTGACCGGTTTCGGCCTGCTGACGGTGCTCTACCTGTTGAACGCGACGAGCTTCCTCGTCGACAAGTCGGTGGCCGACTGGACGCCCGCGCAGGCCGTGGGCATGGCGCTCGGCTATCTGGTCGCGGGCTGGGTCGTGTACGACCTCATCTGCAAGCTCTTCGGCGAGATGAAGCATGGCGACGCGATCGTCGGTGCGCTGGTCGCGCTCTACGTCGTGGCCGCGTCCTGGCTCGCGGCGCACTGGTTTGCCGGGCGCGCGGCCTTCGTGCTCACGGGCGCGATGCTCGCGACGATCATGAGCGCCAACGTCGCGCACGTGATCATCCCGGGCCAGCGCAAGTCGGTCGCGGCGCTCCAGGCCGGGCAGAAGCCCGACCCCAAGTTCGGCAAGCGCGGCAAGCAGCGCAGCGTGCACAACACCTTCTTCACGCTGCCGGTGCTGTTCGCGATGCTGTCCAACCATTACTCGATGGTCTGGGCGCATCCGCTCAACTGGCTGGTGCTCGACGTGCTGATGGCGGCGGGCGCGCTCATCCGCATCTACTTCGTGAAGCGGCACACGGCGCAGCCGGGCGCGTGGCGGTGGGCAGCGGCGGGCTGCGCGCTGATCGCGGGCGTGATCGTCTGGCTCGCGCCCGCGCCCCGGGCCCAGGTCGTCGCCGAGCTGCCGCCACCCACGTTCGCCGAGGTGACGAAGATCGTCGGCGAGCGCTGCGTGCTCTGTCACAACCCCCAGCTCGCGAGCAAGGGCGTGATGCTCAACACCCGCGACAACCTGCTCGCGCACGCCCAGCAGGTCTATCAGATGGCCGTGGTGCAGAAGCTCATGCCGATGAACAACGCCACCGGCATCACCGACGAGGAGCGGGCGCTGCTCGGCCGCTGGTATCTCGCGGGCGCCAAGGGCGACTGAGCCCGGCGCACCGCGCCCGCGAGGCCCGGCCCGTCGAGAGACGGCCGGGCTTTTTTTCGTCATGGCGCGCCGCATTCGCCGCCGGCAGTCGTGGCCGGCAGGACCGGGAAGCTCGCGTGCGCATTGGCCCAATTCGGCGCACGTCGTGAAGAACGGCGGCGGTGCCGCTTCGTGACGATTCGCACGGTGGAAATGCGGGCAATGGCCTCAAGGCTACGAAAAAGACGGTCCTATTCGCTGTTGCCGCGATTTCGGGTGTCCGGTCATCGATCGGGTTATTCGGCCGCCAAATCCCGCCATTTGTCGGCGGATCGAATTTCGACACACAAAACTTCGTCAATCCCGCATTGGTCGCATGAATTGGATCGCCGGTATCTGGTATCAAGATCACCTGCGTCGATCGACGGCGAAATGATCGGAAATTGCAAACGGTGACCTATCGGTTAGCCGGTTTCTGCATGGGGCGATGCGAATGGATTCGGTGCTTCATTTCCAGCCTCGGGGCATCCAACGGATGACTCACCAATTCCAAGGTTGCACAAAAATAATCTGACGCTTTTAGCCGTATTGGAAACGGCTTTAACACCGTGGTTCAATTTGCTCATTCGCTGGATACGAATACGGAAACGAATTCGATCCGGCACTGGCGCAAATCGAATCGGGTGTTCCCATGTCAGTCAATTCCGCCGTCGCGCAGTCGTCTTCAGCAATTCCGCTCAGCCTGGGCGTCGCCGGGCTGGGTGGCCTCGGAGTGGTCGGCCTCACCCGGCTGATCGCCACCACGCTCCAGCGTCGCTACCCCCGCGTGGTCAGCACCGAGACGCGCGGCATCGCCCAGCGCCGCGCGCCGGTGCGCGCCACGCTGCGCGCCGGCCACCGCGTGCGCTCGCCGCTGCTCGGTGGCGCGCCGCTCGACCTGATGCTGGTGCTCGAATCGGGCGAGGCGCTGCGCTGGCGCCAGGACATCGGCCCGGGCACGCGCTGCGTCGTGTCCGACCTCGTCATCCGCCCCTCGGGCCAAGCCGAGCAGGCACCCCTCGTCTCGCCCGATGAAGTGGCCCGCGTGCTGCGCGAGGCCGGCGCCGAGGTGACCGAGCTGCGCATGGCCGACTGGCTGGCCGAGCACGGCCATCCGGCCCACGCCTCGGCCACCGTGGCCTTCGGCGCCTTCGTCCGCCGCCTCGGCTTCGGCCGCGCCGACTGCCTCGCGCTGCTCGACAGCCAGGTGCCCGCCGCGAGCCGCGCGATGAACCACGCCGCCTTCGAGCACGGCTATGCCGCCATCGACGGCGCCGCGCTGCCCGCCTTCTGCCGCGCCCGCCCTGCCGAGGCGCCCGATTTCGCCCACCTCGCCGCCGCCTGAGGTCATCCGTGCAAGCCGCTGTCGTCGTCATGTTCCCGGGCCTCGGTGCCCAGTACGGCCGGATGGTCGAGCGCTTCGTCGCCGCCCATCCCGATCAGGCCGCCGCCCTCGCCGCCGCGCAGGCGCGCGTCGCCGCCATCCCCGGCGTGGCCGCGCTGCCCGCCGAGGCGCGCGCCGAACTCGACCTCCAGGTCGATATCCACGCGCTCAACCTCGCCTGGTGGCGGGTGGCCGGCGCGGCGCTCGACCCCGCCGCCTGCTGCGGCCACAGCCTCGGCTGGTACGCGGCGCTGGTCGCGGCCGGCGTCATCGACGAAGCCGCCTCGCTCGACCTGATCGCCCATGTCTTCCTCATCGGCCATGCCGCCTTCGCGCAGGACGACGGCGAGGTCGCGATCGTCACGCTGCGCGAGCCGGCCGACTTCGCCCGCGTCGCGGCGGCCACCGGCGTCGAGATCCTCTGCGCCAACAACGCGGTCCAGCATGTGCTGCACGGCAGCCCCGAGCAGCTCGCGGCGGTGGAGTGCGAACTCGGCGCCGCGCTGCTCGGCCTCATGAAGCTGCCGACGCACATCCCCTTCCATTCGCGCCGGCTCGACGTGCTGCGCCCGCAGCTCGACGGTCTGGCCGCGCGTCTGGGCATCCGTCCCGCGCCGATGCGGCGCCAGCTCTGGTCGCACATCGACGCGCGGCCGGTGGCGAATGGCGCCGCCGCGCTCGCCCTGGTCGAGACCCAGCCCTGGCAGCAGGTGCGCTGGCTCGACATGGTCGAGCGGCTCATCCAGGCCGGCGGCTACGAGCTGGTCGAGGTCGGCCCCAACCGCGTGCTGACCCAGCTCACGCGCTGGATCTGCCCCCAGCTCGACATCGAGTTCACCGACCACCTTCGCCGCAAGGAGCGCGCATGAGCACCACCCGCCTCATGTCCGGTTGCGAGGCCGCCGCGCGCGGCGCCTGGGAAGCCGGCGTGCATGTCGCCACCTCCTATCCCGGCTCGCCCGTCACCTCGGTCATGGACGAGATGAAGCGCCTCGGCGAAGTCGATTGCCGCTGGGCCACCAACGAGAAGGTCGCGCTCGAAGTCGCGGCCGGCGTCGCCTACTCCGGCGCGCGCGCCCTCGTGGTGATGAAGCATGTCGGCCTCAATGTCGCGGCCGACGCGCTCTACAACCTGGCCTACACCGGCGTGCGCGGCGGGCTGGTCGTGGTGGTGGGCGATGACCCCGGCTCGTCCTGCTCGCAGAACGAGCAGGACACGCGCCTCGTCGCCCGCGCCGCCAGCCTGCCCATCCTCGAGCCGGCCGATACCCAGCAGGTGCTCGCCTTCACGCGGCTGGCCTTCGAGATCAGCCAGCGCCACGACACGCCGGTGCTGGTGCGCCTGACGACCCAGCTCTGCTACGGCAGCCAGCTGGTCGTGACCTCGGCGCGGCGCGACGTGCCCATGACGGGCGGATTCGCCGGCCCGGTCAGCAAGTTCCTGCTGCTGCCGAGCCATGTGCCGGCGCGGCGCCGCGCGCTCGTGGCCAAACTGAGCAAGCTCGCGACCTCGGCCGATACCGGCGGGCTGATGGAGGAGTTCTGGCCCGAGCCCGATACCGGCCGGCATCCGCTCGGCATCATCTGCGCCGGCACCACCTTCGCCGCCGTGCAGGAAAACCTCGACGGCTCGGTGCCGCTGCTGGCGGTCGGCTGCCCGCATCCGCTCAATGCCGACCGCGTGCGCGCGTTCGCGCGCCGCTGCGACCGGCTCGTGGTGACGGAGGAAGGCTCGTCGATGCTGGCGGACGCGGTGCGCGCGCTCGGCCTCGACGTGATCGACCTCGGCCCCGAGGCGCTGGTGGGCGAGTTCCGCATCGAGCGGCTGCGCGGCCTCGGCCTGCCCGGCCTCGGCCCGGCGCGCGCCGTCGTCGAGCGCGACCGGCCGCGTCATCTCGTGCCGATCAACGTGCCCGTCGTCACCGCGCCGGCGCGTCCGCCCGGCTTCTGCGCCGGCTGCTCGCATGTCGGTCCCTTCGACGTGCTGCACCGTCGCGGCGTGCATGTGGTGGGCGACATCGGCTGCTACACCCTCGGCGCCACCGAGCCCTTCCGCGCGCTGCACAGCAACCTCTGCATGGGCGCGAGCGTCGGCATCCTCCAGGGCTATCTGCTGGCCCAGCCCGACAAGGGGCGCGAGGTGGTGGCCGTCATCGGCGACTCGACCTTCTTCCACTCGGGCATCCCGGGTGTCATCACGGCGGTGCAGAACGGCCATCGCGGCGTGCTGATGGTGCTCGACAACTCGGGCACGGCCATGACCGGCTTCCAGCAGACCAGCCCGCGCCTGACCGGCGAAGCCTGGCTCGACCTGCTGCATGCGCTCGGCGTGGCCAATGCCGTGGTCGTGCCCGCGCTCGATCCCGAGGCGATCGACGCCGCGCTCGACCACGCCTTCGCCAGCGACGGCTTCCACGTGCTCGTGCTCAAGGGCGAATGCGTGCAGGCCCGCCCGCGCAAGGGGCCGACCAACTTCCGCTACACGGTCATTGAAAGCGCTTGCACCGGCTGCAACCAGTGCGTCGCCCGCACCGACTGCCCGAGCCTCGTGCGCGCCAGCGCGGCCGACGGTCGCCCGGTCATGAGCATCAGCAACGAATGCGTCGGCTGCGGCATGTGCAGCCAGACCTGTCCCGAACGGGCGATCGCGCCCATGACCACGCGCACCGGCTGGGACTGGCTCGATGCCGTCCTGGCGCGCGTCGAATGGTCGCGCGTCATCCGCTTCATCCGGGCGCGGCCGGGGCTCGCACGCCTCGCCGACCGCCTCGAACGCGAGCAGCGCTGAACCGCGCCCGCTCATCCCCGCAAGTCCTTCATCACCACCACCACGGAGCCACCATGGACCTCGACACCATCAAGACCAAGATCAAGGAAATCATCCAGGACCGCCTGGAGATCGACCCGGCCGACATCGCCGATCCCGACACCGCCGACCTGTTCGCCGAGGACGGCTGGGGCATCGACTCGGTCGACGTGCTCGACCTCGTGCTCGGCCTCGAAAAGGCCTTCGGCGTGCGCCTGAACCAGGACGAGGAGGTCAAGCGCCACTTCAAGTCGATCGAGACGCTGGCGGCCTATCTGCTGACCGTCGCCAAGCCGGTCGCGGCCTGAGGCGGGAGCGGGCAGTGAATCGCAACGCCGTCGTCATCACCGGTCTGGGCGTGGTCAGCCCGGCCGGGCAGGACATCACCCGCTTCGAGCTGTCGCTGCGGTCGGGCAGCTCGGGCATCCGCCACAACACCTGGCATCACACCGAGGGCGCGCGCTCGCAGCTCGTGGGCATCGTCGATCCCTTCGAGCCCGCGGCAGAGCTGACCGACTTCGAGCGCCGCCGGCTGTCGCGGGCCGACCAGTACGCGCTCACGGCCACCGTCGAGGCCTGGCAGCAGGCCGCGCTCGACGGCATCGACCGCGACCGCGTCGGCGTGGTGTTCGGCAGCGGCGGCGGCGTGAACGTGACCGAGTGCTATGTCGATGCCGCGATGCAGGGCCGCGTCGGTCGCCCGTCGTCGCTGCTGCCGATGAACCCGGACAGCGCCGGCACCGCCGTCGCCCGGCACTGGGGCCTGCACGGCCCGCGCACCAGCATCATGACCGCCTGCTCCTCGGGCGCGACCGCCGTGGGCCTGGCCGCCGACTTCATCGAATGCGGCTTCGCCGACGTGATGGTCGCGGGCGGCACCGAGTCGCTGTCGCATGTGACCTTCACCGGCTTCAACGCGCTCGGCGCGCTGGCCACCGGCCGCAACCGCCCCTTCGACCGCCGTCGCGACGGCATCGTGCTGGGCGAGGGCGCGGGCGTGCTCATCCTCGAACGCGCCGGCCATGCGCTGGCGCGCGGCGTCAAGCCGCTGGCGGTGCTCGCCGGCTACGGCATCACCTCCGACGCGAGCCACATCACCGCGCCCCATCCCGAAGGCGACGGCATGGCCCGCGCGATGCAGCTCGCGCTGCGCAAGAGCGGCCTCGCCGCCGAGCGCATCGGCTACATCAATGCCCACGGCACCGGCACCTCGCTGAATGACAAGTCGGAAACCGCCGCCATCCGCCGCGTGTTCGGCGCGGCGGCCGACCGGCTCGCGGTCAGCTCCATCAAGCCGATGATCGGCCACACGCTGTCGGCGGCCGGCGCGATCGAGGCGGTCGCCACGGTGCTCGGCCTCATGGGCCAGTTCCTGCCGCCCACGCTCAACTTCGAGGAAGCCGATCCCGACTGCGACCTCGACGTGGTGCCCAACGTCGCGCGCAACGCGCGGCTCGATGTCGCCATGAAGAACTCGCTCGCCTTCGGCGGCAACAACACCTCTCTCATCCTTGCCCGTCCGGAGGCTTTCGATGTCGCGGCCTGATTCCGTCGCCCTCGTCACCGGCGCGTCGCGCGGCATCGGCCGCGGCGTGGCTCTCGCGCTCGGCGCGGCGGGCCATCACGTGCTGGTCAACTTCAAGTCCAGCATGGGCAAGGCCGAGGAGGTCGTGGCCGAAATCCGCGCCGCCGGCGGCAGCGCCGAGCTGCTCCAGGGCGACGTGGCCAGCGGCGCCGATGTCGATCGCATGGCGCAGGAAGTCGAGGCGCGCTTCGAGCAGGTGGACGTGCTCGTCAACAACGCCGGCGTGCTGCGCGACGGCCTGCTGGCGATGATGTCCGACGCGCAATGGGACGAGGTGCTCGACACCAACCTGCGCGGCGTGTTCCTGACCACCCGCGCCTTCGTGAAGGGCATGATCCGCGGCCGTCGCGGCAAGGTCATCAACATGGTCTCGATCAGCGGCCTCATCGGCACGCCGGGCCAGGCCAACTACGCGGCCTCGAAGGGCGGCGTGATCGCGATGACCCGCGCGCTGGCCAAGGAACTGGGCCGCTACAAGGTGCAGGTCAACGCGGTCGCGCCGGGCTTCATCGAGACCGAGATGCTGACCGAGATGAACCCGAAGCAGCTGGCCGAGATGACCAAGGCCATCCCGCTCGGCCGCGTCGGCAAGGTGGACGAGGTGGCGGCGCTGGTGCGCTTTCTCGCCTCGGCCGACAACGGCTACATGACCGGCCAGACGCTCGCGATCGACGGGGGCCTCGGTGTCTGAGGTCCGCATCCGGCCGGTCGGCATCGGCACGCGGCTCACGCTGCGCTGCGGCTGCGTGCTGCTCGACGACGCGGGCACCACGGTGCTCGTCGATCCGGGCCATTTCAGCGGCCACCGCGCGGCGCTCGACGCCGCCCTGCGTGCCACGGCCGGGATCGGGCTGGACGACATCGACATCGTCTTCTTCACCCACCTGCATTTCGATCATTACGACGATCTGGGCTACGGCCCGCGCACCACGGTGGCGGTGTCGGCGCGCGAGCTGGAGTTCTTTGCCCGCTTCATCGCCGCGCGCGATGACGGCGAGGGCGTCGAGGCCTTCCTGGCGCGCGAGTACGAGCATCTGGCGCCGGTGTTCCGGCGCCAGTTCGTGCGGCTCGCGCATGACCGCCGCTACGACTTCGCCAACGCCAGCTTCGCCGGCCGGCTGCGCACCGTCGTGCCCGGCGAGGCGCTGACGCCGAACCTGCGCGTCATCGACCTCGAAGGCCATGCGCCGGGCCAGATCGGCCTCGACTGCCTCACCGCCCACGGCCGCACCGCCATCGCCGGCGATGCGCTGCTGTCGCTCGACGACGCGCTCGCCGCCGACGTCGCCCATCACCTCGTGTACTGGCGCCACGACCTGCTGCTGGCCGCGCGCGAATCGCTCGCCGGCCATGACTGCGTCGTGCCCGGTCACGGCCCCTGGTTCGAGCCGCGCTCGGCCCGACTCATCGAGACAACGGAAGGACTTCTCCATGGATGACAGCATCGTCATCACCGGCTTCGGCATGGTGGGCGCGCTCGGCAGCGACAGCGCCGCCGCGCTCGCCGCGATGGACGCCGGCCAGGCCGCCACGGCCGTGCCGCGCGAAGGCAGCAACGTGCCGGCCGCCGCCGTGCAAGGGTTTGCAGCCACCGACTACATCAACCGCAAGAAGGTGCGCCGCATGGACGCGGTCAACACCTATGCGATCGCCGCCGCGCAGATGGCGCTGGCCGATGCCGGCGTGGCCGACGAGGCCCACAAGCGCAACTGCGGCGTCATCGTGGGCACGGGCTTCTCGGGCTTCGCGAGCGTGGTCGAGCATCACAAGGCCTATCTGGCCGAGGGCATCACCGGCCTCACGCCGATCCACTTTCCCAACACCGTCTACAACGCGACCGCCGGCATGGTGGCGATCGAGCTGGCGCTCGACGGCCCCAATTCCACGCTCGTGGGCGTGGACCAGTCGGGCGAATACGCGCTGATGTACGGCTGGATGCTGCTGCGCCAGGGCATGTGCGAGCGCGTGGTGGTGATCGGCGCCGACGACCTGCCGGCGCCGCTGCTGCGCGGCTTTGCCGAGATGGGCCTTGGCCGCCGCGACGATGACGGCGCGCTGCCGTTCTCGCGCGGCGCCGCCGGCTGCCTGCCGTCGGAAGGCGCGGGCGCGCTGGTACTCGAAACCGCCGCTGCCGCCGCCGCGCGCGGCGCCCGCGTGCTCGGCCGCATCGAAGGCATCGGCCAGTACGCCGGTGCCGACAGCGTGTTCGGCCACGGCGAGCTTGGCCCGGCGGTGCGCCGCAGCGTGTCGGCCGCGCTCGACCGCGCCGGCATCGCCATCGGCGACATCGACTGGGTGTCGAGCGCCGCGAGTGGCACGCCTTCGCTCGACCAGGGCGAAGCCTCGGCCTGGGCCGGCCTGCTCGACGCCGAGCGTCATGAACTCGTGGCGCTCAAGGGCCATCTCGGCGAATTCGCCTCGTCGGGCGTGCTGCGCCTGGGTCTCGCGCTGCGCTGCATGGAACGCGGCCGCCTGCCGGCGCGCGATGCCGCCGACGCGCTGCCCGAAGTCGCGCCGCTGCTGGCGCGCGCCGGCAGCCGTCCGGCGCGCCGCGTGCTGCATCAGGGCGCGGGCATCGGCGCGAGCGCGGTGTCGATCGTGGTCGGAGCGCCGGCATGAAGCTCGACCGCACCGCGATCGAGGCGCTGCTGCCGCATCGCGCGCCCATCCTGCTGCCGACCGAGGTCGAGGCCGATCCGGCCACGCGCTCGGGTCGCGCGCTGATCCGGCTCGACGCCAACGCGCGCATCTTCGGCGCGCTGGCCCAGCCGGCGCTCGCGCATGAACTGCTGCTCGAAGCCGCCGCCCAGACCTTCGGCATTGTGATCGGCGCCTGCCCACCCGAGGGCGGCGCGGCGGCCGGCGCCGAAGGGCGCCATCTGCTGCTCGGCTTCGACGAGGTCGAGTTCGGCCCGGCCGCGCTCGACGGCGGCGCGCCCTTCGAGCTGGAAGTGGCGCTGGAGCAGACCTCCGGTCCGGTGCATGTGGCGCGCTTCAGCGCCGAGCAGGGCGGGGCGCAGGTTGCCCGCGGCCAGCTCCAGGTCTTCAACGGGTGAGGCGATGACAACGCTTGCAATCCACCCGCCGGTCGCGCCTGCTCTGCGCGCCGTCGCGGCCGACGAGCCGGTGTTCGCCGGCCATTTTCCGGGCCAGCCCATCCTGCCCGGCGTGCTGCTGCTGCGCTTCGCGGTCGATGCCGCCGCCGGGGCCGCCGGCCGTCCGCTCGTGCTGGTAGCAATCCGCCGCCTGCGCTTCAGCGCACCGGTGCTGCCGCCGGCCGAAGTGCGCGTCGAGTTCGATGCGAAGCCCGACGGCGACGACCGCCTGCGCCTGCGCTGCAAGTGGTTCGGCGCCGACGGCGCGGCGCTGGCGCGCGGCGACCTGATCGTGGCGGAGGCGCGCTGATGGACCGCCGCCGCTTCGTCGCGGGCCTCATGGCGGGCGCCGCCGGTTGC
This sequence comes from Derxia gummosa DSM 723, assembly GCF_000482785.1. Taxonomy (GTDB): domain Bacteria; phylum Pseudomonadota; class Gammaproteobacteria; order Burkholderiales; family Burkholderiaceae_E; genus Derxia; species Derxia gummosa. The sequence continues at coordinate 291,118 of NZ_KI519499.1, read as the reverse complement.
TGGCTGCCGATGTCGGCCAGCGGCCGCGCGCTCGGCGTGCTGCCCCCGGCCCGGTTTGCCGCGACTGACCGTTTCGACGTCACGCACCGCGTGCGCGACGAAGGCCCCGGCGAGCAGCCCGAACCCGACGAGAAGCATGAGGTCGTGGTGGTGGGCGGCGGCATCTCGGCGCTCACCGCCGCCACGCGGCTCGCGCCGCGCGACGTGCTGGTGCTGGAGAAGGAGCCGGTGGCCGGCGGCAATTCGCGCGCCGGCGAGATCGCGGGCTGCCGCGTCGCGCTCGGCGCCTTCCTCAACCAGGGGCCGGTCGCGCCCTTCGGCGAGTTCTTCGCCGATCTGGGCGTGCGCTTCCATGCGCTCGCGCCGGCCGACCATGCGACGCATGCGGCCGGCCGGCTGGTGCGCGACCCGTTCGGCGCCGGGCTCGGCCGGCTCGGTCTGCCCGCCGACGCCGCGCGCGACCTCGCCCGCGCCACCGACCGGCTGCGCGGCATGCTCGACCCCGAGCGCGGCCTGCGCATCGTGCGTGCCGAGAACGGCCCGGCGATGCTCGCGCTCGACCGCGTCACGCTCTGGGACGACTACGCCACCCAGGGCTATGCGCCCGCCACGCGCGCCCTGCTCGATGACGTGGTGGCCGCGCGCGTCGCCGACAGCGGCGAGAAGCTCTCGGCCTGGATCGGCAACTACCTGCTCTCGCAAACGCTTGCACCCGCATACACGATGGCCGGTGGCCACGCCGCCGTGACCGAGGCGCTGCTCGACCGGCTCGGCCGCCAGCCCGGCGCCAGCCTGCGCTGCGGCTTTACCGTCACCCGCGTCGCGCAGCGTGGCGAGGCGGTGTGGGTGACCGGCATCGGCGCCGACGGCCGGCGCCGCAGCATCGCCGCCGACGCCGTCGTGCTCGGCGTGCCCAAGCTGTACGCGCGCCGCATCGTCGATGGCCTGGATGCGGCGCGCCCCGGCGTGTACGGCGGCTTCGCCTACAACGCCTATCTCGTGACCCAGGTGAGCCTGACCCGGCGCATCGACGCGCCCTTCGAGACCACCGCGCCGGGCCGGCTCGCGCGCTACATCGTCGCGCCCGACAACCTGCCCGGCAATGCGCGCCATGACGGCGGCGGCGTGCTCACCGTGTACAGCCCGTTCCCGCGCGTGGCCGGCCGCTCGGCGCTCTATGTCGCCGCGGCGCGCGACCTGGCCGAGCGCATCGCCGCTGACCTTGCCGCCGTGCTGCCCGAAACGCGCGGCCGCATCGCCGACATGACGCTGCACCGCTGGGGCCATCCGATGCTCACCCTCGGCCCCGGCATGGATTCGACCCTCGACGCGGCCAAGGAGAGCTTCGGCCGCGTCGTCTTCGCCCACAGCGATTCCTTCGGCCTGACCGGCCTGTACTCGGCGGTCTGGACCGGCATGGAAGCCGAGGCCGAGACCGCCGCGCTGCTGGCCTGACCGCACACCCGCCTTAACCGGAACCGACCATGAATCTTTCCCTCGCCCTCCGCCGCCACGGCCGCGTTGCGCTGTTCGCGCTGAGCTGCGGCCTGCCGCTCGCCGCGCTGGCCGCGCCCGCCGCCCCCGTCGGCGCGGCCGCCACCACCGCCGCCCGCGACATCGCCAACCTCGGCCAGGCCCAGTCCAAGGCCGCGCTCGAAGGCTATCTGGCCACGCTGCGCAAGTCGCCCGACGATCTCGACGCGCTGCGCTCGGCCGGCATCCTGCTGCACCAGATCAGCCGCACCGAACCCGAGCGCGAGCGCGTCGAGCAGGCCGAGCGCTATCTCAAGCAGGCCGCCGGCCTCGCGCCCGACGACCGCGAGATCGCCGGCTGGCTCGGCAGCGTCACCACGATGAAGGCGCTGTTCGAGACCGATCCGGGCAAGCAGACCTTCTGGGTCAAGCTCGGCACGCGCCAGATGGACAAGGCGATCGACCAGGCGCCCGAGCTGCCGATCCTGCGGCTCATCCGGGGCAACAACAGCCTCGAGCTGCCGCCTTTCCTCAAGCGCACCCGGTTCGCGGTCGAGGACTTCAACCGCTATGTCGCGCTCTGCGCCGCGCAAACCTGCCCGAAGGAATTGGTGGACGACGCGCGCGAGAAGGCGAAGCGCGCGCAGAAGATCGTCGAGGACACGAAATGAGCGGCGTCGGCAGCCTTCTGGCCCGCCTCGGCGACTGGGGCCCGCTGACGCGCCGCCGCGCGCGGTCGCAGGAGCCGACCGCGAGCCTCACGCCCGCGAATGCGCGCGTGCTGGTGTGCGGCGCGAGCGGCGGACTCGGCCAGGCGATCGCCGAGCGCTTCGCGCGTGACGGCGCGAAGGTGGCGCTGCATTTCAACCGCTCGCGCTCGGCCGCCGAGCGGCTCGCGGCCGGCCTCGTGGCCGAGGGTTGCGCGGCGCCGGCGCTGGTCGGCGCCGATCTGCGCGACGCCGAGGCCGCCGGGCGCTGCCTGAGCGAGGCCGCCGCCGCGCTCGGCGGGCTCGACGTGCTGGTGCTCGCCGTGGGCAGCGCCAAGGACGGCCCGCTCGCCCTCGTCGATGACGACGACATGGCCGAATGCATGCGCGACAACCTCGCGCCGGTGGTGAACGCGGCCGAAGCCTTCCGCGCGCTGCGCGGCGAGGCCGGCGGCGGCGCGATCGTGGTCGTGTCCTCGGTGACGGGGCTGGTCGGCCAGCCGATGCGCGTGGCCTACGGCGCGGCCAAGGCGGCGGTCATCAGCTATTGCAAGTCGCTGGCGCGCGAGGTGGCCGACTCGGGCCTGCGCGTGAACATCGTCGCGCCCCAGGTGACGGAGGGCGGCCTTGCCGACCTCATGAAGGCCAAGGTGCGCTCGGTACTGCTCGCCAACACGCCGCTGGCGCGCAATTGCACGCCGCAGGACGTGGCCGGCGCGGTGCGCTTCCTGGCGCTGGGCGACGCGGCCTTCGTGACCGGCGCGGTGGTGAACGTGAGTGGAGGGCTCATCACATGGTGAGCGCCGTGCAAACCCTTGCAAGAAAGGTCTGGCTGCGCGCGCCGGCCATGAGCGGCCAGAGCCTCGCGGCGGCCTTCGCGCGGCGCGACGAGCGCCGGCCCGACTTCCATCTCGACAGCGCGCCGCCGGTGGGCAAGCGTGCGTCCAAGCGCGCGCGGGTCGCGGCCGACGCGGCCCAGGCGGCGCTCGGCGGGCTGGATGCGCTGGTCTATCTGGCGCCCGAGCCGGCCGAGGGCGCCGACCTGGTCGAGACCGTGGTTGCGGCGACCGTGGACTTCACGGCGGCGGCGCGCGCCGCCGCGCATGCGATGTCGCGCGGCGACGGCGGCGAGATCGTCGTGGTGTGCGACATCGCCGGCGTGTGCGGGCGCCAGGGCAGGGCGGTGGAGGCGAGCGTCGCCGGCGCGCTGCTCGGCGCGGTGCGCTGCCTGGCCAAGGAGTTCGGCCGCCAGGCCATCAACGTCAACGCGGTCTGCCATGCGAGCGTGCCGGAGTTCGGCGTGGTGCAGCCGCTGGCGCCGGCCGAGCAGGAACTGTTCGGCCTCATGAAGCTCGGGCGCCCCGTGGGCGTCGATCAGCTCGCACAGAACATCGTCCACCTCGTCGGCGGACGCCATGCACTCACGGGCCAGCTGCTGCACGCGGCGGACGGCCTGATCATCTGAAGGCCAGCGCCATGATCGAAGTTGAAGACCTGCACAAGGAATACGCGCTCGGCGACCTCACCGTGTCGGCGCTGCGCGGCGTGAACCTGGGCATCGCCGACGGCGAATGCGTGTTCATCGGCGGCAAGTCGGGCAGCGGCAAGAGCACGCTGCTGCATCTGGTGGGCGGGCTCGACCTGCCGTCGCGGGGCAGCGTGCGCATCGACGGCTTCGACACCGCCTCGGTGCCCGATCCGCAGCTGGCCGACTTCCGCGCCCGCCACATCGGCTTCGTGTTCCAGAACTTCAACCTGATGCCGGTGCTGACGGTGGCCGAGAACGTCGAGTACCCGCTGCTGCTGCTGCGCGAGCGTGACCGCGCGGCGCGCGTGAAGCGGGTGCTGGAGGAAGTCGGCCTCGCCGAGCATGCGCGCAAGTACCCCAACCAGCTCTCGGGCGGCCAGCGCCAGCGCGTGGCGATCGCGCGCGGCCTGGTGCACGAGCCGCGTCTGCTCATCGCCGACGAGCCCACGGCCAACCTCGACAGCGACACCGGCACCCAGGTGATGGCGCTGATGCACAGGCTTGCAAGCGAGCGCGGTTCGACCCTCGTCATCTGCTCGCACGACCCCGAGCTGCTCGCCGGCGCGCCGCGCGTGGTGACGATGCGCGACGGCCGCGTCGAGCATGACCGGCGTTCCGCCACCGCCCCGGCCCAGGCCGACGACCGCGCGATCGCGCTCGCCTGACCACCGCATTCCCCACGGAGATTCACCATGTTCTTCATCAAGGTTGGCTGGCGGAACATCCTCCGGCACCGCCGCCGCTCCCTCGTGACCCTGCTGGCGATCGTGACCGGCCTGGTCGGCATCATCGCCTTCGGCGGCTTCGTCCAGGCCAACTATGAGGGCCTGCGCGAGTCGGTCATCCGCAGCCAGTACGGCCATCTGCAACTGTTCCGCGCCGGCTACGAGGCCAACCACCGCCAGCAGCCCGAGCGCTACCGGCTCTCGCCCGAGGACGCCGGCCGCATCGAGACGCTGCTGGCCCAGGCGCCGCACTTTGCCGTGGCGGCGCGCCGGCTCGAATTCACCGCGCTGCTCGGCAGCGACAAGCTCAGCGAGGCCGCGATCGTGCGCGGCGTCGATCCCGACAACGAGGGCCTCATCAACTCGGCGCTCGCCATCATCGACGGCAACGATCTCGACTCGTCGGAGGAAGACGGCGTGCTGCTCGGCGAGGGCCTGGCCCAGGCGCTCGGCGTGAAGGTGGGCGACACGCTCACCCTCATGGGCACGACGGCGGGCGGGATGATGAACGCGCTCGACGTGCGCGTGGCCGGCGTGTTCCGCTCCTTCGCCAAGGAATACGACGACCGCGCCGCGATGGTCGGCCTGCCGCTCGCGCAGCGCCTGCTGTCCACCGGCGATGTCGACAACGTCGTGCTGCTCATCGACGACACCACGAAGCTCGACGAGACCGTCGCCTGGCTGACGCCGCGACTGGAGGCGGCCGGCCTGAAGGTGGAAACGAAAAGCTGGTTCGAGCTGGCGACCTTCTACCGCAAGGTGGTGGACCTGTACGACGGCTTCTTCGCCTTCGTGGTCGCGGTGATCGCGCTGGTGGTGCTGTTCAGCATCGCCAACACGATGATGATCGCCGTCATGGAGCGCACCGCCGAGATCGGCACGCTGCGCGCGCTCGGCACCCGCCGCGAGGGCGTGGTGAAGCAGTTCGTGGTCGAGGCGCTGCTGCTCGGCCTGATCGGCAGCGCCGTCGGCGTGGTGGTGGCGGTCGGCGTGTCGGAAGTGGTGTCGGGCCTCCAGATCATGATGCCGCCCCCGCCCGGCTCCTCGCGCGGCTATCCGCTGCGCATCGCCCAGGTGCCGCCGCTGTGGGCCCTCGCGGCCTGCGGCGTGCTGGTCATCGCCTTCTTCGCAACGCTCTTCCCCGCCATGGGCGCCGCGCGCCGGCCGGTGGTGGATGCGCTGCGCCATGTCTGATCCCGAGCAGGTGAATCCCATGCAACGACGCAACTTCCTCGCGGCCGCGCTCGCCGGCCTCGCACTCGGCCCGCGCGCCTTCGCGGCCGGCAATCCCGTGATGGCCGCCGCCGGCAGCCCGATGGCCGCGAGCGGCAGCGCCCTCATGGCCGCTGCTGGCGCCGCCGCGCCCGACGCCGAGGCGCTGCTCGCCCGCGCCGACGACTACCGCAACTTCCGCGGCAAGGCCTTTTCCTTCGACCTCGCGCTCACGAGCTTCGACGCCGACGACGGCGACAAGAGCTTCGAGATGAAGGTCGAGGTGCTGGACTCGCACACCTCGCTCGTCATGTACGACGCGCCGGTGTCGGAGCGCGGCAAGGCGCTGCTCATGGAGCGCAACAACCTGTGGTTCTCGTCGCCGGGCGCGAGCAAGCCCATCCGCATCACGCCGCAGCAGCGGCTGGTGGGCGAGGCGTCCAACGGCGACGTGGCCAGCACCGACTTCAGCGGCGACTACGCGCCGAGCCTGCTCGCCAGCGAGGCGGCCGACGGCATCGACTGCCACAAGCTCCAACTCGACGCGAAGCCCGGCACGCTCGCCACCTACAGCCGCGTCCACCTCTGGGTGCGCGCCGACAACGCCCAGCCGGTGCGCGCCGAGTTCTTCGGCCCCTCGGGCAAGCTCATCAAGACCGCGCGCTACACCCGCTTCGAGAAGGTCGCGGGCGCGGGCAAGGCCCAGCTCGTCGAGCTGGAGATCGCCAACCCGCTCAACCCGGGCCGGCGCACGGTGATGAAGTACCGCAACTTCAAGGTGGGCGAGCTGCCGGAGTCGCACTTCACCGTCGCCTATCTGGGGCGGCTGCGATGAGGGCAGGCCCGGCGCGGCGGCGGTCGGCCGTGGCGGCGCTGGCGCTGGCGCTTGCCGCCGCCGACGCGCGCGCCGATGACGCCGCCACCGACTGGCGCGCCAGCGCCGAGCTGGCCGTCAGCGCCTCGCCCGCCCGCGCCGACGCGCCGGCCAATCCCGGCCTCGTCGATGCGCGCCGGGGCGAGGCCGGCCCGGCCCTGCACGTGAACGCGCGCCACGCCGCCGGCGACCTCGTGCTCACCGCCGACGGCTGGCTCCAGGCCCGCCGCGACTGGCTGCGCGGCGAGACCGTCAGCCACGGCTACCTGCCCGAGGCGAGCGCGAGCTGGCAGGCGGGCAGCAGCGTCAACCTCTCGGCGGGCATCGGCGCCTTCCGCTGGGGCTCGGGCTATTCGTGGAACCCGGCCAATCCGCTCACCGACGTGCAGGCCAACAACACCAGCCGCGCGCTCGCCTACCGGCGCGACGGCGATCCCTTCGCGAGCATCGAGTTCGCCTTCGGCCAGGACCTGCTCGCGCTGACGGTCGCCCAGCTGCGCCAGACCGACCGACTGCTCGACCGCCAGGAGCGCCGCGAGAACCGCGCCGTGCTGCGCTACCAGGCGATGTTCGACGGCGCCGACATCACCGCCTTCGCGGCGGCCGGCGACGGCGAGAGCTTCGGCGGCCTGTCGGCCTCGGCCGCGCCCGGCGACCAGCTCGAACTGCATGCCGAACTGGGCCTGCGCTCGCGCCGCCGCGCGCCGTCGGTGCGGGCGGTGGATCTCGGGCCGGCGCAGGCGCCGCTCGCGGTGCTCGATTTCGCGCCGCGCCCGGTCGCGACGCTGTCGGGGCTGGTCGGCGGCCAGTACACGTTTGCCGATTCGACCAACCTGATCGTCGAGTTCTTCCACGACGGCAACGGCCTGTCGCGCGGCGAGTTCGACGCGCTGCGCGCCGGCATCGCCTCCAGCCGCGAGCGGCTCGACGACCCGGCCTTCGGCGCCGCCGCCCAGGGCTTTCTCAAGGACACGACCCGGCTCGCGGGCCGGATGCGGCGCGACTACCTGTTCGTGCGCGTCGCGCGCGACGAGCTGTTCGCGCGCACCGACCTGCATGCCTATGCGCGCACCGGCCTCGCCGACGGCGCCACCGTCTGGGGCCTGCTGCTGCGCCGCGCGATCACGCCCGCGCTGCGGGTGCAGGCCGGCGTCGAGCTGTATCGCGGCGACGCCGATTCGGAGGCGCGCCTGATCCCGGTGCGCCAGCGCGTCGAGGCCGCGCTCATCGCCGATTTCTGAGGGCCGCGTTCATCACCGATTTCCGCGCCCGGCCGGCGCAGGTCGGTCAACCGCGCCGATTTCCGTTCTTCCCCGCGGCCCCGTCCGCTCCAGCCCACCGACCACGAGGACAACCATCATGAAGACCCTCAGCGCCCGCATCGCCCTGCTCGCCGCCGCCGGCCTGCTTTCCGCCTGCGCCCAGCACTTTCCGCCGGTGGACTACACCGCCGACGAGAAGGCCTCGCTCACCGAACTCAAGGCCATCGACGATCCCGAGGCCAAGCTCGCGCTCGGCAGCCTGCTGTTCCTGCACAACCAGATCGACGAGGCCGATCCGCTGCTGACCCAGGCGGTCGAGGCCATGCCGAAGAACCCCCAGGCCCAGGCCTGGCACGCCGCCAACGAATGCAAGAAGGCCGGTCGGCGCGGCCCCTGGCTCATGGGCTTCGACAAGCTCTGGCTGGTGCACGACTGCCTCGGCGACGTGAATGCCGCGCTCGCCGCCGCGCCCGACGATTTCGTCGTGCAGATGGTGCAGATGAACACCGGTGCCGAGGTCAACATGTTCGGCTCGCTCGACAAGGCGCGCGCCACCCGCGACGCGATCGAGGCGCAGCGCGCAAAGCAGCCCGGCATGCTGACCGGCGACGTGGCCGCCCAGTACGCGGTCACCAGCGCCAAGATCGAGCGCGTCTCGGGCAATGTCGGCAAGGCGCGCGAGCTGCTCGCCGCGGCCGAGCAGTCGGCGCCGACCGAAGCGACGCGCCGGCTCATCAAGGCCGAGCGCGACCTGCTCGGTGGCGCCTGACACGCTCGCGCGCGTCTGGCACTGGCGCGGCGGGCCGCAACGGCTGCCGGCGCGACGGCGCGACGCGCTCAAGCGCGCGGTGGTGGCCGAGCTGCTCGGCGTCGATGCGCGCCGGGTGAGGCTCGGGCGCGCGGCCTCGGGCGCGCCGATTGCGCGGGTGCCGGGGAGGGGCCGGGTGTGGCTGTCGGCGTCGGACACGCGCGGCGGCTATGCGGTCGCGGCGAGCGTGGCGGGGCCGGTCGGCATCGACATCGAACGGCCGCGCGGGCGTCGCGTCGCGGCCGATCAGCCCTGGCTGCATCCGCGCGAACAGGCGGCGATTGCCGGTGTCGGGGCCGCGCGGCGCGAGGCGGTCTTTCTCGGCATCTGGACGCAGAAGGAAGCGGTGCTGAAGCTCGACGGCGGCGGGCTCGGTGCGGGGCTTGCCGGGTTTGCGGTGGAGGTCGATCCGGCGCGGCCGGCGGGCTGCGATGCGGCAGCGCGGCCGAGGTTGCGGCGGTTGGCGGTGGCGGGGCTGGCCGGGGCGCTGGCGAGCCGGTCACGGCGGCCTGCCGTGGTGGATGCGGTCCGGCTCGGGTGGCCCGAGGCCATGCGCGCCGGGATCACCGCGCCGGCGCGGCGCCCGGTGCCGCGTTGGGCGCCATGACCTGACCCTCGGGATTGGCGGGCAGACGCGCGCCGCCGGTGCCGAGCGGCAGCTCCTCGAACACCTGCACCTCGCTCACGTAGTAGCGCGTATCGCCGAAGCAGCTGCCCGGCAGGCCCACGCGCTGCTCGTAATGCAGCGTCACGCGGCGGCCCATGGCGCCGTTGATCCTGCGGGCGATCTCGTCGTCGAGCACGGTGAACTCGAACTTCTCGGGCACGGTGCCCGGCATCGCCACCATCGACAGCTCGCCCTCCCAGGTCTTGCAGACCCAGCCCTTGCGCGAGAACTTCTGCACCCAGCCGGCGCGCTCGCCGCTCGAATAGCTCCAGTGTGTCGCCACCCACAGCCAGCCGGCGGCGAGCACCACGAGTGCGACGAGGACGAGCAGGACTTTCTTCATGTTGGACTTGGCCTGTTGGAGGTTGACGGCGCGCCTCCCGACAAGGCGCGTGCGGAGAAGGCGGTCAGCGCGCGATCAGCTCCCGCGCCGCGCGGCGCGTGGCCGGCGTGATCTCGACGCCGCCCAGCATGCGGGCGATCTCCTCGACGCGCGCATGCGCATCGAGCGGCGTCACCTGCGACACGGTCTGGCCCTCGTGCGTGGCCTTGGCGACCGCGAAATGGGTATCGCCCTTGGCCGCGACCTGGGGCAGATGCGTCACGCACAGCACCTGGCGCTGGGTGCCCAGGCCTTGCAGCAGCTTGCCCACCACCTCGGCCACCGCGCCGCCGATGCCGGTATCGACCTCGTCGAAGATGAGCGTGGGCGGCGCCGTCGCGCCGGTGGCGATGGCCGCGATCGCGAGGCTGATGCGCGCCAGCTCGCCGCCCGAGGCCACCTTGGCGAGCGGCCGCAGCGCGACGCCGGCATGGCCGCTCACATAGAACTCGACGTCCTCCAGCCCGTGCGACGTGCCCTCGGCCTCGGCGCGCTCGGCGAAGCGCACATCGAAGCTGCCGCCGACCATCGCCAGCGTCTGCATCGCCTCGCTCACCTCGCGCGACAGCAGTTCGCCGGCCTTGCGCCGCGCCGCGCCGAGCGCGCGCGCCGGCTTGACGAAGGCGGCGAGTGCCTCGGCCTCGCGGCGCGCGAGCGCCTCGGCGTCGGCGGACTCGCCCATTTCCCTGAGCCGCGCCTCGATGCGCTCGAACTCGGCCGGCAGCTCCTCGGGCTTGACCCGGTACTTGCGCGCCGTGGAATGCAGCGCGTCCATGCGCGCATCCAGCTCGGCCAGCCGCGCCGGATCGACATCGATGCGCGCGAGGTAGGCATGCAGCGTCGAGACTGCGTCGCCGATGGCCGAATCGGCATCGGTCAGCGCCTGCACCGCGTTGGCCAGCGCCGGGTCGATCGCGGCGAGCGGTTGCAGCTTGCCGAGTGCCTGCCCGATCAGGTCGCGCGCCGCACCTTCCTCGTCGGCCAGCACCGCGCTCGCGCCCTGGGCGCCCTCGATGAGGCTGGCCGCATGCGACAGCCGGCGATGCTCGGCCGAAACCTCGTCCCATTCACCCGCGCGCGGCGCGAGCCGGCTCAGCTCGTCGAACTGCCATTGCAGCCGCTCGCGCTCGACCTCGACGCGGCTCGCGTCGCGCTCGAATTCCTCGCGCTGGCGGCGCACGGTCTGCCAGTGGCGCCAGGCCTCGGCGACAGCGCGCGCCTGCGGCTCCAGCCCGGCGTGGGCGTCGAGCAGCTCGCGCTGGGCCGAGGGCTTGAGCAGCAGCTGATGGGCGTGCTGGCCGTGGATGTCCACGAGGAAGTTGCCGCATTCGCGCAGCTGGGCCTGGGTGACGGACGTGCCGTTGATCCAGGCCTTGCTGCGGCCTTGCGCATCGACCGTGCGGCGCAGCAGCACCGTGCCCGGGTCGGCCGCCAGTTCATGCTCGGCGAGCCAGGCGTCGGCCTCGGCCGGCGTGTCGAAGGTGGCAGAGATGTCGGTGCGGCTCGCGCCTTCGCGCACCACGCCGGCGTCGGTCTTGGCGCCGAGGGCGAGGGCGAGGGCGTCGATGAGGATGGACTTGCCGGCGCCGGTCTCGCCCGAAAACACGGTGAAGCCGCCACCGAAGTCGATGTGGCATTCACGGACGATGACGAAATCGCGGATGTTGAGCTGGACGAGCATCGCTTCTGGCGGCGGTGGCGGGTCAGGGGGAGGGCGTCTTGCGGCGCGGGCTCTTGCGGGCGGCGCCGCCGGTAGGCATGCGCGTCCAGTGGAGCTTCTCGCGCAGCACGCCGAAGTAGTTGTAGCCGGGCGGATGCAGGAAGGTGACGCCGTGCGGGCTGCGGCGGATGACGATCTCGTCGCCCTCGCGCAGCTCGGTGAAGGTCTGCATGTCGAAGCTGGCCGAGGCCGGATTGACGTTCGGCATCTCGATGTCGTGGTCGAGCTGCGTGGCACGGTCGAGCGTCACGACGATCTCGACATGCGACGGCAGCACGATCGGCCGGTTCGACAGCGCCTGAGGCGCGATCGGCACCATCACGAGGCCGTGCAGCTCGGGATGCAGGATCGGGCCGTGGGCCGACAGCGAATAGGCGGTCGAGCCGGTGGGCGTCGCGACGATGAGGCCGTCGGCGCGCTGGGTGTAGGCGTGGGTGCCGTCCACCGTCACGCTCACCTCGACCATGCCCGAGATGCCACCGCGCGCGATCACCACGTCATTCAGCGCGATCGCCTCGAACAGCGTCTCGGGCCGGGCGCGCGCGCTCTTGCGGCGCTGCACGCGGGCTTCGAGCAGCAGGCGGTTCTCGCTCTTGAAATTGCCGTCGAGGATGGCGCCGATGGCGGTGATCGTGTCGGCCAGCGGGATGTCGGTCATGAAGCCGAGCCGGCCGTGGTTGACGCCCACCACCGGCACGCCGCCGCGCGCCACCTGCCGCGCGATGCCGAGCATCGTGCCGTCGCCGCCGACGACGATGGCGAGGTCGGCCTCGCCGGACATGCGCGCCACATCGGCGATTTCGCTCGCCGGGGCCTTGAGCGTCGCGCCGGTATCGGGGTCGAACAGCACGGCCAGCCCGCGCTGACGCAGGTAGGCGGCGAGGGCGAGGATGGGTTCGGCGATGCAGGCACCGCCGTACTTGCCGATGACGGCAGCGGTGCGGAAGCCGCCACGGACCTGGGGCGCTGCGCCGGTCGCGGGCTGGGCCGAATCGGCGGCCGGGACGGGCTTGTTGGCGGGCTTTTTCGGCATGGCGGCGATTAAACCACAGGGTTTCGCGGCTTCCGTGACGCCCGCGCGAGGGTGGGCGAGCGCTCGCGTGACACATGCGCCAGAGGCAACGGAAGGCCGCGACGCCCCGGTTGCGCCGGCTGACACACTCGCGGCGATGACCGGAGACGCCCATCGGCGCGGCGGTTGCTTATCATTTCCGTCATGAAATCGAACGGACCGGATTCAGGGCTGGACAAGCGGGCGCAGGCGCTGCTCAAGGCGCTCATCGAGCGCTACATCGCCGACGGCCAGCCGGTCGGCTCGCGCGCGCTGTCGCGGCTGTCGGGGCTGGAGCTGTCGCCGGCTACGATCCGCAACGTGATGGCCGATCTGGAGGACATGGGCTTCATCGCCAGTCCGCACACCTCGGCGGGGCGGGTACCCACTGCACGCGGCTACCGGCTCTTCGTCGATTCGATGCTCACGGTGCAGCCGATCGACCGCATTCCGGCCCATGCCATCGACGTCCAGCTCCAGACCCAGCTCCAGCGCGGCGATCCGCAGCGCGTCATCTCCACCGCCGCTCAGGTGCTCAGCAACCTGAGCCAGTTCGCGGGCGTGGTGATCGCGCCCCGCCGCAGCGCCGTGTTCCAGCAGATCGAGTTCCTGCGGCTGGGCGAGAAGCGGGTGCTGCTCATCATCGTCACGCCCGACGGCGGCGTGCAGAACCGCATCCTCTTCACTGACCGCGATCACAGCCCGCCCGAGCTGGCCGAGGCCGCGCAGTTCCTCAACGTGCATTTCGCCGGTCACAGCTTCGACGAGATCCGCGCCCGCCTCCAGACCGACCTGCGCCAGCTGCGCGACGACATGACCACGCTCATGACGCGCGCCGTCGATGCCGGCGAGGACGCCATGAAGGACGACGGTGACAACGTCGTGATCTCGGGCGAGCGCAACCTGCTCGGCGTGCAGGACCTGACCGACGACATGGATGCGCTCAAGCGCCTGTTCGCGGTGTTCGAGCAGAAGACCTCGCTGCTCCAGCTGCTCGACACCTCGGTACGGGCCGAGGGTGTGCAGATCTTCATCGGCGGCGATTCGGAGCTGGTGCCGGTCGATTCGATGAGCATCGTCGCCGCGCCCTACGAGGCCGACGGCAAGATCGTCGGCACGCTCGGCGTCATCGGTCCGACGCGCATGGCCTACGACCGCGTCGTGCCCATCGTCGACATCACCGCCAAGCTGCTCACCAACGCGCTCTCGTCCCCCCACTGAAAGTGACGCCATCTTGATCGCGCCCAATGCCGGCCCGCGCGGCACCGCCTGGAACGAACCCTCGGCCCGGCTCCACGAGCGTTCGATCCTGCACAGCGAGATCCATCCGCATCCGAACGCGAAGCTGCTCGACCAGTTCTTCAGCACGCTCGCGCTGGGCGAGGCGACGACGGCCGGGCTGTTCTACGACGAGTCGGCACGGGTCGACATCCCGGCCATCGGCCTGCGCGGCCTGAGCGCCGCCGAGGCGCGGCTGCTCTGGCGTGTGGCGCTCAACGATGCGCGCGACCTGCATGTGCAGTACGCAGTCACGAGCGCCGACGACAGCGGCGGCGAGGTGGTCTGGATCGCGCGCTACACCTGGCAGCCGACCGGCCGCATCGTGACCCAGCGCCTGCGCGGGCGCTTCCGCATCAAGGGAGCGCGCATCGTCGAGGAGGTCGAGCAGTTCTCGCTCTGGGGCTGCGCCCAGATGGCCTTCGGCACGCGCGGCTGGTTCGGCGGCTGGAACCCTTTCCTGCGTTCGCGCATCCGACGGCTGGTGCGCGAAAGGCTCGCGCGCGGCGGCTGAGCGCCGGCCACCAGACAACCCTCGCGTCGCTCCTCGGCGGCGCGGCATCCCGATTGCCTCCATGCGTTTCATCGACGACACCACCACCGTTCACGGCCAGCCCGCGCGCAGCGCCGTGCTGCTCGTCAACCTCGGCACGCCGGCCGCGCCCACCGCCGCCGCGCTGCGTCCCTATCTCGCGCAATTCCTCGGCGATCCGCGCGTGGTCGAGATCCCGAAGGCGGTGTGGAACCTCATCCTCTACGGCGTGATCCTGCCGATCCGCGCGAAGAAGTCGGCCGCTAAGTACGCGAGCATCTGGACCACCGAAGGCTCGCCGCTGCGCGTGCATACCGAGCGCCAGGCCACGCTGCTGCGCGGCTGGCTCGGCGAGCGCGGGCTCGACGTGGAAGTGGCCTGGGCGATGCGCTACGGCGAGCCGTCCATCGAGAAGGTGCTGCTCGACCTGCGCGCCAGGGGTGTCGAGCGGCTGCTGGTGCTGCCGCTCTATCCGCAGTACTCGGCGTCCACCACCGCCACGGCGGTGGACGAGGTGTGCCGGCTCCAGCAGAAGCTGCGCAACCAGTTCGAGCTGCGCTTCATCAAGCACTACCACGACCATCCGGCCTACATCGATGCGCTCGCCGGCCGGCTGCGTGCGCATTTCGAGCAGCACGGCCAGCCCGACCGGCTGGTGATGAGCTTCCACGGCGTGCCCAAGCGCACGCTGCTCAAAGGCGACCCCTATCACTGCGAATGTCTCAAGACCGCGCGCCTCGTGGCCGAGCGGCTCGGGCTGGCGAAGGGGAGCTGGCTCGTCACCTTCCAGTCGCGTTTCGGCAAGGCCGAATGGCTTCAGCCCTACACCGCGCCGACGCTCGAAAGGCTCGCGCGTGAAGGTGTCGGCCGGGTCGATCTGTTCTGCCCCGGCTTCACCTCCGACTGCCTCGAAACGCTGGAGGAAATCGCGCTCGAAGCCCGCCAGACCTTCCTCGGCGCGGGCGGGCGCGAGTTCAACTACATCGACTGTCTGAACGACCGGCCCGAATGGATCGATGCGCTCGCGACGATCAGCGAGGAGCACGGCGCGGGCTGGTTGCACCGGCGCGCCGACCGCGCCGCGCGTGACGCCGAAGCCGGCCGGACGCGCGAACTGGCGCGCGCGGCGGGCGCCGAGCGGGTGGCGGACTGACGCGGTTCCGGACGGCGCGTCAGCGCCGCTCGTAGCGATCGTCGTCGGCGAGTTCGCGGCGGTTGTTGCGGCCCTTGAGCCATTGCTCGGCCTGGGGGATATCGCGCAGATAGGCATCCCAGAACGCGAGGCTGAACAGCTGCACCACATGCGCCACATGACCGTCGAAGGCCGCCGCGCCCGGTTCGCGCGGCTGGTTCGACATGCCCGGATTGCCGCCGAACACCGCGTTGTCGGCGCCGTGCAGCACCAGCAGGTACTTGCCGCCCGGCGGCATCGCGTAAAAGGGGCGGGTGCGCTCCTCGGGCGCGTCGGCGAGGCCCTGACGGTCCTGGTCGCGCGAGCCGGTGATCGACATGAAGGGGATCCTCACCTCCGAAAACTGCGTCTCGGCATCAACCCGGTTGCGTACCGCCGGACTCAGCGCGATGACGGCTCGGATGCGTGTGTCGGCCAGCACCGGCAGCCGCGCGCTGGCCCGCTGACCTGCGAGGATCTGGACCGTGTAGGCGCCAAGGGAATGGCCGGCCAGCCCGACCCGGCCCAGATCGATCAGCCGGCTTTCGGGCCGCTGGCGCAGCTCGTCGAGTACGTAGCGCACGTCGAAGGCGCGCGCCGGCACGAGATTGGGAATGGCGAAGTTCCGCACCTGCTTGACCGCCGCCCAGTCGCCCGGCAGCGAGTCAACGAAGATGGCATCGCTGCCGGGATGCTGGATCTGCACCACGAAATAGCCGTTGGCAGCCCAGTGCTCGGTCCAAGCCGCGCCGCTGTCGCGGTCGCCGCCGAGGCCGTGCGAATAGATGATGACGGGGAAGCGCTCACCTGCATTGCGCGATTGCGGAATGCGCAGCCGTACCGGGATGTCGCGGCCGCGCGATTCATCGCGCCACACCTGATCGACCACCTGCACCGGATAGCTGCCCGGCATGCCTTGCGCATGCGCGGTGGCCGCCAGACCGGCCATGCCCAGCCAGAACAGCAGGAAACAGACGGTGGACAGGGAACGGCGGGCGCGAATCATGGGGTCGAATGCTAGCGGCCGGTGCCCGGCCATCTGGCGGCCGCAATCTCCCGGTTTGTAAGCAAATCGCTTGGTGACTCTCTTGAAATTGCGGCCGCCGACCGCATGTCGGCTCCCGAAGCCAGCGCCGGACGGCGCAGTGCCTTGATTCGCAAGGCTTTTGGCACAGAACACATTCAACGGATACAGGGATGCCCGAACTCGACTCCACCGCCGCCGCGCCCGCCGCCGAGGCCGTCAACCGTACCGAATCCGACACACCCGCCGCCGGCTCGCCCGAAGCCGAGATCGTCGCGTTGCGCGCCGAACTCGAAGCCGCCAATGCCAAGGCCGCCGAGAGCGCCGACCTCTACATGCGCGCCCGCGCCGAGGGCGAGAACATCCGCCGCCGCGCCGCCGACGACGTCGCCAAGGCGCACAAGTTCGGCATCGAGGGCTTTGCCGAATCGCTGCTCGCCGTGGCCGACTCGCTCGAAGCCGCGCTCGCGGTGCAGAACGCCACCGTCGAGAGCTACCGCGAGGGCGTGAACATCACGCTGCGCCAGCTCACCCAGGCCTTCGAGAAGAACAAGCTCGTCGCGATCAATCCGGTGGGCGAGAAGTTCGATCCGCACAAGCACCAGGCCATCGCGATGGTGCCGGCCGAGCAGGAGCCGAACACCGTCGTCTCGGTGATGCAGAAGGGCTACATGATTGCCGAGCGCGTGCTGCGCCCGGCGCTCGTGTCGGTCGCCGCGCCCAAGTGATCGCGGGCGGCACGGACTTGGCCGACGAACTGTTCGCGCGGCTCGACATGCGCGCGACGTCGAGCGCGAGTCTCGACGCCGACCTCGCCGCCGCCGGTGACCGGCTGGTCGCCATCTACCTCTGGGGCGAGGACTGCTTCAACTGCGGCATCTTCAAGCAGCAGGCGATGCAGCAGATCGAGCGCATCGACGGGCTCGGCCTGCGCTGGCTGCATGCCGACGTGTACGCCGACGCCGGGCTCGGCCGCCGTTTCGCGCTGCATGGCGTGCCGGCCTTCTTCTTCTTCAAGGACGGCAAGCGGCTCGGCCGCATCACGGGCTGGCCGGGCATCGGTGCCTTCGTGAATGCGGTGCGCGAGCTGCAATCGCGGCTCGCCGGTCCGCGCGAGGCGGCCAACGATCCGGTGCTCGCGCCCGATTCGCCGCCTGCCCCTTGAATCCGCGCAAAACGTAACCAACTCACTGCCAGATCAATTCATTCCCCCGGCCCGCGACGAGAAGACGGGACGGGTGCCAGAAAGGACAGGACACATGGGCAAGATCATCGGTATCGACCTGGGCACGACCAACTCCTGCGTCGCCATCATGGAAGGCGGCCAGCCGAAGGTCATCGAGAACTCGGAAGGCGCGCGCACCACGCCGTCGATCATCGCCTACCAGGAAGACGGCGAGATCCTCGTCGGTGCCTCGGCCAAGCGCCAGGCGGTCACGAACCCGAAGAACACGCTGTTCGCGGTCAAGCGCCTGATCGGGCGCCGGTTTGAAGAAAAGGAAGTGCAGAAGGACATCAACCTGATGCCCTACTCGATCCTCAAGGCCGACAACGGCGACGCCTGGGTCGGCGTGCGCGACCAGAAGTTCGCGCCGCCGCAGATCAGCGCCGAAGTCCTGCGCAAGATGAAGAAGACCGCCGAGGACTACCTCGGCGAGGAAGTGACCGAAGCCGTCATCACGGTGCCGGCCTACTTCAACGACTCGCAGCGCCAGGCCACGAAGGACGCCGGCCGCATCGCGGGCCTGGAAGTGAAGCGGATCATCAACGAGCCGACCGCGGCCGCGCTGGCCTTCGGCCTCGACAAGAAGGACGAGAAGGGCGACCGCAAGATCGCGGTGTATGACCTCGGCGGCGGCACCTTCGACGTGTCGATCATCGAGATCGCGGACGTCGACGGCGAGAAGCAGTTCGAAGTGCTGTCGACCAACGGCGACACCTTCCTCGGCGGCGAGGACTTCGACCAGCGGATCATCGACTACATCATCGGCGAGTTCAAAAAGGAGCAGGGCGTCGATCTGGGCAAGGACGTGCTCGCGCTCCAGCGCCTGAAGGAAGCGGCCGAGAAGGCCAAGATCGAGCTGTCGTCGTCGAGCCAGACCGAAATCAACCTGCCGTACATCACGGCCGACGCGACCGGTCCGAAGCACCTGAACCTCAAGCTCACGCGCGCCAAGCTCGAAGCCCTGGTCGAGGACCTGATCGAGCGCACGATCGAGCCCTGCCGCATCGCCATCAAGGATGCGGGCGTGAAGGTCGGCGACATCCAGGACGTGATCCTGGTCGGCGGCATGACCCGCATGCCCAAGGTGCAGGAGAAGGTGAAGGAGTTCTTCGGCCAGGACCCGCGCCGTGACGTGAACCCGGACGAAGCCGTCGCTGTCGGCGCCGCCATCCAGGGCTCGGTGCTCGCGGGCGACCGCAAGGACGTGCTGCTGCTGGATGTGACGCCGCTGTCGCTGGGCATCGAGACGCTGGGTGGCGTCATGACCAAGATGATCCAGAAGAACACGACCATCCCGACCAAGTTCAGCCAGACCTTCAGCACCGCCGACGACAACCAGCCGGCCGTGACGATCAAGTGCTACCAGGGCGAGCGCGAGCTGGCCAGCGGCAACAAGGCGCTGGGCGAGTTCAACCTCGAAGGCATCCCGCCCGCGCCGCGCGGCGTGCCGCAGATCGAAGTCACCTTCGACATCGACGCGAACGGCATCCTGCACGTGAGCGCCAAGGACAAGGGCACGGGCAAGGAAAACAAGATCACCATCAAGGCGAACTCGGGCCTGAGCGAGGACGAGATCCAGCGTATGGTCAAGGACGCCGAGGCGAACAAGGAAGAAGACCACCGCCGCGTGGAACTCGCCACCGCGCGCAACCAGGCCGACGGCCTCGTGCACAGCGTGCGCAAGTCGCTGACCGAGTACGGCGACAAGCTGGATGCCACCGAGAAGGAAAAGATCGAAGCCGCGATCAAGGACGTGGAAGAAGTGCTCAAGTCCGACGACAAGGAAGTGATCGAGGCCAAGACCAACGCTCTCGTTACCGCGTCGCAGAAGCTCGGCGAAAAGATGTACGCCGATGCCCAGGCCGCGCAGGCGGCTGGCGGCGCGGCGCCGGGTGCGGCCGCGGGCGCGGCCGGTGCCTCGGCCGGTGGCGCGAAGGAGGACGACGTGGTCGACGCCGAGTTCAAGGAAGTGAAGCGCGACTGATGCCTGTCGCGCGCGGCCGGTCCACTCCGCCGGCCGCGACGTTTCACAGAGTGCCGCGTGCGGACGCGGGCTGGCTCCAAGGCCCGCTCGCGCGCCTCACGCGGCGTTTTGGTGTTGAGGACCGGTTGCGCGAGGGCGCAGCCCCGATCGCCGACAACCGTTCCTGCATTGCTCACTGGATCATGGCCAAGCGCGACTATTACGAAATCCTCGGCGTGGCGAAGAACGCCTCCGAAGAGGAAATCAAGAAGGCCTATCGCAAGCTCGCGATGAAGTACCACCCGGACCGCAATCCGGACGACAAGAGCGCCGAAGACAAGTTCAAGGAGGCCAAGGAGGCCTACGAGATGCTGTCCGACGCGAACAAGCGCGCCGCCTATGACCGCTACGGTCATGCCGGCGTCGATCCCAATGCGGCCGGTGCCGGCTTCCAGGGCGGATTCGGCGGCGCCGGCGGCGCGGGCCTTGACGACCTGTTCGGCGGCATCTTCGGCGACATCTTCGGCGGCCAGGGCGGACGCGGCGGCCAGGGCGCGCGCTCCTTCCGTGGCGCCGACCTGCGCTACCAGATGGAGATCACGCTGGAGCAGGCCGCCAACGGCTTCGACACCACGATCAAGGTGCCGAGCTGGGTCGAGTGCGAGACCTGCCACGGCAGCGGCGCCAAGCCGGGCACCAAGCCCCAGACCTGCCCCACGTGTTCGGGGCAGGGCAGCGTGCGCGTGCAGCAGGGCTTCTTCAGCATCCAGCAGACCTGCCCGCGCTGCCACGGCAGCGGCAAGGTCGTGCCCGATCCCTGCACCAACTGCGACGGCGTCGGCCGCATCCGCAAGACCAAGACGCTCGAAGTCAAGGTGCCGGCCGGCATCGACGACGGCATGCGCATCCGCTCGAGCGGCAACGGCGAACCCGGCCCCAACGGCGGCCCGCCGGGCGACCTGTACGTCGAGATCCACGTCAAGCCGCACAACGTGTTCGAGCGCGACGGCGACGATCTGCATTGCCAGATCCCGATCAGCTTCAGCACGGCGGCGCTCGGCGGCGACGTGGTGGTGCCGACGCTGGGTGGCAAGGCCGAAATCACCATCCCCGAGGGCACGCAGAGCGGCAAGACCTTCCGCCTGCGCGGCAAGGGCGTGAAGGGTGTGCGCTCGGGCTATCCGGGCGACCTCTACGTGCACGTGTCGATCGAGACGCCGGTGAAGTTGACCGACAAGCAGAAGCAGATCCTGCGCGACTTCGAGGCGACGCTCTCGGCCGGCGGCGCCAAGCATTCGCCGCAGAGCAAGAGCTGGATGGATCGCGTGAGCGAGTTCTTCAAGTGATGGCGCTGGCGGCGGGGCGCCTGGATGCCGCGAGCGCCCTGCTGATCGACGGCTGGATCGATGCGTGCTGGCTCGAACAGGGCCTCGCGCGCAGCACGCTCGGCTGCTATCGCGCCGACATCGCGCGCTTTGCCGAATGGGCCGAGAAGCGCGGCACGCCGCTGGCCGAGGCCACGGGCGCCGACATCGCCGGCTATCTGGCCGAGCGCTTCGAGGGCAGCAAGCCGACCTCGGCCAACCGCTGGCTCAGCAGCCTGCGCGGCTTCTTCCGCTGGGCGCTGCGCGAGCGCCACGTCGTGGCCGATCCGACGCTCAACATCGACTCGGCACGCCAGGCACCGCGCTTTCCCGACACGCTCACCGAGGCCCAGGTCGATGCGCTGCTGAACGCGCCCGACACCGGCACGCCGCTCGGCCTGCGCGACCGCGCGATGCTTGAGGTGATGTACGCGACCGGCCTGCGCGTGAGCGAGCTGGTGTCGCTGCGCATGTTCGAGATCAGCCTCGACGACCATGTGCTGCGCGTGCTCGGCAAGGGCGCGCGCGAGCGGCTCGTGCCGCTAGGCGAGGAGGCGGTCGACTGGCTGCGCCACTACCTCGCGCGGGCGCGGCCGTCGCTGCTTGGCATGCGCCAGAGCGACGACGTGTTCGTGACCAACCGCGCCGAGGGCATGACGCGGCAGATGTTCTGGGTGCTGGTCAAGCGCCATGCGCTCAAGGCTGGAATCGAGGTGCCGATGTCGCCGCACACGCTGCGCCACGCCTTCGCCACCCACCTGCTCAACCACGGCGCCGACCTGCGCGTGGTGCAGATGCTGCTCGGTCATGCCGACATCGGCACGACGCAGATCTATACCCATGTCGCGCGCGAGCGGCTGCGTCAGCTGCACGAGCAGCACCATCCGCGCGGCTGAGGCGGCGCCGCCGCAAAGCCGCATCCGCGCTACCGCTTCAGCACATCATGGCCCGCGACAAGACCGCCAGCGCCGAGACCCCGGCGACGCTCTTTCTCAAGAAGCACGGCGTCGCCTTCGAGCCGCACAGCTATGCCTATGAGGAACACGGCGGCACCAGCGTGTCGGCGCGCGAACTGGGCGTGGACGAATACGGCGTGATCAAGACGCTGGTGATGCAGGACGAGAAGAAGCAGCCGCTCATCATCCTCATGCACGGCACCCACACCGTCTCGACGAAAGCGCTTGCACGCGCGGCCGGCGTCAAGGCCATCGAGCCCTGCGCGCCCGAGACGGCCAACCGGCACAGCGGCTATCTCGTCGGCGGCACTTCGCCCTTCGGCACGAAGAAGGCAATGCCGGTGTTCGTGGAGCAGACCATCCTCGATCTGCCGCGCATCTACATCAATGGCGGGCGGCGCGGCTTTCTCGTGAGTCTCGATCCGGCCGAACTCGTGCGCACGCTCGGCGCCCGGCCGGTGACGGTGGGGCAGGAGAAGTAGCGCCGCCGTCAGCCCGGCGTCTTCACCGGGTGGTGGGCGACCAGCGTGATCTCGCTGCCGGCGTTGTCGGCACCCGCCTTCACATGCACCTGGACACCGGCCTTGTCGCCGTCGCTGAGCATGAGGGTGGCCGCGCCGCTCGGCTCGGCCATGTCGAGCAGCTGACGCCCCTTGGCCAGGGCGCGCAGGCGCTCGCGGTAGAACTCCGCGACCTTGGTGGGCGCATCGGCGCTCGTGAGGCTGACCGTCACCATCTCGGTGCCTTCGTTGATGATCCGGGTGCTGCCTTCGCCGCCAGGCGTCGCGCCGGGGTAGAAGGGCAGGCCGAGGTCGGCCTCCTTCACGTCGGCCTTGCCCATGTCGACCAGGCCCTGCTGTCCCTTCTCGTCGGTGAAGCTGGCGCGCACGCCGCCGTCGGCCATGTCGACCTTGGCGTTGGTGACGCCGTTCTGTTCCATCTGCCGCTCGACCATCTTTTCGGTGAGCTTGTCGCCCGCGACTTCGGTGGCCTTGCCGCAGGCGGCGAGGGCAAGGGGCAGGCAGGTGGCAATGAGGAGGAGACGGGTGGCGCGCATGACTCGAATCGGCGGGAGTTGAAAGTCGTGAATTAAGTCACGAAATCGGGTGGGTCGCGGTGGCGAAGACGACACTGGCCGCCCGCCGCCCGCCGCCCGCCGCCCGCCGCCCGCCGCATCCACCAGCCACCATCCACCATCCACCAGCCACCATCCACCAGCCACCAGCCACCAGCCACCAGCCACCAGCCACCAGCCACGCCCGGACCGACTAGAAACCCCGGTCGTCGAGGCTCTCGATGCGCCAGACGCGGCCGTCGCGCAGCAGCACGCGGGCCTGGAAGCGCGTCGGGCCGAGGTTGTAGAGCCAGTCGTCCACGATGACGCTGCCGATCACGCGCACCCAGCCGAAGCGGTCGATGCCTTCCAGCGCGACCTCCCGTCGCATCGCATAGGCCGGCGGGCCGCACTTGCGCTGCACCGTCAGCACCGAATCGCCGATGTCGATGATGCCGCCGTCGCAGCGCAGGGCGCTGACCTGATCGGCGCGCGCCGCCGGGGTGCCGGCAAAGGCGGCGACGACGAGCGCGAGCGCGGCAAGTGCAGGCCACGGGCGTCCCGGCGCGGCAACAGCAGGCCGGTCGGCGCGCGAGCGGGCGGAGCGTCGCGGCCGATGCGTCGGCAGATCGGGGAGGACGGGCACCGTCATGTCGGGCCGTCGGTCGGGATCAGCTTTGCGCCGGGCGCGGCGAGCGCTGGGCGGTGAGCGTGATTTCGCTGCCACCGTCCGCATCGGAACGCACGCGGACCTGGATCGCGGTGCTGTCGGCCCGAGTCAGCAGGAAGACGGCCTCGCCGTCGGGCTCGGTCAGGTCGATGAGCTGGCGTCCGTCGGCGCGGGCACGCAGCTGTTCGCGGTAGAAGGCGGCAACCATGGCTGGCGCGTCGCGGGTGCCGAGGCGCATGACGAGCAGTTCGCTGCTGGCGCCCGCGAGCCGGGTGCCGCCGTCGGCGGGCAGGCGCGCGCCGGGATAGAGCGGCGCGCCGAGTTCGGCTTCGCCCAGGTCGGCGCGCGCGACCTCGTAGCTGGTGGCGTGCCCCTGGCCGTCGACGGACGTGGCGCGCACGCCATTGCCGGCAATCTGGAGCGTGGGCGCGGCGGCGGTGCGGCTGCCGGCGAATCCGGCCAGCCGGTCGCTGAAGCTTTCGCTGAGCTTGACGCAGCCGACGAAGCTCGCCGCGCTGAGCGTGAGCAGGAAGAGCAGGCGGCGTAGGGTCGGGGCGCGGTCGGTTCGCATGACAGATGTGATCGTCGCAGCAGCAGCGGTCGGAAATTTCGTGATGCAAATCACGGATTCCACGATTCTCGCGCCCCCCATCGGCGCTGCAAGCGCGGGCTGCGGGGCGGACGGCTGCGACCGCCGGCCGTGCGCGACGGGCGCCGGTCGGTCGGCCTGGGCGGCCGAGCGGGGCGGGCGACGATCGCGGGGCGACCGGGCGGGCGTGCGGCGGACCGGCGCCGGGATCAGTCGGGGAGGGCGGGATTGATCTTCGCGTTGAGCACATGGTCGCGCCACCGGCCGGCGATCTTCAGATAGGCACGCGCCTGCCCCTCGCGCTCGAAGCCGAGGCGCGCGAGCACGCGCGCGCTGGCCTCGTTCTCGGGCAGGTGGTTGGCCATGACGCGATGCAGACCGAGGGTGTCGAAGGCGTAGCGGATGGCGGCGTCGAGCGCCTCGGTCATGTAGCCCTGGCCGGTATGGGCATGGTCGAGCGAGTAGCCGAGATGGCAGGCCTGGAAGGCGCCGCGCACGAGGTTGCTGAACTTGCACATGCCGACGATGGGGCCGTCGGGATCGGCGCGCAGGCGCATCGACAGCGCGATGTCGCTGCCGGCGCGCAGTTCGTCGCGTTCGCGGGCGAGGGCCACGCGCCAGTACTGCTCGGTGGTCCAGCCGTCGGGGCGCAGCGGGCTGGTGGCGGCGAGGTGGGCGCGGTTGCGGCGGTGGTAGTCGGCGTGGGCGGCGGCGTCGGTCGGGTCGGAGGCGGCAAGCAGCAGGCGCTCGGTCACGAGCGGGAAGTCGGCGGGATAGGGGGCGCGATCGATCATGGCGCGATGCTAGTCCCGCCCAGCCCCGTCGCTTCAGTCGTCGAGCGCACGTGCCGCGCCGCGCAGCGCGGGATAGTCGGCGTGGATCACGAACACCGGAATGCCCGCGAGGTAGTCGCCGAAGCGCCCCTTCTCCTCGAAGCGGGCGCGGAACGGCGAGGAGGCAAAGCGCTCGCCGAGGCGCGGCACCACACCGCCGCCGATGTACACGCCGCCGCGCGCGCCCAGCGTGAGCGCGAGATCGGCGGCAACGGTGCCGAGCATTGCGCAGAACATGTCCACGGTCGCGGCGCAGCGGTCGCAGCCGCCGGCGAGGGCGCGGCCGGTGATGGCGGCGGCGTCGAGCCCGTCGGCGGGCAGCTCGTCCACCTCGGCGAGCGCCGCGTGCAGCGCTTCGAGCCCGGGGCCGGACAGCACGCGCTCGGCCGACACATGGCCGCCGTGGCGCCGTCGCAGGGCTTCCACCACCCGCGCCTCGCGCGCGTCGAAGGCGGCGAGCGTCACATGTCCCCCTTCACCTTCGAGCGGCACCCAGCGCTCGCCATGCGGCACGAGGCCCGAGATGCCCAGACCGGTGCCCGCGCCCAGCAGCGCCAGCGCCTTGCCCGGCACCGCCGCCTTGCCGCCGATCTGCACCAGTTCGTCGGCCGCAAGGGTAGGCAGGGCGAGCGCCAGCGCGGTGAAGTCGTTGATGAACAGCAGCCGGTCGAGGCCCAGCTCGCGCCGCACCTGTTCGATCGAGAAGCGCCAGGGGTTGTTGGTCATGCGCACCGCGTCGCCCGTGATCGGGTTGGCGATGCCGATGGCGGCGGCACGCGGGCGCGGCAGACCGCCCTCGGCCAGATAGGCGTCGATCGCCTCGCGCGGGCCGGCATGGCTGGCGCAGGGCAGGGTGCGCGCGTCGGTGATGGGCGCGCCCGGCGCCGCGATCAGCGCGAAGCGGGCATTGGTGCCGCCGATGTCGCCGACGAGGCGCGGCCAGGAATCAGGTGCGGAAGACATGGAATGGCACGTCGGTTTGCTGGAAGGCGAGGCGGATCGGGTACTGCTCGACCGGCCCCTCGGCCATCACGCGTTCGAGCAGTTCGCGCTTGTCGGCGCCGGTCACATGCAGCACGAGGCAGCGGCTGTCGAGAATCCGCTTGCGCGTGAGCGAGATGCGCGCATGCGGCGCGAGCGTCGGGTGCACGGCGAGGCAGTCGTCATCGTTGCCGAGATCGAGGCCGGTGCCGATCTCGGCTGCATCCGGAAACAGCGAGGCGGTATGGCCGTCGTTGCCCATGCCGAGGATGAGCACGTCGAAGGGGCGCGTGAACTTCGCCAGTCCGGCACGCCAAGCGGCGCAGCCGGCCTCGGCCGTGGCCGAACCGTCGAAGGGGGCGAGGAAGCGCGCGGTCGCCGCGCGGTCGACCAGTAGGGCCTCGCGCACGCTGCGCTCGTTGCTGTCGGCATGGTCGTTCGGCACCCAGCGCTCGTCGGCGAGCGTCACGTCGATGCTCGACCAGTCGAGGTCGGCCCGGGACAGTCGCGTGAACAGGCCGCGCGGCGTTCGTCCGCCCGACACGACGAGACTCGCGCGGCCGCGTTGCGCGATGCCGTCGGCCAGGCGCGCGACGACGAAATCGGCCAGCGCGGCGTCGAGGCTGGCGGTATCGGCAAATTCATGGAAGTCGATGCTCATCTCTTGTCTCCGAGGTCTGCCCGGCGGGTGTTGGGCGGTCGGCAATCATGCCGCGCGACCGCGTCCCGCCTCGTCTGCCCCTGTCTTGCGATTGAGTATGTAGTAAAACAACGCTTAATCAAACCCGGGGTAAGCATGGGAATGTCGGCCGGATAACGATTCGACGGCGGAGTCGTTGTTCTTGCTGCAGCCGGACATCAGGATTTTCCCTTGGAGATATGCGTTCATCCCTCGTGAGTCGCCAATCGCACTCCTGGATTGGGAAACAGCCGTTGCGATTCTGAATGTAGGCAAACTACACTTCATTGCACCGGGTCAGGCCGGGTTTCGAGGCGGCAAAAGCTGCCCGTCCACCAACGAGGAGATGACATGCATTCCACCTTCACCAAGGCGGGCTGCGCCGCGTTCGTCGCGCTGGCGCTGCTTGCTCCCCAGGTTCACGCGGCCGATGTCGAGGTGCTGCACTGGTGGACCTCCGGCGGCGAGGCCAAGTCGGCCACGGAGCTGAAGAAGATGGTCGAGAGCAAGGGCAACAAGTGGAAGGACGTTGCCGTCGCGGGCGGCGGCGGCGACAACGCGGCCACCGTCATCAAGTCGCGCATCGTGTCGGGCAACCCGCCAACCGCCGCGCAGATCAAGGGCCCGAGCATCCAGGAATGGGGCGCCGAGGGCGTGCTGGCCGACATCGACGATGTGGCCAAGGCCGGCAACTGGGATTCGCTGCTGCCGCCGGTGGTCGCTAACATCATGAAATACAAGGGCCATTACGTTGCCGTGCCGGTCAACGTGCACCGCGTCAACTGGATGTGGGCCAACCCCGAAGTGTTCAAGAAGGCCGGCGCCACCATCCCGACTACCTGGGCCGAGTTCGCCGTGGCGGCCGAGAAGATCCAGAAGGCCGGCTTCATCCCCGTGGCCCACGGCGGCCAGCCCTGGCAGGACTTCACGACCTTCGAGAGCATCGCGCTCGGCGTCGGCGGCGCCGACTACTACAAGAAGGCCTTCGTCCAGCTCGACGACGCGACACTCAAGGGCCCGACCACCGTCAAGGCCTTCGAGACCCTGGCTGTGGTGCGCAAGTACATCGACAAGGATTCGGCCACGCGCGACTGGAACCTGGCGACCGGCATGGTCATCAGCGGCAAGGCCGCGATGCAGTTCATGGGCGACTGGGCCAAGGGCGAGTTCACCGCCGCCGGCAAGGTTCCGGGCAAGGACTATGTGTGCGTGGCGGCGCCCGGCACGGCCAACGCCTTCACCTTCAACATCGACAGCTTCGTGATGTTCGACAAGGCCGGCGCCGACGCGAAGAAGGCGCGCGGCGACTTTGCAAGCGCTGTCATGAGCCCCGAGTTCCAGGAGGTGTTCAACCTCAACAAGGGCTCGATCCCGGTGCGCTCGGGCGTCGATCTGAGCAAGTTCGACGACTGCGCGAAGAAGTCGGCCGCCGACTTCGCCGCCGACGCCAAGGCCGGCACGCTGCTGCCGACCATCGCCCACAAGATGGCCGTGCCCGAGTCCACCCAGGGCGCGATGCAGGACGTGGTGACGCAGTTCTTCCACAGCAGCTCGATGACGCCGGCCGAAGCCGCCACCAAGCTCGCCGCCGCCGCGAAGACGAAGTAAGCCCGCCCGCCGGCCGACTCCGGCCGGCGCGTCGATGGCGCCGGGCCGC
Source organism: Derxia gummosa DSM 723 (assembly GCF_000482785.1). Lineage (GTDB taxonomy): Bacteria > Pseudomonadota > Gammaproteobacteria > Burkholderiales > Burkholderiaceae_E > Derxia > Derxia gummosa. The sequence goes on along the minus strand of NZ_KI519499.1, from coordinate 262,733 downwards.
GCGGCCCGGTCGCCGATGACGCGACGCGCGCTCCGCCCGGAGCGCAGGGCCGCCGCGCGCGGCCGACACACGACCAGGCCGCCACGCGCGGCCGACAACCCGAATCACGCCTTTCGAAAATCGCCCGCCGGGGCGAGGGGCCGACTCGCGCCCGCGTTCCGGCAAACCACGGAGCCAGACCATGAAGATCTTCCGCATCCGCCAGCTTCCGATCGTCACCGCCATCGCCGGCCTCGGTGCCTTCGCCGCCGCGCCCGCCGCCGCCGAAGACGCGCCGGTACCGTTCCAGTTCAAGGGCTATGCCCGCTCGGGCTTCGCCACCGCCAACAAGGGCGGCGACCAGGTCTGCTTCGGCCTCGCCGGCGTGAGCAAGTACCGCTTCGGCAACGAATGCGGCACCTACGGTGAGTTCGAGATGCTCGCCAACATCTTCGAGGTGAAGGACGGCCCGCGCTTCGTGTACGACATCATGTTCGGCTACTACAACGACGGCTCGCAGAACAACGGCAGCGTGAGCGGCGCCCAGCCGATCGGCTGGGACCTGCGCCAGAACTGGGTGGGCGTCACGGGCGTGGGCGAAGGCGCGATCAAGACGGCGACCTTCTGGGTCGGCCGGCGCTACTACCAGCGCCATGATGTGCACATCAACGACTTCTTCTACATCGGCTCGCGCGGCCAGGGCGCGGGCATGGAGAACCTCGACATCGGCACCGGCAAGCTCAGCCTCGCGGTGCTGCGCAGCCAGCAGAGCGCGAGCAGCTTCGACCCGACCACGAGCCCGACCGGCACGACCTTCGACGCGCGCTGGAGCAAGATCCCCGTCAACACCGACGGCGTGCTGGAGATCGCCGCCGACCTGCGCAGCCAGGACAAGTCCGATGCCACGCCCGAGGCGGCGCGCATCAAGAACGGCTGGTCGCTCACGCTGGAGCACACGCAGAGCCAGGTGCTCGGCGGCGCCAACAAGTTCGTCGTGCAGTACGGCAAGGACGCGGGCGCCAACCTCAACACCGGCGACCCCGGCGCCTACGGCTTCGTGCCCGCGACGGCCGCCGGCTGGCGGGCCTGGCGCGTCATCGACAACCTCGTCGCTCAGCCCGTGACGGAGCTGGCGATCAACGGCGTCGCGCTCTACCAGAAGGACGACAACTTCAACGGCATCAGCGGCGCGTCGCGCACCTGGAGCTCGATCGGCGTGCGACCGGTGTACCAGTGGGCGCAGTACGCCGCGTCGGCGGTGGAACTGGGCTTCGACCGCGTCAAGCTCGACGGCACCGGCTCGACGGCCGACGGCAAGACCGCCCAGCTCACCAAGCTGACGGTCGCGCCCATCGTGCTGCGTCCCGGCCCCGGCTTCTTCAAGCGCCCCGAACTGCGCGTGTTCGCGACCTTCGCCAAGTGGAACGACGCCGCCAACACCCTCGGCGGCGCGCGCGGCCTGACCGGCACCAGCGCCTACGCCACGTCCACCAGCGGCACCACGGTCGGCGCCCAGTTCGAGACCTGGTTCTGATGCACCCAGCCTTCGTTCAAGACTCGCTCCTCTCCAGACGGTCTTGATCCTTCGGGAGCCTTCGGGCTCCCTTTTTTCATTTGCGGGCAAGTCCGGACGCGCCCGAGCGCGCGGGCCGGCGACGATGACCGCTCTCCGAAGGAGTCCTTTCCATGCGCATCCGCATCCTTTCCGTCCTGCTCGCCGCGATGCTTGCCGGCTGCGCCGCGCCGCGCGCCGGCAGCGGCGAACCCGACATCACCGCCGCCTTCCCGAACCAGGTCGTCAACGGCGGCGAAGGCAGCACGCCCGGCCTGCGCTACTACGTGCAGCGCTCGGCCTATGCCTTCGTGCGCGTGCAGCAGATCGAGGATGGCGCGCCGCCTAACGACGCGCCGCCAGCCTGCGCGCCCGACGCCGCCGCGCTGCGCGCGACGCTCGCGGGCCTGCGCACGCGCGGCGGCATGCTCGGTGGCGAGCCGCCGCTGTTCACGCCGGCCGAACTCGACACGCTCGTCCCGCCACTCGTGCAAGCGCTTTCAGCCGCGAAGCCCGACGAGGACATCGCCATCGCCACCAGCGGCCGGCGCGGTGAGCTGGGGCGCTATCTGGGCCTGTCGGCCAACAGCGCGCGGGTGTTCGCGCGTGGTGGGCAGCTCAACCTGATCGCGGGGCTCGTGCATTACGGCTTCGAGCAGGAGGTGAGGGCGTCGAGCTATCTGCGGCCGTTCACGCCGGGCGCGCGCAAGGCGGCGCTCGACAGGTTCGCGGCGATCGATGGCGCGGCGGTGACGCATCCGGTGGCGGGGCGCGAGGACTGGGTGGCGTTCGCGCTGCCGGGGTGTGCGGTTGCGGCGCCGGTTGCGCCGGTGGTCGGCGCGCCTGTGAATGCTCCGGTGAGTGCGCCGCCGGCGCCGCCAACTGTCTCTCCGTCTTCCGCGCAACCGTCCTCCGCACAACCGCCCGTGCCACCGGCGGCGCAGCCCGCGCCGATTGCGACGCCGCCTGCCGCACCCTCCGCCGACACGCCCGAGCGCATCGAGCAGCGCCTGCGCACGCTGGAGTGCCTGCGCGAGCAGAGGCTCATCAGCGACGACGAATACCGCGCCAAGCGCCGCGCCATTCTCGACGCGCTCTGAGTGCATGTAGTCAAACAACATAAATGCTGCTGCAGTGATGTAGCGAATGGCGTGATGGACTGACGATCGTGAGGCTGCCGGACAGTGTCTTCACCCCGTTCTACGTCGGATTTTCCCTTGAACGCCGGCATTTCAAGGGTTTTCCCTTGGGGAAATTGGTAGTTTCGCGCGCGAGTGGCGGTGTTGCTGTTGAAGTAGTCAAACTACAATCAAGGCACTCGCCGCAGCCATTGCAAGCGTTTGCCGGCCGGGGCCGCCGAGTCCCACCGCCGGTGTCCGATCAACCCCGCGCGCGCTCCGCGCGGCTTCTTCCGGAGTGCGTCGCATGGACCTCACCATGACGCCAGTCGCCAACGCATCGACCGCACCGCCCAGGCATTGCCGCATCTGCGACCTTGCCTCGGCCTGGATGCCGAAGATCGTCCTCGCGCCCACCTTCGTGTGCGCGCTGCTTTTCATCTACGGCTACATCGCCTGGACCGCCGTCCTGTCGTTCACGCCGTCGCGGCTCATGCCGCGCTATGAATGGGCCGGCCTCGCGCAGTACGAGGCGCTGTTCGCCAACGAGCGCTGGTGGCTCGCACTCAAGAACCTCGCCATCTTCGGCGGGCTGTTCATCGTGATCTGCATGGCCGTCGGCCTGCTGCTCGCGGTGCTGCTTGACCAGAAGGTGCGGGCCGAGGGCTTCATCCGCTCGATCTACCTGTACCCGATGGCGCTGTCCTTCATCGTTACCGGCACGGCATGGAAATGGATCCTCAACCCCGAGTTCGGCGTTGAAAAGGTGCTGCACGATTGGGGGTTTGCCGGCGTGAAGTTCGACTGGATTATCGACCCCGACTTCTCGATCTACACCGTCGTCATCGCGGGCGTCTGGCAGTCGTCGGGCTTCGTGATGGCGCTGTTCCTCGCGGGCCTGCGCGGCATCGACGACTCGATCATCAAGGCGGCCCAGGTGGACGGCGCCTCGCTGCCCACGATCTACCGCCGCATCATCATCCCGAGCCTGCGGCCGGTGTTCTTCTCCAGCTTCATGATCCTGGCGCACATCGCGATCAAGAGCTTCGACCTCGTGATGGCGCTCACCAACGGCGGCCCCGGCTTCAGCAGCGACCTGCCCGCGACCTTCATGTACACCTATGCGTTCACGCGCAACCAGATCGGCCTCGGCGCGTCGAGCGCGATGGTCATGCTCATGATCGTGGTGGCGGTGATCGTGCCCTTCATGGTTTCCGAACTCAGGAGCGCTCGCCGTGGCTGATATCGCTGCAACCCGCCCGCCGGGCGCGCCCGGCTGGGGCCGCTACGTGGTGTACAGCCTGCTTGCGGCCGTCTGCCTCTACTACCTGATGCCGCTCTACGTGATGCTCTCGACGTCCTTCAAGACGGCCGACGAGATCCGTGCCGGCAACCTGCTGTCGCTGCCCGCCCAGCTCGATCTGCACGCCTGGAGCAAGGCCTGGTCGTCGGCCTGCACCGGTTCTACCTGCGACGGCATGCGCGGCTATTTCTGGAACTCGGTCAGCTTCGTCGTGCCGTCGGTGCTCATTTCGACGCTCATGGGCGCGTTCAACGGCTACGTGCTGACGATGTGGCGCTTCCGGGGCAGCGACACGCTGTTTGGCCTGCTCATGATCGGCTGCTTCATTCCCTTCCAGGTCGTGCTGCTGCCGATGGCGCGCACCCTCGGCGCGCTCGGCATCGCGAGCACGACCGGCGGGCTCATCTTCGTGCATGTGGTGTACGGCCTCGCGTTCACGACGCTGTTCTTCCGCAACTACTACGTGACGATTCCGGACGAGCTGGTCAAGGCCGCGAAGATCGACGGCGCGGGTTTCTTCCTGATCTTCCGCCGCATCACCCTGCCGCTGTCGGTGCCCATCTTCGTGGTGAGCGTGATCTGGCAGTTCACCCAGGTGTGGAACGACTTCCTGTTTGGCGTGGTGTTCTCGTCGGGTGAGCGCCAGCCGATCACCGTCGCGCTCAACAACCTCGTCAACACGAGCACCGGCGTGAAGGAATACGACGTGGACATGGCCGCCGCGATCATCGCCGCGCTGCCGACGCTGTTCGTGTACGTGGTGGCGGGCAAGTACTTCGTGCGCGGGCTGACGGCCGGCGCGGTCAAGGGCTGAGGCCCGTTCTCATAAAGATTCAATCGGGAGACAGCTTATGGGCGCGCTTTCCATCCGCAATGTCCGCAAGAGCTACAACAACGTCGAGATCCTCAAGGGCATCGACATCGAGATCGAGAAGGGCGAGTTCCTCATCCTCGTGGGCCCGTCGGGCTGCGGCAAGTCGACGCTGCTGTCGATGATTGCGGGGCTCGACAGCGTGACCTCGGGCGAGATCCGCATCGGCGATCGCGTCGTCAACGACCTGAGCCCGAAGGACCGCGACATCGCCATGGTGTTCCAGAGCTATGCGCTCTACCCGAACATGAGCGTGCGCGAGAACATCTCCTTCGGCTTGGAGATCCGCAAGGTGCCGAAGGCGACGCAGGACGAGATCGTCAACCGCGTGGCGAAGACGCTCCAGATGGAGCATCTGCTCGACCGCAAGCCTTCGCAGCTGTCGGGCGGCCAGCGCCAGCGCGTGGCGATGGGCCGGGCGATCGCGCGCGATCCGGCGCTGTTCCTGTTCGACGAGCCGCTGTCCAACCTCGACGCCAAGCTGCGCGTCGAGATGCGCACCGAGATCAAGCTGCTGCACCAGCGCATGGGCACGACCATCGTGTACGTGACCCACGACCAGATCGAGGCGATGACGCTCGGCGACAAGATCGCGGTGATGAAGGCCGGCGAGCTTCAGCAGTTCGGCACGCCGCAGCAGATCTACGACAACCCGGCCAACCTGTTCGTCGCGAGCTTCATGGGGTCACCGTCGATGAACTTCATTCCGGCGAAGGTCGAGTCGCTCGGCGGCGGTTACGGCGTGCGGCTCGATGGCGGCAAGAGCAGCTACGTGTTCCCGGCGGTCTCGGCGGACAGTCGGCTCAAGGCCTGGGAGGGCAGGGAGGTGGTGTTCGGCATCCGGCCCGAGCAGATCACGCACTTCCAGGACGGCGTGCCGCTGCCCGAGCATGTGCGCACGGCCGAGCTGCCCGTGAGCCTGATCGAGCCGACCGGCCCCGACACGCTGGTGCTGGTGCCGATCAACGGCAAGGGCGTGACCTGCCGCGTGCATCCTGCCCATGCGCGCCAGCCCGGCGAGACGATGGCGCTGAACTTCGACCTGTCGAAGGCGGTGTTCTTCGATCCGGCGACGGAGCAGCGGATCGCGTGAGTCAGCCGAGGGCGGCGCGTTCCGCGTCGGTGAGCGCGGGCACGATGACGCGGCCCTCGGCGCTCGATTGCAGCCCGGCTTCGAGCAGCGCCATCAGCGCGACGGCCTCGGCCGGGCGCACCGGATTGAGTGCGGCGGCGCGCGCGGCATCGCCGGCCTTCATCGCAGCGACGGCCTGCGCGATGCCCGCGTAGTAGCGCGCGTAGTCGCCGACCGGCTCGGGCTGCGCCGTGCCGACGGCGTCATCGCCGAGATGCAGGCGTGGCGCGATCGTGTCGAGGCCGAAGCCGGCGTCGCGCGGGCCGCCGCCGGCACGCAGCCGGTCTTCCTGCATGTCGAGGCCGGACTTGAACCACGCCCCGGCCGTGCCGAAGGCTGCAAACCTTTGCATCGGTCCGGCGGCGATCATCGACGCCTGGAGGCAGACCTGATGCGCGCCATAGTCGAGCCGGGCCTGCCACCAGTCGCAGGCCGCGCCGCCCGGGCGCAGCGTGGCGATGCGCGCGGTGATGCTCGCGGGCAGGCCGAACAGGCAGAGCGTCTGGTCGAGCAGATGGGGCGCGAGGTCGTACCACAGGCCGCCGCCCGGGATGTCGCGCTCGCGCCAGCGGTCGCGCACCTCGGGACGGAAGCGGTCGAAATGCGAATCGAGCTGCACCAGCTGCCCGAGCGTGCCGGCCGCGAGCAGCTCGCGCAGCGCGAGAAAGTCGCCATCGAAACGCCGGTTCTGGAACACCGACAGCACGAGGCCGTGCGCGGCGGCCAGCGCGGCGAGTTCGCGCGCCTCGGCCAGCGTGAGCGTGAAGGGCTTGTCCACCACCACATGCTTGCCCGCGAGCAGCGCGGCACGGGCGAGCGGCGCATGCAGGTCGTTGGGCGTGTCGATCACGACGAGGTCGAGCGCCGGATCGGCGAACAGCGCGTCGGCATCTCGCGTGACCGGCATGCCGGCAAAGTCGGCATGCACGCGCGCCGCGTCGCTCGACAGCACGGCGGCGAGTTGCAGGCCGGGCTCGGCGGCGATCAGCGGCGCATGGAAGGTCTTGCCGGCATAGCCATAGCCGAGCAGGGCGCAACGAAGGGGAATCGACATGGGCGGACGGCGCAAGGCAGGTGAGGCGGGCGGCCAAGTTAGCATCGGCGGATCGTCCGCACGCGCCGTTTCCAGGCGCTCACGTCCAAACATGAAAAAGAACGACGCATCGCCGCGCCGCGCGGCCGACCGGCCGGTCACCGCCAACGAGAAGGACACCGAACTGTCGGCCGACCGCGCCGCGCCGCGCCGCGCGCCCGCGGGCGAACCGCCCCGCCTGCTGGCCGACATCGGCGCCACCAACGCGCGCTTCGCGCTGCAATGGCCGGGCGGCGGTGTCGAGTCCGTGGCGGTACTCGCCTGCGACGACCATCCTTCGATCGTCGAGGCGATGCGCGCCTATCTCGCCATGCAGACCGCGCCGCGCCCGCGTCACGCCGCCGTCGCGATCGCCAATCCGATCGACGGCGATTTCGTGAAGATGACCAACCGCGACTGGCATTTCTCGATCGAGGAAACGCGCCGCGCGCTCGACCTCGCGACGCTGCTCGTCGTCAACGACTTCACCGCGCTGGCGATGGCGCTGCCGCTGCTCGGGCCCGACGACGTGCGCCAGATCGGCGGCGGCGCGCCGCGCGAGAACAGCGTGATCGGGCTGATCGGGCCGGGCACGGGCCTGGGCGTGTCGGGCCTGATCCCGGCCGACGACCGCTGGATCACGCTCGGCTCCGAAGGCGGCCATGTGAGCTTTTCGCCGATGGACGCGCGCGAGATCGCGCTGCTGCAATTCGCCTGGGGCGAGCTGGACCATGTGTCCTACGAACGGCTGGTGTCCGGCCCCGGCATGGAGCTGACGCTGCGCGCGTTGGCCGAGCAGGCGGGCGTCGAGGCGCCCGCGCTCAGGGCGCCGGAGATCGTCGAGCGGGCGATGGCGGCAGCCGATGCGGCGCGGCTTGCAAGCGCTGGCAATTCCGGCGCGGCGGCTAGCGACACCGCTCTGGCCTCAGGCAGCACGCCGGGCTCGCCCGCCGTCGATCCCGCCGACGCGCTCTGCCTCGACACCGTCGAATGCTTCTGCCGCATGCTCGGCACGGTCGCGTCGGACGTCGCGGTCACGCTCGGCGCCGTGGGTGGCATCTACATCGGTGGCGGCGTGGTGCCGCGCCTCGGCGAGCTGTTCGACCGCTCGGGCTTCCGCGCGCGCTTCGAGCACAAGGGCCGCTTCGAGGGCTATCTGCGCGACATCCCGACCTACCTCATCACCGCGCCCAATCCGGCCTTCCTCGGCGTCGGCGCCATCCTCGCCGCGCATCTCGACAGCCTCGCCGACGAGACGCCGCTGCTCGACGGCATCCGCACCGCGCGCGAGCGACTGAGCCCGGCCGAGCAGCGCGTGGCCGACTGGCTGCTCGACCATCCGCGCGTCTTCATCGGCGAGCCGATCGCCGAGATCGCGCGCCAGGCCGACGTGAGCCAGCCGACCGTCATCCGCTTCTGCCGCTCGCTCGGCTTCCAGGGGCTGGCCGATTTCAAGCTCAAGCTCGCCTCGGGTCTGACCGGTACCGTGCCCGTGCGCCACAGCTCGGTGAAGCTCGGCGACGCCGCGCCCGACCTGAGCGCCAAGGTGCTCGACAACACGATCTCGGCCATCGTGCGCTTTCGCGACCTGCTCGACACCCAGGCGGTCGAGCGCGCGATCAACCTGCTGCAGGGCGCGCGGCGCATCGAGTTCTACGGCATGGGCAATTCCGGCGTGGTGGCGCTCGACGGCCAGCACAAGTTCTTCCGCTTCCGCATCCCGACCGTCGCCTATTCCGACGCCAGCCTCCAGGAACTGGCCGCGAGCCTGCTCGGCGCCGGCGACGTGGTGGTGGCCGTGTCCAGCTCGGGCAAGCATCCGGACATCCTGCATTCGGTCGATCTGGCGCTTGCCGCGGGCGCGAGCGTCATCGCCATCACGCCGAGCCATTCGCCGCTCGCGCGCCGCGCGACCGAGACGATCGCCGTCGATCACGTAGAGGACAACAAGCGCTACATCTCGATGGTCGGCCGCATCCTCCATCTGCTCGCGATCGACGTGCTGGCGGTCGGCCTCGCGGTGCGGCAGATGCAGCAGTCGCCCGAGCTGCGCGAGCTGTTCGGCGACGCGGGTGGCGGGGCGTTCGCGTCGATCATCTCGCACGCCAACGGCTGAGCGCGTGCCAGCGGCCGAGGCGGCAGGGCCGGAACGCCGCGCCGTCGCCGGCCCGGGCCGCGATGGTGTCGCACGCCCTGGCCCGTCCGGCGGCGCCCGTTAACATGCGCGCCGTTTCTTTCCAGGGATGCACATGAGCCAGCAAGCCGTGATCGCCGTCGTGGCCGCCTATCTGATCGGGTCGATCTCCTTCGCCATCGTCTTCTCGAAGCTGTTCCGGCTCGCCGATCCGCGCAGCTACGGCTCGGGCAATCCGGGCGCCACCAACGTGCTGCGCTCGGGCAACAAGGCCGCCGCGCTGCTCACGCTGCTGTTCGATGCGCTCAAGGGCTGGTTTCCGGTGTGGCTGGCGAGGCTCGTCGCCGATGAGTACGGCTTCGGCGCCGACGTGATCGGCGCGGTCGCGCTGGCGGCCTTCCTCGGCCATCTGTATCCGGTGTGGCACCGCTTCCAGGGCGGCAAGGGCGTGGCGACGGCGCTCGGCGTGCTGCTCGGCCTGAGCTGGCAGCTCGCGCTCGCGGCGCTCGGCGCCTTCGTCGTGGTGGTGAAGCTCAGCCGCTACGTTTCGCTGTCGTCGATCACGGCGGCCTTCGTGGCCACGGTGGCGAGCGCCGCGATGCGCGGCATCGACGCGATCACGCTCGCGGTGCTGGCGATGGCGCTGCTGCTGGTCTGGCGTCATCGCGCCAACGTCGCGCGGCTGCGTGCGGGCACCGAAAGCAAGCTCGGCGCGAAGAAGGCCGTCTGAGCCGCGCCTCGAAGCACCGGGCTGTTACGTGGACAGACTCGCCCCGGATCCGCCCATGACCTCGCGCGCGCGTGTGATGTGAGAAATTCGCGTCCCTGAAAAACCTTGCCGCTGGGGCGGTCATTTCGGCCGTCGGTCGGCAAGCGTTCGCATCGGGGGAATGGCGAATGAGGACAACATTGCGCAAGGGGCTGGTGGCACTGCTGCTGGCGGCGGGTTCGGCTTCGGCGATGGCGCAGGCAGGGCCACCCGAACCACCGTCCGTCGAGCCGCCGTCGCATGTCGACGACGCTGGCCGCGCGGCGCCGGAGGCGGTGCCCGTGGCCACGCCGGCAGTGGCGCCTGGCGCGGAGCCGGTGACGCCGATTGCCGCATCGGCACCTGTTGCCCAGCCTGGTGCGGCGGCCGTCATCGACGGTGCCGATACCGCCTGGGTGCTCATGTGCACCGTGCTGGTCCTGCTCATGACGATGCCCGGCATCCTGCTCTTCTACAGCGGGATGATGCGCGGCAAGAACGGTCTGTCGATCGCCGGGCACACGATCATCGCGGCGGCGGCCACCACGATGGCCTGGATCGTCGCGGGCTATTCGTTCGCCTTCGGGGCCGGCACGCCCTGGGTCGGCGATGCGAGCCGGCTGTTCGCAGCCGGCGTGGTCGGGCAGGGCGCGGGCGCGCATCCGGTGGCGCCGACGATTCCCGAGGCGGCATTCTTCATGTTCGAACTGGCCTTCGCGGTCATCACCGTGGCGCTGGTGCTGGGCGCGACGGTCGAGCGCATGCGGCTCGCGGCGACGGCGGTATTCGCGCCGCTGTGGACGCTGGTGGTGTATGCGCCGGTCGCGCACTGGATCTGGCATCCCAACGGCTGGCTGGCGTCGATGGGGCACATGGACTTCGCCGGCGGCACGGTGGTGCACATCGCGTCCGGCATGAGCGGAATGGCGGCGGCCTGGAGCATCGGCCCGCGCCGAGGCTTCGGCCGCGAGGCGATGCTGCCGCACAACCTGCTCGTCACCGTCATCGGCGGTGGTCTGCTGTGGGCCGGCTGGTTCGGCTTCAACGCCGGCTCGGCGCTCGGCGCGAACGCCCGCTCGGCGGATGCGCTGCTCGCCACCCAGGCGGCGGCCTGCGCGGGCGCGCTGTTCTGGGCCGGCTGCGAATACCTGCGGCGCCGCCAGTGCAGCGTGCTGGGCACGCTGTCGGGCGCGATCGCCGGGCTGATCGCGGTCACGCCGGCCTCTGGCTACGTGGATGCGGTCGGCGCGGTCGCGCTGGGCGTGGCGGCCGGGACGATCTGCTTCTTCAGCGTGGTGCACTTCAAGTCGGTCAGCGGCATCGATGATTCGCTCGACGTGTTCGCGCTGCATGGCGTGGGTGGCTTCGTCGGCACCCTGCTCACGCCGGTGGTGGCGACCACCGCCGTCGCGCCGGTGCCGGGCAATCTCTTCGTCAACACGATCGGTGCGTTGTCGGTGTCCTGCTACGCGGTGCTCGCGACACTGCTGCTGCTCAAGCTGATGTCGTTCGTGATGCGCCTGCGGGTGGATGAGGAGGCCGAGTCGGTCGGCCTCGACATGTCTCAGCACGGCGAGATGCTGTCCCCCGAATCCGCGTGAATGCCATGACCACCTACTTGATCGGACCGGGCGGCCTGCTGCCCGATGGCGAACTGCTCGCGTCACTGACCCGGATGATGGTTCCGCTGCGGCGCGAACTGGGGCTCAAGCTCGACGTGAACCGCTTCCTGCAGGACGGCGGTTATGCCCGCGCCGTGCTGACCGAGGCGCTCGGCAGCCAGGACGAGAAGCTGCGCGAGGCCGCGCGCCAGCTCAGCGACGGTCTGCCGGAGTCCTACCGCGTCGGGCCGCGCGTGACGACGCGCGTGGGGCAGATCGGCGCCACCCTGCCGCCCCCGGCACCGTCGGCGGCGGTCGATCCCGATCCGCTGGTGCTGCCCGATGCCGATACGCCGCCGCCGGGCGTTGGCGCTGGCGATCGCGTTTCCGGTCCGGACGCCGCGCCGGCCCCGACCGACGAGGATGTGCGCAGCCGCATCCTGCGCAAGTACATCAACGGGCTGCGCTGATACTGCGCCGGCCGGTCAGGCCGGGCGCATCGGCGTGACCTGCGGCCGATGCCGTCCGGAGCCGCAACCGCGACGATTCGGCGCGGAACCGGCTCAGGCCAGCGCCCAGCGCGGATGCACCTCGATCACGCCGGCCGGCTTCGCGAGCGAGCGATCGGCGGCCCAGCGGCGCGAGGCCGCGAAGGCGATCATCGCGCCGTTGTCGGTGCACAGGTCGAGGCGCGGGTAGTGCACGCGGAAGCGGTGCCGCCGTGCCGCGTCGTCGAGCCGCGCGCGCAGCTGGCGGTTGGCGCCGACGCCGCCCGACACCACGAGCGTCTTCATCTTCGTCTGTTTGATGGCGGCGACCGCCTTGTGCGTGAGCACGTCGGTGATCGCGTCCACTGTCGCCGCCGCGATGTCGGCGCGCTGCTTCTCGGTCGGCTCGCCGAGCTTCTTCACCGTCGTGAGCACGCTGGTCTTGAGGCCGGCGAAGCTGAAGTTGAGATCGCCCGAATGCTTGAGCGGGCGCGGGAAGCTGAAGGCGCCCGCGTCGCCCTGCTCGGCCAGGCGCGAGATCTCGGGGCCGCCGGGATAGGGCAGGCCGAGCAGCTTGGCGGTCTTGTCGAAGGCTTCGCCGGCCGCGTCGTCCACTGTCTCGCCGAGCAGCGCGTACTGGCCGATGCCGTCCACGCGCATGAGCTGGGTGTGGCCGCCCGACACGAGCAGGGCCACGAAGGGGAAGTGGGGCGAATCGGCCTCGAGCAGCGGCGACAGCAGATGGCCTTCGAGGTGATGCACCTCGATGATCGGCTTGCCGAGCGCCACCGCCAGCGCATGTCCGAAGCTCGCGCCCACGAGCAGCGCGCCCGCCAGCCCCGGCCCGGCCGTGACCGCGACGGCGTCCACCTCGGGCAGCGCCACGCCGGCTTTCTCCAGCGTCTCGCGCAGCAGCGGGATGAGGCGCCGGATATGGTCGCGCGAGGCCAGCTCGGGCACGACACCGCCGTACTCGCGGTGCATCGCGATCTGGCTGTGCAGCGCATGGGCGAGCAGGCCGCGATCGTCGTCGTACAGCGCGACGCCGGTCTCGTCGCAGGAGGATTCGATGCCGAGCACTAACATTGGGGCCAATTCAAAAGCAGTTCGGAAGATGCGCGGCGATGATAGCTTTCACGCCCATCCGTCCTTTTCCGATCGTTGCCGAGCCGATTTCCATCGTCGGGGCCGGACAGGAATCCGACTCCGAGCCAGCCGTCCTCCCGCCTCTTCATGCCCGACCGCCAGCGCATCATCGTCATCAACGATTCGAGCGACGCCTATGACGGAGCCGATCCGCAACTGTTCGAGCAGCTCGGCGCGCTCGGCTTCGAGGTGCGCGCCGTCTCGGGCTACGACCTGAAGCTGCCCGACATCATCGAGAGCTTCGCGCCCGAGGTGGTCATCATCCGCAGCGAGTCCGACGCGCGCGACGTGCTCGAGCACGTGGCGGTCGCCACGCGCAACCGCCCGCGCCCGATCGCGATGTTCAGCGCCAGCGAGAGCACCGCTCACGTGGCCGACCTGCTGCGTCAGGGCGTGTCGGCCTATGTGGCCGAGGGCATGAACCCGGCCAAGCTCAAGCCGGTGCTCGAAGTCGCGGTGGCGCGCTTCCGGCTCGACCAGCAGCTCCTCGCCGAGCTGGCCGACACGAAAAGCCAGCTCGAAGACCGCAGGCACATCGACAAGGCCAAGGCCCTGCTCATCAAGCGCGGCATGAGCGAGGACGAGGCGCATCGCCGCCTGCGTCGCATGGCGATGGAGAAGAACCTCAAGCTCGGCGAAGTGGCGCGCCGTCTGGTCGAGGCGGCCGAGCTGCTCGGCTGAGCCCGCCCCCGCGAGGACCGGGTTGGGAGGGCCACCGGTCTGCTTCATCGTCGCGCGGGTCATGCACAAGCGTGAAGCGTGGCAAGGGTGCGGTTTGTGGTGCGGCGCACGCTCGCGGTGCCGTCACCGCGCGCCGGCGCGCTGTGCGCCGACTATCTTCATGTCTGAAAAATCCACTGTATTCAATGGCTTATGCAGACTCTTCAAGGGCTGGCTCGGTGATTGCTAACCGCTTGTCCGTGCGCCAAAGGCGGCGCAGCAGCACGCAGTAAACACAACCGGATATGAAACGCGGGAGCCAATGGCGGCGCCTGCGTTTCGGGATAAGGGCGTCCCGTCTGTTCGAGCTATCGGCTTGGACTGACTGGACGCCCTTTCTTTTTGGCCGGTTCCGAACGCACGCACAACTTCCTGCCTCCATGGAGCACTCGATGTCGCAGACGACGCCCGCCAGCACGGCCTCCACCGAAACGATCGACACCCGCCGCCGCGGCCTCATGACCGCCGGCGCGGCCACGGGCCTGCTCGGCCTGATCGACCCGCGCGTGAAGGCGGGCGCCTGGGCCGCCGGCTCCGACGCTCCCGAGAAGAAGGAAGTCAAGATCGGCTTCATCCCGCTGACCGATTGCGCGTCGGTGGTGATGGCCTCGGTGCTCGGCTTCGACAAGAAGTACGGCGTCACGATCACCCCGAGCAAGGAGGCGTCGTGGGCCTCGGTGCGCGACAAGCTCGTCAACGGCGACATCGACTTCGCCCACGTGCTGTACGGCCTGATCTACGGCGTGCAGCTCGGCGTGTCGGGTCCGAAGAAGGACATGGCCGTGCTCATGGGCCTGAACCACAACGGCCAGGCGATCACGCTGTCGAAGAAGCTGGCCGACAAGGGCGCCGTGGACGGCCCGAGCCTCAAGAAGCTCATGGACACCGACAAGCGCGAATACACCTTCGCACAGACCTTCCCGACCGGCACCCACGCGATGTGGCTGTACTACTGGCTCGGCACCTACGGCATCAGCCCGCTGGCCGACGCCAAGACCATCACCGTGCCGCCGCCGCAGATGGTCGCGAACATGCGCATCGGCAACATGGACGGCTTCTGCGTGGGCGAGCCCTGGAACCACCGCGCCATCATGGACGGCATCGGCATCACGGCGAACACGACCCAGGACATCTGGAAGGACCATCCCGAGAAGGTGCTCGGCTGCACCGCCGACTTCGTCAAGCAGAACCCCAACACGGTGCGCGCCGTGATGATGGCCGTGCTCGAAGCCAGCCGCTGGATCGACGCGTCGCTCAGCAACCGCATGAAGATGGCCGAGACCATCGCCGCGCCGAGCTATGTCAACACCTCGGTCGACGCGATCAACCAGCGCATCCTGGGCCGCTACCAGAACGGCCTCGGCAAGACCTGGGACGACCCCAACCACATGAAGTTCTTCAACGACGGCTACGTGAACTTCCCCTTCCTGTCGGACGGCATGTGGTTCCTGACGCAGCACAAGCGCTGGGGCCTGCTCAAGAGCCATCCCGACTACCTCGCGGTGGCCAAGTCGGTGAACCAGGTCGAGCTGTACAAGCAGGTCGCGTCGGCCATGAACATCAACGTGCCCAAGGATCCGATGCGCTCGAGCAAGTTCATCGACGGCACGGTCTGGGACGGCAAGGACCCGGCCAGGTACGCCGACGGCTTCAAGGTGAAAGCGGCGGGCTGAACCCGCGCCGCGAATACCTCTTCTTCCTCACGACGACGCAAAGGAGCCCGCCATGGCCGCCGTCCTCAAGCAAGTCCCGAAACCCGCGCCGCAGCCGACCGGTCAGGCGCCCCAGCAGCCAGCGCCCATCGCGCCCGGCCGCTCGCTCGAAGCGGTGCGCGCCGTGGTGCTGCGCATCCTCGCGCCGATGCTCGGCTTCGCCGCGCTGCTCGCGGTGTGGATCGTGGTGCACAAGTTCAGCCCCGACATTCCGTCGCCGGCGGTGGTGTTCGACGCGGCGCTCAAGGTGTTTGCCGATCCGTTCTACAAGGCCGGCCCGAACGACGTGGGCATCGGCTTCAAGATCGGAAACTCGCTGCTGCGCGTGGGCATGGGCTTCGGTCTGGCGGCGGTGGTCGGCATTCCGTTCGGCTTCCTGATCGGCCGCTCGAAGTTCGTCGGGGCGATGTTCAATCCGGTCATCACGCTGCTTCGTCCCGTGTCACCGCTCGCGTGGCTGCCGATCGGCCTGCTGGTGTTCAAGGGCGCGAATCCGGCCGCGATCTGGACGATCTTCATCTGCTCGATCTGGCCGATGATCATCAACACGGCCGTGGGCGTGCAGCGCGTGCCGCAGGACTACCTCAATGTCGCCAAGGTGCTGAACCTCAACGAGTGGAAGGTCATCACCAAGATCCTGCTGCCCTCGGTGCTGCCCTACATCCTGACCGGCGTGCGGCTGGCGGTCGGCACCGCCTGGCTCGTGATCGTCGCGGCCGAGATGCTGACCGGCGGCGTGGGCGTGGGCTTCTGGGTGTGGGACGAGTGGAACAACCTCAACGTCGCCAACATCATCGTCGCCATCTTCGTGATCGGCATCGTGGGCCTGATCCTCGAAGTCGCGCTGGTCAAGCTGGCCCAGTCCTTCACCTACGAAGACGTCAAGGCCTGAGCGCCGTCACCCAGGGAGCATCGACATGGAAAAGTTCATCCACATCGAGAACGTCGGCGTCACCTTCAGCACCAAGAAGGGTCCGTTCGTCGCGCTGCGCGACATCAACCTGAACGTGGCGAAGGGCGAGTTCATCGCGCTCATCGGCCACTCCGGCTGCGGCAAGAGCACGCTGCTCAACATCATCAGCGGCCTCAACACGCCGAGCAGCGGCGTCGCGATCGCGGCGGGCAAGGAAATCAAGGGCCCCGGCCCGGACCGCGCGATGGTGTTCCAGAACCATTCGCTGCTGCCCTGGCTGACCTGCTTCGACAACGTGCATCTGGCGGTCGAGCGCGTGTTCGGCGACCGCGAGAACAAGGCCCAGCTCAAGGAGCGCACCCGCGCCGCGCTGGAACTCGTGAAGATGGGCCATGCCGCCGAGAAGCGCCCCGGCGAGATATCGGGCGGCATGAAGCAGCGCATCGGCATCGCCCGGGCGCTGGCGATGGAACCGAAGGTGCTGCTCATGGACGAGCCCTTCGGCGCCCTCGACGCGCTGACCCGCGCCCACCTCCAGGACGAGCTGCTGAAGATCATCGCCAAGACCGGTTCGACGGTGGTGATGGTCACGCACGACGTCGATGAGGCGGTGCTGCTCAGCGACCGCATCGTGATGATGACCAACGGCCCGGCCGCGACCATCGGCGAAGTGCTGCATGTGCAGCTCGACCGCCCGCGCGACCGCGTCGCCCTTGCGCATGACGCGCGCTACATGGACTACCGCACGGCGGTGCTCGAGTTCCTCTACCACCGGCACGCCAAGCCCGAGGTCGAGACGGCCTGAGCGCGGGCGGCGCGCGGCGGCAAGCGCCCGCGCCCTCCGCGTCACACGTGCCCGGACGCAGCCGGGCAGACCCCAACAGAACCCATCGTTCCGATGCGCGCGAGCGCATCGGCAGGCCCTTCTCACGCGCACGAAACGCGCAGCGAGGCTCACATGAACAAACCCAGGCTCGTCTGCATCGGCAACGGCATGGCCGGCATCCGCACGATCGAGGAACTGCTCAAGCTCGCTCCGGGCAAGTACGACATCACGGTGTTCGGCGCCGAGCCGCATCCCAACTACAACCGCATCCTGCTGTCGCCGGTGCTGGCGGGCGAGCAGACGATCGACGAGATCATCCTCAACCCCTTCGACTGGTATGCCGACAACGGCATCACGCTGCACGTCGGCAAGCGGGTGGTGAAGATCGACCGCGCGGCGAAATTCGTCGAGACGGCCGACGGCCTGCGCGCCGACTACGACGAGCTGCTGATCGCGACCGGCTCCAACCCCTTCATGCTGCCGGTGCCGGGCGCCGACCTGCCGGGCGTGATCGCCTACCGCGACATCGCCGATACCGACGCGATGATCGAGGCGGCGAAGGTCCACAGGCACGCGGTCGTCATCGGCGGTGGCCTGCTCGGCCTCGAAGCCGCCAACGGCCTCAAGCTGCGCGGCATGGACGTGACCGTCGTGCATGTGGCCGACTGGCTCATGGAACGCCAGCTCGACCGCGCGGCGGGCAAGCTGTTGCAGAAGGCGCTGGAAGCGCGCGGCATCGGCTTCGCGATGGGCAGGCAGACGAGCGAACTGGTGCGCGGCGAATCGGGCCGCGTCGCGGCGATTCGCTTCAAGGACGGCGAGCAGCTGCCGGCCGACCTCGTGGTGATGGCCGTCGGCATCCGCCCGAACTACGCGCTGGCCGAGAGCGCCGGCATCGAGTGCAACCGCGGCATCCTCGTCGATGACCATCTGCGCACGAGCGATCCGCACGTCTGGTCGGTGGGCGAATGCGCCTCGCATCGCGGCATCGCCTACGGCCTCGTGGCGCCGCTGTTCGAGCAGGCCAAGGTCTGCGCCCAGCATCTGGCCGGCCCGAGCGACGCCGCCTATCACGGCACCGTCACCAGCACCAAGCTGAAGGTGACCGGCATCGACCTCTTTTCCGCCGGCGACTTCATGGGCAGCGAAGGCTGCGAGGAAATCACGCTGAGCGACCCCTACGGCGGCGTGTACAAGAAGCTCGTGCTCAAGGGCGACAAGCTGGTCGGCGCCTGCCTGTACGGCGACACCGCCGACGGCGCCTGGTACTTCACGCTGCTGCGCGAAGGCCGCAGCGTGCACGACATCCGCGAGCACCTGATGTTCGGCGAGAACCATCTCGGCGACAGCGGCCATGCCGGCGGCAACCGCGCGGCCGCGATGCCCGACGAGGCCGAGGTGTGCGGCTGCAACGGCGTGACCAAGGGCACGATCGTCAAGGCGATCCGCGAGCAGGGCCTGTTCACGCTCGACGAGGTGCGCAAGTGCACCAAGGCCAGCGGCTCCTGCGGCTCGTGCACGGGCCTGGTCGAGCAGATCCTCATGGCGACCGCCGGTGCCGACTACACCGCCGCCCCGGCCGTGAAGGCGATGTGCGGCTGCACCGACCTGTCGCACCAGGCCGTGCGCGACGCCATCCGCGACCAGCACCTCACCTCGATGGCCCAGACCCGCTCGGCCCTCGGCTGGCGCACGCCCACCGGCTGCCCGAGCTGCCGCCCGGCGATGAACTACTACCTCATCAGCACCTGGCCCAAGGAAGCGGTGGACGATCCGCAATCGCGCTTCATCAACGAGCGCGCCCACGCCAACATCCAGAAGGACGGCACCTATTCGGTGGTGCCGCGCATGTGGGGCGGCGTGACCAGCGCCGACGAGCTGCGCCGCATCGCCGACGCGGTGGACAAGTTCAAGATCCCGGCTGTCAAGGTCACGGGCGGCCAGCGCATCGACCTGCTCGGTGTGAAGAAGGAAGACCTCCAGGCCGTGTGGAAGGAAATCGGCATGCCCTCGGGCCATGCCTACGGCAAGACGCTGCGCACGGTGAAGACCTGCGTCGGCAGCGAGTGGTGCCGCTTCGGCACCCAGGACAGCACCGGCCTCGGCATCGATCTCGAAAAGATGCTGTGGCGCATGTACGCGCCGCACAAGGTCAAGCTCGCGGTGTCGGGTTGCCCGCGCAATTGCGCCGAATCGGGCATCAAGGACGTCGGCATCATCGGCGTGGACTCGGGCTGGGAAATCCATGTGGCCGGCAACGGCGGCATCAAGACCGAGGTCGCGCACTTCCTGTGCAAGGTGGCCACGGCCGAGGAGGTGAAGGAGATTTCCGGCGCCTTCCTCCAGCTCTACCGCGAGGAAGGCTGGTATCTGGAACGCACGGTGCATTACGTCGGCCGCGTCGGCATGGACTACATCAAGGCCAAGGTGCTCGACGACGTCGAGGGCCGCAAGCGCTTGCATGAGCGCCTGCTGTTCTCGCTCGACGGCCTGCCCGACCCCTGGCACGAACCCGAGAAGGCGCAGGTCGACCTCCGCCAGTTCCAGCCCCTGCAAGCCGAGGTGAAGGCAAATGCGTAACCCCACGAAGGATCAGGAGATGGCGATGGAATGGCTCGATGTGGGCGCGGTGGCCGATCTGCCCGAACTCGGCGCGCGCGTCATCAAGCGCGCCCGGCCCGGTCTCGCCGACGTGGCGATCTTCCGCACCCAGGGCGAGACGGTGTATGCGCTCGAAGACCGCTGCCCGCACAAGGGCGGGCCGCTGTCGCAGGGCATCGTCTTCGGCGAGCGCGTGGCCTGCCCGCTGCACAACTGGCAGATCGAGCTGGCGAGCGGCACGGCCGTCGCGCCCGACGAGGGCACGGTGAAGACCTGGCCGCTGCGCGTCGAGGGTGGCCGCGTGCTGCTCGCCGCCGAGGCGCTGTCGGGCGAGGGCGCGGCGCCGGCCGTGCCGGCCTGCCCGATGTCGGGCAACTGCGGCTGACGAGGTCGGCCGGCACGCGGCGCTGGCGGATCGCCGCCACGCCCACCGGCCGGGTGCCTGCTAATTCCGCTGTCGCCAAGGCATATCGCCACTGCATCTTTGTCGTCGGGCCGCGAGGCCCCAAGCTTGCGAGCAACGCTCATGAAACCGATCGCCATCACGTCAGCCACGCAGGAAACCCGCAGCACCTGCCCGTATTGCGGGGTGGGTTGCGGCGTGGTGATCGAGACGCGCGACGGCGCGGTGACGGGCGTGCGCGGCGACGAGAAGCATCCGGCCAACTTCGGCCGGCTGTGCAGCAAGGGCTCGACGCTGCACCTCACGGCCCGGCCCGGCCTGCAACGCACGGCCCGGCTGCTGACGCCCGAGCTGCGCGCGACGCGCGGCGAGCCGGGCAGGGCGGTGGGCTGGGACGAAGCGCTCGACGCGGTGGCCGACCGCATCGCCGCCACCATCGCCACGCACGGCCCCGACAGCGTCGGCCTCTACCTGAGCGGCCAGCTGCTGACCGAGGACTACTACGTCTTCAACAAGCTCGCGAAGGGCCTGCTCGGCACCAACAATGTCGATACCAACTCGCGGCTGTGCATGTCGAGCGCGGTCGCGGGCTACAAGCTCACGCTCGGCGCCGACGCGCCGCCCGCCTGCTACGAAGACCTCGACCATGCCGACCTGCTGTTCATCGTCGGCGCCAATCCGGCCTTCGCGCACCCGATCCTGTTCCGCCGCATCGAGGACGCGAAGGCGCGCAATCCGGCGCTGAAGATCGTCGTCGTCGATCCGCGCCGCACCGACACCGCCGAGAGCGCCGACCTGTTCGTGCAGATCCAGCCCGGCAGCGATGTGGCCTTCTTCCACGGAATGCTGCACATCCTGCTGTGGGAAGGGCTGATCGACGAGGCGTACATCGCCGCGCACACCGAGGGCTTCGCCGAGCTGAAGCGGCTGGTGCGCGACTACACGCCGGGCTTCGTGGCCCAGACCTGCGGCATCGATGTCGAGACGCTCACTCGCGCGGCCTTCCTGTTCGGCCGTGCGAAGGCGGCGCTGTCGCTGTACTGCCAGGGCCTCAACCAGTCGGCCAGCGGTACCGCCAAGAACGCGGCGCTCGTCAACCTGCATCTGGCCACGGGGCAGATCGGCCGACCGGGCGCCGGGCCGTTCTCGCTCACCGGCCAGCCCAATGCGATGGGCGGGCGCGAGGTGGGCGGCATGGCCAACCTGCTGAGCGCGCACCGCGACCTCACCAACCCCGAGCATCGCGCCGAAGTCGCGCGGCTCTGGGGCGTGGACGACGTGCCCGCCGCGCCCGGCAAGACCGCTGTCGAGATGTTCGAGGCGGTGCGCGCCGGCGAGATCAGGCTGCTGTGGATCGTCTGCACGAATCCGGCGCAATCGCTGCCCGACCAGAACCTCGTGCGCGCGGCGCTCGACGCGGCCGAATGCGTGATCGTGCAGGACGCCTTCACCGGCACCGAAACCGCCCGCTACGCCGACATCGTGCTGCCGGCGTCGAGCTGGGCCGAGAAGGAAGGCAGCGTCACCAATTCCGAACGCCGCATCTCGCGCGTGCGCCCGGCCATCGCTGCGCCCGGCGAGGCGCGCGCCGACTGGCGCATCGCGGTGGACGTGGCGCGGCGGCTTGAAGCGCGGCTGCGTCCCGGCAGGCCGACGCTGTTCGGGTATGACGATGTCGAGGCGGTCTGGAACGAGCACCGCGAAACCACGCGCGGCCGCGACCTCGACATCACCGGCCTCAGCTACGCGGTGCTCGATGCCGACGGCCCGCAGCACTGGCCCTGCCGCGAAGGCGAGGCGCCGGTCGCGCGCCTGTATGTCGACGGCGTGTTCCCGACCGCCAGCGGCCGCGCGAGGTTCGCCGCGCTGCCGCATGTGCCCGTGGCCGACGCGATCGACGCCCGCCACCCATTCCGCCTCACCACCGGCCGCCTGCGCGACCAGTGGCACGGCATGACCCGCACCGGCACGCTCGGCCGCCTGTTCGGCCATGCGCCCGAACCCGCGATCGAGATGTACGCCGGCGACATGGCACGGCGTGGCATCGGCGACGGCGAACTCGTGCGCGTGACCTCGCGGCGCGGCGCGATGCTGCTGCCGGTGCGCGCGAGCAACGCCGTGCGCTCTGGCGACGCCTTCATCCCGATGCACTGGGGCGAGGCCTATGTGGGCGGCCGCGACGACGACGGCACCGCCTTCACGGGCGTGAACGCGCTCACCACCGGCGCGATCGATCCTCGCAGCAAGCAGCCCGAACTCAAGCACGCCGCCGTGCGCGTCGAGAAGACCGCGCTGCCCGCCCGCGTGCTGGCCTTCGGCTGGTTTGCCGAGGATGACGTCCAGGCTGTGCGAGAAGCCCTGCGCGCCGAGTTCGGCGCGCTGGCCTATGCGAGCTGCACGCCCTTCGGCCGCGACGAGCCGGCGAACGCGGGTGGCCTGGCCGGCGAACGCGAGTCGGGCAGCTCCGGCTCGGACGGCGCGACCGACGCGCACGGCCCGGTGCGCGTCGGCCTGCTGTTCCGCGGCGCCGCCGAGCGCCTGCCCGACGGACTGCTCGACCGCATCGAGCGCCGCTTCGGCCTCGCCGACGACCCGGTGCTGCGCTATGACGACGCCCGTCGCGGCGCGCGCCGTCGCATGCGCCTCGCCGACGGCAAGCTCGACGCGGTGCTGCTCGCCGGCGACGCCGCCACCGATTTCGTCGCCGAAGGCTGGCTGCGCGACAGCCTCGAAGCCGGCGTGGATGCGCGCGCTTTCGGCCGCTCGCTGCTCATGGCGACGCCGGTCGCGCCCGCCGGCATCGCGCCGGCCGGCCGCACGATCTGCAACTGCCTCAACGTCACCCAGCGCTCGATCGAGGATTTCGTGGCCGCGCGCTGCGACGAGCCGGCCGACGCGGTGCTGCACGAGCTCAAGGGCGGCCTGCGCTGTGGCACACAATGCGGCTCCTGCGTGCCGGAGCTGAAGCGGCTCATCGATGCGCGCAGCCCCGTGCGCAGCGTCGCCTGACGCCGCGCGAACCGCTCACCGACACCGAATCCGACCATGTCCGACCGACTCAACTGTGCCCCGCTGATCAAGGAGATCGGCCGTGGCAAGGATGGCGCCCGCAGCCTCGACCGCGACCGCGCCCGCGCGCTCTGGAGCGCCGTGCTCGCGCGCGAGATCAGCGACCTCGAGCTGGGCGCCGTGCTGCTCGCGATGCGCATCAAGGGCGAGTCGATCGACGAGCTGCTCGGCTTCCTCGACGCCACGCATGCCTCGCTCGCGCTGCTGGCCGATCCGCGTGGCGCCACCGCGCCGGTCGTGATCCCGAGCTACAACGGTGCGCGCAACCTGCCCAATCTCGTGCCGCTGCTCGCCGGCCTGCTCGCCCAGCGCGGCGTGCCCGTGCTGGTGCATGGCGTGATGACCGATCCGATGGCATCGGCGCGCAGTCATGGTGCGCGCGTCACCACGGCCGAGGTCTTCGCCGCGATGGACCTGCCCGTCATCACCGACCGCGCCGCGCTCGACGCCGCGATGGCCGAGGCCACCGCCGCGCGCAAGCCGCTGTTCGTCGATGTGCAAACGCTTGCGCCCAAGCTGTCGGGCATCCTCGACCTGCGGCCGGTGCTGGGCGTGCGCAACTCGTCGCATTCGCTGTGCAAGCTGTTGCAACCGTTTGCGGTGCCGGCGCTGCGCCTCGCGAGCTACACCCATCCCGAATACCAGGTGCTGCTGAGCGCGACCTTCGAGCGCAGCGGCGATGACGTGCTGCTGCTGCGCGCCACCGAGGGCGAGGCCGTAGCCAACGCGCGCCGCGCCCAGCGCATGGACTGGTTCCATGCCGGCGAGCGCCGCACCGTGGTCGAGCCCGAAGCCGTCGCCGCCGTCGATCCCGCGCTGCCCGAGAGCCGCGAGGCCGGCGTGACCGCGCGCTGGATCGCGCAGGCGCTGGCCGGCGCGGTGGCCGTGCCCGCGCCGGTGCTCGCGCAGGTCGAGGCCGTGATCGCCGCGCTCGCCGTGCTCGGCGGCGCCGCGCCCACGCTGCCCGTCGAGCCGCCCACCACCGCCGAAGCCGTCGCCGCCGCGAGCAAGGCGGCGCAGGAAGACTGACGCGCGGGCCGGCCTGCTTCTTGCGCCGCCCAAGTAGAACCACCGTTCCACCGCCCGACCGCACCACCGTTTCACCGGAGCCAGAGCATGCAAACCATCCGCACCGTTCCCCCCGGCCGAGTCATCCTCGTCGGCGCCGGCCCCGGCGATCCGGAGCTGCTCACGCTCAAGGCCGTGCGCGCGATCGCCTCGGCCGACGTGCTGCTCATCGACGACCTCGTCAATCTCGCCGTGCTCGAACACGCCCGGCCCGAGGCGCGCCGCGTCGCGGTCGGCAAGCGCGGCGGCTGCGAGAGCACGCCGCAGGAATTCATCGAGCGGCTGATGTTTGCCGAGGCGCGCGCCGGCCGCACCGTCGTGCGCCTGAAGGGCGGCGACCCCTTCGTGTTCGGCCGCGGCGGCGAGGAATGCGCCCATCTGCGCGCGCTCGGCATCGCGGTGGAAGTGGTGCCCGGTATCACGAGCGGCGTCGGCGCGGCGAGCGCGGCCGGCATCCCCGTCACGCACCGCGACTGCTCGCAGGGCGTGGCCTTCGTCACCGGCCACAGCAAGAAGGACGGCCGGGGCCCGGACTGGGCCGCGCTCGCGCGCTCGGGGCTGACGCTGGTGGTCTACATGGGCATGGCGCGCTCGCGCCAGATCGCGGCGGCACTGGCCGAAGGCGGCATGCGCGCCGACATGCCGGTGGCCGTGGTGCAGAACGGCACGCGCGAGGACCAGCGCCGGCTCGTCACGCGGCTCGACCGGCTCGCGGACGACATCGCGGCCCAGGGCTTCGCGAGCCCGGCGGTGATCATCATCGGCGAGGTGGTGGCGATGGCCGCCGCCGATTCGCTCGACAGCCTGGCGGCCGACGGCGCGCGTCAGGCGGCGCAAGGCTGATCGCGCGACCGACGGTCACTGCGGGCTGAGACAATCGCCCGCATGGAAGTCCGCCCCGCACTCGCCCGTTACGTCCTCAGTCACTACGCCTTCAACGGCCTCGGCGCCGCCGTCGGCGTCGTCTCGCTCGGCCTGCTAGCTTGGTGGGCCTTCGATTTCGGCACCGCCACGAGCATCGGCTCGGGCGCCATCGCCATCAGCTTCGCCGACACGCCCAGCCCCGCGCGCCACAAGCTGCGCGAGATGGGCGTGGCCCTCGGCGTCATGTGCATCGCGGCGCTATCGGTCGGGCTCGCGCTCGATTCGCCGGTGGCGCTCGGCCTCACGCTGCTCGCGCTGAGCTTCTTCATCTCGATGCTGACCGCCTACGGGCGCAAGGCGCTGCCGATCAGCTTCGCGGGCTTCTTCACGATCGTGCTGACCATCGGCGTGGGCGGCGGCACGCCGGCCGAGGTGGTGCGCCACACGCTGCTGATGTTTGCCGGCGCGCTGGCCTATGGCGGCTATGCGCTGGTGGTGGCGCGGCTGCTCGCGCTGCGCACCAAGCAGCAGGCGCTGGCCGAATGCCTCGGCGAGTTCAGCGGCTATCTGCGTTGCAAGGCCGAGCTGTTCGACACCGAAACCGGCCTCGACGCGGCCTATGACGCGCTCATCGTCCAGCAGGCGAAGCTGACCGACCAGCTCCAGGTCGCGCGCGATTTCGTGTTCCGCGAGGTGCGCGACGACCGTGCGGCGCGGCTCGCGGCGGTGCTGCTCGCGGCGCTCGACCTGTCCGAATACTCGATCGCCAGCCAGACCGATTACGACCGCCTGCGCCGCGACCACGAAGGCTCCGATCTGCTCATGTTCATGCGCGACCTGGTGCGCAAGGCGGCGGCCGACATCGACGAACTGGCCTGGGCGCTGCTCAACGACATCGCGCCGCGCCGGGGCGTCAACTACCGCGCCGAGCGGCTCGCCATCGCCCACGAGCTGCGCCGGCTGGCCGAGGACGAAGGGCTCGAAGGTCACGACTCGCTCGACATCGCGCGCGCGGGCTACCGGCGCGTGCTCGGCGTGGTCGAGCAGACCGAGGCGCTGCGCCGTCTCGTCGAGCGGCCCGGTTCGCTGGCCGACCTGCCGGAATCGCTCAACCTGCGGCCCTTCCTGTCGCGCGCCGGCTGGGGCCTGCGCGTGCTGACGGCGCAGTTCAAGCTCGAATCGCCGGTGCTGCGCCATGCGATCCGCACCACGCTGGCGATGGCGGCCGGCTACCTCATCGCGCAGAACCTGCATTACGCGTCGCACGGCCAATGGATCCTGCTGACCATCGCCGTGATCATGCGGGCCAACTATTCGATGACGATCAAGCGTCGCAACGACCGCGTGGTGGGCACGCTCATCGGCTGTCTGCTCACCGGGCTGCTGCTGCACTACCTGCCCGAGCCGGAGGTGATCGTCGCGGCCATCTTCGTGGCGCTGGCGGCGGCGCATGCCTTCACCACGGTCAACTACCGCTTCACCTCGGTGGCGGCGTCGGTGCTGGGTCTGCTGCAACTGCATCTGCTCGATCCGGGCCAGCATTCGCTCGTGGTCGAGCGGGTGGTGGATACGCTCATCGGCGCGCTGCTGGCGCATGTCTTCAGCTTCGTGCTGCCGAGCTGGACCTCGGAAAGCATGCCGCGCCAGGCCCAGGCGCTGGTGCGCGCGATGCGCGGCTATGCCGAGCAGGCACTGGCGCTCGCGCCCACGGCCGGCGCCTATGGCCTCGCGCGCCGGCGCATGCAGGAGTCGATCGCCGCCTACGCGACCGCGCTGCGCGGGATGCTGGTCGAGCCCGACCGGCGTCGGCGGCCGGTCATGCCGCTCAACAACCTGCTCGCCGCGCATTACGTGCTGGCCTCGCAGCTCGCCGCCACGCGGGTGCTGCTGCGCGAGCAGGGCGCGGCGGTGGACCCGGTGTTCGCCGGCCGGATGCTGGAACGCGCGCTCGCGGCGGTGGACGGCCTGCTCGCTCAGGCCGAGGCCTTCGCGGCAGGCAAGAGCGACGCGCCCGCCGACATCGCGCGGCCCGCTGTGGCGGGCTGGCTCGTGGCCGGCGCCGACGCGTCATCCGACGGCAGCGCGCCGCCAGACGGTGCGGCCCGGGCCGAGGGCGCCACCCGCTTCGACGGTCCGGCCCGGCCTGACGGCGAGACCGGTTTCGACGGTGTGGCCAGGTCCGATCCGCCACCGCTCACGCCCGAGGCCGAGGCGCTGGTCGAGCGGCTCCAGGCGGTGATCGACATGGCGCGCCGGGTCACGGTGCGCGCCTGTCAGCTGGGCGCGCATTGCGCCGAGCCGGTGGCCGTCGCGGCGGGAGCGGCGGCATGAGCGGGCGTGGAACGGGCGCCGACGTGGCGCGGGGCAACGCGGGCGCGCGCGCCTTCGACGCCATCGTCATCGGCGCCGGCGCCGCCGGCCTCATGTGCGCGGCCGTCGCCGGCCAGCGTGGCGCGCGCGTGCTGCTGCTCGACCACGCCACCAAACTTGCCGAGAAGATCCGCATCTCCGGCGGCGGGCGCTGCAACTTCACCAACGTCAATGCCGGCCCGGCCAACTACCTCTCGCAGAACCCGCATTTCTGCCGCTCGGCCCTGTCGCGCTACACGCCGGCCGACTTCATCGCGCTGGTCAAGAGCCACCGCATTCCTTTCCACGAGAAGCATCGCGGCCAGCTTTTCTGCGACCGCGGCAGCGAGGACATCATCGCCATGCTCGACGCCGAATGCCGCGCCGGCGGCGTGGACCGGCGCATGGGCGTGAAGGTGGCCGGCATCCGGCGCGAGGCGGCGGGCGATGACTTCGTCGTCGAGACAGACGCCGGCGAGTTCCGCGCCGCGCGCGTCGTCATCGCCACCGGCGGCCCGCCCATCCCCAAGATCGGCGCGACCGATTTCGGCCATCGCATCGCGCGCCAGTTCGGGCTGAAGGTGGTCGAGTCGCGCCCGGCGCTCGTGCCGCTCACCTTCGACGCGCGCGAATGGCAGCCCTTCGCCGGGCTGGCCGGCATCGCCTGCGAGGTCGGCATCGGCTGCGGCGAGGGGCATTTCGTCGAAGACCTGCTGTTCACGCATCGCGGCCTGTCGGGGCCGGCCGTGCTTCAGATCTCGAGCTACTGGCGCCCCGGCGAGCCGATCAGCATCGACCTGCTGCCCGGCCGCGATGCCGCCGGCGAACTGCTCGCCCTCAAGCGCGAATCCGCGCGCCGGCTCGGGCCGTCGCTGGCCGAATGGCTGCCGCGTCGCCTTGCCGATGTCTGGCTCGAACACGCCCGCGCCCCGGCCGACCGCAAGCTCGCCGAATGTCCGGACGCGCTGCTGCGCGACGTGGCGGGGCGGCTGTCGTCCTGGTCGCTCGTGCCGAACGGCAGCGAGGGCTGGCGCAAGGCGGAGGTCGGGCTGGGTGGCATCGATACGCGCGAGCTGTCGCAATCGACGATGGAGGCGCGGCGCGTGCCGGGCCTGCATTTCATCGGCGAGGTGGTGGATGTGACGGGCTGGCTCGGCGGCTACAACTTCCAGTGGGCCTGGGCCAGCGGGCATGCGGCGGGAATGGCGATTGCGGCGTGAGGCGCCAATGCCGATTCGCAAATCGGGAATGCCGCGAATCGGGCCGGCGCCCAGGCTGTTGCGCATCGACAATTGCAACGCAGGCCCGAATTCTTGACCGGCCTTTATGGAAACCAATACACTAGCGGGCTTACTCATGGCCGCTTGGCAACACTCGCGGCACTTTTTGGAACAAGCCACGACACATGCCTACCGTCAAAGTCAAGGAAAACGAGCCGTTTGAAGTCGCCCTTCGCCGCTTCAAGCGCACGATCGAAAAGACCGGTCTGCTGACCGAACTGCGCGCCCGCGAGTTCTACGAAAAGCCGACCGCCGAGCGCAAGCGCAAGCTCGCCGCTGCCGTCAAGCGCCACTACAAGCGCCTGCGCAGCCAGATGCTGCCCAAGAAGCTCTACTGATCGAGCTCGCATGACGGTTGCCTGATCCGGCAACCCGGTCACAGCCCGCGCTGGCCTCGCCACCGCGGGCTTTCGCATTTGGAGCTTCAGCTCACGGAGTCACGCAAATGGGTCTCAAGGAACAGATCAACGAGGACATGAAGACGGCGATGCGCGCCAAGGACAGCGCCAAGCTGTCGGCGATTCGCCTCCTCACGGCCGCGATGAAGCAGAAGGAAGTCGATGAGCGCATCGAGATCACCGACGCCGTCGTCCTCGCCATCGTCGAGAAGATGATCAAGCAGCGGAAGGACTCGATCACCCAGTTCGAGGCCGGTGGCCGCACCGATCTGGCCGACAAGGAGCGCTTCGAGCTCGACGTGCTGTCGGTCTACATGCCGGCCCAGCTCACGCCCGAGGAGATCGAGGCCGCCGTTGCCGCGACCGTGGCCCGCATCGGCGCTGCCGGCCCGCAGGACATGGGCAAGGTCATGGGCGCGCTCAAGGGCGAACTCGCCGGCAAGGCCGACATGACCGTCGTGTCCGCCAAGGTGAAGGCGGCGCTCTCGCCGCGCTGAAGCGCCAGTCCAGCCGCCCGCGCCGATGATTTCGCAGAGCTTCATCGCCGATCTGCTCGACCGCGTCGATATCGTCGACGTGGTCGGCCAGTACGTGAAGCTGCGCAAGGGCGGCGCCAATTTCTCCGGGCTCTGCCCCTTCCACAGCGAGAAGAGCCCGAGCTTCACCGTCAGCCCGACCAAGCAGTTCTATCACTGCTTCGGCTGCGGAGCGCATGGCAGCGCGCTCGGCTTCATCATGGAATTCAGCGGGCTGACGTTTCCCGAAGCGGTCGAGGATCTGGCCGGGCGCGTCGGCATGCAGGTCGTGCGCGAGGACGGCGGATTGCCGCCGGCCGAAATCGCGAAACGAAAGTCCGAAGCCGTTTCGCTCACCGACTTTCTCGCCAAGGCGGCCGATTTCTATCGAAAGCAATTGCGCGCCAGCCCGAAAGCCATTGATTACCTGCGCCAGCGCGGATTGACCGGCGAAATCGCGAAACGATTCGGCCTCGGCTATGCGCCCGACGCCTGGGACAGCCTGCGCGATGCCTTCGACAGCTATGACGCGAAGGAGCTCGTCAGCGCCGGCCTCGTCATCGACAAGGAAGCCGAGAATGGCGAGCGCGCCAAGCGCTACGACCGCTTCCGCGACCGCGTGATGTTTCCGATCCGCAATCCGCGCGGCGCCGTGATCGGCTTCGGCGGGCGGGTGATCGGCAAGGGCGAGCCCAAGTACCTCAACTCGCCCGAGACGCCGGTATTCCAGAAGGGCAACGAGCTGTACGGGCTGTTCGAGGCGCGCGAGGCGATCCGCGAGCGTGGCTACGTGCTGGTAGTCGAGGGCTACATGGACGTGGTGGCGCTCGCGCAGAGCGGCATCGGCAACGCGGTGGCGACGCTCGGCACCGCCTGCACGCCGGTGCATGTGCAGAAGCTGCTGCGTCAGGTCGATCGCGTGGTGTTCTCGTTCGACGGCGACCGCGCCGGACGCAAGGCCGCGTGGCGCGCGCTCGAAGCCAGCCTGCCGCACGCGGGCGATGACAAGCTGCTGAGCTTTCTCTTCCTGCCGTCCGAGCACGATCCCGACACCTTCGTGCGCGAGCGCGGCGCCGAGGCCTTCGAGGCCGAGGTCGCGAGCGCGATGCCGCTGTCGGCCTTCCTGTTGCAGGAGCTCACGGCCGACTGCGATCTGCGCACCGCCGAAGGGCGCTCGCGGCTCATGTCGAGCGCCAAGCCGCTCATCGGTCAGGTCGCGGGCGCGGCGCTGCGCACCCAGCTCGGCAACGAACTGGCCAAGCTCGCGCAGATCGAGACCGGCGCGGCGATGAACGAGCTGGGCGTGTCGCGCTGGCAGCAGCGGCCGGCGCCGCCCAGGGCCGCGCGCGCGCCGGTTGCTTCGCTCGAACAGAAGCTGCTGTTGCTGCTGGCGCGCCATCCGGCGCTAGCGCGCGAGATGAGCACCGACGACGAGGCCATCCTGCTGGCGGGCAGCCCGATCGAGGAATCGCTGCGGCTGCTCATCCAACTGGCGCGCGCCGGTCATGGCCATGTCACGACGGCGACGATTCATGCGCAGCTCCAGCAGTTCGATCCACCGGCCGAATTGCGCGCCGCCGTCGATGCCGAATTGCCCGACGGCGCAACCGATGCCGGTGGTGACAGTCAGGATTCACCCGAAGAAGACCCCGAAGCCCAGCTTGCGCGCACGGAACTTGCGGAAGGACTCGCGCGCCTGAGGCTCAACCGGGTCGAGTCGGAAATCCAGCAGCTGATTGCCCAGGGGTCGGGAATGGACATGTCGCAGTTCCGAGAACTGCAAGCCGAGCGGATCAAGCTTCGAAGCGGTAACCGAGAAATATCCGGGGCTTGAAAGTGGCTCGTTTGCTACAATAATTGGTTTTCCATTCAACGACTTGCGCCCGCCGCTCGTGTCTGTCGAGCCCGAGGACAGTGGCGGAACGTTGGTTTGCACGGGCTTTGCCACGGCGCCACCCACGCCGTGCTCTGGATGACTCCCTGGATCCATGGCGACTACCAAAGCGACAACTCCGGCAACTGAAGCAAGCAGGAAAGCCGCGGCTCAGCCCGCAAAGACGGCGGTTTCCACCGCAAGCAAGGTGAAATTGAGCACTCAAGACCCTGAAAACAAGGCGGCCAAGCCCGCCACGCGCACGCGCGCGCCCAAGCCGGCCGAGTCGAAGGCGCCCGCCGAGCCTAAGGAAGTCAAGGCCGTCGCGACCAAGGAAGCGAAGCCCGAGACCAAGACCGCGCGCGTCACCAAGGCCAAGGCCTCGGTCGCCGCGAAGTCCTCCGAAGACGATGACGAGGACGACGACTTCAAGCCCGAGCCCAAGGCAGCAGCGAGCGATGTGCCGAAGGGCAAGCCGGGTCGCAAGCCCACGCGCAATCCCGATGCGCTCGACGATCCGGACGTGGCCGTGGCCGAAGCCGCCGAGACCGCGCCGCGCATCCGCGGCAAGGGCGGCAGCAAGGCCGAGCGCAAGCTGATCCAGAACATCGGCAACGGCGCCGAGGGTGACCAGGACGTCGAAGTCCGCCGCGCGCGCCTCAAGGCGCTGATCAAGCTGGGCAAGGAACGCGGCTTCCTCACCTACGCCGAGATCAACGACCACCTGCCCAACGACATCGTCGACGCCGAGCAGATCGAGCAGATCGTCGGCACGTTCAACGACATGGGCATCTCGGTCTACGACCAGGCGCCCGACGCCGAGACGCTTCTCATGAACGAGAACGTCCCGGCCGTCGCGTCGGACGAAGACGCCGAGGAAGAAGCCGAAGCCGCGCTGTCCACCGTCGATTCCGAATTCGGCCGCACGACCGACCCGGTGCGCATGTACATGCGCGAGATGGGCTCGGTCGAGCTGCTGACGCGCGAAGGCGAAATCGAGATCGCCAAGCGCATCGAGGACGGCCTGCGTCACATGGTCCAGGCGATCTCGTCCTGCCCGACCACGATCACCCAGATTCTCGACCTCGCCGCCAAGGTGAAGGCCGGCGACATGGCGATCGACGACCTCGTCGACGGCCTTGTCGATCCGAACGCCGCCGACATTCCGCCGTCGGCCGTCGCGGCGGCGGCCGCCGGCGATGACGAGGAAGAAGAGGAGATCGAGGAAGAGGAAGAAGAGGAAACCGGTCCGGGCGGCGGCATGACCGCCAAGCAGATCGAGGAACTCCGCATCGTATCGCTCGAGAAGTTCGAGCGTGCGAACAAGCAGTTCGAGAAGATGAAGGCGTCGCTCGAGAAGTCGGGCTACATGAGCAAGGCCTATGTCGAGGCACGCGAGGAAATCCTCAGCGAGCTGATGGGCATCCGCTTTACCGCCAAGATCGTCGAGCAGCTGTGTGATTCGCTGCGCGGCCAGGTCGATGAAGTGCGTTCGCTCGAGCGCCAGATCCTTTCGATCTGCGTCGACAAGTGCAACATGCCGCGCCAGCATTTCATCAAGGAATTCCCCGGCAACGAGACCAATCTCGAATGGGCGAAGGCCGAAGTGAATTCGGGCCGCGATTACGCGACCGTGATGGCGCGCTATCTGCCGGCGATTCACGAACTCCAGCAGAAGCTGATCGACCTGCAGAAGCGCGTCGTGCTGCCGCTGAAGGATCTGCGTGAAGTCAACAAGCAGATGGCGACCGGCGAAGCCAAGGCCCGCAAGGCCAAGCGCGAAATGACCGAGGCCAACCTGCGTCTCGTGATCTCGATTGCCAAGAAGTACACCAATCGCGGCCTGCAATTCCTCGACCTGATCCAGGAAGGCAACATCGGCCTGATGAAGGCGGTCGACAAGTTCGAATACCGTCGTGGCTACAAGTTCTCGACTTACGCCACGTGGTGGATTCGTCAGGCGATCACGCGCTCGATTGCCGACCAGGCCCGCACCATCCGGATTCCGGTTCACATGATCGAAACGATCAACAAGATGAACCGGATCAGCCGTCAGATACTGCAGGAAACGGGTTCGGAACCCGATCCCGCGACGCTGGCGGAAAAGATGGAAATGCCGGAAGACAAGATCCGCAAGATCATGAAGATCTCGAAGGAACCGATCTCGATGGAAACGCCGATCGGTGACGACGACGATTCGCATCTCGGCGATTTCATCGAGGATACGGTCACGCTGGCACCGGCCGATGCGGCCCAGTATTCGAGCCTGCGCTTTGTCGCGAAGGAAGTGCTCGATTCGCTGACGCCGCGCGAAGCCAAGGTGCTGCGCATGCGCTTCGGCATCGAGATGAGCACCGACCACACGCTGGAAGAAGTCGGCAAGCAATTCGACGTGACGCGCGAGCGGATTCGCCAGATCGAGGCCAAGGCGCTGCGCAAGCTGCGTCATCCGAGCCGCAGCGACAAGCTGAAGTCCTTCCTCGAGGGCAATTGATCGGCAAATGCCGTATTGGGCCGGAAATTTCCAGTTGCGCCATTCGTGGCCTGACCTGAAACTTCCGGCCTGATGTTTTTCGGGCCTCTAGCTCATGCCTGGTTAGAGCAGCGGACTTAAGTGGCAATTTCCTGCCGACGCGATCACGAGTTTCGTCGATGGAATGCGCCGAATGGGTTGTCCGGCGGCAAGTTGACTCTGGTGCCGGATAGAACTGCTCAAATTCGGGGAAACCTCTGGCAATTCGATAATCGAATTGGCGTGGCAATCCCGAGCGAAGCTCCAAGCAATTGGAGAACGTGTAGAGACTGTACGGGCAGGTCGTAACGACAAGAGACAGTCCAGACCCCAAACCCGAAAGGGGCGGCGAAAGCCGTGGCGGGTAGGCATAATCCGTTGGTGCTGGGTTCGACTCCCAGGGGGCCCACCAATCCAGGAATGAAGGCCATTGCTTTCATTCCACGCGAACGGCGATCCGTGCAAATTGCGCGGATCGCCGTTTTGCTTTTCCGGCTTCCGACTCACGACGCCGACTGGCGCTCGGGCGAGACCGGTCGGCGGGCGGGGAATCTCCGTACCGTAATGCACGAGCCGAGTGTGCATAGTCCTGATAACCCGACAAATCTAAGGAAAAAGCTTAGAAATGCTGAGCGGGAACATCAGGGGAAATCGATGAAGAAGACCTTGCTCGCCCTTGCGGCGGGTGCATCGCTGTGGGCATCGCATGTCAGGGCCACGCCCATCCCGACCGACGGGAGCTGGCATTCCTTCACCTTCCATGGCGAGGGCGAGCCGTTCGCCTACGAGCCGTTCACCTTCACGCTCGACACGACGGCACTGCTGACCGTGACCGACCTCTACCTCAGTGGCGACCGCTTGGCCATCTACAACAACGGCGTGCTGCTCGGCCTGACCTCGATGCCGCAAGGCGGTATCGACGATTACGTCGGCAGCTACGACATGGCGCTGCTCGATCCGCGCTGGAGTTCGGCGAGCTGGCAAATCGGCCCGGGCAGCTACTCCATCACCGGCACGGCGGTGCTGTCGCCCTGGGGCGTGGGCGCGGGCGGCATCCGCGTGATCACGGGCGCGGTGCCGGAGGCGGATGCGGCGCTGGCGTTCGGACTCGGGGCTGGCGTGATCGGGCTGGTCCTGCGGCGATGGTCGGCGCGGGCCGAGGGCTGAACCGGCGCGGTCCGGCGATCCGGCTCTGATCGGGGCGGCAATCCGGCCCGGCGCGGTGCCGGCTCAAGCCGTGCCGGCAAACATCGCCTGCACCTCGTCCTCGCTCACCTCCTCGATGCGCGAATGGCGCCAGCGCGGATTGCGGTCCTTGTCGACGAGCAGCGCGCGCACGCCTTCGCAAAAGTCGCCGCGCGGCAGCCAGGCGTCGTCGAGCGCGAGTTCCATCGCGAAACAGGCTTCGAGCGGCAGCCGGCGTCCGCGCCGGATCAGCTCGAAGGCGATGCGTACCGCGAACGGCGAGCGCGAGCGCAGCACGGCGAGGGTGTCGCGTGCCCAGTCGCCGCGGTCGGCGGCGAGCGAGGCGAGGATGGACGCGACGTCGGGCTGGCCGAAGTGGCGGTCGATCAGCGCGAGCTGACCGGGCAAGGTGACGCTGGCGCCGCCAGAGCGCTCGGCAGGCGCCATGGCGGCGCGGGCGGCATCTGCATCGGTGACGTCGCTTGCGTGGGCGACGCCGGTTCGTGCGGATGCCGGCGCGTCCTGATCGAAGCTGGCGGCGGTCGGCCCGAGCCGTGCCGCGATCTCGCCGAGCAGCGTGACGGCCGGCTCGCGGCCCCAGGGCCGGGCGGCGAGCAGCGCGACAAGCGCGGGCAGGTCGGTGTCGGTGGCGAGGCAGTCGGCGAGGCCTGCGACGACCGCGTCCGCGCCCGCGAGCGTCTGCCCGGTCATCGCGAGCCACACGCCGAGCGCGCCGGGCAGCCGCGACAGGAACCAGCTGCCGCCCACGTCGGGGAAGTAGCCGATCGCCGTCTCCGGCATGGCGACGCGGGTGCTCGGCGTGGCGATGCGCAGGCCCGCGCCCTGGGCCAGCCCCATGCCGCCGCCCATCGTGATGCCGTCCATCCAGCAGATGACGGGCTTGGCATAGCGGTGGATCGCGAGGTCGAGTGCGTATTCCTCGACGAAGAAGGTGTGGGCCGCGTCGCCGCCGGCGAGCGTCCAGTCGCGCACCGCGCGCACATCGCCGCCGGCGCAGAAGGCCTTGCCGCCTTCACCGCGCAGCAGCACGGCCTGCACGTTGTCGTCATGGGACCAGATGTCTAACTGGCGGTGCAGCGCGCGGACCATGTCGAGCGTGAGCGAGTTGAGGGCCGCCGGACGGTCGAGCACGAGGATGCCGAGCGGGCCATGGCGTTCGGCGCGGATGGGGTCGGTCATGCGGATGTCTCCTCGGTGGGCCGCCGTGCGCGGCGTCGGCGGCGTTGATTGCCGGAGCAGGCCGCGCGGGCGATCGATGCGGTGGCGCGGCCCGCCGCGATCAGCGGTTGCGGAAGGCCGGCGCGCGCTTCTCGACGAAGGCGGCCATGCCTTCCTTCTGATCTTCCGTCGCGAAGGTGGAATGGAACAGCCGGCGCTCGAAGCGGATGCCCTCGGCGAGCGTGGTCTCGTAGGCGCGGTTGACCGATTCCTTCGCGAGCATCGCGATCGGGCGCGACATGCCGGCGATCTTCTGCGCGGTCTTGATGGCTTCGGGCAGCAGTTCTTCGGCGGGCAGGATGCGGCTGACGAGGCCGGCGCGCTCGGCCTCGGCGGCGTCCATCATCCGGCCGGTGAGCACCATTTCCATCGCCTTGCTCTTGCCGATCAGGCGCGTGAGGCGCTGGGTGCCGCCGGCGCCGGGGATGGTGCCGATGGTGATCTCGGGCTGGCCGAACCTGGCGGTGTCGGCGGCGAGGATGAAGTCGCACATCATCGCCAGCTCGCAGCCGCCGCCGAGGGCGTAGCCGGCCACGGCCGCGATCGTCGGCTTGCGGAAGGTGGTCAGGCGCTCCCAGGTGGCGGTGATGAAGTCGGCGCCGTACACGTCCATGTAGCTCCAGTCCTTCATCGCCTTGATGTCGGCGCCCGCCGCGAAGGCCTTGGCGCTGCCGGTCACGACCACGGCGCCGATCGTGTCGTCGGCTTCGAGCGTGTCGAGCGCCGCGCCGAGTTCGCGCGTGAGGTCGGGCGACAGCGCGTTGAGCGCCTTGGGTCGGTTCAGGACGATGACGGCGACGCCGCCGTCATGGAACTCGACGTAGAGGTTTTCGTGGCTGAGGTTGTCTCGGGACATGGCGTGGCCTGCGCGTGCGGTTGGAAAGGCGCACACCATACGGCCCCGGATTGACGCGCGGAAGGCGGGTTGCCCGGAGTTGCGCTTGGCGTTGCCGATCCGCCTCCTTAGAGTGGCCGGTCCGCCTCAGCACAACGCCGCAATGACCGATCCCTTCCTGCACCTCGAAGCCGTCGATTCGCCCGAAGCCCTCGCCTGGGTGCGCGAGCGCAATGCCCTCACCGAGGCCGAGCTCACGGCCGATCCGCGCTACGCCCGCATCCGTGCCGAGCTGCTGCGCGTCATGAACTCGCCCGACCGCATTCCCGACGTGACGCGGCGCGGCGCCTTCTTCTACAACTTCTGGCGTGACGAGCAGCACAAGCGCGGCCTGTGGCGCCGCACCAGCTTCGACGACTGGCGCCAGCCGCAGCCGACCTGGGAAACCGTGCTCGACCTCGACGCGCTCGGCGCGGCCGAGGGCGAGAACTGGGTCTGGGCCGGCGCCAGCGCGCTCGGGCCGGACTACCGCCGCTGCCTCGTCCACCTGTCGCGCGGGGGCGCCGACGCCACCGTCATCCGCGAGTTCGACCTCGTGGAAAAGCGCTTCGTCGAGGGCGGCTTCGCGCTGCCCGAGGCCAAGAGCGACATCGAATGGATCGACGAGAACACCGTGTTCGTCGGCACCGACTTCGGCCCCGGCTCGCTCACGCGCTCGGGCTATGTGCGCGTCATCAAGCGCTGGAAGCGCGGCACGCCGCTGGACGCGGCCGAGACCGTGTTCGAGGGCGACGAGGAGGACGTAAGCGTCGGCGTGATGGTCGATCGCACGCCGGGCTGGGAGCGCACCATCTTCACGCGCTCGCTCGACTTCTACCGGGAGGAGACCTGGCTGGAGCTGCGCGTGGACGGCGCGAACCCGGCCGCCGCAGACGACGGTGCGCCGGCCGGCGTGACCGGGCAGGCTGCCGGCGTGACCGCGACCAAGCGCGCCTCCGTCAGCGGCCTCGACGTCCCCGCCGGCCGCGCCCCCGGCCGCCGCGTCAAGCTCGACCTGCCCGACGACGCCTCCGCCGACTTCTGGGAACGCACGCTGCTCGTCACCCTGCGCAGCGACTGGGAGCTGGCCGATTCCCGTTACCTGGCCGGTTCGCTGCTCGCGATCGACGCCGACGCCTTCCTCGCCGGCGCGCGCGATTTCACGATCCTGTTCACGCCCACCGACACCCGCTCGCTCGACGACTACGACACCACGGCCACCCATCTGCTGATGACCGTGCTCGACAACGTCGCCGGCCGGCTCGAAGCCTGGCACCGCCACGACGACGGAACCTGGACCCGCCGCGAGATCGAGGCGCCCCATCCCGGCACGCTCGACCTCGGCTCGCTGCACGACCCCGAGATCGCCGACGACCCCTTCTCCGAGCGCTGGCTGCTCGACTACACCGACTTCCTCACGCCCGATTCGCTGTGGCTGTGCAGCACCGCCAATGACGAACGCGAACTGCTCAAGCGCTCGCCGCAATGGTTCGACGCCGAGGGCATGCGCGTCGAGCAGCTGTTCGCCACCTCGGAGGACGGCACGCAGGTGCCTTACTTCGTCGTCTGGCCGAAGGGCGCGACGGCCGACGGCGCCAATCCGACGCTGCTCTACGGCTACGGCGGCTTCGAGATCTCGCTCGCGCCCGAGTACGCGCCCGATCGCGGGCTGGTCTGGCACAAGGACGGCGGCGTGTTCGTCGTTGCCAACATCCGTGGCGGCGGCGAGTTCGGCCCCGAATGGCACGAGGCGGCGGTGGAGGAGGGCAAGCAGGCGAGCTACGACGACTTCATCGCCGTGGCGGAAGACCTGATCGCGCGCGGCATCACCAGCCCGCGCCATCTCGGGATCATGGGCGGCAGCAACGGCGGGCTGCTCGTGGGCGCGGTGATGGTGCAGCGGCCCGACCTGTTCAACGCCGTGGTCTGCCAGGTGCCGCTGCTCGACATGAAGCGCTATCACCTGCTGCTCGCCGGCGCGTCATGGATGGCCGAGTACGGCAACCCCGACGACCCCGAGCACTGGGAGTTCATCGCCGACTATTCGCCGTATCACAACGTCGAGCCGGACGCGGTCTATCCGCGCCCGCTGTTCACCACGTCGACGCGCGACGACCGGGTGCATCCGGGCCACGCCCGCAAGATGGCCGCGCTCATGCTGTCGCAGGGCCACGACCTGCTGTACTTTGAGAACACCGAGGGCGGCCACGGCGGCGCGGCGGACAACGAGCAGCACGCGCATCTGGGCGCGCTGGAGTACGTCTACCTCTGGCAGCGGCTCGGGCGCGTGCTGTCCGCCGGCTGAGTAGCTGGCGCGGCGGTCGGTGCGCGGTTTCCTTCAGGCGCGGCTTCTGGCGCGACTGTTGGCCCGTTCCAGCAGCGGCTCCAGCAGCGCCCTCAGCTCGGTCAGGCCGAAGGGCTTGGCCAGATGCGCGTCCATGCCGGCGAGCAGGCTGGCCTCGCGGTCGCTCTCGTAGGCATTGGCGGTGACGGCCACGATCGGCACGCGCGGCCAGCCGTGGTGGCGTTCGTGGTCGCGCATGTGGCGCGTCGCCTCGAGGCCGTCCATCACCGGCATGTGCCAGTCGAGCAGCACGAGGTCGAAGCGCGCGTCGGGCGGGGCGGCGCGGAAGCGGTCGAGCGCCTCGGCGCCGTCCTCCACCGCGCACACGTCGTAGCCGAGGCTCGCGAGCATCGCGGTGGCGACGGCGGCGTTGACCGGATTGTCGTCTGCGTGCAGCACGCGCGGGCGGCGCGGGGCGGGCGTGGCGTCGGCGTGGGTGTCGGTGGCGCCGGTGCCGGTGCCGGTGCCGGTGCCACCGACGCCATCCGTGCCGGCCAGTGCCGCGACCGCCGTGAGCGCGAGCCGGAACCGGAAGCTCGTGCCGCGCCCCGGCTCGCTGGTGCAGGCGAGATCGCCGCCCATGGCCTGCACCAGTTCGCGCGAGATCGCGAGGCCGAGACCCGCTCCGTCGTGGCGACGCTGCAGCGAGCTGTCGAGCTGGTGGAAGGCGTCGAAGATGCGCGCGATCTGCTCGGCCGGAATGCCGATGCCGGTGTCGGCGACCTCGAAGGCGACGCCGCCGTCGGCGGTGGTGCGCGCCCGCAGCAGCACCCGGCCGTGCTCGGTGAACTTGGTCGCGTTGCCCACGAGGTTGAGCAGCACCTGACGGATGCGCGCCACATCGCCGAGGCGCCAGTCGGGCGTGGGCAGGCGGCTGTCGAGTTCGAGCGCGAGGCCCTTGGCGGCGGCGGCCGGGCGGGCCAGGTCGGTCACGTCGCGCAGCAGCGCGGCGAGGTCGAAGGGCGCGCGCTGCACCGCGAGCTGGCCGGCCTCGATGCGCGACAAGTCGAGCACGTCGTTGATGAGGCCGAGCAGGTGTTCGCCGGCACGTTCCAGCGTCGCGAGCCGCTCGCGGCCCTCGGGCAGCACCGCGCCGCGCAGCAGTTGCGCATTGCCGAGCATGCCGTGCAGCGGCGTGCGCATCTCGTGGCTCATGGTGGCGAGGAAGCGGCTTTTCACCGCGCTGCGCTCCTCGGCCAGCGCGAGGGCGCGCGAGCGTTCGTCCAGCAGATGGTCGAGGCGCTGGCGCAGCCGCAGCAGCTCGGCCGCCGCGCGCGAAGCGGTGTGGCCGTCGCGCAGCAGCAGCACGAACAGCAGCAGCAGGCAGACGCCCGTGGCCAGCGGAATGTCGCCGCCGCGCGCGAGCTGCCAGGCCGCCGTCGGCAGCAGCAGCGTGCCGAGAAAGATCGCGTGCGAAGCGAAGCTGCCCGACAGCACCACGTTGCCGACCGCGCCCGCGCCGACCACCACGGCGATGGTCTCCATGTCGATGTCGCTGCGCGCGGCCGCCGCCACGCCGAAGCCGAGCGCGGACCAGGTCAGGCCGTCGAAGGCCTCGGCCGCATGGTTGGCGCGCACGCCCCGGCGCCAGTGGCCGGGCATCAGCCGCCAGCGCTCGATCGCTATGCGCAGCAGCACTGCAAGCGTTTTCAGCGCCAGCCAGTCGAGCAGTACCCGGCCCGGCACGAGCGACTTCAGCCCCCAGCAGATCACGAGCGCGAAGGGCAGGCTCAGCAGCATGTGGAACAGGCT
Organism: Derxia gummosa DSM 723; assembly: GCF_000482785.1. Taxonomy (GTDB): domain Bacteria; phylum Pseudomonadota; class Gammaproteobacteria; order Burkholderiales; family Burkholderiaceae_E; genus Derxia; species Derxia gummosa. The sequence goes on along the minus strand of NZ_KI519499.1, from coordinate 221,092 downwards.
GCGTCGCAGCCGCAGATGCTCGCGCGCCTCGGCGAATCCGTCGTCGCTGTGCTGCTGCGCGGTCGCGCGCTTGTCCGGCATGCCCTTGTCCTTGTGAGGCCCCGGCGCGCGGGGATGTTCAGCCCGGCCGCTTGCCCTCGCGGCCGCGCTGCGCCTTGTAGATGCCGCTCTGGCCCGAGCACAGCCAGCTCAGCACGCAGGCCAGCAGCGCCGGCATGCCCATCGCGCTGCCGAACAGTTCCATCGCCATCAGCGTGGACGCGAGCGGCACGTTGGCCGCGCCCGCGAACACCGCGACGAAGCCGATGCCGGCCAGGAAGCCGAACGGCAGCTGGAGCAGTGGCGCGAGCGCATTGCCGAGCGTGGCGCCCATGAAGAACAACGGCGTGACCTCGCCGCCCTTGAATCCGCTGCCGAGCGAGCCGACCGTGAACAGCAGCTTTAGCAGCCAGTCGTGCGCGCCGAGCGGCCGGGCGAAGCTTTCGACGATGACCGGGATGCCCAGACCGATCCAGCGGTCGGCGCCGAAGGCCAGCACCAGGCTTGCGATGACAGCGCCGCCGACGAGCGGGCGCAGCGGCGCGGTCGGGAGCCGCCGTTTCATCCACGCGCCGAGCGCATGCGTCGCCTCGGCGAAGAGCTTGCCCGCGAGCCCGAACAGCGCGCCCGCGACCGCGACCGCGAGCAGCGTGGCGGCGGTCTCGGGCGGGATGGCGCCGACGGCGTAGTGCGTGTGGTGCGCGCCCCAGGCGCTCGTGACGCGGTCGGCGAGGATGGCCGCGACGGTGCAGGGCAGCAGCGCGTCGAAGCGCAGCCGGCCGACGGTCAGCACTTCCAGCCCGAACACCGCGCCCGCGAGCGGCGTGCCGAACACCGAGGCGAAGCCGGCGCTGATGCCGGCCATGAGCAGCAGCCGGCGGTCGTCGCGGCCGAGGCGGAATGCGCTCGTGAGCTGGTCGGCCAGCGCGCCGCCCATCTGCACCGCGGTGCCCTCGCGCCCGACCGAGGCACCGAACAGATGGGCGATGACGGTGCCGCCCAGCACCAGCGGCGCCATGCGCAGCGGGATCTGGGTGTGCGGATCGTGGATCTGGTCGATGAGCAGGTTGTTGCCGGCCTCGACCGCGCGGCCGTGGCGGTCGTACACCCAGGCCACGAAGGCGCCCGCGAGCGGCAGCAGCGCGATCAGCCAGCGGTGCGCTTCACGCGTGGCGGTCGCCCAGTCGAGCGCGAACAGGAAGAAGGCCGAGGCCGTGCCCGCGAGCGCCGCGACGGCGGCGGCGAGCGCGAGCCATTTCGCGAGCCAGGGCAGAAGGCGGAGGAAGTCGGGCAGCGGAGGCGGCGGCATGCGGGCGCGGAGGGGCGTGGCGGACGGGCGAGTCTAGCGGCGCGTCGGGCGGTGGCGAGGCGCGGCCCGCCGGCCGCGTGGCGCCAGCCGTTCATGGCCTTGCCGGCCGGCCGCGAGCCGCCCGCCGTCCGGCAGTCAGCCGGTCCCGCGCTCAGCCGATGCCGCAGCCCGCGCCGACGCCCGGCTCGTTGGCCGCCGCGCCGTCGGCTTCGCGCGCGGACTTGGCCGGGCCGACCGCGAGCTGGGGCGCGAGCGGCACGCCGTTCTTCACCGCCACGATCTCGGCCAGGATGCTCAGCGCGATCTCGGGCGGCGTGCGGCTGCCGATGTACAGGCCGGCCGGGCCGCGCAGGCGGGCGAGTTCGGCGTCGGTGAGGCCGAAGTGGGTGGCGAGGCGCTCGCGGCGGCGCGCGTTGTTGGCGCGCGAGCCGAGCGCGCCGACGTAGAAGGCCGGCGAGCGCAGCGCGTCGATGAGGGCAAGGTCGTCGAGCTTGGGGTCGTGGGTGAGGGCGACGACGGCGGTGCGCTCGTCGGGGCGGGCGGCGATGACGACGTCGTCGGGCATGTCGAAGCTGAGGGTGACGCCGGGCACCTGCCAGTCGGCGCGGTATTCCTCGCGCGGATCGCAGACGGTGATGTCGAAGCCGAGGCCGGTGGCGACGGTGCAGAGGTAGCGCGAGAGCTGGCCGGCGCCAATGACGATGAGCCGCAGCCGGGGGCCGAGGGTGTGGGCGAGGCTGCGGCCGTCGAAGGCGAGGGCGTCGGGGAGGGCAGTGGCGGCGTCGTGCAGGCCGGCGGTGTCGGCGTCGTCGCCCGGGAGCGCGGCGGTGCGCAGGCTGACGGCGCCGGTCGAAAGGTCCAGCTCGCGGCGGGTGGCGCGGCGCTCGCGCAGCAGCGCGATCAGCTCGGCCAGCCGGCTGCGCTCGCCGAGCGGTTCCAGCACCAGTTGCAGCGTGCCGCCGCAGGGCAGGCCGAAGCGCTGCGCCTCCTCGGCGCTGACGCCGTAGGTGGCGACGGCCGGCAGGCCGGCGGGGCAGAGCGCGGCCAGGCCGTCGTCGCGCACGCGGGCGATCAGCTCGTCCTCGATGCAGCCGCCCGAGACCGAGCCGGTCACCACGCCGTCGGCGCGGATCGCCATGAGCGCGCCGGGCGGCCGGGGCGACGAGCCCCAGGTGCGCACGACGGTGACGAGTACGCCCGCATGGCCGGCATCGAGCCAGTGCAGGGCGGCGGCGAGAACGTCGAGATCGGCGGCTTCCACTTGCGTATCGCTCCCAAGGAAAAGCGCCCGAGCCTGGGCCGCGACCGGCGCCGACGCAAGCCGGCTTGCGTTTGCTCGCGCGAATTTCCGTGCCCGTCGGCAACGCCCACCCGCCGAACCATTGGTCCGCCGCAGGCGGGCAGGAGCGAGCAATGCTTCTTCAAGCCGTTCCCGCACGGGGTCAGCGTTCTCTCGTCGCGTCCGTGGCGCCCGCCGCGCCACGCGTCCTCCCGCCGCTACCGGCGTGACGACACCACGATCCCCGACGCAATCAGCGCGAACGCCACGGCGTGGAACCACGCCGGTGGCTCGCCCAGCAGCCCCGCCGACAGCACCGCCGCGAACACCGGCGTGAGGTTGACGAAGAAGCTCGCCACCGACGGCCCGACCAGACTCACGCCCAAGCCCCAGAAGCGGAAGGCCGTCAGCCCCGGCCCGACGGCGACGAACACCACCAGTGCCAGCACGCGCCAGCTCCATTCCCAGTGCGCGAGGCCGAGCGCCGCCTCGGCGCCCGCGCTCGCGGCACACCAGATCAGGCCGAAGCCCGTCTGCGCGAGCAGGAAGGCGGCCCAGTTCCAGTCGGGCCGTGCCGTGCCCTGCATGTTTGCGGGCGGACGCGCGAGCAGCCAGCTGTAGAAGCCCCAGCTGATGATGGCCGCGACCATGAGCAGGTCGCCGGTCACGAAGTGCAGCTGCGCTAGCCGCGCGAAGTCGCCGCGCGCGATCACCAGCGCCACGCCCGCGAGCGACAGCGCCGCGCCGGCCAGCTCGCGCGGGCGCGGCATCACGCGATAGACCAGGGCGCCGATGAGCAGCATCCACACCGGCGCGCTCGCGGTGATGAGCGTCGCGTTGAGCGCGCTCGACGTGTGCAGCGCCATGTATTGCAGCGCGTTGTAGCTGCCCACGCCCGTCAGCCCCAGCAGCGCGAGATAGCGCTTGCGCGCCCAGAGCGCGGCCGGATCGCGCAGCGCCGCATGGCCGAGCGGCAGCAGCATCAGGAACACCAGCGCCCAGCGCATGAAGTTGAGCCCGAGCGGCGGCACCAGTCCGACGGCCATGCGTCCGACGACGGAATTGCCCGCCCACAACAGCGGCGGAATGGTGAGAAAGACGGCGGTGCGGAAGGTGAGCGCTTGTGTCATTGGGTCCGGGCCGGAAGGCGGGGGCGCGATGCTCGGTCTTCCTGCCGAAACCGGCAACATCGGCAAGCGCCGGCAACATCTGCCGGCCACCGCACAGGAGAGAGGGAATGGGACTGCTCGACGGGATGCTGGGCAATGCGTCGAAGATCGACCCGGCGAAGATCGCCGAGGAATTCGGCCGGCTGTTGGCGCCGGGCGAGGTGGTGGAGCACGCCTACCAGCTCATCCGCGACTACTTCGTGTTCACAAACAAGCGCTTCGTCATCGTCGACAAGCAGGGGCTGACGGGCAGCAAGGTCGAATACCACTCGATCCCCTACCGCAGCATCACGCACTTCTCGATCGAGACCGGCGGCCATTTCGACCTCGATGCCGAGCTGAAGATCTGGATCAGCAGCACCTCGGCGCCGGTGACCAAGCAGTTCAACAAGCGGCTCAGCATCTACGAGGTGCAGGCGGTGCTGGCGAGCTATGTGCTGAAGTGAGGCGGCGCCCACGGGCCGCGCCGACGCGGCGGCTCGCAAGCGCTTGCAAGGCGCGGCGGGCGCCGCGCCGTCGTCAAGCTTCAGCCGATGCGCTTGAGCGTCGCCCGATGCTTGGCCGACTTCTCGACGTAGTGCGCGGCGCCGCGCTGGAACTTGGCGGCATCCTCGTCGGAGAAGGTGCGCGCGACCTTGGCCGGCGCGCCGAGGATGAGGGAGTTGTCCGGAAACTGCTTGCCCTCGGTCACGATCGCGCCCGCGCCGACGACGCAGTTGCGGCCGATGACAGCGCCGTTCATCACCACCGCCTGCATGCCGATGAGGGAGCCGTCGCCGATGGTGCAGCCGTGCAGCATCGCCTGATGGCCGACCGTGACGTTGGCGCCGACCGTGAGCGGAAAGCCCATGTCGGTGTGCATGACGGCGCCTTCCTGCACGTTGCTGTTGGCGCCGATGGCGATGAGTTCGTTGTCGCCGCGCAGCACGGCCTGGTACCAGACGCTCGCGTTCTCGCCGAGGCTGACCTTGCCGATCACGTCGGCGGAATCGGCCACCCAGGCGCCGGGGGCGAGCGTGGGTACGTGGTCGTCGTAGCTGTAGATGGCCATGGGCTTGTCTCCTCTGGTTCGATGGGGTGCCGGTCGATGCTAGCGCGTGGCCGGGCGCGAGCCGGTCTGCAAGCTGCGGCGCCTCGCTGCAAGCCCTTGCAGCGTGCCGCGAAACCCGGGTGGCGGGTCAGGGATTGCGTGCCGTGATGTCGGGCGCCCGCCAGCCGCCGCCGAGCGCCTTGACCAGCGCCACATGCGCGGCGAGCCGGCGGCCCTCGATGGTGAGCGAGGCGCGCTCGTTGGCGAGCGCCGTCGTCTGCGCGGTCAGCACGTTCAGGAAGCCGACGGTGCCGGCCTTGTACTGGTTGAGCACGAGGTCGGCGGCGAGACGGGCGCTCGCGGTGGCCTCGTCCTGCACGCGCGCCTCGTCGGCGAGGATGCGCAGCGCGGCCAGGTTGTCCTCCACCTCCTGCAGCGCGCCGAGCACGGTCTGGCGGTAGGTCGCCACCTGCGCGTCCCAGGCCGCGCGCGATTGCGCGATGACGGCGCTGCGTCCGCCCGCGTCGAGCAGGGTGCCGGCGAGCGTCGGCCCGAGCGCCCAGGTGCGCGCGGGCGCGGTGAACAGGTCGCCGAGCAGGCCCGCGCCGTAGCCGGTGCTCGCGCCGAGGCTGATCGTGGGAAACCATGCGGCCTCGCTCACGCCGATCTGGGCGTTGGCCTGGGCCATGCGGCGCTCCTCGGCGGCGATGTCGGGGCGGCGTTCGAGCAGGCTGGCGGGCAGGGCGGCAGGCAGCGAGGGCAGGCGTGGGCCGGCGAAGGTGCTGCCGTCGTCCGCGGACAAGGCGGAGGGCAAAAGCGGTGCGGACTGCGCACCGGCCGAGCCGCTCGCGCTGCTGGTCGTCGCGGCCGGCGACGGCCGGCGCGGCGCCTCGGCGGGTAGCGCGGCGATGCGCAGCGCCGACGGCGGCACGCCGATCACCACCGCGATCGCATGTTCGAGCTGGCTGCGCGTCACGTCGAGGTCGATCGCCTGGGCGCGCGCCGATTGCAGCTGGGTCTCGGCCTGGACCACGTCCGCGCGCGCGACAGTGCCGGCCGCGTACTGGTTGCGCACGATCGTGAGCGAGCGTTCGTAGGCGGCGACGGTGTCGGCGTAGAGCCGCTTCTGCGCGTCGACGACGCGCAGTTGCAGGAAGTCGGCGGCGAGCTGGGCGCGGGCCGAGAGGCGGGCGTTTTCGAGGTCGGCGGCGCTGGCCTGCTCGCTCGCCTGCACGCTTTCCCAGGCGCGGCGCAGGCGGCCCCAGAGGTCGATCTCCCAGCTCGCGTCGAGGCTGACCGAGTAGGTCGAGCGCACGCCGCGCGCGGCGGCGGCCGTGGTGGACGACGACGCGGTGCTGGAGCGGGCGCGGCGCGCACTGCCGTTGAGGTCGATGCTCGGCCACAGCGCCGAGCGCGCCTGCGTCGAGAGCGCGCGCGCCTGACGCAGCGCGGCCTCGGCGGCGGCGAGGTTCTGGTTGCCGATGTCGAGCCGCGCCATGAGGGCGTCGAGTTCGGGGTCGGCGTAGTCGCGCCACCAGTCGGCGCGCAGGGTGGCGTCGGCGGGGCGGGCGGGTTGCCAGCTGTCGGCGGGCTGGCCCGGCGGCGTGGTTGCGCCGGGTTGTGCGGTGCCGGGTTGCGGGGAGTCGGGCTGGCCCGCGCCGGGCGCGGCCTCGCGGAAGACGCTGCCGGTCGGCGCGTCGGGACGGCGGTAGTCGGGGCCGGCGGCGCAGCCCGCGAGTCCGGCGGCGAGCAGCAGCGCAAGGCCGCTGCCGGTGGTGCGTGCGAGGCGCGGCATGGCAGCGCCCGCGCGGGCGTGAAGGCGGATCGGATTCTTCATGGGCTTCATGGCTGCGTGACCGGCGCGACGGCGACCGGCGCGCGGCCGAGCCGCCGCTTGACGGCGAGGCGCGCGCGGTCGAGCGCGAGATAGACGACGGGCGTCGTGTAGAGCGTGAGCAGCTGGCTCAGCACCAGCCCGCCGACGATGGCGATGCCGAGCGGCTGGCGCAGCTCGGCGCCGTCGCCGGTGGTGATGGCGAGCGGAATCGCGCCGAGGATGGCTGCAAGCGTTGTCATGAGGATGGGCCGCAGCCGCAGCGCGCAGGCCTGGAGGATGGCGTCGTGCGGCGAGAGGTCGCGCTCGCGTTCGGCCGCGATCGCGAAGTCGATCATCATGATCGCGTTCTTCTTGACGATGCCGATCAGCAGGATCACGCCGATCATCGCGATCACGTCGAACTGGGTGTCGAACAGCATCAGCGCCAGCAGCGCGCCGATGCCCGCCGACGGCAGCGTGCTCAGGATCGTGAGCGGATGCACGAGGCTTTCGTACAGCACGCCGAGCACGATGTAGATCACCACCAGCGCCGCGAGGATCAGCAGCGGCTGGCTGCCCTGGCTCTGCTCGAAGGCCATCGCATTGCCCGCGAAGCTGCCGTGCACGCTGGTCGGCACGCCGAGGCGCGACATGGCGTCTTCTACCGCGTCCTTCGCTTCGCCGAGCGTGACGCCGAGCGGCAGGTTGAACGAGATCGTGCTGGCCGCGAACTGGCCCTGATGGTTGACGGCCACCGGCGCGAAGCCCATCTCCCAGCGCGCGACCGCGCCCAGCGGCACCGAGCTGCCGTCGCTCTTGATGACGCTCGTGCGCGCCAGCGTCTCGGGGTTCTGCCAGAAGCGCGGCGCCGCCTCCATCACCACGCGGTACTGGTTGAGCGGGTTGAAGATCGTCGATACCTGCCGCTGGCCGAACAGGTTGTTGAGCGTGGTGTCGATCTGGTTGACCGACACGCCCAGGCGCGCGGCGGCGTCGCGGTCGATGGTCAGCATCACCTGCAGGCCGCGGTCCTGCTGGTCGGTGTTGACGTCCACCAGCTCGGGCCGCTGCGACAGCGCGTTGCGGATCTTCGGCTCCCAGGCGCGCAGTTCCTCAAGGTCGTCGGCCTGGAGCACGTACTGGTACTGGGCGTTCGACGGCCGCCCGCCGAGCCGGATGTCCTGCACCGGCACCAGGAACAGCTGGGCACCCGCCACACTGGCCGTCGCCTTGCGCAGCCGCGCGATCACCTGGTCGCCGCTCTCGTGGCGCTCGGTCAGCGGCTTGAGCGACACGAACACATTGCCCGCGTTGCGCTGCGAGCCGCCCGTGAAGCCCGCCACCTGATCGACCGCCGGATCGGCCTGCACGATGTCGGCGAATGCCTTGAGCTTGTCCTGCATCGACTGGAAGGACACCGCCTGGTCGGCCTGGATGAAGCCGAACAGCCGCCCCGTGTCCTGCTGCGGGAACAGGCCCTTCGGGATCGTCGCGTAGAGATGGATGTTGAGCGCGATGGTCGCCGCGAGGATGAGCAGCGTCACCACGCTGTGCCGAAGCGCCCAGCCGAGCGAGCGCAGATAGCCGCGCCGCAGCGCCTCGAAGCCGCGCTCGCTCGCGCGGGACAGCGCGGCGGCGAGGCGGCGCGCGAGGTTGGGGCGCGGTGCGGGCGCGTCGGGCGCTCTGGCGGCGGCCGTCCCGGAGGTGTTCGCCGATGCGTCGTCGCCGGCCGACGCGCCATTCCCGCGATGCCCCGGCAAGGCCCGCAGCAGCCGCGAGCACATCATCGGCGTGGTCGTCAGCGACACCACGAGCGAGATCGCGATCGCGATCGACAGCGTCAGCGCGAACTCGCGGAACAGCCGGCCGACGATGCCGCCCATCGCGAGGATCGGGATGAACACCGCCACCAGCGAGATGCTCATCGACAGCACGGTGAAGCCCACCTCGCGCGCGCCGCGCAAGGCCGCCTCGCGCGGCGACTCGCCGGCCTCGACATGGCGCATCACGTTTTCGAGCACCACGATCGCGTCATCGACGACGAAGCCGGTGGCGACGGTCAGCGCCATCAGCGACAGGTTGTCGAGGCTGAAGCCGGCGAGGTACATCACGCCGAAGGTGCCGATGAGCGACGCGGGCACAGCGACGCTCGGGATCAGCGCGGCGCGCCAGCTGCGCAGGAACAGGAACACCACCATCACCACGAGGCCGATCGAGATGACGAGCGCCTTCTCGACCTCGCGCAGCGAGGCGCGGATGGTGGGCGCGCGGTCGAGCACGATCTGCATGTCGAGCGCGGCCGGCACCTGGGCCTGGAGCTGGGGCAGGGCGGCCTTCACGCGGTCGATGGTCTCGATGATGTTGGCGCCCGGCGCCCGGTTGAGCACGAGCTGCACCGAGGGCCGGCCGTTGGTGATGCCGGCGTTGCGGAGGTCCTCCACGCCATCGACCACCTCGGCCACGTCGTGCAGCCGCACCGCCGCGCCCTCGCGCCAGCGCACGATGAGCGGCGCGTATTCGGCGGCGGTGCGCGCCTGATCGTTGGCGGCGATCTGCCAGCGCCGGTCGCCGTCTTCGAGATAGCCCTTGGGGCGGTTGGCGTTGGTGGTGGTGATGGCCTGGCGCACGGTCTCGCTCGACAGGCCGGCCTGGTCGAGCGCCTCCGGGTTCAGCTCGACGCGCACCGCCGGCAGCGAGGCGCCGCCGATGCTCACCTGGCCGACGCCCTCGATCTGCGCGAGCTTCTGCGACAGCACCGACGAGGCGATGTCGTACATCTGGCCGCGCGTGAGCGTGGCCGAGGTTAGGCCGATGAGCAGGATGGGCGCGTCGGCCGGGTTCACCTTGCGGTAGGTGGGGTTGCGCGTCATCGCCGTGGGCAGCAGCGGGCGGGCGGCGTTGATCGCGGCCTGCACGTCGCGCGCGGCACCGTCGATGTCGCGGCTGAGATCGAACTGCAGCGTGAGGCGGGTGCCGCCGAGCGTGCTCTGCGAGGTCATCTCGGTCACGCCGGCGATGCGGCCAAGCGCGCGTTCGAGCGGCGTGGCGACGGTGGCGGCCATGGTCTCGGGGCTGGCGCCGGGGACATAGGCGCTGACGGCGATGGTCGGGAAATCGACCTGCGGCAGCGGTGAGACGGGCAGCTTGAAGAAGGCGAGCGCGCCGGCGAGGACGATCGCGAGGGTGAGGAGCGTCGTGGCGACGGGGCGGGTGATGAAGGTTTTCATGCGTGCTGCCTCGGAGGCCTGTGTCCGGCTTGGGCTTGCGGCCGTTGTCGGGCTTCGGCTTGCGCCCGGGCGCGGGGTGGGCGCTGGCGGGGCTGACTGGCGCGGCCCGCGCTGCGCGCGGGCTTCCCGGCGCTCCCTTCGGAAGCCTCGGGCTCGCACGGATGGCCGCCCCTGACGGGGCTATCCGTGCTCGACCCCGCCGGCTCCGCCGACGGGGCAACCCGAGCTTCCTCGTACGCGCCGGCGCGCCAGACAGCCCCGCCAGCGCCCACCCCGCGCCCGGGCGCCGTCGGTTGGGCGGAAGCGGCGGCAGGCGCGCCAGCGGCGCGCAAGGGGCGGGCGAAGCTCGCGCGATTCGCTTCTCGGCCGATTCCTGTTGCGAGCCGATCGCCGAGCGTCGGCATCGGGCCGGACCTGCGCATCAGGTCGGTTCCGCGTGTCGTGCCGGTTCTGCGCGTCGTCATTGCTGCCGTGCTCCCTCGTCACTGAACAGCGGCTCGGTCACCACCTCGGCCGTGACCGAACTGGCGATGAAGCATTCCTCATGCGCCGCGTGATGCATCGCCTCGATCTCGGCGCGCTCGGGCAGTCGCTCGCCCGAGAAGCGCACGTCCGGGCGCAGCACCACGCGCGTCATCGCGATGCGACCGGCGGCATTGCGGCCCATGCGCCCGCTCGCCTGGTCGCGATAGCTGTCCACGCGGAATCCGCGCTCCGCCGCGATCGACAGGAACCAGAGCATGTGACAGCTCGACAGCGCCGCCACGAGCATCTCCTCCGGATCGACGGCGCTTGCATCCGAGAACGGCAGCGGCACCACCTGCGGCGACGACGACCCCGGCAGCTCGACGCCGCCGTCGAAGCGCAGCACATGGGCGCGCGAATAGCGGTTGTCGAGAAAGTCGGCGTTGCCGCGTTGCCAGAGGACGTCGCAGGTGTAGTCAGCCATGGTGTGCTCGGGCTGGTTGCGGTTGCGGTTGCGGTTGCGGTTGCGGTTGCGAGTGCGAGTGCGAGTGCGAGTGCGAGTGCGAGTGCGAGGCCAGACTCCGCACTGCGAGGCAAGGCGAGCAGTGACCGGAAGCCGGACCATCGCCCTCGACAACCAACCGACGGCGCGGCGACTGCCCCCGGCCCGGCCGCGCGCCTTCTGACGCGCCGTCGCGAACGAGGAAGCTCGGGTTGCCCCGCACGCGCAGCGGGTGGGGCCGAGTGGCGATAGCCCCGTAAGGGGCGGCCATCGCCGCGAGCCCGAGGCTTCCGAAGGCAGCGACGGGAACCCGCAGCGAAGCGGAGGGCGCGTCAGTCGGCGCGCGGCCGGGCCGGGGGCAGTCGCCGCGCAAGCGCTTAAAGGAAGGAGCCGCGCCGTCCAGCGCAGGCCGCAGGCGCTTAAAGAACGACGGCCGTTGCATCTTCACCCGCCCCAGCCACCCTGCGCGCAACCCGATCGAACGCCAGATACACCACCGGCGTCGTGAACAACGTCAGCACCTGCGACACCACCAGCCCGCCGATCATCGTCACCCCCAGCGGAAACCGCAGCTCGCTGCCCGACCCGCCGCCGATCACCAGCGGCACCGCGCCCAGCAGCGCCGCCATCGTCGTCATGAGGATCGGCCGGAAGCGCAGCAGGCAGGCCTGGAAGATCGCTTCGCGCGGTGCCATCCCCTGGTGCCGTTCGGCGTCGAGCGCGAAGTCGATCATCATGATCGCGTTCTTCTTCACGATCCCGATCAGCAGCACGATCCCGATGATCCCGATGATCCCGAGGTCGCTGCCGCTCAGCATCAGCGCCAGCAGCGCGCCCACGCCGGCCGACGGCAACGTCGAGAGAATCGTGACCGGATGGATGTAGCTCTCGTAGAGCACGCCCAGCACGATGTACATCGTCACGATCGCTGCCACGATCAGCAGCAGCGTGTTGTCGAGCGAGGCGCGGAAGGCCAGCGCCGCGCCCTGGAAGGACGTGCCCACGCTCGCCGGCATGCCGATGCGCTGCTCGGCCGCCTCGATCGCCTTGACCGCATCGCCCAGCGACGCGCCCGGCGCGAGGTTGAAGCTCACGGTCGCGGCCGGGAACTGGCCCACATGGCTGATCGCGAGCGCCGTCGGCCGCTCGACCACGCGCGCCACCGCCGACAGCGGCACCTGCGCCGTGCGCGATGACGACACGCTCGTCGTCAGGCTCGCGCCGGCCGGGGCGGAGTTGGCATTGGCTGCGCTGGTCGTCGCGATGTTGCCGGTCGCGGGCACGTAGAGGTTTTCGAGCGCGGCGAGGCCGGTGCGCGCCTCGGGCGCCACTTCCAGCACGACGCGGTACTGGCTCGTCTGTGTGAAGATGGTCGAGACGAGGCGCTGGCCGTAGGCATTGTAGAGCGCGTTGTCGATCGCGGCGGTGGTCACGCCCAGGCGGGCGGCGGCGTCGCGGTCGATCTCGATGTAGGCCTGCAAGCCCTTGTCCTGGAGGTCGGTGGCGATGTCGGCGAGTTGCGGCAGCGTGCGCAGTTCTTCCATGAGGCGCGGCACCCAGGCGCTGAGTTCGGCCAGGTCGGGCGTGCTGAGGGTGAACTGGTACTGGGTGCGCGCGATGCGGTCGTCGATCGTCAGGTCCTGCACCGGCTGCATGTAGAGCGCGATGCCGGTCAGCTCGCTTGCACGCGCTTGCAGGCGCCGGATGATCTCGGGCGCGCGCGCCTTGCGGTCCTCGATCGGGCGCAGGTTGATGAGCAGCCGGCCGCTGTTGAGCGTGGCGTTGGTGCCGTCCACGCCGATGAAGCTGCTGACGCTTTCCACGTCCGGGTCGGCGGCGACGAGCGCGGCGGCGCGCTGCTGGCGCTCGGCCATCGCGGCAAAGCTCACGCTCTGGTCGGCCTCGGTCGTGGCCTGGATCACGCCCGTGTCCTGGGTCGGGAAGAAGCCCTTGGGCACGAGCACATACAGCGCCGCCGTCAGCGCCAGCGTGCCGAAGGCGACCGCGAGCACGAGCGGCTGGTGATCGAGCACGCGCGCAAGCAGCCGACCGTAGCCCGCGATCACGCGCGCGAAGAACGCCTCGCTCACGCGGTAGAACCGGCCCTGCTCGGCCTCGGGCACGTGGCGCAGCAGCCGCGCGCACATCATCGGCGTGAGCGTGAGCGACACCACGGCCGAGATGAGGATGGCGACCGCGAGCGTGATGGCGAATTCGCGGAAAAGCCGGCCCACCACGTCGCCCATGAACAGCAGCGGGATCAGCACCGCCACCAGCGACACCGTGAGCGAGATGATCGTGAAGCCGATCTGCTCGCTGCCGCGCAGCGCCGCCGCGAGCGGCGACAGCGGCGGATCGCCGGGCTTCTCGCCGTGCTCCAGATAGCGCGAGATGTTCTCGATGACGACGATGGCGTCATCCACCACGAAGCCGGCGGCGATCGTGAGCGCCATCAGCGTGAGGTTGTTGATGCTGAAGCCCGCGAGGTACATGACGCCGAAGGTGCCCACGAGCGACAGCGGCACAGCGACGCTCGGGATGATCGTGGCGCGCCAGTTGCGCAGGAACAGGAAGATCACCGCCACCACCAGCACCACCGCCAGCATCAGCTCGTGCTGCACGTCGCGCACCGAGGCGCGGATGGTGGTGGTGCGGTCGGTGAGGAGCTGCACCTGCACCGCGCCGGGCAGGCCGCCCTGCAATTGCGGCAGCAGCGCCTTCACGCGGTTGACGGTCTCGATCACGTTGGCGCCGGGCTGGCGCTGCACGTTGATGACGATGCCGGCCTTGACGCCGTCCTTCGCATTGCCGGCCCAGGCGGCGAGCTGGTCGTTCTCGGCGCCGTCGAGCACGCTGGCCACATCGCCGAGGCGCACGGGGTTGCCGCCGCGCCAGGCGATGATGAGCTTGCGGTACTCGTCGGCGGAGCGGAGCTGGTCGTTGGCGTCGATGGTCGAGCCGCGGATCGGGCCGTCGAAGGCGCCCTTGGCCTGGCTGGTGTTGCCGTTGGTGATGGCGGTGCGCAGGTCATCCAGGCTCATGCCGTAGGAGGCGAGCGCCGTGGGGTTGGCCTGGATGCGCACCGCCGGCTTCTGCCCGCCCGACAGCGTGACGAGGCCCACGCCCGGCAGCTGGGAGATCTTCTGCGCGACGCGGGTATCGACGAGGTTCTGCACGCGCGGCAGCGCCATCGTCTCCGAGGTGACGGCGAGCGTGAGGATGGGCGCGTCGGCCGGATTGACCTTGTTGTAGATGGGCGGCTGGGGCAGGTCGCTCGGCAGCAGGTTGCTGCCGGCGTTGATCGCGGCCTGCACCTGCTGCTCGGCCACGTCGAGCGTGAGGTCGAGCGTGAATTGCAGCGTGATGACCGAGGCGCCGCCCGAGCTGGTGGACAGCATCTGCTTGAGGCCGGGCATCTGGCCGAACTGGCGTTCGAGCGGCGCGGTGATCGACGAGGTGACGACCTCGGGGCTGGCGCCGGGGTAGAGCGTGACGACCTGGATCGTCGGGTAGTCCACCTCGGGCAGGGCCGACAGCGGCAGCTGCTTCCACGCGAACAGGCCCGACAGCAGGATCGCGAGCATCAGCAGCGAGGTCGCCACCGGCCGCAGGATGAACAGGCGGGAGGGGTTCATTGCGCGGGACGGGCGGCGGGAGCGGGCGTGGCGGCGCTGCCTTGGGCGGGCGCGGCATTGCCGCCGGCCGGCGCGGCGCCGTCGGCGGGCTTGCCCGCGTCGCCGCGCTTGCGCTTCGGCGGCTCGGCGCCAGCGTTAGCGGCCGTCGCGCGCGGCACCGGATCGACCTTCGCGCCTTCGCGCAGCTTGTCGGTGCCTTCGATCACGACCACGTCGCCGGGCTTGAGGCCGGCTTCAATCGCGGTGTTCTCGCCTTCGCTCGCGCCGGCGCGCACCGGCACGACGGCCACCGCCTTGTCCTCGCCCACGCGATAGACGAAGGCGCCCTGGCTGCCGCGCAGCAGGGCGGCGGTCGGCACGAGCGTCGCGCCGTCGAGCGCATCGACCACGAGCCGCAGGTTGACGAACTGGTTCGGGAACAGCGCACCGTCGCCATTGGCGAAGCGCGCGCGCAGCTTGACGGTGCCGGTGGAGGTGTCGATGAGGTTGTCGAGCGTGGCGACGCTGCCGGTCGCGAGCAGCTTGCGCTGGTCGCGGTCCCAGGCTTCGGCCACGAGCGGCTTGCCGCCGGCGAGCGCCGCCCGCACGCGCGGCAGCACCGATTCCGGAATCGAGAACAGCACCGAGATCGGCGCGAGCTGGGTGATGACGACGAGGCCGTCGCTGTCGCTCGTGCGCACGAGGTTGCCCTGATCGACCTGGCGCAGGCCGATGCGGCCCGCGACCGGCGCGGTGATGCGCGTGTACGAAAGATTGAGTTCCGCGCTCGCCACCGCCGCCTTGTCCACCTGCACCGTCGCCTCGTACTGGCGCACGAGCGCGGCTTGCGTGTCGACCTGCTGGCGCGCGATCGAATCCTGGGCGAGCAGGCCGCGATAGCGCTCCAGATCGACGCGCGCATTGGCCAGCAGCGCCTCGTCGCGCGCGAGCTGGCCCTTCGCCTGCTGGAGCGCGACGTCGTAGGCGCGCGGGTCGATCAGCGCCAGCGGCTGGCCGGCCTTGACCACGTCGCCCTCGTTGAACAGCAGCTTGTCGAGCGTGCCGTCGACGCGGGTGCGCACCGTCACGGTGGCGAGCGGGGTGACAGTGCCGACCGCCGGCTGGATCACGCGCAGGGTGCCGCTGCGCGCCGTCTCGACCACGACAGGTTGGGGCCGGCTGGCGTCACCGCCACGTTTGCCGCCGCCCGGCGGGCCGTCCTGGCGCCGACCTTCCGCGCCGCCCGGCACGCCCGATCCGCCGCCCGGCCCCGAGGCGCCGCCCGGTCCGCCCTGGGTACCGCCGGCAGCCGATGCGGCCGACTGCGCATCGGCTGCCGTGCCGCCGCTCCACTTGCGACCGCCCGCGAAACCGAGCGCGGCCACGGCCACCAGGGCCAGCAGCCACCAGAGCGCCCGCCCGCCGGCGCGTCGCGCGCCCGTCCGACCGGCACCGGCCCGGCGCATCGCCGGTCCGGTGTCCGTCCGCGGCGGCACCGGGTCATCGATGCCCGCGCGCGCCGCAGGCGTGACCCCGCACGCTGACGGAAGAACGGACAGGGCAGGGCGCGCATCCGGACCGGCCGCTGCGAAGGCACGGTCACGATGATTGTTCTGGTTCATGGAGAAGACGGGGGGAGGACAGCGGCGAAGGTGGCGAGTGCAGTGCAAACCGGAGCCGCTGGAAAGACGCGAATTGCAACCGCGCGTTGCGTCGGCGGCGGGCCGGGCGGCGATTATCGACGCCCCGCGCGACTACACTGCGCGCCCCCGCCCATAGCCATCCTTTCCGTCGTTTCCGCGCCGCCATGTCGCCGTCCGAAGCCAGCACCATCGTCAATATCTCGGCCTACCGCTTCGTCGCGCTCGACGATCTGCCCGGTCTCGCCGAAGGCCTGCGCAAGCGCTGCGCCGAGCTCGAACTCAAGGGCACGATCCTGATCGCGCCCGAAGGCATCAACCTCTTCCTCGCCGGTGCGCGCGCCGCCATCGATGCCTTCGTGAGCTGGATCGAGGCCGACCCGCGCTTCACTGGTCTCGCGCCCAAGGAATCCTTCTCCGCCGATGTGCCGTTCAAGCGCATGCGGGTGCGCATCAAGCGCGAAATCATCACGATGAAGCGACCGGTCGATCCGACCCGCGAGCGCGCACCCGCCGTCGCGCCCGCCACGCTGCGGCGCTGGCTCGACGCCGGCCACGACGACGCCGGTCGCCCGGTTGTGCTGATGGACACCCGCAATGCCTTCGAGGTGGACGCCGGCAGCTTCGACGGCGCGATCGACTATCGCATCGACCGCTTCAGCCAGTTCCCGGCCGTGGCTGCCGCCGACGCGGCGTGGCTAGCCGGAAGCACGGTCGTCACCTTCTGCACTGGCGGCATCCGCTGCGAGAAGGCCGTGCTCGCGATGCGCGAGGATGGTTACGACCATGTCTGGCAGCTCGACGGCGGCATTCTCAAGTACCTGGAGCTGGAAGGCGGCGCGCACTGGCACGGCCGCTGTTTCGTGTTCGACGAGCGCGAAAGCCTCGACGACGCGCTCGCGCCGGCGCGCTGAAGCTCAGGCCCGCAGCGCCGACGGCTCGGCGCCGAGCCAAGGCGCGAGCACCGCGCGCAGCTGGTCGAGCGTGTAGGGCTTGGACAGATAGCCGTCCATGCCGGCGCGCAGGCAGGCATCGGCATCGCCGGGCATGGCGCTGGCGGTGAGCGCCACGATCGGCACCCGCGTCATTCCGCGCCTGTGCTCGTCCTCGCGGATGCCGGCGGTCGTCGCGAAGCCGTCCATGCCGGGCATCTGGCAGTCCATGAGCACGAGGTCGTAGCGCTCGCGTCGCGCCAGTTCGCAGCCGGTCTCGCCGTCCTCGGCCTCGGTCACGTCGAGGCCGAGCTGTTCGAGCATGGTCGAGGCGAGCAGTCGATTGACCACGTTGTCCTCCACCAGCAGCACCCGCGCCGGACGCAACGCCGGCGGCAGCGTGCCGGGATCGGCCGGGCCGGTGGCCGAATCGGCCGGTTCGTCGCCGAGCGGCACGAAGCGCGACGGACCGAAGTCGAGCGGGCCGAACTGGGTGGCGCCGATGTTGGTCTGCGGATAGCCGGCCTCGTCGGCGCCGCCCGGCAGTCCGACGAAACCGGCCGGGCTTGGCGCCGGGCTGGCCGCCGTCGCCGGACTGGGCGCCGGGGGCGGGCAATGTGCCCAGGCGAGCGGATCGGGCTCGACCAGCGGCAAGTCGAAGCGGAAGGTCGAGCCGATGCCGGCGGTACTGATCGCGTCGAGCGAACCCGCCATCGCCTCGGCCAGCCGGCGGCTGATCGCCAGGCCCAGGCCGCTGCCGCCGTGGCGCCGCCGGTTGGACTGATCCACCTGAGTGAAGGGCTCGAACAGCCGGCCGAGCGCGTCCGGCGTCATGCCGATGCCGGTGTCGGCCACCTCGAAGCGCAGCCGGTCGAGGCGATCGGGCCCGTCCGACAGCCGCCGGACCCGCACGGTCACGCCGCCACGCTCGGTGAACTTGATCGCATTGCCGATCAGGTTGAGCAGCACCTGCCGCGTGCGCGCCGGGTCGAGCAGCACGAGGCGCGGCAGGTCGGGCGCGGCCTCGCAGCGCAGCTCGATCTGCCGCGAGCGCGCCGAGGCGTTGAACAGGTTGACCGCCGCCTGCGCGATCGCGCCCGGCACCACCGGCACCGGTTCGATCTCCATGCGGCCGGCCTCGATCTTCGACAGGTCCAGCACCTCGTTGAGCACATGCAGCAGCTGGTCGCTGGACGAGGCGGCGGTCTCGACCATGTGGCGCTGCTTCGGGTCGAGCCGGCTGCGCCTGAGCATGTCGAGCGTGCCCAGCACGCCGTTGAGCGGGGTGCGGATCTCATGGCTCATGCTGGCCAGGAACTGGCTCTTCGCGCGGCTCGCGGCCTCGGCGCCATCGCGCGCCTCGGTCAGCGCGGCGTTGGCATCGACCAGCTCCATGCGCTGCCGGATCGAGTTTTCCACCATCTCGCGGAACTGCGTCGAGCTGCGTCGCAGGGTGAAGAACAGCATCGGCAGCAGCGTCGCCGCCACGACCAGCAGCACCGGCGGCCCGAGCAGCCCGGCCAGCCCGATCGCCAGCAGGTGCGGAATCATGTAGATCACGAAGCAGCGGCCGATCAGCGCCGTGTACTGGCCGGCCACCGTGAGCGAGACGGCGAGGATCACGAGGATGAGCATGCCCTGCTGCATCGGCACATGACGCTCGATGGTCGCCACCGCGAACAGCGAGATCGCGGAGTTGAGCGCGCAGTTGAGTTCCATCGTGCGCACGACCGGGCGCTGCTCGGCCGGATCGATGCCGATCGGCGGAAAGCGCTTCAGCAGATGCACGCGGTGCACCACCACCGCCAGCGTGGCGATCGCCACCATCAGCGATTCGACGACGATGCCGTTGAGAAGGCCGATCGCGGCGATGGCGAGCCGGCTGGCGGCGAAGCTCGCGCTGCTGGCCCGCGCCTGCTGCAGGCCTGACGACAGCAGTTCGGCACGCAGGCGCGCCTCGATCGGCGGATGCGGCGGTAGCCGGGGCGGGTTCTTGGTCATGGTCCGGAGGCGTTGGGCGACCGGCTCGCGGTCGGTCGCGCGGGGCGTGGAGGCCGGCGCGGCGCGCTTGCATGCGCGTTCGGCGGCATCCGCCCCCGATTCTGGCGCACAAGTGGCTCCAGGCGGCGCTGGTAACCTCCGGCGATCCGGCGCGTGTCGCGCTCCACCGATTTTTTCTGCACCGCAACATGGCTCAATACGTCTACACCATGCATCGCGTGGGCAAGGTTGTTCCGCCCAAGCGCCAGATCCTCAAGGACATCTCGCTCAGCTTCTTTCCGGGCGCCAAGATCGGCGTGCTCGGCCTGAACGGCTCGGGCAAGTCGAGCCTGCTGAAGATCATGGCCGGCCTTGACAAGGACATCGAGGGCGAAGCCGTCCCGATGCCCAACATCAACATCGGCTACCTGCCGCAGGAGCCCCAGCTCGACCCGGCCAAGACCGTGCGCGAAGAGGTCGAAGCCGGCCTCGGCGCGGTGATGGAAGCGAAGAACAAGCTCGAAGAGATCTACGCCGCCTACGCCGAGCCCGACGCCGACTTCGACAAGCTTGCCGAGGAACAGGCGAAGTACGAGGCGATCATCGCCGCCGCCGGTGACGACTCCGAGCACCAGCTCGAAATCGCCGCCGACGCGCTGCGCCTGCCGCCCTGGGATGCGGTCATCGGCAACCTGTCGGGCGGCGAGAAGCGCCGCGTCGCGCTGTGCAAGCTGCTGCTGAGCAAGCCCGACATGCTGCTGCTCGACGAACCGACCAACCACCTCGACGCCGAATCGGTGGAGTGGCTGGAGCAGTTCCTCCAGCGCTTTCCGGGCACCGTCGTGGGCGTGACCCACGACCGCTACTTCCTCGACAACGCGGCCGAATGGATTCTCGAACTCGACCGCGGCCACGGCATCCCGTGGAAGGGCAACTACTCCAGCTGGCTGGAGCAGAAGGAAGACCGCCTCAAGACCGAAGGCAAGCAGGAAGCCGCCCGCATCAAGGCGATGAAGCAGGAACTCGAATGGGTGCGCCAGAACCCGAAGGGCCGCCAGGCCAAGAGCAAGGCGCGTCTGGCGCGCTTCGAGGAGCTGTCGAGCCACGACTACCAGAAGCGCAACGAGACCCAGGAAATCTTCATTCCGGTGGGCGAGCGCCTGGGCAATGAAGTGATCGAGTTCAAGGGCGTGAGCAAGAGCTTCGGCGACCGCTTGCTGATCGACAACCTGAGCTTCAAGGTGCCGGCCGGCGCGATCGTCGGGATCATCGGGCCGAACGGCGCCGGCAAATCGACGCTGTTCCGCATGATCACCGGCAAGGAAACGCCCGACAGCGGCGAGGTGAGCATCGGTTCGACCGTCAAGCTGGCCTACGTCGATCAGTCGCGCGACGCGCTCGGCAGCAACAAGACGGTGTTCGAGGAGATCGCCGATGGCGCCGACATGCTGACGATCGGCCGCTGGGAGATTCCGTCGCGCGCCTACATCGGCCGCTTCAACTTCAAGGGCGGCGACCAGCAGAAGATCGTCGGCAACCTGTCGGGCGGCGAGCGTGGCCGGCTGCATCTGGCCAAGACGCTGAGCGCGGGCGGCAATGTGCTGCTGCTGGACGAACCGTCCAATGACCTCGACGTGGAAACCCTGCGCGCCCTCGAAGACGCGCTGCTGGAGTTCCCGGGCAGCGTGCTGGTCATCTCGCACGATCGCTGGTTCCTGGACCGGATCGCCACCCACATCCTCGCGGCCGAGGGCGATTCGCAATGGGTGTTCTTCGACGGCAACTACCAGGAGTACGAGGCCGACAAGAAGCGCCGCCTCGGCGAGGAAGGCGCCAAGCCCAAGCGCATCCGCTACAAGGCGCTCAAGTAAGCCGCGCGGCCGGGCACCTGGAGCGGTTGCCCGGCCATCGCGTCAGGTCAGCGGTAGAGCACGCCGCGCAGGATCAGCCAGGGCGTGTTCTGGCCCTGGCCGCCGTTGGCGCAGCGCTGGCTCTCGGCCGAGTAGGTGGTGGGCGCGTAGTAGTAGGCGAAGAACTTCGCGCCGGCCTTGCAGGTGAGGCCGGAGTTGAAGTTGTAGAGGGTCGATTTGCCGGCGTCGGCCATGAAGTAGGTGAGGTCGGTGCCTGAGCTCGCGCTGCAATACAACACGATCGAGCAGGTGCGGCCGGCCGCGATCTCGCCGCCCCAGACCGTGACGTCGGTGATGCGCGCGGTCACGCCCGCGGGCACGGTGTACAAGGCGAGCGGCGAATTCGACAGCCAGTTCTGCGCCGTGAAGTTGCCGAGCACCGCGGCGTTCTGGTTGATGGTGACGTTCTGTGCCTGGGTGAGGCCGGTGGCGAGCGCGAGGCCGGCGGCGAGCAGGGTTCTGCGGATCATCGTGGTGTCTCCTGTCCGGGGATTGTGGGCGGCGGTGCGGGTGCCGAACTGGCACGGCGGTCCGGGCCGTCTCTCCGGCGGCGGCCACCATCCCGGCGCCGCCGCCGGACGTTGGCTGCGAGGATGCCGCCGTCGCCGGGGCGACGTCAGCCGCGAGAGGCGGCGAGCCTCGACGTGATGACCGGCGGCCGGCAAGGCGTGACCGGCGGCGTCAGAAATAGGCATGCAGGCCAAGCATGGCCTCGCGCAGCCGGCGGCCCGCCTGGTCGCCGCTCGACAGGCGCAGCCCGAGCGCCAGATCGGTCGCGAGCCGCCAGCGCTGCTCGACCGCGAGCCGATGCAGGTCGGGCGAATCGAGGCCGCGCAGCCAGCCGGCCTCGACCCGCGCGAGCCAGCCCGGCAGCGGCTGGCCGAGCAAGCCGATGACGGGGCCGATGGCGAGCCCGAGATTGCGGTCGAGATCGGCATTGGCTTCGGCGCGCGTCATCGCGAATCCGTAGGCGGCGAGGCGGTCGGGCTGGCCGAGGGTGAGGCCCGGACCGCCCTCGACGATGCCGCTGGCGAGCCGGCGGCCGTGTTCGGCGCGTTCGACCGCGCCGCGCACACGCCAGGAGATCGGCTGGAACACGGCATCGAAGGGCGCGACCGACACGATATCGACGAGGTCGATGCCCCAGCGCGCGTCGCGGCCGTCGATGTCGGTGCGCAGATGCAGGTCGAGGAAGCCGATCTGTTGCCCGGCGCCATAGCCGGCCGGCGCGTCGAGCAGGTCGTGATAGGCCGGGCGCAGCCGCAGACCGACGCCGGGGCGGCCACCGAGCCAGCCGGTCTCGACCACGGCGCGGCGGGTTGCGTGGCCGCCGTCGGGGCTGGTGGCCGGGCGCTCGGGCGGCGTAAAGCCGGCGGGCGCAGGTGCCTCGGCGCGGGCGCGCAGCAGGGCCTGGGAGCGCGCGATGGCCTGGTCGCGCGGCAGTTCACCGGCGTTGGCGCGATAGAAGATGAGGTCGTTGGCGAGACCAAGGGCGCGGGCGCGGGCGGTGGGTTCGGCCCGCAGGTCGCCCGGCGCCAGCCGCCCGGCGGCGAGATCAAGCATCGCCATGCGCTCGGCCGGCGCGAGCTGGGCCGCCTGATGACCGACCGTGGTGGCCAGCGCCGGTCGCCAGGCCGGCGGGCCGGCCAGCAGGGGACCGAGCACGCGCAGCGTGTCGGAGGGAATCGCGCGCCAGCGGAAGGCATCGCCCCAGTCGAGATCGGGCCGCGCGACCTTCAGCAGCGTGAGCAGCTCATACGAGCAATTGCGCGTGAAGAAGTAATAGGTGAATTCGGCGCCGCGCAATTCCCACAGATGCAGCAGCAGCATGCGCTTTTGCGCCGCATCGAGATCGAGCGGGTATTCCCAGAGATCGCGGCTTTCGAGTCGCGCGTATTCGCGGATCTTCTCGTAATACGGCAATACGCTGAATTGCCCCGAATAGCCGCCGAACAATCCCTTTACCGCAAACAGCGCGCCATTCGTGTCGGTGGAATTGGCCGCGAAATTGACCGCGTAAGCCAGCAGCGGCGTGCCGGCGCGCACCTCGCGGCCGTCGAGCCGCAGCAGCGTATGGCCGAACATCGACGACGGATTGTTCAGATAGGCCGCCGGAAACACCACCCAGGCGCGATCGGGCGCGAGCATCCTCATCCACGCTTCGCGGCGCTCGCAGGCGAGGCGCGGCATGCGCGAATCGAAATGCAGCTGCTCGTCGAGCCAGTGGAAACGCGCGCCGAAGATGCATTGCGCCGGCTCGTCGCGCGGGGCGCGGTCGGCCGGATCGAGAAAGGCGGCCAGTGTCGCGTCGAGTTCGGCCTCGGGGTCGGACTCGCCGTCGGCGGCGAGGAAGAAGTAGCGGCTCTCGACGTCGCTGCGGGTGTCGCCGCCGTTGATGTGCAGCAGCGCGAGCCAGCGCGGATCGCGCGCGAGGCCGAGGGCGCGGGCACGAGCGGGCAGCTCGGCGGCGAGGTCGTCGGCGGCGACGCGCGGAGGCTCGGCGGGGATGGTGGTGCCGGGAATGCCTTCGGCGGAGACATCGGCCGCGTGGGCCGGAGCCGGCCCGGTGGCGCGGGCGTGCTGCGCGGTCAGCAGCGTCACGGCCGCCGCGCACGCAAAAACGGCCCTTCTCAGGGCCGTCATGCGCAGGCGGAAAGCCGGCTTACGCAACGTAGCGCGCCAGACGGGCGTCGCGGGCGAGGGCGCGGTCGAGGCCGGCGAGCACGTCGGCGGTCGTCACGTCGGAACGGGAGAAGATCGCCGCGTATTCGCGCTGGGCCAGGGCGTTGAAGGCGGCGCGGTCGGCGGCGCCGACGTTGTAGAGCGAGGCCAGGGTGTCGAGGGCTTCACCTTCGCCGGCGGCCATTTCGGCGGCGAGCTGGTCGAGGTTGGCGCCGGCGAACATCGAGCGGCGCGCATCGGCCGTCACCACGCCGTCCTTGCCGCAGCCCAGCGTGCCCGACGAGATGCCGAAGGTCTGGTTGCCAAAGGTGCCGTTGGTGGTCGCGCCGAGAACCTTGGCGGCGAGGCCCGACTGGCCCTTGAACAGTTGCGTGCCCAGGCCGCAGCCGATGTCCGGATCGGCATGAGCGGCCGCGAAAGGCAGCAGGCAGATAGCGGCGGCGCAAAGCATCTTCTTCATTTCTGTTCCCTGGATGATGAATCAATGGAAATGGGTGTCGCGCGGACAAATGCCGGCAACCGAATCACGCTAGCACGCCGTCACAGTCGGAATCATTCGCGCAGGCAATTGGCGATGGCGCGAATGCGACGAATTGCGGTGGGCGCAACGAAACTCGGGCGGAGTTTGTCCGAAGCGAACCCGATGGTTTGGAATTGCTGGCAGGTCGCTGACTGTGGGTGAGCGCACGCCTTGATCGTGCCGTCCGGATCGATGTGAACAGGGCTTGCCGGCCGCGTTCCGGCCGGTTGCGGCGTCGAAGCGACGATTCCGCAGCCGAGATGTCGGGTACGTTGTCGGGAATGTCTGCAAATCGACAAAGCAGACATTAGGAATGAAGCGATTGCAATAAGCATGCGATCGATTGCGCAATCGCTGCGATAGCAAATCGGTATTGACGCAAATCAAGTCGCTGCGATTCAATCCATCCACGCCGGAACCGAACTGCCAATTCGGACGGCACGGCCGGGCGGATTGCATTCCGCCTCCAATTCCCAGCCCAGGAGCGCGCCATGTTTCTCGACCACAATGTTCTCGGCCCCCGCAGTTTCGCCAGCGTGCTGAATGAAGCGGGCGTCTCCATCAATGACGCTGACAATGCCGCCTGGTGTCTCGCCATTCCGGGGCGGGACGAGGCCAAGCGCTACTCCTATGTGTCGCCCAAGAGCGGCAAGACGATTTTCGCGCTCGAATACACCACCTGCATTCCGGCCAAGCCGGGCATGCACGAGGTCTGGCAATTCGATCACGACTTTTCCGAGCAGGAAGCCATCGAGGTGCTCGGTAATCGCAGTTATCACAATCGCAAGATGGGCTGAAGTCCACGCGATTCCCGGCATCGTGGAGATTGCCGGACCGTTTCCTTGCAGGTCAGACGATGTTCGAGCCGCCTTCGGGTGGCTCTTTTTTTGCTCCAAGTGAATGGGGCTGGGAGGTCGGGGCAATAGCGGCGTGACTTGGTGCTTGATTGCGGCATCGCAGCCGGCGGCGCGCACTTAGCTTCCGGCTGACGGGAAGCATCGGAGTGGGACGCAAGTGCGCGAGCCGGAACTGAAATTCGAGGACTGCCGCGTCCTGCTGGTGGACGACAGCGCGGTCGCGCGCCAGGTGTGCGAGGCGCTGCTGCGCGACATCGGCCTGCGCCGCATCACGAGCGTCGGTCGGCTCACCGAGGCGCGCCGGGCGGTCGAGACGATGAGCTACGACCTCGTCATCTGCGACTTCCTGTTCGACCACGAGCCGAGCAACGGCCAGGAGCTGCTGGAGGAATGGCGGCGGCTGCGCACGCTGCCTTTCATGTCGGTCTTCATCATGGTCACGGGCGAGTCGAAGTACCTGAGCGTGGCCGAGGCCCTCGGCAGCGCGATCGACGACTACCTGCTCAAGCCCTTCACCGCCAAGACGCTGGCAGAGCGCATCACGCTCGCGCATCGGCGCAAGCTGGCGCTGGCGCCGGTGCTGAACGCCATCGAGCAGCGCGATCACGAAGGCGCGGTCCGCATTTGCGAGCAGCTGCTGGCCGAGGACAGTCCGCATCGCGGTCAGCTCGCCCGCTTGTGCGTCGAGCTTCATCTCAAGCTCGGGCGCAAGGACGATGCGCGGCGCCAGCTCGCGCAGATCTGCGCCGGCGCCAACCCGCCGCCCTGGGCCAAGCTGGCGCGACTCCAGCTGGATCTCGAGCAAGGCGATCTGCCCGGTGCGCTGGCCGGGCTGGAAAAGCTCATCGCCGAGCATCCGGACCACGGCGACACCTGGGATGTGCTCGCGCGTGCCCGCTACGAGCAGGGTTCGCCGCGCGCCGCGCTCGCCGTGATGCAGCGCGCCGTCGAGGCGACTCCCGGCAGCGTCACCCGCCTGCAGAAGCTCGGCTGGCTCGCGCTGCTCTGCGACGAGCCCGACACCGCGCGCGAGGCGCTGGCCCGCGCGGTGCGCGTGGGCAGCCGCTCGCGTCTGCTCGACGGCCATTCGGTGCTGCTGCTGATGTGCCTGCTGGCCGACAAGGGCAATGCGCGCGAACTGCGCCGCGCGCGCGACCAGTGGCAGCGCATCGCCGGGCGTCAGCCGCCGGGTCGGCGTCAGCGCCGCTTCGAGAAGCTGATCGAGGTGCTCTACGCCTTTTCGAACCAGCAGGCCGAGACCGGCGCGCTTGCCCTCGGCGTGCTGGCCGACGAATTGCGCGACGAGGACGCCGATTTCGAGTTCGCCTGCGATTTCGCGCGGGTGCTGATGCGGGTGATCGGCCGCGGCGCGCCGCTGCCCGAGGTGCAGCGCTGGGCCGAGGTGATCGGCCTGCGCTTCGCCACCACGCGCGCCGACACCGACATGCTGGCGCGGATCCTGGCCGACCAGCCCGCGCTGGCCGAGGTGGTGCGCCAGGCCCATGCGGCGGTGGCGCGGCGCTGTCAGGACGCGATGTCCCGGCTGGTGCAGGGCTCGCCGGCCGAGACGGTGGAACTGCTGTTCGAGACCGGCCGGCGCAGCCGCAATGCCAAGCCGCTCGACATGGCACGGCGCGTGATCGCGCGCCATGTGGCCGACGCCCCCGAACTGGCCGAGACCGACGCGCGCATCGCCGACTTCATGGCCCGCCATTGCGGCGAGCCCCGGCTCGATCTCGGCATCGCGATGCCGGCCACGCGCGTGGTGGCCGGCGTGGTGCTGGACGACTGACCGGCTTTACAGCCCGAACAGCAGGTCGCCGGTGGCCAGTCCGGCCGTGCCCGTCAGGTTGGCGATCAGCGTCAGTTCCGACGCGCTCACCGCCGCGTCATCGCCCGACGAGGTGAACAGGAACAACGAGCTGCTGCTGCCGTTGTCCACCGCGAACACCCGGGTGTCGCCGGTGGCGAAGGCCGAGGTGGCGCTGCCGATCATCGCGGCCGCGTTGGTCGAGGTGATCGTGCCGGAGATGTTGGCGCCGAACACCACGAACTCGGCGCCGACAGCGAAGCGGGCGCTGCCGGAGGGAGCGCTGTCGACGAGGATCGCGCCATCGACCGTGCCGTCACCGTTGCCGACGCGGATCCCCGGCTGGTCCAGCCGCAGCCGGTCGTAGCCGGTCACGCTGCCCGAGACGAAGTCGGTGACGGTGTCCGTCACGCCGGCCAGCGGCGCGGTGCTGAACACGAACACGTCGTTGCCGCCGCCGCCGGTCAGCAAGTCGGAACCGCCGCGGCCGTCGATGATGTTGTTGCCGGTATTGCCCGTGATCGTGTTGTCGGCGCCGTTGCCGGTCGCGTCGATGAAGCCGCTGCCGGTCAGCGTCAGGTTCTCCAGATTGCTGCCGAGTTCCCAGCTGATGCTCGCGCGCACCGTGTCGGTACCGCCGCCCACGGCCTCGACGATGCTGTCGTCGTAGCTGTCCATCACGTAGCTGTCATTGCCGGCGAGGCCGGTCAGCACGTTCGTGCCCGAGTTGCCGGTGAGCGTGTTGTCGAGTTCGTTGCCGGTGCCGTTGATCGAGCCGCTGCCGGTGAGGGTGAGGTTCTCGATCTGGCTGGCGAGCGTCCAGCTGATCGAGGCCAGCACCAGGTCGGCCGTGCCGCCGCCCGCCGACTCGGTGGTGATGTCGCCGTCGCTCACCACATAGGTGTCGCTGTCGCTGCCGCCGACGAGCGTGTCGGCGCCGGCGCCGCCGATGAGCGTGTCCGCGCCAGCATTGCCCGACAGCAGGTTGGCCGCGGCATTCCCGGTGATGACGTTGGCCAGTTCGTTGCCGCTGCCGTTGATGGCGCTGCCGCCGGTAAGCGTGAGGTTCTCGAGGTTGGCCGCGAGCGTCCAGGTGAGCGACGACTTGACCAGATCGATGCCCGCGCTCGCGGCTTCGAGGGTCTGGTCGCCGCTGTTGTCCACCACGTAGGTGTCGTTGCCCTGGCCGCCGCTGAGCGTGTCGGCGCCGGCGCCGCCGTTGAGGATGTTGGCGGCGGTGTTGCCGGTGATGCGGTTGGCAGCGGCGTTGCCGAAGCCGTCGATCGCGTTGCTGCCGGTCAGCACCAGATCCTCGAAGTAGTCGTCGAGACGCCAGCTGACCGACGCGTTGACGGTGTCGGTGCCGACGGTGTCGGCGGCAAGCTCGATCAGCGTGTCCTCGGCCGAATCGACGATGTAGGCATCGCTGCCGGCGCCGCCGATGAGGGTGTCGGCGTCCGCGCCGCCGTCGAGCGTGTCGTTGCCGGCGCCGCCCGCCAGCACGTTGCCCGCGCCGTTGCCGGTGATGAAGTTGCCGAGTTCGTTGCCGCTGCCGTTGATCGCGAGCGTGCCGGTCAGCAGCAGGTTCTCCACATTGGTGCCGAGCGTCCACGAAATGGACGAGCGCACGGTGTCGATGCCGCCGCCGGGCAGTTCGGAGGTCAGGTCGCCGAGGTCATCGACGTAGTAGCTGTCGTCGCCATTGCCGCCGGTCATGCTGTCGGCGCCTTCGCCGCCGTCGAGCGTGTCGGCGCCCTCGTAGCCGAACAGCCGGTTCATGCCCGAGTTGCCGATCACCAGGTTGGCCGCGCCGTTGCCGTAGCCGTCGATGTCGGCCGTGCCGACGAGGGTGAGGTTCTCGACATCGGTGCCGAGCGTCCAGTTGACCGACGAACGCACGGTGTCGGTACCGCCGTTGGCCAGCTCGACGATCGAATCCTCGGTGCTGTCGACCACGTAGAAGTCGTTGCCGCCGCCGCCCGCGAGCGTGTCGTGGCCGGCACCGCCGTTGAGCACATTGCTCGCGCCGTTGCCGGTGAGGACGTTGTCGAGTTCGTTGCCGAAGCCGTCGATCGCGTTGCTGCCGCCGAGCGTGAGGCGCTCGAGATTGGCGCCGAGCCGCAGCGTGACGCTGGAGGTGACGGTGTCGGTGCCGCCGCCGGCCAGCTCGGTCACGATGTCGCGCACGCTGTCCACCACATAGCTGTCGTCGCCGCTGCCGCCGATGAGCGTGTCGGCGCCCGCGCCGCCGTCGAGGGTGTCGTTGCCGGCCGCGCCGTCGAGCCGGTTGCTGGCCGAATTGCCGATGAGCATGTTGGCGTCGGCATTGCCGGTGCCGTTGATGGCCGAGCTGCCGAGCAGCGTGAGGTTCTCGAAATTGAGCGCGAGGGTCTTGGTGATGTAGGACAGCACCGTGTCGTTGCCCGCCAGCGCCGCCTCCACCAGCCGGTCGGCCGTGCTGTCGATGACGTAGGTGTCGTTGCCCGCGCCGCCTTCGAGCGTGTCGCTGCCGGCGCCGCCGTCCAGGGTGTCGTTGCCGTCGCCGCCGCGCAGCAGGTTGGCCGCGAGGTTGCCGCTGATGCTGTTGGCCAGCGCGTTGCCGGTGCCGTTGATCCGGCCGCCGCCCACGAGCACGAGGTTTTCCAGCTCGGCGCCGAGGGTCCAGCTCACCGTCGATTCGACGCCGTCGGTGCCGCCACCCGCCAGTTCGTTGATGACATCGCTGTCGCTGTCCACCACGTACAGGTCGTTGCCGGCGCCACCTTCGAGCGTGTCGATGCCGGCGCCGCCGTCGAGCACGTTGGCGCCCGAATTGCCCCGGATCAGGTTGTCGAGCGCGTTGCCGCTGCCGTTGATCGCGCCGCTGCCGGTGAGGGTGAGGTTCTCGAGGTTGGCGCCGAGCTGCCAGTTCACGCTCGACTCGACCCGGTCGACATCGACGCCGTCGGCCTCGACCACCTCGTCGTAGAGGTTGTCCACCACGTAGACGTCATTGCCCGCGCCGCCGATCAGGCTGTCGCCCTCGGCGCCGCCGTCGAGCGTGTCGTTGCCGTCGCCGCCCGTCAGCACGTTGAAGGCCGAGTTGCCGGTGATGAGGTTGGCCAGCGCATTGCCGCTGCCGTTGATGGCCGAGGTGCCGGTGAGCGTGAGGTTCTCGATCTCGGCCGCGAGCGTCCACGAAATCGTCGACTTGACGAGGTCGGCCGTGCCGCCGAGCGCCACTTCGGTCGTGACGTCGTTGCGGTTGTCCACCAGATAGGTGTCGTCGCCGCCGCCGCCGATCATGGTGTCGGCGCCCGCGCTGCCGTCGAGCGTGTCGTTGCCGTCGCCGCCGCTGAGCGCGTTGGCGTTCGCATTGCCCGTGATGCTGTTGGCCAGCGCATTGCCCGTGCCGTTGACGGCGACATTGCCGATCAGCGTCAGGTTCTCGACGTTGACCCCGAGCGTGTAGTCGAGGGTGGAGCGCACGGTGTCGGTGCCGCCGCCCGTGAGTTCCACCACCTCGTCGCCGGCCGAATCGACGCGGTAGATGTCGTTGCCGGCGGCGCCGGCCAGGGTGTCGTCGCCGAGGCCGCCGTTGAGCAGGTTGTTGCCCGAATTGCCGGTGAGCCGGTTGTCGAGCGCGTTGCCGATGCCGTTGATGGCCGAGCTGCCGGTGAGGGTGAGGTCTTCGAGGTTGGTGCCGAGCGTCCAGCTGATCGAGGACTGCACCAGGTCGCGGCCTTCGCCGGCGAGTTCGATCGTCTGGTCGTCGACGTTGTCGACCACGTAGGTGTCGTCGCCGGTGCCGCCGGCGAGGGTGTCGGCCTCGGCGCCGCCGTCGAGGGTGTCGTTGCCGGCCAGACCGGAGAGCGCGTTGGCGACGGCGTTGCCGGTGATGCGGTTGTCGAGCGCATTGCCGGTGCCGTCGAGCGCACCGCTGCCGATCAGCGTGAGGTTCTCGATCTCGGCGCTCGACGACAGCGTCAGGCTGATCGTCGACTGCACCGTGTCGTTGCCGCCAATGGCCGCTTCGACGATGCGGTCGCCTGCATCGTCGACGAGAAAGATGTCGTTGCCGCCGCCGCCCGTGAGGGTATCGGCGCCCTCGCCGCCGTCGAGCGTGTCGGCGCCCTCGCCGCCGCTCAGCGAGTTGTTGCCCGAGTTGCCGGTGAGCCGGTTGTCGAGCGCGTTGCCCGTGCCGCTGATGGCCGAGCTGCCGGTCAGCACGAGGTACTCGACGTTGTTGCCGAGCGTGTAGCTGATCGAGCTGCGGACCACGTCGATGCCGGCGTTGGTGCCTTCGACCACGACATCGCCGGCGTCATCGACCTGATAGGTGTCGTTGCCGAGGCCGCCGACCAGGGTGTCGGCGCCCGCGCCACCGTCGAGCAGATTGCTGCCGACATTGCCCGTGATGCGGTTGTCCAGTGCGTTGCCGTAGCCGGACAGATTGTTCGCGCCGAGCAGCACCAGGTTTTCGAGATGATTGCCGAGCCGCCAGGTCAGTGACGCCTGCACGGTGTCGTCGCCATTGCCTGAAGTTTCGATCACCTCGTCGCGCAGTGAATCGACCACGTAGCTGTCATTGCCGGCGCCGCCTTCCAGCGTATCGGCGCCACCGCCGCCATTGAGCACATTGGCGGCCGAATTGCCGGTGATGCGATTCGCCTGCGAATTGCCCGTGCCATTGATGGCGTCGTTTCCGGCGAGGATGAGGTTCTCGACCTGGTCCGACAGCGTGTGATTGGAAGTGGCGACGACCGTGTCGGTACCGCCGCCGGCGGCCTCGATCACCTGGTCGTAGACGCTGTCGACGTAATAGCGGTCGTCGCCCGCGAAGCCGCGCATCGTGTCGTTGCCCAGGCCGCCGTCGAGCGTGTCGGCGCCCTCGGTGCCGAACACGAAGTCGTTGCCGTCCGTGCCGCCGATGAGTGCCATCGCGGTCGCCCTGGCGGCCGTGCCGTCATCGGCATCGGCGGGCGGAAACGGGAGCGATTCGTTGCGAAGCGTCTTCATTGCTTGATTCCTGTAATTCGATTCGGGCAGCAATCCGTCGTCGCATGGTCAGAACAAACCTGACTTCATGGATTCGAAAAATTGTGCATATGGGATTGGCGGGCAATTGCGCGACCAAATCGAATATAGGAAAGGAATTGGGCAGAGGAATTGCGGCACTTCGCATTTCCGGGCGGGAAATTCCGGAAATACGCCGTTCATGCGCCAACCAGCCGCGCTGGTCGGAAAGTCGCCGAACGGGTGGGGGCAGGGCGCCCCGCGAGGACGCGGGCCGGCGGCTGGCCGGCCCGGAGGGAGGGGAGATCGATCAGGCCGGCAGGAAGCCGTCCACCGACAGGTAGCGCTCGCCGGTGTCGTAGTTGAAGCCGAGCACCTTCGCACCGGCCGGCAGCTCGGGCAGCTTCTGCGCGATGGCGGCGAGCGTCGCACCGCTGGAGATGCCCACGAGCAGGCCTTCCTCGCGTGCCGAGCGGCGGGCGTATTCCTTGGCATCGTCGGCCGACACCTGGATCACGCCGTCGAGCAGCTCGGTCTTGAGGTTCTTGGGGATGAAGCCGGCGCCGATGCCCTGGATGGGGTGGGGCGCCGGGCTGCCGCCCGAAATCACCGGCGAGGCCGACGGTTCGACCGCGAATACCTTGAGCTGCGGCCACTTCGGCTTGAGCACCGTCGCCAGCGCCGTGATGTGGCCACCCGTGCCCACGCCGGTGATGATCGCGTCGAGCCCCTCGGGGAAGTCGGCGAGGATTTCCTCGGCCGTCGTGCGCACATGCACGTCGATGTTGGCCGGGTTCTCGAACTGCTGCGGAATCCAGGCGCCCGGCGTCTGCTCGGCCAGTTCCTGGGCGCGGGCGATGGCGCCCTTCATGCCTTTCTCGCGCGGGGTGAGGTCGAAGCTGGCGCCGTAGGCCAGCATCAGCCGGCGGCGCTCGATCGACATGCTTTCCGGCATCACGAGGATGAGCTTGTAGCCCTTGACCGCAGCCACCAGCGCGAGGCCGACACCGGTATTGCCCGAGGTCGGCTCGATGATGGTGGCGCCCGGCTTGAGTTCGCCGCTCGCCTCGGCGGCCTCGATCATCGCGAGCGCGATGCGGTCCTTGATCGAGCCGCCCGGATTGGCGCGTTCCGCCTTCACCCAGACCTCGGCGCTGCCGAACAGGCGGTTGATGCGGATGTGGGGAGTCCGGCCGATCGTGTCGAGGACGGTGTTGGCTTTCATCGAGTGCTCTCCGTGGTCTGCAAGTGACGGTCGAATCAGTGTCTAGTAGTTACCCCTGAGTTGGACAGGGGGTTTCCAGATGGTCCGGTAATAAGAAAAGCTCTCAAATCCATGTTTCCCACGATGTGGATGCCACCTTCGCGTCGAGGATCGGAAAGTCGCCGTTCCAGCACCGCTGTTCATCCGACCGCCATGCTGGGGTTTCGCTAGCCTCGGAGCAGGCGTGCGCCAACTTGCACGCCCGGCAAACAGGACGGAGCACCGGAAAAATGAAGTGGTTGACGCAATGGAAGGTGGGGCCCCGGCTCGTGGCCGCCTTCGTGATCGGGGCGGCGGGCGGCGCCTGCATCGGTGGCAGCGGGCTGTACGACATGCTGCACATCGCCGCGAACGGCCAGCGCCTGCATGACCGCGAGCTGGCCGGGCTGACGGCGGCGCGGCATGTGGCCGTACTCGACCTGCGTGCCGACGCCGCGCTCGGGCATGCGCTCGCGGCCGGCGCGGCCGACGCCGCGACGCGCGACCGTCATCTGGACGAGGCGCGCCGCGCGCTCGACGAGGCGCGTGGCAAGGTCGGCGCGCTCGCCCCCTTCTTCGATGCGGCGGACCGCGACCGGCTCGACAGACTCACCGAACTCCAGGGCCGTGCCGACACCGCGATCGGCGCGTTCGCGGCCGATCTGCGCGCCGGTGGCAACAGCCGCGGCGGGCAGCTTTCGACCGAGGTGGCGCCGGTCATCGCCGAGGCGGCCGACATCGCCACCGGGTTGGCCGACGCCAAGCTCGCCGCCGCCGCCGATCTCAACGCCGGCAGCGACCGCCAGCTCGACGCGGCGCTCAAGCGGCTGGCGCTGTTCATTCTCTGCGG
Source organism: Derxia gummosa DSM 723 (assembly GCF_000482785.1). GTDB lineage: Bacteria > Pseudomonadota > Gammaproteobacteria > Burkholderiales > Burkholderiaceae_E > Derxia > Derxia gummosa. The sequence continues at coordinate 187,223 of NZ_KI519499.1, read as the reverse complement.
GCTGGGCGCGGGCATTACCGCCGGCATCGTCATCGCGCGCAGCGTGACCGGCCCGCTCGGCCGTGCGCTCGATGCAAGCGACGCGATGGCCGGCGGCGACCTCACCAAGCCGTTCGTGGCCGAAGGCCGCGACGAGGTGGCCGCGCTCGTCACCTCGCTCGAGGCGATGCGGCTGCGCGTGGCCGAGGTCTGCGGCGTGGTGGTGAGCGGTGCGGACGCGGTGGCGACCGCCTCGGCCCAGGTGGCGGCCGGCACGCTCGAACTGTCGTCGCGCACCGAGTCGCAGGCCTCGACGCTGGAGGAAACCTCGGCCTCCATCGATGTGTTCAGCAGCACCGTGAACCAGACCGCCGACAACGCCAGCCAGGCCAGCCAGCTCGCCATGAGCGCCAGTGGCATCGCGGCCCAGGGTGGCGAGATGATGGAAAAGGTGGTCGCCACGATGGGCGCGATCACCGCCAGCTCGCACCAGATCGCGCAGATCGTGGGCGTGATCGACGACATCGCCTTTCAGACCAACCTGCTCGCGCTCAACGCCGCCGTCGAGGCCGCGCGCGCCGGCGAGCAGGGCAAGGGCTTCGCCGTCGTGGCGAGCGAGGTGCGCACCCTGGCCCAGCGCAGCGCCACGGCGGCGCGCGAGATCAAGGGGCTGATCAACAGCTCGGTGTCGCGGGTGGAGGAGGGCAGCAGCCTCGTCGATCGCGCCGGCCAGACCATGATCAACATCGTCACGTCGATCCAGCGCGTGGCAGACATCGTCAACGAGATCTCGGCCGCGAGCCGCGACCAGGCGGGCGGGATCGGGCAGATCAATTCCGCCGTCGCCCAGATGGATCAGCACACCCAGCAGAACGCCGCCCTGGTGGAGGAAACCTCGGCCGCGACGCAGTCGATGCAGGAGCAGGCCGCTCATCTGCGTGCGTCGGCGGGGTTTTTCAGGGTGTGATCGGGCGGACGGGGCCGGCGGGCGCGGAGCATGCTTGGCGTCAGACGGTGTCATCCGCGACGCGGTGACTTTGCGGCGGGCAAGCCCACAAGGCGGCGCCGGCCTGACTCCTGCGAGGGCAAACCATGTCCACCCCCAACACTGCGATTCCGGGCTTCCAGCGGCACACCCCGCTCGACGATGCCCAGGCCATCTTTACCGGCGTGCTGTTCGTGTCGCTCGGGTTGCTGCTGTTCCGTCAGGCGGGGCTGCTGTCGGGAGGCACGGCGGGCATCGCCTTCCTGCTGCACTACGCGAGCGGCGGCGATCCGGGGCTGCTGTTCTTCGTCATCAACCTGCCGTTCTGGTGGCTGAGCTGGCGGCTCATGGGCCGCGTGTTCACGCTCAAGACCTTTGCCGCCGTGGCGCTGCTGTCGCTGGCGATGGCGGTGTCGCCCAGTTTCGTGCGGTTTGAGGCGCTGCATCCGGCCTATTCGGCGGTGGCGGGCGGCTTGCTGCTCGGGGCGGGCTGTTTGTTTCTGGCGCGGCACAAGGCGAGCCTGGGCGGCGTGCTCGTGACCTCGCTGTGGGCGCAGGAGAGGCTGGGGATGAGCGCGGGGCGGGTGCAGCTCGGGATCGATGCGGTGATCCTCGCGTCGGCGCTGTTCGTGCTGCCGCTCGACAAGGTGGGCTATGCGCTGCTGGGGTCGGTGGCGATGAACGTGTTTCTGGCGGTCAATCACAAGCCGGGGCGGTATCGGGCGGCGTGAGTTGCATGCCCTGGCCGGCGCCGGCGCGCGCCGACCGGCCGAGCGGCGAGGGCTCCGGCGGTGCGGCCGGGGCCGGCTCTGCGTTCCGGCCGCCCGGTGCTTCAGGCGCTGTAACCCCGGCTTTCCGTCGTCGTCGCGCCTTCGCCCGCCAGCTCGGCGAGGAAGGCGTCATGCGTCATCGTGCGCGAGAACATCGGGTAGTTCTTGGTCGTCGCCAGGCGCTGTTCTTCCTCGCTGAGCGTGGCGGTGCAGTCGGTGAGCGTGACCACGTCGTAGCCCTTCTCGTAGCCGGTGCGCATCGTCGATTCGACACAGCAGTTGGTGAGGAAGCCGCCGAGCGCGATGGTGCGCACGCCGAGGCTGCGCAGGATGAAGTCGAGATTGGTGCTCTCGAAGCCGCACAGGCCGCGCTTGCCCTCGATGACGATGTCGCCCGCCTGCGGCTTGAGCGCGTCGCAGATTTCGGCGCCCCACGTGCCCTTGCGGAAGGACTGGCTGTCCACCACGCCCTTGAGGATGCCGTAGGGCTTGCTCGTGATTTCGGTGTAGCCCTCGGCGAAGGTGATCGGCACGAGCACGACGCGGGCGCCGAGTTCGCGCGCCTTCGCCACGGTGGCGACGGTGTTGGCGAGCATGCCGGTGCTCTCCATGACGCCCTTGACGGCGTCGTGCAGCGTGCCGCCGGGGGTGGTGAAGTCGTTCTGGTACTCGATGAGGACGAGGGCGGTCTGCTTCGGGTCCATGCGGTGTCTCCTGGCTTCCTGAGGGGCTTGCGCGGGATGCGGGGTGCCGGCGGGGATGGTAGGCCGGGAGCGGGGCGGATGTGGTCGGACCAGTTGGCCGGCGTTTTCTCGGCGTCCGGCGCGCGGCGGGGATGGGGCGAGGCGGGGCATGCGGTGGCGGCCTCGCGCGAAGCGCGAGGCTTCCCTCGCTCCGGTGAGCGGCGCCGGCCCGGTCCGCCAACTCGCCTCGCGCCTGCGGCACAAGGCTCAGACATGCGGACCTGAGCGCCTGCGGCGCTCACCGGCGCCGCTCGCCTGCGCTCGGCGCCACCGCCACAGCCCCGCCTCGCCCCATCCCCGCCGCGCGCCTCGTGAGGTTGCGACGGCCACCCGCGCTGTCGGTTAACCTCCGCGCCACTCAGAACCGGCATTCCCTCCGCATGATTCGGCACATCGTCTTCTTCTCCGCCCGCGACAAGGGCGATCTCCCCACCATCCTCGACGGCCTGCGCCTGCTGGAGCAGATTCCCGACGCGCGCTTCTTCGAGGTCCAGCCCTGCGCGCGCATCGACCAGATCGGCAACGAGGTCGAGGTGGTCGTGTACGGCGAGTTCGACGACGAGGCGGCGCTGGCGCGCTTCAAGGCGCATCCGCTGTACGAGGAGTCGATCCGCGTGGTGCGACCCTTGCGTGAATTGCGCGTCGCGGCGGATTTCGTGTCGCGGCTGTCGTAAACCGCCAGCGCGGCGGGTATCGCGGCCGAGGGCGGCGGCGCGCCGCGCGGCATTGCAAAGGCTTGCAGCCATGGCAGACAACAACCCTCCCGTCGACAAGCCCTACGCCCCGTCCTGCGACCGCAACCGCGAGGTCATCCTCGCCGTGCTCGCCGAACATTTCGCCGACCGCAAGGCGGTGCTGGAGATGGGCGCGGGCACGGGCCAGCATGCGGTGTTCTTCGCGGCCGGGTTGCCGCATCTGACCTGGCAGGCGAGCGAACGCGCGAGCGAGCTGCCGGGCCTGCGGCTGTGGCTCGACGAGGCGGCGCTGGCCAACGCGCCGGCCCCGGTCGAGTGGGACGTGGCCACCGGCCTGCCCGCCGCGCTCGCGGGCGGGCGCTTCGACGCGGTGTTCAGCGCCAACACGCTGCACATCATGGGCTGGCCCGAGGTGGAAGCCTTCTTCGCCGCGCTGCCCGCGCTCGCCGCCGCCGACGCCAGGCTCGTCGTGTACGGGCCGTTCAACTACGGCGGACAGTTCACGAGCGAGAGCAACGCGCAGTTCGACGTGTGGCTCAAGAACCGGGGCGCGCACATGGGCATCCGCGATTTCGAGGCGGTGGATGCGCTGGCCGCGAAGGCCGGCTTCGCGCTGGTCGAGGATCGGGCGATGCCGGCGAACAACCGCTGCGTGCTCTGGCGGCGGGGCTGAGGCCCGAACCCGTCTAGAGCGGCGCCTCCCGGCATTCCTGCCACTCCACGGCTGTTCCCACCCGCGCGAACACGACCGGCAGCGCCACCTGCGCCTTGGGATGCACGTCGTGGAACAGCAGCACGCCGCGCCGCTTGATGAGCATCAGCGTGACGATCCGCCCCGTCACGTCATTGGCCGAGACGCGTGCGTTCCAGTCCTGCGAGTCGATGTTCCACAGCGCCACCCGCAGGCCCTGTTCGCGGAAGAAGGCGCCGCTGTCGGCCGTGCGCTGGCCATAGGGCGGGCGGAACCACGGCGCCACCATCGCCTCGGGAAAGGTCGTGCGCAGCAGCGCCTGGGTGCGCGTGACCGAGTCCTGCCAGGCGTCCCAGCGCTGGTGCGACTGGTGCTCCCAGCCGTGCGATGCCACGCACTGGCCGCGATAGGCGGCCGCCAGCGCGTCGGCGCCGCCGCGCGCCACCCGTGCCTGCAGGTTGCCGCCCAGCAGGAAGAAGACCCCGCTGCGCCGCGCCGTCGCGAGCATGCGCAGCGTGTCGTCGGTGCTGCCGCCGGGCGCCGACGGGCCGTCGTCGAAGCTGAGCAGGAAGCGCGTGTCGGGCAGGGCATCGCCATTCCATTCGCCGTCGTTGAAGCGGTCGATCTCGCTCGTCGTCTTCGGGAACAGCGCGGCGAGGCGCATCTGCTCGGCCACATAGGTGCGCGCGAAGGCCGCGAGATTGGCGTGCCACGCGGCCTGCCCGGCCGGCAGGCGCGCGGCCCAGGCGGTCGCGGCCGAGGTCAGGGCCGAGGCGGAGGCCGGTACCGCGTCGAGGCAGGTCCAGTCGGCGGCGTAGCGGGCGCAGTCGATCGAGGCCGCGCGGTAGTTGGCGAGCGCCAGGTCGGTTTCCCGCGCGGCCCAGCGCTCGACCGAGGCGCGGTTCAGGCTCTTGACGCCGAACGCGGCCGTCATGTCGGCGTCGGGCAGGCGCCGCAGTTCGTCGAGCGCGCCGACATACACCAGCAGCGCCGCGCGCGATGCCTTGTCGAAGCCGGGGCGGCGGTCGATCGCCTCGGTCCAGAGCGACGGATCGACCTGGGCGACGGCGGCGGGGCCGGCGGCGCGCGCGGGCGCCGAAACCAGCGTCGCGCCGAGCGCCAGCGCGGCCGTGAGCACGAGCGCCGACTTCACCGCGCGCCCTTCTGCCGCATGCGCTCGATCGCCTTGTCGTAGACCGGATTGGCGGCCTCGGCCCGGGCGGCGCGGTATTCCCGCGCGGCGTCGTCCCACTGGCCGGCGTCCTCGTAGATGCGGCCGTTGTTGTAGCGCGAACTGGCGCGCACGCGCGCGGCGGTCGGGCCGTCGGCGAGCGCGATGGCCTTGCGGTTCGCCCACATCGCCTCGGCGACGCGGCCGGCCTTCTGGAAGGCGAGCCCGAGGTTGCTGTACGCCTGACCGTAGCTGGCGTCGATCTCGATGGCCTGCTGGTAGAGCGTGATCGCCTCGTCGAGGTTGCCGGCGCGGTAGGCCGTCTCGCCGCGGCTGTTGAGGGCTTGCGCGTCCGCGCTGCCGTCGGTGCCGGTGGCGGCGGGCGCGGTCGAGGCCGGCGCGTCCATCACGCCCTGGAACTCGGGGCCTTGCAGGCGCCGTTCGCTGACGACCGAGGTGATCCGGTTCAGGTCCTGGATCTCGCCCTCGGGCGTGATCGCGAAGACGATCCACAGGTTGCCGGTCTGCTGCAGCGGCACGTAGTAGGTCTTGACCAGCGTCTGGCCGACATAGACGAAGACCTTGGCGCTGCTGCGCGACAGGCGCGGGGTGCGCGGGTCGGCGCGGTCGGTGTAGTCGTGTACCGCGTACACGTAGCGCTCGCCCACGTGCCGGCGGTTGAGCGTGATGGTCTCGGGCCCGAAGCCGTCGGTGTCGTCGACATCGAGCATGGCATCGGCACCGCGCATGCTCTCGAAGTAGACGTGATTGCCCGGAAAGACGACGTGGGAGTCGAGATCTTCCGGTCGGGCGCCCCAGTTGAGCACCACGCGCAGTCCGTCGAGGTTGTTCATGACCGGGCTGATCGCGTAGGTCATGTCGGCGCAGGGGCACTTCACGACGAGGTTGGAATAGCCGGCCTTCTTGACGATGAGCAGCGCGCCGGCATCGTCGGCGAAGGCGGAGGTCAGCGCGACCTGGCCCTGGGCATTGGTCACGCCGGAGACCGATTGCTCGCCGTTGCGCTGCAGGGTCACGGTCGCGCCGTCGATGCGCCGGTCCTTCACCGTGGCGCTGAGGATCTGGACGTTCACCGGCGCCGCGTGGGCGCCGAAGGCGGCGGTCGCCAGCAGGGCGGCGAGCAGACGGGCGGCCGGACGGCCGGTCGGGATGCGGAACATGGCGTTCTTTCTCGGGGTGTCGTTCTTGGAAGCAAGCGCGCCCGAAAATCGCACACTCCGGCGGCGACATGTTTGCGCCCGGACCGATGCCGTTCCCGGCTGTCGTTTCAGAGCGCCACCGTCCGCCGTTCCAGCCACTCGCGCGCCGCTCCCTCCACCAGCGGCCCGACCCGCGCCCTCACCTCGGCGTGATAGGCGTCGAGCCAATCCCGCTCGACGGCGGTGAGCATCTCCACCACCACGCAGCGCGTGTCGATCGGGCACAGCGTCGCCGCCTCGAAGCGCAGGAACTCGCCGAACTCGCTCGCTCCGTCGGGCTGGCACAACACCAGGTTCTCCAGCCGCACGCCCCACTTGCCGGGCCGGTAGACCCCCGGCTCGATCGACGTGAGCATCCCGGCCTGCATCGCCGTGAACGGCTCGGCCGCGCCGCGGAAGCTGATGCTCTGCGGCCCTTCATGTACGTTCAGAAACCAGCCCACGCCATGCCCCGTGCCATGGCCGTAGTCCACGCCCTCGGCCCACATCGGCGCGCGCGCGATCGCGTCGAGCATCGGCGCGCGGATGCCGACCGGAAAGCGCGCCCGGCTCAGCGCGATCAGCCCCTTCAGCACCACGGTGAAATCGCGCTTCTGCTCGGCCGACGGCGTGCCCACGGGCACCACGCGCGTGATGTCGGTCGTGCCACCGGCGTACTGGCCGCCCGAGTCGATCAGCAGCAGACCGTCGCCCGCGATGACGGCATGCGCGGCCTCGGTGGCGCGGTAGTGCGGCATCGCGCCGTTGGCGTTGAAGCCGGCGATCGTCGCGAAGCTCAGGCTCACGTAGCCGGGCCGGCGCGCGCGGGCGGCGGTGGCCTGCTCGTCGATCGTCAGTTCGGTGATGCGCTCGCCGCGCGCCATCGCCGCCTCGAACCAGGCGAAGAACTCGGCCAGCGCTGCGCCGTCGTGCGCCATGGTCTCGCGCAGCAGCGCCATTTCTTCGGGCGTCTTGCGGCTCTTGGCGAACACCGAGGGATTCACCGCCTCGATCACGGTCGCGCCCTCAGGAATCGCCTGCCGAAAGCCGTAAGTCAGGCGACGCGGGTCGATCAGGACGCGCGCGTCGGCAGGCAGGGCGGCGAGCGCGCCCCGCGCCGTTTCATACGGCGCCAGCGCGACGCCGTCGGCCGCGAGACGCGCTGAGAGATCCGCGTCGACTTTTCCCTCGCCAACGAACAAGGTCGCACCGCTCTTCCCGACGAGCGCATGAGAAAGGAAGACCGGGTTGAACTCCACGTCGCTGCCGCGCAGGTTGAACAGCCAGGCGATGTCGTCGAGCGTCGAAAGCCAGTGCCAGTCGGCGCCCTCGCGCGCCATCGCCTCGCGCACGCCCGCGAGCTTGGCGGCGCGGCTGACCGGAGCGCGTTCGTGTTCGTAGACGGGCGCGGCGGGCAGGGCGGGGCGGTCGGGCCAGACGGCGGCCAGCAGGTCGAGGTCGGTGCGCAGGCGGATCCCCTTCGCTTCGAGCGTCGCGGCCAGTTGGCGCGCGGCGGCCAGGCCGAGCACATCGCCGTCGACGGCCACCGTGGCGCCGGCCGGCAGGTGGGCGGCGAGCCAGTCGGCATGGCCCGGATCGGCCGGCGTGCCGATCTTCATAAGACTGAAGCCGCCGCCGGCCAGTTCGGCCTCGGCCTGCACCCAGTAGCGGCTGTCGGCCCAGACGCCGGCCGTGTCGCGGGTGACGACCGCCGTGCCCATCGACCCGGTGAAACCGCTCATCCACGCGCGCCCCTGCCAATGTGCGGGCAGGTACTCCGACAGGTGAGGATCGGACGATGGCAGCACGACGGCATCGATGCCGCTGGCGGCGAGACGCGCGCGCAGCGCGTCGAGGCGGGGAGAAGACGGATTCATTGGCGGCGTTCTGGCGTTGCTGGAGGACGGACAAGCCTGCCCCAGCCCGCTGCCCGAGCGCAAACCCGACGCGAAAAGCGGGAAAACCCGGGCAGACCCCGGGCCGGCTGCCCCTGACATTGCGGCCGGCATGAAACGGTTAAAAAGATCACAGGCGCCGGCCGACCGTGCCGGCCGCAGGAGGAAGCAGCAGTTGGAGCACGACGAATGAGCGGCCCCATGACGGACATCGTGTCGCACCCGGCAGGCCCGCTCGCGGGCGAGCCGGGCCGGATCGGCTTCCAGGCTCGTCCGGCCGGGGCCTATGCCCTGGCCATCGTGCTGTCGCTGGCCGTGCTGCTGCTGCGCATGCTGACCGGCCCCGCCGTGAGCGAACGGCCTCTGATGATCCTGTACATGCTGCCGGTGGCGATGGCGGCGCTCGCGGGCGGACTTGGGCCGGGGCTGCTGGCCACGGCGCTCACCACCGTCGGCGTGCGCATGCTGATCGCCCACGATGGGGGCGCGGACCATCAGATGCCGCCGCATGACCTCTTCCAGTGGGGGCTGCTCACCGTGCTGGGCGTGTTCCTGAGCGTGCTGAGCGGCGAGCTGCACCGCGCCCGCCGCCGTGTCGAGGCCGACCGCCGGACGCTCGCCGTCACGCTCGCCGCCATCGGCGACGCGGTCGTCAGCGCCGACGCGCTCGGCCGCGTCACCGGCATGAATGCCGAGGCCGAGCGCATCACCGGCTGGCGCTGCGCCGAGGCGGCCGGCCTGCCGCTCATCGCCATCTTCGATACCCGGCCGGCCGACGGCGACACGCCCGTCACCGACGTGGCCGAGCGGGCGCTGCGCCTGGGCGCGCCCGCCGCGCTCGACGACTGCCGCCGACTGCGCCCGCGCGGTGGCGGCCGCCTCATCGACATCGCGGCGCGCTGCGCGCCATTGCCCGGCGCGAGCGGCATGGTGTGCGTGTTCCGCGACGAGACCGCCCGTCTCGCCGACGCCGCCGCCCTGCGCGCGAGCGAGGCGCGCTTCCGTCAGGTGGCCGAGAGCCTGCCCCAGCTTGTCTGGACCTGCGCGCCCAACGGCCAGTGCGACTGGATCAGCCCGCAATGGGCCGCCTACACCGGCGTGCCCGAGGCGATGCAGCTCGGCACCGGCTGGCTCGAGCAGGTCCATCCCGACGACCGCGCCGCCCTGCGCGCGGCCTGGCGCGAGGCGGTGGAAAGCCGAGGCGACTTCCGCGCCGAATTCCGCCTGCGCCGCCATGACGGCGAATGGCGCTGGTTCGAGACCCGGGGCGCGCGTCTGCACGACGCCGCCGGCGAGCTGGAGAAATGGTTCGGCGCCAGCACCGACATCGACGACCGCCGCCGCATGCTGGCCGAACTGGAGGCCAGCCGCAGCGACCTCGAACGCCGCGTCGCCGAGCGCACCGCCGAGGCCGAGGCCGCCGCGCGCGCGAAGAGCGAGTTCCTGGCCAACATGAGCCACGAGATCCGCACGCCGCTCAACGCCATCCTCGGCTTCACGCGGCTGCTGCGGCGCGACGCCTCGGCGGCCGAGCGCGACGACTGGCTGCTGCACATCGACGATTCGGCGCGCCATCTGCTGTCGCTCATCAACCACATCCTCGACCTGTCGAAGATCGAGGCCGGCCGACTCGAACTGGAGCGCACCGACTTCCCGCTCGCGGCCGTGCTCGACGAGGTGCGCTCGCTCATCGGCGAGGCGGCATCGGCCAAGGGGCTGGCGATCGAGATCGATCCCGACCATGTGCCGCTGTGGTTGCGCGGCGATCCGACCCGGCTGCGTCAGGCGCTGCTCAACTACGCCGCCAACGCGGTCAAGTTCACCCAGCGGGGCAAGGTGATGCTGCGCGCCCGGCTGGTCGAGGACGACGGCGACGCGGTGCTGGTGCGTTTCGAGGTGGAGGACACGGGCGTCGGCATCGCGCCCGAGCATCTGCCGCGGCTGTTCGAGGCCTTCGAGCAGGCCGATGCGTCCACCACGCGGCGCTACGGCGGCACCGGCCTGGGCCTCGCCATCACGCGCCGGCTGGCGCGGCTGATGGGCGGCGAGGCCGGCGCCAGCAGCACGCAATGGCAGGGCAGCCTGTTCTGGTTCACGGCCCGGCTCGGGCGCGGGCAGGCCACCACGCCGCCGGCCCCCGAGGCCGGCGAGTCGCGCGGCCTCGCGCGCCTGCGCGCCGTCCATGCCGGCGCGCGCGTGCTGCTGGCCGAGGACCATCCGGTCAACCGCGAGGTGGCGCTGTGCCAGTTGCAGCTCGCCGGGCTGGAGGTGGACGTGGCCGAGAACGGCCGCGTCGCGCTCGACCGGCTGGCCGCCGCGAGCTACGACCTGGTGCTGATGGACATGCAGATGCCGGTGCTCGACGGCCTCGCCGCGACGCGCGCGCTGCGTCAGCGGCCCGGGCTGGCCGGACTGCCGGTCATCGCGATGACGGCCAACGCCTTCGCCGAGGACCGCGCCGAATGCATCGCCGCCGGCATGAACGACTTCCTTTCCAAGCCGGTCGATCCCGAGCGGCTGTACGAGGTGCTGTTGCGCTGGCTGCCGGCGCGCGAGTCGGTGGCCTGACATCGGCCCGACCGCGGGCCGGGGCGGGCTGCCGCATCGCGCGGCCCGCCGGCTGATGCCGGCTCGCCGGCGGGCAAGTGCCCACGTGGCGCGGCCGCAACCGCGCGGCGCGATCGGAAACCGCTGGGTATTCCTGCCTGTCCGGCGCGCGCCGGCCTGAGCAGCATCGCTCTCCCGTCACATGATCAGGAGAACGCCATGACCCGAACCTTCATCGCCGCCGCTTTCTGCGCCGCCGGCCTGCTGCTCGCGGCCGCGCCCGCCGGCGCCCAGACGCCCGCGCCCATCACCCGCACCGTCGTCGGCAAGGGCGATGTGTCGGTGCCGGGCCGCGAGGCCATCGTCGCCAGGGTCGAGATCGCGCCGGGCGCCACCGTCGCGCGCCACACCCATGCCGGCGACGAGATCGGCTACATCGCCGAGGGCGAGGTCGAGATGCAGATCGATGGCGAGGCGCCGCGCCTGCTCAAGGCCGGCGAGAGCTTCGTGATCCCGGCCGGCGTGGTGCACGGCGCGCACAACCATTCGGCCACCGGCGTGAAGCTGATCGGCGTGTACGTGGTCGAGAAGGGCAAGCCGCTGGCGACGCCGGCGCCGTGAGGTGGTGGGCGGGACCGGCTAGAACCGCCCGCCGCACCACTGCTGCTCGCAGGGCACGCCGTCGTGGTCGCCGTCCATCTCGGTGCCGGGGCAGTGGCGCAGGAACCAGGTGGCTTCGTCACAGGAGGTCATCTGGTTGCAGCGCAGGCGGCCGTCGCAGCTGCGGAGCGGCTCGGGTGTGGCCGGTTCGGCGAGGTCGGCGGGTTCGGCCGCCGGGTCGGTGCGATGGCGCTGCAATTGGTCCCAGCCGGCCACGGCGAGGATGACCAGCGTCGTCAGCACCAGCAGGCGGTAGCGACCGCCACGCCGACCGCCGTCGCGTCGGCCGCTGGCGCCCTCGGGGGTGCGGCGCGTGTCGCGGATCGTGGCCTTGCCGGCGGCGCGTGGGCGGCGATCGGCGCCCACGCGCCGGACGCGGTCGTCGGCGTCGACGCGTGCGGCGGCATCGCGTGCCGGCGCGATCGGTTCGAGCGCGAGCTCGCCGAGCTTCACGGCCTCGCCTCCGGCCGTGCGCGACAGCCGGATCGCGCAGCGCCGGCCGCGCGCGTCGCTGCCGATCTCGAACCACAGCGGTTCGCCGGGCACGGGCGCGACGCCGTCGCGCGCAAACGCGCCGATGTGGACGAAGACATCGTCCTGCCCGGTCAGGGCGATGAAGCCGAAGCCTCGGTCGGCATTCCAGCTCTTGAGTTTTCCTGCGTGGCGCATGTGAAGGGTCCGGCGGCGGTCGAGGCCGGCGATCCTGCCGCCGGCCGGCCGATCGACCAAGACGGCGCGAACCGGCCGTGTGGCCGATGCCACGCCACGAGCGTGCCGCCCGCGCCGGCGGACCCGGTGCGCTCGGCCAGCGCCGGCCCTCGGGACGCGCTCGTCCGCCCCTCACCCCGCCCGGCGCGGCCCCAGCCCCATCTCCAGCCGAAAGCCCCGACCGCCCTCCACCAGCCGCAGCCGGCCGCCATGAGCGCGCGCGACCATGTCGGCGAGCACGAGGCCGAGGCCGGCGTGGTCGGGCTGGCGCTCGTCGAGGCCGCGTTGCAGATGGGCACGGCGCTCGGCGTCGACGCCGGGGCCGTCGTCGTCGAGCACGAGGGCGGCGGCGCGCGCGTCCCAGCCGATGCTCACGCCGCGCGCGCCGTGGCGGGCGGCGTTGTCGAGCAGGTTGGCGAGCGCGGCGGCGAGCAGGTCGGGGTCGGCGTCGAGCGTGGCGTCGGCCACGTCGAGGGCGAGACCCGAGGCCGGCACCTGGGCCACCAGATCGCACAGGCCGAGCGCGCGCCGGCGCGCGTCGGTGCCGGAGCGGAACAGCGCGAGCAGCGCCGCGACCACGGTGGCGAGCCGGCGCGTGGCGGCGCGGGTGCGATCGAGCCGGTCGCGCAGCGCGCCGTCGGCCTCGCGCGCGGCCACCGCGAGCTGGGCGTCGATGCCCGCGAGCGGCGTGCGCAGCGCATGCGCGGCATGGGCGGCGAAGGCGCGCTCGGCGGCGGCGCGGCGCGCGAGCCGTTCGGCCAGGGCGCCGATGGCGTCGTGCACCGGCACGAGTTCCTCGCGTTCGGGCGGCGGCAGGGCGGTGAGGCGGGCGCCGCCGGTAGCGGGCGCGGCGCCGGCGGGGTCGTTGGGGTCGGCGGCGGATGGCGCGGCGTCGGTGGCCTGGCGCCCGGCGTTCCCGTCGCGGTCGGCATTGGCGCCGGTCTCGGGCTCGAAGCGGTCGAGCGCATCGCTCAGCCGGTGCAGCGGCGCCAGTTCCTCACGCACGCGGCGTTGCAGCCAGAGCGCGAGCGCGAGGCCGAGCAGGAGCGCGCCGACCGAGGTTGCCGCCACCACCTCGCGCCGCGCGCCGCTGCGCTCGGCGCGCTGCTGGGCGACCTGGATGGCCAGCGCGCCGTTCCGGCTGGTCTGGGTGAAGACGCGCCAGCCCGCGTCGGTCTCGGCATAGCCGTCGCGCAGCTCGGCGGTGAGCGGCGCGCGCGGCGCGGCGTGCGAGCGCAGCTGCACATGACCGTCGCCCACGGCACGCAGCTGCCAGACCACGCGCTCGCGGTGCGGCCGCGCGGGCAGGCTGCCGGAGATGTCGGGCAGGTCGTTGTCTTCGAGCTCGACCAGACCAAGCAGCAGCTCGGCCGACTCGCGCAGCGCGTCGTCGAGCAGGGCGTCGGTCTCGTGCGTGACGATGGTGCCGATCACCAGCGCCGCCGCGAGACCGAAGCCGACCGACAGCACGATGACCGTGCGCGCGAGGCGCTGGACGATCGACGGGGCGCGGCCGGCGTCGGCCGGCGTGCCGTCGGCCATGCCGGGCGGCGTGACCGGCATCCGGTTCACGCGCGCCCCGCCATGCGGTAGCCCAGCCCGCGCACCGTCTCGATGGTGTCGCGGCCGATCTTCTTGCGCAGATTGCTCAGATGCACCTCGACCGCGTTGCTCGACAGCTCGCCGTCGAAGCCCCAGAGCATCTGCTCCAGGTCGGCGCGCGGCACGACGCGGCCGGCGCGGCGGGCGAGGGCTTCGAGCAGCGCCCATTCGCGCGCGGTGAGGTTGAGTTCGGTCTCGCCGAGCCAGGCGCGGCGCGCGGCCGGATCGAGGCTGACTGGCCCGGCGACGAGGCGCGGCGTGGTCTGGCCGGCACCGCGCCGGGCGGCGGCGCGCACGCGGGCGGCCAGTTCCTCGGGCGCGAAGGGCTTGACGAGATAGTCGTCGGCGCCGGCGTCGAGGCCTTCGATGCGCTCGGGCACTCGGTCGCGCGCCGTGAGCAGCAGGATGGGCGTCGCGTTGCCGGCGGCGCGCAGGCCGCGGATCCAGTCGAGGCCCGAGCCGTCGGGCAGCTGCCAGTCCACCAGCAGCGCGTCGTAGGGCGAGGGCAGCGCGGCGCGCGCCTGCGACAGCCGGGTGAGCCAGTCCACCGTGTGGCCCTCGGCGCGAAGGAAGTCGCGCAGGGCTTCGCCGAGGAGAGGGTCGTCTTCGAGCAGGAGGAGGTGCATGGCGGTCGGCGGTGACGGCGGGGGCGGGCAGTCTGCCATCGGGGCCGATGTGGCGAACGCGCCGAATGCCGGGCGACGTCATGGCCGATTCGGCTCGCCGCACGGGTCGGATCGGGCCGATAGTCGGCTTCAGCCCGTCTTAATGCCGCGCCCCCACCATCCGCCGGCTGTCATCCCCCAGGCTCCCCATGACTTTCGAGAAAGCCCATCGCCGCGCCGCCGTCGCGCTGACCCTGCTCGCCGCGCTGGCGGGCGTGGCCGTCGCAGCCGAGCCCGCCGTCGTCGCCATCTCCCCCGCCCAGCGCGAGCGCGCCCAGATCCGGACCGCGCCGCTCCAGCCCGCGACCGCCGCCACCGGCAGCGAGGCGCGGCTCGACGGCCGCGTGGTCGCGCCGGCGAGCGCCCAGCTCGTGCTGAGCACGCCGCTCGCGGGCGTGCTCCAGTCGGTCGAGGCGGAGCCGCTGCAAGCGGTCGGCCGGCAGGCGCTGCTGGCGCGCGTCGCCAGCCCCGATCTGCTTGCTCACCAGCGCGAACTGCGCGCCGCCGCGCTCGAGGCCCGGCTCGCCGCCGACAAGCTCAGGCGCGACCAGTCGCTGTTCGACGACGGCCTCATCGCCGAATCCCGCCTGCTCGAAAGCCGCTCGGCCGAGCAGCGCGCGAGCGCCGCGCTGGAGGAACAGCGCGCTGCGCTGCGCCTCGCGGGGCTGTCGCCGGCGGCGATCGAGAAGGGCGCTGGCGGCGCGCTGTCGCCGGCGCTGGAACTGCGCGCGCCCGAGGCCGGCACGCTGGTCGAATGGCTGGCGCAGCCGGGCCAGCACCTCGAAGCCGGCGCGCCCGTGGCGCGGCTGGTGCGCGGCGGGCGGCTCCTGCTCGAATTGCAGGCCACGCCAGCCCAGGCTGCGAGCATCGCGCCCGGCGCGGCGCTGCGCGTGGAAGGCTGCGCGGGCGCCGGCCGCATCACCGGCAGCGCGCCGCAGCTCAGCGCGGGCGCCCAGACCGTCGTGCTGCGCGCCGAACTGCCCGATGCCGCGCGCTGCCTGCGCCTGAACCAGTACGTGAGCGCCACGGTCGCCACCGGCGTGAGCCTGCCGGCGCCGGGCGCAGCCGCGAAGCCCCGCGACGCCGACGACGACGCGCGCAAGCCCGCGACCGCCGGCAACGCCTCGCCCGCCGGCAACGCCGCCATGGCGGGCAAGCCCGACGCCCGCTTCACCGTCCCCACCGCCGCCATCGCGCGCGCCGACGGCCGCACCGTCGTCTTCGTCGAGAAGCCCGACGGCTTCCTGCCCGCCGACGTCGAGATCCTCGCCCAGACCGCCGACACCACCCTCGTGCGCGGCGCGGCGCTCGCCGCCGGCCAGCGCGTGGTCGTGACCGGCACGGTCGCGGTCAAGGGCATGTGGGTCGGCCTCGGTCACGAGTAAGGGGCGGCCATGCTTTCCAGACTGGTGGCGTTCGCGCTCGCGCAGCGCCTGCTCATCCTCGTGCTCACCGCCATGCTCGCCGTGGCCGGCGTGTTCGCCTGGCGCGGGCTGCCGATCGACGCCTTTCCCGACGTGTCGAGCACGCAGGTGAAGATCATCGTCAAGGCGCCCGGCATGACGCCCGAGGAAGTCGAGACGCGCATCGTCGTGCCGGTCGAGCAGGAGATGCTCGGCATTCCCAACGCGCGCCTCGTGCGCTCGATGTCGAAGTACGCCATCGCCGACGTGACGATCGACTTCAACGAGGGCACCGACCTCTACTGGGCGCGCCAGCAGGTGAACGAGCGCTTTGCCGGCGTGCAGCCCGAGCTGCCCACCACCGCGAGCGGCGGCATCGCGCCCGCGACCACGCCGCTCGGCGAGGCATTCATGTTCACGATCGAGGGCGACGCGACGCTGGC
The DNA here is from genome assembly GCF_000482785.1 of Derxia gummosa DSM 723. Lineage (GTDB taxonomy): Bacteria > Pseudomonadota > Gammaproteobacteria > Burkholderiales > Burkholderiaceae_E > Derxia > Derxia gummosa. Next base: position 171,067 of record NZ_KI519499.1, on the reverse strand, counting down.
CGAGAAGCGCCGCCTGCTCGACTGGACCATCCGGCCGCAGCTGCGCTCCATTCCCGGCGTGGCCGACGTGAATGCGCTCGGCGGCGCGGTCGAGACCTTCGAGGTGTCGCCCGATCCGGCGGCGCTCGCGGCGCGCGGCATCACGCTCGCGCAACTGCATGAGGCGGTCGCCGCCAACAACCGCAACGACGGCGCCGGCCGGCTGCGCCAGGCGGAGGAAAGCCTGCTCGTGCGCTCCAGCGGCAGCGTGCAGACGCTCGACGACCTCGGCGCCATCGTCGTGGCCGAGCGCGACGGCACGGTGGTGCGCGTGCGCGACGTGGCCCGCGTGCAGATGGGCGCGCTCACGCGCTACGGCGCCGTCACCCGCGACGGCAAGGGCGAGACCGTGGAAGGCATCGTGCTGACGCTGCGCGGCGCCAATGCGCGCGCCGTGGTGGACGCGGTGCGCGAGCGGCTCCAGCAGATCGGCAAGACCATGCCGCCGGGCATCACGCTCGAACCCTTCTACGACCGCGGCGACCTCGTGGGCCGCGCGGTGCACACGGTGTCGAAGGCGCTGGCCGAGGCCATCGTGCTGGTGCTGGTGCTGCTGTTCCTGTTCCTGGGCAACCTGCGCGCGGCGCTCGTGGTGGCGGCGATCCTGCCGCTGTCGGCGCTCGGCACCTTCGTGCTGATGGGGCAGGCGGGCCTGAGCGCCAACCTCATGTCGCTCGGTGGGCTGGCCATTGCCATCGGCATGCTGGTGGATGCGGCGGTGGTGGTGGTCGAGAACGTCGAGGCGCATGCGGCGCATCCGCCGCCGGGCGCGCGCCGGCCGCATCTGCACATCGTCTGGCGCGCGGTGCAGGAGGTGAGCACGCCCGTGACGGCGGGCATCGTGATCATCGCCATCGTGTTCACGCCGCTGCTGAGCCTGGAAGGGCTGGAGGGCAAGCTGTTCGCGCCCGTCGCGCTGACGATCATCTTCGCGCTCGCGGCCTCGCTGCTGCTGTCGCTCACCGTCATTCCGGTGCTGGCCGGCATGCTGCTGAAGCAGGCCGGCCATGCGACGCCGCCGCTGGTGCGCTGGCTGGAGCGCGGCTATGCGCCGCTGCTCGACGGCGCGCTCGCGCATCCGAAGCGCGTGGCCTTCGGCGCGCTCGCGGCGCTGGCGCTGGCGGCCGGGCTGTGGCCCTTCATCGGCAAGAGCTTCATGCCGACGATGGACGAGGGCGACGTGATCATGCAGATCGAGAAGCTGCCCTCGATCGATCTCGACCGCTCGCTCGCCACCGACCTGCTGGTGCAGCAGCGCGTGCTGGAGGTCGTGCCCGAGGTGAGCCACATCGTCGCGCGCACCGGCTCCGACGAGCTGGGCCTCGACCCGATGGGCCCGAACGACAGCGATACCTTCATCGTGCTCAAGCCGGCGGCCGAATGGAGGAGCGCCGACAAGAACGACATCATCGACGCGGTGCGCGAGGTGGCCGGCGAGTTCGCGGGCATCAACACCGCCTTCACCCAGCCGATCGAGATGCGCACCGCCGAGATGCTGTCGGGCGTGCGCGGCGACCTCGCGGTCAAGATCTACGGCAGCGATCTGGTCACGCTCAACGACGCGGCGAAGCAGGTGGTCGAGGTGCTGGAGAAGATTCCCGGCAGCGAGGATGTGCTGACGATCCAGAACGAGGGCGTGCAGTACCTGCGCATCGAGATCGACCGCGCGGCGGCCGGGCGCTTCGGCTTCACGGTCGAGCAGGTGCAGGACGCGCTGCGCCAGATGGTCGAGGGCACGGAGGCCGGCATCGTGGTGCAGGAGGGCCGGCGCCTGCCGCTGGTGCTGCGCGGCGGCGAGGGCATGCGGGTGTCGCCCGAGCTGTTCATGCAGCTGCGTCTGCCGCGCGAGGGCGGCGATGCGGTGCCGCTGGCCTCGGTGGCGCGGCTGGAGCAGGGCGAAGGCCCGCTCAAGATCGACCGCGAGAACGGCCAGCGCTATGCCGTGGTGCGCGCCAATGTGCGCGACCGCGATCTGGTGGGCTTCGTTGATGAAGCCAAGCAGGCGGTGACCGCGCAGGTGAAGCTGCCGGCCGGCTACCGCTTCGAATGGGGCGGCCAGTTCGAGAACCAGCAGCGCACGGCGGCGCGGCTGGCGATCGTGGTGCCGGCGGCGCTGGCGCTGATCTGGCTGCTGCTGTTCGGCACCTTCGGCTCGCTGCGGCAGGCGACGCTGGTGTTCGCCAACATCCCGTTCGCGCTGGTGGGCGGGGTGATCGCGCTGGCGGTGACGCGCGAATACCTGTCGGTGCCGGCGTCGGTGGGCTTCATCGCGCTGATGGGCATCGCGGTGCTCAACGGGCTGGTGCTGATCGGCTATTTCAACCAGCTGATCGCGCGCGGCATGCCGATGGCCGAGGTCGTGCGCCAGGGTGCGCTGCGCCGGCTGCGGCCAGTGCTGATGACGGCGAGCATCACGGCCTTCGGGCTGATTCCGCTGCTGTTCGCGACCGGGCCGGGGTCTGAAATCCAGCGGCCGCTCGCGATCGTGGTGATCGGCGGGCTGATCAGCTCGACCGCGCTGACGCTGCTGCTGCTGCCGGTGTTGTTCCGGCGTTTCGGGATGGAGAGGGCGCGATGAGCGCGGGGATGACGAGTGGGGCGCCGGCTGGCGCGGGCGATGACGCCGGCAGCGGCGCGGTGATGCCGCCGCTGCCCGATCGGCTGCTGACGGTGGTCGCGCCGGTCGCGCTGGAAGATGAACTGATCGACGTGCTGCTCGGCCTGCCCGAACTGGCGCGCGGCTTTACCGCGACGCGGGCCGACGGCTTCGGCGCGGGCGCGCGGCTGCCGAGCGCGATCGAGCAGGTGACGGGGCGGGCGCGCCGGGTGCGCATCGAGATCGCCTTGGGCGAAGCGCAGGTCGCGCCGCTGGTCGAGGCATTGAAGTCGGCGCTGCCGACGGCGGAGGTTGCATGGTGGGTCACGCCGCTGCTGGCGTTCGGGAGGCTGGCATGAGGGCGCTCGGGACTTGCGCGCTGGTGGTCGGGGGCTTGCTGGCGGGGGGCGGGCTGGCGCCGGCCGCCGAGCCGGCGCGGTCCGGCGCATCCGCCGGCTTGGCGAGCGCTGTCGCGGCTGGCGCCGATCCGGCGGGCCGCGCATCGGCCAGCGCGCCGGCGCTGGACCTGCGCCTGCCGCCCGCCGCCATCGCCCAGGCCGGCGCCGGCTTGTCCGCCGACGCGAGTGGTCAGCCCGCCGATGCCCGCGACCCGTCCGATCCCGCGCTGCACGACCACGCCCCCGCGCTGCCGCCCGACCTCGCGCGCGTGCTGCCGCCGTCCGAGACCGCCGAGCGCGCGATCGCCGCGCTGCCCGAGGTGAAGGAACGCCTGCGCCACATCGACTACCAGTCGGCCGAGCGCGACCGCCTCGCCGCCGGGCCCTACGAATGGACCGCGCGCGCCGTGGTGCAGCAGCGCCGCGAGGAGAGCGGCGGCCCGCGCTACCGCGAGCAGGAGCTGGCGATCGAGCGCGGCTTCCGCTGGAGCGGCAAGGTCGAGCAGGACCGCAAGCTCGGCGCGGCCGGCGTGCGGCTCGCGCGCAACGGCTATTCCGACGCGTGGCACGAGGGCGCGCGCGGGCTGGTCGCCGGCTGGTTCGCGGTGCTGCGCGAATCGCGCGCGGCGGCGCGGGCGGCCGAGCAGGCGGCCCAGCGCGAGCGCGCCGTGGCCGTCATCCGCAAGCGCGTCGCGGCCGGCGACGCGCCGCGCATCGAGCAGGGGCTGGCCGAATCCGAGGCTGCGCAGGCGCGCTCTGCGGTGCGCGCGGCCCAGGCCAAGGCGGCGGTGGCGCGGGCCGAATTCGCGCGTCGCTACGGCATCGCCGCGCCGGCCGAGCCGGTGCCGTCGCTGCCCGAGCCGAGCTACGACCCGGTGGACATCGACCGCTACATCGAGGCCGTGCTGGCCGACAACCACGAGATCCGCCTCGCCGAGATCGACGCCGCGCGCGCCCGCCTCATGGCCGACCGCGAGCGCGCCGAGCTGCTGCCCGACCCGACCGTCGGCGTGCACGCGGGCCGCGAGCGCGGCGGCATCGAGCGCATCGTCGGCGTGAGCGTGTCGATGCCGATCGGCGGCCCGGCGCGCACCGCGCGCGTGTCGGCGGCGCTGGCCGAGGCCGACATGGCCGACGAGCGCCTGCGCGCGACCCGCGTGCGCGTCGTGCAGTCGGCCTACGAGCTGGCGACCCTCGCCAACGCCGCCCGCGACAGCTGGGACAGCCTCCAGGCCGCCGCCGCGCTGGCCGAGCGCAATGCCGATCTGGCCGAGCGCGGCTATGCCCTCGGCGAGCTGGGCATCGGCGAGCTGCTGCTCGCGCGCCGGCAGGCCATCGAAGCCCGCACCGCCGAGGAGACGGCGCGCGTCGGCCTGCTCGAAACCCACGCGCGGCTGCTCGTCGATCGCCATGCGCTCTGGGCGCCACCGGAGGACGAGGACGAATGACGGGCCGTCGCCGTGCTGCCCGCCGTCGGATGCCGCCGTCCTTGCCATCGGCACCGACCCGTCACCGCGCGCCGCACGCGCGCTAGAGTGCCGGCCGTTCGAAAACTGCCGGCGCCGCGAACGCGTCGGCGCGCAAGACGCGGGAGACAGTGCGGATGACAGGCAGGAAGGCTTCGGTCGCGCGCATGGCGCGACAGGGTGCGGAGACGGGTGGGCTGCGCAGGGCTTGTGGTGGGCGCCAGATGCCACAGGGCGGGCACCGCCCGCATGCAAGCGCTTGCGCCATGGCGCTCGTGTTCATCGCTGCCTTGCTTGCGGCGCCGGTGGTTCAGGCCCAGCAGCCGCGCCCGGTCACGCCGCGCGGCGCGCTCGGCGCCGACGAGCAGGCGCTGGTGTCGCTGTTCGAGGCGACCGCGCCGTCGGTGGCCTACATCACGACCGAGACGCTCCAGGCGACCGGCCTGTTCCGCGCCGAGGTGCAGCAGGGCGCGGGCAGCGGCTTCGTGTGGGATGGCGCAGGGCACATCGTCACCAACAACCATGTGGTCGAGGGCGCGCGGCGGGTGTTCGTGCAGCTCGACGCCGGTCAGCCGATCGAGGCGACCGTGGTCGGCGCCTCGCCCGAATACGACCTGGCCGTGGTGCGGCTCAAGCGCGTGCCGGCCGATCTCAAGCCGATTCCGCTCGGCAGTTCGCGCGAGCTGAAGATCGGGCAGTCGGTGTTCGCGATCGGCAACCCCTTCGGGCTGTCGCGCACGCTCACGACCGGCATCGTCAGCGCGCTCGACCGCGAGCTGCCGACCACCGATTTCCGCGAGGTCGCGGGCGTGATCCAGACCGACGCGGCGATCAATCCGGGCAATTCGGGCGGGCCGCTGCTCGACAGCGCGGGCCGGCTCATCGGCGTGAACAGCGCGATCAAGTCGGCCTCGGGCAGTTCGGCGGGCGTGGGCTTCGCCATTCCGGCCGACCTCGTGAACCGCGTGGTGCCGGCGCTCATCGCGCGCGGCAAGGCGCCGCTGCCGGGCATCGGCATCGCACCGATCCGGCCCGACATCGTGGCGCGCGCCGGCATCAGCGGCATCGTCATCGCCGAGGTCGGGCGCGGCACGCCGGCGGCCGAGGCGGGGCTGCGCGCCTATGACGCGCGCTCGGGTGATCTGGGCGACGTGATCATCGGCGTTAACGGCCGGCGGGTGACGACGCTGTCGCAGTTCGTCAGTGAGCTGGATCGCGCCGGCATCGGCCAGAGCGCCGAGTTGACCGTGCTGCGCGGCGAGCGCGAGCGCACGGTCAGGGTCAAGGTGATCGACCTGCGACGTTGAGCAAGACAGTTGCGGTGGGCTGTGTATCATTCGGTGTCGCACGTCGGACCGGCGCGTGGGCCGTGAGAGGCTCCGAAGCCTCCCGCGAGCCGGCAGGTTCCGGTTTCCAAGCCGGGGCCGCGTTCCAGGCGCCGATCCTGCCCAGTGCGCATCGGCAGCCGGCCTTCCGGGCCGGAGGCGGTCGCAGGGTTGGGGTTCCGATCGGCACACCGGGCTCCGGCAGGCGCAATTCCAGGGTTTGGCCGTCGAGGGTCGTGGCATGTTGGGCACGACCGGCCCGGCACTTTTCCGTCCGGATCGCATCGGTCGCGTCACAGGTGGCGCGGCGGTGGTTCCGGGTTCGTTAATCGAGTTCTTTCGCGTGCGGCGCTGGCCCGGTCCGGGCGGCCTGGCGCCGGTCATCTCCGGTGCGGGGCAATGCCATCGCTCCGGTGGCCGGGCGCGACGCGCCGTACATGACGTGATCCGCCGCGCTGTCGGCGCGGCATCGGCGGCCAGTCCGCAACTATCCCTGACAACTGAATGATGATGACCGAGGCCAAGCGCGTCGTTGAGACGGCGCTGCTTTGTGCTCAGGAGCCACTGCCGGTGAACCAGCTGCGCAAGCTGTTCGAGCCCGAGGCCGAGCGCGGCCTCATCGAAAGCGTGCTCAACGAACTCGCCGAGGACTGGGCTGATCGTGGCCTGCGACTGTCGCTGCTGTCCACCGGATGGCGCTTCGTGTCGCGGCCCGAGATGCGCATGTTCCTGGAGCGGCTCAACCCCGAGCGACCCGCGCGCTATTCCCGCGCGGTGATGGAGACGCTCGCGATCATTGCCTACCGCCAGCCCGTGACGCGCGGCGACATCGAGGAGATCCGCGGCGTGACCGTGTCCACCCAGGTGATCAAGTCGCTGGAGGAGCGCGGCTGGGTCGAGGTGATCGGCCACCGCGACGCGCCGGGGCGCCCGGGGCTGTATGCGACGACGCGGCAGTTCCTCGACGACCTCGGACTGCGCGCCCTGGCCGATCTGCCACCGCCGGCGACGCTGGGCGAGGCCAGCCCTGGCGTCGCGCCGATCTCGCTGCCGACCCAGGTCGAGCTTGCGCTGGCCGACGAGACCGCCGCGCCGCCGGCCGCCGTGCCCTCCCGCTCGGCGCTGACTTTGGCCGACCTGGTGGCGGCCCACTCTGCTCCGGCCGCCGTCGCGGCGAGCGATTCCCTTTCCGACGCCGCGCCCGAGTCCGTGGCCGCCGCGTCCCTTCCCGATTCCCCCGAGGAGCCTGCCGGCTCCCGCACCCAGCCCGACGCGCCATGACCAACGATCAGCAAGAGACAGCCACCACGCCGGACCTTTTCGACGCCGGGTCCGGCGCCGATGCCGCCGAGGGCGCGTCGGCCAAGCCGAAGACCCGCCGCGCGCCGCGCAAGACGGCCGCGAACGTCGCCGATGCGGTGCCGACCGCCTCGGCGGACGCTCCCGCTGAGCCGGCCGCACCGCGCAAGCGCAAGCCGAAGGCAGCCCCCGCCAACGAGCCGCTTGCCGATGCCGGCCCCACGCCGTCACCCGATGGCGCCGAAGCGCCAGCGCCCAAGCGCGCGCGCAAGCGCAAGGCCGAGGCGGAACCGGCCGAGGTGGTGACGGCCGAGGCGACGACGACCGCGGTGGTGGTTGCCGAGACGCCCCGTCCGGCGCGCGCGCGTCGCGGCAAGCCGAAGGATGTCGAGGAGCATGGCGCGGCGGATCGGGCGCCGGCGGCGGTGCCCGCTTCCGATGAAGTGGCCGGCCGCGAGCGGTCGCGTCGCTCGTCGGCCACCGCCAAGGCGGCGCGGTCGTCCGACGCCGCGCCCTCCGTTGATGGCCAGCCTGCTGTCGTGCCGTCGTCGGCGCCGGTCGTGACCGGGATGGCTCCGGACGGCACGGCCGCGACCTCGCCGATCACGGCCGCGTCGGCGGATGCCGGCGAAACGCGCTCGACCGAGGTCGACACCGAACGACGGCCGCGTCGCGGCAGGCGCGGCCCCGGAACCGACGCCACGAATGACGCCGACCCGACCCATCCCGCGCGCCCGGCCGGCGAGTCGCGTCCCGCCCGCGATGCCGCTTCGACGCGCCCTGCGCGTGACGCCGAGGCCGGCACGACCACGCAGGCTGCCGGTGCCGACACGCAAGCGTCCTCCGACGTTCCCGCCGCCGGCGGCCAGCCCCAGGGCACGCCCGGCAGCGGCAAGCGCCGCCGCAAGCCGCGCGACCGTCGCGGCAAGCGCGAAGGCCGTGGCGAGGCCGGCGCCCAGCCGGGCGGCCAGCCCGGCGCTCGCGCCCAGGCTCAGCCCGAGATTCCCGAATTCGTCGACGAGGACGAGGACGACTACCTCATCGACAGTCGTACCACTTGGGCCGACAGCCAGCAGATCGCGCGCGACCAGCGCAACTACTTCGCCGCCACCCTCGACGACGAGGAACTCGACGAAGACGAACTGCTGAAGGAAATCACCGCCTACCGCCCGCGTGATCGCGGTCTCGGCAACGGCAACGGTCCGGGGAAGGGCCCCGTGCCCGAGGACTTCCCGCGCCGCGAGCGCGAGGCCGAAGGCTCGGCCTTCACGCCGCCCGCCGGCCGCGCCGCGATCGAGCAGATCGAGACGCTCGCGCCCAAGCTCCAGAAAGTGCTGGCCGACGCCGGCATCGGCTCGCGCCGCGAGATGGAGGAGCTGATCCTCGCCGGCCGCGTGTCGGTGAACGGCGAGCCGGCCCACATCGGCCAGCGCGTCGAGATCACCGACCAGGTGCGCGTGAATGGCAAGCCGCTACAGCGCCGTCATGTTGCCAAGCCGCCGCGCGTGATCGTCTATCACAAGCCCGCTGGCGAGATCGTCTCGAACGACGATCCCGAAAAGCGCGCGACCGTGTTCGAGCGACTGCCGCAGGTGAAGAACGGGCGCTGGGTATCGGTCGGCCGGCTCGACTTCAACACCGAGGGCCTGCTGATCTTCACGACCTCGGGCGAGCTGGCGAACCGGCTCATGCATCCGAAGTTCGGCCAGGAGCGCGAGTACGCGGTGCGCTGCATCCCCGAGCTCGAACCCGAAGCGCGGCGCCAACTGCTCGATGGCGTGACGCTCGACGACGGTCCGGCCAAGGTGAATAGCCTGATCGACGCTGGCGGTGACGGCGCCAACCACTGGTATCACGTCACGATCGGCGAAGGCCGCAACCGCGAGGTGCGCCGGCTGTTCGAGGCCGTGGGTGCGACGGTGAGCCGGCTGATCCGCGTGCGCTACGGCGACATCGACCTGCCGCGCGGCCTCAAGCGCGGTCGCTGGGCAGAGGCCTCGCCGATGGAGGCGGCCTTCCTGTGCGCGCGCATGGGCATCCGTCTGGCCGGCGACGCGCCCCAGAAGGGCGGCAAGCACGGCGGCAAGGGCCAGCAGCCCAAGCCGCCGCGCGAGATCTCGCCGCTCGACACGATGACCGAGGCGATGTTCGGCGTGTCGCCGGTCAAGAACGACAAGTCCAATTTCCTGACCACGCATGTGCTGACGGCGCGTCAGGGCGGCGGCGGTGGCCAGCAGCAACGCCGACGCGGGGGCATCCCGGGCATGCCGGGGATGGACGGTCCGCCGGATGGTCGTCCCGGTGGTCAGCCGCGCGGCCCGAAGCCGGGGCAGGGCGGTGGCAACCGTGGCCAGCAGGGCAAGAAGGCGGGTGGCTTTGCCGGCAACGGCAAGCCCAATGGCCAGAAGTTCGGCGGCAAGGCCAATGGCGCGAAGAAGTCGGGCAAGCCCGGCGGCGCACAGGCGATGGCCAAGCCCAATGGCGGTGGCAAGCCCCAGGGCAAGCCGGGCGGCGGTCGGCCCGGGGGCAAGCCCGGTGGCGGCCAGAAAGGACAGCGCGGCCCGAAGCTTTGATGCGGCTGCCGGTTTTCCCCTATAATCCGCAAGTTAAACGCGCAACGCCATTTGCCCGTCAACCCGGAGCCAGTTCGAGAACGCTGGGCCGGATTGCCGACAGGATGGATTGCGCACCCAGCAGGCAGTGAGAAATGGGCGTCAACGCCCATTTTTCTTTTTGGCCGGCATGTTTGATTGGATGCCCGCTTCGGCGGGCCGGTCGCAGGCCACTCGCTGGCTGGCGGTCGTCCTGAAGCCCTGTCACAAGGTTTCGCGCGGCCGTCGCCGCGGGCAGGCGGCCGTTGCTTACAGGACTCGCATATTGCTGCACTCGTCATCAGCGCTGCATGGCTTGATCGAACAGAACGCGACCGCGCTCGGATTCGAAGTCGTTGAGGTTGAACGCGCGCCCCAGGGGCTGCTGCGTGTGTCGATCGATCGTCCGGAGGGCCAGGGCGCCGTGACCGTCGGCGACTGTGAACGTCTGAGCGATCAGCTGACCCACGTGTTCATGGTCGAGAACATCGACTACGCGCGGCTGGAGGTGTCGTCGCCCGGCGTGGATCGCCCGCTCGTGAAGCCGGCCGACTATGCCCGTTTCGCCGGCACTGAAATCACGCTCAAGCTGCGCTCGATGGTGGCGGGCCAGCGCAAGTTCGAAGGCGTTCTCCAGGTGGCAGGCGAGGACGATTTCGCGATCGAGTTCGACACGCCGACCGGCCGCTCCCAGCTGCGGTTCAAGTTCGCCGACGTGGAGAAAGCGCGTCTCGTGCCCAAGCTCGATTTCAAGAGGAAAACAAGATGAGCCGCGAAGTGTTGTTGTTGGTCGATGCGCTCGCACGCGAGAAAAGCGTCAACAAGGAAGTGGTGTTCGAGGCGCTCGAACAGGCCCTCGCGGCTGCGTATCGCAAGCTGTTCAGCGGCGATGTCGACATCCGCGTGTCGGTCGATCGCGAGACGGGCGAGAACGAGGCCTTCCGTCGCTGGCAGGTCGTGCCCGACGAGGCCGGTCTGGAGTTTCCCGATCGCCAGGAACTGCTGAGCGATGCGCGCGAGCAGATCGCCGATATCGAGGTGGAGGAGTTCATCGAGGAGCAGCTCGCGCCGATCGAGTTCGGACGCCGCTTCGCGCAGGACACCAAGCAGGCCGTGCTGCAACGCATCCGCGACGCGGAGCGCGAGCAGATCCTCAACGACTTCCTCGAGCGCGGCGACCAGATCATCAACGGTTCGGTCAAGCGCATGGAGAAGGGTGACGCGATCATCGAGGCCGGTCGCATCGAGGCCAAGCTGCCGCGCGACCAGATGATCCCGAAGGAAAACCTGCGCGTGGGCGACCGTGTGCGCGCCTTTCTGCTCAAGATCGACCGCGCCGACAAGCGCCACAACATCATCGTGTCGCGCACCTCGGCCGACTTCATCAAGAAGCTGTTCGAGCTGGAAGTGCCCGAGATCGAGCAGGGCCTGCTGCACATCAAGTCGGCGGCGCGCGACGCGGGCGTGCGCGCCAAGATCGCGGTGTGGACGAACGACCGTCGCATCGACCCGATCGGCACCTGCGTCGGCATGCGCGGCTCGCGCGTGCAGGCGGTGACGAATGAACTGGCCGGCGAGCGCGTGGACATCGTCCTGTGGTCGGAAGACCCGGCGCAGTTCGTGATCGGCGCGCTGGCGCCGGCGAACGTGCAGTCCATCGTCGTCGACGAGGACAAGCACGCGATGGACGTCGTGGTGGACGAGGACAACCTCGCCATTGCGATCGGCCGCCAGGGTCAGAACGTGCGCCTCGCGTCCGAACTGACCGGCTGGCAGATCAACATCATGACGGCCGATGAGGCGCAGGAGCGCCAGAACAGCGAGCAGGGCAAGCTGCGCTCGCTGTTCATGGACAAGCTCGATGTCGACGAGGAAATGGCCGACATACTGATCTCGGAAGGCTTTACCAACCTGGAGGAAGTGGCCTATGTGCCGATCCAGGAAATGCTCGAGATCGAGGCCTTCGACCAGGAAACGGTCGAGGAACTGCGCAAGCGTGCCCGCGATGCGCTGCTCACCGACGCGATCGCGAAGGAAGAGCAGGTCGATGCGGTCTCGCAGGAGTTGCTCGACCTCGAAGGCGTTACGCCCGAGCTGGCCGAGACGCTGGTCGGCAAGGGCGTGAAGACGCGTGACGATCTGGCCGAGCTGGCCGTGGATGAATTGCAGGAACTGACGGGCCTGGACGTGGAAGCAGCGAAGGCGCTGATCCTTCGCGCTCGCGCTCACTGGTTCGAACAGTGATGGACAGGGACTGACCATACGGAAACGCAGTCCCTGCGCGTCCGGTTGACGAGGATGGAATGGCAAGCAAGAACGTAGGCGAATTCGCCGCGGAACTGAGGATGTCCGAGCGCACGCTGCTCGAGCAATTGCAGGCGGCTGGGGTCGAGAAGCATTCGGCGTCGGATCTGGTGACTGAATCCGACAAGGCAAAACTGCTGAACATGCTGCAGCGCGCGCATGGCTCGGCGGATGGCGCCGAGAAAAAGAAGATCACGCTCACGCGGCGCCAGACCTCCGAGATCAAGCAGGCGGACGCGACCGGCAAGTCGCGCACGATCCAGGTCGAGGTCCGGAAGAAGCGCACCTTCGTGCAGCGCGAGCCGGATCCGGCCGAGCTGCGCGCAGCCCAGGCTGCCGCCGAGGAAGCGGCCCGTCAGGCGCGAGAAGAGGAAGAGCGTCGCGCCGAGGCCGCGCGCATCGAGGCCGAGCGTCTCGAAGCCGAACGTCGTGCGGCCGAGGAAGCCCGCCGCAAGGCCGAGGAAGAGGCCGCGCGTGCCGAGGCTGCGCGCGTCGAGGCCGAGCGCCAGGCCGCCGAGGAGGCTGCGCGTCTGGCCGCCGAGCGTGTCGCCACGCAGGCTTCGGCTCCCGAGGCCGCCGCGGTGCCGGCACCCGCTCCGGCTCCCGCGCCCAAGAGTGACGCGGTCGTGGCCGCACAGGCCGCTGCGTCGGCCGCGAACGCTGCCGCGGCTGCCGCCAAGGCCGCCGAGGAAGAGGCCCGTGCCCAGGCCATCGCGCGCCGTCGTGCCGTCGAGGCCGAAGTCGCGGCGATGAACCGCATGCTGTCGCAGCCGAAGCGCGTGCTGAAGGCGCCCGAGAAGGCGCCGGCACCGCCGCCCCCGCCGGCCGCCACGCCCGCACCGGCCCCCGCCGCGCAGGCCGAGGGCACGCTGCATCGTCCGGCCGGCAAGCCGGGCGAGACTGCGGCCAAGCCTGGCGACAAGGCCGCGGCCAAGCCCGGTCCCGGCGGCACCAAGCAGATCAAGCAGTCCCAGGTCGCCTCGACCTGGAGCGACGACGCGGCCAAGAAGCGCGCGATCAAGACCCGTGGCGATTCCGCCGGCGGCGCTGGTGGTTGGCGCGGTCCGAAGGGCGGCGGCCGTCATCGTGGCGATTCGGGCAACAGCAACTTCAACGCGCCGACCGAACCGGTCGTGCGTGAGGTGCATATCCCCGAAACCATCACCGTGGCGGACCTCGCCCACAAGATGTCGGTGAAGGCGGCCGAGGTCATCAAGATGCTCATGAAGATGGGCCAGATGGTGACCATCAACCAGGTGCTGGACCAGGACACGGCGATGATCATCGTCGAGGAAATGGGTCACAAGGCTTTCGCGGCCAAGCTCGACGATCCGGAATCGGACCTCATCGGCCATGTGGCCGAGAGCGACGCTGCCGCCGAGCCGCGTCCGCCGGTCGTGACCATCATGGGTCACGTCGACCACGGCAAGACCTCGCTGCTCGACTACATCCGCCGCACCAAGGTCGCGTCGGGCGAAGCGGGCGGGATCACGCAGCACATCGGTGCGTATCACGTCGAGACGCCGCGCGGGATCATCACCTTCCTCGACACCCCGGGTCACGAGGCCTTCACGGCCATGCGTGCCCGCGGCGCGAAGGCGACCGACATCGTCATCCTCGTGGTGGCGGCCGACGACGGCGTGATGCCGCAGACGAAGGAAGCGATCCATCACGCGAAGGCGGCCGGCGTGCCGATCGTCGTGGCGATGAACAAGATCGACAAGCCCGAAGCCAACCCCGACCGCGTCAAGCAGGAACTGGTGGCCGAGTCGGTGGTGCCGGAAGAGTACGGCGGCGATTCGCCCTTCGTGGCGGTGTCGGCCAAGACCGGTCAGGGCGTCGACGATCTGCTCGAGAACATCCTGCTGCAGGCAGAAGTGCTCGAACTCACGGCGGTCAAGGAAGGCCCGGCCAAGGGTCTCGTGATCGAAGCGCGTCTCGACAAGGGTCGCGGTCCGGTGGCGACGGTGCTGGTGCAGTCGGGCACGCTCAAGCGTGGCGACACGGTGCTGGCGGGTTCGTCCTTCGGCAAGGTGCGGGCGATGCTGGACGAGGCCGGCAAGGCCATCCAGAGCGCGGGTCCGTCGATCCCGGTCGAAATCCAGGGTCTGACCGAAGTGCCGCCGGCCGGCGAAGAAGTGGTGGTGCTGCTCGACGAACGCAAGGCGCGCGAGATCGCGCTGTTCCGTCAGGGCAAGTTCCGCGACGTCAAGCTGGCCAAGCAGCAGGCCGCGAAGCTCGAAAACATGTTCGAGCAGATGGGCGAAGGCGAAGTCAAGACGCTGCCGCTCATCATCAAGGCCGACGTGCAGGGTTCGCAGGAAGCCATCGTGCATGCGATGAACAAGCTCTCGACCGACGAGGTCCGGGTGCAGGTCGTGCATGCGGCGGTCGGCGGCATCAGCGAATCCGACGTCAACCTCGCGACGGCGTCGAAGGCGGTGGTCATCGGCTTCAACACCCGTGCCGACACGTCGGCGCGCAAGCTGGCCGAGAACAACGGCGTCGACATCCGCTACTACAACATCATCTATGACGCGGTCGACGAGGTTAAGGCGGCCATGTCGGGGATGCTGTCGCCCGAGAAGCGCGAGCAGGTCATCGGTACCGTCGAGATCCGTCAGGTCTTCCACGTGCCGAAGATCGGCGCGGTGGCGGGCTGCATGGTCACCGACGGTCTGGTCAAGCGGAACGCGAGCGCGCGTCTGCTGCGCCAGAACGTCGTGGTCTGGACCGGCGATCTCGATTCGCTCAAGCGCTTCAAGGACGACGTCAAGGAAGTCAAGCAGGGCTTCGAGTGCGGTCTCTCGCTGAAGAACTACAGCGACATCCAGGAAGGCGACCAGCTCGAGATCTTCGAGACCATCGAAGTCGCGCGCACGCTCTGAGGCAGCAGTCGATGAAGAAGCGTTCGACGAGCGCTCCCGCCGGGAGCCGCACCACGCGCATCGCCGACCAGATCCAGCGCGATCTGGGCGAGTTGATCCCGCGCGAGGTGCGCGACCCGCGCGCGACGCTCGTGACCGTGACCGGCGTCCAGGTCACGGCCGACTATGCGCATGCGAAGGTGTTCGTGAGCACGCTGCGCGACGAACCCGAGGCCAAGGCCGGCGCCGTCGCGGCGCTGAACGAGGCATCGGGCTGGCTGCACAGCCTGCTGTACAAGCGGCTGCACATCCACACCGTGCCGCGGCTGCATTTCGTGCTCGATGAATCGGGCGTGCGAGGACTGGATCTCTCGCGCCTCATCGACACCGCGAATGCGACCCGCGCCAAGGACGACTGACAGCACGGGAAAGGCAGCGCCGACCGGATTCGCGTGATGCGGCCCTGGCGGCCGACAGCGAATGACGATCTCCGGCGTACTCCTGCTCGACAAGCCCGAGGGCCTGAGCTCCAACTCCGCGCTTGGCAAGGCCAAGTGGCTGGTGGGCGAGCGCAAGGCCGGGCATACGGGCACGCTCGATCCCTTCGCGACCGGGCTGCTGCCGTTGTGCTTCGGCGAAGCCACGAAGTTCTCGGCCGACCTGCTCGATGCCGACAAGACCTACGAGGCCACTGCGCGTCTGGGCCAGCGCAGCAGCACCGGCGATACCGAAGGCGAGATCGTCGAGGAGCGTCCGGTGGAGGCGGGCCGCGAGCAGATCGACGCGGTGCTGACACGCTTTCGCGGTGAAATCAGCCAGATTCCGCCGATGCATTCGGCGCTCAAGCGCGACGGCAAGCCGCTGTACGAACTGGCACGCAAGGGCATTGAGGTGGAGCGCGAACCGCGCCGACTGCGCATCGAGGCGCTCGACGTGATCGCCTTCGAGGCGCCGGTGCTGAAGTTCCGCGTGAGGTGCAGCAAGGGCACCTATGTGCGCGTGCTGGCCGAGGACATCGGCGCGGCGCTCGGCTGCGGTGCGCATCTCACCGCGCTGCGGCGCGTCGGCGTCGGAGCACTCGACATCTCTGCTGCCGTCACCTTGAACGAACTCGAATCCATGCCCGACAAGCAAGCCCGTCAGGCTCGGCTCGCGCCGCTCGACGCGCTGCTGTCGAGCCTGCCGAGGCTCATGCTCGGCGAGGCGGAAGCGGCACGCTTCCTGCACGGCCAGCGCCTCAAGACGGCGGAAAGCGTCGGTCTGGCGCGATTGTTGTTGCCCGCGCGCACCGTGGCGGCCGAAGAGCCTCCCGATGTCGCGGACGCGACGGGCGACGAGTTGCGCGTGCGCGTGTACGACGCGACGCGACTGCTCGGCACGGCGCTGCTCGGCGCCGACGGCAGGCTCCAGCCGAGCCGGCTCGTCGCGGGCTGACCGCGACAGGCGACGCTGGGCGGATCGACCGCCGCGCCGAGCCACCGACCGGGGCAGCGCAGCCCGGCAACCGCCGACGCGCCAGCCGCTTTCGGGCGGTGCCCGTCAGGCTTCAAGAACAGAGCAAGAACAGAACACCGCCGTGCCCTCCGCCCGGCAACCCTGAATCCGAATCCCAGAACCTCACGAGACCCACATGACCAAACGCGCCCTACGCAACATCGCGATCATCGCGCACGTCGACCACGGCAAGACCACCCTCGTCGACCAGCTCCTCCGTCAGTCCGGCACCTTCCGCGAGAACCAGCAGGTGGCCGAACGCGTGATGGACAGCAACGACCTCGAAAAGGAACGCGGCATCACCATCCTGGCCAAGAACTGCGCCGTGGACTGGAACGGCTACCACATCAACATCGTCGATACCCCGGGGCACGCCGACTTCGGCGGTGAAGTCGAGCGCGTGCTGTCGATGGTCGACGGCGTGCTGCTGCTGGTGGACTCGGTCGAAGGCCCGATGCCCCAGACCCGCTTCGTGACGAAGAAGGCGCTCGCGCTCGGCCTCAAGCCGATCGTCGTGGTGAACAAGATCGACCGTCCGGGCGCGCGTCCGGAATACGTGGTCAATGCGACCTTCGACCTGTTCGACAAGCTCGGCGCGACCGAGGAGCAGCTCGACTTCCCGATCGTCTACGCCTCGGGCCTGTCGGGCTACGCCGGCCTGACCGACGACGTGCGCAGCGGCAACATGGACCCGCTGTTCCAGATGGTCATCGACCATGTGCCGGTGCGTGACGACAACACCGACGGCCCGTTCCAGCTCCAGATCACCTCGCTCGAATACAGCAGCTACGTCGGCAAGATCGGCGTCGGCCGCGTCAACCGCGGTCGCGTCAAGCCGGGCAGCAGCGTCGTCTACCTCGACGGCCCGACCGGCACGCCCAAGCAAGGCCGCATCAATCAGGTGCTCAAGTTCCGCGGCCTCGAACGCGAACTGGCCGACGAAGCCCAGGCCGGCGACATCGTGCTGATCAACGGCATCGAGGAACTCAACATCGGCACCACCGTCTGCCAGCCCGACACGCCGGAAGGTCTGCCGATGCTGAAGGTGGACGAGCCGACGCTGACGATGAACTTCATGGTCAACAGCTCGCCGCTCGCGGGCCGCGAAGGCAAGTTCGTGACCAGCCGCCAGATCCGCGAGCGCCTGGAGCGCGAACTGAAGGCGAACATGGCGCTGCGCGTCGAGTTCCCGGATGACACCGACACCTTCATCGTGTCGGGCCGTGGCGAACTGCACCTGACCATCCTCGTCGAGAACATGCGCCGCGAAGGCTATGAACTCGCCGTCGGCAAGCCGCGCGTCGTGTTCAAGGACATCGACGGCGTGAAGTGCGAGCCCTACGAAGCGCTGACGCTCGACGTCGAAGAGCAGCACCAGGGCGGCGTGATGGAAGCCCTCGGCCTGCGCAAGGGCGACCTGCTCGACATGCAACCGGACGGTCGCGGCCGCGTGCGCCTCGAATACAAGATTCCGGCGCGCGGCCTCATCGGCTTCCAGGGCGACTTCCTGACGATGACGCGCGGCACCGGCCTCATGAGCCACGTGTTCGACGAGTACGCGGCGGTCAAGCCGGGCGAACTCGGCGAGCGCCGCAACGGCGTGCTGATCAGCCAGGACGACGGCGCCGCCGTGGCCTACGCGCTGTGGAAGCTGCAGGATCGCGGCCGCATGTTCGTGTCGCCGGGCGAGGCGCTGTACGAGGGCATGATCATCGGCATCCACAGCCGCGACAACGACCTCGTCGTCAACCCGATCAAGGGCAAGCAGCTCACCAACGTGCGCGCCTCGGGCACCGACGAAGCCGTGCGCCTCGTGCCGCCGATCCAGCTCAACCTCGAATACGCGGTCGAGTTCATCAACGACGACGAGATCGTGGAAGTGACGCCGCAGAACATCCGCCTGCGCAAGCGCCACCTCAAGGAACACGATCGCAAGCGCGCCTCGCGCGAAGCCGCGCTCGACTGAGATCGCCGGCTTGCAAGGGCTTGCGCGGCTTTCCGCGCGGGCGTCGCGCCGGAGAGCCTGCAAAGGCTTGCACCGCCTCGTGGCGGTCCGTCGCGCTCCGGGTGGTCCGCTGCCCGCATGATCCGGAAGGCCCGCCTCGCGCGGGCCTTTTTCATGCTTGATCGTCGCGCGATGAATCCGACCGAACACCTCCTCCGCTTTCCCGCCCTGGTGCATGGCTGGCGCGAGCTGCTGCTCGACACGCCGCCCGCGCCCGAGCTGCGCGCCGCCTTCGCCGACTGGAGCAAGGCCGTGGCGCGGGACTTTCTCGCGCGCGCCGACCGCCCTCCCGCGTCGGCCGAGCACGCGGAACTCGACCGCTGGTACGCGAGCGCGACTGGCCAGCAGACGCTCGCGGCCGTCACCGTGGCGCTCTGGCGCCAGATGAGCGCCCACGCCGACCACGCCATGCCGGCCCACGACGCGCGTCACGCGATGCTCAAGGTGCCGACCGCGAGCCTGGAGCACCTGATGGCCGAACGCGTCGAGGGTCATGCGCGCATCGGCGCGCTCGGCGCGCTGCTGCACGACCACGGCCGCTGGGCGGAGGAGCGGCTCTTCGGCGGGCCGGCCGCGAGCGTGCTGCATGCGCGCATGAGCTTCCTGCTCGGACGCGAACTGCTCGCCGGCTTCGAGCTGCCGCCGTTGCTGGCCGACCAGCTCCTGCTCACCGCGCTGCGCCACACCTCGGGTGCAGAGCCGCAGGATCCGATGCCGCTCAAGCTCACCGTGTCGGCCGACCGCGACCAGCTGTTCGGCCACGAGATCGCGCTGCGGCTCTGCCATCACGCACCCAACGAGCGCGGCGAGTACCGCAGCCTGGTCGGCGAGCTGCCGGGCGAGGCGCCGGGACTGTCGGCGCTCGATCGCATCGAGTTCTTCTTCCGCAACCGGCTGCCGGGGCCGCTGTTCGCGCTCGACGCCCAGGTGGCGGCACGGCGGGCCTGGCTGTTCGACTTCCTGCTGATGGCCGAGCCGTTCACGGCGAGCCGGGCGCGCTTCGCCGATCTGGCGGCGGACGGGCAGGGCGCGCCGGCGCATCAGGGGCGGCGGTTGCCCGCGAGCCTGCTCGACGGGCTCGACCTTGCCGAGCGGCATGCGCGTGCGACCGCGCTGCGCCCGGCCGCGACCGATCCGGAAACTGAACTCGCCGCCTTGCTCGATCTGCCGCGCGTTGCGCCGTCGCCGGCCTATCGCGCGCTCGCGATGGGCCGCCTCGCACGCCTCGACGACGCAGCGCGCGAGCGGTTGGCCGGCGCCTTCCGCTTCGCCGCCGACGCCTGTCACGCGGACGACGCGCGCCAGCTGACCTTCCTGCGGGCGCTGCGCCAGCGCGAGGCCGCCGACGCGCCGGTGGCGGCGCTGGCGGGACTGCTCATCAATGCAGGCTGGGGCGCGGCGGGCTGACGCATCTGGCGTCGGCTTTTCGCCGGCTACTGGTCGCCGAGAAGTTCCCGCGCCGCCCGCGCGAGTCCCGCACCGGCCAGTTCCAGCGGCTCCCATTCCGACAACACGAGTTCGCCCGAGCGCGCGGCGCATCCGGCCGCGGTCAGGGCGTCGGCTCGCGCCGAGGCGGCACGGGCGTCGCGCAGGCGCTCGACCCGCAGCGCGCCATCGGCCGCGAGCCACAGCACGAAGGCCGCGCCGCGCCCGGCCATTGCCGGCGCTGCTGGCTTGCCGCCGGCCATCAATCCGATCTCGCGCCCGGTGTCGCGGCGCACCCGGTCGAGCGCCGCGCCCAGCAGCAGGGCGTCGAGTCGCGCGCGCTTGCGCGACCACACGACGAAGCCGATGGCGGCAATGGGCAGGAGCAGGGCGAGTTCGATCATCGGCGGCAGACAGGCAGACAGGCAGATTTCCCGGCGCGCTCTCTCACGGCCGATGATCACGGCCCGCGACACAGCCACGCACTAGAATCCGGCGCCCATGAAAACACGCTCCGACCTCCCGCCCGCGCGCATCGCGCCTGCTGCCTTTGCCACGGGTACCGCGCTGGTGGGGCTGGCGCTGCCGCTATCGGCGCTCGGCTGTCACGATCTCTCGACCTGGTTCATGGAAACCGTTCCGGTGATGGTCGCGCTGCCGCTGCTCTGGGCCATGCGCGCGCGCTTCGCGCTCACGCCGCTGCTGTTCTGGCTCGTGGTGCTCCACTGTCTCGTGTTGATCGTCGGCGGCCACTACACCTATGCCGAGGTGCCGGTCGGCTTCTGGCTGCGCGACGCGCTCGGCCTCGCGCGCAACCACTACGACCGGTTCGGGCATTTCATGCAGGGCCTGGTGCCGGCACTGCTCGCGCGCGAGATCCTGCGCCGCCGGCTGCGCATGCCGCCGGGCGCCATGCTCACTGCCTTGTGCGTTTCGGTTGCACTGGCGGTGAGCGCGATCTACGAAATCATCGAGATGATCGCGGGCCGCGTGTCGGCCGAGGGCGCCGCCGCCTTCCTCGGCACCCAGGGCGACGCCTGGGACACGCAGATGGACATGACCCTCGCCTGGGCCGGCGCGCTGTTCGCGACGCTGGTGCTGGCGCGGCTGCATGACCGCCAGCTGGCGGTCGAGCCGCTGCGCACCGAATGACCTTCCCGAACCGGACCCGTAAATGAAGCTCTCCATCTTCTGCATCGTCATCGCCGCCTTCCTGCCGCTGGTCTGCGCCTGGCTCGCCAAGTCGGGTGGCTTCCGCGACATGAGCTTCGACAACCACGCGCCGCGCGAATGGCTGGCGAAGCTGCAAGGCCGGCCGGCGCGCGCCCAGGCGGCCCAGGCCAACTCGTGGGAGGCCTTCCCGGTGTTCGCCGCAGGTGTGCTGGCGGCGCAGTTCCTCGGCGTGCCCCAGGGACGCATCGACCTGCTGGCGCTCGCGCACTTGCTGGCGCGGCTGGTCTATATCGCCTGCTACGTGGGGGATCGACCGACGGCCCGTTCCACGGCATGGGCAGTCGGCTTCGGCTGTTCCATCGCGCTGTATTTCGCGGCGCTGTGGTGAGTCCGTCGCCACGTCGGTCTGGTGGCTGCCGGGTCGGCATGGCCCCTCAGTAGAATCCGCCGCGTGCTGCTTCCGACTTCCTTCCGCCGCGCCCGTTTCGTGGCGCTCCTGTGCGCCGCGCTTGCCGGCGTTTCCGTTCATGCCGAGCCGGCGCCCGAATCCGAGAGTGGCGTCACCACCTCGCCGGTCACGGCCGAGCCGCTGCCCGGGCGCAATCTCAAGCCAGGCGAGCGACGACGCCCTCATGTGCCCGCGCCGCGCGTCGCCCCGCCACATGGCCCCGAGTCGCCCGGCGCGACGGCACCGGGCGCGAAAGCGGGCACCGCTGCCGCGGCGGCGGCCGAAGACGGCGCGACGACCCCCGCTTCCGGCGCCGGCCTGTCCGCCGCCCCGGCCGCCAGCGCCCCGACCGTCGCTGACGGCGGCGCCACGTCTCCCGCCGAAGCCCGCACCGCCTCCGACGCCAGGTCAGCCGCCGGCACCACGTCTTCCGCCGACGCCGGACCCTCCACCGACAGCCCGCCCGCCGCCCGCGCGCCCAGCCCGCGCCGCGACTACGACCTGCACGTCGTCGCGCCCGACCAGGTCCGCGCCCTGCTCGAGGAGCATCTCGACCTGGCCCGGGCCGACTACGAGGAAGACGGCATCGACCGCGACCGGCTCGACACGCTCATCGAGCGGGCCGAGCGGCAGGCGCGCAACCTGCTGACGACCGAGGGCTATTTCTCGCCGCGCATCGAGACCACGGTCGAGGGCAGCGCCAGGCCCTGGCGCGTGACGATGCAGGTCGACACCGGCAACGCCACCAACGTGGTCGAGGTGTCGGTGCGCTTCGTCGGCGCCTACGAGAAGGTGGCGAGCGAGTTCCACGCCGACCCCAAGCGCGCCGGCGCCTGGACGCTGCACGAGGGCGACCGCTTCCGCCAGGACGCCTGGGATCGCAGCAAGGACGCGCTGCTGCGCAGCTTCCTGGTCGAGGAATTTCCCGAGGCACGCTATGCCCGCACCGAGGCCCGCATCGATCCCGACACGCGCGAGGCGCGGTTGTATGTCGAGCTCGATTCCGGTCCGCCGCGCTTCTTCGGCGAGGCGCGCATCACCGGGCTGCACAGCTATCCGCCGTCGATCGTCGAGACGCAGAACCGCATCAAGCCCGGCACGCCCTACAACCAGGTCGCGCTGCTGGAGACGCAGTCGCGGCTCCAGGTGCTGCCCTATTTCCGCAACGTCACGGTCACGGCCGACCTCGACGCCGCCGACGACGAAGGCCGGGTGCCGGTGGACATCGCGGTGGAGGAAGCCCAGACCAAGCGCTTCCTGATCGGCCCCGGCTTCAGTTCCAACGCCGGCGCGCGCATCCAGGCCGGCTTCACGGACGTGAACATCAACGGCGGCGGCTGGCGCTTCGACAGCCTGCTGCGCATGGAGCAGCGCGAGCAGCTCGCGCGCGCCGGCGTCACGCTGCCCGACCGCCCCGACGGCTACCGCGACAGTCTCACCACGGCCTTCCTGCATTCGAACGTCTCGGGCCTGGAACTGCGCGCCACCAGCGTGCTGCTGCGCCACGGCCGCGACGAGCAGGCGCTGCGCAGCCTCGATCGTTCGGAAACCCTGCTCTATGCCTACAGCATCGAGAAGCCCGAGGGCGCCGAGCGCCGAGTCAACCAGGCGCTGGCGCCCGGCATGGCCTGGACCTATCGCCGCATCGACAACCTCGCCTATCCGCGCGAGGGCTTCATCGGCAGCTTCCAGGTGTCGGGCGGGCTGCGCCAGGTGGTGTCGGACGAAGACTTCCTGCGCGGTTACACCAAGCTCGTCGGCTTCCTGCCGGTGGGCCGGCGCGATTCGCTCACCCTGCGTCTGGAGGCCGGCGGCGTGCTGGCGGCCACGCCCACCAATGTGCCGGAGATGCTGCGGTTCCGCGCCGGCGGCGACCAGTCCATTCGCGGCTATGCCTACCAGTCGATCGGCGACACCGAGGGCTCGGCCACGGTCGGCGCGCGCTATCTGGCGATCGGCGGCGCCGAGTACACCCACTGGTTCGGCAGCGAATGGGGCATGGGCGTGTTCGCCGAGACCGGCGACGCCTTCAGCAAGCTGGCCGACTTCACGCCGCACACTGGCATCGGCCTGGGGCCGCGCTGGCGCAGCCCGATCGGCCCGCTCAACTTCGATCTCGCCTGGGGCAATCGCTCGCGTCAGGTGAGGCTGCATTTCTCGCTCGGCTTCGTCTTCTGATTCATGGCAGCACTTCCTCCTTCCGACGCCGATTCCGAGTCCACGCCGGCCGGCCCGCCGCTGTGGCGCCGCCTGCTGCGCTGGATCGTGTGGCCGCTGATCGCGCTGCTGCTGCTGGTGTCGGGCGTGGCCTGGCTCGCGGGCCAGGAGTTCACGCTGCGCATCGCGGCGCGCGAGATCGCCAAGGCGACGGGCGGCGCCATCACCGTCGAGGGCGTGGACGGCTCGCTGTTCGGCCGGCTGGAGGTGCACCGCCTGCGCTACGAGGACGCGAGCCTCGCGGTCGAGACGCGCGATCTGCGGCTGGAGTGGTATTGGCTGCCGCTCAAGCGCTTCTACGTGCGCGAGCTGAGCGCCGCCGCGCTGGAGATCGAGCAGAAGGTCAGGAGCGACGAGCCGCCCGCGCTGCCCGCCCGGCTCGCGCTTCCGGTGACGGTGACGGTCGGCGAGCTGCGCCTCGACAGCATCGAGTACCGCGCCTCGACCGGCGCCCGCACCCTGCTCGGGCCGGTGCACGGCAGCGCCGAGCTGGGGCCGCGGCAGCACCGGCTGCATGTGAGCGAGTTCGCGCTCTACGGCGTCCGGTTCTCGGCCGATGCCGAGATCGATCCGACCGCCGCGCCCTACGCGACCCAGCTGCGCGCCAAATGGCTGTCGCCCGGGCTCGGGCCGATCGCCGACATCGGTCTCGACGCGCGCGGCTCGCTCGCGCGGCTCGACGTGCAGGCGGCGGCGAGCTGGCGCCGCCCCGGCGGCTCGCCGATCGTGGCGACCACGGAGCTGAAGCTGTTCAGCGATTCGCTCCAGGAGATGTTCACGCCGATCATCGTGCTTGCCGACCAGGTGCCGGTGGAGGTGGCGGCCGGCGTCGACATCGGGCTGAAGGCGCCGCTGGCGCTCGAAGGCACGCTCGGTTTCGATGCCGACGACAACTTCGGCGGCCGGCTCAAGGTCGAGAACCGCGCGCCGGGCAAGCTGGAAGCCGGCCGCATTCCGGTCACGACGCTCACGGCCGACTTCACGACGCATGACGGCGCCCGGCTCGAGAACGCCCGCATCGAGGTGCCGGGCGGCGGCACGCTGGCGGCGCGCGCGCATTTCGACCTGAAGCAGGAGATCGAGCTGGTGGCACGCGGCTTCGACCCGCGCGGCCTGTCCGATTACGCCGTGCCGATGAAGCTCGACGGCCCGGTGCGGCTCGACATCGACGAAAACGGCCTGGTGGCGACGACGATCGCGCTGCGGGGCGCCGGCGTCGAGTACGCGGGCAAGGCGCGCATCGAGCCCGAGCAGATCGTGATCGAGAAGCTGCGCCTGGGCACCGGCGCCGGCGGACTGGCGCTGGAAGGGCAGTTCGGCTTCGACGGCCGGCGGCCGCTGACGCTGGACGGCCACATGCTGGGCTTCGACGCGAGCCGCATCCTGGTCGCGCTCGACCCGAAGGATTCGCTCGCGGGCTGGCTGCGGTCGTCGCTCAACGGCCGGGTCAAGCTCGATGGCGTGCTCGGCATGGCGCGCAAGGGCAAGGAGCCGGCGGTGCCGCTGCAACTGGCGATCGACACGCGCTTCGAGCCGAGCACGCTGTCGGGCCTGCCGTTGTCGGGCACGGCGCGCGGCAAGCTCAACGGCACCGGCAGCTTCGCCGGCTGGTCGGCCAGCGACGTGGACGTGGCGCTCAACTTCGCCGAGAACGCCGTGCGGCTGTCCGGCGGTCTCGGCCTCGGCGATCGCAAGCTCGCGGTGGACGTGAACGCGCCCCGGCTCGACCGTTTCTCGGCGCTGCTGGGCGAGGTGCTGGCGGGCCGTGCGACGGCGCGCGGCACCGTCGGCGGCTCGCTGGCCGCGCCCGACGCGACGCTGAACGTGACCAGCGACGAGTTCGTGTTCGGCCGCGGCGAGCAGGCGCTGCGGCTCGGCACGCTGCGCGGGCGTTTCGCGGGCAACCGCGAGCGCGTCGAGGGCGAGCTGAGCGTCGAGCACGTGGCCGCGCTGAACCAGCATTTCTCGGG
Source organism: Derxia gummosa DSM 723 (assembly GCF_000482785.1). GTDB lineage: Bacteria > Pseudomonadota > Gammaproteobacteria > Burkholderiales > Burkholderiaceae_E > Derxia > Derxia gummosa. Next base: position 145,450 of record NZ_KI519499.1, on the reverse strand, counting down.
GGCGCAGGTAAGCCTGGCTGGCCGTCCGTCCGATCACCGCCTGTCGGTGCGCGCGCGCGGCGAGGGGGCCAAGCCGGCGATCCAGTTCAGCGCCGACATCGCGGCGGGTCTGCGCCCGGCGGCCAGCGCCGACGGGCATCCGGTCTGGGCCGGCCAGCTGCTGCGGCTGACCAACCTCGGCCAGTACGGCATGCAGCTCGCGGGGCCGGCGCGCTTCGAGGTGTCGGCCGAGCGCCAGCGCTTCGAGGGGTTGGATCTGCTCATCGACGACGCGCGCTTGCAGCTCGCGCGCGTCGAGCACAGCGAGGCCGGCTTCCAGACCGTGGGCAGCCTGCGCCGGCTGTCCTTCGCCAGCTTCGTGCGCATGTATCCGCAGGCGAAGGATTGGCTGCCGCGCGCCACACTCGCGGTCGATGGTCGCTGGGACATCGGCACGCTGCCGGCCGGCAAGCTCAACGGCACGCTGCATGTCGAGCGCAGCGACGGCGACCTGTGGGTGACCAATTCGCCCAAGGGCGCGCTCGGCATCTCGCGGCTGGCGCTCGACGTGCAGGCGCGCGACAACCGCGTCGATTCGCGGCTCGGCTTCGAGTCGGCGCGCGCCGGACGGCTGGATGCCGCCTTCGCCACGACGCTGGCCGACCGCGACGGCCGGCTCGCCATCACCGCCGACGCGCCGATCGACGCGCGCCTGAGCGGCGAGCTCAAGTCCTTCATCTGGCTTACGCTGTCGGCCGATTCGCCGGTGACGGCCGACGGCCTCGTCACCATGGACGCGACGGCGCGCGGCAGCTTTGCCCAGCCCCGGCTTGACGGCGAGCTGCGCGGCGGCGGTCTGGTGCTGCGCCTGCTCAAGCCGCGCGCGCGGCTCGATCACGGCAGGGTGGCGGTGCGCTTTACCGAAAACCGTGCCGAGCTGCGCGAGTTCAGCTTCCAGGGCCGGCGCGGCAGCCTGACCGGCGGCGGCGCGATCCAGTTCGTCAACCAGCGCCCGACCGGCACGCTCACCTTGCGCGCCGACCAGCTCGACGCGAGCAACGATCCCAACTACCAGCTTGCCGCGAGCGGCGCGGTCGAGATCGCGCTGGCAGAGGGCGCGGCGCGCATCACCGGCGGGCTGCGCGCCGATTCGGCCAGCATCACCCTCGGCGATGCCTTCGCGCCCAAGCTCGGCAACGACGTGGTGATCGTGAGCGGCGAGGAGTCCTGGGAGCGCCAGTCGCTGGCCGAGACCCAGGCCGCCGAGGCGCGGCGCGAATCGCTGCCTCTTACCGCGAGCCTGCGCTTCGACCTCGGCAGCAATTTCCGCGTCAAGGGCTATGGTGCAGATGCGCAGCTCGGCGGCGGCATCGGCATCGACGTGCGCCCGGGCCAGCCGCTGCGCGCCAACGGCGTGGTCGAGGTGCTCCAGGGCAGCTACAACGCCTACAGCCAGAAGCTCGTGGTCGACCAGGGCACGATCAGCTTCGTCGGCCCGGTCGACAACCCCAACCTCGCGATCCGCGCCACCCGGCCCGAGCTGCCGGTGAACGTGGGCATCGAGATCCTCGGCACGGCGCGCAACCCGCGTCTGCGCCTGTACTCCGACACCGCCATGAGCGACACCGAGCGCCTGAGCTGGATCGCCACCGGCCGCGGCCTCGACGACAGCTCGCGCGCCGACCTGCAATACCTGAGCGTCGCCGCCAGCGCGCTCATGAGCGACAACAGCGGCGTGCCGCTCACGAAGCGCGTGGCCGGCGCGATCGGCTTCGACTCGATCTCCATCGGCAACCGCACGCCCACCAGCGCGGTGCGCGGCAGTTCGCTCAACCAGCAGGAGGTGGCTTTCGTGTCGATCGGCAAGCGGCTGTCGAACCGCCTGACCTTCACCTTCGAACGCGCGCTCACCGGCATCGGCACCTTCGCGCGGCTGCGCTACGAGGTCGGCCGCAAGTTCTACGTGCAGACCACCACCGGCGACGAGAACGCGATCGACGCCTTCTACACCTTCACCTTCGACTGACGGGCTTCACAAGCCCGGAAGGCGGCCTCACCCGCATGACATAATCGTCCGCTTCGCCAGCCAGCAGAATCGCGCCTTCGTCGCGCCTTGCCGCCTGCCGGTCGCGCTCTCGCGCCGCCGCAACCGATCACCGCACCACACGCCTGTCATCGCCTTCTATGGTCAGCTGGTTCAAACGTTCTTCGCCGGGCGACAAGCCCGAAGCGGCCACGCCCGCCGCCGCCCCGTCGCCTGCCCTCACCACCGCCGATCTGGCCGGATTCGACGAGGACAAGCTGGTCGAGGTGGCCTGCGGCCCTCATGCCTCGAACCTGCGCGAGTCCGCCGTCGCACGCCTCACGAGCGAGGACGCCCTCAAGAAGGTGCAGCGCTGGGCCGGCGACCATGACAAGCGCGTCTACAAGGCCGCCAGCGCCCGTCTGCGCGCCACGCGCGACGCCGGCAAGGCCCTGACCGACGCCGAGCGCATCGTCGTCGCGATCGAGGATCTCGCCTCGGCGCCGGTGCCGGCCAACAACCGCGTGTCCGAACTCGACCGCGCCTGGGCCGTCACCGCGCCGCATGTCACCGGCACGCCCTGGGTCGAGCGCTTCCAGACCGCGCGCCAGACGCTTGAGAACCGCCTGATCGCGCGCGCCCAGCTTCAGCGTGATGTGCGCGACCTGCAGGCGCTCGTCGACGCAGCGCCCGACGCACTCGTGCAGATGACGGACGACGAGGTCCAGGCCCAGCTCGCCGACATCGCCGCACGCGTCGCCGCCGCGGCGGCCGCGCCCGAATCGCAATCGGTGCCGTCCACGCTCATGAGCGCGCTCGCCACTTCCGCCGAGGCGCTGCCCGGCGTCGTGGCCGAGCGCCGTGCCGCCCAGGCCGAGCCGGCTGCCGAGGCGGCGGTCGCGCCCGAAGCCGCCGCCGACGCGTCGACCGGGGCCAGCACCGAAGCCGCGCCGGTCGGCGGCGCCGAAGCGTCCGCGCCCGTCGCCGATGTCGCCGCCGAAGGCGAGCCGGCCACTGATGCCGCCGCGCCTGCTGGCGACGCTGAAGCCGCCCCGATCGCCGAGGCCGGCGCCGACGGTGAGCCGGCCAAGCCGCAACGCACCAAGGCGGAAGCCAAGGCCGATCGCGCCGCCGCCAAGGCCAAGGCCGAGGAAGACCTGCCGCCGCCGCTGCCGCAGGAACAGGCCGACGCCCTCGTGCCGCGCATCGAGGCCCTGCTGAAGATGGTCGATGACGGCCATATCGACCAGGCCGTCGAGGAAAACAGGCAGATCGAGGCCGCCATCGGCGCCTATCGCCTGCCGCGCAAGGCTGCCGCGCCGTGGCGCCGCGCCCAGGCCCGTCTGGCCGAGCTGCGCGGCTGGCAGCGCTTCGGCGCCGAGCAGGTGCGCGACGGCCTGCTGGCCGAGGCGCATCACCTGGCCGAGACCGAGATGGCGCCCGAAGCCCGCGCCAAGGCGGTCCAGACCCTGCGCAACCGCTGGAAGGCGATCGATTCCGAATCGCGCCAGGGCGCGCCGGGCTGGCTCTGGCGCAAGTTCGACGAGGCCTGCGAGAAGGCCTATGCGCCGGCCGCGGCGCATTTCGCCGAGCTGGCCGCCAAGCGCAACGAGGTCAATGTCAAGCGCGAGGCGCTCATCGCCGAACTCGAAGCCCGGGCCACCGCGCTCGACGAGGCGCGCGCCGCCGGCCAGTCCATCGACTGGAAGCCGATCGCCGCCGCCGCCGATTCGGCGCGTCGCCACTGGTTCGGCTTCGGCCCGCTCGAACGCCATCGCGCCGACCAGCGCAAGCTGGCCGAGCGCTTCGACGCCGTGCTCGGCCGCCTGAACGCGCCGCTCGACGAGACCCGCAAGGGCGAACTCGCCGCGCGCCGTGACCTGATCGAGCGCGCCAAGCAGCTGGCCGAGGGCGAGCAGCGCTCGGGCTTCGGTCCGCTCAAGGCGCTGCAGGAAGAGTGGCAGCGCCATGCCCAGCAGGTGCCGCTGCCGCGCAGCCAGGAACAGGCGCTGTGGACCGAGTTCCGCGCCGCCTGCGACGCCTACGCCGCGAGCCTCAAGGCCGAGCGCGAATCGCAGACCACCGAGCGCCGCACGCGCGACAACGAGCGTGTCGAGCAGCGCAAGGCCGTCGAGGGCACGTTCCGCGACGCGATCAAGGCCGCGCGCGACAAGGTCGAGCTGATCGCCAAGATCGAGGCCGCGCCGAATGACGAGCGCCTGCGCAGTCGCTGGATCGAGCTCGGCAACGCAGGCAAGCTCGAACGCCCGCTCGCCGCGCGCTTCAACGCGCTGCGTCCGAGCACGGTGGCCGCACCCTCGGTCGATGGTGCCGAGGAAGATCCGGGCGCCGGCGCCGTCGCGCTGGCCGAATCCACGATGCAGCCGGTGACGCCGCCGACGGCCGAGGTGCTCCAGGGCATCGGCCGCGACCTGATCGCGCTCGAACTCGAAGCCGGCGTCGCCAGCCCGCCCGATGCCGAGGCCGACCGCAAGCGCTTGCAGTTCGAGATGCTCGCCAATCGCCTCAAGCACCGCACCGCCATCGAGGACCCGGCGGCGCAGCTGCAACGGCTGGTCGGCATCGCCGGTACCGGTGCGTCGGTGGCCCGTCGCGTCGCGGCACTCATCACCGCGAAGAACGAATGGGTCGCCAACCCGCCGCCGCGCGTGCCGGCCGGTGGCTTCGGTGATCGCGACCGTGGCGATCGCGGTGGCCGTGGCGAGCGTCGTGGCGACGACCGGCGCGATCGCGGCGACCGGGACGGCCCGCGCGGTCCGCGTCGCTGAGCCATGCTTGCGGCGGCCGTCAGGGACGATCGCCGCCAATGACAAGGCCGCACCCGGCAGATGCCCGGTGCGGCCTTGTCGTTTCGGGGGGCGTCGTGTCGCATGTCGTGAGCATCCGCCGCGCACCCGCATCGGTATCCGCATACGCACCGGCACCGGCTCTCCAGAGCCACCGTCAGCGGTCCGCCTGCCCTCAGCGCACTCGCGTCCAGAGCGGATCGTTGAACAGCCGGTCGAGCGGCGCGCCGAGCAGCGGCAGCATCATCGCGACGATGAACAGCCCGACCAGCAGCGTCACGGCAAAGCCGACGTTGAAGATCGACAGCTGGGGCGCGACCCGCGCCATCACGCCGAGCGCCATGTTGCAGACGAGGATCGCGACGATAACCGGCAGCGCGAGGTTGAAGCCGATCGTGAACAGCTGCGAACCCCAGCTCGCGATGCCGAGCAGGTCGAAGCCCGCCGTGACCGGCCCGAGCACCGGAATCACGCGGAAGCTCTCTGCGAGCTGGGCGATCAGCATCAGATGCCCGTCGGCCGACAGGAACAGCATCGTCGCGAACAGCGACAGGAAGCTGCCGAGCAGCGGTGTCTGGCGCGCGTTCTGCGGATCGACGAAGGTGGCGAAGCTCAGGCCCATCTGCAGGCCCGCGAGGTCGCCCGCGTACTCGACAGCGGCGAACACCAGCCGCATCGAGAAGCCGATGACGAAGCCGACCATGAGCTGGCGCAGCAGCGTGCCGACGTTCTCGAGCGCGCCGCCGTTGGAGACCGTGGCCGCGTCGGGGATGGCCGGCGCCAGCACGATCGCCAGCACCAGCGCGCCCAGCACCCGGAAGCGCGTCGGTATCGAGCGGTGCGACAGCACCGGCGCCGTGCCGAACAGCGCCAGCAGCCGCACGAAGGGCCACCAGAACTGGACCAGCAGGTTCCACACCTGCTCGAAGCTGAAGCTGACCACCTCAGCTCACGGCGCCCGGGATCGATTCGATCACCTGGCGCAGGAAGTCGGTGAGCGTGGTGATCATCCACGGCCCGGCGATCGCGAGGATGGCGATGAGCGCGAGCAGCTTGGGGATGAAGGACAGCGTCTGCTCGTTGAGCTGGGTCGCGGCCTGGATGATGGAGATGAGCAGGCCCACGACCAGCGAGGTCAGCAGCAGCGGCGCCGATACCATGAGCATCACCTGCATCGCATGCATGCCGAGCGTGATCACGCCTTGCGAGTTCATCGCGCTCCTCCTGGAGTGGGCAGGGCGGCCGTCTTGCAAGCGTTTGCAGCGCGCGTCATTGCACCGCTCCGAACGAGGCGACCAGCGAGGCCAGCATCAGGTTCCAGCCATCGACCAGCACGAACAGCATGAGCTTGAACGGCAGGCTGATGAGCACCGGCGACAGCATCATCATGCCCATCGACATGAGCACGCTCGCGACCACGAGGTCGATGACGATGAAGGGCACGAAGATCATGAAGCCGATCTGGAACGCGGTCTTGAGCTCGCTCGTGACGAAGGCCGGCACGACGATGCGCAGCGACAGATCTTCGGTGGTGCGCGGGCGCTCGACGCGCGCGAGCTTCACGAACAGCGCGAGGTCGCTCTCGCGGGTCTGGCGCAGCATGAACTTCTTGACCGGTGCCTCGGCGCGCACCAGCGCGGTGTCGAAGCTGATCTCGTTGCGCGTGTAGGGCTGCCAGGCGTCGTCGTAGACCTTGTCGAACACCGGCCCCATCACGAACAGCGTGAGGAAGAGCGACAGCCCGATCAGCACCTGGTTGGGTGGCGTGGTCTGCGTGCCCATCGCCTGGCGCATGAGGCCCAGCACGATGATGATCCGCGTGAAGCCCGTCATCAGCAGCAGGGCCGCCGGAATGAAGCCGAGGGCGGTGAAGAACAGCAGCGTCTGTACCGGCACCGAGTAGTTGGTGCTGCCGCCCGCGCCCGGCGTGGCGGTCACGCCGGGAATCGGACTCGGGCTGACCGGGGCGGTCTGGGCGCTCGCCAGCAGCGGCAGGGCCACCAGCGCGGCGAGGCCGAGCGCGATGCCGGCGCGGCGCAGCCAGCGCCGACGGGCGTCGGCCGAGGCGGGTGCGGGCGTGCTGCCGAGCGCGGTCGCGGCTTCGGTGGGCAGGTCGGCCCCGTGGCGGGCGGGACGGCGCGTGCCGTCGTCGCGCGTGGCGTCGGCGGCATCGGGCAGCATCATCGAGAGGTAGCGCATCGCATCAGTCCTTGGCCGGCGCGCGGTTGAGCATCGCCGTGAGTTGCGCCATGAAGTTCGGCGTGGCGCTGCCGTTATCCGTGGTGTCGGAGTCCGGTCGCGGCAGTACCGCGACGGATGAAATGGCGCCGGCCGTCACGCCCAGCACATGCCAGTGCGCGCCGATCTCGACGACCACCAGCCGCTCGCGCGCGCCAAGCGACAGCGCGCCGACGGTGCGCATCGGCAGACCGCTGCGCGCCATCGGCAGCCGCAGCCGCCTGAGCAGCCAGCCGAGTCCGACGATGAGCGCGAGCACGACCCCGAGCGCGAGCACCGAGGTCCAGGGCGAATAAGAAGCATCCATGGCGAACCTTCAGCGGCTCATGCGGCGCATGCGCTCGGACGGGGTGACGATGTCGGTCAGGCGGATGCCGAACTTCTCGTTCACCACCACCACCTCGCCCTGTGCGATCAGGCAGCCGTTGACCAGCACGTCCATCGGCTCGCCCGCGAGCGCGTCGAGTTCGATGACCGAGCCCTGAGCCAGTTGCAGGATGTTCTTGATCGGGATGCGCGTGCGTCCCAGCTCGACCGTCAGCTGCACCGGGATGTCCATGATCATCTCGATGTCGTTGGCGGTGCCCGAGCCGGCGGCCAGGATGCCGGCTGCCGCCGCTGCCTCGGCGGCCGAGGTGGTCATGCCGGTCGCGGCGGCCTGTTCGGCCATCGCGGCGGCCCAGTCGTCCTCGGCGGGCGCGCCGGTATCGGGATCGATGTCGGTCTCGCTCATAGCTCTTTCTTCTTCCTGGGGCTGAACTTGTTGCCGGTGTCCTCGGTGCGCGCATTGCGTTCGAGGCTGAGCAGGCGCTGCACGCGCACCGCGTAATGGCCGTTGAAGGTGCCGTGGCTGCCGCTGAACACCGGCACCCGATCGACTTCCATGCTGATCTGCTCGGGCATGTCGAACTGCACGATGTCGCCGACCTTCATCTCGAGCATGTCGCGCACGAGCATGCGGGCGTGGCCAAGTACGGCCGTGAGTTCGACCTCGGCGTCCTGCACCTGGCGCGACAGCATCGCGAGCCAGCGATGGTCGGGTTCGGCGGCGTCACCCTGCATCGAGTTGTAGAGCAGGTCGCGGATCGGCTCCAGCATCGCGTAGGGCAGGCAGATGTGGACCGAGCCGCTCGCCGCGTCCGAGAACTCGATACGGAAGGACGTGGCCACCACGATTTCCGACGGCGTCGCGACGTTGGCGAACTGGGTGTGCATCTCGGCGCGCGAATAGCTCCATTCGAGCGGGAACACCGGCGCCCAGGCCTTCTGGTACTCGACGAACACCACTTCGAGCATGCGCTGGATGATCCGCTGCTCGGTGAGCGTGAAGTCGCGGCCCTCGATGCGGGTGTGGAAGCGGCCGCCGCCACCGAACAGCGTGTCGATCACGCCGAACACGAGCGTCGGCTCGAACACGAACAGCCCCGAGCCGCGCAGCGACTTGGCCGAGGCGATGTTGATGTTGGTCGGCACCATCAGCTCGCGCAGGAAGGCGCTGTACTTGATGACGCGCACCGGCCCGATCGACAGCTCGGGCGAGCGGCGCATGAAGTTGAACAGGCCGACACGCAGGTTGCGGGCGAAGCGCTCGTTGATGATCTCGAGCGTCGGCATCCGGCCGCGGACGATGCGCTCCTGGCTCGCGATGTCGTAGTTCCGGATGCCTCCCGCGGGAGCGGCATCCTCCTCGGCGTCGGAGCCGTTGACGCCTTCGAGCAGCGCATCGACTTCGTCCTGGGAAAGGAAGTGCTCAGCCATGGCCGCCGCTCACTGGATGACGAAGACCGTGAAGTTCACGCCCACGACCGGGCCGTCGATGTCTTCTTCTTCCTCGGGCTGGGGCTCGGGAGCGTTCTTGCGCTTCTTGCGCGGCGGCGGCGCGTAGCCGAGCGCCTTGTTGATCGTGTTCTGGATGCGGTGCGCGAGGATTTCCTTGTCCTCGGCGGTGACCACGTCGGCCGAGGTGAGCGAGGACAGCAGCAGCAGCACTTCGTGGCGGATCGCCGGCATGAAGGCCTTGAGTTCGGCGCCGGCGGCTTCCTCGTCGAGTTGCACCGTGATGCCGGCCTGGAGGTAGCGGTCGCGGTCGCGGTCGGCGAGGTTGACGGTGAAGACTTCGAGCGCCGTGAAGGTGGGCGGATGCTTGGGGTCGAGCCTGGGCTTGGACTTCTTCTTGTACTCGCGGCCGGCGGATTCGGCCTGGTCGTCGCCGTGGGCGCCGGCGGCGGCTGCCTCGCCATGGCCGTCGCCGCCTTCCTCGTCATGCTTCTTGCCGAGGAGCATGAAGGCGGCGGCGCCACCGATCGCGAGCAGAAGCACGACGCCCACGATGATGAAGAGCATCTTCTTCGACTTCTTGGGCGCGTCGCCGGTGTCGGGGGTTGCTGCTGCGGTTGCCATGAATCGGGTTCTCCAATGCCTGATGGAATCTTGTGCATCGGATTGTCCCGACCGTCCGTCGCGCCGGTCGGGCGAGAAGGGGGCGCATTGCGGCCCTTATCCCGCCGGCGCCCGGCGGTCGTCGCCCGGCGCCGGCCGCGACGCGAATACCGGGTGCTAACTGGTTGAGTTCGTCCGATGGGGGCGGCGTCGGAGCGACTAGTCTGTGTCGCCAGAATCGGCTCGGCCTGTCCGTGCCGATGACTACAAGCTCGATGAACGAGGAGACAGGGATGGAACTGGCCCGGGCGTTGCTGAAGCCGGCGGTGTCTGTCATGCGGCGCGTGAACCTGCGCGCCAAGCTCATGACGCTGGGGGCGCTTTGGCTGCTGCCGATGCTGCTGATGACGGTCTGGCTCGTGCGCAACGTGCACGAGGAAGGGGTGATGGCCGAGCGCGAGCTGGGCGGACTGGCGGTCGCACAGGAGGTGTTCGGCCTGCGCCGCGCGGTCTATGACTTGAGGCTGGCCGAGTCGTCCCATGACCTGCCGGGCCGCAAGGCCGTGGCCAGCCAGCTCGCCGCGCGCATCGACGAGATGGACCGGCGCGTCTCAGGCGACATTCCCGAACTCAAGGCTGCCGACTGGACCCCGGCGCGGGAAGCCTTGCGCGTCCTGCTGCCCGACGATGGCAGCGCCCTGCGCGATGGCCGCCACGCGCTCGACGAATTGCAGGATGCGCTGCATGCGGTGGGTGAGCGGTCGGAACTCGTGCTCGACCCGAGCGCGGTCAGCTACCACTTGATGGACCTGTCCATCCTCAAGGCCGGCAGCTGGGCCGGCACGCTGTCCGACCTGATCGCGGTGGGTGGCGGCAGCCGCCTCGGCGCGACCGAAAGCGCGGCCCTGCTGGCCGACCGGCTGGAGCGCACGCTGCTGGAGATCGAGCGCACCGCCGCCGCGCTCAAGCGCGCGGGCGATCCGCCGCTGCCCTATTTCAACGAGGCGGTCCAGGCGTCGCATGCGCTCGCGCGCACCGTCGCCGAGGGCAAGGCGCTGGGCGAAGTGGCGCGTCAGGCCGACCAGGCGGAGCGCAGCGCGATCGATGCCTCGGTCAAGCGCCTGAAGCAGATCCTGTCCGAACGCCAGTCAGGCGCCGAGCACACGGTACACACCGCGATCGGCGTGGCGGTGGGCGCCAATCTTTTCCTGCTGTGGCTGCTGCTCGCCTTCTGGCGCAGCGTGATCGGCTCGCTCGACGAGCTGATGCATGCGGTCGAGGCGACGGCGCGCGGTGACCTGTCGCACGAGGTGAAGGTGTCGGGCAGGGACGAGTTCGCGCGCATCGGCGCGGCGGTCGAGCACATGAATGCGCGGCTGTCGGCGCTGGTGGCCGACATCCGCAGCAACGCGGTGATGGTGGCCCACTCGGGCTTCACGCTGGCCGAGGGCACGCAGCGCCTGTCCGACCGTACCGAGCAGCAGGCCGGGAGCGTGCAGCGCACCAGCGCCAGCGTCGGGCAGATGAGCGGCACCGTGAATGCCAATGCCGAGAGTGCCCAGGCCGTCGACCATCTCGCCAGCGAAGTGCGCGGCGTGGCGGAAAACGGCGGCCAGGCGATGCGCGAGGTCGTCACCACGATCGACGGCATCCAGCACAGCGCGCGCCAGGTGCGCGACATCATCGGCGTGATCGACGGCATCGCCTTCCAGACCAACATCCTCGCGCTCAACGCGGCGGTCGAGGCGGCGCGCGCCGGCGAGCAGGGCCGCGGCTTCGCCGTCGTGGCGAGCGAGGTCCGTACCCTGGCCCAGCGCAGCGCCAGTGCCGCGCGCGAGATCAAGACGCTCATCGAGGATTCGGTGCGGCGCGTCGATGCCGGCGTGACCCAGGTGAACGAGGTGCACCGCCAGCTCGATTCCATCGTCGAGGGCGTGCGCCGCGTGGCCGAGAACATCGAGACCATCAACCGCGCCACCGCCGAGCAGCGCAACGAACTGGCCGGGGTGAACGAAGCGCTGGGCGGGCTGGACGACATCACGCGCCAGAACGCGAGCATGGTGGTCGAGGCCAATCACGCCTCGGCCGGACTGGGCGAGCGCGCCGGCAAGCTGGCCAGCGCCGTGGCGGCCTTCCGCCTGCGTCAGGGCACGGCCGACGAGGCCCAGGCCCTGGTGCGGAAGGCGCACGAGCTGTGGGCGCGCCACGGCAACAGTTGCTTCGCCGAGATCAGCGCCGCCGGCAGCGAGTACCGCGACCGCGACATGTACGTGTTCGTGCTTGACGCGCTCGGCCGCTACGTGGCCTGCGGCGGCCAGCCCGAGAAGGTCGGCGTGTCGCTGCTCGACATCCCGAACCTCGATGGCGAGCGCGTCGCGCGCGACATCGCGGCCTGCGCCGAGCACGGAGGCGGCTGGGTCGATTACGAGATCAGCAATCCCACCACGGGCGCCAAGGCACCCAAGACCTCGTACGTGCTGCCGCTGCGCGACGGCCTCGTCATCGGCTGTGGCGTCTACAAGACGCTGGTGAGCTGATCGCGCGTCAGGCGCGACGCGGGAGTGCCTCGCCTGTCAGCATCGGCTGCCTTGCCCGACAGTCCGGCAATACCGGAGCAACGATGACGACACTCAAGAGCGCCTCCTCCGCCGCCGCGAGCGGCCTGCCCAGGTTCTGGGAGCAGCTGCCCACCTGCTTCCTCGCGCCGCTGCGACCGGCGCACCTGATGCTTTATCTGCTGCTGGCGGGCGGCGCCCTGGTGCTCGGGCTCATGTACAGCCTGAATGCCTGGGTCTATCTGACCGTGGCCGCCTGCGGCTATGCCTTCCTGACCGTCAGGCTGCTGGGCGGTTCGGTGTTCAAGGTGATGGACGCCGGCTCGCGCGGCCTGTTCGACCCCGACCTCACCAGTCTCGAACCCGATGACGATGTCATCCGCGGCCTGCCGTGGAAGATGTTCGGCGTGACGATGGTGACGGGTTTCGTCGCCGGCCTGATCGGCACTGTCGCGCCGTGGATGGCGGTGGTCGTGCAGTTCCTGCTGATGCTGGCCTGGCCGGCCCAGCTCGTGCTGCTGGTGCGCGACCAGTCGGTGCTGTCGGCGGCCAGCCCGTCGCGCTGGCTCGACGTGGTGCAGGCGATGGGCAAGTCCTACTTCGCGCTCGCCCTGTTCCAGTGGCTCATGAGCGCCGGCACCGGCGTGATGGCGGCGCTACTGCTGCCGCGCTCGAGCCCGATGCTGATCCTGCCGGTGCTGGTGGTGGTGATCGGCTATTTCGGCCATGCCACGGGCTATCTCATGGGCTACGCGATGTTCCAGTACCACGAGCAACTCGGCATCGACGCTGACGCGCGCGCCGAGATCGGCAAGCCGAAGGAGGATGGTCCGGCCGAGCGCATCGGCGCGCTGGTGGCGGCGGGCGAGCTGGCGGCCGCGATCGACCTTGCCTACGAAGACCAGCGCACCAACCCCGACAGCCCCGCCGCCCACGAGCGTTTCCACCGCGTGCTGCTGCTCGGCGACGAGCGCGACCGCGCTCTGGCCCACGGCCGGCGCTACCTCGGCCTGCTGATGACGCGCGGCATGACGACCGAGGCCTTCAAGCTGCTCACCGAATTGCGCGCCCTCGACGCCGAGTTCCGGCCCGACGACGCGGCCCACGAGCTGCCGCTGGCCCAGGCCGCGCTGCGTCGCCAGGAGCCCGAACTGGCGCTGGCGCTGCTGCGCGGCTTCGACAAGCGCAATCGCGGCCATGCCCAGGTGCCCGACGTCTACCTGTTCACCGCGCGGCTGCTGGCGACCCAGTACCGCGACGAGCGCACGGCGGTGGCCATCCTGCGCACGCTGCTCGCGCGCCACGCCGGATCGGCGGCGGCGGTGGAGGCGAAGATCCTGCTCGATTCGCTCGCGCCGGCCGGCGGCTGAGCCGGCGCCGACATGATCCGGCCCGCGTGTCCGGCCTGCTTGATCCGGGCTACTGACAGCCCGTGCTGCGGCTGCGGCCGCAGGCCGGCGGCGGCGTCCTGGCCGCCGCTGCGCCGTCAGGCGCCCTTGAGCATGTCGGCCGCCATGCGCGCCTCGGCACTGCCCGGATGCTCGCGCGCGAGATCGCCGGCCTCGGTCGCGGCCTCGGCCCGGTTGCCGGTGCGCAGCAGCGTCGCGATGATCGCGAGCCGCACCGCCGCCACGCCGGCCGGTGCGCCGCCGCCCGGGCTTGCAAGCGCTGTCAGCTTGCGCGCGAGCGCGATGTCGCCATGGCGCGCGACCCGCAACGCGAGCTTGAGGGCGGCCTCCGGGCGCAGCATCGGTCGGGGCCTGGCCCATTCGAGGTAGTCGCGGCAGGCGCGCAGCAGCGCGTCGGCATCGAGCCGGTCGTCGGGCAGGTTGAAGGCACGCATCGCCGCCACATGGAACTGCGGCGTGTCGGGCCGCAGCCGCGCCAGGTTGAAGAAGGACATCACCGCATCCACGTCGCGCGGCCGCTCGGCCGACAGCGTGTCGAGCAGGCCGCGCGCCTCGTCGTAGCGCGCTGCGGCGAGCAGGCGCTTCGCCTCGGCGCGCTTCAGCTCGAAGGGATCGGGCACGGCCTCGGGCGCGACCGGCGCCTGCATCGCGGGCCGCAGCCGGCGCAGGCCGAACATGAGCAGCGCGCCCGTGAGCAGGCCGCCGAAGTGGGCCATGTTGGCGATGCCGCTGTGCGACTCGGCGAAGTGCGCGTACAGCTCGAAGCCCATCCACACCGGCAGCAGGATGATCGCCGGTGCCCGTATCACCGAGAAGTAGAACAGCAGGTGGAAGAAGAAGCGGATGCGGCGCCAGCCGTGCAGCACCACGTACATCGCCATCAGCCCCGACACCGCGCCCGAGGCGCCCAGCCCCGGCACCTGCGAGCCCCAGCGCGCGAGCAGGTCGCCCACCTCGCCGCCGACGCCGGCGAGCAGATAGCAGAGCAGGAAGAGCGGCGCGCCCAGCGTCATCTCCAGCGTGTAGCCGAACATGAACAGGAAGACCATGTTGCCCACCAGATGCATGGTCGAACCGTGCAGGAAGGTGGCGCTCAGCAGCGTCTCGACGCGCCAGTCGGCCGGGCGCTGCGACCAGCGCAGCGTGAACTCGCCGCCGCGCAGCTTCGCGTAGCGCTCGCGCAGCTCGCGCCATTGCGGGGCGATGTCCTCGTCGGCGCGCACGATGCGCCCGGCGTCGAGCTCGGCGCGAAACCGCATGTCGGTTTCGAGCCGGCCGAGCAGCGGCACGGCGCGGGCGAGCTTGTCGGGATCGGTGCGCGCGAGCTGGCGCGCGAGTTCGCGGTGCTCGGCATCGTTCTGCCGCTCGACCCAGGCCGCGTAACGCGGCAGTTCGATGGCGGCGAGGCCGGACTCGAAGTAGTGCTGCGCGGCCTTTTCCTCCGCCTTCTCGTCGGCGCGCTGGGGGCCGAACCAGATCAGGCAGTTGAGCAGGATGAGCAGCAGGGTCATGACCGGCGGACGGCGCCAGTCGGGCTTGTGTTCGAGCGGAAAGACGAGGAGCACGCGCGCGCCTTGGGTCGGGGGAGGGTGGCCGGATTATCCCGGCCGGCGCGCGCGGCCGGGCCGGCGCGGGCGCGGGCGCGGCAGTCCGCGCCGCGTTGCGCTCAGGCGAACAGGTCGAGTCCGCTGCGGCGCTGGCCGGCCACCGGGGCGGTGATCGCGGCCGCCGGCTCGGACTCGGCGCCGTTGCCATTGCCGAAGCCGCCGTCGCGAGCGTTGCCGCCGCGCGCGCCGCCGCCGTCACGCGCCTGTTCGCGCATGAAGCCGAAGGCCTGACCCTGCGACTCGAAGCCGCTGGTGCCGCTTTGCAGCGTGATGCCGGCGTCGGCGAGGCTGTCGCCGAGGCGGAACATCTGGGCGTCGATCGCGGCGCGCGTCTCGGCCTGCTCGGCGGCGAAGTGCACGGCCGCCTTGCCGTCGGTGAGGGCGATCTCGACCTGGATCGGTCCGAGGTCCTTGGGATTGAGCGTGAGTTCGGCCACGTCGATGCCGTCGAGCGTCCAGCGCGTGACCTGTCCGGCGAGCTGCTCGCCCCAGGCGTCGCTGCCGACCGGCGCGGCGAGCGCGGCGCTGGCCGTCGGACCGGAGGCGGGCGTGATGCCGCCGGCGGTCTGGGGCGCGATGCCGGCGCTCGCGGCGAGCGTCGCGGCCAGGTTCTCGGCGAAGCCGGCGCGCGGCGCGTCGGCGCCTGCGACGGTCGGGATGGCGGGGCCGGCCGGCGTGGCGCTGCCGGTGTCGGCCGGAGCGATGCGCATCGGGCTGGCGGCGCTCTCGCCGCCAGCGGCGCGGTTGGCGAGGGCCTGGCGCAGCGCGTCGGCGGTGGTCGGGCTGGTGGCCGCGCCGGGAGCTGCGTCGAGACGCGCGAAGGCGCGGGCGTCGTCGGCGGGCAGGAGCGTGGCGAGGCTGGCGGGCAGGGTGGCGGCCTTGCCGGCAGGTTCGGTGCCGCTTCCGGCGATGGCGGCGCCGGCCTTGGCCGACGGGCTGGCGGCGTTCTGCCCGGCCGGCGTGTTCTGGCCGGCGAGGGCCATGAGCTGGGCAAGCAGGGCGGCGTTGGCGTCGGGCGCGGGCGTGGCTTCGGTGCCGATGGCGCTCGGGCGACCACGGGTGGCGTCGTCGGAGGTCGCGGTGGCGCGCGGTGCGGGCGTGCTGGTGTTCGTCGTGCGCGCGTCGGCGGTCTGGCCCGACAGCGCCGCGAGCCGGGCGAGCAGGGCACGGGTGCCGAGGTTGTCGGTGGCGGTGCTGCCGGTCGCGGCGCTTGCGGTGTCGATGACGGTCTGGGCGGGCGGCGTGGCGGCGCTGGCCCGGGGGGCGCTGGCCTCGGCGGACGCGGTGGCATCGGCGTTCGCGGACGGCGCGGCGCTGGCGGTGACGCCGGCGGCGCGGCCCGTGTCCGGGCCTGCCCCGGCGTTCGTGCCGTCCTGCGCTGCGCTGGCGCGCGCCTCGTCGGCGCGGGCGTCGCTGTCGCGTGCCTCGGTCGAGCGTGCCTCGGTCGAGCGGGCTTCGGTTGAACGGGCTTCGCGCGCGCGGGCCTCGGCCGTGCGGGCCTCGCTGCCGCGTGCGGCCCCCGTGTTCGCACGCGCCGTGCCGGGCCCGGTTTCCGGGCTGCGCTGCGTGGCGGCTTGTGACGAGGGCTGCGCGGGCGGCGTCACGCCGTTGCCGGCCAGTACCTGGGCAAAGGAAAGGCCGTCGTCGGGCGTGCCACCGCGCGTGTTGCGCGTGGAGGTCGCCTGCTGGGCGTTGCCGGTCGCGCGCGTTGCCGTGTTGCGGATGTCGGTCATGCTCATGCGTGGTCGCCAGCGGCGGCGAGGCGGGTCATGGCGATGCGCTGGGCGAACTCGTCGTTCAGCTTGGACTCGCGGCGCGCGGCCTTGAGATCGGCGATGGCTTCCTTGCGCGCCACGTAGGTTTCGAGCGAGCGCAGCTTGCGTTCGGCTTCGAGCACGATGGCGCGCGCCTTCGCCACCACCTGCTCGCGGAAGGCGTAGTCCTCGGTCTGCTGCTTGATCGCGCCTTCGAGCTTGGCGACGAAGGCGCCGAACTGCGCCAGCGCGCCGGGTCCGTCCACGCGCTCCATGCCGTCGCGCATGCGTTGCAGGTAGTCGCGCCGGTAGGTTTCGAGCATCTCGACCTTGTTGCGGCTGTCGTCGCGCAGCAGCGAGGCATTGGCCAGCGCGCGCGCCGCGTTGTCGCGCTCGTCGGCCGCGCGCTCGATGAGGTGGGAGAAGGCTGCGGCGTTGGGGATGCCGGTCATGCGCGACTGGGCCATCGTTTATCTCCTGAAGCGCGACACGATTGCGCCGAGGTGTCCGGTCGTGTCTGCGTAACGGGAACATTCGCCCAGGTCCTGGCGCAGGAAAGCCTCGATAAGCGGCCAGTTTGCGATCGCGGAATCGACCGCCGGATCGCTGCCCTGCACATAGGCGCCGACCGCGAGCAGATCACGGTTGCGCTGGTAGTTGGAGATGGCCTTCTTCATGTCGAGCGCGATGCGGGCGTGCTCGCGCGACACCACCTGGTTCATCACGCGGCTGATCGACTGCTCGATGTCGATGGCCGGGTAGTGGCCCTGCTCGGCGAGCTGGCGCGACAGCACCACGTGGCCGTCGAGGATGGCGCGCGCGTTGTCGGCGATCGGGTCCTGCTGGTCGTCGCCCTCGCTCAGCACCGTGTAGAACGCGGTGATCGAGCCGCCGCCTTCCTCGCCGTTGCCGGCGCGCTCCACCAGCGCCGGCAGCTTGGCGAACACGCTCGGCGGATAGCCCTTGGTGGCCGGCGGCTCGCCGATCGCCAGCGCGATCTCGCGCTGCGCCATCGCGTAGCGGGTGAGCGAATCCATCATCAGCAGCACCTGCTTGCCCTGGTCGCGGAAGTACTCGGCGATGGTCGTGGCATAGGCCGCCCCTTGCAGGCGCAGCAGCGGCGGGCAGTCGGCGGGCGCGGCCACCACCACGGCCTTGCGCCGGCCTTCCTCGCCGAGGATGTGCTCGATGAATTCCTTCACTTCGCGGCCGCGCTCGCCGATCAGGCCGACCACGATCACCTCGGCCTCGGTGTAACGCGCCATCATCCCGAGCAGCACCGACTTGCCCACGCCCGAACCGGCGAACAGGCCGATGCGCTGGCCCTTGCCGATCGTGAGCAGACCGTTGAGCGCCCGCACGCCCACGTCGAGCACCTCCTCCACCGGCGCGCGCTCGATCGGGTTCATCGGCCGGGCGCGCAGCGGGCGGCGCTCGCGGCAATCGGGCTCGGGCAGTCGGTCGAGCGCGCGGCCGTTGGCATCGACCACGCGGCCGAGCAGTTCCCAGCCGACGGGCAGGGTGCGGGTGCGGTCCTCGGCGCGGCGCCAGGGATGGTTGTGCTCGCCGTAGCGCGGCGGCGGCAGCGGGTCGTAGGCCGCCTCCACGCGCGCGCCCGGCATGAGGCCGGCCGGCTCGCTGTAGGGCATGAGAAACACCTTCTCGCCCGAGAAGCCGACCACCTCGGCCTCGACCGCCTGTCCGCCGCCCTGGCTCACCTTCACCATGCTGCCGAGCGGCAGCTTGACGCCGATGGCCTCCATCACGAGGCCCGATACGCGCACCAGCCGGCCGGCCACATGCGGCACCGGCACGGCATCGGAAAAGTCGGCGCAATCGCCGAGGAAGGCGAGGGTGCGTTCGCCGGGCGCGTCGGATTGCGGCGGTCTTGCAAGCGTTTTCATCGTCGGGTTCAGACCAGCGGAGTGTCGATGGAGCCGAGGTCGTGGCCGGGCGGCAGCGCTTCTTCCTTGAGGCCGAGCGCCGACAGCGCGCCCTGGATGCGGCGCGCCAGGCCGAGGTCGATCTCGCCGTCATGGCTGGTGACGCGGCAGCCGCCGCGCAGCTGGGCCGGATCGGCCACGAGCGTGATGCGGTCGGTGTCCGCGCCGATGTCGTTCTCGACGATGGCGATGTCGTCCGGATGCAGATGCAGCCGCACCCGCGTGGCCGACTCCGACACCATGCCGACCGCCTCGCGCACCGCCGGCAGCATCGCCTGCGGATTGATCGTGAGTTCGGCGCGCAGCATCTGCTTGGCGAGGCGCGCCGCGAGCGTGAGCAGCTGGTCGGCGATGCCCGCCTCGCGCGCGGCCAGCTCGGCGCGGAACTGCTCCACCAGCGGCGCCATGCGCGATTCGAGTTCGGCCGCCATGCGCATGCCGATCTCCTCGGCATGCGCGAAGCCGTGGGCATAGCCATCGGCGCGCGCTTCCAGCGCCAGTTCGTGCACCGGCACGGCCGGCGGCTCGGTCTCGACGAAGGCAAGGTCGTACTCGGGCTCGGGGCCTGCGGGTTCCTCGGTCTCGGCCTGCTCGGGTTCGGGTTCCGGCTCGGGCGCCTTGGTCAGGCGCGAACGGCGCGTGAAGGGGCTGAGCGCGAAGCTGTCGTCGGGCGGACGCGGGCCGCGCGCGTAGGCCTCGGCAAACGCCTGCTCGGCGGCCTTGCGCCGCGCCGCGCGCACTGCCTCGACGAAGGACAGGGTCTGGATTTCGAGCACTTCGGGCGTCCAGGCCTGCACCTTGATGCGCGTTTCCGCCTGCGTCTCCGACGAGATCACCTCGGCCCGGGCCACGACCTCGGCCGGCACGATGGGTTCAAACGAATGAGTCATCGCCGCCTCCGCCAAGCTGGATCTGACCTTCGTCGGCAAGGCGCCGGACGATCTTGAGGATTTCCTTCTGCTCGGCCTCGACTTCCGACAGCCGCACCGGACCCTTGCTTTCGAGGTCCTCGCGCAGCGTCTCGGCGGCGCGCTTCGACATGTTCTTGAAGATCTTTTCCTGCAACTCCTTGTCGGTGCCCTTGAGCGCCACGACCAGCGAGTCGGTCTGCACCTCGCGCAGGATGGTCTGGATGCCGCGATCGTCGATGTCGAGGATGTTGTCGAAGGTGAACATCTCGTCGAGGATCTTCTGCGCCAGGTCGTTGTCGTTCTCCATGATGTTCTGGATCACCGACGTCTCGGCCGCGCTGCCCATGAAGTTGAGCATCTCGGCCGCGGCGCGGATGCCGCCGAGCTGGGTCTTCTTGATCTTGTCGGAGCCGGCCAGCATCTTGGCCAGCACGTCGTTCAGCTCGCGCAGCGCATGCGGCTGGATGCCGTCGAGCGTGGCGACCCGCATCATCACGTCGTTGCGCGTGCGCTCGGGCAGCTGCTTGAGGATCTCCGACGCGTGATCGCGCTCCAGGTGGACGACGATCGACGCGATGATCTGCGGATGCTCGTTGCGCACGAGTTCGGCCACGGTCGAGGCGTCCATCCACTTGAGGCCTTCGATGCCCGACACGTCCTTGCCCTGCAGGATGCGGTCGAGCAGGAAGCCGGCCTTCTCCTCGCCGAGCGCCTTGACCAGCGTCTCGCGCACGAAGTTGTCGGTATCGGCGACGAGCGAGGCTTCGAGGCCGATCTGCTGGTGGAACTTCTTCACCACCAGATCGACGCGCTCCTTCGGCACGATCTGCAGCTTGGCCATCGTCTCGCCGAGCTTCTGCACTTCCTTGGGCGAGAGGTGCTTGAACACCTCCGCGGCGGCATCGGTGCCGAGCGTCATCAGCAGGATGGCGCTTTCACTCAGGCCTTCGTCTTCTTCGGCTGCCATGTGGCATCACTCCGTCTTGCGTTGCCGTCAGGCGTCGCGGTTGATCCAGCGCTTGATCACGTTGGCCACGGCCTTCGGATCGTTGCGGGCCACGACGCAGATGTCTTCGATGAGCTTGGGATCGGGTACCGGCTTGGGCGGCGGCGGGGGCGGCAGCGCTTCCAGCTCCTCGCCGTCGGGGCCGACCACCGCCTCGAAGCCGCCGGGCACGGCCGGCGTGCCGTCGGGGTTGAGCGCGATGGGTACCGGCACGTCGTCGTCCTTCTCGTCCGGCGGCGGCGGATTGAGCGAGCGGATCGCCGGGCGGACCATGCCGAACACCACGATCAGCGCCAGCATCAGCAGCGCGATGTAGGGCGCGAACTCCTTCAGCAGCGCGAGCGTGGCCGGGTCCTTCCAGATCGGCAGCTCGGGCGCGACCGGCGCGTCGGGCGCCGAGAACGGCACGTTCGACACCGACAGCGAATCGCCGCGCTCCTTGTTGAAGCCCATTGCCTCGCGCACCAGCGAGTTGATCTGCTCCAGCTCCTGGGGCGTGAGCGCCTGCGTGGGCTGCACGCCTTCGGGCGGGTTCTTGAGCGTGCGGTGGTTGAGCACGACGGCGGCGGTCAGGCGGCGGATGCTGCCGGTGGCCATGCGGACCACGCGCACCTGCTTGTCCACCTCGTAGTTGATGGTGGATTCCTTGCGCGATTCGGTCGGGCCGGCATTCGCGCCGGCGGCCTGGGCGGCGGGCGGATTGGCGCCCTGGCCGATCGGCGCGGTAGGCGCGGCGGCGGGCTGGTTGGTGAGCGAGCCCGGCACGCCGCCCTCGGCGGTCGTCTTGCTCGACGCGTCGACGGTCTGGATGCTGCGGACCGTGCCGTCCTTCGGATCCTGGTTCGGCTTGTAGGTCTCGGCCGTCTGTTCCTGCTGGTTGAAGTCGATGTCGGCCGTCACCTGCACGCGGAAGTTGTCCGGCCCGACGATCGGTTCGAGGATGTCGTTGATCCGCTTGATCGTCTGTTCTTCGATGCGGTTGACGTATTCGAGCTGGTGGCGGTTGAGCGTGGAGGTGTTGTCCTCCGGGCGCTGGAGCACCTTGCCGGTCTGGTCAACGATCTTCACGTCGCGCGCCGACAGCTCGGGCACGGCCGAGGCCACGAGGCCTGCGATGCCCGCGACCTGCGTCTCGTCGAGCGAGCGGCCCGGCATGAGCGTGACCATCACGCTCGCGGTCGGCTTCAGCTCCTCGCGCACGAACACGCTCGGCTTGGGAATGGCGATGAGCACGCGGGCCGACTGCACGCCGTTGACGGTCTGGATCGAGCGCTCCAGCTCGCCGGCCAGCGCGCGCTGGTAGCTCATCTGCTCCTGGAACTGGGTGGCGCCGAGCTTCTGGCCGTCCATCAGCTCGAAGCCGATGTTGCCGCCGTGCACGACGCCCTGGCTTGCGAGCCGCATGCGCAGGTCCGCCACCTTCTCGCGCGGCACGTAGATCACGCCGTTGCCCTCGGTGCGATAGGGCACGTTCATCTGCGACAGGGCGCCCACGACGGCGCCGCCGTCCTTGTCGCCGAGGTTGGAATACAGCACCGCGTAGTCGGGCGGGCGGTTCCACAGCACGGCCGCGACCGCGAGCGCCACCAGCGCGGCGCTGCCGCCGCCGAGCAGCATCTTGGTCTTGGGCGGCGCGGCGCGCAGGCGCTCCAGCGGCGTCTGGGGCTTGGCGGGGACGGGCAGGTCCGGCGCGTCGTCGGCGGTAGCTACGAGACTGTCGGCCATGGGGCGGTTCTTCCGATGAAAGGCTCAAGTTTTCTTGCGCGCCGGCCGTCAACGGGCAGACGCGTGAGCCGATTATCGAAACCGGGTCGCGCGACCAAAGGCAGATAAGGGGGCGGAAAAGCTCGCTTTCGGGCGCGAGCGCTTGCCGCGTTGCGCCTAGAGTCCGGTCATCCGCAATGGAGCCGCCATGGATTCGATACGCCCCGTAGAAAGCCTGCTGTCCCAGATCGAGACCGTCCGCGCGCGCCCGGCCGCCGGCAGCGACGCGGGCGGCGGCTTCGGTGCGGCGATGGCCGCCGCGCTCAAGGACGTGAGCGCGGCCCAGGCCGGCGCCGCCGACATGCAGAAGCGCTTCCAGATGGAAGACCCGAAGGTCGGCCTCGAAGACACGATGCTCGCGATGAACAAGGCGACGCTCGGCTTCCAGAGCCTGCTCCAGACCCGCAACAAGCTGGTGCAGGCCTACAGCGAAATCATGAACATGCAGGTCTGACGGCCGGCGCCGCGCGCTCGGCATCCGTCGTGGCGCGCCTTGTGCCGCGACGTTTCCGGGGCATCGCGCGCCGCCGGTGCCATCGGCAATTCCTGCGCGCGCAGCGCAATAACTGCGCATTGCGACGGTGGCTTCCCGTCGCATTCCGTCTCGACGGTCGCCGGAACGCCCGTTGCCCATCTCCGTCGGAGGGCGCCTGTCCGGCGCCCGCTTTCGACGGAGATATGCATGGACCCGACCCTCATCAACTGCGCCGACGCCTGCGACGACTGCGCCCGCGCCTGCGACCTCTGCGCGATCGCCTGCCTGGCCGAGGACGACCCGAAGCCGATGGCCGCCTGCATCGCACTCGACATCGACTGCGCCGCCATCTGCCGACTCGCCTCCGCCGCGATGGCGCGCGGCAGCAGCCAGATCGACATCATCTGCGAACTCTGCGCCACGATCTGCGCGGCCTGCGCCGACGAGTGCGGACAGCACCCGATGGACCATTGTCAGCGCTGCGCCAAGGCTTGCCGCGATTGCGCCAGTGCCTGCCGCGAGATGCTGGCAGTCCCGGTCTGAGCTGACTGGCGTTGTCGGCGCCGATCATCGACTGTCGCCCGCACCGGGGCGCTTGCCACCCGGTCGAGGCGAGGTGCCGCCCTGCGATAATCCGCGTTTGCCCCAGCGAGACCGCTTCATGACCGACACCACCCCGCTCAGTCCCCTGTCCGACGCCGACTGCCAGCGCCTCGACGAACTGCTCGCCACGCTGCGCGATCGCGGCCTCGACGCGCCCGACGTCGAATTCACCGACGGGCTGATCGCCGGCGTCGTCGCCCATCCGAGCACGATCGACGTGTCCGAATGGATCGCCGCCCTCATCGGCATCGATCCCGAAGATGAAATCCCCTTCGAGTCCGACGAGGAGCGCGCCGAATTCATCGAGCTGCTCGACCGCCGTCACGCCCTCGTGGCCGCCGCGCTTGCCAACGATCCCGACACCGCCCAGGACGGTGACCTGCTCGACCCGCTCATCTTCGAGCCGGCCGAGGGCGAGGAAGACGCGCCGCTGCTCGGCGAGTACTGGGCAGAGGGCTTCCTGGCCGCCTACGACGTGTGGGAAGACGAGGTGTTCGAGCAGCTCGACGAGGAAGAGTCGGCCTATCTTGAAGACCGCCTTGCCGACTTCGTCGAGCTGCTTTCGCCCGAGGCGCTCGGCATGAGCGAGGACGCCGCCGAGGACGACGACGACCTTGGCCACGAGCATGTCGATCGCACCGACCCGGCCACGCGCGATCTCGACATCGGCCGCGCCATCTGGTCGGCCCACGCGCTGCGCCGCTTCTGGGCCACGCGCGCCGCGAAGCCCAAGACCGTGCGCAAGGCCGACGAGCCCGGCCGCAACGATCCCTGCCCCTGCGGCAGCGGTCGCAAGTACAAGAAGTGCCACGGCGCCGAGCAGTGAGATGAGCAAGGCCTTCGTGAAGGAGGGCGGGCAGGACGACGATGACGACCTGCCCGAGATGCCCGCGATCCCGGCCGGCGCGAAGAACTACATCACGCCCGCCGGCCACTTGCGGCTCAAGACCGAGTTGCTCGACCTCATCGACCGCCAGCGGCCCGAGGTGGTGAACATCGTGTCCTGGGCCGCCAGCAACGGCGACCGTTCGGAAAACGGCGACTACCTCTACGGCAAGAAGCGGCTGCGCGAGATCGACCGGCGCATCCGCTTCATCACCAAGCGCCTTGATTTCGCGGAGGTGGTCGATCCGATGCGGCAGGAGAACATCGATCAGGTGTTCTTCGGCGCGACCGTGACCTATGCCGATTCGCGTGGCGTCGAGCACACGGTCACGATCGTCGGCATGGACGAGGTCGATCCGGCCAATGGCGCGATCAGCTGGATCTCGCCCGTCGCGCGTGCGCTCACCAAGTCGCGCGAAGGCGATGTGGTGACGCTGCGCACGCCAGCCGGCGTGGACGAGCTTGAGGTGATCGAGATCCGCTACCAGCCTTTCGAGCCGGCGCGCGACTGAACCGGCGAAGGCGCGCGCCCGGGCGTCGAGCGGTCGGGGCGGTGCCCGTCCTGACGACCGGCGGCGACCAGGCTGAGGACAGGGGTTGCGCTGTCAGATCGGCCCGGCCCGATCGCTGCCTTCAGCCGCGCGCGCGGCCGATGCGCCTGACCTCGGGCAGCCGGCGCAGGTTGCGCATCACCTGGGCGAGGTGGTCGCGATTCGTGACCTGCACGGTCGCGTCAACCACGATGGAGCCGTCGAGCTGCATGTCGTCGGTCGAGACGCGGTTGATGTTGGCGTCGCTGCTGGCGATCTCTGCCGCGATGCGGCCGAGCACGCCGCGCTCATTGGCGGCCTGGATGTGGATGCGCGCGTCGAAGGCTCGCTGCACATCGTCGGCCCAGGCTACGTCATCGAGCCAGCGCTCGGGGTCCTTCTGGCGCAGGCGCCGTGCCTGCTCGCAATCGCGTGTGTGCACGACGAGGCCATGGCCCTTGCGCAGATAGCCGGCCAGCGCGTCGCCCGGGATCGGCGCGCAGCACGGCGCGAGCTGGATCGCCATGCCTTCGGTGCCGTGGATGAGGATGCGCGCGCCGTCGGAATCGACGCCGCTGCGCACCGTCGGCCCCTCGGTGGCGATCAGCAGCCGGCGTGCGACCACCGCCGCGATGCGCCGGCCGAGGCCGATGTCGGCATGCACCTCGTCCACCGACTTCGCGCCGAGCGTGCGCACGAGCTTGTCGTAGCTCGCCGGTTGCAGCGAGCGCGGATCGACTTCGAGCGCGACCAGCGCCTGGCGCAGCAGGCTTTCGCCCAGCGCGATCGAATCGGCCAGGTTGGTCGTGCGCAGCGCATGCCGGATCTCGAAGCGCGCCCGTGCCGTGCGGACGAAACCGAGCCAGTTGGGATTGGGCCGGCCGTGCGGATCGGTTTCCACCTCGACGATGTCGCCGCTGTGCAGCTCGGTGCGCAGGCTGACGGGCAGGCCGTTGACACGCGCACCGACCGCGCTGTTTCCGATGTCGGTGTGGATCTGGTAGGCGAAATCGAGCGGCGTCGCGCCGCGCGGCAGCGAGATGATCTTGCTCTTGGGCGTGAACACGTAGACCGAGTCCGGAAACAGATCGACCTTCACATGTTCGAAGAACTCGCCCGCGTCGCCGGTCTGGTTCTGCACCTCGATGAGCGATTGCAGCCAAGTGTGGGTGCGCTGCTGGAGTTCGGTGACGCTCGCCTTCTCGTCCTTGTAGAGCCAGTGCGCCGCGACGCCCGACTCGGCGACGTGATGCATCTCCTCGGTGCGGATCTGGAACTCGACCGGCGTGCCGAACGGACCCACCAGCGTCGTGTGCAACGACTGGTAGCCGTTGAACTTGGGCACCGCGATCAGATCCTTGAACTTGCCCGGCACCGGCTTGAACAGCCCGTGCAGCACGCCCAGCGCGAGATAGCACTGATCGCGCCTCGGCACCACGACGCGAAAGCCGTACACATCCAGCACCTGCGAGAACGACAGGTGCTTGTCGCGCATCTTGCGGTAGATGCCGTAGAGGCTCTTCTCGCGGCCCGAGACCTGGGCCTCGATGCCGGCGGCGGGCAGGGCGGTCGTGATCTGGCCGAGGATCTTGTTCACCACCTCGCGCCGGTTGCCGCGGGCCGCGAGCACGGCCTTGCGCAGCGTCGAGTAGCGCATCGGATAGAGGTAGGAAAAGCTCAGATCCTGAAGCTCGTGGAAGATCACGTTCAGGCCCAGCCGGTGCGCGATCGGCACATAGATGTCGAGCGTCTCGCGCGCGATGCGGCGCTGCTTGTGCGACGGCACCGCACCCAGCGTGCGCATGTTGTGCAGCCGGTCGGCCAGCTTGATAAGGATGACGCGCACGTCCCGCGCCATCGCCAGCATCATCTTGCGGAAGTTCTCAGCTTGGGCGTCCTGCTGGTTGGCGAACTTGAGCCGGTCGAGCTTGGACAGCCCATCCACGAGTTCGGCCACCGGCGCGCCGAAGCGCTCGACAAGTTCCTGCTTGGTGACGCCCTGATCCTCGATCACGTCATGCAGGAGCGCGGCGATCATCGCCTGCGCATCTAGCTTCCATTGCGAGCAGAGTTCCGCCACCGCGATCGGGTGGGAGATGTAGGGTTCGCCGCTCTGCCGGAATTGGCCCAGATGGGCCTCGTCGGCGAAGCGGTAGGCCTCGCGTACCTTGGCGACATCGGTGTCGGACAGATAGCTGGCCAAGGTCTCGGCCAAGGGCGCGAAGCTCGCCACCGAGCGGATTTCCTCGCGTGGTGCTTCGGCGGCGGGCGCCGGTGTCCGGGGTTTGCGCGGCTTGCCCGATGGCGCTTGGGCGTCGCCTGCTTCATCGGGCGCATCGTCGGCGACCGACTGGGCCATCACCCGCGTGAGATGGCTGGTGATCGACGGCAGGGTCGCGCGCAGCGGGCTTGTCGGCGCGGGTGTGCCCGCTGCCCGTTCGGGCTGCCGGCCTCCGGCGGGCAGGGGCGTGCGAGCGGGTTCGGCGCCTTGCGGCTCCGGAATGACACTCACCCGATCGTCGTCCATGCCCTTGCCTCCGTCAGGTCGGGACTTTCTTGAGCATTTCGATGCCAACCTTGCCGGCGGCAATTTCACGCAACGCGGTAACCGTCGGCTTGTCCTTCGTTTCGACCTTGGGCGTATGGCCTTGGGCCAATTGGCGCGCGCGATAGGTCGCGGCCAGCGCGAGCTGGAAACGGTTGGGGATTTGCTTCAGGCAGTCTTCGACGGTAATGCGAGCCAAGAGGGATCTCCGATTCGTTGAGGCAGCACCGATGTCAAGCACCGGTGCAGGGTGACAGTATGCGACAGCGCAGGAATTTGCTGCGATGCGGCATCAGGTGAGATCACCGCCGATGCCGAGTTGAGCGAAGAGCTCGTGATTGCGTGCGTGCTGGGCGGCGAACCGCGTGCGGGTGGCTTTCACGATGCTCGTCAATTCGTCAAGAGCCGTCGCAAAGTCTTGATTAATAATAACATGTTCAAATTCCGGGGCATGCGCGATCTCGCTGCCGGCAGCCAGCAGTCGGCGCGAAATCACGCTGTCGCTGTCTTCGCCGCGAGTGCGAAGACGATGCTCCAGCGCTTCGAAACTCGGCGGGAGAATGAAGATTCCCGTCACCGAAACCCGGCTGCTGCCGGCAAATCGCTGGCGTATCTGGCGCGCGCCCTGCCAATCGATTTCGAGCAGCACATCGACATCCCGCACGAGTTGATCCTCGATCCATTTGCGAGAGGTGCCGTAATAGTTGCCGTGCACTTCCGCCCATTCGAGAAAGTCGCCGTCTGCTTCCATTTGCCTGAATTCGTCCGGACTCACGAAATGGTATTGGACGCCATTGCGGTCTTTCGGGCGCGGCGGGCGGGTCGTGTGCGAAATCGACAGCCGGATCGTCGGCAGGCGTTCAAGCAGGGCGTTGACGAGAGTGGATTTGCCGGCGCCGCTCGGCGCGACGACCATCAGCAGGCTGCCCGCGAAGGCGGGTTCGGACAGGCTCATCGGCATGGTCTGTTCCTTTATTCGAGATTCTGGACTTGCTCGCGCATCTGCTCGATCAGCAGCTTCAGATCGATCGAGGCGTTGGCGAGATCGACGGCAACGGCCTTGCTGCCGAGCGTGTTGGCTTCGCGGTTGAGTTCCTGCATCAGGAAGTCAAGCCGCTTGCCGAGGCCGCCGGCGGGCGGCTGATCGAGCAGGCGGCGCACTTCGGCGCAGTGCATGCGCAGGCGGGCAAGCTCCTCGTCCACGTCGGCGCGCAGCGAGAACAGCGTGACTTCACTCGCGATGCGGCCCGCGAGCTCGTCGCGCGAGACGCCGCTGCTTTCGCTGGCGGCAGCCACCACCTCATCCACGCGGGCCGCGACTTTCGCGCGATGGGCCTCGCGCAACTCGGGCAGGCGAGTCGAAACCGAACTGGCCACTTCCTCGATCCGCGTCAGCCGCTCGCGCAGGTGGGCGGCGATGCGTTCGCCCTCGCGCTGGCGTGCCTGGCGCAAGCCGCCGACGCATTCGCGCGCGGCGGTGATCGCGGCGTCCCGCAAGGCGTCTACGGCAAGCGTGCGCTCGGCCACGATGCCGGGCCAGCGCAGCACGTCGGCGACCGACAGGTGCCGCGCCTCCGGCAGCTCGGTCAGCACGGTTTCCTGCCATGCCACTAGTCGCCGGATCGCCGCCGGATCGGGTGAGGATGCCGGTGAGGCGCTATCGTCCGCGCGCTGCCATTGCAGGCGAAATTCGATCTTTCCGCGCTGGAAGGTGGCTCCGATTGCTTCGCGCACAACCGATTCAACCTGCCGAAGTTCGTCAGGGATGCGAAACTGTAAGTCCAGAAAACGGCTGTTGACGCTGCGTAGCTCGCAACTGAGATTGGCGCCCGCGATTGATCGAGTCGCGCCAGCGTATCCGGTCATGCTGGCGCAGGCAGCGCCGGCCTTCGGGTTGTCGAAAGTCATTTCAGAAGCAATTGTTGCGGTGCGGCGTACTGCTGTCCTCGTGGACAGAAGCGCTGCCCTCATCGCACGCGCATTTACAAACCGTAGGGCGTAGGCTCAAATTCGAGTCTTCGAGAGTACCTATACAGGCCGTCAGGGTAGATCAACCGTCCCGAATGTCAGCACAACAAAACGCAGCGCTCCCCGCGGGGCTGGTCATCGGCGGATATCGGATCGTCAAGAAAATCAGTACTGGCGGATTTTCCATCGTCTATCTGGCCCTCGACGAAACCAACACCCCCGTCGCCGTCAAGGAATATCTGCCGAGTTCGCTCGTGGTCCGGCGGGAGGGGGAACTCGAGCCGTCCATCGTCCCGCAGAACCTGGCCACCTTCCGCGTGGGCCTGAAATGCTTTTTCGAAGAGGGGCGGGCGCTTGCGCGGATCGCGCATCCGAATGTCGTTCGGGTGCTGAATTTCTTCCGCGCCAACGGTACGGTGTACATGGTCATGGCCTATGAGTCGGGCCGTTCTCTGCAGGAACTCATCATCCGTCGGCGTGACACGCCGGGACGTGATTACATCATCGGCGAGGGCACGATCCGCCGGATCTTCTCCCAGGTGCTGAATGGCCTGCGCGAGGTGCATGCGAACAAGATCCTCCATCTCGACATCAAGCCGGCCAACATCTACCTGCGCTCCGATGCGACGCCGATCCTGCTCGACTTCGGTGCTGCGCGGCAGACGCTCAATCCCGATGAGGAAAAGCTCTATCCCATGTACACGCCGGGCTTCGCGCCGCCCGAGCTGCATGTGAAGGACCCGTCGCTCGGGCCATGGTCAGATATCTACAGCGTTGGCGCGGCGATGTTCGCCTGCCTGTCCGGCTCGCCACCGCAAGCCGCCGACGCACGCAAGCAGGCCGACAAGATGCCGTCGGCGGTCCGGCAATACCGTGCACACTATTCGGCCGAGTTGCTCGATCTGATCAATCTTTGCCTCAAGCTCGATCCGCTGGAACGCCCGCAGAGTGTGTTTTCGGTACAGAAGCTGCTTCTTGCCGACGTGGCACGTCACGAGCCTGCGTCGTTTACCGATCGGCTGCGGCGAATGGTCGTGCGTAGCGGTTCGCGTGCCGAGGGCAGTACCCAAGCCGGTAGCCATACCGAGCCTGACCTGCCGACGGACTGGCGCAAATGAATAATGGCGAGGGCACCATTCCCTCGTCCCCCTGTGCATTTCGGTGCTGAACAACCGTGCGTTTCTCGATCTACCAGGAAAGCAAACGCGGCGGCCGCAAGGTCAACCAGGACCGGATGGGCTACTGCTATACCCGCGACACCTTGCTGCTCGTCGTCTGCGACGGCATGGGCGGCCATCTCAACGGCGAGATCGCGGCCCAGATCGCGGTGCAGACGATCGGCGCGCTGTTCCAGCGCGATGCACGGCCGGTGCTCAAGGATCCGCGCCAGTTTCTCGAAGATGCGATGCTCACCGCGCACATCGAGATCCAGCGCTACCGGGCCGGTCGGGGCCTGCCCGAATCTCCGCGTACGACTGCCGTGGCCTGTATCGTCCAGCGCGGCGTCGCCTACTGGGCGCACGCTGGCGATTCGCGGCTGTATCTCATCCGCGATGGCGGCATCCAGCATGTAACGCGCGACCACTCCCAACTCGAAGCGATGATCCAAGACGGCCTGCTTGACCAGCGCGACCGTGCCGATTACCCCGAGCGCAACCGCCTGTTCAACTGCCTCGGCGCACCCGCGATGCCGCTAGTCGAGCTGGCCGATCCGGTGCGGCTGCTGCCCGGCGACCATCTGCTGTTGTGTTCTGACGGGCTGTGGGGTGCGGTGCCCGACAGCATCATCGCTTCCGCCTTCCGATCGAACTCGGTGATGCGCGTGGTGCCGGAGCTCATCAACTACGCGCTGATGCAAGCGGGCGCCCGTGCCGACAATGTCTCGGCTGTCGGCATGACCTGGGAATCCGACACCTCGCCGGAGGAAGAGCGCGGTGCGCCCACGCCGGGTCGCAGCGCCGATGCCTTCACGTCCACCATCCAGTTCCCGGCCCAGGGCAAGGCCGGCGATCACGCACTGTCCGACGACGACATCGAGAGCGCGATCGCCGACATCCGCAAGGCGATCGCCGCCTCGCACAAGGCGCCGCCGCCCAAGCGCTGACCCGCCTTTTCCCCGATTCACCTCCGTCGGCCGGCACCCGTTGCCGGCCGCGTCCTTTCCGGAACCGTCATGTCCCATCCGCAACGCCCGTCCGGCCGTGCCTTCGACCAGCTCCGCGACGTGAGCATCGAACGCGGCTTCACCTGTCATGCCGAGGGCTCGGTGCTCGTGTCCTTCGGCGCCACGCGCGTGATCTGCACCGCGAGCGTGGAGGAGCGCGTGCCGCCCTTCCTCAAGGGCAAGGGGCAGGGCTGGGTCACTGCCGAGTACGGCATGCTGCCGCGCTCGACCCACACCCGCACCGACCGCGAGGCCGCCAAGGGCAAGCAGTCGGGGCGCACGCAGGAGATCCAGCGCCTGATCGGCCGCTCGCTGCGCTCGATCATTGACCTCAAGGCGCTGGGCGAGCGTCAGATCCAGATCGACTGCGACGTGATCCAGGCCGACGGCGGCACCCGTACCGCGAGCATCACCGGCGCCTGGGTGGCGCTACGCGACGCGATCGATGGACTGCTCGCGAACGGCAAGCTCGTGGCCGATCCGCTGCGTGACCAGGTCGCGGCGGTGTCGGTCGGCGTGTGGGAAGGCGTTCCGCTGCTCGACCTCGACTACGCCGAAGACTCGGCCTGCGAGACCGACATGAACCTCGTCATGACCGGCAGCGGCGGCTTCGTCGAGATTCAGGGCACGGCTGAGGGCATGCCGTTCTCGGGCGCAGAGCTCGACGCAATGCTCGCGCTTGGTCGCGTCGGCATCGCGAGGCTGACCGAACTCCAGCGCACCGCGCTCGAAAAGGCCAAGGCATGAGCAGGCGCGTCGTCGTCGCCAGCAACAACGCCGGCAAGCTCCGGGAGTTCTCGGCGCTGCTGGCGCCGCTCGGCTGGCAGCCGCTTGCCCAGGGCGAACTGGGCGTGTCCGAGGCCGAGGAGCCGTGGCCGACCTTCCTCGAGAACGCGCTGGCCAAGGCGCGCAACGCTTGCGCCGCAACCGGCCTGCCGGCGCTTGCTGACGATTCGGGCATCAGCGTGCCGCTGCTCGGCGGCGCGCCGGGCGTGCTGTCGGCGCGTTATGCCGGCGAGCCGCGCAGCGACGCGCGCAACAACGAAAAGCTGATCGCCAGCGTCGCCGCGCGGGCGCGCGCCGAGTCGGACTGGGATGCGTTCTACGTCGCGGTGCTGGTGTTCATGCGCTCGGTCGATGATCCGCTGCCGATCATCGCTCAGGGTATCTGGCGCGGTCGGCTGGTTGCCGCACCGGCGGGCGAGGGCGGTTTCGGCTACGACCCTCACTTTCTTCTGCCGGAACTCGGCCTGACCGCCGCCCAACTCCCGGCCGAGCAGAAGAACCGTCTGAGTCATCGCGCCCAGGCGCTGACCACCCTCGTCGCCGCATTGGGCGGAGTCTGATCGCATGGCGACCCGCATCACGATCGCGCCCGCCGATGCGCTCCAGCGCGGACCGGCCGACGCGGCAGTGCGCTTCCTGCGGCCGGGCGAGTTGCGACTGGAGGCACTGCCGCCGTTGTCGCTGTACGTCCATTTCCCGTGGTGCGAGCGCAAGTGCCCCTACTGCGACTTCAACTCGCATGCGCCCGAGGGGCCGATTCCCGAGGCGGACTATCTCGATGCGCTGTGCGCCGACCTGGAGGCGTCGCTGCCGCTGGTGTGGGGGCGGCGCGTGCACACCGTGTTCATCGGCGGCGGTACCCCCTCGCTGTTGTCGGCGGCCGGACTTGATCGGCTGCTCGGCGATCTGCGCGCGCGTCTGCCGATCGACGCCGATGCCGAGATCACAATGGAAGCCAACCCCGGCAGCGCGGAAGTCGCCAAGTTCCGCGCCTTCCGCGACAGCGGCGTCAACCGGCTGTCGATAGGTATCCAGAGCTTCGACGACCGCTATCTGCGTCCGCTCGGCCGCATTCATGACGGCGCCGAGGCGCGTCGCGCGGCCGAGGCCGCCGTGAGCGTGTTCGACAACGTCAATCTCGATCTGATGTATGCGTTGCCCGGCCAGTCACTCGATGACTGCCTGCGCGACATCGATACCGCCCTCGGCTTCGGCACCCGGCACCTGTCGGTCTATCACCTGACCGTCGAGCCCAATACCGTGTATGCCAAGTACCCGCCCACCGACCTGCCCGACGACGACCTGGCGGCCGACATGCAGGAGGGCATTGTCGAGCGGCTTGGTGGCGCCGGCTTCGACAACTATGAGATCTCGGCTTGGGCGCGTCCGGGCAGTCGCTCGCGCCACAACCTCAACTACTGGACCTTCGGCGACTACCTCGGGATCGGTGCCGGTGCGCACGGCAAGCTCAGCTTTCCCGAGCGCATCACGCGCCAAGCCAGGCTGCGCCAGCCGCAGTCGTACATGGAGGGCGCGCTCCGTGGCGATGCCAGCGCCGAATCCCATGATCTCGACACCGCCGCCATTCCCGGCGAATTCATGATGAACGCGCTGCGCCTGACTGACGGCGTGCCGACCACGCTTTTTGCCGAGCGCACGGGCCTGTCGATCGGCAGCATCGCGCGCGCGATGGCTGAGGCCTGCGCGCGCGGCCTGCTCGATCCTGCGCCCGAGCGCATCCGCCCGACCGACCTCGGCCGACGCTTTCTCAACGACCTTCAGGCGATGTTCATCGGCTGAGTGGTCGGAGACGTCAGGCGCCGATCCAGGGCAGGCCGCGCTTGCACCAGCCACCAATGGTCTTGCGGTGACCGGCGGCGTCCTTGTCGCCTTCGAAGCCTTCGAGGATGTCGTAGCACTCGGCATGGCCGGCTGCGGTCGCGGCCTTGGCGGCGGCCTTGCTGCGCACGCCGCTGCGGCACAGGAAGAACAGGGGGCCGTCGCCCGCACTAGCAGCCAGTTGCCCGAGGAAAGCGCCGTTGGGCTGGTTGCCGGGCCAGATCACCCACTCGATCGGGAGGTACTGCCCGGCAGGTATTGCAGGGCGACCCACCCAGTCGAGTTCGGCGCGCGTGCGCACGTCCACCAGGCGGGCGCCGGGCAGCGCCGTCAGCAAGGCAAGCGCCTCTTCCGGGAGCACCGCACCCGCATAGCCGCTGTCGGAGGTTCGGGTACGAGCCGTGTCTAGAATGACGGCCGCATCAACATCGCTCATGAAGTCTCCATCTTGGTGCTCATGCACCAAATAAATGCGCTTATGCCTCTGGAGGCCGCAATCATTTCGCAGTCACAATCGGAGTGCGGCCTCATATCTACCGCTCGTGCATCGAGTCGGAGCGTTCGTTCCCTAAGACAGAGCCTGATGCCGTTCAAAAGTGCGCGGCATACTAAATGCTATAGTCGCCGGCGCTGTCAGAAAACATCCCGATCGAGCGTAGTTTATTGACTCGACGGGCACCGATTTCTCTTGACCTGCAACGAACGGAATCTGTCGCCGCAGGCTGTCTGCGGATTTCCGATTCGTCCCAACCGACAACCTTTGAATCCGTTTCGATCCAGGAGATCTTCATGGCAATCACCGCCGATGACGTGATGAAGCTTGTGAAAGACAACGAAGTCAAATTCGTTGACTTCCGCTTCACCGACACCAAAGGCAAGGAACAACACGTCTCTGTTCCCCTGTCGCATTTCGACAAGGACAAGTTCGAGAGTGGCCATGCCTTCGACGGTTCGTCCATCGCCGGCTGGAAGGGCATCGAAGCCTCGGACATGCTGCTCATGCCCGATGCCA
Source organism: Derxia gummosa DSM 723 (assembly GCF_000482785.1). Classification (GTDB taxonomy): domain Bacteria; phylum Pseudomonadota; class Gammaproteobacteria; order Burkholderiales; family Burkholderiaceae_E; genus Derxia; species Derxia gummosa. Next base: position 110,268 of record NZ_KI519499.1, on the reverse strand, counting down.
ACACGGCCTTCATCGACCCGTTCCGTGAAGAAACCACGCTCATCCTGACCTGCGACGTGCTCGAGCCGTCGGATGGCAAGGGCTATGACCGCGACCCGCGCTCGATCGCCAAGCGCGCCGAGGCCTACCTGAAGTCGTCGGGCATCGGCGACACGGCCTTCTTCGGTCCGGAACCCGAATTCTTCATCTTCGACGGCGTGCGCTGGGGCGCCGACATGTCGGGCAGCTTCGTCGAGATCGAATCGGAAGAAGCGTCGTGGTCGACCGGCAAGAAGTACGAAGGCGGCAACCTTGCCCACCGTCCGGCGGTGAAGGGTGGCTACTTCCCGGTTCCCCCGGTGGATTCCTTCCAGGACATCCGCTCGGAAATGTGCCTGATCCTCGAACAGATCGGCGTGCCGGTCGAAGTGCATCACCACGAAGTCGCGGGCGCGGGTCAGAACGAAATCGGCACCAAGTTCTCGACGCTCGTCGAGCGCGCTGACTGGACGCAGAAGCTCAAGTACGTCGTGCATAACGTCGCGGCCAGCTACGGCAAGACCGCCACGTTCATGCCGAAGCCCCTCGTTGGAGACAATGGCTCGGGCATGCACGTTCACCAGTCGGTCTGGAAGGACGGCAAGAACCTCTTCGCCGGTGACGGCTACGCCGGTCTGTCGGAATTCGCGCTGTACTACATCGGCGGCATCATCAAGCACGCCCGCGCGCTGAACGCCATCACTAACCCCGGTACCAATTCGTACAAGCGTCTGGTCCCGGGCTTCGAAGCCCCGGTCAAGCTGGCCTATTCGGCCCGTAACCGCTCGGCCTCGATCCGCATCCCCTACGTCAACAGCGACAAGGCCCGCCGCATCGAAGTCCGCTTCCCGGATCCGACCGCGAACAGCTACCTCGCCTTCGCCGCCATGCTGATGGCCGGTCTCGACGGCGTGCAGAACAAGATCCATCCGGGTGAAGCCGCGGACAAGAATCTGTATGACCTGCCGCCGGAAGAAGACGCGCTCATCCCGACCGTGTGCTCGTCGCTCGACCAGGCGCTCGAGTACCTCGACAAGGACCGCGAATTCCTGACCAAGGGCGGCGTGTTCACCGACTCGATGATCGATGCCTACATCGCGCTCAAGATGGAAGACGTGACCCGCTTCCGCATGACGACGCACCCGATCGAATTCGACATGTACTACTCGCTGTAATCGGCGCGCGGCTTCGGCCGCCTTCGATATCGACGGCGCTGAATGAAAGTTCAGCGCCGTTTTTGTTGCACGAAGCTGGTGCTTTTCGTCTTTGCACCGAAACTGTGCGTGCCATACACTGGATTCCGACTTTCTGTCGCGACGGGGACCACGAATGACGCACCGCTTTTTCATTTCCACCCTGCTGCTCGGCTGGCTGAGCCTTGATGCAAATGCGCAGGTCGTGAAATGCGAATTGCCTGACAAGACGATCGAATACAAGAACGTCGGAGATACGAGAGGGTGCAAGCCCATCGATCTACCGGCGATCACGACGGTACCGCGCAGCGCGCCTGTTTCGGCCAAGCCGGCAAATCCGGCTGCCGCCGCGCCGCGCGGGGATCTCAAGATCGATCCCGCCGTACAGAAGGGGCGTGACGATGATCGACGCCGGATACTCGAGGCCGAATTGCATGTTCAGGAAGAGCGCCTGCAGCAGCTTCGAGCCGAATTCAACAATGGCGAACCCGAGCGGCGTGGCGACGAGCGCAATTACCAGAAGTATCTCGATCGGGTTGCTCGCCTGAAGGAAGACATCGCCCAGGCGGAAGGCAATCTCACCTCGATCAAGCGTGAGCTTGGCAACCTGCCCAATTGATTCGGGAGTTGCAATGAATGCAGGCCAGTTCCCGCAGTTTGCGGGCCTTGATCTTCTGGGGTGCGGCGTGCTCGTCACGGATTCGCAATTCACGGTCGTGTTTGCGAATTCGGCGCTCGAAAGCATGCTCAGCGTCTCGCGCCGGGCGCTGGTCGGGCAGGTGATCGGAATGATCTTTCCGGGCAGCGGTCTGACCGAACTGCTCACTCAGGTGTATGAAGGACGCTTCGAGCAGAAGCGTCAGGACGTGACTTTCGGTCTGCCGAATCGTGATCCGGTCACCGTTCACAGCACGGTGGTCAGCTTGCAGGAGGCTGGTCTTGGCGCCCTGATCGAGTTCCGAGAGATCGAGCAGCAGCTCAAGGTGGATCGGGCGGAGCGTCTGATCGAGCAAGGGCAGGCCAATCGCGAGCTGATCCGCAATCTGGCACATGAGATCAAGAATCCGCTCGGCGGAATCCGCGGGGCGGCGCAATTGCTGGAACAGGAAATCTCGGTCATGGACCGGGCCGCCGAATTGCGTGAATACACCCAGGTAATCGTCAAGGAGGCCGACCGCCTTCAGACCCTCGTGGATCGGCTGCTTGCACCGCATCGCCGGCCCAAGCTGATTTCACAGGTGAACATTCATGAGGTCTGTGAACGGGTTCGGTCAGTGATACTCGCCGAATTTCCCCAAGGTCTGAAGATCGTGCGTGATTACGATATCAGCGTGCCGGAAATTCGAGGCGACAAGGAGCAACTGATTCAGGCGGTGCTGAATATCGCCAATAACGCGGCGCAAGCTTTGTCGCGTCACATTGCCGAAGGCGCGGCGGTCATTACCCTGCGCACCCGGGTGATCCGCAATGTCACGCTCGGAAAGCGTAGATGGCCGTTGGCATTAGATTTGCATATTATCGATAACGGACCTGGGATTCCCGCCGATATTCGTGACCGGATTTTCTATCCGCTGGTTTCCGGGCGCGAAGGTGGCAGTGGACTCGGCCTCACGCTGGCACAGACGTTTGTCCAGCAACACCACGGCGTCATCGAATGCGATAGCGAGCCGGGTTCGACAGATTTCCGGATCCTGCTCCCGCTCGGTTCCTGAACGCCGCGGCAACTCCGGCCGATGAGTTTTGACAGGACAGGAATGAAAGACACCCAAGTGGTGCGAGTGGCCCGCAACGCAGGCCGCGAATGCGCCCCGAATGCAGACACTCAGCAAGAAGGTGGACGCAAATGAAGCCGATCTGGATCATCGACGACGATCAATCGATCCGCTGGGTTCTCGAAAAAGCCTTGACGCGTGAGCAGTTTCCCGTCTGCACCTTCTCGAACATGCGCGAGGCGCTCGACGCACTTGAAGTCGAAGAACCACAAGTGATGGTTTCCGATATCCGGATGCCGGGTGGCGCGACACAGAACGCGGGCCTCGAACTGCTTCAGCAGGTGCGTCGTGACCATCCGGCCGTGCCGGTCATCATCATGACCGCCTATTCCGACCTCGAAAGCGCCGTCGCGGCCTTTCAGGGTGGCGCCTTCGAATACCTGCCCAAGCCTTTCGACATCACCAAGGCGGTCGATCTGATCCGGCGCGCCGTGAGTGAAAGCCAGCGCGAGGAGGCGGTCGCTACCGAGACCACAACGGCGGCCCCCGAGATCCTCGGCCAAGCCTCGGCAATGCAGGACGTGTTCCGCGCGATCGGCCGGCTGTCGCAGTCGAATGTGACCGTGCTGATCACCGGCGAATCCGGTACTGGCAAGGAACTGGTAGCCCGTGCGCTGCATCGCCACAGCCCGCGCCGTGATGCCCCGTTCATTGCGCTCAACACCGCCGCCATTCCGCGCGACCTGCTGGAAAGCGAGCTTTTCGGCCATGAACGCGGTGCGTTCACCGGTGCCCAGACCTTGCGCCGCGGACGCTTCGAGCAGGCCGAGAACGGCACGCTGTTCCTCGATGAAATCGGCGACATGCCCGCCGAATTGCAGACCCGTCTGCTGCGGGTGCTGTCCGATGGCACCTTCTACCGCGTCGGCGGGGTAAGTCCGATCCGGGCCAACGTGCGCGTCATCGCGGCAACCCACCAGAACCTTGAAGAGCGGGTCAAGCAGGGGCTGTTCCGCGAAGACCTGTTTCATCGGCTCAACGTGATCCGCCTACGCCTGCCGTCGCTGCGAGAACGTCGCGAGGACATTCCTCTGCTGGCACAGCACTTTCTCAAGGTCAGCGCTCGCCAACTCCAAGTCGAGTCCAAGCGTCTGTCGATGGAAGCTCTGCAGGCGCTGATGACCCTGCCGCTGCCTGGCAACGTGCGCCAACTCGAAAACCTCTGCCACTGGCTGACCGTGATGGCACCGGGTCAAGTGATCGAGGTGAAGGATCTGCCGCCGGAGGTGCGCGAGCAGCTGGGTGCGGCGGCTTCGGTCGCAGTGGCGGGCTTGGCAATTGCGCCGGAGGCAGTGACGTCGACCGGCGCCGTACCGCCGACAGGCGGGATCGCGGCGGCGGGATTCGGCTCGGCAAGCGTCGCTTTGACGGCAGCATCCTCGTCCGAGGGTGACGATTGGGTGCGTTCGCTGGAGCGCGAAGCTGCGCGGCTGCTGTCTGCGCGCAGCCCCGAGGTAATGGAACAGCTGACGCGTAAGTTCGAGGCAGCGGTTATCCGGACGGCACTCAACTTCACCCATGGGCGCCGCATCGAAGCGGCGCAGAAGCTGGGTATCGGGCGCAACACCATCACGCGCAAGGTCCAGGATCTCGGACTTGAGTCGACGGATTCCGAACTTTGAACTGATGCCGACCCAGGCGACCGCAAGTCGGATGGGCGCTGAATGGCCAAGGGCCGCATCGTGCGGCCCTTGGCATTTGTGGCTCCGGAGATTTCAGTTGTGCTCGCGGATGAATTCGCGAATCTTCGGATACACCACCTCGCGCCAGCGGCGGCCCGAGAAAATGCCGTAATGCCCGGCGCCTTCCACTACGACGTCCTGCTGGCGATCCGCCGGAATGCCGGTGCACAGGTCGTGCGCCGCCTGGGTCTGGCCCGGCCCGGAGATGTCGTCGAGTTCGCCCTCGACGGTGAGTAGGGCGGTGGTCTTGATGTCGGCCGGCTTGACAAGCTGTCCGCGCACTTCCCACAGGCCTCGCGGCAGCAGGTGGTCCTGAAATACGGTGCGGATGGTCTGCAGGTAGTACTCGGCCGGCATGTCTAGCACCGCGTTGTACTCGTCGTAGAACTTGCGGTGCGACTCGGCGTCGTCGAGGTCACCCTTCACCAGGTCGAGGTAGTAATCGTAGTGGGCCTGGGTGTGACGATCGGGATTCATCGCGACGAACCCGGCGTGTTGAAGAAAACCGGGATAGACCTTGCGCAGATAGCCAGGATGCTGGGCCGGCACAGAATAGATCACATGGTTCTCGAACCAGCTGAGCGGCTTGCGCTTGGCCAGATCGTTGACCGCGGTCGAGCCGCGCCGGGTGTCGATCGGACCGCCCATCATCGTCATGGAGCGGGGCGACTTCGGATCATTGGCCGAGGCCATCAGCGACACCGCCGCGAGCACCGGCACCGTCGGCTGGCAGACCGAGATGAGGTGAATGCTCGGACCCAGTGCGCGGATGAATTCGATGACGTAGTGAACGTAGTCGTCGAGGCACCACGGGCCTTCGGTGACGGGAATGAACTTGGCATCGACCCATTCGGTCACCCAGACGTCATGGTCACGAATCAGCATGCGTGCCGTATCGCGCAGCAGGGTGGCGAAGTGGCCGGAGAGTGGCGCGACGAGAAGTACGCGCGGATCCTGAGCGTTCCGCTCATCGCTGATGGCGCGGCGGAAATGGGTCAGCTTGCAGAACGGAAGATCGATGGCTGTTTCTGTCGTGACTTCGATGGTCTGTCCGTCGACCTCCGTGGTCTCGAGGTTCCAATCGGGCTTTTCGTAGGTTTTTCCGATGCGGTGCAGCAATTGCAATCCGGCCGACATCCGCTTGGCCATTGGGGTGTGCGAGAACGGCAAAACGGGGTTCGAATAGATCTGCGCCGTAGCTTCGGCCCAAGCCGAAAGCGGGCGCAGCATGGCACGCTGCATCTCGTGAAATTGGTAAAGCATGCTGTTGTCCCTGTGATTTTTGCCGGGAGCGCCACGCACCCTGCGCCTGCGTCGAATCGCCTGCGTTGCCCGTTGACGGAAAGCCGGCGCGAGTTTGCCATCGGCCTGTTTTGTTGCATAGCAGCATGGGCGATGGGCGCTGCGGCTGGTCCGGATTTCATCGCATTTCCGACAATCCTGATCGCTCGGGCAACCGGGGGTTTTCAGAGATCACAAGCTGCTGGCACCGTGGTGTGGTCGCCGGATGCGTGCATGCAAAGAAAAACGGCGCCCCGGGATCCGGTGCGCCGTCATCTTGAACCTGGTGATCGCCGCCCGCTTACGGGCGTAGGGCCGGTCAGCGTTCGAGGTACTTCAGCTTGTCGGGGACGTTGGCCCATTGCTTGTGATCGGCCAACGGGTCTTCGCTGCGGGTAATCGACGGCCAGCTCTTGGCCAGTTCGGCGTTGAGGGCGATATAGGCCGTCTGGTCGGCGGGCACGTCCTCTTCCGCCACGATCGCGTTCACGGGGCACTCGGGAATGCAGACGGCACAGTCGATGCACTCATCGGGATCGATCACGAGGAAGTTGGGGCCAGCGCGGAAGCAATCGACCGGACAGACGTCCACGCAGTCCGTATAACGGCAGCGAATACATTGTTCGGTCACAACGTGAGTCATGTAAAACCTCGGGATCGATGGAGTTTGTGCGTGCAGTGCGAGTCCTGTTCTTGCCCGCGCTGAACCTGCTGAAAAGACTGGCATTCTAACCGACGGCCCTTGGTGCTTGCCGTCGTCGCCGAGCGGTCCGTGCCCAGGGCGCGGCCCCGACACCTCTTCCGTCATGATCATCCAGTCGCTTCTCGATACCGATCTCTACAAGTTCACGATGATGCAGGTCGTGCTGCATCATTTTCCGGGTGCGAATGTCGAGTACCGGTTTCGGTGCCGCACGCCCGGAGTGAATCTCGCCAAGCATGTAGATGAGATTCGGGGCGAGATCAAGCATCTGGTCGGACTGCAATTCAAAGAAGCCGAACTGCAGTACATGCGTGGCCTCAGGTTCATCAAGAGCGACTTTGTCGATTTTCTCGGGATATTTCGCCTTAATCAGAAGTATCTGAGCATCGAACCCACGGTGGATGGTGGGATCGAGTTGTCGATCAAGGGTCCATGGCTGCACACGATTCTTTTCGAGATTCCGTTGCTGGCCATCATCAATGAAGTGTATTTCAGGAATCTCGTGGCCGATGCCGATCTGGCAGAAGGGCGCCAGCGTTTGCGTGCCAAGATCGATTTGGTGGCAAGTGACGCGGACTTCGACAATTTGCGAATTGCCGATTACGGCACTCGTCGCCGGTTTTCGCGAGCCTGGCAGGAAGAGGTGTTGCTGGGGCTGCGCGACGGCCTCGGCGACCGCTTTGCCGGCACCTCCAACGTCTGGTACGCGATGCGCCATGGCCTTGTGCCGCACGGCACGATGGCCCATGAGTACCTCCAGGCCTGCCAGGCGCTCGGTCCGCGGTTGCGCGACTCCCAGACCTTCGCGCTCGAGACCTGGGCGCGCGAGTATCGCGGCGATCTAGGGATTGCGCTTTCCGATGTCTACGGACTCGATGCATTCCTGCGCGATTTCGACATGTTCTTCTGCAAGCTGTTCGACGGCGCACGTCACGATTCCGGTGATCCCTTTGCCTGGGGTGAAAGAATGATCGAACACTGGACTCGCAATCGCTGCGATCCGCGAACAAAGCTCATGGTGTTTTCCGACAGCCTGGATTTTGGTCTGGTAATGGCGCTTTACCAGCGATTCCGCGGGCGCACTCGCTTGGCGTTCGGAATCGGTACCAATCTGATGAATGATGTCGGCCCAGAGCCCTTGCAGATCGTGATCAAGATGGTGCGATGCAATGGCGCGCCGGTGGCGAAGATTTCGGATTCGCCAGCAAAGAACATGTGCGACGACGCAGCCTATCTCGCTTATCTGCGTCAGGTATTCCAGATTGCCGGCTGACAGCGCATTGCGCTTGGGCCAAGGGATTCGAATTCATCAAATTGCACGGAGGAAGATTCAGGCATGGCTAGCATTTCGATCACGCGCAACCATCAACTCGGGCTGGAAGGCGCACGGCGCGTGTCGCAAAAGGTCGTGGACAAGCTGGCGGAGAAGTTCGGGCTGAGCAGCGGCGGCTGGCAGGGCAATTCCCTGGCGTTCTACCGGCCGGGCGTGGACGGCAAGGTGCAGATCAGCGACAGCCGCGTCGAGGTGACGATCGAACTCGGCTTCATGTTTGCCGGTTTCGCCGGAGCGATCGAGCAGCAGCTTGCGGCCTCGATCGACAAGGCGATCGCGGCGGGTTGAGCTACGCTCGGAAGGCACCAGAAGCACGAAGGGCCGGAGGCGGGGTATCCCGCGTCCGGCCCTTCTCGCATGCAGGGCTGCGTGTTCGTCGCCCGTCAATCAGCGTTGGCTCAACGCCAGCTTGAGCAGATCCGCGACATTGGCGACGCCAAGCTTTTCCATCACGTTGGCGCGATGCGCTTCGACGGTCTTGATGCTGATCGACAGGTCGTCGGCGATCTGCTTGTTGAGCCGGCCTGCGACGATGCAGTCGAGCACCTGACGCTCACGCAGCGTGAGGCGCGAAAGCTTTTCTTCCGCCGCGCGCTTGCGGACGTTGTCGGCGGCGACGGTCTGGGCCTGGGTCAGCATGCGTTCGACGATGGCCCGCAGTTCCGATTCGTTGAACGGCTTCTCGACGAAATCGACCGCGCCCTTCTTCATGGTGGACACCGCCATCGGCACATCGCCGTGGCCGGTGATGAAGATGATCGGCAGGAAGAAGCGGTTGCCATTGCCCATGGCATTGAGGCGCTCCTGGAGCTCGAGGCCGCTCATGCCGGGCATGCGCACATCGAGCAGGAGCACGCCGATCTTCATCGGCTCGTAGCTTTCCAGGAAGGCTTCGGCGGATTCGAAGGCCTGCACGCGATAGGTGTTGGCTTCCAGCAGCCAGGCGAGCGAGTCGCGCACAGCTTCGTCGTCATCGACGATGAAGACGGTGGGCGGCTGCGTGGTGGTGGCGGGCGCGGAAGAGCGGAGGGGGGTGGCGAGCATTGGCATCTCCTGGTCTTGCTTCAGGATGGCGTCACCTGCGAGGTGACTTCATTGGTACCGTCATTCGCTGGGGTTTCCCCAGCGTGATGGAACGGCAAACGCAAGTGGAAGGTGCAGCCATTTGGCTGACCGTTCAATGGGGGATTGTTCTCGGCCCACAGCCGTCCCTGATGGAACTCAACGATCGAACGGCAGATGTTCAGGCCCATGCCCATGCCTTCGCTCTTGGTCGTGTAGAAGGGCTCGAACAGTTGGGCCGCCGCCTCGGGCGGGATGCCGTGGCCCCGGTCCATGACGTCGATCGCGGTGCCAACCTGTCCGGCCGGGTCGGTATAGACATGGGCGCTGACCGTGAGGCGTCGGTCGCGCGCATCGGCCATCGCCTCGATGCCGTTGCGCATGAGGTTGACCAGCACCTGCTCGATCATGATCGGATCGACGGCGATCGGCGGCAGATGCGGCTGAAGCTCGGTCTCGATGATGACCTGCCGCTTGACCGCGTCGAATTCCACCAGCCCGATCGCATCGTCGAGGATGGCCTGCACCGTTGCCTTCTTGCGATTGGGCTCGCGGCGTTTCACGAACTCGCGGATGCGCCGGATGATCGCGCCGGCGCGCTGGGCCTGCGACGCGGTCTTTTCCAGCGGCGGCAGCAGCTCGCCGGCGCGGCTTTCGGGGTCGCGCGACATGATCGACTTGACCCGCGCGACCGTGCCCATCGAGTAGTTGGTGATGGCGGTGAGCGGCTGATTGAGTTCGTGGGCGAGGCTCGACGCCATCTCGCCCATGGTGATGAGCCGCGAGGTCCAGGCTTCGCGCGCGGCCTGCTGGCGCTGGATGTTCTCGCTCATCACGCGGCTGGTGATGTCGGTGGCGATCTGCACCTCGACGCGGCGGCCGTCCACCCATTCGATCTGGCGCCGGCGCACCTCGAACCAGCGGTCGATGTCGGTGCAATGCACCTCGTGCGCGGTGCCGGGCGCGGCGGCGTCGGGCGGTGCGCTGCCGGCGAGCTTGGCGTGGCCGGCCGGATCGTTGCCGAACAGCTGGCGGAAGTAGCGGTTGGCGAACAGCAGCTCGGCCTCGCCGCGTGACGGGTCGGCGGGCGGCGCGACCACCGACACGGCGGCGTCCAGTTCCTCCAGCACGGTGGTGAAGCGCTCGTGCGCGGCGGCGAGGCTTTCGCGCACGCGCTTCGGCTCGGTGATATCGGTCATCGACGTCATCCAGCCGAACTGCGCGCCGCGCTCGTCGATGAGCGGTGAGAGATAGAGGCGGGCGGCGAAGCGGCTGCCGTCCTTGCGCTGCACCGTGGCTTCGAGGCCGAGGTTGTCGCGGTAGGCGCGGCTGCTCATGACGGCGGCGAACTCGTCCCACTTGCTCGCGATGTCCTCGGCGGTCCAGTAGGGGTAGGGCGGTACCGCGCCGAGCAGTTCGTGCTCGGCAAAGCCGGTCATGCGGCAGAAGGCGGCGTTGACGTAGGTGATGCGGCCTTCCATGTCGATGGCGCGCATGCCGGTAAGCATCGAGTCTTCCATCGCGCGGCGAAAGCCCGCCTCGCGCTCCAGCTGCTGCTCGGCAGCGGCGCGCCTCAGCATGTGGCGCCACACTGTCGCGAGCGACCAGATGATGAACACCGACAGGCCGAGCACCAGCCACAGCAGCAGGTTGGTGCGGAAGTGCGGACGCTGGGCGTCGGCATGGGCCACCAGCCGCATGCCGTCGCCGGGCGGATCGAGCAGGCGTGAATGCTCGACACCAAGTTCGTCGAACTGGTCGCCCTCGGCCGCGATCGAGCGCTCCTCGCGGTCATGGATCTCGACCTTGTACTTGGTGCGGATCTCGGTCGGCACCGCATTGCTCAGCAGGCTCGACACCGAATACGTGGCGATGACCATGCCCGAGAAGCGCGTGCCGATGAACACTGGCACCGCCACGTCGAACACCTTGGCGTTCGAGCGCGAATACACGCGGCTGTAGCGCGCCTGGCGCGCGTCGCGGGCGCGGTTGTAGTTGGCGGTCGGCTCGGATTCGAGGATCGGCATGCCGGTTTGCCAGTTGGCGCCGGAGTCGGGGCGCGCCTCGGCCCAGCGCAGGTTGCGCTGGGCGTCGAAGGCGGCGACCGAGTTGATCTCGCCGTACTGCGCGACCAGCTCCTTCGCGCGTGAGCGGAAGCCGTTCTCGTCGATCTCTTCCGCCGCGAGGCTGCGCGCGAGCGACGACAGCGCGTCCTGCTGCGACAGCACGCGCAGCCGCACGGTCTGCGCTGCCGCCTCGGTGTCGCGGTAGAGCACCTCGCGCTCGAGGGATTGCTGCTGGCGATGCAGCCACCAGGCGCCGGCACCCATCACCGCGATGAAGATCGCCATCGAGATGAGTGGCGTCAGCCAGTACCAGCGGGAAAGCGGCTCGCGGCGCGGCGCGTGTTCGCCGGCGGCAAGAGGGCCGCGGCTTGTGTGCGAGGAGGGGAGCGTGTTCATGAAACCTGCCGAATCGGTGCGCCGATTGTGGACGAATCGTCTGCCCGAAGGGATGCGTGAAAGCGCGATCTGAAATTCAGCGCGTTTCTCACATAACAAAATCACGACTCACGATTCGCAAAATAGAATCCGCTCGCCTTCGGAGGAGGAGACAACCCCCGGCAAACACCAAGGGGCAAGCGCTTTCGCTTGAACCACGCTGGGACGGCTCCGCCGCCGCGCACCTGAAGAGGAGACATCCATGTCCGCAGTGCCCAATGCGCCGCTGAACGCGGCCAACGATCCCGATGCCGTCGAGACCCGCGAGTGGCTCGACGCGCTTGAATCCGTCATCGAGCGCGAAGGCGTCGAGCGCGCCCATGACCTGCTCGAAAAGCTCGTCGACCTCACCCGCCGCAACGGCGCCTACGTCCCGTTTTCGGCCAACACCGCCTACGTCAACACCATCCCCGCGTCGAAGGAGCAACCCTTCCCCGGCAACCTCGAGTACGAGGAGCGCCTGCGCTCGTGGATGCGCTGGAACGCGATGTCGATGGTCGTCAAGGCCAACAAGATCGAGACGCCGGACGGCGGCTCGCTGGGCGGCCACATCGCCTCGTTCGCCTCGCTGGCGACGATGATCGGCGTGGGTTTCAACCACTTCTGGAAGGGCCCCGAGCATCCGGACGGCTCCGACCTGCTCTACATCCAGGGCCATTCGGCGCCCGGCATCTATGCCCGCGCCTTCCTCGAAGGCCGGCTGAGCGAGGAGAACCTCGCCAACTTCCGCCAGGACGTTGACAAGAAGGGCATCACGTCCTACCCGCACCCCAAGCTCATGCCGGAGTTCTGGCAGTTCCCGACGGTGTCGATGGGCCTCGGACCGCTGATGGCGATCTATCAGGCGCGCTTCCTCAAGTACCTGCATGCGCGCGGCATCGCCGACACGAGCAAGCGCAAGGTCTGGGCCTTCTGCGGCGACGGCGAGATGGACGAGCCGGAATCGCTCGGCGCGATCGGCATGGCGGCGCGCGAGGGCCTGGACAACCTCGTGTTCGTCATCAACTGCAACCTGCAACGTCTTGACGGCCCGGTGCGCGGCAACGCCAAGATCATCCAGGAGCTCGAAGCCGAGTTCCGCGGCGCCGGCTGGAACGTCATCAAGGTGATCTGGGGCTCGTACTGGGACCCGCTGCTCGCCAAGGACAAGAACGGCACGCTGCAGAAGGTGATGATGGACACCGTCGACGGTGAATATCAGAACTACAAGGCCAACGACGGCGCCTACGTGCGCAAGAACTTCTTCGGCAAGACGCCCGAGACGGCCGAGATGGTCGCGCACATGAGCGATGACGACATCTGGCGCCTCAACCGTGGCGGCCACGACCCCAACAAGGTCTACAACGCCTACCTGTCGGCCACGACCGACAACCACGGCAAGCCGACCGTCATCCTCGCCAAGACCGTCAAGGGTTTCGGCATGGGCAAGATCGGGGAAGGCAAGAACACCACCCACCAGCAGAAGAAGCTGGGCGCGCAGAGCATCCGCGAGTTCCGCGACCGCTTCGGCATTCCGGTGTCGGACGAGCAGCTCGAAGACCTGCCGTTCTACAAGCCGGGCGCCGACACGCCCGAGATGAAGTATCTGCAGGAGCGTCGCCAGGCCATGGGCGGCTACCTCCCGTCGCGCCGCCCGGTGAGCAGCGAGAAGTTCACCGCGCCGACGCTCGACTTCTTCAAGAGCCTGCTGGAGCCGACGGCCGAAGGCCGCGAGATCAGCACGACGCAGGCCTTCGTGCGCTTCCTGGTCCAGCTCATCCGCGACAAGGAACTGGGCCCGCGCGTGGTGCCGATCGTGCCGGACGAGGCGCGCACCTTCGGCATGGAAGGCATGTTCCGCCAGCTCGGCATCTTCAGTCAGCAAGGCCAGCTGTACGAACCGGTCGACAAGGACCAGGTGATGTACTACCGCGAGGACAAGGCCGGCCAGATCCTGGAAGAGGGCATCAACGAAGCCGGCGCGATGGCCGACTGGATCGCCGCCGCGACGTCGTACTCGACGAACGACCGGATCATGCTGCCGTTCTACATCTACTACTCGATGTTCGGCTTCCAGCGCATCGGTGACCTGGCCTGGGCCGCCGGCGACATGCAGGCGCGCGGCTTCCTGCTCGGCGGTACCGCCGGCCGGACCACGCTCAATGGCGAAGGCCTCCAGCATGAAGACGGCCATTCGCACATCTTCAGCGCCACGATCCCCAACTGCGTGAGCTACGACCCGACCTTCGCCCACGAAGTCGCGGTGATCGTCCAGCACGGCATCAAGCGCATGGTCGAAGACCAGGAAAACGTCTTCTACTACCTGACCGTGATGAACGAGAACTACGGTCATCCGGGCCTGAAGCCGGGGACCGAGGAAGGCATCATCAAGGGCATCTACAAGCTGGTCGACGGCAAGGAAGGCGAGGCCAAGCGCGTGCAGCTGCTCGGCAGCGGCACCATCCTGCGCGAATCGCTCGCGGCCAAGGAACTGCTCGAAGCCGACTGGGGCGTGACCGCCGACGTCTGGAGCGTGACGAGCTACACCGAGCTGGCCCGCGAAGGCGCCGACGCCGAGCGCTGGAACCTGCTGCACCCCACCGAGGAAGCCCGCGTGCCCTACGTGGCGCAGCAGCTCGGCGCCAGCAGCGGCCCGATCATCTCCAGCACCGACTACATCAAGATGTACTCGGAGCAGATCCGCCCCTACCTGCCCAAGGGCCGCGACTACACCGTGCTCGGCACCGACGGCTTCGGCCGCAGCGATTTCCGCTCGAAACTGCGTCACTTCTTCGAGGTCGATCGCCACTTCATCACCATCGCGGCGCTCAAGTCGCTGGCCGACGAAGGCACGATCCCCGCGACCGTGGTGGCTGAGGCGATCGCCAAGTACGGCATCGACCCGAGCAAGCCCAACCCCGTCACGCAATAAGAACGAACAACGGAGATTCAATTGAGTCTGGTTGAAGTGAAGATCCCCGACATCGGGGATTCGAAGGACGTCGAAGTCATCGAAGTCCTCGTCAAGGTCGGCGACGTGGTGAAGGTCGAGCAAAGCCTCATCACGCTCGAATCGGACAAGGCCTCGATGGAAGTCCCGTCGAGCGCCGCCGGCGTGGTCAAGGAAGTGAAGATCAAGCTCGGCGACAAGGCCAACACCGGCGACCTCGTGCTGCTGCTCGAAGCCGAAGGCGCGGCCGCCGCCGCTCCGGCGCCGGCCGCGAGTGCGCCGGCGCCCGCTGCGCCGGTGGCTTCAGCCCCAGCGCCGAGCGCGCCCGAGGGCAGCGACGCGCCCACGGGCGTGGGCGGCATCGTCGAGGTGCGCGTGCCCGACATCGGCGACTCGAAGGACGTCGAGCTGATCGAGGTGCTGGTGAAAGTGGGCGACACCATCAAGGTGGAGCAGAGCCTCATCACGCTCGAATCGGACAAGGCCTCGATGGAAGTCCCGTCGAGCGCCGCCGGCGTTCTGAAGGAACTCAAGGTCAAGCTCGGCGACAAGCTGAACAGCGGCGACCTGATCGGCCTGGTCGAAGTCGCGGGTGGCGCAGCCGCTCCGGCATCGGCCGCGAGTGCTGCGGCGCCCGCCGCCGCGCCGGCCCAGGCTCCCGCCGTCGTGACCGCGCCGCCGCCGGCTTCGGCCGCGCGCCCGGCGCCGCCGACCGCACCCGAAGTCGAGGTGCCGCTGGCCCAGCGCCCGCACGCCTCGCCGTCGGTGCGCAAGTTCGCGCGTGAACTCGGCGTCGATCTGAGCGGCGTGACCGGCTCGGGCAGCAAGGGCCGCATCACGACCGAGGATGTGCAGGCCTATGTCAAGGGCGTGATCGCCGCCGCCAAGGCTGCGCCGGCCGCCGCGCCCGCCGCCGCCGGCAAGTCGCTCGGCGGTGGTCTGGACCTGCTGCCGTGGCCGAAGATCGACTTCAGCAAGTTCGGCGAGACCAAGGTCGAGCCGCTGTCGCGCATCAAGAAGCTCAGCGGCCAGAACCTCGCGCGCAACTGGGTGATGATTCCTCACGTCACGCAGTTCGACGAAGCCGACGTGACCGAACTCGAACAGTTCCGCAAGGACACGAACGAGGCACTCGCCAAGCAGGGCGTGAAGGTCACGATGCTCGCCTTCGTCATGAAGGCCTGCGTCGCCGCGCTCAAGAAGTTCCCGGCCTTCAACAGCTCGCTCGACGAGACCGGCGCCAACCTGATCCTCAAGCAGTACTACCACCTCGGCTTCGCGGCGGACACGCCCAACGGCCTCGTGGTGCCGGTGCTGCGCGACGTGGACAAGAAGGGCGTCGCCCAGCTCGCCAAGGAGACGGCCGAACTCGCCGCCAAGGCGCGCGACGGCAAGCTGTCGGGTGCCGACATGCAGGGCGCGAGCTTCACCATCTCGTCGCTCGGCGGCGTGGGTGGCACGGCCTTCACGCCGATCATCAACGCGCCGGAAGTGGCGATCCTTGGCCTGAGCAAGACCGAGATCAAGCCCAAGTGGGACGGCAAGGCCTTCCAGCCCAAGCTGATGCTCCCGCTGTCGCTGAGCTACGACCACCGCGTGATCGACGGCGCCCAGGCGGCGCGCTTCACCACCTACCTGTCGGACGTGCTGGCCGACATGCGCCGCGTGCTCATCTGATCGCCGGCCTGCGCGTTTGTCCCTAGCCGGGCGACGCGCGGGCTGCAAGCGGCGTATCAGGCGATTTCGCGGTTTGGGCGGGAAGCGGCCCGCGAGCCAAGGTGGATTTCATCTTCACCTTCGGCTCAGAGGTCGCTCCCATGCCCGACGACAGCAATCACGGGGCGCATGCCCCGAATCCGGCGCACCGCGCGGCCGGGCGGCGCTCGCCGCTCGCGCGCGCGGGTCGTGCGCTGGCCATCTTCGTGGCGCTGATCGCGCTTCTGCTCATCGCACTCGTCGTGTTCGTCTCGACCGTCAATCTCAACCGCTTCACGCCCTGGATCAACGACCGGGTCTCGGACGCGCTCGACCGGCGTTTCGAGATCGGCGGCGACCTCGGCGTGGACTGGCGGCGTGGCGACGAGGGCGAGGGTTTCTGGGCGCGCGTGGTGCCGCATCCCGAACTGCGCGCGGGCGATCTGCGCATCGCCAACACCGACTGGGCCATCGCCGAAGGGCGGCCGGCGCGGATGGTGGACGTGAAGGAACTGCGCCTCGACCTCGCGCCGATGGCGCTGTTCGCGCACACGCTGCGGCTGCGCTCGCTGGTCGTGCGCGGGCCGTCGGTGGACCTGCGTCGCGAGCAGGACCGCAACAACTGGACCTTCAAGCAGGACGACGACAAGCAGCCGTCCAAATGGAAGGTCGAGGTGCGGTCGCTGGAGATCGACCAGGGCCACTTCGTGTATTCCGACGCGCCGCAGAAGCTCGACCTCGCCTTCGACTGGCAGACGGTCGAGCCGCCGCGCGACGGCAAGTACGGCCTGGCCTTCACGCTCGGCGGCAAGTTCCGCGATGCGCCGGTCAAGGGCGAGGGCGAGCTGGGCCGCGTGCTGACGCTCAACCAGCCGGGCGTGCGTTTTCCGGCGCGCGCGACGGCGAGCGTGGGCAAGACCCGCGCCGAGGCCGAGGGCATTGTCGAGAACCCGCTCGCGCTGTCGGGCATCGACTTCCGTCTCAAGGTCGAGGCCGAGTCGATGGCCGACCTGTATGCGCTGACGGGCATCGTGCTGCCGGCGACCTCGCCGTTCCGCACCGAGGGGCGGCTCGCCGGCAGCCTCGCGCCGGCCGAGGCGACGTGGCGCTATGAAGACTTCACCGGGCAGGTGGGGCAGAGCGACATCGCGGGCCGGCTGGCCTATGTGTCGCATGCGCCGCGTCCGCGCTTCGAGGGCGAGTTCCGCTCGAAGCAGCTGCGGCTGGTCGATCTCGGGCCGCTGATCGGCGTCAAGCCCAATCAGGCGGCGGACAAGTCGGCCACCGCGAGCGGCGCGCCGAAGCACGACCAGGCCGGCACGCCCGGCAAGGTGCTGCCGCGCACGAAGTTCGATACCTCGCGCTGGAAGACGATGGACGTGGACGTGAAGTTCACCGGCGCGCAGGTGCTCAACGATGCGTCGATCCCGCTCGCCGACCTCAAGTTCCACGCCGTGCTCGACAACGGCCGGCTGACGATCGACCCCTTCGACTTCGGCCTCGCGGGCGGCCGCGTCGATGCCAAGGTGGCGCTCGACAGCGCGCAATCGCCGCTCGACGCCGGCATGGACCTGCGCGCGACCGGCCTGCGGCTGTCGCGGCTGTTTCCGGAGCAGGAGCTGCTGCGCAAGAGCGTGGGCGAGATCAACGGCGCGGCGGCGATCACCTCGCGCGGCGATTCGGTCGGCGAGCTGCTCGGCAACGGCGACGGCGAACTCAAGTTCGTCACGCGCGAGGGCGTGCTCAGCAAGCAGCTGCTGGAACTGGCCGGGCTCAACCTCGGCAGCGTGGTGGTCGGCCAGCTGTTCGGCGACAAGACCGTGCCGCTGCATTGCGCGCTCATCGACATGAACCTGAACGACGGCGTCGCGCGCGTGCGCCGCGCCGAGCTGGCGACCGAGCCGGCGCGCATCGACATCACCGGTCAGGCCAGCTTCCGCGACGAGACGCTCGACCTGCGCGTGAAGCCCGACGCGACGGGGCTGCGCATCGTGTCGCTGCGCACGCCGATCGACGTGAAGGGCACGTTCGCCAATCCGGATGTGTCGCTCGACAAGGGGCCGTTGCTGGCGCGGGCGGCGGGCGCGGTGGCGCTCGGCCTCGTGGCCGCGCCGGCCGCGATCATTCCCCTGATCGTTCCCGGCCTCGAACACCAGCCGAACGCCGATTGCGCGCAACTGCTCGCGGCAGGCAGCCGGCCCGCGACGGCGCCGGACGGCAGCAAGGCCGCTGTCCCGCGCCAGAAACCTCACTGAACCAGGCTTTCGATCCAGAACAGCCAACGGCGGACCACGAGTCCGCTTCCCCCAAGAAGCAAGGAGAGAGATGCGATGAGCCAGATCATCGAAGTGACCGTCCCGGACATCGGCGATTTCGACGCGGTCGAAGTCATCGAGGTGCTCGTCAAGCCGGGCGACAAGATCGCGAAGGAGCAGAGCCTCATCACGCTCGAATCGGACAAGGCTTCGATGGAAGTGCCGTCGGACGCGGCCGGCGTGGTCAAGGAGATCAAGGTCAAGGTCGGCGACAAGGTGAGCAAGGGATCGGTGATCCTGCTGGCCGAGAGCGATGGCGCCGCCGCACCCGCCACCGCCCCGGCCGCGCCCGCGTCGGCCGCCACGCCGGTGCCCGCGCCCGCCGTGCAGTCGTCGCCCGCGCCGGTGCCGGCCGCCGCGCCCGCGCCGGCCTCGGTACCCGCGCCGAATGCCGCGCCTGCGTACACCGGCAAGGTTGACCATACCTGCCGCATGCTGGTGCTCGGCGCCGGCCCCGGCGGCTATTCGGCCGCCTTCCGCTCGGCCGACCTCGGCATGGACACGATCATCGTCGAGCGCTACGCGACGCTCGGCGGCGTCTGCCTGAATGTGGGCTGCATCCCGTCGAAGGCGCTGCTGCACGTCGCGGCCGTGATGGACGAGGCCTCGCATTTCGCCGATCTGGGCGTCGAGTTCGCCGCGCCGAAGATCGACATCGACAAGCTGCGCGCCCACAAGGAGAAGGTGGTCGGCAAGCTCACGGGCGGCCTCGCCGGCATGGCCAAGGCGCGCAAGGTGCGCACGGTGCGCGGCGTCGGCCGCTTCATCGACAGCCATCACCTCGAAGTGTCGGTCGCGAGCGGCACCGGCCAGGAGCTGACGGGCGAGAAGCAGGTCATCAAGTTCGAGCAGGCCATCATCGCAGCCGGCTCGCAGCCGGTGAAGCTGCCGTTCGTGCCCGAAGACCCGCGCATCGTGGACAGCACCGGCGCGCTCGAACTGCGCCAGGTGCCCAAGAAGATGCTCGTGATCGGCGGCGGCATCATCGGCCTCGAAATGGCCACGGTGTACTCGACGCTCGGCGCACGCATCGACGTGGTCGAGATGATGGACGGCCTCATGGTCGGTCCCGACCGCGACCTCGTGAACGTCTGGCAGAAGTACAACGCGAAGCGGTTCGACAAGGTCATGCTCAAGACGAAGACCGTCGGCGTCGAGGCCAAGCCGGAAGGCATCGCCGTCACGTTCGAGGGCGAGCAGGCGCCGGCCGAGCCGCAGCTGTACGACTTGGTGCTCGTGGCCGTCGGCCGCTCGCCCAACGGCAAGAAGATCGGCGCCGAGGCCGCCGGCGTGGCCGTGACCGATCGCGGCTTCATCCCGGTTGACAGGCAGATGCGCACCAACGTGCCGCACATCTTCGCGATCGGCGATCTGGTCGGCCAGCCGATGCTCGCGCACAAGGCGGTGCATGAGGCGCATGTGGCGGCCGAGGCGGCGGCGGGCGAGAAGGCCTTCTTCGACGCGCGCGTGATTCCGGGCGTGGCCTACACCGATCCGGAAGTGGCCTGGGTCGGCACGACCGAAGACGAGGCCAAGAAGGCGGGCATCAAGGTCAAGGTCGGCAAGTTCCCCTGGGCCGCGTCGGGCCGCGCGATCGCCAACACGCGCGACGAGGGCTTCACCAAGCTGATCTTCGACGAGGCGTCGCACAAGATCATCGGCGGCGGCATCGTCGGCACGCATGCCGGCGATTTCATCGGCGAGGTCGCGCTCGCGATCGAGATGGGCGCCGACGTGGTGGACATCGCCAAGACCATCCATCCGCACCCGACGCTCGGCGAGTCGATCGGCATGGCGGCGGAAGTGGCCGAGGGCGTCTGCACCGATCTGCCGCCCGCGCGCAAGAAGTGATGATCGCGGGCGGTGCCTGGGCGCACCGCTTGCAAGCGCTTTCAGTGCTCCGCCTTCCCGGGGGAGCGGCTGTACCCGTCGGCGCCTGCCGCCGACGAACCGGACGCCGGTGCCGCCACGAGCGGCATCGGCGTTCTTCATTCACGAGCGTTGCCGGAGGCCTTCATTCAGACGTGTCATCGCGGTGCTGCCGGCAGGCGCGTCGCGCCTAGGGCTTGCCTGTGCTTGGCAGGCTTCTTGCGCAATGCATCACGAGGCCGCTGCTACACTGGCCTGCCACCCCCAAGACAAGTCTGCATCGATGACTCAGGACGAACTCAAGCAGGCCGTTGCGCTGGCCGCCGTCGAGACGATCAAGCCCTACCTCGGCACGGGCGCCGCGCTCGGCATCGGCACCGGCTCCACCGCCGACCTCTTCATCGACGCGCTTGCGCCGTATGCGCGCGAGATCGGCGGCACCGTCGCCAGCAGCGAACGCAGCGCCATCCGTCTCAAGAAGCACGGCATCGAGGTGCTCGACCTCAACAGCGTGCGCGACATCCCGGTGTATGTGGACGGTGCCGACGAGATCGACCATGGCATGCACATGATCAAAGGCGGCGGCGGCGCGCAGACGCGCGAGAAGATCGTCGCGGCCGTGGCCGACAGGTTCGTCTGCATCGCTGACGAGTCCAAGCTCGTGAACACGCTCGGCAAGTTCCCGCTGCCGGTCGAGGTGATTCCGCTCGCGCGCAGCTATGTGGCGCGCCAGCTCATGAAGCTCGCGGCCGAGCATCCGATGGTCGAGGTCAACTGGCGCCTCAAGCCGGATGGCAGCGCCTTCATGACCGACAACGGCTGCGTGATCCTCGACGTCAAGGGACTGAGCATTGCCGATCCGGTCGAGCTCGAAGGGCGTCTGAACCAGATTCCGGGCATCGTCACCCACGGCATCTTCGCGCGCCGCCCGGCCGATGTGCTGCTGCTCGGCACGTCCACCGGCGTGCGCACGATCACCGCCGCATCGCATACGAAATGACACGCGAGCGTCATGCGGCGCCGCTAGCTTCCAGAACTCCACGCCACACCCGAGTGCCCAGATGAGCGATCACATCTCCAAGCAGTACGACAGCGAACTCGAAGCGGTCCGCAACAAGGTTCTCCAGATGGGTGGCCTGGTCGAGCAGCAGATCAGCAAGGCGGTCGAGGCGCTCGACACGGGTGATCTCGCGCTGGTCAACGCCGTGGTCAGTGGCGATGCCCATGTCAACCGGCTCGAAGTCGAGATCGACGAGGCCTGCACCCAGATGATCGCGCGCCGCCAGCCTGCCGCCGGCGACCTGCGCGTGATCCACACGATCATGCGAATGATCACCGACCTCGAACGCATCGGCGACGAGGCCGTGAAGATCTCGCGCATGGCTCAGGCGATTTCCGAGGCCAATCGCGCGCATCTTCCGCGTGTCGAGCTCAAGCATCTCGAGAACACGGCGATCGGCATGCTGCGCCGCGCGCTCGACGCCTATGCGCGTCTCGACGTGCAGGGCGCGACCGCTGTCGTGCGCGAGGACGAGGCGGTCGACGTCGAGTACGCGTCGATCGTGCGCCAACTCATCACGCACATGATGGAAGACCCGCGCACCATCTCGCGCGCGATCGAATTGCTGTTCGTGTCGAAGGCGCTCGAACGCATCGGCGACCATTCCAAGAACATGTGCGAGTACGTGATCTACATGGTCAAGGGCCGCGACGTGCGCCATCTGGCGATCGAGGAATTCGAGCAGAGCGTTCAGCGCGACTGATGCGGCCGGCGGTGGCGCTTTCCGCGCCGCAATGAAAAACGGCGGAATGCCTCAAGGGCATTCCGCCGTTGTCGCTTGACGGAGCTGACGTCAGGCCGCGGTGGGCGGGACGTAGCCTTGGGCGGCGTCGGCGCCGTCCCCGAAGAAATGCGCTTCCATCTGCTTGGCGAGGTATTGGCGCGCGCGTGGATCGGCCAGATTGAGGCGGTTCTCGTTCACCAGCATCGTCTGGTGCTTGAGCCATTGCTGCCAAGCTTCCTTGCTGACCTTCTCGAAGATCTTCTTGCCCAGCTCACCGGGATAGGGCGGGAAGTCGAGTCCTTCGGCTTCCTTGTCGAGTTTGATGCAGTGGATGGTGCGCGGCATGGCAGGCCTCGTATGGATGGCGCTCGGTTGTCGGCGGGCTTGGGTTGAGGTGGGTTAGACTCGAATCCCGCCCGTTCGGAGGTAATGTGAACAGCATTGTAATTCCAATGCAGCGCAGCATCCTTAAGGCGACAGAGCGTGAGCAGGAACGCATCGGTCAGGAATTGCATGATGGGCTGGGTCAGCATCTGACCGGCATCGCATTTCTGGCCAAAGCGCTTGCCCGCAAGCTCGCCGACAAGGGTGCCGCGGAAGCCAGCGACGCTGAAAAGCTGGTTCAACTCATCAATCGATCCGTCTCGATGACGCGCAATCTGGCCCATGGATTGCGCCCGGTGGGTGACGAAGACAATGCGCTGATGTCGGCCCTGCGCCAAATGGCGATCGATGTGGCCGATCTGTTCAAGATCGAATGCCGCTTCATCAATGACGAGCCGGTGTTGATTGGCAGCCAGTATGTTGCACATCACCTGTTTCGAATTGCACAGGAAGCGGTGAACAACGCAATCAAGCACGGTCATCCCAATCGGATCGATATAGAACTCGAACTCAAGCCGCGTCGCGGTGGAAAGCATTCGAACATCGTCCTGACCATCAGCAATGACGGGGCGCTGTTTGCAAGCGATGTCGACAGCAACGCCGGGATGGGATTGGCGGGAATGCGTTATCGAGCCCAGCTTATCGGCGCTAAGATCGCCTTTCGCAAGATGCAAAGACCGGTAGGGGTTTCGATTACCGTTGACGAGCGAAAGGCTCAGACGCTTGAAGAACCTCCCGGAGACGGAGAATTGGAATGATCAACGAACAGCCCGCCAACGAGACGGGTGGCGCCACCGGCGCAAACGAACAGCTGGTTCCGGCACGCATCGTGATCGTGGACGATCACACCATCGTGCGTCATGGCATTGCGGAGCTGCTGCATCGGGAACCTGATTTGCGTGTCGTGGCCGAGGCCGGGGATGCCGAAGAAGCCATCAATGTAATCAGCAATACCGAGCTCGATCTGGCGATTGTCGACATTTCGATGCCGGGCATGAGCGGTATTGATCTGGTGAAGCGTCTGGTCGAAATCCGCCCCGAATTGCCGATCATCATGATGAGCATGCATGACGAATCGCTTTACAGCGATCGTGCCTATCGCGCGGGCGCCAAGGGCTATGTGATGAAGCAGGAGGCGTCGGATCGCCTTTTGCTGGCGATTCGCAAGGTGCTGAAGGGTGGCGTGTATGTGAGCGACCGGATGCAGACGATCATGCTCCAGCGCTATCTGAATGCCGGCGATTCGGTGAGTTTCATCGACAATCTCACCGACCGCGAATTCGAAATTCTGCGGCTCATCGGTCAGGGGCTTTCGGTGCAGGACATTGCTGAAAAGCTCGGACGCAGCGCCAAGACCATCGAGGCGCATCGCGCCAACCTGCGCGAGAAGCTCGGCATCCGCAAGGCTGCCGAGCTGACGCGCTTTGCGACGCAATGGGTGGAGCGCGGCAACTGAACCTCAACCTGGGGGCGCGTCGTCGTTTTCATGACGACGCGCGGCTCGCAGCCTTATCGGACGGCCCGCCTTGCGCGGGCCGTCGGCGTTTTCAGAGCTGCTTGATGTAGACCTGACTGTTGCGCGAGCGGTCGATGGCGCGCTGCTTTTCGGGCGGCAGCGCATCAAGGCTGGTCTGGACGAAGCCTCGCTTGAGGAACCAGTGCGCGGTGCGGGTCGTGAGCACGAACAGCCGCGTCAGGCCTTCCTCGCGGGCGCGCTGCTCGATGTGCTTGAGCAGCCGCTCGCCGTCGCCGAGGCCCTGGGCTTCGGGCACGACGGTGAGGCAGGCCATCTCGCCCATGCGCTGGTCGGGGTAGGGGTGGAGCGCGGCGCAGCCGAAGATGCGGCGGTCGTGCTCAATGATCGAGAAGGCGGAGATGTCGCGCTCGATCACGCCTCGGCCGCGCGGCACGAGGGTGCCGTCGGCTTCGAGCGGTTCGATGAGCGTGAGGATGGCGCCGACGTCGTCGGGGCCGGCTTCGCGCAGGAATTCGAGATCGTCGCGGCTGATCATCGTGCCGACGCCGTCATGCGTGAATACTTCCAGCAGCGCCGCGCCGTCGATGTCGAACGGGATCATGTGGGCGCGCGGCACGTCGGCCTCGCAGGCGCGCAGGCAGTGGCGCAGATAGACGGCGGTGTCGGCTTCGAGTTTGCCGCCGTCGAGCAGGGCCTTGGCCGAGCGCTCCGACAGCTCGCGCGTGAGTTCGCCGAGTTCATCGACGATGCCGGGGATTTCGGTGAGGAAGATGAGCTTTTCGGCCTTGAGCGCAATCGCGATGCTCGTCGCGACGTCTTCCATCGACAGGTTGAAGGCCTCGCCCGTCGGCGAGAAGCCGAGCGGCGACAGCAGCACGACCGCGCGCGAATTGAGCGCGAGCTGGATCTGGTCGATCGCGATCTTGCGCACGACGCCGGTGTGCTCGAAGTCGACGCCGCCGAGCACGCCGACCGGCTTGGCGGTCACGAAGTTGCCCGACATGACGCGGATGTCGGCATTGGCCATCGGCGTGTTGGCGAGGCCCTGAGAGAACGCGGCCTCGATGTCGAGGCGGATTTCGCCGGAGGCTTCCTTGACGCATTCGAGCGCGGCGTCGTCGGTGACGCGGCGGCCGTCGTGGAAGCGGCTTTCGCGGTGTCGCAGCCGCAACTGCTCCTCGATCTGCGGTCGGCAACCGTGCACGACCACCACGCGAATGCCCAGCGCGCGCAGCAGCGCGATGTCCTGCACCGTCTGCGCGAGCTTGCCGGCCTGGATCATCTCGCCCGGGAAGGCGATGACGAAGACCTTGCGCTTGAACGCATGGATGTAGGGCGCGACGGCGCGGAACCAGTCGACGAAGCGGGCGCGACTGGCGGCGTCGTCGGGGGCGGTAACGGAGGCGGTGGAGTAGGGCACGGTGGCGGGGGCAGGCGCGAGGGTGGCAGCAGGTGGCTCGGACACGATGGAAGGTCAGTCTGGGTCAGGGGAAAAAGGGACGAAATTCTATAATCCGCGCGATGCAAGAACCCCGCGTCCGGGCCGAACGGCGCCCGCCAGCCAACCCCGTCCCTCCCATCACCTTTCCCGAAGAGCTGCCGGTCAGCGCCCGGCGTGACGAGATCACGCGCGCGCTGCGCGAGCATCAGGTCGTCGTCGTCAGCGGCGAGACTGGTTCGGGCAAGACCACCCAGTTGCCCAAGATCTGTCTCGCGCTCGGACGCGGGCTGGGCGCGGGCGGCACCGGCCTCATCGGCCACACCCAGCCGCGCCGGCTCGCGGCCACGTCGGTCGCCAAGCGCATCGCGGTCGAGATCGGCTCGCCGGTGGGCGAGCACGTGGGCTACAAGATCCGCTTCAACGACAAGCTGTCGCCGGGCGCCTCGGTCAAGCTGATGACCGACGGCGTGCTGCTGGCCGAGACCCAGAGCGATCCGCTGCTGCGCGCCTACGACACGATCATCATCGACGAGGCGCACGAGCGGTCGCTCAACATCGACTTCCTGCTCGGCTATCTGCGCCAGATCCTGCCGCGCCGGCCCGACCTGAAGATCATCGTCACGTCGGCCACGATCGACGCCGCGCGCTTCGCCGAGCATTTCGCGTCGGCGCGCGGACCGGCGCCGGTCATCGAGGTGAGCGGGCGCATGTATCCGGTCGAGGTGCGCTATCGGCCTTGGGGCGACGCGCGCATGGACGACGGCCGGCAGCGCGCCGGCTCGGGCTCCGGCGAGGCCGGCGGCCGCGATGCCGGCGCCGCCTCGGGCCGCGACGGCTGGGCTACCCGCGCCGATGCCGCCCGCCAGCGTGAGCGCGAGGACCGCGACCTGAACGACGCCATCCTCGACGCGGTGGACGAACTCTCGGGCGAAGGGCGCGGCGACATCCTCGTGTTCCTGCCCGGCGAGCGCGAGATCCGCGAGGCAGCGGAGGCGCTGCGCAAGCAGCACCAGACGCGCGGCGGCGTGCATCCCGAGGTGATTCCGCTGTTCGCGCGGCTGTCGGTCGAGGAGCAGGACCGCGTGTTCCGGCCCACCGGCAACAGCCGTCGCATCGTGCTGGCGACCAACGTGGCCGAGACCTCGCTGACGGTGCCCGGCATCCGCTACGTCATCGACACCGGCACGGCGCGCGTCAAGCGCTACAGCTATCGGCAGAAGGTCGAGCAGTTGCAGGTCGAGCCGGTGAGCCAGGCGTCGGCCAACCAGCGCGCCGGGCGTTGCGGGCGCGTGGCGGCGGGCATCTGCGTGCGGCTGTACGACGAGGCCGACTTCAACGGCCGGCCGCGCTTCACCGATCCGGAAATCCTGCGGTCGTCGCTGGCGAGCGTCATCCTGCGCATGAAGTCGCTGCGGCTGGTGGACATCGAGAACTTCCCGTTCGTCGAGGCGCCGAGCGGGCGCGCCGTCGCCGACGGCTATGCGCTGCTGCAGGAGCTTGGTGCGCTCGACGAGCGCAACGAGCTGACCGCCATCGGCCGCGAACTCGCGCGCCTGCCGCTCGACCCGCGCATCGGCCGCATGCTCATCGCCGCGCGCGACACCGGCTGCCTGAGCGACGTGACGGTGATCGCCGCCGCGCTCTCGACGCAGGACCCGCGCGAGCGTCCGCCGATGGGCGCGGGCGCCGCGATCGAGCAGGCGGCGGACGTGGCCAACAAGCGCTTCGCCGACGAGCGCAGCGAGTTCCTCGCCATCCTCAAGCGCTGGGCCTTCCACGAGCACGCGCTGGTGCACAAGAAGAGCAACGCCAGGCTGCGCGACGAGCTGAAGGCCAACTTCCTGAACCCGCTGCGCATGCGTGAATGGCGCGATGTGCACGGCCAGCTGCATTCGACGATGGCGGAGCTGGGTTGGCGCTTCGCTGACGGCAGCGGGCGCGATCTCGACGAAGCCGCCGGCGCGGACGCTCACCCGGTGCGCGACGAGGCGGGCAAGGCCGCGCGCGATGGCCGGCCGCAAAACGGCGCGAGCGGCGCCAGCCCGGCTCACGGCCGCGCCGCCAGCGGCAGCCCGGCCAGCGGCGCGCGCCAAGGTATCGCCGCCGCCGAGCCACGCGCCATGACGCCTACCGAACAGAAGCTCGCCGCCCGCGCCGCGCGCCGCGAGGCCGAGGCCCGCATCGGCGCGCCCGACGAACTCGAATCCGCCTTCAAGCGCATCGACCATCTCTCGCGCGACGCCGTCGCCTACGAGCGGCTGCATTCCGCCATCCTCGCCGGCCTGCTCGGCAACATCGGCTGCAAGTCCGATGACGACGGCAAGCAGCGCGACGCCTTCTACAGCGGCGCGCGCGGCATCCGCTTCCTGATCTGGCCCGGCTCCAGCATGGCGAAGAAGGCCGGCCGCTGGATGATGGCCGCCGAGCTGGTCGAGACCTCGCGCCTGTTCGCGCGCACCGTCGCCAAGATCGAGCCCGAATGGCTCGAAAAGCTCGCGCCGCATCTGCTCGTGAAGAACCACAGCGAGCCGCACTGGGAGAAGCGCTCGGGCCGCGTCTGCGCCTTCGAGCGCGCGACGCTCTACGGCCTCACGGTCTATCACGGCCGGCGCGTGCCCTTCGCGAAGCTCGACGCGAAGCAGGCGCGCGACATCTTCATCCGCAGCGCGCTGGTCGAGGGCGACTACGAGCCGCGCGACAAGGGCGCGGCCGGCATGCTCGCCCACAACCTGCGACTGGTGCAGGAGATCGAGCAGCTCGAACACAAGTCGCGCCGGCTCGACGTGCTGGTGGACGAGACGCTCATCCACGCCTTCTACGATGCCCAGCTGCCCGACGAGGCCGTGGGCGCCGCCGAGTTCGAGCAGTGGTACCGCGAGGCCTCGCGCGAGAACCCGCGCCTGCTGCGCCTGAGCCGCGACGACGTGATGCGCCACGAGGCGGCCGGCATCACGACCGACCAGTTCCCCAAGCGCACCAACTTCGGCGGCGTCGAGATGGCGCTCGACTATCACTTCGAGCCGGGCAGCCCGCGCGACGGTGTGACGCTGACGGTGCCGCTCTACGCGCTCAACCTCGTGAACGAGGCGCGTTGCGACTGGCTGGTCCCGGGCATGGTCAAGGAGAAGGTACAGCTGCTGCTCAAGAGCCTGCCGCAGAAGCTGCGCCGCCATTGCGTGCCGCTGCCCGAATACGCCGAAGGCTTCACCACGCGCCAGCCCCAGCCGGGCGATGGCGACCTGGTGCTGGCGCTGATCGCCGACCTGCGCGCGCAGAAGCAGCTCAACGTGCTTGCAAGCGATTTCAAGCGCGAGACGCTGCCGGCGCATCTGGCGATGAACTTCCGCGTGGTGGATGAGCACGGGCGGCAGCTCGGTGTCGGGCGGTCGCTTGGCGCGCTGCGCGCGGAGCTGGGGCGGGTGGCGCGGGCGGAGTTCCAGAAGCTCGCGGCGGCGGTGGTGGTGCCGGAGCTGGTCGCGGGTGGCGAAGCGGGCGCGGCTTCGGATTCGGGTGACGCGGTGGTGGGCGGAGCAGCGCTGGCGAGCGACGCGGGGCGACGTGGAGCCGCCGGCGCGATCGGCGGCCGTGATGGCGCCGGCCGCGCACAGAGCGCGGCGCGGGGTGCCGGGCTCGCGGGCTTGCAAGGGCTTGCAGGCGCTTTTCGCGGCAACCCGGCCGGCGGCGGTGGCGTCGGCGATGGCGGGCGGAGTTCGGGCAATGCGGCCGTGCCCTCGGCGCCGATCGCGCCCGGCGCCGGCAATCGCGCGGCGAAGGGCGGCGCGCCGGCGGCCTCGGCCGGCGGCATCAACCGGCTCGACGGCGACGCCGAATTCACTGACTGGAGCTTCGGCGAGCTGCCCGAGCTGGTCGAGATCCAGCGCAAGGGCGGGCAGGTGCTGATCGGCTATCCGGCGCTGGTCGATGCCGGTGCGCATTGCCGGCTGGAGGTGTTCGACGAGCCGGACGAGGCGGCGCGCGCGCATCGGCGCGGCCTCATGCGGCTGGTGTCGCTGCAACTCAAGGACCAGCTCAAGTATCTCGACAAGAACATCCCCGGCCTGTCGCAGATGGCAGTGCAGTTCATGTCGCTCGGCACGCAGGCGGAACTCAAGCAGCAGATCATCGACCTCGCGCTGGAGCGCGCCTGCCTCGCCGATCCGCTGCCGGCCAATGCCGAGCAGTTCCGCGCCCGCGCGCAGGAAGGGCGCGGGCGGCTCGGACTGCTCGCGCAGGAGATCGCGCGGCTCGCGGCGGCCATCCTCACCGAGTACGCGGCGGCGCAGAAGAAGCTGCCCCAGGCCCGGCCCTTCGCGGCCGCGCACGCCGACATGACGGGGCAGATCGGTGGCCTCATGACCAAGGACTTCCTCGCGCGCCAGCCCTACGGACAGCTCACGCACTTCGCTCGCTATCTCAAGGGCGTGTCGGCGCGCATCGACAAGCTGCGCGGTGATCCCGAGCGCGACGCGGCGCGCCTTGCCGAGCTGCAACCGCTGCTCACCAACTTCCAACGCAAGCTCGCCGCGCGCAAGGGCGTGGCGGATGCGCGGCTGGAGGAGTTCCGCTGGCTGCTGGAAGAGCTGCGCATCAGCCTGTTCGCGCAGGAACTACGCACGCCGATGCCGGTGAGCGTCAAGCGTCTGCAGAAGGTGTGGGAAGCGTTGCGCGACTGAGGCATCCCGGAACGCAAACGGCCCGCTGCAATCGCTTGCAGCGGGCCGTTTCTCATGGACCGTCCGACGCGGCGCGGAGGCCGACGCTTACTTGTCCTTCGGCTGCATGACGAAGCCGAGCTTGGTCAGGCCGTGGCGCTGCACCGCCGCCATCACGGTGGCGACATGCTCGTAGGCGACGCGCTTGTCGCCGCTCAGGCGGATCTCGGGCTGGGGCTGGGTCTCGGCGGCCTGAGCCAGCTTCACGTCGAGTTCGTCGGGCGTGAGCGCGGTCTTGTCCCAGAGCACGCGGCCGTCGGCATCCACCGCCAGTTCGATCGCGGTCGGGTTCTCGGTCACGGGTGTGCTGCTGGCCTGGGGCAGGTCGATGTTCACGTCGTGCCGGATCATCGGCAGCGTCACCATGAACACCACCAGCAGCACGAGCATCACGTCCACCAGCGGCGTGGTGTTGATCTCGGGGTTGAAGTCTTCGCTGTCGTCGAGGGTGCCGAGGGCCATGGTCGTTCTCCGGTGCGGGTGGCGATCAGGCGCGGCCGGCGGCGGCCGGGATCACGGCGAGGCTGGCGCGCTCGCGGTTGCCGGCGGCGACGGTCGGCGCGAGGCGGGCGCCGGTCACGAAGTAGGAGTGCAGGTCGAAGCCGAAGCGGTTGAGCCGGCCGGCCGTGGCCTTGTTGGCGCGCACGAAGGCGTTGTAGGCGAAGCCGGCGGGGATGGCGACCGCGAGGCCGAGTGCCGTCATGATCAGCGCCTCGCCCACCGGGCCGGCCACCTTGTCGATGGTCTGCGCGCCGCTGCCGCCCATCGCGACGAGCGCGTGGTACACGCCCCAGACCGTGCCGAACAGCCCCACGAACGGCGCTGAGCCGGCGATCGACGCGAGCATCGACATGCCGCCGCTCATGCGCGCGATGGCCTCGTCGATGCTCAGGCGCAGCGAGCTGGCGAGCCAGTCGTCGAGGCGGATGCTGTCGTGCAGGGCGCCGTGGCGCTGCGAGTGGTGCTCGGCGGCGTCGCGGGTGCGCGCGGCGACGGCGTAGTAGGGGTTGTCGCGCGCGCTGCCGAGGCTCGCGAGCGCGTCGTTGAAATTGCTCGCGTCCCAGAACGAGCTTTCGGCATTGCGCGACAGCGCGCGCATGCGGGCGATCTGGACGATCTTGGTGACGATCACGTACCAGGAGCTGATCGACAGCGAGATGAGCAGCACGGTGACGCCCTTGCCGACGGCGTCGGTCTGGTTCCAGAGGCTGGCGAGGCTGAAGGCTTGGGAATGGTCCATGGCAGGGCTCGGGGGTTGTTGTTGTGAGGAGAGGAATCAGTTGGTGAGGTCGAAGGCGATCGGCACGTGGGTCCAGATCGGCACCGCCACGCTGTCGATGACGTGGGGCTTGAACAGCGCCTTCATCACGGCGTTGAGGGCGGCGTTGTCGAGCCGGTCGAAGCCGCTCGACTTCGCGATCTCGGCGCGCTGGGGCACGCCGTTGGCATCGACCTGCACCCGCACCTCCACCACGCCGCTTTCACCGCGCCGCTTCGAGATGGCCGGGTAGTCGGGCGCCGGCGGGCGCAGATAGGCGATGCCGCTGTTGACGGTGCGCGGCGCGGCCGACACCGGCGCGGCGGCAACCTGGGCTGGGGCGCCCTGGCTCGGCGCGCTTGTGCTGACCGGTGCCGGCGCGGGGCTTGGCGCCGGATCGCCGTGGGCGGCACTGGGCGCGGGCGCGGGTATCGGAGCCGCGATTGGGCTCGGTGCCGGGCTGACCGGCAGCGGCGGCATCGGGCGCGGCGGCTCGGGGCGGGTTTTTTCCACCGGCCTCGGGGGCGGCGCGGGCGCGGGTTGCGGTGCCGGCGCCGCGACCATGGGCTGCGGCGCGATCAGCGTGGCGAACAGCGCGGGCGTCTCGGGTTCGACGCGCGGCTGCGCCGACGGATGACCGACGCTCCAGAGCACGGCGGCATGCAGTGCGAGCACGGCGGCAAGGGGCGCGGGACGCAGGCTGGATTGGGCCGGATTCATCGGAAGCTTTCTTGCCCGGCGGCAGACGCCGGACCGCGGCGCAGGCGGAGTCGGGACGCCGGAATGCATATTGAGCACAAATGCGAATCAGTCGCATTACGGTTTCAATATATTCCCGGTCGATGTGCGGCGCAACAGTTGTGGCGAAACGCTTCGACGATGTTGCCGGGCGCGGGAGGGCCGCCGGCTGCATCACCGGCAGTGGGCGCGACTCGTGGCGAAGGGTGGGATCAGTAGCGGCTGAGGTCGAAGCCCCAGGTGCGCGGATCCTCGAAGCTGGCGATGCGGTCTTCCGAGCGCGCGAGATCGATCTCGCGCACCGGCACGTGCGATTGCGACTTGAGCGAGAAGAACACCCGCACGCGCGGCGTGAGCGCGTTGGTCGGATGCTGCTCGCCCACGACCGCAAGCCGTTGCGATTCGAGCCGCACCAGGCAGCCCGTGGGGTAGATGCCGACGCACTTCACGAACACGCGCACGAGCTTGTCGTCGAAGTGCGTGCCGACGTTCTTCATCAGCATGCGCAGCACTGCCGTCGGCGGCTGGGCGCGGTGATAGCAGCGCTCCGACGTCACCGCGTCGTACACGTCGGCGATGGACGAGATGCGGGCCAGCGTGGAGATCTCGTCGCCCTTGAGGCCGTCGGGATAGCCGGTGCCATCGAGTCGTTCGTGATGGCGCAGCACCACGTCGAGCGTGGCCGCGTCGCCGTGGCCGGCCTCCATCAGCAGCCTGTGACCGGTGACCGGGTGCAGCTTGATCATCGCGAACTCGTCCGGCGTGAGCTTGCCGGGCTTGTTCAGCACCGCATCGGGCACGCGCGTCTTGCCCACGTCGTGCAGCAGACCCGCGAGCCCGGCCGCGCGCAGCTGCTCGGGCGAGAGGTCGCACTGGCGCCCGAGCGCGATCATCAGCGTGCCGACCGCCACGCTGTGCATGAACGTGTAGTCGTCCTTGCTCTTCAGCCCGATGAGGGACACGAGGGCGCCTGCGTTGCGCATGACCGAGCTGACCATGTCCTCCGCCAGCGACTGCACCTCGGGCAGCTCGCCGATCTGGCCGAGCCGGGCCTCGCGCATGGTTTCGCGGATCAGGCCGCGCGCGCGGGCATGCAGTTTCCTGGCGGCTGCCAGTTCATTTTCGAAGCTGGTGGGCGCGGCATCGAGCCAGGCGTGCCGTGGCGGCGCGGGTGGCGGTTCGGCCACGCAGGGCGGCGGCGCGACCGGTTCGGTCGCGGCCGCGGGCGCGAGACGGTCGAGCTCGATGCTGCGCGAGAGATCGATGACGATGTCGCCCTTGCCAAGCTGACGCACCTTGTCGAGGGTCTCGTCGTCCTCGATGAGGAAACGGGCGCGCAAGAAGTCGTGCGACCACCAGGAACGGTCGATGTCGTGCACGAACATGCCGAGTCGCGCTTCGCGGGCGGGAATCTTGAGCAGTGATGTCATGAGCCTGGGTTGCACGGAGGACGCTATCTAGGCGTGTCGAATCGGCTAACGGCCCGACTCGGCACATCTTGAGCGTGCTTGGCCAGCCTCAAGCTTGGAGAAGGGCGGCTGCGGGTAAGCTCGCGCACCGATTGAACCGGAAGGCAAGATGATTCGACGTTTGCTGGCAGGCGCCGCCTTTGCGGCGCTGGGCCTTTCTGGCACCTCCGCGCTGGCCCAGACCGCGGTGGTCCTCAATTCGCGTGACGCGCAGGTGAGCCTGCTCGACATGAAGGAAGGCCGCGAGACCGGCCGCCTCGATGTGGGCAAGGAGCCCCATCACCTGTATCCGACGCCCGACGGCAAGAGCCTGATCGTGGCCAACGCGCTGGGCAACGACCTCACCTTCCTCGATCCCAAGACGGGCGCCTTCCAGCGCAAGGTCGCGGGCATCGACGACCCCTACCAGATCGGCTTCGCCTACGACAACAAGCGCTTCGTCGTGAACTCGCTGCGGCTCGACCGCGTGGACGTGTACGACTACGACGGCGCCAGCTTCAAGCTCGTGAAGCGCTTTCCGCTCAAGTCGATGCCGAGCCACATGGCCTTCACGCATGACTCCGGCGTCGTCTACATCACGCTCCAGGGCAGCAACCAGGTGGCCGCCCTCGACCTGCGCAAGATGGAGGTGATGTGGCAGGTGCCGGTGGGCGAGGCGCCGGCCGGCATCTTCCTCACCCCCGACCAGAAGTATCTGCTGGTGGGCATCATGGGCGCCGATTACGTCGAGGTGATCGACGTGGCGACGCGCCAGACGGTCAAGCGCATCAAGACCGGCATGGGCTGCCACAACTTCCGCGCCCTCGGCGACAAGCGCCATGTGTTCGTCGGCAACCGCGTCGCCAACACGATCAACATGATCGACATGCAGACGCTCGAAAACGTCGCCACCATCCCCGTGCCCGGCGGCCCCGACGACATGGAAATCACCGCCGACGGCAAGCAGCTCTGGACCACCTCGCGCTTCATCAAGCAGGTGACGGTGGTCGATCTGGCGACGCGCCAAGTGGTGCGCAAGATCCCGGTCGGGCGCTCGCCGCATGGCATCTTCTTCGTCGATCGGGCGCCGCTGCTGTGAGGGCCGGGTGCGACCTGGCCGGCTTGCAAACGCTTGCAGAGTCGGCTCCGCCGTGCGCGGCAGTGTCAGCTCCGGCGTGGCGCCGAGCGGGCGGCACTTCGGCGCGGGCAGTGCTCGTGGCGCTCGGAATGCTCGCGGTCGGCCTCGGGCCGACATCGACGGCAGGCGCGGCCGACCCATCGGCCACCGCCGAGCCGGCCTGCGACAAGCCGGTCTATCTCACCTTCGACACCGGCAACATGTCGGTGGCCGAGCAGATTGCGGCGACGCTGCGCAAGCATCACGCCAAGGCCACCTTCTTTCTCGCCAACGAGCGCACCACCACCGACGGCTGGTCGCTCGGCGACGAATGGGCGCCGTTCTGGCGCGCCCGCGTGGCCGAGGGCCATGCCTTCGGCACCCACACCTTCGATCACGTCTATCTCGTCAAGGGCACGCCGCGCATCGAGGTGCAGCCGCAGTTCGGCGCGAACGCCGGTCGCAGGCTCGACTGGACGCCGGCCGACTACTGCGCCGAGCTGGGGCGCGTCGCCACGCGGTTCCACGCGCTGACCGGCGCGACGCTCGCCCCGCTGTGGCGCGCGCCCGGCGGCCGCACCAATGCCGCGACGCTCGCCGCCGCCGAGTCCTGCGGCTATGCGCCGCATGTGGGCTGGGCCGACGCCGGCTTCCTCGGCGACGAACTTCCGTCCGAGCGCTGGTCCAACGCTGCGCTGCTCGAACGCGCGCTCGCCCGCATCCGTACCGGCGACATTGTCATGGCCCATCTCGGCATCTGGTCGCGGCATGATCCCTTCGCGCCGATGCTCGATCCACTGCTCGACGGACTGGCCGCGCGCGGCCACTGCTTCCCGACGCTGCGCGAGCATCCGCAGTACCGCGCCGCCTTCGGCAAGCGCTGATGCAGGCGCGCCTGCTTCCTCCGCATCACCCAAGCATCATGTTCAGCACCTTCGCCGACGCCATCGCCAACCTGTTCTCCGCCGCGCAGGACTGGCTGTTCGAGCATGTCGCCATCCACATCGTCTATGCGCTCGGGCTTGCGGCCTATACCGAGCAGGCTTTTGACGCGGTCGAGTGGTTCCTCATCGGCGTCATCGAGGTGACGCTGCTGTGGGTGGTGCTCGGCGCCTGCGAACGGTTCGCGCCGGCCCAGACCATCGCCGATCGGCGTGCGGTGCTGACCGACGTGTTCTACACGCTGCTGCACCGGCTCGGCGGTTTCGCACTGGTGGCCTTCGCGCTGGTGCAGACGGTGGCCGACGACATCGAGGGCAGCCTGCGCCTGATCGGCTACAACGGCTTCGATCTCGACGCGCTCTGGCCGGGCGTGACCGATCGGCCCTGGGTGTCGTTCACGCTCTACCTCGTTTTTTTCGACTTCGTGGACTACTGGTTCCATCGTGGACAGCACCGCTTCAACTGGTGGTGGCAGCTGCATGCGGTGCATCACAGCCAGCGCGACATGACGCTGTGGTCGGACAACCGCAACCATCTGCTCGACGACCTGCTGCGCGACGCGGTGTTCGCGCTGCTGGCGATCGCGATCGGCGTGCCACCGGGACAGTTCGTGTGGCTCGTGGTGGCGACGCGCGCGATCCAGAGCGTCCAGCATGCGAACGTGCGCTGGGACTTCGGCGGGTTGGGGCGCGTCGTGGTGAGCCCGCAGTTCCATCGCCGCCACCATGCGGTCGAGGTCGGCCATCCGCCGGCCGAGCTGTCCGACGGCGGCAAGCGCTACTACGGCGTGAATTACGCGGTGCTGTTTCCGGTCTGGGACATGCTCTTCGGCACGGCCGATTTCCGTCGCTTCGACGGCGCCTGCGGCATCGATGACCAGCAGCCGGGCCACAGCCGGCGTTTTCCGGCCGGGCGCGATTACGGCCGGGGCTTCCTGGCCCAGCAATGGCTCGCGATCGCGCGCATCCTCGGCCGGGCCTGACATCCGCGCCCGAAGGAGGCCCATCCATGACCCGCACCACGCTGCGCCTGTTCACCGCGCTCGCCCGCGCGACCGTCTCGCTCGCCAGCCCGCGCATGCTGTTGCTCACGTTGCTGCCGCTCGTGCTCACGACACTGCTGTGGGCCGGACTCGCCTGGTGGGGCTGGGAGACGGCGGTGAACGGGCTGCAAGCCTGGATCGCGCAGTCGAGCATCGGCGCCTGGGCGATCGGTCAGCTGGCCGATGCCGGCTTCGGCGAGCTGAGCGCGGGTTTCCACAACTTTGCGGCGCCCATTCTCGTCGCGGCGCTCGCGCTGCCGCTGGTGGGACTCACCTCCATCGTCATGACGGCGCTGACCGCCACGCCGCTTGCGGTGCGCCATCTCGAACGTCAGCGCTATGCGACCGTCACGGTGCAGGGCCGCGACTCGTGGCTCGCCAGCCTGTGGAATTCATTGGTTGCGAGCGGCCTGTTCGCGCTGCTGTGGCTGCTGACGCTGCCGCTCTGGCTGGTCCCCGGGCTCGGCTTCGTGCTGCCGCTGCTGCTCTGGGGCTGGCTGGCCTATCGCACCTTCGGCTACGACGTGCTCCAACGCCACGCGGCCGATGACGAGCTGCACGCCTTCCTGCGCGGTCATCGCGTGCCGTTGTGGATCCTGGGCATCGGCAGTGCGCTGCTCGGCGCGGTGCCGGGGGCGATCTGGCTCGGTGGCGCGGTGGTGTTCGTGCTCAAGCCGCTGCTCGCCCTGGTCGCGCTGTGGCTTTACGCTGTGGTGTTCGTCTTCGCCTCATTGGCCTTCGCGCATTACGCGCTCGCGGCGCTTGACGAGGCGCGGCGTCAGTCTTCCAACCTCAACCAGAGCCAGTCATGTTCGGTCTGATCATCATCGGCGACGAAATCCTGTCGGGTAAGCGCGAGGACAAGCACCTGTCCAAGGTCATCCAGCTGCTTGGCGAGCGTGGCCTCGCGCTGTCCTGGGCGCACTACCTGCCCGACGATCGCAGGCAGATCGCCGACTTCCTGCGCCGCAGCTTCAACGGCAACGACATCGTGTTCTGCACCGGTGGCATCGGCGGTACGCCCGACGACCACACGCGCCAGGCGGCGGCGATCGCGGCCGAAGTTGCGCTGCATCGTCACCCCGAGGCGGCGCGGCTGATCCTGGAGCGAGCGGCGGAAATTGCTCGTGAGCGTGGAGACACCGGGCCGGTCGACCCCGCGTCGCCCGAGAACGCGCATCGCCTGACGATGGCCGACCTGCCGCATGGCTGCGATCTCGTGCCCAACCCCTACAACCGCATTCCGGGCTTTTCGATCGGCCAGCACTACTTCGTGCCCGGCTTCCCGGTGATGGCCTGGCCGATGATCCAGTGGGTACTCGACACCAAATATGCGCATCTGTTCCAGCATGGTGCGCGCGGCGAGCGTTCGGCCATCCTCTTCGATCTCTTCGAGGCCCAGATCACCGGGCTGCTCGAGCGCATCGAGGCGGAGCACGTGGACGTCAAGATCTTCAGCCTGCCGTCGGTGGGCACTGAAACCCTGGGCCGGCATATCGAGGTCGGTGTTAAGGGACCGGAGGTGCGCTTGGATGCAGCCTTTGATGCACTGATTCGGGGCCTGAAAGCGCTGGGAGGAAGGATCGGCACGCGCGATTGAGGCATGCGCGGTGCGTGAGACGTCATTTCTGCTGTGTTGAAGCCACAGAATCCGCTCGCGACAGGCAAAAAAAAGCCCGACCGCCGTGGTCGGGCTGTAAGGCACCTGCACAAGGACAGAATTCGGTGCCAAGGAGACAACCTGCACTTGATCTATAGCAAGAAGATTGCCAACTCATTGAGGTAAGGCGGAGGTAAGGCGCTGATCGCGCGGACGAGTGATCTGCCTTCGTAGTCCAGACACCAACAAAAAAGCCCCGTTTCAGGACGGGGCTTTTTTGTTGACCATTCCGGCCGACGCCGGAGCAGTGCACTGCCGGTTCGCGCGATGTGATCTCAGGCAGCGGTCTTCTTCTTGGCGACCGAGGCGGCTTGCGTCGCAGCCTTGACCGTGGCGGTCGTGGCGGCGGCGAGGTTGGCTTCAGCCAGATCGGACACTTGCTTGGTGGCCTTGCTGACCGACTCGTAGGCGCTGTTGGCAGCGGCAACGGCCGACTTGACGAGCGCGATGGCCGATTCCGAGCCGGTGGGCGCGTTCTTGGCGGCGGTGTCGAGCAGGGTGGCGAACTTCTTGTTCGAATCGGCCAATTGGCTTTCGGCGAACTTGACGAACTCGGCGCGGGTCTCGGCAGCGATGTCGCTCAGGTGACGACCGTAGGCCAGCACCTTTTCGGCGGTCGGTTGGGCCAGCGACACCTGGAACTGCAGAAATTCCTGGGGATCACGCAGTTCGAGCGCTTCCTTGGTCTTCTCGGCCGATTCGGCCAGCGTGGCCTTCGCGACGTTGATGTTCAGGTCGAACAGCTTCTCGACGCCTTCGAAGGTCTTGGCCGACAGGGCGAAGATCGAATCGAGGTTGGCCTTGTAGGCGGTGGCGAGTTGATCGGGGGTCAGGACGGACATGTTGAACTCCAGGTCGACGAGTCGATGAAACGAATTCGGTGGGCGAGGGTGTCGCAAAAGCCGCTGACCGGTCGGATTTACCGGCCCTGACCGCATGACAGTGACGTCTGCGAGTCAAGGTTTGTGCATTGCGGTAAAAGGATTTTTGTCCATTCGGCGGACTTGCGCAAGACCTTGTTTGTGCGCCGCAGCATTTATGGGCGATATGTAATTCAGACTCTATGCAACTTATTGATTTATATGAATAAATTGTAGAGCCGGATATCTAGTCGCTTTCTAGATGCATTGATTTGCCCACCGCTGGATGCATGTCTGCAAGATGACCGCAAAGCTGTCTGGATGGCGTTTTTGCCTTGCATCGCAGCATGGCGTCGGAAAATGCATTCAGGTTTGGATCTTGTTACTTGTGTCGCAGCTGCTTTCGCAAGACGGGCTTGCATCGGCGATTACTTCCCTAGGCAACCCGAAGTCGGGCGCAAGGGCACGTGCCTGGGAAGCCGAGTCCCGGCCGGGATCGCCGGCCACTCGAGGCAAGCAGCCAGGGGTCATCCAGCCAGGGTTGCTGTCGGGGTCGTGTTGCCGCGGCAGCGCTGCGGCGCGAGGCACGCGAGCCTCGATCTGGGTGCCCGTGGCACTGCTGTGCAGCGACATGGTTCCACCGATCGAATCGAGCCGTTCCCGCATGGTTCGCAGGCCTATGCCTGGCTCGCCGGCCTTACGCTCGGTGGCGGGCCGGAAGCCAACGCCGTTGTCGCGCATGCTGAGCG
Organism: Derxia gummosa DSM 723; assembly: GCF_000482785.1. Lineage (GTDB taxonomy): Bacteria > Pseudomonadota > Gammaproteobacteria > Burkholderiales > Burkholderiaceae_E > Derxia > Derxia gummosa. The sequence continues at coordinate 70,303 of NZ_KI519499.1, read as the reverse complement.
TGATGTCGCCTTCGTTCTGAGCCAGGGTGATCCACGCGCGGGTGGCCTGCGAATGCCGCGCGATGTTGGTGAGTGCCTCTTGAGCAACGCGGAACAGCACCGTCACCACATGTTCGGGCAGGTCGCGCGCGTGTTCGGGAAGCTGCACCTCCGTGTGGATGCCGGTGTCGCTGCTGAAGTCGGCGGCGATGCGCATGAGCGAGGCCGGCAGTCCGAGTTCGTCGAGCATCAGCGGGCGCAGGCGGTGCGAGATCTCGCGCAGCTTGTCTTCCGCACCACGGAAGCGGGTGAGAGCGGCGTCGATCTGACGGCGCGCGGCGGCGAAGTCGTCATCGCCGGCGGCCCGTTCGATGGCGGCGCGGATCGATTCGAACTCGCGGCTGCTGCCGTCATGCAGTTCACGCGCGAGGCGGGCGCGTTCCTCTTCCTGCGATTGCAGGGCCTGGAGCGCGAGGCGACGCAGCTTCTGGTTGGCGATGCGCTGCTCGCTCAGGTTGAGCGCGAGGCCACAGCCGCCGATCGCCAGCACGCCCACCACGGCGCAGGCCGCGATCCAGGCCATCGTGTCGCGGATGTTGGCCGCGCTCTGGCGATCGAGGTCGGCGAGCGTGGTGGTCACGTCGTCGAGATAGATGCCGGTACCGATCATCCAGTTCCAGCGCGGCAGCGACACCACATAGCCGAGCTTGCGCTCGACCACGCCGGTCGATGGGCGCTCCCACAGGTATTCGACATAGCCGCCACCGTTGCGCGCGGTCTCGATCAGGCGCTGCACGGTCGGCTCGCCGCGCGGATCGCGCAGCTCCCACTGGCTGTGGCCGGTCAGCTCGGGCTGGCGCGGATGCATGAGGTTGCGACCGTCGAGGTCATAGACGAAGAAGTAGCCGTCCTGCCCGTAATCGAGCCGCGACAGCCGTGCCAGCGCCGCGCGCCGCCCGGTGTCGTCGTCGTGCCCCTCGCGGTACCAGGGTGCGACGGTACTGAGCGCGAGTTCGACGTAATGGCGCAGTTCCGCGTGCTTGGCATCGAGGATCGAGGCCTCGACCAGGGCACGCTCGCGCTCGGCGAGCAGGCTCTGCTGGCGGAACACGGCAGTGGCGATCACCGCGAGGCTGAGCGCGAGCGGGACCACCGCGAAAAGGATGACCTTGATCTTGAGACGCATGGAGCCTGGGGCGCGAAAAGGTGAGCGGATGTTAACCGGGCATCCGCAACAACCCTAGGCCGGTGGCGCCCGTGCCGCAAGATGGCCCTGTCGATACACGGAGAACTGGCGCTGGAAAGGTGCCATTCGATGAGTACAGTCGGAAGGTCGAAAACTGTCCGCTTCCCTCGCTCATGACTCAGCTGTCCGATCAAGTCCACCTGCGCCCCGAACAGCTCGATGCGTTCTGGATGCCGTTCACGGCCAACCGCCAGTTCAAGCAGGCGCCGCGCATGCTCACGAGGGCCGAGGGCATGCATTTCTGGACCGATGACGGGCGCCAGATCCTCGACGGCATCAGCGGCCTGTGGTGCTGCAACGCCGGCCACAACCGCAAGCCGATCGTCGAGGCAATCCAGCGTCAGGCGGCGACGCTCGACTTCGCGCCACCGTTCCAGATGGCGCATCCGCTGGCCTTCGAGCTGGCGAATCGGCTGGTCGGAATCGCGCCCAGGCCGGCAACGCCGGCCGATCCATCGCTCGACCACGTGTTCTTCTGCAATTCGGGCAGCGAGGCGGTCGACACGGCGCTGAAGATCGCGCTGGCCTGGCAGCGGGTTCGCGGCGAGGGCAGCCGCACGCGGCTGATCGGACGCGAGCGCGGCTATCACGGCGTGGGCTTTGGTGGCATCTCGGTCGGCGGCATCGTCAGCAACCGCAAGATGTTCGGAACACTGCTCGCGGGCGTGGACCATCTTCCCCACACCCACGACCTCGAACACAACGCCTACAGCGTCGGCCAGCCGGAATGGGGCGCGCACCTCGCGGACGAGCTGGAGCGCATCGTCACGCTGCATGACGCGAGCACGATCGCGGCCGTGATCGTCGAGCCGGTGGCCGGTTCGACCGGCGTGCTGATCCCCCCGATCGGCTACCTGCAGCGGCTGCGCGACATCACGCGTAAGCACGGCATCCTGCTGATCTTCGACGAGGTGATCTGCGGTTTCGGCCGGCTTGGCGCGGCCTTCGGCGCGAACCGCTTCGGTGTGGTGCCCGACATGATCACCTTCGCCAAGGGCGTCACCTCGGGCACGGTGCCGATGGGCGGCGTGCTGGTATCGAAGCAGATCCATCAGGACTTCATGGTCGGCCCGCCGGGGGCAATCGAGCTGTTCCACGGCTACACCTATTCGGCGCATCCATTGGCCTGCGCGGCGGCACTGGCGACGCTGGATGTCTACCGCGACGAGGCATTGTTCGAGCGCGCCGCGTCGCTGGAGCCGGTGCTTGCCCGACTGGCCCACGGATTGAAGGGCCGGCCGCATGTGATCGACGTGCGCAATCTCGGTTTCGTGGCGGCGGTGGAACTGGAGCCGCGTGCCGGCCAGCCGGGCGCGCGCGCCTTCGACGTCTTCCTGCGCTGCTTCGAACAGGGCGTCCTGGTGCGCACGACGGGCGACACGATCGCCTTCTCGCCGGCGCTGATCGCGAGCGAGACCGATCTCGAGCGCATGATCACGACGGTGTCGGACAACCTTGCCAAGGTCGACTGAGACGGCACGGGTTTTTCCGGGCGGCTTCTGCTCCCGAGCTTGCATTCCTCTGTCGGTGCCAGGGTTAGACTCGCCGTCCCACTCACGACCCGCAGAAAAGGAGCCCGCATGCAAGGCGACAAGGACGTCATCCAGTGGCTTAACGCCCAGCTCAAGAACGAGCTGACTGCCATCAACCAGTATTTCCTGCACGCCCGCATCTACGGGCACTGGGGCCTCGACGGCCTGCAGAAGAAGGAATACGAGGAGTCGATCGGCGAAATGAAGCATGCCGATTCGCTCATCAAGCGCATCCTCATGCTCGATGGCCTGCCTAACCTGCAAGACCTCGGCAAGATCAACATCGGTGAATCGACCGAGGAAATCCTCAAGAGCGATCTGGCCGCCGAGCGTGCCGCCCAGCAGACGATCAAGTCGGGTATCGAATGCTGCGAGCAGAAGAGCGATTTCGTCTCGCGCGAGATCCTGGTCGAGATCCTCGATGACACCGAAGAACACATCGACTGGCTCGAAACCCAGCTCGACCTGATCGACAAGGTCGGCATCCAGAACTACCAGCAGTCGTTCATGCGCGACGAAAGCTGATCGGCCTCGCGCCGACGGCAGCTTGTGACGGGACCGGTCCGAGAGGGCCGGTCCCGTTTTGTCTTTCTTGTGCGCGCGTCGCGTGACGGGAGCGCCCCGGTCGTGCCGAGCCGTTCAGCGCGCCTTGAATGCCTCGCAGGGATCGGCGCGCTGGGCGGCCGGCGTCGCGATGACGAGGTCGTAGCGCGTGGCCGGCTTGCCGCCAGTGCGGTCGGCCGCGAGTGCGAGCGCCATTCCCGGTTGCAGGCCGGTGTCTTCTTCGAGGCCGACGCTGATCGCCGCGGTGGCGCCAAGCCATTGAGGTACGCCCAGATCACGTCTCACATGGCCGTTGCCTGCAATCAGTACCTCGGCCTGCTGGGCGTGGGCGCGCAGGAAGGCCGCCATCACCGCGTCGCGTGCGATCTGGGCCAGCGCCATGCGTCGCGCCGTCGCCGTGTCGATCTGGTTGCAATGGCTGGCCACGATCGCCTCGGCCTGGGCCGCGAGCAGGGACTCTGGCGGCGGTCGGTCGAGCCCGAGCGACTGCCGCTCGGCGGGACTGAAGACGGACTCCAATCCGCCGCCGACGATCTTCGACGCGTCGGCGCGCGACAGGTTGACCGCGATGATCGGCAGGTCGTAGCCGAGCGCAAGCACCACGAAGCCGCGGTAGGCGCTCCAGTCCCAGCCCTTTCGGCCCGGCGCGCCGGCGTCGATCACCGCGTCGGCCAAGCGGTCGAGGCCGGCCGGCGTGGCGATGGCGCGGTCGCGGCGGGCGGCGGCAAGGGCGCGGTCGAGGTCGGGCTGACGCTCGCGGTCGAACTGCTCCATCAGGAGCGCCGGCCGGGCGCCGGCGACGATCGCGCGCCGCAGCGCCTCGATGCGCAGCTGATGCTGGGCCGCGTTGTCATGTACCTCGCCGAGCAGCAGCAGCGGCTGGCCGGCGATCACGCCCGCCAGTGCTTGGGTCGCCCATTCGTTGCCTGGTGGCAGCAGCGCCGGTGCGGGTACGGCGGGCGTTGGCTGAGGATCGGGCTTGCGCGCGTCGGGCGCGACGCGGGTGCGCACTGGCACGCCGAATGGCGTCGTGATCGGCGGCGCGTCGGAGATCGTCGTTGTCGTGGTGCAGCCGGCAGTCAGCAGGGCGGCAACACCTGTCAGCAACAGGGTCATGCTGCGTTTGCGCGAACGATTGAGAATCATTATCGTTAAGTGCCACAGGTTGAAGTCGAAGGTCTACCCGCGATGGCCCGCAGCAGCTTCGGGTCGTCGGACCGGCGGATCGCAATCCATGCCTGAGCATCCTCCCGCAACCCGAACAGCAAGCCCAGCCATGCCCGCGCTCAGCCAGCTCCGCCTGAACACCGATGCCATCGTCAGTGCCGTCCATGATGCCCATCCCGATGATGTCGTCGCCCGTCGCCTGCGCGATCTCGGTTTCGTCTGCGGCGAGGTGGTGCGCGTGATCGCGGTGAGCCCGATCGGCGCCGATCCGATCGTCGTGCAGGTCGGTTTCACGCGTTTCGCGCTGCGCAAGTCGGAGGCCGATCGCGTGAGCGTGCAGGCCATCGACGCCCGGCTGGCCGCCTGATCCGGAGCGCGTGATGAATGCAAGCGTGAATCCGGCGGTGCTGCTGGGCGGCTCGGCGCCACCGAACCGGGTTGCCCTGATCGGCAATCCCAACTGCGGCAAGACCGCCCTGTTCAACCAGCTCACCGGCAGCCGGCAGAAGGTTGCCAACTACGCCGGCGCCACGGTCGAGCGCAAGGAAGGCCGGCTCACGTCGCCGTCGGGGCGCGAGATCGCGGTGCTCGACCTGCCGGGCGCCTACAGCCTCGCGGCCGCCAGTCCCGACGAGGAGGTCACGCGCGACTTCTGCCTCGGCAAGCTGCCCGGCGAGACCCGCCCCGACATGATCATCAGCGTGGTGGACGCGACCAACCTGCGGCTGCACCTGCGCTTCGTGCTCGAACTCAAGTCGCTCGGCCTGCCGATGGTCGTGGCGCTCAACATGATGGACGCCGCCGCCAGACGCGGCATCAAGGTCGATCGCGCCGGACTGGAGCGCGAACTCGGCCTGCCCGTGATCGAAACCGTGGCCGTGCGCCACGACGGCGCGCGCGCCCTGCTCGAACAGCTCGACTCGGTCATGCCGCCGGTGCCCGCCCCCGGCCCCGATGCCGACGCCACCCATGCCGAGGTCATGCGCATCCTGGCCGAGACGGTCGTGATCCCGCGCCGAACCGCCGAGACCGACGATCTCATCGACCGCTGGGCGCTGCATCCGGTCTGGGGGCCGGTCATCCTCGCGGCCGTCCTGTTCCTGATGTTCCAGGCCGTGTTCTCGTGGGCGGCACCGTTCCAGGACGGCATCGACGCCGGCATCCAGTGGCTCGGCGGCGTGGTGGGCGACGCGATGCCCGAAGGCGCGCTGCGCAGCCTGCTCGTCGATGGCGTGATCGCCGGCGCGGGCAGCGTGCTCGTGTTCCTGCCGCAGATCCTGTTCCTGTTCCTGTTCATCCTCGCGCTGGAAGAAAGCGGCTATCTGCCGCGCGCGGCCTTCCTGCTCGACCGCGTGATGCTGTCGGCGGGCCTGACCGGCCGTTCCTTCATTCCGCTGCTGTCGAGCTTTGCGTGCGCCGTGCCCGGCATCATGGCCACGCGCTCCATCCAGGACCCGCGCGACCGGCTGGCGACCATCCTCGTCGCGCCGCTCATGACCTGCTCGGCGCGGCTGCCGGTGTATGCGCTGCTGATCGGCGCCTTCATTCCCGACCGCGCGGTCGGTGGCGTCTTCAACCTGCAAGGCATCGTGCTGTTCGGGCTCTACGCCTTCGGCATCGTGAGCGCGCTGGCGGTGGCCTGGGTCACGCGCCGGCTGCGCGGCAAGTTCAGCGAAGACCCGGCCGAGCATGCGCTGCTGCTCGAACTGCCGTCCTACCGCCTGCCGCGCCTGCGCGATCTGGCCATCGGTCTGAGCGAGCGCGCGAGCATCTTCCTGCGCCGCGTCGGCGGCGTGATCCTCGCGCTGACGGTGCTGCTGTGGTTCCTGTCGAGCTTTCCGGCGCCGCCGGAGGGCTTCGAGGGCGCGGCGATCGACGCGAGCTACGCCGGCAGGCTCGGCCGCGCGATGGAGCCGCTGTTCGCGCCCATCGGCTTCAACTGGCAGATCTGCATCGCGCTGGTGCCGGGCATGGCGGCGCGCGAGGTGGCCGTAGGCGCGCTGGCGACGGTGTACGCGCTGTCGGCCACGGCCGATGACCAGGCCCAGCAGCTCGCGCCCATCCTCGCGGCCAACTGGTCGCTCGCGACCGCACTGGCGATGCTGGTCTGGTACGTGTTCGCGCCGCAATGTCTGAGCACGCTGGCCGTGATCCGCCGCGAGACCAATTCCTGGCGCTGGGTGGCGATCACCGCCGCCTACCTGTTCGGTCTGGCCTGGCTGGCGTCGTTCGTCACCTACCGGCTGGCCTCCGCCTTTGCCTGATCCCGGAGATCGCGCATGACGCTCTATGAAGTGTTCGAGAAGCTGGTGCTGGGTGGCGTGCTGCTCGCGGCCGGCTGGGTCGTGTTCGGCAAGTTGATGCCCAGGCTTCGTTCGCGGCTGAGACAGGGACTGGCGACCATGGCGGCGCGTGGCGGTCAGGCGCGGCTCGCGCGCTGGCTCGCTCCGGCCAGTGCGGCGGGCGGTTGCGGATCGGGTTGCGGCAGCTGTTCGAGCTGTGGTCCGGCACCCGCGAAGAGCGCCGCTTCCCCTTCCGACACCGCGCGGCCGGTGCGCTTCCACGGCTGAAACACGGCTCCCGCCCGGCGCGGCGCAACCCGTATCCTCGGCGGCCCTCGCCCGACCCGGACCCGCCGTGCCCCAAGCTTCCGCCGCAAGTTCCATCCGCCCCGATCCCGCTCCGCTTCCACCGCTCGTGATGGCGGGGCTGATGTTGTCGATCCTGCTCGGCGCGCTGGAGCAGAACATCGTCGGCATCGCGCTGCCGAGCATCTCGCTGCAACTGCGCGGCTTCGAATGGATGGCCTGGGTCATCTCGGCCTATCTGATCGCGCAGACCATCTCGACACCGATCTACGGCCGTCTCGGCGACCTGTACGGGCGGCGCCGTGTGCTGGCTGGCGCGATCCTGCTGTTCGTGCTCGCCTCGATGGCCTGCGCCGCCGCGCGTTCGATGCCCGAGTTGGTGCTGGCGCGCGTGCTCCAGGGCCTCGGCGGCGGTGGGCTGGTGACGACGGCGCAGGCCGTCATCGCCGACATGGTTCCGCTGCGCGAGCGCGGGCGTTACCAGGGCTACATCTCGGGCGTGTGGGCCTTTGCCGGCGCGGTCGGGCCGATTGCGGGCGGCTTCATCGCGCACTGGCTGTCATGGCGCTGGATCTTCTGGCTCAACCTGCCGCTCGGTCTGCTGACGTTGGCGATCATCTGGCGCGCGCTGGCGCTGCTGCCGGCGTCGGAACGGCGGCCGCGCATCGACTTCACCGGCGCGCTGCTGATGGGCGGCGGCACGGCGGCGCTGCTGGTGGCGGTGTCGCGGCTGGGGCAGGGCGTCGCCTGGCAGGCGCCCGACCAGCTCGCGCTCACGCTCGGCGGCGCGCTGGCGATCGCCGTGTTCCTGCGTCACGAGCGGCGCACGGCCCAACCGCTCTTGCCGCTCGGCCTGCTCGCCGAGCCGACGATCGCCCGCTGCAATCTCGGGCTGTCCTTCGCCTTCGCGGCGCTGATGGCGGTTGGCCTGCTGCTGCCGCTGCGGCTGCAGATGGTGGCCGGGCTGGAGTCCGACGCCGCCTCGCTGTGGATGTTGGCCTTCAGCCTCGGCGTGCCGCTCGGTGCCTTCTCGGCCGGGCGCTACATGCTGCGCAGCGGCCATTACCGGCCGGCGCTGCGTCTGGGCATGGCGCTGGTGCCGGCGGGGCTGGTGCTGCTGGCCCTCATGCCGGGCAATGTGCCGCTCGCGTCGGCGATGGTGGTGATCGTGGTGGGCGCAGCGCTCGGCGCGCAGTTGCCGACCTCGCTGGTGGCGGTGCAGAACGCGGCGCCACGCGATCAGGTCGGCATCGCGACGGCGCTCACGGTGTTCACGCGGCTGCTCGGCGGCGCGGTCGGCGTGGCCTGCCTCGGCGCGATCTTTTTGGCGTTGCTCAAGGCGTCGCCGGCCGTGGACGCGGGCCTGCAACTGTCCGATGTGTTGAGCGGCGCGGTCGCGCCGGTGTCGGGCGAACAGGGGGCGGCCCTGCGCGGCGCGACCGACCATGCGCTACGCATCAGCTTCCTGGTGTCGGCGCTGCCGTCGCTCGCGGCACTGTTCATCGTCTGGGGCGTGGATGACCGCGAACTGCGCGCCCGCCCAGTGGCCAAGGCCGGCTGAGTATCGGTTTCCGCCGTCATCGTCTGGTGTCGTCGTCCGACGGGGATTGCCGTCGGGCAAGACGCCTGTGGCATCCACTACTTGGTGAGGATGAGTCGCCCGGCGCGGGTGCGGCGCAACGTGTAGAGCTCGCCGTTGTGGGCGATGTGCGCTTCCTGCCGGCCTGCGAGCAGGGTGTTGCTCGGCCAGACGCGCAGGCCGGAGGCGGAGTGCTCGGCATCGCCAGCCGGGGCCGCGCCCGCCGGCTCGGCGGAGGACTCCGCAGCCAGCATCGCGTTCGAAGCCGGGGCCAGGTTCATGCCGCCGCCAGTCCCATGCCCAAGCCGCCGAAGCCCGTTGCAGCCGTGCTGGCCGCCTCGGCTTCGCGCAGCATCGCGCGCGCCTCGGGCACGCACTTGCCGCAGGTGCCTCCCAGTCCCGAGGCCTCGCGCAGGTCGCGCACGCAGCTCGCTCCGTCATGGATGCACTTGCGCAGCTTGCGCTCCGAGACGTTGTGGCAGACGCAGACGATCATGGAATCGGTCCTCCGGGATGCAGGCGGCACGGCCGCGTGAATCGGTTGGGATATTGATTCGAGCAAACGCGAATCATTCGCATTCAATATAGGTAAGCCGCGCCGGCTTGGCAAGTAGTTGCTGCAACGCAAGAAGGCGTTTCTTTCGAAAGCTTCTGGCAGGTTTCCGCACTTCATGATTAGTAACGCGAACCATTCTCATTAATGTTGCGCGGCGTATCCGATCGGTGTATGCGCCGCCAGGAGTCCAGGCATGACGGTCAACAGGGCAGCGCATCGGCAGCACGGACGCGCGACGGCATTCACGCGCGGATCTCGCCTCGCGGCCATCGGCGCCGCGCTGGCCATGACGGCCACGCTCGCCGCTTGCGGCGGTGGCGGCACTGCCGGCGGCAGCAGCGCGGCGACGACGGCATCGGCGATGAGTGCCACCGCCCGGCTCGGCGAGAAGCTGTTCGTCGACACCTCGCTGTCGCTGTCGGGCAGGCAGTCCTGCGCGAGCTGCCATGACGCCGCCTTCGGCCGTGCCGCGCCCAATTCGCTCGCGGTGCAACTCGGTGGCGCCGATCTCACGCTCCAGGGCAGCCGCGCCGCGCCCTCGGCCGACTACCTTGCCTTCAACACCGCCTTCTACTTCGCGGCCGACGGCACGCCGACGGGTGGCTTCTTCTGGGACGGCCGGGCGCAATCACTGGCCGAGCAGGCCGCCGGCCCCTTCCTCAACCCGGTCGAGATGGCCATGCCGTCGAAGGCGGCCGTGGTGGCCGCGGTGGCGAAGGCCAGCTATGCCGAGGACTTCAAGGCCGTGTTCGGCGCGACGATCTTCAGCAATCCCGAACTGGCCTACGACCGCATCACCTACGCGATCCAGGCCTATGAGCGCGAGGACGGCGACTTCCGCGCCTTCACCAGCAAGTACGACGCCTTCCTCGCCGGCAAGACCACGCTGACCGCCGCCGAGCAGCGCGGCCTGGCGCTGTTCAACAACCCGGCCAAGGGCAACTGCTTCGCCTGTCACCCGAGCGCCAAGGGCGCCGACGGCGCGTCGCCGCTGTTCACCGACTTCAGCTACGACGCGCTCGGCGTGCCGCGCAACGACGAGATCGCCGCCAACGCCGACCCTGCCCACTACGACCTCGGCCTGTGCGCCCGGCCCGACGGCAGTCTCGCCCACCGCACCGACCTGTGCGGCGCATTCAAGGTGCCGTCGCTGCGCAACGTGGCGCTGCGCGGCGCGCTTTTCCACAACGGCCGCTTCAAGTCGCTGACCGAGGCGATCCGCTTCTACGTCACGCGCGACACCGATCCCGCCGCCTGGTACCCGACCGTCGATGGCGTGGTGGTCAAGTTCAACGACCTGCCGGCCGAGTACCGCCGCAACGTCAACACGACAGAGGCGCCCTACAACCGCAAGCCCGGCGACGCGCCCGCGCTGACCGAGGCCGAGATCGCGGATGTCGTCGCCTTCCTCGGCACGCTGACCGACGGCTGGAGCGCCGCCCGATGAGCCGCACCATTCCCTCCCATTCCAAACCCGACAACCGCAGGACCGCCATGCAGACCCGATTCCGCCCCGCCTCGCCGATCGCGCTGGCGCTTGCCGCCGCCTTCACGCTCGCGCCCGTCGCCGCCCGCGCCGACGAAGCCGCGCTCATGCGCCGCATCGAACAGCTCGCCGGCGAGCTCGAAGCCGTCAAGGCCGAGATGGCGAAGCTCAAGGCCGCGACACCCGCCGCCGGCACGGGCACGGCCGTCGTGAACGGTCCGGCGCCCGTGGTGAATGGCCCGGCGCCGGTGGCCAGCGCGCCGGCCTCGAACGGACTCATGAACGGCGCGCCCGCCGTCATGAATGGCGCCGAGGTCGCCGCGATGCCGGCCGCGTCGTCCGGGATGGCGGTCGCCGAGGAAGGCAGCCGTCTCACGAGCTATGGCGAGATCAACTACAACCGCTACCGCAACGACAGCGCGCGCAGCCAGACCGATGTGCGCCGCGTCGTGCTCGGCTACGAGCACCGCTTCGATCCGAAGACCAAGGCCGTCGTCGAACTCGAATGGGAGCATGCCGTCACCTCGGCCGACGATCAGGGCGAGGCGGCTGTCGAGCAGGCCTACATCGAGCACCAGTTCAACGACACCGTCGCGGGCCGCGCTGGCCTGTTCCTGATCCCGCTCGGCCTGCTCAACGAGCGCCACGAGCCGACCACCTACTACGGCGTCGAACGCAACTTCGTCGAGACCGCGATCATCCCGACCACCTGGCGCGAGGCCGGCGCGCAGGCCGTGGCCACGCTCGACAACGGCCTCACGCTCCAGGGCGGCGTGTCGACCGGATTCGACATCGGCAAGTGGGACGCGACCTCCGACGAAGGCGTGGTCGAGGGGCCGCTCGGTGCCATCCATCAGGAAGGCCAGCTCGCCAAGTCGCGCGACATGTCGGTGTTCGGCGCGGTCAACTGGCGCGGCGTGCCGGGTCTGCACCTGGGCGGCGGCTTCTTCACCGGCGGCGCGAGCCAGGGGGCGGTCGACACGCCGCGCGCCCGCGTCACGTTGTGGGAGACGCATGCGCGCTGGCAGCCCGGCGCCTGGGATTTCGCGGCGCTGTACGCGGCGGGCCGCATCAGCAACACCGCCGCGCTCAACGCGCCGCTGGTGGGTGGCGTGGCGCTGATCCCGGCGCGCTTCGACGGCGGCTATCTCCAGGCTGCCAATCGCGTGTGGGAATCGGGCGGCCAGTACCTGTCGCCCTTCGTGCGCGTCGAGCGCTACAACACCGGCAAGGACTACGCCTGGCTCGGCGCCGGCGTGACGCCGGCGCGCCTGCCTAACGAGCGCGTCATTACCGTCGGCGCCAACTACGGCCTGAGCCGCAGCGTCGTGCTCAAGGCCGACATGCAATGGTTCAAGGAGACCACGGCCAACAACCGCATCGATCTCGGCGTCGGCTGGGCCTTCTGAGGGACGGGCGCATGAAGTTCCGTCCCGCCACTCTGGCCGGCGTGCTGCCGGCTGCCGCGAGCCTGCCGGCCATGCTCGGTGGCGGCGCGTCGCTGCCGGCTGGCACGGCGCTCGCGCCGGCCGTCCTCGCCGCGGCCAGCCTGCTGCCCGCCAGCGCCTTCGCCGTCGACTACCTCACGCCCGAGCAGGCGCAGAAGCAGCTCTTTCCCGATGCCGACAGCTTCGAGCAGCACACCGTGGCACTCGATCCGGCGCGCATGGCCCAGATCGAGAAGAAAGCCGGTCTGCCGGCGCGCACCGCCCGCTGGACCGTGCTCCAGGCGAAGAAGGGCGGCGCGCCGCTCGGCTGGCTGGTGTTCGACAACGTGGTCGGCAAGTTCGAGCTGATCACCTACGCCGTCGCGCTCGGCACCGACGGCGCGGTGCGCCAGATCGAGATCCTCAGCTACCGCGAGAGCCATGGCGGCGAGGTGCGCTTGCCGGCCTGGCGCAGGCAGTTCGCGGGCAAGACCGGCGACGCCGCGCTCAAGGTCGGCGATGACATCGCCAACATCAGCGGCGCCACGCTGTCGTGCACCCATCTGACCGATGGCGTGCGCCGCATCGTCACGCTCATGCAGCTCGCGCGCGAAGGTGGCTGGGTCAGCTGATACGCCAGGCGCCGGGCACGACGCGTCGGCGGCACCGGCCGAAGGACCGGCCAGCGCCGGAACACCCGTTGACGTGGTGTCCGGCGGGCCTGGCGCGGGCGCTCAGGGCCTCTTCCGCCGCGCCCGACCGCTGCTCGGCACTCGGGTCGAGATCGGCGTGGTCGTCCGTCCCGGGGATTGGCGGGCCATTCCCCGCCTTTCGGAACGGCCAGGGGCTTTTCGCAATGTGCCGGCCAGGGTGGAGCAGGAGGAGGCCAGCGTGGACCCGGTCGCGGCCGTGGTTGCCGCCGCCGGTGATGCACCCGCCGGGCGGGCCGCAACGGTCGTTGCCATCGACGCGCCGGCTGCCGCCGTCGAAGCCGCCTTCGCCGCGATCGCACGCGTGCAGCGCGTGATGTCCGCCCACGATCCGGCGAGCGACCTGCGCCGGCTTGCCGCCGCCCCGCTCGGCGAGCCGATCGACTGCGATCCCTGGACGGTACGCCTGCTGCGCCTGGCCGACCGGCTGCGCCTCGACAGCGCCGGCCTGTTCGACATCGCGCTTGGCAGTGCGGGCGGCGCGGCGGGCTATCGCATCGTCGGACCGGCGCGGCTGGTGCTGACGGTGGCGGGCGCGCGCTTCGACGCGGGCGGCATTGCCAAGGGTTTCGCGGTGGATGTGGCGGTCGCCACGCTGCGCGCGCACGGCTTGCGCGACGGCTGGGTCGAGGCGGGCGGCGATCTGCGTGTGTTCGGCGCCTTTGAGCACGAGATCAAGCTGCGCGAGCTGACCCCGGGCGGCCCGTTGCTGCGTCCGATCGGCCTGCTCGCGCGGGGCGCGGTGGCCACGTCGCAGTATCTGGAAAGCGGCTTCTCGGCCGGCAAGGGCGACGCGCTGCATCGTCCGGCGGGCAATTCCGACTTCCTGCGCGGCCCCGTCACCGTGATCGCGCCGCGCTGCGCTCTTGCTGATGCACTCACCAAGCCGCTGGCGTTGCTCGGCCCGGCGGCGGCAGGCCTGCTCGCGCGGCACGGCGCGACCGGCTGCGTCGTCACGCCCGCCGATCCCATCGTCTTCATCCCGCCACTCGACGACTGAACGGCACTGCGCGCGCTGCTAGAGTCGCGCGCCATGCATCGCAGCAATCCCCATCGCCATCCCGCCGCGTCGCACGCGGGGCATCACTTGCCGGGTCACGCTCCGCGTCCGGTCCGCACCAATCCCGTGCCACGCTGGCAGCGTCGCCTGCTCGATTGGCCACTGCTGTTGTTGCTTGCCAGCGGCCTCGGCTGGATCGCGCTGCACTACAGCATCGGTGGCGGCACCGAGGAAGGCTTGCCGCATCCCGCAGAACCCTGGCTCATGAAGCTCCATGGCTTGGCTGGATTTGCCGCCCTGGTCGCGCTCGGCAGCTTCCTGCCGCTGCACGTTCCGCGCGGCTGGCGCGGCGGGCGCCGCCGCATGAGCGCGGTTCTGCTGTTTGCGGGCTGGTCGCTTGCCATCGGCTCGGCCTGGGTTCTGTACTACGCCGCGCCCGAAGACCTGCGAGGTGCCATCGGCCTCGCCCATGCGGGTGTCGGCGCAACTTTCGGCGCGATTCTCCTCATGCATCGCCGCCTGCCTGCCGTAAATGGATCCCGGCCAAGTGCGAAATAGCCGGGCAAATGGCATTCAACTTGAGGTTAGTGCGCTAAGTGCTTCTCGCGATGGCACTTTTTATTCGGTGATAAACTCCCGCCGCCCGTGATTCAGGATTCACACGGCACCGAATTCGGAGATTCATTCATGCAAATGCGCATATCGCTAGCCATGCTGATCTGGCTTCTCTGTCTGATCATGGTGCTTGGCTACATGTCGGGAGAAGCGCAGGCCGCCACGGCCGATTCGCGAACCACGACCAGCAAGGTTTCCAAGGCGAAAGCCGCCGTCGAAAGGGTCAGGACCTCGGTCCGCCCGGCCCGCAAGCAGGATCGTCGTGTCGCGATCCCTGGCAGCTCCCGAAGCAATACCGCCCAGGTCGCCCGCATCCAGCGCGCCGCCTATCAACCGCCCGCAGTGCTGTCGCAGGGCCGCGTGCTTGGCCTGCATCAGGCCGACAATCCGCTCGATCTCAAGTCCAGCGTCGCGCTCGTCGTCGATCAGGCCACCGGCACGCCGCTGTTCGAGAAGAACGCCGACGCCGTGCTGCCCATCGCGTCGATCAGCAAGCTCATGACCGCCCTGGTCGTGACCGATGCCCGCCTGCCGCTCGACGAGGAAATCGAGATCACGACCGACGACATCGACACCAACAAGCACACCAGCTCGCGCCTGCGCCCCGGCACCCGCATGACGCGCGAGGACGCGCTGCATCTGGCCCTGATGGCTTCGGAGAACCGCGCGGCTTCCGCGCTCGGTCGCCACTATCCCGGGGGGCTGCCGGCCTTCGTCGCGGCGATGAATGCCAAGGCGCAGCTGCTCGGCATGCATGACACGCATTTCGTCGAGCCCACTGGTCTGTCGAGCAGCAACCAGTCGAGTGCGCGTGATCTGTCGCGCATGGTCATGGCTGCCTATCGCGTGCCACTCATCCGCGATTTCACGACCAGCCCCACGCATGCGATCACTGATGGCAAGCGCACGATCGAGTTCCACAACACCAACCGTCTGGTCGATCGTCCGGACTGGAGCATCGGTGTGCAGAAGACCGGCTACATCTCCGAGGCTGGCCAGTGCCTCGTCATGCAGGCCACCATTGACGCTCGTCCGGTCGTGATGGTGCTGCTCGATGCCCAAGGCAAGTATTCGCGCTTCGGTGACGCGGGCCGCATCCGTGACTGGCTGGTGCGTCATCCGGCCGTGGCCGAGACACCCGCACCGGCGGCGCCGCGTGCCACGGTGGCGCGTCCGGGCTGACGCATCCAATCAAACGCCGCATTGCGGCGGCCGTAAATGCAACGGGAGCGCAGTGCCAACAAGGCATTGCGCTCCCGTTTTTTTTGCTGTCGCCCCGGAGCATGAAGGCCGGTCGAAATCTCCGTATTGCCGTACCTGAACGAGGGAAGTCGGAATCAGGCGGCCTGCTGCGATCCGTCGTGGCTCGGTGTATAGCCGAGTGCCTTGGAGATTTCTTCCGCCGTGCTGGTCAGCAATTGCACCCAGTCCTCCTGAAGGCGATCGGCCGGGGCCGAAATCGACAGGCCCGCGACCAGCTTGCCCTGATCGTCTCGAATGCCCGCCGCAATGCAGCGCACGCCAAGCTCGAGTTCCTCGTTGTCGCGGGAATAGCCGCGGCTGCGGGTATGGGCGAGTTCGCGTTCGAGCTTGGTGAGATCGGTGATGCTGTTGACGGTGGTACCGGTCAGGCCGGTACGCATCGCGTAATTGCGCACGTTCTTCGGGTCATCCACCGATAGGAAGAGCTTGCCGACCGAGGTGAGGTGCAGCGGGGCACGACCGCCGATGGCGCGCACCACCTGCATGCCGCTGCGTTCGGCATAGGCGCGCTCGATATAGACGATCTCGTCGCTCTGGCGTACCGACAGGTTGACGGTCTGGCCGGTGCGGTAATGCAGGCGCCGCATATGCGGCAGCGCGGCTTCACGCACCGACAACCGGGCTTTCACCAGATTGCCCAACTCCAGCAGGCGCATGCCCAGCTTGTACATGCCGGGCTCGACGCGGTCGACGAAGCGGCAGGCAACCATGTCGTTGAGAAGGCGGTGCGCGGTCGAGGGATGCAGTCCGGTTTCGGCGGAAAGCTGCTTCAGGCTGGCCGGATCCGGCTGTCCTGCGAGTGCGTCAAGCAGACGCATCATCCGTTCGATGACCTGCACGGAGGTGATGGAGTTGCGCTCTTTGCCCTTGGGTGCTGCGGCCGGAGCTTTTTCCTCCGGAATCGGGCTGGACGGAATATTCATTGGTTTGACCTCAAAAGCGCACCTAGGCGACGTAGGAGTTTAGGTAACCGATTCTAGTGCTCCCATCTCTTCCGCTCAGCGGCGATATTCGGCCGTTATCCGGTCCACTTTTCGGGTTCCGGAAAGGCCCTTCAGCGCCAATCGTGCTGGCGCATTGCGAAATGCGCAATATGAAAAGCTGCCCCAGTTCCTGGATGCCCTGAAAGTCGAATCAACTCAATGGAAATTCAGCGATTGCCTCGTAACGGCGCAGTCCGCCTTCGCCGGATGCGGCGTAAAGGCCGATTGCGCGCGGTTTGAACACCACCTTGTCATCGCTGGCCTGATTGCGAACCGGATGTGCCGGACGCCTTGCATTGCGCACCAGCGTGACGTGAGGATGGAAGGGCTTGCTATCGAATTCAATCGAAAGTAAGTGCAAGTTATTGCTAAGGAATTCTCTTAGGCCAATTAACGCGGGCGGCGTGTCGGCGGCGGCGATGGTGGCCGCGTTTCCGAAATTGATCGGCCGGTCAAGCACGCAGTCGAGACCGTGTTCATCCTCGATCGAGGCCTCGCGCACCAGTCGCGCGAGCAGGTCGGAGCAGTGCCTGACATGGTCCGGCGCGGCCGGGCCAACGAAGGCGAGGGTGAGATGGAAGCTGTCGGGCCGCATCAGGCGCGGGCCGCGCGGACTGGTGGCGGCCAGCCGGCCGAGCCGCAGCCAGCGCTCCTGCACCTTGACGAGTGCGTCGCGCGTGGTCTGGTCGGGCCAGAGGGCGAAGAAGATGCGGTTGTCGGAATCCTCGGTCATGGGTCGCTGCACGGATGAGTGCCGTCGGCAGTCCATCCAGACCGAGAGCCGCGGCGATACGAGGTATCGCCGCTGGTGCGCACCGTGAGGGACCGGCGACGGCCGAGTAGTAGGTGCGACTCAGATTGCGGGCGTGACGCCGGGCCTTGCGCCGGGCGTTACGTTCTCTTGCATCAGACTCGCGTGCGCAGCGCGCGTGCGCAGTCGGCGACCAGTTCGGGGCCGCGATAGATGAGGCCGGTATAGACCTGCACGAGTCTGGCTCCGGCAGCGATCTTGTCGGCGGCATCCTGGCCACCGAAGATGCCGCCCACGCCGATGATCGGTAGCGCGTTGCCCAGACGGGCGTGCAGCGCGGCGATCACGCGGTCGCTGCCGGCCTTGACCGGCGCGCCCGACAGGCCGCCCGCTTCGTCGGCATGGCGCAGGCCCTTGACGGCGTCGCGTGCGAGCGTGGTGTTGGTGGCAATCACGCCGTCGACGCGGTGCTGCACGAGCAGGTCAGCGATACGGGCGATCTGCTCGCTGTCGAGGTCGGGGGCGATCTTGAGCGCGAGTGGGATGCGCTTGCCGTGCTGGTCGGCGAGGCGGTCGCGGCGCTCCATCAGCGCGGCGAGCAGGGCATCGAGTTCATCACCGCCCTGGAGTTGACGCAGATTCTTGGTGTTGGGCGAGCTGATGTTGACCGTGACATAGCTCGCATACGGATACACGCGCTCCAGGCAATGGAGATAGTCGTCAGCGGCCTTCTCGATCGGCGTGCCGGCGTTCTTGCCGATGTTGAGCCCGAGCACGCCGCCCTGCTGATAGAAGCGCGAGCGCTGCACGTTGCGCACGAAGGCATCGACACCGCCGTTGTTGAAGCCCATCCGGTTGATGATCGCGTTGGCCTCGGGCAGGCGGAACAGGCGCGGCTGGGCGTTGCCGGCCTGGGGCTTGGGCGTGACCGTACCCACCTCGATGAAGCCGAAGCCCATGCGCGATAGCGCGTCGATGTGCTCGCCGTCCTTGTCGAGACCAGCGGCAAGCCCGACCGGATTGGGAAAACGGATGCCCATGACCTCGCGCGCATCCTCGGCGATGCGCTGCTGCATCAGGCAGCCGGGCAGGCCGAGCTTCTCCAGCGTGTCGAGACTGCCGAAGGCGACGTGGTGGGCCTTTTCGGGGTCGAGCAGGAAAAGCAGCGGGCGAGCCAGGGAATAAAGCGACATGACGGCGATCGGATGGCGGAACGGGGCGCGGATTGTAGGCCAGCGCCGGCCTGTCACCGCTGGCCGCCCGTCATCCTGCTTACCGGGAGCCGAGAGCCGGGAGCCGTCACCCGACATCTCCTCGGCGCCGGGTCACGCAGGCATGACGGCTAGCCCGCCAGTCCTTCAGGCAGCGCGAGCGGCTGCCAGCGGCCATTGACATAGCTTTCCATCGGCCGAAAACGCGCCTTGTAGGCCATCTTGGGTGAGCCGGCGATCCAGTAGCCCAGGTAGAGATGCGGCAGTTGCATCGCCATGCATTGTTCGATTTGCCAGACGATGTTGTACGTGCCGTAGCTGGCGCCCACCGCATCAGGGTCGTAGAAGGTGTAGACCGACGACAGCCCGTCGCTCAGCACGTCGATGATGCTCACCATGCGCAGCGCACCGGCCTCGGGGCTGCCTGCGGGCTCGCGGAATTCGACCAGCCGAGTATTCACTTTGCTTTGCAGCAGGAACTGGGCGTACTGATCGCGCGAATCGTTGTCCATGCCGCCGCCCGCGTGACGTGCGTTCTGGTAGCGCACGTACAGGTCGTAATGCTCGGTATCGAACACCAATCGCAAGACGCGCGCTTCGAGCTGTTGGTGATCGCGCTTCGCACGGCGCTGAGCCCGGGAGGGTGCGTACTGCTCGACCGGGATGCGCACCGGGATGCATTCGCGGCAGCCGTCGCAGTAAGGGCGGTAGGTGAACAGCCCGGAACGCCGGAATCCCACGCGCACGAGTTCGGAATAGGTCTCGGCGTGGATCAGGTGGGAAGGCGTCGCGACCTGGGAACGTGCCTGTCGGCCCGGCAGGTAGCTGCACGGATAGGGTGCCGTCGCATAGAACTGGAGCGCGGCAAAGGGCAGTTCCTTGAGATGACTCATTCGCGCGTTCGACTGGTGGATCGGCGCTGCCGCCGACGGGTTTGCGACTAGACCAGCGGGATCGCGAGACGTTCGGGCCAATGCTCCGGCGCGGGCATCGCGACCAGCTCCGCCAACTCGGCACAGAAGCGTTCGCGCGGAATCTCGTGGGCCCCGAGCGATGCCAGATGACGGGTGTTCTGCTGGCAGTCTAGCATCCGGAAATCTTGCGTCCGGAGCCAGAAAACCAGGGCGGCAAGCCCGATTTTCGAGGCGTCGCTCCGGCGTGCAAACATGGATTCCCCGAAGAACATGCGCCCGATCGACACGCCGTAGCCGCCTCCCGCCAGTTCGCCGTCGAACCAGGTCTCGAAGGAATGCGCATGGCCCATGCGATGCAGCTCGCCATAGGCGGCGATCATCCCGTCGGTGATCCAGGTGCCATCCTGGCCGTGACGCAGACTGCCGGCACAGGCGCGCATCACGGCGGTGAAGTCATGGTCAAGACGCACTTCCCAGCGCGGATCGCGGGCGCAGGCACGCAGCGTCTTGGCGAAGGAGCGATGGACCCGGAACTCGTCCACATACAGCGCCATGCGCGGATCGGTGCTCCACCACAGCACCGGCTGGCCCTCCGAAAACCACGGGAAGATGCCCTTGCCGTAGGCATCCAGCAGCATGCGGGCATCCAGATCGAGGCCGGCGGCGACCAGCCCGGGCATCTCGCTGAACGGTCCGAGAGCCTTTGATGCCATCGGGAAGACATCGCCCGATTCGATCCACGGCACGGCCGAGCGGCCGATGCGCAGTTGACGCATCTCGGTCCGCCCTCAGAGCGGGCCGTGGGGCGCATGCGGCGCATGCGCGGGCTGGACCCGCCCCGTGTGCAGCATGAAAGTGCCTTGGCGCAGATCGTCAAAGAAGGCGCGCAAGGTCATCGCGGTGGTGCGGAAGGCGATGTCATCCCAGGGAATCTCGTTCTCGGCAAACATGCGCACCTCAAGGCTTTCGGGGCCGGGCGCGAAGTCGAGGCTCAGGAGTCTGGCCAGATAGAAGACGTGTACCTGGTGTACGTGCACGACATCGAGCACCGAAAACAGCGGGCCGATTTCGACTCGGGCGCCTGCTTCCTCATCGGTTTCGCGCAGCGCGCCTTCGGAAAGGGTTTCGCCGTTTTCCATGAAACCGCCGGGCAGGGTCCAGAAGCCGTGGCGCGGCTCGATGGCTCGTCGGCAGAGGAGGACTCGCTGGCCCTCGTAGGGCAGGGTGCCGAGTACGAGCTTGGGATTGGCGTAGTGAATGGTTCCGCAGTTGTCGCAGCAATGACGAATGCGGTTGTCCCCGTCGGGAATGCGCATCGACAAGGCATGGCCGCAGTGGGAGCAGTAGTTCATTCGGGCGGGTCTTTCGGGCGTGGCGGCCGGCTCGTTTGCCTGAGGGGATGGCACGTACTATAATCGCGGTCTTCCAGACGCGGGGTGGAGCAGTCTGGCAGCTCGTCGGGCTCATAACCCGAAGGTCACAGGTTCAAATCCTGTCCCCGCAACCAGATTCGAAAAGCCCCGACCGGTATTTCCGGTCGGGGCTTTTTCATTGCGGCCCGCGGCCGATGGCTGCTGCCGTGATGGCGCGCGGTGGCGTCGGGCCGATCGGCATGCGAGGCGCGACGTCTTTGCGGCGCGCAAGGACGTCGCGATATGCCCCCGGACTTGCCGCCCAGATCGCCGATTGCCGGCAATGCCCGCGTGGCACCATCACCGGCATGTCACTCGCACGCATCACGCCCGTCATGAACGGCGATTCCGCCGGTGCCCGCACCGTTCCCATCTCGCTCAAGGCAATGCTGCGCGGCCGGCGGCTGCCGCTCGACCAGCTGGTCGAGCAGTTGCTGGCCCAGGGCTGGATCGTTGAGGGCGACATCGAGGCGATCCGGCGCGTGCCGGTCACGAGCGCGCGCGCGCTGCATCCGATCGACACCGTGGCCGACGCGCGCCTGCGCGTGGCCTCGGGCACACGGGCGGGCGAGATGCTGAGCGCCGATGTCATCTGCGAATGGCTCGCGGGGCAGACCGGCCTCGGCTACTTCCACATCGACCCGCTCAAGGTCGATTTCACGCGCATCGCCGAAGTGATGAGCAGCGCCTACGCGACGCGCTACGGCGTGCTGCCGGTGGAGGTGCGCGGCAACGACATCTTCGTGGCGACCTGCGAACCGGGCCTGGACGACTGGGTCGCGCCGATCGAGAAGGCGACGCGCAAGACCGTGCGCCGGGTCATCGCCAATCCGCGCGACATCGAGCGCTACACGGTCGAGTTCTACAACCTCGCGCGCTCGGTCAAGGGGGCGAGCCGGGTCAACCACGGCGGCTCGTCGAGCAACAATTTCGAGCAGCTCATCCAGATCGGCGCGCAGCTCGCGAGCGGCAACCGCGCGATCGACCAGAACGACGCCCACATCGTCCAGATCGTCGATTGGCTGTGGCAGTACGCCTTCGAGCAGCGCGCGAGTGACATCCATCTCGAACCCAAGCGCGAGATCGGCGTCGTCCGCTTCCGCATCGACGGCGTGCTGCATCAGGTCTATCAGGTGCCGACGGCGGTCATGTCGGCGATGGTGGCGCGCATCAAGCTGCTCGGCCGCATGGACGTGGTGGAAAAGCGCCGCCCGCTCGACGGCCGGATCAAGACCAAGACGCCGGCCGGCAACGAGGTGGAGCTGCGGCTTTCGACGCTGCCGACCGCTTTCGGCGAAAAGCTCGTGATGCGGATCTTCGATCCCGACGTGCTGGTGCGCGACTTTGCCGCGCTCGGCTTCGGCGAGGACGACGCCGCGCGCTGGACGCAGATGACCTCGCGGCCGCACGGCATCATTCTCGTGACCGGTCCGACCGGCTCGGGCAAGACCACCACGCTCTACTCGACGCTCAAGCTGCTCGCGACCGACGAGGTGAACGTCTGCACGGTCGAAGACCCGATCGAGATGGTCGAGCCGGCCTTCAACCAGATGCAGGTCCAGCACGGCATCGACCTGAGCTTCGCCGACGGCGTGCGCGCGCTGATGCGCCAGGACCCGGACATCATCATGGTGGGCGAGATCCGCGACCTCGAAACCGCCGAAACCGCCATCCAGGCCGCGCTCACCGGCCATCTCGTGCTGAGCACGCTGCACACCAACGACGCGCCGAGCGCCGTGTCACGGCTGCTGGAACTGGGCGTGCCGGCCTATCTGCTGAACGCGACGCTGCTCGGCGTGCTCGCGCAGCGGCTCGTGCGCACCTTGTGCCCGGAGTGCAAGCGCCCGGCCACCGCGGAGGAGCGCCCGGGCGAGTCCGAATGGAACGATTTCATCTCGCCCTGGAAGGCGCCGCCGCCGTCGCAGGTCTATCGGCCGGTCGGCTGCCTTGAGTGCCGCATGACCGGTTACCGGGGGCGTTCGGGCATTTACGAACTGCTCGTGATGAGCGAGCGTCTGAAGTCCTTCGTCCATGCCGCGCCCGACATCTCGGCCATGCGACACGCCGCGATCCGCGAGGGCATGCGCCCCTTGCGGGTTGGCGGCGCGCGCAAGATCGCCCAAGGGCTCACGACCTTCGAGGAAGTGCTCAAGTGCGTGCCGCCGGCGGACGTGACCTGACCTTTCTCGCAGGAATCCCGACATGCATCTCTTCATCTGGCGTCACGCCGAAGCCGAGGATGACAACCCTGAGGGCGACCTCGGCCGCAAGCTCAACGCACGGGGCCATGCCCAGGCGGCGCAATCGGCGGACTGGGTGCGCGCGATCGCCAAGGCACGTGCGCTCGCGCCAGCGGTCGTCGCCAGCCCGGCGGTACGCACGCGCGAGACGGCCACGGCTTTTTCGTCGAGCTTTCGCGTCGAGCCGGCGATCGCGCCGGACGCCGATCCGGCGCGCTACTTCGATTTGATGCGTGACGATGCCGACTCGCTCGTGATCGTCGGCCACCAGCCGACCTGTGGCCAGGTGATCGCGCGGCTGCTCACCGGCCGCGACGGTCACGTGAGCGTGCGCAAGTCGGCCGTGTGGTGGTTCCAGTTGCGTCACCAGAGTCGCGGCGACGCCCCGGTGGTGCTGCGCGGGATGTTTTCGCCGGACTGAACGGCCGAGGCGGCGGCGACTTGCACCTGCCGAGCCGAGCGCCTGCGGCACGCAGCGCGCGCCGCCATGGGTGACGGCGACCGCGGCGGTTTCAGGCCTGCGGTTCCAGCCGTTTCACCTTGAGCGTGAAGCCGACCTTCTCCCACTCCGCCATCTCCTGCTCCAGCGTGTAGTCGGTAAGCGGATGGCCATCGAGCCACGTGCCGTCGAAGCCGAGCACGAAGCCATTGGCCGCCACCTCCAGTTCGACCGGCGGCAGCTCGATCTCGACCCTGCGCCGGAACAGCAGCACGGCAATGCGCAGGCAGGCGATGCGGATCCAGTCCACGCGCGATTGCTTGCGGCCTTCGAGCGCCGC
This sequence comes from Derxia gummosa DSM 723, assembly GCF_000482785.1. Taxonomy (GTDB): domain Bacteria; phylum Pseudomonadota; class Gammaproteobacteria; order Burkholderiales; family Burkholderiaceae_E; genus Derxia; species Derxia gummosa. Next base: position 46,301 of record NZ_KI519499.1, on the reverse strand, counting down.
GCGCAGCTTCGGCAGCTTGCCGGCGTGGCCGAGCAGTAGCGTTGCCAGTTCGGCCTGCTCGCGCTTGGAGAAGCCCGGCATGTCGGCATTGCCGACGATGTAGGCCGAATGCTTGTGGTATCCGGCGTGCGAGATCGACAGCCCGACCTCGTGCAGGTCGCCAGCCCAGCGCAGGAAGCGCAGATGCGCCTCCAGCTCGTCTCCCGTCACCACGCCGGTCGACTGGAACAGCCGCACCGCCAACTCGCCCACGCGCGCGGCCTGCGACCGATCGACGCCGTAGCGCTCCTGGAACTGCGCCACGGTCACGACACGCATGTCGTGGCTCTGGCCGCGACCGATCAGGTCGTACATCACGCCCAGGCGCAGCGCGTTGTCGCAGGTGTGCATGCGTTCGATGCCCAGCTCGTTGAACACCGCGTTCATGATCGCGAAGCCGCCCAGCAGTACCGGCAGCCGATCGGGCTTGAGGCCGTCGAGCTTGAGCTTATTGACATTGCCGGCGCGCAGCAGCTCGGCGCGCAGCGCGTCCATGCCTTCGCGCGTGATCATTCCCTGCGGCGCGGCGGCGCCGTTGCCGAGGTTGTTGAGCTGGATGAGTTCGGCCAGCGCATTGGCCGTGCCGGCCGAGCCGACCGCCTGTTCCCAGCCCTTCTGGCGATAGGTGCGCGAGATGACCTGGATCTCGCGCTGGGCGGCGAGTTCGGCTTCCTTGAGACTGTGGCGATCGATCTCGCCGTCGCGGAAGAAGTTGCGCGACCAGCTCACGCAGCCGAGATAGAGGCTTTCCATCAGCTCGGGTTCGTAGCCCCGGCCGATCACGAATTCGGTCGAGCCGCCGCCGATGTCGACCACGAGGCGGCGACCGGGGGCGGAATTCTCGTCGGCCATCGGCAGCGCGTGCGCGACACCCACGTACACCAGACGCGCTTCCTCGCGGCCCGCAATGACTTCGAGCGGGAAGCCCATCAGCTCTTCGGCCTGACGCAAGAAGAGCGGCGCGTTCTTGGCGACGCGCAGCGTGTTGGTGGCGACCGCGCGCACCTGCTCGGGATGGAAGGAGCGCAGCCGCTCGCCGAAGCGGGCGAGGGCGGCGAGACCGCGCTCGAAGGCTGCGTCGTCGAGGATCTTGTCCTTCGACAGGCCGGCGGCGAGACGCACCGTCTCCTTGAGCGAGTCGAGCGGGTAGATCTGCTTGCCGTGGGAGGTCTCGACGACGCGGGCGACCAGCAGCCGGAAGCTGTTGGAGCCGCAGTCCACGGAGGCAATGAGGGACGGATCCGACATCTGGCGCGAGGCGAATGGGAATGAAAAAGAGCCGCGTAGCGGGCCTTGCAGGAGGCGCGCAATAGTGCGCCGCAGCAGTCGCGGAAATTATGACAGCAGGCTTTCCCGGCTCGATCGGGGCTTGCAGCCACGGCGACAATTCATCAAATCGTCATGAAAAGCTGGAACCCTTCCGTAAGCTCAAGGCAAGCATTCGCCTCGCCAGTCACGGAAGAGTCATGGACAGAAGCCCACAACAACTCAACGAAGGCGTTCCGCAGTTGCTCAACCGCGAAATCGGCATCCTGAAATTCAACGAGCGCGTGCTTGCGATGGCGGAAGACCCGACGGTCCCGCTGCTCGAGCGGCTCAAGTACCTCTGCATCGTTTCCAGCAATCTCGACGAGTTCTTCGAGATCCGCGTATCGGGCCTGAAGGCCCAGGTGCGCACCGATCCGAGCTTCGTGCTGGAAGACGGCAAGACGGTGGCCGAGACGATGCGCATCGTCTCGGAGCAGGCGCATGCGCTGGTCGCGCGCCAGTACGCCTTCTACAACGAGGTGCTGGTGCCGGCGCTGGAGCGCGAGGGCATCGTCTTCCACGTCACGGCCACCTGGAACGAGGCGCACGCCAAATTTGCGCGCGAGTACTTCGAGCGCGAGGTGCTGCCGATCCTCACGCCCATCGCGATCGATCCGGCGCGGCCGTTTCCGCGCGTGCTGAACAAGTCGCTCAATTTCGCGATCGAGCTGTCGGGCAAGGACGCGTTCGGGCGCAATTCGGGCATAGCGATCGTGCAGGCGCCGCGTGCGCTGCCGCGGCTCATCCAGGTGCCGCGCGAGATCAGCGGCTATCCGCACGGGCTGATGCTGCTGACGTCGGTGATGCAGGGTTGCGTCGGCTCGCTGTTCCCGGGCATGGAGATCAAGGGCATCTACCAGTTCAGGTGCACGCGCAACTCCGACCTGTTCATTGACGACGAGGAAGTGACCAATCTGCGCGAGGCGCTCAAGGGCGAGCTGTCGCAGCGCCAGTTCGGCGATGCGGTGCGGCTGGAGCTGTCGGACAACTGCTCGACGTCGATGCGCGAATACCTGTGCAAGCAGTTCGGCCTGACCAGCGAGCACGTGTTTCCGGTGGGTGGGCCGGTCAACCTCGTGCGGCTGATGCAGGTGGCCGATCTGATCGACCGCCCCGAGCTCAAGTACCGGCCCTTCGTGCCGGGCCTGCCCGAGCCTATCCGCAAGGGCGAGGCCAAGCAGCGCGACCTGTTCAAGATCATCGCCAAGCAGGATGTGCTGGTTCATCACCCCTACCAGAGCTTCACGCCGGTGCTCGACTTCGTGCGGCAGGCGGTCAACGACCCGAACGTCGTCGCGATCAAGCAGACCATCTACCGCACCGGCAACCAGAGCGAGCTGATGGAACTGCTGGTGCAGGCGGCGCGCATGGGCAAGGAAGTGACGGTGGTGCTGGAGCTGCTCGCGCGCTTCGACGAGGAGACCAACATCAACTGGGCGGCGCGGCTGGAAGAGGCGGGCGCGCACGTGGTGTTCGGCGTGGTCGGCTACAAGACGCACGCCAAGCTGCTGTTCATCGTGCGCCGAGAGATCGGCCGCACCGGCGCCACCAAGCTCGTGCGCTATGCCCATCTGGGCACCGGCAACTACCACCCGCGCACGGCCAAGCTCTACACCGACTTCGGCCTGTTCACGTCCGACAACCAGATCTGCACCGACGTGCACGAGCTGTTCCAGCAGCTCACAGGCCTCGGGCGGCACCAGGCGCTCAAGCAGGTGTGGCAGTCGCCGTTCACGCTGCACGACAACGTGATTGCCGCGATCCGCAACGAGATCGCCCATGTGAAGGCGGGCGGCAAGGGCCGGATCATCGCGCGCATGAACGCGCTGCTCGAGGACAAGGTGATCGAGGCGCTGTACGAGGCGAGCCAGGCCGGCGTGAAGATCGACCTCATCGTGCGTGGCGTGTGCGCGCTGCGGCCGGGCGTGCCGGGGCTGTCCGACAACATCGTGGTGCGATCGATCATCGGGCGCTTTCTCGAACACAGCCGCGCGTTCTACTTCTTCGACAACGGCGCCGAGCGCGTCTATCTGTCGAGCGCCGACTGGATGGACCGCAACCTTTTCCGCCGCATCGAGGTCGCCTTCCCGATCACCGACAAGAAGCTCAAGCAACGCGTGATCGAGGAAGGTCTGACGACGCTGCTGGAAGACAACGCGCTAGCCTGGATCATGGACGGAGAGGGCAACTACACCCGCCTCGTGCCCGCCGAGGGCGAGAAGCGCCGTTCCACCCACGGCGTGCTGCTCGGCATGCTGGCCCAGCAGATCACGCCGCAACCCGCGACCTGACGCAGTGCCCGCGCGCCGTCCGACGGCCAGCGGGCCGTCGGGCTGCGCGACCGGGTCATGTCATTGGACTGTCACAAAGCCTGCATATCGTTCAGCGCAGGTTCATAGCCCTCCACCGAAAGGTTTTCCATGCTGAAGAAGTTCGTCCTGACCGCCGCCTTCGCCGCCATCGGCAGCGCCGCCGTTTCCGCGCATGCCGCCGAAGTCACCGGCGCCGGCGCGTCCTTCCCGGCCCCGCTGTACTCGCGCTGGGCGGCCGACTATCAGAAGGCCACGGGCAACAAGGTGAATTACCAGTCGATTGGTTCGTCGGGCGGTGTCAAGGCCATCACCGCGAAGACCGTCGATTTCGGCGCGTCGGACGCGCCAGTCAAGCCGGAAGACCTCGACAAGGCCGGTCTCGTGCAATTCCCGACCGCCATCGGCGGCATCGTGCCGGTGTTCAACATCGCCGGCGTGAAGCCGGGTGAACTGCACCTGACGGGCAAGGTCCTGGCCGACATCTTCCTGGGCAAGATCACCAAGTGGAACGACCCGGCCATCGCCTCGCTCAACCCAGGCCTCAAGCTGCCCGAGCAGGCCATCGCCACGGTGCACCGCGCCGACGGCTCGGGCACGACCAACGGCTTCACCGACTACCTGAGCAAGGTGTCGGAAGACTGGAAGGGCAAGGTCGGCACCGGCAACACCGTGAGCTGGCCCAACGGCATGGGCGGCAAGGGCAACGAAGGCGTCGCCTCGTTCGTGTCGCGCCTGCCGGGTTCGATCGGCTACGTCGAGTACTCGTATGCCAAGCAGACCAAGATGCCTTATGCGGCCTTGCAGAACGCCGCCGGCAACTTCGTGCAGCCCGACGACAAGACCTTCGCCGCCGCCGCCGCCGGCGCCGACTACGAGAAGGCCAAGTTCGCGGTCAACCTCAACAACCAGTCGGGCAAGGAAGCCTGGCCGATCACCTCGACCACCTTCATCCTCGTCTACAAGAACAGCGACAAGCCCGAGCAGACCGCCGAGGCGCTCAAGTTCTTCAACTGGGCCTATGCCAACGGCGCGAAGGCGGCCGAAGAACTCGATTACGTCGCGCTGCCGCCGGAAGTCGTCAAGCTGATCCAGAACCTCTGGACCACGACGGTCAAGGACGCTTCGGGCAAGGCGGTCGCTTTCAAGTAATGTCCGCACCGCCGGAGCCTCCGGGCTCCGGCGCCACTGCATGACGGCGACCGGTTGCGCACCGGTTTCCCCCCGGACACCGAAGCTCGCCGCACCTCCAGGACATCCCATGACCGAACCCAACCGCTCCGCCGGCCTGGCCACCCAGCCCAACACGGATCGCGCCTACAACGCCGCCGGCGACATGATCTTCGCCGGTGCCACGCGCGCTGCCGCCTCGCTCGTGCTGCTGGTGCTCGCCGGCATCATCGTCTCGCTCATCGTCGAAGCCTGGCCGGCCATCTCGCGCTTCGGCTTCAAGTTCCTCACCACGTCCACCTGGGACCCGGTCGAGGAGAACTTCGGTGCCCTCATCCCCATCTACGGCACGCTGCTGACGTCGATCATCGCGCTCGTCATCGCCGTGCCGGTCAGCTTCGGCATCGCGCTGTTCCTCACCGAACTGTCGCCGGTGTGGCTGCGCCAGCCGCTCGGAACCGCGATCGAACTGCTTGCCGCGATCCCGTCGATCGTCTACGGCATGTGGGGTCTGCTGGTGTTCGCGCCGGTGTTCTCGAGCTACTTCCAGATTCCGCTGCAAACCGTGCTCGGTCCGATTCCGGGCATCGGCTCGCTGGTCGAAGGCCCGCCGATCGGCATCGGCCTGCTGTGCGCCGGGATCATCCTGGCGATCATGATCATTCCCTTCATCGCCGCGGTGATGCGCGACGTGTTCGAGGTGACGCCGCCGATGCTCAAGGAAGCCGCCTACGGCGTCGGCTCGACCACCTGGGAAGTGGTATTCAAGGTGGTGCTGCCCTTCACCAAGACGGGCGTGATCGGCGGCGTGATGCTCGGCCTCGGCCGCGCGCTCGGCGAGACGATGGCCGTCACCTTCGTCATCGGCAACACCAACCTGCTCGACAGCCTGTCGCTGTACATGCCGGGCAATTCCATCACCTCGGCGCTGGCCAACGAGTTTGCCGAGTCGTCGGGCGTGCACACCGCCGCGCTGATGGAACTCGGCCTGCTGCTGTTCTTCATCACCTTTCTCGTGCTGTCGGCGTCGAAGCTGCTGCTTGCCAAGCTGCGCGCCGGTGAAGGAGCCCGCTCGTGAGCGCCGTCTTCCAACCGCAGGCGCCCGGGCGCGTCGATACCGCCCTGCGCGACGCGATGCATCGCAAGCGCAAGATCATCAACAACATCGCGCTTACGCTGTCGCTGTCGGCGATGGCCTTCGGGCTGGTGTGGCTGGTATGGATCCTGTTCACCACGCTGCAACTGGGCATCTCGGGCCTGAGCGTGTCGCTGTTCACCGAGTCGACGCCGGCGCCCAATGCCGACGTGGGCGGGCTGGCCAATGCCATCGTCGGCTCGGCCATCATGGTGCTGGCAGCAACCTTCGTCGGCACTCCGATCGGCGTGCTCGCGGGCGTCTACCTTGCCGAGTACGGCCAGCACACGCTGCTCGGCCGCGCGACGCGCTTCATCAACGACATCCTGCTGTCGGCGCCGTCCATCGTGATCGGCCTGTTCGTGTATGCGGTCGTGGTCGCGCGCAGCGGCCATTACTCGGGGCTGGCCGGCGTGCTCGCCCTGGCGCTGATCGTGATCCCGGTCGTCATCCGTACCACCGAGAACATGCTGCTGCTGGTGCCCAACGCGCTGCGCGAAGCCTCGTTCGCGCTCGGCATGCCGAAATGGCGCGTGATCTACAGCATCACGCTCAAGGCTTCGAGCGCCGGCATCGTGACCGGCGTGCTGCTCGCGGTGGCGCGCATTTCCGGCGAGACTGCGCCGCTGCTGTTCACGGCACTGTCAAACCAGTTCTTCAGCCTCGACATGTCCCAGCCGATGGCGAACCTGCCCGTCACGATCTTCAAGTTCGCGATGTCGCCGTTCGAGAACTGGCAGGCACTGGCCTGGGCTGGCGTGTTCCTGATCACGGTCAGCGTGCTGTGCATCAACGTTCTTGCCCGAACCCTGTTCGGCAAGAAGGAGTTCTGATCATGTTCGAAAGCAAACCGATGGACGTCACCCGCCCGATCAATGTTTCCGCCGGCATGTTCGACAGCAAGGCCGCTGCCAAGAGCACGGTGGGAGCCGCGTCGAAGATCGAGGTGCGCAACCTCAATTTCTATTACGGCAAGTTCCACGCGCTGAAGAACATCAATCTCGGCATTCCCGAAAAGAAGGTCACGGCATTCATCGGCCCGTCGGGTTGCGGAAAGTCGACGCTGCTGCGCACCTTCAACAAGATGTTCGCGCTTTATCCGGAACAGCGTGCCGAAGGTGAAATCATCATCGACGGCGAAAATCTGGTTACGACCAAGACCGATGTTTCGCTCATTCGCGCCAAGATCGGCATGGTGTTCCAGAAGCCCACGCCGTTTCCGATGAGCATTTACGACAACATCGCCTTCGGTGTGCGTCTGTTCGAGAAACTCAGCAAGGGCGAGATGGACGAGCGCGTCGAATGGGCGCTCAGCAAGGCCGCGCTCTGGACCGAGGTGAAGGACAAGCTCAAGCAGAGCGGCACCAGCCTGTCGGGCGGCCAGCAGCAGCGCCTGTGCATCGCGCGCGGCATCGCGATCCGCCCCGAGGTGCTGCTGCTCGACGAGCCGTGCTCGGCACTCGATCCGATCTCCACCGCCAAGGTGGAAGAGCTGATCGCCGAGCTGAAGGAGGACTACACGGTCGTGATCGTGACGCACAACATGCAGCAGGCCGCGCGCTGCTCCGATTACACCGCCTACATGTATCTGGGCGAGTTGATCGAATTCGGTGATACCGACCAGATCTTCATCAAGCCGCGCCGCAAGCAGACCGAGGATTACATCACCGGGCGTTTCGGCTGATCGAAATTCACCGTATTCCCGAATCGATTCGGGAATTGCACTAAAAGGGCTGGCAAATCGCCGGCCCTTTTTGTTTTGTGGCGCGTCATTCGCGTGTCATGAATCGTTCATTGGTCGGAGATATCGTCGGGTGGTTGGCTCCAATTCCATTCTCGACGGAAACCGAAATGAAACGACGCACCCTGATTCTTTCCTCGATCGCGATTGCGCTGTCGGCCTGCGCCAGCTTCGGCGGCGCGTCGAAGGACATTCCGGCGGTGGCCTCGGCCCGTCCGGAGCTGTCGACCTTCAATTCGCTGGTGGCCAGCGCCGGCCTCGGCGACACGCTTTCAGGCAACGGCCCGTACACGGTTTTCGCGCCGACCGACGAGGCCTTCGCCGCGGTGCCGGCCAAGACCCTGGCCGAACTCAAGGCCGATCCCGCCAGGCTCAAGGCCGTGCTCAGCTATCACGTCGTCGCCGGCAAGCTCGGCTCGGCCGACATCAAGCCGGGTGAACTGGCCGCCGTGTCAGGCGACAAGCTGACGGTCGAGAAGGCTGGCAGCTTCCTTGGCCTCAATGGCGTGGCCGTGGTGACGACGCCCGATGTCGTCGCCTCCAACGGCGTCATCCAGGTGATCGACAGCGTGCTGCTGCCGCCCGCGAAGAAGTGATTCCCGGCGGCCCGTGCCGCCCCTCTGTTCCGCAACGCCCGGTCCGATCCTGTCGGCCGGGCGTTGCTGCTTGATGCGGGTAAGCCCTGAGCCTCCGTGCGATCAGGAAACGATCACCGCCGCCGTTATTCCGAACAGCAGTGGCGCCTGACATGGCAGCCGCACGCGACCGGAAGGCGGCGGATGCCCTTTCGATTCCGCGAAAGCCGCATCCGCCCAACGCAACGTGGGAGACAGACGCCACATGGTTCCGTCGAAGCAACACCCGAAGTGGAAGGATCTGGTGACTGGCAAGACCCAGCCCGCCTTCACCCTGCTCGCAGCGAAGTTCCTCATCAGTCGCCTGACGATGGCGGCCAAGACCGATCCCTCGCCCGGCAACGTCGAGAAGCTGATCAACGAGGCGCACAAGTTCTTCAGCGAGAACGAGCGCATCGCCGACAAGGACATCAAGGCCATCTTCGGCTGAGGAGCGAAATCCATGAACAAGCTGCACACCCTGCGCGAAGCCGCGACCCTGATCGAATCCGGTGTGAAGGCCGTCGTGGCCGGTCCGGAAGAACTGCTGAGCCAGCTGCCGAAGGGCAACTGGATCGGCGGAACGATCCCCTACTTCATGGACGAAGCCGGCGGCTGCAAGGCCACCGACCGCGTGTTCCTGTCGCAGCTGCCCGCGACGGTCACGGCGCTGAGCACCAGGTTGTATGACGAACAGGCGCTGGCCGGCATCGCCGCCGACGAGGCCGAGAACGGCTTCAGCTTCCTGATCGTGCCGGCCATGACGGGCATTCACGAGTCGTTCGCCAAGAACGTCTACGGCTACGAAGGCATCTTCAACCGTCCGCTGCTCGGCTGGATCGCGGGCGTGGCGGTGGAAGACATCGGCAAGGCGACGGCCAAGGTCTATGACGGCCGCACCGGCGAGGTGAGCGCCGACAAGGCGGTCGCGCTGCATGCGACGCTCGCCGACGGCCATCAGGCCGAGATCGGCATCGTCAACCTGTTCGGCCAGGGCAATGGCCCGACGATCGAGTTCGGCACGACCGGCTTCGGCGTGGGCGAGGCCCGCGTCGATGGTCAGGCGGTCAACTTCGCGAAGTGGATTGCCGAGAACAAGATCGACACCCGCCTGCCGCTGGTGGCCGACTACTGCGGTGCGATGGTGAACGTGAGTGTCGCGTCGGTGGACGCCGAGGCAGGCCGCGTGCAGCTGTACGCGCCGGTGTTCCCGGGCGTGAGCTACCGGATCGCGACGCCGGTGGCCGACTACCCGAAGGCCTTTGCCGACGCGATCGCGCCGCTCGCGATCGAGCCCGCGCTGTCGCTCAACTGCATCCTCAACTACCTGTACGGCGGCCTGGAAGGTCACCACACGGGCGAGTTCCGCGGTCCGTTCACCTTCGGCGAAATCGCCTATGGCCTGCTGAACCAGACGCTCGTGCATCTGCAGATCCACAAGGTCTGATCGGAGCAGCAGACGCCGCGAGGCGGCTGACGCGAAAAGGGCCGGCGCTTGCCGGCCCTTTTGCTTTTGGCTGCCGTCTGCCCGTCGCCGCTTTCGCCGTTGTTGCCACCGCTGGTTGCCATGGCGGCTTCGGGACGGGGCGCGTGCCGATCAGACCAGCCGGATCAGCGCACCGCCCGACTTGCTGTCGCGTTCGAGCTGGAGCAGGCCGCGCCGCTCGGCATCGGCGAGCAGGTCGTTGAAGGCGCGATAGCCGTAGGCCGCCTCGTTGAAGCCGGGCTTCCGGCGCTTGAGCGTCTGCTTGACCATCGAACCCCAGAGCCGCTCGTCGGCACCGCGTTCGTTGAGCAGCGCCTCGATGGTCTCGATGACCCAGTCGAGCGCCTGGAGGCGACGTTGCTCGTCCTCGTTGACGGGCGGGGGTTCGGCCAGTGCTGACAGCGAGTTTGTTTCAGGTGCGGGGCTGGCTGGCGTCGCGGCACTCGCATCGGCACCGGTTGGCGGCCTTGCCTTGGTGCCGGCCGCGTCCGGTTCGGCGGCGGGTTCGGCGACCGGGCTGTCGGTGGCAGCCGCCGGCGCCAAGGTTTCGGCGGCAGAGGCGTCTGGAGCGGCATCGGCGGCCTTGCGGCTGCGTGGCTTCGCGCGGCTGGCCTTGGCCTTCGGCGCGGGTGCGGATGGCTCGATGGCGGGCGAGCCGTCAGCGGTGCCTGCGTCGGCGCCGGCTGCGATCGGCGCCGGGGCGTCGATGGCGAGCGTGGCGTCGCTTTCCGTACTGGCCGCGGCGGCCTTGCTGGTGCGCTTGCGCGCGGGACGGCGTGGCGGCTTGGTCGCGGGCTCGGGCTCGGGCGGTGCAATGGTGTCGGGATCGGTGCTGCCGTTGTCGTCGGTGGGTGCCGCTTCGGCGGCGTCATCGCTTGCGGCGGCGCTGGTGGTGTCGGACACCGTGGCGTCCGGATCGACGCTTGCGGCGGGCAGTGTGGCCTCGTCGGCGTCGGCTGGTGCGTCGTCGGCGGCGAGCAGTGCGTCATCGGCGAACGCGTCGTCGAGGTTCGTGTCGGCGAGATCAGGCGGCAGCTCGCGGTCGTCGAGCATCGCGGCGGCGTCGCCGGCATCGGACAGGGGCAGGGCGCCGTCATCGGTGGCGAACAGGTCGGCGGGCGCGGGTGCGGCTTCGCCTCGGCCTCGGCCACGGCGGCTGCGCGAGGAGCGCGACTGGCCGGCGGTACGCTCGGCGGCGCTGGCGTCGGCAGAGGCGCCACGCTCGGTCGTGTTGCCGCGCTCGGCCTTGTCGGCGCGCTCGGCGGCTGGCTTGTCGCTGCGGTCGTCGGCCTTGTCGCCGCGTTCGCCGGCGGGCTTGCCGCCCCGGCCGTTGCCGCGCGCCTGCTGCTGGCCCTGCTGGCGCTCGGCGCGCTTGCGGCGCGCCTCGATCGATTCGAGCACCAGGTCGTCGTAGAAGATGAACTCGTCGCAGTTGCCGATCAGCAGGTCGGACGTGGACTTGCGCACGCCCACGCCGATCACCTTCTTGTTGTTCTCGCGCAGCTTGGAGACGAGCGGCGAGAAGTCGGAATCGCCGCTGATGATCACGAAGCAGTCGACGTGGCTCTTCGTGTAGCAGAGGTCGAGCGCGTCCACGACCATGCGGATGTCGGCGGAGTTCTTGCCCGACTGGCGCACATGCGGGATCTCGATCAGCTCGAACGCAGCCTCGTGCATGTCGCGCTTGAAGGTCTTGTAGCGATCCCAGTCGCAGTAGGCCTTCTTGACGACGATGCTGCCCTTGAGCAGCAGGCGCTCCATGACCTTGCGGATGTCGAACTTCGGATAGTCGGCTTCGGCCACGCCGAGCGCGACGTTCTCGAAGTCGCAGAACAGGGCCATGTTGGGGATGTCGTGGGGCATGTGTCGGCGCGTTGATGAAGACCGCCCGAGCTTACCCCGTCGCCCGCCGGGGTCAGATCACCAGAATCGCCCGGAAGTCATTCACGTTCGTCAGCGTCGGCCCGGTCACGACCGAATCCTCGACCGCGCCGAAGAAGCCGTGCCCGTCGTTGTTGCCGAGCGCCTGCTGCGGCGAGATGCCGAGCGCGCGCGCCTTGGCCAGCGTGCCCGGCCGCAGGATGGCGCCGGCGATCTCGGCCGCGCCGTCCACGCCGTCGGTGTCGGCGGCGATCGCATGCACGCCCTGCACGCCGTTGAGCGCGATGCCGAGCGACAGCAGGAACTCGACGTTGCGCCCGCCGCTGCCGTCGCCGCGCACCGTGACGGTGGTTTCGCCGCCCGACAGCAGCACGCAGGGCTTGTTCATCGGCTCGCCATGGCGCAGCACCTGGAGCGCGATGCCGGCCATCACCTTGCCGACCTCGCGCGCCTCGCCCTCGATGCTGTCGCCGAGGATGAGCGGCGTGACGCCGGCGGCGCGCGCCACGTCGGCGGCGGCTTCGAGCGAGGCCTGGGGCGCCGCGATGATGTGGGTCTCGATCTGCGGCAGACGCGGGTCGCCGGGCTTGACGCTTTCGCCGCGACCGCTTTCCAGCACCTTCCACACGTTGAGCGGCAGGCGCAGGCCGTAGCGCTTGCAGATGGCGATCGCGTCGGCGCAGGTGGTCGGGTCGGGCACGAGCGGGCCGGAGGCGATGTCGATCGGGTCGTCGCCGGGCACGTCGGAGATGAGCAGGTTGATGACCCGCGCCGGAGCGCAGGCCAGCGCCAAGCGCCCGCCCTTGAGCGCCGACAGGTGGCGCCGCACGCAGTTGATCTCGCTGATGCTGGCGCCCGAGGCGAGCAGGGCGCGCGTCACGTCCTGCTTGTCTTCGAGGGTGATGCCGTCGATGGGCGCGGCGAGCAGCGCCGAGCCACCGCCCGAGATGAGACTGAGCACCACGTCGTCCTCGGTCAGGCCGCTCACGAGCTTGTGCAGGCGGCGCGCGGCGTCCTGGCCGGCGGCGTCGGGCACCGGATGCGAGGCCTCGACGATGTCGATGCGGTCGCAGGGCTGGCCGTAGCCGTGGCGCGTGATGACGAGCCCTTCCAGCTCGCCCGGCCAGTGATGCTCGACCGCCTTGGCCATCGCCGCCGAGGCCTTGCCCGCGCCGATCACGATGAGCCGCCCCTTGGGCAGCTGCGGCAGATAGGGCGGCACGCAGCGCGACGGCTGGGCGGCGCGGATGGCGGCGTCGAGCATCGCGCGCAGCAGGTCGGCCGGCTTGAGCGGCTGGTTGGGGAAGGCGGCAACCGGGCGCGAGGCGCGGACCGCGTTGAGACGCTTCATGCGCAGGAACATGCGGGTGTCCGGGAGGAAGGCGGCCGTCTGCGGGCCGCGCAGATCAGGGTCAGGCGGAAGGCGCGCATTCTGCGCCCGCTTTCACTGCTGGCGGTTGTGCAGGAAATCCACCGTGCGCGACTCGCCGCCGAGCGTCAGCCGCGACACGGCCGGCGCCGCCTCGGCAATCACCTGTCCGCGCCGCACCACCGCCAGCCGCGTCGCGCGCAGCCGGATCGCCTCGACCGCGTCGCGCGCCTGGAGCAGCACGAAGTCCGCATGACAGCCCGGCGCGAGGCCGTAGCCGTCGAGGCCGAGGATGCGCGCGGGGTTTTCCGTCACGGCCGCGAAGCAGGCGCGCATGCCGGCCTGCGAGGTCATCTGCGCCACATGCAGACCCATGGCCGCCACGTCGAGCATGTCGCCGCTGCCGAGCGAGTACCACGGGTCCATCACGCAATCGTGGCCGAAGGCCACCGTCACGCCGGCCGCCATCAGCTCGGGCACGCGCGTCATGCCGCGACGCTTGGGATAGCTGTCGTGCCGGCCCTGGAGCGTGATGTTGATGAGCGGATTGGCCACCGCCGCCACGCCCGCCTCGGCGATGAGCGGGATCAGCTTGCTCGCGTAGTAGTTGTCCATCGAATGCATGGACGTGAGGTGGGAGCCGGTGACGCGCCCGTGCAGCCCGAGCCGCTGCGCGTGGTACGCCAGCGTCTCGATGTGGCGCGAATGCGGGTCGTCGGACTCGTCGCAATGCATGTCCACGCGCAGGCCGCGCGCGGCGGCCAGTTCGCACAGCAGGCGCACCGACTCGGCGCCGTCGGCCATCGTCCGCTCGAAGTGGGGAATGCCGCCGACCACGTCCACGCCGAGGTCGAGCGCCTGTTCGAGCAATTGCAGCGCGCTCAGCTTGCAGGACGGATCGTCCTTGGCCGGCGAGTAGCGCAGCACGCCGTCCTGCGGGAAGGCGACGAGTTGCAGGTCGAGCCAGGGCGCGACGCGCTTCTTCACTTCGAGCAGGGCGCGCACCGCGAGCAGGCGCGGGTCGCACACATCCACATGCGTGCGGATGGCGAGCAGGCCGCGCGCGATCGCCCAGTCGCAATAGGCGAGGGCGCGGGCGGCGATCGCTTCCTCGTCGAGCGCGGGCTTGAGTTCGCCCCAGAGCGCGATGCCTTCGAGCAGGGTGCCGCTCGCGTTCACGCGCGGCAGGCCGTAGGAGAGCGTCGCGTCCATGTGGAAATGGGCATCGACGAAGGGCGGCGTGACGAGCATGCCGGCCGCGTCGATGATGCGCGCAGCCTCGGCGCCGCGCGCCGCGATGCCGGGCGCGACCTCGGCGATGCGGCCGGAGGCGACGGCGATGTCGATGCCGGTGCGGCCGTCGGGCAGCGTGGCGTGGGTGAGGAGGAGGTCGAGCATGGCGGTGGGCGCGATGACGGTGCCGAGGCAGGCGGCGCGCGGCGCTGCGGCCCGCGCGCCGACCGGGCTTACTTGGTGCCGAACAGGCGGTCGCCCGCGTCGCCCAGCCCCGGCCGGATGTAGCCGTGCTCATCCAGCCCGCGATCCACATGCGCGGTGAAGATCGGCACGTCGGGGTGAGCGCGGCTCAACGCCGTCAGCCCCTCGGGGCAGGTGAGCAGGCAGACGAACTTGATGCTGCGCGGATTGACTTCCTTGAGCCGGTCGATCGCCGCGATGGCCGAGTTGCCGGTGGCGAGCATCGGGTCGAGCACGATCGCGTCGCGCGATTCCATCTCGCCGGGCATCTTGAAGTAGTACTCGACGGCGCCGAGCGTCTTGGGGTCGCGGTACAGGCCGATGTGGCCGATGCGCGCGCCCGGAATCACGTTGAGCATGCCGTCGAGGATGCCGGTGCCCGCGCGCATGATCGACACCAGCACCGTCTTCTTGCCGTCGATGACGCGCGACTTCATGAGTTCGAGCGGCGTCTCGATGTCGATTTCCTGCATCGGCATGTCGCGCACGACCTCGTAGGCCATGAGCGTGCTCAGCTCGTTGAGGAGGCGGCGGAAGCTGTTGGTGCTCGCGTCCTTGCGGCGCATGAGGGTGAGCTTGTGCTGCACCAGCGGGTGGTCGATGACGGTGACGTTGGGCGGGAGTTCGAAGCTCATCTTGTGCTGTCGTGAATGTGTTGGTCTGGTTCAGAACACGGTGCCGTCGCTAACGATGCGCAGCGGCGGATCGCCGCCATGCAGCCGGCCCGCGAGCACGCGGCCCGCCGCCCAGGTGCCGCCTTCGAGGATGGCGGCGAGCGGCATGTCGGGCTTGCCGAGCCTTGCGCGCACGAGGTCGGCGAGCGGATCCATGAGCGCGATCGTCAGCGCGCGCCATTCGATGATCGGCAGGTCGCCCGGCGTCCAGGCCTTGAGCTTGACCTCGCGGTTTGCCGGCACGATCACGCCGCTGTCGATGAGCAGGCCGCCGTTGCGGTACTCGGCCAGCGCCGTGAGTTCGTCGATGCCGATCACCTGCACGCCGGCCCGCATGATCGGCTCCAGCAGCGAGTAGGTCAGCCATTGCGACAGCTTGTGGATCGGCAGCCAGCCGGCGGTGAGGCCGCTGCCACCCGCGAAGGGATGGCGCCAGCAATCGCCGAGCGGCCGGTCGGCCAACTTCTGGTGCGAGGGCCAGATGGGCGCGAGGCCGTCGAGCAGCAGACCGAGCACATCGCGCGCGCGCACCGGCGCCTGGCCCGATTCGGCGAGCAGGGCGTCGATGAGATTGCCCGGCCGCGCCGGCTTGCCGAACAGCTCGGGCCGCGCGGCGATCGTCTTGCCGAGGCGGCGCAGCAGCGTCGCGCGGCCGTCGATGCCGACGAGCGGGTTGGCCTCCGTCACCTGGAACAGCGCGCCGAGCGTGCTGGCGTCCATCCGTTGCAGCGCCTCGGCATCGACGCGCAGCGGGTCGCCGGCCGTGGCCGAGAAGGCGCCGCGCATGAAGGCGTGGAAGCTCGCGACGCCCAGGCCCTCGGAGCGCGCGTAGCTGGCCGAATGGCCGTCGGCGCGCGACTCGATCCAGCGCCATTGCGCGCCAGCGCCGGCGTCGAGCAGCACGCTCACAAGCGCGAGGTCGATGGCGGCGCGGGCGCGGGACAGGGCGAGATCGGCTTCGGCGGCCGATCGGGGCTTGCCGCCGGCCGGCGCGGTCGCGGGCGACACGAGCGTCGCGCCGCCCGCGTCGCTGCCCGTCGCCGCACCGAAGCGCGCCGCGAAGGCCGCGTCGAACTGCGCCTCGCGGTCGATACCGCCCGCGCCGAAATGCCGCCAGCGGCTGTGGAAGGGCACGTCGAGCGTCGGATAGTTGCCGCGCGTGACCTCGGCCACGAGCGCGGCGGCCTCGTCGAGCTTGCCCTCGTCGATGCGGAAGAACTCCGACTTCCCGGCCTTGACCGCCGCGAGCACGTTGGCCGCGCGGGCGCGGATGGTCGCGGGCTGGCGCAGTTCGGCCACCGCGCGGTCGAGCTGGGCGAGGCCGGCGGGCAGGTGCTGCTCGTGCATGTGGCCCTCGCGATGGGCGTAGCTGACCTTGCTCATTCCAGCCCCCGTCCCTTCACGGCGGCGAGCGCCTCGCCATCCGGCACGCGGCCGTCGGTGAAATAGCCGGCGGCCATCTTGGCCTCGATCTCGACCTTGGCGTCGGCCGGGATCAGGTCGTCGGGGATGGGCACGCGCTCGCCGATCTCGATGCCGCTCTCGACCATCGCGTCGAACTTCATGTTGCTCATCGAGACGAGGCGGTGAATCTTGCGGATGCCGAGCCAGTGCAGCACGTCGGGCATCAGCTCCTGGAAGCGCATGTCCTGCACGCCGGCCACGCATTCGGTGCGCAGGAAGTACTTGTCGGCGCTGTCGCCGCCCACCTGCCGCTTGCGCGCGTTGTAGACGAGAAACTTGGTGACCTCGCCGAGCGCGCGGCCTTCCTTGCGGCTGTACACGATCAGCCCCACGCCGCCGAGCCCGCCCGCTTCGGTGGCCTGCGCACCGCGGATGCACTCCTCGATCGCATGCGTGAGATAGGGCCGGCAGGTGCAGATGTCGGAGCCGAACACGTCCGAGCCATTGCATTCGTCATGCACGCGCGCAGTGAGCGGCACCTCGGGGTTGGCGAGGTCGCGCGGGTTGCCGAGGATGTACACGGTCTGTCCGCCGATCGGTGGCAGGAAGACTTCGAGGTCGCTGCGCGTGACCAGCTCGGGGTACATCCCGCCGGTTTCCTCGAACAGGATGCGGCGCAGCTCGGTCTCGGTGCAGCCGAAGCGCTTCGCCACGCCGGGCAGCCACCACACCGGCTCGACGGCGGCCTTGGTGACGCAGGCCGAACCGTTGTCCAGAAGAATCTTGCCGTCGGGCTTGAGCCGGCCGGCGGCGATCGCGTCGCGGATCTCGGGCAGCTCGATGTGCGCCTTGGTCACGGCGATGGTCGGGCGGATGTCGATGCCGGCCGCGATCTGGTCGGCGAACACGTCGGCCACGGCCGCGCCCCACGGGTCGAGCGACACGATGCGGCCCGGCTCGCTCCATTGCGGGTAGGGGCCGATGAGGTCGGTCGGCGCGGTGTTGGTGAGGTCGGCGCGGTGGGTCGGGTCGAGCGCGCCGGCGGCTACGGCGAGCGCGCGGTACACGCTGTACGAGCCGCTGTGCGTGCCGATCACGTTGCGCTGGGCGCGGTTGAGCGTGGTGCCCACGATGGGGCCGCGATGCTGCGCATCGGGCGCATCCCAGTGGATTTCAGGCGAGGTTCGCGGGCCGTGTCCCGGATGGGACGTGAGCCGGATGTGACGGGGCGAGTGCTTGGTCATGGGCCTGCTTGTGCTGGTGACGATTCACGCAAAGCAGGAAGTTAGCCCGCCCCGCAGGCGCTGGCGACCACGGGCTTGCAAGGGTTTTCAACGAGGGAGTTTCGGCGGACGCCGGAGGAGGGAAAAAGCGTGGCGTGAGGCCCGGCCCGCCTTTCGGAACCGGACCTGCACGCCCTGCGGACGATCTTGTGGATCGGAGCCGCGTCCAACGGAGACAGATGGAGAAATCGGGACGCCGGACCAGCCCTTCAGGTACTGGCCCGGCAGCCTCCGGCGAGGGGGCCGGAGGCGGAGGGATCACACGTCGATGGCCGAGGCCGAACCGGCTTCCTTGCGCAGCTCGAACTTCTGGATCTTGCCGGTGGAGGTCTTGGGCAGTTCCTTGAACACGACCGCGCGCGGCACCTTGAAGCCGGCCAGATGCTGCTTGCAGTGGGCGACGATCTCTTCGACCGTACAGGTCGCGCCCTGCTTCAGTTCGACGAAGGCGCAGGGCGTCTCGCCCCACTTGGGATCGGGCTTGGCGACGACCGCCGCCGCCACCACCGCCGGGTGGCGGTAGAGCACGTCTTCCACCTCGATCGACGAGATGTTCTCGCCGCCGGAAATGATGATGTCCTTCGAGCGGTCCTTGATCTTGACGTAGCCGTCCGGATACATGACCGCGAGGTCGCCGGTGTGGAACCAGCCGCCCGCGAAGGCGTCCTCGGTGGCGCCGGGATTCTTGAGATAGCCCTTCATCGCGATGTTGCCGCGGAACATGATCTCGCCCATGGACTCGCCGTCGGCGGGCACGGGGGTCATGGTGGCCGGGTCCATCACGGTAATGCCGTGCTGCAGGTGATAGCGCACGCCCTGGCGCGCATTGAGGCGGGCGCGCTCGCCGATGTCCTTCTCGGCCCAGTCGTCCTGCTTCACGCACACCGACGCGGGGCCGTACACCTCGGTCAGGCCGTACACATGGGTGAGGTCGAAGCCGAGCGCTTCCATGCCCTCGATCATCGCGGCGGGGGGCGCGGCGCCCGCGACCATCGTCTTCACCTGATGGTTGATGCCTTGCTTGAGTTCGTCGGGCGCGTTGATGAGCAGGCTCTGCACGATCGGCGCGCCGCAGTAGTGCGTGACCTTCTCGGTGCGGATGAGGGTCAGCACACTCTCGGCATCGACGCGGCGCAGGCACACGTTCACGCCCGCGCGGGCCGCCACCGTCCACGGGAAGCACCAGCCGTTGCAATGGAACATGGGCAGCGTCCACAGGTAGACGGCGTGCTTGGGCATGTCCCATTCGAGGATGTTGGACACCGCGTTGATGGCCGCGCCGCGGTGGTGATAGACGACGCCCTTCGGGTTGCCGGTGGTGCCCGAGGTGTAGTTGAGCGCGATCGCGGCCCATTCGTCGTCGGGCAGCTTCCAGGCGAAATCGGCGTCGCCTTCCGCGAGCAAGGCTTCGTACTCGATGCTGCCGATGCCGGCGTTCTTGCCGGTGTAGAGCGGGTCGTCCACGTCGATGACGAGGATGGGCTTGGTGCGGCCGCGCATCTGGAGCGCGCGCAGCGCGATCGGCGCGAATTCACGATCGACGATGATCGCCTTGGCCTCGCCGTGGTCGAGCATGAAGGCGATGTTCTCGGGGTCGAGGCGGGTGTTGAGCGTGTTGAGCACCGCGCCGCTCATCGGGATGCCGAAGTGCGCTTCGACCATGGCCGGCGTGTTGGGCAGCATGACGGCGACGGTGTCGCCGACGCCGAGGCCGCGCTTGGTCAGCGCGCTCGCCAGGCGCTTGCAGCGCTCGTAGGTCTCCGCCCAGGTGCGACGCAGACCGCCATGAACCACGGCGAGCTTGCTGCCGTAGATCGCGGCGGTGCGCTCGATGAACATGAGCGGCGACAGCGGCGCGAAGTTGGCGGCGTTCCGGTCGAGTCCCTGTTCGTAGATGTTCTGCATGCGTGTGTCTCCGGTTGCGCGAGTCGGCTGTTGCCCGCCGAATTTGGCATACGGCCCCGTATGGGGCGGCGTCGGGGAACTTGGCAGCCGATTCTTGCAACTTCCTGACACCGTCTCAGATCATCGCTCGCCCTTGCGCCAGGGTTTCATCAGGGCTTGCGGGACTTGCGCGCGCCGCCCCGCGAGTGCCAGCGCCGTGATCGACAGCAGATAGGGCGCCATCAGGTAGAGCTGATATGGCAGCTTCAATCCGCCCAAGCCCGACGGCGACGATTGCAGCGAAATCTGCAAGGCATCGAAGGCGCCGAACAGCAGCGTGCCGAGCATCGCCTTGCCCGGTCGCCACGACGCGAACACCACGAGCGCGATGCAGATCCAGCCGCGCCCGTTGACCATGTTGAAGAAGAAGGCGTCGAAGGCCGACAGTGTGAGGAAGGCGCCGCCCAGCGCCATCAGCGCGCTGCCCGCCGCCACCGCCAGCAGCCGGATGCCGATGACCGACAGCCCCTGCGCCTCGGCCGCGTCGGGGTTCTCGCCGCACATGCGGATTGCGAGGCCGAGCGGCGTGCGGTTGAGCAGCCAGGCCGTCAGCGGCACGAGCAGGAAGGCGAGCACGGTGGGCGCGGTGAGCTGGCCCAGCACCGGCACCGAATCGAGCAGGGGCGCCTCGGCGCCGAAGCGCGCGAAGGGCGCGATCGCGGGCGGCCCGCTGTCCTGCGGGAAGGCGACGCGGTAGGAAAAGTAGGAGAGCGAGGTCGCCAGCATCGTCAGCCCGAGCCCGGCCACATGCTGCGACAGCGCCAGCACCACGGTGAGCAGCCCGTGCAGCAGCCCGAGCAGCGCGCCCGCCAGCAGCGCCGCCGCCAGCCCGCCCCAGGGCCCCGCGCCGTGATGCGCCGCGAGCCAGCCGCAGAACGCGCCCGCCACCATGATTCCTTCGATGCCGAGGTTGAGCACGCCCGAGCGCTCGCACAGCAGCGCGCCCAGCGTGCCGAACAGCAGCGGCGTCGCGAGGCGCAGCACGGCCACCCAGAAGGCGGCCCCGGAAACGAGGTCGAGCAGTTCCATGCAATCGGTCTTGGCGGAGGAGGCGGGCCAGCCGGCAGGTTGCCACGCCGGCGGCGCCGGGCGGCGAGTGCTCAGTCGCGCCGCAGGCGATAGCGCGCAAGCATCGTCGAGACCAGCATCGCGAGCAGCGCGACCGCGACCATCACGTCGGCGAGATAGCTCGGCACGCCGAGCGCGCGACTCATCGAATCGGCGCCGACCATGATCGCCGCGACGAACACCGCCGCGAGCACCACGCCCGCCGGATGCAGGCCGGCGAGCATCGCGATGACGATGCCCGAGTAGCCGTAGCCGGGGCTCATGTCGAGCGTGACGTAGCCGGCGCGACCGGCCACCTCGGCCACGCCCGCGAGGCCGGCGAGCGCGCCCGACATCAGCGCCGTCAGCAGCACCGTCATGCCGACCGGCACGCCCGCGAACTTCGCCGCGCGAGCGTTCGCACCGACCGCGCGCATCGCCTGACCGAAGGTGGTGCGGGACTGGATCGTCCACACAACAGCCGTCGCGACGAGTGCCCAGACGAGGCCGGTGTGCAGCCTGCTGCGCTCGACCAGCTTGCCCAGTTCCAGCGCCGGCGCGATCGCCACCGACTGCGGCCAGCCGAGCGCGAGCGGGTCCTTCATCGGGCCGTCGAGCAGCATCGACACGAGCAGCACCGCGACGAAGTTGAGCAGCAGCGTGGTGACGACCTCATCGACGCCGATAGCGAGCCGCGCGAGCGTCGGCAGCGCGAGCCAGAGCGCGCCGGCCGCCATGCCGCCGAGCGCCATCACCGGCAGCCACAGTCCCTCGGGCGACTCGACGCCGAGCAGGTTGGGCGCGCCGCCGATCGCCACCGCCATGAGCGCGCCCAGCATGAGTTGGCCCTCGGCACCGATGTTCCACAGTCGGGCGCGGAACGCGACCGCCGCTGACAGCCCGGTGAGGATGAGCGGCGTCGCGCGGGTGAGGGTTTCGGTGAGGGCGAAGCGCGAGCCGAGCGCGCCTTGCAGCAGCAGCACGAAGGCCTGGCCGACCGGCGCGCGTGTCGCCGCGATCAGCAGCGAGCCGATCGCGAGGCTCGCGAGCACCGCGGCGACAGGCGCGGCCAGCAGCAGTGCCGGCGAGGGATTCAGGCGGGGTTCAAAACGCATGGGAATGACGGAGAACGGGCCTGGGAAACGGCGCGCGAACCAATGTAGCCGCCGGTGCTGTGCCTGCCCTTACATGCGGATCCCGAGTGCGCAAATGAAAAAAGCCGCGCTTGAGGCGCGGCTTTGCGGGGGATCGTGAGAGGCGGATGGCCGCGCACGGATCAGATTGCGGTGTCGGCGCGACCGACGAACTTCCAGCCTTCGGGCATGCGCACGAACACGAATTCGGTGCCAGCGTCGTGGAAGACGGTGTGCAGGTCGGACGGCGCGGCGGCGCTCTTGTCCGCCTTGCCGACGAACTTCCAGCCGGTGGGCAGCTTCACGAACACGAAGCCGGTGGGCGCGTCGTGGAAGACGGTGTAGTCGGGCGAGCTGGCGTTGGGCGTGCGCAGCGATTCGGGCAGCGCCGAGGCTTGTGCGATGCCGAGACCGGCGAGCGAAAGGGCGAGGGCGGCGATGAGCTTGTTCATGGCGGGTTCCGTGTGAAGTCGAGGTTGTCGTCAACGGCGGCCGGGCCTCGTGCGCCCGGCTGTCCCCTCCTGGGGTAGCCAAAACCTAGGGTTTGTACGTAAGTATAGACACGGAATCGAAACCACGGCCAGGAAAACCCCGGGAAAACCCGGTGCTTTGGGAAGGGCGGGCGGTTTTCCGGCGTGAACGTGTGCTTTTTGCGGGAAATCAGGTTTCGGCGCCGGCCATGGCGAGGCCAAGCTCCGAGCGGCTGACGCCTGCACGCGCGCGCCCGAGCCGGCCCCGGAACATGACGGCGATGCGGTCGCACAGCGTGAGCAACTCGTCGAGATCGTCGGAGATGAGCAGCACGGCGGCGCCGGCGTCGCGCGCGGCGCGCAGCCGTGCATGCACCGCCGCGACGGCGCCCACGTCGAGGCCCCAGGTCGGCTGGTGCAGCACCAGCACGCGCGGCGCCGGACCGGCGGCGAGAGCCCGGCCGAGCACCAGCTTCTGCATGTTGCCGCCCGACATCGAGCGCGCGGCGGCATTGGTGCCGGCGCAGCGCACGTCGAAATCGCGCACGAGGCGTTCGGCGAGGGCGCGGGCGGCGCCGCGCGCGATCCAGCCCAGGCGCGAGAACGGCGCGTCGGCGAGGCGCTCGCTCACCGCGTTCTCGGCCACGCTCAGGTCGGCGATCAGGCCCTCGCGCGCGCGATCGGCGGGCACGCGGCCGACGCCGAGCCGCGTGAGCGCGCGCGGGCTGGCGGGCAGCGGCTCGCCGTCGAGCAGGATCGAGCCGGCGCTCGGTCGCGCGAGGCCGAACAGCAGTTGCGCCAGCTCGTCCTGGCCATTGCCCGACACGCCCGCGATGCCGACGATCTCGCCCGGCGCGAGATCGAGGCTGGCCTTGCGCAGCGTGCCGTGGGCGAGGGCGATGAGGCGCAGGCGCGGCGCGGTGGCCGCCATGGCAGCGCCGGCGTCGGTGGTGGTGGCGCGAGCCGCGTCCGTTGGCGTGGGGGGCGCCGCGGGCGTTTCCCTAGCCGGTTCCGGCGCCATGTTCACCGCGTCGGTTGGCGGCGCGGTTGCAGTGGTGCTCGTGCCGACGGTCTCGGCTGCCGCGTCGGGCGTGTCCGCCGCATCGTCACCGGTGATCGGCGTCCGGCCCGCCGGTTCGGTTGGCGCGGTTTCGCGCATCGGCTTGCCGTCCGTCGTCGCGGCCGGCCGGACCTTATCGATCGGCGTATCGCCCGGCGGCTCCACCGTCCTGGCCCCGACCATCAGCGCGGCCAGCGATTCGCGCGTGCAATGCAGCGTGCGCCGTTCGGCCACGAGCCGCCCGCGCCGCAGCACGGCCACGCGGTCGCTGTGCGCGAGCACCTCGTCGAGCTTGTGCGAGATGAAGATGACCGACAGCCCGCGCGCCGTGAGCGTCGCGAGCGTGCGGAACAGCGCCGCCGATTCATCGGGCGTGAGCACGGCGGTCGGCTCGTCGAGGATGAGCACGCGAGCGCCGCGATACAGCGCCTTGAGGATCTCGACGCGCTGGCGCTCGCCCATCGACAGCGCCCCCACGCGTGCCTCCGGCTCGACCGCGAGGCCGAACTTGCGTCCCAGTTCGAGCAGCCGGCGCCGACCCGCGCCGCGCCGCATGAAGGGCTGCCACAGCGGCTCGGTGCCGAGCATCACGTTGTCGAGCACGCTGAGGTTGTCGGCCAGCGTGAAGTGCTGGTGGACCATGCCGATGCCCGCCCCCAGCGCCGCGGCCGGATCGCCCGACGGCAGCGGCGCGCCGAAGGCGCGGATGTAGCCCCGATCGGCCGTGTAATGGCCGAACAGGATCGACATCAGCGTCGACTTGCCGGCGCCGTTCTCGCCCAGCAGCGCGAGCACCTCGCCACGCCGGAGGTCGAGCGAGATCGCGTCATTGGCGAGCAGCGCGCCGAAGCGCTTGCTGATGCCGCTCAGTTCGAGCACGCGGTCGGCGGGGGCGTCGTGATGCTTGTCGGGCAAGGACATGGGCGGGATGAAAACGTTTGCAATGCACGGCTGGCGAGGCGCGGCGTCCGGCGCTGCCGCGCCGTGAGGCGGGCGGCGGCGCCAGATCTCGAAGGGGGCGGCGCGTCACGCGCGGCGTTCAGGGCGTGGACTTCGGCTCCGAGTCCACCGGCGCGATCGTGGCCTTGCCGGCCTTGAACGTCATCTCCTTCTCGCGCACCTTCTTCATCACCTCGGCCGCTACCTTGCCCTCGAAGCTGCCGAGCGGCGCCAGCTCCGAGCCGCCGAACTTCATCAGCGAGTACTGGCCGTAGTCCTCGGCCTTGAAGCCGCCGGCCCTCACCGCCTTGATTGCCGCGTCGATGGTCGGCTCCATGTTCCACAGCGCCGAGGCCACGACCGTGTCGGGGTACTTGTCTTGCGTGTTGATGACGTTGCCGATCGCAAGCTTGCCGCGTTCCTTCGCCGCGTCGCTCACGCCGAAGCGCTCGGCGTACATGACGTCCGCGCCCTTGTCGAGCATCGCGAACGAGGCCTCCTTGGCCTTGGGCGGATCGAACCAGCTGCCGATGAAATTCACCATGAACTTCACCTTGGGGTTGGTCGCGCGCGCGCCGTCCATGAAGGCGTTCATGAGCCGGTTGACCTCGGGAATCGGGTAGCCGCCCACCATGCCGATGGTGCCGGTCTTCGTCATCGCGCCGGCGATCATCCCGCTCAGATAGGCCGGCTCCTGGATGTAGTTGTCGAACACCGAGAAGTTGGGCGCCTGCGGCTTGCCCGAGGAGCCGAGCAGGAAGGCCGTCTTGGGATAGTCCTTCGCCACGCGGCGCGCGGCAGTCTCGACCGCGAAAGCCTCGCCCACGATGAGGCCGTTGCCGCCCTCGGCGTACTGGCGCATGACGCGCTCGTAGTCGGCGTTGGCGACGTTCTCGCTGAACACGTACTCGATCTCGCCGCGCGCCCTGGCCGCGGTGAGCGCCTTGTGGATGCGCGAGACCCATTGCTGCTCGACCGGCACGGTGTAGATGGCGGCGACCTTGAGCTTGTCGGCCGCGCTGGCGGCGCCGGGCAGGGCAAGGACGGCGCTGGCGCAGGCGGCCAGCAGGAGCTGACGACGTTGACGGCTGGACATGGCTTTTCTTCTTCGACGGATTGGACGACGGCCCGAGTCGCCGGCGTGGCGAGCGGGCGCGGCACCTGCGCGCGGGCACCGGCGCGGGCCGCTGGCAGGGTGCAAGAAGCTTGCCGCGCCGGATGCGCGCCGGCCATGTCGGCTCGCCCGGAACGCGGGCGGGCCATGCCGGCCGCCGCCCGATGGCGCGCGTCTCGTGGCTCGGTCGCCAGCGTCAGCGGCGCGAGCGCGCGATCTCCTCCAGCAGCGCGTCGAGCTGTTCGAGGTCGAAGGGCTTGGGCAGGGTGATGACGTCGAGCCCGAACTGGCGCAGGTCGGTCTGCCAGTCGTAGCCCGAGGCCAGGACCACGCGCAGGCCGGGCACGCGCTGGGCGACCTCGCGCGCCAGGTCGATGCCCGACATGCCTGGCAGACTGATGTCGGTGAACAGCAGGTCGAAGCGTCCGGGTGCCAGCACTTCCAGTGCCTCCTCGGCGGTCGCCATCGCGGCGACGCGGTGGTCGAGCGCGGTCAGGTACTCGACCACGGTGCCCCGGATCAGCTCGTTGTCCTCGACGTAGAGGATGTCGAGGGCGGCGGACGGCGCCTCGGCGGCGGTCGTGTCGGCGGCGCCGGGTAAGCCGGCGCGGTCGGGCGAGCCGGCGCGGTCGGGCGAGCCGACGCAGTCGGGCGTGGTGCCGTCCGGCGCTGGCGCCGGAGGCTCGGCGGAGGCCTGGGCGGCGCGGGCGTGCTTCGGCGCGGCGCGGGCCAGCTTGGCCGCCAGGTCGTCCTCGCGGAAGGGCTTGGGCACGATGCGGTCCTCGTCCACGCCGTCGAGCGCGCCCGGCGTCGCATAGCCGGTGATGAACAGGGAAGGCAGGCCGGGCCGGCGCTGTGCCGCCTCGCGCACCAGTTCGGCGCCATTCATGCCGGGCATCGCGAAATCGACCAGCATCAGGTCGATGTCGGTACGGCGGTCGAGCAGGTCGAGCGCGGCGCCGCCGCTGCCGGCCTCGATCACGCGGTAGCCGAGATCGCCGAGAGTGAGCGCGGTGATCTCGCGCACGGCGCTGTCGTCGTCCACCAGCAGCACGAGCGGCGCGGGGCCGTCGGGGCGCGGCGACTCGGCAAGGACGTCGCTGTCGTCCTCGATCCGGCCGAGGGTGCGCGGCAGGAACACACTCACCGTCGTGCCGTGCCCGACTTCCGATTCGATGCGCACGCCTCCCCCCGACTGCTTGGCGAAGCCGTACACCTGGGCCAGCCCGAGGCCCGAGCCCCGGCCGATGTCCTTGGTGGTGAAGAAGGGCTCGAAGGCCTTGGCGCGCACCTCGGGCGTCATGCCCGAGCCGTTGTCGCTCACGCTCAGCACCACGTACTGGCCGGGGCCCGGGTCCTCGGGGCGGCGCGCGCCTTCGCTCGCGCGCAATACGAGGTTGTCGGTGGACAGGCGCAGCTCGCCGCCCACGTCCATCGCGTCGCGGGCATTGATGGCGAGGTTGAGGATGGCGAGTTCGAGCTGGGTCGGATCGACCAGCGCCGGCCAAAGGCCCGGATGCAGCTCGATGCCGATGCGCACGCTGCCGCCCATCGTGCTTTGCAGCAGGTCGCGCAGGTTGGCGACGAGGTCGTTCAGATCGGTCGAGCGCGGCTCCAGCCGTTGCCGGCGCGAGAAGGCGAGCAACTGGCCGGTGAGCCGGGCGCCGCGCTCGGCGGCCTGCTTCATCATCTGGATGCGGCGCTGCTGGTCGTCCGGCAGCGCGGCGCGGCCGAGCGCATTGAGGTTGCCCAGCACGATCGTGAGCAGGTTGTTGAAGTCGTGCGCGACGCCCGAGGTGAGCTGGCCGACCGCGTCGAGCCGCTGCATCTGGCTCAGCGTTGCCTCGACGCGCTCGCGCTCCTCGATCTGGGTGCGCAGCTGGCGGTTGGCGGCGGCCAGTTCGTCGATCGCGGCCATCTCCTCGGTGATGTCGCGGCCCACGGCATAGATGGCGCCGTGCTCGGTGCTCGCCGCCCAGCGGTAGAGCCTCAGGCTGCCGTCGCGGTTGCGCAGCCGGCTGTCGAAGCGCCGCACCGCTCCGCCCGATGCCATGCGCGCGAGTCGCGCCGTCACGGGCGCCACGTCGTCCGGATGCAGCAGCTCGCCCAGCGAGCTGCCCACCAGTTCCTCCTCGCGCCAGCCGAGCTGGCGGACCCAGGCCGGGTTCACCGCCAGCAGCAGGGCTTCGGGCGTGCAAAGGCACATGAGGTCGTCCGACAGCCGCCACATGCCGTCGCGCTCGCGCGTGCGCTCCTCCACCCGGGCCTCGAGCGCCTGGTTGGAGCGGCGCAGCGCTTCGTCCTTGCGGTGGGCGTCGGTCACGTCCTGGAGAATGCCGACGCAACGGGTGCAGACGCCGTCCTCGAAGAAGGCCTGGCCGAGCGCCACCACCCAGCGCTCGCCGGCGCGGAAGCGTTCGGCCACATGCCCGCTGCCGCCGGGCGTGAGCGCGCGGTCGATCGCGTCGGCGAGCTGATCGCGGTCGTCGGGATGGGCGGCGGTGACGAAGGCGATCAGCCGTGCCGGCGTGGCGGGCGGCAGGCCGAGCAGGGCGAGCGCGCGGTCGTCCCAGTGCAGCCGGCCGGTCAGCGGGTGGTATTCCCACAGGCCGAGGTTGGCGGCCTCGGCGGCGAGGCGGATGTTGGTTTCGCTAGCGTGCAGGGCGTTTTCGGCGCGGCGGCGCTGCTCGCGTTCGCGGGTTTCAGCGATGGCGCGCTCGACCGCGCCGGGCAGGCGCGCGAGGTTGCGCTTGAGCACGTAGTCGACCGCGCCCTGGCGCAGCGCCTCGGTGGCGAAGTCCTCGCCCACCACGCCCGACACGAACAGGAAGGGCACACCGGGCAGGCGCTCGCGCGCGAGATGCAGGGCGCTCAGGCCGTCGAAGTCGGGCAGCGAGTAGTCGGCGAGGATGGCGTCGAAGCGGTCGTCGGCCAGCGCGGCGAGATAGCCGCGCCGGCCGGACACGCGCGTCATCTCGAAGCGCAGGCCGGCGCGTTCGAGCGCGAGCGTGAGCAGCTCGGTGTCGATGTCGCTGTCCTCCAGCAGCAGCAGGCGCGGCGGCGCGACGCCGGTCGCGGGCGTGGTGCGCGCGTCGTCGGCCGGCGGCGTGACGAGCACGGGGGCCTGGTGCGGCGCGTCGAGCGGCGGCTCGGCCGGGCGATGGGAGGCGCGGTCGTCATGCAAGGAGTGCAGCTGCATCGTCAGGCTCCGCCGGGCGAGGTACCGCGCGGCGGCGGTTCGTTGAGGATGGCCCAGAACATCCCGAGGTCCTGGATGGCGGCGAAGAAGGCCTTGAAGTCCACCGGCTTCACGACGAAGGCGTTGACGCCCAGTTCGTAGCTGCGCACGAGGTCGCGCTCCTCGCGCGAGGAGGTGAGCATCACTACCGGGATCGCGCGCAGCGCCGGGTCGTGCTTGACCTGTTCCAGCACCTCGAGGCCGTCGATGCGCGGCAGCTTGAGGTCGAGCAGCACGACGGCCGGATCGCCCGGCTCGCGCGCGGCGGCGTCATGCCGGCGGTGCAGCCAGTCGAGCGCCTCGGCGCCGTCGCGCGCGATCACGAGCGGATTGGCGAGCTGGCATTTCTCCAGCGCGGCGACCGTGAGTTCGAGGTCGCGCGGGTTGTCCTCGACGAGGAGGATGGGGCGCAGGCTAGCCATTGGCCGGCTCCGGAGAGGGGGAAAGGGAAGGCACGGGCAAAGCGAAACGGAAGCAGGCGCCCTGGCCGAGCGCGCCGCTGGCGTCGATGCGGCCGCCGTGGCGGTCGATGATCCGGCGCGTGAGGGCGAGGCCGATGCCGGTGCCGGCGTAGTCCTCGGCCCGGTGCAGGCGCTGGAACACGCCGAACAGCTTGCCCACGTAGGCCATGTCGAAGCCGGTGCCGTTGTCGCGCACCCAGAAGCGCAGCTCATGGGCGAGCGCCTCGCCGCCGATCTCGATGACGGCCGGGCTGGCGTCGCGCGTGTACTTGACGGCGTTGTCGATGAGGTTGGCGAGCGCCTGGCGCAGCATCGCCGCGTCGCCCCAGGCGTCGGGCAGGGGCGCGATGCGCCAGTCGATGGCGCGGCCGGCGGTATCGGGCGCGAGCGATTGCTTGACCTCGGCGACGAGCTTGTTCATGTCCACGCGCGTCATGTCGAGGCTGGCGCGGCCGAGGCGCGAGAAGTTGAGCAGGTCATCCACCAGCCGGCCGGCCGACAGTGCCGAGTCGATGATGTTGTCGAGGTAGTGGCGCGACTTGTCGTCGAGGCCGTCGGCATGGCGTTCGCGCAGCAGCTCGGCATAGCCGACGATGTGGCGGAAGGGCGCGCGCAGGTCGTGCGAGACCGAGTAGCTGAACGATTCCAGCTCCTTGTTGCTGCGCTGGAGCTGGTCGGTCAGGGCGGCGCGCTCCTCGGCCTGGCGCAGCACGAAGCTGACGATGGCGTGGCGGAAGTCGGCGGCGGCGTCGAGTTCGGCGCTGTGCCAGGGCTCGGACTGGCCGCGCACCTGTTCGCGCCAGAGGTCGAAGGACTTGCGCGGCGACAGCCGCTCGCCGGGCGCAGCGGCGGGTTTGCGCGGGTCGCCGCCCCAGTCGACGCTGTGCGGCAGCTCGGGGCGGAACCACAGGATCCAGCTGGCGTGCAGCTGCGAGATGGCGATGGCGAGCAGGCCGCTCGCGGATTCGCCCAGATCGGCGGCCTCGGGCCAGTGGCGCGCGAGCGCGTCGGTGTGCCAGAGCGGTGTGTCCTGCCCGCGCTTGAGCCAGCCGGCCAGATCGCGCAGCCGATCGATCGGCGGCGTGCGGCCGGCGGTGAGGATGGCGCCTTCCACCACCACCGCCGCGCCGGCGGCGTTCACGAGGCCGAGCCAGGCCTCGGGGCTGGCGGCGAGACCGGACGGGAAGTCGGCCGCGCGGGCGACGCGCGCGAGCAGCTCGTTCTCGACCCGCTTGAGCGCGAGGCGCCGCGCCGCATGCTCGCCGCGCGTGCGGGCACCGATCTGGAGTGCGAGCAGCTGGCCCAGGAAGTCGCACAGCGCGCGCAGCGGCGGCGCGACCGTCTTCGGCTCGGGGTGGTGGCAGGAGATCAGCCCCCAGAGCGCGCCATCGACCAGCAGCGATACCGACATCGAGGCCGCCGTGCCCATGTTGCGCATGTATTCCACATGCACCGGCGCGACGCTGCGCAGTCCGGCCGGGCCGAGGTCGATCGGGCTGCCGTCGGCCAGCAGCGGCGGGTCGAGCGGGACCGGCGCGTAGTCGGCGTCCGGAATGAGGCGCAGGCGATGGCGGCGGTACAGCTCGCGCGCCTGGGCCGGAATGTCGGAGGCCGGAAAGCGCAGGCCGAGATAGCTCGGCAGGCGGCCGTCGCCGTCCTCGGCCACGACGCGGCCGTGCCAGTCGGGCGCGAAGCGATAGATGAGCACGCGCGCGAAGCCGGTGAGGCGGCGCGTCTCGGTGGCGACGCGGCGGCAGAGATCGTCTTCGTGGTCGAGCAGGCCCATCGCGTCGATCAGCTCGCCGAGGTGTCGGTAGAAGCTGCCGGCATCGGGGCCGACGTCGCCAGCGGGCTCGAATTCGAGCAGCAGGCCCTGGGGCGTGGAGCGGGCGTCGAGCTGGAAGCGGCCGGCGGGCAGGCTGAGCAGGTCTGTGAAGGGCGGGCCACCGGGTGTGTCGAGGCCGTCGAGCAGGCCGGCGAGGCGGACGCCGTCGGGCAGTGCGCCGAGGCGTGTCGGGCGGGCGTCGAGGCCGAGCAGGGTGGCGAGGTTGATGCTGGCGCTGAGCACGTCGCGGTCGCCGCCGGCGTCGGGCGGGCCGAGCAGCATCAGCGCGCCGTGGGGCTGGATGGCGCCGGGCGTGCGGATGGGCTCGCGGGCGCAGGGATCGGTGGCGTCGGCGGGGCTGATTTCAGGCATCGGTGGCTACGGGACGTGAGAGGCGATGCGGCAGCCAGTCGGCCAGGCATTCGAAGCATTCGCGCGCGCCGGCGATGACGGCCTCGGCCGGGGGCGCGGCCGCGAGCCGGCGCGCCAGCAGGCGCCAGCGTTCGGCATCGGCAGCGTCACGCGCGAGATAGCCGAGTCCGCCGGGCGGCAGCCAGGTGGCGTCGGCGAGCGCGCGGGCAATCACCAAGCCACCGAGCATCGAGCCTTCGATGACGTAGAGCGAGCCGAGCGCGGTGGCGGGCGTCGCGGCGCAACGCGCGGCGGTGGCGCAGACGGGCAGGGCGGCGAGGCTGGCGCGGTCGTGGCCGAGGCGCAGCAGATCGGAGGCGACGAGGGCGAGGCGGCGCTGCGCGTGGTCACCGTCGGCATCGCCGAGGCTGGCCGACAACGCCGGCACCCAGCCAAGCAGGAAGCCGTGCATGCCTTCGAGAAAGGCGGTCACACGACACTGGTCGGGAGGGGGCGTCAGCAGCCCGAGCGCGGAGTCGAGCCTGCGATGGACCTCGGCCGTCTCCGCGCGCAGGCGGGTCAGCAGATCGGGTTCCATGACGGGGTGTCCGGCGGTCAGATAGGCCGGGTCAGGCTAGCAAGATTCCCGAGCGTGACCCTCTGGTTACATCCCGTCGGGAGTTCGCGGCGGGCGCGTGATCTTCACGCCGCCGTGCCTCGGTCCTTCGAGGGCACAGGGCGAGCCGGGTGCGCCGACGGTGGTCGCGACGCAAGGCGCGAGGGGGGCGCGGACGGGCAGAGCAGCGAGGCTGGCCTGGCCGTCGGTTCAGGCTTCAGCCGGGCGTGGCCATCGGTTCGGGCGTGGTCGGCGCCGGCGAAGGGTGGACACGGTTGCGGCCCGCCGCCTTGGCCACGTAGAGCGCGGTATCGGCCTCGCTCAGCAGCTCGCTGGCCGAGCAGCGACCCGGCAGGCCGACGGCGACGCCGATGCTCATCGTGAGCTGACGGTCGTCGCACAGGCCGCGCGTGTCGAGCGCGGCCACCTGCAGGCGCAGTCGTTCGGCCACCTGGTGCGCGGCCGCGAGCCCGGTCTCGGGCAGCACGACGAGAAACTCCTCACCCCCCAGGCGGCCGAGCGCCATCGGCTCGCGCACGCCCGAGCGCAGCAGCAGCGCCAGCGTCTTGAGCACTTCGTCGCCCACCAGATGGCCCCAGCCGTCGTTGATGAGCTTGAAGTGGTCGATGTCGGCGATCAGCACCGAGCAGGGCTTGTCGGACGGCTTGCCGAGGATGCGGTCGAGCCTTTCAAGCACGGCGCGGCGGTTGGGCAGGCCGGTGAGTTCGTCGGTCATCGCCAGCAGCTGCATGCGCGCGGCCGAGCGGCGCAGCCGCAGCAGGATCGTGCCGAGCGTCGCGGCAAGGATGCCGGTGAGCACGATCGCCACCAGCTTGAAGCGGTTGGCGCGACGCTCCTGCTGGAGCGAGTTCTCGATCGCGGCGCGCTCGCGCAGCAGCAGCGCGTTTTCGTGCTCGCGCGATGCGGTGTCGTGTTCCACCTTGAGGATCGCGTAGCGCTGGTCGATCTGGCTGCGCAGCACGTTCTCGGTGATGGCCTTGGCGCGCAGCGTGTTCTCGTAGGCGGCCTGCCACTGGGCCAGCTCGGCATGGATCTGGGCCCGTGCCATGTGGGCGGTGGCGCGCGGGAACAGCGCGCCCGAGCGTTCAAGCTCGACCGTGGCGGCTTCAAGCGCGGTGAGCGCCTCGGCGGGCCGGTGCAGCGCCTGGAGCACGAGGCCGCGCTGCAACAGGATCTGGGCGTCGAGCCAGTTGTCGGGCGCCTTGCGCAGCTGGGCGGCGGCTTCGTCGAGCAAATCGAGCGCGCTGTCCGGCTGGTGGTCGGCGAGGCGCACGGCGGCCAGGCCGCGCAGCGCGTAGCCGACGATGCGGCTGTTGCCGACGCGCCGGCTCAGGTCGAGCGCGAGTTCGTATTCGCGCCGGGCGGCCGGCCAGTCGCCGGCGGCTTCCTTGACCCGGCCGAGGTTGTGGACGATGACCGCGTAGTCGCGCAGGCTCTTGTCGGGGTCCAGCCGGCGCAACAGGTTCTCGTAGGCGGCGGCGGCTTCGGTGTCGTCGCCGAGCCGGCTGTAGAGGTTGGCGATGCTATTGAGCGCATCGCCGGCGGCGCTCTGCCGGCCGACCGAGTCGAACAGCAGCAGCGAGCGCCGCAGATCGCCCATCGCGGCGGCGAGGTCGCCGTTGCGGCTGCGCAACTCGCCGCGACGCAGCAGGCTTTCGGCGGCGGCATCGGGGCGGTCATTGCGCTCGGCGATGGCGAGCGCGCGTTCGAACAGGCGCAGCGCGGCCGGCGTGTCGCCGGCGATCGAGCGCAGCTCACCTTCGCAGTTGAGCAGGTCGGCTTCGTAGGCGCGGCTGGTGGCGGCCTTGAGCGCCGCGCGGCCGGCGGCGAGCTGGCGTTCGGCGCCGGCCGCGTCGGTTTCGATGAGGGCGTCGCAGAGCACGACGCGGGCTCGGAGTTCGAGGTCGGCATCGGGCGCGGCGTCGAGCTTGCCGAGCGCTTCGAGCGCGAGGCCGCGCGCGACATCGGCGTCGGAGCGCAGGGCGTTGTCGGCACGGTCGAGCAGATCGCGGATGGCGTTGTCGCTGGCCGGCGCGGGCTGGACGATACCGATCAGGAGCGCGAGCGCGAGCCGTCGGCGCAGGGCGTGCAAGAACCTGGGCAGTCGCGTGTCGGGCGTCATGCGGTCAGGTCTCGCTGTCGGATGCTCTTGTCTGGGGGCTCGCGGATGGAACTGTCCGCGCCGCGCATTCTGACAGCGGCGTCCGGGCCGCATCCGGCCCGGAATGTTCAACTTTCCCGGATCGCGGAACGTCCGCTGTCCGGGCGATTCCGGGGCTCAGCCGCGCAGCGGGCTTTCGGGCTCGAAGCTCGCGAGGTCGACGCGCGGCGCCGGCTTCCAGCCCTTCTTGCGGTGCTCGACCACCACGTTGGTGTAGATGCCGCCGCGCACGTACCACTTGGCCGTCACGCGGATGAAGCGCGGATTGATGGCTTCGACGATGTCGTCGAGGATGGTGTTGGTCACCTTCTCGTGGAAGGCGCCTTCGTTGCGGTAGCTCCACATGTAGAGCTTGAGACCCTTCAGCTCGATGCACTTCTTGTCGGGAATGATGTCGAGCGTGAAGTGCGCGAAGTCGGGCTGGCCCGTGAGGGGGCACAGGCAGGTGAACTCCGGGATCTCCATGTGGATGTGGTAGTCCCGCTCCGCATTCGGGTTGGGGAAGACGGGAAGTTCCTTGGACGGCTTGGTCGACATGGCTGGAATACGACGCCACTAGGGCATGGGTGACGAGCGGTTCTGGCTCGTGGATGAACGGTTGCCGGCCATGCAGCGGCAGGCGCCGGCGGGTCGGCGATCCTAGCATCCGCCCTCGGGAGGCCCCCGGAGCGAGTGCTATGATCGCCCGGCTCTGGCGGCGGCCTTTCGCGGCCCTCCGCCCAGGCGGGCCGCATGCCGTAGCCCTGATTCGTGGCGTCACCGCGCAGGCCGCAAGGGCCCAGCCGCCGGTTCCCATCCTCCGAGCGAATACAGCAAAGCGTGCGTCTCACCCAGATCAAGCTCTCGGGCTTCAAGTCCTTCGTCGATCCGACTTCCTTCCAGGTTCCCGGCCAGCTCGTGGGCGTGGTGGGGCCGAACGGTTGCGGCAAGTCGAACATCATCGATGCCACGCGCTGGGTGCTCGGCGAGAGCAAGGCCAGCGAGCTGCGCGGTGAGTCGATGCAGGACGTGATCTTCAACGGCTCCACCCACCGCAAGCCAGCGGGGCGGGCATCGGTTGAACTGGTGTTCGACAACGCCGAGGGCAAGGCGGGCGGCCAGTGGAGCCAGTACGCCGAAATCAGCGTCAAGCGCACCCTCACGCGCGACGGCACCAGCACCTACTACATCAACAACCAGGCGGTGCGCCGACGCGACATCCAGGACATCTTCCTCGGCACGGGTCTCGGGCCACGGGCCTACGCCATCATCGGCCAGGGGATGATCAGCCGGATCATCGAGGCCAAGCCCGACGAACTGCGCGTGTTCCTCGAAGAGGCGGCCGGCGTGTCCAAGTACAAGGAGCGCCGCCGCGAGACCGAGAACCGCCTGCACGACACGCGCGAGAACCTGCTGCGCGTGGAGGACATCCTTCGCGAGCTGACGGTCAACGTCGAGAAGCTGCAAGGCCAGGCGGCGGTGGCCGAGAAGTTCAAGCGCATGAGCGCCGAGGCCGACGAAAAGCAGAAGCTGCTCTGGCTGCTGCGCCGGCGCGAGGCCGAGACGCTCCGGGCGCGCTGCATGCGCGAGATCGAGCAGGCGCAGATCACGCTCGATGCCCAGACCGCCGAGTTGCGCGCTGTCGAGGCGCGGGTCGAGAAGCTGCGGCAGTCGGAATACGACGCCACGCATCGCGTCGAGCAGGCCCAGGGCGAGCTGCTCCAGGTGGCGAGCGAGGTGTCGAAGCTGGAGGCGGAAATCCGCTTCGTCGGCGAGTCGCGCACGCGGTTGCGGCAGCAGATCGCGACGCTCGCGGCGCAGGTGCGGCAATGGGCCGAGCAGCGCGAGACGCTGTCCGAACAGCTCGACACCGCGCGAGAGCAGGCCGAGGAACTCGACGCCCGCGCCGCCGAAACCGAAGAGCGCGCAGCGATCGCCGGCGAGAACCTGCCCGCGCTCGAAGACGCGGTGCGCGACGGCCAGCAGCGCGTGGGCGATCTGCGTGCCGAGGCCATGGGCGTGCAGCAGCAGATCCAGCTCGAAAGCGCGCGCCAGCGCAGCTTGAGCCAGTCGCTGCAACAGCTCGCCGCGCGGCGCGAACGGCTCGATCAGGAAGCGCGCGGCCTGCAGAAGCCCGACGCCGACCGGCTCGAACGTGGCAGCGAACAGCTCGCGATGCTCGAAGCGCGGCAGGAAGAACTCGCCGCCCAGCTCGACGACGCCCAGGCCGCCGTGCCCGCCGCCGAGCAGGCACGCGCCGAGGCGCAACGCAGCGCCGGCGCCGAGAGCCAGAAGCAGCACCAGGTCGAGGCCCGTCTCGCCGCGCTGCGCAAGCTGCAGAACGACGTCCAGCATCGCGGCAAGCTGGAGCCGTGGCTGCGCAAGCACGGCCTCGCCGACATGCCCCGGCTGTGGCAGCGCATCGGCATCGACGCCGGCTGGGAAACCGCGCTCGAAGCGGCGTTGCGCGAGAAGGTGGCCGCGATCGAGGTCGGCGACATCGCGCGTGCAAAGGCTTTCACGGCCGATCCGCCGCCGGCCAAGCTGACCTTCCACATGGCCGGGCATATCGCGTCGGCGGGCGAGTCGCCGGCTGGTTTCAGGCCGCTGCTGGCGCTGGTGCGCGTGACCGATCCGGCGCTGCGCGCGCTGCTGGCCGAATGGCTGGCTGACGTGTTCGCGGCCGAGTCGATCGACGATGCGCTCGCGGCGCGCGAAAAGCTGCCTCTCGGCGGCATCTTCGTGACGCGCGCGGGCCATGCGGTCGGCCGCGCGAGCATCGCCTTTCATGCGGCGGACGACGAGCAAGCCGGCATGCTCGCGCGCCAGCATGAGATCGACGATCTGACCAAGGAATCGCGCGCCCAGACGATGATCGCCGAGGAGGCGCGCGCCAATGTCGCGCGTGCCGAGGCCGCGCTCACCGCCGCCAACCAGCACGCCGCCGACCTGCGCCAGAAGAGCCAGACGCTCACGCGCGACGCACATCAGCTCCAGCTCGAAGTGCTCAAGCTCCAGCAGGCCCAGCGCGACTACGAGCAGCGCTCGACGCGCATCGAAGGCGAGCTGGAAGAAATCGTCGCCCAGCAGGACGAGCAGCAGGCCGCGCTCGAAGCCTCGCAGGAAGCCTTCGAGCAGCTCGACGAGCGCCTGGCCGAAGCCCAGGGCAGGCACGAGGACGAGCAGCTCGCGCAGGAAGCGCGCGAGGCGAAGCTGGCCGACGCGCGCAACGCGCTGCGCGACCAGGAGCGCCAGTCGCAGGAAGCGCGCTTCGCCGCGCGCCAGCAGCGCGCCCGCATCGAGGAACTCGTGCGCAATGTCGCGCTCGCCGCCCAGCAGGCCGAACTCGCCGCGAAGCAGCGCGCCTCGCTCGAACTCGAACTCGCCGCCATCGCCGACGACACCGCGCACGACGCCTTGCAGGAAGCCCTTGCGCGCCGCGCCGACGCGGATGACCGCCTTGCCGAGCAGCGTGCCGAGCGCGACGCGCTGGCCGCGCAATTGCGCGCCGGCGAGGACGAGCGCAACCGCATCGAGCGCCAGCTCGACCCGGCGCGCGCCAAGATCATGGAGCTTCAGCTCAAGGAGCAGGCGGCGCGGCTCAACGTCGAGCAGTACGGCACGCAGCTGACCGAAGCCCAGGCCGACGAGGCCGCGCTCGGCGCGAAGCTCGACGCGCCTGACGCCGACTGGAAACCCGCCGTGATGCAGGGCGACATCACGCGGCTGCAAGGCCAGATCGCGGCGCTCGGCGCGGTCAACCTCGCTGCGCTCGACGAACTCAAGGCCGCCGAGGAGCGCAAGACCTTCCTCGACGCCCAGCAGACCGACCTCAACGAGGCCATCACCACGCTCGAAGACGCCATCCGCAAGATCGACCAGGAAACCCGGTCGTTGCTGAAAGGCACCTTCGATGACGTGAACAAGCATTTCGGGCGACTCTTTCCCGAGCTGTTCGGCGGCGGCGAGGCGCGCCTGATCATGACCGGCGAGGAAATCCTCGACGCCGGCGTGCAGGTCATGGCCCAGCCGCCGGGCAAGCGCAACTCCACCATCCACCTGCTGTCGGGTGGCGAAAAGGCCCTCACCGCGATCGCGCTGGTCTTCGCCATCTTCCAGCTCAACCCGGCCCCGTTCTGCCTGCTCGACGAAGTGGACGCTCCGCTCGACGACGCGAACACCGAGCGCTACGCGAACATGGTCAAGAAGATGTCGAGCGTCACCCAGTTCCTGTTCATCTCCCACAACAAGATCGCCATGGAGATGGCCGAGCAGCTCATCGGCGTGACGATGCAGGAGCAGGGTGTGTCGCGCATCGTCGCGGTCGACATCGAAGCGGCGGCCCGCATGGCCGGGGCCGAAGCGGCCGCCGCCTGAGAACGAGAAGAAGGCATATGACTGACTTGCAAATCTGGCTTGCCGCGGGCGGTGCCGTCGTCGTGGTGGCCGTCGTGGCCTACAACAAGTGGGTCGAATGGCGTGCGATGAAGCAGGCGCGCGAAGCCTTCGGCCAGACCGCCGATGCGCTGCTCACGCCTACCTCGCCGCGCGAGGCGCGCATCGAGCCGAGCATCGACGTGCCCGAGGCGCCCGAGCCCTTCGTCGACAGCGTGCTGGTGCCGGTCGAGGAGCCCGAGGCGGTCGAGTTCGACGACGAGGTCGAGGCCATCGTGAGCCTGAGCTTCGACGCGCCCATCGATGGCTCGCGCCTTGCCGCGTCCTTCGACGGACTGCGCGCCGGCACGAAATCCGTGCGCGTCGGCGCCACGCATGCCGAGAGCCATGCGCTCGAACTGCCGCGCGCCGGCCAGCCCTACAGCGGCGTGCATTGCGGCGTGCTGCTCGCCAATCGCGGCGGGCCGCTCACGGCGGTCGAGTTCAGCGAGTTCGCGACCGCCATCAACAACATCGGCCACGCGCTCGAAGCCCACATCGAACTGCCGGACATGGCCGACGTCCTGGCCCATGCGCGCGACCTCGACCAGCAATGCGCGGCGGTCGATGCGCAGATCGGCGTCAACCTCGTGAGTACCGGCGGCCCCTGGCCCGCACTGGACATCCTGCGCGTGGCGACCGAGGCCGGCTTCTCGGTGCGGCCGGACGGTCGGCTGCTCTACATCGAGGGCGTGCATGACGAGCTGTTCAGCATGCATGCGCTCGATGGTCAGGGCCGGCTCGTGTCGCTTGCGGGCGCGCCGCCCGAGGCGGCCAGCGGCGTGCTGACCTGCGTGCTCGACGTGCCGCGCGCGCCCGAGGTGGCCAAGCCCTTCGCGACGATGATCGACGTGGCGCGCGCGGTCGGTGCCCGGCTCGGCGCCGAGCTGGTCGACGACAACCGCCGTCCCGTCACCGATGCGGCGCTCGCCGGCATCGAAGTGCAGCTCGCGCCGCTCTACCAGCGCCTGCGCGACAGCGGCATCGAACCGGGTTCGCCGCGCGCGCGCCGCCTGTTCGACTGATCCGCAACAAGACCTTGCCCGAGCCCCGCCCACGGTAAACGCGGGTAAGGCGGCTGCGCCGGGCAGGGCGCGGCAGCCGACCATCTCCTTCCCGCAACAGGAAGGAGATGACGGCATGAGGGACCTCCTCGCCAGCAACGACTGGATGGATTTCGCGCTCGCGGGCGCCATCGCGCTCGGCGTGATGCTCGTGATCTATCTCGTCGGCGGACTGCTGCTGCGCCGGCTCGCGCGCTTCGCCGAGCACACCGCCACGCACTGGGACGACGCGCTCGTGGCCGTGCTGCGCGGCACGCGCTTTCCCTTCGTGCTCATCGTCGGCCTGATGGTGGGCGTGCAGTACCTCGAACTCAGTCCGACCGCGCGCACCGTGTTTGGCCGCGTGGCGGTGACGGTGCTCATCCTCCAGGCCGCGCTCTGGGCCAACGCGGCGCTGCGCCAGTGGTTGCACGGCTATGACGAGCGCCAGCGCGCCCAGCCCGGCGGCGGCGTGTCGTCGGCGCTGATCGGCTTCCTGGGTCGGGTGCTGCTGTGGTCGATGTTCCTGTTGCTCATCCTCGACAACCTGGGCGTGAACATCACGGCGCTCGTGGCCGGCCTGGGCGTGGGTGGCATCGCGATCGCGCTGGCGGTGCAGAACATCCTCGGCGACCTGTTCGCCTCGCTGTCGATCAGCATCGACAAGCCCTTCGTCATCGGCGACTTCATTGCGGTGGACGACTACCTCGGATCGGTGCAGCAGATCGGCATCAAGACGACGCGGCTCGCGAGCCTGAGCGGCGAGCAGATCGTGGTCGGCAACGCCGACCTGCTGAAGAGCCGCATCCGCAACTACAAGCGCATGCTCGAACGGCGCGTGGTGTTCAAGCTCGGTGTGGTCTTCGACACCGAGCCGGCCAAGGTGGAGCGCGCGGCGCATCTGCTGCGCGACATCGTGGGCGGGCGCCAGAACGTGAGGCTGGATCGCGCGCATTTCTCGGCGATCGGCGAGTCGGCGCTGGAGTTCGAGATCGTCTATTACGTGCTGAGTCCGGACTTCAACGCCTACATGGACATCCAGCAGGCGATCAACCTGGCCATCCTCGAAAGCTTCCGCGCCGAGGGCATCGCCTTTGCGTTTCCGACGCGGACGGTGCAGGTTCAGGGCTGGCCGCCGGCACCGGCGTCCCGGACGGCCGGCACGCCGGCTGCAAGCGCTTTCAATCCAGCCTGAGCAGCGAGATCGGCGCCGCGCCGTCCGCCGGCGCCAGTCCGCGGGCGATCGCGGCCAGATGGTCGTGATGGCTGAACACCAGCACCTGCCGGCGCCGCGCGAAGCGGCTGAGCGCGTCGAGGATGCGGGCGGCGCGACCGTCATCGGAGGTCATGAGCACATCGTCGAGCACGAGCGGCATGTCCTGCTCGGTGCGCAGGTCGAGCGCCGCCAGCCGCAGCGCGAGATAGAGCTGATCGGCTGTGCCTTCGCTCATCGCGTCGGGCGGGATGCGGGTGCCTCCGGCGGTCTCTGCCACGAGTGCGGGGCGCTCGTCGATCTCGTCGACGACGAGGCGGACGTACTTGCCGCCGGTCATGATCGAGAAGTAGGCCGATGCGGCCGCGACCATCGGCGCCTGGGCACGTTCACGGAAGCTGTCCATCGCGCGCGAGAGCAGTCCGTGGGCGAGCTTGAGCCGCAGCCAGGGCCGGACGGCGTCGCGCACGCGGGCTGCTTCGTGTTCCATGGCTTCTCGTTCGCGTGCGGCGCGGTCGCTGGCATCGATGGCCTGGAGCGCGTGAGTTGCGTCGCGCGCGGCCTGGATGGCGCGCACATGCTCGGCCTCGGCATGCTCGGTGGCCGCTGCAAGGGCTTGCAGCTTCGTGTCGAGTGCGGCGAGGTCGAGGCCGGCGATGCGTTCGCGCACGGCGTCCGGCGTGAGGCCGGGGGCGCTGCGGTCGAGGTCTGCGCGGGCGCGCGCGAGGGCCGCCTCTGCATCGCGGCGGCGCGCGGCCCGGTCTTCGAGCGCGGGCAAGTCGGCGGGATCGCTGCAACCGGCGGCGGCGCAGAGCACGGCGAGCGTGGCGCGCGCGGCGTCGGCATCGGCGAGGGCGCGATCCCGGGCGCGACGGGCCTGGCCGATCTGCTCGTCCAGCGTAGCGGCGCGGCCGACGGTATCGCGCGCGACCGCGAGCCGGCGGGCGAAGCCATTGGCACGATCGACGGGGTCTTGGTCGGCGGCGCGGTCAATGGACGCGCCGGGCGGCGCCGGCACGTCGTCCGGCGAGGTCGATCCGTCGGCGGGCGGCGCGGGCCGATGTGGCGGGCGGGCATCGAGGCGTCGGGCGAGCTGTTCCACCTCCTGGGCGAGCTGGTCGAGTTCGACCTGACGCTCGCGCAGGGTGAGCTTGGCGTCGCGATGCTTCTGGTCGAGCGCGACGACACGCGCCAGTTCATCGAGGCGCGGTGCGATGTCGGCGGGCGTGGCGTCGGCGGGCAGCAGCAGCCGGGTGTACCAGCCGGACAGGTGTGCGCGGTGGCGGTCCAGCCGGTCGGTGTCGGCGGCGATCTGACCTTCGAGACGCTCGAGCTGCTGGCGCAGGCCAGCGAGTTCGGCCTCGCGGCGCTCGTGCTGACGCGCGAGATCCTCGGCGGCTTGCAGGCGCTGCCGGGCTTCGGCGGCGAGGCGGGCGGTATCGGTCTGCGGCGGGTGGCCGAGCAGGCTGGCGAGGTTCTCGCCGGCGCTGCGTGCGTCGGCATCGAGCATGTCGAGCGCTGCCTGCTCACGCGCGATGTCCGCGCCGAGGGTGAGCGCGCGGGCGACGCCGGTCTGCCATTCGGCCAGGGCGTCAAAGTCGAGATCGGGGAGATGTGCGGCGGCGCGGGCAGCTTGCCAGTCGGCTCGCGCGATGCGGTCGGCGTCATCGTGTGCGGCCTGGTCGCGCGCGAGGTCGGCACGCGCCGCTTCGATCTGGCGGATCCGCAGCAGGCAGGTGGCGAGTCGGGTCGCGCGGGTGGCGTCGGCGTGCAGCGCATCGGCTTGGCGATCGGCTTCAACCATCAGCATGAAATAGCGGTCCGCGAGTCGCAGTGCATCGGCGTCAGGGGCGCGGCCGGGCAGCAGATGCTGTTGGCGCAGTTCGAGCCACAACCGGTCGCGCTCGGCGCGGGCGGCGTTGCGGCTAGCTTCGGTGACGGGCTGGCCGGTGGCGAGCAGGCTGGCTTCCTCGATGCGCAGGGCTGCGAGATCGGTGTCGAGCTTGGTGATGCGGTCGAGCAAGGCGCGGCGCTCGGCATCGCGGGCGGCACGGCTGTCCC
This sequence comes from Derxia gummosa DSM 723, assembly GCF_000482785.1. GTDB lineage: Bacteria > Pseudomonadota > Gammaproteobacteria > Burkholderiales > Burkholderiaceae_E > Derxia > Derxia gummosa. The sequence goes on along the minus strand of NZ_KI519499.1, from coordinate 3,302 downwards.
TCAGCTCGGCTAACCGGGCGCGCGGTAGCGGGCGGGCAAGTGCGAGCGCGGTGAGCATGGCGAGCGGGTCGGAATCGGTGGCGGTGAGCGCGGTGTCGGTCGCGGTGAGCTCGCGAAGCAACGCGGCCAGTTCGGCGCGGTGGCAGGCGAGGGCGTCCCGTCGCGGCGCGGCGCGCGTGCTTGCTTGTTGTCTGTCGAGCAGATTGGCCAGGGCGGCTCCGAGCGCATCGAGTGCGACGAGGTCGGGCAGGACGATGGGCGCAAGGGCGGCGATCCGCTCGTGCAGCTGCTCGGCACCGGCGCCGGCCTCGCCGAGTCGTTCGGTGAGGCGCAGGGCGTCGGCCGCGTGATCCTGCAGGGCGCGTGCGTCGCGGTCCGACGGCAACGCGGCGACCACGACGTCAGTTGCCAGACCGGGCGCGATCCGCGTGGCGGCAAGCGCAAGGCGTTGCGCGGCATCGTCGGCATTGCCGGCGAAGCGGCGCAGGTCGAGCCGGTAGGCGCTGGCGCGCGCGGCGGCGGCAGCCAGTCGCTCGATCGGCTCGGCATGGGCGAGCACGTTGGCATCGGGATCGAGCGTAGCGCGCAAGGCCTCGGCTTCCGCGAGATCGGACGCAGCCTGGCGCATCGTGGCCTCGGCGGCGGCAAGGCCGGCTTCGGCCGCCATGCGGCGCGCGGTTGCCTCGGGTGCGAGGCGGGGCGCATCGATCAGGTCGGCGAGGGCGCGTTCGCAGGCGTCGAACTCGGCCAGCTGCGGAATCAACAGCTTGAGCAGTTCGGCTGCGGTCTGTTCCTCTCGTGCCCGGCCGGAGTCCTCGGCAGCAGCCTGTCGCCTGACTTCAGCCGCGCGGGCGGCGGCATCGAGCCGACTCCATTCGGCAGGCTTGACGGTGGCTTCCCTGACTGCCTTGCGCGCGGCATCCCAGGCCTTGAGCGCGGCATTTATCGTGGCGGTCTCGGCACGGCCGTGGGGATTGAAGTGGCGCTTGGCGTCGGCGTCGAGTGCCTCGATCAACTTGCGTACGCCACTGACACTGCCTGCGCTCGCGTCGAATAGCGCGGCGCCGACCTCGGCCTCGCCGGCGAGCAGCTGACGTCCGCCCGCCCGCAGGCGTGCGTGGTCCAGGCCGAACAGCTGTTCGAATTCCGTCCGCGTCAGTCCCGCGCCGAGCGCGCGTTCGACTTCGGGTGGCACGGCCAGATCGGGCAAGGCTTCGAGCGTGACCGGATCGGCGAGCTGGAGCGTCGCCTTGTTGCCCTTTCGGCGCAGCAGCGCCAGCGGTTTGCCGTCAGAGCCATCGAACACGCCCGCGATGCGCATCGACTTGTAGTCATGCACGAAATCGTCGCGGCTCTGGGCATGGATGCCGAAGCGCAGGTCGCCCATCGCCCGCAACGCGGACGACTTCCCGGCCTCGTTCGCGCCGGTCACGAGATGCACGCCTGTGCCGCGTGGACCGAAGTCCAGCGTCCGACGAGTGAAGGGCCCGAAGGCAAGCAGATGCAGGCTGCGTAACTTCATGCCTTCACCTCGTTGCCCAGGCGGGCGAGCAAGGTGTCCTCGGCTTCGAGCAGCAGTTCGCGCCAGAACGACGGGTCGCGGAAGGCAGCGCGCTCGGCCTCGGTCAGGAGGCCGGACGGGATGGACTTGTCGATCAAGGTTTCGATCAACGGGGCGAGGAGCCTGTCGAGCTCGGTCGAATCACCGGCGCTGCGGTCGATGGCGCGGACCAGTTCGCCGACGGCGTCGTCACGGCGCGCCTCGGCCGCGCGGTCGAAGGGGGCGCGCAGCGCGAGTTCGACCCGTTCAACCCAGACCTCGCCATTGTTCACGTCCTGGGCAGCTGCGCGGGCGGTGGCTGCCAGCGTGCCGGGCATGCGCGCCTCCTCGATGGCGAGTGTCGTCTGCCCCTCCAGGTGCAGTCGGACTGCATGCAGCCGATCCGGCGCGGAGGCAATCGTGGCTTCGAGCGCATCACGGATCCGGTTGCGCGCGACGGTGAGATCGTCACGCAGATCGTCGCCCGTCAGGCCTTGATCTGCGTGGGCGGCATCGGATCGGCTGGTCAGTTCGACGTTCACTACTGTCCAACGCACCACATCCAGCTCGACGAAGTCGCTGGAAACGCTGAAGTCGTCCGTCACCGTCACTAGCTCGCAGCCCTTCGGCCCGGTCTCGCGCGCATGGCGCCCCTGCAGATTGCCCGGGTAGACGATCCAAGGGTCGTCGCTCACACGCGCGTGCTGATGAATATGACCGAGCGCCCAATACTGGTAACCATGCTGGCGCAGAGCCTGCACGGTCGTGGGGGCGTAGGTGTCGTGATTGGCATCGCCGGCCAAACTCGTGTGCAGCACACCGATATTGAACAGACCGGGCCGAGGGGCCGGATAGCTCGGCACCAGATCCTCGGCCATCGCACGATCGGCAAAGCTGCGGCCGTGAATGGCCACCGGCAGTGACGGATGCAGCAGTGTCTGTGCTTTTCGTGAGTCGAACTCGTGCACACCTTCTGGCAAGGGTAATTCACGGGAAATAACGCTACGCGCGTCGTGATTGCCCTTGACGATGTAGCTGGATATGCCGGATTTGATCAATCGCGCGAGTTCACTGCGCAAATACAAGCCGGACTGGAAGTCGATCCAATCGCCGTCGTACAGATCGCCAGCCAGAACAAGAAAGTCGATACGGCTGTTGATGGCCATATCCACCAATCGATGGAAGGCCTCGCGACTCGCTGCTCGTAGCCTCTCTGTCGGTGCGCCTGAATAGCGGTTCAATCCGCGTAAAGGAGAGTCCAGGTGAAGATCGGCGGCGTGGATGAAGCGGAACATCGCGGTCTCGGAAGAAGTCAGGCAGGTGCTGAAGTGCCCTACTTACACGAAAGCCAAGTCCCGGTTGAGCGCCGTCTTATCCAATAAGACGGGACGCGAGTCAGTTCGAGGCTCGTGTATCGCCGCGTATGCACATCGTCTCAACGGATCTGAGAGCAGCCTTCTGATTAAGCGGATGCGAGGCTCGACACGAGCCTTCGCGCGTTGCGGAAAAGAAACAAAACGCTTCGTCGTGCCTTTGAATAGAACGCTCAATGCCTTCCAGCTTGCGCTGACGGCGCGAGTTGACTATAGTTGCTGGCTCACCTGTTGCTGAACACGACGGGTTGCCGGCGAGTCTGGCGGTGGCGAAAAGTTCAGCGAACGAAAGTTAAAAAACAGTTGACAGCGAGAAAACAGCAGTACATAATCTCGCTTCTCTGCTGATGACGGCGCAGCGCTAAACAAGGCGGCGCAGTCAAAAGCAG
>NZ_AXWS01000008.1 GCF_000482785.1 Derxia gummosa DSM 723 | reverse complement strand
CCACAGGCCAAGCGCGAGGCGATCGGACGGCTGGTGCGCGAGCACGGGCTGTCGGAGCGCCGGGCGTGCCGGCTTGTGGGGCTGAGCCGAGACAGCGACCGACATCCACCGCAACCCAGCGCGCAGGAAGAGGCGCTGAAGCAGGAGATCGTTGCCGTCGCCCACCAGCGGCGGCGGTTCGGCTACCGGCGGGTGCACGACATGGTCAGAAAACAGTTTCCCGGGGTGAACCACAAGCGCGTGTACCGGCTGTACCGGGCGGCGAACCTGGCGGTGAAGAAGCGGCGCAAGGTACGGCGGACACCGTCGGAGCGTCTGCCGCTGGGCGTGGCCACGCGGGTCAACGAGGTGTGGAGCATGGACTTCGTCAGCGACAGCCTGGCCAGCGGACGGCGCCTGAAGTGCCTGACGGTGGCCGACGACTTCAGCCACGAGGCGGTGGACATCGCCGTGGACTTCGGCATCAGCGGCCAGTACGTGATCCGGCTGCTGGACCAGGGGCGGCGCGGTTCCGGGGCTACCCCAAGGCCGTGCGCACCGACAACGGGCCGGAGTTCACCTGCCGCGCCTTCATCGCCTGGACGCAAGCGCACGGCATCGAGCACTTGCTGATCCAGCCCGGGCGGCCGATGCAGAACGGCTACATCGAGAGCTTCAACGGACGGTTCAGGGACGAGTGCTTGAACGAGCACTGGTTCGAGAACCTGCAGCAAGCCCGCCAGGTGATCGCCGCCTGGCGGCGTGACTACAACGAGGTCAGGCCGCACGGCAGCATCGGGCGAGTGCCACCGGCGCAGTTCGCCGAGCAGCATTGCCGGCATGCCGGTGATGCTGCTCGGCACCTCACCCCTGCAAGCAACGAGATTCAGTAACCTTCAACCGAGACTCCCTACCAATCACTGGTACGGCTGCGGGGGGCAGGTCACGTAGAGGTTAAGAAATATGTTTAATTTTCCAGTTGGGAAGAAACTTATCCAATGCTCCAGTCAACTTTGATTGATCAAACGGTTTTGCCAAGAAAGCATCGGCGCCGGCAACATTCGCTCTTACTCTTTCAAAAGCAGAAGGTTTGTCGCATGCAAAAATGATCGCAATACGACGGCGATCTGAACGCAATTTTATACTTCTGGCGAGATCATAGCCGTCTACGTTAGACGTTGATGGATCGATAAAGATGGCGTTGTAGCGTTTGTTTGATAATAATTGTAAAGCTTGTTCTGCTGATTCTGCATAATCAACGCGATAATTTAAGTCCATAAGCTTTGCGGCCATGTAGCGCCGAGACGCTATATCGCCATCTACAACAAGTACGCCGGGCTCGGTACGAAAATCGGTGATTTTGGAACGATCATACCAATCGCTTATTTGAGAAAGCTCTAGATCGTCTTCTGCTTTGGTTAATGTTGCGGCAGTACCTCCCATTGGAACTAATCTTGAATTAGGAGGCAAATGGTGAGAAGTGCTTTGTCTTTGCGAATTGGATTTTTGGTCAATCGGATCTGCTTCCATAGCCATAAATCTGGCACTCGCTGCGGAAACAGATGGTCGTGGAAGTGCATCAATTCGCAAGATTACTTCTGCCCAGCGGATGGGGCGGGCAATGACAGGATAATTCCTTAATGCATCAATATTGGGTGCTCCAACAAATAATCCTCCTCCGCAACTTGCTGGATCAATCATGAAAAAACTTTCGACAGCACCCTCATCTTCTGAATCGACAATGAAGTAATCGGCGTGCGGATGAGTGTCTGGATTGAACTCCACATAACGAATTGCACGGTGTTTCGATAAGGCAAATATCGAGCCAAATAGTGTCCGCTCGCGCTCGTTAAATCCAAGGAGTTGGACGGTATATACGGCTGGCTTCAGACCGGAGTGATCCTCGTCTGATCCGATTGCGTTGTGCTGATTATGCTCGACTTGGCTCATGGCATGACTTTAGCTGCGATGCACTCAGCACAACGCTGAGTCTGTCCCCTTGAATGCCGTCTTTTGTGCGGTCTTGCGGAGTCGTTGTCTCTATGCTTAACGGCCTTCAACCTTTTGTAGGGCTACGCATCAGGCGCGCATGTTCCCTTTCCCAGTCGCGTTTCTTTTCGGATTCGCGTTTGTCATGCAACTTCTTGCCTTTGGATAGCCCTATTTCACACTTTATACGTCCGCGTTGATAGTGCAGATCAAGAGGCACCAAGGTGTATCCGGCGCGTTCCACCTTGCCTATCAGTTTCCGGATTTCATCTGCCCGGAGCAGTAACTTGCGTGTGCGCACGGGATCGGGCTTGACATGGGTGCTCGCGGTCGGCAGCGCGCTGATGTGCATGCCTATCACATAGATCTCCGCATCCCGTATCACGACATAGGCTTCTTTGATTTGGGCGCGACCAGCCCTGACAGCTTTCACCTCCCAGCCTTCCAGGGCCATGCCGGCTTCGTATCTTTCTTCGACGAAGTAGTCGAAGAAGGCCTTGCGGTTGTCGATGATGGACATGCTGTCAGCTTTCGGTGCTTGGTTCTATACAATCCGGGAACACATTCTAATCAATGAGAACGCATGCCCTCGCTGATGCTGGCTAGGGTCTGATTGTTCTCACGTCTAAGGCCTGTGAGCCATGGCTGTAGTTGAACGCTCGGTCCTCGTCGCGCATCCAGTAAGTCGGATGTTTGATTTGGTCACGGATATAGAGAAGTATCCCGAATTTCTGCCATGGTGCGGAGGTGCTCGCATTCTTTCCACTGTGCCGGATAATGGTGGCGTCACCGTTGTTGTTGCAGCAATTGATATCAACTTCAAGGGAGTGAGGCAGAGTTTCAGCACAGAAAACATTGAGGTGCCGGGACATTCGATAACCATGAAATTTCGTGACGGGCCTTTTCGAATGTTGGATGGTCAATGGCAGTTTATTTCGCTCTCGGAGGACGCTTGCAAGGTGACTTGCAGAATCGAATATGAATTTTCAAGTCGTATTCTGGAGGGCTTGGTTGGGGGGGTGTTTGGGCATATTGCTGGTACGTTTGTTGATGGTTTCGTGAAACGAGCGGATCAGTTATATGACTGAGCGAATGGGATTAATTGCCTGCGAAATATGCTATGCGGAAGAGCAGGATATATTCGTGAAGAAGCTGCAGTTACCGGATGGCGCAAGCGTAAAGGTTGCGCTCCAAAAGGCATGCTTGGGGCACCTTATCGCTGGAATTGAGGCTGGTGTATTGAAGATCGGCACTTATTCTAAGCCTCGAATTCTTGGGGACGTGATTGCCGCAGGGGATCGAATCGAAATCTATCGCCCCTTGCGCGCTGATCCAAAGTTGGTCAGAAAGTGCAAGGTTGAAAAGCAGCGAACCGAAAACCCGGATCGCTGGATACGGCGTTGAATATGTTTGTTGGGCCGCAGTGCAAGATGTGCTGCGTAGTCAAAGATGTGCCAATTAGCGACAGAATGAATTGAATTGTTCATCCAGCCGTGCGATCTCGACCTCACGCTCACCGTCATTCATTGCCCCTCCCGTTTCCTGTGACCGAATTCTGACGCCGCTCGCCAATGCGTCGCGTTGCAGTGATAGTCGCTTGCAATCTTCTGCACGTCGCATGTTTTGAGCATTGCTCTCCGACTCCTTGCTTTCATTTTCAAGTCGCTCCTTGCGGCGCTTTTCTAAATCATTCGCGACTTCTGAAATTGATCTTTGCGGTTTGGATTGGCTGCTGGTTGGCGCGGATGTGCTGCTCGCAGGCGAGGTGTTGAGGGTGGGGCGGCGCAGGATCCTATCGGTCGTGATGTTGGACGGTGGTGGCTGGTCGGAAAACACTGTCGAGCCATTGGTATCCCGCCATGCCCATTGCGCATCAGCAGGAATCGCTGCAAATGCAAGTACCAGGACTGCGCCGGCGGCTATCATCGATTTAGGAAGACGTGTGTTGCAGACGAAGGACATGCGCTACTCCAGATTCGACGTTGCAACTGGCGATTATGCGGGTGAGAGCATCGTGGGCGAACGTCACTTGAGCTGAACGATGATGAACTCGCTAATGCGCGAGTTCCTGGGTATCGCTCGCGGTTGCGTGGGCCGTTCAGGCGTGTCGATGAGCAAAGCACGGGTATGCGGGTCGTTGCAGGTTGTCGGGGCGTCATCGGCGGCCACGGTGCAACGAGTTAAAATTCGCTTTTGTGCGAAGAGGAAAGCATGCGACTTCTGCAAAAGGCGCTCACGTTCGACGACGTGCTGCTCGTTCCGGCCTACTCGGACGTGCTGCCTAACCAAACCAATCTCTCGACGCAGCTTACCCGCAACATCCGCCTGAACATCCCGCTCGTCTCCGCCGCGATGGACACGGTGACGGAGTCGCGTCTCGCGATCGCGATGGCGCAGGAAGGCGGCATCGGCATCATTCACAAGAATCTTTCGCCGGCCGAGCAGGCTCGCGAGGTTCGCCGTGTCAAGCGCTTCGAGGCTGGCGTGGTGCGCGATCCGATCACGATCGATCCCGAGATCACGGTGCGCGAGGTGCTGCAGCTTCAGCAGCAGCACGGCATCAGCGGCTTCCCGGTCGTTCAGGGCGGCAAGGTGGTGGGCATCATCACCAACCGCGATCTGCGCTTCGAGGAAGAGCTCAACGCTGCGGTCAGCTCCAAGATGACGCCGCGCGATCGGCTCGTGACGGTGCGCGAAGGCGCGACGCTGGAAGAAGCCAAGCGGCTCATGAATAAGCACCGTCTGGAACGCGTGGTGGTGGTCACCGACAGCTTCGAGCTGCGCGGCCTCATCACCGTGAAGGACGTGCAGAAGGCGACCGAGCATCCGCTGGCGTGCAAGGACGAGCAGGGACGCCTGCGTGTCGGCGCGGCGGTGGGTACCGGTGCCGGCACGGAAGAGCGCGTCGCGGCGCTGGTCGAGGCGGGCGTTGACGTGCTCATTGTCGATACGGCCCACGGTCACAGCAAGGGCGTACTCGACCGCGTGCGCTGGGTGAAGGACAACTTCCCGCAGGTGCAAGTCATCGGCGGCAACATCGCGACCGGCGATGCGGCCAAGGCGCTCGTCGATCACGGTGCGGACGCAGTCAAGGTCGGCATCGGCCCGGGCTCGATCTGCACGACGCGCATCGTCGCGGGCGTGGGCGTGCCGCAGGTGAGCGCGATCGCCAACGTGGCCGATGCGCTGGCCGGCACGGGCGTGCCGCTGATCGCCGATGGCGGCATCCGCTACTCGGGCGATGTGGCCAAGGCGCTCGCCGCCGGCGGCTATGCGGTGATGCTCGGCTCGATGTTCGCCGGTACCGAAGAAGCGCCGGGCGACGTGATCCTGTTTCAGGGCCGCAGCTACAAGGAATACCGCGGCATGGGTTCGCTGGGTGCAATGTCGGCCGGCTCGGCCGACCGCTACTTCCAGGAAACCGGCTCGGCCACCGAAAAGCTCGTGCCCGAAGGCATCGAAGGCCGCGTGCCCTACAAGGGCAGCGTGCTTCAAATCATCTATCAGCTGGTCGGTGGCGTGCGTTCGTCGATGGGCTATTGCGGCTGCCGCACGATCGACGAGATGCGCGAGCGCGCGAGCTTCGTCGAGATCACCTCGGCGGGCATCCGCGAGAGCCACGTCCATGACGTGACCATCACCAAGGAAGCGCCCAACTATCGCGTCGGCTGACGCGGCCGGGCGCGATGGCCTTCGCCGTCGCGCCGCCGCTTCCGCTGGCCTTGCCGCCGCCGCGTGCCCGCCAGGGTGCCGGCGGCGGTTTCATTACCGGCCTCGCGCCGGTCGTCGCGGCGACGCTCGCCGCTCCCGCGTCGACGCGAGCGCGTCGCCTTAGAACCTTCCGATCGCCATCCCCCATGACGACCCAGCACGACAAGATCCTCATCCTCGACTTCGGCTCGCAGGTCACCCAGCTCATCGCGCGCCGCGTGCGCGAGGCCAACGTGTATTGCGAGATCCATCCCTGCGACATGAGCGAGGACGCGATCCGAGCCTATGCCCCCAAGGGGGTGATCCTCGGCGGCAGCCACATGTCGGCCTATGAAGAAAGCACCGACAAGGCGCCCGCCGTCGTGTTCGAGCTGGGCGTGCCGGTGCTCGGCATCTGCTACGGCATGCAGACGATGGCGCACCAGCTCGGCGGCAAGGTCGAGGGCGCGGTGGAAGGCGGCCAGGCGCATCGAGAGTTCGGCTATGCCGAGGTGCGCGCGCGCAATCACACCAGGCTGTTCGATGGCATCCAGGACTTTGCGACCGACGAAGGCCACGGGATGCTCAAGGTGTGGATGAGCCACGGCGACAAGGTGACCGAACTGCCGCCGGGCTTCGTGCTCGCCGCGAGCACGCCGAGTTGCCCGATCGCCGCGATGGCCGATGAGACGCGCCGCTTCTACGGCGTGCAGTTTCACCCCGAAGTCACGCACACGCTCCAGGGTCAGGCGCTGCTCACGCGCTTCGTGCACGACATCTGCGGCTGCGGCGCCAACTGGGTGATGGGCGATTACGTCGAGGAAGCCGTTGCGCGCATCCGCGAGCAGGTCGGCGACGAGGAAGTCATCCTCGGTCTGTCGGGCGGTGTCGATTCGTCGGTGGCCGCGGCGCTGATCCACCGCGCGATCGGCGACAAGCTCATCTGCGTGTTCGTCGACAACGGCCTGCTGCGACTCGACGAAGGCAAGCAGGTGGTGAACACCTTCCAGACCCACATGGGCATGAAGCTCATCCATGTGGACGCCACCGAGCGCTTCATGACAGCGCTTGCAGGCGTGAGCGACCCCGAGGCCAAGCGCAAGATCATCGGCCGCGAGTTCGTGCACGTGTTCCAGGAAGAGGCGGGCAAGCTCAAGCAGGCCAAGTGGCTCGCCCAGGGCACCATCTACCCCGACGTGATCGAGAGCGCCGGCGCCAAGACCAAGAAGGCGACGACGATCAAGAGCCATCACAACGTCGGCGGCCTGCCCGACACGCTCCACCTCAAGCTGCTGGAGCCGCTGCGCGAGCTGTTCAAGGACGAGGTGCGGGCGCTCGGCCTCGCGCTCGGCCTGCCGCGCGACATGATCTTCCGCCACCCCTTCCCGGGCCCGGGCCTCGGCGTGCGCATCCTCGGCGAGGTCAAGCACGAGTACGCCGACCTGCTGCGCCGCGCCGACGCGATCTTCATCGAGGAGCTGCGCAACACCTATCACGAGGGCAAGAGTTGGTACGAGCTGACCAGCCAGGCCTTCACGGTGTTCCTGCCGGTAAAGAGCGTGGGCGTGATGGGCGACGGTCGCACCTATGAATGGGTGGTGAGCCTGCGCGCGGTGCAGACCAGCGACTTCATGACCGCGCACTGGGCGCATCTGCCGTACGAGCTGCTCGGCCGCACCAGCAACCGCATCATCAACGAGGTGCGTGGCATCAACCGCGTGGTGTACGACATCAGCGGCAAGCCGCCGGCGACGATCGAGTGGGAATGATCGGCAGCCCGCCAGACTGACGCGCGAACGCCCGGCGGGATGACCGTCGGGCGTTTTTTTCTGGCGAGCCGAGCCGCCCGGCCGACGCCGAGAGCGCGAGGCCGATCCGGTCTTGCTCCCACGCCCCAGGGGCCGCTGATCCCCACGGGATTTCGGCGCCAGACCGTTGCCGGCCATCAGGCGGGTGCCGTCGGCCCCACAATCCGGACTTCGAGACGCAGCAACAACGGATTCCCGTGCACAGCAAGCCAGACGAACTCTTCATCAAGCTCGCCATCGACCAGGCCCGCAATGCCGAGGTGATCGGCGAGGTGCCGGTCGGCGCCGTCGTCGTGAAGGACGGCGTCGTCATCGCGACCGGCTTCAACCAGGTCATCACCCAGAGCGATCCGACCGCGCACGCCGAGATCGTCGCCTTGCGCGAGGCTGCGACCAAGCTCGGCAACTACCGCCTCCCGGGCTGCGAGCTGTACGTGACGCTCGAACCCTGCGCGATGTGCATGGGCGCGATGCTGCATGCGCGCCTGTCGCGCGTGGTGTTCGGCGCGGCCGATCCCAAGACCGGCGTCTGCGGCGGCGTGCTCGACCTGCCGTCGGTGCGCCAGCTCAACCACCAGACCGAGGTGCGCGGTGGCGTGCGCGCCGACGAGTGCGGTGAACTGCTGCGTGGCTTCTTCGCCGCGCGGCGCGCGAAGAAGAACGGCGTGCTGCTCGCCGCGCCCCTGCCGATGACGCATGACCTGCTCACGCATCCCGGCCACGAGCCGGTCGAGCCCTATCCGCTGCCGCGCGAGGACTGAGCCATGCCCATCGCCGAAATCGTCGCGCCCTCGGGCCAGGTGCTCGACCCGCCCGCGCTCGATCGCGCCATCGCGCATCTGCGCGCGCGCGGCTACGCGGTACGCGAGGCGCCGCAGCTGCGTGCCTGCGTCGAGCGCTTTGCCGGCACCGATGACGCGCGCGCCGCCGCGCTCGAGGCCGCGCTCCTCGCGCCCGACGCCGATCTCGTGATCGCGGCGCGCGGCGGCTACGGTCTGTCGCGGCTCATGACGCGCATCGACTGGGCGCGCGTCGCCGCCGCGATGCGCGAGCGTGGCACCGTGTTCGTCGGCCATTCCGACATCACCGCCGCCCAGCTCGCGCTGCTTGCGGTCGGCGCGCCCAGCCTTGCCGGGCCGATGGCCTGCTATGACCTCGGTGCGGAGACGCGCTCCGGCTTCACCGAAACGCACTTCTGGGGCCTGCTCGCGGCCGACGAGCATCGGGTGCGCATCGGGCGTGCGGCGCTGCCGGGCGAACCGGCGGTCGCGCTCGAGGGACTGCTCTGGGGCGGCAACCTGTCGCTCGTCGCGAGCCTGGTCGGCACGCCCTGGCTGCCCGCGATCCAGGGCGGTCTGCTCTTCCTCGAAGACGTGGCTGAACATCCCTATCGCGTCGAGCGCATGCTCAGCCAGCTGCTGCATGCAGGCGTGCTCGGCCGTCAGCGCGCCATCCTGCTCGGCGGCTTCACCGACTACCGGCTGTTCCCCAACGACAACGGCTACGACATGCCGAGCGTCGTCGCCTGGTTGCGCGCGAACTGCACCACGCCGGTCGTGACCGGGCTGCCCTTCGGCCATACGCGCGACAAGCTCACGCTCCCCGTCGGCGGACGCTGCCGCCTCAAGGCCGACGAGACGAGGATCGACCTGCTGATGGCCAATCCGCTGCCGCGCCGGCTGCCGACGCGGGCCTGACGAGGCAGACGTCCGCAGCAAAGATGACGCGAGCGTGGCTGCTGTCGCGGGCGCCACGCCAGCACGTCACCCGCCCGCGCACCGCCGAAAACTGGCGCCTCAATCACGGCCAATTCTTCCCATGCCATCGCCGGCCCGACTCCTAGACTTCTCCGGGAAAGCGCCCACTAACAGCAGTGGCGCGCATGCACCGCAACCTCCCGGAGCCTCCGCATGCAAGACCCCGCCCTCGCCGAGATCCTCGGCAACATCAAGGCGCTAGTTGCCCATATGCCTACCGTGATCGACGGCGAACTCACGCTGGAACGGGTGAGTGAGTTGCAGATATTCCTGTCGGGTCGGGTCGATCAGGGTGACAACCGCTTCGATCTGTCGGGCGTGCAGATGATCGATGGCGCCGGCGTGCAGCTGCTGCTCGCGCTCGATGCGTCGCTCAGCGCCGCAGGCCGTCAGATCGAGCTGGTGGATGTGCCGCCTTGCGTATCCGAGGCCCTGGCCGTCTGCGGACTCGACAACCAGCTGCGGTCACTGCCGGAGTACTGGACTTGAGTGATGCCGCCGATCCGGTCCCGCAGCGCTGGCGCATCGGCGTGCATTTCGATGGCGGGGGCTTTCGAAAGGGTTCGGACCCGCTGTCCTTCCTGCGCTATCTCGGCTCGGTGGGGCGGGTGCGGCGCGTGCGCACGCTGGCGACCGCGCTGGCCGGGCTGGACCAGCCCGATCTCACCGAATGCCGGCTCGGCTTCGAGCTGGAACTGGAGACGACGGCCTGCGTCGAGCAGATCCGTCAGGTCTTCGTCGTCGCGCTCGAAGTGTGCGAGCTCGACATCGCGCCGGCCTGAATCACGCCGATCCGGGCCGGCGACAAGCCATCAGAAGCCGTAGCTCAGCGAGCCGACGATGCGCGGCTTCTGCGACGTGCCCCAGCGGTTCACGCCCGGCAGGATGAGCTGGGTGCCCCAGGTCAGGCCGGTATCGCCGATGGGTTGCGCGATGCCGAAGATCATGTGGCGGAAGCCCTGGGTGACGGGCGTGTCGCCGGCATAGCAGCCGTTGACGTTGAAGGCCTCGCCCGCGCCGCACTTGTTGCCGGTGAACGTGTCGGTCGTGCCCACGTACTTGCCTTCCTTCTTGTAGTAGTACCAGCCGAGGCTCGCGGTGAAGGTGATGTCGTTGACCAGCTTGTCGCTGAAGTTGAGCGTGAAGTAGGTGTCGCCCTTGTTGCCCCAGATAACGTCCTTCAGCAGCGTCTGCGCATAGCCGCTGAACTTGCCGTAGCTCCAGCCGAGCTTGGACTCGGGCGCATTCGAGGCGGTGCTGTTGTAGTAGTAGTAATAGGTCAGGCCGACGGTGTAGCCGAAGTCGCCGATGCTGCCCACATAGCCCGCGTACAGATCGTTCTCGACCGACTTGTCCTTCTGCCATTCGGTGATCGAGCGGTCGCTGTATGACTTGCCGAGCTGCTTGTACGAGTAGTTGACGAGCGAGGCCCAGTAGCCGGCGTAGAAGCCCGACGGGTCGGCGTAGTCGACGCCCCATTGCGGAACCACATGGTTGTACTCGGGCGCGTCCGCGCCCTTGTTGCCGAGCGGCGCGCCGTTGCCGTAGGTGCTGGTCAGCCCGCGCAGCACATAGCGCGAGTACAGATCGACGTGGCCGGTCAGGGCGGGCGCGGCTTCCTCCTCGGCCATCGCGGGCAGGGCGGCAACGCCGAGCAGCGTGGCGAGGGCGAGCGGCAGTGCCGTCTTGAGCGTGGTCTTCGTCATGGTCTTCTTTTCTCCTGTCGAGGGCTTGCTGCGGGGATGGGTACTGCTTGAGTGAAAGCGGTGTCGGCCTCGTTTCAGGGCCGCAGGCCGACGAGGTTCTGGCCGGCCTGAACCGGCGCGCCCTCGTGGCACAGGAGGTGGGTCACGCTGCCGCCGACGGGCGCTGCGACCGGGAATTCCATCTTCATCGACTCGACGACGACGAGCGTGTCGCCCGCGCTCACGCGCTGGCCGGGCTCGACCGCGAGCTTCCAGACGCTGCCCGAGACGGGGCTTGCAATCGCTTTCACGTCGGGCGGCAGGGCGGTGGCGTCTTCCTCGGGCGCGACGGCGGATTCGTCGATGTGTTCGGCCTGGCCGGCGGCGCGCCAGCGTTCGCGCTCGGCGTCGAAGGCGGCCTGCTGGCGCGTCTTGAAGGCGCCGATGCTGTCGGCGTTGTCGGCGAGGAAGCGGCGGTAGTCGGCGAGGCGGAAGGTCTCGTCCTCGATGCGGAGGTGGTTGCGGCCGTGCAGGAAGCCGTCGCGCAAGTCGAGCAGCTCCTCCTCGCTCACCTCGAAATAGCGGATGCGGTCAAAGAAGCGCAGCAGCCAGGGCTTGCCGTCGCGGAAGTCGGGCGTGTGCTTCCAGCGGTTCCAGATCGGCAGCGTGCGGCCGACGAACTGGTAGCCGCCGGGGCCTTCCATGCCGTAGATGCACATGTAGGCGCCACCGATGCCGACCGCGTTCTCGGGCGTCCAGGTGCGCGCGGGGTTGTACTTGGTGGTGACGAGCCGGTGGCGCGGATCGACCGGCGTGGCGACCGGCGCGCCGAGATAGACGTCACCCAGGCCGAGCACAAGATAGCTCGCGTCATAGACGATGCGCTTGACCTCGTCGATGCTTTCCAGCCCGTTGATGCGGCGGATGAACTCGATGTTGCTGGGGCACCAGGGCGCGTCCTTGCGCACCGATTGCATGTACTTGCGCGTGGCGAGCTGGGTCTGGCTGTCGTCCCAGGCGAGCGGCAGGTGGACGATGCGCGAGCTGATCTCGATGCTGTCGTGGCCGGGCAGCTCGGCCTCGGCCGCGAGCAGCACGTCGAGCAGCTTCGACTCGCCGATGACCTCGGGGTCGTAATGCACCTGGAGCGAGCGGATGCCCGGCGTGAGATCGACGATCCCGCGCAGCCGGCCCTCGGCGCGCGCGGCCCCAAGCGCTTGCATGAGCACATGGGCGCGGAAGCGCAGGTCGAGGTCGAGCACGAGCGGGCCGTATTCGACGAGCAGGTTCAGGTCGCCGGCGCGGCGGTAGGTGACGGCCGGACGGTCGGCGACGGCGGGCAGGCGCAGGAGGACGGGGTCGCAGGCGTCGGTGGCGCGGAGGGCGCCGGGGGGCAGGGGCGTGGCAAGGCCGGCGCGCGCGGCGTCGGCAGGCTGCATCGCGGTTGCGGTGGGCGGCGCGCCCGTGTCGTCGCGCGGCACTGCCGGCGCGTCCGTGCTGTCGGCCGGCGCCGCGCCGCGCGTGAGCGCATGTCCCGCGCTTTCCGGCATCACCACATCCGCCTTGCCGGCGGCGAAGCGCCGGTCGAGCACGGCCGAGAACGAGCGCTCGGCCACCGCGCCATCGCCGAAGCCCGCGAGCAGCGCCTGCTTGCGGTCGAACAGCGCCTGGCCTTCGGCGGGCGTGAGCTTGCGGAAGCGCAGCCGGTCGCCGGGGCGCAGCTGGCCGAGCTTCCACAGCTCGGCTTCGGCCACGACGCCGGGGCAGACGAAGCCGCCGAGGCTCGGGCCGTCGGGGCCGAGCAGCACCGGCATGTCGCCGGTGAAGTCGATCGAGCCGATCGCGTAGGCGTTGTCGTGGATGTTGGACGGATGCAGGCCGGCTTCGCCGCCGTCGCGCCGCGCCCATTCCGGCCTGGGGCCGATGAGGCGCACGCCGGTGCGGCTGGAGTTGTAGTGGATCTCCCAGTCGGTCGAGAGCAGGGCGTCGATGTCGGCGTCGGTGAAGAAGTCGGGCGCGCCATGCGGGCCGTAGAAGATGCCGACTTCCCAGTCGTGAGTCAGCTCAGGCAGGGAAGCGGGCGGGATCGTGCAAAGGCTTGCAGCCGGTGCCGCGCCGAGATGGAGCATGTCGCCGGTGCGTAGCGCGCGGCCGCCGTGGCCGCCGACCTGGCCGAGCGTGAAGGTGCTCTTGCTGCCGAGGTAATCGGGCACGTCGATCGCGCCTGCGATGGCGAGATAGGCGCGCGCGCCGGCACCGGCGGCGCGGCCGATCGCGAGCGTGCTGCCGGCGGGGATGTCGTGGGGCTGGCCGAAGGCGAGGGGGCGCGGGGCGGCCGCGGAGTTTAAGTCCGCGGTGCGCGAGGCAGGGGATTCAAAATCCCCCGCAACCGGCAGCGTGAGCAGCACCTCCATCGCTGCGCCCGCGAGCGCGATCCGCGCATCGCAATGGAAGCGCAGCACCGGCCCCGCCATCGTGATTTCCAGCGCCGCCGCGCCCTCGTGGTTGCCGACGAGCCGGTTGGCGATGCGCAGCGACAGGTCGTCCATCGGCCCCGAGGGCGGCATGCCCACATCCCAGTAGCCGAGGCGACCGGGCCAGTCCTGCACCGTCGTCTGCACGCCGGGTTCCAGCACCTCGACGGCGCGCTGCGCGAAGGCGAAGCCGCCGAGCCAGCGCGTCGTCTGCTCGCCGCGCGCGAAGGTGTCGCTCGCGGTGATCGCGCGCAGATAGCCGAGGTTGGTCTCGATGCCGCCGATGCGCGTGCCCGCGAGCGCGTCGCCGAGCGCGGCGATCGCGGCCTCGCGGTCGGCGGCGGTGACGATGATCTTGGCGATCATCGGGTCGTAGTTGGGCGGCACGATGCTGCCGCGCTCGACCCAGGTCTCGATGCGCGCGGCGTCGGCCCAGGCCACGTCGGTCAGCAGGCCGCTGCTCGGCTGGAAGTTGCGCGCCGGGTCTTCGGCGTAGAGGCGGGCCTGGATCGAATGGCCGGCAAAGCTCGGCTCAAAGCCGGCAAGGTCCAGTTCGCCGGCGGCCTGCTTCACCATCCATTCGACGAGGTCGATGCCGGTGATCTGCTCGGTCACGCCGTGCTCGACCTGGAGCCGGGTGTTGACTTCGAGAAAGTAGAACTCGCCGCTCGGCACGTCGTACACGAACTCGACCGTGCCGGCCGACTGGTAGCTGATGCTGCGGCCGAGGTCGGCGGCGGTGCGGTGCAGCCGCGCGCGCTGCTCGGCGCTCAGTCCGGGCGCGGGCGCCTCTTCGACCACCTTCTGATTGCGCCGTTGCAGCGAACAGTCGCGCTCACCGAGGGCGACGACATTGCCGCGCCCGTCGCCGAAGATCTGCACCTCGATGTGGCGCGCCTGCTCGATGTACTTCTCCAGGAACATGCCGCCCGACTTGAAGGCGCTGGTTGCAAGCCTTTGCACGGAGGCATAGGCGGCGTCGAGCGCGGCGGGATCGCGCACGAGCTGCATGCCGATGCCGCCGCCGCCCGCCGTGCTCTTGAGCATGACCGGATAGCCGATGCGCGCGGCTTCGGCGCGCGCGGTGTCGAGGTCGGGCAGCAGATCGGAACCCGGCGACAGCGGCACGCCGGCCGCGAGCGCCAGCGCTCGCGCCGTGTGCTTGAGGCCGAAGTCGCGCATCTGCGCCGGCGTCGGGCCGATGAAGGCGATGCCGGCCGCCGCGCAGGCCTCGGCGAAGTCGGCGTTCTCGGACAGGAAGCCGTAGCCCGGATGGATCGCCTGCGCGCCCGTGCGCTTGGCCGCGTCGAGGATGAGATCGACGCGCAGATAGCTCTCGCTCGCCGGCGCCGGCCCGAGGCGCACGGCCTCGTCGGCCTCGCTCACATGGCGCGAATGCCGGTCGGCGTCGGAAAAGACGGCGACCGACTTCACGCCCATGCGGCGCAGCGTGCGGATGACGCGGCACGCGATGGCACCGCGGTTGGCGATCAGGACCTTGTCGAACATCGAAGCTCGCAGCGCGGGTCGTCCCGCGTCGTGTCAGGGAAGGGCGGCGGGTCGTCCCGTCGCCCTCGGCGCGTCGCTCCAACGCGCCGGGCTGGTGCAGCCATGGAGGGTGCGAGCCAGTCGCTGCACCGTCATCGCCCGCGAATCGGCAACGAAGTGCAACGGCCCGGACGCATTGCAGGACTCAGGCCAGCGCCTCGGCGGGCGCATCCCAGATCAGCAGTTGCACCGGCGTCGGATTCCAGCCGTTGCAGGGGTTGTTGAGCTGGGGACAGTTGGAGATGAGGCAGACCACGTCCATCTCGGCGCGCATCTCGACGTACTTGCCCGGCGCCGACACGCCGTCCTCGAAGCTGAGGCCGCCTTGCGGCGTGACCGGCACGTTCATGAAGAAGTTGATGTTGGCCGTGATGTCGCGCTTGGTCAGGCCCAGGCGAGACAGTGGCCCGCCTTCGCAGGCGCAACGTGCAAGCGTTTGCAGGTAGGTGTCGCGGCAGGAGTGCATCGGCCGCTTTTCGAGGGCGTAGCGCGTGGTGTTGCTTTCGGCCGCGCAGGCGCCACCGAGGGTGTCGTGGCGGCCGCAGGTGTCGGCCACGATCGTGAGCATCGGCCGGCCCTCGTTGCTCATGAGCACGCTGCCGGCCGTGAGGTAAAGCCCGCCCTGGGCCGCGATCGTGTCTTGGGCGCTGTAGCGCTCGGTCGGGTCGGCGGCGCTGAAGAACAGCGTGTCCACCGCCTGGTTGCCTTCGAGGTCGAAGATGCGGAACACCTGCCCGGCCTTGATCTCGTGCAGCCAGCCTTCGCCGGCCGGCACGGTTTCGGTAAACACCGCGTCTTCGGCGCGCAGGCGGCTCTCGACGAGGTTGAAGCTGGTCGTCATGTCGTGCTCCGTCAGCAGGCGTAGTAGCGCTCGGTGTTGGTGAAGCCGCGCGCGTTCTCGGGGCGGCTTAGGCGGCAGCGGTCGTCGGGGCCGGCGGTGCCGGAGCGCCAGCATTCGATGCGCACCGGGCCGGGCGCGTACACGGGCGACGGGTCGAGCGCATGCGGCGCGGCCGACAGCGCGACGAGGCAGGTCATCTCCATGCGCAGGTCGATCCGGGCGCCGGCCTTGCGGTGGGCGGCGTCGAAATGCAGCGCGCCCGCGTCATCGGCGAGCACCTTGCTGAACAGGTTGAGCGTCGGGCCGAGGTCCTTCTTGCCGAGCCCGACCTTGCCCAGCTCGATCAGCAGGCCGGTGCGCGCGCTGCGGAACATGCCGTTGCGCGCTTCCTGATAGGTGCACGTGCCGTACTTCTTCGCCACCGTCGCGTCGTCGATCGGGCCGACGATCGGGTCGTGCCAGCCGAGGCTGTCGGCCGGGATCGAGGCCATCACCCGGCCCATGTCGGAATGCAGCGCATGGCCGGCCGTGAGGTGGGCGATGTGCTGGGTCTTGAGCGTGTCGGGCATGTTGTAGCGCTCGAGCTTCTCCTCGGCGTTGAAGAGGATGAGCGCCACGTTGGCGCGCCCTTCGAGGTCGGTGAAGCGCAGCGTGGTGCCACGGCGCACCACGCCGGACCAGTGCGTGCCGCCGGGAATCTCCTCGGTCCAGAGCAGCAGTTCGGGCTTGATCGGGGGCAGGCTCATTCGCGGGCCTCCAGCGCCGTGCCGGCGGTGAGTTTTTCGAGCAGGTCGAGGTCGGTCTTCATGCCTGAGGTTTCGCGGATGCGGTCGAGGATGGTCTTCTTGAGCGCGAGGAAGTCGGGGGCGAGCTTCATGTCCTGGGTGCGCTGGGCGGGCAGGGGCACGGCGTGGATGCTGTCGATGCGCCCCGGGCGAGGCGCGAGCACCACGACGCGCGAGCCGAGGTAGATGGCTTCATCGACGTCATGCGTGACGAAGACGATCGTCGTCTTCTCGACCTTGGCCAGATGGCGGATGAGGTCGTGCATCACGTCGCGCGTCTGCGCGTCGAGCGCGCCGAAGGGCTCGTCCATAAGCAGGATCGGCGGCTTCGGCATGAGGGCGCGCGCGATGGCGACGCGCTGCTGCATGCCGCCCGAGAGCTGGTTGGGCCAGGCGTCGCGCACATGGCCGAGGCCCATCACGCGGATGAGCGTGTCGGCGCGGCCGCTCGCGGCCTCGACGCTGGCCGAGGTGGAATCGGCCGTGTGCGCCTTGAGCTTGCGCGTGAAGCGGATGTTGTCGGTGACGCTCAGCCAGGGGTAGAGGCTGTAGTGCTGGAACACCATCGCGCGATCGACGCCAGGGCCATCGACCGGCACGCCGTCGATGCACACGTCGCCGCCGGTGCGGGTTTCGAGCCCGCCGATGATGCGCAGCAGGGTGCTCTTGCCGCAGCCCGAGGCGCCCACGAGCGTGACGAACTCGCCCGGCTCGATGCTCAGGTCGATGCTCTCGAGCGCGTCGGGGCCGGTCGCGCCGGGGTAGCGCTTGTTGAGGCCGAGCACATTGATATGCCGTGACATGCGGGGCCTTTCAGCGCAGGTAGAGCCAGGGGAAGGCCTTGCGGTGCAGGGCGCGGAAGAGCTGGTCCATCGCGAGGCCGATGAGGCCGATCACGATGATCCCGGCAAAGATCTTGTCGGTCTGGAGGTAGCGCTGTGCCTTCATGATCGAGTAGCCGAGGCCCGAGTTGGCGGCGACGAGTTCGGCCACCACGAGGTAGGTCCAGGCCCAGCCCATGGTCACGCGCAGAGTGTCGAGCAGCGCCGGCCTGGCCGAGGGAATGATGACTTCGGTGAGCATCTCCAGCCGGGTCGCGCCCATGGTCTGCGCGGCCTCGATCTGCTGCATCGGCACGCGGCGCACGTCCTCGGCCATCATCAGCACCATCTGGAAGAAGGTGCCGATGAAGATGATCGCGATCTTCGAGCCTTCGTCGATGCCGACCCAGATCATCACCAGCGGGATGAAGGCGGCGGCCGGCATGTAGCGGATGAAGTCGGTGAGCGGCTCGAACATCGCCTGCACCGGCCGGTAGGTGCCGATGAAGACCGCGAGCGGCATCGCGATGACGGCCGAGGCAAGCCAGCCGCCGGTCACGCGGTAGATGCTGATCCAGGCGTCCTGAACGAGGTCGTCGGTGGCCCAGTCCCAGGCCCGCTCCACCACGGCCAGCGGGCCGGGCATGAAGTGCGGGTCCATGAGTTCGCTGGCGGCGAGCAGCCACCAGCCGGCAAGCGGGACGACGAGGCCGAGGGTGGCGAACAGCCAGAACTGCTTGCGCGACAGCTGGCCGCGGACCGTCCAGATGCCGGGGCCGGATCGCTTGCGCGCGGCGACCGGCGGCGGGGCCGTGGGTGATGCGGGGCGGGTGCCGTCCGTGGACGCGACGTGGGACATGCGGGGCTCCTGTGGTTTCGGAAGGGGCTCGGAGGGCGCAGGCCGTGCGACCTGTTCGCGTCCTCCCGGGCTTTTGTCCCTCCGTGGAGCCCCGCGAGGGGGCTTGCGCCCGGCGGGACCGGGCCGCTCTCGGACCAGACATGCGCGGCGAATGCATCTTCTGCCGCGCATCGGAACCCTAGCGACCCTCAAGTTCGGTGCAGATGACTGCGCCGCTCCTTGGAGTTGGCTTTAGCAGGGCGCGTGCCAGCGTGTCGCGGCCTGTATCGGCCGAGCGCGCCGCCGAGGCCCGGCGGGACGCCGGGGACGAACGGCCGCCGTCAGCGCCGGCCATGCACGCTGTTCGTGCGCCGCGCCGATCCGGCGCACGCGGAACGGGCATGGCGTGCATGCCGCGCCGGCCGGCAAGGCAGATGAAAGGGCTTGCAGCGCGCTTCACAGCGCACCCGTCAGGCCACCATCCACGTACAGGATCTGGCCGTTGATGTAGCGCGCGCCATCGCCGCAAAGGAAGACGGCGGCGCCCGCCAGATCGTCGAGCCGGCCGAAGCGGCCCGCCGGAATCTTCGGCAGCATCGCCGCCTGCCAGCCCGGCGCCTCGTAGAAGGCATCGGTCATCGCGGTGCGGAAATAGCCGGGGCCGATCGCGTTCACGCGCAGGCCGAGCGGCGCCCATTCGGCCGCGAGCGCGCGCGTGAGGCCGAGCACGCCGTGCTTGCTCGCGCAGTAGGGCACGGCGGTCGGGATGCCGAGCATCGACGCGACCGAGCCGATGTTCACGATGCTGCCGGCGCAGCCCGCGTCGGCGTTGGCGGGCGAGCGTTCGAGCATGAGCCGCGCGGCCGCCTGGGCGCAGAAGAAGGGCGCCTTGAGGTTGGTGTCGACGATGCGGTCCCAGATCGCCTCGTCCACGTCGAGCGAGGCGCAAACCTGCTCGGCACCGGCGTTGTTGACCAGCGCGTCGAAGCCGCCGAAGCGCTCGGCCACGCGCGCGAACGCGCCGGCGACGGCGGCGTGGTCGGTCACGTCGAGCGTGACGGCGAGGCAGCTGCCGCCGGCCGTCTCGATCGCGGCGGCGGTCTCGGCCAGTCCGTCGGCCGAGCGCGCGGCGAGGCCCACGCGCGCGCCTGCCGCAGCCAGCCCGAGCGCGAGCGTGCGGCCGATGCCCCGGCTCGCGCCGGTCACCATCACCACCTTGCCCGCGAGTTCGTCGCCGGTGATGCCCGCGAAGGCCGGCGCCGTCATGCCTCGGCCCGCGCGCCGCAGACCTTGCCGGCCACGTAGCGGTTGAGCTGCCAGATCGCCTTCTCCAGATGGCTCAGGCGGCCCGGCCGCACCATGCCCGAGTGGGCGCCGATCTGCTGCATCTCGTTGACGCCGATGTCCTCCAGGTTGATGGCGTGCTGGATCTCGGACTGCTGCTTCATGACCTCGGCGTAGTTGTCCATCTTCGTGGTGTCGGGATGCACGAGCACATAGGTCTGGAGCAGGGTGCGGTCGGCCGCGACCGGCTGCACGCGGAACCAGATCAGCCGGTCGGGCATCGCGTGCATGAGGTGGAAGGGATAGACGTGATAGAGCCGGAAGGCCTGCTTTTCCGATTCGCTCGCGAGGCCCGGAAAGTGCGGCAGGCCGTAGTCGAAGGCGCTCTGCTCGCGGCCGGGGCGCGGCGCGGCGTGGCCGAGCGTCCAGGCCGGGCGGGTGTCTTCCACCCAGCTCATGCGCGCCGGGAAGTTGGGCTCGAAGGTCGAGGCGTGGGCGCCGAGATGGTGGTAGCACTCCATGAAGGTCTCTACCACGATCTTCCAGTTGAAGCGGCATTCGTATTGCAGGTCTATCGCGAGTTCGAGCCGGTCGGTCTCCCAGGCGGCGAGGCTCGCGGTCATGTCGGCGAGCTGCGGCGCGAGCGCTTCGGCCTTGCCGTCGAGGTTGACCCACACGAAGCCGCCGATGACCTCGCTGCGGTACTCGGGCAGCGGATAGTCGGCCGGGTCGAAGCCG
The DNA here is from genome assembly GCF_000482785.1 of Derxia gummosa DSM 723. Classification (GTDB taxonomy): domain Bacteria; phylum Pseudomonadota; class Gammaproteobacteria; order Burkholderiales; family Burkholderiaceae_E; genus Derxia; species Derxia gummosa. The sequence goes on along the minus strand of NZ_AXWS01000008.1, from coordinate 1,038,282 downwards.
CGCGCCTCCTCCATGAGCGGCGCGTTCAGGCACTTGCCGTCGAGGCCGAAGGTCCACTTGTGGAAGGGGCAGGCAAAGCTGCGCGCATTGCCGCAGCCTTCCACCAGCGGCGCCCAGCGGTGCGGGCAGATGCGCGACAGCACGCGGATGCGGCTGCCGTCGTTCACCATCACCAGCAGCTCGCCGAGCAGGTTGAGCGTCTGGTAGTCGCCCTTGCCGCGCAGCTGGCTCGCATGGCCGACGCAGATCCAGCCCGGCTTGAAGATCTTCTCGACCTCCAGCGCGAACAGCCCCGGATGGGTGTAGGCCGCCGGCGGAAAGGTCTGCGCATCCTCCAGCGGCTGGCCGCCGATGCGCGCCACCTCGGCAAGCAGGGCATCGAGGCTGGCGGCGGAGGGTTGGAAGTCGATCACGTTGCCCATGTCGCGCTCCTTGTGGGTGCGTTGCTCAAGACGGAAGGGAAGGCTCAGAGGAACTTGAGGTAGCGGTTCAGTTCCCAGTCGCTCACGTGGTTGTGGTACTCGACCCATTCCTGGCGCTTGAAGTCGATGAAGCTCTTCGCCATGAGCGGGCCGAACACCTTGTGCGACAGCGGGTCGGCCTCGAAGGCATCGATCGCGTCTTCCAGGTTGCGCGGCAGCCAGCGGATGCCCTTGTCGCGCAGCTCGGCGTCGGTGTAGCGGTACATGTTCTCGAGGTGGGGCTGGCCCGGATCGAGCCGCTCGCGGATGCCTTCGAGGCCGGCGGCGAGCAGCATTGCCGCGCCGAGATAGACGTTGCTGCTGATGTCGGCCGCGCGGCACTCCACGCGCCCGCCCGCGAGCGGGATGCGCAGCATGTTGGTGCGGTTGTTGTTGCCGTAGCAGACGAAGATCGGCGCCCAGGTGAAGCCCGACGACGACCCCTGGCGGATCAGGCGCTTGTAGCTGTTGACCGTCGGCGCGATGGTCGCGCAGATGGCCGGCGCATGCCTGAGGATGCCGGCGATGAAGTGGTAGCCCAGCTCGGTCACGCCACAGCCGCGCGGGTCGTGCGCGGTCTTGAACAGGTTCTCGCCGGTCTCGATGCTGGCGAGCGACATGTTGTAGTGCGCGCCGCTGCCGGTGCGGTTGGCGAAGGGCTTGGGCATGAAGGTGGCGTACCAGCCGCGCTTCTTGGCCATCTCGTTCACCATCAGCCTGAACAGCGTGACGCGGTCGGCCATGGTCATCGCGTCGGCGTACATGAAGTCGGTCTCGAACTGGCCGTTCGCATCCTCGTGGTCGAAGGAGTACACGTCCCAGCCCAGCTCGTTCATGGCGCTGACGATCTCGTCGACGATGCCGTAGTTGTCGAGCAGGCCGCGCACGTCGTAGCAGGGCTTGGCGAGGTTGTCGCCCTCGGCGATCGGCACCGGCTTGCCGTCGGCGCCGTCCTTGAGGATGAAGAACTCGGTCTCGATGCCGAGGTTGAACACGAAGCCCATCTGCGCGGCCTCGTCGGTCACGCGCTTGAGGATGTTGCGCGAGCAGGCCTCGAAGGGCTGGCCCTTGAGCCACAGGTTGCTCGGCGCCCAGGCCAGTTCGCGGTTCCACGGCAGCTGCACGATGGCCGACTTGTCGGGATGGGCGCTGACTTCCTCGTCGCTCACTTCCTGCGGCACGCCGTCGAGGGCGGCGCCGGTGAACAGCTCCGAGCCTTCCATCATCTGGTCGAAATGGCTCAGCGGCACGGCCTTGGCCTTGGTCACGCCATGCATGTCCACGAAGCTGGCGAGCACGTATTTCACGCCCTTGGCCTTGAGGGCTTCGATGGTCTCGGCGTGGGGGCTCGTCGTGTGGTCCTTCATTGATGCTCTCCGGGTGAGGCTCGGGTGGGGGGATGCGGAGCGGCAGCGCTCGGGCGCGGCGCGCGCGGCCGTGGCCCGGCCGCGCTTGGCGCGCGGCGACGGGAATGCAGGAGCACGACGGCGCGCCCGCGAGGGGCGGCAGGCCGGCCGTGCGACGGCGGGGTGTCAGGCGGCGTCGCCGGCCACTGGCGCGCGCTTGCCCGCGCCCGGCTTGGGCAGCAGGCCGCGCAACATGCTCGCGGTGGCCTCGACATGCAGCGCCATCACGCCGCGCGCCGCCTCGGCATCGCGCGCGACGATCGCGTCGACGATGCGGTCGTGATAGTTCGTGGAATGCGACAGCGCGCCCTTGGTGGACGGGATGTGCTGCATGAGGCCGGACAGCCGCGCATGCGTCTGCGCCATCCAGGCCTCCAGCCCGCGCGAGGCCGTGGCCTGGGCGAGGGCGATGTGGAACAGGGTGTCGAGCGGCCGGTATTCGCGCAGCGCGTGCTCGGTGTCGCGCATCAGCGCGTTGAGCTTGCGCAGCTGCTCGATGTGGGTCTCGGTGGCGTTGCGCGCGGCCAGCTCGGCCACGCCGGTCTCGATCACATGGCGCTGGGCGATCCAGTCTTCCAGCACCGCGCGCTCGACCCGCACCTCGGCCAGTTGCGTGGGCGTGAGCGTCGGCACCGTGCGGGCGACGAAGGTGCCGCCGCCCCGGCCGCGCCGGCTCTCGATGAAGCCGCCGCTTTCCAGGCCCTTGAGCGCGGCACGCAGCGTGAGCCGGCTCACGCCCATCAGCGCGGCCAGTTCGCGCTCGGGCGGAAGCTGGTCGCCGCCGACGAGCAGGCCCATCTTGATGGCGGAGCCGAGGCGCTCGATGGTGGATTCGAACGGGTTGACCGAGCGGTCGTCACCGCGCAGCAGCGCCTGCGCGCCGAGGAGCGACTCGGGCTTCCTCTGGCTGACGGCGAGGCTGGCTGACTTGCGGGCGATGGGCATCGGCGGCTGATTCCTGAGTCAATGGTTCAACCTTAGATGTTTTGATGTAAACCCGTCAACGATTTGCATCTTTGAATTTCAGCGTCCGGCAAGCAGCGCATGAACCTGGCCGCGCACGAACTCCAGATCGGCGCCGCCCTGCTTGGGATTGCCGGCGCGATGGCCCCAGAACGACGGGATCGGCGCGAGCGTGGCGTCGGCCAGCAGCGCGGCCTCGTGCCGGTTGTCTTCGACGCGGAAGTAGAGATCGGTCTCGCCCGGCATCAGCAGCACCTTTGCCCGGATCGAGTGCAGCGCGACCTCGGTGCTGCCCCCGAATCGGGCATGCGCACCGATGTCGCCCGCATGCCAGGTGGCGAACTGGGCGAGCAGATCGTTCGGATCGCGGGCGCGGTACCAGTCGATCCACGAGCGTTGCAGGAAGTCGTCGAGCGAGCCGTAGCCGCCCTGGAGCCAGCCGCGCTCGCGGTACCAGTCCTGCGACATGCACCAGCTCGCGTACACGCGCGCCATCGCTTCGAGGCCGCGCAGGCCGGGGCCGTCGAACCAGCCGTCGATGCAATCGGCGTCGGCCTGGAGCGCGGCGCGCACGCCCTCGATGAACATGCGGTTGTGCGTCGAGCAGCGCGCGGTCGCGCACACGGCGGCAATGCGCTCGACCATTTCGGGATGCGCGGCGGCCCAGTGGTAGGCCGTCATGCCACCCATCGACCAGCCGTACACGAGGGCGATGCGCTCGATGCCGAACACCTGCGCGAGCAGCCGGCGTTGCAGCTCGACATTGTCGTAATAGGTGACGAGCGGAAAGCCGCGCTTCTCGCCGCCGTCGGCATCGCGGTAGCGCAGCGGGCCGTGGCTCGGCGAGGTGGAGATGCCGTTGCCGAGCAGGTCCATCACGACGATGAACCAGCGCGATGCATCGAGCACGCCGGCCTCGATCAGCCAGCTCACGTCGCCGTGGCGCGCGCTGTACGAGGTCGGATAGACGATGACGTTGTCGCGCGCCGGACTGAGCCGGCCGAAGGTCTGGTAGCCGAGCGTGGCGACGGGCAGCACGACGCCGGATTGGAGGACGAAGTCGGCTTGCGTGAACAGCCGGTCTTCGGACGCGAGGAGACGGGAGCGGTCGGGAGCGTTCATCGGCCGGCGCCGCATGCAACGGTCGCGCCAGTGCGGCATCCGCGCCGGCGCGAGGCGAGGTCCGTCATGCCTCGCCCGTCGTCATGCCGGCGGCACGAATCAGGCATCTCGAATGCGCCTTTCCGTGCCCCTGAAAGTTCCGCCGCGTCCGTCGGCCGACGGATGGCGGGGCTTGCAAGCGCTGTTTGGCAAGCCGCTTGCTAAACCCGGCCATGGGTGAGACCGCTTCGGCTCGCGGTGGTGCACAAACCACGGCAAGCCGGCCTCGGCCGCACACAAATGGGAGCTAGGGTTCCGGTCCGCATCGCCAGCGTGCATGCGGATGTCTGGTCCGAGAGCGCCCGGCCTCGCGCGGCATGGCGGGGCTACACGGAGGGATAAAAGCCCGGGAGAGCGAAGCGCGTCTCTCCCATTGCGCCCAACCATCCCAGGAGTCGTTCCGTGAGCTTCGCCGCGCCCAAGTCCTCCAAGCCCGCCATCGTCCCCAGCCTCCTGCGCCGCGCGCTCGTCGCGGGCATCGCCGCCATCGGCATCGCCGCGCCCTTCGCCGCCCAGGCTGCCGGCAGCGTCAAGATCGGCACCACCACCTGGATCGGCTACGGCCCGTTCTACGTGGCCGAGGCGATGGACTTCTACAAGAAGTACAACGTCAAGGTCAGCTTCCAGTCGTTCTCCGATCCGGCGCTGATTCCGCCCGCGATCGCGAGCGGCTCGGTCGAGGGCGGCATGCTCACCTACGACCAGGTGATCGGCGTCGTGGCCAAGGGCCAGGCGATGAAGGTCATCATGCCGATCGACTATTCCAACGGCGGCGATGCGATCGTCTCGCCCACGGGCATCGGCAGCGTGGCCGACCTCAAGGGCAAGACCATCGCCTACAACACGCTGTCGCCGAGCGACTTCCTGCTGTCGTATGCGCTCAGCACCCAGGGCATGAGCGAGAAGGACATCAAGCCGGTCAACATGACGCCCGACGCGGTGCCGGCCGCCATCCTGTCGAACAAGGTCAACCTCGGCGTCACCTATGAACCCTTCGTGAGCACGGTGCTGGGGCAGGGCGGCAAGAAGTTCAAGGTGCTGTACTCGTCCAAGGATGCGCCCGGCCTGATCGCCGACGTGCTCGTGTTCGACGCCAAGTCCATCGCCGGCAAGAGCGCCGAGATCAAGGGCGTGATCCAGGGCTATGTCGAGGCGCTCGACTACATCAAGAAGAAGCCCGACGACGCCGCCAAGATCATCGGCAAGGCGATGGGCGTGTCGGCCAAGGAAGTGAAGGAGCAATGGGCCGGCGTGTACAACATCCCGCTCGCCGAAATGCCCAAGGCCTTCCAGCCCGCGAAGGAGACCACTTCCTACTACGCGAGCGGCGAGGTGATCGCGAAGATCCTCGTCGCCAAGGGCCAGATCACCGCCGCGCCCAAGCCGGAAGACACCTTCGACGGCCAGTTCGTCAAGGCCATCATCAAGTAAACCCGCAGCTCAGAGGCATCTTCATGAGCACGAAGAAGGCGGGCGCCTGGGCGCTGCGCCATTCCGACGGGCTGCTGCCCAACCTGCTGGCGCTGGGCGCGATGGCCGGCGGCTGGGCAGGCGGCATCGCGCTGATGGGGCTGGGTCCGCTCTGGGCCTGGCCGGTCGGCGTGCTGCTGGTGGCCGAGGGGCTGATCCTCTCGGCCTACTACCTGCACGAGTTCGCGCACAACGCGATCTTCGCGCGCAACGGGGCCAACGAACGCTTCGGCCAGGCGATGACCTGGATCACCGGCAGCTGCTATGCGCGCTTCGCCGACCTGCGCTTCAAGCACATGCGGCATCACATCGACCGCGCCGACGTCATCACCTTCGACTACAAGAAGTTCCTGCGCACGCGGTCGGCGCCGGTGCGCGGGCTGTTTCTCGCGGCGGAATGGGCTTATGTGCCGGCGGTCGAGCTGCTGATGCATGCCTATGTGATCGCGCTGCCCTTCATCGATGCGCGCCGGCGTGAGCTGCGCGGCCATGTGCTGCGCGTGCTCGCGCTGCGCGTGGCGGGCTTCGCGCTGCTGGGCTGGTGGTCGCCGATGGCGCTGCTCGGCTATGCGGTTGCCTATTGCGTGATGCTGCATGTGCTGCGCTTTGCCGACGCCTACCAGCACACCTACGAAGCCTTCGAGCTGCTGGAAGGCGGCGCGCCCGCCGACCCGAAGCGCGACCGTGCCTACGAGCAGCGCAACACCTACAGCAATGTGGTGTCGGCCGGCCATCCGCTGCTCAACCTGCTGCTGCTCAACTTTCCGTACCACAACGCCCATCACGAGCGGCCGGTCGAGCCGTGGTACCGGCTGCCGGCGCTGCACCACAAGCTTTACGGCGACAGCTACCAGCAGGTGATCCCGATGTGCGAGCTGATCGGCGCGCATCACCGCTATCGCGTCGTGCGGCTGCTGTCGGACGACTATGGTGACGTGGTCGAGATGCCGGCCGGCAGGCTCGATGCGCATGGCTTCTACGGCGCGGTGGGTGTCTCCTTCCTGACGGCGGTGTGATGCAAGGGTTTGCAAGCGATCTGCTCGCGGGGCGGGTGGCGGTGGTGACGGGCGCGGCCAGCGGCATCGGCCGGGCGACGGCCATCGCGCTGGCCTCGGTGGGCGCAAGCGTGGCGGTCGGCTATGTCGGCACGCATTCGGCGGCGCAGGACACGGTCGATGCCATCACGCATCTCGGTGGCCGCGCCATCGCCATCGAGGCCGACGTGGCCGACGCGCCCCAGGTCGAGGCGCTCTATACCTGCGCCGAAGCTGAACTGGGGCCGATCGACATCGCGGTGCACGCGGCCGGCGTCATCCAGGAGAAGCCCTTTCTCCAGACCACCCCCGAGGACTGGGACTTCGTCGTCGGCGTGGACCTGAAGGGCGTGTTCCTGTGCTGCCGCGCGGCGCTGCGCCACATGGCGCCACGCGGGCGCGGCACGGTCATCAACATCGCATCGGAGCTGGGCTTTCTGGGCCGGGCCGAGTACGCGCCCTACTGCGCCGCCAAGGCCGGCGTGATCGGCCTGACGAAATCGCTCGCGCGCGAGTTCGCGCCGGCGATCCGCGTCAATGCGATCGCGCCGGGGCCGATCGCCACGCCGATGCTGTCGATCGAGCACATGAGCGCCGAGGTGCTGGCGCGCGAGATCGCGATTCCGGCGCAGCGCGCGGGCACGCCCGAGGAAGTCGCGGCGACGGCCGTCTTTCTCGCGTCGGACCTGGCCAGCTTCTTCCACGGCCAGATCGTCGGGCCGAACGGCGGCGCCTGGATGGGGGGCTGATTGAATCCGCAGTTGTTGCCGGCGCTGGTGCTGCTGTTTTCCGCCTTTCTGTGGGGGCTGGCGTGGTGGCCGATCCGGCTGTTTGCCGAGGCGGGGCTGTCGGGGCCGGCGCTGTCGCTCGCGAGCTACGGCGGCATCGGCGTGCTCGGGCTGCCCTGGCTGCTGGCGCAGCGCGCGCGCTGGTGGCCGCATGCGCGCGTGCTGATGCTTCTGCTGCTGCTCGGCGGGCTGGCGAATGCCGGCTTCGTCTATGCGCTCATGAACGGCAGCGTGGTGCGCGTGATGCTGCTGTTCTACCTGTCGCCGGTGTGGTCGGTGCTGGGCGGGGCGGTGTTCTTCGGCGAGCGGATTGATGCGCGGCGGGCGGTCGCGCTGCTGCTTGCGGTGGGTGGCGCGGGCGTGCTGATTGCGGGGCCGGCGCTGCTTGCACCCGCCGCCACGCTGGCCGCCGCGATGTCGCTATCGGACTGGGTCGCGCTCGGCGCGGGCCTCGCGTTCGCGGGCGGCAATCTCGCCACGCGCCACGCGGCCGGCGTGCCCGAGGCGTCGAAGACGGTCGCGATCTTCCTCGGCTGCGGGCTGGTGTCGGCCGCGATGATCGGCGTCGGCGTGCGCGGTGACGTGCCGGCCTGGAGCGCGCCCGTCGTCGGCGGCCTCGCGGCCTTCGCGCTGCTGTGGCTGCTGGTCGGCACGGCCACGACGGTCTATGGCGTGACGCGGCTGGAGAGCGGCCGCGCCGGGATCATTTCCATCGTCGAGCTGCTGACCTCGACGGTATCGGCCGCCTGGCTGCTCGGCACGCCGCTGAGCGCGCCTGAATGGATCGGCGCGCTGCTCATCGGCGTCGGCGCCTGCATCGAGGCGGTCGGCGACCGGCGCGGCGCGCCCAACGGTTCGCCGGGCGCCTGCCCGGATTGCACGGAGAGTCGGCAATGAGCCTGTGGATGAACGAGATGACCTGGGTCGAGTACGAGCGCGAGGTCATCGCGCGCCGGCCGCCCGTCTTCCTGCCCGTCGGCGCGTTGGAGCAGCACGGGCCGCATCTGCCGCTCGGCACCGACGCGCTCCTCGCTACGGCCGTGGCGCGCGACGCGGCGGCCAAGGTGGGCGGCATCGTCGCGCCGGCTTTGAGCTTCGGCTACAAGTCCCAGCCCAAGTGCGGCGGCGGCCAGCATTTCTGCGGCACCACGAGCCTCGACGGCGCCACGCTCAGTGCCCAGGTGCGCGACGTGCTGCGCGAATTCGCGCGCCACGGGCTGGAGCGCGTGGTGATCGTCAACGGCCATTACGAGAACACCTGGTTCCTCATCGAAGGCATCGACCTCGCGCTGCGCGACATCCGGCCCGAGCCCGGCCGCTTCAGCGTGATGCGGCTGGAGTACTGGGACTTCACGACGCCGCAAACGCTTGCAACCGTCTTTCCGGACGGCTTTCCGGGCTATGCGCTGGAGCATGCGGCGGTGATCGAGACCTCGCTGATGCTGCACTACCACCCCGCGCTGGTGCGCCTCGACAAGCTGCCCGCCGATCCGCCCGCCGACTTCCCGCCCTACGACATCCATCCGGCCAAGCCCGACTGGGTGCCGCCGTCGGGCGTGCTGTCGTCGGCGCGCGGCGCGACGGCGGCCCATGGCGCGCTCATGGCGACCGAGCTGGCGGCCAGCATCTCGGCGGCGGTCGCGGCCGAGTTCGGCCTCGCGGCGACGGCATGAGCGGCACGTCGTCTTCGCCCGAGGCCGGTGCCGCAAGCGCTTGCAGCCCGGCCGGCTTCGGCGCGATCGGGCCGAGCCGCGCCGCGCTCGTCGTTATCGATCTGCAACGGGACTTCCTCTCGCCCGAGGGCTATGCCGCGACGGCCGGTCTGGACGTGGCGCGGTTGCGCGGCGTGATCGCGCCAGCGCTCGCCCTCATCGACGCGGCGCGCGCCGCCGGCATGTTCGTCGTCTACACCCGCGAGGGTCACCGCCCCGACCTGTCCGACTGTCCGGCCTGGAAGCTCGAACGCAGCCGGCGCGGCGGCGCGGAAATCGGCGGAGCCGGTCCGCTCGGCCGCCTGCTGGTGCGTGGCGAATACGGTCACGACCTCATCGACGAACTCGATCCGCGCGCCGACGAGCCCGTGATCGACAAGCCCGGCTACAGCGCCTTCCATGCGACCGATCTCGACGCCCTCCTGCGCGTGCGCGGCATCGACACGCTGATCGTGTGCGGCGTCACCACCGAGGTCTGCGTCCACACCACGCTGCGCGCCGCGAGCGACCTGGGCTACCGCTGCCTCACCGCCGCCGATGCCACCGCCGCGAGCGAGGCGCAGTTGCAGATGCCAGCGCTTGCAATGATCGGCGTCGAGGGCGGCGTGTTCGGCGAAGTGGCAAGCTCGGCCGACATCGTGGCCGCGCTGGCCGCCGCGTCCATTCCACTCCCGGAGCCCACATGACCGCCGTCCGCAAACTCTGGCCGCTGCTCGTCGGCACGCATCGCTACGACAAGTCGATCTCGCTGCTGCGGCTGCCCGCGGGCGAGACCGTCGAGGCGCCGATCCTCGCCTACCTGATCGAGACCACCAACGGTCGCATCCTCTACGACGTCGGCTGCGACCATGCCAAGGTCGCCGATCCGGCACTGCGCGCGAAGCACTACGACCCGGCCCACTTTCCCTTCGGCCCGCCCGACATCACCGACGAGCAGCGCATCGAGGCCCGGCTCGCGCGCCTCGGCCTCACGCCGAAGGACATCGATGTCGCCTTCCTCGGCCATCTGCATTTCGACCACGCCGGCGGCGTGGGCAGCTTCGGCTGCGAGGTGCAGGTGCAGCGCGCCGAACTCGACGCCGCGCTCTCGGGCGCCGACGGCGGCGTGTTCATGGACGAACTTGCGGGCCATGAGCGCTGGACCGTCAAGGACGGCGACTACAGCCTCGTCGACGGCGTCGATGCCCTCGTCACGCCCGGCCACACCGCAGGCCACATGTCGATGCGCATCGTCCTGCCCCGGGGCGCGCCGGTGCTGCTCTGCGGCGACGCCGCCGACCTGACCGAGAATCTCGACGCCGAGATCGCGCCCGGCCTGCTCTGGCAGGGCGCCCCCGGCGCCGACGGCCGTCCGACCATCGGCGCCGACGTGGCCGAGGCGACGGCGCTTGCCAGCATCCGCCGGCTCAAGACGCTCGCCGCGGAGGAGGGCGCCGAGCTATGGCCCAACCACGACATGGGTTTCTATCGCCGGCTCGAGTGCCGCTGTCCGTTCCCGGACCATCACGCCTGACGCCGCTCGCAGGTAACGGTCGCGCGCGCCCTCCCTTCCAGCCCCATAACATCGCGTGAGCGTCTGCCGCTCCCCGTCCTTACCCGATTGACGCCGGTGTTGCGGCGCAAGAAATTCGCAGGAGTATTGGTGACGGACAGGCGGAGACGGAAGGTGCGGGTGGTGGAGCGCAACCATGTGACGATCAGCGGCGAGGGGCCGCGCACGCTTGTCTTCGCCCACGGCTTCGGCTGCGATCAGCGGGCCTGGCGCCACGTCTCGCCCGACTTCGAGCGCGACAGTCGCGTCGTCCTGTTCGACTACGTGGGCTGCGGCCGCTCCGACATCGGCGCCTACGATCCCGCGCGCTACCAGACGCTCGACGGCTATGCGCGCGACCTCGCCGAGGTGCTCGATGCGCTCGGCGACGGCCCGGTCAGCCTGGTCGCGCATTCGGTCAGCGGCATGATCGGGCTGCGCGCCGCACTGCTGCGGCCCGGGCGCATCCAGCGCATGGTCATGATCGGCAGCTCGGCGCGCTATCTCAACGATCCACCGGGCTACTCGGGCGGCTTCGAGCCGGCCGACGTGGCAGCGCTGCTTGACCTCATGGAACGCAACCTCGCCGGCTGGGCCGGCATGCTCGCGCCCCTCGTCATGCTCAACGACGACCGTCCGGAGCTGACCGACGAGCTCATCGACAGCTTCTGCGCCGGCGATCCGGCCGTCATCCGCGCCTTCGCCGAAGCCGTGTTCTACAGCGATTCGCGCGCGCTGCTGCCCGCTCATGCGGTGCCCACGCTGATCGTGCAGTGCCGCGACGACATCATCGCGCCGCCCGTCGTCACCCGGTACCTGCATCACCACCTCGCGGGCAGCGAGTTCGCCGAGGCCGAGGCCACCGGGCACTTCCCGCATCTGAGTCATCCGACCGCCACCATCGCCCTGCTGCGCAGCTACCTCGACCGCGATGATTGATTCCCGCGCCCTCGGCTCCACCGCTCATCTGCCCTGCGGCTGGTTCGCCATCGACGGCGCGGGTTGCGTGATCGCCGCCAACGCCGCGCTCGCGCGCATGCTCGGCTGCGACGAGGCGGCGTTGCTCGGCCGCCCGATCGAGTCGCTGTTCACGCTCGAAAGCCGGGTGCTCTACCTGTCGCATGCGGTGCCGATGCTCAAGCTGCGCGGCGAGCTGTCGGAAGTGATGCTCACCCTCGCGGGCGAGCACGGCCCGGTCGACGCGCTTGTGTATGCGCGCCGCGAGCAGCGCGACGGCGGCGAGGCCGCGAGCGAGTTCGTCATCGCCCGCCTGCATGAGCGCAAGCGGCTCGAAGACCAGCTCCTCACCGCGCGTCGCGCCGCCGAGCAGGTGCCCGGCATCGTGTTCCAGTGCCTGCGCCGCGCCGATGGCGGCCTGGCCTTCCCCTACATGACCGAAGTGGTGCGCGTGATGTACGGCCTTGCGCCGGTGCAGCTGCGCGCCGACGGCCGGCGGCTGTTCGACGCGATCGAGCCTGCCCATCGCGCCGCCGTGCTGGCCGCGATGGCCGCCTCGGCCGAGACGCTCCAGCCCTGGCGCGCCGAATACCGCGTCGAGCATCCGGTCGGCGTCCAGCGCTGGCACGAGGTCAACGCGACGCCGCGGCGCCAGCCCGACGGCAGCGTGATCTGGCACGGCTTCATCGCCGACGTGACCGAGCGTCGCGCGCTGGCCGACGCGAGCCAGGCGCGCCAGGCCGCCGAGACCGCGAGCCGCGCCAAGAGCGACTTCCTCGCGCGCGTGAGTCATGAACTGCGCACGCCGCTCAACGGCATCCTGGGTTTTGCCCAGCTGCTGCTGGTGGGGAGCGACGCGCTCACGGTCACGCAGCGGCGCCATCTCGGCCACATCGAGCAGGCCGGCCGGCATCTGCTGCTGCTCATCAACGACATGCTCGACATCACCCGCATCGAGGCCGGCAAGGTGACGATGCAGATCGAACCGGTCGAGGCGCTCGACGCGCTCGCCGATTGCCACCAGCTGGTCGCGCCGCTCGCCAGCAAGGCCGAGGTCGAGCTGCAGCTCGACACGCCCTGCAGCTGCGTCGTGCTGGCCGATCGCAATCGGCTGCGCCAGGCGCTGCTCAATCTCGCGAGCAACGCGGTCAAGTACGGCGCTGGCGGCGGCGTGGTGACGCTGGCGCTTCGTCCCGACGGCGGCAGTGCGCGGCTCGAGGTGATCGACCGCGGCCCGGGCCTGACGCCCGAGCAGATCGGCGCGCTGTTCCAGCCCTTCAACCGGCTTGGCGCCGAGCGCGGGCCGGTGGAGGGCACGGGGCTGGGCCTCGTCATCACGCGCGGTCTCGTCGAGCTGATGGGCGGACGGCTGGAAGTGGCAAGCCAGCCCGGCGCCGGCTGCACCTTCGCGATCGTGCTGCCGTCGGTCGGCCCAGACGACCGAATCTGAGCGGCAGACGCCGCCGGCGTTTCCCGGTCGATCCGACGGCGGCCGGCGCATAGGCGACTGTTAGACTCGGCCGTTCATTCCTCCGTCTCTTTAAGCCAACCGCCGCAATGCTCTCCACCGCGAACATCACGATGCAGTTCGGGGCCAAGCCCCTGTTCGAGAACATCTCCGTCAAGTTCGGAGACGGCAACCGCTACGGCCTGATCGGCGCGAACGGCGCCGGCAAGTCCACCTTCATGAAGATCCTCGGCGGCGACCTCGACCCGTCCGCAGGCAACGTCAGCATCGATCCCAACGAACGCCTCGGCAAGCTGCGCCAGGACCAGTTCGCCTACGAGGACGTGCGCGTGCTCGACGTCGTGCAGATGGGCCACGTCGAGATGTGGGCCGCGATGACCGAGCGCGACGAGCTCTACGCCAAGCCCGACGCGACCGACGACGACTACATGCGCGCCGCCGACCTCGAAACCCGTTACGCGGAATACGGCGGCTACACGGCCGAGGCCCGCGCCGGCGAGCTGCTGCTCGGCGTCGGCATCCCGACCGAACTGCACGACGGCCCGATGAGCGCGGTGGCGCCCGGCCTCAAGGTGCGGGTGCTGCTGGCCCAGGCGCTGTTCAGCGATCCGGACATCCTGTTGCTCGACGAACCGACCAACAACCTGGACATCAACACCATCCGCTGGCTCGAAGAGGTCATCAACGGTCGCAACTCGACCATGATCATCATCAGCCACGACCGCCACTTCCTGAACCAGGTCTGCACGCACATGGCCGACCTGGACTACGGCCAGCTGCGCGTCTACGCCGGCAACTACGACGACTACATGCTGGCCTCGGTGCAGGCGCGCGAGCGCCAGATGGCGGCCAACTCCAAGGCCAAGGACCGCATCCAGGAACTGCAGGAATTCGTCGCGCGCTTCTCGGCCAACAAGTCCAAGGCCCGTCAGGCCACCTCGCGCCTGAAGCAGATCGACAAGATCAAGGCCGAGGCGGTCGAAGTGAAGCCGTCGTCGCGCCAGAACCCCTACATCCGCTTCGAGCAGGAAAAGAAGCTGCACCGCCTCGCCTTCGAGGCCAAGGGCCTGAGCAAGACCTACGAGTTCACGCTGTTCAAGAACTTCGACTTCGTGGTGAACGCGGGCGAGAAGGTGGCGATCATCGGCGCCAACGGCGTCGGCAAGTCGACGCTGCTCAACATCGTCGCGGGCAGCGTCAAGCCCGATACCGGCGAGGTGAAGTGGGCCGAGAACGCCAACGTCGGCCTGATGGCGCAGGACGTCTTCCCCGACTTCGACAGCGACAAGAACCTGACCGACTGGGTCCAGAGCTACACCAAGCCCGGCGACGACGACCAGGTGGTGCGCGGCATCCTCGGTCGCCTGCTGTTCCAGGGCGACGACGTGAAGAAGGCGGTGCGCATCCTGTCGGGCGGCGAGAAGCACCGCATGAGCTTCGGCCGCCTGATGCTCGGCCGGCACAACGTGCTGCTGATGGACGAGCCGACCAACCACCTCGACATGGAATCGATCGAATCGCTCCAGGTGGCGCTCGAGAAGTTCGAGGGCACGCTGGTGTTCGTGAGCCATGACCGCCAGTTCGTGAGCGGCGTGGCCGACCGGATCATCGACGTGCGCGGCGACGGCACGATCGTCGATTTCAGCGGCAACTACGAGGATTACCTGCGCTCGCAGGGCCTCGAATAAGCAGGCGGGGCGGCGCGATGTTCGACAAGCCGGCCGATAGCGCCGTTCCGCTCCATCCGCTGCTGGCGCTGCGCTGGAGCGGTCGCGCCCTCGATGCCGACACGCCGGTCGCGCCCGAAGCCGAACGGGCCTTGCTCGAAGCGGCGCGCTGGGCGCCGAGCGCCGGCAATCGCCAGCCCTGGCGCTTCGCCGTGTTCGAACGCCAACGCGAGTCCGATGGCTGGAGTGCGCTGCTGCGCACGCTCGCGCGCGGCAATCAGGCGTGGGCGTGGAACGCGCGCTTGCTGATCGTGGTGTGCGCCGTCACGGCCTTGCCCGACGACGGCGGCCCGAACCGCTGGGCCGCCTACGACTGCGGCGCGGCCGGCGTCAGCCTGATGCTCGAAGCCCGCGCCCTCGGCCTGATGGCGCATGCGATGGGCGGCTTCGACGTGGCAGAGGTCAAGGCGCTGCTCGGTCTGAAGGGCGATGCGATCGAGCCGCTGAGCGTGATCGCGGTCGGCCATCCCGCCGATGCCGGCACGCTCGGCCGCGATCTTCATGCCAAGGAACTTGCCCCGCGCCGACGCGAGCCGCTCGATGCGCTGCTGATCGGGCCGGGCCGGCGGGGTTGAAACCCGGCCCGGCCGGCGGCGTGGCCGGCCGTGCGTCGCCACGCCGACTTCGGCGGCCACGCCCGCTGCGGGCGTGCCACGCCGCCTACTTGAGACCGTCGATGCCCTTGCGGATGGCCGAATCGATCGCCTTGGTCGCGCCGGCGTCGGCGGGCGTTGCGGGCGCGGTCTGGGCAGAGGTGGCCGGCCTGTCGGTCGCCGCCGCCGGCATCTCGGCGGGCGCGGGCGAACCCGCCGTGGCTGCCGCGGCTTCCTTCACCTTGGCGCGCATCTCCTCGTAGCGCGGTGCCAGCACGATCTTGGTGTCGTTGCGCCACTCCTGGGTCAGACGCTGGCGCGTGTCGTTCCAGCGCTGCGTCATGAGAAAGCGCTCGATGCGCGGGCGCGCGTCATCGAACCTGATCGGCATCGGCTCGCTCGACCGCAGGAACAGCAGTCGCAGCGCGCCCGGCGCCTGGATCACCAGCGGCATGCGGTTGCTCCAGGCAGAGAGCTTGGGCAGCAGCGGGAAGGGCAGGTCTTCAGGGCGGGTGATGACCAGTTCGCGCCGGTACTCGGCGCCGGCCGAATCGAGGCGCTTGAGCGCGGTGTCGATCGTGAACGTGCTGCCCTGCAGATCGGCCTTGAGCGCCTGGAGTCCCGGTGCGCCCACCACGACCTCGTCGGTCACGTATACGCGACGGTCTTTGAACATCTGCGGATACGTGTCGTTGTAGAAGGTGCGGACTTCGTCGGCGCTCGGCTTGCCGACGGTATTGGCGAGTTTCTCGAATGCCAATTGGGCCAGGATTTCACGCCGTGCACTGTCGCTGGCGTAAATGAACTTGTCCTGCTTGTCGGCCGAATCCGAAATGGCTTTTTGCGCTGCGATTTCATCATCGACCAGCTTGTCGAGTGCCTGGAGGATGAATTCGGGATTGTCGGCAAATGCGGCCGCAGCCGGGCTGCGGCGCATGACGAATTCAAGCTGATGTGAGGTCAATTCGACCCCGTTCACGGTGGCGGCAAGCTGGCTTGATCCGGCTTTCTGTTCGGCGGACTTTCCGCATGCGGCCAATGACAGGACTGCGATGACGCCGACAAGGCGCACCAGGCTGGCTTTCTTCACTCGAAACTCGGAAATGGACGATGACGCGTCGCACCTGACCGGCGACGCTCGGGGAATGCCGCCGCGAGCGCGGCGGCATCCGGAATGGCCCGTGAACGGGGCGGGCGGGTCAGGCCTTTCGTGCCTTGCGGCGACGGATCAGCAGCGAGGCGACGCCCAGGCCCGCCAGCGCGACCGGTGCCGGTTCAGGCACCGCCGTGGTGGTGTCGATCGTGCTGAACAGCTGGGCCTGCCGAAGCTGGCCGCTGTTGGCCCAGTTGAAGCTGACCCGGACGGTGTAGCTGCCGGCCGCGAGGTTGTCGTAGCTGAAGGTGGCGCCCGACGAGGTGTAGGTGCCGACGCCGCTCACGATCGAGCCGGTCGGGCTGACTGAGGCGAGCGTGAAGGAGAAGGTGCCGCCCCAGGGATAGGTGCCGCTTAGCGTGTCCGCCGCGTAGACCAGCCCCTCGATGTTCGACTTGTCGGTGAGCGTGAAGCTGCCGATGGTCAGGTTGTCGACATGACCGGTGGCCGTGTTGGCCGGCAGGATGTAGACGACCGGGCCGAGGTCATAGTGTTCGGCGTGGGCAGCGCCAGTGGCGCCGAACGCCAGTACCGCTGCGGCGGCCGCGTGCTTGAGTCGCAATCGCATTGCATTCCTCTCGTGAAGTGGACCCCGGGCGGAATGCCCGGAGCTGCGAGACCGATTTCCGCTGAGTCGCACGCGACATGCGCCAAGAATCCACGCATTGATGGCAAGCCCACACTTGCGATCGAATCGGGCGATGCCAACGGGAATTGGCGCGGTCAAGTGTATGAACGTGCTGCAACGCGTCAACGTGACGCAGGTATTCGACTCGGGGTCCGCCGGAAATAAATCACGTTCAAATCAGCCCAATCCCCTGATTGCCAAACATGGCGCGTCGACTTTGGCTGCCGTAATCAGAACGAATGGTGCGGCCCGGTCGGTATTGGCATGCGCCAATTGCGCGAAGTGCCGGCCGATATCACCGTTCGCATTTCGGTCACCGGGTGCAGGAATTTCGTGATGCGGTTTTGATTGAAACCGGCGGGCGTGCCGATGCGGCGACGAGAAGAACTTCACTTGACTGGCATTGCGCCAAACAAATTTCGCTGCTGCCGATTGCGTGGGAGCGAGGCGTGATGGGGAATGCGACTGACGAGATGCGAATGAAGGATTGGTGCCGCGCCGTGCATCGAGCGGATGGGGCATTGACCGTGCCGCGGTTGTCAACGATGCGGCGGATTGCGCCGATTTGCGCTCGCCGGCGTTCCGGCAGGTATCCCGATGCGGCGGTTGCGGTG
This sequence comes from Derxia gummosa DSM 723, assembly GCF_000482785.1. GTDB lineage: Bacteria > Pseudomonadota > Gammaproteobacteria > Burkholderiales > Burkholderiaceae_E > Derxia > Derxia gummosa. The sequence continues at coordinate 1,020,616 of NZ_AXWS01000008.1, read as the reverse complement.
CTGGCGCAGACCGATGAATCCTGTCCCTACAGGAACGCGGTGGCGCGCAGCGCGCGGGATGAATGGCGAAATTTTCATCAAATCGCCATTCATCGGGAATTTGCGGCCTTTCATTCCGCGTGAGCGGAAGTGGGCCGCGGCGATTTCATTCCTGTTTGCCCCAAGGCTGGCTGCTCGGGACGAATTGGGTCTTGATGCCCTTTTTCTCGATGGCTTCAAGCGTGGGATAGAAAGTCGCCTCGTGCACGAGGGTGCCGTTCTTGTGCTTCACGGCCACGTATTTGGCGATCTTGTCCACTTCGGTGAAATAGCCGTTTCCCGGGTCATTGGCGTCGCGGGCATTGCCATCCCAGTCGATGAAATAGCCTTCGGGGGTGCTGCTCATGGTCGTGCTCCTGTGGGTTTTGTCGCGCCGGTCGCGCAAGCGGCGGTTCCACGCCAAGACCATGCCAATCGGGGCCGACCGTCCGCGTGCGGTGCCATGACGACCGGCGCAGGGGTCGGCACGGGCGGCGTCGGCTGCCGGGCACAATCGCGGCCATGCAGATTAGAGAGATTCATGAACGCCTAGGCGCGCGCGGCGCGCTGCCCTGTCATGTGCGGCGCCTGTTGCGGCGCTGGTCGCAGGCGCTGCCGCCCGGGCATGGACGGCTACGGCCCGAGGATGTGCCGCCGCAATCGGCGCGCGCCGAGTTCGCGGCGATCGAGGCCGAGCTGGCCGGGTTGGCGACGGTGGCGGCCGAGCATCCGGGCGAGGACGGTTCGGCGCGGCTGCTGGTGCGGCTGGCCGACGGACAGACGGTGGAAAGCGTGCTGCTGCCGCGCGATGGTGTGTGCGTGTCGTCGCAGGTGGGCTGCGCCGTCGGTTGCGTGTTCTGCATGACCGGCAAGTCGGGCCTGCTGCGGCAGGTGGGCAGCGCCGAGATCGTGGCCCAGGTCGCGCTCGCGCGGGCGCGCCGGCCGGTGCGCAAGGTGGTGTTCATGGGCATGGGCGAGCCGGCCCACAACCTCGACAACGTGATGGAGGCCATCGAGCTGCTCGGCACCGTGGGTGGCATCGGCCACAAGCAGCTCGTGTTCTCGACGGTGGGCGACGAACGCGTGTTCGAGCGGCTGCCGCAGGGGCCGGTGAAGCCGGCGCTGGCGCTGTCGCTGCACACGACGCGGCCCGAGCTGCGCGCGCAGCTGCTGCCGCGCGCGCCGCGCATCGACCCGGCCGATCTCGTCGAACTGGGCGAGCGCTATGCCCGCGCGACCGGCTATCCGATCCAGTACCAGTGGACGCTGATCGAGGGGATCAACGACGGCCCCGACGAACTCGACGGCATCGTGCGGCTGCTCGCGGGCAAGTACGCGCTGATGAACCTCATTCCCTACAACACGGTCGACGGAGATGCCTTCCGCCGGCCATCGTGGGAACGGGCCGCCGAGATCGCGCGCGGCCTGCACCGGCGCGGCGTGCTCGCCAAGCTGCGCCGTTCGGCCGGGCAGGACGTGGAGGGCGGCTGCGGTCAGCTGCGGGCCCGCATGCTCGGCAGCGAGGCGACGGTCGCGCCGCCCGCCCGCCGACGCGTCAGCCCGCCAGCCTGAACCGGCCCACCAGCGCCGCCATGCTTTCGGCCTGGACGCGCAGGCTGTCGGCGGCGGCGGCGCTCTGCTCGACCAGCGCCGCGTTCTGCTGGGTGGCACCGTCGAGCGAGCCGACGGCCTGGTTCACCTGGACGATGCCGCTGGCCTGCTCGCTCGCGGCAGCGTGGATGTCGGCGATCAGATCGCTCATGAGATTCACCTGCCGGACCACGCTGGCGATCGTCGTGCCCGCCTCGCCCGCGAGCTGACTGCCCGCCTCGACGCGCTGGGTCGAGTCGTCGATGAGCTGCTTGATCTCGCGCGCCGCGCTGGCCGAGCGGCTCGCGAGCGAGCGAACCTCCTGCGCCACTACCGCGAAGCCTCGTCCCTGATCGCCGGCACGCGCCGCTTCCACCGCCGCGTTGAGGGCCAGGATGTTGGTCTGGAAGGCGATGCCGTCGATGACGCCGATGATGTCGGCGATGCGGCGGCTCGATTCGGTGATCTCGTCCATCGTGCCGACCACCCGTTCCATCACCGCGCCGCCTTCGTTGGCGACACGCGCAGCCTCGGTCGCGAGCTGGCTCGCCTGGTGGGCGCCGTCGGTGCTCGCGCGCACGGTGTCCGTCATCTGATGCATCTGCGCGGTCGTCTGCTGAAGCGCGCTGGCCTGCTGCTCGGTGCGCCGCGACAGATCCTGGTTGCCCGAGGCGATCTGGCCCGAGGCGGTCGCGATACTGTCGGCGGCGGTGCCGACCCGGCCGATCAGCGTCACGAGCGCCATCTGCATCGCGCCGAGCGAGGCCAGCACGCTGCCGGCGGGGGCGCGCGCGGCTTCGGGAATCGGGCGCAGATCGCCGTCGGCCACCCGACCCACGACGGCACGCAGCAGTGCCGGCTCGGCGCCGAGCGCGCCACCAAGGCTGCGGACCAGCCAGATGCCGAGCAGCAGCGATCCGACAAGAGCCAGCGCGCTCACCGTCATGAGCAGGGCGCGCTGACGCGTCAGGCTGGCGAGGGCGCTGTCGCCGCGTTCGCGCTGGATGCGGGTCGAGAGCGCCACGTAATCGGCCAGCACCGTATCCAGGCTGTCGAGCAGCGGCATGCATTCCCGGGTGATCACCCCGAGTGCGGCGTCGCGTTCGCCGGCAGTCACATGCGCGAGCAGCCGCAGCGCCACGTCACGGTATTCGCGTTCGATCTGGTTGAGGCGGGCGGCGGTCGCGCGTGCTTGGTCGTCCATGTCGGTCGCCGAGGCCACCAGTTCGTTGTAATGGGCCAGCAAGGCATCCGAGCGCGCACTGGCGTCACGGGCATGCGCCAGCTGACGATCGCGGGTCGCCGTGTCGCCCGCGAGCAGAGCGTTGCGCGTGGCGATGGCCATGTCCTTGGTCGAGTTGCCGAGCTGGCTGACGGTGGCGACCCGTTCGCCAAAGCCGTTGATGTAGATGAAGAAGCGCTGGTTGGCATCACTCAGCGCCAGGATGCCGAGCATCGCGATGAGCAGGCAGGCGGCGCACAGGCTGCCGAAGCTGAGCAGCAATTGCTGCCTGACCGTCAGCGGGAGGAGGCGGTTCATGGTTGTCCCTGGACTCGTGTTGGTAGTAACCCGAGTCTCGGCAGGGACAAATGGCGACGCAGCGCGGCAAACGCCCGCAAAACCCGGCTGTTCGCGCGAACGGAATGTCGTTCTGCTTGGCACGCGCGCGGGCGTTCTACCGTCGCGTATGGCGCCGTGTGAACGGCGTCTGAACCTCTGGCTGTAGTGTGATCACCACAGCCAGAAAGAGGCCTCAGAAGCTGACCGCGCCCGTCACGCCGGCGATCCAGTTGCGGCCCGGTGCCGGTTCGAAGAAGCGGCTGTTGCCCTCGTTGACGATGACCGAACCTGCGTACTTGCGGTCGAACACGTTGTCGACGCGGCCGAAACCGGTGATCGACCAGCCCGCCTGCTTCACCAGCCAGCCCGCGCCGAGGCCGACCGTGCCATAGCCACCGGCGGCGTCGGAATTGGCGTCGTTCACGTACACGCGATCGACGACGCGGCCCTCGATGCTCGCGCGCGGGCCGGTGGCCGGCGCCCAGGCCAGCTCGGCAAAGCCTTGCTGGCGCGCGACACCGGGGATGTGGCGGCCAGCCGGAATCGTCGTGTTGGGCGTCGCGCAAGGCGTGCCGGTGCAGGTGGCGAAGGTCTCGCGGTAGGTTGCGTCCACCAGCGTGTACGCGATCTGGGTGCGGATGTCGTGCTCGTACTCGGCCGACCACGACAGCTCGACGCCCTGGCGACGGGTGCTGCCGGCGTTCTGATAGGTCGCGCGGCCGCCCGTGTTCGTGAGGGTGACGATTTCGTTGTCGTTGCTCGTGCGGAAGGCGGCGAGCGTCAGCAGGCCCGGGCCGTGACGCCACTTGGCGCCGACTTCGAGGTTGTCGCTGCGCGAGGGCTGGAGGCCGAAGTTCATGCCGGTCAGGCCGTTGGCGCGGTAGGCCAGTTCGTTGAGCGTGGGCGTCTCGAAGCCGCGGCCGGCGGTTGCATACAGGCGCAGGTCGGGCGTGGCCGCGTACTGCAGGCCGACGACGGGCAGGGTGGCGGTGTAGTCGGTGCTGCCGCTGTCGTCTGGGTTGCCCGGAACGATGTAGCGGTCGATCGACTTCACGCCGATGCGGCTGTGGCGCACGCCGGCATCGAGCTTCCAGTCGGTCGCGAAGCGCCACTCGGCCTGCACGTACTGGTCGATGTTCCAGCTCTTGTTGTTCTCGTCGCGACGCAGCGCGCCCATGACGCCGGTCGTGCCGCCGATGAAGTTCTGGTAGCCCTTGCGGTTCTCGTCGAGCGCGTCGGCGGCGACGCCGCCCACGAGCTTGAGCGGTCGGCCGGCCAGCTCGCCCTTCCAGTTCCAGCGCGCATCGACGCCGTAGTACTCGCGGCCGAGGCCGATGACGCCGCCCGGGTGGGTGGCGGCGTTCTGCGGGCCGGTCGGAATGGCCTGGTACTGCACCGTGTCGCGATGGCCGTCGTACACCGAGAACGCGAGGCTGTTGGCGGCGTTGATCTGGCGTTCGTACTGCAGGCCACCCTGGGTCTGCTGCACGGTCTTGCGGGTGTCGAAGCTGAGGGCAACCGATTCAACGCCGCGCGGGTCGCGCTCGAAGTTGGCGCGCGTCAGGCCGAGCGGGTCCTGCGCCTTGAGGTTCACGTAGTTGGCGACGATGGTCAGCTTGCTCCACTCGTCGGGGCGGGTCGTGAGCTTGACGTTGCCGAGGTCGCGTTGGGTGACGCTGTGTTCGCGGTAGCCGCCGGTCTCGAAATGGCTGCCGCTGAAGCTGTAGCCGAGGCCGCCGGTCTCGCCGCTGAAGCGCAGGCTTTCGCGTTGCGTGCCGAAGGAGCCGAAGGCATAGCCGCCTTCGAGCGTCGGCGCGCCCTTGCCCTCGGCGGTGAAGGCCTGGATCACGCCGCCGGCGCTGTTGCCGTACAGCGCCGAGAAGGGGCCGCGCAGCACCTCGATGCGGTCAAGCGCGCCGAGGTCGATGTTGCTGAGCTGGCCCTGGCCGTCGGGCAGCGTGGCCGGGATGCCGTCCACGTAGATGCGCACGCCGCGCACGCCGAAGGCCGAGCGCGCGCCGAAGCCGCGGATGGAGAGCTGCTGGTCCTGGGCGTAGTTCTGGCGGTCGCGCAGCGTCAGGCCGGGCACGCCGCCGAGGCTTTCCGACAGGTTCACCTGGAGCTTGCCGTCGCGCGCGCGGGCGCCGTCCACCACGTCCACCGACGCGGCCGCCTCGAAGGGCGAGGTGTCGATGCGCGTCGAGCGCACGATCACGCTGTCGAGCGTGGCGGGCGCGGTCCGGGACGTCGCGGGCGCGGTCTGGGCGGCGGCCGGCGCGGCGAGATTGGCGATGGCGGCGGCGCAGCAGGCGAGGGCGAGCGGCGGCAGGCCGCCGGAGGTGCGAGCGGTGGGCTTCATGTTTCCTTCGCCCGGCGGCGCGGAGGGCGCGCGCCGGGTGTCTCCGTGTGATTGTCGTGGTGCGCGCGGGCGGTCGCGGGAGGCTCGCCCGACGAGCGGGCGGCCATGCTAGCAGCGGGCTTTCACACCATTCCGGCGGCGCCGGAGATTGGCGATTTTCGCTAGCCGCCGACGTTGCCGCGCCACGTCGCCCGGCTTGCCATTTCGCAAGTTCGGCTGCTTGCGCGATGCGATAAGGTCGGGTGATTCCGCGCCCAACAACAACGATGAAGCCCCGTCGCCCGCTCACCCTCGCCAGCCTCGCGCTGCGCCGCGAACTGCGCTACGTGGCGCTCGCCTTCGCGACCATCCTCACCGTGGGCGCCTTCGGCTTCAGGCACATCGGTGGCGGCGCGACGACGCTGTTCGACGGCTTCTACATGACCTTCATCACCGTGGCCACGATCGGCTACGGCGAGATCGTCGACCTGTCGCAGCATCCCTGGGGCCGGCTGTTCAACGTCGGCATCGCGGTGTCGGGCATCGGCGCCTGGACCTACATGTTCTCGATCATCACCGCCGTGCTGGTCGAGCGCAGCCTCGATCCCGAACGCAGGAGACAACGCATGGTGAAGGCCATCGACAAGCTGCACGGCCATTACATCGTCTGCGGCATGGGCCGCGTCGGCGGCAACGTGGCGCGCGAACTCAATGCCACGCGCCACGCGCATGTGGCGGTGGACGACGCTCAGGAAGCATTGGAACGCCACATCGAGCGCATGCGCGAGATCGGCCACGAGCCCTATGCGATCCAGGGCGACGGCGCCGACGACGACACGCTGATCGAGGCCGGCATCAAGCACGCGGCCGGCCTGTTCGCCGTGACCGGCGAGGACGCGAAGAACATGGTCATCGTGCTCACGGCCAAGCAGCTCAACCCAAAGCTGCGTGTGGTGGCGCGCGTGCACGACGTGCGCAACATCGAGAAGTGCCGCCGCGTCGGTGCCGACGAGATCGTGTCGCCCGACTTCACCGGCGGGCTGCGCATCGCCTCGGCCATGCTGCGGCCGCATGCGGTCAACTTCATGGACCAGATGCTGCGGCGCTCCGACGCGCTGCGCGTCGAGGAGATCACGCTGCCGGCGACGCTGCCGACGGTCGCGCTCGGCACGCTCGCGCCGCCGTCGCGCGATTACGTGGTGGTGGCGCTGCGCGAGGCGAACGCGCCGCGCGTGCATCCGTTGCTGGCCCAGGGCGACCAGTGGCAGTTCAGCCCGCCGGTCGAGCAGGACGTGGCCGGCGGGCAGGTGCTGATCGTGATTGCGACGCCGCTCGGCCGCGAGGCGATCGAGCAGCGGGTGGCGGAGCTGGCGGCGGCTTGAGCGGCCGGCCGCGCGGGCAGCACCAGCCGCCGGGAGGGGCGGCCGTGTCGGTGTCGTGCGTCCTGCCTTCGGCGACCGTGCGCTTCAGTCACCGAATCCCTCCAGCACCAGCTTGCCGATGCTCGTCCCGCTTTCGAGCTGGCGATGGGCGGCGCGCAGATTGGCCGCGTTGATCGCGCCGCCGACGGCCGTGAGCGTGCTGCGGAGGACGCCTGCATCCACCAGATCGGCCACGCTGTCGAGCAGCGTGTGCTGGGCCGCCATGTCGGCGGTCTGGAACATCGAGCGCGTGTACATGAACTCCCAGTGCAGCGACACGCTCTTGCGCTTGAGCAGGCGGAAGTCGGGCGGCGTGGCCGGATCGTCGATGAGCGCGATGCGGCCTTGCGGCGCGACCGCCGTGGCCAGCGCGGCGAAGTGGCGCTCGGTCTGGGTCAGGCTTGCGATGTAGCGCGGCGCGACGCCCAGCGTGGCCAGCTCCGCGTCGAGCGGCTGGCGGTGGTCGATGACGTCATGCGCGCCGAGGTCGCGCACCCAGGCCGCGCTCTCGGGCCGCGAGGCGGTGGCGATGACGCGCAGCTTCGTGAGCCGGCGCGCGAGCTGCACCAGCACCGAGCCGACGCCACCAGCCGCGCCGACGATGAGCAGCGCCTCGCCCTCACCGCCGTCGCGCGCCACCTGGAGCCGGTCGAACAGCAGCTCCCACGCGGTGATCGCGGTGAGCGGCAGCGCCGCCGCCTCGGCCCAGCCGAGGCTCGCGGGCTTGCGGCCGACGAGGCGTTCGTCCACGCATTGCAGCTCGGCATTCGAGCCGGGGCGCAGCAGATCGCCCGCGTACCAGACAGCGTCGCCGGGGCGGAACAGGCTCGCTTCGGCGCCGACCGCGCGCACCACGCCGGCGGCGTCCCAGCCGAGCACGCGCGGGCTGCCGTCGGGTGTGGCGGCGTGGGCGCGGATCTTGGTGTCGACCGGGTTGACCGACACCGCGCGCACCTCGACGAGGAGGTCGCGCGGGCCGGGCACGGGGGCGGGAAGTTGGAGGTCGATCAGCGCGTCGGGCGCGTCGATCGGTTGCGGGCGGGGAGCGGCGATGGCTTTCATGACTGGCCTCATCGGGAAGGGGATGAGGCGAGTCTGGACGCGGACCCGAGGCATCGGTAGCGGCGGGCAGGGTAGTTCAGTTTCAAACGATTTTTGAAGCCGGCGTGCCTGTTGCGTGATTGCTGATTGAAGGAAGATCGTTGCCCGTTGCCTTCCGCCGCCGCCCATGCCCGCCTTGCCCGCTCCTGCCGATCTCGAACTCTTCGTGCGCGCCGCCGAACTCGGCAGCCTGTCGCAGGCGGCGCGCGAACTCGATCTCCAGCCCGCGAGCGCGAGCGCCAGCCTCAAGCGGCTCGAAGCCCGGCTCGGCGCGCGGCTGATGCTGCGCTCGACGCGCGCGCTGCGGCTCACGCCCGAGGGCGAGCGCTACATCGTCCATGCGCGACGCGCGCTTGCAGCGCTGGCCGAAGGGCTCGACAGCGTCGCCGGTGACCGTGCTGGGCTGCGCGGCGAACTGCGCATCTCGGCGCCGTCGGATTTCGGGCGCGCGCTGCTGCGCGGCTGGCTCGACGACTTCCAGTCGCGGCATCCCGAGGTGAGGCTGAGTCTGGCGCTGTCCGACCGGCTGGCCGATTTCTATCGCGAGCCGGTCGATCTCGCGGTGCGCTACGGCGAGATGCGCGACAGCGGCCTGATCGCGCGGGCCCTGCTGCCGTCGAACCGGCGCGTCCTAGTCGCGGCGCCGACCTATGTCGAGCGCATGGGCGCGCCGGCCACGCCGGACGACATCGCCGGCCATGCCTGCGTCGCCTGGATGCTGAGTCCGGTGGCGGGCGGCGCGCGCGTGCATGACCGCTGGCGCTTCACGCGCGGACGCGAGTCGCGCGAGATGAAGATCGAGCCGCGCTGCGTCAGCGACGACGGCGCGCTCGTGCGCGACTGGGCGGTCGCGGGGCGCGGCCTCGCGTTCAAGGCCTGGATCGATGTCGCCGACGATCTTGCGGCCGGCCGGCTGCTGCGACTGCTGCCCGACTGGACCGGCGAGCCGGCGCCGGTGCAACTGCTCTATGCGAATCGGGAGCATCAGTCGGCGCTGATGCGCGCGGCGATCGACTGGCTGATCGAACAGGCACGGCCGTTCGAGGCGAGGGCGCGCGCGGCATTCGCGCAGGCTTGAGAGAATTCAGTGACGGTTGGCGGGCGCGGGTGACGCGGCTGCCGGCTTCACCGTCGGTGTCGCGGCCCTGGCGGGGGCGGCGGGAGGCTTGCCGCCATTCGGCTTGCCCGGGGCGGGCGGCGGCGGAAGCAGGGACTGGGCGACGGGCGCGGGCTCGTTCGCATCGAGGATCTGAACGAAGACCTCGTCATTGCGGATCATGCCGAGCTGGAGCCGGGCACGTTCCTCGACGGCCGCGGTGCCGTCCTTCAGGTCGCGGACCTCGGCGGCGAGGCCCGCGTTGCGCATGCGCAGACCCGCGTTGCGGGCCTGCATCAGCGTGACCGTGTCCTCGCGCTCCCACACCTTGGCCCAGCCGCCATCGCCGAGCCAGAGCGGGTACTGGATCAGCACCAGCAGGGCGAACAGGGCAACAGCTATCCAGCGCATGGGAGACGAGGTTCAACCGGCGCTCAGCGCAGGTTGTAGAAGGCCGAACGGCCGGGGTAGGACGCGACGTCGCCGAGGTCTTCCTCGATGCGCAGCAGCTGGTTGTACTTGGCCATGCGGTCCGAGCGCGACATCGAGCCTGTCTTGATCTGAAGCGCGTTCGTGCCGACGGCGATGTCGGCGATGGTCGCGTCCTCGGTCTCGCCCGAGCGGTGCGACACGACGGCCGTGTAGTTGGCGCGCTTGGCCATCTCGATCGCGGCGAAGGTTTCGGTGAGCGTGCCGATCTGGTTGATCTTGATGAGGATCGAGTTGGCGATGCCCTTCTCGATGCCTTCCTTCAGGATCTTGGTGTTGGTGACGAACAGGTCGTCGCCCACCAGCTGCACCTTCTTGCCCAGTTCCTTGGTCAGGTGCGCCCAGCCGTCCCAGTCGTTCTCGGCCATGCCGTCTTCGATCGTGATGATCGGGTACTTGTCGACCCAGGTCGCCAGCATGTTGGTCCAATCGGCGGCCGACAGCTTCAGGCCTTCGCCTTCGAGGTGATAGACGCCGTCCTTGTAGAACTCGCTCGACGCGCAGTCGAGGCCGAGCGCCACCTGCGAACCCGGCTCGTAGCCCGCGCGCTGGATCGCCTCGATGATGATCTTGATGGCCTCTTCATGGCTCGTGAGCGACGGGGCGAAGCCGCCTTCGTCGCCGACGGCCGTGTTCAGGCCCTTGTCGTGCAGCAGCTTCTTGAGCGAATGGAACACCTCGGCGCCGGTGCGGATGGCTTCGCGGAAGCTCGTCGCGCCCACCGGCAGGATCATGAATTCCTGCAGGTCGAGGTTGTTGTCGGCGTGGGCGCCGCCGTTGATGATGTTCATCATCGGCACGGGCAGGGCCATCGCGCCCGAACCGCCGAAGTAGCGGTAAAGCGGCAGGCCGCTGTCTTCGGCGGCGGCCTTGGCCACGGCCATCGACACAGCCAGCATCGCGTTCGCGCCCAAGCGCGATTTGTTTTCCGTGCCGTCGAGGTCGATCAGGGTCTTGTCGAGGAAGGCCTGTTCCGACGCGTCGAGGCCGATGATGGCTTCGGCGATCTCGGTGTTGACGTTGTCGACGGCCTTGAGCACGCCCTTGCCGAGGAAGCGGCTCTTGTCGCCGTCGCGCAGCTCGATGGCTTCGCGCGAACCGGTGGACGCACCCGACGGTACCGAGGCGCGACCGAGCGCGCCGCTTTCCAGCAGCACGTCGCATTCGACGGTCGGATTGCCGCGGCTGTCGATGACCTCGCGGCCGATGATGTCGACGATCGTGGACATGGTTTTCCTTGGGAGAGTGGTTAGAAACCTTCGACGATGACCGCGTCGAACTGCGCCGCGTCGCCTCTCACGTTGCGGGCGCGCTTGTATTGCGGCGAGTCGTACCAGGCGCGTGCCTGGGCCATCGTCGGGAACTGGAGGATGGCCATGCGCTCGGGCGCCTGGCCTTCGAGGACTTCCATGCGGCCGCCGCGCACCAGCGGCTTTGCGTCGTAGGCGGTGGCCGCGAGCTTGGCGAGCTGCTGATAGGCGGCGTACTGCTCGGGCTTCTTGACGTTGATGCTGACGACGACGTAGGCGGGCATGGGAGCGGGGGAATCTGGGCTGCGGCGGATTCTGCGCGAAGCGCGCCGAGAGCGCGCGGGAAGATGACGCGGCGCAACAGCCGCGCCTGCGTCAGATCACGCGAAGTTGGTTTCGAGAAAGCCGGCGCGCTTGGTGAGCGTGTCGAGTTCCTTAAGCACCGCGAGCAGTTCCTTCATGCGGCCGAGCGGCACGGCGTTGGGGCCGTCGCTCTTGGCATTGGCCGGATCGGGGTGCGTTTCCATGAACAGGCCACCGATGCCGACCGCGACCGCCGCGCGCGCGAGCACCGGCACGAATTCGCGCTGACCGCCCGAACTGGTGCCCTGGCCGCCCGGCAGCTGCACCGAATGCGTCGCGTCGAACACGACCGGACAGCCCGTCTCGCGCATGATCGCGAGCGACCGCATGTCGCTGACGAGGTTGTTGTAGCCGAAGCTCACGCCGCGCTCGCAGGCCATGAAGACGTCGTCGGCGAGACCGGCTTCGCGCGCGGCTTCGCGGGCCTTGTCGATCACGTTCTTCATGTCGCCGGGCGCGAGGAACTGGCCCTTCTTGATGTTGACCGGCTTGCCCGACTGCGCGCAGGCGCGGATGAAGTCGGTCTGGCGGCACAGGAAGGCGGGCGTCTGGAGCACGTCCACCACCTCGGCGACGGGCTTGACCTCGTCTTCGGTGTGGATGTCGGTCAGCACCGGCACGCCGATCTTAGCGCGGGTGTCGGCCAGGATTTCGAGCCCCTTGTCCATGCCGAGACCGCGAAAGCTCTTGCCCGAGCTGCGGTTGGCCTTGTCGAAGCTCGACTTGTAGATGAAGGGGATGCCGAGTTCGGCGGTGATTTCCTTGAGCTTGCCGGCGGTCTCGTGCGCGAGGTCGCGCGACTCGATGACGCAGGGGCCGGCGATCAGGAAGAAGGGTCGGTCAAGGCCGACCTCGAATCCGCAAAGTTGCATCTGTCTCCTCTGGGCGATGCGACGGGGCAGGCTCGCCGCCCCGCATGGGTCGTCAGGCAACCGCCTTGAGCGCCGAGGCGCCCGGCTGGGCACCTTCCTTGTTGGCGATCGCAGCCTTGATGTACGAGATGAACAGCGGATGACCGTCGCGCGGCGTGCTGGTGAACTCGGGGTGGAACTGCACGCCGACAAACCACGGATGCTTGAGCGCGCCGTCGTGCTGCGGGAGCTCCATGATTTCGCACAGGCCTTCGGTGGGCGTGCGCGCCGCGATCACCACACCGGCCTGTTCGAGGCGCTCGATGTAGTTGTTGTTGACTTCGTAGCGGTGACGGTGGCGCTCGTTCACGTCGGGGCCGTAGATGCTGGCCGCGAGCGTGCCGGGCTTGAGCGGCACGCGCTGCGAGCCGAGGCGCATCGTGCCGCCAAGGTCGGAATCCTCGGAGCGCTTCTCGACGCGGCCACTGGCGTCCGACCACTCGGTGATGAGCGCGACGATCGGATGCGGCGATTCGGGATCGAACTCGGTCGAGTTGGCGCCGTCGAGGCCGGCGCAGTCGCGCGCGATCTCGATCATCGCGATCTGCATGCCGAGGCAGATGCCGAGGTAGGGAATGCCGTTCTCGCGCGCGAAGCGGGCGGCGGCGATCTTGCCTTCGACGCCGCGCTTGCCGAAGCCGCCGGGCACGAGGATGGCGTCGTACTTGCGCAGCGACTCGGGGCCTTCTGCCTCGATCGCCTCGCTGTCCACGTACTCGATGCGCACGCGGGTGCGGGTGTGGATGCCGGCGTGCGTGAGCGCTTCGGTCAGCGACTTGTACGACTCGGTCAGATCGACGTACTTGCCGACCATGCCGATCGTGACTTCGTGCTGCGGGTTCTCGAGCGAATCGACGAGACCGTCCCATACCGACAGGTTGGCGCGCGCAGCGGAGATGCCGAGGGTCCAGCAGATGATGTCGTCGAGCTTCTGCTCGTGCAGCATCTTCGGGATCTTGTAGATGCTGTCGGCGTCCCACACCGAAATGACGGCGTCGAGCGGGATGTTGGCGAACAGGCTGATCTTGGCGCGTTCGTCATCCGGAATCGGACGGTCGGCGCGGCAGAGCAGCACGTTCGGGACGATGCCGATCTCGCGCAGCTTCTGGACGCTGTGCTGGGTCGGCTTCGTCTTGAGCTCGCCAGCGCCCGGCAGATAGGGCACGAGCGTGAGATGCACGAAGGCGCAGCTGTTGCGGCCCAGGCGCAGGCTCATCTGGCGAGCGGCTTCGAGAAAGGGCAGCGATTCGATGTCGCCCACCGTCCCGCCGATTTCCACGATGGCCACGTCGGCCTTGCCGTCGAAGGACGCCTTGGCGCCGCGCTCGACGAAATCCTGGATCTCGTTGGTGATGTGCGGAATCACCTGCACCGTCTTGCCGAGGTACTCGCCGCGTCGCTCCTTGCGGATGACGCTCTCGTAGATCTGGCCGGTGGTGAAGTTGTTGACCTTGCGCATCTTGGCGCTGATGAAGCGCTCGTAATGCCCGAGGTCGAGGTCGGTCTCGGCGCCGTCCTCCGTCACGAAGACTTCGCCGTGCTGGAACGGCGACATCGTGCCGGGGTCGACATTGATGTAGGGGTCAAGCTTGAGGAGAGTGACTTTAAGGCCGCGCGATTCGAGGATCGCCGCGAGAGAAGCGGCCGCGATGCCCTTGCCGAGGGAAGACACCACGCCACCGGTGACGAAAACATACTTGGTCATAGAGCCTCACCGGGAAATGGAAATTATAGCCAGACAGCCCGGCTGCTCCACTCAAAGACCCATCCGTTCGTCCGTGGAAGACGGTCGTGCCGCTGTGGGAGACTGCGCGCCGGCCACCGTCGGCCGTTCAGCCATCCTCTTGCCGAGCCACATGCGGCCGACCCGCCAGACCTCCGACAACACCCGCATCGACACGGTGGACGCCCTGCGCGGCTTCGCCGTCGCGATGATGGTCGCCTACCACTTCTGCTACGACCTTGGGATGTTCCGGCTCGTTGGCTGGACGCCCGCCGACATGGTCACGCGGCCGGGCTGGATCGCCTGGCGGACGGTGATCGTCAGCCTGTTCCTGGCCTTGGTCGGGGCATCGCTGGCGCTGCGGCAGGTGCGCGGCGTGGGCGCCGGCGCGTTCTGGAAGCGCTGGGCGCGGATCGCCGCGGCGGCGGCGCTGGTGAGCGCGGGCAGCTGGACGATGTTCGGCCCGCGCTTCATCTACTTCGGGGTGCTGCATTTCATCGCGGCGGCGCTGCTGATCGTGAGGCTGACCGGGCGCTGGGGCATCGGGTTGAACTCGGTGCTCGGCACGGCCGCGCTGGCACTGGCCAGCCTGCCGGGCAGCGCCGGAATGAACGCGCCGCCGCTCAACATCACCGGGCTTTATCTCGACAAGCCACCGACCGAGGACTTCGTGCCGCTGCTGCCCTGGCTGGGCGTGGTGTGGATCGGATTCGCGCTCGGAATGATCTGGGCCGGCTTCGGAGCGCGCACGCCGCGCCTGCTCGCGGTGCCGGTGCGCACGGCAGGCGGTCGCGCGCTGGCGCATGTCGGGCGCTGGAGTCTGACCATCTATCTCGTGCATCAGCCGCTGCTCATTGGGGCCTTGATGCTGCTGCGCCGCCTCGGCTGAAGCGGCCCTTGCTGCGCTGCGCAATCAACAGAGCCGGGCAAGCCAGTCTGCACCGAGGGCGGCGAGCTCGTCGCTATTGCCGCTGCGCGCGAGGCACAGCAGAAGAAAGACCACGGTCGAGAACCAGAGCACCTGCAGATAGGCGCGCTCCAGCGGATCGAGGAGGGAATCGTCGTCGTGATGTGGTTTGGACATGGCGGCATCGGGGCGGAAGGACGGACAGGGCAGGCGCCGGTCCGGGAGCGGCGATGCCATGCGGGTGACTGCCCGAATCCATCGTCGCCAGGCCCGGTCCGGCGAATTGCTGCGATGCAATATCTGCGCCGGGCGGATTACCGCACGCTTGCACACCTTCCGTCGGGTGCTGCCGACGAGCGGAGGAGCCGGTTCCTACCAGCGTCCGCCGATGCCCACGCCGATGCCCGATCGCCAGCCCCAGGGCTGACCCCAGCCATAACTGCCATATCCGTACGGATAGAACGGATCGGGGCGCAGGTAGAGGTCGCGCCGCGCGCGCAGACGGGCTTCTTCGGTTGCCACGCGGTCGGCGGTTTCCTGATCGCGCAGGACTTGGGCGGAGATGGCGGATTCGCGCTTGATGCGCTCTGCGTCGGGCAGTGTGGTGATGACCGCAGGCGCGGCCTCGGGCAGGCGGGCGATCGGGCCGCCCGGCGGCGTGGTGGCGCAGCCGGCGCCGGCGACGACGGCGCCGATGAAACTCAGGGTACGGATCACGCGCATCGTTTTCTCCCTAATCGGACGCGGCAGCACCAAGGTCGCACGCCGAGGCCGGCCGGCTTCAGTGCCGCTGCTCACCGCTTTCGCGGATGCCTTCGGCGGCGCTCGGTGCCGCGAACAGTTGCGCGACATCGACCGAGTCGAAGCGGTAGGCGCTGTTGCAGTACTCGCAGTTCACCGCGACCGCGCCCATCTCGGCCACGATCGAGTCGATCTCCTCGCGGCCGAGGCTGCGCAGCATGCGGCCGACACGCTCGCGCGAGCAGGCACATGAAAAGCGCACCGGCCGCGCGGGCAGGATGCGCGCCTGTTCGTCCCAGAACAGTCGGCGCGCGATGTCTTCGGGCGCCAGCGCGAGCAGTTCCTCGCGGGTGACGGTGTCCGACAGGGTTTGCAGGTGCGACCAGGCTTCGAGGTCGGCCGTGAACTGCGCGGCGCGGGCCTGGGCGGCGGCTTCGTCGAGATCGGCGGCGCCGCCTTCGGCCGGCATGCGCTGCATGAGCAGGCCGGTCGAGCGGGTGCCGTCGCAGGCGAGCCAGAGCCGGCTGTCGATCTGCTCCGAGCGCGTCATGTAGCCCTCCAGCACCTGGGCAAGGTTGTCGCCTTCGAGCGGAACGATGCCCTGATAGGGCTGCTGATGCGGCTGGCGGTTGCGCGGGTCGAGGGTGATCGACATGCGGCCAGTGCCGCCAACATTCACCATGTCGCGCAGCGTGGCGTCGTCGGCGACGACGGCGCTGTCGCCGAGGCGGGCGGTGGCGCGCACGCCGAGCGTCGAATCGCATTCGGCCACGAGCAGCTTGACCGGCCCGTCGCCGAACAGCTGGATCACGAGCGAACCGTCGAACTTGAGCGTGGATGACAGCAGCACCGAGGCGGCGAGCATTTCGCCGAGCAGGTCGCGCACCGGCACGGGGTAGTCGTGCAGGCCGACGACATGGCGCCAGGTCTCGTCGAGCGTGACGAGTTCGCCGCGCACCGGCGCGGTATCGAAGATCAGTTTTCTGAGTTCATCCATGGAGTTTCGGTGCGCCGTCACAGGTAGCCGAAGGCATCGCGGATCTGCTGGTCGTCGGGCAGGGCGCCGGGCTTGAAGCGCGCGACGCGCAGGCCGGCGTCGGTGAGCAGCGTCTCCTGACGCGGGTCGAGCGGCGCGAGCACCGCGACGCCGATCGGGCGCGCATCGCGGCCAAGCACGGCGAAGTCGAGCTGGGCCGCGGCGAGGCTGGCGTCATCGCTCTCGACGAGCTGGGCGATGCTGGGCTGGGCCAGGATCATCGCGCTCGGCAGCGCCGATTGCAGGCGCGCGAACAGCTGACGCTGGGCCTCGTCGAGCGGCCGCTTGACCATCGGTGGCCGCACCGCAACGACGGCGCGCGCGTTCTTTTTCCACCAGAAATAGACGATGGCCACGACGGCGAGCAGGAACAGCAGCTTCATGGGCGTGTGACGGCGGCTGGCTAGAATGGTTCGGACATTTCCGGCGCACCGTCCGGCGCGCCTCGGCCGATCTTCTCATGCCCGCTTTCGAACTCCGCTCTGCCGCGCTCGTCGCGCTTTCCTGTCCCGATCCTGACCGCAAGTGCGCCCTTGTGGCCGAGCTGAACGCCGCACGCAAGGCCGGCGGCGCGGTCGATGCCGACGCGGTCATCGCCGATCCCGGCGGCCTGCCGGGGCGGCCTGCGCGGCCCGAACTCGTGCATGCGCGCGATGTGGCCTCGCGCGGCGTCGGCTCGGTCGAGGGGCGGGCGGCGCTGCTGCATGCGCTGGCGCACATCGAGTTCAACGCGATCAATCTCGCGCTCGACGCGGTCTGGCGCTTCGCCCGCATGCCCGAAGCCTTCTATGACGACTGGCTGCTCGTCGCGGTGGAAGAGGCATTGCACTTCAACCTTCTGCGCGAGCGGCTGCGCGCCCATGGCCACGACTACGGCGACTTCAGTGCGCACAACGGCCTGTGGGACATGGCCGAGCGCACCGCCGTCGATCCGCTCGCGCGCATGGCGCTCGTGCCGCGCACGATGGAAGCGCGCGGTCTGGACGTGACGCCGGGCATCCGCGCCAAGCTCATGTCGGCCGGCGACCGCGAGTCGGCCGGGGTGCTCGACGTGATCCTGCGCGACGAGGTCGGCCATGTGCGCATCGGCAACCGCTGGTACGACTGGCTGTGCGAGCGCGACGGACTGTCGCCCGCCAACGCACATGTCGAGCTGGCACAGCGTTATCGCGTCGGGCTGCCGAGGGCACCGTTCAATACCGAGGCACGGCTCGCGGCCGGGTTCACGCCCGAGCAGCTCGACGCTTTTGCCGGCGTGCGCGACTGAAACGTCTGCGGACGAGGCTTTCGCAAGCGCTTGTTGCCGTCACGCCACGGCGCCGCTTGATGCGCGTCAACCCCCGGACCGCCTGCCCTGAACGGCGGTCCGGCGCTTGCGAAAACGCAAATTCGGCGCCGGAAGCGGGCTCAAGAATCCTTTCCACGCACTGGCGTGCACGGCCCGGCAAAAGGGCCACGACAACACCAACACTCACGTGGAGCCAAGGATGACCACCCTCTTCAAGACCTCGATGGTTGCCGGCCTGATCGCCGCCGGTCTTGCCGCCGCGATGCCGGCCCAGGCCGAAACCCCCTTCATGGTCCGTGGCCGCCTGCTCACGATGCAGACCGCCGACAAGACCGACAACGACCAGGCGATCCGCGTTTCCGACAAGGCGCTCCTCGACCTCGACATCACCTACTTCGTCTCGCCCAACATCTCGGTCGAACTGGTGCTGACCAACCCGCAGACCCACGACATCGAACTGTCGGGCCAGAAGATCGGCTCGCTCAAGCACCTGCCGCCGACCCTGCTTGCCCAGTACCGCTTCGCGAACAGCACGCCGATCACGCCCTACATCGGTGCCGGTGTGAACTTCACGAAGATCTGGGGCGTGAGCCTGCCGGCTGGCTCGGGCCTGTCGCTGGAAAACAAGTCGATCGGCCCGGCCGGTCAGATCGGTGTCGACTTCGCCTTCGACAAGAACTGGTCGCTCAACCTCGACGCCAAGTACATCAAGCTTGACGTGGATCTCCGCAAGAACGGCGTCAAGGCCGACACCGTCAACGTCAACCCGTGGCTCTTCGGCGTCGGCGTCGGCTACCGCTTCTGATTTCTGCCTCACGGCAATACCTATCGCGCCATGGCGGCGTGCCCAAAAGGCCGCCGCTGTTTCCCGCCAGTCTCGCGTCATCCGTGATGCAGGGCTGGCGGTATTTTTTTGGGCGTCCGGAATGGCTGCGCCGCTACCATCGGTGCGATGACGCCTTGCCAATCCCGATTTCTCGACCTGCGCGGACTGCGCATCCATTTGCGCGAGTGGACCGCTGACGGGGGCGCTCCACTCGTCCTGCTGCACGGCTTTCTCGACGTCTCGGCCTCGTTCCAATTCCTGGTCGATGCCCTTGGTGGCGAGCGCGCCTGCCTGGCGCCCGACTGGCGCGGCTTTGGTCTAAGCGAACACGCCACGGCGCAGAAGGCAGTTGAGTCCTACTGGTTCCCCGATTACCTTGCCGATCTCGACGCGCTGCTTGACGCGATCTCGCCGAGCGCGCCCGTCCATCTGCTCGGCCACAGCATGGGCAGCCTGATCGGCGCGCTCTACGCGGCGGCACGGCCGAGGCGGGTGCGCAGCCTGATTTCGCTCGAAGGCTTCGGACCGCCCGCCACCCGGCCCGCCGATGCGCCGCGCCGATACGCGCGCTGGCTTGACCAGCTCGCCCATGCCGCGCCCTGGGGCGGATACGCCAGCCTCGACGAGGTTGCGGCGCGTATCCGGCGCAACCATCCGCAACTGCCCGACGATCGCGCGCGCTGGCTTGCCGAGCATTGGGCCGAGCCACGCGCGGATGGCGCCTGGACCCTGCGCGCCGATCGCGCCCATCGCCTCGTCAACCCGACGCTGTTCCGCCGCGAGGAGGCCGAGGCGAGCTGGGCGGCCATCGAATGTCCGGTGCTCTGGATCACCGCCAGCGACGGTCAGGCCCGCAACGACGCCGAGATGGCATCGCGCGGCGCCGGTCTTCGTAACGCGACCCGACTGGAAATTCCGGGCGGCGGCCACATGGTCCATCTCGAAGTCCCCGAAGCCTGCGCCGCCGCGATTCACCGCTTCCTCGCCGATGTCGAAGCGCAGGAGACCACGCCATGACCGCCATCCATCTCAGCCGCCCGCCACAGCCGCGCACGCCCTTCGACCCGTACACGGTCAACGTCGATCTGCATTGCCACTCCAACATCTCCGACGGCATCCACGAACCGGAAGACGTGGTGGAGCGTGCCCATCGCAACGGCGTGCAATGGTTTGCATTGACCGACCATGATGAGGTGGGCGGCGTGGCGCGCGCCCGTCAGCGCGCGACTGAACTCGGCATGGGCTTCATCCACGGCGTCGAGGTGTCCGTCACCTGGGCCGGAGAGACGGTGCACATCGTCGGCCTCGGCATCGACATCACCGATCCCGCGCTCGTCGCCGGCCTGGAGCGCACGCGCGGCGGTCGCGCCGGACGCGCGCAGGAGATGGCCGACGGCCTCGCGGCGGTCGGCATTCCCGGCGCCTATGAGGGCGCGATGAAGTACGTCGGCAATCCGGAACTCATCTCGCGCAGCCACTTCGCGCGCTGGCTGGTCGAGATCGGCCGCTGCGACGATGTGCGCGAGGTGTTCGGCAACTACCTCGTCGAAGGCAGGCCCGGCTACGTCCCGCATCGCTGGGCGAAGCTGAAGGAAGCGATCGGCTGGATCCGCGGCGCGGGCGGCGTGGCCGTCATCGCGCATCCGGGCCGCTACCGTTTTTCCGACCTGGAGCGCCACGCCTTCATCGCAGAATTCAAGGAAGCCGGCGGCGAGGGCATCGAGGTGCTCTGCGCCTCGCACACCGCCGACGACGCCCGCCGCGCCGTGCTCGCCGCGCGCGAATTCGACCTCAAGGCCTCGCGCGGCAGCGACTTTCACGGCGCCGGAGAATCCCGCGTCGAGCCGGGCATGCTCGGGCCGCTGCCCGATTCGGTCGAGCCGATCTGGGCCCAGTGGGGCATCGGCTGACCCTCAACAAGACCACTCCTCCCATGACACAACGATTCGCGATCCATCCCTCCGACCCGCAGCCGCGCCTGATCCGTCAGGCGCTCAAGGTGATCGAGGCAGGCGGCGTCATCGCCGCGCCGACCGACTCCTGCTACGCGCTCGTCGCCCGCCTCGACGACAAGGACGCCGCCGACCGCATCCGCCGCATCCGCGACATCGAAGAGCGCCGCCATCTCACGCTGCTCTGCCGCGACCTGTCCGAAATCTCGACCTACGCCCAGGTGGACAACAAGCAGTACCGCCTGCTCAAGGCGACGACGCCGGGCGCCTACACCTTCATCCTCGAAGCCACGCGCGAGGTGCCGCGTCGCCTGAGCCATCCGTCGCGCAAGACGATCGGCATCCGCGTGCCCGACCATCCGGTGATGCTGGCGCTGCTGGAGGAGGCGGGGCAGGGGCTGCTGTCGTCGAGCCTGCTGCTCGCGGGCGACGAGCAGCCGCTGAACGATCCGGACGAGATCTGCGACCGCCTCAAGGGCCAGCTCGACCTCGTGATCGATTCCGGCGCCTGCTCGGGGCGCGGCACGACGGTGGTCGATCTGAGCGGCCCGTCGCCCGTGCTCATCCGCGAGGGCAGCGGGCCGCTCGGGCCGCTCGGTCTGGGCTAAGGTGTGGCGGGCGGGGCGTCATAGCCCCCTTGCTATCATCGACCGATGGACGACCTCATCCAGACCATCACGGTCTATGCGATTCCGGTGATCTTTGCGATCACCCTGCATGAAGCGGCGCACGGCTACGTGGCGCGCATGTTCGGCGATTCGACGGCCTGGATGCTCGGTCGCGTGAGCCTCAATCCGATGCGCCACATCGATCCGATCGGCACGCTGCTGGTGCCGGCGCTGCTGCTCATCTCGGCGCGCATCGCGGGCGGCGGCGGCTTCATGTTCGGCTGGGCCAAGCCGGTGCCGGTCAACTTCGCCAACCTGCGCAATCCCAAGCGCGACATGATCTGGGTCGCGGCGGCCGGGCCGGCGGCCAATCTGGCGATGGCCTGCGGCTGGGCGCTGTTCTACCGGCTGCTCGATGCGGGCGGCGTCGACGAGCCCTTCTTCCTGTCGATGGCCAAGGCCGGCATCACCTTCAACATCATGCTGATGGCGCTCAATCTGGTGCCGATCCCGCCGCTCGATGGCGGACGCATCCTGATCGGCCTGCTGCCGCGCAAGCTTTCCCTCGCCTACGCGTCCGTCGAGCGCTACGGCTTCATCATCGTGCTGGTGCTCATCGTCACCGGCCTGCTGTCCACGCTGATGATGCCCTTCGTGAGCCTCGGCATCTGGTTCATCCAGACGCTGTTCCAGTTCTGACGCCGCCGGCTTTCCAACCTCATTTCATCGACGGGATTCTTCCGTGCAAGACCGTGTCCTTTCCGGCATGCGCCCGACCGGCGCGCTTCACATTGGCCATTTCCACGGTGCGCTCAAGAACTGGGTGCGCCTCCAGGCCGACCATGAGTGCTTCTTCTTCGTGGCCGACTGGCATGCGCTGACCACCGTCTATGACGACCCGTCGATCATCGCCAGGTCCACGACCGAGATGGTCACCGACTGGCTCGCCGCCGGCCTCGACCCCGAGCGCGCGACGATCTTCGTGCAGAGCCGCGTCATCGAGCACGCCGAGCTTTTCCTGCTGCTGTCGATGCACACGCCGCTCGGCTGGCTGGAGCGCGTGCCGACCTACAAGGACCAGATCGAGAAGCTCAAGGAAAAGGACCTCGGCACCTACGGCTTCCTCGGCTACCCACTCATGCAGGCGGCCGACATCCTCATCTATCGCGCGAAGCATGTGCCGGTCGGCGAGGACCAGATCCCGCACATCGAGCTGACGCGCGAATGCGCGCGCCGCTTCAATCACCTCTACGGCCGCGAACCGGGCTTTGAAGAAAAGGCGATCGAGGCCTCGAAGAAGCTCGGCAAGGCCGGCAAGCAGGTGCTCGAAGCGCGCGTCAAGTACCAGCAGGACGGCGACGCCGAAGCGCTCGCCGCCGCGAAAAAACTGGTGGAAGAAGCCAAGAGCATCTCCGCCGCCGACCGCGAACGTCTGCTCGGCTTTCTGGAAGGCAGCACCAAGCAGGTGCTCGTCGAGCCGAAGGCGCTGCTGACCGAGGCCTCGCGCCTGCCCGGCCTCGACGGCCAGAAGATGAGCAAGAGCTACGGCAACACGATCACGCTGCGCGAGGAGCCCGACGCCGTGCGCAAGAAGGTCAAGGTCATGCCGACCGACCCGCAGCGCGTGCGTCGCACCGATGCCGGCGACCCCGACAAGTGCCCGGTCTGGCAGTTTCACCTCGTGTATTCGGACGACGCGACCAAGCAATGGGTGCAGATCGGCTGCCGCAGTGCGGGCATCGGTTGCATCGAATGCAAGACGCCGGTGGCCGAGGCCATCGTCAAGGAACTGGAGCCGATGCGCGAACGCGCCGAGCCCTATCTAGCCAAGCCCTCGCTCGTGCGCGACGTGCTCGACGCCGGCAACGCCCGCGCCCGCGCGATCGCTTCCGAGACCATGCGCGATGTGCGCGTGGCGATGGGCCTGGGCGCGTGAGCGGCCGCGAAAGAACCATCACGTACAATCCAACGCTTTGAATTTGACGGCCAATTCCATGATTCACGGCAGCATCGTCGCCATCGTCTCCCCCATGCATGCCGATGGCACGCTCGATTTCGATGGCCTGCGCAAGCTGGTCGACTGGCACATCGCAGAAGGCACGAACGGCATCGTCATCGTCGGCACGACCGGCGAATCGCCTACGGTCGATTTCGATGAACACATCGAGCTCGTGCGCGTGACGGTCGAGCAGGCGGCGGGTCGTGTGCCCGTCATCGCGGGCACCGGCGCCAACGCCACCCGCGAGGCCGTCGAGCTGGCCAAGGCGGCGCGCAAGGTTGGCGCCAATGCCCAGCTGTCGGTGGTCCCGTACTACAACAAGCCGACGCAGGAAGGGCTGTTCCAGCACTTCAAGGCGGTGTCCGAGGCGGAAGACCTGCCGCTCTACCTCTACAACGTGCCCGGTCGTACCGTCGCCGATCTGCAGAACGCGACCGTCCTGCGCCTGGCCGAGCTGCCCGGCATCGTCGGCCTCAAGGACGCGACCGGCGACCTCGTGCGCCATGTCGAGCTGCTGCGACAGCTGCCGAAGGGCAAGGAATTCGGCCTGTACTCGGGCAACGACGACAGCGCGCTCGCCTACATGCTCATGGGCGGCACAGGCGTCATCTCGGTCACGGCCAATGTCGCTCCGCGCGCGATGAGCGAGATGTGCGCCGCCGCGCGCGAAGGCAACATTGCCCGCGCCCGCGCCATCAACGACAAGCTGTTCGACCTGCACACGAAGCTCTTCGTCGAGTCGAATCCGGCGCCGACCAAGTGGGCACTGCATCGCATGGGCCACATCGGCACGGGCATCCGTCTGCCGCTGGTCCAGCTTTCCGAGGGCGCCCGCCCGGTCGTCGAAGCCGCGCTGTTCAGCGCCGGCGTCCTGTAATTCCCCGCCAGGTATTCATGTCCCGTTCCGCGCCTGTTTCCGCCCTGCGGACCGGCATCGCGACGCTCGTCGCGCTTGCCTTCGCCGGTTGCACGACCACCTTCGAAGGCTCGAAGATCGATTACAAGAGCGACGCCAAGGCCCAGGCCGCGCCGCGCCTGGAAGTGCCGCCCGATCTGAGCACGCTGCCCAAGGACGACCGCTACGCCGTGCCCCAGAGCACGACCGCGTCGGCCATGGCCAAGGCCCCGACGACTACGACGTCGCCCTCGGGTGTGCTGCCGACCAGTCCGGTTGCGCATCTGCGCCGTGACGGTTCGGTACGCTACCTGTTGATCGACCAGCCGGCCGAGGACGTCTGGCCGGTGATCACCAAGTTCTGGGAGTCCAACGGTTTCGCGCTGCGCTACCAGGACGCTCAGTCCGGCGTGATGGAAACCGACTGGGCCGAGAACCGCGCCAAGCTGCCGCAGGATTTCCTGCGCCGCACGATCGGCCGTGTGTTCGACTCGCTCTACGACACTGGCACGCGCGATCTCTTCCGCGTGCGTCTGGAGCGCGTGCCAGGTGGTACCGAGGTCTATCTCACGCATCGCGGCATGGAGGAAGTGCTCGTTGGTCAGAAGGATTCGACGATCTGGCAGCCGCGCCCGAACGATCCCTCACTCGAAGGCGAGTTCCTGCAACGCCTGCTGGTGCGCTTCGGTCTGCCCGAGGCGAGCGCCGCGACCGAGGTCGCTAACCTCACTGCCGCCGTGCCCGCCGCGCGCGCGCGTATCGTCGGCGACGCGCTCCAGCTCGACGATCCGATCGATCGCGGCTGGCGTCGCGTCGGCATCGCGCTCGATCGCGGCGGCTTCACGGTCGAGACGCGCGACCGGACGGCTGGCGTGTACGGCGTGCGTTTCGTGCCCCCGGGCAAGGAAACCGAGGAAGACCCGGGCTTCTTCGCGCGCATGTTTGGCGCCAAGCCGGCAAACGTCGCGCGGCAGTTCAAGGTTTCGGTCAAGGAGTCGGGCTCCGGCACGCGCGTGACCGTGCAGCCGACCGAGGGTGGTCAGGACAAGTCCGAGTCGACCGCGCGCATCCTCGAACTGCTTCAGGGCGAGCTCAAGTAAGCGAAGGCGGATGGCGTCGCTGCGTTACACGAGCCTGGGTAGCGGCAGCGAGGGCAATGCCCTCGTGATCGAGGCCCGGGCCGCGACGCAGCGACCGACACGGATCCTGCTGGATTGCGGCTTCGGCGTGCGGGAGGTTGTCCGGCGTCTGGTGGCGCGCGGTATCGAACCGGAGTCGCTTGATGCCATCCTGGTCACGCATGAGCATGGCGATCATGGAAGTGGTGTAGCCCGACTGGCGCGCCGTTACGGCATCCCGGTGCATTCATCCCACGGCACCGGCATCGCACTGCGATTGCCGGACGAGACCGGTGTGCGATGGCGACCGATCTGCAGCCACACCCGCTTCGAGATCAACGGCCTCGACATCAGGCCCTTCCCGGTCCCGCACGATGCACGCGAACCGACGCAATTCGTGTTCTCCGACGGCCGTGCTCGCCTCGGGGTGCTGACGGATGTTGGCAGCGCTACGCCATTCATTCTCGACATGCTCACCGGTTGTGACGGGTTGGTGCTGGAATGCAATCACGATCCGGCGTTGCTCGCGGCTTCTTCTTATCCGCCGAGCGTCAGGGCGCGGATCGCGGGCAATTACGGGCATCTGTCCAATTCGGCGGCGGCTGCGATCCTGGCAGCAATCGAGCGTGATCGGTTGAAGCACTTGCATGCCGCGCATTTGAGTCGGCAGAACAATCAGCCTGAGCTTGCGGCTGCGGCACTTGCGGCAGTGTTGAATTGCAACCCCGCAGAAATATTGCTGGCCAGCCAGCAGGATGGATTCGACTGGGTCGAGATCTGAATTGCGCCATCCCCGTTTCGGTGCCATGACTTTCGACGGCGGGAAATAAAAAAGCCGACCCAAGGGTCGGCTTTTTTGCTCGTGAAGAAAAGATTACTTCTTTTCTTCGGTGGCCGGGGCGGGAGCCGGGGCTGGCTCGGCAGCGGGGGCCGGAGCCGGTTCAGCGGCCGGGGCCGGCGCCGGTTCGGCGGCGGGCGCGGGGGCCGGCGCCGGGGTGGGTTCGGGCGCGGGAGCCGGCGCGGGCTTTTCGCCACAGGCGGCGAGGGCAACGGCGAGCAGCGAAGCAACGAGCAGCGATTTCTTCATGGTGAGTCCTTGTACTTTGAAGATGTGAGGTGGGTCGCAGGCAATGCGATTCATGGCCGACGAGTTGGGTCCGGCAAACTCGAACTCGTCGGTAATGCGGACCAAGCCTTGGCTCGGCTTGGGCAGGATTTTATAACGGATACGGGACTTCACTCCCCGTTTGGCGGGCCTAATGGCCGTTTGGCCGGCGCCCGCCGTACAACTCATACAACTGATTACACAAGCGTTGGCATCAAGCGACGGCCATCAAATACCCAGCGGGTTGACATTGATTCGCGCATCGCAGTGTTGCCAGATTTCATCGAAGCGGTTGCGCAGGATCAGTGCGTAGCCGCTGTCATTCCGGCGAAACACACCGCGTGGACGGGATGAATCGGGCAGTCGCATCGCATGCATCGAATCGGCAATCAACAGGCTTTCAGCCGGCAGTGCGAGCACATCCGTCGGACAAGCTGATTGCACCCGATCACTGTGGCGAGAAAGCAGACTGACGAGTCGCGGGCAGTCGCGCAGCAAATGCTGGTTCGATCGCGCAGCGAGTCGGAGTTTCGCCGCACGATTGCTGGTCAGAAATTGATCGATTGCCGCGAGCATATTGGCGTCATTCATTGGCCAGCCCGTGTAATCGGGGTCGTAGAACAATAGTTCCTGCCGTGCGAGTCCGATGGCGGCTAGGAGCACGGCCTGCAGTTCGCTGCGCAACTGGAATGCCTCGAATGAATTGGCGGGCGTTTCATTCATGCAACCTCCGATTCCGCAGTGATCAGCTCGACGATCGCCCGATCAGCAACCAGCCTGCGCGATACCAGTCATGCAGGCATTCGGCGAGATTCTCGTCGAGCATCACGCATTCGTCGGCCGTTGCATGGCGGCGATCGGCGAATTGCCGCAACCAGCGGCCTTCACTGTCGGTCGCGTCGAAGGATTCGCCATTGATCGACACTTCGCGTGGCGTATGCAGCATCAGCGTGGCGGGCGAAAGTCGCAGGCCCTGGCGCGCAATGCCCTGCATGAACCGGACAAATGACAGCGGGCGCGGCGGCGCGTCGAAGATGACGCCGGGTTTTGGCTCGCTGAGGCATTCGGCAAGAAAGTCGGCGATTCGCGCGCGATCGAATTTCATGCGACGCAATTCGGCTTCGACGGCATCGACCATTCCGTCAGGCACGGCGGCAGGATGGCGCGGGCGTTTCAGACCGGGATCGGAATAGCGCTCTTCATTCACGAGATCGGCGGAATGCTCGGCGCAGCGTTCGAGAAAGGCGAGGGCGAGTTCGCCGAGTGCCGGGGCGCGAAAACCGACCGACCAGGTCATGCATTCGTCGAGCGCCACGCCATCGTGGGCGTAGCGCGGCGGCAGGTAGAGGAGGTCGCCTGGTTCACAGATGAATTCCTGCTCGTGCTCGAAGTTGGCGAGGATCTTGAGCGGCAGGTCGGGCACGAGATCGAGGTTGCGCTGGGCCGAAATGCGCCAGCGGCGCGTGCCATGGGCCTGGATGAGGAAGACGTCGTAGGAGTCGAAATGCGGGCCGACGCCGCCGCCCTCAACCGCGTAGCTGATCATCACGTCGTCGAGGCGGGCATGCGGCAGGCAGCGGAAGTCGTCGAGCAGCGCGTCGGCGGCGGGATGGTGCAGGTTCACGCCCTGCACGAGCACGGTCCAGTCGCGCTTCGCCTTCGGCAGGCTGTCGAAGGGGCCGTGACCGAGCGCCCAGCTATCCTTGCGCTTCTGCACGAGACGCGATTCGACGCGGTCGTCGGCGGCGAGGTGGAGGACTTCCTGCGGTGGTATCGAGAGCCGGGCCGGATCGACCGCGCCCTTGATGAACAGCGGTTCGCGGTGCCAATGCTCGGCGAGAAATTTGTCAACGCTCATGCCTCCGAGAATCTTCTTGAGGCCGGCGGGCGAGGGGGTATTTCCGCCGGCAACGGCGGCGGGCTTCTTCTGGGTGTCGCTCATAATGGCCGCGACTTTACTGCACCCGCTTTTCCTGGAGGTTCGGCCATGGAGATTGCCGAAAACACTGTCGTCACCCTGCGTTATCGAATTGACGATGCCCAGGGCGAAAATCTTGATCCCGGCAGCGAGCCGCTCGTGTACCTGCACGGTTGTGGCGATTTCTTCGAGAAGATCGAGGAGCGACTGGCTGGCCAGCTGGCCGGCTTCGAATCGGAGTTCCACCTCGAACCCGAGGATGCCTTTGGCGATTACGACGCCGAACTGCTGCGCGTCGTGCCCCGCGCCGAGCTGCCCGACGAGCTGGAACCCGGCATGCAGTTCGAGGGCGTGCCTGCCGACGGCGAAGACGTCGGAGATGAGCCGCTGCTGTGGCGCGTCACCGATCTGACCGACGAGGTGGCCGTGCTCGACGGCAACCATCCGCTCGCGGGCCTCGCGCTGCGCGTGTGGGTGCGCGTCGATGATGTGCGCCCTGCCACCGAGGAGGAGATCGAGCAGGGCCACGTCAGCAATGAGGAAGCGCTGTTCCGCGTGGTCGATCGTTCGGTCGATGACGATGACGGCTTCGAAGAGTCGGACGACGGCAACGATCCGGAGCTGGATCGAGAACTCGACCGGCGCGGCGGCACGCTGCACTGAGCCTGCGGCGGCAAGGCCGGGGGCGAAGCCTGGCCTTGCCTTCGCACGTCTGCTTCAGAGTTCGCGCAGCCGTGTCACCCAGTCGTAGAGGCGCGATTGCGCCTCGCGCGGGCTGAGCGCGTCGGCGTCGAGTTCGCGGATCTCGTCGAGGATGGCGAGCAACGCCGGCGGCGTGGCCGGCTCGGCCGGCGGCAGGTCGGCGAAGGGGTCGTCATCGACGATGGCGTGATGCAGGCTGACGCTCGTGTCGTCGGCCGCGTCCTCCGCGAACAGGCCGAGCTGCGGGCCGCTGTCGCGCGCCTGCGCCTCTAGCTTGGCGAGCAGCTTGCGCGCGAGATGCAGGGTGCTTTCGGGCACGCCCGCGAGCCGCGCCACCTGAAGGCCGTAGCTCTTACTCGCCGCGCCTTCCTGCACCGCATGCAGGAAGACGATGCCGCCGCGATGCTCGGCCGCGGTCACATGCACATTGGCGACGCCGTCGAGCGTGCTCGCGAGTTCGGTCAGCTCGAAGTAGTGGGTGGAGAACAGCGCGAGCGAACGGTTGCGCAATGCAAGCGTTTGCGCGATGGCGCTTGCGAGCGCCATGCCGTCAAAGGTGCTGGTGCCGCGTCCGACCTCATCCATCAGCACCAGGCTGTGCTGCGTGGCCTGGTTGAGGATGGCGGCGGTCTCGGTCATCTCGACCATGAAGGTCGAGCGGCCCTGGGCCAGATCGTCGGCGGCGCCGATGCGGGTGTAGATCGCGTCGATCGGCCCGAGCGTCGCCTCATCGGCCGGCACGAAGCTGCCCGCGTAAGCG
The DNA here is from genome assembly GCF_000482785.1 of Derxia gummosa DSM 723. Classification (GTDB taxonomy): domain Bacteria; phylum Pseudomonadota; class Gammaproteobacteria; order Burkholderiales; family Burkholderiaceae_E; genus Derxia; species Derxia gummosa. Next base: position 990,900 of record NZ_AXWS01000008.1, on the reverse strand, counting down.
AGCAGCGCGATCAGCGCCGCCTGCCGCATGTAGGTGCTCTTGCCGCCCATGTTCGGGCCGGTCACGAGCAGCATGCGGCGCGCGGCGTCGAGCCTCAGGTCGTTGGCGACGAAGCTCTCCTTGCCGTGGCCGTCGCGCTCCAGTTGCGCCTCGACCACCGGATGGCGGCCGCGCCGCACCACGAGCGTCGGTTGCGCAACGAAGCGCGGCCGCACCCAGCGCCGGTCGCGCGCCGTCCTTGCAAGCGCTTGCAGAACATCGATGCGCGCGACCGCGCGGGCGATGCCCTGGAGCGTTGGCACCAGCGGCGTAAGCGCGTCCAGCAGGTCTTCCCACAGCGCCTTCTCGCGCGCGAGGCCGCGTTCCTGGGCGCCGAGCACCTTGTCCTCGAAGGCCTTGAGTTCGGGCGTGATGTAGCGCTCGACGTTCTTGAGCGTCTGGCGGCGCTGGTAGTTGGCCGGTGCGCGCGCCGACTGGCTCGCGGGCAGCTCGATATAGAAACCCTGCACGCGGTTGAACTCGACGCGCAGGTTGGGGATGCCGCTGCGCTCGCGCTCGCGCGCTTCCAGCAGCATGAGGAAGTCGCCGTGGCCGGTCTGGAGCGCGCGCAGTTCGTCGAGTTCGATGTCGACGCCGGGCGCGAACACGCCGCCGTCGCGGATGTTGGCGGCGGGCTCGTCGGCGAGCGCGCCGAGCAGGTCGAGGCCGATCTGCGGCGGCACGAGGGTGTCGGCGCAGGCGGCGAGCAGGCTGACCGAGGCGTCGGGGTCGTCGGTGAGGGCGAAGCCGGCGGTGCTGCCGTCGATGCCGAGCACCGCGTCGGCGCCGATCGCGCTGGCCAGCTCGCGCTGGGCATTGCGGTCGTCGCTGTCGGGGCGGGCGAGGCCGTCGGCGGCGTGGATGGCCTGGTCGATGACGGCGCGCAGCTCGGGCAGGGCGTGCAGGTCACGCAACAGGCCGGCAAGTTCGCGCGGGCGTACCGAGCGCAGCGCGATGCGCGCGGCGACGCGGTCGATGTCGCCGAAGTCGTGCAGCAGCCGGGCGAGCTGGCTGGCGTGGCCGGGCTCGCGCGCCTCGTGGTCGAGCAGGCTGTCGATCGCGGCATGGCGCGCGCCGATCGCGCGGGCGTCGCGGCGCGGATGGTGCAGCCAGTGGCGCAACAGGCGGCTGCCCATGCCGGTCGCGCAGGCGTCGAGTTCGCGGAACAGCGTGGGCGCGTCGGCGCCGGCCTGTTCGCCGCGCAACGGCTCGGTGATTTCGAGGTTGCGGCGGGTGACGGCGTCGAGCAGCACGAGATCGCTCTCGCGCGCGACGCGCAGCTGGTTGAGGTGGGCGAGGCGCTGGCCGGCGTCGGCGCGCTGGGCGGAGGCGCCGCTGGTTGCCGGGTTGGCGCTGGCGCCGATGCCGCGTGACGCCATCGCGTCACGGCCCGTCGTTGCGGAGGAGGCTTCATCGGCCCACGCGGGCGCCGCAGTGCGCAGCGACGCGCCGCCGCCCTGCGTCTCGCGCGCATAGCGCAGCACTGCGCCCGCCGCCCCGAGCGCCGGCTTCAGCCGCCCCGCGCCCAGGCCGTCGAGCGTCGCGACGCCGAACTGATGGCGCAACGCGTCCGCGCCACGCTCGACGTCGAAATGCCACTCGGGGATGGTCGTGCGCGCGAGGCCCGGCGGCAGGTCGAGCCGCGCCGCGCCATCGGCCACGAGCAGCTCCGACGGCCCGATGCGCTCCAGCGTCGCGGTCCAGCGCGCGGCCGGAATCTCCTCCAGCACCAGTTCGCCGACCGCGAGATTGAGCGTCGCGAGGCCGAGCATCGGCACCGGCGGCGGCCCCTTGCGCGTGGCCGGCGCCAACGGCGCCTGGCTCACCGCCAGCAGCACCGTGTCGCGCTTGGCTGCGAGCAGTTGCGGATCGGTGACCGTGCCCGGCGTGACGATGCGCACCACCTTGCGCTCGACCAGCCCCTTGGCCAGCGCCGGATCGCCGATCTGCTCGGCGATCGCCACCGACTCGCCCATGCGCACGAGCTTGGCCAGATAGCCGTCGCAGGCATGCACCGGCACGCCGGCCATGCGCACCGGCAGCCCGGCCGACTGGCCGCGCGTCGTGAGCGTGATGCTCAGCAGGCGCGAAGCCTTCTCGGCGTCGTCGTAGAACAGTTCATAGAAGTCGCCCATGCGGAAGAAGACGAGCAGCCCCGGGTGCTCGGACTTGATGCGCAGGTATTGCTGCATCAGCGGCGTGTGCGCCGCCTCTCCGCCGGGCGCCGCTGCGGGCGCCGGCTTGCGTGCCATCGGTCAGCGTGCCTCGCCGGTCATCGCGACGAGCTGGGCAAAGATCTTGGGCGAGCCCGCGACGGTATTGCCGCTGTCCATGTAGCTGTCGTTGCCCTGGAAGTCGCTCACGAGGCCGCCGGCCTCCAGCACCATCAGCGTGCCGGCGGCGATGTCCCAGGGCTTGAGGGCGTATTCGAAGAAGGCGTCGTAGCGGCCGCAGGCGACGTAGGCCAGGTCGAGCGCGGCGGCGCCCGGACGGCGCAGGCCGGCGCAGCGCATCGTCAGCGAGCGGAACAGGCGCATGTAGCGGTCGAACAGTTCGGGGTCGGCATGGCTCGCGCGGAACGGGAAGCCGGTGCCGATGAGCGCTTCCTGGAACTTGACGCGCTTGCTCACGCGGATGCGCTTTTCGTTCAGGAAGGCGCCGCGGCCGCGCGAGGCGGTGAACAGCTCGTTGCGCGTCGGGTCGTAGATGACGCCCTGGGTGATCACGCCGTTGTGGCGCAGCGCGATCGACACCGCGTACTGCGGGAAGCCGTGGATGAAGTTGGTCGTCCCGTCGAGCGGGTCGATGATCCAGGTGAATTCGTTGTCGGGGTCTTGCTGGGCACCGGTCTCGCCGGTTTCCTCGCCGAGGACGGCGTGGTTGGGATAGGCCGTGAGCAGCGTCTCGATGATGGCGGCCTCGGCCGCCTGATCGACCTCGGTCACGAAGTCGTTCGGGCCCTTGTTGCCGACCTTGACGAGGTCGAGGTCCATGCTCGCGCGGTTGATGATGCTGCCTGCCTTGCGCGCCGCCTTGATGGCGGTATTGATGTAGGGATTGCTGCCCAGGGGATTCATAATGCCCAGCCGTTGAAGCCGGGCGCCGCGCTCACAGTTGCGGGGCGCGCCGGTCGATGTTTGAAGGAGCGGTCAGGCCGTCGGCGCGGGGTCTGCGGTATCCGCGCGGGGCAGGGCGCATCGCGCTGCCCGGGCCTGAAAAAAGTCGGGCGATTCTACCCGCGACCACCCCCGCGCCAGTCAGCAACCCCATGAATCTTCAAGCTTCCGCGCCGGACGGCGCTTCGGGCGGCGTATCCGCCGTTTCTTCCGCCTCCCCGGTCAGCGCCGCCTCCGCGGGCGACAGCGACGACGCCATCCGCCGCGCGCGCGCCTGCTTCGTGCTCGTCAATCCCAGCCATCCGGGCAATGTCGGCTCGGCCGCGCGCGCGATGAAGACGATGGGCTTCGGCATGACCGACGGCGTGCTGCGCGTGGTGGTGCCGCGCTTCGGCGGGCCGCTCGCGCAGGAGGAGTCGATCGCCTTCGCGAGCAGCGCCATCGACGTGCTGGAGGCCGCGCGCGTGTACGACAGCCTCGACGCAGCCGTCGCCGATTGCTCGCTCGTCTACGGCCTCTCGGCGCGCACACGCGATTTCGCGCCGCCCCAGCTTGATGTGCGCGACGCCTGCGTCGAGGCAGTCGGCGAGCTGGCCGCGCCGGCGACGCGCGTTGCCTTCGTGTTCGGCACCGAGCGCACCGGCCTCAGCAAGGAGCAGCTGCAACGCTGCGACCGCTTCACCCAGATCGACGCCGATCCGGAGTACTCGTCGCTCAACGTCGCGCAGGCGCTCCAGATCGTGGCTTACGAGCTGCGCCGCGCCTTCGGCGTGATCGGCACGCGCGCGCTCGACGAGGAGCGGCCCGACTACGCGAGCCACGAGGAGGTCGAGCGCTTCATGGAGCACCTCTACGAAGCCTGCGTGGCGGTGGAATTCATCCAGCCCGCGCATCCGAAGAAGCTGTTCGAGCGCCTGCGCCGACTGTTCGCGCGCACGCGGCTGGAGCGCGAGGAGGTGCAGCTGCTGCGCGGCTTGTGCAAGCAGATGATCGTGCGGTCGATCAGGCGCTGAGCCGCGCGTCGCACGAAGTGCGTCCGACGGCGGGCGAGGCCAGCGCTGATCCGCCGTGGCGTTCAGGCGCTGAACCAGCGCACGCCCTCGGGCGTGATCTCGACGCCGCCGCCGCGGGGCTCGGGCGTGCCGTCGAATTCCCAGTCGGGCAGCACCCAGCGCCGGCGGCCGTCGCCTTCGTCGTGCACGGCGGGTCGGTGGGTGTGGCCGTGGATCAGCGTGATGCAGCCTGGCAGACGGCGCGCGGCGGTCGCGAAGGCGGCGGCGATGGCGGGCGGCGTCGCATCCATCCAGGCTTGCAGCCCGGTCGAGCGCTTGCGCTGTTTGCTAGCGCGACGCATCGCGGCGATGCGTTCGTGGCGCCAGGCGAGCGCGGTGTGGTTCCAGACCCAAGCGAGGCCGGGCAGGCGGGTGATGCGGCGAAAGCGCTGGTAGCCGACGTCGTCGGTGCAGAGCGTGTCGCCATGCATGAGCCAGGCACGGAAGCCGCCCACGTCGAGCGCGACTTCGTCGGCGAGCAGCGTCACGCCGGTCGCGCGCGCGAAGCGCCGGCCGATGAGGAAATCGCGGTTGCCGGGCAGGAAGCCGACCGTCAGGCCGGCATCGGTCGCGGCCTTGAGCGCGCGCGCGGCGGGCGCGATATCGGCCGAGCCGAGGTCGTCATCGCCGACCCAGTATTCGAAGAGATCGCCGAGGATGAGCAGTGCCGCGGCGTCAGCACGGGCCCGCTCGATGCAGTGCTCGAAGCGGGCCAGCGTGGCGGGGCGATCGCCCCAGAGATGCAGGTCCGAAACGATGCGGACCGGCCGGCGGCCGTCGAAGCGCAGATGGTTCAGACGGCCCGCCATGCGCGACGTCAGACGACTTCGGCCTTGGTGATGACGACGTCTTCGAGCGGCACGTCCTGGTGATAGCCCTTGGTGCCCGTCTTCACGCCCTTGATCTTGTCGACCACGTCCGTGCCCTCGGTGACCTTGCCGAACACGGCATAGCCCCAGCCCTGCGGCGTCGGCGAGCGGAAGTCGAGGAAGTCGTTGTCCTTCACGTTGATGAAGAACTGCGCGGTCGCCGAATGCGGATCGTTCGTGCGCGCCATCGCCAGCGTGTACTTCTTGTTCTTGAGGCCGTTGTTGGCTTCGTTGTCGATCGGCTTGCCGGTCGGCTTCTGGTCCATGCCCGGCACAAAGCCGCCGCCCTGGATCATGAAACCGTCGATGACGCGGTGGAAGATCGTGCCGTCGTAATGGCCGCTCTTCACGTACTCGATGAAGTTGGCCGACGAGTTGGGAGCCTTCTCGTCGTCGAGTTCGATCGTGATGTCACCGTGATTGGTGCGAAGGATGATGGTGCTCATGAGCAGGCCCTTTACTTGAGGATGGTCGCCTTCTCGATCACGACCGGATCGAGCGGGACGTTCTGGTGGCCCGCGCGGCTGCCGGTAGGCAGGGCGCGGATCTTGTCGACGACGTCCATGCCGTCGACGACCTTCCCGAACACGGCATAGCCGTAGCCGTCGGGCTGGGGATAGTCGAGTCGCGGATTGTCCACGACGTTGATGAAGAACTGCGAGGTGGCGGAGTCCGGATCACCGCGACGCGCCATCGACACCGTGCCACGCAGGTTGCGCAGGCCGTTCCTGCCTTCGTTGGCGATCGGCGGATTGGTCGGCTTTTCCTTCATGCCGGCGTTGTAGCCACCGCCCTGGATCATGAAGTCGGGGATGACGCGGTGGAATACCGTGCCGGCGTAGAAGCCGTCGCCTGCGTACTTGAGAAAATTGGCCGTGCTGACCGGCGCCTTGGCGTCGTCGAGTTCCAGCACGATGCGGCCGAGGTTGGTGTCGAGCGCGACGCGCGGCCCGGCGGCCGAGGCCGCGAGCGAGATTGCCATCAGCGCCATGCCGGCGGTCCAGCGGATGAGTCGCATGTTGTCTCCGTTGTTGTGGTGAGGCGGATCAGGACTTGCCGGCGACGCTCACGGCGCGCACGGCCCTGAGCTTGGGCGGCACGGCGTTGTTGGCCGGCGCGAGCCGCGCGGCGCTGCCGTAGGCGCGCTGGGCGAGCTGCACGTACACGTCGCCGAGGTTCTCCCAGGCGAGGGCATAGCCGGGCGCGGCGCGAATCGCGGATTCGAGCGCGGCGCGCGCCTCGTCGTAGCGGCCTTGCGAGGCGAGCAGCACGGCGAGGTTGTTGTAGGGCTCCGCGAGTTCGGGGAAGTCGCGGTTGAGTTCGGTGAAGGCGGCGATCGCATCGTCGATGCGCTGCTGGTCGGTGAGCAGCACGCCGCGCAGGAAACGCACGCGAGCGTCGCGGGGGTGAGCGGCGATCCAGCTGTCGGCGCGGCCGAGCGCGGCACTGCCGTCGCCCTGGCGCGCGAGTGTCTCGATGCGGGCGGCTTCGTCCTCGCTCTGCTGGGCTCGCGCTGGCGTGGCCGCGATCAGACAGGCAGCGACAGCGGCGGCAGCGAGCAGGGGGCGGAGGCGGTTGAAGATCATTCCGGCGACGGGTTCCGATGAGTGATGCCGCCAGTCGCCGTCGGTCGTGCCGAGGGGCGCTGCTATACTTCGCGGCTTTCGCCCGATTCTAGCAACCGCAAAAAATGCGGTCCCGGCAAGGCTTGTCGGGCAGTCATCCGCCATCTCCCACGCGCTTCGGCGCGGCTTCCGCACACCGTCCACATGCTCCAGATCTTCAACACGCTGACCCGGCGCAAGGAAGCGTTCCGGCCCATCGTCGAAGGCGAAGTGAGGATGTATGTGTGCGGCATGACGATCTACGACTACTGCCATATCGGGCATGCGCGCTCGATCGTGGGCTTCGACGTCGTGCAGCGCTGGCTCCGCGCCTCGGGCTATCGCGTGACCTTCGTGCGCAACGTGACCGACATCGACGACAAGATCATCCGTCGCGCGGTCGAAAACGGCGAAACCATCGGCCAGCTCACCGCGCGCTTCCTCGATGCGCTGCATGAAGACTCGGCCGCGCTCGGCATCCTGCCGCCCGACCACGAGCCGCGCGCAACGCAGTACATCCCGCAGATGCTGTCGATGATTGGCCGCCTGCAGGAACGCGGCCACGCCTACCCGACCGCCGCCGGCGACGTGAACTACGCCGTGCGCAGCTTCGACGGCTATGGTCGTCTCTCGGGCAAGTCGCTCGACGAACTGCGCGCCGGCGAGCGTGTCGCGGTCGATACCGACAAGCAGGACCCGCTCGACTTCGCGCTCTGGAAGCGCGCCAAACCCGAGGAGCCGCCCGAGGCCAAATGGGATTCGCCCTGGGGCAGCGGCCGGCCCGGCTGGCACATCGAGTGCTCGGCCATGGCTTGCGACGTGCTGGGCGAGACCTTCGACATTCACGGCGGTGGCGCGGACCTCCAGTTCCCGCACCACGAGAACGAGATCGCCCAGAGCGAGGGCGCCAGCGGCAAGACCTTCGCCAACTACTGGATGCACAACGGCTTCGTGAATGTCGATGGCGAGAAGATGTCGAAATCGCTCGGCAACTTCTTCACGATCCGCGACGTGCTCAAGACGGTGGACGCCGAGGTGCTGCGCTTCTTCCTGCTGCGCACGCACTACCGTAGTCAGTTCAACTTCGCCGACACGCTCATCGACGATGCCAAGGCTGGCCTCGGCCGCATCTACACCGCGCTCAGTGCCGTGACGCCCGATGGCGAAGCGCTCGACTGGACCGACAGCTTTGCCGAGCGCTTCCGCGCAGCGATGGATGACGACTTCAACACGCCGGTCGCGGTAGCGACGCTGTTCGAGCTTGCCACTGAGGTGAACCGCAGCGGCAGCGCCGCGCTCGCGCGCCAGCTCAAGCTGCTCGCCGGCGTGCTCGGCATTGCCCAGCGCGATCCGCGCGAATTCCTGCAGGGTGGCGGCGTGGCCGACGACGAGGCGGCTGAGATCGAGGCGGCTATCGCCGCGCGCATCGCCGCCAAGAAAGCGCGCGATTTCGCCGCCGCCGACCAGATCCGCAATGACCTCAAGTCCCGCGGCATCCTGCTCGAAGACGGCCCGCAAGGAACAACATGGCGACGCGCGTGACTCCGGCGGAAGGGCCGGTGAAGTCGGTCGCGCTCAAGCGCTCCAAGATCATCGAGGCGGTCGAGACAGTGGCCGAGGTCACGCCTGTGGGCGTCGCGCCGGCGTATTGGGACGAGGCGCGCGAGGCGCTGATCGGTCGTGATCGCATCATGCGCAAGCTCATCCCCCAGTACCCGGGCCTGCACCTGAGTTCGCGCGGCGAACCTTTCACCACGCTGGCGCGCGCCATCGTCGGACAGCAGATTTCCACCAAGGCTGCCGATGCGATCTGGTTGCGCCTGAGCGGCGCCTGCGGGGATGTCGCGCCCGAAGCCGTCGTCGCGCTGACGCCGGAGGCGCTCGGCGGCTGTGGTCTGAGCAAGCGCAAGACGGAGTACATCCGCGACCTTGCGCTGCATTTCGCCGATGGACATATCCATGCCCATGACTGGCATGCGATGGAGGACGAGGCGATCATCGCCGAGTTGACCGCGATCCGAGGCATCGGTCGCTGGACCGCCGAGATGTTCCTGATCTTCAACCTGATGCGCCCGAACGTCTTTCCCATTGACGACCTCGGTCTGCTCAAGGCCATCGGGCTGCATTACTTCAGCGGCGAGCCGGTCACGCGCAGCGAGGCGCGTGAGGTTGCCGCCAACTGGGAACCGTGGCGCACCGTCGCCACCTGGTATCTGTGGCGCAGCCTGGATCCGATTCCGGTCGAATACTGAGCATTCGCATCAAGCGAATCGATGAATGAAAGGAGCCGTGTGAAAGCGACTTTTCTCGAATTCGAGCAAGCCGTTTCCGAACTGGAAACCAAGATCGAAGAATTGCGTTTCGTGCAGAACGATTCCGCAGTGGACATTTCCGAAGAGATCCGTCGACTGCAGAAGAAGTCGGAAGGATTGACCAAGGAAATCTACAGCAAGCTCACGCCCTGGCAGGTTTCGCAGGTCGCGCGGCATCCGCAGCGTCCCTATACGCTCGATTACGTCCGCGAAATCTTCACCGACTTTCATGAATTGCACGGCGATCGTTCCTTCGCCGATGACAAGTCGATCGTCGGTGGTCTGGCCCGTTTCAACGGCCAGTCGGTCATGGTGATCGGTCATCAGAAGGGCCGCGACGTCAAGGAGCGCACGCTGCGCAACTTCGGCATGCCGAAGCCCGAGGGCTATCGCAAGGCGCTGCGTCTGATGCGCCTTGCCGAGAAGTTCAATCTGCCTATCTTCACTTTCGTTGATACGCCGGGAGCCTATCCGGGCATTGACGCGGAAGAGCGCGGTCAATCCGAGGCAATCGGCCACAATCTTTATGCAATGGCTGAATTGCAGGTGCCGATCATCACCACGATCATCGGTGAAGGCGGTTCCGGTGGCGCGCTTGCCATTGCGATGGGCGATGTCGTGATGATGCTGCAATTCGCGACATATTCGGTCATTTCGCCAGAGGGCTGCGCTTCCATTCTCTGGAAGAGTGCCGACAAGGCGCCAGAGGCGGCTGAAACCCTCGGCATCACTGCGCATCGCCTCAAGGCTCTCGGCCTGATCGACAAGATCGTCAACGAGCCGCTGGGTGGTGCGCATCGTGATCCGCAGGCGATGGCACAGTTGCTCAAGCGTGCGCTTGCCGATGCGCTGCGCCAGTTCCAGGGCGTGAAGGTGAAGGACCTGCTCGAAGCCCGTCACGAGCGCATTCTTGGTCATGGCAAGTTCAAGGAAACCGGCGGCGTCTGAGCCGGTCGGGGCGGCTCAGACGCCCATCATCGGCACGCCGTTCGAGCAAGCCGTTGCTGCCGAGTGCGAGCGACGGCTTTTTCATTTGCGGGAGCGCGGCGTTGCCGTGGCCTGTTCGGGCGGCAAGGACTCGACGGCGCTGCTCCATGTACTTGCGCGGCAGTCGGCTCGGCTCGGCTTCCGGCTGGTCTGCCTGCATGTTGATCACGGCTTGCAGCCGGCGTCGGCCGACTGGGCCTGGCAGGTGGGTGAGGCTGCGGCGCAGCTTGGTGTCGCTGCCGATGCGCGGCGAGTGGACGTCACGGCGGTCAGGGAGCTGGGCGTCGAGGCGGCTGCTCGCTCGGCCCGCTATGCAGCGCTCGCCGAGATGTGCGCAGTCCGGGGCGTTGGTGTGCTCGCGCTTGGGCATCACGCGCTCGATCAGGCGGAAACCCTGCTGATGCGCCTGCTGCGCGGGGCCGGCCCGGGCGGTCTGGCGGCGATGCGCGACTGGCGTGTCGACGGTAGCGAGCTGGTGCGGTGGCGTCCGATGCTCAACTCCCAGCCAGCCGAAATCGCCGCCTATCTCGCGCACTACGGCCTGGAGCCGATCGACGACCCGAGCAATGCCAGCGACGACTATCTGCGCAACGCCCTGAGGCATCGCGTGCTCGCGCCGCTGCTCGACATCGCACCCCAGGCACTCGGCACGATAGGCCGCAGCACCAGATTGCTCGCATCGGCGGCGGATTCGCTGCTGGCACAGGCGCAATCCGATCTGGCTGCCTGTCGGGCCAACCGACAGACGGCACTGTGTTTTCCGGAGTTTGCCAAGGCACTTCGCGGCCCGACCCTCGATCTCGCGCGGCTGGCCGCGCTGGATGATTTCCGGCGGGCTTCGGTGCTGCAACTCTGGGGGCGAGGCTCTGGCGTCGAACCGCCGCCCGAAGCCTGGCTCGTGCAGGCATGGCGGCAGATGAACCTGGCCACGCCAGATGCCGATCCCGATGTGCGCTGGCAAGGCTGGCAGTGGTCGCGCCATCGGGGTGGCCTTGATTGCCTGCGCCCGTCCACCGCATCCACGAGTGCGGACACGCTGGCATGGGACGGGCAGGCGCACTGGTCACCGACTGGCTGGCCAGGCGGCTTTTGCTTTGAACGTTGCTCCAGCCTGGGCGTTCCGGGTGCCTTGCTGCGCTCATTACCGCTCGTGGCGCGCGCCCGCAAGGGTGGCGAGCAGCTGGGTATGGATCCGCGACGACCGCTGCGCTCGCTGAAGCACTGGTATCAGTCGCTCGGATTGCCACCGGCCCTTCGGCGACGTGCGCCCTTGCTGTGGCTCGGCGATCGGCTGCTGCATGTCCCGGGCATAGGCACCGAGCACCGCTGCATCGCCGGGGGGGACGATGTCTGGCAGATCCGCTGGGCGGCGGACTGACGGGAGCCGAGCGGCTCCCGCGTCGATCAGCGACCTTCGGCGGCCAGCACCTGGGCGGCGGCATTCACCACCGCCGCGATGCGGCCCACGTCCTTGAGCTGCTGCATCGTCAGGCCGTGCTGCCGCAGCAGGTCGTAGTGGCTCTTGATGCAGAAATGGCACTTGCCGACCACCGAGGCAGCGAGCGCGAACAGCTCGAAATTCACCTTGGTCGTGCCGCCGTTCGACGCATACGCATTCATGCGCAGTTGGGCCGGCGAGCCTTGCAGTTCCTTGTCGCCGGTGTATTCGGCGAAGGGGTAATAGGCGTTGTTCATGCCCATGAGCGCGGCGGCGGTCAGTGCGCCGTTCAGCTCGGCCTCGGGCAGGGCGCCCGAATTGCGGATCGCATCGGTGATGAACTTGCTCTTCGCGGCAAAGGCCGCCGCGAGCGCAGCGCCGATGGCCTGTTCGGGTGCGAGCGACGAACGTGCGATCACGCCGTCCAGATTCAGGCGGATGTCCTTCGCGTAATCGGGGATCGCTTCCTTGATCGAAGTCAGAAATTCCATTGTTTTCTCCTATCGGGCACGGGTGAAAAAGCCCGCCGGAGCGGGCTGATCGGCGGATGACAGCATGGCCATCCGCGCATTGGCCATGAAGCCGCGATTACAGCGTGGCGCCACCGACGCCGCGGTTGCAGGGGCAGAGCTCGTCGGTTTGCAGGCCGTCGAGCAGACGCAGGATTTCTTCCGGCGAGCGGCCGACGTTCAGGCTGTTGACCGAGACGTGCTGGATCGTGTTGTCCGGATCGACGATGAAGGTGGCGCGCAGGGCGACGCCGGCCGACTTTTCGCGCACGCCGAGCTGGTCGACGAGCGAGCCGGTCACGTCGGCGAATTGCCAGTGGCCGAGCTTGTCGAGGTCCTTGTGCTCACGGCGCCAGGCCAGCTTGCAGAACTCGTTGTCGGTCGAGCCACCGAGCAGGACGGCGTCACGGTCTTCGAAGTCCTTGGCCAGCTTGTTGAAGCCGACGATTTCGGTCGGGCAGACGAAGGTGAAGTCCTTCGGGTAGAAGTAGATGATCTTCCACTTGCCGGCGAAGCTGGCTTCGGTGATCTCTTCGAAAGCCGAGACGCCGTTTTCTTCGTGATGGTTGAAGCCGGGCTTGACGCCGGTCACCTTGAACGCTTCGAGCTTGTCGCCGATGGTCTTCATGAGGCTCTCTCCTGAGATTGTGTGGGAAGTAGCGGGCCGGCCGGCCACGCCGGGCTGCGTCGCGGCGCCCTTGTGATCCGCCGCACGCGATGTGCGAATACTAAGCTATCAAAATCAGTTGTCTAATTGATTTTGCAAAAACTGTTCATAGGGCGAAGCGTCATCAAGCAGGCTGGTTCTCGCCGCTGCGCCGTGCGGACTTGCGCGCGGCACTCTCGTCGCCGATGGGCAGTTCGACCGTGATAGCGAGGCCACCGTGAGGCCGGTTCGTTACCCGCCAGCTCCCGCCCATGCGCTGGATCACGCGCTCGACGATCGCCAACCCCAGTCCTGCACCCGATGCCGAAGTGCGGGCCACCTCACCACGCGTAAATGGACGCTTGATGCGTTCCAGATCCGCCTCCGGCACGCCGGGGCCGCTGTCCACCACCTCGAACACCGCCATCGGGCCTTGGCGGCGTAGCCATACCTCAATCTGCGCCGGTTCGTCGCCCTTGCGTCCGTACTTGCGAGCGTTCTCGACAAGGTTGGCTGCGAGTCGTGTCAGATCCGTTTCATGGCCCTGCACGATTACGCCCGGCGCGATGTGAGTCTCGACCACTGCCCCTTGGCGCCCCACCAGTTCCGCCTGATTTTGCAGGATGGCCGACAGGTCCACGGGCGTCGCGCTGCCCGCCTTGTGTGGCCGCGCGAAGTCGAGGAACTGGGAAACGATCTTGTCCATCTGCGTAATGTCGGAGGCCATCGCGTCGCGAGTGTCGTCGCTTAGCGGGGCCATCTCGATTTCGAGCGTCAGGCGGGCGAGGGGAGTACGCAGATCATGCGAGATGCCTGCCAGGATCAGCGTGCGGTCGGCCTCGATGCGCTGCAGGTCGTCGACCATGCGGTTGAAGCTCTCGTTCAGTTCACGGATCTCGCGCAGATTGCTGCGTCCCAGTGGTCGGGGCTGACGACCATGGGAGAGCTCGCGCACCGCGCGCGTGAGCCGGGCGATCGGCTGGTTGACCAGCCCGACGATCACCGCCGCGCCCGCCAGCGACAGCACCAGCGCGACGGCGGCCCAGAAGGCCCATTGCACGCCGGGAAAGCGTTCTATGCGATCACGCGCCAGCACCACCCAGTACTCGTCCTGGTCGATCTCGAAGCTCACCCAGAAGCCCTGGGCGCCATTCACCCAGCCCGCGATGCGTGTGCCGGGTCCGAGGCGTTCGACCATGTAGCGCTCGAGTCCGTCGAAGATCGGATCGTGCGGCAGTGGCTCGATCACGTCGTCCTGTTCGAACGGATAGATGCGGATCGATTCGTTGTCGCGCAGGTCGGCGAGCAGCGCGCCCCGATGCTTGGGCGCCGAATGGATCAGCGCTGCCTTGGTGATGTTGACTACGGAGGTCAGATGCTGGCCGAGTTGCTCGATGCGGGGCTCGAGTTCGATCGAGCGCAGCGTCAGCACCCAGGCCGTCAGGCTAAGAGTGAGCAGCAGCCCGATGAGCACGAAGGTGCGCCAGAACAGCCCGCCGGGCATGAGCGCCCGGAAACGGACACGAGCGGTGCGGATCAAGATGCATCAGCTCCGATGCGCGAGTCGAACACGCCGGCGGACGCCGGCGTCGGGCAGATCATTCCTTGCCTTCGGGAACGAAGACATAGCCCAGACCCCAGACGGTCTGGATGTACTTGGGCTTGGACGGATCGGGTTCGATGATCTTGCGCAGACGCGAGATCTGCACGTCCAGACTGCGGTCGAACACCTCGTACTCACGACCACGCGCGAGTTCCATGAGCTTCTCGCGCGAGAGCGGAATCTTGGGATGGCGTGCGAACACCTTGAGCACGGAGAACTCGCCGGTGGTGAGTTCGATCGGCACCTCGGTATCGCCCGTCTTCTTCTTGAGCGCGCGCGTTGCAAGGTTGAGCGTGAAGTCACCGAAGGTGACGGTGATGTCTTCCTGTGTCGGGGCACCCGGTACCTCGGGCGGCCCGCGACGGCGTAGCACCGCGTTGATGCGCGCGAGCAACTCGCGCGGATTAAACGGCTTGGGCAGGTAGTCATCGGCGCCCATTTCGAGGCCGATGATGCGATCGACGTCCTCCGCCTTTGCCGTGAGCATGATGATCGGCGTCTTGTCGCCCGCGCCACGAAGGCGACGGCAGATCGCGAGGCCATCCTCGCCGGGCAACATGAGATCAAGCACGAGCAGATCGAAGCGTTCGCGCATCCAGAGCTTGTTCATCGCCGTCGCGTCGGCAGCGACGAACACGTTGAAGCCTTGCTCGGTCAGGTAGCGGCGGAGAAGGTCGCGCAGCCGTTCGTCGTCATCGACAACCAGAACTCGCTGGGACAAGGCCATAACACCATCCATCCTTTCTTGGTCTGATCGACCCATCGTACAAAGATAGCTGCGCCGTTCAGGCACATGCCGCCTTGATCTGACAGGCTGTTACACAGCTTACCGGTGCCGGACGGCGGGCGGGGCGCCGCCCACGAAGCCTCGGCTAGACTTCCCGACGGTCGGAACTCGATAACTCGTGTGGATATGAGCGGCATGCAGGACGAAGTGGTGGGTGAGGGCAACGGCGACCACAAGCCGGTTGCAAGCGGTTGCGCGGTGCTTGCCGCGCTTGCCATGGTGGCCGCGCCGCTGGCCGTCGCGAGGGCACAGCCGCCGGGTGATGCCCGGCCTTGGAGTCAGCCCGAGAAGATCGAGCAGTCGGCGCCGCTCGAACACGGCTCCCGCTTGGCACCGCGCATCCCGGGCAATCGCATCGAAGGCGGTGATCGGGCCGGCTGGTCGCTGGAGCGCGGCGTGACTGCGAGCCAGGCCGCCGCCGGTCGCGACCTGCTCAGCAGCGAAGACCGCGCCGCGTTGCGCAACCACATTCGCGAGCAGGGCCAGGTCATCTACAAGCGTTGATTCCCGGGTCGCTACAATCGCGGCCCGATGTCATACGAATCCTCTTTCCCGCCGATCCTCGCGCTCGACACTTCGGGCAGCAGTACCGATGTCGCGCTTCTTGCGCAGGGTCGGTTGCGTGAGGCCCACGCGCTGGGTGGCCCGGAAGCTTCGCGGCATCTGCTGCGACTGGTCACCGAAGTCCTTGACGTCTCAGGATTGGTTCTCGGCCACCTTGGCGCGATCGCCTATGGCGCTGGGCCGGGGGCTTTTACCGGCATCCGCACTGCAGCAGCGGTCGCGCTCGGTCTTGCCGTTTCGATCGGCTGCCCGGTGGTGCCGGTCGGCACGCTGGAAGCCCTGGCGCATGACGCGCAGTCTGCCGCGAGCACGCGGGTCGTGACGCTCATGGATGCCAGGATGGGCGAGATCTATGCGGCTATCTATGCGCGCAGGCCCGATGGCGGTCTCGACTGTCTGCTGGAGCCGTTCGTCGCGGCGCCTGGCGTCGCGATCGAGGTCCTCGGCGCGAACTTGCCCGACGGCTGGCGCGATGTGCTGGTGGTGGGGGCGCATCGGTTGATCGCGGTCTGGCCGGAGGGCGTTGTGATGGGCTCATCGGCGTCGGTGTCCGCGACGGCGATCGCCGAACTCGCCGCCGTCAAGCTTGCTTCCGGAGCCGCTTTTCCGGCCGAGCAAGCCCAGCCCGTCTATGTCCGAAACAAGGTCGCGCAGACGCTCGCCGAGCGCGCCGCCGCCCAGTGATGGTTTGACGATGACTGCCTATCGACCGAGCGCCACACCGTCGCTGCGCGCGATGTGCGAGGACGATATACCCGCGATCATGGCCATCGAGAAGCTGGCCTATCCCTTCCCCTGGACGGCTGGAAATTTCGTCGACTCGATCCGCAACGGCTATCGCACCTGCGTGGCGATGCTGGAAGGCGAGATCGTGGGTTATTCGGTGCTGCTCTGCGCCCTTGACGAGGCGCATCTGCTCAACATCACGATCGCCCCGCAGTTGCAGCGACACGGCCTGGGGGCCTGGTTGCTCGACCGCACGATCGAACTGGCTGGTGATGCCGGCGCGACCTGCATGATCCTCGAGGTCCGGCCGTCCAATCCGCGCGCCCGCGCGCTGTACGAGCGTCGCGGTTTCATCCAGATCGGGTTGCGCAAGGGCTACTACCCGAACGGCGCGTTTCGGCGCGAGGACGCCGTCGTGATGAGGCTGAGCTGGTGAGTTCATCCGATCAGGGACGTCGCGCGCGTCTGCTCGCGGCCATGGAAATCGAGCAATGGGTGCTGCGCGGCGGGAGTGCCGTCGCGAGTCCGCCCGCGCTGCTCGCCGCCGCCGACGCGGTCATTGCCGCCGAGGCGGCGACGGCCGTTCCGCTCCCTTCATTGGTCAATCCGGCGGAAGCGGCCGCGATCGCGCAGCCGGTGACGGCGACGCCGGAAGCAGCGGAAGCCGAGGTGGCGCGACAGCCTTCGCCGATGCCTGCGGTCGGCGCGGTCGAGCATCACGACGGGCCTGGCAATGAGACTTCCGTGGTGGCCGATCGTCCGGACGACGCCCGCGCGTCGTCGAGCGGCGGCGCGGCGAGATCGCTGGAATCGCCGATGCGGGAATCGTTCCGCGCGGCTACCGGCGATGGCGGCCCACCGGCCTTCTGGGACGACATCCCCGATGACGCCGACTATCCCGGCGTCGATGACGACGCGCCCCTCGTCGATCTGCCCGAGGACGGCAGCGCCCGGCGGCGGCGCGAGATCGCCGCGCTCGACTGGGAAGGTCTGCAGGCCCATGCAAGCGGCTGCCAGGCCTGCGGCCTGTGCTCGACGCGCAAGAACGTCGTGTTCGGCGTCGGCCCGCGCAGCGCGCGCGTGCTCGTGATCGGCGAGGCGCCGGGCGCGGACGAGGATGCGAGCGGCGAGCCCTTCGTCGGTCAGGCCGGCAAGCTGCTCGACGCGATGCTCGCGGCCATCAAGCTCGACCGCCGGCGCGACGTGTACATCGCCAACGTGCTCAAGTGCCGTCCGCCGCGCAACCGCGATCCGCTGCCCGAGGAGGTTCACGCCTGCTCGATGTATCTCTCGCGGCAGGCGGAACTGCTCGCGCCGGAACTCGTGCTGCTGGTCGGTCGATTTGCCGCCCAGGCGATGTTGGCGACCGATGCCAACGTCGGCCGGCTGCGCGGCCATGTGCATTCGGTCGACCTCGGCGGGCGGCGCGTGCCGGCGGTGGTGAGCTACCACCCGGCCTATCTGCTGCGCAGCCCGGCCGAGAAGTCCAAGAGCTGGGCAGATCTGTGCATGGCGCTCGAGGTGCTCGACGCGGCAAGGACGGCGGCGGGTTGAGGTTGCCGGTCAGTCCGGCCTGAGGCGCCCGCTAACCCGGGCTCAATGATGCCCGTCTGGGATCAGCGCCATCGCGTCATGCTCGCGCTGGTTCTGCTTGTGGCGGCGGATGACGGTCTGCATCGTCGCGGCGACGAACAGGCCGAAGGCCGTGATGATGAAGGTGACCGGCAGATCCAGCTTCACGAGGCCGGCGTACACGCACAGCATCACCAGCACGCCCAGGTTCTCGTTGAAGTTCTGCACCGCGATCGAATGGCCGGCGCTCATGAGCACATGGCCGCGATGCTGGAGCAGGGCGTTCATCGGCACGACGAAGTAGCCGGCCATCACGCCCACCAGCAGGAGCAGGCCGCAGGCAATCAGCATCGCCCATTCGATCGTGACGCCGCCGACCGTGATGCCACCGCTCGGCAGGATGTCGCGGTTGATCATCGACAGCGCGATCACGCAGAAGCCCATGGCCATGCCCACCGGCAGCACGCATAGCGACTTGCGCAGCGGCACGCGCGCCGCCGCCCAGGCCGCGCCGAGCGCGATGCCCACGGCCACGACCGATTGCAGCATCGCGCCGCGCGACAGGTCGAGTTGCAGCGCCCATTCCGCCCAGGCCAGCACGATGAATTGCAGCGTCGCGCCGGCGGCCCAGAACAGTGTCGTCACCGCCAGCGAGATCTGGCCCAGCCGATCGCTCCACAGCACGCGGTTGCAATGCGCGAACTCGCGGATGAGCTTGAGCGGATGCGTGTGCTGCTGCGGGTAGCGCGCTCCGGTGTCGGGAATACCGAAGTTGATCGCGGCCGCCGCCAGATAGATGAGCGCCACCACGCAGATGGCCGACTCGGCCGGCGAGTCGATACCGGTATCGACGCCGGGCAGATCAAGCGCGAGCAGCAGCGTCGAGATCTTGACCGACACCAGCGCGCCGCCGAGCACCACGCCGAGGATGATCGACGTGACCGTCGTGCCCTCGATCCAGCCATTGGCGGCGACCAGTTTTTCCGGTGGCAGCAACTCGGTGAGGATGCCGTACTTGGCTGGCGAGTAGGCCGCCGCGCCCAGGCCCACGATGGCGTAGGCCGCGAGCGGATGCGCGCCGAAGAACATCGTGGCGCAGCCGGCGATCTTGATCATGTTGGTCCACAGCATGACCCGGCCCTTGGGGCGCGAATCGGCGAACGCGCCGACGAAGGCGGCGAGCAGCACATAGCTGAGGACGAAGCAGAACTTGAGCAGCGGGGTCATCCAGTCCGGCGACTCGGCCTCGCGCAGGAGCGCGATGGCTGCGATGAGCAGGGCGTTGTCGGCCAGCGAACTGCAGAACTGCGCCGCCATGATGGTGTAGAAGCCACGCTTCATGAGGCGGAGTCAGGTGAGGAAAGACGGCGGGCGCGCAGCAAAGGACGGGTCGGGGAGGATGCGTTTTGGACCGGTTGGGCGCGACCCGGGGGGACGGCGTCGGCGGGTTATATCACGAATGTAGCGACGTTCCGGACCGCGCCCGGCATGGTCGCGGCTCCGTTCGGCGGGCGGTTTTTGGTGCCCGGATGAGCGATGGCCGAGGTCTAGAATCGACCGGAAAAACACCGATTTCTCCTCGCTCGCCAGGTCGATCATGCCCCGTCCCATCCTCGCTTCCCTCGATCCGAGCGCGGTCGCGCACAACCTCTCGCGGGTCCGTGAATGCGCGCCGCGCTCGCGGGTCTGGGCGGTCGTCAAGGCCGATGCCTACGGGCATGGCATCGAGGCCGTCTATCCGGCGCTCGCGTCGGCCGACGGCTTTGCGCTGCTGGAGATCGGCGAGGCGGCGCGCATCCGGGCGCTCGGCTGGACCGGGCCGATCCTGCTGCTCGAAGGCTTCTTCGACGCGGCCGATCTGGAGGCGGTGCTGGAACTCAAGCTCACGCCCGTTCTTCATGACGACGCGCAGATCGACATGCTGCTCGGCATGCGGCCGTCGGCGCCGGTGGATGTGTTCGTCAAGTTCAACACCGGCATGAACCGGCTCGGCTACACGGACGGGCGCGGGCGCAAGGCGGTCGAGCGGCTGCGCGCTGCGTCGGAAGTGGGCACGGTCGGGCTGATGATGCATTTCCCGGAAGCCGACCTGCCCGATGGCGTGGCCGGGCCGCTCGGGCGCTTCGAGGCCGAGACCGCCGGGTTGCCCGGCCCGCGTTCGATGGCCAATTCGGCGTCGGTGCTGCTGCATCCGGCCACGCATGCCGACTGGGTGCGGCCGGGCATTCTTCTGTATGGCGGCTCGCCGACGGGCGACCGCGACGGGCCGGCCTTCGACCTGAAGCCGGCGATGGAGCTGACGAGCGAGCTGATCGCCGTGCAGCAGCTCGCGCCGGGCGAGGCGGCGGGTTACGGCCAGCGCTTCGTCGCGCAACGGCCGACGCGCGTCGGCGTGGTGGCCTGCGGCTATGCCGACGGCTATCCGCGTCACGCGCCGGACGGCACGCCGGTGATGGTGGCGGGCCGGCGCTGCGCGCTCGCGGGCCGGGTGTCGATGGACATGCTCACGGTGGACATCACCGACGCGCCCGAGGCCGGCATCGGCAGCCGGGTCGAGCTGTTCGGTCGGCATCTGGCGGTGGACGAGGTCGCGCGGCATTGCGGGACGATCGGATATGAACTGATGTGCGCCGTCGCGCCGCGCGTGAAGCGGCGGGTTGGTTTCGGAGAAGCAGGCTGATGGCAAAGACGGGCGGCAAGGCCGCGAAGACGCAGTACGTCTGCTCCGAGTGCGGCGGCATCGCACCCAAGTGGACCGGCCAGTGCCCGCACTGCCACACCTGGAACACGCTGAGCGAGGTGCCGGTCGAGGCGCCGTCGGCCAACCGCTTCGGCACGCGGCGCGGCGCGGAAGGGCTGGTCGAGGCGGCGGCGGTGCAGCCGCTCGGCGACATCGAGGCGACCGAGATGCCGCGCTTCAGCACCGGCAGCGAGGAGTTCGACCGCGTGCTCGGCGGCGGCCTGGTGCCGGGCGGCGTGGCGCTGATCGGCGGCGATCCGGGCATCGGCAAGAGCACGCTGCTGTTGCAGGCGCTGGCCTTCATCAACGCCAACGGCCGGCGCGCGCTCTACATCAGCGGCGAGGAAAGCGGCGGGCAGATCGCGCTGCGCGCGCGCCGGCTCGGGCTGCTGGAGAACGCGGCGGGCGCGATGGCGCTGCCGGTCGCGTCCGAAATCCAGCTCGAACGCATCGAGGCGACGATCGCGGCGCAGCAGGCCGAGGTGGTGGTGATCGACTCGATCCAGACGCTGTTCAGCGAGGTGCTCACGTCGGCGCCGGGCTCGGTGGCGCAGGTGCGCGAGTGCTCGGCCCAGCTCACGCGCATCGCCAAGCGCGACGGCATCACCGTAATCCTCGTCGGCCATGTGACGAAGGAAGGCTCGCTGGCCGGCCCGCGCGTGCTGGAGCACATCGTCGATACGGTGCTGTATTTCGAGGGCGACACGCATTCGAGCTTCCGCCTCGTGCGCGCCTTCAAGAACCGCTTCGGCGCGGTGAACGAACTGGGCGTGTTCGCGATGACCGATCGTGGCCTGCGCGGCGTGAGCAATCCGTCGGCGCTGTTCCTGAGCACGCATGAAAAGCCGGTGCCCGGCTCCTGCGTGCTGGTGACGCAGGAAGGCACGCGGCCGCTGCTGGTCGAGATCCAGGCGCTGGTGGACGAATCGCATGCGCCGGCGGCGCGGCGGCTGTCGGTCGGGTTGGAACAGAACCGGCTCGCGATGCTGCTGGCGGTGCTGCACCGGCATGCGGGCATCGCGGCCTTCGATCAGGACGTGTTCGTGAATGCCGTGGGCGGCGTGAAGATCAGCGAGCCGGCGGCCGACCTGGCGGTGCTCGCGGCCATCCATTCGTCGCTGCGCAACAAGCCGCTGCCGCGCGGGCTGGTGGTGTTCGGCGAAGTGGGGCTGGCGGGCGAGATCCGGCCCGCGCCGCGCGGACAGGAGCGGCTGCGCGAGGCGGCCAAGCTCGGCTTCTCGATCGCGGTCATCCCCAAGGGCAATGCGCCCAAGGATGCGCGCGGCAAGTTCGAGGGGC
Organism: Derxia gummosa DSM 723; assembly: GCF_000482785.1. Classification (GTDB taxonomy): domain Bacteria; phylum Pseudomonadota; class Gammaproteobacteria; order Burkholderiales; family Burkholderiaceae_E; genus Derxia; species Derxia gummosa. The sequence continues at coordinate 969,037 of NZ_AXWS01000008.1, read as the reverse complement.
TGGAGGTGAGGGCGGTCGAGCGGCTTGATCAGGCGCTGGATGCGCTGCATGACTGAGGACGGCGGCGTCCCGGTCTCTATCCCCGCCGGCGCCCGCGCTTGAAACCCGCCCATCCGCCCGCACACTGAACGCACTCATCAGCCAAGGACATCCCATGAGCGACACCCTCACCATCAAGAAGATCCTCGGCGGCAATGCGCGCCCGGCAGGCATCCTGCTCAAGCGCGCCGCCACGGTGGAGCTCGACTCGGCCCAGCGCGCCCATCCGAAACTCACGGTCGAGACCGCGACCGGCCCGGTCGTGCTCGACATCGACGCGCCGGTGGCCGTGGACGACGTGCTGCTCGACAGCAAGGGCAAGTTCTGGCTCGTCGCGGCGGCGGTGGAAGACGTGGTGAACGTGGCCGGCCCGGCGCCCGCGCTCGCGCGGCTGGCGGCGGCGCTCGGCGGCGAGCATGTGCCGCTCGCCGTCACCGATGACGGCTTGCTGCTTTTGCCCGGCGCCGCGCCGGCCGACTGGCTCGCCGGCTTTGGCGTCACGGCAAGCAGTGCGCGCGCTGCTTTCCGCCCCGAGAAGCCGGCGCCGATGCATCCGGTGCATGTGCATGACGAGCATTGCGGCTGCGGGCATGACCATGGTCACGATCATGGTCACGGGCATGCGCACGACCACGGGCATGCGCACTCGCATGAGCACGGCCATGCGCATGAACACGCCCACGAGCACGGCGCGCACGCCCATTCGCATGAGCACAAGCACGACCACGGTCACGATCACGCGCATGACCACGGCCATGCGCACGACCACGGGCATCACAAGCACGGCTGACGCCGTCGCTCAGAACCCCGCCTCCCGCACGAAGGCCGACGCGCCCCGGTTCCACAACCGTCCCCAAGCGCTCGCGGCCGCGCCGCCGAACACCACATGCCCGCGCCATTCGCGCGGCGCGAGCGGCGGCGCCTCATCCATCTCCAGCTCGACGCGGTAGAGCGCCTGCACCGGCGCCCAGCCCGCGTTCGTCTCGCGCGCATCGACGAGACCGCCGTTGGCCTGGGCCAGCAGCGGCTCGGCGAGCACGGCGCTCGGATGCGGCGCGACGCTCGTGATGCGCGCGGGCAGTCGGCCGAGCGGCGCGGCGTCGGCCGTGACCTGCGCCGTGTCGCCCGCCTTGAGGCCGCGCGCCGTGGCCTCGTCGGCATAGGCGACGACACGCCAGCGGTTGGCCGAGGCGAGGTGCAGCAGGGTCTCGCGCGGCGTGGGCGAGATCGCGCCGGCGCGCAGTTCGGGATTCATGTCCACCACCACGCCGTCGAAGGGCGCAACCGGCTGGTAGCGCGCCAGCTCGGCGTCGGCGGCGTCGGCCTGTTCGCGCGCGGTGGCGAGCGCGGCTTGCAGCGATTGCCATTGCGCCTGCCGCTCGGGGCTGAGCGCCGCGCCGGCCACTTCGCGTTCGAGGTCGGTGATGCGCGCCAATGCGGTGTCGCGCTGCTGCGTGGCGGCGGGCACCGAGGTGCGCAGCAGCGGCTGGCCCGCGACAACGCTCTGTCCGGGCCGCACGCCGATTTCCTCGACCATCACCGCCGCCGGCAGCCGCAGCGCCAGATGCCTTGCCGGTTGCAGCATCGCCGCGCCGGTCGTGCTGCCGGTCCAGGGCACGAAGCCGAGGCCGATCAGCGCCGCCAGCACCGCGCCGCTCAGCCTGGCGCGACGCGATCCGAGCCAGGCCGCGCGACCGGCCCGCCACACGCGCAGCTCGCGCAGCAGCGGCCCGGCGATGAACCAGCCCATCTCGACCGCGAACAGCACCAGCCCCAGCGCCTTGAAGCCGAAGTGATAGACCGTCCAGGCGATGCCGAGATAGAGCGACAGCCGCCAGCCCCAGGTGGTGAAGCCGAAGGCCAGCATCGCGCGGCGGCCGGTGTCGGACAGCGCTTCGGGCGGCTCGGCCTGCCAGCCGAGCAGCACGCGCCGCAGCCACCAGCGCGCGAGCGCGAAGCTGCGCTCATGCAGATTGGGCTGGTCGAGCGCGTCGCACAGCAGGAAGTAGCCGTCGAAGCGCATGAAGGGGCTGAGGTTGACGAGCAGCGTGCTCACCCAGGTCATCGTGCCGAGGATGAAGGCGGCGGTGCGCGGCGCGCCGTCGGGCAGCCAGGTCCAGGCCAGCGTGGCCCAGACGGCGATCGTCAGTTCGGTGCGCACGCCGGCGGCGGCGATGCGCAGACGGGCGCGCGCGTCGGCGAGGCGCCAGGCGTCGGTGGTGTCGGTATAGGCGACGGGCCAGAGCACCATCAGCGCCACGCCCATCGTCGGCACGCGGCAGCCCTGGGCCTTGGCGACGAAGGCGTGGCCGAGTTCGTGCGCGAACTTCACTGCCACCAGCGTCGCGCCGTACAGGCCGAGGCCGCGCCACGACAGCAGGTCGAGCCATTGCGCGCCGAGCGCTTCGCTCTGCTGGCTTACGCCGACCAGCGCGGCGATCAGCGCCACGACCGTCGCCGTCGCGAAGCCGTCGCCGCCGAGCCAGCGCACCGCCGGCAGCAGCCGGCCCAGCGGCGCGTCCGGCCGCCACAGCGGCACGCGGAAGAACAGGTAGTGATGCAGCAGCCAGGTGACGGCGTCGCGCCAGCCGCGCCGTTCGCGCCGCAGCCCGGCGGGCGAGGGGCCGGACGGCTGCACCAGCGCCTCGCGGCGGGCGAGGGCAAGCACTTCGCGCACGTCGTCGCCGGTCACGCTGAGCGTGGTCTGGGCGCGGACCTGGGCGGCGACGAGGTCGGCATCGCCGAGCCACCAGCGGCGCAGGATTTCGTAGGTCGGCCAGTCGATGCGCAGGAAGCGGTGGCGCACCGGGTCCTGGAGCGTCCAGCTCGGCTGGCCGTTGCGCGTGGCGGGGCCGTGGTGCAGGCGCAGTTCCTCGCGCAGCGGGGGGAGGGCGCTGTCGGCCAGCGACGGCGTGCCGGCCTCGGGCGCGGTGGCGGCGAGGGCGTTCATGGGCGAAGGCAGGGCGGCGTCCATCGCGTTCACCAGCCGGTGGTTTCGCGCAGCGCGGCGAGCGGGCGGCGCAGCACCCAGTAGCCGAGCGGCACGCGCGGGCCGTCGATGCGCACGGTGCCGCGCGCGCCGAGGCGCTCGGTGGCGTCGCCGTCGAGCGTGCCGCGCAGGCGGTAGCCGAGACCGGCGTCGGGCCGGTGCTCGGCCTCGAAGGCGTAGAGCCGCAGCTTCGCCTCGACCGGGCTGCCGGGGCGGCTCGCGAGGTGGAGATGCATCGGCGTGCCGTCGGGCAGGTCGATCGCGTCGCCGGCGGCGAGCCAGGCTTCGACTTCCTGATCGCCGGGGCGGGCGAGCTTCATCACCGCCTCGCCGGCGCTGACCGTGCGGCCGGGCCAGCCGCCCGCGTCCTGGATCAGCACCACGCCGTCATGCGGCGCGACGAGCGCGGTGCGCCGTACCTGCTGACCAAGGAAGGCCACGTCGGCGCGCTTCTCCTCCACCTTGCCGATCGCCGCCGCGAGCTGGGCCTTGGCGCGCGGATCGTTGAGCGCCTGCTGGCTGGTCTGGCGCCATTCGGTCTCGGCGGTGAGCAGCGCCTGCTGCGCGACCTGGAGCCGGCTCGACCAGCCGGCGTCGTCGAGTTCGGCCAGCACCTGGCCGGCCTGCACGAACTGGTTCGGCTCGACCTTCAGCTCGCGCACCGTGCCGTCGAGCGCGGCGCGCAGCACGACCGGATCGCGCGGCACGATCTCGCCCGGCGCGCGCACCGTCAGATGCACCGGCAGGCAGAGCACGCCGATCAGCGCCGCGAGCGCCCAGCCGATCCGGCGTCGCCGCGCGGCCGGCTGATGGCGCATCACGTTGACGAAGCCGCGCCAGCCGCCGGCCGAGGCCACGCGCGCTTCGGCGCGCCGGCCCGAATCCAGCGCCCGCCACAGCCCGAACCAGCGGCCGAGCGAGTCGGCCTCGTCAGCCATCCAGGGGAGGTCGCGCACGAGCAGCAGGCCCGACGCCTGCCCGTTCGCGGCCGGGGCCTGCGCGTCGTGCGGCGCCGGCGAGGCATCGGCCGCGTGCGCGTCCGACGCCAGACCTTCCGCCGCCGGCAGCCACAGCAAATGATCGGGCCACCACTCCGCCCATTCGGCCGCGAGCGCGGCATCGGCGATGTCGGCCGGCGACAGCGCGCCGCCCGGCCGGCCGCGCAACTCGCACGCGAGCCGCCCGAGCCATTGCGCATACGGCCCCTGCGCATCCACCTCGCCCGCGCCCGAATGCCCGGCGATGCGCCCGTCCGTCACCAGCACCGCGATCTGATAGGGCCAAGCCTCGCGGCTGCGGTCGAGCAGCAGGAAGCGGCGTTCGGCGGCGGTCTGCGCGGCGGCGGTCGCGTCGAGCAGCGCCAGCGTCGCGGCGGTATCGGGCGGCGGATGGCCGTGGTCGTAGGGCATGCGGTGCTCCGTGCGCCGGCGTCAGGCGCGGCGGGCCGGGCCGGCCGGGCGCTGCTGCGCGCGCCAGCCGTCGGCGGTGAGGGTGAGCGCGTCGCCGCGCTGGAGTTGCTGGCTCAGGCCGGCGCCGCGCTGGCCGGTCGGCTTGCCGACGGTGATGCGGAACATCACCACCGCCTCGCGGCCCTGCGAGTCGCGCGCCACCACCTTGATCGCCACATCGCTCGTCAGATTGGCCGGCGGCTCGCCGGTGAAGGTGCCGGCCTTGCCGTCGAAGCTGAGCCAGCCAGGCAGCGGCTTGCCGTTGGCGAGCGTGGCCTGGAGCGTGACGGTCTCGTTGATCTGGGTGTGGAGGAAGGTGTCGGCCGGCAGTTGCAGGTTGAGCTGCTGGCCGAGCTTCACCACCTGGTCGTCCACGCCGCGGAACACCGACAGGTTCGGCTCCGACGAGGGATTGACCATGACCTGGAAGCCGCTCGGCCGGGTGTAGATGTCGCCCTGCTCGCGGCCGAGGTCGAACTGCGGCGTCGTCGGCGAGTGCGGCGCGTCGATCGGCTGCGGATGCATGAAGCTGCCGAGCGGCGTGGACGGCGGCGTGAGCGCCGAGTCGAACACGGGCGCGGGCGCGGCGCGGGCCGGCGCCGGCGGGGCGGGCGGCTCGACCGGCGTCGGCGCGGGCACGGGTGCCGGCGTGGGCGCGGGCAGCGGCGCGGGCGGCAGCTCGCGCTGCACGGTGATCGGCACCGCCGCGCCCTCGTCGCCTCCGGCGCCCAGCGGACGCAGCGCGAAGCTGTAGGCGCCGACCGCGCCCGGCGTGCCGCCGGCATCGCCCGCGAGCGCAGTCATGTCGATGCCGGACACCGACCAGTGGCCGTCGGCATCGGCGCGCACTTCGGCCAGCAGATGGCCGTCGGGCGCGTAGAGCCGCAGCGTCTGCCCCGGCACCGCATCACCGGCCAGCGTGATGACGTTGGCCGAGGTGACGCGGTCATGGTCGGAGGCGCCGAGGTCGAAGGCGGCGGGCAGGCCGATGCTCGGCGCGCGCAGCACCTCGACCGTGGCGGTGGCGGGCACCGAACGGGCGCCGTCGTTGTCCACCGCCGCGAAGCCGAAGCTGGCGTTGCCGTTCCAGCCCGCCTCGGGCACGAACCACGCGCGCGCGCCGGCCACGATGTCGTCGGCATGCAGTTCGCGCGTGAGGCCGGCGTCGGCATAGAGCCGGCCGTGGGCGGGCAGGGCGGTTATGGCGCGGCCGGCGATGCTGCCGTCGATGTCGCTCGCAGGCAGGTCGATGGCGATGGCGCCGCCGTCCTGCAGGCCGGTGGCGCTGGCGTCGGGCGCGACCGGCGCGTCGTTGCTGCCGGTGATCTCGATGGTGACGACGGCCGTGCTGCCATCGGTGGCGCGCACGGTGAAGCGTTCGGTGCGCACCTCGCCGGCGCGCAGCTCGTCGTGGGCGGCGTTGGGCGTGAAGGTCCAGCGGCCGTCGGCGGCGAGTGTGAACGTGCCGAGCGCGCCGGCGGTGCCGGCTTGCGGCACGAAGGCGGCCAGGCCGTCCACGTCGCTGATCGGCAGGCGGCCGCTGGCGGTCATCGCCGCGAGGTCGTCGCCTTCGGTGAGGTGGACGGTCGTGCCTTCGGGCGCCGACGGGTCGTCCACGCCGTGGATCGTGACGGTGATGACCTGGCTCGCCTTGCCGTCGCTGGTGGCGACGGTGAAGGTTTCGGTGCGCGTCTCGCCGGCGCCGAGCGATTGCACGGCGTCGTTGGCGACGTGGTAGCTCCAGCGGCCGGCGGCGTCGATGGCGAGGCTGCCGAGCACGCCGTCGGCCGGCGTGACGGTGGTGGCGAAGCGCGTGCCGTCGGCGCCGCCTTCGATGGCGAGCGTGCCGCCCGCCGCGAGGTTGCCGGCGCTGACGTCGCGGTCCTCGGTCACGTCGCCGGCGTGCTCGCCGGTGATGACCGGGTCGGTGACGGGCGGCGGCGCGTCGGCCACGCCGGTGATCGTGATGACGATGTCGTGCGCCGTGCCGTCGGCGCTGCGCACGGTGAAGGTCTCGGTCTTCTGCTGGCCGGCGTCGAGCCAGGCGATGGCGGCGTTGGCGACGCTGTAGGTCCAGTGGCCGTCGGCGTCGATGACGAGGTGGCCGACCGTGCCGTCGGCGGCGACGACGGGCGCGCTGGTGTCGATGCCCGACTGGCCGTGGTCGGCGTCGGTCACGGCGAGCGTGCCGCGCACTTCGAGCGTCGTGATGCTGTCGTCCTCGGTGACGCTGCCGGCGTCGGCGCCCGCGCCGGTCGAGAACACTGGCGCGTCGGCGGTGCCGGTGACGGTGATGGTGAGCCGCGCGGTCGCGCTGCCGCCGTGGCCGTCGGAGATGGCGTAGGTGAAGACGTCGTCGGCGGTTTCGCCGGCGCGCAGGTCGGCGGCGTGGCTGGCGGTGTAGCTCAGGCTGCCGTCGGCGGCGAGGACGAGGTCGCCGAGATGGCCGGTGAGCGTGCCGCCGCCGGCGAGGCGGGCGAGCGCCACGCCGCTGACGACGAGCTGGTCGTGGGCGTCGGCGTCGCCGTCGTTGACGAGCACGCCGTCGGCAGCGTCGATGACGAGGGTCTGGCCGGCGGTGACCGACAGGCGATCGTCGGCGGCGACGGGGGCGTCGTTGCGGCCGGTGACGGTGATGCTCACGGTGGCGGTGCTGCTGCCGCCGTGGCCGTCGGCGACGGTGTAGGTGAAGACGTCGGTGGCGGTTTCGCCGGCGCCGAGCCAGGGTGCGCTGGCCTCGTAGGCGTAGCTGCCGTCGGTATTGAGCGTGAACACGCCGAGGCTGGTGGCGATCGGCCGGCCGAGCTGGTCGGCGTTGGGCGTGCCGCCGGCCACGGCGACGCCGGTGATGACGAGGCTGTCGCCGGCGTCGGGATCGCTGTCGTTGGCAAGCAGGCCGGTAGCGGCGCTGGCGGCGAGATCGCCGGTCTGGCCGACGCTGGCGTGGTCGTTGTCGGCGACGGGCGCCTGGTTGGCGGGCGGCGTGACGGCGGTGCCGGTGACCGTGATGGTCAGCGTCGCGGTGGCGGTGCCGCCGTGGCCGTCGCTGGCTTCGTAGGTGAAGACGTCGGTCGCCGTGCTGCCGGCGGCGAGGCTGGCGGCGTTGTCGGCGGCGTAGCTGTAGCTGCCGTCGGCGTTGAGCGTGAGGTGGCCGTAGCTGCCCGCGACGCTCGCGCCGAGGTTGCCCGCGAGGGGCGAGCCGGCGCCCGCGACCACGCCCGAAACCGCGAGCGAATCGCCCGAGTCGGCGTCGCCGTCGTTGGCGAGCACGCCCGCGCCGGTCGAGCTGGCGCTGTCGCCCGCGTCGAGGCTGGCGCTGTCGTTGGCGGCCGTCGGAGCGTCGTTCGTGCCGGTGACGGTGAAGCTGATCGTCGCGGTGGCTGTGCCGCCGTGGCCGTCGCTGATCTCGTAGGTGAAGCTGTCGGTGCGCGTCACGCCGGTGGACAGGCTGCCCGCGCCATCCGCGGCATAGCTGTAGCTGCCATCGGCATTGAGCGTGAGATGACCGTAGCTGCCCACGACGCTCGCGCCGACCAGGCCGGCGGCGGGTGTGCCGCCCGCGCCGGCGGCGACGCCGCTGACGACCAGCGAGTCGCCCACATCCGGATCGCTGTCGTTGGCGAGCACGGCGCCCGCGCCACCGGTGACGGTCGCGTCCTCGTCGACCGAGCGGCTGTCGTTGGCGGCGGACGGCGCGTCGTTGATGCCGGTGACCGTGATGGTCAGCGTCGCGGTGGCTGTGCCGCCGTGGCCGTCGCTGACCGCGTAGGTGAAGACATCGCTGGCCGTACTGCCGGCGGCGAGGGCGACGGCGTTGCTGGCGACATAGCTCCAGGCGCCATTGGCGCCGAGCGTCAGCTCGCCGTAACTGCCCGTGATCGCCGAGCCGACGTTGCCGGCCAGTGGCGAACCGCCGCCCGCGACCACGCCCGAGACGGCGAGCGAATCGCCGCTGTCGCCATCGCTGTCGTTGGCGAGCACGCCCGCGCCGGTCGAGCTGGCGCTGTCGCCCGCGTTGACGGCGCCGCTGTCATTCGCAGCCGACGGCGCGTCGTTCGTGCCGGTGGCGGTGAAGGTGATCGTCGCGGTGTCGGTACCGCCATGCCCGTCGCTGATTTCATAGGTGAAGCTGTCGGTGCGCGTGACGCCGGCGGAGAGGCTCCCAGCGCCATCGGCGGCATAGCTGTAGCTGCCGTCGGCATTGAGCGTGAGATGGCCGTAGCTGCCCGCGATGCTCGCGCCGACCGAACCGGCCGATGGCGTGCCGCTCGCGCCTGCCGCGACACCGCTCACGACAAGCGAGTCGCCCGCATCCGGATCGCTGTCGTTGGCGAGCACGGCGCCCGCGCCGGCGGTGACGGTCGCGTCCTCGTTGACCGAGCGGCTGTCGTTGGCGGCGGAAGGGTCGTCGTTGGCGCCGGTGATGGTGATCGTCAGCGTCGCGGTGGCCGTGCCGCCATGGCCGTCGCTGACCGCGTAGGTGAAGACGTCGCTGGCCGTGCTGCCGGCGGGGAGGCCGACCGCGTTGCTGGCGACATAGCTCCAGGTGCCATTGGCGCCGAGTGTCAGCTCGCCGTAGCTGCCCGTGATCGCCGAGCCGACATTGCCCGCGACCGGCGAACCGTTGCCCGCGACCACACCCGCCACGACGAGCGAATCGCCGCTGTCGCCATCGCCGTCGTTGGCGAGCACGCCCGCGCCGGTCGAGTTGGCGCTGCCGCCCGCGCCGACGGCGCCGCTGTCATTCGTGGCCGTCGGCGCGTCGTTCGTGCCAGTGACGGTGAACGTGATGGTCGCAGTGTCGGTACCGCCATGCCCGTCGCTGATCTCGTAGGTGAAGCTGTCCGTGCGCGTGACGCCGACCGAAAGGCTGCCCGCGCCGTCGGCCGCGTAGCTGTAGCTCCCGTCGGCATTGAGCGTCAGATGGCCGTAGCTGCCCGCGACACTCGCGCCGACCGAGCCGGCCGACGGCGTGCCGCTCGCGCCAGCGGCAACGCCGCTCACGACGAGCGAATCGCCGGTATCGGGATCGCTGTCGTTGGCGAGCACGGCACCCGCGCCGCCCGTGACGGTCGCGTCCTCGTTGACCGAGCGGCTGTCGTTGGCGGCGGTGGGGCCGTCGTTGGCACCGGTGACGGTGATCGTCAGCGTCGCACTGGCCGTCCCGCCATGGCCGTCGCTGACCGAATAGGTGAAGACATCGCTGCCGCTCGCGCCCGCGCCGAGCCGCGCGGCGTTGCTGGCGACATAGCTCCACGCGCCGTTCGCGCCGAGCGTCAGCTCGCCATACGTCCCTGCGATCGCCGAGCCGACATTGCCCGCGACCGGCGTGCCGGTGCCCGCGACCACGCCCGCCACGACGAGCGAATCGCCGCTGTCGCCATCGCTGTCGTTGGCGAGCACGCCGGTGCCGGTCGAGCTGGCGCTGCCGCCCGCGCCCACGCCGGCGCTGTCGTTCGCGGCCGTCGGCGCGTCGTTCATGCCCGTGACGGTGAAGGTGATCGTCGCCGTGTCGGTCCCGCCATGCCCGTCGCTGACCTCGTAGGTGAAGCTGTCCGTGCGCGTCACACCGGCGGACAGGCTCCCCGCGTTGTCGGCGTTGTAGCTGTAGCTGCCATCGGCATTGAGCGTGAGATGACCGTAGCTGCCCGCCACGCTCGCGCCGACCGAACTGGCCGAAGGCGTCGCGCCCGAACCCGCCGCGACACCGCTCACCACAAGCGTGTCGCCCACATCCGCATCGCTGTCGTTGGCAAGCACGGCGCCGGCCGCACCGGTGACGGTCGCATCCTCGTTGACCGAGCGGCTGTCGTCGGTCGCGCTTGGCGCGCTGTTCACCGGCGCGCCGGTCACGACGATCGTGAGCGTCGCGGTGGCCGCGCCGCCGTGGCCGTCGCTGATCTCGTAGGTGAACACCTCGTTCGCCGTCGCGCCCGGGGCGAGCGACGCGGCGTTGTTGGCGCTGTAGCTCCAGTGCCCGTTGGCGCCGAGCGTCAGGTCGCCGTAGCTGCCGGTGACGGCCGAGCCGACATTGCCCGCCAGCGGCGTGCCGCCGCCCGCGACCACGCCCGACACGGCGAGCGAGTCGCCGGTGTCGGGATCGCTGTCGTTGGCGAGCACGCCGCTGCCGGTGGACGCGGCGCTGCCGCCGCCGAGCACGGCGCTGCTGTCGTTCGCGGCCGAGGGTGCGTCGTTGGTGCCGGTGATCGTGATGCTCAGCGTGGCCGTCGCGGTCGCGCCCTGGCCGTCGGTGATCGTGTAGGTGAAGACGTCGGTCGCCGTCGCGCCGGCCGCGAGGGCCACGGCGCTGTCGGCCACGTAGCTGTAGCTGCCGTCGGCGGCGAGCGTGAGATGGCCGTAGCTGCCCGCGATCGAGCTGCCGACCGAGCCGACCGGCGCCGTGGCCGAGCTGCCCGCCGTCACGCCCGTGACGCCGAAGCTGTCGCCGAGGTCGGCGTCGCTGTCGTTGACGAGCACGCCCGCGCCGGCCGCCGCCGAGGCCGTGCCGCCCGCGCCGATGCTGTCGCTGTCGTTCACGGCGGCGGGCGCGTCATTGGCGCCGCTCACCGCGATGGTCAGCGTCGCGGTGGCCGTACCGCCGTGGCCGTCGCTCACCTCGTAGGTGAAGACGTCGTTGGCGCTGCTGCCGGCGGCGAGCCGGGCGGCGTTGCTGGCCGAATAGCTCCAGCTGCCGTTGCTGCCGAGCACGAGGTCGCCGTAGCTGCCGCTGACGGTCGTGCCGACGTTGCCGGCCACCGGCGTGCCGCTGCCAGCGACCACGCCCGACACGGCGAGCGAGTCGCCGGTGTCGGGATCGCTGTCGTTGCCGAGCACGCCCGTGCCGCTGCCGCTCGCGCTGCCGCCGGCGCTGGCCGACGCGCTGTCGTTGGCCGCGGTCGGCGCGTCGTTGGTGCCGGTGACGGTGAAGCTGATCGTCGCCGTGTCGCTGCCGCCGTGGCCGTCGCTCACGGTGTAGGTGAAGACGTCGGTCGCCTGCGCGCCGGCGGCGAGGGCCGTGGCGTTGTCGGCGTCGTAGCTCCAGCTGCCGTCGGCGTTGAGCGTCAGATGGCCGTAGCTGCCCGCGACGCTGGCGCCGAGCGAGCCGGACGGCGCCGTGCCGGGCGTGCCCGCCGCGACGCCGGTGATCGCGAGCGTGTCGCCGGTGTCGGCGTCGCTGTCGTTGGCGAGCGCGCCCGTGGCCGCGTTGTGCGACAGGTTGGCGCCCGCGTTGAGCGCGCCGCTGTCGTCGCCGGCGACCGGCGCGTCGTTGGTGCCGGTGATCGTCACAGTGAGCGTGGCGGTGGCCGTGCCGCCGTGGCCGTCGCTCACCTCGTAGGTGAACACGTCCTGGCGGGTGGCGCCGGCGGGGAGGGCTTCGGCGTTGTCGGCCACATAGCGGTAGCCGCCGCCCGAGGCGAGCGTGAGGCTGCCGTAGCTGCCGGCGACGGCGTTGCCCACGTTGCCGGCCACCGGCGTGCCCGTGCCCGCGACCACGCCCGACACGACCAGCGAGTCGCCGGTATCGGGATCGGAATCGTTGACGAGCACGCCGCTGCCTGCGGCCACGTCCACGGTCTGGCCCTCGTTGGCGGCGCCGGTGTCGGCGCTGGCGGACGGGCCGTCGTTGGCGCCCGTCACGGTGATCGTGAGCGTCGTGTACGCGGTGCGCGACGAGGTGTCGGTGATGGCGTAGGTGAAGGTGTCGGTGCGCTGCGCGCCGGCCGCGAGCGCATTCGCGTTGTCGGCCGCGTAGCTGTAGCTGCCGTCGGCATTGAGCGTGAGATGGCCGTAGCTGCCCGCCACGCTCGTGCCGACCGAGCCGCTCGGCGCGCTGCCCGCCGCGCCGGCCGTCACGCCCGTGACGGTGAGCGTGTCGCCGGACGAATGGCTGTCGTTGCCCTTGACGTTGCCGGTGGTCGAGCCGTCCTCGGTCGCGGCGCCGGTGTCGGCCACGGCCGCCGGGCCCTGGCCGCGCACGGTGATGGTGAGCGTCGTGTGTCCGGTGCCGCCCTGGCCGTCGGACACGGCGTAGGTGAACACGTCGTTCACCGAGGTGCCGGCCGCAAGGCTCCCGGCGTTGTCGGCCACATAGCTGTACGTGCCGTTGCTGTTGAGCGTGAGATGGCCGTAGCTGCCCGCGATCGACTGGCCCACGTTGCCGAGCGGCGAGCCGGTTCCGGCGCTCACGTCGGTGACGGTCAGGGCGAGCGTCGCCGTGTCGTTGGCGAGCACGCCGGTCGCGGGCGCGAGCGTCGCGCCCTGATAGACCGAGCCGGTGTCGGCGCCGAGCGAGATGCTGGCGCTGGCCGCGCGCTGGGCCGCGAGCACCACGTTCATGCCGTCGACGAAGCGGTTGTCGGCCGGCATCGACACGCGGGTTTCGGTGTTGGCGAAGTAGCCCTCGTTGCCCGGCACGATCAGCAGGAAGCCGATGCCGTTGTAGGCGGCGGTGCCGTTGCCGGCGGTCCAGAAGTAGAGCGCATCGGAATCGCTCTGGTCGCCGTCGCGGCCCTTGATGTGCTTGGAGATGGCGCCCGCGAGCGTGACCGTCACGTTGCTGTGCAGCACGCCCGCGTTGTCGCGGAAGCTGCCGGTGAAGGTGATGCTGCCGGTGACGTCGTTGCCCTGGAGCTGGAAGTTGCCGTTGGCGTCGGTGCTGGCTGCCGAGGCGGTGAAGGCGATCGAGCTGGTCGAGAAATAGCTGCCGTTGACGGCGGCATTGCTGCCGGCCGGGTCGATGTCGGGGTTGGTGCTGCTGGCCGCGAAACCGCTGGTGCTGCCGGTGAAATAGAGCTGGTAGCCGTGGTTGAGGTACAGCGTGGGCGCGGTGAGCCGACCGTCCCAGCCGGCGGTCGAAAGGTCCATCGCGGCGGCGTCGATGTGGCCGTCGCTGGCTTCGAGCTGCCAGTCGCCGCCGGCGGAGGCGGTGCCGGTGGTGTCGGTGGAGGCGGCGACGTCGGTGCCGGTGAGCGCGCCGAGCCGGTCGATGAAGGCGAGGCCGGCGGCGTCGGCGGCCACGTCGCAGCCGTAGAGCAGCAGGTCGGCGCCGGGCGCGAGGCTGGCCTGCCAGCCGGCGAGTTCGGCCGCGTGCTGGTCGAGCGTGGCGCCGGTCAGCAGCGTGCTGCCGAGGGTGATGCTGCCCGCATCGCCGTGCGACACGACGTGGATGGCTTCGATGCCGTGATGGCCGGCGAGGTAGTCGCCGATCTGCGCGAGGCCGTCGCGCGTGGGGTCGAGCACGACCACGTCCACACCCGCGCGCACGGCGGCGGCGAGCTTGCCGGGGTCCTGCAGGCCGCCGTCGATGAACACGACTTCGTGGCTGCCGGCGGTCTCGCGGACAAGGCCGTAGTTGGTGTCGCGGGGCGTGGCGGCGTGGTTGCTGTCGTCGGCAGTGGGTGCGGCGCCCGCGGTGGTGGCAGCCGGCGTGCCCGACGCGGCTGCCGGGTCGGTCGCCTGCGTCATCTGCTGCGTCGCGGCCAGGCTTTCGGTGGCACCGGCGGCGGTCGTGCCCGAGGCATCGCGCGCGAGGCCGGCCGAGGCGGCGACTGCCGCCGATTCCGAGGCGCGCGCCGCATCGGCCAGCGCCGCATCGGCGGCGGCGCTGCGGGCGGCGGCGTCGGCAGCTGCGGCGGCATCGAACATCAGGCGCGGCTCGAGCGGCTGGATGCCCGGCGTGTTGCGGCGGACGAGGAGGGGGCGCAGGGGACGATGCATCGCGGATTCCGTTGCACCGGCCGGCGGCCGGCGCGTTGTTGCTTTGTGGAAGGGGGAAGGGCGGCGCTCAGGGCGCGCGGCGCTGGACCAGCACCCGGCCGCTCATGCCGGCCACGAGTTCGGCGGGCCGGCCGTCGATGGCGGCGACGACCTTGATCGACTGGCTCACCGGATCGACGCGCGCACCGAGGCGCAGCACCTTCGCGGGATAGTCGCGGCCGGTCTCGTCCACGGTGATGCGCACCGGACTGCCGACGCGCACCTCGGCCAGCCAGCGCGACGGCATGATGAATTCCAGCTCCAGCACGCTGTCGTCGATGACTTCGAGCAGCGCCTGACCCGGCTGCACGTACTGCTGCTCGCGCACCTTCTGCTCGGCCACGCGGCCGGCGAAGGGCGCGGCGATGGCGCACTTGCCGAGCTGGACGCGGATCTGGTTCATCTCGGCGCGGGTCTTGCCGGCCTCGCCCTCGGCCTGGTCGATTTCCTGGCGGCCGGTGGCGTTGAGTTCGGCCAGCCGGCGCTGGGTGGCGAGCTGCTTCTCGGCGGCGTCGAGCGCGGCCTGGGCGCGGTCGAGCTGGGCGCGCTGGAGGCTGCAATCGAAGCTCACCAGCATCTGGCCGGCGCGGATGGCCGAGCCTTCGGTGACGGGCAGGCTCTGGATGCGCGCGCCGATCTCGGCGGCGAGCGTGGTGTAGCGGCGCGGCGCGAGCTGGGCGCGCAGTTCGAGCGCGTCGGCGGCGGTGGCGGCGGTGGCGGCGGTGGCGGCGGTGGCGGCGGGCGCGGCCGGGGCGCCGACGGGCGCGGTCGTGGCGAGCGCGGTGCGCATCGGCTGCGCGGCCTGCGGGCCGGGCTGGGCGACGGCGTTCGGCGCGCTGGCGTTCTGCGTGACGGCTGGCCGGGGCGCCGGCTGGCTCGCCGTCGGCGTGGCCTGCTGGGCGCCGGCCGCGAGGCAGGCGCCGGCCAGCGCCAGGGCGGCGGCGGTGCGCGGGAGGCTGGACTTCATCGCCATCCCCTTCAGACGCCGAGCAGGCGGCTGCGCACTTCGGCGCGCAGGGCGTCGAGGCTCAGGTCGTCGGCGCTGTCGGGCATCGCGTCCACGCCCAGCGTCGATTGCAGCCGGCTGATCGCCGCATGCCATTGCGCCAGCGCCTGGAAGCGCCGCAGCTGGCTGACGATCGCCGTCGTCTCGGCGGCCACGCGGTCGAGCTTGCTGCCGGCGCGGGCTTCCTCGCGCAGGCGGGTCTGTTCGAGGATGCGCTGGTCGAGCTGCCACAGCGATTCGGCGCGCTCGAACTGGCGGCGCGTGCCGGCCAGCTGCTCGCGGGCGATGTGCACCTGGGCGATCACCGCCACATGCGCGGCCAGCCGGCGTTCGTCGGCGAGCTGGATGGCGGCGGCGGCGCCGCGCTTCTGCGCCGGCAGGCTCAGCAGGTTGAACAGGTTGGTGCCGAACTGCGCGCCCACCTCGGTCCAGGTCGGGTTGACGAGGTAGCGGTCGGAGTCGTGCGTGGTGCCGAGCGAGAAGCTCAGGTTGGGATAGGCGCGGGCCACCACCTTGCGTGCCTCGATCGCGGCGATGCGGCGCTGGTACATCTGTTCGCGCAGGTCGGGGTTCTGGGCGAGGGCGGTGTCTTCCATCGCCTCGGCCGGCGTGGCCAGCGGGTCGGCGCCGGCCGGCAGCTCGTCGGCGGCAAGCGTGGTCTCGGCCGTGATCGGCGCGTTCATGAGCTGGGCCAGCTCGAAGCGCGCGGTCGAGAGTTCCTGCTGGATGGCTTCGAGCAGGCGCATGTTCTCGGTGAGCTGGCGCTGGTAGCGCAGGCCGTCGAGCGGGGCGCGCAGGTTCTCGCCCTCGGCCTTGCGCGAATCGGCCAGCGCCTCGTCGGCGAGTCTGAGGGCGGCGGCGACCTTGTCGCGCAGCAGCTGGGCGCTGGCGGCGCGGAAGTAGGCGATGCGCACGTCCTGCACCAGCAGGTGGGTGGCCTTGCGGCGGCGCTCCGTGGCGGCCAGCAGGCGGTCGCCGGCCTGTTCGGCGTTGTAGCGGGCGAGGCCGTAGTCGAGCAGGCTCCAGCTCAGCGTGAGCGAGTTGACCATGTGGGCGCGCGATTGCGACAGCGCCGGATTGCTGTACGACAGCGGCGTGCCTGTCACCGAATCGACACTGCGCACGAGCCGGTCGGAATCGCGCGCGGTGTAGCCGGCCGAGGCAAGCAGCTTGGGCAGCTGGTCGTAGCCCACGAGCTCGAACTGGCGCAGCTCGAAGGTTTCTTCCATCTGCCGCGCGCGGCGGTCGACGTTGAACTTGAGCGCGCGGGCGATGGCTTCATCGAGCGTGAGCCGCTCGCCGAGCGGCGGCACCTCGGCGCGCACGGCGGCGCGGTCCTCCTCGGTGGTCTGGGCAAGCGCCTTGAGGCTGATGCGCTCGGGCTGGAGCGGCGCGCAGGCCGACAGGCAGGCCGCGAGCACGGCGACGGCGCCGAGGCGCAGGGCGAAGGGACGGGAGAGCTGCAAGGAAAACCTCCGGCGTTGGAACACCGTGCAGCCGATCGTCGGAAAGGGGCGGGCGCACGGGAGCAGGAATGCGGGCGCGCTGCCGTGGTCTGCGTCGCCACGGTTACCCCGGGGAGGTCCGGGTCTGGTCACGCGCCAGATGCAACAGCGCGTAAGCGTCTTGTTACTAAGCGGCTCCGATGCTAGGGAGCGCTTCCTGTCCCGTTGGGCGGAATAGCCGGGATTTGCTGGCGGTGCCGGAGCGTTTCATCCCGACAGGCGACCCTATCGTTGCGCAGCATGAAAAAAGCCGGCGTTCGGCCGGCTTTGCTGTCGGTGGGATTTCGGGGGCGTCGGTCAGGTGGCCTCGGCCAGCAGCACATCGATGCGGGCGCTGTGCACCGCCTTCTCCTCGTCGGGCAGGAAGGAGGCGTCGATGGAATTGCGCGCGAGGCGGGCCATCTCGGCATCGCTCAAGGCCAGCGCGGCCTGGGTCTGGCGGAAGTTTTCGAGCACATAGCCGCCGAAGTAGGCCGGGTCGTCGGAGTTGATGGTGACCATCACGCCCCGGTCGAGCATGCGCTTGAGGTTGTGCTCGGCCATGGTGTCGTACACGCAGAGCTTCACGTTCGACAGCGGGCAGACCGTGAGCGGCATGCGCTCGGCGATGAGGCGGTCCATCAGCGCCGGGTCTTCCTCGCTGCGCACGCCGTGGTCGATGCGGCTCACCTTGAGCAGGTCGAGCGCTTCCCACACGTAGGACGGCGGGCCTTCCTCGCCGGCGTGCGCCACCGTCAGCAAGCCCAGCTCGCGCGCCTTCGCGAACACGCGCTCGAACTTGCCCGGCGGATGGCCGACCTCGCTCGAATCGAGGCCGACGGCGGTGATCCAGTCGCGGTACGGCGCGCTGGCGTCCAGCGTGGCGAAGGCGTCTTCCTCGCTCAGATGGCGCAGGAAGCACATGACCATGCGCGAGGTCATGCCGAACTGCTCGCGGGCGGCGTCGAGCGCGCGCTTCATTCCGGGCATGAACACCTCGAAGCCGAGGCCGCGCGCGGTATGCGTCTGCGGGTCGAAGAAGATCTCGGTGTGCACGACGCCGTCGGCCTGGGCGCGTTCGAGATAGGCCCAGGTCATGTCGAAGAAATCCTGCTCGTCGCGCAGCACGTCGGCGCCCGCGTAGTAGATGTCGAGGAAGGACTGGAGGTCGCTGAAGTCGTAGGCGGCGCGCAGGGCCTCGACGCTCGGGTACTTGAGCGTGACGCCATGTTTCTGAGCCAGGCGGAACACCAGCTCGGGTTCGAGCGAACCCTCGATGTGCAGATGCAGTTCGGCCTTGGGCAGGGCGCGCAGGAAGTCGTCGTTCATGGCTGGCTCGCGGGAGAAGGGATGTCGGCGCGGCGCGCGCGGGCGTGCCGGCCGGAGGCGCCGAGTTTGCTTGAGGGCAGCCCCGCGGCCAAAGCGCACCGCGTGCCTGAGCGTCATGGCTTGATACGTCAAGCGCCATGCTGCACCGCGACAATCCCTTCGAACCCGGCGATCCGCGCCGGCCCCCCAGGGCCGGGCGTGGCCGCCGTCCCCGCGCAGGTGGTCCGGCAGGCACCGGATCGCCGCTCGATCTCCTCCTCCGGATCGCCCATGAACGAAAACCCGTCGCCCGAACCGCTGGCCGCGCTGTCGATGACGGCGCATGGTTTCCATCGCCTTGCCGCGAGCCGCTGGCGGGCGCGTCAGCCGCGCGCCCGGCTCATCTGCGCTCACGGCCTCACCCGCAATCGTCACGACTTCGATCCGCTCGCGCGCGGACTGCACGACTCGGTCGAGGTCGTGACCTTCGACTTTTCCGGCCGGGGCGACAGCGACCGGCTCGCGGCGCCCACCGACTACGGATTCAGTCAGTACGAACTCGACGCCATGAGCGTGTTGTCGGTCTGCGAGCAGGCGCACGCGGACGATCTCGCGCTGGCCCGCCGGCTCGTGGCCGGTCCGGGGCGGGATGGCGTCGCCCAGGTCCGGTCGCGCCGCGCGCCGCCGAGGCTGTCGTGGTGGCAGCGCCTGCTCGGGGTGCGGCTGCCGATCACCGAGGTGAACTTCGACGACACGATGCCGGGGCAGCGCGCCACGGCCACCGCCGGCGCGGCGGTGCGGGGCGGTGGCGCCGGCTGGCCAGGCGAGGTCGCGGGCCGGCATGGCGACGACCTCTCCCGCGTCGAGGCGGCGGCGCGTCTGCCGCTGGTGTGGCTCGGCACGTCGATGGGCGGGCTGGTCGGGCTGATGCTGGCGGCGCGCGCCAATTCGCCGATCGACGCGCTGGTGCTCAACGATGTGGGGCCGATGGTGCCGTGGGGCGGCATCGCGCGGCTGTCGAGCTATGTGGGGCGGCACACGCGCTTCGACAGCCAGGACGATGTCGAGGCGCATCTGCGCGATGTCTGCCGGGATTTCGGCCCGCTGACCGACGAGCAATGGGCCGCGCTCGCCGCCACCAGCGCCGAGGACGACGGCAAAGGCGGCCGCGCGCTGCGCTACGACCCGGCCATCGCGCGCGGGCTGGCGCTGGGCGGTGGGCTGATCGGCCGCACCGGCCTGCGCTGGTGGGAAGGCGTGGACCTGTGGCATCTGTGGGAGCAGGTGCGCTGTCCGGTCCTGGTGCTGCGCGGCGCCGAGTCGGACATCCTCCCGGAAACGGTCGCGCGCGAGATGCAGCGGCGCCGGCCGGGCACGCGGATGGTGGAATTCCCGGGCGTCGGTCATGCCCCGGCGCTGGTGGACGCGATGCAGATCGCCGCCGTGCGCGGCTTCGTGCTGGAGCAGGGCGCGGTGCCGGCCGCGAGCGACGATTCGGCACCGCCGGCCTGGGGACTGGCGCGCGCCGGCATCTGAGAGTTGCCGGTCCGGCGCCGACCCGATGGCCGCGCGCCGGAGCTGTCGGCCGGTGTGTCCGGCTCCCTGACGACGCGCGGCGAGCCGTGTGCCTCCCGCGCCGCGGAGCGATCAGCGCTTGAGCTTGGCGAAGGCCGCGGCCATCGCGCCGCCACCCGCCGTGGCGTCATCGCGTCCGCCGCGATAGCCGCCACCGCCGCCGTCACGCCGTCCGCCGTTGCCACTATCGCGGCCGCCGCGCGAACCGCGCTCCTCGCGCCCGCCGCCGGCCGCCTTGCCCGACGCGCCCACCTCGTCATCGAGCCGCATGCTCAACCCGATGCGCTTGCGCGGGATGTCCACCTCCATGACCTTCACGCGGACGATGTCGCCGGCCTTCACGACCTCGCGCGGGTCCTTGATGAACTTGCTCGACATGGCCGAGATGTGCACCAGCCCGTCCTGGTGCACGCCGATGTCGACGAAGGCGCCGAAGGCCGCCACGTTGGTCACCGTGCCCTCCAGCACCATGCCCGGTTGCAGATCCTTGAGGTCTTCGACGCCCTCGCGGAACTCGGCCACCTTGAACGAGCCGCGCGGATCGCGGCCGGGCTTTTCCAGCTCGGCGAAGATGTCCTTCACCGTCGGCAGACCGAAGCGCTCGTCCACGAACTGGTCGGGCCGCACGCCCGACAGCGACGAGCCCTGGCCCATCACGTCGCGGATACCCTTCCTGATGCGCTCAAGGATGCGCTGCACCACCGGATAAGCCTCCGGATGCACCGCCGAGGCGTCGAGCGGCTCGTCGCCGCCGTTGATGCGCAGAAAGCCCGCCGCCTGCTCGAAAGCCTTGTCGCCGAGCCGCGCGACCGCCTTGAGCGCCTCGCGCGTGCGGAACGGCCCGTGCTGCTCGCGGTGGGCAACGATGTTGCGCGCGATGCCCTGGTCGAGGCCCGACACATAGGCCAGCAGCGGCGCGCTCGCGGTGTTCACATCCACGCCGACCGCGTTCACGCAGTCCTCCACCACCGCGTCGAGCTTCTCGCCGAGCTGGCGCTGGTTGACGTCATGCTGGTACTGGCCGACGCCGATCGCCTTCGGCTCGATCTTCACGAGCTCGGCGAGCGGGTCTTGCAGCCGGCGCGCGATCGACACCGCGCCGCGCAGGCTCACGTCGAGCTCCGGAAACTCCTTCGCCGCGACTTCCGACGCCGAATACACCGACGCGCCGGCCTCGCTCACGACCACGCGCGTCATGCGCAGCTCGGGCATCTTGCTGATGAGTTCGTCGGCCAGCTTCACGGTCTCGCGCGACGCCGTGCCGTTGCCGATCGCGATCAGCTCGACGTTGAAGCGCTTGGCAATCGCGCCGAGCGACAGCAACGAGCGGTCCCAGTCGCGGCGCGGCTCGTGCGGATAGATGGTGTCGGTCGCGAGCAGCTTGCCAGTCGCGTCCACCACGGCCACCTTCACGCCGGTGCGCAGGCCGGGGTCGAGGCCGAGCGTCGCGCGCATGCCGGCCGGCGCGGCGAGCAACAGATCCTTCAGGTTCTGGCCAAACACGCGGATCGCTTCCGCATCGGCCTTCTCGCGCAGCTCGCCGAGCAGCTCGGTTTCGAGGCCGGGTTGCAGCTTCACGCGCCAGCTCCAGCGCACGACGCTCGCGAGCCACACGTCGCCGGGGCGCGGCGTGGCCGGGCGCTTCACGCCGACCACCGCCGCGACGATCGATTCGCACGGGTGTGGCTGCTTGGCCGCGACCAGCGCCTCGGCCTCGTCGTCGAGCGTGAGCGCGATGCCGAGGATGCCGGCCTGCCGCCCGCGGAAGATCGCCAGCGCGCGGTGCGAGGGCACGGTGCGCCAGGTCTCGGAATAGTCGAAGTAGTCGCGGAACTTGTCGGCGGCGGTCGCATCCTCGGCGCGCTTGGCCTCGACCACGGTCGAGCGCACGACGCCTTCGGTGCGCAGCTTTTCGCGCAGGCGGGCGAGCACGTCGGCGTTCTCGGCGAACTCTTCCGACAGGATGTCGCGCGCGCCGTCGAGCGCGGCCTTGGCGTCGGCGACGGCTTCGGTCACGAAGGCGGCGGCCTCGGCCTGCGGGTCGAGCGACGGATCGGCGAACAGCTTGCGCGCGAGCGGCTCCAGGCCGTTCTCGCGCGCGATCTGGGCGCGGGTGCGGCGCTTGGGCTTGTAGGGCAGGTAGAGGTCTTCGAGCGTCTGCTTGGTGTCGGCGGCCTTGATGGCTGCCTCAAGCTCAGGTGTCAGCTTGCCCTGCTCGGCGATGCTAGCGAGCACGGCGGCGCGGCGGTCTTCGAGTTCGCGCAGATAGACGAGGCGCTCGGCCAGCAGGCGCAGCTGGGTGTCGTCAAGGCCGCCGGTCACTTCCTTGCGGTAGCGCGCGATGAAGGGGACGGTCGCGCCTTCGTCGAGCAGGGCGATCGCCGCCCGGGCCTGTTCGGGTCGGGCGCCAAGCTCCACGGCGAGCTGGGCGATAATCCGCGCCTCGGTCTGTTCCGGTCTGCGATCTTGTTGCTGCGACATCCAAATCTCCGTTCACGCCGGCCCCCGGCGAAGGGCGCGCATTGTGCCATGCTGTTTTTGGCACTTTTCGCGGTCATTTCCCCCTTGCGTGCCGCATCGGAAGACGACCCGATCCGCCTGCCGGCGAGCGCCGTGACGCGCGATTTCCCGCCTGGCGGCAGCATCGACGAGGGCCGCATTCCCGCCGCACGCGCCGCCGTCGAGCAGGCCCGGCGCAGCGTGGCCTGGGCCGTGTACGACGCCGAATCGGCCTGTCGCAGGCGCTTCTTCGTGTCGGACTGTCTCGATGACGTGCGCCTGCGTTCGCGCGCCGCCTATGCCGATCTGCGCGAGGTCGAGATCGCGGCCGCCCGCTCCGAGCGCGAGGCCGCCGACCGAAGCCGCCAGGAAGCGCGCGACCGCAACGCGGCCGACGCCGCCGCGCGCGAGGCCGAAGCCGCGGCCGACCGCGCCCGCAACGAAGCCGAACAGGCGCGGCGCCAGTCGGCTGCCGAGGCCGAGCGCGCACGCTTCGATGCCGCCGCGCCCGAGCGCGCCCGCAATGCCGAGAGGGACGAAGCCCGCCGCGCCGACCAGGCCACCACCCGCGAACGTGCCCTCGCCGAAACCGCGCGCCGTGAAGCCGACGCCCGTCGCGCCTGGGAAAGGAAGCAGGCCGAGGCCAAGGCCAGACAGGAAGAGATGGCACGTCGCCGGGCCGAACGTCATGGCGAGGCCGCCGACGGCGCGCAGTGAGGCGCGCTCAACTGCCAGATTCTGGTTCGAGCAGCTTCAGCAGCGCGAAGGTGCAATTGTCGCCCTTGCCGCGCGCCCGGTAGCGCGCATGCTCGACCAGCGACTCGGACACGTCGCGCGCCGGACCGCTCGTCACCATGCGGGCGAGTTCATCGTCGGTGAAGTAATGCCAGAGTCCGTCGGTGCACAGCAGGAACGAGTCACCCGGCGCGATGTCGCGGGTTTCGCCGAAATCGACCACGGGTGGCTTTTCGGTACCGAGCGCGCTGGTCAGCACATGGCCCATCTTGTGGCGCGCCGCGCCTTCGCGATCGAGCTTGCCGAGCTTCACGAGATGCTCGACATAGGAATGATCGGTGGTGCGGAATTCGAGCCGCGAGCCCTTGAAGTAGTAAAGCCGCGAATCGCCTACATGCGCCCAGCTCGCCACGTCGGGCTGAATCACCATTGCCGCGAATGTGCTGTGCGGCTCCTTTTCGGCGGTGGCGGCGGTGAGTTGAATGACTGTGTGCGCTTCACGGATAATTTCGGACAGCAAATCCGTGACCGACTGGTGCTGAGGATTGAAGTCGTCGAATAGGGCGCGGGAAGTTGTCAGCACCTGCTCGGCCGCGAGCGCGCCGCCCGTCCGGCCGCCCATGCCATCGGCGACGACGGCGAGGGCGCAACCGGTGGCACGCTTGCTGGTGAAAACGCCGGCGCGATCCTGCTGCTCCTTGCGGTCGCCGATATGCTGGCCAATGCAGGCAGACAGCCGGAAGCGCTTCGTGGCGAGGGGGGATGGCAACTTCGTTGGCATCGCGCCACGGCTCATGAAGGGAATCACGCCGTCTTCGCCCGTCATGTGCGCAGGCTGGGAATGAAAATGTGGATTCGCCATGTTTGGAACTTCGTTTCCAGCCTGGCGGTCAAGCAAAACGAACCGGAGGCCGGTCTTGGCTAAAGATCTGGATGCAATCGCGAAGCAAATCATCGAATTGCAAATCGAACACCGCGATCTCGATGATGTGATCACACGACTTTGTGCAACACCGGTCCAGGATGAACTTCAAATCCGCCGCCTGAAGAAGAGAAAACTGCAAATCAAGGACCAGATCACTTGGTTGCAGATCCAGCTGACGCCGGACATTCCAGCATAGTGACGACCGGGTGCGCGTGAATTCGCGCACTTCGCTTCACGCTGATTGCAGCGTGATCTGGTTTGTTTTCAAACGATCGTCTCCCCCGTGAGTGATATTGCGCGGCGAGACCAAGAAGCAATCCTTGCCCACCGAACAGGAATCCAGCCAGCCCGATTCGCCGGCCATTGCGGTCAAGCCGAGCGGTGCCCGTGATGCCGATGTCGAGCGCCTGTTCGCCATCGACGGGCCGGTGGCGCAGGCCGCAGGTGGTTATCGGCCGCGCTCGGCGCAAATCGAGCTTGCGAAGGCGGTCGCCGAGGCAATCGACCAGCGATCGGCCATCGTGGCCGAGGCCGGTACGGGCACAGGCAAGACCTACGCCTATCTCGCGCCAGCGCTGCTCTGGGGCGGCAAGGTGATCGTCTCGACCGGCACCAAGACGCTCCAGGACCAGCTTTACCACCGCGATCTGCCGGCGGTGCGCAAGGCGCTGAACGTTCCTGTGTCGGTGGCGCTGCTCAAGGGACGCGCCAACTACCTCTGCCATCACCACGCCAAACGAGCCTTCGAATCGGGGCGGCTCGGGTCGCGCGAGGAGTCGGCCCAGCTGAGGCGCATCCGCGCCTTCATGCTCACCACGCTCACCGGCGACAAGGCCGAGCTGGCCTCGGTGCCCGAGGGTTCGCCGGTGTGGACCCAGGTGACGTCCACGCGCGACAACTGCGTCGGCACCGAATGCGCCGACTACAAGGACTGCTTCGTGATGAAGGCGCGGCGCGAGGCCCAACAGGCCGACGTGATCGTCGTGAACCATCACCTGTTCTTCGCCGACCTGATGCTGCGCGACGAAGGCATCAACGAGCTGCTGCCGGCGGCCAACACCATCATCTTCGACGAGGCGCACCAGCTGCCCGACACCGCCACGCTGTTCTTCGGCGAGACGCTCGGCAGTTCGCAGCTACTTGAGCTGTGCCGCGACACGGTGGTGGAAGGGCTG
Organism: Derxia gummosa DSM 723; assembly: GCF_000482785.1. Lineage (GTDB taxonomy): Bacteria > Pseudomonadota > Gammaproteobacteria > Burkholderiales > Burkholderiaceae_E > Derxia > Derxia gummosa. Next base: position 944,098 of record NZ_AXWS01000008.1, on the reverse strand, counting down.
GCCGCCGCGCGCGACGCGGCGCGCTGGCCCGAGCTGGTCGCGCCGCTCGAAAAGGCGGTGCGCGACCTGCGCCTGAGCCTGCCGAGTCCCGGCGGCCAGACGCGCACTGCCTTCAAGCTCGCGGCGAGCCAGGTCGCGCTCGACTCGGGCTTCTGGCCGGCGCTCGACGAGCTGAGCCGGCGCCTGCGCGACCTGTGCGACGTGCTTGACGACCAGGGCGTGCGCAGCGAGGAGCTGGCCGCGCTTGCCCGTCGTGCCCACGAGCAGGCGATGCGCCTGAAGTTGTGGCGCCGCGAGGCCGGTCTGCCGATGGAGCCAGAGCCGGAGGAGGGCGCTTCCACCGAGCCGCCGACAGCCGCGCTGCCGCTCGAAGGCGGCGAGAACCCGCTGCCGGAACCGCAGGCCGATCCCGATCAAGAAGACGCCGACGGCCAGCGCAGCAACTGGGTCTGCTGGATCGATGTGTTCTCGACCAGCATCCAGCTGCATCGCTCGCCGCTGTCGGTCGCGCGCATCTTCCGGCGCGAGCGCGAGGGTTCGCAGCGCGCCTGGGTGTTCACGAGCGCGACGCTGGCGGTCAAGCGCGACTTCAGCCATTTCACGCGCCGCATGGGGCTGGATGATGCGCGCGCCGAATCCTGGCCGAGCCCTTTCGACTATCCGAACCAGGGTTTGCTGTACGCGCCAGCCGGCATGCCCGAGCCCCAGCACCCGCTTTTCATCGAGCGCGTGGTGGAGGCGGCCTGGCCGTTGATCGAGGCGGCGGGCGGTCGGGCCTTTTTGCTGTGCACGACGCTGCGCGCGGTGGACAAGGCGGCCGAGCTGCTGCGCATCCGTCTGGAGGCGGCACGCATCCGGCTGCTGCGCCAGGGTGATCTGTCACGAGGCGAGCTGCTCGAAACCTTCCGCAAGTCGGAGCGCGCGCTGCTGATCGGCAGCCAGAGCTTCTGGGAAGGCATCGACGTGCGCGGGGATGCGCTGTCGCTCGTCATCATCGACAAGCTACCGTTCGCGCCGCCCGATGATCCGGTGCTGGCGGCGCGGCTTGCCAAGCTCACGGCCGATGGCGGCAATGCCTTCGCGCAATGGCAGTTGCCCGAGGCGGTCATCACACTCAAGCAGGGGGCCGGCCGGCTGATCCGCAGCGAGACCGATCGCGGCGTGCTGATGATCTGCGACCCACGGCTGGTCGATAAGCCCTACGGTCGTCGCATCTGGCAGAGCCTGCCGCCGTTCGGCCGCACCCGCGTCGAGAAGGAGGCGATCGCCTTCCTGCGCGAATGCCTGTCGTCGACCGGCGACATGGCGCAGCCGAGGGACGCCGCTCAGGACTGAGCGTGTCGCCCCGCCGGCATCACCAGAACTGCCACCACTTCTTGTCGGGCTGGCCGAGGCCTTCCTTCATGAAGCGGCTGTCGGGGTAGTTCTGCGCCAGGACGCGCTGGGTGTCGTCGCGCTGGCGGTCCATGCCGAGGCGGTCGTAGGCGGCGTACATGATGTACAGCGCCTCTTCGTTCGACTGCGTGGTCTGGAAGTCGGTGATGGCCGTCTGCGCGCGGCTGAGCGCTGCCACGTAGGCACCGCGCCGGTAGTAGTAGCGCGCGACGTGCAGCTCGTAGGCGGCCATCGCGTTGACGAGCCAGCGCATGCGCCCGCGAGCGTCGTCGGCGTAGCGCGAATCGGGATAGCGCTCGACCAGTTCGCGGAAGGCGTCGAAGGAGTCGTGCAGTGCCTTGGTGTCGCGCTCGGTCGGATCCTGGCGTGAGATGGCGCCGAGGATGCCGCTGCCGTCGTTGAAGTTGACCAGCCCGCGCAGGTAGTACAGGTAGTCGACGTTGGGATGGTTCGGGTACTGGCGCAGGAAGCGGTCGATGGTGGCCAGCGACTGCGCCGTGTCGCCCGCCTTCCACTGCGCATAGGCCTGCTCGATCATCGCCTGCTGGGCGATGCGGCCGAAGGGGAAGCGCGACTGGATCTGGTCGTATTTCTTGCCGGCTGCGTCCCAGGCGCCGCCGTCGAGGTCTTCCTTGGCCTCGGAATACAATTCCTCGGCGGTCGGGTTCTTCTTGGGGGCGCTGCCGCAGGCACCGAGCCCCGCGACCAATGCAGCCATGATTGCTGCCCGAGCCGCGTTGCGCCTCCAGCCTGCCCGCTGCGCCTTGCCAGCGCGGCTGTCGCCGCTCCGAGTGATCCGGTCCGCCATTCGAGTACTACCCGTTCAAACAAAAGCGTCGAGTATAGAGGACCGATGGTGAGCAATTCCGGCACGGCCAGCGCCGCAATCCCGGGCAGCGACGATGCCGAACATGATGACGAACTGGCCTGGCCTTCGGGGCCGCATGCCGTCGCCGAACTGACCGCCGACGTTCCTGCGGACGCCGTCGGCGAGCGCATCGATCGCGTCGTCGCGCGACTCTTCAGCCAGCATTCGCGTGCCCGCATCCAGGGCTGGATCGACGAGGGGCGCCTTTCTCTAGATGGCCGGCCGGCCACGGCGCGCACCAAGCTGCGCGGCGGCGAGCGCATCGTCCTGGTGCCGACGCCCGATCCCGAGTCGCTCGCCTACCGGCCCGAGCCGCTCGACTTTCCGGTCGTGCATGAGGATGCGCAGGTCATCGTCATCGACAAGCCGGCCGGGCTGGTCGTCCATCCGGCCGCCGGCAACTGGTCGGGCACGCTGCTGAACGGTCTGCTGCACCGCTATCCCGAACTCGCCACGCTGCCGCGCGCCGGCATCGTGCACCGGCTCGACAAGGACACGTCGGGACTCATGGTGGTGGCGCGCACGCTGGAGGCGCAGACCGATCTCGTGCGCCAGCTCCAGGCGCGCAGCGTGTCTCGACGCTACCTGGCCGTGTGCTGGGGGCGCCCGGCCGACGCGCGAACCGTCGATGCGCCGATCGGCCGCGATCAGCGCGAGCGCACCCGCATGGCGGTCGTGCCGCACGGCAAGCCCGCGATCACGCATCTGCGCAGGCTGGCGACCGCCGAGTTCGATGCCGCCGGCGGGCCGCTCAGCCTCGTCGAATGCCGGCTCGATACCGGACGCACTCATCAGATCCGCGTGCATGCGGCACATCTCGGCTTCGCTCTCGTGGGCGATCCGGTGTACGGCAACCTGCGCCGGACCAGGCTGGATCGTGAATTGCTCTCGCGTCAGGCGCTGCATGCCTGGCGGCTGGCTTTTGATCATCCCGCCAGCGGCGAGCGTCCTGCCTTCGCGGCCGAACCGCCGCCCGACTTCGTCGCCTTGTGCGAGCGGCTCGGACTGGCTGATGGGCTGGCGCTGGCAGATCAGGACTGATCCGCTTCTCTTGCCTCACTCATGACATTTCCCTCTTCCGGTCCTCGCGTGATCCGTCCCGACTGGCGGGTAGCTCCCGTGGTGCAGGCCTGCTGCACTACGCGTGTAGGCGGCGTGAGCGTCGGTCCGTATGGGGCCTCGGGCGGCCAGGGCGGGCTCAACCTGGGCAGTCATGTGGGCGACCGGCCGGAGGCGGTCGCCATCAATCGTCGGCGTGTGGTCGACGGACCGCTCGGTGGCGCACGACCGGTCTGGCTCGAGCAGGTGCATGGCACCGCGGTCGTCGAACTCGGCCCTGATCTGCCGCTCACACCACCTGTCGCCGATGCCGCCTGGACACGCGAGCCGGGTATCGCCTGCACGATCATGACCGCCGACTGCCTGCCGGTGCTGCTCGCGGATCGCGCCGGGCGCATGGTCGGTGCCGCGCATGCCGGCTGGCGCGGCCTCGCGGATGGTGTGCTGCAGGCAACCGTCTCCGCGATGCGGGACGGTCATCGCCGAGCCGGTGACAGCGCCAAGGCCGGCGGCGCGGAACTCGATCTGGTGGCTTGGGTTGGCCCGCATATCGGCGCGACCGCATTCGAGATCGGGCCGGAGGTGCGCACCCGTTTCCTGGATGTGATGCCCGGCGAGGACGACGCATTCGAACTGAATGCCGCCGGCCGCTGGCTCGGAAATCTGGCTCGCCTGGCAAGGCGCGCACTGCGCGAGGCAGGCGTTGGTGAAGTGTTTTGTGACAGTGCTTGCACTGTCGCCGACCCGTCATATTTCTATTCGTATCGGCGTGATCACATCACGGGGCGCATCGCGAGCTTCATTTGGCTCGCCGTTTGACCTTTCTCACTTTGCCGAATCTCGATTCACGTTAGTGTCGGCTTCATGATTTCGTCTTTCCCGCAACAGCCGCCGATGTGGGCCGCCAAAGATATACATGAATATCCCGAGTGGCAGCGCGCCATAAAACAGGAAAGTCAGAACGCCACCGACTACCGACTCACTGATCGCGACGGCGCTGCCCATCAGGAGCGTTACGAATAACCACGCAATTGCAATGATGTACATTTATTCAGGAATCGTGCTTGATCGGCAGACGCCGCCGGCCATCGTGCGCAGCAGCTATTTGGCGTAGTACATCACGGAGACGATCGCATGGCCAACCCGCAGCCCGCTTCGAACGAAGCAGCGCCCACGGTCCCGTTTGCGCCATTCGGTGCATTCCCGTCCACCCCGTTCAATTTCGACCCTGCGTCGATGACGGCACCGTGGAAGCAATTTACGCAAATGCTCGGCACCGCCGGCAAGCCGGGCGGTCAGGCCGCCCAGGACTGGCTGGCAAAGCTGATCGAGCCGACCAAGCTGGCCACCATCCAGGCTGATTACGTCCGCGAGCTCGGCGAACTCATGCAGTCGGGCTTCGCGCAGCAGAAGACCGAAGCCGATGCGAAGGTGAAGTCGATCGGCGATCGGCGCTTCCAGGCGCCCGAGTGGCAGGACGGCGGAATGTTCGAGTTCCTGTCCCGCGTCTACATGCTCAATGCCCGTGTGCTCACGCGGCTGGCCGAGGCGGTCGAGGCCGAGCCGCGCGTCAAGCGACGCATCACCTTTGCCGTCGGGCAATGGATCGATGCCATGTCGCCGGCCAATTTCCTGGTCACCAATCCGGAGGCGCAACGCAAGCTGGTCGAAACGCGCGGCGAAAGTCTCAGGTCAGGAATTGCGAATCTGCTGGAGGATGTCTCTAAGGGCCGGATTTCGATGACGGACGAATCGAAATTCGAGGTCGGTCGAAATGTTGCGACAACCGAAGGGCAGGTCGTTCTTCGCACCGACATGTTCGAGCTTATTCAGTACAAGCCGCTGACCGCCGAAATCGACAAGCAGCCCTTGCTGATGGTGCCGCCCTGCATCAACAAATTCTACATTCTCGATTTGCAGCCGGATAATTCGATTGTCCGCTACATGCTGTCCCAAGGCCATCCGGTCTATATGGTCAGCTGGCGCAATCCCACCCAGGAATGTGGCAATTGGAGTTGGGATGATTACATCGAGCGTGGCGTCATTGCCGCAATCGAGGCGACGGCAAAAATCGGCGCCGAATTGACCGATGCAAAGAAGATCAATGTTCTGGGTTTCTGCGTGGGTGGCACCCTCACCGCGACGGCCATTGCGGTGCTCGCCGCACGCGGCAAGCATCCGGTTGCCAGTCTCACCTTGCTGACCACGCTGCTCGACTTTTCCGATACCGGCGTTCTCGACGTCTTCATCGATCCGGCCATCGTCGCGCTGCGCGAGGAGCGCATCGGCAAGGGCGGGCTGCTGTCGGCATCCGAGCTGGCCACGACCTTTAGCTTCCTGCGCCCGAATGATCTGGTCTGGCCGTATGTGGTTGGCAACTACCTCAAGGGCGAGACGCCGGCAGCCTTCGATCTGCTGTATTGGAACAGCGACAGCACCAATCTTTCGGGACCGATGTACTGCTGGTATTTGCGCAATACCTATCTGGAAAACAAGCTGAAGATCCCGGGCGAAACCTCGGTGTGCGGCACGCCGCTCGATCTGGGCAGGGTTGATCTGCCGGTCTACTTCTACGGCTCCCGCGAAGATCACATCGTCCCCTGGGAGTCAGCCTATCAATCGATGGCCGTGCTGCCCAACGCCGACAAGGCGAAGTCCTGTTTCGTGCTCGGTGCCTCCGGCCATATCGCAGGCGTGATCAACCCGGCATCCAAGAACAAGCGCAACTATTGGGCCTATGACGGCGAGGGTTTCGGCGGCAAGGCGAGGAAGTCTGCGTTGCCGGCCACGCCGCAGGAATGGATCGACGGCGCCACGTCGGTGCCCGGCAGCTGGTGGCCGCACTGGTCCAAGTGGCTTGACCAATTCTCCGGTGGCAAGGTCGCCGCGCCCGCCGAGGCCGGCTCCCCCGGTTTCCCCGCTCTTGAACCCGCCCCGGGCAGCTACGTGAAGGTGCGCGTCGTCTGACGCGTGCCGGCAGCGCTGCCCTCAACCCCGCCTCGCGACCGCGCCTCAACCACTGCGCCCGGCGCGAAGGAACATCCATCACAGGAGATGAACATGGCTCAGAAACTCGCTTACGTGACCGGCGGCATGGGTGGTATCGGCACCGCGATGTGCCAGCGCCTGCATCAGGCCGGCTTCAAGGTCATCGCCGGTTGCGGCCCGAGCCGCAACTCCGAGGAATGGCTCAGCGAGCAGCGCAAGCTCGGTTTCGAGTTCTACGCCTCGGTCGGCAACGTGAGCGACTGGGAGTCGACCGTTGCCGCGTTCGAGAAGGTCAAGGCCGAGCATGGCGCGGTCGACGTGCTGGTCAACAATGCCGGCATCACGCGTGACGGCGTGTTCCGCAAGATGACGCTCGACGATTGGAAGGCCGTCATCGACACCAACCTGAACAGCGTGTTCAACGTGACCAAGCAGGTCATCGGCGACATGATCGATCGCGGTTGGGGCCGGATCATCAACATCTCGTCGATCAACGGCGAGAAGGGGCAGTTTGGTCAGACCAACTATTCGGCGGCCAAGGCGGGCATGCACGGCTTCACGATGGCCCTGGCGCAGGAAGTCGCCAACAAGGGCGTGACCGTCAACACCGTGTCGCCGGGGTATATCGGCACCGAGATGGTCCGCGCCATCCGTCCTGACGTGCTCGAGAAGATCGTGAGCCAGATCCCGGTCAAGCGCCTGGGGGCGCCCGAGGAAATCGCCTCGATCGTCGCCTGGCTTGCTTCGGACGAGAGCGGCTTCGCCACCGGAGCGGATTTCTCGCTCAATGGTGGCCTGCACATGGGCTGACGGGGCATAGTTCGCACCGGTGGGCGCTCGCCAAAGAGGGGCGAGCGCCTTTTTGCATTGATGCTCACGGCATATCGCCTCATATGCCGGCTTTTTCGAGGACACCATGGCGGCAAACGGCGTACGCATCATCAAGAAGTATCCGAACCGGCGCCTTTACGACACCGAAACCAGCACCTACATCACGCTCGCCGACGTCAAGCAGCTCGTGCTCGATCACGAGACCTTCCAGGTGATCGACGCCAAGTCGGCGGAAGATCTGACGCGCAGCATTCTTCTTCAGATCATTCTTGAAGAAGAGTCGGGCGGGGTGCCCATGTTTTCGGCCGAAATGCTTGCCAACGTGATCCGTTTCTACGGCCACGCAATGCAGGGAATGATGGGGTCGTATCTGGAGAAGAACATCCAGGCCTTCATCGAAATCCAGGCCAAGCTCCAGGAGCAATCGAAGGCGCTCATCGACAACAAGGCATTCGCGCCCGAGGTCTGGACGCAATTCATGAATGTCCAGGCGCCGATGATGCAAGGCATGATGACCAACTACATCGAACAATCGAAAAACCTTTTCGTGCAGATGCAGGATCAGATGCAGCAGCAAGCCCGGTCGATGTTCAGCGCCTTTCCTTTCCAGCAGCAGCCCGGCGGCAAGCCCGACGACACCGACTGATCCCGGAACGACTGCCGGCCTGGCCTAGAATCGCGGCTTTCGTCGTCACGGCCTCGCATTCATCGGATGCATTGCCGCCGGCTCAACCGCATATCCGCGCGCTCGCCACAAAAAGGCGGGCGCGTTTTGTTTCATGGCTCAAGAAAACCCTGCTGATCGCCCCGTCAATGCCGCGCCGCGCGTGGGCTTCGTCTCGCTCGGCTGCCCGAAGGCGCTGAGCGATTCCGAACAGATCCTCACGCAACTGCGCGCCGAGGGGTACGACACCGCACCTGACTACAAGAGCGCCGACCTCGTCATCGTCAACACCTGCGGCTTCATCGACGCGGCGGTGCAGGAATCGCTCGACGCGATCGGCGAGGCGCTGGACGCCAACGGCAAGGTGATCGTCACCGGCTGCCTCGGCGGCAAGAAGGATGCGGGCGGCGAGGACATCGTGCCCAAGGTGCATCCGAAGGTGCTCGCCGTGACCGGACCGCACGCAACCACCGAGGTGATGAACGCAGTGCACCAGCACCTGCCCAAGCCGCACGACCCGCTGACCGATCTCGTGCCGCCCCAGGGCGTGCGCCTGACGCCGCGCCATTACGCCTATCTGAAGATTAGCGAGGGCTGCAATCACCGGTGCAGCTTCTGCATCATCCCGAGCCTGCGCGGCGACCTCGTCTCGCGCGACATCGGCGACGTGATGCGCGAGGCCGAGGCGCTGAAGAACTCGGGCGTGAAGGAGCTGCTCGTCATCTCGCAGGACACGTCGGCCTACGGCGTGGACCTCAAGTACCGCTCTGGCTTCGTCAATGGTCGGCCGGTGCGCACGCGCATGACCGAGCTGGTGCAGGAGCTGGCGACGCTCGACCTCTGGGTGCGGCTGCATTACGTGTACCCGTATCCGCATGTTGACGAGGTGATTCCGCTGATGGCCGAGGGCAAGCTGCTGCCTTACCTCGACGTGCCGCTCCAGCACTCGCATCCCGAGGTGCTCAAGCGCATGAAGCGGCCGGCATCGGGCGAGAGCAATCTCGATCGCATCCGCGCCTGGCGCGCGATCGCGCCGGACATCACGCTGCGCTCGACCTTCATCGTCGGCTTCCCGGGCGAGACCGACGACCAGTTCGAGCATCTGCTCGACTTCCTGCGCGAGGCGGAGCTGGATCGCGTGGGCTGCTTTGCCTACTCGCCGGTCGAAGGCGCGGCAGCCAATGCGCTCGAGGGCGCGGTGCCGGAAGAGGTGAAGCAGGAGCGGCTCGCGCGCTTCATGGAAGTGCAGGCGGCCATCTCGCAACGGCGGCTCAAAAAGAAGGTCGGCCGCACGCTCAAGGTGCTGATCGACCAGGTGAACCAGGACGGCGGGGTGGGGCGCTCGTTTGCCGACGCGCCCGAGATCGACGGCGTGGTCTACGTCGCGCCGGCCGACAAGCCGTGGAAGCGCTACAAGGCCGGTGACATCGTGCGCGTGAAGATCGAGGGCGCCGACGAGCACGACCTCTGGGGCTCTGTCTGACCCGCGCCTGCCGGGGCCGACGCGACGCGAGCGTTACCGCGGGTCCTGCTTTGTAAGACCCGGTGGCGCGAAAGCCTTGCGCGACCGGCCGCGCGCTAGCTTGACCTCCGTTGAAACCCGAAGGCGAGCGCCCCGCGCCGATCCGACGCAGCAGGCTGCGGACCGCGCCGCCTTCCGAGAGGGAGGCCAGCATGACCGTCGAGCCGGCACGCGCCGACACGTCCGCATCCGATCCGCTTCCATGGCACTGGCAGGAACTCGACTGGGCGTCGATGCGCCCCGGAGGCGGGCATGACGAACTGCTCGTCGCGCTGATCGCGGCGGCGTCCTTCGTCGAGAGCGCGACCGCCGTCTATACGCGCAATCTCGTCGGTCATTTCCATGACCGCCCCGAGGTGCGCGACTGGCTCGACGCCCACTGGCGCGACGAGGAGTTGCAGCACGGCGCGGCGCTGCGCGAATTCACCCAGCGCGCCTGGCCCGACTTCGACTGGCCGGCCGCCTACGCCACCTTCCACGCCGACTACACGCGGCGCTGCACGCCCGACGATCTCAACCCCGACCCCCAGCTCGAATTGGTCGCGCGCTGCGTGGTCGAGACCGGCACCGCGACGCTCTACCGCAGCTTTCATGAACTGGCGCTTGCGCACGACGAGCCGCTGCTGGCCGATCTGACGCGCCGGATCATGCGCGACGAGGTGAGCCATTTCCGGCATTTCCACGGCTTCTTCAGGCGCGTGGCCGAGCCGCAGCGGCGATCGCGGCTGGCGCGTCTGCGGGTGATTGCCGCCCGTGCCACCGAAGTGCGCGACGACGACGCGGCCTGCGCGCTGCGCCATGTGCACGCCCATCGCTTCGCGCGCCGAGCCGGCGACACCGGCTTCGATGCGCTGCGGGCGCGCGGCGCCAGCGTGCTGCGCAGCCGCTATCCGTTCGCGATGGTGGTGCGCATGGGGCTCAAGCCGCTCGACCTGCCCGCGCGCGTGGGCATGGCAATCGAGCGGCCGGCGGCGTGGATGCTCGCGCGGCTCATGCGCTGAGCACGGCCCATGCGTTGACTGACGCGACCCTGCGTCGCGCCACGGGACGCCGCGCACTGCGGCCTCGCATCCGGCAGCGGTCCCACACGGCGAGGAGCGCGCGGAAAGCGCGCACTGCCTGACATTCCATGCCTACGCCGTGCTGACGATCGAGCAAGTACCGCCCCCCTCCTTCGGGGGGCTGTTGCTGCCCTCGGGCAAATACCGCAGCAGGCGCGCCGGGCGGGTGCAAACATCATGGATTCACATTCGCAGCCGTACGGGCTCCCGGCCCCGACGCGCGCGATCGCGGGTCCGGGGCCCGCAGCCAATCCAGCCGGGCAGGGAGAAATCAATGAGCCGAGAAGTCGTGGTTGTCAGCGCCGTGCGTACCGCCATCGGGGAGTACGGCGGCGGGCTCAAGGACGTGCCGCCGATCGAGCTGGGCGCCCTCGTCGTCAAGGAGTCGCTCGCGCGCTCGGGCCTCGCGGCGGAGGAGATCGGCCATGTGGTGTTCGGCCATGTCATCAATACCGAGCCGCGCGACATGTACCTGTCGCGCGTGGCGGCGCTGAACGGCGGGCTGCCCAAGGATGTGCCGGCCTTCAACGTGAACCGGCTGTGCGGCTCGGGCCTCCAGGCCATCGTCAATGCCTCGCAATCGATTCTGCTCGGCGATTGCGATTACGCGATCGGCGGCGGCGCCGAGAGCATGAGCCGCAGCCCCTACAGCGTGCCGGCGGCGCGCTGGGGCGCGCGCATGGGCGACGCGGCGATGGTGGACATGATGGTCGGCGCGCTGACCGATCCCTTCGAGCGTTACCACATGGGCGTCACGGCCGAGAACCTCGCGGCGCAGTGCGGCATCTCGCGCGAGGACCAGGATGCGCTCGCGGTCGAGTCGCACCGGCGCGCGGCGGCGGCCGTGGCGGCGGGCTACTTCAATGACCAGCTGGTGTCGGTGATGGTCAAGGGCCGCAAGGGCGAGGTCGAGTTCCGCACCGACGAGCATGTGCGCGCCGATGCCACGATCGCCGACATGCAGAAGCTTAAGACCGTGTTCAAGAAGGACGGCACGGTCACGGCCGGCAATGCGTCGAGCCTGAACGACGCAGCCTCGGCGGTGGTGCTGGCCGAAGCCGGTGCGGCGGCGAAGCGCGGCCTCAAGCCGCTCGCGCGGCTGGTGGCGTATTCGCATGCGGGCGTCGATCCGTCGATCATGGGCATCGGCCCGGTGCCGGCGTCGAAGAAGGTGCTGGAGAAGGCCGGCCTGCGCGCCGACCAGATGGACGTGATCGAGGCGAACGAAGCCTTCGCGGCCCAGGCGCTGGCGGTGGTGCGCGGGCTGGATCTCGATCCGGCCAAGGTCAATCCCAACGGCTCCGGCATCTCGCTCGGCCATCCGATCGGCGCGACGGGCTCGATCATCACGACGAAGGCGATCTATGAACTGCACCGCACCGGCGGACGCTATGCGCTGGTGACGATGTGTATCGGCGGCGGGCAGGGCATCGCCGCGATCTTCGAGCGCATCTGAGGCGCGGTTCCGGGCGCGGATGACGCGCCCGGCGGTGGGGGCGGCGTGGCCGTCCTTCCGCCACGGCGGGCGCGTGGGCAGTGCGAGCTGCACGCGCGCCGGCCCCGGCCACCGGGCGGCGCGATGCCGCCCGGGGCACGGACAGGGTTTCTGGCCGAAGGTCACCCGCCGCCCCGACTGCCCGCGATGACCGGCAAGCCGGGAAGGACGATTGGCTAAGCTGCGCGCTCCGCCGCCCGCCGGCACCTCACCTCCGCGCGACATGAGCCAGCCCGACAACAACAACGCCCTCGATCCCGATCTCGCCACCGACACCCGACTCGCCCAAGCCGGCTATAGCGCGCCGGGCAGCTTCGAGTCGCTGGTCGCTCCCATCCATCACGCCTCGACCGTCGTCTTCCCCAGCCTCGCCGAGATGCGCGCGCGCAACTGGGAGCGCGACGACGTCTACACCTACGGCCTGCACGGCACGCCGACCACACGCGAGCTGGAGGACCGGCTCGCCGACATCGAGGGCGGGCAGTTCTGCGTGCTGGCGCCGAGCGGGCTGGCGGCGATCTCGATGATCGATTTCGCCTTCCTCAAGTCGGGCGACGAGCTGCTGCTGCCGCACAACGTCTATGCGCCGAGCCGCGAGCTGGCGCGCACGCTGCTGGCCGACCTCGGCATCGTCACGCGCTACTACGACCCGCTCGACGCCGCCGCCCTCGCGCTGCTGCTCACGCCGGCGACGCGGCTCGTGTGGCTGGAGTCGCCCGGCTCGGTGACGATGGAAGTGGCCGACCTGCGCGGCCTCGTGGCCCAGGTGGCTGCCGCCAACGCGCGCCGCCCGGCTGCCGAGCGCATCGTGACCGCGATCGACAACACCTGGGCCGCCGGCCTCGCGCTCAAGCCCTTCGACCTCGGCATCGACATCTCGATGCAGGCGCTGACCAAGTACCAGTCCGGCGGCTCGGACGTGCTGATGGGCGCGGCCATCACGCGCGAGCAGGCGCTGCATCTGCGCATCAAGACCTCGCACATGCGCACCGGTCTGGGCGTGGGCGCGGATGATGCTTGGCTGGTGCTGCGCGGGCTCAAGTCGCTGCCGGTGCGCCATGCCCAGCACGACCGCGCCGGGCGCGAGCTGGCGGGCTGGCTGGCGGCGCGGCCGGAGGTAAAGCGCGTGCTGCATCCGGCGCTGCCGGGCTGCCCGGGGCACGAGTTCTGGCAGCGGGATTTCAGCGGGGCGGGCGGGCTGTTCTCGGTGATCTTCGACGAGCGCTATTCGACCGCGCAGGTAGAGCGCTTCGTCGAGGCGCTGCGGCTGTTTCCGCTCGGCTATTCGTGGGGCGGGGCGTCGAGCCTGTCGATGGTGTACGCGCCGTCGCGCACCGCGTGGGTGAAGGAGAAGGGCGCGATCGTCCGGTTCAACGTGGGGCTGGAGGCGGTGGGGGATCTCGTGGCGGATGTGGAGCGGGCGTTGCGGGTGCTGGCGTGACTTCCAGCCGGCGCTGAGTCATTCGTGCGCGGCATGCGCCGGTCGTGAGCGGTTGCGCGGTCCGCGCGCAGGCCGGAGCTCAGTTGAGCGCGCTCGCCGCCAATCCCCCGAGCGACAACCGCGACAAGGCCACCGCCATCCCCGCCGGCCCGCTGCCGCGATAGAGCACGCAAGGCTTCCCCGCATGCCGGCAACGGTCGCGCAGATGGGCGAGGGCGTCGTCGTCGATGGCATGGCTCGGGCAGAGCACGACATCGGCGGCGGCGATCGCGTCGAGCAGGGCGGGCGTGTCGCCTGCAGTGGCGGCGGCCGGCGTGACGAGGCGGCCATCGAGCGCGAAGCCGAGGCGCCGCGCGAAGCCTTCGCAAAGCCGGGTCAGGCCAGGTTCGGCGCCGAGGCAGAGCACGCGCGCGCCGGCCTCGGTGACGCCGCCGCAATTGCCGGCGTTGCCGCAGGCCGCGCCGCGCGTCGGCGAGGTGGCGATCAGGTCTTCGAGCGCGGCGCGTTCGTCGAGCAGTTCGTCGCGCTCGCGGGCGAAGCGGGCGGCTTCGGCGCGGGCGTCGGCGAGGGTGCGGGTCAGGTCCCAGATGCGGCTGACGCCGGCCGCGAGTTCGCGGTTGGCGGTCTGGAGGCGCTCGTTGCGGTCGCGCAGCGCGGCGGCGGTCGCGGCCTCCGCACGCAGGGCATGGGCGGCGGATTCGGCAGCGAGACGGGCCTGCTCGCTCGCGGCGATCTGCCGCTGCACGGTGGCGAGCTGGTCGCGCAAGGCCTCCACTTCGCGTTGCAGCGCCGATTCGCGGCGGGCGTTGCGGCGGCGTTCGCGCACCAGGCGTTCGAGCACGGGCGTGGCCTGGCGACGGACGGGGCGGACGGCGAGCTTCATGCCGGCACCCCGCTGCGGTCGAGCAGACGTTCGGTCATGGCTTCGCACAGCGATCGCAGTTCGGCGTCGAGGTCGCCGCTGTCGATCAGGCGTTCGAGCATCAGCGCCGCGCGGCGCGCCGCATGGCGGCAGCCGGTCAGGTCATGCCTGAGCAGCTGATCGAAGCTGCCGATCCAAAGTTCCGGGTGAGTCATGCCGCCCTCCGCGCCAAGCGCATTCACGATGGGCGGATGTTAGATGCGAACAATTCTCATTTGCAAGCGGGATGAGAAAATCCGCCTGAAGACTTGCGCGGCGTCAAGCGGGACCGGGCGATGAGGCAATGCCCGATGGCGGCAACCGATTCATTGGTTTTCGTCTGCCGGACCGTTCGCTCAGAGCGGCATCGCCGGATACATCGGCTTGCCGTCGTTGAGGTTCAGCCAGCCCCGCACGATGCGGTAGAGGAGCCAGACCATCAGCACGCCGTGCGGAATCCAAGCCACGAAGGCGCCGACGCCGAGCGTCACGACCACGAAGGCGATCAGCAGTCCGGCCCAGAGCATCCCGAACCAGAAGCTGCGCATCTGCCAGCGGAAATGGCTTTCGAGCCAGGTACCGCGTACCTCGTCGAGCTTGATGTAATTGACGATCAGCGCCGCGATCGCGGTGATGAAGGTGAACCAGCCGAGCGCATAGAGCGCGTAGAGCACGGCGGTCAGCTTGCGGTTGGAATCTTCGCGGCTGTCGAGGATGAGCACTTCGGGCATGCGGCAGTCCTTTCTGCGGTGGAAAAGCTCGGTGTCTTGCCTGGCGATCACGGGCGGACCGCCGGGCAGCAACGGATACGCAGCCCGGCGCGGATCAGCCCAGCACGCGCAGCAGGCCGTCAAGGCCGCCGTGGTTGATCGCGACCTTCGCCTGCTCGCGCACCTTGGGCTTGGCGTGGAAAGCCACCGACAGGCCCGACACGCCCATCATCTTCAGGTCGTTGGCGCCATCGCCCACGGTGATCGCCTTCTCGCCCGGCACGCCGATCTGGTCGCACACCTCCAGCACCGTGCGCGCCTTGACGTCGGCATCGACGATCTCGCCCACGACCGTGCCGTCGAGCTTGCCGTCGGCAATGCCGAGCGTGTTCGAGCGCGCGTAATCGAGTGCAAGCCGCGCCTTGAGCTTCTCGGTGAAGAAGGTGAAGCCGCCCGACACGACCATCGTCTTGAGGCCGGCGTTCTTCGCGGCGGCGAGCAGTGTCTCGGCGCCGGGCGTGAGCTTCATGCGCTCCTCGTACACGCGCTCCAGCGCGGCGGTGTCGAGGCCGTCGAGCAGCGCGACGCGGCGGCGCAGCGATTCGCTGTAGTCGGTGATCTCGCCGCGCATCGCCGCCTCGGTGATGGCGGCGACCTGTTCCTTGCGGCCGCAGTAGTCGGCGATCTCGTCGATGGTCTCGATGGTCACGAGCGTCGAGTCCATGTCGAGCGCGATGAGGCTGAAGTCGCTCAGCTTGGGTACCGTCTCGAGCCAGACGTGGTTCAGGCGATAGGTCGCGCACAGCTCGGCGATGGCCTGACGCGGGCCGGCCGTATCGGGCGCGTTGCGGAACAGGAAGCTGCGGCCGTCGTCGAGCAGGCCGTGCCGCACCGGCGCGGCGTGGCGCAGGCGGGCGCGGATCGCGTCGATGGCGAACGGGTCGATCTGGGGGCCGTGGACGACGAGATTCATGGGCATGGCGGGGCGGGAGAAAGTGATTCGCGGGCGCGGATGATCGCAAATCCGCGCCGGCCTCCGCCTCAGCGCAACTCGTCGCGGTCGCTGCGCGGGCGCAGATAGGTGGCGAAGCGCGGCAGGCGCAGACGCTCGGTGTAGCCGCTGTAGCGGTAGGTGATCCAGCTGCCGAGCGGCGGCGGGTTGCGGCGGTCGGCGTCGCTCAGGCCGCTGCCGATCGCGAAGCGCTGGCCGTCGGCGTTTTCCACCAGCAGCGCGCCGACCAGGCCGCTGTACTTGCCGCGCCCGGTCTGGTAGCCGATCACGCGCGCGTCGGCGTCGGGATGGGGCTTGAACTTGAGCAGGTCGTCGCTGCGGTCGGGGCGGTAGGGCGAATCGCCGCGCCTGAGCATCAGGCCTTCTCCGCCGCTGCGCACGGTGCGCTCAAGCAGCACATCGAGCGATTCGCGGTCGGGCACGCGGAACTGGTCCACCAGCCGCACCCATTCGACGCCGATCTCGGCCATCACCTGCTTGAGCGCCGAGCGTCGCCGGTCGAAGCCACCCGGATGCGCCGGCAGGTCGAACACCATGAAGCGCACGTTGCGCCAGCTGATGTCGTCGGGCCGCGCGCGCCGCACCAGCGCCGACACCGCCTCGAACTGCCCGCGCCCGATCCACAGCTCGCCGTCGAGCGGCTGGCGCGGCAGGTCTTCGGTGAACCAAGCCGGCGCCGCGATCACCTGGCCGCTGCGAGTGAGAAGCCGTTCGCCGTCCCACCAGGCGCGCACGCCGTCGTATTTCTCGCTCACCCAGTAGTCGGCGAGATTGATGTCGTCGCGGAAGTCGTTGGCCAGCATGACCGGCGGCGGGCCGCCCTCCCAGGCGGCGAGCGCGGCGCAGTCGTGGGTGACGGCCAGGCCGGAGACGACGCCGGCGAGCGCCAGGGCCAGCGCGAGTCCGCGCAGGCGAAAGGAGGGGGCGGAGTGGACGGTCATGGCGGGGCGATGGGCGGCGAACGGAAGCTTGAATCCTGCCTCAGCGCAGCTCGCCGAGGAGGCTGCGGATCAACTTCGTCCGCTCTTCCACCTTCTCGGCCGACTTGGAGATGCGCAGCCGGTCCTGACCGGCGAGGCGCACATGCTTGTTGCGCTGCATCAGCGACACGATCTTGCCCGGATCGACCGGCGCGTCCTTCTCGAACTGGATGACGATGGCCTCGTCGCTCGCGTCGATCTTCTGGATGCCGTAGGGCTTGCAGGCGATGCGCAGCTTGTGCACGTCGATAAGCGCCTGGGCCTGCTCGGGCAGCTTGCCGAAGCGGTCGATCAGCTCCTCGCGCATCGTGTCGATGCCGTCGGCGTGCTCGCAGTTCGACAGGCGCTTGTAGATCGTCAGCCGCTCGTGCACGTCGCCGCAGTAGTCGCTCGGCAGCAGGGCGGGCGTGTGCAGGTTGATTTCGGTGACGGCCGCGAGCGGGCGTTCGAGGTCGGGCTCCTTGCCCTTCTTCAGCGAGCGGACGGCCTCGTTGAGCATGTCGATGTAGAGCTGGAAGCCGATTTCCTGCATCTCGCCCGACTGCTTGTCGCCGAGCACCTCGCCGGCGCCGCGGATCTCCAGATCGTGCATCGCGAGGTAGAAGCCCGAACCCAGCTCCTCCATCTTCTGGATCGCGTCGAGCCGCAGCTGGGCCTGCTTGGTGAGGCCCTGCGGATCGTGCACGAGCAGATAGGCATAGGCCTGGTGGTGCGACCGGCCGACGCGCCCGCGCAGCTGGTGCAGCTGGGCGAGGCCGAACTTGTCCGACCGGTGAATGATGATCGTGTTGGCGTTCGGCACGTCGATGCCGGTCTCGATGATGGTCGTGCACAGCAGCACGTTGAAGCGCTGATGCGTGAAGTCGCGCATCACGCGTTCCAGCTCGCGCTCGTGCATCTGGCCGTGGCCCACGCCGATGCGCGCCTCGGGCAGCAGCTCTTCCAGCCGGATGCGCCGGTTCTCGATCGTCTCGACCTCGTTGTGCAGGAAGTAGACCTGGCCACCGCGCTTGATCTCGCGCAGCACCGCCTCGCGGATGACCGACTCGCTCTCGCGCCGCACAAAAGTCTTGATGGCTAGGCGCTTCTGCGGCGCGGTCGCGATCACGCTGAAATCGCGCAGCCCTTCCATCGCCATGCCCAGCGTGCGCGGGATCGGCGTGGCGGTGAGCGTCAGCACATCCACCTCGGCGCGCAGGCTCTTGAGCGCCTCCTTCTGGCGCACGCCGAAGCGGTGCTCCTCGTCGATGATGACCAGCCCCAGCCGCGCGAACTTCACGTCCTCGCTCAGCAGCTTGTGGGTGCCGATCACGATGTCCACCGTGCCGTCGTTGATGCCCTTGACCGCCGCGCTCGTCTCCTTGCCGGTACGAAAGCGCGACAGCTCGGCGAGCTTGACCGGGAAGTTGGCGAAGCGGTCGCTGAAGTTCTGGAAGTGCTGCTCGGCCAGCAGCGTGGTCGGCGCGAGGATCGCCACCTGCTTGCCGCCCGCCACCGCCATGAAGGCCGCGCGCATCGCCACCTCGGTCTTGCCGAAGCCCACGTCGCCGCACACCAGCCGGTCCATCGGCGCGCCCGAGGTCATGTCCTGCATCACCGCCGCGATCGCCTGGGCCTGGTCGGGCGTTTCCTCAAAGCCGAAGCCTTCGCAGAACAGCTCGTAGTCCGACGACGAGAACTCGAACTTGTGGCCCTGGCGCGCGGCGCGGCGCGCATACAGGTTGAGCAGTTCGGCGGCGGTATCGCGGATCTGGGCGGCGGCCTTGCGGCGGGCCTTCTCCCACTGGCCCGAGCCGAGCTGGTGCAGCGGCGCGGAATCCGGATCGGCGCCCGAGTAGCGCGAGATCACATGCAGCTGCGACACCGGCACGAACAGCTTGGCCTCGCCCGCGTATTCGAGATGCAGCAGCTCCATCGGGCCGTCGCCGAGGTCCATCGTCTCCAGCCCGCGATAGCGGCCGATGCCGTGCTGCACATGCACGACCGGATCGCCGAGCTTCAGCTCCGACAGGTCCTTGATGATCGAATCGACCGCCGTGACCTGTTCCTGCTTGCGCCGCTTGCCGCGCCGCGCGGCGCTTGCGCCGCCGCTGAACAGCTCGCCCTCGGTGATGAGGTGGACGGCGTTGTCGCCCTCGCCGGCCGAGAAGCCGAAGCTCAGCGGCGCGATGCCGAGGGTGATCGCGGCGCTGCCGGTGGTGAAGTCGTCGAGCACGTCGGCGTTGACCGACTTGAGCGCGTGGTCGCGGAACAGCTCGGCGATGGTTTCGCGGCGGCCGGCGGATTCGGTCGCGATCCAGATCCGGCCGGGCGTCGTCGCCGCGAACGCCCGCAGGGCGCCAAGCGGATCGGTCGCGCGCCGGTCGATGGCCAGCGGCGGCAGCGGGCGGGCGAGGGCGCTGCGCTCGCTGTCGGTATGCAGCGCGAGGCGCGCATGCGGCTTGGCCAGCGTGAAGAAGTCTTCCGACGTGAGGTAGATCTCTTCGGGCGACAGGATGGGCCGCTCGGGGTCGGCGCGCAGGAAGCGGAAGCGCGAGCCGGTGTCCGCCCAGAACTTGCGGATCGCGCCGTCGATGTCGCCGCACAGCACGATGCCGGCGTCGGCCGGCAGGTAGTGCAGCAGCGTGGACGTGCCATCGAAGAACAGCGGCAGGTAGTACTCGATGCCGGCCGCCGCCACGCCGTTGCCGATGTCCTTGTAGAGCGGCGAGCGCGACGGGTCGCCCTCGAAGCGCTCGCGGTAGCGCTTGCGGAAGAAGGTGCGCGAGTTCTCGTCCATCGGGAACTCGCGGCCCGGCAGCAGCTTGATGTGGCGCGTCGGGTAGAGGCTGCGCTGGCTGTCGACGTCGAAGGTGCGCAGCGTCTCGATCTCGTCGTCGAACAGGTCGATGCGGTAGGGCACGACCGAGCCCATCGGGAACAGGTCGATGATGCCGCCGCGCACCGCGTACTCGCCGGGCGACATCACCTGGCTCACGTTCTGGTAGCCGGCGAGCACGAGTTGCTGGCGCAGCTTGTCGGCGTCGAGCTTCTGGCCCTGGCGGAACTCGAAGCTGTAGGCGGCCATGAACTCGGGCGGTGCAATCCTTTGCAGCGCCGTGGTCGCGGCCACGAGCAGCACATCGACCTTGCCGTCATTCAGCGCCGACAGCGTGGCGAGGCGCCGGCTCACGAGGTCCTGGTGCGGCGAGAAGCTGTCGTAGGGCAGCGTCTCCCAGTCGGGGAAGTCGTGCACCGCGAGCGTCTTGCCGAGCTGGCCGGCCCACCACGGGATCTCGTCCATCAGCCGCTGGGCGTCGGCGGCCGAGGCGCACACGACCAGCATCGTGCGGCCCGGCGCCGCGAGCCGCGCGAGCGCCAGCGCATCGGCCGAGCCCGCGAGCGCCGGCGCGACGAAACGCTGGCCGGCGGGCGGGAAGGCAAGGCCGAGCGACCAGGCATCGGGCAGCAGCGCGGCCACCGGCGGCGCGGCGGGTGCGGGCGGGGCGGGGGGCTGGCTGGTGCGCGAGGTGGCCGTGGCCATGACGGTCGCGGCGGCGGGGCTGGCGGCGGATTTCGATTTCTTGTGCGTCATGGGCTTGGACGTGCGGCGTCGGCCCGGTCGCGGCGGAGTCGCGCTTGCGGCGATCCGCACCCGTGGGCGCCAGGGAAAGCGGCGGATTGTGCCACGCGCAAAACGGGCTTCCGGGCATTGACCGGGCGGCAGGCAAGGCGTTCGGCGGACCGGCGAACCCCCTGACGCTTCGGCCTGATCGGCGCCCGGCAGCGGTCCGTCCGTGCCCCAGCGCTGATCACCCGGGTGAAGCATGGCGACGCGGCGGCGTGGCGTCGCGGTCGTGCGCCGTCGCCCCTGTCCGGGTGATGCTGGCCGGCGCAGGATGTCACGCCCATCGCCCGAAGCCGGGGTTTGCCTGTGCCGTCAGGCTGAAACCTGCGTGCGAGAATCCGGCCCCGCTTTCCGCCAGACAACATTCGACGCGAGCGCAAACTCACATGACCGCCAGTTCAGCCCGTTTCATTGCCCTGATCCCGGCCGCCGGCGGCGGCAGCCGCGCCGACCTCGGTCTGCCCAAGCAGTACGCCGACATCGGCGGGCGCAGCATGCTCGACCGCACGCTCGACGCCTTCCGCGCCTCGCCCCTCATCGACGCGGTGTACGTGGTGCTCGCGCCCGACGATCGCCGCTTCGACCTCGCCACCGAGGAAGTGCGCCCGCTGTACGTCGGCGGCGCGTCGCGGCGCGATTCGGTGCTCGCCGGGCTGAATGCCATCGCCGGCAGCTACGGCCCGAACGACTGGGTGCTGGTGCATGACGCCGCGCGCCCCGGCATCACGACCGCGCTCATCGCAGACCTCATCGACGCCTGCCGCGACGACGCGGTGGGTGGCCTGCTCGCGCTGCCCGTGGCCGACACGCTCAAGCGCGCGAGCGGGCAGGGCGACGAGGCCCGCGTCGGCGCCACGCTGCCGCGCGACGGCCTCTGGGCCGCCCAGACACCGCAGATGTTCCGCCTCGACCTGCTGCGCCGCGCCTACGCCGCCGCCCCCGACGCCACCGACGAGGCCGGCGCCGTCGAGGCCATGGGTCACGCGCCGCGACTCGTGCCCGGCAGCCAGCGCAACTTCAAGCTCACCTGGCGCGAGGACTTCGCCCTTGCGCGCCACCTTTTCGCCAACGAATGAACACCACCGCCAAGCCCAGTACGCCGCCGTTCCGCATCGGGACCGGCTTCGACGTCCATGCCCTCGTGCCTGACCGCAAGCTCATCATCGGTGGCGTCGAGATCCCCTTCGACAAGGGCCTGCTCGGCCATTCCGACGCCGACGTGCTGCTGCATGCGATCACTGACGCGCTGCTCGGCGCCGCCGGCCTCGGCGACATCGGCATGCACTTCCCCGACACCGATGAGCGCTTCAAGGATGCCGACTCGCGCGTGCTGCTGCGCGAGGCCGTCGCCCGGGTGCACAAGGCTGGCTGGTTCGTCGGCAACATCGACTGCACGATCATTGCCCAGGCGCCGAAGATGGCGCCCTTCATCGCCATCATGGTCGGCCGCATCGCCACCGATTGCGGCATCGCGCTCACCCAGGTGAACGTCAAGGCCAAGACCACCGAGAAACTCGGCTTCACCGGCCGGGGCGAGGGCATCGCCGCCGAGGCAGTGGCGCTCGTGGTCGCGGCGCGCTGAACGGCGCCGGCCGCAGTGTGCCCACGCCATCGGATGCTTCCCCGGCGCGCCGGCGACTGCCGCGTGCCTGCCCCGACCCACTCCGCCGTGCTTCGCCCGCACGCGCAAAGCACGGCGCCAACCCGTCGTCAATCCGGTGCGGGGTGGCCCTGCCTGCCTTGCCTGACAGCCCTCGGTCCTGATTGCTGGTCAGTGATCAGAATGTTTCCCGTTTCGCCTAAAGGAAATCACTAGAGTCTCGCGCGGCGGACGTTGGCCACCGCTGATCGCCGTCCGGCGCGATTGCTTGCTTTCGCCGCTGATCGGCGGTGAGCGGCGCAGCAATTACGTCCATCGCCGATGAGCGGTTGAGGGCAATCGCTTGGTGAAATAGCCCCAGGGGGCAAAGTCAATTCGTGCGATCTGTCCGGTTTCCGGCACATATGATCCTTGCGGCACACAAGAAAACCGCCCCGAGGATCCCTTGACGAAGCCCAGGAACCGCATGCGCGGCTTCACGCTGATCGAGCTGCTGGCAGTGGTGGCGATCACCGCCATCCTTGCCGCGATCGCCGCGCCTCCGATGTCGCAGTTCATCACCCGCAACCGCATCGCCAGTCAGGCCAACGATCTGCTCTCGCTGCTGGCGAGCGCGCGGATGCAGGCCATCCGCGAACGCACGCCCGTGGGGGTATGCGCCACCAACGATCCCAAGGGCAGTGCCGATTGCGTCAGTGACGGCGACTGGGGCGCGGGCATCGCGGTGTACGCCTTCAATGCGCTAGGCAACCGCGCCGCCGACGCGGCCGGCACGCCGCTGCCGCCGGTGCGCATTCTCCAGGCCGCGAACAACGGCAACGTGGTGACGCGCAACGGCGCGAGCGGGCCGATCCGCTTCGGCCAGTCGGGCCGCTGGCTCGACTTCGCCGGCAACGGCAACATCGCCTTCATCCTGTCGTCCGACAACTCCGACGAGCCGGCCGAGCGGCGCGCCGTCTGCCTCTACCCGAGCGGCAATTCGCGGGTGGTGGCCACCCGCAGCAACGGCCGCGGCACGGGAGCGAGCTGCTGATGGACCGGCGCCCGATCCGGCCGGGCGGTCTTCCCGCCCGGCAGCAGCGTGGCTTCTCGCTCATCGAGGTGCTGATCGTGCTGATCGTGGTGTCGATCGGCCTGATCGGCCTAGCCGGCCTGCAGGTCAACGCGATGAGCTACGGCCTCACCGCCGTGTCCCGTTCGACCAGCGCCTCGCTCGCCTACGACATGGCCGACCGCATGCGCGCCAACCTGTCCGGCCTCGTGGCCGGCAACTACCTGCTCAACCAGACCTGGAGCGGCAGCAGCGCCGTGCCCGCGATGCCCTCCTGCTTCACGACCGCTACTGGCGTGACCGCGGGCAACTGCACCGCCGCCGAGATCGCCGCGATCGACCTGAACCAGTGGACCGCGCGTGTCGCGGCCGAACTGCCGAGCGGGCGTGCCCGCATCGAGGCGCTCGACGGCAGCGGCAAGGTCGCCAACTTCCGCAACGGCGTGCGGATCATCGTCGGCTACTCCGAGCGCAATGCGGCGGCCTCGCCAAGCACCGCGCCAGGCACGCGCAACGCCTACTCCACCAGCAGCAACTGCCCGACGAGCTTCAACTCGTCCAACTCCGATCCCAGCATCCAATGCTTCCAGCTCGACGTCGCGCCATGAGCCGCCGTGCCGGCCGGCGCCCGCATGGCCGCTCCCTGGTCGAACTGCTCATCACGCTGACCATCGGCCTCGTGATCTCGATCTTCCTGACCGGCATCTACATCACCGGCCAGGACAACGCCCGGCGCATCGACTCGACCCAGCAGATCGATGATGGAGCGCGCTTCGTGCAGCAGCTGCTCGCGCGCCAGCTGCGCGAGGCCGGGTATTCGCCGGTGGTCGGCACCGGCCGCGCGCGCATGTACGCCTGGGGCGACCTCAACCTCAATGCGCCGCTCTACGGCTGCACCGGCAGCTTCTCGAGCGCGATCAGCGTGGCCGGCGGCCTAGCCCAGCCCGGCTGCACCGTCGATGCCGGCACGTCGAGCGAAATGATCGAGGTGCGCGCGCTGACGGTGGCCGCCAATGCCGCGACCGGCGAAGGCCAGACCTGCGTCGGCACCGACGCGCCCGCGCTGGGCCGGCAGCCGCTGCCGGCCCAGCCCATCGTCGTCAACCGCTTCTACCTCGCTACCGGCAGCAGCGGCCAGAGCGAGCTGTTCTGCCGCTCGAACGGCAGCAACGACAGCCAGTCGCTTGCCAGCGGCGTCGAGCAGCTCGTGTTCTGGTACGGCAGCAACGCCACCGGCGACGGCCGCCAGAGCATCAGCCGTTGGGACCGCGCCAGCACCGTGCCCGACTGGAACACCGTCAGCTCGGTGCGCTTCTGCTTCGTGATGGCCTCGCCGGGCAACGGCTCGCTCAGCGCCGCCTCGGGGGACGCCGCCGCGAGCTACCAGGACTGCCTCGGCGTGACACGCACCTCGGCCGCCGACGGTCGCCTGCGCCGCGCCTACTGGACCACCGTAACGCTCAGGAATGTCGTCAATGGATCGACCACGCCGCTGCTCTGAAGCGCGCCCGGCGCGTTCGCGCGGCCCCGTCGCCGCGCGCGGCCAGCGCGGCATCGTGCTCATCATCGCCCTCGTGTTCCTGGTGGTGCTCACCACGCTCGCGCTCAACGAGATGCGCCGCACCAGTCTCCAGCAGGGCGTGGCCACGAGCGAGCGCGACCATCTGCTGGCCCAGCAGTACGCCGAGCTGGCCCTGCGCGACGCCGAGCGCGACCTGCTCGGCCTGAACGCGCAGAACGCCGTGTGCCTGCCCACCACCACCGGCTGCCGCGAGGCGCTCGACTCGCGCACCGGCGTCGATGGCCAGCCCTTCGCCAGCGCCGCTTCGCGCTTCACCAGCCAGTGCATCAACGGCCAGTGCGCCGACGTGCCGGCGCCCGGCGGCAATCCGGCCGATCCGACGTGGATCGCGCGTACCAACTGCGTCACCTATGGCCGCTACACCGGCGCGCTGATCGAGACCGCCGAGGGCCTCGCGCCCATCCGTGCTCCCTGCTACGCGCTCGAATGGATGCCGGCCAATGCAGGTGGCCGTCAGGCAATCCCGGTGATCCGCATCACCGCCTGGGGCTGGGGCCGAGACCGCAACGCCACGCCGGTCGTGGTGCAGGAAGTCTTCAACCGCGGCCCCTACTGAGCCGCCCGCCGGTGCCGAAGAAGCTCCCAACAGATCAGAACATCATGAACACCACGCTTCGTTCGCTCGCGCTCGTCGCCTGCCTCGCCGCGCCGCTGCTGGCGCACGGCCAGGGGGCGTCGATCGCGCAGACGCCGCTGACGGCGGTGATCCAGCCGCCCGCCAATCTCGCGCTCGCGCTGTCGGTCGAGTACCCGACCGCCGGCTACGCCTACAACGGCGTGGCCTATTCGCGCACCAAGGAGTTCGCGGGCAACTTCAACTCGCGCATCTGCTACAGCTACGACAGCAGCAAGCAGTACTTCGTGGCCGCGACCAACACCACGAGCAGCACCTCCAACTCCTTCGCCTGCGCCAACACCTACTGGTCGGGCAACTTCCTGAACTGGGCGACGACCTCGTCGCTCGACCTGTTCCGCATGGTGCTGTCGGGGGGCTGGCGCGTGCTCGACCAGACCTATGCCGAGGGCGGAAAGACGGTCATCAGCCGCGCCTTCCTGCCCGACGTGGCGAGCAACAGCGTCCCGTCCTTCTACGCCAGCGGCAACTTCCCGCGCCTGAGCATCAGTAGCACCAACGCCAGCGGCTCGGTGCCGACCACCGTGCTGGGCACGCTCGGCACGCTGTATGTCGTGAACTGCCGCGACAAGATGTTCGTCGGCAGCGCCTCGAACAGCACCGGCACCTGCGCCAATCCGGGCACGGACGGCGACCGCTTCGCCGGCTATGCGCGGGTGTCGATCTGCGATTCGCTCGAGGTGTCGACCGGGCGGTCGAGCCTGTACTCGGGTTCGCTCAAGCTCTGCACCCGGTACGGCAGCTCGGGCAGCTATGTGTACAAGCCCGAGGGCGTCATGCAGTTCAACCGCAATGACGTCAACTACGCCGCCTTCGGCTACCTGATGGAATCGAGCCAGTCGCGCTACGGCGGCGTGCTGCGCGCGCCGATGCGCCACATCACCGACGAGTACAGCGAGACCACCGGCGTCCAGCTCATCAACCCGCTCAACGACACGCTCGGCGTGAGCGGCGTGCTCAACTACCTCAACCGCTTCGGCCTGTCGCAGCCGTCGCTGCAACCGTATGCAAGCGACGGTACGGTCAACGCCACCTGGGACACGAACCAGTCGCATTCGTACAAGGTGTACGACCAGTTCAGCGAGCTCTGGTACCAGGCCTTCCAGTACCTGCGCGGCAAGCCGGCCGACGCGCTCGCCACGCAGAACATGACCACGGCGATGAAGTCGGGCTTCCCGGTGTACTCGGCGTGGAAGGGCTCGGGCCTGAGCGGCGCGCTGCCCGATCCGGTCACCTCGTCCTGCCAGAACAACTTCATCTTCACGATCGCCGACACCAATACCTGGTGCGATCGCTATCTGCCCGGCAACACCACCACCAACAGCAGCTGCGGCGATTCGCCACGCTCGGTCGCCAGTGGCGAGATCGACGCCTACGCGGCCACGGTGACGCTCGGCAACTCGATCGCCCAGCTCAGCGCCCAGCGCGCGGCCGGCGCGCTGGCCAACCGCTCGACGCTCGCCACCGACCTGACCGGCGTGGGCAACGCCGGCTATCTCGCCTCGGGCCTGGCCTACTGGGGTGCAACCCACGCCTTCCGCTCCGACCTCGGCAGCACCCGGCCGCTCGTCACCTATGCCTTCGACGTGATGGAGAGCTCGGGCATCGCGGTGGAGAACCGCCAGCTCTACCTCATGGGCCTGGGCGGCGGCGCCAAGCTGGTGGATGGCGTGTACCGCTCGCCGTACCAGAGCAACGGCATGCCGAACAACTACTTCCAGTCGAAGGACCCGTTCGTCATGTTCGCGTCGATGCAGTCGGCCTTCGCCCAGGTGGTGGCGGCCCAGACCAGCGGCTCGACGCCCGCGGTGAGCGCCGCGCGCACCTATGCCGGCTCGCTCGCCTTCCAGCCCATGGCCGACACCGGCGGCTGGCAGGGCACGCTGCGTGCCTTCGCCCAGCAGGCCTTCGGCAGCTACACCGCCGGCCAGCAGGTGTGGAACGCCGCCACCCAGATCACCAGCGACAGCGGCCGCAAGATCATCACCTGGAGTCCGACGCTCAGTCGCGGCGTGCCCTTCCAGTGGAGCAACCTCGCCACCGCCCAGCAGACCGCGCTCAACACCGACGAGAACGGCACGGCCGATACCAAGGGTTCGCAGCGGCTGAGCTGGCTGCGCGGCAGCGCCAGCAACGAGGGCACGACCAGCGGCTACTTCCGCCAGCGCACCAACACCAACACGCTCTACGGCAACACCAAGCTCGGTGACATCATCAATTCGAGTCCGGCCTATGCCGGCGTGCCCTCGGCCAGCATTGCCGATGCGAGCTACGGCAGCTTCCGCAGCACCTATGCCTCGCGCACGCCGGTGGTCTGGGTCGGCGCCAACGACGGGATGCTGCACGGCTTCAACGCCAACACCGGCGCCGAGGTGCTCGCCTACGTGCCGGCCTCGGTGTACAGCAACCTCAGCAAGCTGCCTTCGCTCACCTACAGCCACCGCTATTTCGTCGATGGCTCGCCGATCGTGGGCGACGCCAACATCTCGTCCACCACCACGGCCAACTGGGCCACGGTGCTGGTGGGCACGCTGGGCGCGGGCGGCAACGGCGTGTTCGCGCTCAACGTCACCAACCCGACCAACTTCAGCGAGGCCAACGCCTCGTCGATCGCGCTGTGGGAGTTCAGCAGCAGCGACGACGCCGACCTCGGCGCCATCATCGGCACGCCCACCCATGCCACCGCCACCGGCGTGCCCGAGCAGATCACGCGGCTCAAGGTCAACGGCCGCACGCGCTGGGCCGTGCTGCTCGGCAACGGCTACGGCAGCACGGCCGGCAAGCCGGTGCTGTACGCGCTCTTCCTCGACAAGACGGGCAGCGGCTGGACCGCCGGCACCGACTACGTGAAGCTCGTCGCCGCCGACACCGGCACTGAGGCCACGGGCAACGGCCTGTCGATGCCGGTGCCGGTCGATTTCGACAACGACGGCATCACCGACGTGATCTACGCCGGCGATCTGCGCGGCAACCTCTGGCGCTTCAACGTGAGCGTGGGTTCGGGCGACGGCACCGTCACCGACGCGCCGAGCACCTGGAACGTGGCCAACAGCGGCGCGCCGCTGTTCACCGCCTATGCCGCCGACGGCACGACACGCCAGCCCATCACCGGCGCGCCGGTCGCCGTCCCCAACCCGGCCACCGGCGACGGCTGGCTCGTGGTGTTCGGCACCGGCAAGCTGTTCGAGACCGGCGACCAGGCCAGCACCGGCCAGCAGGCGCTCTACGGCATCTGGGACGCCGACGGCGCCACCGCCGTGAGCATGAGCCAGCTCAAGAGCCTGGCGCTGTCCAGCACCACCTACACCTCGGCCACCAACAGCGGCACGGTGCGCGGCTTCACCACCGCGACGGGCGCCTTCTGCTTCAGCACCACGCAGAGCTATGGCGGCGCGAGCTGCAACGCGAGCAGCACGCTGTTCAAGGGCTGGCGCGTGTCGCTGCCGGCCTCGGGCGAGCGCGTGACGAGCAATGCCGAGAACGTCGGCCGCTATGCCGTCATCACCTCGTTCATTCCGCCGGCCGCCGATTGCTCGACCGCCGGCAACACCTGGCTGAACGTGATCGACATCGTGTTCGGCGGGCTGTACGCGCCGCCGTTCACCTCCACCAGCGGGGTGGAGATGCCGTCGCAATCGCTCGGCTCGTCCAACTTCACGGTCGGCATGGCGCTGCAAAGCACCACGCTGCCCGCGACCGGCGCCTGTTCGGGCTCGTCCTGCGGCACGACCTGCGGCCTCGGCGTGAACGTGGTGACGGGCGGGACCAACGGCGTCCAGACCTCGGCCCAGCTCGAAGCCTGCGGCAACCTCGGCCGCCTGAGCTGGCGTGAATTCGGCCGGCCCTGATGGCGCCGCTCATGCACCACCCCACAGGAGGAAGCGCCATGCGCATCCAGCCGGGCAGCCGCCAGCGCGGCTTCACCCTCATCGAGATCATGACGGTGGTGGCCATCGTCGGCATCCTCGCCGCGATCGCCATCCCCAACTACACCGAGTACGTGCACCGGGCCAACCGCGCAGAGGCGCGCAGCACGCTGATGTCGGCCGCGTCGTGGATGGAGCACCGCTTCGGCGAGACCAACAGCTACGTGCTCACCACCGCCGCCAGCACGCTGTTCAGCCAGCGCTTCGGCAACGTGCCATCCCAGGGCAGGGCGCGCTACACCGTGAGCGTGACCGCCTCCACCGCCACCAGCTACACGCTCACCGCCGCGCCCACCGGCTCGATGGCCAGCGACGCCTGCGGCAGCTTCACGATCGACAACTACGGCGTGCGCGGCCTGAGCGGCGCGAGCCGCGGCGTGACCGACTGCTGGGGCAAGTGACCCTCGCTGCCTGACGCGCCGACCGCGCGCTGGCGCTCGCGCTTCTCCAGCCGGCGCGCGCGACGCCGGCTCGCATGGCAGACCAGCGCCGCCACCACCGTCGCCAGCATCGAGGCCTTGGCCGACAGCGAATTGTTGGACGACGCGGTGACGATGAAGAACAGGATCGACACCCGCGACGGCCCCGGCGCCAGCCGCCACAGCCAGCGCAGCAGCATCACCATCGCCACCACGAAGGGCACGAAGCCGATCGCGCCGAACTGGAGGTACATGTTGATCCAGAAGTTCTCGATGGTTTCGAGCGGATCGGCCAGCGACAGCTGATGGATGAAATCGAGGATCTCGGCCGGTGACGCGCCCGCGACCCATTGCTCGGGCGTGAGCAGGTCGAACACCTGCCAGATGCGCGCCCGAACCTCGGCGCTGTCGTCCACCTTCATCTTGGCGAAGATGCGCTCGCCCAGCCCGGCCAGCAGCACGATGCCGACCAGCGCGCCGATGCCCAGCACCACCAGCAGGCTGCCGCCGGTGATCTGCACATAGCTGAACTGGCCGCGCAGCAGCCTTGCAAAGGCTTGCAGCATCAGGTAGCCGCCCAGGAACACCAGCGTCAGCAGGAAGGACGTGCGCCCGCCGTAGGCCAGCAGCGCCAGCACCGTGATGCCCAGCAGCGCCGCGCGCTGCCAGGTGGGAATGCGGAAGGTGAGGATGAGCGGCGCCAGCGTGCCCGTCACCAGCGCGCCATTGAGCGGATGCCCCGTGAGCGCCACGGCGCGGAACAGCTCGCCCTCGTTGGGCTCGACGCCGGCCACCGTCCACAGCACCACGTGCTGGCGCCGCGCCGTCTCGACGAAGGCCAGGAACTCGTTGAGGAACACCAGCGCGAAGATGAGCCGGAAGGCCGTCACACGCGCCGACGGCGGCAGCGCGAGCAGCGTGATGGCGATGAGCGCCGGCATGATCAGCGTGTCGATCAGGAAGGCCGCGCCCGACATGCCGTAGCGCGCGATCGAGTACACGAGCAGGAACAGCATGGAGCCGAGCCACACGCCGAGCGGCGGATGGCGCCGCAGCGCCGCCGTGAAGGTGGCAAGGGGGTTGCCGTGCGCGAGCAGCGCGGCCGCCAGCGCGAGCACGCCCACATAGGTGCCCGGATGCAGCTTGAACAGCACATTGCCCGTGGGCATCGTGTAGGGGATGCCGAGCTGGAACAGCAGCGCGTCCGACAGCGTCTGGTACAGCGCGAGCGAGGCCAGCACCGCCAGCGTCGCGAGCCGGCCCATGCCGGGGTTGACCATCCTCATGCGCGGTTCCGCCGTCGGGTTCAGCGCCGCGGCACGAGGCCGAGCGCGGCGGTGGCCTGCGGGTCGAGCACCGGATCGGCGCCGGGCGCCGACCGCGTCGCGATGCCGAACGACGCCGTGTAGGCCCAGATCGTCCAGCCGATGCCATGATGCTCGGCGGCGCGGCGCACATCGCCGATCCAGCGCCAGCGCGAGTCCGGATCGACATTCGGCCGGATCACGCCGAACTCGTTGCACAGCACGCGCACCTGCCTGTCGCGCGCCCAGGCCGCGACGTCGGCGAAATAGGCATCGACGCGCGCCGCGTCCCAGTTCTCGTCGCGGTAGGCGCCGAGCTCCTTGCCGGCCTTCGGATGCGGAATGCTCAGCGACGGCGGATGCGCCGCCAGCTCGCTCGCGGGCCAGCGCACGTCGCGCATGAAGCCGACGGCGGTGTGGAGGTTGTCGAGCCAGTTCGCGCCCTGATGCGTGAACACGTAGGGCAGGTAGAAGTGCACCAGCCAGATCACGTGCGGGTCGTCGACCAGCGCGGTCTGCTTCAGCCCTTCGAAGCTGCCGCCGTTGTAGCCGGTCAGCAGCAGCGCGTGGCGCGGCAGCGATTCGCGCACGGCGGCGATCAGCCGGGCCTGCACGCGGTCCCAGTCGGCGGGCTTGAAGCCGTAGTACTGCGGCTCGTTGTAGGGCTCGATGGCGACGCGTTCGGGCGCGGTGTCGGCCAGGCGGCGGGCAAGGTCGCGCCACAGATCGACGAAGGCGGTCTCGTCGCTGCGCGAGGCTTCCATGCGCTTCTTGAGCTCGTGGCCCGGATGCATGTCGACGATGACGTCGAGGCCGGCGGCGAGCGCGGCATCGACGCCGGCGCGGTAGCGGCTCCAGCCCGGCATCGCGGCGCCGGCGCCCGGCTTCCAGCCGAGCTTCTCCGGGTCGAAGGGGATGCGCACATGGTCGAAGCCGGCGCGCCTGACGGCCAGCAGCTGGGCCGGCGTGAAGGGTTCGTCCTGGCCCAGTTCGAACCATTGGCTCAGGTTGACGCCGCGACGCAGCGCGGGCTCGGCACGGCCGGCGGCTCCGACCGGCACGGCAGCGGCGGCGGCATCGCGCGCCTGCACGCGCGGCGGCATGGCGCAGGCGGCCAAGCCGGCGCAGGCGAGCGCGGCGGCGAGGGCGCGGCGGCGGGGCAGGGCGTTCATCGGCGCTCCGGAATCGCGGCCAGCACCGGCAGGCGCAGCCGGCGCTCGACCTGCTCGGGCAGCGCGAAGCTGTCGTTGAACAGCTCGGCGAAGCAGGCGATGGCGAGCGCCACCGCCACCGCCAGCACGAAGCCGACGGCGATGATGATCGGCTGGAGCTTCTTGGCTTCGAGCGGCGGGCGCGCGGGCTGGACCACGCTCACGTTGGTCTGGCGCTCCTTGTCGAGCGTGTCGAGCGTGCGGGCCTCGTCGAGGCGGCGGCGCGCGATGTTGTAGGCGTCCTCGGTCAGCTTGTGCTCGCGCTGCAGCTCGACCATCTCGCGCTCGCGCTGCGACAGCGTCTTGAGCTGGCGCTCGGCCTCGCGGGCGATGGCGGCCGCCTTGGCGCGCGAGGCGCTGGCGGCTTCGTAGTCGGCGCGGGTGCGCAGCAGGTCGCCCTCGACCGAATCGCGCACCGGGCTGCGGCCCACGCGCTCCGACTTGGGCGGCGACTTTTCGGTCTCGGCGATGAAGGCTTCGGTGCGCGCGATGTCGGCGCGCACGTCGGCCACGAAGGGATGGCTCTCGACATAGCGCGAGCTGAGGTCGCGCTCCTTGAGCCTGAGGTCGAGCAGGGTCTTGCGCGCGTTTTCCACCGCGTCGCTGCGCGCGGTCTCGCTGTAGAGCACCACGTCGCCCTTGACGCCGCCGAAGCTGCCGTCGAGCGCCTTGAGCCGGCTGCCCGACTGGGCCACGGCGAGATCGCTCGCATCGACGCGGTCGGTCGCGTCCTGGTACTGCTTGAGCAGCATGGCCTGCTGCTCGTTGAACGAGACGATGCCGTTCTCGCGCTTGAACTTTTCCAGCCGGGCCTCGATGTCGTCGAGCTTGGCGCGCAGCTGGTCGGCGTTGCGCTGCTCCTCGGCGCCGTAGCCGCGGCCGAAGATCTCGCGCCGGCGGTCGATGTAGGCCTGCACCAGTTCGTTGGCGATGCGCGCCGCGACTTCGGGGTCGTTGTGCTTGGCGGCGACGGTGATGGTGTTGGTGTCCTTGAGCAGCTGGCCGGTCACGGCGTCGCGCAGGGCGATGAGGGCGGCGGTCTTCTTTTCGTCGTCGGTGCCGCTGCCGGCGGCGATCTTCGGATAGAGCAGCTCGACGCCGAGCTTGTCGAGCACGGCCTGGAAGTTGTCGCGGCTCATGAGGATCTCGACTTCGGAGCGCAGGGTCTGCTCGCGGTCGTAGGCGATGGGCGCGGCGTTGCTCACGTCGCCGGTCTCGGGCCGGTAGACGTATTCGCGTCCCAGGCGCAGCAGCAGCGAGGTGTCGGCGGTGTAGCTCGGCTTGGGCAGGAAGCTGGCCGACACGCCGAGCGTGAGCGTGAGGAAGAAGCCGGTGAGGATCTTGCGGCGGTCGCGGAAGGCGATGACGAGGAACTCGCGCAGCGTGAGCTGGCGCCGCGTGTCGGTGTCGATGCTGATGACATCGGGCAGGTAGGCGCTCATTTGGTGACCTTCGTGCTCGGGTTGAGGTTGTAGTTGAGGCCGAGGCTCACGGGCAGGTTCTTGCGGATGTACTGGTCGACCCAGAGGTTGACGTTGGCCACGCCGCTGCGCGGCACCACGAGCACGTCGTCGGCGCGCAGCACCACGTCGGCCTCGGGCGCGCTGCCGTCGAGCACGCCGCGCAGGTCGATCGCGTAGGCGGCCGGCGCGCCGCCGGCCTCGGGGCGCAGCAGGACGATGTGGTCGGTGGCGGCGGTCTCGCGCAGCCCCTCGGCCAGCAGCAGCGCCTGGGTGACGGTGACGCGGCCGTTGAGCGGGATCGCGCCCGAGCGGCCCACCTCGCCGCCCACGAACACGCGCTGCGCGCTGCCGGTGGCGAGGTTGACGCTGGTGTCGGGCCGCTTGAGCACGCTGGCGTAGCGCTGGGTGAGGTCGCGCGACACCTCGTCGAGCGTGCGGCCGGCGAGCATCTGCCAGCCGATCCACGGCAGCGTGGCGCCGCCGTCGGGCGCGACCTGGATGGTCTGGGCCTGATCGGGCTGGTAGTCGAAGCGCAGCATGAGTTGGTCGCCGGCAACGATGCGGTAGGTGGCGCCGGCTTCGGTCGGCACGGCGGCGGGCGGGCGCGGCGGCGCGACGGGCAGGGTCGGCAGCGGGCTGGCGCAGCCGCCGAGGGCCAGCACGGCGACGGTGGCGAGCAGGGCGGGGCGGAGGACAGGCATGGCGTGAGCGCTCATCGGAGGGCGGTCGTTGTGATGCGAGCGTGCGCTCGCGTGCGCGCGGTGGCCGCTCGTCCGGTGGCGGACGGCGACGGCCGGCGCGCGGGCGGTGCGCAAAGGCGGACGGCGCGGCGGGTGGTGATACGGGTGGCGATCGGGACCGGCCGCGCGGCCCCGCCGACGGTCCGGCACGGGCGCGTGGCCGCGGCCGACCTCATGCGGCGCCGCCGGCGCGCGGCGGCAGCGTGCGGCCGAACATGAGCTGCTCGAACAGCGCGAGATAGCGCGACACCGCGCGGTCCTCGGTGAAGCCCATCGCATGCTCGGTCGCGCCCTCGGGCAGCGCGTCGCGGTCGACCGCGTGGGTGATGGCGCGGCGCATCGCCTCGATGTCGCCCATCGGCACCAGGGTGCCGAACTTGCCGCCTTGCAGGATCTCGCGCGGACCGACCGGGCAGTCGGTGCTGATGACATGCGTGCCGGCGGCCATCGCCTCGACCAGCACGTTGCCGAAGCCTTCGAACAGCGAGGGCAGCACGAAGACCTTGCAGCGGTGCATCCAGGCGAAGGGGTTCTCGATGTTGCCGACCAGCCTGACCTTCTCGTCGAGATCGAGCCGCTCGATCATCTGGACGATGCGTTCGCGGTCGGGGCCGTCGCCGGCAATCAGCAGGCGCAGGCGCGGCCGGCGGCGCCGGGCGCGG
Organism: Derxia gummosa DSM 723; assembly: GCF_000482785.1. Classification (GTDB taxonomy): domain Bacteria; phylum Pseudomonadota; class Gammaproteobacteria; order Burkholderiales; family Burkholderiaceae_E; genus Derxia; species Derxia gummosa. Next base: position 908,972 of record NZ_AXWS01000008.1, on the reverse strand, counting down.
TTGAAGGCGCGCACCAGCGTCAGCACGCGCTTCTCGCGGCTCAGTCGGCCGACGAACAGCACCGTGTCGTAGCGCTCGCGGTCGAGCCAGGGATGGTCGATCGGCTCGGCGCAGAGGTCGGCCACGTCCTCCGGGATGATCGGATTGAAGATGAGCCTGGCGCGGAACTGCGGCGCGATCATCGCCGTGAGGTCGAGCTGCACGCCGCGCGACACCGCCACCACCGCGTCGGCCAGCGGATAGCCGCGCCGGATCAGCGTCGGCAGCATGCGGAAGCGCCAGCCGCCCTCGGCGCGGATCTGGTTGCTGATCGGCGCGTGCTCGGTCAGCACCAGCCGGCACTTCGACCGCGCGAGCTTGCGCGCGGCGACGGCGGCCAGATTGTTGTGCGGCAGGCCCGACAGCAGCACGTCGGGCTTCTCGATGGCGATGAAGCGCGCGAGCTGGCGCACGGCGGCGAAGGTGCGCTTGACGTCGAGCGACACCACTTCCAGGCCGGCGGCGAGATGCAGGGTGTCGGGATGGGTGTCGTGCACCACCAGCACCACCTGCGGGCCGCGCCGCGCCATGCCGCGCGCGAGCCGGATGAGCGACAGCTCGGCGCCGCCGACGCGGATGTCGGGCAGGTAGACGGCGATCTTGTAGTCGCTCGCCGGGCGGTCGTCGGCGTGGCGCGTGTCGCCATCGACGGCGCCGGGAGCGGGATGGCGGTCGGCCTCGGAGGCGGGAGCGGTATTGCGGACGGCGTCTGGCATGGGCATGTCCTGCGGGCTCAGTGCGCGACGGGTTCCGGCATTCGGGTGTCGAAGGCCGAGGGCAGGTCGTCGAGGAATTCGCGCGCCTTCGGGCTGACGCGCGCGAACAGTTCGAGGTAGCGGCGCGCCACCGTGTCCACATGCTGCTGCTGGGCGCGACGGCGCAGCGCGGCCGTGGGCCAGGGCGATTCGAGCTGGCGCTCCATCGCGGCGGCCAGCGCGCCCACGTCGCCCACCGGCACGAGCTGGCCGTAGCGGCCGCCGTCGAGGATCTCGTCGGGGCCGTAGGGGCAGTCGGTGCTGATGACGGCGGTGCCGCAGCCCATGGCCTCGATCAGCACGTTGCCGTAGCCCTCGTAGATCGACGACATCACCAGCGCCTCGCCGGCCGCGATGTAGGGCAAAGGGTTGTGCTTGAAGCCCGCGAGCTGCACACGCTTCTTGAGGCCGAGGTCGTGGATGAGCTGGAGCAGCGGCCGGCGCTCCGGCCCGTCGCCGAGGATGAGCAGCCGCGCCTCCGGCGCCTTCACGCGGGCGAAGGCGCGGATGAGCGTGGGGAAGTCCTTCTGGTGCACCAGCCGGCCCGCGCCGACGAACACGCGCAGCATCGGGTTCTCAAGCCAGGGGTGATGCGCGGGCTGGGCCGCGCGCTGGTGGAAGGCCGAATCGAGCACCGGGTTGTAGATGGTGTCGATGCGGTCGAGCGGAATGCCGGTGTGCTCGGCCATGTCGATGCGCACGCCTTCCGACACCGCGATGATCCCGTCGGCCCACTGGCCGAAGCGCCGGTACAGCCCGGGCATGGCACGGTGCTGCCAGTTGCCCATCTCGACGCTCTCGCGGCTGAGCGCGTTGTGCTGGCTGATGATGACCTTGGCATCGCTGCGCGCCAGCGCCCGCGCCCACAGCGCGATGATGTTGTTGTGCCCCATGCTCGACAGCAGCACATGCGGCTTGAGCGCGCGCAGGAAGCGGATCATCTTGGGCAGCGCCTCGATCGAGCGCGCCGCCTCAAGAGGCACCACGTGTACATCTTCGGGCAGCATGTGCAGCAGCTCGCCCTCGCGGCGGTGGATTGCCACCACCACGTCGATGCCCATCTTGATGAAGGCGTCGATGAGCGAGAGCTTCATCCGTTCCACGCCGCCACCGTCGAAGTTCGGCAGATAGATCGCCAATCGCAAGGGTTCGCTCATGCTCACGCCAACCTCCCGGCGCGGCGGCTTGCCAGCCAGGCCCGCGCATTCCTGATATTGAGTAGTAGTTGAATTGCCCAGTAGGTCGCGATGCCGAAGGCGATCGCCGCGGCCAGTTCGAGCGCGCCCCGGTCGGGGTCGGCCCATACCAGCGCGGCCCACATCGCCGCCGAGGCCAGCAGCGAGCCGCCGATGGCGCCGATGGGCAGCGGCACCGTCAGCACGCGCCGGCCGATGCGCGCGCTCAGCAGCACGCCAAGCGCATAGGTGGCCACCGTCACCCAGGCCGCGCCGTCCAGCCCGAAGCGCGGCAGCGCCCACAGGTTGGCCAGCACGTTGAAGACGGCGCAGGGCAGCAGGCTCCAGAGCAGGCCGGTCGTCTTGCGCGACAGGTGGAAGGCGTGGTCGAAGTAGTGCACCTGGAAGCCCGCCAGCAGTGCGCCGAGCGCGATCGGCGCCATGAGCGGCACCGCGCCGTCGCGGAACTCCGGCCCGATGAGAACGCTTGCAAGCGGACCGGCCAGCGTGGCGATGCCGACGCAGGACGGGATGGCGACCATCGCCAGCATCCCGCCGTTGCGCCGCAGCTGGGCGCGCGCGGCCGGCACGCCGCCGGTCTCGATCGCCTTCACCGCGAGCGGGAAGGCGGCGAAGTTGATCGCGATGAAGATCGACGCGAGCGAGCGGTCGACGAGGCTGTAGGCGACCGAATACACGCCCACCGCGTCGGCGCCGAGGATGTGCTCGATCAGGAAGCGGTCGACCGACGACAGCACGAAGTTGAGCGCGTAGGCGCCGGTGAGCGGCGCGCCGTAGCGCAGGTAGTCGCGGATGCGGCGCAGGTCGAGCAGGCCGCTGCTCAGGCGCGCGACGCGGCCGAGGCCGGGCAGGGCGACGAGCAGCGACGACAGCGTCGCGCCCGCGAGCAGGCCGATGACCGGATCGCGGAACACGCCGATCAGCGCCACGCCCAGCACCACCGTGCCGATCGCCTGGCCGGTCTCGACGAGATTGAAGCGCAGCACCCGCAGCCGGCTGCGGTTGAAGGCCTGCTGCACGCTCACGAGGCTGCGCAGCAGCACCATCGGCAGCAGCATCAGCAGCGCGTCGCGGCCGAGCGAATGAAAGCGCAGCGCCGCGATGACCGGCAGGTACACGGCCACGAAGGCCAGGGCCATCAGGCACCACGACTGGTAGATCGCGCCTTCCACCTTGGCGTCGCGCAGCGGGTCGGTCACCTGGCCCGGGCGCGAGAAGCGCATGGCCGAGACCTGCACCCACTGGAAGAGCGTCGATTGCAGCAGCAGCACGAGTGCGATCGCCAGCGCATAGACGCCGTACACGGCCGGGCTGGTCAGCCGCGTGAAGGCGTACACGGCCAGGAAGGAGGCGAGGCCCGGGATGATCTGGGCGGGCGCGAAGCCGGTGACGAGCTTGAGCATCGGCTCAGCCTCCCCGCGCGCCGCGCCGCGCGCGCAGCCGCAGCATCAGCTTGCGGCGCAGCACCACCGGGTTCACGACCATGCGCTTGCCGTCCACGAGCGTGAAGCGGCCCCAGGCCGACACCGTGTGCAGGCCGTCGGGGTTCGCGTCGTCGGGTTCGGGCTTCCAGAGCCGCACGATCTCTTCCTCGTAGCGGTCGGGCGTGCAGACGAGGATGCGGCGGAGGGAAATGGCGCCGCCGTAGGTGCGCGAGCAGTCCTGCGCCGGCCGGTACAGGCCGCCTTCGTGCCAGAACGGCGTGCCGCCGCAGCGCGCGCCGCGCACATCGGTCAGCACCGGATTGTTCTGGTGCTCGTGCCAGGGGCCGGTGAGGCTTTCGGAATAGCGCAGGCAGAGGTTGTCGAAGGCGCCGCGATCGGCATCGGTGTAGGCCAGCCAGTAGAAGCCGTTGCAGCGGAAGACGATCGGGTCGGCCGCCGCCACGCCTTCGAGGATGCAGGCGATGCGCACCCAGTTGCCGCGCTCGTCGAGCTCGTGCAGCCAGCATTCGCGCGCGGATGCAGTCTCGGCGATGGCCCATTGCCGACCCTCGGCCTCGAACACGAACGGGAAGGAGACGTGGTGCTCGCCGGCCGGGTTGAAGCGCGCCACGGTTTCGAGGCCGTCGGGCACGATCTTCATGCGGCGCAGATGGCCGATGCCGGTGTGTTCGTCGAGGTATTCGGCGAAGAACTCGCGCGTGCTGCCGGGCAGGCCGAAGGGATCGGCCAGATAGCCGTCGTCGCTGCGCTGGCCGAGCCATTCGATGCGCTGGCCGAGGCGCTCGTCGAAGGCGACGCGGCCGATCGGCTCGCGGATCCAGCCGACCATCCACGATTCGGCCAGCAGCAGCGAGCCGAGCTTGCGCGCGAGCGCGCGGGCCTTGCCCTCGAGCAGCCGAGCGAGCACCGGCACGCTGAGCTGGGCCGGCGCGACCTCGCCCGTCGCCTGGAGGGGCACGCCGGCCTTGAAGTCGCGCAGCACCTGGAGCAGCAGGTTCGCGGCGCAGTCCAGATAGCGTTCGAGCGCGCGGCTCCAGTCGGGGCCGGTGGCGATGCGGGCGGCGCGCAGCACCCGGCTGCTGCCGGGCGAGTCGGCCACGACGAACACGCTGCCCACGCTGTCGCGCGAGATGCCGTCGATGCCGGGGAAGGCGCCGGTCACGGGGCGGCCCCGCTCATCCACCAGACGCCAGCTCGGCCAGCGCGCCTCGGTCGAGGCGTCGCAGCCGGCGGTCAGGTCGATCACGAGGTCGCTGCTGCCGAGCGCGCGCGCGGCGGGCTGGCGGCGCAGGTAGTCGCGGTCGTCGGTGAAGGCGAGTCCGGGGAATCGGCGCGACAGGCTCCGGCGCGCCAGCTTCCATCCCAGGCCGCCAGCGGGCGCGGTGGCCGATTCGACCAGCAGCAGCGGCGTCGGCACCGCGTCCTGGATGCGGTCGAGCAGGCGACCGACCCAGGCGGGCAGTGGTCCGGGCGGGACAATGACCTGGATGCGTTGCACGGAATCTCAGAGCCGGCGGTAGAGGGCGTCGGGCACGTAGAAGCGGCGCCGGTTGAGCACCGTGCCGACCACGTTGGCGCGCAGCGAGCGCAGGTTGGCCACCAGCTTCTCGGCCACCGGCGCGCGGGTGCGCTCGGCTTCCAGCACGACCAGCACCGCGTCGGCAAAGGGCGCGCAGACGAGGCCGAGCTTGGAGCGCGAGGCCGGCGGCACGTCGAGCACGATCTCGTCGAAGCGCGAGCGCATGTGGCGCCAGACCGCGGGATCGCTCAGATCGGCGGCGGTGCGGCGGCGCGAATGGCCCGGCGGCACCAGCGCGCCCGCATGCAGGTTGTGGCCGACCTCCGACACGAGGTCATCGACAGGCGTGCCCTGACGCAGGGCCTCGAACAGAGGCCGGCTGCGGCTCGGCGCGTCGCCCAGCACCTCGGGCGTGATGCCGAGCACCAGCACGCGGCGACCATAGAGCGTGGCCGCGACCTCGGCGAAGGACCAGGCGACGGTGGACACGCCTTCGCCGCCACTCGGCGCGATGAATTCGGTGACGCGTCCGCGCGTGGCCGGCACCAGCGCGTCGAGCCGCAGCACGAGATCGATGACGGCCTGGCTCACGGCCTGGTCCGCGTGCTCGCCGGTGAGCGCGTCAACCGGCGGCCGAACCGCCGGGCGGAGATCGAGTCGGGAATCCAGAGGCATGGTCGTGTGGGCATCGGCGGGCACTGCCCAGACCGGGCCCTGCATGTGGGTGGTCAAGCTCAATTCCGCGCCTGTTGGTCTATTGGTAGTTACCCGATAAGAAGACTCGGCGAGCAACGCTTCTGACTATGCCTAGGAATTTAGCTTAGGAGTGATTCATCCACGCCATTTCCCCGATCGGCGGTCCGGGAGCCTTGCGATGACTTATCCCACCAAGAATCCGTGAAGTATTTCACGTAAATATCGTCCGACAGGCGATGAACAGCAATTCCGTATGCTGATCCGCGCGCTTCTACCGTTTGTCGCCGCGAGTCTTTCCTAGACTCCCCTAGTTTTCGTAATACGGAAGATGTGTCGCTTTGTGACGAGGTTTGCGTTGCCGGTCGATGCAGTGCAGCGACGATGAACGGTCGATGCCGACGTCCATCCGGCAGCCCTCGCCGGCCGATGGACGGCGACCGGCGCGCGATACCAGCCACGAACGGGGGACGCGATAACATCCGCGTCCTTTCGACGCCCACGCCCGGGTGGTGAAACAGGTAGACACAGCGGACTTAAACTCCGCAGCCCCTAACACGGGCGTACCGGTTCGATTCCGGTCCCGGGCACCAGTCAAGGCTGCGTTGCGGCCATGCCACCACTCATGTCCAGCCTGGATTCCGCAGAACTGATTCACCGCTTCGCCACCGCAACGGGCGGTGCCGGCGACGACGGGCTGAGGCTGTCACGCTGGATCGACGCGGCCTGGGAGCGGCTCGCCGACTTCTGCCAGGCGCAACGGGTCGAGGCCGGCGATACGGTGATCACCGCCGGCAACACCGAGCAGACGCTCTATCTGGTGTGTCGCGGCTCGCTCGAAGTGGCGTATGTGGCGCGGCCGGCGCTGACCATGTCGATCGTTTCGCGCGTGCCGGCGGGTGGCGTGGTGGGCGAGCAGTCGTTCTTCGATGCTTCGCCGCGCTCGGCCAATGTCTGGGCGGTGGAAGACAGCGAGCTGCTGCGGCTCGAATGGCGCGATTTCGAGCGCCTGGCCGCGAACGACGCGCGGCTCGGGTTCGAGTTCTGCTCAGCGCTCGGCGGCCTGCTCGCGCGACGCTTGCGTACGACGACGGCGCGCATGGGCCCATGAGTGGCGCGCGACGCGGCTAGAATGCGCGTCCGCCTCAGGAAGCGTGGCAGAGCGGTTTAATGCACCGGTCTTGAAAACCGGCGATGGGGTAACCCATCCGTGAGTTCGAATCTCACCGCTTCCGCCAGATGCCAAAAAGCCCCGGAAATCTCTCCGGGGCTTTTTCATTTCATTATCCGGATTTCCGGTGATTATCGTCTGCGCATGAAATGCCGGGGTAAAGACGTGCTCTCATTCAATTGTCCGGCAATCGGCAGAAGGATATCGGCGTCATCGGTCATCTCGGCGTGGTTTATGCAGCCAAATCATCATGGTCGGAATATCTTTTTTGAAACGGACCGACTCTGCCGGAATCTTCCGGCGCTATGTTTCGCCTGATTCGGATCTGTTTCCGTGCAATTGATGAGGACTTCATGAAAAAAATCATTCCGGCATTGTCATTGGCGCTGCTTTCGGTCGGTACCGCGCAGGCATCGATGATCACCGTCACGCTCGAGGGCCGGCCCGACTGGTCCACCGAAGGTCTTGGCGATGGCCTGTTCAGTTTCGTCGCCAGTTTCGATTCGAGCCAGTTGACCGGCAAGCCTTATGGCGCCTTTTCGGTGGATGGCACGGTCAGCGTTTCTCTCAATGGATCGGGGCTTGGCGGCTGCACCGTTGTGGGCAGTGGATGCGCGGGCAGTCCCGATGTTCATGAATCCGGAGTGAACTATTACGAGTACGAGCCCGGTCAATATATTGCGTTGCCGTGGTCCGTGGATGCCAGCTACAGCGGGTATATCGGCTTGTTCCGGAATCAGGATGGCTCCTTCGATCTTTCCCGCACCAATCTTTCGGTGGCGCAAAGCTATTCGACCTGCAGCTCGAACCTGATCTTTGGCGACATGTGCTACGGGAGCGGCACCACGATGTCGACCGACGGAACGGGCTTCGTCCGCTACAACGGCAGCTACGGACGCACCAGCGAAATGGGCCTCACGGTCGGGACGATCTCGAGTTGGTCGATCTCGCCGGTGCCCGAGCCCGATGCCGGAGTGATGGGCGCCATCGGCATGACGGCAATGCTCGCGCTCGCCATCGCTCGCCGTCGCGCTCAGCCTGGTCGACCGTCCAGCCTCGGCCGCGACAGCACCGGCCAGTAACGCAGCGCATACAGCCCGAAGCCGGCCGACCACAGCAGCGCCGACGCAATCACCGTCGCGAGGTAGTCGAGCGGGAACAGCAGCGGCAACAGCACGCGGATGACCGCAGCGAAGGCCACCAGCAGATAGCAGGCGACCTCGCTCGCATCCGCCTTGAGCGGCCGGCCGGTATGGCCGCGCGCGGTACGCGTCATCATCCCGATGCCGATCACGCCGATGGCGCCCAGCGTCAGCGCATGCACCGCGAGGTTGGGCGCGAACAGCCCGAGCGCCGCGAGCGCGCGCAGCGCCAGATGCACCGGCACCCAGGCGTAGCCGAGATGCAGCACCCAGACGAGCGGCGTGCGCAGCGTGCGCCACGGCTGCCACAGCGCGAGGCGCGCGAGATGCGTGGCGCCGGTCACGCCGGCAAGCATCGCCATCGCCAGTCCGTCGAGCCGCAGCGCATCGGCCGCGAGCAGCGCCAGCGCGCCGCCGAGCGCGAGCTTTTCCAACCAGGGCAGGCGCCGCGCCTGCGTGCCCGGAATGCCGTTGTTGGTGAACATCGGGATCACGCGCCCGCCCATCACCGCGAGCATGAACAGCACCACGTCCAGCCCCACTTGCAATCCGGCCCAGGCTGGCAGCGCCACCACGCCGAGCTGGCCCAGATGCACGAGTGCCTGGGCGCCCGCCATCAGCATCAGCAGCCCGACGAAGAAGTAGTTGCGCTTGCTGCGCGCGCGCCAGAACGGGATCGCGAGCGCAATCGCCGCCGCGAGCGGGAAGGCCACGTTCACCACCGCCGCCGCGATGCTGAAGGGCGTCAGCACCAGCACCCGCCCCGCGAGCCACAGCGCCGCGAAGCCCGCGAGCAGCGGCCCGGTCGGCGTCGGCTGGTCGCTCCAGTTGCGGCCCGCCGTGAACAGGAAGCCGACGATGAGCGCGAGCGTGAAGCCGAACAGCATCTCGTGCGCATGCCACACCGGCCCCGCGAGCCAGGCGTGCGGCGCGAGCCCGAGCAGCTGCGCCGCCCACAGCAGCACCGACAGCGCCGCGAAGCTGCTCGCCAGCAGGTAGAACGGCCGGAAGCCGAGCCGCCAGAGCGCGAAGCCTTCGGGCGGCGTCGTGCGCGGCGCCTCGTTGATGGTCAGGATCTTGGCCACGTCGGGCTCCCTTGTTGTTCTGCGTGAAAGCGCTTGCAGGCGCCGGGTCAGTTGCAGCCGCAATGCAGGTCGGCGAACGGCCCGGTGCCGCTGTGGTCGGCGCGCGAGGCGGGCACGAACTGCCCCTCATGCACGTCGAACACATGCACCTCGCCGTCCTCGATCACGTAATGCCAGCCGTGCAGCGTCAGTTCGCCGGCCTCGACGCGGCGGCGGACCATCGGATAGTCCATGAGCCGCTCGAGCTGGAGCACGACCGCGCGCTGCTCGGTGCGGCGCAGCGCCTCGGGGCCGGGGCGCACCGGCAGCGCGGCCTCGCGCGCGAGGTCGAGCCAGCGGCCGAGGTTTTCGGCTTCGGCGGGCGTCTCGTCGTAGAGGGCGCGCATCGCGCCGCAATGGCTGTGGCCGCAGACGACGATGCGGCTCACCTTGAGCACGAGCACCGCGTACTCGATCGCGGCGGCGGTGCCGTGATGGCCGCGGGTACCGTCATGCGGCGGCACGAGCGCGCCCACGTTGCGCACCAGAAACAGCTCGCCCGGCCCGGCGCCCGTCAGCAGATGCGGCACCACGCGCGAATCGGAGCAGCCGATGAACAGCGTGGTCGGATGCTGGCCGCCGTCCACCAGTTCGCGGAACTGCTCGCGGTACTGCGGAAAGGCGTGGTCGTGGAAGCGCCGCAGGCGCTGGAGGAGTTCGTCGGGCATGGCGGGCCGTGTTGATTGCACGTGCGCGGAGTCTGGGGCGTCGAGGCGGGCGGTGGCGGTGCGCGGCGCGTGGGGTTGATGCAGCGCAGTGCCCGCGTGCAAGCGGGCCAGGCTCGTCGCCGACTGCCCGGTTACGCCTTGCGATGAAGCAACGCCGACAGGCGCGCGAGACTGCGCGTCATCCGTCAACCGACTTCCGCGAGGCCGGCATGCAAGCCCGAATCACTCTCCTGACGCTCGGCGTCGATGACCTCGAACGCGCGGTCGCCTTCTACCGCGACGGCCTCGGCTGGCCGACCGAGGGCATCGTCGGCACGCAGTTCGAACATGGCGCGGTCGCGTTCTTCGACCTGCAACCGGGGCTGAAGCTGGCGCTGTGGCCGCGCGCGAGCATCGCGGCCGACACGGGCCTGCCGCTCACGCCGGGCTGCGCGACGGCGTTCACGCTGGCGCAGAACGTCGGCTCGCCGGCCGAGGTCGATGCGCTGCTCGCCGCCGCGCGGGATGCGGGCGCGACGCTGGTCAAGCCCGGGCAGCCGACCTTCTACGGCGGGCATGCGGGCTACTTCCAGGATCCGGACGGGCATCTGTGGGAGATCGCGTTCAACCCGGCGTTTGCTGCGGGCGGCTAGCCCGGCCGCGCTCTCAGCCGCGCAGCCGCCCAAGGGTCGCCAGCAGCGCCACATCGCTCTCGCAGCGGGTGGCACGGATGGCAAAGCCACGATCGGCGTCGGTCTGGACCGGCAGGCGCACGGCGGTTCCTGCGGGCGTGGGAATTCGGGCCTTGCTCGCGGGAAGACCGAGCGGAATTCCTTGGAGCGCAGGAACGGCGACGCCCGGCCCGCCGCCGTCCTCCCTCAGAAGTCCTGCTTCACAAAATCAAACGGCCCCAGATTCACCTGATGCGTCCTCACGTACTCCTGGATGTCATCCCAGAAGGCCGAGGCCGCCGCCGCGCTCAGGTCCACCAGCACGGTCTGCGTCACGACCGAGCCAAAGAACCCGCCCGCCGGCGCGATCAGATGCGGCGCGACCGCCCCGGCCACCTTGCCGCCGATGCCCGCGCCCACCTTGGCCGCCGCGTCGCCGAAGGAGGTGACCGGCGCCTGTTCCAGCCCGCCGCCGGCCATGCTCGGCGGCAGCGCCTGGCTCGCCGGCCCTTGCGCGGGCGGTGCCTGCGGTTCCAGCGCCTTGCTCACCGATTCGCGCACCGACTCCTTGGGCGCCTGGATGCCGCTCAGCGCGCCGAGCGCCGCGCCGATGGCGGCGCCGACGATCGCGCCGACCAGCACCTTCTCCATCACGTCCTTGAAGCCGTTGTTCTTCCCGCCCGCGAAGCCCGACGCAAAGCCCATCGCCGCGCCGTTGATGGCGCCGCTCACGCCGCCCGCCACGGCCCCGGCGCCGACGCCCGCGCTCATGCCGAGCCCGCCCGCGACGCCCACGCCCGCGAAGGCCGCGCCGAACGCCGCCCAGCCGCCGACCGCGCCGCCCACCAGCGCGCCGAGCACGATGTCGCCGGCGTCGCCACCCGCGCGCGCCGCCGCGATGCCGCCGATGAGCCCGCCCGCCGCGATGCCGACCATCGTCGCCGCGAACACCGCGCCCCACGTCACCGACAAGCCGCCCACCGTCAGCGCCGCCATGCCCGGCGCCGCGATGCCGAAGGTGAAGACGCTCACCACCACGGCGATCGCGATGATCGCGATGGTCGCCACCACCGCCGCGAAGATCTTCCAGAAGCTGCGTCCGCTCGGGTCCACATAGCTGGTCGGGTTGCAGCGGCAGTAGGCGTAGGCGTTCCAGGCGAGCGGGTCGGCCGCGTCGGTCACGAGCGGATCGGGTGACAGGAAGCGTCCGTGGCGCGGGCTGTACCAGCGCGCGCCGAGCAGCACCAGCCCGGCGCCGAGCGCCTCGCCGGTCGCGAAGCCGCCGGGCACGACGGCCGGCCCGCTGCGCGCGATCACCTCGCCCCAGGGGCCGTAGTCGAGCCGCAGCTGCACCGCGCCGGCGGCGTCGGTCACGAGCACGAGCGAGCCGAGATGGTCCACATGCAGCCATTGCCGCTGGCCCGCGCGCTCGCGCGCGACCGTGCGCTGGCCGTCGGAAAACTGGAGCACCGGCGTGCCGTCCTCGACGCGCAGCAGCGGGTCGGGGCTCCACACGTCGCTCGTCATCGCGCCGCCGGCGTCGAAGCGCCTGCGCCGCGCGAGCCGGCCGGCGTGGTCGTACACGTATTCCTCGTGTCCGCCGGCGGCGAGGTCGATGCGGCGCAGCCGGCCCTCGGCGTCGTGGCTGTGCGTGCCCCAGGGCGCGGAGGCGACGTTGCCGCGATCGTCGTAGCCGAAGTGGTCGGGGCCGGCGCTGGCGAGGCAGTTGGCCGGCACGCCCGCGCCGCCGTAGGCATAGGCGCCGAGCGCCGAGTTCTGCGCGAGGTTGCCGGCGGCGTCGTAGGCGTAGGTGGTGGTGCCGCCGGCGCCGGTGGCCTCGACGAGGCGGTAGAGGTCGTCGTAGCGATAGGTCCAGGCCAGCGCCGCGTCGGCCGAGGTGAGCGCGGTGACGTTGCCGACCTTGTCGTGCTCGTAGCCGAGTTCGCGCAGCACGCCGCCGGGGCCGGCGAGCTTGCTGTGCGTGCGCCAGCCGGTGAGGGCGTCGTGGGCGTCGTCCTGCGTGGTGCCGTTGGCGAGGCGCAGTTGCGAGCGCCGGCCCGTCAGGTCGTACTCGATCGCGTCGATCACGCCGTCGAGCGCGGCGAGCCGGCCGAAGCCGTCGTAGCGGTAGCGCGCGACCGTGCCGCCGGGGTAGGTGACGCTGTCGATGAGGTCGTCGGCGCGGTGGCTGATGGCGAGCACGAGCGTCGCCTGGCCGTCGGCCGAGAGCGTGCGGCGCGCGAGCCGGCCGCGCGCGTCGTAGTCGAGCACGAGGCTGCCGCTCTCGTCGTCGATGCGCACGAGGCGCCCGCCGGCCGTGTGCGTGCCGGCGTCGGCGGGGGGCGGCGCGCCGGCGTCATGCCACTGGTAGCGCGCGACCGGCGCCGAGTCGGCCGTGCCGTGGCGCACTTCCAGCGGCCGGTTGGCGAGGTCGAAGCGGCGGCGCACGGTGCTCGCGCCGCTGCGGGTCTCGACGTTGTTGCCGCTCGCGTCCCACACCGCCACCTGATGCGACTCGGGCCGCTCGACCGCGAGCAGATGGCCGAGCAGGTCGTAGCTGAAGCGCGTCGCGAAGCCGGCGGCGTCGATGTGCTCGATGCGCCGGCCCTTGAGGTCGTAACGGTCGGTCGAGGCGAGCGTGTCGGCGCCGAGGCGCTGCTCGATGCGCTCGACGCGGCCGGCGGCGTCGAGCAGGCGGCGGGTGATGGTGCCGGCATGCGGCGCGTCGGCGCCGGCGCGGCTGTCTTCCTCGTCGGCCTCCTCGATCACGCCGGGCAGGTAGCGCGCGGTGCTGACGGCGCCGTCGGGCCGCACGGTGCGTGTTGGCCGGCCGAGCGCGTCGTAATGGATGGCGGTGTGCGGCTCGGCGGCGACCGGTGCCACATGCACCGCGCCGGCCGGCGCCGGGCCGTGGCTGCGCACGACGAGGCCGCGCGCGCCATAGACGTTGCGCGTCTCGCTGATGGCGCCCGCACCGTCGCCGAGGCGGCGTTCGAGCAGGCGGCCGGCGCCGTCGATGAACTCGCGCTCGATGCGCGGCGCCGTGCCGTCGGCGGTGCGCTTCGTGACGGTCACGCTCAGCGGCAGCGTGCTGGCGTCATAGCTCCAGGCGAGAGTCGGCTCGGCCTCGCTGTCGCCGGGCAGCACCTTGGCCACCAGCCGCGCGAGCGCGTCGAAGCGCGCGGTCGAGCGTTCGCCCGACGGCTCGACGAGCGCGACCGGCTGGCTCACGCGCGCGTCGTATTCGGCGCGCAGTTCGTTGCCGGCCATGTCGCGCACGCGTACCGGCCAGCTGCCGCTCGGGTCGAAGTCGATCTCGGTCACGCCGCCGCGCGGACCGGTCGTGCGGCCCTTGACGATGCCGCCCTCGATCGCGCGGTCGTAGCGTCCCAGCTCGATCCACCAGCCATCGGTGCCCGCGCGCCGCGTGTAGCCGAGCGCCGCGAAGTCGGGCAGGGCGGCGCCGTACACCGCCGCCGCCTGCGCGTCGGTGATCGCGAGCGCCGAGCGCGCCGTCACCAGCCCTTCGGCGCCGACCTTGCCCGCGGGCTGGTGGTCATACTCGACGCGCGTCTCGGCGATGACGACGCCCTTGCCGTCGGTCTGCCGCGCCCGCGCGAGCCGCTGGCGGAAGCGCCCGACGGGATCGGCCGCGTACTCGGTGTAGGTGCGCAGCTCGCTCTCGGGCTTGGTCGCGTTGCCGCGATAGCTGCGCTCGCGCGCCTTGGTCACGTTGCCGTCGGCATCCCAGGCGAGCTGCTCGCTGACGATGCGGCTGAACGCGGTGTTCGCGCCCTCGAAACTGCTGCGCACCGTCGAGCGCAGGCGCGGCACGACCGTGCCTTCGACCGCGCCGTCGGCCACCTCCCAGCGCTGTTCCAGCCGGTCGAGCAGCTTGCCGTGGTCGTCGCGCCGGTCCTGGCGGCGCAGCCGGCCCCGGATGGCGCGCAGGCGGCGGCGTTCGTCGGTGGTGGCGGGTTCGCTGCCGTCGATGTTGGCGCCGTGGTGGAACCAGCGCTGGGTGTGCAGCGTCGCGACCGAGTCGTCGCCGGCGTCTTCCTGCTCCACGCGGCCGAAGCCGCAGACCTCGCGCAGCACGCCGTCGTAGCGGCCGTCGTGGTAGCGCAGGCGCGTGGTCTCGGTGGCGCCGCCCACGTCCGTGACCTCGATCTCGCCGACGACCGGGATCACCACCGGCAGCCGCGTCGCCCAGGGCTTGCCGAGCACGCGGTCGCGCGCGGCCTCGATCGCGGAGTTGGACCAGCGGATCTCGGTGTGCCGGCCGCAGCCGTTGTCGATGCTTTCCAGCAGGCCGCAGCGCGCGCCGCCGAGGGGCGCGAGCGCATACCAGCGCGCCCGGCCCGAGGTGGTGGGCGCGCTCCAGCACAGCGCCGGCGTGCCGTCGCCGCGCAGGTCGGCGATGCGCAGCTCGCCCATCGCGCCGGTGGGCACATGGGCGATCTCGCGCGGCGGCTCGAAGCCGGCGCCTGCGCGGTTGGGCCACCAGCGCACCACGCCGTCGGCGAGCTGGATGAGTTCGGCGCAGCCGTCGCCGTCGAGGTCGGCGAGGTAAAGGCGGCTGGCGTCGGTGTCGAAGGGCAGGGCGGGGGCGTCGGCCATGCGCACCGCGTCGCCGAACACGCCGTGGCCGAGGTGGGGCCAGTACGTCACGCCACGTCCGTCGGCGCGCACCAGGTCGGGCGAGCCGTCGCCGGTCATGTCGGCGCAGAAGACGTGCGGGTCGGCGAGGTTGACCGGCGGGCCGTCGGGTGTGGCGGGCACGACCGTGGGCCGGCGCTGCCAGCCGCCGCCATTCGCGCCGCCGTCGCCGTTGCCGGCGCGCGTGGCGAGCATGAGCGCGCGGCCGTTGCTCCAGAGCAGGTCGGCCGCGCCGTCGCCGTCGAAGTCGGCAAGCCGGCAGTCGGGCGACATGAGGGCGAGCGAGGGCGCGTCGTCCCAGTCGACCGGGCGGGCGAAGCCGTCGGCCGTGCGCGGCTGGTAGCCGCGCAGCGGTTCGTCCACGCGCACGACGTCGGCGCGGCCGTCGCCGTCCAGATCGACGAGCGCGGCGCGCGCCATCGGCGACGCGAGCTGGGGCACGAGGCCGGCGGCGCGCGGCCGGTCCCAGCGCCCGCCGAGGTTGGGCCAGACGCGCGCCGTGCCGCCCGCGCTGATCTCGATGAGGTCGGGCAGGCCGGTGCCGCTCCAGTCCACGAGTTCGACCCGGCCGCGCCCGTCGAGGCCGGGTGGCAGCGCGCCGTCATCGACCGCGCCGATGCGGTCGAGCGCGGGCGCCTTGGGCTGGGTGTAGCCGAAGCTCAGCGGCGGCGCGGCGAGGCTTTCGCCGTCGGCGTCGAAGCCCGCGAGCGCGACGGACGCGAGCCAGGACGCGCCGTTCGGCTCGCCGCGCGCATAGCCGAGCGACCAGCGCCGCAGCAGGCTCGCGTCGGCGCCGTCGAGGTGCAGCTCGATGGCCGAGCAGCGTTCGTCCGTGCGCAGCAGGAAGCCGCCGCGCCCCCAGCTCAGCGGATCGGGCCGCGCCTCGTACACGAAGGCGAGATGCCAGAGGCTCCAGCTCACGCGGTCGAGATAGCGCTGGGCGCCGGCCGCGCGCCAGTCGAAGCGCGCGACGTTGCCGAGGTTGTCCTCGATCGCATGCAGCAGCCAGGCCCAGGTGCCGCCGCCGAGGCCGGGGATGCGGCTGTCGTCGGTGGTGCCGAGCTCGAAGCGCATGCCCGCGCGGTCGGTCACGCGAAAGCCGTCGCCGAGCGCCTCGATGCGCCAGTCGCCCGTGTCCACCTCGGGGCGCAGGCCGCCGTCGGGCAAGCGCAGCAGCGGGCCGGAGCCTTCGAGGATGAGGGTGTCGCTCGCGTCGTAGCGCGGCCGGCCGAGCATGGTGCTGCGCAGGAGGCGCGGCAGCGCCAGCGTCCAGCCGAGGCCGAAGGGGCCGTTGCCCGCGCCGGAGTCGTAGCGCAGCGCGAGCTTGGGGCCGATGTCGTTGGGGCCGTTGGGCACGTCGAGCGGGATGCCGAAGGTGCCCGTGCCCGTCGAGAGGTCGGGCGAGAAGGTCTCGCCCAGACCGCCGAGGCGACCGCCGCCGGGCAGCGACGGGGCCTGGCTCGCGAAGCCGGAGTCGATCGCCATGGCGGTCTCCTCAGGCGCGCGGCGTGAAGGTGTAGGACAGCACGAGCGCGATGTTCTCGATCGCGTCGAGGTCGAGCTTGCCGTTCTTTACCCAGTCGGGGTTGTCGGCCTTGGGCAGCTCGATGCGGTAGTTGCCGAGCGCCGTGCCGTTGCCCGCCGCGAGCGCCGCGAGGTCGGCCACGGCCACGCTGCCGTCGGCGGCCGTGGTGACGGCCACCGGATCCTTGCCCGGCGCGCCGACCTTGAGCTTGATGCCGCCCGCGCGGGCGAGCGGCGTGGTCACGACGACGAGGCTCAGTTCGGCCAGCTTGGGCTCGGTCTCGGTCGCGGCAAAGTCGTTGCGGTCGAGACTGAAGGCCAGCACGCCGGAGCCCTGAAACGCGAAGAAGGCATCCGGGAACACCCAGCGCAACGGGAAGGGCCGCGTGCGCTGGTTGGCCTGCGGGCGCGCGGCGAGTTCGGCCAGCACCGTGTCGCGCAGCATCGGGTCGAAGCGCGCCTCGTAGGTGAAGGTGAGGCGCACGTCCACGAGCGCCTGGTAGTCGATGGCATTCACGGCCTTGGGCAGCTCCAGCGTCCAGGACGACGCGAGGCCCGCGCCCTCGAACACCCGCCGGCGGCGCCGGTCGCTGTCGATCACGATCGCATCGGCGCGCGGGTCGTAGTCAGAGATGACGAGCGTCTCGCGCGACTGAACGCGGGTCTTGATGCCGGTGCTGTTCTCCGGCCAGGGCATGGGCATGCGGTAGCGCGACAGCCCGGCGTTGGTGAGCGTGCCGCTGATGCCGCGCGCCGGCACGATGCCGTCCACCGCGATTTCCACATGCTCGATGCGCCCGGCATAGCTGCCCGGATAGACCGAGTCGAAGTCATCGAGGTCGGTCTGAAACTCCATGCGGCCGGTGGCGCGCAGCTGCGTCTCGAACAGGAAGGGATAGCGCTGGGCCAGCGAGATGGTCTGGCGCACCGGCTGCGACTTGGCCGTCACGCTCGTGATGAGGTCGTAGCCGAAGGACTGCACGTCGGCCATGAGCGAGTCGGCGGCGAGCATGCCGTGCACCGCGTTGGCGGCGTAGTCGGCCTTGATGACGGCGCGCTGCACATCGTTCTCGAAGTTGTAGGCGCGCTGCATGCGCTTGGCCACGTCGAGCGCCATGCCGAGGTAGCGGCCCGAGATCTGGCCCATGCGGTCGCCGAGGGCGTGCCACACGTCGGGCGTGAAGCGCTGGTCGTCGAAGGCGGCGAGCAGTTCCTGCGCGCCCGCGACGCGCACATCGGCCGCATGCACGCCGGCCTGGGCGGCGGCGGCGCGTGCCTGGGCCACGCCGAGTTCGGCGGCGGCTTGCGCGGCGGCGGTGTCGAGCTGGGCCGCCTCGCGGTTCATGCGGTCGATCTCGTACTGGTTCTGCAGGCGCGCGGCGGTGAGCTGCTCGGCCGCCGCGAGCGTGCCCCGGTCGCCCGAGATCTTGTAGCCGCCCTGGATCATGCGGTCGGCCAGCGCGTTGAGCTGGCTCGCCTTGCCGTCCTCGCCGCCGCTCAGTTGCGCCGACAGCGCCTGGTGCATCGACCAGGCGGCCGACTTGGCGGCGTATTCCCCGGCGAGGTCGCGGGCATCGGCGGCGCGCTGCTGCGCGAGCTGGCGCGCGATCTGGTACACGCCCACCTCCTGCTGCGCCGCGTTGAGCTGGGCCGCCGCCGCGTCGCGCTCGGCCTTGGACTGCGCGATGTTCTGCGTGAGTTGCAGGCGGGTGAGTTCGCCGGCGTCGGCCTTCTCCCAGAAGGTCATCGCGTCGCGCTCGGCGCTGATGGCGAGCTGGCAGAAGTTGATTGCGACCGATTGCAGGTAGTCGAAGGTCCAGATCGGCACGTTCTGGGCCCAGTGACCCCAGAAGTCGAGGCCGCCGGCGATCTTGGCGAGCTGGGCCTGAATGTCGAACATCACGGCGGCGATGGTCGGGCCGGCGGTGATCTTGTCGGGCGTGCCGAAGTTGGCGATGACGTTGCGCGCGGCGTCCGCCCCCGGCGTGAGGCCGATGAGGGTGTAGAGCGGCGCGTCGGGCGCGCTGCCGTCGGTCTTGAGCACTTTCTCGTAGATGGGCAGGGCGGCCGGCGCATCGTCGTCGCGGAACAGGGCGTTGCCCCAGTCGAGATAGAGCGTGGCGAGGCGCGACCACAGATAGGGCGCCTCGATCGCGGCGTTGAGATAGGCGTAGCCGGCGGCACGCAGATACCACTCCTCGGCCACGGCCCAGGCGCCCATCGCGTGGAAGCATTCGGCAAGGCCCAGCGGCGTCTCGTAGTACCAGGCGTGAGCGAGGCCGGCGGCGACATCGGCGGCGTGGCTCGGGCGGATGAGCACGTCGGGCAGCACGGTGAGCGCGCGACGGGCGTCGTACACGTTGGCGAGCAGGTCATCGACGGCGATGGCGTCGCCGGCGTTCCAGACCAGCTTCTTCACGTCGTCTCCCACTCTCACGCTGTAGCTGCGGCGGGCGACGGTGATCTGCGGCGGGATCTGGACCGGTGTCGGGTCGGAGAACACGCTCGGCGCGATCTTGGCGAGGCTGAGCAGCCGCGCGCCGCTGATCGTCGGCGGCGCGACGACGGCGCTGGCGGCGAGCGCATTGCTGCCGACCGTGAGCGGCTGGAGCGGCGTGCTGCCGACCATGCGGCCGACGGGCGTGGCGACGGCCGCGCCTCCCGTGGCGTCGGCCGCGAGAGCGACGGGTGCCGTCGCGTCGAGCGCGGCGGCCGGCAGGCCCGCGGCGGCGGTGGCCGCGATCGGGGCGATCGGGGTGGCGCGCAGCGCCGGCGTCGCTGCCGACTCGATGCCCTTCACCACCTCCGGCGCGGTCTGCATCGCGCGGTCGTGAAAGAAGCGCGCCGACGCCTCGTTGCCGCGCGCCATGAGCTGGTCGGCCATCTCCAGGTCGGCGGCGGCGCCCATGCCCTTCGCGTCGATGTTGTCGGCCATGAGGCCAAGCACGGGCGTGTCGGCGAGCGCGACGGTCTCGCGCGGACGGGCGCCGGCGGCGGGCTGCTCGACCGGCAGCAGGTTCATCCACTCGGCGCTCGACGAGGCCAGGGCGCGGCGCAGGTCCACGCTCCAGGCGAGTCTTTCATCGAGGTCGAGCGTCGGCTGGATCTGCGACCACAGGATCTGGCGCGCGCGCTGGTAGGTGTCGACGGCGTCCTGGTAGCGGCGCGCGCGGTAGGCGCCGCCCGCGTCGATGAGCATCTGCTCGACGATCGACAGCGTGCGGTTGGCTTCGTTGACGGTGGTGATGACGGGCCGGAAGCGACGGAACGAGTACGCAAGCTCGGCATGGATGACACTGGACATGGATCACTCCCCGATCGGTGCCCGGGCAGGCACCGCTGCAGACGGCGGGACCGGAGGTCGTCCCGCAAGGCGGTTCGAGCGGCATGCACGATGCGCACGAAACGTGACGTGCTTCTCGGATGCCGTTGTTTGTCTGCTTGATGAGAAGCGGGGCTGAGTCTCTGCCTCGCATGCCGCCCTGCCAACCCGAGGGCAATTTGCTCCGGCTGAACCTGACTGGCGCCCGCCGACAGGCGTGGCGGGCGCCGCCTGAAAGCACGACGCCCCGGCCGGTTTCCCGGTCGAGGCGTCGTCGTTTCGGCATGCCGGCGGTGCCGAAGCCCGCCGGCGGCGATGCGGCCTTACGCCGCCTTCACCTTCAGGCGCCAGGCGTGCAGCAGCGGCTCGGTGTAGCCGCTCGGCTGTTCCTTGCCCTTGAACACGAGGTCGAGCGCCGCCTGGAAGGCCGCGCCGTCGGGGTTGCCGACGAGGCTCTTGTAGGCCGGATCACCGGCGTTCTGCTGGTCCACCTTGGCGGCCATGCGCGCGAAGGTCTCGCGCACCTGGGCTTCCGTCACCACGCCGTGGTGCAGCCAGTTGCAGATGTGCTGGCTCGAGATGCGCAGCGTCGCGCGGTCTTCCATAAGACCCACGTCGTTGATGTCGGGCACCTTCGAGCAGCCGACGCCCTGGTCGACCCAGCGCACCACGTAGCCGAGGATGCCCTGGGCGTTGTTGTCGAGTTCCTGCTGCTTCTCGGCGTCGCTCCAGTTGGCTTCGGCGGCGACCGGCACCGTCAGCAGGCCGGCGAGCAGGCTGTCGCGCTCGGCGTTGGCGTCGATCTTCTCCATCTCCTGCTGGATCGCCTGCACGTCCACCTGGTGGTAGTGCAGCGCATGCAGCGTCGCGGCCGTGGGCGAGGGCACCCAGGCGGTGTTCGCGCCCGACTTCGGATGCGCGATCTTCTGCTGGAGCATCGCGGCCATCAGGTCGGGCATGGCCCACATGCCCTTGCCGATCTGCGCCTTGCCGCGCAGACCGCAGGCCAGGCCCACGAGCACGTTGTTGCGCTCGTAGCTCGTGATCCAGGCGCTGGTCTTCATGTCGCCCTTGCGGATCATCGGGCCGGCCTGCATGGCGGTGTGCATCTCGTCGCCGGTGCGGTCGAGGAAGCCGGTGTTGATGAAGGCCACGCGGCTCGCGGCTGCGGCGATGCAGGCCTTGAGGTTGACCGAGGTGCGGCGCTCCTCGTCCATGATGCCGAGCTTGACGGTGCCGTTCGGCAGGCCGAGCAGGGCTTCGACGCGATCGAAGATCTCGGTGGCGAAGGCCACTTCGACCGGGCCGTGCATCTTGGGCTTGACGATGTAGACCGAGCCGGTGCGCGAGTTGCCCTTGCGCTTGAAGTCATGCAGGGCGATGGCCGTGGTGACGACCGCGTCCATGATGCCTTCCGGAATTTCCTTGCCGTCGCCCCAGAGGATGGCCGGGTTGGTCATCAGGTGGCCGACATTGCGCAGGAACAGGAGCGAGCGGCCGTGCAGCACCACTTCGCCGCCGTTGGCGCCGGTGTACTTGCGGTCGGCATTGAGCGTGCGCTTGAAGGTCTTGCCGCCCTTGCTCACTTCTTCGACGAGCGTGCCCTGCACGATGCCGAGCCAGTTGCCGTAGCCGACCACCTTGTCTTCGGCGTCGACGGCCGCGACCGAGTCTTCCAGGTCGAGGATGGTCGAGATCGCGGCTTCGAGCACCACGTCCGACACGCCGGCCGCGTCGCTGCTGCCGATGGCGGTCGAGCGGTCGATGATGATGTCGATGTGCAGGCCGTTGTGCTTGAGCAGCACCGACTTGGGCGCGGCCGCGTCGCCGGTGTAGCCGACGAACAGCGACGGCGTGGCGAGGCCGGTCTTGTCGCCGCTCTTGAGCGTCACGACGAGCGCGCCGCCTTCGACGGCATAGCCGGTCGCGTCCTTGTGCGAGCCGCTGACGAGCGGCACCGAGCTGTCGAGGAAGTTGCGCGCGAACTCGATGACCTTGGCGCCGCGCACCGGGTTGTAGCCGCCGGCGCGGGTCGCGCCGTCGTCTTCGGGCAGGGCGTCGGTGCCGTAGAGCGCGTCGTACAGCGAGCCCCAGCGCGCGTTCGCGGCGTTGAGCGCGTAGCGGGCGTTGAGGATGGGCACGACGAGCTGCGGGCCAGCCTGCTCGCGCAGTTCGGAATCGACGTTGGCGGTCGTGGCCGTGACCGATTCCGGCTGGGGCACGAGGTAGCCGATCTTTTCGAGGAAGGCGCGGTAGCCGGCGGCATCCTTGACCGGACCCGGATTGGCGCGGTGCCAGTTGTCGAGTTCGGTTTGCAGGCGGTCGCGCTCGGCCAGCAGGGCGGCGTTCTTGGGCGCGAAGTCGCTGACGATGCTGCTGAAGCCCTTCCAGAAGGCGTCGGCGTCGATGCCGGTGCCGGGCAGGACCTGGCTGTTCACGAAGTCGTACAGCACGCTGGCCACTTGCAGGCCGTGCGCATTGATGCGTTCGGTCATTTCTCTCTCCTCGATGCGGGGTTCGACGGTTGCGGGCGCGTGGCCCGCACGGATGGTTGGGTAATCGTCGCGGCGCACCGGCTTCTGCGTGGCCGGCGTCGCGCGCGGGAGCCCCGGAGGGCGGTCTCGACCGGGCGGGCAGGGTGGCGGCGCTTTCTTGCAGCCGCCTTGCCGGTCGGTCCGCCCGAGGGGCGATGCGCGATCAGCCGAGGGCGGCGATGCCCGCCTTGGCGATCTGCGCGTCCTGGTCGCTCTTCACGCCCGACACGCCGACGGCGCCGACGGTCTGGCCATCGACCACGACCGGCACGCCGCCTTCGAGCATGCCTTGCAGCACGGGCGCCGACAGGAAGGAAACGCGGCCGCCGTTGATCATGTCCTCGTACACCTTGCTTTCGCGCCGGCCGAGGGCGGCGGTGCGCGCCTTCTCCTGGCAGATGTAGGCGCTGAGCGCGGCGGCATTGTCGAGCCGGACGAGGCCGAGCAGATGGCCGCCGTCATCGACAACGGCGATGGACACGGCCCAGTTGTTGGCGATGGCCTCGGCGCGGGCGGCGGCGAGGATGGCATCGACGTCGGAGACAGTGAGGACGGCTTTGGTTTGCATGAATCACTCCTTGTGGGAGCCGCGACTCTAACCGCATCGGAAGATTGGCAATAGTCCGCGCCTGGCACTGGATAATTGACTTTTCAGTCATGAATCACGCGGGCAGACGCGCATGGACAGACTCAAGCAGTTGCAGACCTTCGTCGCGGTGGCCAATCGCGGGACGCTCGCCGCGGCCGCCGCCGCCGAGGGCGTGGTGCCGGCGGTGATCGGGCGTCGGCTCGATGCGCTGGAGGCGCGGCTCGGCGTGCGGCTGTTCCAGCGCACGACGCGGCGGCTGTCGCTCACGGCCGAGGGCGGGGCATTTCTGGAAGACGTGCAGCGGGTGCTCGGCGAGCTGGAGGCGATCGAGGGCGCGGCGAGCGCGGGCGGAGGGCGCATCGACGGCCATCTGCGGGTGACGGCGCCGGCCGGCTTCGGGCGCAAGCATGTGGCGCCGTGGGTGCCGGGATTCGTGCAGGCCCATCCGGGACTGAGCTTCGCGCTCGACCTGACCGACCGCATCGTCGATCTGGTGCATGACGGTTACGACTGCGGCATCCGCATCGGCGATCTGCCGGATTCGTCGCTGGTGAGCTTCCGGCTCGCCGAGAACCGGCGGCTGGTGGTGGCGGCGCCTGACTACCTCGCGCGGCGCGGCACGCCGGCCACGCCGGACGATCTCAGGCATCACGACTGCCTCGGGCTGAGCGGACCGGGCGGCGTGCGGCCCTGGCTGTTCGCGGGCGGGCGCGGCGGCACGCGGGCGGTGAAGGTGCCGAGCGTGCTTGATTGCTCGGATGCCTCGGCCATCACCGACTGGGCGCGTGCCGGTCACGGGCTGGCGTGGCGCAGCCTGTGGGAGGTGGAGGACGACCTTGGGACCGGCGCGCTGGTCGCGGTGCTGACCGAGTTCGCGGCGCCGGCCAATGGCATCTACGCCGTGGTGCCGCAGCGCAAGCACCTGCCCGCGCGGGTGCGGGCCTGGGTGGACTGGTTGCGGCAGTCGTATGCGAGCGACGGACGATTGCTCGCGGCCTAAGCGGCGGCGACCCGCGCGCGATGGCCGCCATGCAGCTCAGGTCGGCTGCGAGAGCGCGTCGTGCGTCAGCGCGAGATCGAATTCGGGCGCCGACGTGACCGCGAACGCGAGCATCCCGATCAGCGCCGCAAACAGCACGGTGCAGGCGACATGATGCTGGCGGCTCAGGCTGGCGAACTCGCGCGGCTGGCCGGTCTCGATCGCGGTCGAGCGGCGGCCGGCGAGACGGTGGGTCTGGGCATGGCTCAGCAGCGCGAGCAGGCCGAGGCCGAAGCGCGGGTCGAGCAGACTGTCTGGCCCGCTCACGGGCAGCAGCAGCGCGCCGCTGATGGCCGCGGCCAGGACGATCGGACTGGCCACCGTGGCCTCGGTACAGCGGCAGTTGCCGGCCAGCATCAGCGCCTGAGCGGGGCGGTTGCCATGGCTGGACAGCTCGCAGAGCACGCCCGTGAGGAGGCAGCCGAGTGCGGCGCCCAGGGCAGCGATGTGGATGACGAAAAGTGCGGAATTCATCGGGACAACGAAGGGATGCGAACGCAAAGGCGAAGCGCGTGAGGCTAGGCCAGGGTGGATGTCGGTTTGATGAGCGGGAGCAAGTTTCATGTCATGAAGTCCCCTCTGTTCATCAAGGATTCCCCCGGATGCGGTAGTGCCAGCCTCGTGGCACGCCCGCCAAGCGCCGGTTCGGCGCCACCCGCGCCCGGATAAACTCGCCGCCCGATGAGCCCAGCCATTCCCATGCCCATGCCCGCCGCCGAGCGCGCCGCGCAACTGCGCGCGCAACTGCTCGCCCTCGACGCCGCCTATTACGAGCGCGCCGAACTCCTCGCCACCGACGCCGAGTACGACGCGTTGTTCCGCGAACTCCAGGCACTTGAAGCCGACCATCCCGATCTCGTCACGGCCGATTCGCCCACGCAGCGCGTGAGCGGCCGGGCCGCCGGCGGTTTCGAGCCCGTCGTGCATCGCGTGCCGATGCTGTCGATCCGCACCGAGACCGAGCACGGCCCGGCCGGCGCGCTCGCCTTCGATGCGCGCGTGCGGCGCGAACTCGGCCTCGGCGACGACGATCCGCCGGTCGGGTACGCCGCCGAGCTCAAGTTCGACGGCCTCGCCATCAACCTGCGCTATGAGCACGGCCGCCTGACCTGCGCCGCCACGCGCGGCGACGGCATGACCGGCGACAACGTCACGGCCAACATTCGCACGATCAAGGCGATTCCGCAGCAGCTGAAGGGCGCCGCGCCCGAGGTGCTGGAAGTGCGCGGCGAGGTGTTCATGCGGCATGACGACTTCGCGCGGCTGAACGAGAAGCAGGCCGAGCAGGGACTGAAGAACTTTGTCAATCCGCGCAACGCGGCGGCCGGCGCGCTGCGCCAGCTCGACCCGGCCATCACGGCGCAGCGCACGCTGAGCTTCTTCGCCTACGGTCTGGGCGAGGTGGCGGGCTGGGACGAGCCGGCCACCCACGCCGGCATGCTGGACGCGCTCGCCGCCTTCGGTCTGCCGGTGAGCGAGGACCGCACCGTCGCGCGCGGCGGCGAGGAACTGATCGCCTACTACGAAGGCATCGCGGCGAAGCGCGCGACGCTGCCGTTCGACATCGACGGCGTGGTCTACAAGGTGAACAGCCGAGCGCTGCGGCGCGACATGGGCTTCGTCTCGCGCGAGCCGCGCTGGGCCGTGGCGCACAAGTACCCGCCGCAGGAGCAGACGACGACGGTGGAGGGCATCGACATCCAGGTCGGCCGGACGGGCGCGCTCACGCCGGTGGCACGGCTGGCACCGGTGTTCGTCGGCGGCGTGACGGTCGCCAACGTGACGCTGCACAACGAGGACGAGATCCGCCGCAAGGACGTGCGCGTGGGCGATGTGGTGATCGTGCGGCGCGCGGGTGACGTGATCCCCGAGATCGTCGGCGTGCTGGCCGACCGCCGCGCGTCCGACCTGCCGCAGTACGTCATGCCCACTCACTGCCCGGTGTGCGGCTCGGCCGCCTATCGCGGCGAGGACGAGGCGGTGCTGCGCTGCACCGGCGGGCTGGTGTGCCCGGCGCAGCGGAAGCAGGCGCTGCTGCATTTCGCGCAGCGCCGCGCGCTCGACATCGAGGGCCTGGGCGAGAAGGTGGTCGATCAGCTCGTGGACGCGGCCATCGTCCGCACGCCGGCCGATCTCTACAACCTCGGGCTGCTCAACCTCGTCGAGCTGGAGCGCATGGGCGAGAAGAGCGCGCAGAACCTGCTCGACGCGATCGCGAAGTCGAAGCAGACGACGCTGGCGCGCTTCATCTTCGGGCTCGGCATCCGACAGGTGGGCGAGCAGACGGCCAAGGATCTGGCGCGGCATTTCGGCTCGCTCGACGCGCTGATCGCGGCGGCCGAGCAGGACGATGCCGAGGCCAAGGCCCAGGGCGTGGGCCTCGTGGGCGGCGCGGGCGAGACGGCGGCGGAGGCGATTGCCGAGACGTCGGTTCAGGAGGTGTTACAGCCTAAGCTCGAATTTGAGGCCGAGGCGCCGCAGCCCAAGCCGGAAAAACGCGCGCGAGTGAAAGCCCCCGTGCTGTTCCCGCGCCTGACCTCCGTGAAGGACGTCGGCCCGATCGTCGCGGAGTCGATCGCGCATTTCTTCGCCGAGGAGCACAACCGCACCGCGATCGAGATGCTCCGCGCCAACGGCGTGACCTGGGACGAATCCGCGCCCGGCGCCGGTCCGCGCGGCACTGCGCTCGCGGGCAAGACCTTCGTGCTCACCGGCACGCTGCCCACGCTCACGCGCGAGGACGCCAAGGAGCGCATCGAGGCCGCCGGCGGCAAGGTCAGCGGCTCGGTGTCCAAGAAGACGCACTACGTCGTGGCCGGCGCCGAGGCGGGCAGCAAGCTCGTCAAGGCCACCGAGCTGGGCCTGAACGTGCTTGACGAGGACGGCTTGCTTGCGCTGCTGGCGGGCGAGGGCGGTGATGATTCGCCACCCACCGCCGGAAGCGATGCCGCCGCCCCGTCCGCCGACGCGAGCTAGCCCGTCCACCCACCGGTCCCCCAAGGAGCCCACCGTGATCCGAGAACTCCTGCGCATGGGCGATCCGCGTCTGCTGCGCATCGCCCGCCCGGTCGAGGCCTTCGACACGCCCGAGCTGCGCGAGCTGCTCGCCGACATGCGCGACACCATGGCCGCCGCCAACGGCGTCGGCCTCGCCGCGCCGCAGATCGGCGCCGATCTGCGCGTCGTCATCTTCGGCACCGGCGAGGTCAACGATCGCTATCCCGACCAGGCCGTCGTGCCGCGTACCGTGCTCATCAACCCCGTCATCACCTTTCTCACCGACGAGACGGAGGAGGGCTGGGAAGGCTGCCTGAGCGTGCCCGGCATGCGCGGCGTGGTGCCGCGCCGCACCCGCCTGCGCTACACCGGCTTCGACGAGCTGGGCCGGCCGATCGACCGCATCGCCGAGGGCTTTCACGCGCGCGTCGTGCAGCACGAATGCGACCACCTCGACGGTGTGCTCTACCCGATGCGCATCACCGACTTCACCCGTTTCGGCTTCGCCGACGTGCTGTTTCCGGGTGTTCTCCAAGCAGACGACTGAACCATGTCCGCCTACGCTCGTCCCACGTTGCGCGATGCAGGCGCGCCAACCCCGGCAGCGCCGCCTTCGCGCGGAGGGCAGATCCGTGAACCGCTTCGATCCGGAACTCTGGCTCGGCCGGCTGACGCTGGCCGTGGTGCTCTTCCTGCTCGGCGGCCTGCTGGTGCAGGCGGTGCTGGGCGTGATCTGGGGCGAGGCAAACATGGTGGTGAGCCGCTCGGCAATGGCGCTGCTGCCGGGCGAATCGCGCGCCTGGTCGCTGGCCAAGATCGGGCTGATCCTTGGCCTGCTCGGGCTGTGGTGGCAGAAGGAGCGGGTGCCCAACGCGGTCTGGCTGGTGCGGGTGTCGATCGCCACGATGATCTGCGGCACGGTGAGCTGCGTGGGCATGGTGCTGACGCGCGCCTGACCTGGCGCGGCTCGCGCGCGGCGGGCGGGCAGGGCGGCGCGGAGCACGCGCGATGAATCGCCACGTCTTCCACGCCGACCTCGGCGCCACCGGCCATCTCGATCCGCAGGTAGCCGAGGTGCTGCGCATGGTCGAGCGCGCGCGCCACACGCCCTACGACGAACTCGGCGCGGTCAAGGCGCGCGCCGCCTACGAGCGTTCCGCGCGCATCCTGGATATCGCGCCGCTACCGGTGCACGCGGTCGAGACGCTCGCGCTGACGCGCCGAGATGGCGGCGAGATCGGCGTGCGGCTCTACTGGCCGGGCGAGCCGGACTGGACCGCGCCGCTGCCACTGCTGGTCTTCCTTCATGGCGGCGGCTTTACCGTCGGTTCCGCCGCGACGCATGACCGCATCGTGCGGCGGCTTTGCACCGGCGCCGGCTGTGCCGTGGCCTCGGTCGAATACCGGCTGGCGCCCGAGCATCCGTTTCCGGCCGCCTTCGAGGACGCCTGGGATGCGCTGGCGCATTTCGCGGCGGAGGCCGGGCGTTACGGCATCGACCCGGCGCGCATTGCCATCGGCGGCGATTCGGCCGGCGGCACGCTGTCGGCCGCCTGCGCGATCGCCGCGCGCGATGCCGGCCTGCCGCTCGCGCTGCAACTGCTGATCTATCCGGGCACCGATTCGCATCAGGACACCGAATCGCATCTGCGTCTGGCCGACGGCTTCCTGCTCACCCGCAAGACCATCCTCTGGTTCTTCGGCCACTACCTCACGGGCGAGTCCGCGCGCACCGACTGGCGCTTCGCGCCGTTGTGCGCGCCGTCACTTGGAGGCGTGGCTCCCGCCTGGGTGTGCGTGGCCGAGTTCGATCCGCTGGTGGACGAGGGCGTCGCCTATGCGCGCCGGCTCCAGGCCGCCGGCGTGCCGACCGAACTGCGCTTCTACGCCGGCATGGTCCACAACTTCTTCGCGATGGGCGGCTACGTGGCGGCGGCGAAGCTGGCGCACGAGCATGCCGTCGCAGCGCTGAAGCAAGCCTTCGAAGGCGAAGGCTGAAGCCGCTACCTGTTACAACCTAAGCTGCAAAATTCTTCTCCAGACCCATACACAAGCCGCCATGACCACGCCCACGATCGAACTCGGCCCCTGGCAAAAGCTGCGTGCCGACGCACTGGCCATCCGCTACCGCGTATTCGTCGACGAACAGGGCGTGCCTGCCCACATGGAACTGGACAAGATGGACGCGCTTTGTCTACATGCACTGGCGCGCGATGCCGAGGGCAGGGCACTTGCCACCGCCCGCCTGCTCCCTCCGGTGGACGGGGTCGGCACCATCGGCCGCATGGCAGTCGAAGCCGACCAGCGCGGGCAGGGCACAGGCCGGGCGGTGTTGCTGGCGATGATCGAGGCGGCTCGGGCGCGCGGCGATCACGCAGTCGAACTGCATGCCCAGATCACGGCACGCGGCTTCTACGAACGCGCGGGCTTCAGTGTCCAGGGCGACGAATACGACGAAGCCGGCCTGCCCCACATCACGATGCGGCGCGTGCTGGACTGAACCCGCGCGACGGCAGCTCACCTTCTCCGGTCCCATGCAGGGGGCTGACCGCCAACGCGGCCTCCTCGCTTGGGTGATCGAAGTTCAGCCCGCCGAACCGCGCTCGTCGGCGCGGCGGCCGGCCGCCGCGACCGGTGCCCCCACCTCAAGCTGCCGTTCCTGGAATACGCCGGGCCCCAGATCCGGCAGAAAGCTGCGCTCGATGTAGTCGATACGCCCGCTCGCGCCGATGTCGAGCACCTGGCTGCTGCGGGTGCCGTAGTCGTCGCTCCGGATGAACACCGATGACAGAAGCCGCTCGCGCGCGAGCGTCACGCCGGTGCGCGGCAACTCGTCATCGGGTGCCTGCCGGTCATCGCCGAGCAGCCTGAACAGTACCGTCCGTTCGCTGCTCGCCGCGAGCGCATACAGCATCGAACCCACGGCGTTGCGCACCTTCGGCCAGGGTGTGTCGAGAAGGGCATTCGACAGCCCGTAGAGTCCGGCCTTGAGTCGCAGCGGCGCCTGGCCCGAGCGGTTGGAATGCCACCAGAGCTGCGGGTCCGGGCCGAGTGTGCTGCCCACGAGCAGGTTGAAGCCGTTGTAGCGCCGAGAACGGGATTGCACGTCGAGCAGGTACTCGGCCGGTGGCAGGTCGCTCGCGAGAAATTCGGATACCAGCCGCCCGCGCGAGCTCGCGCTCGGATTCACGTCCCTCGGGGCACGGTAATTGGTAAGAGCGGCGAAGCGGCCACCGCGAGTCACGCCCATCCAGGTTCCGGGCAGGCCGTCTTCGCTGCGCGCGCCGTCGTCAATGCCGCCGAGAATGTGCTCGCGCCCGGGCCAGAACTGGAGCGGACGGGTATCGCGGTGATGAAACTCGTCGCGGTTTGCCGCGACCAGCAGGCGGTGACCATGACGCGCGTCTGGGCGCCAGTCGAAAACGATGAGACACATGACGGCGCTCCCGGAGTCAGGCTGAGGGTAGGCCGTCCCACGGCTCGAAGGGGATGAAGATTTCGACATGCCGGTCACCGTCCAGGCAGTCGGGCAGGTCGGGAAGGCAGGCCAGCGCGTTGGCGACGGCGTCCGGCGTGTCGGCGCAGTCGTAGCACTCCATCCAGGTGCTGGCGCGGGCCGGATCGGCGCGGTGCTGAAGGCGGGGTGCTGCCGCCAGCAGGGTACGGACGGCATCGAAGCGGGCTGCGGCCAGCTGCCGCGCTTCGGCTTCACGACCGGCGCGCACCCGGTAATAGACGTAGAGGTGAGCGCCGGCCATGGTGGTTGAGGTGTCAGGCTGCCTGTTGTTCGGACGGCAGCTTGTACGGCAGTTCGAGCCGCACGAGCGTCTTGCCCGCAACGGTGATCGGGGCTTCGATTGCGCCGACCGTGGTCTCGATCAGCACATCGAGCCCGCCGACGAGGTTGGGCGCAGCTTCGACCACAACGCCCACCGGATCGGCCGCGCCTTCCTGCTCGACCGGCGCGCCCGCAGCGATGCCCTCGGCCAACTCGCCGCGCATCAGGAAGCTGCGGCGGCGCAGCTTGCCCAGGTACTGGCTGCGCGCGACGACTTCCTGACCGGGATAGCAGCCCTTCTTGAAGTTGACGCCGCCGACCAGTTCGAAGTTGATCATCTGCGGCACGAAGGCTTCCTGCGTGGGCTGGGTGACGCGCGCGATGCCGGCGTCGATGTCGCTCAGGCGCCAGACATCGGCGCTGATGGCCTCGGCCTCCACGGCCACCTCGCCACTCACGATGAAGCGCGCGCGACCGAGCGCATCGGCCAGCCGCACGACCGTGCCGCCAGCGGCGATGCCGTAGGGCGCGGCGGGCCAGTCGGCCGGCACGTCGGCGAGCAGATAGCCGACCAGCGGCGTGGTCGCCGTCACGTCCTCGATCTTGACCTTCGAGCGCAACACGAACATCGACAGCCGCTTGACGAAGGCCGGCACGAGTTCGCGCGCCATTGCCAGACGCCATTCGCGCTGGCCGTCCGTCTCGAACGACCACTGGATGAAGGTCGCGAGCAGGCGACCCTTGTTGGTGCAATAGCCGTTGAGCGCGGCGACGCCGGTCTGCTTGACGACTTCATTGGTGAACTGCGTCTGCAGGAAGGCGGACGCGTCGGCGCCCGTGACCTTCACCACGCCGAGATGCTCCAGCGCGGCGCGCAGTGGGCGGCGGGCGTACGTCGCTTCGAATTCGGCGGCAGGGTTCTGCACATCGGCGGTCGCAGGCTGGCTCATGGCGGGGCTCGTTTGGTGGGGTTGGGAGAAGGGTTAAGGGAAAAATCTATCATAGGGGACCATGTTGCGAATCACTCCCATTTGACTCGATGGTCGCCCCTCGCTCCCGTCGCCACAAGGCCCGCGCAAGGGCCTTTTTCGTTGCCGTCGTCGCGCTGCTCGTGCTCGGCGGCCTGGCTTGGGTTTTCACGCCGATCAATGATGATCCGAAGCCGCGCCGGCTCGACATCGCCGCTGGCCAGGGCCTGCGCGGCGTCGCGGCAGGCGTCGAGCAGGCGACCGGCGCCAATGCCTGGGCCTTCGCCGCGCTCGCCAAGCTGTCGGGCAACGCGCCCCGGCTCAAGGCCGGCAGCTACGACATCGAGGTCGGCAGCTCGCCGTGGACGCTGCTGCGCAAGCTCGCGCGCGGCGAGGTCGCGCAGGCGCAGATCACCATCGTCGAGGGCTGGACGCTGCGCCAGTTGCGCGAGCTGCTCGCACGCAGCAATGACGTGCTGCACGACAGCGCCGGCCTGACCGACCGTGAACTCATCGAGGCCATCGGCGCGCGCGGCCTGCCTGGCCTGCCGGACGCGCCCGCCGGTGCCGAGGGCCTGTTCCTGCCCGAGACCTACCGCTTCCCGCGCATGTCGGGCGAAGTGGCGGTGCTGCGCATGGCGCACGAACTGCTGCGCAAGCGTCTGGCCGAGGCCTGGGCCGCGCGGGCGCCCGAAGTGGTGGTCGGCACGCCCTACGAGGCGCTCATCCTCGCCAGTCTGGTCGAGAAGGAAACCGGCTTGGCCGCCGATCGCGGCCGGGTTGCGGCGGTGTTCAACAACCGCCTGCGCATCGGCATGCCCCTCCAGACCGATCCGAGCGTGATCTACGGCCTCGGCGACGCCTTCGATGGCAACCTGCGCAAGCGCGACCTGCTCGCCGACACGCCCTACAACAGCTACACCCGCGCCGGCCTGCCGCCCACGCCGATCGCCCTCGTCGGCGTCGCCGCGCTCCATCCGGATGCCACGCGGGCGCTGTACTTCGTGTCGCGCGGCGACGGCAGCAGCGCCTTTTCCGAAACCCTCGAACAACATCAGCGCGCGGTCGATCGTTACCTGCGGCGCGGCAAGCCATGACTCTTTCCAGCCAGCCCGGACGCGGGCGTTTCATCACCTTCGAAGGCATCGACGGCGCCGGCAAGTCCACCCATCTCGCGCGCTTCGTCGAATTGCTGCGCGCCCGGCTCGGCGTGGCGGGGAAGGGCGTGGTGCTCACGCGCGAGCCCGGCGGCACGCCGCTCGGCGAGAAGCTGCGCGGACTGCTGCTGAACGAACCGATGCATGCCGACACCG
Source organism: Derxia gummosa DSM 723 (assembly GCF_000482785.1). Classification (GTDB taxonomy): domain Bacteria; phylum Pseudomonadota; class Gammaproteobacteria; order Burkholderiales; family Burkholderiaceae_E; genus Derxia; species Derxia gummosa. Next base: position 875,847 of record NZ_AXWS01000008.1, on the reverse strand, counting down.
AGGCGCTGCTGATGTTCGCCGCGCGGCGCGAGCATGTGGCGGCGCTGATCGAGCCGGCGCTCGCGCGCGGCGACTGGGTCGTGTCCGACCGCTTCGCCGACGCAACCTTCGCCTACCAGGGCGCGGGCCGCGGGCTGGACGTCTGCCGGCTCGGGCTGCTGGAGCGTTTCGCGCTCGATGGTTTCGCGCCCGATCTGACGCTGCTGTTCGACCTCGACCCGCGCGTCGCTGCCGAGCGCCGTGCCGCCGCGCGCGCCGCCGACCGCTTCGAGGCCGAGGACACGGCCTTCTTCGAACGGGTGCGCGCCGGCTACCAGGCCCGCGTCGCCGCCGCGCCGGAACGCTATCTCGTCATCGACGCGGCGCGCGCGCCAGCCGAGGTCGCGGCCGACATCGAGGCAGCGGTCGGACGACTGCCGGGTGTGGTCGATGCCGTGGCCGCCGGAGCACCCGCCGCCGTCGACGGGGCGGCGGCATTGCAAGCCATCGCCGGCGACAGGTCGCCGGAGGCCGCGTCCGCTTCCGTGCGCTCATGAGCGCCGCCATCCAGCACTGGCAGGCACCGGCCTTCGCCCGCCTGGCCGAACTGCGCGAGCGCGGCAACTGGCCGCATGCCTTGCTGCTGCACGGCAAGCCCGGCACCGGCCGGCGCGGCTTCGCTCAGGCAGTCGCCGCCGCGCTGCTGTGCGAGACGCCTGCCGCGCCGCTGCATGCCTGCGGCCAGTGCGTGTCCTGCCGGCTGATCGCCGCTGGCAGCCATCCCGACCTCAAGTTCTTCCGTTCGGCCTGGCTCGAACAGGCCGAGGGTGACGCCGAGGCAGCCGAAGCCAGCGACGACGGCGAGGGCGGCAAGCGCCTGTCGCGCGAGATCACCGTCGACACGATCCGACGCCTCGCCGATTTCGCCTCGCTCGCCTCGCATCGCGGTGGCCAGCGCGTCGCGCTGCTGTACCCGGCCGACGCGATGAACAACGTCGCCGCCAACACGCTCCTCAAGACGCTGGAGGAGCCGCCGCACGGCCTGCTGTTCGTGCTCGTGGCCGACACGCTCGACCGGTTGCTGCCGACGGTGCGCTCGCGCTGCCAGGCCGTCGCGCTGCCTGCGCCCGACGCGGCCGCGGCGGCCGGCTGGTGGTCGGCCAACGCAGCCGGTCATGATGCCGCGCTTCTCGCGCTCTGCGACAACGCGCCCTTCATCGCGCAGGCGCTCGCCCAGAGTCCGGCCGCCGCGACCGCGGTCCGACTGCAGGACGCGCTTGCCGAACCCGACCGGCTCGACATCCCCGGTCTGGCCCGCGCGATCGAGAACGACATCCGCAAGCTCGAGCGCGAGATGCCGCGTGGCGGGGCCGGATTCGCCGCCGACGCGGGCACCGTGATTGCTTGGCTCCAATCGTGGATGCATGACCTGGTTGCCCTCGGGGTGGCGGGGGGGCTGCGCTATCATCCGGCCCGCTCCGGGCAGCTCGCCCGGCTCGCGGCCCGGACGAGCCCGCATCGGGCACTCGACTACGTCCGCTGGCTGACCGAGGCAGCACGCCATGCCCGGCAGCCGCTCGGCATCGCGCTGTTCCTCGAAGACTGCCTCGGACGCTATGTCGCGCTCTTCCGCGAGGGCCGAAACCAGTAACCGAAATCCCAGTCCGGCCGGCAGAATCGGCCGGTCAACAGAACTGTGATCGCAACGGAGGACGAATGTCGAGCGAGGGGCCGAATACCGTGATGGCCGCGGACAAGACCGCTCGCCCAGCCGTCCTGGCGCTTTCGATCCGCGAGAAAGCCGCGCTCTACGCGGCCTACATGCCCTTTCTCGTGACAGGCGGCATCTTCGTGCCGACCACCAAGCCCTACAACCTCGGTGACGACGTCTATCTCCTCCTGACGCTGATGGACGATCCGACGCGCCTGCCCATCGCCGGTCGCGTCGCGTGGATCACGCCGGCCGACTCCCATGGCAATCGCACGCCGGGCGTCGGCGTCGCCTTTCCCGACGACGACACCGGCCGTGCCGCCCGCGAGCGCATCGAGACCTTGCTGGCCGGTGCGCTCAAATCCACGCGTCCCACCCACACGCTCTGACCGATGTTCCAACTCCGCCTCGCCGACCCAGCCGATCTGCCCGCGATCGTCGACATCTACAACTCGACCATCGCGTCCCGGCTGGTCACGGCGGATCTCGATCCGGTGTCGCTCGAATCCCGCTTCGCGTGGTTTCGCGCGCATCAGAAGCTGGAGCGGCCGCTGTGGGTCGCCAGTCCGCTGCCGGTCGAGGGTGAAGCCGAAGCCGGGCAGGGCGGTACCGCGCCCGTGCTGGGCTGGCTCAGCTTTTCCGACTTCTACGGCCGGCCGGCCTATGCCGGCACGGTCGAGGTCAGCGTGTATTGCCAGGAAGCCATGCGCGGGCGGGGCGTCGGCAGCTTCCTGCTCCAGGCCGCGATCGACTTCGCGCCGCGTGTCGGCGTCGAGAACCTCATCGGCTGCGTGTTCGGCCACAACGATCCGAGCCTGGGCCTGTTCGGCAAGTTCGGCTTCGAGCGCTGGGGCTCGCTGCCGCGCGTCGCGCGGCTCGACGGCGTCGAACGCGATCTCGTGATCGTCGGCCGGAGGGTCTGAGCCGATGTTCGTCGATTCGCACTGCCACCTCGACTTTCCCGAGCTGGCCGCCGACCTGCCGTCCGTGCTCGCGCGCATGGCCGAAGCCCGCGTGAGCCATGCGATGTGCATCAGCGTCAAGCTCGAGACCGTCGAGCGTGTGCTGGCCATCGCCGCGCAGGCACCGAACCTGTACGCGACGGTGGGCGTGCATCCCGATGATCCGTCGGTGCAGGAGCCGGACGAGGCCACGCTGATCGCGCTGGCCGCGCGCGAGAAGGTGGTCGCGATCGGCGAGACCGGCCTCGACTACCACTGGCACAGCAACGCCGAGCCGGGGGCGCTCGACTGGCAGCGCGAGCGCTTTCGCGTGCATATCCGCGCCGCGCGCGCCGTGAACAAGCCGCTTGTCATCCACACCCGCAAATCGGCGGAAGACACGTTGCGCATTCTCGAAGAGGAGCGCGCCGCGCCGGCCGATGGCGGGCCGGGCGGAATATTCCATTGCTTTACCGAGAATCGCGCAATTGCCGAACGTGCGCTCGATCTCGGATTCCACATTTCCTTTTCCGGAATCGTCACTTTCAAGACGGCTGCCGAATTGCGCGAAGTCGTGGCCTGGATGCCGCTCGACCGGATGCTGATCGAAACCGATTCGCCGTATCTGGCGCCGGTGCCTTATCGCGGGAAAACGAACGAGCCTTCGTATGTGCCGCATGTCGCAGCGGAAATCGCTCGGGTCAGGCAAATGCCGATAGAGGAAATCGCCCGGATAACCAGCGATAACTTCTTCCGTTTGATCGGCAATCAAGCGTAGTGCGTACGATGTATATTATGTCAAATCAAGGGCGGATTTCCGGTCGGATGGTGGCGAATTGAGTCTTCCCATCACTGCCGCCTCGCCTGCTGATTCGACAACGCTGGGCCAGCGTCTGACCGCTCTGCAATCGTCAACGCTCTGGTTCGAGTTTGCCGGCTACAGCCTGCTGGCAATGTTCGGCGCGGCGGTGCCGGGCTCGTCGATTCCGGTCAGCCTGCGGCTCCTTGCTCTCGCCAACTGCGTCGTGCTGGCGTTGACGGCCGTGGTGCCGGTACTGCGCTCGTCACGCAGCGGGGGCTGGCGCCCAGTCATCACCATCGGACGAAGCGTCGCGGGCTGCGTCACGATCTTCCTGCTGTCGGCCATGCTGCCGCAGCACGCCTGGCTCTGGGCCTGGACCACCATCTTCCTGCTCATCTACTCGCTCACGCTGCCACGCACGCTGGCGGTGGCGAACGCGGCGCTCTACGCGATCGCCTGGGTCGTCGGCGGGCGCATCGATTCGGGCGGCGTGATGATCGCCACGGTGCTGCTGTTGTTCATCGCGGCCGGCGCCGGCCAGTACGTGGGCCATCTCATCGGACGGGTCGAGCCGGGCGTGGCAATGCTCGATGTCGGGCGCTCCACCATCTTCACCGTGGCCGAACAAGGCGCCGAGCCCTCGCTCGTCGCCGACGTGGAATGGCGGGTGCTCTACGCCAACCGTCCCGCCGGCCAATGGCTGTCGGTCAGCGGCGGCGAACTGGTCGGGCGGCTCGTGAGCGACCTGATCGACCAAGGCGATCTCGGCGCCTTCGTGCGCGCGACCGAGCTGGCGGTAGCGGCCCCCCTCACCGCCCAGACCGCCACGGTGCGCATCGGTGCCGTGCCGTCGCGCCGGCGCCTGACCGACCTGCGCATCGTCAACCTGCTGCACGACCCGTCGGTCCGCGCCTTCGTCGTGCACTTCGTCGACGCGGAACCGGGGCGCATGGCAACGCTCGCGGTCGAGCGCGAGCGCGAGGTGCTGCGCACCGTGTTCGATGCGATTCCGCTGTCGCTCTACACCAAGGACCTGTCGGGCCGCTTCGTCTCCTCCAACCGCGCCAATCTCGAACGGCTCGCGCTGGCCAATCAGGACGATCTGCTCGGCAAGACCGCCGCCGAGCTGGTGCGCCCCGAGCTGGCGCGCCAGTGCGACGAGTACGAGCGGCTCGTGGCGGCGTCGGGGCGGGTTCAGTGCGAACCGCCCTTCACGGGACTGCTCGGCCCAGATGACCGCCGCTGGTTCGAGGTCACGCACGTGCCATTGCACGCTGCGGACGGCCCGGTCACCGGCCTGCTCGGCATCGTCACCGACGTGACCGAACGCAAGGAGTCCGAATCGAGGCTCGTGTTCCAAGCCGCGCACGACGCGCTCACCGGCCTGCCGAACCGCCGCAATCTGGTCGAACGGCTGCACGAGATGATCGACGAGGCGCGCGCCGGCAACACGCACCTCGCGCTCATCTTCTGCGACCTCGATTTCTTCAAGGCCATCAACGACATGCACGGTCATGAGCTGGGCGACCAGGTGCTGCGCTCGGTGGCGGCCAGCATCTCGGCCAGTCTTCGGCCGACCGACTGGATCGCGCGTTTCGGCGGCGACGAGTTCGTGATCGTCTGCCGCCCGATCCACACCGTCGACGAAGGCATGGCGATCGCCGAGCGCCTGCTCGACAGCGTCTCGCGCGAGATCCATGTGGGTGAACTCGCGCTCAAGGTCGATGCGAGTTTCGGCGTCGCCTTCCTGCGCCCGGAGCACAGCAAGGCCAGCGAACTGATCCGCGACGCGGACGCGGCGATGTATCTCGCCAAGGAAAAGGGGCGCCACCGCATCGCCGTGTTCGACGACGCGCTGCGCCAGCGCACCGTCGCCCGCTCCAAGATGGACCAGGCGCTGCGCTACGCGGTCGAGCGCAACGAGCTGTTCCTCATGTATCAGCCCAAGGTCTCGCTCCAGACCGGCAAGCTCTGCGGCTTCGAGGCGCTGATGCGCTGGCGCTCGGCCCAGGGGCTGATTTCGCCGGTCGAATTCATTCCGCTGGCCGAGGAATCGGGAACGATCATCCAGCTCGGCCATTGGGCATTGCGCGCCGCCTGCCGGCAATTGCGCCAATGGCAGAACGACTACCCTGCCCTCGACGATCTGACCGTCGCGGTCAATGTGTCGGTGCGGCAATTGTTCCAGGACGGATTCGTCGAGTCGGTCCAGGCCATCATCGACGAATTCGGCATCTATCCGAGCGCGCTCGAACTCGAGATCACCGAAAGCGCGGCAATGTCCAATCCGGCGCAGGCTGTGCGGCTGCTTTCGGATCTGAAGCGTTCCGGCGTGCGCATCGCGCTCGATGATTTCGGTACCGGCTATTCGTCGCTCGCGCACCTGCAGAAGCTGCCGATCGACGTGCTCAAGATCGATCGTGCCTTCGTGAATGGCCTCGGCGAGCGGCGCGAGAATGCCGAAATCGCCAAGCTGGTGATCGCGCTGGCCAAGACGCTCAATCTCGAAACCGTGGCCGAGGGCGTCGAAACCACCGACGACATGCGCGCCCTGCAAAAGCTGCAAGCCGATATCGCCCAGGGCTATCTGTTCTCACGCCCGATGAGCGTGAACGAGGCCGAGCAGCAATTGCGCATCGGATCGCCCTATCTGGTCTGACGGTTTCGCGGCGGAATGAAGCGGGCCGGGTTCTATAATCCGGCGCTTTCGTCATTACCGAATCCGCCAGATGACCACCGAACTCCAGAGCATCATCGAACAGGCGTGGGACAACCGCGCCGAACTCTCGCCCACCAGCGCTCCGGCGCCGATCGCCGAGGCGGTCGAACATGTGCTTGCCGAACTCGACAGCGGCAAGCTGCGCGTGGCCGAGAAGATCGATGGCGACTGGACGGTGCATCAGTGGATCAAGAAGGCGGTGCTGCTGTCCTTCCGCCTCGCCGACAACGCGCCGATGCCCTTCGCCGGTCTTGACGGCGCGCTGGCGCCGATCCAGTTCTACGACAAGGTTCCCACCAAGTTCGCCGGCTTCAGCGCGGCCGACTTCGCCGCCGCCGGCGTGCGCGTGGTGCCGCCCGCCGTCGCGCGCCGCGGCAGCTTCATCGCGAAGAACGTCGTGCTCATGCCGTCCTACGTGAACATCGGCGCCTATGTCGACAGCGGCACGATGGTCGATACCTGGGCCACGGTCGGTTCCTGCGCCCAGATCGGCAAGAACGTGCATCTGTCGGGCGGCGTCGGCATCGGCGGCGTGCTGGAACCGCTCCAGGCCAATCCGACGATCATCGAGGACAACTGCTTCATCGGCGCGCGTTCCGAAATCGTCGAGGGCGTCATCGTCGAGGAGAACTCGGTCATCTCGATGGGCGTGTACATCGGCCAGAGCACCAAGATCTACGACCGCGCCACCGGCGAGGTGTACTACGGCCGGGTGCCCTCGGGTTCGGTCGTGGTGCCGGGCTCCCTGCCCTCTGCCGACGGCAAGTACAGCCTGTACTGCGCGGTGATCGTGAAGCGGGTCGATGCGCAGACGCGCGCCAAGACCGGCATCAACGAACTGCTGCGCGACTGAGTTCTTCTTTCCTGATGCATTGATCGGCACTGATCGGAGGGCTTGCGCATGGCGATGGACCGGCTGCTTCAGCTGATGGCGGACAAGAAGGCGTCCGACCTCTATCTCTCGGCGGGCTCGCCGATCAACATCAAGATCGCCGGTTCGACCGTGCCGATCAATCAGCAGGTGATGGATCCGGAGAGCATCAGCGCTCTCCTCGCCGAAATCCTGCCCGAGGCGCGCATGCTCGAACTCGAGCAGCGCCGCGAGCTGAATGTCGGTATCCCGATCCGCGGGCTGGGCAGCTTCCGGCTGTCGGCCTTCCGCCAGCGTGGCTCGTACGCGGCGGTGATCCGCTTCATCCCGTTCGAGATACCAGCGCTCGAGACGCTCAACGTCCCGCTGGTGCTGGGCGAGCTGATCATGGAAAAGCGCGGCCTCATCCTCATGGTGGGCGCCACCGGCTCGGGCAAGACGACCTCGCTCGCGTCAATGATCGACTACCGCAACGAGAAGGTAGCCGGCCACATTCTCACGCTCGAAGACCCGATCGAATTCCTGTTCAAGAGCAAGAAGTCGGTGGTCAACCAGCGCGAGATCGGCAGCGATGCCGAGTCGTTGCAGACGGCGCTCAAGAACGCGCTGCGCCAGGCGCCCGACCTGATCATGATCGGCGAGATCCGCGACCGCGAAACCATGGCGGCCGCCCTCGCCTACGGTCAGGCCGGTCACCTCGTGCTGGCCACGCTGCATGCCAACAATGCCTATCACGCGCTCAACCGCGTGATCAGCTTCTATCCGATCGATGCCCGCAACGCGCTGCTCGCCGACATGGCGACCTGCGTGCGCGCGATCGTGTCGCAGCGCCTGCTCAAGGCGAAGGCCGGCGGCCGCGTGCCGGCCTGCGAGGTGCTGCTCAACACCCGCTACATCGCCGACCTGATCGAGCACGGCAAGGTGCACGAGATTCCGGACGCGATGCAGAACAGCCTCGCCCAGGGTTCGATCACCTTCGAGCAGAGCCTCTACAAGCTCATCCATGACGAGCTCGTCACGATGGACGAGGCGCTCGCCAATGCCGATTCGGCCACCAATCTGAGCTGGCTCATCAACAACCAGGGCCAGCTGCCCGGCGTTGCCGCCAAGCCCGATGTGCCGGAGGAAATCTCCTCGGGCCCGTCGTTCAAGGAATTCACGCTCGAAGTCTGACCGCATGGCCATCACCCTCCACGGCATCCCCAACTGTTCCACCGTCAAGAAGGCGCGTGCCTGGCTCGAGGCGCGTGGCGTCGACTACAGCTTCCGCGACTACAAGAAGACGCCTCCCACGCGCACCGAGATCGAGGGCTGGCTGGTTCACCTGACGACCGAAGCGCTGGTCAACCGCAAGGGGACGACCTGGCGCCAGCTCGACGAGGCCCAGCGCGAGGCTGCCGCCACGCGCGACGGCGCGATCGAATTGATGATTGCCAAGCCGTCGGTCATCAAGCGTCCGCTGGTCGAAGGCGCGGCCGAATGCCTGCTCGGCTTCGACGAAGCCGCGTATGCGCGCGTGTTCGGCTGAGGCGCGGTGATGTCCGCCACCTACGACCTCACGCTCGATTTCATCGCCCGCAACTCGGTCACGCCGGCCGACGCGGGTTGCCAGGAAGTCATCGCTCAACGCCTCGCGCCGCTTGGTTTCGTGTGCGAAACCATCGAGCGCGGCGGCATCGTCAACCTCTGGGCGCGACGTGGCACGACGGCCCCGTTGCTCGTCTTCGCCGGCCATACCGACGTGGTGCCGACCGGCCCGCTCGAACGCTGGACCAGCCCACCCTTCGCGCCGACCGTGCGCGACGGCAAGCTCTACGGGCGCGGCGCGGCGGACATGAAGACCTCGCTCGCCGGCTTCGTCGTCGCCATCGAGGAATTCGTCGCCGCGCATCCCGACCATGCCGGCTCGATCGCGCTGCTCATCACCGCCGACGAGGAAGGCCCGTCCATCGACGGCACGGTGGCCGTGGTGGACGCGCTCGAAGCGCGCGGCGAGACGCTCGACTACTGCATCGTCGGCGAGCCGACCTCGGTCGGCGCCCTCGGCGACATGATCAAGAACGGCCGGCGCGGCTCGCTGAGCGGCAAGCTCACGGTGCGCGGCGTGCAGGGTCATGTGGCCTACCCGCACCTCGTGCGCAACCCGGTGCACATGGTGTCGGCCGCCCTCGCCCGCCTCGTGGCCGAACGCTGGGACGAAGGCAACGAGTTCTTCCCGCCGACGAGCTTTCAGATCAGCAACATCCACGCGGGCACCGGCGCGACCAATGTCGTGCCCGGCGAATGCACGGTCGATTTCAACTTCCGCTTCAGCACCGAGAGCACGCCCGACGGCCTCAAGGCGCGGGTCGCGGCGATCCTGCGCGACTGCGGGATCGGTGATGACTGCTCCATCGCCTGGACCCTCGGCGGCTCGCCCTTCATCACCGGCCGTGGCGCGCTGTGCAACGCCATCACCGGCGCGATCAAGGCCGAGACCGGTCTCGACGCCGAGCTGTCCACCACCGGCGGCACCTCCGACGGCCGCTTCATCGCGCGCATCTGCCCCGAGGTCGTCGAATTCGGTCCGGTCAACGCGAGCATCCACAAGATCGACGAGCACGTCGAAGTCGCCGCGATCGAGCCGCTCAAGAACATCTACCGCCGCACGCTCGAAACGCTGCTGGCCCGCTGACCGTCCATGACCTCCTCGCTCCAACACGAACAGGCGCGCCTCGAACTGCGCACCGTGCGCGACCTGCTGCGCTACGCCGTCACCCGCTTCGGCACCGCCGGCCTCGCCTTCGGCCACGGCAGCGCCAATGCCTACGACGAAGCCGCCTATCTCATCCTGCACACGCTGCACCTGCCGCTCGACACGCTCGACCCCTTCCTCGACGCGCGCCTGCTGCCGTCCGAGGTGGACGCCGTGCTCGACGTGATCCGCCGCCGCGCCGATGACCGCGTGCCCGCCGCCTACCTCACCGGCGAGGCCTGGCTCGGCGAGTTCCGCTTCATCGTGGACGAGCGCGTGATCGTGCCGCGCAGCTTCATCGCCGAATGGCTGCGCGACGGCTTCGCGCCCTGGATCGACGAGCCGGGCAGCGTCACCCGCGTGCTCGACCTGTGCACCGGCTCGGGCTGCCTCGCCATCGTCGCGGCCCACCTGTTCCACAACGCCGTCGTCGACGCGGTGGACATCTCCCCCGCCGCGCTCGAAGTCGCGCGCAAGAACGTCGAGCTGTACGGCTTGCAGGACCGCGTGAACGTGATCGAGTCCGACCTGTTCCAGCGCCTGCACGGCGAGAAGTACGACGTCATCCTCACCAACCCGCCCTACGTGCCGACCGCGTCGATGGAGGTGCTGCCGCCCGAGTACCGCCACGAACCCGAGAACGCCCTCGGCGCCGGCGAGGACGGGCTCGACATCGTCCGCCGCATCATGGCCGACGCGCCGAAGCACCTGACCTCGCGCGGGATCATGGTGGTGGAGGTCGGCCACGAGCGCGACGCGGTCGAGGCCACCTGGCCGCGCATGCCGATGACCTGGCTCAGCACCAGCGCCGGCGACGACATGATCTATCTCGTCGATCGCGACGCCCTCGTTTCGTGATCCGCTTCATCGATCTCGCGCTGCGGCGCGGCAGCAAGCTGCTGTTCGAGCAGGTCACGCTCCAGATCCACCCGGGTGAGCGCGTCGGCCTCGTCGGCGACAACGGCAGCGGCAAGTCGTCGCTGATGGCGCTGCTGCTGCACGAGGTGGTGCAGGACGCGGGCGAGGTGGAGATGCCCGCCGTCTGGCGCGTCGCCCACGTGGCCCAGCACACGCCCGACAGCGACACCTCGGCGCGCGATTTCGTGCTCGCGGGCGACATCGAGCTGCAACAGCTCAACGCCGAGCTGGCCGCCGCAGAAGCCGCCCACGACGGCAACCGCATCGGCGATCTGCACGCCCGCCTCGCCGACCACGGCGCCTACACCGCCGTGTCGCGCGCCGAATCGCTGCTGCTCGGCCTCGGCTTCCAGATCGACCAGCTCGGCTCGCCCGTCAGCAGCTTCTCGGGTGGCTGGCGCATGCGGCTCGCGCTCGCGCAGACGCTGATGCGCCAGTCCGACCTGCTGCTGCTCGACGAACCGACCAACCACCTCGACCTCGACGCCATCGTCTGGCTCGAAGGCTGGCTGTCGCGCTACGCGGGCACGGTCATCGTGATCTCGCACGACCGCGACTTTCTCGATGCGATCGCGCGCTCGATCTGGCATCTCGACAACAGGCACATCCGCCGCTACGGCGGCAACTACTCGACCTTCGAGCGCGAGCGCGCCCAGCAGCTCGCGGTGCAGCAGGCGGCGTATGCGCGCCAGCAGATCCAGGTCGCGCGGCTCGAAAGCTTCATCACCCGCTTCAAGGCCAAGGCCACGAAGGCCAAGCAGGCGCAGAGCCGCGTCAAGGCGCTGGAGCGCATGGAGCTGATCGCGCCGGCGCACGTCGGCAGCGCGCTCGAATTCGAGTTCGCGACGCCCGAATCCAGCCCGAGCCCGATGCTGCAATTCGAGGCCGGGCGCTGCGGCTACGGCGAGCGCACGATCCTCGACGGCGTCAACCTCGTGATCGTGCCGGGCCAGCGCATCGGCCTGCTCGGCGCCAACGGTCAGGGCAAGTCCACGCTGATCAAGACGCTGGTGGGCGAGATCGCGCCGCTGGCGGGCACGCTGCGGCCGGCCAAGGGGCTGCGCATCGGCTATTTCGCGCAGTACGAGGTCGAGCGCCTGCGGCCCGACGACACGCCGCTCGACCATCTCGGCCGCATCGCGCGCGCCGAAGACCCGAACGTGCGCGAGCAGGTGCTGCGCGACTTCCTCGGCCGCTTCGACTTTCCCGGCCCGATGGCCACCTCGCCGATCGGCCCGTTCTCGGGCGGCGAGAAGGCGCGGCTCGCACTGGCCTGCGTGGTCTGGCTCAAGCCCAACCTGCTGCTGCTCGACGAGCCGACCAACCACCTGGACCTCGAAACCCGCCATGCGCTGACGATGGCGCTCGCGCAGTTCGACGGCACGGTCATCGTCGTCTCGCACGACCGGCATCTGCTGCGCTCGACGGTGGACGAGTTCCTGCTCGTCGCCCACGGCAAGGTCGAGCCCTTCGATGCTGACCTCGACGAATACGAGGCCTGGCTGCGCCGCAACCGCCCCAACGCCGACGCCACGCAAGGCGACGCGAAGGCCGGCGCCGCAAAAGACGCCAAGCCTGAATCCGCCGAGGAACGCAAGGCACGCCGCGCGGCCGAGGCCGACGAGCGCAAGCGCCGCGCCGAGCAGCGCAAGCCGCTCGAAAAGCGCATGACCGCTGCCGAAAAGGCCATGGCCGCCGCCACCGCCGAACGCGACGCCCTCGACGCGAAGATGGCCGGCGACGACGCCTCGCTCGACTGGACCGCGCTCATGAAGCAGCGCGCCGCCGCCCAGGCCGCGCTCGACACCGCCGAAGCCGAATGGCTCGAATGCGCGGCGGCGATCGAGGAACTGGACGCGGCGGCGAGCTGACCGCCTACTGCCGCGATTCGCCGCCGCCCGCCGGCAGCACCTCCAGCTTCGCCGCCGGGAAGTCGGGCTTGTCGCCGTCACGCGTGGGCAGCTCGGCCCAGTCGGCGCTGCCCACGTCGCAGTCCTGCCTTACCTTGAAGTAGAGCGTGCCCGGCGTCGCGGGCAGCCTGCCGCGCAGGTTGAAGGTGGTCTTCACGCTGCCGGAAATCGCCGCCGCCGGGCCGCCTGCAAGCCATTGCACCTGCTTCGGCGTCACGGTCAGCGTCCAGCCGTCGCGCGGCTCGACGGCGATCAGCGTGAAGCCTTCCGGCAGCCGCGCCGTCACGCCGGTGGTCGCGCCCGCGCCGGCGCAGGCGTGGCCGACGCGAAAGCTCGCGTCGTAATCGCTGGCGGCGGGCGCGCTCTGCTGGCTCAGCGTGATGTGCGCGAAGGCCGGCGCGGCGGCGAGCGCCAGCATGAATGCGGCTGCGACGCCGCCCGGATGCATCTTCTTCATCGCCCTGCCCTCACAGATCGAACTTCAGTTCCGCCACATAGCTGCGCTGCGGATACGGGTGGAAGTTCCAGTACTTGTCGTTGTTGACGTTGTCGATGCCGACCGCCGCCGTCCATTGCCGGTTCACGCGGTACACGGCGCGCAGGTCGACGGTCGCGTAGCGGCTCACGCCCATGTAGGCATCGCCGTTGGTGTCGGCGTTGTTGAGCGTGCGGTACTGCCTGCCGCTGTAGCGCCCGGCCACGGTGCCGCTCCATTGCTCGGTGAAGCGGTAGCTCGCGAGCGCGGTGGCGCGCCAGCGCGGGATGTTGGGCTGCCACTTGCCGAGGGTGTCGCCGGGCGTGGCGATATAGCCGTCGTTCTCGCGGATCTTCGAGTTGGTGAAGGTCAGGCTGCCGTTCACGTCCAGGCCGCGCGTGAGCCAGTCGCGGCTCGTGAGCGCCGCCTCGATGCCGCGCGTCTCGATGCGCTTCACGTTGGTGACGCGGGTGATGAAGCTGTTGGCCGTGCTGTCGTAGGTGCTCTGGCTGTAGATCGCGTCGCGCGTGTTCTCGGCGAAGAAGGTCAGGCGCGCGGTGGCGGCGCCGAGGTCCTGCTCGGCGCTCAGCTCGGTCGTCCAGGAACGTTCGGGGCGCAGGCTCGGGTCGTTGATGTACTGCGAATTGGTGCTGGACGTGGCGCCGTACAGCTCGGCCACGGTCGGATTGCGCACCGCGCGGCCGAGCGAGGCGCGCAGCAGCGTGTCGGGCAGCCATTGCCAGGACAGCGCGGCCTTGGGCGAGAGGTGGTTCTCGCGCCGCGACGGCCGGTCGGTGCCGCTGGTGGCCGAGAAATCGGTGCGGCCCTCGGTCGCTTCCCAGTGCTCGGCGCGCAGGCCGGGCACGAACACCCAGTCGTCGGCGAAGCGCCAGACGTCCTGGGCCCAAACGCTTTGCAGCCGGGTGTTGCCGCGCACCGCGCTGGCGAGCGTACCCTCGTCCTCGGTGAGCCAGTTGTTCGCGAGGCGCGTGGTTCGGTAGCGCAGCCTGTAGCTGTCCTGCTGGGCGCCGAAGTCGAGCACATGCTCGCCGCCCTGGCCAAAGGGGCGCCAGCTGCCCTTGGCCGCGAGCGTGTTCCAGCCGGTGCCGCTGCCGTCGGCGAGCGTGCCCGCGCCGCCGTTCAGGGCCGCCGGCTGCGGCGCGCCGTTCTGGCGCTTGTCGTCGCGCTGGTAGTCGTAAAGGCTCGCGGCGGTTTCCCAGTCCCATTCGCCGCCGGTGTGGCTCTTGAGCGTGAGGCCGTGCATGAGGTGGAGCAGCTTCTCGCGCGTGGCTGCGAAATCGCCGGCGCCGAGCGCCTGGTTGCCGCTGAAGGTGGTGTTGCCGATGCTGATCGGCCCGCTGTAGACGGCGTTGCCGCTGGCGTCGCGCAGCCAGCTCGTCGAGTTGCCGTCCGATTCGTTGCGCCAGACGCCGATCAGGTAGCTCGCGCGCAGCGTGGGCGTGAAGTCGTAGGCGAGCTTGATCTTGAGGTGGTCCTGGGTCGTGTCGTACTGGGTGCCGGCGCCGATCAGGTACCAGCTCTGGCCGGCCGAATTGCGCCCGGCGACCGCGCCGGTGACGGGCGTGCCTGTCGCGCCGGCGCTGCCGTTGCTGGCGAGCCGGTTGGCGAAGGTGAGGGGCTGACCTTCGCTTTCGGTGCGGTTGAGGTTGATCCACCAGGCGAAGTCGCCCTCGCGGCTGCCGATCGAGGCGCTGGCCTGCTTGGCGCGGTGGGTGCCGTGCGCGTTGTAGAGGTCGAAAGGCTGGACGACGTAGCCGACCTTGGCGTGGACTTCGAACTTCTCGGGCATGCGGGTCACGTAATCGACCACAGCGTCGGCCGAATTGCCCGGGTAGGCGGCCGAGAACGGGCCGTACATCACGTCCACGCGCTCGATCTCCTCGGGCGTGACCATGCTCCAGCGCGGCGGGAAGGACAGCCCGCCCACGCCGTTGCCGAGCCAGTTCGACAGCAGGATGCCGTCGGCATACACGGCCGAGCGCGCGCTGTTGCCGGTGCCCGAGGCGCGGCTGGAGAGGATGGCGTGGTTGTAGTCGCCGATGTAGCGCTTGCGCACGAGCAGGCTCGGGAAGTACTTGAGTGCGTCCTCGGCGTCGGTGGCGTTGACGCTGCGCTCGATGTCCTCGCGCGTGACGCCTTCGGTGGTGGTGGGGATCTGCGTGGGCAGCGAGCTGGGGCGGGCCGAGCGGACGGTGACGATGCCGAGGTGGCGCACAGGCGTGTCGGCGGCTGTGGCATGGCTGTCGTGCGCGACGGGCCCGGTTGGCGTGGCCGGGGCGCGGTCGGTGGCCGGCGCTGACGGATCGGCGGTCTGGGCCAGACTGGCCAGCGGGCAGGCGAGCGTGACCGCGAGGGCGATGCGGGTGGGTTTCATGGCGACGGTTCGGTACTGCCGGAACTACGCGGCGCGCGGGTGACGGCTGCTCCATGACGGCGCGCGTCAACCGGGACGGGCGTGACGGTCACGAGGCGAAGCGCGGTCTGCCTGGGCGGCGACGGGCGGTCCGGAACAGGATTCGGGCGGGGATTGCCAGCGCGCGGCGGAATGCCGGGCGCCGGCGGACGAGGCGAGATGGACCCGGCTCGCGGTCACCGTTGGGCGTGCGCCGGCCATCGGGCCGGTGTTCGCGGAGCGGATGCGCGGCTGGAGTCAGCCGCGTCGCGGTGGAGCGCGGGGCTGGGCGCTGGCCCAGGCGTGGAGCGTGCGTGGCGCGCGCAGGAAGGCGGTGGGCGCCTCGTGCATGGCCGGAGTGGTCAGGCGGGAGTCGGCATCTGGCGCGGGCGGCAGCAGGTCGGCGTGCAGCGCGCAGAAGGGGCAGTGGTCGAGCGTCGGAGCGTGCTGGCTCGCGGGCGAGCGCTGCTCGGGCGGGACGGCTTCGGCCGGCAGCCACTTGACCGCGCCGGCGCTGCAGATACGTACCCAGCCGTCATGACCGTCGGCCGCGATCGCATGCGAGATCGCCGGCGCGAGCGCGCCGAACAGCATCGCGGCGAGCGCGAGCCAGCTGGCGAGTCGGTGGAGGGCGGCGGGAAAACGCATGGGCGCGGATTCTAAGGCGGGCTTGGCGCGATTTCCCGCCGCCGCGCCGGGGAAGTCGGCGTTCAGCCGCCCGAGGTCGTGGCGTCGTGGCGCCGGTCGTCGTCGGCGTGCAGATAGATGGCGGTGGTCTCGATCGAGGCATGGCGCAGGTTCTGCTGGATGTGGCGCAGATCGTTGCCGGCATCGGCCTGGTGGGTGGCGGCGGTGTGGCGCAGCCAGTGGGTCGAGGCGCGGCGCAGGGTGGCGGCGCCGGCGGGGTCGTCCTGTTCGATCTGGCTGGCGAAACGGCGGAAGGCTTCCTTCACCACGAGATAGACGAGCGTGGGCGTGAGCGGCTTGCCGACCCGGCCCGCCACCGGCAGCACGAGCGGCGTGGTCTCGTCGGGGGCGGGCAGCGGCGGCAGGCCGTGAAAGCGCCGGTAGCGCGCGAAGTCGTCCATCAGCGCGGCGGAGATCGGTACATCGCCGGTGACGCCGCCCTTGCCGGTGACGGCCAGCCACCAGCGTTCGCGGCGCAGGCGCAGATCGCCGGCGCGCGCCGCCGCCACTTCCGACACCTGCAGGCCCGTGCCGACCAGCAGCCGCAGCAGCCAGCGCACGCGCTCGCGGTGCTGCCCGTCGCGCGGCGTGTCGGCCGGCATCGCATCGGCCAGCGCCAGCACGCGTGCCCACAGTGCCTGATCGATCCAGCGTTCCTGCACCCGCGCCTTTGCGCTGCCGCGCGTGTCGCCACGCCGGCGCCGCAACACCATCGGATTGGCGGCGAGATAGCCGGCCTGCACCAGCCAGGCGAACAGGCTGCCGATCACATTCATGGCCTGACGCCGGCTCGCCTCCGACAGCGGCGCGGTGAACAGCCGCCGCCCCGCCCCCGTGCGCGGCCGCGCCGGATCGGCCCAGTCGCCATGCGGCGCCGCGAGGAAGTCTTCATAGGCCAGCAGGTCGTCCCGCGTGAGCGCCGACAGCGGCTTGCCGCGCGCCTGCGTGGCCCAGACCAGCAGCCGGACCGCCTCCTTGCGATAGGCGCGCGTCGTGTGCGGCGACCCAGCGAACTCGGCCAGCCAGGCGGCGATCGCGTCGGCATCCGTGTCGGCCGCGATCTGGCGCCGGTCGGCCGAAGCGCGGTTGGGCGCGATCGAGCCGTCGAGCGCGACGCGCGACGACTCGACGGCGGCATCGACGCCATTCGGAGCGGGAATCAGATGGGAAACCATGGTTGGCGCGAGTTTATGCCTGAATTTTTGATTATTAGGATTATCGTAAATTTCATGATTGATATAGTACGTATATAACGATATACATACGAATACATCAACACGAATGCCCAAGTTCCGCGTCATGAGCCGTTTCAGCGACACCCGCCAGAAAACCCGCGAAACCGCGCATCGCCTGCTGGCCGAAGGCCGTCGCGCGCATGAACTGACCGTCGACTCGATCTATGCCGAGATCCGCCAGGGCAGCCGCACCACCATCAACGACGAACTCAAGCGTTGGCGCGACGAGCAGTCGCGCGCCAGCGAGCTGGCGCCTTCACTGCCCGACGCGGTCTCGCAGGCGGCGCTGGCGATGTGGCAGGTCGCGCTCGAACAGGGACGCGCCGCCTTCGACGAAGAACGCACTGCGCTCGCCGAGCGCACCGTTGGCGCCGAGGCCGCCGCCGCCGAGGCCACGCGCCATGCTGACGCCGCGCGGGCCGAGATCGCCGAACTGCGCCGTCAGTTGGCCGACCGCGATGGCCAGATCGCCCTGCTGCGCGCCGACCTCGGCGCCGAGCGTGAGGCCCATGCCGCCACCCGCGACCGCGCCGATACCCGGCTCGCCGCCGAGGAAGCGCGCCGCCTTCAGACCGAGCGCGACCTGGCCGACGAACGCGCCGCCGCCACGGATGCCCTCGCCGCGCTCCAGCACGATCACGCCGCGCGCGAAACCGCCTTCCGCGACGAACTCGGGCGCGCGACCGAGCGGCTCGAGGCCGTCCAGAAACATGTCCTGCTGCAATTGGCCGAAGCGCGCGAGGCCACTCGCCGCGCCGACGCCGACGCCCGCGCCGCGCGCGACGAGGCCGAGCGCGCGGCCGAGCGCCAGCGCGCCGAACTCGCGGCCGCCCAGACGCGCCAGGACGCGCTTGCCGCCCGGCTCGAAGCGCAATCGGCCCTGCTCGCCGCCCAGACAGAGCGCGCCGCCGGTGCCGAGGCCCGTGCCGACGACCTGCGCGAGCGCCTCCAGGCCAGCCTGCGCCGGCCCGCCGTCGCGGCGCGGCCGACCGGCGGCACCGGCAAGCGTGGCGCCGGGCTGCGCCCCGCGCGCTGAAGTCCCGCCCGGCCGGCCGCTTGCCGCCCGCTAGCGTTGCCCAGCCGCCCAGCCACACAGCCGACCGGGCACGCAGCCTGCAGGGCCAGCCGGTTCCGCGCCCGCGCCCGACATTCCCGACACGCCCGTGACATTCCGCGTTACGCGGTCATCGGCGTCGGGGGCGGCGGGCGCGCCGGTAAACGCCTCGCCCAGCCCGCCATGACGACGCCCAGTCTTGCCCGCCATTACGAACAGCTCGCCTTCGACCGAGCCATCCGCGAAGGCCGCGCGCTCGCCGAGGCGCTCGACTTCAACCTCGGCGACTCTCTGCTCGAACTCAACTGCGGCGCGGGCGTGCTCACCGACATCCTCGCGAAGATGGTCGGCATGCGCGGCGATGTGCTCGGTCTCGATCCGCTCGCGCTGCGCATCTCGATGGCGCAGCAGATCTCGCGCCGCAACCTGCGCTTCCAGGTCGGCTCGCCGACCGATCTGCGGCGCTTTCCGGCTGGCTGCTTCCACGCGATCGTGTTCGCCAGCGGCTTCCACAAGCTCGCCGACAAGGCCACGCCGCTGGCCGAGCTGCGCCGCATCCTCAAGCCGGGCGGTCGGCTGGGCATCGTCACGCCCAGCGCCGACCGGCCGCATCCGGTCGATGCGGTAAAGAAGCTGGTGTTCGGCCGGGCGCCCTTCTCGGCCCATCCGCTGCCGGCCGAGGCGGAGGAATTTCCGGTCGGCCAGGGCGAACTGGCCACGCTGCTCGACGGCGCCGGTTTCGCCGGCTACACGATCGACGCCCTGCCCGACGTGGCCGTGTACGCGAGCGCCGACGCCGCGATCGAGGCCGCTCAGGCGCGCAGCTGGGGGCGCTTCCTCGACCATCTGCCGCCGCATCTGCATTTCTCCGCGCGCGAGGAGATCCGTGCCGGGCTCGAGCGGCTGCGGCTCGTTGAGGGCATCCGGCATGACGGGCTCACGCTTCAGGCCGTGGCGGTCGCGCCCGGCCAGGCCGAACCGCCGGCGGCGCTCGGCTGACCCGGCGCCTGCCTCAGAAGCGCCGTATCACCAGCCCGCAGCCGAGGGCGTAGGCCGCCATCAGCCCCCATTCCGCCGCCCCGATCGGCGCGCTGCCGAACACCGCGTTGAACCACGGCAGCCAGGTCATCGCGGCCTGGAGCGCGAGCATCGCCAGCGTGCCGCGCCAGAGCCAGGGATTCGGTCCGCCGGCCCGGCAATTGAACAGATAGACCGTCTCGACCAGCACGAACAGGTTCATCGCCACGGTGCGCGCCTCGGCCAGACCGAGGCCGTGGCGCAGCGCCAGCTCGAAGCCGCCGAAGGCGCCCGCGAGCAGCAGCGCGCTGACGAGGCCGGTGCGGCGCAGCAGCCGCGCATCGAGCAGGCCGGCGCCCGGCTCGCGCGGCGGCCGGGTCATGAGGCCGGGCGCGGCCGGGTCGAACGCCAGCGTCATGCCGAGCAGCACCGCCGTTGTCATGTTGATCCACAGCACCTGGAGCGGCGTGATCGGCAGCTGGCTGCCCGCGACGATGGCCGCGAGGATGACCAGCCCCTCGCCCAGATTGGTCGGCAACGTCCACAGGATGAAGCGCACGAGGTTGTCGTACACCGCGCGGCCTTCCTCGACGGCGGCCTCGATGGTGGCGAAGTTGTCGTCGGTCAGGACCATCGCGGCGGCCTCCTTGGCCACGTCGGTGCCGCCCTGGCCCATCGCGATGCCGATGTCGGCCTGGCGCAGCGCGGGCGCATCGTTGACACCGTCGCCCGTCATCGCGACGACCTCGCCGCGCAGCTGGAGCACTTCCACCAGCCGGAGCTTCTGCTCGGGCTCGACGCGGGCGAACACATGGGTGTGGGCGGCGGCGTCGCCGAGCGCGAGCCGGTCTAGCCGCGCGAGGTCGCGGCCGGTGAGCACGGCTGCATCGGCGTCATCGACGATGCCGAGCTGGCGCGCGATGGCGAGCGCGGTGCCGGGGTGATCGCCGGTGATCATCTTCACATCGATGCCGGCGGCATGGCAGGCGGCGACGGCGGCGCGCGCGGTGGCGCGCGGCGGATCGATCATGCCGGCGAACCCGAGGAAGACGAGATCGCCGGCGAGCGCGTCGTCGGGCAGGCGGGCGCGGGCGGCGTCGGTGCTGCAACCGGGGCCAGCACCGGGGCCAGCACCGGGGTCGGCACCGGGGTCGGCACCGGGCGAGGCGGCGGCCGCCGGCAGCTCGCGCCGCGCGAAGGCGAGCACGCGCAGTCCGTCGGCGGTCATGGCGGCGGCGCTGCGCACGATGGCGTCGCGCGCGGCGTCGTCGAGCGGGCGCGGTTGGCCGTCGGCGTCGAGCACGCGCGCACAGGCTGGCAGCAGGCGTTCGAGCGCGCCCTTGGCGCAGACGACCGGCCGGCCCTCGATCTCGTGCAGCGTCGCCATGGTCTGGCGCGCCGAGTCGAAGGGCTGCTCGTCGCGGCGCGGGAAGACGGCCAGCAGCGTGGCGTCGTCGAGGCCGGCCTTGCGCGCGGCCACGATCAGCGCCGCCTCGGTCGGATCGCCCACGACGCTCCAGCGGCCGCTGTCGTCGCGGCGCAGACGGGCGTCGTTGCAGAGCACGCCGGCGAGCAGCAGCTCGCGCAGCGCCGGCGAGTGCGGCGCGGCGCCGGACCGGGCGTCGCTGGCGGCATCGCCTTCCGCATCCGCCGCCGGGCCGGGGCAGGCGGCGCCGATCGGGGTGCCGTCCATGTCCGCCAACAGCGTCAGCCGGCCCTCGGGTGCATAGCCCTGCCCCGTCACCGCCACGGTCATGCCGCCGGCATGCAACCGCCGCACGGTCATCTCGTTCTCGGTGAGGGTGCCGGTCTTGTCGGTGCAGATGACCGTGGTGCTGCCGAGCGTCTCGACCGCCGGCAGGCGCCGGATGACCGCGCGCCGGCGCGCCATGCGCGCCACGCCGATCGCGAGCGTGACCGTCACCGCCGCCGGCAGCCCCTCGGGAATCGCGCCCACCGCCAGCGCCACCGCCGCCACGAACATCTCGACCGGCGGCTCGCCGCGCCACACGCCGATGCCGAAGGTGAGCACGGTGAGCAGGCCGATCACGACCAGCAGCCGACGCGTGAAGGCGGCGATCTGGCGCGTGAGCGGCGTGGCGAGATCGGGCGCCTCGGCCATCAGCCGCGACAGCCGGCCGGCCTCGGTGGCGTCGCCGGTGGCGACCACCACGCCACTGCCCTGCCCGGCCACGACCAGACAGCCGGCATAGGCCATGTTGCGTCGATCGGCCAGCGCGGTGTCGGCCGCGAGTGCATCGCAATGCTTGCCGACCGGCGCCGATTCGCCGGTGAGCGCCGCCTCGGCCGAGCGCAGCGCCTTGCCGTGCAGCAGGCGCAGATCGGCCGGCACCTTGTCGCCGGCGGCGAGCAGCACGATGTCGCCTGGCACCAGCGCGGCCGAATCGAGCCGGCGGCGCGCGCCGTCGCGCAGCACCGTGGCCTCGGCCTGCATCGCCCGCGCCAGCGCCGCGAGCGCCGCCTCGGCCTTGCCTTCCTGCAGCAGCCCGACGAGGGCATTGATCGCCACCACGCCGAGGATCACGCCCGCATCGACCCATTCGCCGAGCGCCGCCGTCACCACGCCGGCCGCGATCAGCACTGCCACCAGCGGCGCGACGAGCTGGTCGAGCACGCGACGCCACAGCGGCCGGCCCGGCCGCCCGGTCGGCACGTTGGGGCCGTGGCTGGCAAGGCGGCTCGCGGCCTCGTCGCTGGCAAGGCCGGTGGCGGGATCGACGCCGAGCCGGGCGCTGGCATCGGTACCGGCCACGGCATGCCAGTCGCAGCGCGGAACGAAAAAGATTGAAGGCTTCATGAAAGCGATCTTGCCCGCCATGCAAGCTCCGGCAGGTGATGCCGAGCAAGCCTGATCGCCTTGTGCCGGGCAGCTGGATCGATGCGCCACGGCCGACGCCGCCGCTCTTCCGGCCGGTTTCGGCGAGGTCTGTCGGCGCGAAGGCAGCGGCGTGTGTCGGCGCCCCGGCGGACCGGCGTGTCGGTCGATTCCGAGGGGTGTTTCCGGGTTGCCAGAACCGTTGCCGAATGGATTGCCGCGTTCCCTCCGGCACGGATCAAATCCACGATCGGCACGAATGCGGCCCCGGCTTTCCGGCCGCGCTTTCCGGCCGCGAAACGCCGGTTCGGCAATTCGGACAGGCAGGCGAAAGGGCGGATTCCGGCATGACAGGTGATTCCCGACCAACAGAAAGCGACGACGCGACCGCAATGCCGGCCCGCGATGCTGGCGCGACCGTGATTCCGGTCCTGCGCGAGGAATTGCGGCTGGAAAGAAAGCCGGTCGAATTGCCCCGCGGCCTGCGTCTGCATCGCCGCGTGACGGAAAGAACCGAAACGGTCGACGCGCAATTGCGGCGCGAATCGCCAAGGATGGAACGCCACCCGGTCGGTCGTCTGGTCGACGAGCCTTTGCCGGGCGTGCGCGAGGAAGACGGCGTGGTGATCGTGCCCGTGTACGAAGAGGTACTGGTCGTCACCCGCCGCTGGCGGCTGCGGGAGGAGGTGCGCATCCATCGCGATGCGCAGACCGTCCGCGAAGAGCCGTGCACCGTGGTGCTCCGCAGCGAGCATGTGGAGGTCGAGCGATTCGACGATTCGTCGCCGGAAAGCGCGGCCGTGAAAGGCGAAATGCCATCGGGAAAAGGAGACTTATCGTGACCGACACCATCATCGGCGTTTATGAGGATTACACGCATGCCAACCGCAGCCGCGAAGAATTGCTCGAACGCGGATTTCCGGCCAGCGACGTGCAATTGGGATCGCAGCAGGACACGATTGCCGAAGGTGCGGCGGTCGATCGCAGCGAATCCTCGGGCGGATCGGGATTCGGCAATTTCTTCCGCTCGCTGTTCGGCAGCGGCGGGCGCAACGAGGATGCCGAGGTCTATTCGGAGGCATTGCGCCACGGCAGCTATCTCGTCACCGTCACCGCGCGCGACGAGGCGCATTGCGAGGAGGCGATCGAGGTGCTGAGCCACAACGGCGCGATCGACATCAACGACCGCGCGGCGCACTGGAAGGCCGAGAGCAGCGCCGCGATGGCGACGGACGCTGCCGCACTCGCGCCGGCGGCCGGTACCGGCACCCTGCCGTCCGACGTCGGCATGACCGGAACGCCGGCCCGCGCGACGGCTGCCCTGGCCGAGGACAAGGCCATCCCCGTCATCCAGGAGGAGCTTGCGATCGGCAAGCGCGAGATCGACCGTGGTGGCGTGCGCGTCTTCCGCAGGGTCGAGGAAGTGCCGGTGCATGAAAGCGTCCAGTTGCGCCAGGAAGAAGTGGTGGTCGAGCGCCGTCCGGTCGACCGCGAGGCGACGCCCGAGCAGCTCGCGGCCGCCTTCACCGAAGGCACGCTCGAAGTGCGCGAGCGCGCCGAGGAGGCCGTCGTGGCCAAGACCGCGCGCGTGGTCGAGGAAGTCGTGATCGGCAAGGAGGTGCACGAAGACACGCACGCCATCGACGAGACGCTGCGGCGCACCGAGGTCGAGGTGCAGTCGCTGCCGCCCGAGCGCGCTGGCATTGCCGCCGACGCTGGCGTGATGCCGCTGGCGGACGAAGACAGCCGCTTCCGCGAGCACTGGCAGAGCCATTACGCGAGCGCCGGCGGCAGCTACGACGAGTACGCGCCGGCCTATCGCTACGGCTCGACGCTGGCCGGCGATCCGGTGTTCGGCCAGGCGGGCGGCGAGTGGTACTCGATCGAGGACCGCGTGCGTCCCGACTGGGAGCGTCGGCATCCCGGCAGCACCTGGGAGCGCTTCAAGGACGCCATCCGCCATGGCTGGGAAAGCATGACCGGCCGCCGCTGACTCCCCCCTCGCCCCGCGCCCGCGCACGGATTGGCGGGCGCGGGGGGATGGCCTGTGATGCATTTCACGCGAATCCGGAAACGGACATCGGACCGCGACAGTGCCCATGGCTAGATTCCGCCGCTTCGGAGGGCGGGATGAGCACTGGAAAATCGAGACGGGCGGCACGCGCCCGGGACGCCAAGACGCGGCGCCGGGTCACGGCAGTCAATCTTGCGGCATTGGGTGCGGGCGCGCTGATGGCGCCGCATCTGCTGCACGGCCCCACGCTGGCGACGCTGTCGGGCGGCCTGAAGCCGATCGGCGCGCTGGCGCTGGCAGCCGGTGCCCTGCTGTTCTGGCTCGCGGGCGATGACGAAGCGCGGCTGGCGACGGGCCGGCGCCTTCCCGCCAGTCCCGTGCCGGGCCGGCGCAACCAATCGTCGGACCGACCCTTGCGTGCCGGTGGCCGCATTGCGTCGGCGCCCATCGATTCCCTGTCCGCCGACGGCGGCAGTGCCCGCCAGGCCCGCGAACGCATCGTGCTCGCGCCGCGTCAGCCCTTCGAGCCGCCGACGCGGCCGGAAATGTGGTCGCCCCGTCTGTTCGAGGTCATCGAATGGCGCCGGTTCGAGGCGCTGACCGAGGCGCTGTTCCGGCAGTCGGGATTCGAGACGCGCTCGCAATCGCATGGGCCGGACAGTGGCGCGGATGTGTGGCTGCATTCCGCGCGCGCCGACGGCCGCGTGGTGGGCGTGGTGCAGTGCAAGCACGAGATCGACCTGTGCGTGGGCGTGGACAGGTTGCGTCAGCTGCTGGGCGTGATGGACGCCAAGGGCGTGGCGCGCGGGCATTTCGTGGCGCCCGGCGGTTTCACGGCCGACGCCGTGGCGTTTGCCGAGGCGAACGGCATCCATCTGATCGACGGCCAGCGCCTGCTCGGTCTGGTGGCGCGCCGGCCGCCCGAGGCCCAGCGTCAGTTGCTCGACGTGGCGCTGGAAGGCGAGTTCTGGCGCCCGACCTGCCCGAGCTGCGGCATCAAGCTGGTCGAGCGGCGCGGCCTGGACAGCCAAGGCTTCTGGGGCTGCGCCAACCATCCGCGCTGCCGTTGCACGATGCCGAGGCGACGCAGCTGAGTCGGTCCGGCCGTCAAGCCTCAGTTGCGCCGGGCAGCTTGGGTGCGCCGCCCTCGCCTGCCACCTCCTCCACCGGCACCGCCTGCACGCCGCGCAGGTTGCGCTCGATCGCGCGGGTGCGGACTTCGGCGGCGTCCATTGTGTTGAGCACCGTCTGCAACTGCGTCTTGCTCTTGGCGAGCACGTCGCCGAACTTGCCGAACTCGGTCTTGACCGTGCCGAGCAGCGCCCATACCTCGCTCGACCGCTTCTCGATCGCCAGCGTGCGGAAGCCCATCTGCAAGGCATTGAGCATGGCCGCGAGCGTCGTCGGACCCGCCACGGTGATGCGGTGCCTGCGCTGCAGGTCGTCGGTGAGGCCGGGGCGGCGCAGGCATTCGGCGTACAGGCCCTCGGTCGGCAGGAACAGCACCGCGAAATCGGTCGTGGCCGGCGGTGCGAGGTACTTGTCGGCGATGGACCTGGCCTCCAGCCGCAGACGGTTTTCGAGCGCCTTGGCGGCGATCTCGGCGGCGGCCGGGTCGGCGGCATCCTGGGCTGCGAGCAGGCGCTCGTAATCCTCGACCGGGAACTTGGCGTCGATCGGCAGCCAGACCGGCGCATCGCCCCGACCCGGCAGGCGCAGCGCGAACTCCACCATGTCGCGCGAACCCGGTTTGGTGCTCACGTTGCGCGCGAACTGCTCGGGCGCGAGCAGATCCTCCAGCAGCGCGCCGAGCTGCACCTCGCCGAGGTTGCCGCGTGTCTTGACGTTGCCGAGCACGCGCTTGAGGTCGCCCACGCCCTGGGCCAGCGTCTGCATCTCGCCGAGGCCCTGGTGCACGCGTTCCAGGCGCTCGCTCACTTGCCGGAAGGCTTCGCCGAGGCGGGATTCGAGCGTGGCGTGCAGCTTTTCGTCGACGGTCTGGCGCATCTCGCCGAGGCGGGCATCGACCGTGCCGCGCACTTCGGCCAGCTTGCCGTCCACCGCCTGCTGCACGGCGGCGAGCTTGTCGTCCATGGTCTGGCGCATGTCATCGAGACGCTGGCCGTTGTCGGCCTGGAGCTGATGCACCTTGCGTTCGAGCGTCTCGGTCAGTTCGCGCAGGCGGATGTGCTGCTGTTCGGCCAGCTCGCGCAGGCGCTGGTGCTGGGCCTCGCCCAGTTCGCGCAGTCGCGCCGACTGCTGCTCGCCCAGCGCGCCGAGCTGGCCGTTGACGAGCTGCTGGAGCTGGGCAATGCGCTGGCCGAGTTCGTTGCGCTGGCGCGCGGCATGGTCGGCGCCGGCGTCGCGCAGTTCGCGTTCGGTGCGTTCGATGCCGCGCGCCACCTGATCGATGCGCAGCGCGAGCTGGCCGGCGCGCTGGTCGGCGGCCGCTTCGGCCTCGGCCAGCGCGTCAAGCGCGCCGCTGCTCCCGCCGAGCCGCCTCAGCACCAGCGCCAGTCCGCCGAGCGCGGCGATCAGGAGGACGAGGACGGCGGCGAGCAGCAGATCGGTCATTGACGGCGGAAGACGGAAGAAGGCGGATGCGCGACGAAGGCCCATGCTGGCGACGGTGCGGGCCGCGCGATGGCGAAGGCGCGACTCTAGCGCCGCGCCCGACCGGCGCGGCCCGGACCACTCGTCCGCCGCTCCCGCCGCCCCTACCCGCGAAGCGGTCGTCTGTACCGGATGCCAGCCGTAATTCCACGCAACGGAAGCAGCCGCGCAAGCCGATGCTCCCGAAGATCGGCCTGACCACAACACAACGACGGAGAAGCCATGGCAATCGAACTTTTCTACTGGCCTGGTCTGCAGGGGCGCGGCGAATTCGTGCGGCTCGCGCTGGAGGAGGCGGGGATCGAATACATCGAGGTCGGCGCGGGGGCCGAATCGGAAGGCCGGGGCGTGCCGGCAATCACCCACTGGCTCGACGGCGAGGACGTGCAGCGTCCGCCCTTCGCGCCGCCCTTCATCAAGGTGGGCGACCGCGTGATCGGCCAGACCGCGCTCATCCTCATGTGGATCGGCGAGCACTACGGCCTCGCGCCCAAGGACGAACCGGGTCGGCTGTGGACGCACCAGATCCAGCTCACGATCGCCGACGCGGTGGTCGAGGCGCACGAGAGCCATCACCCGGTGTCGGCCGGCCTGTACTACGAAGACCAGCGCGCCGAGGCGCAGCGCCGCGCGATCGACTTCCGCGAGCAGCGCATCCCCAAGTTCCTGCGCTGGTTCGAGACCCTGCTGGCGCGCAATCCGGCGGGTCCGGAATGGCTTGTCGGGGACGCGCTCACCTATGCCGATCTGTCGCTGTTCCAGTTGGTCGAAGGGCTCAGCTATTCGTATCCGAAGGCCACGGCGCGCGCGCTGGCCGAGTGCCCGAAGGTGGTGGCGCTGCATGCGCATGTCGGCAACCGGCCGCGCATCCGCGCCTATCTGCACAGCGGACGGCGTATCGCGTTCAGCGAGGGCGGGATCTTCCGGAGCTATCCGGAGCTGGATGCGTGAAAGCGAAGGGCCGGATTTCCGGCCCTTTGTCATTGCGCGGCGCGGGCGGACGACCACGGCGATGCCCGGCATGCAGGCCGCATTGGCCCGACCCGCCTCAGTTCGCGTTGAGCCCGAACCGCCGCGTCATCAGCACCGACTTCCAGTGCGATTCACGCGCGAGGATGCTTTCCTGGCTGTCGTGGATGTCGGCGATTTCGAGGATCGAGAAGCGGAACTGCCATGCGCGCTGCAGCCCTTCGGCCGCGAGCAGCCGGACGAGTTCCACATTGCCGCCGTGGCCTGTGGCCGCGTAATCGCACCAGCGCTGCCAGATGCCGCCCTCGCCGCAGGCGCTGCCCACGTAGCGCTTGCCGGAGCCGGCATCCGAGATCAGGTACACGCCCGCGACGCTCGACAGCGCCGCCTTCCAGCTGTCGAGCGCCTGGCTCGTGACGATGTCGAGCTGCTCCTTCGACAGGTCCACCGCGCGGAAGCCCGGAAAGTCGGCGATGGTCAGCCGCTCGGCGCGTACATGGTCGAGCAGCAGCGCCTCGGCCCAGGTTTCGGCATTGAGATAGGACTGGCGCCCCGGCCGTTCGAAGCGTGCCACCAGCCGGCCGCTCATCTCGCGGCACGAGGTCAGCTCCTCCATCTCGTAGGCGTACATCGCGCGTTCGTCATGCCACGCATGGCCGAGCGAGGCGTACACGCCCGCAAACAGCCATTGTCCCGGCGCCGGCAGCTGGATCAGCGACAGCACCCGCGGCCGCTCGAAGTTGCGCCGCGACTGCCAGCGCTGCCATTCGTCGAACCAGCCGCCGAGATAGACGTCGAGCGGATGGTCCTCGCCGTTGCCGGTGGCGAGGTGGAGCTTGGTGTGTTCCGGCGTGACGGCCGGGTCGAGCAGGCGGAGGAAGTCGAACAGGCGCATGGGGGGCGATATCACTCGTAATGCGTCCACATCCTCAGCACCCGCACCGTCTTCCGCTCGGCAAACACTTCGTACACGAGCCGGTGCTGGATGTTGATCCGCCGCGAATACGCTCCGGCCAGATCGCCCACGAGCTTTTCGTAAGGCGGCGGATTCTGGAACGGATTGGCGGCAAGCACCGCCAGCAATTCCTGCGCCTTGGGCTTGAGGCCGGCGGAGGCGAGTCTGGCCGCGTCCTTGACGGCGTGCCTTGCAAAGACGACCTGCCAGCTCACCAGTCGAGTTCTTTCGCGCTGGATTCGAGCGGTTCGACCATGCCTTCGCGGATCGATTCGCGCATGCCGGGCACCGACAGCAGATGCAGCGTTTCCTGGATCGCCTGCCAGTCCTCGGCCGAGACGAGCACCGCGCCACCGCGCTTGCCGACGATGTGGACGGGCTGATGCGATTGCGCCGTCTCGTCGATGAGTCGGTACAGATTCGCGCGTGCTTCGCTTGCAGTGAGAGTTGACATGCCGGCTCCTCGTGAACTGCGGATGGTACGCAATTGCGTACGTTTTCGGTGGCGCAATCGAACGACCCTGCCGCGCTTTCGCCGAGGGACGGCGCCTGCCTTCCGCCTCACCCCGCGCGCAGCGTGTCGAGCGGCGGCTTGCTGAGCACCCCGCGCATCAGCCACGCCCCGGCCGCAAAGGCCAGCACCGCCCCCGCCGCCACGCCCACGCCTACCGCGCCCGGCTGGAAGCGCGCATCCAGATCGAACACCGCCCGCCCCAGCCCCACCGCCATGCCCGCCGCCGCCAGCGCCGCGAGCAGCCCGGCCAGCCCGCCCGTGAGCAGCAGTTCCAGCGCCTGCGCCCGGCCGAGCTGGCTGCGCGTCGCGCCCAGCGCCCGCAGCAGGCCGGCCTCGCTCATGCGCTCGTCCAGCGTCGCGCCGATCGCCACCTGCAGCACCAGCAGCCCGGCCACCACGGTGAAGGCGAACAGGAACTGCACCGCCGCCACGAGCTGATCGACCATCGCGCCGATCTGCCGCACCAGCGCGCCGGTGTCGATGATCGTGATGTTCAGGAACTCGGCCGCGAGCTTCGGGCCGATGTCGCGGTCCTCCGGCATGCGGAAGGCGGTGATGTAGCTGCGCGGCATGTCGGCCAGCAGCGGCGCGCGGAACATGACGAAGAAGTTCACTCGCATCGAGTTCCAGTCGAGCTTGCGCACCGAGCCGATCGGCGCCTCGACCTGCTGGCCGCCGATGTCGAAGCGCAGCCGGTCGCCCATCTTCAGATGCAGCCGCTCCATCAGCCCGGCCTCCACCGACGCCGAGGCCACGCCGGGCGCCGCCCACTGGCCCGCGACGATCTGGTTGTGCGCCGGCGCGTCGTCGCGCTCGCTGAGGTTGAACTCGCGGTCGAGCAGGCGGCGGGCGCGGTCGTCGGCCCAGTCGTCGAGCCTGACCGGCGTGTCGTTGATGGCGATGAGCCGGCCCCGGATCATCGGTTGCAGCTCCTGCGCAGGCAGGCCGTTGCGCACCAGCGCGGCGTTGAAGGCGTCGGTCTGGTCGGGCTGGAGGTTGATGACGAAGCGGTTGGGCGCGTCCGGCGGCAGCGTGCGGCGCCAGCTGTCGATGAGGTCGCCGCGCGTGATGCCGAGCAGCAGCAGCGCGAACAGCCCGAGCGCGAGCGCCGTGATCTGCACCACCGTCGGCCCGGTGCGGCGCGCCATGCCCAGCAGCGCGAAGCGCCAGGCCACATTGCCCGGCCGCAGCCGCGCGCCCACGGCCGCCGCCGCGCGCAGCGCCAGCCAGGCCAGCCCGGCGAACAGCGCCAGCGCCACCGCCAGCCCGCCCGCGACCATCAGCCCGAGCTTCACGCCGCCGGCAAACCACACCATCAGCGCCGCGTAGGCAACGGCCGCAAGGCCCAGCGTCGCCAGCACCGGCGCCTGCGGCACCGCGAGTTCGCGCCGCAGCGCGCGCAGTGGGCTCACCTCGCCGAGGCGCAGCAGCGCCGGCAGCGCGAAGCCCGCGAGCAGCACCGCGCCCGCCGCCAGCGCCTTGAGCGCCGGCCACACGGTGGGCGCCGGCAGGCTCACGGTGATGAGCGAGACGACGCTTTGCATGAGCGCCAGATGCGCCACATAGCCCGCCGCCACGCCCGCCAGCCCCGCGAGCAGTCCGACCAGCCCGATCTCGACCAGCAGCGCGCCGAGCACCAGCGGCCGGGTCGCGCCGAGGCAGCGCAGCACCGCCACCGAGTCGATGCGCCGCTCGACGAAGCGGCGCGCGCCGAGCGCCATCGCCACGCTCGCCAGCACCGCGCCCGACAGCGCCGCGAGGCCGAGATAGCGCTGGGCGCGGTCCATGCCGATGTTGGCGGCGCCGTTGCCCTCGCCCGAGGCGCTGTCGCCGCCCGCCGCGGCGATGGCGTTGAGGCTTTCGCCGCGCGCGAGTTGCGGGCGGGCGGCGTCGAGCCAGTCGTGAACCGTGGCCGCATCGCCCGCGACGAGCAGGCGCCAGCCGACGCGCGCGCCGGGCACGACCAGTCCGGTCGCGGGCAGGTCTTCGAGCCGCATCAGCACGCGCGGCGCGAGCATGCCGAAGCCGGCACCGCGATCGGGTTCGAGCAGCAGCAGGCCGGAGACAGTGAGCTTCGCGTCGCCGAGGGTGATGCGGTCGCCGGGCTTCACGTCGAGCGAGGTGGCGATCTGCGGGTCGATCCAGACGCTGCCGGGCGCGGGGGGGCGGGTGAGCGTGGCGGTGGCCTGTTCATCCTTCACCTGCAAGCCGCCGCGCAACGGATAGCCGCCCGACACCGCCTTGAGCGACACCAGCAGCCCGCGCGGATCGACCGCCGGATCCTCGTCATGCGCGAGCGCCATCGACGGGAATTGCGCGACCTCGGCCGTGGCGAGGCCGGCGGCGCGCGCGGCGTCGGAGAGCGCGGGCGGCGGCGGATGGTCGGCCGACAGCACCGCGTCGCCGCCGAGCAGTTGCGCGGCCTGGGTTTCGAGCGCGAGCCGGATGCGGTCGGCCGCGAAGCCGACGCAGGCCAGCGCCGCGACCGCGATCAGCACCGCAAGGGCCAGCGCGCGCAGTTCGCCGCCGCGCCAGTCGCGCCAGGCATCGCGCAGCCCCAGATGCAGGAAGCCGGGCGGACGGCGAGGCGCGGCATTGCCGGCGACGGCGGGAGACGATGGGGATGAGGGCGGAATCGCGGTCATGGGCGGCGGAGGAGAACAGGGTTGCCGCGCCACCGGCCGCTGCCGGCACGGCCGCGCGACCGAGGCTGCGAGGGTAGAGCCTGGCCGTCGGGCGCGGTTCGCCTGCGCGCTTACCCGTGTTCGATCAGGCGTAACCGCATGCGACAGTCGCTGCGCTCTGCCCGCCCCCGCTGTCGTGATGGAGGCCGCCCATGGATATCCGCCCCGCTTCCCTGCCCGCCGCGCCATCGCGCCCGGCATCGCCACCGACTTCCGGTCCGGGGCGGGAGGGTGCGCCCGACCGGCGAGCCGGCGCGCCGGCACTCCCCAAACCGGCGCCGGTGCGGCATCGGGAGCGCTTCACCGCCGCGCTGCTGGCCTTTGCCGGCGCGCCGCTCGGCGCGCATTGCTGGTATCTCGGGCAGCGCCGGGCGCCGGTCTATCCGCTCGCGCTGGCGGCCGGGATGCTGCTGTTCGGCGCGGTCGGCAGCGCGCGCAATGCCTGGCTCGCGGTGCTGGTGCTGCTGCCGGTGTGGATCGCCTGGTGCGAAAGCCTGGCCATCGCCGTCATGCCCGACGAGCGCTGGGACGCGCGCTGGAACGCCGTCTCGCCGCGCCACAGCCGCAATAGCTGGAACTGCGTGTTCCTCGCCATCGCGGTGCTGCTGGTGGGCGCGACCACGCTGCTCACGGCCATCATCGTGGCCGCCCAGCTCTGGTACGAGGTGGCGCCGGGCTGAGTCGGCGCCGAAGGTCGGGCCGCGCCCGGGGACGGGCGGCGATGGGCGTGTCGTACTTCGGCGCGCGACCTCAAGAGGCCTTGAGGCAGCCCGACATGAAGTCCTTGCGCTCCTGGCCGGCAAGCTTCTTCTCGCCCGCCTCCTTGTTGCAGGCGCCCATGCGCTGCTGCGGCGTCAGCGGCGTCTTGCCGCTGGCGCAGTCCGACATGAAGGACTTGCGCGCATCGCCACTCAGGCCCTTGTCCTTCGCCTGCCTGCTGCAGGCGCCGAAGCGCTGCTGCTGCGCGGTGGGTTCGCCGTCGGCGGCGAAGGCCGAGGCGGCGAGCGCGGTGAGGGTGATGGCGGCAAGACGGATGGCGGGATGCATGACGGGTCTCCGATGGCAGGCGGGGTCCGGTGCGCGGTTTCGCGGGCGATGCCTGACAAGGAAATCTGTCACGTCATCGCGCTCGATGTCGCTCCGGCGAGCCAGACGGTCGTCGCGGCACGGCGAGCGTGGGCGAGGCCTGCTTTGACCGCCACGTTGCCGACCGCCACCGATCCGCGACAAAGCCCCGTGACTCATGTTTCCGGCGCAATCGATGACCTGTTCGGGTGATTGCCGGCATCCGCTTCATGCCGAAATCCGATTCGACAGCGGGGCGGGACTGGCCGCGCGTAGGACAGCCCGGCACGGATCAAGCCTCCTTAACCGTGGCATGCCATAGCCGGTGGCTGTGTCGCATGTCACGCAAGAGAGCATTCGCCCTCGCTTAGCTTTCGATGGAAACAGTGACTTGCCGGTGTTTGCAAGCAATTGCACGCATTTGGCGCAAGTACGCACTTTCAACGACTTCTCCAGAGCGGCGGCAAGATGGCAAGCATCCAGGGCACGGACCAGCCTGATTCCCTGATGGGAAGCACTTCGTACGACGTGATCGACGGTGGTGCCGGCGATGACCGTATCTGGTCCGGCGTGACCGGCGTGGTGTTCGGCTCGACGCGCAGCGCCATCAGCTACACCGTCACAGCCGGTGACACGATCGGCGACTGGCTGCTCGGCGGCGACGGCAACGACAGCATCGTCGCGGGCGCGGGCGCCGACACTATCGACGGCGGGGGCGGCTCGCTCGTCGCCTTCGGCAATGGCGGCGCCGATGTGATCGTCTCGGCGGGCAGCGGTAATTACATCGACGGCGGCGACGGCAACGACACGATCTCGGTCGGTGCCTCGTCCACGATCGTGGGGGGCGCCGGCAATGACCGCATCAACCTGTCCGGCTCGGGCAACGTGGTGGATGCCGGTGCCGGCAACGACACCGTCGATGCCGAGGCCGCGACTGGCCGCACGGGCAGCGGCGTCATCACCCTCGGCACCGGACTCGACACGCTGGTCCTGTCGCTCGCCGGCCGCGAGGCGGGCGACAGCCTGCTCCAGGTGACCGACTTCTCGGCCTCGGACGGCGACCGCATCGACCTGTCGCCGGTGCTCGCTCGGCTGGCCGCGAACGGCTACGACTATTCCAACCCCTTCACGAGCGGCTGGCTGCGCGTCGTCACCGCCGGCAGCAACACCCTCATCCAGGCCGACCTGACCGGTAGCGCCGACGGCGGGCAATGGACCAGCCTCGTCCAGATCAACAACTTCAGCGCCGCCAACCTGACCAGCAGCCGCTTCATCTGGGGCATCGCCCCGACTGGCCTCACCACCGCGCGCATCACCACCGGCACGACGGCCGACGAGACGTTGAGCGGCGCCGACGGTGACGACAGCCTTGCCGGCCTCGACGGCAACGACATCCTCGACGGTGCCTTCGGCGGCCGTGACACCCTGCTCGGCGGCAATGGCGACGACACGCTGTTCGGATTTGCCGGCAACGATTCGCTCGACGGCGGCAGCGGCGCCGACGTGCTGCTCGGCGGCTACGGCAACGACACCCTGCTCGGTGGCGACGGCGACGACGGCAGCAGCTGGTACGGCGGCATCTGGAAGGGCCGCCAGTACAACCACGCCGGCCTCTGGGGCGAGGAAGGCAACGACAGCCTCGACGGCGGTGCCGGCAACGATTCGCTGTTCGGCGGCAGCGGCAACGACACGCTCGCGGGCGGCAGCGGCGACGACATGCTCTACGCCGCCGACGGCCCGACCGCGAGCGAGACCGATCATGACTCCCTGGCCGGCGGCGACGGCGACGACACACTCGTCGGCGGCGGCGGCAACGACACCCTGGACGGCGGCAACGGCGCCGACAGCCTGCGCTTCGACGGCGCCGGCCTGTACGCGGCCAGCCTGCGCGGCGGCGCCGGCAACGACACGATCGACGTGAGCAACGCCCTTGGCGGCAGCGTGGCCGGCGAGGCCGATGCCGACTACATCCGCCTTGTCGCCAGCCCCGGTTTGGCCGTGGACGGCGGCGCGGGCAACGACACGATCGACGCCGGCGGCAGCGCCAACGACCGCGCCACCCTCGTCGGCGGTGACGGCGACGACAGCATCGTCGCCTCGGGCGCGGCGCTGGTCATCGAGGGCGGCGCCGGCAGCGACACGATCGACCTCGCCACCTGGGACAACGCCTCGGCCACGATCACCACCGGCGCGGGCACCGACGTGGTGAGGCTGTCGCTGCGCGCGATCGAGGCCGGCTTCGCCGCCAGCGTCATCACCGACTTCACGACCGGCGCCGGCGGCGATGTCCTCGACCTCGCGCCGGTGCTCGGCCGGCTGGCCGAGCTCGGCTACGACCACGGCAATCCCTTCACCGGCGGCTGGATGCGTCTGGTCGCCACGGGCAACGGCACCGATCTCCAGGTGGACCTGACCGGCTCGCGCGACGGCGCGCAATGGATCACGCTGGTCTCGCTCGCGGGCGTGACGCCCTCGGCCTTCAGCACCGTGGCCAATCTCGTGCCGCCCTTCGACAGCGCGAGCGGCCGCAGCCTCGCCGGCAGCGCGGGCGACGACCGCATCGTCGATGCCGGCACGGGCGCGAGCGGCTCGACCTCGGGCAACGACAGCATCAGCGGCCTCGGCGGCGACGACTTCATCGACGGCGCCGGCGGCAACGACAGCCTGTCCGGCGGCGACGGCAACGACACCCTGCTCGGCCTCGCGGGCGCCGACTCGCTCGACGGCGGCGACGGCAACGACGCGCTGTTCGGCGGTGCCGGCAACGACACGCTGCGCGGCGGCCTCGGCGACGACGCCTGGTACTTCGGCGACAGCTACAAGGGCGTGGTCTGGGGCGCCGGCCTCGACGGCGGCGCCGGCAACGACCTCGTCGACGGCGGCGACGGCGGCGACCGCATCACCGGCGGCAGCGGCAACGACACCCTGCTCGGCGGCAACGGCGAGGACACGATCGACGCCATCGGCGACAACACGCTCGAAACCGATGTCGATTCGGTGCTCGGCGGCGACGGCCAGGACTTCATCAGCGGCGGCAACGGCAACGACACCCTGCGCGGCGAAGGCGGCGACGACGTCATCACCTTCGCCGGCAAGCTGCTCTGGACCGCGCTGCTCGACGGCGGCGACGGCAACGACACGATCAGCCTCGACAGCGCCATCCGCGGCACCGTGCTCGGCGGCGACGGCGACGATGTCATCCTCCTGTCCAACCGCAGCACCGGCGTGTCGATCGACGGCGGCGCCGGCAACGACACGATCGACCTCGGCGCCGGCCCGAGCAACAACGCCACCGTGCTCGGCGGCCTCGGCGACGACAGCATCACGCTGTCGGGCGCGATGCTGGTGGTGAACGCCGGCGCGGGCAACGACACGATCGACTTCACGGCCTGGAATGCCGCCGGCGGCAGCATCACCGGCGGCGCCGGCAGCGACGTGATCCGCGTGTCGGCGCGCGGCATCGCCAGCTACGGCGCGGCCACCATCACCGACTTCGCCACCGGCGCCGGCGGCGACAGGCTCGACCTGAGCGGCGTGCTCAACCTGCTGGTCGAGGCGGGCTACGACCATGCCAACCCGTTCACGAGCGGCTGGCTGCGGCTGCTGGCCTCGGGCACGAGCACCCTGCTCCAGGCCGACCTGAGCGGGCCGTCCGGCGGCGCGCAATGGACCACGCTGCTCGTGCTCCAGAACACCGCGCCCTCGGCCTTCACCGCCGACAACTTCACCGATGGCCTGTCGCCCGTGGCGCGCACGACGGCGGTCACGCTCGTCGGCGGCGACGGCAACGACACGCTCTCGGGCAACGAGGGCGGCGACAGCCTCGGCGGCGGCGCCGGCGACGACCAGATCGACGGCGGCTACGGCGGCAACGACACGATCGCCGGCGGCGACGGCGAGGACAGCCTGTTCGGCTTCGGCGGCAACGACCTGCTGCGCGGCGATGCCGGCAACGACGTGATGTTCGGCGGCAGCGGCAACGACACCCTCATCGGCGGCGATGGCGACGACGTGTGGTGGTTCTCGGGCAGCGTCAAGGGCCACGACTTCGCGGGCGCCGGGCTGAACGGCGAGGCCGGCAACGATTCGCTCGACGGCGGCGCCGGCAACGACGCGCTCACCGGCGGCAGCGGCAACGACACGCTCGCGGGCGGCGACGGCAACGACCTGATCGACGCCGTCGGTGCCAGCAGCACCGAGACCGATCACGACCTCGTGCTGGCCGGCGCTGGCGACGACTACATCACCGCCGGCGCCGGCAACGACACGATCGACGCCGGCGACGGCGCCGACACCGTGCTGCTCGCGGGCGGCGGACTCTGGCGCGCCAGCATCGACGGCGGCGCCGGCAACGACGTCATCCATGTTGACGCTGCGGCCGGCGGCAGCGTGCGCGGCGGCACCGGCGACGACGTGATCGATCTGATCGGCGCCAACCCCGGCCTCGTGGTGGACGGTGGCGACGGCAACGACAGCATCTGCGGCGACGGCAGCCGCGATGACGGCGCCACCCTGCTCGGCGGCGCCGGCGACGACCTCATCGTCGCGGCCGGCAGCGCGCTCGTGATCGACGCCGGCAGCGGCGCCGACAGCATCGACCTCGCGGCCAGCGACAACGCCTCGGCCCGCGTCACCACCGGCAGCGGCGCCGACGTGGTCAGCCTGTCGCTGCGCGCGATCGAGGGCGGCTTTGCCGCCAGCGTCATCACCGACTTCACGGCCGGCGCGGGGGGCGACGTGCTCGACCTGTCCGCCGTGCTCGCGCGGCTGGGCGAACTCGGCTTCGACCAGGGCAATCCCTTCACCGGCGGCTGGCTGCGGCTGCTGGCGAGCGGCGGCGACACCCTGCTCCAGTACGACGCCAGCGGCAGCGCCGACGGCGCGCAATGGACCACGCTGGTCACGCTCGCCGGCCTGGCGCCGTCGGCGCTCGTGGCGGCCAACTTCGGCGACGGCCTGAGCCCGACCGCCGACACCACGGCGCGCGCCACCGCCGGCGGCCTCGCCGACGACAGCTACGCCGGCAGCGACCTCGGCGACGGCTACAACGGCGGCGGCGGCAACGACTTCATCGACGGCGGCTGGGGCGGCAACGACACCCTCGTCGGCGGCGAAGGCAACGACACGCTGCTCGGCTGGAGCGGCAACGACTACCTGAGCGGCGGCATCGGCGACGACATGCTCGCGGGCGGCGCGGGCGACGACACGATCTACGGCGGCAGCGGCGACGACAGCGTCGGCCTGGCCGACCCGGTCAAGGGCGTGAACCCGCCGGCCGGCCTCAGCGGCGGCGCCGGCCGCGATTCGATCGACGGCGGCGACGGCAACGACCTGATCGACGCCGGCAGTGGCGACGACTACGCCTTCGGCGGCACCGGCAACGACACGATCAACGCCGACAACGCCGCCATCACCGAGACCGACCACGATTCCATCCGCGGCGGCGACGGCAACGACGTCATCACCGGCGGCGGCGGCAACGACACGCTGCGCGGCGACGACGGCGCCGACAGCATCGTCTTCCACGGCGACGGCGCCTGGGCCGCCCTGCTCGACGGCGGCGACGGCGACGACACGCTCTGCGCCGAGGGCGGCGGCGCCGCAAGCCTGAGCGGCGGCGCCGGCAACGACAGCCTGGTCGCCAGCGGCACGGCGATGACGCTCGACGCCGGCGCCGGCAACGACACGATCGACCTCGCCACCCACGCGGCCGGCGGCACCGTCACGACCGGCGCCGGCAGCGACATCGTCCGGCTCGCGCTCGTCGGCGCCGGGGCCGAGACGCCGGTCACGGTCATCACCGATTTCACGGCCGGCAGCGGCGGCGACCGGCTCGACCTGTCGGC
The DNA here is from genome assembly GCF_000482785.1 of Derxia gummosa DSM 723. GTDB lineage: Bacteria > Pseudomonadota > Gammaproteobacteria > Burkholderiales > Burkholderiaceae_E > Derxia > Derxia gummosa. The sequence goes on along the minus strand of NZ_AXWS01000008.1, from coordinate 836,885 downwards.
CGTGATCGCCGCGCTCGGGCTGGCCGAGGGCAGCGATCCGTTCGCGGCCGGGTATCTGCGCATCTCGGGCGCGGCCGGCGGCAGCGTGCTGGAGGTGGATGCCGACGGCGGCGCCAACGGCGCGGCCTTCACCACGCTCGCGCTGCTGCAGGGCACGACGGCCACCGCCATCACCGCCGCCAACTTCGTGCAGGCGGTCGTGCCCGTGACGGGCGCCAATGCCCGCATCCCGGTGGCCGACGCGAGCCGCGCCTACAGCTTCGACGAGGACGCGCCCGCCTTCGCGCTCGGCATCGCCGCGCCCACCGATGCCGACGGCGGCAGCCCGACGGTGCGCATCGACGGTCTGCCCACGGGCGGCGTGCTCACGCTCGCCAGCGGCGCGACGGTCAGCAACGGCCAGCTGCTCACGGCCAGCCAGTTCGCCGGCCTGAGCTTCACCGCCGCCGCCAATGCCAACGGCGATCTCGGCAGCCTCGCCTACACCGTGATCGACGATGAAGGCAGCGTGCTCAGCCGCAGCGCCAGTTTCACGGCCGCCTCGGTCAACGACCTGCCGGTGCTCGCGCTGGCCGACCAGCGTTACCGGGATACCGGCAGCAACGCCTTCGCGCTCGACCTCGACGACTTCGCCAGCGATGTCGAGAGCGACGCCGCGCTCGGCTTCACGCTCGCGGTGGCCGACGGCGGCGCGCTGCCGTCCTGGCTCGCGTGGGACGCGGTCGCGCACACGCTGTCGGGCACGCCGGCCTATGGCACGACCGGCTCGGTGACGATCACCGTGACCGTCACCGATCCCGACGGCGGCAGCGCGAGCGCAAGCTTCACGCTCGATGCCGCCAACGTGAGCCTGAGCGGCGGCAGCGGCGCCGACAGCCTGGCCGGCACCTCGCTCGGCGACCGCCTCGCCGGCCTCGCGGGCAACGACACGCTCGACGGCCGCGACGGCAACGACACGCTCGACGGCGGCGATGGCGACGACAGCCTCGTCGGCGGCAACGGCAACGACAGCATGACGGGCGGCGCCGGCAATGACGTATTCGTCGGCAATGCCGGCGATGACACCTTCATCGGCGGCGCCGGCGACGACAGCTACTGGATCGAGGGCGACGACCTCGTGGTCGAGAACGAAGGCGGCGGCAACGACACCGTGCGCGCCGGCGTTTCGTACACGCTGGGCGACAATGTCGAGTTCCTGGTGCTGACCGGCACGACGGCCATCAACGGCACGGGCAATGAACTCGCCAACACGCTCACCGGAAATACCGGCGCAAACCTGCTTTCGGGCATGGCCGGCAACGACAGCCTCGTGGGCGCGGCCGGCAACGACACGCTCGACGGCGGCAGCGGCGACGACACGCTCGTGGGCGGCGGCGGCAGCGACGTGTACGTGGTCGATTCGGTCGCCGACGTCATCAAGGAGGCCACGACCGACACGGCCGAGATCGACACGGTGCGCGCCTCGGTCGGCTGGACGCTCGGGGCCAATCTCGAGAACCTGGAGCTGACCGGCAGCGCCGCCATCAACGGCAGCGGCAACGCGCTCGCCAACCTCATCACCGGCAACGCGGCCGCCAATGCGCTGTCGGGCCTGGCCGGCAACGACAGCCTCTCGGGCGGCGCGGGCGACGACACGCTCGACGGCGGCACCGGCGACGACACGCTCGTGGGCGGCAGCGGCAACGACGTGTACGTGGTCGATTCCGCCGCCGACGTGGTGAGCGAGACCAGCAACCTCGCTACCGAGATCGACACGGTGCGCGCCTCGGTGGACTGGACGCTCGGGGCCAATCTCGAAAACCTGGAGCTGACCGGCAGCGCCGCGATCAACGGCAGCGGCAACGGGCTGGCCAACCTGCTTACCGGCAATGCCGGCGCCAATACGCTCGCGGGCGGCGGCGGTGCCGACACCCTGCTCGGCGGCGCCGGCAACGACAGCCTGGACGGCGGCAGCGGCAACGACAGTCTCGACGGCGGCGCCGGCAACGACACCCTCGATGGCGGTGCCGGCTACGACACGCTCGCGGGCGGCGCCGGCAGCGATGTGTACGTGGTCGATTCGGTCAGCGACGTGATCAGCGAGACCGGCACGCTCGCCAGCGAGATCGACACGGTGCGCGCCGGCCTGAGCTGGACGCTCGGCGCCAACCTCGAAAATCTGGAACTGACCGGCGGCGCCTCGATCTCGGGCAGCGGCAATGCGCTCGACAACAGCATCACCGGCAACGCGGCGGCCAATGCGCTGTCGGGCTTGGCTGGCAACGACAGCCTCTCCGGCGGCGCCGGCAACGACACGCTCGACGGCGGCAGCGGCGACGACACGCTCGCGGGCGGCAGCGGCGCCGATGTGTACGTGGTCGATTCAGCCGCCGACGTGGTGCGCGAGACCTCGGCCGACGGCAGCGACATCGACACCGTGCGCGCCTCGGTCAACTGGACGCTCGGCGCCTACACCGAGAACCTGGAACTGACCGGCGCCGCCGCGCTGACCGGCACCGGCAATTCGCTTGACAACACGATCACCGGCAACGCGGCCGCCAACGCGCTGTCCGGTCTCGCCGGCAACGACAGCCTGTCGGGCGGCGCCGGCGACGACACGCTCGACGGCGGCTCGGGCGACGACACGCTCGCGGGCGGCAGCGGCAACGACCTGTACTACGTCGATTCGGTCAGCGACGTGATCTTCGAGACCGTCACGACCGCGAGCGACATCGACACCGTGCGATCGACCGTGAGCTGGACCCTCGGCGCCAACCTCGAAATCCTCGAACTCACCTCCACCGCCGCGATCGGCGGCACCGGCAACGCGCTCGCCAACACCATCACCGGCAGCGCCGCCGCCAACCTGCTCTCGGGCCTGGGCGGCAACGACAGGCTCTACGGCGCCGACGGCAATGACAGCCTGCTCGGCGGCGACGGCAACGACACGCTCGGCGGCGACGCAGGCCGCGATTCGCTCGACGGCGGCGGCGGCGCCGACTGGCTCGACGGCGGCGCGGGCTACGACACGCTCGACGGCGGCGCCGGCAACGACACCCTCATCGGCGGCGATGGCGTCGATTCGCTCACCGGCGGCGACGGGTACGACGTGTTCCGCTTCACCACGCCGGCCGCCACCAGCGGCAACCTCGACTACGTGACCGACTTCGTCTCGCGCGTGGATCGGCTGGAGTTCGATCACACGGCCTTCGCCGAGGCGGGCGCGATCGGAGCCCTGGCCAGCGGGGCCTTCGCGCTCGGCAAGACCGCCACCGAGGCCGACGACCGCTTCATCTACGACGTGACGACCGGCAAGCTCTTCTACGACGCCGACGGCGCCGGCGGGGCGGCCGGCATCGCCGTGGCCCAGCTGGCGGCGGGCACGACGCTGACGGCGGCGGACATCAACATCATCTGAGGCGAGGCGGGCGACAGGCCCGCCTGCGCGTGGTCAACCGGCCGGCAGACCGGCGCGGATCAAAACATCCGCGCTGACTTTGCCCGGTCTCCGTCCGAAGCTGCGCTGTCGCGCCGGCTGCTCGGGCGGCGCGGCGGCGATGGCGGACATCCAGCCTGCCACGACAACCGGAGACCGCGATGCAGCTCGACCACCGCCCCGTCATCTACCGTTTCGAAGGCTATCCGCTCCAGCCCGACAAGGGCCTCGACAGTCTCGACGACCCCGCCCGCCTGCGCCTGCTGTGCGAGGGCGATTCGTGGTTCTCCGTCGGCGCCCTGCCCGTCACCTCCAACCTGCTGATGGGTCTGCGCTTCTGGCGCGAGACCCTGCTCGTCAGCCTCGCCAGACCGGGCGACACCCTCCTGAACATGTCCGACCTGTCCGCCAATCCGCAGCTGCGGCTGCTCATCGCCGACAGGAAGTTCCAGAGCAAGTGGGACGCGATCCTGCTCAGCGGCGGCGGCAACGACCTGATCGACCGCGCCGACCGCATCATCTGCAAGCCCGGGCCGGGCGCCGGCGGCAGCATGCACGACTACATCGACAGCGCCGAGCTTGCCGATTTCCGCGCCGATCTCCAGGCCGGCTACCGCGCGATCGCCGCCCTGCGCGCCGGCAGCAAGAACGAGAACACGCCGATCGTGACCCATGTGTACGACTACCCGACGCCGCGCGACGCGCCGGTCAAGTTCTTCGGCTTCGCGACGCCGTCCGGGCCCTGGCTGTACCGGGCGCTGAAGTTCCGCGAGGTGCCGGAACGGCTCTGGGCCACGATTTCCGATCATCTGTTCGAGACGCTCGCGAGCACCCTCGCCGAGCTGGGCGACCGCCGCCGGCCCGACGCCATCCCGAACTTCCATGTCGTCAAGGCGACCCGCAACACGCTGACACGGGCCGCGCTGCACACCACCGGCCCCGACGGCGACTGGGAGAACGAGATTCATCCGACGCCGGCCGGCTACGACAAGCTGGGCCAGGTGATCTCGGCGGAACTGGCGGTACTACTCGGCGGGGTGTGAATGGCGCGTGATCTTCCTCAGCAGCTCGATGAGGATCAGGTACTCGCCGGGGCTGAGGCTGGGCAGCGCCTCGCGCTCCATCGTCAGCGCGATCGCGTGGCCGCGCCGGGCCAGATCGCGGCCGAGGTCGGTGAGCTGCACGGTCTGGGCGCGGCGGTCGGTCTCGCTGCGCACGCGGCGCACGATGCCGCGCTTGACGCAGCGGTCGAGCAGGATGGTCATGTTGGGCGCCGAGATCGCGAGCAGGTCCGACAGCTGGGTCTGCGTCACGTCCTCGTTGCTGGACAGCAGCATGAGGATCGTGAACTCGACGGGGCGCAGGTCGAGCGGCTCGCCGATGGCGCGCGTGAAGATGCCGGCGGTCACGACCCGGGCGCGCGCGAGGTGGTAGCCGATCGAGCCTTCGAGCCAGGACTGGTCGAGCGCCGGACGGCGCGCGGCACGGCGGCGCGCGGGAGCGAGGTCGCCCGCGTCGGCGTCGGGCAGGTCGGTGTCGGGGGCGGTGCTGTCGGTGTCGGCGCTGTCGCCGGCTGCGGGAGCGCCCGCGACGGGGGCGCGCTTCCTGGTGGCCATCGGCTTCCTGTTCTGTCGTGCGGGCCGGCCGGGCGCGCTGGCGTCGGCGGCAGGTGGCGCCGGGGAACGGCGGCCACCGGGGCCGGGCGAGGATACAAGAAGGCCGGGGCGGCCGGCCCTCGGCGGACCGGCTTGCAAGCGTTTGCCGCGTCAGAAGAAGTGGCGCAGCCCCACCATCGTGCCGAGCTGGTTCTTGCCCGCGTTGGGCGTGCTGCCGGCACCGCCGCCGCTCACCGAGTACTGGGCGAGCGCGCTGTTGTCGAGATAGCCGGTCTGCAGGTACACCGAGCTGCGCTTCGACAGCGCGTAAATGCCGCGCGCGACGGTCATGGAGGCGCTGCGGTTGAGGTCGCTGTTGGTGGTGCGCAGGAACTGGCCGTCGAGCGTGAGCGCCGCCGTCACCGGATAGGAGGCGCCGGCATACCAGGTGTCGGACTCGATGCTGACGGTGGTGGTCTCGACCTTGCGGCCCATCCAGCCGGCCCCGAGCCTCACGTCGCCGGCCATGACATAGCCGCCCGCGAAGATTCGGCGGTCCTTGTTGTCGGCGCTGGTGAAGGCGATGGGTGCCGCCCCGTTGAAGAACGAGGCCGTCGCGCCGGTGCCGCCGCGCTGCTCGTCGATGGCGACCGTCAGGCCGTAGGGCTTGGGTGCCCAGCGCAGGAAGGCGCTCCAGTTGCGGCAGGCCATCGCGGCGCCGGCGGTCTCGCCCGCGCAGGTGCCCGAGGCGGGCGTGCCGCCGGCCGAGTCGCGGCCGAAGGACCAGCTGCCGAAGGCGGTGAAGTCGCCGAACGTGCCGCGATAGGTGATGGCGTTGTCGGCGCGCGCGTTGGGCACGCCGGGATCGATCGAGCCGAAGGCGTAGATGGCCGGGCCGAGCACGTCGGAATCGGCCAGCGCGTAGAACAGCGCGGTCGGCTGGCGGCCGAGCGCGACCTGGCCCCACTTGCCGGCTAGGCCGACGAAAGCCTGCCGGCCCCAGGCGCGACCGCCCTGGGCCGAGGCGCCGGTGTCCATGCCGAGGCCGGCCTCGATGGTGAACAGCGCCTTGAGGCCGTCGCCGAGGTCTTCGGTGCCACGGAAGCCGAGGCGCGAACTCATGAGGCCGGTGACGGTCGGCACGCGGATGAGCGTGCGGTCGGCCGTGCCCGAATGCGTGACGACTTCGACGCCGCTGTCGACCAGGCCGTAGAGCGTGACGTTGCTGCCGGCCTGCTGGGCGCCGGCCGTGCCGGCCATGAGTGCCAGGACGGCTGCCGGGATCGCGCGGATGGTTTTCATGCTTGGGTCTCCTCTGGGGTGGAAAGCCGGCGCCGGGCGGATGCGTGTCGCGCCCGGTCGCGCAGGGGCCCGCCGCGCGCCGGCGAGACCGGTGCGCGGGAAGCGGGATTGCAAGGGTTTGCAGCGGGTGGCGGCCGCGAGGCTGCCGTGGCCTCGGCCGACGGGCATGGCGCCCGCGAGCCGAGGCCCGGGCGACGTCAGGCCGGCGCGGTCGCCAGTCCGGCCAGCGGCGGTCTTGGCGCGGGCGCCGGGGCCGGCGGCGCGACCGAGCCGTGGCCGGTGCCGAGATAGGTGTCGATCACGCGCGGATCGTTGGCCAGCTCTGCCGCCGGGCCGTGCAGCGCGAACTGGCCGGTCTCCAGCACATAGCCGTGATCGGCCACGGCGAGCGCGGCGCGCGCGTTCTGCTCGACGAGCAGGATGGTCACGCCCGTCGCGCGCAGGCCTTCGATGATCGTGAAGATCTCGCGCGTGACCAGCGGCGCGAGGCCGAGGCTCGGTTCGTCGAGCATGAGCAGGCGCGGCGCGCTCATGAGCGCCCGGCCCACGGCGAGCATCTGACGCTCGCCGCCCGACAACGTGCCGGCCAGTTGCGCGCGCCGTTCCTTCAGGCGCGGGAAGCGCGCATAGACCTCGTCGATGCGCTCGCGCCACTTGGGGAACTTGCGGCGCATCTGGCGCCAGCCGCCGAGCAGCAGGTTGTCCTCGACGGTCATGGTGCCGAACAGCTCGCGCCGCTCGGGCACGAGGGCGATGCCGAGCATCACGCGCTCCTCCAGCGAGGCGCGGCCGATGTCCTGGCCGTCGAACACGATGCCGCCGCGCGACGGGATCGCGCCCACCAGCGCATTGAGCGTGGTGGACTTGCCCGCGCCGTTCGGCCCGATGATGGTGGCGACGCCGCCCTTGGGCGCGGCAAAGTCCAGCCCGTCGAGCACCTGGGCGCGGCCGTAGCCGGCGCGCAGGTCGCGCACTTCGAGCAGCGGCGCGGCGGCCGTCGCTGCCGAGGGCGCGTCGCCCGGTTGCGAGGCGACGGCGGCCTGCGCCGCGCCGGCGTTGCAAGCGCTTTCAGCGGGGTTGGGGTTCTGGCTCATGCGGCGCTCCTCAATGCTCGGTGCCGAGATAGGCGGCGCGCACCGCCGGGCTGTTGCGCACTTCCTCGGGCGTGCCTTCGATCAGCTTGGTGCCGAACTCCATCACCACGATGCGGTCGGTCAGGCCCATCACGAAGTCCATGTCGTGCTCCACCAGCAGCAGGCTCATGCCCTCGGCGCGCAACTGCCGCAGCACCTCCACGAGGGCGAGCTTCTCCTGGTGGCGCAGGCCGGCGGCGGGTTCGTCGAGCAGCAGCAGCGCCGGGTCGAGGCAGAGCGCGCGGGCGATCTCCATGAGCCGCTGCGGCCCGAGCGCGAGATTGCCGGCCTGCTCGTGCATGAGATGGCCCATGCCGATGCGCAGCAGCTGGCGCTCGGCCTCGCGCAGCAGGCGGCGCTCGTCGGCGCGGTCGAGGCCGAGGATGGCGCGCGCGATGCCCGAGCCGCCGCGCAGATGGGCGCCAAGCGCGACGTTCTCCAGCACCGTCATTTCCGGAACCATCTTCACGTGCTGGAAGCTGCGCGCGATGCCGAGCGCCGCGATCTCGCGCGACTTCGCCTTCTCGATGCGCCGGCCCATGAAGGTGACTTCGCCCGAGGTGGCGGGCAGCACGCCCGTCAGCAGGTTGAAGGTGGTGGACTTGCCCGCGCCGTTCGGCCCGATGAGGCCGACGATCTCGCCGTGGCCGATGCTGAAGCCCACGTCCTTCACCGCGACCAGCCCGCCGAACTGCTTGCGCAGGTCCTTGGCGGCGAGCAGCGGCGCGCGGTCGGCGGGCGCGTCGGTCTGACCGAGCGCGCCATGCAGCGCGATTTCCGCATCCACCTTGCCAGCGCTTGCAGGCTCCGGCCGCGCACGCGGCGCCAGCGCCTCGGCCTCGCCCCAGTCGCGCACGCGCTGCGGTGCCGGCCAGCGCCTTTCCACCCAGTGCCAGATGCCCCTGGGCGCGAAGCGCAGCGTGGCGATCAGCACCGCGCCGAACACGATGATCTCGAAGCTGCCCGACGTGCCCAGTAGTTGCGGCAGCCAGACCTGGAGCCGGTCTTCGAGCAGCTTGACCGCCGCCGCGCCCGCGAAGGCGCCCCACACCTGCCCGGCCCCGCCCAGCACCGCCATGAACAGGTACTGGATGCCCATGTGCATGCCGAAGGGCGACGGATTGATCGCGCGCTGGAAGTGCGCAAACAGCCAGCCCGACACGGCCGCCAGCAGCGCCGACAGCACGAAAATCGCCACCTTGTAGCGGAAGGTGGAAATGCCCATCGCCTCGGGCATCGTCGTGCCGCAGCGCAGGGCGCGGATCGCGCGGCCGGGGCGCGAATCGAGCAGCCGCGTCACGCCGAAGGCCGCCGCCAGCGCCACCGCCCAGATCACCCAGAACAGGCTGCGGTTGTCGCGCAGCTCCAGGCCGAACACGCTCAGCGCCGGGATCGCGACGATGCCGTCGTACTTGCCCAGGCCGTCGAGGTTGCCCATCAGGTAGTACAGCGCCAGCCCCCAGCAGATGGTGGCGAGCGGCAGGTAATGGCCCGACATGCGCAGAGTGAGGAAGGCCAGCAGCAGCGCCACCGCGCCCGCCACCGCCAGGCTCGCGAACAGCGTGATCCACGGCGACAGCGCGAACTGCGTCGTCAGCACCGCCGTCGTGTAGGCGCCGAGGCCCACGAAGGCCGCCTGCCCGAAGGACGTCAGCCCGCCCACGCCCGTGAGCAGCACCACGCCGAGCACGGCGATCGCGTACAGGCCGATGTAGTCGAGCTGGGTGATCCAGAACTCGGGCACCGGCAGCACCGGCAGCGCGAGCACGACCGCCGCGAGCAGCGCCGGCGCCGCGCGCCGCAACGAGAGGCCGCCGCGCGCGGCCACCGGGGCCGGGAGCTTGGCGGCGGATTGGGCCGGGGTCATCTCAGTGTTCCTCATGGTCCGGATGGCGCAGCGAGCGCCAGAGCAGCACGGGCAGGATCGAGGTGAAGACGATCACCTCCTTGAAGGCGCTGGCCTGGAAGGCGCCGAAGCTCTCGACCATGCCGAGCAGCACCGCGCCCAGCGCCGCGAGCGGATAGCTGTGCAGCCCCGCGAACACCGCCGCGACGAAGCCCTTCAGGCCGATCAGGAAGCCGCTGTCGTAGAAGATCGTCGTGGTCGGCCCGACCAGCAGGCCCGACAGCGCGCCGATGAAGGCCGCGAGCAGGAAGGCGCTGCGCCCGGCCGTCTCGGTCGAGATGCCGACGATGCGCGCGCCCAGCCGGTTGACGGCCGTGGCGTTCAGCGCCTTGCCGTAGAGGCTGCGCTCGAAGAACAGCCACAGCATCGCGATCAGCGCCACCGAGGCCAGCAGCATGATCACCGTCTGCCCGCTCAGCGACAGCGCGCCGAGCGAGAAGCGTTCGTCCCAGAAGCTCGGGTTGCGATAACCCTCGGCGCCGAAGAACACCAGCCCCAGCCCGGTCAGCACGAAATGCACGCCGACCGACACGATCAGCAGCACCAGCACGCTCGCGTCGGCCAGCGGCCGGAAGGCGATGCGCCACACCATGCCGCCCAGCGGCGTGACCAGCCCGAGCGTGAGCAGCGCCTGCACCCACAGCGGCGGCAGCTTGGGCGCGGCCCATACCGACAGCATCGAGATGATGACCGGCCAGCCCGCGACCGAGCGCACATGGCGCAGCACCGCGAAGAAGTCCTGCCCGCGCCGGAACAGCGCGACGCTCTCGGTCAGGCATGCAAACGCTGTCAGCGCCAGCAGCAGCCACACCGTGCCCGGCGTCTGGCCGAGCTGGAACATGCCGAGCGTGAGCGCGCCGTAGGCGACGTATTCGCCCTGGGGAATGAAGAGCACGCGCGTGACCGAGAACAGCAGCACGGTCGCGATCGCCAGCAGCGCATAGACGGCGCCGTTGGTGACGCCGTCGAGCGCGAGGATGCCCGCGATGGAGGCGTCCATGCCTCAGTTCTCCAGCTTCCAGTCGCCGTTGACGACCTTGAGGATGACGCCGGTCTCGGGCGTGAAGCCCCAGTGGTCCTTGGCCGAGTAGTCGAGCACGCCTTGCGACACCGCGATCGGGCCGGCGGCTTCGAGCGCGTCCTTGAGCGCGGCGCGGAATTCCTTGGTGCCCGGCTTCGCCTTCTTGAGCGCGACCGGCACGATGGTTTCGAGCACGAGGCGGATGTCGTAGGCGTGGGCGCCGAACTGGTTGCGCGAGCCGGCGCCGTAGGCCTTCTCGTAGTCGGCGACGAATTGCAGCGCCGGCTTCTTCGACGGATTGCTGTCGGGCAGCTGTTCGGCGACGGTGGCCGGTCCGCTCACCACGTAGGCGCCCTCCACGTCCTTGCCGCCGACGCGCATCAGGTCGCGCGAGGCGGCCGAGTGGGTCTGATAGATCTTGCCCTTGTAGCCGCGCTCGACGATCGCGCGGTGCGGCATCGCGGCGCCGCTGCCCGAGGCGACGACGAGCATCGCGTCGGGGCTGGCCGACACGAGCTTGAGCGCCTGCGCGGTCACGCTGGTGTCGGAGCGCTGGAAGCGTTCGGTGGCCACGAGCTTGATGCCGGCGGCCGTCGCCTTGGCGGTGAAGTCCTTGAGCCAGGCTTCGCCGTAGGCATCGCCATAGCCGAGGAAGCCGACGGTCTTCACGCCGAGCTTCTTCATGTGCTCGACCATCGCGTGCGCCATCACGGCCGTGCTGTGCGCGATGCGGTAGGTGTAGGCGTCGCGGCCGTCCGGGACGATGGCGGGCGACACGGCGATCTGGAGCGTCTGGCCTTCGGCGGCGACGTCGGTCATCGCGACGGCCACGGGCGTCGCGGCCGAGCCGACGATCACGTCCACCTTGTCCTCGGTGATGAAGCGGCGCGCGTTCTTGATGCCGGCGGTCGGATCGGTCGCGTCGTCGAGGACGATGACGTTGAGCTTCTCGCCCGCGATGGACTGCGGCCAGAGCGCGATGCCGTTCTTGACCGGAATGCCCAGGCCCGAGGCCGGGCCGGTGAGCGGCAGCGTCACGCCGATGGTGATGTCGGCATGCGCGGCGCCGGCGGCGAGGGCGCAGGCGAGCGCGGTGAGAACCGCGAGCTTGCGGGGCTGGGTCATGTCTTCCTCCAACGTGGGCTTGTGGTCGGGCACGGCTCTTTCGGCTGCGCCTCATTGCTTATCACTTTTAAGCAAAAAGCTTTTTCGCTCAGTTGGTGTTTTCCCTCAGACGCATGTTGCGTTGCGGCGTGCGGTGGCGTATCTGCCTAGGGGAAACCGGCTTTGTGCGCTCATCGGCCGATGCACGCCGCCGAGGCCCCTCGGCTAGGGGTAAGCACCAGTCCTTATGACTCGATTTATTTATTTCTCAAAAATAATAATCCGGCCCCACACAGGTCCGGCGTGGCGCGCCGCATCCGTCGGCAGACGACCGGACCGGGAGGAGACGCACAGGATGAAGACCCATTTCGCAATCCCCGTCGCGCTCGCAGGCGTGCTCGGGCTGGCCGGCTGCGGCAGCGACGACAGCAGCGACGCCGCGTCGGTTACGAAGCTCGCCTGCGGCGAGATCACCACGGCGGCGCTCGGCATCACCGGCCTGACCGTCACCGCCACCGAGACGGTCGCGGCGGGCACGGTGACGCCGAGCGGCGCCGACAGCGCCCTGCCCCAGCACTGCCGCGTGACCGGCAGCATCGATCCGCACACCAGCCCGGTGGACGGCAAGGCCTATGCGATCGGCTTCGAACTGCGCCTGCCCACCGACTGGAACGGCCGCTTCATGTTCCAGGGCGGCGGCGGCACCGACGGCGTGGTGAACCCCGCCTACGGCAACATCCTCGGCGGCGGCCCGACCACGAACGCGCTCACGCGCGGCTTCGCGGTCGCGAGCACCGACGGCGGCCACACCACCGAGAGCGCGCCGATCGTCGGCGGCTCGCTGTTCGGCCTCGACCCGCAGGCGCGCGTCGATTACGGCTACAACGCGGTCGGCCGCACGACCGAGATCGCCAAGGCGGTGATCCGACGCTTCTACGGCGCGGACGCCGGGCACAGCTACTTCCTCGGCTGCTCGAACGGCGGGCGCCAGGCGCTCGTGGCCGCCACGCGCTTCGCCGACCGCTTCGACGGCATCGTCGCGGGCAATCCGGGCTTCAACCTGCCGAAGGCGGCGGTGCAGCACGCTTGGGACGTGCAGGCCTTCTCGTCGGTGGCGCCGCTCGACACCGACGGCAAGCCGATCATTGCAAGCGCTTTCAGCAATGACGACCTCAACCTCGTCGCCGCGAAGATCGTCGAGAAGTGCGACGCGCTCGACGGCCTGGCCGACGGCATGGTCAACCGCTTCGAGAGCTGCAAGGGCGTGTTCGACCCGGCCGAACTCGCCTGCGCCGGCGACAAGACCGCGACCTGCCTGTCGCGCGAGCAGGTCGTGGTGCTGAACAAGGTGTTCGACGGGCCGCGCGACGGCAGCGGCAAGCAGCTCTATTCCGACTGGCCGTGGGACGCCGGCATCGGCGCGGGCGGCTGGCGCGTGTGGAAGCTCGGCAGCTCGACCACCTCGGTGCCCAACGCGATCATCGCCACGCTCGGCGGCGGCTCGCTGCCCTATGTGTTCACGACGCCGCCCACGCGCGTGACCGGCGACGGCACCAACGTCGTGGACTACCTGCGCGGCTTCAGCTTCGACATCGACGCGCCCAAGATCTACGCGACCGACCTGACCTACACGACCGCCGCGATGACCTTCATGACCCCGCCCAACCCGAGCGACCTGTCGAAGTTCAAGGGCCACGGCGGCAAGCTGATCGTCTATCACGGCGGCAGCGACCCGGTGTTCTCGTACAACGACACGCGCAACTGGTACGCGGCGCTCGCGGCGGCCAACAGCGGCGACGCCAGCGGCTTCGCGCGGCTGTTCGCGGTGCCGGGCATGAACCATTGCTCGGGCGGCCCGGCGACCGACAAGTTCGACATGCTCGCGGCCATCGTGGACTGGGTGGAAGGCGGCAAGGCGCCGGACAGCATCGCGGCGTCGGCGCGCGCGGCGAACACGGCCGCTGCGGCCTTCCCCACGCGGACGCGGCCGTTGTGCGCGTGGCCGAAGGTGGCGGTCTACAAGGGCAGCGGGGATGTGGAGGCGGCGGCGAGCTTCAGCTGCCAGTGAAAACGGCCCGGCCCGGCGCGGGGTGGTGGCGGGAAGCCGCGCCCCGAGCCTGCGGCCGCCGCTGGACGCGGCGGCTGCCCTTCGCTCCTTCGGTAGCCCGACGGCCCGGGCTGCCGACTCGGTCTGCTGCGCAGACCTCAAACAGGCAGCCCTGAGCCGCTTCGCGGCTCGTCGTCGTCTACCTCGTCGCTCGGCGCTGGCAAGGGGCGCGGCTTCCCGCCACCACCCCGCGCCGGGCCTTGTGCCTTGCTGAGGTTGATGGGACCGCTGTGCGGTCCCGGGCTGTGGTTGAGCTGGTCGCATCTTTCGGAGGCAAGCACCGACTCAACACCAGCCGGACTGCGGCCTGTCCAGGCGCGGGGCGGGGATGAGGGTGGGCGGGGTGTCTGGAGCGCCGAGCGAACGAGGTAGACGGCGGCAAACGGCCGCAGGCCGTTTAGGCAATCCTGTTTGAAGCCCGGCATCGCCGGGCTGAGTTGGATTGCCGGGCCGTCGGGCTACCGAAGGCAGCGAGGGAAGCCTTGTGCGCAGCGCAAGGCCGCTCCAGTCGCCCCGCCCACCCTCATCCCCGCTCCGCGCCCCCTCACTTCACGATCCGGCAGCCGGATCCACCACCGCACGCCGCAGCGGCGCCCGACTCTGCTCGTTGTTCAGATGCACGAACTTCCGCAGCAGCCGCATGAAGTCCTGCTGCTCCTGCGCCTCGAAACCCTCGAACAGCCGCGCCTGCAACTCATGCACTCCGGGCACCAGCCGGGCCAGCATTTCCTCGCCGGCCGGCGTCAGCACCAGCCGGCGCTGACGGCGCGGCAGCAGCTCGCGCACGATCCAGCCCTTCGCTTCCAGCCGCACCGCGATCTCGGCGGCAGTGGAGGTATCGAGCGCCACCTCCTGCGCGAGCGTCACCTGATCGATGCCGGGCCGCTCCTGGAGCATGCGAAGGATCGCGTACTGCACCGGCGTCACGTCGCGGCCGAGCGCGTCATGGAAGATCGACACCGCGATCTGCTGCGCGCGGCGGATGAGATGGCCGGGCTGATCGTAGAGGTCGATGTCGAGCGAATCGTCTTGCGGAGCGGGCATGGCGGCGGGCGGTCGGGTGCGTGGGCGATGCGGTGGATTCTGCCTTGCGGCGTTCTGCCTTGCGGCGAGCTGTCATCGCGCGAGTGAACGGCAGGTCCGACCAGCCGAGGACCGCGCAGCGGTCCCATCAACCTCCGCAAGGCACAAGGCCCGCCACCACCCCGCGCCGGGCCGCACCCCCACATAAGCTGCATTCCACGTGCGACTTCGGGTAATCACCAAGCGCCTCCGTCGGACATCCAGATTCATCATTCCGTACACGGAATGACTAACGGAGGAGACACCGATGTTCCCGAAAAACGCCTGGTACGTGGCCGCCCTGCCCGACGAGATTCCCGCCGACAAGCCCCTCGGCCGCACCATCTGCGACGAGCGCATCGCCTTCTTCCGCGACGCCGACGGACGCGTCGCGGCGGTGGAGGACTTCTGCCCGCATCGCGGCGCGCCGATGTCGCTCGGCAAGGTCTGCGGCGGCCGGCTGCAATGCGGCTATCACGGCCTGGAGATGGACCGCGACGGCAAGACCGTGGCGATGCCGGCCCAGCGCGTGCGCGGTTTCCCCGCCGTGCGGCGCTACGCGGTGGAAGAGCGCCACGGCTTCATCTGGCTCTGGCCCGGCGACGCCGCGCTCGCCACGCCCGACACCATTCCCGACCTCGCCTGGGCGCGCCAGTCCGACTGGGCCTTCGGCGGCGGCGTGTTCCACGTCAAGTGCGATTACCGGCTCATGATCGACAACCTCATGGACCTCACGCACGAGACCTACGTCCACTCCACGAGCATCGGCCAGAAGGAGATCGACGAGGCGCCGCCGGTCACGCGCGTGGACGGCGACCGCGTCGTGACCGAGCGCGAGATGCATGGCGTGATGCCGCCGCCGTTCTGGCAGGCCGGTCTGCGCGCCAACGGCCTGCCCGACGACCAGCCGGTGGACCGCTGGCAGAAATGCCGCTTCGTAGCGCCGAGCAACGTGCTGATCGACGTGGGCGTCGCGCTCGCCGGCAAGGGCGGTTTCGACGCGCCGGCCGAACTGAAGGCGAACGGCATCGTGGTGGACTTCATCACGCCCGAGACGGCGACGACGCACTGGTACTTCTGGGGCCTCGCGCGCCACTTCAAGGCCGACGACGCCGCCCTCACCGCCGCGACGCGCGAGCGCCAGGGCCAGATCTTTTCCGAGGACATGGAAATGCTCGAGCGCCAGCAGCTCAACCTGAGCGCGCATCCGCAACGCGCGCTGCTCAAGCTCAACATCGACGCGGGCGGCGTGCAGGCGCGCAAGATCATCGAGCGGCTGTGCGCCGAGGAAGCGGCGGGCGTGGCAACGAAGGAGGTCGCGTGAACGCGCCGGCCCCCGCCGCCGTCACGGGCGAGCCGGCCCCGGCGGACATGCCGCGCCCGTGTGCCGACATGAAAGCGCTTGCAAGCCCCGGCCGTGACCTGACCTTCGCGGTGCGCGTCGCGCGCATCCGCGACGAGGCGGCCGGCATCCGCAGCTACGAGCTGGTCGCGCCCGACGGCGCCGCCCTCCCCGGCTTCGAGGCCGGCGCGCACATAGACGTGCATCTGCCGGGCGGTCTGGTGCGGCAGTACTCGCTGTGCAACCCGCCCGGCGAAACGCATCGCTACCTGATCGGCGTGCTGCGCGATCCGGCCTCGCGCGGCGGCTCGCGCGCGCTGCATGACGAGGTGAGCGAGGGCATGACGCTCACCGTGGGCGCACCGCGCAACCTGTTCCCGCTCGTGCCGCAGGCGCAGCGCAGCCTGCTCGTCGCGGGCGGCATCGGCATCACGCCGATGCTCGCGATGGCCGAGACGCTCGCGGCGCGCGGCGCGGATTTCGCGCTGCATTACTGCGGCCGTTCGCGCGAGCGCATGGCCTTCCTCGACCGGCTG
Source organism: Derxia gummosa DSM 723 (assembly GCF_000482785.1). Lineage (GTDB taxonomy): Bacteria > Pseudomonadota > Gammaproteobacteria > Burkholderiales > Burkholderiaceae_E > Derxia > Derxia gummosa. The sequence goes on along the minus strand of NZ_AXWS01000008.1, from coordinate 820,362 downwards.
GCCGAACCGCGCTTCGCGGGGCGGGTCGCGCTGCATGTCGATGACGGCGAGGCGGCGCAGAAGCTCGATCTGGCGGCGCTGTTGGCAGGTTCGGCCACGGAGCGTGGCGCGACCGAGGCTGGCGCGCATGCCTTGGTCGCGGCTGACGGTGGCGCAGCTCCGGCCCCCGACGCTGGCGCCCACCTCTACGTCTGCGGCCCGGCGGGCTTCATCGAGGCGGTGCTCGGCGCGGCGCGCGCGGCGGGCTGGCCGGAGTCGCGGCTGCATTGCGAGTTCTTCGCGGCCGAGGTCGCGCCCCATGCCGGCGACCGCGCCTTCGAGGTGGTGCTGGCGTCGAGCGGCCGCGTCGTGACCGTGCCGGCCGACCGCACCGTCGCCCAGGCGCTCGCCGAGGCGGGCGTGGACGTGATGCTGTCCTGCGAACAGGGCGTGTGCGGCACCTGCCTCACGCGTGTGCTCGCGGGCGAGGTCGATCACCGCGACCAGTACCTCACGCCCGAGGAACAGGCCGCCAACGCCGAGTTCACGCCCTGCTGCTCGCGCGCGAAATCGGCGCGGCTGGTGATCGATCTCTAGGGCGGTCGGCCGACGCGGCGCGGCATCGGCAAAGGCGTCGCGCTCGTACCCACCGGACTCCGGCGTCGTGTCAAAGCTCGTCGTACTTGCGATTGCTGCCGCGCGCGAGTTCGACCGGGTACTTGAGCGCGTTGGCCGCGAGCTTGTCGCGCACGGCCGCGTCGAGGTCCACGCCGAGCCGGTCGGCCAGGCGCACGAGATAGCAGAGCACGTCGGCCATCTCGTCGCGCACGGCGCGGGCGGTGCGCGGATCGCGCCCGGCTTCATGCGACTCCGCCTCGGTCATCCACTGGAAGATTTCCACCAGCTCGCCGGTTTCGCCCGCGAGCGCCATCGCGAGGTTCTTGGGCGAATGGAACTGCGCCCAGTCGCGCTCCTCGGCAAAGCGGTCAAGAGCGGCGGCAAGGTCGGTGGCGTCGATGAGGGGCGTGGTCATGGCGGGGTCCGGACGGGAGAAGCGTGCATTGTCGACCCGGCGCCGCGCCCGCTAGGCTCGCCCGCCTCCGCGCGCCAGCCCGGCCCGCCCGCTTCCCCATCCGCCGCCGTCATGAACACGCCCCAGCCGCAGCACCACGCCTTCGCCTACCTCGACCAGAACAGCTTCCTCAAGGCCAGCGGCGGCCCGTCCGCGCCCTACGGCATCGCCGGCCTGACGTGGGACGGCTCCACCACCAACCGCTCGGGCGCCCGCCTCGGCCCGCGCGCCATCCGCCTCGCCAGCCATCAACTCTGCGACGGCATCCATCCGCATTTCGACGTCAGCCCCATCGAGCACCTGCACGACTGCGGCGACCTGCCCCTGCCCAACACCGGCCTCGACGCGATGCGCGCCCGCTTCGCGCAACTGCTGCCCGGCCTGCTCGCCGAGCGCCACATGGTCTGGCTCGGCGGCGACCACTCTGTCACCCTGCCGATCCTGCGCGCGCTCAAGGCCCACCTCGGCCGCCCCGTCGCCGTCATCCATTTCGACGCCCATTGCGACACCTGGGAAGACCACTTCGGCGAGCCGAGCGGCCACGGCACCTGGGTGTACGAAGCCATCAACGAAGGCCTCGTGGTGAAGGAATGCTTCACCCAGATCGGCATCCGCTCCTCCGGCGAGCGCGCCGCGCGCGACTACGTGCAGGACCAGGGCGGACTCATCTTCACCGCCCGCGCGCTGCGCGGCCGCGAGAACGGCGAACAGCTCGCCCCGGTGATGGACGCCATCCGCGAACGGCTGCGCGCCCACGGCAATCCGCCCGTCTATCTCAGCCTCGACATCGACTGCCTCGACCCCGCGTTCGCGCCCGGCACCGGCACGCCCGAGCCGGGCGGCATGACCACCAACCAGGTGCTAACGCTGCTCGAAGACCTCGCCGACCTCGACTTCGTCGGCATGGATTGCGTCGAGGTCGCCCCGCCCTACGACCACGCCGAACTCACCGCCTGCGCGGCCGCGACCTTCGTGTGGACCTATCTCGCGGGGCGGATCGCGGCCGGCGGACGCTGACGGCCTCGACCGCGCGGCGCGGCTTTCTGGCGCCACGCCCATCGCGGCCGGCAGGTCATCCGCCCGGCTCGGCCCTGAATAAACGTATCATCTACAAACCGTATATTCAGGAGCCCCTATGGGCCTGGTGAAGATTTCCGATTCCATGCACGAGAACCTGCGCGTCGCCAGCGGCGCGCTGAGCCGTTCCATCAATTCGCAGGCCGAGCACTGGCTGCGCATCGGCATGCTTTGCGAGCTGAACCCCGACCTGCGCTACAGCGACCTCTGCCGCCTGCTCATCGAGAACGAGGTGGCCGCCGACGCCACCTCCGCCAACGCCGGCAACCCGGCAAGTACCCCAGTCACCACCGTCACCGCCATGAGGGCAAGCGCATGAAGAACGGCCGCATCCCCCTGCGCAGCCCCGGCGAGATCGAGATGGCGCGCCGCGCCGGCAAGCTCGCCGCCGAAGTGCTCCGCATGATCGGCCCGCACGTCAAGGCGGGCATCACCACCGACGAACTCGACCGCATCTGCCACGACTTCATCGTGAACGAGCTGGGCGCCATCTGCGCCAACATCGGCTACCACGGCTATCCCAAGACCATCTGCGCCTCGGTCAACCACGTGGTCTGCCACGGCATCCCGTCGGACAAGAAGCTGAAGAACGGCGACATCGTCAACATCGACGTCGCCCTCATCAAGGACGGCTGGTACGGCGACAGCAGCCGCATGTACTTCGTCGGCGAACCCAGCCCGCTCGCGCGCCGGCTCGTGCGGACGACCTACGAAGCGATGGTGGCCGGCATCCGCGCCGTGCGCCCCGGCGCCTCGCTCGGCGACATCGGCCACGCCATCCAGACCGTCGCCCACCGCGAGAACTTCACCGTCGTGCGCGAGTACTGCGGCCACGGCATCGGCACCACCTACCACGACGAACCGCAGGTGCTGCACTACGGCAAGCGCGGCGAAGGCATCACGCTGGAGCCGGGGATGATCTTCACCATCGAGCCGATGATCAACGCCGGCAAGGCGCCGGTGAAATCGCTCGGCGACGGCTGGACTGTCGTCACCAAGGACCATTCGCTGTCGGCGCAATGGGAGCACATGGTGGTCGTGACCGAGACCGGCTTCGAAGTGCTGACGCCCTGGCCCGAGGGCGTGGGCGACTACCCGGCGATCGAGCCGGCGGCGGCCTCGGCCGCCGTGGCTACGCCGGAAGGCACGACGCCCGCGACGAGCGCGGCATGAACAACGGCGCGCGCGACGAGGTGACGGCGGCAGCGGCTGGCTTGGCCAGCTCGGCTGGTTCGGCTGGCGCGCTGCCGGCCGCGGCCGAGGTGGCCATCGCGCTGCCCGCCGAAGCCATCGCCCGCGTGCGCCGCCTGCTCGACGCCGGTGGCCGGCGCGTGCTCGGCATCGTCGGCGCGCCCGGCAGCGGCAAATCGACGCTCGCGGCGGTGCTGCTGCGAGCGTTTGCGGATGTGGCCGTCGTCGTGCCGATGGACGGCTTCCATCTCGCGAATGTCGAGCTGGCCCGGCTCGGCCGCGCCGGCCGCAAGGGCGCGCCCGACACCTTCGACAGCGCCGGCTATGTCGCGCTGCTGCGCCGCCTGCGCGACCCGCAACCCGGCGAGACGGTGTACGCGCCCGAGTTCCGCCGCGAGATCGAGGAGCCGATCGCCGGCGCCATCCCCGTGCCGCCCGAGACGCGGCTGGTGATCACCGAGGGGAACTATCTGCTGCTCGACCAGGGGCACTGGACGGGCGTGCGGGCGTTGCTGGATGAGGCGTGGTTCGTGGAGGTGGATGGGGATTTGCGGCGGGAACGGCTGGTGGCGCGGCATCAGCGGTTTGGAAGGAGTTATGAGGAGGCGGTGGCTTGGGTGGAAAGCACTGATGAGCCGAATGCGCGGCTCATTGACACGTGCAAGGAGCGGGCAACCTGGACTGTTTGAGACAGCGCTCTTACTGCAAGAGTCAGGTGCCGGCACTGTCTCGGGCACCCATCCGAGGTTTGCAGTGGCTTTTTCCGCCTTGTGACTTCACGCCTTTACCAACCACGGCAACTCCCTTCCACAAGGCCGCACCAGCTCCAACCGCAACCGCAACTCCGGCAACAACCAATCCCTTCCATGCCCGGCAATCACGATCCGCTGGGCATACCACGCATCCCCCGGATGCCTTGCCGCCGCCCGCGCGCTCCGCGCCCAGCCCCAGGCCAGCGCCACCAACCCGAAGGCCTTGAGCACATCGCCCGCCACGGCCGCCGGCCAGCCCGGATCGTCGCGCGCCACCTGCGCCAGTTCCTCCGCCCCGGCGCGGAAGGCCACGATCGCGTCCTCCAGCGCGGTCGCGAACTCGCGCAGCACCGGCGTGCCGAGCGCGTCGCGGTCGCAGGCTTCGGACGCCGCGCGGCAGGCGGCCGCCTCGGCGGCGAACTCGTCCAGCAGCGCGCCGAGGCGCCGGCCTTCGTCGCCGAGCAGCTTGCGCTGCACCAGGTCGAGCGCCTGAATCTCGTTCGTGCCCTCGTAGATCATCGCGATGCGGCTGTCGCGCAGGGTCTGCTCGATGCCGTACTCGTGCACATAGCCGTAGCCGCCCCAGAGCTGGAGCGCGTCGCTCGCGCCGAGAAAGCCGTTCTCGGTCAGCATGGCCTTGAGCAGCGGCGTCATCAGCTCGACATGGCCGAGCGCCTTCTCGCGCTCGGCGGCGTCGGGATGCTGCTCGGCGCGGTCGAGCCATTGCGCGGTGGCATAGGCGAGCACGCGCTGGCCTTCTGCAAGCGCTTGCAGCCGGCTGAGGATGCGGCGCACCGGCGCATGCAGCGCGATCGGGTCGCCGGCGGCGCCACCGCGCTGCGGCGCCACGGTCATGCTCGCGGCGAGACCGTTGGCGGGCGCGGGCCGGGCCTTGCCCTGGGTGCGCTCGTGCACATAGCGCAGCGCGTTCTGCGTGGCGGCCTCCAGATGGCCGAGGCCCTGCATGGCCACATGCAGCCGGGCCGAATTCATCATCACGAACATCGCGTTCAGGCCCCTGCCCGGCTCGCCGATGAGCCAGCCGGTCGCGCCCTCGAAGGCCATGACGCAGGTGGCGCTGCCCTTGATGCCCATCTTCTTCTCGATGCCGTCGCAGCGCAGCGCATTGCGGCTGCCGTCGTCGAGCAGCTTGGGCACGAGCGCGAGTGACAGGCCCTTGCTGCCGGCCGGCGCGTCGGGCAGCCGGCACAGCACGAGGTGGACGATGTTGTCGGTCAGGTCGTGTTCGCCGCCGCTGATGAAGATCTTGTTGCCGCTGATGCGCAGGCTGCCGTCGGCCTGCGGTTCGGCGCGGGTGCGCACCTGGCCGAGGTCGCTGCCGGCCTGGGGTTCGGTGAGGCACATGGTGGCGAGCGTTTCGCCGCTCACGATGCCGGGCAGCCAGCGTTCGCGCAGCGCGGGGCTGGCATGGGCCTTGATGCATTCATAGGCGCCGTGCAGCAGGCCGGGGTACATGGTCCAGCCGTGGTTGCCGGCGGCGAGCATTTCGTTGAGCACGGCGTTGAGCAGCAGCGGCAGGCCCTGGCCGCCGAGGTCGGCGTCGCAGGCGAGCGCGGGCCAGCCGGCGTCAACATAGGCGCGCCAGGCGTCGCGGTAGCCGGCGGGCGTCGTCACCTTGCCGTCGGGCGTCCACTTGCAGCCTTCGAGGTCGGCGGCGCCGTTGATGGGCGCGATCACCTCGCTCACGAACTTGCCGGCCTCGGCGATGACGGCGGCGGCGGTGTCGGCGTCGAAGTCGGCATGGGCGGGCAGGCGCGGCCAGTCGGCGGGCGCGTCGAGCACCTCGTCGATGACGAAGCGCATCGCGCGCAGCGGGGGTTCATAGCTCCACATGAGGGTCTCCCTGCGAGGCCGGGCCTCGTGCTTGGCGCGGCGGTTGCTGCCGCCGTCGGGTGTTGGGTGCGCGCCGGTGGGTCACGGCGCTGGCGCGTCGGCCCGGGTCAGCGCGGCGGCAGCCGCAGCGCGCCGTCGATGCGGATCACCTCGCCGTTGAGCGCGGGGTTCTCGGCGACGTGCGCGGCGAGCGCGGCGAATTCCTCGGGCTTGCCGAGACGCTTGGGGAAGGGAATCGACTCCGCCAGCCCGCGCTGCACGTCCTCGGGCAGCTCGTACAGCAGCGGCGTGAGGAAGAGCCCGGGCGCGAGCGTGAGCACGCGGATTCCGTGCTGGGCGAGGTCACGCGCGAGCGGCAGCGTCATCGCGGCGATGCCGCCCTTCGACGCCGAGTAGGCGGCCTGCCCCACTTGGCCGTCGAAGGCGGCGGCCGAGGCGGTGTTGACGATCACGCCGCGCTCGCCGTCGGCGAGCGGTTCGAGCTTCGCCATCGCGGCGGCGGCGAGCCGCAGCACGTTGTAGCTGCCGAGGAGGTTCACCTCGACGATGCGGCGGAACTGGTCGAGCGGCGCGGCGCTGCCGTCGCGCTGCACCACGCGCTTCGCCCCGCCGATGCCGGCCACGTTCATGAGCACGCGCGCCGGGCCGTGGGCACCGGCGGCGGTGGCGATGGCGGCCTCGACGCTTTCGGGCGAGGTCACGTCGCAGGCGCAGGCGATGCCGCCGATCTCGGCCGCGACCGCGTCGGCGGCCCTGGCGTTGATGTCGAGCACGGCCACCTTCGCGCCGCGCCGGGCGAGTTCGCGCGCGGTGGCGGCGCCCAGGCCCGATCCGCCGCCCGTCACGAGGGCGGCCTGTCCTTGAAGATCCATTTGAAGCTCCGGTTCAGAAGCGCTGCGGCAGCAGCACCCAGGGGTCGGCCGGGCGGCCTTCGTACAGCGCCTCGACCAGCGCGGCGCGGTTCTTGAGCACCGCGCGCTGGTTGATCGAGCCCTTGTCGGTCAGCTCGCCGGCGTCGAGCGACGGCGGCTCGGCCATGAGGTGGGCGCGCGCGACGCGGTTGGCGCTGCCCGTGCCTTCGCGCCAGAGCCGGTCCACCACGTCCTGGAAGAACTCGCGGACCTTGGGGTGATGCAGCACCTCGGGCACCGGCGTGTCGGCCGCGAGGCCGGCGTGCGCGCGGCAGGCAGTGATCTGCGGAAAGATCAGCAGGCCGATGTCGTCGCGGTTCATGCCGGTCACGACCGAGTCCTGCACCAGCGGCGCGCCCACGGCAAGCACCTTGGCGCGCAGTGCGCCGACGCTCACGAAGGTGCCTGTCGAAAGCTTGAAATCCTCGGCGATGCGGCCGTCGAACAGCAGGCCGCGCTTCACGTCGGCCGGGTCCACGAACTGCACCGCGTCGCCGGTCTTGTAGAAGCCTTCTTCGTCGAAGGCCTCGGCGGTCTGCTCGGGCTCGCGCCAGTAGCCGGGCATGACGTTGGGGCCGCGAAAGCGGATCTCGGTCTTGCCATCGACGGGCACGAGCTTCACTTCCACGCCCGGGCAAGGCAGGCCGATGTGGCCGGCCGCCACATCGTTGCGCAGCGCGAAGATCGCCGACGGCGCGGTCTCGGTCATGCCCAGGCCGCTGTACATCGGGATGCGCTCGCCGATCGTCTTCTCGGCCAGGGCGTCGAGCTTGTCCCACACCGCCTGCGCGAGGCCGGCGCCGGCGAAAAAGAAGGCCTTGACGCGCGCGAACAGCCGCTCGCGCAGCTCGTCGTCGCGCTCCATCGCATGGGCGATCTCCTCGAAGCCCTTGGGTACGTTGAAGTACACCGTGGGCGAGATCTCGCGCAGGTTGCGCAACGTCTCGGCGATGCCGCTGGGCGTGGGCTTGCCGCCGTCGATGTAGAGCGTGCCGCCGTTGTAGAGCACGAGGCCGATGTTCTTGTTGCCGCCAAAGGTATGGTTCCAGGGCAGCCAGTCCACGAGTACCGGCGGTTCCTCGGTGAGGAAGGCGAGGCTCTGCGCCACCATCTGCTGGTTCGAGCACAGCATGCGGTGGGTGTTGATGACGCCCTTGGGCGCCTTGGTCGAACCCGAGGTGAACAGGAACTTGGCGATGCTGTCGGGCGTGACGGCGGCATGCGCGGCGGCGCCGCTGTCGCGGTACTCGATGGCGAGCAGCTCGGTGTAGCGCCGGCTCGCGCGGCCGTCGATCGCGCCTTCGCCAAACACGAGATGCACGTCGGCCGGCACGACCGCCTCGATCGCGGCCGTGAACGGCGCCGCCGACGACGCAAACACCAGCCCCGGCGTGAGCTTGCCCAGCACATGGCGCAACTTGCCGAAGTCCTTCGACACCAGCGAGTACGCGGGCGAGATGGCCGCGTACGGAACGCCGGCCCACAGCGCGCCCAGCGCGAGGATCAGATGCTCGATGTCGTTGTCGGACAGAATGGCGATGGGCCGCTCGACGCTCAGGCCCATGTCGATGAAGGCCTGTGCAAGCGCTTTCGCCTGCGCGAGCGCCTCGACGTAGGTGACGCGGCGCCAGTCGCCCGTGGCCTTGTCGCGCTGGGCGACATAGGTGCGGTGCGGCGCGATCTGGGCCCAGAGTTCGAGCCGGTCGGTCACGCGTTCGGGATAGGCGCCGAGCGCCTCGGTCGAGCGCAGCACGACGCTGCCGTCGGCGCGCGTCTCGACGGTGGCATCGACGCAGCCGCCGACGCGGGTGTTGCGCCAGCGTGGCGCGAAGCTCGTGGGATCGATCGCGTTCATTGCTTGCTCACCTTTCCGGCCTTGCCTTCGAGGAAGGCGCGCATGCGCTGCTTGGCGGCATCGTCGCCCTGGGCGATCGCGGCCATCAGCGACTCGACGAACAGGCCCTCGGCCTGGGGCAGCTCGGCGATGCGCGGCAGCGCGTGCATCACCGCGAAGTTGGAGAGCGGCGCGTTGGCCGCGATGCGCTGCGCGAGCGCCTGCGCCTTCGCCAGCCCTTCGCCGTCGGCGACGAGGTATTGCGACAGGCCGATGCGCTCGCCCTCGGCGGCGTCGTACACGCGGCCGGTGAGCATCATGTCGGTCATGCGCGAGAAGCCGATCAGGCGCGGCACGCGGGCCGAGCCGCCGCCGCCCACGAACAGGCCGCGCTGGCCTTCGGGCAGGCCGTAGAAGGTGCTCGCCTCGGCCACGCGGATGTGGCAAGCGCTTGCAAGTTCCAGCCCGCCGCCCACCACCGCGCCGTGCAGCACCGCGATGACCGGCACGCGGCCGAACTGGATCGCGTCGAAGGCCGCATGCCAGCCGCGCGAATGCAGGATGCCCTCGGCGACGCTGCGCTCCGACAGCTCCGACAGGTCGAGCCCGGCGCAGAAATGCTCGCCCTCGCCGTCGATGACCACCGCCCTCACCTCTTCGGGCAGGTTTACGAAAAAGGTGTGGAGCTGGGCGATGAGCCGGTCGTTGATGGCGTTGCGCTTGGCCGGACGGGCCAGCGTGACCGTCGCGACGACGCCGGACACGTCGATGCGCAGCAGGTCCAGGCCGTCGAACAGGGTGGGCGGGGGAAGGTCGGGAGTGAGCATCGGAAGGCTGTCCTGCAATTCGTCGGAGGCCCCATTTTGCTTATTGTTTAAAACTAAAAACAAGCTTTAGAAGGCTAAGTAGTTTCCCTCGGATGAAGCTTTGGCATAGCTTTTCGGGTAATCCCTAGCCTGCGTTGCCTTGGTGTTTTCTCCGTCGTGACAGCGTGTTGCCTGCCGTGCGCCGGGTGGTACCAGCGGGTCGGCGTAGTGCCGAATATTTGTTATTGTGAATAAACAAACGGCGCATCGCCGCCGCCCGAGGAGACCCGCATGCTCAAGCCCGACGAACTCGTCGCGATCGACATCCACACGCACGCCGAGGTGTCGTGCTGGAACCCCTTCGACAACTACGGCGAGGAATTCGACCGCGCGGCCGACAAGTACTTCCGCAGCAGCCGGCGCCCGACCATCGCCGAGACGGTCGAGTACTACCGCGAACGCAAGATCGGCCTCGTGATGTTCACTGTGGATGCCGAGGCGCAGATGGGCCGCCGCCGCATCCCGAACGAGGAGATCGCCGAGGCCGCAAAGAACAATTCGGACACCCTCATCGCCTTCGCGAGCATCGATCCGCACAAGGGCAAGATGGGCGCGCGCGAGGCACGCCGGCTCATCGAGGAGCACGGCGTGCGCGGCTTCAAGTTCCACCCCACGGTGCAGGGCTTTCACCCGTGGGACCGCATGGCCTGGCCGATCTACGAGGTGATCGAGGAATACGGCCTGCCCGCGATCTTCCACAGCGGGCATTCGGGCATCGGCAGCGGCATGCGCTGCGGCGGCGGGCTCAAGCTCGAGTACTCGAATCCGATGCATCTCGACGAGGTCGCGGCCCATTTCGGCAGCATGCAGATCGTGATCGCGCATCCGTCCTGGCCCTGGCAGGACGAGGCGCTGTCGGTGGCGATGCACAAGCCCAACGTCTGGATCGATCTGTCGGGCTGGAGTCCGAAGTACTTCCCGCCCCAACTCGTGCAGTACGCGAACACGCTGCTCAAGGACCGCATGCTGTTCGGCTCCGACTACCCGCTCATCACGCCCGAGCGCTGGATGAAGGATTTCGACGAGGCGGGCTTTCGGCCCGAGGTGAAGCCGCTGATCCTCAAGGACAACGCGGCGCGGCTGCTGGGGCTGGGCGGCAGGGCCGAGGGCTGACGCGGGCGTGACCGGTTGGCACCGCCAGCCGAGGCCGGCACACGCCGTCTACCCCCGCCCCGGCGGAAACCCGAAGCTGATGGCCGGCGCCCTCCCTTTACCCTGATGCCGACTTCCTGCCCGACGGAACCGGCCCTTGATCCACTCCCCCCGCAGCAGCGATGACCGACTCGCCATCGGCATCGACCTCGGCACTTCAGGCGTGCGCGCGGTGGCGATCGACACCGCGCTCGATGTGGTCGCGACGGCGAGCGCGGCGCTGCCGCCTTCGCGCCGGGATGGCGCCGCCGCGACGCAATCGCCCGACGACTGGTGGAACGCGACCTGGGCGGTGCTGGCCGGTCTGTGCGCCGGGCTGGGCCGGCGCGGCGGCCGCGTCGCGGCGATCGCGGTCGATGGCACCTCGGGCAGCCTGCTGCTCACCGACGCGCGGCTGCGCCCGCTCACGCCCGGCCTCATGTACGACGACACGAGCTGCGCCGACGAGGCCGCGCGGGTCGCCGCGATCGTGCCTGAAGATTCGGCGGCGCGCGGGCCGGCATCGCCGCTTGCGCGGTTGCTGCGCTGGCAGGCCACGCCGGGTGCGGCGCATGTGCTGCATCAGGCCGACTGGATCACGGCGCGGCTGCGGGCCGAGGGCGCGACGGATCTGCCCGCCTCGCTTGCCTCCAGCGACGAGAACAACGCGCTCAAGCTCGGCTACGACCCGGTCGCGCGCGACTGGCCCGGCTGGTTCGATGCGCTCGGCGTGCGGCGCGCGCTGCTGCCGGCGGTGCGCCCGCCGGGCAGCGCCATCGGCGCGATCGCCCCCGAACTGGCCATGCACATGGGCCTGTCGCCGGAGGTGCTGATCGCCGCCGGCACGACGGATGGCGTCGCGGCCTTTCTTGCAACTGGCGCCTGCGAGCCGGGCGATGCAGTCAGTTCGCTCGGCAGCACGCTCGTGCTCAAGCTCCTCACCGACCGGCCGGTCAACGCGCCGGCCTTCGGCGTGTATAGCCACCGTCTCGGCGACATGTGGCTCGTGGGCGGCGCATCGAACAGTGGTGGCGCGGCGTTGCTGCGGCATTTCAGCGTCGGGCGGATGCGCGCGCTCGAAGCCCAGCTGCGCCCGGGCCATCCGACCGGCCTCGACTACTACCCGCTCGCCGGCACAGGCGAACGCTTTCCTTTCGCCGACCCCGACCTCGTTTCACGCGACGGGCCGAGGCCGATCAGCGACGCGACGCATTTCCAGGCGCTGCTCGAAGGCATCGCGGCGATCGAGGGGCTCGGCTACCGCCGTCTGGGCGAGCTGGGCGCGATCACGCCGACGCGGGTGTTCTCGGTGGGCGGTGGCGCCGCCAATGCGGCGTGGCAGGACATTCGCGCGCAACACCTGGGCGTGCCGGTGATCCGGTCGCGCCATGCGGATGCGGCCGTCGGCGCGGCCCGGTTGGCGCTGGCCGCATTGCCCCCGCATGAACCAGACGGAAAAGGCGCGGGGAAAGCTCCGACAGTGCCGCCGCACCAATGAAAAAGCCCCGGCATTTCTGCCGGGGCTCTCGTTGGCTCGCTGCGCGGACCGCTTACGCGCCGGTGGCCAGCTTCTGCCAGGTTTCGACGACGGTGTCGGGGTTCAGCGAGATCGACACGATGCCGGCGTCAACCAGCCACTGGGCGAAGTCGGCGTGGTCCGACGGGCCCTGGCCGCAGATGCCGACGTACTTGCCCTTGGCGCGGCAGGCGTCGATCGCACGCTTGAGCATGAACTTGACGGCCGGATCGCGCTCGTCGAAGTCCTTGGCCAGCAGCTCCATGCCGGAGTCGCGGTCGAGGCCGAGCGTGAGCTGGGTCAGGTCGTTCGAGCCGATCGAGAAGCCGTCGAAGTAGTCGAGGAACTGGTCGGCCAGGATGGCGTTGGACGGGACCTCGCACATCATGATCAGGCGCAGGCCGTTCTCGCCGCGCTTGAGGCCGTACTTGGCCAGCAGGCCCTGCACCGCTTCGGCCTGGCCGAGCGTGCGCACGAACGGAACCATGATCTCGACGTTCGTCAGGCCCATCTCGTCGCGCACGCGCTTGAGCGCCTGGCATTCGAGAGCGAAGGCCTCGCCGAAGTCGGCGGCGATGTAGCGCGACGCGCCACGGAAGCCGAGCATGGGGTTTTCTTCGTCCGGCTCGTAGCGCGAACCGCCGATCAGCTTCTTGTACTCGTTCGACTTGAAGTCGGACAGACGCACGATGACGGGCTTCGGATAGAAGGCCGCCGCGATCGTCGCCACGCCTTCGGCGAGCTTGTCCACGTAGAAGGCACGCGGCGAGGCATGGCCACGCGCGACCGACTCGACGGCGGTCTTGAGTTCCGGATCGATGTTCGGGTACTCGAGGATCGCCTTCGGGTGGATGCCGATGTTGTTGTTGATGATGAACTCGAGGCGGGCAAGGCCCACGCCACCGTTCGGGATCGACTGGAAGTCGAACGCGAGCTGCGGATTGCCGACGTTCATCATGATCTTGACCGGTGCCGGCGGCAGTTCGCCACGGCTGACTTCCGAGACTTCGACGTCGAGCAGACCTTCGTAGATCTTGCCTTCGTCGCCCTCGGCGCAGCTCACCGTCACGAGCATGCCGTCCTTGAGCTTGTCGGTCGCATCGGCGCAGCCGACGACGGCCGGCACGCCCAGTTCACGCGCGATGATGGCCGCGTGGCAGGTACGGCCGCCGCGGTTCGTCACGATGGCGCTCGCGCGCTTCATGACGGGTTCCCAGTTGGGGTCGGTCATGTCGGCGACGAGGATGTCGCCCGGCTGCACGCGCTCCATCTCGCTCGGGTCGAGGATGACGCGCACGGGGCCGGTGCCGATCTTCTGGCCGATCGCGCGGCCGGTGCTCAGCACGGCCGAGCTGCCCTTAAGCTTGAACTTCTGCTCGACCTTGCCGGCCGACTGGCTCTTCACCGTCTCCGGGCGGGCCTGGAGGATGTAGATCTTGCCGTCGATGCCGTCCTTGCCCCACTCGATGTCCATCGGGCGGCCGTAGTGCTTCTCGATGATCACGGCGTACTTGGCCAGCTCGATGATGTCGTCATCGGTGATCGAGTACTTGTTGCGCTCCGAGGCCGGCACGTCGATGGTCTTGGTGCGGCCCGGCTCGCCCGGCTGCGTGAACACCATCTTGATCAGCTTGCTGCCGATCGCGCGGCGGATGACCGGGAACTTGCCTTGTTCGAGGATGGGCTTGTGGACATAGAACTCGTCCGGGTTCACCGCGCCCTGCACGACCATTTCGCCGAGACCAAAGCTGGAGGTGATGAACACCACGTCCTTGAAGCCCGACTCGGTGTCGAGCGTGAACATGACGCCCGACGAGGCCATGTCGGAACGGACCATGCGCTGGATGCCCGCCGACAGCGCGACGATGTCGTGCGCGAAGCCCTTGTGCACGCGGTAGGCGATCGCGCGGTCATTGTAGAGCGACGCGAACACTTCCTTGATGGCGACGAGAATGCTGTCGATGCCGATGACGTTAAGGAAGGTTTCCTGCTGGCCGGCGAACGAGGCGTCGGGCAGGTCTTCGGCGGTGGCCGACGAACGCACGGCGAACGACACGCCTTCGGGCGAATCCTTGACCAGCTCGGCGTAGGCCGCGCGGATCTGCGCTTCGAGCTCGGGCTGGAACGGCGCGTCGATGACGAGCTGGCGGATGTCCTTGCCGGCTTCGGCCAGGGCGCGCACGTCTTCGACGTCGAGCGCGGCGAGGCGGTCGTTGATCTTGCCGGTGATGTTGCTGTAGGCGAGGAAGTCGCGGAACGCCTGCGCCGTCGTGGCGAAGCCACCGGGCACGCGTACGCCGGCACCGGCGAGCTGCGAAATCATCTCGCCGAGCGAGGAGTTCTTGCCGCCGACGGTATCGACATCGTGCATGCGCAGATGCTCGAAGCCGACGACAAGTGCCGCGGGAGTCGAGCCGGAAGCCGAATGGCCGCCGGCCGGGACTGCCTGAGCGAGGTTGGACATGGGTTCTCCTATGGAGCAGTTAAGATTCCTTATTCCTGACGATTGTAGCGGTGCCTTTTCATCTGCGCACCGCACAATCGGGCTCATTCCCAAGCCGAAGTTCTCCTTTTCGCATGCCTCTGACTCTCGTCCCTTCCAACCGCTACGAGCGGACCGCCTTTTTCGTTTCCGACGGAACGGGGATCACGGCCGAGACATTCGGTCATGCGCTGCTGTCGCAGTTCGATGTCAAGTTCAGGCAGGTGCGCCTGCCTTTTGTGGACAGCGTTTCGAAGGCTCTGGAAGCCGCTCGTCGGATCAATGAAGCTGCCGAACGCGATGGCAAGCGCCCGCTGGTTTTCTCGACGCTGGTCAATGCCGAAGTCGCGGCGGTGATGCGTCAGGCCAACGGCATGATTCACGAACTGATTCCCACATTCGTGCCGGGTCTGGAGCAGGAACTCGGAATCAAGTCCACTCACGGAATCGGCCGCAGCCACACGATCGCCGATACCGAGGAATACAACCGCCGCATCGAGGCCATCAACTTCTCGCTCGCGCACGACGACGGCGAGTCGAACAAGGGCCTGCCCGACGCCGATGTCATCCTCGTGGGCGTGTCCCGTTGCGGCAAGACGCCCACGAGCCTGTATCTGGCGATGACGCACGGGCTGAAGATCGCCAATTACCCGCTCATTCCCGAGGATTTCGCGCGCGGCAATCTGCCGTCGGTATTGCCGCGTCAGCGCGAAAAACTGTTCGGACTTTCGATTTCGCCCGATCGGCTGCATCAGGTGCGCAATGAGCGGCGCCCGGGCAGCAAATACGCGTCCATCGAGCAATGCCGCATGGAAGTGAACGAAGCGGAGGCGCTCATGCGTCGGGAAGGAATCCGCTGGCTTTCCACCACGACCAAGTCGATCGAGGAAATTGCGGCGACCATTCTTCAGGAAATCCGCATCGAGCGGAAATCGTTTTGAATGCTGCATTGCCGTGATGGGGTGAATCGGTTTCTCGATTCGCGTCGGGCAATTGAATGAAAAAGGCCGGAATTTCCGGCCTTTTTTGCGTCTTGCAGCAATCTCGAATCGATGGCGAGCTGCGTGGTGGTCAGTAGCTTCCGCTCGGCGCGAAATTGTCGAACTTCGTGTATTCGCCGAGAAAAGCTAGGCGCACGTCGCCGATCGGGCCGTTCCGCTGCTTGAGGATGATCACTTCGGCCGTGCCCTTGTCCGGCGTGTCCTTGTTGTAGACCTCGTCGCGGTAGATCGCGAGGATCACATCGGCATCCTGTTCAATGGCGCCCGACTCGCGCAGATCGCTCATGACCGGCCGCTTGTTCGGTCGCTGCTCCAGCGAACGGTTGAGCTGGGACAGCGCGATCAGCGGACAGTCCAGCTCCTTGGCCAGCGCTTTGAGGCCCCGGCTGATTTCGGAGATTTCGGTTGCGCGGTTTTCACCGTCGCCGCGTGCCGAACTCATCAATTGCAAGTAATCGACAATGATGAGGCCCATCTTTCCGTATTGCCGCGCGAGGCGACGCGCGCGGGCGCGCACTTCAAGCGGATTGAGCGCGGGCGTTTCGTCAATGAACAGCGGGGCTTCGCGCATCTTGTGCACGGCCGCCATCAGGCGCGGCCATTCCTCGTCCTCGACCCGCCCGACCCGCACGCGCTGCTGATTGAGCCGGCCCACCGAACACAGCATCCGAAGCGCGAGTTGCACGCCGCCCATTTCCATCGAGAACACGGCCACGGGTAAACCCTGCTCAATCGCCACGTGTTCACCGATATTGAGCGAGAAGGCCGTCTTCCCCATCGAAGGCCGACCCGCGACGATGATCAGATCACCCGACTGCATGCCGGCCGTCATCTTGTCGAGATCGATGAAGCCGGTCGGCACGCCGGTGACTTCATTGCTGCCTTCGCGGTGGTGCAATTCATCGATTCGCTGCACGACTTCCGCGAGCAGATCCGGAATCTGCGCCCAGCCGGACGAACCGCGCGAGCCCTCTTCCGCAATCGCGAAGATTCGGGATTCGGCCTCGTCGAGAATCTGCTTGGTATCGCGGCCTTGCGGATTGAGTGCCTTGGTCGCGATGTCGTCCGACACCGTCACGAGCGCGCGCAGCACGGCGCGGTCGCGCACGATCTCGGCATAGCGGCGAATGTTGGCCGCGCTCGGCGTGTTCTGCGCCAGCGCGTTGATGTAGGCGAGACCACCCACTTCCTCAGCCTTGCCGATGTTCTGCAAGGCCTCGAATACCGTCACCACATCGGCCGGCCGACTCAGCTCGATGAGCTTGAGGATGGCGCGAAAGATCAGCTTGTGGTCGAAGCGGTAGAAGTCGTCTTCATGCGACAGGTCGGCGATGCGGTCCCAGGCCTGGTTGTCGAGCAGCAGGCCGCCGAGCACCGCCTGTTCCGCTTCGATCGAATGCGGCGGCACGCGCAGCTGGCCGACCTCGGGATCGGGCTGCTCTTCGCGCTCGAACTTGCGTGACGACTTCGGAGAGTTCATGGGCGATCCGGACTGGACGGGTCGGCCGGCGGTCGGGCCGGAAGGGTGTGGGCAATCCTGTGCAGAGCCGGTGCACAGGCTGTGGGCAGGCAGTGGAAAACCGGCGGCCCAGAAAGCAAAAAGGCCGGGAGACCCGGCCTTTTCAGTGAGCGGAGTTGCTCAGGCTTCGCCGCTGACCGCGACGGTGATGTCGGCCGCCACGTCGGTGTGCAGCGCGATGGTGACTTCGAACTCGCCAATGGTCTTCAGCGGGCCGTTCGGCAGGCGAACCTGGAACTTCTCGACCTTGAAGCCTTGCTTGTCGAGCGCGTCGGCGATGTCGTGGTTGGTGACCGAACCGAACAGGCGACCATCGACGCCAGCCTTGGCGGCGATGTGCAGCGTGATGCCGGACAGCTTTTCGCCGACGGCTTGCGCGGCAGCCAGCTTTTCGGCGGCGGCCTTTTCGAGCTCGGCGCGGCGGGCTTCGAATTCCTTGATCGCGGCGTCGGTGGCACGACGAGCCATGCGTTGCGGGATCAGGAAGTTGCGGGCGTAGCCGTCCTTGACCTTAACCACGTCACCGAGGTTGCCGAGGTTGACGACCTTTTCGAGAAGAATGATCTGCATGCTTTATCTCCTGTGCGGGTCGATCAGACGCGGTGCTGGTCGCTGTACGGCAGCAGCGCCAGGAAGCGGGCGCGCTTGATGGCCGTGTCGAGCTGACGCTGGTAGCGGGCCTTCGTGCCGGTGATGCGGGCCGGCATGATCTTGCCGTTTTCCTGGATGAAGTCCTTCAGGACGTCGACATCCTTGTAGTCGATCTCTTCGACCTTCTCGGCCGTGAAACGGCAGAACTTGCGGCGCTTGAAGAGCGGGTTCTGTTGCTGGCGACGGGGACGACCCTTGCCTTTGCCGGTGGGACGGGGCATGACCAAATCCTTTTACGTGTCCGCGACGGGCGCGGAAATGTTCGTGATGTGAATGACGAGCGTCTTGGACTTGAGCGACTTCTGCGCGAGAAAGCCTTCGAACCTCAGCGTGCAACCCGCCGGAGCGGCATCGGCGCGGAGTGCCATGGGACCGAGTGCGACGGCGGCTGCCTCGAAGGCGACCTGCCGGGGTGCACCGGCCTCGATGCATTGCGAGGCGTGGCCCAGTCTCAGCTCCAGCACCGGCACACCGGCCGGCGTGTAGCGGACCTGCCCGCGTTCGACGATCTGCGCTGCGAGAACGACGGTGTTGGACGGCGCTTGCGCCGTCGCGGTCGACTCCCGCGTCACTCTTGCTTCGATGCTCAGGCGGCCGGCGCTTCGGTGGTCGCGCGGCGCTGTTCCTTCTCGATCGCCTTCATCATCGGCGACGGGCCGGTTTCGGCCTTCTTCGTCTTGATGATGAGGTGGCGCAGGACAGCGTCGTTGAACTTGAACGCGTGTTCGAGTTCGTCGAGCGTCGGCTGGCCGGCTTCGATGTTCATGAGCACGTAATGGGCCTTGACCAGCTTGCTGATCGGGTAGGCCAGCTGACGGCGGCCCCAGTCTTCGAGGCGGTGAATCTGGCCGCCTTCCGACTCGATCATGCCCTTGTAACGCTCGATCATCGCGGGCACTTGCTCGCTCTGATCCGGATGGACGATGAAGATCACTTCGTAATGACGCATCACAACTCCTTGTGGTCCTGCCGCGCGGTTGCGCGGCTTGGTACTTCGGGCCGCCCCGGAGCGTCAACACCAGGTGCGGCAAGGGAAAAGCCTACAACTATAGCCTGAAATCAGGCACGTCGCACGCGAAACCACGCTGCATACAGCGCCGGAAGGAACAGCAGCGTAAGCGCGGTGGCCACGATCAGCCCGCCCATGATCGCCACCGCCATCGGCCCCCAGAACACGCTGCGCGACAGCGGAATCATCGCGAGCACGGCGGCGGCGGCCGTCAGGATGATCGGGCGGAAGCGTCGCACCGCCGCCTCGACGATCGCCGTCCAGGCATCGACGCCGGCCGCGCGATCCTGCTCTATCTGGTCCACGAGGATGACCGAGTTGCGGATGATCATCCCCACCAGCGCGATCACGCCCAGTTGGGCCACGAAGCCGAACGGCGCCCGCAGCAGCAGCAGCGACGCCGCCGCGCCAATAAAGCCGAGCGGCCCGGTCAGGAAGATCATCACCGCGCGCGAGAAGCTGTGCAGCTGCGCCATCAGCAGCGTGAAGATCACGAACACCGCCAGCGGCAGCTTGGCCGCGATCGACTTGCCCGCCACATCGCTCTGCTCCAGCGCGCCGGCGATCACGATGCGATAGCCGAGCGGCAGCGAGGCGCGCAGCGCATCCATCTGCGGGTCGAGCGCGAGCGCCACCGTGTTGCCCTGGATGCCGTCGCGCACGTCGCATTGCGCGGTGATGGCCCAGTCGCGGTTCTGGCGGAACAGCACGCCCGGCTCCCACGCGAAGCCGATGCGCGCGAGCTGGCTGATCGGCACCGGCCCGTTGGGCGTGGCGATGTTCACTTCGGCCATCGCGGCGATCGCCTCGCGCTCTTCCTTCGGCGAGCGGACGACGATGTCGATCAGGCGGTTGCGGTCGCGCAGCTGGCCGACCGTCACGCCGCTGAGCGCGGTGTTGGCCGCGCGGGCCACGTCGGTGGAAGTGACGCCGGCGGCGCGCGCCTTGTCCTGGTCGACCTCGACGCGCAGGGTCTTGATCGACTCGTTCCAGTTGTCGTTGATGCCGAGCGTGTCCGGGTTGCCGCGCATGACGTCCTTCACCTGCTCGGCGATGGCGCGCACGCGGTCGGGGTCAGGGCCTTCGATGCGGAACTGCACCGGATAGGGCACGGGCGGGCCGCTCGGCAGATAGCGCACGCGGCCGCGCACTTCGGGCAGCTGCTCGGTCACGAAACGGGTCGCGAGGTCGCGCAGGCGGGCGCGGGCCTTGAGGTCGGTCGGCAGCACGATGATCTCGGCCACCTGCTTCTGCGGTAGGATCTGGTCGAGCGGCAGATAGAAGCGCGGCGCGCCGACGCCGACGAAGCTCGTCACGCTCTCCACGCCTTCCTGCTTGAGCGCCCAGGCCTCGAAGTCGCGCGCGACCTGCTCGGTCTGCTGATAGCTCGCGCCTTCGGGCAGGTAGAGATCGACCATCAGCTCGCGCCGCGTCGAGTCCGGAAAGAACTGCTGCTCGATGAAGCCGAAGCCGACGCCCCCTGTCACCAGCGAGGCCACGGTCGCCGCGATCACGATCCAGCGCCGGTTCACGCACCAGTCCACCAGCGCGCGGAAGCGCCGGTAGAACGGCGTGTCGAACAGTTCGTGATGCTCGCCCGAGCCGACATGGCTGCGGGTGCGCAGCAGGTGGTAGCCCAGCCAGGGCGTCGAGATGACCGCAGCGAACCACGAGATCACGAGCGCGAGCCCGGTCACGGCAAAGATCGAGAAGGTGTATTCGCCCGCCATCGACTCGGCCAGCCCGACCGGCAGGAAGCCCGCCGCCGTGACCAGCGTGCCGGTGAGCATCGGCATCGCGGTATGGCTCCAGACGAAGGTCGCTGCCTCCATGCGCGAGTAACCCTCCTCGAGCTTCCGCACCATCATCTCGACCGCGATGATCGCGTCGTCCACCAGCAGGCCGAGGGCGATGATCAGCGCGCCGAGCGAGATCTTGTGCAGCCCGATGCCGAAGATGCCCATGAACAGGAAGGTCACGGCCAGCACGATCGGGATCGTCAGCGCCACCACCAGACCGGGCCACACGTCCACGCGCAGCGGCTTCGTGTGCAGGCCGAGCGCGAGGAAGCTCACCACCAGCACGATTACCACCGCCTCGACCAGCGTGTGCTCGAACTCGTCCACCGAGCCGATCACCACCGTCGGCTGATCCTGCACCTGAACGAGTTCGATGCCGACCGGCAACGCCGCCGTCACCCGCTGCTCCAGCGCCGCGAGCGACTTGCCGAGCTGGACGATGTCGCCGCCCTTGCGCATCGAGATGCCGAGGCCGATCACCTGCTTGCCGTTCACGCGCATCGACTGCGTGGGCGGATCGACATAGCCGCGCGAGACGGTGGCGATGTCGCCGAGCCGCACGGTGTTGCCGTTGGCGCGCAGCCGCAGTTCGCGGATCGCGTCCTCGGAGGCAAAGGCGCCGCTCACGCGCACCTGCACATCGTCGGTGGGCGTGACGACCGCGCCCGCCGGCTCGACCGCGTTCTGCGCCGCGATCTGCGCCACCACGTCCTGCGCGCTCAGCCCGTACTGCACGAAGCGCCGGTGCGACACCTCGACGAACACCTTCTGGTCCTGCACGCCGAACAGCTCGACCTTGGCCACGTCGGGCACGCGCAGCATTTCCTGG
Source organism: Derxia gummosa DSM 723 (assembly GCF_000482785.1). Taxonomy (GTDB): domain Bacteria; phylum Pseudomonadota; class Gammaproteobacteria; order Burkholderiales; family Burkholderiaceae_E; genus Derxia; species Derxia gummosa. The sequence goes on along the minus strand of NZ_AXWS01000008.1, from coordinate 798,889 downwards.
CGCAGCGCGTCGGCCTGACGACGCAGCTCCTCGTGCGTGAAGCCGTCGGCCGAAAGCGCGTAGATCGTGCCGAACACATCGCCAAATTCATCGTTGAAGTTCGGTCCCTGGATGCCGGCCGGCAGCTTGTAGCGCATGTCGGAGATCTTCTTGCGCACCTGGTACCAGATCTCCGGCACCTCCTTCGGCGGCGTCTCCTCCTTGAGGTTGACGATGATGATCGTCTCGCCCGGACGGGCGTAGCTGACGATCTTGTCGATGTAGGGCGTCTCCTGGAGCTTCTCCTCCAGCTTGTCGGTCACCTGTTCGCTCATCTCGCGCGCGCTGGCGCCCGACCAGTTGGCGCTGACGACCATCGAACGGAAGGTGAAGGGCGGATCCTCGTCCTGCCCGAGCTTGAAGAAGCTCATCAGGCCCGCAAGCGCGAGCACGACGATGAGATAGGCGGTGATCGACTGGTGTTCGAGCGCCCAGCGCGAGAGGTTGAAGCCGCCGCCGGGCCGCTTGTCGGGGCCGGCGCTCACGAGCGGGCTCCCGTGGCGGGCAGGCCGGTGTCGGACGTCCTGGCCGGCTCGGCCGGCGCCTGCGGAGCGGTGGCGGGCGCGTCCATCAGCTTCACCTTCTGCCCGGCCTGGAGCACATGCACGCCGGCCGTCACCACACGTTGGCCCGGCGCGAGTCCGCCGACCAGCGCCTCGCCTCCTTCGGAGCCGCCGAGCTGCACCGGCTGCGGCTTGACCGTGGAGCTGGCCTCGTCGAACACCCAGACCGAGGTCTGGCCGTTGGTGTCGAGCAGCGCCGACAGCGGCAGCTTCACCATCTGGCCGGGGCGCTGCATGTCGAAGCGCACGGTCGCCGTCATGCCCAGGCGCACGTCGGCGGGCGGGTTGTCGAGCTTCATGCGCACGGTGTAGGTGCGCGTGGCCGGATCGGCGGCGGCGGCGATGTCGCGCACGCGGCCGGTCAGCGCTTCGCCCTGCTGCGACCACAGCCGCACCTCGGCCTTGCCGAGCGCGCGGATCGCGTCGAGACGGTCTTCCGGTACGGCGATCCACACTTCCTTGTCGTCGGCGCGGGCGACGCGCACCACGGTCTGGCCGGCGGCCACGACCTGGCCGGCCTCGGCCTCGATGGCGGTCACGACGCCGGCTGCGTCCGCGGTGAGCACAGCGTAGGAGGTCTGCGAGCCGAGCGAGCGCAATTGCGCCTGCGCCCGCTCCTGCTGGGCTCGTGCCGCGTCGAGTGTGCTGCGGCGGCGATCGACCTCGGCCTGCGAGACGAAGTTCTGCTTCTGCAGATCGACCGAGCGGCGGTAGTCGGCTTCGGCCAGCTTGTAGTCGGCTGCGGCGGCGGCCAGCGCCGACTTGCCGGCGGCCTCGGCATCGGCCAGATCACGCGGATCGAGCCGCGCGATCACCTGGCCGGGTCTGACGCTCGCGCCGAAATCGACCAGCCGCTCGACGATCTTGCCGCCGACGCGAAAGCCGAGCCGCGATTCGGCCCGCGCCTTCACCTCGCCGGGAAATTCGAGCTGGGCGCCGAACACGCCGGCCTGGACGACCACGGTTCGTACCGCACGCAGAGGCGGCTCGGCGGCCGGCGGCTTGCTGCAAGCCGCGAACGACACGGCGATGATGACGGCCAGAAGCGGCCGGCAAAACGGAGAGAGGACGGCTTTCATCAGCGCACCTGATGGAGTCGCCAGGCAGCGACGCGGTGGCCGGCCGGCGCGTTGTTTATTGAGGGCGGCCGGTTATAACACGCAGCCTTTCGCCGATTTCCGGGCATTTCGCCCGCACTGAACGATCCTTCAATGCCGGTCGATCATTACGAGAATTTCCCTGTCGCGTCCTTCCTGCTGCCGGCCCGTCTACGCCCGGCGGTCGAAGCCATCTACCGCTGGGCGCGCCATGCCGACGACCTCGCCGACGAAGGCGACGCCACCATCCCCGAGCGGCTCGCCGCTCTCGCCGCGATGACTGCCGACCTCGACGCACTGGCCGCCGGCCGCGCACCCGCCAGCCGCCTCGCGGCCGACCTCGCCGGCCCGATCGCGCAATACGGCCTGCCGATCCGGCTCTTCCGCGACCTGCTCTCCGCCTTCTCGCAGGACGTGGTCACGACGCGCTACGCCGACTTCGCGTCGGTGCGCGACTACTGCCGGCGCAGCGCCGATCCGGTCGGCCGGCTCATGCTGCATCTGTACGGCGCAGTCACGCCGCGCAATTTGGAGCGGTCGGACGCCATCTGCACCGGGCTGCAACTCGCCAACTTCTGGCAGGACGTGGCGATCGACTGGCGCAAGAACGGCGGCGAAGCCCGCATCTACCTGCCCGCCGACGACATGGCCCGCTTTGGCGTGACGCCCGCGCAGATTGGCGAGGGCCGCTGCGATGACGCATTCCGCAGCCTCATGCGACACGAGGTTTCGCGCACCCGGGCGCTGCTAGAATCCGGCGCCCCGCTGGCGGCCGACCTGCCCGGGCGCATCGGCATTGAGCTTCGCTTCGTGGTTCTGGGCGGGCTCGCCATCCTCGACGCGATCGAGGCCGCCGGCTGCGATGTGTTCCGCGCCCGCCCCACGCTCGGCCGCGCCGACTGGTTCCGCCTTCTCACCCGCGCCCTGCGCTACCGCACTCTCTTCCCCGCCCGATGACGCCCGACGAGTACTGCCAGGACAAGGCCGCGCGCAGCGGATCGAGCTTCTATTACAGCTTCCTGTTCCTGCCGCCGCCGAAGCGCCGCGCGATCACCGCCTTCTATGCCTTCTGCCGCGAGGTGGACGACGCGGTGGACGATGCGATCGAACCCGCCATCGCCCGCACCAAGCTCGACTGGTGGCGCACCGAAGTCCAGCGCTTCGCCGCCGGCACGCCCGAGCATCCGGTCACGCGCGCGATGCTGCCCTTCCGCGACGAGGGCGCGATCACGCCCGAGCGCCTCGGCCTCGTCATCGACGGCATGCAGATGGACCTGGAGCAGACGCGCTACCTCGACTACAAGGGCCTGAAGCACTACTGCCATCTGGTGGCCGGCGTGGTTGGCCTGGTATCGGCGGGCATCTTCGGCCAGACCCGGCCCGAGACCAGCACCTACGCCGAGAAGTTCGGCCTCGCCTTCCAGCTCACCAACATCATCCGCGACGTCGGCGACGACGCCCGGCGCGGGCGCATCTACCTGCCGATCGAGGATTTGCAGCGCTTCAACGTGAAGGCAGCGCAGATCCTGAAGCGCGAAAGCTCGCCCGAGTTCATCGCGCTCATGAAGTTCCAGGCCGACCGCGCGCGCGCCGTCTATGCAGAAGCGCTCGCCGCCCTGCCCGCCGAAGACCGCCGCGCCCAGCGCGCCGGCCTGATCATGGGCGCGATCTACCGCACCCTGCTCGACGAGATCGAGGCCGACAACTTCCCGGTGCTGTCGCATCGCGTCTCGCTCACGCCGCTGCGCAAGCTGTGGATCGCGTGGCGCACCTGGGTGTTCGGCTGGAAGGCCTGAGCGTCATGCGCGCCGCTGCAGTGACGGGCCGAGCGGCATGAGCGCGCTCCGCCCCGCACTGTCCGGTGGAGGCACCACGGGCGCGGGTCGCCGGGTCGCCGTCATCGGAGCGGGCTGGGCCGGCTGCGCGGCGGCGGTCGAACTGGCCGAGGCCGGCTGGCAGGTGACCGTCATCGAAGCGGCGCGCGAGGCCGGTGGCCGCGCCCGGCGCATCACGCACCAGGGCGAGGTGCTCGACAACGGCCAGCACATCCTCATCGGCGCCTATCGCGAGACGCTCGCGCTCATGGCGCGCGTGGGCGTACCCGGCACGGCACTGCGCCGTCTGCCTCTGCGGCTCGATCTGCCCGGGCGCTTCTCGCTCGCGCTGCCGCGGCTGCCGGCGCCCTTTCACGTGCTGGTCGGCCTGCTCGCGGCGCGCGGCCTGACACCGGCCGACAAGCTCGGCGCGCTGCGCTGGATGGTGGGCTGCCGGCTGCGCGGCTTCTCGGCACCGCCCGGCATGACCGTCGCCGACTGGATCGCCGGTGCTCCTGCCGCACTGCGCGAGTTGATGCTCGAACCGCTGTGCGTGGCCGCGCTCAACACCCGCGCCGACGAGGCCAGCGCCGCCGTGTTCGCGCGCGTGCTGCGCGATTCGCTCGGCGCGGGCCGCGCCGGCAGCGATCTGCTGCTGCCCGCCGCCGATCTTGGCGCCCTGCTGCCCGACGCCGCGCTCGCGCGAGTACGCGCGCTCGACGGCGAGGTCAGGCTCGGCGCGCGGCTCACGGCCTTGCGGCCGATTGCGGGCGGCGCGGGCTGGCATTGCGATTCGCCCCGCCATGCCGACGAAGCCTTCGACGCCGTCATCGTCGCCACGCCGGCCGCCACAACCGCCGCGCTGCTGCGCGCGATCGGCAGTCCGGCCTTCGCGCCCGCGCTCGCCGCGCTCGACGCGTTCGAGCACGAACCGATCGCCACGATCTATCTGCGCGCCGACAGCATCACCCTGCCCGCGCCGATGATCGCCCTGACCGAAGACCCGGCCAGCGACGGCTTCGGCCAGTTCGCCTTCGACCGGCGCGCGCTCGGTCTGCCCGACGGCCGCCTCGCCGTCGTCGCCAGCGGCGCGCGCGACCTGCTCGCGCTCGACCGCGGGCGCATCGCGGCCGGTGCCGCACGCCAGCTCGCGCGCGCCCTCGGCATCGACGCGGCGCGCTTCGACCTCGCCGATGCCGTCGTCATCACCGAGAAGCGCGCCACCTTCCGCTGCGTGCCGGGCGTTGCACGCACGCCGCGCAGCAGCGGAATGCCCAAGCTGTTCATTGCGGGCGATCACTCTGATCCCGACTATCCGGCCACCCTGGAAGCTGCGGTGCGCAGCGGTCTGGGCGCCGCTCGCGCCCTGCTGACGACCGCCTGACGCCCCGTTTCTGTCCGGCGGTCGCTGCGGCGGGCCAAGCCGATGCGACGAATTGTTCGCTCCACGCTGCAGCCGCTAAAGTCCTCCGACTCACCTCTAGGACGAACTACTCGATCCATGTCGTCGCCCAAGCTCGTTCCGCTCAGTCCCACCCAGACAATGCTGTCCGACCGACGCGCGCCGCATGAGGTGAGCCCGGCCCAGGCGCCGTTTGTCCAGGCCGTGCTCGACTGGATCGACCGCCCGATCGCCTGTCTGGACTCGGCCGGACGGCTGCGCTTCGCCAACGACGCCTTTGCCGCCTACACCGGCCTGGCGCGCGGCGCCCTCGCTGGGCTGCCGATCGACGAAGCGCTCGCCGGCTCGCCGGCCGCCACGCTTGCGCCGCTGGCCCGCGCGATGGCGAGCGGTGGCAGCCACCGCGAGCGCGCCAGCCAGGCCGGCTTCTCGCTGCGCATCGAACGCGACGCCGATGGCCTCGTCTGCGGCTGCATCCTGCTCGGCCCCGAAATACTTCCGGCCGGCGGCGACGCCGACACCCGTTCCGCCGCCGACCTCGGCGCGCCGGTGGCCGCCGATCTCGCGGCGCCGGTCGCGGGCGGCGTCCATGCGCAGCTCGACGCGCTGCCGCTCGCGGTCGCCTATCTCGACCGCGAACGGCGCGTGGTCTCGGGCAACCGTCAGGGTCAGCTGCTGTTCGCCGGGCCGGTCGGAGGCGAGATCGCCGGGCGCATCGACCAGGCCTTCACGGGGCATGCGGTCGCGTTCGAGCATCTGGTGCCGCAGGCCGGCTCCGAGCCGCGCTGGATGCGCATCACGCTCATGCCCGACTTGGCGGGCGACGAGGTGGCCGGCGTGCACGGCATCGCGCTCGACGTGCATGGCGAGCGCCTCGCGCGCAGCGAGATCGAAAGCCGCGAACTGCGGGTGCGCCAGTTCATCGACAACGTGCCGCTCGCCATAGCCTGGCTCGACGACCAGCATCGCATCGGCGTCGCCAACCGTGCCTTCAGCAACGCCTTCGGCCGCGACGCCGCCAGCACGATGGGCCGGCCGATCGCCGACCTGCTCGGCGAGCCGATGGGTGCCGATCTCGACGCCGCTCTCGCCCGGCTCCAGCGCGGGCTCAGCTATGTCGACGAACGCCTGCTGCCCATCTTCACCCTGCCCGGCAGCGAAGCCGCCCCGCGCTGGGTCGAGGTGCGCTGGCTGCCCGATTTCGACCACGGCGGCGCGCTCGGCTTCGGCGCGCGTCCGCGCGGCTCGTACTTGATCTTCCGCGACGTTCACGAGACGCGGCAGGCGCGCGCCGCCTATGACGCCTCCGTCGCCGAGCTGCAACGCGCGATGAACTCGATCGGCACGCCGATCGCGCTGTTCGACACCGACAGTCGGCTGCGCTTCGCCAACGCCAGCCTGTGCGAGCTGCTCGGCCAGGGTCGTTGCGATGCCGACATCGGCAAGCCGGCCGACGAACTCCTGCCCGCCGAAGTCCTCACCATCGTCGCGCCGATGCTGGCCCGCGCCCGCGAGGGCTTCGAGGTCAGCACCGAGCGCGAGCTGCCGCTGAGCGACGGCAGCCGGCGTTGGTGGCGGCTGCGCTTCGTGCCGCAGCGCGGCCTCGATGGTGCGGTGAGCGGCGTGTACATCGTGCTGTTCGATGTGGATGACCTGAAGGGCCAGCAACGCGAGCTGCAACTGAGCCAGGAGGAACTGCGCCGCGCCAACTCCCTGCTCTCCTCCCATCTCGACAACTCACCGCTCGCTGCGCTCGAACTCAATGCCGATCTCGCCATCACGCGCTGGACCGAGCGCGCCGAGCGGCTGTTCGGCTGGAACCGCGAGCTGGTGCAGGGCCGCAGCGTCTGGGACCTGGAGATGGTCGGTCTGGGCGAGGTGGACGCCATTACGCGGTCGTTCGCGCTCGTGCTGTCGGGCCTGCAACAGCGGGTATCGGCGCTTCAGCGCGTGACCCGCGCCGACGGCAGCCGCATCTGGTGCGAGTGGTACATCTCGGCGCTGGCCGACGAGACCGGCGCGGTCACGTCGATCTTCGCGCTCGTGCAGGACGTGAACCAGCGCGTCGAGGCCGAGGCGCGGCTCCAGCAGCTCGCCGCCTTCGATTCGCTCACCGGCCTGCCCAACCGCTCCAGCCTGCAATTCGAGCTGGCCCAGGCGCTCGACCGCGCGCGCCGCACCGGCCACGGCGTGGCGGCGCTGTTCATCGACCTCGACCATTTCAAGAACGTCAACGACACGCTCGGCCATCGCGTCGGCGACCAGTTGCTGCTGGCGGTCGCGCGCATCCTCAAGAGCTGCGTGCGCAAGAGCGACACGGTGTCGCGCATGGGCGGCGACGAGTTCATGGTGGTGATCGAGCACCCCAAGGTGAGGCCGGCCGCGCAGCACATCGCCAACAAGGTGCTCGCGGCGCTCAACCAGCCGATTCCGGTCGAGGGCCACATGCTCACGGTGGCGGGCAGCGTCGGCATCGCGGTGTTTCCGGAGCACGGCCAGGACGCCAACCAGCTGCTCAAGAACGCCGACGTGGCGATGTATCACGCCAAGGAACGCGGCAAGGGCCGCTTCGAGTTCTACAGCGAGGACCTCGCGCGCGAGCATGAGGAGCAGTCGCTCATCGAGTTCTCGCTGCGCGTGGCGATGGCGACCAACCAGCTGCGCCTGCATTACCAGCCGCGCGTCAACGTGGCCGACGGCTATATCGAGGGCGCCGAGGCGCTGCTGCGCTGGACCCATCCCGAGCTGGGCGAGGTGCCGCCCAAGAAGTTCATCCGCGTGGCGGAGGAAACCGGGCTCATCTTCGATCTCGGCATCTGGGTGTTCCGCCGCGCCTGCGAGCAGCTGCGCGAATGGCAGCGCGCGGGCATCGACTTCGGCAACATCTCGGTCAACTTCTCGGCGCGGCAGCTGCTGATGCGCGACCTGATCGACCGCATCTCGACCATCCTCGTCGAGACCGGGGCCGATCCGCACTGGCTCGAAGTCGAGGTGACCGAGACCTCGATGCTCTACGACGTGGCGCTCACCAAGAAGGTGATCGCGGCGCTCAAGCGGCTCGGCATGCGCATCGCCATCGACGACTTCGGCACCGGCTTCTCCAGCCTGTCGCACCTGCAACAGCTGGAGGTGGACGCGCTCAAGGTCGACCAGAGCTTCGTGCGCGACCTGCTGCACGACACCGGCGACGCGGCCATCACGCGCGCCGTCATCAGCCTCGGGCGCGGCATCGGACTGCACGTGATTGCCGAGGGCGTCGAGAACCGCGCCCAGCTCGCCTTCCTGCGCGAGTGCGGCTGCGATGCCTATCAGGGCTATCTGTTCAGCCCGGCGGTGCCGGCCGAGACCTTTGCCGGCATGCTGCGCGAGCAGATGAGCCTGGGCCGGCGCCTGAGCGCGCCGTCGGGCGCGCGCGGGCACTGAGCCGCACCCCGTTCAGCCCGCCATGCGCTGGCGCTGCATCTCGAACAGGCAGACGGCCGCCGCCGCGCCGACGTTGAGCGATTCGATCGCGCCGCTGTGCGGGATGGTGCAGCGCTCGTCCAGCCGGTCGTCGATCGCGGCCGACAGTCCCCTGCCCTCGTTGCCGAACACCCAGGCGCGCGGCCCGCGCAGATCGAAGCCGTAGAGATTGCTGGCGCCGCGCACGACGGTGCCGATCACCGGCACGCCCAGCGTGTCGAGCGCCGCGCCCAGGTCGGGCACCTCCACGCAATCGAGCAGCATCTGCGCGCCCATGCCGGCGCGCAGCACCTTGGGCGACCAGAAGCCGGCCGTGCCCGGCCCGGCGATCGCCACCTTCACGCCGGCCGCCGCCGCCGTGCGCAGCATGGTCCCGACATTGCCTGGGTCCTGCACGCCGTCGAGCGCGATCGCGTCGCGGCCCGCGAGCCGGGCCAGATCGGCCGTCGGCGGCGCCACCACCCAGACGATGGGCGCGGCCGAGTCGAGCTGCGATACCTGGGCCATGAGCGGCCGCCCGAGCGCGAGCAGATCGGCGCCGAGCCGGTCGGCGGCGGCGATGAGCGGCGCGATCTCGGCATGACCGGCAGCGTCCTCCGCGAAGGCGCAGGCCAGCACCGGCCAGCCGCGCTCGGCCCAGGCCTCGCACAGATGGATGCCATCGAGCAGCGCGCGGCCGCGCTCCTTGCCGGCGGCGACGGTGCGCAGCTGCCTGAAGCCGGGGTTCTCGCGCGAGGTGATCGTCTTCATGCGGCGTCGGCTCCGGTGGCGAGCAGCAGCGCCTGCTGGGCGATCGGCGCGAAGGAGCGGCGGTGCGCCGGCAGCACGCCGTGCCGGCGGATCGCCGCCATGTGCTCGACCGTGCCATAGCCCTTGTGGCGCTCGAAGCCGTATTCGGGATGCAGCTTTGCGAGTTCGCGCAGCTGGGCGTCGCGCGCGGTCTTGGCGAGGATGGACGCCGCCGAGATCGACGGCACGAGCGCGTCGCCCTTCACCACGAGCGCGGTGCGCAGGCCGACGCGCGGGTCCTGATTGCCGTCAATGGCGACGAGGTCGGGCACGAGCGGCGAGCCGTCGAGGACCAGGCCCGCGACCGCGCGCCGCATCGCCAGGAAGGTGGCCTGGAGGATGTTGAGCCGGTCGATCTCCTCGACCGTCGCCTCGGCCACGCACCAGGCAAGCGCACGCTCGCGGATGACGGGCGCGAGCGCCTCGCGGCGCTTTTCGCTCATGGCCTTGGAATCGGCCAGGCCGGGGATCGGGCGGGCGGCATCGAGCACGACCGCCGCCGCGACCACCGAGCCGGCCAGCGGGCCCCGTCCGGCTTCATCCACACCGCAGAGGCAGCGCACGTCGGGGCCGAAATCAGGGGCGACATAGGTTGCGAGCTGGGCGCGGGTCGGGGTTCGGGACATGGGGGGAGGCTGGGCGCTCGGCCCTTCGGTCGGTGTCGTGGATCGGGTTCGGAGTGTCGGCGCTTCGACTGGCGGCCATGAGGTTTCGCTGGTTCCGTTCAAGCGTGCCTGATGCCGGGACGGCGGCGTTCCGGCTGGCTTGCCGCGGCGGGTTCAGCGCCCGAGACAGGTGGCGATCGCCTCGGCGGCACGCGTGCCGGTATCGCAGCGCAGCCGCTCGTGCAGGCCGGTGAAGCGCTCGACTAGCCGCGCGCGCAGCTTCGCGTCGCGCAGCGCGGCGAGCGCCGCTGTGCCGAGCGCCTCGGGCGTGGCGGCTTCCTGCAGCAGCTCGGGCACGAGCGATTCGTTTTCGAGGATGTTGGGCAGGCCCACCCAGGGCAGATAGCCCATGCGCCGCATGATCAGCGCGGTGAGCCAGGCCACGCGGTAACTGATGACCATCGGCTTCTTGTAGAGCGCGCATTCGAGCGACGCCGTGCCGCTCGCGACGAGCACCGCGTCGCAGGCTTCGATCACGTCATGCGACCTGCCGTCGACGATCGTGATTGGCAGCTCACCGGTCGCGCCCGGAATCGCCTCGAACATCGAGCGCAGCCGCGCATTCGCCATCGGCACGACGAAGCGGATGCCCGGCTCGCGCGCATGCAGCCAGCGCGCGGCGGCGATGAAGTCCGGCCCGATGCGCTCGACCTCGCCGCGCCGGCTGCCGGGCAGCACCGCGAGCAGTTCGCCGTCGGCCGGAAGGCCCAGACGGGCGCGCGCGGCGGCGGGATCGGGCAGGAGCGGAATCTCGTCCCCGAGCGGATGGCCGACGTAGGCGCAGGGAATGCCCGCGCGCTCGTAGATCGGCGGCTCCATCGGGAACATGCACAGCATCAGATCGACCGAGCGCCTGATGCGCTCGATGCGTCCGCCGCGCCAGGCCCAGATCGACGGGCTGACGAAGTGGATCGTCTTCACGCCCTGCCGGCGCAGCCGCTCCTCGACCCCGAAATTGAAGTCGGGTGCATCCACGCCGATGAAGGCATCCGGCCGGTCGGCCGCGATGGCATCGAGCAGCCGGCCGCGCACCGCGAAGATCTCGCGCAGCGAGCGGATCGCATCCCAGTAGCCGTGCACCGACAGCGGGTCCATCGGCTCGGTCTGGCGAAAGCCCGCAGCGACCATCTTCGGCCCGCCCACGCCCCAGACGTCGCTGCCCGGCAGGCGCGCCGACAGGCCGCGCAGCAGCAGGCTCGCGAGCAGGTCGCCGGAGGGTTCCCCGGCGCACATGGCCAGCCTTGCCGCCGTCATGCCGCTTAACGCACGAGTCCGCGACCCTGCACCGACACGAAGTCGAGCAGCGTCTGGACGTGGACGTTGCCGGTCTCGGCCACGAGTTCGGCGAGCTTGAGCTTGGCTTCGTCGAGCGTCAGGCCGTCGCGGTACACATAGCCCTGCGCTTTCTTGAGATGGCCGATTTCCTCGTTGCTGAAACCACGCCGACGCAGGCCGAGCAGGTTGAGGCCGTGCACCGTGGCCGGATTGCCGTCCACCGTGATGAAGGGCGCCACGTCCTGCACGATCTTGGTCATGCCGCCGACCATCGCCTGCGAGCCGATGCGGCAGAACTGGTGCACGCCCGACAGCCCGCCGATCGTGACGTGATCGCCGACCGTGACATGCCCCGCGAGCGTGACCGCGTTGGCCAGCACGCAGTGGTCGCCGACCACGACGTCATGCGCCACATGCACGTAGGCCATGACCCAGTTGTCGCTGCCGAACAGCGTGACGCCGTCCTGCTGCACGGTGCCGATGTTGAAGGTGCAGCACTCGCGGATCGTGTTGCGATCGCCGATGACGAGGCGCGTCGGCTCGTCGCGGTACTTCATGTCCTGCGGGACTTCGCCGATCGAGCAGCCCGAAAAGATCTTGTTGTCGGCGCCGATCGTGGTGTGGCCGGTGATGAGCGCATGCGCGGCAATGCGCGTGCGGTCGCCGATCTTCACGTTCGGGCCGATGACGGCATAAGGCCCGATGTCCACCTCGGCGCCAAGCTCGGCACCGGGCTCGATGACGGCGGTCGGGTGGATGCGGCTGGTCATGCCGCGCCCTTGCCCGCAGCGTCGGTCGAACGCAGGGTGCAGAGCATCTCGGCCTCGGCGGCGAGCTGACCGTCCACATAGGCCTTGCCGAGGTACTTGCCGAGCGCCTTGCTCTGACGAATCGTCTCGATCTCCATCACGAGCTGATCGCCCGGTACCACGGCCTTGCGAAAGCGCGCCTTGTCGATGCCCGCGAACAGGTAAACCGAGTCGTCGCTCGGCAGGATGCCCATCGTCTTGAACGACAGGATGCCCGCCGCCTGCGCCATCGCCTCGACGATGAGCACACCCGGCATCACCGGCAGATGCGGGAAATGGCCCGTGAAGAAGGGCTCGTTCATCGTCACGTTCTTGAGCGCCTTGATGCGCTTGCCGGGCTCGATCTCGAGCACGCGGTCGACCAGCAGCATCGGGTAGCGATGCGGCAGATGCTTGAGGATCTCGTTGATGTCCATGGCTGTCCGTTCAGTCCGGGCATGGGCCGCGACTCGGCGGCCTGGGGTGGGCGATGCGGGATGGCCCACGCGACGCGCCGGCGGTCAGGCCTGCCGGCGCCGACCGCGAGGCACCGCCGCGGTCAGGAAGGATCGGCGAGTGTGCCGACCTGCTTTTCGAGGGCGCGCAGCCGCGCCCGGAGGTCAGCCAGGTTGCGCTGGATGACGGTGTTCTTCTCCCACTCGCGGTGCGGCAGGAGCGGCGCGGTGCTGGAGTAGCGGCCCGGCTCGGTGATCGACTTGAACACCGAGGTCGCGCCCGAGATGAAGACGTTGTCGCAGATCTCGATGTGGCCGCCGATCATCGCGGCGCCCGCGATCATGCAGTGCTTGCCGATCTTGACGCTGCCCGCGATGCCGGCGCAGCCGGCGACGGCGGTGTGGTCGCCGATCTCGCAGTTGTGGCCGATCTGGATGAGGTTGTCGAGCTTCACGCCCTTGCCGATGATCGTGTCGTCGAGCGCGCCGCGATCGATGGTCGTGTTGCAGCCGATCTCGACGTCGTCGCCCATGACCACGCGGCCGATCTGCGGAATCTTGATCCAGGCGCCACGGTCGGGCGCGAGGCCGAAGCCGTCGGCGCCGATGACGCAGCCCGAATGCAGGATGCAGCGCGCGCCGATCACGCAGCCGTGATGCACGGTGGCGCGGGCTTCGAGCTGGGTGTCGTCGCCGATCGTCACGTCGGCGCCCACATAGGACAGCGCGCCGATGTCGCAGCCGGCGCCAATGCGCGCCCCGCCCTCGATCACCGCGCCCGCGCCCACATTGGCGCTCGGATGGATGATCGCGTCGGGCGACACCACCGCCGTCGGATGGATGCCCTGGAGCAGGCGCGGATGACGCTTGCGCTCGATTTCCTGCGACGCCCGCGCGAAGGCGAGATAGGGGTTGTCATGCAGCCAGAGCGCCTGGGCCTGATGGCCTTCCATCTGCGCCGCGTCGCGCGGGCGGACGATGAGCACCGCCGCCTTCGCTTCGCGCGCAGCGGCCAGGAACTTGGGCTGTTCGACGAAGGCTGCTTCGGTCGGGCTCACACGCTCGATCGGCGCGAAGCCGCTGATTTCTGCCTTCTCGTTGCCGGAGATCGAGCCGCCGACGGCGGCCACCAGATCGGCCAGCGCAAACCGCAATGCCGGATTCGCCTTCACTTCGCACCCTGCTGGTTGAGCTGCTTGAGCACCTTGTCGGTGATGTCGATGCGCGGGCTGAAATAGACCGACTCCTGAAGGATGAGGTCGTATTTCTCGCTCTCGGCGATCTGCTTGATCACCTTGTTGGCGCGGTCGAGCAGCGCGGTGATTTCCTCGTTGCGACGCTGGTTCAGGTCTTCGCGCAGTTCGCGCTGGCGACGCTGGAAGTCGCGGTCCTGATCGGCCAGATCCTTCTGGCGGCGCGCGCGGTCAGAGTCGGTGAGGATGGCCGCGTCCTTGTCGAGCTTGTCGGACGCCGCCTTGAGGCGCGCGGCCATGTCTTCCAGCTCCTTCTGGCGCTTGGCGAAATCGGCTTCGAGGCGCTGCTGCGCGGCCTTGGCCGGCGCCGAATCGCGCATCACGCGCTCGGTGCTCACGAAACCGACCTTGAGCGGCTCGTCGGCGCTGGCCACGGCTGGCAATGAAAGCAGGATGCCGGCGGCAACCCCGGCCAATTGCGTGGAAATCGTGCGCGTCAGGAACATGACTGCTCGTCCTTTCGGAAACATCCGGTCAGAAGCCCGTGCCGAGCTGGAATTGGAACAATTGCTTGCGGTCATCCGGTTTCGCATTGAGCGGGCGACCGAGCGAGAGCTTGAGCGGCCCGACCGGCGAAAGCCAGCTGATGCCGAAACCCGTCGAGAAGCGCAAATTCGAGAACGACGGACTTTCGCCTTCGGGGAAAGTATTGCCGCCGTCCAGGAAGGTGAACAGCCGGACGGTCCGGTCCTTGGTGCCGGGCAGCGGAAACAGGAATTCGGCATTGCCGAAAATCCGGCTCGCGCCACCGAGCGAATAACCGTTCGAATCACGCTGCGTGGTAAGCGAACCCGGCTCGAAACCGCGCACGGTACCGATGCCGCCCGCGTAGTAGTACTTGAACAGCGGCAGGGGCTTGCCGCCGAAACCCTTGCCATAATCGACCTGGCCATTGAGTGCCAGCGTGAACGAATCGGACAGCGGCTTGAACCATTGCTGCTGGGCCGACGCGCGGTAATAACGCAGATCGAGCACCGGCAGCGTCACTTCAAAGGACGTGCGGCCATAACGGCCGCGCGTCGGCGCGAGGCCCGAATCCCGGGTGTCGTTGATCCAGGCGATCGAGGTGGTCGCGCCGCTGCTCGAATTGCCGAACAGATCTACATATTGCTTGTAGCGCGACGGACTCGCCGAACCAACGGTGATGTCGGTGTTCTCGGCATTGACGCCGAACACGATCGTATTGAAATCCGACACCGGAAAACCGAATCGCGTGCCAAGGCCTGTACTGCGCACCTTGTAATCCCCAAGATTGAGGGACGACGGATTGTAGGTGCGAGTATAGATATCGAAACCCTGCGAAATGCCGTCCACCGTGAAATACGGATTGGTCTGCGAAATCGCGAAGGTGCGATTCACCTTGCTGGTATTGACTTCGAAGGACAGCGAATTGCCGGTGCCGAACAGGTTGTTCTGCGAGATCGACGCCGTAAGCACGAGCTTGTCGGTAGAGGAGAAACCCGCGCCCACATTCAGCGTGCCGGTCGCGCGTTCCTTGACCGTGTAATTGACATCAAGCAAGTCGGGCGCTCCAGCCACGGCTGGCGAATCGACCTTCACTTCCTCGAAGAAGCCGAGACGGTCGATCCGGTCGCGCGACTGGCGCACGCGCTCGCCGTCGAAGTAGCCGCCCTCGAGCTGGCGCGATTCGCGGCGGACGACTTCATCGCGGGTACGCGCATTTCCGGCAATGTTCACGCGGCGGACGTAAACGCGGCGGCCTGGGTCGACGATGATCGTGAATGCAACGGTCGATTTTTCGCGGTCGATGTCGGGCGACGCATTGGCATTGGAAAAGGCATAGCCGTAATTGCCCATGATCTCGTTGATCTTCTTGATCGAGTCATTGAGCACCTGGCCATTGAAGGTTTCGCCCGGCTTGATGAGCAGCGCCTTTTCCAGCTCATCGCGCTTGTCGAGCAGATCACCCGCCAGCTTGACGTCCGATACCTTGTACTTCTGGCCTTCGGTGATCGAGACGGTGATGTAGATGTCGCGCTTGTCCGGTGTGATCGACACCTGGGTCGATTCGACATTGAATTCGAGGTAGCCGCGATTCAGATAGAACGACTTGAGCGTTTCGAGATCGGCAGTCAGCTTTTGCTTCGAATATTGGTCACGCTTGCTGAACCAGGTGAACCAGCCCGGCGTCGTAAGCTGGATTTCCTTGAGCAGATCGCTTTCCGAAAAAGCCTGGGCACCGACGATATGAATCTGCTTGATAGTCGCGATTTCGCCTTCGTCGATCGTGAAATTGATCGCGACACGATTGCGCTCCTGGGGCGTGACGGTGGTGGAAATGTTCACCCCGTACTTGCCGCGCGACAGATACAGTCGCTTGAGTTCCTGCTCGGCACGGTCGAGCTGACCGCGGTCGAAGGTGCGGGCCTCGGCGATGCCGATGTCGCGTAGCGCCTGCTTGAGCTTGTCGGCCTCGAATTCCTTGGCGCCGGAGAAATTGATCGACGAGATCGCCGGCCTTTCCTCCACGGTCACGACCAGGGTTTCTCCTTCTACCTCGAGGCGCACGTCACGGTAGAAGCCGGCGCCATACAACGCACGGATCGCGGCGGCGCCCTTGTCGTCGGAATAGCTGTCGCCGATGCGGAAAGGCAGATAGCTGAACACGGTGCCGGGCTCGGTGCGCTGCACGCCCTCGACGCGGATGTCCTTGATCACGAAGGGATCGACCGCGTAGGCGGCGGGCATCATGCAGGCCGCCGCGACGGCTGCGGCAATTCTGGATCTTGTCATTGCGAAATCGGCTTGCGATTCATGTTTCGCGCATGCCGGCCAATTGCCGGCGGCAAAACACGGGAACGCACCTGGAAAGGAAAAAGCACGAGGGAATTGATCAGCCGAAAAGCCGCGTCAAATCGTTGAAGAGCGCTATCGCCATCATCGCGGCGAGAAGGCCGAGTCCGGCACGCTGCCCGACTTCGATGACACGCTGGGGCAAAGGACTGCCCCGGAGAAATTCGACCGAATAATACAGGATGTGTCCACCATCAAGGACCGGGATGGGCAGCAGATTCAGGACCCCCAGGCTTACGCTGATGAGCGCAAGAAATGCGACATACGCTTCAAGCCCGATTCGGGCGGTCTGACCGGCGAAATCGGCAATCGTGACCGGACCGCTCAGATTCCGAAGCGAAACCTCGCCGATCACCATTTTTCCCATCATGCGGAGCGAAAAGAGACTCATGTCCCAGGTGCGCTCTGCACCGTGGCCGAGTGCGCTGAACAGGCCGCGCCTGACCTCGACCGATTCGAGCTGGACATCGAAGGCGACCCCGATTCGACCGATGCTCGCGCCGTCCGCTCCGGCGGCGGCGACCGGCGTGACCGCCAGTTCAAGCCGGCTCTCGGCGACGCTGCCGACATCACGACGTACCGACAGCGTCACCTCGCGGTCGGCGGATGCGCGGATGCGTTCGACCAGAGGGCCGGCGTCGGCGATATCGACGCCGTCGATGGCCTCGACCACGTCGCCCTCGCGCAGGCCGGCGCGTTCGGCGGCACTGCCGGCGTCGATGCGCAGGATGCGGGCGCGGGGCCTGCGCGGCGCCATGCCGAGACTCTCGACGAGCTTGCCGTCAGGGTCGGCTTCGGGCAGACGGTCGAGCGGCAGCACGAGTTCGCGCCGCTGGCCATCGATGCCGGTCACGTCGAGCCGGACCGGCTTGCGGTCGACGCCCGACTTCAGAAGTTGCCAGCGCGCGTCGACCCAGCTCGTGATCGGCTGGCCGTCAACGGCGTCGAGCACATCGCCGTCACGCAGACCGGCGTCGGCCGCGAGACTGGCCGCCGGCGGCGTGCCGAGGATGGCGCGCGGCTCGCGTACGCCATGCATGTCGAGCGCGGCGTAGAGCACGGCCGCGAGCAGCAGGTTGGCGACAGGCCCGGCCGCGACGATGGCGATGCGGCGCAGCGGCGATTGGCGGTTGAAAGCGCGTGGCAGGTCGGCGGCGGGGATCGGCTCGGTGCTTTCGCGCTCGTCGAGCATAGCGACGTAGCCACCGAGCGGCAGCACCGAGATTGCCCAGAGCGTGTCGTCGCGGCCGAAGCGGCGAGCGAGGATCGGGCGGCCGAAGCCGATCGAGAACTTGAGCACCTTCACGCCGCAGGCACGCGCCACGAGGTAGTGGCCCAACTCGTGGATGAGGATCAGCAGCCCGAGGGCGACGACGAAGGCGAGGATGGTCTGCAAGAGGTCAGCTCCGTTGGCCCGGACGGCGGGCGTCGGGAATTATGGCGCGGCGCCGGGGCCGGCCTTGCGCTGCCGGCCGCTTTCCTGAAAGCAAGTGTCAGCCCGCCGAGGCCGCGCCGCGGTCGATGAAATCGGCGGTGAGGCGGCGCGCGCGCGCGTCAAGCTCGAAGATGGCCTCGATCGACGCCGCGATCGAGCCGGCGAGCGCGTCGAGCGTCGCCCGGATCGCGTCGGCGATCGCGAGGAAGCCGAGCCGGCCGGCCAGGAAGCGATCGACCGCGATCTCGTTGGCCGCGTTGAGCACGATGGAGGCCGAGCCGCCCTCGGCGAGCGCGTCGAACGCGAGCTGCAGGCAGGGAAAGCGGACAAAGTCGGGCGCCTCGAAGCTGAGGGAGCCGATCGCGCACAGGTCGAGCGGCTTGACGCCGGCCTCGATGCGCGTCGGCCAGGCCAGGGCCGAGGCGATCGGCGTGCGCATGTCGGGCTGGCCCATCTGCGCGAGCACCGAACCGTCGATGTACTCGACCATGCTGTGCACGACCGATTGCGGATGGACGATCACGCCGATGCGTTCGCGCTCGACGCCGAACAGCCAGCGTGCCTCGATCACTTCAAGGCCCTTGTTCATCATCGTGGCCGAGTCGACCGAAATCTTGCGGCCCATGCTCCAGTTGGGATGGGCGACCGCCTGCTCCGGTGTCGCGGCGCGCATGCGCTCGCTGGTCGCGGTGCGGAACGGGCCGCCGGAGGCGGTCAGCAGCAGGCGTCGTACGCGCGAGATGTCGGCACGTCCGCGTGCATCGATCGGCAGACATTGGAAGATCGCGTTGTGCTCGCTGTCGACCGGTAGCAGCAGGCCACCGGACTCGGCCACTGCGTCGAGCATGAGCTGACCGGCCATGACCAGCGCTTCCTTGTTGGCGAGCAGGATCCGCTTGCCGGCGCGGGCCGCCGCGAGACCGGGTGCCAGCCCTGCCCCACCGACGATCGCAGCCATCACCACATCGGCCTCGGGCGCGCTGGCAACTTCGCACAGCGCGGCTTCACCATGGTCGATGGCACAGCGTGGATGGCCTTCGCGCAGCAGCGCGGCAAGGCGGGCCGCGCTCTCCGCATCGCCGACAACCGCGCGGTCGGGCCGGAACTGCAAGCAGAGCGCGGCGAGTTCATCGACACGGCGGTGCGCCGTCAGGGCATGCACGCGATAGTGCGCGGGATGACGCGCGATGACATCGAGCGTGCTGCGGCCGATCGAGCCGGTCGCGCCGAGCAGCGTGAGGGATTGGACGGACATGGATTCTTGCCTTCAGGCCAGCCAGCGCAGCAGCAGTTCGGCCACGGGCAGCACGGGCAGCAGCGCGTCGATGCGGTCGAGCACGCCACCATGGCCCGGCAGCAGATTGCTGGAGTCCTTGATGCCGGCACGCCGCTTGAGCAGGGATTCGAACAGGTCACCGACGATGCCGAGCGCGACGAGCATCAGCATCACGCCGGCGAGCGCGAGGGCCGATCCGCGCCCGGCGATCGTCGTGAGGAGATCAGTGTCGGTGGCGAAGCGCGACCAGCCGAGCGCGAGCAGTGTGACGATCACTGCCGCGCCGATCGCGCCCTCCCAGGTCTTGCCCGGGCTGACCGCAGGGGCGAGCTTGTGGCGCCCGAAGCGCTTGCCGCAGAAATAGGCCGAGATGTCGGACACCCATACCACCACCATCGCCGACAGCAGTGTGAGCACCCCGCGCTCGTACAGGGCGATTACCGAGGCCAGAAAGGCCAGCAGCAGCAGCACGCCGCTCGCGGCCGCGAGTCCGCGCTGTTCCATCCAGCTCGGCGCACGCGCGCCGAGCACGGCCTGCGGCGCCTGCAACAGCCAGAAGCCGACTGAGGCCAGGAGCAGGAAGGTGACTGCCGGATCAAGCTGGCCGAACGTCAAGGCGCCTGCCGTGCCCGCGACCAACATCCCGCCCGCCACAAGCAGTACAGCGGGCACGATCAGTGGCGAGAGTGAGAACAGGCGGGTCCATTCCCAGCCGCCCGCCACGGTTGCGAGCAATGCGAGCGCGGCGACTGCGAGCACGCTGCCGGAGGCCGCGACCGGCAGCACGACGGCAAGCAGGACCAGGGCCGTGATGACGCGAGTGCGGAGCATGCGGGAAGCCGCCGTTCAGCCGCGTTGCGCCGTGGCGGTAGCCGCGACCTGGGCGCTCGTGCGACCGAAACGACGTTCGCGCTCGCTGAACGAGGCGATCGCCCGATCGAGCGCGGCAGCGTCGAAATCGGGCCAGAAGTCGTCGGTGAAATAGAGCTCGGTGTAGGCGAGTTGCCAGAGCAGGAAGTTCGAGATGCGCTGCTCGCCACCGGTGCGGATGAACAGGTCGGGTTCGGGCATGCCGGCCGTGGCCAGTCGCGCGTCGATGGCCTCTGGCGTGATGAGCGCCGGATCAGTCATGCATTCAGGCTGCTCGGCAAGCAGCCGCCGCATGGCCTGTGCCACATCCCAGCGACCACCGTAGTTGGCGGCGACAGTGAGCGTGAGCTTGTCGTTGCCGGCGGTGCGCGCCTCGGCATCGCGGATCGCGGCCTGGAGCGTGGGATTGAAGGCTGAAACGTCCCCGATTACCTTCAGCCGAACGCCGGTGCGTGTGAGCCGACCGACCTCGCGTTCGAGCGCCGAGACGAACAGCGTCATCAGCACCGAGACTTCTTCCTCGGGTCGGCGCCAGTTCTCGGAACTGAAGGCGAACAGCGTCAGGTATTCGATGCCGCGCTGCACGCAGGCCTCGACCGTCGTGCGGACCGCATCAACGCCCTTGTGATGGCCGACGGTGCGCGGCAGAAGACGACGGGTGGCCCAGCGGCCGTTCCCGTCCATGATGATGGCGACGTGGCGCGGGACCACGCTCGCGGGAGCGCCGGCCGACGCATCGGAAATTGCCGCGTTGCGGCTGCCGGTCAGACGGCGCAGGGCCTTCATACCGTCATGATTTCCTTTTCCTTTTCGCCAAGGGTCTTGTCGACCTCGGCGACGAAGCGGTCGGTCAGCTTCTGGATGTCATCCTGGCCGCGGCGCTCTTCGTCTTCGGAAATGGTCTTGTCCTTCACGAGCTTCTTGAACTGCTCGTTCGCGTCACGACGCAGGTTGCGGATCGCAACCTTGGAACCTTCGGCCTCGCCGCGGATGACCTTGATGAGGTCCTTGCGGCGCTCTTCCGTCAGTGCCGGCATTGGCACGCGGATGAGGTCGCCCATCGTCGCGGGATTCAGGCCGAGGTCGGATTCGCGAATCGCCTTCTCGACGACCGCAACCATCTTCTTTTCCCAGGGCTGGACGCCGATGGTGCGCGAGTCGATCAGCGTGACGTTCGCGACGCCCGACAGCGGGGTCGGCGTGCCGTAGTAATCGACATGGATGTGATCGAGCAGACCGGTGTGCGCGCGGCCCGTGCGGACCTTCGAGAACTCGGTCTTGAGGCTCTCGATCGACTTCGCCATCTTCTGCTCGGTCGTCTTCTTGATGTCGGCAGTGCTCATGAAGCCAAACTCCGTGTGCTCGGCCGCCGGTCAGATGTGGACCAGCGTGCCTTCGTCCTCGCCCAGAACGATGCGCTTGAGCGCACCCGGCTTGACGATGCTGAAAACCCGGATCGGCAGTTTCTGGTCGCGGCACAGCGCAAAGGCCGTCGCGTCCATCACCGCCAGATTCTTGCTGATCGCCTCGTCGAAGCTGATCGACGAGTAGCGCGTCGCGTTCGGATCCTTCTTCGGGTCGGCGGTGTAGATGCCGTCAACCTTGGTCGCCTTGAGGACGATTTCCGCACCGATCTCGGCGCCGCGCAGCGCGGCGGCGGTATCGGTGGTGAAGAAGGGGTTGCCCGTACCCGCCGCGAAGATCACCACCTTGCCCTCTTCGAGGTAACGCAGCGCCTTCGGGCGGATGTAGGGCTCGAGCACCTGCTCGATCTTCAATGCCGATTGCGCGCGAGCGGGGATGCCCACGTTCTTCAGCGCATCCTGCAGCGCCAGCGAGTTCATCACCGTGGCGAGCATGCCCATGTAGTCACCGGTGGCGCGATCCATGCCGGCGGCGCCGAGCGCCATCCCGCGGAAGATGTTGCCACCCCCGATCACCACCGCGACTTCCACACCCAAGGCGTGGATCTCGGCGATGTCGGCGACCATGGCCTGGAGGGTGCCGCGGTCAATGCCGTAGGCGGTGTCGCCCATGAGGGCTTCACCGGAGAGCTTGAGAAGAATGCGCTTGTGCTTGATCGGCATGTTTTTCAGGAGGAGGGTCGAAAGACGCCCGCAATTTAGCGGTTTATTGGGCGCCGGCGGCCATCTTCGCGACTTCGGCCGCGAAATCGTCCGTCTTCTTCTCGATGCCTTCACCGACCACGTAGAGAGCGAACGCTGCCACCGAGGCGTTCTTGCCCTTGAGCATCTTCTCGACGGTTTCATCGGGGTTCTTGACGAAGGGCTGACCGAGCAGCGCGACTTCCGACAGGAACTTGTTGATGCGGCCTTCGACCATCTTGGCGACGATCTCGGCGGGCTTGCCCGACTCGGCGGCCTGCTGCGAGAAGATGCTGCGCTCGGCTTCGATCTTGTCGGCCGGCACCTGGTCGCGCGACACGCAGACCGGCTTGCTGGCGGCGATGTGCATCGCGACGTCCTTGCCGACTTGGTCGTCTTCCGCGGTGTACTCGACGAGCACGCCGATGCGGGTGCCGTGCAGGTACGAGGCCAGCTTGTTGGCGGTCTCGAAGCGCACGAAGCGACGGATCGACATGTTCTCGCCGATCTTGCCGATCAGCGCGCTGCGCTTGGCATCGACGGTCACGCCACCGGCATCGAGGGCCGACAGGGCTTCGACATTGGCGGGCGCCTGTTCGGCGACGAGCTGAGCGAGTTCGTTCGAGAAGGCGAGGAAGTCGTCGTTCTTGGCGACGAAGTCGGTCTCGCAGTTCACTTCGATCAGGGCGCCGGTCTTCTTGTCAGCCGAGATGAACGCGGCCAGGACGCCTTCGGCGGTCACGCGGCTCGCGGCCTTGCTCGCCTTGTTGCCGAGCTTGACGCGCAGCAGCTCTTCGGCCTTGTCCATGTCGCCATCGGCTTCAGCCAGCGCCTTCTTGCATTCCATCATCGGCGCGTCGGTCTTCTCGCGCAGTTCCTTGACCATGCCCGCGGTGATTGCAGCCATTTGAGTGCTCCTCAGATTCGATTCACAAAAAAGGGGCTCGCAAGCCCCTTCGCCGGTTCAGCTGGGAACCGTGGTCAGTTCGCGACCTCGACGAACTCGCCTTCGGCGGCGCGAACCGCTTCGACGACTTCGGTCACGGCGCTGGTGCGGCCTTCGACGATCGCGTCGGCAATGCTCGTCGCGTAGATCTCGATGGCGCGGCCCGAATCATCATTGCCCGGGATGACGTAATCGACGCCTTCGGGCGAGTGGTTGGTATCGACCACGGCGATGACGGGGATGCCGAGCTTGTTGGCTTCGGTCACGGCAATCTTGTGATAGCCAACGTCGATGACGAACAGCGCGTCGGGCACGCCGCCCATGTCCTTGATGCCGCCGATCGACTTCTGCAGCTTCTCGATCTCGCGCTCGACCGTCAGCGCTTCCTTCTTGCTGAGGCGCTCGAGACCGCCTTCCTCGACCATCGTTTCGAGGTCCTTCAGGCGCTTGATCGAACCCTTGACCGTCTTGAAGTTGGTGAGCATGCCGCCGAGCCAGCGGCTGTCGACGTAGGGCATGCCGGCGCGGGCGGCTTCGGCGGCGACGATTTCACGCGACTGGCGCTTCGTGCCGACGAAAAGGATCGTGCCGCGGTTGGCAGCCAAGGTCTTGGCGTACTTGGTCGCCTCGGCCAGCTGAACAACCGTCTTTTCGAGGTTGATGATGTGGATCTTGTTGCGATGGCCATAGATGAAGGGGGCCATCTTGGGATTCCAGAAGCGGGTTTGGTGACCGAAATGGACACCCGCTTCCAGCATTTGACGCATCGTTGCCGGCATTGGAAATGCTCCGAGAAGGTTGGGTCTTACGCGGACCAGTCGGGCGGCAAAGCCGCCACCTTCGGAGTGCCACTGCGTTGCAGGAGGCACGGATCCGCGTGGATTTGCAGCCGGAACCCGGCTGCGGGGCTGACGGACGCCGGGAGGCCCCGCCATTGCCTGCGCGCGATTCAGATTCATCGCGCCGGAATGGCTGCCAGATGCCGGCGAAATGTCCATTTGATTCGGCATTTCGCTTGCGTATCGCGGCTTACATTCCGAAAGCGCCTCTGCGCCGATTGGTCGGAAGCGTTTTTCAGGAAGCCTATAATCATAACCGAATTCGCTCGACGTTTGTTGCGAGCCGTGTTCCACGTTCAAAGGGCCAGGAAAACCCCGCATGGCAATCCAGATTAAGACACCCGAGGACATCGCCGCGATGCGCGTGGCCTGCCGATTGGCGGCCGAGGTGCTCGACTTCATCACGCCGCATGTCGTGCCCGGTGTGACCACCGGCGAACTCGACCGTCTTTGCCACGACTACATGGTTGGCGTGCAAGGCACGATCCCGGCCCCGCTCAACTATGCGCCGCCCGGGTACACACCCTACCCGAAGTCGATCTGCGCCTCGGTCAACCATCAGGTCTGCCACGGCATTCCCGGCGAACGGGTGCTAAAGGCCGGCGACATCGTCAATCTCGACATCACCGTCATCAAGGACGGCTACCACGGAGACACGAGCCGGATGTTCGTCGTCGGCGACATGACGGGGCCGGCGCGGCGGCTGTGCGAGATCACCTACGAATGCATGTGGAAGGGTATCGATGTCGTGCGCCCCGGCGCGACGCTCGGCGACATCGGCCATGCCTGCCAGACGCATGCCGAAAAGCATGGCTACAGCATCGTGCGCGAGTTCTGCGGCCACGGCATCGGCCGGCGCTTCCACGAAGAACCCCAGGTGCTGCACTACGGACGTCCCGGCACGCTCGACAAGCTCCAGCCTGGCATGATCTTCACGATCGAGCCGATGGTGAACGCCGGCCGGCGCGAGATCCGCGAACTGGCCGATGGCTGGACCATCGTCACCAAGGACCACAGCCTGTCCGCCCAGTGGGAGCACACCCTGCTCGTGACGCCCACGGGCTACGAGGTGCTCACCGTTTCCGATGCCTCCCCCGCCGTGCCCGACTGGGTGCGCGGCCATCAGACGGCGGTGACCGGTGCCTGACGATTCGACCCCGGGAAACAAGCCCGCAGACGTCCTGCGCGCGGTGCGCGAGCGGCTGCATGCCGAGCGTGCCGCAGCCGTTGAAAACTTCCGCCGCGACCACGGCACGCAGGAGTTGGTCAACCGCATGCGCGCGGCCGTCGATACCGCCGTCATCGCGCTGCGCGACGAAGCCCGGCTGCCGGCCGACTGCGTGCTTGTCGCCGTCGGCGGCTACGGGCGCGGAGAGCTGTTTCCGCGTTCCGACGTGGACATCCTCGTGCTGCTCGGCCAGCCGCTCGATCCGGTCGGCCACGAGCGCGTCGAGCGCTTCATCGGCAATTGCTGGGATCTGGGCCTGACCGTCGGCCACAGCGTGCGAACGCTGGACGAATGCATCGACGAAGCGGCGCGCGACATCACGATCCAGACCGCGCTGGTCGAGGCGCGCCGCCTCGCCGGCAGCCGCGCACTGTTCGCGTCGCTGCGCGAACGGCTTGCCGCGACGCTCGACATCCGCCAGTTCTACCAGGCCAAGATGCTCGAGATGCGGCAGCGCCACATCAAGCACGACGACACGCCCTACAGCCTCGAACCCAACGTCAAGGAAAGCCAGGGCGGCCTGCGCGACACGCAGATCATCTTGTGGATCGCGCGCGCGGCGGGCCTCGGCGAAAGCTGGCGCGAACTGGCCGAGCGCCAGCTCATTACCGCTGCCGAGGCCACTGCAATCGCACGCAACGAGCGCTTCATCAAGACGATCCGCGTGCATCTGCACCTGCTGGCCGGCCGCACCGAAGATCGTCTCGTGTTCGACCTCCAGGAGCAGCTCGCCGCCAACATGGGCTTCTCACCGCAAGGCCCGCGCCGCGCGTCGGAAGTGCTGATGCAGCGCTACTACTGGGCCGCGAAGGCCGTGGTGCAGCTCAACACCATCGTGCTGCAGAACATCGGCGACCGGATCTTCGAGCGCACCACGCTGCCCGGGCGTCCCATCGACGAGCGGTTCCAGGAAATCAACGGTCTGCTCGACGTCACCGCCGACGACGTGTTCGAACGCGATCCGGCCGCGATGCTCGAAGCCTTTCTCGTGATGCAGCGCCAGCCCGAACTCAAGGGCATGTCGGCGCGGCTGCTGCGCTCGCTCTGGCATGCGCGCACCCGTATCGATCAGGACTTCCGCGCCGATCCGCGCAACAAGGCGACCTTCCTCGCCCTGCTGCAATCGCCGCGCGGCATCGTCCACGAGCTGAGGCGCATGAACCAGACCAGCGTGCTCGGCCGCTACCTGCCGGCCTTCCGCCGGATCATCGGGCAGATGCAGCATGACCTGTTCCACGCCTACACCGTGGATCAGCACATCATGAACGTGCTGCGCAACCTGCGCCGCTTCACGATGGCCGAGCATGCCCACGAGTACCCGCTGTGCTCGCGGCTCATTGCCAACTTCGAGCGCCACTGGCTGCTGTACGTGGCGGCGCTGTTCCACGACATCGCCAAGGGGCGCGGCGGCGACCATTCCAAGCTCGGCATGGTCGACGCGCGCCGCTTCTGCAAGCAGCACGACCTGCCCGACGAGGATGCCGATCTGGTCGTGTTTCTCGTCGAGCAGCACCTCCAGATGAGCAACGTCGCCCAGAAGCGCGACCTGAGCGATCCCGACGTGATCCGCGGCTTTGCCGAAACGGTCGGCGACCGCCGCCGGCTCGCGGCGCTCTATCTGCTGACCGTGGCCGACATCCGCGGCACCTCGCCCAAGGTGTGGAATGCCTGGAAGGCGACGCTGCTCGAAAACCTCTACCACGCGACCGACCGGCTGCTCTGCAACGACGCGCCCGCGCCCGACCGCCGCTCCGCGCTCGAAGAACGCCGCGCCGAGGCACTGCGCATCCTCCGGCTCTACGCCTTCTCCGACAAGGCGCACGAGGCGCTGTGGAACCAGCTCGATGTCGGCTTCTTCCTGCGCCATGACGCACAGACCATCGCCTGGCTCACGCGCTCGCTGCACTACCGCGTCGCACCCGACAGCGCGGTGGTGAAGGCCCGTCTCGCCCACATCGGCGACGGGCTGGAGGTGGCGCTCTACACCCGTGACGAGCCCGACCTGTTCGCGCGCGTGTGCGGCTATTTCGACAGCAAGCGCTTCACCATCCTCGACGCCCGCGTGCACACGACGCGCAACGGCTATGCGCTCGACACCTTCGTGGTGACCGAGGCTGGCTCGGTGCCGGGGCGCAACGACTACCGCTCGCTCGTCTCGCTGGTGGAAACCGAGTTGGCCCAGCACATCGACAACCACGCGCCGCTGCAACCGCCGAGCAAGGGCCGCATCGGCCGGGAGATCCGCCACTTCCCGATCGAGCCGCGCATCGAGCTGGTGCCTGACGAGCGCGCGAAGTTCTACTTCCTCACGATGTCGGCGGCCGACCGTTCGGGCCTGCTGTACGTGATCGCGCGGCTGCTGGCCGAGTTCCGCGTCAGCGTCCACTCGGCCAAGATCATGACGCTCGGCGATCGCGTCGAAGACAGCTTCGTCGTGAGCGGCACCGGCCTGTCCGATGCCAAGCGCCAGCTCGAACTCGAGACCCGGCTGCTCAACGCACTGCAAGTCCCCGACACAACGGCACCCACCTCGATTGTGTTTTGATGCGGGTCGGGCCGTGCGCGCGGCCCGTCTCCCACAACACAACAGGAGCCCGTCATGAACGACCGAAGCTCTGAGCCGGGCAAAGGCGCCGCCTGGCCGAAGGGAATGCAGTTCGCGAACCGTTTCGCCCGCCATCTGCCCGGTGATTTCTATGCCGAGGTCGATCCGGTTCCGCTGCCCTCGCCCCACCTCGTCGCCGTGAGCCGCGATGCCTGCCGTCTGCTCGACCTCGACCCAGCCGAATTCGAGCGCCGCGACATCGTCGAGATGTTCTCGGGCAACCGCACGCTCGGCGGCACCCAGGCGCTCGCCGCCGTGTATTCGGGCCACCAGTTCGGCGTCTGGGCCGGTCAGCTCGGCGACGGCCGCGCCCATCTGCTCGGCGAGCTCGAAACCTCGCATGGTCACTTCGAGGTGCAGATCAAGGGGGGCGGCCAGACGCCCTACTCCCGCTTCGCCGACGGCCGCGCCGTGCTGCGCTCTTCCATCCGCGAATTCCTCTGCTCCGAGGCCATGGCCGCGCTCGGCATCCCGACCACGCGGGCGCTGTGCATCACCGGCTCGCCCCAGCCCGTGGCGCGCGAGACGGTCGAGACGGCCGCCGTCGTGACCCGGCTCGCGCCGAGCTTCGTGCGCTTCGGCTCCTTCGAGCACTGGGCGGCGCTCAAGCGCCACGACCAGCTGCGCACGCTGGCCGATTTCGTCATCGACACCCAGTACCCGCAGCTGCGCGGCGAGCCCCAGCCCTACGCCGCGCTGCTCAAAGAAGTGGCACTGCGCACCGGCCGGATGGTTGCCCACTGGCAGGCGGTCGGCTTCATGCACGGCGTGATGAACACCGACAACATGTCCATCCTCGGCCTCACGCTCGACTACGGCCCCTTCGGCTTCATGGAAGCCTTCGACGCGCTGCACATCTGCAACCACTCCGACAGCGACGGCCGCTACGCCTACCGCGCCCAGCCGCAGATCGCGCACTGGAACCTCTACCGCCTCGGCAACGCGCTCTACCCCCTCATCGACGACGCCGACGCCGCGCGCAAGGCGATCGAAGACGGCTTCGGCCCCGGCTACAACGACACGTTCTTCGCGCTCATGCGCGCCAAGTTCGGCCTCGCCACCGCGCACGAGAGCGACGACCGGCTCATCCGCGACTGGTTCCAGCTGCTCCAGGACAACCATCCCGACTTCACGACCGTCCATCGCGCGCTCGCCCAGCTGCCCGCCGAGGTGGCCGAGGCCGACCGTTCCGGCGCCGACGCGCCGCTGCGCGACCAGTTCATCGACCGCGACGCCTGCGACCGCTGGCTCGCGCAATGGCGCGCCCGCCTCGCGCTCGACCCGCCGCGCACCGACGCCGACCGCCGCGCCGCGATGAACGCCGTCAACCCCAAATACGTGCTGCGCAACTGGATCGCCGAGGGCGCGATCCGCGCGGCGCGTGATGGCGATTTCTCCGAGATCGCCGACGTGCTGCGCTGCCTGCGCCATCCCTTCGACGAGCAGCCCGAGTTCGAGCGCTACGCCGCCCCGCCGCCCGACTGGGCCAACGGGCTCGCGGTGAGCTGCTCCAGCTGAACCGACAATCGCCGGCCCATGACGCCGGCTCACCACGGAGACAAGCGATGTCCGAAGCACCCAAGAAAGTCGTGAAGACCGCCGAGGAATGGCGCGCCCAGCTCGACGAGATGCAATACCTCGTCACCCGCAAGGCCTACACCGAGCAGGCCTTCACCGGCCGTTACTGGGATCACCACGAGCACGGCATCTACCGCTGCGTCTGCTGCGGCACCGCGCTGTTCGAGTCCGACACCAAGTTCGACTCGGGCTGCGGCTGGCCGAGCTATTTCCGCGCGCTCGACCCGGACAAGGTCGAGGAGCGCCGCGACACCAGCCACGGGATGATCCGCACCGAGGTGCTGTGCAAGGTCTGCGACGCCCACCTCGGCCACGTCTTTCCGGACGGCCCGCCGCCCACCGGCTTGCGGTACTGCATCAATTCAGCCTCCCTCGCCTTCGAGTCGACCTGAACCGAAAGCCCGGCTGACTACAATCCGCCGCCATCGCCACCCGCCGGAACCCGCATGAAGCTGTTGTTCGATCTCTTCCCTGTCGCGCTTTTCTTTGCTGCCTTCAAAGTCGCGGAGATAAGCCCCGATGCC
The DNA here is from genome assembly GCF_000482785.1 of Derxia gummosa DSM 723. Lineage (GTDB taxonomy): Bacteria > Pseudomonadota > Gammaproteobacteria > Burkholderiales > Burkholderiaceae_E > Derxia > Derxia gummosa. The sequence goes on along the minus strand of NZ_AXWS01000008.1, from coordinate 769,067 downwards.
GCCGCCGCGCTCGCCACGCACTGGTTCGGCGCGCTTGCCTCAGGCGGAGAGATCGGCGCCAAGGAAGCGCCCGTCATGTGGGCCACCATCGCCACCATCGTCGGCACGCTGATGCAGGTGATCTGGCTGCTGCTGCGCCGCAAGCGCATCGAGCCGATGCTGTGGATCAGCCTCGGCATCGTCGTGGTGTTCGGCGGCGCGACGCTCTGGTTCCACGACGACACCTTCATCAAGTGGAAGCCGACCGTCCTCTACTGGGCCTCGGGCATCGGCCTCGCGGTCGCGCAATTCGGCTTCGGCAACAACTTCATCCGCAAGATGATGGGCGCCGAAATCGAGTTGCCCGAGTCGGTGTGGCTGCGGCTGCTGATGGCCTGGATCGGCTTCTTCGTGGCGATGGGCTGCATCAACCTGTTCGTCGCCTTCAACTTCCCGACCGAGACCTGGGTGAACTTCAAGATGTTCGGCTCGATGGGCCTGATGCTGGCCTTCGTGGTCGGACAGGCTGTCTGGCTCGGTCGCCATCTTCCACGCGAGGAGAACTGACATGTCCCAGGCCGACACCCCCGATTTCATCGAGCAGGCATTGCGCGCGAAGCTGACCGTGCATTCGCTGCACATTGAGGACGATTCGCACGAGCATGCGGGCCATCAGGCGGCTGGAGCCGGTGGCCATTACACCGTCGCTATCGTGGCCGACGAGTTCGAGGGCAAGCGTTCCGTGGCGCGTCATCGCCTTGTGTATGATGCCCTCGGCCCGCTGATGCAGACCCGCATCCACGCGCTGGCCATCGACGCCAAGGGCCCGTCAGAGGTCTGAGGCAACAGCACCCGCCGATCGCAAAAGCATCAGTCTTGTCCCTTCACGAGCCCCAGGCTCATTTCCCAGTGAGCACCGCCGAACCGGCCGCCAGCGCGTGGCCGACGTCATCGGCACTCGTGTTCAACCAATCCCCGAGGACTCCTACATGAAGTTGAAGCAACTCCTGACGGTCGGCTCGTCGGCCGCCGCCACGACGCTCATGACCGTCGCCCTGAGCGCGCCGGCGTTTGCGCAGAACGCTGCCGTCGTTAACGGCAAGGCCATTCCGTCGGCCAAGGTCGATGAAATCGTCGCCGAGGTGAAGAAGCAGGGCCAGCCCGACACGCCGGAGTTGCGCAGCCAGATCCGTGAAGACCTTGTGATGCGCGAAGTCTTCATGCAGGAAGCCACCAAGCAGAAGATCGCCGACCGTCCGGACATCAAGCTCGCGCTCGAGAACGCGCGTCAGCGCATCTTGTTCAGCGCGCTCGCGCAGGACTACCTCAAGGGTCATCCCGTGACTGATGCCGAGGTGCAGGCCGAGTACGACCAGGCCAAGGCCCGCATGGGTGGTGGCCAGGAGTACCACGCCCGCCACATCCTCGTGGAGAAGGAAGAGGACGCCAAGGCCATCATCGCCAAGCTCAAGGGCGGCGCGAAGTTCGAAGACCTGGCCAAGCAATCGAAGGACCCGGGTTCGGCAGCCAACGGCGGCGATCTCGACTGGGCGCCGGCCACTAACTACGTGCCCGAATTCGCCGAGGCGCTCACCAAGCTGAACAAGGGTCAGACTACCGACACGCCGGTCAAGACCCAGTTCGGCTACCACGTCATCAAGCTCGAGGACACGCGCGCAATGCAGTTCCCGCCGTTCGAGCAGGTCAAGAAGCAGATCCAGGATTCGCTGCAACAGAAGAAGCTCGCGGCCTACCAGAAGCAGTTGCGCGACGCCGCCAAGGTTCAATAATTTGCAGCCAGCGTCGCACTGACATGAAGGCGCTTCCGGGCAACCGGGAGCGCCTTTTTTATTGCTGTACCCACGCTCGATCAGGGGGGGAGATGAGCCAGACCACCGCCAAGCGCTCGGCCAATGAAGCGCGCAGCCTCGCCCAGGCGATCTCGCAAGTGATCCTGTGGGGCTTCAACAAGCACTACCGGCTGTTCCGCGAAACGTCGGCGCTCGCCAAGGATCGCTTCGAGCGCGCCGACTGGCATGGCGTGCAGCAGGCGGCGAGCGACCGGATCCGCTTCTACGACCTGCGCGTGAGCGAGACGGTCGAGCGCATCGAGAACGAGTTCTCGGCCACGCTCGGCGACGAGGACGTGTGGCAGCGCGTGAAGTTCGAGTACGTCGACCTGCTGCTAGACCACATGCAGCCCGAGTGCGCCGAGAGCTTCTTCAATTCAGTGGTCTGCAAGCTGGTGCGGCGCGAGTACTACCACAACGATTTCATCTTCGTCCGGCCGACGATCTCGACCGAGTATCTCGACGCCGATCAGCCTTCGTACAAGAGCTACTACCCGCTCGATTTCCGCGACGAGAACGAGACGCCGCTCACTGGGCTGCGCCGCGTGTTCCGCGAAATGATCTCGGATATCGACTTTGCCGTGCCCTTCGCCAACCTCGATTACGACCTCGATTGCATCGAGCGCGCGCTGGCCGAGGTGCTGCCCGACAACTTCCGGCCGCTGCCCAACCACCAGGTGCAGGTGCTGCGCTCGCCGTTCTTCCGCAACAAGGCCTGCTATCTGATCGGCAAGGTCATCAACGGCTTCCGCGAGCAGCCCTTCGCGCTGGCGATCCGCCACGAGCGGCGCGATTCGCTCACGATCGATGCGCTGCTGCTGGACCGCGACCACATCCTTACGCTGTTCTCGTTCGCGCGGTCCTACTTCTTCGTGGCGATGGACGTGCCGGCGGCCTATGTGCGCTTCCTGCGCCAGATGATGCCTAACAAGCCCAAGGCCGAGCTGTACTCGATGGTGGGCCTGCAGAAGTTCGGCAAGACGCTGTTCTACCGCGACTTTCTCGACCACCTCCAGCACTCGACCGACGAGTTCCAGATCGCGCCCGGCATCCGCGGCCTCGTGATGCTGGTGTTCTGCCTGCCGTCCTTCCCGTATGTGTTCAAGGTCATCAAGGACAAGATCGGCAGCACCAAGGACACGACGCGCGCCCTGGTGCGCGAGAAGTTCCAGCTCGTGAAGCAGCACGACCGCCTGGGTCGCATGGCCGACACGCTCGAATACAGCGATGTCGCCTTCCCGCGCTCACGCTTCTCGCAGGAATTGCTTGACGAGCTGATGGACCTGGCGCCGTCGATGGTGCAGCTGAGCAAGGACACGGTCGTGCTGCGCCACTGCTACATCGAGCGCTACATGCGTCCGCTCAACATCCACATGCAGCAGGCCGACGACTCGGAGCTGAAGCGCGCGCTGATCGAGTTCGGCAATGCGATCAAGGAGCTCGCGGCGGCCAACATCTTCCCGGGCGACATGCTCTACAAGAACTTCGGCGTGTCGCGCCAGGGCCGGGTCGTGTTCTACGACTACGACGAGATCGAGTACATGACGACGATGAACTTCCGTCGCATCCCGACGCCGCGCAACGAGGAGGACGAGATGTCGGGCGAGGTCTGGTACTCGGTCGGCAAGTACGACGTCTTTCCCGAGGAGTTCAAGCCCTTCCTGCTCGGCAATCCGAAGGTGCGCGACATATTGCTTGCGTACCACGGTGACCTGTTCACAGCGGAATTCTGGCAAGGACTGAAGAACCGCATCGGCAAGGGGCACATTGAAAGCGTGTTTCCCTATCCGGCGGCGCTGCGCTTCATCAACCGCTTTCCGCCCGCTGGCGATGAAGCCTGGGCAGCCCTGCGGGCGGCCCAGAACGACGCGGCAGCCAGCGCCACCGCCACTGCGCCCATCGCGATCGTCAGCGCGCCGCTCACCGCGCGCTCGAGCATCGTCGGGCTCAGTTCCGTCTGAACCAGGCCGATGTCAACGGCCCGCCTACTGGAACAAGGACACCCATGAAACGCATCGCCCTCCTCTCCCTCGCCCTTGCGGGTGCCACCGCCCTGCCCGCCAGCGCGCATGAACTCGGCCTGCTGCTGGACCAGCAGTTCACACCGTCGCAGGATGGCGGCGGCACCCATGTCGGCTTCATCAAGCCGCATGGCGTGGGCCTGCGCGGCGCCTACACGCTCGTGAATCTTGGTGTGGCCGAGGTCGGCATCACCGGCGGCTGGCACGACAAGGTGTCGGACGACATCGCGAGCGCACCGTCGGCCGCCTGGAACCGCGCGAGCTTCGGCTACACCTCGCTCGGCGTGCAGGCCGACTGGAAGCTGCTCGTCAACCTCAATGCCGGCCTCGAACTGCGCCGAGAGGTGGTGACGCTCGATCGCGCCGCCGGTGGCAGCGAGGACCACGACTTCACCCGTCCCTGGGCGCGCGTGGGCTTCGGCTGGTCGCTGCCGACGCCGGTGGTGTCGCCCTTCCTGCGCTTCGAGGGCGCCTATGCCCTCACCCGCGACAGCCTGCCGGCCAATGCCGGCGGCAGCGATTTCGCCAAGGCGGTCGCGCCGCGCTATCAGGTGGGTGTGTACGGCGGCATCCGGTTCTGACCGGCAAGTCATGACGACGACGCATTTGCTGTCGCCGGCCGACAGGGTGCTATTCGGCGACCGGCCGCGCCAGATGGCGGATGGCAGCGCCGCCTTCCAGCGAGCACTGGAAGGCGGCTACTTCCTCAACTGTTCGCCGGGCGATCGGACGCTGATCATCACCTTCCTGCCACTGGGTCAGGTGAAGCCGGAGACGGTGACATCTTCCGACGCCGGCGCCAGCACATCGACCGATCCGCCGCGATCGACACGACGGCGCGCGGCACGGTGGCCGCCTAGCAGCCAGCAGGTCGCAGCAGCGGCTCGGGGCTGAGCTGGTAGGAGTCGTCGCTGGTCGAGAACAGCACCGAGCCGTCCTGCACCGTGCAGTCGAACTGCATCGCCCGCTCGGCAAGACGCGCAAGCGTCTGCGTCAGTTCGGTGTCGAGCCGGTACACATCCAGATTGCCCAGGCGCTCCAACTCGCCCCGGCTCTTGTCCCACCACAGGCCGGCGGTGCGCCCGTAGGCATAGACGATCACCCGGTCGGCGCGGGCGGCGGCCTTCTTGACGAGACGCGGGTCGGGCAGGCCGACGTCGATCCACAGCGTGATGCGACCGGTGTAGTCACGCTGCCAGAGATCGGCTTCGTCGTCGGTGCTGAGGCCGGCGCCGAACAGCAGGCTTTCGTCGGCGTTCAGGCCGAAGGCGAGCAGCCGCACCATCAGGCGCTCGTCGGTCTCGGACGGATGACGCGCGAGCGTGAGCGCGTGGCTGGCGTAGTAGTGGCGGTCGAGGTCGTTGACCTGGAGCTGGGCCTTGAAGACGGTGGAGCGAAGAGCCATGGCGAGCGGATGTCGGTTGTGCGGATGAAGGCCAGCGAGCGGCGGGCGGCGGGCGAGCGTGGCGGGCCGGCCGCATGACCGGCGGCGCATGGCGGCCCGGCGTCAGACCACCAGCGGCGCCTCGTCCATGAGCGCGATCTGTTCGCGCAGTTCGAGGATGCGGTCCTGCCAGTACTTCTCGCTGCCAAACCACGGAAAGGCGGCCGGAAAAGCCGGATCGCTCCAGCGCTGCGCCAGCCAGGCGGAGTAATGGATAAGACGCAACGTGCGCAACGCCTCGATCAGGTGCAGCTCCCGGCGGTCGAACTCCATGAAGTCCTCGTAGCCGGCGAGCACGTCGCAGAACTGGGCGCTCATCGAGGCGCGGTCGCCCGACAGCAGCATCCACAGATCCTGCACGGCGGGGCCGCTGCGGGCATCGTCGAAGTCGACGAAGCAGGGGCCGGGCGGATCGCCGCGATCGTTCCAGAGCACATTGCCGGCGTGGCAGTCACCGTGCAGGCGCAGCGTGGCGACGTCGCCGGCGCGGTCGAAGCAGGCGGCGACGCGGTCAAGCGCATGACCGACGGTGCTGCTCCAGGCGTCGCGCAGCCCGGTCGGGATATCGGCGTGGGCGAGCAGCCAGTCGCGCGGAACGCGGCCGTAGCTGTCGAGATCGACGGCGGGCCGCGTCGCGAAGCGCGCCATCGCGCCCACTGCGTGGATGCGGCCGAGAAAACGGCCCATCCATTCGAGCGTGTCGCTGCGGTCGAGTTCGGGTGCGCGGCCGACGCAGCGCGGGAACACCGCGTAGCGATGCCCGCGAACCGTGGCGAGCGTGCCGCATGCGTCCACCGCCAGGTCGATGCAAGCGCTGTCAGCCCGCGCTAGCGGGAGCGGCGCCGCAACCGGAATCTCGCGCGCGGCCAGCTCGGTCACGAAGGCGTGCTCCTCCGCAATCTGCGCATCGGTCCAGCGGCCGGGGCGGTACACCTTGACCACTACTGGCGCCGCGTCCTCGATGCCGACCTGGAACACGCGGTTCTCGTAGCTGTTGAGCGCTAGCAACCGACCGTCGGTAAGAAAACCCAGGGCGTCGAGCGCATCGAGCACCTGCTCGGGTGTGAAGCCGGCATAGGGCGCGGCGGCGGTGTCGGGGGAGTGATCGATCATGGGCGGGGGATGCTAGCACGCAGGTTTTCGGGCTCCGGGCCGTCTGCGGGCAGTTCGAACGAGGCCGCTCGTGGCCCGTTCCGGGCCGTCCGGAAGTGCCACGCAAGCGGCTCGCAAGCCATTTCAACCGCCACGCCGGCAAGGAAATCCACACACCTGGATTGGTCCTTGCTAAAACTCCGCCCGCGCCATCCAGCGCCATGCCGCCCGCACCGGCGCGCCACCCGAGCGCCGCCTCCATATCGATAACAACCGAGACCGCAATGCCCGCAGCCCGCAACCGGCAGCCCAGCAGCCGAACCTCCGCAGACGACTCCCAGCTCATCGACAACATCCGGCTGCTCGGCCGCATCCTCGGCGACGTAGTGCGCGAACAGGAAGGCGCCGCCGCCTTCGAGCTGGTCGAGCGCATCCGCCAGCTCGCCGTCGCCTATCGCCTCAAGAACGACGACAAGGCCGGCAAGCAGCTCACCCGTCTGCTCAACAATCTGGCCACCGACCAGGCCGTATCGGTCATCCGCGCGTTCAGCTACTTCTCGCACCTGGCCAACATCTGCGAGGACCGCAACAACGCGCGCCGGCTCGAGAACGAAGCCATCGACGGCACCCACGGCGCGGGCACGCTCGACAACAGCTTCGAGAAGCTGGCCGACGCCGGCGTGCGCGCCAGCGACATCGCCGACCTGCTCCAGCGCGCCTGGCTGTCGCCGGTGCTCACTGCCCACCCGACCGAGGTGCAGCGCAAGTCCATCCTCGACGCCGAGCATGCGATTGCCGAACTCGTGCACGAGCGCGACCGCCTGCGCGCGCCGCGCGACCTCGCGCGCAACGAGATGCAGCTGCGCCAGCGCGTCACCCAGCTCTGGCAGACGCGCATGCTGCGCTACACCAAGCTCACGGTGGCCGACGAGATCGAGAACGCGCTCAGTTACTACGGCCTCACCTTCCTCGAACAGATCCCACGCGTGTACGCCGAGCTGGAGCAGCGCCTGCCCGGCCATGACATCGGCAACTTCCTGCGCATGGGCACCTGGATCGGCGGCGACCGCGACGGCAACCCCTTCGTGCTCGCGCCGACGCTGCGGCTCGCGCTGCGCCGCCAGAGCGACACCGCGCTGCGCCACTACCTGCGCGAGGTGCATGCGCTCGGTGCCGAGCTGTCGACCACCACGCTCCTCAAGCCGGCCGAGCAGGCACTGCTCGACCTCGCCGACGCCTCGGGCGACCGCGCCGAGCACCGCAAGGACGAGCCCTATCGCCGCGCCTGCGTCGGCATCTACGCGCGGCTCGCGGCGACGCTCAAGGCGCTGTCGGGCGGCGAACCGGCGCGCTACGTGGTCGCGCCCACCACGCCCTACCCCACCGCCGAGGACTTCCTCGCCGACCTGCGCACGATGGAAGCCTCGCTCGTCGCGCACCAGGGCGATGCCTTGGCCGACATGCGCCTGCGCCCGCTGATCCGCGCCGTGCAGGTGTTCGGCTTCCACCTCGCGACCATCGACCTGCGCCAGTCGAGCGACAAGCACGAGGCGGTCATCGACGAGCTGCTGAAAGTGTCCAAGCTCGAAGCCGACTACGCCGGCCTCGACGAAGCCGCTAAGCAAGCGTTGCTGCTCAAACTGCTGAACGACGCGCGCGGCCTGCGCGTGCGCGGCGCGCAATACGGCGAGCTGGTGGAAAGCGAACTCGCCATCCTCGAAGCCGCCCGCGACATTCTGGCCACCTACGGCCGCCAGGCGCTGCGCCACTACATCATCAGCCACACCGAGACGGTGTCGGACCTGCTCGAAGTGCTGCTGCTGCAGAAGGAAGTCGGCCTGATGCGCGGCACGCTCGACGACGACGCGGTGGCCGACCTGATCGTCTCGCCGCTGTTCGAGACCATCGGCGACCTGCGCAACGCCGCGCCCATCATGGCCGCCTTCTACGCGCTGCCGGGCATCGACCGGCTCATCGTCAAGTCGCGCGTCGGCGCCGTGCCCGAACAGGACATCATGCTGGGCTACTCCGACAGCAACAAGGACGGCGGCTTCTTCACGAGTAACTGGGAGCTGTACCGCGCCGAGGTCGCGCTGGTGAAGCTCTTCGACCAGCTGCGCGCGCAGCACGGCATCGTGCTGCGGCTGTTCCACGGCCGGGGCGGCACGGTCGGCCGCGGCGGCGGCCCGAGCTATGACGCCATCCTGGCCCAGCCGCCCGGCACCGTTAACGGCCAGATCCGCCTGACCGAGCAGGGCGAGGTCATCGCCTCCAAGTACTCGCATCCCGAGATCGGCCGCCGCAACCTCGAAACCTTGGTCGCGGCGACGCTCGAAGCCAGCCTGCTCCATCCGAGCAAGCCCGCGCCCAAGGCCTTTCTGGAAGCCGCCGACGCCATCTCGACCGGCAGCATGGCCGCCTACCGCAAGCTGGTGTACGAGACCAAGGGATTCACCGACTACTTCTTCAGCGCCACGCCGATCCGCGAGATCGCCGAACTCAACATCGGCTCGCGCCCGGCCTCGCGCAAGGCGACGCGCGCCATCGAGGATCTGCGCGCGATTCCCTGGGGCTTCAGCTGGGGCCAATGCCGCGTCGCGCTGCCGGGCTGGTACGGCTTCGGCTCGGCGATTGAGAGCTTCCTCGGCGAAGGCGACGAGCGCCCCGCCCGTCTCGCGCTGCTGCAGAAGATGCACAAGCAATGGCCCTTCTTCCGCACCCTGCTCGCCAACATGGAGATGGTGGCGGCCAAGTGCGATTTCGCGGTCGCGCTGCGCTACACCGAACTCGTGGAGGACAAGCGCCTCGCCAAGCGCATGTCGGGCGAGATCCAGGCCGAATGGCAGCGCACCAACGCGGCGCTCGACGCCATCCTCGGCACGGCCGGTCGGCTGTCGTCCAACCCATCGCTCGCGCGCTCGATCGAGTACCGCTTCCCCTACCTCGACCCGCTCAACCACCTCCAGATCGAACTGCTGCGCCGCTATCGCGCGCAGAAGGAAACCGGCTCGGTGGATGCACGCGTGCAGCGCGGCATCCATCTGTCGATCAATGGCGTTGCAGCGGGTTTGCGCAATACCGGCTGATACACAGTAACCCGGAGTTAGTAAACGCCCCCTGTCCGCAATTCGGGCAGGGGGCGTTTACTTTTTGCACGCCAACAATTTATCCACGTCAGTAAAAGGAACTTTGTCACGAAAACATTCATATGAAACTGTCCGATCGGGCAGCCAGAAAAAATAAATTCCTCTCGCCCGATCACATAACCCCCCTAGTTGTGAATGGTGGTGACATGATTCGCCGCCACAGTCATGTGCAATGACTGCGGAATGCAGGTACAACGCGCATCCGGCCAATGACCGATGCCAATTCATCCGGAAACTCAAGCGTCACCCCGGTCGGGGTTTGCCATGATTGCAGCCGCGCTCGACCATATTGCCCTTTACCTGAATCAGGCGATGCGCCGGCGCTTCCTCATCGACGAGGAATTCGCGGTGGTGGCACCGCTCACCGATCTGGACGGGCAACCGGCGGTGAATGTCGCCAATCGACTGGCCGTATTTCTGGTCAACGTCGAGAAGGATCCAGCGGCCTATACGCTGGCTTCAGCGAGCGAAAGGCATATCCGCCGACCTGAGCCGCTGCATCTGAATCTGCGCATCATGGTGGCGGCCAGCTATGGCGCGACGCATTACCGCGAAGCACTCAAGATGCTTTCAAATGCGATCAGCCTGCTCCAGGCACAGCCGGTATTCGATCGCGGCAACACTCCCGAAATGGATGGCCGCATCGAGAAGCTCATTCTCGATATCGAAAGCCTCAGCAACAACGATCTGAGCAATCTCTGGGGCGTGCTCGGCGGGCGCTACCACCCGTCGGTGCTGTATCGAATGCGCATGGTCTGCTACGACCGCACCGCGATCTCGGCACAGTTGCCGATCGTGGGCGGCACCGAAACGGCGGCCGCGCCGCATCGGAGCTGATCCATGCCTGCCTGGCTTCCGCTGCTCAATCTCACGGTCGAGCATGGCTATTACGTCAGCGGCCGTTGCGGCGACGCGCGCATTCGTCTGGTAGACGATTGCCGTCATGCCATCTCGGCACTCGATGTGATCGCGCGTGACGAGACCGGGCGCTTCGGTCTTCATTACTCCGATGCCCGGCGGGCGGTGCTCGAAGCGATGGCGGCCGATGCCCGCGACGGATTGACGATCGATCTGCAAATCGGCTTTGCGCCCGCCTTCGCCAATTACACGCTGGGCGGCCTGCCCGGCAACACCCGATTGACGCTCGACCGCCAAGCCGGATTGCGCGAGACCGATGGTCGTTATCGCCTGCATGAATCGCAATGCCTGGTGCTCGAACGCATCGGCATGCCGGCGTTGCGTGAACCTCCGGTCATTTCCGTCAGCTTGCCAATCCTGCCGGAAGATCTCGGCAATCTGCCGCTCGATTGCCTGATCCGTTTCGCGCCGCGGGCCACTCACTGGATGTATCTGCTCACGGGCAGCTGGAATGTCGAGGCAATGCGCATCGTCGATCGTGATGGCGCCATCGAATTCAGCCGGCAACCGCCTGCCCGACTCGATGATGGTCAATCCGCCGAAGTCTTCCTGTCGAACCGGCCTATTGAATTGAACGAACGTCCACCGCAGGCCTTCGAGCTGCGCCAGACGATCAATGGTTTTGAAAAGATCATGGTGAAGCGGCTCCCGACAGCCAATGCTTCCCATTTCCACCGAGAAGTTCGCGATGGCAGCGCGATCCTTGTCTCGCAAATTTATGTTCACTGCTAACCGTTGACGGGAGCTGCAATGGCTTACAAGACACCGGGCGTCTATATCCAGGAAAAGAGCGCCTTCGGGAATTCGGTGGTGGAAGTTGCAACCGCCATCCCGGTATTCATCGGCCACACCGAATTCGCGCTCGATCGCGGCAAGAGCCTGGCCGGCAAACCCTGGGCCATCAGCTCGCTGGCCGAATATCACCAGTATTTCGGCAGCGGCCCGGCGGTGAAATTCGAGCTCAAGACGCGTGAGGAACTCGGCTCGACCGATTCGGCCTTCACGCTCGGCAAGGTCGATTACGCGACGCGTCAACTCGCCGGTGTCGAGGGGGGGCGCTATCTGCTTTACTTTGCGATCCGCCATTTCTTCATGAATGGCGGCGGGCGCTGCTACATCCTGTCGGTCGGCGATTACGGGACCGACATCGACGGCGGCAAGATCGTCGAGAACGAGATCATCAAGCTCGAAAAGGAGCAGGAGCCCACGATGGTGCTCGTGCCCGACGCGGTGCTGCTCGACGAGGCCCAGTGCGCCAAGGTGCAAGTCGGCGTGCTCGAGCACTGCGGCAAGCTGCGCAATCGCGTCGCCATCTTCGATATCTGGAATGGCGGCAACGGCGATCCGCGTCATGCGAGCGTCGATGCGTTTCGCACCGCGATCGGCCGAAATTCGCTCGATTTCGGCGTCGCCTATTACCCCTGGCTCAATACCAGCCTGCTCGACGACAAGAATTTCAGTTTCGACAATGTCGCCAACAAGGATGCGCTGGCCGCATTGATCAAGACCGAACTCGGTCTCGACGCCGAAGCCACCGACGACAAGCATAAGGCCGTCCAGGCCCAATTGCTGACCCTGCTCGGCAAGATGACGCGTGACTGGGTTGCGCAACCGCCCGCCGGCGATGAAGCCGATGTCGCCACCGAAAAGAAGCTGGTCGACAAGACGCTGCGCAATCTGAGTCCGATCTATCGCGCGACGCTTGCCGACATCGCGCGTCAGGTCAATTGCCTGCCGCCCTCGGCCGCGATGGCCGGCATCTATACCAAGATCGATGCGACGCGTGGCGTGTGGAAGGCACCGGCCAATGTGAGCCTCAATGGCGTCATTTCGCCGACCGTCGAGATCTCGCATTCCGAGCAGGAAAACCTGAATGTCGACATCAACGGCAAGTCGATCAATGCGCTGCGCACCTTCATCGGTGAAGGCGTATTGGTATGGGGTGGTCGCACGCTCGATGGCAACAGCCTCGATTGGCGCTACGTGAATGTGCGCCGCACGATGATCATGCTGGAGGAATCCTGCCGTCTTGCCGCCAAGGCGCTGGTATTCGAGCCGAACGTCGCCAATACCTGGGTGACGGTACGCAGCATGATCACCAATTTCCTCACCAGCGTCTGGAAGCGCGGCGGTCTGGCCGGCGCATCGCCCGAAGATGCATTCAGTGTGCATGTGGGTCTGGGCGAAACCATGACGCCCGAAGACATTCTCGAAGGAATCATGCGCATCACCGTGCTGGTCGCAATCACGCGCCCGGCCGAATTCATCGAGATCACCTTCCAGCAGCAGATGCAGAAGTCCTGATGCGACATTCCGCCGCGCCCGTGTCGCGGGGCGGCGGATTCGACGTTCAATTCAAGAAACCCTTGTGGAGATGAATCATGGCCGATGACGGTTCCGCACAAAGCACTTCGGTATGGCCGCTGCCGAAATTCTATTTCCAGGTGAAATGGGATTCGACGGTAATGAAGTTCCAGGAGGTCTCGGGCCTCGACATGGAAGCCCAGATCATCGAATACCGCGCCGGTGACAATCCGGTGTTCTCGCCGGTGAAGATGCCCGGCCTCAAGAAGTACAGCGATGTCACGATGAAGAAGGGCGTCTTCAAGTCGGATAACGAGTACTGGAAATGGTTCAACCAGATCAAGATGAATGTCATCAAGCGCATTCCCATCACGATCAGTCTGCTCGACGAGAGCGGCGCGGCCACCATGGTCTGGACACTGACGAATGCCTGGCCGACCAAGATCCAGGGTACCGATCTCAAGTCGACCGGCAATGAAGTCGCGGTGGAAACGATCGTCATTGCCCACGAAGGCCTGACGGTCGCCAACGGCTGATGCCGATCGAACCAGGCACCGCGCCCGATCCCGCCTATCCGATCCCGGCCTTTCATTTCTCGGTCAGGATCGATCCGGGCTGGCCCCCGGGTGACAATTCCTTCCAGGAAGTGAGTGGGATCGGGCCGGAAATGCAGGTCGAAACCGTGGTCGAGGGTGGCGAGAACCAGTTCGTGCACACCCTGCCCGGCGGATTCAAGCACCCGAGACTGGTCCTCAAGCGCGGCATCAGCCGCGCCGATTCGCAATTGACCGCCTGGTGCGATTCGATCCTGCGCGGCGGCATTGCCGGCACGATCGAGCCAAAGACCATCGAGCTTTTCCTGCTCGGTGAAGACCAGCAGGTATTGCGCGGCTGGAATTTCGTGCGTGCCTATCCGGTCAAGTGGACCATCGATTCCTTCAACGCGAAGAACGGCAGCGTGGCGATCGAGAACATCGAGTTCTGCTACCAGTATTCGCAGCGCAGCAGCTGAAATGACGATCGAAATCCGCCAGCTTAGGGTGATTTCCGAAGTGAAGGCGCAATCGGACGCGCGCAATGTCCAGGCCGAATTGCGCGCGTCCGTCGATATGGCGGCACTCGAAAGGGCGATTCTCGCCAAGTGCCAGCGCATGCTTTCCGACATGCTGCGCGAGTCGCAGCACCAGCGGCAGGAGCGCTGACATGCCCGATGCCTCCGCCGCCCAGGGCGGCAAACAGCTGCTCACGATCCAGCGCTGCAAGCTCGAAACCGACGGCTCCGTCACCGTGGTGGAGTCGGATGCGTTCTCCGCGCTGATCAATCCCGCCAAGCTCACGCGCTCGGCCAGCATCAGCTACACGAACGACATGCCCGAGGGCGCGATCGGCAACGAGCTGAAGTTCAAGGGCTACGGCAACGAGAGCCTCAAGTTCGACCTCGTGTTCGACGGCACGGGCGTGATCGAGGGCAGCGCCGGCAAGACCGTGGACGGCATGGTCAAGGCGCTCGACAAGATCGTCTACGACTACGACGGCGATGCCCATGAGCCGTCGCGGGTGCAGATCGTCTGGGGCACGACGGTATTCAAGGGCCGGCTTACCTCGCGCTCGGTGGACTACACGCTGTTCGCGCCCGACGGCACGCCGCTGCGCTGCAAGCTGTCGCTGGGCTTCGACGGCTTCGTCAGCCCGCAGGAAGCGGCGGTCACGGCCAACAAGTCCTCGCCCGACCTGACCCATCTCGTGACCGTGCGCGAGGGCGACACCCTGCCCCTGCTCTGCTATCGCATCTACCGTCACGCGGGCTACTACCCGCAGGTCGCGCGCGTGAACGGACTCGACAGCGTGCGCCGGCTCAAGGCCGGCACGGTACTGCGCTTTCCGCCGCTGGAGTGAGCGATGGCCGACAGCCCGAATGCCGGCGCCAACGGCGTCGTCCGCGTCACGGTCAAGAGCGAGGGCGCGCCAGTGCCCGCCACCGCCCAGCTCATGGCGCTGGAAATCACGCATGCGATCAACCGCGTGCCGCTCGCCCGCCTCGTCTATCTCGACGGCGACATGCCCAATGACGCCTTCCCGCTGAGCGACGCCGACAGCTTCGCGCCCGGCAAGGCCATCTCGATCTCGCTCGGCTACGGCGACGAGGAGACCGAGGTGTTCGCCGGCATCGTCGTGCGCCAGGGCATCACGATCGGCGACGAGGGCCCGCGCCTGATCGTCGAATGCCGCCATCCGGTGGTGGCGCTCACGGTCGGGCGCAAGAACGCGAGCTACATCGACCAGAAGGACAGCGACGTGATCCAGCAGCTGCTGGGCGCGTCGGGCGCGAGCGCGACCGTGAGCGCGACCGAGGTGCAGTACGGCGAGCTGGTGCAGTACTACTGCACCGACTGGGACTTCGCCGTCGCGCGCGCCGAGGCCAGCGGCATGGTGGTGGTGTGCACGCCGGGCAAGGTCACGGTCGAGGCGCCGGCCACCGACGGCAGCGCGGTGCTCGCGCTCGACTACGGCAACGACCTGCGCGAGTTCCGCGCCGACATGGAGGCGCGCGACCAGTTCGGCAGCGTCACGGCCACGGCCTGGGACCCGTCCACGCTCGCGGTGGCCAGCGCCGAGGCCGCGCCCGAGGCGCTCAATGCCCAGGGCGATGTCACCTCGCAGAAGCTGTCGGAGGTGGTGAACCTCACGGCCTTCGCGCTGCAATCGGGCACGGCGCTGGCATCGGACGCGCTCACCGCCTGGGCCAAGGGGCGCCAGTTGCGCGCGGGCCTGGCCCGCATCCGCGGACGCATGCGCTTCGTGGGCAGCGCGCTCGCGCTGCCCGGCACGCTCCTCGACGTGGCGGGCGTGGGCAAGCATTTCAGCGGTTCGGTATACGCGACGGCGGTCACGCACCGGCTCTCGGGCGGCGACTGGGACACCGAGGTGGAGTTCGGCCTCGATCCGGCCCACATCACCGACCGGCCCGACGTGACGGCGCCGCCCGCCGCCGGCTGGCTGCCCGGCGTCGAGGGGCTGCAACCGGGCATCGTCAGCAAGCTCGACGGTGATCCGGCCGGCGGCCAGCGCATCCAGGTGACGCTGCCGCTGCTCGGCTCGGCGGCGCAGCCCGTGTGGGCGCGCTGGGTGATGCCCTATGCGTCGAATGCCTTCGGCGCCTTCTTCGTGCCCGAGGTGGGCGACGAGGTGCTGGTCGGCTTCTTCAACAACGACCCGTCGCATCCGGTGGTGCTCGGCAGCCTGTACGGCGGCAAGAACGCGCCGGCCTACGACCTCACCGCCGACAACAACACCAAGGCCATCGTCACGCGCTCGCTCACCAGGGTGGAGATCGACGACGAGAAGAAGTCCATCACCCTCGTCACGCCGGCCAAGAACCAGATCGTCATCAGCGACGACGCCAAGTCGATCACCGTGCAGGACCAGACCGGCAACAAGCTCGTGCTGAGCGATTCGGGCATCGAGATGAGCAGCCCCAAGGACATCAAGATCAGCGCCACCGGCAACCTGAGCCTGAGCGCGACCGGCAAGGTGTCCATCGAGGCGACCCAGGACCTGAGCGCCAAGGGCATGAATGCCACCGTCGAGGCCCAGATCGGGCTGACCGCCAAGGGCGCGGCCACGGCCGAGCTGTCGGCCAGCGGCCAGACCACGGTCAAGGGCGCGCTCGTGATGATCAACTGAGCCGCCCCGCCATGCCGCCCGCCGCCCGCCTCACCGACATGCACACCTGCCCGATGCAGACGCCCGGCCTGCCGCCCGTGCCCCACGTGGGCGGACCGGTGGTCGGGCCGGGCGCGCCCACGGTGCTGATCGGCAAGCTGCCGGCGGCCGTGGTGGGCGACAGCGCGGTGTGCGTCGGCCCGCCCGACACCATCGTCATGGGCTCGACGACGGTGCTCATCTGCGGCAAGCCGGCGGCGCGGCTGGGCGACCCGACAGCGCACGGCGGCAGCATCGTGCTGGGCGAGTTCACCGTGATGATCGGCGGCTGAGATGCAGGACGACGACAGCGGCTTTCTCGGCACCGGCTGGGCCTTTCCGCCCGCCTTCGACGCGCCCTCGCGCGACGCCGCCCTCGTGTCGGGCGCCGACGACATCGCGGAGAGCCTGCTCATCCTGCTGTCGACCCGGCCCGGCGAGCGCGTGATGCGCCCGACCTACGGCTGCGACCTGCGCAGCATTGCCTTCGAGCACATCGACCTCAATACCGCCACCCGCATCCGCACGATGATCGAGCAGGCGGTCCGCTTCTTCGAGCCGCGCGTCACGCTCGAGGACGTGCGGCTCAAGCTCGACCGGCTGTCGACCGCCGCCGTGCTGCGCATCGAGCTGGTGTACCTCGTGCGCAGCACCAACAGCCGGCACAACCTCGTCTATCCGCTCTACATCGAGGAAGGCAACGCCGTCGGGAGGGTGCTGTGACGGGCTGGCGACCGCAGGGCGACGGCACCGACCGCGCCCGCCGCGCCCCGCCCGCGCTCGGCGCCGGCCGGGTTGGCCTCGACGAGAGCACGCTGCCCGAGCGCATCGCGCGGCTCGCGGCCTTCGCGGCGAGCGGCGAAGCGCTGGCCACGGCCGCGCGCGCGATGGCCACCGCCGGCAATCCGGGCGCCCTGCCGCCGGCCAGCGCCGCCCGCCGCACCGCGCTGTTCGGTGCCGACGACGCCCTCAGCCTCGCCCGTCTGCTCGCGCTCGATGTCGATGCCGTCATGGCCGACTTCCTGCGCCACGCCGATCGGCCCGGCGCGCGCGTGCCCGACGAGTACTTCGCACTGCTGACCGCTGCCGTCGCCGACTGGCAGGACGCGCTCGCGCTGCGCGCCGACCGGCCGCGCCTGCCCGACGCCCTGCATGCGCTGCTCGTCGCCCTGCCCCGGCCCGCCGCCGCGCCCGAGGCACTGCCCGATGGCCGGGGCCGGATCGACGCCGGCGTCGCCGCCGAGCGCCGCGGTGCCCTCGTCGCGCTGGCCAGCGCCCTCGGCCGCGCGCGCGAACTGGCCGCGCCCGCCTTCGAGGCCACGCTCGCCGATCCGCGCCACGGCCCGGCGCCGGCGCTGCTGCTCGCCTTCCAGCAGCTCTATGACCGGGTCCGCGCCCATCTCGACCGCTTCGCGGCGCGCCATGCCGACTTCTACTACCGCGAAGTGCTGAAGGCCGAGCCGCGTCCCGCCGCGCTCGACTGGACCCACGTGGTGTGCGCGCGCACGCCGCGCTTCGACGGCGAGGTGCGCATCGCGCGCGGCCTGCGCTTTCCGGCCGGCAAGGACGCCGCCGGCCTGCCGGTCGAGTTCGCGGCCGACCACGAACTGCTCGTGACCGACGCCCGCGTGGCCGAGGTGCACATGCTCAGGCTCGACCGCGATCCGCTCCAGGCGCCGGCCTGGCAGCTCGGCATGGTCTGCCGCGCGCGCGTCTCGACGCTGGCGTCGGCCGACGCGGGCGGCGCCTCTGGCCTGCCGTCGGCGCGGCCGTGGTGGCCGCTGTTCGGCGGTGACGCGGGCGAAGCCGGCGGCGCCGAGGCTGCGCCCGCGCGCATCGGCTTTGCGATCACGTCGCCGCTGCTCTGGCTGGCAGAGGGCCAGCGCGACATCCGGCTCGATATCGAGCTGGACGATGCCGACGCCACGCCCACGAGCGAACTGGTGGCGCGCCTCCTCGGCGAGGACGCCGGCACGGTGGATGCGACCGCAAGCGCTGCCGGCGTATTCGGTGCCGATGGCAAGGACGCCGGTCCGGACGACGGCGCCGCCGGCCGCGCCCGGCCCGCGCCCGCCACCGACCCCGTCGCCGAGGGCCGCCGCTTTCGCGCCACGCTCGGCCAGCTGTTCGCGCGCTGGCTGGTCGATGACCGCGACTGGTTCGGCGCCGACGGCGGCGAGCCCACGGCCGAGGCCGAACTGCTGTCCGAGGCCGTGCGCACGCGCCTGCGCGAACGCGCGCGCCCCTTCTTCGCCGGCGCCGATCCAGAGGCCGACGATCCGCCCGACCTCGCCTCGCCGCTCGCGCTGATCCGCCCCGGCCTGCCCGAGCGCGAGATCGTGTTCGACCGCTGCCTGCGCCAGGCCTTCCGCTTCCAGCTCGCCAGCGCCGAAGGCTGGCTGCCGGTCGAGGCCAGCCTCGATCCGCTCGACGGCCGGCGCGCGGCCGGGCGCGCCGGCTTCACCGCGCGGCTGCATCTCGGGCTGGCCGAGCCGGCCGTCGTCGCCTGCACGCCCGCGCTGCATGACGGTCTGGCCACCGAGCATCCGGTGCTGCGCGTGGTGCTCGACGAGGGCAGCAACCTGTTCGCGCTGTCGCTGTTCGCTGGGCTGCGCATGCCGCGCCTGCGCATCGCCGTCGCGGTGCGCGGTCTGCGCCAGATCACGCTGGCCAACCAGTACGGCGCGCTCGACCCGAACCGGCCGTTCACGCCCTGGGGACCGCTGCCGGTGCAGGGCGCCTGGCTGGTGGTGGGCGCGCCCGAGATCGCCGTCAAGCCGATCACGGCGCTCACGCTCGATTTCGCCTGGGCCGGGCTACCGCGCGGCGTGGGCGGCTTCGAGCGCCATTACGCCGGCTACCGCCCGCGCCCGGCCGACGCCGATTTCCGCGCCACGACCGCCGTGCTGCACGACGGCCGCTGGCAGGCCGGCCGCGAGCAGGCGCTGTTCACGCTCGACGATGCCGGCCGGCTGCGCGCGCGCCAGCGCATCGCCATCGACGCCGAGCTGCTGCGCGACCATTTCCGGCCCGGTCCGCCGGTCGCCGCCTACGACCTCGGCGCGCGCAACGGCTTCCTGAGGCTCGACCTGTCGAACCCGGCGCAGGGTTTCGGCCACGCGCTCTATCCGCGCCTGCTCACCGAGGCCGTGACCGAGGCCGCGCGCCGCAAGCGCCGCGCCGTGCTGCCTGAGCCGGCCTACACCCCCGCCATCGAGGGGCTCGCGCTCGACTACCGCGCCGAAACCACCGTCGATTTCGACAGCGGGCGCGGCGGCGACGTGCGCTTCTTCCATCTGCATCCCTTCGGCGCGCGCGAGGTGCTGGCCCAGGCCGACGGTGGCCGGCCATTGCTGCTGCCCGACTTTGACGACGAGGGCAATCTCTACCTCGGCCTCGACGCCAGCGAACTCGCCGGCCCGCTCAGCCTGCTGTTCGAGCTGCGCGAGGAAACCGCCCAGGCCGGCGCCACCGCGCCCCCGCCGGTGCGCTGGTCCTGCCTCGC
The DNA here is from genome assembly GCF_000482785.1 of Derxia gummosa DSM 723. Classification (GTDB taxonomy): domain Bacteria; phylum Pseudomonadota; class Gammaproteobacteria; order Burkholderiales; family Burkholderiaceae_E; genus Derxia; species Derxia gummosa. The sequence goes on along the minus strand of NZ_AXWS01000008.1, from coordinate 749,106 downwards.
CGGCGACCGCTGGGTCGAGCTCGAAGCCACCCGCGTCCTCACCGACACCACGCAAGGCTTTCTCGGCAGCGGCATCGTCCGGCTCGACATCCCGGCCGCGGCCGACCGCGAGCACCGGCTCATGCCCACCGGCCGCTACTGGCTGCGCGCCTCGGCCGCCGGCGATCAGCCGCACTTTCGCGGCTTCGCCGGGCTGTACGCGGTCCATGCCCAGGCGCTGCGCCTGACGCGCTGCCCGCCGCCGCCGGGCGCCGCGCCAATTGACGGCCCGCTGCCGGCCGCGAGCCTGCGCCGGCCGGTCGTGCCGGTGCCCGGCCTGGCCGCGATCGAGCAGATCGGCGCCAGCTTCGGCCACGCGCCGGCCGAGACGCGCGAGCAGCTCCAGACCCGCCTCGGCGAGCGGCTGCGGCACCGCCAGCGCGCCGTCACCGCCTGGGACTATGAACGCCTCGTGCTCGACGCCTTCCCCGAGGTCGAGAAGGTCAAGTGCTTCGTCCACACCGCGCTCGACGACGACGCCACGCGGGCCGCCAGCTCGGCCGGCGTGGTCGAGCGCGCCGGCCATGTGCTGGTGGTGGTGCTGCCGGCGGCGCGCAGCCTCGACGACATCGCCAGCACCGGCGGGCCGCGCCTCAACAACCTCGCGCTCGCGCGCATCGAGGGTTTCCTGCGCCGCCATGCCTCGCCCACGGCGCGGCTGCGCGTCATCAACGCGAGCTACGAGCATCTCCAGGTGCGCTGCGCGATCGCGCTGCGCGGCACGCGATCGCCTGGCCTCGCGCTGCGCAACATCGAGCTGGCCATCGGCCGCTACCTCTCGCCCTGGCACGAGGGCCTGGGGGCGCGCTTCGGCTGGAGCATCAGCGGCCACGACATCGAGGCCTGGCTGCGCTCGCTCGACGAGGTGGCCGACGTGGCCGGCCTGTCGCTGCTGCACTTCACCGAACGCGACGTCGCCGGCGGCAATCCGAGCTACCGCTTCGACGACAGCGCCGGGCCGGGCGCCGCCGGCGGCAGCCTGATCATCGAGGCGCGCTCGCCGTATTCCATCGCCATCCCGACCGCGCGCCATCTGCTCACGGCCTTCGACGCGGCCGGACGGCCGCTGCCCGAGGCGAGCGGCGTCGGCCGGCTCGAAGTCGGCTCGACCTTCATCGTGGACCCGTCATGAACATACCCGTGCGCAGCCAGCGCGCCACGCGCGACACGCTCAAGCGCTTCTTCGGCGCCAACACGCGGCCCAACGCCGGGCACTTCTCGACCCTCATCGACTCGATGCTCAACATGGAGGACGAGGGCTTCAGCAAGCACCCGAAGCGCGGCCTCGAAGTGCGCGCCGCGCCCGGCGAGAACACGCTGTTCAGCCTCTACCGTCCCGGCGACGTGCGCGAGCAGCCGCGCTGGCAGATCGGCCATCTCAACGGCGAGAGCCTCGGCATCCAGGCCTGTCACGAGCGCGAGGCGAGCAGCGTGCTCACGCTCAGCGGCGATGCCGAATCGGCCTGCCGCGTGGCCGTGGGCGCCGGCGCCACCGGCCGCGCCGTGCTGGCAGTGGACGGTCGCGTCGAGATGGACGGCCGGCTCGGCCGTGCCGTGACCGACCTGCCCGAGCCGCCGCTGGCCGACGGCCGCTGGCACGCCGTCACCGGCGACCTCCAGGGCTGCCAAGCCTTCGAGGTGATGGCGGTGGCCGGCAATCCGGGCCGCAAGCGCTATGCGCTCATGCATGCGCTGTGCATCAACACCTTCCATCCGCGCACCGGCCTGCTCGACTGGCTCTGGCGCCGGCGCGGCATCCGCATCACCGACAACTGGTACGGCCGGCGCTGCGGCCGGCTCGAACTGCGCTGGACCGGCAGCCACGGCACGCGCGGCCAGTACCGGCTCGAGGTGCGCAGCGGCTGCGACTACGGCGACGGCACGGTCATCCGAGTGCATCTCACGAAGTTGTGGTTCGACGACATGAAGCCCGAGGCGTGATGACCGGCGAGTCGGTCGCCCACATCCCCCGGCGTCGGCCGGACGAGGACGAGTTCAGTTTCGAGCAACTGCTCGAAGCCGGGGTCGCGCTCGTCCAGCGGCTGTCGGGCAAGGTCTGGACCGATTTCAACGCTCACGACCCCGGCCTGACGCTGCTGGAGGCGCTGTGCTTCGCGCTGACCGATGTCGTCTACCGCGCCGACTTCCCGCTGCCCGATCACCTCGCCGACGACGACGGCCGGCTCGACCCCGACCGGCTCGCCCTGCCGCCGGCCGCGCGCGCCTATCCCTGCCGCCCGCTCACGGTCGATGACTGGCGCCGGCTGCTGCTCGACCGCGTGCCGGCGCTCGACGACGCCCGGCCCTTGCCGTTCGCGCGGGCGACGACCGGCGCCGTCGCCGACCTTCCCGGCCTGTGGACCGTCGCGCTGCGCATCGGCGGCAGCGAGGCCGAGCGGGCCGCCGCCCGTGCCGAGGCGCGCGCCGTCTGGCAGGCGCACCGCAACCTCGGCGAAGACTTGCACGCGGTCGAGACCATGCGCCCCCAGGTCTGCGACCTGGACACCCGCCTGCCCGACGGCCGGCCCGGCATCGAGATCGGCGGCGGGCGTGACGCGATCGACATCGCCATCGACATCTACGTCGCCTGCGCCCGCTACATCGCCGACCGGCCGCGCCGGCAGTCGCATGACGCGCTGCTGGCCGAGGGCCGCAGCACCGAGGACGTGTTCGGCGGTCCGCCGCTGGTCAACGGCGTGCTCAGCCTCGACGAGCACGACAGCGACGTCGCCGGCCATGTGCTGTTCGTGGGCGAGCTGCGCGCGCACATCGCCGCCATCGACGGCGTGCGCGAGGTGCTCGGCTTCGCGCTGCGCGTGCCGGGCTGCGCCCTCAGCGATGGCGAGCCGGTCGATGACGAAGGCATGGCCACCGTGACCGGCAGCGTGCTCTGGCATGGCGAGGACTGGGCGCTGCAACTGCGCCAGCCCGACGCCCCCGACTTCGAGCGCCATTTCCGGCTCGCGCTGCGCCGCGCCGGCCAGCCGGTGCGGCTCGACCTCGACGCGCTGCGCCGCCGCTTCGCCGACCTGCGCCAGATGCGGCTCGCGCGCGGCGGCGACCTGACGCCGCTGGCGCCGCGCCATTTCGAGCTGCCGCGCGGCATCCACCGCGACCTCGCGCGGCATGACAGCGTCGCGCTCGATTTGCCCGAGATCTACGGCGTCGGGCCGCTCGGCGTGCCGGCCACGGTCGGCCTCGAAGCCGACATCGAGGCGGCCGACGGGCTGGTCGCGGCGCGCGCCAGCCGCGACCGGCGCGAGGCGCGCGCGGCCCAGCTGCGCGACTACCTCGCGCTGTTCGACCGCACGCTGGCCGATGGCCTCGGTCGGCTGGCACGGGCGCGCGAGCTGTTCTCGCTCGATGACGAGGGGCTGCTCGATGCCGACATGCCGGCCGGGGCCGCCGAGGTTGCCCCGGTCGCCGGCGCCGTGGCCGCCACCAGCGCCCCGCCCATGACGGTCGCCGCCGGCGGCGCCGCCTTCGCCGCCGGTTCGCCCGCCGCCAGGCTCGACCGCGCGCGCCGGCTCGACCACAAGCACCGCGCGCTCGACCACCTGCTCGCGCTCCAGGGCGAGCGCCATCCGCAGGACATGCTGAGGCAGTTCCTCGGCCATCTGGAGCCGGCACGCCAGGACGAGCGCCTGCTCGCCAACAAGCTCGACTTCCTGCGCGCCGTGCTGGAAGACGCGCGCGACCGGGGCGCCGGCTTCGACCACGGTCGGCCGAGCTGGCGCCGCTCCGACAACCACGCGCCGCTCGCGCGCCGGCTCGCCCTGCTGCTCGGCTTCGAATGGAGCGGCAGCCGGCCGCTGGCGACCGAGGTCATGCACTGGCGCGCGCATTTCGCGCGCATGGCACCCGATGCGGCGCCGGCCGGCGGCGAGGGCATGCGCCTGCTCGCGCGGCTGCTCGGCGGGCGCGCCGACCTGCTGGACGACGCGCTGCTCGGCGCGGCCTGCCATGAGCGCAACTTCTCGCTGCGCGCCCGGAACGACGGGCAGACGCTGCTGCTCGCGCTCGACGAGGCGGGCACCGCGCCGCGCGAGCTGGGCCGCTTCGATTCCGCCGCCGAGGCCTGGCGCGCGGCGCGCGCGCTGCGCGGCCTGGCGCTGCATCTGGCGCGGCGTGCCGAAGGCTTGCATCTGGTCGAGCATCTGCTGCTGCGGCCGCTCGGGCGGACCGACTTCCATCGCCGCGCGCTCGGCACGGACGACGGCGCCGCCTTCGATGCCGCGCTGGCCGATTTCTGCGCCGCGCGCGTCAGCCTCGTGCTGCCGGCCTGGGGACCGCGTTGCGGCGACCCGCTGTTCCGCCACCACCTCGCCGATCTCGTGCGCGAGCACGCGCCGGCCCATCTGCTGGTCGAGCCGGTCTGGCTCGACAGCGCCACGCTCGGCGCCTTCGAGACCGACTACGAGAAATGGCTCGCCGACCGCGTCGCGCTCGCGGCCGCCGATCCCGCCTCCGGCCCCGACGACGACCTGCTGCGGCGCCACGACCGCCATGCCGCCCGCCTCGCGCGGCTGCTGCGTCAAGCGGGAGCGCGGCCATGAGCGGCCACCTGATCGACGCGCTCGACCTCGACTTCCGCTTCGATGACGAAGCGCTGGCCTTCGACCTCCAGTCGCGGCTGGTCGATTGCGCGCGGCGTGGCATGGCCGAGCTGATCGCCGATCGCTTCGACCGCGCGAGCCCGCCCGACGAGGTGCTGCGCATCGACACGCTGGAACTGGACCTCGGCGTGCTGCCGGCGGACGACTTCGAGGCCGTCTTCCTGCGCCGGCTGGGCGAGGCGCTGGATGACTGGCTGGCGGGGCTGAGGGCCCGCGGCGCGACGCCGAGTCGGCTCGCGCGCGGCGAGGCCGACATCGAGGCGCTGCGGCATTTCCTGCTGCACGGCCGGCTGCCCTGGCATGTGGGTGGGACCGATGCCGCCACGCTCGACCGGCTGGCGCGCTCGGCGATGGTCGCGGCGCCCGATGCGCTCGCGCGCTCGCTCGGGCCGCTGCTCGACCGGCCCGGCGTTGCACGCCGGCTCGACGCGCAGTTCGCGCCGGCCTGGGTCGCGCGGCTGCGCGAAAGCGCGCACAGGATGACGGCGCCGGCAGCCGGAAGCGAGACGACGGCAGCGCATTCGGACGAGTCCCCGGCCGCGTCGGCGATGACGACGGCCGGCGCGGATCCGGGCGAGAACTCGGCGGCAGGATCTCCGGGCAGCCCCCTGGGCACGCCTCTGACGCCCGAAGCGGCGTCCGCGCTGAACGCGTCAGCGCGGACGCCGGGCCGCGTCGCCACCGCCACGCCGTTCCGCACGCCGCCCGCGCCGATCGCCGCGCCGGCGTCCTCCCATGCCCACGCCCACGCTGTCGCTACTGTCGCAGTCGCCGACGGTGCTCCCGGCCCGTCCACGCCGGACGGCGTGACCGATGTGCGGCGCCTCCGGCTGCTCGATCGCCTCGCCGGCAGGGAGCCATTCGCCGACGCGTCGATCTGGCTCGACGCGCTCGCGGACGATCGTGCCTGGACCGTCGGCCGACTGACCGAGGCACTGCGCATCCGGCGCCTGCGCCGCGCGCTCGCCGCGGCTGGCGACGACCGGCTGTTCGAGGCGGTGCTGACGCTCTGGCTGGCACCTGCCGAAGCGCGGCGGTCCGCACGGGCGTTGGCGCGTTCCACCCGGCCCGGCGCTTCGGGCGTGGGAACCACCGCCGAGCCGCCCGGAGTGCGGCCGTCCGCCGGCGTCGCGCCTGCTTCGGCTGCTTCGACCGCCCCGGTCGCTCAGGCCGCTTCGATTGCTCCGGCCGCTCCGAGCGCTCCGATCACCGCGCCCCAGCCGATCCGCGAGCTGGCGCTGGCGACCCTCGTCTTCTCGCTCGACACGGCCGACGCCGGGATGCCGGCGGCGCTTGACGTCGCCTCCATCACGCCGCGACGCCTGCGCCTGCTCGTCGCGCTGCACGCCGATGACGGCGCCACGTTGGCCGCCGAACTGCCCGGCCTGCTCGCCGAGGACACCGGCTGGCTCGCATCGGCGCTCGCCGTGCTCGGGCGCGAACGGCGCTGGCGCCGCCGACTGGCCAGCGTGCCGCTGACGCCGGAACACTTCGCGCGGCTGATCGCGCTCTGGCTCGCTCCCGAGCCACGGCGGGCGCTGCTGGCGCATGTCGGTCTGACGGATGAGCGCGATGCCGACGCCGGCGCCGAGCCGTCGAGCCTTGCGGCCGGCACGCCCGAGGCCAGGGAAGCCGCGCTCGCCCATGTGCTGCTGGACCTCGACGCCGGGCGCAGTCCCTTCGATGCGGCCTTCTTCGGCGCCGCCGGAGCCGGAGCCGCAGAAGCATCGAGCCCGCCGGGCATGCCGCTGGCAAACGTGCCACTGCCGCTGGGACGGCTGCTGCTGAGCCTGCTGCCGGAGCTGTCGCGGCGGTCGGTACCGCCCCTGCAGCCCGTTGAGGCCCCGCCGCCCGGCGCGCCGGGCGTCGACCTGACGCTGCGGGCGGCTCTCGACATCGCCCTCGGCGATGCCCCCCGGCGGCGGCGCCTTGCTGGCGCCGCGCGCGCCGAGCGTCTGCTGCCTGAGTTGCTCGCGCTGTGGCTCGCGCCGGCGGAGGTCGCCTCCGCGCTCGCCATGCTTCGCGCCTTCGAGAACATCGCGCGCACGGCAGTCGGCGAGGGAGGAGTGCCGGCGTCGCCGTCACCGGGCGCGCAAGCCGAGGCGGGCAGGCCCGGCGATGGCGCCGACCACGACCATGCCGCCGTTGTCGCCCTCGATCGTCTGCTCGCCGCCTTGGCAGCCGGCACCGGCCTCCAAGGCTGGCTGCGCCCGGACCATGTCGCCCCGGCGCCCCGGTCTGCGGCTGGCGCCGGGACCGCGCGGACTGACGCGGACGGGATGGCGGTCGGGAGCGGCGGCGCGCTCGGTCGCACGACATCCGACGACCGCGCCGACACCGACACCGACACCGACACTGGTATCGGCATCGGCATCGGCATCGGCATCGGCGTTGATGCTGACGTTGACGGCAACGCCACGGATGACGCCAGCGCCGACGACCTGCCCGACCGGCTGTCGCGCGCCTTCGACCATGCCGATGCCGACACCCTGGTCCGCCTGCTGCCGGCGGCGCTGTCCACCCACGGCGAGCGCATCGCGCGTCGCCTCGCCGATCTGACCCGTTCCGCCAGCTATCGTCGGCAGCTGAGCGCCGCGCTTCCACCCGTGCTCTTGCGCCAGCTGCCGCTGACCGGCCTGACTGACCTGAACGACCCGACCGATCTGGCCAGGCTGCCCTATCGAACGGAGTCCGGCGCCACTGTCCCCGCGGCCGGCCCCAACCCGCCGCCCGTGAGTGATGCGAGAGCCGGCTCCCTTCCGTACGGCGCACCCGACGCATCGCTCCCGGCCGGTGGTCAGCCACTCCGATCGACGCCCGCCGATCGGCCGACGGCCGACTCCGCACGAACCGCAAGCATCGGCGCCGCCCAGGCCCACGATGACGGGCCCGCTCCCGACACGCCGGGCGCAGTCGGCATGGGCGACCGCGCCCAGCAAGACTCGGTGGAAGCTCCCGCTCCCGCGCCTGCCCGCCGCGCCGCGCGCGTCGATCTCGACGCCGCCTTCCATGCCGGGCGGACCGCCGATTTCCACGCCCGCCTGCGCGATCTGCTCGCCACCGACCGCGACTGGCTCGCGGGCTGGCTGCGCGACATCGGCCGTGCCCGCCGCCTGCGCAAGCGCCTCGCCGCGCAACTCGACGACGCGCGTGCCGATGCGATCGCGCGACTGCTGCTGCCCGCCGTCATCGCCGACGGCATGACGCTGGCCGCTGACGCCATCGCACCGGAACGGCGTTCGGGCTGGCTGCTCGACCTGCTGCTCACACCCGACACCCACGCGCTTGCCCGGCCCGCCGCCGCGTTGTTCGCGGCCCTCCGCGATGCGCCCGCCGATGCTCGCCTGCGCCGCCTCTGGCTGGCCTGGGCCGCCGCACTCGACACGCTGCCCGCGCCAGCCAGCGCCCTCGCTGCCGCCTTCGCCCGCCCGGCCCCCAACCGAAGTCACGCGACCACCGCGTCTCCCGAAGGGTCGGGCGCCAGCGCGCTCGCCACCCGCCTCCTCGCGGTGCTGCCGCACGCGGAGCTGATCGGCCTGCTGCGCCGCCTGGCCGATGGCGACGAACAAGTCTTCGACGCCCTGCTGACCCTGGTCGATGCCACCGCTGCCGGCACGCCGCGCACCGACATCGCCGACCCTGCCCCGGACGCCGCGCCCGCCACCGAAGCCGCAGAAGCCGCCGAGGTCGCCAAAGCCACCGAGGCCGCTGAAGCCACCCAAGGCGCCGACGCCACAGAAGGCGGAAAACGCGCGGACACCGAATCGCCCTCGGCCGCCCTCCTCGCCCGCCGGCAACGCGTCGAGGCCCTGCTGCTGCTGCCCCTGCCCGGCGCCGATGCCGCCGACCTCTGGCGCGACGACCGGACCTCGGCCGCGACCCTCATGTCGTTCATCGATGACCGGGTGACCGACCCCGATCCCGATCACGACGACTTGCGACTCAGCCTCGCCACCGATGCCGACTGGTTGCGCGCCCTGCTGCGCGATCTGGCCCGATCGCCGCGCCAGCGGGCCCGGCTCGCCCAGCGGCTCGCGATCGCTCCGGGCGTCGGCGTTCTCGCGCGGCTGCTGATCGACGATCCGCAGGCGCCGGCCTCGACACCGGCGCGGCCGCCGCTCCCCGTCAACGTGACGGCCCCCGGCCAACCCGAGGCGGCCGGCGCGGCATCGCGGTCGAAGGACGCCGCGAGTTCGGGTCCGGCAGCCGTGGTCACGTCCGCCGTCAGCGCCGGGCCTGTCGCTGCCCTCCGCTCCAACGGGCGGCAAGCAGAAACACGAAGGCCGGGCAAGGCCGATCCCCTGGTTGACAGCTTCGAGCACGGCTGGCTCGGGGGCGATGCCGACCTGCTCGCCGCGAGCCTCGCCCACCCGCCGGGCGAGGGCCTGACCGCCGCGCTGCGCGAGCGTGTGCTCGACCTCGGCGCCTCGCCGCGCCTGCGCGCGCGTCTCGCGCGCCTCCTCGCGCCCGATGCGCGCGCGCGCCTGCAAGCCGCCCTCGGTTTCGATCTCGGTGCCGATCCGCCGCCCGACGCGCTTGCGGCCCAGGCCGATCCGCCTGAGCTGCCGCCCGGCGCGTTCACGACCACCGCCGCCCCGAACACCGCCACGTCCAATGCCGCCGACCCGAGCCCGGCTGTCGTCGGTACCCGGCAGCCCGCCCCGCCCGCCGACGCGCGGGCCGACGCACCGGATGCGGCAGCCATCACCGCCGCGCGCCGCGAACGCGTCTCGGCCCATCTGCTCCGCCACTGGCAGGCCACGCCCGCACCCGCCACCGATGCCCGGTTGCACGCCGAACTCCGCGCCAGCGCCGACTGGCGGCTCACCCTCGCCGAAGACCGCGCCTGGCTCGACGGCTGGCTCGACGAATGCTCGGCACGCAGCGAATCGAGGGCCGGGGCGCTTCTCCTCCGCATCGTGCTCGCCGCCCGGGAAACCCCGCCACCGCCGACGCCCGACGACATCGCCGCCGCATCAGCCTCCGGCACCCATCCGGCGACCCGGGTCCGCCGCAAGCATCTCGCCCACTGGATGCTGAGGTATCGCTCGCGCGGCGGACTCGGGCTGCCGCCCGGCCTCACCGAGACGCCCGCCTGGCGGGCGACGCTTGCCGAGGATTGCGAGTGGCTCGCCACCGCACTGCGGCGCTTCTCGCATCCGAACCGCGCCGCGTGGGCCAGGGCTCGGCAGGCGAGTCCCGAGGCACGCGCGCTCGCCGATTGGCTGCTCGCCGCACCGCCCGCGACGGCGAACGAGTCGGTCGCCGTCGCCTTCGCCGCGCTGACCGGAGCCAGGGGCGCGAACTCCGATGCAAGCCTCGCCCGGCTCGCGGCGCGGTCGTCCGCGCCGCGAGCCGCTGCCGATTCCGCTGCCCACGAGGCCGTTGGTGCGGTCACGGTCGGCGATGGCCCGGGCGCGGTCGTTGGTGCCGGCAAGGCCGTCACGGCAGCGGGCGAGGCCACCGCGCCGGCGCCCGCCGGATCGGCGTCGGCTGACGATGTCCGTCGCTTCCTGCGCCATCTCGCCGAGGACGCGGCGGACGACCGCCCGCCGGCCGCCGCCAGCCTTGAGGCTGTCCGCGTCGCGGCCCTGCGCGCCCTGGCCAGCGGCGGCTCCGCGTTGCGCATCGCGCTCGACCGCCGGCTCGACTCGCCGCTCGCCGCGCGCCGTCTGATCGAGCTGCTCGGCCCTGATCACCTCCCGCGCGCGACCGATCTGCTCCTGCCCGCCAGCCGCGTGCCCGAGGCCGTCGCCGCCGCCGTCGCGGCCGTCGCCATCCGGCCCAACGCGCCGGCGCGCGACCAGCTCGCCGAGACTGCCTGGCGCCTCGCCCTGCGCCATCTGTTCGAGGAAGGCCGCCGCGCCGACGCTTCCGGCCTGGCCGCCGACCTGCGCGTCGCGCTCGAACAGACGCTTCCGCCCGGCGTCGCCTCCACGCCGGCCATTCCCCGCGACCCGGGCCAGCCGGCCGCCGATCACCGCATCGTCCGCGCCTTCGCGCCCGGAACGCCCGCCGCCGCCGAGCGCCAACCCGCCGCGACCGCCCGAGCGCCCGTCGCCGCCCGTGCCTCCGCGCCGGACCCCTGGCGCTTCGAGGATGCCCCGCCCGCCGCCACCGAGCGCGAGCCCATTCATCTCGCCAACGCCGGCCTCGTACTGGCCGGCGCCTACCTGCCCCGCCTGTTCGCCATGCTCGATCTCGTCGCCGACGGCGCCTTCCGCACCCCGGCCGCCGCCGAACGCGCCGTCCATCTCATGCAGATGGTCGTCACCGGCCAGCCCGACACGCCCGAGCCACTGCTGCCGCTCAACAAGCTCATGGCCGGCCTGCTGCTCGACGCCCCGGTCCCGCGCGAGATCGGCCCGGCCGAGCGCGAGACCGAGGCCATCGACGGGCTGCTCGGCGCGATGGTCCAGCACTGGCGCGCGCTCGGCCAGACCAGCGTCGCCGGCCTGCGCGAATCCTTCCTCCAACGCGCTGGCCGCCTCTGGCACGAGGACGGTCACTGGGCGCTGCGCGTCGAACCGCGCGCCTACGACATGCTGCTCGACCGCATTCCCTGGAGCTTCCGCACGATCAAGTTCGCCTGGATGGAGGAACCGATCCATGTCGACTGGCGCTGACCGTCTCGCGGCCAACGCGGCCGCCCTCGCGCGCGAACTCGACTGGCTCGACGCCAGCCTCAACGCGCGGCTCGAACGGCATTTCGCGGCGGCCGGCGAGCCGCTGCCCGAGCCGGCCGGCCATGCCCCGCCAGCGGCCAGCCCGGTTCCCGGCGCCACATCCGGCGCCGCGACAACCGTCACGGGCAACCCCATCGTCCCCTGGCCGCTCGATCTGCTGCCCGCCCCGCCCGCCCTCACGCCCGGCAGCGATCACGCCGAGCTGGTCACCCGCCTCGCGCTTGGCCCGGTCGAACGCCTCGTGCTCGCGCTCGCCCTCGCGCCGCACCTGCGCCCGCAACTGCTCGACACGCTGTTCCTGCGCAATTCCACGCTCGACCGGGGCTTCAGCGAATTCGGCGGCTGGAAGGGCAAGCTGCACGGCGGCTTCCTGCCCACCTGCGAGACCGCCGCCTTCCTCGTCGCCGGCGACGATCTGGCCGCCCGCCTCGCGCTGCGCCAGCAGCTCGACGACGACGCGCCGCTGCGCCGCGAAGGCGTGCTGCGCATCGAGCACGACGCGCCCGGCGAGCCCTTCTTCAGCGCGCCGCTGCGCATCGCCGACGAATACCTCGACCTGCTCACGCTCGGCCGCCGCCACAAGCCCGACTTCAGCGCCGGCTTTCCCGCGCACCGCCTCGACAGCCCCTTCGACTGGGCCGACCTCGTGCTCGCGCCCGAGACCATGGCCGAGATCGACGCCATCCGCACCTGGCTCGCGCGCGGTGCCGAGCTGCTCGACGACTGGCGGCTGCGCAAGGCGCTCAAGCCCGGCTACCGCAGCCTGTTCTACGGCCCGCCCGGCACCGGCAAGACGCTCACCGCCACCCTGCTCGGCAAGGCCACCGGCACCGACGTGTACCGCATCGACCTGTCGATGGTCGTCTCCAAGTACATCGGCGAGACCGAGAAGAACCTCGCCCATGTGTTCGACCAGGCCGAGAACCGGCGCTGGATCCTGTTCTTCGACGAGGCCGACGCGCTGTTCGGCAAGCGCACCGCCACCAGCAGCAGCAACGACCGCCACGCCAACCAGGAAGTCGCCTACCTGCTCCAGCGGGTCGAGGACTTTCCGGGCACCGTCATCCTCGCCACCAACCTGCGCAGCAACATCGACGACGCCTTCGCGCGTCGCTTCCAGTCGCTCATCCACTTCCCGATGCCCGACGTCGACCAGCGCCTGCGGCTGTGGGAATCGGTGCTGCGCCCCACAGGCCGCCTCGCCGACGACGTCGATCTGCGCCGCCTCGCCGAGGCGCACGAACTGGCCGGCGGCGCCATCGGCAACGTCGTGCGCTATGCCGCGATCGGCGCGCTCCAGGCCGGCCGCGACCGCCTCACCGCCGCCGACCTCGAACGCGGCGTCGCCAAGGAGATGCGCAAGGAGGGCCGCACGCGATGAACCGTCCGCCGCCCGCCCTCCCGCCGCGCCGCAACACCAAGGAGTCTTCCGTGACCACGCCCCCGCCACCGGGTCGCCCGGCACGCCCGTCGTCCCCGGCGCCGACGCGCATCACCACGCGCGGCCTGCGCGCCCTGAGCGCAGCGCTCGCCGTCGCGCTGGCGGCCGGCGTCGGCGCGCTTGCGCTCCATGCCCGCGCTGGTGCCCAGACCGACAAGGCCGGCGCGGGCGCCGCCCGCCCGGCCGCCGATGCGACCGTCGGCGGCACGCCGCAGAGCGTCACGCCGCTCGACGCGCATCCGCTGCCCGCCGCGCCGACCCCGGCCGCCACTGCCGCCACGCCCGACCCCTGCCAGCAGACCGGCAGCGACGGCCGCTGCATGAACCCGGTCGCGCCGGTGCTGAGACTGGTCATCAAGGCGGCCCCGCTGCCCGGCGGCACGGTCGGCAAGGCCTATGACCAGGCCCTGCGCGCCGGCGGCGGCAGTCCGCCCTACCGCTTCGCGCTCGACGGCGGCGCCCTGCCCGCCGGCCTCGCGCTCGGTGCCGATGGCAGGCTCGCCGGCACGCCCGAGGCCGCCGGCGGCTTCAGCTTCGTCGCCCGCGTGACCGACGGCGGCGGCAGCGACGCGCGCCAGACCTATTCGCTGCGCATCGCCAGCGGCAAGCCGGCCGCGCCCCGGCCCGCCCCGCCGGCCGAGCCGACCGTGGACGTGGCCGCGCTCGACATCCCGCTGCCCGAGCGCCATCGCGCCCTGGTGTGGCGGCTCGACCCGAAGGACGTCGACGACATCCTCGCCGGCAAGCCCTATCTGGCCTGGAAGGCCAGCGGCGCCACCAGCCCGCCGCCCGACGAGCCGGTCCTGCCCACCCGCATCGCCGAGAGCATTCCCAAGGGCACGGCCGAGGTGCTCAAGCGCATGGCCGGCGTCGAGTTTCCGAGCCGCGCCCAGTTCGAGAGCGCGCTGGAAGACTTCACCTGCGACGCGGTGCGCGAGCTGTTCGTGCGCCGGGCCATCCTCACCGTGCCCCAGGCGCGCAGCCAGATCCGCGCCTGCTTCGACCCGACCCAGCCGCCGGTCCCGATCGTGCCGCCGCCCACCCGGCTCACGCCGCGCACGGCCGCCGCCGAGCTGCTGCCCGATTACATCCGCTCGGTGGCGGTGGCCTATGCGCGCAAGTCGGACTACAGCTTCTCCGCCGCGCCCGCCGGCCCGGCCGACGATCCGCCCACCGACCACGCGCCCTGGACCGCCACGCCCGACTGCGCCTGCGTGGCCGAGGACATCCAGGGCCTCACCTACGGCATGTACCCGTTCTGGCGCCAGAAGGATCCGGCCGCCCCGCCGGCGGTCGATTTCGGCAGCTACAGGCGGCTCGGCTACCTCGGCGCCACCTTCGACAGCGGCGGCGGCCTGGTCGGCGCCGGCTCGCACTGGAACGCGCGCTCGGGCATCGACCTGCTGCCGCACCGCTACGACAGCCGGCTCGACTACGTCGTGCATCGCGGCCAGTGGGACGACCTCGCCAGCCTGCTCGCCTTCGACAAGGGCGGCAGCGTCGCGGAGTTCACGCCCTTGCGCCGGGAAAGCGATGCTTCGCTCGCCACCCGGGCGCGCGGCTGGCTCTCGCAGCGCATCGCCGACGCCAGCGGCAGGGACGACGCCCATCGCTGCCAGCCCGCCGAGGCCGGCTGGCCGGTCGGCGACCTCAAGAGCCTGCCCGGCCTGCCGCGCGGCCATGTGCCGCTGGCGATCGACCGGCTCACGCAGAACCTGGTCGCCCAGATCGATCTGCCCTCGACCGACCGCGCGCGCGGCCTCGCCACCCTGCTGCCCGATCTCGGCCTCGACGGCCACGACCGCATGGGCGACGGCGTCACGCTGTTCTTCGACCCGCCGCGCGTCAGCGCCGACGATCCCGGCTCGGCCGACACCGTCCGGCGCTACAACGACTTCATGCAGCTGCTGCTGCGCCAGCTCGTGGGTCGGCTGCAAGCCTCGCCGCGCGAGGTGGCGCTCAACCTCGTCATTCCCTACGACCTGTTCGTGCGCGAGCAGACGCCCGATTCCACCGACATCTACTCGATGGGCATGCTCTACCAGCTGCTGCTGATGGCCGAGCAGCCGCTGGTGGAAGACCTCGGCGGCGGCGAGCGGCGCATCTGCGAGAGCGGCTCGGACTACCGCTCGCGCACGCCGGTGACGGTCAACTTCATCGTGCTCATGAACGAGCCGACCCGCCTGACCACCAAGCTGCTGAAGGCAGCGGTGGACCGGACCCAGGCGGTGCGCGGAGTCAACCGCCGCATCCTCGTGCGCAAGCTGGTGCCGATGCTCACGCTCGGCACCTACGCGGCGCCGGCCGGCATGGTGTTCGCGGCGCCGGCCGATGACGCAGCCGACGCCGCAGCCGATGGACAGGCCGCCGACGCCAAGACCGCGCCCGCCGTGCCGGCCGAGCGTGGCACCGACGACCTCGTGCAGTTCAACGACGACCTCGCCTACCTGGCCGACGCCTTCGCCGGCGTGGCGGTGTGGGAATTGCCGACGGCGGAGTTCAACAGCGCGCTGCAACTGCCGGCGCAGCTGCGCAAGGCCTTCGTGCCGGCCGGCAACGCGGGGCCGGGTGGACTGTGCCGCTTCGTCTGCCCCAACCGGCACGAGCTGAGGCTCGCGGCCAAGGTGCTGGGCCTGCTCGCCCTGCTGGGCGCGGTGGCCTGGTGGGCGTCATGCACGGTGCAGCGCCTCGGCCGGCCCTATGTGATCGGGCTGCTGGTGTGCGTGGGCCTGTTCGTGGTGCTGGGCATGGCGCTGCTCGGCTGCGATCCGGCGCTCGCGGCGGTGCGCGAGAACAACGTGCTGCTCGGCGTGCTGGTGGCCGGGGTGCTGCTCTGGGCGTTGTACGTGAACCTGAAGGCGCAGGACGACTGAACGCGGTGGCCGGGCTCTCGCTTCGCGCCGGCCCGGTCGCGCCGGCGGGCCGACGTCGGGTCCGCTGCCCGTCCTCAACCCGCCAGCGCGTCGATGAAACCGAGCGCGTTGCGCGGCCCCTGGTCCTCGCGGTTGGTGTTGAAGACCACATGCAGGCGTTTGGCGTCGAGGGCGAGCATCCGGGCCTGATCGGCGAGCGTGGCGAGCTCCGCCGCCGAGTAGTCGTAGTCGAACCGGCTTGCTGAAGACGTTGCGGCGCTGTTGCCCCATGCGGCCTCGTTTCGTCCGTGCAGACGGAGTATTGCCAGCTTAGGTTGTGACACTTCCCAGACTGCCGGGATCGTGTTGCGCCAGTCCTGGGGTTCGTCGACCACCACGTTCACGAGGCCGAGTTCGCGCTCGCGGTCGAGCGTGTCGATGCAGGCGGCGGGCGTGGCGAACCAGCTGCGGTCGCGGAACTCGGCCGCGAGCAGCGGCGGCTCGACTCCGGGACGCGCGGCCGCGAAGGCGTCGGTGGCCGACCGGACGCAATCCCCGACATGGGCCTGCCCTGCCCGGTCGCGCCGCAGCCAGGGCGCGAACTGGAACAGGAGCGCGCCGAACTTGCCGGCATCAATGAGCGGCAGCAGCGCATCCATCTGGCGGCGCCAGAGTTCGTCGATCACTTCGCCGGGCAGCTTGCGATAGCTGTAGCGATCGCCCGGTCGGGCGCCGAGTGCGGTCCGGAGGTCGGCCGGCAGCACCGAGGCATCGGCGGGGTGACCGGTAAAAACGCGAAAGGCCTTGAAATTGAAGGTGAAGCCGGCGGGCGTGCGATCGCGCCAAAGCTCCGCATTCCGGCGCGACGGCAGCGCGTACCAGCTCGAGTCCACCTCGACCAGCGGAAACACCGAGGCGTAGTGACGCAGCCTCGCTTCGGCCGTGTTGCAGCCGGGCGGATAGAAGCGCCGCGTGGCGATCAGGCCCTTGTCGGCCCACGAGGCCGTGCCGACGAGGATGTTGGCTGGCGTTGTCATGGCGAGCTTAGGTAGATACACATTCGTTTGCCCGTCCGAGCCGTCCGCGCGGGTGGCCGAGGCTGCCGGCCCGAGGCTCAGACTGCCGGTGGCCCGGAGGCATCGACGGCATCGAGCGCGTCATGGAAGAACACGCAGACCGGCGGCTCCCCCTTGGCAAAGCGGCGCGCGACGGCCACATAGCCGTTGGGCGCGGCGCCCGGCGTGGTGGCGACGCGATCGCGCAGCAGCAGCACGACGGTGGCTCCGTCGGGCGCGGCGATCGCCTGGGTGAGCGTGAGGTTGGCGGCGCTCAGGTCGGGAGGCAGCACAAGCGGCTGGCCGTCGATGTGCACGAGCGTCGGCTCGTCGAGGCGCCAGAACTCGCGCTCGCCTTCGAGATACACGTCCACATGCAGGCTGGGCGGTACGCCATAGCGGGCCGGGGCGTCGATGGTGTCGGGCGCGTCGGGGCTGAGGGTGAGGCTGTCGGTCATGGATGGCTCGCGCGTGGGTTTTGTTGGCGGGAAGACGAGGTCAGGCAAGGTCCGCGCCGCCACTTACCCCCACCGCCCGCGCAGCTTCGCGCCGAGGTCGATCACCGGCCGCTTCGCCGCCTCGCGCGCCATCGCCGCCGCCTCATGCGACAGCGGCGACGGCGGCGGCCAGCTCGCCTGCTCGAACAGCGGCAGCAGCGCGGCCGGGATGAAGCGCGTGCGCGCCGCGAACACATGGCGGTCGCCGCCGGGCGTCTGGCCGGTGACGTGGAAGCGCTGCGGAATCACCAGCGCCAGCGCGTCCTTCGCGCGCGTCATGGCCACGTACAGCAGGCGGCGCTCCTCCTCGATCTCGGCGGCGGAGCTGGTGGCCATGTCGGACGGCAGGCAGCCGTCCACCGCGTTGAGCAGGCTCACCGCCTCCCATTCCTGGCCCTTGGCGGAATGGATGGTGGAGAGGATGAGGTAGTCCTCGTCGCGCAGCGGCACGCCCGATTCATCGCTTGTGGCCTCGGGCGGGTCGAGCGTGAGTTCGGTCAGAAAGCGTTCGCGGCTGCGATAGGTGGCGGCGATGGATTCGAGCTGGAGCAGGTCGGCCTCGCGCACGAGGGCGTCGTCGAAGCGGCGCTCCAGGAAGGGCGTGTACCAGCGGCGGATGAGTTCGACCTCGGCGGGCCAGCCGGCGGGTACGGCTGGCGTTGCGACGCCCTGCTCCGCCGGACCGGCGCCGACCGACGCCGACGCCTGGCTCGTCGTCGCCCCTCCGGCGTCCGCCCGCGCGCCGCGCAAGGCCCGCATCAGCGCCGCCAGCGCCTCCCACTCGCCCGCCGCCGCTGCCGGCGGCTCGTAGCAGTCGAACGCCAGCCACGGCGTCGCGCTCGCCTCCATCGCATCGAGCACCTTGCCCGCCGTGGCCGGACCGATGCCCGCGAGCAGCTGCATCACGCGGAAGCCCGCGAGCCGGTTGCGCGGGTTGTCGGCCCAGCGCAGCACGCCGAGCAGATCCTTCACATGCGCCGCCTCCAGAAACTTCAGCCCGCCGAACTTCACGAACGGAATGTTCCGCCGCGTCAGCTCCACCTCCAGCGCTGCGCTGTGGCTGGAGCTGCGGAACAGCACCGCCTGCCGCTTGAGCGGCGTGCCCGCCTCGCGCCGCTCAAGCACGGCCGAGGCGACGAAGCGCGCCTGCTCGGCCTCGTCGTACACCGTCACGAGACGCGGGCGCGCGGTGGATTCGCGCTCGGTCCAGAGGTTCTTGGTGAAGCGCTCGGCGGCCAGCCCGATCACGCCGTTGGCCGCGTCGAGGATGGGCCGCGTCGAGCGGTAGTTGCGGTCGAGCGTGACCACGCGCGCCGCCTGCGCAAACTGCGCCGGAAAGTCGAGGATGTTGCGCACGGTCGCCGCGCGGAACGAATAGATGCTCTGGGCATCGTCGCCCACCACCGTCAGCCCGCGCCCGTCGGGCCGCAGCGCCAGCAGGATCGCGGCCTGGAGCCGGTTGGTGTCCTGGTACTCGTCCACCAGCACATGGTCGAAGCGCGCCGCCACCTCGGCCGCGAGTTCGGGCACTTCCATCATCTGCGCCCACCACAGCAGCAGGTCGTCGTAATCGAGGATGGCCTGCTTCTGCTTGGCCTCGACATAAGCGCCGAACATCTGCTTCAGCTCGGCCTCCCATTCGAGGCACCACGGGAAGGCCGTCTTGAGCACCACGTCCAGATCGTCGGTCGTGTTGACCGCGCGCGAATAGATGGCGAGGCAGGTGCCCTTGGTCGGAAAGCGCTTCGCCTTGGCCGACAAGCCCAGCTCGTGGCGCACAAGGTTGAGCAGATCGGCCGAATCCTCGCGGTCGTGGATGGTGAAGGTGGGCGCGAGGCCGATGCGCTCGGCGTGCTCGCGCAGCAGCCGCGCGCCGATCGCGTGGAAGGTGCCGGCCCAGTCGAGGCAGCTCTCGGCCGCGTCGGCGCGCAGGCCGAGACGACGGCTCAGCAGCCGGCTCACACGCCGCGTCATCTCCGCCGCCGCCCGGCGCGAGAAGGTGAGCATGAGGATGCGGCGCGGATCGGCGCCATGGGCCACCAGATGCGCGACGCGGTGGGCGAGCGTGTTGGTCTTGCCCGAACCCGCGCCCGCGATGACGAGCAGCGGCGCCGTCTCGGCCTCGCGCGCCGCGCCGATGCCGTATTCGACGGCCTCGCGCTGGGCGGGATTGAGGGTGGCGAGCGGGTCGGTGTCGGAGGGCTGGGGCTGGGCGGGCATGAGGCGGCGGGCGGGCGCTGGATACTGGTCGAATATACAGCTCGTGAGGGCGGTCTCATCCACCCCTCGCGGCCGGCAGCGCCGGACGGCAGTCGCAGGAAACGGAGTGCGCGGCGGCGCCGGGCAGCCATACTCGCCGCCCGCCACCGCCCGCCGGTCTCGCCGGCCCCGCCTTCGCGCGACCTGCCCGGCCGAAAGCACCCGCCCGCGCCCCCGCCTCGCCACAGCCGCATGAACACCGCCAGCCTCCTCCGCCTGCTCTGCCTGTCCGCCATCTGGGGCGCGTCGTTTCCGCTCATGCGACACGGCGTGCCGGCGCTCGGCGCGGGGTGGATGAGCTTCTGCCGCATCGGGCTGGGCGCGCTGTTTCTCTGCGCGGTGGCCTGGCGGCTCGGGCGCGCGCTCGACTGGCGCGCGCACTGGCGGCACTACCTGTTTCTCGGGCTGTTCAACACCGCCCTGCCCTTCGTGCTGATCGGCGTCGCGGCGCGCACGCTGCCGTCGTCGATGCTCGCGATCCTCAACGCGACCGCGCCGACCTGGGCGACGCTGATCGGCGCGGCGATGGCGGGCGGCGGCCTCGCGCCGACGCGGCTGGCGGGCCTCGGCTGCGGCGTGCTCGGCGTGACGCTGATCGCGGGCGTCGAGAGCCTGCACCTGCCGGCCGGCGCGCCGCTCGCGATCGCCGCCTCGCTCGGCGCGGCGCTCAGCTATGGCGTGTCGTCGGTGTATGCGAAGTCGGCGCGCGCGGTGGAGCCGGTGGCCAATGCAAGCGGCAGCCTGTGGGCGGCGACGGCCTTCGCGCTGCTGATGGCCTTGTCGGCGCCGCTGCCGGCGGCCCTGCCCGGGCCGACGGTGCTCGCGGGCGTGCTGGCGCTCGGCGTGCTGTGCAGCGGGCTGGCCTATCTGCTGTATTTCCGGCTCGTGGCGGATGTGGGGGCGGCGTCGGCGTTGACGGTGACGTTTCTGGTGCCGGTGTTCGGGATGCTCTGGGGGGTGGTGTTTCTGGGGGAGCGGATCGGCTGGCACACGGTGGCGGGGTCGGGGTTGGTGCTGGTGGGGACGGGGTTGGTGACGGGGTTCAGGCTGCCTTGGCCTGCCCGCGCCGAACGCGGCAACTGACGCAGGGCCCGCCCGCCGTTTTTCCTTCCTGTGTCCGACCTCTTCGGACATCCGTTTCCTGCCCGCCCATCGCGCCGGGGACGCGCCGTCGAATCACGGCTTTCGACTCGTTGTCGCGTACTTACGCAGTACGTACACTCGGCATGACCACGATCCGCTTCGACTGGGACCGGCGAAGGCCACGACCAACAAGGCCAAGCACGGCGTGAGCTTCGAGGAAGCCCGCAGCGCATTCGCCGACGAAAACGGCCTGCTCATCGACGACCCCGATCATTCCGAAGATGAAGACCGGTTTCTTCTGCTCGGAATGAGTTCGTCATTGCGGCTGCTTGTGGTCGTGCATTGCTACCGTGCCGATGGCAATGTCATCCGCATCATTTCGGCACGAAAGGCGACCACGCGAGAAGCGGCGTCCTACGGTTGAGGGAGATGGCGATGAGGGATGAATACGATTTCAGCAACGCGCGGAAGAATCCGTATGCGAAGCAGGTGAAGAAGTCGGTGACGATCCGGCTGGATGCGGAGGCGCTGGATTATTTCAAGCGGTTGGCGGAGGAGACGGGGATTCCGTATCAGAGTTTGATTAATCTTTATTTGAAAGACTGCGCAAACAGTAAGCGGCGCCTGGACCTTCACTGGAATCAATAGCCACAAAAGCTTTCAACAACTGGATAACACAAGGAATTTATCAGATGAAACTTTCCGACTATGCTTTACAAAAACTAGGCGAATTTATTGCTGGCAATCCTGACGGATGGCCATATCGCCGCGGCGTCGATCCAGTTGATTTTTTCAACAAATATGGATTTCGAGATGTCTATCCATGAGAAGGTGGATTTCCTTCAAGAGCCTCATACGCGCAAGACAAAGTCACCCTGCTCAACAATAAACCTGTGATGCGTGAAGTCCTTCATGATCTGCTTGACCCCAGGTTATGGACAGAACTGCAAAAGCATGACCACTTAGAATGGACGGTGCAAAAGTGCGCCACCGAAGTTAACGAACTATTGAAATATGATGGCTATGAAGTTGTCTTGGACGGGCATTTCTACAAAGTAAGAGAGCTTGCAGGAACCATAATCGATGTGGAAAATCGCTTCCAAACCGCCTCCGAACTAACTGAACTAATCATCGAAGAACAAATCAAAAAATGCAGAGAAAAGATTGAATGCAATGATTACTCCGGCGCAATCACAAATGCCAGAACCCTCCTCGAATCAGTTTGCATAAAAATTGAATCCGAATTGGATTCAAGCTACACACCAAGCAGCGATGGCGATCTCGCAAAACTTTTCAATCGCGCCCGCAAACTCTTGAATCTTGACCCGAGCCGCCAGGATATTTCTGACGCCCTAAAGCAGGTGTTGTCGGGACTTATGAATATCGTGAATGGGCTGGCAACGATGCGCAACAAGATGTCGGACTCTCATGGCGTGACTTACAAGCCAAATCGTCACCATGCAAAGCTGGCAGTTAATTCAGCAAAGACTCTTGCCGATTTCCTTTTTGATTCCATGAATTATCAGCTAGAAAAAGGCTCCCTCAAGAAAGAGAAGCCGAGTACCCGCAGCTCATAGGCATCGAGTTTGCTTCGCAAACTACCGAGAGTAGAAGCGTTCACCGCCCCACCCGCGCCACGCACCACCACGGCGCATTTCACCCCGGGGCGGCCGGAAATTGCTCTTGAAGCGCCCTGATTGCGTGCCGTGCAATGCGGCATGCCGGGGCATTGCAACCTTCAAGACGCGAGGCATTCATGCTGACCACCCGGCAGCCCATCTTCCGCAAGTTCTGGCACGCGGTCATGCCGCTCAGCCATCTGGCCGACGGCCCGCGGCCTTTCACTCTGCTCGGCGAGAACATCGTCCTGTTTCTCGACGCCGACGGCCGCCCGGCCGCATTGAAAGACCGCTGCTGCCACCGTACCGCAAGGCTCTCCAAGGGCTTCTGTCCCTCGGAA
Source organism: Derxia gummosa DSM 723 (assembly GCF_000482785.1). Lineage (GTDB taxonomy): Bacteria > Pseudomonadota > Gammaproteobacteria > Burkholderiales > Burkholderiaceae_E > Derxia > Derxia gummosa. The sequence continues at coordinate 726,618 of NZ_AXWS01000008.1, read as the reverse complement.
GGCGCGCTCAAGGGCACGCTGCAATGCGGCTATCACGGCTGGGCCTATGACCGCGCCGGCAAGGTCATCCACATTCCCCAGCTCGATGCCGGCAAGCCCGTGCCCGACGGCTATTGCACGCCGGCCTATCACTGTCAGGCGAAATACGGCTATGCCTGGGTCGCGCTCGACGAGCCGATTGCCGATATCCCGCCGGTGCCCGAATTCGACGATCCGGCCTTCCGCACGATCTTCCAGTTTCACGAAACCTGGAATACCAGCCCGATGCGCGCGCTCGAAAACTCCTTCGACAATTCGCATTTCAGCTTCGTGCACCGCGCAACCTTCGGCGTGTTTGCCCAGCCCAGGCCGAGCAAATACGAACTGGTCGAGAACGACAGCGGCTTTTACGCCGAGACGATCATCGACGCGGCCAATCCGGCGCAATACCACCGCATCAGCGGCGTGACTGACGCGATCACGACCCGCCACATGCGCAATGCCTATTTCCTGCCATTTTCGCGCCGGCTCGACATCGAATATCCGTCGGGCATCCGGCACATCATCATCAATTGCTTCACGCCGATCGACGACGGGCACATCCAGCTTTGCCAGTGGCTGTTCCGCAATGACCGCGAGGAGGATTGCCCGGCGCGGATGCTGATCGAATTCGACGAGATCATCACGCGCGAGGACAAGGACATTCTCGAATCGACCGACGCCGATGCCGTCATCGATACCCGCCGGCGCGGCGTTGAATACTCGATGCCGAGCGACCGGCCCGGCATGCTCATCCGCAAGAAGCTCATGGAATTGCTCACCCGCCACGGCGAGCAGGAAATCCATCGCGGCAATGCGAACGAGCAGGCGGTGATGCCGCCGATTACCGGGTGAATTTCGCTCATCAATGGCCGGCCGCGGTGCCAGCTTAGGCTAGCGGCAATTCACCTGCGGGTTTCGAGCAAGTGCGTCGATAACCCGCGCAGCCAATCCCTTTTCCTTTCCGTCCGGAAAACCCCGAGTTTTCCGGCAAGGGGCGCGTTCGGCCTGCATTTGCCGAATCGCCCGTTTTCCCCGGCGCAGGCGCCGTGATCCGGCGCCACATTTCACACAAGAGGAACCGTCATGACTTCGCCTTCCCGTCGCAATTTCCTGCGCTTTTCCGCCGCCGGCCTCGGCGCGCTCGCGGCACCGGCCGTGATTGGCCAGCCGTCGCTTACCAAGATCCGCTTCACGCTCGACTTTCGGGTGACGGGTCAGGTCGCGCCCTTCTTTCTCGCGCTCGGCAAGGGTTATTACCGCGAGGAAGGGCTGGAGGTGAGTTTCGACGTGGGCAGCGGTTCGGTCGCGTCGATCACGCGCGTGGCGAGCGGCGCCTATGACATGGGATTCGGCGATCTGAATTCGCTGATGGAATTCACCGCGCAGAACAATGGCGTGCCGCAGGTGCAGGCGGTCTATCAGTATTACAACCGCGCGCCATTCGCGATCATCGGCCGGCGCGATCGCGGCATTTCCGATTTCAAAAGCCTGGCCGGAAAGAACATCGCGGCGGCGGCGGTCGAATCGACCAAGCGCGCCTGGCCGATCGCAGCGCGCCATCTCGGCATGCCGGCCAATTCGCTCAACTGGATCACGACCGATTTCAGCGCGCGCGACAACGTTGTGGTGCGCGGCGATGTGGACGGCGCGACCTATTTCCATGATTCGGCGCTGTCGCTGTTCCAGCGCATGAAGCCGGCCGAACTGGCGGTATTGCCGTTTGCCGACAGCGGCGTGGTGCTCTACGGCAACGCGGTGCTCGCGGCGTCGAAGCTCGTCGCCGAGAACCCGAAGGCGGTGGCCGGCTTCGTGCGCGCGACCAACCGGGCGCTGCTCGAATGCCTGGCCGATCCGGCGCCGGGCGTGGCCTTCGTCAAGCAGCGCGAGGGCCTGCTCGACGAGGCGACCGAGGTCGAGCGCTTCCGCATCACCGCGCAGTACATCGCGACGGCGGAGTCGCGCGCCAACGGCATCGGCGATGTGGTGGCGGGCAATCTCCAGCAGCAGATCGACGAGGTGACGGAGGTGTTCGGGCTGAAGCTCAGGCCGAAGGCGGACGCGGTGTGGAACCCGGCCTTCCTGCCGGCGAAGGCGCAGCGGATGGCGCGCGGCTGAGGGCCGTTGCTGGGATCGAGGGCCAGGCGGCGCCTTGCCGGGCCGCTTGGCCGCATTGCAAGGTTCGCGGCAAGAGCAGTGCCGACGCCGCTCAGAACAGGCTGGCCTGCCCCGCTCCGTCGTCCGCCGGGCCATCGCCGTCACCGGCAACTTCCCCGCCGGCAGTCGGGCCCACGCGCGCCGCGCCGAGCAAGCGCGCAAAGCCCTCGCGCTCCATGCCCCCGAACACCGCGAGCGCCAGCCTCGCGTCAAGAACGAAACTGCCCGCCGCCCCCGACGCCAGCCCGAGCCGCAAGCCCGCGAGCGGGTGCGCGATCACGCGCAGCCTCGCGGGCAGCGCGGGAAACGCGGCAGGCGCCAGCGGCGCGGCAGACACGAGCAGGTCGGCTTCGGGCGCGCGCGGCGCGTCGGCGGCGGCCGGCGGGGCCGCTTCCAGCAGCCAGCCGGCGTCGAGCACGGCGGCGAGCGTCGCGGCCGCGTGCGCATCCAGTTCGCCGGTCGCGACCACGATCTGACGCGGCGGCGTTGCGCCCGCGAGCGCCGTCACCGCCTGCGCCAGCCGGCGCAGTGCCTCGCGCGCGGCGGGCGGTGGCGCGCGCCGCGCGTCGAGCGTGCGCGGATCACCGCGCGCGGCCGGCGGCGGCTCGATGAAATCGCGTGCCGTGGCCGCGAGCGCCTCGGCCTGGAGCGCGGCCGGCAGCGGCGCGTCGATACCGCCGTCGTCGTCCGGCCCGCCGAAGCGGAAACCGCGCTGCCAGACCAGCAGCGCGAGCCGGTCGAACAGCGCGAGCAGCAGGCCCGGATTACCCGCCGTCGCGTCGATGAGCGCGCCGAGGCCGGCGCCGGGCGCTTCGGCCAGCGGCGGCAGCGCGCCGGGCGCGAGACGGCGGTCGAGCAGCGCCTGGGCAAGCACCGGCCAGTGCGGCTGGCGGCGCAGCAGCTCGTCCCAGCAGCATCGCGGCCAGCCGGCGAATGCCGGTTCGCGCGCGAGTTCGCGCCGACCGGCGACGCGGATGCGCAAGGCGGTGAAAGGCTCGCCGGACCCGTCCCGCGCGATGACCGTCTCGGCAAGCAGCGCGCCAAGCCGAGCGAGCTGGTCGGCGGGCAGCAGCTCGGCCTCGTCGATGACGAGCACGAGCGGCAGCGCGACCAGTGCCGGATGCCAGCCGGCCCAGGCATCGGCGAGGGCGCGCAGCACCGCGCCGGGCGGGTCGGCCGGCAAGGCGGGCGGGCGCTCGGCGGGGGCGCGGGCGGCATCGATGTCGAGCCGACGGCGCGCATCGACGATGACGCCGAGCAGCGCGATCGGGCCGACCGGCGCGCCGGAAGACTCGACCGGGCTGCCGCCGCCCTCGCCGCCCTCGCCACCCTCGCCGGCCGGCCGGCCGACGGCGAGTCCGGCCGCCGCGCGCCGCCAGACCGCGTCGTCGAAACCCGCGTCGCCGCAGCGTCGTCGCCAGCCGTCGAGCACCGCGAGCAGCCGCTCGGCCATGCGCCATTCGATCTGGCGCGCGAAGGCGGCCTGCCAGCCGGCGCCGGCCGAGGCGCCGCCGCGCCCGCGATAGCGCCGCGCGTCGAAGGCGCTCGGGCGGAAATGCACGGCCAGGCAGCCGTCGGCGCGCGCGAGGTCGAGTCCGTCGGCGTCGGGCGCACGCTGGCCGGCGACCGGCCAGCTCCACAGCCGCAGCGCATGCGTCTTGCCGCTGCCGCGCAGGCCGAGCACGAGGCACGGTTCGGTGGCGGCCGGCGCGAGCACGGCGACGCGCGCGGCCGGGCCGGGATCGATTGCAAGGGCTTGCAGGCGCGGATCGTCAAGATCGGCGGCGGACATCGACGCGAGCGGGCGGGCGGAGGTCATGGCGGTGGCGGGCGGAGGACGGGCGACTATGGCCCAGGCCGGCCGGTCGGCCAAATCGCCGCCGGCATCTCCGGCCGCGAACGGGCCGGGGCCTGCGCCGCTTCACCCCCTCGGGTGCCCCGCCGCGCCGTGCGTGCCCGGGCGCCGCAGTCCATCACATCCGGCGGTAACAGGACGGCACCGGCCCCCTTGCCGCGCCGCGAGAATCGCGCGCGGCATCGCCACCGTCCGCGCGATGCGCCTTCCGCCGCCGCTCCATGCCGATCGCCCCCCAGGCCGACTCCCCGTCCTCCGACGTACTCACCGCCAGCTTCCTGCCCCCGCCCACGCTGCATCCCGTGCTGTCGCGCCGGCTCAGCCTGGCCGACTTCCAGAACGCCGTGCCCTTGCTGCGCGAACTGGTGGTGCGCAATCCGGCCGCCGAGTCGCTGCATGCGCTCGACCTGTCGATCGAGGCTGAGCCGCCCTTCCTGCGCCCGCGTCGCTGGCACATCGACGCGATCGCGCCCGAGGGCGAGGCTCATTTGGGCGATCTCGACCTCGCGCTGGACGGCGCCCTGCTGGCGCGGCTGATCGAGACCGAACCGGCCACCGTGCGGCTGCGCCTGCGCGGCAAGCACGGCGGCACGCTGGCGAGCCTCGACACCACGCTCGACGTGCTGCCGCGCAACCACTGGGGCGGGCTGACCCAGCTGCCCGACCTGCTCGCGGCCTTCGTCCAGCCCAATTCGTCGGGCATCGAGCGACTGCTCAGGCGTGCCGCCGACCTGCTGCGCGCCCAGGGCCGGCGCGATGCGCTCGACGGCTACACCGACGGCCCGGCGCGTGCGTGGGAACTGGCGTCGGCGTTGTGGAGCGCGACCGCCGCCCTCGGTCTCGGCTATGCGCTGCCGCCGGCGAGCTTCGAGCACGCGGGGCAGAAGGTGCGCTCGCCGGCGCAACTGCTCGATGGCGGTCTCGGCACCTGTCTCGACCTCGCACTGATGTTCGCCGCCGCGATCGAGCAGATGGGCCTGAACCCGCTCGTGATCGTCACGCGCGGCCATGCCTTCGCCGGCCTGTGGCTGCGGCCGCACACCTTCGAAAGCGTGGTGACGGACGACCCGAGCGCATTGCGCAAGCGTTTGCATCTGGGCGAGATCGCGCTGTTCGAGACCACGCTCGTCACCCACGCGCCCGCGCCCGGCTTCGCCCGGGCCTGCGAGCGCGGCGCGCACCAGCTCTCCGAGGCCGACGACGATGGTTTCGAGCTGGCCATCGACATCCGCCGCGCCCGCCAGCAGCGCATCCGCCCGCTGGCCGAGGCGGTGATGGGCCGGCCCGCGCGACCGATCGGCACAGGCGACGCTCCGGACCCAGCCGCCCTCTCCCTGCCCGATGGAGCCCGCGCGCCCGGCGGTGCGGCAACGGTGCCCGGCGCCGATGCAGCTTCCGATACCGCGGCACCGGGCGGCACCGCCCCCGCCTTCGACCCCGCGCCCGACTTCCCCGACCTCCCGCCCGACAGCGATGCCGGCGCCCTCAGCCCGGCCGACCGGCTAGCACGCTGGCAGCGCAAGCTGCTCGACCTGTCACTGAGCAACAACCTGCTCAACTTCCGCCCCGGCCGGCGGGCGGTCGCGCTGCATGCGCCCGACGCCGCCGCGCTCGAGGATCTGCTCGCCGCCGGCACGCCGCTGCGCCTGGTCGCGCGTCCGGCGCTCATGGCCGGCGTCGATCCGCGCAGCCTCGAACTGCACGAGCAGCGTCATGCCGGCCGGCTGCATGCCGAACTCGCGCGCGAGGCCCTGGCCCGGCATGAACTGCTGGTGGACGACAGCCCGGCCCGGCTCGACGCCAGCCTCGTACGGCTGCACCGCGCCGCGCGCGCCGCCTGGCAGGAAAGCGGCGCCAACACCCTGTTCCTCGCGCTCGGCTTCCTGAACTGGATGCCAGCGCGCGCCGACGGCCGGCCGGGCTCGCGCTGCCTGCGCGCGCCACTCGTGCTGCTGCCGGTGGCGCTCGAACGCCGCAATGCACGCTCCCCCTTCCGGCTGCGCATGCTCGACGACGAGCCGCGCTTCAACCCGACGCTGGTCGAGCTGCTGCGCCAGGACTTCGGCCTCGCCCTGCCCGGCCTCGATGGCGGCGAGCTGCCGCGCGACCACTCCGGCCTCGACATCGCCGGCATCTGGCGTCGCGTGTCGCGGGCGGTCCGCGACTTCGCCGGCTGGGAGGTGAGCGAGGACGTGGTGCTTGCCGGCTTCTCCTTCGCCAAGCACCTGATGTGGAAGGACCTGGTCGAGCAGACCGGCCGGCTGCGCGAGAACCGCGTCGTGCGCCATCTGATCGACAGCCCGCGCGCGCCCTGGCCCGCCGGCGAACCTTTTCCCGAGCCACGCCGGCTCGACGCCGACTTCCCGCCCGAGCGCGTGTGCTGCCCGCTGCCGGCCGACTCGACCCAGCTCGCGGCGGTGCTGGCGGCCGGGTGCGGCAAGGATTTCGTGCTCATCGGCCCGCCCGGCACGGGCAAGAGCCAGACCATCGCCAATCTGATCGCTCAGTGCCTTGCCGACGGCAAGCGGGTGCTGTTCGTGGCCGAGAAGATGGCGGCGCTCGACGTCGTACACCGGCGGCTGCGCGAGGTCGGGCTGGGCGAGTTCTGCCTGGAACTGCATTCGAGCAAGGCGCGCGTGCGCGAGGTGCTGGCGCGGCTGCGCGCGGCCTGGGATCTGGCCGACGACGGGGGTGGCGTCGGCGTCGGCGACGCGACGCAGGCCGCGCGGCGCGACCTGACGGGAGCCGCATCCGGCGACGCCGGCCACGGCCGACCGGAAGCCACGGCCGCCGGCCAGCTCGCCACCGCGCGCGACACCGAGGCCGCCCGCCTCGGCAAGCTGCGCGCCGGCCTCGATGCCCTGGTCGAGCGGCTGCACGCCTGTCACGCCAACGGCCTGAGCGTGCGGAGCGCGATCGGGCTGGTGCTCGATCACGCGACACGGGCCGCGACACCGGCCGGCCCGACCGCGCCACCGGGCCACACGACCACGCCCCCGCTTGCTCCCGCCGGCTCGGCCGGCTCGGCGCCACCGCTGCCCGCCCTCGCTTGGCCCGACCGCGATCCGCACGATGCCGACGCGATGCTCGAACTGCGCGATGCGGTCGATGCGCTCGCGGTGACGGCGGGCGCCGTCAGCCCCTGCGGCCATCCGCTCGCGGTCATCGGCGCACGCGACTGGTCGCCGGCCTGGCAGCAGGCGCTGCTCGACGCCAGCCGCGCGCTCGGCGAGGCGGCTGCCGGTGCCGGGCGGGCGCTGCGCCGCTTCTGCGCCATCACCGGCCTGCCCCGACCGGCCGGTCGCCAGGGCGCGGTCGCGCTCGCGCTGCTGGCCCGGCTGCTGCCGCGCGCCGCCGGCCACGACTGGCGCTTCATGCTGCGCGCCGATGCCGAGGCGCTCGCCCGCCGTCTGGCCGAGGGCCATGCGCTGCTCGCTCGCCATCGCGCCTACGGCGCCCGGCTGTCCGAACCCTGGCCCGACGCGGTGCTGCAGGACGCGCATCGCGGCCTCGATCTGCTGCGCCGCGAACGCGCGGCCCGCGCCGCCCTGCCGGAACCGCTGCCGGCCTCGGTGGCGGCGCTGCTCGAGCGCGGCCTCGAAGTGCTCGACGAGATCGCCACCGTCAAGGCCGGCCTCGCCGCGCGCTACGGCGCCGACGCGGCGCGGCTCGACATCGCGCGACTGAACGCGCAATGGGCGGCGCTGCCCCGCATGGTCTGGCCGCTGTCGGCGTTGCGGCGCTTGCGCATCGCGCGGCTGCTCGCCGCCGTCGCTGTCGAGGGCCGGCCCGATCCCGCCGCCGACCTGCCCCGGCTCGCGCAACTGGACGAGCTGCATGCGCGCTTCGCCACCATCGACCCCGGCCCTCATGCCCGCGACTTCTGGCACGGCGAAGGCGCCGATCCGCTGCGCGCCATGCTCTGCCTCGACGCGGCGCTCGCCGCCGCCCGCGCCGGCGAGGCCTGGACCGATGAAGGTCTCGACCCGGTGGCGGTCGGCACCTGCGGCGCGGCGGCCCAGGACCAGTTCGCCCGCCTGCTGGCCTTGCGCGAAGCACAGACCGGACTGGCCGCGCTCGCGCCGCTCGACGCCGCCACCGGCGGCCTGTGGCAGGGCCATGCCACCGACGAGGCGCGGCTCGACGCGGCGCTGCGCTTCCAGCTCGCGCTGCGCAAGCTGCGCGCGATCGGCCGTGGCGCTCCCGGCGACGAGCATGTCGCCATCGCGCGCGGCGACGCCGGCCCCGCCATGGCGGCCGACCTCGCCACGCTGCGCAAGCGCGCGGCCGTCGAGGCCCGCATCACCGCCCTGGCCGACCTCGGCCGGCTCAGCGGCGGTCTCTGGCGCGGCCTCGACACGTCCGCCGACGAGCTGCGTGCCGCCCTCGGCTTCCATCAGATGCTGGCCGGCATCCTCGCCCGCCTCGCGCCCACGCCGCGCGATCGGGCCGTCTGGCTCAAGCCGCTGGCCCGGCTGCTCATCGGCGACCGCGCCCGGCTCGCGCCCGACGCCGAGCCGATGCGCGTCGGCGAATCGCTCGCGCTCGCGCTCCAGGCCCTGCCGGGCGCCATCGCCGTTCATGCCGAGGTGGCCGGGCTCGATCCCGGCCGGCGCGCCGCGCTCGACCGCGCCGACCTCGATGCCCTGGCCCGCCACGCCGCCGGCCTGCTCGCCGCCGGGCCGCGCCTCAAGGCCTGGTGCGCCTGGCGTCGCGCGCGCGATCACGCCGCCGCGCTCGGCCTCGGCCCGATCGTGGCGGCGCTCGAAGCCGGCACGCTGGCACCGACCGACGCGCGCGCCGTGTTCGAGGCCGCCTATGCGCGCTGGTGGCTCGACGCCGTGGTCGAGCACGAGCCGCTGCTGCGCGACTTCCTCGGCCCGGTGCACGAGCAGCGCATCGCCGACTTCCGCGCCGCCGACCGCCGCCTCGCCGATCTCACGCGCGACTGGCTGCGTGCCCGCCTGCGCGCCGGCCTGCCCGCGCCCGACAGTCCGGCGCTCGATGCCGACTGGACCCTGCTGCGACGCGAGCTCGCCGGCCGCCCGAACCTCACGCTGCGCCAGCTCATGGCGCGCGCGCCCGGCGCGCTGGCGCGGCTCGCGCCCTGCATGCTCATGAGCCCGCTGTCGATCGCTCAGTTCCTGCCGCCCGAGGCCCCACCCTTCGACCTCGTGGTGTTCGACGAGGCCTCGCAGATCGCCGTCTGGGACGCGATCGGCGCGATGGCGCGCGGGCGCCAGGTGGTGATGGTGGGCGACCCGAAGCAACTGCCGCCCACCGGCTTCTTCGGCCGCGCCGAGGCCGACGGCGGGTTCGATGGCGGCGGACCAAGCGGCCACGGCCCCGTCGCCGACGGCAGCGACGCCGCTCCGCCCGACGCCGACGTCTTTGTCGCCGACCCCGACAGCATCCTCGACGAATGCCTCGGCGCGAACCTGCCCGCGCGCCGCCTCGGCTGGCACTACCGCAGCCGCAGCGAAAGCCTGATCGCCTTCGCCAACCACCGCTACTACGACGGCGCCCTCGTCACCCTGCCGGCGCCCGTCACCGACGACCGCGCGGTCAGCTTCCACGCCGTGGCCGACGGCTGCTACGAGCGCGGCGGCAGCCGCACCAATCCGGCCGAGGCCCGCGCCCTCGTGGCCGAGCTGGTCGCGCGACTGCGCGCGCCGGGCTTTGCCCAGGCCGGGCTGAGCGTGGGCGTCGTCACCTTCAACGCCGAGCAGATGGCGCTGATCGAAGACCTGCTCGACGAGGCACGCCGCGCCGACCCGGCGCTCGAAGCCTTCTTCGCCGACGGCGCGCGCGAGCCGGTGTTCGTCAAGAACCTCGAGAGCGTGCAGGGCGACGAACGCGACCTCATGTACTTCTCGATCACCTACGGGCCGGACCGCGACGGCCGGCTGTCGATGAACTTCGGCCCGATGAACCGGGCCGGCGGCGAACGCCGGCTCAACGTGGCGATCACGCGCGCGCGGCTCGAACTGCATGTGTTCTCGTCGCTGCGCGCGAGCCAGATGGACCCGGCGCGGCTGCGCGCCGAAGGCGCCCGCGACCTGCGGCGATTCCTCGATTTCGCCGAGCGCGGCACGGTGGCGCTCGAACTGGCCGGCACCCCGACCACGCGCGAACCCGAAACCGACCGCCTCGCCCGGGCCGTCGCGCGCGCGCTCGCGGCGCGCGGCTGGGTGCTCGACGGGCCGGTCGGCGCCTCGGCCTTCCGCGTCGAGCTGGCGGTGGTCGATCCCGACGATCCCGCCCGCTACCTCGCCGCGCTCGAATGCGACGGCGACACCTGCCGCCGCGCCGCCACCGCGCGCGACCGCGACCTGCTGCGCGAGCAGCTGCTGCGCGACCTCGGCTGGGACGTGCTGAGGCTGTGGTCGGTGGACTGGTGGAGCGACGCCGACGGCGCCTGCGAGCGCCTGGACGCCCGGCTGCGAGAACTGCTGGCGGCGACGCGCGACCGGCGCGCGACGGCCGAGGCCGCGAATGTCGCGGCAGTGGCGCAGACGGCGCGGGCGGTGCTCGCGCGCGCGGCCGGCACGGCGGACACGGCGGAAAGCGTCGATGCGGCGGAGCCGGACACCATGGCGGAGACGACCGGCACGCCCGCGCCGGACGACGCGGTCGGGCCGACCGCCGCAACGCAAACGGCCGACGCCCAGGTTCTCTCGCGCGCGCCGGCGATGGCCGACACCGCGCCCGACGCGCATGCCGACGCCGCCCCGGCCGCCGAACCTCCACGTCTGCTCGCCGACTTCGCCGGCGCCGACGACGACACGCTCGCCCTCCTGACCGAAACCGATCCCGCCCCCGCCGACCTCGACGCCCGCGACGAGATCCCCACCCTCGACACGCCGATCGCCGACGACGCCACCGCGCCGCTGTTCGCGCCCTACCGCGTCGCCGATCCGGCCACGGTCGCGCGGCCCGACGCCGAGGCCTTCCACTCCCCGGCCTACGACCATGTGCTCGCCGGCATGGTCCTGCATGTGGTCGCGGTCGAGGCGCCGGTCGGCGCCGAACTGCTCGTCGAGCGCATCGCGCGTGCCCATGGCTTCGCGCGCAGCGGCCGGCTCATCCGCGAACGGGTGCTCGGTTTCGCGCGCCGGCTCTGCCGCGTCACGGTCGAGGGCGAGGCCGACGCGCCGGCCGAGGTGTTCTGGCGCATCGACGCCGATCCGGCCGTCGCGCCCGTCTTCCGCACGCCGGTGCCCGAGGCGCCGCGCGGTCTCGCCGACATTTGCGACGCCGAACTCGCGGCCCTCGCCCGTGCCGTGCTCGCCGCCGGCGCGGAAGGCGACGCCGCGCTCGGCCGGATGGCACGGCAGATCGGCCTGCGCCGGCTGGTCTCGGCCAGCCGAGCCAGGCTCGCGGCGGCGCTCGACGCGGCGCGCGGCTAGGCGGTGCACCGCCGGCTCCGCCCGATGCCGCCCCGCGCCTGACGCTATCGGGCACGTATCGGCGCCGCGTCGCGCGGCCCGATGCGGCAGCATTCCTCCTTCAACCGGAGGAAAGCTGCAAATGGAACTCGGATTCATCGGCCTCGGCGCCATGGGCCATGCGATGGCCATGAACCTCATCCGCGCCGGGCATTCGCTACGCGTCTGGAACCGCTCGCCGGGCAAGGCGGACGACCTCGTCGCGCTCGGCGCACAGGAAGTCGCCACGCCCGCCGAGGCCGTGGGCGCCGACGGCATCGTCTTCACGATGGTGGCCGACGACGCGGCGCTGCACGAGGTCGTGACCGGCCCCGGCGGCTTCGGCGAGCGGCTCGGCGCGGATGGCATCCATGTATCGATGAGCACCATCGCGCCCCAGACCGCCCAGGCGCTCGCCGAGCTCCATGCGCGGCAGGGCGCGGCCTATGTGGCGGCGCCCGTGTTCGGCCGGCCCGACGCCGCGGCGGCCGCGAAGCTCTGGGTGCTGGGCGCCGGCCCCGAGGCCGCGTGCAAGCGTGTGCAATCCCTGCTCGAAACGCTCGGCCAGCGGGTGTTTCCGCTCGGCGACGATCCGGCCCGGGCGCATGCGCTCAAGCTCGCCGGCAACTTCCTGATCATGGGCGCGATCGAGGCGATGTCCGAGGCGACCGACCTCGTCGAGCACTACGGCCTGCCGCGCGAGACGCTCATGGAGGTGCTCGGCCAGTCGATCTTCCCGTCGCCGATCTACATCAACTACGGCGCCCAGATCGCCCGGCGCGACTACCGCGAGGCGCGCTTCAGGCTCGCGCTCGGCCTCAAGGACGCCAACCTCGTGCTCTATGCCGCCGGCAAGGCGGGCGTCGAGATGCCGGTCGCGCAACTGGCCCAGGGCCGGCTCGCGCAATCGGTCGCGCTCGGGCGCGGCGACTGGGACTGGACCGCCTTCGCGCATCGGGACTGAAGGGTCAAGGCCGGCGCGCGGCCCCGGGCGCGGCGCAATCGGGGGCGGCGGCCGGTGATCCGCGCTCGTCCGGCGCCGGCTTCAGCGCGTCGGCGCGCCGGGCGCGGCCAGCCCGATGCCGCGCGCGACGACCGCCGCGAGCCCGTCGGGCGTGACCGGCTTGCACAGGTAGTCGTCCATGCCGGCGTCGATGCAGGCATCGCGGTCGCCGGCCAGTGCGTTCGCGGTGAGCGCGACGATCGGCAGCCGGTGCCGCCCGGTCTCGGCCTCCCAGGCGCGGATGCGCCGCGTCGCCTCGAAGCCGTCCATCTCCGGCATGTGCACGTCCATGAGCACGACGTCGTAGTCGGCGGTGCGCACGGCGGCGAGCGCCTCGACGCCGTTCTCCACCACCTCGACCTCATGGCCGAAAGCTTCAAGCAGGCCGCGCGCGACCTGCTGGTTGATCGCGTTGTCCTCGGCCACGAGCACGCGCGCCTGGCGCGGGCGGCGGACGTCGGGCCGCGTGTGCGTGCCGACCTGGCCGGCGTCGGGATCGGCGACGCCGAAGCGCGCGGTGAACCAGAAGGTCGAGCCGAGGCCCGCGGTGCTCATCACGCCGATCTCGCCCTGCATCAGCAGCACCAGCCGGCGCGCGATCGACAGACCGAGCCCGCTGCCGCCGAAGCGCCGGGTCGTCGAGCTGTCGGCCTGGGTGAAGGCCTCGAAGATGCGCTCGCGCTCGCCGGGCGCGAGGCCGATGCCGGTGTCGCTCACCTCGAAGCGCAGCTCCCAGTCGCCCTCGGGCAGCGCGCGCGCCACCGCCGCGATGCAGACCTGCCCGTCCTCGGTGAACTTGATCGCGTTGCCCACGAGGTTGAGCAGCACCTGGCGCAGCCGGCCCGCGTCGCCGTTCACCTGGCGCGGCAGGCCGGGCGCGAAGCGCGACGACAGCAGCAGCCCCTTCGCGCGCGCCGCGCCCGACATGAGCGCGACGATGCCGTCGACGCATTCGGACGGATCGAAGGGCAGCTGCTCCAGCTCGAGCTTGCCGGCCTCGATCTTCGAGTAGTCGAGCACGTCGTTGATGATCGTGAGCAGCGCCCGGCCCGAATGCCGGATGGTCTGGACGATGCGCTCCTGCGCCGGATCGAGCGGGCCGGTCAGCAGCAGCTCGGCCATGCCGAGCACGCCGTTCATGGGCGTGCGGATCTCGTGGCTCATGGTGGCGAGGAACTGCGACTTGGCCTCGTTCGCGGCCTCGGCCTGCTGCTTGGCCACTTCCAGTTCGCCGACCGCGCGCGCGAGCGCGGCATCGCGGCTCTGCACCTGGCCGAGCATGCGGTTGAAGCCGTCGATGAGCAGACCGATCTCGCCCTCCACGCCACGCTCCGCACGCAGCGAATAGTCGCCGCGCGCCGAAACCTCGCGCATCGTCGCGGCCAGCGCTTCGAGCGGCCGCGAGATGAAGCGCTGCAGGCGCGTCGCGAGCAGCAGCCCGACCAGCAGCGCGCCGCCGAACACCACCGCCGCGAAGCCGATCTGGCGCCGCACCTGGGCCGCGAGCCGCGACTCGGACAACGTCAGTTCGAGATGCCCGACCGTCGTGCCGCCGATGTCGGCGGGCTGGAGCACGGTGAGCCGGCCGCCCGAGAATTCGGCGCGCGGCGGGTGGCCGGCGGGCGAGTCATGGTCGCCCGCCGGCGCAACAATCAGATGCGACAGCGGCGGGGTGGCGCGCAGCGCCTCCACCTCGGCCCGCAATGCGGCGCGACTGCCCCAGGCCGTGACGAAGGGCGTGCCGTCCTCCAGGAAGACGCGCACCGCCAGCACGTCGCTTTCGCCGGCGAGCGCCTCGGCCACCTCGGTCGCGGCGGCCTTGTCGCGGAAGGCGAGCGCCGCGCCCGAGCTGTTGGCCGACACGCGCGCCAGCGCCAGCGCGGACGACAGCATCGCCTCGCGCGCCGCGCGGTTCTGGTCGATGACGAACAGCGCCGAGGCGGTCAGCAGCGCGAAGGTGGCGGTCGCCACCGCCACAACGACGATGCGCGCCTTGAGCGACAGGCTGCCCAGGCGACGGCCGGTGGTGGCAGGCGGGAAAGCGTCACTGGTAGACATTGCCGGCCAGCCTGAGGAGCTTGGAGCTGAGATGAAGGCCGGCGCCGCGGGCCGACCGCAGGTTCACCTCGAAACCGATCTTCGATTGCACCGGGAGCATGTTGATCGCGACCCCTTCGCGGGCGGCGTCGGGGCTGTCGGCCACGGTCAGCACTGGCACGCCACTCAGCGCGTCGAGCAGGCGCGGCAGCGACGCCATCGCCGACGGCGCGATGTAGAGCATCTGGCAGCCGGAGGCCGGATCGCGGAAGCCGAGGCGGCGCACGCCGATCACGCGCCGGCCGACGTTCCTGCCCTGCAGCGCGTCGAGTTCTTCGCCGAAGGGATCGGGGCCGAGCACGCAGAGGTTGATCGTCGGGCCCAGTTCGGCCGGCCATTCGGTCAGCAGCGCGAAGTTGTAGAGAAAGGCCGCCTTGAGCCGGTACTCGGGCAAGGCGTCGGCGGCGCGCGCGTCGCCCGTGCGCGGCAGCAGCGCGAACAGGCAGGCGAGCAGGGTGAGCAGGCGCGTCATCGCCGTCACAACCGCCAGCGCAGGCCGATGCGCAGGCTGCGGCCGTCCTGCTCGAGCCCGGTCTGCCAGTTGGTGTCGGCGGCCGGCTGGGCGTAGCGGCGGTCGAGCAGGTTGTGCGCGGTCACAAGCAGCTCGGCGCCGATCGGCTTCAGGTCGCAGACCGCGCGCGCGTTCACGAGCAGGTAGCCGCCGAGCGTGCTGCCGTCGATCGCGCGGCGCGGGCCGTCGTAGCGCAGTTCCCAGCCAGTGTGGCCGCCGGGCAGGACGCGCAGCGGCGTCGAGAAGTTGAGCCGCGCGAGCAGCACCGGCGAATTGGCCGGCCGCTCGCCGCGGTCGGCGCTGACGTCCTGCACCGAGACGTTGCCGCGCAGACGCGCGCCGCCTTCCCAGGTCTTGTCGGCCGAGATCTCGGCGCCCTGCGCCTGCACCGAACTCGACGCCTGGTACTGCGACAGGCCGCTGGCCTCGTCGTTGCCGAGATGGATGAGGTTGTGCATGTGCCAGCGGTAGAGCGAGACGCGCACGGCGAGGTCGCTGAACACGCGCCGGTCGGCCACGGCCTCCCAGGTCTCGACATGCTCGGCCGGCAGTGACGGGTTGGCGGTGAGCGAGACCTCGTCGTGATAGGCGCTTTCGTAGGCGTTGGGCGAGCGGCGCGCGCGGCCGTGCAGCAGCTTGAGCGTGGTGGCCGGATCGCGCTGCCAGATCAGGCCGGCGCGGGGGCTCGCGGCGTTGCCGCTGACATCGTCGTGGTCGAAGCGGGCGCCGACGATGGCCGCGAGCGCGGGCGTGATCCGCCATTCATCCTGGCCGTAGAGGCCGAGCCGGTGGCCGCCGGTCCTGATGTCCACGCGCGTCACGTCGCTGGCGAGATCGATCTCGCGCTGGCGCACGCGGGTGTTCTGCTGCGCCTCGATGCCGAACAGCAGGCGGTGCCGCTCCGATCCGTCGGCGACGAGGCGCAGCTCGCCGCCGTGCCAGCCGCTGGTCGACGGGTAGGAGACCATCGCCCCGTCGTAGCTCAGGTGGCTGCGGTAGTCCTCGGTGCCGCCGAACAGCCGGCCCGTGAGCAGCAGCGCGTCGGTCACGCGGTCCTGGTACTGAAGCTGGCCGACGGCATAGCGGTCGGCCTGGTACTGACCGCCGACGAGCGGATCGGAGCGGAAGCCGGCGGTCGGATCATCCTTGCGCCGGCTGCCCCAGGCGAGGCTGGCGAACAGCGGGCCGCTGCTGGCGCGCAGGAAGGCCTGCCGGCCGCGCTCGCCGTCGAGGCCGGGCGCGACGCCCGAGACGCCGGTGTCGCCGAAGCCGTAGGCGAGGTCCTCGCCGCGCGCCCGCATGCCCGACACCGACAGCAGCACGTCGCTGCCGTCATCCCAGCGCCGGCCCCAGGTCGCGCGGCCTTCGCGCAGGTTCTGCGGCGCCTGCCAGGCGGTCTCGATCTCGGCGCCCTTGAGGTCGGCGCCCGAGCGCGTGATGACATTCACCACGCCGAACATCGCGTTCTGCCCGTACACCGCGCCGCCCGGCCCGGGGATGAACTCGATGCGCTCGACCAGTCCCATGTCGAGCGGAAACGCACGGTCGATCGGGCCGGAGTCGAACAGCGGGTCGTTGACGCGGTTGCCGTCGATCGTCACGAGCACGCGGGCGGTCAGGTCGCCCGGCGGCCCGTAACCGCGCGCGCCGAGGTAGCCGTACTGGCGGTCGTAGGTCTGGTAGAGGCCGGGCAGGCTCGCGAGCGCGTCGCCGAGCGTGCGCCAGCCGAAGGCGTCGATGTCGGCGCGGGTCAGGATGCTGGCGGCGGCGGCCACCTCGGTCTGGCGCTGCTCGTAGCGAGCGGCGCTCACGACCGGCAGGTCCATGAGCTGCTCGAGGCTCAGCGTCGTGAGGTCGGCGGGCGCCGCCCGGCTCGGCAGGGAAAAGGCAAGCGCGAGACAGAAGGCGAGGCGCCAGGGCCGGACGCCGTTTTCGGGCAGGAGACAGCGGTCCGGCAAGTCCGGCATGGGGTTGAAGCGAGGTGAGATCGGTGCGGCATTCTGCATGGGCAGAATTGTCCGCGGAGGGATGACTGACTTATCGGCCGACGAGCGCCGTATTTCAGGCCAGCCATCCGCCGATCAGCGATAACCCTCTTCGGCCAATACCGCCTGCACCACCGGCCGCGCCCGCATGCGCTCGTAATGCGCCTTCACGTTGGGCGGCAGCGCGATGCCGAGCCGGTCGGCCCAGAACTCGTTGTAGAAGATGGCCGCGTCGCCGATCGAGAACTCTCCGGCGATGTAGTCCTGGCCCGCGAGCTGGGCGTCGAGGATGGCGAAATCGCGGTCCACCATCTCGCGGCCCCTGGCCTTGACGGCCTCGTGCTGGCTTTCGTCGAGCGCGAACTTGTCGGTCGTGAAGATGCGCGCGAAGGCCTGGCCGTGCAGATGGCCGCAGGCGAAGGCCATCGCTTCGATGGCCTTGGCGGCGAGCAGCGGGTCTTCCGGCAGCAGCTTGCGGCGCGGGTAGCTGCGCGCGAGCCAGAAGGCGATCGACTGGAACTCGGTCAGCGCCGTGCCGTCCTCCAGCACCAGCGTCGGGATCGTGCCCTTGGGGTTGAGCGCGAGGTACTCGGGCTTGAGGTTGTCGCCGGCGGGGATGTTGACGATCCAGGCCTCGAAGGGAATGCCGATGGTTTCGAGCAGGATGTGGATGCCGGTCGTGCAGGAACCGGGCGTCATGTGGAACTTGAGCGGCATGGCGGAGGCAGGCTGTGGGGAATGTCGGGAACGTCGCGCGCGGCGACGGCTGGCGGCCAGCCCTGCAAGCGGCGGTCCACGCCGCCGGCTGCTCGCCACGGTCACGACCGTTCATGCGGCCGTGCAATTCGCCGACCCGCGAGCCGAGGCACACTCGCGCCCCCGCATCACTCACACCCAGGCAGCCATGAGCCTCCCCAAGTGCCCCAAGTGCAACTCCGAATTCGTCTACGAGGACGGCGCCCTCTACATCTGCCCCGAATGCAGCCATGAATGGCCGCAGGCCGGCGACGCCGCCGAGCCCGCCGACGGCCCGCGCGTCGTGCGCGACGCCAACGGCACGCCGCTCGTCGACGGCGACAGCGTGATCGTCGTGAAGGACCTGAAGGTGAAAGGCTCGTCGCTCGTCATCAAGGTCGGCACGAAGGTGAAGTCGATCCGACTCGTCGAGGGCGATCACGACATCGACTGCAAGATCGACGGCGTGGGCGCGATGTCGCTCAAGTCGGAGTTCGTGAAGAAGGCCTGACGGCCGCCGTCAGACCACCGCTCGCCGGGCCACACCGGCCTCGCGGCACAACCCTCCTCATTCCTCGCCCTCCGCCCGCGCGCCCGCCGGCCGGGGCGGATGGTCGATGCGGTAGATGATCCCGTTCTGGTCGTCGCCGACGAGCAGCGAGCCGTCGGCCGCCACCGCCAGCCCCATCGGCCGGCCGAAGCGGGCCCAGGACTTTTCTCCGGTCCGGATCAGGAAGCCGGTGAGGAAGGGCTGGATGTGTACCGGCCGCCCGGCCTGGAACTGCACCCGCAGCACCTCGTAGCCGCTCGGCGGCTCGCGGTTCCACGAGCCGTGCAGGGTGACGAACAGGTCGCCATGGAAGCGCCGTGGAAAGCGCTTGCCGTCGTAGAACGCGATCTGCATGCCGCTCGAATGCGCGGTGTGGCTGATGACCGGCCGTTCGCTGTCGCGATCCCATTGCTCGACCGTGCCCTGGCCGCGCGGCGGATCGCGGTAGAGGTTGAGCACGCCGTTGCCGAACACATAGGGCCAGCCGTACTTGCGGCCCGGGCGGATGAGGTTGAGCTCCTCGCGCTGCTCGTCGTCGCCGAGCCAGTCGGTGCCGTCGTCCCAGCCCCAGAGCTCGTCGGTGCCAGGGCGGAACATGAAGCCGATGGTGTTGCGCAGGCCGGTGGCGAAGATCTCGCGCCCGCTGCCGTCGGGCCGCATGCGCAGCATGGTCGCGCTCTCGGGGTTCTGCTCGTCGCACTCGTTGCAGGTGGAGCCGATGCTTTCGTACAGCCAGCCGTCGGGGCCGAAGGCGAGCGTGCGGTTGTTGTGCTGGCCTGTGTCGGGCAGGTCGGCGGCGATGCGCTGCTCGGCGCCGAGCGAGCCGTCGGCGCGGATCGGCGCCGAGAAGGTTTCGGTGGCGATCGCGTAGTAGAGGCGGCCGTTGGCGATGGCGAGACCATGCACGTCCTTGCGGCCCGACAGCACGGTCTGGCGATGCGTGGCGCGCTCGCCGCCGCGCAGCAGGGTGATGGTGCCGGCCACCCGGCTCGACACGTACACATCGCCGCCCGGCGCCACGACGATGACGCGCGGCGTGTCGAGGTTCTCGGCCCATTTGGTGAGCCGGAAGCCCGGCGGGTAGCGCAGGCTGTTGACGAGCGCGTCGGTGGCTTCGAGCGGCGCCGGCGCGGTGATGTGGCCGACGATCTCGGCGTTGACCGGGCGCTCAAGTCCCTGGGCATGCGCGGCTGGCGCGACGGCGACCAGCGCGACGGAGATTGCAAGCGCTGTCAGCGTGGGCAGGCATGTGCGGACGGGCTCGGTTGGCATGGTGGTCTCCTCACGGCCTCGCGGCCCGGTGGCGCGTGCCGGGAGGCGCCGCGCGATGCCGCCTCGTCCGGGCGCTGTGCATCCGGCGAGCACCTTGAACCGACGGCCGCGCAGCGCAGCGTCAATTCGTATCGCTTGTCGGCGGTGAGGAAGAAAGGATGTCGGCGCTGGTCAGCGGCCGTGCCCGCCCGCGAGGCGCCCGAGCGCGCCGAGCAGCAGGAAACCGAGCAGGAAGGCCAGCGCGAAAGCGGCCACGAAGGCCGAGAACCAGATCGGCCCGGCGATGAATTCCGGCGCCAGCGTGCCCTTGCCGGCAAAGCGGTCGAAGGCATCCGCAAACGCGAACTGCGCGACCGGCCAAGCCGCGAAGGGCGCCAGCCCGAGCGCGACCAGCAATCGCGGCCACGGCAGCACCGACACCCGCGCGATGCCCTGCCGCGCGAGCTGCCGGCGTCGCAGCGCCAGCCCGATGCCGCAGGCCACCGCCAGCCCGCCGAGCCACAGCAGCGGCACGGCCCAGGCCTGATGGCTGCTGCGCGGATCGGGCGCCGGCCCGGCCGCGCCGGCGGCAAGGCAGAAAGCCCAGGCCCACGCGGCGATGGCCGCGCGCGCAGCGGATTCAGTCGGTCGCATCGCTCACCCCAGCAGCACCCAGCCGACCACCGCGAGCAGCACGACGATCGCGATGCCCACCGCCGCGCTGCCCGCATCCTTGGCGATGCGGATCAGCTCGTTGCGCTCGGTCGTCACGCGGTCGCAGACGGCCTCGATCGCGGTGTTGACCAGCTCGAACGCGAGTACCGCGCCCGCCGCGCCGACGAAGGCCACCCATTGCGCCACGCTCGCACCCTGCCAGCCGATCAGCCCGGCGAGCACGGCAATCAGCAGCACTTCCTGGCGGAAGGCCGCCTCGCCGCGCCATGCGCCCGCCAGTCCGCGCAGCGTGTTGCCGAGGGCGTTGAACACCCGCGTCACGCCGCCCGGCGGCTTGCTGCGCTCGCCGGGTCTCGCGGCGCCGGGCGCCCACCCGCCACTCGCGGGCCGGCCCGCCGGCTGGCCGGCGCCGCCATCACCCACCTCAGCCGACCCAGACGCGCGCATTGCGGAACATGCGCATCCACGGGCTGTCTTCCGTCGCCTCGGCGCGCTTGAAACGCTCGGCCGAGTAGCTCTGAAGCACGGTGCGGAACACGCGTTCGGCGTGCGGCATCATCACCGTGAAGCGGCCGTCGGGCGTCGTCACCGACGTGAGACCGCCGGGGCTGCCGTTGGGGTTGAGCGGATAGGTCTCGGTCGGCTTGCCGTGGTTGTCCACGTAGCGCAGCGCGGGAATCGCGTCGCGCAGCGAGCCGTGCTGGCTGAAGTCGGCAAAGCCTTCGCCGTGCGACACGACGATCGGCATGCGGCTGCCGGCCATGCCCCGGAAGAACACCGACGGCGAGTCCGCCACTTCCACCAGCGCGAAGCGCGCCTCGAACTGCTCGCTCTTGTTGCGCGTGAAGCGCGGCCAGGCGTCGGCACCGGGGATGATCGGCGCGAGGTTGGCCATCATCTGGCAGCCGTTGCACACGCCGAGGCCGAAGCTGTCGGCGCGCTCGAAGAAG
The DNA here is from genome assembly GCF_000482785.1 of Derxia gummosa DSM 723. Taxonomy (GTDB): domain Bacteria; phylum Pseudomonadota; class Gammaproteobacteria; order Burkholderiales; family Burkholderiaceae_E; genus Derxia; species Derxia gummosa. The sequence continues at coordinate 705,404 of NZ_AXWS01000008.1, read as the reverse complement.
GCGCGGAACTGCTCGGCCAGCTGCGGGCGGTAAAGGATGGTCTTGGCCCAGCCCTCGCCCGCGCCCAGCACGTCGCCGTAGCTGAAGCCGCCCACCGCGATCAGGCCCTTGAAGTCGGCGAGTTGCGCGCGGCCGGCGATCAGGTCGCTCATGTGGATGTCGTAGGCGTCGAAGCCGGCGCGGTGCATCACGTAGGCGGTCTCGTGGTGGCTGTTGCAGCCCTGCTCGCGCAGGATCGCCACCTTGGGGCGGGCGCCGGTCGCGATGAAGGGCGCGGCCACGTCGTCGGCGCGGTCGTAGGTCAGGTGTTCGTGCAGGCCGGGGTCGGCGTCGTCGGCGATGAGGCCGAATTCCGAATCGGCGCAGGCCGGGTTGTCGCGCAGGCGCGCGATCTGCCAGCTCGCCTCGCTCCAGGCCTGCTGGAACTCGGCGCGCGAGCCGCCCATCACCTGCTTCGTGTCGCGGTAGAACTCGATCAGGCCCGTGCTATTGGGCTTGCCGATGCTGTTGCTGACGGCGCCGAGGCCGTGCTTGCGCAGCACGTCCATGACCGGCGTGCGCTGGTCGCGGCGGATCTGGATGACGGCGCCCAGCTCCTCGCTGAACAGCGCGCGCATCGACATCTCGTGCCGGCGGGCGGACACCTGGTCGGCCCAGTTCTTGGCGTCGCCCCATTCGCCGCCGGTGGCCGGGTCGATGCAGAGCAGGTCGAGGTTGATGCTGACGCCGCAGCGCGCCGCGAAGGCCATCTCGGCCACGGTCGCGAACAGGCCGCCGTCCGAACGGTCGTGGTAGGCGAGGATCTGACCCTGCGCGTTGAGTTCCTGCACCGCCGCGAAGAAGGCCTTGAGCCGCTGCGGATCGTCCACGTCCGGCACGTCATGGCCGAGCTGCTGGGTCACGTAGGCGAGCGCCGAGCCGCCGAGGCGGTTACGGCCCGCGCCCAGGTCGATGAGGATCAGCTCGGTGTCGCCCGCGTCGGTGCGCAGCTGGGGAGTGAGCGTGCTCCGCACGTCGGCCACGGTGCCGAAGGCGGTGATGATCAGCGACACGGGCGACGTGACCTGCTTCTTCTCGTCGCCGTCGGTCCATTGCGTGCGCATCGACAGGCTGTCCTTGCCGACCGGAATGCTGATGCCGAGCGCCGGGCACAGGTCCATGCCGACGGCGCGCACGGTGTCGAACAGCGCCGCGTCCTCGCCGGGCTGGCCGCAGGCGGCCATCCAGTTGGCGGAGAGCTTGATGTCCTCGATGCGCGCGACGGGCGCGGCCGCGAGGTTGGTGATGGCCTCGCCGATCGCCATGCGGCCCGAGGCCGGCGCGTCGATGACGGCGAGCGGCGTGCGCTCGCCCATGCTCATCGCCTCGCCGCAATAGCCCTGGTAATCGAGCAGCGTCACGGCGCAATCCGCCACCGGCACCTGCCAGGGGCCGACCATCTGGTCGCGCGCCGTGAGGCCGCCGACCGAGCGGTCGCCGATCGTGATGAGGAAGCTCTTGTTGCCGACCGTCGGCAGGCGCAGCACGCGCAGCGCGGCTTCCTTGAGATCGATGCCGATCACGTCGAGCGGCGCCGGATCGCGCGTCACATGCTCGGCCACGCGATGCATGCGCGGCGGCTTGCCGAGCAGCACGTTCATGTCCATGTCCACCGGCGCGGCCTGGTCGGTACCCGCGTGCAGCGGATCGACCAGCTTGAGCCGGTGCTCGGCCGTCGCCACGCCCACCACCGCGAAGGGGCAGCGCTCGCGCTCGGCGATGGCGCGGAACTGGTCGAGCGATTCGGGCGCGATCGCGAGCACATAGCGCTCCTGCGATTCGTTCGACCAGATCTCGCGCGGGCTCAGGCCCGACTCCTCCAGCGGCACGCGGCGCAGATCGAATTCCGCGCCGACGCCCGCGCCGTGCGCGAGTTCGGGGAAGGCATTGCTCAGGCCGCCCGCGCCCACGTCGTGGATGCTGAGGATCGGATTGCTCTCGCCGAGCGTCCAGCAGGCGTCAATCACTTCCTGCGCGCGGCGCTCGATCTCGGGGTTGCCGCGCTGGACTGAATCGAAATCGAGGTCGGCCGTGTTGGTGCCGGTCGCCATCGAACTGGCGGCGCCGCCGCCCATGCCGATGCGCATGCCCGGCCCGCCGAGCTGGATGAACAGCGCGCCCGGCTCCAGCGACTTCTTGTGCGTGAGCGTGCTGTCGATGATGCCGACGCCGCCCGCGATCATGATCGGCTTGAGATAGCCGCGCACATTGCCGCCGACGTTCTGCTCGTAGGTGCGGAAGTAGCCGCAGAGGTTGGGCCGGCCGAACTCGTTGTTGAACGCGGCGCCGCCGAGCGGGCCGTCGATCATGATGGCCAGCGGCGTGGCGATGCGCTCGGGCTGGCCGTAGAGCGCGGGCTTGGGCGCGGTCTTGCCGGCGGGCGCCTTGGCGACTTCGCTCACCACGGCTTCGCGCAGCTCGACGGGCACGGTCACGTCGCGGGCGTTCTCCCATTCGCGCTCGTGGCCGGGAATGCGCAGGTTGCCGACGGTGAAGCCGGTGAGGCCGGCCTTGGGCTTGGAGCCGCGGCCCGTCGCGCCTTCGTCGCGGATCTCGCCGCCCGCGCCGGTGGAGGCGCCCGGGAAAGGCGCGATCGCGGTCGGGTGGTTGTGCGTCTCGACCTTCATCAGCGTGTGGTACGTGGCCGGGCGCGGCGCGTAGGGCGACGTCGGGCCGTTGGGCACGAAGCGCGCGCCCGCGAAGCCTTCGATGACCGAGGCGTTGTCCTCGTAGGCCACCACCGTGCCCTGCGGATTGAGCTTGTGCGTGTTGCGGATCATCCCGAACAGGCTCATGTCGCGGTCCTGGCCGTCGATGGTCCAGCTCGCGTTGAAGATCTTGTGGCGGCAGTGCTCGCTGTTGGCCTGGGCAAACATGAACAGCTCGACATCGCTCGGATTGCGGCCGGCCTTGGTGAAGGCGTCAAGCAGGTAGTCGATCTCGTCGGCGGCGAGGGCGAGGCCCCAGTCGGCATTGGCCTTTTCGAGCGCGGCGCGGCCGCCGGCGAGCACGTCCACATGATCCAGCGGCTGGGGCGGCAGCTCGGTGAACAGGCCGTCGAAGCCGAAGCCCGGCGGGCAGACCGTCTCGGTCATGCGGTCGTGGATGGCGGGCGCGAGGCGCGGCAGCAGTTCGGCCAGCTTCGCGGCGTCGGCCGGCTTGCTGCGGCCGAGCAGACCGCCCTTGAGCGTGAACACGTAGGCGATGCCGCGCTCGATGCGATGCACGCCGGCGAGGCCGCAGTTGCGCGCGATGTCGGTCGCCTTCGAGGCCCAGGGCGAGATGGTGCCGAGGCGCGGCACCACGACCAGCGAGGCCGCCGGGTCGATCGCGCCGAGCGCCTTCTCGTCATAGGGCACGCCATAGGTGAGCAGTTTGCCGAGCGTGTCGAACTCGGCATCGCCGAGGCCGGCGCCGTGCACGAAGTGCAGGAAGCGCGCCGACACGGCGGTGATGGCAGGTTCGATGGCTTGCAGCGCGTCGAGCAGGCGCTGGCGGCGGAAATCGCTCAGGGCGAGCGGGCCGGGCAGGATGCGGAGGGTGGCGATGGCGGGGGCGGCGGGATGTGCGGAGTCGCGCGTCATGGCGGGCGAGGCGAGGCCTCTGATGGAAACAATCCGCCATTTTATCGGGCGCGGCCGGCCGGCCCGGGGAACCCGCTGGCCGCCGGTCAGCCGGCGCGATGCGCCACCCCCGATCCGACGCCGCGATACCCGTCGCCCTGTCGGTCGGGAAAGCGCCCGGCACGCTCGCGCCGGACCGCAGAGCCTCGGACGACATCAGCCGACGTGTGCTCCCTGCCCTCGCTGTCACCCGATCATTCATCCACCTTTCGCCACTCAAGGAAAACCGATGAATGCAAGAGCCCTGATGGTCGCAATGTTCACGATTTCACTTTTCGGATGCGCGAGTACCGGACAGAACGCGAGTGACGCCAAGGATTACAGCAAGGCCGAGAAGAAGATCTCGATGGCGATCGGCGAAGACGTCGGCAGCTTCAAGATCACCGAGCGGGTCGATGGCGATTCGGCGCCGGTCGGCTTCAGCCAGGGCATCTACACGGTCGTCACCCGCAACGGCACCCGCTACAAGTGCAGCGTGCTCGAAGCGTCGTCGGTGATGAACGTGCTGTCCTTCGGCGGCGCTGGATCCGCGGATGCGACCTGCACCAACTTTTCCAGGTCGTCCAAGGCACCTGAACCGGCCAGCGCCCCCAACTGCAACGACCTGCTGCGCGCCGCCCGCAAGTGCTGACGGCGGGGCCGCAACACGGCGGCCCCGGGTGACGCACGGCGGTGCGACCATGCGGGCCGTCGCTCAGCCAGGCCCTGCCGTTCCGTCATGACGCTTTCTCTCTCCCTGCCTGTCCGCGCCGCTGCCGGCGGCGCGCCTGTGCCCCTCGCGCCCCTGCTCGCACGCCTCGCCGCGCTGGCCGAGGCTGGCGGCGAGCACATGCCGCTGTGCATCCGCGCGCGCCATGAACACGGCGTGCGCTCCATCGTCATCGAGCGGCCGACCTTCGCGGTGCTGGTCGAGGGCCGCAAGCATTTGCGGCTGGGCGCGAGCGAGACGACCATCACGCCGGGCACGCTCTTCCTGCTCCCGCACGGCGGACGCATCGACGCGATCAACACGCCCGACACCGGCAGCGGCCGCTACCGCACGGTGATGGCGCCGGTCTGCGCCGAGGTGATCGAGGCGGCGCGCCTGCTCTGGCCCCGGCCGCCCGCGCGCCCGCCGGAGCTGCCGCTCGTCACCCTCGACGCCGACCTGCTGCGCCCCGAGCTGCACGCCTGGTGCGACGCGCTCGAACATCGCCGCGACGGCGCGGCGCGCGGCGCGATGGCCGCGCTGCTGATCCGCCTATGCGAGCTGGGCCACGACTGGCTGCTCGCGCCGCCGCCGCCGAGCGTGACGGCGCGCATCCGCGCGATGGTCGCCGCCGAACCGGCACGCGACTGGCGCTCGACCGATTTCGAGGCCGAGCTGGGCATGAGCGGGGCGACGCTGCGCCGCCGCCTCGCCGCCGAGTCCAGTTCGCTCGCCGACACCCTGGCCGAGGCGCGGCTCGGCGCGGCGATCGGCCTGCTCTACACGACCGACTGGCCGGTCAAGACCATCGCCGCGCGCGTCGGCTATCGCTCGGTGCCGAGCTTCGTTAGGCGCTTCGTCGAGCGCTACGGCATGGAACCACACGAAGTCGGCAACGCCTGAGCAGGCGATTTGCCCGACATCGCCGCACGACGTCGCAGGCGCGCCACCCGACCGCCCGCGTGAGCGTTTGACGCAGGGATTTGAGCGACAGGCGCACGCGGTCGCGCCGACCATCCGGAGGTCGCGGCAACTTGCCGCCTTCTTCCGGTGATCGACCATGCCCCACGCCAACCACCCTTCCGCCGATCCGCTCGGCAAGCGCTTGCAAGCCAGCCTGCCGTGCGCCCGCGCCGACCGTCTCGCACCGACCGCCCAGCTCCCGCTTGCCGGCCGTCTCGCGCTTGCCACCCGTCTCGCCGGCGCCGCCGCGCTCACCGCCGTCGCGCTTGCCGGCACGTGCCTGTTCGCCGGCCCCGCGCATGCCGCGCCGCCCGCCGACGCGGCGAGCCTCGCCCAGGCACCCGGCTACTACCGCCAGGTCATCGGCAGCTTGCGCGTGACCGCGCTGTTCGACGGCGTGGTGCCGCTCGGCCGCAACCTCATCGTCGGCATGACGCCGAAGCAGATCGACGCGCAACTGTTCCAGCGCTACGTGCCCGAGACGCCCGCCGGCATGCAGACCGCCGTCAACGCCTATCTCGTCGAGCACGACGGCCGCCTCACGCTGGTGGACGCCGGCACCGCCAAGTGCTTCGGCGACGCGCTCGGCCATGTGGTCGAGAACCTGAGGCTCGCCGGCTTCAAGCCCGAGCAGGTGGACGACATCCTCGTCACCCACGCCCATCCCGACCACCTCTGCGGCGTGCTCGACGACAAGGGCGCGATCGCCTTCCCCAATGCCACGCTCTGGCTGCCGCGCGCCGACGACGCCTTCGTGCGCGACCCCGAGGCCGAGAAGCACGCGCCCGAAGCCTTCAAGGGCATCTTCGGCCTCGCGCGCAAGGTGATCGAGCCGTGGCAGACGGCGGGCAAGCTCAAGCTCTTCGGCGCCGGCGACGCGCTGCCGGCGGGCGTGAGCCTCGTCGCCTCGCCGGGCCACACGCCGGGCCACAGTTCCTATCTCTTCGACGGCGGCAAGGACGCGAAGCTGCTGGTGTGGGGCGACGTGGTGCACTACCACGCGGTGCAGTTCGCCACGCCCGAAGCCTCGTTCGAGGTGGACGCCGACCGCGCTCGCGCGATCGACAGCCGCCGCAAGCTCATGGCCACCGCGACGCGCGAAGGCTGGTGGGTGGCCGGCGCGCATCTGCCCTTCCCCGGCCTCGGCCATGTGCGCGGCGAGAACAAGAACTACGCCTGGGTGCCGGCGGAGTACTCGCCGCTGCCGGCGGGGAAGTGAGCCTCGCGCGCCGGGCGACACGGCACCGGTCCGGCGGCGGGCGCTGGCGCACTGAAAGCCGGCGCCCGGGGCGCCTCAGCCGCCCGCGCGTTTGGCCGCGTGGCCCTCGGCCATGAGCAGGGCGACCAGCCGGTCGGCATGGTCGCCCTGGATTTCGAGTACGCCGTCCCTGACGGTGCCACCGCTGCCGCAGGCGGTGCGCAGCTTCTTGCCGAGGGCGGCGAGCGCCGCCTCGTCGAGCGGCAGGCCGCGCACGATGGTCACGGTCTTGCCGCCTCGCCCCTTGGTTTCGCGCATCACGCGCACCGGGCCGTCGGCGCGCGGCGCGGGCTTCGCCTTGCAGACGCAGGCCGCGACCGGCTGACGGCAGGCCGGGCACATGCGCCCGCTTTCGGTGGAATAGACGAGGCCGCCGGACGATTTCATTGCGCGCTCCCTTCACGACCGGGCGTGGCGCCGGCCACCGCCGCCGATGCCGATGCTGCGGGCACGGATGGCGTCGATGCGCCGTCGTGCCTCCGGCCCGAGGCCGGCAGGGCCGTCGCGCCGCGCTGTGCCGCCAGCCGGCGCTCATCGCGCTCGCGCCACCACAGACGCAGGATCGTGGTCGAGTTGGTGATGAAGATGGTTCCCTCCAGCAGCGTGCCGCCGATCGAACCGCTCAGGACGTTGTTGGTCAGCCAGCAGACCGTGCCGGTCAGCAGCAGCAGGCGCATCCTCAGACCCTGCAGCAGGAAGAGCGCCAGCGTGCCAGCCACCGAGCCGACGATCGGGATCACATGCCGCCATTCCGTCGCCAGCCAGCCGCCGAGCGCCACGTTGAGCGCAACGAACAGCGCCGCCAGCCAGCGGTTGCGCCACCAGATCGCCACCAGCGAGCGCACCGCCGAGATGAAGGTGCCGACCGAGGCGACGGGATTGCCGAGCAGCGCGAAATGCAGCGAATACAGCAGGCACATCGTCGCAGAGAAGAAGCGCAGCCGGTCGTCGTCGCGCTGCATGAAGGCGAAGATGCCCACGGCCAGCGCCGCGTAGCCGACCCACTGGGCGGGGGAGTTGAATTCCATGGCCGGCGCGGCGTCGCCGGCCGCGCTCCGAGGTGAAGGAAGGGGCGGGATTCTACGGGCCATGCCCGAGCGAAACCGATGGATACGCGACCGGCGTAACGGTCGGCGTCGGTGGCGGCATACCGGCCCGGCGGGCGTCAGGCTGGGCGCTCGACCATTCACGTGCGCCGGCCAGCCGCGCGCACCGCCATCCCGAGGAGCCAGACCATGACCCGTCGCCGCACGCCCAAGAATCCGTTCATGAGCCTCTGGCTCAGCGCCGCGAACAGCATGCTAGGCAGCGCGCGCGGTCATGTGGCCAACGCCGTGCGGCGCCAGACCGGGACCGCCAAGGCGCAGATGACGAAGCAGATCGTCGATTTCTGGACCGGGGGAATGCTCAAGCCGCCCGCCAAGGCGCGGCGGCGCAAGACGGGGCGGTGAGTACCGCCCGCCGCCCCGTCAGCCCTGGCGGCCGTTCTTCAGCGATTGCATCAGGCGCATCGCGTCCTCGATGGAGTCGACCGGACCGGGTGAGCCGTCAACCGCGGCTTGCCCGCCCGCCAGGAAACAAGCCTTGCCATCGCGCCCCTTGCCATCGGCGGCCGGCGGCCGCTGGAGGGACGGGTAGATCTCGCCCGTCGCGATGGCGGGCGCGTCGTCCGCGACCTTGACGTTGCTCCGGGTCACCGCATCGATGATCTGGTCGTTGACAGGGGTGGGATGAGCCATCGCTTTGTCCTTTCAGGTTGACTCCGGTGCCGCCGTCTCATTGACGGCGTACTCCGTACCCGGCGGCCGTGAAAGCCGCCGACGAGCCGCGAACTCTAGTCGCCAGGAACGGACGGTGGCCGGCAGGTCACGATCTTCACGGTTACCGAGGCCCGAACGGTCAGCCGCCCGTGCGTCGCAAGGCCCGCTGCCGGCGCACCTCCTCCTCGCGCAGGCTGCTCAGCGTCTCGTCCACGAAATCGATATGCGACTCGGCCGCCTTGCGTGCCGCCTTCGGGTCGCGCGCCCGGATGCCTTCCCAGATCGCCCGGTGCTGGCCGAGCAGCTGCTCGGCCACCGGCCCGACCGCGAACAGGTTGGCGACGTTGTCGTGCACATGGGCCTGCAACATGCTCAGCAGGCTCGACGTGAGATGGGTGAACAGCGCGTTGTGCGCCGCGTCGGCAATCGCCTGGTGAAGCTGCACGTCGAACTTCGACGACACCTCCACGTTCGAGTACGAGGCCTCGATCTGGCCAAAGATGCGGCCGATGCGCTCGAGGTCGGCATCGGTCGCGCGCGTCGCGGCCAGTTCGGCCACCGTGCCTTCGAGCATGCGGCGGAACTCCAGCACGTCGCGGTGCAGCTCGGGATGCTTGCCGATCATTTCCTGCCACGGGTCGGCAAAGCCGCTGTCGAGCTGGTCGGTCACGAAGGTGCCGCCGCCCTGGCGGCTTTGCAGCAGGCCGCGCGCCGCGAGCTTCTGGATCGCCTCGCGCAGCGACGGCCGGGACACGCCGAGCTGCTCGGCCTGCTGGCGTTCGGGCGGCAGCCGGTCGCCCGGCTTGAACGAACCCTCGACGATCATCGTTTCGAGCTGCACGACGATCTGGTCGGACAGCTTGGTGACATTCAGCCGGCGCAGCGGCGGGGCGGTGTCGGACATGGCGCGGACTTTCTTGATGGCTTGTTGTCGTTGTCGCGATTGGTCATACCACGATAACGGATGCGTGTCGGGCCTGGCAGTGACTGCATTCAACCGGTCGGACCATTTTCACAGTTCGGCACAAACACGGGTTAACCCCAAGAAATTTGCCGTTGACCCACCGATCACGCTTGCCTAAATTCGTGCCCAGTCAGTTTTCTATTGGACTGACCAATTAACCAAGCAAGCCCCGATCGCCCTTCAGCCCACCCGGCGCGACGATCCTGACCTTGCTGAAGACCAGGACACACCCCATGGCCGACGCCGGCGCGAAACCCCGCGACGTCTATCTGTTCTCGACCTGCCTGCTGGACATGTTCATGCCCGAGGCGGGCCTCGACGCGATCACGCTGCTGGAGCGCGAAGGTTTGCGCGTCCATTACCCGCAGGGCCAGAGCTGCTGCGGCCAGCCGGCCTACACCAGCGGCCTGCCCGACGAGGCGCGCGTGGTGGCGCGCCAGCAGCTCGGCCTGTTCGACCAGCCCTGGCCGATCGTCGTGCCGTCCGGTTCCTGCGGCGGGATGATGAAACACCACTGGCCGACGCTGTTCGAGGGCACGCCCGACGAGGCGCGCGCCAAGCAGGTCGCCGCCCGCGTGGTCGAGCTGACCGACTTCCTGCGCAACGTGCTCAAGGTGCAATGGCAGGACCAGGGCGGGCCGGTGAAGGTGGCGGTGCATACCTCGTGCTCGGCGCGCCGCGAGATGAACGTGCACATCAACGGCTGGGCGCTCGTCGATGGTCTGACCAATGTGCGGCGCGTCGTGCATGACCATGAGAGCGAGTGCTGCGGCTTCGGCGGCACCTTCAGCATCAAGCACCCCGACATCTCGGGCGCGATGGTGGCCGACAAGTCGGCCGCGCTCGCCGGCACCGGCGCCGACGAGTTCATCACCGCCGACGGCGGCTGCCTGCTGAACATCAACGGCAAGCTCGCCAAGGACGGTCTCCGCTTCAAGGGCAGGCACATCGCGAGCTTCCTGCTCGAACGCACCGGGGGGAAGAAATGAGCGCCCACGCCACCACGCCCGCCGGCCACGGCGTCGCCCACGCGCCCGCATCGAGCGGCAGCCACGGCGCCGCGGCGCATGCCGGCCACCCGGCCCCGTCGGCACGCGACCGCATCCTCGGCAAGCTGCGCGCGGCCCGCGAAGAGACGCTGGCCGAAGCCGCCCGCCCCGTCACCGGCCCCGCGCCCGCCGAGCACACACGCGACGAGCATCACCTCGCGGCGCACTGGGTCGAGGCCGCCAACGGTGGTGACGTGGCCGGCTATTACTCCGCCGCGACGCCGCGCTGGTCGGCCGAAGAAAAGCTGCTGCGCTTCGTGCGCGCGATGCGCGCCGTGCATACCGAAGTCCATCTCGTGCGCGATGCCGACTGGCCCGCGAAGCTGGCCGAACTGGTCGCCGCCAAGGGCCTGTTGAGCCTGCTGGTCGCGCAGACCACGCCGCACGGCGCCCGCGCCGCCGAGGCGCTCGCCGCCCTGCCCGCCGCGCCGCGCCTGCTCGGCTACGACCGGCCGATCGAGCAATGGAAGGCCGAACTGTTCCGCACCGTCGATGCCGGCTTCACCGGCACGCGCGCGGCGATCGCCGAGACGGGCAGCCTCATCGTCTGGCCCGACGCCGCCGAGCCGCGCACGCAAAGCCTGGTGCCGCCGATCCACATCGCGCTGGCCGACGGCGCGCGCATTCACGCCAACTTCCACGAGGCCGTCACGCGCGAAGGCTGGGCCGCGAACGGCATGCCGACCAATGCGCTGCTGATTTCCGGCCCGAGCAAGACGAGCGACATCCAGCAGACCCTCGCCTACGGCGCCCACGGCCCGCGCGAACTGGTGCTGCTGCTGGTCGTGCCCGCCGAAATGGACATCGCCGCGCTGGAGGCCCGCCTGTGAACGCATCCGTGCAAGAACGCGCCGCCAAGGTCGCGCCCCACTTCCCGCCCGCGCTCGACGCCGCGCTTGCCGCCGGCCATCCCGCCCGCCCCGCCGGCGTGCCCGAGCCGCATCCCATCGAGTTCATGCCCTCGCGCCAGTTCAAGGCGCGCGCACATGAGGCGCTCGACAACAAGCTGCTGCGCCGCAGCTTCCGTGGCGCGATGGACTTTCTCCAGGCCAAGCGCGCGGCGCAGTTTCCCGACGCGGCCGAACTCGAAGCCCTGCGCCTGCTCGGCGAGCAGATCCGCCAGCGCTGCCTGAGCAAGCTGCCCGAGCTGCTCGAAAAGCTCGAAGCCAGGCTCACCGCCAACGGCGTGAAGGTGCACTGGGCCGAGACGCCCGAGGAAGCCAACACGATCATCCAGGGCCTCATTGCCGCCCGGAAGGGCACGCTGGCGCTCAAGGGCAAGTCGATGGTGAGCGAGGAGACCGAGCTCAACCACCACCTCGAAGCGCACGGCATCGTCGCGATCGAGAGCGACATGGGCGAGTACATCGTCCAGCTCGCGGGCGAGAAGCCGAGCCACATCGTGATGCCCGCGATCCACAAGACGAAAGTGCAGATCGCCCGCCTCTTTCACGAGCGCCTGCCCGACACGCCCTATACCGAGGATGTGGACGAGCTGATCCACATCGGCCGCCACGCGATCCGCGACCTGTACGTGCAGGCCGACGTCGGCATCTCGGGCGTCAACTTTGCCGTGGCCGAGACCGGCACGCTCTGCCTCGTCGAGAACGAAGGCAACGGCCGCATGTGCACGACCGTGCCCGACATGCACATCGCGATCACCGGCATCGAGAAGGTGGTCGAGCATCTGAGCGACATCCCGCCGCTGTACTCGCTGCTGCCGCGCTCGGCCACGGGCCAGCCGGTGACGACCTACTTCAACATGATCAGCAGCCCGCGCCGGCCAGGCGAGCTGGACGGCCCGCGCGAAGTGCATCTGGTGCTGCTCGACAACGGCCGCAGCCAGGCCTATGCCGACGCCCAGCTGCGCAAGACGCTGCAATGCATCCGCTGCGGCGCCTGCATGAACCATTGCCCGGTGTATGCCCGCGTCGGCGGCCATGCCTACGGGACGACCTACCCCGGCCCGATCGGCTCGATCATCTCGCCCCATCTGCTCGGGCTTGAGAACACCAAGGACCTGCCGACGGCGAGCAGCCTGTGCGGCGCCTGCGGCGAGGTCTGCCCGGTCAAGATACCGATTCCGGAAATGCTCATGCGCCTGCGCGAGGAAGCCGCACGCAACCCCGAGCAGACCGTCGCGCATGCGCTGCGCGGCCAGGGCGCGGCGCACAACCCGACCATCAGCCTCGCCTGGCGCATCTGGCGCTTCGTGCATGCCGGCGCGCTGCGCTACCGCGCCTACTCCTGGCTCGCGACGCGCTTCCGGCGGCTCGCGCCGAAGCAGCAGCTCGGCTGGACCATCCACCGCATCCCGCTCACCCCCGCCCCGAAGTCGCTGCACGACCTGATGCGCGAACGGGGCACGCCAGGACGCTGACCCGCCCCGGCCCACCGAGAGACCCCCGCCCGAATTCCGCATGCGGCATGCCGCAGGGCGGCGCTCGGCCTGACGAACACAAACAACCCTGCCCTCCCAACCTCATGTCGCCCCAGCACCAGGCATTCCTGAGCGCGCTTGAACAGCGCATGCCCCGCGCGCGGCTCATCACCGATCCGACGCGCACCCTCGCCTACGGCACCGACGCGAGCTTCTACCGGCTCGTGCCGCAGATCGTCGCCTACCCGGCGAACGAGGCCGAGGTGAGCGCCATCCTGTCGCTTGCCCACGCGCACGGCGTGGCCGTGACCTTCCGCGCCGCCGGTACCAGCCTGTCGGGCCAGGCGGTGACGGATTCAGTGCTGGTGGTGATGGCCGACGGCTGGACCGGCATCGAGGTGCTCGACGACGGCATGCGCATCCGCCTGCAACCGGGCGTGATCGGCCAGCATGCGAATGACGCGCTGCGCGGCGTGGGCCGCAAGATCGGCCCCGATCCGGCGTCGATCGCCACGGCCAAGATCGGCGGCATGGCTGCCAACAACAGCTCGGGCATGTGCTGCGGCACGGCGCAGAACGGCTATCACACGCTGGCCGCGATGCGCGTGATGCTGGCCGACGGCACGGTGCTCGACACCGCCGACGCCGCCAGCGTCGCCGCCTTCCGCGTGTCGCATGCCGAGCTGCTCGGCCAGCTCCAGACGCTCGGCAACTTCATCCGCGGCAATGCCGAACTCGAAGCGAAGGTGCGCCGCAAATACCGGTTGAAGAACACCACCGGCTACGGCATCAACGCCCTCATCGACTTCATCGACCCGGTGGACATGCTGGCCCACCTGATGATCGGCTCCGAAGGCACGCTCGGCTTCATCTCCAGCATCACCTACCACACGGTGCCCGACCATCCGCACAAGGCGAGCTGCCTGGTGCTGTTTGCCGAGCTGGAGGATTGCTGTCGCGCCGTCACCGCGCTCAAGGACGGTGGCGCCGTCGACGCGGTGGAACTGGTGGACCGCCGCTCCATCCTCGCCGTGCAGGGCAAGAAGGGCCTGCCCGGCTTCCTCTACGGCGAGCAGGCGCCCAACGCCGCCGCGCTGCTGATCGAGACGCGCGGCGCCGACGCCGCCGAACTCGCCGCGCGCTGCGCCGCCGTCGATGCGACCGTGGCCGGCTTCAACCCGAGCGCCAACAGCGGCTTCTCGACCGACCCGGTCGTGGGCGAGACCTACTGGGCGGTGCGCAAGGGCCTGTTCCCGGCCGTGGGCGCGGTACGCCCGGTCGGCACCACCTGCGTGATCGAAGACGTGGCCTTTCCGGTCGAGAAGCTGGCCGAGGGCGTGCTGCGCCTGACCGAACTGTTCGACCGCTACCGCTATGACGAGGCGCTGATCTTCGGCCATGCGCTCGAAGGCAATCTGCACTTCGTGTTCGCGCCGGGCTTCGAGAGCGAGGCCGAGGTCAAGCGCTACAGCGACTTCATGGACGCCGTGGGCGAACTGGTGGCGGTGGAATTCGGCGGCTCGCTCAAGGCCGAGCACGGCACGGGCCGCAATGTCGCGCCCTTCGTCAAGCTCGAATGGGGCGACGAGGCCTACGCGGTGATGTGCGAGCTCAAGCGCCTGTTCGACCCGCGCAACCTGCTCAACCCCGACGTCATCATCACGAGCAACGAGCGCCTGCATCTCGAAAACCTCAAGCGCATGCCGGCCGCCGACAGCCTGGTGGACCGCTGCATCGAATGCGGCTTCTGCGAGCCGGCCTGCCCGAGCAACGGCCTGTCGCTCACGCCGCGCCAGCGCATCGTGACCTGGCGCCGCATCCAGCAACTGCGCCGCGACGGCAGCGACGCCGCCCAGCTCGCCACGCTTGAAGCCGACTACCAGTGGGCCGGCCTCGACACCTGCGCCGCCACCGGCATGTGCGCGACGCGCTGCCCGGTCGGCATCAACACCGGCGATCTGGTCAAGAAGCTGCGCGGCGGCGCCAAGCATCCCGCGCTGGCCGAGAAGATCGAGGCCAACCTCGGCACGGTGGTCGGCACGGCGCGCGCCGGCCTGGGCGCGCTCAAGCTCGCGCGCGGCATCCTCGGCGCCGAGGCGACGACGGCGCTCAACCGCGTGGCGCACCGCGTGTTCCCGATGATCCCGGTCGCGCCGCCCGCCACACCCGGCGCCGCCGGCCCGTTGCCCGACGCTCCCGTCGGCCCGATGTCCAACACCGTGGTGTTCGCCACGCCCGCGCCGGCCGGCAACGGCAGCGCGGCTGGTGCCGGCGGCGCCGGCCGCGGCGTGCCGCCCGCGCGCCGGCTGGAGCCGGTGGTGTTCTTCGGCTCCTGCGTCAACCGCACGTTTGCCGAGCACGAGGCCGGCGCCAACCTCGCCGACAGCACCTTCAGCCTGTTCGCCAAGGCCGGCTTCGCGCCGCTGCATCTGGCCGACCGCAAGAGCCTGTGCTGCGGCCAGCCCTTCGAGAGCAAGGGCGCGACCGAAGCCGCCGACCGCGCCCTCGCCCGCACCGGCGCCGCCCTGCTTTCCGCCAGCGACAACGGCCGCATCCCGGTCTATCTCGACAACGCGCCCTGCGCGCTGCGGCTGATCGACGCCCAACGCGCCGGCAAGCTCGACGCCCGCCTGCAACTGCATGACGCCGTCGGCTTCCTCGCCGACAAGGTCGCGCCGCGCCTCGACATCGTGAAGCGCCTCGAACAGCTTGCGGTGCACATCCCGTGCAGCACCAGCAAGGCCGGCACCGGCGCCAAGCTCGTCGCGCTGGCGAAGAAGTGCGCCACGCAGGTGACCGTGCCCGACATCGCCTGCTGCGGCTTCGCCGGCGACAAGGGCTTCAACCTGCCCGAACTCAATGCCAACAGCCTGCGCCGCCTGAAGCCCGCGCTGCCGTCGGGATGCCGCACCGGCGTCTCGGCCAGCCGCACCTGCCAGATCGGCCTCGCCAGTCACGGCGGCATTCCCTACCGCAGCCTCGAAGCCCTGCTCGACGACTGCTCGCAGCCTGCCGCCGCCACCGTTTCAGTTTCGTAAACCCGCCCGCCAACCCACTTGACGCGCAGCGGCCGCAAGACGCGACGGCCGCACGCAGGAGATGTTCTTCATGCCCACCTGGATCCAGTCCTACACACCGCTGGGGAGCCTGACGCTGTCAGCCCTCGTTGCGGTCATCCCCGTCGTGTTCTTCTTCGTCGCGCTCGCGGTGCTGCGCATGAAGGGCCACATCGCCGGCACGATCACCGTGCTCATCACGCTCGCGATCGCGATCCTTGCCTACGGCATGCCCGTGGACATGGCGCTGGCCTCGGCCGGCTACGGCTTCTGCTACGGCCTGTGGCCGATCGCGTGGATCATCATCTGCTCGGTGTTCCTCTACAAGGTGACGGTCAAGACCGGCCAGTTCGACGTGATCCGCGCGTCGATCCTGTCGATCACCGATGACCAGCGCCTCCAGATGCTGCTCGTGGGCTTCGCCTTCGGCGCCTTCCTGGAAGGCGCGGCGGGCTTCGGCGCGCCGGTGGCGATCACCTCGGCGCTGCTGGTGGGCCTGGGCTTCAACCCGCTGTACGCGGCCGGCCTGTGCCTGATCGCCAACACGGCGCCCGTAGCCTTCGGCGCGATGGGCATTCCCATCCTCGTCGCCGGCAAGGTGACGGGCATCGACCCCTTCCTGATCGGCAAGATGGCCGGCCACCAGCTGCCGCTGCTGTCGGTGTTCGTGCCGTTCTGGCTCGTGTTCATGATGAACGGCCTCAAGGGCGTGAAGGACACCTGGCCCGCCGTGCTCGTGGCCGGCGCCAGCTTCGCCATCACCCAGTACTTCACCGCCAGCCACCTCGGACCGGAACTGCCGGACATCACCTCGGCGCTGGTCAGCCTGGTCTGCCTGACGCTGTTCCTGAAGGTCTGGCATCCCAAGGAAACCTTCCGCTTCGCGACCGCCGGCGGCGTGGGCGCCTCGGCCGTGGCCGGCGCGGGCATCACCACCGTGGGCGGTGGCAAGGGCAAGCCTTCGGGCTACTCGGCCGGTCAGATCATCAAGGCATGGTCGCCGTTCGTGATCCTGACCGCCATGGTCACGGTCTGGTCGCTCAAGGATTTCAAGGCGATGTTCGACAAGGGCGGCGCGCTCGCCAGCTTCGTCTTCAAGTTCGAGGTGCCGCATCTGCACAACCTCGTGATCAAGACCGCGCCCATCGTCACGAGCGACAAGCCCTATGACGCGATCTACAAGCTGGACCTGTTCTCGGCCACCGGCACCGCGATCCTGCTAACCGCGATCATCTCGATGATCATTCTCAAGATGAAGCCGGCCGAAGGCGTGAAGACCTTCTTCGAGGTGCTGAACGAACTCAAGCGCCCGATCTACTCGATCGGCATGGTGCTGGCCTTCGCCTTCGTGGCCAACTACTCGGGCCTGTCGTCCACGCTCGCCCTCGTGCTCGCCGGCACCGGCGCCGCCTTCCCGTTCTTCTCGCCCTTCCTGGGCTGGCTGGGCGTGTTCCTGACCGGCTCCGACACCTCGGCCAATGCGCTGTTCTGCTCGCTGCAGGCCACGACGGCCCACCAGGTCGGCGTGAGCGACACCCTGCTGGTGGCGGCCAACACCACCGGCGGCGTGACCGGCAAGATGATCTCGCCGCAATCGATGGCCGTGGCCTGCGCGGCCGTGGGCCTGGTCGGCAAGGAATCGGACCTGTTCCGCTTCACCGTCAAGCACAGCCTGTTCTTCGCCACGATCGTCGGCGTCATCACCTACGTCCAGGCCTACTACCTGACGGGAATGATTCCGCAGTAAGCACCGCTCTCTGACCGCCGATGCCATGTGCCCGCCATCCGGCGGGCGGTGTCGGACTTGATGGCCACGCTCCGCAAGGTGCGTGGCCTTTTTTCGTTGCCGGACGCGCGAATCGCGGGCTGTTTCCGGGAATGGGCCGCCGCGGCGCCCTCCTAGAATGCGAGCTCACCAGACTCGCAAGACCGGAGCGGAAACTTGTCATCGCCCCCCGGCCCCCAGCGGCCGAACGACGTCCCGACCGCCGAGCGCGCCACCGCGGGCGCGATCGCCCTCGCCTATGCCGCATCCTCGGCAGCGTGGATCTTCCTGTCGGATCTGGCGCTCGCGCGCTTCGTCAGCGATCCGTCCTTGCAGGCGCTGGTCGGCGTGGGCAAGGGATTGGGCTTCATCGGCCTCAGCGCCTGGCTGCTCTACCGCCTGCTGCTGCGACGCGGGACCACGGGTCGGTCCCCGCGCGCGACGCGCGGCCGCCCCCATTTTCTTGGCACCGCGACGCTGCTGCCGGCTCTGGTGATCGCGCCGCTCACGCTGCTGGGCATCTATCTGTCCTACGTCCAGCACCGCGACACGGCCTTCGCGCGCATCGAGGCGGTGGGCGATCTGCGCACCCATCAGCTCGGCAACTGGCTCGGTGAACGCCTGTCCGACGCACGCTTCGTGCGCGACAACCGGGTCTGGGCCGATCTGGCGCGCCGCTGGCGCGATGGCGATGCCGCCGCCCGAAGCGCGCTGGCCGAACAGCTCGATACCCTCCGCTCGGTGCATCCGGTCGACGATGTCGCCCTGCTCGGCCCGGACGGTCGGCCGTTATGGTCGACCGACACCGGGATCGACCGCATTCCGCCCGAACTGGCCGCCGGCCTCGGCTCGGCACTGAGCCGGCCGCTCGACGGCTCGGCCGACGCGGTGGCACGCGGCGAATACGTCGGCCCCTATCTCGACGCAGACGGCCGCCCTCGGCTCGACTTCATCGCCGTGCTGACCGGCCGCGACGGCGAGGCCGTGGCCGCCGTGGTGATGCGCATCGATCCGCTGCGCACCCTCGAACCGATGCTGGCCGACTGGCCCGGCCAGTCGCGCACCGGCGAGACCGCGCTCTACCGCTACGAAGGCGACGAGCTGCGCCTGCTGTCGGCCCCGCGTGGCGGTCAGCACGAGCCGCTCGCGATCCGCCTGCCGGTCACGGGCGGCAGCTCGCTGGCGGCGCAGTTCGTGCGTGGCCAGCTGCATGCCGGCGAATCGGGCTGGGGCCGCGACTACCGTGGCGATGCCGTGCTGGGCGTGGTCAGGCCGGTACCCGACAGCGACTGGCTGGTCGTCGCCAAGATGGATCGCGCCGAACTGCTCGAAGGCACGCTGCGCGACACGCTCTGGGTGGTGCTGGCTGGCGTGGCCGCGTTCATGCTCGCCGCCAGCGTCATGCATCTGCGCCAGCAGCAGCGCGAACTCGCCGACGAGCGCAACGCGCGCGAAGCCCAGGACTCGCGCGTGCGCACGCTCAGCCTGCTCGACAGCCTCGTGCACAGCACCGACGACGCCATCTACGCCAAGGACGAGCAGGGCCGCTACCTGCTGTTCAACGAGGCCGCCGCGCGCCATCTCGGCCGCGGCGAGGCCGAGGTGCTCGGACGCGACGACCGCAGCCTGCTGCCGCCCGCCGAAGCGGCCGCGGCCATGGCCATCGACCGCCGCGTGATGGAGACCGGCCGCACCGAGCGCTACGACATGCACCTCGTCAGCGGCGGCGAGACCCGCGTGCTCTCCACCACCAAGGGCCCGCTGCGCATGGGCGACAGCATCATCGGCGTGTTCGGCATCTCGCGCGACATGACCGACCGCGCGCGCGACCGGGAACGCCTGCGCCAGCTCTCGCGCGCGGTCGAGCAGAGCCCGGAAAGCATCGTCATCACCGATCTCGCGGCCAACATCGAGTACGTCAACGACGCCTTCGTGCGCGTGAGCGGCTGGAAGCGCGACGAGGTCATGGGCCGCAATCCCAAGCTGCTTCAATCGGGTCGCACGCCGCGCGAGACCTACACCGAGATGTGGGCCACGCTCACCGCGGGACGGCCCTGGCGCGGCCAGTTCTTCAACCGCCGACGCGACGGCAGCGAGTACACCGAGATCGCGATCATCACGCCGCTGCGCGACGCCGACGGCAACATCAGCCATTACGTCGCCGTGAAGCAGGACGTCACCGCCCAGCAGCGCGACCAGGCCGAACTCGAAGCCCACCGCCACCGGCTGGAGGAACTGGTCGAGAGCCGCACCCGCGAGCTGGCCGAGGCGCGCCGCAAGGCCGAAGACGCCAACCGCGCGAAAAGCGAGTTCCTGGCCAACATGAGCCACGAGATCCGCACGCCGATGAACGCCATCCTCGGTCTGGCGCGGCTGCTGCGCCGGGGCGGCGCCACGCCCGAGCAGACCGAGAAGCTCGGCAAGATCGACGCCGCAGCCAACCATCTGCTGTCGATCATCAACGACATCCTCGACCTGTCGAAGATCGAGGCCGGCCAGCTCAGGCTCGAGCAGACCGATTTCGCGCTCGGCGCGGTGCTCGACCATGTGCGCTCCATCATCCAGCCCCAGGCCGAGGCCAAGCGCATCGAGCTCGTGGTGGAGGCCGAAGGCGCGCCGGCCTGGCTGCGCGGCGATCCGACCCGTCTGCGTCAGGCACTGCTCAACTACGCGGGCAATGCGGTCAAGTTCACCGAGCACGGGCGCATCGTGCTGCGCGCCGAGATCGTCGACGAGGCCGACGACGAGGTGATGCTGCGCTTCGAGGTGATCGACACCGGCATCGGCATCGACCCGACCGAGCTGCCCCGGCTGTTCCAGGCCTTCGAGCAGGCCGACGCCTCCACCACGCGGCGGCACGGCGGCACCGGGCTCGGGCTGGCAATCACGCTGCGGCTCGCGCGGCTGATGGGCGGTGACGCCGGCGCGAGCAGCGAACCCGGTATCGGCAGCCATTTCTGGCTCACCGCCCGCTTCGCGCGCGGACGCGCCGGCGTGACGACCGAACCGAGCCTGGGCGCGCTGCGCGCCGAGACGCTGCTGCGCGAGCGCCATGCTGGCCAGCGCGTGCTGCTGGCCGAAGACCATCCGGTCAACCGCGAAGTCGCGGTCGAGCAGCTCATGGTGGTGGGACTCGCCGTGGATGTGGCCGAGGATGGCGCGATCGCCGTGCGCAAGGTGGAGAACGCCGACTACGCCCTCGTGCTGATGGACATGCAGATGCCGCATCTCGACGGCCTCGACGCCACGCGCGCGATCCGCGCCCTGCCGGGGCGCGCGACCCTGCCCATCATCGCCATGACCGCCAATGCCTTCGAGCAGGACCGCGAAGCCTGCGCCGCCGCCGGCATGAACGACTTCGTCACCAAGCCGACCGATCCGCAGACGCTCTACGCCACGCTGCTGCGCTGGCTCCCCGCAGGCGGCGCCAGCAGCGCGGCCCGGCCGGCGATCACCGCCGATCCCGAATCGCTTGCACTCGACCGGCTGCGGCGCATTCCGGGCCTCGACACGCGCGCCGGCCTGGAACTCGTGTGCGGCAACAGCGCGACCTATGTGCGGCTGCTGCGGCTGTTCGCCGACACCCACCGCGACGATCCGGCCCGGCTGCGCGAGGCCTCGGCCGATCCGGCCCGGCTCGCCGTCCTGGTGCACACGCTCAAGAGCGCGGCCGGCAGCATCGGTGCGCAGCTCGTGCGCGATGCCGCCACCGCGCTGGAAGCAGCCCTGCGCGCGCCGGCGCCGCACGGGCACGAACCCGCCGCGCCCGACACCGACGACGTGGCGGCACTGGCCGATCAGGTCGCCCGGCTCGTGACGGCGCTGGAGTGCGCCTGCGCCGTCAACGCCTGAATCAGAGCGACGCCGCCTGCATGTAGCGGTCGAAGCCCGCCTCGCAGAAGCGGAACCACAGGTTCTGGTCCTTGCGGAACGCCGAATAGTCGGCGTAGACCTTCTTCCAGTGCGGGTTCTTCTCGCTCAGCTCGTTGCAGATGTCCATCGTGTGCTTGAAGGCCGCGTCCAGCACGTCCTTCGGCATGCCGACCACCTTGGTGCCGGCCTGCACGAGTTGCTTCAGCGCCGCCGGGTTATGGGCGTCGTAGCGCGCCTGCATCCACACGTGGGCGCTGCTCGCGGCCGCTTCGAGCACCGCGCGGTACTCGGCCGGCAGCGCGTTCCAGGCCTTGCTGTTGATGAAGAAGTCGAGCTCGGGGCCGCCTTCCCACCAGCCAGGGTAGTGATAGAACGGCGCGACGCGCTGAAAGCCGAGCTTCTGGTCGTCGTAGGGCACCGTCCATTCCGCCGCGTCGATCGCGCCCTTTTCGAGCGCCTGGTAGATCTCGTTGCCGGGCAGGCTCTGCGGCACGCCGCCCATGCGCTCGACGATCTTGCCGGCGAAACCCGAGATGCGGATCTTCAGACCCTTCATGTCGGCCACCGACTTGACCTGCTTGCGATACCAGCCGCCCATCTGGGCGCCCGTGTTGCCACCCGGCAGGTTGACGATGTTGTAGTTGCCGTAGAACTCGCGCATCAGCTTGAGGCCGTTGCCCTCGAACATCCACGCCGTCATCTGACGCGAGTTGAGGCCGAAGGGAATCGCGCAGCCGATGGCGAAGGTGTCGTCCTTGCCGAAGAAGTAGTAGGGCGCGGTATGCGCCATCTCGACCGTCTCGTTCTGGACCGCGTCCACCACGCCGAAGGGCGGGACGAGCTCGCCAGCCGCGTGCACCGAGATCTGGAACTTGCCGCCGGTCATGTCGGACACCTTCTTCGCGAGGTGTTCCGAGGTGCCGAACAGCGCATCGAGCGACTTGGGGAAGCTGGAGGCCAGACGCCAGCGGATCGTCGATTGCGAATGGACCACGGCCGGGGCGGCACCCGCGGCCAGGATGCCGGCCACGCCGGTCTTGCCAATGAAAGCGCGTCGCTGCATGCGCGTACTCCTGAGCGTTCTTGGATTGCGCCGCGCGCACACGCACGCGGGGGACGCGATGGTAACTGCGCCGACCTGTCGTTCCGACCGTTCAGAAACCCGTCGGTCGATCGTCGTCAAGCCGCACGCGCACCGCCACATGGACAATCTCGCGCCCGAACAGCACGTTGCGCACCCGCAGTCGCTCGTCGCTCGTGAGACGGCGCAGCCGGCCATCCGGCAGCCGCGCAAGACTGCGCCGCGTGAGCGTCACCTCCACCTCGGACCACGGGAAGCCGGCCTGCTCCACCTCGAGGCCGGCGATCTCGGTCGTGCCCGCGCCGGAGGCGATGCCCAGCATGTCGGCAATCTCGGCGCGCCAGGCGCAGATGCCTGCGCGCCCGCGATCCGTCGCCGCGCTCAGCTCGCGGTCCAGCGGCACGATCTCGTAGTTCACGTCCTCGGCGTAGCGGGCGCAGTTCTCGCGCGCCGGTTCCTGCATCTCGGCGTGGTCGGGCGCCAGCCAGCGCGCCACCGATTCGGGCTGGAGCCGCTGCCAGCCGAGCACGAAGTACAGGCTCGACAGCAGCATGAGCAGCAGCAGCCGCCTGACGAAGGCCCGTTCGTGGGCGCGGAAATCGGGCGCCGGACGATGCGCCGGCCATTTCGGCGATTCCTGGATGCGGTCCGCCGCGTGCGTTTGCGCGGACCATTGGCCGTCGATATCCATCGATTCGACCGTTTCTTTCGGCAGCCCTGACATGTTTCTCTGATTCCGAGGATGAGGCCCTGCAATGCCCGGCGAATTGCGGAAGCACATTCGATCGGTTGATTGCAACACCAAACACAATCCTTTTACATCTTGGGCGCCGAATCCAATCCCGCACCGGCATGGGAAAGAGAAATAGTCGGCAATTCACTTGCGAATGCACGCTCACGCCGCGACGGGCCGCCACAGGGCCGGCAAATCCGTCACGCTTGCCTGCGGAAACACGTCACACGGCACGACGGGCGACAGCACCAACGACATCCGCCTCGCTCCTGAAACCGCCGTCATGACCTGCCAGCAGGCCGGGCCGGAGAAAGGCCGATTCCGTGCGGAATTCATTGTTTCCGCTGTGCCAGCCGGGTTTGTTCAGTCCAAATGCAAAACGGCCGGCATCTCGCGATGCCGACCGTTCCGGAGATTGCCCGGCCAATCAGGCCGGAAATCGGTCAATTACAGCTGCACCGATTGCATGTAGCGATCGAAGGTGGCCTCGGTAAAGCGGAACCAGAGGTTCTGGTCCTTGCGGAAGGCCGCGAGGTCTTCGTAGATCTTCTTCCACTCGGGATTCT
This sequence comes from Derxia gummosa DSM 723, assembly GCF_000482785.1. Lineage (GTDB taxonomy): Bacteria > Pseudomonadota > Gammaproteobacteria > Burkholderiales > Burkholderiaceae_E > Derxia > Derxia gummosa. Next base: position 681,606 of record NZ_AXWS01000008.1, on the reverse strand, counting down.
TGGCGTTCAGCTCGCTGTAGATGTCCATCGAATGCTTGAAGGCCGCATCCATCACGTCCTTCGGGAACGGGACGACCTTGGTGCCACCCGCGACGAGCGTCTTGAGCGCGATCGGATTGCGCTGGTCGTACTTGGCCTGCATGTCGATGTGGGCGTAGGCCGAAGCCGCCTCGACGATGGCCTTGTATTCGGCGCTCAGCCCTTCGTAGGCCTTGTGGTTGATGAAGAAGTCGAACTGCGGACCGCCTTCCCACCAGCCCGGATAGGCATAGAAGCCGGCCACCTTGTTGAAGCCGAGCTTCAGGTCGTCATACGGGCCGATCCATTCGGCCGCGTCGATCGTGCCCTTTTCGAGCGCCTGGTAGATCTCGCCACCCGGCAGGCTCTGCGGCACGCCGCCCATGCGCTCCAGCACCTTTCCGGCAAAGCCGGAGATGCGCATCTTCAAGCCCTTGATGTCCTCCAGCGACTTGACCTGCTTGCGGTACCAGCCACCCATCTGCGCGCCCGAGTTGCCGCCCGGGAAACTGATCATGTCGTACTTGGCGTAGAAGGCGCGCATCAGCTTGAGGCCGTTGCCCTCGTACATCCACGCCGTCATCTGGCGTGAGTTCAGGCCGAACGGAATCGAGCAGCCGAGGGCGAAAGTGTCGTCCTTGCCGAAGAAGTAGTAGGGCGCCGTGTGCGCCATCTCGACGGTGGCCTGCTGCACGCCATCGACGACGCCGAAGGCCGGCATCAGCTCGCCAGCCGCATGCACCGAGATCTGGAACTTGCCGCCCGACAGCTCGCCCACCTTCTTGGCGAACACTTCGGCCGTGCCGTAGATCGTGTCGAGCGACTTCGGGAAGCTCGACGCGAGTCGCCAGCGCAGCGCGGTCTGGGCATGGACGATGGCCGGCGCGCTGCCGGCGGCCAGGATGCCGGCGAGGCCGGTCTTGCCGATGAACGATCGACGTTCCATTTGCTGCTGTCTCCTCGGGTGGTGGCCGGGAGCTTGCCCGGCCGGGGATCGGTGGCGGCACGGACCTGCGAACCGCGCCGCGGATTTCTCGATCTCAGTTCTTCTTTTCGTTCTTGAGTTCGCGTTCCAGAGCCTTCATCGGGTCTTCCTCGGGCGCCGGCTCGGTGGCCGGCGCGGCGGGAGCGGCACCGTCGGACCTGGGAGCGGCACCGGGTTCGGCGGGCGTCTCGTAGGGCTGGGGTGCGAACGGGTCTTCGCCGCCGGGCGTGGTCATTTCCTGGAGCGCCTTGTCGGGGTCGATCGTGCCGGCCTCGACCGCCGTGGTGCCGACGATGCCCGGGAAGGCGATGATCAGACCGACCATCACGATCTGGATGATCACGAAGGGCACGGCGCCCCAGTAGATCTGCGTGGTCTCGATGCGCGCCACCTGCTTGCCGGTGATGCGGTCGATGTAGTCCTTGATGGGCGCGACCGAGCGCAGATAGAACAGCGCGAAGCCGAACGGCGGATGCATGAACGAGGTCTGCATGTTGACCGCGAGCAGCACGCCGAACCAGACGAGGTCGATGCCCAGCTTCTCGGCCACCGGCCCGAGCAGCGGCACGACGATGAAGCTCAGCTCGAAGAAGTCCAGGAAGAACGCGAGCACGAAGATCAGCAGGTTCACCACGATCAGGAAGCCGAGTTGGCCGCCGGGCAGCTGCGTGAGCAGATGCTCGACCCAGCGCGGCCCATCGACGCCCTGGAACACGAGGCTGAACACCGTCGAGCCAAGCAGGATGAACACGACGAAGCACGACAGCTTGAGCGTGCTGTCCATCGCCTGCTTCATGAGCTTGATGTCGAGCCGGCGGCGCGAGAAGGCCATGATCAGCGCGCCCACCGCGCCCATCGCGCCGCCTTCGGTCGGCGTCGCGACGCCGAGGAAGATGGTGCCGAGCACGAGGAAGATCAGCGCCAGCGGCGGGATCAGCACGAAGGTCACGCGCTCCGCCATGTTGCTCAGCAGCCTGAGCCGGAACAGCTTGTTGGCGAGCGACAGCACGAAGGCGATGCCGATGCCCACGCACATCGAGGTGACGATGAGTTCATCGGTCGGCGTCGCGGCCGGGCGCGACTTCGCGAAGAAGATCGCGGCGGCGGTGGACACCACCGTCAGCACGCCGAGCGACTTCAGGCCGCTCGTGCCGTCGTCCTCGCGGATCGTGCGCGCCTCGGCCGGCAGCGCCGGCGCCATCTGCGGCCTGAAGATCGTGACGAGCAGGATGTAGCCGACGTACAGGCCGGTCAGCACGAAGCCCGGAACGAAGGCGCCCTTGTAGAGGTCGCCCACGCTCTTGCCGAGCTGGTCGGCCATGATGATCAGCACCAGCGACGGTGGAATGATCTGCGCCAGCGTGCCCGACGCGGCGATCACGCCCGAGGCGACGCGGCGGTCGTAGCCGTAGCGCAGCATGATCGGCAGCGAGATCAGCCCCATCGAGATGACCGAGGCCGCGACCACGCCCGTGGTGGCCGCGAGCATCGCGCCGACGAAGATCACCGCATAGGCCAGACCGCCGCGGATCGGGCCGAACAGCTGGCCGATCGTGTCGAGCAGGTCTTCCGCCATGCCGGAGCGCTCCAGGATGAGCCCCATGAAGGTGAAGAACGGGATCGCCAGCAGCGTCTCGTTCTGCATGATCCCGAAGATGCGCAGCGGCAGCGCCTGCATCAGCGACGGCGGCAGCACGCCCAGCTCGATGCCGACGATCGAGAAGAACAGGCCGCAGGCCGCGAGCGAGAACGCGACCGGAAAGCCGACCAGCAGAAAGAAGATCAGCCCGCCGAACATCACGGGCGCCATGTTGGACGCGAGGAATTCCGTCATTTGGCCGCCTCCTGCTGGGCACGCAGGAACTCGGCGAGTTCTTCCTCGGCCGTCTTGCCTTCGGTCTTCATGCCCGGATCGGGTGCCTTGCCCGCCAGGAAGGCGAGCCGCTTGATGAACTCCGACACGCCCTGGAGCCCCAGCAGCGCGAAGCCGACCGGAATCAGCAGATAGGCCGGCCAGCGGATAAGCCCGCCCGAACTCGCCGACATCTCGCCCGAGTTGAGCGCGCGCAGGAAGAACGGAAAGCCCAGATCGAGCACCAGCAGCACGAAGGGCGCGAGAAACACCACGAAGCCGAACAGCTCGACCTTCACCTGGGTGCGACGGCTGAACTTGGAGAGCAGCACGTCGATGCGCACATGTTCCTGCCGCAGCAGCGTGTAGCCCGCGCCGAGCAGGAACACGCCGGCGAACAGGTACCACTGGATTTCGAGGAAGGCGTTCGAGCTGTAATTGAACGCCTTGCGTACGGCGGCATTGACGGCGCTGATGACGACCGCCGCGAGCACGAGCCAGCCCACGGCGCGCCCGACCCGCTCGTTGAGCGCGTCGATACCGTGAGCGAATCGCAGAAAGGGACTCACTCTGTCTCCACTTGTTGGTTTGGCCAGCGACGGATGGCCACTGGTTTGGTGGTGTGACCAGCGTGTCGCGCCGGCACGTGGCGAGTGTCCCGGACAATTGCAATGAAAGGCAACCGAATAACTACTTACCCCCGCGGCCGCTCAGGGAAGACGGTGGAATTGCCCCGCCGGGCGGTTGAGCACTTCGGATCGCGCGATCGTGAGGGAGTCACATGGTCAGTGGTCGGACCAATATGGCTCATCGCGCCATCGAGGCAGGTCTCGAACCCACCGCCGCTCCCGGAATGTGCGCGGCGGCGTCAGTCGAGCAGCCGGCACAGCGCGTCGATCGCGCCGAACAGCGTTGCGCACAGCGCGCTGCTGTCGCCGAAGCCGTCGCGCAGATGCTCGAACTGTCCGGTCCACAGCACCCTGCCATCGTCGCAGCGCGACAGGCGCAACGCCGCCCGCGCCACATCATCGACATGACGGATGCTGCCTTCGAGCAGGCAGTAGTCCTGATCGGCGTTTTCGAGCATGCGCAATTCGGTCGGGCGGTCATGAAAAAGCACCTGTCGTCCGCCGGGAGCGGCTCGCGCCGCAAGCCGCTGGCGCAGTTCATCGTTGAGTTGTGCACCAAAGGCCAGTCCGGCCGGATCGCAGTCGTGACAGATGAGCGGCGTCACCAGGAACAGGCGACGCCGAGACTCCGGAGCGTCGAAGCCGGCCCGTGGATCATTGGCCGGCTGGGTCTCGGCGATGAGCGAGTCATGCAGGGGCTGACGCTGGAAGCTCGCCACGTAGGCACCGTTCGGCACGCTGATGCGCAAGGGGTCGGCGGCGCCCTCGTCGCGGTAGTAGGCCGCCAGCTTGTCGCGCAGGCGGCGCGCCTGTACCCGCACGATCGGATCGAGGCCCGGGTCATAGCTGGCGGGCTCGCGGTCGAAGACGGTCAGTCCAATCGCCATTTCGCTCAGTTCCCGACGGCTCGCGCCGCGCAGCGTCGCATCGACGATATGACGCAACAGGCGACGCAACCGGCGCGCCCGGGCAAACGATGCCGAGCCGATGACCCGCTCAAGACATTCGACAGCAAGCTCGTGATCGGAAGGCCCGGGCACCGCGTGGGTCGGAAGCAGCGGGAGCGGCGCGTGCAGCGGGAGCAATTCAAGATTCATTTCTGTTTCCTCCATGAATCGGATGCTGGAATTGGGCTTCCGCATCACTGGACCTGCATATCCGTGCCACGGAACAATTCGATCGACCGGCGCTGGTCATTGCCTCGAATGACGGCCACGGCGCCGTCAACCACGCGCATCTGCGTGGCAAGAAGATCAATGTTGTCGAGACGATCCCCGGGAGACACGCCCGGCGGAATCACCGCGAGATAAAAAGGTTGACGCAGATTTTCCCGGCGCACCTGCCCGGGACGAATGACGAATGGCGGATAGATCGCCGCAGAGTCATTGAGCACCGACACCCACAGCTCATCCTGAGTGCGATTGCCGACCTGCACATTCCCGTAGTTGACCGATTCAACCTGAATCGTCCGCACCGCGATGCTGAGTTGCGATTGCCCCTCGACATCGCAATCTAGGCCTACCTCGTCGAATTCGACATGTGGAACGATTTCCCTCTGCGCAATGCCGACTTCCGCACGGGAATGAATTTCGAAGCGGTGACGACGGTCAATCTGCACAATCGCCGGGACATCCGGCAGCAGCGAAATCACCTTCCAGGCAATCGTGCCCAGCGCCGCCTGCATGATTGGCCGCTTGAATATCGCCACGGAGACAATGCCGGGCTCGGAACTGCGATTGATTAGGGTCATCCTGCACATGGGCTTCGGGCTTTCGCGTCTGGCTATCCTGCGTTGATCCCGAGCCATGAAGCGGACTGCCGGCCCGGTGAGGCCAATCTGCTCATCGAGCGTCTGCGGCGCCTTCCGGAAACCTGCCGACGAGTTCCGGCAGACGATTCCGTGATTTTTTTCACGCAAAGTGCCTGACTAACCGAGGCCGATCCGCCGAGGCATCCGGACAGGTCATCGACCGCCGGAACCGCGGCTCACCGCGAAACGGATTCAGGAGCAGGTATGAGGGCCTGGATCGAGCGGTAGCCGGCCCATTCATTCGCAGAATGCGAAGCATGATTACCGGAAACGAGGGCCAGCCATTCCCGTCTGATCGACAGGGATGCCTCGTTGATTGCAGGCATCCATCTCCCGCATCGGCCATGCGAAATCCAAGACTGCGAGAGAGAAAGTCAGTCACATTGCGGGCGAAGGCATATTCGTGAAGTCAGGCGATGAGTGGATCGAGAATTGCGCGGAATCCCTCGAGAATCAGGAAGTGAACGAACAGCCCACATTCAGACCCGAGTTCCGCAATTGATGCCATTCCAGCCGCAATCGAATGCAAGAGCAAGAATCAGTCACGACAAAACAAGACCCCCGACCGCAATCGATGCGGCCGGGGGTCCGGACAAGCCCTGAATTTATGAATTACGGAATGATCTAATCAGGAGCAGCATTCATTCATGATCAGGATCATGCTGTGAAGGCGGATCACTGGCCGGAAAGCTTTCCTCGATACTTTCATCGACAAGATCCTCGGAGTGATCCTGTTCCGGGCGATTCTTGCTGATGTCATCCTGAATTGACTCGTCAGGATTGACAGCAGGTTTTCTTACGGTCGGGGTGTTCATTCATTCTCCCTTTCGTCATTTGCCGGGCTGCGATGCGGCCTGGCGGAAGAATGAGCCTGCACGTATCGACTTGCGGCGGGGGAGCAGGCGGGTGGACTGTTACAGCACACAGGCCGTCAGTCAGCACAGCAGCGGGCGCAGCGTGCCGATCGCGCGGATGACGGCGGCGCACAGGGCCTCCTGGGCGGCAAGCTCGTCGTCGATGGCCTCGTCGAACTGACCTGCCCACAGGACGCGGCCGTCATCGGCGCAGGACAGGCGCAGCGAGGCACGGGCGCGATTACCGGCGCGCCGGATGCTGCCTTCGAGCACATGAGCACGACCGTCACCGCCAGGCGCGCGGCGATCCGTCGTTCCGAGACGGGTACGAATGGCCAGCGGCACACCGCTGTGCGCCTCGGCTTCATAGACACGGGCGATGGCGCCGATCAACTCCTCGTTGACGCCATCCACGAAACGGTGGTCGCGCGGTTCGACATTCAGGCTGACAAGCGGCGCCACGATCAGCTCGCCGCTCGCTCCGGAAGCGGGCGTGAGGCTGGCGGCCGGCGCGGCGAGCAGGTCATTGCTCGCGGATGCTCGGCGGCCGGCGACATGGCCAGGGGGATTGAACGGGACCGACTGGCGAAACACGGCAACGTAACCGCCACAAGGCACGACGATCTGCCAGGCATCGTCGCGGCCATCGGCCTCGTAGTAGGCGGCGAGCTTGTCGCGCAGGCGGCGGGCCTGGACGCGCACGATCGGGTCTTCGGCCGGGTTGTAGGTGGCGGGATCACGGTCGAACACCGCCAGCCCGATGGCCATCTCGCTGAGTTCGCGGCGCTGGCCCGCGAGCGTGGCATCGACGATGTGCTGGATGAGTCGCACGAGGCGACGCGAGCGGATGAGCTGGGGCGAATTCAGCAGTCGCTCCATCAGCACGCGAACCGTGCCCGGCTCGGGAAAGCCGCCGGTGGCGGACTGGATTGCGGATGCCTGCGACTGCGTGACGTGATGCGCCATCTCTGATCTCCGGTGTCATGTGCTTTGAAGCTTTCGCTCCGACGTACACATGCTCGTTTCGACCGTTGGTACGCTCAATTACCGTTCATTACGTTTCACCGCGCCGAATCCGTGCAAGGGCGCCGCTTCACAGGAAAAGCGGCGCCGGATTGAGTCCGGCCTCGGTGACGGGCGCCTGGAGCCAACCGAGCGCGATCGGCACGTCGTACAGCCGACCCGGGCCGAAGCGAGGCCAGAAATGGCGCAGCCCGGGCACGATCACCTGCACGACCGCCAGCTCGATGTCGGGCCGGGTCTTGTCCACCATCCAGGCGGTCAGGCCCGCGCCGGCGAGCCGGTCGACGATCAGGCGGATGTCGTCGCGCAAGTCGTGGCCACTGTCGATGCGTTCGATCAGCTGGCAGCAACCGGCGGGCGCGAGGAAGTCGGCCACGGGCAGCAGCCCCTGATCCCAGGGATGCGGCGCGTCGGGTCGCGCGTCGAGCAGCTGGTTCAGCTCGGTGAAGGCGCGCCGCGCCGCGAGCCGGGCGCCGAGATGGCAGCCGAAGCCGATCGCATGCCGGTCGAATCCGGCGTGATGCGCGACGGCTGCGTACACGGGGATGCCCAGGTCATGCGTGAGGTCGATGAGGCGCGGCGTCCAGCCGGCGGCGGCATAGTCGGCACGCATCTCGTCGATCCACGGATCGGCCAGCGCGTCGAGGTCGACGGCCGGCCGGTGCAGACGGTGGTACCACCAGATCGCGGTCGCGTCACGCTCGATCAGTTCGAGCAGGCCCTGGAATACCGCTTCCTCCAGGCAGTTGCCGGCAGCGGTGCCATTGGGGTTGTAGATGCCCCAGGCGCTGCCCTGCCCCGGCGGCGTCTCGGCGTAGCAATAGGCGAGCGGTACCTGGGCGCGGCGTCGGCCGTCGAGTGTCCAGGCCGGTGTCCAGGCCAGCGGCGCGCGGTCGTCGGGCGGCAGCGGAACCTGGCGTCGGCGGTCCGGGGTGAGCGCGTTGATGCTGTCGCGGCGCGCGTACTGGTCGGCGCTGAAACCCTGGAGCAGCCCGAAATCGAGCACCTCATGGCCGGCCTCGACCAGATCGGCGCGGGTCGCGAGCAGCGCGGGCTCGTCGCCCTGCCAGACGCTGCTCGCGCGTTCGAGCGCCTCGCACAGCGCGCTGGCCATCGACTGGTCATCGGTCTGCCCCTTGCCGGCGCAGACCTTGTCGAACGGGTTCTCGCCCGAGAACTCCTGGGGGCAGACCTGATAGCCGGACACATAGACCTTGCGCCGTCCGGCATGGCGTCCGGGCATGGGATGGAGGTAGTTGACGACACCGGTGATCGGACTGAGCAGGCGGCGGTAACGCTCCAGCGTCGCACGCGGTTCGCGGATGCGGTAGCCGGCCTCGGCACGCCAGGCAATGTCGGTGCTGGCCAGGACCGGCGGCCGCTCGGCGCGTCGACGCAGCAGATCGGCATCGCCGCAATGCGGGCACTGCGGGCGGCGCCGGACCGCGTGAGGCTGGGTCTGGAGCGTGGCGAGATCGAGCGCGAGCAGCGCCTCGCGCAGGCGCGGACTGCCGGCCAGCGCCTGCGCGATCGCCAGCGCCGCGATACCCGCGACGGCCGACTGTCCGGCGCGGCTGCGCAGCGTGGGCGCCGTGGCGCAAGCACCCAGCTGATGCTCGACGAAACGCTGCACCGGCCGGTTCCAGCGCAGGGCATGGGCGAGACAGTGCCAGCACGGTCCGCCCGTGACGCCGAGCAACGGCCCGACCGTCGGCATCACGCCCGAGAGCTTCACCGGTAGCACCGGGCCGCGCCCATCGGTGCACAGGCGCTCGACATCGGGATGCAGCAGGTCGTCACAGACGATCACGCGCAGCGCAGCGCCGTCATGCCATTGCGCGAGCTGGACGCCTGCCGTCTCCAGCGCGCGACGCAGCAGCGCGGCACTGTCGGGGACGATCTCGACGCTGTCGCCACGGCCCGGCGTGTTCGGCAGCGTGGCCATCACATGGCGCATGCCGCCGCCCGCCGTGACCACGTACACGCCGCGCGCGAGGCGCCGGGGTGCCTCGGGCAGGCCGATCAGCTGCCAGAACGGCGCGTCGCCTGCCTGCCGGCGGGCATCGACGAGATAACCCGCCTGCTGGAGCTGGTCGAGCAGCGACCGGAAATCGTTGAAATCGAGCCGGGGCGCGAGCCGATGCGCCAGCTCGCCCACCGCACATCGGCCATCGATCGCGCCCAGCAGCACGACCACACCCGCCCCGTCGAGCACGACGCGGCGGATCTCGGACTGGACGATGACCGAACGGTCATCCAGCGCGACCGCGGTGTACTGCGGCGCGAGTGTCGGCACGGCGGCCGGATCGAGTGAAAGCATGTGCGCTCATGCCGCGCGCGTTCGGGCGCGCGCGGCAATCTCCGTTGCGCCGGGGGCGCTCAGCAGCAGGTGAACAGGTAGGTCGGGCTCGCGTCGTTGTAGGCCGCGAAGGCGATGCCGCGTTCGGCAAGCTTCTCGGGCCGCTTCGGCACGCCGAAGCTCGCCATGATCGGCGGCAGGGTCCAGCGGCTGCCCTTGACGGGCGATTTGCCGACATTCCAGCCGAACTCGGGGCCCTCGGCCGCCTCGACCGACAGGTCGAGAATCCATGGGCACTGGTAGGCGAAGTTGCGCCGGAGAGCCTCGGTCGGATCGGCGAGCAGTTCGCGGTGGAACTCGGGACTCTCCCAGGCAAGCGCGACGGCGCGAAGCCAGACTTCCTGGAACTCGAGCAGGGTTTCGTAGGACGGCAGTTCGTTGTTGCGTGGCATGTTGGTTCCTCAACCCAGGAAGGTCAGGTGGTAGCGGTTGTAGTCGGCCAGGGCCTCGATGCGCTCCTCGACCGGCGGCGCGGGCGGCAGCACCATGCGCAGGCGGTTGTTCTTGAGCACCTTCCAGTCGGCCACCGTGGTGGGCAGCCATTCGTCGGACTCGGTATCGATCTCGATCGCGATCTTGAACGGCACCTCGTAGCCGAAGTGTTCGAGCAGCGCGGCGCGCGGATCGGCCACCAGCTCGCGGTAGAAACTTTCGTTGCTCCAGGCCTTTGCAATCGCTTGCATGATGACTGCCCGGTATTCGAGGAACTTGTCGTAGGTCCCGTGCTGCGCCTTGTTGGACATCGTGGGTGTGCTCCGTGGGTTGGATTTGGGCAGCCGCCCGAGGCGGCACCTGCATCGCCGCGAAGCTCAGCCCAGCCGGCCCAGCATCGCGGCGGCACGCCTGCCCGACACGACCATGCCGTTCACACGCGCGACTTCGATGGCGTGCTCCAGCAGACGGGCCGCCTGCTGGCGCGCATCGGACCGGCCGCGCGCGAGGTGGTTGCCAGCCTGCTGGATGGCAAGTTCCGGCTCGTAGTAGCGCTCGCCGATGCGGTGAGCGCGTTCGAAGCACTCATCCAGGCAGGCGATCGCCTCGTCGAGACGGCCCTCTCGCGCAAGCAGATCGCCTGCGAGGGAACGGTAATAGGTCAGGCCGAGCATGCAGCCCATGGCATCGAGCGCGCCGAGAATCCCGGTCATGGATGCCACGTCCTCGCGCAGCCAGCAGTCGAGGATGGCGCCGTAGGCCTCGACCGCCGGCAACCCGTAGCGACGGGAGAGTTCCAGCAATCTCCCGCAGGCCGCCTGCATGCCGGCGCGATCCTGCATGTACTGATGCAGCAGTACCCGGTACATCAGCACGATCCCGAGCGTTGGCACGTGCGCGCAGGTAACAGCTTCGGCGAGCGCCGCGTCGGAGTGTGCGAGCGCGGCCTCCCGGTCGCCATCGATGAACCAGATGACCAGCGCCAGCGACGCTTCGCTCCAGGGCCGGCAATCGAGCGCGTAATGCGCGACATCCGCGCCCGCCTCGGCGCGCGGCTCGGCGAGCACACGTCTGAAAGCCTTGGCGGCATCGGGGTAACGGCCGTCGATCCAGGCGCAGGAGCCGTCCATGGTGTAGGCGGCACGACGCAGGCGGGCATCGCCGGACGCCTCGGCGATGGCAACGAGCTGGGCTACCGGGGCGCGCATCAGGCTGCGGTCGCTGGCGCAGTGGTAGTAGATCGCCAGCGCCCAGAGGGCGGTGAAACGTTGCTCGCTCGATCCGGCGCTGGTCAGCAGGCTTTGCGTGTGCTGGACAGTCTCGCGCACCCGGGGGTCCGTCCAGCCGTAGCGATACATCATGGCCTGGGTGGTGATGAGGCCGAGTTCGAGCTCGGCCGGTGCACGCACCTCCGTCGGCAGGCGGTCGAGGCGACCGCGGGCCACCTCGGCATGACCGAGCGCTTCGTCGTAGAGCGCGCGGCCGAGCGCGATGAAGGCCGCGCGCGTGCCATGCCGCACCGAGGCCTCGTGCATGCTGGCACCGGCGTAGTGCCGTGCCAGCGCAACCGCGTTGCCTTCCGGATCGACCGCTTCCAGCACGCGCGCGACGCGGGCATGCGTCTGCTCGCGGAACTGCGTGGTCATGGAGTCGTAGGCCGCATCGCAGATGAGCGCATGGCGGAAGCTGAAGCTGTCGCCCTGGACCCGGCGCTGGCGCCCGGCGAGATCGGCCAGCTCCATGAGTTCGAGGTCATCCTGCACGCTGGCCTCGTCGCGCAGCGCGACCGACAGCAGCAGCCCGAGGTCGAAATCGCGGCCGAGCACGGCGGCGAGCTGGGCCGTTTCCTTGGCGGGCCCGAGTCGGTCGAGCGCCTGGCCGAGCACGTCGCGCAGGCTGGCCGGGATCGGGTCGGCATCGGCGCCTTGGCCGGCACGCCGACCGATGCGGGCGCGTGTCAGCTCGGTGAGATAGAGCGGATTGCCCTCGGCGCGCGCGACGATCTGCTCGATCTCGCCAACGTCGAGCGCCTCGGCGCCTGGCAGCGCGCGCGCGAGCGCGGCGGCCTCCGACGGCGCGAGCGCGCCGAGCTGCAGCCGGTCGACCGAGGGCTGGTAACCGCCTTCGGGACGGGTGGTGAGCAGCAGGCCGAGCCGGCCTGAGGGCGCCTCGGCGACGAGGCGGTCGAGCAGTTCGCGGCTGGTCGGGTCGATCCAGTGCACGTCCTCGATCACGACCACGGCCGGCCCGCCCGACAGGGCGTGCAGCAGGTTGTGCAGCGTGTCCAGCACGAGCTGGCGCTGGCGCTGGGGCGCGAGCAGCACCGGCGGCTGGTCGGGGCGCGGCGGCAGGCCGAGCCAGGCGCCGAGCACCGCCACCGCCTCGTCATCGCCACCGATGCCGCCCAGCGCTTCGGCCAGACGACGCGTCGCGCTCTGGGGTTCGGCCACTACATCGAGCCGCAGCTGGGCCGACAGCCAGCGCATGAAGGGATAGAGCGCGGTGTTGCGCTGTTCGGGCAGGCAGGTGAGCTGCCAGCTGTGCCCGCCGTCGGCCTGGATGCGGGCGCGCAGCGCCTGGGCGAGCCGCGACTTGCCCAGGCCCGGCTCGCCGCTGAGCAGCAGCGCGCAGGCCGCGCCGGCGCGCGCGCGATCCCACACCGACAGCACCGTGCCCAGCTCGGCGGCGCGCCCGAGCAGCGGACGGGTACCGGCCTCGGGACTGTCGGCGAGCGATTCGCGTTCGGCCACGAGCTGCCAGACCGCCGCCTCGTCACCGACGGCCGCTTCGGCCGTGGCCTCGAACAGGAAATCGCGCTCGAGCAGGCCGCGCGCACCCTCGCTGGCGGCGATGCTGCCCGGCATCGCGCCGGCCGCGAGCCGGGTCGCCACCGTGGCGGCCACGCCGGCCGGCACCTGGCCGAGCCGCGCGAGCACGACGCCGGTGTGCAGTCCGATGCGCAGGCTGAGCTGCACGCCGTCGCGCCGCTCGATGCGGCGCGCGCGCTGACCGAGCTGCCCCAGAAGTTCGAGCGCGGTGCGCGCCGCGCTGCGTGCCGCGCTGTCGGCCGCGAGCGGATAGCCGAAGTAATAGAGCCGCATGCCGCCGAGCGCGCCGGCGGCGAAGGCGCCGGCCGCGAGGCAGGCGTCATGGCATTGCAGCAGCTGGTCGTCGAGCAGTTCGTCGAGCAACTGGCCGTCGGGTCGGGCGCCCTCGCCCGCCGAGATGCGCAGATCGAGGCAGAGCATCGTGATCTGGCGCCGATGCTGAGGCGCGCCGGCCGCGACGCGGGTTGCGTCGGTGGCGCTGGCGAACCCGACCAGACCGGAATCGGCGCCCACGCGTATCTGGCGCGGATCAAGGTCGGACAGCGGAATCTGGCGCAGCTGCTCGTACAGCTCGCGCGCCTCGGAGACGCGCTCGCGCGGATTCTTGGCCAGCACGCGCCGCAGCAACCCGCCGAGCGGATGACCCGCGAGCGCCGCCGGCAGCGGTACCTCGTTCGGACTGAGATGCTGGTGATAGATCTGAGCCAGCGACTCGCCGCGCACGACCGGCGCGCCGGTCAGGCATTCGACCAGGATCAGGCCCCAGGCATAGAGATCGGAACGCGCCGTGGCCGGCTCGCCGCGCAACTGCTCGGGCGCGACATAGCGCGGCGTGCCCAGCGCGAGGCCGGCGTCGCGCGCTTCGGCCGGTGCCAGCTCGCCGGCGATCGTGCCGATGCCGAAGTCAAGCACCTTGGCGTGGGCGCGCGCGCCGGTGCGCGTGACCATGATGTTGAGCGGCTTCAGGTCGCGGTGCACCACACCCTGGCCGTGGGCCGCCACCAGCGCGTCGAGCACCTGGGCCATCAGCTCGGCCGCCTCGGCCGGTGCCAGCGGACCGCCGCGCAGCAGCAGGTCGCGCAGCGTCTCGCCGTCGACGTACTCGAACACCGCGAAATGCTCGCCGGCCGCCGTCTCGCCGCGATCAAGCATGCGCACGATGTGCGGATGGTGCAGGCGCGCGCAAAGCTGGGTCTCGCGCAGGAAGCGGGCATCACGCTGGCCGCGCGCGGCGGCGTCGTCATCGGCCGGGCGACGCAGCAGCTTGATCGCCACGTCCTGCCCGGTGCTCAGGTGACGCGCGCGGTGCACGCTGCCGCTCGTGCCTTCGCCCAGGAAACCGAGCAGCGCATAACCAGGCAGCGACGGCACGGGTGCGGCCCCCATCAGACGTCCTCGCCGACCATGGCCTCGGGCATGAATTCGCCTTCGAGCGCATCGCCGCGGAAGATCCCGAAGCCGAAACCGCCGAGCCTCAGGCTGCCGCGCCGGCGCTCGACGATGTTGGCGAGTTGCACCGCCGACGGCAGTGCCGCCATGAGCTGGTTGCGGGCCCGGAAGATCTGCACGTTCACATGCTGGATGTCCATGCCGAGCATGCGCGCGAGATCGCTGCCGGCAAGCCAGCCCTGGTCGGCCGGCCCGATGCCGGCATGCGCGTCGGCCAACCGTCGGCGCGCCAGCGTGACCAGGCAGTAGTGGTGCATGCGTTCGCCCAGATCGGCCTCGTGGGCACCGTGGGTGACGCGCAGTTGGGTGTGTTCTTCATCCAGGCTGAGCCGGAAGCACAGTCGGGGCGCGCCGAGCTGGCTGCCGACCAGTTCGGCGCGAGTCTCGTCCACCTCGTCGGAAAGCAGCAGCCGGTAGCGCTGGCCGGCGAGGTCGAGGGTTGCGCCGGAGCCGAGGACCTGGGCCTCGCCTTCGCGTTCGAGCATCCAGTGACCGGTGTCGCTCTGGTAGATCGACAGCTCGGGCTCTTCCGCCGACGGCAGCAGGTTGTTGCGTTGCAGCGGGATCGGCTTGACACCCGGCGCATCGCACACCAGCAGACTGCCGGGCGGCGCCAGGTCGGCGACGCGAAACTGGCTTGCCGGGCTGGAACCGAAACGCAGCTGCTGATCGATCCTGAGCGGCACCCATTGCCCTTTCGACAGGAAGCGACCGTCGACGATGGTGCCGTTGCGGCTGTGATCGGCGACGGCCCAGCCGCCATCACGCCAGCGCGCGACGGCATGCATCATCGACACTTCGGGGTCGGGAATATGGGTGTCGGATCGCATGGCATCGCGGCCGAACACATGATTCGAACGCAGGACGACGCACTCGCCCGTCACAGCATTGAGCAGCATGCCCACAGGACGGCTCTCCTGGATGGAAACGGAAGACGCGGGCCGCTCGCACGAACAGCTCGCGTAATTGAATGTAATAGCTTTTTGTTAGGGAGCGAATCCCTGCATCGCTGAATAGGGCAATTACATCCTCGGCTTGCGGCATGTTCCGCATTTCGCCATTGCAGATCGCCGGGAATGGCCTTTCGGGCAGACGGCCGAACCGGCGATTCGGCAGGGCAATTGCCGGTGGATTGCCGATGCAGCTTATCGGCCTGCCGCCAAGATGGTTCCGGAATATGAAAATTCAAAAAAATGACGTTCACCTTGCACGATTGGCGCAAACGAATCGGTCGCAATCCGGCAAGCAAGCCAATGGCCAATCGCCATCCGATTTCGGGTGACACCGTTTCCTGCGTGAATTAATTCACAGTTTTTGACGCATCCGTCCGGGATCGCCGGCGGTGCTGGCTAGCCTTTGCCCGCCCCTTTTCCGCGCCAGGGTCCGACTCGCCGTCTTTCCAGCAACCCACGCGTGCTGCCCATGGATCGCCTTCGCGCTTCACCCCTTGCCGTCGCCGAAACCCGGCCATTCCGCCTTGGCGACTGGCTGGCATTTCCGGCCGAGAACGCGCTCGTGCGCGCCGGCCTGCGCGCCCAGGTGGAGCCGCGCTGCATGGATGTGCTGGTCTGTCTGGCAGAAGGCAATGGCGCGGTCATTTCGGCCGACCAATTGCTCGATCAATGCTGGGCCGGCATCGATACCGGCGACAACCCGCTGCACAAGACGATTGCCCAATTGCGGCGTGTGCTGGGCGATAGCGCGACCCGGCCGATCTATATCGAGACGATCCGCAAGCGCGGCTATCGGCTGATGCAGCCGGTGCAATTGCTTGACGCGGGCATCGATATCTCGCCGCTGCAGGCGCCGTCGGCGAGTCCGTTTCGCGGGCTGGAGGCTTTCGACAGCAGCCATTCCGACTGCTTCTTCGGACGCGACCGCGCGGTGGCCGACTTGGCGGAGCGGGTCGGCCGGCAGTGCGCGGCGGGCAACGGCTTCCTGCTCGTGCTCGGCTCCAGCGGCTGCGGCAAGACCTCGCTGCTGCGCGCCGGGCTGATGGCGCGGCTCGACAGCCTCGCGCCCGAGCATCCGGCGCGCCCGGCGGCGGTGCTGCACTGGCGGCTCGACATGCCCGGTGAACGGCATGACGCCTGGCACCAGCTTGCGGCGCTGCTGGAAACGGCGCTCGTGCCCGGCCAGACGGTCGACACCGACTGGCTGAGCGTCGCGCCCGAATCGGCCGTCGAGGCGCTGCTCGCGGCGCGGGCCGGCGGCGGCGCGCCGGCGGGGCGGCTCTATCTGCTGATCGATCCCTTCGAGCATCTGTTCACCCTGCCCGGCTTCACGGCGGCCGCGCGCGCCGCCTTCGTCGAGATGCTGGCGCGGCTCGCGGCCTGCCCGCGCGTGTTCGTGCTCGCGGCCTGCCGCAACGAGTTCTATCCCGACATCACGCGGCTCGCGGCACTGTCGCCGCTGCGCGCGGGTGCCGGCCAGTTCGACGTGCCGCCGCCCACGCCGGCCGAACTGGCCCAGATGATCCGGCACCCGGCGCTCGCGGCCGGCCTGAGCTTCGAGGTCGATGCCGGCGGTGCCCGCCTCGACGACGAGCTGCGCGATGCCGCCGCCCGCGGCAACGAGGTGCTGCCGCTGCTCGAATACGCGCTGGCCGAGCTCTACCGCAGCCGCGACGAACGCGGCCGGCTCACCTTCGCGGCCTATCGCGCGATGGGCGGCGTCGAGGGCGCGATCGGCCAGCGCGCCGAGCACACCGTCGCGGCGTTGCCGGCGGAGGCGCAGCAGGCGCTCGGGCGACTCATGTCGCGCATGCTCGTGCTCGACGACGGCGACCATGTGAGCGCGCGCCGCGCCCGTTTCGCCGAACTGGGCGGCAGCCACGAGCGCCGGCTGCTCGACGCGCTGGTGGCGGCGCGCCTGCTCGTCACCGAGTTCATCGACGGCGAACCCTGCTTCTCGGTCAGCCACGAGGCGCTGTTCCGTCACTGGCCGCGCGCCACCGCCTGGATCGAAAGCCACCGCGCCGCGCTGCGGTTGCGCGCGCGCATCACGCCGCTGGTGGCGCGCTGGTCGCACGAAGACGAATCGCCCGACTTCCTGCTGCCGCCGGGCCGTCAGCTCGACGAAGCCACCGAGCTGCTCGCCGCCGCCGAACTCGACCTCACGCCCGACGAGACGCGCTGGCTCGCCGCCTCGGCCGAGCGCGCGCGCGGCCTGCGCCGCCGCCGCAAGCTCGCGATCGGCGCGCTCGCGCTGCTGGCGCTGGTGGCCACGCTGCTCGCCGCCATCGCCTTCGAGGCGCGCCAAGTGGCCGATGCGCGCCGCCGCGAGGCCGAGGGGCTGATGAGCTTCATGGTCGGCGGGCTGGCCGACAAGCTCAGGCCGATCGGCCGGCTCGACCTGCTCGAGGACGTCAGCAGCCAGGCGCTGCGCTTTCTCGCCGAAGGCGGGCGCGAAGGCGACCTCGGATCGCGCATGGCACGCGCGCGGGCCTTGCAGGTCGGCGCCGAGGTCGAGCAGGCGCGCGGCGAGACCGATGCCGCCGAGCTGCGGCTGCGAGCCGCACTGGCCCTGCTGCCCGACGACCCGGCGCGCATCGACGACATCGGCCTGCTCAAGCTGCTGGGCGAGCTTCGCTTCTGGATGGGCCAGATCGGCTACGACCGGCGCGACTTCGCCACCGCCGGCCAGTACTTCGGGCTCTACCGCGCCACCGCCGACCGCTGGGCCGAACTGCGCCCGACCGACCGCGATGCGATGACCGAGCAGTCCTATGCCCTGTCCAGCCTCGGCAGCGTCGCGCTCGCCCAGGGCCGGCTCGACGACGCCATCGCCGCCTTCGACCAGTCGGTGCGGCTCAAGCGCCAGCTCCGCACGACCCACGAGGACGACGACCTGCTCGGCGCCGACCTCGCCGACACGCTCTCCTGGCTCGCCAATGCCCACGGCAACCGGCCGGCGCCGGCACGCGCGCTCGAATTCGCGCGCGCCGGCTTCGCGCTGATCGCGCCGATCGCCGAGCGCCGTCGCGGCGAGGCCGACTGGCAATCGCGCGCCAGCGTGCTCGCCGCCCAGCAGGCGATGTGGCTCGCCGACCTCGGCGACGACGCCGGCGCGCTCGACCGCGTTCGCGTCGCGCGCGACTACCTCGACCGCGCGCTCGCCATCGACCCCGGCCGGCCCGAATGGCAGCGCCGCCGCGCCCAGCTCGACTGCCGCGAAGCCGAGCTGGCGTTCGCCGCCACGCCCGGCGCGCGCGAACGCGACCGGCGCCAGGTCGAGGCCGCACTCGCCCGCCTCGCGCCCATGCTCGAACGCGATGTGCCGGTGGCCACTGCCATCGACGCCGGTCGCTGCCTGCGCCAGCTCGCGCGGCTCGCGCTTGCCGCCAATGATCTTGGCGCCGCCGACGCGGCGCTCGCGCGCGGCATCGGCCTGCTCGCCTCGGCCGAGCCGCGTGCCGAGCCGGCGCTCGGCGCCCTGCTTCGCGACCACCTCGCGCTCGCCCGGCGCGAAGGCAACCCGCTGCGCATCAGCCGCGCGCGCGCCGCCCTCGCCGACTCGCTCGCCCGGCTCGAACGCGCGCCGCTGCTCGGCAACGACTTCCTGCCGGCCCGGCTCGCCGCCCGGCTCGCGCTGACCGAACCCGGCCAGGCTCCCGATGCCGCCACGCGCGAACTGGCCACCCTGCTCGCGCGCAACGGCTATCGCGGCCGGGAACTGGCCGCCGCCGGCAGGCCCGACGATTGACCCACCACCAAGGCAAGCGCCCATGAGCATCCAGTACGTCCCCACCCCGCATGTCAATCCGCGCGGCAAGTTCGATACGCCGGTCAACGCCAGCACCTGCACGATCATCGTGTACCCGCCGGTAGCCCCCAACGAGCCCCAGCTGGCCGCGCTGCGCTATGCCCGCATCTACCAGAACGGCGGCGCGAGCGAGTTCATGGGCCTGCTGCCCTACGAAGTGCTGGGCTATGTGCGCAAGCCGCAGACCACACCGACGGACGGCGGCGGCACGCTCGACGGCACGGTCAGCTACCAGCTGCGCTTCACCAGCTACTCCCGTGGCGCGAACTTCCCGCACGTGGTCCAGGGCATTGCCTGGAGCGGCCGCATCTACTGCACCAGCACCGTCGGCTACACGCTCGCCGCCGACGCCATCGCCAGTCCGGTCATGCCGGAGCGCTTCATCAGCCCCAACCTGTGCGACGGCTTCAATCCGCTGCTGCCCCCGGCCTATGTCGCCCCCTGCGACGCCCCCCTGCCGCCCGACGGCGACTTCAGCAGCGACAGCGGCGACATGCAGGTCACCTTCACCCAGACCGTGCCGACGCCCGGCAACAGCGCCGACCTGCTCGTCGACGTCACCATCGGCGCCTATGTGTGGATCGGCAGCAGCTACGACGACCCGAACCCCAGGCGGACGATGGTGCTGTTCGACCCGCAGGTGCGTTCGACCACGGCGCCGAAATAGGCCCGGCTCAGGCCTGACCGAAGCCTCCCGCCCCCGGCGTCTCGATCACGATCGAATCGCCGGCCGCCAGCTCGGCGCGCGCGCAGCCGCCGAGCACTTCCACGCCGCCCCCGGCGCGCTCGACGCGGTTGACGCCCGGCGCGCCATCCGCCCCGCCCTCGGCGCCGCGCGGCCCCGCCGCCCGGTTGCCCGACAGCAGCGACACCGTCATCGGCGCGAGGAAACCCAGCCGGCGCACCACGCCATCGCCGCCCTTCCAGCGCCCGGCCCCGCCCGAGCCGCGCCGGATTGCAAAGGCTTGCAGCCTGACCGGAAAGCGCCACTCCAGCACCTCGGGATCGGTGAGGCGCGAATTGGTCATGTGGGTCTGCACGGCGTCCGTGCCGTCGAAGCCGGCCACGATCGCGCCCGCCGCGTCGCGCACGACACCCGCCGACGAGCCGCCGGCGAGGGTCTCGTAGTACTGCCGCGTCGCGTCGCCGAAGATGAAGTTGTTCATCGTCGCCTGGCTTTCGCTCATGAGGCCTAGCGCGCCGTAGAGCGCCTGCACGATGGCCTGGCTGGTCTCGACATTGCCGGCGACGACGGCGCCCGGCGCCTTCGGATCGAGCATCGAGCCGGGCGGCACGATGATCTCCAGCGGCGCGAGGCAGCCTTCGTTGAGCGGGATGTCGTCGCCCACCAGCGTGCGGAATACATAGAGCACGGCCGCCGTCGCGATCGAGCGCGGCGCGTTGAAGTTGTTGGGCAGCTGGGCGCTCGTGCCGGAGAAGTCGATGCGCGCGGCGCCGCGCTCGCGGTCGACGGTGATGGCGACACGGATGACGGGGCGGATCGGTGAATCGGCCAGCGGATCGAGCCACACCTCGTGCGCGCCGTCGCGCAGGGCGCCTATCACCCGCCGCACCGCGCCCTCGGCATTGGCCTGCACATGGCGCATGTAGGCCAGCACGACCGCGAGGCCGTGACGGCGGCAGGCGGCGGCCAGTTCCTGGGCGCCCTTGGCGTTGGCCGCGACCTGGGCGCGCAGGTCGGCGAGGTTCTGCTCGACGTTGCGCGCCGGCCAGCGCGCGCCCGTGAGCAGCGCGCGCAGCTCGGCCTCGCGGAACATGCCGTCGCGCACGAGCAGGAAGTCGTCGATGAGCACGCCCTCCTCGTCCACCGTGCGGCTGTTGGCCGGCATCGAGCCGGGCGCGATGCCGCCGATGTCGGCATGGTGGCCGCGCGCGCCGAGCCAGAAGACGGGCGCGTCGCTGCTCGCGGCGGGGTCCACGTCCTGCGCGAACACGGGTGTCACCACGGTCACGTCGGGCAGGTGGGTGCCGCCGTTGTAGGGCGCGTTGAGCACGTACACGTCGCCGGGGCGGATGCGGCGCGCGTCGCCTGCAAGCGATTGCACGGCGTCCGTCCCGCTTGCCTTGGCCGCCGCCGGCACCGGCAGGCCGCCGGCGCGCATCACGCTGCGCACGCTCTCGCCCATCGAGCCGAGATGCACGGGCATGTGCGGCGCATTGGCGATGAGCCGGCCCGCGCCGTCGAAGATCGCGCAGGAGAAGTCGAGCCGCTCCTTGATGTTGACCGAGTGCGCGGTGTTCTGGAGCCGCAGGCCCATCTGCTCGGCGATGTTCATGAACAGGTTGCCGAACACCTCCAGCAGCACCGGGTCGGGTCGGTCGGCATCGGCGGGGATGCGCTCGGCGAGCGGCTCGGCGCGTTCGAGCAGCAGGTGGCCGGCCGGCGCGAGCGTGCCGGTCCAGCCGGGCTCGATGACAGTCGTGGCCGTGGCCTCGGCGATGACGGCGGGGCCGGTGACGGGCTGGCCGGGCGCGAGGGCGTCGCGGTCGAGCAGCGGGGCGTCGTGCCAGCGGCCGGCGGTAAAGAGGCGGATGCGGGGGGCGGGAGCTGCCGGGATGGCCTCGGCGCCAAGCATTGCCATACCTGCCGCGTGTGCCGTCATCGCGGGCGGGGTGGTTCGTACGGGCTGCGTGAGCGCCTTCGACCCGGTTGTGCCGCAAGCGCTTGCAGGCGCCGCGCCGGGCAAGGCCTGTTCGGTCGGCGCGACCTCGACCGAGACGGCCTCGGCCACCAGCGCGCGCCCGGTCATCGTGAAGGCATAGCGGCGCCGGTAGGCGGCCTCGAAGTCGGCAGCGAGGGTCGGCAAGTCGGCATGCCAGGGCAGGACGAGCGCGGTGTCGGTGCCGGCGTAGCGCAGGTGGACGCGGCGCAGGACGAGCGGCGCGGGCACGGCGGGCGTCACCGTGGCATGTGCCGCAGTGCCGCTGGACTCCGCGTGCGCCCCGCCGCCAGTGCCGTCAGGCATCGCAGTGCCATCCGTCGCCGCCGCATCGCCCAGCTCCGCCAGCGCCTCGCCCGCGAGCGCGTCGAGCGCCGCTGCGAGTGCCGGCAGCGCGGCCTCGTCCAGCGCCAGTTCCATCGACCGCTCGCGCAGCACCGCCGGCCGCGCGAGGCCCATGCCGTAGGCCGAGAGCACGCCCGCGAGCGGATGCGCGAACACGCGAGTCATGCCGAGCGCGTCGGCCACGCGGCAGGCGTGCTGCCCGCCCGCGCCGCCGAACACCGCCAGCGTGTAGCGCGTGACGTCATGCCCGCGCGCGACCGAGATCTGGCGGATGGCGTTGGCCATGTTCTGCACCGCGATGTCGATGAAGCCCTCGGCCACTTCCTCGGGCGCGCGGCGGCTGCCGGTGGCGGCGGCAATCTCGTCGGCGAGCGCGGCGAATTTTTCGCGCACCGTGTCGGCGTCGAGCGGCGCGTTTCCATCGGGACCGAACACCGCGGGGAAGCGCGCCGGTTGGAGCTTGCCGACCATCACGTTGGCATCGGTGACGGTGAGCGGTCCGCCGCGACGGTAGCTCGCCGGGCCGGGATCGGCGCCGGCCGAATCGGGCCCGACGCGCAGCCGCTGCCCGTCGAAATGCAGGAGCGAGCCGCCGCCCGCCGCAACGGTGTGGATGGACAGCATCGGCACGCGCAGCCGCGCGCCCGCGACGGTCGTGTCGAAGCTGCGCTCCAGGTCGCCGAGGTCGCGGCCGGCAAAGTGCGACACGTCGGTGGACGTGCCGCCCATGTCGAAGCCAATCAGGCGCAGGGTCGGCGGCTCGGTGGCGGCTTGCGCCATCGGCACCGCGCCGGCCGTCGCGCCCGCCGCCTCGCCGTCGGCGAGCCCCGCCGCCAGCGCCGTGCGCACCATGCCGACGATGCCGCCGGCCGGCCCGCTCAGGATCGCGTCCTTGCCCGCGAAGCGCGCCGCCTCGGTCAGGCCGCCGTTGCTCTGCATGAAGCTGAGCGGCACGCCCGGCAGCTCGGCCGCGACCTGCTCCACATAGCGCCGCAGCACCGGCGAGAGATAGGCATCGACCACCGTCGTGTCACCGCGCGGCACCAGCCGCATCAGCGGCGACACGCGGTGCGACACGCTCACCTGAGTGAACCCGACCTCGCGCGCCATGTCGGCCAGCCGCGCCTCGTGCGCCGTGAACTTCCAGCCGTGCATGAGCACGATCGCCACCGCACGCAGCCCACGCGCGAAGGCCGCTTGCAGCGCCGCGCGCGCCGCCGCCTCGTCGAGCGGCGTCACCACCTCGCCATCGGCGCCGATGCGCTCGTCGATCTCGATCACGTCGGCGTTGAGCGGCGCCGGCAGCACGATGTGCCGGTCGAAGATGCGCGGCCGGTGCTGGCTGCCGATGCGCAGCGCGTCGGCAAAGCCGCGCGTGATCACGAGCAGCGTCGGCTCGCCCTTGCGTTCGAGCAGCGCGTTGGTGGCGACGGTCGTGCCCATCTTCACCGCCTCGACGGCGCCGGGCGGGATCGGGTCGCCGGCGCCGAGACCGAGCAGTTCGCGGATGCCGGCGATGGCGGCGTCGCGGTAGCGGCCGGGGTTCTCGCTCAGGAGCTTGCGCGTCACGAGGCTGCCGTCGGGGCGGCGCGCGACGATGTCGGTGAACGTGCCGCCGCGGTCGATCCAGAACTGCCAGCGGGCGGGGAAGGAAATGTGCTCGGTCGTCATCGGGCGAATCTAGCAGCCGATGCCAGCCAGGCACGCCGTTAGAATCCGCGCCCGTCCCGGCGGCCCCATCCGCCGACCGCCACTTGAAGAAGAACACCTCCCCATGCATGTCGCCGTCATCGGCGCGGGCGTCGTCGGCGTCTGCACCGCGCACTGGCTGCGCGCGGCGGGTCATGACGTCACCGTCATCGACCGTCGCGCCAACGTCGCGCAGGAAACCAGCTTCGCCCCGGCCGCCATCGCGGCGCCGGCACTCGCCGTGCCGTGGTCGGCGCCGCACATGCCGGGGCGCTGGCTGCGCAACTGGCTGCGGCCGCACGGGCCGGTGGTGCTGCGCCCGGGGCTGTCGCCGGCCAATTGGCTGTGGCTTATTCGCTGGCTCGGCGAGTCGCGCGCCAGGCGCTTCGTCGCCAACCAGGAGCGGCTGCGGCGGCTGGCGCTGCTTGGCCGCGAGGCCTCGCTGGCACTGATCGCCGAGCGCGAGATCGATTCGCGCGACCGCGCGGGCTGCCTGCGGCTGTTCCGCTCGGAGCGCGCGCTGGCCGCCGCGACTGCCCAGTTGCCGGTGCTGGCCGACGCGGGCTTCATCGTGGAGGAAGCCTCGCCCGAGCGCTGCCGCGAGATCGAGCCGGCGCTGTCGGACGAGCTGCCGCTCGCGGGCGGCCTGAGCCTGCCCGATGCACGCACCGGCAACGTCGCCTGGTTCACGCGCCAGCTCAAGCGCGCGCTGATGGCCGACGGCGTGCGGTTCCATTTCCGCGCCGAGGTGAACGAGCTGGACGTGTCGGGCGGCCGACCGCGCCTGCGGCTGCGCGCCACCCCCGAATTGCAGGACCCCGACCTGACCTGGCATCCGCCGTCGGCGCCCGACACGCTGGAGCCGGACGCCGTCGTGCTGTGCACCGGCACCGACAGCGCGGGCCTGCTGCGCCGGCTCGGCTGCTCGCCGGGCTTCGTGCCGGTGCGCGGCTACTCGATCACGCTGGGTATTCGCCGGCACGAGCGAGCGCCGCTCGCGGCGGTGATCGACGAGGCGACGGGCGTGTCGATCACGCGCATGGGCAACCGCATGCGCGTGGCGGGCGGGGTCGAGCTGGGCGCGCGGCGCGAACTGAGCGCCGACGGCCCGGTGCCCGAGGCGCTGTGGCGCGTGATGCGCGGCTGGTTCGGTGGCGCGGCCGACCTGACCTGCCCGCAGATCTGGGTGGGCGAACGCGCGCTGCTGCCGCAAGGCACGCCGCTGCTCGGCGCGACGCCGCATCCGGCGGTGTTCGTGAATCTTGCCCACGGCAGCCACGGCTGGACGGTGGCGGCCGGCGCGGGCCAGGTGCTGGCCGAACTGGTGAGCGGGCGGCCGGCGCCGATCGATCTCGACGGGCTGACGCTGGCATCGCTGCGGCGCTGACGCGGGCAGCCGGCATCGCCGCATGCCGAAGGCGATGCCGTCCGGCGTGTGCGCCGGCTAGCATCACCGCATGACTCCGCTGCTCACCCTCGCCCAGTTGCGCGCCGTCGAGACCGCCGCCCAGGCGGCGCTGCCGGCGCGCACCCTCATGTCGCGCGCCGGCGCCGCGATTGCCGACGCCGCCCTCGCGCTCGACGCCGACGACTTCCTGCTGCTGGCCGGCCCCGGCAACAACGGCGGCGATGCCTTCGAGGCCGCCGCGCGGCTGCATCGCGCCGGCCGCCGCGCGACCGTGCTGGCCTTCGGCGACCTCGGCCGGCTCACGCCCGACAGCGCCGGCGCGGTCGCGCTCTGCCGGGCCGCCGGCCTGCCCATCCGCCCCGCCGCCGATCTCGTCGGCCTTCTGCGGCCCGATCGGCGCCAGTGCGTCATCGACGGCCTGTTCGGCATCGGCCTGCAACGCGCGCCCGGCGGCGAGTACCGCGCGGCGATCGAGCGCGTCAACGCCCATCCCGGCCCGGTGCTCGCCATCGACCTGCCCTCGGGCATCGACGGTGACAGCGGCGCGGTCGTGGGTGGCGCCGACGGCATCGCGGTACGGGCGACGCTCACCGTCACGATGATCGGCGACAAGCCCGGCCTGCACACGGGTGCCGGCCTGGTCCACGCCGGCCGCGTGACCGTGGCGCCGATCGGCCTCGACACCGAGGCCGCCGCCGCCGCGAGCGCCTGGCTCAACGCGCCCGACGGCTTCGCCGCACTGCTCGCGCCACGCGCGCTCGACAGCCACAAGGGCAATTCGGGCGACCTGCGCATCATCGGCGGCTCGGCTGGCATGACCGGCGCGGCGGTGCTGGCAGCACGCGCCGGGCTGCTCGCGGGCGCGGGCCGGGTGTTCGCGCACACGCTTGCGGACGCGCCCGCCTATGACCCGATTCATCCCGAGATCATGTGGCGGCCCGTCCCGGCCGAGGGCGGGTCGCCCGGGCTGAAGGCCGGCGGCGAAGCGGCCGGACCGGCGTCCGTCATCGCGCCGCCCGCCAGCGGCGCGCTCGTGATCGGCCCCGGCCTCGGCCAATCGGCCGAGGCACGCGATCTGCTCGCCGCGCTGCTGCCCGTCGCCGACCGTCTGGTGCTCGATGCCGACGCGCTCAATCTCGTCGCCGCGACGCCCGCGCTGCAAGCCGCGCTCGCCGCGCGTGCCGGCACCGGCCTGCGACCCGCCGTGCTCACGCCGCATCCGCTCGAAGCCGCGCGTCTGCTCGCGGCGACGCGCGCGAGTGACGGCGCTGCCCGGGCCGCGCCGCCGCCCGACGCCGGCCTCGTCAATGCCGACCGCCCCGCCGTGGCGGCCGAGCTGGCGCGGCACTACGCAAGCGTGGTCGCGCTCAAGGGCGCGGGCACGGTCGTCGCCGCGCCCGACGGCCGGTTGCGCATCAACCCGACCGGCAATCCGGCGCTGGCCACCGGCGGCACCGGCGACGTGCTCGCTGGCCTCGCGGGCGCCCTGCTCGCGCGCGACGACGATGCCTTCGAGGTCGCCTGCGCGGCGGTCTGGCTGCACGGCCGCGCGGCGGACGAGCTGGTCGCTGCGGGCATCGGCCCGGTCGGCCTCGCGGCCGGCGAGCTGGCGCCGGCGATCCGGACGCTGCTCAACCGGCTGACGCGGCCCGCCTGAGCGCGCGGGCAGCGTCAGGCGGGCAACGTCTCCGCCAGCCGCCCGGCCTGCATCGTCATCACCCGGCCGCAGCGCCGCGCGAGCGCCGGATCGTGCGTGACGAGCACCACCGTCGTCCCGTGGCGCGCGACGAGATCGAACATGAGCGCCACGATCTGCTCGCCCGTCTGCGCGTCGAGGCTGCCCGTCGGCTCGTCGGCCAGCAGCACGCGCGGCTCGGCCACGAAGGCGCGCGCGAGCGCGACGCGCTGCTGCTCGCCGCCGGACAGCGTCGCGGGCCGATGGTCGAGCCGCGCGTCGAGGCCCACCGCCTCTAGCGCCGCCTTCGCACGTGCCTTCGCGTCGGGCGCGCCGGCGAGTTCGAGCGGCAGCATCACGTTCTCGATCGCCGTCAGATGTGGCAACAACTGGAACGACTGGAACACGAAGCCGAGGTTTGCGGCCCGCCAGCGCGCGCGGCCATCCTCGTCCTCGGCAAGAATGTCCCGCCCCGCATAGCGCACCGCGCCGGCGGTCGGCCGGTCGAGCCCGGCGAGGATGCCGAGCAGCGTGCTCTTGCCCGAACCACTCGCGCCGACGATCGCCACCGTCTCGCCGGCAGCGATGTCGAAGTCGATGCCGTCCAGAATCGTGAGCGTGCCGGTCGAGTCGCTCACCTCGCGCCGCACGCCGCGCACCGAAATCGCGGGCACCGTGTCAACCATCGTGGATGTTTCGAACATGAAGAGAAGAACCTGGGTTACCGCCCTCGCGGGCCTCGTGATGGGAGCGGCGCTCGCGCCCGCGAGTTCCGTCGCCGCGACGCGCACGCTGCTGGTGCTCGGGGACAGTCTATCGGCCGAGTACGGCCTGCCGCGCGACAGCGGCTGGGTCAAATTGCTACGGGATCGCCTGGCCGAGAAGAAACTCGACTGGAACGTGGTCAACGCCAGCATCAGCGGCGAGACCACGGCCGGCGGCGCGAGCCGGCTGCCAAAGCTGCTCGACGAGCACAAGCCGAGGCTCGTCATCGTCGAGCTCGGCGCCAACGACGGCCTGCGCGGCAGCCCGCTCGACATGACGCGCCGCAACCTCGACACGATCATCGGCGCGAGCCAGGGCGCGGGCGCGAAGGTGCTGCTGGTGGGCATGCAGCTGCCGCCCAACTTCGGGCGCGGCTATACCGAGCGCTTCGCGGCGGTGTTCGAGCAGACGGCGCAGGCGCACAAGGCGGCGCTCGTGCCCTTTCTGCTCGACGGTTTCGCGGCCGATGCGAGCTTCTTCCAGGCCGACCGCATCCATCCGACGGTGCAGGCCCAGCCGCTCATCCTCGACAACGTCTGGCCGAAGCTGGAACCGCTGCTGCGCGCCGGGCACTGAGGCGCCGGGCGCTCGGGCAGTGCCGGGCGCGCCAATGAAAACGGCGGCCGAAGCCGCCGTGTCGCGCGCGCCGGCCGCGCCGCTCAACCATCGAGCGGGCAGATCTTCACGAAGTTGAGCAGGTCGCGCTGGAGCGCGAGGTTGTAGTAGTCGGCCTCGCTAGCGTCGGGATCCTCGAGCAGTTCGGCCAGCAGGCCGATCGCCTCGGGCGTGCCCCACTTGGCCCAGATCGACTGGAGCATCTCGGGGTTGGAATCGAGGCCCACGCCGCGATCGAGCGAGCCGGCCTGATCCCAGGCACGTGCCGGACGGCCGAAGCGCTCGGCGAAGGCGGCAGCCAGCTTCTCGTAGGCCGGCGTGCGGTCGGTGCGCCGATACAGCTCCAGCAGCATCAGCCAGGCGGCCCGCGGCGCATCGGCATGCTCCTCGATGTAGCGCGCGAGCGTGACCACGGCCGACTCGAACTGGCCGTTCTCGACATAGTTGTCGGCCTGCTCGACCGCATCGACGGTGGCGCGCAGCCGGGCCTGGATGCGCCTTGCCTCCGCGGTGCCGAGCGGCGTGCGCGCGACTCCGGTCGCCGGGCGCAACTCGGGCACGGTGGCCGAGAAATCGAGGCCGGCCGAGGCCGGCTGCTCGCCTTCGGGCATGCCAAGGTCGAAATCCAGCGGCGGCAGCTTGGCGGCGTCAAACACCGAACTCGCCTGCAGCGCCGGCTGCTCCTGGGTCGCCGACAGTTCGAATTCGGCATCGGGCATGTCGAGCACCGTCGAACGCGTGACCACGCCCGCGCGCTGCGGAACCTCCGGCTCGGTGCGCAGCGCATTGAGGGCGCGCGTGCCACTCAGTTCTTCCACCTCGATCTCGCCGAGGCGGTCGGGAAAGTTCACCTCGACCGGCGCCGACGACAGCGAGGCACGCGCGACGGGGCGCACATTGAGATCGTCGTCGGCCTCCGTCGCGTAGGCGCTCATCAACGTGGCGGGCATGTCGGCTACCATCGGAGCCGGCGCGACCGGCGCGGCGGCATTCTGCCACCACGGCGCACGCTCGATCATCTCGCCGAGCTGGCGCTGGCGCCGGTACATGCCCAAGGCGGCCAGCATCGACAGCAGCGTCGCGCCGCCAAGGGCGAACGCCCACCACGGCGGCAGCTCGACCTCGGCCGCCGCGACCGGATGCGCGACCTCGGTGGCGGCGCGCTTCTTCAGCTCCTCGATCTCCTTGCCGAGCGCGATCACCTGGGCCGCGAGTTCCTGCTCGCGGGCCGAGATGCGGGCCTCGGCCGCGATGCTGGCGCCATCGATGCCGGCGCGGTCGGACGGAGCCTGGGCGCCACCGATCGGCCGCGAGTCCTCGGGACTCAGGAGGCGCATGCGATCACCCGGCGGAAGCGCCGGTGCGTGAGCGGGCACGGATTCATTCGCGCCGGGAACGGCGGGGGCCGGCCGTGGCCGCACGACACGCGGCTTGCGCACGCTCTGGCCGGTGCTGGCGGACGCCTCCGCCCGGGTCGCCGCCGGAAGGCTGCCCGCGCCCGCCACGGCCAGCGGCACCGAGGCAAAGGCCGGAACCGGCTGATTCGCGGGCATGCCCAACTCCGGCGGATCGACGAACAGCGTGAAATCGCGCGTGACGCGCGCATCGCAGCCCGCCTCGATCACCAGCCGGGCCACCGGCTCGTTCAGCGCCGAACGGCCGCGCACCACCAGCAAGGTGCGGCCGCCGCGCGATTCGATGGTCACGTTCGCGCGGCCGATGCCCGGAATGTCACCGTCCGCGACCCTCGGCAGGTTCACGCAGGCCGAGGTGAGGGTCTCGCCCTCCGCGAGGCGCACCGGAATCTCGGCGTGGAATGCCTGACCCAGCTGCGAGCGCATCTCGATCTCGCCCAGGCCTAGCGCCCCTGCGGGACGACCGACGAGCGCGAACGCAAGACCGAAAGCGAGCGACACGCCGCGAAGGCTGCGGTGGAAAGGCTGGGCTGGTTTGGCCGACATCGAAGTCATCTGGATACGAGCTGCAGTCCGGTTGCTGGACGGCGCCGGGAAACCGCCTGGCCCGCCGGTGGAACCCGGTCGGCAACCTGCGCTTTGTGCTTGCTGGTAAATGATTGTATCCAATCATCCAGGCGGCCCATGCGCAACGGCACGGCTTGCAGAGGTTTCTCGGCGACAACGCGATCGTCGCCGCCTTCGCATTTCATCGATCGGACGAAAAGCGCGCGATTGCGGCGGCCAGACCCGATATGAGGGATGACCCGCTTTCGGAAACGCGGGCCGAATAGGCGCCCGCTCCGAATTGCCTTACCTGATTTGAATTGACGCGAAAGAATGAAAACCGCCGGAATTGCTCCGGTATTCGCGCATTGAAGAAAAAACTGCCGGGAATCTGGATTTACCCGCGTCATCGACGGCGGATGCAACAAAGCCGGAGGCTCCTCGCCCCCGGCTTGCGTACCACCTGACAGTCCGGGTGAGCCGGACCGACGCGGGCCGCCGATCAGGCCGGATGCGCCTCGTTCGACGGATTCTGCGCAGCCGCGTGAAGCAGTTCCTGATACTCGATGAGTTCGCGCTCGACGTCGGAACCCGCACCGCTGACGTCGGTGCCCGCCGACACCTCGATCGCCTCGTCACGCCCGAAACCCCAGGGCGCGGGCTTGGACAAGGGGCTGAAGCGCTTGCGCGGCAGCGGCAGGGTTTCGGCCCGCTCGAGAATCTCGCGCACCGCCTCGGGGAACATCATCGCGAACGGCGACATCACCATGGTGTTCGCCTGCGCAGTCGAGTTCGCCATCTGGGTTTCTCCTTGAAAGGATCATCGGGTCCGAATCTGGTGTGACGGATGATCCGGGGAAGCCCGGTGCAGGAAAGTCGGCCATCATGCAGAGCGCTTGTAGGACAAACACCGACAAGAAGACTTACGAATGCAACGAAGTCGGCGCTCGTATCCCAGTTACTGCAGCGTCGATTTGGCGCCAGGGGCGAGCGGGAACGATTGCACTTCAATGCCTTCTTCCCGCAGCTCGCGCGCCTGTTCCGGCGTCGCGGTTCCGCGAATATTTCGCTCCGGCGCTTCCTGGTGATGGATGCGGCGCGCCTCAGCGGCAAAGCGATCGCCGACGTCCTCGGTATTGGCGACGATGTGGCGCGACACCGCGACCCAGGCCTTGTGCAGTTCGGCCGCCAGCTCGGGGGGCGGACCGGCGGACGGCTCGGCGGCGGCGAGACGCGGCGCCTCGGCATGCACGTCGCCGCCACGCAGATTCAGCCGGGGCGCCGACAGCCGCCGCGTGATCTCGCGGCTCTCGCACACGGGGCAGACGAGCAGACCGCGCGCCTTCTGATCGTCGAAGTCCTGCGCCGATCCGAACCACCCTTCAAAGGCGTGGTTGTGCTCGCAAGCCAGATTGAAGACGATCATCGGTTCCCCCGCGTCGAACGCGCCGCCCCGCGCGGCAACTCCATGAATCCGAATCGATTATACGAAGCGGCCCGATGCCGCCCCGCACCATGACGCCCGCCGTTCGCGCCACACCGGCCCGTGCCGACATCACGGGACTGATCCTGGCCGGCGGGCGCGGCAGCCGCATGGGCGATGCCGACAAGGGGCTGATCGAACTGGCTGGCCGGCCGCTCGTGACGCTCGTGCTGGAGCGGCTGCTGCCGCAGGTGGACACGGTGATGATCAGCGCCAACCGCAATCTCGACCGGCATGCGGCCTCTGGCTGGCCGGTGCTGCGAGATCTGCGCGACGGCTATCCCGGCCCGCTTGCCGGCCTCGAAGCCGGGCTGCGCGCCGCCACCACGCCCTGGCTCGTGATGCTGCCCTGCGATGCGCCGTTCTTTCCGCTGGACCTCGTCGCCCGACTCGCGGCGCGCGCCGCCGAGACCGGCGCCCGGGTCGTCATGGCCGAATGCGGCGGCCACCGCGAGCCGGCCTTCATGCTCGTCGCGCGCGAACTCGCCGACAGCGTCGGCGCCGCGCTCGACGCCGACCAGCGCAAGCTGGGCGCCTGGGCCGCCACGCAAGGCGCGGCGCGGGCCGTGTTCGACGACGAATCGGCCTTCCGCAACCTCAATACGCCCGACGACCTCGCCGCCGCGGGCTGAACCGCATCGGGCCGATCACGATGCGTCAGCGCCAGACACGCGAACCCGACGGCTGGGGGCCGACCTCGCACCCGGATCCAAGCGAGGCCGCCAGGATTCGCACGAGGGCGTTCAGGCACGCCGGAAATCGTGCGCGACAAACTCCTGGCCCTCGGGCGGCAGTTGCAGCCAGTCGTCATGCGCAAGCGAAGCGCGGATGTCGTCGAGGCCGCTCTGCCAGTGGTCGCGCATCGTCAGCGGGCCGAACTCGTAGTCCTTCGACAGCCCTTCCCATTCCTTGCCCTGGTAGATCAGGTGGATGACGCCATAGCGCTTGCCGCAGGCGAGTTCGCGTGCCTGGCGACACCAGGCGTCGTTGTCGCAGGAACCCTCGGGCAGCCGCTCGATCACCTCGCGCAGGATGCGGCGGTAGTGCTGCTCGTTCGCGAACAGGTTGGTCACCATGCGGGTACGGCTCGAATACTGGATGTCCTTGACGCGCTCCTGCACGTCGAACACCGAATCGGGCAACACGCCGATCGCGCTCCACAGGTCGACCTGGAAGGCCAGCGTGTCGCGCCGGGGCCGTGCCCCCAGTACCTCCGACAGTGGCGTGTTCGACACCAGTCCGCCGTCCCAGTAGTACTCGCCGTCGATCTCCACCGCCGGAAAGGCCGGCGGCAGCGCGCCCGAGGCCATGAAATGCTCGGGCCGCAGCCGAGTGCGGCGATTGTCGAAGTAGGCGAAGTTGCCGGTGCGCACGTTCACCGCGCCGACCGACACGCGCATCGGCCCGTCGTTGATGCGGTCGAAATCGGCATGCGCCTCCAGCGTCGCCTTGAGCGCCGAGGTGTCGTAGTAGCTCGCGCCCGCCGTTCCCACCCGCATGCCGAGCGCCGCGAACGGCGGAAACCTCGGTGCGAAGAAGCCAGCCTGCCCTTCGCTCACTGCGCGCCAGGCCTCGAAGGCACTGAATAGCCGCCGCACCTCGCCGCCCAGCGGCTCGATGGCCGCATGGATTACCTCGGTGGTCGGCAGCGATACGGCGGGCCGGCAAATGCGGTTCCAGAAGTCGCGCAGACGCCGCACCCGCATTTCGGGTGGATTGCCCGCGATGATCGCGCTGTTGAGCGCGCCGATCGAAATGCCCGCGACCCAGTCGGGTTCGATGCCGGCCTCATCCAGCCCTTCGTAAACGCCGGCCTGATAGGAACCGAGCGCCCCGCCGCCTTGCAGCACCAGGCAGATCGTTTCCCACGGCAGTTGCCGGCGCACCGGGCGCACGACGAGTGTGGATAGCTGCTTTCGATCGTCATCACGGGGCATTCGCGCTTCCTTTGCGGAGAACCGGTTTTGCTTGGAACAGTGAAACTGCTGCGACGCACAAATGTTGCGCATTCGTCGGAGGGGAGCAAATCCGGCATATTCGGCCTCGCGGTATTTCGCATCACCATGCGGGATTTAATCGTTTTCATTATTCCGCGATAAGAAACCATCGCCTTGCGCTACAAATGCAAGCGAAAAATGACCTTCTGAAAGCAGAATCCGCTCCGTAGAGTCGGAGAGGCATAGTTGGCGCCAGTCACCCAGACCGCCGCCGGCTTGCCCAGTACCAGGAAATCAAAGATGGCCTATAGCGTCGAAATCAGACCGCCCGGCGCCGGTCCCTACTCACTGCTCAGGCTGTTCGACGATTACATGGACGCACACAGCGAAGGCATGTCCCAGAGCACCGGGTCATTTGTCGCGGGCTTCCAGGTGCGGCTGGTTTCGCCAGAACTCGCGGCCCACCATTTCGAGATGCGCACGCGCTATCAGGCGCTCCAGCCACCACCGGTCGGCGAATCGAAGCCGGTTTCCACTGATGTGCTTTTCGCGCATTACCGCCGCAATCTGGTGCGACGCGGCAGCCTCTGATCCAGTCGCGGCGCAGCAAGGGCTCATGAAAAACGCCTGCCGGTTCATCGCCGGCAGGCGTTTTTCCATTGCGGGCCACCGCACCTCTACGGTGCCGGCGGGTTGCGGACGACCGGCATCACGGGATGGCTCCGGATCGGGTCGTCGCCCGACGATGAGCGACGGTGCGATGCGCGGGCCGCTCAGTCGGCAAACACGAAATGGTCGCCTTCCACGCGCACCGGGATCGTGTCCTTCGGCACGAACTTCCCTTCGAGCACCAGCTTCGCGACCGGATTCTCGATCTGCTGCTGGATCGCCCGCTTGAGCGGCCGCGCGCCGAACACCGGATCGAAGCCCGCCTCGGCGATGCGCGCGAGCGCCTCGTCCGCCACATCCAGGCCCAGATCCATCTTGGCCAGCCGGGCCTCCAGCCGCTTGAGCTGGATGCGCGCGATCGCCTCGATGTTCTTCTGGTCGAGCCCGTGGAACACCACCACTTCGTCGATGCGGTTGAGGAACTCGGGCCGGAAGTGCTGCTTCACCTCCTGCCACACGAGGCCCTTCACACGCTCGTAGTCGGCGTCGGTGGCGGCGCCGCCTTCGGCCAGGATCATCTGCGAGCCGATGTTGCTGGTCATCACGATGACGGTGTTCTTGAAGTCCACCGTGCGGCCTTGGCCGTCGGTGAGCCGGCCGTCATCCAGCACCTGGAGCAGCACGTTGAACACGTCCGGATGCGCCTTCTCCACCTCGTCGAGCAGGATCACGCTGTAGGGCTTGCGCCGCACCGCCTCGGTCAGATAGCCGCCTTCCTCGTAGCCGACGTATCCGGGCGGCGCGCCGATCAGCCGCGCGACGCTGTGCTTCTCCATGAACTCGCTCATGTCGATGCGCAGCAGCGCTTCCTCGGTGTCGAACAGGAAGGTCGCGAGCGCCTTGCACAGCTCGGTCTTGCCCACGCCCGTCGGGCCCAGGAACAGGAAGGAGCCGTAAGGCTTGTTCTCGTCGGCGAGACCGGCGCGCGAGCGGCGGATCGCGTCGCTCACGAGCCGCACGGCCTCGTCCTGGCCCACGACGCGCTGATGCAGCACGTCTTCCATGCGCAGCAGCTTGTCGCGCTCGCCCTGCATCATCTTGCTGACCGGAATGCCGGTCGCGCGCGACACCACCTCGGCGATCTCGTCCGCGCCCACTTCCGTGCGCAGCAACTTGAATTCGCGCTTGTGGCCGTCGCCGGCCTCGGCCGCCTTGGCCTGCTTTTCGAGCGCGGGCAGCTTGCCGTACTGCAGCTCGGCCACCTTGTCGAACTTGCCCTCGCGCTGAAGCTTCGCGATCTCGGCCTTGACCTTCTCGACCTCCTCCTTCACCTGGGCGGAGCCCTGGACGCTCGACTTCTCGGCGGTCCAGATTTCCTCCAGATCGGCGTATTCCTTCTGCAGCCGCTCGATTTCGGTCTCGATCAGCTCCAGCCGCTTGATCGACGCCTCGTCCTTCTCGCGCTTGACTGCCTCGCGCTCGATCTTGAGCTGGATGAGCCGGCGGTCGAGCCGGTCCATCACCTCGGGCTTGGAGTCGATTTCCATCTTGATGCGCGACGCCGCCTCGTCGATCAGGTCGATCGCCTTGTCGGGCAGGAAGCGGTCGGTGATGTAGCGGTGGCTGAGTTCGGCCGCCGCGACGATGGCCGGGTCGGTGATCTCGACGCCGTGGTGGACCTCGTACTTCTCCTGGAGGCCACGCAGGATCGCGATCGTGCTTTCGACGCTCGGTTCATCGACCAGCACCTTCTGGAAGCGGCGTTCGAGCGCGGCGTCCTTCTCGATGTACTTGCGGTACTCGTCGAGCGTGGTCGCGCCGATGCAATGCAGCTCGCCGCGCGCGAGCGCCGGCTTGAGCATGTTGCCGGCGTCCATCGCGCCCTCGGCCTTGCCGGCGCCAACCATCGTGTGGATCTCGTCGATGAAGACGATGGTCTGGCCCTCGTCCTTGGCGATGTCGCTCAGCACGCTCTTCAGCCGCTCCTCGAACTCGCCGCGGTACTTGGCGCCCGCGAGCAGCAGCGCCATGTCGAGCACGAGCAGGCGCTTGTTCTTGAGCGATTCGGGCACCTCGCCGTTGACGATGCGCTGCGCGAGGCCCTCGACGATCGCCGTCTTGCCCACGCCCGGCTCGCCGATCAGCACCGGGTTGTTCTTGGTGCGGCGCTGGAGGATCTGGATCGCGCGGCGGATTTCATCGTCGCGGCCGATGACCGGATCGAGCTTGCCCTGGCGCGCGCGCTCGGTCAGGTCGAGCGTGTACTTCTTGAGCGCCTCGCGCTGGCCTTCGGCATCGGCGCTGCCGACGGCATCGCCGCCGCGCACCGCGTCGATCGCGGCTTCGAGCGCCTTGCGGCTCAGGCCGTTTTCCTTGGCGACGCGGCCCACTTCGGCCTTGGAGTCGGCCACGGCGAGCCAGAACATCTCGCTCGCGATGAACTGGTCGCCACGCTTGAGGGCCTCCTTCTCGGTGAGGTTGAGCAGGCCGGTCGTGTCGCGGCCGAGGCTGATCTCGCCGTTGGTGCCGCTCACGGCGGCGAGCCGGTCGATGGCCTGGTCGAGCGCCTTGGCGAGGCCGCCGACATTGACGCCCGCGCGCTGGAGCAGCGAGCGCGACGAGCCGTCCTGCTGGGCGAGCAGCGCGGCGGCGACGTGCACCGGCTCGATGTACTGGTTGTCGTGCTGGAGCGCGAGGCTCTGGGCGTCGCCGAGGGCTTCCTGGAACTTGGTGGTGAGCTTGTCGATGCGCATGGCTTGTCTTGGTCTGACCCGGTGAGTCTTCGATGGGCAGCAGATGCGGCCCGGGCGGGGTGTTTCAAGCCGTCATGCCGGCGCGGCCCGCCCGGACACGCCGGGCTTGCGCGCGGTCAAGCACCGTCGAACGCCATGCCGCAGCCCGCTTGCATGCGCGCGTGACGACCTCATGTCGGCCGTCCCGCGAAGTGAGCGCAGATTGCGCCGCTGCTCGCGGCCATGGCTTCGCGGACGCACGCGGACGATGGCGCCTTCCCGCTCGTCTGCCCGGACCATCCCATGCTCGACCGCCTCTCCATCTCCCGAAAGCTCGGCCTGCTGCTCGGCAGCTGCGGGCTCGCCCTCGTGTTCGTCTGCGGCGTTGGCATCAGCGCGCTTGACCGGCTCGATGTCGCCCAGCAGCAGATGCTCGCCGCCCTGCATCGCAGCGACGCCGTCGCCAGCCTGCGCCAGCAGGTGATGCAGCTGCGCCGCTTCGAGAAGGATCTGCAACTCGGCGCCGGCAACCCAGACCGCTTCGAGCCCTACCTGAAGAAATGGGATGACGCCGGCCAGCGCTTCGACGAACTCGCGCAGGACGGCGACCTCGCCGGCCTCGCGTCCGAGCACGCGCGGCGCCTTGCCGCCGCGCGCGCCGACGTGGCCGAGTACCGCCGGCTGTTCGCCCGCCTGCGTGACGACATCGCCAACGGTCGCGTATCCGACGCCGCGATCGCCGCCGATGCCGGTCTCGCCGCCAAGCCGGCGATTCATCGCGCCGAGGTTGCGCTCGACGAGATCCACCGCGACACGCTCGCCGCCTCGACTGCCTCGGTGGCCGGGCAGACCGCCTTCGCGGCGCGCATCCGCTGGACGCTGGCCGGTTGCGCGCTCGCGGCGCTCGCGGCCTTCGGCGTGCTGGGCGCGGTGATCGCCCGTTCGATCCGGCGACCGGTCGAGCAGGCCATCCGCATCGCCGAGGAAGTGGCGGACGGCAATCTCGCCCTCGCCATCCATGCCGAAGGTCGGCACGACGTGGCCCGGCTGCTCGGCGCGCTGCGCGACATGACGGCCGGCCTGCGCAGCCTGGTCGGCAACATCCAGGCCGGCGCGAACGAGATCGAGCATGCGGCAGGCGAAGTATCGGCAGGCAACCTCGACCTGTCGCAGCGCACCGAGCGCGCCTCGGGCAGCCTGCAACAGGCCAGTGCCTCGATCGAGCAGCTGGCACGCGCCGTGAACGGCAATGCCGACGGCACGCGCGAGGCACGCGGCGTCGCGGCCGACACCGCGCGCATGACCCATGACGCGAGTGCGGTGGTCGAGCGCGTGGCCACGACCATGGCCGACATCGCCGCCGCCTCGGGCCGCATCGGCGACATCGTCGCGACGATGGATGGCATCGCCTTCCAGACCAATCTGCTCGCGCTCAACGCGGCGGTCGAGGCCGCCCGTGCCGGCGAGCAGGGGCGCGGCTTTGCCGTCGTCGCGGCCGAGGTGCGCGGCCTTGCCAAGCGCGCCGCCGATTCCGCCGCCGAGATCCGCGCGCTGATCCGGGACTCGCTCGCGTGCATCGAGGGCGGGCATCGCACTGCCACCGAGGCGCGCGGCGCGATGGAGGCGGTCGGCCGCAGCATCGCGCGACTCGACGCACTGATGGGCGAGATCGCCGGCGCGACTGAGCATCAGAGCGGCGACCTCGGCGCCGTGTCGAGCGCGGTCGGCGCGCTCGACGGCATGACCCAGCAGAACTCGGCCCTCGTCGAGCAGACCGCCGCCGCCGCGCACAGCCTGACCGAGCAGGCGCGGGCGCTCGCCGCGCTGGTCGGCCGCTTCCGGCTTGCGACCTGAGTT
Organism: Derxia gummosa DSM 723; assembly: GCF_000482785.1. Classification (GTDB taxonomy): domain Bacteria; phylum Pseudomonadota; class Gammaproteobacteria; order Burkholderiales; family Burkholderiaceae_E; genus Derxia; species Derxia gummosa. The sequence goes on along the minus strand of NZ_AXWS01000008.1, from coordinate 642,846 downwards.
ACCGCCCGCGAGCGCCGCACGGCCGTCCATCGGCGGGCGCGGCTGTTGGCCTTGGACAATCCTCGTTACACAAGCGGTTCCCGCCTGATTCGGTGTTATTTCTCACGAAACAGGCGGGAAACCTGAGTCAGGACTGGTAAAAAACCTCGATTTCCCCCCGGTTCCATCGGATGTCGGCCGCGTCGGCATCCGCCAGCGATCACCGATCCCGGAGGAAACGAATGCCGTCCACCACCAGCCTGCGCGCCGTCGCCCTGCTCACGCTCGGCCTTGCGGGCCTCCCGGCCCATGCCAGCCTGCCGGCCGACCCGCTCTATGCCTTCGGCGCCGATGACTACGGCCTCGGCAACGTCTTCACCCGGCTCGGCGGCAGCAGCAGCGCCGTCGGCGATGGCAGCCTTGCCTTCAACGGCGGACTGACCTGGGGCGGCGGCAACTTCTACGCGATCGGCAACGACAGCCTCGGCAATTCCTGGCTCACGAGCTTCGGCGCCGGCGCGCCGAGCTCGATCTCGACGCCGATCGCCCTCGGCAGCGGATTTACCGGCGGCCTTGCCGCCAGCACCGGCGGGCTGTATGCGATCGGCTTCGACGGCGTCGGCGCCAGCACGCTCTACAGCGTGGGCGCCGGCGGCGCGAGCGCGGTCGGCAGCCTCGGCGCCGGCTACTACTCGGGCCTGACCTGGGGCGGCGGCGCCTTCTACGCCATCGGCAGCGACGACCTCGGCATCGCGCGCCGCGTCACCCGCATCGACCTCGGCGGCGGCACGCCCACCGCCACCACCCTGTTCGACCTCGGCGACGGCAGCCTCGCCTTCAATGGCGGGCTCGCCTGGGACGCGGCCCACGGTCGCTTCCTGGTGATCGGCAATGACGGCGTGGGGCCATCGGCGCTCTACAGCTTTGCCGGCTCGGGCGCGGCCAGCCTCGCCAACCTCGGCGGCATCGGCAACGGCTTCTACAACGCCGGCCTCGCGCTCGCCGCGCCGGTGCCCGAGCCGGGCGCGCTGCTGCTGGTGCTGGCCGGCCTGCCCGCCGTCGCCTTCGCCGTTTCCCGCCGTCGCGCACGCCGCGAGGGCTGATCCGCGCAGTCCATCCCACGCGCCGCCAAGGCCCATCCGCGCAGTCCGTCACGTCCCGAGGAAACCCGCATGCACACCCCGATCCCGCTCCGCCGGCTTGCCGCCGCCCTCGCCTTCGCCGGCCTCGCCGGCCCGGCCGCCGCCCAATACTCGACGCCGATGCGCGATGTCGAGAACCCCGATCGCGCTCCCTTCACGATGAGCGCCAGTGGCGGGCCGAGCTCGCCCTACGTCAACGGCTTCGTGCAGTTCGCCACGCCGCTCGGCTTCCGCTATTTCATCGACCAGGCGAGTCTGGTCTGCACCACGGCGTCGTCAACCGACCAGATAACGCTGGTCCAGCTCGCGACCTTGCAGAAGACCGGCGCCAACTTCCTGCAGTCCTCTTACATCACGCCGTTCATCATGACCCGCATCGGCCCGGCGCCCTTCGGCGGCTGGTACTGGACGGGCACGGCCCAGCTGCGCGCGTACTCCGATCCGAACATCTTCGACACGAATGGCGGCCGCAGCATCTTCTACAACATCTTCCACACCGAGGCTTCGAGCGCCACGAGCTGCTCCGGCACCATCGTCGGCCACACGCTCCCGCTGGCCCAATGAACCCGATTCGCTCACGTTCGGTCATCGCGCTGCTGATTCTGTCCGGCGTCATGGGCGAGACCGCCGGCGCGGCACCGCCGCCCGCCAGCGGCGAAGCCCCCAGGATCCAGGTGCAGGCGCTGCCGGCACCGCCCGCGCCGGTCGGCCGGGCGGCCTTGGCCGCCGCGCCATCCGCCACGCCGGCCGCCGCAACCTGCGCGGTCGTCCTGCCCGGTGGCGCCCGCATGCTCAACATCACCGCCCCCGGCCCGGTCGAGGGCGACCGGCCCGCGCCTGCCGCCATCCAGCCGCCCGCCTGTCCGCCGGCCAAGGCTCGCACCGACGACCGAGTCCCGGTCGTCACGCCCCCCGAAGGCGCCCGCGTCGAAACCCGCGTCGTCGGCGGACGCCGCGTGCAGCAGCTCAGCCTGATCGACGACACTCCCGCGCCCCTCGGCTCCGCACAGCCCGGCGGCCCGGTGCCCGAGGTGCGCCAGCTCCCCGATGGCCGCCAGATGCTCGTGCTCCCCGACCCCGGCGCCGGCCGCTGAGCCTGCCCGCGCCACCTCCCGACGACCGGGCAGATCCGGCCAGTCGGACGAGACCGTGCCCGAACCATCATCCGCGCTCGACCAAGATCAAGCAGGAGACTCCCGATGCGCTCCCTTCCCACCGCCCGCCGCGCGCTGACCATCGCGCTGCTGGTTGCCGGCTTCGGTACCGGACCGGCCGATGCCCAGGTCATCACCTACACCCGCGACGCCGACAACCCCGACCGCTTCCCCTTCATGCAGAGCAAGTCGGCGACGATCAGCACGAACACGGTCAACACCTTCATCCAGTTCGCCACGCCGACCGGCAAGCGCTACTTCATCGAGACGGTCACGCTCCAGTGCTCGACGCCCTCGGCTTCGGACAGCTTTCCGCAGATCTACCTGAGCGTGACGCAGAACACCGGTCCCAGCTCATCGACCGGCTATTCGCTCACGCCGCTCGCGCTCAGCTATCGCGGCCGCGAGACCTTCTCCAGCCGCTACATCTACAGCGGCAGCGCCACGCTCAACGGCGTATTCAGCGACCCGGTGTACTACGTGGCCGGCGGCGGCAACGGCATCTCGCTGAACGTCTATCACACCGACACCACCGTGCAGCCGAGCTGTACCGGCTTCATCTCGGGCCACGCCTTCCAGCCCTGACGGCGGCCGACGCGCGCCAGCGCGTCTAGCCCGACTTCCTGACAAGCAGATGGCGCCGGCCGCCACATGGCTGTCGCGTCACTTTCATTGCCGGGACATTGCCGCCTCCGACCCTTGTGATTTCCGTCACAAGATCATCAGGAGAACACCGCATGTCCCTGCACCGCCCGCGCCTGCTGCGGCTGACCACGATCGCCGCCCTCGTCGGCGCCTCCTTCGTGGCCGCCTGCTCCAGCGACGACGACAACAACAGCGTCGCCGACATCACCGAGCCCACGCTCGCCGCCCGCGCCGTCCTGCCCGCCGCGACCTTCGCCGACGGCCCGAAGTCGGCGCAGTACATCTCGGGCGACAGCAACGGCGCGACCGTGCCGTTCGCGCGCCAGCCGGTGCAGGGTTTCTCGGCCGTGCTGCCCGACCCGGACGGCGGCCTGCTCGTCATGGCCGACAACGGCTACGGCAGCATCGAGAACTCGGCCGACTTCAACCTGCGCGTGTACAAGGTCGATGCCGACTACAAGGAGAAGGCGGGCGGCAGCGGCAACGTGACGGTCAAGGGCTACATCGAACTCAAGGACCCGAATCGGAAGGTGCCCTGGGCGATCGTCAACCATTTCACGACCGACCGCGTGCTGACCGGCGCCGACTTCGACCTCGAATCCTTCCGCCGCGCCGCCGACGGCACGCTCTGGTTCGGCGATGAATTCGGCCCCTTCCTGATCCACACCGACGCCAACGGCGTCGTGCTCGACACCCCCATCGAGCTGCCCGACTTCGCCAACGCCGGCAAGAAGGTGCGCGCCGCGCAAAGCCCGCTCAATGAAGAAGGCACGCCGCTGCGCATCATGAACGCGGTGCGCGCCCACGCCTTCGCCCACGGCGCGACCCGCACGCCGGTGTTCTCGCCCTACTACGTCGAGCTGAAATACAACCGCAACAGCGTCCAGAGCGACCCCAACGCGCATTACGCGCGCGGCAACAATCCGCAGCCCGGCCTCACGCCCGCCACGTCCGAAATCCATGATGTCGCCTCGCTGCAGAACGGCGGCTACAAGGTCGTGACCTGGACCGTCAACGACAGCGCCCAGATGACCAAGCTGCTCAAGGCCGGCATCAACGGCATCATTTCCGACCGCCCCGACCTGCTCTACGCCGCCGTCGCCGCCTTCGACGCCAACAACGACGGCAAGGCCGGCGATTACCTGCTCGCCGACGGCCGCATCGACATCACGAAGTTCGACGCCCAGGGCCATCGCGGCGGCCGCAACCTGCGCCCCGAGAACACCCTGCCCGCCTGGGAAGTCGCGCTCGACAACCTCATGACCACCGTCGAGACCGACTCGGGCATCACGTCGGACGGCGTGTCGGTCATCAAGCACGACCCGTACATCGAATCGGGCAAGTGCCGCCGCGCCGACGGCGCCAGCTACACCTTCGCCGACGAAGTCCTCATCAAGGACCTGACCGCCGCGCAGATCCAGTCCACCTTCATCTGCGACAAGCTGTTCCGCGGCGCGAGCCAGGTGAACGACCGCGCGCTGTCGCCGGTGAGCGTGGCGCTCGCCGCGAGCAAGGGCTACATCGACCCCTATGTCGTGCCGCGCACCCAGGACCTGTTCGATCTGGTCACGGCCTACATCGCCTACTACGAGACCGGCGCCGGCAAGACGCATCCGCAGGCCGCCGTGCGCGTGGCCAACGCCAAGGTCGTGCGCTTCAACATCGAGACCAAGATCAATCCGCGCAGTGACCGCGACGCCCACGGCAAGGTCTACAAGGACCGCACCGTCGGCGTGCAGCAGATGGCCGACACGCTGGCGGGCCTGATCCTCGCCAACGGCATGGCCGACCGCGCCGACATCCAGAGCTTCGACTTCCGCACGCTCATCCGCGTGCAGGAGACGGCGCCGGCGATCCGCACCGTCTACCTGTTCGGCGACTTCCCGATCTACGGCGATCCGGCCAACACCGACGACGGCACCAACATGCAGGACGAGAGCGGCGCCAACACGCCGTGGATGGCCGGCCTGTTCTGGCCCTATCGCTCGACAGTCATGAGCAACCCGGTGCGCGCCCAGACCTCGGGCGGCTTCGAAGGCATGGCGATCAGCCCCGACGCCAGGACGCTCTACCCGCTGCTCGAAAAGCCGCTCGCCGGCGATGACGCCAAGACGCTGCTCATCAGCGAATTCGACCTCGCGTCCAAGAGCTACACGGGCAAGCAGTGGAAGTACAAGCTCGACGCCAAGGGCACGAACATCGGCGATTTCACGACCTTCAACGCGAGCGAAGGCATCGTGATCGAGCGCGACGGCTCGCAGGGCGACCTCAACGGCTTCAAGAAGCTGTTCCAGGTGAAGTTCGGCGCCGCCGGCGACTACGTGACCAAGACCGAGCTGGTCGATCTCATGAAGCTGCGCGATCCCAACAAGATCAGCGCCGGCGGCCTCGCGGGTGACGTGGGCCTCGGCGATCCGTTCGCGATGCCGTTCACGACGATCGAGGACATCCTCATCCTCGACAGCACGACGCTGCTGGTCATCAACGACAACAACTATCCGTTCAGCGTCGGCCGCCACGTCGGCGCCAAGAAGCCGGACGACAACGAGTTCATCAAGATCCGCCTGCCGCAAAGCAAGGCGCTCAAGCTGAACTGAACATGCTGACCGCGCGGGCCGGGCAGCCGGCCCGCCGCGCATGACGGCGACCGCGCCCTGGCGCGCGTGATCGCACCCAGGGGCGGACCTGCCACGGCGGGTCCGCCCTTTTCATTCCCGTCCGGCGCGGTGCCCGCCCGCGCCCGCCAGCATCACGTCCGCCGCGAGCACGCCGTCCTTGTAGGACAACGCCCGTCGCCGCCGGCCGCCCGCCTGCCGACACGCGAAACCGCCGCGCGCCGACCCGCCGTCGTCCCCGCCGACGACAGTCCCGCGCCGCGCCGGTGGCGACCATGTGCCCCGAGCCGATCCACCCCGGACCGGCGCTTTCTCGAAGAAGAAACGGAGTAGCCCATGGAAGCCTCTCGCACCCGCGCAGCCGCACCGCGCTCGCGCGTCGCCATGCTGTTCGGCGCCCTCGTCCTTGCTGGCGGCCTTGGCGCTTGCGCCAGTGTCCCGCCGCCGACTGCCCAGCTCGCCGTCGCCCGGTCGAGCATCGATCAGGCGAGCGCCCAGCCCATCACCGATCCGGAAGGCGCGACCGCGCTGGCCCGCGCCCGCGACGAGATCGCCGCCGCCAACCGCGCGCTCGACAAGGAAGACAACGTGACCGCGCGCCGCATGGCCGAGCTGGCCGATGCCGACGCCCGCCTCGCGATGGCCTCGGCGCGTGCTTCCAGCAGCCGCCAGGCCGTCGCCGACGTGCAGAAGTCGCTCGACGCGCTGCGCACTGAGATCAACCGCAGCGGCGCCGCCGCGCAATGACGGACCGAGGGAGAACCGACATGAAGACCACACCGCTCACCCTTTCCCGCGCTCCGTCGGCGCATGACCGCGCGCCCATGACGACCGGTCGCGCCTCCCGCCTCGTGCTGGCCGGCGGCGTCATCGCGCTGTCGCTGGCTTTTGCCGGCTGCGCCTCGACGCCCAAGCCCAATCCCGATCTCGACGCCGCGCGCCAGCAGGTGCAGATGGTCGAGAGCAATCCGTCCGCCCTCTCCTACGCGCCCAACGAACTGCGCGACGCCAAGGACGCATTGCGCCGCGCCGACACCGCCTGGAACGACGGCGACAAGGAAGAAACCGCCCACCTGAGCGAACTGGCCAGCCGCCGCGCCAAGGTGGCGATGGCGATCGCCCAGTCGCGCGCCGACGGCGAACAGCTGAAGAACGTGCAGGCCGAAACCGACCGCATCCGCCTCCAGGCGCGCCAGACCGAGGCCGAACGCGCGCGCGCCCAGGCCAGCGACGCCCAGATGCAGGCCCAGCAGGCGCAGATGCAGGCGCAGCAGGCTCAGGCCCAGGCCGAACGGCTGCGCAACGAACTGTCGAGCCTCCAGGCCCAGCAGTCCGATCGCGGCATGGTCGTGACCTTCGGCGACGTGCTGTTCGCGTTCAACAGCAGCACGCTCGCGCCGTCGGCCACGCCCAAGCTCGACAAGCTGGTCGAGTTCCTCAACGAGAACCCGCAACGCAAGATCTCGGTCGAGGGCTATACCGACTCGGTCGGCTCGGAGAACTACAACCAGCAGCTGTCGCTGCGCCGCGCCGAGGCGATCAAGCAGGCGCTGGTGCTCAAGGGCATCAGCCCGGATCGCGTGATGACCCAGGGCCTCGGCGAGAGCTATCCGGTCGCCGACAACGGCACGGCCGACGGCCGCGCGATGAACCGGCGCGTCGAGGTGGTGATCGGCGACGAGCAGGGCGGCGTGAAGTCGCGCAGCGCGGCGGCGCCGGCCCGGCAGGCGATGGGGCAGTAAGCGCGCCCGACCGCGAGTGCTGTCAGGAGCGGGCGCAGGCGGCGCCCGTATCGGGATTGCGCTTGCGGCGATCGGCAGCCGTTTCCCGCCGCACGACGCCGGGAAACGCTGCCGCTGAATTGACAACGCGGCCGGGCATGCCCGGCCGTTTGTTCGTCCACCGCCGGCAGCCTGCCGGCCCACGATCAGGCTTCCTTGTGGAACACCCGCCCGCCGTGCTCGCGCATCGCGTGAAAGCGGATCTGCGGCGCGCGTTCCATCGCGAGTTGCAGCTCGCTGTGATGCGCGGCCATGAAGGCCGGCGCGTCCACCACGTCCCAGGCCACGCGGAAGGCCTCGGTCTCGATGAACTTCTGCAGCACCGCGTCGTCGTCGCAGGTGATCCAGCGGGCGAGCTGGAAGCGCGTGTTTTCCAGCCGCGCCTCGACGCCGTATTCGCTCTTGAGACGGTGCAGCACCACTTCGAATTGCAGCTGGCCGATCGCGCCCAGCAGCAGCGAGCCGCCGGCATGCGGGCGGAACACCTGGATCGCGCCCTCCTCGCCGAGCTGCTGCAAGCCCTGGCGCAGCTGCTTGCTGCGCAGCGGGTCCTTGATCTCGACCGCGCGGAACGACTCCGGCGCGAAGAACGGCAGGCCGGTGAAGTTGAGCGCCTCGCCCTCGGTGAGCGTGTCGCCGAGCTGGAGCGTGCCGTGGTTCGGGATGCCGATGATGTCGCCCGCGACCGCCTGCTCGACCAGTTCGCGCCGCTGCGACATGAAGGTCACGACCGTCTGCGGCCGGATTTCCTTGCCCGAGCGGGTCACCTTGAGCTTCATGCCGCGCGAGAACTCGCCCGAACTCACGCGCACGAAGGCGATGCGGTCGCGGTGGGCCGGGTCCATGTTGGCCTGCACCTTGAACACCACGCCCGAGAACTTGGGCTCGACCGGCTGCACCTCGCGCTCCTGCGCGACGCGCGCGCCGGGCGGCGGCGCGAGCTGCACGAGCGCATCCAGCACCTCGCGCACGCCGAAATTGTTGACCGCCGAGCCGAAGAACAGCGGGCTCTGCTTGCCGTCGAGAAACTCCTGGCGGTCGAGCGGCGGGGTCGCGTCCTGGAGCAGGCCCAGCTCTTCCATCGCCTTGTCGTATTCGGCGCCGAAGCGCTCGGCCAGGGTGTCGCTGTGCAGGCCCTCGACCACTTCGTCGGCGTCATCGACGCGGTCGGCGCCGGCGCGGAACACGCGCATGCGGTCGTTCTGCACGTCCATCACGCCGCGGAAGAGCTTGCCCATGCCCACGGGCCAGGTCATCGGCACGAGGCTCATGCCCAGCGTCCGCTCGATCTCGTCGAGCAGGTCGAGCGGCTCCTTCACCTCGCGGTCCATCTTGTTGACGAAAGTGAGGATGGGCGTGTTGCGGCTGCGGCAGACCTTGAGCAGGCGCAGCGTCTGTTCTTCGACGCCGTTGGCGGCGTCCACCACCATCAGCGCCGCGTCCACGGCGGTGAGCACGCGGTAGGTGTCTTCGGAGAAGTCCTGGTGGCCCGGGGTGTCGAGCAGGTTGATGACGCAGTCGCGGTATTCCATCTGCATGACGGAAGACGCGACCGAGATGCCGCGCTGCTTCTCGATTTCCATCCAGTCGGAGGTGGCGTGGCGGCTGGCCTTGCGCGCCTTGACGCTGCCGGCGATCTGGATCGCGCCCGAGAACAGCAGGAGCTTTTCGGTGAGCGTGGTCTTGCCCGCGTCCGGGTGGGAAATGATCGCGAAGGTGCGACGGCGCTTGATTTCGTGAGTGAGGTCGGTCATGGGGCGCGAGTTTACCGGCGGGGGCGGAGCGGCTCCCGGGCACGGGCCTCGGGTGCGCGATCTTCCGGCCGCGACGCCGCTTGCCCGGTCACGCCGCCGGGCAGCGCCCGCCTCGCGCTACGGCTCACCACGGCAGGAAGGCGTCCGTCAGCACCCGCAGGCCGAGGCTCATCCAGCGGCCGTCCATGCGTTCGCCGAGGCGGGCGCCGCCGGTCACGTCCAGCTGCAGGCGCTCGGGCAGCAGCCACCAGCGCAGGCCCAGCTGGCCGAAGCCGCCGCTGCCACCCTGCCCGAAGCTCTCGGCGATGAGGAACAGCCGCTCGCCAAGCCGCGTCTCCGAGCCGATGCCCCAGGTGGCGCGGCCCTGCGCGGTCGCGCGCTCGCGCAGCACGCCGGCATTGAGGTGCAGCACGAAGTCGTCGCCCCGGAAGGCGAAACTCGCGGGCAGGTTGAAGTACACGTCGCCGAGCATCGCCCGGGCGCTGTCCACCGACGGATGGTTGAGGTTGCCGACCGCCACGCCCCAGCCCCAGCCGTCCGGTTCGAGCGGCCGGATGATGGTCTTGGCCTGGGCGACGACCTCGGTCTTGAGCGCGCCGGTCTCGTCGCGGCCGTGGGCACCACCGAGCGCGACTTCGACATCGAGCAGGTTGCAGGCCGGGAGCGCCCAGTACTCGCTGCTGCCACCCGACCGGCGCACCCAGCTTTCGACCTGGCAGGAGCGTGGATCGACCACGCGGGCGTCGTCGGTGATCATCGGCCGGGCTGCGCGGGCATCGCCACCCGCGAGCAGGCTGAAGGCGAGCGCGGCCGGCGCTGCAAAGCCTTGCAGCCTCGCGCCCATTCCCGGCCGGCCGCCTCGGTCGCTGCTGTCGGCCACGCCGGCGCGCGCGCCACGAACCGCTGGCATGCGCCCGCCCGCCGCGCTCAGAACACCTCCGGCACGATCATCGACGCCGGCACCGGCTGGCGCAGATAGTCCTCGTGCCGCACGCGCTCGGGCAGGACGATCTCCGGCCGCTCCACCTCGTGATAGTCGAACTGGCCGAGCAGATGGTGGATGCAGTTGAGCCGCGCCTTCTTCTTGTCCACCGCCTGCACCACCCACCATGGCGCCTCGGGGATGTGGGTGCGTTCCAGCATCTCCTCCTTGACCTTGGTGTAGTCCTCCCAGCGGCGCCGGCTTTCGAGGTCCATCGGGCTCAGCTTCCATTGCTTGAGCGGATCGTGGATGCGGCCGAGGAAGCGCAGTTCCTGTTCCTCGTCGGTGATCGAGAACCAGTACTTGATGAGCCTGATGCCCGAGCGCGCAAGCATCTTTTCGAACTCGGGCACGCTGCGGAAGAACTCCTCCACGTCGTCCTCCGAGCAGAAGCCCATCACCCGCTCGACGCCGGCGCGGTTGTACCAGCTGCGGTCGAACAGCACGATCTCGCCCGCCGCCGGCAGATGCGCCGCATAGCGCTGGAAGTACCACTGCGTGCGCTCGCGGTCGTTGGGCGCCGGCAGCGCCACCACGCGGCAGACGCGCGGATTGAGCCGCTGGGTGATGCGCTTGATGACGCCGCCCTTGCCCGCCGCGTCCCGGCCCTCGAACAGCACCACCACCTTCTGCCTCGTGTGCTGGACCCAGTCCTGGAGCTTGACCAGCTCGCCCTGGAGCCTGAACAGCTCGCGGAAGTAGCGGCGCCGATACTCCTTCTCGGCTTCGTCGGGCACGCGGGTGCCGCCCGCCGCGAGGTCGTCGATGGAACGGTCCTCCAGCTCCATCTCGAATTCCTCGTCGTAGCCGTCGGCGAGGTCGCGCTGGATGCGGCGGATGAGGTCGTGGTCGTCGGGCAGTTCGGGAAGAGTCATGGCGCGCCTGCTGGCTTGGGCAAAACGCGCAAGTTGCGGCGGCCGCGTGACCTCGGCGTGACGACGCGATGACGGCCGCCCACCGCTTACACTTGACGATTCCGCTCAAGCTTCATCCGCCGCCATGCCCCAGCCTCGCCCCGCCCTCGAACTGCTCTCGCCCGCGCGCGACGCCGATATCGCCATCGAGGCGGTGAACCACGGCGCCGACGCGGTCTACATCGGCGGGCCGGCCTTCGGCGCGCGCTCGACCGCCGACAATTCCGTGGCCGACATCGCGCGCGCGGCGGCGCATGCCCACCGCTACGGCGCGCGCGTGTTCACCACGCTCAACACCATCCTCCACGACAGCGAGCTGGAGCCGGCGCGCAAGCTCGTGCACGAGCTGTACGACGCCGGCGTCGATGCGCTGATCGTGCAGGACATGGGCCTGCTGGAGCTGGACCTGCCGCCCATCCAGATCCACGCCAGCACGCAATGCGACATCCGCACCGTCGAGAAGGCGAAGTTCCTTGGCGACGCGGGCTTCTCGCAGATCGTGCTCGCGCGCGAACTCACGCTCGACGAGGTGCGCGCCTGCGCCGAGGCGACTGACGCGGTCATCGAGTTCTTCGTGCATGGCGCGCTGTGCGTGGCCTTCAGCGGCCAGTGCTACATCAGCCACGCCCAGACCGGCCGCAGCGCCAACCGCGGCGACTGCTCCCAGGCCTGCCGCCTGCCCTACACGCTCACCGACGCCAATGGCGCGGTCGTCGCCTACGACAAGCACCTGCTGTCGATGAAGGACAACGACCAGAGCGCCAACCTCGCGGCGCTGGTCGATGCCGGCGTGCGCAGCTTCAAGATCGAAGGCCGCTACAAGGACATGGCCTACGTCAAGAACATCACCGCGCACTACCGGCTGCTGCTCGACGAGATTCTCGAACAGCGCCCGGAGCTGCACCGCGAGTCGTCGGGAAGCTGCACGTACACGTTCCGCCCCGAGCCGGAAAAGACCTTCAACCGCGGCACGACCGACTACTTCGTGAATGGCCGCCAGGGCGACATCGGCGCCTTCGACGCGCCGGGCCATGTGGGCCTGCCGCTCGGCACGGTGGTCAAGCTCGGACCGACCTGGTTCGACATCGAGACGACCGAGCCGCTGCGCAACGGCGACGGCCTGAGCTGGATCGACCGCAAGCGCGACGTGGCCGGCGTGCGCGCCGACAAGGTCGAGAAGCTCGCCGCGCCAAGCGACGACCGCCAGTTCTGGCGCGTGCACACCAACCAGCCGACGCCCGAACTCAAGGATCTGAAGCTCGGCCTCGCGATCTCGCGCAACCGCGACACCGGCTTCGAGGCCGCGCTCGCGAAGAAGTCGGCCGAGCGCCGCATCGGCCTGTGGGCGCGGCTGTCAGACAGCGCCGACGGCCTCGCGCTCACCCTCACCGACGAGGACGGCCACGAAGCCACCGCCACGCTCGCCGTCGAGAAGCAGCCGCCGCAGGACGCCGCCCGCGCCGAACAGGCGCTGCGCGACGGCCTCGGCAAGCTGGGCGCGACGATCTTCGAGGCGCATGACATCGCGCTCGCGACCGCGCGGCCGTGGTTCGTGCCGGCGTCGGCCGTCAACGCGCTGCGCCGCGACGCCATCGAGAAGCTGGAGGCGGCGCGCCTCGCCGCGTATGCGCGCCCGCCGCGCAAGGCGCCGGTCGAGCCGCCCGTGCCCTACCCCGAAACCTCGCTGAGCTATCTCGCCAACGTCTACAACGAGAAGGCGCGCGCCTTCTATGCGAGGCACGGCGTGAGCCTGATCGACGCCGCCTACGAGGCGCACGAGGAGGCGGGCGAAGTGTCGCTGATGATCACCAAGCACTGCCTGCGCTTCAGCTTCAACCTCTGCCCCAAGCAGGCCAAGGGCGTGACCGGCGTGCAGGGCCAGGTGAAGGCCGAGCCGATGACGCTCATGAACGGCGACGAGAAGCTCACGCTGCGCTTCGACTGCAAGCCCTGCGAGATGCATGTGGTCGGCCGCATGAAGAAGCACATCTTCAAAGCGCCACCGCCGAGCACGGTCGAGATCGCGGAGGTGAAGTTCCACCCGCGCCGGCCGAAGGTGCAGGCGTGATGGCCGCTCTGCCCGATAGCGACGGCAACCGCGACGGCGCGCGGGGCGACGGCGCATCGGCCGCCGGCGCGTCCGGCGCCGGCCGGCTGCCAGACCTGCTCTCGGCCGCCCAGCTCGGCATCTTCGACGACGCAGGCGCCGTCATCCTGAGCTTCTCCTACGAGAACGATCCCGACGCCTTCTTCGCCTCGCGCATCGCGCGGCGCGAGGTCGAGGCCCGGCTCGCGACGATGGCCGATGCCGCGCGCCGCCTGCCGCCCGGCCTGCGTGCCGAGCTGGAAAAGGTGGACTGGGACGCCTGGTGGTCGCTCGGCGAAACCCTCGCGAGCCGCGCCGATGACGATGCCGCCCGCATTGAGTTGTGGAAGGCGATCAAGACGCTGGTGCCGGAAAGCCTGCTCTGGCTGCGGCGCTACAAGGTCGCGCGGCCCGAGCTGTTCGCGCTACGCGGCTGACTGACCGCTCCGCGGATGCGTAGGCGCCGCGGCACCGTGCCGGCACTGCCGCGCCGCCGCACCACGCCCGCCCCGCCGCTCCGCCACGACACGCCCGCCCTGCTGCGCCCCCGACTCACAGCGCCCTGAGCTTCGCCGCCATCGTCGCGTCGCCGACCTTGTTGCCGAGGTCGAGGCCGAGCGTGGTCGCGAGCCGGAAGTGGTAGCCGATGTACACGCGCGAAATCGCGTTCTCCTCGGCCGCGTCGGTGAAGCTCGCGAAGTGGCGCTTCTTGCTGGTGTCGTTGGCGGTCTGGCTGCTCTGGTCGAAGGCGATGTCGTTGGCCATGAACACGGTCTTGAGCACATGCGCCGCCGCGCCACCGGCCGCCGCGTGGAAGGACACATAGTCCGGATGCGCGGGTGTGACCGGGTCGTAAGGGAGCCAGTTCGACACCGTCACCGGCGAGCTGCCGCCCGTCATCGCCGCATTGCGGATGGCCGTGACCGGGCGCCAGAACTTGTAGGTGTACTTGACGAGCGAGGCGGCTGTGAAGGCGTCGGCCTGGGCCATGTTGAGCAGCGCGTAGAGCCGCAACTGCTCCAGCCCGCCGAGGCCCCGCGCGGTCGCGATCTCGCGCGCCATGCGGTTCCAGCTCTGCGACGCGGATTCGCGCCAGAACTGAGCGAGTTCGGACTGGTCGGCCGTGCGCACCTTGGGTGGCGTGGCGTTGTCGCAGGCGGGGATGCCGATGCTCGGCAGGCGGCCGTAGCACATGACTTCCGCCATCTCGCGCTGGAAGTAGTCGCCGTCGAGGGCGGTGTAGTACTCGGGCGCGGGCACCATGTAGTCGCTGACGGAGGCGACGGCAAAGGGCTTGACGGCGCCCCAGGCCGAATAGGCGGCGGGGGCGTAGTAGGTAGGCGTCGGGATGTAGGCGCCAGCGGCGGGCGGGATGCCGTTGGTGATCGCGTCGGTGCTCAGGCTGACGTCGGCGGATTCGGCGCCGTCGCCGGTGCGCGCGGCGATGATGCCGGCCGCCGCCTGCTCACCGAGCGCAATGCCGGCGGTGACCGCCGGACCGGCCGTGAGCGCGGCGATCTGCGACGAGTACCAGCTTTCGATGCGGGCGGTCTGGCCGGTCGTGGTCGCGAGCAGCGCCTTGCGCGCGGCGGCAGCGACGGCGGCGGCCACGTCGGCGCTCGCGTTGACGGCGAGCACGGACTGGTAAGGCTGATAGCGGCGATCGACCGCGTCGGCGGCGTCGTACATGGCGATGTAGACGATCGACAGCAGCCGCGATTCGGCGCGGCCGGCCAGGCGGCCGCTGGTGTCGAGCGAGGCGTAGGCGTCGATGGTGTCGGCGACGAAGGCCGCCGCCGAATTCGCCTTGCCCGCTGCCAGTGGGGCGGCGGCACTGCCGCCAGAATCGCCGCTGCTGCTACCACCACCGCCACAGCCGGTCAGAACGGCCAGCACTGTGAGCAGCAAGCCGCCTGCGGCGGCCAACGGTAGACCTCGTTGCATGGTTGCCTTTCTTGCGAGCACGCCGCCGGCTGCGCGGCGAAGGCCGCGGGCGGGTCGGACGACGTTCAGCCCGCCAGGAGGCGGCAATACCCCTCCGCCCGGGGCGGATGCTTCCATGCGGAATACGTCACAAACACACTCTTACGGGCGGTTGCGGAACGCCCGAAAAGAAGGCAACTCAGCTCGCCCAGCGGTCGGCGGCGCTGTCGTCGCTGTCGCGCGCCTCGACCCAGCGTTCGCCGTCGGGCGTGCGTTCCTTCTTCCAGAACGGCGCGCGGGTCTTCAGGTAGTCCATGACGAATTCGCAGGCAGCGAAGGCTTCGCCGCGATGCGCGCTGGTCACGGCCACGAGCACGATCTGGTCGGTCGGCCGCAACGGGCCGACGCGGTGGATGACGAGGATGTCGAGCAGGTCCCAGCGCCCGCGCGCCTCGGCGCAGATGGCTTCGAGCGACTTCTCGGTCATGCCGGGGTAGTGCTCCAGCACGAGTTCGCGCACCTCGCCATCACCGAGGTCGGGATTGGCGTCGCGCACCGTGCCAAGAAAGGTGGCGACGGCGCCGACGCACGGATCGCCGGCACGCAGCGCGGCGATCTCGGCGCCGAGGTCGAAGTCTTCGGTCTGGACGCGGACGGGCATGGCGGGCTTTCGGGCGGGTGGGGATCGCGGAGCGGGCCTGGTTCGCGGTGGCGCGCCGCGCTGGCCGGCTTTCAGCCGCCGGTCACGGGCGGGAAGAAGGCCACCTCGGCACCGTCGCGCAGCGGGGTGTCAGGCGTGGCCATGGTCTGGTCGACCGCCGCCTTGACGCGGCGCGCGGCCGGGCTGGCGTCGCCGAAGCGCTCGGCCCAGGCACCGCCGCGCGCGGCAAGTTCGGCGCGCAGGTCGGCGAGCGTGGCGGCGGTGGTGTCGAGCGTCTCGTCGGCGCGGTCGAGCGCGTCGCGCAGCGCGGCGAAGTAGAGGATGCGGATCTTCATCGCGACTCCTTCAGCGCCCGCCGCCGAGCCGCGCATGCGCCTCGATCGTCACGTCGAGCGCGTGCTTCGTGGCAAAGGTGGCGATGGCCTCGATGTCGGACAGCAGCAGCAGCGGCAGCGCGCAGCCGGCGGGCGGCGGGCCGTCGTAGGCAACGCCCACGATGCTGTCGTCCTCCGGAAAGCGCACCGGCTTGCCGACCTCCTCGCGCCACACCTCCAGCTTGGGCATCGGCGCGCGCTTGTAGCCCTCGACGATCACGATGTCCACCGGCGCCATGCGCGCGAGCTGGGCTTCGAGCGGCGGCTCGGCCTCGTCGCGCAGCTCGTGCATCAGCACCCAGCGATGGTCTCCGGCGAGCAGCACCTCGTGCGCGCCGGCCTCGCGGATGCGGTGGCTGTCCTTGCCCGGCTTGTCAATATCGAAGTTGTGGTGCGTGTGCTTGATGACCGACACGCTCAGGCCGCGCGCCACGAGCGCCGGCAGCAGCCGCTCGATGAGCGTCGTCTTGCCCGAGCCCGACCAGCCGGTGATGCCGAAGACCTTCACGGCGCTCAGCCCGCGTGCTTGACGATGTAGGCCTTGACGGCCTCGACATCGTTGGCGATCACGTCGGAGCGCTGCGGCAGGCTTTCGAGGTTCTCGAAGCCGGCCGGACGCGGCGCCGGACGGCCGAGCGCTTCCTCGATCGTCTCGGTGAACTTGGCGGGCAGCGCAGTTTCGAGCACCACCATCGGGATGCCCGGCTCCAGCTGCTCGCGCGCGGCCTTGATGCCGTCGGCCGTGTGCGTGTCCACCACGACGCCGTAGCGCGCGTCGATGTCGCGGATCGTGGCGAGGCGGTCGGCATGCGACGAGCGGCCCGACGCAAAGCCGAACTTCGTCGCAACCAGCGCGCGCTTGTCGGCGTCGAGCGTGAAGCTGCCTTCGGAATCGATCTTCAGCCAGGTCGCGCGGAAGGCGGCGACGTCGCGGTCGAATAGGTCGAACACGAAGCGCTCGAAGTTGCTCGCCTTGCTGATGTCCATCGACGGCGAGGTCGTGTGGTAGGTCTCGACGCTCTTGCGCGGGCGGTAGCTGCCGGTGCGAAAGAACTCGTCGAGCACGTCGTTCTCGTTCGTCGCGCACACCAGCTTGGCGATCGGCAGGCCCATCTGGCGCGCGATGTGACCGGCGCAGATGTTGCCGAAGTTGCCCGACGGCACGGTGAAGCTCACGCGCTCGTCGTTCGACGAGGTGGCCTCGAAGTAGCCCTTGAAGTAGTACACGACCTGGGCCACGACGCGCGCCCAGTTGATCGAGTTGACCGTGCCGATCGCCCACTTGGCCTTGAACGCGATGTCGTTCGACACGGCCTTGACGATGTCCTGCGCGTCGTCGAACACGCCTTCTACCGCGAGGTTGAAGATGTTCGGGTCTTGCAGGCTGAACATCTGGGCGGTCTGGAAGGCGCTCATCTTGCCCTTGGGCGAGAGCATGAACACCTTCACGCCCTTGCGGCCGCGCATCGCGTATTCGGCGGCCGAACCGGTGTCGCCGGAGGTGGCGCCGAGGATGTTCAGGTGCATGCCGGTCCTGGCCAGCGCGTACTCGAACAGCGCGCCGAGCAACTGCATCGCCATGTCCTTGAACGCGAGCGTCGGGCCGTTCGACAGCGCGAGGAGCGACAGCCTGGTGCCGCCCTCCTCGCCCAGCACGCGCAGCGGCGTGATGTCGGCGGCGTTCTCGCCGTCGCGCACGTTGCGGTAGACCTCGGCCGTGTAGACCTTGCGCGTGATCGCGCGCAGGTCGTCGGCGGGGATGTCGTCGGCGAAGCGGCTCAGGATCTCGAAGGCGAGGTCGGCATAGCTCAGGCCGCGCCAGCGCGCGAGATCGTCGGCGGACACCTGCGGATAGGTGAGCGGCAGGTAGAGGCCGCCATCGTCGGCCAGGCCCGCGAGCAGGATGTCGAGGAAGGACTTGGGCGCGTCATGCGCGGCGCCGCGGGTGCTGAAGTACTTCATGGCGGTGTCGGGACCGGCGGCTGCGCGGTCGGTATCGGAAAGATGTCGGGCCGCAGGCGCGGAGCCGGCGGGACGGATTCGGTGCCGCCGAGCGGCGGGTGCTTGCCGCGATCGGGGCGGCGCCGGGACCGTTCCGCTTCGGTCGGGCCCGGATCGGCCGGTGCTGCAATCGTTTGCAGCACCGGCCGGCAGTTCAGTCGAGCATCGGGATCAGCGTGACGCCAGCGGCAAGCATCTGCGCGCGCGCCGCGTCTGCCGAGCCGTTGGCGTCGATGGCGCGGCAGGCGCCTTCGATCACCACCGCCTCGAAGCCGGCGGCGCGCGCATCGAGCGCGGTCCAGGCGACGCAGAAGTCGAAGGCGAGGCCGACGCAGAACACCCGCGTCACGCCCTGCGACTTGAGCCAGGCGGCAAGACCAGTGTCGCTGCGCCTGTCGGCTTCGAGAAAGGCCGAGTAGCTGTCCACCCGCGGGTTCATGCCCTTGCGCAGGATGAGGCGGGCGTTGGGCACATCCAGCGCGTCATGCAGCTGCGCGCCGCGCGTGCCCTGCACCGCGTGGTCGGGCCAGAGCACCTGCTCGCCGTAGGGCAGCGTGATGCTCTCGAAGGGCTGGCGGCCGGCATGCGACGAGGCAAACGAGATGTGCCCGGCCGGATGCCAGTCCTGCGTCGCCACCACCGTGCCGAAGCGCGGCGCGATCGCGTTGATGACCGGCACCACCGCGTCGCCGTCCGGCACGGCCAGTTCGCCGCCCGGGCAGAAGCAGTACTGCACATCGACGACGATCAGCGCATCGCCGGCGGCGGGAGTGATCGTCGTCATCACGCGGTCCTCAGCTCAGGTCTTCCTGGCGGATGCGCACGACGCTGCCGACCACCGTGGGCAGCGCCTCGATCTTCGCGATCGCGGCATCGACGTTCGCCTCGGCGGTCTGGTGCGTCAGCACGATGACCTCGGCTTGGTGCTCGCCCTCGGCCGGCTCCTTCTGGAGCAGCGCATCGATCGAGATGTCCTGGTCGGCCATGATGCGGGTGATGTCGGCCAGCACGCCGGTCTGGTTGGCCACGCGGATGCGCAGGTAGTAGCTCGACACCACCTTGCCCAGCGGCAGGATCGGCGTGTCGGCCAGCGAGCCTTGCTGGAAGGCCAGATGCGGCACGCGGTTGTGCGGGTCGGCGGTGAGCGTGCGGGTGATGTCCACCAGATCGGCGATGACGGCCGAGGCGGTCGGTTCGCTGCCGGCGCCGGCGCCGTAGTAGAGCGTCTGGCCGACGGCGTCGCCCTTGACCAGCACGCTGTTCATCACGCCCTCGACATTGGCGATCAGGTGCTTGGCCGGCACGAGCGTCGGATGCACGCGCAGCTCGATGCCGTCGCCGGTGCGGCGCGAGATGCCGAGCAGCTTGATGCGGTAGCCGAGTTCTTCCGCGTACTCGATGTCGGCCGGCGTCAGCTTGGTGATGCCCTCGACATGCGCCTTCTCGAACTGCACCGGGATGCCGAAGGCGATCGCGCTCATCAGCGTGATCTTGTGCGCGGCGTCGATGCCCTCAATGTCGAACGTGGGATCGGCCTCGGCATAGCCGAGTTCCTGCGCCTGCTTGAGCACCGTGTCGAAGGCGAGGCCCTTGCTGCGCATCTCCGACAGGATGAAGTTGGTGGTGCCGTTGATGATGCCGGCGATCCACTCGATGCGATTGGCCGTCAGGCCCTCGCGCAGCGCCTTGATGACCGGGATGCCGCCGGCGACGGCCGCCTCGAAGGCCACGCTCACGCCCTTGGCATGCGCCGCCGCGAAGATCTCGTTGCCGTACTTGGCCAGCAGATGCTTGTTGGCCGTCACCACATGCTTGCCGTTGGCGATGGCTTCGAGCACCAGTTCCTTGGCGATGCCGGTGCCGCCGATCAGCTCGACGACCACGTCGATCTCGGGGTTCGTCACCACGTCGCGGCCGTTGTCCGTGACCGTGGCGGCGTTGCCCACCAGCTGGCGCGCGCGGGCGGTGTTCAGGTCGGCCACCATCGCAATCTCGATGCCGCGACCGGCACGGCGCGTGATTTCGCCCTGATTGCGCTGGAGGACCTTGAACGTACCGCTGCCCACGGTACCGATGCCGAGCAGACCGACTTTGATGGGTTTCATGATTGTTTGAGCGCTGCCTTGAAACTGAAGGACGGGATCACCATGCCTTCGCGGAAGTAGAACTTGTGCGCCTGTTGGCGCTGGGTGCCCGATTCGAGCGTGAAACTGTCGCAGTCGAGCGCGACGGCGCGTTGACGCAGCCAGTCGATCATCAGCTTGCCGACGCCGCCGGAGCGACGCGATTCGTCGGTGACGAGATCATCGACGTAGAAGCGCAGGCCGTCGTGGGTGTTGGCGAACCAGCGGAACACCGCCACGCCCAGCACCGCTGCATCAGGCCCGACCAGGCCGCCGTCAAGGGCCTTGCCCGCGACGACATCACCCGCCACCGCGAGCGCCATGCGCGCGCCGCCCGCCGTCACCGCCTCGATGCGCTTCGCATAGCCCGCGAAATCATCGAGATGCGGCCGCAGCTGCCGATGCACCGGCCAGGCGCGCTCCAGCCAGTCCTGGCCAGTGAAGCGCCCGTCGGCGTCGTGCAGCTCGACAATGCGCGCGGCGGTCGTCATCACGCGGCGTTCCGGGGCAGGAGTCCGTCCTTGCGGAACATCTCCTTGATGCCGCGCAGCGCCTGCTTGGTGCGCTGCTCGTTCTCGATCAGCGCGAAGCGGACATGGTCGTCGCCGTAGTCGCCGAAGCCGATGCCGGGCGACACCGCCACCTTCGCGTCGGCCAGGAGGCGCTTGGCGAATTCGAGCGAGCCGAGATGGGCATAGGGCTCGGGCAGCTTGGCCCAGATGTACATCGACGCCTTGGGCACCTCGACGTTCCAGCCGATGTCCTGCAGGCCACGCGCGAGCACGTCGCGGCGGCTCTGGTACTGCGCGGTGATTTCCTTGACGCAGTCCTGCGGACCTTCGAGCGCGGCGATCGACGCCACCTGGATGGGCGTGAAGGTGCCGTAGTCGTGATAGCTCTTCATGCGCGCGAGCGCGGCCACCATTTCCTTGTTGCCGACCATGTAGCCGATGCGCCAGCCGGCCATGTTGTAGCTCTTGCTCATCGTGAAGAACTCGACCGCGACGTCGCGCGCGCCCGGGATCTGCATGATCGACGGCGCCTGATAGCCGTCGAAGCAGATGTCGGCGTAGGCCAGATCGTGCACGACGAGGATGCCGTGCTCCTTGGCCAGCTTGATCACGCGCTCGAAGAATTCGAGATCGACGCACTGGGCGGTCGGGTTGCTCGGGAAGCCCATGATCATCATCTTGGGCTTGGGCAGCGTCTCGCGGATCGCGCGCTCGAGTTCGGCGAAGAAATCTACGCCGGGCGTCATGCGCACCGAGCGGATGTCGGCGCCGGCGATGATCGCGCCGTAGATGTGGATCGGGTAGCTCGGGTTGGGCACCAGCACGGTGTCGCCGCGGTCGAGCGTGGCGAGCATCAGGTGGGCCAGGCCTTCCTTCGAGCCGATGGTGACGATCGCCTCGCTGTCGGCGTCGAACTCGACCTCGTAGCGGGTCTTGTACCAGTTGGTGATGGCGCGGCGCAGGCGCGGGATGCCCTTGGAAACCGAGTAGCCGTGGGTGTCGGGGCGCTTGCTGGCCTCGACGAGCTTGTCGACGATGTGCTGGGGCGTGGAGCCGTCCGGGTTGCCCATGCTCATGTCGATGATGTCTTCGCCGCGGCGCCGGGCGGCCATCTTCAACTCGGCAGTGATGTTGAAGACATATGGCGGCAGGCGCTTGATGCGGGGAAAGTCGATCACGTTGCAACTCCGGGTAAAGGGCGCGGGCAAGGGATGAAAAATGCTCGCGGGAACCCGAAATTCTAGCTGATGCATTCCGCGCATCCGGTGCATGCGGGACGCGCGAATCACCCTCGCTAGAATCGGCCGCTCCCACGGAGCCCAGAGTGAAGCTGCATACCGACGCCCTCAATTCCCTCAACACCGTCACGGCCTACGGCGACGGGTACATCGAGATCAACGCCCGCCGGCATGAGACATCGGTGCTGGTGACGCCCGAGCAGGCGGTCGCGGCATGGCCGGCGCGCGATTTCGACGCGCTGGCGGCCGAGCAGTTCGAGGCGGTACTGGAGCGTTCGCCGGAGGTGGTCATCCTCGGCACCGGCCCGAAGCAGCGCTTCGTGCATCCGAGGCTGGTGGCAGCGCTGATCGCGCGGCGTATCGGCGTCGAGTGCATGGACACCCAGGCTGCCTGCCGCACCTACAACATCCTCATGGCCGAGGGCCGCAACGTCGCGGGCGTGTTCCTGCTGGCCTGAACTGGCGCGTGGCGTGCTTGTCAGACGCACCAGTCCAACAATCACGACAGGAGTCAGCATGTCCGACACGCCCAGCCTCATCGGCAAGGCCGTTCCCGATTTTTCGGCGCCGCTCACGAGCGGCAAGACCTTCTCGATGAGCGGCAGCAAGGGCCGCAAGCTCGTCCTCTACTTCTATCCGAAGGACAGCACGCCGGGCTGCACCACCGAGGGTCAGGGCTTTCGCGACGCCATCACCGAGTTCGAGGCCGCCGGCTGCGATGTGATCGGTGTGAGCCGCGACAGCCTCAAGTCGCATGAAAATTTCCGCGCCAAGCAGGCCTTCCCGTTCGAGCTGCTGTCCGATCCGGATGAAAAGGTTTGCCAACTGTTCGGCGTCATGAAGCTCAAGAACATGTACGGCAAGCAGGTGCGCGGCATTGAGCGCTCGACCTTCGTCATCGATGCCGAAGGCGTGGTGCGCGCCGAATGGCGCGGCGTGAAGGTGCCCGGCCATGTGGCCGCCGTGCTTGCGCAAGTGCAGGCGCTGGGCTAGCTTGGAGCCGTGCCGCCCGAGGGCGGCATCCGCGACGCGGTTCGACGAAGCGATTTGAAGACGACAGCTTTCTTGAATGGCGCGACCTGCTTGAGATCCACCCCGTTCATCCCTTGTTGCCCTCCGCCCGGCGCAGCCGGCGGACATGCAACATCCGCACAGCAGCTGCACCGCAACGCCGCTCCGGACCGTGCTGTCCCGAGCGGCGTTTTCGTTTGTGCGCCTGATTCGCGCCCTGCCCCCTTTTCCCACTTCCCTCGCCGATAGCACGCATGCCTCTGCCCAAAGCGCCTACCAAGCCCGCCACCCTGCTCACCGACTTCGAGCCCGCGCAGCCGCGCCGTGCGCCGGCGCGAAAACGGGCTTCCACGGCGGGCATCGCGTCCGCCGAGCCGGCGGCCAATGCGCCCCACGTGCAGACGACGCTGGCGCTCGCGCTCGGTGACCCGGAGATTGCCGCCACGCCAGCCGTGCTGCCCGCCCAGGAAACCGAGACGGTCGAGCTCGTGGTTGCCGACCTGCCCGACACCACCGACGAAGCCACGCCCGACCCCGTTCGCCTGACCGACGCCACGCCGGCTGCCGGCCGTGCGGGAGTCGTGGCGCCGGCGTCCCGCATTCCGGTACCACCTCCCACCACCAGGCGCACCAAACCGGTCGCGCGCGTGGTCGAAGCCAAGCCGACCGAACCGAATCCGCGTCAGGCCGCGGCCCATCGCGCCACCACCAGCAAGCGCGGCGGCGCCAAGGACCATGCCGATGCCGGCGTGCGCAAGCTGTTCGTGCTCGACACGAACGTGCTCATGCATGACCCGTCGTCGCTGTTCCGCTTCGAGGAGCATGACGTCTATCTGCCGATCATGACCCTGGAGGAACTCGACAACCACAAGAAGGGCATGAGCGAGGTGTCGCGCAACGTGCGGCAGGTGAGCCGCACGCTCGACGAGCTGATCGAGAAGGCCGGCGCCGACAGCGACATCGACGGCGGCCTGCTGCTGTCGAGCCTCGGCAACCGCGACGCGGGCGGCCGGCTGTACTTCCAGACGCAGATCTTCGCCAACGTGCTGCCCACGGGTCTGGCGACCGGCAAGGCCGACAACCAGATCCTCGGCGTGGTGAAGGCGCTGCAGGAGAGCAAACCCGAAAAGCTCGTGGTGCTGGTGACCAAGGACATCAACATGCGCATCAAAGCGCGTGCCCTTGGCTTGCCGGCGGAGGACTACTTCAACGACCACGTCCTCGAAGACACCGACCTGCTCTATTCGGGCTGGCTCGCGCTGCCCGACAACTTCTGGCAGCGCCACGGCAAGGGCGTCGAGAGCTGGCAGCAGCAGGGCTCGACCTTCTATCGCGTGAGCGGGCCGCTCGTCACCGCCTTCATGGTCAACCAGTTCGTGTACTACGAAGGCAAGGACGGCGAGGCTCCGCTCTACGCCCAGGTGCGCGAGGTGAACGGCAAGACCGCCGTGCTCCAGACGCTGCGCGACTACACCCACGGCAAGAACAACATCTGGGGCGTGACCGCGCGCAACCGCGAGCAGAACTTCGCGCTCAACCTGCTGATGAACCCGGAGTGCGACTTCGTGACGCTGCTCGGCCAGGCCGGCACCGGCAAGACGCTGCTCGCGCTCGCGGCCGGCCTCGCGCAGTGCATGGACACGCGCCGCTACAGCGAGATCATCGTGACGCGCGCGACCGTGCCGGTGGGCGAGGACATCGGTTTCCTGCCCGGCACCGAGGAGGAAAAGATGGCGCCGTGGATGGGCGCCTTCGACGACAACATCGAGGTACTGCTCGGCGGCGGGTCGGCGGGCGGCAGCGGCGCGGGTGGCGGCTTCGGCAACACCTACAGCAGCGGTGCTGGCGGCGAATGGGGCAAGCAGACCAGCGCCGACCTGATCCGGTCGAAGATCAAGATCAAGAGCATGAACTTCATGCGCGGCCGCACCTTCGTCAGCAAGTACCTGATCATTGACGAGGCGCAGAACCTGACGCCCAAGCAGATGAAGACGCTCATCACCCGCGCCGGTCCGGGCACCAAGGTGGTCTGCCTTGGCAACATCGCGCAGATCGACACGCCCTACCTCACCGAAGGGTCGAGCGGCCTGACCTACGTGGTCGACCGCTTCAAGGGCTGGCCGCATTCGGGCCATGTGACGCTGGCGCGCGGCGAGCGTTCGCGGCTGGCGGATTACGCGAGCGACGCGCTGTGATGGCGTGCGTGGCGGCGCACGGCTTGGCGCTTCGGATGATGCGCCTGTCGAGGCGCCACCGGGCCACGCCGGGCCCGAGGCGCTGGCGCCGACGATGAGCGCATGAGCCTGCGCCGGCCAGCCCGGCGCGCATGCCGCACGAAGGGCCGACGGAGCGATCCGCCGGCCCTTCGTGCATTCAGCCCGGCAGCACGAGCCAGTCGCCGATGAAGGCAGCGTCGAGGCCGCTGTCGAGCAGGCAGTCGATGCAATCGCTTGCAGTAAGCACCATCGGCTTGCTGCGGGTGTTGAGCGAGGTGTTGAGCACGAGCGGCAGGCCGGTCAGGCGCGCAACCTCGCTGATGAGCGCGTGATAGCGCGGATTGTCGCGCGCGGTCACGGTCTGCACCCGCGCGCTGCCGTCCACGTGGACGATGGCTGGTACGGCCAGGCGCTTTTCCGGTCGCACCTTGAAGGTGAGCAGCATGTGCGGCGACGGGCGCGCATCCACGAACCAGTCGGCGGCGCATTCAGCGAGTACCGACGGCGCGAGCGGGCGCCAGGCCTCGCGCCGCTTGATCGCGTTGACGCGGTCGCGGCGGGCGGCGGTGTCGGGCAGCGCGACGATGGAGCGGTTGCCGAGCGCGCGCGGGCCGAATTCCGCCCTGCCGTGACACCAGCCGATCACCTCGCCGGCGGCGATGCGCGCGGCGGCCTCGGCGGCGGCATCGGCGACGCAGCGGGCGTGGACGCGACCCTCGCGCACGGCACGCCCGACGGCGCCGGCAATGTCGGTATCGCTCAGGTCGGGGCCGAGACGCACCTGTTCGCGCACCACAGGTGCGATCCCGCGTCGGCGCAGGAAATGCGCGGCGGCGCCCGCGGCTGTGCCCGCGTTGTTGGCGGCCGGCTGGATGTGGAGCGCTTCCAGCCCGGGCAGGGCCGCGATCGCAGCGTTGGCGTTGCAGTTGAGCGCCACGCCGCCGGCGAGGCAGAGCCGGCGCGCGCCCGTGAGCGCAAACGCACGACGCGCGGCGTCGAGCATGAAGCGCTCGATCTCGCGCTGGGCGGCGAAGGCAAGGGCACGCGAGGCTGGACCGAAAGGTTCGTGAGGTGTCGTGCTGGCCATCAGCGCCTCGGGCAGCACGGGCGGGCGGAGCGGTGCGTCTGGCACCGCAGGCGCGATGGATGCCGCATCGGACGGCTCGGCGGCCGCGTGCACGTAAGCCGCATCCACCGCTGTCCCCCAGGGGGCGAGCCCCATGAGCTTGCCTTCCTGTCCGGATCGGGTCGCAAGCCCGCAAAGCGCCGTCGCGCGCGAGTAGAAGTCGCCGGGCGACTGGGCACAGCCGAAGCCGGCCAACTGCACGACACCCCTGGCGTCGGCGTGGAAGATCGCCACCGCGTCGCCGTGCGCATGGCCGTCCGCCACCAGCACCGCCGCCGACGCAAAGCCGCTGGACGCGAACGCGCCCTCAGCATGGGCCAGCGCATGCGGCACCGGAAAAGGCTCGGGCAGCCCCAGCGCGGCGAGCGCCGCACGGTCCGCCTCGGTGATGCGGTCATCACCTACGGCCAGCCCTGCAAGCGCTTTCACATCAAGACCGGCCTGCGCCAGCACGAAGCGGACCGCGTCGGTCGGAAAGGCCGCCGAATGCCGGTCGGCATCGAAGCGCTCCTGCTCGACCGCCGCGACCAGTTCGCCATCGACGAACAGCGCCGCCGCCGCGTCCTGCCCGAGATTGAGGCCGAGTACCGCCGTGGTCATCGCGCGGCTTCGTAGAGTTCGAGCGGCAGGTCGTCCGGATCGCGGAAGAAGAAGAAACGCCGCCCGGTCAGGTCGTCGAGACGGATCGGCTCATGCGCGACGCCGGCTGCCTCAAGCGCGCTCGCCGCGCGTTCGATGTCGGCGACCGCGAATGCCAGATGCCTCAGCCCTTGTGCCTCAGGTCGGCTCGGGCGCGGCGGCGGATCGGGAAACGAAAAAAGCTCGATCTGGCAGCCGCCGGCGACGGCCAGATCGAGCTTCCACGAGTCGCGCCCGGGGCGATGGGTTTCGGCGATCACCTCGCAGCCCAGCACTTCGGTGTAGAAGCGCTTCGACCGCCCGTAGTCGGAACAGATGATCGCGATGTGATGAACCGCCTGGATGTCGAGCACCTTGCTTGGCTCCGCATTAAGATGCGGGCGATGGTACAGGCGGCCTGTTCGGTATTCGCGCGACCCTCAGTGCGAGGTGCGCGGCCGGATCTGGCCGGCGGCGGCGCGGGCGGTGTCCTCGGCGATGTGCTTGCGAACGAAGTTCACGAAGAAGCCGACGCCGAGCAGGCAAAAGGCGATGACCACCGCGCTCATCAGGCCGTAGTCGGTGGTGAGGAAATCGGTCAGGGCTTTCATGAAGGTCTCCTTGGTTGAGAGCCCTCATGTCACTCCTTGTCACAAGGCGCGGGCCTGATTTGGGTCAAACCGCGCACCTCGCTGAAGGCCCGCCGCAAGCCGGCTTGAGCGCGCTCAAGTCCGGCGTTGCGACGGGCCGGCGCAAGCTCAGTGCTTGCTTGCGGCCGCTGCGCCAAGACCGGTCTGGGCGCGCACGAACTGGTCGTCGAACGCGGCCTTCTCGGCGCGCGACCGGGCGCTGCTCTCGCTCACCGAGAAAAAGATCGCGAGGCCGAAGGCGATCGGCATCGCGAACAGCGCCGGCTGCTCGTAGGGGAAGATCGGCGCCGGATTGCCGAGCACCGTCACCCACACCGACTTCGACAGCACGACGAAGGTCACGGCGGACACGAGGCCGCCGTAGCCACCGGCGAGCGCGCCGCGCGTCGTCAGACCCTTCCAGTACATCGACAGGATCAGCACCGGGAAGTTGCCCGCCGCCGCGATGCCGAAGGCGAGGCCGACCATGAAGGCGACGTTCTGCTTCTCGAACAGGATGCCGAGCAGCACCGCGATCACGCCGAGGGCGAGCGTGGCCATGCGCGAGACCTTCATTTCTTCCTTGTCGGTCGCCGTGCCCTTCTTGATGACGCGCGCATACAGGTCATGCGAAATGGCCGAGGCGCCTGCGAGCGCGAGGCCCGACACGACCGCGAGGATGGTCGCGAAGGCCACCGCCGCCAGGAAGCCCAGCAGCAGATCGCCGCCCACGGCCTTGGCCAGATGCATCGCGACCATGTTGCCGCCGCCGGTCAGCTTGCCGCCCGTGAAGAACTGGGTGTCGGTGCCGACGATCGTGATCGCGCACAGTCCCATGATGAAGATCACGTTGAAGAAATAGCCGATGAAACCCGAGGCGTAGAGCACCGACTTGCGCGCTTCCTTGGCGTCGGTGACGGTGAAGAAGCGCATCAGGATGTGCGGCAGACCGGCGATGCCGAACATGAGGCCGAGGCAGAGCGACACCGCATTGACCGGATCAGCCATCAGCGCGCCCGGCGCCATGAGCTTGTCGTGCAGCTTGTGCGCCTCGGCCGCGCGGGCGACGAGCGTCGTGTACGAGAAGTCGAACTTCGAGAACGCCAGGATGCCGACCGCCGTGCCGCCCGCGAGCAGCAGGCAGGCCTTGATGATCTGCACCCAGGTGGTGGCGATCATGCCGCCGAAGATCACGTACACCATCATCAGCGCGCCCACCACGACGATTGCCAGTTCGTAGTCGAGGCCGAACAGCAGCTTGATGAGTTGGCCCGCGCCGACCATCTGCGCGATCAGGTAGAAGGACACGACCACCAGCGACGAGATCGCCGCCATCGTGCGCACCTTGCCCTGGTCGAGGCGATAGGAAGTGATGTCCGCGAAGGTGAAACGGCCCAGGTTGCGCAGGCGCTCCGCCATCAGGAACAGGATCATCGGCCAGCCGACGAAGAAGGCGATCGTGTAGATGTAGCCGTCATACCCCTTGTCGAACACAAGGGCGGTCAGGCCGAGCAGCGTGGCGGCCGACATGTAGTCGCCCGCGATCGCAAGGCCGTTCTGGAAGCCGGTGATGCCGCCGCCCGCCGTGTAGAAGTCGGCGGCCGATTGCGTCTTGCGCGAGGCCCAGTAGGTGATGCCCATCGTCATCAGGACGAAGAGCAGGAACATGCCGATCGCATGCAGGTTCAGCGGCTGCTTCTCGGCGGCCTCGACGGCGGGGCCGGCAAAGGCGATGGCCGGCGCGGCGATCGCGGCAGCGGCGAGCAGGGGACGGCGCGGGAGGAAGTTCATCGGCGCGGCTCCTTCGCGGCTTCGGCCAGGACTTGGGCCGTCAGGGCGTCGAATTCGCCGTTCGCGCGCTTCACGTACAGACCGGTCAGCGTCAGGAACAGCGCGAACATGAGCAATTCGGCCACCACGCCGACGGTCAGCGCGGAACCGTCGGCCACGGGCTTGCCGAGCGTCTGCGGGTCGAGCGCAACCACCAGGACGAATGCGTAGAAAACGATGGCGGTGATGCCGGCCATCGTTGCGGCGTAGCGGCCGCGCTTGGCGCACAGCTCCGCGAACTTGGGGTTCTCTCGAACCCGTGCATAGACCTTGTCGGTCATGGTCTTCCTCCCCGGTACTTCCTTGTTGTCGAATCAATTCGCCCGCACCCATTCGGCTGCGTATGGGCAAGGCTGCCCGATCATTCGTACCGAGGCTTAAGGAATGCTTACAACGCCGTACCTTTCAGTATGGGGTCAGTAGAAACCCCAGCCCAAACAGCAAGGGAACCGCGAGAGTGAGCGCCACATTCAAGGCCATCGCGGGCTGCAGGCGCTCCGGTGAATCGCAATCGGCCAGCACCATCGGCACGAACCGGAAGGCGAGGCCGAACGACAGCAAGCTCGCCAGGCAGGCGCTCGGCAATCCACCACCGAACACAGCGGCAACAACCGACAAGACGGCCAGCGCCAGCAGCGCCACGAACATTCGTGCCGATGCGCGCAGTCCGAACGCGACCGGCAGTGAACGCCGACCGACCACGCGATCCGGCTCGACATCCGGAAACTGGTTCAACAGCAGCAACCCGTTCACCAGGAAAAAGCCCGGCAGGCTCGCGAGCAGACCAGCCATCGACATCCGCCCAGCAAGCACGAGTTCGGTACCGAGCACCATCAGCGGTCCGAAGGCGAGCCCGGGCGCGATCAGGCAGAACCACGGTGAACGCGTGACGAAGCAGGTGTAGCCCACCACCAGCAGCACGCCGGCCAGACCGATCGGCAGCAGCGCCATACCACGACTCGCCACGAAGCCCAGGCCGATCGAGATGCAGGCGAGCAGGCCGAGCAGTGCGATCACCAACGCGGCCGGCGCAAGCTCAGGCCGCGCCGGCAGGCTGCCGCTACCGCCGCTGAATGGCGTGCGCCGCGTCATCCCGTCCAGCCCGCTGCGGAAGTCCCACCACTCGTTGAAGGCGTTGACGCTGACATGCGCCGCCAGCGCGCCGATCAGCACCAGCAGCGCATCGGCTCGGAAGTCCGCATCGGGAACTCGCTCCGTGACCGCAACGCCGACGCCCTGACATCCGGGTGTCGCCCGGGCTCCGGCATAGACACGGTTTGCGGCAGGTCAATCAGTCACAAGACCCTGCCACGCAGGTGGGCATGCGCGCGCGTGACACTGCATCGCTCTATCGCTCCGCATATTCCGCTTGCCGGTCAACGGCAGGGATCAGCGGCCATAAAACGACCTGCGCGAACATTCCATGAACACCGCCAACCCGGCCGACGCCGGCCCCCTGGCCTTCTTCAAGGCCCTGCACGACGCCTATTCCCAGACCATCGCCCGCTTCCGCGAAGGCCCCAAACTCGTCGATGCCCTGCTCTCGCAAGCCTTCGACAGTTTCGAGGGCAATGTGGCGATCCAGTCAGAGGGCCAACCGACCATCGCCTGCCACAAGGGCTGCGCTACCTGCTGCACCCTGCGCGTCACCGCCACCTCGCCGGAGATCCTGCTGATCGCGCGCTACATGCGCATGGCGCGTGCTGCGCTTGCGAAGATGGGCATAGACCTCGAACAGCGCGTGATCGACGCCGACAAGGCGACTCGCGGCCTGAGCGAGCAGGAGCGCGTCAAGCTTCGCCGGCGCTGTCCCTTCATCGAGAAGGGCGCCTGCCTCATCTATCCGGTGCGCCCGCTCGCCTGCCGAGGCCACGCCTCGCATGACGTCAAGGCCTGCGTCGATGCCGCCTCCGGCCGGGCCGACAGCGTGCCCTACTCCGAACCGCATCTGATCGTGCGCAGCCTCGTGCAGAACGCGATGCAGTCGGCTCTGCGCGATGCCGGCTACGTCTGGTCGATCCACGAACTCAACCACGGACTCGTGACCGCGCTGGCGGATGATCTCGAACCGGCCTGGCTAGCGGGCGGCGAGCCGCTAGCCGGGTCTGCGGTCGCGGACGATGTCGGCCAGTCCGAAATGGCGCGCACCTTCGACGCAATCAAGGCCGCCTGAATCCCCAAGTTCGCCCGCCGCCGCGCTCGGTCGCGGCGGCAGGTCGACCGACGCAGTACGCCCGGCTCCGACGCAGTGCAAAATTCCGGGGAATGCAGTCGGATTCATGCGTATAATCCGCAGCTTGCGCGAAAGTCACCGACCAGACGCGCAATTCCCATCCCCTCCGGCCTTTCCCCCCTTCCTTCGGTCCATCCACGGCGTTCGCACCATTGGCGAACCGACAAGCTCCGTGGCACAGACACCGAACCCGGGCACGCAGGTTGCAGGCGATGCCTCGCCACCACGGCTCACTTCTCTTCGTTCCGCGAGAGTTCATGTCCTTTGACACGCTGGGATTGCATCCCGCTTTGCTCAAGGCCGTTCAGGCTTTGGGTTTCACCGACCCGACCCCCGTTCAGCTGCAAACCATTCCCGTCGCCATGACCGGCGTCGACCTAATGGTTTCCTCCTCCACCGGCAGCGGCAAGACCGCCGCCTTCATGCTCCCGGCGCTGCATGCCATCGCCGAAGCCGGCAAGCCCGAAGGCCGCGACCGCCCCGAGCCGCGTGAAGACCGCCGCTTCGGCGACCGTCGCGGCAGCCGTGACGGCGACCGCGGCGAGTACCGTCCGCGTGAACCGCGCGACCGCAACTTCAAGGTGCAGACGCCGCGCATCCTGGTGATGGCACCCACCCGCGAACTTGCGCAGCAGGTCGCGCAGAGCACCTTCGAGCTCACCTCCGAGCTGCGCTGGCTGCGCATCGCCACCATCGTCGGCGGCGTGCCCTACGGCCGTCAGCTCCAGCAGCTGCGCGGCCACCTCGACATCGTGATCGGCACGCCCGGTCGCCTGCTCGACCACATCCGCAACGGCAAGCTCGACCTGAGCAACGTCAAGACGCTCGTCCTCGACGAAGCCGACCGCATGCTCGACATGGGCTTCATCGACGACATCCGCGAAGTCGCCGATGCGACCCCGGCCGATCGCCAGACGCTGCTGTTCTCGGCCACCTTCGCCGGTCCGGTCGCGCGGCTCGCCGAAGGCCTGATGCGCGAACCCCGCCGCATCGAGCTGGCCACGCACCGCGACGTGCACACCGACATCGCCCAGCGCCTGCACTGGGCCGACGACATCGAGCACAAGAACGCCCTGCTCGACCACCTCCTGCGCGGCGTGGACGTGCAGCAGGCCATCGTCTTCACCTCGACGCAGCGCGACGCCGACTGGCTCGCCGAGCGCCTCGAAGACGAAGGCCATGCCGCCGCCGCCCTGCACGGCGGCATGCCCCAAGGCATGCGCAATCGCACGCTGAGCAAGCTGCGCGAAGGCCGTCTGCGCATCCTCGTCGCAACCGACGTGGCCGCGCGTGGCATCGACGTGCCGACCATCAGCCACGTCATCAACTACGGTCTGCCCATGACCGCCGAGGACTACGTTCACCGCATCGGCCGTACCGGTCGCGCGGGCCGCTCGGGCCAGGCCGTGACGATCGTCGAGCACCGCGACGCCGGCGCGATCCGCCGCATCGAGCGCTTCACCTCGCAGCCGATCCCCGTCGAGACCATCGCCGGCCTCGAACCCAAGCGCCAGCCGCGCCGTTTCGACGGTAAGCCGGGCGAGCGCCGTCCGGGTTCAGGCGGTCCGCGCAAGCCGGGTGGCGGTGGTCGTCCGGGTGGCTCGGGCTACGGCAAGCCGCGCCGCGAGGGTGGCCATGCCAACCCGGACCGTCGCGAAGGCAGCTTCCGCCCGCGTCGTCCGGACTGAATCCGGCAGCCGGGCGATCCCTCGCCCGGCTCCGCAGACCGGCAGGCGGCCATGAGCCGCCCATGAAAAACGCCGGCCTCTCCCTTTTCGGAGAGGCCGGCGTTTTTCATGGGCGACCGGCCCGGAGGAACCGGCGCGGCAAGCACGCTCAGTGCTGCTGCACGCCGTCATGCACGCGCGCGCCGGTGGTGACGGGCGCGAGCCAGGCAAATTCCTCGGTGGCCGACGCCGGCGTGATCGACTGCTCGGCGAACAGCTTGTCGACGAGCTTGCAGAGCATCGTCTCCAGCGCGTCGTCCGGGTTGTTGTCGGCATCCTCGAACCGGTCGATCGAGATCTCGGGGCCTTCCTCGTCGTCGACCATCATGACGATGAAGATTTCTTCCTTGCCCGGACGGCCATGAACCGTCGCGCGGAAGGCTTCGCCGCGATAGGTGAATCCGCGAACCATGTGTTGCTCCTTGGCTTTGTAGATGGTGTGCAGGAACTGCGTTGACGCCGGTGGCAGCCAGCGACCGAAAACCATTTCGGCGGGGCGGATTCTAGACAAGACCCTTTTACCTGCCCGGAAATGCTTCTCATGGGAAACCCTTGATGGCCGGGGGTTTCGTGACAGGCCGACAGGCATAATCGCGGGCCGGTCGACGCAGCCACGTCACCCGCAGTCACGAACGCCTCCAAGTAGAAACATGCCCATCAGTCCCGCCCGCACGGCCGTCGTGGTCCGTGCCCGGCGCAGCGCGATCGCGGCGGCCGCCGCCGCGATCGGCTTCGGCAACGCGCTTGCCGCCCCGCCTGCCCTCCTCCCCGTCGCCGACACCGAAACCCACATCCTCACCGTCGAGCGCGGCGACACCCTCATCGGCATCGCGCGCCGTCTGCTCGCCAATCGGGGCGGCTGGCGCGAAATCGCCAGACTCAACCGCATGGCCGATCCCGACGTGCTGCCCACCGGCAGCCAGCTGCGGATTCCGCTCGACCGCATGGCCGCGCGACCCATGACGGTCGAGGTGATCGAAACCGTCGGCCACGCGAGCCTCGTGCGGCCCGACGGCAGCACCAGTCCGCTCGCGCGCGGCACCAGCCTCGGCGAAGGCGACCGCATCGACACCGGCGCCGACGGCTACGCGACCCTCAGACTCGGCGACGGATCGCTGCTGCGTGTCCAGGCCGAATCGAGCGCCGAGGTGGCGCGCGCCCGCAACTACGCCGCCGCCGATACCGCCGCCGCGTCGCTGCGACTGCTGCGCGGCCGGGTCGAGGCGCTGGTAGCGCGACTGCGTGGCGGCCAGCCGCATTTCGATGTGCGCACGCCGCAGGCGACGCTCGCGGTGCGCGGCACCGAATTCCGCGTCAGCAGCGGCGCTGAGACGCATGGCGAGGTCGTGCACGGACTCGTCGACGCGCGTGGCGGCGCCGAAGGCAAGGCGCTCGCGGCCGGCTACGGGACGGTCATCGGCGCCGACGGCCGCGTGGCCGAGCCGGTTGCGCTGCTGCCGGCGCCCGATCTGTCCGGCCTGCCCGCGGTGTTCGAACGCAAGCTGCTGCGCATCAGCCTGCCGCCGCTCGCGGGCGCCGCCGGCTGGCGCGTGCAGGTCGCGCGTGACGCCGGCTTTGGCGCGGTCGAGCATGAATCGGTCAGCGCCACGCCCGAGCTGCGCATCGCCGGCCTCGGCGACGGCAGGTGGCAGCTGCGCGTGCGCGCCATCAATGCGCAAGGGCTCGAAGGGCTCGATGCGGTCGGCAGCTTCGAGCTGCATGCCGAGCCCGAGCCGCCCTTCCTCAACGCGCCCGCGCCTAGCGGCAAGCTGCGCGCGACCGGCGTCCGCTTCGCCTGGACCGCCAATCCAGCCGCGACCGGGGGCTACCGATTCCAGCTCGCGCCCGCCGACGGCAGCTTCGACGCACCGATCGCCGAGCGCGCCGCGAACGGCAACGACGTCACGCTCGACCCGCTCGCCCCCGGCCGCTACCGCTGGCGCGTCGCCAGCCTGCCGGCCGACGGTCGTCCCGGCCCCTGGGGCGACGCGGTCGAGTTCACGCTCGCGCCGCCACCCGCTGGCGCCCAGTCCCCCGAGGTCGATGACGACGAGATGCGCTTCGCCTGGGCCGGCGAGCCGGGCCAGACCTTCGACTTCCAGCTCGGCCGCGATGCCGCGATGGCCAGCCCCGAGGTCGTCGCCCACCTCGACACGCCGCGCCTGAGTCTGCCGCGCCCCCACGCCGGCGGCCGCTTCTACCTGCGCTACCGCGCGATCGACGCCGACGGCTTCATCGGCCCCTGGACCGCGATCCAGAGCTTCGATGTCGACGGCTGCATCGAGGGCGGCGCCGACCAGTGCTGGCGCAGCGGCGCCGGCCTGCTCACCCGGCGCTGACCCGCATGCCGCACGCCGCCCAGGCCCCGCGCCTCGCCCGCGAACGCAAGCGGCTCGCGCTCGCGCTGGCCCTGTTCACCCTGGTGCTCGGCCTGAGCGGCCTGCTGCGCGGCAGTGACGACGCCCTCTACGACATCGGTCTCACGATCGACGCCCGGCCCACGCCGCCCGACGACATCGTCATCATCGCGATCGACGACGCCAGCCTCGCCGTGATGGGCCGCTGGCCCTGGTCGCGCGCGACCCACGCGCGGCTGCTCGAACGCATCGCGCCCGACCGGCCGCGCGCCGTACTGCTCGATCTGCTGCTGTCCGAACCCTCCGACCTGCCCGAGGACGATGCCGAGCTGGCCACCGCCATGGCACGGGTCGGCCCGGTCGTGCTGCCGGTCGTGCCGGTTGCCAGCATCGGCGGCGAGCGCCTGACCGAACTGCGGCCGGCCGAAAGCCTCGGCGACGCCTACCGCCTCGGCCATGCCGATGCCGAACTCGACCCCGATGGCATCCTGCGGCGCAGCTATCTGCATGCCGGCCTCGGCGCGCCGCGCCATCCGCATGTCGCGCTCGCCCTGCTAGACGCTAGCGCCGGCAGCGGCGATCCGGCGCCAGACACCACCGTCACGGCCGACGAACCCATCGCGCCCGATCTGCCCCCCCGGCCACCGCGCCGTGCCGACACCGGGCCGCAGTTCCCGAGCCAGGCCGCCGACGGCCGCTGGCGCCGCGCCGACCCGATCCTGCTGCGCCACCGCGGCGGTGCCGACCACTACGCCCACGTCAGCTATGCCGACGTGCTGCTCGGCCGCGTGCCGCCCGGCCGCTTCCACGACCGCTTCGTGCTCATCGGCGTGACCGCCACCGGCCTCGGCGACGGCTATCCCACGCCGCTGTCGGGCAGCAACCGCATCACGCCGTCCATCGACATCATCGCCACCCTGCTCGACAGCCTGCGTCGTGGCGACGCGCCCTGGACGCCGCAGCCGCTGCCCGCCGCCGCCTTCGGCGCGCTGATCGCCGGCCTGCTCACGCTCGGCATCACCCGCCTGCCGCCGCGCGCCGCGCTCGTCTTCGGTCTGGGCAGCGCGGCCGGCGCGGTCGCCCTCGCCTGGGTGCTGCTCGGCGTCGCCAGCGTCTGGCTACCGCCGGCCGGCATCGCCATCGCAGCGCTGCTCGCCTGCCCACTCTGGAGCTGGCGCCGACTCGAAGCCGCGAGCCGCTTCGTCGATGACGAACTCGACACCCTCGCCCACCGCACCGGCCCCGAACTCGGCCTCGCCGACGGCCTGCGCAGCCCGCGCGCGCTGCGCCGCGCCATTGCCGCGAGCCGCGCCGCCGGCCACGCCGCGAGCGCCCGCCCGGCCACGCCGGCACCGGGCACCGAGCCGCTCGAAGCCCGGCTCGACGCGCTCGCCGCCATCTCGCAAAGCCTGCGCGACGGCCGCGACCTGCTCGCCGAGGCGCTTGCCGCCCTGCCCGAACCGGTGTTCGTGACCGATCCGCGCGGCCTCGTGCTGCTGGCCAATCCGCCCGCGGCCCGGTTTGCCGCCCGCCTTGCCGGCGACGACGCCCTTCCGCCCGCGACCCTGGCCGGCCGCCAGCTGCCCGAGCTGCTGCGCGAACTGGCACCCGGCGGCGCAAGCGCCTGGACCGCGCTGCTCGACGAGGTGGGCCTGGACGCCCGCCCGCGCCACCTCATCGGCCGGCATCCGCGCCTCGCGCCCCAGCGCATCCATGTGAGCCCGCTCGGACGGCAGGCGCGGCCCGACGCGCTCGTGGTCTGCCTCAATTCCCTCGGTCGCGCGGTGGCCGAACCCGCATTGGCCGGCACCGACGCCGACCACACCGGCCCGCGCACCCGCCCGCTCGGCGCCTACACGCCGCCCTCCTTCGTTGACGGTCTGCTCACCACCGTCACCCAGACCGATGTGCCCGCGCCACCGCCCACCGTCCCGCGCCCCGACAGCCGACCCATGGTCAGCACCCAGCCGCTGTCCGGCGATTTCGTGCAGGCGATGCGCCTCGAAAGCGGCGGCACCGTCTCGATCGGCTTCGACCTCGCCGCGCTGCTGTCCGACGCCATCGCCGAGATCCGCGCCGAGCCCGGCGGCCAGCGCCTGCCCGTCAATGCCGACGCCCCCGCCGGCGCCGCGATGAAGGGCGACCCCGCGCTCATGCGCCGCGCGCTCGCCGGCCTGGTCGCGCATGCGGTGCGGGCCGGCGGCGACGACCCGATCGCCATCCGCCTCGCCATCGACGGCGATCACTGGCGGCTCGCGCTCGCGCCGGCCGCGCCCGGCATGCCGTCCGCCTTCGTCGAGCGCGTGGTCGAGCATCACGCCGGCCGCATGGTTTCGGCGCCGCTCGGCCCCGACCGCGCCCGGCTCGATCTGCTGCTGCCCACCGGCGCGAACTGAGCGCCAGACAGACGCCGGCTGAACGGCTTCAGCCAGCGTCGTGCATCAAATCGCACAGACTTGATGACTCCCGGTCATCAAGACATGGCGCAATCGTCGTTCCTTGCATTAGCGCGCGTCCTTACCTTGCGCATCACGCCAATTCCAACAGGACCCGCGCGATGCCCATCGTCTTCATCTCCGGCAGCCCCCAGGCCCGTTCCCGCTCCAACGCCCTGCTCGACGTCGTGCGCAACCACGTCGTCGCCCATGGCGCCACCGTCGAGGACGTGCGTGCCCGCGAACTGCCGCCCGACAGCCTGCTCAACCTCGAATTCGACGCGCCGCCGGTCAAGGCCGCGCTCGGCCGCGTCGAGCGCGCCAATGCCGTGGTCATCGCCACGCCGATCTACAAGGCGAGCTACACCGGCCTGCTCAAGAGCTTTCTCGACCTGCTGCCGCAGGATGGCCTGAAGGACAAGGTCGTGCTGCCGATCGCCACCGGCGGCTCGCCCGCGCATCTGCTCGCGATCGACTACGCGATCAAGCCGGTGCTCACCGCCCTCGGCGCGCGCTGGATCGTCGGCAGCGTGTACGCGAGCGACGCCCAGATCGCCAAGCGCGACGACGGCGGCTACCAGCCCGACGCCGAGATCGCCGCCCGCCTCGCCGAAGCCTCGTCGCTTCTGCTCGAAGCCATCGAATGGCCGCGCGCCAGGCGCGAGCGCGCCGCCGGCCTCGCGCTCGAACTGGCCGCCTGACCGGCCGCGAGCGATCGGCGGCCAGCCACCGCGAGCGCCAGCCACCACACGCCACCGCGACGGTCCGCGACGCCGGACCGTCGCCACCCACACCAACAAGAACTCATCCGGTGCCGCCGCGCGGCCGCACCGCGGGCCCGTTCACGCCCGCGCTGCCCGACCCGCGCTGCAAGCCCTTGCAAGGACCGACCGCCATGACCCGCAAGACCTCCGCCCTTCCCGCCTCGCCGCTGCGCCGCCGCGCCCTCGCCGCAGGCATCGCCGGCCTGCTCGGCACGACCGCCGCCAGCCTGCTGCCCGGCCGCGCCTTTGCCGCCGGCACGCTGCGCATCGGCTTCCAGAAGTACGGCACGCTCAACCTGCTGCGCGCCCGAGGGACGCTCGAAACCGCGCTCGCGCCGCAGGGCGTGAAGGTGACGTGGAGCGAATTTCCGGCTGGCCCGCAGATGCTCGAAGCGCTCAACGTCGGCTCGATCGACTTCGGCAACGTCGGCGAGGCACCGCCCATCTTTGCCCAGGCCGCCGGCGCCGACCTGCTCTACGTCGGCAACCAGCCCGCCGCGCCGAAGGGCGAGGCCATCGTCGTGCCGAAGGATTCGCCGCTGAAGAGCGTGAGCGAGCTGAAGGGCAAGCGCGTCGCGCTCAACAAGGGCTCGAACGTGCACTACCTGCTCGTCAAGGCGCTCGAGAAGGCCGGCGTCGCCTATGCCGACATCCAGCCCGTGTTCCTGCCGCCGGCCGACGCGCGCGCCGCCTTCGAGCGCGGCGCCGTCGATGCCTGGGCGATCTGGGACCCCTTCCTCGCCGCCGCCGAGAAGCAGCTCGGCGCCCGCGTGCTGGCCGACGGCACGGGCATCGTCTCGAACCACCAGTTCTTCCTGTCGTCGCGCGGCTATGCCGAACGCGAGCCGGTGGTGCTGCGCGCCCTGCTCGACGAGCTGGTCAAGCTCGACGTCTGGGCCGAGCGCAACGCGAAGGAAGTCGTGAGCCTGCTGCAACCGCTCACCGGCCTCGACGTGCCGACGCTCGAGCTGTCGGCCAGCCGCTACAGCTACGGCATCGCGCCGCTCACGCCCCAGGTCACGGCCGAGCAGCAGGCGATCGCAGACACCTTCAGCTCGCTCAAGCTCATCCCCAAGCCGATCCGCATCGCCGACGTGGTGTGGAAGCCGGCCGCCGCGCGCTGAATCCGGAGGCCGTCATGGACCGTCGTCACTTCCATCGGCTGCTCCTGCTGGCGGGGGCCGGTCTCGCCGGCCACGGCCTGCCGGGCGGCGCGCTCGCGGCGCCCGGCAGGCCCGAGGCCGCCGAGGCGTCGCCCGAGGCAATCCGTGTCGGCTTCCAGAAGAGCTCGGTGCATTTCGTGCTGCTGCGCCAGCGTCGCCAGCTGGAGCAGCGCTTCCCGTCGACCCGCATCACCTGGAACGAGTTCCCGGCCGGGCCGCAGCTGCTGGAAGCGCTCGCCGTCGGCAGCGTCGACATCGGCATGACCGGCGACGCGCCGCCCGTTTTCGCGCAGGCCTCGGGGCGCGACATCGTCTATGTCGGCGCCGAGCCGCCCAAGCCTCGCGCCTCGGCCATCCTCGTGCGCCAGGACTCGCCGCTGCGCGCGCTGGCCGATCTCAAGGGTCGGCGCATCGCGCTGCAGAAGGGTTCGAGTGCGCATTACCTCGTGCTGCGCGCCGTCAAGAAGGCCGGCCTCGCCTGGAGCGACATCGAGCCGATCTGGCTCGCGCCGGCCGACGGCCATGCCGCGTTCAAGCGCGGCGCGGTCGATGCCTGGGCGATCTGGGACCCGTACTACGCCGCCGCCGAACTCGATGGTGGCGACGAAAGCCGCCCACGCGTGCTGCACACCGGCGAGGGCCTGTCGAGCAACAACAGCTTCTACCTGTCGTCGAGCAGCTTCACGCAGCGCTTTCCGGCCGCCGTGCTCGCGCTGCTCGACGAACTGACGCGCGCCGACGCCTGGGCGCAGACCGACCGCAAGGCCGCCACCCAGCTCGTCGCCGACGCGACCGGCCTGCCCTTCGGCACCGCCTTCCGCTTTCTCGACCGCCGGCCGCCCGCGCCCGTGCGCCCTCTCACGCCGGAACTCGTGGCGGACCAGCAGCGCGTGGCCGACGCCTTCGCCGAACTGGGACTGATCCCGCGCCCGGTGAAGGTGGCCGACATCGTCTGGAAGCCCGCCGGCCGCGGCGCCGCCTGATTTCCGGAGCCTCCCCGGGCCGGTCTGCCAGCCGCCCCGGTCGCCCGAACCGACCGACATCACGACCCGAAAGATTCCGACCATGAACATCTTCTGGTTCATTCCCACCCACGGCGACAGCCGCTACCTCGGCACCACCGAAGGCGCCCGCGTCGCCGACTACGACTACTTCCGCCAGGTGGCGATCGCCGCCGACACCGCCGGCTACACCGGCGTGCTCATCCCCACCGGCAAGAGCTGCGAAGACCCGTGGGTGACGGCCTCCAGCCTCATCGGCGCGACGCGCCAGCTCCGCTTTCTGGTGGCGCTGCGCCCCGGTCTCATGACGCCGACGCTCGGCGCGCGCATGGCAGCCACCTTCGACCGGCTCTCGGGCGGGCGCTGCCTCGTCAACCTCGTGACCGGCGGCGACGTGGCCGAGCTGGAAGCCGACGGCCTTTTCCTCGACCACGCCGAGCGCTACGAGGCCAGCAGCGAGTTCATCCACGTCTGGCGCGAAATCCTCACCCGCAGCCACACCGGCGAGGCCTTCAGCTACGAGGGCAAGCACATCAGGGTGAAGGACGCGAAGCTGCTGTTCCCGCCGGTGCAGAAGCCGCATCCGCCGGTGTACTTCGGCGGTTCGTCGCCGGCCGCGATCGACCTCGCCGCCGAGCAGACCGAACTGTTCCTCACCTGGGGCGAGCCGCCCGCCGCCGTCGCCGAGAAGGTCGCGGCCGTGCGCGCCGCCGCCGCGAAGCACGGCCGTCAGGTGCGCTTCGGCATCCGGCTGCATGTGATCGTGCGCGAGACCGAGGCCGAAGCCTGGGCCGATGCCGAACGCCTCATCAGCAAGGTGGACGACGCCGCCGTCGAGAAGGCGCAGGCCGCGTTCTCGAAGATGGATTCGGTCGGCCAGCGCCGCATGGTCGAGCTGCGCCGTGGCAAGGGCCGCACGCGCGCCGACCTCGAAATCAGCCCCAACCTCTGGGCCGGCGTCGGCCTCGTGCGTGGCGGCGCGGGCACGGCGCTGGTCGGCTCGGCCGAGCAGGTGGCCGAGCGCATCCGCGAGTACGAGGCGCTCGGCCTCGACAGCTTCGTGCTCTCGGGCTATCCGCATCTGGAAGAAGCGCGCCGCACGGCCGAGCTGCTGTTTCCGGTGCTCGGCTTCAAGGGCAACGCGGCCGAAGGCACGGCCGCGAAGCTGAGCGGCCCGGTGGGCGAGATCATGGCCAACAACATCGTGCCGGCCGCCGCCAACGACCGCCTCGTCTCGGCGGGCTGAACCATGAGCCAAGCCTACGCAAGCCGACCGCCGGCAGGCGCGGTGGCCTCGGCCGGCAGCACGCCGGACGCGGCGGCCGCCCGCCCCGCGGAGGACGGCAACGCCGCGGCGCGCGCCGACGCGCGCTCGCGCATCGCCCTCGCGGCCGAGATCGCCGATGCCGGTCCGGCCGGCGTGCTGGCCGATCCGGCCGCCTGGCTGCCCGCCGGCGCGCCCGCCGACGACCGCTTCGACGAGGGCCTGCGCGCGCTCGGCCAGCGGCTCGCGGCGCTCAAGCCCTGGATCGTGCCGGTGCTGCTCATCGCGGTCTGGCAGTTCGCCTCGCAATCGGGCTGGCTCTCGACCCGCGTGCTGCCCGCGCCCTCGGCCGTCGCCAGGGCGGCCTGGGAACTCGCCTTCACCGGCGAACTGTGGGGTCACGTGGGCACCAGCACGCTGCGCGCGCTGAGCGGCTTTGCCGTGGGCGGCGGCATCGGCCTCGTGCTGGGCCTGCTGACCGGCTCGCTGCGCACGGCCGAGACGCTGCTCGACACCAGCATCCAGATGATCCGCAACATCCCGCCGCTGGCACTCATCCCGCTCGTGATCCTCTGGTTCGGCATCGACGAGGGCGCCAAGCTCTTTCTCGTGTCGCTCGGCGTGTTCTTCCCGGTGTACGCCAACACCTTCCACGGCATCCGCTCGGTCGATCCGCAGCTCATCGAGATGGCGCGCAGCTACGGCCTCACGCGCTGGGCGCTGTACCGGGAGGTGATCCTGCCCGGCGCGCTGCCGAGCATCCTCGTCGGCGTGCGGTTCTCGCTCGGGCTGATGTGGGTGATCCTCATCGTGGCCGAGACCATCTCGGCGCAACGCGGCATCGGCTACATGACGATGAATGCCCGCGAGTTCCTGCAGACCGACATCGTGCTCGTCGGGATCCTGCTCTACGCCCTGCTCGGCAAGCTGGCCGACCTCATCGCGCGCGCCCTCGAACGACGGCTGCTGCGCTGGAACCCGAACTACCGCAGCGCCTGACGCGCCGCCCGTTCCTTCCACCCACACGAGAACAACATGAAACGACGCGAACTCCTCAAGGGCGCGGCGGTGGCGGCGTTCGCCTCCGCCCTGCCGCAAGCCCGAGCCGCCGCCCTCGACGAACTGCGGCTCGACTACGCCTACTACTCGCCGCTAAGCCTCGTGCTGCGCCGCTTCGGCTGGCTCGAAGACGCCCTCAAGGCCGACGGCACCAAGGTGAAATGGGTGTTCAGCGCCGGCAGCAACCGCGCGCTCGAATACCTGAGCGGCAACAGCATCGACCTCGGCTCCAGCGCCGGCCTCGCCGCCCTGCTGTCGAAGGCCAACGGCAATCCGATCCGCACCGTCTACGTCGGCTCGCGGCCCGAATGGACCGGCCTGCTCGTCGCCAAGGATTCGCCCATCAGGACCGTGGCCGAGCTGCGCGGCA
This sequence comes from Derxia gummosa DSM 723, assembly GCF_000482785.1. Classification (GTDB taxonomy): domain Bacteria; phylum Pseudomonadota; class Gammaproteobacteria; order Burkholderiales; family Burkholderiaceae_E; genus Derxia; species Derxia gummosa. The sequence goes on along the minus strand of NZ_AXWS01000008.1, from coordinate 599,159 downwards.
AGAAGGTGGCCGCGACCAAGGGCACCGATCCCTATCTCTTCCTGCTGCGCACGCTGCGCGAATTCAAGGTGCCGAAGAGCGAGGTGGAGATCGTCCACCTCCAGCATCCGGACGGCCGCGCCGCGCTGGAACAGGGCAAGGTCGATGCGTGGGCCGGCCTCGATCCGCACATGGCCGCGAGCGAGCTGGATGCCGGCTCGCGCTTCCTGTACCGCAACGTCGGCTACAACACCTACAACTTCCTGAGCGCGCGCGAAGCCTTCCTCGCCGAGCATCCGCAGGTGGTCGCCAAGGTCATCACGGCCTACGAGAAGGCGCGCGCCTGGACGCTCGCCAACCTGAGCGACGCAGCCAAGATCCTGGCCGAGGAAGCCAAGGTGAGCGTGCCCGTCGCGCTGCTGCAGGTGAAGCTGCGCACCGACTTCAGCAACCCGCTGCCCTCGGCCGAGCATGTGAACGCGCTGCGCGCCGCCGCGCCGATCCTGCGCGAGGAAGCACTGGTCAAGCCGGGCACCGATCTCGACAAGACCGTCGCGGCGCTGATCGACACCGGCTTCGCGAAGTCGGTCATCGGCGGCAAGGCGGCCTGAGGCGGATGCGATGAACACGCGAGCGATTTCAGTCGCGCCGTCGCCGGAAGGCATTCCGGCCGGCGCGCGCGCCGCGCTGGCATCGAACGCGGCGGGCCGCAACGCACAGCCGGGCGCGCCGCGCGAGCGGTCATCCGGCCCGCGCCACCTCGCCGCGCGCTGGGCGCGCCCGGCCGCCGGCCTGCTGCTGCCCGTCGCGCTGCTCGCTACGGCCGAGATCGGCGTACGCGCCGGCCTCGTCCAATCGCGCTTCCTGCCCGCGCCGAGCGAGTTGCTGCAAACGCTTGCGGAACTGGCCGGCGGCGGCGAACTCGCGCGCCACATCGGTGTCAGCCTCGCGCGCGTGCTCGCCGGCTTTGCCATCGGCAGCGCACTCGCGGTGGTGCTCGGCGCGCTCGTCGGCCTGAGCCGCCGCGCCGAGGCGCTGCTCGACCCCACGCTGCAAGCCCTGCGCGCGATTCCGTCGCTCGCCTGGGTGCCGTTGCTGCTGCTCTGGCTCGGCATCGACGAGTTGCCGAAGGTCACGCTGATCGCGATCGGCGCCTTCTTCCCCGTGTACCTCGGCGTGACCTCGGGCATCGCCGACGTCGATCGGAAGTTGGTCGAGGTGGGCACGATGGCCGGTCTCGGCCGGCTCGCGCAGGTGCGCCGCATCTTCCTGCCGGCCGCGCTGCCGGCGCTGATGACGGGCCTGCGCGGCGGCCTCGGCCTCGCGTGGATGTTCCTCGTCGCGGCCGAGCTGATTGCCTCGACGCGCGGCCTCGGCTATCTGCTGAGCGACGGCCGCGAGACCAGCCGCGTCGATGTGGTGCTAGCCGCGATCCTGCTGCTCGCCCTGCTCGGCAAGGCCGGCGATTCGGTGCTGCTGCGCATCGAGCGCCGCGCGCTCGCCTGGCGCGACACCCACGACCGCCGCGCCGATTGAGGGGATGACGATGACCACCGCCTCCCTCGCCGCAAGCGCCGCCGGCACGCATCACGCCGATGAAGCCCGGGGCCGCGCCACCCTGCTCGACGTGGACCTGCGCGCCAAGCACTACGGCCCGCGCCGCATCCTCGACGCGATCCGCTTCTCGATCGCGCCCGGCGAGGTCGTGAGCCTCGTCGGCCCGAGCGGCTGCGGCAAGAGCACGCTGCTGCGCCTCGTCGCCGGCCTCGACCGCGATTACGACGGCCGCATCGCGCTGGCCGGCAGCACGCTGCGCGGCGTCACGCGCGAGATCGGCTTCGTGTTCCAGGAGCCGCGCCTGTTCCCGTGGCTGAGCGCGGCCGACAACGTCGCCTTCGACTCGGGCCGCAAGGGCCGCGACGACGCCCACGCGCTCGGCCTGCTGCGCGAGGTCGGCCTCGACGGCCATGCCGACGCGCTGCCGCGCTCGCTCTCGGGCGGCCAGGCCCAGCGCGTGGCGATCGCGCGCGGCCTCTACACCCGGCCGCGCCTGCTGCTGCTCGACGAGCCTTTCAGCGCGGTCGATGCCTTCACGCGCATGAAGCTGCAGGACCTGCTGCTCGGCGTCGCGCGCCATCACGGCATCGCGCTGCTGCTCGTGACCCACGACCTCGACGAAGCCATCTACCTCAGCGACCGCGTGCTCGTGCTCGACGCCGATCCCGGCCGCCTGCGGCGCGAACTGCGCGTGCCGCTACCCCATCCGCGCGACCGGCGCGACCTCGCCCTCGCCGCGCTCAAGGCCGAAGCCCTGACCGAGCTTCACGCCATCCATTCCTTCTGACCCGCAAGGACACACGACCATGACCCTGGCCCAACCGGCAACGCGGCCCGCCTCCGAGACCCGCACCGAACCGGCAACGCCCGACCTCCGCGCCGTCGCCGGCAGCTCCGTCAACGCGCCGGCGAACGCCGCCGCGCCGTCCGACGCTGGCCACGCGGCCCACCCGGCCGCCCACGCCGCCGAGCTGCCCGCCCGCGCCCGCCTCATCCCGCCGGCCGATCCGCTCGCCGCCGCCGACGCCCTCGCCGCCGACCTCGCGCGCACCGCCGTCGAGCGCGACCGCGCGGGCGGCCATGCCGCCGCCGAGCGCGACCTCATCCGCGCCAGCGGCCTGCTCACGCTGTCGGTGCCCACGGCCTTCGGCGGCGCGGGCAGCGACTGGCCCACGATCTTCGACACGCTGCGCCGCGTCGCGCGCGCCGACAGCGCGCTCGGCCATGTGTACGGCTTCCACCACCTCCAGATCGCCGGCCTCTTCCTCTACGGCGACGAAGATCAGCAGGCGCTGTGGCTGCGCCGCACGATCGAGCACGGCCTGTTCTGGGGCAATGCGCTCAACCCGCTCGACAAGCGCACTGTCGCCACCGACACGCCCGAGGGCTTCACGCTCCACGGCAGCAAGACCTTCTGCTCCGGCTCGGTCGGCTCGGACGCGCTCACCCTCTCGGCCTGGCACCCGCCCACCGACTCGCTGCTCATCGGCGTGCTGCCCACGCGGCGCGCCGGCATCACCGTCAATGCCGACTGGGACGCCTTCGGCCAGAAGCAGACCGACAGCGGCACCGTCGATTTCGACCACGTCCGCATCGCGCATGACGAGGTCACGCAAAAGCCCGGCATCGTCGCCACGCCCTGGAGCACGCTGCGCTCCTGCATCGCCCAGCTCGTGATGGCCAACCTCTACACCGGCATCGCCGAGGGCGCCTTCGCCGCCGCCACCGGCTACAGCCGCGACCGCGCCCGGCCCTGGTTTGCCTCGGGCGTCGCCGCCTCGCTCGACGACCCTTTCATCCAGCGCCGCTACGGCGAGCTGTGGAGCCTGCTGCGCCCGGCCCAGGTGCTGAGCGACCTCGCCGCGCGCAAGTTGCAGGACGTGCTCGACCTCGGCCCCGCGCTCGTCACCGCCGCGCATCGCGGCGACATCGCCGTCGCCGTGGCCGAAGCCAAGGTCTGCGCCCACCGCGCCGCGCTGGAGATCGGCACCCAGATCTTCGACATCACCGGCGCCAGCGCCACCTCGGCGCGCAACGGCTTCGACCGCTACTGGCGCAACGCCCGCGTCCACACGCTGCACGACCCGCTCGACTACAAGCTGCGCGACCTCGGCCGCTACGCGACCACCGGCCGCGTGCCTGATCCGACCGCGTACTCGTGAGGCGAGCCATGCACATCTGCCAATCCGCCCCGCGCCGCGCGGCCAGCGCGCGCCACGCCCGGAGGCCCGCATGAGCGCCGCCTTCATCCACCTCGACCACGTCTCGAAAGCGTTTGCACTGCCCGGCGGCAGGCGCTTCGACGCCGTGCGCGACGTGAGCCTCGACATCGCGCGCGGCAGCGCCTTCGGCGTCATCGGCATGAGCGGCGCCGGCAAGTCCACGCTGCTGCGGCTCGTCAACCTGCTGGAGCGGCCCGACGCCGGCCGCGTCATCGTCGATGGCGTGGACCTGACCGCGCTGTCGCGCTCGCGGCTGCGCGCCGCGCGCCGTGGCATCGGGATGATCTTCCAGCAGTTCAACCTGCTGCTGAACGCGACCGTCGAGGCCAACGTCGCCTTCCCGCTGGAGATCGCCGGCGAGCCGAAGGCCGCCATCGCGCGCCGCGTGGCCGAATGCCTCGACATCGTCGGCCTGGCCGACAAGGCGCGCAGCCATCCGGCCCAGCTCTCGGGTGGGCAAAAGCAGCGCGTCGCCATCGCCCGCGCGCTCACGACGCGGCCCGGCGTGCTGCTGTGCGACGAGCCCACGTCCGCGCTCGACCCGCAAACCACGCGCTCGGTGCTCGACACCCTCGCCACCATCAACCGCGACCACGGCGTCACGCTCGTGATCGTCACCCACGAGATGGAGGTGGTGCGCCGCCTTTGCGACGAAGTGGCGGTGATGGAAGACGGCCACCTCGCCGACCGTTTCGCGCTCGACGACGACGCGCATCAGCCGGCCACCGGCCTCGCGCGCGAACTCGTCGCGAGCCTGCGCCAGCCGGCGCTCGCCTGAAGGAGCCCGCGATGAACTTCGACAACTTCATCGAGGTGCTGCCCGAGCTGTGGGTGGCCGTGGGCCAGACGGCGGCGATGCTGGCGATTGCCGTGGGCGCGGCAGTGGCGATCGGCGGGCCGCTCGGCGTGCTCATCGTGCTGACGGCGCCGGGCCAGTCGCTCGCGCAACCGGCGGTGCACGCGGTGCTGAACTGGGTCGTGAACGTCGTGCGTTCCTTCCCTTTCATCATCCTGCTGGTGGCGCTGGTGCCGGTCACGCGGGTGATCGCGGGCAGCAGCATCGGGCCGGTCGCGGCGGCGGTGCCGCTGAGCTTCGCGGCCATTCCCTACTTCGCGCGGCTGGTCGAGCAGGCGCTGCGCGAGGTGCCGCGCGGCGTGATCGAGGCCGCGCATGCGATGGGGGCGAGCGAATTGCAGATCGTGCTGCGCGTGCTGCTGGTCGAGGCCCGGCCGGCGCTGGTGCTGGCGCTGACGGTGCTGGTCGTGAGCTTCCTGTCGTACTCGGCCGTGGCCGGCGTGGTGGGCGGCGGCGGCATCGGCGACATCGCGATCCGCTACGGCTACTACCGCTTCCAGACCGACGTGATGGTCGGCACGGTCGCGCTGCTGGTGCTGATCGTCCAGCTCATCCAGTGGGGCGGCAACCGGCTCGCGCGCCGGCTCGATCACCGCTGAACGGCGGTGGGCCGGGACGCGCGGCGCGCGGCCGGGCCGCATGCCATGCGGCACGGGCCGGCGTGCCTCACCCCGCCGGCCCCATAAGTTCATTTCTCCTGAATCTTTTCCATGGATGCCACGAGCGTCCAGGCTCCCGTCTCGTCACAAGGAACACAAGCCATGAACGCGCAAACCCGCTCCTCCCGCACCGCCGTCTCGGGCCACAAGCCCGCCGCCGCGCGCCGCCGCTTCACCGCCCTGGCCGCGACGCTCGGCGCCGCGCTGGCCCTCGGCGCCTTCGCGCCGGCCGCGCACGCGGTCGATCCGCAGAAGAAGGAACTGGTGTTCGGCGCCACCGCCGGCCCCTACGCCGACCAGGTGAAGTACGGCATCAAGCCCATCCTCGAAAAGCAGGGCTACAAGGTGAAGCTGGTCGAGTTCAACGACTACATCCAGCCCAACTTCGCGCTCGCGCAAGGCTCGCTCGATGCCAACGTGTTCCAGCACGAGGTCTATCTGCGCAAGTTCTCGACCGAGAACAAGCTCGACCTCGTCGAGGTGCTCAAGGTGCCGACGGCGCCGATCGCGGTGTACAGCCGCAAGCACAGGTCCACGGGCGAGGTGAAGGAAGGCACGACGGTCGCCATCCCCAACGACCCGGCCAACGCGGCGCGCGCCCTCGTCGTGCTCGACAGGAAGCTCGGCTGGATCAGGCTGCGCGAGGGTTACGACCCGATCCGCGCGTCCGAGAAGGACATCGCCCAGAACCTCAAGGGCATCAAGCTCGTGCCGCTGGAGGCCGCGCAGCTGCCGCGCTCGCTCGACGACATCGACTTCAGCTTCATCAACGGCAACTTCGCGCTCGCCTCGGGCCTCAAGCTGACCGAGGCGCTGGTGCTGGAAGACACCACGCCCACCTACCAGAACGTCGTCGCAGTGCGCACCGCCGACAAGGACCGCGAGTACGTGAAGGACATCGCCGCCGCCTGGCAGTCGAAGGAATTCCTCGCCGTGACCAACCAGCGCTTTGCCGGCTTCGTGAAGCCCGAGTGGCAGGTCGCGCTCGAAGGCAAGACCGCCTCGGTCAAGTGAGGGGCACGCGATGAGCCGACCCGATCCCGCCCAGGCTGCAAGCGCTGTCAGCACCGGGCAGCCCGCCGCGAAGCCGATCCGCTTCAACGCCTTCGCGATGGCCTGCGCCGGCCACCAGTCGCCCGGGCTGTGGCGCCATCCGGCCGACCGCTCGCACGAGTACGTGAAGCTCGACTACTGGCTCGACCTCGCGCGCCTGCTGGAGCGCGGGCTGTTCGATGGCCTTTTTCTCGCCGATGTGACTGGCGTGTACGACGTGCACAACGGCAGCCCGGCTGCCGCGCTGCGCGGCGGCGTGCAGGTGCCGCTCGACGATCCGATGCTGCTGGTGCCCGCGATGGCGACCGTCACGAAGCACCTGGGCTTCGGCGTGACGGCCTCGACGAGCTATGAGCAGCCGGCTCTGTTCGCGCGGCGCATGACCACGCTCGACCACATCACCGAGGGGCGCGTCGGCTGGAACATCGTCACCTCCTATCTCGACAGCGCGGCGCGCAACGTCGGCCAACAGAAGCAGACCTCGCATGACGAGCGCTACGACCAGGCCGACGACTTCCTCGCCGCCGTCTACAAGCTGTGGGAAACGAGCTGGGACGACGACGCGGTGCGCCACGACCGCGCGGCCGGCGTGTACGCCGATCCGGACAAGGTGCACGCGGTCGCCCACGACGGCCGCTGGTTCCGCGTGCCGGGCATCCATCTGAGCGAGCCTTCGGTGCAGCGCACGCCGGTGCTGTTCCAGGCCGGCACCTCGCCGCGCGGGCTGAGCTTCGCCGGCAACCATGCCGAATGCGTGTTCCTCATCGCGCCGACGCAGGCCGCGCTCGCCAGGCAGGTGGCGGATGTGCGCGCCGCCGTCGCCCGCGCCGGCCGCCGGCCCGACTCGGTGCGCATCTACGCGCTCGCCACCGTCATCACCGGCGCGACCGACGCCGAGGCCGACGCCAAGCACGCCGACTACCGCGGCTATGCCGACATCGACGCCTCGCTCGCGCTGCTGTCGGGCTGGACCGGCGTGGACTTCGGCCGCGTGCCGCTCGACGCCACGATCGAATACCTCGACACCGACGCCGGCCGCACCGCGCTGGCCTCGTTCAGCAAGGCCGATCCGTCGCGCGTCTGGACCGTGCGCGAGGCCGCCGAATTCATCGCCATCGGCGGACGCGGGCCCGTCATCGTCGGCGGGCCGCGGAAGGTGGCCGACCAGTTGCAGGACTGGGTCGCCTCCACCGGCATCGACGGCTTCAACCTCGCCTACGCGGTCGCGCCCGGCAGCTGGGCCGATGTGGTCGAGCACGTGGTGCCCGAGCTGCAACGACGCGGCGCCTATGCCACGAGCTATGCCGACGGCCCGCTGCGCCAGCGCCTGTTCGGCCATGCGCGGCTCGCGCCCGACCACGCGGGCGGTCGGCTGCGCGACGCCGTGCGCGCGGCGCGCCGCGCGGCCGCCCTCCATCCCGAATCCGAACCCGAACTGGAATCGCAATGAGCCTCAAGCTGCGCGTCGTGAACGACGCATCCGCCGCCGCGCCGCGCGGCGCCGACGGTCAGGCCGGCGCCACGCCGGTCGTGGCCACGCAGGCGGCCGAAACCGGCCCGGCGACCGGCGGCGCCACCAACGGCACCGCCGTCAACCTCGCCGGCCTGGTCAAGCGCTTCGGCAGCCGCCGCGTGCTCGACGGCGTCGACCTGCACATCGCGCCGGGCGAGTTCCTCGCCATCGTCGGGCGCAGCGGCTGCGGCAAGAGCACGCTGCTGCGCGTGCTGGCCGGCCTCGAATCCTTCGAGCGCGACGCGCGCGCCGCCGGCCCGCTCGCGCCGCCGGCCGCGCTCATCGACGGCTTCGCGCCGGCCGAGCGCCGCGACTCGGTGCGCGTGATGTTCCAGGAACCGCGCCTGCTGCCGTGGAAGCGCGTCATCGACAACATCGCGCTCGGCCTCGAAGGCCCCGACGCCCGCGACCGCGCGCGCGCCCTGCTGGCCGAGGTCGGTCTGGCCGACCGCGCCGACGACTGGCCCGCCCAGCTCTCGGGCGGCCAGCGCCAGCGCGTCGCGCTCGCGCGCGCCCTCGTGCACCGGCCGCGCCTGCTGCTGCTCGACGAGCCGCTCGGCGCGCTCGACGCGCTCACCCGCATCGAGATGCAGGCGCTCATCGAGAACCTGTGGCGCACCCACGGCTTCACCGCCGTGCTCGTCACGCATGACGTGCAGGAAGCCGTGGCGCTGGCCGACCGCATCGTGCTGATCGAGGACGGCCGCATCACGCTCGACCGCGAAGTGCGTCTGGCCCGGCCGCGCTCGCGCGGCAGGCCCGAGTTCGCCGCGATCGAGGAAGCCGTGCTCGACCGCGTGCTCCAGACGCCGCGCCAGCCCGAGCAGCCCGAGCCCGAGGTGACGGCCTTCCGCTGGGCGGTCTGAGTCCGCCCGCACCCCAGACCGGCCGCCCGCCAGCGCGCGGCCACCGTGTCTGCCCCCCTTCAAGCCATTGCCCGCCGGCCTCCCGCCGGCAACCCGACCCGATGCCGCCACGAGCGGTCACACACCAAGGAGTCAGCATGTCCATCGCCGCCATCAACGCCCGCAACCAGTTCCGTGGCCGCGTGCGCGAAATCATCGAAGGGCCGGTCGTCAGCGAGGTCGATGTCGAGACCTCGACCGGCCTGATCGTCACCTCGGTCATTACCACCCGCTCGGTGAAGGAACTCGGTCTCGTGCCGGGGCGCGAGGTGATCGCGCTGGTCAAGTCCACCGAGGTGGCGATCGCGGCGCTCTGAGCCGGAGGCTCCGACCGACCACGGCCCGGCGCGGCCGGCGCCCGGCCGCCGCGACGACGGCCGCCGTCCCGCGCTCGCGCGGCGGCACCCGAGCCGTGACGGTCCGCAAGCTTCATCGCCGCGCCGCCCGGCGACGGCTAGATTGGTGCCCTCCTCCACCAAGAAGAAGGCGCCATGGGCTTTACCCACCTCATCAGCGACTGCGACGGCGTGCTCATCGACAGCGAGGCGCTGTCCTATGTCATGACCGCCGACGAACTCGCGTCGCGCTTCCCGTCGGCCGACCGCGCGCGCGACATCCTTCCCCTGCTCCAGCCCCGGCTCGGCATGCTGTTCGTGCCGATGATGGTCGAGCTGTCCACCCTGCTCGGCGCGCCGATGACGCTGACCGAGATCGAGGCCCTGCACCACCGCGTCGATGAAGCCATCGACCGCCTCGACACGCCGATGCCCGGCGTCGGCGCGGCGCTCGCCGCCACCGGCCTGCCGCTCGCCGTCGCGAGCAACTCGGAGGCGCGGCGCGTGCGCGGCGTGCTCGCGCGCACCGGCCTCGCGCCGCTGTTCCATGACCGCGTGTACAGCGGCCGCGATCTCGACCGCCCCAAGCCCGCGCCCGACGTGTATCTGGCGGCGGCGGCCGGCTTCGGCGTCGCGCCCGCGCGCTGCCTCGTCGTGGAAGACAGCACGACCGGCGTCACGGCCGCGCGCGCCGCCGGCATGACGGTGCTCGGCTTCACCGGCGGCGGCCATCTCGCGCCGGGCCACGGCGAGCGGCTGCGCGCGCTCGGCGCGGTGGCGACCTTCGGTCACATGGAGGAATTGCCGGCGCTCGTGTCCGGACTCGTCGGCATGGCCGGCAAGGCGGCCTGAGCGGGAACGCGGCAGCACGCCCGGCCTGCCGGGGCCGCACCGCGGACGGCCGGATGGCGGCGCGGAGCACGCTCGCGCCCGAACCGCTCTCAGCCTTTCGCGTCGGGCAACGTCACGACGAAGCTGGCCCCGCCGCCCTCGCGCGGCAGGCAGCGCGCCTCGCCGCCGTGGTGACGCGCGATCTTGCGCACGAGCGCGAGGCCGAGGCCCACGCCGCCCTCGCGCTCGCTGGCGCCCGGCACGCGGTAGAAGGCCTCGAACACGCGCTCGCAGTCCGATTCGGGCACGCCGGGGCCGCGATCGCGCACCTCGATCACGGCGCGGTCGCCGTCGCGTCGCAGCAGCACCTCGATGCCGCCGTCCTCGCCCGGCTTGCGCGCATAGCGCAGCGCGTTCTCGATCAGGTTGCGCACCAGGCGGCGCAGCAGGCGCGCGTCGCCGGGCAGCGTCGCGGGCACGGCCTCGACGGCCACGCCCGCGTGCGCGGCCTCCTCGGCGACGAGACCGGCCAGATCGACCGGCTCGCGCTCGCCGAAGGGCACGTCGCGCGCCGATTCGAGCCGGCTCGCGAGCAGGATTTCCTCGATGAGCTGGTCGAGCTCGCCGATGTTGCGGCGCATCTCGTCGCGCAGCGCCGGGCTGGCCGAGGCGCCGAGCATCTCGCTCGCCATGCGCAGCCGCGCGAGCGGCGAGCGCAGCTCGTGCGAGGCATTGGCGAGCAGCGAGCGCTGAGATTCGATGAGCCCCTCGATGCGGCCGGCGGCGTCGTTGAAGCTCTGCGCGACGCCCGCGACTTCGTCGCTGCCGCCAAGGCTTGCACGCGCTTGCAGATCGCCTTCGCCGAAGCGGCGCACCGTGGCGTGCAGGTCCTCGAGCTGGCGCGTGAGCCTGCGCACCACCGGGTAGGCGCCGAAGGCGACGCCGGCCGCGAGCACGCCGAGCAGGCCGATCAGGCTCATCGGCCCGAACGGTCCGTTCTTCATGTGCGGCGGTGGTGGCGGCGGCCGGCGCTCGAACTCGCGCTTGCGCTCGTTCCACCAGTCCGCCCAGTCGTCGGCGGCGACGCCGGGCGGTGGCGCGCCGGCCCAGGGCGGCGGCCCGGGGCGCTCGTGGCGGAAGAACTCGCCGCGCACCTCATCGGCATACATGCGCCAGGCGGCGCCGGCCAGCAGCGCGAACAGCAGCACCGTCGCGACGACGGCGAGCCAGATGCGCAGCCACAACCGGCGCGCGAGGCGCGGCTCAGGCGGCACGGCTGTCCTGTTCGCGCGAGAACACGTAGCCGATGCCGCGCACGGTCACGATGCGCTGGGGACGGCGGGCGTCGTCCTCGATCGCGGCGCGGATGCGCGCGATGTGCACGTCGATCGAGCGGTCGAAGGTGTCCTCGCCGTGCCAGGGCTGCACCAGCTCCATGAGCTGGTCGCGCGTGAGCACGCGGCCGGCGCGCTCGGCCATCGCGTCGAGCAGCGCGAACTGGTGCGAGGTCAGCGGCCGGATGTCGCCGTCGATGCGCACGCAGCGCCCGGCGCGGTCGATTTCCATGCGGCCGAACACCAGCACCTCGCGCTGGGCGTCGGACGGCGTGGCCTGGCGCCGACGCAGCACGGCGCGCAGGCGGGCGAGCAGTTCGCGCGGATCGAAGGGCTTGGTGACGTAGTCGTCGGCGCCGAGCTCGAGGCCGATGACGCGGTCGGTCGATTCGCCGCGCGCCGTCAGCATCACGAGGCCGACATCTGATTCGGCGCCCGCCGCCGCGCGGATCTGGCGGCAGACGTCGAGGCCGTTGCCATCGGGCAGCATCAGGTCGAGCAGCACGATGTCGAAGCGCTCGCGGCCGAGCGCCGCCAGGCCTTCGGCGATGTCGAAGGCGAGCGTGATCTCGAAGCCGTTGGGCGCGAGGTAGTCGCGCAGCATGGCGACGAGACGCTCGTCATCGTCGATGACGAGCAGGCGGTGCAGGCCGGGAGCGGTGCGCTGGTTCATGTGCGGGGCGGCTGGTCGGGTGCGGGGGGACGGCCGTCGGGGCCGGGACGGGCGCCGTCGTGGTCGGCGCCGCGGTGGCGCGGGCCGTGCTCGCGATGCTCGGCGACGAGCGTGGCGAGCTTCGCGCGCTGCTCGGGCGTGAGCACCTCGGCGGCGTCTTCGAGCGCGCCGGTCATGCGGCGCGACTGGGCATCGACGATGGCCGACTGCTCGGCGCGCAGCTTGTCGATCGCGGCGCGGTCGATGCTGGGTGCGGTGAGCAGTTCGCGCAGCTTGTCGTGGTTGGCGCGCAGCTTTTCGTGGTCGGCGCGGCTTTCGTCGCGCTTCGCCTCGACGATGGCTCGGATGCGGGCGATCTGGTCGTCGCTGGCACCGGCCTGCTTGAGCAGATGGGGAGGCGGCAGCGGCATGCCCATCTGGCCATCCGGTCCGTGCATGCCGGGGCCGCCGAGACCGCGCATCGAACCCTGGCCTGCATCGGTCATCGGGCAGGCTTCGGGCGCGCCGTGACGGGTCTTGTCGGCGGCGGCGTCGGCCAGCAGCGGCAGCGCGGCGACACCCACGGCCAGCGCGGCGGCACCGGCAAAGGCCAGCCGGCGCACGCGCTTCGATTCAGTGAACTTGAACATCTCCATCCCTTTCGCGGATCGCCGCGCCGGCCGGAAGCGCCGTCGCGGCATGGCGCCACTGTCGCCAGCCGGGTTTGCCGCCTCATGTGCCAGACGTTACGGCGCGTTACCCGAAATCTGGAAATGCAGTCGCGTCGGGAACAGATCGCCGCATCGCTGCGGCAAGGAGGAGATACGTGGCGCACGTTGCGCGCGCATTGCCGAGCCGCGCGCGCCATGAAAAAGGGGGAGCGCCCTTGCGGTGCGCTCCCCCTTTTTCATGGCCGCCGAAGCGGCCCGCGCGGGAAACGATCAGTTCTTCTTGATCTTTTCGAGCATGCGGAACACTTCGCGGTTACGACCGACGAACAGACGCTTGAAGGTCTTGCCGAGGCAGCGGCGTTCGAGGGTGTTGCGGCGGGTACGGGTGCGGTCGGCCATCTTGGGACTCCGGTTGGGTGCCGGCACTGAAGCCGGCGATGGTGGATTTCTGGCTGTTCTTGCTGAAAAACCAAAGCCCGCGATTCTAGCCCGAGCCGGGGGCTTTCCGGCGGAAGCCCTCACCCGATCGCTTATCCTCGCCGCCCTGCGGGCCGCGCGCCCGCCCCCGCCAACCCATCGGACGCCGCCTCATGACCGCCGCCAATCCCTACTGGAGCGCCCTCACCCACCGCCTCGTTCCCTACGTGCCGGGCGAGCAGCCCAAGGTGGACGGCCTCGTCAAGCTCAACACCAACGAGAACCCCTATCCGCCGTCGCCGAAGGCGATCGCCGCGATCGCCGAGGCGGCCGGCAGGCTGGCGCTCTACCCCGATCCCGAATCGACCGAGCTGCGCGCCGCCGTCGCCGAGCGCCACGGTCTCGGTATCGACAACGTGTTCGCGGGCAACGGCTCGGACGAAGTGCTGGGCTTTGCCTTCATGGCGCTGCTCAAGCACGAGCAGCCGCTGCTGTTCCCGGACATCAGCTACAGCTTCTATCCGGTGTACTGCGGCCTGTTCGGCATCGAGTACCGCACGGTGCCGCTGCGCGACGATTTCAGCCTCGCGCTCGACGACTACACCCAGTCCAACGGCGGCATCGTCTTCCCCAATCCCAACGCGCCGACCGGCCGCGCGCTGCCGCTGGCCGACATCGAGGCGCTGCTCCGGCGCAACACCGGCTCGGTCGTGCTCGTGGACGAGGCCTATGTGGACTTCGGCGCCGAAAGCGCGGCCGGCCTCGTGCGCAAGTACCCGAACCTGCTCGTGACGCAGACGCTGAGCAAGAGCCGCTCGCTCGCCGGCCTGCGCGTGGGCTTCGCGATCGGCGACGCCGGCCTGATCGAGGCGCTGCGCCGCGTGAAGGACAGCTTCAATTCCTATCCGGTCGACCGGCTCGCGGCAGCGGGCGCGGCGGCGGCGATGCGCGACGAGGACTACTTCGCGCAGACCCGCGACGCCGTCATCGCCACACGCGAGCGGCTCGTGGCCGAGCTGGCGAAGCGCGGCTTCACGAGCCTGCCATCGGCGGCCAACTTCATCTTCACGACGCATGCGAGCCGCCCGGCCGACGAACTGCTGGCCGAGCTGCGCGCGCGCAAGGTGCTGGTGCGCCGCTTCTCGGCGCCGCGCATCGCCAACTGGCTGCGCATCACCGTCGGTTCCGACGAGCAGTGCGCGGCGCTGCTCGCGGCGCTCGACGGCATCCTCGGCTGAAGGGCGGTCGGTCGGGACACACGGCGCCGGGATGGTCGGCGCCGCTCTCGGCCCGGCGGGCCGCGCGGCGATCCCGATGCCTCATTCCGGCTCGATCTGCACCCGGATGCGCGCCGCCGCGCTTGCAATCCTTTGCACCAGCTCCGGCGCCGCGCCATTGCCTTCGAGATAGCCCTGGATGCGGCCGGCCGCCTTGTCGAAGGCGGCGGTCAGCGCCTCGGCATCGGGATGGGTGCTGGCGAGCGCCATGGTCAGGGCTTCCAGCATGTAGAGGCGGATTTCGAGGTCTTCGGGCTTGAGCGACATGGGGCGCGGCTTTCTGCAAGGGTCGGGAGGATGTCCGCCGACCTTCGCGCGATCGGCGGCGCTGCGCTCATGCAATGGCTTGATCGAGCGCAAACACGGCGCAGTTTGCCCAAAGCCCTGCCCGCGTGAAGGAATCGTTCTTGCTGGACGAGTGCGGCTCAATCCTTCGCGCACGCCATGTCCAACACTTCCGACATTCAAGTGAACAACTATTGCGCGCATGCGCTCGAAAGCCTGCGCGAGCAACGCGCTGCCGCCGCCGAGAAAGCGCCGCATTCGGTCCAGGTGCTCGACGGCGTCATCACCCTGATCGAGCACGCGCTCAAGTTCCTGCTGCCCGAGCGCGGCACCCTGCTCGACGCCAACGCCGAGGCCGCCCTCACCCGCGCCGACCTGCGCCTGCCCTGGCCGATCCTCGCGCTCGAGGCGCGCTGGCCCGCCCTGCCGGCCGGCACCGACGACGCCACCGGCGGCGCCCAGCGCGATGCCTCGGCCAAGCGCATCGCGCTGTGCTGGGACGCCGACGCGGTCAACGGTCTCGTGCCCGGCGACGACGGCCTGCGCGCCGAATTCCCGGCCGGCGGCGTCTTCATCGTGCCGGTGTACTGGCTGCCCGACCTCGGCCACTGGCAGGTCGGGCTCGGCGGGCTGTTCGTGCCCTATCTGCCCGAGGGCGAGACGCCGGTCGCCAGCGGCGCGCTGATCCAGCGCTTCGGCGCCGAAGCCTTCTTCCTGTTCCCGGAAGCCTTCCAGGCGCGGCTCAAGCAGTACGGCAGCGCGGCGCCGGTGTTCCGCGAGATCGAGTTCGGCGCCTATGACGAGCTGTCGATGCTGGTGCAGACCTGCGCCGTGCTGAACGCGCATCCGGGCGCCTGCGTCGAGGTCGAGCCGCCCGAGGCGCTTAACCGCAAGCGCAGCGCCCAGGGCAAGCAGCCGTTCTTCAGCTATCGCGTGCCGGTCGTGCCCTCGCCGGCCGGCGCCTGAGCGGGCGGGTCGCGCCATGACCGTCCGCCAGTCCGCCCGCGAGCGCATCGCGCTCGGCCTGCTGCAATGCACCGAAGACGAGCACGTCGCCCATGTGCGCGCCGAGCAGGTCGAGCGGCTCTACAAGCTCAAGGGCGAGTACGACGCGCTCGTCGCCGGCAAGTACGAGCGCAGCGTGTCCGACAACATCTTCTGCCCGACCGACGACATGCTGCGCGACCGCCTGGTGGCCGGCATGCAGGACTGCATCCGGCTCATCCGCGACTGCGACAGCGGCGAATAGCGCCGCCCGGCCGGGCGCGGGGCAACCGGGGCCGCCCCGGCCGGGCGCGCATCGGTCGGCCCGCGCGCCGGCAGGCCTGGCACGCGCCGCTCAGCCTTCCACCGTCTGCCGCACCAGCGCCAGCAGGCTCGCGGCCGTGAACGGCTTGGCCAGATGGCCGCAGCCCGATTCGGCGAGGAAGGCCTCGACCGCCGGCGACAGCGTGTCGCCGGTCACGAACACCACGCGCGAGGCCAGCCTCGGATGGCGCCGCCGCAGCGCGCGGAACAGCGTCGGGCCGTCCATGCCCGGCATGCGCAGATCGCTCACCACGGCCTCGAAGCGCGCCTCGCCGAGGATCTCGAGCGCGACCTCGCCGTCCTCGGCGATGGCGATCTCGTAGCCGCCGGCCTCCAGCATGTCGCGCATCATCGCGGCGATCTCGGGCTCGTCGTCCACCACCAGCACGCGGCGGATCGCCCCGTCGTCGTCGGCCGGCCCGATCGCGGCCGACGCGGCGTCCGGGCCGAGACCCGCCGCGCCGCCCAGTCCGCCGAGCGGCAGGCTGAGCCGGAACACCGCGCCCACCACGCTCGGCTCCAGCACCAGGTCGCCGCCGTGCTGGCGCGCGATCGAGCGCGACACCGACAGCCCCACGCCCGTGCCCACGCCCTCGGGCTTGGTGGTGAAGAAGGGGTCGAAGATGCGTTCGCGCAACGCCGGCTCCACGCCCGGGCCGCTGTCGATCACGCGCAGCCAGATCTGTCCGCTGTCGCGGCTCGCGCCGGTTTCCACCGCGATCTCGCGCCGGATGTCGCGCAGCGACAGCGCCTGCTGCGAATTGACCAGCAGGTTGAGCACGAGCTGGGCGAGCTGGTCGGCGTCGGCGTCGATGAGCGGCAGGTCGGGCGCGAGCCTCAGCTCGACGCGGATGCCCGCCGTGCGCAGGCTGTAGCCGAGCAGGTCGAGCGCGCCGCGCACCAGCTGGTTGAGATCGACCTCGCCGCGCTGGCCCGGCTGCTGGCGCGCCATCGCCAGGAAGGTGCGCACGATCCGCCCGCAGCGCTCGGCCGCGCCGAGGATGCTCTGGGCGTCGCCACGCAGGTCGGGATCGGCGCAGCGCGATTCGAGCAGCGCCGCGCGGCCCATCACGATCGCCAGCGGGTTGTTGAGTTCGTGCGCGACGCAGGCCAGCAGCGAACCCATCGCCGACAGCTTCTCGGCCTGGCGCAGTGCCTCGCGCTGGCGGTCGAGCTCGTCCTCGGTGGCGCGGCGCTCGGTCAGGTCCACCAGGTTGGCGGTGTAGAAGCCCTCGCCGTCGATCTCGATGCGGGTGAGCATCATCTCGACCGGAAACTCGCGGCCGTCGCGGCGCATCGCCGACATCTCCAGCCGCTGGCCCATGAGCCGGGCCGGCCCGCCGTCCTTGAGCCGCCGCATGCCGCGCAGATGGCCTTCGCGGTGCGCGGGCGGGACCACCACGTCGCTCACGAGCCGGCCGATCGCCTCGCCGCGCCGCCAGCCGAACATCGCCTCGGCGGCCGGGTTGAACTCGACGATGTGGCCGTCGGCATCGGCGGTGATGATCGCTGCGAGCGCGTTGTCGACGATCGCGGCCTTGAAGGCCTCGCTGCGCGATTCGCGTGCCCGTGCCGCGTCCGACGCCGCGAGCACGCGCGCCACCAGCGCCCGCCACGGCTGCCACAGCGGATGCAGCCGGCGCGCGTCGCCCGCGCCGCCGCGCGACAGCTCGACCAGATCGTTGACGAGCGCGAGCGCCGGTTCGATCAGCTCTCGCCTCAGCCACCACAGGCTGAACAGGAAGACCCAGCACAGCACCACGCCCACGCCGATGAAGGGCAGCAGCCGGGGCCAGAGCCGCGATTGCAGATCGACCTCGGGCAGCGCGCGCAGATAGGCCCAGGGCGCGTGCTCGGTCCAATGCGCCACCAGCACCCAGCCGCCGGCCTCCACCAGCACGCCCGGCGTGTCGAGCGCGCGTCGGGCATCGGCCGGCGCGAGGCCGGACGGCAGGCGCCTGTCGATGTTCACCAGTTCGGGCGCGTGGACGTCGGTGCCGGCCAGCACATTGCCCTGGCGGTCGACGACCCAGGCCGAGCCGCGCCCGTCGAAGCCGTCGCGCACCAGGTCGTCGAACACCGCGAGGTTCACGTCCAGCCCGGTCATCGCGACGAAGCTGCCGTCGGCATAGACCGGCGCGGTGTGCGACACCATGAGCCCGCTGCCGCCGGCATCGACATAGGGCTCGGTCCAGCGCGCGACGCGCTCGGGATCGCGTTCGGGGGTGATGCCCGCGAACAGCTCGTAGTCGAACCAGCCCGGCAGCGTCTCGCGCAGCGAGGCGAGACCGAGCTTCTCGACGAAATCGGCGCTGTCGGCCCAGGGGCAGATCGTGACTAGGCGGCGGTCGGCCGAGAACAGATAGCTCCAGCGGTAGCGCGGCTGCACGCGCACCAGCGCGCGCCCCACCGGCAGCATCGGCGCGGCGCGGGTGAGCGTGGCGGCGGCGCGCGCCGCGTCGTCGGGGCCGAGCGCGGTGGTGATGGCGAGGCAGGCGTCGGCGCGCAGGGGCGGCGCGAGCGCGTCGGTGGTGTAGCTGTCGCCGGGGCGGCGCGGCGCGAGCGCGTCGGCCTCGGGCGGGCGCAGGTTGGGCCGGTTCCAGCCGCGCGCGGCCACGTCGGCGAGCTGGGCCACCGAATCAGCCGTGCCGCGCGCCATCACATCGACCGCCTGGGCGCGTGCCAGCGCCTCGTGCGTCAGCTCGTCGAGCAGCGCGCGCCGCTGCTCGCCGTACTGGCGCCAGGCCAGCAAGGCGACCAGCACCAGCACCGGCAGCGCCAGTAGCAGCACCACGCGGCGCGCATGCCGGCTAAGCCGGCGCGCGGCGGCCGCGGCGGCGGCACCGTCGGCATCGCGGGGCGGCGGCGCGCTCATGCGCCCGCCTTCGGATCGGGCACGAACATGTAGCCGATGCCGCGCACCGTCTTGATGACCTCGGGCTTCTCGGGATTGGTCTCGATCTTCCGGCGCAGCCGCATCACGCGCAGGTCGATGGAACGGTCGAACACTTCCCAGCCGCGCTGATGCGCGCCTTCCATGATCTGGTCGCGGTTGAGCGCGCGGCGCGGGTTCTCGGCAAACAGGCGCAGCAGGTCGAACTCGGCCGGCGACAGCGGCAGCTCGTCGCCCTCGGCGCTGTAGAGCCGCGCGGCGTTGAGGTCGAGCAGGCAGCGGCCGAAGCGCACCCGGCGGGAAGCGGGCTGACCGTCGGGCGACGGGCGCGCGCCGGTCGCGCCGGTCGGCGGGCGGGACGAAGCGCCGGCGCCGGTGACCGCGCCACCGGCGCCGGCGGCCGCGCCCGGCGGCGTCGCCGTGCCGCCGTCCGGCACCGGCGGCTTCAACCGCCGCAGCAGCGACTTGAGCCGCGCCAGCAGCTCGCGCGGGTCGAAGGGCTTGGGAATGTAGTCGTCGGCGCCGAGTTCCATGCCGACGATGCGGTCCACCACGCTCGCCGCCGTGGTGAGCAGCACGATGCCGACCGCCGGATGCGCCTCGCGCAGCCAGCGCGCGAGCGACAGCCCGTCCTCGCCCGGCATGTGGATGTCGAGGATGACCAGATCGGGCAGCGCGGCGCCGATCTGGGCGCGCGCGCCGGCCGCGTCGAAGGCCGTGCGGATGCTGTGGCCGTAACGGCCGAGATAGTCGTCGAGCAGCTCGCAGATCTGCCGCTCGTCATCGACGATGAGGATGCTCGCCATGTCGTCCTCGTGCCGTCCTGGTTCTTGTGATTGATGACGCTCGCGGCTCTCGCGGCCGCGCTTCCCGATGCCGTCATGCCCGTCGCGCTCGACGAGGCGGCGCGGATGCTACCCCAGCAAAACCACCGCGCCGGACGGCTTTACCCGACGCCGTGGCCATTTCTGTCCGCCAGAGCGGCGCGGTGAACGTCCGCTCGCGCGCAACCGACCCGAAACCCGTGAAACCAATGAAACGGAACCGCCCCGCGCCATGAAACGGCGCTGATACGCCACCGCCGAAGACTGCCGCCCATCGCGCCGGACCCCGCCGTCCCGCGCCCCTGACAACGACTTCACAGGAGATGGGCATGACAGCTCAACGCGGAATCAGCCTGCTCGACCTGCTGCCCCAGACCACGGTCTGGGCCGGCGGCCAGTCCGACCGGGTGCTCGACTGGCTCGGCGCGCTCACCGTGCTCGACCTGCGCAGCACCAGCAGCGCCGCCTTCCTCCAGTACGAGGGCGTGCTCCAGTCCTGGCGCGACGCCTACCGGCTCAACACCACCCGCTGGAGCATCGACATCCCCGGCATCACGCGCGGCCTGCCGTTCCGGCTCGCGCTCGCGCGCCAGCCGGTGCCGGCGCCCTCGGCGCCCGCCAGCATCGCGGTCGAGCCGGCGCTGTCGGCCTGGACGCTCGATCTCGTGGCCGACCGGCTCGCGGTCGACGTGCCGGGTCTGGTCGCGGCCACGCGCCTCGGCGGCAGCGGGCCGGAGCCGCTGCATCTCTCGCCGGCGCGCGGCCAGGCGGCGGTGCGCGCCATCGCCAGCGGCGTGCTGCGGCTGTGGTTCGACGGCGTGAACACGGTCGGCCTCCAGCTCGCCGACGTGCCCGATCCGTTCAACCCCGGCGCGCCCACCGGCGCCGTGCTGCGGCTCGACATGCGTCCGCCCACCTTCTGCTTCGGGCAGACGGCCTTCGGCATGACGCTCGACAACTTCACGCTCGACCTGTCGCCCGACTACACGCCGCCCGAACTCGCCGCCGCCGGCAAGCCCGCGAGCTGGACCGGCGCCGCGCTCGACGAGGCGCGGCTCTACTTCCCGCCCGGCACGCCGCTGCTGCCCAACCTCTCGGTCGGCGTGCGCGACCTCGTCGTCGGCCAGCCCGGCGGCCTGCAAGGCGAGGCCAGCCTCGAATTCGGCGAAATCGACCGCCAGACGCATGACGGCCTGGTCGCGCTCCAGACCCGCGACCTCGCCGGCGTCGATACCGACATCAGCCCGGCCCAGCTCGGCGACGACGCGCCCGACCGCTACCTGCCGCTCGGCTCGGCCGACAGCCGGCTGCTCGTGCGCGCGACATTCCCCTTCGACCCCGCCGCGACCATCGCCGGCTACGACGATCCGCCGCTCGCGGTGCGCGAGGTGCGCTGGAGCCTGCCCGACGGCAGCAGCGGCAGCGGCAAGGAATCGCCGTGGTTCGAGCTGCCGAGCGGCCAGCCGCTGCGCTACCGGCTCGGCATCGGCCGCGCCGGCGTTGCCGACCCCGGCCCGCTGAGCTGGGTCGCCGAGCGCCGCATCTGGTTCGTCGCCAAGCCCGGCGACGCGAGCGCGCTCGCCGGCCGCATCGACCTCGTGCTCGCCAATGGCGGCGTGCTGCCCGACGTGCTGCATGTGCGCGGCCCGCGCGAGGCACTGGCCGGCCTCGTGTTCAAGCACGTGACCGCCGTGCCCAACGACGAAGCGCCCGACTGGCAGCTCGGCGGCGGCACCGGCGCCGTGGTGAGCCGCTCGGCCATGAGCTTCACCCTGCCGATGCTCGACGACGACGGCGACACGCAGGACCTGGTGCTGACCGACGCCCACGGCCTGATGCGCCGCGTGCGCATCGAAACCTCGGCCGACAGCCGCCTCGTGATCGGCCATGCGGTCGTGGCCGGCGGCGCCGAGGCCCGCGTGTCGGTGCTCGCGCCGCCCTGGACCGGCGCGCCCGCCGCCGCCATTCCGGCCCGCGTCGCCGACGGCTTCCCGGCCGCGCCCTTCCACCGGCTCGGCAGCCGCGCCGGCATGGCGGCCGCCGCCAGCTTCGACGCGCTCGACGGCCGCATCACCGCGCCGACCGGCACCGCCGCCGAGGTCGAGATCCGGCTCGCGGCCGATCCGTCGGCCGGCGCCGTCGTGCCGCCGCCGGCACCGGCCGCGCCCGCCACCTCGCCCAACCTGCAACTGCGCTTCGACTGGGACAGCGACAACCCCATCGGCAGCAAGGCGCCCTGGGACGGCAGCGACGCCACGCTGGCCGGCGCGCTGCCCGAGCGCCATGCCGCCGAGGCCAAGCCGCTGCTCGGCGGCGCCGTCACCGACAACGACCATGGCATCAGCGCCGTGCGCGCCTGGGTCAAGAACATCGATCCCGAGCAGAAATCGGTGTACTGCATCGTCGGCCGCACCGACGACCTCGCCCACCTCGACGACCTGCACGGCAACTTCCTGCGCAACCGCGAGCTCGGCCGCAAGCGCGCCGAACGCGCGCGCAGCCTGCTCATCGCCGCCGGCATCCCTCCGGCGCGGATTCATGCGCGCGCCGAGTCCGAGGCCTGGCCGGCCGGCGCGCCGGTGGCCGACCTGCCGCCGCGCTTCCTGCTCGCCGGCGATCCGGCCCAGCCCGAATCCACGCTGCGCCTCGCGCTGCCGCCGGACCGGATCGAGCACGCGGCCAACACCGCCAGACCGTTCTGGAACGCCCGGTGGGTCGAGGACAGCCCCACCGGCCCGCGCGCGCCCCAAGCCGCGCGCGAAGACAGTGACCGCCTGCCCTACCGCTGCGCCGACATCCTCTGCGTCGATGCCCATCTGGCCCAGCAATCGCCCTCCCCCGCGCCGGCGCCCGCCCCCGGCGGCGCCGACGCGCTCACGGCCCTGGTGCTCGTGCCCGGCGCCGACGGCAAGCCCGCCCCGGTCGACGCGCCGCTGCCCGGCACCACCACGCCCATGCCCTACCGCGTGGCGCTGCGCGCGCGCTGGGACAGCCCCAGCCTCGTCGCCCCGGCCGACTACCTGCCGGTCGAGGCCGAGGCGCGCGTGTGCTGGCAGCCCAAGACCATCGACATCCAGGGGCCGGGCGGCACCACCACCATTCCCCAGCCCGTCGGCGGCAAGGCCTGGGAGGTCCTGCTGCAATGGCTGCATGACGCCCGCACCGGCCGCACCCGCCTGAACGGCGCGCTGTCGCTGCCCGACGGCAAGCTCGGCTGGAACAGCGACGCGCTCGCCTGGGCCATGGCGCTCGGCCCGACCGCGATGGCGACGATGAAGGACACCGACGTGGTCAAGGACCCGCTCGGCCAGTTCGTCACCGCCACCGCGATGTACCTGATCGGCGCCGGCATCGGCGGCCTCGTCAACAAGGCGCCGCAGGGCCAGCAGGCCAATCCCGGCTACGTCGAGATCGACCGCATCGCCATCGGCTGCGAATGGAACGGCGACCCCGCCGTCAGCACCACGCTCGACTACACCGTCCATCTGCGCGTCAACGTCGGCGCCAAGCCGGTCGGCGGCCTGCGCGGCGACATCCGGCTCGGCTTCCGTAACGTCGGCCTGCGCTATCGCGACGACCGCCTCTCGCTCACCTTCGACAGCATGAAGGCCGAGGTGGTGGACCCCGGCACCTGGACGCTGTCGGGGCCGCTCGGCGACCTCGTGAGCGTGGCCAACACGCGCATGGGCAACGGCTCGAAGTGGATCGAGTTCGACCTCGCCATCGCGCGCGACCTCGGCGTCGTCAAGCTCGCGAGCGCGACGCTGCGGCTCGGCATCGAGCCCGAGCAGACGCTCGAACTGCGCGGCCTGAACGTGTCGGTCAACATCCCCAACGTACTCGTCGGCCAGGGCAGCGTCAGCATCGACGACGGCTCGGTGCGCGCCGGCGTGGCGCTCGACATCCTCCCGGCCAAGCTCAAGGCCAACGGCGCGCTCGCGATCCAGCAGGACTTCGCGGCGGTGGACGTGGGCGTGAAGTTTCCGGTGCCGCTGCTGCTCGGCGGCACGGGCCTGGGCGTGTACGGCTTCTCGGGCCGCTTCGTGGCCAACGGCACGCGCAACGTGGCGGCGGCCGGCCATGCCGACGATCCGGTCGAGCGCGCGCTGGCCTGGTGGGCGATGCCGCCCGAAACCAAGTACGCGCGCAAGCCGGGCCAGTTCGCGCTCGGGCTCGGCAGCATCATCGGCACGGCGGCGGACGGCGGCTTCTCGTTCAACGCCGAGGGCGCGCTCACCGTGGGCTTTCCCGAGCTGTCGGTCGGCCTCGGCATCGACGCCGGCTTCATGCGCAGCCCCAGGTCCAATCCAAGCGCGGCGCGCCCGGCCGATGCCGGCAAGAAGGCCAACGGCTCGGTGCTCGGCATGGTGCTGGTCGAGCCGGATTCGGTCGTGATCGGCGCGCGCGCCGAGTACGTGCTGCCGAAGGTGGTGTCGATCAAGGCGCCGATCTCGGCCTATTTCCCGCTCGCCAAGGACAGCGCGAAGAAGACCGATCCGGGCTGGTATCTGCGCATCGGCAGCGACGGCGGCCAGGGCCGCCCCGGCGATCCGGTGCGCGCGGTGCTGCTGCCCGGCCTGCTCGATTTCACCGCCTGGGCCTTCCTGATGCTCGACGAGAAGGGGCTGCACGGCCTCGGCGCGCCGCTCATCAAGCAGGACCTGGTCAAGCCGATCGACCTCGACGGCTTCTCGGTCGGCATGGGCGCGGGCTTCGACCTCAAGTGGTCGGCCGGGCCGCTCACGCTCGCGGGTTCGGCCTTCATCGTGCTGGGGCTCGGCACGCGGCCGCTGGCCTTCGCGGGCGCGGCCGGGCTCAAGGCCGAGCTCGATCTGGTGATCGTCTCGGTCGGCGTGGACGGGCTGCTGCAATTCATGGTGCGCGAGACCAAGTCGGGCACCGAAACCTTCGTCGGCGGCCATCTCTGCGGCTCGGTGCAGCTGCTGTTCTTCGAGGTCAGCGGCTGCATCGACACCACGGTCGGCAAGCCGCCGGCGCCGGACGCGGGCGTCGAATCGCCGGTGGCGGGGCTGGAGCTGTGCGACCACTTCCCGGCCGTGATGGCCAGCGTCGCGCCCGACGCCGGCGGCGGCGCCCTGCCCGTGGTCTGGCCCGACACGGTGCCGGTGCTGCGCTTCGCGCACTACATCGCCGACCACTGCACCACAAAGCAGCCCGGCGACACGCCGCCCACCGCGCTGCCCACCACCCATTTCGTGCGCGCCACCGAGCCCGCCGCGCCGCAGACGCCGTGGAGCGGCCCGACCGGCCGCCGCACCGCCTACCGGCTCGACGCGGTGCAGCTGTGGAAGCTCGCCGATCCCGCCAAGCCCGACGACGCCGGCAGCTGGACGCTCGTGGACGGCCCTTTCGACTGCGAATGGTGGCTGCCGAGCCATCGCCCGGCGCTGCAATCGCCCGACGTCACGCCGCCCGGCAACGAGGAAGGCCGCGAACTCGCCCTCATGACCCAGGACGCCGCGCCCTGGGCGCGCTGGTACACGCCCGACGTGATCGACGCCGGCCTGCCGTCCAGCCCCGGCAAGGCCTACGAGCAGATGTGCGAGCCCGTGCCCGCCGCCGGCGCCGCCTGGGCCTGGGGCGCCGACTGGCATGCGATCGGCAAGTACTGGCTCGGCATGACGAGCGCCCAGCCCGCGCCCGACGCGCTGTTCCCGAGCCATTACGACGCCTACGGCAAGCTGGCCCAGCTCACGCCGCAGCAGGCCGCCGCCTGGGGCAAGGACGCCGGCTGGGACTGGCATCCGGCCAAGGTCGCGCCGCTCGCGCTGCCGGTCGTGCTCGACGGCAAGACGCGCTCCGCCGGCTGGCGCCTGCCGTGCTGGCGCAAGGCCGGCGCCTTCATGGCGAGCGCGCCGGTCGGCTTCGAGATCGAGCCGGCGCTCGCCAGCGGCGCGCTGGTGCTCGAAGTGGCCCGCGAGCGCGACGGCCGCCCGCTGGCCGATGCCGGCATCTGCGACGGCATGCCGGCGCGCGACTACCGCTTCAGCGACTTCACCGGCGTGTCGGCCACGATCTATCGCGGCGACATGACCGGCTTCGCCGACAACGGCGAGCGCGCCGTGCACGTCTTCACCACCGCCATGGCCGCCACCGCCGTCGCCGGCAAGCTGCCCGGCTCGATCACCGCCATCGGCATGCCCCGGGTGGATTCGGTCGAGATCGACCTGCGCGCGGTGAGCGGCACGGTCGCCATCACCGCCCATGACGCGGGCGGCAGGATCATCGCCAGCCGCAGTGCCAGCGGCGCCACGCGCCAGACGCTGCGCATCGAGGTCTGGGGCATCGCGCGGCTGGTGATGACGGGCGTCTACGACCTCTACCGCGTGTGCTGGGGCAAGCCGCGCCGCCGCGTGCTGCCCGACCTGCTCGGCCTGCAGGACCTGGCCGTGCCGCGCGTGTTCGCCACCGGCGCCGACGGCAAGCTGCTCGACCTCGCGGCAAGCGAGATCGCCAGCGCCGACGGCGGCACGCGCCGCGTGCTGCGCTACAAG
Source organism: Derxia gummosa DSM 723 (assembly GCF_000482785.1). Lineage (GTDB taxonomy): Bacteria > Pseudomonadota > Gammaproteobacteria > Burkholderiales > Burkholderiaceae_E > Derxia > Derxia gummosa. Next base: position 573,073 of record NZ_AXWS01000008.1, on the reverse strand, counting down.
CTGCCGGCCGGCGACTGGTCGGCGCTCGGCGTCGGCGCCTGGCCCTGGGGCGAGATCCGGCTGGTCGGCATCGAGGCGGTCACGCGCAACGCCCTCGCCGCCCAGGCCGCCGAGCAGGCCGCGCGCGACGGCCTCAGGCAGCAGGCGGCCGAAGCCGCCGAGGCGCTCGCCAGCGGCAAGCCGACCCATGCGGTCAACCTCGACGCCGACAGCACCTACGAGATCCGCGTCGAATGGAGCGCCCAGGTCTGGACGCCGCCCGCAAACAAGCCCTCGGCCCAGCCCGGTCCGCCGGCCGCCGCCGCGTGGAAGTCCGGCCCCGCCGACCGCTTCCGCTTCCGCACCGCGCCCTACGGCCTGCGGCTGCCGCAACTGCCGCCGCCCGGCGCGCCGACCCCGATCGCGCCCGAGCAGGCCGGCGTCGACGAGAGCCGCTTCGATCCGCGCGACCTCGCCCGCTACCTGCGCTGCGCCACGCCGGCCGACGACGGCGCGCCGCATTTCATCGGCGACGAGATCGGCTTCTGGTTCATGGTCGATCACCTGCCGGCGCTGGCCGCGAAGTACGGCCGCAAGCTCGTCGCCGAGGTGCTCGACACCCGGCCGCCGGCCGGCGCGCTCGACGGCAAGCCGCCCGTCAACCCCGGCGCGCGCCATCCGCTCGACCGCGCGACCGGCTTCGACTGGAAGCTCGACGCCCGCGTCTGGTTCCCGGCCGACCTGGAGATCGCCGAGGCGGTGGCCGCCGCGCCCTGCCTGCGCGACGCCAATCTCGATCCGCTCACGGTCACGCGCGGCTCGTCGCGGCTGGACGTGGCGGCCGACCTGCGCCCCGGCGGCGAGTACGACCTCGTGCTCAAGGCCATGCCCGACAACGACGGCGCCGATCCGGCCGCGCCGGCCAACGTGGTGGTGGCGCGCAGCCATTTCCGCGCCTCGCGCCACGCGACGGCGGCCGGGCTGATCGGCGCGCTCGGCTTCAGCGCCGCCGGCTACGGCCGGGGCGAGGACGCGGTGGTGGCGCAGGCGCTCGCGGCCCCGGCCAAGCCGGCGCGCGGCGATGCCGCCTTCGAGGCCGATCTCGCCAGCCTGGGCCTCGCGCCCTGGCCGGCCGCCGACGGCGCGCGCTGCACCCTGCTCTGGCTCGCGCCCGACGCCGGCCATGCCGCCTGGCGCGTCGCCGGCCTGCTGGTCGAGGCCGACGAGCCGATCCGCCGCGCCGGCTTCGCCACCGGCGCGCTCAACGAGCCGGCGCCGCCCGCGCGGCTCGACATCGCCAGCCTCGTGATCGAGGCCGACGGCAAGCAGACGCCGCTGATCGAGCGCGGCTGCAACAGCGCCGGCAGCCGGCTGCTCTACGTGCCGGCCGCGCCCTTCGCGCTCGGCACCGCGCCGGCCGGCCATGTGACGGCGCGCTTCAGCCAGCGCGGCCAGACCGGCGCGCCGCTGTCCTTCGGCATCGCCGACCGCCCCGGCTTCGTCGCCGACGAAGAAGCCTGAGCGCCCCCGCCCCCGACCGACTTCACGCATTGCGAGGAAACCCCATGAACAGCATCGAAGCCCTCGACAGCCTGATGCACGCCGAGGCGGTGGACGCCAGCGGCGACACCCATCTGCCCAAGGGCATCCACCTGCGCGTGCTGCCCGCGCCCGAGATCGGCCTGCCCTGCGCGCCGTTCGCGGTCTGGCGCGACACGCTCGCGCCCGAGCTGCTCGCCGGCCTGGCCGTGCTCAACGACGTGACCTGGCTCGACAGCGACGGCAAGCCGCTGCAACCGCCGTTCAGCGTCACGCCCGGCAAGCCGGTGACGGCGCATTTCCCGGCCGGCCCGGTGGTGTGGGCGCAGGTGGACGTGGCCACCAGCACGGCCAAGCCCGGCAGCCCGAGCAGCCTCGTGGCCGAAGCCCTCGGCCATACCGGCGCCGGCATCGGCGTGCTCCAGCGCCGCGACCGGCTGCCGCTGGTGCTGGCCGCGCGCGACATCCAGAAGGTGCGCGTGTCGGGCAGCGGCACCGTCATCGGCCTGCGCTGGGTGCAGAAGTCGCGCCTGCCCGAGCTGCCCGATCCGCGCCGCCAGCCGCCCTGGCGCTGGTGGAGCCTGCCGGTGCAGCCGAGCGACCGCTACCAGCCGCTGCCCACCGCGCTGGCCGATGCCGAGGCCCGGCTGCGCAACGGCGCGCCGACCCGCCTGCCGCTGCATCTCGCGCCCACCGCCAGCGGTCCGGCCGCCGCACCCGCCAGCACGCCGGCCGCCGCCTGGGCCCGCAGCGCCGCCGCGCGCAAGACGCTGGCCGGCTGGCTCGCCGAGCTGCTCGGCAATCACAACGCCGGCAAGGCCGTGAGCCAGATCCCGCTCACGCAGGAGATGGCCGGCCACAGCGCCGAGCTGCCGCGCAGGCTCTCGCTGCCGCTCGAACGCTTCGCGCTCACCACCGCGCTCGAACCCGACATCGGCCGCTGGCTCGGCTTCGGCGACGTCGATGTCGAAGGCGCCGCCCTGCCCGCCGGCACGCTGCTGCGCTACGTGGTGCGCGGCCTCTGGACTTGGCCCACGCCCGCCAACGAAGGCGAGCAGATGCTCTGGGCCACGCTTGGCCAGGGCCGGCGCGCCAGCCTCGCGGCGGCGGCCGCCGCCTTTCCCGAGCTGGTGCAGCAGGCCTGCCTACCCAAGCGCGAACAGGCCTATTTCGACATGCATGCCGAGTGCTACGCGCTGAGCGGCCAGCCCTCGGCCGCGCCCGGCGCGCCGGTGTTCACGCTGGCCGAGCACCGCGCCTGGATGCCGACCGGCATCGACACGCCCACGCGCTCGGTGCGGCTGCAGGCCGCCGGCTTCGTGCCCGGCGCGCTCGCCGCCTTCGCCGCCACCGACAAGAACGGCAAGCACCGCCTGCTCAACCCCTGCGCGCCGGCCGGCGAAGGCGGACAGGCGCGCGCCATCGTCGTCCAGCGTCCGCCCGAGGCCGTCACGCCCGACATCGGCCGCTTCCAGGACAGCGCCGCCGCACCCGACTCGACCACCTGGCGCCTGGCCCAGGGCGACTGGTTCGGCCGCTGGTCGGGCTGGGGCAAGACCACCGCCATCGCGCCCGCGCGCCCGCGTCCGCCCCAGGCCGCGATCGAGCTGCATGTGCTGCCGGTCGATCCCGACACGCTGATCGGCCAGACCGGCCCGCTCGCGGCGCGGCTGCGCGTCGAGATCCCGCTGCCCGCCGACGACGACCTGCCGCCCGGCGCGCGCCGCCTCAAGACGCTGAGCCTGACCGAGCAGTTCGACGGCCAGCCGGCCCAGACCCTGCTGTTCGACCTCACCACCGTGCGGCTCGCGCCGGCCGGCGCGCCCGCCTATGTGCGCCAGCCGGCCGCGCCCGCGCAGGGCGAGGCGCCGCCGCCGTCGCAGCCGCTCGTCGTCGTGCTGCGCGACGGCCCGGCGCTGCCGCCGGGCGGCAGTTCGAGCGTGAGCTATGTGGCGCGCTGGCTCGACGAGCAGAACCAGCCCTCGGCCAGCGATTCGCCGCCGTGCCGGCGCGGCCTCGTCGACCCGCGCCCCGAGGCCTCGCCCGATCTGCCGGCCAGGCTGCTGTTCACGCCCCGGCCCGATGCCGACGGCAAGGCGCGCATCGCCTTCGGCTTCAAGGCGCAGGCCGGCCGGCGCTACCGCGTGTTCGGCGCGAGCGAGCCGGTGCTGGTGGCCGGGCTGCGCCGCCTCGCCGCGCAAGGCGACAGCCGCGCCGCCACCGCGCTCGCCGCGATGGCCGACCTGCCCGCGCCGGCCGGCAGCGGCCTGCCGCCCCGGCCGCGCCCGCTGTCCGACCGAGCCAACGCGCTCGACAGCGTGGCTGACCTGCTCGGCTGGGACTTTCTGGAATCGCTCACGCCCGCGCCGCTGGAGCCGGTGGACGGCGTCGTGCGCTTCGAGCAGCGCGTGTCGGGTTCGCTGCGCGCGTTGATGGTGTTCCGCGTCGTGGCCGAGGGCGCGAGCGGGGCGCTGGCGCCGATCGGCAGCACGCCGCTGCTCAAGTTCGCGGTGACGAACTTCGGCGCGCCGGCCCGGCCGCTCGTGAGCCTGGCGCGCGACGACGCCGGCCAGCGCCGGCTGCGCGTGCGCGTGCCGCCGGGCACGGTGGCGGTCGCCGGCTGGCGGCTGCGCATGAGCAGCACGCCCACCGCCGAGCCGCGCCGCATGGCCATCGTGGCCCAGGGCACGGCGCAGATCGCGGCCGGCGCCGACGGCGATGCCGCGAGCTTCGACATCGCGCTGCCGGGCGGCCTCAAGCCTTGGCGCCGCTACCGCTTCGTGGTCGAGCTGCAGGCCGGCCCGCCGCCCGGCAGCTACGAGGCGGTGCAGCTGGACGGCTTCGGCAGCTTCACGCCGCCGGTCGGCGACTGGAGCGAGCCAGGCGCACCCGTGGTGCTCGGCACCGAGCCGGCCGACCGGCCGCTCGCGCCGACCCAGACCCAGCTCGACCTGCTGCCCGGCAGCGGCTGCCACCTGACGCTGCTGCATCCGCAGGCCGCGAGCCTGCTGCCCAACAGCTTCGGCGCCCATCGCTTCGACACCGTGCTCGACCGCGCCGGCGCCGCCGCCGAACCGCTCGCGCTCGACTGGCGCCTCGATGCCGCGAGTGGCGTCTGGTCGGCCGAGCACGCCACCGGCCTGCCTGCCGACGCCACCGGCTACGCGGTCGTCATCGTCGATCCGCTCGGTCGCCGCAGCGATCCCGTCCGCATTTCCGCCAACGCCTGAGGTCCGCCATGCCCACTCTCGATTCGCCCATCGCTCCGCTCGGAGCCGGCGCTCCGGCGCTCGCGCCCTGGTTTCCCGGCGTCAACCTCGTGCTGCCCCAGCCCAAGCCGGCCGACCGGCTCGGCCTGCCCCTGCAAATGCCGGCCGGCGCCGCGAATGTCGAATGGCATCCGCCGGCCAGCGGCACGCTCAGCCTGTTCGTCTGCGCGCCGGGCCGGCTGCCGGCGCCGCTGCGCGACCTGGAGGACAGCGAAGGCAACTCGCCCTTCGACCGCCATTGCCTGGTCGCGCTGTTCCGCCTGCTGCCCGAGGTCGAGGCGCGGCTGGAGGCGCTGCTCGCGCTGCTGCCGCCGCTCGCCGGCGCGGCCGGCGCCATCACCGGCCCGACGCGGGCGACGCCGCGCTGCTTCGCGCTCGCGCTCGACGCGCCGGCCGGCGCCAATCCGGCCGGCATCTGGACCGCCGGCGCGGCGCTGACGCTGTTCACCGACCCGGCCGGCAACATCGGCCTGCCCGGCCCGACCAATGCCGACAGGCTGCGTTCGATCGGCCTGACGGTGACGGCCGGCACGCTGGCCAACATGCCGCTGCCGGCGCACTGGCTGCGCCGGAGCGACGGCAACAACGCCGCGCGCGACCGCATCCTGCGCAACATCGAGACCGCCGCCGCGCAGACGCTCTGGTGCTTCGACAAGCGCGGCCGGCCGATCGAGCCGGGCGCGGTCGCGGCCTGGTTCAGCTGGCTGCTCGTCACGGGCGTGGGCGCGCCGGCCGGCGGCGGACCGCTCCAGCTGCTGCCCGCCAACGCCACGCCGGCCGACTACCCGGCCACGAGCGGCCAGCCGGAGGTGGTGCCGGTGCAGGCCGGGCTGAGCGTGCATCTGGTCGATGCGCATGAAGGCCCGCTCGGCCCGCCCTTCCTCACGCCCGATCCGGCCAATGCGCGGCTGCGCGTCGGCGCCGCCGCGCCCTTCGCCGCGCCGACCGACCGGCTGCTGGTCGAGACCGGCGGCCAGCCCGTCGGGCTGTCCTTCACGGCCGCGCCTGCCGCCGGCCCGGTACCCGAGAACCCCGCGCCCGACGACGCGCCGCGCCCGCGCATCGCCGTGCTGCCCGGCCTCGCCTACGCGGCCGTCGGCGCCGCGCCGCTCGTGCTGTTCGGCGCCGGCCAGCAGCCCTTCGCGCGTGATTTCGCGCGGGTCGCCGTCACCGATGAAGAGCGGCTGCTCACCGGCCTTGGCCGCCAGGACTGCTCGCTCTGGAACAGCACGCCCGAGGCGATGCGTACCGCCACGCTGCGCCGCGAAACCCATCAGAACCGGCCGAGCACGCGCATCACCGTCGCGCGCACGGCCAATGCCGCGCCGGTGCTGGTGCCCAACGCCGGCCAGACTGCCGCGCTCATGCTCGGCCTGCCGGGCGCGACGCCGCGCCGCTTCGTGCTCGGCATGGCCGATGCGTCCTGGGGCGCGCCGCCGGCCTTCGGCGTCGGCCCCTTCCCGACCCTGCCGACGGCGCTGACCGATGCCGGCGCCGCCGCGCCGGGCGCCAACCAGTACCGCGTGCGCGCCCTGCTCGGCGGCGGCGCCAGCCCGGCCGACCAGCTCGCGCTGCTGGAGGTGAACTTCACCGGCACCGGCAACGGCGCCGGCTTTGTCGGCCTGTGGCTACGCGCCTGGCCCACCACGCTCGGCGACGACGGCCACCGGCGCCGGCTCGCGGGCGGTGCCGGCCGAGTCGGCGCCGACGGCATCGCGCGGCTGGTGCTGCCGCTGCCGCCGGGCCAGATGGTGACGGCCGCGCCGCTCGGCTTCGACCTGCTGATGCTGCCGCCCGGCGCCACCCGGGCCGGCGCCGTCGAGCTGGCCGATCTGCGCTTCAACCGCCCGGCGCCGCTGGCCGGCGCGCCACGCGGCCTGCCCGGCGCGAGCGACGCCTGGCATGTGTGCGAGACCGGCCAGTCCCAGCTCGGCTGGCCGCAGCCGCCCGCGCTGCCGCCGCTCGGCGTGCTGCCGGCCGGCGGCCATCTGATCGTGGAACAGGCCGACGGCCATGCCGCGCTGGTGGCGCCGGCCGCGATCCCGAGGCTGGCCTGGTCGCTCAACACCCTGGGCGCGACCGTGCTGCCGACCGACGCGGTGAGCCTGTGCGAGCCGGCCTGGCCGCGCACGCCCGACCGGCTCGACGCCGCCGGCCGCCCGCGCCCGGCCGGCACGCCGGGCCTGCCGGCCAATGCGGAACTCGGCCGGCTCGACGTGATGGCCACCAGCGCCCAGCGCATCCACCGGCTGGAACGCGGCGCGCTGCCCGACGGCGTGGGCGGCAAGTTCGTCGAGCGGCTCGACATCGGCGCCTCGGCGCCCGGCGCGGCGGGCGGCCCGCTGGCCGTGCTCGGCAGCGCGCCGGCCATGCCCTGGGCCATGTCGCCGACCGCCGGCTTCGACCTCGGCATGGCCGGCGCGCCGGCCTCGGTCGAGGTGCACGGCACCGGCGCCAGCCTGAGCGGCCCGCCGGCGCTCGCGCTCGACGAATGCCTGCGCGACCGTACCGCCGGCCTCGTCACCACCGAGTTCTCGGGCCTGACCGGCACCGCGCGCGACGCGCTGCTGCTCGGCGAGCCGGCGCTGGCCTGGGATGTGGCGAGCCAGCCCTCGCCGGTCGTGGCCGAGGGCGCGGGCGCCGGCCCGGTGGTGGCGGTGCTGCGCACGATCGCGCCCGGCGTGACCGGCGAGCCGGGGCTGTCGGCGCTGCTGTCCAACACTGCCGCCTTTCCGATCGCGGGCCAGGTGAGCGCGCTGGAGAACTGGCTCAACGCCACCTTCACCGGCCTGCCGATGCTGCCGGCCAGTTTCGGCACCTGGCTCAAGAACCAGGCCCAGCCGGTGCTGAACGAGATCGTGCGCGCGCTCGACCGTCGCTTCGCGGCGGCGCTCGACGGCGCGCGCGAGGGCGCGGTGGCGATGCTCGCCGCCATCGACCGGGCCCAGGACTTCATCTACCTCGAGACGCCCGCGCTCGACACCCACGCGGTGACCGAGCCGGGCGGCCCGCTCGACTTCACGGGCCGGCTCGCGGCGCGGCTCCAGGCCCGGCCCCGGCTGCGGCTGGCGATCTGCGTGCCGCAACTGCTGCTGCCCGGCACGCCGCGCGCGTTGCAGGCGCTGCGCGACGACGGTCTGGCGCGCGCGCTGGCCCAGCTGCGCGCGGCCGCGCCGGGGCGGGTGGCGGTGTTCATGCCGGCGACGGCGGTCGGGCGCGGCCTGCGCTTCGCGAGCACGACGGTGGTGGTGGACGACGTGGTCGCCTTCACCGGCAGCACGCATCCGTGGCGGCGCGGGCTGGCCTGGGATTCGTCGCTGATGGCGGCGGTGTTCGACGAGCGCGTGGCCGATGGCCGGCCGGTGGATGTGGCCAACTTCCGGCGCCGGCTCATGGCCGATCGGCTCGGCATCACGGTCGGCCAGCTGCCCGGCGACGCGGCCGAGCTGGTGCGCGCCATCGTCGCGCTCGACCGGCGCGGCACGCCCGCGCTGCTGTCGACGCCGATCCGGCCGGCGGCGGTCCAGCCCGACGCGAGCCAATGGCAGCCCGATCCGCTCGCGGCCGGCGGTGGCCTCGGCGGCGCGCTGCTGGATGCGCTCAAGGGGCTGTACGCGGCGCAAACGCTGACGGAGACGGTGGACGCGGATTGAGTGCCGGGCGCTGGGCGCCCGGCGGCGGGACGGTCGGCGGTGAGCAGCGCCTGCGGCAGGTGGAGGGCGATGCGCGCCGCCTTGGGCGACTGCAGGCAAGGCCCGCACCGGCGAATTTCCCCATGCGGCAGCACGGCCGACCACGCCGGAACGGCCGCCCGCGCCACCGGTCTATCCTCGCGCCCATGGATCAAGCCCCGAATCGCCCCGCTTCCGACGCCGACCAAGGCGCCTACCTCGGCAACGCCATCCGCATCCGCGGAGCGCGCCAGAACAACCTGCGCAACCTGAGCCTCGACATCCCGACCGGCGAACTGCTGGTCGTGACCGGCGTGAGCGGCTCGGGCAAGAGCTCGCTGGTGTTCGACACGCTGTATGCCGAGGGCCAGCGCCGCTACGTCGAGACCTTCAGCGCCTATGCGCGCCAGTTTCTCGACCGCCAGGACCGGCCGCAGGTCGATCGCATCGACGGCGTGCCGCCCGCGATCGCCATCGACCAGACCAATCCGGTGCGCAACTCGCGCTCGACGGTCGGCACGATGACCGAGCTGAATGACCACCTGAAGCTGCTGTTCGCGCGCGCCGCGACGCTGTTCTGCCGCTGCTGCGCCCGCCCGGTGCGCCGCGACGGCCCCGAAAGCGTGCTCGCCGCGCTCCAGACGCAGGCGGCCGCCGCGCCGGACGCTCGCGTGCTCGTCACCTTCGACGCGCTGGTGCCGGGCAATTTCAGCGCCGACGAGGTGCGGGCCTTTCTCGAAGCCCAGGGCTATACGCGCATCCATGAGCCGGCGCCGGGCACAGCCGAGCCGCCGCTGCCGGCGCCGGTCATCGACGAAGCGCCCGCCGGCAAGAAGAAGCCCGCCAAGGCCGCCGGCGCCAAGCCCGCCGCGAAGACCGCGCGCGCCAAGGCCAAGGTCGCATCCGACGTGCCGCCGCAGCGCCTCATCGTCGTGCAGGACCGCTTCCGGGGCGCGAGCCTCGACCTCACGCGCGCCAGCGAGGCGATCGAGGCCGCCTTCGCCGCCGGCCAGGGCCATTGCGCGCTGCGCTTCATCGACGCCGACGGCGGCGAGCGCGTCGAGCGCTTCAGCACCGGCTTCCATTGCGCCAATTGCGGCATCGACTACAAGGAGCCGACGCCGGCCGGCTTCAGCTTCAACTCGCCGCTCGGCGCCTGCGAGGCCTGCCGCGGCTTCGGCCGGGTGATCGGCGTGGACTTCGGCCTGGTCATCCCCGACGAGCGCAAGAGCCTGCGCGAAGGCGCGGTCAAGCCCTGGCAGACCGAGAGCTTCAAGGAGGCGCAGGAAGAACTCATCGGCTACGCCGTGCGACGCGGCATCGCCATCGACACGCCCTGGCGCGACATGAGCGAGCGCGACCGCCACTGGGTGCTCGAAGGCGAACCGGAGTGGATCAGCTGGGACAAGAGCTTTCCGGGCGTGTGGTACGGCGTGCGGCGCTTCTTCGCCTGGCTGGAAAGCAAGGCCTACAAGATGCACATCCGCGTGCTGCTGTCGAAGTACCGCAGCTACACGCAATGCGAGGTCTGCAAGGGCTCGCGGCTCAAGCCCGATGCGCTGCTGTGGCGCGTGGGCGGACGCGAGGCGGCCGACGCGGCGCTCGCGGGCCGGGCGCGCTTCCTGCCGCCGGGCAGCGACTGGTCGCGCGAGCAGCTCGACGCCCTGCCCGGCCTGACGATCCATGACCTCATGAACGTGGCGGTGGACCGGCTGCGCGACTTCGTCGAATCGCTCGACCTGTCGCATCTCACGGCCCAGGCCGCCGAGCTGCTGATGGGCGAGCTGCGCAGCCGCTCCCGCTTTCTGTCGGAGGTGGGGCTCGGCTATCTGACGCTCGACCGCCAGAGCCGCACGCTGTCGGGCGGCGAGGTTCAGCGCATCAACCTCACGACCGCGCTCGGCACCTCGCTCGTGGGCACGCTGTTCGTGCTGGACGAGCCGAGCATCGGCCTGCATCCGCGCGACATGGACCGCGTGATCGCGGTGATGCGCCGGCTGCGCGACGCGGGCAATTCGCTGGTGGTGGTCGAGCATGATCCGCAGGTGATGCTGGCCGCCGACGAGCTGCTGGAGATCGGCCCCGGGCCGGGCGAGCGCGGCGGGGCGATCGTGTTTCGCGGCACGCCGGAGGAGGCGCGCGAGCTTGAGAGCGCCACGACGGCGCCCGACACCGCCCGCGCCGCCGACGTGTCCGGCGCGCCCGCGCGCGACGGCATGACGCCGATCGGCCGCTCGCTCACCGGCGACTGGCTCGCCGGCCGCAAGCGCATCCGGCTCGACCGCGCGGCGCTCGCGCCCGACGCGGCCACGCAATGGCTGACGCTGAGCGGCGCGCGCGAGCACAACCTGCGCGACGTGAACCTGCGCCTGCCGCTCGGCCGGCTCATCGCCGTCACGGGCGTGAGCGGCTCGGGCAAGTCCACGCTCATCACCGACGTGCTGATGGGCGCGCTCGACAAGCATTTCGGCCGGCCGGTCGAGCGTGGCGGCGAGTTCGACGCGCTCGCGGGCGCCGACTTCATCGCCGACGCGGTGATGGTCGACCAGACCGCGATCGGCCGCACCGCACGCTCCAATCCGGCGAGCTACGTCGGCGCCTTCGACGCGATCCGCGACGTGTTCGCGCGCTCGCCCGAGGCGCGCAAGCGCGGCTACACCGCCGGCACCTTCAGCTTCAACGCCGGCGACGGCCGCTGCCCGGTGTGCGGCGGCACCGGCTTCGAGCATGTGGAGATGCAGTTCCTGAGCGACGTGTATCTGCGCTGCCCCGAATGCGACGGCAAGCGCTACCGGCCCGAGACGCTGGAGGTGAAGGTCGGCAGCACCGACATCGACGGTCTCTACCGCGAGGCGAGCATCGACCAGGTGCTCGACATGACCGTCAACGAGGCGCTGCACTTCTTCCACGAGGAGATGGCGGTCAAGCTCGGCCTGTCGTCGCTGGTGGACGTGGGCCTCGACTACCTCAAGCTCGGCCAGCCGGTGCCCACGCTGTCGGGCGGCGAGGCGCAGCGGCTCAAGCTCGCCGGCCATCTCGCGGCCGCGCATGCCAAGGACGCCAAGGTCCGCAAACTGGCGACGAAGAAGAAGCTCTTCCTGTTCGACGAGCCGACGACGGGCCTGCATTTCGAGGATGTAGCGGTGCTGCTGCGCGCCTTCGAGAAGCTGCTCGCGGCCGGCCACACGCTGGTGGTGATCGAGCACAACCTCGACTTGATCCGCGCGGCCGACTGGATCATCGACCTCGGCCCGGAAGGCGGCGACGCAGGCGGCAGCATCGTGGCCGAAGGCACGCCAGCGCAGGTCGCGGCGACCGATACCTGGACGGGGCGCGCGCTCGCGGAGTACGAGCGGGCGCTGGCGGTGCCGGGCGGTGCGGTGCCCGGGACCGGAATCGAACCGGTACGCCCGGCAGTCGGCCGCGCCACCGCGCAAGCGCTTGCAAGCGATGGCAAGCCCGACGCATCGACGCCGTCCTCGGCCAACGACAGCGCCCTCCTCCGCGCCGCCGAACCCCGCGCCGGCTATCTCGTCACCCGCGAAGGCAGCGTCGCCATCGAGGGCGGCGCGCCGGTCGCCAACGATCCGCACCACCGCGCGCAGCCGCCCAGCAGCATCCGCATCCACCACGCGCGCGAGCACAACCTCAAGAACCTCGACGTCGAGATTCCGCGCGACGCCTTCACCGTCATCACCGGGCCGTCGGGCTCGGGCAAGAGCACGCTCGCCTTCGACATCCTGTTCGCCGAGGGCCAGCGCCGCTATCTCGAATCGCTCAACGCCTATGCGCGCTCCATCGTCCAGCCCCAGGGCAAGCCGGAGGTGGACGCGATCCACGGCATTCCGCCCACGGTCGCGATCGAGCAGCGCACCTCGCGCGGCGGGCGCAAGAGCACGGTCGCCACGCTCACCGAGATCTATCACTTCCTGCGCCTGCTCTACGTCAAGCTCGGCACCCAGTACTGCATCACCTGCAACGTGCCGGTCGAGGCCCAGAGCTTCGACACCATCGCCGCGCGCCTGATGCGCGACTGGCGCGGCCAGCGCGTCGGCCTGCTCGCGCCGCTCGTGATCGGCCGCAAGGGCGTGTACACCGACCTCGCCAAATGGGCCGCCGGCAAGGGCTACACCCATCTGCGCGTGGACGGCCAGTTCCTGCCGACGGACAAGTTCCCGCGCATCGACCGCTTCAAGGAACACAACATCGAGCTGCCCGTCGCCGACGTGGAAATCGCGCCCGAGAACGAGGCCCGCGTGCGGGAGGCGCTCACGACCGCGATCGACCTCGGCAAAGGCTTCGTCGTGGTGCTGAGCGGCCTCGACTCACTGGCGCAAACCTTTGCAAGCGACCCGACCGGCGGCGCGGCCAGCCTCGCGAGCACGATGTTCTCGACCAAGCGCGCCTGCCCCTGCTGCGGCCAGAGCTATGCCGATCTCGACCCGCGCCTGTTCAGCTACAACTCCAGCCACGGCTGGTGCCGCCATTGCTACGGCACCGGCCTCAGGCTGCGCGGCTTCACGCCGCCCGACGAGCGCGAGCGCAACCAGAGCGCCCAGGGCGACGCGAGCTGGCGCGACGCCGCCGAGGACGCGGCCGACGCCGCCGCCGACGCCGCGCGTTCCGCCGGCGAGATCGAGGAGCCCTGCCCCGCCTGCCACGGCGCGCGGCTCAATCCGGTCGCGCTCGCGGTGCGCTTCCGCGACCGCTCGATCGCCGAGGTGAGCGCGCAATCGGTGCTCGATTGCGCCGGCTTCGTCGATGGCCTCCAGCTTGACGGCCGCGAAGGCGCGATCGCGCGCGACGTCATCACCGAGATCCGCGCGCGGCTGAGCTTCCTCGCCGAAGTCGGTCTCGACTACCTCGCGCTCGACCGCGCCGCGCCCACGCTGTCGGGCGGCGAGGCCCAGCGCATCCGGCTCGCGGCCCAGCTCGGGTCCAGCCTGCAAGGCGTCTGCTACATCCTCGACGAGCCGACCATCGGCCTGCATCCGCGCGACAACCGCATGCTGCTCGACGTGCTCGACAAGCTGCGCGCCAACGGCAACACGCTGGTCGTGGTCGAGCACGATGAAGACACGATCCGCCGCGCCGACCATGTGATCGACATCGGCCCCGGCGCCGGCGTGCGCGGCGGCAGCATCGTCGGCCAGGGCTCGGCCGACGAACTCGACCCGGCCACCTCCATCACCGGCCGCTTCCTGCATCACCCGCTCCAGCATCCGCTGCACGAGCTGCGCCCGGTCGAGGCTGACACGCCGCGCCTGCAATTGCGCGGCGCGGCGCTGCACAACCTGCGCGGCGTCGATGCCGATTTCCCGCTCGGCCGCCTGACCGTGGTGACGGGCGTGAGCGGCTCGGGCAAATCGACGCTCGCGCGCGAGGTGCTGCACGACAACGCGCATCGCGTGGTGGTCGCGCGCAACGGCGTGCCGCCCAAGGAGCCGACGCCGCCGCAAACGCTTGCACGCGGCGGCGGCACGCTGGCCGGCCTCGACCTCATCGACCGCGTGCTGGAGGTGGACCAGACGCCGATCGGCAAGACGCCGCGCTCCTGCCCGGCCACCTACGTCGGCATCTGGGACGAGATCCGCAAGCTCTTTGCCGACAGCCAGGACGCGCGGCTGCGCGGCTACACGCCGTCGCGTTTCAGCTTCAACACCTCGGGCGGCCGCTGCGAAACCTGCGAAGGCCAGGGCGTGACCACGGTCGAGATGAGCTTCCTGCCCGACGTGAAGACGGTGTGCGAAGCCTGCGGCGGCGCGCGCTTCAACCGCGCGACGCTGGAGGTGAAGCTGCGCGGGAAGTCGATCGGCGACGTGCTCGCGATGAATATCGACGACGCCATCGGCTACTTCGAGAACCATCCCAAGCTGCTGCATGCGCTCAAGCTCATGCAGGACGTCGGCCTCGGCTATCTCACGCTCGGCCAGCCGAGCCCGACGCTGTCGGGCGGCGAGGCGCAGCGCATCAAGCTCGTGACCGAACTGGCCAAGGTGCGCGACGACATCACGCGCCGGGGCCAGCGCGCGCCGCGCACGCTCTACGTGCTCGACGAGCCGACGGTGGGCCTGCACATGAGCGACGTGGAAAAGCTCATCCATGTGCTGCACCGGCTCGTGGACGGCGGCAACACGGTGGTGGTGATCGAGCATGACCTCGACCTCATCGCCGAGGCCGACTGGCTGGTCGATCTCGGCCCCGAGGGCGGCACGCGCGGCGGCGAGGTGGTGGCCGAAGGGCCGCCGGCCGCGCTCGTGGCGGCGCCGGGGCGCTCGCACACCGCGCGCATCCTCGGCGAGTTCCTGGCGGAACGGGCAAAGCGCGCGGCGGGCTGAACGGCCTCAGGCGCTCATGAAGCCGAGATCGGCGGTGGCGAAGCGCGACAGGTTCGGGAACACCGCCGCGAGGTCGGCCTCGCCGGCGCCGAGCCAGCGCAGCAGGGTCGCGCCGTACTGATCGACCGAGGTGGTCGGAATCCAGCGGCCCTGGTACTCCCAGGTGTTGATGCCGACATCGTTCGCGCCGCCCAGCGCCAGCTCTGGAAAGCTGCCGTAGTGGGCGCCGCCGTTCGCGGCGCCGCCGAGGATGAGCTGGCTGTTGCCCCAGGCATGGTCGGTGCCGCCCGAGCTGTTGGGCTTGAAGGTGCGGCCGAAGTCCGACAGCGTGAAGGCGGTGACCGACTTGTGCAGCGCCAGCGTCTTCATCGACTTCATGAAGGCCGCCAGGGCGATGCCAAGCTCGGAGAGCAGTTCGGCATGCGCGGAAAGCTGGTCGCCGTGCGTATCGAAGCCGCCCATCTGCACGAAGTAGATGTGGCGCCCGCCGCCCACGGTCGCGCGCGAGGCGATCATCTTCGCCACCTGGTAGAGCTGACGCCCGAGCGAATACGAATAGGCGGTGGCCGTGGCCGCCTCCGCCGTCCGGTAGCTGGCGGTGAAGGCGGCATCGATCGCCGCATAGGCCGACACGGCCCTCGACGGCGTGGCGAGCAGGATGTCGCCGAGCCGATCGACCGCCGCGAAGGCCCCGGTACGCAGCCGCGCCAGCGTGGTGAACAGCGGGTCGCTGCTTGGCGCTGCGTTCATGCCGACCAGCGCGTCGCTGATGCGCCGGGTCGGCGTCCAGGTCGAGGTCGGCGCCCAGGCGCTGAGCGTGCCGCGCAGGTTGGCGCCCGGCCCCGGCAGGTTGAGCGCGTTGCCGCTCGCGCCGGCGCCGAAGCGCGAGTTGCCCGCGAAGGAGAAGCTGCTGGCCGTGATGCGCTCGGCCGCGCGGCCGCCCCAGCCGGTAGCGCGGATCGACGAACCCTCGGTGCGCGCGACGCCGTTCTGCCAGAGCTTCTGCTGGTCGCTGTGGCTGAACAGTGCCTCGGGCAGACGCTCGGGATCGGCCAGCGAGCGCCAGGCCGCGTAGTCGGCGCGCGTGGTCGGGCGCGCGAGCGGGCCGACGTTGTGCAGGAAGGCGAGCTGGTCGGTGTCGTACCAGGGCTTGAGCGCCTCCAGCCTCGGATGCAGGCCCCAGCCGCCATCGCCCAGACGCACGATCGGGCCGCGCCGGCGCGCGCTGTCGGCGGTGTTGAGCAGGGCCAGCGAGCCGCGCACGCCCTGGTAGGCGGTGTAGCGCGAGTCGAGCGGGACGATGGTGTTCAGACCGTCGTTGCCGCCGTAGAGCATGACCGCCACCAGCGCGCGATAGCCGCCGGCGGCCTCGGCCGCGGGCAGCGCGAGCATGCCGCCGCCCAGTGCCGCGAGCCGGGCCGCGTCGGCGCCATGCGCGGCCAGTGCCGCCGCGCCGGAGCGCAGGAAACCTCTTCGATCCATCGGGGTGCTCCTTCAGCGAATGACGGCGTACTGCGGCGACGCCATGACCAGGAACATCGCCACCCGCACCCGCCACAGCTTCCAGTTACTGCCGTGGGTGCTCTCGGTGATGGCGGACACGGCATCGACGATCGACTGCCGCTGCGCCGCGCTGAGCTGGCGGCTCGTGAGCAGCAGGTCGAGCCGGCTGACCAAGGCCGACGGATTGCCGGCCGAGCCGAGGTAGCGCGCATGACTGATGGCAGTGCCGGTCGAGCCGGCCACGGTCGCGTCCGCCGCCATGACCGGATCGGTGCCGGTGAAGTTGACGTAGTTGTAGAGGCCGAGCCGCTTGAAGGTGGTGTTCTCGTCCTCCAGCGCGAAGGCGGGCGCGACCACGCCGGCGCCCGCCGGGAGGTAGTCGGGCGGGTAGTGACCGAATACCGACGGCGCGCTGAACACCGTCTGCCCCAGATCGCCGCCGAAGGACCAGCCGAACCACGCGCCGTCAGTGGTCGCGTCGAGCGCGCGCATGAGGCCGGTCCAGACCTGGGCCGGCTCGCGCAGCCGTCCGTAGCCGAGGTCGCGGATGTGGCTGGCGGTGCGCGCCTCGTCATGCAGCAGCACCGCCGCGACCGTGGCCGCGAGGTCGCCGCGCTTGCCGCTGCCGAAGCCGGCATGGCTGCCGGTCTCGAAGGCCGTGGCCACGTCGCTCACGTAGGCGGGCGAGGGATTGCCGGTGACGAGATGCTGGATGAGCCGCGTCGCCACGAAGGGCGCGACGTTGTCGTGCGCCATGATCGAGTCAAGCACCCGCGACAGCGCCCAGCCCGGCGTGCGCGAGGCCGCCAGCGTCACGCCCGACAGCAGCTTGCGCACGTTCTGGTCGTGCTGGGCCGGTACCGCCACCATGCTGCCCTTGAGCCAGCGCGGGTTCTGCCACCCATTGCACTTCGTGCCGCACCAGGCCGAGACGCCGCCCGCCGGAAAGGTCCAGCCCGTGAGCGCGTAGGCGTACTCGCGCACGGTGGCGTTGTCGTAGGTCGGCTGGCAGCTGCCGCCCTTGAGCGTGCCGTCATGGTTCAGCGCGCAGGTGCCGATGCTGAACAGTTGCAGCAGCTCGCGCGCGAAGTTCTCGTTCGGGTCGGTCTTGCTGTTGTTGACGTTGTTGAGGAACACGCCCATGACCGGGCTGAGCACCACCGCGCGCAGCAGGTCGCGGTAGTTGCCGAAGGCGTTGTCGCGGAACATCTGCGCCCAGTCGCGCAGGCCGTAGGTGCCGGTCGCGTCCACGTCGCTCGCGACGATCCATTGCGACAGCGCGAAGGCCACGCGCTGGCGCAGCTGATCCTCGCCCGAGACCGCCTGGCGGTAGAAGTGCCAGGCGACCGGGGTGGAGCTGTAGTAGTCGCGCCAGCAGTAGTTGGAGGCCGGCGTGCCGGCCGTGAAATTGCCCTGGCACCACGATTTCGTCTTGCTGGTCCAGCGGTCGATGTCGACGTTGCCGAGCGCCGGATACTCGCTGGGCGTGGCCTCCATCTGGAGCGCGATCCACTTGCGCGGGCCGACCTTGGCGATGCGGTCGATCAGCGGCTCGGTCGGGCCGAAGCTGCCCTGCTGGGCGAGGCGCGCGGCATCGATGCTGGTGGTGGCGACATCGGGCAACGCGGCGGCCAGACTCGCGGCGGCGCTTGCCGTCGCCTGGGTGGTTGCTCGCGCGGCGTCGGCTGGGGCGGCCAGCCCGGCCGCATCACCGCCACCGCATCCCGCAAGCACGAGGGCCGACGCGAATGCAAGCGCATGCAAGCCGGCGCACCCCCGGTGCGTCCCTGTGATTCGGAGCATGGGCGTCTTTCTGGAAGGAGGACGCGGCGCAGTCTGGGCAGTAGTTCACGCTCTCCCATGCCAACTCCGTCACCTTCCATGGACGGCAGCCTTGCTTCTGGCGAAACAAGCACTTTGCTCAAATTCCGGGCAGATGCCCGACCTGCGCTCAGGCCTTCATGAAGCCGAGATCGCGGGTGGCGAAGTTGCCCAGGTTCGGGAACACCGTGAGCAGCGTGCTGGCGCTCAGGCCGAGCCAGCCTCCGAGCGTCGCGGCGTACTGGTCCACCGAGGTGGTCGGGATCCAGCGGCCCTGGTACTCCCAGCTGCTGATGCCGGCGTCGTCCGGGCCGCCCAGCGTCAGCTCCGGATAGCTGCCCCAGCCGCCGCCGTTCACCGCGCCGCCGAGCACGAGCTGGGTGTTGCCCCAGGCGTGATCGGTGCCGGACGAACTGTTCGGCTTGAAGGTGCGACCGAAGTCCGACATGGTGAAGCTCGTGACCGAGTCGGTCAGGCCGAGGCTGGCCATCGCCTCGTGGAAGGACGCGAGCCCGATGCCGACCTGGCTCAGCAGATCGGCATGCTGGTCGGGCTGGTTGCCGTGGGTGTCGAAGCCGCCCAGCGACACGAAGTAGATGTGGCGGCTGCCGCCCACCGTGGCATTGGCCGCGATCATCTTGGCCACCTGGTAGAGCTGCTTGCCGAGCGATTGCGAATACGCGGTGAGCGTGGCCGTGCCGCAGGCATAGCCGCGCTGGAAGGCGGTGTCGATCGCGCTGTTGCTGCCCGTGCCACCGGGCGTGGCGGCCACGATGCCGCCCAGGCGACCCACCGCGTCGAGCGCGTTGCCGCGCAGCTTGGCGAAGGCCTTGAACAGCGGATCGGTCGTGGGCGCCTTCATCGTCATGAGAAAGGCGTTGCTGAGCGCGATGTTGGGCGCCCAGGTGGCGTCGGGCTGCCAGGCGCTGAGGCCGCCCGCCATCTGGCTGCCTGGGCCGGGCAGGATCAGCGCGCTGCGCGTGGCGCCGGTGCCGAAACGCGAATTGCCCGAAAACGAATAGATGCCCGCGCCGGACTTCTCGGCCACGCGCGCGCCCCAGCCGGTGGCGCCGACGGTCGAGGCGTCGGTGCGCGCCGCGCCGTTCTGCCAGAGCTTCTGCTGGTCGCTGTGGCTGAACAGCGCCTCGGGCAGCTTGGTGGCGTCATTCAGGTAGCGCCAGGCCGCGAAGTCGCTGCGGGTGGTCGGCCGCACGATCGGCCCGACGTTGAAAACGCTTGCAAGCCGGCCCGCGTCGGCCAAGCCCTGGAGCGCGGCAAGGCGCGGATGCAGGCCCCAGCTGCCGTCGCCGATGGGCGCGATCGGGCCGCGCACATGCTCGGTGTCGGCCGTCTTGAGCAGCGCGAGCGAGCCGCGCACCGAGCAGTACTGGGCATAGCGCGTGGCGTCGAGCGGCACGACGGTGTTCATGCCGTCGTTGCCGCCGTAGAGCATGACGGCGACGAGCGCGCGGTAGCCGGTGGCGGCCTGCGCGACCGGCAGGCTGATCGGGGTGACGCCGAGGGCGCCGAGCGCGCCCGCGGCGCGCAGGAAATGTCTGCGGTCCATGTCGGCTCTCCTCAGCGGACGATCGAGAACTGCGGGGTCATCATCACGAGATAGGTCGCGACGCGGATGCGGCGGGTCTGCCAGTAGCTGCCGTAGGTGGTGGGCGTGATGCTGTCGATCGCGGCGACGATGGCCGCCTTCTGCGTGCCGGTGAGCTGGTTGGCGGTGAGGTAGAGCGTGAGCTTGCTGACCAGCGCCGCGCTGTCGGCCACGTAGGGCAGCCAGCGGTCATGGCTCACGAAGGTGCCGGTCGAATCGGCGACGGTGGGCGTGGCCGCCACCATCTGGCCGTTGGCGGCGGCGCCGAGCGTGGCGAACTGGAGCAGGCTCATGCGTTGCAGCGTCGAGCTTTCGTTCTCGATGCCCATGGCCGGCGCCACGAGGCTGGTGCCCACGAGCGGCGTGCCCGGCTCGTAGTAGCTGAACACCGAGGGCGGGCTGAAGGGCGACTGACCCAGATCCTTGCCGTAGCTCCACGCGAACCAGATGCCGTCGGTGCGCGCGTCGAGCGCGCGCATCACCGAGGTCCAGGCCTGCACCGGCTCGCGCAGACGACCGTAGCCGGGCTGCTTGATGTAGGCGGCGTCGCGCGCCTCGGGATGCAGCAGCACCGCCGCGACGGTGGCGGCGAGGTCGCCGCGCATGCCGGTGCCGATGCCCTGGTAGTCGCCGCTGTCGAAGGCGGTGGCCACCGCCTGCACATAGGCCGGCGAGGGGTTGCTCGTGACGAGATGGCGGATCAGCCGCGTCGCCACGAAGGGGCCGACGTTCGGGTGATTCATGATCGAGTCGAGCACGCGCTCGACCGCCGCCTCCGGCGTGGCGCCCGCGGCCACCGTCACGCCCGACAGCAGGCTGCGCGCGCTGGTGTCGTGCTGGGCCGGCACGGCCACCATCTGGCCCTTGAAGTAGGGCGGGTTGCGCCAGGTGCCGCACTTGACCGGGCACCAGTAGTTGTAGCCGCCGGCCGGATAGGTCCAGCCGCTCAGGGCATAGGCGTATTCGCGCACCTTGGCGTTGTCGTAGGTGGCCTGGCAGCTGCCGCCCTTGAGCGTGCCGTCGGCATTCAGTTCGCAGGTGCCGATGCTGAACAGTTGCAGCAGCTCGCGCGCGAAGTTCTCGTTCGGGTCGGTCTTGCCGTTGTCGACATTGTTCAGGTAGGCGCCCATGACCGGGCTGAGGATCACTTCGCGCAGCAGGGTGCGGTAGTTGCCGAGGGCGCGGTCGCGCAGCATCTGGTGCCAGTCGCGCAGACCGTAGGTGTTGAACACCTCCACGTCGCTCACCACCAGCCATTGCGACAGCGCGAAGGCCACGCGCTGGCGCAGCTGGTCGGGGCCGCTCACGGCCTGGCGATAGAAGTGCCATGCAATCGGCGTGGCGGTGTAGTAGTCGCGCCAGCAGTAGTTGCGCGCGCTGCTGCCGGCGGCAAAGGTCTCGGTGCACCAGTCGGCGCTGGTCGTGCGCTTGTGGATCACGTCGCTACCGAGGTCGGGATAGACGCTGCGCGTGGCGAGCATCTGGCGCGCGATCCACTTCTTCGGGCCGAGGGTGCGGATGCTGTTGGTGTCGGCCACCGTGGCGCCGAAGGTGGCCTGGTTGGCGAGGCGCACCGCGTCGAGCGTGGTCGTGACCACCGAGGCCTCCGCCGCCACGCTGCTGGTGCTCTGCGTCGTGGCGCGGACGGCGCTGGTGCCGGTGTCGGCGAGCAGCTCGGCCGGGATGGCGGCGCGCAGCTCGGCCTCGTCGGTGGCGGCGATGCCGGCGCGCGCGGCGCCACCGCTGGCCGACGGATCGCCACCGCCGCAGGCCGCGAGCGCCAGCGTGAGCGCGGCGCCGGCAAGCGCGCCGGCGCTCGGCCGGCGGTGATTCAGGTTCTTGTTGGTCATGGCGTCACCCTTCTGGGGAGGAGAAGGGATTGCAGCGCGGCATTTGCGCCGTGACCGACCTGAAAAGGCCGTGTTAGCACGCGCTTACTGCCGTTTCAAGCCATGACTACCTGAACTTCCGGGGATTTCCCCTAGCGATCGGCGCGGACCGGCCCGGCAGCGCGTCGGAACCCGCTGGGAAATCGACCGAGTCACCCTCGAACCGCTGGTACGGCCCGCCGTCCGTCGCCGCGGACCGATCGCCGCGCCCTCCCCCTGGCTGGCGCGGCGACGGACGGATCGCCGCGCCCGCGCTCAGGCGCCGAGGAAGCCCAGGTTGGCGGTGCTGAAGTTGGCCAGGTTGGGCAGCAGCGCCGCGTTCTGCGATGCGCTCAGGCCGAGCCAGCTCAGCAGCGTGGCGGCGTACTGATCGACCGAGCTGGTCGGGATCCAGCGCCCCTGCTGCTCCCAGCTATCGACGCCGGCATCGTTGCTGCCGCCGAGCGCGTATTCGGGCGCCGTGCCCCAGGTGCCACCGCCCTTCACCGCGCCGCCCGCGACGAGCTGATAGTTGCCCCAGGCGTGGTCGGTGCCGCCGCTGTTGTTCGGCTTGAAGGTGCGGCCGAAGTCCGACATGGTCGCCAGCGTCACCGCATCCGACAGGCCGAGCGAGATCATCGCCTGCAGGAAGGACGCGACGCCGATGCCCAGCTGCGACAGCAGCGCCGCCTGGGTGGCGAGCTGGTTGCCGTGGGTGTCGAAGCCCCCCAGCGACACGAAGAACAGATGCCGCGTGCCGCCGAGCTTGGCGTTGTCGGCAATCATCTTGGCCACCTGGTAGAGCTGCTTGCCGAGGTTCTGGCTGTAGGCCGTCGCGGTGCTGCTCGGCGTCGTCGCATAGGCCTTGGTGAAGGCCGAGTCGATCGCCGAGTAGCTGCCGCCCGGCACCGCCTTGATCGTCGCCGAGAGCTGATCGATGGCCGCCAGCGCCGACTTGCGCAGCGTTGCAAGCGCATTCATCTGCGCCGAGGCGCTCACCGGCGACTGCATCATCAGCTGCGACGCCGAGGTGAGCTTCTGCGCCGGTGCCCAGGGGTTGCTGGGCGTGATCGACGCGACCATGTTGGTCATGTCGGTGCCGGGTTCCGGAAGGATCAGCGCCGACGAACTCGCGCCCGTGCCGAAGCGCGAATTGCCGCCGAAGGAGTACACGCGGGTCGAGAGCTGGTCGGCCGCGCGCTGGCCCCAGCCGGTGCTGCCGACGCTGGAGGTATCGCCGAGCGCGACGCCGTTCTGCCAGAGCTTCTGCTGGTCGCTGTGGCTGAACAGCGATTCGGGCAGCAGGTTGGGCGTGCTGGAGTCGCGCCAGCTCGTGAACTGGGTGCGCGTCGTGGGCCGGGCGAGCGGGCCGACATTCAGCAGCGCGCCGACGCGGCCGGCATTGAAGTGCAATTGCAGCGCCGCGAGGCGCGGATGCAGGCCCCAGGCGCCGCCGGCCACGGGCACCAGCGGGCCGGTGGTCCAGCTGCTTTCGCTGGCTGTCTTGAGCGCGAGCGCGCCGCGCACCGAGGTGTACTGCGCGAAGCGGGTTGCATCGAGCGGCACCAGCATGTTCATGCCGTCGTTGCCGCCGTAGAGCATCACCATCACGACGGCGCGGTAGCTGCTGGCGGCCTGGGCCGGCAGCGGGATGGCGGTGACGCCGCTGCCGAGCATGACGGCGCCGGTACCGAGGCGGAGGAAGTTTCTGCGGTTCATGTGCTGGCTCCCTGAATCAGCGGATGACGGAGAACTGCGGCGCCAGGAAAGCCAGGTAGGCGGCGGTGCGCACCCGGTGGAGCTGCCATGCGGTTGGGTCGTTGGTCGAGTTCCAGGCCGAGACCGAATCGATCATCGCGCTGCGCTGGGCGCTCGTGAGCTGACTGCTGGTGGCGAGCAGCGCGAAGCGGTCGACCAGCGAAGCGGGGTCGCTCGTGAGCGACATCCACTTGCTCATCGACACATAGGTGCCCCAAGCGCCGCTCACGGTCGTGGACGGGTCGAAGCGCAGGCTGGTCGTGACCCAGGGGTTGTTGACCATCCACAGGAACAGGATG
Source organism: Derxia gummosa DSM 723 (assembly GCF_000482785.1). Lineage (GTDB taxonomy): Bacteria > Pseudomonadota > Gammaproteobacteria > Burkholderiales > Burkholderiaceae_E > Derxia > Derxia gummosa. The sequence continues at coordinate 549,422 of NZ_AXWS01000008.1, read as the reverse complement.
CGCTGGAGCGTGCTGCTCTCGTTCTCGATGCCGAAGGCGGGCGACACATAGCTCGTGCCGGCCAGCGCGTAGTCGGGCGGGTAGTAGTTGAAGACCGAGGGCGCGTTGAACGGCTCCTGGCTCATCGCGTCGCCGTACACCCAGTCGAACCACACGGCGTCGGTATTGGCCTCGGTGGCGCGCATGACGGCGGTGTAGAGCTGGACCGGCTCGCGCAGGCGGCCGTAGCCGCCGTTCCAGAGGTAGTCGGTCTTGCGCGCCTCGCCGTTGAGCAGCACCGCCGCGACCGTGGCCGCGAGGTCGCCGCGCTTGCCGCTGCCGAAGCCGGCATAGCTGCCGTCGGTGAAGGCCTTGCCCACCACGTACACATAGGCCGGCGAGGGGTTGCTCGTGACCAGCGCCTGGATCAGCCGGCGCGCCACGAAGGGACCGATGTTCTGGTGGTTCATGACCGAGTCGAGCACCAGCTCCAGCGCCTGGGCGGCGGAGGCGCCGGCCGGCACGGTCACGCCGTTCACCAGCGCGCGCGAGTTCTGGTCGTGGTGGGCCGCGACGTTGACCATCTGGCCGCGCAGGAAGCGCGGGTTCTGCCAGCCCGAGCAGGTCGGGTTGCACCACGAGCGCTTGCCACCGGGCGGATAGGTGTAGCCCGTAAGCGCGTAGGCGTAGTTGCGCACCGTCGCGTTGTTGTAGTTGGGCTGGCAGCTGCCGCCGCTGATCGCGCCGTTGTTGTCGAGCTTGCAGGTACCGATCGTGAACAGCTGGAGGAACTCGCGCGCGAAGTTCTCGTTCGGGTCCGACTTGTCGTTGTTGACGCTGTTGAGGAACTCGCCCATCACCGGGCTGAGGATCACCTCGCGCAGCAGGTCGCGGTAGTTGCCGAAGGCATAGTCGCGGAACAGCTGCTGGTAGTCGCGGTGGCCGTAGAGGCCGTGCACCTCGTTCTCGTTGACGACGAGGATCTGCGACAGCGCCCAGGCCACGCGCTGGCGCAGCTGGTCGGTGCCGGTGATGGCATGGCGATAGAACTGCCAGCCGAGCGGCACGACCGAGAAGTAGTCGCGGAAGCAGTTGGTGAGCGCGGTGCCGGTGAGCTTGGCGTTGCACCAGGCGGTCGACGAGTCGTAGGTATCGACCGACGACGCGCCGAGGTAGGGATAGACCGTCTCGTCGGCGTTCATCTGCGCCGCGATCCAGGCGGTCGCGCCCTGGGTCGAGATGTCGGAGATGAGCGCCTCGGTCGGGCCGAAGCTGGCCTGCTGGGCCAGGCGGGCCGCGTCGCTCGCGCTCAGCAGCGTCGCGGCCTGGGTGCTGGCGCGGGCCGAGGCGGCCTGGGGCGTGACCACGGCCGGCGCCTTGACGGTCCGGATGTCGTAGGTCGAGCTGCCGGTGGTGAGCAGGCTGGTGTCGCTGGCCGAGGCGATGCTGGCCGTCGAGGCAGTGCTGGCCGAATCGGTGGGCAGCCCGCCGCCACCGCAGGCGGCGAGGGCCAGCGAGACGAGGGCCGCGATCGCTAGCCGGGCACCTTGCGCGATGCGGCCGGCCGTCTGGCGTTCAGTCATGGAAGTCCTCCGTTGAAAGCGCGGCGGATTCCAGCAGGCCGAACCTGCACCCGAAAATCGGACGGCAACCGATGACAAGCTGCTACAGCGCGGCGCGGCCGCGACGGCACGCGCGGCCGGCTGTTACCCGAAGTCGCGGCCGATCAAGTCTCGAAACAAGCGGCAAAACTCGCCCGCGGTGGGACCGAACGGCGACCTGCCGGGCATGAGCGGTGGTTGTTTCAGGGAGGTTTCCGGCCGATCGGCAGGAGGACTAGGCGGTCCGGGCAAATCGGCGCGCGGCATGGCGCGCCGACCCCGAGAGGAAGCTAGGCGAAAGCCTGAGTCAGACGCGTTGCGTTAGCTTGCTTTCACTCGCCTGTGAAGCTGCGAAAGACGCGCATTCGCGGAAAATTTCACAGGCCTTGTCTCGATCACCGGCATGCGCAATGACGTTTCCGATCGCATAGAGCGCATCGACGCGCTTTTCGAGCCGCAGGCTGCGCTCCAGATAATCGGCCGCCTTGCCCCACAGACCTTCGAGTTCGCAGAGCTTGCCGAGCGCGAAGAACAGCGTCGAATCCTGGGGATGCGTGCTCAGCCAGGCCTCGGCGCGCTGGATCTGCTCCAGCCGGCCCTCGCGCGAGCCGACCTCGGCATAGGCGAGCAGCAGGCGGTCGTCCCAGCGGTTCTCGAGCGCCGTCTCGACGATCTGCACCGCGAGCCGGTGATCGCCGAGCGCGGCGACGGCGCGCGCGACCGGACCGGCCACCTCGACGATGGACTGGTCGTCGGTCGGCACGCTCATCCAGAAGTTGCGCAGGCCCGCCAGATCGCCGCCCCGGCGCGCGAGCAGCGCCGAATAGGCCGTGGCCTTGGTCTTGGCCGCGACCGTGGGATGGATGGCGTCGCGCTTGGTGAGCTGGCGCACGAGCCGCAGCACCTCTTCCCAGTCATCGACCTGCTGGGCGGCCTGGAGCGCGAGCCTCAGTGAGGCGACGTGGCGCGCGCCCGAGGCATGCAGCTGGCCGAGCAGCTCGCGCGCCTCGTCGGCGCGGCGTTCCTCGAGCAGCAGCTCGACCTCGGTCATGAGGCGCGCGGTGCGTACCGACGGGTCGGTCGCGGCGCGCTCGATCCAGCCGTCGCGGCGGGTGAACTCGCGCATCTTCTGCGAGGCGCGCGCGGCCACCAGCGCGGCGATGCCGCCGTAGCCCGGCACTTCCTGGGCAAGCATGGCGCTGCGCTCGGCACGCGCGAAGCGGCCCTCGAAATAGGCTTGCAGCGCGCCCTTGAGGCCGTCGAGCGCGGCCTGCTCGCGCTGGCGCTTGCGGAAGGCGGCGACGCTGGCCGGCAGCTCCAGCGTGTTGAGCACCAGCCGCATCAGCGCATAGAACAGCGCGAACAGCCCGAGCAGCGCCATCACGAACAGGTTGAGCGACACATCGACGCGCCACGGCGGCAGCAGCAGCACGACATTGCCGTTGTTGAGCCGCGCAAGCAGGCCGACGCCGATGCCGGCCGCGACCAGGATGACGAACCAGAACAGTCCCTTCATGGCGACCTCAACGCTTGCCGGCCTCGGCGCGCGGCGCCGGGGCGGTGACGGGGGCGGAGGGCCGGTAGTTGCGCACCGCGTTGAGGCTTTCGTTGAGGTTGGGCAGGTCGATGCTCACCTCGGCCGCCTGCAGCTGACGCAGCGTGCTCGCGAGCGCGAGCACCGGGCGGGCGCGGTCGTCGAAGTAGCCGTGCAGCAGCGCACTGCCCACCGCCAGGTCGGCGCGGTAGCCGGCCTCGTTGCGCGCCAGCAGGCGCAGCCGCGCGTTCAGGAGGCGCAGCTTGAGGTTCTCGCGCGCGAAATAGCTCTGCGACGGCGTGAGCAGCAGCGCGTCGGGCTGGCTCACCTGGCGGATGCGGAACAGGTCGCGCGCCTCGTTGGCGACGCGCTCGGCCAGCTGGGTCCAGTAGTCGGCGTTCGGCTTGGGCGGCTCGGCGGCGGACTTGTCGGCGGGGCGCACCTCGGCCAGCGTGGGCAGGTCGTCGACCGAGGCGATGGCCTGATCGAGCTTGAACGCGAGGCCGGTGACATCGGTGGCGGGCAGCGCCTTGAGCCGCTCGATGTCGCGCGCGACCGCCCGGCGCACCGCGAGGAACTGCGGGCGGTCGCCCTGGGCGAGCCGGGCATCCACCGTTTGCAGCGCGACCAGCGCGGCCTGCACGTTGCCGGCGAGTTCGAGCTGCTGGGCGGCGGTGGCGAGCACCTGCTCGATCTCGGCGAGCTGGATGTCGTCGCGGTTGCGCGCCAGCTCCTGATAGAGCTGTTCGAGCGCCTGCTGCTGGGCCTGGGATTCGCCCACGCGCGCCTCGATCAGCGAGAGCTTGGCCGACAGGTCGGCTACCAAGTCGGCCGACTGGCGCGCGCTCTGGGCGGCGGCGCTGGACTGGCCGCCCGCGTCATCGACACGCCGCGCGAGTTCGCGCTGGACGAGATCGATCTCGCGGTGGAGCGACCAGGTCTGCCAGCCGAGCAGGCCGACGGCGATGGCGCCAGCGACCGCGAGATTGCGCGGCGCGAGCACGCCGGCCGGCCGCGCGGCGGGCATGGCGGAAAAGGAAGGAGCCTGCGGCTCGGGCACTGCGGACGGAGCGCCGCCGATGTCGTCGGGGCCGGGGGGAGATGAATGCATGCGGGTTCAGTGACGGTGCGGGGCACCGGTTGCTAGCCAGCGAAGGATCGCATCATCGCCCGGCGGGCAATGACGCACATGGGCGATTCCGAGCGCCTGTGCCTTGGCGGCGACACGCTCGTGCGTGACGAGCACCGGCGTGCGCGCGAGCCAGGCCGCGAGCGCCGGCCAGGGCGCGAGCATCGCGTGGAAGTTGGTGATGCCTTCGCTGCTGGTGGCGACGATGAGGGCCGGGGCGGGATCGGCGGCGTCGCCGGGATCGGCGGTCGCGGTGGCATCGTCGAAGCCGCCTTCCGGCGCGTCGGCGTCGGCGAGCGCTTCGAGCGCGACGCGCTGGTCGGGCGCGAGCGACGGGCAGAGGCGCCGGTAGGTCTCGACCGCCTCGATCGTCATGCCGCGCGCCGCGAGGCCGCGCGCGAGCGCGTCGCGCCCGCCGTCGCCCTTGACGAGCAGCGCGCGCCGACCCGCCAGCGCGCCCGGAAAGTGCGCGTCGAGCGTCAGCAGCAGCGTCTCCGAATCGAGCGCGGGCGGCGCGCCGGCCAGTTCCTCGCCGGGCGTGACGAGACGCGCGCCGGCCAGCGCCGGATGGCGCAGCGCCTCGGCGCGGCTGCCCGGCCCCATCACGGCGACGATCGCGTCCGGTGCGACGGCGGGTTCGCTCGTCGCGTCACCGGGCGCGCCGAGCAGTCCGCGCATCGCGTTCACGCTGGCGAAATGGATCAGCGCGAACTCGCCGAGCCGCGTGCGCACGGCCGCGACCGCCGCCGGATCGGGCGCGGGCGCGATATCGAAGGCCGGCACTTCCAGCACGCCGAAGCCGCGCGCGCGCAACCCGGCGAGCAGCGCCGCGCCCTGCCCGCGCGGGCGGGTGAAGACGACGGTCGGCAGGCGGGAATCAGGCATCGGAGACGGCGGGGATGGAGCTGGCGAACGAAGTGGGGGACGGATGCCGGCGACTATGGCGGCGCGTGACGGGGCGAGGCCCGGCGGCCGCGACGCTGCCTGCGGTCAAGCCGCGCCGCCTTCGTCGGCGAGCGGCGGCGCGATGAAGCGGGCGGCGCCGTTCGCAAGCAGGTCGGCGGCGGCGGCGGCGCCGATCGCGGCGGCAGCGGCCTCGTCGATGCGGGCCGCGCCGGCGTCTGTGACGGCGGCCGCCGCCGGTGCGGCCACCACGGCGAGTACCGAACCCTCGCGGGCGTCCGACAGGCTTTCGCGGCCGTCGGGCGAACTCACCCACGAACGCAGCTTCAGCCGGCCGCCGTCGATCACGGCATGCGCCGCGAGCGAGGTCTGGCAGCTGCCGCCCAGCGCTCGCGCCACCTCGCGCTCGGCGCCGACGCAGGCGGCGGTCGCGGCGTGGTGCAGCGGCGCGAGCCAGGCCGCGAGCTCGGGCCGGCCGGCGCGGATCTCGATGCCGAGCGCGCCCTGCCCCGCCGCCGGCAGCGACTCGTCGGGCGACAGCACCGCGCGGATGCGCTCGCCCAGCCCCAGCCGCTTGAGCCCGGCCGCCGCCAGCACGATGGCGTCGTACTCGCCGCGATCGAGCTTGCCGAGCCGGGTGTCGAGATTGCCGCGCAGCGGCTCGATGCGCAGCCGCGGGAAGCGCGCCGAGATCGCCGCCGCGCGCCGCAGGCTGGAGGTGCCGACCACCGCGCCCGCCGGCAGTTCGGCCAGGCTCGCGTAACGAGGCGAGACGAAGGCGTCGTGCGGGTCCTCGCGCTCCATGATCGCGGTCAGCTCGAAGCCCTCGGGCAGCACCATCGGCACATCCTTGAGCGAATGCACCGCCAGATCGGCACGACCGTCGGCGAGCGCGTTCTCGAGTTCCTTCACGAACAGCCCCTTGCCACCGATCTTGCTCAGGCTGCGATCGAGAATCTGGTCACCGCGCGTGGTCATGCCGAGGATGCTCACCTCGCATTGCGGATACAGCGCTTGCAAGCGCTCCCGCACATGCTCGGCCTGCCACATGGCCAGCCGCGATTCACGCGATGCGATGACGAGACGGGCGGGCGGGACGGGCAAGGGCTGTGTCATGACGGAAACGTATCGATGGCAAAAGACGTCCGCGCATGCCGCATCGCAGGAAAAGCGACACGCGACGGCGGGCGCGGGGCGGCCGATGATAGCCCCTGGCCTCCATGCGGGGCCGATCCTTGCTAGGGTTGCCGCGGTGCGCAACGGCGCGCCGCATTACACGAGAAGAAGGGGAATGCCCGATGGCACGGGTTACCGCGCAACAGGTCGCAGAAAGCGCCGGGGTTTCGATCTCGGCCGTATCACGCACGTTCACCGAGGGCGGCAGCGTGTCGCCCGAAACCCGCGCGCGCGTCGAGGCCGCCGCCGCGAAGCTCGGCTACCGGCCCAACCAGCTTGCGCGCGGTCTCATGACCGGGCGCACGCGGCTCGTCGGCGTGCTGCTGGCGGGCACGCCGGGCGCGGCCGAGTCGCTTGCGCTCGCGCGTGTCGTCGAAGGCTTGCAAGCGCATTCACTGCATCCGCTGGTGACGCGCATCGACGCCACGCCGGGGCCGGCGGCGGCGCTCGACGTGCTGCTTCAGTACCAGGTCGACGCGGCGCTCATCGTCGGCGCCGAGCTGCCCGACGGCTTCGCGCGCGACTGCCAGCGCGCGGGCATCCCGGCGCTGCATCTGCTCGGCCGCAAGGCCGCGCGGCCGGCGGTGCCGGTCGTGGGCGCGGATGAATCCGCCGCCTCGGCGGCACTGGTCGAGAAGCTGGTGGCGGGCAAGCGCAAGCGGCTTGCCTGCATCACCGACACGCCCGATGCCGAGCGCGTCACCGCCTTCACCGAGGCCGCCGGCGCGGTCAAGGGCGTGAGCGCCGCCGTCACGACGGTAGAGGCCGCGACGGTCGAGGCCGGTCGCGCCGCCGCGGCCAGGCTGCTGGCGGCCGGCAAGGCGCCGCAGGCGCTGTTCTGCTCCGATGACCGGCTGGCGCTGGGCGCGCTCGCGGCCTGCCGGGAGGCCGGGCTCGACGTGCCGGGCGCGGTGGCGATCGCGGGCTGGGGCGCGCTCGGGCTCGATCCGGCGCTGGCCACGGTCAAGCCGCCGGTCGAGGCCATCGTCGATGACGCGATCGGCCGCCTCGTGGCCACCCTGGCCGGTGGCGGCAAGCTGGCCGGCAAGCGCTTGCAATGCGAGCTGCTGCCGGGCGCGACGCTGGGCTGAACCCGCCAGACCGCTCCCCTCCCGCCGGACATGCGCACTGAGGCTGTGCGCCGCACCGCACGAAGCCGGGCCGCGCTGCACACGCTTGCAGCGCGGCCCGGCTCTTTTCGCGGGTGGCCGCCGACGGCGGGCCTGTCAGCTCTCCAGCACCGCGTCGAGATTGGAATGCGCGAGCTGCTTGATCACGGGCAGGCGGGCGCGCACCTGGGCCCGGAGCAGCGGCAGCTTTTGCACGAAGCGGTCGAGCGCCGCGAGCGTGGCCGGCTCGTCGAACAGCTCGCGTGCCGGCACGCGCATGTCGCGGTCCAGCTCGAAGTGCTGGAGCAGCCCCTCCATCTTGGCCTTGTAGTCGAACAGGAAGACCGGCGCGCCGGCGCCCAGCGTCGCGATCGACAGGTGCATGCGTCCGGTCACGACGCCGTCGAGCTGGCCGACCGCGCGCTTGATCTCGGCCGCGCGCAGCTGGCGCGGAAAGCGCCAGACCAGCCCCGGCAGCAGCGGCCGCAACGCGTCCTCCAGGCGATCGATGCAGTGGTAGTCGGACGAACTGCCGCGAAAGTCGTGCTCCAGCAGCACGAAGGCCAGCGGCCGGATCGCCGCCAGCTGCCCGAGCACGCGCACGAAGGCGGCGCACATCTCGGGCACGCGCTCGCGCTCCTCCAGTTCGAGCAGCAGCGGATGCAGGTTGATGCCGAGCACGGTGCGGCCCGACGCCTTGCGGTCGGCGATCCAGGGTTCGTAGTCGGCAATGCCGTCGAGCAGCGCGGCCGGCTCCAGCATGAAGGCGGCATCGGCCGACAGCCGCGAACGCGCCCCGGTAAAACGCTGGAAACGCTGGAATGACACGGGATCGCGCAGATTGAAGACCACGTCGCGCGACATGCCGTCATACAGCCGCGCCAGCCCTTCATGCGGCTTGTCGGAAAAACTGAAGCCATTGACCGCGCAGCGCACGCCATTGCGCGCGAGCATGTCGGTGAGCGCCAGCAATTCTGCCGAGAACACCGGGTCATAACTGCCATCGAGCACATCGGCGCCAATCGTCACGCAATGCGTGATGCCTTGCGCGAGACAGCGCTCGAGCGTGGTTGCGAGCTTGTCGAGATGCTGGACCTCGATCGGCCGAGCATTCAATTCGCGCGCGACTTCACTCGCGCGCGAACCATGCGTGAGCATGTAGCAGCGTGCCTCCGGGAAATGCGTGCGCATTTCCCGCAGCAGCACGCAGATCATTGCCTCGTCGCCGCGCGACGACACCAACAGCAAGGGATCGGGCGGAATGAAAAGCAGCGTCGCCGGGCCCCGGCGCGACTCCGGCGGTGCAGCGATGCGCTCACGCAGCGCCTGCCACTCGTCGATGACGCGGTCGAGCCGCCAGTTCTTCCACTGCGCCTTGAGGCCCGACTTGCGCCAGACCTGACGCGCGAGATCCGCAGAACCCGCCTGTGCATTCATGAATCAACACTCCGGCGCCATCCATCGGGGCATGACGCATGAATCGCAATGGGAAACGCATGCACATCCGGCCGGAATGACTTGCGCGAATTCGTTCAATATCACTTTCCGGAAATGGTGAGCGCATGCCGAAATGGCAATTCCTCTCCACATTCCGCACCGCGGCATTGAAAACGCCTCGTCCGGAATTGCCATGACTCTCTGAATTGCCCGCACAATTCATCTGGCGAAATTGCCGGAGCAGGCATCCAATTCGAGAATGGTTTCGTTCAAGACGCTCCATCGGGCAATTGTCCACACACTCTTGGCGACAACCCGATTGGCAGCGGCATTCCGGAACCGAATTGCGGCAGATGTTATCCCGGCGCATTACCAGCGGAAGTCGGTTTTGCCGGATTGTCGCGATCCAGAAAAGGATCACCCGACGATGCGATAACAAAATGCGGATCTTTTCACGCCGCTCGATTCATCCATCATTTCGCCGACGATTTGCCGCCGATTGCCGGCGGCATTTCAGGAATGTCTCGCCGGACGAATGCCTGCGAGCAGCGCCGCGACGATCAGCAGCAGCGCCGCCAGCGCGAAACCGTCGCCGAGCGGCAGCGGCGCCGGCGCGGCGCGGCGCAGGCCGGGTGCGGCCAGCAGCGCGGCGAGTTCTCCGGGCCGGTCGAGCCGGTGGTAGCCGAAGCCGATCTCGGTGGCGAGCGCGGCGAGATGCGGCTCGTCGAGCGCCGACAGGTGCTCGCTGCCCTTGCGGTCGCGCGGCTGGGCCACTTCGCCTTCCTGCCAGAAACCGAGCGACTGGCCGAGCTTGTCCGTCTTGGGAATCGGCTGCGGCACATCGCCGCCGACGCCGACGAGCACGCCACGCGCCTCGCCCGGCTTGCCGTCGAAGCGCCGGCCCTGGCCGGGCGCGAGCGGCGGCGCCTCCTGACCGTCGGTCACGAACACGAGCGCCGGCTGGCCCGGCAGCGCCAGCACCGCCTCGCGCGCGTTGAGCACGCCCTTGCGGACCTCGCTCGCATTGGTCCACGCGAGCCGGTTGTCGAGGCGCGCGAGCAGTCCGTTGAGATCGGCATGGGCGGCGCAGGTCTCGGCCGGCGCGGTCAGCAGCAGGATGCGGTACTCGCTGAAGATGCCGAGACCGAGCCGCGAACCGCAGGGCAGCGCGTCGAGGGCGTCGCGCACCGCCGCGCGCGCGAAGGCGAGCCGGCTCGCGGCATGGCCGCCGAGGCGCATGTCGGGCACGTCCATGCTCTGGCTGATGTCGAGCACGACGACGGCATCGACCACCGGCCGGTCGAGCGTGACCGCCGGATTCCAGGCCGCGAGACCGAGGCAGGCGAGCGCGGCGCCGAGCAGGCCGAAGCGCAGGCGGGCCACGCCGCGCGGCAAGGTGCTCGGGGGGCGGCGGTCCTGCGCGCCGCGATGCGGGCGGACGGCGCTCACGGCAGCCCGAGCGAGAAGGCGCGCATGGTCGTGACCGCGCGTTCGCGCGCGGGCGCGGGCGGCAACGCGGCGCTGTCGTCATCGGCATCCGGAAACCATTGCAGCGCGCGCTGGAGGTTGTAGCGCGCCGGCCAGTGGTCGGGCTTCAGGGCGAGCGCGCGGCGGTAGGCGTCCTTGGCCAGCTCGGCCAGCGCGCCGGTGCGGTCGAGCTCGCCGCCCGACTGCCGCAGCACGCGCGCCTGGCGCAGATGCAGGTTGGCGGTGTTGAACCAGGCGTCGGCGGCGAGCGCGGCATCGGGCGCCTGGCCGGCGCGACGCCAGGCGGCGATGGCTTCGAGCGTGCGGCCGGCGCGGGCCTCGGCAATGCCGTCGGCGAAGGCGGCTTCGGGGGCAAGGTCGGGGGCTGCGTCGTCGGGCCGGCTTGCCGGGCCTGCGCCCGCCGCGAGCCGCGCCTCGATGCGCGCATTGATCCGCTCGCCCGCGACCCAGCGCCACCCGGCGAGCGCCAACCCACCGAGCAAGGCGATGACGACGACTCGCGGCGCGAGGCGACGGCGGCGCGCCGATCGGGCTGCAAGGGTTTGCAGCGCCGGTCGCGGCGGCTGGCCCGGGGACGTCGGCGGGCGCGCGGGCGAGGTGCCGCGGATCGGGATCATGAGACGTCTCCTTGTTGCTGGCGGGCGGCCCGCAGGGGCAGGCCGGACCGGGCCGCCGGGCGCGCGCCGCGCCCGGCCCTGCCCGCGAGCCAGCCCGGCAGCAGCAGCGCCCACCAGCCGAGCACGGCCGCGAACGCGAGCCAGCGCAGCCCCGGCGCGAAGGGCCGGCGCGGCTCGGTCTCGGTGTAGGCGATCGGCGCGTTCTCGCGCGCGCCGATGTCGGCGATGGCCTGGCGCAGATCGGTGGCGTTCTCGGCCTCGTAGCCGTGATAGCTCAGGCCGAGGCTGCCGAGCCAGTGGTGCAGCGCGAGTTCCGGGATCTTCGCAATGTCGTCCTCGGCCACCTGCTCGTGCAGGCCATGGCTGTTGTACGAGCGGATGTAGATGAAGTTGATCGCCACCTGGCGCCGGCGCAGCTCCCAGGCGATGCGCGCCCGCGTCTCGTCGTCGAGCTGGGCGCCGCCGTCCGACACGAGCACGAGGGTGCGCGAACCGCGCCAGGGCCGGTCGTCCCAGAGCGCGGCGCCGGCCAGCAGCGCGCGACCGATGTCGGTGTCCTGAAGGCCGCGCCCCACGTCGCCGGCGGCAATGGCGGCGTCGATCATGTCCTGGTTCTGGGTGAAGCCGAGCACGGTGATCGGCTGGCTCGAAAACACGATGTAGGCGATGAGGTCGTGCGGCCGGCCGCGCGCGAAATCGGCCAGCACCGCGCGCGCGATGCGGCCCTTGCCCTCTGCCGCGTCGCCCGAGTACAGCGCGCCCTGGCGCTTCTCCTGCCAGTAGGGATTGATGCTGCGCGGCGTCTCGACGAAGGGCTGGTCCATCGAGCGGCTGCGGTCGAGCAGCAGCACGATCTCGCTGCCGCGACCGATGCGCTCGACCGTGGTCTGCGCGCGATAGGGGCCGGCCAGGCTCGTGACGATGGCGGCGATGGCGAGGCTGCCGAGCAGCTTGCGCAGCCGCAGCAGCCAGTCGGCGGCCGGGTCGCGCGGCAGCAGCGCGGTCCACGGCAGGACGCGGGCGTCGCGCGCGCGGCTCAGCCAGGGCAGCGCGGCCAGCGGCAGGAGCAGCAGCCAGAACGGCGCGTCGAGATGCAGGCGGTCGATCACGCGGCGCGCTCCAGATCGCGCAGGCGACGGGCGAGCGCGAGCAGCGCGGCGCGCGTGGCGACCGGATCGTCGGGCGCGCGCCCGGCGAACAGCAGCAGTTGCGACTCGGCGTAGAAGGCGGCGATCGGTCCGGCGGCGGGCGCGTAGGCCGGTTGCTCGCGCAGGAAGTCGGCGAGGCCGTCGGCCAGCAGCACGCGGCCGGCGCTGGCGTTGAAGGCGGCGTGCAGCGTGGCGCAGGCGGCCGCGAGGCTTGCGCCCTTGCGCTGCTGATGACGAAGCTCGCGCAGCGCGAGCGCAAAGGGCCGGCGCGACGGACGCAGCAGCGGCCAGACATGGCGCCGGAACAGCCAGCCGGTGGCGATCAGCAGCAGCAGACTCGCGGCTGCAAGGGTTTGCAGCCGCGCCGGCCGGGTGTCGACGAAACGGGCCGGCGCGTCGTCGAGCAGCTCGGGCTCGGAATCGGGCGGCGCGACGGGAGCGACGGCGATGCGGCGGCCGTCGACGTAGAGCGCGCGTTCGCCGTCGGGCGTGCGCAGCCTGAGGTCGAGCGCGGGCAGATCGACGTAGCTGGCGACGTCGCGCACGCCCGTGACCTGCCAGGTCAGGCGCAGATGCTCGCGGCCGGCGCCGGGCTGGCTGCGCTCGATCGCGCGCAGATCGAACCAGCGGTTGGCGCGCGCGGGCTTGGGAAGCGAGTCGGGGTCGAGCGTGGCGCCGGGCGGCAGGTCGATGTCGATGTCGCGCGTGACGAGATCACCGAGCTGATGGCCGTAGGGACGCGGGTCGGTCGAGCGCCAGAGCAGCTCGGCGGCGGGCGCGGGGCGGGCGCACAGGAGCAGCGTGGTCGCGGCGGCGAGCCGGGCGAGGCGCGCGGCGACGGGTGTTGCGGGACGAAGGCGCGCCATGTCAGCCGCCCTCCGCGAGCCATTGCGTGATGTCTTCCGCAGCGAGGCTGGCGTCGGCATGCAGCGGCGTGAGTCCGTGGGCCGCGAAGCTCGCGGCGAGGCCGACGCGCCAGTCGGCCAACGCGGCCTGCCAGCGCGCGCGCTGGGACGGGCGCAGCCAGGCGGCGCGCGCCGCGCCACCCTCGGCGTCGTCAATCTCGACCAGACCGCGCCAGTCGGGCACGGCCTCGGCGGCCGCGTCGCCGAGCACGATCGGCTGCACCTGATGCGGTGCAAGCGCTGTCAGCAGCCGTTCCACATCATCGATCGGCCAGCAGAAATCGGAGGCGACGAACACGAGCCGGCGCCGGCCGGCGAGAGTGTCGGCGGCGTCGATCAGACCCGCGTGGCCGTGACCGGTCGGCACGAAGCCGTCGAGCCGGTCGGCGATCTCGGCGATCGCGCCGGGCGCGCGGCTCGGCGCGAGCCAGAGGTCATCGCGGATCGCGGTGTCGGCCGCGACGAGGCCGAAACTGTCGCCCGCGTGCCGCGCCGAATGGCCGGTGAGCCGCGCAAGCCGGGCGAGCAGCGCCATGCGCCCGGCGCCAGCGTCGGGGCTGATGCCATGACCACCGCCCGCCGCACCCTTCACGGCGCCCGCAGCGCCCGCGCCCATCGACGCCGACACATCCGCGAGCAGCACCACGCCGATGCCGCTGGTCTGCCGCGTGCGCCGGAACAGCCAGCCGCCGCCCGGCATTGCCAAGCTGGCGCGCAGGTCGAGCCGGCGTGGATCGGGCGCGCCGAGCAGGCCCACATGGCCGTGGAACTCGCTGCCCGGCCCATCGCGCAGGCCGCGATGCGCGCCCGGCAGTACCTCGGCCGAGCGCCAGCGGATGCGGTAGTCGAATTCTTCCAAGCCGGGTCTCCTCCGGTTCGGGGCGCGGAAGCCCCGGTGCGCGCGGCGCATCTGCGGCGGCCGTCGCGCGGTGTGTGCTCGGTGCGTGGCGCGGGAGGAGGCGCGCGGCGCGGATGTCGCCTCTGGCGGGCGATCGGGATGGGCCGGCCGGCGCGCTCAGGGTGCCGGCACGCGCCGCAGGATTTCGCCGATCAGCGCGCGCGACAGCTCCGCCGCGCGCGGCTGGTACACCGGCGTGAAGAACACGCGATGCGCGATCGCTTCGGCGAGCAGGCCGCGGATGTCTTCGGGCACGACGTAATCGCGCCCGTCGAGCCAGGCCGCGACGCGCGCCGCCTTGAGCAGCATGCTCATGCCGCGCGGGCTGGCGCCGGCGAGGATGAGCCGGCTCATGTCCACGCGCTCCAGCTCGATGCCGAGCGCGCCGGGCGCGTGCGTGGCGTCCCACAGGCGCAGCGCGTAATCGGCCAGCGCGTCGCTCACGCGCACCTCGCGCTGGATCGCGCCAGCCACGTCGTTGAGCCGCGCGTGATCGACGATGCCCGAGGGCAGCGCGTCGATGAGCGCGTCGGTGTCGTGGTAGCGCGGGTCGGTCATGAGACGGCGGCGCAGCGCGGGGTCGGTCGGCATCGTCACACCCACCTCGAACATGAAGCGGTCGCGCGCGGCCGACGGCAGCTCGAAGGTCTCTTCCTTCTCGACCTTGTTGCGGTCGGCGAACACGGTCAGATGCGGAAAGCGGTGCTCGCGGTTGAATGCCGACACGCTGCGCTCGGCCATCACGCGCAGCAGCAGCGAATGCACCTGGGGCCGCGCGCGGTTGATCTCGTTGAAGAAGAAGATCGCGAGGTCGTCGCCATGCACCAGCAGCGGCCCCGGCTCGATGCGCGGCTGGCCGTCGGCGTCGATGTAGGCGTGATAGACGAGGTCGTTCGGCATCAGATCGACCGTGCCCTCGATGCGCCCGAACGGCCCGCCGAGGCAGCGCGCGAAGGCGCGCAGCAGCGTCGTCTTGCCCACGCCCACGTCGCCTTCGAGCAGCACATGGCCGCGCGCGAACAGCGCGATCGTGAGCAGCCGGATGGCCGCGTCCTGGCCGATGACGGCCTCGCGCACGGCGGCTTCGAGCGCCAGCGCGCGCTCGCGCCAGCCGGGCAGGTCGGTGGCGCCGACGGGCGGCACCGAAGCCATGCGCCGGGCGCCCTCGCCCGCCGCGTTCAATGCAACCGTGTCGCCTGCCATGTGGGTATCGCCTCGTCCTTCGTGGCCGCGCATTGCGCGATGACCGCCGGCAGCGCGCCGCGCAGCGCGTTGCAGACGAGGATGGCCGTCGCGCGGCCCAGCTCGTCGCGGTGGATGCGACGCTCGACGGCCGCGAGGCCCGGGTCGTCCATGAGCACCGAGCGCATCACGCCCGGCAGCACGCCACCGTCGAGCGGCGGCGTGACCCAGTGCCCGTCGAGACAGACGAACACGTTGCTGCGCGCGCCTTCCGTCAGGAAGCCTTCGCCGTCGAAAAACAGCATGTCGAAGGCATCTTCGACCTCGGCGCGGCGGATCGCGCGGTCATAGCGGCCGCGCAGCGTGGTCTTGTGGCGCAGGAAGAGGTCGGCCCGGTCGATCGGGTCGGCGGCGAGCAGCACGCGCACCGGCCGGCCTTCGGGCAGATCGGCCAGCGGCGCGCAGGTCAGCGCGATGCGGCCGTCGCGGCTCAGTTCCAGCCGCAGGCGGCGCTTGGCGCCGGGCAGCGGCACGCCGTCGTCGAGGTCGTCGTCGTCGAGCGCGGGCTTGCTGAATTCCTCGCGCAGCTTCGCGTCGATGGCGAAGCGCACGGCTTCGAGGTCGCAGGCGAAGCCCAGCTCGGCGGCGCTCCTGGCGAGCCGCGCGAGATGGCGGTCGAGCCACATCACGCCGGCGGGCGTCGCGGCCATGGTCTCGATCAGGCCAAGGCCGCTGTCGAGCGCGGTAAGGAAGCTGCCCTTGAGCGCGCATTCGTCCCATTCGTCGCGCGCGACGCTGTCCATCACGATGCCGGCGCCCACGCCGATGCGCCCCGGCCGCAGCCCCGCGCGCGCCGCGCCGAGCGTGAGCGTGCGGATCGCGACCGACAGGCAGAAGTCGCCCACCTTCGCGCCCGGCCCCGCCGCGTCGACCCAGCCGATCGCGCCGGTGTAGAGGCCGCGCCGCGTGCTCTCGAACTCGGCGATCAGGCCCATCGTGTGGTGCTTGGGCGCGCCGGTGATCGAGCCGCAGGGGAACAGCGCGCGCAGCAGTTCGGGCATGCCCACCTCGTCGCGCAGCCGCGCCTCGATGGTGGACGTCATCTGGAACACCGTGCTGTAGGGCTCGATGCTGAACAGCGCCGGCACCTTGACGCTGCCGGTCTGCGCGATGCGGCCGATGTCGTTGCGCAGCAGGTCCACGATCATCAGGTTCTCGGCGCGGTTCTTCACGTCCTCGGCCAGCAGGCGCGCGGCCTCGCTGTCGGCCTCGGGCACCACCAGGCGCGCAGCCGTGCCCTTCATGGGCCGCGCCGTCAGCCGGTCGCCGGTCTTGCGCACGAACAGCTCGGGCGACAGCGACAGGATGTGCGTCGTCGCCTCGCCCGGCGGCAGGCCGATGAAGGCGCCGAAGGCCACCGGCTGGCGCGCGCGCAGGCGGCGGTACAGCGCCACCGGCGAGCCGAAGGCCTGGAAGTCGATGCGGTAGGTGTAGTTGACCTGGTAGGTCTCGCCGGCGCGGATGGCCGCGTGGATGCGGTCGATCGCGGCGGTGAATTCGGCCTCGTTCACGCTGGCGCGCGGTTCGAGGATGCCGGCCGGTACCGGCTCGGCGCGCTGTTCGGCGGCGGCGAGCCAGGCATCGACCTCGGGCTTGGCGAGGTGTTCGAGGCGCTCGAACATCAGCACGCGCAGGCTGCTCGCGTCATCGGGCGCGAGGTACTGCGTGCCCGCGCCGAGCAGCCTGGCGCCCCACTCGTAATCGGCCAGCAGCACCGAATGCAGGCCGTCGCGCTGATCGGCCGCGACCGCCGCCCAGGTGGCGTCGAGCGTGGCCGGATCGGTGCAGCGGTGCTCGCGCACGTAGCCGGTGTAGAGCCGGCTGGTGGGGTCGTCGGCCGTGGCTCGCGCATCGTCGAGCAGGGCAAAGATGTTCATCGCGCCTCCCTCGCCGGAGCGGTCAGCTCCAGTCGTCCATGTCGTGCTTGATGGTGTGACGGTTGGCGATCAGCTCGTCGATGCTCGGCTCGTTGTTGAGCGCGCGCTTGATGGCCAGCTTGGTCGCCTCGTAGTTGGTGCGGTACATGTCCTTCTTGTCGAGATTGGGGTCGGTGGCGCAGCGCGGGTCGATCCACATGAGGGCGATGATGCAGAGGTTGTTGACCTCGTCCTTGGGGATGATGCCCTCGGCCACGCAATCGACGATGGCGTCGGCGGTGGCCGACTGCACCACGCCGCCGAACAGCTCGATGTTGGTCATGTCGCGCAGCGTGACCTTCGGAACCATGATCGTCGCCGGACGGACGAGCTGGTTGCAGGCACGGATGGCGAACATCGCGGTGTGGCCCTTGGTCTGGGCCATCATGTTCGCGAACGCCGCGCCGACCGGGCCGTCGGTGCGGCCGATCAGGATCTCGGGCATCGCGTCGGTGGCCTGGCCTTCGGCCGCGAGGACGGTGGCTTCACCGGCGTGGAAAACGTAGTTGCTCATGAGCTGGTTTCGCTTGGGTTGAATGGGCGCACGGGGCGCTGAAAAGCTTTCGTTCGTTCAGTCGAGTCTGCCGAGGCGAGGCGAGGCGCGCCGGTCGGCTTGCGTCATCGGGCGGTGCGCGGGCGACATCGCCCTGCCCTCGCCGGCGCGCGCCGCCACATGACGGGCGCGCCGCGCGGTGGGCCCGACGCGGGCGGCGCTCACGCGGCAATCCACCATTCGCCCTTGCCGCCGGCCGCCACGTCGCCCGCATGCCGCGCGGGCTTGCGTTGCGGCAGCGTGGCGAAGCGCCCGCCGCGCTTCGCGAGGCTGCGCGCGAGCAGTTGCCAGATCACGCGATGGTCGTACTCGGCCGGCACGAAGGTGTCGGGAATCGCGGGCGCCGGGCCGGCGAACACGAGGCTGCCGCGCCGCTGGCCGTAGCCGCAATGCTCGCCCACCGCGCCCGCGAGCGCGATGGTGCCCGCGACCATGCGCGAGCCGCAGAAGGCCCCCGCGTCGCCGTGGACCGCGACCGTGCCGCGCCGCATGCGGTCGCCGAGGCGTTCGCCCGCGTTGCCGCCGATGATGATGTCGCCGCCGCGCATGCCGTCCATGCTGCCGGGCAGCGCGCCGGCCACGTAATCGCCCGCGTTGCCCGCGACGTCGATGCGCCCGCCGGCCATCTCGCAGCCGAGCAGGTCGCCGGCCGAGCCGTCCAGCTCGATGCGCCCGCCCGTCATCTGCAATCCGACGTAATCCCCGGCGTCGCCCTCGATGGCGACGCGCCCGGCCGCGAGCCCGGCGCCGATGCGGTCGAAGCGTGCCAGCTCGCCCTGGAAGACGAGCGCCGGCGCGTCGCCACTGCCGTTGATCTCGTCGATGCGGAACAGGTCGCCGAGCGCGACGGCTTCATGGCCGTGCAGCACGCGCCGGCTTGCAAGCGCTGTCACCGTCAGCTCGGCCGACGGCAGCACGCCGCCCAGGTTCACGCGCAGGCGGGGTGCCGCGCGCAGTTGCAATCGGATCGTGCTCATGCCTTGGCCTCCTCGCCCAGGAGGCGGCGCAGATGGAAGTGGAAGGGACCGAGCTTGCCGCCGTAGTTGCCGGCCGAGATGCGAGTGCAGCCCGCCCCGGCGCCGCGCTCGATCACGGCGAGCATGCCGGCGCGCATCGCATTGCCCACGTCGGTGTCGGTGAGGCCGTCGATGACGACCTCCATCACGCAGCGCGTGTCCGGGTCGAGGTCGGTGCGCTTCGTGAGGTTGGCGAGGCTCGGGCAGAAGGCATCGTTGGTGGACGCGCTCGCCGCCGGGTACTTGCTGCCGACCTTCGAGCCCGAGCGCACCACGCCGCCCGGAAACGGCATGACCACATTGGGCACGCGGCGCATCGCGTCCACGGCCGCCTCGGCCGCGCCGAGCGCCGATTCGGTATCGCGCGCCAGCAGCAGCAGGTTGCCGCCGCCCACGCCGCGCACCATGCCGGTCGTGTCCTCGGCCACGAACTCGCCGTCCATGACGGGCACGCGCCAGTAGCGGCGACCGTCGATCATCTTGCTGATCTGCCAGCCGTCGCCGAAGAAGCGCAGGTTCTTGCCGAGCGCGATCGGGTCGCCGCCGTCGATGCCGGCATAGATGGCGGTGGTCGGGCAGGTGAGGATGCACTGGCCGACGCGGGTGCCGAGCTGCTTGAGCAGATCCTTGCTCGACATCGCGAACACGAGCACCGCCACGCCGGGCCGGCCGTCGGGCGTTTCGTCGGGCGACAGCTCGCGCTCGATGCCGGCCTCGCAGCCGCAGGCGATCACGCTGGTGGCGAAGCCGGTCATGGTGGTGCCGGCGATGCGCGCCCAGTTGGCGTTGTGCGCGGTGACGATGACGCGCGTGGCGCGCATCGGGAAGGCTTCGGCAAAGCTGTCGTCGATGACGATTCCGTTGGTGTCCATGGTCTTGTCGGTCATGCGGCCACCTTGCAGGCGTGCGGCAGCAGGCTGCCGCCGTTGCCGCAGGCGCACAGCTCGTCGCGGCCGATCACGGCGTTCTTCAGGCCGGTCGAGCGGAAGCGCGTGTACTTGCCCAGATAGTTCTCGATGCCGGCATCGAACTCCGGCTCGGCGAAATGCACGCCGCCCGTGGGCGCGGCGGTGATGCGGCCGTCCTGCGCCACGACCACGCCGTCCTTCAGCACGAAGGCCGGGCGCGAGAAGGTTTCCTCGGCGTTCGCGCCCTCGCGGTAGATGGCGATGTCGGCGGCGGCGCCGATGCCGAGCTGGCCGCGGTCGGCGAGGCCGAGCAGCTTCGCGGGGCCGGCGCGCGTCATGACGGCGATGTCGTAGAGCGTGAACTCGCGCTTCAGCCCGCCGAGCTGCATGAGCGCGACGGCGTCGGCGTTGAGCCGGCCCATCTGCTCGTCGCGGAAGGGCTTGTCCATCAGCAGGCGGATCAGGTGCGGATAGCTCGTGAACGGGCCGCCGTTGGGATGGTCGGTGGTGAGCACGACGCGCCAGGGGTCGTCCATCGTGAGGAAGATCTCCAGCCCGATCGCCCATTGCAGCGCGTTGACGAAGCTCTGCTCGCGGTACTTAAAGGGCACCACGCCGCAGCCCGCGTCGCACTCCAGGTCGGCGCCGACCCACTTGCGCGGATGCGCGACGCCCGAGTTGGCGAACTGCCGCATCGTGTCGCCCGAGGCGGTGACGGTCTGGCCGAACAGGATCTGGCCCACGTCGATCGACACGTTGGGATGCTTGCGCAGCATCTCCACCAGCTGCGCCACGCCGGAGCCGAACTTCTTCGGCCCGTCCTTGGTGTAGCTGTGGAACTGGATGTGCGTGAGGTGGGCCGGCAGGCCGCCGAGCGCGTCGATGGTGGCGAGCGTGCTCTCGATGTTGCCGGGCACGCCGAGGTTGCTGCCGTGGATGTGCAGCGGATGCGGCACACCCAGTTCGTGGATGGCGCGCGCAAGCGTTTGCACGACGCTGCGCGGCGTGACGCGGTAATGCGCATGCTCCTCGTCTACATCGAGCTTGCGCTGGTTGAACTTGAAGGCCGAGATGCCGCCCGGGTTCACCACCTTCACGCCCATCGCCTTGTGCGCGTGGATGCTCCAGCCCACGTAGTCGCGGATGCGCGCGAACTCCTCGCCCTCGGCCAGCATGCTCAGGAACACGTCGTCGTTGCCGAGCATCACGTAGGCGCCGTGGTCGAGGATGGGCACGTCGCCCATCTCCATGTGGGCATGGCGCGCGTTGTGCGCGGCCATCGCCGGCTCGAAGGCGCTGGTGTAGCCCATCTCGACATAGCGGTAGCCGGTGGCGAGCGTGCCCGGCGTGCAGGTGCCGCAGCTCGCGAGCACCTCGGCGATGTCGGGGTCGGTGGCGCCGATCCGCTCCAGCGCCTTGTCGTGGCGGGCGTCGAAGCCGCCGCGATGGTCTTCGGGCAGCAGCATGCGGGCGAGGTTGACCTTGCCGCCGCCGATGTGGGTGTGCATGTCGATGCCGCCGGCCATGACGATGAGGCCGGTGGCGTCGATCTCGCGGGTGACGCGGGCGTCGGGATCGGCCGCGACGATGCGGCCGTCGCGCACGTAGATGTCGCGGACCTCGCCGTCGATGTTGTTGGCCGGGTCGTAGAGCCGGCCGCCCTTGATGCGCAGGGTGCTCATGCGGTGGCTCCGGTGGGATTGATGTTGCTGGTGGTCGCGGTGGCGCCGTCGGCGCTCGCGGCCTGCGCGGCGCCCGCGCGCGCCGGCAGCGCGGCCGCGATGCGGGCGACGATCTCGGCCACGCCCGGCAGGCCGCCGTCGCGGGCCGGCACGAGCGGGATCAGCACGCTGCCCTCGGTGCGGAACAGATGGCCGGCGCCGTCGATGCCCGGCGTGCCGACCGGGATGAACACGACGCCCGCCCGCCCTTCGAGCGCGGCACCCTGGGCCGGATGGCCGAGCACGATCGCCGGCAGCGGCTCGGCGAGGTCGTCGGGCGGCTCGGTCATGCGGGTGTCGATCACGGCGGGCGCGTCGCCGCCGGGCTTCGGCAGCGCGGGCGCGGGGCCGAAGGACGAGACCCAGAACAGCCCGTCCACCGCCCTGTCGGCCAGCAGGCGCTTGCCGGCGTGGCGCAGCGGATCGTGGTCGAAGCGGCCGGCGCGCAGCGCGGTGCGCAGCGGCAGGCCCGACATCCAGGTGAAGGCCTGCTGCACGGTGTAGCCGCCCTCGCTGCCGCCGAGCGCGAACGCGGCCGCCCTGCCCTTGGCGTTGAGCGCGGCCACGCATTGCAGGACGGCCTCGGCAACGAGCGAACCGTGGCGCGCGACGCTGCCCGGTTCCCACACGAGCGCGACATAGCGCGCGGCCTTCATGCGCCCGGCCAGCGCTTCGAGCGCCGGATCGGCCGGGCGCGACAGGCGACGGCCGGCGCACAGCGCGGCGAGCGTGGCGGCGGTGGCATGCACGTCGGCGCCGGGCAGGATCGCGTTGAACGAGACGCCGCGCGCCGCGATCTGCTGCGTGCCGCCGGCGGCGGGCGCGTCGGCGGTGGCCGGGGCGACCGTGTCGTCGGCGGGCGGGCCGCCGGTGGCATCGGTGGCGTCGGCGGCCGGCGACGCGGTGGTGTCCGCCGGCCAGGCCACGCCGATCACCTCGCGCGACTCGACGAAGGCGCCCGGCTCGCCCACGCCGCAGCGGCGGAAGAACTCGGGATAGTGATCGTCGGGCCGGCTGCCGAGGCAGACGATGAGGTCGGCGTGTGCCTTGATTTCTGCCAGCGTCGTGTAGAAGGCGCCGCGGTCCTGCATCGCGCGCAGGCCGGTGGCGAGCGCGTCGCCGTTGGCGTGGTCGGCCACGCCGCCGGTGCGGTTCATGAGGCGGTAGAGGGCGCGGGCGCCGGCCACGTCGGTGGCGAGGCCGCCGTAGAGCGGCAATGTCCAGCGCGACAGCCTCTCGGCGGCGGCGGCGATGGCCTCGTCGAGGCTGACGGGCCGCCCGTCGACAAGCGCGCTGCAAGCGATTGCAGCCGGAGAGGCGTGCTGCAGCGCGGCGAGGGCGCGCGGGCAGTCGCTGCCGCCGAGCGACCAGCTCGCGCCGTCATGGGCGGGCGCGAGCGTGAGGCCGTCGCAGAGCAGCGAGCAGAACGGGCAGGTCCAGTCGCGCGCGGCGCGATCGGGAGGAGTGGCAGGCGTGGTGTCGGTCATGGCGAGGGGGCAAAACGCAAGGCATATGCCATTGCTCGGGAACCCTGAGACGGATGCGGGTCGGCCCCGCGCCGGAGGCGTGGCGCCGCCCTCCGTCGCGCTCGCGGCGACACAGTGCGTTCCGTGCGGGGCAGAGTGTCACGGGGCGGACGCGGGTGGCGGGCCATTACGACGGCCGCGTCGGCCGACGGCCATCGGCGCATTCCGGCGGCGGACGGCGGACGGACGGCGACCGGGCCGATGCCGCCGGGCGCCCCCATCCTGCCCACTTGCCCCGCCGCCCTCATCCCCGCGCCGCGATCCGCCCGTCGTGCAGCGCCGACGCGACCAGCCAGCCGGCCGCGCCGGCCGCGCGCGCCGCGTCGAGATCGGCGCCATCGCGGATGCCGCCCGCGCCATACGGGCACAGCCCCTGCTTCGTGGCCCGCAGGCGGGCGATGGCCGCGAGATCGGGGCCGGCGTCGGCGCCGACCTGGTCGAGCGTCATCGCGATGACGCGCGCGGGCCAGAGCCCGGGCGCGTCATGCAGGCCGGCCGGATCGACGGGGCGGCCGTGGCGGCTGTCGAGCGAGAGCACGGCGCCGGGCAGCGCGAGGCAGTCGGCGGCGGCGGCGCGGCTGGCGAGCGATTCGGTGCCGAACACCGGCAGCACGCGCGGCCCGAGTCTGTGCCGCATCGCAACGGCGGCATCGGCCGAGCCGAAGCCGGCATCGAGCCAGAGCGTCACCGTCGGCGGCAGCGCCGCGAGCAGCGCCTCCAGCGCGGTCCAGTGGGGTGAACTCCGCATGATCGCGTCGAGGTCGGCCACGTAGAGTGTTGCGGCGGCGCAATGCGAAACGAGCTTGCACGCGACGGTGGCCGGATCGCTGCCGCCGCACAGCGCCGATTCGATCGGCCGATAGCGCGCACGGTCGCCGCGCACACCGCGCACGACCGCGCCTCCCATCAAATCGACGACAGGGATGAGTTCCATATGGCCTTCTGCAAACGGGTGTTCGTCTATGAATTCGTGAGCGGCGGCGGCTGCGACGCCCTCGCCGACCCGGGCGAGCTGGATGCGCTGATCCCGCTCGGTCTGTGGATGCGCGATGCGCTCGCGGCCGATGTTGCCAGCCTGGGCGGCATCGAACTGAGCATCGCCACGCGCGCGCGGCCCGGTCCGGGTCATGTCGACCGACCGCTGCCCGGCGCGAGCCACGTCGCGCCGCGCGCCGGCGAATCGGCTGCCGAGTTCGTCGCGCGCCAGTCGCGGCTGCATGACGCGACGCTGCTGGTCGCGCCCGAGACCGGCGGCGTGCTGGCCGAACTGGCCGAGGCCGTGGGCGAAGCGGCCTGGACCGGCTGCGCGCCCGCCGTCATCCGCCGCGTGAGCGACAAGCGCCGGCTCGCGCGCGAGCTGAACACGCGCGGCATCGCGGCCACCGTCGGCATGCTGGCCGGCGAGCCGCTGCCGTCCGGCCTCGCCGCCGCCGGCCGCTGGATCGTCAAGCCCAACGATGGCGCGGGCGCGCTCGACACCCGCGTGTTCGACAACCTGGCCGCCGCCCAGGCCAACCTCGCCGCGCGCACCGCGCCCGCCACGCTCGAGGCCTGGGTCACGGGCGAGCCGATCAGCCTGTCGCTGCTCGTGACCGAGGCCGGCGTCGAACTGCTGGCGGTCAATCGCCAGCACATCGGCATCGACGCCGACGGCCGGCTCGATTTCGAGCGGGTCGAGATCGACGCGATCGAGGCCGGCACGCCGGCGCACGCGGCCTGCGCCCGGCTCGCGGCGCGCGTGGCCGGTGCACTGCCGGGGCTGTTCGGCTTCGTCGGCATCGATGCGGTGCTCACGCCCTCGGGCGAGCCGGTGCTGATCGAGGTGAACCCGCGCGTGACCTGTGCCTATGGCGGGATGTCGCGGGTACTGCGGCGCAACCTCGCCGGGGCCATCCTGCTCGCCCACGCGCGCCGCCGCGCGCCCCTCGCCGACCGCGCCGGTCAGGCCGAGGACGAACTCGAATTCGCCGGAACCCAGCCATGACCGAAGTCCTGCGCGACAGCGCGCCCACCGCGCCCGATCCGATCCGCAAGCGACCGGTCGCGCCGCACGCCGAGGCGCCGTCGCAGCCGCATCCCGCCAGCCTCGCGCCGCGCGCCGTCGACACCGTTACCGCCACCCTGCCGCTGCACATGCTCGACGACGGCGAAAGCGTGGTCGGCTGGGATATCGGCGGTGCCCATGTCAAGGCCGCGCTCGCGCGTGACGGCCGGCTGCTCGATGTCGTGCAATGGCCCTGCCCGCTCTGGCAGGGGCTGGAGCATCTCGAACGCGCCATCGCCGCCACGCTGGAGCGCTGGCCGGCCGCGCGCCATGCCCGTCATGCCGTGACCATGACCGGCGAGATGGCGGACAACTTCCCGCACCGCGAGGCCGGCGTGGCGGGCATCGCCGAGCTGATGCGGCGCGCGCTCGGCAACGTCGTCGCGCTC
This sequence comes from Derxia gummosa DSM 723, assembly GCF_000482785.1. GTDB lineage: Bacteria > Pseudomonadota > Gammaproteobacteria > Burkholderiales > Burkholderiaceae_E > Derxia > Derxia gummosa. Next base: position 524,183 of record NZ_AXWS01000008.1, on the reverse strand, counting down.
TATGCGGGACCGGGCCGCTGGATCGCGCCCGCCGCCGCCGCCGAGCACTGGCATGCGATCGCCTCGGCCAACTGGCTCGCCAGCGCCGAACTCGTGGCGCGCAACCTGCGCGACGCACTGCTGCTCGACATCGGCTCGACCACCACCGATCTCATCGCCATCCGCGACGGCAAGCCGCAGTCGCTCGGCCGCCCGCCCGCCTCCCTTGCCGGCGCGCGCGATGCCGGACGCGACGATGTCTCGCGGCTCGCCAGCGGTGAGCTGGTCTACCTGGGCGTGGTGCGCACGCCGCTGTGCGCGCTGGCGCGGCGCATCGAGTTCGGCGGCCGCGAACTCAACGTGATGAACGAGTTCTTCGCCACCACCGCCGACGTGTTCCGCCTGACCGGCGAGCTCGACGCCGAACATGACCAGCACGCACCCGCCGACAACGGCGCGCGCACGCCCGAGGCCACGCATGCGCGGCTCGCCCGCATGATCGGCCTCGACGCGCGCGACGCGAGCGAGGACGCCTGGCTCGGCTTCGCGCGCGAATGGCGCCGCGCCTTCGTCGACGAGCTGCGCCTCAACCTCGCGCGCGTGCTCAAGGCGGCCGACCTGCCGGCCGCGGCGCCGATCGTCGCGGCCGGCTGCGGTGCCTTCCTGGCCGAGGGACTGGCGCATGCCTTCGGCCGTCCGGTGATGGGCTTCGAGCGCGTCGCGCGGCTGGAGCGCCAGCTCCTCGCCCCCGGCGACAAGCGCGCGCGCTGGGCCAGGGTCTGCGCGCCCAGCGTCGCGGTGGCGCTGCTCGCACCGGCGCGGGAATGAGCGCGATCACCGTCATCAAGCTCGGCGGCAGCCTGTGCCGCGACGCGCATGCATCGACGCTGCGCGACTGGCTCGCCGCACTCGCGCGCCGCGCCGCCGCCGACAGACATCGGCAATGGCTGGTCGTGCCCGGCGGCGGCGGCTTTGCCGACGCGGTGCGCGATGCCCAGGCGCAATGGCGCTTCGATGACCTGGCGGCCCACAACATGGCCGTGCTGGCGATGGAACAGACCGCGCGGCTGATGGTGGCCCTCGGCGCCGGGCTGGCGCTGGCCGGCGACATCGCCGCCGTCCGCGCCGCCTGGGCCGCCGGCCGGCTGCCGGTCTGGGGTGGCCGCGATGCGCTGCGCACCGTGCCCGACCGGCTCACGCGCTGGGAAGTTAGCTCGGACAGCCTCGCCGCGTGGATCGCGGGCGAGCTGCATGCCGACCGGCTGGTGCTCGTCAAGCATGGCGTCGGGGCGATCGGCGATGACGCCCGCCGCCCGGCGGTGGCCGAAGCGCCCGGCCTGGCGCCGGCCTTCGCGCGCCGGCTCGCGCATGACGGAGTGGCGGATGTGGCGCTGCCCGCCTTCGTGGCCGACGCCGGCGTGGCGCTGGCCGTATGGCCGGCCGAACGTCCCGAACTGGCGCTGGCCGGCGTGCCGCCCTCGCCGGCCAGCGCTGTCAGCGCACGGCCCCCAGCAACGCCAGCTTGGCGATCACCAGCCGCAACCGGCGCAGATGACGCCCTTCCGCCGACATCCCGATCAGCAGCCCCGACAGGCCCGCGCAGCTGATCAGCACCCACTCGTCGGGGCGCAGCCAGAACAGCGCCAGCAGCGCGATGAAGGCAACCGCCACCGCGCCGCGCAGATGGCCGCGCGCCCCGGGACGCATGAAGTCGCGCAGCAGCTTGCGTTCGGTGTCGTCGAGGATTTCAGGCATGGCCGGCCCGCAGGAAACCGAGCATGCCGCGCCGCGCCGGACGAGCCTGCGGCATCGCCACCGGCGGGCGGTCGCGCAGGTCGAGCGTGGCGATCAGCTCGCGCATGCGCTGGTTGAGATCGACGCGGCCGATCGCCTCGGCGCCGGTGACCAGCACCGGTACCAGCGGCAGATCGGTGATCTCGCGCGCCAGGAAGCCCACCGCGCAGCCCGAGGCCGTGGGACGCACGCGCACATCGCCGTCGAAACGCAGGTTGCCGTCGATCGTGGTCCAGGCGACATGGCCGGGACGCGAGAGATCGAAGCGCAGGATGCATTCGGGCTGGTAGTCGATGCCGAGCACTTCGCGCGGCGCGAAGTCGAGATGGAACAGTTGCGTGCCCACATGCAGCACGCTGCGCACGCCCTTCATGCGGCCGATGAACTTCTGCACATCGGCCATGGCTGCCAGCAGGGTGGCGGCGTGCACGTTGAATTCGATCTCACCGCGAACGAGGCATTCGATCTTCATTTCCGAGACTCCGTTGAAAGTGGGAGAACCGGGTCGAGATCGCTGTCGCCGCGCGGCGTGGCCGGAGTGGATGCGCTGTCTCCTGCCCGCCGCCGGCCGGAATGTCCCGGTCGATGGCAGGCAGTGTGGAAGCGCGGCTCTAACCGATGTCCTACAGATCAGAAGCTGTGGGTGATGCCCAGGGCGAAGCCGGTGATGGTGTCGGCGCCGGTCGTGTAGGTGCGCCACACGTCCGAGTAGATGGTGGTGCGCTTCGACAGGTCGTGCATCACGCCGAGGCTGGCCTTGTGGTCGTCGGTGCGGTTGTTGCGGCCGAAACCGGCGCGCAGCGTGTTGGCGCCGCCGAGCGATTGCGTCGCCGCCAGCACCCACGCGCGCTCCTTGCCGACGGCCTGGAGGTTCACGTCGGCATACGAGCCCATGAGCTTGGTCGCGCCGAAGTCGTACGAGGCCGCGCCCACGCGGATGTTGTCGCCGGCCGAGTTGCGCTCCCAGGACAGCATGCTGGCAAAGCCGCCGATGCCGTACTGGAGCGTGCCGCTCGCGCCGCGCTCCTTGCTGCCGTCGCGGCGCTCGGCCTCGCCGGCCACATGACCGCTGAAGCCGCCGACCGTCGGCGAGTCGTAGTACACGGCGTTGCTGAAGCGGCTGAAGTTGGCATAGCCGAGCGCCACGTCCTGCACGCCGTCGCTCGTGTAGCTGCCGGTCTGGAAGGCGGCCATCGAGCCGTTGAAGCCCGAGTTCCACCACGGCTCGAACTTCCAGATCTGCTGCCACAGCGGCGTCAGCGCGCGACCGAGGCGCAGCGTGCCGGCCTTTGTGCTCTTGAAGCCGACCGTGGTTTCGCCCTGCCACAGCGTGGTCGAGCGCTCCGAGGTGCCGGTGTCGGGATTGAAGCGGGTTTGCAGGTTGAAGATGGTCGACAGGCCGTCGCCCAGATCCTCACTGCCCTTGAAACCGAGCCAGTTGTTGTAGCCGCGATCGACCTTCCAGCCGCCCGAATTGGTCTTGACCATGCCCAGATCGATATAGCCGTAAACCGTCACGGTCGATTGCGCATTTGCCTGATTGGCAATCACGAGGCAAAGCGCGGCCCCTGCCCCGACCAGGGCATTCTTCATCAGCGTCATGTTGTTTCTTCTGGAAAGGGAAAAGGCTTAGCGCGAATCCTTGAGCCAACTTTCGACCAGCTGCGGATGGCTATCGATGTACTTCTGCGCTTCGGCGGAATAGGACGAATCCTTCGCCTTGAGCATGATCGTTTCCAGATCGGGAATCGAGATCTTCAGATTGCGAATGAAAGCCGCGGCCTTCGGCTCGTCATGATCGAGACCCTTGCGCGCCAGCGCATGAATCGATTCGGCACCGCCAAGCGATTTCTTGGGATCTTCGAGATAACGCATCTTGTATTTGGAGAACAGCCAGTGCGGATTCCAGGCCGTGGCGATGATCCAGTCGCCCTTGCGCGTGGCCTTGTCGATCGCCAGCACCATCGCGGCGTCGGAGGCGGTGACGAGCTTGTACTGGCCTTCGAGACCGTAGTCCTTGAGCGTCTGGGCCGACAGGCGCGTGATGCCGGCGCCCTGGTCGATGCCCTGCACCTTGCCGCTGAACTTGCTCGCGTATTCGGGCTTGGACAGGTCGGAAATCGACTTCACTTCCGCAGGGACGTAATCGGGAACGATCCAGCCGAGCTTGGCGTTTTCATACAGCGCGCCCATGTCGACCAGATCCGGACCGAACTTGTCCATGTAGCTCTTGTGCGTGTTGGGCAGCCAGGCCATCAGCATCGCATCGAGCTGGCCCTTGGCCACGCCCTGGTATTGCAGCGCGACATCGGTCATCACCAATTCGACCTTGTAGCCGAGTTTCTGCTCAAGCACGAGCTTGGCGATATTGGTAATCGCTTCGGCATCGGACCAGGCGGTCCAGCCGATCTTGATGCTCTTGGTTTCGGCATGGGCCGAATTGCCGATGAATGCGGGCACTGCAAGCAAGGCGGCGCAAATCGCGCGACGCTTGAAACGCGAAAGGGTCTTCATGTTTCCCGGTCTGGTTGAATGTGACGGAAGGTGACGCGACGTCATTCTGGGTTACAGAAACGCGTCACTTTGCCGAATTGCGACACGAACCTGTCTCGTGGCGACAGTGCCCGAACCGACCCGAAGCCGGTGCTTACCGCTTGCTGAATGCCGACATTCGTTGTCGCAATCGCGATGGCGAATTGCCGGAAAGCGCAATTACCGCCGTCGTTTGCGGAATGGCGGAGCGGAATTGACGGAATCGCGCGGCAAATCGGCCACATTTGTCGGCATGCGGAGCCGTGCCGCCGCCTGATCCGCACCGCTTGCCGGGTGACCGGGCCTTCAGCCGGCGAGCGCGACCGTGCCGGCGCTGCCCACGACACGCATCGCCGCGACGAGCGTGGCGAGCCTGCCCGGATCGAGCTTCCCGGCGCGATCACCGGCGCAGACCGCGCTGCGGAAGCCCGCGAAATCCGCGCCGAGCGAGGCGAGCCGAGGCAGCTCGGCGGCTCGCAGCGCGCCGGCCAGACCGACGAGCACCGGCCCGGCGCCATGCACGGCGGCCACGAAGGCGGCGAGCGCCTCGGTGCCGACACGGTCGATCAGGCTGCCGCCGCGCTTGGCGTCGGTGTCGGCCATGACGGCCGGAAAACGCAGCGCCGCCGCCCGCGCCGCGAGCGACAGGTCCAGGCCGGCGTCGGCGATGAACACCGGCACGACCGCGTAAGGCTCGCGCGCGAAGGCGTCGAGCCAGCGCGTCCGGGCCGCGCCGGGCCAGAGCCCGACCTTGACGTAATCGACGCCGGCGGCGGCCACCTCGCGGGCGCGGGCCAGCGCGGAATCGAGCGCGTCGGCCGGCCAGTCGCCGATGGTCGCGCTGACGAGTGCGCGCGGCGCGGCTGCGGCCGAGTCACCGGGGGCTGATCCCGCGCCGACGCGGCCCACGGCGCCCGATCCGGCGGGAGACGGCCGCACGGCGGCCGGAGCGGCCAGCCCGCGCAGCTCGGCGACGATGGCGGCGATGGTCGCGGGCGCGAGCCCACCCAGCGCGCCATGTGCCGGCTCCTTGCAATCGACGAAATCGACCCCGGCCGCCGCTGCCACGCGAGCCTCGGCAAGGTCACGCACGCTCACGAGCATCCTCATCGCACAGCCCCGGAGGAGGATGCGGAAATCACGGGAGTCGCGGCGGCAGCGTCCGCCGGCCGCGCACGCTCACCCGACGCGATGCGGAAGGCTGCGACCGCGTCCAGCAGCCATTGCCAAGCCTCGATCTCGTTCGGGCCGGCGGTGCGATCGATCGCGATCTGGAGGTAGGCCAGCTCGGCGTCGATCTTCTCGGACGGCAGCAGGTGCAGCCGGCTCACGAGCACCGCCCCCTCGATGACAGCCGCCTGCGCCCGGTTGTAGCCCACGAAATCGGCATGCGTGGCCTCGAACACGCGGCGCAGAGCCAGCAGCGGGCGCGACTCGTCGCCATGGATGTCGGCGAGCCCGAGTTCGACGTGCGAGATGGCCGCCTCCAGCCGCACGCCTGCCACCTCCTCGGCCGGCAGCGTCGGCCAGGTCTTGCGGCCGGTGACGCAGCCGGCAAACACGCGCACGTCGGTCACCACGTTGAGCACCGCGACCCGCGTGGCGAGGATGTTGTCGAGCGTGATCGAGGGCCGGAACGGCGCGATCAGCACCTCGTCGCCCTCGAAGCGCGCGCCCATCGGCGCGACATGCGGCAGCCCGTCGGCATCGACGGTGGTGATGACGGTCTCGTAGATCTGCGGCATTCAGTTTTCCTGCGGATTCGGGGCGGCGCGGTCGGCGGCCGGGGCGTGGCCCGGCGCGGGTCTGCCGGGCGCGGCGGCCAAGCCGCTGTCAGCCGGCGCGGCCGCGACACTGGCGGCGGCGCTCACGGCCTCGGCACGCGCGGCCAGCGCCTCGGCGCGCGCGGCGCCGGTCTTCATGGTCGTGCCGGGCGCGCACCAGGCGTCGAGGCTTTCCGCCTCGCGCTCGACGGCGCAGCCCCAGCGCAACGGCTGGTCCTGCACATAGCGCTTGCCGAGCTGGAAGGCGATCTCGGCGCGCGCCAGCTCGACGCCCATGTAGAACGCATGCGAGCCGTCGCCCTCCAGCCCGAGGCCGGGCCAGTGCGCGAAGGCGTCGGGCGCGGTTCGATGGCCGTCGCGGTTGTAGACGTGCACGCCGTCCTCGGCCACCTGCACGCGGAAGTTGGGGTCGCGCACCGACTGCGCGGTGACGGTGATCTCGGCCGGCGTGTCCGGAAACGGCCGCTTCGCATGCGTGGTGAGCAGCTCGTCGCTGATGCCCTTGGGCAGCCGGCTCTGGCTCCAGGCCGCGAACATCATGCGGCGCGCCACGTCGGCCTCCCTGATGGCGCGGCGCGCATGGCCGCTTACCTGCGTGGTGAGCACGGCGTCGATCTCCAGCTCGGCGCACATGCCGAACAGCACGGCGTTGATGCCGCTGGTGTCGGCCTCGGTCAGCTCGGTCACGTTGCCGACGCCCATCATGATCTTCACGTCGGGGTAGGCATCGCGCAGCGCCTGGTAGCGCACGACCGAGCGCGTGAAGCCGAAGGGAATCGGATCGAGGATCGGGTCGGCGATGAAGTCGCGGCCCTTCGCGCGCAGCGCGTCGATCGCCGCGTGCAGCGAGGCGGTGTCGCTCGGCTCGCGCGGGATGAGGATGGGCGTGGCCGCGACCTCGTCGGCCACCCACAGCGTGTCGATATTGAGGCTGAGCAGGTAGTCGGCGCCCGCGCGGCCGCCGCGCAGCAGCTCCTGCGGATCGAGCGAATCGACGCTCACCGTCAGCCCCTCGGCCTTGAGCGCGCGCACCGCGTCTTCCAGATGCGGGAAGTCGGTGGACGGCAGGCAGCCGAGGTCGATCACGTCGGCGCCGTCGCGCGCATGCCGCCGCGCGCGTTCGACGATGCCGGCCACGTCGAGCCGGGGCGCATCGACGATCTCGGCAAAGATGCGCGTGCGGTAGCGGCTCAGGTCGGTGGCCTGGGCGGCGTGCTTGAAGTGCTGCGGGATGTCCTTGAGGTCTTCGGGTCCGCGCTCGACCGGGATGCCGTAATGCACGGCGAGCGCATCCAGATCGCCCCGGCAGCGGCCCGGCACGATGATGCGGCTGGCCGCCACGGGCGCGGGCACGCGGCGGCGGATCATGTCGGCCGTCATGAGTGCGGCGACCTGCATGCCGATCTCGCGCACTTCCCAGGTGAAGCTCGGCGGCTGCATCGACGCCAGCACACGGCGCAGCGCCGGCTCGGCCAGCCGGCCGGTCAGGAAGACGAGGTGGTCCATGCGAGGCCGAGCTGTGCGAGCCGCGCCGCGAGCGCCGCTTCGAGTTCATCCACCGTGCCGACGACCGTCGTGTATTCGAAGCGCCGCAGCGCCTCGACGTGGGCGAGGTCGATCGCGCGCGGGCGCACCTCGAACCATTCGGTCGGGCTCTTGGTGACGACCGACGGCTCGGTATCGCAGGCGAAGACGATGCTCGGCACCGCGCGCTTGCCGGCCTGGGCGAACAGGTTGGTGGGCAGGGTATCGGCGATGCCGAGCGCGCACTTGGCCACGGTGTTGCCGGTGGCGGGCGCGATCACGCAGGTGCTGTACACGCGCTCGTACAGCAGGCCGACCGGCACGGCGCTGGCCGTCTTGTCGCGAAAGATGCGCAGGCCGCGCTTCTTCAGCTGATCGATCGGCAGGCCGTACATCGCCAGCACTTCCTCGCCGGCCGACGACACGTACACATCGACGTTGGGCAGGCGTTCGCAGAGCGCGAGCGATTCGTTGAGGTAATGGCCGCTGCCGGTGATGCACCAGGCGATGCGGCCCTCGGAGCCGCCCGCGCCGACGGGCGACGGGCATTCTTCGGTGAAATCGGGATCGAACTGCACGATGGACGGCGGCCTCGGTGGAGGTTGAAAGGGTTTGCGCCCGGGGTGCCGGCGCCGTGATCGGCCCCCGGGTTCTGCTGCGCCGGCGACTTGCCGGCGGCCTGCGAGCTTACGCCTCGGGTTCGGCCTGAAGCGGGATGCCTGCGTTGCGCATGCGCCGGTAGAGCGTGTTGCGGCTGATGTCGAGATGCTTGGCCACCGCGCTGATGTTCCAGCGATGCAACTCCAGTGCCCGCAACAGCTCGTCGCGCGGCGAGAGCTGGCGCTGGGCATCGTCGGGCACGTAGCCGCTGGGGATGCGCATCATCGCCTCGTGCATCGACGGGTCGCGCAGGTCGCCGCCGTGGGCCTCGCGTCCGGCGTCGCCGTACATGCCGCGCATCGGGCCGGTGGGCGCGGCGGGCATGCCGGTCATCGACGGCGGCGCCATGCCGAGCGTCGGCATGTGTTCGGGGCCGATCAGCCCGTCTTCCGACAGCGCGGCGGCGGTGCGCAGAACGTGCCGCAGCTGGCGCACATTGCCCGGCCAGGGATGGCGCAGCACGAGCGCCTCGGCGTCGGGCGTGAGGCGCAGCTCGGCGCCTTCGAGCGCGAGCAGGCGCCGCACGAGTTCGGCCTTGTCGGCGCGATCGCGCAGCGGCGGCAGCACCACTTCCACGCCGCAGAGGCGGTAGTACAAGTCTTCGCGGAACAGGCCGCGTCGCACGAGATCGGGCAGATGGCGGTGGCTCGCGCTCACGAGCTGGAACTCGACGCGGATCGAATCCTCGCCACCGAGCGGCGTGACCATGCGCTCGTCGAGCACGCGCAGCAGCCGCGCCTGGAGCGCGAGCGGCATGTCGCCGATCTCGTCGAGGAAGAGCGTGCCGCCGTTGGCCTGCACGATGCGGCCGCGCCGGCCGCCGCGCTGGGCGCCGGTGAAGGCGCCGGTGCTGTAGCCGAACAGCTCGCTCTCGATGAGCGTCTCGGGCAGCGAGGCGCAGTTGATGGCCACGAGCGGCCCGTGCGAACAGGGGCTGTCTTCGTGGATGGCGCGCGCGAACACCTCCTTGCCCGCGCCGGTCTCGCCGTGCAGCAGCACCGGGATGCCGCGCGCGATCGCGCGGCGCGCGACCTGGCGCTGCGATGCGAGGCGCGGCTCGCCGTAATCGACCACGGTGCGGCCGGTGGCCACGCGCGCCACCTCGGCGCCCGCGACCTGGGCCTGCGCCGAGGCCGCCGATTGCAGCGACGACAGCGCGCCCACATGCACCGGCGCACCGTTGCCGGCATCGCGCGCGGGCGCGGCCGGATAGCCGCCCGCCGCCATGCCCGCGCCGAGACCCGCGCCGATCGGCCCCATGCCGCCCACCGCGCCGCGCGCCACCGGCGTCGGCTCGACGCCGCGCTGGATCGCCCGCGCCTGCACCCGCGATGCCGGCCGCTGGGCAACCGCATGGACGGGATTGGGCGCGTTCACGCGCATGACCGGCACCGGATGGAAGGAACTCTCGACACTGGCGCGCAGCAGTTCGTCCAGCGTCGCGTGGAACACTTCGTCCAGCCGCCTGCCACACAACGCTTCGACGCTGCTCACGCCGAGCAGGCTCAGCGCCGCGCGATTGGCGGCGCAGATGCGGCCGTCCTCGCCCACCACGAGCTTGCCGCCGTTGGGGCTGTTGACGAACTCGGGCCGGACGTGAAAGTGGATCGGATAGGCGTCCTTGTGGCCGCGCTCGATCAGGCGGTTCTCGATCGTCTGCGCGGTGATGCTCAGCAGCGCGAGCGAATGCTGCTGGTGGTGGCGGCTCGTGCTCGTCACGTCGAGCACGGCCGCGAACTTGCCCGTGTGGTCGAACACCGGCACGGCGGCGCAGGTGAGTTCGGTGTAGGGCGCGAAGAAGTGCTCGTCCTGGCGGATCGCCAGCGGCGCGCGCGCCACGAGGCAGGTGCCCATGCCGTTGGTGCCAACCTGGTCCTCCGACCACAACGCGCCCTTGCGGAAACCGATGGCCGCGCCGTCGCGCGCGAACTGCGGCGACGACACCATGTGCAGGATCAGCCCGTCGGCATCGACCAGCACCACCGCTGCCTCCGGCTCTGACAGCTGCTGGTACAGCGTCGCCATCTCCAGCCGCGAGCACTGCACCAGGTCGCCCGAGCGCTCCACCCGCTCGCGGAACATTGCTGCTTCGAGGATGTCGGGCGAGCGCGGGCGCGCCGGATCGAGTCCGTACTGGTTGACGCAACGCGTCCACGAGCTGATGACGAAATCGCTGGTCGCCCCGTCGGCGCCCCGGCTCACGACATCCAGGATGTGATGGGCGTGCCCGTCGGACGCCTGCCACGAAATGCTCATCGAACTTCCTCCAACCTTGTCTGCGCCCGCGGGTTTCGGCACCGCCGGCGACTCACTCAGTGGCGCGGATGTTGCGTCATCGGGACAAAACGCACAGCTAGTGCTGACGCGTATCCGGAGACCGATCCATGCCCAACATCGCGAGCCTGCGCACCGACGCCGGCCCTCTCAACGCCGCGTCCGGAATCCCGCTCGACATCATCTACATCGAGGGTTTCACCGGCGAAACCGTCATCGGCATCCATGACGACGAGCTGCATCGTACCCAGCCCGTGCGCATCGACATCGCCGCCGGCGTCGCGCACGCGCTCGCCTGCGACACCGACCGCATCCACGACACGATCGACTACAGCGTCGTGCGTTCGGTGCTCGTCGATCTGCTGCGCGAGCACCGCTTCCAGCTGCTCGAAGCGCTGGCCGAGCGCGTCGCCCAGATCCTGCTCGTCGATTTCGGCGCGCGCTGGGTACGCGTGGGCGTGGCCAAGCCGCGCAAGTTCGACGATGTCGAGGCGGTGGGCGTGGTCATCGAGCGCAGCCGCGCCGCCGACCGGCCGCAGCCCGCTGCGGCGCGGGGGGACGGCTCGGTGCTGTCGCTGATCGGCGCCGGGCTGGTGCCAGGTCGCCCGCGCTGAAACCGGCCGCGCGGGCCGGATGCCCGCGCCGTCCGACGGGAGCGCCGGCGACCGCCCGCACGCCCTGCCGCGACATCGCCCGACCGCCTTCCCGCCCAAACAAAAAGGCCGCGCTTCGCAGTGCGGCCTTTTTGTTTGCCGGCGGTCCGGCCCACCTCGCGACGGACCGGACCGCCGCCGGGCACCGACCGCTTCCGGAGTCGGCCAGCACCCGGACGCGGCATCAGTTCGCGGCGAACGGGTGCGTGGCCGAACCCTTCTTCGCGACGACTTCGGCGGCCGTGGGCGAGCCCGAGACGGCGCGCGCGATGGCTTCCTTGGTGGCGGTGTAGTTGTATTCCTGGATCTTCTTGTCGTCTTCGGCAAGCCAGTGGATGAACACGCCGACGCTGATGAACAGGTTGTCGGCTTCATCGACCGGGATGGTGCCGTTCTCGACGCTGTCGGCAACCGCCATCGCGACGCCGCGCTGGGCCGGGCCGAACATCTGGACGGCCTGCTTGGCGCCCTTGATCGTCACCTTGTTGAACATGACGGTGGCGGGCTTGACGACGAGGTTGGGGGCAACCACGGCGAGCAGCGAGGTGAAGCCATCCTTGTTGTTGACGAGCGCGTTCGCGAAGGCGCTTTCGGCGGCGCTGCCGCGCGGTCCGATGATGAGGTCGATGTGGGCAACTTCGTTGCCGTCGCCAACGAGGGATTCGCCGACGAGCATGCGGTCGATCTTGGCCATGCGGTATCTCCGTAACTGTTTCTGGACGCACCGGAACATCCGGTGTCGGCCGCCTATGAATCACTTTCTGTGCCAAGAAGGCGCGAGACCCCGGCACCCGCCCGAGAAACCAGTTTCGGCATGACGCAGGCGGCCATGAAAGCGCTTGCAACGCTCAGATCGGCCGTGGTTCCGGGGTTGATCCCCTTGCTTTTCAGCTCGGCATCCCATCCGGCCAGCAGGGTCGCGCGATCGGCCTCGGGAGAACCCGGGCGCGGGAACCAGAGGGCCGCCGCCGTGTCCGTGACAGTCTGAGCCGCGACTGTTCCGCGCTTGCGTGCAATGTGTGAATCGGGATGCGCGGCGAGCAGCGTCATGAAGACGTCGAGCATCGCCGCCTCGGGCCGACCGTCGGACGCGGCTTGCGGGACGGTCCCGAGGGCATCGCGCAGGAAGCGCGCCGCGCCCTGCCTCACCTGGGGAAAGCCGTCGGCGTACTGGGCCGCGACGAGGTCGCGGTCGGCCGCGAGACGCATCGCGGCGCGCAGGTCGATCGTGGGCTCGGCGTGCACGCTCTGCTCGGGCGCGTCGCCGAGGCCGCCGGGGCTGGCATGGGCGATGGCGCGGTAGGCATGGCGGGCGTCGGCCACGGTCAGGGTGGCGAGCACGGCGTCGAGCTCGGCGCAGAGGCGGTCGAAGCGGAATCGAAGCCGGGCGCGCGCCGCGTCGGCGGGCGTGCCTCCGTCGGCCGGGTGTTCATCGGCAGCGCCTCCATCAGCCGCGCCGGCGTCGGACGCGCTGGCGGGCGGCGCGCCGGCCTCGGCGGCAACGCCCGCGCCGGCCGCGCGCGCCGCGAGCCGCTCGGCCGCGAGCGCGATCGGCGCGCCCAGCAGCAGGATGCCGAGATTGGTGTTGCAGCCGACCGCCGCGCGCGTGGCGATCACCGCCGCCTCGGCGCGCTCGCCCACGGCCGCGCCCGGCCGCAGCAGCCCGGGCAGCGAGGCGCGCGCGCTATCGATGAACATGCGCGCCTCCATGCCGTGACCGGCCGAATCGAGGCTCACGTTGCCGGGCTTGGCCACGGCCACGTCGAGCGCGCAGGCGAACAGGAAGGCGCGCTCGAGCCGGGCATCGCCGGTGGCAACCCGGCCGGCCGGGCGCGCCAAGGCATCCCCGAAGCCGTCGCGGCTGGCGGCGCCCATCAGCCGCGCCGGCGCGATGTCGTGCCGACGGCCTTGCGCGTGGCGGGCAACGGCATGCCTGCCGCACCCTCGGGCGCATGCACCTCGGCCTGCACCACCAGCCCGCCGAGCCGGCCCGCGAGGCGGCGGTCCAGCAGGTCATCGACGATGCGGGCGGCGATGTCGAAATCGGTCACGCGCTGGAGGCCGCGCCAGGCGGCGACGCCGTTCACCTCGATGACCTGAAGTCCGCCCGCCACCGCCGACGGCACGATGTCCACGCCCGCGTAATCGAGGCCGAGCGCGGCGCTCGCGCGCTCCGCCAGCACCGCGAGCGCTGGCGTGAGTTCGCAGCGCTGGCATTTCGCGCCGCGCGCGACGTTGTGGATCCAGTGCGCGCTCACGCGCTTCATCGCGGTGACGGCCTTGCCGCCCACCACCATCACCCGCCAGTCATGGCCCGGCGTGCGCGGCTGGGGCACGAAGCGTTGCAGATAGGCCAGCCGGCCGAAGTGCCTGAGATCGGGCATCGGCACATGCGCGCCATCGACGCGGCCCACCAGCTCGATGCCCTTGCCCTGCGAGCCGAACAGTGGCTTGACCACCACCGCATGTCCGGCCGCGCTTTCGCGCATGACGATGCGCTCGGCCTCGGCGGCGCTTTCCGTGACCCAGGTCGGCGGCGTCGGGATGGCGGCCTGATGCAGCAGCAGGCTGGTCGCCGCCTTGTCCACGGCGCGTTCGATCGCGCGCGGATCGTTGTAGACCGGCACGCCCAGCGCGACGAGCGCATGCAGCACGCCGAGCCGGTTCGTCACCGCCTCGAAGCTGCCGCCGGCGATGCCACGGATCAGCGCCGCGTCGGGCAGCTCGCGGCCGAAGCCCGGAATCACCAGCCCGTGCGCGCTGCGCGTGGTGTCGATGCGGCAGTCGGCCAGATCGACGCAGCGGCCCTCATGGCCGCGCGCACGCAATGCCTTCTGCAGCCTGGCCGTATGCCAGCCCGTCTCGTCGGTGAAGATCGCGACGCGCAGGCCACGGCCTGCAATCGCTTGCACGCCGTCGGCCTCGCCACCGCTCGGGGGCTTCGCGCCCGGGCCACGGCCGCCCTGCCCGCCTGCCTGCGTGCCCATCAACCCTCCGCGAGCCAGAGCGCGCCGAGCAGGTTCATGTCGAGCCGGCCCGCGTGCCAGGTGCGACCGCTTTCGAGGCTGCTCACCCACACCTCGGCTGGCGCGAACAGCGCGCCGTCGATCTTGTAGAAGTCGTACTCCACCGCCTTGAACACCTCGGCAAAGCTGCGGCCGTAATCGCGCGAGTTGAGCGAAGGCAGCTGGCGCGCGAGGTCGCGCGCGGCGGCGTCGTCGGCGCCCACCGTGAGGTGCACGCGACCGCCGTAGAGGATCGCGTCATTGGTGCGGCCCATCGCCTCGACGCCATCGCGGCTCGGCGGCGGCAGCGGCGCGCTCGCATTGCCCTCGACGATGAGGTCGAGCGGAAAGCCCAGCACATGCGCCTTGTGCAGCGCCACTTCCAGCACCCGTGCCACCACCTGCGTCGTGCCCGCGAGACTGGTCGTGGGCGTGAGAATGATCGTGAGCTGCTTGGGCGCGAGACCGCAGTCGCGCAGCAGCTTCTCGATGATGATCGGCGGCGGGCGACGGTCCACCTCCAGCACGATGGCGCTCGGCCCCGGCGCGTCGCGGTAGCCCAGCTCGCCGAACAGCGGCTCCTTGCACGCGAGCGCCCGCGCCGGCCCCGAGCCGAGCGCGAAGAACTTGCGCCCGCCGCCCTCCTCCTTGGTGGCCGACAGGCTCCAGCCCGCGTACTGGCTCGCGAGGCAGGCCAGCACCGGCTGGCTGCTCGACACCTCCAGCCAGCTCGACCAGCCGTGCTCGGCGCGCGAGGCGAGGCTCACCTTGCCGAGCCCGCCCATGCAGATGCGCGCCACGATCAGGCCGGCCTCGACGCTGCCGCGCACATCGATGCCGGCGTCGATGACGGTCACGCCACTGTCGAGCACATCGACCTCGATGCCGAGATCGTCGGCGTGGGTCACGAGGGTCTGCACATGGGCGGCCGCGCTCGCGTTGACGCTGCTGGCCGCGTTGGTGAAGGCGGCAAGGGATTCAGACATGGGCTTGCTCCGAAAAATTGTTGAGCGTCTTGAGAACCGCGTCGCGGCGGATGGCGAGCAGGCCGGCCACGGCATCGGCGTCGGCGGCGTCGACGCTGACGGTGCAGACCGGCTGACCGGGCAGCACGGTGGCCGCGCCGGCGGGGATGTCATGGCACCAGCCGCGCCGCTCCAGCCAGCCGATGGCCGACTCCTCGAGCGTGAGCGCGCGGTCGGCGAACACGGTCTCGCAACCGCGGATCACGGTGCGCTGGCGCGGCGCCGCGTTGGGCGGCGGCAGCCGGCGCGCGCGGCAGGCTTCCACATGCGCCTGCAGCAGCCCGCCCGGCACGGCGTCCTCGTGCAGCGCCATGCTGGCCGAGGGACGCGGGTTGATCTCCAGCACGGAGAAATCGTCGCCATCGACCATGAAGTCGAGGCTGTTGAGGCCGACGAGGCCGAACTCGGCCACGAGGGCGCGCAGCGCGTCGCCGATGCGCTCCGCGAGCCGCGCCGGCAGCGCCACCGGCCCGATCACGCCGCGATAGACGAAGGGCCGCGCCGCGTCGATGCCCACCAGCTGGCGGTTGAAACCGAGGATGCGCAGCTCGCTGCCGTTGGCGAGGAACAGCGCCGACATCGGCTGGCCCGGCACCGCGCGCTGGTAGAAGCAGCAACCGCCGTCATCGCCCAAAGCCGCGTCGAGCGGCCGCACATGCCAGCCGCCGGTGCCGGTGGCGCACTTGCGCAGCCAGCCTTCCGGCTCGGCCGGCGGATCGGCGCGCGTCTCGGGATGGGGAATGCCCAGCGCCGTCAGCCGCACGAAGAAGATCGACGGCGTCTTCACGCGCCGCCAGACCCAGTGCGGATTGCCGAGCAGCACCGCCGCCGCCGCGCCGCGCTCGACCAGCGCCGGCTCCATCTCGAAGCCGCCGCCCGGCACCCAGCCCGTGAGCCGGCCGTCGCGCCGGCCTTCGCGCAACGCCGCGACCAGCGCGTCGGCCGAGATGCGCAGCGAAGCCGCATCGCCGATGCCCTGCCAGCGGCGCGCGGCACGGCGCGTGTCGCGGTCGCCGAACAGGTCGAGCGCGAGCACCGGGATGCCCGCGCTGCGTCCCGATTCGGCGAGCATTCGGGCCGACAGCCCGGCGACGGCGATCATCTGCATTCCCTGCCCGTTGCCGTCGGACTCAGGCGCTCTCGGCCACCAGCTCGCGCGCCAGCGCCAGCGCCTCGGGGAAGCTCAGGTACTGCGGCTTGCCGGCCTCGCGCATGCGCACGAACAGGCCGTTCTGGGTCTTGTACTTGATGTTGCCGATGGCCAGCGCGCCGATGCCGACCGCGCGCGTGCCCGGCAGCAGCTTGCCGTCGTCGAACACGCCCACGCCGGCCACGCCCTCGGGCGGCACGGCATTGACGTCGGCCGCGACCAGCAGCTTCTGGCCCGCGACGGCGATGTCCTCGGCCGAGATCACCTGCACGCCTGCCGCCGCGCAGGCCAGCACGACCTCGCTCTGCGCCAGCTGCTCGCGGCGCGCCTCGGCGGTCGAGGCATCGGCACCGGCCAACTTGCCGCCGAAGCGCGCGTTGGTCGAATCGGCGCTCTCGGCCGCGTGGTCGGCGCCGCGATGGCTGCCGATGAAAACGCTTGCACCGAGCTGCTCGCACAGCAGCGCGACGATGCGCCCGACCGGCCCGGTGCCGCCCGCGACGAACACGCGCTTGCCCGTGAAATCGGTGCCGTGGGCCTTGCGCAGCTGCCGCTCGGTGGCCGCGACCATCGCCGCCGCCGTGGTGAAGGAGCCGCTCGGATCGGCGAACACCGACACCTCGAAGGGCGGGACCATCGCGGCGCGCGCGGCGTCGAGCATGTCGACGGCCTGCACGACATCGCGTCCGCCAATGAACACGCCCGTGCGCGCGACGCCCTTGGGGCCGCGCGAGAAGATCGCGTCCTGCACGAGGCCGCGCACCTGGTCGGTGGCGACATCGCAGTAGGGCACGACCACCTCGTAGCCGGCGTCCACGGCCATGTTGACGTCGAAGGGGCTCATCTGCCGGCCCGGCGTGAGCATGTGAAGGATGAAGCGGCGTTCCACGGTGTGTCTCTCTCGGCTGTGGCGGGCCGTGCGTGCGGCCCGCGTCGTGACGGATCAGGTGGCGCCGCAAAGGTTTGCAGGCCGCGTCTCGCGGCCCGCGACCCGTTCGCCGTCAGGCGGCGATGCGGGCGCCGGTGTTCCGTCCTTGCACGATCCGGACCTGCACCCCGCCCCGGATCAACCCGAGGTCGCTCGCCTCGGCCGCGATGCGCTCGGCAATCGCGCGCGATTCGACGAAGGCGAAGCCCGTCGGCCCCCAGCTGCTCTGGCCGATGCCGGCGCGCGTGCGCGTGGCGATCCACTCGACCAGCGCCGCGACGCGCGGGCTGCTGTACATCGTGCCGCCCTGGGCCGGCGCGAAGTGGTCGCCGATGGCGCGCTGCACGGCGGTGATGCCGTCGGCGAAGGCGGCGAAATCGCGCGCCATCAGGCCCGGCAGCACGCGCATCAGCACCTGGTGGCAGACGCTGGCCGCGCGGGCCTCGCCGAAGGGCGGCAGGCTGGTGATGGCCTGCTTCTCCGCCGCGCCGTGCAGGCCGGGGCCGGCATCGTCGAGCACCAGCATCACGGCCCATTCCTCGGGGAAATGGGCGCGCGCGAGGATCGGCGGCGTGCCGTCGCGCACGGCCGCGTCGCCGCCCGCGCCGGTCGAGGCGACGCCGTTGCGCATGCCCGTCGACGCGTCGCCGCTCGAACCGTCGCGCGCGCCGTCGCCCTGCCCCCCCGCCACCGCATGCCCGCCATCGACCAGGAAACCGCCCTGATCGAAGCCCGCCACGCCCACGCCCGAGCGCTGGGCGCGGCCCAGCAGCCCCGCGATCTGCGCCGTGCTCAGGGAAAGCCCGTGCAGCCGCGCGAAGGCATGCCCGATCGACAAGGCGAGCTGGGTGCCCGATCCGAAGCCCGAATGTGCGGGCAGCACCCGATGCAACCGCAGACCGACGGGCGACGCCGCGCCCGTGACGGTTCTGAGGCGCGTTACAACCTGTTCAGCGCGCGACAGTTCGCGCCGTGCCGCTTCGTCATCGGCGGCGAGGCTGTCGGCCGGCGCGCGCACCAGGGTCAGCTCGGTCGCGAAGCCGTCCACCACCAGTCCGATGCTTCCGAAGCGTCGGCCGAGCGAGGCCGAGGGATCGAGAAAGCCGAGATGCAGCCGGCCCGGCGCGCTCACTTCCACGCAATCGGGCCGGGCGACGGGACGGGGCCAGTCGCGCGCGGCCGGCGCGGTGGTGGCGAGGCGGCGGTCGGGCTGGGCATAGCCTTGGCCCAGGCGGGTGGCGAAGTCGGCGATGGCGTTCATGCGGCGTCGTACTTGAGATAGCGGAAGCGCGGGTCGGCGGGCGTGCCTTCGAGGGCGCCACCGTCGAGGGCGGGCTGCCAGTGCACGACTTCCTCGATCTTGCGGGCGAGGGCAAAGTCGCGGTCGGTGATGCCCTTGTGCGAGTGCGTCACGAGCTTGACGACGACGAAGGCGTAGCTGACGGCCAGGTCGGGATGGTGCCAGGCGGCCTCGGCCAGATGGCCGACGGTGTTGACCACCATGAGCGTGGCCTTCCAGCCCTCGGTGCGGTACTTGCGCCGGATCCAGCCGTTCTCGTAGGTCCAGTGCGGCAGCTCGGCCGCGAGCTTCTCGCGGACGGCGGCTTCGTCGTAAACGGTCAATTCCATGTCGCTCCTCCGATGGCGATGCGCGCGCGGGCGCGGCATCGGGAGCGAGGAATAGCAAGGAATCTGCCGCGCGGCCACGCGGCGGGCTCGGGGACTTCCCGGGGCCGGGCGCGTTGCACGCCCGGCCGCATTTGCGGGTCAGCCGCGCCGGCGGCGCAGCGACCAGCCGATCAGGCTGAGGCCGCCGAGCATCGCGGCGAGCGCGTCGGGCTCGGGCACGACCGAGGTCACGCTGTTGGAGGTGACATGGCCGTAGGCGACAGCCCAGTCGGTGCTGTAGGGCGCATAGCTGTGGATCTCGTCGCTGATATCGCTGCCCTGCACGCCCACCGCATGACTGCTGCCGTGGCAGAGCGTGCCGGCGAAGACGCTGTCCTGGCATTCGTCGGTGCTCCACAGCGCGCTGGCGCCGCTGCGCGAGATGTCGAAGCTGCCGTCGGCATTGCGCCAGACACCGATCGTCGTGCTGGTGACGTTGGTGATCGTGTGGTTGAGCGTGATGAACTGGCCGGGCGCGTATTCGTAGTCGGTCGAGGTGCTGCTGCTGTTGTTGCTGTAGCCGGCGCAGCCGCTGGCGGTGCTGCAGTTCCAGGCCGGGCTGGCGGCGCCGTCCACATACACGAGCAGGCTGCCGACCGCGCCGTGAAAACCTTCGCCGGCGGGCAGCAGCGCCGAGTCGAAGCTGGCGACGATGCGGAAGCTCGACGGCGGCGTGTCGGGCAGCGAGTAGTCGCTGAAGTCGATCACGCCGTCCCAGGTGAAGGTGGTGATCGCCGCATTGGCCGCCGTGGCGGCGCACAGGCCCGCGAGGCCGAGGGCCAGGCGCTTGAGGATTCTCATGTTGGTGAACTCCGCGGTATCCGGAGCCTTGCCATCGCTCGGCGACCCCGGTCAGGCCGCGTATAGCGCCGCCGCGCGCCACCGGACACAGGCCGGAAACAGCTTGTGAATGAACGGTCGCTGTCAGCCGAGGACAGGCGCGCGCGCGTCACCCGGCGTGGCGCGCGGGCGACGAACCGCAACCCGCGCGCCCGCCGGCCTCACCCCGCCGGATGAATCGTCGTGACTAGTTCGCGGCCGCGCTGGCGCCGCAGCAGCCAGCCCAGCCCGCCCGCGCCCGCCAGCATCGCCACGAGGCCGCCCGGCTCGGGCACCGGCGACAGGCTCGCGCCCACGAGATGGCCGTAGCGGTTCCAGGCCTCGGACACATACGGCGCCTGGCTCACCCGGCTGTCGGTCAGCTCGCCGCTGGCAACGCCGATGTAATGGCTTTCGAGCGTGCAGGTGCTGCCGCCCGACGCGCCGCTGTTGCACTCCCGCTCCAGCCAGCTCACCGACAGCTCGCTGCGCATGAGGTCGTAGCTGCCGTCGGTGTTGCGGTAGAGGGCGATCCCGGCACCGCTGCGGTAGTCCTGGACCGAACGCAGCGTGACGTAGCTGCCGGGCGCGACTTCCTCCTGGGTGATGGTCTCGTTGTAGTAGTTGGGATGACCGGCGCAGCCCGAGGTCGTGCAGTTCCAGTCGCTGGCGACCACGCCGTCGATGAGCAGCTGCACGCTGCCGGTCAGGAAGTGATAGCCGGGCGTCGTCGGCAGCTGCGACGAGTCGAAGCTGCCGATGAAGGTGTAGGCGGGATTGCCGCCGCCGTAGTTCGACCAGTCCACCACCGCGTCGAGGGTGAGGTTGACGATGCTGGCCTGGGCGGTCGGCAGCAGGCACAGGCCGGCGAGGCCGAGGCTGAGGCGCTTGAGTCTGTTCATCAGGATGTCTCCGCGTTTGCGTTGGCTTGCCGGCGGCTTTCAATGCCGGCCATCGGGCATATAGCCCCGGCTGCGGAAACGCGCCGCGTCTGAAACAGCTCGCGTGCGAACGGTCGATCGCGGCGGAAGACAGGCAGGCATCGCGGGCGCGACCGGCCCTCCGCGAGCGCTGGCCCACGCCGGCCCGATCGCGGCGGACTCAGCCTCCCGCCCGGCCGCCCAGCGCCTGATGCAGCGCGATGCGGTTGAGCAGCCGGTCGAGCCGGTTGGCCGCGAGCGCGGCCTCGGCGTCGCGCCGGGTGCGCTGGGCATCGAGCCAGGTGCGCAGCGCGACCGAGCCGGCGCGGTAGCGCAGCTCGTAGGCGGCTTCGGCGCGGCGCGCGGCGGCAAGGCTTTCCTCCAGTGGGCGGGCGCGCGCCTCGTACTGCGCGCGCGCCGACAGCGCGTCCTCCACGTCGGCCAGCGCCGAGAGAAAGCTCTGGCGGAAACTCGCCACCGCCTCGGCATAGGCGGCCCGGCCGCTCGCCACCGCGAGCTGGCGCTCGGTCTGCTGGAGGAAGGGCAGCGTGAGGCCGGCGCCGAGGGTGGCCACCGGATTGGCCAGCACGTCGGCCAGCGCGGCGCTGCTGCCGCCGAGCGTGCCGGTGAGCGAGAAGCGCGGGTAGTAGCCGAGCCGGGTCGCGTCGGCGCTGGCGAGCGTCGAGCGGAGCCTGGCTTCGGCGGCGGCCAGGTCGGGGCGGCGCGCGAGCAGCTCGGCCGGCAGGCCGGCGGGGATGGCGGGCAGCGCGGCCTCGGGCAGGCGCCGAGGCTCGGCGGCCCAGGGGTTGGCGTCGGCGCCGGGCGCGAGGTCGAGCAGGATCGAGAAGGCGTGGCGATCCTGGTCGCGTTCGAGCAGCCAGCTCGTCTGCGCGGCTTCGAGCGCGGCGAGGGTCTGGCGCGCCTCGTCCACCTCCAGCGACGAGACCGAGCCGGCGCGGTACTGCAACTGCACGAGTTCGAGCACGCGGCGCGCGTTGGCGATGTTGGCCTCGCCGAGGGCGATGCGCTCGTTCACGTAGCCGAGGTCGAGCCACAGCGAGGCGGCGGTGCCGACCAGCGACAGCGCGGTGGCGGCGCGGTCGGCGTCGGTGGCGCGGGCTTCCCAGTCGGCGGCGTCGCGGCTGGCGGCGAGCCGGCCCCAGAGGTCGGCCTCCCAGGCGAGCGACGCCGAGGCGGCGTTGCTGCGCGTGCGGCCCTGGCCCGACAGCGACCGGCCGCGCGTGCCGGACAGGCTGGCGCTCGCGGCCGGCACGAGGGCGTCGGCCTGGAGGCCGGCGCTCAGCCGCGCCTGGCGCACGCGCTGGGTGGCGGCCGCGAGATCGTTGTTGCGCACGAGCAGGCGATCGATGAGGCCGTCGAGCGCCGGATCGCCGAGGTCGCGCCACCAGCCGTCGAGCGCGAGCGCCGGGACTTCGCTGGCGCGCGCGAGACGGGCGTTGCCGGAGTCGTCGGGCGCGAGGCCGGGGATGGTGGCGGTGGGCGGGGCGGTGGCAGCGGTGGTGGCGGTCGGGGCCGCCCCGCCCTGCCCGGCCGGGTCACGCCCGCAACCGGCGGCCGTGCAAGCGTTTGCGCCGCTCCATCGCGACGGCACGGCGAGCGCCGGGCGTTCGTAGCCGCTGCGCGCGAGCCCGGCGCAGCCGCCGAGCGCGAGCAAAGCCGCGAGCGCCAGCGCGAGCGGCGCGAACGGGCGCGCGCCGCGGACCTCGCCCGGCCGGGCCGGGGCCGCCGGCGCCGGCGCGTGCGGATGTCGGGCGCCAATGCCGGGCGCGCGGCGCGGGGCTGTCGTCTGCGTCATCGCCTCACTCCCGCGCCAGCGCATCGACCGGATCGAGCCGCGCCGCGCTGCGTGCCGGCAGGAAGCCGAACACCACGCCGATCAGCGTCGAGCAGGCGAAGGCCGCGACCATCGACGTGCCCGAGAACACCATGCCGAAGCTGCCGCCCGCCTGCGCGAAGCCGGCGCCGATCGCCAGCGCCAGCCCGATGCCGAGCACGCCGCCGATCAGGCAGACCAGCACCGCCTCGATCAGGAACTGCTGGAGGATGTCGCCCTGGCGCGCGCCGACCGCCATGCGCACGCCGATCTCGCGGGTGCGCTCGGTCACGCTCACCAGCATGATATTCATGACGCCGATGCCGCCCACGACGAGCGAGATGACGGCGATGGACGCGATGAGCAGCGTCATCGTCTGGGTGGTGGACTCGATGGTCTGGCGGATGCTGTCGGTGTTCATGGTGAAGAAGTCCTTCGTGCCGTGGCGCAGCGCGAGCAGCCGCGTGATGCCGGCCTCGGCGATGTCGCTCGGCACCTCGTCGCGGGTGCGCACGGTGATGGCGCGCAGCGTGGTGGCGCCGGTGAGGCGGCCCATCGCCGTCGTGTAGGGGATGAAGACCTGGAGGTTCTCGCTGCTGCCGAAGGCGCTGTCCTTCTTCTTCGTCACGCCCACGATACGCGCCGGCATCGCGCCGATCAGCAGCGTCTCGCCGAGCACGTCCTGGCGCGCGCCGAACAGCGCGCGGCGCGTGTTCTCGTCGATCACCGCGTCCTGTGCAAGCCTTTGCACGGCCTCGGCGCCGAAGAAGCGGCCCTGGGCGATCTCGATGCCCTTGACGCGGAAGTACTGCTCGCCCACGCCCATCGCCGCGCCGTTCGACGACTGGTTGCCGTGACGCAGCACGAGCGTGGTCTGCACGCTTGGCGTGACGCTGTCGACATAGCTCAGCCCGGCCAGCGCGTCGGCGTCGCGCGGGCGCAGGGTCTGCACCGCGCCCGAGCGCATGTCGCCGAAATCCTTGCCCGGCATCACGTCGATGGTGTTGGTGCCGATCGAGCTGATGCTCTTGAGGATGCTCTGGCGCGAGCCCTCGCCCAGCGCCACCACCGACACCACCGACGCGATGCCGATGACGATGCCGAGCATGGTCAGGAAGGTGCGCAGCGCGTGGGCGCGCATGGCCACCAGCGCCATGCGGAAGGCTTCGGCGAAGCGGTCGGCCCAGGCGCCGAGGGCGCGCAGGCGGGTGGGGCCGGCCGGCGGGCGCGCGTTGCGGCGGGCGCCCGGCGGGCCGGCAGGCGCGGCCTCGGCCGGCGGCGTGCCCGGGGCCGCGAAGGCATCGTCACTCGCGGGCGCGTGCGCGGCCTCGGCCATCGCGCGCGCTGCCGCGTCGTCGGCCGCCGCGAGCGCCACCGGCAGGTTCGGCCGGTCGGCGACCACCACGCCGTCCTTCAGCTCGATCACGCGCGCGGCGTGAGCCGCGACCGCCATGTCGTGCGTGACGAGGATGACCGCGTGCCCGTCGGCATGCAGCTCGCGCAGGATGGCCATGACCTGGGCGCCGCTCGCGCTGTCGAGCGCGCCGGTCGGCTCGTCGGCCAGGATGACCTCACCGCCGTTCATGAGCGCGCGCGCGATCGACACGCGCTGCTGCTGTCCGCCCGAGAGCTGGCCGGGCCGGTGGCCGTCACGGTCGGCGAGGCCGAGGCGCGCGAGCAGCTCGGCCGCCCGCGCCCGCCGCGCCGCGCGAGCGCTGCCCGCGTACACCGCCGGCACTTCCACGTTGCCGAGCGCCGGCAGATCGGCCAGCAGGTGGTAGCGCTGGAAGATGAAGCCGAAATGCTCGCGCCGCAGTTGCGCGAGTTCGTCGGGCAGCAGCTCGGCGGTGTCGCGGCCGGCGACTCGGTAGCTGCCGCGCGTGGGCCGGTCGAGGCAGCCGAGGATGTTCATGAGCGTGCTCTTGCCCGAGCCGCTCGCGCCGACGATGGCGACCATCTCGCCGGCGCGGATGTCGAGCGCGATGTCGCGCAACACCGTCAGGGTCTGGTCGCCCGAGGCGAAATCGCGGCTCACGCCGCGCAGGCTCAGCAGCGCGGGCGCGGCGGCGGGCGGGGTCGGGGCGCGCGCGGCCGGGCCGGCGTCGGGTGCCGCCTGCGCGGCCGGGCCGGCGCCCGGTTCATGTCGTTCGGCCATCGCCACCTCAGAACATCGGCGGCGGACGGCGCGCGGACGAACCGCCCGCCGCCGGCGTGGCCGAGCCTTCGCCGATCACCACCTGCTCGCCGGCCTGCAGGCCTTCGAGCACCTGCACGTTCACATGGTTGTCGAGGCCGGTGCGGATCAGCCGGGTCTCGGGCGGGCCGTCGGGCCGGGCCACGCGCACTTCCACGCGGCCGTCGGGCTGGCGCTCGCCGAGCGCGGTGGCCGGAATGCTGATGGCGCCCCTGGCCTCGCCCAGCACCACATGCACCTCGGCCGTCATCGAGATGCGCAGCTTGCCGTCAGGGTTGGGGATGTCGAACAGGCCGTTGTAGTAAACGGCGCTCGCGCTGCTGGTGCTGCTCGAACTGCTGCTCGACGAGGTGCTGGTGCTGCTGCTCGACGACGAGATCGACTCGGGCGCCGGCTCGACCGCGCGCAGGCTGGCGCGGCGCCGCACGTCCGGCTCGCCGAGGATGGTGAAGTACACCGGCTGGCCAGGCTTCACGCGCACCACGTCGGCTTCCGAGATCTGCGCCTTGACCGTCACCTGGTCGAGCTGGGCGAGGATGAGGATGGTCGGCGCGCTCTGGTTGGCGTTGACGGTCTGGCCCTGCTTCGTCACCACCGCCACGACCGTGCCGTCGATGGGCGCGACGATGCGGGTGTAGCCGAGATTGATGCGCGCCGTGTCCACCGCCACCGCCGCCGACCGGATCTGCGCGTCGAGCGCGGCGATGTCGGCCAGCGTGGTGTCGAGCGTGGCCTGGGCGGTTTCGAGCGCCTCGCGCGAGCCGGCGTCGGCGCCTGCAAGCGTTTGCGCGCGCTCGAAGGCGAGCCGCGCCTGGGTCAGCGTCGCCTGCTTCGACGCGCGCTGCGCCTGCACGTTGGCGAGCGCGGCCTCGGCGGTGCGCAGCGCGTTCTGCTGCGGCAGAGAATCGATCTCGGCCACGAGATCGCCCTGCTTGACCGTGTCGCCGAGCGCGACCTTGAGCGACTTGAGCTGGCCCGACACCTGGGCGCCGACGCTCACCTGCTGCAAGCCCTGGAGCGTGCCGGTGGCGACCACCGCGTCCTCGATGTCGGCGACGACTACGGGCGCGGTGAGCAGGCGCGGCGCGGGCGGCGGCGTGAGCCGCGCATAGGCAAGGCCGGCGAGGACGACGAGGACGAGCCCGGCCGACACCAGGCGCCGGCGCGCGCGGGCGCCGGTCGCGGCCGGCTTGGGAGAAGTGATGGTCATGAAATCGGGCAGGACGGGACGGCGGCGGCGATGCCGGGCGGCATTCACCGGCAAGCGCCGAAGGGCGCAGATGAAACGGGAGGATTGCTAACGCCGCATGTCTGGGGCCGCGTTCCGTTCAGCGCGCAGGAAGGAAGCGCCGGAAATCGAAGCGCCGGGGCAGCCAGGCGACCTGCTGGCTTCGAGGCACGGCGGCGGAGCACGGCTGCGCGGTTCGCAGCGCCACGTCGCGTCCGTCGCGCCATCCGGCTGCATTTGCAGCAGCCGGACGGGCTTTCGCGCTGGAACGCCGCTTGCGCCTTCGCCGCCCCCGCCTCCCGCCAACCCAAGAACGACATGCCGCCTTCCCTCCTCCGGCGCCGCCCGGCCCGCCTCGCCGTCACCGCGCTCGCCGCCGCGCTGCTGGCCGCGCCGGCCGCCCGGGCCGCCGACACGCCCGCGCGCCGCCCCAACCTGCTGCTCATCCTCGCCGACGACCTCGGCTTCTCCGATCTCGGCGCCTTCGGCGGCGAGATCGACACGCCCAACCTCGACGCCCTCGCCCGCGAGGGCCTGCGCCTGACCGACTTCCACACCGGCGCGACCTGCTCGCCGACGCGCTCGATGCTGCTGTCGGGCACCGACAACCATGTCGCCGGCCTCGGCAGCATGGCCGAGCTGATGGTGGACGAGCAGAAGGGCAAGCCGGGCTACGAGGGCTATCTGAACGACCGCGTCGCGCCCCTGCCCGCGCTGCTGCGCGACGCCGGCTACCTCACGCTCATGAGCGGCAAGTGGCACCTCGGCCTGACCGAGGAACGCAGCCCGAAGGCCGCCGGTTTCGAGCGCTCCTTCGCGCTGCTGCGCGGCGCCGACGACCATGTGGCCAAGCCGTGGAACACCGTCATCAACCCCGCCGAGCCCTGGTACCGCGAGGACGGCAAGCTCGCCACGGTGCCGGCCGACTTCTATTCGACCGACTACTACGCCGAGCGCATGGTCGGCTATCTGCGCGACCGGCGCGGCGACGCCCGGCCCTTCTTCGGCTACCTCACCTTCACCGCGCCGCACTGGCCGCTCCAGGCGCCCGACGCGCTCATCGCCAGGTACGAGGCGCGCTACGCCAACGGCTACGAGCCGATCCGCCAGGCCCGCATCGCGAAGCAGAAGGCGCTCGGCCTGATCCCGGCCGGCTTCGAGCCGGCGAAGGCGCTGTCACTCTGGCCGGCGTGGAAGGCGCTCACGCCCGCGCAGCAGCGCCAGGAAACCCGCCGCATGGCGACCTACGCGGCGATGGTGGACCGGCTCGACCAGGCCATCGGCCGCGTCATCCGCGAGCTGAAGGACAGCGGCGAGTACGACAACACCGTCATCGTCTTCATGTCGGACAACGGCGCCGAGGGACAGGACCCGGCGGTGCGCGGCAGCCAGCGCAACAACGCGGTCGAGAACATCGGGCGCGGCGACTCCTGGGCCGCCTACGGCCCCAACTGGGCCCAGGTGAGCGCCCTGCCCTTCAGCCTGTTCAAGGGCTTCAGCCACGAGGGCGGCACGACGGTGCCGGCCATCGTGCGCTACCCGGCGCGCCTCGGCGGCGGCAAGGTTTCGGCCGCGCCGGGCCATGTGACCGACCTCGCGCCGACGCTGCTCGAACTCGCGGGCGCGAAGGCGCCGGCCGAGTATCGCGGCCGGCCGGTGGCGCCGATCCAGGGCAGTTCGCTCGTGGGTTTTCTCGAAGGGCGGCAGCCGGCCATCCATGCGCGCTTCGAGCAGGGCTGGGAGCTGTTCGGCCGCAAGGCCTGGCGCGAGGGCGACTGGAAGATCGTCTGGGCCGCGCCGCCGGTCGGGCCGGGCGAATGGCAGCTGTTCGACCTTGCCACCGATCGCGCCGAGCAGCACAACGTCGCGGCGCGCCAGCCCGAGGTGCTGGCGCGGCTCGTGGCCGGCTACGAGCGCTATTCGAAGTCGAATGGCGTGGTCGAGGTGCCGCGGCTGGCCGAGAAGATCGCCGAGCGCTACGGCATCGGCGACTACTTCGGCCGGCTGGAGTGAGGGCGATGCGCGGCTGGCCGGGACGGGCCGCGCGGATACTGCTGGCCGGCGCGGCCCTCGGCGCGGGGGCTGCAAGCGCTTTCACGCCGGCGCCGCCGGGCGACGGGCGCGGCGCCAGTGCCAGTGCCAGTGCCAGTGCCAGCGCGGCGCCCGCCTGCCGCGCCGGCTCGGGCCTGCCCGCCGGCTTCGGCCCCGGCAGCGAGGCCGCGCCCAACCGCGCCGGCATGAAGCCGGTGCCCGTCGGCCGCTTCGTGCCCGGCGCCGACGCCGGCTATGCCGAGGAG
Organism: Derxia gummosa DSM 723; assembly: GCF_000482785.1. Taxonomy (GTDB): domain Bacteria; phylum Pseudomonadota; class Gammaproteobacteria; order Burkholderiales; family Burkholderiaceae_E; genus Derxia; species Derxia gummosa. The sequence continues at coordinate 495,915 of NZ_AXWS01000008.1, read as the reverse complement.
CGCGGCGGGCGCGAGGTGGCGCTGCCGGCCTTCCTCATCGACGAGCACGAGGTCACGAACGCGCAGTTCGCGGCCTTCGTGCGCGCGACGGGCTACATCACAGAGGCCGAGCGCGCGGGCGCGTCGGCGGTGTTCGTGGCACCCCGGCCCGGCGAGGCGGTCGTGCCCTACGGCTGGTGGAAGCAGGTGCGCGGCGCCGACTGGCGCCACCCGCAAGGGCCGGGCAGCGGCATCGCCGGCAAGGCGGCGCATCCGGTGGTGCAGGTAAGCCTAGCCGACGCCGAGGCCTATGCGCGCTGGCTCGGCCGCCGGCTGCCGACCGAGGCGCAATGGGAGTACGCGGCGCTCGGCGGCCTGACCGGCCGCGCGGCGCGGCTGGCCAATGCCTTCGAGGGCAATACCGCCGAGTTCCAGCGCCTGCTGCGGCGCACCGCCAACACCTGGCAGGGCAGCTTTCCCGACCGCGACCGGGGCGCCGACGGCTGGCGCGGCACGGCGCCGGCGGGCTGCTTCGCGGCCAACGGCTACGGCCTGAGCGACATGGTCGGCAACGTGTGGGAGCTGACGCGCGACGGCTGGACCGGCGACCACGCCGCCGACGATCCCGACGCGGTTCGGCCCGACGGTCGCGCGCCCGAGGGCCGCGCCACGGTCATGAAGGGCGGCTCCTTCCTGTGCTCGCCCGACTTCTGCGTGCGCTACCGGCCGGCCTCGCGCCAGCCGCTGGAGACGGGGCTGGCGACCTCGCATGTCGGCTTCCGCACCGTCGTGACGGACTGAGGCGCGCCGCCTTCGCGCTCAGGGCTGGCGCGCCGCGCCCGCCGTCACCACGATCTGGCGCTGCTCGCCGAGGCCGCCGATGCCCAGGCGGATCTCGTCGCCGGGGCGCAGGTATTGCGGCGGCTGGCGGCCCATGCCGACGCCGGCCGGCGTGCCGGTGGCGATCACGTCGCCGGGCAGCAGGGTCATGAACTGGCTCACGTAGCTCACGAGTTCGGCCACGCCGAAGATCATGTCGCGCGTGCTGCCCGACTGCATGCGCCGGCCGTTCACGTCGAGCCAGAGGTCGAGCGCCTGCGGATCGGGCAGCTCGTCGCGCGTGACGAGCCAGGGGCCGATCGGGCCGAAGCTGTCGCAGCCCTTGCCCTTGTCCCACAAGCCACCCCGGTCGAGCTGGAAGGCGCGTTCCGACACGTCGTTGACGAGCACATAGCCGGCCACATGGCCGAGCGCCGCCTCGGGCGCGACGTACTGCGCGCGGCTGCCGATCACCACGCCCAGCTCCACCTCCCAGTCGAGCCGGGTCGAGCCACGCGGGACGATCACGTCGTCGTCGGGACCGCCGATGCAGCTCACCGCCTTCATGAAGACGATCGGCTCCTTCGGCTCGGCCATGCCGGATTCGCGCGCATGGTCCGAATAGTTCAGTCCGATGCCGATGAACTTGCCCACACCGGCTACCGGCGGCCCGAGCCTCGCGTCGGCGGGTACGAGCGGCAGATGCGAGGTGTCGATGCCCGCGATCCGCGCCAGTCCCGACGGCGACAGCGCCGCGCCGGCAATGTCGCCCACGACCGAGGACAGGTCGCGCATGACGCCATCGCGGTCGAGCAGGCCGGGGCGTTCCTCCCCCGGCGGGCCGAAGCGCAGCAGTTTCATCCCGGTCATCCTTTCTAGTGATTGGTCGTCTGGAAAGGACGTTAGCCGACACTTCGCGGGGGTTGCCGCTCGTCCGGCAGGACGTTTTGGTCAGGCGGTCGGCAACGCGGCGCGGACGGTGCTAGCGCACGCAAACGCCTCAGCAGTTGAAGGGCAGCAGACCGCCGTCGAAGCGGCGGCGTTCGATCACGAAGGGGGCGATTTGATGCGGCTGGCCGTCGATGACGACAGGCGGCAGCGTGATCGTCCAGCGCGCGCGGCCGGCGGGCAGGCGCGCGACCGCGCCCAGCCGCGTCCCTTCGGCACCGACGCCGCGCAACGGCGTGTCGAGGGCGAGACCCTGCCCGACGGTGAGACGAAGTTTCTCGATGCGATGGCGCCACACCGCGCCGTCGGCGCCGGTGAAGACGAGTTCGGGCGGATCGAGCCGCAGGCGCAGCGGCCGGTCGAGGCGCAGGGCCAGTTCGCCGCGTGCGGGGTCGGCGCGGGTGATGTCGTGACGCCACCAGCGGCCCTGCCAGGCGAGCGGGCCATCGGCGAGGCTGAAGCCGCCGTCGTCGTAGGCGGCGATGAGGTCGCAGCGGCGCGCGGGCGTCTCGGCGCGGCAGCGCTGCTCGCGCTCGGCCCGGCGGGCTTCGGATTCGTCGGTGATCCAGACGACGGTACGGCCGGGGCGCGGCGGGCTGGCGCTGCCGTCGGGGCGCCGCCAGGCGCGGGCGGCGATGTCGCGGGCGGGCTGGCGGGCGGTGCCGTCCGCACCGACGACCGGTACCGTGCCGGCGACTGCCGCTCCGGTCGCGGTCGCGGTCGCGGTCGCGGTCGTGGGCGAAGGCGAAGGCGAAGGCGAAGGCGAAGGCGAAGGCGCGTCCAGCGTTACGGCGGGCAGCCGCATCGTGAAGACCGAGGGCGGCCAGTCGGCCCCGAACTGCCAGGCGTGCGAGAGGCCGAGGCGGAAGTCTCGGCCCGGCACGGGCGCGACCGGCGCCAGGATGGCCGGGTCGATCGGCGCGTCGGCGGCGACATCGAGGCTGGCGCTCGCGCTGGCGACGGGCGCGAGATGGCGGGTGTCGCCCTGGCCGTCATCGGCGTCAAAGCCGGCGGCGGTGAAGCGCAGATCATGGCCGGCCGGCACGACCGCGCTCAGCACGATGTCGAGGCCGGGCGCGGCGGCATCGGACGAGACGCGAGCCTCGATGCCGAGCCGCACGTCGCCCGCGACCGTGATCGCGAGCCGCGTCGGCGCGCCGGCGGCGCCATGGCAGTACTCGCCGGCGCGGGTGACGCTCGGGTCGGAATGGTCGGGCCGGTAGTACTCGCCGTGGGGCGCGGGGATGCAGCCGACCAGCGCGCCGGCCGCAAGCACCGCCAGACGGAGACCCGGACGCGCCGGGGCACTAGAGATCGCGTGTCCCGTGATGCTGCTGGCGGTGGCAGTTGGGGCACAGCGCGACCGTGTTCTCGACGGTGTCCTGCCCACCTTCCGATAGCGGAACAAGATGGTGAACCTCCAGGTAAGGGGAGCCATCACGCCGTGTGAACGGGGCCGCATGACCGCAGCGGTGGCAATGGCCGGCCGCCTTCAGCAACACCTGCGCGACCACATGAGGATCGCGCTGGAACACCTCGGTCGTCACCAGCACTTTCCGGGGCAACGGATCCGCCGCGGCGATCCGACGCCGCAGCTCCTCGATGGGCAAGCGCATCGCGCGCGCCTCGTCATCGGACCGGATCGCGAGGAAGGCAGACAAGGATTGCGGATCACGCCGTGCCTCCATCTCACGAAGAGTCTTCGCATGCCGGTCGTGCAGCCGACGCAAGCCCGGTTGCGCGATCTTGTTCACCTCCTCCCGGTAGCGGATGTGGGTCCGGATTGCCGTCAAGGCGGTCCCCAACCCCTGCGCGCCCAATTCCGACGCCATCCGCGTCACAAAGTAGTCGAAGTCGCCAAGACTCAGATTCCGCTTCGGGGTCGTTCCCTCGCGCATGGCGCGGTACCAACGCAAGATGTCCTGGCCGGAACTGGCCGGAACACCGGCCTTGTCAAGCAACGACTGCCTGGCCCCAGAGAGCGACATCTCCCCGAGAAATATCCGGCGCCCGAGTTCATGGGCGAGTTCCCGTTGCTGGTCGTTCACGCTGTCCTCATGTCCCGAGCCTCGTGATTGCGGACTCGCCGTCCATCAAGCCGATCGGGCCAGACGCTGATCGAGAAGGCTGACCCAGTGCAACACCGGCACGCCAGCCTTCGGCCCGAGATGCGTCATGCAGCCGAGGTTGGCGCTGGCGATCACGTCCGGCCCGCAGGCTTGCAGGTTGCCGAGCTTGCGCTCGCGCAACGCCACCGAAATCTCCGGCTGGAGCAACGAATAGGTGCCCGCCGAGCCGCAGCACAGATGGCCCTCGGCCACCGGCAGCAGCTCGAAACCCGCATCCGAAAGCAGGCTTTCGACCACGCCGCGCACCTTCAGGCCGTGTTGCAGCGTGCACGGCGACTGGAAGGCGACGCGGCGGATGTCCCGGCCGTCGATCGTGACCGGCGCGCCGAAGGCTGCCGGCGACGGCCCGACCGCGCCGGCACCGGCGCCCGAGCCGGCAGACGCCGCGCCGCCTTGCCCCGCCGCCTTCAGCAGCGCCGACAGCCCCGCCCGTTCCGCCAGCAGCACCTCGGCCGGATCGCGGCACAGCTCGCTGATGCGCGCGGCCTTCTCGGCATAGGCCGCGTCGCCGCGCAGCAGATGGCCGTAATCCTTCACCTGGGCGCCGCAACCCGAGGCGGTGATGACGATGGCATCGACACCGGCCTGCACCGCCGGCCACCAGGCATCGATGTTGGCGCGCATCTGCGCCAGCGCCGCGTCCTGCTCGTTGAGGTGGAACTTGAGCGCGCCGCAGCAGCCGGCCGAGGGCGCGACCTCGAGGCTGATGCCGAGCCGGTCGAGCAGTCGCGCTGCGGCGGCGTTGATGTCCGGCCCGAGCACCGGCTGCACGCAGCCCGCGAGCGCGAGCATGCGGCGCGCATGGCGCAGCGGGGGCCATGCGCCGGCGGCGGGCACGTCGGCGGGAATCTTGTCGGCGAGGCGGGCGGGCAGCAGCGGCTTCGCAAGCCGGCCGAGCGCGAGACCGGCGCCGAAGCGGCCGGGGTCGCTCAGGCCCCAGCCGAGCGCCTTGCGCACGAGGCGCTGACCGAGCGGACGCGGCACTTCGGCCTCGACCACGGCGCGGCCGATGTCGACGAGCTTGTGGTACTCGACGCCCGACGGGCAGGTGGTTTCGCAGGCGCGGCAGGTGAGGCAGCGGTCGAGGTGGTCGCGCGTGGCCTCGGTCGGCGCCTTGCCTTCGAGCACGGCCTTGATGAGATAGATGCGCCCGCGCGGGCCGTCGAGCTCGTCGCCGAGGGTCTGGTAGGTGGGGCAGGTAGCGGTGCAGAAGCCGCAGTGCACGCAGGCGCGCAGCACGCGCTCGGCTTCGCGGCCGGTGTCGGTGTCGCGCCAGCGCGGGGCGAGGTCGGTCTGCATCTCAAAGCTCCGGGAAGAGTCGGGCACGGTTGAACACGCGCGCCGGATCGAATTCGGCCTTCAGGCCGGCGTGGACGCGCATGAGCGCGGCACCGGGATGGGTGAAGACGCCGGCGGCGCGCGCGGCGTCGGTACCGCGGAACAGCGTGGCGTGGCCGCCGAGCGCCGAGGCCGCCGCGCGCAGGGCCGGGCCGGCTTCGGCGGGGGCGTGCAGCCAGCGCTGGCCGCCGCCCCATTCGACGAGCTGCGGTGCGCTTGCAAGGGCTTGCAACGCAGCGGGCGGCAGCGGCAGGAGGCCGGCGTCCGAGGCCGTGCCGGCCGCGCTCGCCGCCACGGCCGCGCCGCCCGCGCGGAACGCCGGCGCCGTCGTCGGCAGGCTCAGGCGCCACAGCGCCTCGCCCGCCGCAAGCGGCCGGAAGAACGGCGCGGTCTGCTCGCGCAGCGCGGCCCAGAAGGCGTCGGCATCATCGACGCGCTCGCCGCCGAGCTGTTCGCGCGCCGCGCGCACGGCCGCGCGCTGGCCCGACAGCCGCACTGTCAGCACGCCGCCCTCCCAGGCGCTCGCGCTGATCGGCAGCGGCTGGCCGCCCCAGCGGTTGAGCACCGCGAGCGCCGCGTCCTCGCCCAGCTCGAAGCGCAGCGTGGCTTCCTCCACCGGCCGGGGCAGCAGCTTGAGCGTGACCTCGGTGACGATGCCCAGCACGCCGAGGCTGCCCGCGAGCATGCGCGACACGTCATAGCCCGCGACGTTCTTCATCACCTGCCCGCCGAAGTTCAGCAGCCGGCCCTGGCCGTCGAGCAGCCTGAGCCCGAGCACGTAATCGCGCAGCGCGCCGGCGGAGGGCCGACGCGGCCCGCTCAGCCCCGCCGCGAACATGCCGCCCACGGTCGCGCCCGCGCCGAAATGCGGCGGCTCGAAGGCGAACATCTGGCCCTTCTCGCCCAGCAGCGCTTCGAGTTCGGCCAGCGGCGTGCCGCAGCGCGCGGTGACGTAAAGCTCGGTCGGCTCGTAGGCGACGACGCCGGCGTACAGGCGTGTGTCGAGCAGGTCGGCCTCAGCGGACGCGCCCGACTGGCCTGCGCCCCGCGCATCCGCCACCGGCACGCCGCCGTAGAAGTCCTTGCTGCCGCCACCGCGCAGCACCAGCGCCCTGCCCGTCCTGCCGGCGTCGAGCACGCGCGCGCGCCAGCCTTCGATGATCGGATCGATCGCGTCCATGTCAGTGCTTTCCGCCGGTGAGGCGATATTCGCGGCAGCGGGCGATGGTCGGCACCGTCTTGCCCGGGTTGAGCAGAAGCTGTGGATCGAATGCGGCTTTGACGCCGTGGAAGGCCGCGATCTCGTCCGGCGTGAACTGGGCGCACATCTCGTCGATCTTCTCGACGCCCACGCCGTGCTCGCCGGTGATGCTGCCGCCGAGCGCGACGCTCAGCCGCAGGATGTCGGCGCCGAAGGCGAGCGCGCGTTGCAGCTCGCCGGGCTGGTTGGCGTCGTACATGATCAGCGGATGCAGATTGCCGTCGCCGGCGTGGAAGACGTTGGCGCAGCGCAGGCCGTGCTTCTTCTCCATCTCGACGATGGCGAGCAGCATCGTCGCGAGCTGCTTGCGCGGGATGGTGCCGTCCATGCACAGGTAGTCGGGCGAGATGCGGCCCACCGCCGGAAAGGCCGCCTTGCGTCCGGCCCAGAAGCGCAGCCGCTCGGCCTCGTCGCGGCTCACCTGGCAGCGCGTGGCGCCAGCGGCGCGCAGCACCCGCTCCATGTGCTCGATCTCCTCGGCCACCTCGTCGGGCGTGCCGTCGGATTCGCACAGCAGGATGGCTTCGGCGTTCATGTCGTAGCCGGCCTTGACGAAGGGCTCGACCGCGCAGGTGGCGGGCTTGTCCATCATCTCCAGGCCGGCCGGGATGATGCCGGCGGCGATGATCGCGGCCACCGCGTCCCCGGCCTTGGTCACGTCATCGAAGCTCGCGAGCACCACGCGCGCGAGCTGCGGCTTGGGCACGAGCCTCACCGTCACCTCGGTGATGACCATGAAGTTGCCTTCCGAGCCATTGAGCACCGCGAGCAGGTCGAGCCCCGGCGCGTCGAGCGCGGCGCCGCCGATGCAAACGCTCTCACCCTCCATCGTGATGCCGCGCACGCCGAGCACGTTGTTCACCGTGAGGCCGTACTTGAGGCAGTGCACGCCGCCGGAGTTTTCGCTCACGTTGCCGCCGATGGTGCAGGCGATCTGCGATGACGGATCGGGCGCGTAGTAGAGGTTGAACGGCGCGGCGGCCTCGCTCACCGCGAGGTTGCGCACGCCGGGCTGCACCACCGCGAGCCGCGCGACCGGGTCGATCTTCACGATGCGGTTGAGGCGCGCCAGGCTCATCACCACGCCGGTCGCATGCGGCGTCGCGCCGCCCGACAGGCCGGTGGCCGCGCCGCGCGGCACGACGGGCACGCGCAACTCGCGGCAGACGGCAAGCACGGCGCGCACTTCGTCCTCGGTGGCCGGCAGCACGACCAGCTGCGGGAGCTGGCGGATCGCGGTCATGCCGTCGCATTCCCAGGGGCGCAGGGATTCGGCATCGCTGTGGATGGCCGAGGCCGGCAGCACCGTGCGCAGGCGCGCGGCGACGCGGTCGATGTCGAAGGTCGGGATCGCGCCGCCGCCGTGGCCGACGGGTTGCGGACGGGCATAGGCGCCGTCGTCGGCGCCCGGACGCGCGGCCTGGCCTGCAAGGGCTTGCAGGCCGCCCGGTCCCGGGCTGGCGAGCTGGCTCATGGATGGTCTCCGGAAGGGGAAAGCGGGAAGTCGCCGAGGTCGGCGGGCAGCGTGATGCCGGCGCGCGCCGCCACGCCGCGCACATGGGCGAGCGAACGGTCGCGGGCCGCGTCGGCGGCACCGGCGGCCACGGCGTCGTAGAGCGCGTGATGCTCGGCCTGGGCCTCGGCCGAGTAGGGCGCGCCCTCGCCTTCGACGCGCCAGGCCACCTCGCGCGTGCCCGAGAAATGGGCGCCGAGAAAGTCCATGAGCTGCATCACATGCCGGTTGCCGGTGGCGGCGGCGAGCGCGTTGTGGAAGGCGTCGTCGGCGCGGGCGGCGTTGCGGCCGGTGGCGAGGGCGGCGTCCATCTCGTCGAGGCTGGACTTGAGCGTGGCGAGATGGCCGGCCTCGGCGCGCCGCGCCGCGAGGCCGGCAACGACGGGTTCGAGCATCGCGCGCAGCTCGAAGATTTCGCGCAGGGCGGCGGCGTCGGCATCGGCTGACGCGGCCGCGCCGGCAGCCTTGCCCGCGAGGGGCGCGGTGGCGGCCGGCTCGAAGCGCAGCCGGGGCTTGCGCGAGGCCGCCGCGACAAAGGCGCCCGCACCCTGGCGCGTCTCGACCAGGCCGTCGGTGCGCAGCCGCGCGATCGCCTCGCGCACCACCGGCCGGCTCACGCCGAAGGCTTCGGCCAGCGTCTTTTCGGTGGGCAGGCGGTCGCCGGGCGCGAACTCGCCGGCGGCGATGCGGCTGGCGAGCCGGGCCGAGATTTCCTCGCTCAACGCCTGCGGACGCGACAGGCGGGAGAGTTCGGACAGGGAGGATGGATCAGCGCTCAAGTGACCTGGTTGTCTGACAAGTTGAAGCGCGATTCTATCCGCAGGCGGACGGCGCGGGGAAAAACCTGGGAATGACCCGTCGCGCCCGGGGCGGCGCGTGGTGCGGCCTGAGCAGAAGGACGTGAGGCAGTCGGGTCCGGGGCCGCGAGACGGCGGGCGGAAAGCGGTCGGCTCAGCCGCGTCCGGCCTCGCCCGGCGCGGCCTGGGCGGCAGCGATGGCCTCGGCGGTGATGACGCTGCCGAGCAGGGTCTCGCGGTCGGTGGCGAAGCGGTGGGCGCAGAGGGCGCGCAGCAGGGCTTCGTGGCGGCGGAAGGCGCGCAGGCCGCGCAGCTCGATCATGAACACCATCCGGATGCCGGCCGGGTCGCTCACGCGCAGCCGCACCCAGCGGCCGACCGCGCGCGGCGCGTCGAATGTCAACCCGTCGGCGGTGTGGGCCGCCGACGCGGCGAGCGGCGCTGGCGTGCCCGCCGCCGGCCCGCCGGGCGTGTCGGCATCGGCCACCCGCGGCTCCGCCCGTGCCTCGGCCGGCGCGTCGCCCATCTGGGCCGGGCGCAGGCGCGACGACCTCCCGACCAACAGCAACGCTCGCCATCGGCCGGACAGACATGCAGACAGGCGGGAACGGGCGGACATGGCTCGCGGCGGGCAGAAGAAGAACGGGAAGACCGGCCGCCACTCTTCGCGCCCGCTCACCGGGCGTCAAACACATAACCGTTACGCACCGGGTCGTCGCTTGACCGGTCGCCGCCCGCTCAGAGCGCCAGCGCCTTGCCCACCATGAGCAGCGCCACCACCACGACCAGCACGGTGAAGGCCGTCTCCAGCCGCGCGGCCGACCAGCGCCGGTTGAGCAGCCGCCCCGCGACCAGCCCCGCCACCGTGCCGCTCGTGAACACCAGCCCCTGCGACCACGGCAGCGCCGCCCCGCGCGCCAGCGCCACCGTGACCGTGCCGCTCGCCACCAGCGCCTGCACCATGAGCGAGGTGCCGACCACGCCATGCATGGTCAGCGGCGTGAAGCGGCGCAGCGTCGGCACCATCACGAAGCCGCCGCCCACGCCGAGCAGGCCGGTCATGAAGCCCGTGAGCGCGCCGATGCCGGCGATGGTCGTGAGCGTCGGCCGCGTCCAGACGAAGCGGCCGGTGGCCGGATCGAGCCGCGCCGGCCGCGCGGGCGCTCCGCTCGCGGCCTGGCGTCGTTGCAGCAGCGCCCGCCCGGCCGATACGAACATGATCGCGGCGAACACAAGCATCAGCGCCCGCTGCGGCAGTTCATGCGCGAGCAGCGCGCCCAGCCCCGACAGCGGCAGCCCGGCCAGCGCCATGACGGTCGCGGCGCGATAGCGCGCATGCCCGGCCGACAGCGCCTGCGCGGTGCCGATCCAGGCCGCCACCGCCACCGACAGCAGCGCGATCGGCGCCGCTTCCTGCATCGAGAAGCCCAGTCCGACCACCAGCGCCGGCACGGCCAGGATGCCGCCGCCCGCGCCGGTCAGGCCCATGACCGCGCCGATCACGGCGCCGAAGGCAAGCGGCATCAGCATCGGCGCGCGTCCGTCAGCCGGCGTCGGGCGTGGCGCGGGCCGGCGCGGCTTCGCCGTCGTCGGTCCCGGCGCCGCTCGCGCCCGCCGCGTTGGCCGAGGCAAAGGCCGCATGGCTGCGCGCGCGCTGATCGAGCTGGCGCGCGATGTTTCCGCACACCAGATCGCACAGCGCGTACACCGAGGCATCGGCGATCCGGTAGTACACGCTCGTGCCGCGCCCCTCGCGCACCACGAAGCCGTGGCGCATCAGCAGCGACAGATGACGCGAGACGTTGGCCGAGCTGCATCCGCACTGCTCGGCCAGCTCGCCCACGTTGCGCTCGCCGTCGCGCAGCAGATTGAGGATGAGCAGGCGCGTGGGCTCGGCCAGCGCCTGGAAATAGGCGGCGACCTGTTCCATCGCCTCGGGCGGCAGGTTGGGCATGGCGGCTTCTTCGGGTGATGACGAGCCGCCGATGATGCCGGACGGCGCCGCTGGACATCGCATTTGCTCATTCATCTCATTGACTATTTGCGTACTTGATTAAATACTAAATTCGACCTTTCATTCCGGCCAGCCCCGCGCGGCCTCGGGAACATGACGAATCCGCTTCCTTCACGCCGCCGCGCCAGGACGCTGGCGCTGGCGCTGCTGACCGCGCTGGCGGTCCGGTCGGCGCTGGCCGAGCCGGCCGCCACGCCCCTCGGGCCGGCGGCGTCCGCGTCCGGCGCGCGAACCGGCAATCCGGCCTCCTCGACCGCCGGCGACGCCACCGGCCGCCTCGCCACCGCGCCGGTGCGCGCGCTCGACGGCAGCGCGCCGCTCGCCGCCGAAGGCATGGTCGAGGCGGTACGGCGGAGCGTGATCGCGGCCCAGGTGCCGGGTTCGATCGTCGCACTCGCGGTCAAGGCGGGCGACCGCGTGGCCGCCGGCCAGCTGCTGGCGCGCGTCGATGCGCGCAGCGCCGAGCAGACGGCGGTCGCCAGCGACGCTCAGGTCGTGGCGGCGCGCGCCGCGCTCGACGCCGCCACGCGCGAGGTCGAGCGCCAGCGCGCGCTGTTCTCGAAGCAGTACATCAGCCAGGCCGCGCTCGACCGCGCCGAGGCGCAATACAAGTCGGCGCGCGCCGCTGCCGATGCCCAGCTGGCCCAGGCCGGCGTGGCGCGCACCCAGACCGGCCTGCACGCGGTGACGGCGCCCTATGCCGGCGTGGTGGCCGAGGTGCCCGTCGCGCTGGGCGACATGGCCCTGCCCGGCCGGCCGCTGTTCGTGCTGTACGACCCGTCGCACCTGCGCGTGACCGCCGCGCTGCCGGCCGGCCGGCTTGCCCGTCTCGGCGGCCAGCCGCGCTTCACGGTCGAGATCGCAGGCATCGACGGCGCCATCACGCCGCTGCGCGCGACCCTGCTGCCGAGCGTCGATCCGGCCACGCACACGGCCGACGTGCGGCTCGACCTGCCTGCGACGCCGGGGGCGCTGCCGGGCATGTATGCGCGCGTGACGCTGCTGGGCGCGACCCCGCATGCCGACGAGGCTGCCGGCGCGGGCGCGGCGGGCGCGATGCCCTCGGCGACGCCCTCCGCGCTGCCGGCGATCGCGGCCGGCCCGGCGGCGGCAAGGGCGGCCGGCGCCCCGATTGTTCCGCCCGCGCGCCTCGTCGTGCCCGCCCCGGCCGTCGTGCGCCGCGCCGAGATCGCCGCCGTGTACGTGATCGGCGCCGATGGCCGGCCGCTGCTGCGCCAGGTGCGCACCGGCCGCCCGGCCGGCGACGGCGAGATCGAGATCCTGAGCGGCGTGTCGGCCGGCGAGCGCGTGGCGCTCGACCCGCAGGCCGCCGCCCGCCTGCGCTGAGGTGGCGATGGACGATCGCAATCCGCGCGACGGCGCCCTGCCCTCGCCCGCCGACAAGCGCGCCGCCGGGGCCGATGCGCCCCTCGGCGTGTCGGGCCGCATCGCCGGCTTCTTCCAGCAGGCGCGCATCACGCCGCTGCTCGCGCTCGTGGCGCTGCTGCTCGGCGTGTTCGCGGTGCTGGTCACGCCGCGCGAGGAGGAGCCGCAGATCGACGTGACGATGGCCAATGTCTTCGTCGGCTGGCCGGGCGCGTCGGTGGCCGATGTCGAGGCCAAGCTCGCGACGCCGGCCGAGCAGGTGCTGTCGCGCATGCCGGGCGTCGAGCATGTGATGTCGGTATCGCGGCCGGGCGTCGCGGTGCTGACGGTGCAATTCAAGGTGGGCGTGGCGCGCAGCGAGGCGCTGGTGCGGCTGCATGACGCGGTGTCGAGCAACGCCGACTGGCTGCCGCAGGGCCTGGGCGTGCTGCCGCCGGTCATCAAGCCCAAGGGCATCGACGATGTGCCGATCGTGAGCCTGACGCTGCATTCGGCCGATCCGGCCACCGGCGCCTTCGCGCTGGAGCAGATCGCGCACAGCATCGAGACCGACCTCAAGCGCGTGCCCGGCACGCGCGACGTGTGGACGATCGGCGGGCCGGGCCGCGCGGTGGTGGTCGAGCTCGATCCGGAACGGCTCGCGGGCGCCGGCCTCGCGGTGGGCGATCTGCGCCGGGCGCTCCAGTCGGCCAGCGCGGGCGCGCCGGCCGGCGAACTCGTGACCGGCAACCGCGCCATCGCGATCGAGGCCGGCCCCTTCCTGCGCGATGCCGACGATGTGGCGGACCTCGTCGTCGCCGCGCGCGACGGCCGCCCGGTACATCTTCGCGACGTGGCCGAGGTGCGCGACGGGCCGCTGCCGGCGACGCGCATGGTCTGGTACGGCCGCCGCGATGCAAGCGCTGTCACGGCGGCTGGCGCTCAGCCGACCTTGCCGGCCGCCAATCCGCGGGCCGACGGCTCTCCCGGCGAGAACGCCACCGCGCAGGAAGTGCCGGCCATCACAATCGCCATCACTAAGAAGCCCGGCGAGAACGCGATCGACGTGGCCGACGCCGTCATCGCCCGCGCCGACGCGCTGCGCAATACCGTCATCCCGGCCGGCGTCGAACTGAGCGTCACGCGCAACTACGGCGCGACCGCCAACGACAAGGCGGTCAAGCTGATCCAGAAGCTCATGTTCGCCACCGCCTCGGTCGTGGCGCTGGTGTTCATCGCACTCGGCCGGCGCGAGGCCGCCATCGTCGGCGCGGCGGTGGTGCTGACGCTCACCGTGACGCTGTTCGCGTCCTGGGCCTGGGGCTTCACGCTCAACCGGGTGAGCCTGTTCGCGCTGATCTTTTCGATCGGCATCCTGGTGGACGACGCGATCGTCGTGGTGGAGAACATCCATCGCCACCAGGCGCTGCATCCGGGTCGCACGCTCGCGCAGATCATTCCCGGCGCAGTCGATGAAGTTGGCGGGCCGACCATCCTCGCCACGCTCACCGTCATCGCGGCGCTGCTGCCGATGGCCTTCGTGAGCGGCCTCATGGGGCCGTACATGGGCCCTATCCCGATCAACGCGAGCATGGGCATGCTGCTATCGCTGGCGGTGGCCTTCGTGGTCACGCCCTGGCTGTCGGGCAAGTGGATGAAGACGCACGGCGGCGGCTCGCAAGCGCTTGCAGGCGATGCTGCTGGCCCGGCCGAAGCCGCGCCCAGCGACGGCCTGCATGCCACGCCCACCGGCCTGGCCGCGCGGCTCGACCCGTTCTTCCGCCGCCTGTTCGCGCCGTTCCTCGACGTGCGTTCGGGCAGCCGCAACCGGCGCCTGCTCGGCCTCGGCATCGCGGGGCTGGTCGGGCTGTCGGTGGCGCTGCCGGTGCTCGGCCTCGTGCAGCTCAAGATGCTGCCCTTCGACAACAAGAGCGAATTCCAGATCGTCGTGGACATGCCGGCCGGCACGCCGGTCGAGCAGACCGCCGCCGTGCTGCGCGAGCTGGGCGCGCATCTGGCCACCGTGCCCGAGGTGACCGACTGGCAGAGCTATGCCGGCACCGCCGCGCCCATCAACTTCAACGGCCTCGTGCGCCAGTACTACCTGCGCGCCAGCGCCGAGATGGGCGACATCCAGGTCAACCTGACCGACAAGCACCACCGCAAGCTGCAAAGCCATGCCATCGCCACCCGCGAGCGGCCGGCGCTGCAAGCCATCGGCGCGCGCTTCGGCGCCAACGTGAAGCTGGTGGAAGTGCCGCCCGGCCCGCCGGTGCTCGCGCCCATCGTGGCCGAGATCACCGGCCCCGACGCCGACGGCCGCCGCGCGGTCGCGAAGCAGGTGCGCGCCGTGTTCGAGCGCACCGACGGCGTGGTGGATGTGGACGACAGCAGCTTCGCCGCCGCGCCGCGCCGGCTCGTGAACATCGACCGCGCCAAGGCCTCGCTCGCCGGCGTGCCCCAGGCCGAGGTGGTGGCCACGCTGCGCGCCGGCCTCGCGGGCGAGGACGCCGCCTGGCTGCATGACGCGAGCCGCACGCCGGTCGCGGCCGTGCTGCGCCTGCCCGCCGAGCGCCAGGGCGATCTCGATTCGCTGCTGCAACTGCCGCTGCGCAATGCGCGCGGCGGCCTCGTGCCGCTGCGCGAACTCGTCACCGTCAGCAGTACCGAACGCGAGCAGCCCGCGATCCACAAGGACCTGCTGCCCGTCGTGTTCGTGACCGGCGACATGGCCGGCAAGCTCGACTCGCCGCTGTACGGCATGTTCGGCATGCGCGCCGACATTGCCCGCATCGTCACGCCCGGCGGCGGCACGCTCGTCGAGCATTTCATCCGCCCGCCCGCCGACGCCTGGCGCGACTACGCGATCAAGTGGGACGGCGAATGGCAGATCACCTACGACACCTTCCGCGACATGGGCGCCGCCTATGCGGTCGGCCTCGTGCTGATCTACCTGCTGGTGGTGGCGCAGTTCGGCAGCTATCTGGTGCCGCTCATCATCATGGCGCCGATCCCGCTCACGCTCGTGGGCGTGATGCCCGGCCATGCGCTGCTCGGCTCGCAGTTCACCGCCACCAGCATGATCGGGATGATCGCGCTGGCCGGGATCATCGTGCGCAACTCGATCCTGCTGGTGGACTTCATCCAGCTCGAACGCGCGGCCGGCGTGCCCTTCGAGCGCGCGGTGGTCAATGCCGCCGCCACGCGGGCGCAACCCATCGTGCTCACCGGCCTTGCCGCGATGCTCGGCGCCTTCTTCATCCTCGACGACCCGATCTTCAACGGGCTCGCGATCGCGCTGATCTTCGGCATCCTCGTCTCCACGCTGCTCACGCTCGTGGTCATTCCCCTCCTCTACTTCAGCGCCTTCGCGCGCGGAGAAAAGTCATGACCTCCTGGCGCATCGTCCGCATCGTCGCCGGCAGCTTCGTGCTGCTATCCCTGGCCCTCGGCCTGCAACAGAGCCCGCTGTTCGTCAGCGAATGGTGGCTGGCCTTCATGGCCTTCGTCGGGCTGAACCTGCTGCAGAGCGGCCTCACGAAGTGGTGCCTGATGGAAAGCCTGCTGCGCAAGCTGGGCGTGAGCGGCGGCTGCTGAGGTGGCGATGAAAGTTGCATCCGGCGTGCGGCTTTCGCGGAGGCGGCCGCACGCGGACGCCGACCTGACGGCGGCTTGCGCGATCTTTCGGGCGCCGGCCCGCCACGCGCTGCTCGCGACCGCCTTCGTCATGACGCTGGGCGGCGCATCCACGACGCACGCCACCACGCTCGCCGAAGCCTGGACCGCCGCCAGCACGCACGATGCCGAGCTGATCGCCGCCGGCGCGGCGCGCGAGGCCGGCGCCACGCGGCGCGCGCAATCGGCGGCGCTCTGGCGTCCGACCGTCGTGGCCACCGGCATGGCCGGCGCGGGCTGGAACGACAGCTCGACCAGCGGCGCCGCCTTCAGCGCACCGGGCTTCGGCAGCGCGACGGGCGTCGGCTTCGACACCAGCATCCGGCACGGCAGCAGCGGCCGCTGGGCGCTCGAAGCGCGCCAGCCGCTGTGGAACGGCGAGCGCGGCGCCCAGGCCCGCGCGCTCGACCTCGCCGCCGACGCCGCCGATCTGCAATGGCGCGACGCGCGCCAGGCCGCGATGCTGCGCACCGCGAGCCGCTATCTCGACGCCGCGCTGGCCGATGCCGCCGTCACCGTCGCGCGCCGGCAGCTCGACGCGGTCGAGCGCGCCCGCGTCGAAGCCGCCGACCGCCACCGCCTCGGCGACAAGCCCGTCACCGACGTGCACGAGGCCACCGCCCGCGCCGAGGCCGTGCGCGCGCAACTGCTGCTGGCCGAGACCAATGCCGAACTCGCGCGCGCCGCGCTGGCCGACCTGACCGGCATCGCGCCCGAACGGCTCGCGCCCCATCTGCCCGGCACGCCGGCGGGCCGCCCGACGGCGGCGCCTTCCGGCGCCTCGTCCCTCGACGCCACCGACAGCCCCGGCCCCCTCGACCACTGGCTCGCCGAGGCACGCGACGCCAACCCGCAACTCGCCCTCGCCGCCACCGCCGCCGAGATCGCGCGCCAGGACGCGCGCGCCCGCTCGGCCTGGGCCTCGCCCTCGCTCGACCTCGTCGCCCGCACCGGCCGCGACCGCCTCGCCGGCAACGGCGACTACGGCCATTCGGCCGTCAGTGCCACCAGTTCGGTCATCGGCGTGCAGCTCACGGTGCCGCTGTTCACCGGCGGCATGCGCGCCGCGCGCGAAGCCGAGGCGCTGCACCTCGCCGACAAGGCCGAGGCCGAGGCCGACAACGCACGCCAGACCATCGCCCGCGCCACTCGCGCCGCCTGGCTCGGCGTGACAGCCGGCACCGGTCGCGTCGCCGCGCTCGATGCCGCGCTCACCGCGAGCCGCGCCCGGCTCGACGCGACCCGCACCGGGCTGGAGGTGGGCGACCGCACGACGCTCGACCTGCTCGATGCCGAGAACGACGCCGCCGCCGCCGAACTGGCACTGCTGCGCGCCCGCGCCGACCTGCTGCTGAACCGGCTGAACCTGCAAGCGCTTGCGGGCCGGCTCGACGAACCATCCATCCAAGCGGCGGACCGCGCGCTACAGCCGGCCCCGTGAACCACGCCAGCGGAGGAGACAGCCATGGCACACATCGTCGTGATGGGCGCGGGAACCGGCGGCATGCCGGCCGCCTACGAATTGCGGGCCCTGCTCGGCCGCGAGCACCGCATCACCGTCATCAACGCGACGGACTACTTCCAGTTCGTGCCGTCCAACCCCTGGGTCGCGGTGGGCTGGCGCGACCGCGCCGATGTCACCTTCCCGATCGCGCCGCATCTCGCGAAGAAGAACATCGACTTCATCGCCAGCCCGGTCACGCGCATCGACGCAGCCGGCAGCGCGGTCGAGCTGGCCAACGGCCAGCGCATCGGCTGGGACCATCTCGTCATCGCCACCGGGCCGCGCCTCGCCTTCGATGAAGTCGAAGGCGCCGGCCCCGACGGCCACACGCACTCGATCTGCACGATCGACCACGCCGAGCACGCCTTCGGCGACTACAGGCGCTTTCTCGGCGCGCCGGGGCCGGCCATCGTCGGCGCCTTCCAGGGCGCGTCGTGCTTCGGGCCGGCCTACGAGTACGCGCTGGTGCTCAACAACGACCTGCGCAAGCGCAAGCTGCGCCACAAGGTGCCGATCACCTTCGTGACCAGCGAGCCCTACATCGGCCATCTGGGCCTCGGCGGCGTGGGCGATTCCAAGACCATGCTCGAAAGCGAGCTGCGCGCCAACGACATCCGCTGGATCTGCAACGCCCGCGTCGAGAAGGTGGAAAGCGGACGCATGTTCGTGACCGAGCTGGACGACCACGGTGCACTGCGCAGGCAGCACGAGCTGCCCTTCGGCTACTCGATGATGCTGCCGGCCTTCCGGGGCGTGAACGCGGTGGCCGGGGTCGAAGGGCTGTGCAATCCGCGCGGCTTCGTGCTGGTGGACGAGAACCAGCGCAGCACCCGCCATCGCAACATCTGGTCGGCCGGCGTGTGCGTGTCGCTGCCGCCGGTCGAGGCCACGCCCGTGCCCACCGGCACGCCCAAGACCGGCTACATGATCGAGACGATGGTGACGGCGCTCGCGCACAACATCGCCGCCGAGCTGTCGGGCCGGCCCGCGAAGGCGCGCGGCACGCTCAGCGCCATCTGCCTCGCCGACATGGGCGATACCGGCGCGGCCTTCGTCGCCATGCCGCAGATCCCGCCGCGCAACACCAGCTGGTTCGTCAAGGGAAAGATGGTCCACCTCGCCAAGGTGGCCTTCGAGAAGTACTTCATGTTCAAGATGAAGTCGGGCACGTCGGAGCCGATCTACGAGAAGGTCGTGCTCAAGGCCCTCGGAATCGAGAAGCTCGAAAGATGAGAAAGATCATGGGACTCATGAGCCTGCTCGCCGCGCTGCTGCCGGCCGCCTCGACGCCGCCGGTGCTCGCGGGCGAGGTCACGCCCTCGCTGGTGCTGCCGGCCGGCACCCGCCTCGTGGATGTGCGCACGCCGGCCGAGTGGGCCGACGGCCATCTGCCCGGCGCGACGCTGCTGCCGCTCGACCAGCTCGCGGCGCGCGTCGCCTCGGTGCTGCCCGACAGGAATGCGCCCATCGTCGTGTACTGCCGCTCGGGCAACCGCTCGGGGCAGGCGCAACGCTTCCTGCGCTCGCTCGGCTACACGAATGTCGAGAACGGCGGCGGCGCGACCTCGCTCGCGGCCCGGCTGGGCAAGCCGCTGGTGCGTGACTGAGGGCATGCCGGCCTCAGCCGTCGAGACCGAGCGCGCGCAGGCGACGGTGGAGCGTGCGCGGGCTGATGCCGAGTTCGGCGGCGAGTGCGTCGCGCGTGCCGCGATGGGCGAGCACGCGGGCGCGCAGGGCTTCGGCTTCGAGTGCGCGCAGGCCACCGGACGCCGGCGCGCCGGTCGCATCGGCCGGGGCCGGCGCCGTGCCGGAGCCTGCCGTCGCCACGGCCGCCGGGCTGCCGGCCGCGCCCGCCGCCGCGCTCGCGGCCCCGGACTGCACCGCGCCTGCAAAGGCTTGCAGGCCGCCGTCGAGCCGGCCCATCTCCAGCGCCTGCGCCACCTCGTCCGCGCCCAGCAGCTCGCCGTCGCACAGCAGGCAGGCGCGTTCCAGCAGATTGCGCAGCTCGCGCACGTTGCCGCTGCCGCCCGAGACCCTGCTCTACCCGGCCCACGTGCCGGCCGACGGCCATCTCGTCGCCAGCGTGGCCGACCAGCGCCTCGGCCATCCGGCCTTCGCGCACCGCTCGCGCGACGACTTTCTCGCCTGGGCCGCCGGCCTGACCGGTGCGGGCTGACACCGCACCCGCCGCCGCGATGCGGCCGGAACCCGCCGCCGGAATGAACCCGCACGCCAGTCCGACCACCCACCGAGCCTTCCCCACGCCGCCCATGACCGCCGACATCCACAGCCTGTTCGACCCCGTCACCGGCACCTGGACCCATGTACTGGCCGATCGCGCCACGCGCCGCGCCGCCGTGATCGACCCGGTGCTCGACTTCGACCCCAAGGCCGGCCGCATCTCGCATGCCTCGGCCGAAGCCGTGCTGGCGCTGCTCGACCGCGAGGGCCTGAGCCTCGCCTGGCTGCTCGAAACCCATGCCCACGCCGACCACCTCTCGGCCGCCGACTGGCTCAAGACCCGCCGACCCGCCGCCCGCACCGCGATCGGCGCGCGCATCGGCGCCGTGCAGGCGGTGTTCAAGCGCGTGTTCAACCTCGACGCCGGCTTCGCCACCGACGGCAGCCAGTTCGACCGCCTGCTCGGCGACGGCGACAGCATCGCGCTCGGCGCCAGCACCATCACCACGCTGGCCGTGCCGGGGCACACGCCGGCCGACGTCGCCTATCTGGTGCGCGACTGCCGGCATGCCGGCGACGATCTCCCGCTCGCGCATGACGCCGTCTTCGTCGGCGACACGCTGTTCCCGCCCGACGTCGGCAGCGCGCGCTGCGACTTTCCGGGCGGCGACGCGCGCCAGCTCTACCGCTCGGCGCGCCGGCTGCTCGCGCTGCCGTCGGCCACGCGGCTCTACGTCTGTCACGACTACCCGCCCGCCGGCCGCGCGCCGCAAGCGTTTGCAAGCCTCGCCGACCAGCGCGCGCGCAACCTGCACCTGCACGACGGCATCGACGAGGACAGCTTCGTGAGCCTGCGCCAGGCGCGCGACGCCACGCTCGACATGCCGGTACTGCTGCTGCCCTCGATGCAGGTCAACCTCCGGGCCGGCGCGCTGCCGCCGCCCGAGTCCGACGGCAGGCGCTATCTCAAGCTCCCGCTCGACGCGTTCTGACGCGGCGCGCGCCCGAGGCCACCGCCTCACCCACTTCATCAAGGAGAACCTCATGACCAGCAACGTCGGCGGCATCGACCGCATCCTGCGCATCGTCGCGGGCCTCGTCCTCATCGGCCTCACGCTCGCGGGCGTGATCGGCGTGTGGGGCTGGATCGGCGTCGTGCCGCTCGCCACCGGGCTGTTCCGCTTCTGCCCGGTGTATCTGCCGTTCGGCATCAACAGCTGCGCGCGCAAGACCTGAAGGCGAGAACGCACCCGACGGGCAACAAGCCGGACGAGGCTTTCAGGGCTCGCGCGCCAGCTCGCGCTCGATCTCGATCATGTCGCGGCGCGATACGCACAGGCCGGCGCAATGCTGGCGCCAGTCATCGATGCGCACGCGCAACGCCGCCGCCTCCGGTCCGGTCGGCCCGCCGCGCGCGGCCGCGTCAGGCCAGTGCCAGGTCTGTTTCGAGCGCGCGCGTTTCGCGGTCATGCAGTTCGATCACCGCGCGCAGGCCCTCGTCCACCCGGCCCGAGCCGATCTCGCTCACGAATCGGCAGGCCGCGAAGCCCGCCGCCGCCCACTCGTAGCGGGCCACCCACTCGGCGCGGCCGACCATGAATCCCGCCGCCACCGGCCAAACGCCCGGACGCGGCCGCAGATGCGTGGCGATGCCCGCGCGCCAGGGCTTGGCCGTGAGCCGCGCACGGAAGCAGCGCTGGTGCATGCACATGCGGCGATAGACCGGATCGGCGCCCACCGCGTCGAAGAAGGCGGCGACCTCGGCCTCGCGCGCGTCGAAGCCGCGATGCGTCGCCAGCAGCCTCAGCCCGGCCGGCGTGCGGTAGAGCCGCAGGTTCCAGTCCGGATGCCGGGCCACGAAGCGCGCCGCGCGATGGCGCGCAAGCCGCTCCGGCCCACCGGCGAGCGCGGTGCCGGCGCGCGTGAGCAGGCTGGCGAGCATCGGCCCGAGCGGCAGCGCGGCGATCACCGCCGCGATCGCGGTGCCGGCGCTGCGCAGCCACAGCCCGGCCGCGAGCCCGGACAGCGCGAGCAGCAGCCAGCAGGCCAGCACCGCCCGCCGCGACAAGCGCGGCGCGAAGTCCACGTCGGCGAACAGCGCATGCGGCGTGTTGAGGCAGCGCGCGCCATAGGCATTGCGCGTGATGACGGCCTCGCCGTGGCGCGCCAGCACCTCCTCGCGGATCGGCAGGCCGTCGGCGCCGTTGTAGGCGAGACGGCGCTCGCGGCGCTCGACACCAACGTCACCGGCGAGGAGGCGGGCAAGCGCCTCGGCGGCGCGGCGGTCAGCCATCGCCTGCGCGTCGGCGACATCGACCTGCGACCAGCCGAAGCGCCGCACGGTGATGCGGCGGCGTCCGGCGCGGTGCTGCAGACGCGCCTCGGCCCAGTGGTCGGGGACGATCATCGACGCCCGCGCAGCCGCCAGAAGCCGTGGCCGATCCAGCACAGGAAGACGAGGTTCCACAGCCCCGCCAACCCGCCGCCGAACGACGGCCCGACGAGTGCCGACAGCAGCCGGGCAAAGGGCGCGAAGGCCAGCATCGCCAGCCCGCCCAGCACCAGCCGCAGCAGGGCGGCGGGCAGCGTGATGGTCGGCCGGCGCCGGTACTCGGCCTTCATGCGCGCCAGGCGCTGCTCGCGCGCGCGTTGCGCGAGCAGCGCCGGCCCGTCGCGCCAGATGAGCATCGACAGCAGCAGCAGCCCGACCGCGAACGCAACCATCACCGTCAGCGTCAGCCCGAAGCGCACCGGGCTCTGGCTGAACAGCATCCCCGCCGATCGCCGCCCGAGCCGCAGATAGCCCGAGCGCAGCGCATCGAGCACGCCCTTGCCGAGCCCGATCGTCATGAGCAGCAGGGTGGCCAGCACGGCGAACCAGCTCAGATGGTCGAGCGGGCCGGCGACGACGGGCATCGGCCGGACGGTCCGGCCAGCTGGCGCGCCGACGGTGGCCGTCGCACCCGCGGAGGGCGCCGGGCCGTCCGCAAGCGCACCGACGGTGGCGCGAGGCATGGCCGAGGTCTCGTCCGGCCCGGCCACCGCCAGCGCTGATTCCTTCGGCTCCGATCCCAATCCCGCCAGCCCGGACCATCCCGGTGCCGCCACGGCCGTCGCCGCGCCGCCCGTCCCCCGATCCAACGGGGACGGCGCCTTCGAGCGCTGCCGCAGCCGCGCGAGCCGCGCCGCCATCGGCTCGGGCGGCGGCGCGGCGGGCGCATCGTCATCCTCGTCGAACCAGGCCGGGACCGGCGGCGGCTCGCGGCCGAACAGCTGCGCGATCACCACCCAGGTCAGGCCCGCCAGACAGACGAGCGCGGCGCCATACGCGCCCAGCGCCAGCAGCAACGGCAGGAAGGCAGCCCAGCCGTCGCTCGACCGGATCGCGCCCACCGCCGCCACGCCGACCGCGACCGCGATCGCCATCCCGATCGCCCACCACGCGGCCGCGCCCCATCCCGGCATGCGCTCGCCCGGCCTCGGATGGCGCGCGCGCCAGACCGCGATGCCGACGAAGGCCAGCGCCGGCACGACCACCGGTTCAAGCAGCGAGCGGTCCATTCACGCGCCGCGCCGGACGGTCGAGATGGAAACGCACGAGATGGATCGCGAGCAGCAGGCAGGGCAGCACGAGCAGGGCTTCGACGCCGAGAAAGCGCAGCGCGTCCCAGGCCGGCGACTGCTCGCGCAGCAGGCCCGACAGCGGCCAGTACAGCAGCCCGAACAGTCCCGCCGCCGTGCCGCCGATGGGCAGGAAGCGGCCGAGCCGGCGGTCGAGCACCCAGTTCACGCTCATGACGATGTGGGCCACCCAGGCAAACAGCATCACCGCGCCAGCCAGCGCGACGGCCGTCGCGCCGCGCGCCGGCAGGATCGCCGCCGCCACGCCGCCGACGATGCCGTACAGCGACAGCACGTAGCAGCCGGCCACGACCGCGCCACGCCAAAGCCTCTTCATCTCCCGCTCCCTGTCCGGTTTGAGCGGGGGATTGTCACCGGGCGCGCGGGGCGGGCGCCAGCCCGGGCGGCGAAGCAACGACGGGCACGACCGCCCGGCGTCCGTCGGCCTGCGCGGCGCGCCAGTGCTCGCGCTCGGGGGCGATCAGCTCGCGCAGCTCGGCCGAGTCCTCGCGCTCGGCGATGGCCTCGGCGCGGTCGAGGTCGGCGCCGGCCGCCGTGCCCTGCCCCAGCGCGGTCCGGGCGCGGGCGCGGAAGGCCAGCGCCGGCACCTCGAACTCGGGCACCGACTCCATCTTCGCGATGCGCGCCAGTACGTCGTCGAGGATGGCGAGCGCCTCGACCGGCCGGCCCGCCAGTTCGAGCGCGCGGGCATGGGTGGTCGAGATGACCAGCGGCAGCGAGCCGAACTCGCTCGTGCTCGCGCCGCGCGCCCAGGCGTGTGCCGGCGCCGACACGGCCAGCGCCTCGGGCAGACGGCCGAGGTCGATGAGCACGCGCGCGAGCATGGCCTCGTTCAGATGCAGCACGTCGGGCTCGTCGCGCGCGCGTTGCAGCTCGATGCCCCGGCGCAGGCTGGCCAGCCCTGCCTCGGTCTGGCCGAGCTTGGCGAGTGCCCGGCCCCGCAGCGCGTAGTACAGCGGCAGGTTGGTGCTGTCGTGGCGCGGGTCGGCCTCGCCGATGGCGATGGCCTCGGCCCAGGCGTCGGCGGCGGTGCGCGGGTCACCCGAGTAGTAGGCGTTGTCGGCCAGCATGCCGAGCGCGAGCGAGACCAGCCCCGGCTCGCCGAGGCCGCGCGCCACCGCCAGCGCCTCGCGCGCTGGCGCCACGCCGCGTGCGGGCGCCATGCGGCGGTCGAGCGAGGCCTGTTCGAGCACCACGCGGAAACGCGTCTGCGAGCCGTGGTCGCCGAGGGCGTCGAGCACGCGCAGGCCCTCGTCGATCGCGGCCTGGGCGGCATCGCGCGATTCGGCGCGCAGCAGCGCATGGGCCATGCCGCCGAGCGCGCTCGCGGCTTCGGTGCTGACCGGGCCGTGCAGCTCGCGCGCGAGGGCGAGGCGCTGGCTGTCGAGCTGGAGCTGGCGCTCGGGTTCGCCGAGGGCGTCGTACATGCGCGCGAGCTGTTCCAGCAGTTGCAGCCGCGCGGCCGGCGCGTCGCGCAGCTCGGTGACGATGCGCTCGGCGCCCTGGTCGAGCAGCTCGCGCGCGGTGGTGTTGCGGGCGGCGGCGGGGTCGGCCTGGTCGCCGTCGTTCATGCCGAACACGCCGGTGATGAAGGCCTGCACGGCGCGCGCGGTGGCGGCCTCGTTGCGCGCGATGCGGGCCTGCTCGCGGGCCTCGCGTGCCTGCCAGAGCGCCACGCCGCTGCCCGCGAGCAGCGCCGCGAGCGCCACCGCGCCCGCGCCCACCTGCACCTTGTGCCGCGCCACGTAGCGCGCGGCGCGATAGCCGAGGCGGTCGGGCCGGGCTTCGACCGGCAGCCCGTCGAGATGGCGCCGCAGGTCGCGCGCGAAGGCGTCCATCGTCGGCCAGCGCGCGGCCGGTGCCTTGCGCAGCGCGCGATTGAGGATGGCGTCGAGATCGCCGCGCAGCGCCCGCGCGCGCAGGGCATCGCGGGCGCGGCTGCTGGCGGGCGGCGCGTCGAGCGTGGTGATGGCCTGTTCCAGCTCGGCGGCGCTCGCGCCCTGGCGCTGCCACGGGCG
This sequence comes from Derxia gummosa DSM 723, assembly GCF_000482785.1. Lineage (GTDB taxonomy): Bacteria > Pseudomonadota > Gammaproteobacteria > Burkholderiales > Burkholderiaceae_E > Derxia > Derxia gummosa. The sequence goes on along the minus strand of NZ_AXWS01000008.1, from coordinate 470,732 downwards.
GCGGCCGGCCAGCAGCTCGTAGGCGACCACGCCCATGCCGAAGATGTCGCTCGCGGTGCCGATCGGCGCGCCGGCGATCTGCTCGGGGCTCGCGTACTCGCGCGTGAGCGGACGGCCGGCCAGCTCGGTGAGCGCGGTGGCCTCGGCGCCAGACTCGGCCGCGTCGGCGCCGAGCAGCTTTGCGATGCCGAAGTCGAGCAGCTTCACCTGTCCGTCGGGCGTGACGAGGATGTTGGCCGGCTTGAGGTCGCGGTGGACGACGAGGCGCGCGTGCGCGTGGGCGACCGCGTCCATGGCCTGGAGCAGCAGCGCGACGCGGGCACGGGTGTCGAGGCCGCGCGCGTCGGCATAGCTGTCGATGCGCTGGCCCTCGACCAGCTCCATCGCGAGCCAGGGCCGGCCCTGGGCATCGACGCCGGCGTCGTACAGGCGCGCGATGTGCTCGTGCGCGAGACTGGCGAGGATGTCGCGCTCGCGGGCGAGGCGGTCGGCGAAGGCACCATCCCAGGCGAGGCGCGGCAGCTTGAGCGCGACCTCGCGCCGCATGAGGCCGTCGCTGCGCTCGGCGCGCCAGACCGTGGCCATGCCGCCCTCGCCGAGCCGGTCGAGCAGGCGCCAGGGGCCGATGACGGCGCCGGGCGCGGCTTGGGGCGCGCGCATGCCGTCGGCGCCGACCGGTGCCGGGCCGCGCGCAGCCTCGGCGCCGGCGCCCGCCGGTCCGCCACGGCCAGCCGAGGCCGAGTCCTGCGGTGGCGCGGCCTCGCCCTCGGACGGGAACGGGAAGCCGAAGGCCGGCGCCGCCGCGAGAAAGGCGGCGGACTCGATCGCGTCCTGGCGATCGAGCAGCCGCGCGAGCGTCGCGCGCCGCGTGGCGTGCTCGGGACCGAGAGCCGCCAGCCAGCCGGCGCGCTCGGCCGGCGCGAGCGTGAGCGCTTCATCGAGCAGCGCGCTGAGCGCGGGCCAGTCGGCCGCGAGGTCGTCGAGCGGCGTCATGGCGCGGCGGCGGCAAGGTCGCGCGCCATGCTCAGGCCCGCAAGGCGTGCGCGAGCAGCAGCCGCGCCTTGTCCCAGTCGCGCGCGACGGTACGCACCGACAGGCCCAGCACCTCGCCGATCTCGGCATCGGTCAGCCCGCCGAAGTAGCGCAGCTCCACCACCTGCGCGAGGCGGGCGTCGAGCCGCGCCAGATCGGCCAGCGCTGCATGCAGCTCCAGCACCTCGGCCGCGCCCGGATCGGTGAGACGGCCGGCCAGCTCGGTGTCGATCGGCAGATGCTCGACCTCGCCACCCTGGCGCTGGCTCGCGGCGGTGCGCGCCGCATCCACCACGACCGAGCGCATCACGCTGGCCGCGTAGGCCAGAAAGTGCGACCGATCGGCCGGCGCCACCTGCCCCGCGCCCTGGAAGCGCAGATAGCACTCGTGCACCAGCGCCGTGGTCTGCATGCCGCCGTCGTGACCGTTGCGGGCCAGCCGCCGGTGCGCCACCCGCCTCAGCTCCGGATAGAGCAGCGCATACAAGCCATCGAAAGCCGCCCGGTCGCCGCCGCGCAGCCGCCCAATCAGTTCCGTCACCTCGCTCATTGCCCTCACCTGCCACCAGATCGCGGCCGATGATAGGCGTGACGAATTTCCGTCCGAGCCGGTTTTTCATCGTATCGACGGCTTGACGGCAACAGGCGGCTCTTGTTGCGAACCGTCCGGCGGACGCGACTCGCACGCCGGCCGACGCCCGCGCCGCAGCGTCGGCCAGGCCGCCGCCCAGCACGCGGCGCAGGCCAGGCCGAGCGTCGCCGCCAGCCCCAGCACCGGCAAGCCGAGCGCGAACACCGCGCCAAAACCGGCCTTGCCCACCAGCCCGCGCACATAGCCGCGCAGGAAGAGGCGCGCCGCGCCCTGCCCGCGCCGGCTGTGCTCGCGCACCACCATCGTCGCGCCCACGATCGGCAGCGAGGCGAGCAGCCCGGTGGCGAAACCGCCGAGCGCCGGGCCTGCCGCGTCGGCCAGCGCGGCAAAGGCGCCGATCGACAGCGCGGTGGCGGGCGCGAGCGGCGCGGGCGGCAGCGGATCGGCCTCGATGGCCTCGAACGCCTCGCTCGCCCTGATCGGCGGCTCCGGCCCTTGCGCCCGCGCATCGGATCCTGCCGGGCGCCCGGCCCGCGCCCCGAGGCGCGCCAGCATCAGCTCCGCGACCAGCGTGCAGCCGAGCGCGAGCAGCAAGGCATCGTCGAGCCGGGCGCCGGCGCCCAGCGCGACTGGCAGCAGCGCCGCCGTCGGCGCCAGCCCGCCGAGCAGCGCGCCCGTCACGCCGCCGCGCCGCGCCATGAGGCCGTAGCCGAGCGCGAAGGCCGCGAGCAGCGCGCAGGCGGCCACGCTGCCGACCGCCGCATGCACCGCGAAGGCCGCGCCGTGATCGAGCGCGATCCAGGCCAGCGTCGGCGCCGTCACGAGCGGCAGCGCCGCCACCAGCCCGGCCAGCGCCGGCCGCCGCCGCGCCACCGCCATCACCAGCCCGACCGCCGCCGCCGTCAGCGCCGCCTTGCTCCACCCATCCATCGCCGTCCCCCGAGCCGCCCGCGAGGCGGGCCATGACAGGGGGAACGGAATCGGGACGGCGATCCGGACATGGGCCGCACGGCTTGCACGCCAGTGAAGCGCCACGCGGTCATTGCGGGGCGCTCAGACCAGCTGGCGCCGATTGATCCACCGGCTTGCGTCTGAAAGACCGCATGCCATTTTCCTGCGGGACGATTTCATATTTTTCGGGCATCAATGCCAAAAGCAGACTTGCAAGGCAGGCCTGTTCCGACGAGGTCAATTCTTCTGTCGCAATCATTTGCTCAAGTATGTCGCGAACCCGCCGATGCTGTCGGGCATTGCTATTGAGTGACCACAAAGCCGCCTTGAACACGGCTTCCAGAACTGCGTCATTGCGATCCTGCGCCGTCTTTTTTGAACTGGCATACCGATCGATGGCACCCGAATATTTTTCATAATTGAGCGCCTTGACGACACGGCGCACGGGAACTGCCTCACCGGTCGCGAGAAAATCGGCCCATAACATGTCAAGCACCACCGGATTATCGGGCTCAAGCGCCCGCCAATCCCTGCCATTGCCTTGATACCGCCTGCCTTCTGGCTGCCTCATCAGATAAGCACGGGCTTCCTTGGTGCCTGATTGACCGGCCGCGGTGAGCAAGACTTGCCGATCAGGCCCATTCAAATCAACGAGTTCATCAAGCCAGCCCTCAATCCTCTCAGGATTGGAGGCCATGACCTGAGCCAAAAATGCGATGACAACCCCGCTTGTTTTCGGATCAGACATTCGCCCCGATTTGCTCCATGCACGCACTTCGGTCACGAGGCGCTCGGGTGTCGGACGTTCGTAGTAATGATTGATCCACTCATTGGCGAATGCGGCCTGCATTGCCAACATCAGCATCGCCATCAGCAAGAATAGAAAACGCATGAAATTACCCACCGTTTGAAAGACCAATTTTCAGCATGGCTGCGATTGACGCTGGAGCAATACAACTCGGGCTGGCAAGGCTCCGCTTGGAAGTTTGCTTGAAAATCCAGAAACGGCTGCACAGAGCGCGAGTGAGAGTTGCGCCTCGAACGTCTTTTAACACGCAATTGAGATTTCACACAGGCCTTAGAGCCCGTTTGAAAACCCAATTAGTTGTCAAAAAAGCGGCTTGGACGTAGCTTCGATTGCCCTGTTTTTGCGCAAGAATTAGGCAATTTTGCTGAGAAATGCCGCTAAAGTCACACTGCCGGCCGCTGCTTTTGAGTTCTCAAACCGGCTCTAAGTCAGTCGATGGGCAATTGCCAAGCCCGACCAACGATCGAAGCCCCTGCGTGCGTCTTTCATCAGGGCTAGAGGCGATTCGATTACCTCGCAAAGACCGGTTGTAGTTTCGCAGTCTTATCCTTGCCGATTCGACGCTGTCAGTCTTTATTGAGCGATTGGCTGAATGCCGTGATTCAATGGCTGGTTTTTTGTGCGCCTGAAATCATTCAGGTCGGGGCCGGCTTTTTCTTGACAGGCGGGGAAGCCCTTGTAGGGAAGTCCTTGTAGTTGGAGTTCAGCGGCTGCCGAAGGCAGTCCGCTGCAATGACGAGTTAGAACGCACCCTATTTGTCCTACAGAGCAACCAGCTCGGCGAGCTTGGCCGCGATGTCAGCCATTGACTCTTCGGCAGTGCTAAGACCGCTACGCGACCCAAGCAAGGGACTGACGTCGCGCAGCGCCTCGTAGGTAGTGTTATGGACTACTGGAACCAATAGGTCGCGTGCCAGCAGTGCCGATAGTTCTTTTTCGGCAATGCCCTCTGCAGAGATGCGCTTCAGAAGCGAAGGCGTGACCAGAACAATGCCTACGCGAGACTTTGCAAGTCCTTTGTCGATTTCGCGCAGAAGGCTTGTGCCGAGTAAGACATCCTTTTCACTAAACCAAACAGTGACGTTATTGGACTCGAGGAGGTCATGCAGCTCTTTGGCCGCGTCTTTTCGGTCGTCCCAGGCGTGGCACAGAAAAACGTCTCGGAGGTCAGGTAATGAAGAGCGTCTTTCAACGCTTTCTCGAATCGGTGTAAGAGATCGCACCTCAGCGGGCGTATACACCACTGACGATCCGGCCCTCGACCAGCGCGGCCGCGCACTGCCACGAGATGAGCCTGAGCTGATTCCGCCGCCTCCACTGCTAGTTACAGGATAAGAGCGAGACGGTGTTGAGTAGGAAGCGTACCCGCCAAAGCTGCGATAACCGCCGCCACCGCAAGCGGGACAATTCGCGCGTCCGCTCGCTGTGCGATGTCCGTATCTGGGGGCCGTGCATTGAGCCATATTGTTTTCCTTATTTAAAGAATGCCGAGTGGTTTCCTGTGCGCTCTAACGTTGAAGTTCAGCGGCCGCCGGAGGCGGTCCGCTGGAACGCCGGGTTGGGCGTCATTTTGTGAGGTGAGGTAGGAAAGGATTCAGGCTTGTGAACTTACTACACGCTGCCTTGAGTTCTGGGGCGGCGTTGTCCCAGAATACAACATGGACGATGTATCCATTTTCTACCAAATCCTCCACCACAGGTACGAAGTCCTTATCTCCTGCGACCAAAGTAACCTCGTCCATGCCTTTGCGGATTTTTCCAGAATACACGTCTTTCGTAATCTGATGGGCAATGGCTACATCGACCTTCTTTTCTTTTCCAGCGAAATTTTTCTCGTAGGTTTTTACTTCGAATCCTTTGCGCCGTACCATGTCCCAGAACGTATCCGATGGTGGCGGCGAACCCCAAAGTTTCGCACACCCAATCTCGGAGCGATCTCCGCAAACGAACTCGTGCAATCGACCATAATCAGGCTGCCAAGACTTGTCGGTGACGTGATTATTCATCGCCGCTACATACGTCTCCGCACCTGCCATTTTCTTGGCCACAGCCGAGGCGCGGCTGCCTTCGATGAAGACGTTGGAGTTGTCTACGTAAGTGAAGTTAAGCGGATTACTCATATGACTCCCTGTTGGTAGATGGTTTTTTGACGCCCAACGTGCTAGTTCAGCGGCCGCCGAAGGCGGTCCGCTGGAACGCCGGGTTGGGCGTCATAGGGTGCTTTCGCTTACGGAGCTTTGGGGCGATTTTCATTTACTCTCTCGCGTTCTCGCTTTTCAGCCTCTCTTGCGAGTTGCTCAGACGGTGTTCGGAACTCGATCCAACACTTTTCTTGACATCGCATCTCTACGCGCCCTTCTGCTGTAGACCAGCTCACCCACGATACATCGCTGCGGTCGAGTTGATTCTCGGTAGGCCTTCCGAAGCGCTGACTGATGGAACTGGCGATTTGCTGTCGATCGGCAGGCCCAAAAATTTCCACTTTGATCTGTTGCACCTTGTCTTGTCTATCCAGAGATAGTTCAAACCAAGCGTGAGCGGCCCATTCCGGCCTGCTTTCCGGTTTTGGAATGTGGACAGAACCCAGTTTTCCGCCCGTGGGTTTGTATATAAATGGCTTGTCGATCCAGCAAGGCGCCTTTGCCGCTTCCGTGTTGGACGGACACTTCTGCATACGTAGCGGTTCACCAAAAGGAATTCCCAAAATTTGCTTTCCAGCCTGTGCTTCGGCAGTATTGGCAATTCCGGCTAAGGCTATCGCCGCAAGCTGTGCTGCAAAGCGAATCATGGCTTTGTGACCCCCAACTAGTTTTATCGTGCACGCCATGCCTGATAACACGCCGCCAAGCACGATTCCTACTCCGCACCATACTTCACAACCCATTGATTCGACACGGCCATTCGCCGCTATGGATATTTCAGTCCTAGTACTAAAACTACCTTCAAACCCAGCATCAATCCCGCGCCCATATCAGACCGTGCGCGATAAAACCTCCCCTGCGCAATAACACCGCCCATCGGGTCGCAGAAATCCCTGTTGCTTCAATGCGTTGGCACCATGTACTGTTTTTAAAAACAGCACCAACAGCACCCGCATGCCGCTCCCTTTCCGTCCCAACCGCCCGCGCGCCGTGCCGGCGCTCCCGCCGCTGCAATCCGTGCGCCTGCTCGACCAGGTACGCGAGCGCATCCGCTATCTGCATTACTCGCTCAAGACGGAGCGCGCCTATTGCCTGTGGGAAAAAGCCTTTGTGCGTTTCCACGGTCTGCGGCATCCGCGGGAGATGGGGCTCGGCGAGGTCGAGGCTTTTCTCACCCATCTGGCGGCAGATCGCGGGGTATCGGCGTCAACGCACCGGCAGGCGCTGTCGGCGCTGCTGTTCCTGTATCGGCAGGTGCTTGGCGTTGACCTGCCCTGGCTCGATGACATCGGCCGCCCCAAGGCTCGCGAGCGGCTGCCGGTGGTGCTGTCGCAGCAGGAACTGGCGCGATTGTTCGGGGCGATGCCGCCCGCCGCGCCCGCGACGCTGGCTGCGCGCCTGCTCTACGGCACGGGCATGCGGCTGCTCGAATGCCTGCGGCTGCGCGTGAAGGATGTGGACTTCGACCGGGGCTGCATCACCGTGCGCGATTGCATGGGCGCCCTCCCCGCCTGACCCGCCCATGCCCCACCCCGCCCCCTTCCCCGGCTACGCCGAACTCCACGCGCGCAGCAACTTCAGCTTCCTCGTCGGGGCATCCCACCCGCGCGAGCTGGTGGCCGAGGCGCGGCGGCTGCGCTATCTAGCGCTGGCGATCACGGATGAATGCTCGCTGGCCGGCGTGGTGCACGCCTGGGAGGCGGCGCGCGAATGCGGTCTGCCGCTCATCACGGGCAGCGAGTTCGCGCTCGATGCCGATCCGGCCGCGCCGCCGGTGGTGATCGCCGAGGAGGCCCGCTTCGGCCCGCCGCTGCCCCTGCCGCCGCTGGCGCCGCGCCTCGTGGTGCTGGCGCGCACGCGCGCCGGCTATGCGCATCTGAGCGAGTTGATCTCGCTGGCGCGCATGCGGGCGCCCAAGGGCGATTACGCGCTGACCGTGGCCGACCTCGAAGGCCGCACGCCCGGCTTCGAGCATCTGCGCGGCCTGCCTGATTGCCTGGTGCTGATGCTGCCGTCGGTGCGCGGCACCACGCGCGACGCGGCGCGCCGGCTGCTGGCCGAGGCCTGCTGGGCGCGCGACCTGTTCGGCGCCGACCGCGTGTGGCTCGTGGCGGAGCGGCATTACTGGGGCGAGGAGCGGCCGCATCTGCGCTCGCTGCTGTGGGTGTCGGCGTGGTCGGGGCTGCGCATCACGGCGGCGGGCGGGGTGCTGATGCACCACCGCGCGCGCAAGCCCTTGCAGGACACGCTCACCGCGATCCGCCACGGGCTGGCGCTGCCGTCCTGCGGCTGGCGGCTGCTGCCCAATTCCGAAAACCATCTGCGGCCGCTGCGGCGGCTGCGCGTGATCTACCGGCCCGAATGGATGGACGAGTCGGTGCGCATCGCTTCGATGTGCAGCTTCGACCTGGGCGAGTTGCGCTACGAGTACCCGACCGAGATCGTCCCGCCCGGCCGCACGCCGGCGAGCCATCTGGCGCGGCTCGCGCTGCGCGGCGCGCAGCGGCGCTACCCGCGCGGCCTGCCCGAGAAGGTGCGCGGGCTGCTGCGGCATGAGCTGAGCTTGATCGCCGAGCTGCGCTACGAGGCCTTCTTTCTCACGATCGAGGACATCGTCCGGTTCGCGCGCTCGCGCGGCATCCTGTGCCAGGGGCGCGGCTCGGCGGCCAACTCGGCGGTGTGCTTCTGCCTCGGCATCACCGAGGTGGACCCGGACACGGCGAGCCTGCTGTTCGAGCGCTTCATCAGCCGCGAGCGCGGCGAGCCGCCCGACATCGACGTCGATTTCGAGCATCAGCGGCGCGAGGAGGTGATCCAGTACGTCTATGCCAAGTACGGGCGCGACCGGGCGGCGCTGGCGGCGACGGTGATCCGCTACCGGCCGCGCTCGGCGCTACGCGACGTGGGCAAGGCGCTGGAGCTGGACGGCGAACTGATGGAGGAGGTCATCAAGTCGCACGCCTGGTGGGATGGCCGCGAGATCCGCACCGAGAGCCTGCGCGCCGCCGGCTTCGATCTCGATTCACCGCGCGTTCAGCACTGGATCCGGCTGACGCGCGAACTGGTGGGTTTTCCTCGCCATCTGAGTCAGCACGTGGGTGGCTTCGTGATCTCGGCGGGCAAGCTCACCCAGCTGGTGCCGGTGGAGAACGCGTCGATGGACGGCCGCTCGGTCATCCAGTGGGACAAGGACGATCTCGACGCGCTCGGGCTGCTGAAGGTCGATGTGCTCGCGCTCGGGATGCTGACGGCGATCCGGCGCACGCTGGAGCAGCTGTCGGCCGATCCGGCGCGGCGGGCGGCGGTGCGAGGGCTGGGGGCGGCGTTGTCGCACGGGTCGGGCGAGCGGCGGGCGGCGCCCTTGCCGGTGCCTGCGGCGCCCGAGGCCGACGCTCCCGACCCGGCGCCGCTCTCCATGGCCGACATCCCGCGCGATTGCCCGCGCACCTGGGAGATGCTCGGCCGCGCCGACACGGTGGGCGTGTTCCAGGTCGAGTCGCGGGCGCAGATGTCGATGCTGCCGAGGCTGAGGCCCGAGTGCTTCTACGACCTCGTGGTGGAGGTGGCGATCGTGCGGCCGGGGCCGATCGTGGGCGGCATGGTCCATCCCTATCTGCGGCGCAAGCAGGGGCTGGAGCCGGTGGAGATTCCGCACCCCGATCTCGAACCCGCGCTCGCGCGCACGCTGGGCGTGCCGGTGTTCCAGGAGCAGGTGATGCAGGTGGCGATGCTCGCGGCCGGCTTCACGGCCGGCGAGGCCGACGAGCTGCGCCGCTCGATGGCGGCCTGGCGCCGCAAGGGCGGCATCGACCGCTTCCGCGACCGGCTCATCGGCGGGATGCTGGCGCGCGGCTACGCCCGGGACTTTGCCGAGGCGATCTATCGCCAGGCCGAGGGCTTCGGTGAATACGGCTTTCCCGAAAGCCACGCGGCCAGCTTCGCCAAGCTCACCTGGGTGTCGTCCTGGCTCAAGTGCCACTTTCCGGATGCCTTCCTCGTGGCGCTGCTCAACAGCCAGCCGATGGGCTTCTACGCGCCGGCCCAGCTGGTGCAGGACGCGCAGCGGCATGGCGTGGAGGTGCGCGGCGTGGACGTGCTGGCAAGCGACTGGGAAAGCCGGCTCGAATCCGGCACCGACGCCGATGCGCCGCCCGTCGGCGCCTTGGCAGACGGCGCATCGGGCCGGGCGGGCGCCGCGCTCGCGCTCCAGCCCTTCCGCCCGGTACGCCTCGGGCTGCATCTCGTCTCGGGCCTGAGCGAGCCGGTGGCGCGCCGCATCGCCGAGGTGCGCGCCGGCCTGCTCGCGCGCGGCGCCAATTTCGACAGCGTCGAAGACCTCGGCCGGCGCTGCGGCCTCGACCGCGACAAGCGCTCGCTCAAGCTGCTGGCCGAGGCCGGCGCGCTGGCGACGCTGGCGGGCAACCGCCGGCAGGCGCGCTGGCAGGCCGAGGGCGTGCATCCCCTGCCCGGCATGCTGCGCGACACCCGGCGCAACGAGGCGCCGGTGGCCATTCCCGCGCCCGGCGAAGGCGCCGACATCGCAAGCGACTACCGCATGCTCGGCCTCACGCTCGGCCGCCATCCGCTCGCCCTGCTGCGCGACCGGCTCGGCGCCCTGCGCTTCCGCAGCGCCACCGAGCTGGCGCGCTGCCGGCCCGGCCAGGTCGCGCGCGGCTGCGGTCTCGTGATCGGCCGGCAGCGGCCGGGCACGGCCAGGGGGACGATGTTCGTGACGCTCGAAGACGAGACCGGGCCGGTCAACGTCATCGTCCGGCCCGACCTGGTCGAGCGCCAGCGCGACGAGCTGCTGACCGCGCGGCTGCTGGGCGTGATCGGCACCTGGCAGTGCGACGGCGAGGTGAAGCACCTGGTCGCCGGGCGGGTGGAAGACCTCTCGGCGCTGCTCGGGCAGCTGGCGCCTAAGAGCCGGGATTTTCATTGAGCGCGGCGGGCGCTGCCGCATTGCCGCGCCAGAAGCGCCTGCCGGCCGGCGCCGGAATGCTTGATGCTTTTTGTCGGCTTCCCCAACGCCAGGAGGACGCCCCATGCTCACCGAGACCCTGACCCTGTTCAGCCATTGCAAGCCCGGCGACACCGCCTTCACCAGCGGTGGCCTGCGCGATTTCTTCGAATACCGCGATCTCGGCATCGCCGACGCCACGCACGGCAAGGTCGTCGCGCATCTGGTGCGGGCGGCCAACGCACCCGAAAAGGGGACGGGCTGGCACCGTCACGAGGCGGACTTTCACATCGTGGTCATGACCAAGGGCTGGGCGCGCTTCATGTACGAAGACCAGGAAACCCTCGTGCAGGCCGGCGACGTGGTGCACCAGCGCCCGGGCATCCGCCACTTCCTGTTCGACTACTCGCCCGACATGGAGTACCTCGAGATCGTCGGCCCGGCCGACTTCAAGACGCTGGATGTCGAAGCGCCCTGCGCCGTGCCCGACCCGACGCCCTGGGACAAGCCGGCCGCCACCTGAGGTCGCCACCTGAGGCCGACACCGACCACGCGGCCCCGGCCGGCGCCTCTCTCAGCCGCCATCCCGCAATTCGAGGCTGAACCCGGCCTCGAAGCCGCCCGCCCGGTTCACGAGCCACACCCGCCCGCCATGCAGCCGGGCGACGCGCTCGACGATGGCCAGCCCCAGTCCCGCCCCGCCCTTGCCGCCGCGCGCCGCGTCCAGCCGCGCGAACGGCCGCAGCACGCGCTCGATCGCCGCGTCGGGAATGCCGGGGCCGGCGTCGATCAGGCTCACATGCACCCAGCCGCCGGGCCGGGCCGGGCCGCAGCCGCCGGGTGCGATGCCATCGGCCAGACCGATGTGCAGCTCGAAGGGCGCGGCGCCGTGGCGCTGGGCGTTCACCACCAGATTGGCCACCGCGCGGCCGACCGCCACCTGCCGGAAGGCGAAGCGGGGAACCGGTTCGGCATGCACGGCGAGCGTCGTCGCCATCACCGGCAAGGCCGCGTGCGCCGCCTCGACCGCCACCGCCACCACATCGCCCGCGCCTGCCGCCTCGTCGCTGCCGACCCGGGCGTAGTCGATGAACTGGTCGATGATCGCGTTGGCCGCCTCGATGCCGCGCGTCATGCCGGCGATCAGCTCGGGCTCGCGGCCGTCGGCCAGCATCTCGACGCCGAGCCAGAGCTTGGCCAGCGGCGTGCGCAGGTCGTGCGAGATGCCGGCGAGCATCAGCGCGCGCTCGCGCTCGTTGCGCTCCAGCGCCTCGGCCATGCGGTTGAAGCTCGCCGCCACGAGCGCGATCTCGGTCGGGCCGTCCGCGCGCAGCGCGGGCGCCGGGCGGCCGGCGGCGACTTCGGCCGCCGCCTCGGCGAGGCGCGCGAGCGGCCGGTTGAGCCGGCGCTGGATCGCGAAGGCGCCCGCGAGCGCGAGCAGGGAGCCGATCAGCGCGCTGCCGAACACGAACAGGGTCACGTCGTTCAGCACGCCGCTGAAGGAAACGCCCATCCACATCGGCGTGGGCGCGTCGACGAGCCTGATCCACAGCGCCCGCCGCGGGCCGCGCTGCCACACCACGTCGCGCGGCTCGCCCAGACGCAGGGCCAGCCGGCGCAGCAGCGGGCGGAGCAGCGGATCGGTGATCGGCTCGCCGGCCGGCGGCGCCACGGCAAAGCTGCGCGCGCCGAGCGATGCGGCACCCGCTCGCGGACCGGCGCCGGCCTCGGCCGGCGCCGCGCCGTCGGCGCCATGCCCGGCCGCGCGCGCCACCGCGTCGAGAAAGCCGGCGCGCTCGACCTCGGGCAGCCGCGCGAGCGCGAGGCCGACGCTGTGCGCCTCGATCGCCACGCTGTCGAGATAGCGCTCGACGCGCGGGCGCTGCACCGCCGCGAGATAGAACACCGCCAGCCCGATCTGCGCGACCGCCACCAGCACGCCGATCAGCAGCAGATGCCGGCCGAACAGGCTGCGCGGATAGAGCCGCATCAGGCGCCGCCCGCGTGGCCGGGGTTCGTCCCGGCGCCACGGCTCGCATCCCCGGCCTCGCCGCTCGCCGCACCGCTGTCGGGCGCGAACACATAGCCGTAGCCGCGCACGGTCTGAAGCCAGCGCGGGCGCGCCGGATCGGCCTCGATCAGCCGGCGCAGCCTCAGCATGGTCACGTCGATGCTGCGTTCGCCGGCGTCATGGTCGGGACCGTAGGCCAGCTCGATCAGCCGCTCGCGGCCGAGCGGCCGGCCGGCGTGGCTTGCAAGCGCATGCAGCAGCGCGTACTCGCCGGCGCTGAGCGGCACGGTCTCGTCGCCGCGCAGGAGGCGGCGCGCGGCCGGGTCGAGCAGGTAGCCGCCGAAGCGGATGCTGCCGGCGCGCGCTCCGAGCGGGGCGCGGCCGGTCATGGCCTGACGTCGGAGCATCGCGTTGACGCGCGCCAGCAGCTCGCGCGGGTTGAAGGGCTTGGGCAGGTAGTCGTCGGCGCCCATCTCCAGGCCGACGATGCGGTCGATGGCCTCGCCGCGCGCGGTGAGCATGAGGATGGGCAGGGTCTCGCCGGCGGCGCGCAGGCGGCGGCAGATGGCGAGGCCGTCCTCGTCGGGCAGCATCAGGTCGAGCACCAGCAGGTCGAAGCGCTCGCGCAGCAGCAGGCGGTCCATCTGCGCGGCGTCGGCCGCCGTGCGCACCTCGTGGCCGTGGCCGCCGAGAAAGCGCTGGAGCATGGCGCGCAGGTCGGGCTCGTCATCGACGACGAGCAGGCGGGCGGGAGTGTCGTTCATGGCCGACGATGCTAGCGGCGGCGCGGCGCCAGCGGGCGCCGGCGGCGGGCGCGGGCGGGCGGCTCGGTTTCAGCGGATTTCATGCGCGCCACGCCGAAACGCGGCGCGACAAGCCGGTCATGGCTCGCAACCCGCGCCGCGCGCCGCGGGACGAGACTGGGCGCCGTCCCATCCACCCCAGCGAGCCTGTCCGCCATGAATGCCCCGTCCTTCCGTCCCGTCCTCGCCGCCCTGCTCGCCTGCGCCGGTCTTGCCATCGCGGCCGGCGACGCCCTCGCCTTCGAGCGCGGCGGCAGCCATGAACGCAGCATCGTGCGCAACGAGGGCGGCGGTTTCAGTGCCGGCCGCATGCGCGAGGGCCAGAACAGCCGGGGTGGCGGCTTCACCCGCGAACGCGCCACCACCACCGACGGCGCCGGCAACGCCAGCTCGACCGCCGACCGCAGCTTCAGCACCGCCGGCGGCGCCTCCGGCCTGCGCCAGCGCCAGTTCAGGCGCGATGCCGACGGCAGCGCGAGCGCGGGGGGCAGCAGCAGCTTCACCGGCGCCAACGGCGGCACGGCGCAGTCGAGCGGCAGCATCAACCGCGACGCGAGCGGCAACGTGAACGGCTCGCGCGCCACCACCGCCACCGGTGCCAACGGCACGAGCTATTCCGGCAGCACCCAGGTGAGCAACGGCAGCGTCACCCACAGCGGCGGCTGCACCGACGCCGCCGGCAACGCCGTCGCCTGCCGCTGAGGCGCGCGATGTTCGACGGTCTCCCGCGCCCGGCGCTGCTGCTGCCGCTGCTCGCGGCGCTCGGGCTGACCGAGGCGATCATGCTGCGCCGGCGCGGCCTCGGCTGGGACTGGCGCGATGCCGCCTGCTCCCTCGCCATCGCCGCCGGCCAGCCCGTCAGCCGCATGCTCGGCGCCGCCGTCTGGGGCTGGCTGTTCGTGCTGGCCTGGCAATGGCGCCTCTGGACCGTGCCGCTCGGCACCGCCTGGGGCCTGGGCCTGCTCTTCCTCGGCGAGGAGCTTTGCTACTACGGCTACCACCGCGCGAGCCACCGGGTGCGCTGGTTCTGGGCCACGCATGCGGTGCACCACTCGCCCGAGCGGCTGACGTTCGCCGGCGCCTACCGCCTGGGCTGGACCGGCGGGCTGACCGGCACCGGCTTCTTCTTCCTGCCGCTGGTGCTGCTGGGCTTCGCGCCGGCCGCCGTGTTCGGGATGCTCGGGCTGAACCTGCTCTACCAGTTCTGGCTGCACACCGAGCTGGTGCCGCGTCTGGGCTGGCTGGAGGGCATCGTCAACACGCCGTCGGCGCACCGGGTGCACCACGCGCGCAACGGTCCCTATCTCGACCGCAACTTCGGCGGCGTGCTGATGCTGTGGGACCGGCTGTTCGGCAGCTACACGCCCGAGCGCGCCGACCTGCGTTGCGACTTCGGCCTGCTGCCGCCGCTGCGCAGCCGCAATCCGCTGCGCGTCGCCCTGCACGAATGGATCGCGCTCGGCCGCGACCTGCGCCGCGCCGCCGGCTGGCGCACCCGCATCAACCTGCTTCGCCAACCGCCCGGAGAACTCCCGTGAACCTGCAAGCCCTTGCAACCGCCTGCGCCGTCGCGCTCCTGCTTGCCCTGCCCGCGCATGCCGCCGACGACGCGCCGGCCACCGGCAACGGCACCGCGCCGCGCGCCAACGCCGACCGCGCCGAGCGCCTGCTGACCGAACTGGACAAGCGCTTCAACACCGCCGACACCGACCACGACGGCAGCCTCACCCAGGCCGAGGCCAAGGCCATGCCGCGCGTGGCGCAGAACTTCGGCGCCATCGACCGCGACGGCAGCGGCACGGTCACGCGCGCCGAACTGATGAGCTATCTGCGCGACCGTCAGGCCGACCGCCAGCGCTGACCCGGGCCGGCGCGGCCCGACGTCGGTCCGCCCGCGAGCGCCGCCGCCGGGCCACGTGCCACCATCGCCGCTCCAACAAGAACACGATGGAGTGGACGGATGCTGCTTTGGGGGCTTTTCTGGGGCGCGCTGGCCGGCGCGATTGCCGACGGCTTCATGTCGGCAGTCGCGGGCGCGGTACTGGGCGCGCTGGCCGGACTGACGCTACGCGCCGTCGTGCGCGGCGAGATCGAATCGCAGACGGCAGAGCTGCTGCATCGCGCCCGCGCCGACGCGCTGGCGGAGGCCGCCGCCGTCGCCACCGCGCAGGAGCGGCGGTCGGCGCCGGACAGCCCCCGGCCGGACAGCGCCGCGCCCGAGATCCCGAGGCCGGACATCCCCGCGCCGGAGGCCGCGACCCGGGTGCCGTCCGCCCTGCCCCCGCGCGCCGCACCCGATCCCGACTTCGACCTCGATCCCGATTTCGCGCCGGCCGCCGCGCAAGCGCTTGCCTCCGCGCCGCCCGACGCTGCCGCGACCACTGCGCCGATCCCGGCCGGGACCGCGCCCCCGCCCGTCGCCCCGCCCGCCATCGCCGGTCAGCCCGTGACCCCGCCGCCGGTCGCCCCGCCTTCCGTCGCCGACGCGCCCGCGCCCCGGCCGCCCGCGCCACGCCCCCGGCGGACGCCAGCCGACGCCGCCGCGCTGCCCGAACCCGTCGATCTCGCCGCCCGCCTGCGCGACTGGCTGTTCGGCGGCAACGCGGTCGTGCGCGTCGGCGCGCTGCTGATCTTCCTCGGCCTCGCCTTCCTCGTGCGCTGGGCGGCCGAGCGCGCGGTGTTTCCGGTCGGCGCGCGGGTCGCGCTGGCGGGCTTCGCGGGCATGGCGCTGCTGGCCACCGGCTGGCGCCTGCGCGAGCGCCGGCCCGGCTATGCGATGACGCTCCAGGGCGCGGGCGTGGCCATCGTCTATCTCACCGCCTACGCGGCGCTGCGGCTGTACGACCTGATCGCGCCCGGCACGGCGTTCACCGTGATGGCCGGCATCTGCGCGCTGGCCACGGTGCTGGCGCTGCGCCAGGACTCGATGAGCCTCGCGGTGCTGGCCTTCGGCGGCGGCTTCGCGGCCCCGGTGCTGGCCTCGACCGGCCACGGCAGCCATGTGGCGCTGTTCGGCTGGTACGCGCTGCTCGACCTCGCGGTGATGTTCATCGCGGCGCGGCGGCAATGGCGCGCGCTGTCGCGCATGGCCTTCATCGCCACCTTCGCCATCGCCACGGTCTGGGGCGTGCTGCGCTACCGGCCCGAACTGTTCGCCACCACCGAGCCCTTCCTGCTGCTGTTCTTCGCGCTGTTCACCGCCGCCGGCGTGCTGCCGGCGCTGCGGCGCCTGCCGCCGGCCGCGACCGCGCTCGACGGCATGCTCGTGTTCGGCACGCCGCTCGTGGCCTTCGCGCTCCAGGCGAAGCTGGTGGACGACACCGAATACGGCCTCGCCTGGTCGGCGCTCGCGCTCGGCCTGCTCTACCTGCTGCTGGCGCGGCGCGTGGGCGCCAACGCCGGTCCGGCCGCCACGCGCGCGACGGCCACGGCGGCGCGCGCGGGCCATCCCGACCGCGCCGCCACCGCCGACCACACCGCCACCGACGACAACGACGCGCCGGATCTCCGCCTGCTCGCCGACGCGCTGCTCGCGCTGGGCATCGGCTTCCTCACGCTGGCGATCCCGCTCGCCTTCGGCTCGGGCTGGACCTCGGCCGGCTTCGCGCTCGAAGGCGCGGGCCTCGCGTGGATCGGGCTACGCCAGCGCCGCTGGCTGCCGCGCCTGAGCGGCGTCGCGCTCCAGTTCGCGGCGGGGCTGTTCTTTCTCGATTCGGTGTCGGTCACGCGCTGGCAGCAGACGCCCTTCGCCAATGAAGACTTTCTCGGCGCGGCGCTGCTCGCGGCCTCGGCCTTCCTGGTCGCGTGGTGGCTGCGCGCCCTCGATGCCGACGCGGCGCCAGGCCACGCATCACGACTGGCTGGCAACGCTCGGGCCGGCACGCGCGGCGACGCTCCCCGCGCCACCGACCTCGCCGGCACACCCGACGCCGCCCCCGCCTCGCTGCCCGAATCGCTCTGGCGCGGCATCGAGCGCCTGCTGCCCGAGCCGATGTGGCTGCTCGGCTTCGGCTGGACGCTCGCGGCCTTCGCGCTCGACATCACGCGCAATGTCGTCGGGCCGGACAGCCTGCTCGCGCCGGCCTGGCCGCATGCGGTCCAGCCCAACCTGATGCTGCTGGCCTTCTGCGGCTGCGCGCTCGCGGCCTGGCTGGCGGGCGCGCGGCTCGGCTGGCCGGTCGCGCAATGGCCGGCGCGCTGGACCCTGCCGGTGCTCGCGGCCACCGTCTGCCTCGACATCGGCCACGGCCTCGGCCTGACAGACGCGTACGGCGCGCTCGTCTGGCCGCTCACGCTCGCCGCGCATTTCCGGCTGCTGCGCGCGGCCGACCTGCGCGATGCCACTGCCCGGGACGGCGACTGGCTCGCGCGGCGCCTCGGCAATCCGGTCGCGCCGCTGCTGCATGCGGGCACGGTCTGGCTGCTCACGCTGCTCGCGGGCTGGGTGGTCTGGCGCCACGTCGACGACGCGCGTCTGTGGCGCTCCGACTGGGCCGCCGTGCTCAACGCGGGCGCGGCGGCGGCGGTGCTGCTCGGCCTCGTGCTGTGGAACCGGCTGGGCGCCGCGTCCTGGCCGATCGCCGCCCAGCCGCGCGCCTGGCGCCTCGCGGGCGCGCTGCCGGCGGCCGGACTGCTGCTGCTCGGCAATGGCGCGCTCGCGCTGCTGGCGCGCGGCGACACTCCCCCGCTGCCCTGGATCGCGCTGGCCAATCCGGTCGATCTGGTGCTCGTGGCCGGACTGGCGGTGTTCACGCTCTGGTGGCGCCTTCTGGCCGACCGCGCCGCCGAGGACAGTCCCGCGCCCTCGCCTTTGCTCGGCCTGCCGCCGGTGCTGCTCGCGCTCGCGGCCTTCCTCGACCTCAACACGATGTGGCTGCGCATCGCCCATCACCTGGCCGGCGTGCCGTGGACGCATGAGGCGCTGTTCCATTCGCCGCTGGTGCAGCTCGGCTATGCGCTGCTGTGGACCGTGCTGGCCTTCGTGCTGATGCTGTCGGCGCGACGCGGCGCCTCGCGCGCGCTGTGGCTGTGCGGCGCAGGCCTGCTCGGGCTCGTGGTGCTGAAGCTGTTCGTGGTGGATCTGGCCAACGCGGGCAGCGGCGAGCGCATCGCCGCCTTCATCGGCACCGGCGTGCTGATGCTGGTGGTGGGCTATGTCGCGCCGATGCCGCCGGCCGAGGATGAAGCTCCCTCTGCAAGCGCTCGCAAGACGCGGCCGCGCGATCCCGCGCCGCCCGCGGCCTGACGCCGACTCGCGCCCGACGCCGATCCTCATTCCGGTGCCGCCTCGGGGCTCGTGTCAAATCCATGGCTGCTTCACGGCCAATCCTGCCCGGCCCGCACACACCGATGGCAAACCCGCCACACTCCGCGCCGGGTCAACTCCCGGCGCCTCAACGCGCCACTTCCATGCTCGCGACACTGCTCAAGCCGCTGCTCAAGCTCGTCATCAACCTGCTGTTCCGCGTGCGCATCGACGCGCCGGAAAGCGCCTTCCACCATCCCCGCACCCTCATCGTCGCCAACCACGAGAGCTTTCTCGACGGCCTGGTGCTCGGCCTCAACCTGCCGGTGCGGGCCACCTTCGTCATCAACACCCAGATCGCCGCCCATCCGCTCGTGAAGCGGATGCTGGCCTTCATCGACTACCTCGCGGTCGACCCCGCCAACCCGATGGCGATGAAGCAGGTGGTGAGGCTGCTCGAATCGGGCAAGCCGGTGGTGATCTTTCCCGAGGGTCGGCTCACGGTCACCGGCTCGCTCATGAAGGTGTACGACGGCGCCGGCTTCGCGGCCGCGAAGACCGGCGCGGCGGTGGTGCCGGTGCGCCTGAGCGGCCCGGCCAAGACCTTCTTCAGTCGGCTCGCGGGCGTGTATCCGCAGAAGCTGTTTCCGAAGATCAGCCTCAGCGCCATGCCGCCCGTGCACATCGAGGCCGTCACCACCGGCCCGGCGCGCGAACGCCGCCGCAAGGCCGGCGAGGCGATGCGCCACATCCTGCTCGACATGATCGTCAGGACCACGCCACGCACCACGCTGTACGACGCCTTCCTCGACGCGCGCGATGCCTTCGGCAGCAAGTTCAAGGTCGTGGAGGACGTGCGCTTCATCGAGGAGAGCTACGGCTCGCTGCTGCGCACCACGCTCGCCATCCGCCGCATGCTCGAACCGCGCACCCGCGCCGACGAGGTGGTGGGCGTGCTCATGCCCAATGCCGCGCCCACGCTGGCGATGGTGCTGGCGCTGGTGTCGATGCGCCGCGTGCCCGGCATGCTCAACTACACCGCCGGCCGTGACGGCATCCAGGCCGCCTGCGTCGCAGCGAAGATCACGCAGATCTACGCCTCGCGGGCCTTTCTGGAGAAGGGCAAGCTCACCGCGATCGTCGAGGGGCTGGAGGGCATTACCGTCGTCTACGTCGAGGACCTGAAGGCCGGCTTCGGCCTCGCCGACAAGCTCGCCGTGCTCGCCGCCCTGCCCTTCGCGCGCAAGGCCGGCGCGGGCGTGCAACCCGACGATCCGGCCGTGGTGCTGTTCACCTCCGGCTCCGAGGGCAAGCCCAAGGGCGTCGTTCACACGCATGCGTCCATCCTTGCCAACGTGACGCAGGTGCGCGCGGTGGCCGACTTCATGCCGCACGACAAGTTCATGGTCGCGCTGCCGCTGTTCCATTCCTTCGGCTTCACCTGCGGCGCGATGCTGCCGCTCGTCTCGGGCAGCCGCGCCTTCCTGTACCCGAGCCCGCTGCACTACCGCGTGATTCCGGAGGTGGTGTACGACCGCAACTGCACGGTGCTGTTCGGCACCAGCACCTTCCTCGGCAACTACGCGCGCTTCGCCCATCCCTACGACTTCGGCCGGCTGCGCTACGTGGTGGCCGGCGCCGAGAAGCTGTCCGACGCGGTGCGCGAGACCTGGGCCGACAAGTTCGGCCTGCGCATCCTCGAAGGCTATGGCGTGACCGAGTGCGCGCCCGTCATCAGCGTGAACGTGCCGATGGCCGTCAAGCGCGGCACCGTCGGCCAGCCCCTGCCCGGCATCGAAACCCGGCTCGACCCGGTGCCCGGCATCGCGCGCGGCGGCGTGCTGAGCGTGCGCGGCCCCAACGTGATGGCCGGCTATCTGCGCTACGAGAACCCCGGCGTGATCGAGGCGCCCGCCACCGAGGCCGGCCCCGGCTGGTACAGCACCGGCGACATCGTCGACATCGACGCCGACGGCTTCATCACCATCCTCGGCCGCGTCAAGCGCTTCGCGAAGATCGCCGGCGAGATGGTGTCGCTCGAAGCGGTCGAGAAGCTGGCGATCGCCGCCGGCGCGCCCGGCAGCCTGCACGCCGCCAGCACCCGCAGCGACGCCGGCAAGGGCGAGGCGCTGGTGCTGTTCACCACCGACGCCACCCTCACGCGCGACGCCCTGCTCGCCGCCGCCCGCGCCGCCGGCGCGCCCGAGCTTGCCGTGCCGCGCGACCTGCGCCGCGTCGAGGCCATCCCGCTGCTCGGCTCGGGCAAGACCGACTACGTCACGCTGAAAAAGATGGCCGAGGCGCCCCGCGCCACCGCCGCCGATACCTCCTCCACCCCCTCGACCCAGGCCAGCGCATGAACCGCGGACTCGCAGCCGTCCTCGTCACCCAGTTCTTCTCGGCGCTCGCCGACAACGCCATCCTCTTCGCGGCCATCGCGCTGCTGAAGGCGCAGGCCGCGCCAGCCTGGCAGTTCCCGCTGCTGCAGGAATTCTTCGTCGCGGCCTTCATCCTGCTGGCGCCCTTCGTCGGGCCGTTCGCCGACGCGCTGCCCAAGGGCCGGGTGCTGCTGATCGGCACCGCGCTCAAGCTTGCTGGCTCGGCGCTGATGCTCGCGGGCTTCGATCCCTTTGCCAGCTACGGGCTGATCGGCGCGGGCGCGGCCATCTACTCGCCGGCCAAGTACGGGATCCTGAGCCAGCTCTGCGACGAGTCGCTGATCGTCAAGGCCAACGGCTGGCTGGAATCATCGACGATCGCGGCGATCCTGCTCGGCGCGGTCGCGGGCGGCGCGCTGGCCGACCGCGATGCCGCCGGCCTCATCGCCGGCTGCGCGGGCGTGTATGCCTTCGCGCTGGTCGGCACCTTCGTCGTGCCGAAGCTGGCGGCGGTCAGACCGCAGCCGCTGCGGCCGGGGCCGATGCTCGCGCGCTTCCTGCCCTCGCTCGGCACGCTGGTGCGGGCGCCGGACACGCGGCTGTCGCTGCTGGGCACGGCGCTGTTCTGGGGCGCGGCGGCGGTGCTGCGCTTCATCCTCATCGCCTGGCTGCCCTATGCGCTGCACATCGAGGGCACGCAGACGGTGGGCTATCTCAACGGCGCGACGGCCGTCGGCATCGTGATCGGCGCGGTGGTCGCGGGCCAGCTGCTGCATGTGCATTCGGCGCACAAGGTGCTGCCGGCGGGCGTGGTGATGGGGCTGGCGGTGGCGGGCTGCGCGGCGATCCATTCGCTGTGGCTCGCGGCGGCGGCGATGGTGGTGATCGGCGCGCTCGGCGGCTTCTACGTGGTGCCGCTCAACGCGCTCCTGCAGGAACGCGGCGGCGAGCGCGTCGGCGCGGGCGCGGCCGTGGCGGTGCAGAACCTGTTCGAGAACGCCGGCATGCTCGTGCTCGTGGGCGGCTATCTGCTGCTGGAGAAGGCCGAGGTCGCGCCCACCACCAGCCTGATGGCGGTGGGGCTGGCGCTGGCGCTGGCGATGGGTGGGCTGATGGCGGGGCGTCGCGCCGATCGCTGAGCCCACGCGAGGCGGGCCGAGGCCCGCCTCGCGTTCATTTCGCGGCGTGGCCGTAGCAGCCCGCGAGCGCCGCGTAGTCGTAGAAATGGCTCGTGCCGGCCACCTTGGCGCCGGCGCAATCGGCCTTGAAGTCGGTCTCCTTCTCGTCCCAGAGCATGCGGACGATGAGCTTGCCGGCCGCATTGCGGAACACATCCCATTGCAGGTTGGCCGCCATGCGCGACACCGTCTCGCCGCGCCAGGGGTTGCCGTCGTAGCTGAAGGTCGAGGCCAGCGGCACCTGCCGGGCCGCCGGCGCGAGGCCGAGGCGCGTGGCGAGCGGGATCACGATCTCGGCGTGCGCGAAACGCAGCTTGGCCGCGTGGCCGAGGTCGCCGGCGGCGATCGCGTCGGTCTCGTTGAACAGGTCGTCCACGAGCACCTGAGCCATCTTGCTGGTGATGCTGCCCTTCTCGGTGATGCCCGGTCCCTTGTCGTAGAAGTCGGACGCGTCGTTGATGGCGGCGAACACCTTCGCCTGCTCGCGCGGCAGATAGGGCGTGAAGTCCACACCGGCTTCGGCGCGCAGCGCGGGCGCGATCACGTACAGCTCGTACAGCAGCGAAGCGGCGGCCGCCGCCGAGTCGATGACGGTCTTGCCGTCGCCGGTGAGCGTGCTGCTGAACTTGCCGTCGTCGCTGGTGTAGGTCCAGCTGCCGGTGTTGGCGAAGCGGTAGCCGCCGGCCTCGATCCTGTCGACGAAGGCGCTGGTGAACAGCCGTTCCAGCGCGGCGCGGCCGGCGGCGCGCGCCGTGGCGGTGGTGAACAGGCCCGACTGCTTCGCGGCCAGATCGGCGTCGCCGCTCTTGTAGGCCTGGTAGGCGAGGCTGTCCTGCCAGGTCGGGTAGTAGGCGTCGGCGGTGTTGCTCACGAGGTCGCTGCTCTTCGACAGCTTGTGGAAGTACAGCAGGAAGCGGTTGGTGCCAGCCGGCTGGGCGACCGGGCCGCCGTTGTCCGGATAGGGCGCGGGCGCCGGCGGATAGCTGATGAGCGCGGCCAGCGCCGGCCGCTCGGCCTTGAGCGAGCCGACGAAGAAGTTGCCGCTGTCCACCGCGCGGTCCACGCCCGAGGTGACGGTGACGATCTTGCGGGTGCCGTCGGCGGCCACGCCGTCCCAGTAGGCCGGCAGGCGCGCGAGCATGCGGCGCGCGAGCTGGGTGTGCTCGTCGATGCCGACCCGGGTCTCGTTGCCATAGCCCGGCGTGCTGATGCCGCTCACGCCGTAGCCGAGCAGGAAGTTGGCCTTCATGAGCTTGAGCACGTCCGGTCCGAGCTGGCGACCGAGATCGGTGAGCGCGCCGTCGGCCTCGGCCTGCTTCCACAGGTTGTAGATGGCGGCGTCGTACTTGAGGCTCGACAGCCCGCGCGAGCCGTGGCGCGCGACCAGCTGGGTGAACACCGGCGAATAGCCCGCCGGCACCGCCTCGTAGCTGGCCGCGTCCTGCTGCGGACGGTAGGGCGACTTGGTCTGGTAGTAGCGATCGACCAGGGTCGCGTCCGCGAGCGCGGCGCGGCGGTCGGCCGGACTGGCGGCGAGCGCGCGCGCGATGCGGGCGATGCCGTCGCCGGAGGCCTCCTCCAGCGCGGCGCGGGTAACGGCGTCGGTCTCGGTGTTGAAGTCGGTCAGCAGCTTCGCGCGCGCGACGCCCACCGCGATCGCCACCTTGGCGAGCGCGGCGTCGTAGCCCAGCGCATTGCTCTCCATCTCGGCCACGACCGAGGTCGAATGCAGGCTCAGGACGCCCGGCGCCTCCTTCGGCGCGCGCAGCACGATGGGCGAAACGACCGCCGTCGCGGCGCCGGTGTCGGGGTCGATGCGGCTGGCGTCGGTGCCGATCTCGGCCACGATCGCGCCGCCGCCACGCAGGCTGAAGCGGCCCGAGGCATCGCTGCGCGCGCTGGCCTCGCCGCTGTCGCAGGCGCCGTTGGCATTGGCGTCGACGCACACCAGCGCATTGCGGAAATGGCTGCCGACGACGACGCCACTGGTGACGGGCGTGCCGTCGTCATCACTCGAACAGCCGCTGAAGGCAGACAGCACGGCGAGCGCAAGCACGGCGCGGCGCGGCGTGCGGCGACGGAGAACGGAAGGATTCATGGCGTGGCGGAGGTCCGGAAACGGGGCGCCGAAGCTTCCCCGTCCCATATGACAGCCATGCATGCCCCGAACGTCGGGAAGCCTCGCCGCCCGCCGGCGCGACGGCTCCCGCCACCCCGACCGCGCCGCCCAGGCGCGAACGCCCCACCTGCACACCACCGGCGCCGTAGGCCTCCGGCGAGCTAACGCCCTTGCCCGTACTGCCACCCCCGCGACATCGGCAGCGGATTGAGCGCCCCGCCGCCCGCCTTGCAGCCCAGCACCTGGAACACGCTGATCCAGTCCTCGCGGAAGGCCTTGGCGCAGCCCGCCAGATACACGCGCCAGATGCGGAAGCGCCGATCGCCCGCGAGCCGGCGCGCCTCGTCGGCATGCGCCTCGAAGCGCGCGGCCCAGTGGTCGAGCGTCAGCGCGTAATGGCGCCGCAGGCTTTCGATGTCATGCGGCTCCAGTCCGCCGCGCTGCATCTCCTGCAGCACGGTGCCGATGTGCACCAGCTCGCCGTGGGGAAAGACGTAGTCGTGGATGAACTCGCCGCCGCCGTAGGGCGTCTCGCCGTCGGCGGGGTCGGTGCTGGTGATGCCGTGGTTGAGCACCAGGCCGCCGTCCTTCAGCAGGCCGTGGATGATCCCGAAGTAGTCCGCGAGATGCTTCTTTCCGACGTGCTCGAACATGCCGACGCTGCTGATGCGGTCGAAGCCGCCGGCATGCGCGGGCAGCATGTCGCGGTAGTCGCGCAGCTCGATGGTCACGCGGCCTTGCAGGCCCTCGGCGCGCACCCGCTCGGTCGCGAGCGCGTGCTGCTGCTCGCTGAGCGTGATGCCGTGGCAAACCGCGCCGTAATGCTTCGCCGCGTGGATGACGAGCGCGCCCCAGCCGCAGCCGATGTCGAGCAGGCGGTCGCCGGAGCCGACGCGCAGCTTGGTGAGGATGTGGTCGAGCTTGCGGCGCTGGGCCTCGGCCAGCGTCTCGTCGCCATGCTCGAAGTAGGCGCAGGAATAGACCATGCGCTCGTCCAGCCACAGCCGGTAGAAGTCGTTGCTGACGTCGTAGTGGTAGGCGATGTCGGCGCGGTCGCTGGCGCGGGTGTGATGCCAGCCGCGCAGCAGCCGGGCGAAGCGGCCCTCGGCGCACACGGCGGTGGTCGCGAGCTTCCAGCTCGCCTCGATCACGTCCGACAGCCGGCCCTCGACCTCGATCGCGCCTTCCACATAGGCCCGCCCGAGGCTGGACAGCGAGGGCCGCAGCAGATAGCCGAGGCTGCGCGGCGACGGCACGACCACGCTCGCCACCGGCGGCACGCCGCAGGCGCCGGCCAGGTCATAGCGCCGGCCGTTCCAGAGCCTGAGTTCCAGCGGCACGCAGCCGCTGGCGCGCAGTCGATCGACGAAGTGTTCGAGCCGGCTTTCCCAGAACATCGATGCCTCCCAGACGCATGACGCGCCGCGACATGGGAGGAATTAAGCCGAGGGGATCGCTCGGGCATGCGGCGTGTTGCGAATGGTTGCCCGGCTGCGGGATGGCGGTTTCGGCGGGCTTTCGGTGCCGGGTGATGCGCCTTGACCGGCGTGCCGGCCGCAACGTCAGCCGACGCGCACGCGCCTCACCGCCGCCGCAGCAGATGCGCCCATTCCGCCGGCCGGTCGCCGCTCGCAGGCGTCTCGATCTGCGCGAGCAGCGCATTGCCGGTCTGCTTCGCGAAGGCCTGGAAGTCGCGCACCGAGCCGCCGTCGGTGGCGATCACCTTCAGCACCTCGCCCGATTGCAGATCGGTCAGCGCCTTCTTGGCACGCAGGATCGGCAGCGGGCACATGAGGCCGCGGGCATCGACTTCCTTCTTGATGACGAGGTCGGGCGGGAGCGGATCGGTCATGGTTCTTGTCCTGGAGGAGGTTCGCGTCAGTACCCCGGGTCCTGCCCGAAATGGTCGAGATACACCGGCTCATGTCCGCGTTCGCGCATCCATTGCGCGAGTGCATGTCCCGTGCCCGACGGCCAGGGCCGCAGCCGCGCCGGCTCGACGAGGCGGTAGTCGGCCAGCTCGGGGCTGAGCCTGACCTCGCCCGTCGCGACGACGTGATAGCTGATGAGCAGCTCGTTCTTGCGCCGGAACGGCGCCACGCCCAGCAGCTTCTCGACGCGGCCGGTCAGCCCCGTTTCCTCGGCAACCTCGCGCAGCACGCCCTCGGCCGGGTCTTCGAGCGGTTCGAGAAAGCCGGTGATCAGCCCCCACGCGCCCTCGGCCCAGGCCGCGTTGCGCGCGACCAGCACGCGCCCGTCCAGCTCGACGATCGCGGCGACGACCGGCACCGGATTGTTCCAGTGCACGAAGCCGCAGCCCTCGGCATGGCAGGTGCCGCGCTCGCCCGCGCCGTGGTCGTGCGCCGCGAGGGGGCCGCCGCATTGCGGGCAGAAGCGCCATTGCGGCGCCACGTAGGGCGGCAGCCCGGCGGGCTCCGGCGTGCCGGGTTCGGGCACGTTCGGCGCGCCGGGTCCGGGCGTGAGCGGCACGCTCGTGCTCATTGGGCCAGCGCGCCCGGCAAGCGCGGCGGACGCGGATGCAGCCGCGCCATCGCCAGCGAATCGGCGTACTCGCCGCCGCGCAGCGCATAGGCGCGCATGCGGCCCTCGACGACGAAGCCGTGCTTCTCGTACAGCGCGATCGCGGGCGCGTTGTCGGCATAGACGCCCAGCTCAACGCGCAGCGCGCCAAGCCAGTTGTCGGCCAGCTCCAGCGCCTTGCCGAGCAGCGCGCTGCCCACGCCGCGCCCCTGCATGTCGTCGCGCACGGCCATGCCGAAGGCATAGGCGTGGGCGCGGCGGCGCGTCCACGGGTCGGCCGGGAACAGGCTGAGATTGCCGACCACCTCGCCCTCGACCTCGGCCGCGAGCACGGTCCAGCCCGGCGGCGCCTTGGTGAGCTTTTCGCGCCACAGCTCGACATCGAGCAGCGGCATCTGGAGCGTCATGGCCTGGGCGCGCGGCGTGGCCATCGTGGTGGCAAAGGCCGGCGCATCGGCCGGCACCGCGCGGCGCACCGTCACCTCGGCGCGCGGCAGGCGCTGCGCCGGCCCGGACGCGGCGGCGGTCATGACCTGCCCGGTGGCGATCGACGCGGCAATCGAGGCGTCGCGGACGACGCCCCCGGCCGAAACCTCATGGACGTCATCCATCACGCCCCCCGGTCAGATCTTGCCTTCGGCCCAGCCCGCGACGCTCGCGAGCGCGGCCGGCAGGCCCGCCGGATCGGTGCCGCCGGCCTGGGCCGACTCAGGCTTGCCGCCGCCCTTGCCGCCGACCTGCTGGGCGACGAAGTTCACCAGCTCTCCGGCCTTGATGCGGCCGACCGCATCCGGCGTCACGCCCGCGACCAGGCTCACCTTGCCGCCGTCGACGGCCGCCAGCACGATCGCCGCCGTCTTCAGCTTGTCCTTGAGCTTGTCCATCGTCTCGCGCAGCGTCTTCACGTCGGCGCCCTCGAGCGTGGCTGCGAGCACCTTGATGCCCTTGATGTCCACCGCCTGCGCGGCGAGGTCGTCGCCCTGGCTCGACGCGAGCTTGCTCTTCAGGCGGGCGATTTCCTTCTCCAGCGCCTTCACGTTGTCGAGCAGCGCGCCGACCTTGGCGCCGACTTCCTCCGGCTGGGCCTTGAGCGCGCGCGCCGCATCGACGATCTGGGCCGCCTGCTTCTGCACATAGGCCACGGCGTTGTCGCCGGTGACGGCCTCGACGCGGCGGATGCCGGCCGCGACGCCGCCTTCGCTGACGATCTTGAACAGGCCGATGTCGCCAGTGCGGCCGACGTGCGTGCCGCCGCAGAACTCGACCGTCGAGCCGATGCTCAGCACGCGCACCTCGTCGCCGTACTTCTCGCCGAACAGCGCCATCGCGCCGGTCTTGATCGCGTCGTCGTACTTCATGACGCGGGCGTCGGTGTCGGCGTTGACCAGCACCTCGTGGTTGACGATGGCCTCGACCTGACGGATCTCGTCATCGGTCATGGCCTGGTGGTGGCTGAAGTCGAAGCGCGTCTTGTCGGCATCGACGAGCGAGCCGCGCTGCTGGACGTGGGTGCCAAGCACCTTGCGCAACGCCATGTGCAGCAGGTGGGTGGCCGAGTGGTTGCGCTTCGTGCGCTCGCGGCGCTCGCCGTCCACATCGGCATGCACGCTGTCGCCGACCTTGAGCGAGCCGCTTTCGAGCTTGCCGTGATGGCCGAACACGTCGGCCTGGATCTTCTGCGTGTCGGCCACGGCGAAGCTGAAGCCGTCGCCGGTGAGGCGGCCGGTGTCGCCATGCTGGCCGCCTGACTCGGCATAGAAAGGCGTCGTGTCGAGCACGACGATCGCGTCCTGGCCGGCGGCGACCGTCTCGACCTTGGCGCCATCGACGTAGAGCGCGACGACCTTGGCCTCGGCGCTCAGCTTCTCGTAGCCGACGAAGCTCGTCTTGTCGCCCGAGTAGTCGAGCGTGCCGACGGCCAGCTTGAACTTGCCGGCCGCGCGCGCCTGCTCGCGCTGGCGGTTCATCGCGGTCTCGAAGCCGGCTTCGTCGATGGTCTTGCCGCGCTCGCGCGCGATGTCGGCGGTCAGATCGACCGGAAAGCCGTAGGTGTCGTAGAGCGTGAAGACGGTGTCGCCATCGATGACGCCGCCGTCCTTCTGGAGCGCCACTTCGAGGATCTTCATGCCGTGCTCCAGCGTCTCGCCGAAGCGCTCCTCTTCCGCCTTGAGCACCTGCTCGATGCGCGCCTGCTCGGGCGGCAGTTCCGGGTAGGCCTCGCCCATCTCCTTGACCAGATCGCCGACGAGGCGATGGAAGAAGGGCTCCTTGCGACCAAGCTGCCAGCCGTGGCGCAGCGCGCGGCGGATGATGCGGCGCAGCACATAGCCGCGGCCTTCATTGCTCGGCGTCACGCCATCGACGATCAGGAAGCTGGT
Source organism: Derxia gummosa DSM 723 (assembly GCF_000482785.1). Lineage (GTDB taxonomy): Bacteria > Pseudomonadota > Gammaproteobacteria > Burkholderiales > Burkholderiaceae_E > Derxia > Derxia gummosa. The sequence goes on along the minus strand of NZ_AXWS01000008.1, from coordinate 441,595 downwards.
CGCGCGGATGTGGTCGGCGATGACCTTGAGCGAGTTGTTGGCGAGGTCCTGGCAGCCCGTCTCGCGCGCAGCGGCGGTGATAAGGCGCTGGAACAGGTCGATCTCGTAGTTGCTGTGAACGTGTTGCAGCACGGCGGCCACGCGCTCCAGGCCCATGCCGGTATCGACGCAGGGCGCGGGCAGCGGGGTCATCGTGTATTCGCCGGTCGCCGGATCGATCTGCCGGTCGAACTGCATGAACACGTTGTTCCAGATCTCGATGTAGCGGTCGCCGTCGGCGTCGGGCGATCCGGGCGGGCCGCCCCAGACGTCGGGGCCGTGGTCGTAGAAGATTTCCGAACACGGACCGCAGGGGCCGGTGTCGGCCATCTGCCAGAAGTTGTCGGAGGCATAGGGCGCGCCCTTGTTGTCGCCGATGCGCACGACGCGCTCGGGCGGCAGGCCAATCACCTTGGTCCAGATGTCGTAGGCCTCGTCATCGGTCTGATACACGGTGGCCCAGAGCTTGTCGGCCGGCAGGCCGAATTCCTTCGTCAGCAGCTCCCAGGCCCAGACGATGGCGTCGTGCTTGAAGTAGTCGCCGAACGACCAGTTGCCGAGCATTTCAAAGAACGTGTGGTGGCGCGCGGTGTAGCCCACGTTCTCGAGGTCGTTGTGCTTGCCGCCGGCCCGCAGGCAGCGCTGCACCGAGGCGGCGCGCACATAGGGGCGCTTGTCGGTGCCGAGGAACACGTCCTTGAACTGCACCATGCCGCTGTTGGTGAACAGCAGGGTCGGATCGTTGCCGGGTACGAGGCTCGACGAGCGGACGATGGTGTGGCCCTTCGACTCGAAGAACTTCAGGAACTTTTCGCGTATCTCGGCGGCTTTCATCTGCGGGCTTTCAGGCTCGGACTGGTCGGTGTTGTGATGGCTTTTCAGGTGCCTTTTGGGCACGGGAAAGTGTCTGCGGGACCGTCATGCTGCGGCCGTCCGGCCCCGTCAGACGCCGGCAACCTCGCTTGCGGGCGGGTTTCGGGCGGCCGGCGATTATACGAAGTCGAAAATGGCGGTCTTTTCCGTTTTCGACGCGCTCAGATTCGCGCGGTCGCGGGCCGTAAAGCAGTCAGGGGCGCAAGGGCCGCAGGAGCCCGCGACCGCCCGCAGCAAACCAGGATGGAGACCCACATGGCCCGCTTTCTCGCGCTTGACCAGGGCAGCAGTTCGTCACGCGCCGCCGTCTTCGATACCGACGGCCATCACACCGCCGTCGTGCAGAAGCCGCTGCCGGTGCGCTTCCCCCGGCCGGGCTGGGTCGAGCATGACCCGGCCGAGATCTGGCACACCCAGCTCGACGCGGCGCGCGACGCGCTGCTCGCGGGCGGTTCGGCCACGCTGGAACTGTCGGGCATCGCGATCACCAACCAGCGCGAGACCACCCTCGTCTGGAGCCGGCGCAGCGGCGCGCCGATCGGCCCCGCGATCAGCTGGCAGGACCGCCGCACCGTCGACTGGTGCGAGGCGCGCCGCGCCGAAGGGCTGGCACCGCTCGTGCGCGAGCGCACCGGCCTCGTCATCGACCCCTATTTCTCGGCCGGCAAGATCGCCTGGCTGCTCGACCACCTGCCCGGCGCGCGCCAGCTGGCCGAGGCCGGCGAGCTGGCCTTCGGCACCGTCGATTCCTGGCTGATCTGGAAACTCACCAACGGCGCCGTGCACGCGACCGACGTCACCAACGCCTCGCGCACGATGCTGTTCAACCTCGAACGCGGTGCCTGGGACCCGGAGCTGTGCGAGCGCCTGCGCATCCCGATGGCGCTGCTGCCCCAGGTCAAGCCCTCGGCCAGCTACTACGGTGATTGCGAGGTGCTCGGCGGCAACGTGTCGATCATGGGCGTGGCGGGCGACCAGCAGGCGGCGCTGTTCGGCCACGGCTGCCTGCTGCCGGGCCAAGCCAAGAACACCTACGGCACCGGCTGCTTCGTGCTGCTGCACACGGGCGAGGAGGCGGTGGCGAGCAAGCACGGCCTGCTCACGACGCGCGCGGCACAGATTTCGCGGCTGAAGGAGTACGCGCTCGAAGGCGCGGTGTTCGACGCCGGCTCGGTCGTGCAATGGCTGCGCGACGAGGTGAGGCTGTTCACGCGCACCGCCGACATCGAACCGCTCGCGGCGAGCGTGCCCGACACCGGCGGCGTGGTGCTGGTGCCGGCCTTCAACGGCCTCGGCTCGCCCTACTGGGACCCGTCCGCGCGCGCCGGCCTGCTCGGCATGACACGCGGCACGAGTCGCGCCCACATCGCCCGCGCCGCGCTGGAGAGCATCGCGCTGCAATCGACCGAGGTACTGCTGGCGATGCAGGCCGACGCCGCCACCAAGCTGACCGAACTCGTCGTGGACGGCGGCGCCTCGGCCAACAACCTGCTCATGCAGATGCAGGCCGACCTGCTCGGCGTGCCGGTGCGCCGGCCGGCCAACATCGAGGCGACGGCCTTCGGCGCCGCGTCGATCGCGGCCCACACCACCGGCACCTTCCAGCACGCCGAGAACCAGGACCTCGACTCGACCGTGTTCCAGCCGGTCATGAGCCGAGACGAGGCCGCCGCCCGGCTCGACCGCTGGCGCATGGCGGTCGGCCGCGTGGGCGGCTGGGCATGAGCCTGGCGGCCGGCTGGCCCGGTCCGCGCGTGCTCGCGCATCGCGGCGGCGGCAGCCTCGCGCCCGAGAACACGCTCGCGGCGCTGCGCGCCGGCCAGGCGCTCGGCGCGCGCGGCGTCGAGTTCGACGTGATGCTGTCGGGCGACGGCGTGCCGCTGCTGATGCATGACGCCGATCTCGGCCGCACCGTCGCCGGCCACGGCCGCGTAGCCGAACTGCCGGCCGGCGCCCTGCTCGCGCTCGATGCCGGCAGCTGGTTCGGCCCGGCCTTCGCGGGCGAGCGCGTGCCCGGCTACGCGCAAGCGCTTGCAGCCTGCGCCGCGCTTGGGCTGTGGATGAATGTCGAGATCAAGCCCGCGCACGAGGGCGTGGCCGAGGCGACCGGCGCGGCGGTGGCGCGGGCGACGCTCGACTGGCTCGGCGCGAACGAAACGGCGGCAGTCCCGGCAACCACCGACGCGACCGCGGGCATTGCCGGTTCTGCCGCGCCGCCGACCGCCGCGCCGCTGCTGTTCAGCTCCTTCTCGCGCGCCGCCCTGCTCGCCGCGCGCCAGGTCGCGCCCGGGCTGCCTCGCGGCCTGCTGGTCGAGACCATCCCGGCCGACTGGCCGGCGCGCGTCGCCGAGGTCGGCGCGGTCACGCTGCATGCGCGCCATGACGCCTTCACCGACGACTTCCTCGCCACGCTGCGCGCCGGCATCGCCGATGCCGGCCTGCCCGCCGTCGGACTGCTGGCCTGGACCGTCAACGATCCCGTCGAGGCCCGCCGGCTGCTCGACGCCGGCGTGGCGGTCTGCACCGACCGGCCCGATCTGATCCGCGCCGGCTGAGCCGCCGGCACCGCTCCGCCGGGGCTTGAGCCGGTCTCCTGCGCGCCGGTTTCATGCGCCGTCTCATCCCGTCGCTGGCCGGCGTGGCGGTGTCATGCCAGCCGCTTCTACTGCGCCCCGGCCCGCAGATAGCCGAGCACGGCCGCGACGATCGCGCGCTCCACCGCCGCCTCGGCGAAGGGTGGCGGCTCCAGCACCGCGCGGTGGACCAGCGCCTCGACCATCGTCATCACGGTCCAGGTCGCCAGCCCGGCGTCGATCGGCCCGGTCTCGGCGCGATGACGTTCGAGAAACGCGCGCAACTGGCCGGCAATGGCGGCGGCGCCTTCGGTCTCGGCGCCCGGGCGGTCGAGATTGGCGGCCTCGCCTTCGAGCACGTGGTGCAGCCTCGGCTCCAGCCGGTGCGCCTCCAGGCCGGCACGCACCAGCGCCGCGATGGCGAGCGCGAGCGAGTCGCCGGGCGCGCGCGACGCCCCGTCCCCCCGGTCCGCCAGCCCGTCGAGCGCCCCCGCGTAACGCCCGGCGAGCTGGAGCACATGCCGCTCGTGCAGCGCGGTGATCAGCGCCGCCTTGTTCGGGAAGTACTGGTAGAGCGACCCGACGCTGACGCCCGCCTCGGCGGCCACGCGATTGGTGTTGAGCGCCGCCAGCCCGTCGGCTTCGAGAATGCGAGCCGCGGTTTCGAGAATCGCCTCGACCATCGCCCGCGAGCGGGCCTGGCGCGGCAGCTTGCGCGGCGCAACGGCGGCGCTCGCGGAGATGGACGGCGTTTGCGAGGGTGACGAGGACACGGGCAGCTCCACGGAAAGAGGCGGCGCGAATGCGAGTTTCCGCGCTCCAGCGCGGCGCCTAGACTCGGCGCCTCCACAAGAACACGAGCCTTTGCTCGCATATTGCCTTCTCGCCGCCATGTCCGCTTCCCCTGCCTCGATCGCGCCCGCCGTGGCGCCGCCCGTGCCGCGCAGCCTGCTGCCGCTCGCGCTGCTCGTCTTCTTCGCCTTCCTGCCGCTCGGCATTCCGCTGTCGGTGCTGCCGCTGCTGCTGCACGACAAGCTCGGTGCCGGCACCACGCTGGTGGGCATCGTCATCGGCCTCGAATTCGTCGCGGCGGTGCTGTCGCGACCGCTCGGCGGCCGCATCGCCGACGGGCGCGGTCCGCGCGACGCCGTGCTGGCGGGCGTCGCGCTGATCGTGCTGGCGGGCGCCGGCTACTTCGCGGCGCTGGCCCTGCTCGGCCGGCCGGCGCTGGCGATCGGCGCGCTCCTGCTCGGGCGTGTCGCGCTCGGTGCCGGCGAGAGCCTGATCACCACCGGCGCGCTGGCCTGGGGCGTGGGCATGCTGGGCGTGCGCAGCGCCGGCCGCGTGATGGTGTGGGTGGGCATCGCGATCTATGCCGCCTTCGGCGCGGGGCCGGCGCTGGGCATCGCGCTGGAGCGGCGCGCCGGCTTCGGCGGCGTGGCCTTGCTCGCGACGCTGCTGCCGCTGGCGACCCTGCCCTTCGTCGCGCTGCTGCCACGCACGCCCGGTACCGGCGGGCGGCGCGTGCCCTTCGCCCAGGTACTGGGCCGGGTGCTGCTGCCGGGCGCGGGTCTGGCGCTGTGCGGCATCGGTTTCGGCGCGATCACGGCCTTCGTGTCGCTGCTGTTCGCCGAGCGCGGCTGGGCCGACGCGGCCTGGTGCTTCACCGCCTTCGGCGCGGGCTTCATCGGTGCGCGGCTGCTGTTCTCGGGCGCGCCCGACCGCTTCGGCGGGGCGCGCGTCGCGATGCCCTGCCTCGTGATCGAACTGGCGGGCCAGTTGCTGATCTGGGGCGGTGGCGCGCCGTGGATGGCCTGGCTCGGCGCCGCGCTGACCGGCTTCGGCTATTCGCTCGCCTTCCCGGCCTTCGGCGTGGAAGCGGTGCGCCGCGCGCCACCCGAGGTGCGCGGCGGCGCGATGGGGGCCTATGTGGCCTTCCTCGACGTGTCGCTCGGCGTGTGCGGACCGCTCAATGGCTGGGTGGCGGCGCACGCCGGACTGCCGGCCGTCTATCTGGTGGGCGCGGCGGGCGCGGCGCTGGCCTTCGGCGTGGCGCTCGCGCTGCTCAGGGCACCGCGCGCGGCGGGTTGAGCGGCGGGGTCGCCGGCCCCGCGCGCGGCCGGCGCGCGGCCGGCGCGACAAGCACGTCGGCCGCGCCGTCTTCACGAAACCCGCGGGCTCAGGCCGCCGCCCTGCCGCCGGCCTCCTGCGCCAGCCGCCAGGCCACGATCTCCGCGACGCTGATCATCGTCAGCCCATGCCGCCGGGCGTAGGCGTCGAGCTGGGCGCCGCGCGTCATCGTGCCGTCGTCGTTCATCAGCTCGCACAGCACGCCGGCGGGCTTGAGGCCCGCGAGCCGCGCCAGATCGACCGCGCTCTCGGTATGACCACGCCGTTCCAGCACGCCGCCCGGCCGCGCGCGCAGCGGAAACACGTGGCCCGGCCGGTGCAGGCTCGCGGCCGACGCTCCGTCGGCGATCGCGGCGCGGATGGTGGTGATGCGGTCGGCCGCCGACACGCCGGTGCTCACGCCGCTCGCCGCCTCGATGCTCACGGTGAAGGCGGTGCCGTAGGCACTCTGGTTGGCCGCGACCATCGGCGGCAGGTCGAGCCGGTCGGCCTGCGCGTCGGTGAGGCACAGGCAGACGATGCCGCTGCAATCGCGGATGAAGCGGGCCATCGTCTCGACCGTCATGGTCTCGGCGGCGACGATCAGGTCGGCCTCGTTCTCGCGGTCGAAGTCGTCGCACACGATGACGGGACGGCCGGCGCGCATGTCGGCCAGGGCGCGCTGCATGCGCAGCGCGACGGGTTCGGCGGGCTGGCCGCCGGCAAAGCTGGATTGCTGATTCATGTTTGAAACGCTCTCGCTGAGGGCAAAAGACATTTCAGGGGACGAACGCCGACGGGCACCGGCGCGCGCACGCGACGGTGCCCGAGGGCAAAGCGTCTTCTTTCATCCGGACTGTGACCGTCGGCCCCGGCATTCGACCGGGTCTGCTGACCCCATGCCGGGCGGCACGGGCGCTCGCGGGCTCGTCGCGCGGGGCGACCTACCGCCGGTGGGGAATTCCGCCCCGCCCTGAAGACCATGCGCGGGCGGGATTGCCCGCGCCGGCTCAGTGTAAACCCGCAGATGCGCTCAACCGCCGCCGACCCCGCGCACGACATGGCCGGTGCCCGCGCATTCGGGGCAGGCTTCGTCGGCTTCGATGCGGCCGCTGCCGCCGCAGCGCGGGCAGATGGCCTCGCCGCTGCCGGGCGTGCCCGGAGGCGCTTCGTTGCCGGGCGCGTCGGGCGCCTCGGCGTCGTCGTCCGGCGCCACCGTCGCCAACGGCGCCAACGGCGCCGGACGCTCGGCCGGATTCCAGTGCCGCGTGCCCGGGGCGCGCGGATCGGGGATGACGAGGGCTTGGAACACGGCGGACTCCCGGTGGCGCGACAGGCGGGATGCGCTGTCGGGGCGGCAGTCGCCGCAAGGGCCGTTCCCGCGTGCTGCAAGCGCTTGCGACGACGGCGCGCGCCGGGCACGTCGCGGGCGCGGGTCAGCCGTCGGCGGAAGGATTTACGCGCCGGCTGCAATTCCGGCGCGGCCCGGCTCAGGCCGCGACGCTGACCGTCTTGCCACTGCTGCCGCCCCAGTCGTCGGAAGCGATGCCGAGGTAGTGCGACAGCATGCCGTTGACCATCTGCGCGAGGCGGGCGCTGTCGCCGGTCGAGGCGGAAGACGCGCTGCCGTCCGAGGTCGAAGACGACGAGGACGACGACGCGCCGCCGGCCTGGTCGAACAGGCTCTTCATCGTGTCCTCGAAGCTGCCGATCTCGTCGCTGCTCAGACTGCCGTCGCCATCGCCGTCGATCGTGTCGAACAGCTTGGTGAGCTGGCTCGACGCGGTGCTGGTGCCGCTGCCGTCGTCGAGGCCGAACTCGCTCTTGCTGACGCTGCCGTCGTCGTCGCTGTCGAGGCCGCTCAGCCCGCCCTGGCCGCCGCCGGGGCCGCCCGAAGGCGGCGGGCCGGGTGGCGGGCCACCGGCGCCGCCCATGCCGCCCATGCCGCTCATCGCGTTGTGCATCTGGGCGAAATTGACGCTCGACATGGCCTGCTGGCGCTGGCTGTCCATGTCGCTCGACAGCTCGTCGCTGCTGAGGCTGCCGTCGCCGTCGCTGTCGGCGCGCTTGAAGATGTCGTCCACCGAGGTGGAGGACGTGCTGCCGCTGGCCGACGTCAGGCTGTCCAGCGCCGATTGCATCTCGGTCTTGCTGATGGCGCCGTCACCGTCGCCGTCGAGCTTGTTGAACATCTCCTGCTGCATGCGCGCGCCGCCGCCGCGCTCCGCGCCGCCCGTGCGGCCCCAGCCTTGCATCGTGCTGCCGCCGATGCTTCCGATCGTGCTCATTGCCCGCTCCTCTGGAAGTCGCCTCCGGCGTCGTGCCGGAGGCCGTGGAGCCATCGTCGAAGCCGTGTGTGCTCGTCTTGTTGCCCGCTTGTATCAGGGTCGATACGAAGGGGCTGCGGTCCGGAAAGGGCTGTTTTTCGGAGTTTTGCCGGAGAGCGTCGGAGCCGGGATCGGCCCGGGCGATCGGCGCCGGCGGCCCTGTCCCGAAGGCATGCGCGGGCGGCCCGGCGTGCAGCCGCCCGGGCTCAGCCATGAGCCGGCAGCGCGAGCCGGGCGACGAGGCCGCCGGAAGCGCCGTTGCGCAGCGCGAGCGTGCCGCCGTGGCGCCGCGCGATGTCGCGCGCGATGGCGAGGCCGAGACCGACGCCGCCGGTGGCACGGTTGCGCGAGGCCTCGCCGCGCACGAAGGGCTCGAACATCGCCTCGATGCGCTCGGGCGCGATGCCGGGGCCGTCGTCGGCCACCTCCACCACCACCGCGCCGCCTTCGTCGCGCACGGTCAGACGGGCGCAGCCGCCGTAGCGCAGCGCGTTCTCGACCAGATTTGCCACGCAGCGCCGCAGCGCGAGCGGCTGGCCGCGCACGACATGGCGCGGCGCGACGCCCTCGGCCGACAAGGCCGTGCCGGCGCCGACCGCACCGACCGCACCGACCGCACCGACTGCGCCGACTACGCCGACCGCGCCGTGCGCGTCGGGCGCGGGCGCCACCAAAGTCACCGCGCGGCCGCAATCGGCCTCGTCATCAGCCAGCGCCGCGACCAGCGCCGCCACGTCGAGCGGTGCGAATGGCTCGGGGCTGGTGTCGCCACGCAGATGGTCGAGGGTGGCGGCGATCATCGCGTCCATCTCGGCGATGTCGCGCCGGAAGCGCTCGCGCTCGGCGGTGTCGGCCAGCGCCTCGCTGCGCAGGCGCAGCCGGGTGAGCGGCGTGCGCAGGTCATGCGAGACGGCGGCGACGAAGCGGCGGCGCTCGTCGCGCTGTTCGCGCAGGCGGGCCTGCATGGCGTTGAACACGCGCGCGGCCTCGCGGGCCTCGGCGGGGCCGTCGGTTTCGTCGAGCGGTGCGCGGTCGAGGTCGTCGCCCAGTTCGCGCGCAGCGCCCGCGAGCCGGCCGATCGGCCGGGCGAGCCAGCGCGCGCCGATCCAGGCGCCGAGCACCACGGCCGCGGCGCGCACGCCGATGTCGATGAGCAGGCCGGCGCGCAGCTCGCGCGGCATGGCGGGCGGCGCGCCAGCACCGGGCGCGGGGCCGGGGCGATCCATGCCGACCTCGCGCGGCCGCCCGGCGTCGGCCACGCCGACTTCGGACCACGCGCCGGGCGCCGGGGCCGGCGGCGCGCCTCCAGGCGGCGCCCACGGCCCGGCGCCGGCCGCGAGTGCCGGCCCCGGTGGCGGCGGCCCGCGCGGGTCCAGCTCGAACATCAGCGTCAGCGCCAGCACGTGGCTCACCGCCAGCAGCACCAGCAGCAGCGCCAGCAGCCGGCCGAACAGCCCGCGCGGCAGCAGGCAGGCAAGCGCTTTCATCCCGGCTGCGGCCGCCGGCTTGCGGGCGCCTTCACGTCAGGCCCGCCGCGCGACCGGAGCGCGCGCGGTCGGCGCGCTGAACACATAGCCCTCGCCGCGCACCGAGCGGATCAGGCGCGGATCGCGCGGGTCGTCGGCGAGCTTGCGGCGCAGCCGCGAGACGAGCAGATCGATGCTGCGGTCGAGCGCGGGCTCGCCGCCGGCATTGCGGTCGCGCGCCAGATCGGCCAGCTGCTCGCGCGTGAAGATGCGCTGCGGCCGGCGCAGGAAGGTGCTGAGCAGCCGGAACTCGGCGTTCGACAGCGCCACCAGCGTGCCGTCGGGCGCGGTGAGGCGGCGGCTTTCGGTCTCCAGCCGCCAGCCGTCGAAATGCACGGCCTCGTCCACGCCGGCCGGTGCGCTGCCGGCGCGACGCAGCACGGTGTGGATGCGCGCCACCAGCTCGCGCGGCTCGAAGGGCTTGGTGAGGTAGTCGTCGGCGCCGAGTTCGAGGCCGAGCACGCGGTCGGCCGGCTCGCGCCGCGCGGTGAGCAGGATGACGGGCAGCTCGTCGCGCCGGCGCAACTCGCCCAGCAGCGCGAGGCCGTCCTCGCCGGGCAGCATCAGGTCGAGCACGACGAGCGCCGGGCGCTGCGCGGCGATGGCGGCGCGCATGGCGGCGCCGTCGGCGGCGGGGCGCGGATCGAGGCCGTAGCGGCGCAGGAAGTCGCAGACGAGGACGCGCAGGTCGGTGTCGTCATCGACGACGAGAATCGAGGGATTGGCCGGCATGACGGGCTCCGGGAGCAAGGCGCGGGGCAGCGCCCCGCCAATCCGGTGCAGCCTATGCGGCGCCTCGCCCTTCAATTGGCAGGAATGCGGCCGTAAACGCGGCCCGCTCGGTGTCTCGGCCGAGCCGGCGGAAATGCGCGCGCAACATGCGCCGGGCAGGCGGCTCCGGGCGCAGAGGCAACCCGCGGACCGCGCGCCGGTGGACCTCGGCCTCCGGCCCCACCGAGGCGGGCTGGCGCTTCAGACCGCGAAGCGCCTGGGCGCCTGCGGCAGCCCGGCCTCGACGGTCGCCTCGCACAGTCCGGTGGCCCAGCGCCGGGCGCGCAGGCCGGTCTCGGCCTCGACCTGCTTGGCGCGACCGTGCAGGTCGGCCAGCGACAGGTCGATCGGCGGGCCGCTGAAGCACAGCGCCACGCGGTTGCCGGCATCGATCTCCGGCAGCATCAGCACGCGGCCGTCGAACACCTCCATCAGCCGGCGCCGGTTGCGCGGAAAGCTCTCGTGCTCGCCGAACAGGTTGACCACCACGATGCCGGCCGGCTTGAGCAGCGCGCGGCAGCCGGCGTAGAAGTCGAGCGAGTCCTCGACCGGGCCGCGCGCCTGGGCGTCGTAGAGGTCGATCTGGATCACGTCGTGGCGCGCCGCGCGGCCCTTGCCGGCAAGGCGGCCGGCCTGGCGCGCGACGAATTCGGCCGCGCCGTCCTCCACCACCGCGAGCCGCGCGTCGTCGGGCGGCAGGCTGAACATGCTGCGCGCCACCGCGATCACCTCCGGATCGCGCTCGACGGCGGTGATGGCGCAGGGAAAGCGCGCCCAGCAGTACTTGGTGAGCGCCGCCGCGCCCAGCCCGAGCTGCAGCACCGAGAAGCCGGCTGCGGCGGGGTCGAGAAAGATGAGCCAGGCCATCATCTGGCGCACGTATTCCAGCTCGATCTCCCAGGGGCGCGACAGCCGCATCGCGCCCTGGATCCATTCGGTGCCGAAGTGCAGATAGCGCACCCCACGGTCCTCGGACAGGGTGATGCCTTGCGGGCGGAAGGGCTTGGGGCTGGCGGTCATGACGGCGAGGGCGGGAATCGGCGGGCGCGCATTGTGCCCGCGCGCGGCGGCCCGGCGACGGACGGCGCCGGATCGCCGGACCGGCGCGCGCCCCGCCCGCCCCGCCCGCCTCAACCGCCGCGCCGCCCCACCCAGCGCCCGACGCCCCAGGCGATCGCGCCCGTGAGCGCCGCGATCACCAGCGCCATCACCCGGAAGCCGTGCGGATGCTCGGCCAGCGGAATACCGCCCACGTTCATGCCGAACATGCCCGACACGAGATTGATCGGCAGCGCGAGCACGGTGACGAGCGTGAGCGTGAACAGGATGCGGTTGCTCTCCTCGGCCAGGCGGGCGGCGGCCTCGTCCTGCATGAGCTTGAGCCGCTCCTGCACGCCGCCGATGTCGCGCAGCACGAGCGCGAAGTCCTCGGTCGCGGCTTGGAGCCCGGCCACGTCGGCGGCCGGCACCCAGGCCGGCGGGCGCGCGAGCATGCGCATGAGCGCGTTCGGCTCCGGCGCGAGCAGGCGTTGCAGCCGGCCCATGAGCCGGCGCAGGCGCGGCAGCTCGCGGGTCTGGCCGTCGTGGCGACCGGCGAGCAGCGCGTCCTCGATCGCATCGGCGCGCTCGGCCACCTGACGCACGATGGCCTGGAGTTCGTCGGCCTGGTCGCGCAGCAGATGGTCGAGCAGCGCCACCGGCGAGCCCGGCAGCTCGCCGCGCCGCACCGCCATGCGCAGTCGGTCGACGGCGCGCAGCGGATGGCGGCGCGCGCTCACGAACAGCCTCGGCCCGGCGGCGAGCCAGAGCGTGGCCACGTCGCCGGCGTCGAAGGCGAAGTCGAACACCACGTCGTTCATCACGGCGAACAGCCATTCGCCGTCGCGCTCGATGCGCGTGGTGCGCGAACCGCCGTGCAATTCGTCGAAGAAGTCCTCGCTCAGCCCTGCATGGGCGCGCAACCAGGGCTCGGCGCCCGCATGCGCGAGGTTGAAGTGCAGCCACAGGAAGCCGGGCGCCTCGCCCGCGAGCCAGCCCGCGGCATCGGTGCAGTGCGGCAGCGCAACAGCCTCGGCGCCGGGCGGGAAATGCCAGCCGCAGATGAGACCGTGGTCGTCGGCGCCGTAGCTGGCGGTGGCGGCGGGAAGCGGAAGGTTCATCGGGGGGCAGCGCCGACGGCGCCCGGGCGGAGGGGGCGCAAAAGCTGCCACGGCTTCATGCCATGCCGATGACAGTCCGTACCCACCTCGCCGACCGTCATCGCGGTGCAACAAAAAGCCGCCGCGAGCCGGCGCGCGCTTGCCGACGAGGGGGGCGGACTGCATCGTCCACCCCGCCTCCAGGTACGGGCGCCAGCGCGACGCCCGACACACAAAGACAACCCGCATCGGCCACAGAGCCAACACAACGCGAGGACTGACCATGAGTTACACCGTGCGTTTCGCCACCGACCTGCGCCAGCCGGCCCAGTGCATCGAGCTTGCCTCCGAAGACCAGGCCATCGCCGAGGCCAAGCGCCTCGCCCGCGAAGGCGTCGCCAACCACGCCTGGGCCGCGCTGCGGCTGGCCGACGGCCTGACCTTCCTGGCGATGAACGTGAACGGCGAGGTCGAGGCGACGCGCCTCGCCAACTGAGGCGGCCGACGCTCGCGCGACGGCACGGCGGCGTCGCGCGGCTGTCATTCGCGTCGGTCAGGCTGGCGGCGTGATCGCGCCCCGGGCGCGGTCGGTCTCACAGGACGACGCCCATGCTCAAGGAAGACGCGGTTGCCAGCCTCGGCCCCGCCGGGCTGCTGCTGCCCGGCCGCATCAACGCCGCGCTGGCGGCCAATGACCGCCTCAAGTTCTGGTTCACCGTGCTGCAGGCAGCGCTGGCGCAGGCCACCGGGCAGACGCCGGCGAACGCCGACTTCAGCCGCGAACGCGCGCTGACGGGCATCGCCCAGCCCTGGCCCGAAGCCCTCGTCACCGAAGCCCGCCTCGACGGCGACCAGCTGCTCGTGCCCGGACTCGCGCGGCTGCGCGACGCCATCGCGGCCGACCTGCGCCTTATGGCGCGCCCGCTGCTCGACACCGCCGCCGACGCCGGCTGGCAGGCGCGGCTCGACCGCCTTTGCGCCGGCCTCGGCGACTGGGCCGACGGCGCCATCGCGCCGGCCGCCATCGCCGCCGTCACGCACGGCGACCGCGACGCCGGCGACAGCGCCCATCTGTTCGTGATGGACATGCACAAGGCCATCAACCGGCTCGCCGCCGGCCTCGCCACCGAGGACATCGACGGCGCCCACGGCTGGCGCCTCGGCGGCGACGACGACCGCGAGCGCGTGCGCGCCTTCATGCGCGGCCTGCACCGCACCGCCGCGCTCAAGTTCGACCATCCCGGCCTCGATACCGCCGCCACCCGCGACGGCAACCGCCTGCTGATCCAGAACGACATCGGCACCAACGACGCCCACGTCATCGTCATCCACGTCGAGCCGGCGCGCGTCAGCCTCACCTACTCCGACCTGCACGCGCCGCGCTTCGAGTTCTTCCGCCGTCGTCTCGAAGCGGCCGGCGGACGCTGGACCGCCGCCCGCAGCACGGTCACGCCCGGCCTCAACGCAGGCCACAGCCATGTGGTCGGCACCGCCGTGTTCGAGGCCGACGGCCCGGTCGCGCTCGACCGCGCGCTCGACGCCATCGGCGCCGAACTCGTCTTCCTCATCGACTGGAACCGCGCCCGCAAGCAGCTGGGCCGGCTGGTGGACAAGCCGCTCGCCGTCACCGTGCTCGACCGCGCCGCCCGGGCCGGCCACGGCCACATGGCCTTTCTGCGCGCCGGCGGCGACCGGCTCGTGTTCGCGGCCATGCAGGCCATCGACGGCGGCGTGTTCCGCCTCGGCGACACGCTCGACGGCGTGCTCGGCGCCGAGGCGGCCGGCGACTTTCTCGTCCAGGTACTGGGGCTGGCGGCGCGCGCGCTGCTGGCTGGCCGCCCCGTGTCGCTGGTGGAGGACGAGAGCCGCGTGCTGCTGGCCCGGCTGGTGGCGCGCCGCACCGCCGGCTGGGAGCTGCTGGCCGACCACGCCGCCTGGTGCCACGAACTGGCGCGCGGCCTCGGCGACTGCCTCGGCCACGGCGCCGACGCCGCCGAGCTGGCGCGCCGCGCCCGGCGCTGGGAACGCGCCGCCGACGAATGCGTGCTGGCCGCCCGCGTCGGCGCCGAACGCCAGCCGCGCCGCGCCCGCGTCGCGCACATCCTCGGCCGGGCCGACGACGTGGCCGATTCGCTCGAAGCCGCCGCCTTCATCCACGGCCTGGCCGCCGGCGCGTCCGCCGGCGGACGGCCCGACGCTCTCCCGCCCGGCGCTCTCGTGCTCGGCACCGCGACGCCCGGCGAGGCCAGCCCAGGCGTACCGACGCCGAGCGCCACCGCCCTGCCCGACGCGGCGCGCGGCCCGCTGCACGCGCTGGCCGAAGCCACCGTCGGCGCCGTGCGCGACTGGATCCGCGCCATCGAGATCGCGCGCCAGCTGCCCGCCACCGGCCGCGCCGACGACACCGACGCCCTGCTCGACATCAGCTGGCGCATCGCCGCCGCCGAGCGCCGCTGCGACGAACTCTGGCGCGACGTCCGCCGCGCGCTGCTGGCCGGCCCCTGCTCGCCCGTCGCCCATCAGCTCGCGGTCGAGCTGGCCGGCCATCTCGAAGACGCCACCGACCACCTGCTCGCCGCCAGCCACGAACTGCGCGACCTCGTCCTCGCCGACGCCGGCGCCGCCCCGGGAGCCTCCGCATGACGCCCGACCTGCACTTCCTCGGCACGGCGCGCGACGGCGCCGAGCTGCCCGGCCCGCAAGCCATCGGCTTCAAGGCATGGAACCTCGCGCGCATGGCCGCGCTCGGGCTGCGCATTCCGCCCGCCTTCGTGCTCGGCACGCGCCATTGCGCCGAGGCCGCCGCCGGCCCGCGCCTGCCCGAGCCACTGCGCGCCGCCCTGCCCGGCGCGCTGGCCGAACTCGAAGCCGCCACCGGCCGCCGCTTCGGCGATCCGGCCCGGCCGCTGCTGGTGTCGGTGCGCTCGGGCGCGCCTGTGTCGATGCCCGGGATGATGGACACGCTGCTCGACATCGGCCTGTGCGACGCCACCCTGCCCGGCCTGCTGCGGCTCACCGGCAATCCCCGGCTCGCGTGGGACAGCCTGCGCCGCCTCGTCGCCAGCCATGCCGAGGTCGTCGGCGGATGCGATCCGGCGCCGTTCGAGGCCGCCGTGCGCGAACTCGCCCCCGACGGCGACGAACGCCGGCTCGACTGGGCCGGCATGCGCGCGCTGGCGCTGCGCAACCTCGCGCTGGCGCGCGCCGCCGGCGCCCCGCTGCCCGCCGCGCCGCTCGACCAGCTCGAAGCCGCCATCGCCGCCGTGTACGCGAGCTGGCGTTCGCCGCGCGCCGTCGGGTACCGCCGCGCGCGCGGCATCGACGACGCGATGGGCACGGCGGTGATCGTGCAGGCCATGGTGTTCGGCAATGCCGGCGGCGCCTCGGGCGCGGGCGTCGGCTTCACGCGCGACCCGACCCGAGGCGCGCCCGGCCTGTGGGTCGATTTCCTGTTCAACGCCCAGGGCGAGGACGTGGTGTCGGGCCGGCGCAGCGCCCACGGTCATGACGCACTCGCCGCCGGCATTCCGGCGGTCTGGCGCGAACTTGAAGACGGCGCCGACCGGCTCGAACGCGGGCTGGGCGACATGCAGGACATCGAGTTCACCGTCGAGGACGGCCGGCTGTGGTGGTTGCAGACCCGTGCCGGCAAGCGCACGCCGGTGGCGGCGGCACGCATCGCGCTCGACCTGCACGCGGCCGGCGTGATCGACGCCGCCGAGGCGCGCCGCCGCGTGGCCGGGCTGGACGCGCGCACGCTCGCGGTCGAATGCCTCGCCCAGGCCGACGGCTCCGCCGCCACGCCCGACGCACGGGCGCCGAGCGCGAGCAGTGGCGTGGCGGTGGGCGCGATCACGCTCGACGCCGAGGCTGCGCGCCGCCTCGCCGCCACCGGCCGTGCCGTGGTGCTGGTGCGCCACGACGCCGAGACCGACGACATCGCCGCGCTCGAAACCGCCGCCGGCCTGCTCACCGCGCGCGGCGCGCGCACCTCGCACGCGGCGGTGGTCGCGCGCCAGCTCGGCAAGGTCTGCCTCGTGGGCTGCGACGGGCTGGAAATCGACCCGGCCCGGCGCCGCCTGCGCCTCGGCGATCGCACGCTGGCCGAAGGCGACGACATCACCCTCGACGGCAATTCCGGCGCGGTGTACGCGGGCGCGCTGGCCACGCGCGCCGAAGCCGACGCCGGCCTGCTCGCCCGGCTGGCCGCCTTGCGCGCGGGCGAGTGCGCCGACTCCCGCCCGTTGGCCTGAATCGCCGGCCTGAATCGCCGGTCTGGCCCGGCTGCCTGGCAGCCTGACTGACGGCCGACCGCCCGCCCGGCACGCGCCCGCCGATTCAGCCCGCCAGCGTCGATAAATCCAGCGCGTCGCGCCAGGCCGCGAGCTTGACCGCGTGCGGAATCGACGCATTGGCCGGGCTGGTCGACGGCAGCACCCGCACGTCGAAGCCGAGCGCGCGCCAGTGCTCGGCGAATTTCCCGCTCGTGCGGCCGTTGTGGCAGATGCGCGCGAGCCGGGGCGCCCGCGCGCGCAGGGCCGCGAAATCGTTGGGCTCGGCGAGGCGGATGGCGCTGTCGAGGCTGCCCTCGCGCTCGCAGGCGGCGTACACGTCCCAGAGCGCGAGGCCGGCGTCGAGCAGCGCGGCGAGCCGGTCGGCATAGGCCATCGCCACCAGGTCGCGGCCGATCACCTCGCCCACGATCGGCCAGAAGCGGTTCTGCCGATGGGCGTAGTACTGCCCCGCCGCAAGCGACGCCGCGCCCGGAAAGCTGCCGAGGATGAGCACCCGCGACGTCGGCCCGACCACGGGCGCGAGGCCGGTCAGGCGGGTGGCGGAAGACGATGCGGAGACGGGCTTCATGACCGGCGATTCTGCCGTGCCGGGTTGCGCGCTGTCCGCGCTGACGCGGCCGACTGGCGGGACCATGGCCGCCGCGCCGGCGCCGCCACATGCGCCACATGGGCGACACGACAGCGGCTGGCCGACCGCATTCCCCCACGCCGCGCGGGGCTATCCTCCGCAGCGGCCCGCCGGCGCGGCGGGCGCCAACCTCCGGAGAACAACATGCCCCGCAACAACATCGCCTTCATCGAGCGAGCCAAGGTGCCCGCCCTCACCGCCCTCAACGCCGCCATCGCCGGCCTCAAGTTCAAGCTCGTGGTCGAGCACGACTACAAGCCCTTCGAGATCGCCGGCTACCTGCCCTGCACCCTCGACGGCGAGGACGCCGGCTTCGACATGCGCTTCGCCAGCGCCGCCGAGCATGCCGGCAAGAGCGAGGCGCTTGGGCCCGTGCTGGGCGCGCGCGACGTGGCCATCGCCATCAAGTGGGGCGGCGATCCGCGCGAGGTCGCGGCGGCCTACATCGTCATCGCCGCGCTGGCCAAGGACTTCGACGCGCTCGTCATCGATGCCGACAAGGGCACGCTGTTCGAGGCCGCCAAGCTGGTGACGCGCGCGCGCAATTCGCTCGACGAGCTTTGATGCACGCGCCGCGCCCGGCCCGGCGCACGACGACGCGCCGGGCACGGCGGGTTCGCGGGGCGACGAAGCGCCGCCGCGCGACCGCCACGCCGGCTCAGCGCATCGCATAGCGCAGCGTCACGAACACCTCGCGCTGCGGGGTGTTGTAGCCGTAGGCCGTCTCGTAGCGCTTGCCGCCGGCGTTGTCGATGCGCGCATCCAGCGCCCAGTCGCGACAGAGCTGGGTGCTCGCGCGCAGGTCGAGGCGGGTGTAGCCGCCGAGCTTCACCTCGCCGCCGCCGTCGGTGTCGCGGCGCTCGTCCACCGCCTTCAGGCTCGCGCCGACGCTCCAGTTGCCGATGCGCTGGTCGGCGTTGATGCCGGCGCTGCGCTTGGCGCGACGCGGCAGCCAGGCGTCGGTGGTCTCGTTGCGCGGGTCGATCAGGTCGAGCGTGGCGCCAAGATCGAGGTCGTTGGCGAGATGGGCGGTCCAGCTCGCGGTCCAGCCGGTCACGAGCGCATGCGGCACGTTGGTGGGCGTGCGGCCCGAGGTGATGAAGTTGCGCACCCGGTTGCCGAACCAGGCGACGCGCAGGTCATGCCCGGCGCCCGCGTAGCGCAGGCTGAATTCGCGGTGGCGGCCTTCTTCCGGCAGCAGGTTCGGGTTGCCGAACACCGGCCAGTAGAGCTGGTTGAAGCTCGGCGCCGCGAAGCTCGTGCCCACCGAGGCGCCCAGCCGCCAGCGCGGCAGGAATTCGTAGCCGTAGCCTGCGGTGCCGTTGTTCTGCGTGCCGTACTGGCTGTTGCGGTCGTGGCGGGCGCTGAGCTGCCACACGTGCGCGCCGGCGCGGCCGTCGAGGCCGGTGACGAAGGCGTCGATGTCGCGCGAGGTCTCGACGAAGTCGGCGCCGTCCTTGTGCGCGCTCTGACGGGTGTGCTCGACCGCCGCGAGCAGCGTGCCGACCGGCGTGTCGAAGCGGTTGTCGATCGCCGCCTGGTCCTGCCGCGTGCGGAAGTTGCCGAGGCTCCACGACTGGGCCGCGGTGTAGGTGTCGGACACGTCGGTGCTGCTGCCGGCGCGCACGGTCATGCGCCAGACCGGCGTGATGCTGCCGTCGAGCGAGGCGGCGATCACCTGGCCGCGCTGATGGCTCTTGGCCGAGGCGTCGGGCGCGGCGGGGTCGATGCCGTCATCGAAATCGCTTACGCCGCGCGTGCCGATGGCGCTCGCGCGCAGCCGCCAGTCGGGCGAGATGCGCCAGCCGAAGCCGGCATTGCCCGAGGTCTGGCTCATGCCGTCGTTGTCGGGATGCCAGTTGTCGAAGGGCGCGCGCGGATTGCTGCCCGACTGCCCGCGCCGCCGCGTGCCCTGCACGCCAGCCGACCAGTCGAAGGCGCCGTCGTCGCCGGCCACGCCCGCGAACCCGGCATTCGCGCTGCGGAAGCCCGCGCTGCCGGCGGTGACGGCCGCGTTCGGCGCGAAGCCGGCGGCGCCCGCCGCGTCGGTCGCCTGCCGGCTGCCCGCGCGCGTGAAGATCTGGATCACGCCGCCGACGGCATCGCTGCCGTACAGGCCGCTGGCCGGGCCGCGCACGATCTCGATGCGCTCGATGGCCGACAGCGGCAGGTTCTCGAAGATCGGCTGGCCGGCCGACACCGAGCCGTAGCGCACACCGTCAATCAGCAGCAGCGTGTGGCGGCCGTCCATGCCGCGCAGATAGAGGCTGCTCAGGCTGCCGTAGCCGCCCGTGGTGGCGGCCTGCACGCCGGCGCGGCGCGAGATCACGTCGGCGAGGCTGCGGCCCTCGGCGCGTTCGAGTTCGGCGCGGTCGATGACGGTCACGTCGGCGATCAGCTCGTCGGCGCGCGCCGGCTGGCGGGTAGCCGTCACCACCACCTGGGGCAGTGCGGCCGAATCATCGGAAGCGGCCAGCGCGGCCGGTGCGTGGAAGGACAGCAGCGCAAGCGCCGCCGCGACCGGGCACAGACGCCCGGCGGAGGAATTGGAATGCATGAAAGGCAAGTCGGGATGACTGCCGGAACCCGCCTCCCCGCGAGCCCGGACGACAAGACCGCGCGCGAACGCGGTCACCTGCTGGCCGGTATCCGGGCTGGCGGAACCGCCGGCGCCGCCTTCCCGGCCGTACCGCCCGAAAGGCAGGTTGACCAGTGGCGAAGCGCGCCGGCTGGGGTCGTGGACCCCGTCCGCTTACCGTTGCGGGGGCAGCGCAGGTTGGCGTGATCCGGTGGATCGGGCGCTTCCTGCTTCCCGTTTAACCGCCGCGACCGAGAGGCACGGCGAGCACCAGGCGGCGCGGATGATACAGACGGAAACCGGCCGGGCCGCGCACGCCGCGCGGCGCGAGGCTGCCGCCCGTCGCCCCCGCGCGTCGCGCCGGCCGGCACCGGTCCGCTGCGCCGCAGCATCGCGGCCGTCCCGCAAGGAGCCTGAATGAAGCCCTGGTCGTCCTCCTCCACGTCACCGATCGCGCGGTGCATGGCGCCCGTCGTGAACGGCGTCCTCGCCGGCGCCGGGGCGACTGTCGCCGCGATGCTGCTCGGTGCCCTCGCCGGCTGCGCCCAGTCTGGCCAGCCGGTCGCGCGCGACGCGGCCGATGCCCCGCGCGTGACGGTCGAGTTCGTCGAGCCCGAGCGCTTCGTCGATGCGCGCCTGCGCGGCGGGCGCGGCGCCGACGACAGCGTGCTCGACCTGCTGCGCGCCCATCTCGTCGAGCAGGCGCGCGGCTGCCTGCCCGCCGGCAGCAGCCTCACGGTGCGCATCACCGACATCGATCTCGCCGGCGAGACGCCGCCGCTGCTGGCCGCGACCGATTTCCGCGTGATGCGCGACATCACCTGGCCGCGCATCGACCTCGACTGGCGCCTCGCCGATGCCGACGGCACGACGCTCGCGGCGCGCAGCGAAAGCGTGTCCGACATGAACTATCTGCGTGGCGCCGCCGTGCGGGCCGACGGCGCGCCGCTGCGCTACGACCGCGCGCTGCTGAGCGGCTGGCTGCGCCGGCGCTTCTGCCCCTGACGGCACGCGCCCGCGCGCCGGTCGGCGCGATGGCACGAGAACCGTGAGCCCGGCGCCCGCGCGCCGGCCGCCGCCGCGACCGTCAGGCCGCGACCGGATGCATCTGGCTTTGCAGATAGTTGGGCAGGCCGACCAGCTCGATGAGGCCGAGCTGCTTCGACAGCCAGTAGGCGTGGTCGACCTCGGTATCGACCAGCATCGGAATCAGCACCTCGCGGCTCACGAAGTCCGAATGCCGCTCGCACACGGCGATCGCGGCGCGCACGTTCTGCGTCACCGAGATCTCGACCGCGAGATCGTTGGCGAACAGGCTCGGCAGGTCGCTGCCGATGTTGAGCGCGCTGGGCCGCATGTCGGGCATGCCGCCGAGCATCAGGATGCGGCGGATCAGCGCGTCGGCATGGCCGGTCTCATCTTCCATCTCGTGCGAGATGCGGTCGGCGGCCACGTCCAGGCCCCAGTCATAAAGCATGCGCGAGTGGATGAAGTACTGGTCGCGCGCCGCGAGTTCGTCGACGAGCAGCGCGTTCAGGGCATCGATGACGGCTGGGTGGCCTTGCATGGTGGACATTCCTGGCAGGGGAAATTGACCGCCCGATGATGGTTGCCGCCCCTGCACGCGTCCCCCCTCCGGCCGGCTGGGTTTGATCTGGATCAGGCGCGCCCGCCATACGGTCGCGCCGCTGGCACGGATGGCGCCGCTCAGGCCGGCACCGCCCGATCCCGCGCCCAGTCGCGCAGCGCCGCCACCGCCTCGGCCATCGTCACCGAGATGGGCCGGGTGCGGCGCAGCTCGGCAATCACCAGCTCGCCGCTCACCGGCAGCTTCGCGGCGCCGGCCTCGAAGCAGGCGCTGATGACGGCCTGCTCGATTTCCGCGCCCGAGAAGCCCTCGCAGGCCGCCGCCAGCGCCGCGAGGTCGAAGCCCGCCGCGTCCAGCCCGCGCCGCGCGAGGTGGATGCAGAACACCTCGACCCGCGCCGCCGCGTCGGGCAGATCGACGAAGAAGATCTCGTCGAAGCGCCCCTTGCGCAGCAGCTCCGGCGGCAGCGCGCGGATGTCGTTGGCGGTCGCGGCGATGAACACCGGCCGGTCGCGCTCGGCCATCCACGTCAGCAGCGCGCCGAGCACGCGCCGGCCGATGCCGCCGTCGGCCTCGCTGCCGCCCTGGGCCATGGCCTTCTCGATCTCGTCGATCCACAGCACGCAGGGCGCGAGCGCCTCGGCGGCGGCGAGCGCGGCGCGCAGCTTGCGTTCGGTCTCGCCGTGGAACTTGTCCTGCAGCGCGCCGATGTCGAGCCGCGCGAGCGGCAGCCGCCAGTCGGCCGCGATGGTGCGCGCCGCGAGGCTCTTGCCGCCGCCCTGCACGCCTAGCATCAGCACGCCGCGCGGCGTGGGCAGGCCCGGCGCCGCGCCCCGGAAGGCCGCCTCGCGCAGCGACAGCCAGCGCTTGAGGTTGGCCATGCCGGCCACCGCGAGCTTGCCGGCGTCGGGAAAGTCAACATCGAGCGCGGACTCGGCCAGCATCTCGCGCTTGATGCGGGTGACGCGGCGCAGGTCGTCGTCGTCGATGGCGCCGTCGGCGTGGATGCACAGGCGCAGCAGGCGGCGCACGTCCTCCTCGCACAGGCCGAGCATCTGCTGCATGAGGCGCTCGGCCGTCACGCGCTCGCCGGTCACGCGCAGGTGGCCGGGCGCGTTGGCGTAGGCGTCCAGCTCCTCGCGGAAGATTTCGCGCACGCGGGCGAGGTCGGGCAGCGGCAGCGTCTCGAACAGCGCATGGCGCGCGATCTCGGGCGGCAGGTCGATGCGCGGGCCGACGAGCACCAGCGTGCAATGCCGCGTGGCGTGGTCGAAGGCGATCTCGCGCAGCAGGCGCTGCACCGTCGGCGCGTCGAGGAAGGGATGGGTGTCGAACAGCAGATAGATGCCGCGCGGCCCCTCGCGGTCGATGAAGCGCAACGCGGCGTCGAGGTCGTCGGTATCGACGAAGCTGCGGCGCGCGGGCGCGGCCTGGGACGAAGGCATCGACACGCCGGGTTGCCAGCCGCCGCTGGCGTCGGCGCCCGTCGGCGGCCGGCCGGCGGTGTAGCGGAAGTTGGCGTGGCTCAGGCCGTCGGCGACGCTCCATTCGAAGCAGGCCTCGCCAAGTTCGTCGGCGAGCTGGCGCACGAGGGCGCGGGCGCGCGGTTCCTCGTGGGTTTCGAGGCAGATGAGGGGGTAGCGGGCGGCGAGGGTGTGGCGGAGGGTGGCGAGGGGCATGGGCGGGGCGGGAGTGGCGGCGGCGGTAAGGCGCAGGTTCGCATGTGCCGGCGGCGCGGCGCACTTCTGGCCGGCCCTCGCGGTGGAGACGGGTTTCTGGCAAACACCGTCCCGGACTTACGAAACGATGGAGGCGATATGCAGATCGGCATCCGCGACGCCCGCAATCGGCTGTCGCAACTCATCAAGGCTGCGCAGGCGGGCGCGGAGGTCGTGATTGCGAAGCGGGATCGGCCAGTTGCGCGACTGGTGGCGGTTGAGGTGCCGGAAATCGGGCGCGGCAGGCAATTGCTCGATTGGCTGGAGGCGCATCCGCTGCCCGCGCACCTTCGTGACCAGCACGAGCGGATCGAAGGCGGGATTCAGGCGGAACGGGCGGCGTGGGATTGATGGACGGCGTGCAGCGGCCACACGTCATCAGCCCGCGAGACTGCCTCGCACACGCGGTCAATCGGCCGCTGGCGTAGTCCAGTCCTCGACCGTCAGTCCGCCGAGCATGTGCTGGACTGGAACACACGGTCGCGGCTGACCAGCGTGGCGCCGATGGCGCTTGCACGCGCCGCAATCAACAGGCGATTTCTACTGAGAAATCTCGCTGTAGTTCCATCCCTGATTGCTGCTGTTGAACTTCCGGACAACCTCCAAGCAAATTCACAAACTTGCCACCACAAAGCAATCTGAATCGGCAGTCAAGCTTCATTCAGCACGACAAATATCCTTTGAAATAAGTCCGCCACAATTTTAGCCCTAATGCTTGCAAATAAAAGCTTACCCGCGCCCCGACGCAACACATCAAAATCTTCGTGACTTATAACTCTCTTAAACGCCTCCTGAAACTCTTCAGTCAATTCAAAGGGAGGAGATAAACGCTCGCGCCCACCACGGATTTCAAGGGCCAATTTCGTATCCGTATTAAAAGAAGATTCATCATCACCAGGATCAATTCCGCCCGGGATTACCTTGTGCACATACATCCAAGACATTTTCTTCCGCTTATCTGTTGACGGCATGCCATTTATGCGCGCCTCCCAGCACAAAAGCCAATCGCCAGCAACAACATCATCCTCTTCGGCAAAAGGCATTTGATCGCAAAAGAGATCATCAAATTGCTCTGGAGTGTATTCAACCATCTCTGGGCAATTGGCAGCTACAGCATCGTGCCTAATTATTGGCTCATCATCAACAATGCAATAAGAGACCGGCCTGACGGCCTCACACATAATTAGACTAGGATTAAACGCAGGACCACCATCTTTATCCGACGGATACAATCCATTAGATTTCGCCCTCTCAACAAGACGATGTAACTCTCTCAACCTCCCTCGCTTGCTTTCTGAAGTTGGATATCTCTCCCAAGCCATAGCCTTATAATGCTCGAATATTGCATCAGCCTCAATGAGCGCCGGAGACCCCTCCAATCGAACGCCCAACTCCTCCAGCCCGCCGCTACCGAATGCATTAAAGGAAAGATTTGGACTGCCGATTAACAACGATGACTCCCCCAAGTACAACTTTGAATGCAATTCATCCAAGAAATGCACATTTTCCATCCCCAATTCATCAAACAACTCCTCGATAGCCCTCGGATTTGAGCCAAACGTGGGCGAAACGATTATCTCCCTCAACGAATCTATAGAGATGAAATCCTGCCAATCCAAACCGACATACGCCACAGCAACTTTGACGGGCGATACACCTTTGATCGTCTCGCGCAGAGACTCGTCACTCGAAATTATTTGCACAACTCCTCCTTTGAGAAAAGTGAATTAAAATCACAACTCACAGTCAAATTAAACAACTCAAAACAAGAAATACCTCTGCGCCATCGGCAACACCTTCGCCGGTTCGCAATCCAGCAATTGCCCGTCCGCATGCACCTGATACGTCTCGGGATGCACGGTAATCACCGGCAGATAATCATTCAGCTTCATGTCCCGCTTGGTGAGTGACCGAATCCCGCGCACCGGCACCACCGTCTTGGCGAGGCCGTAGCGCTCGGCAATTCCCGCCTCGAATCCCGCCTGCGAAACAAAGGTCAGCGAGCATTTCGCCAGCGCGCCACCCGCCGCCGCGAATTGCGGCCGGTAATGCACGGGCTGGGGCGTGGGAATGGACGCATTCGGGTCGCCCATCGCAGCCATGGCGATCATTCCGCCCTTCATGACGATCGATGGCTTCACGCCGAAGAAGGCCGGCTTCCACAGCACGAGGTCGGCGAACTTGCCCACTTCCACGCTGCCCACCTCGTGCGCGATGCCGTGGGTGATGGCCGGGTTGATCGTGTACTTGGCGATGTAGCGCTTGACGCGCGCGTTGTCGTGGCGCGCGGTGTCGCCGGGCAGCGTGCCGCGCTGCACCTTCATCTTGTGCGCGGTCTGCCAGGTGCGGATCACCACCTCGCCCACGCGGCCCATGGCCTGGCTGTCCGAACTCAGCATCGAGAAGGCGCCAAGGTCGTGGAGGATGTCCTCGGCCGCGATCGTTTCCTTGCGAATGCGGCTTTCTGCAAATGCGATGTCCTCGGCGATGGCGGCGTCGAGGTGGTGGCAGACCATGAGCATGTCGAGATGCTCGTCGAGCGTGTTGACCGTGTAGGGCCGCGTCGGGTTGGTGGAGCTGGGCAGCACGTTCAGCTCGCCGGCCACCTTGATGATGTCGGGCGCATGGCCGCCGCCCGCGCCTTCGGTGTGGTACGTGTGGATCACACGGTTCCTGAACGCCTTGACGGTCGTCTCGACAAAGCCGGCTTCGTTGAGCGTGTCGGTGTGGATCGCGACCTGGGTGTCGGTCTTGTCGGCGACGCTCAGGCAGGCGTCGATCGCGGCGGGCGTGGTGCCCCAGTCTTCATGCAGCTTGAGGCCGATGGCGCCGGCTTCGATCTGCTC
The DNA here is from genome assembly GCF_000482785.1 of Derxia gummosa DSM 723. GTDB lineage: Bacteria > Pseudomonadota > Gammaproteobacteria > Burkholderiales > Burkholderiaceae_E > Derxia > Derxia gummosa. The sequence continues at coordinate 415,586 of NZ_AXWS01000008.1, read as the reverse complement.
GGCCAGCGGCGCTTCGAGCGAGGCGTTGCCCTTGCCAAGCAGGCCGATGTTCATCGGATAGGCGTCGGCGGCCTGGAGCATGCGTTCGAGGTTCCAGGGGCCGGGCGTGACGGTGGTGGCGAAGGTGCCCGTGGCCGGGCCGGTGCCGCCGCCGATCATCGTGGTGACGCCCGAGGTGAGCGCCTCTTCGATCTGCTGCGGGCAGATGAAGTGGATGTGGGTGTCGATGCCGCCGGCGGTCACGATCATCCCTTCGCCCGCGATCACCTCCGTGGCCGCGCCGATGATGATCGTCACGCCCGGCTGGATGTCCGGGTTGCCGGCCTTGCCGATGGCGCTGATGCGCCCACCTTTGATGCCGATGTCGGCCTTGACGATGCCCCACCAGTCGATGATGAGCGCGTTGGTGATGACCACGTCGGCGCAGTCGGCCGACATGCGCTGGCTCTGGCCCATGCCGTCGCGGATGACCTTGCCGCCGCCGAACTTCACTTCCTCGCCGTAGATGGTGTGGTCGTGCTCGACCTCGACGATCAGCTCGGTGTCGGCAAGGCGCAGGCGGTCGCCGGTGGTGGGGCCGAACATCTCGGCATAGGCCTGGCGGGAGATGCGCAGGGTCATTTTTCTTGGCTCCGTTGGGGGGCAGGCGCGGGGCGCCGGCGGGGATGTTCTAAATCTTGTTCAGGGGTAGAGCGCGACCACGGCGCGCACCCAGCCGCGGTCCATGACCGGGATGGCGACCATCGTGTCGAGCCCGGCGGTGACGGCGGCCACGCCCAGCGCCGAGCCCGAGGCCGAGAGCTGGTTGACGACCATCGGGATGCCGCAGCGCCAGGCGCGGCCGACGGTGCTGTCGCTGCGGCTCAGGTGGACGCCGTCGTACACGCGGTCGAGCCTGGGCACGTTGGCGCACCAGCCGTCGTGGAAGACGAGGGATTCATGCTCGGCATCGACGGTCCAGATCTCGACGCGGCGCGCGAGCGGCGTGGCCGGCGCCGACAGCAGCGCGACGATGCGCGGCTGGTCGCTGTCGATGCCGACGGGGATGGCGATGCCGACGTCGATGCCGCATTGCCTGGCCTGCGAGGCGCGCAGGAAGTCGGGCGAGCTGCCGAGGCCGGTCATCAGCTCGGGCAGGCCGCTCTGCCAGGCCTTGCCCGGCAGGCCGAAGCCACGCGCGAAGGTCTGGCCGCGCGAGGCGTCGCCGAAGGGCTGGGTGCGGCCGTAATGGCCGTCGAGCAGGCCGAGGTAGTTGGGCTCGTCGGGCGTCGCGCCCCACAGCTCGAAGGCGCCGACCGCCTTGGCCGCATCGCTGCACAGGAAAACGATGACGCCCGTGAGGAACTCGCCCGCGCGCACCGGGATGGCGAAGCCGCAGGTGAGGCCAAGGCGCGCGGCGATGTCGCTGCGCTTGAAGACGGCCGGATTCAGGTCGTGCAGCAGCACGGGTTCACCGGCTTCCCAGGCGCGGCCGGGCAGGCCCTCGCCCCAGCTCCAGAGGAGCGTGCGGCTGAGGTCGGCGAGTTCGGTGAAGTCGCCGTAATGGCCGGAGTGCAGCACGAGGTAGTCGCGGCTCGCGTGCGGCACCCAGACTTCGCAGACCTGGATGAAGGGCGTCATGGCTGGCCTTGTGTTGCGGTTGGCTGGCTGCGTTGAGGCGTCGGGCGCGTGGCGCGTCGTCAGGGCGTGGCGTCGAGCTTGCCCATGACGCGGCCCTGGAAGCCGTACACGACGCGGTCGCCGGCAAGCTTGACCAGCTCGACCGTGCGTTCCTGGCCCGGCTCGAAGCGCACGGCGGTGCCGGCGGCGATGTTGAGCCGGAAGCCGCGCGCCACATCGCGGTCGAAGGCGAGCGCGTCGTTGGTCTCGGCAAAGTGGAAGTGCGAGCCGACCTGGATCGGGCGGTCGCCGGTGTTGGCGACGACGAGGGTGACGGTGTCGCGGCCGACGTTGAGTTCGAGTTCGCCGTCGGCGGGGAGAAGCTGGCCGGGGATCATCTGCGCGCCTCGTTCAGGGGATCGGATGGTGGACGGTGACGAGCTTGGTGCCGTCCGGAAAGGTGGCCTCGACCTGGATGTCGGGAATCATCTCGGGCACGCCGTCCATGACGTCGTCGCGCGTGAGCAGCGTGGTGCCGTGGCTCATGAGCTGGGCGACGGTCATGCCGTCGCGCGCGCCTTCCATGATCGCGGCGGTGATGAAGGCAACCGACTCGGGATAGTTGAGCTTGAGGCCGCGGGCCTTGCGGCGCTCGGCGAGCAGCGCGGCGGTGAAGATGAGGAGCTTGTCCTTCTCGCGGGGCGTGAGTTCCATGGTTCCTGCGCCGGCGCGGTGCCGGCGGTGTGGGTTGGCGCTTGCGCGCGCGGTGGGATGCGGCCGGCGCGCGACGCCTTTCGGCGGCGGTCCGGCGGGTGGTGCTGGCTAGCGAGCGTCGTGCCAGCGGGTTGATCGGTGCAAGGAGGTTATTCCCGGTGCGATGCAGCACGAAAGCCGGCGCGGCGGAATGACGCGGCGGCGCGTCGCTGGCGCGATGCCGGCGCGCGGCAGCGCCCGGCACGCGGGGCCGCGCCGGTTTACGCCGCAGGCCGCTGCCCGAGCCGGCGCCGCGCCGTCATGTGCGCCTCGATCACCTCGGCGAGCTGGGCGGCGGCGGTGCGGATCACCTCGACCGGCACCGCCGCGAAGCCGAGGTTCAGCCCCGGCACGGCGCGCGACGGATCGTCGTAGTAGATCGACAACGGCCGGGTGACGATGCGGCGTTGCAGCGCCTCGGCCGCGAGCTGCACATCATCGGCCGGGCCGTTGAGCGTGTAGAGCGATTGCAGCCCGGCCTGCGTGAGCGGGCTGTGCACCAGCCCGCCGAGGCGCGAGTCGAGCACCTCGTGCAGCGCGTCGCGGCGCTCCTGGTAGATGGCGCGCATGCGGCGGATGTGGGCGGTGAAATGCCCCGCGTCGATGAACTCGGCCAGCGCCGCCTGCTCGGCCAGCCGGCCCTCGCGGTAGAGCTCGGCATTGCCGAGCGTGAAGGCCTCGACCAGATCCTCGGGCACGACCATGTACGACATGCGCATGCCCGGGAACAGCACCTTGCTGAAGGTGCCGAGGTAGATGACGCGCCGCGACTGCGACAGCCCGAACAGCGAGGCGACCGGATGGTCGTGGTAGCGCAGCTCGTTGTCGTAGTCGTCCTCGACGATCCAGGCGCCGCAGCTCTCGGCGCGCTCCAGCAATTGCAGCCGGCGGTCGAGCGACAGCACGGTGCCGGTCGGGTACTGGCTCGACGGCGTGACCATCACGAGGCGCGGCGGCGTGGCGCTCCAGTGCTCGTCGGTGGGCGCGATGCCGCGCTCGTCGAGCGGGATCGGCTCGACGTTGAGGCCCGCCGCCCGCAGCACGTTGCGCGCGCCCCAGTAGCCGGGGTCTTCCAGCCAGGCGCGGTCGCCGTGGTCGCAAAGCATGCGGGCGCAAAGGTCGAAGGCCTGATGGCTGCCGTTGATGATGACGATCTGGCGCGGGCTGCATTGCATCATCCGCGTGACGTTCAGGTACTCGGCCAGCGCCACCTTGAGCGGCCCGTAGCCGCCGTGGCCGTACTGCATGAGCGAGGAGTGCTCGACACCGTGGTAGCGCGCGATCAACCGGTTCCACAGCTTGAACGGGAAGTGCTCCACGTCGGGCACGCCGGGCATGAAGGCGCCGCTCTGGATGCGGCTGCTGGAGGCATTGACGCTGATGAGCATGCCGCGCTTGCTGATGCCCTCGCGCCGCGTGCCGATCAGCCGCTTGGGCGGCGCGGCCTTGTCGGTGCGCACCGCGCCCGACACGAAGGTGCCGGTGCCGCTCTGCCCCACCAGATAGCCCTCGGCCAGCAGCTGGTCGTAGGCCCAGAGCACGGTGTTGCGGCCGAGGCCGAGTTCGCCCGCGAGGCTGCGCGTGCCGGGCAGGCATTCGCCAGCCGTGAGTTCGCGTTCGAGGATGGCCTGACGGATGGCGAGATAGAGGCGCACGCGCAGCATTCCGCCCTCGGGCTGCTGCTCGAAACGGCGCTGGATGATTTCGACGACGAGGCGCTGGTCCATTTGCTTGAGGATCGAAGGAACCGGTTGTGGGGGCAGCGGGGGACCGGTTCCCTGAAATGCGGGTTTGCTGGTTCTGCCGAGGGACACCTTAAACCCTAAACTCCGCCGCCATCAATTCACCGCATTGCCACGGCCTTGTGATTGCAAGGCCTTGCAGAGGAGCCAACGATGACCGCAGCAGCCCCGCACGTCACCTTCCGCAAGGTCCGCAAGACCTATGACGGCGAGCACCTCATCGTGCGCGACCTCGATCTCGACATCGAGCGCGGCGAGTTCCTCACGCTGCTCGGGCCGTCGGGGTCGGGCAAGACCACCTGCCTGATGATGCTGGCCGGCTTCGAGACACCCACCGCCGGCGAGATCAGGCTCGGCGGCAAGGTCATCAACAAGCTGCCGCCCTGGCGCCGCAACATCGGCGTGGTGTTCCAGAACTACGCGCTGTTTCCGCACATGACGGTGCGCGAGAACATCCGTTTCCCGCTCGCGGTGCGCAAGCTGCCCGCGCACGAGATCGACCAGAAGGTGAAGCAGGCGCTGGCGATGGTGAAGCTCGATGCCTTCGGCGAGCGCTATCCGCAGCAGCTCTCGGGCGGGCAGCAGCAGCGCATCGCGCTGGCACGCGCCCTCGTGTTCTCGCCCGAACTCGTGCTGATGGACGAACCGCTCGGCGCGCTCGACAAGCAGCTGCGCGAGCACATGCAGATGGAGATCAAGCATCTGCATGACTCGCTCGGCATCACCTTCGTGTTCGTCACGCACGACCAGAGCGAGGCGCTGACGATGTCGGACCGCATCGCGGTGTTCGACAAGGGCCGCATCCAGCAGCTCGACCGCGCCGACGCGCTGTACGAGCGGCCTGCAAACGCTTTCGTGGCCGGCTTCATCGGCGAGAGCAATGCGCTCGCGGCGACGGTCGAGCAGCACCACGGCGCCGAATGCAGCCTGCGTCTGGCCGACGGCAGCCTGCTGCGCGCGAGCGTCGGCGACCTCGGCGCGGAGAACACCGCCACGGTGTCGATCCGCCCCGAGCGCGTGCTGATCGACCAGGCCGCCGAGGCGGCGCCCAACCGCTTCACCGCGACGGTGAAGGAGCTGGTGTACCTGGGCGACCACCTGCGCCTGCGGCTCGACCTCGCGGGCAACGGCAACTTCATGGTGAAGCTGCCGGCCGGCGCGCTCGACCGCCAGGTGCTGCCCGAACAGACCATCGCCGTGGGCATCCGCCCCGAGCACGCCCGCGCCTTCGCCGAGACGCGCGCCGCCTGAAGCCGCACCGCCGCCCGGCGCCGCGCGGCGGCCTCGGGCACGGCGGCCCAACGCCAACCGATTTCCCTTGCCCGGCCCTCGACGGCCGAACCCGGGCGCGCTTTCGCAGGACCGCGCCCTTCTCTCCCGACCCAGAGAAACACCATGAACCGCAAGCTCGCACTCGCCCTGGCCGCCGTCCTCGCCAGCACCGCCGCCCAAGCCGCCGACCTGTCGGTCATCTCCTTCGGCGGCACCAACCAGAAGGCCCAGGAAAAGGCCTACTACCTGCCGTTCCAGAAGGCCACGGGCAACAGGATCGTCGCCGGCGAATACAACGGCGAACAGGCCAAGATCAAGGCCATGGTCGAGGCCGGCAAGGTGAGCTGGGACGTGGTGGAAGTCGAATCGCCCGAGCTGGTGCGCGGCTGCGAGGAAGGCCTGTACGAGAAGCTCGACTACAGCAAGATCGCCCCCAAGGCCGACTTCGTGCCCGGCACCGCGACCGAATGCGGCCTCGGCTTCTTCGTGTGGTCGACCGCGATGGCCTACAACGCCGACAAGGTCGGCGCCAAGGCGCCCGCGAGCTGGGTCGATTTCTGGGACACCAAGACCTGGCCCGGCAAGCGCGGCCTGCGCAAGGGCGCCAAGTTCACGCTCGAAATCGCGCTCATGGCCGACGGCGTGCCGCCCGAGCAGGTGTACGCCCAGCTCGCCACCAAGGCCGGCGTCGATCGCGCGTTCAAGAAGCTCGACCAGCTCAAGGCCAACATCCAGTGGTGGGAAGCCGGCGCCCAGCCGCCGCAGATGCTCGCCTCGGGCGACGTGACGATGGCCGCCGCGTTCAACGGCCGCATCGCCAGCGCGCAGAAGGAAGGCCGCAACCTCAAGATCGTCTGGGCCGGCAACATCTATGACGTCGATGCCTGGGCCATCCCGAAGGGCACCGCCAACCGCGACCTCGCCTACAGCTTCATCAAGTTCGTCGCGCAACCCGAGAACCAGCGCGTGTACTCGGGCGAGATCCCCTACGGCCCGACGCACGTCAAGACCGTCGCCGGTATCGACGCCAAGGTCGCCGCCGAGCTGCCCACCGCCCCGGCCAACCTCAAGGGCGCGCTCCAGAGCAACACCCGCTTCTGGGTCGATCACGGCGAAGAGCTGGAACAGCGCTTCAACAGCTGGGCCGCGCGCTGAGCGCCTGAGCCTGTCCATCATCTGAGGTCGCGATGTCGCAACTGATCGAGGAACTGCCGATGCAAGCTGCCGAGCAGCCCCCCGCCGACGCCACGCCGCTCAAGCGCCAGCTGCGGCTTGCCGAGCGGCGCAAGAAGCTCACGTCGATGGCGCTGGTGTTGCCGGTGGCGGTGCTGCTGTTCGTGGCCTTCCTGTGGCCGATCGGCGCCCTGCTCAAGCGCGGCATCGACAACCGCGAGGTGATGGACGGACTGCCGCTCACCACGAGCGCGCTCAAGGGCTGGAAGGCCGACGCCGGCACGCCGGGCGAGCCGGTGTTCGACGCCCTCGCCGCCGACCTCGATGCCGGTCGCGGCACGCCGAAGCTCGCGGCCGCCGCCAAGCGGCTGAACGTCGAGCAGTCGGGCCTGCGCTCGCTGGTCATGAAGACGGCGAGCGGCCTGCAAGCCCCCGCCGAACCGGCCGACACCGCACCCGCCGGCGATGGCGCGGCCGGCGCTGCAAGCGCTGTCACGCCCGACGCCGCCCGACCCGCCGCGCGCGACCGCATCCTCGCAATCGACGAGCGCTGGGGTCAGTCCGAGGTGTGGCAGGCGATCGCGAGCAATGCCTCGCCCTACACGCCGCGCTATCTGCTCGCCGCGCTCGACCGCGAGCAGGCCGCCGACGGCAGCCTCCAGCGGGTCGAGTCCGACCAGGCGGTGTTCGTGGACGTGTTCGCGCGCACCTTCTGGATGAGCGGCATCGTCACGCTGGTCTGCCTGCTGCTGGGCTTTCCGCTCGCCTATGTGCTGGCGACGCTGCCGGCGCGCATCAGCAACGTGCTGATGATCTTCGTGCTGCTGCCGTTCTGGACTTCGGTGCTGGTGCGCGTGGCCGCGTGGATCGTGCTGCTGCAGGGCGGCGGCCTCGTGAACCAGGCGCTCATGCTGAGCGGCGTCATCAGCGAGCCGCTGCAACTGGTGTTCAACCGCACCGGCGTCTACATCGCGATGATCCACATCCTGCTGCCCTTCATGGTGCTGCCGCTGTACTCGGTCATGAAGGGCATCCCGCCGGTGTACATGCGCGCCGCGCTGTCGATGGGCTGCAAGCCGTTCGCGGCCTTCTGGAAGGTGTACGCGCCGCAATGCATGCCGGGCGTGCTCGCGGGTGGGCTGCTCACCTTCATCCTCGGCATGGGCTACTACATCACGCCGGCGCTGCTCGGCAGCCCGGGCGAGCAGATGGTCAGCTACTTCATCGCCTTCTTCACCAACGAGACGCTCAACTGGAGCATGGCCGCCGCGCTGTCGAGCGTGCTGCTCGCCGCCACGCTGGTGCTCTACGTGTTCTACGCCCGCTTCAACCGTCCGCGCCAGCAGCGCGGCGCCCGCTGAGGTCAGCCATGGCAAGCCACACCCTGCCCGATTACGCGACGCCCGTGCAAAGGCTTTCACACTGGGCGCTGCTCGCCCTGGCCGGCGTGCTGCTCGTGTTCCTGATGCTGCCGATCCTGGTGATCGTGCCGCTGTCGTTCAACGCCGATTCCATCCTCATGTACCCGATGACCGGCTTCTCGCTGCGCTGGTACGAGGAGCTGGCGCAATCGGCGCCGTGGCGGCAGGCGCTGATGAACACCGCCATCGTCACGCCGGCCTCGACGCTGCTGGCGGTCGCGCTCGGCACGCTCGCGGCGGTGGGCCTGTCGCGCGGCGAGTTCGCGGGCAAGGCACTGCTCACGGCCATCCTGGTGTCGCCGATGGTGGTGCCGGCCGTCATCGTGGGCGTGGCGGTGTACCTGCTGTTCGCGCCGCTCGGGCTGGCGGGCAGCTACACCGGTCTCATCCTGGCGCACGCGGTGCTCGGCGTGCCCTTCGTCATCATCACGGTCACGGCCACGCTGCAAGGCTTCGACCACAACCTCATGCGGGCTGCCAGCAGCCTGGGCGCTCCTCCGCTCACCGCCTTCTTCAAGGTGATGCTGCCGGTGGTCGCACCGGGTGTCGCTTCCGGCGCGCTGTTCGCGTTCGCCACTTCGCTCGATGAAGTGGTGGTCACGCTCTTCCTCGCGGCGCCGTCGCAGGCCACGCTGCCGCGCCAGATGTTCGCGGGCATCCGCGAGAACATCAGCCCGACCATCGCCGCCGTGGCCACGCTGCTCATCGTGCTGTCGGCCTCGGCGCTGGTGGTCGTCGAATACCTGCGCCGCCGCGCCGAGCGCATCCGCACCGCCAAGGTGGACTGATGCGCGCGCCACCCCTTTCCCACGGTCCGCCGGTCGCCCCTTCCGGAGCGCGCCGCCAGACCGGACACGGCCCGCCTCCGGAGTCGTGAGCCGGCCAGCGCCGCGCTGACCGACGGACCGAACCCGCTTCGCCGCAACGACGACCGCCTGCGCCGGGCCACCGCCTGACGCCGCCGGAGAGCGTGCCACCCGAAGCTCGGCCCGCCAGGCCATCACCCCCGTCCTGAACCGCCCCGAAGCGCGCCACGAACGCGCCCACGGGCATCGCCTTGCCGAAAGAAACGCATGCTCCAGCTGAAAGACTCCACGCTCTGGCGCCACCAGGCCGTCATCGGCGGTGCCTGGCTCGACGCCGACACCGGCCGCGCCACCGAGATCCTCGACCCCGCCACCGGCGCCTCGCTCGGCACCGTGCCCGAGATGGGCGAAGCCGAAACCCGCCGCGCCATCGCCGCCGCCGAAGTCGCGCAAAAGCAATGGCGCGCCCTCCCCGCCGCCAACCGCGGCCGCCTGCTGCGCCGCTGGTACGAGTTGATGCTCGAACACCAGGACGACCTCGCCGCCCTCATGACCGCCGAACAGGGTAAGCCGCTGGCCGAAGCCAAAGGCGAGATCGCCTACGCGGCGAGCTTTCTCGAATGGTTCGGCGAGGAGGCCAAGCGCCTGTACGGCGACGTCATCCCCAGCCCGGCCAATGACCGCCGCCTCGTCGTCGTGCGCGAGCCGGTCGGCGTCACCGCCGCGATCACGCCGTGGAACTTCCCGGCCGCGATGATCACGCGCAAGGCCGGCGCGGCGCTGGCGGCCGGCTGCTCGATGGTCATCAAACCCGCGCCGCAGACGCCGTTCTCGGCGCTCGCGCTGGTGGTGCTGGCCGAACGCGCCGGCATCCCGGCCGGCGTGCTCAACGTGGTGACGGGCGACGCCGTCGCCATCGGTGGCGAGCTGTGCCGCAATCCGGTCGTGCGCAAGCTGAGCTTCACCGGCTCGACGGGCGTGGGCATCAAGCTGATGGAGCAATGCGCGCCGACGCTCAAGAAGCTGTCGCTCGAACTCGGCGGCAACGCGCCCTTCATCGTGTTCGACGATGCGGACGTGGATGCGGCCGTCGCGGGCGCGATGGTCTCGAAGTACCGCAACGCGGGCCAGACCTGCGTCTGTGCCAACCGCCTGCTGGTGCAGGACGGCATCCATGACGCCTTCGTCGCGAAGCTCGCCGAGGCCGTCAGGACGCTCAAGGTCGGCGTCGGCACCGAGGCCGGCGTGAACCTCGGCCCGCTCATCAACGGCGCCGCCGTGGGCAAGGTCGAGCGCCATCTGGCCGACGCGCTCGCCAAGGGTGCAAGCGTTGTCACGGGCGGCAAGCCGCATGCGCTCGGCGGCAATTTCTTCGAGCCGACCATCGTGACCGGCGTGACCACCGCGATGGCCGTGGCGCGCGAGGAAACCTTCGGGCCGCTGGCGCCGGTGTTCCGCTTCACGACGGAAGACGAAGCCATCCGCATGGCCAACGACACCGAGTTCGGCCTCGCCGCCTACTTCTACACGCGCGACATCGGCCGCGTGTGGCGCGTGGGCGAGGCGCTGGAGTACGGGATGGTCGGCATCAACACCGGGCTCATCTCGAACGAGGTCGCGCCCTTCGGCGGCATCAAGGCCTCGGGCCTCGGCCGCGAAGGCTCGAAGTACGGCTGCGACGAATACACCGAGATCAAGTACCTCGCGATGGGCGGCATCTGAGCCGGCCCCGCACACCTCCTCACGAAGCACTGAAGGACAGCACCATGACCCAGCAGACCACCACCAACGCCGACCAGCTCGCGCGTCGCGCCGCCGCCCTGCCGCGCGGCGTGGGCCAGGCCCATCCCGTCGTCGCGCAGCGCGCGCTCAACGCCGAGGTGTGGGACGTCGAAGGCAAGCGCTACATCGACTTCGTCGCCGGCATCGCCGTCGTGAACACCGGCCACAACAATCCGCGCGTGCTCGCCGCCGTGCAGGAGCAGATGCAGCACTTCACGCACACCTGCTTCCAGGTGCTGGCGTATGACGGCTACATCACGCTGGCCGAGAAGCTGAACGCCCGCATGCCCGGCCCGGGCGCGAAGAAGAGCTTCTTCATGAACTCGGGCGCCGAGGCGGTGGAAAACGCCATCAAGGTGGCGCGCGCCGCGACCGGCCGGCCCGGGATCATCGCCTTCAACGGCGGCTTTCATGGCCGCACGATGTTCACGCTGGGCCTCACGGGCAAGGTCGATCCGTACAAGATCGGCTTCGGCCCGTTCTCGGCCGACGTGTATCACGCGCCCTTCCCCAACCCGCTGCACGGCCTGAGCGCCGAAGACGCGCTCAAGGGCGTCGAAGCGCTGTTCAAGTTCGACATCGAGGCGAGCCGCGTGGCCGCCTTCATCATCGAGCCGGTGCAGGGCGAAGGCGGCTATCTGCCGGCCCCCGCGCCCTTCCTGCGCGGCCTGCGCGAGATCGCCGACCGCCACGGCATCCTGATCATTGCCGATGAAATCCAGTCGGGCGTCTGCCGCACCGGCAAGTTCTACGGCATCGAGCATTCGGGTGTCGCGCCCGACATCATCACGATGGCCAAGGGCCTGGGCGGTGGCTTCCCGATCGCGGCCGTGGTCGGCCGTGCCGAGGTGATGGACGCCGCCGCGCCCGGCGGCCTGGGCGGCACCTACGGCGGCAATCCGCTGTCCTGCGCGGCCGCGCTCGCCGTGCTCGACATCGTCGAAGACGAGCAGCTCAACGAGAAGGTGCAGGCCACCGGCCGCACGATGCTCGCGAAGCTCGACGAGATCGCCGCTGCCCATCCCGATCGCGTGGCCGAAGTGCGCGGCCTCGGCGCGATGCTCGCGATCGAGTTCGGCACCCGCGATGCCGACGGCCACTGGACGCCCGACGGCGCGCTGGTGAAGGCGATCGTCGCCGAAGCCCGCGCGCGCGGCCTGCTCATCCTGAGCTGTGGCCCCTACGGCAACGTCATCCGCCTGATGCCGCCGCTCACCGTCGGCGAGGCCGTGCTGGCCGAAGGGCTGGACCTGCTCGCCGCGTCGGTGGACGCCGCGATCGCGGCCGCCTGAGCCGACTGAGCGCCAGCCGCCACCAGACGATGGCGGCGCGCTGATCGGCGTCGGGCCGATCGGCGCCGCCGGCTGCCCCGACCGCATCCGCATCAACCGGCGCCGCGCGCGCCGGACTCCCGCTCCCTGCCCCCGCATGCGTCGCGACGCGATGCAGGGGAGCGGCTTGCCCGCGCCGACGCGCAGCCCCCGCTTTTCGGCTGTGCGCAGCCGGCTTTTCGCCGGCGCGGTCCGTCTTCCAAACCCGCAACACGCATTCACCACAAGCCCCGCAGGAGACCGTCATGAACCACGCATTCCGTCCGCTGATCGCCGCGCTTGCCGGCGCCGGCCTGCTCGCCGCCGCGCCCGTCCACGCCGGTGAGGTCGATGACCTCAAGGCCGCGCTGCAGAAGCTCCAGGCCCGCCTCGACCAGCTCGAAGCGAAGCAGGCCGCCGACGCCGGCAAGGCCGCAGCCGCCACCCCGGTCGCCCAGCCCGCGCCGGCCGCCGCGCCCGCCGCCGAGGTCATCACCGCCGGCAGCATGCCCGGCTCGATCCGCCTGCCCGGCGGCACGTCGCTGAAGATTTCCGGCTATGCCCAGCTCGACGCCGCCTACGACCTGCGCGGCAACCAGGGCCGGGGCATCAGCCTGGCCGACGCGCCGCTCGACGGCAGCGCCGACGCGAAGCGCCGTGGCACGACCACCTTCAGCGCGCGCACCTCACGCATCAACTTCCAGACCGCCACGCCGAGCGAACTCGGCGACGTGAAGACGCGCGTGGAATTCGACTTCTACACGGCCGAGGGCAGCGAGACCTACACCAACGGCGCCCGCCCGCGCCTGCGCCACGCCTACGGCACGGTCGGCCACTGGCTCGCCGGCCAGACCTGGTCCACCTTCATGGACGTGGACGCCCTGCCCGACACGCTCGAATTCTTCGGCCCGACCGGTCAGGTCTTCATCCGCCAGCCGCAGATCCGCTACAGCACCGGACTCGGCGCCGGCACGCTCGACGTCGCGCTCGAGAACCCGCAGAGCGATTCGCGCGACGTGGGCGGCAACGTGACCGCCGTCGATCGCGGCCCCGACATCGCCGCGCGCTGGACCACCGAAGGCGACTTCGGCCACGCCTCGCTGCGCGCCCTCGTGCGCCCGCTGCGCGCCGACGACGGCTCGGGCGACAACACCGCCAGCCGTACCGGCTGGGGCCTGGGCGCCGGCGGCAGCCTGAAGCTCGGCGCGAACGACACGCTGTACGCCACCCTCCAGGGCGGCCAGGGCATCGGCCGCTACATCCAGGACGCGAACTCGGCCGCCGCCTACAACGCCGGCAACCGCACCCTGTCGGCCCAGACCTCGATCGGCGGCTATGTGTCGCTCACCCACCTGTGGGCCAGCGACTGGCGCTCGTCGCTCACCTACGGCCAGGTGAAGAACCGCAACGACGCGGGCTACGGCGACATCTCCAAGCTCAACGCCGGCACGCGCGAAGCCTTCGCCAACGTCATCTGGACGCCGGTGAAGAACATCGACCTCGGCGCCGAGTACATCTGGGGCCAGCGCAAGACCGAGGACGGCAGCAAGGGCAACGTGAGCCGCATCCAGACCTCGGCCAAGTTCAGCTTCTGATGACGGTGTGGCGGCGGCTGCGGGAAGTGGTCAGCGGCTGGGAACTTGCTTGCCCGGCACAATCCCCGTCTCCTGCCGCTGCCGGCGCACCGCGCCGGTGCCCGGCATTGCCACCCGCCACCCGCGATGTTCGACACCCGTCTCACCCAGCTCGCCCCCAGCGCCGCCAACCATGCCCACGGCTATCACCAGCTCGTGATGGCCGTGGACGGGCGCGCCGAGTTCGAGGTGAACGGGCGCGGCGGCGAAGTCTGCCGCGTGCGTGCCTGCCTGGTGCCCGGCGATGCCGAGCACCAGTTCGCGGGCGTGGGCAGCAACCGGATGCTCATCATCGACCTCGACGGCAAGGACGCCCGTCCCGAGGACGAGGCACTGCTCGACCAGCTCTTCAGCGCGCCGCGCTATCCGGCGCTCGACCCCGATTTCCAGCGCCTGCTGATGCAGGCCGGTGCCGAACTCCACCGGCACGGCGACGACCCCTGGCTCGCGCGTGGCCTCGGTCATGTGCTGCTGCGCGCGCTGCATCTGCGCATGCGCGACGGCCGGCCCGCGCCGGCACGTCAGCTCGATCTCGGCCGCATCGATGCCTACATCGAGCAACATCTCGACCGCGGCATCGCCGTGGCCGAACTCGCGGGCGTGGCCTGCCTGAGCCTCAGCCACTTCCACGCCCAGTTCAAGGACAGCGCCGGCATGACGCCGCACCAGTACGTGCTGCGCCATCGCCTCGACCGCGCCGCCCGCCTGCTGCGCGACAGCGACCTGCCGCTCGTGCGAATCGCCGAGGACTGCGGCTTCTCCAGCCAGAGCGCGCTCACCACCGCGATGCGCCAGCAGCTCGGCCTCACGCCGCGCCGCCTGCGCCAGGCACGCGGCGAGTGAAGCACCTGCCCCCGGTCCGGATGCCGGCACCTTGCGCCGCCATGCGCGCTTCACGCCAGCGTCATCCAACCCTGATCGACGGCCGGATTTTTCCGAAAAACATCCGGATTCCCCTGCAAGAAAGCTTGGCGGCACCCTCCTAAAGTCAGCGTCATGCCGCCTTCGCGCGGCCCCCGTGACCCATTGCATTGCGCAGAAGGGAGGGCGCCATGTTCCCGGCCGCTCGTGTCCTGCAGGACGACTTCGCTTCCACCTCGCTGCCGGAGCTGATGAAGCTCGTCAGCGCCAATTACGCCGTCGACGAGGACGCCTGGCTCGCCGCGCTCGCGCCGCTGGCCGACCCCGGCGCCGCGGCCATCGACGCCATCCGCCGCCATGCGCGCGAGATCGTCGAGGCCGTGCGCCGACGCGGCGACGCCATCGACACGCTCGACGCGCTGCTGCGCGAATACAGCCTCGACACCCAGGAGGGCCTGATGCTGATGTGCCTGGCCGAAGCGCTGCTGCGCGTGCCCGACGCCGCCACCGCCGACGCCCTCATCCGCGACAAGCTCAACGGCGCCGACTGGGACCGCCACGTCGGCCGCAGCGACAACCTGCTCGTCAACTTCGCCGCCTGGGGCCTGGTGCTGACAGGCAAGGTCGCGCGCCTCGACGGCGACACCGCGCCGCGCGCCGGCAGCATGCTCAACCGCCTCGTGCAGCGCTCCAGCGAGCCGGTCATCCGCGCCGCCATGCATCAGGCGATGAAGCTGATGGGCAAGCAGTTCGTGCTCGGCCGCGACATCGGCGAGGCGCTCGCCAACGGCCGGCCGCTGCGCGAACGCGGCTACACCTATTCCTTCGACATGCTGGGCGAAGCCGCCCTCACCGCCGCCGACGCCGGCAAGTACCTCGACGACTACACCCGCGCGATCGAGGCCGTCGGCCGCGAGCCGCGCGTGGGCAAGGCGCCGCGCCCGAGCGTGTCGATCAAGCTGTCGGCGCTGCATCCGCGCTACGAGGTGGCGCAGCGCGAACGCGTGCTGGACGAGCTGTTCGGACGCGTGCGCGACCTGGCCGCGCGCGCCCGCGCGCTCGATGTCGAGATCACGATCGACGCCGAGGAAGCCGACCGGCTCGAACTCTCGCTCGCGCTGTACGAGAAGCTCATGCGCGATCCGGCCATCGCCGGCTGGGGCGGCTTCGGTCTCGTGGTGCAGGCGTATTCCAAGCGCGCGCTGCCGGCGCTGGTGTGGCTGACGCGGCTGGGCCGCGAGCTGGGCGCGCGCATCCCGCTGCGGCTCGTCAAGGGCGCCTACTGGGACAGCGAGATCAAGGCGAGCCAGCAGGCCGGCCTCGACGCCTACCCGGTCTACACGCGCAAGGAAGGCACCGACACCGCCTACCTCGCCTGCGCGCGCTACCTGCTCAGCGAGCGCACGCGCGGCGTGATCCATCCGCAGTTCGCCACCCACAACGCGCACACCGTCGCCGCCGTGCTGGCGATGGCTGGCGACCGCGACTTCGAGTTCCAGCGCCTGCACGGCATGGGCGAGGCGCTGCACGACGTGGTGATCCAGCGCGCGCGCAAGCCGGTGCGCATCTACGCGCCGGTCGGCGCCCACCGCGACCTGCTGCCCTATCTCGTGCGCCGGCTGCTGGAGAACGGCGCCAACTCGTCCTTCGTGCACCGGCTGGTCGATCCGGCAGTGCCGGTCGAGGCGCTCATCGAGCATCCCGTCACCGAACTGCGCCGCCACGCGACGCCGCACAACCCCCGCATTCCGCTGCCGCCGGCCCTGTTCGGCGCGGCGCGCCGCAACTCCCGAGGCATCAACATGAACATCAGCCAGAGCTGGAACGCGCTGGAAGCCGAACTCGCGCCGCAACTGCAACGCCAGTGGACCGCCGGCCCCGTCATCGACGGCCGCCGCCGCGACGGCCGCGCCCGGCCCGTGATCTGCCCCTGGGACACGGCGCGCAACGTGGGCAGCGTGCAGTTCGCCAGCGCCGCCCAGGCGCGCGAGGCCATCGACGCGCTCGCCGCCTTCCGGCCGACCTGGAACGCGACGCCCGTGGACGCGCGCGCCGCCATCCTCGAACGCCTGGCCGACCTGCTCGAACGCCAGCGCGCCGAACTCATGGCCCTGTGCACGCTCGAAGCCGGCAAGACGCTCCAGGACGGCATCGACGAGGTGCGCGAGGCGGTGGACTTCTGCCGCTACTACGCGGCGCAGGCGCGCCAGCGGCTCGGCCGCGAGACGCTGCCCGGCCCGACCGGCGAGCGCAACGAGCTGTTCCATGAAGGGCGCGGCATCTTCGCCTGCGTCAGCCCATGGAACTTTCCGCTCGCGATCCTTCTCGGCCAGATCGCGGCCGCGCTCGTCAGCGGCAATGTGGTGCTGGCCAAGCCGGCCGAGCAGACCAGCCTCATCGCCGGCCGCACGCTCGAACTGATGTTCGAGGCCGGCCTGCCCGTGCAAGCGATTGCAATGCTGCCCGGCGACGGCGCCGAACTCGGCGCCGTGTTCTGCGCCGACCCGCGCGTGGCCGGCGTGTGCTTCACCGGCTCGACCGACACGGCGCGCCTCATCAACCGCGCCCTCGCCGGCCGCGACGGCCCGCTGGCCACGCTGATTGCCGAGACCGGCGGCCAGAACGCGATGATCGTCGACTCGACCGCCCTGCCCGAGCAGGTGGTGAAGGATGCGGTCGCCTCGGCCTTCACCAGCGCCGGCCAGCGCTGCTCGGCACTGCGCGTGCTGTACGTGCAGGACGACATCGCCGAGCGCGTGATCGAACTGCTGCGCGGCGCGATGGCCGAACTGCGCGTCGGCCCGCCCGACCGGCGTTCGAGCGATGTCGGCCCCGTCATCGACGCCGAAGCCTGCAAGGCCTTGCAAGCCCACGTCGAGCATCTGCGCCGCGACGCCAGGATGATCGCCGAGACGCCGGTACCCGCCGGCCTGCGCGGGCATTTCATCGCTCCGGTGGCGTTCGAGATCCCGTCGATCGCGGCGCTCGACAAGGAACACTTCGGCCCGGTGCTGCACGTGGTGCGCTATGCCGCCGCCGAGCTTGACCGCGTGGTCGCCGCCATCAACGACACCGGCTTCGGCCTGACGCTCGGCATCCACAGCCGCAACGAGGAGACCGCCCGCCGCATCGAGGCGCTGGCACGCGTGGGCAACCTCTATGTCAACCGCAACCAGATCGGGGCGGTGGTAGGCGTGCAGCCCTTCGGTGGCTGCGGTCTGTCGGGCACCGGCCCGAAGGCCGGCGGCCCGGCCTACCTGATGCGCTTCACCCAGGAACGCACGACCACGGTCAACACGGCGGCGGTCGGCGGCAACGCCTCGCTGCTGGCGATGGCCACGGTCTGATCCGCTTTCGCCTCCGAGGGCGACTTCCCTGACGGGGAGCCGCCCTTTTTCTTGTCCACTCCCACCCCAAGACGCGCCGCAAGGAAGACATCCATGAGCGTTTCAACGCCCACCCTGATCACCTTCGTGATCTACATCGCCGCGATGGTGCTGATCGGCTTTGCCGCCTGGCGATCCACCAACAACCTGTCCGACTACATCCTCGGCGGACGCAGCCTCGGCAGTTTCGTGACCGCGCTGTCGGCCGGCGCGTCGGACATGAGCAGCTGGTTGCTCATGGGCCTGCCGGGCGCGCTTTTCGTGTCGGGCCTGTCGGAAAGCTGGATCGCGATCGGCCTGGTGATGGGCGCCTGGCTCAACTGGCTGCTCGTGGCCGGCCGGCTGCGCGTGCATACCGAGCATTGCGGCAACGCGCTGACCCTGCCCGACTACTTCACCCACCGCTTCGAGGATGACAGCCGCCTGCTGCGCATCCTGTCGGGCGTGGTCATCCTTGTGTTCTTCACCATCTACTGCGCCTCGGGCATCGTGGCCGGCGCGCGTCTGTTCGAGAGCACCTTCGGCCTGAGCTACGGCACGGCCATGTGGGCCGGCGCCGCCGCCACGATCGCCTACACCTTCGTGGGCGGCTTCCTCGCGGTGAGCTGGACCGATACCGTGCAGGCCAGCCTGATGATCTTCGCGCTGGTGCTCACGCCGGTCGTGGTGATGTTCGCCTGCGGTGGCCTCGATCCGACCCTGGCCGCGATCGAGGCAAAGAACGCTGTCGGCTTCGACCTGTTCCACGGCCAGAGCGTCGTCGGCATCGTCTCGCTCATGGCTTGGGGTCTGGGCTATTTTGGTCAGCCACACATCCTGGCGCGCTTCATGGCGGCGGATTCGGTCAGCTCGATTCCCAACGCGCGCCGCATCTCGATGATCTGGATGGTGGCCTGCCTGGCGGGCGCGGTGGCGGTGGGCTTCTTTGGCATCGCCTGGTTCTCGACGCATCCGGAACTGGCCGGCGCCGTGACCGAGAACCCCGAGCGCGTGTTCATCGAACTGGCGCGCCTGCTGTTCAACCCCTGGGTGGCGGGCGTGCTGCTGTCGGCCATTCTCGCGGCGGTGATGAGCACGCTGAGCTGCCAGCTGCTCGTGTGTTCGAGCGCGCTGACCGAGGACTTCTACAAGGCCTTCCTGCGCAAGAACGCGGGTCAGAAGGAGCTAGTGTGGGTCGGCCGCGCGATGGTGATGGTGGTGGCGCTGGTGTCGATCGGCATCGCGTCCAACCCCGGCAACCGCGTGCTTGGTCTCGTGTCCTATGCCTGGGCCGGCTTCGGCGCCGCCTTTGGCCCGCCGGTGCTGTTCTCCGTGCTGTGGAAGGGCATGACCCGCAACGGCGCGCTGGCGGGCATGCTGGTCGGTGCGATCACCGTGGTGGTGTGGAAGCAGGCGGGCTGGTTTGGCCTGTACGAGATCATTCCGGGCTTCGTGCTGTCGAGCCTTGCGATCGTAGTGTTCAGCAAGCTCGGCGGCGGCGCGAGCGTCGGCATGCAGACCCGCTACGAGAAGGCCGCGCTCGAATACGCGAAGCACGGCTGATCACGCCTGACCGGGCAGCAAGCGTCAGGACTGGCCGACCAGCGAACGCCACACGTCCAGCCCCAGCTTCGCCGCCAGACAGGTCACGAGCACGATGAACAATCCGCGCACGAAGCCCGTGCCCCGCCTCACCGCGATGCGCGTTCCGGCCAGGGCCCCGGCCATGTTGCAGGCCGCCATCGGCAGCGCCGCCGCCCACATCACATGCCCGGTCGGGATGAAGAACAGCAGCGAGGCGAGGTTCGTCCCGAGGTTCACCACCTTGGCCGAGGCCGAGGCGTGCAGGAAATCGAAGGCGAACACGCGCACGAACAGGAAGATCAGGAAGCTGCCCGTGCCCGGCCCGAACACGCCGTCGTAGAAGCCGATGGCCGCGCCCAGCCCGGCGGCCGCCGCCAGCTGCCTCGGCCCGATGCGCGAGGGCGCGTGGTCGCGGCCGAAATCCTTCTTCGCGAGCGTGTAGATCGCCATCACGATCATCAGCACCAGCACCACCGGCCGCATCCAGTGCGACGGCACGCGCGACACCACGCTCGCGCCCGCGAAGGCGCCGATGAAGGCAGCGGCCGCCGCAATCATCACGAGCCGCCAGGGCAGTGTCACCCGTCGCACATAGCTGCGCACGGCAAAGCCGGTGCCGCAGGCCGCCGCGAGCTTGTTCGTGCCGAGCAGCGTCGCCGGCACGCGGTCGGGCATCAGGCCGAACAGCGCCGGCACCTGCACGAGGCCGCCGCCGCCCACCGCCGCGTCGATCAGGCCCGCCGCGAACGCCGCGGCACACAGCCATGGCAGCACTTCCATTTCCATATCGCATCCACCAAAAGAAAAACCGCCCCTGCGGGCGGTCTTGTCGGGCGTGTCGTCAACCGGTGCCCGAAAAGAAAAAGCCGCCCCGGGGGGCGGGGCGGCTTTCTTACGCGGACGCGGCGCCGGACGCAAGGCCCGGCACGGCGACGACGGCTCAGTGCTTGTCGTCGAAGAACTGTTCGTCTTCGGTCGAGCCCTTGAGCGCGGTCGTCGACGACTGGCCGCCTTCGATGCACTGGGTCACGGCGTCGAAATAGCCGGTACCGACTTCGCGCTGGTGCTTGACGGCGGTGAAGCCCTTGTCGGCGGCGGCGAACTCGGCCTGTTGCAGCTCGACGAAGGCCTTCATCTGTTCACGGGCATAGCCGTGCGCCAGGTTGAACATCGAGTAGTTGAGGGCGTGGAAACCGGCCAGCGTGATGAACTGGAACTTGTAGCCCATCGCGCCGAGTTCCTTCTGGAACTTGGCGATGGTCGCGTCGTCGAGGTTCTTCTTCCAGTTGAACGACGGCGAGCAGTTGTACGACAGCATCTTGCCCGGGAACTTCTTGTGGATCGCTTCGGCGAAGTTCTTCGCGTATTCGAGGTCGGGCTTGCCGGTTTCGCACCAGATCAGGTCGGCGTAGGGCGCGTAGGCGAGGCCACGCGAGATGGCTTGCTCGAGGCCCGGCTTGGTGCGGAAGAAGCCTTCGACCGTGCGTTCGCCGGTCAGGAAGGGCTTGTCGTTGTCGTCCACATCGGTCGTGATGAGGTCGGCGGCTTCGGCGTCAGTACGCGCGACCAGCACGGTCGGCACGCCCATGACGTCGGCGGCCAGGCGGGCGGCGACGAGCTTGGCGACGGCGTCACGCGTCGGGACCAGCACCTTGCCACCCATGTGACCGCACTTCTTCACCGAGGCGAGCTGGTCTTCGAAGTGCACGCCAGCGGCGCCCGCTTCGATCATCGACTTCATCAGTTCGAAGGCGTTCAGCACGCCGCCGAAGCCGGCTTCCGCGTCAGCCACGATCGGCGCGAAGAAATCGGTGTCGCCCTTGCCTTCCGACCACTGGATCTGGTCAGCGCGCTGGAAGGTGTTGTTGATGCGGCGCACGACTGCCGGCACCGAGTTGGCGGGGTACAGCGACTGGTCGGGATACATCTCGCCGGCCAGGTTCGCGTCGCCGGCGACTTGCCAGCCCGACAGGTAGATGGCCTTGAGGCCGGCCTTGACCTGTTGCATGGCCTGGTTGCCGGTCAGCGCGCCGAGCGCGTTCACGAACGGCTCGGTGGTGATCAGGTTCCAGAGCTTTTCCGCGCCGCGCTTGGCGAGCGTGTGCTCGATCTGGATGGAGCCGCGCAGACGGACAACGTCTTCAGCGCTGTAACCGCGCTGGATACCCTTCCAGCGGGGATTTTCGTTCCAGTCTTTCTGAAGTTGTTGGGCTTGCTCTTCGCGCGATGCCATTGAGAACTCCTACTTAGGTTGGGAAACAGGACCCAAAGTGTAGGCAAGGCTTTTTGCGAAGCAGCATCACGAACGAGTGTGCACCATCGATTTTTTCTTCTTTAAAAACAATGAATTACAAACAATCTTTCTTATCAAGAAACCTAAAAACCACGATATGAAATTTTTTCGTCAAGTGAAGCCCCATCAAACTTTCACGATACGGAAGCAAATTACCGTATCGTGAAAGTTTGCATGCTGCTTACCGAGACTTGTCGAGATGAATGGAGATCTTCTCCCTCGACCGCATGCCGGCAATCATCGCCCCCGCCTCGGCGGTCGACATCATCTGTTCGTACTGCGTGGCGATGGCCCGCGTCCGATCCGATTCCGGACTGACCGCCGTCACTGTAGTGATCCGGTAGATCGCATAGCCGCCCGAAACCGGGCTGCCCGCATAGGCCGGCAACTTTGAATCATCGGCCGCAAAGATTGCCGCGACGGCAACAGGCGTCAGCCCCTTCGCAGGCGCCAGACGATCCGTTTCCTGGGCTGCGCCAAAGGCAAGCTCGGGTGACTCGCCGGCACGTAGGGCCTTCAGCAGCGCCTGTCCTTTGTCGGAAGCTTTCGCCTGCCCTTCCTGACGCTTGACCGCCTCGACAATCTTCGGACGCACCACATCGAGAGACTCCGTCCGCACTGGCGAATGCTCGACCACTCTGGCGGAAACCAGGCGATCGGTACCGGCGTCGATGGCCGCTGTGTTGTGCCGGCCATTGATCGCATCATCCGAAAACACCGCGTCGAGAACACGGCGCTCACTCAGGACACCGCCAGCGCCGCTGCGCTGCAGATTGTCGGCACGCTGAACAACCAGCCCCAGACGCTCGGCGGCTGGCTTGAGACTGTCAGCCTGCTCATAGACCAGATTGCCAAACTGCTCTGCCGCCTCGGCGAACTTCCGCTTGCCCAATTGTCGCCGCACCTCAGCCTCGACCTGGTTGCGGACCTCCGCAAAAGGCTTGACCGCACCGCCGGAAACCGAATTGAGCCTGATGATGTGAAATCCGAAATCAGTCCGCACGACCTCACTGATCTGACCGGGCTTGAGCGAGAAAACGGCATCCTCGAAAGGCTTCACCATCATGCCTCGGCCGAAACTGCCAAGTTCGCCACCGGCGGTCTTCGAGCCCGGATCATCCGAGTTCTCGCGCGCCAATTGTGCGAATGACGAAGGTGACGCTTTTAGCTTGGCCAGTAAATCGTTGGCCTTGGCCTCCGCCTGCTTGACCTCCTCTGCCGAGGCACCTTGCCCAGCGGCTATCAGGATATGAGCGGCATCACGCTGTTCGGCAGTTGCATAAAGCTGCTTGTTCTGTTCGTAGAACTTTCGAAGATCATCCTCGGAAACGTCGAGTTTGGATCCGACACTGCTGGCATCCAGCACCAGATATTCGATCGAAACGGTCTCGGGAATTTCGAAAAGCTGCTTGTTCGCGGAATAGTAACTCTCGATCTGCTCGGCAGTGGGTTCCACCTTGTGCGCTTCATCGTCACTGGAGATGATCGCGGTCTGGACCGTACGCTTCTGAGCCAAGGCAGAACTGAATCGTTCAGCCACTAGCTGGGGAACATTCGCCGTGACCGCGGGGAGACTGGCCAGCTGATCCGTCGCCAGCCCGAGCCGGATCCGATTCTCGAAGTCGCGTTCCGACATTCCCTGAGCAGCGATCAACTGCCGATAACGTTCGATACTGAAACGGCCGTTTTCCTGCAAGGACGGCTCTCCGGCGATCGCTCGCCGCAGCAATTCATCAGGCGTCGAAACCAGCGCCTTGCGCGCACCATTGGCCACGACTTTCTGATCAATCATTTGATCCAGAATCGAACGTCGAAACTCGGGGCTGTCAAGCGCTGCGCTGTCGAAAGCAGCTCCCATGCTAGAGCGCAAACGTTCCAGCTGACTTGCTACCGCACGCTCGAATTCGGCCTGCGTTACTTCTGAATCACCCACAGTGGCGGGATTCGAACCTCGCGCATTTCGCTCGAGATAACCTTGCATTCCGGTAAATGCAAAAGGAAGAATCAGGAGCCCGAGAATTACCTGCGCCCACCGCTTATTGACCCGGATCCATTCAAGCATGTTAATTCCCTCTGGAGGGCAAAAAAAAAGCGAATCGGCTGGCCGATTCGCTTGTGTGCTGGCGGAGTGGACGGGGCTCGAACCCGCGACCCCCGGCGTGACAGGCCGGTATTCTGACCAACTGAACTACCACTCCTGATTTTTCGCACTGCCTTGATGACTGGTGGGTGCTGAGAGTCTCGAACTCCCGACCTACGCCTTGTAAGGGCGCCGCTCTACCAACTGAGCTAAGCACCCGCATCAATCATCATCGCCGATGCGAGAAAGCTTGCTAGTTTATCGCATCTCTCAACGCTTTACCAGCGCGAAACTTCGGAACCTTCGCTTCCTGTATGGAAATCGCCTCCCCAGTCTTGGGGTTTCTGCCACTGCGTGCAGCCCGACTTGAAACAAAGAAAGTTCCGAATCCGACGAGAGAGACGCTGTCACCCTCCTTGAGAGACTCGCTGATCGCCATCACCAAAGAGTCGAGTGCTCGACCTGCAGCAGCTTTAGAGATGTCAGCCTGTTTCGCGATATGGTCAATCAGTTCGGTCTTGTTCACAAATACAAATCCTCGCTACTTGCATGCTCCCATTCCGAAAAAAACAATTCTCTCGGGAATGGGGGACATGTCAGTGCTTCACAATATCCTCGGCCTTTGCATCAGTGATCTCCGTTGTCTTGGCAATCTCCGACGCAACCACGACGGGCGTAGCCTCTTCTGGCAGCGGCTGAGGTTGGCGCTCCAAGGCAATTTCAAGCACCTTATCAATCCAGCGCACCGGAACAATCTCGACGCTACTTTTGACGTTGTCCGGTATTTCCGCCAGATCCTTTACGTTCTCTTCAGGTATCAATACAGTCTTGATGCCTCCACGCAAAGCAGCCAGCAATTTCTCCTTCAATCCACCAATGGGCAACACCTCGCCACGCAAAGTGATCTCACCCGTCATGGCCACATCCGCCCGTACCGGAATCTCGGTCAACACAGATACAAGTGCCGTGGTCATTGCAATACCTGCGCTGGGACCATCCTTAGGCGTCGCCCCTTCCGGTACGTGAATGTGGATATCGCACTTCTCGTAAAAATCGGGGGCAATGCCGAGCTTGTTAGCTCGCTTACGCACGACTGACATAGCGGCCTTGATCGACTCTTGCATCACATCGCCGAGCTTGCCTGTGGTCGTAGTGCGCCCCTTGCCTGACACAGAGACAGCTTCAATGGTCAGCAATTCACCGCCAACCTCTGTCCACGCCAACCCGGTCACTTGACCGATACGATTGTCGCTTTCAGCAACGCCGAAATTGAAACGACGCACTCCAAGATAAACACTGAGATTATCGGACGTGACAGTAACCGCATCCGCAGTCTTTTCTTTCCTGAGAAGAAGTGCCTTGACGACTTTCCGGCAAATCTTTCCGACCTCACGCTCCAGCGAACGAACACCCGCCTCCCTGGTATAGAAACGAATCACATCCCGTAAAGCGTCCTCGGCGACAACCAGTTCGCCCGACTTCAAGCCGTTATTCTTCATCTGCTTAGGCAACAGATACCGCTCAGCGATATTTACCTTCTCATCCTCCGTATATCCTGACAAACGGATAATTTCCATGCGATCCAAGAGCGCCGGCGGCAGATTCAGAGAATTGGCAGTCGCGACGAACATGACGTCAGAAAGATCAAAATCGACCTCCACGTAATGATCGGCGAATGTGTGGTTTTGCTCCGGATCCAGAACTTCGAGCAAGGCTGACGACGGATCCCCCCTGAAATCCATGCCCATCTTGTCGACTTCGTCAAGAAGAAAAAGCGGATTCCGTACCCCTACCTTAGTCAAGCTCTGCAGAATCTTACCCGGCATTGAACCGATGTAAGTCCTACGATGTCCGCGGATTTCTGCTTCATCACGTACGCCACCCAATGCCATTCTGACAAACTTGCGATTGGTAGATTTCGCGATCGATTGCCCTAGAGAGGTCTTACCAACCCCAGGAGGGCCAACAAGACAAAGAATCGGTGCCTTGACCTTATCGACACGCTGCTGAACCGCGAGATATTCAAGGATCCGCTCCTTGACTTTCTCAAGCCCATGGTGATCGGAATCCAGCACCTCTTGGGCGTGCACCAGATCATTATTGACCTTGCTCTTTTTCTTCCACGGAAGATTGACCAGCACATCAATGTAATTGCGAACTACCGTTGCCTCCGCCGACATCGGAGACATGAGCCTCAGCTTCTTCAGCTCCGCGTCGACTTTTGCCCGGGCTTCCTTGGGCATATGAGCAGCCTTGATCTTCTTTTCAAGCTCCTCGATATCAGCACCGTCCTCCCCTTCGCCCAACTCTTTCTGAATGGCCTTGACCTGCTCATTAAGATAGTACTCGCGCTGCGACTTCTCCATTTGCCGCTTAACACGACCGCGAATACGTTTCTCGACCTGCAGAATATCGAGCTCGGTTTCAAGCTGGGTGAGTAAATGTTCCAGACGCTGAACGGTTCCTGCCATTTCCAGAATACTTTGCTTTTGCTCTAAGCGAAGCAAAAGATGAGCAGCAATGGTATCCGCCAGGCGACCGGAATCTTCTATTCCGCCGAGGCTCGCCAGGATTTCTTGTGGAATCTTCTTGTTCAACTTGACGTACTGCTCAAACTGCTGAAGCAGCGTACGCCGCATGGCTTCAATCTCCGCCCCGCCGCTGACGTCCGGAGCGATTTGATTCAGTTCGCAGGAAAGATAAGTCTCCTGATCCTGAACAGAATTAATCTTTGCTCGCTGCTCGCCTTCGACCAGAACTTTCACAGTTCCGTCAGGCAACTTCAGCATCTGCAAGATATTAGCAATGCATCCAATATCGTAGATGTCCTCGGCAGACGGTTCATCTTTCGAAGCCGTTTTCTGGGCGACGAGGACAATGCTCTTCCCTGCCTCCATGGCCATTTCCAAAGCCTTGATAGACTTTGGGCGCCCCACAAACAGCGGAATGACCATGTGAGGGAAAACCACGACATCACGCAGGGGCAACAATGGAAGTTGCATGCTTTCTCCGGGCAGCGTAGTGGGAGTTGACATCTATGAGTCCTTCTCTGTTGTCGCGGTTGTATTACTCGACTATGGGGTTCGCACGTCTGAAATCAAGCCCCTGAATGATGCAAAGCAGACGGACCACCCTCAAGATGCAAAAGGCCGCCCATGGGCGGCCTTCCTACGTTAAACAACCCTACTGGTCAGATGCGGCAACCTTTGGCGTTTCTGAATAGATCACCAAGGGTTTACCGGCATGAGCGATACAACTTTCGTCGACCACCACTTTCAGCACGTCCTTGAGAGCAGGCAGGTCATACATGCTGTCGAGCAAAACATGCTCAATAATGGACCGCAACCCTCGAGCGCCGGTTTTCCGTGCCAAAGCCTTCCTCGCAATTGCCCGGAGCGCTTCGGACCGAAACTCTAGGTCTACACCTTCCATCTGGAAAAGCTTTTGATATTGCTTTACCAAAGCATTTTTCGGCTCAACCAGGATTTCGACAAGAGCCTCTTCATTCAACTCATCCAACGTTGCAATCACAGGAAGTCGCCCGATCAACTCAGGAATTATCCCGAACTTGATCAAATCCTCTGGCTCCACATCACGAAGCAACTTTCCTACGGCAGTCTCCGACTGGCTTCGAACCGCCGCACCAAATCCGATGCCACTGCGCTCGGAACGATTACGAATTACCTTTTCCAAGCCATCGAACGCACCACCACATATGAAGAGAATATTGGTAGTATCGATTTGAACAAAGTCCTGATTTGGATGCTTTCTTCCACCCTGAGGGGGAACGCTTGCAACAGTACCTTCAATCAACTTGAGCAGGGCTTGTTGCACACCCTCGCCGGAAACGTCGCGCGTAATTGATGGATTGTCAGATTTCCGAGAAATCTTATCAATCTCATCAATATAGACGATACCTCGCTGCGCACGATCAACTTCGTAATTACAGTTTTGCAGCAGCTTTTGAATGATGTTTTCGACGTCCTCACCAACATATCCAGCTTCAGTAAGCGTGGTGGCGTCAGCAATCACGAAAGGCACATTGAGCAAACGAGCCAGCGTCTGCGCCAATAACGTCTTACCCGAACCGGTCGGACCAACCAGGAGAATGTTGGACTTCGCCAGTTCGATTTCGTCTTTTGCCCCCATGTGCTTCAGACGCTTGTAGTGATTGTAAACAGCCACTGCAAGAATCTTTTTTGCAGTCTCCTGACCAATTACGTACTGATCAAGAATCTGGCAAATCTCTTTCGGAGTCGGAAGATCACCCTTCACAACAGGCGTATCTTGGGCGATTTCCTCCCGAATAATGTCATTGCACAACTCGATGCACTCATCGCAAATGAAGACAGAAGGGCCCGCGATGAGCTTCTTGACTTCGTGCTGACTTTTTCCGCAAAACGAGCAGTACAGCAGTTTCTCGCTCGACGAGCCCTTCTTGTCTGTCATTTGCCACCCCTGAGAAGCTGTGTCGTCGACTAGCGCTTAATCGCGCTTGGTCATGACCTTGTCAATCAAGCCGTATTCGACAGCACCTTCTGCCGACAGAAAATTATCGCGATCCGTATCGCGCGCAATGCGCTCCATGCTCTGGCCAGTCCGATCGGAAAGAATCGAATTGAGCCGCTCGCGCAAGTAAAGAATTTCACGAGCCTGGATCTCGATATCGGATGCCTGCCCCTGTGCGCCACCCAAAGGCTGGTGAATCATGATGCGCGAATTCGGCAGCGCCATGCGTTTGCCTTTCGCGCCTGCAGTCAGCAGGAAAGCCCCCATGCTCGCAGCAAGACCCGTACAAAGAGTGCAAACGTCAGGCTTGATGAATTGCATGGTGTCATAAATCGCCAGGCCGGCATAAACAGAACCGCCAGGCGAATTGATGTACAGATAAATGTCCTTGTCGGGATTCTCTGACTCCAGGAAAAGCATCTGTGCGACTACAAGGTTCGCGCTCTGATCATTCACCGGGCCAACGAGAAAAATGATCCGTTCCCGCAAGAGACGGGAATAAATGTCGTAGGCACGTTCACCACGACCGGACTGCTCGACAACGATCGGCACCATGCCGAGTGCTTGGGGATCACGTGGATCGATGTTCATGCTGCCCTCGTTTTGGTTGAAAGATCAGAGTTTCACCTTGCTGGAAACGCAATCAGCTCGCTGCGTTCATCAGCTCATCAAAAGATACCGCCGTTTCGACGACATTCGCCTGGCTGAGTACCCAATTCACGACGTTATCTTCAAGCACCACGGCTTCAACATCAGCCAGACGTTTGCGATCGGCAAAATACCAAGCCATGACCGAGGCCGGATCTTCGTAGCTCTTGGCGAAGTCCTCAATATGAGCACGAACCTGGTCCTGGCTGGCATTCAAGCCGTTGCGGTTAACGAGTTCACCAATTGCCAAGCCAAGACGTACTCGCCGTTCGGCTTGGGCCTGGAACAGCTCAGCCGGGAACGGCAGGCTGTCATCCACATTCATGCCACGCTGCTTCAGGTCATTGCGCGCCATTTCACGGAGACGCTCGATATCCTGTTCGATCAGGGCCTTCGGCACTTCGAATTCAGCAACCTTGAGCAGCGCGTTCATCACGCTGTCCTTGGTACGCGACTTTGTACGATTGCGCACTTCGCGCTCCAGATTCGTACGCACGTCTTCGCGCATCTTTGCAAGATCGCCATCCTCGATTCCCAGCTGCTTCGCGAATTCGGCATCGACTTCGGGCAGTACGGGACCCGACACCGATTTGACCGTAATTTCAAACTCCGCAGTCTTACCAGCAACTTCCTTGCCGTGGTAATCCTCAGGGAAGCTCAACGGGAAGGTGCGCGACTCACCGACCTTGAGGCCAAGGGCACCTTGCTCGAATTCCGGGAGCATCTGCTTGGCGCCAAGCACGAAGACGAAGTCCTGGGCCTTGCCGCCGTCGAATTCGACGCCGTCGATGCGGCCGACGAAATCGCAGGTCACGCGATCGCCGTCCTGAACCTCGCGATCGACATCCGCCCAACTCTGACGCTGCTTGCGCAGTATCTCGATGGTCTTGTCGATCTCGGTGTCGGTGACCGGCGAATCGACGCGCTCGACATCGGCGGCCTTCCAGTCACCAAAAGTGATTTCCGGGAAGACTTCGAAGGTGGCGACGAACTCGGCGTTGTCGCTGGGAGCAACGCCTTCTTCCGCAGCCTTGGGCTCGACGCGCGGCTGGCCGGCAACACGCAATTGCGCATCGCTGATCACCTTGTTCATGGCGTCGTTGATTCGCTCGCTGACGACTTCGTTCTGGACCTGGAAGCCGTAGTTCTGCGCGACGAGCTTGAGCGGGACCTTGCCCGGACGGAAGCCCTGCATCTTCACCGAGCGCGACAGACGCTTGAGACGTGATTCGACTTCCTTCGCGATTTCGGCGAGAGGAACGCTGATCTGGACGCGACGCTCGAGCGCGCTGACTTGTTCGATTTGCATGTTGGAGACTACCGATCCTTGGATATGAGTTCCGGACCGATGCATTCATCGCGATAACGGAATCGAATGCATCCATCGACGGGAGCTGGTGCGCGGAACAGGACTCGAACCTGCACAGTGTTTCCACCGCGAGGACCTAAACCTCGTGCGTCTACCAATTTCGCCATCCGCGCAGCTTGGGCGTCGACGTTACGGATGGATTGCATTCTAGCCGAAGGTCGAAAAGGCCTTTCCGATCGATGGAGCACCGTGCACTTGCCAAGACACCGATACTGTACAAAACTACAGATACCGATCATGCATACAGCTATAGCATGAGCTCGCCTTGCCGCGAGTTGTCCGAACAAGAACACAGAAGGTGGTTTCCATGGCCAAGCCCGTTCCGCCGTCATCTCCCATCCTGGCGCGCCTGACCGAACGCCAGCGCCAGGTCTTTGACCTGATCGGCAGTCACATCCGCGATTCGGGCTTCCCACCCACGCGCGCCGAGATCGCAGCCCTGCTGGGCTTCCGTTCGGTCAATGCGGCCGAGGATCATCTCCAGGCGCTGGCAAAGAAGGGCGCCATCGAGTTGCTGCCCGGCGCGTCACGCGGGATTCGCGTGCTGGTGGCGATGGAGTCGGATGACGCTGCTTTCGACGGCAAAACCTCTCGTGGCCTCAACCTTCCGCTCATCGGTCGTGTCGCGGCCGGCAGCCCCATTTTGGCGGCCGAACACATACAGGCTTCCTATGCGTGCGACCCGGCGCTCTTCACCGCCAAGCCTGACTACCTGCTCAAGGTGCGCGGCATGAGCATGCGTGACGCCGGCATCCTCGACGGCGATCTGCTGGCGGTGCAGCGTGCAAGCGAAGCGCGCATCGGCCAGATCGTCGTTGCGCGACTGGCGGATGAAGTCACGGTCAAGCGCTACGGCAAGCGTGGCAACACGATCGAACTCCTGCCCGAGAATCCCGATTACCAACCCATCCAGGTCAACGCTGATGACGAGAGCTTCGCCATTGAAGGGCTGGCGGTCGGGCTGATCCGAGTCGGCGTGCACTGACACAGGGGGCGCCATGTTCCTGCAAGCAATCCGCGCCTCCGGGCAGCGGGTCGGGGCGGCACTGCGCCGCGTACTCTGGCAAGGCGACCATCTGGCTGCCGACGACCAGCCCGCGATCGCCACCGGCTTTCGTCGGCTCAACCGCGAACTGCCGGGAGGCGGCTGGCCTGTCGGCGCGCTGACCGAACTGCTCATCCCGCGCGCCGGCATCGGTGAAATGCGCCTGCTGGCCCCCGCACTCAGGCACCTCGCCGCCGAGGATCGCTGGATGGTGTTGGTGGCGCCCTCCTCGCACGACGACAGCAGACCGGAGCCTTACGGCCCTGCGCTGGAGCAGCTTGGCCTGAAGCTCGACCGCCTGCTCGTGATCGACACCCAGCATGCGGCCGACCGGCTCTGGGCTGTCGAGCAAGCCTTGCGCTGCCCGGGCTTCGGTGCGCTGCTCGCCTGGCTGCCTGATGCCTGGCCAGACCAGTTGCGCAAGCTTCAGCTCGCAGCCCAGGGCAGCGAGGGCTTGTGCTTCGTCATGCGGCCGCCGACAGCGCAGATCGAGTCTTCGCCCTCGCCGCTACGGCTGGCCTGCCGGGCAGTGCGCAGCAGCGCGGTCGATGCGCCGACGGGCATCAATCCGCATCGCATCGAGGTCGACATCTTCAAGCGGCGCGGCCCGCCCCTAGATTTCCCACTCCACCTGGAGCTGCCGCCTCTGCTGGCGCCGGCCGTGTCGCACGCAAAGCCACAGTCGCTTGACGGGCTGTCGCCCGAAATCGAACTGTCCGAATCCTCGCAGTCCATTCCTCGCAGGCCTGCCCATGTTGTGGATCGCCCTCGCCTTTACGCAGTTGCCGCTTGAAGCCCGCTGGCGCAACGACGCCGAGCCGGTCGGACCACGCGCCATCGTGCGCAAGCACCGCGTCACGCTGTGCAATCCCGCAGCCGAAGTTCGGGGCGTGCGTGTCGGCCAGAAGCGCAGCCTCGCCATCGAGATCTGTCCGGGCCTGCGCATGGCCGACCCTGACGACCCCGAGCAAGCCGCCGCGCTGGACGAAGTTGCGCTGGCGCTGGCCCGCTTCACACCAGCAATCGCCTTCGTGCGTAGCGCCAGCGGCACGCGCGGCCTGCTGCTGGAGGCTGGCGGCAGCCTGAAGCTTTTTGGCGGCTTCCATGCGCTGCTGCATGCGATCCGCTTCACCGTGAGCGAGCTCGGGCTGAGCGTCGATCTCGCGGCCTTCACCACCGCTACTGGAGCGTGGTTGCTCGCCCAGCACGGCATGCAGTCGGAACACGCGCTGCGGCATCTGCTCGAACATGTCGAGGCGTCCGCTCACGACGGGAGTGGGTCCGCCGATGACCCGTTGCACGCCCTCGACTCCCTGCCCACGCCGCTGCTTGACACCGCCTATCCCTGCGCCGACGTGCTGGTCGGCATCGGCTGTGGTCGGCTCGGCGCGTTGCGGCACTTCCCGCGCGAAGAGTTGATCGCCCGCTTCGGCGCCGGCCTGCTCGACGAGGTCGATCGCGCCTATGGCCTCGCGCCCGATCCGCGCGATTTCTGGTCGCCGCCCGAGCGCTTCGAGGCCCGACTCGAACTGATGGCCCGCGTCGACCATGCCGAGGCGCTGCTGTTCGGCGGGCGACGCCTGCTCGTGCAACTAGTCGGCTGGCTCGGCGCGCGCCAAGCCACCACGCGAGCCATTGCCCTGCATTTCGATCACGAACGGCATCGGGACAACGGCCCGCGGCACTCGAGCCTCTACATCCGTCTGTCCGAGCCCACACGCGATCTAGAGCACCTGGCGCTGCTGCTGCGTGAGCATCTCGCGCGTACCGTGCTGCCCGCGCCGGTGCTCGACATCCGGCTCGAAGCCACCGAGGTCGAGATTGCCGACGGCGCTTCCGGGGAGCTGTTTCGCAGCCGCGCAAGCGACGATCAGGCCATCGCCCGCTTCGCTGAACGCGTCGCGGCTCGGCTCGGCCCGCATGCGGTCCGCACCATCGCATTGCGCGATGACCATCGGCCCGAAGCCGCCCAGGTACTTCAGCCGTTTGGCGCCATCCCGCCACGCCGAGTCGATCCCCGACGCCAGACCCGCATCGGCCATGTCGAGCACGATCGGCAGACCCTGCCGCGCCCAGCCTGGCTGCTCAGCCGGCCGGTGCAACTGCGCATACGCAACCAGCGCCCCTGGCATCACGGCGATCTGCGCCTGCTGGCTGGGCCCGAGCGCGTCGAAAGTGGCTGGTGGAATGACACCGAACCCCCAGCACCGGCTGTGCGCGACTACTTCATCGCCGAGAATCATGATGCCGAGCTGCTCTGGCTGTTCCGCGAGCGCAAGCCCGGTGGCGACGAACACTGGTTCCTGCATGGCAAGTTCGCTTGATCGGAACTTGCGTCACCGTCGTCCGCTTCCGCGCGCGCGTCGGGCCTCGATCTTCGGCTTGCGACGCGCGCGGCGGCAGCGTCAGGGCTTGCGTGCCGTCAGTCGCCGCACATTGCCAGTCACGCGCCGATGCACCGGGTCCAGCGCGGCGCGCATCACGGGTGAGAAGTCAGGCATGCGCAGGCTGGTGGCCGGCAACACCGTCCAGTCGGGCCGCGACCAGCTCTCCAGCGCGGCGCGCCAGCAATTCAGCGCGAAATCGATCTGCATGCGCTGCAAGCGCATCCCGATGCCCATCCAGGACTCATTGAAGGCCAGCAGCTTCTCGTGCCCCATGCGGAAGTTCTCGGCCCGGTCCCGCGCATCCGGGTTGGCACCGGCCGCCGCGATGCCTGCAAGCCGCATCGAAACCACGAGCGGCGCCGACCATCCGATCTCGCAGGCCTTGAACCAGTTTTCCCAGGCGGCCATGCCACCCCGTGCATTCGCAACCATCGGCTTCTCCGGTGAAGTGAGCGTCGGCCCAGACTGAAGGCCGCGACGCCTTGGCACCGCCGACGTTGCAATGCGTTGCGCGCCAGCACGCAACACAAGCAAGAGCTGACAAGGCGAGCGCGACGGCGCCAGTCGCTTTCGGTACGGCTGGCGGCTTGGCGGCTGGCGGCTGGCGGCTGGCGGCTGGCGGCTGGCGGCTGGCGGCTGGCGGCTGGCGGCTGGCGGCTGGCGCAGGAAACCACAGCCGCACCGGCTCAGGTCGCCCAGATGCGCGGCCGGCGCGGCAACCGTCCCAGCACCGGTTCGCGCACCGCGAGCCAGAGCGCCTCGAGCTGCGCCCTCACGGTCTCGGTGCGGTGTCCGGTGACGCGACCAACCAGCAGATCGGGCGCCAGCCGCGTGAGCGCGCAGGCGATGCCGGCAGCCCCATGCCCTTCTCCGGTCGGATCAAGCGCCGGCAGCCCTCCGGCATCCACGCTCGCGCGGCCCGCGAGCCGCGCTCGCAGGTCATCGAGCGCGGCATCGCTCCAGTGTTCGCCACAGGCCCAGAAACAGCCGAACACATGCCCCCCGCCCAGACCGAGAGGCGAGCGCAGCAACTCGTCATCGCCATCGATGCGCGTCAGCTCGATCCACTCCGGTCGGCCGTCACGCCACAGCTCGATCGTCTGACCGAAGCGCCCCGCCGCGAAGCGCTCGCCAGCCGCGAGCCGCCCGAGCGCGACGATGTCCCAGCCCAGGCAGCGCGCGCCCGGCGCCATATCGATGCGCAGCGACGAACGCACGCGCGCCGCGTCATAGACGATCGCCTCCTGCGGCAGCCATTCGAGATCGCCCGCCACACGCAGCCGCACATGCTGGCCCGCGTCGCGGCCGTTGGCGCGATACCACTTGCCCGCGCCCGGCGTCGTCACGAGCGCATGCGCACCCGCCTCCACCGTGGCCGAGATCGACAGCTGATCGCCGCCCGCGATGCCGCCCGGCGGATGCACGACCAGCACATGGCAGACCTCGTCGCCCTCGGGATAGAGCGCCTTCTGCACCCGCAGCGGCCCTTCGTGACTGCGCTCCAGCAGCGTGCGCGGCCCGCTCGTAGCCGACGACGGCCGGAAGCGCAGATCGAGCCGCGCACGCCAGCCCCGCGCTTCGGCCGGCTGTGCCGCCTGCCCGCCCGCGCCGACGGCGGCGCCTGCCTTCACCACCGCGCCCATCAGATCGCGATCAGATCGCGCACACCCTTCTCGGCCATCTCGCTGCCCGGCCCCATGTGCGTGACCTGGCCGCGCGACATCACGGCGTAGTGGTCGGCGAGCGATTCGGCGAAGTCGTAGTACTGCTCGACCAGCAGGATCGCCATGCGCCCCTCCTCCACCAGCTGGCGGATGACGGTGCCGATCTGCTTGATGATCGACGGCTGGATGCCTTCGGTCGGCTCGTCGAGGATGAGCATCTTCGGGCCGGCGGCAAGCGCCCGGCCGATCGCGAGCTGCTGCTGCTGGCCACCCGACAGGTCGCCGCCGCGCCGGTGCAGCATCTGCTTCAGCACCGGAAACATCTCGAAGATGCGCTCCGGAATCTTGCGCCCCGCCGCGCCCGACAGCGGCGCGAGGCCCATGAGCAGGTTCTCCTCCACCGTCAGCCGGTTGAAGATCTCGCGCCCCTGCGGCACGTAGCCGATGCCGAGCGCCGCGCGCTCATAGGGCGCGAGCGCGGAGATGTCCTTGCCCTCGAAGGTGATGCGGCCGGAGCGGATCGGCACGAGGCCCATCATCGAGCGCAGCGTCGTGGTCTTGCCCACGCCGTTGCGGCCGAGCAGGACGGTGCAGGCGCCCGCGGGCACGTCGAGGCTCACATCGCGCAGGATGTGGCTGCCGCTGTAGTACTGGTTGACGTTTTCGAGTCTCAGCATGGCGCTAGTGAAGAGTCAGTCAGGCCGGGCCGCGCCGGAACAGCGCGAGCGCGGCGGCAAGGATGAACATGAAAGCCGCGCAGCCGCGGTTGATGGCGCGCAGCCCGCGCGCCGTCAGCAGGCGCACCGCCTGCATACCGGCGGACGCGTAGGCCAGCATCACGCACAGGTCGAGACCGGTGAACACGAGGGCCAGCTCGGCATACTGGGCCGCCTGCGGCCGCGCCGCGTCAACGAACTGCGGCAGGAAGGCCGAGAAGAACAGCAGCGCCTTGGGGTTGAACAGCTGGACGGTCGCGCTGCGGACGAAGGCGCGGCGGCACTCGGGCCAGACGGAGGCCGAAGCCGAAGCCGAAGCCGAAGCCGAAGCCGAAGCCGAAGCCGAAGCCGAAGCCGAAGCCGAAGCCGCCAGAGTCTTTGCGCCTGCGTCGTCCGCCGCAAACCCGCCTCCGGAATGCCGCTTCAACGCTTCTGCCGTCTGCTCCGCGAGCCCTACCGGCCGATCCCGCCACAGCTTCACGCCAAGCCAGACCAGATAGCCCACGCCCGCCACCCGCAGCACCTCGAACACCGTCTGCGATGCCGCCAGCAGCGTGCCCAACCCGAGCGCCACCGCCCCAATCAGCAGCAGGCTCGCCAGCGTCGCGCCGGCGATGCCCCAGGCCGCGCGCCGCAGCCCGCCCGCGATACCGTTGGTGAGCGCGAGCAGCATCGTCGGCCCCGGCGTCGCGGCCAGCGCGAGCGAGGTGGCGATGAAGACCAGCAGCGTCGGAGTCTCGACCATGTCAGCGACCGAGATAGACCTCGATGACCTTCTCGTCGTTCTGCACCGCCTCCATCGAGCCCTCGGCCAGCACCGAGCCGTCGCACAGGCAGGTCACCTTGCGCGCGATCGTCCCGATGAAGTCCATGTCGTGCTCGACGACCATGATCGAGTGCTTGCCTTCCAGCTCCAGGATCAGCTCGGCGGTGCGCTCGGTCTCGGCGTCGGTCATGCCCGCCACCGGCTCGTCGAGCAGGATCAGCTCCGGCTCCTGCATCAGCAGCATGCCGATCTCCAGCCATTGCTTCTGGCCGTGCGACAGGTTGCCCGCGAGACGATGCTCGCTGCCTTCGAGCTTGATGGTGCGCAGCACCTGGGCGATGTGGTCGCGCTGCTCGCCTGTGAGGCGGAAGAACAGCGTCGGCTTGACCGACTTGTCGGTCTTGAGCGCGAGTTCGAGGTTCTCGAACACCGTGTGCTGCTCGAACACCGTCGGCTTCTGGAACTTGCGGCCGATGCCCAGATGCGCGATCTCGGTCTCGACCAGCCGCGTCAGGTCATGCACTTGGCCGAAGAAGGCCTTGCCACTGTCGGGCCGAGTCTTGCCGGTGATGACGTCCATCATCGTCGTCTTGCCCGCGCCGTTCGGCCCGATGATGCAGCGCAGCTCGCCGCGCTCGATCGTCATGTTCAGGTTGTTGATCGCCTTGAAGCCGTCGAAGCTCACGCAGATGTCTTCCAGGTAGAGGATCGGGCCGTGCGAGGTATCTACCTTGCTGCGATCGACCACGTGGCCGTAGCTCGCGCCGGCGCCTGCGGGGCCGGTGCCGGCGTGGATGGGAGCGCTGTTTTCGCTTTGCATCGTGTGCGTGATGGCGGCGGGCATCGCGAGCCCGCTCAGGAAACGTCCGTTCATGCGCTCACCTCCTCGGCGGCGGGCGCGGCCTTCTTGCCGCCCAGGCGCTTGCCGATGTCGGCGAACAGGCCCAGCAGCCCCTGCGGCAGCAGCAGCGTCACGACGATGAACAGCAGCCCCAGGAAGTAGAGCCAGAACTCCGGAAAGGCCACGGTGAAGTAGCTCTTGGCTAGGTTGACCACGAAGGCGCCGAGGATGGCGCCGAACAGCGTGCCGCGTCCGCCCACCGCGACCCAGATCGCGACCTCGATCGAGTTGGCCGGCGACATCTCGCTCGGGTTGATGATGCCCACCTGCGGCACGTACAGCGCGCCGGCAATCGCCGACAGCACCGCCGCCACGGTCCACACGAACAGCTTGAACCACAGCGTGTTGTAGCCGAGGAAGAGCAGCCGCGACTCGCCGTCGCGCACCGCGGTCAACACCCGGCCGAGCTTGCTCATCACGATGAAGCGGCAGGCCACCAGCGCCGCCAGCAGGTACAGCCCCGTCAGCACGAACAGCGTCACCTTGGTGGCCGGATCGGTGAGCGAGAAGCCGAGCACGCGCTTGAAGTCGGTGAAGCCGTTGTTGCCGCCGAAGCCCATGTCGTTGCGGAAGAAGGCGAGCATCGCGGCCAGCGTCACCGCCTGCGTGATGATCGAGAAGTACACGCCCTTGATGCGCGAGCGGAAGGCGAAGTAGCCGAACACGAAGGCCAGCACGCCCGGCACCAGCAGCACCATCAGCGCCGCCCACCAGAAGTGGTCGGTCATCGCCCAGTACCAGGGGAATTCCTTCCAGTCCAGAAAGACCATGAAGTCGGGCAGATCGCTCTGGTACACGCCGTCATGGCCGATCTCGCGCATCAGGTACATGCCGAAGGCATAGCCGCCGAGCGCGAAGAACACGCCCTGCCCGAGCGACAGGATGCCGGTGTAGCCCCAGATCAGGTCCATCGCCAGCGCCACCACGGCGTAGCACATGAACTTGCCCAGCACCGAGATGACGAAGGCCGACACATGCAGCGGATTGCCCTCGGGCACCGCGAGATGCAGTACCGGCAGCACCACGACCACGAGGGCCGCGACCGCGAGGATGGATAGCCACACCCGCGGGGAAAACAGACGCGCAATCATGCTTCGACGCTCCTGCCCTTGACCGCGAACAGTCCCTGCGGGCGCTTCTGGATGAAAAGGATGATGAAGACCAGGACCATGATCTTGGCCAGCACGGCGCCCGACCACGGCTCGAGGAACTTCGACAGCGAGCCGAGGCCCAGCGCCGCGATCACGGTCCCGGCCAGCTGGCCCACTCCGCCGAACACCACGACCATGAACGAATCGACGATGTAGCTGCGGCCGAGGTCCGGCCCGACGTTGCCGATCTGCGAGAGCGCCACGCCGCCGAGGCCGGCCACGCCCGCGCCGAGACCGAAGGTGAGCATGTCGATGCGATGCGTCGGCACGCCGCAGCAGCTCGCCATCTTGCGGTTCTGCGTCACCGCCCGCACGAACAGGCCGAGCCGCGTGCGCGCGATCAGCAGGTACACCGCGAACAGCACCGCGAACGAGAACAGCACGATGATGATCCGGTTGAACGGGATCACGATGCCGCCCGCCAGCGCGATGCCGCCCGACATCCAGCTCGGGTTCTCCACCTCGACGTTCTGCGCGCCGAAGATCGTGCGGCAGGCCTGGATCAGCAGCAGGCTGATGCCCCAGGTGGTGAGCAGCGTCTCGAGCGGACGGCCGTAGAGCCAGCGGATGATCGTGCGCTCCAGCACCATGCCGACCGCCGCCGTCACGAGAAAGGCCACCGGCAGCGCCGCGACCACATACCAGTCGAAGGCGCCCGGCGCGTACTTGCGGAACAGCCCCTGCACCACGTAGGTGCTGTAGGCGCCGATCATCAGCAGCTCGCCGTGGGCCATGTTGATGATGCCCATCAGGCCGTAGGTGATCGCGAGGCCGAGCGCCGCGAGCAGCAGGATGCTGCCGAGCGAGATGCCCGAGAACAGGTTGGCCAGCATCTCGTACTTCTTGAGCCGGCCGTTGATGTCGTCGAGCGCGGCCTGGGCGGCGGCGCGCACCGTGGCGTCGGGCTCGGCATAGCTGTCGCCGCTCTTTTCGAGCAGGCCGGCGAGCAGCTGGCGGATTTCGGTGCTGTCGCCGGCGGCGAGCTTCTTCGCGGCGGCAGCGCGCACGGCCGGGTCGTCGCTCTTGATTTCGAGCGCCGCCTCGGCGGTGACGAGCAGCGCCTTGATCTCCTCGTCCTTCTCGGTCTCAGCGGCCTTCTGCAGCGCCGGGAGGATCGCGAGGTTCTCGCTGCCCTGGAGCGCGCGGGCGGCCGCGACGCGGGTGGCGCGGT
This sequence comes from Derxia gummosa DSM 723, assembly GCF_000482785.1. Taxonomy (GTDB): domain Bacteria; phylum Pseudomonadota; class Gammaproteobacteria; order Burkholderiales; family Burkholderiaceae_E; genus Derxia; species Derxia gummosa. The sequence continues at coordinate 375,584 of NZ_AXWS01000008.1, read as the reverse complement.
CGGCGGAGCCGAGCCTGAGCAGCGCGAGGCCGGCGTCGAGTTCGCCGCGCAGGCGGTTGTTGATGCTCAGGCCCTCGGCGTTGTCGGGCACCGGGCTGACGACCTCGCCGGTGACGGCGTCGGTGTACTTGTCGTCGGCGCTGACGAGCAGCCGCACGACCTTGCCGTCGGCATCGGTCACCGAATAGAGCGCGTCATTGGCGAGCGCCTCGAAGATCGCGACGGTGCGCGGATCGCCCGCCTCGGCGAGCTTGCCGATGGCTTCGACGCGGGCGTCGCTGTCTTCATCGGCGAGTTTGAGGACGAGTGCCGCGTCGGGCGCGGCGCGCGCGCTGCCGAGCGTGACGAGCAGCAGCGTGGCGAGGAGTAGGAGTCGGCGGAGCATCGCGGTGGGCGTCTCGTGCGGGCGGGAGGACGGAAGGCAGCCTGGGCCTGAGCTGGATCGCGCCGCGTCGTTGCGGCCAGGACCGAGAGGCTGCCCGGCGGATGGCCGGGACTGCGAAGGTCCGGTGCGGATGTCGGACCGGGCGGCGCGGCGGGCGGGTCGCCGGAGAACGACCGCCGCCGCGCGCCTCGTGCCGCGCCCGGAGCCGGGCACGGCGAGCAGGCATCAGATGTTCTGCTTGCTCTCGTTGCCCGGAATGAACGGGCTCCACGGCTGGGCGCGGATCGGTTCCTTCGTCTTCCAGACGATGTTGAACTGGCCGTCGGCCTTGATCTCACCGATGTACACCGGCTTGTGCAGGTGGTGATTGGTCTTGTCCATCATCACTTCGAAGCCCGACGGCGCCTTGAACTTCTGGCCCGCGACGGCGGCGATGACCTTCTCGACATCGGTGGTCTTGGCCTGTTCGACGGCCTGCTTCCACATGTTGATGCCGATGTAGGTGGCTTCCATCGGGTCGTTGGTGACGGCCTTGTCGGCGTTGGCGAGGTTCTTCGCCTTGGCGTAGGCCTTCCACTTCTTGATGAACTCTTCGTTCGTCGGGTTCTTGATCGACTGGAAGTAGTTCCAGGCGGCCAGATGGCCCACGAGCGGCTTGGTGTCGACGCCGCGCAGTTCTTCCTCACCGACCGAGAAGGCGACGACCGGCACGTCCTTGGCCTTGAGGCCGGCGTTGCCGAGTTCCTTGTAGAACGGGACGTTGGAGTCGCCGTTGATGGTCGAGATCACGCAGGTCTTGCCGCCAGCGGCGAACTTCTTGATGTCGGCGACGATGGTCTGGTAGTCGCTGTGGCCGAACGGCGTGTACTTCTCGTCGATGTCCTTCTCGTCGACGCCCTTGCTCTTGAGGAAGGCGCGCAGGATCTTGTTGGTCGTGCGCGGATACACATAGTCGGTACCGAGCAGGACGAAGCGCTTGGCGCCGCCGCCTTCCTTGCTCATCAGGTACTCGACCGCCGGGATGGCCTGCTGGTTGGGCGCGGCGCCCGTGTAGAACACGTTCTTTTCGAGTTCTTCGCCTTCGTACTGCACCGGGTAGAACAGCAGGCTGTTCAGTTCCTTGAACACCGGCAGGACCGACTTGCGCGACACCGAAGTCCAGCAGCCGAACACGACCGAGACCTTGTCCTGGGAGATGAGCTGCTTGGCCTTCTCGGCAAACAGCGGCCAGTCCGACGCGGGATCGACGACGACGGGCTGGATCGGACGGCCCATGACGCCGCCCTTCGCATTGATTTCGTCGAAGGTCATCAGGGCGCAGTCCTTGAGCGTCGTCTCGGAGATGGCCATGGTGCCCGACAGGCTGTGCAGGACGCCGACCTTGATCGGCTCCTTCGACTGGCTGAAAGCGGTGGAGATGCTGCTGCAGGTAAGAACGCTGCCGGCGGCTGCGGTCTTTACAAACTCCCGACGATCCATGAACGGTTCCTCTCTGTGGATATGAGGCGTGAAGCCCGGCTTCCCGTTCGCAGGTTCCATGCCACGGATCGCGTTCGATCCGCCCACCTGATTGGATACAAAAACCCTTGTCCGCAGACGACAGATTTGCCCCGTTCACGCGACAAGGCACCGCCTTCGGGCGGTGACGCACAAAAACAAACGCCCCGGGTTTCTGCCCGGGGCGTCGCGGCACCACGAAAGCGCTTGCAATACGAGGGGGTATCGCTGCAGCCCGCTCAGACGGGGAAAAAGACCGCGCCGCTCGCGGCCATCTCGCGCAACCGCGCACCGGGCTGGTACATGCCGCCAAGACCGGCATGGCGATCGGCGCTCTCCACGATGGCCGTCGCACCGCGCGAGTCGGCATACCGCAGCGGCCCGCCGCGAAAGCGGGGAAAGCCGAGCGCGAGCAGTACCGCCATGTCGAGTTCGGCGGCGGTCTCGACCACGCCCTCGTCGAGCGCGCGGGCGGCTTCGAGCACGACCGGCAGGATCATGCGTTCGGCGATCTGCTCGTCGGTGATGACGATGGGCGAGCCCGACACGGCCGGCGCGAGCGCGACGGCAATGTCGTCGGCCGGCAGACGACGTTCGCGGCCGGTTTCGTCGGCCTCGTGACGCCAGAAGCCGAGGCCGGTCTTGCGGCCGAGGCGGTGGGCGGCGTCGAGCACGGCGAAGGCGTGCGGCTCCTCGACCAGCAGCCGGTTGCCGAAGGCGTGGGCAACGGTATCGACGATGTGGTGGACGAGATCGATGCCAAGGCTGTCGCTGAGCGCGCCCGGGCCAGCCGGCCAGCCCCAGGCTTCGAGCACGCGGTCGATGCGCGCGACCTCGACGCCATCGCGCAGCAGCCGCGCGAACGCGAGCAGATGCACGGTCAGCAGCCGGTTGATGAGAAAGCCCGGGCCGTCGTACACGAGCACCGGCAGCTTGCCGAGCGCGAGCGCGTGGCCAACCGCCGTGCCGACCGCCTCGGCGCTGGTACGCGGCCCGCGCACCACCTCGACCAGCGGCGTGGCCGGCGCGGGATTGAAGAAGTGCATGCCGACGAAGTTCTCGGGCCGCGCGAGCGGCACCGACAGCTCGGCGATCGTGAGCGTCGCGGTGTTGGACGCAAGCACCGCCTCGGGCGCGACGCGCGGCTCGATATCCATGAGCAGTCGGTGCTTGATGCCGAGATCCTCATTCACCGCCTCGATCAGGATGTCGGCATCGGCCACCTTGCCGGGGTCGAGCGTCGGCTCGATCGCGGCGCGCACCGCCACGGCCTTGTCGTCGCCCAGCTTGCCGCCGGCGACCTGCCGCGCGAGCAGTCGATCGACCTCGCGCAGCCCCTGGTCGAGCTTGCTCTGGGCAATGTCCTGCATCACGACCGGAAAGCCGCGCTGCGCATTCGCGAAGGCGATGCCGCCGCCCATCACGCCCGAACCCATCACTGCGACCCGGCGTACGGGCTTGCCGGCCTTGGCCAGTGCACGCGCCTTCTTGCGCAAGGCCTGATCGCCGAGGAAGACGCCGACCAGCGCCGCCGCCGCCGGCGTGCGGGCGACGCGCGCGAAGGCGTGGTTCTCACGCTCGATGGCAGCATCGCGGCCGAGGCCGGCGGTCTCGACTAGCAGCTCGATCGCGACCGAGGCCGCGGGCGCGAGCGACGCGTTTGCAGCCTGTGCCGCACGCGCACGAGCGACGAGGTCGGCATCGAGCGCGAAACCGGCATGCGCCGTCGCGCGGCGGCCGCGCCAGTCGAGTTCGCCGGCTGCCGCGGCCTTGAGCAGGGCGAGCGCCTCGTCGCGCAGCGCGGCCGGCGGCACGACCTTGTCCACCACGCCGGCCTCGTAGGCGGTCGCCGCCTTGCGCGGCGCGCCGGACCTGATCCAGTCGAGAGCGACCGCGGCCCCCGCCAGACGCGGCAGCCGCGCCGTACCGCCAAAGCCCGGAATGATGCCGAGTGTGGTCTCGGGCAGGCCGATCTGCGCCGTCTCGGCGATCACGCGGAAATCGCTCGCAAGCGCCATCTCGAGCCCGCCGCCGAGCGCGAAGCCGTTGATCGCGGTGACGATCGGCACCGGCAGATCGGAGAAGGCATTGAAGATGGCGCAGGACGCGCCGATCCAGGCGGCGATCTCTGCCTCGGGCCGCGCGAACACCGGCAGAAACTCGAAGATGTCGGCACCGGCGATGAACACGTCCTTGGCGCTCGTCACGAGTACACCGCGCAGCCCAGCGAAGGCGGCCAGTTCATCCAGCGCGGCCTTGAAATCGCCGAGCGTGAGCGCATCGAACTTGTTGACCGACTCGGCCTGCCGATCGAAACGCAACTCGACGAAGCCCTCTTCCACGACTGCGAGCTTCAGCGCCCGGCCTTCGAACATGGTTTTCTCCTCGGGGACACACTTGCCTCGCTGAGATTGTATCCATCCGCATCCGGACGGCCGCGCATGCATGACGCGACTGAAACAGTCGGTGGTCGGCAACGTCCACCAACGGGCGTATGCAACCGGAAGCCAGAAACGACAACGCCCCGCATCGAGCGGGGCGTTGAACGTGGAATCTGGTGGGCGGTACTGGGATCGAACCAGTGGCTTCCACCGTGTGAAGGTGGCACTCTACCGCTGAGTTAACCGCCCGGGAGAGAGCCATGCATTATAGCTGGCTTTCCGGATTTGGCAACACCTGTGTCCAGATGGGTGGCTTTTTTGTCTCTTTCTCGATCGCCTTCATCACGACTTCGTGTGCCGCGACCTCGTCGTCGCTCGCGCGCAGCACCTTGAACACGAGCGCCGACAGGTCCACCGCCTGCACGCCTTCACGCACCGTTTCCTCGGCCTCCGTGAAGAAGGTTTCCTGGCCGCGCGTCATCGCCAGATACACCTCTGCCAGCAGCTGGGCATCGAGCAAGGCGCCGTGCAGCACGCGATGCGAATTGGAAATGCCGTAGCGCTCGCAAAGCGCATCGAGGTTGTGGCGCTTGCCCGGATTGAGCTCGCGGCTGATGTGCAGCGTGTCGATCACGCCCGCGACCGCCTCGCCGAAGCCGCCGCGCCTGAGCCGCGCCAGCTCCGCGTCGAGAAAGCCCACATCGAAGGCCGCGTTGTGGATGACGATCTCGGCGCCGGCCACGAAGTTCATCAGCTCGTCGGCGACCTCGGCGAACTTGGGCTTGTCGGCGAGGAATTCCTCGGTCAGGCCGTGGACCTTGAGCGCGTCGGGATCGCTCGCGCGCTCGGGGTTGATGTAACGGTGGAAGTTGCGACCGGTCAGCCGGCGATTGTCGATCTCGATGCAACCGATCTCGATCACCCGGTCGCCGCCGCGTGCATTGAGGCCGGTGGTTTCGGTATCGAGGACGATCTGGCGCATGGGAAGCCGCTTGCTGTTGATGAAAGCGCGGATTGTCGCGCAGCGCGCCGCGCCGTTCACTCGCCTCCCGTCAGCCGCGCTCGACGCCGCTCCGCGCTCTGCTATCTTGCGCGGCCGTTTTTTGCCCTTGCCAGCTCTTTGACGATGCTCCAGCCCACCGCACGCCGCGCCGTTCGCGCGCGATCCGCATGAGCGCCGCGCCGCGTATCGGCGTGTTCGGCGGCACCTTCGATCCGCCGCATGTCGCGCACATCGCGCTCGCCACGGCGGCGCTCGAACGGCTGGCGCTCGACCGCGTGCTGTTCGTGGTGTCGGGCAGCCCGTGGCAGAAGAGCGGCGTGTCGCCCGCGCCGCAACGGCTGCGCATGATGGAACTGGCGCTGGCGCAGGCGCCGGCCGCGCTGCGCGGGCATGCCGAGGTCGAGCGCTGCGAACTCGACCGCGCAGGCCCGAGCTACACCGCCGACACCCTCGCCCTGCTGCGTCGCCGCTACGGGCCGGACGCGGTGCTGATGCTGCTGATCGGCAGCGACCAGTTCCGCAACCTGCCGAGCTGGCATCGCTACGACGAACTGCCGGCGCTCGCGCACATCGCCGTCGCCGACCGCGCTGGCATGCCGGCGCCCAACCTGCCGCCGCGCGCCCTGCCCGAGGGGCCGGCGGGCGGCACGGTGTCCTTCGAGATGCCGTCCATCGACCTTTCGGCCACCGGGCTGCGCGCGGCGCTGGCGGCCGGAGACCGGCCATCGGTCGCCGCTATGATCGCCCCCGCCGTGCTCGACTACATCGACGAGCACCAGCTCTACCGCTCACAAGAATTCCGCTGAATGAACATCACCAAGCTGCAACGCGTCATCGTCGACGCGCTCGAAGACGTCAAGGCGCAGGACGTGCTCGTCTTCAACACCTCGCATCTCACCTCGCTGTTCGACCGGGTCGTGATCGCGACCGGCACTTCCAACCGCCAGACCCGCGCGCTCGCGGCGTCGGTGCGCGATGAGGTCAAGAAGGCCGGCGGCGAGATCGTCAGCATGGAAGGCGAGGACACCGGCGAATGGGTGCTGGTCGATTGCGGCGACGCGGTCGTGCACCTGATGCAGCCGGCGATCCGCCAGTACTACAACCTCGAGGAAGTGTGGGGCGGCAAGGTCGTGCGCCTCAAGTCGGGTGCCGACCGCGCCGAAGCCTCGCGCAAGGCCCGCTTCGCGAGCGAGGACGAGCCGACCGACGAGGCCGACGACTTCGCGCCCGACGCCGATGACGCCGACGACACGCCCGTGCGCGGCGCCAGCAAGTCGGGCCGCAGCGCCGCCGCCAAGTCCACCACCAAGCCGGCCGGCAAGCCCGCCAGCACCAAGACCGGCGCCTCGGTGCGCGCCGCCACCACCGCGCGCAAGGTCGCCGCGAAGGCCGCGGGCCGCAAGACCGCCGCCGGCACGGCTGCGTGCAAGACCGGTGCCGCCGGCACGGCCCGCAAGACCGCGACGACCACCGCCGCGCACAAGACCACCGCCGGCGCCACCGGCAAGACCGCCACCGTCGCGCGCAAGACCACGGCCGCCGGCAAGACGGCCGCCAAGACCGGCAACGCGATCAAGCGCATCGTCGTCAAGTCGGCCGGCCGCAAGAAGTAAGCCGCGATGCAACTCGTCATCGCCGCCGTCGGGCAGCGCATGCCGGGCTGGGTCGATCAGGGCTTCGACGAGTACGCGAAGCGCATGCCGCCCGAGATGCGCATCGTCCTCAAGGAAGTGAAGCCCGAGCAGCGCGGCGCGTCCAAGACCGCCGCCACGGTGATGGGCATCGAGGCCGAGCGCATCCGCGCCGCCATCCCGCGCGGCGCCCTGCTCGTCTGCCTCGACGAGCGCGGCCGCGACCTCACGAGCGTCGCGCTCTCCGAGCAGCTCGAAGGCTGGCGCCGCGAGGGCCGCGACGCGGTGTTCGTGATCGGCGGGGCCGACGGGCTCGACCCGGCGCTCAAGGCCGAGGCCGGCATGCTCATCCGCCTGAGCAGCCTCACGCTGCCCCACGGCATGGTCCGCGTGCTGCTGGCCGAGCAGCTCTACCGCGCCTGGTCCATCCTCAACAACCATCCCTATCACCGCGCCTGACAGCGCGGCCCGCCCATGCCCAAGTCGCGCACGCCGGACCGGATCTGGCTCGCCTCGCAAAGCCCGCGTCGCCAGGAACTCCTGAAGCAGATCGGCATCGCCTTCGACACCCTGCTGCCCGCCGACGCCGCCGAGGCGCATGCGCTGGAGGAGCTTGAAGCCGTGCTCGGCCGCGAGGCGCCCGCCACCTACGTCCAGCGCGTGACCGCGCTCAAGGCCGAGGCGGCGCTCGCGCGCATGAAGGCGCGCGGGCTGGAGCCGCGTCCGGTGCTCTGCGCCGACACGACGGTCGCGCTCGGCCGCGACATCCTCAGCAAGCCGGAGTCCGACGCGCATGCGGTCGAGATGCTGTCGCGGCTCGCCGGCGGCACACATCGCGTGCTCACCGCCGTGTGCGTCGTCACGCCGCGCAAACGGGCGGCGGCGCTGAGCGTGTCGAGCGTGACCATCGCGCCGATGACGCCGGCCCAGATCCGCGCCTACGTCGCCAGCGGCGAGCCGCGCGGCAAGGCCGGCGCCTACGCGATCCAAGGCCGCATGGCCGCCTGGGTCGCGAAGATCACAGGGAGTCACTCGGGCATCATGGGCCTGCCCCTGCACGAGACCGCCGCGCTGCTGCGTGACTTCCGGCTCGCCGCGCCCAACTTCGAGACGCCCGCATGAAGCCGAACGCCGAGGACATCCTCATCAACGTCACGCCCTACGAGACGCGCGTCGCCATCGTCATCCAGGGCTCGGTGCAGGAGCTGCACGTCGAGCGCGGCGCCGAGCGCGGGCTGGTGGGCAATCTCTATCTGGGGCGGGTGCAGCGCGTGCTGCCCGGCATGCAGAGCGCGTTCATCGACATCGGGCTGGAGCGCGCCGCCTTCCTGCACGTGGCCGACATCTACATCGACAAGCTCGGCACCGCGCGCAGCGGCCGCCATGACGAGCCGATGAAGCCGATCGAGAAGATCCTGCACGAGGGCCAAAGCCTGCTGGTGCAGGTCATCAAGGACCCGATCGGCACCAAGGGCGCGCGGCTTTCGACGCAGCTTTCCATCGCGGGCCGGATGCTCGTGTACCTGCCGCAGGACCCGCACATCGGCATCTCGCAGAAGATCGGCAACGAGGCCGAACGCGCCGCGCTGCGCGAGCGCGTGCAAAGGCTTGCAGCCGCCGCGAGCGCCGCCGCCGGCCAGACCGACAACGGCGGCTTCATCGTGCGCACCCAGGCCGAGGATTCGAGCGACGCCGAGCTTGCCGCCGACATCGCCTTCCTGCGCAAGACCTGGCTCCAGATCACCGCCGCGATGCAGACCCAGGGCGCGCCCGCCCTGCTCTATCAGGACCTGAGCCTCACCCAGCGCGTGCTGCGCGACATTGCGCATGACGGCACGGCGTCGATCCAGGTGGACTCGCGCTTCAACCATCAGCAGATGGTCGAGTTCGGCCAGGAATTCACGCCGGCCCTCGTGGACAAGCTCGTGCACTACCGCGGCGAGCGGCCGCTGTTCGACGTGTATGGCATCGACGAGGAGATCGAGAAGGCGCTCGGCCGCCGGGTCGATCTGAAGTCGGGCGGCTATCTGATCATCGACCAGACCGAGGCGATGACGACGATCGACGTGAACACCGGCGGCTACGTCGGCGTGCGCTCCTTCGACGACACGATCTTCAAGACCAATCTCGAAGCCGCCCAGTCGATTGCGCGCCAGCTGCGGCTGCGCAACCTCGGCGGAATCATCATCGTCGACTTCATCGACATGCAGGGCGCCGAGCACCGCGACTCGGTGCTGGCCGAGCTGCGCAAGGCGCTCGCGCGCGACCGCGTGCGCACGACGGTGAATGGCTTCAGCCAGCTCGGCCTGGTCGAACTCACGCGCAAGCGCACGCGCGAATCGCTCGCCCACATGCTGTGCGAGCCCTGCCCCGTCTGCGCCGGCCGCGGCGAGGTGAAGACGCCGCGCACCGTCTGCTACGAGATCCTGCGCGAAATCCTGCGCGAGGCGCGGCAGTTCAATCCGAAGGAGTTCCGCATCCTCGCGAGCCAGGGCGTGATCGACCTCTTCCTCGAAGAGGAATCGCAGAACCTCGCCTCGCTCGGCGACTTCATCGGCAAGCCGATCTCGCTCGCCGTCGAGGCGCTGTACTCGCAGGAGCAGTACGACATCATCCTGATGTGATGCGGCGGGGCGCATGAGGATCGGCATTTCCTGCAACGCGCTGCGTCCGAGCGGCGGCTTCGAGCGCTATGCGATGGACCTCGTCCGCGCGCTCGCGCGGCGCGGCGACAAGCCGTGGTTCTTCGCGCGCAAGTTCGATACGTCGGTGCCCGAGTACGCGCTCGTGCATCCGGTGGGCGTGAACGCGCCGGTACCGGGCAAGCTGCGCGACCTTTTCTGTTCGCGCCGCGTGGTGGCCGCGAAGGCGCGACTCGGCATCGATCTGCTCATCGGCTGCAACCGCACGCGCGGCGCCGACATCGCCGTCTGCGGCGGCACGCATCGCGGCTATCTGCGCGCCGAGGAGCGCTTCGGCAAGCCGTCGGACTGGCTCCAGGCGCGGCTCGAGCAGCAGCATTACGACGGCGCGCGCTTCGTGGTCGCGCATTCGCGGCTCATGGCCGGCGAGCTGCGCGAACTGTACGGCGTCGGCGACGACCGGCTGCGCGTGCTGCATCCGCCGGTGGACGCGAGCCGCTTCGCGCCGCCCTCGCCCGAGGCGCGCGCCGCGCTGCGCCGCGAACTCGGCTGGCGCGACGATCAGGTCGTGTTCCTGTTCCCGTCGTCGAGCCACAGGCGCAAGGGGCTGCCGCTGCTGCGCGCGTTCTTCGAGCGCACGGCGCTGCCGGTGCTGCTCGCGGTGGTTGGCCGCGAGGTGGACCGGCCGGGCCGCAACATCGCAAGCCTCGGCTACCGCCGCGACATCGAGAAGCTCTACGGCGCGGCCGACTACAGCCTGCTCGCATCCACCTACGAGCCTTTCGGCCTCGTGGGCGTGGAATCGGTGCTGTGCGGTACGCCCACGGTGCTGGCCGGCAACATCGCCTGCACCGAAGTGCTGGACGATGCGGCCTGCCTGCGCTTCGACCGCACCGATCCGGCCAGCCTCGCGGCGGCCATCGCCGGCGCGGTCGAACGCGCGCGCGATGGCCGCCATCGCCTCGCCGATCCGGCCGCGCATTTCATCGACTACGACCCCGACATCGACCGCCATCTGGCGGCGCTGCTCGCACTCGCCCCACCATGCCCTTCGGCTTCAACCTGACCCACGCCGCGCTGCTCGCGCTCACCCTGTTTCCCGCGCTGGTACTCACCGTCCGCCACAGCAGCAATGCCTGCCTGTTCGTGCTGGTGCTGCTGGCCATCGCACGGGCGGTCACCCGGCGCCAATCCCGGCCGTTGCCCGCCATCGACCGGCGCTACCGGTGGTTCGTGCTGGCCCTGGCCGCCTACCCGGTGTTCACGCTGGCGCGGATGCTCGCGGCGAGCGACCACAACGGCGCGGCACTGGACACGACGCTGCGCTATCTGCTCGCGGCGGGCGTGTTCGGCTTCATCGCCCGCATCGATTCGCGGCGGCTGCAACTGCCGGCCTGGGGCTTTGCCGCGGGCGCGGTGGGCGCCGCCGTGGCCGGCTGGATCGGTCTGCACCTGCTCAGGCTGGAGCGCGGCACCCTGCCCTTCGTCAATGCGATTCCCTTCGGGAACATGGCATTGCTGCTCGGCTATGTGGCGCTGCTGTCCTGCTTCTGGGGAAAGCCGACGCATCCCTTGCGCCGGCTGGCCGGCTCGGTCGGACTGGCTTGCGGTCTGTTCGCGTCACTGTTGTCGGAATCTCGCGGCGGCTGGCTCACGCTGCCGCTGTTCCTGCTGGCGCTGCTGGCGTCGCTGAGGCTGGGGCGGCTGGCGCGGGCGGGCATCGTGGCGCTCGCGCTCGCGGCCGGGGCCGGCGCCTATCTGGGCAACGACATCGTCCGGCATCGCGTCGAGATGGCGCAGTCCGACCTCGCCGAACTGGACAAGGGCAACGCCAACACCTCCACCGGCATCCGGCTCGCGCTGTGGCAGGCCGCGTGGCGCATGGGCACCGAGCATCCGCTGTTCGGCGTGGGGCGCGGCCGCTTCCAGCCGACGCTGGCCGAGTACGCCCGCGAAGGCCGGCTCGATCCGGCACTGACCGACAAGCGCCACGCCCACAACGACTTCCTCAACCACTTTGCCGAGACCGGCGCCGTCGGCCTGCTCGTGCTGCTCGGCATCTATCTGGTACCGGGCGCGCTGTTCCTGCGCGCGGCCCGCCGGGACGACGCGCTGCTGGCCGGCGCCGGTCGCGCCGGGCTGCTGGTCTGCGCCAGCTATCTGGTGTTCGGGCTGACCGAATCGATGCTCGCGGTGACGATGAATGCCGCCTTCCACGCCCTGACGCTGACCTGGCTGATGGCGCTGGTGGCGCGGCGCGAGGCCGAGCTGACCGCCGTCGCCGCGCCGGCCGACGCGGTCGCGCGCCAGCGCCGCCAGACCTGGCTCAAGCGCCGCTTGCTGCCGCTGCGCATCGCGCTGGCGCGGCTGCTGTGGTGGGTGCCGGCGCGACCGGCCGGACTAGGCCGGCCCGGCGGCCCGATGGTGTTCCTGCGCTGGGACGGCAAGCTCGGCGACTTCGTCGTGTCGGGCTTTCTCTACGGCGAACTGAAGCGCCGCTTCGGCTGCGAGATCGCGGTGGTGGTCGCGCCCGGCCAGGAGGCGCTCTACCGCGAGCTGCCGGGCGTCGACCATGTCGTCGACTGCCGGCGCCGCCATCCGGTCGACGTGTTGCGCGCGGCGCTGGCGCTGCGTCGGCTGGGCGCGCAGTACTGCGTCGAGCTGAACGACCGCGCGCGCTGGAGCGACCTGCTGTTCATGCGCGTGCTGGGCGCCCGCGTCAACCTGAAGGGCGCCGGCCCGGCCTTCAACCAGTTCCAGTTGCTCGACCTGCCCGATGACGGCCGCGTGGTCGATCGCTACCGCGCTTTCCTGCGCCATTTCGGCATCGAGGCGGCCGACTGGCGCTTCGACTGGCCGCTGACCGACGACGCCCGCGCCTTCGCCCGCGACGCCTTCACGAGCCGACGCGCGCGCCTCGTCATCAACCCCTTCGGCGCGAGTCCGCTGCGCAGCCTGTCGGCCGCGCGCGTCGCCGAGGTCGCCAATGACCTTCGCGCCGACGGCGAGGTCGTCATCCTCGTGCCGCCCGGCAATGACGGCTGGCGCGACGCGATACGGCCGCTGCTGCGCGACGGCGCCCGCCTGTGCGCCACCACCGACATCCGCCAGTCGGCCGCCGTGATCGCCGCCGCCGACCTGGTGATCTCGCCCGACACCTCGATCGCCCACATCGCGGCGCTGCACAGCCGGCCGCTGGTGGCGCTGTACCAGCCCCAGCCCGACAACCTCGCGCGCTGGACACCCGACTGCCCGGCGCTCGAACTGCTCGTCGCCGCGCCCGCCGCCGACGGCAGCGGTCAGATGCCGGTGGACAGCATCGCCGGCGCCGAAATCGTCGCGGCCGCGCGCCGCCTGCTCGCGGCCGTGCCGCCCCGAGCGCGCGCCTGAACCTCCGTACCGAAAGCCTCCGATGCCCACGCTCAGTGTCGTGATCGCCGCCCGCAACGAGGCGGCCAACATCGGCGATGCCGTGCGCAGCGCCGCCTTCGCCGACGAAGTGCTCGTGCTCGACAGCGGCAGCACCGACGGCACCGCCGACCTCGCCCGCGCCGCCGGCGCCCGCGTGCTCGTAACCGACTGGCCCGGCTACGGCCCGCAGCAGAACCGTGCCATCGACGAAAGCGCGGGCGACTGGATCTACTCGCTCGACGCCGACGAGCGCATCACGCCCGCGCTCGCCGCCGAGATCCGCGCCGTCATCACCGAAGGCCGCTTCGAGGTGTTCGACGTGCCGCGCCGCTCGCTGTTCGTGAAGCGCTTCATGAAGCACTCGGGCTGGTGGCCCGACCGCACGCGCCGACTGTTCAGGCGCGGCAGCGCGCGCTTCACCACCCACGTCATCCACGCCAACCTCGCCACCGAGAAGCCCGTCGGCCACCTCAAGGCCGCGATGACGCACTACAGCTACCGCGACCTCGCCAGCGTGCTGGAGAAGATGAACCGCTACTCCTCCGGCAGCGCCATCGACCTGCATGCACGCGGCAAGCGCGGCTCGCTCGGCGGCGCGATCCGCCACGGGCTCTGGGCCTTCGTGCGCACCTACATCGTCAAGCTCGGCTTCCTCGACGGCGCCGAGGGCTTCATGGTCGCCGTCGTCAACGCCGAAACCAGCTACTACAAGCACCTCAAGCTGCGCGAGATCGACCACGCCCGCCGTCCGCTCATCGACGAACCGCGCGCCTGATCCCGTCGCGGCACCGCACCACGAGACCCACGCCGACCGCCTCGCCCGCAATGCCACTTGCCTACTTCCGGCGTCTGCACCAGCCCGACTGCCTTCCGCCCATCGACCACGAACTCGACCGCGAACATGCCGCGCGCCCCCGGCGCCTGCGCATCAACCTCGCGCGCCGCCTCGTCCTGCGCGACCTCGGCGAAATCCTCAGCGGCCGCTTCGGCCGCCGCTGCATGCGCATCGGTCCCGAGGTCAGACGGGTGCTGTGGGTCTATGGCTGGACCACGATCGGCGATTCGGTCATGGACCTCGCCGCGCGCGACTGCTTCCCGCCACGCATCGAGGTCAGCCTGTGCATCAGTCCCCGTCTTGCCGGGCTGTATTCGCACGACCCGCGCTTCGCACGCGTGTTCACCGACCGCGACCGCTGCGGCGACGACTACGACCTGATCCTCGTGCAGGACTTCAACACCGCCACCTTCAAGTGGCTGCGACGGCGCTACCCGCGCCTGCCCTATGCCGGAATCATCGGCGACCTGCGCGGCGAACGGCTCGACCGGCCGGGCTTCACCCAAGGCCGCATCCGCGCGCTCTTCAACCATCCGGGCCGCAAGCACGCGCCCCGGCTGGCGCCGCCACCGCGTCCGCCGGCCTTGCCGCCGAGCGACGGCCCCCGCACCGAGGTGGCCGTCGCCCTCGGCGCCAATGATCCGCGCCGCCGGGTGAACGACTGGGGACGCCTGCTGCCACTGCTGGCCGAACGCTGGCCGACGCGCCTGCCGCCGCCGCGCTTCCATCTGCTCGGCATCGGCAACGCACGCGAAGACGCCGACCAGCTCGATCCCGCCTGGCGCGCCACGCATTGCGTCGACCATGTGGACGCGCTCGACCTCGAAACCACCTCCGCGCTGATCCACCGCTGCGCCGCCTTCGTCGGCCCGGACGGGGGACTGATGCATGTCGCGGTCGGTCATGGCAAGCCGGGCTGCGCCGTGTTCTTTCCGCCGATCCGGCCCGAATGGCGGCTGGTGACGCCCGCCGCGCTCGCCGTGGTCGAGATCCACGCCAGCCAGGGCCCGGCGACCACCGAGGCCATCGCGGACAGTTTCATCTCCAACCTGATGCGGAAACTTCTCTAGGTTTCACTCCGGATCGCAGGCGCCACCGCCCGGCGGCTTCAGACCGCCGACCCAGCACCCTCGATCCGATGCGACAACTTTATTGCCCCCCGTTCGGCGCCCAGTTCGCCAACCACCTCGAAAGCGCCTTCCACGCCCGACCGCCGGCACAGCGCCGACGCGACCGCAACAAGCTGCTGCGCCGCCGCCTGCTCGAAGCCTGCCTGCTGCGCCGCGCCTTGCGCCGGGACACCGCGCCGGAAGGCACGCGGCGCGTGCTCTGGCTCTACAACTGGCCCTCGATCGGTGATTCGCTCACCGATCTGGCCGCGCGCTCGCTGCTGCCGGCGCACGTCGAACTCGATCTCTGCATCGCGCCGCATCTGGCACCGCTCTATGCCGGCGACCGGCGCTTCAGCGCGATCTGGAGTGATTTGCGCGCCATCCCCGCCACGCGGCGCCACGACTTCATCCTGCTCCAGCAAAGCACGACGCCTGCCCTGTGGCAGCTCAGCCGGCGCTTTCCGGCGACGCGCTATGCGAGCGTGCTCGGCGACATCGTGGGCGACATGTTCGACCGGCTGCATTTCGGCCAGCTCAGGCTCGAACAGATCTTCCAGCTTCCGTCCGCTGCACGCGTGGCCCAGCTCCTGCCGCCACCGGCTTTGCCGGTCCGGCTCGACGGGGAGCCCGCCATCGCCATGGCCATCGGCGCCCGCGATCCGCGCCGCCATTTCCGCCGCTGGGCGGAGGTCGCGCGCGAACTGCGCGCGTCGCTGCCGGGCCGGCCGGTGTTCCATCTGCTCGGCGATGACAGCGCGCAGGCCGAAGCCGCCAGCCTGGTCGCCGCCTGCCCCGGGCTGCGCTTCGTGAATCACGTCGGCCGCACCCGTCTCGAAAACCTGAGGCAGATCGTGCACGCGGCCGATGCCTTCCTCGGCGCGGACGGCGGCCTCATGCATCTGGCGCTGGCCTACGACAAACCCGGCTGCGCCCTGTTTGCCAACCTGCCGGCGAGCTACCGGGTGCATCCGCGGGCGCGCCTGGGCACGGTCGAAACCGATGGTCCGCTGGACGCGCTCTGCGCCCGGACCATCGCCCGGACCTACGTCGCCAGCCTGGGGCGGACCGCTCAGTTCCTAGCGTCGAGCGCGTACTGGATGCGGTGCAGCCCCGCGTAGATGCCCTCGCGCGCAAGCAGTTCCGCATGCGTGCCCACCTCGGCCACGCGCCCCTGATCGAGCACGACGATGCGATCGACCTTCTCGATCGTGCTCAACCGGTGCGCGATCACGAGCGTCGTGCGCCCCTGCATCAGCTGCTCCAGCGCGGCCTGCACGTGGCGCTCGCTCTCCGAATCGAGCGCCGACGTCGCCTCGTCGAGGATGAGCACCGGCGCGTCCTTGAGCAGCGCCCGCGCGATCGCGAGCCGCTGGCGCTGCCCCCCCGACAGCCGCACGCCGTTCTCGCCGATTTCGGTGTCATAGCCCTGGGGTAGCGAGCGGATGAAGTCGTCGAGATGCGCGGCGCGCGCCGCCGCCTCGATCTCGGCGCGGGTCGCATCGCGCTTGCCGCCGTAGGCGATGTTGGCCGCGAGCGTGTCGTTGAACAGCACCACGTCCTGGCTGACCATCGCGATCTGCGCGCGCAGGCTGTCGAGCGAGATCTCTTCCAACGGCTGGCCGTCGAGCAGGATGCGTCCGCCCGTCGGCTGGTAGAAGCGCGGCACCAGGTTGGCGAACGAGGTCTTGCCGCCGCCCGACGCGCCCACCAGCGCCACCGACTCGCCGGCCCTGATGCTCACCGACACGTCGTTCAGCGAGGGCCGCTCGGCGCTCTCGTATTGCAGCGTCACATGATCGAACTCGATCGCGCCGCGCGCGTGCTCGATCTGCCGCGTCCCGGTATCCGGCTCGGCCTGCGTGTCGAGCAGCGTGAACACGCTCTCCGCCGCGATGATCCCGCGCTGAAGCTGGGAGTTCACATCGGTCAGCCGCTTCATCGGCGCGAGCAGCATCATCATCGCCGTCATGAAGGACGCGAACGCCGCCGAGGTCTGCTGCGTGACCGTGCCCTGCCAGATCACCACGCCCACCACCACCGACAGCGCGATCGCCGCCACCAGCTGCGACACCGCGCCCTGGGCCGACGACGCCACCGAGGCCCGCGTCGCATAGCCGCGCAGCGCCGCGTTGGTGCGCGCGAAACGGCCCGTCTCGTAGCTCTGGCCGCCGTAGATCTTCACCACCTTCTGGCCCTCGATCGCCTCCTGCAGCACGCCCAGCAGCTCGCGGTTCGATTCCTGGCTCAGCCGGCCCATCGCGCGCAAACGCTTGCGCGTGAGCTTGCTGACATGGCTCACCACCGGAACGATCACCGCCACCACCAGCGTGAGCTGCCAGTTCAGGTAGATCAGATAGGCCATGAGGCCGGCGATCATGATCGAGTCGCGGATCAGCACGATCACCGCGCCGGTCGCCGCCTGGCTCACGTTGTTGACGTCATTCGTGATGCGGCTGATGACCCAGGCGCTGCCATGGCTGTCGAGATAGCCCACGGGCAGCCGCAGCAGCCGGTCGAACATGTCGCCGCGCAGGTCCTGGATCACGCGGTTGCCCACGTACTCCATCAGATAGCTCGACCCGAAGTTGGAAAAGCCGCGCACGAAGGCCAGCACGATGAGCGCGAGCGGCCCGAGCCACACATAGCGCCACTCGCCCGAAAAGCCGCGCTCCAGCAGCAGTTGCAGGCCGCGCGGGATCATCCATTCCATGCCTCCGGCGACCACCATGCTCAGCACCGCGCCCATGAAGGCGGTGCGATAGGGCCGCGTGTAGCGCAGCAGGCGGAAGTAAAGCTCGCGGCCGTCGGCGGCCTCTTGTCTGTCGGTCATTCGAAATCCGGAAATGCGGGCAGCGCGGGCCGGCGCGAACTGCGCCGCGCCTCACGCCCTGCCCGATGAAACGATGCGCCGGTGACGGCGCGATGCGCGGCGCCCGCCCCGCGTCTGGCGGCAAGCGGCAACCGCGACTGCCCGCCGCCTGCCGGCGACGCCGGCGCGATGCACACCCGGCCTCAGCGGCCGGACGCGCGCGGCTTCAATACACGAGCTGCCATTCCTTCGCATTGGCAGCCTGCGCGATCGCCTTGATCTCGACGTCCTCGCACAGCACGCGCCTGTCTTCGGGCAGGCGGATCACGCCGCTCCAGCGGCCGTTTCGCACCTCAACCCATACCGGCAGCCCCATGTGCTGGAGCGGTTCGAGCTGGCCCTGAAGATCGATCGCGCGCTGCACCAGGCCGTCCTGCGGCGACTCGACCACGAGCTTCAGATGCTTGGCATGGCGCGCGCGCGCCTGGGCCAGCGTCTCGATGCTGTCCACCATGATCCGCACGCCGCCCGAGAACTCGTCCGACCGCACCACGCCCGTCACGACGATCAGCGCGTCCTCGACGAGGATGTTGCGGTAGGCGTCCACGTTCTCGCCCGTGACCATCACTTCCTGCTGCGCCCGTCCGTCGTCGATCGCGACGATCGCCATGCGCCCGCGCCGGCCCATCATCATCCGCACGCCCGACACCACGCCCGCGATCATCTGCGGCTCGCGCGACGGCTTGAGCTGGTCAAGCCAGGTGCGCGCGAACTTGCGCACCTCGCCCGCGTAGGCGTCGAACAGATGGCCCGAGAGCGAATAGCCGAACACCGTCTTCTCCTCGGTGAGCAGCTGGTGCAGCGACCACGGTTCGCACTCGACCAGCGGCGGCTCGCCTTCCACCGCGTCGTCATCGCCGAACAGGCTGTTCTGCGAGGCCGAGGCGGCGCGCTGCTCGGCGAAGTCCATCGCGAGCTGCACCGACGCGAGCACCGCGCCGCGCTCGGGATGGATCGAATCGAAGGCGCCGGCCTTGACCAGCGCCTCGATCGTGCGGCGGTTGACCGAGCGCTTGTCCACCCGCAGCACGAAGTCGAACAGCGAAGTGAAGGGCCCGCCCTTCTCGCGCGCGTCAAGGATGTTGCGGATCGCACCCTCGCCCGTGCCCTTGATGCCGCCGAGGCCGTAGCGGATGGTCTTGGCGTCGGTCGGCTCGAAGCGGTAGGCCGAGGCGTTCACGTCCGGGCCCAGCACGGTGATGCCGTTGTTGCGCGTGGCGTCGGCCCACAGGATCTTCACCTTGTCGGTGTCGTCCATCGCGCAGCTCATGTTCCCGGCGTAGAACTCGGCCGGGAAATGCTTCTTCAGGAAGGCCGTGTAGTACGACAGCAGCGCATAGGCGGCGGCGTGCGACTTGTTGAAGCCGTAGCCCGCGAACTTCTCCATCAGGTCGAACATCTCGTTCGCCTTGGGCTCGTCGATGCCGTTCTTGGCCGCGCCCTGCGCGAACAGCGCGCGGTGCTGGGCCATTTCCTCGGCCTTCTTCTTGCCCATCGCGCGACGCAGCAGGTCGGCGCCACCGAGCGAGTAGCCGCCGATGATCTGCGCCATCTGCATCACCTGCTCCTGATAGACCATGATCCCGTAGGTCTCGGAGAGGATGCTTTCGACGCGCGGGTCGGGGTATTCCACCCGCTCGCGGCCGTGCTTGCGGTCGCAGAAGCTCGGGATCAGGTCCATCGGGCCCGGCCGGTATAGCGCCACGAGCGCGATGATGTCCTCGAACTTGTCGGGCCGCGCCTTGATCAGCATGTCCTGCATGCCGCGGCTTTCGAGCTGGAACACGGCGACGGTGTTGGCCGTCTTGAGGATCTCGAAGGCGCCCGGGTCGTCGAGCGGCGTCTGGCTCAGGTCGAAGTCCTTGAACTCCGGCCGACGGTGGATGTAGCGCACCGCCCAGTCGAGGATGGTGAGCGTCGTCAGGCCCAGAAAGTCGAACTTCACGAGGCCCACGGCCTCCACGTCGTCCTTGTCGTACTGCGAGACGACGTTCGAGCCTTCCTGCACGTACAGCGGACAGAAATCGGTGAGCTTGCCCGGCGCGATCAGCACGCCACCCGCGTGCATGCCGATGTTGCGGGTGATGCCCTCGACGCGCGCCGCGAGGTCGAGCAGCGTCGCCACCTCCTCCTCGTTGCGCTCGCGTTCCTCGATCTGCGGCTCCACCTCGCGCGCGTAGATCGTCTTCTCGTCCTTGGGATTGGTGCGCTTGCGGATCGTGACCGTCTTGCCCGGCGGTGCCGGCACCAGCTTGGCGATGCCGTCGACGAAGCCGTAGCCCATGTCCAGTACTCGGCCCACGTCGCGCAGCGCGGCCTTCGCGGCCATCGTGCCGAAGGTGGCGATCTGCGAGACCGACTCGGCGCCGTACTTGTCGCGCACGTACTCGATCACCCGCTCGCGGCCGTCCTGGCAGAAGTCGATGTCGAAGTCGGGCATCGAGACCCGTTCCGGATTCAGGAAGCGCTCGAACAGCAAGTTGTAGCGCAGCGGGTCGAGGTCGGTAATGCCGAGCACATAGGCCACGAGCGAACCCGCGCCTGAGCCCCGGCCCGGCCCGACCGGCACACCGTTGTTCTTCGCCCAATTGATGAAGTCGGCAACGATTAGGAAGTAGCCCGGGAAGCCCATCTTGATGATGGTTCCGCACTCGAATTCGAGCCGCTTGTTGTACTCGGGGCGCTGGCGCTCGCGCTCCGCCGCGTCGGGAAAGAGCGTGGCGAGGCGCTTGTCGAGGCCCTCGCGCGCCAGATGCACGAGCCAGTCGTCGAGCGTGAAGCCGTCCGGCGTCGGATACAGCGGCAGCTTGGGCTTGCCGAGTTCGAGTTGCAGGCTGCACCGGCGCGCGATTTCGAGCGTGTTTTCGAGCGCCGACGGCAGGTCGGCGAACAGCTCGCACATCTCGTCCTGCGAGCGCAGGAACTGGTCCTGGGTGTACGGACGCGGGCGTTTCTGGTTGTTGAGCCGCTCGCCGGCCGCGATGCAATAGCGCGCCTCGTGGGCGATGAAGTCGTCCGGCTCGGTGAACTGCACCGGATGCGTCGCGACGATCGGCAAGCCGAGCTCCGCCGCGAGCCGCGCGGCCTCGCCGGTGTGGCGCTGCTGCTCAGGATGCGAGCTGCGCTGAAGCTCGATGTAGAAGCGATCCGGGAAGCGCGCAGCGAGCCGTTTCGCCGCCGCCTTTGCCCCGGCCGGATTACCCGCCGCGAGCAGATGGCCGATCTCGCCGTAGGCTGCGCCGGACAGCGCGATCAGGCCATCCGTGCCTTCATCGAGCCAGGACTCGATCAGCTCGGGCTGGCCGCGCACTTGGTTCGTGAGCCAAGCCTTCGACAGCAGCTCGCATAGCCGCAAATAGCCGGTGCGGTTCTGAACCAGCAGCAGCAGGCCGAAGGGATGCTCGGGATCAACGGGATTCGCAAACTGGACGTCGCAGCCGCAGATCGGCTTGACGCCCTTGCCGCGTGCTTCCTTGTAGAACTTGACGAGGCCGAACAGGTTGCCGGCATCGGTCATCGCGATCGCGGGCTGACGGTCGGCGGCCGCCTTGGCCACCATGTCGTCCACGCGGACGATGCCGTCGGAAATCGAGTATTCGGTGTGCACTCGCAGGTGCACGAAACGCGCGCGCGGCGGCGGCGGAGGGACCTCGGCGGAAGCGGAGGCTAGGGCTGCGGTGTCGGTCATCCCGCGATTGTAGAAGCCCAAGGCGGATCAACCGCCCGCCAGTTCAGCGCGCCCAGCAGGTGGTGTAGCTGCCGGAACTGTTGCCCTTGCTTCCACGATGGTCGATCGACATCGTTCCGCATTCATCCGTCGCTGACGGCCCTCCTTCGATTGGCGCCGCCGATACTGTGAAGGTCGAGCTCGACAGATCGGAAATCGAAATTGTGTACTTACCCGCCACCGTCGAATCGGCATTGATACCCGAGAGATAACTCGAATAGGCATTGACGCTGCTGCCGTAGCTGAAATTCTGGCTGCGCATCCGCTCCAGATACTGGGCTACCGCCAGCAACTGGCCACGCGCTGCAATCCGGTAGCTACGTTTCACATAAGCCGAATACTGCGGAATGGCGATCGCGGCAAGTACCGTAAGAATCACCGCCACGACCATCAATTCGATGAGGGTAAACCCGCGCACTCGTGAAGGACCAAAGCTCATTGGGTAATCTCCCGCCAATTACCACGGCGCCACAATACGCTGCCACCCAGTGTCTGATTGATCTGCTGCATACCTGTACTTGCTCCAATAGCCGTCAGACCCCGAGTGTTGTCGGTGGTCTGACGGAACAGGTAACTCAAACCGCTGGTCGTCCCCAGAATCTTGAGACCGCTTAAGCAACTACCGTCCGAGCAATTAGAAACCCCCTGCAGGCCATCCGTCACCGTGAACTGGGAAATATCGGTAGCTCCACCGGTCGCAATATTGATTGCGTAAAGAATCGACGACCCACCAAATTCACAGGTAGTGGACGACGGAGCAAACGATGTAACGTAGGCAATCCCCGCAATTGCTGTCGGCTGTGCAATGACGCGCTCTCCGGGGAGATTGGCAATATCGAGATACCAGCCGCTAGCCGTACTCAGATCAACCTTCTCGCTCGTGATCGTCACACCCACGAGACTGCCGGCGGCATTCGTGACAGAAGCCGAACTGATCGGAACCAGATTACTGCGCAACAAGCTACTGCTACGGGCCTGATCGACGATCGCATAAATGGTCTGAGTACTCGCCTGCGTGGTCGAGCCATCGCCGATCTCGAACAACTTGCCCGTACCGAAGACCACAGCAACTCGTCCATCATCAAGTCGCCAGAGCGCTGGCCTAGCGGTAATCGGCTGCGGCGTAGAAGTACTGCCCGACACCACCGCACCGGTGAAAATTGGTCTGTCGCCCGATACGCCCCACTGCTCCGGATCAAGACTTGAAAGATCAAACTTCCACAGATTGCCGAGCTTGTCACCAGCATAGGCGGCAATGATCCGACGATTGTCGTCGACGCGCACCTCGATCGACCCGAGACCATTCGGATGCGATCCATCCCCACTGTTGGTGTCGATGCGCTTGAGTATCGAACCATCATCCAAATTCAACACCAGCAACTGGGCTCGCGCCGAAAGCGAAGCATCAGCTCCCAGCGAAGCGCTCTCATAACCATTTGGAACCAGCGCAACCCACTTGTGCCCTTGATCAGTATTAACCACTCCAATACGACTGGCTGCAATCGTGTAGCCAAGCGCTTCATATCCCGAGTCGCTGGCGCTTTTCTCCCACAGCACCGAACTCGCTCCCAGCTGACTTGGATCAGAAACATCAAGCGCAAATATGGTCTTACCACCGGCGCCGGTTGCACCCAACAAAATCGTGCGCCATGCCCCTGTGCCTCCGATCGTCAAATAGGCATCGCCAATCTCCAAAGAACCATCGACGAACATTCGATGTGAATAACCAGGCTGGGTATACGCATATATATTACCGAGCACTGACTTCGGCATGTAAGCGAACTTTTCGACACCGCCCACCTTATTCCCATGTGAGTCAGTTGCCTGAGCACTGGCATCGAAACCATGAAGCATTCCGTCATTACTGCCGATATAAATCATTTTACGACGGGAGGCAAAACTGCCGGAAAGGGTGCTCAGATAGGTCGATTGCCCCGGAACACCGGACGGCAACAGATCATAAGCATAGTCATCGCCATTTCCGACCAGAGCCACGCTACTATCCAGAATATCTCCAAGTACATTGGTATACGCGATACCAGACGTATGGTGGTATTCGGTACGACGAGTGCGGAACCGATAGCTTGAATAACTTGAACTGGTGGGAGTGACCGTTACCGGACGCTTTCCGACTTCAAACTCCGTAACACCACGAAGATAATCAATCACGCCCGAATCATTACCCAGCGCCGCCTTTTGATCGTCTCCCAAGTTATCCCAAAAAAGTTCCACAGTATTGTTCGTGGAATTTTTGGTATAAATCGAACGGCGATCCGGAATCGGCAACTGCTCTGATGCCGCCCAGTACATGCTGCCATTGGTACTGGAAGTCGCATTTCTCAGGCGATAGTATTCAAGATCGCCGGACCAATAAGTTGGATCGTAATTCGAGTAGAAAATGCCGCTACTGTCGCTGTAAACTCGGGACTCAGAAATCGACCCGGCAGTACTACCGTTTGCATCGTTAATTTCGGCCAGCACCGACTCCATTTGGCCTTTCAGCGCACTGGGATTGGTTGCGCTGTAATACCCCCCACGTGCATTGACTGCCGCATGCCACAAATCGTCGATCTTCCACAGATTCGCGCCTCTCGTACTATCCCAAGACCATGGATCATTCCAAGTGAGCGCCGCAAGATCGCTGCTCGGATCGCGTGATCCGTTGACTCCCATTCCGACAGTAAACAGCGACAGATGTTGCCAGAACGCCGAATCTCCAGTAGTGGGTTGCACCGCATTTTCCATTGTCGGCTGGAGGTCCCGATTCCAGTAGTACATCGCCACATCGGCAAGCGTGGACTGGCTGGATGGTCCGGCATAGGGAGCGATTGGCTCGTAGTGTGTCTCAGAGGTCCCTGAACTGCGCCCAATGACAGGCCCATTCTCATTGTCCACGTCCCCCAGGCTCACACTATCGTTCCAGTAGCCGTCGGTAATTAGCACCGCATAAGAACGGCGACAACTCAATGGGGCGTCATTGGAGGCAGTGCCCGGCGTGGCACGCCAGGGGCTACCAATATCGGTCGAGGCATCTCTGCTGAAATAACTGCCGACAGCGTGCAAGGTAGTAAGCAGCGGAGTGGAGCCATCTGTACCCAAATCTCCCGCATAAAGCCTGCGCATCACCGCCGTGCGATCGCCTCCGCCAAAAGGGCGTACCGGCATGGTGACTCGAGGAGTCGCGACTCCGTCAATGCTAGTAGTCGAGCTGTGACTGGTTTGCGTATAGCCGAGACGGAACTGATTTTCCGATTGCGAAGCAAATGCCGCCCCTACCGCACCACGCGCAACCAGAAGTCGGGTTCGATAGTATTGAAACCAGTTGGCAAAATTCTGCATTTCTTCAGCATAAGTACATGTACTACCACCACAGTCAGTGCGCGCAGCTGCCTTTGCAAATGTCTGAATAGAGCCATCATCGTTGGCAGGCTTGATGACATGCCGGACGTAGGAACTAGGCAGATTCTTGTCCGCATAGATCCGCGCACCCGTTGACGAATCGATCGTGTAATTGAGGGTGTAATACGTCCCCATATAGAAACTTCGAACAACGGGGATAGCGGAAGAACCAGCCGCACTGTCGAACCAAAACGCCCTGAGGCTTTGCTGATCTGCCAGATTTACCGTGCCACGGGTCAATTCCGGGTGCATAGGGTCCCAATAAGCAGCTGTTGGCGAAGCAGCTGCCATTTCAGTGCCGTCGGAATTTAGCCAAGGGCGGTAATTGACCTCGGGATTGTAATAAATAGTATTTATCTGAGCACAGCGCCGCTGCGCAACATAAAGCTCATCATCAAAACTGAGCGACTGATGAAAATAGCCAACCAATGTGCGACCACTGTAATAAGCCCGCATCGGCACAAGAGGAGTTATGCTGGCAAAAATCGTATCGCGCGTGGACGTGGCGTATGTCTGCGGAAACATGGGCCAACTATCTTCTATCAATCCATCTGGCATGGACTCCTGCATCATCGATTCCGAATCATCCATGATCAGCATGATATTCGGAGGCGGCAATCTTGAATTCAGCAATGGCAATTGAGAAATACTGCTGGTGGCCGAAGCCACTTCATGTGCAGCCCATATGACCAACACGAAGGCAATTTGCCTGAAAAAACGGATGTTCATCTTGCTTGTTTCAAAGCGATGGGAAGACAGACTGGACCATGACTTCGGTACCGCCATCCGACCGGCTTGCACGAACTGTCGCACGATAGCCGTAACGCGATTCCAACAAGAACCCGCCCCCGACTTGCCCGGTACCGAGCCAGATGTTTTCAGCCATGCATTTGACACTGAACTCGCGGGAACTCGGTGAGTAATCCACGACCGCAGCATTACCGTTCCAATTGGAAGCGACTGCCCAATAATTCGGATCAGCACTGGTGGGCCGAGCTCTTGCCGTGCCCGTAAAGGTTCCAGCCAGTAGTGCATCCTGGCATTTTCGCAATCCGCTTTCGGCATACTCGAACACAAGCTGCCGATCACGAATGTTGGACGCGATTCGTTCTTCGCTCGTTGCTGAACGCAGTGCAATCACACCCAGCATCGTGAGCATCGTTAGCATGATCAAGGTAATGATCAAGACCATGCCTTGCGATTGCTTCCGAGATATCTCCAAGGAACGTCGAATTTTCATGGCCGATACGTCTTATTGCGAAGCATCACGGTTGCCTTGAATTGCTGGCGGTAATACCCGTCAGCCGTGACCGGCGCGCCATCGCAGTCCATGGTATTGACCGAGTCCCTTGATGGATTCTTGCGCGTCGAGCGCAGCAACAGGCAGAACTCGACGCTTTGCACCCTTGAGAAATCGAATTGTGGACTGGACTGAGCCATCTCCTCACGAATTTCGGTAGCAGTCAGCGTGCGATCGATTGAAAAATCATGGTCGGAATCTATGCCGTAACGGACCTCGAATTGCTCGACACCTGGAATGACCGGAGCTGCCTTGCTGCCGCCTCGGCAATAGAGGGTATAGATATCGTCAGCAGCACCGGTTTCACCGTGATCGATCGCCACGTAATAGGTATTGACGATGGTCGCGATGCTGGTTCCGTTGGTGGTATCAGCGACCGCTTCGTCACCAACGCAATCGAGGTCGGTCGTACCAGTGGCGTGATGCGCGATAGCAATAGAGTCACGGATATCGCTGAGAGTGCCGCAACCGGCACTGGCCGATTGATCATTGGCAAATTGGCCATCACATCCGTTTACTGCATAACCGACGCCGGAGCTGTTCTGACCAGTGCGTTGGCTTCCCTTGAACGCGGAGCCTTCTGCGCTGCTCAGATAGCGGCCGTACCCGGCCATGCGTAGCTGTTCGCTGAGCAATTGGACGGCCAGCCGCCCATTGCTTCGGACTTCAACCACGCTGTCGTTCACGCCCCCTGAAGTGCGGGAGGCCATGTAGAGCGCCGACACGGCGATCGACATGCCCAGTCCGACGGCCATCGCGACCATCAGCTCGATCAGGCTGCGGCCGGCCTGCCGCTTCTTCATCCGAATGCGCTTCATGGCCACACCATGATCGTGTAGCAGCGGACGCCCTCAATGGAGACATCGGTCGCCGCTCCACTGACGGCAGGCGCAGGGCAAGTGAAGGCGTCAGCGGTGCCACTGCGGGTCCCAGCCTCCTGATCCGGCTCACGCCACATCACCGTGATGTGATAGGCACCGTCGCTAGCGGACACGTATACCCAAGGGTCGGGCAGTTGAGCCGAAGCGTCGTGGATCCACCACGAGTGGAGATCGTGCTCCGCAATTTGGGTCGGCGTGCAATCGGCCGAGCAGTCGGCATCGACCGGTGCCGTCGTCTTGTAGGCGTTCGTGAAGACATAGGCGGTGAGCGTCTTGCCCGCCTTTTCGTTGGCCCGGATGCGATCCGCCAGATTGGAAGCCAGCAAGGCGGCCGTGCCCCGGTAGCCGGCGACGGTCTGCATGCGTGCCCCCTGCAACTGCATGCCGGCCAGCCCGAGCAAGGCGACGGCAGAGACGGCCATGGTGACAAGCACCTCGATGAGCGAGAAACCTGCACCCCAGCGCGAGCGGCGAAAAGGCTTCAACACTCGCTCCCTGTTCTGTCGGCGCGCCGCAGGCGGCCGGTAGCTGCAAGGACCAGGCAACTCACCTTGCCGACAACTGGAAAGGCAACGGTGAAGGTCATGCCGCTCATGCCAGGAGCTGGATAGCCCAAGGGATGGAACTTGACACAGGCACCAGAAGTGCTGTTGGCCGTGACGCGAATGCGCTGTGCCGTGGGATCGGGGGCGTCGTAGATACGCACCACCGTGGTATTGCTGGAGGTCGGACAGTCAGTGATCGAGCCGGTGTCCGACAGGTTCAGCACCAACCAGCCATGGCTCCAGTCATGGACAGATCTCGTGCCATCGGAACTGCAAAAGTCGCTGGGAAGGCCGTCGGCAGTGACTCCACGCGGGCAGATTGCCATGTAGCCACGCGTACGAATGGCTTCTTCCCGCGTCAGATTGAGCGCGCCAGTCAGATCCATCGCCACAGAATCGGCTTGGTTGCGCTGGATGACGCTTTGAAACGCCGGTACTGCAATGGCCGCCAAGATGGCCGAAATCGCCATCACCACCAACAATTCAACGAGGGTAAAGCCCCGTTCTGCCTGTCCCATCCCCATTCCCGCATCATGTGTTTGCGGTCGAGGGTAGCCAGCGACCGACAAGCGGCCATTTGCATCTCAGGGGCTTCGGATCGGAGGCCTTTCGTCAGGGATGAGCGGCTTCTCACGTGATGGACGTCACGCTTCCACCGTTCGTCGCTCAAGCAGGGAAAACACCGGTCGATAAATAACGGTCGCCGCGGTCGCAGACAATAAACACGATGGTGGCGTTCTCGACCCGTTCGGCCACTCGCAGGGCCACGCAAAGCGCTCCCGCCGCCGACACGCCCGCGAAGATGCCCTCCTCCGCCGCGAGCCTGCGCACCATGTCCTCGGCGTCGCTCTGGCTGACGTACTCCATCACGTCGACCATCGCCGGGTTGTGGATCTTGGGCAGGTACTCGACCGGCCATTTGCGGATGCCCGGGATGCTGCTGCCGTCGGTGGGCTGGCAGCCGACGATCTGGATCGCCGCACTGACTTCCTTTAGATAGCGGCTGACGCCGTTGATCGTGCCGGTCGTGCCCATGCTCGACACGAAGTGGGTGATGCGGCCGTCGGTGTCGCGCCAGATTTCCGGGCCGGTCGTCTCGTAATGGGCGACCGGGTTGTCGGGGTTGGCGAACTGGTCGAGCACCTTGCCCTTGCCTTCCTTTTCCATCTGGTCGGCGAGGTCGCGGGCGTATTCCATGCCGCCGGCGCGCGGGGTCAGGACGATCTCGGCGCCGAACGCGGCCATGGCCTGGCGGCGTTCGATGCTGAGGTTCTCCGGCATGATCAGGATCATCTTGTAGCCACGGATCGCGGCGGCCATCGCGAGCGCGATGCCGGTGTTGCCGCTGGTGGCCTCGATGAGGGCGTCGCCGGGCTTGATGTCGCCGCGCGCCTCGGCGCGGGCAATCATGCTCAGGGCCGGACGGTCCTTGACGCTGCCGGCCGGATTGTTGCCTTCGAGCTTGCCCAGAATGATGTTGCCGCGCGCCTCGATCGCCGCGCCTGGAATGCGCTGGAGGCGCACGAGGGGCGTGTTGCCGATGGTGTCTTCGATCGTCTTGTAGCGCATGGCGGCGTCCTCGGGCTCGTTGTTGGAAGAGTGGCCGAGGATTCTACGCAGCCGGTTCCGGCGCTTCCGGAACCTGTGGAAATGAAGGCGCCGCGCTGCTGAATAAGCAGCAGCGGCGCGGCTTCAGACCCAGTCGCGCGGCGGGAGGAAGCGTTCGAGCAGCTCGGCTTCGCGGCTGCCCGCTTCGGGCGCGTACTGGTAGCGCCAGTTGGCGATGGGCGGCATCGACGCGAGGATGCTTTCGGTGCGACCGCCCGATTGCAGGCCGAACAGCGTGCCCCGGTCCCAGACGAGGTTGAATTCGACGTAGCGGCCACGGCGGTAGCCCTGCCAGGCGCGCTCGGTCTCGCCGTAAGCATCGTCCTTGCGGCGCTCGACGATCGGCAGGTAGGCCTTGAGGAAGGCATCGCCCACCGAGCGCAGCATCGCGAAGCTCTGCTCGAAGCCGAGCTCGTGGAAGTCGTCGAAGAAGATGCCGCCCACGCCGCGCGCCTCGCCCCGGTGCTTGAGGAAGAAGTACTCGTCGCACCAGCGCTTGAAGCGCGGATGCAGGTCGGCACCGAAGGGCGCAAGCGCATCGCGGCAGACGGCGTGGAAGTGGCGCGCATCCTCCTCGACGCCGTAGTAGGGCGTGAGATCCATGCCGCCGCCGAACCACCACACGTCCTGCTCGCCGCTGCCCTCGGGCGCGCGGGCGACGAAGCAGCGCACGTTCATGTGCACCGTCGGCACCATCGGGCTGCGCGGATGGAGCACGAGCGACACGCCCATCGCCTCGAAGCCGCGCCCGGCCAGCTCGGGCCGGTGCGCGCTCGCCGAGGGCGGCAGCTTCGCGCCCGACACATGGCTGAACAGCACGCCGCCACGTTCGAGCAGGCTGCCTTCTTCAATGAGCCGGGTCAGGCCACCGCCGCCTTCGGCGCGCTGCCATTCATCAGCTAGGAAGGGCTGGGTCTCGAAGCGGCCGAGCCCCTCGACGATGCTGGCCTGAAGGCCCAGCAGGTAGCGCTTGACCGCCGCGGTATCGACGTGGTCCGTCATGCTCAACCCCGCTTGATGGCGCGATGGCCGATGTCGGTGCGGAACTGCATGCCCGCGAAGCGGATCGGCGCGGCGGCCTCGTAGGCCTTGTTCTGCGCGATCTTGACGCTGTCGCCCAGACCCACGACGCAGAGCACGCGACCGCCGGCCGTCACGATCTGGCCGTCCTTCGCCGCCGTGCCGGCGTGGAAGACGATGGCGTCATCACTCTCGGCCGGGATGCCCATGATCGGGTCGCCCTTGCGCGGATTGTCGGGATAGCCGTCGGACGCGAGGATCACGCACAGCGCGGTGCGGCGGTCCCATTCCATCTCGGCCTGGTCGAGCCGGCCATCGACGGCGGCTTCGAGCACCGGCAGCAGGTCGCTCTTGAGGCGGGCCATGATCGGCTGCGTCTCCGGGTCGCCCATGCGCGAGTTGAACTCGACCACGCGCGGATTGCCCGCCGCGTCGATCATCAGCCCCACATACAGGAAGCCGGTGAACGGCCGGCCTTCCGCCGCCATGCCCGCGACCGTCGGCTTGACGACCTGCTGCATCACCTTGGCGTGCAGGTCGGGCGTCACGATGGGCGCGGGCGAATAGGCGCCCATGCCGCCCGTGTTCGGGCCCTTGTCGCCGTCGAGCAGGCGCTTGTGATCCTGGGCCGAGGCCATCGCCAGCATGTGCTTGCCGTCGCACAGCACGAAGAAGCTCGCCTCCTCGCCGGCCATGAACTCCTCGATCACCACGCGCGAACCGCTGGCGCCGTACTTGGCATCGACCATGATCATGTCGACCGCCTCGTGGGCCTCGGCCAGCGTCATCGCCACGACCACGCCCTTGCCCGCCGCCAGGCCGTCGGCCTTGATGACGATCGGCGCGCCCTGGGCATCGATGTAGGCGTGGGCGGCGGCCGCGTCGGTGAAGGTTTCATAGGCGGCGGTCGGCACGCCGTGGCGCTTCATGAAGCCCTTGGCAAAGTCCTTCGACCATTCGAGTTCGGCGGCAGCCTTGGTCGGGCCGAACACGCGCAGGCCCTTGCTCTGGAACAGATCGACGATGCCCTCGGCGAGCGCCGCATCCGGCCCGATCACCGTGAGGCCGACCTTCTCGGCCAGCGCGAACTCGGCGAGCGTCGCGTGATCGGTGATCGCGACGTTCTGCAGCCGCTTGTCGAGCGCGGTGCCCGCGTTGCCCGGCGCCACGTACACGACCGTCACCTTGGGCGACTGGGCCAGTTTCCAGGCCAGCGCATGCTCGCGCCCGCCCGAACCCACCACGAGAACCTTCATGCTCAGCCTTCCAGGATGGCGGTGGTGTAGACCTGCTGCACGTCGTCGAGGTCTTCGAGCAGGTCGAGCAGCTTCTGCATCTTCTCGGCGTCCTCGCCGGCGAGCAGGGTTTCGTTGAGCGGCTTCATGGTGATTTCGGCCAGTTCGGCCTTGAGGCCGGCGGCTTCCAGCGCCTTCTTGACCGCCTCGAAATCGCCCGGCGCGCTCAGCACCTCGATGCCGCCCTCGTCGTCGGTGATGACGTCTTCGGCGCCGGCGTCGAGCGCCACTTCCATCACCTTGTCCTCGCTCGTGCCCGGCGCGAACAGGAACTGGCCACAGTGCTTGAACATGAAGCTGACCGAGCCGTCGGTGCCGAGGTTGCCGCCGGTGCGCGACAGCGCATGGCGCACTTCGGCGACGGTGCGGACCTTGTTGTCCGTCATGGTGTCGATCATGAGCGCGGCGCCGCCGACGCCATAGCCTTCGTAACGGATTTCCTCGTAGGTCACGCCTTCGAGGTTGCCGGTGCCGCGGTCGATCGCGCGCTTGATGTTGTCGGCCGGCATGTTCTGTTCCTTGGCCTTGTCGATGGCCAGGCGCAGACGCGGGTTGGAGGTGATGTCACCGCCGCCGACCTTGGCCGACACGGTGATTTCGCGGATCAGCTTGGTCCAGACCTTGCCGCGCTTCTCGTCCTGACGGCCCTTGCGGTGCTGGATGTTGGCCCATTTGGAGTGTCCGGCCATGGCGCTTCCTCGTCCTTGCTTGTATCCCCTTGCGGCTGGCGACGCGGGCTTGCGAGCGCCGGGCTGTCGGGGAATTGTTCGTAGAATCAAAGCCTTTCATTTTAGCAGCCGGGCCGCGCGCCCTCGGGCTCCGCGCACATGGCCGGCCTCAAGCGATTGCTCCTCGCCAACCCAACCGACCTTCGCGCCACATGACCACGCCCATCCTCGTCGCCCGCACTGCCCGCGCCTCGATCGAACTGCTGCCGTCGGTCGCCAACCGCCACGGCTGCATCACCGGCGCGACCGGCACCGGCAAGACCGTGACGCTCCAGCGCCTCGCCCACGAATTCTCGGCGCGAGGCGTGCCGGTGTTCATGGCCGACGTGAAAGGCGACCTCTCGGGCATCGCCCGCCCCGGCCGGCCGAGCGACAAGATGGCCGCCCGCCTCGCCGAACGCGGCATCGAGGTGCCGCCGTCCGAGGCCTGCCCGGTCACCTTCTGGGACGTGTACGGCGAACTCGGCCATCCGGTGCGCGCGACCGTGTCCGATCTCGGCCCGCTGCTGCTGGCCCGCCTGCTCGGCCTGAACGAGACCCAGACCGGCGTGCTCAACCTCGTGTTCAGGATCGCCGACGACGAAGGCCTGCTGCTGCTCGACATGAAGGACCTGCGCGCGATGTGCGCCCACGTTGGCGAGAACGCGAAGAGCTACACGACCGAGTACGGCAACGTCTCGGCGGCGTCGATCGGCGCGATCCAGCGCGGCCTGCTCGCAGTCGAGCAGCAGGGCGGCGACCGCTTCTTCGGCGAGCCGATGCTCGACATCGACGACCTGATGCAGACCGTGGGCGGCCGGGGCGTGGTCAATCTGCTCGCCGCCGACAGGCTGATGCAGGCGCCCAAGCTCTACTCGACCTTCCTGCTCTGGCTGCTGTCGGAGCTGTTCGAGCGGCTGCCCGAGGTGGGCGATGTGGAGCAGCCGAAGATCGTCTTCTTCTTCGACGAGGCGCATCTGCTGTTCGACGAGGCGCCCAAGGTGCTCGTCGACAAGGTCGAGCAGGTGGTGCGGCTGATCCGCTCCAAGGGCGTCGGCGTGTACTTCGTGACGCAGAACCCGCTCGACATTCCCGACAGCGTGCTGGCCCAGCTCGGCAACCGCGTGCAGCACGCGCTGCGCGCCTTCACGCCGCGCGACCAGAAGGCGGTGAAGACGGCCGCCGAGACGATGCGGCCGAATCCGCGCATCGACGCGGTCAAGGCGATCCAGGAACTCGGCATCGGCGAGGCGCTCGTGAGCCTGCTCGACGAGCATGCGACGCCGTCGATCACCGAGCGCGGCTGGATCGTGCCGCCGGGCTCGCAGCTCGGGCCGATCACGCCGGAAGAAAGGCGCGCGGTGATGGCGGGCTCGCTGGTCGCCGGCGTGTACGACGAGACGCTAGACCGGGACTCGGCCTATGAACGGCTTACCGGCAAGCCGGCGCCGACCGCCACGCGGCGCGAGGCGCACGACGGCGGTGAAGGCTCAACCACTGTGACCAGCCACGTGCCCGAACCCAGCGCTGCCGAAGCAATGAAGGACGAACTCGGCGGGCTGTTCGGCAGCCCCGCAGGCCGGCCGGCACCGCGCGGCATGCCCGACGTCGAGACACGCGACTGGCGTCCCGGCCCGAGCGCACCACGCCCGGAATCCGCTGCCCGCCGCGCGCCGGCCGAAACGCGCGCACCGACGCGTCGCACCGATTCACTGCTCGAAACCGTGGCCAAGAGCGCACTGCGCTCCATGGGCACGACAGTGGGGCGGGAGATCGTACGCGGCGTGCTCGGCAGCATCCTGGGCGGTCGTCGCCGCTGACCGCGGGCGGCGCGCCCGTCATCACGCGGGACGGGGCGTTCCGACTACGGTCACGCGGTCAGTTCGGAGCGTCAAGCGGCTGCGCCACCGGGCGGATCAGCGTCGGCGCACCGGCACCGGCGCCACGACGCGCACATGGTTGGCGTCGTGATGCAGCACCGTCGCCTTTTCCACCGCGACGGTCTTGGACGTCTTCGCCCCCTTGCCGGTGACGGTGGCCAGACCTGCGCTTGCCACCGTGGACGCGACCTTCACGGCCTCGCGGCCAGCCTGCTCGACATAGACAGCCAGACGCTGGCCGGCGCTGAGCTTGTCGTTCGCGTCGAGCTTGTTCCACTGCCGCACGTCAGCCACCGAGACGCCCGAGCGCCGCGCGAACTCGGCCACGGTCTCGCCCCGGCGCGCGGTGAGCATCACGCGGCGGCTCGGCACGATCTCCGGCTCGAAGGCCACATGGGTGTCACGCAGCGCGGCGTCGGGCACGGCGGCGTTGGCGTCGGAATCGCCGTTGCGCGGCACGATGAGCGTGGCGCCGGCACGCACCAGCATGCCGCGCGGAATGTTGTTGAGCGCGCGCAGCGCCATCGGGTCCATGCCGTAGCGGGAGGCGATGGTCTCGACGCGCTCGCGCCGGCCGACGGTGGTCGTCGTGTAGTTGGCGAGCGCGCCGTCGGCGGCGTCGAGCGCCTTCTGGAAGCCCTCGACGCGATCGACCGGCAGCACGATCTGGGCGCCGGTCGCGGCCAGGATCACCGGCCGGTTGAACGAGGGATTGAGCGCGCGGAACTCTTCCGGCGTCATGCCGGCGAGCCGGGCGGCAGTGTTGACGTCGATGTCGCGCGTGGCCGGCACGGTCGCGAAATAGCGTTCGTTGTCGATGCGCGGCAGGTCGATGCGGAACTCGCCGGGGTTGGCGACGATGTTCTTCACCGCCTGGAGGCGCGGCACGTAGTTGCGCGTCTCGGCCGGCATGTCGAGGCTCGCGTAGTCAGTCGGCAGGCCCCTGCGCTGGTTCTTCTCGATCGCGCGCTGCACCGCACCCTCGCCCCAGTTGTAGGCGGCGAGCGCGAGATGCCAGTCGCCGAACATGTCGTGCAGCTTGCCCAGGTAGTCGAGCGCGGCGCGGGTGCTTTCGAGCACGTCGCGGCGATCGTCGCGGAACAGGTTCTGGCGCAGCCCGAAGGTCTTGCCCGTGCCCGGAATGAACTGCCAGATGCCCGAGGCGGCCGCCGGCGACAGCGCCTGGGGATTGAAGGCCGACTCGATGAAGGGCAGCAGCGCGATCTCGGTCGGCATGCCGCGTCGCTCGATCTCGTCGACGATGTGGAACAGATAGCGCGAGGCGCGCTCGGCGGTCTGGCGCACCTGCTGCGGCCGCTCGGCATACCAGCGCTCGCGCGCCTCGACCAGTTGCGACGACAGGTCGGGCATGCTGAAACCGCGCCGGATGCGCTCCCACAGATCAGGCGGCGCCATGTCGAACGAAGTGGCGAGCACGCCGCCCGCGCCCCCCACGGACGACGGTGCCAGCACCATGCCTGCACCCGCCGCGCCACCCGGCTGGGCGACGAATCCGGTGCCCGCGCTGGCCGCCGACAGCGACCAGCTCTCGCCCTGCCCCGCCTCGCCTCGCGCCGCGTGCGCGTCTGCGCCCTGGGCCGCGGCCACCGCATCGATGCCGGTCGCAGCCGCCATCGCCGTCTCGGCATGCGCCACGCCCGATGCGCCCGCGCCGACGATGCAGCCACCGACGAACAGGCCGGCGAGTTTGAGGACGAGGGGACGGACAGCGGGCAGGGGTTGACGGGACACGCGTGGATTCCTGATGTAACTGACTGCGAGGGATCGGAAGGCATCGCGTCTGGCGAGGCCCGCGCGGGATGCGCATTGGCGGCAGATCGACCTGCTGAATGCCGCCGGAAAGGAGCGGGGCGAGTCTAGCGAGGCTGCTTCCCGAGCGTCAACGCAGCCTGCCGGATCGTGAAACGCCGGCCATGCCTGCCTGCGCGAAATCAGGAAAACACATTCTTCCAGGCCCGCAGCACGGCAAAGCTGCGCTCCGCACCGGTCAGGCCCTCCCAACTCACGGACTGGCGGGCCACCTCCGGCAGTTGCTCGGCCTCGCTGGCGCGCGCCTGCACCGCCGGATCGGCGGCGCGCAGAAAAGGGTTGGTTTCGAGTTCGAGCGCGATGCTTGACGGCAAGGTCGGCCGACCGGCGGCGCGCAGCTCCCGCGCCCGTGCCTCGCGCTCGGCAAGCACGCGGTTGCCCGGTTCTACCGCGCGCGCAAACTTCAGGTTGCCGAGCGTGTATTCATGCGCGCAATGCACGGCGGTCGAACCGGGCAATCGTGCGAGCCGCGACAGCGAGGCCCACATCTGCGCCGGCGTGCCCTCGAACAGCCGGCCGCAGCCGGCCGCGAACAGCGTGTCGCCGCAGAACAGCGCCGCCAGTCGCGGGATGAAATAGGCGATGTGGCCGCGCGTATGGCCGGGCACAGAGATCACCTCGACCGTCTGGCCGAGCAGTTCGAAGCGCTCGCCACCCACATGCGGCTCGGTCACGCCGGCGATCGCTTCGGCCGCCGGGCCGTGCACGACGCAAGGCTGCTCGGCGCTCAGCGCGGCCACGCCGCCGGTGTGATCGGCGTGGTGATGCGTGAGTAGAATCGCCGCCAGCGCGAGTCCGCGCTCCGCCAGCGCGTGACGGACGACCTCGGCATCGCCCGGATCGACCACCGCCGCGCGGCTGCCATCCTCGATCAGCCAGAGATAGTTGTCGGCAAACGCCGGCAGGGCGTGAACGGCAAGCATGCAACGACTCCTGGTTTCCAGTTCCCGATACCGCGACGGCGCGGCCCGAGCCGGCCTACGGCTCGAAGGGCCAAGCCTAGCCCATCAGGCCATGGGCGCGCCCGACCAGGCCATGGAGCCGCGCGGCTGCGCCGGTCCGCCCGGCGGCGCGCCCGATCCCGGCAGCACCGAGCTGGCCCGCTTCTTCGACTCTGCACGCGGGCGCTATCTGCTGGCCTGGGAACAGCATCAGTTCGACATGCGCGTGGGCGACATTTTCGGCTTCAACGCCGGCCAGTTGGGGCTGCCCGAACTCGACTGCCTGCGCACCAACCGCATGCCCTTCGTCTTTGCCACGGCCGAGAACGCCTTCGACGGTCGGCGCATGCTGGCCGGTACCCGTTGCGGCGCGCTGGTCGAAAGCCGCTTCGAGGCCCTGCCATTCGCAAGCCAGTCGATCGACCTGCTCGCTCTGCCGCACACGCTCGATTTCTCGTCCGACCCGCATCAGGTGCTGCGCGAGGTCGAGCGCGTGATCGCGCCGGAAGGCCGGATCGTCATCACCGGCTTCAATCCCTTCTCGTTCTGGGGGCTGTCGCACATGGTCGCACGCGCGGCCGGCGGCGGCCTGCTGCCGCCCAAGGCTGACGGCACCCATGCCCAGTTCATGAGCCTGATCCGCCTGAAGGACTGGCTGAAGTTGCTGAACTTCGAGATCGAGGGCGGTGCCTTCGGCTGCTACCGTCCACCGGTGCGCACCGAGGGCTGGCTCGATCACACGCGCTGGCTGGAGCCGGCGGGAGACCGCTGGTGGCCGGTGTTCGGTGGCGTGTACCTGATTGTCGCGGTCAAGCGTGTGGCCGGCATGCGCATCATCGGGCCCGCGTGGAAGTCGCGCGCTCAGGCAGCGCCCAGCCTGGCGGCGGCGACGCGTGGCTGCCAGGGCAGCCTGCGCCTGATCCTCGACGACAACGTCGCGGAGCGTGCGCGTCCGTGATCCGCCGCGATGGACGACCGGTCCCGCCGCGGACGCGATGAGCCCGCCGCGACCGCAAGCTCCGTCAGCACCCGCCGGCCTGACCGCCGCGCGGGACGAATGTTTTCTCCGGGCCGGACCGCACCGACCCGCATCACCGACGGCGCCGCACCATCCGGCCGGCGCCAGCAACAAGAAGGAATTCCGCCTTGACGCAAGCAATGCCGGGCAGCAAGCCCGTGGTCGAGATCTATGCCGATGGCGCCTGCAAGGGCAATCCAGGGCGCGGTGGCTGGGGCGCGATCCTGCGCACCCGGCGCGACGACGAATGGGTCGAGAAGGAGATGTTCGGCGGCGAGGCGCTGACGACCAACAACCGCATGGAACTGCTCGCCGTGATCAGCGCGCTCAAGGCGCTCACCCGTCCCTGCCAGGCGACGGTGTTCACCGACTCGCAGTACGTGCAGAAGGGAATCAGCGAGTGGATCCACGGCTGGAAGGCGCGCGGCTGGAAGACGGCCTCGAAGGAGCCGGTCAAAAACGCCGACCTCTGGCGCGAGCTGGATCAGCTCACCGCCGGCCATGAACTTCGCTGGGAATGGGTGCGCGGCCACAACGGCCACGAGGGTAACGAGCGCGCCGACGCGCTCGCCAACAAGGGTTGCGCGGCGGGCTGAGCCGGCCCGCCTCCCGTGGTCCACCAACGCTGCGATCCGCGGTGCCCGCGAACAGGGCGATGAGCAGGCGCGGCTAGCCCGCCGTGGCCCGCTCAGACGCCCGACTTGCCACCTTGCTCGTCGCGCGGTGTGAGCGTCAGGCCTGAAGCACGCATCTGGTCGGCGGTCTTCTCGCCGATCCCGGGCACGCGCGCGCTCAGGTCGGCCCAGGAACGGAACGGTCCGTGGGCCTCGCGCTCCTTGAGGATCAGCGCGGCCTTGCTCGGGCCGATGCCGCGCGCGGATTCGAGTTCGGCCTGTGTCGCCGCGTTCAGGTCCACCGCCGTCGCGCCGTGCCAGACGGCGAGCGAGGTGACGCTGATCATCAGCATGCGTTTAAGCATTTTGAAGCTCCCGGAAATGAGGCGGCGGACGCATCCGCCGGTTTCCGGGAATGACGGCAGGCCGCCGTCGGGACTGAAGCGCGAATTCATCATGCGAGGCTCCGACCGTTTGCTGTAAACGGCGAAGCGTCGCGCGCGGCGCCGCCACTGAGTCCTCTCAAGGACGAAGCAAGCCGTGAAATCCGCGCCATGCGAGGCCGGCCGGCACGCCCGCCGCCCACTGGCGCCCCCTTCGCCGCGACCGCCCGTCGGGATCGCCCCGGGAACTCAGCTCAGCCGGCGAGCAGCGTCTTCACGTAGCGCCGCACGCCCTCTTCCACGCTCAGGAAGGGCGCCTTGTAGCCGGCGGCGCGCAGGTTCGTGAGGTCGGCCTGGGTGTGCGCCTGATACTTGCCCTTGAGCGCCTCGGGGAAGGGCTGGTAGCGCAACTGGCCACCGGCCACCAGTTCCGGCAGGGCCAGCGCGGCCCGGCCTTCGGACTCGCGGATTGCGTTGACAACCGACGACGCCACGTCATTGAACGGCTGGGCGCGCCCGCTGCCGCAGTTGACGATCGCGTAGACCTGCCGCTCGCTCGCACGGTCGAGGAAGAAGGCATTGACCGCGCACACATCGTCCACATAGACGAAATCGCGCTCCTGCCCGCCGTCGGGATAGCCGTGCGAGCCCTCGAACAGGCGCACATGTCCTTCTGCGCGGAACTGGTTGAAGTTGTGGAAGGCCACCGATGCCATGCGTCCCTTGTGCTGCTCACGCGGGCCGTAGACGTTGAAGTAGCGCAGCCCCACGACCGGCGCCGTGAGCGAGCTAGCCGCACGCCGCACGATCTGGTCGAACAGCAGCTTCGAGTAGCCGTAGACGTTGAGCGGCTTCTCGTTCTCCGGCGATTCGACGAACACCGTGGCCGGCCCGTAGGTCGCGGCGGACGAGGCGTAGATGAGCGGCACGCGCTTGGCCTGGCACCACTCGAACAGGCGGCGCGAGTAGCGGTAGTTCACGTCAAGCATGAAATGCCCGTCGTGATTCATCGTGTCGGAGCAGGCACCCTGGTGGAGCACACCCTCGATTCGCGGGAACTGGCCGGCTTCGAGTCGCGGCAGAAAGTCGCGGTAGTCGAAGTAGTCGGCGATCTGGCAGTCGCGCAGGTTGACGAACTTGTCGCCGGCCGTGAGATCGTCGACGACGATGATGTCGGTGATGCCGCGCGCGTTGTAGTGGCGGACGAGGTTGCTGCCGATGAAACCGGCGGCGCCGGTGATGATGAGGCTCATGCGGAAAGCTCCGGCTGAGACCGCGCCGGGCCATGCGGCCCGTGCCGGTCAGGAGGTGATGTCGAGTTCTTCGGCGCGCCGCGGCGGGTAGCTGTCCCAGTTGCGGCAACCCGGGCAATGCCAGTGGTGGCGGCTCGACTTGAAGCCGCAGCGGGTGCAGACGTAGCGCGACAGACGGCGTGTCTGGTGGTGAAGCAGGGTCTTGACGATGTCGAGCTCGCCGGCGAGGTCGGCCGGCATCTGGGCGAACCGCGCCTGCACCAGCTGCTCCAGACCGATCAGCGTCGGGCTGCGGCGCAGTTCGCGCAGCAGCAGCGCGAAGGCGGCATCGGCGCCTTCGCGCGCCAGGGTCTCGCGCGCGACGATCACCAGCACGTCATACGACGCCGATTGCGCGAGCGAGCCTTCGAGCATGCGCAGGCCATCGTCGTCGCGACCGAGGCGCTTGTAGGCGGCCATCAGCTTCTCGGCCACCAGCGCGACGTGATGCGGGTTCTGCCGGCCGAGCGCGGCCCAGGCAGCAATCGCGTCCTCCACATCGCCGGCCGCGAGCGCGAGTTCGCCGGCGAGGATGCCGGCACGCACGCTGTGCCGCATCGCGGCAAACGCCGCGGAGATCTCGCGGCCAGCCTCGTCGAAGCGCGACTGCATGATCGCGAACTGGGCCAGCTCGCAGTGGTAGTGGGCGATGCGGCCGGTCATGTCGGCGCCGGCGCGCATTTCCAGTTCGCGCGCGCAGTCGATCGCCTTCACCCATTCCTTCTCGATCTCGAAGATGTCGAGCAGGTCACGCAGCGCCTCCGCCTCGACCGACGAGCCGCGCAGCTTCTGGAAGGCGTCTTCGGCGCGATCGAACATGCCGGCCTTGAGGAAGTCGCGGCCGAGTTCGAGCAGCGCCTTGTCGCGGTCGGCCTGGGCCAGGTCCGCGCGGTCGAGCAGGCTCTGGTGGATGCGGATCGCGCGCTCGGTCTCGCCCCGGCGGCGGAACATCGCGCCGAGCGTGAAGTGCAGCTCGACCGTCTCGGGATCGCCCTGCACCGCCTCGATGAAGCTGTCGATGGCGCGGTCGGGTTGCTCGTTGAGCAGGAAGTTGAGGCCGCGAAAGTAGGAGCGCGGCAGCGACTTCGAGCCTTCGATCAGATGCTTGATGTCGACGCGCGCCGCGAGCCAGCCCAGCCCGAACGCGATGAAGGCCGCCGGCACCGCCAGCAGCAGAAGTTGTTGGGCATCCATGACGGGTTCCGGATCAGCCGAGTCGAGGCGGCTCTGGCGAGGTGGCGGGCGCCACCGTGGCCGGTGCGATCGACTCGGGTCGGCGCGACTCGGCACGACGCCGGAAGACATAGGGCAGCGTCAGCATCGCGCCGACCACCACGCCCACGAGAAAGAAGGCCAGTGCCACCAGCGCGACCGGCGCGGTCCAGTGCAGCACGAGGAGATTGAGCGTCGTTGGCGCGGTATTGATGACCGCGAACATCACGAAGACGAGGAACAGGACGATCCGCAGGACCCAGACGAGTATTCGCATGCGCTTGGCTTCTTGGCCCGGAGTGCTTGGTCAGGCGCGGATGATAAGGGAGGGGGTCGGGCTCAGTCGCCGTCGTTGCCGCGGTCGGTGTCGATGATGGGCGTGCCCACCTTGTCGTCGACGCGTTCGCGCAACTCCTTGCCGGCCTTGAAATGCGGCACCCGCTTGGCCGGGACTTCTACCTTCTGCCCCGACTTCGGATTGCGTCCCACACGCGGCGGACGCTGGTTGAGCGAAAAGCTCCCGAAGCCGCGAATCTCGATGCGATGACCCGCCGCGAGCGTTTCCGCCATCGCGTCGAGCATCGTCTTGACCGCGAAATCGGCATCCCGCGCGACAAGCTGCGGATAGCGTTCGGCCAGACGTTCGATGAGTTCGGACTTGGTCATGCGTTCTTCAAGAAAAAGGGCGGGATCGCTCCCGCCCCTTGTGGCTAGTTCAAACCGTGATCAGCGGATCAGCGGTTTTCGCTCAGCTTGGCCTTCAGCAGGGCGCCGAGGTTGGTCGTGCCCGAGGCAGCGCCCGTCTCGTTCATGCGCTGCATCGCGTCGGCGGTCTCGGCCGAATCCTTGGCCTTGATCGACAGTTGCAGGCTGCGGGTCTTGCGATCGACGTTGATGATCATCGCCGTGACCGCGTCACCTTCCTTCAGCACGTTGCGGGCGTCTTCGACGCGATCGCGGCTGATTTCGGAGGCACGCAGATAGGCTTCGACATCGCCACCGACGTCAACCACCGCGCCCTTCGCATCGACGGCCTT
Organism: Derxia gummosa DSM 723; assembly: GCF_000482785.1. Taxonomy (GTDB): domain Bacteria; phylum Pseudomonadota; class Gammaproteobacteria; order Burkholderiales; family Burkholderiaceae_E; genus Derxia; species Derxia gummosa. The sequence continues at coordinate 333,129 of NZ_AXWS01000008.1, read as the reverse complement.
GATCGTGCCGCTGATGACCGAACCCTTTTCGTGGGTCGAGGCGAAGTTGTTGAACGGGTCGCCTTCGAGCTGCTTGACGCCCAGCGAGATGCGTTCGCGATCTGTGTCGATCGCCAGAACGATCGCCTCGACTTCGTCGCCCTTCTTGAACTTGCGGACAGCGTCTTCGCCCGACTCGTTCCACGACAGGTCCGACAGGTGCACCAGACCGTCGATGCCGCCCGACAGGCCGATGAACACGCCGAAGTCGGTGATCGACTTGATCGCGCCCTTCACACGGTCGCCCTTCTTGTGGTTGGCCGAGAACTCGTCCCACGGGTTGGCCTTGCACTGCTTCATGCCGAGGCTGATGCGGCGACGGTCTTCGTCGATTTCCAGCACCATGACTTCGACTTCGTCGCCGAGCTGAACCACCTTGTTGGGGGCGATGTTCTTGTTCGTCCAGTCCATTTCGGAGACGTGCACCAGACCTTCGATGCCGGCTTCGATCTCGACGAACGCGCCGTAGTCGGTCAGGTTGGTCACGCGACCGAACAGGCGGGTGCCTTGCGGGTAGCGACGGGCCAGACCAATCCACGGGTCATCGCCCAGCTGCTTGACGCCCAGCGAGACGCGGTTCTTTTCCTGGTCGAACTTGAGGACCTTGGCGGTGACTTCCTGACCCACCTGGAGCACTTCGCTCGGGTGGCGGACACGGCGCCAGGCCAGGTCGGTGATGTGCAGCAGACCGTCGATACCGCCGAGGTCGACGAACGCGCCGTAGTCGGTGATGTTCTTGACGACGCCCTTGACGATCGCGCCTTCCTTGAGGGTTTCGAGCAGCTTGGCGCGCTCTTCACCTTGCGAGGCCTCGACGACGGCACGACGCGACAGCACGACGTTGTTGCGCTTGCGATCGAGCTTGATGACCTTGAATTCGAGGGTCTTGCCTTCGTACGGGGTCGTGTCCTTGACCGGACGGGTGTCGACCAGCGAACCCGGCAGGAAGGCACGGATGCCATTGACCATGACGGTCAGGCCGCCCTTCACCTTGCCGGTGATCGTGCCGGTGACGAGGTCGCCGGTTTCGAGGGCTTGTTCCAGGAACAGCCACGAGGCGAGGCGCTTGGCCTTGTCACGCGACAGGATCGTGTCGCCGTAGCCGTTCTCGAGGGAGTCGATTGCGACCGAGACGAAGTCGCCCGGTTGCACGTCGATTTCGCCCTGATCGTTCTTGAACTCATCGATGTTGATGAACGATTCGGACTTGAGGCCGGCGTTGACGACAACGAAGTTGTAATCGACACGCAGCACTTCGGCGGTGATCACTTCGCCGGCACGCATCTCCTGCTTGGACAGGCTTTCTTCAAACAGTGCGGCAAAGGATTCTTCAGCCAAGTTCTGGTCAGTCATGGAATGGGGTTGTAGGGGAAGCTTTTGGCGGTGCTGCAGTCCCGGTTGTTGCCTCGCCTCGTGGCGGGGAAGGAACCGGCACCGGAAAAAGTTGGTTGGGAAATGGCCGGGCGCACCTGCGACCGACCGCCGATCCGTCGCGACTCTCGTCGCTTCGGGGTACTGCTTCGCTCCGACCGCGTTGCCATCGGGGCGCTTGCCGCGTCGGCCTAGGGCCGGCACGGCGAATCCTGCGTTCAGCCCGCCTGCGGTGCGTCGACCGTGCCGGCGCCGCATGCGGCCTGAATCTGCGTCCATCGCCCGAGGATCGCGCCGACGACATCCGCAACCGGCATGTCCGACGAATCGAGGTGAAGGGCATCTTCGGCCGGCCTGAGTGGTGCGTTGCGGCGCTGGGTGTCGCGCGCGTCGCGTTCCGCGAGGTCTTTCCGAAGGTCGTCGATATTAGCCGGAAAGCCCTTGTCAATCAATTGCTTATGCCTGCGCCACGCCCGCGACTCCACGCTGGCGGTGAGGAATACCTTGAGCGGCGCATCCGGGAACACGACCGTGCCCATGTCGCGCCCGTCGGCGACCAGTCCCGGCGCGGTGCGGAAGGCCCGCTGGCGCGCGAGCAGCGCGTCGCGCACGGCCGGAAACACGGCCACCTTCGACGCGAGATTGCCGACCGCTTCCTGGCGAATGAGGTCGGTCGCATCGACAGCGCCGAGCAGGATGCGATCGCCGACGAAGCGCGCCGGCAGCGACTCGGCCAGCGCCGCGAGCGCCGCCTCGTCGTCGTGCGCGACACCCGAGCGGATGGCCGACAGCGCGACGAGCCGGTACATCGCGCCCGAATCGAGCACATGGAAGCCAAGCGCCTCGCCCACGCGCACCGCGACCGTGCCCTTGCCCGACGCGGTCGGGCCGTCGATGGTGATGACAGGAACGTTCATGCCGATGCGGCGCCGAGGCGCGTGAAGACGTCGAAATAGCCCGGGAAGGTCTTGGCGACGCAATCCGGATCGAGGATGCGCAACGGCACGCCGCGCGCGCCCAGCGTGGCGAGCGAGAAGGCCATCGCCATGCGGTGGTCGTCGTAGGTATGGATTTCGGCAGTGCTCAGGGCGACGGGCGGCGTCACGCGGATCCAGTCGGCGCCCTCCTCCACCGTCGCGCCGAGCTTGCGGCATTCGGCGGCCACGGCGGCGATGCGGTCGGTTTCCTTTACACGCCACGAACCGATGTTGCGCAGCGTGGTCGGGCCGGCGGCCGACAGCGCGCACACGGCCAGCGTCATCGCGGCGTCGGGGATGTGGTTGCAGTCGAGATCGACGCCCGTCAGCCCGCCCTCGGGCGCGGCGGCCTCGATCCAGTCGTCGCCCCAGCTGATGCGCGCGCCCATCGCGGCGAGCGCGTCGGCGAAGCGCACATCGCCCTGGATGCTGTCGCGGCCCGCGCCGGTCACGCGCACCGGCCCGCCGCCGAGCGCGCCGGCCGCGAGGAAGTAGCTCGCGGTAGAGGCATCACCTTCGACGGAAATGCGCCCCGGCGAGCGATAGCCCTGGCCCGGCGCCACGGTGAAGCGCTGCCAGCCGTCCTGCGCCACCTCGACGCCGAAGCGCTTCATGAGGCTGATCGTGATGTGCACATAGGGCTTGCTGATCAGCTCGCCCTCGACCTCGATCACCAGCGGCTTGTCACGCGCCACCAGCGGCGCGGCCTGGAGCAGCCCGGTCAGGAACTGGCTCGACACATTGCCGCGCACGCTCACGCGGTCTGCGGTGAGCGGCGCCGGATGCAGCGCGAGCGGCGGATAGCCCGGCGTGCCGAGCCATTCCACCTTCGCGCCGAGCTGGGACAGGCCATCGACCAGATCGCCGATCGGCCGCTCGTGCATGCGCGCGATGCCGGCGAGCGACACCACGTCGCCCGCGCCGCCGGCGCTGCCGAGCACGGCCGCGATCGCCGGCACCAGCGTGCGGATGCTCAGGCCCGAATTGCCGACGAACAGATCGGCCCTGAGCGTCGGGAAGCGCCCGCCGCAGCCGGCCACGCGCAGCGACTCGCCCTCGGGCAGGAGCCCGACGCCGAGCGCTTCGAGCGCGCCACGCATCACGCGCGTGTCGTCGGAATCGAGCAGGTCATCGACGAGCGTCTCGCCCTCGGCCAGCGCCGCGAGCAGCAGCACGCGGTTGGAAATGCTCTTGCTGCCGGGCAGCGCATAGGTGCCCGCCACCGCCGGCTGCACGCCGAGGTCGATGTGGGCACGACGTTGGGTCGTCATTGCAGAACCTCTTTCAGAACCTCAGGGCGCCGCGGATTTCGCGCGCCCGCGCGAATTCGCGCTGGACGGCATCGGCGTCGCCGTCGTTGATGAGCCGGCGCAGCAGCGCGACCTCCTGCTCGAAGGCCGTCAGCTCGCGCAGCAGCGCCGGCTTGTTGGCCAGACAGATGTCGCGCCACATCTCGGGCGAGCTGGCCGCGATGCGCGTGAAGTCGCGGAAGCCGCCACCCGCATGCGCGAACTTCACGGCCGCGTCGTCCTCGCGCGCGATCGCCGCCACCAGCGCGAAGGCCAGCAGATGCGGCAGATGGCTGACCGAGGCGAACACGCGGTCGTGCTGCGCCGGGTCCATCGAACTCACCACCGCGCCGCAGGCCGTCCACATGTCGCGCACGCGCTCGAAGGCGTGGCCGGCGGTATCGGACAGCGGCGTGAGGATGCAGCGCTTGCCGTCGTAGAGCGTCGCCTCGGCCGCCTCGACGCCGGAGTTTTCCTTGCCCGCGATCGGATGGCCCGGCACGAACTGCGGGAACTTGCCGCCGAGCGCGCGCTGCGCCGCCTCGACCACGTTCTGCTTGGTGCTGCCGGCGTCGGTGACGATGGCGTGCAGCGTGAGGTGGGGCTGGATGGCGGCGAGCAGCGCCTCGGTCTGCTGCACGGGCGCGGCGAGCATCACGAGATCGGTGCCGCGCAACGCCTCTTCCTCGTCGCGCGCGATCTCGTCGATGACGCCGAGCTGCAGCGCGCGCTCCAGATTGGCGCGTGACGACGGCGAGTTGCGCCCGACGCCGACGATGCGGCGCGCGCCGTTGATGCGGTCGAGCGCGAGCGCGAAGCTGCCGCCGATGAGCCCGACACCGAATACCGCGACCCGTTCGAACATGCCGAAATCCGTTGGATGAAACCGCCCGGCACGTGCCCGGCGGCGACAAGAAAAGCGGCCGGGACATGCCCGGCCGCCGTCGAAAACCCGCGATTGTGACTGAGCGCCAGAACCGGCGCGCCATGACGGGGATACCGGCAAGCCCGCCTAGCCTTCGCCGGCAAAAGCAAAGGCCGATCCGGCGCCTGTCGTCAGCCCTCGAGCACCGCCTCCAGCGCCGCGATGAAGGCGGCGTTCTCCTCGGGCAGACCGATGCTCACGCGCAGCCATTCGGGCAGGTCGTAGTTGCCGACCGGCCGCACGATGATCCCGCGCTTGAGCAGCGCCAGATTCACGCGAGCGCCAGCGCCCGCATCCTCGCCCACCTTCACGAGGACGAAGTTGCCGTAGGACGGCACGTACCGCAGGCCGAGCTTCTCGAACGCGGCCGTGAGCTGGCCGTAGCCCGCGCGGTTCACCTCGTAGCTGCGTTGCAGGAAGTCGGCGTCGTCGATCACGGCGAGCGCCGCCGCTTGCGCGAGCGTGTTGACGTTGAACGGCTGGCGGATGCGGTTGAGCAGATCGGTCACTTCCGGCTGCGCGATCGCATAGCCCACGCGCAGGCCCGCGAGGCCGTAGGCCTTGCTGAAGGTGCGCGACACGATGAGATTGGGGAAGCGCCGCACCCAGTCGGTCGAGTCGAAGCGCAGCTCGGGCGCGAGGTATTCGTTGTAGGCCTCGTCGAGCACGACGACGACGTTCGACGGCACCTTCGCGAGGAAGACATCGATCTCGGCCGGCGGCAGGAAGGTGCCGGTCGGGTTGTTGGGGTTGGCCAGATAGACGATGCGCGTGTCGGCCTCGATCGCCGCGAGCATCGCCGGCAGGTCGTGGCCGAAGTCGGCCGTGGCCGGCACGACGATCGCGCGCCCGCCCGTCTCCTGCGTCGCGAGCGCATACACGACGAAGCTGTGCTTCGCGTACACCGCCGACGCGCCCGGCTGCATGAAGGCATGCGCCGCGAGGATGAGGATGTCGTTGCTGCCCGCGCCGAGCGTGATCCAGTCCATCGGCACGCCGAAGCGGCGCGCGAGGCCGGCCTTGAGGTCATGCGCATTACCGTCCGGATAGCGCGCCAGATCGGCCACGGCCTTCTGCATCGCGCGCTCGGCCGACGCCGGAAAGCCGAGCGGATTCTCGTTGCTCGCGAGCTTGACGATCTTGGCTTCGTCCAGCCCGAACTCACGCGCCACCTCGGCGATCGGGCGGCCGCCCACATAGGGCGCGATGGCCTTGATGTAGGCCGGGACAGGGACGTTCAGTTGATTGCTCATAGCGTGCATCAGGTAAGCGGATAGGAGCCGAGCACCTTGAAGAAGGCGCAGAGCTCGCGCAGTTCGGCCAGGGCCGCGGCGACCTTCGGATCGCGCTGATGGCCCTCGATGTCGATGTAGAAGTAGTAGGTCCAGACGCCGGTGCCGACGCGCGTGCGGTTGGGGCGCGATTCGAAGCGCGTCATCGAGACCTCGTTGCGCGCCAGCGGTTCCAGCAGCTTGTGGACGGCGCCCGGCACATTGGGCGTGCTGACGACGAGCGAGGTCTGGTCGCGGCCCGAGGGCGCGGTGTCGAGCGTGCCGATGACGGCGAAGCGCGTGCTGTTGTGCGGGTCGTCCTGGATGTTGCGCGCGACGATGTGGACGCCGAAATTGGTCGCCGCCGCCGCGCTCGCCACGCCGGCCACCGTCGCGTCATCGCGCGCCATGCGGGCCGCCTCGGCATTGCTCGCGACCGGCGTGCGCTCGATCTCGGGGTAATGCGTGCTGAGCCAGGTCGCGCACTGTGCAAGCGCTTGCGCGTGGGCGCAGATGCGGGTGACGCCGTCCATGTTCCCACTGCGCGTCATCAGGTTGTGATGCACCGGGATCTCGACTTCGCCCGAGATGCGCAGCGGCGTGTGGAGCAGCAGATCGAGCGTGCGGTTGACGACGCCCTCGGTGCTGTTTTCCACCGGCACGACGCCGAAGTCGGCCGTGCCGGCCTCTGTTGCGCGGAACACCTCGTCGATGCTCGCGCAGGGCTGGCCCTCGACGCTCTTGCCGAAGGCCGCGAAGGCCGCCGCCTCGCTGAAGGTGCCGACCGGCCCGAGAAAGGCCACGCGCGTCGTGTTCTCGAGCGCGCGACAGGCGCTCATGATTTCGCGGTAGATGAAGTGCAGGCTGTCGCCGCGCAGCGGGCCGGGATTGCCGGCCACGATCTTGCGCAGCACCTCGGCCTCGCGCTCGGGGCGGAAGGCCGGCGCGTGGTAGCGCTTCTTCACCTCGCCCACTTCCATCGCCACGCCGGCGCGCTCGTTGAGCAGCTGGATGATGGTCTGGTCGAGCGTGTCGATGCGGTCGCGCAGCGGCTTGAGCTCGGCATCGAGCGAGGGCGTCGGTTGGGCGTTGTCGGTCATGGGCCGTCGGGGGAAATGAGGCGGATCGGCGGGTGGCCGGCGAAGTGCCGGCCGTGCGGCGGGGCCGGCGATTGTGCGACGGCGGCGCCCTGCCTCGGGCGCCGCGCGGAACATCAGCCGTTGCGGGCCGCGAAGTCGCGCATGAAGGCGACCAGCGCCTGCACGCCTTCCATCGGCATCGCGTTGTAGATGCTGGCGCGCATGCCGCCGACCGCCTTGTGGCCCTTGAGCGCGACCAGGCCGGCGGCCTCGGTCTCGGCCAGGAACTTCGCGTTGAGCGACTCGTCCTTCAGGCGGAACGGCACGTTCATGCGCGAGCGCGAGCCCTTCTCGACCGGCGCGTAATAAAAGTCCTGCGAATCGAGATAGCCGTACAGCAGCTCGGCCTTGGCGATGTTCTTCCGCTCGATCGCCTCGACGCCGCCCTGGCGCTTGAGCCACTTGAACACAAGCCCGGCGAGGTAGATGCCGAAGGTCGGCGGCGTGTTGAGCAGCGAATGGTTATCGGCCATCAGCTTGTAGTCGAACATGCGCGGCGTGTCGGGGCGCGCCTTGCCGATCAGGTCGTCGCGCACGATCACGATGGTGATGCCCGCCGGGCCGATGTTCTTCTGCGCGCCGGCGTAGATCAGGCCGTAGCGCGACACGTCCACCGGCCGGCTCACGATGTGCGAGCTCATGTCGGCCACGAGCGTCACGTCGCCGAGCTGCTCGGGGATGAAGTTGTATTCGAGGCCCTGGATCGTTTCGTTGGAGCAGATGTGCAGGAAGTTCGCATCCTTGCGGCGCTTCCAGCTGCCCTCGTCGGGGATGTAGCTGTAGTTGCGGTCCTCGCTCGACGCGACGATGTTGACGCTGCCGCCCCAGAGCGGGAGCAGCTTGCGCGCCTCGGCCACGGCGCGGTTGGTCCATTCGCCGGTGAGGATGTAGTCGCCGTTCGGATTGCTGCCGCACAGGTTGAACAGGAACTGCGCCCATTGCATCGACGCGCCGCCCTGCAGGAACAGCACCTTGTAATTCGACGGGATCGCGAGCAGGTCGCGCAGATCCTGCTCGGCCTCGGCATTGCACGCCTCGAACTGCTTGCCCCGGTGCGACACCTCCATCACCGAGCAGCCCGTGCCCTGCCATTCGAGCATCTCGGCCTGGGCCTGCTGGAGCACTTCAAGGGGGAGCGTGGCCGGACCGGCCGCGAAGTTGAATGCGCGCGTCATGGCGCCCTGCCTTCCTGCTTAGTCGTTGAACCTGAAATCGAGTACCGCGCGGCTGAACTCGAAGCGCCCGAGCGGCGAGTCGAACACGTCATGCCGGTCGAGAAACACGTTGAGCTTGGCGAGCCACACCACTTCGGACGTGACCTGGGCCGTGAGCCCGCGGTACTTGCCCTCGCCCGCGCAATCGATGAGTACCGCGTCGCCCGGCAGCGATTCATGCAACTGCGTGGCCGGCACGCGCGAGCGCGCGGTGCAGGCTTGGTCGAGCACCATCCCGTCGCGCTCGCCGCTGAGCTTGAACTGGCGCCCCGGCACGAGCGGCAGCGCGAGGCCGCTCGCCGTGATGCCGAGCGTCTTGTCGTTCGGCCCCAGCCGCAGCAGGCCGCGCACGCTCAGGTACTCGGAATACTCCATGCGGCCATCCGGCAGCGTGGTCTCGGATTGCGCCGGGCTCGCGCCATCGGCCGACGCGGTGAGCGTCTCGACCGTGGTGCGCGGCCCGCGGAAGGGCCGGCGCTGTTCCAGCTTCCAGGTGAAGCCACGCACCGGCAGTCCGGCGCCGACAAGGCCGGTGGCGCGCACCGCCTCGACCACCTCGGGCGCGATGTCGTCGATCGTGACCGGCTCGGCCCGCGCGCCCGCGCACGCCACGAGCAGCGCCAGCGTCAGGGCACGGGCGGCGCGCCTCATGCCTCGGGCGCCTCGCCGCCGTCGGCCTCGCCATCCGCCGCATCGGCCGCGCCTTCGGCGTCGATGATGCGTTGCAGGCCCGAGAGCTTGGACCCGTCGTCCACGCTGATGAGCGTCACGCCTTGCGTGGCGCGACCCATCTCGCGCACCTCGGCCACGCGGGTGCGGATGAGCACGCCGCCGGTCGTGATGAGCATGATCTCGTCATCGGTGTGCACCAGCGTCGCCGCCACGACCTTGCCGTTCCGCTCGCTGGTCTGGATCGCGATCATCCCCTTCGTGCCGCGGCCGTGGCGCGTGTACTCGGTGATGGGCGTGCGCTTGCCGAAGCCGTTCTCGGTGGCGGTAAGAACGCTTTGAAGTTCATCTTCTGCCACGAGAAGCGCGATGACCGACTGGCCCTCCTCCAGGTTCATGCCACGCACGCCGCGCGCGTTGCGGCCCATCGGGCGCACGTCGTTCTCGTCGAAGCGCACGGCCTTGCCAGCGTCGGAGAACAGCATCACGTCATGCTTGCCGTCGGTGATCGCCGCGCCGATGAGGTAGTCGCCCTCGTCGAGATCGACCGCGATGATCCCGGCCTTGCGCGGGTTGCTGAAATCGGTGAGCGGCGTCTTCTTGACCGTGCCGCCGGCGGTCGCCATGAACACGTAATGGTCGGCGTCGTACTGCTTGATCGGCAGCACGACGTTGATCTTCTCGCCTTCCTGCAGCGGGAACATGTTGACAATCGGCTTGCCACGCGAATTGCGCGAACCCTGCGGCACCTCGTACACCTTGAGCCAGTACATGCGCCCACGGTTGCTGAAGCAGAGGATGGTGTCGTGCGTGTTGGCGATGAACAGCTGGTCGATCCAGTCGTCCTCCTTCATCGCCGTGGCCTGCTTGCCGCGCCCGCCGCGCTTCTGCGCGCGGTATTCCGACAGCGGCTGGCTCTTGATGTAGCCACCGTGCGAGAGCGTGACGACCATGTCGGTCGGCGTGATGAGATCCTCGTCGCTCAGGTCGGTCGCGTCGATCACGATCTCGCTGCGGCGCGCGTCGCCGAAGTCGGCCTTCAGCTTGGAGAGCTCATCCGAAATGATCTGCGTGATGCGCTCGGGCCTGGCGAGGATGTCGAGCAGGTCGGCGATCACGGCCATCACCTCGCGGTACTCGCCGATGATCTTGTCCTGCTCAAGGCCCGTCAGGCGTTGCAGTCGCATCTGGAGGATCTGCTCGGTCTGCTCCTCGCTCAGGCGATAGAGGCCCGTGCCTTGCAGGCCGAACTGCGCGTCGAGCCCTTCGGGCCGGTACAGCTCCGCGCCGCCCTCGGTGCGCGACAGCATCTCGCGCACCAGCGACGAATCCCAGTGGCGCGACATCAGCTCGGTCTTGGCGATCGGCGGCGTCGGGCTCGCCTTGATGATCGCGATGAACTCGTCGATGTTGGCCAGCGCCACCGCCAGACCTTCCAGCACATGGCCGCGCTTGCGCGCCTCGCGCAGCTCGAACACCGTGCGCCGCGTCACCACCTCGCGCCGATGGCCGAGGAAGGCCACGACCAGCTCGCGCAGGTTGCACAGCTTGGGCTGCCCGTCGACCAGCGCGACGAGGTTCATGCCGAAGCTGTCCTGCAGCTGCGTGTTCTTGTAGAGATTGTTGAGGACGATCTCCGACACTTCGCCGCGCTTGAGTTCGATCACCACGCGCATGCCCGACTTGTCGGACTCGTCGCGGATCTCGGAGATGCCCTCGATCTTCTTCTCGTTGACCAGCTCGGCCATGCGTTCGAGCAGGCTCTTCTTGTTCACCTGGTAGGGGATCTCGTCGACGATGATCGCCTGCCGGCCATTGCCGCGCTCGATGTCCTCGAAGTGCGCGCGGGCGCGCATCACCACGCGCCCCTTGCCGGTGCGATAGCCCTCGCGCACCCCGTTCAAACCAAAGATGATCCCCGCCGTCGGGAAGTCCGGCGCCTTGATGATCTCGATGAGCTCATCGACCGAGCACTCCGGATTACGCAGCGCATGCAGGCAGGCATCGACGGTATCGCTCAGGTTGTGCGGCGGCACGTTCGTCGCCATGCCGACCGCGATGCCACCCGAACCGTTGATGAGCAGGTTGGGCAGGCGCGCCGGCAGCGCGACCGGCTCCTTTTCCTTGCCGTCGTAGTTGTCCTGCCAGTCGATGGTTTCCTTCTCGATGTCGGCCAGCATCTCGGCCGAGATCTTGTCGAGACGGCACTCCGTGTAGCGCATGGCCGCCGCGTTGTCGCCGTCGATCGAACCGAAGTTGCCCTGGCCATCGACGAGCGTGTAGCGCAGCGAGAAGTCCTGCGCCATGCGCACCAGCGCGTCATAGATCGACTGGTCGCCGTGCGGGTGGTACTTGCCGAGCACCTCGCCAACCACGCGACCGCACTTCACGTAAGGGCGGTTGTAATGGTTGTTCATGTCATGCATCGCGTAGAGGATGCGGCGGTGCACCGGCTTGAGACCGTCACGCACATCCGGAAGCGCGCGCCCCACGATCACGCTCATCGCGTAATCGAGGTAGCTGCGTCGCATTTCTTCTTCTAGCGATACAGGCAAGGTTTCTTTGGCGAATTGGTCCATGCCGTCGAGGTAATTTGCCGGGCGAGTGCCGCGCCGAGAAAACGTCCATGCGTCAATTCACTTGCGTTTCGGTTAACGCGTGACAGGAAGAATTCGCGCCGCAATACGGCCCGTTAAGCCGTTGAAAGATCGGCGATTTTACCACGCGAGCCCCCGGCTTCACCGACCACGGCAGTCATAATCCGAAGACGCTATCGGGGTCGCCACTGAGTCCGAGATCAGTCTTGTTGTTGAAGCGCTACAGCAGCTTTTGGTTACTTGGCACGCTCCGAAGCCGTCAAAAGCCGTATGGCAGAATCAAAAGAGTCTTACAGGGACACCCTCGTAAAGCGCAATGCCACAAAACGACATTGCAACGCTTGCACAATGTCAGGCAGTTTCAATACCCGGAATCAGCGCCCGAGGGGCATTCCGCAACGGATAACTTGAGAGGAACAACATGAAGAAGTCGTTGAAGCTGGCGGCAGTCATCTCCACCGTTGCCGCGCTTTCGGCGTGCGGTACCGTTGGCAAGCCTGAATCCGGCTACGCCAAGAGCGCCACCGGCGACGTCGTCAAGAGTGGTGCCGGCCTGTGCTGGCGCACCGCTGCCTGGTCGAAGGATCAGGCCACCGCGGATTGCGATCCGGACCTCGTGCCTAAGGCGGCCGCAGCCGCGCCTGCCCCGGCGCCTGTCGCGCCCCCGGCCCCCGCGCCCGCCGCGAAGCCGGCCGTCGTCGCGCCCGCCGCACCGACTAACGAGAAGGTCACTTACGCCGCCGACGCCTTCTTCGACTTTGACAAGGCCGTCCTCAAGCCCGAAGGCAAGGCCAAGCTTGATGACCTCGTCAGCAAGCTGAAGGGTGTCAACCTCGAAGTCATCATCGCCGTTGGCCATACCGACTCGGTCGGCACCGATGCCTACAACCAGAAGCTGTCGGTCCGTCGCGCAGATGCCGTCAAGGCCTATCTGATCGGCAAGGGTGTCGAAACCAACCGCATCTACACCGAAGGCAAGGGCAAGAAGCAGCCGATCGCCGACAACAAGACGGAAGAAGGCCGCGCCAAAAACCGTCGCGTTGAAATCGAAGTCGTCGGCACCCGTCCGGCGCAAAAGTAATCGCTTTTCTTTCGCGATTCGGAAAGGCCCTGTTCGCAGGGCCTTTTTTTCTTTGTACCGTCAAATCACATGAGCAACGTCGACCCGGCCGAATTGCAGAAATTCAGTGAACTCGCCCATCGCTGGTGGGATCCGAATAGCGAGTTCAGACCCCTTCACGAGATCAATCCGATTCGCCTGGATTGGATCAATTCGCTTTGCGGTGGGCTGGCAGGCAAGCGCGTCGTCGATGTGGGTTGCGGCGGTGGCATCCTGACCGAATCGGTCGCCCGCTCCGGCGCGACGACCGTCGGCATCGATCTGGCGCGCAAGCCGCTCAAGGTTGCCAAGCTACACAGCCTCGAATCGGGCGTGGCCGTCGATTACCGCGAGATCTCAGCCGAAGACCTGGCCGCCGCGGAGCCCGAGTCCTTCGATGTCGTGACCTGCATGGAAATGCTCGAACACGTGCCCTCGCCGGCGTCGGTCATCGCAGCGTGTGCTCGTCTGGTGAAGCCGGGCGGCAAGGTCTTCTTCTCCACGCTCAATCGCAATCCCAGAAGTTATCTGTTTGCGATCATCGGTGCCGAGTATCTGCTACGCCTGCTGCCGGCCGGCACGCACGAATACCAGCGCTTCATCAAGCCGTCCGAACTCTCAGGCTATGCGCGTCAGGCAGGGCTGGAAGTCGATGCCATGATCGGTCTCCACTACAACCCGCTGACGCGCGTCTATTCACTCGGACCGTCGCTTTCCGTGAATTACCTCGTCGCATGCAGCCGCCCGTGAAATTCCGCTTTCGCGCAGTGCTCTTTGATCTGGACGGCACGCTTGTTGATTCGGCGCCCGATCTGGCCGGAGCCGCGAATTTTTTGCGGACTGAGCGGGCGATGCCGCCGCTGCCGCTCGAGTCGCTGCGCCCTTGGGCATCGCATGGCGCGCGCGGCCTGATCGGCGCGGCCCTCGGCATCAAGCCCGAGGATGATGACTATGCTGAATTGCAGCAGGCATTTCTCGACCACTATTCGCGCACGCTGGCGGATCAGTCGCGCGTGTTCGATGGAATTGAGGAAACACTGGCAAGGCTCGAAGCGGCCGGCGTCGCCTGGGGCGTGGTGACCAATAAGGCCATGCGCTTTGCGGCGCCGCTCATGCAAGCGATGGGCCTGGCCACGCGGGCGGGCGTACTGGTGGCGGGCGACACACTCGCGGTTGCCAAGCCCCATCCCGGGCCATTGCTGCATGCGGCGGCGCAACTCGGGGCGGCGACGGCGGACTGCGCTTACGTGGGCGACGACGAGCGCGACGTCATTGCCGGACGCGCGGCCGGAATGGTCACGGTGGCTGCGGCCTACGGTTATTGCTCGGGACACAATCCGGACGACTGGCAGCCGGATCTCGTTGTTTCGGCTCCAAGCCAATTGATTACCGCATTAACCCGGATCTGACATGGACACGAAGGCTGAAACGCCACGGCCGTGATAGTCTTCGTTTCCCGCTGGGGGCGACCTGGTTTCGACGGGGGTTGCGAAGCAGCGCAGGGCATACCGAGCACCAGTTCGCTCGTAAATCCACTGGAAATGAAGTAACTGCGAACGACGAACGTTTCGCCCTCGCCGCTTAATTGCCGGTGAGCCTCACAGCAGTTCGCCTTCGGGCTGTGCCGGGTAACCGGTGGTGGGGTCATATTACGAAGGCTAAGGTCGGATCATGTTGCGGGGTCCGGTTCGAAAACTTAGTGACTCGCCAGAACGGATCGTGCCACTTCGAGACGGGCTGGTTAAATCAAATAAGCTGGCTAAGTATGTAGAGCTGTCTGTAGAGGACTTTCGGACGCGGGTTCGATTCCCGCCGCCTCCACCAATATTCGCAATGCTGTACAGCCTCATACGGCCGCCCAACTAGGGCGGCCGTTTTTCTTTGTCGTATGGGGTTGTATGGAATTGGCTCCGAAATCGCACGTAAATCACACGTGAAATCGCACGCGGAGAGAATCGTTCTCAATTGATTTCGAGGCCGGTGACACACCCTTCCGGCCCCGTCATTGCCCCCACGATTCACGACTGGAATTGTCCAGCCGGCCTTCTGCCAATTCGCGCAAGGTGCTGCCACGCAAGTAGGCGAAGGCCTCTGACTTTCAGTCGCTCACGACCTGGCCGGACAGCAGGTCGAGGCCGGTTCGGCTCACGAACTCGCTGTAGCTGATCGGCTTGCCGGCCTTGGCTTCATCGGTGTTCGCGATCCAGTGCACCCAGGCGCGCCGCGTGCTGGCGTCGTAGACGACCTTGAACAGGTAGCTCGGCACCCAGACGCGATCGGGGCCGATCGTCTCGGCCCGGCCCTCGAACACCGGCCCGCTGAACACGAACACCGGGCCCGCCGCGCGCTTCACGTACTGGCGTGTCGCCTTTTCGATGGCGGCCCAGGCGCGCCGGTTGTTCTGCGGTGCCTGCGGGACCATGTTCGCGAGGCTGAACGACTGCGCCATCGCCTGAGCCGTCGGCATGTCGGCCGCCGGCGCCATGTGGCCGCGATCGAAGCCGCTGCCTTGGTAGTCGTCGAGCTGGGCGCGATCGGCGCTCGGCAGCCGCGCCTCCGGATAGAAGCGGTTCGTGCGCTCCTCGTCCGCTGCGTCGGCCAGCTGCTCACGCGTCAGGCGCTCAACCGAGAAGATCGGCGTCTTCGACTGGCCGGAATGCAGGACGGCGAACGCGTCGAAGCAGAGCTCGCGCGGCGCGCGGGCAGAAGCGTTCGGGATCTGCGGCGCGCGGCCGGAGGGGAAGAACTGCGGGCAGTCGGCGAAGCCGGCGGCGTGAGTGGTGAAGGCGGAGAGAGTGAGGACGGCGGCACCGAACAGGCGCGCGGTGAGGTGGGATTGCATCGAGGCGACCGGCTGTTGCGTGGGCGCGGATTATCAATGCTTAGAATCTGCCAAGCGCGTGGACCGAAGCTAGATGCTATAGCCGAACCAGAAAAGTCTTGACAGTCGGTGCATTTTGCTGTATAAGATCGGCCGGGCTAATTATTTCAGCCCGATATACCGTCGCTATTAATTTCTGACGGACCATAGAAACCATTGAACTAAGAGGTAAAAAAATGGCTAATGCGCCCATTAAAATTGTAAATAGAAACAAATTATCCAGCGTAGCAACATCTTCGCAGCCTGCCACTCCCCCCACTTGCACCAGTTCGCAAAGAAATGGCCGATGGTTCGCTCTTGCTCGAAATGCCAGCAGTTGGATCATCGGATACGCGCGGCAGCGGGTAATTCACGAGTTGGTGAGACAAGCGTTGTCCGCGCTCTTCGGCATTGACTTGGATCCCGTGTTAGAGCGCGTTCAGGCCTTCATCTCGAATTTGATCGACAAGTAAACGGACAGAGCCCGCACGTAGCGGGCCCTCATCAACGCATCGGAGGCAGACCGATCGACGATCGGAATCGCTGCATCGCCTCGTCGTCAGCCTTCGATTCCTCAATCGACCGGTGCTGCTCGCACACGCCATCGGGCTGCATGACGCCCAAGCCGTTCAGGCATTCGGACGCTTCAGTCTCGAAGGCTTGGCAATTCGAGCACCGCCGCCCAACCTTCCAGAGATCGAGAGCACTCATGCCGCCGCCGGCTGGGCGAAATGCTTCGCGAGCGCGGCCAAGCCCTTCGGCATCACGTGGCAGTACGCCTTGAAACGCTGCTCCCCGGTGTTGGGGTCCGGGAAGGACACCTCCTTGTACTTGAGGTAGCCGTTCCGGATGTGCGACTCGTACGGCACCCACGATCCGTTCTGCCGGTAGATCCAGCGGTTCGCGTGCATCCACGTCGTGAGCGTGTCGCGCTTGACGTCGATTTCCTTCGACACCTCGGTGATGGTCTTGGCGCCGTCGCCGGCAGCAATCAGGTCGAGCGCGGCGGCCTTGGGAGCCGCGAGCGACAGCTCGGCTTCCACCCTCACCTTCTCGGCCTCGACCCGCGCCTTCTCTTCGGCGAGGTCGGCAGCAAGCCTCAGTGCTTCGGGCAAGCTCTGCGGAATCTGAGGCGCCGGCGCCGCGCCGTAGCGCCCCGTCTTGCGGATGGCCGGCAGCACCTCGTCGAACACCCACTGCTCGAACTTCTCGGCGGCCGGCAGCTTGCTGCGCACGACCAGCCGCATCACGTCGCCCTCGGTCAGAACGCGGACCTCCTGCTGACGGCCCAGGCTATCGACGATGGGGTAACGAATCGGTACCCCACGGCAGTGGTCGTTCATCGCCTTGTTGGCGTTCGTGTAGCCGAGCACGTCGCACACGTCCTTGCCGACGAACAGCGGCTCGCCGCCCTCCCCGACCACCGTGCGCACCTGCGCAGCCTGGAACTGGAAGATTTGCAGGTCACGCATGGGCCACCCCCGCCTGAGCGGTCGTCGCCATGCGTGGCCGGCGCTCCTCGGCCTTCTCCTCCGCGTTCCAGCGCGCGCGCTGGCGGTCGTCGATGAAGTTGCAGCCCATGTCCTCGGCCAGGCTGTTCACGCCGTTCTCGTTGTCGTCCGCGATGCTCTGGATCGTGAGCAGCGTGTGGGCGATCGACGAGTTGCTGGGGTAGCGGGTCGTCGATTCCATCGCGCACAGCAGCACTTCAACGAGCGACGAGATACGCGAGAAGCCGTCTTGCGCCATCGCGTCCATGTCCTCGATCACCGCGTGCAGGCGCGCGATGTCCATCTTCTTGCGGCTGGGTGGCTGGGTGCTAGCATCCATGTGGTGCCTCTTTCTTTACGGGTTTGGGGTCACTGCTTCACAGACGCCTCAGCTGTTCCTGCAGCCGGGGCGTTTTCTTTTGCGCTCATGAGTCGAGCCACAGTCGCGGGTGCAACTGCGAGTTCAGGCGCTCGATCTCGGTCTTCAGGCCGGGCAACTCCCGGCGGCGCTGCAACATCAGGTGCGAGCCGAACGACGCACGGACGGCGGACTGCGCCTCACGCGCCAGCGCCTCTTGCATCTGGTTCCACAGGTTCTGCTCGCGCCGGTGCAGCGCGTTGCGCAGCTCGAAGAACTCCTGGATCAGCAGAACCTTGAAGTCGAGCACCTCAGGCGTGTTGCGCATGAGGGTGATGAGCAGGGCCGCCTGCTGCTCGTTGAGCATCGCGAACTCGGTCGCGCTGCCTTGCCGGTTAAGTCGCGTTTGAAACGCGACTTGTCCGAACACATCGAACCGAGCCTCGTGTCGCCGCAGTAGCTCCAGCACGTTCTTGTGCTGGACCTTGAATCCGCGTGCGATGACCTCCGTCGAGGCGCGCGGCTCGCCGTCGCGATCTATGCGGACAAGGCTCATTGCTTGGCCGCCTTGAGGCCCACGGCCTGTTTCAGCAGATCGTTGATTGCCCAGTTGAGGCTGCGGTCCTGCTCGGCGGCGTACTGCTGGACGGCCTCGCGCACGCCAGGCAGGAAGCGAAGTTGGTAATGCCGCGTCGGCGGCTGGGTGGGTTCGGGTTGCTGGCTCACGGTTTCCTCTGCGTGGTCACTATCGGAACGGCAGAAGAATCGTAGTAGTGAATTCATATCATCGCAAGTGGCGATCATCGCAAATTGCTTTGCGGTCGATAACATGCGTGCATGAGCACCGATCAGAAACCGCCGAGCCGTACCGCCGAACAGTTCGTCGTCCGCTTCCCCGACGGCATGCGCGACCGCATTGCCGAGGCCGCGAAGGCCAACAACCGTTCGATGAACGCGGAGATCGTGGCGCGGCTGGAGGCCAGCTTCAAGGAGGTGGAAGTGCCTGCCGTAGCGGCGCCGGAACTGGAAGCTGTCGCCAGACGAATGCAGCTGTCGCTGTTTGGGCCGGATCGCCAGCTCTTGAGCCCCTGCCAAAGGAAGCTCAGCAAGCGCCGCAGGATCATGCTCGCGAAGCACAATGTGCTGGCTTAGCGCGCCACGCCCTTGACCTTCTCGGCCGTGCGCAGCCTCAGCATCCCGATGAGGCAGGAACTACCGACCGACCACGATGGCGCACTACACTTTCACCCGTGCCCCGTGGTTGGTTGAGCTGCTTCAAGACGTCGCTCGCGTCGTCCGTGGGTGGCAATGTTCCCAGCGGGGCACACCCTTGACCTACCCGCTGGCGCGTGCCGCGTCCGCGAGCGCCGCGTCCTTCGCGCGGCTGCTTGCCGAGCTGCCGAAGTAGAAGTTCAGCACTAGGCACAACGCGGCATCGAGGGTGCCCAGCAGCCTGGCGATGATCTCCCGCATGTCTGCCGGCACCGTGTGCCCGAGCAGCCAGCCCTGCACGCACAACCAGCCCAGCACGACGGCGCCGGCCAGCAACCGGGGCGTGATGTCGCGCGTCTCGGTCTGCATCGCCCGCGCGCTCGCGCGATCCTGCGCGGCCGTGGCGAGCGCGGCGGTATCGGCCGCAAGCTGCTGCTGTGCCGCCTGCACAGCAAGGGCCTGAAGCCGCTCGATGTGCGTTGTCTCGATCTCGCGCAGCCGGGCCGCCGCCGCCGGGTCGGCGAGCGCGGCCGCGGCCGCCTGAGCATCGCCGGCCGGCGTGCCGAGCGCGGACGACACCAGCGCACCGACAGCCCCGCCGGCCGGCCCGCCGAGCAGCGAGCTAAGCAGCGGCGCGGCCTTGCCGACATCGGCTGCAATCTCTTGCCAGTCCATCACGCGCCCTCCAGCAGCCGCGCCTCGGCGCCGCGCCGCTTCACCAGCCCGGCGAGCGGCTTCCCGTTCGCGTTCACCCAGCGGTTGATCTCGGTCACGGCGCCGCGCCAGTCGCCCGCGTCGACGCGTTGGCGCAGCGTGCTCTTGCCGTAAGCGCCGGCGCCCAGGTTGTAGACGAAGTCCGCGATGGCCACGAGCCGCGGCCCTCTCAGCCCCGGCGACAGCGCGAGCGCATCCGCCATCGCCGCGCGCGCGTCGCGCTCCAGCATGGCATCGGCGCGCGCGGGCGCGATCGGCGGGTCTGCCAGATCCACGCGCCGCCCGTCTTCGTAGCGCGTCGAGCCGTAGCCGATAGTGGGCACGCCGGCCGGGCACAGGTAGGGACGCAAGCTCAGGCCCTCGAACTGCTTGATGAGCGCGCAGAGCTGGGCGAGCGTGTCGTCGGTCGGGGCAATCACGGCTTCACCCCGGCACTGGAACGCACGCCACGCCAGATCTCGACGATCTTCGATGCGATCAGCACGATCAGGTAGATGAGGGTGACCCACTGCACAATGTCGGGTAGCGGGATCCCCATCAGGTTGGCAGCGCCCACAGCAACCGGAGGCGCGGCGGGCAGCGCGCGGGCGGCAATGTCTGCGGCGGTGGAGGCGTGTTCTGCTGACTGGTTCATGGGCTTCCTGTGGACGAAAAAAAGCCCGCCGGAGAGCGGGCCAGGGTTACCGCAAGCGCGGGAGGGAAACAGCAACGTGTCAGCAGATGATCGAGACCGAGACGCGCGCGGCGACGATCGTCGCGTCCGCGTTGTTGTCGGAGATCTGCACCCGGACCGCGTGCGCCGACTTGAGCGACGGGGTGCCGGCCGAGATGTGCAGCCCGCCGGTCATCGTTGCCGACGGGCCGCTTTGCGACGGATCGAGTTGGGCCGCAGTCACATGCAGGCCGTAGCCGGCCGACGGCATATCGGCATCGAACGTGAGCGTGTAGTCGTTGCGCGCGTTGCGCGTGACGCTGGCGACATTGCCGCCACCGATGAGCGTGATTGCGCCATCGGATGCCTCGACGAACTCGCACCACGCTCGCACTGCGTAGATCGGCGCGGCGCCCGGGTACACATCACGCCGCACGAATGCGGTCGAGTCGAGGCCGTCGAGCAACTCACTGTCGGCGGCCTTGGCCGTCTTGGCCAAGAACAGTGCCTGCATCGCCGCGAGCAACTGCGCGTCGTTGGTTTTCGACGGCGTGACGGCACCGGCGGTGAGCACCGCGAGCAGCTCGGCCTGGAGCATGTTCAGGAAATTGGCGACGAGCACCGTGGGCGGGAGATTGACGCCCGCATCGCCGTCGGTGAACCAGCCGGCGGTACCGGCGCTGCCGCGCGCGGGCCGGGCGGCGACGGCGGTGGCGTGGTCGTATTGGTACATGTCATGACCCCATGTCGTAGTGCAGATAGGTGTGGGCTGGCGCGCAGCGCAGCAGCAGGCGCCGCAGACTCGACGGCAGCCAGGCTGCGGTGCGGACGATCCACGTGTAATGCCACTCGGTCTCGCCGAGCGGCGCGCCCATGGCCGAGCGGCCCAGCTCGAATGGACGGCACTCCTCGACCGTGACGGTGTAGCCAGCCGAAGCCGCGAGCCCGACGAAGTAGCCGACGCTCTGACCGCCGCGCGCCGCGTACTGCGCGACGACGGCCGCGCGGCGCTGCGCGAGCGTGGCGCCGGCGTCGGGCGTGATGCCTGCCTGCCCCTCGAACTCGCCAATCAGCGCCGTGGTGGTGACGGGGCACATGTCGAGCACGAGGGCATCGGCCGAGTCATGCACGCGCGTGCATTCGGCCGCGGCGCCGGCGAGCAGAGGATCGGCATCGAGCCAGGCAGGCCCGCGCGGCAGCAGCGCATGCAGCGCGGCCACGTACGCGGACGACAGCGTTTGCACGGCGACGGGCTCGGCAACGATGACCGTGGCCGTGTCGCTCGCCGCCGAAAACGCGGTGCTGCCGCCTGAGCTGGCGACGCTGGCCATGCCGCCGGCGCTGCCGCTGCTGCCGTCCCACGCGCGATACGTGAGGCTCGCCACTCCGGTGGCCGTGCCCGATGGCAGCAACCGGATGGCGGTGGTGGACGCGAGCAGCAGCGCGGCGGACTCGCTCACGGAGCCGATCGAGGTCCAGGTGCTGGCGCCCGAGGGGCGGTACTGCCATGCGCCTGCCGCGCCGGTCCAGCCCGTGATTGCGATGCCGGGGGGTGTGCCGTTGGCATCGCTCGCCGATGTCCCGAGCAGCGCCGCGACAGTGGTGCCGGCTGGGTCGGTGTCAGCGCTGCTGACGATGGGCAGCGCGGGCGCAGCTGGGGTCAGCACCGGAGCGGCGTTGATTGCACCAAGCGTCGATGCGAGGCGGACGGACGAGTAGTATGGGTCTGCCGCGTCGTAAGTCGGCTGGGTTGGCGTGTAGCTAGCTCCCGACGTGTACCGCTGCACGCCCGGCGTCCAACGCACGTCACTGATCACGCCGGGGAAAAATCCAGTGGCCGTGGCGCTGAGTCGCGACGCGCCGATGCGCACGTATGCAGGCGTCGTAGCCGTCGACGCCGTGTACTGATGGCTGTAGGCCAGGACGCCATCGATGTGCACCAGTCCGGCACCGGCTTGCACACTAAATGCGATGACATGGTTTGCCGCATCAGCGTAGTCAAAAGTGAATGACGACGATACGCCGTACCAAGCGGTAACAATGATGCCGCGCCCGGTCGTACCGCTGCGTTGCAGCGCGATCTCAAGCAACCGCGTGCCATCGGACTTGTACGCGCCGAACAGCACCAACTGATTGACGAAGTCAATGATGGGGCCAAGCACCGATGTGCGGAACACCAACTCCAGCGTCCCAGACGATGCGATCGCGAAATCGCCTAGGTTGTCCGTAACGTCGATGTACCCGGACGAGCCATCCAGCTGAGCGGCCGGGCCCCATCGGCCTGACGTGACTTGTGTCACCCCACCTACAGCCGTCAGCGTGTGCCGGCCGGTCAGATCAGCAAACGCCATATCAGCTCCAGGTGATGGTGCCCACCGTGGCGATCTCGCCAACGGCATGCGTGACATCGGCTGCCGGGCTCACGAGCGTGTGAGACGTCTCGCCGGCCGCCGATGACAGCGCTTGCACGAGGCGCGAGTGCGTGATCGTCGCGCCGGGCGCAGCCTCGGCCAAAATGAACGCCTCGAACGCCTCGGCCACGGCCATGCGCACGGAGGCGGTGTCGGGCACGAGATCGCTGATGACGAGGTTGAGGGGCGCTGCCACCGGCGCGAGCACGACGAGGCGCGCGGTGACGGGCCGGCGCGATGGCGCGTCGATGTAGCTCTGCACGGCGGCGACCTGCGCGCCGCTGGGGATGGCGCTGCCGGCCATGACGCGCACGTAGACGTAGGGCGGCGCAGTGGTGACCCAGGCGCGCGTGATGCCGTCGCACTCGAGCGCCCACGCCACGTAGTCGTCCTCGGCCCCGCCCTGTGGCGGGGACTGGATGCGGGCGGTGATGCGAGCGCTCAGGTCGTCGTCGGTCTCGGCATCGGCGCCGCCGACGAGCGCGCTGGCGATACCGGCAGCCTGCACGCCAGCGATGGGAGACACGAGCGTGAGCACCTGGCCCGCATCACGGTTGCCAGCGGCGCCGGCCTCGATGGCCTCGATGTTGACCGTGGTGCTGCTGCCGGTGGCAGTGACGCTGCCGGTAACGACGTACTCGACACCGTCGAGCGCCACGGCACGGCGGCCCGCTGTGATGACGGCGCCAGCCGTGGTCGTCAGCGTGAGCGTGCCGGCAGAGGTGGTTGCGGCCTTGCGCCCACCTGCCAGCCAGATGCTGGCCCAGCGATCGAGCGCCTCCGTATCGGAAGTGGACGGGATGGCTTGCGCGGCGGCCCACTGCTGGTAGCCGTACAAGCCATGGACGGCATAGCTGATGACGCGGCCGTACACCGGGGCCTCAGCCCGACGTAGGGCGTCACCGGTACCGAGGGAGCCGAGCAGATCGGCGTTGATGCGCGTGATCAGCGCCGGGAGCGTGGGGCGGTCATAGGCCATTGCGGATCTCGGTCCAGAGGTCGTCGTAGCGCAGCGCGAGCGGGCCGCCCGAGGCGCGGTTGACGGTGACGGTCATGCCGGCAGCGGTAAGGCCGAGGCGCTCGACGGTCACATCGATGGAGGTGGCAACGCCGTCGGCGGTGAGCCAGGCGAGCGCCTCGACGGCGTACTCGCGCGCGAGGTCGAGGGTGCGCTGGGTGAGCGTGGCTCGGGCCAGCAGCCAGAGGCGCGAGCCAATGCGGTCGCCGGACTCGTCGGCGTAGCTGTCGCCCCACCAGCCCATGCGCTCGTCGCCGGGCAGCTCGTCGTCGTCGTTGGCGCGGCGCCAGGAAAACAGACTGATGGCGACGGCACGGGCGAGCTTGGCGTCGGGATGCAGCGCGGGCGTGTAGCTGCGCCCGCCAACAGTGAGCGCGGCAGGGGTAGCGGTGTAGAGCATGGGGGCCTCTCGGGCGTCAAGACTGCTCGGTCGGCGGGTCGGTGGTGACGCTGTCGGTGCCGGCACGCACGCCGGTGATGGTGTGGTGATGGCCGTCGTACAGCGTGCGCATGCCGGCCATCGAGTGGGCGCCGTCCTGGTCGGTGACGTTGCCGGCGGCGCCGATGTTGGCGGCGCTGGTGATGTCGCCCAGGGCCGAGACGGCGGCGTCGCACGTAATGGCGCCGGTCACATGCATGGCGGCGTCGACGGTGAGCGTGGGCGTGTCGGTGATGAGCATCGGCTGCCCGGCGCCGCGCACGACGATGCCGTCGCGCGTGAGATGCACGCTCTGCCCGAGGTCGTCATACAGCGCGACCTCGCCGGCATCGAGCGGGATGCGGTAGCGCCGGTCGGCGATGGCGAGCACGACGCCGTGGGCGCGGTCGCCGTCAACGAACGCGGCCAGCACTTCGGCGCCGGGCAGCGGCGCGCTGGCGAGGCCGTAGCGCTCGAGATCGTCGAGGGCGTCGCGCGTCTCGTCGGCGAGCAGCCGGGCTTGCGCGCGGGGCAGGCCGTCGGCGGTGCTGCTGCCGGTGAGCACGCCGCGCGCGAGCAGGTTGCCGACGCGGCGGACGAGCGGCGCGAGCATGCGCGCGACAAGGCGGTCATTCGACATAGGGCACCTTCCGGGCCTTCTTCAAACGCTGCACCGGCACCGGCGTGATGTAGCCGGCGCGCGGGCCGACGAGCAGCCGGGTGAGCTGGCCCGAAGTGTCGAGCGACCACGTGACTTCGACGATCAACATGTCCTGATCCCAGCCGATGAGCGGGTCGCGCACGCGCACCAGGCGGTTGGGCTGCCACAACGCGCCGCTGCTCTGACGCCAGCCGCGCACGGTGTAGGTGGTGGCCTGCGCGCGGGCGCGGCGGTGGTCGCGCTCGTAGGTGGCGCGCTGCTGCACCGTGGTGCCGTCGGCCTGGCCGGACTGCCGCAGCATGAGGGTGCGGGGCCGGGTGACGGCGG
The DNA here is from genome assembly GCF_000482785.1 of Derxia gummosa DSM 723. Classification (GTDB taxonomy): domain Bacteria; phylum Pseudomonadota; class Gammaproteobacteria; order Burkholderiales; family Burkholderiaceae_E; genus Derxia; species Derxia gummosa. The sequence goes on along the minus strand of NZ_AXWS01000008.1, from coordinate 308,418 downwards.
GGTCGGTGGCGGTGGCGGAGGCGCCGTAGGTGTCGGCGATGTCGGCGCCGTCGCTTGCCGCGCTCTGGCCCTTGGCGATGTAGGTGCGGTACACGCGCGACTCGTCGAGGTCGGCGGCGCCGCGCAGGATGTTGTCGCCGAGGCGGAGCATGTCGTCGGTGCTCGTGCTGCCGACGTCGATGAGCACGAGGTCGCCGTCGGCGTTGTCGGTGGCGAGCAGGCCGCGCGGCGACAGCAGGCGGTCGAGCGATTCCTGCACCGTTTCGCCCTGCTCTATCGAGTGGTCGGCCACGGGCTGGGTGGTGCTGATCTCGGCCAGCACGCCGACGCCGTAGGAGCCGGCAAGCGCGGCGGCGATGGCCTCGACGCTGCTGCCGCGCCACTGGCCCGGCTTGTTGATGGCCGAGCAGTCCACGAGGTCGGCAGTGCGGCTGCGGCCCCGGATGGTGATGCTGACGCGCTCGCCGTCGTACTCGATGGGCGTGGCGTCGATCCAGCCGGTCATGACGCGATCGGCGCCGATACGGATTTCGCAGGCGTCGCCGGGGCGCACGGCGCGGCCGAGGGCGCTGACGTCAGCACCGGGCCAGCCGCGGGTGAGCTGCACGGTGAAGTCGCGCGCCATGCGCTCGATGCCGGCGGTGACACTGGCACTGAGCCAGCCGCCGTAGTCGGTGCCGGCGATGCGCAGGGTGATGGTGTCGTCGGTCATGTGCTGAGCACCTGGAGCGCGCGCGGCGGCACGAACAGAGGGTGCCGGATACGGTTGCGCGTGAGGATCTCGTCGGCGCGGGTGGCATCGGCGTAGAGGTCGTGGGCGAGCACCGCGACGGGCAGCACCGTGACGGGCGTGATGCTGCGCAGCCGGGCACTGTCGCGGGCGCGGGTGGCAACGTCGCGCAGCACGGCGCCGCGCAGGTCCACTAGCGCAGCGAACTCGCCGTCGGTTGCGGTGGCCAGCTCACCGTCGATGGCGGCGGCGATCCGTTGCGCGAGCTGCTCGGCATCGTCGGCGACGGGCAGCTCGGGCATGCGCGCGACCGAGGCGGCGGCCATGACGAGCAGCTGCTGCCGCACGAGGGTCTGCACGGCAGCATCGTTTCCAGACGTCTGGACAGCGGCGGGGGTGCCGGTGGCGGTGCTGCGCCGGCGCGGCAGGCGCGGCAGCAGGTCAAGGGCGCCGAAGGCCGAGCGCAGCAGCTCGCCGTAGTCGGCGGTGGTGATGCCGACGTACAGGTCGGCGATGCCCTGCGCGAGCGCGGCAGGCGTGCGCAGCAGGGTCTGCACGCTGGCGATGATGCCGGCGGGGCTGGCGACGCCCCAGGCGTGCTGCACGACGGCCAGGGCGTTCTGCACCGACGTGATGGCCGAGCCCTCGACGCTGTCGGGCAGCTCGGCGATCGAGATCTGATTGCCGGCGCTGGCGACCGACGCGGCGCCGGCAGCAGCGGCAGCGGTGGCGAGCTGCGAGTCGGTGGCGGCCGTGGCGGACGGCGACGACAGCTCGGCCGTCTCCGAAAACGAGAGCGCGAACCGGGCCATGCCGCCCTCCGCCTGGCTCTGCGAGCAGCGGTAGTCGGTGAGCACGACGGTGAGCGAGCCGAGCCACGGATGCACCAGCGTGCCCGGCCCGCCCTGCTCGCACGCGGCAAGCAGCGCGTCGCGCGCGGCCATGTAGTCGGCGCCGATGACGTAGGCCGTGACCGCGAACGTCCTGGCCTTGCGGCCGAGGTCGTCGAACCAGGGGCGGTCGCGCTGCGGGTATTCGTGCAGCTGGCCGCGCCGGCCACCGGCCATGTCGTCGGCCTCGACGTGCATGGGCACGCCGCGCCAGGTGGCGGGGCGCAGGGTGTCTCTCCAGCTCATCACGGGACTCCGAGGGCGGCGCTGCGGTAGCCGACGTCAGGGTTGAGGGCGACGCCGGGTTGGGAGGTGCGGCCGGTTTCGACGCGGGTGCCGGGCGGGGCGTTGTCGAACTTGACGGTGATTTCGCCGTTGAGCTGCTGCCGGCCGGTGGCGGCATCGAGCAGGCCGCCGCGCGGGCCGGCCGCGAGCAGGCGCTGGTCGGCCGCAGCCACGCCGGCGCCCAGCTTGCCGAGCGCCCACGAGGCGCCATCGAGCAGCGGCTGCACATAGGGCTGGACGCGCTGCCACAGGCTTGCAAACCACTGCACGATCGGCTCCCAGTTGCGGATGACGAACCCCAGCGGCGACCAGTCCACGATGGCCAGCAGGCCGTGCCAGAACAGCGTGAGCACCGGCTCGATCTTGTTCCACAGCCGCGCGAAAAACGGCCCGACCGTTGACCAGTTGGCCAGCAGCAGCCCGACGCCGAGCGCGGCCAGGCGCAGAAAAATTCCGAGCGGCGACATGGTGGCGGCGGCGCTGATGGCGGCAATGCCCCAGCTGACGCCAAGCGCGCCGATCTTGACCAGCGCGAGCACACCGACCATGGCCGTCAGCGTGCGGATGACGGCCGGGTTGGTGGCGGCCAGCTCGGTGAGGCGGTTGGCCATGACGCCGAGAAATTCGGCGAGCTGCTTGGCTTCCCCGCTGAAGGCCTGCCCGATCGCGGCCAGGCCGTTGACGGCCGAGCCGGTCATGGCGTCGAACAGGTTCTTGAGCGTGGCGAGTTGCGCGGCGACGCGGGTGTTGAGGTCGGCTTGCGCGCGCATCTTGTCGAGCGTCTCGCCGTAGCCGAGGGCGTTCTTCTCGATCAGCAGCGACACCGCTTGCAGCACTTCGGCATCGTCGCCGAACAGCTCCTTGAGGAGCCCGACGCGCTGCTGCGTCGTGAGCTTGCGCAGCTTGTCGAGCTGCTTGAACAGGTTGTCGAGGCCGCCGAACTCGCCCTTGCCGTTGGTGAAGTCGAGCTTGATGCCTGACTTTGCGCCGATGGCATTGGCCTTGCGGACCTTCTCCATGTCGAAGCCGGCGGCAATCACCTTGCGCATGGCATTGCCGGCGGCTTCGCCCGACATGCCGGCCTGGTCGGCCATGACGATCAAGGGCGCCAGCGCCTTGGCGCCTTCGAGGCCAGTCTTCTTGATCATGTCCATGGCAGGGCTGAGCTTTGCAAAGCCTTGCAGCATGTTCTCTGGATCGACGCCGAGATAGAACGTCCGCTGGATCACGTCCATGAGGCCGAGCATGTCGGTCGCCACGGTCTTGGTGCTGTCCTGCATCTTGGCGGCGAACTCGGCGGCAGCCTCGGGCGCCATCCTGAGCTGCACCGCGAGCAGCGCGGCCGACTCGCCCACGCCATCGAGAATCGATTGCGCCGGGATGCCTTGGCGCACCAACGTCGTCATCATGTTCTGGAAGTCGGCGGTGGTGCCGGGCAGCTTGTCGCCGAGCTTGTTGGCGAGCGCGGTGATGTGCTCGAACTCGTCGGCGACTTTGCCGCCCTCTCCCATGAGCGCGACGCGCAGACCGGTGGCGGCATCCTCCTGGTCTGCAAACGCTTTCAGGCTGACGCCGAGGCCGGCCGCGACGCCGGCGCCCATCGCGAGGCCGCCCTTGCCGAAGGCTGCGGCCTGGAGCTTCCAGTCCTTCAGCTTCTTGGCGGTGGCGGAGAGCATCGGCGACAGCTTGTCGATGCCCGAGATGAGGACTTTGAGGTCAAACGTCTTGCCGGCCATTCACTTCTCCCGGTTGAGTTGCTCCGCGATGCGCCCGGCCTGCTTGCACAGGTCGAGCGCGTCGTCGAGCGGCAGCGCGAGAACTTCGAGCGGGCTGATGTGCCAGAAGTACGCGACGTCGTGCAGCTGCTCGATCAGGAGCCTTGCGGCGACGTCGGGGTCGGCGCCGCAGAGGCCATGAAAAAACCGAGCACCGTCTGCGCGAGAGTGCTGATGTCCACCGGGTCGAGGGCGTCGATGGTGGACGGCGGCACGGCCGCAAGGCGGCTGGCGTACTTGCAGGCGATGCCGGCGTCGATCGCGACATCGCCGATGGCGGTGAGGCGGTAGGGGAAGCCGAGTTCCCGCACGTCCTTGCCGCTGGGGCGGCGCAGGGACAGCTCGGTGATGGTGTCGTCGCCGATGGTGACCGGCGATTCGAGGGGGATGATGGTCTTGTTGCTCACAGCCAGCGCCCCTTCAGGCCGTAGAACTCCAGGTCGGCAGTGCCGGCCTCGCTCTTGACGCCCGTGTCACCCTGCAACCACATGCCCGACAGCGAATAGACGCGGCCGTTGGCGAACTCCGCCGTGCCCTGCCCGTCCGTCATCTGCCGAAGCTTCTCGATCGGGAAGCCGGGCGTGGTGATGCCGGTCACCTTGATGTAGGGCGCGACCGGCGTTTCCTTGTAGCCGACGACGCCATCGGCGCCCATGACCGGCTCGCGCTTGAACTCGGTGAGCGGACATTCAACGTCGCCGGCGATCTCGATCAGTTCTCCGTCCACCTTCAGGTAGCAGACGCCAGCAGTTCTCTTGCCCATGAGGGCCTCCTTTCATTGCGCGCCGCGCGGCGCTCAGGCGTTGGCCGGGTACTGGAGCCGGAACTGGTTGAGCACCGCGAAGATGCGCAGCTGGTTGATGTAGTCCGGCGGGAACAGCACGTCCACGCGGTTGGGGTTGGTGGCGTTGCGCTCGACCACGAGGTACTTCGCGAACAGGTCGGCGTTCTCGACGTAGCCGGCAGCCTCCAGCTCGTCATACGCGGCGATCAGCTCGGCGCGCAGCACGGCCGGCGTGACGACCGGCACGCCCGGCGCGACGCGCGTGCCGTCGCTGGCCAGCAGATGGCGCGCGTACTTGCCGGTGATGCGCAAGCGCAGGGTGCGCAGCACGTAGGCGGCGGTGTGCAGCGTCTCGCTGTCCTGGTAGCTGTTGTCGGGTTGCCCGAGCGCGTTGGTGCGGTAGGTGGTGACGGCACGGGTGATGCGCTGCACGCCGTTGGTGACATAGCCGCACGCGAGACCGGAGGTGAGCAGCGATTGCTGCTCGGTGAGCGTCCAGCGGTCGGACGGGAGCGGCGGCAGAACGGCATCGAGCGCGCCGGTCTGCGTGGGCCGCGCCGCGTGGATGCGGATGTAGGCCGCGTTGCGCGCGGCATAGCTGGCCGCGATCTCCCAGGGCGGTGTCGGGTGGTTGGTCTCGGCAGCCCAGCAGCTCACGCGCGGGTCGTTGCGCGCGAGCCCGAACGTGACGTGCGAACCGAGGCTATCGCGGCGAGCGCCGTACACCACGCCGTAGATCTGCCGCGACCAGGACCAGCGACCGCTGGTCTCGCCCATCTCGGTGCCGATGGTGTCGAGCGAAGCGGTGTCGGCGAACGGCCAGGCGATGAAATCGAACTCGTTGTCGGCCATGGCCGCCACCGTGGCCGTGAACGTGGGCACGCCGCTGCCGCCGCTCATCTGCGCGATGGCGAGGCTGAGGCCGGTGGGCGTGGCCTCACCACCCTGCACGCCGCGGTAGTTGGCGATGATGCGGATGTCGTTGCCGAGCAGGCCGACATGGCGCGCGGTAAGCGTGACGACGCCGGCGGACGAGGTGGCGGTGACGGGCAGATCCGTGGCGGCGTTGACAGCGCTTGCAACCGCCGCCGCGATGACCGTGGCCGTGTCGCCCGACAGCACTGCGACCTGCACGCGCTGGCCGCCGATGTAGAGCGTGAGCGTGCCCGAGGCGGTGGCTGGGCCGGTGATGGTGAGCGTGCCGGTGGCGGCAACGCCGGTGGGCTCGCCCACCGCGATTGCCCACAGCTCGCCGAACGGGTCGGAGGCGAAGTACGCGGCGGCCATGCGCGCGAGCATGCTGCCCCGTCCGTAGTAGGCGATGGCGGCATCGAGGCTGAGGATGCGGCGCAGCTGTCCGACAGCCGCCGGCGTGCTGTTGAGCTTGTGGCCGACGATGAGCGACGGCTTGGCGGTGGCCGTGAGCGTGTTGGCCTGGCTGTTGTCCATCTCGGCCCAGAACAGCGGGACGGCGAGGTTGGACGGGATGCTGTTGAACGAGACGGTCATTGCGCGCTCTCGGTATCGGTGGCGGGCGCGGCGTCAGGCTCGACAGCAGCGGCGTCGGTGGCAGACGGCAGCACGAGGTCGCCATCGGCGATGCGGCGGGCCCAGTAGCTGGCGTCGGCGTTGATGTCGCGGCCCTCGGGCGGCACGACGCCGCCGCGCTCGGGGTCGGGCACGGTGCGGCCCGCGCCGGGGATGTAAAGGGGCATGTCGTGCTCCTTAGCTGGTGGAAAGGTCGATGCGGAGGGTGGCGTCGGCGCCGCCGGACGGGGCCGGCGGGCTGGTGGAACGGATGGCGTCGAGCACGAGGTCGATGCCATCCAGCGGCGGCAGGGCCGCGAGGTCGCGCGCCTGGCGCGTGGCGGCGTCGGGGGCGACGACGCCGTGCAGCTCGGTCACGGCCTCGAACTCGTACTGGTAGTGCAGGCGCGCGCGCGTCATGCGCAGCAAGCCGCCGCCGCGGTAGGTGATGCCGTCGTAGTCATCGCCGCTGTCCGCGGGCGGTGCCCAGCCGATGAGGGCGGCCCACAGCTCGGCGCGCAGCTCATGCACGGCGTCCATGGTGGATTCCTGACCGCGCTCGTCGAGGGCGTTGGAGACGACGACGACGACGCCGAAGCCGTCGGTGATCTGCTGCCAGGTGCCGGTGGCGGAGCGATTGGCGCCGCCGTCGTCGTCGAGGGGGACGACGTAGGCGCAGGGCACGGCCATGCGGTCGTTGTCGGCGACGGCCTGATAGCTGGCCGCGCCGGCGACGCGGCCGGCGAACGAGGGGGCGCGCGCCCGCAGCTCGTCGATGATGAGGCTGAGGCGCATGAGGGCGGCTCCGGCTATTCGATGTGTTTCAGGCCCTCGGCCATGGCTTCGGTGATGGCGTCGCGGATCTGCATCTCGCGGGCGATGGCGGCGTCGAGCACGTAGTTGCTGCGCGGGGCGATGCGCCAGTCGGCGCCGTTGTCGTGCTGCTTCTGGTGGTCGCGGCGCCGGTGGGCGCCGACGCGCACGCCGTAGTAGAGGATGGCGGGGTAGTAGCCGTCGTCGCTCGGGCTGATGCCGAGCAGGTTGCGGTCGGGGAAGATCGCGGCCGACATGCCCGACTTGCTGGGCTTGGCGGTGATGGACTTCTGCAGCGCGCCGGTGTCCTTGCCCGGGTACTCGCCGGGCCGGCTGACGGCGGTGCGCGCGACGAGCTGGCGTGCGGCCTTGGCAACGGCGCGGGCTTCGCGACGGATCGCCTTACGGAGCGGGCCGCGCTTGAAGTCGAGTTTCTCCAGGCCGTAGGCGTTGACGTGGATGATCGCGCCTTCGCGTTCGAGGTTGCGTTTGGCCCAGCTCATTGGATCTGCTCCACGTCGGCGATGAGCCATTCCCGCCTGCCAGCGAGCGCCGACATGCGCTTGACGCGGTAGAGGGCGCCGCCGTGGCTGACTTCCCAGTCGGTGCCGATCTGCGCGAGCGCGGCGCTGTACCGGATCGCGATGCGATGGGTGACGGTGTCGGCGGCGCCCATGCCCACCTGCACGCCGTCACGCCAAGCCTGGAGGCCGACGGGCGTGACCTTGGCCCAGCGGGTGTGCTCTGCGCCGTAGTCGGCGGAGGTGCCCCGGCCGAACGCGGCCGGCAGGTCCGTGCGCGGGCGGAAGGTGACGCGGTGGATCAGCTCGCCTTGCGTCGGTGCGGGCGGGATGACGAGGGTGGCCATGTCAGCAGCTCGGCTCTGTGGCGGCGCCGTAGCGGCGGTACTTCATACAAAGAACGGCTGCAGGGCCGCCACTTCGAGCGCGCTGATGGCGGCATAGCCCGCGTCGTTGTAGTGGACGCCGTCGCCGCTGTTGTAGGCCGCGAGCAGCGTGCGGTAGCCGGTGGCCGGGTCATCGATCACGGTTGCGGCATCGATGAGGATGGCGTTCGGCAACGACTGAATGTTGTCTCGCAGCCGCTGGTTGAGGGCGCGGCGATAGACGTCGTTCGTCGCGGACAGGTTGTGCGCGGGCGATGTGCGGATGAGCGAGACGATGCCGAGCGAAGCGGCATAGGCCACGGTCTGGCAGGTGTCGGTCCAGCAGCGCTCAATCATCGCCAGCGCCGCCGTGGTGCTGAGCGAGCCGGTCAGGCTGTTGGGAGAGCCGACCTCCAGCCCCATGACCTCGGGGCGCAGGGCCGGCTCGGCGAGCGTGTTGCGGATGGTCGCCATCGATGCCAGGTGCGTCTGGCCAGCGATGGCATGGCAGGCCCAGCTTGTGACGAGCGTGGAGCGGCGCAGCGCCTGCGCTGTGCGCATGATCGAACCCGCGTAGTCGCCGGTCGAGCCAAGGCCCTGTCCGCGGCTGTCACCAAACGCGGCGAGGCCGAGCGTGGCGGCCTGATACCACGCCCGCACGGCCACGATCACGTCTTGATGGCCGACCAACAGCAGCGACGTGCCGGGCTTGCTGGCAATCGCGTCGCCCTGCTGCGTGTAGCCAGCGGTCTGGTGGCCGCCGTACAGCGAGGGATTGGCGTTGATCGCGGTGATGCGGGTAGCGCTGCCCAGCAGGCCAGTCTCGACGCTGTCGGCCACCGACACGAGCCAGCGCGTCATCGGCGTCGCGCCGCCATCGGTGCGCGCAGTGTCGGGGATGCTGACGGGATCGCCCGCGAGCAGCCCCGGCATGACCTCCGCACTCTGGAGCGTGCCGATCGACGCCACGGGCACGATGCCCGAGGCCGATGAGCCGGCCGCGAACGAGCCATTGACCCAGCGGCCGGCCGCCTGGATTGCGGCGATGGTCTGGGACTGGTGCGCACCGGCCGTGCCCACGGCCCACTTGTTGATGGTGAGCGGGTTGGTGCGCGACCAGTTGCCGAACACAGGCTGAAGCGCGAGGTGAGGCGCGTCGACGCTCCGCTCGACGTCGAGCGTCCGGCCCGTGCCAGCACCAGCCGACAGCGTCTGCGATGCCAGCGTGCTGTACAGCCGCACCACGCCGGAGCGGCCCAGCATCGGCATGACGACATTGCCGATGCGGCGCGATGTGATGCCAGGGGAGAACCAGGGCACACCGCCGGTGAGGTCGGTCGTGGCAAGACCCGCCGCAACCAGCTGAGCCTCCTCGGCGGCGGTGAGCGACACCGCCGCGCCGAGCGCGTACTGCCCCCATGGGGTCAAGAATCGAATGGTCATCAGTACGTCCTGTGCGGGTCGAGCAGCCGTGCCATGAACGGCGACGGCGCGGCTTCCGAGCCTGGGTTAGAGAGCCAGTGCGACACCACCGCCGCGCACCACTGCTGCACGGCCTCGGGCATTTCCTCGGTCAAGTAGTCGATGCCCGTCTCGTGCGATGCCATGGCCGTCGCGGCTGTCACCATCGTCGGCAACTGGCCGTCGAACTCGGTGCCGTCGATGCGGCACCAGCTCTTGACGAGCGCGAGATCGGGCGCGGGCACGGTCAGGCCTTGGCGGAGAGCGTCACGACCTTGGCGCCCTGTTCGAGCGCATAGGCCACGGCATCGGCGTTGCTGTCGATCTGGTCGCCGAGCAGCGCGAGCGCATCGGCGAGGCCTTCGACGACGCAGCCGCACGGCAGAAGCGGCGTGATCACGTCGACAAGCACGCGGGCGCGGATCAGTTCGGCCGGCGCTTCGACAGCCGGCTCGTCGGCCGGCGCGGGAGAGGTAACGCGCGCCATATCAGGTCGCCGAGTTCTGGTAGTACTTCACAGCGCCGCCGGCATCGATCAGGTTTCCACCCTGGCGCTGGAAGGCGACGAAGCCGATCTGGCCATTCAGCGTGAACGCGCTGTCGGTCATGCGGAACAGGGTCAGGTCCATGACCATCCGGCGCTTGTACTTCTTGAAGTCGCCGAAGAGGATCGACTTCGCATTCGCCGCCATCACCGGCATGTCCTGATTGATGATGATCGGCCGGCCGAGCAGGCGATCAGGCGCGCCGCCGGGATTGCCCGTCTCGTAGCCGGGCACGAAGATGGGACGACCCTGCGTGTCCTTGAGCTTGCGGAAGCCCTTGAGCGTGGTGTCGTGGAACATCCACGACACGCTCTGCCGACCACGATAGGCAGGATCGACGCTGTGCTCCAGATCGACCAGATCGTCATACCCGGCGCTGACCGTGCTGCCTGTCGAGCCGACCTTGCCAGCGGCTGCGGCAGGCACCAGGCCGCGCGGCTGTCCCGTGCCGGTACCGGTGGTGTAGTGAAGGCTCGTGATGCGACCGAGACGCATCGCCAGGATGTCCTGCACGTAGGACTCGATGTCGATGAAGCTGTCCTGCACCAGTTCGAACGGCAGCGCGATCTTCTTCGACGAGTACTTGAAGACGTCGAGCGTCGTGTTTCCGAACGTCGTGTCCTGACCATTGACGGCCGAGTTCTGACCCACGATCTCGCCCGTCTCGGCCGTCGCATCCGCGGTCGGGAAGTTCATCTGCATGCCGGTCGCGGTGCGGATGGTGTCCACGGCGTCGAAGATCGCGCCATAGGACTTGAGCGCAGCTTCGAGCGAGCGTTGGTATTCCGGCGCGGTGGTGTATCCGCCCTCGGCGCTGGTGGTGGTGGACATCGCCGCACGGATGTCGGTGTTCACGCGAGCCGACATGCGGCCACGCTGCTCGGCCGACAGCGCGTTGACGCCACCCGACAGATACGCGCGCAGCGCGGCGTTCTCGTCGGGATTGTCCTGGCGCGCCGGGTCCTTGGTGTGGCGGTTGCGCAGCTCGTCATGGTCGAGGTTCTCGACCGCGAGCTGGGCGATCTTGGTCTCGCGATCCATCGCGGCGCGCAGGTCGGTGATTTCGCCGACGAGTTTGTCGATCTTTTCGGCCTCAGCCGCGGGCATCGCCTTGTCGGCGCCGTAGCCGTCGTTGATCTTGTGCACTTCGGCCACGAGGGTGTTGTGGCGCTCGCGCAGGGCTTGGAGCTTGGTGCTCATGCGGTTCTCCAGAAATGGAAAAGCCCGCTCAAGGCGGGCTCTTGGGGTTCGCTGCGCGGGCGCGCTAGACGATCGGGGCGAGGTCCAGCAACCGGATGCGCTGCTGCATGCGCGCGCGGCGCTCGGCGCTGATGACCTCGGGTTCGGTGAGTGCAGCATCGGGCGTTGCGGCCGGCGCCCGAGCGTAGGCGCCGAGCATCCAGGCACTGGCCTTAGCCTGCTTGGCCGCCTTGTCGACCGGCTCGGCGATGGCGGTCACGAAGCCCGCAGCCATCGCCTCCTCGGAGTTGAACCAGGTCTCCGCCTTCATCTGCGCCTCGATGCCGGCCGCGTCCATGCCGGTGAAGTCGGCGTAGGTCGCCAGCAGGCCGGCGTCGGCCTTTCGCAGCAGCGCGGAGGTGGCGTCCATGTCGTCGGCGTTGCCGATGGCGAAGGTCCACGACTGGTGAATCATGTACATGGCCTTCGGCGCGGCAATCACCTCGTTGCAAGCGCATGCAATGGCCGTGGCAGCACTGGCGGCGACGCCGTCGATGTGGCCGACGATCGCGGCCGGATGCTCGCGCAGCGCTTGGCTGATCGCCTCGGACGCAAACACGTCGCCGCCCGGGCTGTTGATGCGCAGGTGGATGACATCGGCCTCGATGGCGGCCAGCGCGGGCACGAAGTCCTGCGGGCAGACGCCGCCGAACCACTCGGCCGACGCGCGGTCGCCGACGATGGCGTCGTAGAGGTAGACCGTGGCCTCGTTGCTGCCTGCGGCGCGCACGATGCGCGACTCGACGGGCGAGAACGGCCGGCGGTTCTCAGCCAGCAGGCGGAGGAGTTGGTTGCGCATTGGGCGCTCCGTTGTTGATGGTGTCGCCGCCTTCGATGGGCGGCAACTTGTCCTCGCGCCGCACCTCGTTGACCTTCAGCCAGCCGGGTTCACCGGCGCGGCCGAGCGCAATTCGGTAGGCCTCGTAGCGGCTCTTGAGGTCGCCGCGTTCCAGCGCCGACCGGTCGAACTCGACGAAATAGCGCTCGCGGCTCGGCCACACCTTGCGGTTGAACTCCTGCTCGATGGCGCGCAGGTGGCGCTGCATCGTGTAGCGGATGAAGCCGATGCCCTGCTGCTCGATGCCGCTGCCCCAACTCGTCGTCTTGTCGGTATGCCCGACCATGTGTGGCGGCACGCCGAGGATTCGGCAGATCTCCTCGACGGTGAAGAGGCGCGTCGCCAGGACCTCCGCGTCCTTCGGGTTGACAGAGAGCTGCGCCGGCTTGAGGCCGCCGGTGAGGATCAGCGGCACGCGGCTGTTCGCGCCGCCCGTGAGCTTCGCCGCGAGTGACGCGCGCAGCTGCGCGAGCTGCGCGTCGTTCAACCGACCCTCGGTGGCCAACGCATAGTCGAACGTGGCGCCACCGTTGAAAAAGCGCGCGTTGTAGGCCTCGCCGGCGATGGCCGTGCCGATCGCCTCGCGCGCTGCGTACGTGATCGGGCTCGGGCTCGTCAGTCCGTCGAAGCCCAGGCTTGGCACGTGGATCATGTCCTCGGGCTGCACGACACGCACGCGGCCGGCCTCGCCCACGCGGTAGGCGACGCGGCGCTGCGTCGAGTCGACGAAGAACGGCGTGACCGACAGCGGGTGATGCGGCAGCCAGCCGATGACGCGCGGGCTGTATTGGCTCGGCCGCAGCAGCTCGGCGAATCCATCGCCGTGGAAGAGCTTCGCACTGACCAGGTACTCCATGGCCGAGAACGACGACATGACGTCGTTTGCCTCCTCGTTCAGCAGCCACCAGTAGGCGTGCGGACTGCCCTTGTCCTCCGCGCGCTCGCGCACGGCGCCGGCACGTCGGTAGATCTCGAACGGTAGCGAGGCTGCGGCACCGGCGATGAGGGCGACGCAGCCGTAGACCGCCGAGACGCGCATGGCCGCTGTCTCGGTCACGTTCACGCCGGCCTGCGCCGTGTTCACCGCGCCGAGCATCGCGGCCAGTTCCTCGACGTTGAGGTTGGTGGTGACGCTGTTCTCGCCCAGGGCCTGCGGGGCGAGCGCCGGCTCGTTACGCGCCGGCGCTGGTGGCGGCGGCGGCGGCGGACGCAATGCGCCCATGGCGCGCGACAGCCAGCCGCCCGCGCTCGTGGTCGTTCGCGTCATCAGAGGTCCAGAAGAATCACCCCAGGCACGGCGCCAGCCATGGCTTCGGGGTTCAGTGCCATCAGGCTCACGGCGTCGAACACGGCCATGAGCGGATCAATCTTGGCGCTGCCGCTCGCCTGCTTGGTGATGCTCACGGCGTTGCCCACCTGCACGGTCTTCGCATTGCTCACGCTCCAGGCCATCAACGGCCGTCCGGCATGCACGAGTTCGCGCGCGGCGACGCGGCGCTCTGCCGTCTTGATCGCGCCGTTGAGCTTCCAACCCTGGCTGATCGCGACGATCTGCGCCTCCTCGATGCCGCGATCAGTGCTCAGCAGCTCCTCGACGATCGCGCCGATGCCGGCGGCGTCAACGCCGATAGCCGCCTTCTCGGGCAGCAGGCCTGCGTCGTTCACCCGGCACACGATGTCGGCCACCTCGGCGACGTCCTGCCCGGGCGTGTCCACGATGACCAGGTCGCCGTCGGCCGCGAAGTCGAGCAGGCGCGGCGCGATGTCCTTCCGGCGCTCCAGCGCAATGCGGTGCGCCCACGCCCTCACCCACAGCAGCCAGCGTCGCGTGGCGGCGCATCGTCCGATCACAGCTAGCCCGAGCAGATCGTCGAGCCCGCCGCCATCAATGCCGACCGTCGCCACCTCACTGCGCGCCAGCAGCTCTTCGAGGGACACCAGTGCCGGCTCGCTGCCGGCCGCCTCCCAGAAGTCCGCGCCAGCCCAACGGTCAGAGCGCAGGTTCAGACCGATCTCGACGTTCAGGTGCTTCGCGAGGAAGACTTGCAGCGTCCCATCGGTCTTGTGCAGGCGCTTGCGCAGCTCGTCTTCCAGCCACTCGCGGCTGACCGAACGGCCGAGGTTGGGATTGACGATGTGGAAGTTCGCCGGGTCGAGATAGGCCTTGCGCTCGATGAGCTCACGCGGAAACTCGTAGAGCACGCCCAGCGACTTCGGGTCGTCGATCTTCCCGTCACGCACATCGCGGTAGTAGTCGAGCTTCTCCTTGAACACCCCGGCGGGTGGATCGTCGCTCTGCGTCGTCAGGTAAATGACGAACCCTTCGTCTCGCGACACCTGGCCGCCAAGCGCCTCCATGAACATCGCCGCAGCGTTCGGGCGCTTACCGAACAGCCAATGCTCGTCGACCAGGATGCGGCCCGACTTCTTGCCCGACACCGTCTCGCTGTCGGCGGCCACGACCTTGAGGGAGGCTTTCGTCGTGCGATGCGTGATCGTGCGTAGATGGTCTTGCACATGGAACAGGGCCGACAGCTCGGCGTCTGCCCGCACCATGCCGGCTGCCGGCTTGAACGAGTTGTTCGCGACCTCCATCGTCGGCGCGAGGATCAGGTGCTCCTCGTCCTCGCGCCAGCAGAGGATGACCGCCGTCAGCATGATTCCCGCGGCGATCGTGGACTTGGTGTTCTTCTTCGAGATCAGCAGGTAGAACTCGCGGATCAACTGCCGACCGGTCTCGCCGTCATAGGCGCCGAAGATGGCGCCCACGAAGTCGAACACCCACTGTTCGGCGCACTCGCCGAAGGTCGGCTTTCCCGGCAGGTCGACGACGCGCAGCTCCTTGAAGATCGCGAGCGCGTGCTCGGCCTGGTCGCGGTAGATCGGTGGCGGGATGATCGACGCGCTCAGGATCAGGCGCTGTTCCCAGTCTGGGCAGGCAGTCGTCCATCGCATGCGTTACACCTTCTTCCCGCCGCTGGCGATCAGCTTCGGAGGCGTCGCCGGCCCGAATCGACCAGACCCAGCAGCCTTCTGGGCCGCCGCCTGGCGCTCTTCCTTTTTGCCGCCCTCGCCCTTCTTCTGGTGGACATAGGGCGCGGCGATGTTGGCGGCCTGCAGCCTCAAGCGCATGTCGGCGCTCCGGTCACGCACCACCTGCAGCAGCAGATCCAGCGGCGTCATCTCGCTCAGGTCTTCCGGGCGCTCCTTGCCAAACGGCCAGCCCGGCGGCGCATCGGCGGTCTTGAATCCCTCGGCATCCACAGCTGCCGGCGGCTTCGAGGACTTCTTGGTTGCAGGCTTTGCGTCCCCGTCGTCTGCGTTCTTGCGCGGCCGGCCAGCACCGGGCCTTGCTCCACCCCTTGGCATGCCGTCACCTCGTTTGATTCTTTGAATTCCGCTCGTCGCCAAATTCAAACGAGGGGAAAAATTCTCTGCGTGGGGAACCACGCGGTTTCCGCCCCCCGGCCTTCCAGACTTTCGACGCCCCCCCGGGGTGGCTGCGATGCCTCTGCGCCGCGTCAGGCGCCCCGTTGCGCTGCGATCTCCGCGAGGTCGCGCTTGGTCTTTCCACGGTGGCACTCACCGCACAGGGCCTGCTTGTTCGCATCGGTGTCGGACCCGCCGAGAGCCAGAGGCACAACGTGATCGACCTCGGTCGCCACGGTCACCGCGCCGGCCGAACCGCATGCCACGCACAAGGGGTGCAGCCGAAGGTAGCGCGCCCGAGCCTCAACAGCGCGCCGACCGCGCATGCGTTCGGTGCCGATCGGATCAGGCGCTGCAGCGAGCCGCAGGCCGCTCGGCGCGGGCCTCAGGCTGGGCTTCAATGTTGTGAGCTTCATGCGTAGACCCAACGAAAAGGCCCCGCGCAATCGCTTGCAGCGGGGCCTTGAAACGGTAGGCGGAATTTGTCCCATACCGATAGGACGCGAGTTTTGCAGGACAAACCTGCAACGTCAACGGTCGCCGACTATCCCCGCCTCACGCAGACGGAAGTCGAGCGCATGCATCGCCCGGCCTTCCTCGCTCTTGAGCCACGTCGCGATCGCCTTGTTGTGCGTGCTCACGGTGCGCTCGGCGAGCTGGTTGCGGCGAGCCACGTCGATGAAGCTCTCCTTCACGCCGAAGAACCTTTCGACGCAGGCCACACGCAGCCGCAGATAGCCGGCGGTGCCCGGTGCATGGTCGGCGGCCATGCGCGCCAGCTCCCGCGTCGCGGCCGTCCACACCGGCGACGGGCGGGTGTGCTTGCAGCACGGCGCACCACAGCCGCACGGCAGCGCGCGCAGCGAGAACCGGGCAGCGATCACGAGCCCCGGCACCTCGCCAAGCCGCATCACCTCCGCCTTGATGAGCCCGGCATTGCCGCTGCCCTCGATGGTCGGCCCGAGGCCGCGGCCGCCGACGTGCGCCGTGCCGCGCCCGGCCTTCGTCGCGGCGCTCACCTCGGGATGGGCGCCCTCCTGCCGGTAGGCCCAGGTCAGCGCGTCGGCGGTGTGCTCGAACAGCGCGGGTTCCTGCGCGAGAACTGCGCTCATGCCGCTTCTCCGTGGGTGTGGTTGTTGATGCCCAGCGCGTTGCGCGCCATGCGCAGCGCGGTCGCGGTCACGCTGCTCGGGTTCAACTCGGCGCGCTCGACGAGGCGGCGGGCCCATTCGAGCCCGGGCTTCGGCCGGTCCTTCAGCTCGTTGAGCTTGGCGGCCAACTCGGCGTCGCGCGCCTGCTGCTCGGCGGCTGTGAGCACGCGCGGCTTCGGCGCGTCGAGGCGCATCGCCGAGCGATCGACCTTCGGAATCTCGGCCGACATGCGGCCGGCGCGGATCTCCGCGAGGCAGTCGTCGAGCACGTCGATCCAGCGGGCGCGCATGCCCGGCCAGGTGCTCGACAGCAGGTCGCCTCCGATCGCCGCTGCCGCGCGGAAGATGGCCGGATGGCTCCAGCGATCGCCGCCTGCGGCGCTGTGGCGCCGGCGCATCTCGCGCACGGCCTCGTGGTAGGCCGCCTCGTGTTCGATGGGCGGGCGGCATGCGGCCAGGAACTCGGTGAAGTTCGGCGGCCAGCCCTTGTCGCGGCGCATCGGGTCGCGGCCACCGCGCAGCGCGTCGATGCCGGTGGCGATCTCGTCGAAGGTCACGCGCTCGGCGGTGAAGCCCTCGGCCCATTCGCGCTTCCAGTTCTCGACGGAATCGGTGTCGGGGAACTGGGCGCGAAAGCGCGTCGGGAACAGGCCGTCGAGGCGGTTGTACAGCTGGTCGAGCGGCGACAGGCCGGCGAGCTTCTCGCGCGGCGCGAGCCAGCGCAGCAGCGGGTCGGAGCAGCGTTCAGCGGGGAGTGACGTCGATGACATCGCGGTCGTCCTCGGGGTTGGTGCGGTTGCGGTTCACGTAGGCGGTCGGGTTGAACTTCTCGGGGCGGCGTGGCGCCGGCGAGGCGCGCGGCGGTGGCGCTGGCCGGTGGCCGACCTGCTGGGCCTGGGCGTGCAGGGTCTCGATGACCTTCACGACGTAGCCGACCGGCACACGCTCGCCCGGCTTGGCCTCCTTGGCGGTCTGGCAGGCGCTGCGCACGGTGCGAGCCGATGGCGCCAGCGCTGCAAGCGCGATCAGGCGCGGGTCGTCCGGGTTCGACTCGATGCCGTCGCGCCGCAGCGCGATCGAGAGGTCGAGCGCGGTGGCGCATCCGTCGGCCTCGTCCGGGCGCGCGCCCGCGCTATCTCTCTCTTCTTCTTGGTTATTGGCTATTGGCTTATGGATAGGGTTCGGTTCGGGTTCCCGCGAAAAACCCGGTGGGTTTTCTGCGGGTTTCTCGGCTGAACCCGAGTCACCGGCTTTCGGTTTCTTCGGACGCCCCCCACGCTTTCCGACTTCGCGGTTGTGGGCTACCCGTTCGGCCATGGCGGAAAGCTCCTGCTCGCAGCGATGCTGGTGCCAGGCGCCGTCGTGCAGCTCGAAGAAGTCCTTGAGCACGGCGTCGAGCGCGGCCAGTTCTTCCGGCGTGCGCGCGCCGATCAGGCGGGCTGCGCGGTCGGCCGGAATGGCGCGTTCCTCGACGTAGTAGACCTGCATGAGGCGCAGGTAGATGCCGTGCTCAAGCAACGACAGGTGGGCCGTCGCGCGGAGGTAATCGCCGATGTGGAGCTTGAAGTAGTTCATGGTCGTGAGGCCCGGAATGTCGCGTCACGCGGGCGGCGCGGTAAGGCGGAAGCACTTCCGCCAGGGGGGCGCCGCGAAGCTTCGGCGACAGCAGAAGGCCAAGTCGGGCGGACATCTGTCCGCCGAACTCGAACAGGCACTCTCGGCAAGCGAGCGAGCGAAGTCATGCCGCACGTGTCATACGAAACTTGTCCGACGCCAGCGCACAACTCCCGGGCGAGATTTCCGACGCTGGAGCTGGGAGAGTTCGGAGAGCGGAACTCTTTGCGATCGGTGTGCACGCTCAGGTTCGCGCTTGTGTCCGACGCCGCGATCAGCAACATGGGCGTTCCGACAACACACACGAAGGAGAGCCTGAAATGCCGACGTTCAAGGTCATCACCGCCGTTCATCTCAACGACCTTGGCGAGGTCGAGAGGGTGAGGTGGTGCGATGTCGACGGCCAGACCAAGCGGACCGTCAGTCCCGACGAAGTGGTTGACGTGATCGCGGTTGTCGATCTGCTCATGCGCGGCGATCGAGTCTTCGCGGTCCTGCCCGGCGGCCAACTCGGACCGGAGTTGAAGGTCACCCTGAGCAAGCGCGGGCACGGTGAAGAGACCATCGAATTCGTGCAGCCAGCGCCGGGCGACGCTGGGCACTCGATCACCGAAATGGAGCGCTTCTAGGCCATCGGCGAAGGCCGGCGCATTGGTGCAAGAGGCCTTCTGTGCCCCTGGGGTCTTGCGCCAGATCTGTCGTGACGGCTTCCTAGAGAACCGGCGAGGAATGGCCTCGCCGTCTTCAAGGAGAGTCAAATGAGCAGGCAACGGAACACGATCAACCGAACCGTCCGCGTTGAGGACGTCGAGCTCCACGTCGCAGCGACGGAGCATGGCAAGGGGCATTGGGATGCCGTTGCCCGCTTCGATTTGAATGGGCAATTGTGCCGAGCGCAGCTTGGGGAACCAGCACCGAATTCGGATTGCGCCATCGAGGAAGTGGCGCGAATTGCCATCCGCTCGATCAGGAACGGGTGAAGGGCCGAACTTCATGCCGCCCTCTGCATCGCCAGCCGGCTATCCCACTGCGCCCGAATCAGCGCCTCGCCGACCGGCGGCGGTACCGAGTTGCCGCAGAAGCCAACCTGCTTCGACTTCGAGAACAGGCGGCCGTCGTGCCCGTGCTCGATCACGTAGCTGTCGGGAAAGCCTTGCGCGCGGAACAGCTCGCGCGGCGTGAGCATGCGTAGATGGATGTCGACCACCACCCACGGCTCGCCGCGCACCCACACAGTCACGAGCGCCAAGCGGTCGCGGGTGGTGATGGTGTCGAGCGGATCGCACACGTCGATCGACAGCGCCGTGCCGTAGTACTTCACCAGGAACGCGGCGCAGCGCAGTGCGCCCGCCTCGGCCTCGGGGCTCAGGTGGTACTCGACGACGCCGTGATGCTCGCCGCCCGCACTGATCGTTCGCAGCGGTTCGCGCACGTCGCGCGCGTCGCAATTGCCGCGCAGGTGCGCGAGGTGAGCCGTGACGAGGCGCTGCTGCGTGCCGCGACCGGTGATCGTGCTCAGCGGCGCATCCGCCGCGCGCCCCTCGCCCTCATAGAACCCGCCATTCGCCTGCTCGACAAAGACCGACGCCAGCGTGGCCACCGTCAGCGCATGCCGGTTTTCCGTCGTCTGCGTCGGCAGCGGTTCCTCAAGGCCCGACACCCGCCGATCCGACGCCCTGCGCTCGCCGTAGTACGTCGTGAGGCACGCCGCCTCAAGCACCGGCGCCGCCACGGCGAACTCGCCCCGATGCGCCGTTGTGACGGTCCGCAGCGGCTCGTGCACGTCATGCACGCGGCCGGCGCTGCCGCCGTGCGTGATCGGCACGATGAAAGGTGAGGCGCTGTCGAGCACGAATTTCTTCATGCCGTGCGCCACGCGGCGAAGGGTCGCGTCTGCCAGCGGCTTCGGCCGGTCGAAGATGCTCTTGCCCGGGATGGCCCAGTCAATGATCTCGGCGGCCGAGCGCCACCGCTTCTGGCCCTTGGCGGGTGCCTTGTGGTGTGTCGCTTCGGGCCACACGATCGGCGCGCCGTCGCAGCGCGCGACCATGAACAGCCGCTCGCGCGACGTCGGCGTGCCGTAGTCGGCCGCGCACAGCACGCGCCATTCGACCGAGTAGCCCAGGCCGCGCAGCGCGGCGACGAAGCGACGCCACGTCTGGCCGGCGCGGCGCGGGTCGGGCACGAGGAACTGATGCTCCAGCGGCACACGCTCGCCCGGGGCCGCCACGGTGCCGTCAAGCCTGATGACGCGGCCGGTCTTGGGGCAGCGCTTCGCGATCAACGGCCCCCACTGGAGGATCTGGCGGACGTTCTCCAGCGTGATGATCCGGGGGGCGCGGCCCGCGCGCGCCAGCCGGCCGGCCCACTTCGCGCCGACCCACGACAGCGCGCGGGTCTGGCGGTCGCGCGGCTGGCCGCCGCGCGCCTGGCTGTGATGCGTGCAGTCGGGGCTGAGATGCAGCAGCCCGACCGGCCGGCCCTCGGTGACGAGCAGCGGGTCGGCCTCGAACACGTCCTGGCAGAAGTGGCGCGTCTGCGGGTGATTCGCCTCGTGCATCGAGCATGCGTCCGGGTCGTGGTTGAACGCCATGTCCACATGCCGGCCGATCGCGCGCTCGATGCCGGTCGACATGCCGCCGCCGCAGGCGAACTCGTCGATGACCAGCTCGTCGTCGAGCCCGAGGATGAGTTGGGGGGTCAGCACCGGATCACCCTCCATACCGTCACCGTCTCGCCCCGGTAATCCTCGATGTCGCCGACCAGCTCGATCAGGCCCAGGCTCTCGACGCGGGCGAACGCAGCGGCCATCACGCCCGGCCGGTTGCAGGTGCAGCGCAGGCTGTCCAGCTCGGGCTCGGCGACGCGCGACAGCACCATCTCGACCGTGATCGCGGACAGACGACCGGTGCGGATGCACATGCGGATGAAGGCCTGCGCCACGGCCACGTCGGCCAGGTCGGGCACGACGGCGCCGCAGACGCAGAGGTCGCGCTGCTCGCGCGCGAGGTTCACGGTTTCCACGCTCATGCCCCCTCGGTCGGCATCGGTGTCACGAGCACGTCCACGCCGGGCGTCGAGCCGTAGCGCTTGCGCGCGGTGACATCAACGGCCTGCACGTCATCGACCCAGACGACCCCGTTCATCCCGTCGAACAGCGCTTTACAGACGTTGTCCAAATCGGGCTTCTTCGTGGGCACGACCTGGCCCGCGAGCGCGGCGGTCTGGCGCTTCTTCGACCAGCTGGCCGGCGGGCAGACGATGATCCGCAGCTCGACCATGCAGGGGAACGACATCGGCGCGCGGCCAGCCATGGCCTGCTGCGCGGCCAACGCGATGACGCCCTCGTAGGCGGCGGTCTTGGCCGGCGTGCGCAGCGTCGGACGGCCATGGAACCCCATGCCGGCGATGGGCCGGCCCTTGCCCTGCGGCGTGCCAGGCACGACGAAGCGAACCGGGGTGAGGTCTTGCGGCGCAACGCTGCGCGTCATACCAGCCCCCTCTTCGTGCGAATTCCGAAATTTCGCCGCATTGGGTTCTTCGACAGATGTGGCTGAATGAGATCGCCCTCAACCGCACGGAATGTCCATGAACCCTCATCTATTTCAGACGCTGCTTTCTGCGTGCCGCAAACAATGCGAATGCAGTAGCGGTCGAAAACTGCTTCGAAAAAATCTTGAATGCGACGTGACGCCAGAAATGTTCGCGGCATGCACGCAAGCGCTGAACGAATGGACCGAGAAAGCCAAGAAGGAACTGCCACCAGGCGTTGATCGTCAGGCGGTCGACTTGGATCGCTATTCGGACTTGCTGCATGCGTTTCGCAAGAGGGCAGCGACTGAGGCTGGGATACAGAGCCTTCGCAAAGAGCTTCAAGACGCTGATGCGACATGCCGCATGGCCATCGAGCAAGCCATCGCAACAGCGCCCCCTCGTCGAGGCAGTTGAGACGTACCGCGACCATCGTTCAGCCCTCCCCCGCCGAGCACGGGCACCCTGCCCCGCCGTGCTCCAGGCACGCGCGCGGCTCGGCCGGCACGACCATGTAGGCGATGCCGGTGCCTTCGCAGGTCCGCCCGAACTGCGCCTCGATCGCGGTCCACAGATCCAGCGCCTCGACGACGCAGCCGCCGTCTTCGCCCGTGCACGCGCACAGCTCGCACACGTCGGTGCCGCTCGCCACCTCGACCTCCTCAATGGCGCCGACGCCCGGCACCGTCATCGTGCTTGCAAGCGCTTTCACGCCGTCGCCCGATGCTTCATTTCCCGTTGCTTCCTGTCGCATCTTTTGCCCCTCTCGCCCCACTACGGGCGGACTTGTTCGGCCTGTCTTGCTGCGGCGCGGGAGGCTCCCTGACGATGAGCACATGGACTCCCAATCCCATGTGCCTCCTCAGGTGCGCTCCTACGTGCGCCTCTACTTGCGGCGGATCGCGCGCCGCGTCGCGGCCGGGCTTCCCCCGGCTGGAACTCGCCCTGCCCCGCAACCGAAGCGGCGGCGGGCGGACCTGTGAGGCATGGCCTCGAAGAAAAGACCGGGCGGTACTGCCAGGGAAGCGCGCGGCTGCTTGCAGGCTGGCCGCGCGTGGAGACTCGGGGGTCAGGGGCGGCGCGCGAACGCGCTGCCGCAGTAACTCAGCCGGTACCGGCAGCCGCCGGCCGGGATCAGATCGGGCGCGTCGATGCAGTAGCCGGCGTCGAGCGCGGCGGCATCCAGGCGCTCGCCAGCGCGCTCGCTCATCGAGATGGGCAGGCGCCTCGCCGACTCGCTCATGAGGTCGCGGAACAGCGTTGCGTAGGGGTTGGCGTACATCGCTCAGCCCGCCTGCTGCGCGAGCGCGGTGGCGCCGGTGCTCGATTGGACGGACGGCGCAACCGTCGCGGCGTCGTAGGTCTTCCAGTCAGCCTCGGGGAATCGGCCACGCAGGAACTTCTGCCACGCGCGAGGGATGCGGTTCTCAGTGCACCACTGGGAGATTCGGGCGCGCGTGAGGCCGGTCTCGCTGATGACAGCGGCGCGTCCGATTTGCGCGATGAGTTGGGCGGTTGGGGTCTTGGTCAGTTCCATGCAGAAAGCTTAGAACTCTTAACAAGAGTCAGTCAAGGATCGTAATCGCCTCGGCGTTTAGATTCCTAACATGCTCAAAGACCGAATCCAGACGATCCTCGACGAGACCGGCATCAAGAATGTGGAGCTGGCGAACGCCGCCGGCTGCACGCGCGCGCTCGTGACGCAGTGGCTTGATGGCACCGCCAAGTCCATCAGCTACAAGCACGCGCGCGGCATCTGCCGTCAGCACAACTACAGGCTCGACTGGCTGATTGAAGGCGCCGGGCCGAAGCGACCCGATGACGGCATGGCGATTGATGACGAACCGGCGTTGAAGCCGGTCAGCACAATTCGCAGCGTCCCTTTGATCTCGTGGGTCGCAGCCGGCCCACTCTGCGAGGTCAGTGACCCGCACCCGGTGGGCGGTGCCGACGACTGGCTGCCCTGCCCCGTGCCCTGCTCAGAGGGCACCTACGCGCTGGAGGTGGTCGGGGATTCGATGGAGCCGGAGTACCGCGAAGGCGAGATCGTGTTCGTCGATCCCCAGCTGGCACCGCGCCACGGCGACGACGTGATCGTGCGCACTCCCGAGGGCCGGGCGACGTTCAAGCGCTACCAGGACACGCCCGAGGGGCGGTTTCTGCTCGTCCTCAACGAGAGCTACCCGCAGCGGCGCATCGTGGTCCCGGAGGGAACGATGTTCTGCGGGGTGGTGATTTTCTCGGGGCGGAGAAGGCGGAAATGAAAAACCCCGCCGGGGCGGGGTCCATTACAACAGGCGTAGGCTTTGCTGTCATTCATTCCCATCAAGAAGCGCGGCCTTAATGGGTTCAATATTTTTTATCATTTCAATAAATTTTTCTGACGACGTTATCGTTTCAGTCCTGATTTTACCGTCCGTCATGGCCATAACGATATGACGCGCTATCTCTATGCATGTCACTGTAGGCACAACCAAAGCAAATGTCGGCTTACCCGGAAGACCGTCGGCAGACTCCAGCGCAAACAACAATTTTGTTGTAAATGCACCCACGTGCATTCCGCTCAAGTTGTCAAAGTAAGCGAGCTTGATCTCGCTCATCTTCGGAAAGTCCATTTCCGATGGTTGATCCGCTTTCATTTCGTTTTCCAGTTCCATTTTCACCCTCGCCTTCTTGGCTCGCACTCAGGTTAGGAAAAGAAGCTGCAAATAATGCTTCCGGAGAAAGATGCTTTGCTTCTAAGGCCAAAACAGAATGAGACACAAAACGCACAAGCAGTGCGCAATCGAAGGCATGAGCATACTTGACAAGCGTCTCAAGCTTCGTACTCAAATCAAATTCGTTCTCAATTCTTGAAATAGCGCTTTGCCGCGTACCAACAAGTTCAGCAAGTTTTTGTTGGCTTAGTTGCCTCATTTCTCGGTTAACACGAATTTGCCAAGGAATACCTTGTTCGATTGCGGCCTCAACATAGGCTTTTCGGTACTCTTCGTCTTTCCACTCCTCCGGAAACTGGCTTGCAGTTTTCCTTGTATCTACATTTTGAGAATAAATAAAGTTACTATGAGAACGATTAGACAAACCAACATTTAGCGGAATAGTCGTCAATTGACTTTCCTTCGCAACGAAGCTTTGCGTCGATGGTTTGCTGCTGGTAATCAGCCGGTAGGTATTTGTCATCTTTCTCAATCGCCGGGACAGTAATCACGAAAGAGTCTTCGTCCGTCAAAGATTTTTCGCTTGCTACATAGAACCCTGTTGGCCTATGTGCCGTCCGATTTTCATCTTTGAAGTGTATCACGTATACGTGATGGCCTAGCGACACAGCCTTTGGTCGGCGCCAAAGAGTTAACGGCGTTTGCGCAAGTTGCTGAAGCTCGCGATCTAGTTTAGCCCGCCCCTTCGTGGACAGCTCTCGATACCACTGAAGTAGAGGGTCTCTGGCGGCAACCTCACGAAGGCGCCTGAAGGTAGTGTTTGCCATGCAACGTTATTGATTGGTAGTTACTCAGAAACGTTCAATCACTGTTCATTTTCACAGCCAGCTCGCCACACCGCCGTGATGCGAGCACGTCCCGCGCCGGTGCATCGAGAACGAATAGCTCCCATCGCGGCATTGCGCGCTCGCGCCTTCCGGTGCTTTCCCGCTCACCGTGTGTGCGGGCGAATGCACGTCTTGGCCCGCGCTGTTCCGGTAATGGCGGTGCTCGACGAACTGGCTTTCGTCGTACTTGGTGGGCGCCACATGGATCGGCGCCGGGTGGTAGCCGGGCAAGCGGCGCGCATGCGCCGGGCCGGTGGTCGCGGCCAGAGCCAGCAGACCGACGGCGAGGAAGCGCGCGGCTGCGCGCAGGGGCGGGATGCGCATGTCAGCCTCGGGCGATGATGGCTTTGGTGATGGCGGCCTCAACGTTCTGGATCAGAAGGCCGTTGTTCGATGACAGCGCCTCCGACTCGCCGGCGTTCGTCGTGACCATCACCACGTAGCGGTCCCGGCACTTCGCCACCGCGCTGATCGAGCGGATGAAGAGGAACCCGGCCACGGCGAAGAACGGCAGCGAGACGATCGCCGCCGCATCGGCCAGCAGCTTCAGCGCCAGCAGGAACAGCAGGCCGCAGACGACCGCGTGGACGATCGTCCAGAACCGCTTCGCCACGATCACCGCTGAGCGCACCGCTGCAATGTTCCGCATCGCGATGGTCTGGTTTCCCGAGACAAACCGGGCGTTCGTGACCAGCACACCCGGCGCAACCATGAAGGTCTCCTCTTCCACCCTGCCCTCTCTTCTTCTTGGAATCGGGGCGGGCGTAGTGCCCGCCAACTTGCAAGGGTTTCGGCAGGCCTTCAGCACGCATAGATAGGACGATTCCGTCCGTGGCAACCGGCTCGAACTTGAGCGGAGGCGCGCTGGAATTCCTTGACATGCAGCCCCGCTGAACAAGGACCGCTGATAGATAGAACCCTAAACATTTTGGTTAATAAGTCTTGACTGTCGTTTGTTAAGGGTTCTAAGCTTTGTACATCGCCACCCCACACGGGAGACAACGATGGACACCGCCACCCAACCGGCCGCCCTGCCGGAAAACCTGACCCTGATCCTCGACCGCCCGCCGGTCGTGCCGCACATCGATGTGGTCGCCCATGTCGCGCTGCGCGGCCCGGTCGTGCTGCTGAACATCGTCGGCGCCGGTGACGGCGGGCTGAGCCTGCCGACCGCCGAAGCCCGCCGGCTCGCGCAGCACCTCATGACCATCGCCGACACCTCGGATGCCATCGCGGCGATCCAGGCGGCGCGCAAGGGCGTGGTGACGCAATGACCACGCTTCCGAAGCTGGTCACGCCGGCCCAGTTCGCGGCGAAGAAGCACCGCGCGAAGGCCGAGGACCGCACGCGCAACCTGCCGCGCCGGATCGCGCGTGCAAAGGCTTGCATGAAGGCCCGCCGCGAAGCCAAGGCCGAACACGACGACCTTCTCGGCGTGCTCTGGTGGCTCACGGTGATCGTGCTCTGCCTGTCGCTCATCGGCTGCGCCTACGGGCTCATCGTCACCACGACCACGCAGGCCGAACAGCTGCTCGCGCTGGCTGCGTCGGCGCACGGAGGTGTGCGGTGAACCTGCACCACGTCCTCGCCGAGACCGACCTCGTCGTCGTCAAGGGCCTGCTGCTGGTGGCCGCGCTCCTGGCGTTGTCGCTGCTCGGCTGGCGCCGCGCGCTGCTCGTGGTGGTGCTCGTCGGCGCGGCGTGGGCGGCGATCGAGTTCCAGCGGCCCGCCAGCGCGCAACCGCCCATCAGCTCGCCCGATCGGCAGGTGTCGATGTGGGCGTGATCGGCGAGCGCGAAGCCGACGCGTTGCTCGACCTGCGCGAGCGGGCCGAGGCTGCAGCCGACGCGATCGACGACCGCGCGGCCGAGCTGCTCGATCAGCTGCCCGCGGACGTGCTCGCCGCGTGCGCCGACTGCACGCACATCAACGACCTGGCCGCCGCGCTCGTGCGGGTGGTGGCCGAGCGGGAGGCCGGCCGTGCCTGACACCGCCTCGCCCTGGCTCACCACGGCCGCGCGCCGCATCCGCGAAGCGCGCGCCGCCCTCCCCCAGACCTTCACCGCGTCGGATGCCCGGCGCAACGACGAACTCGACGTGTGGATCGGCCGGCTGTGCGCCGGCGCGCTGATCGCGTTCGTTGCCCTTTCTCTCGCAGGAGTCCTTCGATGAACGCACCCGTTTCGGTCGGCCAGCTCGACCGCCAGAAGTACCTCGGCGGCTCCGACGTGGCCGCCATCCTCGGCATCAGCCCGTGGCGCACGCCGCTCGACGTCTTCCTCGACAAGGTGCGCGGCCGCGAAGAGATCACCGACCCGGCGAAGCTCAAGGTGCTGCGCCGTGGCACCCGCATGGAACCGTACATCCTCGACCTGCTGGCCGAGGAAGAAGGCATCGAGATCGTGGCGCGCGGCGAGCGCTACCTCGACCCGACGCACGACTTCATCGCGGCCGAGATCGACGCGGAGACGGACGACGGCCGCAACATCGAAATCAAGAGCAGCAGCCCCTTCAAGTCGCGTGAATGGGGCGAGCAGCAGACCGACCGGATCCCGGTCTACTACGCCGCCCAGGCCATGCACGGCCTGATGGTGACGGGCCGCGAGCAAGCCATCTTCGGCGTGCTCATCGGATCCGACGACTTCCGCGTCTACCGCCTCGACCGCGACGAGGAAACGATCGCCGCGATCCGCGAGAAGGAAGTCGAGTTCTGGCAGCGCGTGCAGGCGAACGATCCGCCGGCCGCGAGCACCGTCGATGACGTCCTGCGGTTCTACGGCCCGAAGGACGACGGCGCGGCCCTCACCGCGCCGGCGCACATCGCCGAAGCAGTCGCCCAGCTGAAGCAGCTCAAGGCCGACGTGAAGGACCGCGAGGGCGAGATCGAGCGCATCGAGGAGGAGATCAAGGTCTTCCTCGGCCCGGCCGCGACGCTGCTCGGCGCCAACGGCAAGCCTCTCGCTACCTGGAAGGCGCAGACCAGCGTGCGCCTCGACGGCAAGGCCCTCGAAGCCGCCCATCCCGACCTGGCCGCGAAGTTCAAGAAGGCCACGGAAACGCGCGTGCTGCGCATCAAGTGAAGGAAGAACGAACCATGTCCGCAGTCGCCAACCTCCGAGCCGCCGCAACGGGCGAGCGCCCCCTGGCCGAGATGAAGCCGAAGGAGCAGATCAGCTACCTGCTCAACCAGAAGAAGCACGAGCTGGCGAAGATGCTGCCGAAGACGCTCAGCATCGAGCGCCTGCTCAAGGTCGCCCAGATCGCGGCCACGACGACGCCGGCCCTCGCGAAGTGCGACGTGCCGTCGCTCGTCGTCGCGATCGGGCAATGCGCCCAGATGGGCCTCGAACCGAACACCGTGCTCGGTCACGCCTACCTTGTGCCGTTCAACACGAAGCGCAAGACCAAGGACGAGCGCGGTCGCGAGGTGGAGCGCTGGGTGAACAGCGTGCAGGTGATCATCGGCTACAAGGGCCTGATCGACCTCGCGCGCCGCAGTGGCCAGATCGTGAGCATCGCGGCGCACGAGGTGTGCGAGAACGACAAGTTCGAGCTCGTCTACGGCCTCGACGAGAAGCTGAACCACACGCCCGCGATGGGCGAGCGCGGCAAGGTCATCGGCTTCTATGCCGTCGCCAAGCTCAAGGATGGCGGCCACTGCTTTGAGTTCATGAGTGTCGCCCAGGTCGAGGAGATTCGCCTCAACAGCCAGTCCGCCTACAAGGACGAGTGGCACGAAGGGCATAAGACCGGAAACCGGATCCCAAAAGACGGTCCGTGGTGGCAGCACTTCACCGAGATGGGCCGCAAGACGGTGATCCGCCGGCTCGCGAAGTACCTGCCGCTGAGCATCGAGTTCGCTTCGGCGGTCGCGCTCGACGCCCAGGCCGACGCCGGCC
The DNA here is from genome assembly GCF_000482785.1 of Derxia gummosa DSM 723. Taxonomy (GTDB): domain Bacteria; phylum Pseudomonadota; class Gammaproteobacteria; order Burkholderiales; family Burkholderiaceae_E; genus Derxia; species Derxia gummosa. The sequence goes on along the minus strand of NZ_AXWS01000008.1, from coordinate 279,477 downwards.
GCGACCAGCAGCTCGAAACCATCGACGGCGAGTTCATCGTGCCGGCCGAGGATGCGCCCGCCTTCGACGACAACGACGCCGCGCCCGCGCTCGAACACGCGCCGAGCGAGACGCTGCCCACCAGCACCAGCCGCCAGCGCGAGGCCGAGCCGATCGAGTCGCGCGCCGCGCCCGCTCCGGCGCCTGCCGCCGAGCGCTCGGACGACGCCCCGCCGCCTGCCGTGGACCTTGCGAGCGTCCTGCGCAACATCGACGCAGCGCGCACCGAGCAAGAGCTCGAAGACGCGGGCGTCCTGATCGGCGAGCTGCCGAACGAAGCCGAGCGCGCGAGCGCGGGTGATGCCTACCGGGAACGGATGGATGCCCTGCGCGCGCCGCGCCAGCAGGTCGGCCGCAGCCGCGCCGCGCGCGGTGCGCAGCAGAGCTTCGACGCGGAGTGAGACCTGCATGAACCTCACCCACCTGCACATCCGCAACTACTGCGGCGCGCGCGAGATCGACCTCGCGCTCGACACGCCCGTGACGCTGATCGCCGGCCGCAACGGCCAGGGCAAGAGCAGCATCGCCGAGGGCATCCGGCACGCGATGCTCGGCTCGGCCGGCCGTGTCGCGCTCAAGAAGGACTTCGCGGCGCTCGTGAGCGACGGCGAGAAGAAGGGCGAGGTCAACGTCGATAGCAGCACCGCCGACGGCGAGGCCGCGTGGCGCGTCGCGCTGCCGGGCGGCAAGCAGTCCGGGCCTGACCTCGGCGCGGCCCTGCCCTTCGTGCTCGACCCTGCGCGCTTCGCCGCGATCGACGACAACCAGCGCCGCACCGAGGTGCTCGACCTCGCCGGCATCGCGATGGATGCCGAGACCGTCGCCGCCAAGCTGGCGCAGCGCGGCCGCGCGAAGGCCCACATCGCCGCGCTGCCGCTCGACCGTGGGCTGTTGGGCGCTGCCCGCGTCGCGCTCGACAAGGCGAGCGAGGCGCGCGGCGCGTGGAAGGCAGTGACGGGCGAGGCCTACGGCAGCGTGAAGGCCGAGAGCTGGCAGGCGCCGCGCCCGGCCGACCGGTCGAGCGAGCTGCTCGGCATGCAGGTCCGCATGCGCGAGCTGGCCGACGCCGTGGACGCCGCGCAGCGCGCCGTGACCGTCGGCGAGGAACAGCAGCGCGCGCGCCGCGAGGCGCTGGCCAGCCGCGCCGGACTCGAAGGCAAGGCCGCGCTATTCGCCCGCGCGCAGGACAAGCTCCAGCACGACGAAGCCGAGCTGGCGCGCTGTCGGCAGAAGCTCGCCGAGGCCGAGGCAGCCGCCGGCACGAAGCCGCGCGAGGGGTTGGTGCATGACCTCGCGCGCTCGCTCGCGCTGCTGCTCGACATTCTCGGCAGCCAGGCCCCCCGCGTCGCGTCGCTCGACCGCTACGAGGCCGAGCACGGACCGCTCGCAACCATCGACGGCGCGCCGGCCACGGACCCGACGGCTGCCGCCTACATCGCGACCTTCCGCCAGTCGGTCAGCCTGATGGAAACCACCGTTGCGAACAGCAAGCGCGACCGCGACGGCGCCGACGCCGCGGCGCGCGCCCTCGACGCCCTGGGCGAACTGCCGGCCGCGCCGACCAACGATGAACTCGCCGCGCTGCGCACGCAGCTGGCCGAGGCCAAGGCCGCGAAAACCGCGATCGACCGCGAGGCGGCCACGATCGGCGACGACGCCCGCGCCGCGCGCATGGCCGACAGCAAGACGGCCGACGCCGCGCGCCACCACGCCGACGTTCAGGCCTGGGAGGCGATCGCCGCCGACCTCGCGCCCGACGGCATCCAGTCCGAGCTGCTCGGCGCCGCGCTCGCGCCGCTCAACGAGCGCCTGGCGCAGCACGCGGCCGACACCGGCTGGCCGGTCGTCACCGTCGAGCACGACATGCGCATCCTCACCGGCGGCCGACCTTACGCGCTTCTCAGCGAGTCCGAGCGCTGGCGCTGCGACGCCATGCTCGGCGAGGTCATCGCGCACCTGTCGGGGCTGCGCATCCTGCTGCTCGACCGCATGGACGTGCTCGACCTGCCGGCGCGCTCACAGCTGCTCGGCTGGCTCGGCGTGCTTGCGGAGATGGCCGAGATCGACAGCGTGATCCTGCTCGGCACGCTCAAGGCGCTGCCGGCGCGACTGCCGTTCGGGTTCACGGCGCATTGGGTCGAGGGCGGCCGGCTGGCGGCCGCGCGTGAGGAAGCGAAGGAGGCTGCATGAGCACCGCTGCGGAAATCCTCCCCATCGAACCGCGCCAGCGCCGCAAGCGCACGGCGGCGCGCCCGGACACTCTCGTCGCGGCCGGATTCGGCTGGGTGAAATTGTGGAAGTACTGCGCGGAAACGGGCGACACCGAGGACGCCGTGCATGCGCGGCGCCGCGAAGGCATCTGGGTGGACGGCGTGCATTGCCGGCTGCGTGACGGAAAACTGTGGGTCAGCGTTGAGGCATTCCAGGAATGGTTAAGCGGAAAGACGATCGTCCCGAAGGACTGACGCTCGACCTGCCGCGCGGGGTGACGGTGCGGAAGTTCAAGACGAAGACGGTCCTTCAGATCGCATTCACCTTCGACAAGGCCACCTGCCGCGAGACGCTCGCGCTCGAACCCACGAAATCGAACCTGCGCTACGCGGCGAACCTGAAGGCCGAGATCGACCGCAAGATCCACGATGGGGTGTTCGTCTACGCCGAGTACTTCCCCGACTCGCCGCGCGCCAATACCGAGCCGGAGCGCAAGGTCGCCCTGCTCGGCGATCTGCTCGACGCCCGGCTGGCCAGCTACCGCAGTGCGGTCGAGAACGGGAACCTGTCGCCGGCCACGCTGAACGGCTACGACAAGGCCATCAAGCGCCTGAAGAAGGACTGGGCGAGCGTCCCCTTGCCGGTGGCGCCGTCGGCGCTGAAGGATTGGGTGCAGAACCTCGGCCTCACGCCCAAGGGTGCGCGCAACCTCATCACGCCGCTGCGCTCGACGTTCGAGGACGCGCTGGCCGACGAGTTGATCGAGTTCGATCCGTTCGATCGCATCCCGCTCAAGAAGATCCTGCGCGAGACGACCGTGCGGCCCGAGTACAGAGCCGACCCGTTCTCGGCCGAGGAACGTGCCGTGCTGCTCGACCGCGCGCGCGAGGACGAGCGGCCGATGATCCAGTTCTGGTTCGAAGTCGGACTGCGCCCCGGCGAGCTGATCGCCGCAGCCTGGACGAAGGTCGACGGCGTGCATCACCGGCTGCGCATTGATGCCAACGTCGTCTGCAAGGTCGAGAAGCTACCCAAGACCGAGGCCGGAATCCGCGACATCGACCTGAGCGCCGCCGCGCTTGACGCGCTCCAGGCGCAGCGCCGGTTCACGTTCCTTGCCGGCGGGCGCATCTGGCACAACCCGCGCACCGGGCAGCCGTGGGATCACGAACAGCAGATCCGCCGCACGCTCTGGGAGCCGCTGTGCCGGCGCGCCGGCGTGCGCTACCGTTCCCCCTACCAGATCAGGCACACCTACGCGGCCGACCTGCTGACGCACGGTGCGAACCCGTGGTACGTCGCCGAGCAGCTCGGGCATGCCGACGTCGAGATGGTGTTTCGCACCTATGGGCACTGGATCGGCGGGAGCTGGAAGAAGCCGAAAACTGCACGGGAACTGCACGGGCCGGAAAGCGGAACGCGCAACCCGTTGAATATAAAGGCGGTAGGAGAAAGCTAGACGCAGCTAGACGCGGGTTCGATTCCCGCCGCCTCCACCAATATTTGTTTCATGCATTGCTTGACGGCCACCTTTCCGGGTGGCCGTTTTTGTTTTTGCCGTTCGTGCATCACGAGAATGGCAGCGCACCGTATTGCAACCTGCTACCTGTCCCTGATTGCCCGCTCGGTTGATGGCAATCAGACCGACGCACCGCGCTGCAATTCCCGCGCATCGGTTTCCCCGTTTCCCGAGCGATCGGGGCCGATCATCCTTCGCGGCATGTATGGCCATTGCCCGTCGAATGCCCGAAAGGCTTCACGGCGGGCACCGATTCGCACCAATCCCGCCGCCAATGCCATTTCGCGGTCATTTGGATGGCAGCGCCTCCCACCAGTCGTTGAACTTCGGCTCCGTCGCGCTACCGATGCTGCGCAAATAGGCAGCGAGATTGCTGATGTCGGCCGCGGTCACGTAGCCCTTGTAGGAGCGCATGCCGCCGTCCTCGCCGCGCAGCACGGCCTCGGCCACGTCGCCACGCTCCGCGTGAACGATGTTCGGCCCCATGCCGCCAGTCCCACCCATGCCGTGACAGGCATAGCAGTTGAGCTTGAGGTAGAGCCGGCGTCCCTCGCCGGCGGCACTGAGCTTGCCTTGGACGCTCGGCTCGGCGGCCGATGTCTGACCAAGACCGGCGAGCAGGCAGAGTGCGCTGGCGGCAATGCCGGCGCCGATGCGGTGGAGCGGGGAATTCATCGTCATTGCCTTTCTTGACTGGAGAGCGAAGCCGGCGCGACGCCGGACACGGCGGAAGGCAGCGTCACCGCCCCGCCGGAAGAAGCGCAGACCGATGCCCGCGCGCAACCGGACAACGGATCAGCCTCGTGCGGACCGGCGGACGAGGGCTTGTCCGCCGAGAAGCGGGCCGCTCCATCTGACAGGCGACCCACCGCCGTCGGCACGCCGTAATCGCGCAGCAGACAGTCGATCTCGGGCCGGTGGCGGTCGAGCGCGGCCTGGAGCTGACGCAGACGCTCGTCGTCGCCGCGCCGCAGGCCGAGCGCCAGTTCGAAGTCGGGGCGCTGGCCGGGTTCAAGCGGATCGGCGCCGACCGGAGTGATGACGAGCCGATCGCCGTGACGCTTCGCGAACCAGCCCGCGAACGGCCCCCAGACGATGGCCACGTCAACCTCGCCCGAGGCCACGGCATCGACGATGCGGCCCTGGGGATCGACCTCGCCTTCGCGCCCCCACATCGGGTAGCCGCGCACATGGGCGGTGAGCCCGCGCCGCGCCAGCGACATGGCCGGCGGCGTGTTGCCGCCCTCCGCGCCGATCGCCTGAAGACCGATCGTCAGATCGCGCCAGGACGGATCGTCATAGCTCGCCGGCGCCCGCGGACCATCGCGCCGCGTGACGAACACATAGCTCGACGCATACCAGGGCCGCGAAGTCATCAGCCCTTGCAGGCCGACCGGAGCGCTCATGACCAGATCGCAGCGCCCGGCATTCAGCCCGCGTCGCAGGAAGCCACGCCGCTGCACCGCCCAGACATGGCTCACGCGCATGCCAAGATCGGCCGCGAGCAGTTCGGCCACGCGGTTCTCGAAGCCTTCGCCGCGCGCGTTCGAGTACGGCAGGTTGTCAGGCTCGGCGCAGACGGTGAGCACCGGACGCGGGTCGGCGGTGACGGTGGTGGGCATCGGCACCGCCGCCGCCGACACCTTGCCTGCCTCCGTTTCCGCCCTCGCCTCGCCGCCACGCAGCAGGGCCGCCGCCGCGAGCGCGACGAGCACCGCCGCCGCCACGCGCCGCATCAGTCGCGCCTGACCGTCGCCGGACGCCGGGAAGCCGGCGTCATCATCGGCCATGGTGGCGCGGATCAGCCGGCGACCGTCCGCCCTCGCCACGGTCTTGCGCCCGCGATCGCCGGTCGCGCCGACGGGCGCGCCGTCCTCCATGCCCTGCTTCATGGCAGCTTGAACACATGGACCATGCCGCTCGTCGCGGCGGCCGTGGCCTGGGGCGACGCCTTGAGCCTGGCCGCCGCCCGCGCCGTCGGCGAGGCCAGCTTGTCTTCGGACTCGGTCTGCAGCGCCGGGCAGGGGCCGCCCGAAAAGCCGCCCGCGAGCCAACCCACGCCCGTGTACACCGCCACGCGCTGCCTGCCGTCCGGACCGGCGTAGCTGATCGGGTTGCCGACCACGCCGCATTCGAGCTGCTTCTTGAACACCACCTCGCCGGTCGTCGCGTTGACCGCCTTGAACCAGCGGTCGAGCGTCCCGTAGAACACGAGGTTGCCGGCCGTCGCCAGCGTGCCGGCGTAGAGCGGCAGCGGCTCGTCGATGCTCCAGGCGCGCTTGCCCGTCTTCGCGTCCCAGGCCACCAGCTCGCCGAGCTTGTTTCCCGAGCCGGGCACGAAGTCGAAATCGGCGCCCCAGAACGGCGTGCCCGCCAGATAGAAGGCCTTGAGCGGCTCGAAGTTGACGCAGAAATTGATGGCCGGTACGTAGAACAGCCCGGTCGCTGGCGAGTACGACGCCGGCTCGAAATCCTTCACGCCCAGCGGCGACGGACAGATGCCCTTGGTGACCGTGCCCTGATGGGTGTCCATGCCCGGGTTCACCGCCGGCACGCCGGTGCCCAGATCCACGTGGTCGGCCCAGGTGACCTCGCCGAACTTGTTGGCGTTGATCACCTCGCCCGTCGCCCGGTCCATCGTGTAGGCGAAGCCGTTCTTGTTGAAATGGACGATGACCTTGCGCGGCCTGCCGTCGATGGTCATGTCGGCCACGATGCTTTCGTTGACCGCGTCGAAGTCCCAGCCGTCATGCGGCGTGAGCTGGTAGGCCCACACGGCCTCGCCCGTCGACGGGCGGCGCGCGAAGATCGACGCGCCCCACTTGTTGTCGCCGGGGCGCATGTCCGGGTTCCAGACGCCGGGGTTGCCGGTGCCGTAGTACAGCAGGTCGAGGCCCGGGTCGTAGGTGAGCCAGGCCCAGGAGGTCGAGCCGCCCTGCTCCCACATGCGGTCGGGCCAGGTAGTGGCGCCGAGGTCGGTGCCGCGGTCCTTCGCGTAGTACGCCTTGAAGCCGGCGCCGATCTTCACGTCGGCGTCGGGGCCGGTGTTGTAGGCCTTCCAGGCCGGCTTGCCGGTCTTGAGATCGAGCGCCTGCACCCAGCCGCGCACGCCCAGTTCGCCGCCCGCGTTGCCGACGATGACCTTGTCCTTCACCACGATCGGCGCGCCGGTGAGCGTCTCGCCCAGGCTCATGTCGCCGAGCCTGCGCTTCCACACGCGCTTGCCAGTGACGGCATCCACCGCCACCACATTGCCGTCGAGCGTCGCGTAGATGACCTTGCCGTCGGCATAGGCCGCCCCCCGGTTGACGACGTCGCAGCAGGCGATGCCGCGCGAGAACTCGCTCGGCTTCGGGTCGTAGGTCCAGAGCGTGACGCCCGGGTTGGCGAGGTCGAGCGCGATCAGCCTGTTGGGCCAGGGCGTGACGATGTACATGCGCCCGCCCACCACCAGCGGCTGGCCCTGGTGCGAAGCCTTCACGCCGGTGGCAAAGCTGAACTCCTCGACCAGCGTGGCGGCGTTGGACGGCGTGATGTCGGCGAGCTTGCTGTAGCGCGTGCCCTGGTTGGTGCCGGCCGCCGTGGTCCAGTCGGCGTCCGCGCCGGCGGCCCCGGCCAGCGCCGCCGGGGCCGGCAGCGCGAGTGCGATGGCCCAGGCAAGTGCCGCCCCGGCCGGGCGCGCGCGCCGCAGGCTGGCCCGCTCGAATGTTGCTGTCATCTCCTGCATGCGCTCCTCCATGTGCGTGATGTTTCACTTGAGGATGTGCTTTTTTCCCATTCAATGCAATAGAAAGATTTCCAGGAATTTCCGGTGCATTTCCATGAATTGCCGGGGGCGGAAACGCCGACGGCGTGCGCCACCCCGGCCGAAGCCGGAACGGACGCACGCCGTCGGACGTGATGACGCGGAAGGAGCGGTCAGCTCGTGATGTGGAAGCCGCCGTCGATGATCGGCACCGTGCCGGTCACGTTGCGCGCGCCGGGCGAGGCCAGGAAGGTCGCGTAGGCGCCGACTTCCTCGATGGTCGTGAGCTGATGCGTCGGCGCGCGCTCGGCCGCCAGATGCATCAGCTCGTCGAAATGGTCGATACCCGAGGCGGCGCGGGTCTTGAGCGGTCCCGGCGACAGCGCGTTCACGCGGATGCCCTGGGCGCCCAGCTCGGTCGCCAGTTCGCGCGTCACGGCTTCGAGCGCCGCCTTCACCGGCCCCATCACGTTGTACTGATCCACCACGCGGGTCGAGCCGTAGTAGGTGACGGTCATGCAGCTGCCGCCCTGGCTCATGAGCGGCTCGGCGCGCTTGACCATGCGCATGAAGGAATGCACGGAGATGTCCATCGCCTGGGCAAAGCCCTCGCGCGAGCAGTCGACCACGCGGCCGTGCAGGTCATCCTTCGGGCAGAAGGCAATCGAATGCAGCAGCACGTCGAGCCGACCCCAGGTGCGCGCCACCTCGGCGAAGACGGCGTCCATCTGGGCGTCGTCGCTCACATCCAGCGGCAGCAGCAGCGGCGCGCCGATGCGCTGCGCCAGCGGCTCGACCCAGGCCCGCGCCTTGTCGTTCAGATAGGTCAGCGCCACCTCGGCGCCGGCCGCGTGGAAGGCCTGGGCGCAACCCCAGGCAATCGAATGTTCATTGGCGACGCCGACCACCAGCGCCTTCATGCCACTCAGCATCTGCATTCCCTTCCTCCCTCGGGGTGGACCCGGTGTTTTCCGGAGGCTAGGGTCAGGGATTGACCTCCTCGTGTCAGTCGCTGTCACAACTTCCCGCGACGGATTCCTCATCCGCATGCATCACACCCGACGTGCGGTGATCGCACCGACGCTCCGCTCAACGACGCGCCGGCGGCCGCACGCACGGCAAGATTCGGCCGATGACGACCTCCTCCACTCCCGGCGGCGCGCGCAGCCGCGCTCCCCTCGTCTGGCTCGCGGCCGGCGCGATGTTCATGGAAAACCTCGACGGCACGGTCATCGTCACCGCGCTGCCCGCGATGGCCCGAGACTTCGGCGTGCCCGCGATCGACCTCAACCTCGGCGTCAGCGCCTATCTGATGGCGGTGGCGGTGTTCGCGACCGCCAGCGGCTGGATCGCCGACCGCTTCGGCACGCGACGCGTGTTCGCGGGCGCGATCGCCGGCTTCATGCTCGCCTCGCTGCTCTGCGCCGCCAGCACCAGCGAGCTGATGTTCATCGCGATGCGCGTGCTGCAAGGGCTTGCAGGCGCGCTGATGCTGCCGGTCGCGCGGCTCGTCGTGCTGCGCGGCACGCCCAAGGCGGAGATCGTGCACGCGATCGCGGTCATCACCTGGCCGGGCTTGATCGCGCCGGTACTCGGGCCGCCGCTGGGCGGCTTCATCACGCTGCACCTGGGCTGGGAATGGATCTTCCTGCTCAACCTGCCGCTCGGCGCGCTGGCACTGGCGGCGGCGCTGCGCCTGCTGCCCGACGAACGGGCCGAGGCGCTCAGGCCCTTCGACTGGACCGGCTTCGCGCTCGCGGGCGGCGCGCTTCTGTGCGTGATGTGGGCGATGGAAGTGGTCGGCCAGCCAGCCCCGCCGGTGCCCGTGCTGATCGGCGCCGGCTCGGGCGGGCTGGTGCTGGGCTGGCTCGCGCTGCGGCACTTCCGCATGAGCGAACGGCGGCTGATCGAACCCGATCTGCTGCGCGTGTTCAGCTTCGGCCTCACGGTGCGCAGCGGCTCGCTGTTCCGCGCGGCGGTCAGCGCCGTGCCCTTTCTCGTGCCGCTGATGCTGCAACTCGGCTTCGGGCTCGACGCCTTCCATGCCGGGCTGCTGGTGCTGGCGATCTTCGCCGGCAACCTCGTGATGAAGACCGTCACCACGCCGATGCTCCACCGCTTCGGCTTTCGGCGCGTGCTGATCGGCAACGGGCTGGCGCTGGCGCTCAGCATCGGCGCCTGCGGGCTGCTGGCGCCGCACACGCCGGTGGCGCTCACGGCGCTGGTGCTGTTCGTGTCGGGCATGACGCGGTCGATGCAGTTCACGACGGTCAACACGCTTGCCTTCGCCGACGTGCCGGCGGCGCGCATGTCGGCCGCCAACACGCTGTTCAACCTCTCGGCCCAGGTGTCGATGGGCATGGGCGTGGCGGTCGGCGCGCTCGCGCTGCGGCTGGCCGAACTGGTCACGCCCGCGCTCGGCGCGGCGCCCGGCGACACCGCCCTGCCCTACCGGCTGGCTTTCGGCGTGGTGGCGCTGATCGCCGCGCTGGCGCTGGTGGAATGCCGGCGCCTGCCAGCCGACGCGGGCGCCGCGCTGCTGAAGAAGCGGGACTGAGGCAAGGCCGACCGGCCCGCGACGCGAGCCGCATGGTGCCGCGCCGGCTGGCGTCTCACGCCACGCCACGCCACGCCACGCCACGCCACGCCACGCCAACGCCCCGCCCGCACTCAGCGCGCCGTCAGCTCCTGCAACCCATGCTTGCGGATCTTGTCGTGCAGCGTGGTCTTGGCCACGCGCAGCGCCTCGGCGCATCGCGCCACGTTGCCGCCCTGGCGGCGCAGCTCGGCGCTGATGAGGCTGCGCTCGAAGCCATCGACCGACTCGGCCAGCGACAGCCCCGCGTCCTCGGGCGCGCCCACGCCGTCGCCGAGCATGTCCTTGCGGATGCCGAGCGCGAGGCAGTCGGCCACATGGCGCAGCTCGCGCACGTTGCCGGGCCAGTCGTGGGCCATGAGCCGGCGCATCTGCTCGGGCGAGATGTCGGGCTGGGGCCGGTCGTAGCGGCGCGCCGCCGCGAGCGCGAAATGCTCGACCAGCAGCGGGATGTCGTCGCGCCGTTCGCGCAGCGGCGGCAGCTCGATCACCACCACGTTGAGCCGGTAGTACAGGTCGGCGCGAAAGCTCCCGTCGCGCGACTTCTCAAGCAGATCGTCCTTGCTCGCGGCCACCACGCGGCAGTCCACCGGCAGCGGCTTGTTGCTGCCGAGCCGCTCGATCGTGCGTTCCTGCAGCACGCGCAGCAGCTTGATCTGCATCGGCATCGGCATGGTCTCGACCTCGTCGAGAAAGAGCGTCCCGCCCTCGGCATGCTCGATCTTGCCGATGCGCCGCTTGCTCGCGCCGGTGAATGCGCCCGGCTCGTGGCCGAACAGTTCGCTGTCGAGCAGGTTGTCGGGCATGCCGCCGCAGTTGAGCGCGACGAAGGGCTTGTCGCGCCGCCGCGAAAGCTCGTGCAGCGCCTGGGCCACCAGCTCCTTGCCGGTGCCGGTCTCGCCGCGCACCAGCACGTCCACCGGCGAATCGGCCACCTGCATGATCAGTTCGCGCACCCGTTCCATCTGCGGCGAGCGGCCGATGAGCTTGCCCTCGATGCCCTCGTGCTGCGACAGCCGCCGACGCAGGTCGAGCACTTCGAGCGTGAGCCGGCGCTTGTCGATCGCGCGCCGCACCACGTCCACCAGCAGCTCGGGCGCGAAGGGCTTCTGGATGAAGTCGTAGGCGCCGGCGCGCATCGCCTCGACCGCGAGACTCACGTCGCCGTGGCCGGTGATGATGATGACGGGCAGCTCGCCGTCGATCTCGCGCGCGCGGCGCAGCAGCGCCATGCCGTCGGCGCCGGGCAGGCGCATGTCGGTCACGACCACGCCCGCAAAGCCGGGCGCCAGCTTGCGCAGCGCCTCCTCCGCGCTCTCGACCGCCGTGACGGGAATGCCGCCGAGCTGCATCGCCTGCACGCAGCCGAGGCGGACATTGGGATCGTCCTCGACGATCAGCACGCTGATTTCAGGCATCGGTCAGGGTCTCCGGCGGCAGGGGCAGGACGAGGGTGAAGCGGGCGCCGCCCGCCGGCGCATTGTCGGCCAGCAGCTCGCCGCCGGCCTCGCGCGCGATGTCGCGCGAGATCGACAGCCCGAGGCCGAGACCGGCGCCGGCCGGCTTGGTGGTGAAGAAGGGCTCGAACAGCCGGCGCCGCGCGTCGGGCGTGAGGCCGGTGCCGGTGTCGGTCACGGCGATGAAGACGCGCGCGGCGTCGCCGGCGGCCGCGAATGCGGCGGCGCCGGTGTCGGCATCCGCGCCGTCAACGCCGCCGCCCTCGCCCGGCAGCGCCAGCCCCGCCTCGATCACGATGCGCTGCACCGCCGCGCCCTGCATCGCGTCGGCCGCGTTGGCGACGAGGTTCACCAGCACCTGCTCCATGCGGTTCTGGTCGCACCACGCAAAGCATTCGCCCTTGGGCACGCGGTTGAGCACTTCCACCTTCTGCCCGCGCAGCCGCGCGTCGAGGATGAACAGCGCATTGCCCACCGCATGCGCCACGTCCACCGCCGCCGGCCGCGATTCGGACTTGCGTGCAAACGCTTTCAACGGATGGATGATGCCGCCCATCTGCTCGACCATGCGGCCGATGATTTCGAGGTTGCCGGCGGTCGCCTCGGCATTGCCACGGCGCAGGAACTCGGCCGCGTTGCCCGAGAGCGTGCGGATCGCCGCGAGCGGCTGGGTGAGTTCATGCGTGATGCCGGTGGCGAGCTGGCCCAGCACGGCGAGCTTGGCCGCCTGCACCAGTTCGTCCTGGGCCGCGCGCAGCGTCTGCTCGGCCGCGATGCGCTCGGCCACCTCGTGGCGCAGGCGTTCGTTGGCCTCGGTCAGCTCGCGCGTGCGGCTGACCACCTTGTCTTCGAGTTCGGAGTTCACACGCTCAAGCATTCGTCGCGCTTCGAGTCGTTGGAGGAGGAGTCGGCGGCGCTGCTGGACGATGAGCGCGAGCAGCAGCAGGAAGCCCGCCGCCACCATCGCGAGCACGCCATCCACCAGCGCCTGCCTGCGCAGGCCGCGCAGGTCGGAAAACATCATCAGCCGCCAGTCCATGCCGTCGAGCCGGCGGCCGAGCACGAGCAGGCCGTCGCCGGCGCGCGGCAGCGCATGGCCGCCGTCGCGCAGCAGCTGGTCGGTGCGCTCGCTGTCGCGGTCCACCGCGAGCCGCGCGCCGATCGGGAAGGGCGGGATCGGCCGGTCGCCGTAGATGCGGTTGATCTGCATGTCCACGCGCCGCTCGATGTCGAGCGTGGTTAGCGCGGTAAAGCGCCATTCGGGCTGCGACGACAGGATGACCACCTCGTTGCCGTCGGCGATGAGCGCGGGCGCGCCGAGCATCGGCCAGGCATCCTCGAACTGACGCAGGCCGATCTTGATCGCCGCCACGCCCACCACGCGCGCGCCGTCGCGCACCGGATGCGAGATGTAGTAGCCCGGCACGCCGCTCTTCTCGCCCACGGCAAAGTGCCGGCCCACGCGCCCCGACAGCCCGTCGAGGAAGTAGGGCCGGAAGCCCAGCTCCAGGCCGACGAGGCTGTCGTCGCCTTCCAGGCTGTTGCTCGACGCGATGACGGTGCCGCGCTCGTTCATCACGTAGATGGCGATGCCGCCCACATGGGCGTTGAGCCGGCGCAGGTAGTCGCTGACCGCGTCGGCGCGCTCGGGCGTCGGCTCGCGCAGCAGGTCGAGCACGTCGCGGTCGAGCTGGATGGTCGCGGGCACATGCTGGTAGCGGTCGAGCGCCGAGCCGACCGCCGCCGCGAACAGGTCGAGCCGGTGGTCGGCATCGACGCGCAACTGGCGCAGTCCTTCGCGCTCGCTGAACGTGAAGCCGATGTTGCCGGCCACCGCGAGCGTCGCCAGCGCGAGCGCCGCCGCCAGCAACCGGGGCACGCGCCGGCGCACGTTGGTCCAGGCGAAGGGCGGTCGGGTGGCCGGCGCGCGCGCGCCCGTGTCGATGCCGTCGTCGCCCTGCCCTTGCTGATCCATCCGCGCTCCGCTGTCGTCGCCCTGCCGGTCATGCCGGCCGGCGAGCATATCGCCGCCCCTGCCCGTCACCGCCGCGCCGTCGTGGCGCGACCGGCGCGGCAGGCGCCGCATGCCGCCGGCCACCCGCTCAGTGCTGGAGGATCTTGGCGAGGAAGGACTGCGCGCGCTCCGAACGCGGGCTGTCGAAGAAGGCCTGCTTCTCGTCGTCCTCCACGATGCGGCCGGCGTCCATGAAGATCACCCGGTCGGCCACCTTGCGCGCGAAGCCCATCTCGTGGGTCACGCACATCATCGTCATGCCTTCCTTGGCCAGCTCGACCATCACGTCGAGCACCTCGCCCACCATCTCGGGGTCGAGCGCGGACGTGGGCTCGTCGAACAGCATCACGATCGGGTCCATGCTCAGCGCGCGGGCGATCGCCACGCGCTGCTGCTGGCCGCCCGAGAGCTGGCCCGGGTACTTGTGCGCATGCGCCTTCAGGCCCACGCGCTCCAGCAGCTTGAGGCCCTTGTCGGTCGCCTCGTCCTTGCTCCGGCCGAGCACCTTGGTCTGCGCGATCGTCAGGTTCTCGGTGATGCTCAGATGCGGGAACAGCTCGAAGTGCTGGAACACCATGCCGACATGGCTGCGCAGCTTGGGCAGGTTGGTGCGCGGATCGCCCACCTCGGTGCCGTTCACGCGAATGCTGCCGGCCTGGAAGGGTTCGAGCGCGTTCACGCACTTGATGAGCGTGCTCTTGCCCGAGCCCGACGGGCCGCACACCACCACCACCTCGCCCTTGCGGATGGAGGTGCTGCAATCGGTCAGGACCTGGAAGCTGCCGTAGTGCTTGGAGACCTTGTCGATCTCGATCATGGGAGTGGACATGGATTACGCCTTGACGAGACGACGTTGATAGCCCTGCACGATGCGCGACAGCCCGAAGCAGAGGACGAAGTACACGGCACCCGCGAACAGCAGCAGCTCGACGATGCGGCCGTCGCGGTCACCCACCTTGTAGGCGGTGCCGAAGAAGTCGGCCAGCGCCGACACGTAGACGAGCGAGGTGTCCTGGAACAGCACGATGGCCTGCGTCAGCAGCAGCGGCACCATGTTGCGGAAGGCCTGGGGCAGCACCACGAGCGTCATCGCCTGCCAGCGCGTCATGCCCAGCGCGCTCGCCGCCATGGTCTGGCCGCGCGGCACGCTCTGGATGCCGGCGCGGATGATCTCGGCGTAATAGGCCGACTCGAACAGCGCGAAGCCCACCAGCGCCGACACCAGCCGGATGTCGGTATGCGGATCGAGGCTGAACAGCGCGCCGAGCAGCTGCGGCACGATCAGGAAGAACCACAGCAGCACCATCACCAGCGGGATCGCGCGGAACAGGTTGACGTAGCCCGTCGCGAACCAGCGCAGCGCCGCGCTGTTCGACAACCGCAGCACCGCCAGCACCGTGCCCCAGGCAATGCCCACCACCACGGCCACCGCCGTGATCTCCAGCGACACCTTCATGCCCGAGGCCAGCAGCGGCAGCGCGCCGGGGATGGAAGACCAGTCGTATTCGTAAGCCATCGTCGGGCTCCTCAGCGGTGGCCGGCGAAGCCGGGAATGCGGCTGCGCGCCTCGACCCAGCGCATCAGCGTCATGACGCCCGCGTTGATGCACAGATAGGCCAGCGTCACCGCGATGAAGGACTCGTAGGGCTGGGCCGTGTAATCGACCAGCTGTCGGCCCTGCGCCGTGAGTTCGAGCAGGCCGATCGTCGAGCACACCGCCGAGTTCTTGAAGATATTGAGGAACTCCGAGGTGAGCGGCGGGATGACGGTGCGCAGCGCCACCGGCAGCAGCACATGGCGATAGGTCTGCGCCAGCGTGAAGCCCATCGCCAGGCCCGCGTTGCGCTGGCCGCGCGGCAGCGCCTCGATGCCTGCGCGCACCTGCTCCGCGACCCGCGCCGCCGTGAAGAAGCCCAGGCACAGGAAGGCCGCGATGAACTGCTGGGCCAGCGGCGAGGTCTGCTTGAAGGCATCGCCGAGACTTTCGGGCAGCAGCTCGGGCAGCACGAAGTACCAGATGAAGAGCTGCACCAGCAGCGGCACGTTGCGCAGCAGCTCGACATAGCTCGTGCCCACGCGCCGCGCCCACGGCGACGGCAGGGTGCGCAGCACGCCCATCGTCGTGCCGACGACGAGGGCCAGGGTCCACGCGGCGAGCGACAGCACCACCGTCGTCTCCAGCCCGGAGACGAGCCAGCCGGCATAGCTGGCACCGTCGCCGGTGGCGGACTCGAGGGCGAAGACGCCCCAGTTCCACTGGTAGGCCATGGGATCAGTACTCCCAGAACATGCGCTGGAGTTGCGCCGGATCGTTCGTGACCGTCAGGCCGAGCATCGTGAGGATGCGGGCCTTCTGCGGATTTAGGTCATGCGCCGCGACCCAGCCGTACTTGTCGTCGGGCTGCTCGGCATTGCGGATCACGAAGCCGCCGCCTGTCACGCGCGACGAGCGCACCACGGTCACGCCCCTGGCGGTGAGTTCCTGCAGCGTCGGCACCACCTCCTTCGACACCGAGCCGTTGCCCGTGCCGGCGTTGATGACAGCCTTTGCACCGGCGGCAGCGAAGGCCTTGAAGGCATCGCCATTGGCGTTGCCGCTGCCGTAGCCGACATCGACGCGCGGCAGCGTGGTGAGGTTGGCGATGTCGAACTCGGAGTTGCTGGTGTGGCGCTTGACCGGCGCGCGGAACCAGTAGCTCTTGCCCTCGACGATCATGCCCAGCGGGCCCCAGGGGCTCTGGAAGGCGTCGGTGCGGATGTTGATGGTCTTGGCCACGTCGCGGCCCGACCAGATGCAGTCGTCCATCACCAC
Organism: Derxia gummosa DSM 723; assembly: GCF_000482785.1. GTDB lineage: Bacteria > Pseudomonadota > Gammaproteobacteria > Burkholderiales > Burkholderiaceae_E > Derxia > Derxia gummosa. The sequence continues at coordinate 263,084 of NZ_AXWS01000008.1, read as the reverse complement.
GAGCACGCCCTTGGCGCGCGCGGTCGGCTCGCCGGCCACCGCCACGGCGTCGTAGAGGTTGAGCGCGCCGTCGGCCGACAGCGCCGTGCCCGGCCGCATCGAGCCCACGACGACGATCGGCTTGTCGGTGTGGATCGTGAGGTTCAGGAAGAAGGCGGTTTCTTCGAGCGTGTCGGTGCCGTGGGTGACGACCACGCCGTCCACGTCGGGCTTGGCAACGAGTTCGGCCACCTTGCGGCCGAGCGTCAGCAGATGCTCGTTGGTGAAGCTTTCCGAGGCAATCTGGAAGGCCTGCTCGCCGCGCACGCGGGCGACGGTGTTGAGTTCGGGCACGCTGGCGAGCAGCTTGTCCACCGGCACCTTGGCGGCCTGGTAGCTCGCGCTGTTGACGGCCGACGCACCCGCGCCGGCAATGGTGCCGCCGGTGGCGACGATGACGACCTGGGGCAGCTCGCCAGCCTGCGCGGCCAGGCTTGCAAGCGCTATCAGACCGACCGCGCAGGCGCGGGCGAAGGACTTGAACATGACGGACTCCTGATGGGATGGGCGGTGTGGGAGTCCGGCCGCGCGATGCACGGCCGGGGCGTGCTGCGCTTATTCGAAGGGCTTGTCGTTCGGGTTCTTGAACAGGTGCTGCACCGCGTCCGACGGCGGCCACGCGAGGTTCAGGCCCTTGGGCGGGATGGGCTTGTTGAACCACTTGTCATAGATCTTCGCGGCCTCGCCCGAGGTCATGATCTTCGCGATCGCGGCGTCCACCACCTTCTTGAAGGCGGCGTCGTCCTTGCGCAGCATGCAGCCATAGGCTTCCTGCGACATCGGCGTGCCCACGACGGTCCACTCGTCCGGGCGCTTGGCCTTGGCGCGTTCGCCGTACAGCAGGGCGTCGTCCATCATGAAGGCGACGGCGCGGCCGGTTTCGAGCGTGAGGAAGGATTCGCCGTGGTCCTTGGCCGAGATGATGTTCATCTTCAGGCCCTTTTCCTCGTTGTAGCGGCGCAGGAGGCGCTCCGAGGTCGTGCCGGCCGTGACCACCACGTTCTTGCCCGCGAGGTCCGGGAAGTCGTTGATGCCCGAAGTCTTCTTGGTCATGAGGCGGGTGCCGACCACGAAGATGCTGTTGGTGAAGCTCACCTGGCGCGCGCGCTCGACGGTGTTGGAGGTCGAGCCGCATTCGAGATCGACGGTGCCGTTCTGCACCAGCGGGATGCGGTTCTGCGAGGTGACGGGCACGAGCTTGATGTTGAGCGCCGGCAGCTTGAGCTCGGCCTTCACCGCGTCGGCCACCCTGAGCATGATTTCCTGCGAGTAGCCGATGACCTGCTGGTTGTCGTCGTAGTACGAGAACGGGATCGACGATTCGCGGTGCCCGAGGCTGATGGTGCCGGTGTCGGCGATGCGCTTGAGCGTGGGCGGCACGTCCTGCGCGACGGCGCTGCCGGCGGCGACGAGGCCGAGCGCGAGAACGAGCGAGCGGAAGATCGGATGCATCGAGGGCTTTCCTTCGTTGGACTGCGGTGGGGCTGCGGTGGGGTTCCGGGCCGGGGCGGGCTGTGCTGCTGGCGCTGCCGCGCCGCCGGGGACGCTGCTGTATTTGCATGCGGCGTTCCAGCCCTGGCGGGTTTCCGTCGCCTTCGCAAGTGGCTGATTTTTCGTGACTTTGCGCGAGGCCGCGCGACGCGGCGGACGGATTCCCGGATGCGTGCCCGGACGGGCGGACGGATTCCCGTAGGGATGGCGCGAGGGGTATCGGCGCGCGCAGTGCGGGCCCCGCGGCACTCCGGCGTTGTTCACGCTGGCGCCTCGCCGCGCGACGCCCGGCGCACGCGCGGCCGGGCGGGCGGAACTCGCGCCGGCCGGGCCGGTCCCTGAGCGCGGGGCCGGCGCGCGCGGTGCGTGCCGGCCTTTCGGTCCGCACGGGGGGAAAGGCCATGACCACGCTCATCACCGGCGCCACGGGCGCCATCGGCGGCGCGCTTGCCGCGCAACTCGCGGCGGAAGGCCGGCCACTGCTGCTCGTCGCGCGCGACGCGGCGAAGCTCGACGCGCTCGCGGCCACAACCGGCGGCAGCGCGCTCGCGCTCGACCTGCGCGATTCCGCCACCGCCCTGCCCGCGCTCCAGGCCGCCTTCGCCGCCGCTGCCGAGGCGGGCCGCCCGGTGACGCGGCTCGCGCATTGCGTCGGCAGCACGGTCGTGCGGCCGCTGCATCTGACGCAGGAAGCCGACTGGCGCGAGCAGTTCGAGATCAACGCGACCACGGCCTTCACCGTGCTCAAGGCCTGCGTGACCGACGCGATCAAGCGGCCGCATCCGCTCGCGGCGGTGCTCGTGAGTTCGGTGGTGGCGCATGGCGGTTTCGCCAATCACGAGGCGATCGGCGCGGCCAAGGCGGCGGTGGCGGCGCTCGCGCTCGGCACCGCCGCGAGCTATGCCGACAAGGGCGTGCGCGTGAACGTGGTCGCGCCCGGCCTCACGCGCTCGACGCTCACGCAGCGCTTCATCGCCACGCCCGCCGCCGAGGCGCGCAGCGCCGCGCTGATCCCGACCGGGCGCATCGGCGAGCCGGCCGAGGTCGCGGCGACGATCGCCTTCCTGCTGAGCGACGCGGCTGCGCACATCACCGGGCAGGTGTTGCAGGTGAGCGGTGGACAGGGGTGTCTGCATCCGCTGCCGAAGGCGTGAGAGCCGTGAACGGCAATGGCATGGCGAGCAGCGATTGCCGCATCGCCCCTGAATCGCGCGCGTGGCGACGATGAGCGAGCCGAAGCGCGGCTTTCGCGGCAACAAGCAGGCGCTGCCGACCAAGCCCTGCGTGGCCTGCGGCCGCCCCATGACATGGCGGCATGCCTGGGCAAAGAACTGGGCGGAGGTGAGGTACTGCTCCGACGCCTGTCGCAAACGGCCCCGCTGAGGAACCTCCGTCGAAAGCCCTGACCGACGCAGAAGCGCCAAGCTTTCCGGCCTCCCGTATCGGCGCCAGAATGGATGCGTTCTCGCACCAGTCGTGATGCAAGGAGCCTTCATGCGAACCACCGTGACCATCGACGACGCGCTCTACGAACGAGCGCTTGAAGTCGCCGACCCCGACATGGACAAGGCCGATCTCTTCCGCGAAGCCATCAGGACCTTCGTCCGGGTTCAGGCCGCCAAGCGCCTCGCGGCCCTGGGCGGCACGGCGCCCGAAATGCCCGACATCCCGCGCCAGCGCGACGGCGGCGAATGAAGCCGGTGCTGGTGGACACCTCGGTCTGGGTCGCCCATTTCCGTCTTCCCTCCGCCGAGCTTCAGAGCCTGCTCGCGGCCGACCGGGTACTGATCCATCCCCTCGTCATCGGCGAACTTGCCTGCGGCACGCCGCCGCAGCGCGCGCGCACGCTGACCGACCTTCGCAACCTCGCGCAGGCAAGGCGCGCCAGCCTCGACGAAGTGATCGACTTCATCGAACGCGAACAGCTCTTCGGACTCGGCTGCGGACTGATCGACCTGACGCTCCTCGCCTCGACGCTCATCACCCCGGGTGCCGAGCTGTGGACGCTGGATCGGCGGCTCGCGCAGCTGGCGCAGCGCATGGCGATCCTCCACGTCGCGGCGGGGCACTGACCAGACGCAATTGCCGGACAAGAACCTGCTGCGCGCCAAGCTGCACGAACTGCTGGCCCGCCAGTTGCACGACGACGGCCCGACGGCGGACCGAGCCAGCTCCGCGCGGCCGCCGGGCCTCGCTTCGGGGCGCGCGACGACTCCGCCCGCCCCGCTTCCCGCACCCGTTCCGCCCGAGGCCTTCCCATGCCCAACCAGCTCCTCCACGCCGACCTCGTCCTGCCCATGACGCCCGGCAACCCGGTCATCCGCGACGGCGCCGTCGTCGTGGGCGACGACGGCCGCATCCTCGCCGTCGGCCCGGCGTCCGATCTGCTTGCCGCCCATCCCGATGCCGCCGTGCGCCGCCTGCCCGGCCGGCTGCTCATGCCCGGCCTCGTCAACACCCACAGTCATTCGGGCCTGCTGCGCGGCACCGCCGAGGGGCTGCCGGTGTGGGAATGGCTGCGCCGGTTCATCGACCCGATGCACCGCGTGCTCACGCCAGAGGACGCCGAGGCCGCGAGCTGGCTCTGCTATGCCGAATCGCTGCTCGCCGGCACCACCACCGTGCTCGACATGTGGCGCCACATGGACGGCAGCGGCCGCGCGGCCGAGGCGCTCGGCTTGCGCGCGGTGCTCGTGCCCTACGCGGCCGAGCATCCCGAGCACGACTACTTCGAGACGCTGGCGAGCAATGCCGCCTGCCTCGCGCGCTGGCATGGCGCGGCGGGCGGACGCATCAGCGTGTGGGTCGGCATGGAGCACCTGTTCTATTTCACGCCCGACGCCTGGGCGCGCGCGGTGGCGCTCGCGCGCGACCACGGCACCGGCCTGCACACGCACAGCAACGAAAGCCGCTTCGACGTGGAAGAAAGCCTGCGCCGCTTCGGCAAGCGGCCGCTGCGCGCGATGGAAGCCCTCGGCCTGCTCGACGCGCCGCGCGTGCTGCTCGCCCACGGCGTCTGGCTCGACGATGACGAGATCGCGCTGCTGGCCGAGCGCAAGGTGGGCATCGCGCACAACCCGGTCAGCAACATGAAGCTCGCGAGCGGCGCGGCGCCGGTGACGAAGCTGCTCGCGGCCGGCGTGGCCGTCGGCCTCGGCAGCGACGGCGAGAAGGAGAACAACAACCTCGACCTGTTCGAGGAGATGAAGGTCGCCTCGCTGCTCGCCAAGCTCACCGCGCTCGATGCCGGCGCGCTCGACGCCTGGGACGTGCTGGGCATGGCGACGATCGGCGGCGCGCGGGCGCTCGGGCTCGATGCCGACATCGGTTCGCTCGAAGCCGGCAAGCAGGCCGACCTGATCGCCGTGCGCACCGACACGCCGCGCATGACGCCGCTCGTCACCGACGGGCCGCTCATGAACCTGCACCACAACCTCGTGCACGCGGTGCGCGGCGGCGATGTGGCGCTGACGATGGTCGCCGGCCGCGTCGTGGCCGAGGACGGCGTGCTGCTCACCGCCGACCTGCCCGAGCTGATCGGCCGCGTGAATGCGCTTGCACCGGCGCTGTTCACGCGCCGCGCCGACTGGCTCGCGGCGCATGCGACGGTGGATTCGCTGCGCGGCTGAGGCGGGGCGGGGCGGCCACCCGCTCCGTGCCGACGTCGCTGTGTCTCGACGCGCCCCACCCGGCGCCGCGGCGCGTCGCCATCGCCTCAGCGCGCCGCACCCTCCTGCGCCTTGCGCTCCCCGCCTTCATCCAGCTCGATGCTGCGCACGCCGGCCGAATAGCGCGAGCGCTCCAGCACGGTGAGCATCTCGGTCAGCGCCGGGGCGCGCTGCGGCATGGCTGACGGCGCCGAGGCCGCCGACGCCGCCTGCGCCGAGGCACGCGCCGTCTCGCGCTGGATGCTGCCCGCCGCCGCGCCGGCCGCGTCGCCGCGCTGACGCAGCACCTGCCGCTCGCGCGCGGCCTCTTCCTGGCGCAGCTGCTCGGCATGCTCGGCCGCCACGTCGCGGTAGCTGCTGTCGGTGATCGTGCCGGTATATTCGACGCTGTTGGACGTGAAGCTGTTGCTGCCCACCAGCCCGCCCGTGCCGTCCTCGGACGTGACCGAGCCGGTCGCGTTCGAGCCATCGATCACGCCCAGGTTCAGCCCGGCCAGCCCGCCGGCCAGCTTGCCGTTCACGTTGCCCGACGCGTACGAGTCGGCGATGCGCCCGGCGTTGCTGCCCGCCAGTCCGCCCGCGTACAGGCCGCCGGTGACGTCGCCGGTGGCATGCGAGCCGGTGATGCTGCCGCCTTCGTAATTGGCGCCCGCCAGCCCGCCCGTCGCGCTGCCCGGGTTGCCGATCACCGCGCCGGTCGCGTAGGAGCCGGTGATCGCGCCGTAGTTCTCGCCCACCAGCCCGCCGAGCGCATCGGCCAGGCCGCTCACCATGCCGGTCGCGTGGGAGCCGGTCACGCTGCTTTCCGCACTGGTGGCGCCCACCAGACCGCCGGCGCGGCCATAGCCGCCGAAGGAATGGAGGCTGAGCAGATTGCTGCTCACCACATCGCCCGACGCCCAGGAATCGCTGATGCTCGCCGCGCCGTACATCTGGGCCACGAGGCCGCCGAGGTACCAGCCGCCGCCCGTCACGTCGCCGGTCGCGTACGAGCCCGAGATGCTGGCGTAGCTCAGCATGCCGACCAGACCGCCGGCGGCATTGGTCTGCACCGGCACCGTCACGTCGCCGGTGGCGTGGCTGTCGACGATGCTGCCGCGGATCACGTCGCCGACGAGGCCGCCGATGGCCATCGCGCTCACGTTCACGTTGCTGCTGACCACCGTCACCTTGCCGCTTGCCCACGAGTCGCTGATCGTGCCGTTGGTGCTGCGCCCCACCAGCCCGCCGATGCTGCCGAAGCCCGGGTCGAGCGTCCCGCCGGTCACGCTCGCGCTCGAATGCGACGCCGCGATGCTCCCGAGGTTGAAGCCGACCAGCCCGCCGGTCACGTAGTTGCCCGTCACCTGCCCGCTCGCCCAGGCATTGCTCACGCTGCCGCGATTCATGCCGACCAGCGCGCCGACCCAGGAATAGCCGGTGACATCGGCATTGGTCACGCCGATGTCGCGGATGACCGAGCCGTTCGAGGCGATGCCGACAAGCCCCACGCCATAGGCGTAGTTGACGAGGTCGTCGGCGACGATCCTGAGCCCGTCGACCGTGTGCCCCATGCCCGCGAGCGTGCCGCCGAGCGTGCCGAGCACCGAGGTGGGATGGGTCGCGCCCGAGGCGTCGATGTCCTGCGCGAGCGCGTAATGGCCGTTGGCCGCGTACTCGTCGTTGTCGTCGAGCGCGGCCAGCTCGGCCAGGCCGTGGACGAGCTGGTACTGCGTTCCGTTGATCGCGAGGCTCGCGCCGGCACCCGACAGCGTCACGCTCGCGCCGCCGGCGAGCTTGTAGTCGCCGCCGTAGTCGAGCGTGAGGCCGGCGCCCGCGCCGGTCGCGGTGATTGGCGCGTTGACGAGGATGTCGTGCGTCGCCTTCAGGCCGAGCCGGGTGCCGGCCGACCAGCTCACCGCCTCGTTCACGCGCAGGTTGCCGTCGCTGCCCGAACCCATCGTCGATTCGATGTCGATGTCGTTGCTCGCGAGCAGGGTCGAGAGCAGGCCCGCGCCGATGTCGCCGCCGCTGCCGATCGTGAAGCCGTCGGGGTCGATGAGCAGCCGGCCCGTGCGGCCCGAGGCGGCGGCGGTCGTGATGACCACGTCGTCGGCGAAGCCCACCTTGCGGCCCGAGGTCTCGATGAAGCCGCCGTCGCCGACCGCCGGCGCCGACGCGTCGAGCGTGCCGGCCACATGCGCGCCGCCGCCCTCGGCCAGCACGACGATCCCGCCTTTCAGGTCGTCGATCGTGCGCGCGCGCAGCAGGCCGGTGGTGTTGACCTGGGCGCCGGCCAGTTCGTCGGCGCCGCGCGCGGTCAGCAGGATGCGGCCGCCGTCGGCCACGATGGCGCCGCCGTTCTCGACCAGCGCCGCGAGACCGCCGGCGTCGAGGCTCAGCCCGAGCAGCGAGTCGCCGGCAAACGTGAGCGTCACGCGATTGCCGGCCGCGAGCGCGGCCATGCCCTTCGGCGCCTCGATGCCGCCGCCGTTGCGCACCGCGCCGCCGAGCAGGGCCACATAGCCGCCCTCGGGCACGCTGATGCGGCCGTCGTTCTCCACCGCTCCGCCGCCGCCGGCGAAGACCTGGCGCCCGGCGATGAAATCGGTGTTCGAGATGTCGAGCGTGCTGGCCACGATGCCGGCCGCGCTGACGCTGCTGCCGGCGCCGAACAGCACGCCGTTGGAATTGACGAGAAAGACCTGGCCGTTCGCCCGCAGCACGCCGTCGATCACGCTGCGCTCGTTGCCGATCACGCGGTTGAGCGCGATCGCGCTGCGGTCGGGCTGGACGAAGTTCACCTGCTCGCCACTCGCGATGCCGAAGCTCCGCCAGTCGATGACGGCGCGCGCGCTCGACTGGTCGATCGTCGTGGCCGTGCCCGACCGGCTGATCGTCGCGCTGCCGAGCACGACCTCGCCGCCGCTTGGCGCGGCAAGCGCGAGTGGCGGCAGGGCCAGCGCCGCGAGCGCGGCACTCAGTCGGCGCAGGACCGGAAGCGAAATGGGCGGGGCCGCGCGGCGGGGCATCGAATTCTCCTGACAGCAATCGTTGGGAAATGGCGGCCGGCCCCATTGCGAGGACCGTGCCCGCATTGCCCGATCCCACGCTCTCCTTCGCGATTGCGACCTGCCAGTCGCCTCCCTGCAAGGCAGCTGCGCGGCGGTCGTCTCCGGGCGCGGCCTGCCACGCGACATATTCATTCGGCTATTTCGCCGACCTGGCAAACCCGATCGAAATCCAGGGCCGGGAAGCAAGTCATGCCGGCAAACCGGCGGACTCGTCCGAAACAAGCTGTCGGCTTTGTGAACATCCGGACATACGAAATGTCATTTTCAATACAGCGAGGGGTGGGCAAGTCCCGGACGGAAGGCTGTCAGACGGATTCGACTCGCACGCTGGACGTTGCCGGGAAGCGCGACACGACCGCCGATCGAAGCTGACGCGGTCGCGATTCGCTCTGGTTGCCAGAGGGCAGCCCGCCTTCATGCGGGGCGCATGGCCACCTCTGCCGGAAGCCGTCGTTACCTGTCCGCAATGGCGAGTGGCACATTGATTGCACCCCGGGCTACCGCAATTAGACTTTTATATTTCGGAAGTCATGACGCTCGGCGTCCGGTCCGTGCGGCGGGCCTGCCCTCGCCGGACCGCCACCGCGCCGCGCTCCGGCTCGGCTCCGACTTCCGCCCTTCCAAGGAGAAATGCATGCATGGCGACTGGATATCCGGCGCAATCGACTACGGCGTGATCGGGCTGCTCGCGCTGCTGAGCATCATCGTGGTGGCCATCGGCATCGAGCGCGCGATGTACTACCGGCGCGTCGACGTGGGCGCGGTCGGCGACGGCAAGGTGCTCGAACTCGCGCTGACCGGCCGGCTGTTCGTGATCGCCTCGGTGGCGAGCAACGCGCCCTACCTCGGCCTGCTCGGCACGGTGCTCGGGATCATGCTCACCTTCGCGCGCATGGGCGAAGGCGGCGCCATCGACACGGGCCAGATCATGAGCGGCCTCGCGCTCGCGCTGAAGGCCACCGCGATCGGCCTCGTTGTCGCGCTGGTCGCGGTCGCGCTCTACAACGCGCTGCTGCGGCGCGCGAACGTCCTGCTGCTTCAATGGGAGATCGCCCATGCGCGAAAAGACGTTTGAGAGCCTGAACATGGTGCCGTTCATCGACATCATGCTGGTGCTGCTGACGATCGTGCTCACCACCTCGAGCTTCATCGCGAGCGGCCGCATCCCGGTGAACCTGCCCAAGGCCAGCGCCTCGCAGCCCGATGGCAAGCCGAACGAGACCATCGAGATCGACGCCGCCGGCACCGTGTTCTGGAAGGGCGCGGCAACCAGTCCCGAAGCCCTGCGCGCCGCGCTCGAACCACTGGCGCGCGACACCCCCGTGGTGCTGCGCGCCGACCGCTCGGTGCAGTTGCAGCGCTTCATCGACGTGGCCGACCTGCTCAAGCAGCTCGGCTTTGCCAAGGTGGCGGTCCAGACGGAGGCCGGAAAATCATGAACACGCTTGCATCCCCGCAGGGGCTTGGCGCCGCCCGCGCGCCGCTGTCCGCCGCCAGCCGCGGCGTCCCCGGCCTGCCGCCGGTGCGCGCCGGCGCCCAGCGCGCGCTCGGCCTGTCGCTCGCGCTGCATGGCCTGCTCGCGGTGGGCTGGGTCGTGGCCGGCATGCAGTTCATCGCGCCGGCCCCGCCGCCGGTCACGGCTGCCATCGACCTCATGAACCTGCTCAGCCAGACGCAGATCGAGGAAAAGCGCCAGGGCGAGCAGGCCCAGCCCAGACCGCCCCAGCCCGCGAACACGCCACATCCGGTCGAGCGCAGCAAGCCCCAGCCGCACGACGCGGCGCAGCCGCCCACGCCGGTCAAGGCCACCACGACCCAGGCCGACAGCCCGGTCGTGACGCCGACCGAGACGGCCGCGCAATCGGCACCGCCCGCCCCCGCCGCCAAGCCCGTCGGCGACGCCGACAACACGCAGATGGCGCAGTCGAGCGTCCCCCAGGAAACCGAGGCCGACCGGCTTCAGCGCTACCTGGGCAAGCTCAACCGCGAGATCGCAAGCCATCTGAGCTATCCCGACGAGGCGCGTCAGGCCGGCGTTCACGGCGAACCGCTGGTGAGCTTCGTGGTGCTGCCGAGCGGCGAACTCGACCCCGGCTCGCTCAGGCTGGTCAGCAGCGGCGGCCATCCCGCGCTGGACGAGCGCGCCCTCGCGGCCGTGCGCGCGGCCGCGCCGTTCGAGCCGCCGCCGCGCCGCCTGCCGATCAGGCTGAGGCTGCACTTCGACGCCGATCGCTGATCGCCCCGCCAGCCGCGCAGGGCCGGAAAAGACGACGCCGCTCCGGGCGCAAGCCGGGAGCGGCGTCGTCGTGCCGGGCGGATCGCCCGGCGTCATCGCATGACACGGATCTCGCGGCCGGCGGGCAAGCCGCGCCAACCGCCCCGGTCGCGGCGGCTCAGTAGCCGCCGAAGCCCGGAATCCAGTCGGTGCCGGCGAGCGGCAGACGGGCCATCGCGGCCGCCTCGACCGTCAGCGCGACGAGGTCCTCGCGCTCCAGGTGATGCACGTTCTGCTTGCCGCAGGCGCGCGCGATCGTGGTCAGCTCCATGTTCATCGTCTTGAAGTAGTTCTTCAGGCGCTTGGCGCCGACGAGGGGTTCGAGACGCTGTTCGAGGATCGCGTCCTGCGTCGTCACGCCGACCGGGCACTTGCCGGTGTGGCAGTGGTGGCAGAAGCCCGGCTGCGTGCCCAGCGCCTCGTACTCGCCGAGAGCCGACAGATGCTGGCCGTTGTTGACGTAGGTGTCGCTGTTGCAGCCGAGGGCCATGAGCACGCCCTGGCCGATCGCCACCGCGTCGGCGCCCATTGCAAGCGCTTTCGCCACGTCGGCGCCGGTGCGGATGCCGCCCGAGACGATGAGCTGGACCTTGCCCTTCATGTTCAGGTCTTCGAGCGCATCGACGGCCGAACGCACCGCCGCCAGCGTCGGGATGCCGACGTGCTCGATGAAGCAGGTCTGCGTCGCGGCCGTGCCGCCCTGCATGCCGTCCACCACCACCACGTCGGCACCGGCGTGCACCGCGAGCTTCACGTCATGGAAGGTGCGCGTCGCGCCGACCTTCACGTAGATCGGCTTTTCCCAGTCGGTGATCTCGCGCAGCTCGTTGATCTTGATGAGCAGATCGTCCGGACCGGTCCAGTCGGGGTGGCGGCAGGCCGAGCGCTGGTCCACGCCCTGGGGCAGCGTGCGCATCTTGGCGACGCGCGGGTTGACCTTCTGGCCCAGCAGCATGCCGCCGCCGCCCGGCTTGGCGCCCTGGCCGATCACCACCTCGATCGCGTCGGCGCGGCGCACGTCGTCGGGGTTGAAGCCGTAGCGCGAGGGCAGGCACTGGTAGACGAGCGTCTTCGACGACTCGCGCTCTTCCTTCGTCATGCCGCCGTCACCGGTGGTCGTGCTGGTGCCGAGTTCCGTCGCGGCGCGGCCGAGGGCTTCCTTCACGTTGGCCGACAGCGCGCCGAAGCTCATGCCCGCGACGGTGATCGGGATGTCGAGCTCGATCGGCTTCTTGGCGAAGCGCGTGCCGAGCACGGTCTTGGTCGTGCACTTCTCGCGGTAGCCCTCGAGCGGGTAGCGCGACATCGAGGCGCCCAGGAACACCAGGTCGTCGAAATGCGGGACCTTGCGCTTCGCGCCGAGGCCGCGGATCTCATACAGGCCCGTGGCCGAGGCGTGCTGGATGTAGTCGAGCGTCTTGCGGTCGTAACCCCAGGATTCCTCGCGCGAGATCTTCTTGAAATGAACCGGCTTGCTGTCCATGCGATGTGCTCCGGGGTCTGATCAGTATTCCTGGTTCGCGTCAGCGTTCCAGTGGTAGAGGCTGCGCGCCGAGGCGATGCGGCGGAAGTCGCGCGCGTCGTGCTTGCCGGCCATGCCGGCGTCGGCGAGCAGGCCGGTCACGGCGGCGATGTCGGCATCGGTCATGTCTTCGTAGCGCGCGTCGGCGCCGAGCGACTTGACCGCGCCCTTCACGTAGATGACGGCTTCGTACAGCGAGTCGCCGAGCGCGTCGCCCGCGTCGCCGCAGATCACGAAGCGGCCGGCCTGGGCCATGAAGGCCGAGAAGCTGCCGACCGAGCCGCCGACGACGATGTCGCCGCCCTTGAGCGAGATCGCGCAGCGCAGGCCCGCGTCACCATCGATCACGAGCAGGCCACCGTGGGCCGAGGCGCCGGCGCCGTTCGATGCAAAGCCTTTCACGTGGACCTTGCCGCTCATCATGTTCTCGGCCACGCCGGTGCCGGCGCTGCCTTCGATGACGACCGTCGCGGTCTTGTTCATGCCGCCGGCGTAGTAGCCCGCGTGGCCCTTGATCGTCACTTCAACGTCGGTGTCGAGGCCGACCGCGATGTTGTGCGCGCCATCCGGGTTGTTGACCGTCACCTTGCGCACGCCTTCGGCGGCCGCGCGCTTGTGCAGATAGGTGTTGAGTTCGGTGACCGGCGACGACGCCAGGTCGAAGGTCAGGCTTTCCATACGTACATCTCCTCGGGCGCGGGTTCGAAGACCTTGGCGTCCTTGACGCCCGGCAGGTGGGCAAGGGAACGGAATTCGGAAGCGATCGCGACGTAGTCGTCGGTCTCGGCCACGACGGCGGGCTTGCAGGCGAACGGGTCGCGGATGAGCGCGAGTTCGGTGCTGGTGCCCATCAGGAAGGTGTAGAAGCCGTCCAGCTCCTCGAAGCCCTTCTGCAGCGCGACCTTCAGCTCGTCGCCCTCACGCAGGCGCCATTCGAGGAAGCGGCAGGCCGCCTCGGTGTCGTTGTCGGTGTCGAAGTGGATGCCGAGCGGCTCCAGCTTGCGGCGGATGCCGTTGGGGTTGCTCAGCGAGCCGTTGTGCACCAGGCAGAAGTCCTCGCCGGCGGTGAACGGGTGGGCACGGTCGGGCGTGACGGCCGATTCGGTCGCCATGCGGGTGTGACCGACCAGATGGCTGCCCGTGAGCTTGCTGAACGAATAACGGTCGGCAACCTCGGCCGGCGTGCCGATGTCCTTGTACAGCTCGATGCTGCGGCCGGCCGACAGCACGTGCAGCTTGCTGTCGAAGCCCTTGACGGCGGCGTTCACGGGCGCGGCGGCGCCGGTGAAGGTGAAGACCGCGTGGTTGGCCTTGATCTCGATGCTGGCGTCGCCTGCAATCGCTTGCACGGCGCCGAGCAGCGCCTTCCAGTCATAGTCGCTGCCGGCTTCGGTCAGGCCCGAATACACGCTCAGCTTGCGCTTGGCATCGGCCAGCGGGTCGGTGAAGACGGCGAGACCGGCCGAGTCCGGACCGCGCTCGGTCATGCCGATGAGCATCGGCACCATCAGGGCGCCGAGCTGCTCGCGCAGCGCCGGCTTCTTCACCAGCAATCCAACGATTCCACACATGGTGTCGTTCCTTCAGAAAAACTCGAGGTAGCTCTTGATCTCCCAGTCGGAGACGTGGCGCATGTACTCGATCCATTCCATGCGCTTGAGCTTGAGGAATTCCTCGCCCACGGGGCCGAGGGCGCCGCGGATGACTTCATCGCCTTCGAAGGCATCGAGCGCGGCATTGAGGTTCTGCGGCAGCAGGCCGATGCCGGCTTCCTTGAGCTGGGCTTCGGTCCACTGGTACAGGTTGACGTTGCGCGGCGCGCCCGGATCGAGCTTGCGTTCGACGCCGTCGAGGCCGGCGGCTACCACGGCGGCGGTCGCGAGGTAGGGGTTGCACGAGCCGTCCGGCAGGCGCAGTTCGAGCCGGCCCTTGGGGATGCGGATCATGCTGGAGCGGTTGTTGTCGCCGTAGCTGATGTAGGCCGGCGCCCAGGTCGCGCCCGTCAGGCTGCGGCCGACCACGAGGCGCTTGTACGAGTTGACCGTCGGCGTGCAGATCGCGGCGAGCGCCGGGGCGTGGGCCAGCAGGCCGCCGAGGAAGTGATAGGCCAGCTCCGACAGCTCCAGGCCGCGCGGATCGTTCTTGTCCTGGAACAGGTTGCGCTTGCCGTCGCCGATGCTCAGGTGCATGTGCATGCCATTGCCCGGCAGGTTCGCGAAGGGCTTGGGCATGAACGAGCAGATGTAGCCGAACTCGTGGGCGATCTCGCTCGCGGCCATCTTGAAGAAGACGTAGTGGTCGCAGGACGTGAGCGCGTCGGTGTAGGTGTAGTTGATCTCGAACTGGCCGTTCGCGTCTTCGTGGTCGATCTGATAGACGTCCATGCCGACCGCGCGCAGGCAGTTCGACAGCTTTTCCAGAAAGCCGCGGGTGCGCGACAGGCCCTTGTAGTCGTAGCAGGGCTTGGGCAGCGTGTCGGTCGGGTCGCAGGCTTCGAGCTTGCCGCTGACCGAGTTGCGCTTGAGCAGCGAGAACTCGGGCTCCAGGCCGGTGTACAGCGTCCAACCCTTGGCCGCGAGGCGGTCGAGCTGCTTGCGCGCCGTGACGCGGGTGTCGCAATGCCAGGGTTCGCCATTCACATGGCCTTCGCAGACGATGCGCGCGAGGCCCGGCTGCCAGGGCACCGGCACCATCGTCTTCAGATCGCCGACGGCCATGAAGTCGGGGCCGTGCGGCTCCAGACCCATGCCCCACAGGGCGAAACCGGCAAAGCCGGCGCCGGCGGTCAGCACCGATTCGAGGTGCGCGACGGGCACGGCCTTGGCCTTGGCCACGCCGTGGATGTCGACGAATTGCGCGAGCACATAGGCGATGCCGCGGGCGCCGAACCAGGCCTTGGCTTCGTCGGCGGTCTCGAAACGCGGGATCTGAACCAGGGTGCCGTTGGGCACGGCGGAATCTGACGGGGTTTGCATCGAAGCAGGTCCTCAGGGCCGGATGGGGTGGGGGAAGTACGGCAGCGCATGTCGATCTGCCTCGACCCGGACAATACGTTCATGTTTCCATATAGGCAACAAGTGTTCATCCCATGAACATCAACTTCAGTCCCGCTTACACTGATCCGCCGATCCGCTGAAAGAACCCGCCCGCATGGACAAGCTGCCCGACACCCATTCGCCCTCGCTCGAAAACGACGTGGGCGCCGCCATCCGCGAACTGCGCAAGCGGCATGAGCTGACGATCGCCCAGCTGTCGGAGCAGACGGGCGTGAGCCGGGGGATGCTGTCGAAGATCGAGACCGGGCAGACCACGGCCAGCCTCGACACGCTCGCGCGCATCGCGCGCGCGCTCGGGGTGTCGATGGCGATGCTGTTCAGCCGTTATGACGCGGTGGGCGCGTCGGCCCAGCACATCAAGAAGGGCGCGGGGATGGAAGTGGTGAGGCGCGGCACCAAGAGCGGCCACACCTATCACCTGCTGAGCTACGACACCGGGCCGACCAAGCTGTTCGAGCCCTTCCTCATCACGATGGACGACGACTCGCAGCGCTACCCGACCTTCCATCACCCGGGGTCGGAGTTCATCTACATGCTGGAGGGCGAACTGGAGTACCGCTGCGGCCAGCAGACCTATCTGCTGGAGCCGGGGGATTCACTGACGTTTCAGGGGACGGTGCCGCACGGGCCGGAGAAGCTGCACCGGTTTCCGATCAAGTTTCTGTCGGTGATCGTTTATCCGCAGGCGCAGGAAGGCTGACGCGCCGTCACGCGGGCGCGACCGGCCAGCACTGGCCCGGAGGTCGGCTCAGGCCACGGCCGACGATGCCGGCGCAGCCAGCCCACCTCCCTGCCCCGCCAAATCCCCCCGCAGCACCTGCTCGAACTCCCCCGCCGCCAGCGGCCGGCTCACGTAGTACCCCTGGAACTCGTTGCAGCCGTTGGCGCGCAGGTAGTCGGCCTGGGCCTCGGTCTCGATGCCCTGGGCCACGACGCTCATGCTGAGCGTGCGGCCCATGCCGATGATGGCTTCGGTCAGCGCGCGCGCCTCGGGCACGCTGCCGGCGTCGCGCATGAACGAGCGGTCGATCTTGATGCTGTCGATCGGGAACTGGCGCAGCGCCGACAGCGACGAATAGCCCACGCCGAAGTCGTCGATGGCGATGCGCACGCCCAGCAATCGCAGGTGGGTCAGGATGCCGACGCTGCGCTCGACATCGTTCATGAGCAGGCTCTCGGCCACTTCCAGCTCCAGCAACTCGGGCGCGAGGCCGGTCACGGTCAGCGCGGCGCTCAGTTCGCCGATGAGCCGCGGGTCGAAGAACTGGCGCGCCGTCAGGTTGATGGCGACGGGCAGCGCCGGCAGCCCCTGCTTCTGCCAGGCCATGCCCTGGGCGCAGGCGGTCCGCAGCACCCAGCGGCCGATCGGCACGATGAGACCCGACTCCTCCGCCACCGGCAGGAACTGCATCGGGCCGATGCTGCCGAGGTCGGGATGCTCCCAGCGCAGCAGCGCCTCCATGCCCGTGAGCTGGCCGGTCACGGCGTCGCGCTTGGCCTGGTAGTGCAGCGCGAACTCGTCGCGCTCCAGCGCGCGGCGCAGGCTGGCTTCGAGTGAAAGCCTTTGCAGCGCATTGGCGCTGCGGGTTTCGGAATAGAACTGGAAGTTGTTCTTGCCGTCTTCCTTGGCCTGGTACATGGCGCTGTCGGCATGCTTGGTGAGCGACTGTTCGTCCAGCCCGTCGAGCGGATAGCGCGCCGCGCCCACGCTGGCCGAGATGCGGAACTCCTGGCCGATGAGCATGAAGGGCCGCGCCACGGCGGTGAGGATGGCCTCGGCCACATCGGTGATGCGCGCGTCGCTGGCGGTGGCGGGCAGCAGCACGACGAACTCGTCGCCGCCGAGGCGCGCGACGGTGTCGCCCTCGCCGAGGCAGGCGCGCAGGCGCAGCGCCACCTCCTTGAGCAGATCGTCGCCGGCATCGTGGCCGAGGGTGTCGTTGATCTGCTTGAAATGGTCGAGGTCGAGAAACAGCACGGCGAGCTGACGCTCGTGCTCGCGCGCCTCGGCGATGCCCTGGCCGAGCAGCTTGCTGAACAGACTGCGGTTGGGCAGGCCGGTGAGGCTGTCGTGATAGGCGAGGTATTCGACGCGCCGGGCGTGGGCAATGTGCTCCTCCACCGCGCGGCGGCGGCTGCGCGCGAGTGCGTGGCTGAGCCGGCCGAGCAGGCCGAACACGCAGATGACCACGGCGCTCGCGGCGCTCGCGCGCAGCACGAAGGTGCGCCGCTTGGCGCGCGCGGCGGCGAACTGTTCATCGTCGGCCACGCCGGCGATGACGGCGAGCGGAAAGCCGGGCAGCTCGCGCATGCGGGCGTGGCGGCGCACGCCGTCCCAGGGCGTGCTCAGGGCGGCACCGTCGTCGGGCAGGCGGGCGCGCAGGGCGGCGTAATCGGTGCGGTCGCCGGTGGTGACGACCGCGCCGCTGCGGCGCGCGCGGAACACGCCGTCGCGGCCGAGCAGCGCCAGCACGCCATGCTCGCCGAGGCGGGCGGCGTCGTAGCCGGCGGTGAAATAGGCAGCGTCGACCGTCACCGTGGCGATGCCGTCGAAACTGCCGTCGCCCGCGTCGAGCCGGCGCGAGAAGCGCAGCGTCGCGCCGGGCGCCGCCGGGTCGTCGGAGGCCGGGCGCGGCAGACCGACCACCATCGCGTCGATCGCGCGCGCGGCCCGCAGTTCGGCCGCATCGACGCGCCCCGCCCCGGACGGGTCGCGCGTGCCGGCCAGCACCCGGCCGTCGCGGTCGATCAGGCTGACGGTGAAGCGCGGGTCCTGCGGCAGCAGCGCGCGCGCTTCGAGCGAGTCGAGCTCGCGCAGCCGGCTGCCGGTCTCGTGGGCGTACTTGACGAGCTTGAGCGTCTGGTCGATCTCGTGCAGCGCGCCCAGCACTTGGGCCTCGCAGGTCTCGCTCAGCTCGCGGGCGAGCAGCGCGGCTGCGCGGTCGGCGGCGGCCATCTCGTTGGCCGTCAGCCGCAGCACGCCAACCCAGATGATCCCGAGCACCATCAAGGTCAGCAGCGGGAACAGCAGCGCCGATTCGGCAAGGCGGTGCGGGGCGCCGGCGACGGTCGACCGGAGCGGGCTGGGCTTCATGGACTGGATCCTTGCGGTGCCGGCGATGACTGCCTCGGTTGAGTGGGGCGTCGCCTCGATGTCCGCGTCGGGCGCCAGGCGCTCGATGCGGCCGAGGGCGACGGTCAGGTCGGGAGGCGGGCAGAAGACGGCCCGCCCAGCTCCGCATTACGGCGCGGCAGTTCACCTACTGAAGAGCCAGCCTCGCCGCGCGTGGCGTCGCCGCAACCTTCAGTTGTCGATCACCGTGCCGGCCACCACCTTGCGCGTGTGCGTGGTGAGGCCGAGGTCGATGCGCGGCCCCGGCGGGCAATGGCGGAACTGGAACTTCTCGATCTCGGCGTCGAGCCTGGCGACCGCCTCGTCGGAATCGCGGTGCCTGGCGGCGACGAGCCGCGCCATCGACAGCGGCTTGCTGTTGAGCGTGCGGCGCGCGCAGTCGTAGAGCTGCTCGACGGTCTTCAGCGGCGAGCCGGTCACGAGATGGGCCATCGCGTCCTGGCAGCGCTTGGCGATGGTGGCGTGTGTGCCTCGGATGGCGCGCACATGGCTCTCGTGGCGGCGCACCAGCGCGGCAAGCGCCTCGGTGGTGGAACGCGTGGCGCAGAAGCGGAAGCCGATCAGCTCGATCCAGCGCGGCGCGTCGGGCAGCACGATCTCGGTGGTCGTCACGCGCGCGATCAGCGCCGCGATGTCGCAGGCGAACTCGAAGTCGGCCTCGGGCCGGCGCAGCAGCTCGGCCAGTTCGCGCAGCTGCGCGACGCCGGCGGAGAACTGGCGATTGGCGAAGGCGTGGATGGTTTCGATGGTGCGGTCGAGCCGGCGCAGCCGCACGCTCTCGGCATGGCTGCGGAACAGCCGCTGCCATTGCTCGCGCACGCGGCGCATCTCGCGCAGGTCGCCGGTGTCGTAGAGCACGAACATCAGCAGCACGAGCGAATGCCAGTCGAAGTTGCGCGAGCGGTTGCCGGCGCGCAGGGCGGTGCCGAGCGCCTCGCGCGCGGCGGCGGTGTCGTCGGCGAGGAAGGCCAGCCAGCCGAGCTTCTGCAGGCGCGCCGCGTTGCTCGGCGTGATGTCGACGGCGCGGCGCATCGTGGCGGTGGCGCCGGCGATGTCGCCCTGCTCGAACATCGCGCGCGCCAGCACGTCGTAGGCATCGACGAACTCGGGATGCTCGGCCACCAGGCTTTCGAGCACGCGGCGCGCGCGCTGGCTGTCGCCGTCCTCGATGTCGAGCGCGACCAGCCCGAGCCGCGCCCAGGGCAGTGCCTGGCTGCGGCAGACCTCGTCGAGCAGGCGGCGCGCGTCATCGATGCGGCCGAGCTTGATGTACAGCTCGACGCACAGCCGCGCGGCGTAGAGGCGGTAGGGGCCGGGCACGGCGAGCATCGCCTCGCACAGCTCGATGCCCCTGGCGTAGTCGCGCCGCTCGATGGCGAGATAGATCGGCGCGAGCGCGACCTTGCGCCGGTAGGCGACGACGATGCGCTCGGACAGCGTGTTGGCGGTGAAGGGCTTGAGCAGGTAGTCGTCGAGCGCGGTCTCGATCGCCTCGGCGACGCGCTGGTACTTGGACTCGCCGGTGATCATGATGAACACCGCCATGAACGAGAGCGCCCGGGTGCGGCGCCAGTCTTCGAGCAGGTCCTGGCCGGTGCCGTGCTCGTTCTCGAAGTGGTAGTCGCACAGGACGATGTCGTAGCGGTTGCGCTCGACGGCGGCGCGCGCGTCGGACATGCGTCCCACGCAGGTCACGCGCTTGAGGCCGATCTCGCGCAACAGGCATTCGCACACTTGGCGCGCGACGCTGCTGTCGTCCACCACGAGCACCTGGCAGTCATCCAGCCTGAGGACCGGTTCGTTCATGTCTCGTCCGCGTTTTATGGTTTCTTGGTCGTCTGAAACCGTAAACAACGCGGCGCGCGGGCAAATCACCGATGACCGGAACGCTTACCGGCCAGAGTCACGCATATGCATGACCTCCGACGCTGGCGCAGGCGGGCGGCGATGCGTCAGGCGGGCAGCGCGCCGAGCGCGGCGGCGAGCATCCTTTCGAGCCAGGGCTGCACCTTCACGGCGAGGTCGGGCCGGTATCCGAACGGCACTTCCTCGTCCATGTAGATGCACTGGCACATCTCCAGCTGGATCGCGTGCACGCCTTCGGACGGGTTGCCGTAGGCGCGCGTGATGTGGCCGCCCTTGAAGCGGCCGTTGTGCACATGCGTGAAGGGCGTGCCGTCGAGCGCCGCGAGCACCGCGCCGATCACGCCGGCGCCGCAACTCCTGCCGTCGGCGGTGCCGAAGTTGAAGTCGGGCAGCTTGCCGTCGAACAGGCGCGGCAGGATCGAGGCGATCGAATGCGCCTCCCACAGCACGACCTGGCCGTGCTCGGCCTTCAGGCGTGAAAGCTCATCCTGCAATGCGCCGTGATAGGGCTTCCAGTAGGCGTCGAGACGGCGCGCGGTTTCGGCGGCGTCGGGCTCCTTGCCGGCGGGGTACAGGTGCACGCCCTTGAAGGTTTCGGTCGGGCACAGGCCGGTGGTGGTCTGGCCCGGATAGAGGCTCTGGCCGTCGGCCGGGCGGTTGAGGTCGATCGCGTAGCGCGAGACCTTGGCGCCGAGGATGCTGGCGCCCATCGCCTCGGCGAAGGCGTAGAGCGTGTCGAGATGCCAGTCGGTATCGGCGACGATCGGGCCTTCGTCGGTGAGCTGGGCGCGCACCTCGTCCGGAATGCGGGTGCCGAGGTGGGGGATGGAGATGAGCAGCGGGCGCGTGCCGCGCTTGAGCGAGTAGATGGGCGTGTCGAGGGTCGTCATGGCGTGGGACGGCAAGGGAGTTGAAAGCGCTTTCAGCCGGCCTCGGGCCAGGTGATGGCGTCGGCGGGCAGCGCGGGCATGGCGCGGCGGATGGCGGGCGCGGTCTCGCGGCTGAGCACGCTGCGGGCGACGCGCATCACCTCCTCGTCGAGGCCGGCCCATTCGGCGTCGCGCGCGAGCAGGAAGAAGTCGCGCTGGCCGAGCCGCGTGGGCGGCAGCGGCACGACGCTCACGCTGTCGAGGTACTGGCGCGACTGCCACAGGCAGAGCGGCGTGCTGATGGCCCAGCCGAGGCCGGCCGAGACGAGGCTGAGCATCGGGTCGGTGGCGTCGAATTCGAAGCGGCGCGGCGCGTCGATGCGCGCATGGCGCAGGAAGCGGTCGACCTGCTGGCCCATGACCGAGCGCGCGGTGTAGCGGATGAGCGGGAGGTCGCCGGCGAGGCGGGTGAGGTCGCGCAGCGCGACGGGCGCGGCGCCTTGCGAGGACGGCGCGGCGCCCTGCCCGGCCGGCGCGGCGTCGGCATTGCCAGCGCCCGGGCCGTCCGCCGCGTCGACGTCCGTGCCCGGCAGCACGCCGCGCGGGAACACCGCGACGAAGGCTTCCGAGAACAGCAGCCGCTGGCTGATGCGAGTGTCGTCCAGGCGCGTGTCGGTACAGATCACGAGGTCGAGTTCGCGCGCCTGGAGCTGCGCCGACAAGCCCGGCGTCAGGCCCGACCACAGTTGCAGCTGGCGCGCCGAACCCGCGAGCGCGCGGATCAGCGCCGGGCCGACCGTGGCGGCAAAGCTGTCGACGCAGCCGAGGCGGATCTGGGCGTGGTCCTGGCGCGCGCTCGCGCGCACCTGCTCGACGAGTGCGCGCGCCTGTTCGAGCAGCGCGCTCGCGCGGTCGAGCAGCGAGCGGCCGGCGTGCGTGGGGCGCGCGGGCCTTACCTCGCGGTCGAACAGCTGGGTGCCGCATTCGATTTCGAGCGCCTTCACGAGCTGGCTCACGGCGCTCTGGCTCACGCCGAGGCGTTGCGCGGCGAGCGCCATCGACCCCGCCTCGCAGACGGTGACGAAGGCTTCGAGCGCATGGAGATCGGGCAGCGCGCGGTGGCGACGGGGGCCGCCCTCGGGCAGGCGAACGGGATTGGCGGACATGGACGCATCCTGGGAAGCGCGGCGGAAGGCCGCGACAGATGCGCCAATTCTCAAGCACTGCATAAGCATTCGTGCAGCTCGCCGACGAGCGCTACCCCCAAAGGCTTACTCACGCAGGACGATTTCGCGCGCCGCGACGGCCGCCGACAATCGCCCTGCCCTCCGCGCGGCGGGCCGTCGGCGCACGCCGCCGCCCACGCCGCGCCTTCGCGGTCCCGCCGTCACCCGCGCCGGACCGCCCAACACAACACGGATGCCGATGAGCCCAGCCCTCTGCCTCGCCCACCCGCGCCCCGACGCCGCCAACGAACCCGACCGCGAAGCCTGCGATCCCGTCATCGCCGCCCAGCTGCGCACCGCGCTACGCGTGATCTCGCGCGGCACGCCGCTGCTGCTGCGCGGCGAAACCGGCGCCGGCAAGGAAGTGTTCGCGCGCGGCGTGCACGCGGGCAGTTCGGCGGCGGGCCGGGCCTTCATCGCCATCAATTGCGCGGGGCTGCCCGAGGGACTGATCGAGAGCGAGCTGTTCGGCTATCGCGGCGGCGCCTTCACCGGCGCCGATCGGGGCGGCCGGCGCGGCAAGATCCTCCAGGCCAACGGCGGCACGCTCTTCCTCGACGAGATCGGCGACATGCCGCTCGCGCTCCAGGCCCGGCTGCTGCGCGTGCTGGACGAGCGCCGCGTCACGCCACTCGGCAGCGAGGAGTCGATCCCCGTCAATTTCCAGCTCGTGAGCGCGAGCCACCGCGAGCTGGGCGCGCTGGTGGAGGAAGGCAGCTTCCGCGAAGACCTGTACTACCGGCTCAACGGCGTCGAGATCGTGCTGCCGCCGCTGCGCGAGCGCGCCGACCGCCGCGAACTCATCGACCGCATCCTCGCCGAGGAAGCAGGCGCGCCGGTGCTGCTCACGCCCGCCGCCGAGATGCTGCTCATGAACCATCCCTGGCCCGGCAACCTGCGCCAGATGCGCCATGTGCTGCGCGCCGCCGCCGCACTGTGCGACGGCAATCTCGTGGATGTGGAGCATCTGCCGGCGTTGCGCACCACGCCCTTCTCGGCCGCCCGCGCCCGCGCGCAACTGCCGCTGGCCGAAGCCGCCGCCGACGCCGAAGACCGCGCCGCCCTGCTCGACCTCATCACCGAGCAGCGCTGGAACCTCACGCGCGTGGCGAAGATGCAGGGCGTGAGCCGCAACACGCTGTACCGGCGGATGAAGCGGCTGGGGATCGAGCTCGACGGCGACTGAGGCCGGGGCGCCGCGCGGGCGGCAAACACTCGGCTAGTCTGGAGGACGACCGATCGTCGATCCCGACCAGGACATACGCATGGCCACGCCTCCCCGCGCCATCATCATCGCCGGCCCCAACGGTGCCGGAAAAACGACCTTCGCCCGCGAGTTCCTGCCGAACGAAGCGGGCTGTCCGGTCTTCGTGAATGCGGACCTGATTGCCGCCGGGCTGTCGCCTTTCGCTCCTGAACAGGCAGCCATCCAAGCAGGCCGGCTCATGCTCCGCGAGCTGGACCGGCACTTCGCCGCGCGGCAGAGCTTTGCCCTCGAGACGACGCTTTCAGGCCGTGCCTATCTGCGTCTGATCGAGCAGTGGCGAGCCGCCGACTACCGCGTGAAGCTCATCTTTCTATCGCTGGCGAGTGCGGATGAAGCTGTCGCGCGTGTCGCCCTGCGGGTCAGGCAAGGCGGTCATCACATCCCCGAGCCGGTGATCCGGCGTCGCTTCGAAGCCGGACTGAGCAATTTCCGCGAGCTTTACGCACCCCGTGTGGACGCCTGGGCCTTGTACGACAATGCCGGCGACTCACCGATCCTTCTCGACTGGAACGACCAGCCATGAACCCACTGCCGATCGAAACCGCCCGCGACAACGACCTACGCCTGTCCATGACCGCCATGCAACGCGCCGCCCAGCGCGCCCGCGAACTCGCGGCCCGCACCGGCACCTGCCTCGTGGTCGTGCGCGACGGAGTCCTGACCGAGATCGACCCGTCCGCGCCGGCGCAGGCCGCCGCCCCGTCATCGACGGCAACGCCTGCCTGAACCACCGGGCCGCGCTCCGGCCAGCCAACAAAAAAGGCGACGGATTCGACCCCGTCGCCTTTTTCTTTCCCGCCGATCCCTCGGGACCGGCTCAACCACCCTCCGCCTTGCGACGGACGGTGGCCGGCCCTGCATCGCTCAGAGCGCGCCCTCGCCGGTCTCGCCGGTGCGGATGCGGATCACCTGCTCGATGTCGGTCACGAAGATCTTGCCGTCGCCGATCTTGCCGGTGTGCGCCGCCTTGACCACGGCATCGACCGCCACATCGACGAGGTTGTCGGCCACGGCGGCCTCGATGCGGGTCTTGGGCAGGAAATCGACCACGTACTCGGCGCCACGGTAGATCTCGGTGTGGCCCTTCTGGCGGCCGAAGCCCTTGACCTCGGTGACGGTCACGCCGTTGACGCCGGCCTTCTGCAGCGCCTCGCGCACTTCATCGAGCTTGAACGGCTTGACGATGGCGGTGATGAGTTTCATCGGATCTCCTTCGGGTTCAGTTGGAGTACTTGTAGCCGACTTCGCCGTGCGACGACAGATCAAGACCGTCAACTTCCTGTTCTTCGTCGACACGCAGGCCGCCGCAGAACAGGGCCGCGATCTTGAACGCGATCCAGCTGCTGATGACCGAGTACACGAAGGTGAAGCCCGTGACGCCCAGGTTGACCATGAGCTGGCTCGACAGGTCGCGGCCTTCGGCGAAGCCCACGCCGCCCAGCGCCGGGAGCGCGAAGATGACCGACAGCGCACTGCCGACGATGCCGCCCGTGCCATGCACGCCGAACACGTCGAAGGAATCGTCCAGGCCGATCATCGGCTTGAGCTTCTCGACCGCCCAGCAGCAGATCGGCGCGGTGATCAGGCCGCAGGCGATCGCGCCCATCGGGCCGACATAGCCGCAGGCCGGCGTGATGGCGACGAGGCCGGCGATCGCGCCCGACACGGCGCCGAGCACGCTCGGCTTGCCGCGATGCGCCCATTCCACCAGCGTCCAGGCCACGGCGCCCGCGCAGGCGGCGAGCGAGTTGTTGAGCACCACGAGCATCGCGAAGCCGCTGGCCGCGTAGGCGCAGCCGCCGCAGAAGCCGAGCCAGCCCACCCAGACGATCGAGCCGCCGGTCATGGTCATGGTCATGTTGTGCGGCGCGAGGCTCGACGTGCCGAAGCCCTTGCGACGACCCACCAGATAGGCGCCGACCAGCGAGGCCGCGCCCACGTTCACGTGCACCACGTTGCCGCCCGCGAAGTCGAGCGCGCCGAGGTTGAACACCCAGCCGCCGGCCCAGGCCATGTGCGCCTGGGGCACGTAGTTGATCGTGAACCAGACGGCCAGGAACACCAGCACCGCCGAGAACTTGATGCGCTCGGCGAAGGCGCCGCAGATGATGACCGGCGTGATCGCCGCGAACAGCAGCATGAAGAACACGTACAGCCACTCGGGGATCGTGCCCTGAAGCGAATCATTGGTGATGCCGGCGAGGAAGACCTTGCCCGCGCCGCCGATCAGGCTTTGCAGCGAGCCGCCGTCCACGAAGATGAAGCTGTAGCCGTAGATCGCGAACAGCAGCGAGACCAGCGCCGAGCCGGTGAAGATCTGCATGAGGATCGACAGCACGTTCTTGCTGCGCGCCAGCCCGCCGTAGAACAGCGCGAGGCCGGGGATGAGCAGCAGCGTCACGAACAGCGCGCAGCAGGCCACCCAGGCCGTGTCGCCGCTGTTGAGCACCGGCGCCACGGCGGCGGCCGCGGCTTCGGCGGCGGCGGGGGCCGCATCGGTCGCGGCCTCGGCGGCCTTTTCCACGGCCTCCTCGGCGAGGGCGACCAGCGAGGTCGTCGAGAGCAGCGCGGCGGTCAGGCCGCGCCACAGTCGTGAGGGAAGAGTCATTTCGCGCTCCATGTCGATCATCGAAGGTTGGGATGTCGTTCTTGCCGCCGGGCGGCGCCGGCTGGCTGCGGGTTGTCGGTGCTGAAAACCGCGACGCGTGCCAGCGCTTGCAAATGGCGTGCCTTTGTTTCTTTTCAGGAACTAAAGGTTCGTTTAAGTAAACCTTCTCCTAACCCGCTCCTGCGCCGGGTCAGGCGATGGCGGCTCCCCTCGATGGGGCATGCCGCCACTGACATCGCACGCGCCTTGTGCGGCGCGGCCCCTGCTTCGGTGCAGGATCAGAACGTGCGCTTGAGCGACGCGATCCACTTCGGGCCGGCGGTGTTGACCGTGCCGATCGTGTAGAGCGCGGTCTTGCCGGTGGTGTCGGCCCAGGCCAGGCCGGCCTGCCAGCCGGAGCCGAGGTCGGCCAGGACGCCGAGCTTGTAGTCGCTGAAGTTGTACTGGCCGTAGCCCTTGACCTTCTGGTGGCCGGCGTGGGCCTGGGCCGTGTAGCCCGGCAGCACTTCATAGGCGAGGTTGGCCTCGAAGTACTCCGAACCCTTCGAATCGCCGCCGCCCATCGAGGCGTTGTTGAAACCAAAGTAGTTGGTGAGCGTGCGCGAGTACTTGAGGTTGAGCACGCTGTACGTCACGCCCGCATAGCCTTCGAGCGTGTTGTAGCTCTGGCCCGCGAAGCGGCCTTGCGGATAGGTGAATTGCAGCAGGCCGACGTCGTAGGCGAGGTCGCCGACGCTGCTTGCGTAGCCGCCGTAGAGGTCGAACTCGGCCGAGGCGTCGGTGATGGCCTTGCTGCTCACGTTGCTGCCCCAGACGCCGGCATACAGGCCGCTCGAATGCACGGCGTCGAAACCGCCCTGAACGGCGGCGCCGTCCTGGGTGTAGCTCATGCCGCGGAACACGTAGTTGGACACGATCGCGACATTGGCCGTGAGCGTGAGGGGGCTGGCCTCCTCCTCGGCACGGACGTTGAGGGCGGTCATGCAAAGGCTTGCGCCACAGAGGGCGAGCGTGGTGCTGCGGAACATGGGTGCTCCTGTTCGAGTGGTTGAAATGCGGCGCGCCGGCCGCGGAGGTACTGCTGGGTGAAACCTGGCAAGCCGCCTGGTCGCGGCTGCGGCCCGGCTGCGCATGGCGCGGCCGGGCCGGTGGCATGACCGTGGCCGGTCATGCGGATGCGGCGATGTGCCGGTCAGGCGCGCGGGCGCAACCTTTCCGGGTCGTAATGCGGCAGGTTCGTGAGGCGCGCGGGCAGCCGCTTCTGGTGGCCGTCGAGCGTGCCGATCTCCAGCTCGGTGCCGGGCGCGGCGTACTGCGCATCGATGCGGGCGATGCCGACGGTGCGGCCGAGCTTGGGCGAGCGCATCGCGCTCGTGACCACGCCCACCGGCACGCGGCCGAGGAAGAACTCGTCGCCGTGGCTGACGGCTTCGCCGCCTTCGAGCTGGAAGCCGACGATGAGCTTGCGCGGATGCTCGGCGCGCTCGGCCAGCACCGCGCGACCGATGAAGTCGCAGGGCTTGTCGAGCGAGATCGCATCGCCCACCCAGCCTTCCCAGCCGTCGGTGCGGGCGTCGAACTCGTTGCCGGCGGCGGCGAGCCCCGCCTCGATGCGCACGAGGTCGAGCGCGTCGAGACCCATGGGCTTGAGGCCGAGCGGCTGGCCGGCCTGCCAGATCGCGTCCCACACGCCTTCGGCGTCGCGCGGGTGGCAGAAGATCTCGTAGCCGAGTTCGCCGGTGTAGCCGGTGCGCGAGAGCACGATCGGCATGCCTTCATAGCCGCCGATGCGCGCCGGCACGAAGCGCAACCATTTCAGCTCGTCGATGCTCGGCTGGGCGGGCGCGGTCCAGACGATCTGGCGCATGAGGTCGCGCGCGCGCGGACCCTGCACCGCGAGGTTGCAGAGCTGGTCGGTCGATTCGCGCGCCCAGGCGTTGTAGCCCTGCTCCTGGATCTGCCGGCGCAGCCAGGGGCCGACCGTGTCCTCGCTGCACACGAGGCGGAAGTTGTTGACGCAGATGCGGTAGAGCAACGCGTCATCCAGCACGTTGCCATTGGGATGGCAGAGCGCGACGTGCGCGACCTTGCCCGGCCCGAGCTTGCTCACGTCCTTGGTCAGCGCCCATTGCAGCAGCGCCTCGGCGTCCGGGCCGGTGATCTCGATCTTGCGCATCGCCGACAGGTCGATGACGGCCACGGCCTCGCGGCAGGCCCAGTATTCGCTGATGGCGCCCTCGCCCGCGAAGCGGGTGGGCAGCCAGTAGCCGCGGTAATCGACGAAATGGCGCGTCAGCGCCGAGGTGCGCGAATGGAAGGGCGATTCGCGCGTGAGCTTCGGGTCGGCGTCGGGAGTCATGCGATGGGCGATGGCGCGTGGGAAGCCCGCGTCGGGCGCGTAGGTGCGCACGTGGATGTCGGTCGGGTTCCAGCCGTTGGCCGGGTCGATGTCGTCGGGGCAGGACGAGGTCACGCAGACGAGGTCGGTCAGCGCGCGCATCAGCACGTAATCGCCGGGGCGCGACCAGGGCTCGTCGAGATGCAGCTGGTGGGCCGAGCAGAGGAAGGTGTTGTAGAAGAAGTTGAGCGCTTCCCAGCCACGGCGCGGCGCGACGCCGTAGGGCGCGAGCGCGGCGCTGAAGTTGTCGCTGCAATTGACATGGCCGGGGTAGCCCATGTCGTCGTAGTAGCGCGCGCCGCAGGCGGTGGCGAAGGCGTCATGCCGGCCGACCGTGTCCTGCACCACTTCTATCAGCGGCTCGAAGTCGCGGTCGAAGGCCTTGGCCGGCAGGCCGGGCTGCGGATAGGCGGCGCCGAGCAGCGTGCGGGTGACGGTGGCGTCGAGCCCGCGTTCGATGCCCTGCTCCAGCTTGCGCAGCGAGAAGGCCTGGAAGTCGGAGCACTGGCGGCCCTGCACATCGAGCACCTGGATGTACTCGCCGGCCTTGACCACGTAGGCGTGCGCCGTGCCGGCGGCGATGCGCTGCTCGAAGCGCGGATCGGCCAGCGGCTCGGGCAGCGCGATGGCGGCGGCGTCCACCTGCGCGGCGGCGCGCACGAGCGTCAGCTCGACCGGCGTGGCCGCGTCGCCCGCGACGAAGTCCATGCGCGTGCCAGGCGTCGCGACGATGAGGAAGCCGTCGCGCTGCACCGTGAAGTCGGCGCGCGCGCCGGCGCGGCTGCCGCGCCCGAACAGGCGCAAGCCCCGCGCCTCGGCCAGCGCGATGCCGCGTCTTGCAAGCGCTGTCAGCGTGCGCGCGACGACGGGACCGCCTTCGGCCATGAGGGCGAGGAAGCCGTCGGGCGTCACCACGCTCGCCTCGGCGGCGCGCAGCGTGTCGGCATCGCCGAGGGCGCCGGGCGCGAAGGCTCCGCTCGCATCGCAGAACATCAGCTCGCAGACCTGGCCGCCCTCGACATCCGTCAGGGCCAGCCGGTCGCCAGCCTGCACGGCGACGACAAGGGAACCGCGTCCGGCGACGCGATGACGTTCGGTGCCGGCGGCGCGCGCCGGCAGGCCGGGCCGCAGGATGCGGCTGGGCGGCGGGGCGAGCAGG
This sequence comes from Derxia gummosa DSM 723, assembly GCF_000482785.1. Lineage (GTDB taxonomy): Bacteria > Pseudomonadota > Gammaproteobacteria > Burkholderiales > Burkholderiaceae_E > Derxia > Derxia gummosa. Next base: position 233,454 of record NZ_AXWS01000008.1, on the reverse strand, counting down.
CGGGCGTCAGTCATGGTCGGCCTCCTGCGTCGCGGCGGAGCCGGCGCCCGGGCTGCCGGCCAAGACGGTGACAGCGCTTGCAGCGTCGGCGTCGGCCGGCTCGCCGGTCGTGCCGGCCAGTTCGGCGATGTGCTCGCACCAGAGCAGCGTCTGGGCCTTTTCGAGGCAGCGCCACACCGGCGCGAGCGCGGTGTCGGTCATGAGCGCGAGTTCGAGCGCGGCCACGTCCAGCAGCGCCTGTTCGTGCTCGACGAGCAGGTCGAGAATCTCGTGATCGGCGGGCGGCGCGAGTTCGCGCGCGCGGCCGTACTTCGACAGATAGGGCGGCGCCGGATCGGCGATCGCCGTCTGAATGAATTCGCGCCAGGGCAGGAAGCCGAAGCGATCGGCCAGCCGCCTGCCGACGATGTCGGCCTCGGCGGCGATGGCGGCTTCGTCCCAGGCGATGCCGTGCTTCTTCAGCAGCCGCACGAGCAGGGCCTGCATGCCGCGCTCCATCGCGACGAGCACGCTCATGAAGGCCTGCTCGCGCGGCGCGAGCGACCGCCGCTCGACCACGCCCGCGAGGAAGGTGATGCCCCAGGTCTCGTCGATGGTCACGTCGCGCAGCAGCTCGGCATAGCCGAGGCTCAGGTAGCGCGTGTCGTGGCCGTCGAAAAGCTGGGTGTTGCCTTCCGGGGCGACGCTTGCGATGCCCGCTTGCGCGGGCGTGGCGACGGCGGCCGTCATCAGGCTGCCTTGGGCTGGTCGAGCGGGCCGTCGGCCAGATAGGCCTCGAGCGAATCGTCGAGCGCGTCCTTCCACGGCGTGTGATGCAGCGGCGACATCTTGCCCGTCATGACCGAGCGGTAGCTGTGGTCGCGGAAGGTCATGATGTTCTCGTGCTTGTGCTTTTCCCAGACGAGGAAGGTCTGGATCACGCCTTCGAAGTCGAACATCGGATAGTCGGTCGCGCCGATTAGCTCCTTCACGTAGTCGGCCTGGAAGCGGATCATCGACTCGTCGTTGGTGAGCGTCTCTTCGCGGGCGCGCCAGGCCAGCGTGTAGTCGTGCTGGGTCTTGGCGTCGGGCAGCGCGATGCGGCCGAGGATCACGTCGCGCACATACCAGGCCTGGGCGTCGAACATGTTGAACGTGAAGAACTGGTCCTGCATGCCGAGGTAGAAGAACTTGTTGTTCCCCTCCCAGACCACGCCCTTGTAGAGGTTGAGCGGCCACAGGCGGTTGTCGGTCTTCAGGCGCAGCTCTTCCGGCAGGAAGGGGAAGAAGTGCTTGTAGCCCGTGCACAGGATGATCGCGTCGATCTCCTTGCTCGTGCCGTCCTTGAAGTAGGCGGTCTTGTTCACGACCTTGGTCAGCAGCGGCTTCTGTTCCCAGTTGTCGGGGAAGTGGAAGCTCATCGGCTTGCTGCGGTAGCTGGTCGTGATGCTCTTGGCGCCGTACTTCCAGCACTGCGAGCCGATGTCTTCCGCCGAGTAGCTGCGGCCGATCAGCAGGATGTCCTTGCCCTTGAACTCGAGCGCGTCGCGGAAGTCGTGGGCGTGCAGCACGCGGCCGTTGAAGGTGTCGAGGCCCTCGAAGTACGGCACGTTCGGCGTGCTGAAGTGGCCCGACGCGCAGATGACGTAGTCGAACACCTCGTCGTACATGACGTCGTTCTTGAGGTCATGCACGGTCACGGTGAACTTCTCGGTCGCCTTGTCGAAGTTGACCATGCGCACCGGCGATTCGAAGCGGCACCAGCCGCGCACGTTGGCCTTCTCGACGCGGCCCTTGATGTAGTCCCACAGCACGGCGCGCGGGGGGTAGGAGCCGATGCCCTTGCCGAAGTGCTCGTCGAAGGTGTAGTCGGCGAACTCCAGGCATTCCTTCGGGCCGTTGGACCAGAGGTAGCGGTACATCGAGCAGTGCACGGGCTCGCCGTTCTCGTCGAGGCCGGTGCGCCAGGTGTAGTTCCACAGGCCGCCCCAGTCGCTGCTCTTCTCGAAGCAGACGATCTCGGGGATCTCCGCGCCCTTGGCAGCGGCGGACTGGAAGGCGCGCAACTGTGCAGTACCCGAGGGGCCTGCGCCGATGACTGCGACTCGCTTCTTGCTCATTCGGTTGTTCTCCTGGTGTCGATGACGTGAAGGTCATGCGCCGCATGTGCTGCGGCTCGAAACCAGTTTTCTGCGTGGTGCCATGCCCCCGCAATCGTCATGAGTGGGTACCACCTTGGAGGTAACGGGCCACCCCTACCACCTTGGTGGTACCCACTCATGACGATTGGCGTGCGCTTCGGCCACGACCAGCATTCGCTCACCAACAGCCATGCCAAAGAGGTAAAGCGGATGCTCCGTAACTCGGTCCTGAACGAACGCCATCGCCAGCTCGGCTCCAAGCTCGACGGCGACACCTGGAACAACATGCCCCTGCCGTGGAGCTACTCGACCGATGCGGCCGATGAAGTGGTCGCCACGCGCAGCCGCGCCGCGCTGTATGACGTGTCGGCGCTCAACATCGTCAAGGTGAGCGGCCCCGATGCCGAGGCCGTGCTCGACAAGCTCGTCACCATCGACATCACCAAGCTCAAGCCGGGCACCGCCCGCCTCGCCGCCGAAGTGAACGACGCCGGCGCGCTGGTGGACGACATCATGGTCATCCGCGACGCCGCCGACCGCTTCCGCCTGTCGCACGGAAGCGGCGCCACGCCGAAGACGCTCGCGATGCTGGCCGAAGGCAGGAACGTGAGCGTCGAGGCCGACCTCGACGTGCACATCCTGTCGCTGCAAGGCCCGCTGTCGCTCGACGTGCTGGCGCCGCACACGCCCTTCGCGCTGGCCACCCTGCCCTACTTCAACCACACCGAGACCACGCTGTTCGGCCGCAACATCATCCTCGGCCGCGGCGGCTACTCGGGCGAGCGCGGCTACGAGGTGTACTGCTCGGCGGCCGACGCCGTCTTCCTGTGGGACGCCATCCTCGACGCGGGCAAGCCCTTCGGCGTGATCCCGGCGTCGTGGAACACGCTCGAACTCACGCGCGTCGAAGGCGCACTGCTGTTCTTCCCGTTCGAGATGCCCGAAGGCGACACCACGCCCTGGGAAGTCAACATGGACTGGGCCGTGGACGTGAACAAGCCCGGCGACTACATCGGCAAGGCCGCCGTGCTCGCGCTCAAGGGCCGCGAACGCATCAAGCAGGCCGGCATGATCGTCGAGCATTCGGCCGCCATGCCCGGTGGCGCGAAGATCTATGACGGCGACAAGGAAGTCGGCGTCGTGACCTCGGCCAGCTACAGCCGCTACCTCATGCAATCGCTTGCACTGGTCCACCTCAAGCCGTCGCACACCAACCTCGGCACACGGCTGACGATCAAGGTCGATGGCGCGAGCTACAAGGCCATGGTCGTGCGCACGCCGTTCTACGACCCGATGCGCCTGCGCACCCATCCCGAGAAGCAAGGCTGACGAGGCTCGCATGTCGGCTCCCTACACCATCAAGAGCCAGCCGGCCTGGACCGAACTCGGCTGGGACACGTCGGGCCGGCAGCACCTGGTGCTGGCCGGCGCCGCCGATGCGGCCGTCGCCGCGCGCCTCGCGGCCGACGCGCCGGCCGGCGTCGATCTCATCGTGATTCCGCATGACGGCGACGAAGCCTGGCTCGGCCTCGCCTCCGGCGGCGGCAGCATCACCCGCGCCGAGCGGCCCGAGGCCGCGCTGCAGATCCTGCGCGACGCGCTCGCCGCCGCCCGCATGGGCACGCGGCTGTACCTGATCGGCGGCGAATCGCTGATCTGGCTCGCGGCGCGCATCGCCAACGAAGCCGGCATGGGCGAGAGCGAAATCCATCGCCACCGCTGCGGCACGCTCGCGCGCCCCGTGTACTGCGTGCACTGCAAGACCATCACCCACGCCATCCACACCAACATCGCGCCCTGCGGCGGCTGCGGCCGCCAGCTGTTCGTGCGCGACCATTTCTCGCGCCGGCTCGGCGCCTACATGGGCTTCCAGATCGATGCCGAGGAGCCCGGCGTGCTGCCCGACGTGGAACGGATCTACCCATGAGCGATTCGATTGCCGTCGTCATCACCGCCCTGCGCGATCTCGCGCCGGGCATCCGCGAGATCAGCTTCGGCCGCGCCGATGGCGAGCCCTTCCCGGTGTTCTCGGGGGGCAGCCATGTGGTCGTGTCGATCCCGCTCGGCGGGCGCGTCCAGCGCAATCCCTATTCGCTGCTCGGCGACCCCGAAGACCGCGCCACCTGGCGCATCGCGGTGCGCCGGCAGGAACCGTCGCGCGGCGGCTCGGCCTGGCTGCACGAGCAGGCCGCCGTCGGCATGCAGCTCGAACTTGCCCAGCCGATGAATCTTTTCGCGGTCGTGCGCACCGCGAAGCACCATCTGCTCGTCGCGGGCGGCATCGGCATCACGCCGATCCTGTCGCAGGCGCGCCAGCTGGCCCGCATGGGCGCAAGCTTCGAGGTGCATTACGCCTTCCGCGCGCCGGAATTCGCGGTGTACGCCGCCGAGCTTGAAGCGCTCGCGCCGGGCCGCGTGTTCGGCCATGACCAGAGCGCGGGCGACGTGATCGACTTCGCGAAGCTGTTCGCGGCGCGCCCGCTCGGCACGCACTTCTACATCTGCGGCCCCGGCCCGATGGTCGAGGCGTCGATGGCGGCCGGCCTCGCCGCCGGCTGGCCCGAAGCCAATCTGCATTCCGAGCAGTTCCTCGCGCCGGCGGGCGGCCAGCCCTTCGACGTGGTACTGGCGCGCACCGGCGGGCGCATCACGGTCGGCGCCGACACCTCGCTGCTCGAAGCGCTGGAAGCCGCGAACGCGCCGGTCATCTCGCTGTGCCGGGGCGGCGCCTGCGGCCAGTGCGAGACCGCCGTCGTGAGCTGCGACAGCGAACTCGACCACCGCGACCTCTGGCTCAACGCAGCCGACCATGCCGCCGGCAAGAAGATCATGCCCTGCGTCTCGCGCGCCAAGGGCGGCTGCCTGACCCTCGACCTTTGAAGGAATGTCCATGACCCTCGCATTCAAGGAAGAGACCTTCCGCGGCGACTACACGTACCGCAACTCGCCCGAGGCGGTGCGGCGCTTTCCCTTCCCCTTCCCGCAGGACGAGTACATGTACTCGGTCAACATCGAGCCGCATGTGGCGGGGCCGAAGGGTTCGGTGTTCGAGCACGCCTTCGACATCGACGAGCATTACGTGAGCGAATGCCGCGACCGCGCGATCACGCTGGAGCGCGATCCGGGCCGCTGCGCGGTGCTGCCGCACATGGCCGAGGCCGAGTGGGACACGCTCGAACTCATCATGGAATCGTTCGCGCGCGACTACCCCGAGCAGTTCACGCTCGAACGCGACGGCGCCCACTGGACCTGGACCAACCGCCCGCTCGGCCTGAAGCAGAGCTTCGTGTTCGGCGACGCGGCCACCCTGCCCTGCGGTCCGTTCGAGTACATCACGCGCCAGGCCCAGGGCGATTTCGTGGTCATGGACCAGCGCGACAACAACCTGTTCGCCGATGCCGGCATGGTCACGCAGCAGGCCGACTGGTCGCTCGCCTTCGACGTGGGCATGAGCTTCCAGCAATGGCACGGCCCGGTGCCGCTCGCGCACGAGATCGGCGTGTTCGACCGCGCGCTCAAGTACCTGCTCATGCTCCAGCAGGGCAAGCCGGTGCGCCGCCTGAACTGGACCATGACCGTCAACCCGCGCCTCGACACCTCGCCCGAGACCTATCCCGAATGGGGCCACGAGCGCGCCTCGGTCACGCCGGAGAACGTCGGCCACAAGCTGCATCTGCGCGTGGAGCTGCAATCGCTGTTCCGCCTGCCGCGCAGCAACGGGATGCTGTTCAGCATCCGGGGCTACCTCGCCAGCATGGAAGACCTCGCCACCCAGCCGAAGTGGGCCGCGCGCATGCACCGCGTGCTCAAGACGCTGCCGGCGCCGCTGATCGAATACAAGGGCCTGGGCCGCTATCGCCAGACCGCGATCGACTGGCTCGCCCAGCACGATGACGGCCGCGCGCTGAGCGCCGGCACCGCCGCCGAGTAAGCCCGGTCATGCCGGCGGAGGCAGCACGCGCCGCCGGCATGGCCGTTTTCAACGCCCGCACGGAACGTAGGCCGTGCGGGCGTCTTTCTTTATTCGTCCGCGAACTCGCAGGTGCCGGCGCCGATGGCCTTGGCTTGGAGCGCGGCCTGCTGGGCGGCTTCGAGCATCGCGTCGGCGCCGGCATAGCGCGCGCCACTCATCGCGATGCCGATCGCGACGCCGACGTCATGCCGCGCGCCATCGACGCGCACCGGCGCCGACAGCGCCTCGACCAGCCGCGCCGCGTAGCGCGAGACGGCGCTGACCAGTTCGCGCGGATCGGTGACGGCGGCGCGCGCCACGCCCACGCTGCGGAAGTCGGCCACGAGCACCGCGAACTGGTGATTGCCGAGCCACGCACTCACCGCGCCGGCGCCGGTCGCGGGCGTGAAGCGGCGCGCGACGGCGGTGAGCACCTGTTCGGCACGCTCGCTGCCGTGGCGCTCGGTGAGCGCCTCCAGCCCGAGCAGATGCACGCACAGCAGCGCGCAGGGCTGGCCGCCGATCTGCGCGAATTGCAGCGTCCACGGCAGCAGCGCCTCGAAGATGGGCCGGCCGGTCATGCCGGTGCGCGCCTCGAACCAGATGCGCCGGCGCGCGCGCTCCTCGGCGCCGCGCCGCTCGCTCACGTCGGTGATGAAGCCCTCGATCGCGAGCAGCTCGCCATGCGACGAGAACACGCCGCGCCCCTGCTCCCAGACCCAGCGCTCGCGGCCGGCCGCGTCGGTGATGCGGTAGGCGATCTGGTAGGCCTCGCGCTTGGCCACATGGGCCTGCACCTGGGTCCAGACGAACTCGCGGTCGCCGGTGTGGATGAGGTCGCCGAAGGACACGCGGCGGTTTTCGAGCAGCTCCCAGGGCTCGTAGCCGGTGAGATCGACGCAGCCGTCGCTGACGAATTCCATCGTCCACGACGGGTCGTTGCGCGAGCGGTAGACCATGCCCGGCACGTTGGCGAGCAGGGTGTTGATCTGGTGCCGCGCCGTGCCGTTGCGCTCATCGCCGCCGCGCCGGTTCACGCGCTCGATCGTGCCGACCAGGCCGGTGATCGCGCCGCCGGGCGCGAGGCAGGGCTGGACGCGCAGCAGCGCACGCACCGGTCTGCCACCCGCGTCGGCGAGGCGCAGTTCGCAGCCGAGCATGTCCTGCTCGCCGCGCGCGACGGCGCTCAGGCCGCGCGCGATCGCCGCCGCTTCCGACGGGTGGACGAAGGCCTGCAGCGGCTTGCCGAGGGTGTCGGCGACGGCATGGCCGCAGAGGTCTTCCCAGGCGCGGTTCATGTAGATGACGCGGCCGTCGGCGTCGGCGCGGAACAGCACGAGATGCAGCTGGTCGAGCACGCCGGGCAGCGCCGCCTCGTTGCGCAGCGAGCAGACGACATCGGGCGCGGGGCAGGCGAAGTCGTCGGGCGCCGGGACGGTGGGCGGCGCGTCTTCGCGCGACGGGCCCGCCGATGCGGCCGGCGCGGCGCGGAGCGACGTGTCGCGCGGGCGATCGCCGTCATCCGCGCCGGCACCGATCCGCCCGAACAGCGCCGCGCGCCAGCGCGGCACGAACAGCAGCCCGGTCAACCCGAGGAACACCGGCGCCGCCAGCGCCACGAAAGCCTGACCCGCGTGCCAGGAACCCACGAGCCAGATGAAGCACCATGCCAGCATCCAGGCCGACAACATGAAGAGCGCCATCGTCGTGATCTCCACCGTCCTACGTTTTCATGATCGCCAGCCCGGCCTGGCCGCGCTGGCCGCCGTGCTCGCCGCATGCAGCGTCGCCGCGCTGCTGATGTTCTGGGGCAGCGTCGAGGTGCACCGCCAGGCGGCGGACGTGCTCGACGCGCTCGGCGCGCAGTGTGCCGACGCCGGCGCCGCCGACCATGCCCTGTGCGACGCGCTTGCCGGCAGCGCCGACAACCTCGCCGCGCGCGGCCGGCTGATGCTCGCGCTCCAGGCCGCCGCGCTCGCGCTGGTCGCGGCGGGCTTCGCCCTCATCCTGCGCCGCGCGCCGCGCCTGCTGTCGCCCGAAAAGACCCCGTCCGCCGGACGGCCGGCCGCGCCGCCCGCCCACGTGGCTGCAAGCGCTGTCGGCGCTGGCCCGGCCGTGACCGCTGCCTCGGCATCGGCCGGCGCCGCCCTCGCGCACGAATCCGCCGCCCTGGCCGGCGCCACCGCGCCCGGCGCGCCGCTCGCCGGCGAACCCGACCCCCTGCGCGGTCTGCGCGAAGCCGGCCGGCTGCTGCGCGGCGGCGACGTGAACGCGCCCGCGCTGCGCCGCGCCCTCGCCGTGCTCCAGACCGCGCTCGGCGCGGGCAACGTGGCGCTGCGCCTGCCGCTCGACCTGCGCCGCCTGCTCGGCGGCAATGCCCTGATCTGCACCGAGGCCGAACCCGCGCTCGCGCTGCCGAGCGGCGCCGATTCGCGCGGCGACGTGGGCGCGCGCCTGATCCCGCCCGGCCCCGACCTGCCGCTGCGCACCCTCGTCGTGCCGGTCGCGAGCGCCGGGCTGCCCACGGCCAGCCTCATCGCCGAATTCGCACCCGAGGCGCCCGTGGGCGAGCGCCAGATCCAGCTCGCCGAATGCTTCGCGATGCTGGTCGCGCTCGCCATCGCGGGCGTCTGCCGCAGCCATGAGGAGCGCCGCGTCGCGCTCATGGAGGAGCGCAGCGCCATCGCCGGCGAGCTGCACGACTCGCTCGCGCAATCGCTTGCATTCATGAAGATCCAGGTCGCGCAATTGCAGCGCGCGCTCGACAACGACACGGTGCCGGCCGGCGTGCGCCAGGCCGCGCTCGACCTGCGCGGCGGCCTCAGCACCGCCTACCGCGAGGTGCGCGAGCTGATCGCCGCCTTCCGCGTGAGCATGGGTCCGGGCGGCTTGCTGGAAGCGGTGCAGGAGACGATCGACGAGTTCGGCCAGCGCAGCGGCCTCGTGATCGAGTTCGAGCACGAGCTCGACAAGTGCCAGCTCGAAATCAACGAGGAGTTCCATGTCATGCAGGTCATCCGCGAGGCGCTGTCGAACATCGTGCGGCACGCCGGCGCCGAACACGCCTGGGTCGCGGTGCGCTACGGTCCGGGCCATCGCTGCACCATCACCGTCGAGGACGACGGCCGCGGCCTGCCCGCGATGACCCCGGAAGGCAACCATTACGGAATGAGCATCATGAAAGAACGCGCCCGCTCGCTCGACGGCGAGGTCACGGTCGAGCCGCGCGACGGCGGCGGCACCCGCGTGCAACTGAGCTTCGAGCCGCAGCGCCTGCCCGCCGACCTGCTCGCCGGAGGCGCGCGATGACCGCCGGCATCCTGCTCATCGACGACCATCCGCTGTTCCGCAGCGGCGTCGCGCAACTGGTGCGCGCCGATCCCGAACTGGCGCTGCTCGGCGAGGCCGGCGACGGCGCCACCGGCATCGAGCTGGCCGAGAAGCTCGACCCGGCGCTCATCCTCATCGACCTCAACATGAAGCAGATGAACGGCATCGAGACGCTGCGCGCGCTCAAGGCCCGCAAGCTGCGCGCGCGCTGCGTGATGCTCACCGTCTCCGACGACGGCCAGGACGTGCTGGAAGCGATGCGCGCCGGCGCCGACGGCTATCTGCTGAAGGATCTGGAACCCGAGGAACTGAGCCTGCGCATCAAGCAGGCGGTGACGGGCCAGATGGTGATCGAGGGCAGTCTCGCGGGCCTGCTGACCGAGGCGCTCAACGCACCGCCCAAGGTCGATGCGAGCGACCTCACCGACCGCGAGCGCGAGATCCTCGGCCTGCTCGCGGACGGGCGCAGCAACAAGGAGATCGCGCGCGTGCTCGGCATCGCCGACGCGACCGTGAAGGTCCACATCAAGCACCTGCTGCGCAAGCTCAACGTCAAGAGCCGGCTGGAGGCCGCCGTGTGGGCGCTGCAGAACCCGCATTTCCGTCAGTCGGTCACGGACTGACGGGCGCCGGATCGGCGATGACGAACATCTTGCGCACCGGCACCGTGAGGGTCCAGACGGTGCGCGTGCCCTTGGTCCAGGTGCAGATGTCGCCGGCGCGGTAGTGGTGGCGCCGGCCGCTCGCCACCTCGGTGATGAGCAGTTCGCCTTCGAGCAGCAGGAAGGTCTCGTCGCCGTCTTCCGAGGCGAAGGGCGTGTCGCCGAGCTTGTCGCAGCGCCACACGCCCACCTGCAGCACGCTGCCTTCGGAGCCGCGCTCGCGCAGCAGCGTGTATTCGCCGAATTCATGCTCGGCGCCGTCGAGCGTGTAGCGCAGCGGCGTCCAGCCGGAGGCGGGGTTGCTGGCGCTGGTCCAGAACAGGTCGGGGAAGGTGTCGGGCATGCGGTGCTCCGTGGCGATGGGCGCGAAGCGGCCCCGGCCGATGCCGGGCCGCGCGGAAGTCGCACGGCGCGACGCCGCGCGACGCTGGACGGAAGGCTCAGCCCCGCTCGATCACGGCGAAGGCCGAGTGGTTGTGGATCGATTCAAAGTTCTCGACCTCCACCCGATACGCGCCGAGCCGCGCGTCGGCATTCAGCCGCAGCGCCACGTCGCGCACGAGGTCCTCGACGAACTTGGGGTTGTCGTAGGCGCGCTCGGTAATCCACTTCTCGTCGCCGCGCTTGAGCAGCGGCCAGATCTCGCTCGACGCGCTTTCCTCGGCATAGCGCACGAGTTCGGTCAGCTCGACGGGTGCGAGCAGCTCGGCGCGGATCGTGACGTGCGAGCGCTGGTTGTGCGCGCCGTAGTCCGAAATCTCCTTCGAGCAGGGGCAGAGCGACTTGACCGGCGCAAGCACCTCGGCCCACAGCCGCGTCTCGCCGGCGCGGCGCTCGACGATCCAGCGCGCCTCGTAATCGAGCAGGCTGGTCACGCCCGAGACCGGCGCGGTCTTGCGCAGGAAGAAGGTGAAGGCGGCCTCGAAGCGGCCTTCGTCGGCGTCGAGCAGCGCGAGCATGTCGTCGAGTTCGCGCGGCAGCGTCTCGGGCGCGAGCGGCAGTTCGCGCCGGCCGTCGAGCCAGGCGACGAAGCGCGACATGTGCGTGCCCTTCTGGTCCGCCGGCAGCGCCACGTCGAGCGTCCAGGTCGCCACCACCGGTTGCAGCGCGCCCGCGATGCTCGCGACGGCGGGATGGCGCATGGCCTTCACGCCCACGCGGCCGATGGCGAGGCGGCGCTCGTCGCGCGACGACTGCACGTCGGGCATCGCGGCGTGGAGGGAGAGATCGACGGGCTGGTTCATGGCGGCTCGCTCGGTGGGCTTGCGGAGGAAGCGCGGCGCCGCGTCGGCAGGCTGGCCGAAGCGATGCGCCGGGATTGCGACGCATCCTGCAAGCCCCCCGCGCGCGACCGCCCAAGGCCACGATTTCGAAAACATAGCGTCAGAATTACTGAAGCTGTCGGGCGGCGGCCGGCCCCGATTCCAGACTGCGCTCCATCGAAAACCCACCCACGGAAAGACATCGATGGAAAGCTATGACGCGATCGTGATCGGCGCCGGCGTGATCGGCAGCTCGGTTGCCTGGCACCTCGCCCACCTTGGCGCGAAGCGCGTGCTGGTGCTCGACCGCACCCAGATCGGCAACGGCACCACCTCGCAGTCGAGCGGCATCCTGCGCACGCACTACTCGATCGCGCAGAACGTCGAACTCGCCCGCCGCTCGTGGACGGCCTTCACCGACCTCGCCGCCTACACCGGCGACGAAGACGCCGCCAGCGGCATCGTGAAGTGCGGCTATCTCATCGCCTCGCCCGAAGGCGCCAAGCTCGAACCGCTGCGCGCCTCGCTCAAGGGCCAGGAAGAAAAGGGCATCCGCATCGACTACCTCGACGCCGCCCAGGCCAGCGAACTGCTGCCGATCGCGCGCTTCGACGACGCGGCCCTCATCGGCTACGAACCCGAAGCCGGCTTTGCCGACGCCTATCTCGTCGCCACGTCCTTCGCCCGCGCCGCCCGCAAGCTCGGCGTGAAGATCATGGAAGGCGTCGAGGTCACGAAGCTGCTGACCGACAACGGCAAGGTCACCGGCGTCGAGACTTCCGTCGGCAGCTTCCGCAGCAACACCGTCATCAGCACCCAGAACATCTGGGCCGGCGACATCGAGCGCTGGACCGGCATCCCCACGCCGGTCAAGGCCGAGCGCCATGCCGCGCTCGCGCTCGAATGCGACGCCAAGTACACCTTCCAGATGCCGGTCTACAAGGACCTCGGCTCGCACGGGATGCTGTACTGCCGCAGCTACGGCGGCAGCCAGATGCTGGTGAGCGAAGGCATCACCGGCGAGACCCTGCCCGAGCCGAACAACGACCAGGGCGACATCGACATGGACTACATCCTGGAGATCGGTGCCCAGGTGGCCGAGCGCTTCCCGGCCTACGAGACCGCCGGCCTTGCCTCGTCGTGGACCGGCGTGTACGACGTGACGCCCGACTGGAACCCGGTGCTCGGCCGCCTCAACGGCATCGAGGGTCTGGTGGTGGGCTACGGCTTCTCGGGTCACGGCTTCAAGCTGTCGCCGGGCGTGGGCCTGATCCTCGCGCAATGCGCGCTCGGCCTGCCGACCGACGTCTCGCTCGACCCCTATGCGCACGAACGCTTCCGCACCGGCAACCTGCTCACGGGCAAGTACGGCTCGGGCGCGGTCAGCTAAACCTGCATTTCAACGGAGACTTCCATGCACATCCTCGTCCCCGTCAAGCGGGTCATCGACTACAACGTCAAGGTGCGCTGCAAGAGCGACGGCTCGGGCGTCGAGACCGCCGGCGTCAAGATGTCGGCCAACCCCTTCGATGAAGTCGCGGTCGAACAGGCGGTGCGCCTGCGCGAACAGGGCATCGCCAAGAAGGTGACGGTCGTCGCCTTCGGCCCGGCCGTCGTCGCCGACGTGCTGCGCAATGCGATCGCGCTCGGCGCCGACGCGGCGATCCGCGTCGAGACCGACGGCAATCCCGATCCGGTCGCCGAAGCCAGGCTGCTCAAGGCCATCGTCGAGCGCGAAGCCGCCGACCTCGTGCTCTGCGGCAAGCAGGCGATCGACGACGACCTCGGCAGCACCGGCCCGATGCTCGCCGGCCTGCTCGGCTGGCCGCAGGCGGTGTCGGTCAACGGCCTCGCCATCGACGGCGGCAGCGCGAAGGTGAGCTGCGACGGCGATGCCGGCATCGACCGCTTCGAGCTTGAACTGCCCGCCGTGCTCAGCGTCGATCTGCGCCTCTGCGACCCGCGCAACATCACCCTGCCCGCGATGATGAAGGCCAAGAAGGCCCCGATCGCCGCGCTCATCGCGAGCGACCTCGGCGGCAGCGCCGCCGTGCGCAGCGACGTGGTGCGCGTGAGCGAACCGGCCGCGCGCCAGCCCGGCGTGCGCGTCGCCAGCACCGACGAACTCATCGCCCGCCTGCGCGAACTGCCCGCGCTGCGCGCCGCCTGATCCGGAGCCCTCCGCATGAAGACCCTCGTCCTCGCCGCCCATGACGGCAAGAACCTCGACGACGCGACCGCCCGCCTCGTCACCGCCGCGCGCCAGCTCGGCGCGCCCATCGACGTGCTCGTGATCGGCAGCGGCATCGCCGCCGTCGCCGGCCAGGCCGCAGCACTCGACGGCGTGAGCCGCGTGCGCGCCGTCGATGCCGACGCCTGCGCCACCGTGCTCGCCGAAGACCTCGCCGCCCAGCTCGTCGCCATCGGCGCCGAGTACCGCGTGGTCGTCGCGCGTCACGACATGCTGGCCCGCGCCGCCCTGCCCCGCGCCGCCGTGCTGGCCGATGCCGGCTTTCTCGCCGACGTCACCGCCATCCCGGCTGCCGACCGCTTCATCCGCCCGATGTACGCGGGTGGTGTCGTGGCCGAAGTTGCTCCAGTTCAGGACAGGCTGTTCATCACGGTGCGCCCGTCGGCCTTTGCGCCGGCCGGCACGACCGACGCCGCCGTGACCGTCGAGCCGCTCGCGGCAACCGTCGCGCCGAAGCGCGCGAAGCTCGTCGGCCGTGAAGTGGCCGGCGGCGACCGCCCCGACCTCACCCGCGCCCGCATCGTCGCGGCCGGCGGCCGTGGCGTCGGCTCGGCCGAGCACATGAAGCTGGTCGAGGCCGTGGCCGACCGTGTGAACGGTGCCGTCGGCGCCTCGCGCGCGGCGGTGGACGCGGGCTTCGCGCCCAATGCGATCCAGGTCGGCCAGACCGGCAAGACGGTCGCGCCGGACGTGTATCTCGCCTTCGGCATCTCGGGCGCCATCCAGCATGTGGCCGGCATCAAGGACGCGCGCGTGATCGTCGCGGTCAACAAGGACCCGGACGCGCCCATCTTCCAGATCGCCGACATCGGTCTGGTTGGCGATATCTTCGAGGTGCTGCCGCGTCTCGCCTCGGAGCTGCCGTCCATCGCAGCCTGAGTGCCCGGGCATGGGGCGTGCATTGGCTCACCGCCTTGCCGCCCGCCCGCGGTGGTGTCTTTCCCTCCATCAGTGAAGAAAGTTCGACGCCATGACCACGATGCCTCCCGTTCCGCCCGCACTTGACCGTCCGCAGCGCTACGACCTCGCCGATCTGCGCGAGGAACCGTGGCGCAACAACCGCGGCATCACGCGCACTGTCGCCGCCGGCATCGTCGGCGCGCCGCTCTGGCCCGTGGTCGAGGGCGAGCCGGACTGGCGCGTGAGCATCGCCGACATCCACGAGGACGGCCCGTTCTCCGTCTTCGAGGGCATGGACCGCGAGTCGGTGCTGGTGATGGGGCATGGCCTGCACCTGTCGGCGCCCGGCACCTCGCTGCGCTTCAACAAGCCCGGCGACACCGGCGCCTATCCGGGCGAGATGCCGATCGACGGCCGGCTCGGCAGCGGCCCGGCGCGGCTGTTCAACGTCATCACCCGGCGCGACGTGACCAAGGCGCGCGTGCAGATCCTGCGCGACCACGCCTTCGCCTCGGTGCCCGGCAGCACCTGGGTCGTGCATGCGATCGACGGCCACTGGCAGGGCGACGACGCGCTGCACGCGCCGCTCACCGTCGGCTGCGGCCTCGTGATCCCGGCCCAGGCCGAGCGCGTGCTGCTGGTACCGACGGCGCCCGGCGCGGTGCTCGTCACGGTGCGCATCGACGCCGCCTGACCTCCCTCCGGCGGCCGGCCGCGCCGGTCGCCAGCGGGCCGTGCCGCCGCGCGGCACACCGGGCCGGCGCCTTCCGCCGGCCGATCGCAAGCCCGCCGGGCAAGCGCCCGCAAGCCGAATCCGAACCTGAACCCGATCCGCCGGCCAACCGGCGGCCAGGGCGCCCTGCGCCCGCGTTTTCCTGCACCGAACCCAACACCATGGACACCGCCCAGCTCATCGCCGAACACGGCCCCCGCGAATCGATGGACTACGACGTCGTCATCGTCGGCGCCGGTCCGGCCGGCCTCGCCACCGCGATCCGCCTCAAGCAGCGCGCCGCCGAGGCCGGCGGCGACCTTTCGGTCGTGGTGCTGGAGAAGGGCGCCGAGCCGGGCGCCCACATCCTGTCGGGCGCGATCATGGACCCGAAGGCGCTGACCGAACTGATCCCCGACTGGAAGGAACGCGGCGCCCCGCTCGACCAGCCGGTGACGGAAGACCGCTTCCTCTTCCTCGACGAGACGAACGCCAAGCAGCCGCCGCTGCTGCCCGACTGCTTCCACAACGAGGGCAACTACATCGTCAGCCTTGGCGCCGTCGTGCAATGGCTTGCAAGCCAGGCCGAGGAACTGGGCGTCGAGATCTTTCCGGGCTTTGCCGCGACCGAGGTGCTGTACGACGACAAGGGCGCGGTGTGCGGCGTGGCCACCGGCAACCTCGGCCTCGACAAGGCCGGCAACCCCAAGGGCGACTTCCAGCTCGGCATGGAACTGCGCGCCAAGTACACCGTGTTTGCCGAGGGCGCGCGCGGCCAGCTCGGCAAGCAGGTGATCGCGAAGTTCAAGCTGGATGACGGCCGCGATCCGCAGAGCTACGGCATCGGCCTGAAGGAGCTGTGGGAGATCGACCCGGGCAAGCACCAGCCCGGCCTCGTCATCCATTCCGCCGGCTGGCCGCTCGATGCCGATACCTACGGCGGCTCCTTCCTGTACCACGCGGGCGGCAACAAGGTGATGGTCGGCTTCGTGGTCGGCCTCGATTACGAGAACCCCTGGCTCAGCCCCTTCGAGGAGTTCCAGCGCTTCAAGACGCATCCGGCGATCCGCGGCTTCTTCGAGGGCGGCCGGCGCCTGAGCTATGGCGCGCGCGCCATCACCGCCGGCGGGCTGCTGAGCCTGCCCAAGCTCGCCTTCCCGGGCGGCGTGCTGGTCGGCTGCGACGCGGGCTTCCTGAACGCGAGCCGCATCAAGGGCAGCCATGCGGCGATCAAGAGCGGCATGCTCGCCGCCGACGCGGCCTTCGACGCGCTCGCGGCCGAACGCGCCAACGATGAACTCGCGGCCTATCCGCAAGCCTTCGAGCAGAGCTGGCTGCATGCCGAGCTGCACCGCGCGCGCAACTTCAAGCAATGGTTCAAGAAGGGCCGCGCCGTGGCGACGGTGATGACCGGCATCGAGCAATGGCTGCTACCCCGGCTCGGCGTGCAGTCGCCGCCGTGGACCATCCACCGCACCGAGGCCGACCACACGCGGCTCAGGCCGGCGACGGCCTTCGCGCCCATCAGCTATCCCAAGCCCGACGGAAAGCTCAGCTTCGACCGGCTGTCGTCGGTGTTCGCGAGCAACACCAACCACGAGGAAGACCAGCCCTGCCACCTGCGCCTCGCGCGGCCCGGCGCGGCGGTCAGCGTCAACCTCGCGGTGTTCGGCGGGCCCGAGGCGCGCTACTGCCCGGCCGGCGTGTACGAGTTCATGAAGGAGGCCGACGGCGGCGACCGGCTCCAGATCAACGCCCAGAACTGCCTGCACTGCAAGACCTGCGACATCAAGGATCCCGGCCAGAACATCACCTGGACGGCGCCGGAGGGCGGTGGGCCGCAGTACGCGGGCATGTGAGCCGCCGATTGGGCGCCGGGCCGCCACGGGGATGCGGAAGCCGGCATGTTCAGGCTGGCCGCCCCCGGCGTGCCGCCCGGCCGCCACCGCGCGAAACGGCTTTTCATCAGCTTTCACCGCTGCGCGGAATCGCCCGCCGCTCACGCCCGCCGCACCCGCGTGCCAACGCGGAGGCCGCCCCGGCCACGATCGTTCGGCATCGATCTGGGTGGTCAAACTCCCCTTCCTTCCGGCTTTGCAAGACCTCGGGCTCGCTAGGGTTAGTGCTCGCACACGCACCCGACACGACGCCCCTGGTCAGCAGGGTGTCGCTCCTTGATCCGAATGGAAGAAGGCACCCAATGAGCCCACCGCCCCTCCGCCACGCTCCCGCCCTGACCGGCTCCGCGATCGTGATCCTGCTGGCGATCGCCGCGATCTCCCTTGGCCTCGCTGGCGCGCCGCCGCTCGCGGCACTGGCCTGCCTCGGCGGAGTGGTCATCGCCGCGGGCGGGCTCGCCGTGCATCTGTCGGGCGCCATCACGCGCGCCAACGCGGCCGCCGAGGCCGCCGACCGCCTGGTGCGCTCGCTCGACCAGGGAACGGGCCGCAGCATGGTGGTCGATGCCGACGGCCGCATCGTCAGCGTCAGCCGCGCGCTTGGCGCCCTGCTCGCCGCCGCCGAATCCGACATCCGCCGCGCACTGCCGCAGTTCAGCGCGCTCGCGCTCGCGGGCCAGCCCTTCGAGCCGCTGCATCGCCGGCTCGACGGCCAGGCGCGCGCGCTGATGGACCTGGGCTCGGGCGAGACCAGCCGCATCCGCCTCGGCGAGCAGGTGTACGACCTCGTGGTGGCGCCGGTGCTGGCCGCCGACGGCCGCCGGCTCGGGACGGCGGTGGAATGGATCGATCGCGGCGCCGAACTCAGGGCCGGCGCCGATCTCGCCGCCGTGCTCGATGCCGCGAGCGACGGCAACTTCGCGCCGCGCGCCACGCCGGTCGAGGGCGCGCCGGCACTGGCCGTGCTGCTGGCCGAAAGGGTCAACCGCTTCATGGAGCATGCCGGCGGCGCGCTCGCGCGGCTGGATGGCCAGGTGCAGGACATCGCCCGGGGCCGTCTGCACGGCGCGGCCGGCGCGACCCTGCCCGGCCTGTACGGCACGATGCAGCAGGAGATCGACCAGCTGCGCCAGCACCTGTCGGCGCTGATCGACGCGATGAACCGCATGTCGGCCGAGCATGACCGGGGCGACATCGACGTGACCATCGACGCCAGCCGCTTCGAGGGCGACTTCGGCGCCATGGCCCAGGGCATCAACGTGATGGTCGCCGGCCACATCGCGGTCAAGAAGAAGGCGATGGCCTGCATCGCCGAATTCGGACGCGGCAACTTCGACGCGCCGCTCGAAGCCTTTCCCGGCAAGAAGGCCTTCATCAACGACACCATCGAGCGCGTGCGCGCCAACCTCACCGGCCTGATCCGCGAGATGAACCGCATGTCGGCCGAGCACGACCGGGGCGACATCGACGTGGTCATCGACGCCGGCCGCTTCGAGGGCGATTTCGGCGGCATGGCCGAGGGCATCAACGGGATGGTCGCCGGCCACATCGCGGTCAAGAAGAAGGCGATGGCCTGCATCGCCGAATTCGGACGCGGCAACTTCGACGCGCCGCTCGACGCCTTCCCGGGCAAGAAGGCCTTCATCAACGACACCATCGAGCAGGTGCGCGGCAACCTGCGCGCGCTCATCGCCGACACCGCGCTGCTGGTCGAGGCGGCGCGCGAGGGTCGGCTCGACGCGCGCGCCGACGCGTCCGTGCATCACGGCGATTTCCGCCGCATCGTCGCGGGCATCAACGAAACGCTCGACACCATCCTCGTGCCGGTCAACGAGGTGGCGCGCGTGATGGAGGCGATGGCCGGTGGCGACCTGACCCAGACCGCGCGCGCCGAATCGCGCGGCCAGCTCCGGGCGCTGTGCGACAGCGTCAACGGCACCGTGACCAAGCTGGCCGAGGTGGTGAGCGACGTGAACGCGAGCGCGCGCGAACTGGCCAGCGCCTCGGAACAGGTGAGCGCGACCGCGCAGGGCCTGAGCCAGGCCTCCTGCGAACAGGCCGCGAGCGTCGAGCAGACCTCGGCCTCGATCGAGCAGATGGCCGCCTCGGTGCAGCAGAACGCCGAGAACGCGCAGATCACCAAGAGCATGTCGGGCAAGGCCGCGACCGAGGCCGGCCAGGGCGGCAGCGCGGTGCGCGAGACGGTGCAGGCGATGAAGACCATCGCCGACCGCATCGGCATCGTCGACGACATCGCCTACCAGACCAACCTGCTCGCGCTCAACGCGGCGATCGAGGCGGCGCGCGCGGGCGAGCACGGCAAGGGCTTCGCCGTGGTGGCGGCCGAGGTGCGCAAGCTGGCCGAGCGCAGCCAGGAGGCGGCGCAGGAGATCGGCGAGGTGGCCAAGGGCAGCGTGTCGCTGGCCGAGCGCGCCGGCACCCTGCTCGACACCATCGTGCCGTCGATCACCAAGGCCTCCGATCTGGTGCAGGAGATCGCGGCGGCCTCGCACGAGCAGTCGAGCGGCATCGGGCAGATCAATTCGGCGGTCAGCCAGCTGTCGGACCTGACCCAGTCCAATTCGGGCGCGGCCGAGGAACTGGCCGCCACCGCCGAGGAACTGAGCAGCCAGGCCGAGCAGCTGCAGGCGCTCATGACCTTCTTCAAGACCGGGCACCAGACGCCCGCGCCGGCGCCGAAGGCCGCGCGCATCACGGCCCAGTCCGCCACGCAGCCGGCCCGGACGGCGGCCGCGCCTGGCCAGCGGCGCCGCGAGCCGGCGCGCAAGCGCGAACGCGAACGGCAGTCGCTGGAGGAGTTCATCCGGTTCGACGACTGAACCCGACGAACCGGATCGGGCGCGCGGCTCAGTCGAGATCGAGCCGCTCGCCGCCCTCGAAGACGTGGTCGTGCGACTGGTGCGCGGGGATGTAGAAGCGCAGCGCCTTGCCGCGGTGGTACACGCCCTGGAGCCGGTTGATCACGTTCCACACGTGCTCGTAGCTGTCGGCGCATTCGACGACGGCCCAGGGCTCGTCGGCATTGCCCTCGCGCACCAGGCTGACTCCGGTCACGCTGAAGTAGCGCGCGAGGCCGCCGCGGATGCCCTCTTCCGCCGCGTCGGCATTGAGGCCGGAAAGAATGAACTTCATCGTCGCGCTCCCGCTCAGGCCATGATGTTGAGACCGCCGTCGACATACACCGTGCTGCCCGTGACCCGGCTCGCGTAAGGCGAGGCCAGATAGCCGCAGGTGTAGCCGACGTCCATCGGATCGACCAGTTCGCCGACCGGCGCGCGCGCGACGGCCTCGGCGAGCAGATGGTCGAAATCCCTGATGCCCGAGGCCGCGCGCGTTTGCAGCGGCCCGGGCGAGATCGCATGGACGCGGATGCGGCGCGGCCCCAGCTCGTGCGCGAGATAGCGGCAGGCCGATTCCAGCGCGGCCTTCACCGGGCCCATCACGTTGTAGTTGGGCACCACGCGCTCGGCGCCGTGATAGCTCATGGCGAACAGCGTGCCGCCGTCGCGCATGAACGGCGCCGCGCGCCGCGCCATGCGCACGAAGGAATGGCAGGAGATGTCCATCGCCAGCGCGAAGCCCTCGGCCGAGCAGTCGAGCAGGCCGCCGTGCAGATCGGCCTTCGGCGCGAAGGCGATCGAATGCACGGCGATGTCGAGCCGGTCCCAGCGCGCGGCGAGCGTGTCGAACACCGCGTCGAGGTCGCCGGCGCGCGTCACGTCGAGCGGCAGGCAGAGCTCGATGCCGAGCTCCGCCGCGAGCGGCTCGACATGCGGGCGCGCCTTCTCGCCGCCATGCGTGATCGCGACCTCGGCGCCGAGCGCCTTGAAGGCGCGCGCGCAGCCCCAGGCGATCGAATGCTCGTTGGCGACGCCGGCGACGAGCGCGCGCCGGCCGGCGAGCACCTGCGGCAAGGAGGAAGCGGTCATGGCGGATGAACTCCTTGAAAGGGGCGACGCGGTCATGCCCGCGCCGCGGGGGAAGGCGCGTCGAGCAGGCGGCGCGCGTGGCGGGCGATCATCAGTTCCTCGTCGGTCGGCACGACCCAGGCCGCGACCGGGCTGGCGGCGGTGCTGATGCGGCGCGTGTCGCCGCCGGTCGCGCCGGCATTGGCCTCGGCATCGAGGCGCAGGCCGAGCCAGCCGGCCGCGCGCGCGATCGCGCCGCGCACGTTCACGCCGTGCTCGCCGATGCCGCCCGCGAACACCAGCCCGTCGAGCCCGCCGAGCGCGGCCGCGAGCGAGCCGATCTCGCGCGCCACGCGATAGACGAACAGCTCGATCGCGAACCGCGCCTCGGGCGCGTCGCTGGCCTCGAGCGCGCGCAGGTCGCTCGCGATGCCCGACACGCCGAGCAGGCCCGAGCGGCGGTAGAGCAGATCCTCGATCTGGCGCGGCGTCATGCCGAGGCTGTCGATGAGGTAGAGCAGCACGCCGGGATCGAGATTGCCGCAGCGCGTGCCCATCGGCAGGCCGTCGAGCGCCGTGAAGCCCATCGTGCTCGCGATGCTGCGACCGGCGTCGAGCGCGCACAGGCTGGCGCCGTTGCCGAGATGGGCCGCGATCACGCGGCCGCGCGCGAGCGCCGGATCGAGCGCCGCGAGCGCGCCGGCCAGGTATTCGTAGGACAGCCCGTGGAAGCCGTAGCGCCGCACACCATGGCGCGTGATGTCGGCCGGCAATGCAAACGCTTGCGCAAGCTCGGGCTGGCGCGCGTGGAAGGCGGTATCGAAGCAGCCGACCTGGAGCACCTGGGGCGCGACGCGCAGCAGCGCGCGGGCCGGCGCGAGGTTGTGCGGCTGGTGCAGCGGCGCGAGCGGCGCGAGCCGGGCGAGGCGGTCGAGCACGGCGGCGTCGAGCCGCGCGGGCGCGGTGAATTCGCTGCCGCCATGCACGATGCGATGCCCGACCGCCGCCACATGCCGGCCGCCGAGCGCGGCGCGCATGCAGGCAACGACCTCGGTCATCGCGGCGGCGTGATCGGGCTGCTGGCCGGGCCAGCGCTGCTCGGCCAGCACGCGGCCGGACGGGTCGCGCGCAAGCAGATGCGCATCCGCGCCGCCGAGCGCCTCCACGTTCCCGTGCAGCACCAGCGCGAGCGTGTCGCCGTCCTCGTCGAAGAGCGAAAACTTGAGGCTCGACGAGCCGGCGTTGACGACCGCGATCGCCTGAGGTCCGGAAATGGCGGCCATCGTTCAGGCCTCCGCGCAGGCATGCGCCGCGACCAGCACCGCGACCGCGCAGGACGCGAGCCGCGCCGACACCGAATCGGCCCGGCTCGTGAGGATGACCGGCACGCGCGCGCCGAGCACGATGCCGGCCGCGTCTGCGCCGGCGAGGAAGGTGAGGCTCTTGGCGAGCAGGTTGCCGGCCTCGAGATTGGGCGCGAGCAGCACATTCGCATGGCCTGCGACCGGGCCGGCGAGCTTCTTGATGACGGCGGCCTCGGGGCTGATCGCGTTGTCGAGCGCGAGCGGCCCGTCGAGCAGCGCGCCGGTGATCTGGCCGCGCTCGGCCATCTTGCACAGCGCCGCGGCCTCGATCGTGGTGGGCAGCTTGGGGTTGAGCGTCTCGACCGCCGAGAGGATGGCGACGCGCACCTCGGCGATGCCGAGCGCATGCGCGAGGTCGATCGCGTTCTGCGCGATGTCGGCCTTCTCGGCGAGCGCGGGCGCGATGTTGACCGCCGCGTCGGTGACGATGAGCGGGTCGTCATGGCCGGGCACGTCCATGACGAAGCAATGGCTGAGCCGGCGCGGCCCGCGCAGGCCGCCGTCGGACGCGACGACCGCGCCCATGAGTTCGTCGGTATGCAGGCTGCCCTTCATGAGCGCGACCACCTCACCGTCGCGCGCGAGTTCGACCGCGCGCCGCGCGGCGCCGCGCGCATCGGCCGCCGGCACGACCGGCAGCGCATCGATCGCAAGCCCGGCCGCGCGCGCGGCCGCCGCGATCGCGGCCGGCGGACCGACGAGCACCGGCGCGATGAGGCCGAGCCGCGCCGCGTCGAGCGCGCTTTCGAGCGCATGCACATCGCAGGGATGGACGACGGCGGCCGGCGCCGGCCGGCCCTGGCGCGCCCGCGCGATCAGGGCGTCGTAGCGCGCATGCGGCGCGGGAGCGGTGGAGGCATGGTCCATGGCGGGACTCCTGCGGAAGTGGGCGGGAAGGAAAAGCGGCGCGCGGCCGGCCCCGGACGGACCGGCGCGACGGTGATCGGCCGGGTGCCGGCCGCGGCGCCGTCAGCCGGCGGTGGTCTCGCGCCGCCGGGCGGGCGCGGCGCGCGTGGCCGTCTCGGCCTCACGGACGGCGCCGGCCGGCGCGCCGTCGAAACCGCGCTGCACCTCGGCGAGCCGGCGCGCGACCTCGGCCGGCACCTCGCCCGAGGCTTCGACCGCGAGCCGGATCGCATCGAGCACCGCGACACGCGCGGCCGCCGGGCTCGCCGCGACGAGTGCCGGAATGGCCGCGACGGCCGCCGCCTCGTCGGCCGCGAGCAGCGCGGCCTGGGCCCGCGCGACGGTTTTCAGCTCGGCGAGCGAAGGCCGCGTCGTGGCCGGCAACCGTGCGCGCAGCCGACCCAGCGCGCCGAAGGCACGCTCGTCGGCCACTCGCGCCTGCCGGCCGCGTGCGATGTAGAGCAGCGCGCGGATGGCGGCCTCGACCAGTCCGCCGCGCGCGCAGTCGCGTGCCAGCCGGGCCGCGTCGCGCTCGGCCAGCGCCTCTCGCACGAGGTCATGGCCCGGATCGCGGCGCGCCTCGACCGCGCGCGCATCGAGGCCCAGCAGCGCGTGCAGCGCCGGCGCGCCGTAGAAGTTCAGGAAGAAGGCTTCCGTGGCCTGGTCGCGCGCGGCGCCCCAGGCATCGAGCGCGGCGACGATCGCGTCGGAACCGATGCGCTGCCAGGCGAGAAAGGTGTTGTCGGCCGCCACCGGGCGGCGCGCGGCGCGCACCTGCTGCGCGAGCGGCGCGATGCCGCGCATCCACGGCAGCTCGCCGTCGAAGGCCTCGAAGCGCAACCGGTTGGGATGGAGCCGGCGCAGCCAGGCCGCCGTGTCGGCGCTTGCAAAGGCTTGCACGACCGGCGCCGCGAACCGGCGGTAGAGCGCCAGATTGATTTCCGACAGGCGCGCGGCGGCACTGAAGCGCAGATCGTCCTCGGCATCGTTGCCGCCGAGGGCGCGCAGGTCGGCGAAGCCGCGCTCCTCGAAGCGCAGCACGTAGCGGCCGGTCGCAAGTTCGGCATGCGGCGTGCCGGGCGTGATCTCGCTGAAGCTGGCCTCGTACAGGCCCGGCGGCAGCACGTCGACGATGTCCATGGCGCGCGCGAACTCGTCGTGCTCCTTCCGGGCGACCGAAGCCGACACGAAGATGCCGAGATGGCCGATGGTCTGATGCAGGCAATAGATGATGGTCTGGCCCGCCGCGATCAGCTCGGCCTCGTCGCGATAGAGGTCGAGCACCCAGTCGAGCGCCTGCTGCGGCGGGGTGATGTTGTCGCCATGCGAGCAGAACACGATGATCGGCGAGCGGATATTGCGCAGATCGATGCGCGTGCCGTCGGCGCTGCGCATTTCACCGCTGACCAGCCGATTGCCGACGAAAAGATTGTCGGCAATCGCCTGCATTTCACCGGCATTCAGCAATACCGGCGAGCCCCACCATTTCTCGAATTCGAGAAAGCGCGGCGCTTCATGGTCGATATCGGCATACAGGTGGTAATTCTTTTTCCACAGCGTATTGGCCGGATTCATGCTCTCGAAATTGGCGACCAGATGCGCGCCATCGAAAATGCCATGCCCGAGATCGCCCGCGAGCGCGGTCATCCAGGTGCCGCCGAGCAGGCCACCCAGATAGCGCAGCGGATTGCGCCCGTGCACGCCGGCCCAGTACGACAGCGGCGCGCCCGCGAGCATCAGCGGGCCCGAGGCCTCGGGCGCGAGCGCGGTGGTCATCATGATCTGCCAGCCGGCCTGGCAATTGCCGATCAGGCAGGGCTTGCCGTCGGCCTCGGGATGGCGCGCCGCGACCTCGGCGATGAAGCGCGCCTCGGCCGCGCACACGTCGTCGAGGGTCTGGCCGGGCACCGGCTCGGGCAGGAAGCCGACGAAATAGCAGGGATGGCCGGCGCCGAGCGCGACACCGATCTCGCTGTCGTGCTTCATGCCGCCGATGCCCGGGCCGTGACCGGCGCGCGGGTCGAACACGATGAAGGGCCGGCGCGCGGGATCGGCGCCGCCCGCGGGCTCGACCGCGATGCGCACGAGGCAGTAGTTGACCGGGCGGTCGAAGCTGCGCCCGTCGAGCACCAGCTCGAACGGGAAGTCGAGCACGTTGGGCGCCTGCTGCCGGCTGCGCTCGCGATGGTTGGCGGCGCGCTCGCGCAGCGTGTCGAGCGTGAGAACCCAGCGCTGCCAGGCATCGACCGAATAGTCGATCCATTCCGCCAGCGGCGTGCCCGCGGGCGGCAGCCAATTCAGGCCGATTGCCCCCGGCGCATCGACCGGCAATTGCGCCGGAATATTGATGGGAGAAATCTGCCCGGCTGCGATTCTGGTGACTGGCATTGCCCGCACTCCGCTCGGTTGATTCATCGGTCATTTCGCATGGCCATTCGGCATTTCAGGAATGGCGGTCGCGGCAAATACTCCGACAAATGCCATGCGGACGTGCTGAAGAATCTGCATGACGACAATGCAGTGCATTCAATATCCGACCGGATTTCCCCGGAATTACGAATTGATGAATCGTCTTGAATCGACGGCGATTCGTCATTCGGCGCGCGGCCCGCCATGTCCGGAAATGCGGCCGGTTTGTCCTGCGCCCGCGCCATGCGGGCCGACAGAATCGGCCGCACCCGGCCAGCCCGCGATCCCGCCGCTGCTCCGATGGAGTGCCGGTCCGGCGTGCCACGCCCGGCCGCGCCGCCGGGCCGACCGCCTCGGAGATTGCATGCTCAAGATCGACATCAACGGTCAGGCGCGCGCGCTTGACATCGACGACGACACGCCCGTGCTCTGGCTCGTGCGCGACGTGCTCGGCCTCACCGGCACCAAGTTCGGCTGCGGCATGGGCCTGTGCGGCGCCTGCACCGTGCGGGTGGACGGCACGGCGGTGCGCTCCTGCATCACGCCGGTGTCGGACGTGGTCGGCAAGCGCGTCACCACCATCGAGCGGCTCGACCGCGACCGCGTCGGCCGCGCGCTGCAACGCGCCTGGCTCGATCTCGAAGTCGTGCAATGCGGCTACTGCCAGTCGGGCCAGCTCATGCAGGCCGCCGCGCTGCTCGCCGGCAATCCGGCGCCGGACGACGACGCGATCGATGCCGCGATGAGCGGCAACCTCTGCCGCTGCGGCACCTATCCGCGCATCCGCGCCGGCATTCACGCGGCGGCGCGCGCGCTGGCCGACGGCAAGGAGGGCTGATCCATGGACCGCGACACCGCCCTGCCCGGCTTCGCGCCGGCCGATCACGCCGCCGATCACGCCGCCGAACACGGCACCGACCACCTCGCCGCGAACGCCCCGGCCTCGCGCGCGCGGCGCCGCTTCCTGACCGGCGCCACGCTCGCCGGTGGCAGTCTGGTGCTCGGCTTCTCGCTCGACGCCGCCGCCCGGCCCGCCGCCTCGGCACCGCCGGCCGAGGCCGATTTCGCGCCCGACGCCTTCCTGCGCATCGCGCCCGACGGCACGGTCACGATGACCATGCCCTATGTCGAGATGGGCCAGGGCACCTACACCAGCATCCCGATGCTGCTGGCCGAGGAACTGGAAGTGGATCTGGCGCGGGTGCGCGTCGAGCACGCGCCGCCCGACGACGCGCGCTATGCCAATCCGCTGCTCGGCTTCCAGGTGACGGGCGGCTCCACCACGATCCGCGCCGCCTTCGAGCCGATGCGCCGCGCCGGCGCCAGCGCGCGCCGGATGCTCGTGGGCGCCGCCGCCGCGCGCTGGGGCGTCGCGCCCGACAGCTGCCGCGCCGAGCACGGCGCCGTGCTGCATCCGCCGAGCGGCCGGCGCCTCGCCTATGGGGCGCTGCTGGCTGAGGCCGCGCGCCAGCCGCTGCCCGACAGCGTCGCGCTCAAGCCCGCGAGCGCCTTCCGCCTCATCGGCACGCCGGCGCGCCGGCTCGACACGCCGGCCAAGGTCAACGGCACGGCGCTGTATGGCATCGACGCGCGCCCGCCCGGCCTGCGCGTGGCGGCGCTGATGCAGGCGCCGGCGATCGGCGGCCGGCTGCGCGGCGTCGATCCGGCGCCCGCGCTCGCGATGCGCGGCGTGAGCCAGGTGGTGGTGCTGGACGATTGCGTGGCCGTGGTCGCGGCCCACATGGGCGCCGCGCGCAAGGGCCTGGCCGCGCTGCGCCCCGACTGGGACGACGGCCCCAACGCCGGCCTCGACAGCGCGGCCATCTGGCGCGACATGGCCGCGGCCTCGGCGCGCGGCGGCGTGAAGGCGCGCGACGATGGCGATGTCGATGCCGCTCTGGCCGGCGCCGCGCAACGGCTCGACGCCGTGTACCAGCTGCCCTTCCTCATCCATGCCGCGATGGAGCCGCTCAACTGCACGGTGGACGTGCGCGCCGATGCCTGCGAGGTCTGGGTCGGCACCCAGGTGCTGACGCGGGCGCGCGCGGCCGCCGCCGAGGCCAGCGGCCTGCCGGTCGAGCGCGTGACGGTGCACAACCATCTGCTCGGCGGCGGCTTCGGCCGGCGGCTGGAGATCGACAGCGTCGCGCTCGCGGTGCGCATCGCGCGCCAGGTGAAGGGGCCGCTCAAGGTCGTGTGGTCGCGCGAGGAGGACATCCGCCACGACATGTACCGCCCCGCCTTCCATGACGTGGTGCGCGGCGGCCTCGACGCCGACGGCCGCGTCGTGGCCTGGCATCACCGCATCACCGGTTCGTCGGTGATCCGGCGCTGGGCGCCGCCGCTGTACCGCGACGGCCTCGACCCCGAGGTGATCGACGGCGCCGACCGACCGCCCTATGCGCTGGCCAGCGTGCGCGTCGAGTACCAGAACCACGAGCCGCCGTTGCCGACCGCGTTCTGGCGCGGCGTCGGGCCGACGCACAACCTGTTCGTGGTCGAGAGCTTCATCGACGAACTGGCCGTGCTGGCGGGCCGCGATCCGCTGCGCTTCCGGCTCGACCAGGCGCCCGATCCGCGCGCCCGCGCGGTGCTCGAACGCGCCGCCGCCGAGGCCGGCTGGGGCCAGCCGCTGCCGGCGCGCGCCGGCCGGGGCGTGGCGCTCGGCTTCGCCTTCGGCAGCTGGATCGCGATGGTGTGCGAGGTCGAGGTGGCGTCCGACGGCAGCGTGCGCGCGCGCCGCGTGACCACCGCCGTCGATTGCGGCGTGGTCGTCAACCCCGACACGGTCAGGGCGCAGATCGAGGGCGGCGCGATCTTCGGGCTGTCGGCCGCGCTGCATGGCCAGGCCACGGTGCGCGACGGGCGCATCGAGCAGTCCAACTTCCACGACGCGCCGGTGTTGCGCATGAACGAGCTGCCCCGGTTCTCGACGCATCTGCTGCCGAGCGAGGCCGCGCCCGGCGGCGTGGGCGAGCCGGGCACGGCCATCGTCGCGCCGGCGCTGGCCAACGCGGTGCGGGCCGCGACCGGCGTGCGGACGCGCCGGCTGCCGCTCGATCGCGCGGCGCTCGCCCAGGCCTGAGCCGCCGATGGACAGCCTCGACCTCGACGTGCTGCGCCAGGCGCTCGACTGGCATCGCGCCGGCCTGGGCGTGTGGCTGGTGACGGTGATCGAGACCTGGGGCTCGGCGCCGCGTCCGCCGGGCGCCCTGCTCTGCCTCGCGCGGGACGGGCGCGTGGCCGGCTCGGTGTCGGGCGGCTGCGTCGAGGACGACCTCATCGCGCGGCTGCGCGACGGCGCCCTGCCCGACCGGCCGACGCTCGTCAGCTACGGCGTGACGCGCGACGAGGCGGCGCGATTCGGCCTGCCCTGCGGCGGCACGCTGCGGCTGCTGCAGGAACCGCTGGCCGACACCGGCTGGCTGGCCGAGCTGCTCGACCGCACCGCGCGCCACGAACTGGTCGAGCGCCGGCTCGATCTGGCCAGCGGCGTGACGCGGCTCGCCGGCCGCGAGCGCGGCAGCGGCTTCGCCTTCGACGGCCGCGAGCTGCGCCAGCCCTTCGGGCCGGGCTGGCGGCTGGTGATCATCGGCGCCGGGCAGTTGTCGCAGGCGCTCGCGCGCATGGCGCTGACGCTCGACTTCGAGGTCATCTGCTGCGATCCGCGCGAGGAATATCTCGTCGGCTGGACCCTGCCCGGCACCCGCTTCAGCCGCGACATGCCGGACGACCTCGTGCTCGCGCTCGGTCTCGACGCGCACAGCGCGCTGGTCGCGCTCACCCACGATCCCAAGCTCGACGACCTCGCGCTGATGGAGGCACTGCGCTCGCCGGCCTTCTATGTCGGCGCGCTCGGCTCGCGGCTCAACACGCGCCGGCGCAAGGAACGGCTGGCGCTGTTCGACCTCGACGCCGCGCAGATAGCGCGGCTGCACGGTCCGGTCGGCCTCGACCTCGGCGCGCTGACGCCGGCCGAGATCGCGGTGAGCATCGCGGCCGAGCTGGTGGCGGTGCGGCGCGGCGTGGCGCTGCGGCAGAAGAAGCCGGACAGCGCGCCGCTCGCGGCCTGATCGCGCGGGCGCGCCCTGGCTCGCGGTCGGTGCCGGGTTGGGCGCCAGCCGCGAGCCAGGGCGCGGAAGACCCGCGTGGACGCCGAGCCCGGCGCCACGCGGGCGCGGCTCAGCGCCGGCCGCGCGCCACCGCCAGCACCAGCGCTCCCAGCTCGACGCCCGCCGCCGCCCAGCCCAGCGCGCCGCTGCCGAACCGCGCCAGCACCAGCCCGCCCAGCCCCGCGCCGAGAGAGAAGCCGAGGTACATGAACGAGGCGTTGAGCGACAGCACCACCGGCGCCGCCGCGATGCCGGCCAGGCCGATCAGCCGCGCCTGCTGGGCCGGGAAGAAGCCCCATACCGACAGTCCCCAGACCACGATCGCGCCCGATACCGCGAGCAGCCCCGCCAGTCCGCCCGGCTTGAGCCATGCGAGCAGCCCGAGCGTCGCGAAGGCCAGCGCCAGCAGCGCGAGCGCGGCGGCGATCACGCGCGGCGCGCCGAGACGGTCGGCCAGCCCGCCCGACAGGAACACGCCGCTGGCCGAGGCGATGCCCCACAGCCCCATGAACAGGCCCACGGTCGCGCCGCCCACGCCGAGCACGTCGGCGAGGTATTGCGCGAGATAGGTCAGCATCAGATAGGCGCCCACGGCCCACAGCAGCGTCACCGCGCAGGCGCGGGCCAGGCCCGGCGCGCGCAGCAGCGCGAGACGCGCGCCGAGCGAAGGCGCGCCGCCGGCCGGCGCCACGCGATCCAGCCGCAGCAGCGCCGCCACGCCGAGCGCCGCGAGCAGCGCCACCACCGCGAAGCTCATGCGCCAGCCGAGCCGGTCGCCGAGCAGCGCCACCACCGGCACGCCGAGTGCGATCGCGAGGCTCTGCCCGCCCGCGATCACCGCGAGCGCCCGGCCCCGGAACGCCGGCCCGACGAGCTGGGTCGCGGTCGCGTTGGCATTGGGCATGTAGAGGCCGGCGGCGAGCGCCATCAGCACCCGCGCCGCCATCAGCAGCGCGAAGCTGCCGGCCAGCGCGCCGGCGAGATTGCCGAGCATGAACAGCGCAAGGCAGGCCAGCAGCAGGCGGCGCCGGTCGAGCGCGCCGACCAGCGCCGTGAGCACCGGCGAGCCGATGCCGTACACGCAGGCGAACACCGTCACGAGCTGGCCGGCCGCCGGCACGCCCACGCCCAGATCGGCCGCGAGCGCCGGCAGCAGCGGCGCGATCATGAAAGCCTCGGTGCCGATGGCGAAGCTGCCGAGCGCGAGCGGCAGCAGCCGCGCGCGCCGGAAGTCTTCCGCCGCGAGCGCGGCGGGCATGGCGGGGGTGTTCATCTGCTTCAGGCCGTCGGGATCGGGCTCTCGCGCAGGGCGGCGTTGAAGCCGTCCACCAGCGCGTGCTCGCCGGGGCCGGGGTTGGCGCGGAAGTCGCGCACCGCGTCCACCAGCGCCTCGGGGCCGCCGGCTTCCAGCGCTGCAAGCGTTTGCGCGATGAAGGCGTCGAGCGGCATCGCGCGCGGATCGCCGCTCTTGTGGATGAGGTCGGTATCGACCCAGGGCGGCGCGATCTCGACCACATCGATGCCGGCGTCGCGCAGCAGGAAGCGCTGCGACAGCGTGTACGAATGCAGCGCCGCCTTGGTGGCCGAGTACACGGCGGTGGCCGCCAGCGGCACGAAGGCCAGCACCGAGGTGTTGTTGACGATGGTCGCGCCCGGCTTGCCGCGCAGCAGCGGCAGCAGCGCCGCGCTCAGGCGGATCGGGCCGAGCAGGTTGGTGGCGATCTGCGCTTCGGCCACGGCGTCGTCGAGCGCGCCGGCCGCGTCGTCGAACTTCATGATCCCGGCATTGTTGATGAGCACGTTGAGCGCCGGATGCTCGGCGCGCAGGCGCTCGGCCGCCGCCTTGATGCTGGCCGGATCGGCCACGTCGAGTTCGAGCGTGGCGATGCCCGGATGCGCTTGCGCGATCTCGTCGAGCAGCGCGCGCCGGCGGCCGGCGACGATCACGCGGTTGCCGCGCTCATGCAGCGCGACGGCGAGGGCACGGCCGATGCCGGAGGTAGCGCCGGTGATGAGGATGGTGTTGTCGCTGAGCTTCATGAAGGTCTCCGTGCCGGGTTGGCGAGTGGGTTGGAGCCCTCATTCTGTGGAAATCCGGTTTGTCTTTTATGCCATGCAAACCGCAAAAACTGACAAGCCGGCTCTTGCGTGTGGCGGGTGCCAGTCGGGTTTGACCGAACCTTGAATCCTGCGTCACAGTGGCGCGCATCCATTGTTTCCGCCGCAGGAGAGCGCCATGACCGCTCGCATCGCTTTTGTCGTTTATCCGGGTTTTCAGTCACTCGATCTGGCGGCGCTCGGGCCGTTCGAGCTGGCCAATGCGCTCGCGCCGGAGCCGGTGTACGAGATCGAGACCGTCGCGCTCGCGCCGGGGCTGGTGGCCAGTTCAGCCGGCATCGCGGTGCAGGCGCGCGCCTTCGGCCGCCAGCCCTACGACACCGTGCTCGTGTCCGGCGCGACCGGCCCGACGCCGACCGACCATGCGCTGTTCGCCGAGCTGCGCCGCGTGGCCGGCAAGGCGCGCCGGCTCGCCGCGATCTGCACCGGCGCCTTCGTGCTGGCCGAGGCCGGCCTGCTCGACGGCCGGCGCGCCGCGACGCACTGGGCGCGCACGCGCGAGCTGGCGCGGCGCTTTCCGGCCATCCGCGTCGAGGACGACCGCATCTTCGTCAACGACGACGGCGTCTGGACCTCGGCCGGCATGACCGCCTGCATCGATCTCGCGCTCGCGCTGGTCGAGGAGGATTGCGGCAACGACATCGCCCGGACCATCGCGCGCAAGCTCGTCGTCTATCACCGGCGCGGCGGCGGGCAGTCGCAGTTCTCGACGCTGAGCGAGCTGGAGCCAGCGTCCGACCGCATACGCGTCGCGCTTGCGCATGCGCGCGAGAACCTGCGCGCGCCGCTCACCGTCGACGACCTGGCGGCGGTCGTGCACTGGAGCCCGCGCCATTTCGCGCGCGCCTTCCGCGACGAGACCGGCGTGACGCCGGCCAAGGCGGTCGAGAAACTGAGGCTGGAGGCGGCGCAGGCGCTGATCGAGGCCGGCCACGATTCGATCGGCCGCATCGCCGCCGAAAGCGGCTTCGGCGACGAGGACCGCATGCGGCGCGCCTTCATGCGCGCGCTCGGCAAGCCGCCGCAGACCGTGGTGCGCGAGATCCGCGCCCGCATGCCGGCGGCGCCGGGCGACGACTGAGCCGGGCGCCGACGCGCCCGCGCCGCATCGATTGCTCCACATGGCACAGCCGGCGCGGGCGTGATTCCTTTCCTTAAACGGCGCATCGGGGCGCCGAATAATCCGCCGCGACTTCCGCCCGCCGGGAGCGCGGCGCCGCGGGCGCCCGCTCGCGGCCGTGGCCCTCGACACCACGACAACGCCTCCCCCGATGACCTCCTCCACCCTCGCCGCGCCCGCCACGGCAGCCTCCGCGCCCGCCGTCGCCCGGCCCGCCTCCCCCGCCCGGTCACGCCATGCCTGGGTCGATGTCAGCAAGGGCGCGGGCATCCTGCTCGTGGTGCTCGGTCACGCGATCATCGGCGTGCATGACGCCGGGCTGCTGCCGCCGGGCAGCGCGTGGAATGAAATCCTGCGTGTGATCTACCTCTTTCACATGCCGCTGTTCTTCTTCCTGGCGGGGCTGTTCGCCGAGCGCTGGATCGGCAAGCCGAAGCTGGCGACCTGCGCCGGCATCGTCCGCCGGCTGGCCTGGCCCTACATCCTCTGGTCCGTGGTGCAGCTGCTGGTGATCTCGTCGGCCGGCTCGGCGGTGAACACGCCGGTGCGGCTGCACTGGACCGACATCGCACAGGCGGTGTGGTCGCCGCCGTCGCAGTTCTGGTTCCTGCAATGCCTGATGTTCTGCCAGCTCGTCGCGGTGCTGACGCTGCCGCTGGGCCGGCTCGCGCTGCCGCTGCTGGGCCTGGTGCTGCTCGGGATGAACGACCTGCTGCAACCCGGCTATCCGCTCAAGTCGCTGCTCAAGAGCTATGTGTTCTTCGCGGCCGGAGGGCTGCTTGGGCCGATGGTGCTGGCGGCGGCCGTCCTGCCCCGGCGCCGGCGGGTGGTGACGACGCTGCTGGGCGGCGCCGGCTTCGCGCTGATGGCGCTGCTCACGCAAAGGCTTGCAGGCGCGGTGCCGACCGGCGGCATCGCCCTGGCGGCGGCAGCGCCGGGCATCGTGATGCTGACCGGCTGGGCGATGCTGGCGGGCGAAGGCCGCGCGGGGCGCTGGCTCGGTGCGCTCGGGCGCGAATCGCTGTCGATCTATCTGCTGCACGTGTTCTTCACGGCCGGCATGCGCATCGTCGGCCACCGGCTGCTGCCGAACGCCGATGGCGATCAGCTGGTGCTGATGTGCCTGGGCGCGGGCGTGGCGGGGCCGCTCGCGGTGCTGGCGCTGACGCGGCGGCTCGGGGCCGACCGGCTGCTGGGGCTGGCGCGCTGAGGCGGGGCGCCAGCCCTCAGCCGGGCCAGTCGAGCAGCAGCCATTCGCCGTGGCCGCAGCCGTCGGCGGGCCAGTCGGCGGCGCTGGCCGGCAGCGCGTCGGCGCCGGCCGAGGCCAGGAAGCGCGCGGCGCGGATCACGCCCGCATGCGCGACCACCACCACCAGCGGCGCGGCCGGCAGCGCCGCGAGCCCGGCCGCGACGCGCCGCAGCACCTCGGCGGCCGACTCGGCGCCACCGAAGCGATGCGCGGCGAAATCCGCGACCCAGGCATCGACCGCCGCGCGCGGGATGTCGGCCCAGGGCCGGCCTTCGTGGCGGCCGAAATCCATCTCGTCGAAGCGCGCATCGGCGCGCGGCGCCGGCAGGTCGGGCCGCAGCGCATGCAGCGCGAGCGCGAGCTGGCGCGCGCGCAGCCGCGACGACATGAACAGCGGCGCGCCCGGCGCGACCACCGCCGCGAGCGCCCGCGCGGCGAGCCGCGTGGCGTCGGCGTCGGCCGGCAGGTCGAGTCGGCCGTAGCACAGGCCGTCGGCGCCGATCGGGCGGGCGTGGCGCGCGAGCAGGAGCTTCATGCCGGCACCGCCGCGCGCGGACGGCGGGCGTGGGAGATGGCGCCACGGCGCCGGAGCGGGCGGGCCGTCGCCATCACGCCGCCAGCAGCAGCCCGAGCAGGAAGCCCTGCTCGCAGACCTGCTGGGTCGCGCCCAGCGCATCGCCGGTAAAGCCTTGCAGTCGGCGCGCGAGCAGCCGCCACATCCAGCCCAGGCCGAGCAGCGCGCCCGCGCAGGCCGCGAGCCAGCCGCCCGCGCCGACCGGCGCTGCAAACGCTTGCGCCATGCCGGCCGCGAGCAGCAGCGCCGCCGCGCTCCACAGCGCGCCCACGGCGAGCGCCGCGCCGCCGATGCGGTCGGCCAGCGGCTTGGACTTGCTGCGCGCCGTGTCGCCCACATGCGGCAGCACGCGGATGAGCACCAGCGGCAGCCCGCGCGACAGCACCTGGGCCGCGAACAGGCCGAGCGCCGCGAGCCGCGCATCGATCTGGGCCAGCAGCGCGAGCTGGCCGCAGCGCAGCAGCAGCGCCAGCACCAGCGCGATCGCGCCGAAGCTGCCGATGCGCGAGTCCTTCATGATGTCCAGCGCCCGCTCGCGGTCGGCGCTGCCGCCGAGGCCGTCGGCCAGATCGGCGAGGCCATCCTCATGGAAGGCGCCGGTGAGCATCACGCCGAGCAGCGTGGCGAGCGCGGCGGCCACCAGCGGCGCGGCGGGCCGGTCGGGCAGCAGCGCGAGCAGCGTCCACAGCGCCGCGCCGGTCAGCCCGCCCACCAGCCAGCCCACGCCCGGAAAGTGCGCGGCGCTGTCACGCAGCAGCTGCGGGCTGAAGCCGACCCAGGCCGCGAGCCGGCCCGTGACCGGAATGCGCGTGAAGAATTGCAGCGCGAGCAGGTAGCGGCGCAGCGGGTTCATCGCGCGGTGCCCGGAACGACGCGTGGAGCGCGATGCGATGCCACGGCTCAGCCCGCCGTCGCCACGCCGGCTTGCGCGAAGCTCGCCATGCCGTCGAGCAGCGCGCAGGCCGACACGAGCAGCGGCCACGCGAGCGCCGCGCCCGAGCCTTCGCCGAGACGCAGGCCGAGGTCGAGCAGCGGCTCTGCGCCGAGCGCGTCGAGCATGAGGCCGTGTCCGCGCTCGCCCGAGCGGTGCGCGAAGACGCAGCGCTGGGTCACGGCCGGCGCGAGCCGCGCCGCCACCAGCACCGCCGCGCAGGCGATGAAGCCGTCCACGACGATGACGCGGCGCTCGGCTGCGGCCTGGAGCACGGCGCCGGTCATGGTGGCGATCTCCAGCCCGCCGAGGGCGGCGAGCGCGGCCAGCGGCGCGGTGGCGCCGGCATGGCGTTCGAGCACGGCGCGCAGCACGGCGGTCTTGCGCGCG
Organism: Derxia gummosa DSM 723; assembly: GCF_000482785.1. GTDB lineage: Bacteria > Pseudomonadota > Gammaproteobacteria > Burkholderiales > Burkholderiaceae_E > Derxia > Derxia gummosa. The sequence goes on along the minus strand of NZ_AXWS01000008.1, from coordinate 197,265 downwards.
ATGCCGTCGGCGTCGAGGCCGGTGCCGGCGCCGGTGCAGGCGGCGATGTCGTGGCCGGCGAGGCGCGCGAGCAGCAGCGCGGCCGAAGAGGTGTTGCCGATGCCCATTTCACCGAGCAGCAGCGCGTTGCCGGGCAGGCCACGCAGCAGCTCGGCGCCGTTGGCGAGGGCGGCGGCGCATTGCTCCGGCGTCATCGCGGGCGCGTCGAGGGCGTCGGCCGTGCCGCGCGCGGGCTTGCGCACGACCAGGCCGGGGCGCGGCGCGAAGTCGTGGCACACGCCGCAGTCCACGACCGTCAGCGCGAGGCCATGCTGGCGCGCGAGCACGCTCACGGCCGCGCCGCCGGCGAGGAAGTTCTCGACCATCTGCCAGGTCACGTCGGCCGGATAGGCCGAGACGCCGCGCGCCGCGAGACCGTGGTCGGCGGCGAACACGACCAGCTGCGGCGCGTCGAGCCGGGGCGCGGTGCCGCCGAGGATGAGACCGAGCCGCAGCGCGAGCGACTCGATGCGGCCGAGCGCGCCGAGCGGCTTGGTGAGGTGGTCGAGCCGGTGCTGGAGCGCGGCGGCGAGCGCCGGGCTGTGCAGGTCGGGAACGGCGGGCGGGTTGTAGGGCACGGTCATGGCGGGCGGAGATGGGGGCGGTGTCGGAGGGGGCGGTCCTGGCGTGGCCGGAACGGGCTGGCGGGACGGCGGCGCGCAGGCCCGGCTCAGGCGCCGATGAGCGCGTCGAGCAGGCCGGGCGTGGCATGGCGCTCGACGAAATCGGCGAGGCCGTCGAACACGGCGTCGGGCGCGCGGGCGCGGGCGCCGAACAATGCGGCGAGCACGGCGGCGTCCTCGAACAGGCCGTGCAGATAGCAGCCGAGCACGTTGCCGGCGGCGTTCTGCCAGGCGAGGCCGGGCGCGATCTCGCGCGGGCCGGCGCCGGTGGCGCGCGTGACGCCGTGGTGGATCTCGTAGCCGCCGGCCTCGATGCCGTCGAGCGCGGCCCAGGGCCCGGGCGCGATGCCGTCGAGGCGCAGCCGGCTGCGGCGCACGGTCTTGTCGCGCGCGAAGGTGGTGGCGAGCGGCAGCAGGCCGAGGCCGGCGACGGGCGCGTTGCTGCCCGCGCCGCCCTCGCCCACGGCCGCCGCGCCCGCGTTGACGCCCGGCGCGCCATCCACGCCGTGCGGGTCGTGCAGCCAGTCGCCGAGCATCTGGAGCCCGCCGCAGATGCCGAGCACCGCGCCGCCGTCCGCCGCGTGACGCGCGACGGCGGCGTCGAGTCCGCGCGCGCGCATCCACGCGAGATCGGCGGCGCTGGCCTTGGAGCCGGGCAGCACGATCCAGTCGGCGCCGGCCAGCTCGGCCGGGCTGCGCGCCCACACGAGGCGCAGGCCCGGCACGTTGCGCAGCGGCTGGAACTCGTCGAGGTTGCTGATGCGCGGCCAGGCAATGACGGCCACCGTGAGCGTCACCGCGCCGGCCGCGTGCGTGCGGTCGTCGAAGACGCCGTCCTCCTCGGGCAGGCCGTGTTCGCGCCACATCGGCAGCGTCGCCACCACCGGGATGCCGGTGAGCGCGCGCAACTGCTCGGGCGCGGGCGCGAGCAGGCCGGCGTCGCCCCGGAAGCGGTTGAGCACAAAGCCGGCGATGCGCGCGCGGTCGGCCTCGGGCAGCAGCGCCCAGGTGCCGTACAGATGGGCGAAGGCGCCGCCCCGGTCGATGTCGGTGACGAGCAGGCAGCGCGCGTCGGCATGGCGGGCGACGCGCAGGTTGACGATGTCGCTCGCCATCAGGTTGATCTCGGCCGGCGAGCCGGCGCCCTCGATGACGATCACGTCATGCGCGGCGCGCAGTTCGTCGAAGGCGGCGGCGATCGCTGGCCACACGAGCTCGGAGCGACCGCGCCAGGGCAGCGCCGACAGCTCGGCGCTCGCGCGGCCGAGCAGCACCACCTGGCTGCGCGTGTCGGCCTCGGGCTTGAGCAGCAGCGGGTTCATGCGCACGTCCGGCTCGGCGCGCGCGGCGAGCGCCTGGAAGTACTGGGCCGAGCCGATCTCGCCCTCGGCGCCGCCGGGGCCGGCGACGACGCGGGCGTTGTTGCTCATGTTCTGCGCCTTGAACGGCGCGACGCTCAGGCCGCGCCGCGCGTAATGGCGGCATAGCGCGGTGGCGAGCCAGCTCTTGCCGGCGCCGCTGGTGGTGCCGAGCACCATCACGCATCGGGCGGTCATCGTCAGGGGGTTCCGGGAGTGAGGTCGGGCGCGGGCGAAGAAAGCTCGCCCGCCGGGAGATCGCCTTGCGCGCGGCGCGCCGGCGCGAGCACCGCGTGGCCCATGCGCCGCCAGGCGACGGCGAGCGCGTCCTGCGACGCGGGCGCGAGCACGCCGAGCCGCAGCGCGCCCGGCAGGCCGAAGGACGCGGTGTCGCGCACGCGTATGCCGGCGGCGCGCAGCGCGGCGGCGTCAGCCGGACGGTCGGGAACCGCGCAGAAGAAGTTGGCGAGGCTCGGCAGCAAGCTCCAGCCGAGGTCGGCGCACAGCGCCTGCTGGCGCGCCTTCCAGGCGGCGAGCGTGACGCGGCTGGCGGCCAGCCATGCCTGCGCGGCCGGCGTGGCCCAGGCGGCGAGCATGGCGACGCCGTCGGCGCCGAGCGGCCAGGACGGCGCGAGCGCGTCGAGTTCGGCGACGAGCGCGTCGGCGCCGGGCGGCGCGATCGCATAGGCGGCGCGCACGCCGGTCAGGCCGAGCGCCTTGTTCGGCGACCAGAGCTGCCAGGCGCCCGGCAACGCCGCGGCTGCAAGCCCTTGCAGCCCGTCGAGCCGCAGCGGCGCATAGGCGCGATCGAGCATGTCGATGCGCGCCGGGCCGGCGCTCGCGGCCAGCGCGGCGAGTTCCGGTTCGGGCTGGCCGAGCGGGCTCGACGGCTCGCAGACCCAGGCGAGCGCGGCCTCGGCCGGCCTGTTGGCGCGCGCGAGGCCGTGGGCGCGCGCCGCGTGGGCGTAGTCGCCGTAGGCATGGCGCGGCCACCACGCCGCGCCGCGCCGGCGCGCGACGAGGCCACTCAGGCGCTGGATGAATTCGCTCGCGCTCGCGGCGATGACGATGCGTTCCGCCGCGACGCCGTGCAGGGCGGCAAGCGCGGCGCGCGACGCGGTGCCGGCCGGGTCGGGGTAGCGCGTGAAGTCGGCGCGGCGCAGCGCGGCGAGCGCGGCCGGACAGGGGCCGCAGGCATTGGCGTTGGTCGAGAAGTCGTGCGGCAGCGGGCCGAGCGCGTCGGGGCCGCCGTGGATGCGCGCCGGCGGCGGCGTGGCGGCGAAGGTCGCGCTGTCCGGCCGCGCGGCGGCGCGGCGCGGGTCGGGCGGCGTCATGGCACGCCTCCGCCGGCCAGCGTTGCAAGCGCTGTCAGCGCCGGCAGCCACCAGGCCAGCAGACGCCGCGCCCGGCCCGCCAGCAGCAGCGCGCGCAGCGTGTCGGCGCCGAGCGGCGCGCGTCCGGCCGCGTTGAGCGTGTAGCCGCCGGGCTTGCGCAGCCGCAGGCCGAGCAGCAGCGCCATCGCGCCCATCGGCCAGCCGCCGTTGGGCGACGGCGTGCGCGCCGCCTCGGCCGCGAGCGCCACGCCGAAGCCGCGCGCGGCGGCCGGCGCATCGGCCGCGCCGCCCTGCGGCAGCGAGCCAGGCCCGCCGCGAGCCACAGCAGCAGCGCCGTGAGCCGCGCCGGCAGCCAGGACAGCGCATCGTCCACGCGCGCCGCCACGCGCCCGGCGCGGGTCCAGTCGCGCCCGCCGCGTTCGCCGCGATAGCCCCACATCGCATCGGCCGTGTTCGCGTAGCGATAGACGACCGCGCCCGGCAGCCCCGCGACGGCAAACCAGAACAGCGGCGCGACCACCGAATCGTTGAGGTTCTCGGCGAGGGTCTCGATCGCCGATTCGCGCACGCCGGCCGCGTCGAGCGCGGCCACGTCGCGGCTCACGAGCCACGCCAGCCGCGCGCGCCCGGCGTCGAGCGATTGGGCGAGCGCGTTCTCCACCGCCCTCACCTCGTCGGCCAGCATCCGCCACGCGAACATCGGCTTGAGCAGCAGCACCAGCAGCGGCAGCGCGAGCCAGACCGGCAGCGTGGCGAGCCAGCGCTGCGCGCCCCAGGCCGCGAGGCCGAAGGCCAGCGCGCCCGCGCCCCAGGCCAGGCCGCCGGCCGCGATGCGCCAGCGCCCGCCCGCGCCCTGCCCGGCCGGCGGCGCCACGCGCGGCCCGGCCAGCGCCAGCCAGCGCCCCATCGCCACCACCGGATGCAGCCGCGCCGGCGGTTCGCCCGCGACGCGGTCGAGCCAGAGCGCGAGCGGCAGGGCCAGCACTGCAATCGCTTGCACGAAGCTCAGTCCTCGATGCCGCGCTGGGCCGGGATGCCGGCGTCGAAGGCGTGCTTGATCTTGGTCATCTCGGTCACGGTGTCGGCCAGCGCGACGATCTCGGGCGGGCAGCGCCGGCCGGTGAGGCAGACCGTGACGCCGGCCGGGCGGCGGCGCAGCGTGTCGAGCACATCGTCGAGCGCGATCCAGCCGTAGATGAGCGGATAGGTGATCTCGTCCAGCACGACGAGGAACAGCTCGCCGCCGAGGATGCTTTCCCTGGCGCGCGCCCAGCCTTCGCGCGCGAGTTGCGCCGAATGCTCCAGGTCCTGGCTCTTCCAGCTGAAGCCGTCGCCGAGGCCTTCGACCGGCAGGCCGATGCGCTCGAACATGCGGTGCTCGCCGAAGCGCGCGCTCGGCACCTTCATGAACTGCCACACCTTCACGGCCTTGCTGCGTCCGAAGGCGCGCAGCGCGAGGCCGAAGGCGGCGGTGCTCTTGCCCTTGCCGTCGCCGGTGTTGACGATGACGAGGCCGCGGCGGTCGCCGGTGGCGCGGTCGTAGGGCTTCTCGGTGGGCGGTGTCTCGATCTGCATGGTGGGGCCTCCGGAGGATTGCGGGCGTTGTCAGGGCAGCGGCAGCGCGACGCGCCAGCCGTCGATCTCGCGGATCGCGATGCGGTGCTCGAACACGGCTTCGAGCGCGCGGTGGGTGGCCGGGTCGGCGCAGGCGCCGCGATGCGCGACGCGGCCGTCGGCCAGCACCACCAGCCAGTCGGCCTGGAGCGCGAAGCCGACCTCGTGCAGCACGCTCACGACGCCGCGGCCGGCGCCGGCCAGCTCGCGCACGAGGCGCAGCCAGTCGGCCTGGTGCGGCGGGTCGAGGTTGGCGAGCGGTTCGTCCATGAGCAGCACGTCGGCCTCGACCGCGAGCGCGCGCGCCAGCAGCACGCGCTGGCGCTCGCCGCCCGAGAGCTGGCCGAGCCGCCGGTCGCGCCAGTCCCAGGCCTGGGTGGCGCGCAGCGCGCGCTCGGCGGCGGCATGGTCGGCCGGGCCGGGCTGAGCCAGCCAGGACTGGTGCGGCAGGCGGCCGAGCAGCGCCACGTCGAGCACGCTCAGATCGGGCGCGACGGCCTCGTTCTGGCCGAGCCAGGCGAGCCGGCGCGCGCGCTCGCGGCGGTGGATGGCGGCGAGCGGGCGGCCGAGCAGGCTCAGCTCGCCGCGATGCGGCAGCAGGCCGGCGAGCGCGCGCAGCAGCGTGCTCTTGCCGGCGCCGTTGGGGCCGACGATGGCGGTCCAGGCGCCGGCGGGCAGGTCGAGGTCGATGCCGTGCAGCACCGGCCGGCCGCCGAGGTCGGCGGCGAGGCCGCGCGCCGCGAGCGCCGGCACGCCGTCGGCGGCAAGCGCCTTCATGGCGGCGAGCACGGGACGGGCGGCGTGGTTCATTCGTCCAGCCCCCGGCCGCGATGCATGAGCCAGAGCAGGTAGCCGCCGCCGATCACGGCGGTCACGCTGCCCACCGGCAGTTCCTGCGGCCGGATGATCCAGCGCGCGAACAGGTCGGCCGCGAGCAGCAGCGCGCCGCCGGTGATGGCCGACAGCAGCAGCATCGGCCCGTGCGTGGTGCGGATGCGCGCGCGCACCAGATGCGGCGCAACCAGCCCGACGAAGGCGACCAGCCCGGTCTGGGCGACGGCGCAGCCGGTGGCGAGCGCGAGCGCGCCGATCAGCGCCGCGCGCATCGCGCCGAGCGGCAGGCCGAGGCTGAGCGCCGTGGTCTCGCCCAGCGCCAGCGCGTCGAGCATGCGCGCGAGCAGCAGCGCGACCGCGAGGCAGAGCGCGAGGCCGCCGGCCATCACGCCGCAGCCGGCCCAGCCGATGAAGCCGGTCGAGCCGAGCATGAAGGCCTGCATCGCCTGGAGGATCTCGGGCGTGAGCAGCGCGATCAGCGACGACGCCGAGCCGAGCACCATGCCGACGATCACGCCCGCCAGCAGCAGCCGCAGCCGGTGTCGCACGCCGCCCGCGAGCACCAGCGTGAGCAGCACGCCGGCGGTCGCGCCCGCGAAGGCGGCGCCGGTCAGGCCCAGCCTTGCAAGCCATTGCAAGGTGGCCGGCGAGCCGCCGAACAGCATCAGCCAGCCCGCCACGCCCAGCGACGCGCCCGAGGCGCTGCCGAGCAGATAGGGGTCGGCCAGCGGATTGCGGAACAGCCCCTGCGCGATGCCGCCCGCGAGCGCCAGCAGCGCGCCCGCGAGCCAGCTCCCGAGCGAGCGCGGCAGCCGGATGTCGAGCACGATGCGGCGCGCGAACTCGTCGTCGAGCGCCTGCCAGACCGCGTCGATGCCGGTGCTGCCGGTGCTCGCGCCGAGCAGCAGCAGCGCCAGTCCGAGCAGCAGGCCACCCGCGCCTAGCAGGCGCGCGCGGCGGTCGCGGGCCGAGGGCGGTGGCGTCACGGACGGGCCTTGGCGGTGGCGGGCACGGCGGGCGCGGCCGACCTCGTGGCGGGCACGGCGACGGGCGTGACGGCGGCCGGTGCGCTGACGGCGGCGGGCAGGCCCTGCCCCTTCGCCACGAGGCAGTCGGCCATGATCCGCGCCGCCTCGGGCATGCGCGGGCCGGGATGCACGAGCACCTCCGACTGCTCGGGCGCGAACACGCACACGCGCCGCTCGCGGATCGCGCGGATGCCGCTCCAGCCCGGCCGCTCGTCCATGCCGGTGTAGTTGCGGTCGCCCACCATGATGAGCGCCGGGTCGGCGCGCACCACGTATTCGGGATTGAGCTTGGGAAACGGCCCGAGCCCGGCCGGCACGATGTTGAGCGCGCCGAGCCGCGCCAGCGTCTCGCCGATGAAGGACGAGGCGCCCGCCGCATACGGCGCGCGGTTCACCTCGAAGTACACGCGGGTGCCGCGCACGGCGGCCGGCAGCGTGGCCGCGATCGCGTCGATGTCGGTCTCGATGTGCTGCCACAGGCGCTCGCCGTCGGCGGCCGGCAGGCCGAGCGCCAGCGCGAGCTTGCCGATCACGCGGTGCACGTCGGCCTGGCTGCGCGGCTCGAGCGCCAGCACGCGCAGGCCGAGGGCGCGCAGCCGCTCGCTCGCGCGCGACGAGGTCGCCACCAGCACGAGGTCGGGCCGCAGCGCGGTGATCGCCTCGATGTTGGGATCGAGGCCGCCGCCGAGGCGTGGCAGGCCGGCGATGCTCTCGGGCCAGGTCGAGTAGCGGTCCACGCCCACGAGCCGGGCGCACTGGCCGAGGGCGCAGACGGTCTCGGTGAGCGAGGGCAGCAGACTCACGACACGCGCCGGCGCGGCCGGCAGCTCGACGGTGGTGCCGGCGTCGTCGTCGAGGCGGATGGGCGTGGCGGCGGCCGGCGCGAGGCCGGTCAGCAGCAGCAGCGCGAGCAGCAGCGGGCGCGTCATGCGGAGTCTTCCTTGAGGGTGAGCGGCAATCCCGCCGCCATGAGCGTGACACGCTCGCAGACGGCGGCGACGCGCTGGTTGATCTGGCCGAGCGCATCGACGAAGGCGCGCACCTCGCGCCCGAGCGGGATGACGCCGAGGCCGATCTCGTTGCCGACCAGCACCACCGGCCCGCGCGCGCGGTCGAGCGCGGCGAGCAGCGCGGCCTGTTCCGGCTCGGGCGCGTGGCTCTCGCCGCTCGCGGGCATGAGCAGGTTGGTGAGCCAGAGCGTGAGGCAGTCGATGACGACGAGGCTGTCGGGCGTGCTCGCGGCGTCGAGCGCGGCGCCGAGTGCGAGCGGCACTTCGAGCGTGGTCATGCCGGGCAGGCGCAGCGCGCGGTCGGCGCGGTGGCGCTCGATGCGGGCGCGCATCTCGGCGTCATGCGGCGTGGCGGTGGCGAGCAGCAGCGCGCGCCGGCCCGGTGCGGCCGCGAGCCAGTGCGCGGCGAGCAGTTCGGCGCGGCGCGACTTGCCGCTGCGCTGTCCGCCGAGGATGAGTTCGCGCCGGGCAAGACCGGCGGGCGCGGTCATGCGGCGCTCCCGGGCAAGGCGGCGGCGGGCGCCGCGCCGATGCCCGCGATGGCACCGGCCGCATGCGCGCCTGCGTTTCCGCGCGGCAGGAACAGCCGCGCCGTCGCCTCGGGCGAGGACGCGAAGCGCGGATGGAAGAAGCTCGCGAGCACCGGGCCGTGGCGGTACACCGCCTCGCCATGCCCGCGCCCGGCCGGCTCGCTGTGCGCGATGACCTCGGCGCGGCTGACGCAGGCGGCGTAGTGGAAGCTGTGGCCGCGCAGCTCGTGACCGTCGAGCCGCAGGCGCTGCGGGCCGAGACCGGCCAGACGCCGCTGCATCGCCACGGCGCCCGGCAGCAGGCCCCAGAGGCGGTATTCGTCGCCGTCGGCGAGGCTGAGGGTGTCGGCCAGCAGCATGAGGCCGCCGCACTCGGCCCACACCGGCATGCCGGCCGCGATCCGCGCCGCGAGCGCGTCGCGCAAAGGGCGGTTGGCCGCGAGCCGGCCCGCGTGCAGCTCGGGATAGCCGCCGGGCAGCCAGACGGCATCGCAGGCCGGCAGGCGCGTGTCGGCCAGCGGCGAGAAGAATTCGACCTGGGCACCGAGCGCCGCGAGCGTGGCGAGGTTGGACGGGTAGATGAAGCAGAAGGCCGCGTCGCGCGCGACCGCGATGCGCCGGCCCGCGAGCAGCGGCGGCACCGGCGCGGCCGGCGGCGGCGCGGCGAAGCCGGTGTCGAAGCGGCGCGCGAGCGCGGCGCTGTCGAGCCGGCCGAGCGGCGTCGTGGCCAGCGCGTCGGCGGCGGCGTCGATGCGCGCCAGCGCGTCGCCCAGCTCGCCCGCGAGCGTGAGGCCGAGATGGCGTTCGGGCAGCGTCCAGGCCGGGCTGCGCGGCAGCGCGCCGAGCCAGTCGTCGATGTCGTTGAGGCTGTCGCGCAGCATGTCGGCATGGCCGGCGCCGGCGGTGCGGTTGGCCAGCACGCCGGCCCAGCGCAGGCCCGGCCGGTAATGGCGCAGGCCGAAGGCGAGCGCGCCGAAGCTGCCCGCCATCGCGCCGGCGTCGATGACGGCCAGCACCGGCAGGCCGAAGCGCTGGGCCAGGTCGGCGGCCGAGGGCTGGCCGTCGAACAGACCCATCACGCCCTCGACGAGGATGAGGTCGCTGCGCGCGGCGGCCGCGTGCAGGCGGGCGGCGCAATCGGCCTCGCCGTTGATCCACAGGTCGAGCTGCTCGACCGGCCGGCCGCTGGCCAGTTCATGCCAGGCCGGATCGATGAAGTCCGGCCCGACCTTGAACACGCTCACCCGCCGGCCCGCGCGCGCATGCAGCCGCGCGAGCGCCGAGACGACGGTGGTCTTGCCCTGGCCGGACGCCGGCGCGGCGACCAGCAACGCTGGGCAGCGGGTGACGGACATGCTCAGGCTCCTTTCAGCGCGGCGCCCAGGTGAGGTTGAGCCAGGCGGTGCGGCCCGGGTTGGCGTAGGTGCGCGCGGTCTCGTAGTCGCGGTCGGCGAGGTTGTCGACGCGCGCGAGCACGGTCCAGTCGCGCGCGATGCGGCGCGAGGCATGCACGCCGAGCAACGCATAGCCGCCGAGCGCCTGGGTGTTGGCGGCGTTGTCCCAGCGCCGGCCGCTGGCTTGCAGGCTGGCGCCGAGCGTCCAGTCGGCGACGCGGGTGTCGGCGGTGACGTTGCCGTGCAGGCGCGAGCGGCGCGCGAGCAGCCGGCCGCTGTCGGTATCGCGCGGCAGCTGCCAGTCGAGCGAGCCGGCGAGGTCGATCGCGCCGAGCCGCGTCGCGCCGCTGAAGGTCGCGCCTTCCATCTCGGCATGGCCGGTGTTGCCGTAGCAGCCGAAGCTCGACGCGCAGGGGCCGGCGGCGCCGAAGTTGATGAGGTTGGTCACGCGGTTGCGGTAGACCACCACGCCGGCCTGATCCGCGCCGTCGAGCATGCGCAGGCCGAATTCGAGGTTGCGGCTGGTCTCGGGGTCGAGCGTGGCGACGCCGTACTGGCTGTAGCGCTGGTAGAGCGTCGGCGCGCGGAAGGCGGTGCCGAAGGAGGCGCTCAGGCGCCAGGCGGGCGCGAGCTTCCAGCCCCAGGCGAGGCTGCCGTTGGTCTTGCCGCCGAACTCGCTGTCGTCGTCCACGCGCGCATTCGCCTGGAGGGCGTGGGCGCCGAGTTCGAGGCCGGCGCCCGCGAGCACCGCGTTCTGGCTGCGCTCGCCCCGACCGCCGGCGACGCTGGTGTTGTCGAGCCGGTCCTCGCGCCGTTCGGCGCCGAGGCGCAGCCGCGCCGGGCCGGTGCGCCATTCGCTGTCGAGCAGGTAGTTGCGCAGCCGCGTGTCGGTGAAGTAGGGCGACGGGCGGGTCTCGTAGCGGGTGTGGCTCTCGCCGGCGTTGGCGCGCAGCGTCCAGTCGGGCGACAGCTCGGCGCTCCAGGCCAGGCCGGTGGTGAGCAGGTGATGCCGGCTGTGGTCGTCGGCGCTGCGCGAGCCGTCGTACTGGCTGTCGAGCGAGGTCCACAGCAGCGTGGCGTCGAGGCGCTGGCCGGCTACGGGCCTGAGGCCGACGCGCGCATTGGCCGAGCTGCGGCGGTAGCCGTCGTCGTCGGGGTTGGCGCTGGCCAGGCGGCGCGCGTTGAAGCCGTCGCTGATCTCGCGGCTGATGCCGGCGGCCCAGTCCACCAGCTCGCCGCCCTGGCTGGCGCTCGCCTCGACGCGGCCGGTGCGCTGGCTGCCGACGCCGGCCGACAGCACCGGCGCGAAGGCGCCCTCGCCCTTGCGCGTGAAGATCTGGATCACGCCGGCGATGGCGTCGGAGCCGTACACGGCGGCGGCCGGGCCGCGCAGGATCTCGATGCGCTCGATGCGCGACAGCGGGATCGCTTCCCAGGCCGCGCCGCCGGTCGATTGCGAATCGACGCGCACGCCGTCCACGTACACGGCGGTGAAGCGGCTGTCGGCGCCGCGCACGTACAGGCTGGTGGTCGCGGTCGGCCCGCCGTTGCGGGCCAGCTCGATGCCGGGCGAGCGCGCGAGCAGGTCGGCGACGCCGGTGGCGCCCGCCTGCTCGATGCGCTCGCGGTCGATGACGGTGATGTCGGCCAGCGTCTCGGCGGCGGGCTGCTCGCTGCGCTGGGCGGTGACGACGATGTCGTCGAGACGGATGGGTTGGGCGTGGACGGACGTGACGGAGGTCAGCGCGAACAGCGCCGGCAAGGACGCGATGACGCGCCCGGAATGGACTGGCATGAAATGGAACCGGAACAACGGACTGCCCTCACCGCCTTCCCCGACAGTGCATGGGCCAATGGCACGCCGCGCGGGCGTGTCGCCTTGTTGGCCGGTATCCGGGCTGGCAAACACGCCCATCGCCTTCCCACCGGCGCGAGGCCGGCAGTGGCGTTGGATGGGCGTCAGGCGGATGCCTGTTTGCCTACCGTTGCGGGGGCAGCGAGGTTGGGCCGGCATGGCGCCGACCGTCCTTCTTCCCGTTTAACTCGCGGTCACGAACGGACCGCGGAGCACCAACGGCGCGGAGGATAGCCCAGCGTCCGGGCCATCAGGTCCGGCTTCCCGCCGTGCGGGCGTCAGATGCCGCCGAAGCACAGGTACTTGATTTCCAGGTAGTCCTCGATGCCGGCGCGGCCGCCCTCGCGCCCGAGGCCCGACTGCTTCACGCCGCCGAAGGGCGCGACCTCGGTCGAGATGAGGCCGGTGTTGATGCCGACCATGCCCACCTCCATCGCCTCGGCCACGCGGAAGGCGCGGCCGATGTCGCGCGTGAAGAAGTAGCCCGCGAGGCCGCTCTCGCTGGCGTTGGCGAGCGCGAGCGCCTCGGCCTCGGTCTCGAAGCGGAACACCGGCGCCACCGGCCCGAAGGTTTCCTCGCGCGCGATGCGCATCGCGGGCGTGACGCCGGCCAGCACCGTCGGCGCGTAGAAGTTGGCGCCGGCCTCGTGGCGCCTGCCGCCCGTCACCACGCGCGCGCCTTGCCCGATCGCGTCGGCGACGTGCGACTCGACCTTGGCGACGGCGCGCGCGTCGATGAGCGGCCCCTGCACCGTGCCCTCGGCATCGCCGGGGCCGACCTTGAGCGCGGCGGCGCGCGCGCCGAGCTTCTCGACGAAGGCGTCGTGGATGCCGGCCTGCACGATGAAGCGGTTGGCGCAGACGCAGGTCTGGCCCGAGTTGCGGTACTTGGCGGCGACCGCGCCCTCGACGGCGGCATCGAGATCGGCGTCGTCGAACACGATGAAGGGCGCGTGGCCGCCGAGTTCCATGCTCACCTTCTTGACCGTGTCGGCGGCCTGGGCGAGCAGCAGCTTGCCCACGGCGGTCGAGCCGGTGAAGGTGATCTTGCGCACCGCCGGATGCTTCGTGAGCACGCCGCCGATCGCGGCCGCGTCGCCCGTCAGCACGTTGAACACGCCGCGCGGAATGCCGGCGCGGCGCGCCAGCTCGGCCAGCGCGAAGGCCGACAGCGGCGTGAGTTCGGCCGGCTTGAGCACCATCGTGCAGCCGGCCGCGAGCGCCGGCGCGAGCTTGCGGGCGATCATCGCGTTGGGGAAGTTCCAGGGCGTGATCGCGCCCACCACGCCCACCGGCTGCCGGATGGCGATGAGGCGCTTGTCGGCCGCGTGGGCGGGGATGGTTTCGCCGTAGATGCGGCGGGCCTCCTCGGCGAACCAGCGCAGGTAGCCGGCGCCGTAGCGGATCTCGCCGCGCGACTCGGCCAGCGGCTTGCCCTGCTCGGCGGTGAGCAGGCGAGCGAGGTCTTCGACGTTGTCGATGAGCAGGTCGTGCAGCTTCATGAGCAGGCGCGAGCGCTCGTCGGCGGTGAGCGCGCGCCAGGCGGGCAGCGCGCGTTCTGCGGCGATGACGGCGGCCTCGGTCTCGGCCGCGCCGAGCCTGGGCACGCGGGCGACGAGCGTGCCGCGCGCGGGGTCGATCACGTCGAGCGTGTCGGCGCCGGTGATCCATTCACCGTCGATGAAACAGGCCTCGCGCAGCAGCGAGGGATCGGAAAGCGTGAGCGAAGTGGTGGTCATGGACTGGACTGTGAAAGCGGTTGCAGGCCGGACGCGGCCGGGCCGGCGGCGGCGCCCGCATGCGGCGCGGCGCCCTGCCCCGTCCCGTCTGCCGCGCGCCTGGCCTCAGGCCGCGGCATGGACCCGGGCGCGTGCCGGGTCCCATTCGATGCGGACATGGTCGCCGATCGCGGCGGCCGCTTCGGGATTGTCACCAAGCGGGCGGCGGCGGAGGTTCAGAGCAGCACGTCGGCGCGCAGCGTCATCTGCTTGCCGGCGGTGGTCCAGACGGTGAAGGGCACGAACAGCGCGCGGCCGAGCGTGCCGTCGATGAGGCAGCGCGGCTGGGCGATGGCGAAGGGCGTCTCGCTGCCGTCCTCGAACACGATCTCGACCATCGCGTCGGGCGTCTCGGCGCTCGGCTCGATCGTGACGCTGCGGCCGGTGCGCATCTCGTCCAGCGCGCCCTCGAAGCTCGGTGGCACCAGCAGCCTGAGCTTGCCGGCGCGGTTCGACAGCAGGCAGTGCCCCGAGGCGGTGTGCGCGATCGACCAGGCGCGCACGAGCAGGGATTCGACGTGGGTTTCGTGCCAGGCGGTGGCCGAGGCGGCGGGCATGCGCTTGTCTCCGGGCAAGGGGGCGAAGTGGGCGCGACCCGCGTCGTCGGGCCGTGCACTCCCTGCTCTTCGGCATGCCCGAGCGGAATTGAAGGGTGTTCCGCCCAGGGATCCGCATCGCCGGCCGGCGCGGCGCCCGAGTCCTGCCGCGCCGGGTCGCGCACGCTGGCGCGGCGTCACATGCGTCGGCCCGGTGGGCCGAGCGCGCACCCGGCGTCAGGGCGCCGGATTGGGCCAGCGCTGGTGGATCGCGTCGATCGCCGCGAGCAGGTCGGGCGGCAGTTCGATGTCGACGCTCGCGATGTTGTCGCGCAGCTGGTCCATCGTCGTCGCGCCGATGATGTTCGATGCGACGAAACCCCGGCTGTTGACGAAGGCGAGCGCGCCCTGGGCCGGGTCGATGCCGGCCTGGCGGAAGAGCTTCACGTACTCGTAGGCGGCGGCTTCGGTGTTGCCCGAGCTGTAGCGCTGGAAGCGGTCGAACAGGCTCAGCCGCGCGCCGGCCGGCTTCTGGCCGCCGAGGTACTTGCCGCTCAGCACGCCGAAGGCCAGCGGCGAATAGGCGAGCAGGCCCACGTCCTCGCGCAGGCTCATCTCGGCCAGGCCGACCTCGAAGCTGCGGTTCAGCAGGCTGTAGGGGTTCTGGATGCTCGCGACGCGCGGCAGCCCGGCAAGCTGCGAATGCAGCAGGAACTGGCTCACGCCCCAGGGCGTCTCGTTGCTCAGGCCGACATGGCGCACCTTGCCGCTCTTCACGAGGCCGTCGAGGGCTTCGAGCGTTTCGAGGATGGGGACCGTGTCTTCCTCGGGCACATGGGTGTAGCCGAGCTGGCCAAAGAAGTTGGTGCTGCGGTCGGGCCAGTGCAGCTGGTACAGATCGACGTGATCGGTCTGCAGGCGCCTGAGGCTGTCGTTGAGCGCTTCTTCGAGGTTGGCTCGCGTGAGGTTCGTGCGGCCGCCGCGGATGTGCGACGGGCGCGCGGGGCCCTTGGTGGCGCCGGCCGGCGCACGCGTCGGGCCGGCGGCCTTGGTCGCGAGCACGAAGCTGTCGCGGCGCGACCGGTTGGCGGCAATCCACGAGCCGATGTAGCTCTCGGTGCGGCCTTGTGTCTCGGGGCGCGGCGGCACCGGATACATCTCGGCGGTGTCGATGAAGTTGACGCCGTTGTCGAGCGCGTAGCCGATCTGCGCATGCGCCTCGGCCTCGGTGTTCTGCTCGCCCCAGGTCATGGTGCCGAGGCAGATCAGGCTGACGTCGAGGCCGGTTCGGCCGAGTTTTCGGTATTTCAAGACGGGCTCCTGACGGTGCCGGCGCGCGCCGGCGCATGAAGACGGACCCGAAAGCTGCCATGACAGCGACCCGGAAGGCAAAGCTTTCCTCATGCGCGGCTTGCATGTCGCCGGCCATGGGCGGCGAGGCGCGCGCATGATCCGCGCGGTCCGGCAGCGCAATCGGGCGCGCCGTTGCCCGCCGGCCACGCCACCCGCCACGCGTTTGCAACCGCGATTGCCCGCCCACGGCCGCCGGGCGCAGGCTTCGCGCCCCCGAGCCGACGGGCCGTTCGCGTCCGCGCTCCGGCCAGCGCCGCCGTCCCGGTCGCGCCGCGCGCCACGGGCCTCACCTTCAAGCCTCACCGCAGTCCGCTTCATGAACCTCGCACAACGTCTCGCCGCGCTGGCCCTGCTCGCCGCCGCCCTCGCCTTTCACGCACCCCATGCCCGCGCCTGGGGCGGTGACGGCCACCAGACCGTCGGCGCGATCGCCGACCAGCTGCTCGCCGGCAGCCGTGCCGCCGACGAAGTGAAGCGACTGCTCGGCGGCCTGAGCCTGCGCGACGCCGCCACCTGGGCCGATTGCGCCAAGGGCGTCGAGCGCGACGGCGACTACGGCTGGCGCTACGCCACCGAAGGCCGCTACCGCGACTGCCGCATCTTCGAGAGCGATGCCGGCGAACGCGCGATGGTCGATTTCGTGCGCCGCAACGAGGACAACTGCCGCCGCGAACCCGGCGACGAGATCTGCCACAAGGGCTACCACTACACCGACGTCGCGCTCCAGCGCCGCGCCTGGGCGCTCGGCCGCGTCGGCACGCGCGAGAGCGACATCGTCGGCGCCACGACCGCCGCGATCCGCATGCTGCGCAGCGGCTTCGCGCCGCCGCCCTTCCGCTTCGAGAGCAGGCGCGAGGCGCTGCTGCTGCTCGCGCATTACGTCGGCGACATCCACCAGCCGCTGCACGTCGGCGCCGTCTATCTCGACGACGCCGGCCAGCGCGTCGATCCCGACAATGACGTGTACGACCGCCGCCGCATGGAGACCACCGGCGGCAACGCCATCCGCAGCCTGCGCGCCGACGGCCGCGAAGGCGCGAGCCTGCATGCGCTGTGGGACGACGTCCCCGCCGCGCTCGGCCCCGACAGGATCGATGCGCGCTGGCTTGCCTCGGCACGGCGCGTGGCGCAATCGGACGGCCCGATCGACGACTGGCCCGCGCAATGGGCCACGCAATCGCTGTCACAGGCGCGCCGCGCCTACCGCGACATCGACTTCTCTCCACGCGAAGGCGGCCACTGGGACGCCCGCCTGCCCGGCGGCTACAAGGACATGAAGACCGACATCCAGAAGACCCAGCTCACGCTCGCGGGCGCGCGGCTCGCGCAAGTGCTGCGCGCGATCTGGCCCTGAGCGGCAGCGTCCGCGACCATCGCAGCGCCAGCCCACCACCGCTCCCGCCGCCCGGCCGCCGTCGCGGCTTCGGCCGCTCGGGTCGGCGATCCGCGCCAATCCGGTTACAAATCGAAGCATGAGGGAATTACTGTCATGGCAGCTTCTTTTCTAGAATGAACGATCATTCAGAAAATGCCGGCAGCCGATGCCGGACCTCATTTCTTTCTTGCGCGAGGGCTTCATGCTCAGTCCAACCATCAATAAATTCGTCCCGCTTGCGATCGTCGTGGCCGTGCTTGCGGCCTGTGGCCAGTCGGGTGGCGACCAGCACGCGGGCGGCGCGCCCGGCGGTGCGCCGCCCGCGCCCTCGGTTGGCACCGTCACCGTCGCCGCGCGCACGGTCGAGCTGAGCACCGAGCTGCCGGGCCGTACCGCCGCCTATCAGATCGCCGAAGTGCGCCCGCAGGTGGGCGGACTGCTGCGCGAGCGGCTGTTCAAGGAAGGCGCCGAGGTCAAGGCGGGCGCGCCGCTCTACCAGATCGACGCGCGCAGCTATCAGGCCGCCTTCGACAGTGCCGCCGCCGCGCTCAAGCGCGCCGAGGCCACCGCCGAATCGGCCCGCCTGACCGCCCAGCGCAACCGCGAGCTGGGCAAGATCGACGCGATCAGCAAGCAGACCGTCGAGGACAGCGACGCCGCCCTCGCCCAGGCCGAGGCCGACGTGGCCGCCCGCCGCGCCGACGTGCAGACCGCGCGCATCAACCTCGACTGGACCCGCGTGAGCGCGCCCATCACCGGCCGCATCGGCCGCTCGGCCGCGACGCCGGGCGCGCTCGTGACGGCCGGCCAGGCCGAGGCGCTCGCGACCATCCAGCAGCTCGACCCGATCTATGTGGACATCACGCAATCGAGCGCCGAGCTGCTCAAGCTGCGCCGCGCGCTGGCCGAGGGCCAGCTCAAGAGCGCGGGCGACGGCAAGGCCGCCGTGCGCCTGACGCTGGAGGACGGCAGCGCCTATGCGCTCGAAGGCAAGCTCGAGTTCGCCGAGGTGAGCGTCGATCAGGCGACGGGCGCGGTCACGCTGCGCGCCGTGTTCCCGAACCCGAAGGGCGAACTGCTGCCGGGCATGTACGTGCGCGCCGCCGTGCCGCAAGGGTCGAGCAGCGCCGCGATCACCGTGCCGCAACGCGCCGTGAGCCGCACGCCGCGCGGCGAAGCCCAGGTGATGGTGGTGGGCGCCGAGGGCAAGGCCGAGCCGAGGCTCATCGACGTGACGCGCACCGTGGGCGACAGCTGGCTCGTCGCCAAAGGGCTGAACGCCGGCGACAAGGTGATCGTCGAGGGCCTGCAATACGTGCAGCCGGGCGCGCCCGTGCAGGCGCAGGACATGAGCGCCGCGCCCGCGCAGGCCCAGGGCGGCAACGCCGCGCCGACCGGCAAGGACGCCGGATCGGCCAAGGCCGAAGCCGCGCCCGCGCAGACCGCCGCGCGCTGAGAACGGGAGCCCGATCATGTCCCGCTTCTTCATCGACCGGCCCATCTTCGCGTGGGTGCTGGCCATCATCCTGATGCTGGCCGGCGTGCTCGCCATCCGCAGCCTGCCGATCGCGCAATACCCCAGCATCGCGCCGCCCGCGGTAACCATCACGGCCAACTATCCGGGCGCCTCGGCCAAGACGCTGGAAGACACCGTCACCCAGATCATCGAGCAGCGCATGAAGGGCATCGACGGCCTGCGCTACATGAGCTCGACCAGCGACGGCGCCGGCCAGGCCCAGATCACCCTCACCTTCGACGCCGGCACCAACCCCGACATCGCCCAGGTGCAGGTGCAGAACAAGCTGCAACTGGCCACGCCGCTGCTGCCGCAGGAAGTGCAGCGCCAGGGCGTGCAGGTGACGAAGTCGACCACCAACTTCCTGATGGTGCTCGGCTTCGTGTCGCAGGACGGCGCGCTGTCCGACATCGACATCGGCGACTACGTGGCCTCGACCCTGGTCGATCCGCTCAGCCGCGTGCCGGGCGTGGGCGAGATCCAGCAGTTCGGCTCGCAGTACTCGATGCGCATCTGGCTCGATCCGCTCAAGCTCGACAACTACAAGCTCACCGTCACCGACGTGAACGACGCCATCACCGCGCAGAACGCGCAGGTGTCGGCCGGCCAGATCGGCGGCGCGCCCTCGCCCAAGGGCACGGCGCTCAACGCGACCATCACCGCACAGACGCGGCTCCAGACGCCCGAGCAGTTCGGCGACATCGTGCTGCGCACCAGCACCGCCGGCGCCACCGTGCGGCTGAAGGACGTGGCCCGGGTCGAGATCGGCGGCGAGAGCTACAACGTCATCGCGCGCTACAACGGCAAGCCGGCGGCCGGCGTGGGCGTGAAGCTCGCCACCGGCGCCAACGCGCTCGACACCGCGCATGCGGTGCGCGCCGAGATGGAGCGCCTCGGGCAGTACTTCCCGGCCGGGCTCAGCGTGGTCTATCCCTACGACACGACGCCGTTCGTGCAGGTGTCGATCCACGAGGTCGTGAAGACGCTTGCGGAAGCGGTGGTGCTGGTCTTCCTCGTGATGTACCTGTTCCTGCAGAACTTCCGCGCCACGCTCATCCCGACCATCGCGGTGCCGGTCGTGCTGCTCGGCACCTTCGCGGTGATGCTCGGCCTCGGCTTCAGCATCAACACGCTGACGATGTTCGGCATGGTGCTGGCCATCGGCCTGCTGGTGGACGACGCGATCGTCGTGGTCGAGAACGTCGAGCGCGTGATGAGCGAGGAAGGCCTCTCGCCCAAGGAAGCGACGCGCAAGTCGATGGGCCAGATCACCGGCGCGCTCGTCGGCATCGCCCTCGTGCTGAGCGCGGTGTTCGTGCCGATGGCGTTCTTCGGCGGCTCGGTGGGCGTGATCTACCGCCAGTTCTCGATCACGATCGTCGCGTCGATGCTGCTGTCGGTGGCGGTGGCCATCATCCTCACGCCGGCGCTGTGCGCGACGCTGCTCAAGCCCGTGGCCAAGGGCCATCACTACGCCGAGCGCGGCTTCTTCGGCTGGTTCAACCGCAAGTTCGAGTCGGCCACCGGCCGCTATACCGGCATGGTCGGCGCGATCGTCAGGCGCGGCCTGCGCTGGCTGGTGGTGTACGCGGCGCTGGTGGTCGGCATGGGCTTCCTGTTCCTGCGCCTGCCGACCGCCTTCCTGCCCGATGAAGACCAGGGCGTGCTGTTCGCGATGACCCAGCTGCCGCCGGGCTCGCCGCAGGAACGCACGCTGGGCGTGATCGAGCGCATGGAAGAGCACTTCATGGGCGAGAAGGAGGCCGTGAACTCGGTGTTCACCGTGGTCGGCTTCTCGTTCGCGGGCCAGGGCCAGAACACCGGCCTCGCCTTCGTCAACATGAAGGACTGGTCGCAGCGTCACCGCCCCGACCTGACGGTGAACGCCGTGGCCGGCCGCGCGATGGGCGCCTTCATGCAATGGCGCGACGCGATGACCTTCGCCTTCGCGCCGCCCGCCGTGGTGGAACTCGGCAACGCGACCGGCTTCGACGTCTACCTGCAGGACCAGACGGGCATCGGCCACGCCAAGCTGATGGAAGCCCGCAACATGCTGCTCGGCATGGCCGCGCAGGACCGGCGCCTGATGGCGGTGCGCCCCAACGGCCAGAACGACGAGCCGCAGTTCCGCGTCGACATCGACCCGGCGAAGGCCGGCGCGCTAGGCCTGAGCATGGCCGACATCAACACCACGCTCAGCACCGCCTGGGGCAGCAGCTACGTCAACGACTTCATCGACCGCGGCCGCGTCAAGCGCGTGTATCTGCAAGCGGATGCGCCGTTCCGCGTCGTGCCGGAAGACATCGACCGCTGGCGCGTGCGCAACAACGCCGGACAGATGGTGCCGTTCAGCGCCTTCGCCAGCTCGCACTGGGAATACGGCTCGCCGCGCCTGGAGCGCTACAACGGCCTGCCCGCCGTCAACATCCAGGGCATGCCGGCGCCGGGCGTGAGTTCGGGCGTGGCGATGCAGGCGATCGAGGAGATCGCGGCCAAGCTGCCGCCGGGCGTGGGTCTGGCCTGGACCGGCCTGTCGTACCAGGAAAGGCTGACGGGCTCGCAAGGGCCGGCGCTCTACGCGATCTCGCTGCTGGTGGTCTTCCTCTGCCTCGCGGCGCTGTACGAAAGCTGGTCGATCCCGTTCGCGGTCATGCTCGTCGTGCCGCTCGGCCTGCTCGGCGCGGTGCTCGCGGCGACGGGTCGCGGGCTGTCGAACGACGTGTACTTCCAGGTCGGCCTGCTGACGACGATCGGCCTTTCGGCCAAGAACGCGATCCTGATCGTCGAGTTCGCCAAGGAGCTCATGGAGAAGGAAGGCCTCGGTCTCGTCGACGCGACGCTCAAGGCGGTGCGCCAGCGGCTGCGCCCGATCCTCATGACCTCGCTCGCCTTCGCGCTCGGCGTGCTGCCGCTGGCCCTGGCCAACGGCGCCGGCTCGGGCGCGCAGAACGCGATCGGCACCGGCGTGCTCGGCGGCATGCTCGCCGCGACGCTGCTCGGCATCTTCTTCATCCCGCTGTTCTTCGTGGTGGTGCGGCGCATGTTCGGCGGCAAGCCGGCGGCCACTACCGCCGAAGCCGGCAACACCGCGCTCGCCGCGACCAGCGAGGGCCACTGACATGCACAAGACCCTGAACCTCGGCGCGCTGACAGCGCTTGCAGCGGCCCTGCTGCTCGCGGGCTGCGCCAACCTCGCGCCCGACTATCACCAGCCCGCCGCGCCGGTGCCGCAGCAATGGCCCGGCGTGCCGAGCGGCGACGGCACCACCACCATCGCGCCCGGCTCCACCGCGACCGGTGCCCCGGCCGCCGCGCGCGATCCGGCCGACATCGGCTGGCGCGACTTCCTCGCCGATGCGCGCCTGCGCCGCGTTGTGGGCCTCGCGCTCGACAACAACCGCGACCTGCGCGTCTCGGCGCTCAACATCGAGCGCGCGCGCGCGCAGTACCGCGTGCAGGACGCGGCGCGCTATCCCGAGATCGCCGCTGGCGCCAGCGCGAGCAGCCAGCGCCTGCCGACCGACCTGTCGCGCCTCGGCCGCGCCTACGTCGGCCGCACCGACAGCGTGACCATCGGCATCAGCGCCTGGGAGATCGACTTCTGGGGCCGGCTGCGCAACCTGAGCGAACAGGCCGCGCAGAGCTATCTCGCAACCGAAGACGCGCTGCGCGCCGCGCGCATCAGCCTCGTGGCCGAAGTCTCGACCGCCTGGCTCACGCTCGCGGCCGACGGCGAGAGCCTGCGCCTCGCGAGCGAGACCCTGCGCAGTCGCGAGGCCAGCCTCAGGCTCACGCAGGACAAGCTGCGCCTCGGCGCCGCGAGCGCGCTCGACATGCAGCAGGCCCGCAGCCTCGTCGAGGGCGCGCGCGCCGACGTGGAGAACGCACGCACCCTCGTCGCCCAGGACCGCAACGCGCTCGCGCTGCTGGTGGGCGGCGAGCTGCCGGCCGATGCCCTGCCCGCCGATCTCGACATCACCGTCACCCAGCTGGCCGAGCTGCCGGCGGGCCTGCCGTCCGACGTGCTGGTGCGCCGGCCCGACGTGCGCCAGGCCGAGCGCACGCTGGCGGGCGCCAACGCCAGCATCGGCGCGGCGCGCGCGGCCTACTTCCCCAACATCAGCCTCACGGCCAACTACGGCACCGCGAGCGCCGAGCTGGGCGGGCTGTTCAAGGGCGGCAGCGCCTACTGGACCTTCGCGCCATCGGTCAACCTCCCGATCTTCGACATGGGCCGGCGCCGCGCCAACGTGCAGATCGCCGAGGCCGACCGCGACATCGCCGTCGCGAGCTACGAGAAGGCGATCCAGTCGGCCTTCCGCGAAGTGGCCGACGCGCTCGCGCGCCGCGCCACCATCGACAGCGAACTGGCGGCGCGCCAGGCCGCCGTCGACGCGAGCGCCGAGGCGCTGCGCCTGACCGAGGCGCGCTATCGCCAGGGCGGCGCCGACTACCTCGGCGTGCTCGACGCCCAGCGCTCGCTGTACGCGGCCCAGCAATCGCTGATCGCGGCACGACTGGCGCGCGCGGGCAATCTCGTCACGCTCTACAAGGTGCTGGGCGGCGGCTGGCGCGACGACAGCGCGAGCTGACCGGGCCGCGCGGGCGGTGATGCATCATCCGCCGCCCGCAGGCCGCAACCCATCAGAGACAAGCATGAGCCTCACCCCCGCCGGAGACCGCGCATGAGTTCCGCCGACGCCGATACCGACCGCGCCCGGCTGCGCCGCACCCAGATTCTCGACGCCGCCGCCGAATGCTTTCGCCGCAACGGCTTCCACGCCGCGAGCATCGCCGAGATCTCCAAGGCCGCCGGCATGAGCGCCGGCCACATCTACAACTACTTCGAGAACAAGGACGCCATCGTCGCGGCCATCGTCGAGCGCGGCCTCGACGAGTTCCAGGAGGTGTTCGAGCGCTTCGCGAGCGCCGACAACCTGCGCGACACGATGCTGGCCGAGGTCGATCACGCGCTCGAATGCTGCCTCGACCTGAACGAATGCCGCTTGCAACTGGAGCTGTGCGCCGAGGCCGGCCGCAACGAGCACATCGCGACGCTCGTGCGCCGTGCCGACGCGCACATGTTCGACCGCTTCGTCGGGCTGATGCGCTCGGTGCTCGGCCCCGACATGCCGCAGGCCGAGGTGGATGCGCGCGTCGAGGCGATGTTCGCGCTGTTCGACGGCCTGTCGGTGCGCGCGGTGCGGCATCCCGAAGTGGACCGCCAGGCGCTCGCGGGCAGCATGCGGCGGATGCTGGCGGCGCTGTTCGAGCCGGACTGAGGCCGGTCCGGCCGCCGGGCGCGTCAGCCTGGTCCGGCCCCGCGCGCGGCCGGCCCGCACAGGTCGAGTCGCGCGAACTCCGACGCGAGGAAGTCCACGCAGGCGCGCAGCTTGGCGGTATTGCCGAGCCGCGCCGGATACACCGCCCACACGTTCGCTTCCTGCGTCCAGTCGGGCAGCAAGTGCAGCAGTTCCCCCGTGGCGATGAGCGGCGCCACGTCCCACAGCGAGCGCAGCACGATGCCGCGCCCGTCCAGCGCCCAGCCGACCGCGATCTCGCCGTGGTTGGTGGCGAGCGGCCCGTCCACCTTCACGAGCGCATCGTCGCCCGCCGTCGAGCGCAGCCGCCATTCGCGGAACGGCAGGTCGCGCTCGCGGATCGCGATGCAAGCGTGTGCAGCGAGCGCCGCCGGCGTGTCGGGCTGGCCGTGGCGCGCGACATAGCCGGGCGCGGCGCAGAGCACGCGCCGGTTGGCCGCGAGCCGCCGCGCGACGTGATGCGGCGCGATCTCGTCGCCCACGCGCACATCGAGGTCGAAGCCCTCGGCGCCCACATCCACCACGCGATCCACCACCTCCAGCCGCACCGTGAGCTGGGGATGGCGGTCGGTCAGCCGCGCGAGTGCCGGCGCGACGAAATGCCGGCCGAAGCCGAGGCTGGTGCTGATGCGCAGCTCGCCGCGCGGCACGCGGCGCGTGGTGGCGAGGTCGAGCAGCAGGCCGTCGAGATCGGCCAGCATGCGTTCGGCCGATTGCAGCACCCGCTCGCCCTGGCCCGTGAGCGCCACGCTGCGCGGCGTGCGGTTGAACAGCCGCGCGCCGAGCTGCTGCTCCAGCAGGCCGATGCGCTTGCTGACATAGGCGGGCGACACGCCCAGCGCCTGCGCCGCCGCGCTGAAACCCGCGAGCCGCGCGACGGTGACGAACACGCGCAGGTCCTCGTTGCCCGGTGCCTTGTTCACGATTCGTGATTGCTGTGCTGAAGGGACGCGCATTGTCGCGCGCGGCCGCGCCGGCCAGCATGCGGGCTTCACTGCACGAGGAGACAAGTATGAGCCAGCCCTTCCGCATCGCCGTCATCGCCGGCGACGGCATCGGCCGCGAAGTCATGCCCGAAGGCCTGCGCGCGCTCGACGCCGCGGCGGCGCGCTTCGGCATCGCGATCGAGTACGAGCATTTCGAGTGGGCGAGCTGCGACTGGTACCTGGCGCACGGCGAGATGATGCCGGCCGACTGGAAGGACAGGCTCGCGGGCAAGGACGCGATCCTGTTCGGCGCCGTGGGCTGGCCCGCGACCGTGCCCGACCACATCTCGCTCTGGGGCTCGCTGCTGAAGTTCCGCCGCGAGTTCGACCAGTACGTGAACCTGCGGCCGGTGCGGCTGTTCGACGGCGTGCCCTGCCCGCTCGCGGGCCGCAAGGCGGGTGACATCGACTTCTGCGTGGTGCGCGAGAACACCGAGGGCGAATACACGAAGCTCGGCGGGATCATGTTCGAGGGCACCGAGCGCGAGGTCGTGATCCAGGAGAACGTGTTCACGCGCCACGGCGCGGACCGCGTGCTGCGCTACGCCTTCGACCTCGCGCAATCGCGCGCGCGCCGGCATCTGACCGTCGCGACCAAGAGCAACGGCATCGCGATCAGCATGCCGTGGTGGGACGGACGGGCCGACGCGATCGGCGCCGGCTATCCCGAGGTGACCGTCGACAGGCAGCACATCGACATCCTGTGCGCGCGCTTCGTGCTCCAGCCGACGCGCTTCGACGTGGTGGTGGCGAGCAACCTGTTCGGCGACATCCTGAGCGACCTCGGGCCGGCCTGCACCGGCACCATCGGCCTCGCGCCGTCGGCAAACCTGAATCCGGAACGCCGGTTTCCGTCGCTGTTCGAGCCGGTGCACGGCTCGGCGCCCGACATCTACGGCCGAAACATCGCCAATCCGGTCGCGATGATCTGGTCGGGCGCGCTGATGCTCGACTTCCTCGGCCGGCGCGACGCGCACGACGCCATCGTCGGCGCGATCGAGCGGGTGCTCGCGGATGGGCCGCGCACGCCTGATCTGGGCGGCGACGCGAGCACGACGGAGATGGGGATGGCGATCGCGGCGGCGATCGGCTGAGGCCGGTTCGCGCGGCCGAGCCGCGCGCGCTCAGCCCGCGCGCTCGACCACGTGCAGCACGCCCTCGCCCGCGATCACCTCGCGGCCACGCCGCAGGAACATCGGGAACAGGTTCAACCCATCGAGCGCATCGAGATCGAACCAGGCGAACTCCAGCGGCTTGCCGGCCTCGATGCCCGCGAACGGCGCCGACTGCGCCGCGAGCCGCGAGTCATCGCCGATCGGCGCCAGAAAGTGCATCGCAAGTTCGTGATATGGCCCGTCGGCCTCGGTCGGGAAGAAGCCTTCGACCACATGCGCGAGCCGCATCGCGCCGACGGTCTCGCCCAGCTCTTCGCGCAGCTCGCGGCGCAGGGCGGTCTCGGCGTCCTCGCCGGCCTCGACGCGCCCGCCGGGCAGGGTCCAGAAATCGTCACCGCGCAGGCGGTGCAGTAGCAGCCGGTCGCGGTTGACGAGCAGCGCGGCGGCGCGCAGCTGGAAGGTCAGGCCATCGGTGGCGAAACGGATCATCGGCATCCCGGCGAGCAGCAAACGGCGGACAAAGCAAAAAGCCCCGTGGCTTGCGACCACGGGGCTTTTCGATGCTGTTCCTTGGCTCCCCGACCTGGGCTCGAACCAGGGACCTACGGATTAACAGTCCGGCGCTCTACCGACTGAGCTATCGGGGAACAGCGAGGGCGCGTTTATAGCCCGATTCCGGCCGATCACCAAGCGTTTGGCGCCAGTGTCGGTCGAATGCCACGCCGTTCACGACCGGCTCAATGCCCCGCGACACCCGCCGGAATGCCCCGGCCGGCATCCGGATGGCGCATCTGCTTGATGAGCAGCGCCACCATCGCGATCGCGCCTGGCACGGCCAGCACCGTGAAGGTCGCCGGCAGGCTCAGTTGCGCGGCCTGGGCCTCGGCCACGAGGAAGGAACCCGCGATGCCGCCGAAGCGGCCGATGCCGAGCATCCAGGCCACGCCGGTCGCGCGCCCGGCCGTCGGGTAGAAGGCCGCCGCGAGCGAACCCATCGACGATTGCGCCGTGTTCATGAGCGCGCCCGCGCCGAACACCACCACCACGAGCAGGCCGACACTGCCCATGCCCACCGCCTGGCCGATCGCCCACACCGCCACCGCCGTCAGCGCGAAGCAGGCGGCGATCACGCGGTTGGGATTGAAGCGGTCCATCAGCCAGCCGGTGAGGATCGCGCCCACGCCGCCGAGCGGAAACAGCGCCGAGATGAGCGTCGCGTCCTTCGGCGCGATGCCGGCGTCCTTGAACAGGATCGGCATCCAGTTGATGAGCGCATAGAAGATGACGAGGCCCATGAAGTAGGTCAGCCAGAGCATCGCCGAGCCGATGCGGTAGGCCGGCGACAGCACCAGCGCGATGCCGGCCTTGCCGTCGGTGGCCGGCGCCTTCTCGCTCAGGATGAAGGCGCTTGCATTGCCGGCCTCGTCGGAGATCTTGCGCAGCACCGTGCGGATGCGCTCCGCCACCACGCCGCGCGCGACCATGTGGCGCACCGACTCCGGCAGCAGGAAGACCATCAGCGCCACCAGCACCAGCGGCGCGATGCCGCCGAGCACCAGCACGCTGCGCCAGCCCCAGATCGGGATCATCCAGGCCGCGAGAAAGCCGCCGCAGGCCGCGCCGAGCGGAAAGCCGCAGAACATCGCGTTGGTGAGCGTGGCGCGACGCTGTTCCGGGCAGTACTCGCTCATGAGCGTGACCGCGTTGGGCATCGCGGCGCCGAGGCCGAGGCCGGTCAGGAAGCGCGCGATCGACAGTTGCGTGAGGTCGCCGGCAAACGACGAGCCGAGGCAGGCGATGCCGAACACCAGCACCGAGCCGACCAGCACCAGCTTGCGACCGAGCCGGTCGGCGAGCGGCCCGGCCGACAGCGCCCCGCCGGCGAGACCGAACAGCGCCGCGCTCAGCACCGGCGCGAGCTGGGGCTTGGACACGCCCCATTCCTTCACGAGCGAGGGCGCGATGTAGCCGATGGCGGCGGTATCGAAGCCGTCGAGCAGCACGACGAGGAAGCAGAGCGCGAACACGCCCCACTGGAAGGTGGAAAACCGATGCCGGTTCAGGAAGGCCTGGACATCGAGCCGGACGGGAGCATTCATGGATGGGGTCTCGCTGGTGATCTTCGGTCGTCGCGGTCTGGCGCCGCGTGGGGCGTTTGTCGCATCCACTGCCCTGAAAGCGCTTGCCGATTTCGGACACGGCATGGGCGGAATCGAACTTCAAGGGTTTTCCCTGTTCGATTGCTGGCCGTGCTGTTCGCTCATCGAACGTTTGCCGGCGCAAGATTGGCAGCGCCGCGTTTCGCACCTCCCCCGCTCCGCCATGCCGCTGTCCGACGCCCCCGTTCCTGCCGCCCGACCCGTCGCCATGCTCGACCGCAGCGCGGCCGATGCCGCCGCCCATGCCGGCGATCCCGATTTCATGACCTCGCTCGCGCGCGGCCTGGCGGTGCTCATGGCCTTCGACGACCAGCAGCGCGCCGTCACCTGCGCCCAGCTCAGCCATCGCACCGGCCTGTCGCGCGCGGCGGTGCGGCGCTGCCTGCACACGCTGGTGCTGCTCGGCTTCGCGAGCTGTGAGGACGGCAAGCATTACCGGCTCACGCCCAAGGTGCTCGCGCTCGGCCATGCCTACCTGAGTTCGTCGCCGCTGGTGGCGCTGGCGCCCGGCGTGCTGGAGCGGCTCGCGGCGCGTACCGGCGAGTCCGCGTCGGTCGCCACGCTCGAAGGACGCGAGATCGCCTACGTGGCGCGCTCGCACGGCAGCGACCGCATCATGTCGATCAACCTCAACGTGGGCAGCCGGCTGCCTGCCTATTGCACCTCGCTCGGCCGCGTGCTGCTCGCGGCGCTCCCGCCCGAGAAGCTCGATGCCTATCTGGCCGAAGCGCAGCCACTGCGCCGCACCGCGCGCACGATCGCGACCGTGACCGAGCTGCGCGACGCGATCCGGCTCGCGGGCGAGCAGGGCTATGCGGTCAACGACCAGGAGCTCGAAGTCGGGCTGCGCTCGATCGCCGTGCCGGTGCGCGACCGGCGCGGCCGTGTCGTGGCGGCGATGAACGTGGGCACGCTCAGCTCGCGCCGTTCGATCGCCGAGATGGAAGGCCGGCTGCTGCCCGTGCTGCGCGAGGCGGCCGAGGAACTGGGGCGGATGCTGGCCTGAGGCCGGCTGCCGCCCTGCGCGACCGAGCCTCGGCCGGCGCGCGGCGGGACCGCCGCCCTCGCCCGCCCTCGCCCCTCAGCGCGCCGCCGCACGCAGCCGCGCCCGCGCCTGCCGGCGGAACTCGCCGGGCGTCTGCCCGCAGGCGCCGACGAAGAAGCGCGTGAAATAGCCAGCATCGGCAAAGCCGAGCGTGAGCGCGATGTGCTTGATGCCGAGCGTCGTGTAGATGAGGTCGCGCTGGGCCTCGACCACGGTGCGCGCGCGGATGCAGTCGAGCGCCGGCCGGCCGGCCTTCTGCTTGCAGATGCGGTTGAGGTGGGTCGGCGTGATGCCGAGTTCCGCCGCGTACTCGTTCACGCCCAGCCGCTCGCGGTAACGCCTGTCGAGCAGTTCGGTGAAGCGGCGGTAGTGGCGATCGGCATGGTCGCCGGCGTCGGTGGTGTCGGCGGCGGGCGCGTCGTCATCGCAGAGCCGGGCGCCAAGCAGCAGCACGAGCGGCAGCAGCGCGGCGATCGCCGCGCCGCGCCAGCCGCCGTTGCCCTCCATCTCGGCAACCAGCCCTTCGAGCGCATTGCGCAGCCCCACCGAATCGCCCACCTCCAGCCGACGCGCCCGCGCATGGCGCGCCGCCACCTCGGGCACGGCAGCCAGCAGGCTCTGCACATAACGCTCGTCGAGCGTGACCACCACGCCGTCCACGTCGCGCGAGAACACGAAGCCATGCACCACGCGCGCCGGCACCGTCAGCAGCGTGCCGGCCGGCAGCGCGAGCATCTCGCCGTCCACCGTCGCCTCGGCCCGACCGCGCCGCACGTACAGCAGCTGCAGGAAATGCTCATGCCGGTGCGGCTTGATCTCCCAGTCGTGCAACTGGCTGCGCGAGGCGATCGACTCGCAATGAAAGGGCTCGTCGAGGCGTTCGCCGTCGCCCTTGTAGAGCGCATAGATGGGGATGGAATTCATCTTCAAGCCTGCCGTGGCCGAGGGTTCGGGGAATACCCTCGATGTTCGATTATCACAATTCATCGTTCGCCCCGTCCATTGGCGTGCCGGAGCCGCAGGCCCAGGCTTCGCGTCCATCAACCACATCACGGAGGCGCGCATGAACCACACCACCCAGGTCGCCATCGTCGGCGCCGGCCCCTCTGGCCTGCTGCTCGGCGAACTGCTGAGCCAGGCCGGCATCGACAACATCGTCGTCGAGCAGCGCAGCCCCGACTACGTGCTCGGCCGCATCCGCGCCGGCGTGCTCGAAACCGTCTGCGTCGAGGCGCTGGAGCAGGCCGGCTGCGCCGAACGGCTGCACCGCGAGGGCCTGATCCACCACGGCGTCGAACTCGCCTTCGGCGGCCAGCGCCATCGCGTCAACTTCGAGGAGCTGATCGGCAAGCATGTGGTCGTGTACGGTCAGACCGAGGTCACGCGCGACCTCATGGACGCGCGCAAGGCCGCCGGCCGCAGCACTTTCTACGAGGCCGACAACGCGAGCATCCACGACATCGACGGCGACAATCCCAAGGTTCGATTCGTGAAGGACGGCGAGACGCACGAGATCAGCGCCCGCTTCGTCGCCGGCTGCGACGGCTTCCACGGCGTGAGCCGCAGGACGGTGGCCGAGCGCGTCCGCACCTTCGAGCGCGTCTATCCCTTCGGCTGGCTCGGCATCCTGGCCGACGTGCCGCCCGTGACCGACGAACTCATCTACGCGAACAGCGAACGCGGCTTCGCGCTCAGCAGCATGCGCAGCAAGACGCGCGTGCGCTGCTACATCCAGTGCTCGCTCGACGACAAGGTGGAAGACTGGAGCGACGACCGCTTCTGGGACGAGTACCTGCGCCGCCTGCCCGAGGAGGCCGCCGCCACCACCACGACCGGCCCGTCGATCGAGAAGAGCATCGCGCCGCTGCGCAGCTTCGTGACCGAGCCGATGCGCTTCGGCAGCCTCTTCCTCGCCGGCGACGCGGCCCACATCGTCCCGCCCACGGGCGCCAAGGGCCTCAACCTCGCGGCGAGCGACGTGCTCTACCTCGCGCGCGGCATCACCGAATTCTTCCGCGCCAACAGCAGCGAGGGCATCGACGCCTATTCGCAGCGCGCGCTCTCGCGCATCTGGAAGGCCGAGCGCTTCAGCTGGTGGATGACCTCGCTGCTGCACCGCTTTCCCGATCAGGGCGACTTCGACCGCGCGATCCAGCGCGCCGAACTCGACTACCTCGTCGGCTCGACCGCCGCGAAAACCGCGCTGGCGGAGAACTACGTCGGACTGCCGATGCTCGCGTGAGGCTTGCGGCCGTGCGGCCGGTGCCATGACCGGCCGCCGCTCGGCGGGCAAGCCCGCTCAAACCCCTAGACCGCGCGAACATCGCGCAAACGCGTGCGATCATTGGAACATGTCGGCCGGCGCCTGAACGCGCCCGGCCGGCGGCACTTCCGCCGCCGATGCTTCGACCGATCGCCATGACCAACGAACTCAACAAGCGCGACTGGATCGCCGGCCTCGAATACGGCCTCGCGGTCATCACCGCCTTCGACCACGCCAATCCGCGCCTCACCGCCACCCAGGCGGCCGAGCGCGCCGGCCTCACGCGCACCGCCGCGCGCCGCTATTTGCTCACGCTCGTCCACCTCGGCTATGCCGCGAGCGACGGCAAGCTGTTCTGGCTCACGCCGCGCGTGCTGCGACTGGGCTGGAGCTATCTCGAATCGGCGCGGTTGCCGCGCACCGTCCATCCCTATCTGCAACGCATCACCAGCCTCGTCGGCGAGGCCGCGTACTGCGCGGTGCTTGACGGCGACGAGGTCGTGTACATCGCGCGCAACGGCGCCAACCGTGTGCAGAACGTGGGCTTCGTGCTCGGGGCGCGGGTGCCGGCGTCGGTGTCGTCGGCCGGCATCGCGATGCTCGCCACCCAGCCGCCCGAACAGTTCGAGGGCTGGCTCGCGCGCCAGACCTTTCACCCCTTCACCCCGTTCACGATGATCGACCGCACCAGCGTGCGGCAGGCCGTGGACCGCGCCCGCATGCTCGGCTACGCCCTCCTCGAACAGCAGATGGAGCAGAACGTGCGCGGCATCGCGGTGCCGCTGCGCAACCGCGTCGGCGAGGTGATCGGCGCCCTCAGCGTGAGCCTCGTCATGAACAAGGAAAGCACCGAGCAGACCGTCGAGCGCGTGCTGCCGATCCTGCTCGAAGCCGCGCATTCGCTGATGCCGGCGATCTGACGACGCCGGTCGCCGGCATCGCCACGCCCACGCCGGCCGCGCGAACTTCGCGCAAGGCTTGCGTCAAATCTGGAACTGCGTTCCTATATCGAACTGAATCAGTCGATACGGGAGCCTTCCCATGAGTCAGACCCAGATCGGCCGCGCCTTCGCGGTCGTGGAGCTGCTGTCGGCGCAGAACGCGGGCCTGCCCTTGCAGGAGATCGCGGACACGCTCGGCATCCCCAAGAGCGCGACGCACCGCCTGCTCGCCGAACTGGCCGAGCTTGGCTATGTGCGCCAGGACGCGGCCAGCCTGCGCTACTACCTGAGCGCGCGCCTCGTCACGCTCGCCTTCACGCTGCTCGCGGCCACCGGCGTGGTCGATACCGCCCAGCCCATCCTCGACCGGCTTGCCGCGCACACCGGCGAACTGGTGCGCCTCGGCGTCAGCGATGGCGACCGCCTCGTGTGGGTCGCGAAGTCGCAGGGCGCGCGCAGCGGCCTGCGCTACGACCCCGACATGGGCCGCGAGGCGCCGCTCAGTTCCACCTCGTCGGGCCATGCCTGGCTGTCCTGCCTCAGCGACGAGGACGCGCTCGCGCTCGTGTCGCGCCAGGGCTTCCAGCGCGGCGACGACCTCGGTCCCAACGCGCCGCGCACCGTCGATGCCCTGCTCGACAAGCTGCGCGAGGCGCGCCGCCTCGGCTATTCGATCGCGCATGACGCCTCCCAGCTCGGCCTCGCGGCCGTGTCGGTGCCGGTGCGCCATCCCAATTCGGGCGCCGTGCTCGGCACGCTGAGCGTGGCCGGCCCGAGCAGCCGGCTGGAGGTGGAGCGCATGCACCGCATCGCGCCGGAGGTCATCACCGCCGCGAAGGAAATCGGCCTCGCGAGCCTGACTTCCAACTACTTCCAGCAGCTCGACGCCAGGCTGCCGCCCGCGCCCGTCCCGACCCTGCTGCGCGCCTGACCCGCCGACACCCGGCCGCAAGGCCCGCCGGTGCTTCCGCCTCGCGGACGCGCCGAGGGTCGGCTCGCGCCCGCGAAACCTGCATCGACACCCTTCACCCCCTCCGCCAGAAGCCGCATCCCATGAGCATCTACGACCTCACCACCCTCACCGTCCGCGTCGCCACGCAAGGCAAGGCGCTGCCCGCGATCCAGGAACATCTGCCCGCCCTCGGCGGCGAACTGCTCGGCGTGTGGAACGCCGACATCGGCGCGCTGAACGAAATCCTCATCTTCCGGCGCTTCGACGATGCCAACGCCCTCATGGCGGCGCGCGCGAAGCTGCTCGCCGCGCCCAATCCGCTCGGCTGCGCCGAATGGCTCGAAAAGCTCGACACCGGCAGCTACGCCCGCTTCCCCTGGCTGCCCGAGGTCGAGACCGGCGCGCGCGGCCCGGTGTACGAACTGCGCACCTACGGCATCAAGTACGGCGCGCTCGGCCTGACGATCGACGCCTGGGAAAAGGCCATGCCGGCGCGCGGCGCGCTGTCGCCGCTCGTGGGCGCCTTCTACGCCCTCGACGGCGAATCGCCGCGCTTCCTCAACATCTGGCCGTATGCGAGCGTGGACGAGCGCAGCCGCATCCGCGCCGAGGCCGTGGCCACCGGCGTCTGGCCGCCCGTGGGTGGTCCGGCCAACCTCACGCACATGAAGAGCACGATCGGCATCCCGGCCGCGTTCTCGCCGCTGCGCTGAAAGGAGCACTTGCCATGCAGATTCCGCTCTCCCTCGCCGCGCTCACGGTGCTCGAACTCGACCCGGCGGCGATGATCCGCTGCGCCGCCGACGCGGGCTATCCCTTCATCGGCCTGCGCCTCGTGCCCGCCACGCCGACCGAACCGCACTGGGACACCGTGGGCAACACCCCCACCGTGCGCGACATGAAGCGCGCCCTCGCCGAGACCGGCGTCCAATGCGGCGACATCGAGATCCTCCGGCTCAAGCCCGACACGAAGGTGGCCGACTTCGAGCCGATCTTCGCCACCGCAGCCGAACTCGGCGCGCGCTTCGCGCTCATCGCCGGCAACGATCCCGACGAATCCCGCCTCACCGCCAACCTCGCCGCCACTTGCGAACTCGCGCGCGGCTACGGCATCCGCCCCCACCTCGAACCGATGCCCTGGACCGACTGCAAGGACTTCGTGCAGGGCCTGCGCATCGTCGAGGCCACCGGCATGCCCGAGGCCGGCCTGCTCATCGACCCGATCCACTTCGACCGCGCCGGCAACACCGCCGACCAGATCGCCCTCGCCTCGCCCGCGCGCTTCGGCTACGTGCAGTTCTGCGACGCGCCCGCGAAGCGCCCCGACACGGTCGAGGAGCTGCTGTTCCAGGCCCGCGCCGAACGCCTGCCGCCCGGCGAAGGCGGCCTCGACCTCGTCGGCATCCTGCGCGCGGTGGGCGAGGCGCCGGGCGCGCTCAGCGTCGAGATTCCGCAGACCGAACTCGCGAAGACGGTCGGCGCGCTCGAGCGCGCGAAGCGCCTGCGCGCGGCGGCCGAACGCATGCTCGCCGGCATCGACCTGAAGGCGGCGGCCTGACCATGACCGCGCCGGCGGCACCCCTCGCCGCGCCGCTGTCGGAACGCGCGCGGCTGGCGGAGATCCTGCGCATCGTCGCGCTCAACTTCGTCAGCTATCTGTGCGTGGGGCTGCCGCTCGCGGTCGTGGCGGTGTTCGTGCATGACCGCCTCGGCCTCGGCACCGTGATGGCCGGCGTCGCGGTCAGCGCGCAATACCTCGCGACCACGCTCTCGCGCCCCGGCGCCGGGCGGCGCTGCGACAGCCGGGGGGCGCGCGGCACGATGCTGCGCGGCCTCGCGGCCCATGTCGGCGGCGGCCTGCTGCTGGTCGCGGCGGCACTTGCGGTCGAGGCCGCCGACGCCGCCGAACTCGCGGCCGGCGGCGCCGCCGTCGTGCTGCCCTTCGGGCTGCTGGTCGCCAGCCGGCTGCTGCTCGGCCTCGGCGAGAGCTGGGCCGCCACCGCGGCGCTGAGTTGGGGCATCGCCAACACCGGCGGCCGGCACATGGCCCAGGTCATTTCCTGGAACGGCATCGCCACCTATGGCGCGCTGTCCTTCGGCGCGCCGATCGGGCTGGCCGTCTTCCACGCGGGCGGCTTTCTCGCGATGGGGCTCGCGGTCATCGCCTGCGCGGCCGGCGGCTGGCTGTTCGCCTGGTCGCGGCCCGAGGCGCCGATCGTCCACGGCCGGCGCATGCCGCTCGGCCGCGTGTTCCGCGCGGTCTTGCCGCACGGCGCCGCGCTCTGCCTCGCGACGCTCGGCTTCGGCTGCATCGCGAGCTTCATCGGCCTGCATTACGCGAGCCGGGGCTGGGCTCATCCGGCCGGCGCGCTCACCGCCTACGGCCTCGCCTTCATCGCCGCGCGCCTGCTGTTCGCGGACGCGATCGGGCGCGCCGGCGGCTACCGGGTCGCGCTGTGCTCGCTCGTGGCCGAGGCCGCCGGCCTCGCGCTGCTCGGCTTCGCGCCGACGATGGTCTGGGCGCTCGCGGGCGCGGCGCTGACGGGCTTCGGCTTCTCGCTCGTGTTTCCGGCGCTCGGCGTCGAGGCCGTCGGCCGCGTCGATGCCGCCAGCCGGGGCGCGGCGCTCGGCGCCTTCGCCGTGTTTCTCGATGGCGGGCTGGCGCTCGCCGGGCCGGTCGCGGGCCTGCTCGCGCGCGACGCAGGCTATGCGGCCGTCTTCCTCGCCGCCGGCGGCGCGACGGCGCTGGCCTTCGTCATCGCCCTCGCGCTGGCGCGCCGGCGCGCTTCCTCCCTTTCGCACAACCCCGATTCCCCCCCATGAAGACGCACACCTCCAGCACGCTCGACTGCGATCTGCTCGTCGTCGGCTCCGGCGCGGCCGGCCTGTCGGCCGCCGTCACCGCCGCCTTCCACGGCCTCAGGGTCATCGTCGTCGAGAAGGCGCCGGTGCTCGGCGGCGCGACCGCCTGGTCGGGCGGCTGGATGTGGGTGCCGGGCAATCCGCTCGCCAGGCGCGCCGGCATCCACGAAAGCCCCGAGCAGCCGCGCACCTATCTGCGCAACGAACTCGGGCCGCGCTACGACCCCGAGCGCATCGACGCCTTCCTTGACAACGCCGGTCCGATGGTCGAGTTCTTCGAGCGGCACACCGAACTTAAGTTCGTCGATGGCAACGGCATTCCCGACGTGCACGGCCGCACGCCCGGCGCGGCCGAGGGCGGCCACCAGGTCATCGCCGCGCCCTACGACGCGCGCGAGATCGGCCCGCTGCTGCAAAGGCTTGCACCCACGATGCGCGAGACCTCCTTCCTCGGCATGCCGATCATGGCCGGCGCCGACCTCGGCGCCTTCCTGTCGATGACGCGCTCGTTCAAGTCCTTCCGTTACGTCGTCGGCCGCTTCCTGCGCCATCTGCGCGACCTCGCCCTGCACGGCCGCGCGATGCATCTCGTCAACGGCGTGGCGCTGGTCGGCCGGCTCGCGAAGTCGGCCGAGAAGCTCGGCGTGCGCTTCATCGAATCCGCGCCCGCGAAGCGCCTCGTGTTCGACGGTGCGGCGGTGCGCGGCGCGGTCGTGGCCACGCCCGACGGCGAGATCACCATCCGCGCCCGGCGTGGCGTGGTACTCGCGGCAGGCGGCTTTCCCAACGACATCGCGCGGCGCAAGGCGCTGTTCCCGCGCACGCCCACGGGCCGCGAGCATCTCGCGCTGCCGCCCGCAAGCTGCTCGGGCGACGGCATCACGCTCGGCCAGTCGGCCGGCGGCGTGTTCGCCACCGACCTCGCCTCGCCCGCCGCCTGGGCGCCGGTGTCGCTGGCGCGGCATCCGGACGGCAGTACTGGCCACTTCCCGCACATCATCGACCGCGCCAAGCCGGGCGTGATCGGCGTGCTCGCCAACGGTCGACGCTTCTGCAACGAGGCCGACGGCTATTACGACTATGTCGCGGCGATGGTCGCGAAGGCGCCCGGCGACGAGGTCGCGTCCTGGCTCATCTGCGACCACCGCACCCAGCGCCGCTACGGCCTCGGCCATTCGCGGCCCTTCCCGATCCCGGTGCTGCCGCAGGTCCTGAGCGGCTACCTCGTGCGCGCCAGTTCGATCGAGGAACTCGCGCGCCGCTGCGGCATCGACGCGCAAGCGCTTGCAGCCACGGTGCGCCGCTTCAACGCCAACGCGCGCCACGGCGACGACCCCGACTTCGGCCGGGGCACGACGGCCTACAACCGCAAGATGGGCGACGCGCTGCATGACGGCCCCAACCCCTGCGTCGCGCCGATCGAGCGCGGGCCGTTCTATGCGGTGAAGGTGGTGCCGGGCTGCTTCGGCACCTTCGCCGGGCTGAAAACCAATGGCTCGGCCCAGGTCATCGGCGAGGACGGCGCGGCCATCGACGGCCTCTGGGCCGCCGGCACCGACATGGCCAGCGTGATGGGCGGCTGGTATCCGTCGGGCGGCATCAATCTCGGACCGGCGATGACCTTCGGCTGGATCGCGGGGCGAGTCGCGGCGGGCGCGCCGGTCGCGGCGACGCACCCGGCCG
This sequence comes from Derxia gummosa DSM 723, assembly GCF_000482785.1. Lineage (GTDB taxonomy): Bacteria > Pseudomonadota > Gammaproteobacteria > Burkholderiales > Burkholderiaceae_E > Derxia > Derxia gummosa. The sequence continues at coordinate 159,761 of NZ_AXWS01000008.1, read as the reverse complement.
CGCGGCAGCCGGCGCCGGAGCGCGCGTCGGCCTGAGCGAGCGCCGCATGCCGGCACCGGAATGCCGGAGCCGTGCCCGCCCCCTCACTCAGAACGTCGCGCCGACCGCCAGCAGCAGCCGCGTGCGTGCCTGATCGTTGCCGGTCTCGACCTCGGCACCGACCGCGCGCGCGAACTGGAAGCGCACCGCAAGCGCCTGCACCCTCGCCGCCCAGCCGATGCCGACATCGGCCAGCCGCGTGCCGTTGGGCGCGGCCGACCAGTCGCCGCGCTGGCGCCAGACCCGGCCCATGTCGGCGAACAGCGAGACGGTCTGCGCGACCGGCCCGACCGCCGGCAGCGCCGACACCAGCTCGCCGCCGAGCAGCCAGCCGTTGTCGGCGCTGACCCATTCGCGATAGGCCTTGACCGCGTTCGGCCCCGATACCGCGAACTGCTCGCTCGAATCGAGGTTCTTGTCGCGCAGCGCCTTCTGGCCGCTCGCGTTCAGGCCGAGCGTGAAACCGGCGCCGAGATCGAGGTTGCCGCTGCCGCCGAGGTTGAGCCGGCCGTAATGGCCGCCGGTATCGGCGCCGACGCGGTTGGCCGCGGCCTGGGCCGCGTCCTTGAACGCGAGATGGCCGTCGGTGAAGCCGGCATTGAGCGCGGTATAGGTCTGGCGGCCGGCCAGGCTGCCCCAGGCTTCGTAGCGCAGGCCGAGCGTCACCGCCTTGGCCTGACGCGGATTGATGGTGTCGGCCAGGCCGACCTCGTCGCGCATCTGGCGCGCGCTGCCGGCAACGCTCAGCCACAGGCTGCGGTCGCGTCCGCGCAGCAGCGGATAGCCGAACTGGAGGTCGACGCCCTGCGAACGGCCGGCGGCGTCCAGATCGGCGTAGTCGCGGCCGAGTTCATAGGTGATCTTGGTGAGCGCGACATCGGCGCGCAGCCCGTCGCCCGTGAGCGGCAGCCCGTAGGCGAGGCGGCCGTTGCGCAGGCCCTTGTCCTGCGTGCCCATGACCGTCAGGCCGAGCCGGTCGCCGAGGCCGAGCGGCGACGCGATGTCGGCGCCCGCGCTCAGGCGGCGCTCGCCGGTGAAGCGCGAACCGTGGTTGTCGCCGAGGATGAAGCCGCTCAGCCGGGGCGTCGCGCCCACCTCGACGTCGAGATCGGAGGTGCCCGCGTCCTGCCCCGGGCTGACGATGAAGCGCGGCAGCGTCGCGCCCGACAGCTCCGACACCTGGAGCATCGCGCGCTCCAGCGCCGGCCGGGTGATGGCCGGCGCCGCCACGAGCGGCGCGAGCACGCGTTCGATCATGCTGTCGCGCACCGGCGAGTCATTGCGCAGCCTGAGCTTGTCGAAGCGCCCGACGATCACCTGCAGCCTCAGCACGCCGCCGCTGGCGTCCTGGCGCGGCACCCAGGCCCGCGCCACCGGATAGCCGGCGGCGCGGTAGCGCGCGGTGATGCGCGCCGCCGCCTCGTCGATGTCGGCCATCGTGAGCGGACGGCCGAGATAGGGCTCGAGCTCCTTTTGCAAGGACGCGGCGTCGAGGAAGTCGGCGCCTTCGAGGCGGATCTCGCGCAGCGTGAGCGTGGCGCCGGACGGCAGGCTCAGCGGCGTCTGGCCGGTTTCATCGATGGTCGCGGCCGGCGGCCGTTCGGGCGCCCGGCGCGGCGCGGGCGGCTGGCTCTCGCGGATCGCGTCGCCGATGCCGGGCAGGCCGGCGGGCGGCGCGGCGGGCGCGGTCTGGGCCTGGGCGCCGCAGGCGGACAGCGCGATGCAGGCGGGAAGCAGGCGGCGGACGAAGCCGGCGGAACGGGGAACTGGCAGTTGCATGTGGGCTCTCGGAGGAAGCCGGCACGCTTGGCCGCCGCCCTTCGGCCGCGAACGGCCCGGGGCTTCCCGCGGGAGCGCGACGCGACGCGCACGGACCGTGGCCCGATCACGTCATGTCGCCTGAAACATCTCGATGGCGGCGAAAGCACTGCCGCCATCGTCCTGCTTGCTTCTTGTTTTCCCGCATCCGGAGGACAGGCGCCCAGCGTGTGGCGATATATGTCTGGAAATTGCGATGTTCGCAGCCCGGAGCAACCTGCGTACCACCATCGGAGCATGCGGAAATCGCCGATCCCAGCCACGACCATGTTCGTTATGTATCAAACGTGACAACGGCTTCGTGGGCTTGCCGACACCGGCGCGACGCCGGGCGCCACCCGCGACGCCGGCGACCCGCCGTGACGAACTACCGGGGCGCACAGCCACCTGGTCCGCGGCCGGCGGCATGGCTGCGCGGCGCGCCCGGCGGCTAGCATCGCGCCTCCTTCCCTCGCCCGCCGCGCCACCACTCCGATGCTCGAACTCCGCGGCCTCGCCCGCCTGAATGTCGGTCCGATCGACCTCGTCGTCGGCGCCGGCGAATGCCTCGCCATCACCGGGCCGTCGGGCGCCGGCAAGTCGCTGCTGCTGCGCATGGTGGCCGACCTCGATCCTCACGACGGCGACTGCCTGCTCGACGGCCGCTCCTGCGCCGGCATGCCCGCCACCGCCTGGCGCGCGCAGGTGCGCTACCTGCCGGCCGAGTCGGGCTGGTGGCGCGAGACGGTGGCCGAGCATTTCCCGTCCGGCACCGACTTCGCGGCGGGACTGCCCGCGCTGGGCCTGCCGGCCGAGGCCGCGCGCTGGCCCGTCGCCCGCCTGTCCACCGGCGAGCGCCAGCGGCTTGCGCTGCTGCGCGCGATCGGCCCCGGCGTGCGCGTGCTGCTGCTCGACGAACCCACCTCGGGCCTCGACGCGGGCAACGTGGCGGCCGTCGAATCGCTGCTCGCGGCGCAGTGCGCGGCCGGCGTCGCGCTGCTGCTGGTCACGCATGACGAGGCGCAGGCGGCCCGGCTCGCCACTCGGCGCCTGCGGCTGGCCGGCGGACGGCTCGCGACGACGGAGGGCGCGGCATGAACCCGATCACGACCGGCACCGGCGCGCTCGCCTTCGCGGCCGGCATGCTGCTGGCCGACGCGCTGCTGTCGGCGGCGCTCGATCTCGGCATCGGCCGCGCGCTGCTCGTGGGTGGTCTGCGTTGCGGCGTGCAGCTGCTGCTCGTCGGGCTGGTGCTGACGATGGTGTTCGGGTCGTCGTCGCCGTGGCTCGCGGGCGGCGTGCTGCTCGTGATGTGTCTTGCCGCCGCGCGCGAGATCGATGCCCGCCAGCGCCGGCGCTTCGCCGGGCCGGGCGGGCGGGCGATCGGCGGCGCGATGGCGGTGCTGGCCACGCTGATCACGGTGGTGCCGGCGCTCGCCACGCTCGACGCGACGCCGTGGTACTCGCCCCAGATGCTCATCCCGCTCGCAGGCATCGCGCTCGGCACGGTGATGAACGGCGTCGGCCTCGCGCTCGACAGTTTCACCACGCTGGTCACGCGCGAGCGCGCCGCGATCGAGGCGCGGCTGGCGCTCGGCGCCGGACGCTTCGCGGCGCTGCGCGACGCGCGCCGCGAGGTCATGCGCACCGGCGTCATCCACATCGTCAACCAGATGTCGGCCGCCGGAATCATCACGCTGCCGGGGATGATGACCGGCCAGATCCTCGCCGGGCAGCCGCCGGTGGAGGCTGCGAAGGCGCAGATCTTCGTGCTGCTGCTGCTCGCGGCCGCCACCGGGCTGGGCGTGCTCGGCGTGGTGACGCTGGCCGTGCATCGCGTCACCGACGCGCGCGACCGGCTGCGGCTCGATCGGCTGGTGAAGGTGAAGTAGCGCGCCGCCCCGGCAGGCCGGCGGCGCCGGCGGCCGGCCCGGCGCCTGGCTCGGCGTCAGCCCAGCGCCTCGCTCGGCTCGCGCGCGACGGCGCGGCCGCCCTTCGACCGTGCGACCGCATCGCGCGCCGCGAGCCAGCCGAACACCATCCCCGGCCCGATCGTGATGCCCGGCGCCGGATACACGCCGCCCATGACCGACTGCTGGTCGTTGCCGACCGCGTACAGCCCGCCGATCGGCCGCTCGCCCGCGCCGAGCACGCGCGCATTGGCGTCGGTCACGAAACCGGTCGCCGCGCCGATGTCGCCCGGGTAGAGCCGCACCGCATAGAACGGCCCCTGCCCGATCGGCCCGAGGCAGCAGTTGGCCAGCTCGGTGCGCGTCGCGTCGCCGTTGGCGCGCTGGTAGTCGGTGGTACCGCGCGCAAACAGTGGATCGACGCCGCTCGCGGCCGCCTCGTTCATCTGCGCGATCGTGGCTTCGAGCGTGCGCGCGTCGATACCCAGTTTTTGCGCCAGCTCTGCAAGCGTTTGCGCCTCGATCAGATAGCCCTCGGCGATGAAGGGCGCGAAGCCCTTGCCGCCCGGCCGCACCATGCCCATGCCGTAGCGCGCGATGCCGGCGCTGTCGGTCACGAGCCAGGCCGGAATCGCGGGCGAGGTCTTGTTCGCCTCCTGCATCGCGATGCCGAACAGGTGGTAGGACGTGTTTTCGTTGACGAAGCGCCGGCCGCGCTGGTCCACCGTGACGAAGCCCGGCTTGCCCCGGTCGAGCAGAAAGTGCGGAAAGGCCGCCGTGCTGCCGTCGGCGCGCTTTCGTAACGACACCGGCGCCCAGAAGCAGTCGCTCAAGCCGCCCGTGCCGTAGCGCGCGCCGGCCGCGAGCGCGAGGTCGTGCGCCTCGCCGGTATGGCCGGGCGCGCCGGGGCACCATTCCTGCGCGATGCCGGGCAGACGCTCGGCGCGCTTCTTCGGATGGCGGTTGAAGCCGCCGCTCGCGAGCACGACGCCGCCGGTCACGCGCAGGCTGCGCGTCACGCCGCCGGCGCTCAGGACCACGCCGGTCACACTGCCGACCGTCACACCGCCCTCGTTGCATGCGCTTGCAGCCTCATCGACGATCAGCCGCTCCAGCCGCGTGCTCACGCAGAACTGCACACCCCGTTCCAGCAGCGAATAAAGCTGGCGCGCGATCAGCGCATTGCCCATCACGAGCCGCGTGCCGCGCGCATGACCGAGCCGGTCCTTGGCGTGGCGCGCGATGATGCCGAGCGAGTACCTGAAGGCGTTCCAGTCCTTCGTGAGCTTGAGCAGGTTCGCGATGTCGTCGCGGTCCACCATCATTCCGCCGAGCACGGTGAACTCCGGGATCGGCGGACGGATGAGGCTGAACCAGTCGCCGAGCAGCCGGCCGTCGAAGGGCTTGGGCTCGATAGCGCGGCCGCGCAGCGTGCTGCCTTCCAGCTCCGACAGGTAGTCGGGGTGGAAGGGCCGCGCGCGGTACTTCACCTGGCTCTGGCGCTCGATGTAGTCGACCGCCGCCGCGCCGTTGCGCACGAAGGCCGAGCGCAGCGCCGCCGGGCTGCGCTCGCCCACGGCTCGCGCCAGAAAGCCCTCGGCCTTCTCGACGCTGTCCTGGGTGCCGACATCGGCGCAATGCGAGTTGACCGGAATCCAGGTGGTCGCGGCCGACAGCGCCGTCGTGCCGCCGAGGTATTCGGTGCGCTCGACCACGAGCACGCGCGCGCCCTCGATCGCGGCCGTGAGCGCGGCGCTCAGGCCCGCGCCGCCGGCGCCGATGACGACCACGTCATAGCTCGCGTCGGCCGGAATGTCGGCCAGCGAGGCCTTGACCGGCGCGGTGATGCGCTTCAGCAGCGCGTCGGTCGGGGCAATCTTGGGATCGCTCATTTCGCCACCTCGCCGCCGAGCAGGAAGTCGACCATCAGGTCGCGCACGCGGCCGAACATCTCGGTGCCGAGCGAAGTCCTGCAAGCCTTTGCACGCGCCGCCGCGATCATCGGCGTCACGAGCGGCACGGTGATCACGTCGCCGACGAACATCTCCGGCGTGAACAGCTCGGTGCGCACCGGCAGCTGATCGCCCTCGCGCATGCCCATCGGCGTCGCGTTGATGACGATGTCGAAGCCCGTCGGATCGTCCGAGCCGGCCACCACCTCGCCCCGGCCCAGCGCCGCGAGCCGCGCGATGAGCGAGCCGCGCCGCGCGGCGTCCTCGTCGTGGATGGCGAGCAGGCTCGCGTCGCCCATCAGCTGCGCATGCGCGATGGCCGAGCCCGCGCCACCGGCGCCCACGAGCAGCACGCGCCTGCCCTCGGGCTGGCAGCCGGCGTCGGCCATCGCCTCGGTGAAGCCGAGGCCGTCGACCATGTCGCCGTGCCAGGTTCCATCGGCGTTGCGGCGCATCACGTTGGTGGCGCCGAGAAAGCGCGCGCGTTCGCTCAGCGTCGCGCACAGGCCGGTGGCCGCGAACTTGTGCGGCACGGTCACGATCACGCCATCGACGTTCCTGGCCAGCCCGGTCGCGCGCAGGCAGGCGTCGAAGTCGGCGGGCGCCACATGCCAGGGCACGCAGACGGCGTCGTGGCCGCGCTGCTGGAGCGCATCGGTCACGCCGGCCGGCGATTTCACCTGGGCGATCGGGTCGCCGACGATCAGGTACAGGCGCGTCGCGCCGCTCAGGGGGTGCTGCATGTCAATGGCCTCCTCGGTCCTTGCGTGGATTCGATGGGCGACATGCTAGCCTTGTTTTGGAACTTGGTTCCACTTCTGATTTTGTTTCTTGCTATTCGAGGCTGCCGGATTCCTGCTGGCGACCGCCCTCACCATCCTCCCGGAGTTGCCGATGCACGCCAGTCCCGCCCCCCAATCCTGTGACCTGCTCGTCGTCGGCTCGGGCGCCGGCGGACTCGCGGCGGCCGCCACGGCGGCGGTGCTCGGACTCAAGGTGATCGTGGTCGAGAAGGAGGCGAAGTTCGGCGGCACGTCGGCCTGGTCGGGCGGCTGGATGTGGGTACCGCGCAACCCGCTCGCGCGCGAGGCCGGCATCGCCGAGGACGGCGGCGCGGTGCTCGACTATCTGCGCCACGAACTCGGCCCGCATTTCGACGAGCCGCTGCTGCGCGCCTATCTGGAGCACGCGCCCGCGATGGTCGAGTTCTTCCGCAGTCGCACCGCGCTGCAATTCATCGACGGCAACCGGCTGCCGGATTTCCACGGCCGCTCGCCCGGCGCGGGCAGCGGCGGCCGCTCGGTCTGCGCCGCGCCCTTCGACGGCCGCGCCCTCGGGGAGCGCATCCACGACCTGCGCCCGCCGCTGGAAGAAACCACGCTCTGGGGCATGGGCATCGCGTCGGGCGCCGACCTGAAGCACTTCTTCGACGCGCAGAAATCGCCCGCCTCGCTGCGTCATGTGATCGGCCGCGTGCTGCGCCACTGGCGCGACCGCCTGCTGCACGGTCGCGGGATGCATCTGGTCAACGGCAACGCCCTCGTCGCCCGGCTCGCCAAGACGGCCTTCGACCACGGCGCGCAACTGCTGCTGTCGAGCCGCGTGACAGCGCTTGCACGCGACGGCGAGCGCGTGACCGGCGCGCAGATCGACACACCCGTCGGCCCGCTCCGCATCGAGGCGCGGCGCGGCGTCGTGCTCGCCTGCGGCGGCTTTCCGCATGACCGCGAGCGGCTGCGCGCGCTCATCCCATCCGCGCCGACCGGCGCCGAGCACTGGTCGGCCGCGCCGCGCTCCAACACCGGCGACGGCATCCGCATGGCGGAACGAATATGCGCGAAGATCGCGCAAGACCTCGCCGAGCCGATGGCCTGGGCGCCCGTCTCGCTCGTGCCGCGCGCCGACGGCAGCAGCGGCCACTTTCCGCACCTGATCGAGCGCACCAAGCCCGGCCTCATCGCGGTCAACGCCGCCGGCCGCCGTTTCGTGAACGAGGCCGACTCCTACTACGACTTCATCCTCGCGCTGCGCGCCTCGCTGCCGGCCGGCGCGCCGGTCGAAGCGTGGCTCGTCTGCGACCACGCCTTCCTGCGCCGCTGGGGCCTGGGCGCGGTCAAGCCGGCGCCGATGCCGATCGGCCGCTTCCTGCGCAACGGCTATCTGAAGCGCGGCCGCACGCCCGAGCAACTCGCGGCCGCCTGCGGCTTCGACGCCAACGGCTTCGCCGCCACGCTCGCCGCCTACAACCTGCCCGCCGCCGAGGGCCGCGACCCGGCCTTCCATCGCGGCGAGACGCCCTACAACCGCATCGGCGGCGACGCCATCCACACGCCCAATCCCTGCGTGCGGCCGATCGGCCCCGGGCCCTACTACGCGGTGAAGGTGGTCGCGGGCAGCCTCGGCAGCTTTGCCGGCGTCGCCACCGACGCGCACGCACGCGCGCTCGACGCCGCCGGCGCGCCCATGGCCGGGCTCTGGGTCTGCGGCAACGATGCCGCCAGCCTCATGGGCGGCCGCTACCCGACCGGCGGCATCACGCTCGGGCCCGCACTCACGCGCGGCTGGCTTGCCGCCCACGATGCGGCCGGCGTTTCCGCGCCCGTGTTCGCGCTGCCCGCCCAGGCCGACGCGTCATCCGGCGGCCGCAGGCCCGCCCACCTCGCCACTCCGGGCTGACGTCAGCTTCCCGCTCCGCGCGAGGCGGGGTTGCATCCGTGCCGAAACCGGCATGACGGGCGCACCTTTGACGCGCTAGGGGCCGACCCGCGATCCGCACAATCATCGAACGTGAGCGCGCGAATATCGCGCAAGCGTGATTGTGCGAGCCGGGGCGGCTGCCTAGCCTTCGCTCGTGCCGGAAAACGCCGGCGCCACGGCGCACGCAATTCCTCCCGCGCGGGCCGGCCTCACCAACAAGAACCCGATCGACCCGTCCGCAGGTCTGGCGAATCGGCTCACGCATACATCGGTATCGGAGACCCACTCATGGCAAGCAAGCAACACCCGCCCCACGGCGGCCAGGCGAAGAAGGCGACGGCGAGCGGCTGGATCGGCTCGGCGCTCGAGTACTACGACTTCTTCATCTACGCGACGGCAGCCTCGCTGATCTTCCCGCAGATCTTCTTCCCCTCGGCCGACCCGACGGTCGCGATCATCGCCTCGCTTGCCACCTACGGCGTGGGCTACGTGGCCCGTCCGATCGGCGCCTTCGTGCTCGGCCACTGGGGCGACACCCACGGCCGCAAGAAGGTGCTGATCCTGTGCATGTTCCTGATGGGCATCTCGACCATGGCCGTCGGCCTGCTGCCGACCTACCAGCAGGTCGGCTGGCTCGCGCCGGCGCTGCTCGTGCTGCTGCGCCTGATCCAGGGCTTCGCCGTGGCGGGGGAAATCTCCGGCGCCAGCTCGATGATTCTTGAGCACGCGCCCTTCGGCCGTCGCGGCTTCTTTTCGAGCTTCACGCTCCAGGGCGTGCAGGCCGGCCAGATTCTCGCCGCCGCCGTGTTCCTGCCGATCGCGCGCTTCATGGACCCGGCCGACTTCAACGTCTGGGGCTGGCGCATTCCCTTCCTGCTCAGCTTCTTCGTGATCGTCGCGGGCTACATCATCCGCAAGGAAGTGGACGAGACCCCGGCCTTCGCCAGCGAAGGCAGGAAGGGCGACGTGCCCAAGGCGCCGGTGCTCGAAGCCATCCGGCACCACTGGCCCGACATGCTGCGCGTGATCGCGATGTCGCTCATGAACGTGATCCCGGTCGTCACCTCGATCTTCGGCGCCGCCTACGCGGTGCAGCCCGGCTACGGCATCGGCTTCCACAAGGACGTGTACCTGTGGATTCCCGTGCTCGGCAACATCGTCGCGGTGCTCGTGATCCCCTTCGTCGGCAACCTGTCGGACAAGATCGGACGTCGCCCCTGCATGATCGTCGGCTCGCTCGGCGCCGGCCTGATGTCCTACGGCTACCTCTACGCGATCAGCATCCACAGCGAGGCGCTCGCCATCGTCATGTCGCTGCTGATGTGGGGCATGGTCTACCAGGGCTACAACGCGGTGTTCCCGAGCTTCTACCCCGAGCTGTTCCCGACCCGCACCCGCGTCTCGGCGATGGCCATCTCGCAGAACATCGGCACCGCGCTCACCGCGATGCTGCCGGCGATCTTCGCGACGATCTCGCCCCCGGGCTCGACCGACATCCCGGTCACGATCGGCTCGCTCGCGCTGTTCATCACCGCGATCGCCGCCTTCGCCTGCTGGACCGCCCGCGAGACCTTCCGCGTCCCGATGCACGAGCTGGGCAACCCCAAGGCCACGCCGGTCGCCGAGAGCGAATACAACGCCAGCCGCGAACAGGCCGTGATGGCCGCCCGCATGGCCAAGCGCGGCGCCTGATTTCTCCGCGATGCCGCCAGCCCGCATTCGTGGGCGGGCAGCGGCAGAAAAAAGCCCGACCGATGATTCGGTCGGGCTTTTTTTTGGCCCGTGCGGCGTCAGGAAAGGCTGAGTCCGGCCCCGGCGGTGTCGCGCGCGGCCGCGCCGCGATGGCGCGGCCGCGCGTGGGCCGTCAGGCGCGTTCGGCGCCGATTACCGGCCGCAGCCAGTCGGCCGTTTCCACCGCCTTGCGCATCACCACCTCGGGCGCGAGATGGCGGTAGTCGTCGTTGAACACCTCGATCGCCCACGGCCCCGCGAAGCCCATGCCGTGCAGCGTCTCGACCATGTGGCGGATGTCGAAGGCATGCTGGCCGTCGTGCGGAAAGATGCGGTGATGGCGCGCGCTCTCGATCAGGTCGTCCACCTCGGTCACGGCGTCGAAGGCGCCGTCCGACAGCTGGACCATGAAGATGCGCTCGACCGGAATCTTCTTCAGCGGCTCGACCGGCTGGTGGCGCGCGAAGCTGTGGAAGGAATCGATCACGAGGCCGACGCGCGGATGGTCGGCCGCCACCACTGCCTGATGCGCCAGCTCCCAGGTGTCGATGAAGCCGCCCCAGGACAGCGCCTCGTAGGCGATGCGCGCGCCGATCGCCTCGCCCAGGTCGGCCAGCATGCGCAGCCGCGCGCCGACCGTCGGGATGTCGCGCACGCCGCGCGCCGAGGCGCCCGACGACACGAGCAGCAGGTCGGTGCCGACCGCCTCCATCATCGAGAACAGCGAGCGCGCGAGGTCGATCTTGTAATCGACCAGATGGCGCTCGACCGCCTCGATGTTGCGCAGCAGCTGGAAGCCGGCCACCGCGAGACCCGACTCGCGGATCTTGCGCGCCGCGACCTTGACGCCGCCCGGGTCGCTCATGAGGTCGTTGCCCCAGACCATGACGGACTTGCAGCCGGCCTCGGTGATCGCGGCGAGCTTGGCATCGAGCGTGCCGCCGAGGGCGATCGTGTCGATGCAGACGGAGGACGGAATCATCGTTGCCCCGGGTGACTGAGGTTGGACGGGATCGCGCCGCGAGCAGCGCACTGAATGAACGTCATTGAACCCGCGCCGGGGCGGGCTGTCACCGTACGGCGGCGTCGGGGTTGTGCGGATGCGCGACGCCAATGAAAAACCCGCGCCGGGGCGCGGGTCGGTCGTGCGGATCGGGCCTGCGCCCGGCGCTCAGCGCGCCGCCTGCAGCTCTTCGAAGTGCGCGAGCATGCGCGCCGCGTCGGCTTCCAGCCCGGTGAAATGCTGGAAGGCGCCGACGGCCTGGAACACCGCCATGCCGCCGCCGCTCACCACCTTGCAGCCGAGCTTGCGCGCGGTCGCGAGCAGTTCGGTCTCGAGCGGGAAATACACGATTTCGGACACCCAGATCGCCGGGCGCAGCAGCGCGGCGTCGAGCGGCAGGCCCGGATGCGCGGCCATGCCGGTGGGCGTGCAATGCACGAGGCCGTCGGTGGCGGCCATCTCGTCTTCGAGCGAGCTGCCGCCGACGGCGCGGCCGGCGCCGAAGCGTTCGCACAGCTCCTCGGCCAGCCTGGCCGCGCGCGTCGGGTCCATGTCGAAGATCGCGAGGCGGCCGACGCCCATCGTGAGCAGCGCATGCGCGACGGCCGCGCCCGCGCCACCGGCGCCGAGCTGCACCGCGCGGTCGAGCTTCACGCCCGGCAGGCCGCGCTTGAAGCCTTCGGCAAAGCCCCACCAGTCGGTGTTGTGGCCGATGGTGCGGCCGTCGCGGATGACGACGGTGTTGACCGCGCCGAGCGCCTTGGCGTCGGGCGACAGCTCGTCGAGGTGGGGAATGATTGCCTGCTTGCAGGGGTGGGTGACGTTGAGGCCGCCGAAGCCCATGAGCTTCGCGGCTTCGAGCAGCCTGGGCAGATCGACCGGCGTGAGGCCGAGCTGCTCGATGTCGAGGATGCGGTACTGGTAGTTCAGGCCCTGGGCCTGACCTTCGCGCTCATGCATCGTGGGGCTGAGCGAGCGCTGGATGCCGGCGCCGATGAGGCCGGCTAGGAACTGGGGACGATCGCCGATGGGCATGCTTGACTCCGTTCGGTCCGTGGGTGTCGGGAGGACTGGTTGTGGGCGCCGCGCCGGCGGATCGCGCCGGCGCGGAGCGGAAAAGCAGTGGTGGCGATGCGCCTTAGGGTCGCCAGCCGGCCGTGGACGGCGGCGCCGGAGCGGCAGCGCAAGGCCGGGACGGTCATTCGGTCGCGTCACACGCCGCGCGGCGGCGTGACGAGCGAGGTCGTGTCGCGCGCGAGCGCCGCCATGCGCACCGGCGCGTTCGAGGCGCCGTAGCCGTCGTAGCCGCCGATGCGCTGCACCAGCTCGAAGAAGAAGCGGCCCTCGAACATCGGCGTGTAGGCGTGCAGGAACTCGCCGCCGCTGGCGTCGCGGTCGTAGAGCACGCGCAGCATGCGCAGGCGGTCGAGAACGGCGGCGTCAATGTCGAAGCGCGCGGCGAGGTCGTCGTAGTAGTTGTCGGGGATGTCGAGGAAGGCCAGGCCGCGTCCGCGTGCCGCCGCGACGCTCGCGAAGATGTCGGCGCAGTCGAAGGCGAGGTGGTGGACGCCCGCGCCGTGCATCGAGCTGACGCTGCGCGCGATCACGGTGCTGCGGCTTTGCGAGACGTTGAGCGCGACGCGCAGGCTGCGGTCGGCGTTGCTCAGGGCGCGGCTGCGCACCATGCCGTAGGGGTCGGTCAGCTCCAGGCTGTCGCCGGGTTCGAGGCCGAGCGCGGCGCGCTGGAACAGCACGGCGCTGTCGAAGCTCTCGATCGGCGCGGCGATGGCGATGTGATCGACGCGGCCGAGGCCGATCGCGCGGTTGGCCGGCTCGGCGAGCCTGAAATCGATGTCCCAGAAGCCGCGCGCCTCCAGCTCGGGCGACACGAAGTAGAGGATGCTGCCGTCCACCGTGCGCACCGCCGGGATGGTGGTTTCGTGCGGGCCGACGCGGCCCTCGAAGCGCGGCAGGTGGAAGGCGGTGGCGCGGTTGACGGCGCGCTGGCCGTCGTCGGTGCGCAGCGCGATGGCGCAGATGCTCGGGCCGTGCTGGCGGAAGAACTCGCTCGCGAAGGAGCCGGGCTCGTTGTTGATGACGAGGTTGGTGTCGCCCTGGCGCCAGAGCGTCACGCGCTTGGAGCGGTGCTCGCCGGCGCGCTCGAAGCCGAGCGCCGAGAACACGCGGCCGAGCGCCGCCTCGGTGCCGTCGTCCACGGCAAATTCGACGAAGGCCGTGCCATCGATGCGCGGCGGCGCGGGCGGCGAGAACAGCTCCAGCCGGCCGAGGGCGGCGGCGAGCGGCGTGGCCTGGCTGCGCGCAGCGGCAGGCGCGGCGACGACGGCATCGGCCGGCACATCAGCCTCGCGCGCTTCGGGCGCGGCGGCTCCGATAGCGCTTGCAACGTCCAGCCCCTCGACCGCCCGCAGCTTCACCTGCTCCTCCAGCCAGAGCAGCGAGCGCATCGCGTCGTGGGTGGTGTCGCGGCTCGGCGCCTCGCGGAACACGTCGTTGAATATCTCCAGCGACAGCGGCCCGGCATAGCCGGCGGCGAGCACATGGCCGAGAAACTTCGGCAGATCGAATCCGCCCTGCCCCGGGAAGCAGCGGTAATGGCGGCTCCACTGGAGCACGTCCATCGTCATGAGCGGCGCGTCGGCCAGTTGCAGGAAGAAGATCTTCTCGCTGGCGATGTCCTCGATGTGCTTCGGATCGAGGCCGCGGGACAGGATGTGGAAGCTGTCGAGGCAGACGCCCAGATGCGGATGGTCGGCCTGCCGCACGATGTTCCAGCAGTGCCGGTAGTCCCATACGTGGCGGGCCCAGGCGAGGCTTTCGTAGGCGAGGCGGATGCCGCGCTTCGCGGCACGCTCGGCCAGTTCGTAGAGCTGGCCGGCGATCTGCGCGTCGTCGGTCGCCGCCGTGGGCGAGACGTTCGAGCAGATGAGGATCATGGTCGCGCCGAGTTCGCCCATGAGGTCGAACTTGCGTTCGGCGCGATCGAGGTTGCGGCGGAAGAGCCGGTCGTCCGCCGCGTCGAAGTCACGGAAGGGCTGGTACAGATCGATGCTCAGACCCAGGTCGGCGGCGAGCGCGCCGATCTGGCGCGGCGCGAGCGCGCTGTGGATCAGATCGTTCTCGAACACCTCGAAGCCGTCGAAGCGCGCACGCGCGATCGACTCCATCTTGTCTTCGAGCGCACCGCTGATCGAGACGGTCGCGATCGACCTGCGCATGCGGCCTCCGTGCTGGGTCATGAATAAAAAGGGGCGCGCCGGCCAGGAAGGAAGACGGCCGGCGCGGCCCGAGGGGGTCGGTCAGAACGCGTGGCTGATGCCGGTCGCGAGGTAGGTCGAGCTGCGCGTGCCGGCTTCGAGCGGCGTGCCGTTCGACAGCGCCGAGCCGGTCGCGTTGAAGCGCTCGTAATCGACGATGGCGTAGAGCCAGGTGCGCTTGCTCAGGAAGTACTCGGGCACGACGTAGAACTTCTGCGCCTTCTGGTCGGTGGAGACGTTGTCGAAGCCGCGCGTGCCACGGTAGTAGGCGAGCGTCACGTCGAGCGCGGGCGTGAACGAGTAGGTCACGCCGGCCGAGCCGACCTTGATTTCCTGTTCGTGGTAGGTGGCCTCGACGCCGTCGATCTTGTTCTGGCTCCAGGTCGCCTTGAGCTTGACCTTGTCGAGCGTGTACACGCCGCCGACGGTCCAGGCGTCGAGCTTGGCGGCGCCGGTCGCGTTCTTGAACTGGGCATAGGCCGCGCGCAGCTGGAAGTTGCTCGCATCCCAGCCGGCGAGCAGGCCGCCCGACTTGCTGGCCGAGTTGCCGGCGGTGCTCGATTCACCGAAGGAGTAGTAGCCCATCGCGATCGGGCCGCCGCTCGTGCCCTTGTAGACGTACTTGACCGTGTTGTCCTGGCGGTCGAGCGAGTTGCCCGCAAGCGAGGCGCCGGGGCCGAAGCCGTCGGCGATCGGCGTGCCCGGGCCGGCGAGGTAGCCGTAGCGCACGTTCATGTTGGTGGCGCCGTTGTTGGCGCGCAGCGGGTCGGTCACCCACAGGGCTTCGGTCAGCGTCGTGACCTGGCGGCCGAGCATCACGGTGCCGTAGCTGGTGTTGCTCAGGCCGACATAGGCGTTGCGGTCGAACATGCGACCGCTGTTGGCGTTGGCGCCGGTATCGAGCGCGATGGTCGAGGCGATGTCGAAGATGGCCTTCGTGCCGTTGCCGAGGTCTTCCGCGCCACGCACGCCCCAGCGCGAGGCCTGCCAGGCGCCCGACTGCACGGCATGGCCGGCGCCGTTGCCGACACGGTTGGTCTGGTTCACATAGGCGGCGTCGGCATAGCCGAACAGCGTCACCGTCGATTGCGCGAAGGCCGGCGCGGCGATGAGCCCGGACAGCGCGGCGGCGATGGCGATTTTTTTCATTCCTTGTCTCCTCAGGTGGGGCATTGCGGCAGCCAGCCTGAAGCGGCAAGGAAGAGGGAACAATTCGGGGCGCGCGATAATCGCGCATGGGCGATCGGCAATCGTGCGGATCGCGGGTCGGCCCTGATGCGCAGCGGCGCGGCATTTCGGCGCGCAACCAACACAACCGGCGCCGTGCGGGCACTGAAAGAGGCCTTGCGGATGCGGGTTTGCGGCGAACCGGCGTCGATTTCGCGGCGGCCTGCGCTGGCTGCCGTCGGCCGCCGGCTTCGACGCATTTCGTCAGCGCACGCCCCTGGCGTGCCGCGTCAGCGCCCGCCCGCCGGCAGTCGCCGCTCTTCCAGCCGGACGACCGCCGCCAGTCCGTCGGCGAGCGCGTCGCGCGCCACCAGCACGCGGCGCTCGCCGCCGCGCAGATGCCAGCCGTTCGCCGCCGCGTCGAAGTCGGCGAGCAGGCGCGGATCGGCCTCGATGCTCACGCGCCGCCTTTCGCCGGAAGTGAGTTCCACCCGAGTGAAGCCGATCAGCCGCCGCCCCGGACGCCCGGACGCCGGTTCGGCATAGAGCTGCACCACCTCGGCACCGGCGCGCGCGCCGGTGTTGACCACGTCCAGCTCCACCGCGACCGTGGCGCCGCCGCGCGCCGCGAGCCGCTCGTGCACGAAGCGCGTGTAGCTCAGCCCGTGGCCGAAGGCGAACAGCGGCTTGTTGCCCCGCGCCGCATGCCAGCGATAGCCCACGTCCGATCCCTCGCGGTACTCGACCGCGAAACGCTCGCCCGGCGCGCCCTCGCGCAGCGGCAGCGGGCCGCGCGGCGTCTGGTCGAGGCTCGCGGGAAAGCTCACCGGCAGGCGGCCCGACGGATTGACCGCGCCCGTCAGCACGTCGGCGATGGCCGCGCCGCCCTCGCCGCCCGCATACCACGCGGCGAGCACCGCCTTCACGCCGCCAAGCCAGGGCATGAGCACCGGCCCGCCGGTCTGGAGCACGACCACGGTGTTGGGATTGGCGCGCGCCACCTCGGCGACGAGCGCGTCCTGGCCCTCGGGCAGCGACAGGTCGGGCGCGTCGAGCGCCTCGATCATCCATTGCTCGACGAAGACGACGGCCACATCGGCCTCGCGCGCCAGCGCTGCGGCGCGCGACGGATAACGGCCGTTGTCGAACTCGATGCGCGCGCCCGGCAGCCGCTCGCGCAGCGCCGCCAGCGGCGCCGACGGATGCCAGACCACCTTGCTCCAGGCCTGCATCCAGCTGCCACCCTGCCCCACCGGCACCACAGCCGCCGGCCCGCCCCACGGCATCACCTGCGACGAACCGCCGCCGCTCGGCACGCCCACATCCGCATGCGCGCCGATGACGGCGATGCGCTTCGTGCCCGCGCCGAGCGGCAGCAGGCCGTCGCGATTGGCGAGCAGCACCATGCCCTCGGCCGCGACCTTGCGCGCGACGGCGGCGTGTGCCGCGCGGTCGATCGGCTCGCGGTCGCAGGCCGGCGCGGCGCCGACCGTGGCAGGCGCCGATGACGCCGCGCCACCGGCATTCGTCGCCATCGGCGCGGCATCGAACAGCCCGACCGCGAACATCGACCGCAACACCCGCCGCACCATGTCCGACAGCCGTTCGCGCGGCACCTCGCCCGCCTCCACCGCCGCCTTGAGCGGCGCGCCGAAGAACACCTGCGCATCGAGCTGCTCGCCCGATTCCTGGTCCAGCCCCGCGAGCGCATCGCGCACCGCATGCACCGCGCCCCAGTCCGACATCACCCAGCCCGGATAGCCCCAGTCGCCCTTGAGCACGCGGTTGAGCAGATGCGCATTGCCGCAGGCGTGCTCGCCGTTCACGAGGTTGTAGCCGCACATGACCGAGCCGGGCCGGCCGCGCTCGACCGCGAGCTGGAAGGCGAGCAGGTCCGACTCGCGGTGCGCCGCCTCGTCGATGCACGCGTCCACCGCCTGCCGGTTCGTCTCCTGCGCGTTGAGCGAAAAGTGCTTGAGCGTCGAGATCACGCGCTGCGACTGGATGCCCCGGATCGACTCGCCCGCGAGCGTGCCGGCGAGCAGCGGGTCTTCGCCGAGGTACTCGAAGTTGCGGCCATTGCGCGGGTCGCGCGCGAGATTGGCGCCGCCCGCGAGCAGCACGTTGAAGCCCTTGGCGCGCGCCTCGCGGCCGATCATCGCGCCGCTGTCGAAGGCGAGCTGCGGGTCGAAGCTCGCGGCAAGCGCGAGGCTCGACGGCAGCGCGGTCGCGCCGTCGCCGGGTCGCACGTCGGCGGGGTTGGCGACGCCAAGGCTCGCGTCGGTCTCCTGCAGGGCCGGGATGCCGAGGCGCGGCACGCCGGGCACGTAGCCGGCAGAGCCGAGCGCACCCTTGGGCACCGGCTTGCCCGCGAAGGGCAGCGCCATCGGGCCGTGGACGAGGGCGATGCGCTCGTCGAGCGTGAGTTCGGCTTCGAGCAGGCGGGCGCGTTCGTCGGGCGGCAGGTGGGCATCGAGCCAGGGGCGAGCGGCGGCATCACCGGCGCGCGAGCCGGCGCCCTTGCCGACACCATAGCCGACACCATTGCCGGCGCCCCCAACGGCGCGCGAGCCAGTCACGGCCGTCGCCGCGAACAGCGTCAGCGCGGCGGCAATCAGGCCGCGCCGCGGCGGCGGGCGAAGGCGGAATGGGATCGACATGCGACCGGATGCTAGCCCGCCAGCGGCCCGCGCCCCTGCCCGAACAGCTCGGCGCATTGCGCGCGCAGCCAGCGGTTGCCCGGCTCGTGGTGGAAGCGCTCATGCCAGTGCTGCTTGACCGTGAAGCCCTCGACCGCCACCGGGCAGGCGAAGGCGCGCAGGCCCGGCCACTGGGCCGCGAGCGTTTCGCCGATGTGGCGCGGCAGGGTCGCGACGAGGTCGCTGCCCGACACGATCGCCGGCAGGCCCAGGAAGCCCGGCAGCGCCAGCACCACGCGCCGTTCCACCCGCTGCGCGCGCAGCGCGGCTTCCAGCAACTGCGAGCCGGTGCCCGACACGATCACCACATGCGATTCGGCCTGCCAGGCGAGCAGCGACAGGCTGCTGCCGAGGCGCGGATGGCTCGCGCTGGCGAGGCAGATCCAGTCCTGGCTGAACAGCACCTGCTGGTAGAAGCCGGCCTCCAGCCCCGGCACCAGGCCGAGCGCGAGATCGGCCTCGCCGGCGGCGAGCAGGCGCGGCGTGTCGGCGTCGATGCGCAGCGCCTCCAGCGTGCTGCCCGGCGCCTGGGCGCGCAGCCGGCCCAGCAGCCGGGGCAGCAGCGTGATGTGGCTCGCGTCGGTCATGCAGACCCGAAAGCGCCGCCGGCTCGTCGCCGGGTCGAAGTCGGTCGGCGCGGCGACGATGCCGCGCAGCGTGGCGAGCACCTCGCGCACCGGGCCGATCAGCTCGCCGGCGCGCGGCGTCGGCTGCATGCCGGCCGGCGTGCGCACGAACAGCGGATCGCCGAACTGCCGCCGCAACTGGCCGAGCCAGATGCTCACCGTCGGCTGGCTCTGCCCCAGCAACTCGGCCGCGCGCGTGACGCTGCCGTTGGCATGCAGCAGCTCGAACAGCCTCAGCAGCTTGATGTCGGGCAGGACAGCATCGTTGTCGGGCAGGGGCATGACCGGTTTCCTCGGGCGAAGGGACGGCCGCAGCGCGCGGCGCTCCATATTGAATCAGGCAATACGGAACATTGCCTGCATTGAATTTACGCAATACCGCCGGCTGCCTATCGTCCGTCGCCACGCGATGCCTCGCATCGCACCGGAACGGAGACGCGATGAAGATCTGTGTGCTGGGCGCGGGTGCGCTCGGTTGTGCCCTCGGCGGCAGCCTGGCCGAGGCCGGCGCCGACGTCTGGCTGCTGTGCCGCCCCGGCGCCCATGCCGACGCGATCCGCCGCGACGGCTTGGTCATCCACCGTGGCGGCAGCCCGACGACGGTGGCCGTGCGGGCCGCCACCCGCGCCGAGGACATCGGCCCGGTCGATCTCGTGATCGTGCTCGTCAAGTCCTTCGACACGCGCGCGGCCATGGCCTCGGCCGGCGCGCTGATCGGGCCGGACACGGTCGTGATGTCGCTGCAGAACGGTCTCGGCCATGAGGAGCTGCTGGCCGAGGCGGTCGGCCGCGAGCGCGTGCTGGCCGGCAAGACCTATGTCGGCGGCGTGCTGCTCGGCCCCGGCCGCATCAGCGCCGGCACCGCCGGCAAGCGCACGATCATCGGCGAGCTCGACGGCCGCGTCGGCGCGCGCACCCGCGCCATCGCCGCCGAATTCGAGCGCGCCGGCCTCGTCATCGAGGTCAGCGACAACATCCTCGGCGTCATGTGGGACAAGCTGCTCGTGAACGTGGCGACCGGCGCCCTCACCGCCATCACCGGCCTCACCTACGGCGAGGCCTACCGCATTCCCGAGATCGAGCGCGCCGCCATCGCCGCCGTGGCCGAGGCGATGGCCTGCGCGCGGGCCGACGGCATCCGGCTGTCGATCGCCGCGCCGCAGGACGCCTGGCGCATGGCCGCCGAAGGCCTGCCCGCCGACTTCAGAACCTCGATGCTGCAAAGCCTTGCAGCCGGCTCGATCACCGAGATCGACTTCATCAACGGCGCCGTCGTGCGCGCGGGCGAACGCCTCGGCCTGCCCACGCCGGTCAACGCCACGCTGGTCGCGGCCATCAAGGGCATCGAGCGCGCGATGGCCGTCGCGCGCCAGACCCGACAGGAGACTTCCCGATGAACAAGCGCGTCCGCAGCTATGTCGAGCATGTGGCGATCCGCGTCAGCGACATCGACTGGCACATCCGCTTCTTCCGCGAGGTGCTGGGCCAGACGCTGCGCGAGGTCGATGGCCCCGAACACGCGCCGCGCCAGTACTGGACGCTCGGCGGCCTGCAATTCATGTCGGTGCCCGGCTTCGCCGCGCCGCCGAGCAATGACGCCGGCTGGCTCGCCCACCTCGGGATCATGGTCAGCGACCTCGGCGCCGCGCTCGACGCGGCCCGCGCCTGGGGCGTGACCACGCTGCCCCAGGGCTCGAACTGGCTGCAACTGCCCGACGGCCTCGCCGTCGAGCTGATCCAGGCCAGCGGCGACAGCGTCGAGCGCGTGCTCGCCGTGAATCCGCGCGACTGGCCGCAGGCCTGAGCGGCGCGCCGGCCGTCGCCGCCCCGCGCGGCACGCCACGCCCGATCGCAGCCTCCTTCTTCCCGCCCCACCCCGCGTGCCCGCCGCACGCCCGGAGACCCCGACATGACTTCCACCGCCAGCGCCACGCCCGAGCGCTACTGGGACGACGCCCGCGAAGGCGACAGCTGCCTCAGCCCCGAATACGCCGTCACCGAAGCCCGCATCAACGCCTACGCCGAACTCACCGGCGACTTCACGCCCGTGCATGTGGACGAGGCCTACGCCAAGACCACGCCCTTCGGCACCCGCGTCGCGCACGGCCTGTTCGGCCTGTCGATCGCCGACGGCCTGAAGACGCAGAGCGACTACCGCTTCGTGCCCGGCATGTCGCTCGGCTGGACCTGGGACTTCCTGCTGCCGATCCGCATCGACGACGTGGTGCGCGTGCGCTTCACGGTCGGCACGATGCGCCTGTCGAAGAGCCGTCCGGGCTGGGGCATCGTCGTGCTGCCGTCCGAACTCATCAACCAGCACGGCGAGGTCGTCCAGCGCGGCGAGCACCGGCTGATGATTCCGCGCCGTCCGGGCACGTTCTGAGCGGAGCCGCGACATGAATGCCAATCTCCCGCTCACCGGCCTGCGCGTCATCGACTACAGCCACTTCCTCGCCGGCCCCTATGTCGGCCGCTGCCTCGCGGCGCTCGGCGCCGAGGTCATCAAGGTCGAGCGCCCGACCACCGGCGACGCCGGCCGCCAGCACGCCTGGTTCATCGGCGACCACAGCGGCTACTTCCTGCAGCAGAACATGGGCAAGAAGGGCGTCTGCGTGAACCTCAAGACGGCGCGCGGCCGCGAGCTGCTGCAACGCCTCGTCGACAGCGCCGACGTGTTCGTCGAGAACTACCGCCCCGGCGCGCTCGACAAGCTCGGCCTCGGCTACCGCGAGCTGGCCGAGCGCAATCCGCGCCTCGTCTACTGCTCGATCTCGGCCTACGGCCACACCGGGCCCGACTCGCACCGCGCCGGCTTCGGCCTCATCGCCGAGGCCAAGAGCGGGATCATGCAGATGGTCGGCACGCCCGGCGACGCGCCGCCGCTGCTGCGCATCGCGCTCGGCGACCTCTACACCGGCGCCCACGCGGTCGCCGCGATCAACGCCGCGCTGCTCGGGCGCGAGCGCAGCGGCCGGGGCCAGCACATCGACATGGCGCTGTACGACAGCCTCATCTCGATGCACGAGTACGCGGTGCAGTGCTACACGCTCTCGGGCGGCACCGAACTGCCGGTGCAGACCGGCCACGACCTGCCGACGTCCACGCTCTACGGCGTGTTCCGCGCCGCCGACGGCGACCTCGTGATCGCGGCCCAGGTGGACGACGCCTGGAAGCGCCTCGCCGCCCTCGTCGAGGGCAGCGGCGGCCCGGCCGGCCTCGCCGCCGACACGCGCTTCCACAGCGCCGCCGGCCGCAACGCCCATCGCGCCGAGCTGGTGCCGATCGTGCGCGACTGGGCCGCGCACCGGCCGGTGGCGCAACTGCTCGCCATGCTCGACGAGGTGGACGTGCCCTGCGCGAAGGTGCAGCGCATCGACGAGGTGCTGGCCGATCCTCAGGTGCGGGCGCGCGGCATGCTGGTCGAGCAGCAGCATCCGGTACTCGGCAGCATCCGCCTGCCCAACCTGCCGTTCCGCTTCTCGGACTGCGACACCACCATCACCCAGGTGGCGCCCGAACTCGGCCAGCACAACGCCGAAGTCGCGGCGAGCCTGGGCTTCAGCGCCGCCGAGATCGCCGCGATGCAGGCCGACGGCAGCCTCTACAGCACGGAGCCCCGCCATGACTGACCGCTACGCCGTCACCGGCCATCCGCTCGGCCACACGAAGTCGCCCTTCATCCACACGAGCTTCGCGCGCAGCACCGGGCAGGACATGGAGTACCTCGCGATCGAGGCCGCGCCCGGCAGCTTCCGCGAGACGGCCGAAGCCTTTCGCGCCAGTGGCGGACGCGGGCTGAACATCACCGCGCCGTTCAAGCTCGATGCCTTCGCCTTCGCCACCGAGCATTCCGAGGCCGCGCGCCTCGCCGGCGCGGCCAATGCGCTGAGCTTCGACGACGACGGCCGCATCCGCGCCGAGAACTTCGACGGCGTCGGCCTCGTCAACGACGTGCAGCGCAACCTCGGCCTCGCGCTCGCGTGCAAGCGGGTGCTGATGCTCGGCGCCGGCGGCGCGGCGCGCAGCGCCCTGCTGCCCTTCCTCGCGCAGGGGCCGGCGGCCTTCGTGCTCGTCAACCGCGACACGGCCAAGGCGCGCGAACTGGCGGCGCGCGTGGCCGGCGCCGGCCCGATCACGGCGGCCGGCTATGACGAGCTGGGCGACGCGCCGTTCGACCTCGTGCTCAACGCCACCTCGGCCAGCCTGCGCGCCGAGCTGCCGCCGGTGCCGCCGGGCGTGTTCGCCGGCCACACGCTGGCCTACGAGCTGGCCTACGGCAAGGGGCTGACGCCCTTTCTCGCGCTGGCCCGGCAGGCCGGCGCGGCCCGGCTCGCCGATGGCGTCGGCATGCTGGTCGAGCAGGCCGCCGAGGCCTTCGCCTGGTGGCGCGGCGTGCGTCCGGCGACGGGCGAGGTCATCCGCGCGCTGACCGTGCCGCTCGCCTGAGAACGATGACGGCGCCGCGCCCGGCCGGCTCAGGTCATGCCGGTGCGCAGCGCGAACGGCCCCTCGCGCAGCTCGCGCATCAGGAAGTCGAGGCCGAGCCGCACATTGGTCGAGGCCGAGGCGCGCGCCGTCGTCACCGCCATCACGTCGGCCGGCTCCCAGTACTGCGGCAACACCTGCTCGACGCGGCCGTCGGCCAGCGGCTCGGCCACGTCCCAGACCGACAGCATCGCGATGCCCTGCCCGTCGAGCAGCCAGTTCTGCACGATGTCGCTGTGGTTGGAGCCGAGCGGGCCGGTCACCTTCACCGGCTCGACCGGGCCGTCGGCGTCATGCAGCCGCCAGGTGCCGAAGGAATGGCCCCGGTCGCGGAACAGCAGGCAGTCGTGCTGGCGCAGTTCGGCCAGCGTGCGGGGCCGGCCGCGCCGCGCGAGATAGCCGGGTGTCGCGCACAGCACGCGCCGGCTGCCGACCACGCGGTGCGCGACCAGATGCGGCTCCTGCACGGCGGCGGCGCGGATGTCGATGTCGATGCCCTCGGCCAGCATGTCGTAGGGCTGGTTCACGAGTTCGAGCCAGACCTCCAGCTTCGGATAGCGCTCGCGCATGCGGACGAGGATGTGCGAGACATGGTTGCGCCCGAGCCGGATGCCGCTGCTCACGCGCAGCAGGCCGGCCGGCTCGTCGCGGCCCGACGACAGCGCGCCCGCCATGCCGTCGGCATCGTCGAGCAGGCGGCGCGCGCGTTCGTACACCAGCTCGCCGTCGGCGCTGATCGCCACGCGGCGCGTCGTGCGGTGGAACAGCCGCGCGCCGAGCGTCGCCTCCAGGATGGCGATGCGCTTGCTGACGTGGGCCGGCGAGCTGCCCAGCTCGGCCGCCGCCGCGTTGAAGCTGCTCAGGCGCGCCACCACGCAGAAGATTTCCAGGTCACCGAGATCGGGGCGTTTGTTCATGGCTTGGAAATTCTGAATTCGGATCGGCGCAGTTTATTTGCCGGATCGTGTTCAGTACCGTCGCGCCTCCCGCCAGAGGAGAGGAGACCGCCATGCCCCGTTCCGCCCCGCGCCGCCTGCGCATCGCCGTCGCCGGTGCCGGCCTCATCGGCCGCCGTCACATCGACGAAGTGCTCGACCGCGACGACTGCGTGCTCGCCGCCATCGCCGATCCGTCGCCCGCCGCCGCCCCGCTCGCGCAGGCCGTGGGCGCGCCGCTGCGCGCGGGCGTGGCCGAGCTACTTGCGCGCGACCGGCCCGATGGCGTCATCGTCGCCACGCCCAACGCGCTGCACCTGCCCGACGCCCTCGCCTGCCTCGCCGCCGGCGTGCCGGTGCTGGTGGAAAAGCCGCTCGCCGCGAGCGCGGCCGAGGGCGAGGCGCTGTGCCACGCCGCCGACGCGAGCGGCGTGCCGCTGCTCGTGGGTCATCACCGCGCGCACAGCCCGCTCATGGCCGCCGCGCGCGAGGTGCTGCGCTCGGGCCGGCTCGGCCGCATCGTCGGCGTGCTGGGCAGCGCGATGTTCTGCAAGCCCGACGGCTATTTCGAGGCCGCGCCGTGGCGCCGGGAGCCGGGCGGCGGGCCGATCCTCATCAACCTCATCCACGAGGTGCACAACCTGCGCATGCTCTGCGGCGAGATCACCGAGGTGCAGGCCTTCGCCTCGAACGCGGTGCGCGGCCATGCGGTGGAGGACACCGTGGCGATCGGCTTCGCCTTCGCGGGCGGCGCGCTCGGCAGCTTCCTGCTGTCGGACACGGCCGCCGCGCCGCTGAGCTGGGAGCAGACCTCGATGGAGAACCCCGACTTCGCGGCCTACCCCGACGAGGACTGCTACGTCATCGCCGGCACCGACGGCTCGCTGGCCGTACCCACCCTCAGGCTGCATCTTTACGACGGCCGCGAGCAGCGCTCGTGGTGCAATCCCTTCCGCCGCGAAATCATGGGCGTCGAACGCGCCGATCCGCTCGCGCGCCAGCTCGCGCATTTCGTGGCGGTGCTGCGCGGCGAGGCCGCGCCGCTCGTGACCGCGCGCGACGGTCTGCAAAACTTGCGCGTCACCGAGGCCGTCGTGGCCGCTGCCCGCAGCGGCAGCCGCGTGGCCGTTCCCGTTTTCCCCCAACCTCAGGCTGAAGCAGCCCAGGCAATCACATGAAGAAGATCCTCGTCCTCAACGGTCCCAACCTCAACCTGCTCGGCACGCGCGAACCCGCGCAGTACGGCTACGAGACGCTCGCCGACGTCGAGCAGCTCTGCCGCGACGAAGCCGCGAAGCACGGCTTCGAGGCCGACTGCCGCCAGAGCAATTACGAGGGCCAGCTCATCGAGTGGATTCACGAGGCGGGCCGCGAGATCAAGGCCGGCAGCATGGTGGGCGTGGTGTTCAACCCGGGCGCGTACACGCACACCTCGATCGCGCTGCATGACGCGATCAAGGGCGCCGACGCGATCGTGATCGAGCTGCACATCAGCAACGTGCATGCGCGCGAGAGCTTCCGCCATCACAGCTACATCTCGCCGGTGGCGCGCGGCATCGTCGTGGGCTTCGGCGTCAAGGGCTACGGCTTGGCCATCGAGGCGCTCGCGCGTCTGTACCCGGCGCAGTGAGGCGCCGGCGATGCATGACATCCTCGCCGCGACCGCGCCCATCTACCTCCTGGTGGCGCTCGGCTACGCGGCACGGCGCCTCGGCGCCTTCGACACGGCCGACGCCCGCGTGCTCGGGCGCTATGTCATCAACTTCGCGCTGCCAGCGCTCATCTTCCGCGCGGTCGGCCAGCGGCCGATCGAGGCGCTGCTGAGTCCGGGCTATCTGTTCGCCTACGCGGTCGGGTCGGTCGCGACGGTGGGCGTGGGCGTGGCCGTCACGCTGCGCGCCGGCGGCAAGCTCGACGAAGGCGCGATGCACGGCATGGGCATGAGCTGCTCGAACAGCGGCTTCGTCGGCTATCCGGTGCTGGTGCAGGTGCTGGGGCCGGTGGCGGGCGCGGCGCTCGCGCTCAACCTCGTGATCGAGAACCTGCTGATGGGGCCGCTCTGCCTCGGGCTCGCACAGGCGGCGCGCGGCGAAGGCGGCGTGGGCGCGACCCTGCTCGCCACGCTGCGCCAGATGCCGAAGACGCGGCTTCTGCAAGCGATTGCAGTCGCGATGGCCTTCTCGGCGAGCGGCCTCGCGCTGCCGCCGGCCGCGTCACGCGCGGTCGAGCTGCTCGCCAACACCTCGACCGGCGTGGCGCTGTTCGTGATCGGCCTGTCGCTGCACGGCGAGGCGCTGCGCGACAAGCCCGGCGCCATCCTCGGCGTGACGGCGGGCAAGCTGCTGCTGCATCCGCTGCTGGTGGCGGGCGCCTTCCTCGTCGGCCCGGCCACCGATCCCGCGCTGAAGCTCGCGGGCATCGGCTATGCGGCGCTGCCGATGCTGAGCATCTATCCGGTGCTGGCCCAGCGCTTCGGGCTGGAGCGCTTCGCGGCGGCGGTGCTGGTGGTGGCGATGACGGCGTCGTTCTTCACGCTGTCGGGGCTGCTGGCCTGGATGCACGCGGGCTGAGCGGCGGCGGCGCGCGGCGCGCGATGCGCTGGCGCCTCACCGCCCACCGCCCACCGCCCGGACAGCATGGCGCGGCGGCGCCTTCCATCGGCTGCCCCTCAAGAGCCCGCGCGGGCGACCGTAGAAGCGTCGGATAACCGTCCGTACCGCCTCCCATGACCCGTCTCCGTCGTCTGCCGCTCGCCGCCTGGCTGGCCCTGAACGCGCTCGTCACCGTCGTCCTCACCGTCGCCGCGATCACGCTCGTCATCGAGCACTCGACCGACGACGCCGGGCTGCTGCTGCGCATGCGCTGGACGGCCGGGCTGGTGCTGGCGGCCGCGCTGCCGCTGTCGATCGGTTTCGGCCATCTGTTCGCGCGGCCGCTGCGGCGCATCGTCCGCGCGCTCGGCGAGGAGATGCCGCCGCCCGGCGTGACCGACGGCGTGCATTACCGCGAGGCCGGCCAGCTCGCGCGCGCGGTGCACGGACTGCTCGACCAGCTGCGCGGCCACCGCCAGGCGCTCGACGCGGTCACCGCCTCGCTCGAACAGCGCGTCGCCCTGCGCACGCGCGAGCTGAGCGAGGCCAACGCCCGCCTCGGCGACACCCAGAAGCGCCTGACCGAAATCACCGAGAACGTCCCGGCCCTCATCACCTATGTCGATCGGGACTACCGCAACCAGTACGCGAACGCGACGCTCAAGGCCTGGACCGGCATCGACCCGGCACAGGCCGTGGGCAAGCCGCTGATCGAGCTGATGGGCGCCGCCAAGTTCGCGCTCCGCAAGCCGGCAATGGACCGGGCGCTCGCCGGCGAACGCGTGCGCTTCACCGAGGAATGGCGCACCGGCGACGAGCTGCGCCACATCGACGTGGTGTACGTGCCGCACCGCGATGCCTCGGGCGAGGTGATCGGCATGTACGGCCTGAGCACCGACATGACCGCGATCCACCGTGCCGAGGCGATGCTGCAAAGGCTTGCACGCCGTGATGCGCTCACCGACCTGCACAACCGTCTCGCGCTGGGCGAGATGCTGCCCGAGGCGCTGGCCCGCGCGCGCGCCTCGCTGGCCGATGTGGCGCTGCTGTTCATCGACGTGGACCGCTTCAAGCGCGTCAACGACACGCTCGGCCATGCGGCCGGCGACGAGGTGCTGCGCCAGTTCGCGCAGCGGCTGCTCGGCTGCGTGCGCACGACCGACACGGTGGCGCGGCTCGCGGGCGACGAATTCGTGATCGTGCTGGAGAACCTGCCGCATGCCGACGATGCCGAGGTCGTCGCGCGCAAGATCGTCGCGGCGATGGCCGAGCCGATGCTGGTGCAGGGCCACGAGCTGACGGCGGGCGCGAGCATCGGCATCGCGCATGCGCCCGCCGGCAAGGGCACGCCGGAGGAACTGCTCGCGCAGGCCGACCGGGCGCTGTACGAGGTCAAGCGCAACGGGCGCGGCCTGTGGCGGATGGCACCGCTGCCCGCATCCGCACCGGCGCCGGCGATCGGCATCGAGCATCTGTCCGACGACATCGCGGGACTCGCGGCTGCCGCCATCTGAACCGCCCCTTCGCGGACGGCGGCGCCCGCCTCCTCCCATGCCACACGGCGGCCGCACGCGCCGCTCATCGCCGCCGGCCACCCCGCCCGAAGCCGGTACCTGATTGCTTCATTTTCGGGAAATCCCTAGCCCGCTCGTGCAAGGACGTATCGGTTTGCGCGACCGCCGTATGTGTCGCCGCAAATCCGGTCGTTATCTTTCGGCAGCGTCGTCGCCCTGGCGGCGGCGCCCGAAAAAAAGCACACAAGCAATCGCACGAGGAGACACCCGATGAAGCTGAGGACCCTGCTGGTCACCTCGGTGGCGCTGGCCTTTGCCGGCGGCGCCCAGGCCGCGACCGAGATCGTCATCGCGACCGTCAACAACGGCCACATGATCGAGATGCAAAAGCTTGCACCGCATTTCGAGAAGGCCAATCCCGACATCAAGCTCAAGTGGGTCACGCTAGAGGAAGGCGTGCTGCGCCAGCGCGTGACGACCGACATCGCCACCAAGGGCGGTCAGTTCGACGTCATGACCATCGGCATGTACGAGACGCTGATCTGGAGCAAGCGCCACTGGCTCACCGAGATCAGGCCCGACGCCGCCTACGACATCGACGACCTGCTGCCGGCCGTGCGCAGCGGCCTGTCGGTCGAGGGCAAGCTCTACGCCGCGCCCTTCTACGGCGAAAGCTCGATGCTCATGTACCGCAAGGATCTGGCCGACAAGGCCGGCATCCGCTTCGCCGACCGCCCGACCTGGAACGACGTGAAGGCCGCCGCCGCGAAGATGCACGACCCGCAGGCCGGCGTGTACGGGATCTGCCTGCGCGGCAAGCCGGGCTGGGGCGACAACGTCGCCTTCCTCTCGACGATGGCCAACAGCTTCGGCGCGCAATGGTTCGACATGAGCTGGAAGCCCCAGCTCGACAGCAAGCCGTGGAAGGACGCCGTCGGCTTCTACACCGACCTGCTCAAGAACTACGGCCCGCCCGGATCGAGCGCCAACAGCTTCAACGAGATCCTGGCGCTGTTCAACGAAGGCAAGTGCGGCATGTGGGTGGACGCGAGCATCGCCGCCTCCTTCATCACCGACCCGAAGCAGAGCAAGGTCGCCGACAAGGTGGCCTTCGCCCAGGGGCCGTATGCCGTGACCGAGAAGGGCGCGAACTGGCTCTGGGCCTGGGCGCTCGCCATCCCGTCGAGCACCCGGAACGCCGCCGCAGCCCAGCGCTTCATCTCCTGGGCCACGTCGAAGGACTACATCAGCCTCGTCGCGCATGAGCGCGGCTGGGCCGCCGTGCCGACCGGCACGCGCAAGTCCACCTACGCGAACCCCGAGTTCATGAAGGCCGCGCGCTTCGCCGAGGCCGAGAAGAAGGCGCTCGACAGCGCCAACCCCAACGACGCCACGCTGCCCAGGAGCCCCTATGTCGGCGTGCAGTTCGCGGCCATCCCCGAGTTCCAGTCCATCGGCATCGCGGTCGGCCAGCAGATGAGCGCCGTGCTCGCCGGCAAGACCACGGTCGATGCGGCGCTCGCCGCCTCGCAGACGGCCGCCGACCGCGAGATGCGCAAGGCCGGCTACTACAAGTAGGCCCGGCGCCTCTCCTCCCGCCTCGATCCGGCACCCCGCGCCCTCCGGCGCCCGGGGCAGCCGGACCTCATCGCGGCGCGCGCCCGCGCGCCGCACCACATCGGAAGCAAGACCATGGCAAGAGAACTTGAAGGACAGGTCGCGGCCGTCACCGGCGCCGCCTCGGGCATCGGCCTCGCCAGCGCCGAGGCGATGCTCGCCGCCGGCGCCCGCGTGGTGTTCGTCGACCGCGACGCGGCGGCGCTCGACACCGTGTGCGCGCGCCACGGCGGCGCCGCGATCCCGCTCGTGCTCGACCTGCTCGACCCACGGGCCTGCGCCGGCCTGCTGCCGCGCGTGCTCGAACTCGCCGGCCGGCTCGACATCCTGCATGCCAACGCCGGCACCTACATCGGCGGCGATCTCGTCGATGCCGACAGCGCGGCCATCGACCGCATGCTCAACCTCAACGTCAATGTCGTGATGAAGAACGTGCACGACGTGCTGCCCCACATGATCGAGCGCGGCAGCGGCGACATCATCGTCACCAGCTCGCTCGCGGCCCACTTCCCCACGCCATGGGAGCCGGTGTACGCCGCCTCGAAGTGGGCCATCAACTGCTTCGTGCAGACCACGCGACGCCAGGTGTTCAAGCACGGCATTCGCGTCGGCGCGATCTCGCCGGGGCCGGTCATCAGCGCGCTGCTGGCCGACTGGCCGAAGGAAAAGCTGGAGGAAGCCCGCGCCGCCGGCAGCCTGCTCGACGCCGCCGAGGTCGCCCAGGTCGTGCTGTTCATGCTCACCCGCCCGCGCGGCATGACCGTGCGCGACGTGGTGATGATGCCGACCAACTTCGACCTCTAGCCCGACCGCCGCGCCGCCCGCTCCGCGCGGACGGCGCAGGGAGACCCGCCCATGAAACGACTCCTGCCCCGCGCGCTGATGGCGCCGGCCGTGACCACGCTCTTCCTCTGGATGATCGTGCCGCTGGCCATGACCCTCTACTTCTCGCTGGTGCGCTACAACCTGATGCAGCCCGGCGAGAAGGACTTCCTCGGCCTCGAGAACTTCGAGTTCTTCGTGACCGATCCCGACTTCGGCGCCTCGGTCGCCAACACGCTGCTGCTGCTCGGCTCGGTCATCGCCATCACGGTGGTGCTCGGCATCGCTCTGGCGCTGCTCGTCAACGAGCCCTTTCCAGGCCGCGGCCTGGTGCGCGTGCTGCTGATCTCGCCGTTCTTCGTCATGCCCACGGCCAACGCGCTGCTGTGGAAGCACATGATGATGAACCCGGTGTACGGCGTGTTCGCCCAGGTGGCGAGCTTCCTCGGCCTCGCGCCGGTGGACTGGCTGACCGACTGGCCGCTGCTGTCGGTGATCCTGATGGTGGCCTGGCAATGGCTGCCCTTCGCCTGCCTGATCTTCATCACCTCGCTGCAATCGCTCGACCGCGACCAGATGGAAGCGGCCGGCATGGACGGCGCCAACGCGCTGCAGAAGTTCTGGTACCTCACGCTGCCCCACCTCGGCCGTCCGATCGCGGTGGTGGTGATGATCGAGATGATCTTCCTCATGAGCGTGTTCGCCGAGATCTTCACCACCACCGGCGGCGGACCGGGCAACGCGAGCACCAACGTCGCGTTCCTCATCTTCAAGCAGGCCCTCATGAACTTCGACGTGGGCGTGGCCTCGGCCGGCGCGCTGTTCGCCGTGGTGCTCGCCAACATCGCAGCCGTCTTCCTGATCCGGATGATCGGCCGCAACCTCGACTGACGACGGAGACACGCCATGAAGCCTCTCGCCCTGGTGCTGCGCACCGTCGCGGCCTGGACCGCCACGCTGGTCATCATCTTCCCGCTCGCGTGGCTGGTGCTGACCGCCTTCAAGACCGAGCAGCAGGCCATCGCCATCCCGCCGGAACTGATCTTCACGCCCACGCTGGAGAGCTTCCGCGAGGTGAACCTGCGCAGCGACTACCTGCTGCACGCCCGCAATTCGGTCGTCACCAGCCTGCTGTCCACGGTGCTGGGTCTGGCGATCGCGGCGCCCGCCGCCTACTCGATGGCCTTCTTCCGCACCCGGCGCACGCGCGACATCCTCATGTGGATGCTGTCCACCAAGATGATGCCGGCCGTCGGCGCGCTGGTGCCGGTGTACGTGATGGCCCAGACCGTCGGCCTGCTGGACTCGCTCACCGCGCTGAGCGTGGTGTTCATGCTGTCGAACCTGCCGATCATGGTCTGGATGCTGTACTCGGGCTTCAAGGACATCCCGGTCGACATCCTCGAAGCCGCCCGCATGGATGGCGCCTCGGTCTGGGGCGAGTTGGTGCACGTGATCCGCCCGCTCGCGATGGGCAGCGTCGCCTCGACCGGCCTGCTCTGCCTGGTGCTGAGCTGGAACGAGGCCTTCTGGTCGCTCAACCTCAGCTCGGCGCGCGCCAGCACGCTCGCGGCGCTCATCGCCAGCTATTCGAGCCCCGAGGGGCTGTTCTGGGCCAAGTTGTCCGCCGCCTCGCTCATGGCCATCGCCCCGATCGTCGTCGTGGGCTGGTTCAGCCAGAAGCAGCTCGTGCAAGGGCTGACCTTCGGCGCCGTCAAGTGATCCAACAACAAGACCCGGAGACACCCACCATGTCATTCCTGCAACTGCGCGGCGTCGAGAAATTCTTCGGCGAGCACCGCGCCATCAAGGGCGTGAACCTCACGATCGAGAAGGGCGAGTTCGTCGTGTTCGTCGGCCCGTCGGGCTGCGGCAAGAGCACGCTGCTGCGCATGATCGCGGGCCTCACCGAGATCGACGGCGGCGAGCTGGTGCTCGACAACCGCGAGATCACCCGGCTGCCGTCGTCGAAGCGCGACCTGGCCATGGTGTTCCAGAGCTATGCGCTCTACCCGCACATGAGCGTGTACGACAACATGTCCTTCGCGCTGCGGCTGGCCAAGGTCGATCGCCAGACCATCGACGAGAAGGTGCAGCGCGCCGCCCGCATCCTCAACCTCGCGCAGTACCTGCAACGCACGCCCAGGGAGCTGTCGGGCGGCCAGCGCCAGCGCGTCGCCATCGGCCGCGCGATCGTGCGCGCGCCCAAGGTCTTCCTGTTCGACGAGCCGCTGTCCAACCTCGACGCGGCGCTGCGCGGCCAGACCCGCATCGAGATCCACAAGCTGCACCGCGACCTCGGCGCGACGACCATCTACGTCACCCACGACCAGGTCGAGGCGATGACGCTGGCCGACCGCGTGGTGGTACTGCGCGACGGCCAGATCGAGCAGGTCGGCACGCCGCTGGAGCTGTACGACCGGCCGGCCAACCGCTTCGTCGCCCAGTTCATCGGCACGCCGCAGATGAACATCCTCGACACGCGCGACCTGCCCGCGCTCGACGCGGCGGTCGGCGCGCCCGACACGCATGACGGCTTCGTCGGCCTGCGGCCCGAGACCGTGCTGATGCGCGAGCCGGGCCAGGGCCGGCTGTCGGGCCGGGTCGAGCTGGTCGAGTCGCTCGGCGCGAACACGCTCATCTACGTGCAGGTGGACCACCCCGGCCGCGCGCCGGTGCAGCTCGTGGCCGACCAGCCGACGCGCACCGGGCTGCATCCGGGCGACCTGGTCGGCATCGACATCGCGCCCGGCGCCGCCCACCTGTTCGACCGCGAAGGCCGCGCGCTCGCCGCGCCGGCGCCGCGCGCCATTCCCGCCGTCACGCAACCCGCGACCGTCACGCCATGAACCTCCAGCTCCACATCGGCCTGGGCGCCTTCCACCGCGCGCACCAGGCCGTCTACCTCCACCGCCTGCGCGCTCGGGGCGACCGTTCCTGGGCCATCGTCGGTGGCAACAGCCGGCCCGACATGGCCGAGACCCTGGCAGCGCTCGCCGCGCAGCACGGCCGCTACACGCTGGAGACGGTCACGCCGGCAGGCGAGCGCAGCTACGAGGAGATCGACGCCATCGAGCGCGTGATCCCATGGACGCCCGACCTCGCCGGGCTGGTCGCGGCCGGTGCCGATCCGGCCACGCGCATCGTGTCCTTCACCGTGACCGAGGCCGGCTACTACCTCGACCCGCGCGACCGGCTCGACCTCGCCGCGCCCGACCTCGCCGCCGACCTGGCCGCCGCGCGCGAAGGCCGCGCCGGCAGCACGATCTACGCGGCGCTCACGGCCATCCTGCGCGCCCGCATGCGCGCCGGCGCCGGCCCGGTCACGCTGCTCAACTGCGACAACCTGCGCCACAACGGCGACCGCGCGCGCGCCGGGCTGATGCAGTTCATCGCCGCGCTCGGCGATGACGCCCTCGCCGCCTGGGTCGAGGCCGGCACCACCAGCCCCAACGCGATGGTCGATCGCATCACCCCGCGCCCCACGGCCGAGGTGGCGGCGCGCGTCAAGGCCGCGACCGGCCGCGACGACGGCGCCGCGCTCATGGCCGAGAGCTTTCTCCAGTGGGTGATCGAGGACCGCTTCATCGCCGGCCGCCCGGCCTGGGAAAGCGTCGGCGCGCAGATGGTCGAATCGGTGCAGGCCTGGGAGGAGGCGAAGATCCGCATCCTCAACGCCACCCACAGCTGCATCGCCTGGGCCGGCACGCTCGTCGGGCTCGGCTACATCCACGAAGGCACGCACGACGCCGAGATCCGTGCCTTCGCCCACGCCTACGTGACCGACGACGTCATCCCCTGCCTCGACCGGCCCGAGGCGCCCAGCCCGGTCGATCTGGCCGCCTACCG
Source organism: Derxia gummosa DSM 723 (assembly GCF_000482785.1). Taxonomy (GTDB): domain Bacteria; phylum Pseudomonadota; class Gammaproteobacteria; order Burkholderiales; family Burkholderiaceae_E; genus Derxia; species Derxia gummosa. The sequence goes on along the minus strand of NZ_AXWS01000008.1, from coordinate 125,052 downwards.
CGACGTGGTGCTCGACCGCTTCGGCAATCCCGACATCCGCGACACCAACCAGCGCGTGGCGGCGGACGGCTTCTCGAAGCTGCCGGGCTTCATTCGCCCGACGCTGGCCGAGCGGCTCGCGCGCGACGAATCCATCGCCAGCGTGGCGATGCTGCCGGCGCTCTTCCTCGCCTTCCTGCACCGCTGGCATCGCGGCGAGCTGCCCTTCGAGTACCAGGACCAGGCCATGGATCCGGCCGTCGCGCGCGCGATCTGCACCGCCGCCGATCCCGAGGCCGCGTTCTGCGCCGACGCTACGATCTGGGGCCCGATCGCCGGCGACGCCCGGCTGCTCGCGGCGGTGCGCGCGGCCGGCGAGCGCGTGCGCGACTTCGTCGCCCGCCGCCGCTGACCGCCCGCCGCCGGCACCGCGAAGGAGACCCGCCGCCCCATGGCCACCCGTCATGCCCAGCTGCCGCGCCAGCGCCAGCCCGATCTCGAACGCGACTACAGCCGCACGTCGGCGCTCGGCTTCGAGCCGCCCGAGACGGGCACGGTGCGCTGCCTCGCGCACGGCTTCCCGACGCCGCTCGCGCGCTGGCATGTGCATGACGAGTACGAGCTGCACATCATCACCGCCACCTCGGGCAAGGCCTTCGTGGGCGACTGGATCGGGCCGTTCCGCCCCGGCCATGTGGTGCTGGCCGGCCCGCGCCTGCCGCACAACTGGCTGTCCGACGACATGCCCGAGGGCGGCGTGCCCGAGCGCGACCTCGTCATCCACTTCCTGCACGAACCGATCGCCGAGGCCGCGCGCCACCTGCCCGAGCTGGGCGAACTGCTGCCGATGCTCGAACGCGCGCGCCACGGCATCGAGTTCTTCGGGCTGTCGGAACGCGCGATCGCGCACTGGCACGCGGTCAAGCGCGCGCGCGGCTTCGAGCGCTTCGCCGCCTTCTGCGCCTTCATGGCCGACCTCGCGCGCTGCACCGACTACCGGCTGCTGTCGAGCGTGCAGATGCGCGGCGAGGATGACGAGGCGGGCAGCGACCAGGTCAACTCGCTGGTCGACCGGATCATGCGCGACTACGCCCTGCCGCTGTCGGCGGCAGACCTCGCGGCCGAACTCGGCATGAGCGAAAGCCGCTTCTCGCGCTTCTTCCGCCGCGCCACCGGCAACACCTTCACCGACTTCGTCAACCGCGTGCGCGTCAACCGCGCCGGCCAGCTCCTCATGGAAACCGACCGGCTCGTCTCGCACATCTGCTACGAGGTCGGCTTCAACAACCTGGCGAACTTCAACCGGCGCTTTCTCGAAGTGAAAGGCGTGACGCCGAGCGAGTTCCGCCGCCAGGCCGATCACCGCTTCGGCGGCCGGCCCACCTGAAGGCCTTCCGCATGACCGTCCTCGGCATCGACCTCGGCACCTCCGAACTCAAGGTGCTGCTGCTCGACGCGCGCCAGCGCATCGTCGCCAGCGCCGGCGAGCGGCTGATGCTGCAACGCCCGCGTCCGCTGTGGAGCGAGCAGAACCCCGCCGACTGGTGGATCGCGCTCGACCGCGCGCTGCTGCGGCTCGCGGCCGGGCAGCCGGCGGCGATGGCGGCGGTGCGGGCCATCGGCCTGTCGGGCCAGATGCACGGCGCGGTGCTGCTCGACGCGGCCGACGCCGTGCTGCGCCCGGCCATCCTCTGGAACGATGGCCGCAGCGCCGACGCCTGCGTCGCGCTCGAGCGCGCCGAGCCCCGGCTGCGCGCCATCGCCGGCAACCTCGCGATGCCCGGCTTCACCGCGCCCAAGCTGGGGTGGCTGCGCGAGCACGAGCCGGCGCTGTTCGCGCGGGTCGCCTGCGTGCTGCTGCCGAAGGACTGGCTGCGGCTCGGCCTGACCGGCGAGAAGGCGAGCGACCTGTCGGACGCCTCGGGCACGCTGTGGCTCGACGTGGGCCGGCGGCGCTGGTCGCCCGAGCTGCTCGGCGCCTGCGGGCTCGACGAGCGCCACATGCCGCGACTGGTCGAAGGCTGCGAGGTCGCCGGCCGGCTCGACGCCCGGCTCGCCGCGCGCTGGGGCCTGCCGGCCGGCGTGCCGGTGGCCGGCGGCGGTGGCGACAACGCGGCGGCGGTCGGCATCGGCGCGGTGCGGCCGGGCGAAGGCTTCCTGTCGCTCGGCACCTCGGGCGTGATCTTCGTGGTCAGCGACGGCTTCCGGCCCAATCCGGCGGCGGCCGTCCATGCCTTCTGCCATGCGCTGCCGGCCACCTGGCACCAGATGTCGGTGATGCTGAACGCGGCGAGCGCCCTGCGCTGGGCCTGCGAGCTGCTCGGCCAGCCCGACGAGGCGACGCTGCTCGACCGCGTCGCGCGGCTCACGCCGGCGCAGCGCGCGGCGGCGCCGATCTTCCTGCCCTATCTCGGCGGCGAGCGCACGCCGCACAACGATCCGCATGCCCAGGGCGTGCTGTTCGGCCTCGGCGCCGGGCATGACGCGGCCAGCGTCGGCCATGCGGTGATCGAGGGCGTCGGCTTCGGCCTGCGCGACGGGCTGGCGAGCCTGGGCCTGGCGCCGGGCGCCCTGGCGCGGCTGTCGCTCGTGGGCGGCGGCGCGCGCAGCCCGCTGTGGGCTGGGCTGCTCGCGTCCATCCTCGGCGTGCCGCTGGTGACGCATGACGGCGGCGAAGCCGGCGCCGCGCTCGGTGCCGCGCGGCTGGCCTGGCTGGCGCTCGGCCTGCCGCTGGCCGAGGTGTGCGCGCCGCCGCCGGTGAGCTGCCGGTTCGATCCCGATCCGGCCGAGGCCGACCGGCTCGACGCGCGCTACCGGCGCTTCCGCGCGCTCTATCCGGCGCTGCGCGGGCAGTTCGGCGGCTGAGGGCGGGGGGCGGTCTGCCCTCGGGCTCAGCCCTCGCGCTTCGCCCAGGCCGGCGGGCGCTTCTCCAGAAACGCGTCGATGCCCTCGCAGGCGTCGGCTTCCATCATGTTCTGGGCCATCACCTCGCCCGCGAGCGCATAGGCGTCGGCGAGGTTCAGCTCGCGCTGGCGGTGGAACAGCGCCTTGCCGTGGCGGATCGCGGCCGGGCTCTTGGCGCGGATGACGGCGGCCTTGTCGGCGACGGCGGCGTCGAGCTGGTCGTCGGGTACCGCCTCGTTCACGAGGCTCCATTCCGCCGCCGTGCGCGCGTCGATGAAGCGCCCGGTCACGAGCATGTCGAAGGCCCGCTTGGCCGACACCGCGCGCGACAGCGCCACCGACGGCGTGGCGCAGAACAACCCCACGTTGATGCCCGACACCGCGAAGCGCGCCGACTCGCCCGCGATCGCCAGATCGCAGGCGGCGACGAGCTGGCAGCCCGCCGCCGTCGCCACGCCGTGCACGCGCGCGATGACGGGCACGGGCACGGCGCGGATCGCCTGCATCACCGTCGAGCAGCGTGCGAACAGTTCGCGGTAGTAGTCGAGGCGGGGCTGGCCGCGCATCTCGCGCAGGTCATGGCCGGCGCAGAAAGCCTTGCCCGCGCCCGCGAGCACGACGCAGCGCGCGTCGGCATCGGCGGCGGTGTCGGCCAGCGCCGCGCCGAGCGCGTCGAGCATCGCCTCGGACAGCGCGTTGAACCGCGCCGGACGGTTGAGCGTGAGGGTGACGACGCCGTCGCGCGCATCGCGCAGGACGAGGGGCTGGTCGGGTGGCATGGCGGTCTCCGTGGCGGGCCGGTCGCCGCGCGCGTCGCGCCGTTGCGTGCGCGGCGACGCGGGCGCGGCCCTGTCGTTGATGTCGGCCGCGATTGTCGGTCCGTACGCCGGCGTCCGGCGCCGCGCTTGCAATTGCGCGCGGCGGGCGTGGCGGCGATGCCGCGCCCGCCGCGCTCGGCTCACAGCAACCGGCACTTGTCCGACGCCGGCGGCGCGATGCCACGGTCATAGCGCTGCTCGATCGCCGGCTTCAGCTCGCCGCCCACGGTCTTCACGCGGCCGACGTAGTTGGGGATGAGCAGCTGGTTGTCCTCGGCGCGCACGACGGCCGGGCCGTACACGGTGTCGAGGCTCAGGCCGCGCAGCGCCGCCGCCACCTCGGCCGGCTTCACGCTGTCGGCCTTGCGCACGCCCGCGAAGATGAGCTGTACGCCGTTGTAGGCCTGGCCCTCGTTCTCGGTCGGCGTGCGGCCGAACTGCTTCTGCCAGCCCGCGACGAAGGCCTTGTTCATGGGCGTGTCGATCTCCGGGCCGTAGCCGATGTTTCCCCACACGCCGTCGGTCGTGTTGCCGGTGGCCTTGATGAGGTAGTCGAAGATGTAGGCATGGCCGATCACGCGCATCGAGCCGTTGAGGCCGAACTCCGCCGCCTGCTTGGCGAAGGCGATCGCGTCGCGCCCCGTGAGCGCCACCCACACCGCCTGCGCCTTGCTCGCCTTGAGCTGGGCGATGTAGGGCGAAAAGTCCTTGGTGCCCATCGGCGCGAACAGCTCCAGGCTCACCGTCTTGCCCTGCCCCTTCACGGTCTTGCCGAAGAACTCGGCCGAGTCGCGGCCCCAGACGTAGTCGGCCACGAGCACCGCGAAATTGGTCTCCTTCTGGCTCTTGAGCCACTCGCCCATCATCGCCAGGTCCATCGCGTCGGAATGGTTGGCGCGGAACAGGCGCGGCTTGCACGAATCGCCGGTGAGCTTGTCGCTCTTGCTGAGCACGCTCACGTACATCGCGTCCCAGCGGTCGAGGTTCTGGCCGATCGCGAGCGAGATCGACGACGGAATCGCGCCGATCAGGAAGCGGTTGCCGTCGCGCGCGAGCTTCTCGGCCACGCGCCGGCCGGCCTCGGGCGTGCCCTCGTCATCGGCGATCTGCACGGTGACCGGATGGCCGTCCACGCCGCCCTTCGCGTTCGCCTCGTCCACGGCGAACTGAATCGCGCGCAGCGTCTCCTGGCCCTGCTGGGCGAACACGCCCGATTGCGAGCTGACCGCGCCGATACGCAGCGGCTCCTTGGTCTGGGCGCCGGCCGCGAGCGGCAGCGCGATGGCGAGTGCGAGCGCCGCCCGGCGCAGCATGTTTGGCTGGTTCATGTGGGTCTCCTCTTGGGTGGATGGGTGATGCGGCGGGCGCGCTGTGCCGCGCGCTCCGCGAACTGCGTGGCCTGATGCGTCAGACCATGACGTGGCGTTGAAGCTCGTCGAGGCTCTCGTGCTGGACCTCGCCCTCGGCGACGACCGAGCCTTTCGCGACCGCGTAGTAGCGGCGCGCGACGCGCATCACGAGGCTCAGGTTCTGCTCGATCAGCAGCAGCGCCGTGCCCGCGTCGGCCACGCGATTGAGGATGTCGGCGAGCTGATCGACGATGACCGGCGCGAGGCCCTCGGTCGGCTCGTCGAGCAGGATCAGCGCCGGATTGGCCATGAGCGCGCGGCCGATCGCGAGCATCTGCTGCTGGCCGCCCGACATCGCCGTGCCCGGCGTGTGGGCGCGCTCGCGCAGGATCGGGAACAGCGCGTACACCGATTGCAGGTTCCACGGCCCCGGCCGGCGCACCGCCGAGCCGAGCAGCAGGTTCTCCTCCACGCTCAGGTTGGCGACGATGCGCCGCCCCTGCGGCACGACGGCCACGCCTTCGTTGGCGGCCATGTAGGCGCGCGGACGCGCCGGCTCGCGCCGGCCGATGCGCACCTTGCCGCCGCGCAGGCTCGCAAGCCCGAGCACGGTGTTGACCACCGTCGTCTTGCCCACGCCGTTGCGGCCGATGAGCGCCACGCGCTCGCCCGCCTTCACGTTCAGGCTCATGCGATGCAGCACATGCGCCGCGCCGTAGCAGGCATCGACGCGGTCGAGTTCGAGCAGGGTCATCGTCATGCCGCGCTCCCGAGATAGGCCTCGCGCACGCGCGGATCGGCGCGCACCGCCGCCGGCTCGCCGCTCGCGATCACGCGGCCCAGCTCCAGCACCGTGACCGAATGCGAGATGCCGAACACCACGTCGACGTCATGCTCGACCAGCAGCACCGACACCTCGCGCTTGCCCGTGAGCCGGCGCAGATGGCGCGCGAGGTCGTGCGATTCCTTCACCGACAGGCCGGCCATCGGCTCGTCGAGCAGCAGCACCGCCGGCGCGCCGACCAGCGCGAGCGCGAGGTCGAGCCGACGCTGCTCGCCGTAGCCGAGGTCGCCGGCCACGGCCTTGCCGAGATGGGCGAGTTCGAGTTCGTCGAGCACCTCGGCGGCGTCGGCGGCGGCATCGGCCGCGCCCGAGCGGTGGGCGGCCAGCTCGACCTGCTCGCGCACCTGCATGCCGGCAAAGATGCTGGTGCGCTGGAAGGAGCGCGACAGCCCGCGTGCACGCCTTTGCACGACATCGAGGCGCGACACGTCCTCGCCGCGCAGCGTGACGCGGCCGGTGGTGGCGCGGCGCCGGCCCGAGATCGCGTCGATCACGGTGGACTTGCCGGCGCCGTTGGGGCCGATGAGGCCGCGGATCTCGCCAGGCTGGAGCGCGAGGCTCACGCCGTCGACGGCGCGCACGCCGCCGTACTGGATGGTCAGGCCCTCGGCCTGGAGCGCGGGTTGACTCATGGTGGGTCTCCGGGTCGGTGGTGGGTCAGTGCGAGGCGGGCGCCGGCTGCTTGTCGAGCGTGGCGATGGGCGCCGGGCGGCGCCGGCGCAGCGCGCGTTGCAGCGCGCCCGCGATGCCCTCGGGCGAGAAGACGATGACCGCGATCAGCGCGATGCCAAAGATGGCCATCCAGTGCGAGGCGAAGTCGCCGAGGAAGTCGCGCGCCAGGAAGTACACGACCGCGCCGAGCGCCGGCCCCCACAGCGTGCGGCCGCCGCCGACGATGACCATCATCAGCGCCGCGCCCGACACGCTCCAGTGCAGCGATTCGGGCGACACGAAGCCGGTGTTGAACGCCGCGAGCACGCCCGCCACCGCCGTCACGCCGGCCGACAGCGCGAACACCGCGGCGCGCGGCAGCAGCGTGCGGATGCCGATGAAGCGCGCGCGCTCCTCGTTGTCGCGGATGGCCTCGGTCACGGCGCCGAAGCGGCTGCGCGCCAGCAGCGCGAGCGCGCCGATCATCAGCACCAGCGCGGTCCAGCACACGAGAAAGGTCGTGCCCGGTTGCAGCAGCCGCGCGGTGTCGATGCCGAACAGCGTGCTCGGCCAGTTCACGTTCATGCCGTCGGCGCCGCCGGTGAGCGTGCGCGAGCGCGACGCGACCAGATAGACCATCTGGCCGACCGCGAGCGTCAGCATCCCGAAGGCGATGCCGGGCACGCGCACCGCCACCAGCGCGAGCACGAAGGCGAAGGCCGCGACGCCGAGCACCGCGAGCGCGATCGCCGTCTCGGCCGAGGCGAGCTGCTGCTCCAGCACGATGGCGACGATGTAGCCGGCGCTGCCGAAGAAGGCCGCGTGGCCGAAGCTGACCATGCCGTTCTGGCGCAGCAGCAGGCCGACGCCGAGCGCGAAGATCGCGTGGATCGTCGCCTGGGTAAGCAGCGACAGCGCGGTGCCCGACGACAGGCTGCCGCCGAGCGCGGCGCCGGCCGCGAGCGCCGCCACGGCGCCGAGGGAAATGCGGGTGATGGACATGGCGTCTCCGTCAGGCCGCGCGGGCCTGCAAGGGTTTGCAATCGAGGTTCATGGGCGCGGCTTCAGGTGCGGTTGCCGGCGAGGCCCGACGGGCGCCACAGCAGGATGGCGACCATCAGCGCGAAGGGAATGACCGCCGCCGCGTCGGGCAGGTACACGGCGCCGAGCGCCTGCACCTGGCCCAGCATCAGCGCCGCGACGAAGGCGCCGACGAGGCTGCCCAGCCCGCCGATCACCACCACCACGAAGGAGTCGATGAGTACATCGCTGCTCATGGCCGGCGACAGCGACAGGAAGGGCGCGGCCACCACGCCCGCGAGGCCCGCGAGCGCGGTGCCGATCGCCACCACGCCGGCGCTCAGCGCGTCGGTGTTGACGCCCTGCATCGCGGTCGTGGTCGGGTCGGTACTGGCGGCGCGCACGAAGAGCCCGGCGCGCGAGAAGCGCAGCCAGGCCACCAGCCCGCCCGCGACCAGCGCGCCCACCGCCACCACGGCGATGCGGTAGGCCGGCACCGGCGTGCCGAACAGATCGACCGAGGCCGAGAGCATGTCGGGCGCGGGCACCGAGAGGTTGTCCTTGCCCCAGAGGGTCTGCACCGCGTCCTCCACCACCAGCAGCAGGCCGAAGGTGACGAGCACGACCGTGAGCGGATCGCGGTCCTGGAGCAGGCGGAAGGCATAGCGGTCGAGCAGCGCGCCGAACAGCGCCATGACGAGCGGCGCGCCGATGAGCGCGACCCAGAAGTTGCTCTGCGTCGCGATGCTGTAGCCGAGGTAGGCGCCGAGCATGTAGAGCGAGCCGTGCGCGAAATTCACCACGCGCCTCAGCCCGTAGATGAGCGCCAGGCCCGACGACATGATGATGAGCAGCGCGCCGTACACCATGCCGTTGAACAGGTTGATCGTGAACATTGATGGGTCTCCTCCGGTGTGGATCCGGCTTGGGGAATGCGCCGCTGGCCGCGGCGTCTGTGGGTGATGCGGGGGTCAGTGGCGGGCGGGCTCCTTCGGGCTGGCGACGGGCGAACGGGCGCCGGACGCGGCCTCGTCGATCCGCGCCGGATCGACGAGGCCGCCCGCGCCGAGTGCCTGCGCGAGCGGATCGAGCGCCGATTCCGGCGCACCGAGCGCGAGCCACCCGCCGTCCACGGCCAGCACCGTGCCGGTCACGTAGCTCGCGCGCGGCGAGGCGAGGAAGGCGACCGCCTCGGCGATCTCCTCGGGTGCGGCGAGCCGGCCGAGCGGCGTGCGGCGCGCGATCGCGCCCAGGTCGATGCCGCCGCCGGCCGCGAGCCGCTCCACCAGCGCGGTTCGCACATAGCCCGGCGCGACCGCGTTCACGCGGATGCCGGCGCGCGCCCATTCGCAGGCGAGCGAGCGCGTCATCGCGACGACGCCGGCCTTGGCCGCGCCGTAGGCGTTGCGCGTCGGGATGCCGGCGAGGCCGGCGATCGAGGCGAGGTTGACGATGGCGGGGCTGGCGGGCGCGGCCGTTTCCGTCTGGCCCGCCAGCGCGCGTGACGCCTCGCGCCCGCCCTGCCCCGCGACGGCCAGCATCGCGCGGCCGGCCTCGCGGCACATCAGGTAGCAGCCGTGCAGGTTCACGCGCAGCACACGGTCGAAGACGGCGGCGTCCTGCTCGGCGGTGGCGACGCCCGGCTCGCCGATGCCGGCGTTGTTGACCAGCACGTCGAGCCGGCCGCAATCGGCGAGCACGCCCGCGACGAGCGCCTCGACCTGCGCCGCGTCGGCCACGTCCGCCGCGCGGCCGAGATGGCGCGGGCCGAGTCCGCTCGCGCGCGCCACGGCGGCCTCGCGGTCGAGGTCGGCGATGACGACGCGCGCCCCGCCCGCCGCGAGCCGGCGCGCGATTGCAAGGCCGATGCCGTCGGCACCGCCGGTCACGAGCGCGACGCGGCCGGTGAAGTCGGGCGCGCAGGTGGCGGGCGCGCCGGCCGTGCAATCGCTTGCAGGCGCGGCGGCGGATGACGGGCGCGCCTCAGCCATGACGCCAGCCCTTCACGCTCGGCAGCGCGACGGCGCGGATCAGCCGCGTCTCCTGAGCGACGATCAGATGCGCCGACGCCTGGAGATAGGCCGGGAAGTCGGGATGCGAATCGCGCCGCGCGCTGCGCCGCTCGTAGTCGGCGAGGTCGTCATAGCCCCAGAGGTGGACGAACTGGTTCTGCGGCCCGACGAGGCTGGTGTGGAAGCCGATCGGATGGCCGAGCGTCTCCAGCAGGATCGGCATCGCGAGCCGGTCGAACACGTCGAGGAACTCGGCCATGCGGCGCGGCACGATCGTGTAGATGCGGTGATCGACGAGCGGCTTAGGCGACATGGCCGGCTCCGCGCGCGACGAGTTCGTGAGCGGGCGGCGCGAGGGCGGCCGGCACCGTGGCGGCGTGGGCATCGGCCGTCACGCTCGCATCGGCGGGCCGTGCTCGCGCGAGGGCCGCGCGCCCCGCGTCGGCCGCCAGGTCCGACGCCGCCGCGTCGTCGACGCCCGCCACATGCCGCCCCGTGATCCAGCCGAAGGTCATGATCGGCCCGAGCGTGATGCCGGCGCCGGGGTAGTTGCCGCCCATCATGCTGGCGCGGTCGTTGCCCACGGCGTAGAGGCCGTCGATGGCGTCGCCGCCTTCGCGCAGCACGCGGCCGACGGTGTCGGTGCGGATGCCGTCGAAGGTGCCGAGGTCGCCCATGATCACCTTGACCGCGTAGTACGGCCCGGCGCCGACCGGCGCGACGCAGGGGTTGGGCTGATTGGCCGGATCGGCGAGGTAGCGGTTGAACGAGGTCGTGCCGCGCCCGAACTGCCGGTCCTCGCCGTGAATTGCGCCCTGGTTGTATTCGCGCACCGTCGCTTCGAGCGCCGCGCCGTCGATGCCGGCCTTGGCGCCCAGCTCGGCCAGCGTCGCGCCCTTGAACAGATAGCCCTTGCGGATCAGCGGCCCGAGCGGCACCGGCGCCGGCTTGGCAAAGCCGAGGCCGTACTTGCGGATCGTCGCGTGATCGCAGACGAGCCACATCGCCGTCTCGCGCTCGCCCTTGCAGGCTTCGATCATCGCGGCGCCGACGTCGTGATAGCTCTCGCTCTCGTTGCAGAAGCGCCGGCCCTGGCGCGTCACGCCGATGATCCCCGGCTTGTAGCGGTCGAGCAGATGCGGGAACACGCCGCTGCGCCCGCCCGCCATCGGCACGCGCGACACCGGCATCCACGCCGCCGCCTGGCCGAAACGCAGCGGGACCGTGCCGCCCGCGCGCTCGGCCAGCCGCGCGCCGTCGCCGGTATTGGCCTCGGGCACCGGCGACAGATGCTCGCCGCCGCGCTTCACATGCGGATAGGCGGCGCGCAGCCGTTGCAGGTCATGCGAGAAGCCACCGCTCGCCAGCACCACGCCGCGCCGCGCGCGGATGCGCAGCTCGCCGTCCGGCCCGGCCGCGAGCGCGCCGGTCACGCGATCGCCCTCGACGATCAGCTCGCGCGCCGGCGTGCTCGTGCGGATCGGGATGCCGAGCGACAGCGCCGTCTTCGCGAGCCGCGCCGCGAGTGCGTTGCCGCTCGTGACCTGCACGCCGCGCCGGTACAGCAGCAGCTCCTTCAGATGCGCGGCGAGCCGCTTCGTCACGTACATCGCCGACGCGAGCGAGCGCGTGGCGTTGAAGAAGTGCTTCAGATCCGCATTCGACGAGTTGAACATCATCCCGATGAAGGTGATGGTCGCGAGCGGCGGGCGCAGCCGAGCCATGTCGGCGCCGAGATTGCGGATGTCGTAAGGCGCGGCGAGGATCGAGCGGCCGATGTCCACGCCGCCGGGTTGCGTCGGGTGGTAGTCGGGATAGAGCGTCGGCACGAACTTGACTTCGGTCTCGCGCTCGAACCATTCGACCATGCGCGGGCCGGCGTCCAGAAAGGCCTCGACCGCCGCGTCGTCGTAGAAGGCGCCGGTCTCGGCGCGCAGGTAGTCGCGCGCGGCCTCGCGGCTGTCGCGCGCGCCGGCACGGGCCGACACCGGATTGCCCGGTATCCACAGCACGCCGCCCGAGAAGGCGGTGGTGCCGCCGAAGAAGCGGTCCTTCTCGATGACGATCACGTCGAGGCCGTGCTTCTTCGCGGTGATGGCGGTCGCGAGACCGCCCGCGCCCGCGCCGATCACGAGCAGGTCGCAGTCGAGCGGCCGCGCGGAGGCGGTCGCCGTCGGGTTGCTTGCCATGTCATTCCTCCAGCCAAAGGTCGCCCCTGCCGGCGGCGCGCGGGCGCGGCCGGTGCAATGTGCGCGGGGCGGAATTGGGTCGGTTGGCGGGCGCGGCCCGGCTCGCTGCCGGGGCGCGCGGCCCGGCTCGTTGCGGTGGCGCGCTGCCCGGCGGCGCAGCCGGCCGGGCCTGGCCGGTACTGCGCGCGCCTAGGCGGCCGCGGCCTGGCGCTCGGCGCCGGTGTCGTTGAAGCCGGGGCGCGGGACGAGGTCCATGAGCATGCTGCTCATGCCGCCGTCCACCATCAGCTCGGCGCCGTTCACATAGCCGGCGCGGTCGCTGAGCAGGAAGAGCGCGACATCGGCGATGTCGTCGGGCCGGCCGATGCGCCGGCTCGCGGTGATGGCGGCGCGCTTCTGCTCGAAGCCCGGCTGCTCGTAGAACTTTTCGCTCAGCGCGGTGCGGATCATTCCGGGGCAGACGGCGTTGCTGCGCACGCCGAGCGGCCCCCATTCGGCCGCCATCTGGCGCGACAGCAGCAGCACGCCGGCCTTGCTCGCGCTGTAGGCACCGCTGCGCGTCTGCGGATGGCAGGCGGCGATCGACGCGATGTTGACGATGCTGCCGCGACCGCGCGCCGTCATCTGCGCGCCGAAGCTGCGCGAGCACAGCAGATAGCCCGTGAGGTTGACGCCGAGCACCGCGTTCCAGTCGGCCAGGCTCACCTCGCCGAGCGCGCCGGCGCGCAGCATGCCGGCGTTGTTGACGAGGCCGTCGGCCGGCCCCAGTTCGCGCTCGACACGGGCGGCGGCGGCGGCCACGGCAGCCTCGTCGGCGATGTCGCATTGCAGCGCGAGCGTGTCGGCGCCCTCGGCCGCGAGCCGGGCCGCGTGGCGCGCCGCGCCGGGGCCGTCACGGTCGAGCAGCGCGACCCGCGCGCCGAGCCGCGCCGCGCCCTCGGCCACCGCCGCGCCGATGCCGCTCGCCGCGCCGGTCACGACCACCACGCGCCCGGCCAGCGCGAGCCAGCCGCCACGCGCGGCGCTCATGCCGGCCTCCGCGAAACGCGGGAAAACCCGCAGACCTGCGGCTGCGCGCAACCAGACGATTCCGGCGCAGCGCAGCAATGTTCGATGACCGCCCGACAAGCGGCATGGCCTTGGACTGCAAGCGTTTTCAAGCTCGATCCTCCCGGTGAAATGCTGTCTCGATGGGGGAGGATCATCCTCGGCGGCGGCCCGGCCGGTAAATCGACAAATCCAGCCAACAACCGGACAATTCCTGCATGCGACTCGATGAAAACCCCAAGCCCGCCAGCCCGCCCGCGCGCACGCCGGCGGCCGTCACGCGCAGCGTTCCCAACTTCGCGCTCTACGGCGACGCGGCCGATCCCGACTGGCAGGGGCTGGTGCAGTTCGAGCGCATCACCGAACGGTCGAGCGCCTTCAACTGGGAGATCAAGCCCCACCTGCACGACTCGCTGATCCAGGTGCTCTACGTGAGCAGCGGCGGCGGCGAAGCCTTCATCGACGACCGCAAGTGGCCGGTCAGGCCGGGCACGCTCATCGTCGCGCCGGCGCGTTCGGTGCACGGCTTCCATTTCACGCCCGAGGTGGACGGGCCGGTCGTCACCGCCGCCCAGCGCCCGCTCGAAAACATGGCCGCCGCCGCCGCGCCCGAGCTGCTCGACACGCTGCGCCGCCCGGCCGTCATCGCGGTGCACGAGCCCTCGCGCCATGCCGACGCGCTCATGCCGCTGTTCGACGCGATCGCGCGCGAGACCCAGGTGCATGCGCGCGGCCAGGTCGCGGCCGGCATGGCGCTAATGACGGCGCTGTTCGTGCAGATCGCGCGGCTCGGCGCGCTCGCGCCCGACGGCGGCGGCGTGCGCACGCGCAAGGCGGCGCAGATCGAGCAGTTCCGCGCGCTGGTGGATGCGCGCTTCCGCGAACGGCGCGGCGTGGACAGCTACGCGACCGAGCTGGGCGTGACGGCGGGCCAGCTCACGCGGCTGTGCCGCGAGCTGCTCGGCATGTCGTCGCTCGATGTCATCAACGGCCGCGTCGTGCACGAGGCCCAGCGCGAACTCATCTATTCGTCGCTCAGCGTCAAGCAGATCGCGGCCCTGCTCGGCTTCGACGACGAGGCCTACTTCGGGCGTTTCTTCCGCAAGCAGACCGGCATGCGGCCGACCGAATTCCGGCTGCATGCCCGCCGCCGTCTCGCCGAGGAGGCCGCGCGCGGCGAGGGCTGAGCCCGTCGCCCGAAACCTCCGCTTGCAGTCGCTTGCAGGCACTTGCGCGTAACACCTGCGGCCGAAACGCGGGGCGACGATGGGCGCAGCCGGGGCGGCAACGCACCGCTCCGCCTTGAGGAGGAGCCTGCACATGGACCGAGCAACACCCCTGGCCGCGCTCGCGCTGGCGGCCGTCATGGCCACGACCGCGCTGGCCGCCGAGCCCGAGTACGACGTCATCAACCTCGGCAGCTTCGGCTACGGCAACACGCCCGAATATCCCAGCGGCCGCACCGTCCCCTACGCGCTCAACAACCGGCGCCAGGTCACGCTCACCTCGGTCGATTACGCGACCGAGGGCATCGCGCGCGATCCGCGCCCCGCGCTCTGGTCGCGCGGCACGCTCACGCAGCTGCCCTATCTCGGCAGCTATCCGCTCTACATCTGCTGCACCGTGCCGCGCGCCATCAATGACGCCGGCCAGATCACGGGGGAATCGCTCGTCGTCATGTACCCGTGGGAACCGCTGCGCGGCACCCATGCCTTCGTCTGGCAGGACGGGCGCATGACCGACCTCGGCCTGCTCGTCGAGGGCAGGCCGCCCGCGCGCTACACGAACGAGTCGCAGAGCCGGGGTGTCGCGATCAGCGGATCGGGCCAGGTGGTCGGCATGTCGAGCTACTACCGCGACGGCACCGACCTCGGCCTGCGCGCCTTCAGCTGGCAGGGCGGGCGCATGACCAACCTCGGCACCCTCGGCACCGACGCGCGCGGCTACGGCATGAGCTGGGCGCGCGCGCTGAATGAATCGGGCACCGTGGTCGGCACCGCCTTCGACTACGTGGGCGGCGTCAACAGGGGGCCGCGCGCGGTCTTCTGGGCCGGCGGCAGCATCCACCGCCTGCCCGACCTGGGCACCGACGCCGAGGGCAACTCGCAGTCGGAGGCGACGGTCATCAACCGGCATGGCCTCATCGGCGGCTCGGCCCAGTGGTATGTCGATCACCAGCTGCGCGGCACCTGCGCGATGCTCTGGTCGGGCGGGCGGGCCATCATCATCGACGACTTCGTGCCCGGCATCGGCGGCTGCGATTACGGCGTCGTCACCGCCATCAATGATCGCGGCCAGGTCGCGGGCACGACGGCCTGGGGCGTGGGCAGCGAGTTCCTCGGCGTGCACGGCTTCCGGTGGGAGGACGGCCGGGCGACCGATCTCGGCGCGCTCCAGACCGGCGCCGGCGGCTTCAGCTACAGCGCCGTCACCGCGATGAACGAACGCGGCGTCGCGGTCGGCGAATCGGAGGTGTACGACCAGGACGGCCAGCCGGTCGGCGAGCATGCGGTGGTGTCGATCGACGGCGAACCCTTCGTCGATCTCAACACGCTCGTCGATCCGGCCGACGTGGCGCGGCTCGTGATCCGCACGGCGGTGGCCGTGAACGATCGCGGCGACATCCTCGTCGTCGCCCGGTCCAACGAGAGCAACGATTCGCCGATGCTCACGCAGGCGCTGCTGCTCGTGCCGCGCGGCTGGCATCACCACCACCGGCATCACCGCTGGCACGGCTGCGGCCGGGATGACGACGACGCGGCGAGCGCGAAGCGCGGCGGCTGGCACTGCGACCGCTGACGGTCGCGCCCCACGCCAGGAGATCTCCATGAACCCTTGCCTGTCCCTCGCCGCGCTCCTGCTCGCGGCCACGCTCGGCACCCCGGTCGCGGCCGAGCCGATGTACGACATCGTCAACCTCGGTGGCCTCGGCTACGGCGGCACGCCGGAGTGGCCGACGGGCTATTCGATGCCCCGCGCACTCAACAACCGGGGCCTGGTCACGCTGCGCTCCGGCGACTACTCGCCCGGCGGCCTCCGGGATCCGATCGGGCTGCTGTGGTCGCGCGGGCAGCTCATCGAGCTGGGCCATTTCGGCAGCGAGCAGGGGGTGTTCAGCGGAACGATCGGCAGCTTCGTCAACGATGCCGGTCAGGTTGCGGGCGACGCGCCGGTGCTGAACAAGCCCTGGGAACGCTACGAAGGCGGCCGCGCCTTCCTGTGGCAGGACGGACGCATGACGCGCATCCGCGTGCTGGTGGACGGCGCCCTGCCCGCGCGTTTTCCCGCCGAGACCTACAGCTCCGCGCGCGGCCTGTCGTCATCGGGTCAGGTCGTGGGCATGTCCACCTACTTCCGCGACGGCGTCAATCTGGGCTTGCGCGCGTTCAGCTGGCAGGGCGGCCGGCTCACCAATCTCGGCACGCCCTGGACCGATGCCCAGGGCTACGGCATGAGCTGGGCCAATGCGGTCAACGATTCGGGCGTGGTGGCCGGGCTCGCCTTCCGTTACGAGAACGGCGTGAACAAGGGGCCGCGCCCCGTGGTCTGGACCAACGGCCAGGCGCGCGAGCTGGAGATACTGGGCACCGACCCCGAAGGCCGGACCATGGCCGCCGGCGTGGACTTCATGAACCGCCAGGGCACCATGACCGGCCTTGTCGATTTCTGGGTGGACGGCGTGATGCGAAGCCAGTGCGCGGTGATCTGGTCGGGCGGCACCCTCACGCGGCTCGGCGACCTCGACGCATCGAACCCGGGCGGCTGCATGTCGACGCCGACCGCGATCAACGATCGCGGCCAGGTGGTCGGCATGGCCCTGGTCGGGACCGCCAGGGGCCCGTTCGGCAATCACGGCTTCCTGTGGGATGACGGGAAGATGACCGACCTCGGCAGCCTCGGCCACGATGCCGGCGGCTCCAGCAACAGCATCGCGCTGGCGCTCAACAACCACGGCGTGGTGGTGGGCGAGGCGCCCTACTACTGGCCCGGCTCGGGCGAGATCGACGGCAATCGCGGCGTGGTGTCCTTCGACGGCCAGCCTTTCCAGGACCTCAACGATCTCGTCGATCCGGCTGACCGGACCCTGCCGGTCATCATCAGCCGCGCGGTGGCGGTCAACGATCGCGGCGAAATCCTCGCCATCGCGCGGTCCGCCGGCAGCAACGAATCCACGCCGGTGCTCACGCAGGCGCTGCTGCTCGTGCCGCGCGGCGGGCATCACCATCATCACCCGTGGCACGGCTGCGGCCGGGATGATGACGACGCGGCGAGGGCGAAGCGTGGCGGCCGGCACTGCGACCGCTGACGACGGCCGTGCACTGCGCTCGTCGGCGCCCCGCGCGACGGCCTGTCGGCGCGGCGCGGCCGCGTGCGCCGACAGGCCCCTGGCCGATCAGCTCGGCACTTCCTCGGTATCGATCTCGACCTGCACCGCCGCCGGATAGCGCGGCCCGACCACATTGCCCGCGTTGATCAGCTCGCCCGCGCGCGCCAGCACCTCGGCCGGCAGGTCGAGGTCGGCCGCCGCGAGGTTGTCGGCCAGATGCGCGAGGCTCGTCGTGCCCGGGATCGGGATGATGTGATCGCCCTGCGCCAGCAGCCACGCAAGCGCGAGTTGGGCCGGCGTCACGCCCGCCTGCGCGGCGAGCGCCTCGAAGGCTTCGAGCAACCGGAGGTTGGCCGCGTAGTTGTCGGGCGCGAAGCGCGGCATCGCCCGGCGGATGTCCTTGGCGTCGAGCGTGGCCACGTCGCGCAGCGCGCCGGTGAGGAAGCCGCGCGCCACCGGGCTGAAGGCGACGAAGGCCGTGCCCAGCTGCTTGCAGGCATCGAGCACGGCCACCTCGGCATTGCGCGTCCACAGCGAGTACTCGGTCTGCACGGCGGTGATGGGATGCACCGCATGCGCGCGGCGCAGCGTCGCGGCCGACACTTCCGACAGGCCGATCGCGCGGATCTTCCCTTGCTTCACGAGGTCGGCCAGCGCGCCCACCGAGTCCTCGATCGGCACCGCCTTGTCCCAGCGGTGCAGGTAGTAGAGGTCGATCACGTCGGTGCGCAGGCGGCGCAGGCTGTCCTCGCAGGTGGCGCGCAGCGTGGCCGGGCGGCCGTCGATCACGCGCTTGCCGCCCACGCCCTGCATGCCGCACTTGCTCGCGAGCGTGAAGCGGCTGCGATGCGGCGCGAGCACCTTGCCGACCAGCTCCTCGTTGGCGCCGAAGCCGTAGAGCGCGGCGGTATCGAACAGCGTGCAGCCGAGGTCGAGCGCCTTGAGCAGCACCTGCGCGCCCTGCTCGGGCGACGGCGGGACGCCGTAGGCATGGCTGAGGTTCATGCAGCCGAGGCCGATGGCGCTGACGGTGAACGGGCCGAGTTGTCGCTGGCGCATGCGAATGCTCCTTGTGTATGTGAAAACGCCCGCCGGCCCCTTGCGAGGACGGCGGGCGGCTCCGGCCGGTCCGCACTTCCGGTAACGGACCGGCCGGACGCGCCGGCCGCGCGGCGCCGGCGACGATGCGCGG
The DNA here is from genome assembly GCF_000482785.1 of Derxia gummosa DSM 723. Lineage (GTDB taxonomy): Bacteria > Pseudomonadota > Gammaproteobacteria > Burkholderiales > Burkholderiaceae_E > Derxia > Derxia gummosa. The sequence goes on along the minus strand of NZ_AXWS01000008.1, from coordinate 106,720 downwards.
ATCAGCCCGCGTTCAACTGCTGTTCGAGTTGGTGCAGCACCTGGTAGCAAGGCAGCACGCTGGCCACGCTGGCGTTGGGCTGGCGGCCTTCCCTGATCGCGGCGAAGAACTCGCGGTCCTGAAGCTCGATGCCGTTCATCGACACATCGACCTTGCTCACGTCGATCTTCTCTTCCTTGCCGTTGACCAGATCGTCGTAGCGCGCGATGTAGGTCGCGGTGTCGCCGATGTAGCGGAAGAAGGTGCCGAGCGGGCCGTCGTTGTTGAAGCTGAGCGAGAGCGTGCAGATCGCGCCGTTGGCGGCCTTGAGCTGGATGCTCATGTCCATCGCGATGCCGAGCACCGGATGGATCGGGCCCTGAATCGCATTCGCCTTCACGATCGGGCTGCCGGCCTGGTAGGCGAACAGATCGACCGTGTGCGCGGCGTGGTGCCACAGCAGGTGGTCGGTCCACGAGCGCGGCTCGCCGAGCGCGTTCATGTTGGTGCGACGGAAGAAATAGGTCTGCACATCCATCTGCTGGATGTTGAACTCGCCGGCCTCGATCTTCTTGTGCACGTACTGGTGGCTCGGGTTGAAGCGGCGGGTATGGCCGCACATCGCCACGAGGCCGGTTTCTTCCGCCGCCTTCACCACTTCCTCGCCGTCCTTCAGCACGTCGCACAGCGGGATTTCCACCTGCACATGCTTGCCGGCCTTGAGGCATGCAAGGGCTTGCGAGGCGTGCATCTGCGTCGGCGTGCAGAGAATGACGGCGTCCACTTCCGGCAGCGCCAGCGCGTCGGCCAGCTCGGTCGTCACATGGCCGATGCCGTACTTGGCGGCCACTTCCTTCGTCTTGTCGAGGTCGCGGCTGATGAGCGACACGACTTCGACGCCGTCGATGTTTTTAATGCCGTCGAGGTGCTTGATGCCGAAGGCACCCGCGCCCGCGAGGGCGACCTTGATCGTCTTTTCCATGAGGGTCGTCCGTTTCAGCGGTTGTTTTCGAGGATGACGTGACCGACGGCGGTATTGCTCGCGGGCACGTGATAGAAGCGGTGCTTCACGGTCGGCTTCGGGCCGCCGTCGACATCGGCCATCGCGCCGCGCGCGATCAGCCACATCACGAGTTCGATGCCTTCCGAGCCCGACTCGCGCACATAGTCGATGTGCGGCGTGCCGGCGGCGGCCTCGGGGTCGTCGATGAGCTTGTCGAGCCACTGGTTGTCCCAGTCGCGGTTGATGAGGCCGGCGCGCGCGCCCTGGAGCTGGTGGCTCATGCCGCCCGTGCCCCAGATCTGCACGTTGAGGTCTTCATCGAAGCTCTCGACCGCCTTGCGGATCGCCTTGCCGAGGTTGTAGCAGCGCCGGCCCGAGGGCACCGGGTACTGCACCACGTTGACGGCGAAGGGGATGACCTTGAACGGCCACTCGCCCGGCTGGCCGCACATGAGGCTCAGCGGCACCGTGAGGCCGTGGTCCACGTCCATCCTGTTGACGATCGTGAGGTCGAAATCGTCCTGGATCACGCTTTGCGCGATGTGCGAGGCGAGTTCCGGATGGCCGATCACCTTGGGCACCGGGCGCGGGCCCCAGCCTTCGTCGGCCGGGTTGTACTGCGCCGCCGTGCCGATCGCGAACGTGGGAATCAGCTCCAGGCTGAAAGCGGTTGCATGGTCGTTGTAGACGAGGAAGACCACGTCGGGCTTGTTGGTCTCAAGCCATTGCTTCGAGAAGTCATAGCCCTTGAACAGCGGCTGCCAGTAGGCCTCGCCGGTCTTGCCCTGGTCGATCGCGGCGCCGATGGCCGGCACATGCGAGGTGTAGACGGATGCGGTGATGCGAGCCATGTCAGCCCTCCTTCTTCTGGCCGGCCTGGCCCTGCGGTTGACGATGCGGCTGGGCGTCGCCGTCCTCGCCGAGGCGGCGGTTGCCCTCGGCCGAGCGACCGCCCGCGATCATCATCGCCCGGTACTCGTCCTCGGTCATGCCGGTCATGCTGCCCGCCATCTGCTGAAAGCTCTTGCCGTCGGTCGCGCCGATCTTGGCGAGAAAGTAGATGTTGCCGCCGAGCGCGATGCAGCGGTTGAGGTCACGCGCGAGCACCGCGAGCTTCTGGTCCTCGGTCATCGGCCATTCGTCGAGATAGGCGCGCTCGTCGGCCTTGAAGCGCTCGCGGTTCGCGGCCTTCATGAGGCTCATGCAGAACTGGTTGAGCCAGTAGCCCTTGCGCGACTGCTCCGCGTCGAAGATGGTCGTGCCGGGAATGTCGATGTAAGGCTTGTCGAGTGCCATGGTCAGCTCTTCACTTCGTCGGGCCAGTACAGGCGCATCGGGTTGGCGACGAGCAGCTTCTGCTGAAGCTCGGCCGTCGGCGCGATGTGCGGGATGAAGTCCACCAGCAGGCCGTCGTCGGGCATGTGGTCCTTGAGGTTGGGGTGCGGCCAGTCGGTACCCCAGAGCACGCGATCCGGAAACTCCTCGACCACGCGGCGCGCGAACGGAATCACGTCGGTATAGGCATTGCGCTCGCCGTCGAGCGCCTTGGGGCCGGTGACGGACAGGCGCTCGGGGCAGCTCACCTTGCTCCACACGTTCCCGTGCTCGCGCATGAACTTGAGGAACAGCTCGAACTCCGGGCCGTCGATGGGCTTGCTCACGTCGGGGCGGCCCATGTGATCGACCACCACGGTCGTGGGCAGCGCGGTGAAGAAGTCCCACAGCTCGGGCAGATCGACCGCCTCGAAATAGATCACCACATGCCAGCCCCACTTGGCGATGCGGCCGGCGATCTCCATCAGTTCGTCCTTCGGCGTGAAGTCGACCAGCCGCTTGACGAAGTTGAAGCGCACGCCGCGCACGCCGGCGTCATGCATGGCCTGGATTTCTTCATCGGTCACGCTGCGGCGCACCGTGGCGACGCCGCGAGCCTTGCCGCCGCTGTTCACGCAGGCATCGACCATCGCGCGGTTGTCGGCGCCGTGGCAGGTCGCCTGCACGATCACGTTGCGCGCGAAGCCGAGGTGGTCGCGCAGCGCGTACAGCTCGGCCTTGCTCGCGTCGCAGGGCGTGTACTTGCGCTCGGGCGCGTAGGGAAATTCGGCGCCGGGGCCGAACACATGGCAGTGCGCATCGACCGCGCCGGCCGGCAGCGTGAAGGCGGGCTTGCTCGGGCCGGTGTACCAGTCGAGCCAGCCGGCGGTCTTGGTGAAATCGCCCGTGGTGGGTTTGCTCATGGTGATCAGTCCTTGTTGCTGACGTGGCCGAGGATGCGATCGGCTTCGGTGCGCCAGTCGGCGCTGCGTGCGAATTCGGGCGTGCCCTTGGTGCCGAACAGCCCGCCATCGGCGAGCTCGGCCACCCAGGCCTGGCGCTCGGCCGTGCCGCTCGCGCTCCACGGCACGAGGCCGGCGTCGCGCACGGTTTCGGCCACTTCGCGCACTTCCTCGCTGCGGCGGCGACCGTGCTCGATCACGCGCTGGAAGAAGTAGGCGGCGTTCTTTTCCCAGTCGATGCCGGGGAAGGTTTCGTGCAGGCTCGCGATCACCGCGTCCTCCACGCCGTAATGGCGCGCGGCGGTGAAGCTCTCGATGACCATCGCCTCCAGGCCCTTGATCATCACGCTGCGGCACATCTTGGTAGCGCTTGCAACGCCGAGCTTCTCGCTCGCCACCTTGCTCGCAAAGCCGAGCCGGTTGATGCATTCGCTCAGCGCGGCGGCCGAGGCGCCGCCGAGCAGCAGCGGCACCTTGATGCGGTACGGCGGGATGCTCGTCATCACCGCGCCTTCCACGTAGCGCCCGCCCTGCCCGTCGATGAGCGCGGCGGCGCGCTGCTTGGCGCCCGGCGAGGCCGAGTTGAAGTCGAGGAAGAACGCGCCCGGCTTCACGGCCGGCGCGCAGGCTTCCGCTACCTTGACGGTCTGGCTCGCGGTGACCGCGCTGACGATGAAGTCGGCGCCCGCGGCGAGTTCGGCATGCGAGTCGGCCAGCGTCACGCCGTGCTTCGCGGCGTGCTCGCGCAACGGGCCGTCGGTCGCGGCGCTCGCGAGCTTGAGGTCGTAGGCCGAGACGGCCACGCCCCGGGCGCGCAGATCCTCGGCGAGGATGCGGCCGACTTCGCCGTAGCCGACGAGGCCGATGCGCCAGTCGCGCGGGTCGGCGGGCAGGCCGCCGGCGGCCGTGATCTGCGTGCTCATGCGGCGCCTCAGTCGATGTACTTGAGGCCGGCGGCCGCGAGCGGCTCGCGCATCTTGTACATGTCGAGGCCGAGGATGCCGGAGGCCAGCTTCTCGCGCTTCTCGCCCTCGAAGCTCTCGCGCTTGCGCGCCGCTTCGAGCGTCGCCTTCGCGCGCGCGGCCGGCACGCAGACCACGCCGTCGTCGTCGGCGACGATCACGTCGCCCGGCGTCACGAGCATGCCGGCGCACACCACGGGGATGTTGACCGAGCCGAGCGTGGCCTTGATCGTGCCCTTCGAGCTGATGGCCTTGCTCCACACCGGAAAGTTCATCTCGGTCAGCGTCTTCACGTCGCGCACACCGGCGTCGATGATGAGAGCGCGCGCGCCACGCGCCTGGAAGCTGGTGGCGAGCAGGTCGCCGAAATAGCCGTCGGTGCATTCGGCGGTGATGGCCGCGACGACTACGTCGCCCGGCTGAATCTGTTCCGCGACGACATGCATCATCCAGTTGTCGCCGGGGTGGAGCAGCACCGTCACGGCCGTGCCCGACACCTGGGCGCCGCCGAAGATCGGGCGCATGTAGGGCTTGAGCAGGCCGACGCGGCCCATGGCCTCGTGCACCGTGGCCGAGCCGAGCGCGGCCAGGCCGTCGGCGGCTTCGCGGTCGGCGCGGTTGATGTTGCGATAGACGACACCGAGTTCGTACATGTTCGATTCTCCGTAGATGCTTTTGCGATGCGGCTTCAGAGGCCCTTGGCCTTGAGCGCGGCGTCGAGGCGCGGGAACACGCGGCGCGCGTTGCCTTCGTAGATCTGGAAGCGCTCTTCGTCGGTGAGGTTGGCCGTGGCCGCGACGTAGCGCTTGGTGTCGTCGTAGTAGTGGCCGCTGTACGGGTCGATGCCGCGCACCGCGCCAATCATTTCCGACGCGAACAGGATGTTCTTGACCGGAATCACCTTGGTCAGCAGGTCGATGCCCGGCTGGTGGTACACGCAGGTGTCGAAGAAGATGTTGTTGAGCAGATGCTCATCGAGCAGCGGCTTCTTCATCTCCTGCGCCAGACCGCGGAAACGGCCCCAGTGGTAGGGCACCGCGCCGCCGCCGTGCGGGATCAGGAACTTCAGCGTCGGGAAGTCCTTGAACAGGTCGCCTTGCAGGCATTGCATGAAGGCCGTCGTGTCGGCGTTCAGGTAGTGCGAGCCGGTCGTGTGGAAGCAGGCGTTGCAGCTCGTGCTCACGTGGATCATCGCCGGGATGTCGTACTCGACCATCTTTTCGTAGATGGGGTACCAGTGGCGGTCGGTCAGCGGCGGGCTGGTCCAGTGGCCGCCCGAGGGGTCCGGGTTGAGGTTGATGCCGACGAAGCCGTACTCCTTCACGCAGCGTTCCAGTTCCGGAATGCAGGTCTTGGGATCGACGCCCGGCGACTGCGGCAGCATCGCCGCGCCGATGAAGTTGTCCGGAAACAGCTGGCTCACGCGGTAGCACAGCTCGTTGCAGATCGCGGCCCAGGTGCTGCTGGTTTCGAAGTCACCGATGTGGTGGGCCATGAAGCTGGCACGCGGGCTGAAGATGGTCAGGTCGCTGCCGCGTTCCTTCATCAGCTTGAGCTGGTTGGTCTCGATGGACTCGCGCAGCTCGTCGTCGCTGATCTTCAGGCTGGCCGGATCGGGCTTCCTGCTCGGGTCCTTGAGCGAGGCGATCTGGAGATCGCGCCAGGCGCCGAGGGCAGCCGGCGCGGTCGTGTAATGGCCGTGTACGTCGATGATCATTTGGGTGACTCCTGGGTCCGTCGTTGCTTGATCGGTGCTGCTGCGGATGCGGGCGTGGTCTTGAGGCTCGGCGCGTCGTCGTGCAGTGGGGAGGCGTTGCTGCCGGTCGGAATGCGCGCGTTCTGCAAAGGCTTGCAGCGCGGGCCAGTCAGACCGGCTCCATCCCCTGGCGGCGCTTGGCCTCGGCCGCCTCGGGCGAGGCCATGAAGGCGAGCAGACCGCGCACGGCCTCGGCCTGTGTGCTCGCGGCGCAGATGCCGGCCGAGAACACGGTGTTGATCGCGATGTCCGCCGGCAGGTTGCCGACGATGTCGATGCCCTCGACATGGATCAGCTCACTGAGCTGCTGGAAGCCGAGCGCCACCTCGCCCCTGGCCACAAGCGAGCCGACCGGCACGCCCGGCGGTGCGGTGACGATGCGCGCCTTGATTTCGTCGGCGATGCCCCAGGCCTCGAATTGCTTCGCGAGCGCGACGCCGCTCGGGCCGGTGGAATAGCTGAGGGTGGGCGCGGCGAGCACGGCGGCGCGCAGGCTGTCGCCGCTCGACAGGTCGGGCGCCGGCGCGCCCTTGCGCACCGCGACGGCCGTCGTCGAGTTGACGAGATCGACCTTGCTGCCCGCGACCACGCTGCCGCCGGCCACGAGCTTGTCGATGGCATCGGTGGCGAGGAAGACGACGTCGAAACTCTCGCCCGCCGCCACGCGCTTGGCGGCATCGACGCCGCCGATGGACAGGATGTCCACCTTCACGCCGGCCTTCGCCTCGTAGATGCCGGCCAGCTCGGCCAGCACCTGGCGCGTCGCCATCGACGAAATGCCGCGGATCACAACTGTGCTCATGTCACCTCAACCCTGTTCGACGCCGGTTGGAGTTGTGTGCGCGCTGGGAGCGCGGTGCCGGCGCAGAGGCGCGGGCGTGGCGTCGGTTGGTGAGGTGGGAGTGTGGGGAGGTGGGGGGATCTCAGATAGTGCTGGGTGGCGATAGCTGGTATCTCAAGACGGCAACCCCATACTCACAAAAGCTTCGAGAGGAATACAACCGAGAAATTTGCTGACCAAAGAACGCTCTCTTGGGCTTAATCTCTTGGCGTCTCCGATAACAAGCACGAAAATTTTCGCCACCAGAAATCGCCATGGAACTTCCTGCCTTTGACCTTAGCCGTGCAAACACCGGCTTCTATCTCACTACGCTTGATGCAAAATCTCTTTTTCCTCTTTGCAAAGTCGATCGTGTCGCAACGAATTCACAAGAAGGCTTTCAGCGCCAACTGGATTCGACACGTGCGCGTCGCATTGCAAAATACCTTGAAGACAGAGTAATTCCGGGAGCTATTGTATTAAGCACCCAACCAGAACATCCAGCGACCTTTAATGACTCCACCGGAATCTTGACGCTAAGCGACACACCTGGCTCTTTGTTGGTGATCGATGGACAGCACCGCCTTTATGGAGCACAACTTGCCACGGAAGCTGAACCAGCCTTAAACGTTAAATTGCCAATCTGCATCCTCACTGGACTATCATTAATTGACGAAGTCCAATATTTCATTGATATCAATTCGACAGCCAAGGGCGTACCAAAAACATTACGCATTGAATTGACGAAGTTCTTAGTTACCCAAGACTCGATTGATGATATTCGCCTCAAGCTATTCCGCGACCTCAACTCCGAAAGCGACTCGGCACTGTGCGGCAAACTTAGTGCTGAGCAAAAGGGACCGGGCTATCTGTCCCATGTACCTTTTGAAATTGCGATCAATAAAATCCTTTCTGGCGACCGATTAAAAGACCTTGACTACCCAAAAAAGAAGGCACTCATCAAGAACTATTTGGCAGGCATATACAATAATTTACTGGAAGCAGGAGTCCCTCAAAAGCTCACACAATCAGCCTTCTTTCAGGCCATATTTCGAATCTTCGACAAAGCCTGCGACAGCGCACTACTATTTAGAGGGAACTTTAAACCCGAATCATTTGAATATGTATTTGAAGCGATTCATCGCATCAACTTTGAGTATCACACAGGCACAAACGATGACGCCATCAACAATTTAGAAAAGGACTTGATCGATAAGCTCGATATCGATAAGAGAGCAAAACTTTCAGACGACCTTTTCTGATCGACAAGACTCGACCCAAAAGAGGGAAGGTGACGTTTCTAAATAAGAAATCTCTGATTTTTGGCGCAACTTAATCGACCAAAGAGAGAGAACTTGAATGAACACCACCTTCTCAATAAAAGCTAAAGTTAGCACACACAACAAGTACCCATGAATCGATTTTCACAATTCATTGCTGATACGTGCGTCAGTACGCTGGCGAACTTGGCGAGCAAAACCGAAGCCATGAATCTCAAGACATTGAATGCAAATTCATCCTTGAAATATAATTTGATTATGGATCCATACATAACAGTCGAAATAACTGACAGAACATCTTTTAGCGTATTTGAACAAAAACAAGGAATTGTGATTCCAAACGGCCCTGCACTCTCAGAAGCCCGCATAGCCGACTTTTTGCTTGGAGCGCAACGCGTAAAGAAACAATATGAAGCGGTATCAAGCATGCGCTCCGGAAGGTTTCCATCGGCCTGGGTAATAGTATCTGCCTACTATTGCGCTTATTTTGCATGCATTGAATTATGCAAACTCAACGATCGCATATCCATTTCATTCGAGGAAGATGAACTCGCAAGCTTAAAGCAAAAGGCATTAGGCCCTGGTCATGCAGATTTTTTTCAAGACCCTCAACAGAACTTTGTTGGCAGCAGTTACGCTGGAAAATTGCGATTTAAGGCAATAGGAACCAAACCTCATGCTATAGCATGGGAAAATGCACACATCACAATTCGAAAAATTTTTGAAAAGAAGGAATGGCTAGATGCCACTTATTACACAAAGCTGTTAAGCGATCCCGAACAATCCCCAAGTCGAATCCGAAATATCTGGAATTATCGCCGCTCCGATTACTTTGGGGCAACCGGAGAAGATCACGCCCGTGAATTTAGATCAATAATTGGCAATCATGATGGCGCCTATGCATGGACAAGAAGAAAAGCCGGCAGCACTTATCCGATGGACCCCTGCGTCATCGCCGCTTTTTGTGAAGCATTAAGTCTTGCAATCCTAGACGCATATGATCGAGCTATAAGCATCCTGACAGCACGCGACTAGCCACTCATTAGTTTTTGGCTATCGCGAATTTCCGTGTATTGCAAGGCAATCAAGCACACGGCAACTCTATTCACCCCGGCAACGACGCCGCAGCCTCCGCCTGCGGCAACGCTTCCACCAGCGACCTGACCAGCCCCGTCGCATGCCGCGTCAGCGCGGTCGGTCGTTTGTTCGCGGGCACGGCGAGGCAGAGCACGCTTTGCAGCGCCGGGTTGCACAGCGGGCGGAAGCTCAGTTCGCCCGCGCGGCCCGAGGCACGCACCGCGCCGGCCGTGAGCACCGCGCTGCCATAGCCGGCGCAGACCACGTCGATGATCGCGGCGACGCTCGACACCTCCCAGGCGATGTTCAGCCGCAGGCCGGCGAACGTGGCCTGGGCTTCGAGCTGGCGGCGGATGACATGGGCGCGCTGCGGCAGGATCAGCGGATGGCCCGGCAGGTCGGCCAGCGGCACGGCGGCGCGCGCGGGCGCCTTGCCGTCGGCGCCGCGCACGGCCGGCTCGACGAGGCAGAGCGTTTCGGACAGCACGGGCGTGATTTCGAGGCCGGCCTGGGGCTCGGGGTTGTAGAGCAGGCCGAGGTCCACGCGGCCCGAGGTGAGCCATTCGGTGATGTGGGTGGTGAGGCCCTCGACGATCGCGAGCCGCGCCTTCGGCATCTGGCGGCGGAAGGCGTCGATGAGCGGCACCGTGAGCTGGCGGCCCATGCTCGGCGGCAGGCCGATGGTGATCTGCCCGACCGGCTCGTCGCGCATCGCGCTCATCTCGGCGCGCGCCTGTTCGAGCTGCTGGAGGATGACGGCGCTGTGCGCGAACAGGCGTTCGCCGGGTTCGGTCAGTTCCACGCCGCGCCCGGTGCGCGTGAGCAGCACCTCGCGCAGTTCCACTTCCAGCGCCCTCACCTGCCGGCTGAGCGCCGATTGCGCGATACCGAGCACGACCGAGGCGCGGCTGAAGCTGCGGTGCTCGGCAACCGCGACGAAGTATTCGAGCTGCTTGATGTCCATGCGGGGAGTTTGCCGCAGCGGGCGGGCGCGGCCGTCGGCGCGCCCGGCGTCAGCTGAAGCTGTCGGCGGCGATGTCGCGCGAGGCGTGCAGGAAGCGGACGAGTTCGATGCCGTCGGCTTGCGGCCGGTAGAAGAGGACGTAGCGCTGGAACGGCAGGCTGCGCACGGCGGGGGCAAGTTCTGGACGGGCGCGCCCCATGAGGGGCTGGGTCGCGATCAGGTCGAGAAAGCAGCGCAGCTCGTCAAGAAAGCGGTCGGCCGCGTCGGCGTTGTCGGCGGCGATGTAGTCCCAGACGCCGTCGAGATCGGCGAGCGCGCGCCGGGTGGTGGCGACGCTGGCCATCGTTCAGCCCTGGCTGCCGCCGAGGCGTTCGCGGCCTCGGCGCTTGATGTCTTCAAGGTCGAGCGTGCCGGCGCTGCCGCTGTCGATGCCGTCGCGGATGTCGGCGCGAAGCTGGGCAAGCCGGGCGGTCCGCAGCGCGTCTTCGCGCTCCATGAGGCGCAGCGCCTCGCGCACGACTTCGCTTTCCGACGTGTACATACCGGACGCGACCTTGGCGCGCACGAGTTCCTCAAGCTGCGGGGTGAGGTCGATGTTGAGCGACATGGGCGGCTCCGTCGGGTTCGGCTGCGCCGACGTCAGGGCGACGCCGGCGGGATGGGCAGAGATTGCCAAGGCCCGTGAGCTTAGCCAACCGTCGCGGGGGAAGCGTCAGCCGCGCGGCTCCATCACCATCAGCCCCGACGCCGTGTTCGAGATCGGGATGTGATAGTTGGCGTGCACCTGCCGCACCGGGCCGTCGCCGAGCGCGGCGCGGGTGGCGAGCCACATGAGCAGTTCGACGCCCTGGGTGCCGGTCTTTTCCACCAGCTGCTCGATGCTGAATTGCGTCGCCCACTTGGGGTTGGCGATCAGGCTTTCCATGAATTCGAGGTCGAATTGCTTGTTGATGAAGCCGGCGCGTTCGCCGTCGAGCTGGTGCGACAGCCCGCCCGTGCCGAGAAACATCACGCGCGCGTCGCTCTTCCAGTCGCGCACGGCCTTGCCCACTTCCTCGCCCAGCTTCCAGCAGCGCTTCGCGCTCGGCAGCGGAAACTGGACGGTATTGATGCACACCGGCACCACCTTCACCGGCCAGTTTTGGTCGGGCCAGCACAGCGCCATCGGCAGCGTGAAGGCGTGGTCCACCAGCATTTCCTGGCAGGTGGTGATGTCGAATTCGGCCGCGACGAGGTGGTTGATGATCTGCCACGACAGGTCGAGATCGCCGGTGAAGGCGGGCACCGACGGGATGCCCCAGCCTTCGTCGGCATTCACGTAGCTCGGCGCCGCGCCGACGGCGAAGGTCGGCATCTTGTCGAGGAAGAAGTTGAGGCCGTGGTCGTTGTAGAACACGACGACCACATCGGGCTTGGCTTCGGCGATCCAGTCGCGCACCGGCGGGAAGCCGGCGAAGAAGGGCTTCCAGTAGGGATCGTCCTGGAGATTGTTGGCGATGGCGCGGCCGATGGCCGGGACGTGGGAGGTGGCGACGCCACCGACGATGCTTGCCATGGTTCGGTCCTTCCGGTGGCGGGTCAGTGGGCGTAGGCCAGGAGCATGGCCTTGAACTCGTCCTTGGTCATGCCGGTCTGCTGGGCGCCGAGGTCCTGCACGTCGAGGCCGAAGATGCCCGCGAACTTGGCGAGGTAGTACACGTTGCCGCCGGCGGCGATCAGTTGCAGCACGTTCTTCGCCTTGACGGCGGCGTGCTGCTGCTCGGTCAGGTTGAACTTGCGGCAGTAGGCGTCTTCGTCGGCCTGGAAGGCGGCGCGGTTGGCCGCGTCGTTGAACGAGTAGCACATCTTGTTGAGCTGATAGCCCTTGCGGGCCTGGTCGCCGTCGAACAGCGTGGTGCCTTCGATCTTGACCTTGGTGCAGCCGGTCTCATGCACGGACATGATGGATGTCTCCTGACCTGGATTTGTTGGAAGCCGCCGCTCACTGGGAGTTCTGTCGCGGTGAACCTAGTATTCGTGCCGGCTTGCCAGCGATCAATGCCCGCGAGACGATCAGACCCATGAACCGATTTGATGATTCCGATGCCTGACGATCCCCATCTCGACCTTGACGGCCGCTCGCTGTCGCTGCTGGTGGCGGTGCACGAGACCGGCTCGGTCACGGCGGCGGCGCAGCGGCTGGGGCTGTCGCAATCGGCGGTGAGCCACGGGCTCGACCGGCTGCGCGCGCTGGTGGGCGACGCGCTGTTCGTGAAGATGGGCCGGGGCATCGCGCCGACCGAGCGCGCGAACGAGCTGGCCGCGCGGGCGCGCGGCCTGCTGGAGCAGATGCGCCGCTTCACCATCGCCGAGGAGCTGCGGCTCGACCGCCTGAACGCGACCTGGACCCTCGCCGCCAACGACCTGCAATGCCATCTGCTGCTGCCGCGCCTGTTCGCGCGGGTGCAGGCGCAGGCGCCGGGCTTCCGGCTGCGCGTGATCCCGTCCACCGTGCCGACGCTCGACATGCTGCGCGAGCAGCAATGCCAGCTCGTGATCTCGCCGCGCCCGCCCGAGGGCGATGACGTGGTGCAGAAGCGGCTGTTCTCCGACCGCTACCGCGTGTTCCACGACGCGCGCCATCGCGCCGCGCCCGCGAGCCTGGCCGACTACGAGGCCGCCGAGCATGTGAGCGTGCAGTACGTGCCGTCGCAGCGGCGCCTGGGCATCGACCACTGGCTGGAGGATCGCGGCCTGCGCCGGCGCGTGGTGGTGACGGTGGCCAACTTCGCGGGCATCCGCGCCTTTCTCGACGGCAGCGCGATGATCGCGACGCTGCCGAGCCTGCTGCGCCTGGGCGTGTTGCAAGGGCTTGCAGACAGCGAGCTGCCCTTCCCCGGCCCGACGATGCCGATGTACGCGGTCTGGCATCTGCGCCACCAGCAGGACCCGGTGCACCGCTGGCTGCGCCAGCAGCTCGAAGCCGTCGTTGCCGAGGTGCTGGCCGAACTGCCCGACGTGATCGCGCCCGCGCCCGAGCAGGAAGCCGACACGCCCGGCGATGACGACCTCGACGCGGGCAGCGACGAGCACGACCTGCCGCAAGGCGCGCCCGCCGCACATCGCGCCGACACACCCGCCGCCGACCGTGGCGCCGAAGCGCTCGCTGCCCGCCGCCGTACCACCGCGCCCGACATCGAAGAAGTCCCCGCGCCTCCCATCCGCAAGCGCAACCCGCGCGCCCACCGCTCCCGCCCATGAACTCCGACCCCTTCATCGAAGAACTGCGCGCCCTCGTCGGCGACCACGGCCTGCTGCTCGGCGACGACATGACGCCGCATCTGACCGGCGCGCGCTACGGCGCCGGTCGCGCGCGCTGCGTGATCCGGCCCGCCTCCATCGACGAGGTGCGCGAGGTGGTGAAGCTGTGCGTGCGCGAGGGCGTGCGGCTCGTGCCCCAGGGCGCCAACACCGGCCTCGTCGGCGCGAGCACGCCCGACGCGAGCGGCGGGCAGGTCGTGCTGTCGCTGTCGCGGCTGCGCGGGCATTGCGAGATCGACGTGGCCAACCGCAGCGTCACCGTCGATGCCGGCATGACGCTGTGGGCGCTGAACGAACGGCTGGAGCCGCACGGGCTGTGGTTCCCGATCGACCTCGGCGCCGATCCGAGCATCGGCGGCATGGTGGCGACCAACACCGGCGGCACGCGGCTAGTGCGCTACGGCGACGTGCGCCACAACCTGATGGCGCTCGACGTGGTGCTGCTCGATCCGCCGGGCGAGCTGGCGCATTTCGGCAGCGCGCTGCGCAAGGACAACACGGGCTACGACTTCAAGCAGCTGTTCGTCGGCACGGCGGGCGCGGGCGGCGTGATCGTGCGCGCGACGCTGGAGGTGCATCCCAAGCCGCGCCAGTCGGCGACGGCACTCGTGGTGCCGGCGTCGGACGAGGCCGTCATCGCGCTGCTGGAAGCGCTGGAGCGCGATCTCGGCGACTTCTTCTCGGCCTTCGAGGGCATGTCGGCCACGGCGATGCGCGCGGCCTTCGAGCATGTGCCCAGTCTGCGCAACCCCTTCGCGCCCGAGCCGGTGCCGGACTTCGCGGTACTGATCGAACTGGAGTCGAGCAGCTCGCCGCAGTACACCGGGCTTGAGTTGCAGGAGACGCTCAACCGCTTTCTCGAAGCGCACTTCGACACGCTGGTTGCAAACGCTGTCATCGGCGACCGCGAGGAGCTCTGGGCGCTGCGCCACAGCATCACCGAGGGCGCGCGGCGCATGGGCCGGCCGATCGCCTTCGACGTGTCGGTGCCGCGCTCGCGCATGATGGATTTCCGCCGCGCGGCCGGCGCGATGGCGGCGGCGCGCTTCCCGCAGCTCGTGGTGGTGGACTTCGGCCACATCGCCGACGGCGGCATCCACTACAACCTGATCTGGCCGGCCGATGCGGCTGTTGCCTACGACGACGCGACCGTGGCCGGGCTGCGCGACGCGCTCTACGCGATCGTGGTGGAAGATTTCGGCGGCAGCTACAGCGCCGAGCACGGCGTGGGCGCGCACAACCTCGGCTACTACGCGAAGTACACCTCGGCGACCGGCAAGCGGATTGCCGGCGGGCTGCGCGCGATGCTCGATCCGCAGGGGCTGTGCGGCACGGTGGATCTATCGGCGGGCGGCTAGGCGGGCTTGCGGTCTTACGAGCTTGCGGTCTTACGAGCTTGGCGGGCTTGCGGGCTGGCGGGCTTCCGGGGCAAGCGGCGCGCGGATCGCCACCGCCGCACCGGACGCCACGCCGTGGGCCGAAGCCAACGCCAGACGTTTTCTCGACAAAACGCTTGCATGATCGGGAAGCGTGCTTATAATCGCAGTCTTCGCTGTTCCCCGATAGCTCAGTCGGTAGAGCGCCGGACTGTTAATCCGTAGGTCCCTGGTTCGAGCCCAGGTCGGGGAGCCAAAGAACAGCACGACAAAGCCCTTCTTCGGAAGGGCTTTGTCGTTTCTGGCGTCCGCATTCGCGTGCGCCGGTGGCGGCAGGTCCGCGCCGCGCGGTGGGCATTCGTGCTCTCGCCGGATGCGCGACCACCCTGCCCGCCGCTACACCGTCTTGCGCACGAAGGCCGCGCGCTCCACGTCGCTCATCCACACCACGCTGTCGCCCGGCGCGCCCGTCGAGACGACGGCGACGATGGCCTCCATCAGCCCTTCCGCCACCTCGTCGGGCGCGACGATCTCGATGCGCACGCGCGGGATCGAATCCTTCAGCTCGTCCTTGATGCTCGTCTTCGCGCGCGGGGCCGGCGCGGCGTGGGCCTCGGCCTTCATCACGGTCATGCCGGGATAGCCGGGCACCTTCCGCAAGGCATCGGTGACGGCGGACAGCTTCTGCGGCGCGAACGCGGCCTTGATTTCCTTCATCGTCGTTTTCCTTGTTGGAGTCCTGCGTCAATCGGCCTCGGGCGTGTTGTCGAACCACCTGTAGATCGTGGGCAGCATCACCAGCGTGAGCAGCGTCGAGGTGATCAATCCGCCGATCACCACGATCGCGAGCGGACGCTGCACTTCCGACCCCGGCCCGGTCGCGAACAGGAAGGGAATGAGCCCGAGCATCGCGACGGTCGCGGTCATCATCACCGGGCGGAAGCGCATGCGCGCGCCCACGATCACCGCGTCGGCCACGCTCTCGCCCTGCTCGCGCAGACCCCGGATGTAGCTGACGAGCACAACCCCGTTCAGCACCGCGATCCCCCACAGCGCAATGAAGCCCACCGACGCCGGCACCGACAGGTACTCGCCCGTGACGAACAGCCCGATCACCCCGCCCATCGACGCGAAGGGCAGCACGAGGATGATCAGCGAGGCCATCCGCACCGAGCGGAACAGCAGGAACAGCAGGAAGAAGATCGCCGCCACGGTGATCGGGATGATCACGCCCAGATGGCCGAGCGCCCGCTCCATGTTCTGGAACTGCCCGCCCCACTCCAGGTAATAGCCCTCGGGCAGCTTCACCTTCTGCTGCACCGCCTGCTGAAGCTCGGCCACGAAGCCGCCGAGATCGCGGTCGGCCACGTTGATGCCGACCACCACGCGGCGCTTGGCCAGCTCGCGGCTGATCTGCGCCGGGCCGTCGAGCACCTCGATGCGCGCGATGCTCGCGAGCGGCACCTGCGCCCCGTTGGGCGCGCTCACGATCAGATGGCGCACCGCCTCGATGTCGTCGCGGTAGGCCTCGGGCAGGCGCACCACGGCCGAGAAGCGCCGCTCGCCCTCGTAGATCTCGGTCGCGGTCTTGCCGCCGATCGCCATCTCGATCACGTCGTGCACGTCGGCCACGTTCAGACCCTGGCGCGCGATGGCCTGGCGATCGACCTCGATCTGCAGGTACTGCTGGCCGACGATGCGCTCGACGCGCAGATCCTGTGCGCCGCGGATCGTCTGCGCCACCTTGGCGATCTCGTCGGCCTTGGTCTTGAGCATCTGAAGGTCGTCGCCGAACACCTTGACGGCGATGTCGGCGCGCACGCCGGTCACCATCTCGTCCACCCGATCGGAGATCGGCTGGGCCATCACGATCTGCACGCCGGGCAGCACCGCGAGCTTCCTGCGCATCTCGTCGGTGATCGTGTCCTGGGTCCAGCCCTCGGGCCATTGCTCGCGCGGCTTGAGCGAGACGATGGGCGTGCTCTCGTTCTGCGCCTGCGGGTCGGCCGGCGACTCGCCCCGGCCCACGCCCGACACGGCGCTCTTCACGCCGGGCACTTCCATCACGAGCTTCATCGCCTGCATCTCCATCGCGATGGACTCTTCCAGACTGATGTTGGGCACGCGGTTGATGCCGGGCACGACCGAGCCTTCCTTCATCTCGGGGATGAAGGCGGTGCCCAGAAACGGCAGCAGCATGGCCGTGCCGAGCAGCAGCGCGATGGCGATGAGCACCGTCTTCTTCGCGTTGTCCACCGCCCAGCCGAGCAGCGCCACATACGGCCGCTTGAGCCGGCGCACGAGCCAGGTGTCGTGGGCCTCGTCGGCCTGCGCCGTGTCGGCCGCGCCGCCATGACCGCCATGACCGCCATGACCGCCATGACCGCCCGCCGCCGTACCGCTGGCGGCCGCGCCCGCATGCGCGCCACTCAGCGGCTTCACCTTCAGCAGGAAGCTCGACAGCACCGGCGACAGCGTGAGCGACAGCACGAGCGAGAAGAACAGCGCGATGGCGATCGTGAACGCGAGCGGCGCGAACATCTTTCCTTCCATGCCTTCCAGCGTCATGAGCGGCAGGAACACGAGAATGATCACGCCCACGCCGAAGATCACGGGCGTCGCCACCTCCTTCACCGCGTTGAAGATGATGCGGATGCGTGACTGCCCTTCGTCCGCGCGCGCCAGGTGCGCGAAGGCGTTCTCCACCACCACGACCGAGCCGTCCACCATCAGCCCGATGGCGATCGCCAGCCCGCCCAGCGACATGAGGTTGGCCGACAGGCCCATGTAGTTCATCGCCATGAAGGTGAGCAGCGGCGTCAGCACCAGCGTCGCCACGACGATGAGCGACGAGCGCACGTCGCCCAGGAACAGCAGCAGCACGATCACCACCAGCACCACGCCTTCCATGAGCACGCGCACGACGGTCAGCACCGCCGAATCCACCAGCTCGGAGCGGTCGTAGTAGGGCTCGATGCGCAGGCCGCCAGGCAGCATGCCGCTGTCGTTGATCTCGGCCACGCGCGCCTTGATGCGCGCCACCACCTCCTTGGCATTGCCGGCCCGCATCATCATCACGATGCCGCCGACGGATTCGGTCACGCCGTTCTTCACCACCGAGCCGACGCGCACCGCCGTGCCGATCTTCACCTCGGCCACGTCGCCGATATAGACCGGCGTGCCGCCCGATTCCTTCAGCACGATGCTGCGGATGTCGTCCACGTTCCTGACGAGACCGACGCCACGCACGAGGTACTGCTCGGCGAACTGGCGCAGCACGCCGCCGCCGGCGTTGGCGTTGTTGTTGGCGAGCGCCTGGAACACCTGCTGGATCGTCAGCCCGTAGTAGCGCAGCTTGTCCGGCGCGACGAGCACCTGGTACTGCTTCTCGTAGCCGCCTTGCGAGTTGATCTCGGCCACGCCGGGAATCGAGCGCAGCAGCGGTCGTACCACCCAGTCCTGCACCGTGCGGCGCTCGGTCAGTTCCTCTTCCGTCAGCGCGCGATTGCCGTCATCCGGCCGGTCGAGCGTGTACTGATAGACCTCGCCGAGGCCGGTGGACACCGGCCCGAGCACTGGCCGGATGCCAGGCGGCAAGCGATCGGCCACCTCGATCAGCCGCTCCATCACGAGCTGGCGCGCGAAGTACACGTCGGTCGCGTCGCTGAACACGAGCGTGATCAGCGACAGCCCCGGCTTGTTGAGCGAGCGCAGTTCCACAAGCGCCGGCAGGCCGGTCATCGCGATCTCGATCGGCACGGTGGCAAAGCGCTCGACCTCCTCGGGCGAGCGGCCCGGCGCCTCGGTGGCGATCTGGACCTGCACGTTGGTCACGTCAGGGAAGGCGTCGAGCGAGAGCTTGCGCGCGGCATTCAGCCCGAAGGCCAGCAGGATCACCGACACGACGACGACGATCAGGCGCTGGCCGAGCGCGCCACGGATGAGGGCTTCGATCATGGCGGCGCGGCGTCAGGCGGTGGCTGGCGCCGGCGCGCCGGAGGCGGGTGCGGCGCCGGTCGCGGCCATGGTCGGCGTGGCGCCGTCCTCGTGCCAGTCCACCTCCATCTGACGCGCGGTGGCGAGCGCCAGCTCGCGGCCGGCGAGGCGCGCGACGAGATGCAGGCTCATGTCGATGCCGGCGGAAATGCCGGCCGAGGTCACGACCGCGCCCTCGTCCACCCAGCGCCGGCCTTCGCGCACGTCGAGGCCGGGGAACATCGCGCGCAGGTCGGCCGCGTCCTCCCAGTGCGTGGTGCAGGCGCGGCCTTCGAGCAGGCCTGCCCTGGCGAGCAGGAAGGCGCCGGTGCAGACCGAGGCCGTGAGGCGCGCGCTGCCCGCCACCGAGCGCAGCCAGTCGATCACCTCGACGCTTTGCAGCTCGACCGTCACCACGCCGCCGGGAATCAGCAGAACGTCGGGCGGCAGCAGCCTGTCGAAGGTAGCGTCGGCTATGACGCGCAGACCGGCGCGGGCGCGCACCGGCCCGGGCTCGCGCGCGACGGTCATGACGCTGAACGGCTCCGCCGCCGCCGGATCGAGCTTGCGCGCGACCCGGCTGGCGGTGGTGAAGACCTCGTACGGACCGGCGAAGTCGAGCACCTCGACGTCGGGAAACAGGTAGATGGCGACGGTGGCGGTCATGGGCGCGCAAGCGATTGAAAGGCCGCGAAAAGGCGACGACGACCGCATCATGCCCACAAGCCCCATCCCGCGCGTCGGGCGGCATCGCGTTCCGTCACGCGTTCGCAATCCGCCGGATTGAAGGATTCGGTTACGCTCGGCGGGTCTTTGACTCCGCATGGCTCGTCCATGAACGACCCGCTAAGTCGATCGCAGCGCATCCGCGTGATCGCCGAAACGCCCGCCGCCCAGAAGAAGCTCAGCTTCTTCGAGCGCCTGTCTTCCCTGCTCCTGCGCGAGCCCGAGGACCGCGAGCAGCTGCTCGACGTGCTCCACGCCGCCCACGATCGCCACCTCGTCGATGACGACGCGCTCTCGATGATGGAGGGCGTGCTCCAGGTGGGCGAGCTCGCGGCGCGCGACATCATGGTCCAGCGCGCCCAGATGGACATGATCGACGTGACCGATCCGCTGTCGAGCATCGTGCCCTTCGTGGTCGAGAAGGCGCATTCGCGCTTCCCGGTGTTCGAGGGCGACCGCGACCGCGTGATCGGCGTGCTGCTCGCCAAGGATCTGCTGCGCTGCTTCTCCAACGGCAACGCGCACGACTTCGACCTGCGCAGCATCCTGCGGCCGGTGGTGTTCATTCCGGAGAGCAAGCGGCTCAACGTGCTGCTGCGCGACTTCCGCGCCAACCGCAACCACCAGGCGATCGTGGTGGACGAGTACGGCGGCGTATCGGGCCTCATCACGATCGAGGATGTGCTGGAGCAGATCGTCGGCGACATCGAGGACGAGCACGACTTCGACACCGACGACGACACCATCGTGCTGGCCGGCGACGGCCGCTGGCGCGTGCGCGGCATCACCAGCATCGAGGACTTCAACGAGCGCTTCGGCACCCATTACGAGGCCGAGGATGTCGGCACGATCGGCGGGCTGGTGATGAACGAGCTTGGCCATGTGCCGCATCGCGGCGAGGTCGTGCGCCTGGGGCCGATCCGCTTCGAGGTGCTGCGCGCCGACGCGCGCCAGCTGCATGTGCTGCTGGCCGAGCCGCTGCCGCCCGAGGCGACACTCGACGAGTCCTGAGCGCGACGCGTTTCAGGGATTCCCTGAAACGCATTTCGGGCGCTCCCGGAACCGGCTTTCCGCCCGCGCCCGATCCCGGCGCGGCGCGGTGGCGCGGAGCATGCGGTCAGCAACCCCGAGCGTCCGCCCTCCGCCATCCGACAGGACACCGCCATGCCGCCCCTGCGCCTCTCGACCCGTCTCGTGCTCGCCTTCGTCGCCGTCGCGGCAATCGGGCTGGCCATCGGCCTCGCCGGCATCGTCGGCATGTCCCGCATCGACGACATGGCGCACCAGCTCTACGCCCGCGACGTGACCGGTCTCGGCCATATCAAGGACGCCGACATCGCCCTCATCGCCGCCGGCCGCGCGCGCTGGCGCTACATGGCCGCCACCGCCGACGATGCCCGCCGCGAGGCGCGCGCCGAATACCACCAGCGCCGCCAGGCCCTCGACCTCCACTTGGCGGATGCCGCCGGGCTGCTGCGTCTCGATGCCAGCCGCCACAAGCTGGCCGAAGTGCGCACCGCCGTGGACGAATGGCATGCCGTGACCGATGCGCTGTTCAACCTCGCCGAGACCCTGCCGGCGGGCAGCGCCGACCCTGCCCTGCTCGCGGCCAGCCGGCGGAGCAGCCTGGCCAACGCCCGCGTCGATCTGCTGCTCGACGAGCTGTCGAAACTCAAGGAAGGCGCCGCCGCCGAGGTCGCGCGCGCGGCGGGCGAGACCCACGCGCGCATCCAGATGCTGATGCTCGGCCTCATCGCGATCGGCACGGCCGCGAGCGTGGTGCTCGGCCTCGGGATCGCGCGCGGCGTCGCCCGCACCCTCGGCGGCGAACCGGCCACGGCGACGGCGATCGCGCTGCGCATCGCCGACGGCGACCTGGGCCAGCCGGTGCGGGTGCGCGCCGGCGACGACGCCAGCCTGGTCGCCGCGCTCGCGCGCATGCAGGCGCGGTTGCGCGCCACCGTCGCCGCCATCCACGGCAGCGCGCGCGAGGTGGCCACGGCCGCCGGCGAGATCGCGGCCGGCAATGCCGACCTGTCGAACCGCACCGAGCGCCAGTCGGGCGCGCTCCAGCAGACCAGCGCCGCGATGGAGGAACTGGCCCGCGCGGTGCATACCAACACCGATCACGCGCATGCCGGCAGCCGGCTGGCCGATGACGCACGCCGCGTCACCGCCGACGGCGGCCTCGTGGTGGACGCGGTGGCGCGCACGATGGACGGCATCGCCGACAGCAGCCGGCGCATCGGAGAGATCACGACCGTCATCGACGGCATCGCCTTCCAGACCAATCTGCTCGCGCTCAACGCGGCGGTGGAAGCGGCGCGCGCCGGCGACCAGGGCCGGGGCTTCGCGGTCGTGGCCGGCGAGGTGCGCGCGCTGTCGCAGCGCAGCGCCGAGGCCGCGCGCGAGATCGCGGCGCTCATCCGTACCTCGGTCGAACGCGTGGACGAGGGCAATGCGCGCGCCGCCGAGGCCGGCCAGGCGATGCGCGAGATCGTGGCGGCGATCGACGGCGTGGCCTCGACCACCGGCGAGATCGCGCATTCGAGCAGCAGCCAGGACACGGGCATCGGCCAGATGTCGGGTGCGCTCCAGGACCTCGACCGCTTCACCCAGCAGAACGCGGCCCTGGTCGAGCAGGGTGCGGCGGCGGCGGCCAGCCTGTCGGCGCAGTCGCGCCGGCTGCTGGCGGCGGTGGAAGGCTTCCGGCTCGGCTGAGCGGGCCCTGCGCCGATGCGGCGCGAACGCCGGCCGCGCATCCCACCGGCGCTCAGTCGAGCGAGATGATTCCCTCGCGCAGCGCATGGCGCGTGAGGCCGGCCACGTCATGGATGTCGAGCCGGCGCATCAGCTCGGCGCGATGGGTCTCGACGGTCTTGACGCTCAGATGCAGCCGCTCGGCGATGTCGCGCGTCGAATGGCCTTCGGCGATGAGCTGGAGAATTTCGCGCTGGCGCCCGGTGAGCGCCACCTTCCGCGGCGTCGGCTGGGCCAGCGCGGCCAGCGTCAGCGCCGCGAGCTGCGGGCTCACATAGGGCCGGCCGGCGGCCACCGCCTTGAGCGCCTCGAACAGTTCCACCGCCGCCGCGTCCTTGACCAGATAGCCGACCGCGCCCTCGCGCAGCGCCTCGCTCACATGCTGGGCCGTGGTGTGCATCGACACGATCAGCACCCGCGTGTGCGGGCTGGCGCGGCGCAGCAGGGGGATCGCGTCGATGCCGTTGAGCCCGGGCATCGACACGTCGAGCAGGCAGATGTCGGGCGTGTGCCGGCGCGCGAGGTCGATCGCCGCGCGGCCGTCGGCGGCTTCGATCACTTCGCAGTTGGGGTCGTAGCGGTGCAGCAGCGCCACGAGACCGGCGCGCATCAGCGCGTGGTCGTCGGCAAGGAGGATTCGCATCGTCGGTGCGCAGCGGTATGGACCGGACGATTCTAGGAGCGGACGGCGCCGCCGATCGGGTGAGTAGCGGGCGTCCTCCGCGCGCCGATCCGGCATCGGACGCGGGCGCGCCGCCGGCTCAGCCCGCGCCGCCGGCGTCGGGCCGGGCCGTCACCACCGCGCGTGGCCAGCGCGCCTCGACGCGCGTGCCCCGTCCCGGCGTGCTGACCACATGCCAGTTGCCATCGAGCAGCTCGACGCGCTCGCGCATGTTGCGCAGCCCCATGCCGGCCGCGCCCGTCCCGATGTCGAAGCCGCGACCGTCGTCGGTGATGTCGAGCCGCACCGCGTCGGCGCCGGCGTCGAGCCGCAGCCGGATGTGGCCCGCGCCGCCGTGGCGCAGCGCATTGCCGATCGCCTCCTGCGCGATGCGATAGACGTGCAGCGCCCATTCGTCATTGGGTTCGAGTCCGGGCAGCTCGACCTCGGTGTCGATGGCGGCGCCGGTGAGCAGCGTCTGGCGCTCGGCATGCCAGCGCAGCGCGGCGGCCAGGCCCAGCTCGTCGAGCAGCGGCGGGCGCAGCGCCATCGCGCGCTCGCGGATGAGGCTGATGCAGCCGGCGGCGACGGCGGCGGTCTCGCGCAGGCGGGCACGCTCGGCCTCGCCCGGTGCGTCGAGCGCGAGCAGCTCGATCCCGATGCGCAGCGCGCCGAGCTGCTGGCCGAGGTCGTCATGCAGCTCGCGCGCGAGCGCCGCGCGCTCGTTCTCCTGCACCTGGAGCAGCTCGCGCGACAGCCGGCGCAGCCGGGCATTGGCCTCGACCAGCGCCTCGCGGCTGCGATGCAGCGAATCGCTGCGCGCGAACACCGCCTCGGACAGTTCGAGATTGCTGCGCGACAGCGCATCGGCCTCGCTCAGCGCCCGCGCATGCTCGGCGCGACGGCGTTCGCGCTCGCGCCGCCGCAGGCGCAAGGCCAGCGCCAGCACCAGCACGGTGACGAGGGTCGCCGCGACGAAGGCGCCGCGCAGCACGACGGCGGACTCGTCCCACGCAGCGGCGCGCACCACGAGCAGGCGGGCCTCCTCGGCATCCAGCTCGCGCAGCGTGGCGATGGCGGCGCCGGCCACCCGCTGGCGGCCGGCCAGCAGCCGGATGTCGCTCGCGGGCAGGCGCCGGTCGGCAGCCACCTCGGCCTCGGCACGCAGGGCATCAAGCCCGGCCAGCCAGCCGTCGACCTGATCGCGCAGCAGCGCGATGCGGCCCTGCTGGAGCGGGTTGTCGGCAGTGAGGCGGGCGATGCCGTCGAGCTGCTCGCGCACCTCGGCCTCGAGCAGCGCCGGCGAGGCATGCGGCTCGGCCGCCTCGCCCGCCTCCGGCCACACCAGCCATTGCAGTGCGGCGGCATCGGCGCGCGCGAGCCGGCCTTCGAGCAGCGCGATCGCGCGGCGCACTTCCATCGTGTGTGCGACGAGCTGCTGGCGCTCGCCCGCGTGTCGGGCGGTCCAGCCCGCGATCGCCAGCACGAGCAGGCCGGCCAGGGCCGCCGCCGCGAAGGCCAGCGCGAGCAGCGATGGGGCGGGCGGCGCGGGCGGGCGGATCGTCTTCATATGGCCGCGCATGCTAGCCACGCCCCGCGCGGGCGCCCATGGCGGCAGCCGAAACTCAGGGAAGCCCTGAGTTCCGATTCAGGCGCCGCCCGGCCGGCGAACCGGCTGCCGCCCGATCCCGCCGCCGCGCCCGCGCCGCGACCATGGCGTCATGCTGATGCCCGCCCTCACCTCGCCCGAAGTCCAGCGCCTGCGCGCGCTCCACGCCCTCGACCTCCACGATCGGGAACCCGATCCGGTGCTCGATTCGCTCGCCGCGCTGGCCGCCGCCGTGGCGGGCTGCCCGATCGGCGCCGTCACCCTGGTCGACCAGCACCAGATCTGGTTCGCCGCCCACACCGGCGGGCGGCCCGCGCCGCTGCCACGCGAACAGGGCTTCTGCGAGCTGACCATCGACAGCACCGATCTGGTCGAGATCCGCGACACCGCCATCGACGCGCGCTGCGCCAACCCCGCCGGCCACGCCGCCGAGCGGGCTGCCCATGCCGCCGTCGAGCGCGCCGCCGGCGGCCAGGCCGCCGATCCGGCCCACCCGTCGCGTCCGCGCTTCTATGCCGGCATCGCGCTGCGGCTCGGCGGTCATGCGGTCGGCGCGCTCTGCGTGCTGGCGCACGAGCCGCGCGCGCTCGACGCTGCGGCACGCCAGCGGCTGCGCCAGATCGCCCGCACCGCGAGCCTGCATCTGCACGAGCTGCAACGGCTGCGCGAGCTGGAACTGTCGGAACGGCGCCTGCTTGACTTCGCCTGCGCCTCGGGCGACTCGCTGTTCGAGTGCGACGCCAAGCTCGAACTCACCTGGGGCGGCTACGGCAACGTGGGCAGCCACGGCGTGATGCTCGCCACCGGCGACAGCCTCGCCGCCGAGCCGCTGCTCGACGTGTTCGGCGAGCCGCGCGGCGACGGGCTGACGCTCGGCGCGATGCTCGACGGCGGCGGCGCCTTCCGCCAGCTGCGCTTCCTGCGCGGCGGCCGATACGTGGAGCTGTCGGCCATCGCCCTGCCCACGCCCGACGGCCGGCTGCGCGGCTGGCGCGGCGTGGCCCACGACTGCACCGCCACCGTCGAGGCGGCGCGCGCCAGCCGGGCGCAGGAACAGGTGCTACGCGAGGCCGAGACCCGCAACCGCCTGCGCGCCGAGCTGCTGTCGCGCGTCTCGCACGAGCTGCGCACGCCGCTGAGCGCGATGTCGGGCTTCGTCGAGCTGATGCGGAAGGACCCGGTCGATGCGCCGGCGCCGCGCCACCGACCCTGGCTCGACCAGATCGCCAGCGCCGCGCGCCACCTGGGCCGCATCGTCGACGACCTGCTCGGCCTGTCGCGGCTGCACCTGCGTCCGGAGAGCGAACCACGCGCGCCGATGCCGCTGGAGCCGGTGCTGCGCCGCTGCCTCGACCTCGCGCGCGTCGAGGCCGAGCGCCACGGCGCGACGCTGCTGCCGCCCGAACTCGACGCCGGCGCGCGCGTGCTCGCCAACGACCGCGCGGTGGCGCAGGTGGTCATCAACCTGCTGAGCAACGCGATCCGCTTCAACCGCGCCGGCGGCACGGTCAGGCTCAGCCTCACGCGCGCCGCCGGCGCCTGCACGATCGAGGTGGCCGACGACGGCCCCGGCATCGCGCCGGCGCTGCGGCCGCGCCTGTTCCAGCCCTTCGACCGGCTCGGCGCCGAGCACGGCACGGTAGCCGGCACCGGCCTCGGGCTGGTGATCGCGCGCGGCCTGGTCGAGGCCATGAACGGGGCGCTCGACCTCGTCTGGCCCGACGGCGGCGGCACGGTCGCCCGCATCACCCTGCCGGCGGCCGCCTGATGCTCTCGGGTTCACCCCAAGGCGCGAGCGAACACATGGACAGCGGGGGACGCGACCATGCGCGGCGCTCCGGCCTCGGCAACAATGCGGGCCCGGCCTTCACCGATCCGACCATGCGCCCGCCTGCCCGCATTCCGCTTGCCACCTGGCTCGTCGCCGCCGTGTTGTGCACGGTGCTCGGTGCCGTCATCGCCACCACGCTGCTGGTCGAGAGCTTCGCGCGCGCCCATGCCGAGCGCAGCGCCGGCGCGCTGCTCGGCCAGATCGCGCGCGACATGCGCAACGCGCTCGACCGCGGCATGGAACAGCAGCTGGAAGCCGTGCGGCTCGTGGCCACGCTCGACCCGGTGCGCGCCGCCCGCGAGCCGGCCACGATCCGCCGCGTGCTGGAGCAGTTCCAGGACGGCTATCCCACCGCCGCCTGGCTCGGCTTGGCCGACACGCGCGGCAACGTGGTCGCGGCCACGCGCGGCATGCTCGAAGGCCGCGACGTCAGCCGCCGGCCCTGGTTCATCGGCGCGCGCGACGGCGCGTACGCGGGCGACGTCCATCCCGCCGTCATGCTCGAGAAACTGCTGCCCCAGCAGCCCGAGCCCTGGCGCTTCGTCGATCTGGCCGTGCCCGTGAGCACGCCCGACGGCCGCGCCACCGGCGTGCTCGGCCTGCACCTGAGCTGGGGCTGGGCGCGCCAGCTGCGCGACGAACTGCTCGCCGCGCTCGATGCCGGCGGCGGCGTGCAGGTGTGGGTGATCGACCGCGAGGGCGTGGTCATCCTCGGGCCGGCCGGCGCCGAGGGCCAGCGCCTGCCGCCCGAGCAGTACGCGGGCAGCTGGCGCGGCATCGACGGCTTCCTCGTCGAGGACATGGGCGAGGACCGGCGCTACACGGCGGTGGCGCAGTCGGCCGGGCGCGGGCGCTTCGAGTCGCTCGGCTGGCGCGTGCTGGTGCGCCAGCCCGAGTCGGTCGCGCTCGCGGGCTTTCGGGAGTTGCGCACGCAGATCATGGCCACCGGCGTGGCGCTGGCGCTGCTGTTCGGCGCGGTGGCGGCGGCCCTGGCCTGGCGGCTGTCGCGGCCCTTCGGCCAGCTGGCCGACGCGCTCGACGGCAGGCCGGGCGATGCCGAGACCGCGCTGCGACGCTTCGGCGGCTTCCGCGAGGCGCAGCGCCTCACCGCCGCGCTCGAACGCGTGCTGGCGCGCCAGCGTGACCACGAGGCCGGCCTGCGCGCCGACTACGCCTCGCTGGAGCGCGTGGTGGTCGAACGCGAGAGCGAACTGCGCGTGGCCAATTCCGATCTGCTCGAAACGCGCCAGCGCCTGACCGAGATCACCGACAACCTGCCGGTGCTGGTCTTCTACCTCGACCGCGACTGCCGGCTGCGCTCGGCCAACAACACCCTGCGCGACTACACAGGCCTGACGCCGGCCGAAGCCACGGGCCGCCGCTATGCCGAGGTGTTCGGCGAGGACGCCTGGCGCGAGCGCCGGCCGGTGCTCGAGCGCTGCCTCGCCGGCGAGCGCATGCAGGTGCGCGTGCGCCAGATGCGCAATGGCCTCGCGCGCGAGTACGACGCCGTGTTCGTGCCGCACCGCGACGATGGCGACACCGTGACCGGCCTGTACGCGCTCGTGACCGACGTGACGATGACCAGCCTGGGCCGCGGAGGCGACGCCGGTGTCGGGCCGGGTGGTGGCAATGTCGGCGACGGCGCCGCTGTCACGGGCGGCGGCACCGGCACCAACGCTGCCGACGCGCCCGACCGGATCGCCGCGGACAGGTCTCAGATCCAGCCGGCGCCGTGACGCGCGGCGCACCGCCCCCCTGCGCTTCACCTTGCGCCGCGCGCTTCACCCGCGCCGCCCTCGATCGCCGCCGCGCCCGCGCGGCACGACGGTGATCTCGCCATTGCGCTCCAGTACCGCGCTGGCCACCGCCTCGGGGCGCGTGTCGCCGGTGGCCTTGCGGATGGCCTCCTCCAGGTCGGCGCGGGTGATGAGGGCGCGACGCAGGCAGGCCTCGTCGATGCGGCCGTCGCGCACCAGCCAGATCGGCCGCCCCTTGATGAGGGTTTCGAACCAGGTCGAGCGCAGGCTGGCCACGCCGATGAGCCGGTGCAGCACCACCAGCATCGTGCCCGCCGCGATCGTCGGCCAGAACGCCGAGGCGCCGACGATGGCGCGACTCAGCACCGCGCCGATCAGCACCGCCACGCAGGTATCGAAGGCACTGCCCTGACCGAAGGAGCGCCGGCCCGAGATGCGCACCAGCGCGAGCGCCAGCCCGAACACCGCGAGGGCGCGCAGCGACATCTGGAGCGCATCCAGATCCTCGCCGCTGCCCCACCAGTCGATCGCGTCCATCGCCGCAGCTTGCGGCGCCGGCCGAGGGCGCCGGTGTCAGGAAGTGCTACGGCGCGCGGCCGGCTGGCGGCAGCCGTCGTCGCTCGCCGAAGTCACCCGTCTGCGGCCGCTCATGAACGGCCCGCGTGCCGCACGGCGACCAGCGTCGCCAGCGCGAGCAGACCGCAGCCGGCGGCGCCCGTGAGCCAGAAGCCGGCCGGCCCGGCCGCCTCCATCGCCGCCGACACCAGCATCGGCCCGGCACTGCCTCCGGCCGAGAACGCGCACAGCAGCATCGCGGCGGCGGCCACGCGCGTGGCTGACGGAAGGGCGTCGTTGGCATGCGAGACCGCGAGGCCGTAGAAGCTGAAGATCACGGTCGCGTGCAGCAGCGCGACCACGCAGACGGCAAGCGGCGACGCCGCGTCGCCCGCGAGCCGTCCCGGCTTGTCCGCGATCGGCATGCCCGGCGCGGCACCTGCCGTTCCCGCCGCGAGCCAGGCCAGCGCCGCCGCCAGCAGCGCCAGCAGCAGCCCCGCCAGCGCCAGCCAGGCCAGCGCGCGCGGGCGGCCCAGACTATCGGCCAGCCGCGCCGCCGGCCATTGCGTCAGCAGCGCGCCCGCCATCACGAAGCCCATGAAGTTGCTCGACGCCGTGGCCGACAGCCCCAGGCCGCGCAATGCAACCGGTTGCATGCCGTAGAAGCCGCCGAGCAGCACGCCGGCGATTGCGCAGGCCGCGAGCCCGAGCGGCGCCGCGCGCAGCACGATCAGCGGCCCCGCCAGCCCGGCCAGCCGACGCCGCGCAGCGCGCCGCGCGGGCTGCGCCGCCTCGACGCGCGCCCAGGCCCGCAGCGGCAGCAGCGACGTCGAGAACAGCGCGCCCGCGAGCAGGAAGCCGTCGAGTCCGACGCGGCCCGCCGCGCCGAGCAGGAACTGCCCGACCGTCAGTCCGCCATAGGACGAGATCAGGTACAGCGCCACCAGCCGGCCGCGTGCCTCATTGCTCGCGCCCGCGTTCAGCAGGCTCTCGATGCAGGCGTACACGCCGACGATGCTCGCCCCCGCCGCGAGCCGGAGCGCGATCCACGTCGCCTCGGCCTCGCTCGCCAGATGACCGAGCGCGGCGATGGCCGCCGTCACCGCATAGCCGCCGAAGGCCCGGCACTGGCCGAAGCGGTCGATGGCGGCCACCGCGAGCGGCGCGCCAAGCATGAGTCCCGCGAAGTACGCGGCCTGCACCCGGCCGATGCGCGCCATGCCCGCGCCGAGCGCATCCATCGCAAGCGAGACATGGGTGCCGAGCACGCCATTGGCGATGCTGAGCAG
The DNA here is from genome assembly GCF_000482785.1 of Derxia gummosa DSM 723. GTDB lineage: Bacteria > Pseudomonadota > Gammaproteobacteria > Burkholderiales > Burkholderiaceae_E > Derxia > Derxia gummosa. The sequence continues at coordinate 76,761 of NZ_AXWS01000008.1, read as the reverse complement.
GAAGAAGGCGAGCAGCGGCGCGACGAGCGCGGGCGGCAGGCCGAGCGGCCCGACGGCGGAGGTCGCGGCCGGCGCGGGCGCGGCGGCGGGAGCGGAGGATTCGTAGGGAGGCACGGCTCGAAGCGGCTGGGAGGAGCCGCCGGCCGGCGGCTCCGCGCACGGGGCGCCCCGGCAATGCTGGCCGCGCGCCCGCGCCATGCCATCCCCGCCGCGACATCGGCCAGCCGTTTTGCGACGTGAATCCCGCCATCGCGCAGGGGCTTCAGCCGCCCAGCCAGTCCGCCGCCATCCGCCCGAGCATCCAGAGGTTGAGCGTCACGATCAGCGCGCCGATCAGCGCCGTGAGCGCACTGAGCCAGCGCGGATTTGCAAGCGCTCCCATCAGCCGCCGGTCGTGCGTGAAGCGCAGCAGCGGCCAGATCGCAAATGGCAGTTGCAGGCTCAGCAGCACCTGGCTCAGCACCAGCAGCCGGCCGGTCGCGCCGGGGCTGCCGTCGAGCGCGACGAACAGCGCCGGCACGATCGCGATGCCGCGCGTCAGCAGCCGCCGCGCCCAGGGCCGCAGCCGCATCCGCACGAAGCCCTCCATCACCACCTGGCCGGCGAGCGTCGCCGTGACGACCGAGCTTTGGCCCGACAGCAGCAGCGCGAGGCCGAACACCACGCTCGCGAGCGCGCTGCCGAGCAGCGGCGACAGCAGCTCGTGCGCCTGCTCGATGCCATCCACCTCGGGATGCCCGCCGTCGTGGAAGACCGAGGCGGCGAGCACCAGCAGCGCCGCGTTCACCATGAAGGCGAAAGCGAGCGCGAAGCCCGCGTCCCAGGCCGCGAAGCGCGCCGCCTCGCGCTTGCCGGCGTCGTCGCGGCCGTGGCGGCGCGTCTGCACGATGGCCGAATGCAGGTAGAGGTTGTGCGGCATGACGGTGGCGCCGACGATCCCGATCGCGAGCCAGAGCTGGTCGGCGTCGAAGGCCAGCGGTTGCGGCAGCAGCCCGCCGAGTACCGCCGAGACTTCGGGCCGCGCGAGCATCAGGTTGATGCCCATGCAGCCGAACACCAGCAGCGCCAGCGTCGCGATGAAGGCTTCCAGCCGCCGGAAGCCGTGCTGCTGCAACCAGAGCAGCAGGAAGGTGTCGAGCGCGCTCAGCAGCACGCCAGCCGCGAGCGGCAGGCCGAACAGCAGGTTGAGCGCGATCGCGGTGCCGAGCACCTCTGCGAGGTCGCAGGCGCAGATCGCCAGTTCGCACAGCAGCCATTGCGCGACGGCCGAGCGACTGCTCGCGCGTTCGCGCGTGAGCTGGGCAAGGTCGCGCCCGGTGGCGATGCCGAGCCGCGCGGCCAGTACCTGCAGCACCACCGCCATCAGGCTCGACAGCAGCACCACCCACAGCAGCGAATAGCCGTGGCGCGCGCCCGCCGCGATGCCGGTCGCCCAGTTGCCCGGGTCCATGTAGCCGATGGACACGAGCGCGCCCGGCCCGGCAAAGGCCAGCGCGCGGCGCCAGACGGGCACGCCGCTGGGCACCGCGACGCTGCGGTTGACTTCGGCGAGGCTCGGGCCGAAGCCCGCCGCGTCGGCGGTGGCGGCGATGCCGTCGTCGGGCGGCGGGCTCACGGGGTGGCCCGGTTGCGGACGACAGGCGGCGGGCGCCGTTCACCGCATGGCGGCGGACGGTGGCGGGCGGCGGCAGGCACGGCCCGCGTCAGGCGATGGACTTGGGCGTGGTGATGGTCGCCGGGTCGGCGGCCTCGACGCCGGTCGCGCCCAGCTCGGCGCCCGTCACCGGGTCGGAGGCGGGGTCGGATTGCGTGCGCGCGGCGAGCTGCTCGACATTGGCCATTTCCTCGGCGTCCAGCTTGACCGCCGGCAGGCCGTCGCCGCCGTCCACCGCCGCCTGCCGTTCGCGCTCGCGCACGACGTTCCACTGGTCGTCGCGGTTCCACGGGCCTTCGCGCATGCCTTCGCCCTGACTCATCTTGAAATAGACGCTCGTGAAGCGCTCGTCGCCGGGCAGCTTGCCGGGCGGGAAGTTGGGCTCGATCGCGTACAGCGCCTTCTCGAAGGACTTCTGGTGCGCGATCTCGCGCGTCATCAGGAAGCCGAGGGCTTCCTTCACGCCGGGGTCGTCGGTGAGATTGATGAGGCGCTCGTAGATGATCTTGGCGCGCGCCTCGGCGGCGATGTTCGAGCGCAGGTCGGCCGTGGGTTCGCCGATGGTGTCGATGTAGGCCGAGGTCCAGGGCACGCCGGCCGAGTTGATGAGCGGCGCACCGGCGCCGTAGAGCACCTGCGTCGTGTGGCTGTCGTTGCCGGCGCCGTGGATCTTCCGGTACAGCTCGGCCTCGCTCGACGTGGCCTCGGCCAGCTCGCCCTTGGCGCCCTTGTTGAGCATCGCGACCATGCTGCCGATCACTTCGAGGTGGCTCAGCTCCTCGGTCGCGATGTCGAGCAGCATGTCCTTGCGGCCCGGATCGTCCTCGGCGAGCGCCTGGGTGAAGTAGCGGCAGGCGGCGGCCAGTTCGCCCTGCGGCCCGCCGAACTGTTCGAGCAGCAGATTGGCGAGGCCGGGGTTGGTCTCGCTCACGCGGACCGTGTATTGCAGGCGCTTGTTGTGGGCAAACATGGACAGTCTCCTCGATGCTGGCTGCGCACGGTCGCGGCGTCACGCTGGCCATGGGCGGTTCCGCCGCAAGCTCACGGCGTGCTTCCATGCTGGGCGGGACGGCGCGCCCGCCGCGTCAGGTTGCGGCGGGGGCGCCTGTCGGACGGAAACGAGGCGGCGCGTCGGCGGCATCGGCGCGGCGGCAATGCGGACACGGGAGACAGCATGGAAAGCGGCGATCGGCGCGATGGCGCGGCAAGACGGGCATGGCTCGCGACGGCGGCCGGCGCGCTCGGCGGCATGGCGGCGCGCGGCGTGGTCGCCGGCCTCGGCAGCGCGATGACGACCGGCGGCGCGGGCGCGGCCTTGACGGCGGGCGGACTGGCCGGCCTTGGGCTCGGCGGCTGCGCCACGACCGGTACGACGGGCGATGCCGGCGTCACGCCCGATGCCGCCGCCATCGACCCCGCGCTCCAGGCCGCGATCGACTCGCCGCTGCGCACCCCCGCCAACCGCGCCCGCGACGGCGCGCGCCATCCGGCGCAGACGCTGGCCTTCTTCGGCCTGCGCGCCGACCAGACCGTGGTCGAACTCTGGCCCGGCGGCGGCATGTGGTGGACCGAAATCCTCGCGCCCTGGCTCGCGCCGCGCGGGCGCTACATCGCCGCGTTGCCGCCGGCCGAATTCCCGGGCGAGAACTTCGCGCGCGCCCGGCCGGCCTTCGAGGCGAAGCTCGCGGCCGACCCGGCGCGCTTCGGCCGGGTGGAGCTCGCGCAGTTCGACGCGCTCGATCCGGCCTTCGTCGCGCCCGGCAGCGCCGACGCGGTGCTGAGCTTTCGCAATCTGCACAACTGGATCGTGGCCGGGCGCGGCGAGAGCGCCTTGCGCGCGATCGCGGCGGCGCTGCGGCCGGGCGGCGTGTTCGGCATCGAGGATCACCGCGCCGCGCCCGGCGCCTCGGCCGAGGCGGCGCTCGCGGCCGGCTATGTGCGCGAGGCCGACGTCATCGCGCTGGCCGAAGCCGCCGGGCTGAGGCTCGCAGCGCGCTCCGAGATCAACGCCAATCCGCGCGACGGCAAGGACCATCCGGCTGGCGTCTGGACCCTGCCGCCCACCTTCCGCCTCGGCGAAACCGACCGTGCGAAGTACGCGGCCATCGGCGAAAGCGACCGCTTCACGCTGCGCTTTGTGAAGGCCTGAGGCACGCGCACCGGCTTGCGGGCGCCGGCCGGCGCCGCCCTCCGGCGACAAATGCGTCCCGCACTGCAACACCCTGTCCCGCGAGCATTCACCGTTGTGTCATGACGACACTGGCATGTGATTTGTTGATCGCCATCAATCCTCACAAGAACAAGGACTGGCAGCGAAATGCAGCAAATCCCCGATGACCCGATCGCCCGGCGGAAAGCGCTCACCGATTTCACGCGCGCCATCGCCGACTGCCAGCCCGACACCCGCCAGCTGATCGCGCTGTTCGCGGCGCGGGTGGACCAGACCATTGCCGCGCTCCAGAAGGCCGGCAATCCCTTCGACATGATCCATTCCTACGAGCATGCGGCGGCCCAGATCGCCGGTTGCCTCGTCATTAGCACCAGCGCCGGGCATCAGCCAGATATCGGCGAACTCGGCTGAACCGGGCACGGCCGGTGGCCGCGCATGCCCCGCGCGCATGCCCGGTTACGTGCCGAATGCAATTGCTACCCGCCGCCCGTGCTCCGGCTGCCAGCCTTGCCTGAGCAGTCCCGGCGGCACGTGCCTTGCCGCCGGCCTCATGACGATGCGCGGCGCCCGCTCCGGCGCGCCGCGCCGCCCACCGGAGCCTGCCCATGAGCCGTCGCGCCCTGCCCCCGTCTTCTTCAGCACCTCCGTCGGCGCCCGCCGACGCCGGGCGTCCCGGCTTTGCCGCGCGCCATCCTGCCCTCGTCGGCGGCGCACTCGCTGCGGCGGCCACCGCGCTGTGGGTCGGCGCGCGCGCGCGCCGCGCCGAACGCGAGAACCCGCCGATCGGCGACTTCATCGACATCGACGGCGTGAAGCTGCACTACGTGGAGCGCGGCAGCGGGCCGGCCGTGGTGCTGCTCCACGGCAACACGGTGCTGCTGCAGGACTTCATCGCCAGCGGTCTCGTGAGCCGGCTGTGCCGCGACCACCGGGTGATCGCCTTCGACCGTCCGGGTTTCGGCCACAGCGAGCGGCCGCGCGACCGTGTCTGGAGCATGCAGGCGCAGGCCGAACTGCTGATGCGCGCCTGCCGGGCGCTCGGCCTGGAGCAACCGCTCGTCGTCGGACATTCGCTCGGCGCGCTGGTGGCGCTGTCGATGGCGCTCGACCATCAGGCCGAGGTGGGCGGGCTGGTGCTGGTGTCCGGCTACTACTACCCGACGCCGCGCCTCGACGCCGCGCTCACCCTGCCGACCGCCCTGCCCCTGATCGGCGACGTGCTGCGCTACACGGTGTCACCGCTGGCGGCGCGTGCCGGGCTGGGCGGGACGATGGCGGCGATGTTCGCGCCTCTGCCGGTGCCCGACCATTTCTACGGGCCGGTGGCGCGCGAGCTGATGCTGCGGCCGTCGCAGCTGCGCGCGGTGGCCGAGGACGGCAGCGGCATGGTCGCGGCGGCGGGCCAGCTGTCGTCGCGGCTGCCCGAACTGATCCTGCCGGTGACGCTCGTGGCCGGCGCCGAAGACGGCCTGATCGATCCCCAGGCGCAGACCGTGCGGCTGCACCGCGAGTTGCCGCAGAGCCGGCTGCTGCTGCTGCCCGGCGTCGGCCACATGGCGCATCACGCGGCGGTGGGCGATCTGGTCGATCTCATCGACGCGATGACGCCGGGCCTGGCACGGCGCGGGCGCGGCGCGACGGCCGGCAGGCTCGCGGGCCTGGCTGCCACCGTCACCGCCACGGGTGACCGGACCGCCGACGCGGTCGCCGCGCTGGCCGACGCCGCCATCGCCGACGCGGCGGGCGGCGATGCGCCTGATCGGAATGCGGCGGACCCGGAGGTGGCCAGCCAGGAAGCGGCCTGGAACGCAACCGCGCCGCAGGGCGACGATCTGGTGGTCACCGCTGCCGATGTGTCCGATTCGGGCACGGCGATCATCGGCACGCCGGACGTCGGCTCCACTCTCCCCGCTGACGCCGCGCCTGAGGACGGCACGCCGCCGGCCGCTGTCATCGCCAAGCTCGCCACCACCGACGACCTCGCCTTCCCCGGCGACCTCGGCGCGCCTCCCCTGACCACGACGGCCACCGCCGAATCCGCCGTCCACCCTGCCCATCCCGCCGAGGCCGACATCGGCGACACCACGAGCGGTGACGAGGCAGCGGAAGACGATCCCGCGAGCGGCGCTGTCAACGGCCGGCCGCGCGGCCGGCGGCATCTGCTCGACGAGATCTGAACCGCGCCCGGACCACGCCGGCGATGCTCCGGCCGCGGATGCCCTGAACGCCGCCTGCGCGCGGCCAGGTCGCGTGTCGGGCGGGGCGCGTCAGCCCCGCCCCAGCTCCTGCTCCAGCGCCTCGACCACGCTGCGGAACATCTCGCGGTTGGCCGCGTTCATGCGGCCGAGCGTGCGGTGGGCTTCGAGGATGACGCGTGCGGTCTCGGCATCGGCCTCGTCGTCGGGCGCGGGGATGGGCGCGGCGGCATCCGGGGCGGCCGGCGAGCCGTCGCAGCGCAGGAAGCATTCGTCGAGGCAGATGCTTTCGAGCAGCGCGTTGATGTCGGCGTCGGGTGAGACCAGCAGCGGCTTGCGGCCGTCGCGCGCCTCCAGCTCCGACGCGAGCCGCGCGAGCAGGCCGAGCATCGTGCTGTCGATGCCGGTCGCCGCGCCGAGGTCGACGATCACGCGCGTCACGCCGGCGTCGGCCAGCAGCGTGTCGATGAAGCGGTCGAAGGCGCGGCCGTGGGTGTGGCGCAGATCGCCCGCGAGGCGGATGACGACCGTGCCTCCCTCGCGCGCATGCGTGAGACTGGTGGCGACGCGGGTCGAAGCGATGCTGGTGGCGTTCATGTTGCAAACCTTTGCAAGACCGGGACGGATGAGCGGCCCGGACGGGCTATCGGAGGCGGCGACGGGCGCGCGACCCTGCCCGCGCGGCCCGCGTCGGCGGCAACCGCGCGCGCGGCGCTCATGCCGGCTCCAGCCGCCGCAGCGCAAGGATGCTCACGTCGTCGGGCGGCGCACGATCGGTAACGAGATGGAGCGCGTCGGCGATGCCGTGGGCGTCGGTGTCGGCATGGCTGGCGCAGGCGCGCAGGTGGTCGCGCTTGGACGTGAGGTCGGGCTCGGGCAGGGTTTCGAGGATGCCGTCGGAAAACATCGACAGCGCGAACACCGGCGTGAGCGGCAAGCGCTGGTTGCGCCAGCTGCGCCCCCTGAACAGCCCCACGGGCGGACTCTTGCCGCCGATCTCGCGCACCTCGCTGCCGTCGAAGGCGAGCGGGAACGGGAACTGGCCACCGTTGGCGTAGGTGAGTTCGCCGGCGGCCGAATCGACCACGCCGTAGAACATCGTCAGGTACTTGCCGTGGCGGCCCTCGACGATCTCGCGGTTGAGATGGGCGAGCGTGGCGGCGGGGTCGAGCAGCGTGTCGTCGCCGTAGAGCCGGTGGCGCTCGGCCAGGCGCGCCATCTGGCTCTTGAGCAGCACGGTCACGAAGGCCGACGACACGCCATGTCCCGACACGTCGGCGATGTAGAAGCCGAAGCGCCGCTCGTCGATGGCGAAGTAGTCGACGAAGTCGCCGCTGAGGATGGCCGAGGTCACGAGGTGCCACGAGCATTCATAGCCGTCGATGACGAGGCGCTCGCGCGGCAGCAGCGTGAACTGGATGTGGCGGCCGGCGTTCTCGTCGTCCTCCAGCGCGCGCAGGCTGGCTTCGAGCTGGCGGTTGGCGGTCTCCAGATGCTCGCGTACCCGCTGGTTCTCGGCGCGCAGTCGGGCGCGTTCGACCGCGCCGTCGATGGCGTGGGCGAGCACGGCCGGCTCGGGCAGCGGCTTGGTGACGTAGTCCCAGGCACCGTGGCGCAGGGCGCGCACCGCGTCGGCGATGTCGCCCACGCCGCTCACGACGATGACGGGCAGTTCAGGATGGTCGTGCGCGAGCCGGGCGATCACGCCGTAGCCGTCGAGGCCGGGCATGTAGAGGTCGCACAGCACGAGATCGGGCTGGAAGCGCTTGCAGGCGTCCAGGCCGCTCACGCCGTCGGGTGCGGCCTCGGCCGCGTGACCGAGAGCCTCGACCTGTGCGGCGAGCACGCGCCGGACGATCGGGTCGTCGTCGATGATGAGGATGCGCCTTCGCATGCGCCCTCCCTGATGCGGTCGCGCGCCCGGATGGCGCGCGTCGGGCGATGTTCCGCGCGCCGCCCGCCGGCCGCAATCGGACGACGGACGGGGTTTGCCCGGGGGCCGGGTCCAGGCGGCAGCGCTCAGCCGGCAGCGCGCATGCCCACGAGCGCGAACAGCACGCCCTGCGGATCCAGCGCCTGCACGATCCAGGCGCCGCCGGGCACGGGCATCGGGCCGTTGAGCAGCGTGCCGCCCGCCTCGCGGAGCGCGGTGACGGCGGCGTCGATGTCGGCGACCGCGAAGTAGAACAGCCAGAACGGGATCGGCAGGTGGGCCGGCTTGGTCATGACGCCACCCAGGGCGAGGCCGTCGACCTCGAACAGCTGGTAGACGCCCATCGGCCCCATGTCGATGGCCTCGCCGCGCGTCCAGCCGTACTGCGCGGCGTAGAAGTCGAAGGCGGACGGGCCGTCCACCGCCTGCAGCTCGCGCCAGCCGATGCTGCCGGGCGTCATCGGCGGCAGCGGCGCGCTGTCGGCGCAGGCGGGCGCGGGCTGGTAGAGCGAATAGGCCGCGCCCTGGGGGTCGGCCACGACGGCGAGCCGGCCGACCTCGGGGATGTCCCAGGCCGGGCGCCACACCTTGCCGCCGGCCGCGACTAGGCGGGCGACGGCGGCGTCGATGTCGGGCGTGCCGAGGTGGCCCATCCAGCACGGTCGCGCGCCGAGCGCGGCGGCCTCGGCGGGCAGCCGCATGAGGCCGGCGACCGCATGCTCGCCGACCGACAGGTGGGTGTAGTCCACATCGGTCAGCGCCGACGGGGTGGCGGTCCAGCCGAGCACGCGGCCGTAGAAGGCCGCGGCGGCGGCGGTGTCGGTGGTGAGCAGTTCGTACCAGACGAAGACTTGGGCGGACATGACGCGGCTCCTGGGGATGAGGGGACGGGCTGACGGCGGCGGCGGCGGCGGCGGTCGGCGGTCGGCGGTCGGCGGTCGGCGGTCGGCGGTCGGCGGTCGGCGGTCGGCGGCAGCATGGCCGGCGCGGCGGGCGTGACGATGACGCCCTCATGCTGCACCCGCACGGCATGTAACGAAACCGACCGTCACAGGCGCCGGGCGCGGGCCGGCGCTACCGTCGGCTCATCCAACCCGCTCCGGCAAGCGTGCCGACGGGCCGCCGTCCCGGCGCCCGGGCCGCGCGGCCGGCCAAGGCCAACGACGATGAAGCATCTCTTTTCCCCCGAAGGCGAGGCCGCGCTCGCCGACCTGCTCCGCCTGCAACCCCTGCTCGCCTTCGATTTCGACGGCACGCTCGCGCCGATCGTGGCGCGGCCGGAAGACGCGCGCGTTGCGCCCGCCGTGTCGCGCCGGCTCGCGCGGCTGACCGAGCGCTGGCCGGTCGCGGTCGTGACCGGCCGCCAGCTCGCCGACGTGCGCGACCGGCTTGGCTTCGAGCCCGGCTGCATCGTCGGCAACCACGGCGCCGAGAACCTCGGCGATCCGGCCGCCGCCGAGCGCCTGAGCCGTGCCCTCGACGGCGCGCGCGACCTGCTGGCCGCCCAGGGCGCGGCGCTGGCCGCCGCCGGCGTGAGCGTGGAGGACAAGGGCCAGTCGCTCGCCCTGCACTACCGGCTCGCGCGCGACCGCGACCGGGCGCGCATCGAGATCGAATCGCTGCTGGCGCGCACCGGACCGGAGCTGCGCAGCTTCGGCGGCAAGCTGGTGTTCAACCTCGTCGCCGCCGACGCGCCCGACAAGGCCAGTGCGGTGCATGCACTGGTGCGCGCGACCGGCGCCGGCGCGGCGCTGTTCGCGGGTGACGACCTGAACGACGAGCCGGTGTTCGCCGCCGCCGAGCCGCACTGGCTCACGATCAAGGTCGGGCATGACGAGGCCGCCACCGGCGCGCGCTTCTTTCTCGACAGCCCGGCGGAGATGCCGCGTCTGCTCGACCGCATCCTCGCGGTGCTCGACGCGGGCTGAGCGCGGCGGTGGGCCGGGCGCGCCGCCCGCCCCGCGCATGCCGGCCATGCAGCCGGCCGGCGCGCCTCTTACTTGTTCTTGAACGCCGTGTGGCAGCGCTCGCAGGTGTCCTCGACCTTGCGGTAGGCGGCGAGCGCGCGGTCGCGGCCGGGGTCGGCGCCGAGCTGGCTCAGTTCCCAGCTCGCGTCCAGAAATTCCTTCTTCGCGGCCTCGAAGGCTTCGGGCTGGCTCCAGATCTCGGGCCTGGCGCGGCTGGGCGGATAGAGGGTGTCGGCGCCGAAGTACTGCCAGGGCGCCTCGCGCTTCGCCATGAAGTCGGCCAGCAGCTGCTGGTACTTGGTCGCGTCGTAGGCCTTGGTGCGCAGCATCACGCCGATCGGCTCGGAGGTCTTGAGCAGTTCGCGGAAGGCCTGGCGGCGATGGGTGACGGGCTGGCCGGGATGCGTGTCCTCGGGTTCGCCGCAGGCGACGAGCAGCGGCAGGGCAAGTAGGGCGACGGCGAGGGGCTTGAACATGGGCTCGGGTGAATCGTGGATGCGGGACGACGGCCGCCGGCGGCGGCGCGGGCGCATCTTGCCCGACGCAGGCTTTCGGGCTGGCGCGGGCCGATGGCGGACGGCCGTCAGCCGCGCCGCGTCACCACCGGCGCCGCCTCGGCCAGGGCGGCGGCGCCGTCGAGCAGCAGCGGCGTGGCGGGCGTGAGCCGGTGGCTGTCGGCGATGGCGCGCAGCATCGCGGCGACCTCGTCCGGCCGACCGGCGAGACCGCGCAGCTCCGACAGCGCGCGCGCCGCCTGCTGGCGCGCGAGCGGGTCCATGTCGGCGTCGGCCGCGATCGCGCGCAGGCCGACGATGGCGTGGCCGAGGTTAAGCGCGCCGAGCAGCGCGAGCGGCGCCGGCCGGGCGCGCGCCAGATGCAGCGCCAGCCTCAGCACCTGACGCGTGGCGCGCGCGCCCCAGTCGCCGGCGTCGGTGCCTGGGCGCAGGCGCGGCAGCAGGCGCAGCAGGTCGCGGCCGAGATGGCGCGCGGCACGGTCGGCGTCGCGCTCGCCGGCGCCCGGCAGCAGCAGAAAGCCGCCGCAGACGAGCGCGGCGGCCAGCACCAGCGCCGCGCCGCCTTCGAGGATCTCGGCCGCGCCGGCGGCCGGCATGCCGGCCTGGCTCGCGAGCAGGAAGCACATGTTGGCGTCGAGCGCAGGCAGCGCGAAGCGGCGGCTCGCGCGCGCCAGCCCGCCCGCGAGCAAGAAGGGCGCGAGCGTGAGCAGCAGCGCCGCCGTGCCGCCGATGATTGGCTGCACGCCGAAGCGGTAGCCGATCGCCACCACCACGCCCGCGAGCACGCCCGGGAACATGACGCGGGCGATGCGACGCGGCTCGGGCAGGCTGCCGAGCACCATCGAGAAGATGCACACGCCGAGCGCGCACAGCTCGCCGGCCGGCCAGCCCGAGGCGAACGCGGCGCAGGCGGCGGCGAAGGTGGCGAGGCCCGACACGAATGCCGCGCGCCGGCCGCGCGACCAGTCGCGGTGGGCGGCGATGCGCAGCGCGCGCGGGCCGAAGCTGCGCGGACCACCGTCGTCGGCCTCGGCGAACAGCGCGTCCTCGGCAGCGACGAGCTGGATCGCGGTGGCGTCGAAGCGCTCGCGCAAGGGGTCGGCGGGTGCCGGCGCGGGCAGGTGCCAGCTCGATCGCGCGACGGGGGCGGCGCGCGTCCGGGCGTCATCGCCAAGGGCGGCGTGCGCGGCGATCGCGCTCCGGCCAGTCGTCGGCGCGCGGTCGGGGTCGGCGCCGTCGCTGGGCGCGGTCTCGTCCGCGGCGGCGCCGGGAACGGACCGCGCGCCGAGCCGCGCCGCCACGCGTCGCAGTGCGTCGGGCAGATCGGCCGGCACGGCTTCGCCGCGCGCGCGCCGCTCGCCGAGGGCGCGGCTGGCCGCGAGCAGGCCGAGCGCGGCGGCGGTCAGCGCCTCGACGTAATGCAGGCGGCGGTAGCCGCGCGCCGAGCCGGCCGCGAACAGCCGCGCATTGGCGTCGATGTCGGCGAGGCGGGCGAGCAGATCGGACTCGACCGGCGTGGCGGCACCACTCGCCTCGGCCGGCGCTGCGCCGGCCACGCGGGCCGCATGCGCGGCGACATCGGCGCAGAGCCGGCGCACGCGGCGGTAGAAGTCGTCGCGTGCCGCCTCGGGCGTGAACAGGCCGGTCACGATCGTCACCACCACCACGCCGATCAGCGTGCATTCGACGCGGGCCAGCGCCAGATCGAGCGTGTGGCTCGGCACGAGCACGGTCGGCAGCACCACGACCGCCGCCGTCATGCCGGTGAGCAGTGCGCCATAGGCACCGAGGCCGCGCAGCGTGTGCACGGTAAGCGCGCTCGCGCCAACCACCGCGCCCAGCAGCGCGAAGGCGATCCATGGCCCGGTCGGCAGCGCGAGGATGGCGATGCCGAGCGCCGCGCCCAGCAGCGTGCCGAGCACGCGGAACACGCCGCGCTCGAACAGCAGTCCGCGCAGCGGCTGGGCCACGACCCACACCGGCATCGCCGCCCAGTAGGCGTTCGGAACCTCCAGCACCGCCGCGATGCCGAAGGCGATCCAGGCCGCGAGGAACAGCCGCAGGCCATGCATCAGTCCCGCGCGGTCGAGTCCGCACCAGTCGCCGACACGGGCGAGCGCTTGCGACAGGAACGGACGGGGCGGAACGGCGGACATCGGGCGTAAGGGGAATGGGGGCGGCGCATGTTACCGACGCCCGCCCGCCATTGCTGCAACGCAACGAAGCCGGACGGCCGCGGATGCGCGATCAACGGACGCGCGGGCGCGAAAACCGCACGAAAGGCGGGATTCGCCTGCGCGCCAGTGCGGCCTGCGGACGACCGTCAGTCCTCGCTCAGTACCACGCGCAGGATGTCCGCGCCGTAAGCCTCCAGCTTGCGCGCGCCCACGCCGCCGATGCAGGCGAGGTCGTCGAGCGAGCCGGGCCGGCGCATCGCGATGTCGCGCAGCGTGGCGTCGTGGAAGACCGTGTACGCGGGCAGGCCGCGTTCGCGCGCAATGCCGGCGCGCCAGCCGCGCAGCGCCTCGAACAGCGGCCGGTCGCGCTCGGACAGCTCGACCGCCGCCGCGCTCGTGCCGGCCGAACGCGCCTTGCGGGCGGCGGCCTTCTCGCGCAGCTTGCGCAGCATCACGCGCTGCTCGCCCTTGAGCACGGCGCGCGCCTCGGGACCGAGCCGCAGCACGCCGTAGCGCGCATGGTCGATCTCGACCTGGCGGTTCATGACGAGCTGGCGCAGCACGGCGCGCCAGGCGTTGTCGTCGAGTTCGGCGCCGATGCCGTAGGTGCTGACCTTGTCGTGGCCGCTCTGGGCGATCTTGGCGGTGTGCTTGCCGCGCAGCACATCGATGATGTGCTGCGCGCCGAAGGCATGGCCGCTCATCTTCTCGACGCGGAAGATGCACGACAGGATCTTCTGCGCCGCCTCGGTGCCGTCCCACATCTCGGGCGGGCTCAGGCAGTTGTCGCAGTTGGCGCAGCCGTGGCCGGCCACGGCGCCGAGGTATTTCTCGCCGAAGTAGTCGAGCAGGCGGGCGCGGCGGCAGTCGGTGGTCTCGCACAGGCCGAGCACCGCGTCGAGCTTGGCGCTCGACACACGCTTGTAGTCCTCGCCGGCCTCGGACTCGTCGATCATCCGGCGCTGCTGCACCACGTCCTGCAGGCCGTACACCATGAAGGCATCGGAGGCCTCGCCGTCGCGGCCGGCGCGGCCGGTTTCCTGGTAGTAGCCCTCGATGCTCTTGGGCAGGTCGAGGTGGGCGACGAAGCGCACGTCGGGCTTGTCGATGCCCATGCCGAAGGCGATGGTCGCGACGATGACGAGGCCGTCCTCGCGGATGAAGTCGTCCTGGTTGCGGGCGCGCGTCGCGGCGTCCAGCCCCGCGTGGTAGGGCCGCGCGTTGATGCCCTTCTGCTCCAGAAACTCGGCGGTCTCCTCCACCTTCTTGCGCGACAGGCAATAGACGATGCCGGCGTCGCCCGGATGCTCGTTGCGGACGAAGTCGAGCAGCTGGGCGCGGGCGTCGGTCTTGTCGGCGATGCGATAGCGGATGTTGGGCCGGTCGAAGCTGCTGATGAACATCGGCGCGTCGGCGAGACCAAGGCGCTCGGCGATTTCATGGCGCGTGAGCTCGTCGGCCGTGGCGGTCAGCGCCATGCGCGGCACGTGCGGATAGCGGTCGTGCAGCAGCGAGAGCTGGAGGTATTCCGGGCGGAAGTCGTGGCCCCATTGCGAGACGCAATGCGCCTCGTCGATGGCGAACAGCGCGATGCCCGGCCCGTCGGCGATGGCATCGAGCAGGCCGGTGCCGCGCTCGGTCATCACGCGCTCGGGCGCCATGTACAGCAGCTTGAGCCGGCCGCTGCGCGCGTCGCGCTCGATGTTGCGGGCCTCGGCGGCGTCGAGCGTCGAGTTGAGATAGGCCGCCGCCACGCCGGCCTCGCGCAACGCCGCGACCTGGTCCTGCATCAGCGCGATCAGCGGCGACACCACCACCGCCACACCTTCGCGCGCCAGCGCCGGCACCTGGTAGCACAGGCTCTTGCCGGCGCCGGTGGGCATGAGCACGAGCGCATCGCCGCCCTCGATCGCATGGCTGACCACCTCCTCCTGCCGCCCGCGGAAGGACGAATAGCCGAACACCGACTTGAGGATGGCGCGGGCCTGCTGGACGGCGCTCATGAAGCACTCCTGTTGAACTTGAACATCAATGCTGCCTGGACGGCCGGCGCGCGGCGCGCCCATTGACCGTTGCCGCTCGCGGCCCGGAACGCCATCGCAGCCATCACGACCACCCCACCAGCCGCAGCGCCGTGAACACCGCCATCCCGATCGCGAGCGTCGCGAACAGGTTGCGCGTCACCAGAAAGCCCGCGGTCGCCGCCGCGCCGGCCCAGAGCTTGTAATGCCCCGGCTCCACCACGCCGTGCGAAAACACCAGTTCCGGCCCGACGATGGCCGCCAGCGCGCAGGCCGGCGCATAGCGCAGCGCGCGCTCCACGGTCGAGCCCGGCGACAGCCGGTGGAAGACGAGCAGGCCCGCGCGCGTCGCGACGGTGGCGAAAGTGAGGCCCGCCATCGCGAGCCAGAGTTCGAGCTGATCCATGCGCTCAGCCCCGCGCCGGCCGCCTGGCCGCCTGATTCATCCGCTGCAATTTCATACCCTCAGTTCCGCGCGGCGGGCCCGGCATCGCCGCCCGCGTTCGCGCCCACGAGCATCGCCACCACGATGCCCGCCACCGTCCCCGCCGCCAGCCCCAGCCGCAGCGGCAGCGCATGCGCCACGATCGCCACCACCGCCGACGCGATCGCCCCGGCCAGCACCGGCCGCGCGGCGCACATCGGCACCAGCAGCCCGAGCAGCGCCAGCGTGCCCGCGAGATCCAGCCCCCAGTCGAGCGGAATCCAGCCCGCCGCGACGATGCCCGCCACGCTGCCGAGCTGCCAGAACAGCCAGTTGCACACCGCGCCGCCCATGAAATAGGCATGCCGGTGCTCGAACGGCCCCGGCTGCTCGCGCCGCCGCATGTAGATCACGAAGCCGATGTCGCCCATCAGATAGCCGTACCAGAGCCGCCGCGCCACGCTCACGCCGGCAAAATCGCGCCGCAGCGCCAGCGCGTAGATGACGAAGCGCAGGTTCACGACCAGCGCCGTCGCGACGATGAGCCACACCGGCGAACCGCTCGCGATCAGCGGCAGCGCCGCCAGCTGCGCCGAGCCCGCGTACACAGTGAAGGTCATGCCGAGCGCGCCCGCGAGTCCGAGTCCCGCCTGCACCATCGCCACGCCTGTCACCAGCCCCCAGGCGAGCACGCCCGTCGCAGCCGGCATCAGATCGGCGAAACCGCGCCGGAAGGCTTCGCCGCGCGCGTCTTTCCAGAAACCCATTTCAACCTTTCCGAAGGCGCCACACAGTCGCGGCGCCGGCCGCATTATCCCGATGAGGCGGCTCGGGCAAGGGCTTCGCTAGAATCTGCGCTTTTCCGCCCGCGCGCCGCGCGCGGGCCGCAACCCCTGACAGGAGCATTCGAATGGTGTCCATGGCCGACCGTGACGGCGTGATCTGGATGGACGGGAAGATGGTTGACTGGCGCGACGCCAAGATCCACGTCCTCACTCACACCCTGCACTACGGCATGGGCGTATTCGAGGGTGTCCGCGCCTACCAGCAGGCCGACGGCAGCACCGCCGTCTTCCGCCTCAAGGAACACACCCGCCGCCTGTTCAACAGCGCGCGCATCTTCCAGATGAACCTGCCCTTCACCGAAGAGCAGATTTCCGAGGCCACCAAGGCCGTCGTGCGCGAGAACAAGCTGGAGAGCTGCTACATCCGCCCGATCGCCTGGATCGGCTCGGACAAGCTCGGCATCGGCGCGCGCACCAACACCATCCACGTCGCGGTCGCGGCCTGGCCCTGGGGCGCCTACCTCGGCGCCGAGGGCATGGAGCGCGGCATCCGCGTCAAGACCTCGTCGTTCACGCACCATCACCCCAACGTGACGATGTGCAAGGCGAAGGCAGTCGGCAACTACCCGGTCTCGATCCTGTCGAACCAGGAAGCGACGAACGAGGGCTACGACGAGGCGATGCTGATGGATCCGCAGGGCTTCGTCTGTCAGGGCTCAGGCGAGAACGTCTTCCTGGTGAAGGATGGCGAACTGCACACGCCCGACCTCGCCGGCGGGGCGCTCGACGGCATCACCCGCAACTCCATCTTCACGCTCGCGGCCGAGCACGGCATCAAGGTGGTCGAGCGCCGCATCACGCGCGACGAGTTCTACATCGGCGACGAAGCCTTCTTCACCGGCACCGCCGCCGAAGTCACCCCGATCCGCGAGCTTGACGGCCGCACCATCGGCGCCGGCTCGCGCGGCCCGGTCACCACCAAGCTCCAGGCGGCCTTCTTCGACGTGGTCAACGGCCGCAACCCGAAGTACGCCGAGTGGCTTGCCAAGGTCTGATTTCCTTCGAGGTTCCAACAATGAGCGACACCCAAACCAAAGCCGCCCTGCCCTCGGTCGAACTGACGGCCAAGGATCTGCCCGCCTACTGTCCCAACCCGGCCATGCCGCTGTGGAACCACCATCCGCGCGTGTTCCTCGACGTGACCAAGACCGGCGAGGCGATGTGCCCGTACTGCGGTACGGTCTACCGCCTCAAGGCCGGCGAGAAGGTCCACGCGCACTGACGCGCGGCACCGTCGCCCTCTCCGCCGCGTGGAACCCGAAATGCGCATCCTCGTCGTCGCTCCCAACTGGATCGGCGACGCGATCATGTCCCAGCCACTCATCCGGCGGCTGAGGCTCCAGCACCTGCGTGCGCGCATCGAGGTGCTCGCGCCCAAGCACCTCGCGGCGGTGTACGAATCGATGAACGAGGTCGATCGCGTCCAGACCACCTCGTTCTTGCACGGCAGCCTGCAATGGAAGGAGCGCGTCGCTACCGCGCGCGCCCTGCGCGCGGGCGATGCCCACGGCCCCTTCACCCATGCCTGGGTGCTGCCCAACTCGTGGAAATCGGCGCTCATCCCCTGGCTCGCACGCATCCCGGTGCGCTGCGGCTACACGGGCGAAGGCCGCTGGGGCCTCCTCAACCGGCGCTGGCCCAATCCGCCCAAGGGCCATCGCCCGCCGATGATCGAGACCTACGCGGCGCTGGCCGGCGGTTTCGAGCGCAAGTACGACTGGTTCGGCGCCGACCGGCCGCGTCTCGTCGTCGATCCGGCCCATGTGGCGATCGCCAAGGCCAAGTACATCGACCGCCACACCGCGCGGCCGCTCATCGGCTTCTGCCCCGGCGCCGAGTACGGCCCGGCCAAGCGCTGGCCGGTCGAGCATTTCGCGCGGCTGGCCGAGCTGGTGGCCGAACGCCATCCCGACGCCGCCTTCTTCTGCCTCGGCTCGCCCAAGGACAAGCCGGTCGCCGCCGAGATCGCGGCGCTGGCCCATGTGGAAGTGACCAACCTTTGCGGCAATACCAGCCTGCGCGAGGCGCTGGCGCTGATGCGCAGCTTCCAGGCCGTGGTCAGCAACGATTCCGGCCTCATGCACATGGCGGCCGCGCTCGACGTGCCGGTGGTCGCGCTCTACGGCTCGACCGATCCGCGCCACACGCCGCCGCACAACACCCAGGCGACGATCGCGCGCATTCCCATCGAATGCAGCCCCTGCTTCGCGCGCGAATGCCCGCTCGGGCATTTCCGCTGCATGCGCGATCTCACGCCCGAACTCGTCTACGAACAGCTCGCCGCGCGACTCGGCGCCGCCCCCGCCCAACCCACGCCCTCACCCGGCCAGGGCGCGGACGGACGCCGCGCCTGACGCGGCCCTCCTCCCCGCCATGGACGAAGACTTCCACCCCGCCCTGTTCTCCACGCCCGAAGCCGCCGAGCAGAGCTGGTATGACGCGCTCGAACGCGCCGACCTCGCCGCCGCAATGGCCTGCTGGTCGGACGAGGACGACATCGTCTGCATTCATCCCAACGGCCCGCGTCTGATCGGCATCGACCCGATCCGCCAGAGCTACGAGGAAATCCTCTCGCAAGGGCCGCTGACGGCGCGCGTCACGCGTCGCCACGTGCAGCAGAACATGCTGGTCGCGGTGCATTCGGTCATCGAGGAAATGCCGGTGCTGCATCCGCGCACCGGCCAGCCACTGCGCGTGTTCGCCACCAACATCTATTTCAAGACGCCGAGCGGCTGGCGTCTCGTGCTGCATCACGCCAGTCCGAACGAGGAGCCGATGGGCGACATGCCGGCGCTGCGGCCCTCGATGCTGCACTGAGGTGCGCGTGGCCCGCCCGATGGCCGGCTATCGCGCGCCAGCCTGGCTCAGGCTCGGCCCCGCCGCCGGCCATGCCCAGACCATCCTGCCCGCCCTGCTAGCGCGCTGCCCGGCCACGCCGCTGCGCCGCGAACGCTGGGACACCGAAACCGACGGCCGACCTGACGGCGACTTCATCGATGTCGACTTCGTCGACGGCGAAGCCGGCCGTCCCTGGGTTGTGCTGTTCCACGGACTCGAAGGCTCGTCGCGCAGCCATTACGCACGCGCCCTCATGCATGCGCTGCGCATACGCGGCTGGACCGGCGTGATCCCGCATTTCAGGGGTTGCTCCGGGGAACCCAACCGGCTGGCGCGCGCCTACCACTCGGGCGACAGCGCCGAAGTCGGCTGGGTGCTGCGCCGCATCGCCGCGCGCGCGGCCGGCGCGCCGCTGTACGCGGCCGGTGTCTCGCTCGGCGGCAACGCGCTGCTCAAGTGGTTGGGCGAATCGGGCGCGGACGCGCGCTTCGTGACGGCCGCCGCCGGCATCTCGGCGCCGCTCGACCTCATGGCCGGCGGCGCGGCGATCTCGCGCGGACTGTCGATGGTGTACACGCGCATGTTCCTGCGCACGCTGCGGGTCAAGGTCGCGGCCAAGCTCGCCGCGCATCCGGCGCATCCGCTGCTCGCGAGCGGGCGCACCAGCCTCGACGCGATCCGCGCCGCGCGCACGCTGCGCGAGTTCGACAACCTCTACACCGCGCCGATGCACGGCTACCGCGACACCGACGACTACTGGACCCGCGCCTCCAGCAAGCCGCTGCTGCGCCACATCGTCGTGCCGACGCTCGTGCTCAACGCCCGCAACGATCCCTTCCTGCCTGCCGAGGCGCTGCCCGGCCCGGCCGAGGTGTCGGCGGTCGTCACGCTCGAACAGCCGGCCGAAGGCGGACACGTCGGCTTTGCAACCGGCGCCTTCCCCGGTCGGCTCGACTGGCTGCCGGCGCGCATCCTCGGCTTCTTTGACGACCACACTGACCATGGATGACGCCGTTCTCGCCGCCCTCGCCCGCTGGCCCGATGTCCCCGCCTGCCATGGCTGGCTCGCACTCGACCGGCGCGGCCGCTGGCGCATGCGCGACGAGGCCTGCCAACGCGCCGGTCTGCCCGGCGATCCCGTCACCAGCCCGGCGCTGCGCGGCTTCATCGATCGCAACTACGCCTGCGACGAGCACGGCGCCTGGTTCTTCCAGAACGGACCGCAGCGCGTCTACGTCACGCTCGAAGCCGCGCCCTTCATCGTGTTCGCCCAGCCGGATGCCGCGGAAGCCGCCGCGCCGGCCCTCGTCACCCACAACCGCCTGCGCGTCGACCGGCTCGACCGTGCCGCCTTCGACGACGCTGGCAACCTCTGGCTCCTGACCGAGCACGGGCCCGCCATCGCCAGCGACCGCGACCTCGCCGTCTTCATCGACCATCTCGCCGACGCCGACGGCGGTCCGCCCGATCCAGACACCCTGCCCGAGCGCTGCCTCAGCACGCCCACGGGCCTCATCCTGCGCCTGCCGGCCTGCCCCGCCGGCCTTCCGGTCGAAGTCCTCCGGTCGGAGGAGCTTTCTGCCCGACTGGGGTTTGTGCGCGATCCGGCCATTGCCGGCACAGGAAAAACCCGAATGGGTTGAACCCTGACTCAAGTCGTCGATGACAAATTCCGCACATGCACCTGTAAGAGCACTCCCTAGCATGCGACGCACTTCTCAAATTCGACGGTGAATGGAGACCCGGAATGACCCTGACGATGGAAGCCGTGCTGCGCAAGACCGAACTCGGTCGCGCCGAGATCAGCCGCCGTGGCGAAAGCCTCTCGCGCCATGAGCGCAATCTGCTCGTCGTGGCCGATGGCCGTCGTCGCGCGGCGGAACTGCTCGATCTCGTCGGCATGGAAAACCAGCATTCGCTGGTGCGTCTGCTCGAAGCGGGTCTGCTCGAGATCGTCAGTCTCGCCAGCGAGGCCGTGCACGCGGTCACGCCCTCGCGTGCCGAGCCTGAACCCGGCAGCCCTGCCGCGATCGCGCCCGAACTGTTCAAGGCCTACGCCTGTCCGCCAGACGCCTCGCGCCAGTTCCGGCTCTACGCCTTTCTCGGTGCCCAGATTCCGGAGTTCTTCGGGCTCGGCGCCATCCCGCTCACGCTGCGGCTCGAACGTGCCGATTCGCTCGACGAACTCGTCACCCTGTTCGACAAGCTCGTGGTCGCCGTCGAGAAGAAGCGCGGTCCCAAGGCCGTCGCGCTCTACCGCGAACGCCTCGACGAACTCCTGGCCACGTCCTAGTCACCCGGGCGGCAGCCGGCGAAAGCTCCCCGGGTAGAATCCGGGCCAATTTTGCGTTTCCGGAGTCACCGCATGGGCTTTCTCGCCGGCAAGAAGATCCTAATCACCGGTCTGCTTTCCAACCGTTCCATCGCCTACGGCATTGCCCAGGCCTGTCACCGCGAAGGCGCCGAACTCGCCTTCACCTACGTCGGCGAACGTTTCAAGGACCGCATCGACGGCTTCGCCAAGGAATTCGGCAGCTCGCTCGTGTTCCAGTGCGATGTCGGCAGCGATGACGAGATCGCCTCCACCTTCGCCGGCCTCGGTGAAGCCTGGAGCCAACTCGACGGCCTCGTCCATTCGATCGGCTTCGCGCCGCGCGAAGCCATCGCAGGCGACTTTCTCGACGGCCTGAGCCGCGAAGGCTTCCGCATCGCCCACGACATCTCGGCCTACAGCTATCCGGCGCTCACCAAGGCCGCGCTGCCGCTGCTGCTCAAGGCGGTCGAGGCAGGCGGCTCGCCGAGCAGCCTCACGCTGAGCTATCTCGGCGCCGAGCGCGTCGTGCCGCACTACAACACCATGGGCCTGGCCAAGGCCTCGCTCGAAGCCTCGGTGCGCTACCTGGCCGAAAGCCTCGGCCCGCGCGGCATCCGCGCCAACGGCATCAGCGCCGGCCCGATCAAGACGCTGGCCGCCTCGGGCATCGCCGACTTCGGCAAGATGCTCAAGTTCAACGAGATGAGCACGCCGCTGCGCCGCAACGTGACGATCGAGCAGGTCGGCAA
The DNA here is from genome assembly GCF_000482785.1 of Derxia gummosa DSM 723. GTDB lineage: Bacteria > Pseudomonadota > Gammaproteobacteria > Burkholderiales > Burkholderiaceae_E > Derxia > Derxia gummosa. Next base: position 54,959 of record NZ_AXWS01000008.1, on the reverse strand, counting down.
TGCTACGGCCTTCATGCTGTCCGACCTCGCGAGCGGCATCACCGCCGAGATCATGCATGTCGACAACGGCATGCACGCGGTCGTCGGCGGCATGGCCCAGCTCTGAACGCCAGGCAGGCGATCAGCAGGGGTTTGGCCCGACGCTGATCGCATGTCCCCGCGCGCCACGCATCGCGCGAACAGGCGGGGCAAAGCGGTGCTGCGCAAGGCAGCATCGGTTCAAGTCGCATGGCGGAACGGCCGTTAAACGGTCAGACACTTTCCGCTCCACCGCCATGCGCCCACCTCTACTCGTCGCCAGCGCGCTCGCGCTCACGCTCTTCCTGCCCGGTTGCGACAAGCTGACCGCCCTCACCGGCAACAGCAAGGCCGATATCGAGGCCGAAGGCAAGGCGATCGGCTCGGCCTGCCGCCACGCGGGCCGCGCGATCGAGGACTGCTTCACCCTCAACGCCAAGGCCAACAAGGCCGCCATCTTCGAGGGCTGGCGCGAGATGAACGACTACATGACCAAGAACAAGATCGAGGTCGTGGCACCCGTCGTCCCGCGCGATCCGCCCAAGCCGCCTCCCGTGCCGGCACCGGCCACCGCCGCCGCCCCGCCCGAACCCGAGCACGCCGCGCCGCCGCCCGACGACAGCAAGTCGCGCACGAAACGTTCGCGCAGTGGCCAGCAGGCCGACCTGCCACGCGATACGCCGGTCAGGGTCGCCAATGCGCCCGACCTCGCGGCCGACCCGCGCGCCGTGCTCCAGGAACGACGCGGCGGCACTCCCGAGCATGGCGCGGCGTCCGGTCACGCCGCTGCCGGCGAAGGCCATGCCGGCAGCACCGAGCACGCGCCGCCGCCCCGCGTCACCGCCGTGGGCGCATCGGAAATCCAGCGCATGAAGGCCTACGCGAACACGCCCTGAACCGCGCCACATCGATCGCGGCGCACGTCCGCCGCGACAGCGGCAACCGACGTCGATGACCTGCGTCTGCCGCCCCGACGGACCGACGCCGCACATGACAAAGGCCACGACGCCTCGCGGCAGTCGTGGCCTTGCACATTGATCGGCGAGCCTGCAGCCCGCCTCCTAGCATCGGTCGGCGCGGTGCCGGCGATGCAGACGCGTCGTCGGCCCGAACCGGTCCGTTATCCCGGGGCTGCGTCGGCGCGACGACAGCGGCGTTCAGCGCCGATTCGCATCCACGACGGCGAGCGCCGTCATGTTGACGATGCGCCGCACCGTCGCGCTCGGCGTCAGCACGTGCACCGGACGCGCCGCACCGAGCAGCACCGGCCCGATCGCCACGTTGTTGCCCGCCGCCGTCTTCAGCAGGTTGTAGGCGATGTTGGCCGCGTCGAGGTTGGGCAGCACCAGCAGGTTCGCCTCACCGTTGAGCGTCGAGCGCGGCATGATCGCCTTGCGCACGCTCTCGTCGATCGCGCAGTCGCCGTGCATCTCGCCATCCACCTCCAGCCACGGCGCCTGCTCGCGCACGATCGCCAGCGCCTTGCGCACCTTCTCCGACGACGCATTGGTGTGCGTGCCGAAGTTGCTGTGCGACAGCAGCGCCGCCTTCGGCGCGACGCCCAGGCGGTTCATCTCTTCCGCCGCCATGATCGTGATCTCGGCGAGCTGCTCGGCCGTCGGATCGACGTTCACGTGAGTGTCGACCAGGAACACCGTGCGGTTCGGCAGCAGCAGCCCGTTCATCGCCGCGTACACCGTCGCGCCGGGGCGCTTGCCGATGACCTGGTCGATGTACTTCATGTGGATGTCGAAGGTGCCGTAGGTGCCGCACACCAGCGCGTCGGCCGCGCCCTTGTGGATCAGCATGCTGCCGATCAGCGTGTGGCGACGGCGCATTTCCAGCTTGGCGTAGTGCTCGGTGATGCCCTTGCGCTCCGTCATCTGGTGGTAGGTCTGCCAGTACTCGCGGTAGCGCTCGTCGTACTCGGGATTGATGAGCTCGAAGTCGATTTCCGACCGCAGACGCAACCCGAAGCGCTCGATGCGCTGCTTGATGACCGCCGGCCGGCCAATGAGCACCGGCATCGCGATCTTCTCGTCGACGATGACTTGCACCGCGCGCAGCACGTTCTCTTCCTCGGCCTCGGCGAACACCACGCGCTTGCTCTTCGCCGGCAGCTTCTTCGCCGCCGAGAAGATCGGCCGCATCAGCGCGCCGGAGTGATAGACGAACTGCTGGAGCTGGGCGGTGTAGGCCTCGTAGTCCTGGATCGGGCGGGTGGCCACGCCGGAGGCTTCGGCGGCCTTGGCGACGGCCGGCGCGATCGTGGTGATGAGGCGCGGGTCGAAGGGCTTCGGGATCAGATACTCCGGGCCGAAGGACATGTTCTCGACGCCGTAGGCGCTCGCGACCACATCGCTGGCTTCCTGCTGGGCCAGTTGCGCCACGGCTTCGACCGCCGCGATCTCCATCTCGCGCGTCACCGTGGTGGCGCCCGCGTCGAGCGCGCCGCGGAAGATGAACGGAAAGCAGAGAACGTTGTTGACCTGGTTCGGATAGTCGGTGCGACCGGTCGCGATCAGCGCGTCGTCGCGCACCGCCTTGACCTCCTCGGGGAGGATTTCCGGCGTCGGGTTCGCGAGCGCGAAGATGATCGGGCGCGCAGCCATGCTCGCGACCATCTGCGGCTTGAGCACGCCGGCGGCCGAGAGGCCCAGGAACACGTCGGCGCCCTGGATCACTTCGGCCAGCGTGCGCAGCTGCGTCGGCTGGGCAAAGCGGGCCTTGTCCGGGTCCATGAGCTCGGTGCGGCCCTGGTAGACCACGCCTGCGAGGTCGGTCAGCCAGATGTTGCCGATGGGCACGCCCAGATCGACGAGAAGGTCCACGCAGGCCAGCGCCGCCGCGCCCGCGCCCGAGGTGACCACCTTCACCTCGTCGATCTTCTTGCCCGTGACCTTGAGCGCATTGAGGATGCCCGCGCCCACGACGATCGCGGTGCCGTGCTGGTCATCATGGAAGACGGGAATCTTCATGCGCTCGCGCAGCTTGCGCTCGACGACGAAGCAGTCCGGCGCCTTGATGTCTTCGAGGTTGATGCCGCCGAAGGTGGGTTCGAGCGCGGCGATGATCTCGACCAGCTTGTCCGGGTCGCGCTCGTCGATCTCGATGTCGAAGACGTCGATGTTGGCGAACTTCTTGAACAGGACGGCCTTGCCTTCCATCACCGGCTTGGCGGCCAGCGGGCCGATGGGGCCCAGGCCCAGCACCGCCGTGCCGTTGGTGATCACACCCACCAGGTTGCCGCGCGAGGTGTAGCGCACGGCGTTGGCCGGGTCTTCGACGATTTCCTCGCAGGCGAAGGCCACGCCGGGGGAGTACGCAAGCGCCAGATCGCGCTGGTTGGCGACGACCTTCGTCGAGCTGATCGCGATCTTTCCGGGGGTCGGAAACTCGTGATACTCGAGCGCGGCCTTGCGCAGCAGTTCCTTCTTGGACGGGTCCGCAGCCTGTTTGGAATTATCGGTCTCTGACATTTCTCTGTAAGCCTGGTGTTAGGAAACGGGGGCGTCGATTCTAGCCGCTCCACCTTGCCGGACTCTGGCGGAGCGGCCCGTTTGTTCAGAAGCCGAGCATCTTCGGCAGGAACAACGTGATCGACGGCACGTAGGTGATGACAAGCAGGAAGCCGACCATCGCCACAAGCCAGGGCGCGACCGCCACCGTCAGCTCGGTGATGCCCATCTTCGTGATGCCGGATGCCACGTACAGGTTGAGACCCACGGGCGGATGGCACATGCCCACTTCCATGTTCACCACGATCAGGATGCCGAAGTGCACCGGGTCGATCCCGAGCTTCATCGCGACCGGGAACAGGATGGGCGCCATGATCAGGATGATCGAACTCGGCTCCATCACGTTGCCCGCGAGCAGCAGCAGGATGTTCACCACCAGCAGGAAGGCGATCGGGCCGAAGCCTTGCGCCACCATCCAGTCGGCCATCGCCTGCGGAATGTTCTCGCTCGTCATGAGGAAGCTGAACAGCACCGCGTTGGTGATGATGTAGAGCAGCATCGCCGACATGCTGGCCGAGTCGAGCAGCACCTTGGGGAGCTGCTTGAGCTTCACGTCCTTGTAGACGAATACCGCGATGAAGAAGGCGTACACCGCCGCCATCGCCGCCGCCTCGGTGGGCGTGAACTTGCCGCTGTAGATGCCGCCGATCACCACGACGATCAGGAACAGGCCCCAGGCCGAATCCTTCAGCGCCTTGAGCCGTTCGGCCCAGCTTGCCTTCGGCATGCGCGGATAGCCGTTCTTCCAGGCCAGATACCAGGTGACGGCGCCGAGCAGCGTCGCGAGCAGGATGCCGGGGATGACGCCCGCCATGAACAGCGCGCCCACCGAGGTGTTGGTGGACACCGAGTACATGACCATCACGATCGACGGCGGAATCAGGATGCCGAGCGCGCCTGAGGTGGTGATGACGCCCGCGCCGAAGCGGTTGGGGAAGCCCTGCTTCACCATCGCCGGCAGCACGATCGAGCCGATCGCCACCACCGTTGCCGGGCTCGATCCCGACACCGCCGCGAACAGCGCGCAACCGAGCACGCCCGCGAGGCCGAGGCCGCCATGCCAGTGGCCGACCATCGACGAGGCAAACGTGATCATCCGTTTGGCCACTCCGCCATGCGTGAGGAAGTTGCCGGCGAGGATGAAGAACGGGATCGCCATGATCTCGAACTTCTCGATGCCCGTGAAAAGCTTGAGCGCGACCGATTCGATCGGCACCTGGGTCATCGTGAACAGGAAGGTCAGGACCGTCAGGCCCAGCGAAATGCTGATCGGCATGCCCGTGAGCATCAGCACGAACAGCAGCACGAAGATGATCGCGGCGCTCACTTGCGGCCCCCCTTGCGTTCGCCGGCGTCGAGCGCTTCCTCGATGCCCGGAATCTCGGCGCCCATCGGCGACGCGACCGCGCCGCCCTCGTCGATGCCTTCAACATGCGAATGGTCGTGATGCGGCAGCTCGCCGGTGCGCACGAACTGCACCGCCACCTGGAGGAAGCGGAAGCACATCAGGTAGGAGCCGAGCGGGATCGCGAGATAGACGATCCACATCGGCACTTCCATGTCGGCCGAGGTCTGGTCGGTGCCGGCCATGTGCCACACGAAGTTCGCGCCCAGCGTGCCGACGATGCCGGTGAACAGCGCGCCCGCCAGCAGCCCGAACACCACGAAGCCGTTGCGCCCCTTCGGCGGCAGCCGGTTGATGAGCACGTCCACCCCGACATGGATGCCGGTGCGCACGCCGTAGGCGGCGCCGAACTTGGCCATCCACACGAACATGTAGATGCACAGTTCCTGAGCCCAGCTCAAGTTGATGGACAGCATGAAGTCCTGCGTCAGTTCGACGGTGGACAGGTAGCGATGGACGACGGCGACGAAGATGACGAGCGTCGCGAGCGCCATGAGGCTCGCGATGATCGTCTCTTCGAGGCGGTCCAGAAGTTTCAGCACCATGAGCGTGCTTCTCCGAACCCGGACCGGCGGCTTACTTGACGCCGAGGTTGGCGGCTTCGGCGTTGATCGCCTTGATCAGGTCGGCGCCGACACGGCCTTCCACATCCTTCTGCACCGGCTTGAGCGCGTCGCGCCAGACCTTGCGCTGGGCCTCGGTCAGATGCGTCACCTGCGTCTTGCCCGACTTCTCGATCGCGGCGAGCGCGGCGTCGTTGTCCTGCTGGGCGATGGCGTTGGCATAGCGGGTGGATTCCTTCATCGCCGCTTCCAGCTCCTTGCGCACGTCGGCGGGCAGCTCGTCCCAGAACTTCTTGTTCACGATGACCGCGTAGCCGAGGTAGCCGTGATAGGTGTCGGTCGCGTACTTCTGCACCTCGTGCATCTTCTGCGTGTACATGTTGGACGGCGGGTTCTCGGTGCCGTCCACCACGCCGGTCTGGAGCGCCTGGTACACCTCGCTGAAGGCCATCACCTGCGGGATCGCGCCGAGCGCGCGCATCTGCGCGTCGAGCACCTTGCTGCTCTGGATGCGCATCTTCTGGCCCTTGACGTCGGTGGGCACGAGCAGCGGCTTGTTGGCGCTCAGCACCTTGAAGCCGTTGTCCCAGTAGCCGAGGCCGGTGATGCCCTTGCTCTCCAGCTTCTTGAACAGGCCCTGGCCGACCGGGCCGTTCTGCACCGCCTGGAGCACTTCCTTGTTGGGGAAGATGTAGGGCACGTCGAACACCTCGAATTCCTTCACGCCGAGCGGGCCGAACTTGGCCAGCGAGGGCGCCAGCATCTGCACCGAGCCGAGCTGGAGGGCTTCGAGTTCTTCCTTGTCCTTGTAGAGCTGCGAGTTGGGATAGACCTCGACCTTGACGCGGCCCTTGGTCTTTTCCTCGGCGAGCTTCTTGAAATAGTCGGCCGCGCGGCCCTTGGGCGTGTCGGGCGCGACGACGTGGCTGAACTTGATGACGATGGGGGACTGGGCGTGGGCGACGCCCGCGACGGCCAGGGCCAGGACGAAACCGAGCGGCTTCAGGAAGCGCATGTCTGTCTCCTCAAGGGATGCGCTGGCGGCGGTCATTGCCGCCATCTTGGTTTGTGTAGGGATGAATCCGCGCCTCGGGTGGTCTCTCACCCGGGCGGGTTGGGCGGGACTATGCCTTGCGGCAAGGTTTCAAACGAGCTTCGGATTTCCACAATGCCGGCAACCCTTGGTCGCGCGCGCGACGGGCTGGGGCATCATCGGCCCCCCCTGTCCGCCTGCCGATGCCGCCGATGTCCACGCCCGTCACGCCGTCCGCCGCGCCGCCGATGAACTGGCGCCGCCAGGGCTGGCGCCTGCGCCACTGGCTGCCGCCGCTGCTGGCCGGCCTGCTGCTGCTGGCGACGGCTGCCGGCATCCTGTGGATCAACTGGCGCAGCGAGGTGAGCCACCGGCTCGAAGCGCAGGTGGCCGACACGCTGTGGGTCAAGCAGAGCATTGAGTTCCAGCTGCGCCATCACGAGGAGGCGCTGCGCGAGCTGGCCACCGGCTGGCACCAGGGGCGCATCGGGCCGAAGGAGTTCGCCACCAAGGCGCGCTCGATGCTCTCGACCAACCACGAGCTGGTGCGCATCGCGCTCTACGACGCCGACGGCCATGCGGTCGCCGTCGAGCAGACCCGCGGCCTCGACACCGCCGCGATCGAGACCGAGCTGGCGATGTACGCACGCCGGCGCGGCGGCGAGCTGTACGGCGGGCCGAACGAGATCGGTGGCCAGGAACTGCTCACGCTCGCGGTGCCGGCCATCGGCGGGCGCGAGGGCACGCTGGTGCTCGAAGCCTCGCTCGAAGGGCTGTTGCAGGAATCGGTGCCGTGGTGGTTCGCGCGCAATAACGAGGTCGGCTTCGCCAACGGCTTCGGCGAGCTGATCGCGGTGCGGCGCGCGCCGGCGCCGGCACGCGGCCACTACCGCCACCAGACGCCGCTGGAAGCCGTGGGCGTGTCGCTGCTGCTCGTGACCGACTCGACCGAGGACACGCCGCGCGTCCTGCCCAGCCTCATGAGCGTGACCGTGGTGGTGCTGACGCTCACCCTGCTCGCGAGCCTCGTGCTGCTGTGGCGCGACAAGGCGCGCCGCGCCGAGGCCGAGCGCCGGCTCCAGGAGCAGCTGTCGTTCCGCCAGGCGATGGACAACTCGCTCATGACCGGTCTGCGCGCGCGCGACCTGTCGGGCCGCATCACCTACGTCAACCCGGCCTTCTGCCGCATGGTCGGCTACTCGCCCGAGGAGCTGCTCGGGCGCAGCTGGCCCATGCCCTATCACGACCCCGAGCGTGATCGCGTGTCGCGCGCGCGCTTCGCCCAGGTACTCGACGGCACGCTGCCCGCGAGCGAGTTCGAGAGCGTGTTCGTGCATCGCAATGGCCGACGGGTGCAGGTGCTGATCCACGAGGCGCCTCTCATCGACGCGCGCGGCCGGCGCACCGGCTGGATGAGTTCGGTGCTCGACATCACCGAGCGCAAGCATGTGGAGGAAGTGAACCGCCAGCAGCAGGAGGCGCTCCAGGCAACGGCGCGGCTCGTGACGATGGGCGAGGTTGCCTCGACGCTGTCGCACGAACTCAACCAGCCGCTGTCGGCCATTACCGCCTATGCGACCGGCTGCCTCAACCTCGTCGCGCATGACGAGGACGACGGCGAATTCAGCCTGCGCGCCACGCTGGAGAAGATCCAGCGCCAGGCCGCGCGCGCGGGCCAGATCATCCGCTCGGTGCACGACTTCGTGCGCCGGCGCGAACCCGAGAAGACGCGCTGCCAGATCCGCGAGGTCATCGACACCACGCTGCCGCTGGTGCAGATGCAGGCGCGCAAGCTCGGCGTCGCGGTCGAGACGCGAGTGGCGACCGAGCTGCCGGCGATCGACGCCGATCCGGTCATGCTCGAACAGGTGCTGCTCAACCTCGCGCGCAACGCGATGGAAGCGATGGCGTCCCAGCCGCCGCTGCGCCGCAAGCTGGAGATCGCCGCCGTGCCGCATGACGCCGGCGTGGAAGTGGCGGTGATCGACCATGGCACCGGCATCGCGCCGGCCGACGCCGAGCGGCTGTTCACGCCCTTCTTCAGCACCAAGGCCGAGGGCATGGGCATGGGACTGAACATCTGCCGCACGGCCATCGAATTCCACCGCGGACGCATCTGGCACGAGCCGACCGAGGGCGGCGGCACGACCTTCCGGTTTACGCTCCAGTCCTGACGCCCGGCCGGCGCCGTGGCCACCACCGCGCTTCGGCGCGCCGGCCACCGCGTGCCCCGCATCCCACCGCTCACGACCGCAGCACGCCATGAACCGACTGGTCCACATCATCGACGACGAAGAAGCCATCCGGGACGGCCTGGGCTGGCTGCTGCGCACGCGCGGCCTCGACTCGCGCGGCTGGGAGGACGGTGCCACCTTCCTCGCCGCCGGCGACGACGCGGTCGCCGGCGTGACCTGCCTCGTGCTCGACGTGCGCATGCCCCAACTCTCGGGACTGGAAGTGTTCGACCGGCTCCAGGCCCGCTATGGCGAGGCGATGCCGCCGGTCATCTTCCTCACCGGCCACGGCGACATCCCGATGGCGGTCGAGGCGGTCAAGAAGGGCGCCTTCGATTTCTTCGAGAAGCCGCTGAGCAACAACCGGCTGGTCGATCGCGTGATCGAGGCGCTCGACCGCGCCGAGGCCTCGCTCGCGCTGCGCTCGACCCAGGCCGAGACCGATCGGCGCCTCGCCAGCCTCAGCCCGCGCGAGACCGAGGTGATGGAGCGCGTGCTGGCCGGCAAGCTCAACAAGGTGATCGCCGACGAGCTGGGCATCACGATGCGCACGGTGGAGGTGCATCGCGCGAGCATCTTCAACAAGATGGGCGTGCGCGGCGCGGTCGAGCTGGCTCAGCTGCTCAAGCGCTGACAGCGCTTGCAGGCGCCCGCGCCCCAGCAGCGGCCCCAGCTCCGATCAACCACCGCACCTCGCTCCGCCGCCATCGCGGCGCCTCCTCCCGAAGCAGCACGACACCATGCAGCAAGCCTCCCCCGCGCTGGCCGCCCGCCTCGCCAACATCCAGCCCTTCCACGCGATGGAAATCGTCAAGGCCGCCGACGCGCTCGAACGCGCGGGCCGCGATCTCGTCTATCTCGCGCTCGGCGAGCCCGACTTCGCCGCGCCCGAGCCGGTGCAACGCGCCGCGCTCGCGGCGATGCAGTCGGGCGCGACGCGCTACACCGCCGCGCTCGGCCTGCCCGAGCTGCGCGAGGCGATCAGCGGCTTCTACGCCCGGCATTACGCGCTCGACGTGCCGCCCGAGCGCATCGTCGTGACGGCCGGCGCCTCGGGCGCGCTGCTGCTCGCCTGCCTCGCCACGCTCGATCCGGGCAGCGAGGTGCTGATGAGCGACCCCGGCTATCCGTGCAACCGGCATTTCGTCGCGGCGGTGGACGCCGTGCCGCGCGCCCTGCCCTGCGGACCGGAGCAGCGCTTCCAGCTCGACGCGCGCCAGATCGCCACGCACTGGACCGCCCGCACCCGCGCGGCGCTGCTCGCCTCGCCGTCCAACCCGACGGGCACCTCGGTGCTGCCGGCGGAGCTGGCCGCGATCGCGCGCGAGGTGCGCTCGCGCCACGGCTGGCTGATCGTCGACGAGATCTATCACGCGCTCAGTTACGACCTCGCCGATCCGACCACTGGCTGGGCACCGTCGGCGCTTGCGCTCGGCGACGACATCATCACCGTCAACAGCTTCAGCAAGTTCTTCGGCATGACGGGCTGGCGGCTCGGCTGGCTGGTGCTGCCACCAAGCGTCGTGCGCGCGGTCGAAAAGCTCGCGCAGAACCTGTTCATCTGCGCCTCGACGCTGTCGCAGCGCGCGGCGCTCGCGTGCTTCGGCGATGACGCGATGGCAACCTTTCTCGCCCGCCGCGACGAATTCCGTCGCCGCCGCGCCTTCCTGCTGCCCGCGCTGCGCGACCTCGGCCTCGACGTGCCGGTCACGCCCGACGGCGCCTTCTACATCTACGCTGACGTCAGCCGCCACGCGCCCGACAGCGACGCCTTCGCCAACCGCATGCTCGAAGAAGCCGGCGTCGTGCTGGTGCCGGGCAAGGACTTCGGCGCGGCCGGCACGCGCGACTTCGTGCGCTTCAGCTACGCCACCGGCTACGAGCGCATCGAGCTCGCGGTCGAGCGCATGGGTCGGGTGCTGCGCGGCTGAGCGAATCGGAGCGGCGACCCTGAGCGCGGCGCCTTGCGCGCCGGCCGACCCGGCGCAGGCCCGCCTCGCCAACGTAGGCCCAGGCCTGTCCAGCCTGCGCCTACACCATGCCGGCCGCGCCGTCGTGCCGCATCTCGATCACATCGAAGGGACAGACCGCCTCGCAGCGCGAGCAGCCGGTACAGCCCGACGCGTCGTGCAGGACCGACTGCTTGCGGCCCCAGCCGTTCGGCCCCGGCGCTTCCAGCCAGAGCACGCGCGGCGGACAGGCCGCCACGCAGCGGCCGCAACCGGTGCAGCGATCGGCATCGATGGCGGGCAGCGGCTGGTGGCGGTCGGCGGTCATGAAAGTTCTGCGGCGCAAGAAAAAGGCCCGCGCTCGGCGGGCCTTTCCGTGTGGGCGGCGACGCATCGCCGCGCGCATAGGGCAATCAGCTGCCCGGGGCTTCGGTCTGACGCTCCGGCGCCTTCGCCACCGTGTTGGCGGCGGTCTGCACCGGCTGGCGCACGCCGCGCATCGCGGCCTCGATGCGGGCGCGCTCGCTCATCACACGCTCGCCGTAACCGTTGTCGTCCACGCCCGGCTGGGCGCCGAGATAGGCGCGCAAGCCGGCCTCGACCGACCCCGTGCGCTCGATGGTCTCGCGCAGCACCTGGGCGCCGACGCGGATGTTCACGAGCGGATGGAAGGCCGCCGTCGCGCCGCCGAAGGCCGACAGCTTGTCGGCATGCACGACCGGCATCACCTGCATCAGCCCGCGCGCGCCCATCGGGCTTTGCGCGAACGGATTCATGCTCGACTCAATGCTCATCACCGCCAGCAGCAGCAGCGGATCGACCTTGAGCTGCTGGCCGGTGCGGAAGGCCTCGGCCACCACCTGGCCGATCGCCTCCGGCGCCAGCTTGTATTTGCTGGCCAGGAAATTGGCCGCCGCGCGCTGTTCGCGCGTGAGGCTGACGGGCCGGGTGAGCGCGGCCTGCTCGCGTTCGAGCGCCTCGCGCGTCGCGGTCTGGATGGCGTCGGCATCCGGCGCCTCGCGCTGGACCACGACAACCGTCTTCGGCACGCCGAGCACGCGGCTCGACATGTCCGTCGCCGCCTGCTTCATGACGGTGCGCGCTTCCGGATTGATGAAGCCGAACACCGCCGCGCACAGCGTCACGATGCCCAGCAGCGCGAAGCCCTTCTTCGCGCAGATCACCATGCCCGAGACAACGTCCGCGATCACGACGCGGAAGTTGCCGCCGGCGGTGGCGGTCTGGTTCACAACATTTGCAGCAGTCATCTGCATGCGTCACTCCTGTCAGAGTTGTGCCGCCGCGCGCCAGCCAGCACCCGTCGGACCCTTGGGTCGGGGGCGTGGTGCAGCGTGCTGCGACAATCGCGATCCTTTGATGCTCCGCTGTCCCTCACGGGGCAGGCGCCGGGCAGCGCATGGGCCGGCTGGCCCTCGGCGGATCGCTTGACTACGGTTGCTCTTCAGCCCGGCTTTGGGATGCCGGACCGTTTTCCGATGGCAGTTGGACGCTTCGTCCGGGCACCATCGGCAGCCGTTCGGGTCCGAAGCCGTGCGGCTGCGCCGCTGGGTGGGTGGCTTCGGGGAGGCCGAAATTCGTGGCGGAGTGTGTGAGACGACCACCACGCCGACAACTTGACAGCACCCAGACGAATGCGGCAGGCAAACCCGTAACAAGACACAAGCCACTGATTTTTCAAGGCTTTCCCGCCAATCACGAAAATCGGCAGCCTGATTGCAATTGACAATCAGAAACCTGAAATCATTTTAGGAAAGCTATGAAGTACCGCGATCTACGCGATTTCCTTAGGCAACTCGAGCAACGCGGCGAACTCCGCCGCATTGCCGCGCCGGTGTCGCCGGTGCTGGAAATGACGGAGATTTCCGACCGCGTGCTCAAGCGCGACGGCCCCGCGCTGCTGTTCGAGAACCCGGTCGGCCATTCGATGCCGGTACTCGCCAACCTCTTCGGCAGCACGCGCCGCGTGGCCTGGGGCATGGGCGAGAACGACATCCGGTCGCTGCGCGCGCTCGGCCAGCTGCTGTCCGACCTGAAGGAGCCGCAGCCGCCGCGTTCGCTGGCCGAGATCGGCAAGCTCGGCGGCCTCGTGAAGGCGCTGTGGGACATGAAGCCGAGCACGGTGCGCAAGCCGCCCTGCCAGGAAATCGTGCTGGAAGGACCGGATGTGGACCTCGGACAGATTCCGGTGCAGACCTGCTGGCCCGGCGACGCGGCGCCGCTCATCACCTGGGGGCTGGTGGTGACGCGCGGGCCGCACAAGCCGCGCCAGAACTTAGGCATCTACCGGCAGCAGGTGATCGGCAAGAACATGACGATCATGCGCTGGCTCGCGCACCGGGGCGGCGCGCTCGATTTCCGCGACTGGCGCATCAAGCATCCGGGCACCGACTTTCCGGTGGCGGTGGCGCTCGGCGCCGATCCGGCCACCATCCTCGGCGCGGTCACACCGGTGCCCGACACGCTGAGCGAGTACCAGTTCGCCGGGCTGCTGCGCGGCGCGCGCACCGAGCTGTCGAAATGCCTCGGCAACGATCTCCAGATTCCGGCGTCGGCCGAGATCGTGCTGGAAGGCCGGCTGACCGTCGCGACGCCCGAGCAGCTGCCGGGCTTGCAAGCGCTTTCCGCCGCGCCGCTCAAGATCGTCGACGGCTATCTGCATGCGCTCGAAGGACCCTACGGCGACCACACCGGCTATTACAACGAGCAGGAGTGGTTCCCGGTGCTGACGATCGACCGGCTCACGCGCCGCAGCGACGCGATCTATCACTCGACCTATACCGGCAAGCCGATCGACGAGCCGGCGGTGCTGGGCGTGGCCTTCAACGAGGTGTTCGTGCCGCTGCTGCAGAAGCAGTACCCCGAGATCACCGACTTCTATCTGCCGCCCGAGGGATGCAGCTACCGGCTCGCCATCGTGGCGCTGCGCAAGAGCTACGCAGGCCACGCCAAGCGCGTGATGTTCGGCGTGTGGAGCTTCCTGCGGCAGTTCATGTACACGAAGTTCGTCATCGTGGTGGACGACGACATCGACATCCGCGACTGGAAGGAAGTGATCTGGGCCATCACCACGCGCGTCGATCCGAGCCGCGACACCCTGCTCGTGGACAACACGCCGATCGACTACCTCGACTTCGCATCGCCGGTGTCGGGCCTCGGCTCGAAGATGGGCATCGACGCGACCAACAAGTGGCCTGGCGAAACCACGCGCGAATGGGGCACGCCCATCGTCATGGATGCGAAGGTCAAGGCGAAGGTGGATGCGATGTGGGGCGAGCTGGGGCTGGATTGAGCCGAGGGGCGCCGGCCGGGCTGCGCCCTCGCAGGTCGTCGGCCATCGGCGCGACGAACATCGCCAGACCGGCCGTTGTGCACGGGCGGGCCGCCGCCTCAGCCGTTGTCCGCCACCCAGCGGATCAGCGCGTCGTTGAAAGCGTTTGCACGCGGCACCTCGGCGCCGCTGACGATGCTCACCAGCACATAGCGCCGCCCCGACGCGCCCTGCACATAGCCGGCCACGGCGCGGGTTCCGTTGATCGCGCCCGACTTGATGTGCGCCGGCACCGGCGCGTCGGCGAGGCGGCGGCGCATCGTGCCGTCGCGCCCGACGATGGGCAGCGACGCGACCAGCTCGGCCTGGAAGGGCTGGCGCCAGGCCCAGGCCAGCAGGGCGGCGAGGTCGGTGGCGCGGATGCGGTCGATGCGCGACAGCCCCGCGCCGTTCTCGATCGCGAAGCCGTCGAACACGAAGCCGCGCGCGATCAGCCAGTCCACCACCGCCGTGCCGGCCGCGAGTTCGTCCGCGCCCGGGCCGGCCTGCTTCGCGCCCACGCTCAGGAACACCTGGCGCGCCATCACGTTGTTGGACAGCTTGTTCATGCCGACCAGCGCCTCGGCCAGCGTGGGCGAGTCGTGACGCGCGAGTTCGATGGCGTCGGCGGGCGCGGAGCCTTCCTCGATCGTGACCGGGCGCGCGAAGCGGCCACCCAGCTCGCGCCAGACCGTGTCGATCGCATCTCGCAGGTAGGCGTCGTGATCGCCGAGGCTGAGCCACCAGACGCGCGGGCCGCAGCTCGCGGGCAGCTCGCCGGTCACGCTGACGACACCGGCGTCGGCGCGCACGTCGATGGCCGACTTCCAGTCGCCGCAGGGCCGATCGGTGATGCGCAGGCGAGCGTCGAGGCGGCGTGACGGATCGGGCGGGTCGAGCACGACCGTCGCCCGGCCGTCGAGCGCGCCGAGCCGCAGCGCGCGCGCCTTGTAGCCGAGCAGCAGCGCGTCGGCACCGGTGTTGTAGGGCGCGAGACCTTCGCCGTCGAAGGCGGCATCGTCATGCGGCAGCGGCCGGAACACCGAGCGATCGACCACGACCGGCCCGTCCAGCGTGCGCACGCCGGCCAGCTTCAGCTCGCGCAGGCTGGCCCACAGGTCTTCGAGACGGAATTGCGGATCGCCGCTCGCGCGCAGGTAGAGCGGGCCGGCGAGCCGGCCGTCGCGCGGCAGCGCGCGCGCGGCGAAGCGAGTGGTCCAGCGGTAATCGGGGCCAAGCAGATCGAGCGCGGCGATGCTGGTGACCAGCTTCATCGTCGAGGCCGGCGCGCGCGGCAGCTCGGCATTGAGACGGGCGCGCAGCGGGCCACCGTCGAGCGGGATCACTTCCACCGCCGCCGCCTCGGGCGCGAGACCGGTGGCGGCGAACAGCGGCGCGAGCAGACGTGCGGAAGCGCCGCCCGGCAGAGCGGCATCCGACGCGCCGGCCGCCGCGTCGTCGGCTCGCATCGCCGCCACGCGTCCGTCCGTCCGGTCGCCGCTCCGCCCGTCGGGGCGAACCGGGCTGGTTGCGGACAGGCGCGCGACCACATCACCGCCCGCCGTGCCCTCCAACGGGAGCGCACGCTCACCCAAACCCCTCGTCTTCCCAGGTGGCGCCCCAGCACACCCCGCTGCGACGCAGCACGCGATCACGACCGCCGACAGCCTGATCGGTGAAATTGGCCGGCGCTTATCCAGCAAACTTGAATGTGAACTATGTCTCACTGCCATAAGATTTCCTGAGGCACACCGCTTGCAAGAACGGAATGAACACTGCTACGCGACCCGATCTGCCAGAACGGCGGACACAGCTGGAACAGGCCACCGACCTCGCGGTCGATGCCTTCGCGCGCTGTCTTCATGAAGTTCTGCCGCGCGTGGAGGCCGAACTCTACGCGGCGGCCGAACGCGAGCGCGACCGCACGCGCCAGGTGCGCCTGCTCGATGCGCAGCAGCTCGTGCGCCGGCACCGCGAATCGCTCGAGAACGCCTTCCGCCGCGCCTTTGCCGAGATCGTGCGCAGCCGCGTCACGCCCGGAGAGCGCCCGCCCACGCGCCCGACCGCCACCACGCCGCTGCTCGGCCTGAGCCTCGTCAACGATGCCGATGTCGAGGCCGAAGTCGTGGTGCGCCGGCTGGTCGAGCGCATGCGCAATCCGCGCGACGAGAAATCGGCCGAGACGCTCAGCGCCCTGGACGAGCGCGTCGGCTACCTGCTCGGCCGCGAGCATCTGAAGGATGACGAAAGCCCGCTCTCGCCCGAGGCGCTGGTGCGCGCGATCCAGCGCTGCTGCGAGATCCTCGACACCGAGAACGCAATCCGCGTCGAGATCCTCAAGTCCTTCGAGCAGGTGGTGGCGCCCGGCTTCGTGGCCGGCTTCGAGGCGGTCAACACCGGCTTCGTCCAGCGTCAGGTCCTGCCCGATCTCGCCGCCTGGCGTCGTGCCCGCGCCGAGTCGCGCCAGGGCCAGCACGACGGCGCCTATGCCAGCAGCGCGACCCAGCCGCTCGGTCGTCATCCGGCCGCGACCCAGCCTTTCGGCGCGCGTACCGCCGCCCATCCCGCCGCCGCGCCGGTCTCGACCCAGCCCGGCCTCGGCCGCAGCGCGCGCAACGGCATGCTCGCGGGCAATCTCAACACCGGCTCCTCCACCGGCGCCCAGATCGACACCCGGGGCGGCACCGGCCGCCACGACGTCCTGCCGCAAGACCTGCACGGGCATTACTCGCCGGCCGCCTCGCTCATCGACAGCTTCACGCTCTGGCGCGCGCGCCAGCCGGTGCGGCGTGGCCAGGGCGAGCCGACGCCCGACACGGTCTGGCCGGCCGGCCATCGCGCAGTGCTCGACGCGCTGCCGAGCCTGATCCCGGCCACGCCGGCGGTCGCCGCCGCGATGTCGGGCGTGGTGAACGCGCCGCTGTCCGACCTCAACCTGCTGCACCAGGTGCGCGACAACGCGCGCCGCGTGGGCGTGCCGACCGACGAGGAAATCCTCATCGACCTGGTCGCGCTGCTGATCGACAAGCTGCTCGCCGACGCGGTCATGCCCGAGCGCACGCGCCGGCTGATCGCGCGCCTCCAGGTACCGCTGTTGCGCGCCGCGCTGCTCGACCGCGCCTTCTTCGCGCGGCCCGAGCATCCGGCGCGCCGCCTGCTCGACGCGATCGGCCGCGCCGCAGTCGGCCGCGAACAGCCCGGCGAGGGCGACGCGCGCTTCTACGAGATGCTGTTCGACGTCGTCACGACGGTCGAGACCCGCTTCATCGACGACCTCGGCGTGTTCGAGCAGGAAATCGGCGTGATCGACGCCTTCCTCGCCGACGAGGCCGAGCGCACCGCCCTGCGCTATGCCCGCGCCACCGAGTTGCTGCGCCAGATCGAGCGGCGCCAGGCCGCCGACGCCCAGGTCGAGGCCCAGATCGACGAGGCGATGACCGGCACCACCCTGCCCGATCCGGTGCGCGGCTTCATCACCGGACCGTGGCGCCAAGTGCTGGTCGAGGCCGCCGTCTCGGGTGCCTCGGACGACACCCGTGCCGCGTTGCGCGATGTGATCTCCGACCTCGGCTGGAGCGTGCTGCCCAAGTCCGATCCGGCCGACCGCCAGCGTCTCGTGCAGCTGCTGCCGGGTCTGCTCAAGCGCATCAAGAGCGGGCTGCTGACCATCTCCTGGCCCGGCGAGGAGCAGAACCGCTTCTTCGCCGGCCTCATGCAGCTTCATTCCACCGCCGTGCGCCTGAGCGCGCCGCGCGCCGACGCCTTCGACAACGAGCGCTTCGAGCGCTTGGCCGCCCAGGTCCGCGCACTGCGCATCGACACCGACTCGACCGACCAGCCGCCGCCGCCGATCGCACCCGCCCTCGTGCGCGCGAGCGCCGAGGAATCGCGCCTGCCGCTGACCGTGCCAGAACCCTGGGCGCACAACCGCACCCTCAATGTCGTGCCGCTGCCGGCGGAGGAAGCCGACGGCTGGCTCGTCCAGCTGCGACGCGGTGACTGGATCGAGCGGCTTGACGGCAGCAAGCCCGCGCTGCTGCAACTGCGCTGGATCAGCCCGCTGCGCTCGCTCTGGCTGTTTACCGACCGCGCGGCGCAGAACGCCACCAGCTTCACGCCCGAGCTGCTGCGCGAGCAGCTCATGCTCAGGCTGATCCGTGTCGTGACCGATGCCCACGACCTGAGCGGCCGCGTCCTGCGCTCGGTGGAGGCGACGATTTCCGACTGAATCGCCAGCCATTCGGTGCTAGCCTTCGGCTATCGACGCTCTTTGCCCAATAGCCATGACGCTCACTGAACTGAAGTACATCGTCGCGGTCGCGCGCGAGCGGCATTTCGGCCGCGCGGCCGAAGCCTGTTTCGTCTCGCAGCCCACGCTGTCGGTCGCCGTCAAGAAGCTGGAAGACGAGCTGAACGTGCTCATCTTCGAGCGCGGCAACAACGAGGTGACGCTCACCGCGGTGGGCGAGCGCATCGTCGAGCAGGCGCGCCAGGTGCTCGACCAGACCGCCACCATCAAGGAGATCGCGCGCCAGGGCCGCGATCCGCTCGCCGGACCGCTGCGGCTCGGGATGATCTACACGATCGCGCCCTATCTGCTGCCCGCCCTGGTGCGCCGCATCATCGAGACGGTGCCGCAGATGCCTCTGCTGTTGCAGGAGAACTTCACCGTGCGGCTGATCGAGCAGCTCAAGCAGAACGAGATCGACGCCGCGATCATGGCCCTGCCCCTGCCCGACACCAGCCTCGCGACCGAATCGCTCTACGACGAGCCCTTCATCGTCGCCCTGCCGCGCGAGCACGCCTGGAGCCATCGCAAGACGGTGACGGCGGCCGAACTCAAGAACGAGACGATGCTCATGCTCGGCGCGGGCCACTGCTTCCGCGACCAGGTGATCGGCATCTGCCCCGAATCGACGCATCTCAACAGCGGCGGCGACGGCATCCAGCGCAGCTTCGAGGGCAGCTCGCTCGAAACCATCCGCCACATGGTCGCGTCCGGGCTCGGCATCACGGTGCTGCCGCAGACTTCGCTGGCACTCAACGGCCAGGACCCGCTGATCCGCTACGTGCCCTTCGAGGCGCCCGTGCCCGACCGGCGCGTGGTGATCGCCTGGCGCAAGAGCTTCACGCGGCCGCAGGCGATCCAGGCCGTGAGCGAAGCAGTGCGCGGCGTGATCCGCGACGGCCTGCTGCAAGGCGTGACGCCGGTCGAGAAGGTGGAAAAGGCGGCCTGACCGGCCATGCGCGCGGCAGCTGGTCGAAGCACCGCAGCTGTCTCCGGCACGCTGCCGGCCAGTGCGGTTGCCACCTCCGAAGCCCCCGTGCTGTCGGCCCGCGTTACCGGCTCGCGTAGGCGCGCACCGCCCGCCGAGCCCGATCTGTTGCAAGCCGTGCGTGGCTGTAGCCAGCGGTGAAACCTCTGCCGCGCGCGCCAACCCCGCCGCGAGCATGGCCTCTCCCAACCCACGAGAGGAAGCTCCCATGCCCGACAAGACCCCCACCCCCGACCGCGCCGGCATCAGCATCGGCATCCCCGACGCCAAGCGGCTGAAGGTGATCGAGCTGCTCAACACGCTGCTCGCCGACGAGGTGCTGCTGTACCTGAAGGCGCGCAACTTCCACTGGAACGTGCAGGGCATGCAGTTCGGCCAGCTGCACAAGTTCTTCGAGGACATCTACGAGCAGCTCGACGAGACGATGGACGACGTGGCCGAGCGCGCCCGTGCCCTCGACGGCAAGGCCGCCGGCTCGGCGGGCGAGATGCTCAAACTGTCACGGCTGAAGGAAAGCCCCGACACGCTCGACGCCATCGAGATGCTGCGCACGCTGCTGGCCGATACCGAGGCCGTCATCAAGTCGCTGCGCGAGGACTCTGAAAAGGCCGCCGACCTCGGCGATGCCGGCACCGAAGACTTCATGGTTGGGATCATGGAGGCGCACGAGAAGATGGCGTGGATGATCCGCGCGCACCTGCGCTGAAGCCCGGGCTGCAAGCGTTTGCAGCCGGACGTGACCTTGCCGGCCGTGCCATGCGCGCAGCCTGCAAGGCCGCGCCGCCCCGTCGTGCCCGATCGGCCGGCGTGGCTGCGCTCAAAACCCGATGCGTGCCTTCTTCACGCCGCGCTCGGTCTCGATGTCCTCGGGCCGGATCTCGTCGCGGCGCGCGAGCCGCGCGTTGCCGAAGGCGCCGGTCATGAGCCGGCGCATCTCGCGCGGGGCCACCCTGGCGAACTTGTCGAGCGCATCGTCGGACAGCCGCACCGGAAAGGCATCGCCCCAGCGATGCGATTCGCGGATCTCGCGGTAGATCGCCTGGGCGATGCGGCGCGCGGCCTCGGCATCGGGCGCGGCGATCTCGTACACGTTCATGCGGTTGAGGATGGGCTCGGGAATCGAGCGCGCATCGTTGGCCGTCGCCACCCAGATCACCTCGCCGGCATCGATCGGCACTTCGGCGAATTCATCGACGAACTCGCGCGCGGTGTCGATTTCGAGCAGCGAGTAGAGCGCGCCGAGCGGGTCGTACTGGCCGTCGCTGCCGGCCTTGTCGATCTCGTCCACGACCATCACCGGATTGGCGTAGTCGCCGTGCACGAGGGTGTCGAACACCTTGCCCGGCTTGGCGTTCTTCCACTGGCTTGACGCGCCCGACAGGACCCAGCCTGCCGTGAGCGAACTCATGCCGACAAAGCCGTAGCCCGTGCCGAGCATCCCCGACAGCCGCTTGGCGAAGTGCGTCTTGCCGATGCCCGGATCGCCGAGCAGCAGCATCGGCGTCAGCTCCAGCCGGTCGTCGGTGTTGACGCACAGCGCGACCTGCTTGCGGATGTCGTCGAGCACCTCGCCGAAGTTGGGCAGCTCGTCATACAGGTCGTCCATGTCGGGCAGCGACGCGGGCTTGACGCTGAAGCGCTGGCCGCCGGCCTTGATCATGCGTTCGTAGGTCGAGCGCAGGCTGTCGTTGGCGCTGTCGGCCAGATCGCCGAGCGCGCTCTCGACGGTCTGGGTGCGATACACCTCCTTGAAGGCGGCCACGGGGATGCCGGGCCTGCGCCCGGTGACGGCGGGGACGAGTTCACCCATTTCATTCGCTCCAGGATGACAAATCGACGGACGCCCCCACCGTTCGCAAATCGCGTGCCGGCACACTTGCGACAACATGCAGCGATCTTGCTGGCACTCGCCGGCAACGGCTGCTAACGGTGCCGATCCGGCACCAGCCGCCCGCCCGCCGCGCGCAGGCCTCGGCGCAGCTCGGCCACGAAGGGCAGGAACTCGATCAGGAAGGCCGCGCCGAGCACCGTCACCACATAGGCGGCGGGCAACGGATCGGGCTTGCGCGCGATCTCCCAGCGCGCCGGCTCGTCGCCGAGGCCGAGCGCTGCAAGCGCTTGCGGCCAGTGCAGCGCGGCGATCGTGAGCGCCGCCATGAGCGGGATCATCTCCAGAAAGCTGTGCACATGCTGCTCGAAGGGCGACACCCGTCGCCGTGTGACCGCATAGCTCACGTCCCACAGCGCCGTCGCCTCATGCACGAAGAACATCGCGAAGGCGAACACGATGACGAGCGCATTGATGTCGAGCAGCAGCCCGGCCACGAGGGCCGCGCCCACCTCGCCGAACATCAGCAGATGGATCAGCGATTCCTTGGCGCCCGCCGTGTGCTCGATGTCGCTGGCGCGATGGCAGAGCCAGTCGGCGATGCCGGCCGAGAACCAGAGCGGCATGAGGACGTAAAGCAGGATGAGGTGGGAGGGATCGGCGGGCATGATCGGCAGCCTGAAAAGCGGATGCCGCCGATTGTTCGCGCCGCGCGCCGGCCTTCGCCGCAGGCTTTGCAAGCGAATGCGCCGCGCCGCCCGACCGGGCTGCTAACCTGCCCGCCCCGAATCACTGTCAGGACAGCAATCCATGATCCTCGAACTCGCCGACCTCCAGATCCAGCCCGGCCGCCAGGCCGAATTCGACGCCGCCATCGAGCACGGCCTGCGCACCGTCATCAGCAAGGCCAAGGGCTTCAGCGGCGCCAAGGTGCAGAAGGGCATCGAGTCGCCCGAGCGCTATCTGCTCATGATCCAGTGGGCCACGCTGGAGAACCACACGGTCGATTTCCGCGAGTCGCCGGCCTTCGGCGAATGGCGCGCCATCGTCGGCCCCTTCTTCGCGCGTCCGCCGGTCGTCGAACACTTCGGGCTGCTGACCACGGTCGAATGAGCGCGCCGTGAAGCGCGAACCATCGCTGAGCCTGCTGCTGTGGGTCGTGGCCGCCGGCTTCTTCATGCAGGCGCTCGACACGACCATCGTCAACACGGCGCTGCCGGCGATGGCGCGCAGCCTGGGCGAAAGCCCGCTGCGCATGCAGTCGGTCGTCATCGGCTATTCGCTGACGATGGCGCTGTTCATCCCTGCTTCCGGCTGGATCGCCGACCGCTTCGGCATCCGCCGCGTCTTCCTCGCCGCGATCGCGGTGTTCTCGCTCGGTTCGCTGCTGTGCGCGCTGTCGCAGGCGCTGTGGCAGCTCGTCGCGGCGCGCGTGCTCCAGGGCGCGGGCGGCGCGCTACTGATGCCGGTGGGCCGGCTCGCGGTGCTGCGCCAGGTGCCGCGCGAGCGCTTTCTGGCGGCGATGAGCTTCGTGACCATTCCGGGCCTGGTCGGCCCGCTCATCGGCCCCACGCTCGGCGGCTGGCTGACCGAGGCGGCGTCCTGGCACTGGGTCTTCCTCATCAACCTGCCGGTCGGGCTGATCGGCGCCTTCGCCGCCGCGCGCGCGATGCCGTCGGGCCGGCTGGCCGAGAGTCCGCCCTTCGACCTGTCGGGCTTCGGCCTGCTGGCGGTGAGCATGGTCACGATCTCGATCGCGCTCGACGGCCTGGGCGAGATGGGCATGCGCCGCGCGACGGTGCTGATCCTGCTGTTCATGGGCCTCGCGAGCCTCGCGGGCTACTGGCTGCATGCGGCGCGAAAGGCCCAGCCGCTGTTCGCGCTGAGCCTGTTCGAGACCAATACCTTCAGCGTCGGCCTCATCGGCAACCTGTTCGCGCGCATCGGCGCCGGCAGCATGCCCTTCCTGATTCCGCTGCTGCTCCAGGTGAGCCTCGGCTACACGCCGATGCAGTCGGGAATGATGATGATCCCGACCGCCCTCGCCGCGATCGCGGCCAAGCGCGTCGCGGCCGGCGTGATCGGCCGCTGGGGCTACCGGCGCGTGCTGGTCGGCAACACGCTGATGGTGGGCGCGATGATCGCGAGCTTCGGGCTGTTCTCGCCCGAGCAGCCGATGTGGCTGCGGCTGGTTCAGCTCACGGTGTTCGGCGCGGTCAATTCGATGCAGTTCAGCGCGATGAACACCATCACCCTGCTCGACCTGCGCCAGGAGCAGAAGAGCAGTGGCAACAGCCTGCTGTCGATGGTGATGATGCTGTCGATGAGCCTGGGCGTCGCGGTGGCGGGCGCGCTGCTCGCGGCCTTCGGCGACGAGTACGGCGCGCATGACGCGGCGGCGGCCGGCGGCGTCGCGGCGGGTGCCGGCGATACCGAACTGGCGGGCGCGGCCGTGGCGGCGCATTCGGTGGCAACCGCCGCCGGCCACACGCTCGATGCCTTCCACGCGACCTTCGTTTGCGTCGGCGTCATCACCTGCGCGTCGGCGTGGGTGTTCGCACAGCTCGCGCCTGTGGCGCGCGACCGGGTCCGCGGCGGCGAGGACGCCTCCGAGCCGGGCTGACCTGCCTCAAACCCGGCCGCGCTGGCGGCCGGACGGGTATGGAATGTGGACGGAATTCCACCTTCGCACCGCCGACTGCCCGCAGAATCCGCGCTCCCGTTTCGCGCCGCCCGGCGCGCTCCCGGATCCAGTCAGTCAAGCGACTGCCCGCCTGCCCTTCCCCGCCTTCGTCCTGCCTGCCGCCATCGTCCGCCGACGCATGGCGCGGCATGTCGTGCGCCCCGGGCCGGCCGCCCAACCGCGACAACAATGACGATCACCGCCGAGTCCTCGCCGCCGCTGTCCCTCGCCGCCGCCTTCACCACCCATCGCACCGCTCTCCTGCCCGATCCCGCGCCCGCCGCGCCCGGCGCCCGCGCCGCCAACGACGCAAGTCCGCTGCCGCCCGGCTTCGACGCCGCCGCCTTCAAGCGCGACCTCGACGAGCTGCGCGAGCGCGTCGTGGCCGACCTCGGCCCGCGCGACCTCGCCCATCTGCGCCGCGTCGAATGGCGCGGCCGGCTCGCCACGCTGGCCGGCTACGCGACGCTGTGGCTGCCGCCCAATCCGCTCACCGCCTTCTGCCTGAGCTTCGGCCAGATCACGCGCTGGGGCTTGGCGCATCACATCCTGCATCGCGGCTACGACCGCGTGCCCGGCGTCGAGCCGCGCCACACCAGCAAGCTGTTCGCGCGCGGCAAGCGCCGCTGGCTCGACTGGTTCGACTGGATCCATCCCGACGCCTGGCACCGCGAGCACAACGTGCTGCACCACTACTACACCGGCGAGCAGGGCGACCCCGACCTCATCGAGCGCAATGTCGAATGGGTGCGCGAGTCGAAGGCGCCCAAGGCGCTCAAGTACCTGCTGGTGCTGCTGACGGGCCTGACCTGGCGTTTCACCTACTACGCACCGAGCACGATCAGCGTGGTCGATCCCGACGACACCAGCAAGGCCGCGCCGGCCGGCGCCAAGGGCATCAGCGTGCGCGACCTGTTCCGCTTCGGCCGACCGCAGGTGCGCAAGCTGTGGAAGAGCTGCTACCTGCCCTATGCGCTTGCGCATTTCGTGGCGCTGCCGGCGCTGTTCCTGCCCTTCGGCAGCGACGTCGCGCTGTTCGTGCTGGGCAACAAGCTGCTGGCCGAGGCGCTGCTGAACCTGCACTCCTTCATGGTGATCGGCCCCAACCACTCGGGCGAAGACCTCTGCCGCTTCGACCAGCACATCGGCAGCCGCGAGGAGTTCTACGTGCATCAGGTGCTCGGCTCGGCCAACTACGCGACCGGCCACGACCTTGGCGACCATGCGCAGATCTGGCTCAACTACCAGATCGAGCATCACCTCTTCCCCGACCTGCCGGCGCTCAAGTACCAGGAGATCCAGCCCGAGGTGAAGCGCATCTGCCTCAGGCACGGCCTGCCCTATGTGCAGGAAAGCATCGTCGAGCGCTTCCGCAAGATGGTCGACATCTGGGTCGGCAACACGAGCATGAAGAAGGTGCGGGTGTTTCCGGCCAGGTGACGGGAACAGGCGCGGTGGCTCAGAACCGCGAGCCGGGCGTCTTCAGGAAGGCCGCCTCCTCCGCCGTCGAGGCGCGGCCAAGCAGCTCGTTGCGGTGCGGATAGCGCCCGAAGCGATCGACGATCACCTTGTGCCGCTGCTCCCAGTACAGCCGCGTCTCCAGGCCGGGCTGGCCGAACAGCCGCACCGCCTCCTCGTGGATGAGGCGCGATTCGCTGTGCATGTAGGGCATGTAGAGGAACTCGCGCTCGGCCAGCGACAGCCGGCGGTCGTCGCCGCAGCGCACCGCTTCCTGCGCCAGCGCGAGCGCCATGCCGTCGCAGGCGAAGGCGGCGGGCGAGCCGCGATGCAGGTTGCGCGAGAACTGGTCGAGCACGATCACCTCGGCGAGCCGGCCGCGCGCATGCCCGCGCCAGTGCGCGCATTCGCCGGCCGCGGCCGCCGCATGCAGGCCGCCGAAGCGCGCGGCGATGGCCGCGTCGAAGGCCGGATCGGCGGCGAACCATGATTCGGGGCCGGCCTCGACGTACCAGAAGCGCAGCACGCCGGCGGCGGTGGGGTCGAGCGGAGGCGAGGCGGCGTCATTCATCGGGCATCCCTTTGCTGCGCCGGTTCGGCGCGTTCCGTGTTTCCGCGCTCGCTGGCGCGTTCCACTTGCTGCGCCCGTGGGCGCGTGATGGCCACCGCATGGCGGCCCTTCATGAACTGGACGAGCGCGGCATAACCCAGCAGCACCGCGATCAGCCACGGAAAGTATCCCCAGGGCAGCGCCGTGAACCGGAAAGCGCCGGCGAACGGCCCGTTCACCAGGAAGATGCCGAGCGCGGCCACCGCGACCGATGCGCCGATCAGCGCCGGCGCCGCGCGGCTTTCGACGAAGGGCAGCGCGCGCGTGCGGATGCAATGCACGATCAGCACCTGCGACAGCAGCCCCTCGACGAACCAGCCCGAGCGGAACAGCGTCGCGAAACCGTCCGACGCGCGGTCCATGCCGGCGCCGATCACCCACCAAATGAGCGCGAAGGTGGCGAGGTCGAATACCGAGCTGACCGGCCCGAAGCGCAGCATGAAGCGGCCGAGGTCGCCCGCGTCCCAGCGCTGCGGCGTGGCGGTCTGGTCGGCGTCCACGCGGTCGAAGGGGATGGCGGTCTGCGCGAAGTCGTAGAGCAGGTTCTGCGTCAGGAGCTGGATCGGCAGCATCGGCAGGAAGGGCAGCAGCGCGCTCGCCGCGAGCACCGACAGCACGTTTCCGAAGTTGGAACTGGCCGTCATGCGCAGGTACTTGAGCATGTTGGCGAACACCCGCCGGCCCTCGACCACGCCCTCCTGGAGCACGAGCAGGCTGCGCTCCAGCAGGATGATGTCGGCCGCCTCCTTGGCGATGTCCACGGCGGTATCGACCGAGATGCCGATGTCGGCCGCGTGGATGGCCGGCGCGTCGTTGATGCCGTCGCCCATGAAGCCGACCACATGCCCGTTGCCGCGCAGCGCGCGGACGATGCGCTCCTTGTGCGCTGGCGCGAGGCGCGCGAACAGCGTGTTCTCCTCCACCGCCCGCGCGAGCGCCGCGTCGTCGAGCGCCTCGGCTTCCGGGCCGAGCAGCGTGCCGCGCACGGCCAGCCCCACGTCGCGGCAGACCTTGCGCGCGACGACGGCGTTGTCGCCGGTCAGCACCTTGACGGTGATGCCGCTCGCGGCGAGCGCGCGCAGCGCCGGCGCGGCGCTGTCCTTGGGCGGATCGAGGAAGGCGATGAAGCCGACGAGCGTGAGGTCGGCCTCGTCGGCGACGCCGTACACCTCCTTGTCGGGCGGGACTTCCTTCATCGCGACGGCGACGACGCGCAGGCCGTCCTCGTTGAGCGCGTCGGCGACGGCGCGGATGCGGGCGCGCAGGGCGGTGGCGGGCGCGGTGGCGGACGCGTCGGCCGGCGGCGCATCGGCGCGAGGGCCGGCGGACGGTGCATCGGCCGACGCTTCGAGCGCCAGATCGCCGTCGCGGGTATGCACGCGCGTGCACAGCGCGAGCACCTCGTCGAGCGCGCCCTTGCAGATCAGCTCGTGGTGATGCTCGCGCTCGGCCACGACCACGCTCATGCGGCGGCGCTCGAAATCGAAGGGGATCTCGTCCACCTTGCGGTAGTCGGCGTCGAGCCGCAGGCGCTCGCCCACGTCCACATGGTCGAGCACGGCCACGTCGAGCAGGTTGCGCAGGCCGGTCTGGAAATGGCTGTTGAGATAGGCCATCTCCAGCACCGCCGCGTCGGGCTGGCCGAGCGCGTCCACATGCCGCTCCAGCACGATGCGGTCCTGGGTAAGCGTGCCGGTCTTGTCGGTGCACAGCACATCCATCGCGCCGAAGTTCTGGATCGCGTCGAGCCGCTTCACCACCACCTTGCGGCGCGCCATCGTCACCGCGCCGCGCGCGAGCGTGGCGGTGACGATCATCGGCAGCATCTCGGGCGTGAGGCCGACCGCGACCGACACCGCGAACAGCAGCGCCTGGAGCCAGTCGCGGTGCAGCCAGCCGTTGATGACGAACACCAGCGGCACCATCACCGCCGCGAAGCGGATGAGCAGCCAGCTCGTGCGGTTGACGCCGGTCTCGAAGGCCGTCGGCTCGCGTCGCGCAGCGCCGGCGCTGTGCGCGAGCTGGCCGAACAGCGTGCGCCGACCGGTCGCCACGACCACCGCCGTCGCGGTGCCGCTGACGATGTTGCTGCCCATGAAGACGAGGGCGGGGCTGTCGAGCGCGGAGGCGGGCACGACCGCCCCGCCCTGCGCGAACTTCTCCACCGGCAGCGACTCGCCCGTCATCGCCGCCTGGCTCACGAACAGGTCCTTCGACGCGAGCAGACGCGCGTCCGCCGGGACCATGTCGCCGGCGGCGAGCACGAGGATGTCGCCCGGCACGAGGTCGCGGATCGGCAGCTCGACGCGCTGCAGCGAAGCGCTGGTCGTGCCAGCCACGTTGATTGCACCGGCCGCACCGTCAGCACCGCCGGCGCCCGCCCCCCGCCGCAGCACCGCCGCGCGATTGCCGACCAGCTCCTTGAGCGCATCCGCCGCGCGCTGGCTGCGGCCTTCCTGCACGAAGCGGATGCCGACCGACAGCAGCACCATCGCCGCCATCACGAGCGTGGCGCGCAGGTCGTCCGTCAGCCAGGACAGCGCCGCGAGCGCGCTCAGCAGCAGGTTGAAGGGATTGCGGTAGCACTGCCACAGATGGCGCCAGGCCGGCAGCGGCGGCTCGTGCTCGACAAGGTTGGCGCCGCAGCGCGCGCGGATCGCGGCGGCCTCGGCGTCGGTCAGTCCGTCGGCGCGGCTGCCGAGGCTGGCGAGCAGCCGGTCGGGCGACAGCGCGGCGGTGGCGAGGCGTTCGGCACCGGTGGAATCGGCGGCATCGGGTTCACGCGCGCCGTCGCGCCCGAGCCAGTGCCCGACCATCGACAGCGACAGCGGCAGATACCCGCCGAAGTGCCGCCCCAGCCGGCGCGCCTGCACGAAGCGCGCAAAGCTGCCGTGGGGCGAGCGGGCCGGCATCGGATCAGCGCCGGTCCACCAGCGCCTGGGCGATCGTGCCGAGATCGACGTACTCCAGTTCGGCGCCGACCGGCACACCACGCGCGAGCCGCGACACCTTCAGCTCGATGCCCTTGTCCTTCGCGCGCGCCTTGATGAGCGCGCCGATGTAATGCGCGGTCGCCTCGCCCTCGTTGGTGAAGCTGGTGGCGATGACCACCTCCTTCACCTCGCCGTCGGTGGCGCGCTCGATGAGCTGGGCGAGTTGCAGGTCATTGGGGCCGATGCCGTCGAGCGGACTGAGCCGGCCCAGCAGCACGAAGTACTGGCCCTTGTAGCTGCGGGTCTGCTCGATCGCCGACTGGTCGGCGGGGGATTCGACGATGCAGAGCTGGCTCCGGTCGCGGTCGGGCGCGGCACAGGTCTCGCAGATCTCGTCTTCGGTGAAGGTGTGGCAGAGCGCGCAATGGCGCACCGTGGCGAGCGCGGTGTCGAGGCTGCGCGCGAGGCGCTCGGCGCCGTCGTGGTCGTGCTGGAGCAGGTGATGGGCCATGCGCTGGGCCGACTTGGGGCCGACGCCCGGCAGCGCGCGCAGCGCCTCGATCAGCGCCGACAGCGCGGGCGACGACAGGCCGTCGGCCTTCATGCCCGCGGGCGCGGCGCGCGGTGGCCGCGAAGCTGACGGCGGACGCTCATGCTCGACCGTGGCGTGCGCACTGGCCGGCGATCAGAACGGCAGCTTGAAGCCCGGGGGCAGCGGCAGGCCGGCGGTGAGGCCCGCCATCTTTTCGGAGGCGGTGGCTTCGGCCTTGCGCAGCGCGTCGTTGACGGCGGCGGTGACCAGGTCTTCGAGCATGTCGCGGTCTTCGCCGACGAGGCTCGGGTCGATCGTGATGCGGCGGATCTGGTTCTTGCAGGTGGCGACGACCTTGACCATGCCGGCGCCGGACTGCCCCTCGACCTCGATGTCGGCGAGCTGGTCCTGCATCTTCTTCATGTTGTCCTGCATCGCCTGGGCCTGCTTCATGAGCTGGCCGAGTTGGTTCTTCATCATCGCGAATCCTCCAGGGGTTTGATCGAGCCGGGCACGATGGTCGCGCCGTGCTCCAGCAGTGTCTTGACGAACGGGTCGTTCAGGAAGCCGTCCTCGGCCTCGCGCTGGCGTTCGGCGTTGGCGGCGATGCGGCGCAGGCCGGCGCTGTCGGTGACGGGGCCGGTCTCGATCACGAGCCTGACCGGCTTGCCCGAGCGCTCGCGCAGCGCCGCGACGAGCCGGTTGGCGATGGCCGCCTCGCCGAGCGCGGGATTTTCCACGCGCAGCCGCAGCGTGTCGCCCTCGATGGTGACGAGTTCCGTCTGGCGCGCGAGTTCGCGCGGCAGGCCCTTGAGGTCGAGTTCGCTGGCGTAGCTGGGCCAGTCGTCGATGGCGAGCAGCGCAGCGACGGCTGGGGACGGCGCGCGCGGGGGGCGGCGCTGGCCGGCGGATGCGGTCCAGCCGGTCTGGCCGCCAGCGCGCTCGCCGAACGCGCCGTTGCCGCGCGTGGCACCACGGGCGGCGGCGCCGTCGTCGGGCCAGTCGGCGTAGTCGGACGGGTCGATGTCGGGCAGGTAGCCGGCGTCCGCGGAGCTGGTGTCGCAGCTGTCGTCGTAGCCGGGATCGTCCTCGTCATAGGACGGAAGGTCGGCGGGCTGGGCGACGGTGCCGGGCACGGCGCCCTGTGTCGGACGCGGTTGCGCGGCCGGGAGCGCGGGCACGGCGTCAGACGGAGCGGACGCCGCCTGAGCCTGAGCCGGTGCAGGCGCGGGGCGACGGATGGCGGCGCCGCTGCCGCGCCCCTTGAGCAGGTCGAGCACGGCCTTCGCATTGCCGCTCGCCGGACGGGGGGCGGACCAGCCTTCGCCGTCGGCATCGCGTGCCGGCAGACCTCGGCCGAGCGCGGACATCGGCGCGGCGATGTCGGCCGGCGCGGGACGGTCATCGACCGACGGGGCTGGCACGCGCTGCTGCGGAACCGTCGCCGGGCTGGCAGCGGCGGGCGTCACCGTCGCGCGTGCGACGTAGGGCGGATCGAAGGGGATGCCGGCGTCGGCCGGTGCGGCAGCCGACGCCGATGCCTCGGAAGCCGGCATGGCTTCGGGAGCGATCGGCTCGGCCGGCAGCTTCGCCGGCGCCGCCTCGACCGCTGCCGCCTCGACCGCTGCCGGCGCGACCCGACCGGTCCGTGCATCCGGAGATGTCGAACCGACCGGCGCCGGCGCGATGGCGGGCATGGGCGCCGGCTTCGGTACCGCGACACGCGCCACGGTCGTCGAGGCGGGTGACGGCGCCACCAGCGCGGCGGGCCGCGACGGCGGCGGCGCGACCGGCGCCGATCCACCGCCCGATACCGTCACCGTCTCGCCCGAGCGCGCGGGCCGGAAGGCGAGCATGCGCAGCAGCGTCATCTCGAAGCCGGCGCGTTCGTCGGGCGCAAGCGGCAGGTCGCGCCGGCCTCGGATGGCGATGTCGTAATGCAGCTGGGCTTCCTGCGGATCGAAGGCCGCCGCGAGCCGGCGGATGTCGTCCACCTCGGGCAGATCGTCGGGCAGCGCCGCCGGCACCATGCGCACGAGCGCGACGCGCTGGAACAGCAGCGCCAGCTCCTGCAAGGCACCCGCGTAGCCGACCGAGCGCTCGGCCATCTCGGCCACGATCGCCATCAGCGTCGCGCCGTCCTCGGCCAGCAGCGCGTCGGCGATGCGCACGAGGTAGCCGGTGTCGATCGCACCGAGCATCGCGCGCACCGTCGCCTCGGCCACCGGCCCGGCCGAATAGGCGATGGCCTGGTCGGTGAGCGACAGCGCGTCGCGCATCGAGCCGTGCGCCGCCTGCGACAGCAGCCGCAATGCGTTCGGCTCGAAGGGAATGCCCTCGGCGCCCAGCACATTGCCGAGGTGCTCGACGATGTGCCCCGGCGGCATCTGCTTGAGGTTGAACTGGAGGCAGCGCGACAGCACCGTGACCGGCACCTTCTGCGGATCGGTCGTGGCGAGGATGAACTTGAGGTGCGCGGGCGGCTCTTCGAGCGTCTTCAGCATCGCGTTGAAGGCGTGGTTCGAGAGCATGTGCACTTCGTCGATCATGAAGACCTTGAAGCGCGCATTCGTCGGCGCGTACACCGAGCGCTCCAGCAGCGCGGTCATCTCCTCGACACCGCGGTTGCTCGCCGCGTCCATCTCGACGTAATCGACGAAGCGGCCGGCGTCGATCGCGCGGCAGGCCTCGCACACACCGCAGGGCTCGGGCGTGATGTCGCCCTGGCCGTCGGCGCCGACGCAGTTGAGCGCCTTGGCGAGGATGCGCGAGAGCGTCGTCTTGCCGACGCCGCGCGTGCCGGTGAACAACCAGGCGTGATGCAGCCGCTTCTGCTCCAGCGCATGGCGCAGCGCGCGCACCACATGCTCCTGGCCGACGACCTCCGCGAAATTGCGCGAACGGTACTTGCGGGCCAGGACGAGGTAGCTCATGCGGTACGGGAGGATTTGCGACCGGAGGAACTGCGGCGGCGCGGCGGAACTGCGGGGGGAGCGGAACTGGAAGAAGGGTGGTGAGCCTTGTCCTCGGCACTTGAAGGAAATCGCTGTGGCTGCTTCGTTCCCGACCTGACCAGGTTCACGACGCTCCAATGCGAGGGGGCCCACCGCTGACAATTGTAGCCGAGGTCGCGGACCTGGCCGCCGATAACGCCTGCGGACGCGGCTTGAATGCCGAATCCGCACCGTCCATCGGCCTGCTCCTTCCATCCGCCGTTACATCCGGTTCCCTCAAATGCGAGTCCGGACGGCCATTTATTCGCCGGCTCCCGTAGCATGCAAATTTAGTTCTAGTTAGGAGCAAATCATGTCCTTCCCCTCGCGCCAGCCCACGTACTACATCCCGCACGGCGGCGGGCCGTGCTTCTTCATGGACTGGCCGGGCGATCCGCACGCCTGGGACAAGCTCGCAGCCTGGCTGCGCGGCCTCGTCGCGACGCTGCCGGAACGGCCCAAGGCGATCCTCGTCGTCTCAGGCCACTGGGAGACGCAGGAACTCGCGCTGACGGGCGCGGCGAAGCCCGAGCTGATCTACGACTACTACGGCTTTCCGGAACACACCTACCGGCTTCAGTTTCCGGCGAGCGGTGATCCAGCCCTGGCTGCGCGCGTTTCGGGATTGCTCAACGAGGCGGGGCTGCCGGCGCATGTCGATCCGGAACGCGGCTATGACCACGGGGTGTTCATCCCCTTCCTGCTGGTGACGCCCGAGGCTGACATCCCGGTGCTGCAACTGTCGCTGCACCGCAGCCTCGATCCGGCGCTGCATCTGCGAATCGGTCGCGCGCTGGCGCCGCTGCGCGACGAGGGCGTGCTCATCGTCGGCAGCGGCATGAGCTTTCACAACCTGAGGATGCGCGGCAGCGCGCCGGGCCGCGCGGTGCCCGGCACCGAAGAGTTCGATCAGTGGCTGACCGCCGCCGTCGAGGCCGAGCCGGCCGAACGCGATACGCGCCTCACCGACTGGGAAAGCGCGCCGCATGCCCGTTTCGCGCATCCGCGCGAGGAGCATCTGATTCCGCTGATGGTCGTCGCGGGAGCGGCACCGGACGAGCCTGGCCGCCGCACCTTTGACGACTTGGCGATGGGCTGGCGGATCTCGGGCTACCGCTTTGGCTGAAGCCCGGTGGGTGGGGAGACCTGCCTGTTGGTCAGTCAGCCCGGTAGCCGCCCGTCAACCCGCCATCCCGGAAGGTCAGCCGGCTGACGGGTCGCGTTCGCGGCCGGCCTGCGCCATGCCCTCGGCGAGTTCGGTGCCGGCCTGCTCCTCGTCGTCCTCCTCGTTGTCGGTGTCGGAGGCCTGGGGAGCGTCGGCATCGGAGGCTTCGGGTTCGTCGGAATCAACGTCGTCGGCGGCCTGCTGCTCCTGCTCGTCGGATCCTTCGCTGCCGGCAGCGGCGCCGCCCGCAGCCTGCAACTGGCTTGTCGCCTGCCGCATCTGCTCGCCCTGGGCGGCCATTCCCTCGACGGCGGCGGTCGCGGCGCCGATCACCGCCGCGCCCATGCTCGCCGCCATCACCTGGCCGGCGACGACCGCGCTTTCGATCGTCTCGGCCATCGCCTGCCCGATGACGTTCGCATTCGCCTCGATGCTGTCACGGCCCTGATCCGCAGCCTGGTCGGCGAGTTGGCTGGCGGCATCCATCGCCTGACCCGTCTGGTTCGCGGTGGCGTCGAGGGTGTCGGTCGCCGCTTGCCGGGTCTCGGACGTGGCCTTGTCGATGTCGGTCGTGCTCATGCTGGATCTCCGAAGAAGGGGCGCGGGAACATCCCGGCGCCCGCTGCCGATGGCTCGGCAGCTCACGGGAACCAAGTGTGGGAAACGCTGCACCGCAGCGCGGCGGGCCGGATTGCCGAGCGCATGTCGGCGCGGCGGCAGTCCGGTGCCGATGCGTCCGACAGGTCTGACGGCGGGTGCCCCGGTGGCGATGCGCGGCTGACGGATTGCCGCTGCGAGCGCAGCCGCGCCGCCGCTTGCGTCTGCCATGCGCGGTCAGGCAGGCAACATGGCTCGCCGCCAGATCATTGGCCCCGTGGCTGCGTGCGCAAGCGGTCGCGACGTGATGGAACGCCGCCGTTATCGTCTGGCGCCCGATCCACCTTCGACACCGCCAAGATGACCGCCCCCCTTCCCCGCCGCCGCGCCGTCGCGCTCTGCCATGTCTCCTTCGAGGATCTCGACGCCATCGGCCCGCTGCTGGCCGATGCCGGCTACGACATCGAGATGGTCGAGATTCCGGTGCGCCCCGACTTCGCCGAACGCGCGCGTGACGTCGACCTGCTCGTCGTGCTGGGCGGGCCGATCGGCGTGTACGAGGCCGCCGACTTCCCCTTCCTCGTCGACGAGATCGCCGTCGTGCGCGAACGGCTGCTGGCCGGCCGTCCGACGCTCGGCATCTGTCTCGGCTCGCAGGTGATGGCGGCGGCGCTCGGCGCGCGCGTGTATGCGGGCACGAACGGCAAGGAGCTCGGCTGGAAGCCGCTCGCGCTTACCGCCGCCGGCGCCGATTCGCCGTTGCGCGGCCTCGCGGGCGAGGTGCCGGTGCTGCACTGGCACGGCGACACCTTCGACCTGCCCGAAGGCGCGACGCTGCTCGCGGGCAGCGACCAGTATCCGCATCAGGCCTTCGCGTTCGGGAGCCACGGGCTGGCGCTGCAATTCCACATCGAGGGCAGCCCGGCCGGGCTGGAGCGCTGGTATGTCGCGCACGTGGGCGAACTGGCCGGCGTCGGCATGCCGATCGCGAAGCTGCGCGAACAGGCGCTGGCCTTCGCACCGGCCGCGCATGCGGCGCTGAGGACGATGCTCGCGGACTTCCTTGCGGCGAACGCGGCGCGTTGAGCGGCCGGACGCGGCGGGCTGAGCAGCCGGCCGCCACCGGCTGGGCGGCCGTGCACCGCGCGCCCGCACCGGGCGGGCAAGCAGGTGCCCGGCATCACCGGCCGGGCGCCGCCGGCGCTCAATCGTCGCTGTCGCCGCCGAACAGCCCGCCCAGCAGCCCGCCGGCCGCGAAGCCCGGCAGCATCGAGCCTTCCTCGCGGCTGCCGCCACGCTGGGGCGCGGCCGCGAACACGCGCGAGGCGAGCCGCGAGAACGGCAGGCTTTGCAGCCACACCGTGCCGGGGCCGGTGAGCTTGGCGAGGAACAGCCCCTCGCCGCCGAACAGCGCCGTCTTGATCTTGCCGACGTACTGCACCTCGAAATCGGTGCTCGGCGTATAGGCAACCACGCAGCCGGTATCGACCATGAGCGTCTCGCCGGCACGCAACGTGCGGCGCTCGATCGTGCCGCAGGCATGCACGAAGGCCAGGCCGTCGCCGTCGAGCCTTTGCATGATGAAACCCTCGCCGCCGAAGAAGCCGGTGCTCAGCCGCTGCTGGAACGCGATGCCGAGCGCCACGCCGCGCGCCGCGCACAGGAAGGCGTCCTTCTGGCAGATGAGCGTGCCGCCCAGCAGGCTCAGGTCCATCGGGATGATCTTGCCGGGGTAAGGCGCGGCGAAAGCCACGCGGCGCTTGCCGCTGCCCTGGTTGGTGTAGACGGTCGTGAACAGCGATTCGCCCGTCACCAGCCGCTTGCCCGCGCCGAGCAGCTTGCCGAACAGCCCGCCGCCGCCCTGGTTGCTGCCGTCGCCGAACACCGTGTCCATCGCGATGCCGGCCTCCATGAACATCATGGAACCGGCCTCGCCGATCGCCGCCTCGCCGGGGTCGAGCTCGACCTCGACGAACTGCATCTCGTTGCCCTTGATCTCGTAATCGACGACGTCCATGGCCATGGCGTTTCTCCTCGGGAAATGGCGCCGGGCGGCCGGCCCGGCGGCGGTGTGCGTTGCAAAGGCTTGCAGGCTGCGTCAGAGCAGCCCGGCATCCGACAGCAGCTGACGGTACAGCGCATGCCGGCGCGGCGTGATGTCACCGCCGGCCAGCGCGCCGAGCACCGCGCAGCCCGGCTCTTCCAGATGCCGGCAGTTGTAGAAGCGGCAGCCGCCCAGATGGGCGCGGAACTCGGGGAAGGCGTCCTGGATCTGCTCGGCCGTCAGGTGGGCGAGGCCGAATTCCTGGAAGCCCGGCGAATCGACGATGCGCAGCGCCTGGCCATCGGGCAGCACGGCTTCGTGCAGCTGGGCGAAGGTGGTCGTGTGCTTGCCGGAATCGAGCCGCTCCGAGATTTCCTGCGTGGCGGCGGCGGCGCCGGGGATGAGCAGGTTGACGAGCGTTGACTTGCCCATGCCGGACTGGCCGAGCACGAGGTTGGTCGGAGCGGGCGACGGCGGAGATGTGTCGGCCGAACGTGCGGCGACTCCGACGGCCGACGGCTCGGCACCGGAGGAATCGGCATCGGAGGAATCGGCATCGGCAGGAGCCTCGCCCGCCGCCGGCCCGGCCAGCAGCGGCAGCAGCCGCGCCAGCGCCGTCTGCGGATCGGCCTTGAGCGACACCTCGACGATCTCGGCGCCGATGCGCGCATAGCTCGCGAGCCGTTCGCGCGCCACCGGCGCGGACGCCAGCTCGACCTTGTTGAACACGATCAGCGCCGGCACGTCGATGCTCTCGGCCGCGACCAGCGCGCGCGACAGCAGGTCGTCGGAAAACGTCGGCTCGGCGGCCACGACGATCACGATGCGATCGACGTTGGCCGCGAGCAGCTTCTGGCGGAACTGGTCGGAGCGGTAGACGAGGTTGCGGCGCTCGCGCACCTCCTCCACCACGCCCTGGGGCACGTCGTCGATCGCGCCCTGGGGCGTGACGCGCACGCGGTCGCCGCAGGCGGCCTCGCTCTTCTTGCCGCGCGTGAGGCAGTGCCAGTCGGCACCCGCGACGCGCACGCGGTAGTGCCGGCCGTAGGCGGCGATGACCTCGCCTTCGAGGCTGCCATCGCCGGCGGTTTCGGTGCGGCGGCCGCGCGCGGCGCGGTTGGCGGCGGCGATCTCGCGGCCGCGCTTCATGCGTTCACCCGCGTCATGTGCAGCGCGCTGCCCGCACGCTTCATGCCCGTTCCGCTGTCAGCGCGCGTCATGCGCGCTGCCCTCGGCTGCAAACCCTTGCAGCACCGGCGCAGCGCCACGTCGCCGGCAGCTTCAAGCGCCTTGCCCCGCGAGCTGCCCGAGCCTTGCGATGCGCAGCGGCGCGGGCGGATGGCTGTCGTGCCAGGCGGAATAGAGCGGGTCGGGCGTGAGCGTGGAGGCGTTGTCTTCATAGAGCTTGACGAGGGCGCTGACGAGCGCGTTGGCATCGGACTGGCGGGCGGCGAAGGCATCGGCCGCGAACTCGTCGCGGCGCGACAGCCAGCTCGCCACCGGCCCGAAGGCGAAGCCGAACACCGGCATCGCGAGAAAGAAGAGCAGCAGCGCAAGCGCCGCGTTCGAGCTGTCGAGCATCGGCGTGACGCCGAGCCCGACGTAGAACCAGACCTTGCCCGCGAGCCAGCCCAGCAGCGCGAACACGCCGAGCGAGATCGCGAAGCTCGCGAGCATGCGGCGCGTGACGTGCTTCAGCTTGAAATGCCCCAGCTCGTGCGCCAGCACCGCCTCGATCTCGACCGGCGCCAGCCGCTCGATGAGCGTGTCGAAGAACACGATGCGCCGCGCCTTGCCGAAGCCCGTGAAGTAGGCATTGCCGTGGCTGGAGCGCCGGCTGCCGTCCATCACGAACAGGCCCTTGCTCGCGAAGCCGCAGCGCGCCATCAGCGCCTCGATGCGGCTGCGCAGCGCCTCGTCATTCAGCGGTTCGAACTTGTTGAACAGCGGCGCGATCACCGTCGGAAAGATGACGAGCAGCAGCAGGTTGAAGCCGCTCCACAGCGCCCAGGCCCAGAGCCACCAGCGCTCGCCGGCCGCGTCCATCAGCCACAGCAGCGCTGCCAGCAGCGGCCCGCCCAGCACCAGGCCCACGAGCGTGCCCTTGACCATGTCGGCCAGCCACAGGCCGAGCGTCATGCGGTTGAAGCCGAAGCGCGCCTCCAGCCGGAACTGCCGGTACCACGCGAGCGGCAGATCGGTCAGCGAGCTGATCGCGAGCACCGCGCCCACCAGCGCGAGCTGCTGCCACAGCCCCGCGCCCATCAGCCCGAGCAGCCAGCCGTGCAGCGCGCCGATGCCGCCCAGCAGCGTGAAGCCCAGCAGCAGCGCCGCGCCGATCACGCGGTCGAGCATGCCGAGCTGCACCCGCGCGATCGTGTAGCCCGCCGCCTTGCGATGCGCCTCGGCCGACACGCGCCCCGCGAACTGCGCCGGCACCTCGGCCGCATGCCGCGCGACATGGCGGATCTGCCGCAACGCGAGCCATTGCCGCAGCCCGAAGGACAGCAGCAGGCACAACGAAAAGGCCGCCGCCAGCAGCAGCGGCGCCTGGGTGTGAAACCAATCCGACAGCATCGAAAACCTCTCGAAAGCCGCCCCGGTGACAAGGTCCGGGGCGCCGTTACTTTACGCAAAGCCCTTGGAATGGCCGCCCTGCCCATGGGATAACGCCGGCCGAGCCGGCGGCACCTCCTCCGCCATCCCGTCGAAAGGTTCATTTCCAATGCAGAACAAGACCCATCGCATTCCCGGCGCGCAAGACGCGGCACGCCTTGTCACCCTTGCCGCCTGCGCCTTCGCGCCCGCGGCCTTTGCGCAGAGTTCGCCAACCCTCGCCCTGCCCACCGAAAGCTGGGGCTGGCAGGAGCAGGACAAGTGGACCGGCACCGTCGGTCTCGGTGCCACGGTCTCGCGCGGCAACAACGATTCGACCACGCTCACCGCCAATGGCGACGCGCAGAAGAGCACGCAGGTCGATCGCATCATCATCAAGGCCAACGCGGTGCGCTCCAGCACCGAGGGCGCCCGTACCGCCAACAACGCCCTGCTCAGCGGCCGCTACGAAGAGAACCTGAACCGCAACACCTTCGCCTTCCTGAGCGCCGACCTGCAGCGCGATCCGCTGGCCGACCTCACGCTGCTGCAGAGCTACGGTGGCGGCTTCGGCCGGCGCGTCATCAACGAACAGGGCAACCTGCTCAACTTCTACGCCGGTGTCGCCTACACGATCCAGAACAACATCGTGGCCGAGGACCGCAAGGGTGCCGACCTGCTGCTCGGCAACGACTGGACCTACAACCTGTCCGAGAACGCCGTGTTCAAGCAGAGCCTGGCCTACTACCCGGGCTTCGGCGAAAACGCCCGGCGTGCCATCTTCCAGAGCAGCGTGACCAGCAAGCTGGTCGGCCCGCTCGCGCTCCAGGTCAGCTACCTGTGGAAGTACAACGGCGACGTGACCGCCGGCGTGAGCAAGACCGACAGCCTGCTGACCGCCGGCGTGACCGTGAAGTTCTGAGCCCGGCACGGCGCGACGCCTGCGGTCCGCGCGATGCGCCGGCCCGCCGCGCTGCCCGGCGCCCGCGGGCCATCACCGAGCGGGATGGCCGGTCCGGCACCGACTGATCCGCCGATTGCCGCGCGGGTCGCGTGCGACAATCCGCCGCCCCCGACGGCCGGCCGTTCCCGTGATGGTCGGCCGTCTGCATTTCAGCCTCGCCGCCCGCGCGCGGCGTCGGCCTCCGGCCCCAACGAATCGCGAGAACCACCCCTCATGACCACGACCGCCGCTCCCGCCACGCCCGTCACCGGCCGCCATGACGACAACCTCGTCTGGGTGGACATGGAAATGACCGGCCTGTCGCCCGACACCGACCGCGTGCTCGAGATCGCCATCATCGTCACCGACGCCCATCTCAACGTGCTGGCCGAAGGCCCGGTGATCGTGCTGCATCAGAGCGACGCCCAGCTCGACGCGATGGACGCC
This sequence comes from Derxia gummosa DSM 723, assembly GCF_000482785.1. GTDB lineage: Bacteria > Pseudomonadota > Gammaproteobacteria > Burkholderiales > Burkholderiaceae_E > Derxia > Derxia gummosa. Next base: position 14,807 of record NZ_AXWS01000008.1, on the reverse strand, counting down.
TGGAACAAGGGCACGCACGGCCGCTCGGGCCTGATCGACAAGGTCAAGGCCTCGACCATCGACGAGGAACAGGCGCAGGCGATCCTGCTCGACTTCATGCGTACCTGGGTACCGAAGTCGAAGAGCCCGATGTGCGGCAACACGATCTGCCAGGACCGCCGCTTCATGGCGCGCTGGCTGCCCAAGCTGGAGGCCTACTTCCACTACCGCAACATCGACGTCAGCACGCTCAAGGAGCTGGCGCGGCGCTGGAAGCCGGGCGTGGTGGAAGGCTTCAGGAAGGCTCAGGCGCACACCGCGCTGGCCGACATCCGCGAGTCGATCGAGGAACTCAAGCACTACCGCCAGCACTTCCTGTCGCTGTGATCGCGCCGGGCTGGCGGCACGCGCTCCGCTTCGGGCACGCCGCCGCCAGACTCGCGCTCAGCTGACGCCAGCTTGCGGCGCACCGCGCCGCCATGCCGACGCGAGCAGCCAGCGCAGCAGCACCGCCGTGGCATACAGCCCGGCCGCCGCCGCGAGCCAGAAGCCGGTCGCGCCATGCAGCGCCGGCGCGAACCAGCCGGCCGGATCGAAGGCCAGCAAGGCGCCCAGCCCGATGCCGATGCCCCAGACGGCGAACAGGTTCACCAGCATCGGCGCGGTTGCAATCTTGTGCGCGCGCAGCACCGCCGCGACCGTCGCCTGCGCGGCGTCGCCCACATGGAAGACCGCCGTGATCGGCAGCAGCGCGAGCGCGGCCGTCGCCACCTCGGCCTCCCGCGTGTAGAGCCCGACGATCGGCCCGCGCAGCACGAACACCGACAGCCCCACGCACAGCCCGCCGCCCAGGCCGATGCGCATGCCCGTGCGCGCCACCGCGCGCGCCAGTCGCTGCCGGCCGGCGCCGATCGACTGGGCCACGAGCGTGGTGGTCGCGCTGCCGATCGAGAACGGCACGAGGAACATCAGCGCGCCGAGGTTGGCGACGATCTGGTGGCCCGACACCTCGACCGCGCCGAAGCGCGAGATGAACAGCGCCATGAAGGTGAAGCCCGTTACCTCGACCAGGATGGACGCGCCCATCGGCACGCCGAGCCTGAGCAGCCGCCCGAGCGCGGCGGGACGAGGCCATTCCCAGCCCCGGCCGAGCACGGCGCAGGCGCGCAGGCTGCGCGAGCGGCGCAGCGCGATCCAGGCCGCAGCGCACTGGCACCAGTAGCAGACGGCCGTCGCCACCGCGCAGCCGGGCGCGCCCATGGCCGGTACCGTCAGCGGACCGAGCGAAGCGCCCTGGATGAACAGCGCGTTCAGCGGCAGCTTGAGCGCCAGCAGCGCGACGAGCTGCACCGTCATCGGCAGGCGCGGCGCCGCGAGCGCATTGGCAAAGGCACGCCAGACCGCGAACACCAGCCCGGCGGGCAGCGCGAAAGCCAGCCAGCGCAGTTGCGCCTCGATCTGCGGCGCGAGGGCCGGATCAGGCTTGGCGAAGGCGATCCACGGTTCGGGAAACAGCAGCGCGGTCGAGCCGATGGCCGACAGCAGCGCCGCGAGCCACAGCGCCTGACGGAACTCGCCGCCCGCGTCGCGATGGCGGCCCGCGCCAACCAGCTGGCCCGCGATCGGCCCGATCGCGAGCAGCACGCCCATGAGGCCGACGAAGATACTGATGTAGGCCGCGTTGCCGACGGCGAGCGCGGCGAGTTCGTGGCCCGGCGCGCGCGCCACCATCGCGGTATCCAGCGTCGCGAAGCTCATCGTCGCGAGCTGGCCGACGGCGGTCGGCCAGGCGAGGCGAGCGATGGCGCGCCAGTGCGGCGCGGCGGTGATTGCGGCGGGGCTGCCAGTGGCGGGGCCGTCGGATCCGTCGGTAGCGGGCATTGCGGTGGAGGACGCCTTGGTGCGGCCACTCCCGGAGGATGGCGGAACAGTGGTCAATGCCGCTTGCCCGCGGCAGCGTGGGCTGGCGCAGCGCCGGCATCAGCTCCGCGAGCCGATGCCACTGGCTGGCGCTTGCCGTCGGTGTCGGTCTTGCCACCGGTGTTGCTGATGCCGCCGGCTTCGCTCCTGGCCTGGGCGTCGGCCTTGCCGTCGGCATCGGTCGCGCCGGCCGGTGCCGGTGCGCGCAGGGCAGCAGCGTCCTCGATAGCCGAGGCAACGTCGTGGCCGGTTGCGACATCGGCCCCCTCGGCGGTCGCGGCCTTGCCCGGCAGGCGCCGATAGAGCACGAAGCGCTCGGTCGGATCGGTGCGGCGGCGGCCGGTCCAGACTTCCTTCCACGACGCGGCCGGCGGCGCCGCGACCGGCGCGTTGCGGTTCTCGTGCGTGAGCAGCCAGCCGCAATCGGCACCGCCGATGCGCAATTCGTCGAAGTACACCAGCGAGGCGCGTTGCGGCAGCCCGACTTCCGCGGCCTGCACGCAGGCATCGGTCGGCAGCTGTGCATGCAGCTCGGCCGAGACGTGGCGATAGGTCTTCACGTAATCGACGTAGGGCAGCAGGAAGGTCATGAACAGCGACCAGCACACCGTCAGCCCACCGGCCGACAGCACGGCGCTGCGCCACAGCACCTCGGGCTGGGCACGCACGCGCCACAGCACGAGCCGCACCCAGCCGTAGCAGACCGCCGCCGCGACCAGCAGCTCGGCGAAGGAGAAGCGGCTCTGCCAGCCCGGCGCGCGTCGCGCGAGGCTGAGCGCGAAATGGCTTGGCCAACCCGACAGCGTCGTGATCCAGGTGAACCACAGCGCCAGGCCGAACAGCGTGAACACGATCAGCGCAAACCAGTCGATGAGGTTGGCCGCGCCGCGCCTGAGCATCGGCAGGCCGAAGGCCGCGAGCATCGCGACCGCCGGCATCACGACCAGCAGCGGGATGTCGCCCGGCGTGCGGCCACAACCGATGTAGAGCAGTCCGGCCAGCATGCCCGCCGTGGGCAAGCCGAATTGCGGCAGCCGCCAGTGCGCGCGCCAGACCCAGGCGGCCCAGGCCGCGACAGGCCAAAGCGGCCACAGGAACCAGGCTGCGTTCTGCGGGTAGAAGGCCCAGACGCGCAGCGTCCCGGCCCAGAAACCGGCTTGGGAATTGGCCAGCCAGTCGTCGAGCCGGGCGCGGCCCGCGTCGCCGAACATCGTCGCCAGCGGCCAGAACCAGACGGCGAGCAGCGCCGCCGCCGTCGCCCAGGCGATCAGGTGCCAGACCGGCCCGAGCCGGCGGAACGGCGGCGAGATGAGGCTCGCGAACAGCACGCAGAACGGCCAGATCGCCGCCGCCGTCCAGCCGAGCGTGAGGCCGGACGCACCGACCGCCGCGCCGAAGCTGAGCGCGCCGGCGATCGGCCGGTCGAGCGAACGCGCGAGACCGAACAGCGCGAAGCTCGCGCAGGCAAAACCGGCGATGGGCAGCGAGCTTTCATGCGCGCGCACCAGCAGACCGAGCGTCGCGAGCACGAGCAGCAGACCGCCATCGGCGATCGCGCGGCCGTAGGCCTTGGGCTCGGGCTGGCCGCCGAAGGCGAGCGCCTGAGGTTGGGCATCCGGCCGGCGGCCGAGCAGATAGACGCCGTACCAGAGCGCCGCCGCGCCGCCCGCCGCCGCGACGAGCGTCGCGATCCGCGCGGCCTCGTCGGCGGTCACGATGCTGCCGAACAGCCGGATGAACAGCGCGCCGATCCAGTAGAAAAGCGGCCCGTCGCCGAGCACGGCCGAGCCGAAGATGTTGGGCATCCACCAGTCGGCGGCCGTGCCGCGCGCCATCGTCAGCATCACGCCGAAGCCGCTCGCATCGTCGGCGCGCCACGGGTCGCGGCCGAACAGGCCGGGCAGCGCATAGACGAGCAGCATCACGGCGAGCGCCCAGCGCGGCAGCTTGCGCGTGGCGGCTTCGGTCAGGCGTAGCGGGGTCGGAGAGGCCATCATGTCGAGGGAGTGTCGGTCGGCGACGGAGCATGCCGCACCGACGTTGCGCGCCATGCACTGGCGCCGGAAAAACAAAAAGGCAGCCGAGGCTGCCTTTTTGCTGCGGGCCTCGGCCCGGCCGGATAACCGGGGCTGGAGATCAGCCGCCGATCTTGCCGGTGCGGTTGCCGAAGCGCTGACGGAACTTGTCGATACGGCCGGCAGTGTCCATGACCTTCTGCTTGCCGGTGTAGAACGGATGCGATTCCGAGGTCACGTCCAGCTTGTACAGCGGGTATTCCTTGCCGTCGGTCCAGGTGATCTTGTCGCGGCACTGGATGGTGGAGCGGGTTTTGAACGTGAAGTCGATCGACAGATCCTGGAAGATCACTTCGCGGTATTCGGGGTGAATGCCTTCTTTCATGGCGGTTCCTTTTGCGTTGGGTCGCCGGCCTGGCGGATGCCCGAAAGCGCCCTGCGATCACCCGACCGCCGCGCTTCCCCTGTAAGGCATCAAGGGTTTAACTCGACGCCAGCCACGTGCCCGGGAAGAAAAGCCAGCGATTATAGCGGGTGATTCCGGTCGCGCAGCGGCGTCAGCCGCCGCGACGCATCATGTCGAAGAACTCGGCATTGCTCTTGGTCTCGCGCATCTTGCCGAGGATGAACTCCATCGCCTGGATCTCGTCCATGTCGTAGATGAGGCGGCGCAGCACCCAGATCTTCTGCAGCAGTTCCTTCGGGATCAGCAGCTCTTCGCGCCGGGTGCCCGACTTGTTGAGGTTGATCGCCGGGTAGACGCGCTTCTCGGCGAGGCGGCGTTCGAGGTGCACTTCCATGTTGCCCGTGCCCTTGAACTCCTCGTAGATCACGTCGTCCATGCGCGAGCCGGTCTCGATCAGCGCCGTCGCGATGATGGTGAGCGAGCCGCCCTCCTCCACGTTGCGCGCCGCGCCGAAGAAGCGCTTCGGCCGTTGCAGCGCATTCGCGTCCACACCGCCCGTGAGCACCTTGCCCGAGGTGGGCACGACGGTGTTGTAGGCGCGGCCGAGCCGGGTGATCGAGTCAAGAAGAATGACCACGTCCTTCTTCATCTCGACCAGGCGCTTGGCCTTCTCGATGACCATCTCGGCCACCTGCACGTGACGCGTCGCGGGTTCGTCGAAGGTGGAGGCAATGACCTCGCCGCGCACCGAGCGCTGCATCTCGGTCACTTCTTCCGGGCGCTCGTCGATGAGCAGCACGATCAGCACGACCTCGGGATGGTTGGAGGTGATCGCATGCGCGATGTGCTGCATGAGCACCGTCTTGCCCGACTTCGGGCTCGCGACCAGCAGGCCGCGCTGGCCCTTCCCGATGGGCGCGATCATGTCGACGATCCGCCCGGTGATGTTCTCCTCCCCGCGCATGTCCCGCTCGAGCCGCAGCGGCTCGTCCGGGAACAGCGGCGTCAGGTTCTCGAACATGATCTTGTGCTTGTTCTGTTCGGGAGTGACGCCGTTGACCTTGTCAACCTTCACCAGCGCGAAATAGCGCTCGCCGTCCTTCGGCGTACGCACTTCGCCCTCGATCGAATCGCCGGTATGCAGGTTGAAGCGGCGGATCTGCGACGGGCTGATGTAGATGTCGTCGGTGCTGGCCAGATAGCTCATTTCCGGCGAACGCAGGAAGCCGAAACCGTCAGGCAGCACTTCCAGCACGCCATCTCCGAAGATCTGTTCGCCGAGCTTCGCCTTCTTTTTGAGGATCGCGAACATGAGTTCCTGCTTGCGCAGGCGGTTCGCGTTGTCGATCTCGAGCTGGTTCGCCAATTCGAGCAGCTGGGATACGTGTTGGGCCTTGAGGTCGGAAAGATGCATTGCTGGAGCTTCGGCCGGGCCGAGCGATTGAGGGGTGGAAGTGGGGCGCCCGGACTCGCGATGTGGCGCCGGTGGAAACCGGCTGCGCGAGGCGCCCGCGGGGAGAGAATTTGAGAAGGATTACAGGTTGGCTTCGAGGAAACCGGTGAGCTGCTGCTTGGACAGCGCGCCGACCTTGGTGGCCGCGACCGCGCCGTTCTTGAACAGCATCAGCGTCGGGATGCCGCGGATGCCGAACTTGGCGGCCGTGGCCTGGTTGTCATCGACGTTGAGCTTCGCGATGGTCAGCTTGCCGCCGTACTCCTTGGCCACCTCTTCGAGGATGGGGGCGATCATCTTGCAGGGGCCGCACCATTCGGCCCAGTAATCGACCAGAACGGGCGTGTCGGACTTGAGCACGTCGGCTTCGAAGCTGGCATCGGACACATGCTGGATGGCGTCGCTCATGCATGAACCTTTCGGAGGTTTGGAACTGAAAGTCGGAGGATTCGGCAGGAATTGCCGGAGGAAACTCGGGAAGGAAAATACGGACCGGGCAAGTCGTGAATACGCAGAAGACGATTCACTTGCCTGGGATCTCGAATGACCGCACACGCTGGCCGGTCATTCGGGTGCCGTTTCATGAAGTGACGGCGAACTGCCGGAATTCAATCAACAGGGCTCGGTTCGATTCGAACGCGCCCGCAATTCAATAATTCGATGGATCGCGGTGGCCGATTGGCGAATGCTGCTCCGAGCATTTCAGGCTTGTCAACGCAAAACAATTAATTGCATCGATCAAACGCGCCGAATGGCGCACGAACGACGACTCAGGCGACCCACATCGCGATCGAGAACAGCAGCAGCAGCACCAGCCAGAGCACCATCGCCCGCCATACCAGACCGACGGCGGCCTTGAGATGCTCGGCGCGCACGGTGCGTTTCAGGCCGACATCGGCTTCGCTCGCGTCGGCGGCACCGGAGCTTTCGAGCACGACCGGATGCTCGGCACCGCCCGCGAGGGTCAGGCCCATTGCGCCACCACCGGCCGCAAGCACGATCGCTCCGCTCTCGTCACCCCAGCGCGCGGCGCCGGTGCGCCACGCGTACATCGCATCCTCGAAGTTGCCGACGATCGCAAAGCCGAGTGCGGTCAGACGCACGGGCAGCCAGTCGATCACCGCGAAGGCGGCACGCGCGAACTCGCCGAAGCGGGCGGTATCGGGCCGATGCCAGATGCGCGCGGCCGACTCGGTCACGCGGTAGAGCACGGCGCCGACCGGTCCAGCCAGCACGTACCAGACGAACACGCCGAACACGTGGCGATGCACCAGCGTGAGCGCACGCAGCAGCGCGGCGCGCGCGACCTCGCCGGCGGACAGACGCTCGGCCGAGAATTCGGGGTCGGTCTCGCGCTTCCAGTCGGTGAGGACGGCCCGCGCCTCGTCGAGCTGACCGGCTTCGAGCGCGGCCTGGATGCGGCTGAACGGGTGGCTGAACTGCCGGAAGCCGAGCGTCAGGTAGAGCACCAGCACCTGGAACAGCAGCAGCGGCACCGGCCCCGCGAGCCAGACGAGCCAGTAGAGAAAGCCGGTCACGAGCGCGAACAGCAGCACCAGCACGACCCAGCCGATCACGCCATGACGGCGGTCACCGGCATTCATCGACTGCTCGATCCAGCGCACCACGGCGCGGACGGCGCCGTGCACGAGGTTGTCGGATCGCAGTGGCCTGAACTGCTCGATGATCAAGGCGATGACGACGGACAGGAAGGTCATGTGCGGACGCAGTGGTGGCGGTCGGGGGATTCTAGCGACGACGCTCAGTCCGCCCCGGAGGCGAGCAGGCGGTACAGGCTGTGGAGCATGGCTGCGGTCGCGCCCCAGATGAAGTAGCGCTCGCCGTCGCTGTGCCAGGGCATGGCGCGGAAGCGGCGGGTCATGGCAACGCCGCCTTCGTTCCAGGCGACTTCGCGCAGCTCGTGGTTGCGCGGGTCCATGAGGAAAGCAAGCGGCGTCTCGAACACCTCGGCGACCTCGAAGGGTTCGGGCGCGAAGGCCTCGACCGGCTCGACCAGCGCCACGACCGGCGTGACGATGAAGCCCGTGGAAGTGTCATGCAGCGGCAGCCGACCGATGACCTCGACGGCGCTCGGCGCGAGGCCGACTTCCTCGTGCGCCTCGCGCAGGGCGGTTGCGACGGGGGAGGCGTCATCAGGATCGGTGCGGCCACCCGGAAAGCTGATCTGGCCCGCGTGGTCGTTGAGATGGGCGGTGCGCCGCGTGAGCAGCACCGTCAGGCCGGCGGGTCTTTGCACAAGGCCGACGAGCACGGCGGCCGGTGTGAGCGCGGCGAGTTCGGTGGCGGTCGGCAGCGGCCGGGAATCGACCGGATCGGGACTGGCCGCGCGAGCGATGGAATCGATGCCGCCAGCGGCGCGCGTGAAGAAGCGGCGCAACGCTGGAGCGTCGAGTCGCGCGTCCGGAATGAGCACGCCCGCCGCGTCGGGTTCGACGAGGCGGGCGTGTTCGGGGTCGAAGCGTGGTCTGGCCATCGCAGCACGGTGCGGACGGCGCCGGAGCGCCCTCCGCGATCCGGTCTTACTTGGCGACCTTCTTCGCCGGCAGCTTTTCCTTGATGCGCGCCGACTTGCCCGAGCGATCGCGCAGGTAGTACAGCTTGGCGCGACGGACGTCGCCGCGGCGCTTGACTTCGATCGACGCGATCAGCGGCGAGTAGAGCTGGAAGGTGCGCTCGACGCCTTCGCCCGACGAGATCTTGCGGACGATGAAGCTCGAGTTGAGGCCGCGGTTGCGGCGCGCGATCACGACGCCTTCGTAGGCCTGGACGCGCTTGCGCGTGCCTTCGACCACGTTGACGTTGACGATCACCGTGTCGCCGGGGGCGAATTCGGGGATCGACTTGTTGAGACGCGCGATCTCTTCCTGCTCGAGGATCTGAATGATGTCGGCCATGACATTCTCCAAGGGACCATCAGTGATCCGGCGTGTGGTTGTGTGTTCGCCGGCCAGAGGATGGGGTTGCTGACAACTACTGTTCCAACTGCTTCAGGTACTTCTCGTCGCGCGCACTGAGCAGTCCAAGTGCGCGCGCCCGTTCGATCAGATCGGGCCGCTTGCGCGCGGTGGCGAGCAGCGATTGCTCCCGCCGCCATTGCGCGATGTTGGCGTGGTGCCCGGACAGCAGCACCTCGGGCACCGGCATGTCGCGCCAGCTTTCCGGCCGCGTGTAGTGCGGGCAGTCCAGCAGGCCGCCGGTCGATGCGTCCGCGAAGCTGTCGCGGGCGGTCGATTCGGCGTCGTTCATCGCGCCCGGCAGCAGTCGCACGCAGGCATCGATGATGGCCATCGCCGCGATCTCGCCGCCCGAAAGCACGAAATCGCCGAGGCTGATTTCCTCGTCCACCAGACTGGCCAGCACGCGCTCGTCGATGGCCTCGTAGCGGCCGCAGACCAGCACGTGCCGGCTGTCGCCGCCGGCCATCTCGACCGCCTTTGCATGCGAGAACGGTCGGCCCTGCGGCGACATCAGCACCACCTTCGCGGGACGTTCGTCGGCGGCCTTGGCCGCCTCGATCGCCTGCGACAGCGGTTCGGCCAGCATCACCATGCCGGGACCGCCCCCGAAGGGCCGGTCATCGACGCGGCGATACGCATCGACCGTGCAATCACGCGGATTCCAGGCGGCGAACCGCCAGAGATCGTTGCGCAGCGCCCTCGCGCCGATGCCGCTTTCGGTGACCGCCGAAAACATCTCGGGGAACAGCGTCACGACATCGAAGCGCAGCGCCATCGGCTCAGCCCTGCGGCTCGAACATCCAGTCGACGACGATGCGTCGCCCGGCGATGTTCACGTCGCGCAGGTAGGCATCGACGAAGGGAATCAGTTCCGTCACCGGCTTGCCGTCGCGCTCGCTCACCTGGACTTCGAGGATGGAGTGCGCGCCGTTGTCGATGAGGTTGACCACCTTGCCTGCCGCCTTGCCGTCGCTCTCGGCGACCACCTCGCAACCGAGCAGATCGACCCAGTAGTAGGCGTTCGGCTCGGGTTCGGGGAAGTCGCCGCGCGAGACGGCGATTTCATGTCCGCGCAGCGCCTCGGCCGTGTCGCGATCGGCGCAGCCTTCGATGCGGGCCACGATCTGCCCCGAATGCGGCTTGAGATCGTGACACTCGCGCAGCTGCCAGCGACCGGAATCACGCGGTGCGATCCACCAGCGGTCGGCGCGTTGCAGCGCCGAGGCCTCGGCCGAGAACGCTTCCACCTTGATCCAGCCCTTGACGCCGTAGGCACCGACGATTCGCGCAACGACCACGAGATCGCCCGGCACGGACTGCGTCACGGTACTGGTCATCAGGCGGCGGGCTGGGCAGCCTTCTTGGCGAAGTCCTTGACTAGACGCGCCACGGTGGGCGACAGCTGGGCGCCGACGCCGGTCCAGTAGCTGACGCGGTCGAGGGCGATGCGGAGCTTCTCGTCGCCTTCGTGGGCGACGGCGTTGTAGAAGCCGACGCGCTCGATGAAGGCGCCGTCGCGACGGTTGCGCGAGTCGGTGACGACGATGTTGTAGAACGGGCGCTTCTTGGCGCCGCCACGGGAAAGGCGAATGACGACCATGCTTGTTCCTTGTGCGAGACGGAGGTTCGGAAATCCGGCCGACACTTGCCGGCGCCGAACGCGACCACGCTGTTTGCGATGCCCTTAGGCCTGTGCCTTCGGGCGTTCAGAACGGTTGCGACCGCGCCGGCCGGCGCTTTTGCGCACTTGCCGGCCGCTGATCGCGGCCACCCAAGCCGGAGCAATGGCTTTGGGAAACCGCGCATTATAAGCACACAAGTCAGAACAGCGAAGCCTGTGCGCCCGGCAATCCGGGCGGACGGAACAGGTCGGAGCGCAGCGGCGTCATCGCGCGGCCGAGCCCAGCGCGATTGACCGCGAGGCGGAATCGCTGGCGGATCAATTCGGCCCACGGGCCGCGCCCTTTCATGCGGGTCGCGAAATCGGCGTCATTGAAACGGCGGCGGCCGGATCGCGCTTCGGCGGGCGCGGTGCGCATGTCGGCGATATGCGCGAGCACGCGCTCGGCCCGATCGGGGAAATGCGCGCCCAGCCAGTCGTTGAACAGGCCGGTCAATTCCCAGGGCAGGCGGATGACGGTGTAGTGCGCCGATTTCGCGCCCGCCTCGGCGACGGCCGCGACGATGCGCTCGATTTCCGGCTCGTTCACGAAGGGAATGATCGGCGCGACGAGCACGCCCACGGGCACGCCCGCCTCGACGAGCGCGCGCACCGTGCGCAGCCGGCGCTCGGGGCTGGCGCAGCGTGGCTCCATGAGCCGGGCGAGCGCCGGATCGAGCGTGGTGATCGAGACGAATACTTCGACAAGACCGTCGGCGGCCATCGGCGCGAGCAGGTCGAGATCGCGCTCGACGAGGCTGGCCTTGGTGACGATCGACAGCGGATGGCGGCAGTCGGCCAGCACCTCGACGAGGCCGCGCGTGATGCGCAGCTCGCGCTCGACGGGCTGGTAGGCGTCGGTCGCGGCGCCGAGGTTGATGAGCTTCGGCGCGTAGCGCTTGGCGGCGAGTTCCTGCCGCAGCAGTTCGACCGCGTTGACCTTGGCGACGAGCCGCGACTCGAAGTCGAGCCCCGGCGACATGCCGAGCCAGGAATGCGTCGGCCGCGCGTAGCAGTAGATGCAGCCGTGCTCGCAGCCGCGATAGGGATTGATCGACTGCTCGAACGGGACGTCGGGCGAGTCGTTGCGCGCGATGAGGGATTTCGCGCGCTCGGCGCGGACGTGCGTCGTCAGGCGAGGGCCGGCTTCGTCGTCGCCCTGCGACTCGAAGCTGCGCCAGTCGTCGTCGGCCTCGCGCGCCAGCCGCTCGAAGCGGCCGGCCGGATTGGAGACGGCCCCTCGGCCCTTGATGACGCCCGTTGCCGGCTCCCGATCAGAAGTCCTCGGGCGTGAAGGCGTTGACGGACGCGCCGCCGGTGACGATGGCGCTGCCCAGACCCGGGACGGTGGCGACGAAATGCTCGGCGAAGAAGCGCGCGGTCGCGACCTTGTTCACGAGGAAACGGTCGGTCTCGCCCGCCGCGAGCTTCGCCTTGGCGACGAGCAGCGCGCGCGCGAGCTGCCAGCCGCTGAACAGGATACCGGCGAGCTTGAGGTAGGGAACGCTGCCCGCGTACACGCCCTTCGGATCGGCCTTGGCGTTCTGCACCAGGTAGCCGACCACCTGCTCGAAGGCGTTGACGCCCGCGATCAGGTTGGCCGCGACCGGCTTGGCGTCGGCGTCGCCGAGGGTTTCGAGTTCGGCGATGGTCGCCTTGATCGCGCCCGCGAACTTGAGCGCGAGGGCGCCGCCGTCGCGCGTGGTCTTGCGGCCGACGAAGTCGTTGGCCTGGATCGCGGTCGTGCCTTCGTAGATCGTGAGGATGCGGGCATCGCGGTAGTACTGGGCGGCACCGGTTTCCTCGATGAAGCCCATGCCGCCATGCACCTGCACGCCGTCCGACGCGACCTGGATCGACATCTCGGTGCTCCAGCCCTTGACGACCGGCACGAGGAATTCGTACTCGGCCTGGGCTTGGGCGGCAGCCTCGGCGTCGGGCGAGTGGTGCGCGACGTCGTAGCGCGCGGCGGCCACATAGGCGAGCGCGCGGGCGCCCTCGGTCTGGGCGCGCATGTTCATGAGCAGGCGCTTGACGTCGGGGTGGTTGATGATCGCGACCGGCTCCTTGCCGCCCGTGAGGTCGCGCGACTGCACGCGGTCCTTCGCGTACTGCACGGCCTTCTGGTAGGCGCGCTCGGCCACCGCGATGCCCTGCATGCCGACGCCGAAGCGCGCCGAATTCATCATCACGAACATGTATTCGAGGCCGCGGTTCTCCTCGCCGACGAGGTAGCCGATGCCGCCCGCGCCAACCTCGCCCTTGTCGTCGCCGAACAGCAGCACGGCGGTCGGGCTGGCCTTGATGCCGAGCTTGTGCTCGATGCTCGCGCACCAGACGTCGTTGCGCTTGCCGAGGCTGCCGTCGTCATTGACGAGGAACTTGGGCACCACGAACAGCGAGATGCCCTTCACGCCCTCGGGCGCGTCCGGCAGACGCGCGAGCACGAGGTGGACGATGTTCTCGGCGAAATCGTGCTCGCCGTAGGTGATGAAGATCTTCTGGCCGCTGATGCGGTAGGTGCCGTCGCCCTGGGGCACGGCGCGCGTGCGCACCTGGGCGAGATCCGAGCCGGCGCCCGGCTCGGTCAGGTTCATCGTGCCGGTCCAGCGGCCTTCGATCATCGGGCCGATGTAGGTCTGCTTCATCGTGTCGCTGCCAGCGGTCAGCAGCGCCTCGATCGCGCCATCGGTCAGCAGCGGGCAGAGCGCGAAGCTCAGGCTGGCCGAATTCACCATCTCGATGCAAGGGCTTGCAAGCAGCTTGGGCATGCCCATGCCGCCGTATTCGGCGGGGTGCAGCACGCCCTGCCAGCCGCCTTCGACGAACTGCTTGAAGGCTTCCTTGAAGCCCGGCGCGGTCGTGACGACGCCGTTCTCGAGCTTGCCGTAGTCGGTGTCGCTCGCATGGTTGAGCGGGGCGACGACTTCGCTGTTGAAGCGCGCGTTCTCGTCGAGGATGGCGCCGGCGGTGTCGGCGTCGAGTTCGGCGAAGGCGGGAATCGTCAGCAGGTCGGCGAAGCCGGCGAGTTCGTTGATGACGAACTGCATGTCCTTGACGGGGGCGGTATAGCTCATGGCTTTCTCCTGATCGGGGGCACGCTTACAGCTTGGAAGTGAGTTCCGGGACAGCCTGGAACAGATCGGCGACGAGGCCGTAGTCGGCCACCGAGAAGATCGGCGCCTCGGCGTCCTTGTTGATCGCCACGATCACCTTCGAGTCCTTCATCCCGGCCAGATGCTGGATCGCACCCGAGATGCCCACCGCGATGTACAGCTGCGGCGCGACGATCTTGCCGGTCTGGCCCACCTGCCAGTCGTTGGGCACGAAGCCGGCGTCGACCGCCGCGCGGCTCGCGCCCATCGCGGCGCCGAGCTTGTCGGCCAGCGGCTCCAGCAGCTTGAAGGCGTCGCCCGAGCCCATGCCGCGGCCGCCCGAGACGATGGTCTTGGCCGCCGTCAGTTCGGGGCGTTCGCTCCTGGCGAGTTCGCGGCCGAGGAAGCGGGTCTTGCCCTTCGCGGCGACGGGCGTGAGCGTGGTGGTGGTGGCGCTGCCGCCGGTGGCGGCGACGCCGTCGAAGGCCGTCGTGCGAACCGTCAGCACGCGCTTGGCGTCCGAGGTCTTGACCTGGGCGATGACGTTGCCGGCGTACATCGGGCGCTTGAAGGTGTCGGGCGCGATGACTTCGACGATGTCGCTGATCTGCTGGACGTCGAGCCGGGCCGCCACGCGCGGGGCGATGTTCTTGCCGCTGACGGTGCCGGGCAGGACGATGGCGTCGTAGTTGCCGGCGATCGCGAGGATCTGTTCGGCGTGGGTCTCGGCGAGGTCGTGGGCGAGGGTTTCGCCGTCGGCGACGAGCACTTGGGCGACGCCGGCGATTTGGGCGGCTTGGGTGGCGGCGGCGCCGACGTTGTGGCCGGCGACGAGCAGGTGGATGTCGGCGCCGAGCTTCTGCGCGGCGGCGAGCGTGTTGAGGGTGGCGCCCTTGATCTGGCTGCCGTCGTGTTCTGCGATGACGAGGGTGGTCATGGTTCGTTCGGCTCCGCTGCTCAGATGACCTTGGCTTCGTTCTTGAGTTTGTCGACGAGCGTGGCGACGTCGGCGACCTTGATGCCAGGAGCGCGTTCGGGCGGGTCGGTGGCTTCCACCAGCGTCAGGCGCGGGGCGACGTCCACGCCAAGGTCGGCCGGGCTCGTGGTGTCGAGCGGCTTCTTCTTGGCTTTCATGATGTTGGGCAGCGTGGCGTAGCGCGGCTCGTTCAGGCGCAGGTCGGTCGTGATGACGGCCGGCAGGTCGAGTTCGAGGGTCTCGAGCCCGCCGTCGATCTCGCGCGTGACCTTGACGGTGCCGCCCGTGACTTCGACCTTGCTGGCGTTGGTGGCCTGGGGCCAGT
>NZ_AXWS01000007.1 GCF_000482785.1 Derxia gummosa DSM 723 | reverse complement strand
TGCCTCGGTCGTCTGCTTGCGACGAGCCGTCCCAGGCTCGTCGCTGCCTTCGCGCGGGACATGTGAAACGTCATGCACGACTCTCGTGCATGCGCTTGCAAGGCGGGGGAAAGGGAAGCGCATCAGGAGCGTGCCGCGCGGGTGTCAGGCCTCTGGGTTGCAGGAAACTGCTGGCGACTGCGACTGCGACTGCGACTGCGACTGCGACTGCGACTGCGACTGCGACTGCGACTGCGACTGCGACTGCGACCGGCGCGTGCGCGGCCCGGGCCGCATCGGACGCTCGATCCAACCGCGCGCCCATCGAGCCAGCCCAAGGGCCGCGCAGCGGCCCCATCAATCTCCGAGCAGTGACGCAGGCGTGGGGCGGTGGGGGTTGGCTTCGGCGGCGGGCCTCTGGCGTGCCGAGCGAACGAGGTAGACGGCGGTGAACGGCCGCAGGCCGTTCAGGCAATCCTGTCTGAGGTCCGGCAACGCCGGACCGAGTTGGATTGCCGGGCCGCCGGGCTACCGAAGGCAGCGAGGGAAGCCGGCCCCTCGGGGCCGGCCACGCCAGCGGCCCGCCGCCGAAGCCAACCCCCACCGCCCCGCGCCGGCCTCAACGAAAAATCAGCACCACCCACGCGCCCGCACATCCTCATACGTCCGATCGAGGCAGTAACGGATGCGCCGCAGCAGCTCATCCACCTCGTCCTCCGTCATGCACAGCGGCGGCGCGACGATCATCCGGTCGCCGACGGCGCGCATCACCAGCCCGTTGTCGAAGCAATGCTGGCGGCACACCATGCCCACGCCCAGTTCCGGCGCGAAGGGCACGAAGCCCGGCCCGTCCGCCGGTCCGCCCTTTTCCTTCGCCAGCACCAGCCCCGCCACGAAGCCCAGCGCCTCCGGTTCGGCCACCAGCGGATGGTCGGCCAGCGCCGCGAAGCCCTTGCGCAGCCTCGGCCCCGTCACTTCTGCAACCCTTTGCACGAGCCCTTCGCGCTCGATGATGTCGAGGTTGGCGAGCGCCACCGCGCAGGCCACCGGATGGCCCGAGTAGGTGTAGCCGTGCTCGAACTCGCCGCCCTTCTCGACGATGGCCTCGCCCACGCGGTCGCCCACCATCACGCCGCCGAGCGGGAAGTAGCCGCTCGTCACGCCCTTGGCGAAGGTCATGAGGTCGGGCTTGAAGCCCATGCGCTGGCTGCCCCACCACGACCCGAGCCGGCCGAAGCCGCAGATGACCTCGTCGGCCACGATGAGGATGTCGTACTTGCGGCAGATGCGTTCGATCTCGGTCCAGTAGCTCGCGGGCGGGATGATCACGCCGCCCGCACCCTGCACCGGCTCGCCGATGAAGGCGCCGACATTCTCCGGCCCGAGTTCGAGGATCTTGTCTTCCAGCCAGCTCGCGGCGAGCTTGCCGAAGGCTTCGCGGTCCATGCCGTGGCCGTGCTCGACCCAGTAGGGCTGGTCGATGTGGGCGATGCCCGGGATCGGCAGGCCGCCCTGTTCGTGCATGTACTTCATGCCGCCGAGCGAGGCGCCCGCCACCGTGCTGCCGTGATAGGCGTTCCAGCGGCTGATGATGGTGCTGCGCTTCGGCTGGCCCATCACGCTCCAGTAGTGGCGCACGAGGCGCAGCACCGTGTCGTTGCCCTCCGAGCCCGAGCCCGAGAAGAACACGCGCGAGAAGCCCGGCGACAGCTCGGCCAGCTTGGCCGCCAGCAGGATCGACGGCTCGGTCGTGGTCTGGAAGAAGCTGTTGTAGTAGGGCAGCTCGGCCATCTGGCGGTGCGCCGCGTCGGCCAGTTCGGTGCGTCCGTACCCCACATTGACGCACCACAGGCCCGACATGCCGTCGAGGATGCGATGACCTTCGCGGTCGGTGATCCAGATGCCCTCGGCCTTGCTGATGATGCGCGCGCCCTTCGCGGCGAGCGCCTTCGTGTCGGTGAAGGGATGGATGAAGTGCGCGCTGTCGAGCGCTTGCAGTTCGCGGGTGCTGAGGCTGGCGTTCATGGCGCGGCTCCAGGGCGGTGAGACGGTTGCGGCACTGCCGCGTGCGGGAGGAGGGCGGGCGCTCTGCGGCGCCCCGGGTGTGGCAGGCGGGCGCGCCGCGCCCGCGTGGTTCGTCAGACGTGCAGCAGCAGGTGCTCGCGCTCCCACGGGCTGATCACGCGCATGAACTCGTCATGTTCGGCGAGCTTCACGAGCTTGTAGACGGTGCAGAAGCGGTTGCCGAGCAGCTCCTGCAGCGCGGGCGCTTCGTCGAGCAGGCCGATCGCTTCGCTCAGGCTGCGCGGCAGCTGGTAGTCGCTGTGGTACGCGCTGCCCTTGCTCTCGGGCGAGGGCTCGATGCGTTCCTGCATGCCGAGCCAGCCGCAGGCCAGCGTGACGGCGGCGGCCACATAGGGGTTGGCGTCGGAGCCGATGACGCGGTTCTCCACGCGCCGCGCCTCGGGCGTCGAATGCGGGATGCGGATGCCGACGGTGCGGTTGTCGCGGCCCCATTGCAGGTTGATCGGCGCGGCCGTGTGGCGCACCAGGCGGCGGTAGCTGTTGACGTAAGGCGCGAGGAAGGCCATCGCCGCCGGCAGGTATTTCTGCAGGCCGCCGATGTAGTGCCGGAAGGCCTCCGACGGCTCGCCCGCTTCGGTGCTGAAGATGTTGCGGCCGGTCTCGGCGTTCACCACGCTTTGGTGGATGTGCATCGCGCTGCCGGGCTCGTTGGCCATCGGCTTGGCCATGAAGGTCGCGTACATCTTGTGGCGCAGCGCGGCCTCGCGCAGCGTGCGCTTGAAGTAGAAGACCTTGTCGGCCAGCTCCAGCGGATCGCCGTGCAGGAAGTTGATCTCCATCTGGCCGGCGCCCATCTCGTGGATGAGCGTGTCCACTTCGAGTTCCATCACGTCGCAGTAGTCGTAGATGTCCTCGAACAGCGGGTCGAATTCATTCACCGCGTCGATGCTGTAGTGCTGGCGGCTGGTCTCGGCGCGGCCGCTGCGGCCGATCGGCGGCGTGAGCGGCATGTCCGGGTTGCTGCTCTGCGCGACGAGATAGAACTCGAGCTCCGGCGCGATCACCGCCTTGAGGCCGGCCCTGGCGTACAGCTCGCGCACATGGCGCAGCACGGTGCGCGGCGCGTAGTCCACGAGCTTGCCGTCGTGGAAGTAGCAGTCGTGGATGACCTGGGCGGTCGGGTCGGTGGCCCAGGGCACGAGGCGCACCGTCGAGGCATCTGGAATCAGGACCATGTCGCGGTCGTTTTCCGAGATGACCTGGTTGTAGGCCTCGCTGTCCGGGGCTTCGCCCGTGACGGTCATGCCGAGCACGGCTTCGGGCAGGCGCATGCCCCGGTCTTCCTTGAATTTCTCGCGCGGCAGGATCTTGCCGCGCGCCACGCCGGTCAGGTCGGGCACGAGGCATTCGATCTCGGTCACGCGGCGTTCGTTGAGCCACAGTTCGAGGTCGGCGTGGCCGAAGTTTTCGCGGGTCGCCATGGTTCACTCCTTGGGGAAATGTGCGGCGCGCCTGGATGTTCGTGCGCGCCGCCTTGAGGGCCGCGCACGCAAATGGCATGCGCGCGGGCCAACCTTGAAGCCGGATGTGCGGTCCGCCGTCAGGAGGGCGGGCGCCAGTCGCGGCAGGCCGCGCCGAAGGCGCGGAAGATGGAAACCGAAATCGGGTTATCGGCGGCGCGCCATTCGGGATGCCATTGCATCGCGAGCGAGAAGCCCGGATGCGCGTCGATGCTGAAGGCTTCGACAAGGCCGTCGGGCGCCGTGGCCTCGACGGTGAGGCCGGGCGCGAGCCGGCCGATGCCCTGGCCATGCAGCGAGTTGACCTCGAAGCTTTCACGGCCGGTGATGGCGGCAAGCCGGCCGCCGGGCGCGACATGCAGCGCATGCGCGGGCGCGTACTGCACCTCGGGCGGCGCGTCCTTCGGCTCGCGATGGTCGAGCGCGCCGGGCTGCTCGTGCACCGCCTGGCGCAGCGTGCCGCCGAGGGCGACGTTCACTTCCTGCAGGCCGCGACAGATCGCGAGCAGCGGCAGGCCGAGTTCGACGGCGCGGCGGATGAGCAGGAAGGTGACTTCGTCGCGCTCGGGATCGAGCGGCAGAGCGGGGTTGTGCACGCCTTCGCCGAAGCGCGACGGATGCACGTTGGACGGCGAGCCGGTGAGCATCACGCCCGAGGCGGCGCGCAGATAGGTCTCGACATCGCGCGCGGCCGGGCTGATGAGCGGCAGCGGCAGGCAGTCGGCCACGTCATGCACGGCGGCGGCGTACTTGCGGCCGAGGATGAAGAAGGGATGGCCACCGAGTTCCCGGTTGCAGCAAGGCAGCAGCACGAAGGGGCGGGCGGTCATGGCCTGGAGCGGACGTGGAGTGTTCTGGAGGGTGCCCGGCGCGCGAAACGATTGTGTCGGCCGCACGAGGGCGCTTGGGACTGCGTGAGTCGGCGTGAAGCTTGCATGACGCTTTGGTACTCTTGAAAGAACCACTTTGCCAGCCGTGAAGGTGCCAATTTGAGCATCGCCCCGATTGCCGACATGCTCGCCCGAGAGCTTGCCGAAGCCGATTTCCATCCGCGCCTGCCGATGCACCGGCGGCTGTACGAGTCATTGCGCGGCGCCATCCTCAGCCGCCGGCTCGGGCCGGGCGAGCGCCTGCCGTCGTCGCGCGACCTCGCGGCCGAGCTGGGCCTGTCGCGCAACACCGTGCTGTCGGCGCTCAACCAGCTGCTCGCCGAGGGCTATGTGGAGGCGACGATCGGCAGCGGAACTTACGTGTCGCATGCGATCGCGAACGCGCCGGTACCCATCCCCGTGGCGGTGGCGCGCGAGGAGGCGCGGCGGCGGCGCAATCCGGGGCCGGGCATGCTGTTGTCGGCGCGCGGCGCGCTGCTGACGGGCCGGCGCGCGAGCGAGCATGTCGAGATCCAGCCCTTCGCGGGCCAGGACGACGATTACGACGGCTTCCCGTTCAAGGTGTGGCAGCGCCTGCAGGCGCGGCAATGGCGCAATGCGCGCGCCGAGCTGCTCGACTACGACCACGGCGGCGGCCACCCCGCGCTGCGCCGCGCGATCGCCGACTACCTGCGCGTGTCGCGCTCGGTCAATGTCACGCCCGATCAGGTGCTCATCACGCCGGGCACGCAGCAGTCGCTCGACCTGTGCGCGCGGCTGCTGGCCGACAGCGGCGATCTGGCCTGGTTCGAGAACCCCGGCTACTGGGCCGCCGAACGTGTGCTGCGCGGCAACGGCCTGCAACTGCGGCCGGTGGCGGTGGATGCCGAGGGCCTTGCACCCAGCGAGGACGACTTCGCCACGCGCGCCAAGCTCATCTACGTGACGCCGTCGCACCAGTACCCGACCGGCGTGGTGATGAGCCTCGCGCGGCGGCGCGCGCTGCTGGAGTACGCGGCGCGCACCGGCGCCTGGATTCTCGAGGACGACTACGACGCCGAGTTCCGCTACGAGGGCCGGCCGGTGGCCTCGCTGCAAGGGCTGGATGACGCGGGCCGCGTGATCTACATGGGCACCTTCTCGAAGGTGCTGTATCCGGGGTTGCGCATCGGCTACATGGTCGTGCCGCCGGCGATCGCGGCCGACATGCAGACCGGGCTGTACGACCTGCACCGGCCGGGGCAGCTGCTGATGCAGGCGGCGCTGGCCGAGTTCATCCAGCTCGGCTATTTCGCGAGCCACATCCGGCGCCAGCGGCAGGTGTATGCCGAGCGGCGCCAGCGTTTGACCAGCGTGCTGCGCGAGGTGCTGGGCGAGGGCATCGAGCTGTCGCCGGTGCAGACCGGCATGCATCTGGTGGTCTACCTGCCGGCGGGCGCCGACGACGTGGCGCTGGCCGAGGAATGCGCGGATGCGGGGCTGAACGTGCGGCCGCTGTCGCGCTACTACCTCGACGCGCCGGGCGGGCGGCGGGGCGGCCTCGTGATCGGCTATGCGTATGTGAAGAGCCCGGGCATCGAGCCGGGCGCGCGCAAGCTGGGCGCGGTGCTGGGGCGGCTGTTCGCGCCAGCGCCGAAGGCGCGCGCGAAGCGCGGCGGCGTGGCGGCGCGCACGGCGCCGCGGCGGGTGGGCGTGGCGGGTTGACTGCCGCCCGGGCGGTGTGACGCGGCTGCGGCCGGGGAGTTGCGGCGCGGCAGGCTGGCGCCCGACCGGCGTGCGAACACGCCACGGCTTGCAAACCTTTGCAGACCGAGACTATCCGCCGCCGTCCGAGGCGAGCGCCAGGTCGGCGACGAAGCGGGCATGCGCCGCTTCCTGCGCCTCGGGCGGCAGGCGCAGCAGATAGCTCGGGTGGACGGTCACGAGCAGCTTCCACGGTCGACCGGGCAGGTCCATGACGCGCCCGCGATTGGCTTCGATCGGCGTCGGCCGGCCGGTGAGGGCGCGCGCCGCCGTGGCGCCGAGGGCGACCACGAGTCGCGGCCCGACGAGTTCCAGCTCGCGCTCCAGCCAGGGCCGACAGGCGGCGATCTCGCGCTGGCCGGGCGACTTGTGCAGCCGGCGCTTGCCGCGCAGCTCGTAGCCGAAGTGCTTGACCGCGTTGGTGACGTAGGCCTCGTCGCGCGCGACACCGGCCTGGGCGAGCGCACGGTCGAGGAGCTGGCCGGCGGGGCCGATGAAGGCGCGGCCTGCGATGTCCTCGCGGTCGCCCGGCGCTTCGCCCACGAGCATCACGCGCGCGCCGGGCCGGCCGGCGCCGGGCACGGCCTGCGTCGCGGGCTGCCATAGCGGGCAGGCGCGGCAGTGGCGCTCGGCCTCGGCGAGGGCGTCGAGCGTGGCGGCTTCGGCGGCGGCCGGGACGGCGGATTCGGGGGCAAGGGTGTCGGGCGGCGGGGCGTCATGGCCAAGCGCGCGGCCGTCGTGCGTGGCGGTCGGCAGGGGCGCCGTCGCCGGTTCGTCTGAAGCTGCATCCGGCGTGCGGCTTTTGCGCGCGGGAGCGGTGTCGCGGATCATGGCCTCGGTCCTTTCCTGCGCGGCCGCCCCGAGCGGCGCGATCAGGCCGGCTTCGGGCAGGTTGCGCCAGTACTTGCGCGGCATCTGCGATTGCATGGTGCGCACCTTGAGTCGCGCGGGGTTGAAGATGCTCGCGTAGTAGTCGCGCCAGAGGTCTTCCATCGCGTCGTCGGCGGGCGCGTCGGCGCGCGTGGCGCCGGGGCCGAAGGCGAGCGCATGGCCGTCCCAGCGCGC
The DNA here is from genome assembly GCF_000482785.1 of Derxia gummosa DSM 723. Lineage (GTDB taxonomy): Bacteria > Pseudomonadota > Gammaproteobacteria > Burkholderiales > Burkholderiaceae_E > Derxia > Derxia gummosa. The sequence continues at coordinate 1,180,164 of NZ_AXWS01000007.1, read as the reverse complement.
GCTGCGCAGCGGCGTGAGGATGGCCCAGCGCATCGCCGCGAAGCGCCGCGCGAAGAAGGGCGCGACCGCCTCGACGATGTGGTGCTCGGGCTCGAACCAGGCGATGTAGCCGGACTCGGTGGCGGCATCCCGCGTTGAAGCGGTTGCGTCATCCGCCGCCGGATCGGCAGACGCGGCAACGCCGTCGTGCGCGACCGCGCCCGGCACCTCGCGAAAGCGCACATAGGCCTTCATCTTGTGGGCGTCGCGGCGCACCGCCGAGGCCCAGCGCAGGGCCTGGCCCACGTCGGCGTCCATCGCCACGTCGAGCAGGCGCGGCTCGGATTGCAGCCGCCAGAGCAGCCTGTACATGAGCGCGAAGCGGCGCGGATCGCGGTGGAGCAGGGCGCGCTTGCAGAGGTCGAGGAAGGCGGGTGGCACGCGCGGCGTGGCGGCGTCGCCGGGCGGCGCGGCGTCGGCGTCGTAGGCGGCGAGCGGCTCGGTGGCGAGAGCCGCGTCGCTCGCGGCCGGCGCGCCGAACAGGTCATCCGCCGCGCCGACCGACCAGCTCACCGCCTCGGGCGGAATGCCGTCGCGCGCCAGCCCGCGCGCGGCGGCGCGCCAGCCCGCGAGGTCGGTGTCGCTCGCGAGGACGATGCTGCGCATCAGTCGTCTCCAAACAGCGAGGGCTGGGCCGGGCGCGGCGCGGCCGGCGCGGGGGCCGGCGCTGCGGCCGGCGGCGGGGCTTCCGCTTGGGCAGCCACTCCTGCAATCGCTTGCAAACTCTCGCCCTCCGCCTGCAGCTCACCCTCTTCCCGCGCCGGTGGCGGCGCATCGAACAGCCCGATCTGCGCCGACCGCAGCCTTGCCGCGAGCACCGCCGATTCCACCTCGTCGCCCGCGCCCGGGCGATGCCCCGGCAGCGTCACGAAGGGCAGGACCTTGGCCAGCGGCAGCCGCAGCCGCGCGAGGTCGTCGAGCGTCACCGCGCGCACCCGCCGCGCGTCGAGGATGCGCGCCACATTGCGCACGCCCAGCCCCGGCACCCGCAGCAGCGTCTCCTTGTCGGCGCGGTTGATGTCCACCGGAAAGCGCTCGCGATGGCGCAGCGCCCAGGCCAGCTTCGGGTCCATGCCGAGGTCGAGCATGCCGTCGCCGCCGGTGGCGATCTCGTCGGCCGCGAAGCCGTAGAAGCGCATCAGCCAGTCGGCCTGATACAGCCGGTGCTCGCGCAGCAGCGGCGCGGCGCGCGCGGGCAGGTCGGTGCTCGCGTCAGGAATCGGGCTGAAGGCCGAGTAGTACACGCGCCGCAGCCGGTAGCCGCCGTACAGGCGCGCGCTCAGCGTGAGGATGCGGCGGTCGTCGCTCGCGTCGGCGCCGACGATGAGCTGGGTGCTCTGCCCACCGGGCGCGAAGCGCGGCGGCTTGCGCGCGGGCGTGGCGTTGCTGATGCGGCGAGCCTCGCGCGCCGCGTCCTTCGCCTCGTCGATGCGCCCGCGCAGCCCGGCCATCGAGCGGCGGATGCTGGCCGGGTCTTTCTCGGGCGCGAGCCGCGCGAGGCTGTCGGCGCTCGGCAGCTCGACGTTGATGCTCAGGCGGTCGGCCCAGCGCCCGGCCTCGTCGATGAGCGCCTGGTCGGCGTCGGGAATCGTCTTCAGGTGGATGTAGCCGCGAAAGCCGTGCTCGGAGCGCAGCAGCTTCGCCACGCGCACCAGCTGCTCCATCGTGTAGTCGGGCGTGCGGATGATGCCGCTGCTCAGGAACAGGCCCTCGATGTAGTTGCGGCGGTAGAAGTCGAGCGTGAGCTTCACCACCTCCTCGGGCGTGAAGCGGGCGCGTCGCACGTCGCTGCTCGCGCGGTTGATGCAGTAGCGGCAGTCGTACACGCACCAGTTCGTGAGCAGGATCTTGAGCAGCGAGATGCAGCGCCCGTCGGGCGCATAGCTGTGGCAGATGCCCATGCCCTCGGTCGAGCCCAGGCCCTTGCCGTCGCGCGAGTCGCGCCGCGTCGTGCCGCTCGACGCGCAGGAGGCGTCGTACTTGGCGGCGTCGGCGAGGATGCGGAGCTTGTCGCGGAGGTTCATCGGCGGGAGCGGGCGGGCGGAGGGCGGAGGCGGCGCTGCACCGGCCATGCGGCGTATGGCACAGGCGACTTTCGACCGCCACTGGCACCACCGGTTCGCACGTTCATCCGGCTGGATGCAACGGCGGATTTCAAGCGCATGCGCGACGCATCCGGCTGGCGCCAGCATGCGCGCCCATGAAAAAAGCACGCACCTTCCTCCGCCCGCTCCTGGCCGCGCTCGCCGTGGTGGCCGTCATTCCCGCTGCCCAGGCCGCCGACTACGCCTGCCGCCAGACCGGCGACATCGCCGCGATGCCGCCGCTCATCCCCAAGCCCATCCACCTGGACGAATGCACGGCCTTCTCCGGACCGCAGGCGCTGGAAGTCGGCAAGGCCTGGTGCGCCCAGGCCACCAACGGCACGCTCGGCCCGAGCGCGCCGCCGGTCGTGAAGGTGGTGGCGTCCTGCGCGCCGGGCGCGGTCGGCATCTGCCGCATGAACATGGGCGGCGGCGCGGTGAAGATCGAGCGGCATTTCTACGTGGCCGACGCGGGCACGGGCGGCATCGCCAACCTGCGCAAGACCTGCGAAGCCTCGGCGCCGGGTGCGCCGGCCGGCGTGTTCGTCACGCCCTGAGGCCGGCGCCGCCGTGCCGCCGGCGGCCACGCGCGGCCGATGGCGGCACGCCTGACCGATGGCGGCACGGCCATGGCCGCATGCCCGGCCGAGGCCGCCGCGCTCAGGCGTGGGCCAGCAGCGCTTCCTTCCCCTTGAGGAAGGCGTCCGCCATCTTCTCGCGCCTGCCGTCGTCGAACTCGCTGGCGAGGCAGTCGAAGATTTCCGACTCCTCCTCCTCGATGTGGTGCTCCAGCATTTCCTTCAGCACCTTGGCGCGCGCCTTCCACGGCGCGGTCGAGGGGCTGCCGTGGCTGAGCTGCTCCAGCAGGTTGTCGACCAGCGCATGCTCGACCTCGCCTTCGAAGCCCAACTCCTTCTCGTCCTCGGCATCGAGCTTCTTGAGCGCCGCGTACACCACCTTCTCCTCGCTGCGCGAATGCGCGACGAGGGCTTCCTTCATCTGCCGGAACAGGTTCTTCGCCTCGGTGGCGTCGTCGGTCGAGCAGATCTGCGTGATGAGCTGCTTGACCTCGTCGTGGTCCTGCTTGAGGCAATCGCGAATGTCCATCTGTGGCTCCTCGGTGAGTGGCTCGCCCCGGTGTTCGAGGCGTGGAGCCGATGGTGCGAAGCGATGGCCGGCGCGCGTGTCCGCCGCGCGGGCCGGGCGCGCGTAGGCGGATGACGGCGGACGGTGTCGGCGCCGACGCGCCGGCCGCTTCAATCGCATCGACGCTCGCGCCCGACACCGGTGTCGGTGCCGGGGATGATGCGGGCGCGGCATGTCGCCGCCGTTCCCGCCCCCGTCCCATGAACAGCCAGAACCGCTGGACCCGCGACCAGCTCAAGCTCGCCTTCCACCTGTATTGCCAGCTCCCGTTCGGCCGGCTGCACGCGCGCAACCCCGAAGTCATGGCGCTGGCGCGGCTGCTCGGCCGCACGCCGTCGGCGCTGGCGATGAAGCTCGTCAACTGACGCCGATCTGCGCATCGTGCTGTCGGCATCGATGCGGCGCTGCGCCGACGACTTCGCGCGACAGGCGCTCGTCACGCTGGAAGGCCGGCGCATCGAGCTGCCCGAGCGCTTCGCGCCCGACGCCGGCCTGCTCGCGCGCCACCGCGCCGAGGTCTTCCTCGACGCCCGCTGACCGTCACCCCAGCCGGAACGCCGCCACCGCCACGCTCAGCTTCTCGGCCTCGCCCGACAGCGACTTCGCCGCCGCCGCCGCCTGCTCGACCAGCGCCGCGTTCTGCTGCGTCACCTGGTCCATGCGCGCGACCGCGCTGCCCACCTGTTCCAGGTTCCCGCTCTGCTCGCCCGAGGCCGCAGCGATCTCCTCCACCAGCGTCGAGACACTGCGCACCGAGGCGAGCAGGCCGGCCATCGTCTCGCCGGCGCGGTTGGCCATCGCCACCCCGCCGTCCACCTGGGCGGTCGATTCGCCGATGAGTTCGGCGATCTCCTTGGCCGCCGTCGCGCTGCGCTGGGCCAGGGCGCGCACCTCGCTCGCCACCACGGCGAAGCCGCGCCCCTGTTCGCCGGCACGGGCCGCCTCGACCGCCGCGTTCAGCGCGAGGATGTTGGTCTGGAAGGCGATGCCGTCGATCACGCCCACGATGTCGCGGATGCGCGTCGAGCTGGCGCTGATGCCGCCGATCGTCCGCACCACCGAGGCCACCACCTCGTGGCCGTCGGCGGCGGTGCGCGAGGCATCGGCCGCCAGGTCGCTCGCGCGGCGCGCGTTGTCGGCGGTGCGCTTCACCATGCCGGTCAGGTCTTCCATGCTGGCCGAGGTCTCCTCCAGCGAGGCGGCCTGCTCCTCGGTGCGCTGCGAGAGGTTGGCATTGCCCTCGGCGATCTCGCGCGTGCCGGTGTCGATCACCTCGGTGCCGTCGCGGATGCCGCGCACGATGCCGGCGAGTTCGCCCTGCATGCGCGCCAGCGAGCCGAGCAGGCTGTCGCGGCCGGTGCCGGCGGTCAGGTGCACAGGCTCGGCCAGGTTGCCGTCGGCGATGCGCTGCGCGACCCGCACCGCGTATTCGAGATCGCCACCGAGCGCGGCCCGCGTGCTCGACAGCGTGCGCCTGGCCAGCAGCGCCACCAGCGCCACCGCCACGGCGCCGATCGCGCCCAGCAGCAGCGCGGTGCGCCGGAAGGCCTCGCCGATGTCGTTCATGAAGAAGCCGGTACCGAGCCACCAGCCCCATTCCTTGATCTCGACCACGCCGTTGAGCTTGGTCGTCATCACGCCGTCGGGGTCGGTCGAGCGGTGCAGATCGACCATGTAGAAGCCGATGTGGTTGCGCGCCAGCTCCTCGCGGATCGTGTCGGTGTCGCGGCGGCCGTCGGCCATGCGGGTGGCCGCGGTGGTGCCGAGCAGCTTCGGGTTGACATGCACCAGCAGCAGGCCGTCGGGCAGGCGCACGAAGTAGTAGCTGCGCGTCTCGTCGTTGAGCGCCGACAGCGCTTCGCGGGCGCGCTTCTGGGCCTCGTCGCGCGTGAGCTCGCCGGCCGCCTCGCGCTTCTGGAAGCTCGCCACCAGCTTCTCGGCGTGCAGCAGCATGGTGGTGATCTGGGCGCGGCGGTCGTCGAGCATCGACTGGCGCAGCACGAACATCGAGGCGCTGACCAGTGCCGTCATCGCGATCAGGGCGGTCGCGGTCAGCACCAGCAGGCGGGTGGAAATCTTCATCGGGGGTCTCCATGAGGGCCGACGCCGGCACTGGCCCATCCATCGGCACGCTAGCCGCGCAACACCCGGATGAATTGCCTGATCTCCGGTGTTACAGCGGCGTTCCTTCCGCCTCCCTTGCCCGGGTGAGCGCGCTTGCGGGGGCGGGTTTCCGCGCCGTTGCGCAGGCCGCCCGTTTCATGACAGCCGACACAATTCCGCACTGTGCAAAGACGGCGTGAAAGCTCGCTCGCTTCCCGTCTGACGAAAATTCGCGGGCAGCAATCCCCATGAAATTCTCGTCATCCCATCAGGAGGAGTTCGCGCATGCGAATGCCAATGAAGAAAGGCGCGGCGGCCCTGCTGCTCGCGCTCGCGGGCGCCGGGGCGCAGGCGGCCACCACGCCGCTGAGCCTCGACTACACCGTGACCGAGCTGACCCCGGGCAGCTACTCGTACACCTTCAATCTCGTGCTCACCAACGCCAGCGGCAGCTGGGCGTCGGGCCAGCAATGGGACTGGATCACCTTCGGCGAATACAACGCCGCCAGCAGCCCGACCGGCTTCGGCTCGAACTGGACCTGGACCGGCACCCCGGCCGGCACCACGACCTACACCTCGGTTGGCGGCCATGCCGGCCCGGCGCTCACGATCGGCGTGAGCGGCGCGCTGCCCGGCTGGGCGCCGACGGCGGTCGGTGACTCGCTCACCTGGTCGGGCACCTCGTCGGTGCTGCTGACCCAAGGCAACCTGCACTGGTCCACCGTGGTGATCGGCAGCGGCGCGACCGCCGCCAACTTCGCCACCGCGACCCAGGTCGCGGCGGTGCCGGAGCCGACCAGCGCCGCGTTCATCGCGGTCGGCCTGCTCGGCCTCGGCCTGCGCTCGAAGCTGCGGCGCGGCCGCGCCGCGACGATCACGGCCTGATCGTCCCCGGCGGGACACGACGGCGGGCGCCCTCGCGGGCGACCCGCCGTTTTTCATGGATGGAGGATCCGGTGCGCCGGCCCCGGGCGCGGCCGCGACGCCGGCGCGCGGCCTCAGCCGAGCCGGTCGCGCAGCCGGTACCAGGCCATGCCGAGCGCCAGCGCCGGCGCGCGCAGCAGCGCGCCGCCCGGAAAGCCCCGGTGCCGCAGCGCCGCGAACACGTCGAAGCGCTCGGCCGTGCCCGCGATGGCCTCGGCCACGAGCTGGCCCGCCAGTCCCGCCAGCGCCACGCCATGGCCCGAGAAGCCCTGCACGTAGTACACGTCGCGCGCCAGCCGGCCGAAGTCGGGCGCGCGGTTCATGGTGATGTCGACGAAGCCGCCCCACAGGTAGTCGATCGCCACGCCGCGCAGCTGCGGGAACACCGTCTCGATGCGCGCGCGCATGCTGGCGGGGAGGTCGGTCGGCATGTGGCTCGCGTAGCTCACGCGGCCGCCGAACAGCAGCCGGTGGTCGGCCGAGCGGCGGAAGTAGTCGAGCACGAAGGCGTTGTCGCAGACCGCCGCGTCGCTCGGGATGAGCGCCTCGGCGCGCTCGCGGCCGAGCGGCTCGGTCGCGGCGATGTAGGTGCCGACCGGCATCACGCGCGCCGCCAGCTTCGGCGCCAGCCGCCCGCGCACCGGGTCGAGCCCGAAGCTGTTGAGCGTGGCGTTGCCCGCGAGCAGCACATGGCGCGCGCGCAGCATGCCGCGCTCGGTGCGGATGAGCGTGCCGCCGCGCTCGCCGGCCAGGAAGACGCCGGTGCGGTCGAAGGCGCTCGACGGTTCGGCGCTGGCGGCGGTCTCCATCGCCAGCACGCGTGTGTTCTCGTGGAAGGTCACGCCCAGCCGCGCGGCCAGCTCGCCCAGGCCGAGCGCGTAGCGCAGCGGATGCAGATGCCCGCCCGACGGGTCGTAGCTGCCGGCCAGATAGCGCTCCGACGCGATCCACGGCGCGAGGTCGCGGCCGTCGATCCAGCTCAGCCGGCGGTGGCCGTACTTCTCGACCGCGTCGGCATGCGACTGGCGCAGGCCGCGCAGATGGTGCGGGCGGATCGCCACGCTGAGCGCGCCGGGCCGCCAGTCGCAGTCCTCGCCGGTGGCCGCGACGATGGCGGCGCGCCGGCGCGAGATGAGGTCGATCGACTCGACCGTCATGTCCCACACCTGGCGCGCGCGCGTCGCGCCGAGCTGGCGCTCGATCACGCCCATGTCGCAGGCGAGGCCCGCGAGCACCTGGCCGCCGTTGCGCCCCGACGCGCCCGAGCCGACGCGGCGCGCCTCCAGCACCCGCACGCGATAGCCGCGCATCGCCAGCTCGATCGCCGCCGACAGCCCCGCGAAGCCCGCGCCGACGATGGCCACGTCGCACACCGCCGTGCCTTCGAGCGGCGCATGCGGCGGCCGGCGCCCGAGGCGGTCGGTGCTGGCCGAATACCAGGAGCGTGCCGACAGCACTTCGTCGATGCGCAGCAGGGGATCGTCGCCGGGCAGGCTGCCGTCGATGGTGGCGGGGCGCGGCATGGCGGGGGGCAGGGAGGGGCGGTCGTTCATGCGCGCGGCTCCCGGCCCGGCACGCCGCCGGCGACGGCAGGCGGCACGGCGGGCCGCAGGGCGAGGCCGGCCGGGACCGGAGGCGCGGACGCGGCCAGCTGGCCGAAGCAGGAGGACGGGAGAAGGGGCACGGTGCGGCGGCGGAGAAGAGTGGCGCGAGCGCGGGAAGCGGAAGTGTGCATTTTCATCGGCAAGCGATGTGTGAATGCCGCCGCCCCCTAGCCGGCCCGACGGCAGGCCGCGCGAATGGGGCGGGCGTTGGCGCCAACCGACAACCGGCCGCGAACCGTCATTTGCGACGCGCCCGGCTGCCCGCCGCTTATCGGCGCCCGCCTACATGCGCTCGGGCGCGGCGCCGGGAAGGGATCGCGCCGGCACCGGACGCGCGCGGCGGCGGCGGCGGCCGACGCTCGACGCAGTCCCGCCGACCGCGCCCGTGGTCGACGCACCGAGGCCGCCGCGGCTCGGGCATCGCCGGCGCGAGGCGGGGCGCCAGCCTTCCTTCCCGTCCAGGAGACGCACATGTCCGCCACGCTTCCCCCACAAAACCCGCCCGCCTATCGCGCTGCCACCGGACCGGCGGTCATCAGCGCGCCGCGCGAGGTCGCGCTCAAGCGCATCAGCTGGCCGGCGGTGTTCGCCGGCGTCATCCTCGCCATGGTCATCCAGCTGCTGCTCACCCTGCTGGGCGCGGCCGTCGGCCTCGGCACCCTCGACCCGATGCAGGCCAACGGCACGCCCGAGGCCTCGACCTTCGGCACCTCGGCCGGGCTGTGGTGGGTGGCGTCGAGCCTGATCTCGCTGTTCATCGCCGGCTCGGTGGCGAGCCATCTCGCGGGCGTGCCCACCAAGGTGGACGGCATGCTGCACGGCCTGCTCGCCTGGGGGCTGGCGACGCTGATCGCCACCTGGCTCGTGACCAGCACGCTCGGCGCAGTGGTGGCGGGCACGGGGCGGCTCGTGGGCGGGGTGGTGTCCACCGCCGCGACCGGCGTGGCGACCGTGGCGGCACCGGCGGCGACCGCCGCGGCGCAAAGCGTGATGGGCGGCGGCAACCCGCCGTCGATGAATGACGTGAGCGCCGCCGCGCGCGAACTGCTGGCCCAGACCGGCAAGCCTGAACTGCAACCGGGCGCGCTCGAAGGTCAGGCCCGCGCCGCCGCCGGCGACGCGCAGAACACGGCCGCCAACGCGGGCGCCAATCCCCAGGGTGCGACGGGCGGCGGCAGCGATGCCGACTTCTCGGCGCTGATCCAGCGCCTGATGTCGCGCGGCGACGCGGTGCTGAACGAGGTCGACCGCGAGGCGGTGGTGAACGTGATCGTCGCCCGCACCGGCGTCAGCCGCGACGAGGCCAACCGCCGCGTCGATGCGTGGATGGGCACGATGCAGGCCGCCCGCGCCCGTGCCGACCAGTTCACGACCCAGGCCAAGCAGCAGGCCACGCAGGCCGCCGACACCGCCGCGCGCGTCGGCTCGCAGGCGGCGATGTGGGCCTTCTTCGCGCTGCTGCTGGGCGCCGTGTCGAGCGCGCTCGGCGGGCTGGCGGGCCGGCCGAAGCGGACGGTCGTGACGGCCTGAAGCCGCGTCCGCGCCAGGGCGGACATCAGGGACGACCGGCCGCTGCCGAGCGGCAATGGCCCGCCCCGCGCGACGCGCAATGGCCGTGTCGCGCGGGCGGGCCGCTCGCTAGCATCGGCGGCATGAACGCCGCCGCCTTCCTTCTTCCGCCCGCGCGCCTTGCCGCGCTGCACGCCGCCGAGCTGGCCCGCCACGGCGAGCGCTTCGCGGCCTCGGTCGCCGCCTGCCGCGCCAATGCCGCGCATTACCTGTTGGGCGCGCCGCTGCACTGGATGGCCGACTGGCCCGCGCCGCTCGCGGTCGAGCGCGCCGAGGGGGCCCGGCTCGTCACGGTGGACGGCGTCGAACTCATCGACTTCTGCCTCGGCGACACCGCCGCGATGTTCGGCCATAGCCCGCCCGCGCTTGTCGCCGCGCTCGCGCGCGAGGCGGAGCGCGGCCTGTCGGCAATGCTGCCCGGCGCCGAGGCCGCCGCCACCGGCGCCGCGCTTGAAGCTGCATTCGGAATGCCGGTCTGGCAGTTCGCCGCCACGGCCAGCGACGCCAACCGCTTTCTGCTGCGCTGGGCGCGCGCGGTCACGGGGCGGCAGGCCATCGTCGTGATGGACGGCTGCTACCACGGCACGGTGGACGAAACGCTGGTGGACATGGCCGACGACGCGTCGCCCGCCACGCAGCCGGGCGGCGGCGCCACCGCCGCGCCGCCGCCCGGTCTCGGCGCCGACGGCCGCCCGCGCGCGGTGCGTCGCCCCAGCATCCTCGGCCCCGCCTGGGACGCGAGCGCCACCACCCGCGTCGTCCCGTTCAACGACCTCGCCGCGCTCGACGCCGCCCTCGCCGACGGGCAGGTGGCGGCGCTGCTGGCCGAACCCGCGCTCACCAACTGCGGCCTCGTGCTGCCCGAGCCCGGCTACTGGCGCGAGGCCGCCGCGCTCGCGCGCCGCCACGGCACGCTGCTGCTCATCGATGAGACGCACACGCTCAGCGCCGGCCCTGGCGGCTGGGCGCGCTCGGCCCCGGCGCGCGCCGAGGGCGTCGCGCCCGACGCGGTGGTGATCGGCAAGGCGATCGCGGGCGGCATGCCCTGCGCCGTCACCGGCGTGACGGCCGAGCTCGCCGCGCGCATGACCGCCGCCAAGCGCGCCGCGCCGCCCGGGCATTCGGGCATCGGCACCACGCTCGCGGGCAGCCGGCTCGCGGTCGCGCTGGTCGGCAGCATGCTGCGCGAGGTGATGACGCCCGCCGCCTGGGAAGCGATGGACGCGCGCGCCGCCGAGGCCACCGCCGGCATCGCCGCCGCCATCGCGCGCCACCGGCTGCCGTGGTGCGTGAGCCGGCTCGGCGCGCGGCTCGAATTCCAGTTCCGCCCCGAGCCGCCGCGCGACGCCGCCGGCGCCCGCGCCGCGATGGACGACGCGCTCGAAGCCTTCGTGCATCTGGCGCTGCTCAACCGGGGCATCGTCATCACGCCCTTCCACAACATGCTGCTGTGCTCACCCGCGACCTCGGCGGCCGACGTGGCGGCGCTGGTCGCGGCCTTCGACGAGGTGTGCGCGCTGATAGCCGGCGCGGCGGACGGTGGCGCGCAAGCGCTTGCAGGCGCCGCCGGCGCCGGCGACGGCGTCAGCCCCGGCGCCGTCGGAGTCCGCGCATGACCGCCGGCCGCCTGCTCATCCTGCAACCCGCGCGCGACGACGGTCCCGCCTTTCTCGCCACCTGGCTGCAAGCGCGCGGCGAGCCCTTCGACGTGCTGAGCCTCGAAGACGGCGCCGCCGTGCCGCCAACCGCCGACGGCCTGCGCGGCCTCGCCATCCTCGGCGGCTACATGAGCGTCGGCGACGACATCGGCTATCTGCGCGCGACCGAGGCGCTGGTGCGCGATTGCGTCGCGCGCGGCGTGCCGGTCATCGGTCACTGCCTTGGCGGGCAGCTGATTGCAAGCGCTTTCGGCGCGCGTGTCGCGCCGCATGCGGTGCCGGAGATCGGCTGGTTCCCGCTCGCCATCGCCGAGGCGCCCGAGGCGCGGCGCTGGTTCGGCGCCACGACCGCCGCGCTCGCCTACCAGTGGCATTACCAGAGCTTCGCGCTGCCGCCGGGCGCGGTGCCGCTCGCCGCCAGCCCCGACTGCGCCAACCAGGCCTTCGCGCTCGGCTCGGCGCTGGCGATGCAGTTCCACATCGAGATCGACGCGCCCAAGCTCGATGCCTGGCTGCGCCAGAGCCCGGGCGAACTGGCCGCCTCGGCCACCGCGCCCACGGTGCAGGCCGCCGAGGCCCAGCGCGCCACCGCCCGCGCCGCGATGGCGCCGAGCCAGGCGCTCGCGGCGCGCATCTATTCGGTCTGGCTCCGCGCTCCGCATCGCGCAATGCCGGCTCCCCCGCACGCATGACGTCACCTCGTCGTCGGTGCCGGTTCGTGCGATCCATCGCGCCCGGCGCTCGAAGTCGGGGATAGCCCCGTTTGGCGGCGCGTGTCGCGCCAGCACACTCACGCCCCGCCGCAGCCTGGGGCTCCGGCAAAGTCCTAGACCTTTCCGGGCGCCTGTCGATGCCGATTCCGCTGTTTCCCTGTCTTTCTCCCGACTTTCTCCGGCGCGCGCTGTCCGCCGTCTGGCTGGCCGCGCTGGCGCCGGCCTGCACGGCCGCCGGTCTCGATGCCGGCGTCACCCTGGGCCATCTGCGGCTGGCGGGTTGCGCGGCCTCGGTGCCGGCCGGGACGGCGCAGGCCCAGGTGCCTGGCTTGAGGCCGGTGTCGACGCGCATGCTCGCGGCCACGCCGGCCCGGTCGCTGCCGCCGCTCACGGTGCATGGCAGCACGGCGGCGCGGGTGGTGACGCCAGACGGAAGCATGGTGACGCGCGATGGCGAGGGCAGCGACGACGGCGTGCCGCTGGCCGGCACCCGTCATCGCAGCCAGGCGGTGCTGCCCGGTGTGTCGGCCAGCGCCGAGGCCGGCTCCGGCGCTGGCGCGGGCGACGTTGCCGGCATGGTCGGGAGCGCGCTTACGCGCGGTGGCGCGGCGCGCGCCGGCAGCGAATTCGCCGCCGAGGCGAGCGAGACGGCCGATTACGCGCTGCCACCGCGCGGCTGCCTGGTGGCGCGCATCGATTACCGGCTCGACTTCCTTGCCGCCGCCGACCTGCGCGGCGGGCGCATCGAACTGCTGGTCGGCCTCGACGGCGGCCGCAACTGGACCGAGCGTGCCGTGGTGCGCGAACTGACCGGTGCCGACGGCGAAAGCCACGGCGGCACGCTCGAGCTCGAATTGCGCAACCCCGGCAGCGAGCCGCTGTCGGGCCGGCTCGCGGCCCAGGCACGTGCGCTGGGCAAGGTCACGGCGGTGGCGGCATCGGCGGGCGAGGCGGGCGGACGCTGACCGGACGCCGGACGCCGGACGCCGTGCTCCGTGCTTCGTGCCCGGTCTCCGTGCGTCGTGGGGCGTGCGTCGTGCGTCGGGGGCGGAGTGCCGGAGCCGCAGACCGGCCCCTGAGCGCCGATCGGACCGGGCCTCACCCCGCCGCGAAGCGCGCGAGGCTGGCAACCAGATCGGGCATCACCGGCAGCGAGGCGTCGTGATAGGCGCGGGCCTGGCTGGCGCTGTCGGCGCCGGCGGGCTTGAGCACATGGCACATGCCGTCGATGAGGCGTGCGCTGGCGTCGGGGCGCGCGGCGAGCAGGGTGGCGCGGTCGTCAGGCCAGAGCTGGCGGTCGGTGCTGCCGTGGACGATGAGCGCCGGCAGGTCGAGCGCGGCGAGATCGGCGGCCGGGTCGTGGCGCATCCAGCGCATCAGATAGCTGCCCGAGGCGCCGCCGAACAGCGCCTCGCCCCAGGGGTCGAGACTGGCGGGCAGGCGCGCGGGCGCATGGCCGGCTTCGAGGTCGGCGAGCACGGCGTCGAGATCGGCACGCGCGCCCGCGTCGAGCCGGGGTGCGAGCTGGTCGCGCAGCAGCGCGCCGATGCGCCGGCCGGTGCCGCAGACGAGCGCGACGCCGCCGATCGGCGCTTCCCGCGCGGCCAGCGTCGCCACCAGCGCGCCCTCGCTGTGGCCGGCGAGCACGATGCGGCCGAAGCCGTATTCCGAATGCATCAATGCCGACCAGCGCGCGAGATCGCGCGCGTAGTCGTCGATGCCGAGCGCGTCGGGATCGCGCACGGCGTTGAGGCTTTCGCCGACGCCGCGCTTGTCATGCCGCAGCGTGGCGATGCCGGCGCGCGCGAGGGCGCGGGCGAGCAGCAGATAGGCGTCGGTGCGCAGGCCGGCGCGGCTGTTGCCGTCGCGGTCCACCGGGCCGGAGCCGGCGGCGAGGATGACGAGCGGCGGTCGGGCAGCGGCATCGGCATCGACGGCGGTGGCGTCGGGCGACGCGCCGAGGCCGAGATGCGCGGGCAGCAGCAGGCTGCCGGCGAGCCTGCCGTCGGGCAGGTCGAGCTCGACCGGCTCGCCGCGATCGGTGGCGGCGGGCGGACGCAGACGTGCGGGGTAGGTGGTGGTCACGCCGCTGGCGCGCGCCGGGCGCGCGTCGAGCGCGAGCACGGCGGCAAGGGCGCCGAGCAGCCGGCGCCGCGTCGGGGCGGGGCTGCGATCAAGGCTGGCGGGCGAGTTCGCGCACATCGTCTTCCCATTGGCCGAAGCGCTCGGACGCGGCACGACGCTGCGACGGCGCGAGCCGATTGTGCAGCGATGCCACCAGTTCGCAGCCGGATTCCTTGCCGAGCCGATGACGGCTGGCACGCGCCGGATCGGCGGGCATGAACAGTTCGTTCCAGCGCTCGCGCAGCGCGGCGCGCGCGGCTTCGGGCGCGAGCTGGCCGCCGGCGATGCGGCGCAGCGTGGCGGCCAGCGCGGTGTTGCGGCGCTCGCGCTCGTCGAGGCGTTCGGCCGGGCCGACGGGCAGGGCGGCGGTGGCGTCGGTGAGCCAGCGGCGCTGTTCGCGGTCGAGCCGGCCGGTGTAGTCCTCGGCGCGGTCGATCGCGCGCTTGCCGGCGCGTTCGCGCTGGCGCGCCGGGTCGGGCGGCAGCCAGTCGGCGCGGTCGTCGGCGAGGCGTTCGGCGGCGCGGCGCTCGAAGCGGTCGATCTGGCGCGGCGCGAGCGTGGCGGCGAGGTCGGCGAGCGCGGGCAGGGCGTGCTCGAAGGCGAGATCGGCGTGCCGGCCCAGTTCGTCCTGCCAGCCGCAGACGCGCGCCGCGTCGATCGGCCCCGTCAGCCCGGCGCGGATGTGCCCGAGCGTGACGCCGAGCGGCGCGAGCGCCTCGCGCCGATGCCAGGCGAACAGTTCGTCGATGGCGGCGCGCAGCCGCGCCTGCTGGCGTGAGTCGAGGTCGAACTCGCGGTCGAGCCACCAGCGCGCGAGGCGCGGCCCTTCGTCATAGCCGAGCTTGAGGCTGCTGCACGCGCCCGCCAGCAGCAGCAGCGCGACGAGGCCCAGCCGCAGCAGAAGGCGCGCGGCGCGCCGTGGCAGTCCCTGCGCGGCCCGTCGCGGCAGCGTGCGCGCGGATGGCTCCGCAGGCGGCGGAACGCGGGCCGCGCGCGGCACCGATGAGGCGACGAGCGGAACGGAAGGACGAAGGGCAGCGGGCATGGCGGGCGTCGCAAATGACGGGCCGCGAGGCGCGGCGACCGGGACTTGGAACGCCAGCCTGCCCGCGGGTTCGTGCGGACGCCGTCGGTGACGGGCGTGGCGACGTGTCGGCGTCGCCGCCGTCGTCCGAGGCGACCCGGCGGCGGATCAGCCCGGCTGCCAGTGCTCGCCGACGGGCTCGGCCGGATCCGTCTCCTGCATCTCCTCGGCCATCGCCTGCACCAGCGCCATGAACTGGGTGAAAGCCGGCAAGCGACGGTAGCTGCCGGCGCGCGAGCCGCTGGTCCACAGCAGGCTGAGCAGCCACAGGCGCTCGTGCCGGGTCGAACGCATCAGCTCGACGCCGAGGCAGCCGGGCGCCTCGCGCAGCACCGAGGCGGCGTAGTGGAGGGCGGGCGCGAAATCGCTGCCGGGTTGCGAAAGGATCTGGAAGCGCAGGGTTTCGGGGGTCATCGGGCGATCTCGTCGGGCAAAACGGGGCACAAGGAAGGCCCGGCAACGGTAGCACCGTCGCCGATGCTGGCCGGCGGCGGCTTCAGCTTGCGTTCAGCCAGCGTTCAGTCTGGTGCCCAATGCCTTGCCTAGCATCCGCTCCCTGATTCCTTTTCGGGTCCGAATGGTGGTGGTTGTGCTCTCCGGAATTTCAAGTGCGCGTCGCTGGTGGTCGGCGGCGCTGCTGGCTTTGTTGCCGATGCTCGCGGCTGCCCAGGTACCGGCGCCGCGCCCGGGCCTGGCGCCCGCCGACGCGAGCACCGGCGCCGTGCGTCCGCTCGACCTGCGGGCGCCAGATGCCGACCCGCGCATCGACGCGGCGGCGCCATCGGGCGTGCCGCCCGCCGCCGTGCCCGGCCTCGATCCCGCGCGCCTGCGCTGGCCCGTCGTGCGCGCGGCCTGGCTCGAACGCAGCCGCGATCTGCGCGCCGCGCGCCGCGACATCGAATCGGCCGAGGCCGACACGCTCGCCGCGCGCGCCCGGCCCAATCCCACGCTCTCGTATGACGCCGCGTCGATCAGCCCGCGCAACTTCGGCGCCGGCAGCCCGGCCGACAAGCGCATCGACAGCACGCTGAGGCTGGAGCAGCCGATCGAGCGCGGCGACAAGCGCCGGCTGCGCATGGCTCGCGCCGACGCGCTGCTCGACGCGAGCCGCGCCGACGCCGTCGGTCTCGCGCGTGACGGCGTCGCCCGCGTCGCCGGCCTCTACTACGACCTCGCCGCCGCCCAGGCGCAGGCCGAGCTGGCGGCCCAGTCCGCCGCGCTGGCCGACACCGCGCTCGCCGCCGCGCTCAAGCGCCGCGATGCCGGCGACCTCGCCGCCGCCGACGCCGAGCGCGTGCGCACCGACACCCTGCGCGCGCGCAACGACGCCACCAGCGCCGCCGCCGACCTCGCCCAGGCCCGGCTCGCGCTGGCCCGCGCGCTCGCCATCGAGCCGCTCGCGCCGCGCCTGCGCGCCGACGCCGACTGGCCCGAGCCCGCGCCCGACGAGCCCGGCCTGCGCGCCGCCGAGCGCGTCCGGCTCGAAGCCGCGCTCGACGACCGCCCCGAGCTGCGCGCCGCCCGCCTGCGCGCCGACGCCGCGCGCAGCAACCGCGACCTCGCACTCGCGCAGCGCCGCCGCGACGTCACCGTCGCCGTGCAGGCCGAGCGCTATCCCGGCCCCAACGGCACCGGCAACACCGTCGGCCTGGGCGTGAGCATTCCGCTCTTCCTCGGCTACGACTACGCAGGCGAGATCCGCTCGGCCGAGGTGGACGTGGACCGCGCCGCCGAGGCGCTCGAACTCGCGCGCGCCGACGCGCTCGCCGGCATCGCCGCCACCGCCGCCGATCTCGACGCCGCCGCGCGCCGCCTCGTGCGCACCCGCGACGAACTCATGCCCGCCGCGCGCCGCTCGCTCGACGCCGCCGAATTCGCCTTCAGCCACGGCGCCAGCAACGTCACCGACGTGCTCGACGCCCGCCGCGCCTGGCGCGCCGCCGAAGCCGACGCCATCGCGACCCGCGCCGACTACGCGCGCGCGCTCGCCGCCTGGCAGTCGCTGCTCGAACCGAACTGATCCGCCCGCCGCACCGGACTTCAAGCCATGTCTCACGTCATCCGTCATTTCCCGCTCGGCCGCGTCGCGGCCGCCGTCGTGCTCGCCGTGCTCGCGCTCGCGGGCTGCCAGCGCGAGGCCGCCGCGCCCGTCGGCATCGCCGATGCCAATGCGGCTCAGACCGAAGGCACGCCGGGCGCGGGCCAGGCCGGTGCCGGCAACGCCGGTGCTGCCCAGCCCGCCGCCGGTGCCGCCTCCTCGGCCGCCGGTCTCCCGCCCGGCGCCACCGACGCCGGTCCCGACGCGCCGCACGCCCCCGGCGCCCACGACCCCGCCGTGCCGCAGAACCGCGTCGTCAGCCTCGTGCTGCCGCCCGACGCGCCGCAGCGCGCCTTCCTGCGCATCGCGCCGGCCGAGGCGCTGCCCGCGCCGCTGTGCGCCGCGCTCAACGCCCGCGTCGCGCTCGACGAGACCCGCACCGCGCGCGTCAGCGCCGCGATCGCCGGCCGCGTCACGCAGATCGGCGCCGACCTCGGCGGCAGTGTCAAGGCCGGCCAGGCACTCGCCGTCATCGACGCGCCCGACCTCGGCAGCGCCCGCGCCGATCTCGCCAAGGCCCGCTCCGACGAGAACCGCAAGCGCCTCGACCGCGAGCGCGCCGAACGCCTGTTCGAGGCCGGCGTGATCGCCAAGCGCGACCTCGAATCCGCCGTCGCCGACCATGAGCAGGCGCGCGCCGAATCGCGCCGCGCCGAACTGCGCGCCGCCAACCTCGGCGCCGCCGGCGCGGGCGACGGTGAGCAGTACACGCTGCGCAGCCCGGTTGCCGGCGTCGTGACCGACCGCCGCATCAACCCCGGCCAGGAAGTGCGCCCCGATCTGCCCGACGCGCTGTTCACCGTCAGCGATCTCGGCCGGCTGTGGATCGTGGCCGACCTGCCCGAGCGCGACATCGCGCGCGCCCATGTCGGAGGCCGCGCCGTGGTCGAGGCTGATGCCTGGCCCGGCGTGCGCTTCGACGCGAAGGTGGAGCGCATCTCGCCGGTGCTCGATCCGGCCACGCGCCGCATCCGCATCATCGCCAGCGTCGGCAATGCCGACGGCCGGCTGCGGCCCGAGATGTTCGCCCGCCTCATGCTCGTGGGCGACGGCAGCAGCACCGCCATCCGCCTGCCCGCCACCGCCGTCGTGACCGAAGGCCTCTACGCGCATGTGTTCGTCGATGACGGCAGCCGCCTCGTGCGGCGCCGCGTCGAGGTCGCGCTGCGCGACGGCGACAACGTGTGGATCACCTCCGGCATCAACGCGGGCGAGCATGTCGTGACCGAGGGCACGCTGCTCGTGCAGAGCGAACTCGCGGGAGACAAGTGATGCTCGACAAGATCGTCGGCTTCGCGCTGCGCGAGCGGCTGTTCGTGCTCGTGATCGCGGCGGCGCTCGTCGTCGCCGGCGTGCGGGCCTTCCTCAACCTGCCGATCGAGGCCTTCCCCGACGTGCAGGACGTGCAGGTGCAGGTCATCAGCCAGTGGCCCGGCCAGGCGCCCGAGGAGGTTGAACGCGCGATCACCCAGCCGGTCGAGCGCGCCATGAGCGGCGTGCCGCACATGAGCCAGCTGCGCTCGGTGTCGATCACCGGGCTGTCGGTCGTGACCATGACCTTCAGCGAGAAGACCGACGACTACTTCGCGCGCCAGCAGGTGCTCGAACGCCTCGGCAACGCCGACCTGCCCGACGGCGTGCAGCCGACGCTCGCGCCGCTCACCACGGCCGTGGGCGAGGTCTATCGCTACATCCTCGAAGGCCCGCACGACCTGCCCGTGACGCAGCTGCGCGCGGTGCAGGACTGGATCATCGCGCCCACGATCCGCATGGTGCCGGGCGTGGCCGACGTCAACACCTTCGGCGGCGCGGTGCGCGAGATCCAGGTAGACGTGGCGCCGGCCCAGCTCGCGCGCTACGCGCTCAGGCTCGACGACGTGGCCGACGCCGTGACCAAGGGCAGCGGCAACGCGGGCGGCGGCTGGCTGCGCTACGGCGACGAGGCCCAGGTGGTGCGCTCGGTCGGCAACTACCGCACGCTCGACGACCTGATGGCCACCGTCATCGCCTCGCCTGGCGGCCAGCCGGTGCGCGTGGGCGACGTGGCCACGGTCAAGGACGGCAAGCGTCCGCGCTCGGGCATCGTCGCCTTCAACGACCGCGACGACGTGATCGAGGGCATCGTCGTGATGACCAAGGGCCAGAGCGCGGCCGAGGTGGTGGCGCGCATCGTCGAGCGCGTCGATGCGCTCAATGAAGAGCTGGCGGCGCGCGGCTATCCGGGCGTGAAGCTCGTGCCCGTGTACAAGCGCACCGACCTCATCGCGCACACCGTGCACACGGTCGCGGAGAACCTGATCGTCGGCGCCGTGCTCATCGTCGCCATCCTCATCCTGTTCCTGCGCAACTGGCGCGCGGCGCTGGTGGTGGCGGCCGTGATTCCGCTGTCGCTGCTGTTCGCCTTCCTGCTCATCGACCTGAAGGGCGTGTCGGCCAACCTGATCTCGCTCGGCGCGGTGGACTTCGGGATCATCGTCGATGGCGCGGTGGTGCTGGTCGAGGCGCTGATGGTGCGCTTCGCGCTCGGCCAGGCCGAGCATGGCGACCATGTCACGCCGCATCCGGGCGTGGCCTTCGGCGGGCCGTGGCGCGTGGCCACGCTGCGCCGCACGGTGCTCGACATGGGCCGGCCGATCCTGTTCGCCAAGGCGATCATCATCTGCGCCTTCCTGCCGATCTTCACCTTCCAGCGGGTGGAGGGAAAGATCTTCGCGCCCGTGGCGCTCACGCTCAGCTTCGCGCTGCTGGGCGCGCTCATCCTCACGATGACGCTGGTGCCGACGCTGCTCAGCTTCATCGTGCAGAAGCGCGACATGGCCGAGACCCATTCCGAATGGCTGCACAAGCTCCAGCAGGGCTATCGCCGCTGGCTCGAGGCCGCGCTCGGCCACAAGCGCAAGGTCATGCACGCGAGCCTCGTGGTGCTGGCGCTGACGCTGGCCTCGGTGCCCTTCATGGGCAGCGAATTCCTGCCCAAGCTCGACGAGGGCAACCTGTGGCTCACCGTCAGCCTTCCGCCCCAGACCGCGCTCGACAAGACCAAGGAGATCGAGCGCGAGGTGCGCCGCATCATCCGCGGCTATCCCGAGGTGGGCGACGTCATCACCCAGGTGGGCCGCACCGATGACGGCACCGATCCCAAGGGCCCGAACAACCTCGAGGTGCTGGCCCAGCTCAAGCCGCGCGGCGACTGGCGCTTCGGCGACAAGAAGTCGCTCATCGCCGACATGACCACCGCGCTGCGTCGCATCCCGGGCTTGCAGACCAACTTCTCGCAGGTGATCGAGGACAACGTGGCCGAGGCGCTGTCGGGCGTGAAGGGCGAGATCTCGATCAAGGTGACGGGGCCGGACCTCGCCATCCTCGAGGACCAGGGCCAGCGCATCGCCGACATCGTCGCCGGCATCCGGGGCGCGGCCGACGTGAGCGCGATCCGCATCGGCGGCCAGGCCGAGATCGACGTGGTGCCCGACCGCGCCCGGCTCGCGCGCTACGGCCTCGGCGTCGCCGACGTGAACGCGCTGGTGGACGGCGCGCTCGCGGGCAAGGAGGTCAGCACCTTCTACGACGGCGAGAAGCGCTTCGACATCGTGATGCGCGTGGCCGGCGACGCCCGCCGCGACGCCGACGCGCTGCGCCGCCTGCCGCTCGCGCTGCCCTCGGGCGGCGACTACGGCAACGGCGCCACCGTCGCGCTCGGCGACGTGGCCGACGTGGTCGTGCGCACCGGCGCGGCGCGCATCGGCCGCGAGCGCGGCGAGCGCAGCATCGCCGTGAAGGCCAACCTGCTCGGCCGCGACCAGGGCAGCTTCGTGAAGGAAGCCCAGCAGAAAGTCGCAGCCGAAATCCATCTTCCGCCGGGCTACCGCATGACCTGGGGCGGCCAGTTCGAGAACCAGCAGCGCGCGATGAAGCGGCTCGCGGTGATCGTGCCGATCAGCTTCCTGGCGATCTTCGCGCTGCTGTTCTGGGCCTTCCGCTCGATCCGCAATGCGCTGATCGTGCTGGCGATGACGCCGTTCACGCTGGTGGGCGCGGTGGCCGGGCTGTGGCTCGCGCGGCTCAACCTGAGCGTGTCGGCGGCGGTCGGGCTGATCGCCGTGGTGGGCATCAGCGTGCAGAACGGCGTGATCATGATCGAGCAGATGACCGCGCTCATGCGTGAGGGCAAGCACTTTGCCGAGGCCATCGTCGAGGGCGCGGTCGAGCGGCTGCGGCCGGTGCTGATGACGGCGCTCATGGCCGGCCTCGGCCTGCTGCCGGCGGCGCTGTCGCACGGCATCGGCAGCGAGACGCAACGGCCGTTCGCGACCGTCATCGTCGGTGGCATCGTGTCGGCCACCGTGTTCACGCTCTTCCTGCTGCCGGTGCTCTACCGCCGCTTCGGCTTCGAGTCGGACGACTGAGGCGGCCCGGCCGCCTCTGCGCCAAAGCCGCTTGCCACCGCCGACCGAGAAAGGTCCCAACCATGCGCATCCTGATCGTCGAGGACAACGAGTTGCTGGCCGACAGCCTGCGCCAGCTGCTCAACCAGCCCGGCTGGGCGGTGGACCGCTTCGCCACCGGCGAACAGGCCGAACTCGCGCTGCGCATCGCGCCCTACGACCTCGCCATCATCGACATCGGCCTGCCCGGCATGGACGGCTTCGAGCTGCTGCGCCGGCTGCGGCGCGGCCCGGCGCGCGGCAACACCGGCGACCAGCCGCATGACAACCGCGATACGCCGGTGCTGATGCTCACGGCGCGCGACGCCGTGGCCGACCGCATCCACGGCCTCGACCTCGGCGCCGACGACTATCTCGTCAAGCCCTTCGCGCTCGGCGAGCTGGAAGCGCGGGTGCGGGCGCTGCTGCGGCGGCGTCAGGCGAGCGTGTCGCAGGAGCTGGAATGCGGCCGGCTGCGCATGGACAGCCGCTCGCGCCGGGCCTGGATTGGCGAGGCGGAACTGGTGCTCACGCTGCGCGAGTGGGCCATCCTCGAATACCTGCTCGCGCACCAGGAGCAGGTGGTGGGCAAGGAGCGCATCGCGCGCGCCGTGAGCACCTGGGAAGAGGACATCGCCGCCAACACGATCGAGGTGCATGTGTCGCGGCTGCGCAAGAAGGTGGCGCCGGCCGGCATCGAGATCCGCGGCATCCGCGGCTTCGGCTATCTGCTGGAGCCGGCACGCGAGGGCGGCTGCGCGGCGCGCGCCGAGGCCGGCGTTGGCGTGGCGGTCGAGCCGGGAAGCGGCACGGCGGCCGAGGCCGGCGGTGCCATGCCTGCGGCCACGGGCGCCGACGCGCCGCCCGGCGAGGGCGCATGAGAGCCACGAGCCTTCGCCGTCGTCTCGTCGAATGGCTGCTGCCGCCGCTGCTCGCGCTCATCGCGATCAGCGCCGCCGTGGCCTACGGCATCGCGGTGCAGGTGGCGACGCGTGCCTACGACCGTTCGCTGCTCGACCCGGCGCTCGCGGTCGCCAACCATGTGAGCCTCGACAACGACGCGCCGCGCCTCGACCTGTCGGCCGCCGCGCGCGACGCGCTGCTCGTCGACACCATCGACCGCGTCTACATCGGCGTGGTCGATGCGCATGACCGCTGGGTCGCGGGCAGCCACGACCTGCCGCTGCCGCCCGCGCCGCTGCATCGAGAGCCGCAGTTCTATGACAGCCGCCTGCCCACTGGTGCGCGCGTGCGCGTGGTCGCGCTGCCGGTGCTGCGCGACGGCGAGCGGGTGGCGATCGTGCTCGCCGCCGAGACCCAGGTGAAGCGCGACCGCCTCGTGAACGAGACGCTGGTGGGCGTGGTGCTGCCTTCGCTCGGCGTGGCGGTGCTGGCGGTGGTGGTGATCTGGCTAGGCGTGGCGCGCGGACTCGCGCCGCTGCTGCGCCTGAGCGAGGAGATGCGCCGGCGCAGCCCGCTCGACCTGAGCCCGCTGCCGACCCAGGGCCAGCCGGCCGAACTGAGGCCGCTGGTCGCGGCCACCAACGAACTGCTGCTGCGCATGGGCGACGCGCTCGCGGTGCAGCAGCGCTTCGTGGCCAACGCGGCCCACCAGCTGCGCACGCCGCTCGCGGGCCTGCTCGCGCAGACCGAGCTGCTTGCGCGCGAGCCGGCCATCGCCACGGATGCCGACGCGGCGCCGCTGCGCGAGCGCGTCGAGCGGCTGCGCGCGGCGGCCGGCGACACCTCGCATCTCGCGCATCAGCTGCTGACGCTGGCACGCGCCGATCCGCGCGAGCATCCGGCCGACCGCTTCACGCGGTTCGACCTGCGCGATCTCGGCGACGACCTCGCGCAGCGCTTCGTGCCGGCGGCGCTCGCGCGCCGCATCGACCTGGGGTTCGAGCTTGAAGACGCGCCGCTGCTCGGCGAGCGCTGGCTGGTGCAGGAACTGGCCTCGAACCTGATCGACAACGCGATCAAGTACACGCCGGAGGGCGGCGTGATCAGCGTGCGCACGCGCAGCGTGGACGGCCGCGCCGAACTGGAGGTAGAGGACAACGGGATCGGCATCCCGGCCTCGGCGGCGGTGCGGGTGCAGGAGCGCTTCTACCGCGTGGAGGGCACGCCGGGCGAGGGCAGCGGACTGGGCCTCGCCATCGTGCGCGAGATCGCCGAGGGGCACGGCGCCGAGGTGGTGATCGCGCCCGGCCAGGGCCGGGGCACGCGCATCACCGTGAGCTTTCCGGCGTTCAGGCCGCCTTCGGCGCGCCCTTGAGATAGGCAACGAGTTCGGCGTCCTCGCTCGACGCGTGGATGGCGAACCAGCCCATCAGCTCGGCCGCGAAGCGGCGCACCGCCTCGACATCGCCGCAGTCCCAGCGGTCGCGCACGCGGGCGATGGCTTCGAGCAGATGCTCGTGGGCGCGGCGGTGGCGGCCGAGGTGCGGATAACGTTCCTGGGCCATGAAGCCTTCCTCGACGGCGGCGTGGCGCAGCATGTGCTCGTGCAGCGCCAGAAGATGCTCGCCGAAGTCGGCTTCAGCCGGATCGTTGAGGACGCCGACGATTTCCTCGAACTCCTTGTGAAGGTCGTCGATCGGCTTGAAGCCGACGAGGATGCGATCGTGCAGCGTGGCGCCGGATGCTGCGTCGGCGGGCTTCTTGGCGAGAGTCGCTTCGGTCATGACGTCCTCCTGTGGGGTGGAATTGAGGACAACGGTAGTCGCCGCTCCAAGGCACACGATTGATGCACCGCAAGCATGAAAAGTCCGCGAAGACCTGGGTGACACCCGGTCGGTGACTCTCGATCGCGCTGGCCGTGAAGTCAGGTGGATAGAAAGACCTCGCTCGTCTCCGTTGTATTTGGTGACTCCTATACTCCGGCCGCGAAAAACATCCCCCCGGAAGGCGCTCCCCAGATGCGCGACGAATCTCAGGCCCTTACCGATTTCACCCATCGCTGGCTTGAACCGCTCGGTGATCAGCCCTGCGGCGTCGATGTTGAGTACGAGGTCGACTATCTGGAGTTCGAGAAGGCGGTCACCGGCCGCCCGGCATCGCAGTGGGATGAAGGTCAACCACCCGACTGGCGCAGGGTTCGCTCGCTCACCGAGTCCCTGTTCGAACGCACTCGCGACCTGCGTGTTCTGGTGGGCTGGACGCGGGCTTGCCTCAATCTCGATGGGCTGCCAAGCCTTGACGAGAGCCTTCAGTTGATGGTCGCACTGCTCGACCGCTACTGGGACACGCTGCATCCGGTGCCCGACGAAGGCGACGCTTGTGCGAGGTTGAATGCGCTGTCATCGCTGACGCATGCGTCGACCGGTCTGGTCGATCTCCGCGCGGCGGTGGTGATCAGTTCGCGTCTCACGGGCCAACTGACGCTACGCGATCTGCTCGTTGCGCTCGGCAAGCTGCCCGCTCGCGAAAGCGAGACGCCCTACACCGAAGGGCAGTTGCGTCAGATGTTCGCGGAGACGGATGCCGATCTCGGCGGATTGCGTCGGAGGCTCGGCGTCGCGGCGGATTCGCTCGGCTGTCTCGATCGGCTTCTGCATGACCGCGTCGGCTACAACCAGGCGCCTGACTTTCAGGCGTTCTCGGAAGGAATCGATGTCGTTCTCGGCCTGCTGCCCGATGTTGAAGCCGGCGCGCAGGCGTTTGCCGAGAAAAGCACCGCCGTCGAGGCGGCGGAGACTGATGGCGTTCCCTTGCCCACCCCAGCCGGCGCGAAGGCGCGGCACGGTCCCTTGACCACCATCGAGACTCGCGCCGAAGCGCTTCGCGCGATCGATCTCGTCTGCGACTACCTGGAGCGCACGGAGCCGACCAACCCGGCCCAGTTGCTCCTGCGTCGCGCCCGCAAGCTCATCAACAAGAACTTCCTCGAGCTCGTGCGCGAACTCGCTCCGGACGCGCTCTCCGAGGTCGCCCGAATCATGGGAGTCGATCCGGAAAGCATCGCTCCTGAAGAGTGATGCGTTGCCAACGCTGATTGCGAGCACCAGACCGCATCCCCTCAACGTCCACCCCCGGTACCAGTCGTTTCGGAGACCAACCCATGAGCAGCTCCAGCAGCCAGAAGTTCATCGCGCGCAACCGTGCTCCGCGAGTGCAGATCGAGTACGACGTCGAGCTTTACGGCGCCGAGAAGAAGGTCCAGCTTCCCTTCGTGATGGGCGTCATGAGCGATCTGTCGGGCAAGCCGACGGAAGCGTTGCCGCCGGTGGCCGATCGCAAGTTCCTTGAGATCGACGTCGACAACTTCGACAGCCGGTTGAAGGCTATCAAGCCGAGGGTCGCCTTCGCGGTGCCGAACACGCTCACCGGCGAAGGCAACATCAATGTCGACATCACCTTCGAGTCGATGGACGACTTCTCTCCGGCCGCCGTCGCGCGCAAGGTCGATGCGCTGACCAAGATGCTTGAGGCACGTCAGCAGCTCTCGAACCTTGTCACCTACATGGACGGCAAGACCGGCGCGGAGGAGCTGCTCGCCAAGGTGCTCGCCGATCCGGCGCTGCTGCAATCGCTTGCGGCATCGGCCAGGCCGGCCGACGCGGCCTGATTCCCGATTGCCTCAAGGAGAACGATCCATGTCCGAAGTGCTCCAGCAATCGTCGGCGCTTGCCGGCGTCACCATCGAAGGCAACGATTTCGCGGCGTTGCTGAACAAGGAGTTCAAGCCTAAGACCGACGAGGCCAAGTCGGCGGTGGAGCAGGCGGTGCAAACGCTTGCAAGCCAGGCCCTGTCGCAGACGAAACTCGTTGGCGACGACGTCATGAAGTCGATCGAGGCGATGATCGCCGCGATCGACGGCAAGCTGTCCGAACAGATCAATCTGATCATCCATCACGAAGACTTCCAGAAGCTCGAAGGCGCGTGGCGCGGTCTGCATTATCTCGTCAACAACACCGAAACCGACGAGCAACTGAAGATCCGCGTGATGAACATCGGCAAGGCCGATCTCGGCAAGACACTCAAGCGTTTCAAGGGCACGAACTGGGATCAGAGCCCGGTCTTCAAGAAGATCTACGAAGAGGAATATGGGCAGTTCGGTGGTGAGCCCTACGGCTGTCTGGTCGGTGACTACTACTTCGACCAATCTCCGCCCGATATCGAGCTTCTCGGCGAGCTCGCCAAGACTTGCGCTGCTGCGCATACGCCATTCATCACCGGCGCGTCGCCGACCATCATGCAGATGGACTCCTGGCAGGAGCTGGCGAATCCTCGCGATCTGAGCAAGATATTCACCACGCCGGAGTACACGGCCTGGCGTTCATTGCGCGAATCCGAGGACAGCAAGTACATCGGTCTGACGATGCCGCGCTTCCTGTCTCGCCTTCCTTATGGCGCAAGAAGCAATCCGGTCGAGGCATTTGACTTCGAGGAAGACACGGGCGCCGCGGATCACAACCGCTACACCTGGGCCAATGCCTCGTACGCCATGGCGGTGAACATCAACCGCTCGTTCAAGGAATACGGCTGGTGCACCCGCATTCGCGGCATCGAATCGGGAGGCGCGGTGCAAGGACTGCCGGCGCACAGCTTCCCGACGGACGACGGTGGTGTCGACATGAAGTGTCCAACCGAGATCGCCATCAGCGATCGCCGCGAGGGCGAGCTCGCCAAGAACGGCTTCATGCCGCTGGTGCACCGCAAGAACTCCGACTTCGCGGCCTTCATCGGCGCGCAATCGTTGCACAAGCCGGCCGAGTACGACGACCCGGACGCGACCGCCAACGCCAATTTGGCGGCGCGGCTGCCCTATCTGTTCTCGACCTGTCGCTTCGCGCATTACCTGAAGTGCATCGTCCGCGACAAGGTCGGTTCGTTCAAGGAGCGCGACGCGATGCAGCGCTGGCTTCAGAACTGGATCATGAATTACGTCGATGGTGATCCGATCAACTCGGCTGAGGCAACCAAGGCGCGTCGTCCGCTCGCGGCGGCCGAGGTCATCGTCGAGGAGGTCGAGGGCAGCCCGGGCTTCTACTCCTCCAAGTTCTTCCTGCGCCCGCACTACCAGCTCGAAGGCCTGACGGTGTCGTTGCGCCTGGTTTCGAAGCTGCCATCCGCCAAGAACGGCTGACGCGGGCACCCTTTGCCGGAAGGACTCCGGCATCCAATGAAGCAGCAACAGTCACAAGGAGAAATTCATGGCAGTCGACATGTTCATCAAGATCGGAAAGCTCAAGGGCGAGTCGGTCGACAAGGTTCACAAGGAATCGATCGACGTGCTTGCCTGGAGCTGGGGCATGACGCAGTCGGGTACCACGCACATCGGCGGCGGCGGCGGATCGGGCAAGGTCAACGTGCAGGACATCTCGTTCACCAAGTACATCGATGCATCGAGCCATGCGCTGATCCAGGCCTGCTGCTCCGGAGAGCACTTCGATCAGGCCGTCCTCACCGTGCGCAAGGCCGGCAAGACGCCGCTCGAGTACATCAAGATCACGATGAACGAAGTGATCATCTCGGCCGTCAGCACCGGCGGCAGCGGCGGTGAGGATCGCCTGACCGAGAACGTCACGCTGAACTTCGCCGAGTTCAAGTACGAGTACACCGAGCAGGCTCCGACCGGTGCCAAGGGGTCGACCAAGACGGCTACCTGGAACATCGCCGAGAACCATGGTGAAGTGGGCTGATCACCGGCGCACCACCGGACAGCACATGTCGTCGTGTCGCGCATGCCGGGCGGCTTCGCTATCCGCCGGCATGCGGCGCCTCTCCTATTTCCCGATTTCTTGAACACAGGCAGCCATGGCAGGCGACATGTTCCTGCGTGTCGAAAGCGCACGCGCCGGTGCCCTCAAGGGCGAGGCAAACGACCGCGAGCACGCAGGCTGGATGGACATCTCGGGCTGGGCCTGGGGCATGAAGGCTCAACAGGCGATGGGCAACGCGAGCGCCCAGCGCACGAGTCTCGACTCGCTCGTGGTGACGAAGTCCGTCGACAGTGCGACGACCGGACTCATGACAGTCATGCGCACCAATGACCCGGTGAAGAAGGCCGTGCTGCATGTGCGCAAGGCCGCCGGCAAGTTGCCGATGGTCTATTTCGAAGTCACGATCGAACAGGGCCGCATCACGGATTACGACATCTCGAATGCCGGCGAGGAGCTCGTCGAGCGCATCGAGTTCAGTTTCAAGAAGATCTCCATCGACTACACCGGTCAGACGGCCGCGGGAGGCAAGGTCGCGCCAACGAACTTCAACACAGAGATCGAATGATGGTCGCGCCCACTGCCACCCCCGCCGAAAGCGCTCTTCGAAAGGGGGAGCCACGTGCCGCGCTCACGTGCTTGCAGGAGCAGGTTCGCGCCAATCCGTCCGACGCGAAGCTGCGCATCTTCCTGTTTCAGCTGCTGGCGGTGTGCGGCGAATACGAGCGCGCTGTGAACCAGCTCGCGGTGTCGGCCCAGCTTGATGCCGGGGCCACCGCGATGGCCCAGACCTATCGAGAGGCGATCCGTTGCGAGCTGTATCGCCGCGAGGTGTTCGCGGGCAGGCGCACGCCGCTCGTCCTCGGCGACCCCCAGGACTGGACTGCCCGACTCGCCGAGGCGCTGGCGCTCGACGCTGCCGGACAGCGGGAAGCCGCCTCAGTACTGCGCACCGAAGCTTTCGCCTCGGCCCCGGCTTGCGCAGGCCGCGTCGATGGCAGGCTGTTCGCTTGGATTGCCGATGCGGACTCTCGGCTCGGCCCGGTGCTGGAGGCTATCGTCAACGGCATCTACTACTGGCTCCCGTTCGTCAATCTCGCGAGGCTCGAGATCGATGCGCCCGAAGACCTGCGTGACCTGGTCTGGACGCCCGCGCGTCTGCATTTCACCAATGGCGGCGGCACGGTCGCGCTGATTCCGACGCGCTATGTCGGAAGCGAGGCGACCGGCGATGCCGCCTTGCAGCTCGCGCGGCGTACCGAGTGGCGCGAAGCCGCGCCGGACGTCTTCGCCGGACTCGGGCAGCGCCTGCTCGCGACCGATGCCGAGGAATTCGCACTGCACGAGGCGCGTGTCATCGAATGGGATCGCGCTGTTCCGCATGCAACCGACAACCGCGATGCTTCCTGCGTGGCCGATCACGCCGCCGCGGCCGGCGACGCTGGCTCCTCATCCTGATCGCAGTCGGTGCCGCCATGAAAGACCCGACTCCGATCGAACGACTTCAGCCCGCGCTGCTCGACCGGCTGACGGACCTCGATCCGACGCGTTCACAAGAAGCACGCGAACAGCGCCTGCTCGGACGCAACCAGTTGCGTGATGCGGTGCTGCGCGATCTCGGCTGGCTCCTCAACAGTACCCGTCCGAACGACATCGACGCGGCGGACCGGCCCAACGTGCGCCGATCGGTGCTTGCCTACGGACTGCCCGCGCTGTCGGGCACGACCGCTTCGTCGCTCGACGTGCGCTCACTCGAGGCTCAGGTGCGTCAGGTCATCATCGACTTCGAGCCGCGCATCGTGCCCAACACGCTCGAAGTCCAGGCCCAGCTCGCCGACAACGTGCTCGACAGCCACAACGTCCTCAGCTTCAGCATCCGCGGCCAGCTCTGGTCCGTACCCGTTCCGCTCGAAATGCTCCTTCGCACCGAGGTCGATCTGGAAAGCGGTCAGGTGCAGATCGAAGACCTCACGCGCTGACATGGACCCGAGGCTGCTTGACTGCTACGAGAACGAACTCAAGCATCTGAGGGAGATGGGTGCCG
The DNA here is from genome assembly GCF_000482785.1 of Derxia gummosa DSM 723. GTDB lineage: Bacteria > Pseudomonadota > Gammaproteobacteria > Burkholderiales > Burkholderiaceae_E > Derxia > Derxia gummosa. The sequence goes on along the minus strand of NZ_AXWS01000007.1, from coordinate 1,149,884 downwards.
AGTTCGCGCGCCAGCATCCCAAGATTGCCGCCCGGCTCGACATCGCGAGCACCCAGGTGGCCGATCCTTACGTGGAGCGGCTGCTCGAAGGTTTTGCCTTCATGGCGGCGCGCGTGCAGCTCCGGCTCGATGCCGAGTTTCCGCGCTTCACGCAGCGACTGCTGGAGGTTCTGCATCCCGGCCATCTCGCGCCCCAGCCGGCGGCACTGATCGCCGAGCTTCATCCGAGGCTCGGTGATGCGGCGCTCGTCTCGGGTTTTCGGGTGCCGCGCGGCACCGGCCTGCGCGGCCTGCTCGGTCGGGGTGACGCGACTGCCTGCCAGTTCCGTACCGCGCACGAGTTGCGGCTCTGGCCCCTCAAGGTCGAATCGGCCGCCTATGTCGGCTATGTGGCGGACCTCCCGCTGACCCAGCTTCCGTTGCCGAAGCGTCCGCGCGCGACTGTGCGGGTGAAGCTCAGGGTTACGGGCGGGCATTCGCTGCGTCAGTTGCCGCTCGATCGGCTGGTCTTCCATCTCGGGGGGCAGGATGGCATCGCCGCGCGCCTGTACGAGCGCCTGTTCACCAGCCTCGCGGGCGTGCTCGTCAATCTGCCCGGCGAGCCGCTCGGTGCGCCGCGATTTCTCGGCGTCGAGGCGCTCGCGCAGGTCGGCTTCGAAGACAGCGAGGCGCTGCTGCCGGTGGGGCTGCGCAACTTCCAGGGCTGGCGGCTTGTGCAGGAGTACTTCGCGTTGCCGCAGCGCTACCACTTCATTGCGCTCGACGGGCTCGACCGCGTGGCTGGCGGTGCCGGCGGCGGCGAGGTCGAGTTCGTGTTTCTGCTCGATCAGCCCGACAGCCAGCTTGAAGGCGTGATCGCGGCCGAGAACTTCCGGCTCAACTGCACGCCTGCCGTCAATCTCTTCGAGCAGCGCTGCGACCGCATCCATCTCGATGGCCGCAGCGCCGATCATCACGTCGTGCCCGATCGCACTCGGCCAATGGATCTCGAAGTCGTGCAGGTCACCAATGTTGTCGGTCACGGTCCTGGCGGAGAGCGGGTGTTCCACCCGCTCTATGCGGCCTTCCATGCCGATGCCGACCGCCGCAATGCCTGCTACAGCCTGCTGCGCGAGCCGCGCGCGTTGTCGGCCGGTCAAAAGCGCAACGGCTCGCGGTCAAGCTACGTGGGCAGCGAGGTGTTCATTTCGCTCGTCGATCCCGACGAGGCGCCGTACCCGAGCGACTTGCGCCAGCTTTCCGTTACCGCGCTGTGCAGCAACCGCGACTTGCCGCTCCACATGGCGGTCGGTGTCGGCGCGACGGATCTCGTGCTCGACGTGTCGGCTCCGGTCGAGGGCGTGCGAGTCGTCAAGGGGCCCTCGCGACCGGCGTCGGCCTTGCGCGAGGGCGGAATCGGCTGGCGCTTCATCAACCATCTGTCGCTCAACTACCTGTCGCTGCTCGATGCCGACGAGCACGAGGGCGCCTCGATCGTGCGCGACATGCTCGCGCTCCACGCGGTCGGCGCCGATGACGGCACACTGCGCCAGATCGAAGGGCTGCGCGCGGTGCGCGCGCGTCCGGTCACGCGTCGCCTGCCGCCGCCAGCCGGCTTCCCGGGCGGCGCGCACCGCGGTCATGAGCGCATCACCTTCGGCCGCGGCATCGAGATCGAGCTGGAAGTCGACGAGATGTCATTTCAGGGCGCGAGCGCCTTCCTGCTGTCGGCGGTGCTGGCGCGCTTCTTCGCGCGGCATGCGTCGATCAACAGTTTCACCGAGACCACGCTGCGCTCGCTCGGGCGCGGCGAGATCATGCGCTGGAGGCCGCGATGTGGCACTCGGGCCCTGGTCTGACGCTCGCGCGTGAACTCGCCGCCACGCCCTGGCGATTCGACTATTTCATGGCCTTGCGCCGTCTGGAATGCACCTTTGCGCGCTGGCCACGGCTTGGTACCGCCCGCCTTCCCAAGGATGAGCCGCTGCGTCTCGGACAGGAGCCGGCACTCGATTTCGCGCCGGCCGCGCTGGCCGGCTTCACGCCTGCGGAAGGCGACCGAGCCGCTCGGCTGACGGTGCGCTTCTTCGGCCTGTTCGGGCCGCAGGGGCCGTTGCCGCTGCATCTGACCGAGTACGCGCATGAGCGTCGCATGCACTACGGCGACGCGACTTTCGCGCGCTTTGCAGACCTCTTCCATCACCGGATGCTGCTGCTGTTCTATCGTGCCTGGGCCCAGGCCCAGCCGACGGTGGCGCTCGACCGTCCCGGCGAGGATCGCTTCGCGACCTATGTCGGATCGCTGATCGGCATCGGCGTGCCGCCCGCGCGCAACCGCGACGCGTTGCCTGATGCGGTGCGCCTGCATTTCGCCGCGCTGCTTGCGCGCCAGACGCGCAATGCCGATGGGCTCGCCGCGATGGTGCGCGGCTATTTCCGGCTGCCCGCGAGCATTGAGGAGTACGTCGGTCACTGGCTGGACCTGCCGGAGCGCGAGCGCAGCCGGCTCGGGCACGGCTTTGTCGGCCGCCAGATTGGTACGGATGTCGTCCTCGGCCGACGGGTCTGGGATCGGCAGTTCAAGTTCCGGCTTCATGTCGGCCCGCTCACGCGCGACGAGTACGAAGACATGCTGCCCGGTGGCAAGGCGCTCGACGAGTTGCGGGCACTGCTGCGGCACTACCTCAGCTTCGAACTGGACTGGGATGTGCGGCTCGCGCTGCGGGCCGACGAGGTGCCGCAGGTGCGGCTCGGTCTGCGCACGCGCTTGCCGCGTGAGAGCACCTCGCCTTCGGTCTGCGCCGGCGCCGGCCGGCCGGCGCGTCTGGGCTGGACGACCTGGCTCGGCCGGCGTCGCGCCGCCGTTCCCGCCCGTGACCTCGTGCTTGATCCCGAGGCGCGTCGCACGGCGCCGCGTCCGCCGATCCCGCCGTTCTCCGCCGATGTCATCGAGCCTCTGCCGCCGCCCGCCGCCGCCGCGGCCGATTTCGGCGTCCCGGCCGCCATCGCCCCCGAGTCGCGTTCCGGCGTGGCGGCGGAGGCCTTCGACCCGCTGTTCGCCTTGCCCGCTGACGAGATGAACCCGTCCCCGCCGGCTCCTGCCTGAGCCTTCCGTCCCGCGCCCCATCCGCCCCTGGCGACTGCGCGGCCATGACCGCGCGGTGCCCCGACATCAGGAGAAAACAGCATGAGCGAAATCAGCCGCGTCGCCCTGTTCGGCAAGCTCAACCCGCTCGCGTACAAGGCCGTCGAGAGCGCCACCGTCTTCTGCAAGATGCGCGGCAATCCGTATGTGGAACTGGAGCACTGGATCGCGCAGATCCTCCAGACCCAGGACAGCGACTGGCAGAAGATCATCGCGCGCTTCGGCCTCGACGCCGGCGTGCTCGCGCGCGACCTCACTGCCGCGCTCGACCGTCTACCGCGCGGCGCGACCAACATCAGCGACTTCTCCGAGCACATCACCAACGCGATCGAGCGCGGCTGGGTCTACGGCAGCCTCATGTTCGGCGATCGCTCGGTTCGCACCGGCCATGTGCTCGTCGGCCTGCTCAAGACCGGCTTCCTGCGCAACGCCCTGGTCGGCATCTCGCGCCAGTTCGAGAAGATCCGCCCCGACGAGCTGGCCGAGAACTTCGCGAAGTCGGTCGAGGGCTCGGCCGAGGAGAGCCTCGCGGCGAGCGACGGCTCGGGCCTCGCGGGCGACGCCGCGCCGGGCGAGGCGAGTGGCGCGCTGGCGCCGGCCGCGATGGGCAAGCAGGAGGCGCTCAGGAGGTTCACGGTCGACCTTACCCAGCGCGCGCGCGAGGGCAGGATGGACCCGGTGTCGGGCCGCGACGAGGAGATCCGCCAGATCGTCGACATCCTCATGCGCCGGCGCCAGAACAACCCGATCCTCACCGGCGAGGCGGGCGTGGGCAAGACGGCGGTGGTCGAAGGCTTTGCCCAGCGCATTGCGCGCGGCGACGTGCCGCCGAGCCTGCGCGACGTGAGCCTGCTGTCGCTCGACATCGGCCTGCTCCAGGCCGGCGCGAGCATGAAGGGCGAGTTCGAGCAGCGGCTGCGCTCGGTCATCGACGAGGTGCAGGCGAGCGCCAAGCCCATCATCCTGTTCATCGACGAGGTGCACACGCTTGTGGGCGCGGGCGGCGCGGCTGGTACCGGCGACGCGGCCAACCTGCTCAAGCCGGCGCTCGCGCGCGGCGACCTTCGCACCATCGGCGCGACCACCTGGGCCGAGTACAAGAAGTACATCGAGAAGGATCCGGCGCTGACGCGGCGCTTCCAGGTCGTGCAGGTGCCCGAGCCCGACGAGCACAAGGCGATCGTCATGCTGCGCGGCGTCGCGACGGTGCTGGAGAAGCATCACCGCGTGCAGCTGCTCGACGCGGCGATCGAGGCGGCGGTCAGGCTGTCGCACCGCTACATCCCGGCGCGCCAGCTGCCCGACAAGGCCGTGAGCCTGCTCGACACCGCCTGCGCGCGCGTGGCCGTGAGCCAGCATGCGATCCCCGCCGAGGTCGAGGACTGCCGGCGCCGCATCGAGGCGCTCGACATGGAGCTGCAGATCATCGGCCGCGAGGAGGCCGTCGGCGTCGATGTCGGCACGCGCCGCGCCGAGGCAGAGGGCAAGCTCGCGGGCGAACGCGAGCGGCTCGTGGTGCTCGAAGCGCGCTGGGCCGACGAGAAGAAGCTCGTCGACCGCATCCTCGAACTGCGCGCGACGCTGCGCGGCGAGAGCGGCGTGGTCGACGTGGTGAGCGCGTCCGCGGAAGCCGCGTCCACGGGCACGCCCGACACCGCTCCGGCCGCGCCCGTGTCGCCGCTTGACCGCGTCGTCATCGACTTTTCCACTGATCCGAAAGCAGCGGCCGCAGCGAGTGCCCTGCCGGCCGCCGCCGCGCCCGCGCCCGACCGCGCGGCACTGCTCGGCCGGTTGCGCGAACTCCAGGCGAAGCTCGCTGAGCTCCAGGGCGACAAGCCGCTCATCCTCCCGAGCGTGGACGAAGGCGCGGTCGGCGCCGTCGTCGCCGACTGGACCGGCATTCCGGTCGGCCGCATGGTGAAGAACGAGATCGAGGCGGTGCTCAGGCTCGCCGACACGCTGAGCCAGCGCATCATCGGCCAGAACCATGCGCTCGAAACGATCGCCAGGCGCATCCAGACCTCTCGCGCCAAGCTCGACAACCCGAACAAGCCGATCGGCGTGTTCATGCTCGCGGGCACCTCGGGCGTCGGCAAGACCGAGACCGCGCTCGCGCTTGCCGAGACTCTCTACGGCGGCGAGCAGAACCTCATCACGATCAACATGAGCGAGTACCAGGAGGCGCACACCGTCTCGTCGCTCAAGGGCGCGCCGCCCGGATACGTCGGCTACGGCGAAGGCGGCGTGCTGACCGAGGCGGTGCGCCGGCGCCCGTACAGCGTGGTGCTGCTCGACGAGGTGGAGAAGGCCCACCCCGACGTGCACGAGCTGTTCTTCCAGGTCTTCGACAAGGGCTGGATGGAGGACGGCGAGGGCCGCGTGATCGACTTCAAGAACACGCTGATCCTGCTCACCACCAATGCCGGCACCGACCTGATTGCAAACCTTTGCAGGGATCCCGAGCTGATGCCCGATCCCGAAGGCATCGCGAAGGCGCTGCGCGAGCCGCTGCTCAAGATATTCCCGCCCGCGCTGCTCGGCCGGCTCGTCACCATTCCCTACTACCCGCTCAGCGACCAGATGCTCGGCAGCATCGTCCGGCTCCAGCTCAACCGCATCAAGAAGCGCATCGCCGAGAACCACAAGCTGCCGTTCGAGTACGACGACGCGGTGGTGAAGCTCATCGTGAGCCGCTGCACCGAGACTGAAAGCGGCGGCCGCATGATCGACGCGATCCTCACCAACACGATGCTGCCGCGCATCAGCCAGGAATTCCTGCGCCGGATGGTGGAGGGACGCGAGGTGGCGAAGGTGGGCCTGTCGGTCGCGGAGGCTGACTTCGCGTATGCGTTTGATTGACCTTCCGGGAGAACGATCATGGCTTCGAACAAGCTGAGCGACGACTACGCGGAGCATCGCGGCACGCTCCAGCGGGAAACCTTCGCGGGCATCGTTTCGGGCGGCCTCGGCGATCTCAAGCGCGTGCTTGGCGAGGAAGGCCCGGACCGCAACTTCGCGCAGTTGCTCGAACAACTGCGCAGCGTGGCGCTCAGGTTCAAGGAGGCGGAGCGGATCATGGAGGCGGCCGGCATCCCGGCGACCGGCCTGCCTGGCGATGCCGCGCTGCGCAAGGCGGCGAGCCTGAAATTCCTGCGCCACACCTATCTCGTCGGCGCGCGTGGCGCGCAGACGGTCTGGGTGGTGTCGACGCCGAAGGCATACACGCGGTTTCCGCTCGACGAGATCAAGGGCGCCGCCGGCGATACCGCGCGTCTGCGCGCGGTGCTTGACGATGTCGACGAGCAGTTCAGCGCCGAAACGAAGGCCCGGTTCTCGGAGGCGATCCAGCTTGCGCTGAACTGGGCCGAGGCGGCGAAGATCACGCTGGCCGGCGCGGCATCCGATGCCAATGCGATGGTGAAGGTGAAGCGCTGGTTCGCGGCATCGGACACGGGAGACGCCGACCTGAATTCCACGATCGCGAAGGTGCTCGCGGGTTTCAAGAAGGTGGCGACCGCGCTGAACAGCAATCTGATCACCATCACCGACATGCCGCTCTACCGGAACGACGCGAGCAAGAACACCGTCGAGGCGTTCATCAAGCTCGTCTCCGGTTCGCCCGAGCGGCCGCGCACCATCTACATCGAGAAGGCCCTGTTCGAGAACTACGAGGTCTCGGTCCTGCACGACATGAAGAAGAACTGGGCGCGCGTGCTGCTCCACGAGGTCACGCACAGCGATGCGGGCACCAAGGACCGCGGCTATGCGTGGAAGGGAATCGCGCCGGGGACGAAGATCACGGCGGCGGATGCCGCGATCAATGCCGATTCCTGGGCGTTCTTCGCCGCCGACTGCGCCGGCGCGCTCGCCGACAACGAGATCCAGCGCGCGCTCAACGGCACGGGCGGCTCGCTGACCAAGCTCGCGAAGAACTGGTCGTGATCATGAACGAGCGTCTGCGGGTACGCCGCCGCCTGCTCGCAGGTGTCGTGCTCTGGCCCGCGGCCGCCATCGCGCAGCCGGCGCTCCGTCGCGCGCGCAAGAGAAAGGAACCGGCCATGTCGGATGATTTCGAAGAGGAAAGCTTCAGCCGCATCGGTCCGCCGGAAGTTCCGCCGGTGGTCTTCGAGGGGCGTCGCTACGAGCAGATCCACAACGGTGAATCCCTCGGGCTCGACCAGCGCACCGGCTGGCTCGCGGTCGTGGACGAAGCCGGCGGGCAGCGGATCGCGGTGATCAAGGTCTACGCTGTGGAGTTCGATCCCGACATGGAAGCCGATGTCCAGGATGTCTTCTTCACGCGGCTGGAGCTGCGCGCGGCGGAACGCTGCCTGCTCGTCGAGAACGAGCGCGGCGGCCGTTTCATCGTCGACATCGACAGCCGCGAAGCGCGGCCCGGGCCGCGATAACTGCCGCTCCCGACTTCTGCATCCATGACCGCCCACGATTCCCCCACCACCGCCATCCCCGCCGAGATGCCCCTCGACGAGGCGCTCGCCTTCGCGACGCGACTGCACCGCGTCGGCGAACTTGATGCGGCCGAGACGCTCTACCGCCGCATCCTCGACACCGTGCCCGAGCATGCCGACGCACTCAACTTCCTCGGCATCGCGCGCCACCAGCGCGGCCACACGGCCGAGGCGGTCGACCTCATGCAGCGCAGCCTCGCGCGCAATCCGCGCGCGCCGGGCGTGTGGAACAACCTCGGCAACATCCTCGTCGACATCGGTCGCTTCGACGAGGCGGGCGAGGCCTACGAGCAGGTGCTGCACTGGGCGCCCGACAACGCAGAGCTGTTCAACAACCTCGGCGTGCTGCGCCGCGCCCAGCAGCGTTTGGGCGAGGCCGAGGCGGCCTACCGCCAAGCCATCGTGCTGAAGGGCGACTACGCCGAGGCGCACAACAATCTCGGCAACCTGCTCGCCGGGATCGGGCGGCTCGACGAGGCTGTGCGCGAGTACTGCGAGGCGATCACGCTGATCCCGAGCAATCCGTCGGCTCGCAAGATGCTCGGCTTCGCCTACTACACGCTTGGCCGTTACGAAGAGGCCGCCGGCATCTACCGCGCCTGGCTCGAGCAGGAGCCCGACAGCGCCGCCGCGCGCCACCATCTTGCCGCCTGCACCGGGCAGGACGTGCCGGAGCGTGCCGCCGACGCCTACGTCGAGGCCACCTTCGACGGCTTCGCCGACAGCTTCGACGTGAAGCTGGAGATGCTTACCTATCGCGCGCCCCAGCTCGTCGCCGAGCGAGTCGCCGCGCTCGCGGGCACGCCCGCGAAGGCGCTGCGCGTGCTCGACGCCGGCTGTGGCACCGGCTTGTGCGGGCCGCTGCTCGCGCCCTGGGCACGCGGTCTCGTCGGCGTCGATCTCTCGATGGGCATGCTGCGCAAGGCCGAGGCGCGCGGCGTGTACGACGAGCTCGTGAAGGCGGAGCTGACGGCATTCCTGGAGGCGGCCGAACCGGCTGCCTGGGACCTCGTCGTCTCGGCCGACACGCTGTGCTACTTCGGCGTGCTCGACGCGGTGTTCGTGGCCGGCCGGCGCGCGCTTGCGCCGGCCGGCTGGCTGGTGTTCACGGTCGAGGCCGAACCAGAGGCCGACGAAGGCGCTGCCGAAGCCGGCGGTGCGGCCGGCGCCCAGGCCGACGCGGGCCACGTGCTCAAGCCGCACGGCCGCTACGCGCACCGGCGCGGCTATGTCGAGCGGGCGCTCGCGGCCGCGGGTTTCGGCGTGGCGAGCTTCGATGCGGTGATGCTGCGCAGCGAGGGGGGGCGGCCGGTGCAGGGATGGCTCGCCGCAGCAAGCATAAGCCGATCATGAGTCAGCGCCATTCCCGCCTTGGTCGCCCCAGGTTGACGGCGCCGACCGCTGGTCGTCGACGGATCGATTTCGTCGCCACGCTATCTGACGCTATCGGCGGAATCAGGTGGGACACGCCTTGGGCACCTATGGTGCGGCGGTCGGTCGGTCCCGTGGGAGCTCATCCCGCCAGTAGTGCTGCGTCGCCGGTTCACGAGCTGGCCACACGGCCAGTGTCGGGCGCGAGTCCCGGTCAAGCGACGGCGCATCCCTCGCCCGTCGTTATTACGGCTGCGCACCGACAGCACCCCTGGGCGCAGCAACCGCCGGGGCTCACGGCCACCGAGGTCGAGGCGCGCGTCCTGGCTTTCCTCGTTGAGCGTGGCGTGACTGATCCAAGCGAGCGCGCGATGTTCCTGGCGCAGACGGCGCATGAATCCGGGCACTTCCGTTCCGTGCGCGAGAACCTGCGCTATCGCTCAGCCCGGCTCCTCGCAATGTTTCCGCGTCGTTTCACGTCGCTCGCCGACGCGACGGCCGTTTGCGAGGGGGGCGAGGCTGCAATTGCTGAGCGGATTTACGGCGGCCGCCTCGGCAACACGCTTTCCGGCGACGGCGCCCGATTCATTGGGCGCGGCTATCTGCAGATCACGGGGCGGGACAATTACCGCCGCGCCGGGCGTGCGCTTGGACTGGATCTTCTCGCTCACCCCGAGATGGTCGAGATTCCCGAGGTCGCAATCGCCACTGCTTGGTGGTACTGGAGCGAGCGGCACAGTTCAGGCAGCAATAGCCTTCGCGGCTTTGCCCAAGCGGGCGACGTGCGGCGCGTGACTGCGCTGATCAACGGTGGGAACAACGGACTGGCCGAGCGCGAGCGGCTGTATCGCCACTATTTCAACCGTATCGTCAGCGAACCCACGCTCCCGACGAGACTCCCCTGATGACCAGACTTCGAGCACATTTCCGCCGACGCATCGTGCGCGGCGCCGCCGTTGTAGCCCTGCTGGTCGCGACGGTGGTCGTGTTTGCAGGGCCGGCTCGCGACGAATTCACCGGCGTTCTTAGCAGCGGCAAAGCCGGCGTCACATTGACCGCACCGAACGGGCAGTTGGTTGTCGTGCCCGAATCCGAGGCGCAGGCGAGCCGGCGGATCGATGCCTGCCCTGAGCGCGCGACCTGCCGCATCGTTGGCCGCATTCGGACCGACGGAGTAGTCACCGCAATTGAGCGTGTAGACGTCATCGTTGCGGCGCCAGCCGACGAACCGAGCGTGGCACGCGGTTCGGTACCGCGCCCCTCGTTCGATTGCAACAAAGCCGGCAGCGACGTCGAAATGATGATCTGCCTCGACCCGGGCCTCGCCGAGGCTGATGTCCGCCTCGCTCGAGCGTACCGCGCCGCGCGCCGTGACTCCGCCGGGGATGTCGAATCGGCTCAGCGAAGCTGGCTGCGTCGCCGCAATGCCTGTCGGGACAAGGCGTGCCTGCGCGCGGTTTATCAGGCCCGAATCGCGGAACTCGAACTGATCCCCGCCGGAGGCGACGGTGCCCGTTGACCAGATTCTTCTGAAATGTGCCGAGCCGACCCTGATGGCGCATGAGTTCAGTGGCCATGAAAGTCTCGGTCAGCCGTTTGACTACCGCGTCGTCGGCCTGACGCCAAAGTCTTCGGTTCCAATGCGCAAGCTGGTGGGTAGTACCGCAACGGTGCAGTTGGTCCGTCCCGATGGCGGCTCGCGGTTTTTCAATGGCGTCGTGGCGCGGGTGGTGGCGCTGCCGCCGGTGGGGCGCATGCATGCCTACGAACTGACTCTGCGCCCTTGGCTCTGGCTGCTATCGCGCCGGGCCGATTGCCGCATTTATCAGGATAAGACGGTCGTTGAAATCATTAAGGAGGTGTTCGCCGGCTGCACTCAGCTTGCCTTCGATGTCGATCTGAGCAGCAGTTACCTGTCTTGGCCCTACTGTGTGCAGTACCGGGAAACCGATTTCAATTTCGTGCAGCGCCTGCTTGAGCAGGAGGGCATGTACTACTACTTCAGGCATGAGGACGATCGCCACACGATGGTAATCGTCGACGACAGCATGCATCTGCCCGACGCTCCTGGCTGCGACAAGCTGCCGTTCTCGCCGCACACTGGTGGCGGTCACATCGGACGTGAGGCAATTCATGAATGGACCTACTCCGAGCAGCTTGAAAGCGGCGCCTTCCGCCATACCGACTATGACTTCGAGAAGCCGTCGTCGGACCTCGTAACCCAAGCGCGCAATGCCCTCCCTTATGCGCACGGCGACCGCGAGATTTACGACTACCCGGGCGAATACACTCGGCCCGGCGAAGGCGAGCGCTTTGCTCGTGTGCGGCTGGAGGCCCAGCAAGTCGGAGTCCGGAGCAGCGACGGGCAAACCAGTGCGCATGGGCTTGCTGCGGGGACGCACTTCTCAATTGCGGGCCATCCCAGCGAGGAGCAGAACGGGCGTCACCTCGTCGTTATGACTCAGATTCACGTCTCCCAGGCAACCCATGAGTCGGGCGACGCAGAGGTGAGCTTCGAGTGTGGCTTCTCGGCCATTCCTGAACGGGTGCCGTTCCGGCCTATGAGGCTTGCATACAAACCTTTAGTCCAAGGCCTTCAGACCGCTGTCGTCGTCGGCCCGAGCGGCGAGGAGATCCACACCGACAAGTACGGCCGCGTGAAGGTGCAGTTCCACTGGGACCGGCTCGGCAAGAAGGACGAGAACACCTCGTGCTGGCTGCGCGTGGCCCAGCCCTGGGCCGGCCAGCGCTGGGGCATGCAGGCGCTGCCGCGCATCGGCCAGGAGGTGGTAGTGGATTTCCTCGAAGGCGACCCCGACCAGCCGATCGTCAACGGCTGCGTCTACAACGCAGAGCAGATGCCGCCCTATCCGCTGCCCGACAACAAGACGCACTCGGGCTGGCGCACGCACAGCAGCAAAGGGGGCGGCGTCGACAACTTCAACGAGCTGCGCTTCGAGGACAAGAAGGGCAGCGAGTACGTCTGGGTCCAGGCCGAGAAGACCTGGTACCGCCTCGTGAAGGAAGACGCCTACGAAGAGATACGCAACGACGAGCACAGCACGATCGACCGCGACCGGACCTGGAAGATCGGCCGTGACAGCATCGGCAAGATCGGCCGCGACCGCATGACCGAGATCGGTGGCGACGCGCATGCGAGCATCGGCGGCGAGGCCATCACGCGCATCGGCACCGTCGCCGATCTGGTGGTCGGCTCGAATCTGAGCATCGATGCGGGGGGCAACTGGTCGCTCAACGCGGGGGGCAGGAGCGATCTGAAGACCGGCGCCAACTTCGCCGTCGATGCCGGCATGAACGTGCATGTGAAGGCCGGCATGAACCTCGTCATCGAGGCGGGCGCGCAGATCACGATCAAGGCCGGACCTGGCTCGATCATCATCGGGCCAGACGGCGTGTCGATCACGGGGCCGATGGTCAGGATCAACTCCGGCGGCTCGCCGGGTTCAGGCTCGGGAGCAAGTCCGAAGTCGCCGGCCAGTCCGAAGGCCCCCGTCGATGCCACCAAGCCGGCGGATCCGCTCGGATGAAGACCGTCCCGCTTTCCGCCGACCAGCTCAAGGGCCGGCTGTGGTCCCGTCCCGACGTCGCCGTCATCGCGGTGCTCGATGGGGCGCGGCTGGCGCGCTTGCCGTCGCGCATCGCCGAGGCCGGCCTAGCCGACACCGACTCGCTCACGCGCGGCGCGCTCCTGCCCGTCGAGGCCGAGCGCGCGGTGCGGCTCGCCGTGCTCGCGCCAGAGCTTGCCTTCACAGACTGGCTGCTCGCCGCCGCGCATCGCGAGGCCGCGGACTGGGGGCTGCTCTGTGTCGCGTCCGGGGGGCTGCGCCGGCTTCGCGACCATCTGCGCACGCTGGCCGAGGTCTCGACCCCGGACGGCATCGCGCGGCGCTGGCGCTGGCATGCCCCGGAGCTGCTCGCCTGCCTGCTGCCGCTGCTCGATCCGTGGCAGGCCGACGAGTTCTTCGGGCCGGTCGCCGAGATCCTCGCGCCCGACGGCGCCGGTTTCCTGCGCTACGAGCGCGAGCCGGTCGGCGTGCGAGTCGAGCAGATCGCGCTGATCGCGTCGCCCGTTGCCTGAAGGCCGGTTCATGCTGACGCTCAACGAGGATCAGACCGCCGCGCTTGAAGCCTGGGCCGAACAGCGCTACCGCGACCGGCTCGCCGTGCACTTCACTGCCGCCTGGCCGGCCGCCGTGGCGCGGCTCGGCGACCGGCTCGCCGAATTCATCGATGTCGGCATCGGTCGCGCGCGCCGCCACGGCATGACGCAAGGCCGGGACATCGCCCGCTATCTCAACCTGTGCTTCGTCTGGGGCGCGGGCTTCGAGGAACGCCCGGGCTTCGAATGGGCGCGCGCGCTGGTCGAGGATGCGCGTCGCGGGGGAAGCGCCAGGGCGCGTCAGCTCATGCTCGGCAGCCGCGAGCAGATCCAGCGGGCCGGCAACGCCCGCGGGCTCGCGGCCTTCGATGCGGCGGAGGAAAGGCTGCGCCGCGAGCTCGCCGACCTGACCGTGCCGTCGCAGTGGTGGTCCCCCGGGTTCGTGCAGCCCTGGGTCGATTCGCCCTGCGACATCGATGCGCTGCTTTTCTGGGTCGAGAACCTGAGCCGGCCGGAGTACCGCTACCAGGACGGTCGCTGGCAGTCGTTGCCGATGGCGCCGGTGGTGCCGATCCGCTGCCAGCCAGGCGAACCCCTGCCCGAGGCGATCGCGTTGCTCGCCGGGCCTTGGCGCGATGGCAGCCCGGCCCACCTCGGCTTGCGGCTGCGCCAGGCCGAGGTCTGCGACGCGGCGCGTCATCCGCGTGTGGCGATGACGATGCCCGACGGGCGCCGCGAGTGGCGCGGCGCGGCGGCGATGGATCTCGCCTGGAAGCTGCGTGCCGATCTCCAGTCCGAGCCCGGCGTGACCTGGCCGTCCGAGGCCGGCGCCGCTTCGCTGCCACTGGCCGGCGCGCCGATCGCCTTCGAGGGCGCCGCGCGGTTCGGCCTGCTCGAGATCGAAACCTGCGGCTTGCGCGACGGGGTCGCGCCGCTCGGCGGCGGCCGCCTGCGAGTTGCCGTCTGGGCCGCCCCCCAGCATCTGCTCGACTGGCGCCTCGCACCGGCCGCGCGCGTACAGGTGGACGGCGAGGGCACGCGCTTGCCCGAGAGCGAAGAGCCCGGCGCCGCGCTCGTGCCGCCCGACGCCTGGCGGGCCCGTCACGGCTTGCCGGTGGTGCGCGTCGAGCGCGATGGCCAGGTGTTGTCACCGGCCGGCTGGTCGACCGGGCTGGCCGCGCTCAACGATGCGTGGATTCGCGCGCTCGAACGGCTGCTGCAAGTCTGGGGCGGCATCGAGGGCATGCATTCGGCCTGGGTCGCGGGACGTTGCGATCTGCTCGCGGGCGGCGTCGGCCTGACCTGGGGCCGGCGCGCCGATCGGCTGGCGGGCGAGGCCTGGCTGCGCGTGGACGGCCGTTTCGATCTGGCTGGCGCCTTGGCGCTGGAACTGGGCGGCGAGCTGCTGCTCGAAGGCGCGCGGGCGCGGCTGCGGCTGGTCGCCGGAGGGGGCGAGCCCTTGCGCGCGTCGCTGGCGCGCGCTCAGTCCGACCATGCGCTTTCCGAGATGCTCGCCGCGTCGTGTCGCCGCTTGCGCATCCCCTTCGCCATCGAGGTCGCGCCGCTGTGCGGTGACGGCGCCGGCAGCCTGTCGGGGCGGGCACCGGCCAATCTGCCCGCGTCGATGTCGGGCCCGTCGGTGCCGGTGACTGGCGCGCTGGTCGGGGCTTACGGCCTGCGCGCGCGCCGCGACGGACAGGGCTGGCAATGGTTCGCGACGCTCGCGCTGGAACCGGTGTCGGCGGTGCTCGCGTTGGATGACCCGCTGCTGGGCCAGACCGCGGTTCCGCGTCCGCTGCTGCCGGCGCTCGATCTGCTCGACTGGGAGCTCGGCTGATGCAACGCCTGCTGTTCGTCCGCCTGCATGCCAGCGGCTGCGCCGCCGAGGTCTGGATCAACGACCTGCCCGTGTTCTCGGTCGGCCCTGATGCGCCGCTCGCCGCGCGCGCGGTGCACGAATACGTGTTCGAAGGCGTCAACCGCATCGAACTGCGCGTCGCCCAGGATCGCGCGACGCTGGTCGCGCCGGTCGAGCCGGGTGGCGCGGGCCTTGTCGCCGCCGTGCCCGCGCGCGCGCACCTGCGACTTGCGCTCGTGCGCGACGGTCGCGGCATTGACGATGACAACGCCCGCGTGCTGGCCGAGCGCTCATGGGCGGTGGCGGCCGGGGAGGCTTGGGATGCGCCGGTCGTCGACCGGTTCGAGGTGAGTCTGCCGGTCGGCTTCCAGCGCTGGCGCTGGCCCGAGGCGCCCGTGATCGAAGCGGTCGACGGGGTGCGCGCGGCGGTGCGGCGCTTCCTGCAGCAGACGGCCGGCCAGCTCAGCCGTGGCGATGCCGAGCCCTTGCTCGCCATCTCGCGGGTACGCATCGAGGAGACGGCCGCCGCCTACCAGCGCGCGCCGGCCGACGAACTCGCGCGCCTGCGCGCCCATCTGCTGCGTCTTCACGTCGCCGGAGCGCTCACGGTGCCAGCGCCGGGCGCCGACCGGCTCGTGCTCAGGCCCTGTGGTGACGGCCGCCTGCTCGACTGCGTGCTGACCGATGGCGGCCCCGCCCTGCGCGCGCTCGCCACGCCCGAGACGGGCGGCGTCGGCTGGTCGCTGCCGGTGCGCATCGCGCTCGTCGAACGTCACATTCACGTGCTGCGCTGACCGGCGCGGCCTCGCACGGAGACCTTTTCGTGATCACGCTCACCGTTCTGAGCCACAACGGCAGCCCTCTGGTCCAGCCGCTGTCGGCCGATTTCGACGAACTCGGCGGCAGCATCGGCCGTGCCGACACCAACCGGCTCGTGCTGCCCGATCCGCAGCGCGAGATCTCGCGCCAGCACGCGAGCGTCGTGTACCGCAACGGCGGCTATGCGCTCCTCGATTCCGGCAGCAATCCGGTGCTCGTCAATGGAGCGCCGGTCGGCAACGGCCGCGAGGTGCCGATCCGGCTCGGCGACGAGATCACGATCGGCGGCTACCTGCTCCGCGTGGATGAGCCGGCGCGTGATCCGTTCACGAGCCTCGGCTTCGGCCCGACCGGACTCGGCGTGGGCAAGGCAGCGGCCGTTCGATCGGACGGCGTCGCGCCGGGCGGCGGCATTCGGGCGTCGGTGCCGCCCGCGTCTCCGTCGCGCATCCCCGATGACTGGGACCCGTTCGGCGCGGAGCCGCCGCGCCCCGTGGTGTCCGTATCCGCCGTGCCGCCGGCCGGGCTGGCCGATCTCGGTCGCCGCGAGGAGAGCTCGCTCGATGCGCTGTTCGGCCTCGGGTCGGGAGGCGGCGATCTGCTCGGTGAACTCGATCGCACGCTCGGCCTCGGCACCGGGCCGAACACTGCGCGCTCGGACGATCCGCTGCTCTCGCTCACCGCCGTCACCGCCGCCACGCCGGCGGGGGCCGTCGCCGACCACGCGTCCGTGCTCAGCGAGGCATTCCGTCCGCCGATCGCGGTCCGCGACGAGGCGCATCCGGCCGGCGTGAGCGCGAACGGCTCGTCGGGCGGCGCGGCCGCGAGTCCGTCTTCGGCGCCGCCGCTGCCTTCGGCGCCCTTCACGCCGATTCCGCCGACCCAACATCCAGCGCCGGCCGATGCGGTGCTGTCGTGGGGCGAGGGCGGCGACGCGCGTACCGTCATCCGATCGCGTGGCGCTGCGCCATCCTTGCCGCCGGCCCCCATGACAGGCGCGTTGCCGGAGGATTTCCTGACGGATGTCGGCGGGCCGGCGATATCGCCTGCCGCATTTGCGGCACAGCCGGCCGCGCCCTTGGTCGCCGAGGCTGGCGGGCCGTCCGGCGACTTCGACCTGAAGGCGATCCCGGCGTCTCCCGCGATCGGCCCGGCGAGGCTCCCGCCGTCGCCGCCCGTGCCGTCGAATGAGGCCGGCAACCCGACCCGCTCGATCGTATCCGCCCCGCCCGCCGCCGCCGCGGACGCGAGTCCGGTCGCGCATCCCGCGCCACCGTCCGCTACCGATCCGCTGCTTGACGCGTTGCGCGCCGGCCTGGGCCTGTCCGACCTGCCGGCCGCGCTCACGCCGGAGGTCATGCATCTCCTCGGCAGTCTCGTGCGCGAGGCCACCTCGGGCACGCTGGATCTGCTCGCCGCGCGCGCTGTGCTCAAGCGCGAGTTCCGCGCCGAGGTCACGATGATCGTCACGCGCGACAACAACCCGCTCAAGTTCTCCCCCTCCGTCGACGTCGCGCTCGGGCATCTGCTGCGTCCGCCCGCGCACGGTTTCATGCCCGTCGTCGATGCGATGCGCGATGCCCAGAACGATCTGCGTGCGCACCAGTTCGGCGTGGTTGCCGGCATGCGCGCCGCGCTTGAAGGCGTGCTCGCCCGCTTTGATCCCGCCGCGCTCGAAGCGCGCATCGTCCAGAAATCGCGGCTCGGCGCGCTGCTCCCCTCCACGCGCAAGGCCCAGCTCTGGGAACTCTTCCAGCAGCTCTACAGCCAACTTTCTACCGAGGCGGCCGACGATTTCAATGCGCTGTTCGGCAAGGCCTTCCTGCGGGCCTACGAATCGCACTCCGATGAACTCGCCGACGCGCGGCGCAAGGACGCAAAGTGACCGAGCCGATCGAACTGGAACTGGCGCTGCTGACGCGTCCCGGTGGTCGGGACCAGAACGAGGATGCCTGCGGGCACTGGCACTCCGACAGCCGGCTTTGCTGCGTCGTCGCCGATGGCGCGGGCGGGCATGGCGGCGGGGACGTCGCCTCCAAGCTCGTCGTGCGCTACGTGATCGGAGCGTTCGCCGCCAACCCCCGAGATGACGCGCAAGCGCTACGCGAACTCATCGTGCGATCCAATCGGACCGTCATCGCCGAGCGCACGCGCGGGGGCACGGCTCACATGCACACGACGCTCGCGGCCCTGTTCATCAACCTTGATCAGGCGATCGCGCGCTGGTGCCATGTCGGCGATACGCGCGTCTATGCGTTTCGCGCCGGCCGCATCGCCATGCGCACCGTCGATCACAGCCTCGTGCAATCACTTGTCGACGCAGGCCATCTCGCACCCGAGTCCGCCCGAGGGCATCCGAGCCGCAGCGAGCTGTACTCGGCACTCGGCACCGAAGAGGATCAGCTGATCTCCTCGGTGCAGGAACCCGCTTGGCCGTTGCAGGCCGGCGATGTGCTTCTCATCTGTACCGACGGCCTGTGGGAGTACGTGGATGACGCCACGCTGGAGTCCACGCTCCGCGTCTGTGCCACGCCCCATGACTGGATGCAGGCGCTGGAGGCGGCCGTGCTGGCGGGGGCCGCGCGCAAGCCTAGTCATGACAACTTCACCGCGCTGACCGTCTGGATCACCCGCGCGGCTGCCTGAATCCGGGAGAAAGCCATGCCCATGCAGACCGTGATGACCGCGACCCTGCAATGCAGCTTCGGCGCGGCGCCGAGCAATCTGGTGGTGCTGCCCGCGCGGACCGTGCATTCGGGCATGCAGTTCGCGGCCAACATCATGGACAACGTGCCGATGGTGAACATCCTGCCCTTCGGGGTGTGTGGCAGTCTCGCTTTTCCGGCCACGGCCGCGGCCACCTCGGCCGCCATGGGGGCACTGACACCGATGCCTTGTGTGCCGACCACGCCCACACCCTGGCAGCCGGGCGTCCCGAACCTGCTGGTCGATTACCTGCCCGCTATCGACAACACCTGCTCGCTCATGTGTGCCTGGGGAGGCGTCATCCGGATCACCAGCCCTGGGCAGACGACGCATATGGTTCCTTGATGACCCGCTCAGCGACCGATCTCGACCCTGCGGTTCTCCGGTGCTGTGGGATCGGTCGAGTTCTTGGGTTGCGTGGAGCCCAGTCCGACCGGCGTCAGCATCTGGGCCTCGACACCTTGCTGGATGAGATAACGCCTCACTGCCTCGGCCCGCTCCTGCGACAGCCTTGCATTGGCTTCGGAGGTGCCGGTGGCATCCGTATGACCAAAGATGCGCACCCGACGGCCGGTGCCGCGCAGCGGACTCAGCGCAGTCGCGAATGCGTCGAGCTGACGCTTGAAGATCTCCGGGATTTCGGCCGAACCGATCCGGAACGCCACGGCGGGTAGCGAAAAGCGAGTGGAGGGACGTTCGGCTCCCATGCACTTGAAACCCGCCTTTTCGAGTTCCGCCTTGTCCGGACAGTCCACGTCCTCGGGGAACAGACCGTCACGGATCCTTGCCGGATCAGGGACCTGCGTGTCGAGATCAACGACGGGCAGCGCGCTTGACGCGACTTCGGCCGCGGTTGCGGCAACACCGGCGCCGGAAAGCCACAAGACGCCGCTGAGGACAAGCGCATTGAAGCTGAGCTTCGTGAAGTTGTTCATGGTCTGGAACCCCGTTGCGGGTGATGTGTGAAGGCTTGCGACAGCGCGTGCCGGCAATGCTTCGATGACTTCGCCGACACGGACAAGAACGACGCTCCGTGCATGAGCAAACCCTTTCGCCCATCATAGTTACCGCAACCAACGGGATCGATCTGTGCATCGCTTTCGTCCGATTGCCGCCGTACAAAACATCGAAAATCTCCCGCGACATTCGCATCGCGCGCATCGCTGGCAGTCGTGCTCCAACAGCCTCCGGACGCTGACATGACTTGGTACAACAACGTGGTGTGGACGGAGGGCATGTTCCTTCAGCCGCAGCATTTCCAGCAGCAGGATCGCCACGGCGAACATCTGCTCGATCTGCGCTTGGGTGCTGTTGTCGGCTACGGTTGGGGCTTCACAGTGCTGAAGCTCGACGACACCTCGCTGCCGCTGGGCAAGATCGCGATCACCGAGGCACGCGGTGTCCTGCCCGACGGAACCCCATTTGCAATCCCTGCCGACGATGGAGCGCCGCCCGCACTCGACATCCCGGCCGACCTGCGCGACGAGGTCATCGTGCTGTCCGCGGTGCTGCGCCGGCCCGGCGTCGCCGAAACCGATGCCGAGGAGGCACCGCACGGAGCGGGCCCGCGATACGCGGTCGCCGAAGCCGAAGTCGGAGACAGCAATCTCACTGCCGGGCGGACCGCTCCACTCCAGATCGGGCGACTCCAGCTTCGCCTGCGGCGCGCGAGCGATGTGACCGAGGGCTTCGCCGCGCTCGGGGTGGCGCGTGTTGCCGAGCGGCGCGCCGACAACCGCGTCGTGCTCGATGCCCACTGGCTGCCGCCGCTGCTCGATGCGCGCGCGCATCCGCTGCCCGAGGGTTGGACGCGCGAGATCGCGGCGTTGCTACGCCAGCGCGGCGAAGCACTGGCGGCCCGCATCGCGGCTCCGGGACGCGCCGGCGTTGGCGAGATCGCCGATTTCCTGCTGCTCCAGACGGTCAATCGCAATGAGCCCGTCTTCATGCATCTGCACCAGCTCACGCTGCTGCATCCCGAACGTCTGTACGTGGCTTGTCTCGCGCTCGCGGGGGATCTCGCCACTTTCCGTGATCAGCGCCGCCCCCCCGTGTTCGCCGATTACCTGCATGACGACCTCGCGCGCTGCTTCGCGCCCCTGATCGCCGAGTTGCGGCAGTCCTTGTCGATGGTGCTGGAGCAGACCGCCATTTCCATCGAGCTCCAGCAGCGCAATTACGGCGTCCGCGTCGCGCTCATCGGCGACGTGGAGTTGCAGCGCAACGCGATGTTCGTGCTCGCAGTGGCCGCGCAGATGCCTGGCGAGGCGCTGCGTCAGCGTTTTCCCACGCAGACAAAGATCGGTCCGGTCGAGCGTATCCGCGACCTCGTCAACCTCGCGCTGCCAGGCGTGCCGCTGCGGCCGTTGCCGGTTGCGCCGCGCCAGATTCCGTATCACGCCGGCTACGACTACTTCGAGCTCGAGACGCGCGGCAACGATCTGTGGAAGCAGCTCGAAGCTTCGGGTGGTCTCGCGATGCATGTCGCGGGCGACTTTCCCGGTCTCGAACTGGAGTTCTGGGCAATCCGGCAGTAGCCCTTGCACCGGCCGGCCTGACGGATGCCCCTACCAGCGCCGGGTCCGCGCCGACACCGATCCGACCGGCTCGCGCGCAGCCGCGTCGCGCCGTCTGAATCCGCCCCCGCCGCGTCCGCAGAAGACGCGATCCGCAGGAGACCAAAATGACCGATCAGGATCCATTTGCCGCCTTCGGCGATCGCACAGTCATCAAGCCGGGCGGCGGTCGCGCGCGGCCGGGCCCGTCCTCCGCGCCGGCCGGTGCTCCCGCCACCGCGTTCGTGCCGGTCGATGCCGAGGCGCTCGACGGCATCATGACGGGCAGCTTCAATCCGCTGGTCGATGCGGCCACTCCCCTGCTCAATGCGGCGCCGCGAATCCGCCAGCTGCCGCAGCATCCGAGTCCGCCGGGCTTGCGCGACGCACTCGCCGCCGGCGTGAAGCGCTTCGAGGCGACTGCGCGCGCGCGTGGTCTGCCCAACGAGCAGGTGATCGCGGCGCGCTACATCCTTTGCACCTTCCTCGACGAGTCGGCGGCCAGCACGCCCTGGGGCGGCTCGGGCGTGTGGTCGGCATACAGCCTGCTGGTGCAGTTCCATAACGAGACCCAGGGCGGCGAGAAGGTCTTCCAGCTCCTCGCGCGGCTCGCGCCGGACGTGAACGGCAACCGTAGCCTGCTGGAACTCCTCTACGCGTGCATGGCGCTCGGTTTCGAGGGGCGCTACCGCGTCATCGACAACGGTCATGCCCAGCTCGACAGCGTGCGCAGCCGGCTGGCGCAGATGCTGCGCCAGCCGGACGAGGAAGATCCGGCACTGTCCCCGCGCTGGCAGGGGGCGCCGGCACGGTCGCAGCGGCTGGTGGACGGAGTACCGGTATGGGTGGTGGCGGCCGTCGCCGCGCTGCTGCTGCTCGCGGTATTCGTCGCATTGCGACTCGGCATCAACAGCCACTCGGCCCCGGCCTTTATCGCGCTCCAGACGCTCGATGCGAAGGCGCCGACCTCGGCGGCTGTCGCGTCCCCGCCGGTCGCGCTCAAGCCGCGTCTGGCCACCTTTCTCAAGGCCGAGATCGATGAGGAGCTCGTCGCGGTGCAGGACCTTGCCGACCGCTCGATCGTCACCATCAAGGGCGATGGCCTGTTCAGCGCCGGAAGCACCGAGCTGGCCGACCGAGCGCGTCCCGTGCTCGCGCGGGTTGCCGCCGCGCTCGAGGAAGTGCCGGGGCAGGTACTTGTCACCGGGCATACCGACAGCCAGCCGATCCGCTCGCTGCGCTTCCCGTCCAACTGGCATCTGTCCCAGGAGCGCGCGCTGGCCGTGAAGGCGGTGCTTGCCCCGCCAGTCGCTGCCGATCGCCTGCGCGCTGAAGGGCATGCCGATGCCGAGCCACTGGCCGACAACGCGACGCCAGAGGGGCGCGCCCGGAACCGCCGCGTCGAGATCACGCTGTTCGTCTCGCCCGACGCCCGATAACGACAAGGACACGAGACCGCGATGAAGAACTTTCTCCGTCTGCTGCTGAGTCCTGTCGCGCTGACGGGCATCGGCCTGCTCGCGCTGGCCGCCCTCGTCTGGTGGGGCTTCCCGCTCATCGCCTTCGGCGACGCCCACCCCTTCGAATCGATGTGGGTACGGCTCGCGATCGTGCTTCTCGTCACGGCGGGTTATGCGGGCTGGATCGCGTGGCGCATCACGCGGCGCAAGCGCGCCAACGCAAAGCTCGTCCAGGGGCTGGTGGCTGGGCCGAGCGCGATCGACCGCGAGCAGCAGGTGCTTGACGCGCGTTTCCGCGAAGCGCTCGACCTGCTCAGGACCCTGCCGGGCAGGGAGGGTAAGGGCGGCGGCAATCTCTACGAGCTGCCGTGGTACGTGTTCGTCGGCGCGCCGGGCTCGGGAAAGACGACCGCGCTGCTCAACGCCGGTCTCACCTTCCCGCTTGCCGACAAGATGGGCCGCGCCGAAGTCAAGGGCACCGGCGGCACGCGCAATTGCGACTGGTGGTTCACCGAGGACGCAGTGCTCATCGACACCGCCGGCCGATACGCGACCCAGGAGTCGGACGCGGCGGTGGACGGTGCAGCGTGGGACAGCTTTCTTGCGCTGCTGCGGCGCGCGCGGCCGCGCCAGCCCATCAACGGCGTGCTGCTGACGGTCAGCGTCGCCGATCTGCTTCAGCTGGACGAGGCGCGGTGCAAGGAGCAGGCGGCGCGGCTGCGCGCGCGGCTCCAGGAGTTGCACGCAAGACTCGGCGTGCGCGCGCCGGTCTATGTGTGCGTGACCAAGGCCGACCTTATCGCCGGCTTCGACGAGAGCTTCACCCAGCTCGGCAAGGAGGCGCGCGAGCAGGTCTGGGGCTTCAGCTTCGACCTGAAGGCGGGCGACGCGCTGGCGGGTTTCGACGCCGAGTACGCCGCACTCGAGGATCGCCTGCGTCGCCAGCTGCTCCGCCGGATCGAGGGGCAGCTGGACACGGCGGCGCGCGCCGCCGTGTTCGCCTTTCCGCAGCAGTTCGCGCTGCTGCGCTCGCCGCTCAGCGGTTTCCTGCGTGCGGTGTTCGCCGAGGGGGGCGGGCTGGAGGAGGCGGCGCTGCTGCGCGGTGTCTATTTCACGAGTGGCACGCAGGAGGGCACGCCGATCGATCGCGTGATGGGCGCGTTGTCGCGCGGCCTGGGGGTCGGCGTCAGTCAGGCCGCCTTCGCGCCGGGCAAGGGCAAGAGCTATTTCCTGCATCGTCTGCTGCGCGACGTGGTGTTCGCGGAGCGTGACCTCGTGGGAGCGAACGCGACGGTAGAGGCGCGCCGGCGGATGCTGAGGCGGGCGAGTTTCGCGGCGGTGGGCATCGCGTCCGCGCTGGTCGTCGCCGGCTGGATCGCGAGTTGGCTGAACAACCGCGCCTACATCGCCGAGGTGGAAGCGCGGCTGCCGGCCGTCAGGCAGGCGGTCGATGCGCTGCCGCCCGCGTCGTCGGGCGACGCGGCGCCGATGGCCGACGTGCTGGCGGCGGTGCGCAGCGCCGCCTGGCCGCAGGGCTATGCGGTCGAGGAGCCACCGTTTCTCCATGGCCTCGGCCTCTACCAGGGCGGCAAGCTCGACGCCGGCGCGCGCATCGGCTACCGCCACCTGCTCGACCACGGTCTCATGCCGCGCATCGCGCGCCGGCTGGAGGAGCGGCTGCGCGCCGCCGATCGCAACAACCTCGAACTCGCCTACGAGGCGCTCAAGAGCTATCTGATGCTCTACACGCCCGAGCACTTCGATCCCGCGACGCTCAAGGCCTTCATCGAGCTGGACTGGGAGCTGAACCTCGGCGCCACGCTCACGCCCGAGCAGCGCGTCTCCTTGAGTCAGGATCTCGACGCAGCCTTCGCCGAGGGCGCGCCGATCCCGGCGGTGAAGATGGACGAGACGCTCGTTGCAAGCGTGCGCGAGATGCTCGCCGCCTATCCGCTCGAATACCGCATCTTCAGCCGCCTCAAGCGCCAGCGTCTCGGCGCCGATCTGCCCGAGTTTTCGGTAACGGCCGCCGCCGGACCGGGTGCCGCGAGCGTGTTCGAG
The DNA here is from genome assembly GCF_000482785.1 of Derxia gummosa DSM 723. GTDB lineage: Bacteria > Pseudomonadota > Gammaproteobacteria > Burkholderiales > Burkholderiaceae_E > Derxia > Derxia gummosa. The sequence goes on along the minus strand of NZ_AXWS01000007.1, from coordinate 1,125,341 downwards.
CGCGCGAGCGGCAAGCCGCTGACGGCCGGCATTCCCGGCCTGTTCACGCGCGACGGCTACCACAAGGCGTTCAAGAGTTCGCTCGACAAGGTGGCTGGTCAGCTCGCCGCCGAGGAGCCCTGGGTAATGGGCCGTCCGGGCGGTGGCGTGGCCGCGACCGCGCTCGCGGGCAAGGAGATGGCCGAGCGCGTGCGCAAGCTCTTCCTCGACGAATACATCAAGGTCTGGGATGCGTATCTCGCGGATGTCCGCCTCGTAAGGCTCGGCGGACTCGATCGCAGCCTCCAGGTGGCGCGCGCCGTCGCCGCGCCGGATTCGCCGCTTGCCGCTTGGGTCCGCGCCGTCGGGCGCGAGACGACGCTCGTGCCGCCGAAGTCGGCCGTCGCCGATGCCGCCAGCGTGGCCGCGGGCAAGGTCGCCGCCGCGCGCAACGAGATGGCCGCGCTCATGGGCGACACGTCCGCCGCGCCGGGTCTGCGCGGCGGTCCGCCCGAGCAGGTGGTCGACGACCATTTCGCCGCCATCCGCCGTCTGAGCGAGGGCAATCCGCCGCCGCTCGACGGCATCCTCAAGCAGTTCAACGAGGTGTTCGTGCAGCTGTCGGCGGTCGATGCCGCGCAGAAGAGCAAGAGCCCGCCGCCGCCCGGCGGTGGCGCCGAGCGCATCAAGGCCGAAGCCGGCCTGCAACCCGAGCCGATCCGTTCGATGCTCGCCAACCTGGCCGACGCGGGGGCATCGCAGAGCCGCGTCGCCGAACGCCAGACGCTCAGCGATGAACTCAGGCCCATCACCGATTTCTGCCAGCGCGCGATCGCCGGGCGCTATCCGTTCGCGGCGGGCGCGAAGAGCGACGCCATGCCCGAGGACTTCGCGCAGCTGTTCGGCGCTGGCGGGCTGCTGGACGACTTCTGGCAGCGTCGCCTTGCCGCGATCGTCGATACGGGGGCCAATCCTTGGGGCTACAAGCCGCTTTCCGATGGCACGCGTCCGCCGACGCCCGCCGCGCTGGCCGACTTCCAGCGCGCGACGCGCATCCGTGACGTGTTCTTCCGCGGTGGCGGCAAGACGCCGGGCTTTCGCGTGGACATCCGGGCGCTCGATCTCGACGGCCTGCCGATGATCTCGCTCGACATCGACGGGCAGGTGGCGAAGTTCACTGGCGCGGGGGGCCAGCCGGCCACGGTGCAATGGCCGCCGCAGCGGCTCGCATCGCAGATTCGGCTCGCGACCAGCGATGCCGGACCGGCCCAGGTTTTCGACGGGCCGTGGGCGCTGTTCCGTCTGTTCGACCGCTACGAGATCCAGCAAGGCAACCAACCCGAGCGCTTCGTTGTCGTCGTGACCGAGGGCGGTCACAAGGCCAAGCTGGAGGTCGTGGCGAGCAGCGTGTTCAACCCGTTCCGGCTGCGTGAGATGCAGCAGTTCCGATGCCCGTCGGCGCTGTGAACCCGGCAGCCGATACACCCGGCTGGTACGGCAAGCTGCCAAGCCTCGGTGACTTCGCCTCGCGGCGACTGCCGCCCGGTTTCCTCGACGCCTGGGACGCCTGGCTGGCCGCCGGACTGGATGGCCTGAAGCGCGCTCGGCCCGAGTCTTGGCTTGCCGAGTATCTCGACGCGCCGGCCTGGCGTTTCTTGCTGATGCCGGGATGCGTCGATGGCGGCGCCTGGGCCGGCGTGCTGCTCCCTTCGGTTGATCGCGTGGGACGCTACTTTCCGCTCACGCTCGCCGCGCCGCTGACCGTGCCGCCCCTCACCGCCGAGGCGCTTGATGCCCTGCTGGCATGGCTCCACCGCGCCGAGGACACGGCCCAGGATGCGCTCCAGGAAGACTGGGGGCCGGACGCGCTCGAGGCCGGCCTGGCGATGCTCGGCCCGCCGCCGGCCGGTGAGGCGGCGCGCGCGGCGGCGCGTCCTGGTCTCGCCGCCGCGCGTGCGGCGCCGGTCGGCCGCGGCGAGCTCGTGGCGCTGGTCGGCGCCAGCATCGTCGTCGCGGGCCTCGATGGCTTCGCGCGACACTCCTTTTGGCATGCCGCACCGGACAGTGCCTTCGCTCCGACGCTCATGCTGGCGCCCGGCCTGCCCGCCGAGACCGAATTCTCCCGCCTCTTCACGCCGCTGCCGGCTCTGTCTGGCGCAGAGTCCCGATCATGACCACCACCAGCCCCGACGACGACCGCACCGTGATCCGGCCCCAAGCTCCGCTGCTCGCGCCTCTGGCGTCGGCAGCGGAGCCTGGGGCCGACGATGACCGCACGGTCATCCGCGCGGGGGCAGTGGCGGCCAGCCGGCCCGAGGCGCCGACAACCGAGCCGGCATCGCCCGCTGCTCGAGCCATGCCGGCGATGGTCACTTCCATGCCGTCACCGGGAGCCAATCCCGCGGGCCCGCCCGATACCGGCAACGCGCTGCCGGTCGGCACCCGGCTCGGCGAGTTCGAGATCACCGGCGTGGTCGGCGAGGGGGGCTTCGGCATCGTCTATCTTGCCCACGACCACTCGCTCGGCCGACGTGTCGCGGTCAAGGAATACATGCCGGCCGCGCTCGCTGCCCGCGCCGGCGCGACGACGGTCCAGGTGCGCAACGAGCGCCATCGCGAAACCTTCGAGGCCGGCATGCGCAGTTTCGTGAACGAAGCCCGTCTGCTGGCCCAGTTCGACCATCCCGCGATGGTCAAGGTCTATCGTTTTTGGGAAGCGAACGGCACGGCCTACATGGTCATGCCCTTCTACGAGGGCGACACCTTCAAGGACCGTCTCGCGGCGCTTCCCGGGCCGCCCGACGAGGACTGGCTGCTCGGATTGCTGGATCCGCTCACCAGCGCGCTCTCGGTGCTGCACGACGAGCACTGCTATCACCGCGACATCGCGCCCGACAACATCCTTCTCCTGCGCGGCGACAAGCCCCTGCTGCTCGACTTCGGTGCCGCGCGTCGCGTGATCGGCGACCTGACCCAGGCACTCACGGTCATCCTCAAGTCGGGCTATGCACCGGTCGAGCAGTACGCCGAGGTGCCCGGCATGAAGCAGGGACCGTGGACCGACGTCTATGCGCTCGCGGCCTCGATCTACTACGCGATCGAGCGCCGCACGCCGCCGCCGTCGGTGGGCCGCATGGTCAAGGACAGCTTCGTGCCGCTCGCGCAATCGCAGTCCGGCCGCTACGGCGCACGCTTCCTGGCCGCCATCGATGCCGCGCTCGCCGTGCATCCCGATCAGCGGATTCCTGACATGCGCGCGTTGCGCGCGGCGCTCGGTTTCGCGGAGCCGGCCAACGGTGCGACGCTGATCGCGGGCGCGGCCGGCCCGACGGGCATCGCCGCTGCCGCACCGGGACTGGCGAGCGCCGCGCGAGTCGCGGCCGGCCCCCAGGTCACCCCCCCGTCGACACGCGTAGCCGATCGGACGAAGTCCAGGCTGCCCGTGCTGCTGGGGGCCGGCGCGCTGGTCGCGGCAGTTGTCGGCGGCGGGTTCTTCTTCGTGACGCGCCCGCCCGTGCCTGCGTTGGCGTCAGTCGCCGCGCCGGTCGCGGCAGCGCCCGAACCGGTGCCCGCCGCGGTCTTCGACCCGACCGCGGCGGCCCGCGCCGTGGTGGAGCGGATCATCAAGGGCGCGACGCCGGGCTTCGCGGTGGAGGTGCGCACCGCCAAGCCGACGCTGCGCATGGACAGTGAGGGCGACATGCTCGCCTTCAGCGTCAAGGCCGAGCGCAAGGGCGCGGTGTACGCATGGGTTGCTCGGCCCGACGGCAGCTTTGTGCAGATTGCCCCAGGCGCGTCGCGCGGCGCGCCGAACCGGGAACGCATGCTGCCAGCCGGGGAGGTCTGGGCCTGGCCGCTCGACTGGCTCGATGCGGGCGCGCCGAGCTATCGCGCGCATGCGCCCGGCGGCCGCAGCAAGTTGCTCGTCGTGATTTCGGCCAGCGCGCGTCGTATCGACGGCGCGCGCTGGGGCGAGGACTTCGGCGAACTGCCGGCGCCAGCGGCGGGGGAGGAGGCTGCATCCATCGCGGCAGTTCTATTGGGCGAGCCGGTCTGTCCTGCCGGCAAGCCCTGCGATGCCAGCTACGGCGCGGCCGTGCTCGACATCGACGAGATATAGGGCGGCAGCCGCCCCGGACCTCGCCCCAGCATTGGCATCAACGAGGTATCGACGGGGGCGGCGCTACTTCGAGGCCATCGTCTCGGCCGTTTGGTAGATCGAAACTCCAACCTGCAACAACGCACCCGCCATCAAGACGACGCCAACTGGCGTCGTGATGGTTGCTGCCGTCACGCCGGCGGTAAGGAGCGACGACAGCAGGTCCGACCATGCGCCGATGAGTTGGGCTTGCTTGTTGTCGTCGGCAAGTCCCATCGCGAGTGAAACCTTTTTCGTGAACATCGCGCCCACGGTTCCGACGAGAACGCCAGGAGAGGTGTTGTTTGCGAGTTTCAGCAGGGCCAGCGTCTGGTTGATGATCTGGGCCGATGCCGCTGCCGTTTTCACGCCTTGATTGCCGGCGAGCTTGCCGCCCGCGTCGGTCACCCCATCCACGCTCCCCAGCGCGCCGGCGAGCTTGCCTTCCATTCCTGCCAGCCCTGCGTTCAGGATGCTTACCGACAGCGCGATGAGGTCGGAGTCGCGTGCGACGGCAAGCGCCTTCTCGGTGCCGACTTGGCGGTAGGCCTCGCGTACCGAGCTTTCATTGATGAGAGGATGAGCATCCATGATGGCGTACCCTCACTTGCGTTCGTTGCCGAGGCGCGCCGGCGGCGTGTAGCCGAGTTCAAGCGCGCGGGCCTCGTAGCGCGCGGCGAGCAGCGACTGGTCGAGTTCGGCGTAGTAGCGCGACAGCTCGTAGCTCGCGATCCCGTTGCCGAGGCCGGCCGCGTACTGCATCCAGCCTTCGTAGCGTCCGCCGTCCTTGCGCAATTCGAGGCGGCCGAGACGCATGGCCGCATCCTTGTCGCCGCGTGCCGCCTTGTAGACCTCGGCGGCGAGCTGACTGTCGGCGGCGGGCTGGAAGGCGCTGCGGTAAAGCCGCACGTCGTTTCGGCGCAAGACGGCCGCGGCCCGCTCCGCGCCGACCCGCGCGACCCGCACCCGGCTGACCAGCGCGCCGTTCTGGAAGCGCTTGAGGTAGTCATCGCAAAGCCGGACGACATCAGCCGCCCACAGGCTGTCCTCGATGCGCTGCCACAGCGCTTCCTCCTCCTCGGCGGTTGCCGGGGGCGGCAAGGCTTCACGCGGCGGCGATACCCGCACGCGCGAGCGCAGGTTCTCCGTCGTGAACGGATCCTGCGCCACCACCTGGATGGCCTTGATCGGATGGTTGAGCATGGTCTGGTTCACGTCGAGCTTCACGAGCTGGAACAGCTCGGAGAAGCTCGTCGCGTTGTCCACGCTTGCGAGCAGACGCACCAGCGAGTCGGTGTAGAAGGTGCGCTTGTCCGGCACGGCGGGGGCGATGGCCGGCCGGCCCGCGCCGGTGGAGTAGGAGATGAGCCAGCCCTCGGGTGCTTCCACCTGGTTGAGGCCCTCGGTCGTCTCTCGCACCAACTTGAGCGAGGTGCGGCAGGCATCGATGATGGCAATGCTCAGGCCTTCGGGTCGCGCCGGCAGCTGTTCGATCACATGCTTCGAGAGCCGGATGCTCAGTTCCGGCTCCTTGCGCGCGACTTCGAGGTCGGCATCGGCGCCGACGAGCAGGTTTTCCGACCGCTCCTGCAATCCGTGCCCGGTGAAGTAGACCAGTGCGATGCAGTCACGCGGCTGGCTGCGCAGCATGGTGCCGAACTGCGTGATCGCCGAACGCACGACATCCGCGCGCTGGTCGATGACCGTTGTCGTGCTGAAGCCGCGCTGTTCGAGCGCCTCGCGCAGATCGGTCACGTTCTTCGGGACCGGCGGCAGATCGTAAGGAGACGGATATCGACTGTTGCCGAGCAGCAGAGCAAAGCGCGGAGCTCGCTCGATGCGCGTATCGATCTCCAGACTGCCGACGGCCGCATCGGCAGCCGGCAGCGCGAGGGCGAGCGGACTGGTGGCGAGCGCCGTCAGCACGCGGCGCCGGAGCGTGTTGATGGGATTCATTGGCACGACAGGCTTCCTCCAAGGGGTTCGCAGCTGTCCGGGCGAGTAATGTCGCCCGAGCCTTCGGTGGCGGCGCGCCCTGGACCCACCTCGGCGATGACACCCGAACGCAGGCGCGGCGCGACGTTCTCGGTGCGTACGGTCGATTCGAACTGCTCGCGGCGCGCGGCCTCGATGATCGCGATGATCGCCGACAGCGCGCCGGTCGCCTGGGGCGTGCTCGGCAGCACGCCGTTGTAGGCAACGGGGATGTAGTCGAGGCGTCCCGCGCCCGGGTAGAACAGGCGGTAGTTGCCGTCCGCCGTCAGATCGCCGTTGAGGAAGATCGTCTGGTTCGCCGGGCGTGACAGCGGGAAGGGGTTCACCACGACATAGCCGCCGCCGCTCGCCATCCCGTTCAAGCTGACGGAGCGTTGCTGGCCGATCCTCACGTTCACGCCCGACTGATCGCTCGAACCGAAGGGGGCGGGCAGTTCCGCCGTCGAGACCGGCGCGGCGGGCGTGAGGGTGGTCGTGCTCAGCGTCGTGAGTTCGAGCGCGGCGAGCTGGCGCGCCGGGTCGATGCCCGCCTGATCCCAGTAGGGCAGGCGGGCGACGACGGGCGAGGCTCGCATGCCGCTGCCGACCGGCGTCGCGGGCGAGGTGATGCTCGTCGCCGTCAGCCGCACGAGGTCGGCCTCGATGCCGGCTTGCATCGCGGCGCCGGCTTCCGGCGTGCCGAGGTCGCTGCCGCGCACGTTGAGCGTACCGGTCGTGGTGATCTTGACCTGCGACAGCCATTGCTCCGTCCCGTTGTTCCGGAGAGGCGCCATGCCCTCGACGAGAGTGGCCTCGGTCGCTGCGGGCGGCGGGCTGTCAACAATCGCGGACAGTCCGCCGCCGAGCTTGTTGCCGTCGCCCGTGAGACTGATCGATGCGCCCTTTGTCGTGTGCAGGTTGAGCTGGCTGCCCGCGTGCGTGATGACGCTTGTCGAGGCGGCATCGCTGATTCCGTCCTCGGCGTAGTAGAGCCGCAGCGGGTTCGAACCGCCGCGCGAGCCTGGGTAGACGAGCGCGCTCTGGCCGTTGGCGGCGAGGATCTCGTTGCCCTTGGTCTGCTCTTCGTTCGAGACGAAGGTCAGCGCGCCACTCTTCAGGTCGAGCGTGCCGAGAAGATAGATCCTGCCGTTGGCTTCCACCGTGGCGGCACCGCTCGTCTGTGTCCAGACGGAGCCGGCGGCGAGCGTGGCTGTGCCGGTGCTTTTCACATCCACCGAGGCGTCGCCGCTCGTGGTCATGTTCCCGCTGACGGTGAAGTCGCCCCCTACGTTTGCCGCGAGCTTGCCGCCTTCGACGGCGAGGCTGCCGGGCACCGCGAGCGCCGCGCCTGTGACGAGGGTCAGGTTGCCGCGCTGTTGGCGCAGGGTGCCGGTGATCGTCATCGCGCCGGCGCTGGTGACGCTGCTCGCGCTGCCGGCGTCGACGAGCACCAGCAGGCTGTTGTCGCCGCTGTCCGCCGCCTTGCCGATCGTGAGCGCGCCGGCTTCTGTCCCGTTCGCGCGGGTGCGCAGCACCAGCCCCGCGTCGCCGCTTCCCGCGCCGCCGATTTCGCCTCGGATCACGAGATTGCCCAGGCTCGAGAGCGAAACGTGCCGAGCATGTACGGTGAGCTGGTTCTGGAAGCTGCCGCCGCTTGCCGTGCCGGTGTTGAGTGGGTTGCCGACGGTGATGGCATGGCCGGTCGCATCAAGAGTGATGTTCTTGCCGGTCAGGCTGGCTTGTGTGGCCGAGCCGTTGTCGTAGTACTGGTCGCCGGCGAGCGTCTGGACGGTTGCGCCGTCGGCGAGTTCGATGCCGCCCGTCGAGCTGATGGCGCGGCCGGCGTCCGAGCTGCCAGTCAGGACGCCGGTGGCGGTGATATTGCCGCCAGCCTTCAGCAGGCCGCTGTTGGTGAGCGTGGCGACACTGATGGCACCGCCCGTCGTCAGCGTGCCGGTGTTGTCGGTGGCGCCCGTCGTCGTGAGCGTCTGGCTGATGGTGGCCGTGCCGTTGTTGGACAGCGAGGTCGCGGTCAGACCCTGGCCGGCCATCAGGCTGCCGTCGTTCTTCACCGCGCCGAGGGTTTCGTTTCCCTGGAGGACGAGCGTGGCATCGCGCTTGATCGTGACCCTCGCCGCGTCGAGGATGCGGCCCGTGCTGGTGGCAGTCAGCCTGCCGCCCTCGACCGTGATGTCGGCGGCGCTCGTGCCGGCGAGGGTGGAGGCGCCGCCGTGCTGCACCAGGGCTCCCCTGCCGAGATTGGCGTTGATCGTCGCGCCATCGATCCGGGTGGTCGTGGCCGTGAGCGTGCCGGTGCCCGCGAGCGTGGCGCCGGTGAGCTGGAGCGTCGCGACGCTTTCGTTGAAGGCGCCGAGGTCGAGCGTGCCGCCATTGCTGGCGGTGACGGCCAGTTCGTCACCGAGGCGATCGGCGGCCGACAGGCTCACGCTGCCACCGGTGATGTCGAGCCTGCCGTTTCTCAGGTGACCGTCGAGCACTGTCGTTCCGCCACTGTTGTCGACCGCGCCGGCGAGGTCGGTGGCGATGCGCGCGCCCCCCGAGAGCGTGGCCTTGTGACCGGCGCTGATCGTCAGCAGGAGAGGCGTGCCGGCCGCCGAGGACGAGGCGAGGAGGTCGGCGGTCGAGACCTGGTCGGCGCCGAGCGTGCCGCCGACCAAGGCGAGATCACCCACGGTCTCGCTCGTGTCCAGTACGAGGCGCGCACTGGCGTTGACCCTCACCGAGGATTCATCGGCGATGGCCTGTCCCCCCGCGAGGCGCAGGTCGCCGCCGTTGACGGTGGTCGTCCCGGTGTAGCGGTTGACGCCCGACAGCGTGACGCTGCCGGCCCCGGTCTTGTCGAGGGTGGCGTGGACGCCGGCCGCGTCGGTCAGGTTCGCCGAGATGCTGCCCTGCTGCACGGTGAAGCCGACGCCGGCGAGCGTCTGGCCGTCGCCGACGATGCTGCCGTTCACGAGCCTGACCTGACCGACCGTCTCGCTCCCGCCGGCGTTGGTGTTGGCGAGAGCCAGCACCGCGCCCGCGCCGTCGATCATCACCGCGCCGGTATCCGCGAGCGCGGTTCCGTCGGCGCTTGCGAGTTGCAGCGTGCCGGCATTCACCGTGGTGCCGCCGGTGTAGCTGTTGCTGCCGGAAAGGGTGACGGTGTCGGTGCCGGTCTTGACCAGATCGGCATGCTTGCCGGCGGCATCGGCGAGGCGGGCCGAGATGCTGCCCTTCGTGACGTTGAAGTGGGACGCCGCGAGCGTCTGGTCGCCGCCGGTGATGCTGCCGTTGAGCAGCGTCACGCCGCCGACCGTCTCGCTGCGGGCGGCGTTGCCGCTGGCCAGATCGAGGTGCGCGGCGTCGCCGTTGATGATGACCTCGCCCGTATCGGCAAGCGCCGTGCCGGTCGTGCTGGCGAGCCGCAGCACGCCCTCGGTCACGGTGGTGGTGCCGGTGAAGCGGTTGCTGCCCGAGAGCACGACCGTCCCCTCGGTCGTCTTGGTGAGCGCGCCTTCGCCGGCAAGTGCCGCCGACACGCTGCCCGCGCGCAGATCGAATGCGCTGCCACTGAGCGCAGCGCTCGCGCGAGTGGTGATGCCGAGCGTGCCCGCCGCGTTGTCGGCGGAGACGCTGCCCGACAGCAGATGCAGCGTGCCGGTCGTGACCGTATGGCCCGCGAGCGCAAGCGTGCCGCCATCCACGGTCGTCTCGGACGCGGGCGCGAAAAGCTCGTTGCCGGTGAGTTCGAGCGTGCCGCCCCTGACCGAGATGCTCGTGGCATCGATCCTGGCGCCCAGGCTGATCGTGCCGTCGGTGGTCTTGGTCAGCGTGCCGGCGCCGAGCGCGCCGTCGACCGTGCCGGAACGCAGCGTGTAGTTGGCGGCCACGAGCTTGCCTGTGCCCGGGCTGTCGCCGATGCGGCCGGCACCCGTGCCGTCGGCGCCGCCGACGATGACTTCATTGACCGTGGCGGTGAAACCGTCGAGCTCGACATTCGCGGTCACGGTGCCGGTCTGGCTCACGTCGAGCGTCGCGCTGTGGTTCAGCACGTCGGCGTGACCGAGCGCGAGGGTGCCGCCGTTGACGGTGATGCTCGTCGCCGCCACGTCGTCGCCGACCGTGAGCCTGCCGCCCGTCACCAGCAGGTTCGCGCCTTCGAGCTTGCCCGTGGCCGTCATCGTGCCGGCCGCGACCGTCAGGTCGGCCGCGATCGAATGGCCGGCGGTGAGGCTCAGCGCCCCGGTGCTGTCCTTGGCGGCGCTGCCCGCGCCGAGATTGGCGTCGACCGTGCCGGCGGCAAGCGCATAGCCGTCGGTGGCGACGAGCCGGCCGCTGCCGGTGATCGTCCCGGCCCGGGCGCCGTCGGCGCTGCCGAGGCGAAGCGTGGCGACCGTCTCGGTCCGGCTGCCGAGGTCGAGGGTTGCGCCATCGCCCGCCACGACCACCGTCGCGCCGTTGTCGAGGCGCTCGTCTGCGCCGAGCGCGAGCCTGCCGCCAGTGATCGTGATCTGCGTGCCATCGATGTTGCCGTTCGCGAGCAGCGTTCCGGCGTTCACCACCACCGGGCCCGCGATGCGGCGGTCCGCCGTCAGCGTGACGGTGCCGTGCTCGGGATCACGCGGGTCGTCGTTCTTGGTGGCGGTACCGGCGCCGAGGTTGGCGTCGAGCGTGCCGGACAGCAGGTTGTAGCCCGAGGCCGAGGTCAGCGTCGCGCTGCCGGCAAGCCTGCCGCCGGCCAGCGTGAACGCGCCGACGGTTTCGGACAGCGCCGCGAGGTCCAGCGTGCCGCTGCTGACCGTGACGGCCGCCAGATCGCCGATATGCCCTTCGCCAGCGAGCGTGCCCGACAGCGTGAGCGTGCCGCCCCGCACGTCGAGTGTGCTCTGCGTGCCGGAGCCGGCGCCCATGCCGAGCGTGCCGGCGAGCAGCACGCTGCCGTCGGTGGACTTGACCGCATCGCCGAGTCCGAGCCCGGCGTTGATCGTCCCCTGCCTGAGCGCGTAGCTGGCCGCGGTGAGCGTGCCGCTGCCGTCCAGCACGCCGCCGGTCTGGCTGCTTGCGTCGAGGGCGAAGCTGCCGACCGTCTCGCTCAGCGCGCCGAGCGCGAGCCTGCCGTCGCGGAGCGTGACGCTGCTGTTGTCGCCCAGATGGTTGCCCTCGCCCGCCAGCGCGAGCGTGCTGCCCTCGCCGATCGTGATCGTGCTGCGGCCGGCGGCCGCGTCACGGCCGATGCTGCCGCTCAGCGTGACGGTGCCGCCCGCCGAGAGCGTCGCGCTGCCTCCGCCGAGATGGCCCGAGACGGTGCCCGATCGCAGGTCGTAGGTGGCCGCCGTGAGCACACCGTTGGCGGCGTCGGCGCCCGTGCTGGCGATCTCGCCGCCTGCGAGCGCGACGCTGGCGGCCGTCGCGGCATGGCCCGCGAGGTCGAGCGTGCCGCCGGTGACGGCGACATGGGTGTTGCTGCCGAAGGTGCCGGGGGCGCCGAGCACCACGCTGCCTTGCCGGATGTCGAGACTGCTCGTGCCGACGGCGGCGCCCGCGCCGATCACGCCGGTGAGCGTGACCGTGCCATCGCTGGTCTTCATGGCGGAACCCGCACCCAGATTGCCGGCGATGCTGCCGGCGTTGAGCGTGTAGCTCGCGGCGTCGAGCCGGCCGTCACCGGTCACGGCACCGGCCTGGCCACCGTCGGCGCCGCCGAGCACGAGACTGGCTGCCCGCGCCACCGCGCCGTTGCCGAGATCGAGCGTGGCGGCGCCGGTGCCGGTCGCGGCCACCGTGAGCGCGGCGTCGCCGTCCAGCGCGGCGTTCGATCTGACCGCGAGCGTGCCGTCGGTGACGAGAATGTCGCGGCCGGCGGCGCCGACCGTGCCAGTCGCTTCGAGCCGGCCACCTTCCGCCACCCGCACTTCGCCGTCGAGCCTGCCGGTCGCGGTCACCGCAACCGTGCCGCCGCCGGTCATGCCGAACACGTCGCCCGAAGCATGGCTGCCGAGGCGTGTCGCGACCGTGCCCGAACGCAATGCGTAGCCGCCGGCCGAATCGAGGCCGCCCGCGCCCGTGACGGTGCCCGTGCTCGTGTCGCCGCCGACCGTGCCGAGCGTGAAGTCGGCGACCGAGGCGGTATGGCCGTTGAAGTCGAGCGTCGCGCCGGCGTCGCCGCCGCGCGCCACGGTGAGCGCGGCCAGCGGATTGAGCAGGCCGTCGTTCTGGAGCTGCAGCGTGCCGGCGCTGACGGTCACCTGTGTCGCCGAGGTTTGCGCCGCGGTGTTCAGCAGCAGCGTGCCGCCGTCCACGACGATGACCTTGCCCGAGAGCCGGCCGTTCGCCTGCAGGCTGCCTTCGCGGACCGTGAGGTCGCCGGTGATCGTGCCGCCGCTCGCGAGCGTGACGGCGCCGAAGCCGGTCTTGGTCGCGGCCTCGGTGTGCGCGGCATCGCCGAGCGTGCTGCCGACCGTTCCCGAGCGGAGGTCGAAGCCGTCGGTCGCGGTCAGCGTGCCGCCGCCCGTGATGCTGCCAGCGCCGGCGGCCGCAGTGCCGGCGTCGCTGCCGGCGACGCCGAGCCGCACGCTGGCGACGCCGGCATCGAAGCCCTTGAGGTCGAGCGTGGCCGTGGACGCCCCCGCGGCCGTCGCGACCACCAGCGCCGCGCCAGCGTCGAGCAGGCCCGAAGCGCCGAGTTCGAGCGTGCCGCCCTCGATGGAGAGCAGGCGATTGGCGGGCGTGTCGCTGGCCACGGTGATGCCGGCGTTGGTGCTCACCGTTCCGTTGCCCGACTTGACGATGCGGCTGTCGGTGGTCGAAAGCGCGACACCGTCGATCTGTCCGCCCACGAGGCGGATGGCCGGCGTGGTGGCCGAATCGGCGCCGGTCGCGGTCAGCTTGCCGCCCCCCGCGCCGCTGAGCGTGCCGGTCAGGCCCGCATCGCCGAGCTGGAACGTCGTGAGCGTCACGGTGTTCGCGCCGAGCGCGAGCTCGGCGTTGCCGCCGGCGCTGCCCGCGACGGTGACGCTCGCGGTCGCGGTCAGCGCATCGGCTCCGTTGATGGAAAGCCTGCCGCCGTCGATGAGGATCTGTCCGCCGAGATTGCCCGCGCCGCCGCTGCCCGCGAGCCGCAGTTCGCCGCCGCTCACCGTCGTGCCGTCGCTGCCGATGCGCGCATCGGTGCCGATGGTGACGAGCGTGTCCCCCGTCTTGTGCGTGCTGCCGCCGAGCAGTTGCGCGTTGTCGATCGCACCGTTGACGAGGTCGTAGCGGTTGCTGATGCCGCTGCCCAGCGTCAGCCGAGCCCCGGATCCCGCAACGCTGCTGCCGATCGCACCCGCGCCGTCCGCCGTGCCGAGCGTGACGCTCTTGAGGGTCGTGTGGTGGCCGGCAAGGTCGAGCGCTGCCGGCGCGATGCCGGTCCGCGCGATCGTGAGCGCGGTGTTCGCGGTCAGTGCCTCGTCCGTGCCCAGCCGGAGCGTGCCGCCGTTGACGGTCACGTTCGTCGCGTCGCGCGAGCCGGCGAGGAGCATCGTGCCGCCGGTGACCCGGAGGTCGGGACTGCCGAGCCCGGCTGTGTCGGCGCCCAGGATGAGCGTGGTGCCGCCGCCGCGCTGCTCGATCGTGCCGGTGCCGCCGATCCCGCCGCTGATGCCGGTGGTGTCGTAACCGGCCGTGAATGCGACCGTCGTGCCGTCGGACAGCGTGGCGCGGCCCATTCCCAGCGCCGTGTCCGACGCGACGGCCAGCGTGCCGCCGGTGATGTCGGTGGCGCCGGTACGCCCCGCCCCGTTGCCGCTCAGCGTGAGCACGCCGTCGCCCTGCCGGAGGATCCGGCCCGCGCCCGACAGGTTGTTGCGCACCTCGTAATCGCCGTCGCGCGCGAAGCGCAACTCGGCCGCGCCGTCGAGTGTGATGGCGCCGGTGCCCGTGCCGCCGTTGGTTCCGCCGGCCTGGCCGATCTGGAGCACGCCTTCGGTCACCACGATGGGGCCGGTGAGTCCGCTGTTGTCGCCACCGAGGGTGACCGTGCCGTTGCCGGTCTTGGTCAAGGTCGCGCCGCCATCGAGGTTGGCCGAGATGCTGCCCTGGACGACATTGAACTGGCCGCCCGTGCCGGGCAAGGTGATCGACAGTCTGCCGCTGCCGGTCACGTCGCCGCTCGTGAGCACGAGATTGCCGATCGTCTCGTCGTTGGTGCCGAGGGCGAGCACGGCGCGGCCGGCGGCGGTTGCGTAGTTGGTCGAGGCCAGCGTGACCGAGGTTATGTCGCCGATGCGGTCGGAGCCGCCCAGCGCGAGCGTGCCCTCCTCGATGACAAGCGAGGCGGCGACGATGCGGCCGTTCGAGTCCAGCGTGACCGTGCCGCCGGTCGTGCTGCCGTCGGCGGTCTTGGTGACCGTGACGCCTGAGAGCACGGTGTCGACCGTGCCGCGATGCAGCGTCGCGGTGGAGGCATCGATGCTGCCGCCTCCCGAAATGCTGCCGGCCAGACCGTCGCCGCTGCCGAGCACGAGGCCGCCGAGCGTGACCGTGCCGCCGCCGGTGTCGAAGCGGGCATTGGCGTCGGTGTTGCCCGCCACCGTCATGCTTGGCGCCGCGAGACTGCCTTCCGGAGCCAGGAGGCTTCCGGTCGCCCCCAGCTTGAGCGTGCCGCCGGCGATGTTGACGTGCGTCGTGATGAGTCTGCCGTTGACATCGAGTTCGCCGGCCTGCACCGAGACCAGCGTGTCGGTCATCGTGGTGCCCCTCGTGAGCACCACGGTACGGTTGCTGGCCTTGGTGATCGCCCCCGCGCCGCCGGCACTGAGGAGGTTGGCGCCGACCTCGCCGGCATTCAGCAGGAAACGGCTGGCCTGGATGGTCGTCGCGGCACCGCTGCCGGTAAGCGTCGCGAGGCCACTGCCTTCGGCATCTCCGAGCGTGAGGCTGTCGAGCCTGATGCTGTTGGCGATGATCAGCGTTCCGCCGTCATGCACCGTCACCGACGAGTTGTCGTTGATTGCGCCGCCGGAGTCGATGTTCACGGCGCCGCCATTGATCGTCAGATCACCGGCAATGCGGCCGTTGATCGTCACCGTGCCGTTGCTGGTGGCACCGGTCGCGGCCTTGCTGACGGCCCCGACGAGATCGGCATTGATGGCGCCGTCGAACAGGACATGGCTCGCGGCGGTGAGCTGGCCGCCGCCGTTCAGGCTGCCGGTCGCATCCGGACCGGTACCGCCGAGCGTGAAGCTCGCGGCTGTCGTGTTGTGGTCGTTGAGGTTGAGCGTGGGGCTGCCGGCGGCCCCACCGGACACGATGACGGCGGCGCCATGCAGGACATCGTCGGCGCCCAGGCTGAGCGTGCCGGCCGTGACGCGGATGTCGGTCACGGTGGCCTCGGTCGTGCTGCTGCGGCCATTGAGTTCCAGCGTGCCGCCGCTGACGAGCAGGTGACCGGCACCGAAATCGCTGGCCAGCGCCAGCGTGTCGCCGCGCGCCTCGATGGTGTTGCCGGCGCCAGCGACGATGTTCCTGGGGTCCGCCGCCGCGGTGAAGGCCAGCGTCGAGTTGCCGTTGAGTCTGGTCACGCCGGAACCCAGCGCGTTGGCATGGCCGATGACGAGCGTGCCCGCGTCATTCACCGTGATGCCGCCGCTCAGGCCGCTGTTGTCGCCCGACAGCGTCAGCGTGCCGTCACCACGCTTCACCAGCGCGCCTGCGCCACTGAGTCCGCTGGCGATGCCGTTGCCGCCGACGTTGAGCGTGACCGTTCCCGACAGCGTCGCGGCGCCGAGCGTGAGGTTGCCCGAGGTGATGCTGTTGCCGTTCAGGCTGTTGGTGCCGCTGCTGCCCGTGTTCGAGATGGTGACCGCCGCGCTGCCTGCGTTCAGCGCCACGCCGGCGGCGAGCGTCACGCCACCAGCGTTGGTCGCGGAAGCGCCAGCGTTAGCGTTGAGTGCGATGCCGCCCGCCACGTTCAGGTCGGCGTTCACCGCGATGCTGTTGCCGGCCTCGAGCGTGAGCGAACCGGCCTTGGTGCCGGTGACCTCCGCGCCCACGGTGATGTTGTTGGTTGCCTGGAGCCGCACGTCGGTGCCGCTGCCGCCGGCGTCGAGTTGGCGGCTCACCGAGTCGGCGTTGATCAGGCTGTCCGTGCCGCCGCCGGTTCCGAAGACCAGCGTGGGCGAGGCGAGATCCGTGCCGGTGCCGTCCACGATGCTGATGTTTCGTGGATCTAGCAGCAGCGTGCCATTGCGCCCCGGCGCGCCACTAAGATCGGCCGTGCCCCCGAAGGCCAGCATCGTCTTGCCAGACACCTCCGCGAAGCCGCCCGAGCCGCTGCCAGCACCCCGCGCCGTGATCGCGCCGGCGTAGCGCGTCGCCTCGTCCGACCAGACGATCACCCGCCCGCCGTCGCCCGTGCCGGTGGCGTCCGCGGCGATCGTCGCGCCGGCGCGTACCGTCACCATCGACGCGTTCCGCACCTCGTTGCCGGCGCCGTGGAGATCGCCGCCAATGCGGACCGAGCCGCCGCCTGTCGCACCGCTCGCGTGGACATGCGCCGTGCTGTCCAGCAGCACCTTGTCGCCGGTGACTGTGACCGAGCCTCCCTGACCTGTCGCGCTGCTCGCGTCGACAGTGCCGGCCACCGCCACGATGCCGGTGTCGCCTCCGCCGATGACGACACGCCCGCCCTGGCTGCTCAGGCCGCGCGCGCGCACCAGGCCCTCGGTATTGAGCACGGTGCCGGCGAAGCCCGCGCGCGCCGCCGCGCGCAGTTCAGCCAAGTTGTCGGCAGTCACGCCGCCGAGTTGTTCGAGCCTGGTGTCGACATCGCTCGCCTTGACGTTGAAGAACAGCAGCCCGTCGCCTTCCACGTCCACCAGCACTTCGGTGGCGGCCGCCAGACCCACCCGTGCCGCCTCGATCGCGCCCCGGTTCGTGACCTGGGGCGCGGCCAGCACCACGGTGCCGGCCGGCGCGCTGATGCTGCCCTCGTTGACGACGCTGCCGGTCGTGCCCGACAGCGCCAGTGGTCCGCCAGAGATCACGTTCGGGTTCGAGACGTTCATCGTCGTCGCGACCAGTCCGCCCACGTTCACGCGCGCTCCGGCGCCGAAGACGATGCCGTTCGGATTCACGAGGTAGATGCGTCCGTTGGCCACCATCTGGCCGAGGATGCTCGATGGATCCCAGCCCGTGACCCGGTTGAGCAGCACCGCCGCCGCCGAGGGCTGCATGACGGTGAGCCGCTCGTTCGCGCCGATCGAGAAACTCCGCCAGTCGATGCCGGCGGTCGCACTCGTCTGGTCGATGCGCATCGTCGTCCGGGACGTGTTCGTGACGGTGGCTTCGCCGAAGGTGGCGGTGGGGCCTTCCGGCAGCGCGAAGGCACGGCCGCCGATGAGCATGAGCGCGATGCTCAGGGGTCGCAGGGAGGGACGGCGCTGGGCGCCGGTCGACGCGATGGTGCGAGGCTGTGAAGTCATGGCGGGCTCGACGGGGAAGGGCGGGTTGCGCGATCAGAACTTGCGGGTCAGCTGGAAGTAGATGCGCGGGTTGCGGTTGCTCGGGTCGGCGACCGCGGCGCCCCGGCCCCGCCAGGCCACGCTGGCCTTGGCGATGAAGTCGCGCCCGCCTTCCCAGGCACCGCCGACGCCGCCGCCGGACAGGATTCCGTGATTGATGAAGCTGGACGGCTGGCCGCTCTCGTCGCGGCGAGCGCGCCAGCGCCCCCAGTCGTAGAAGGCGCTGACGACGAACTCGCGCGCCAGGCTGCCGAGCAGGGCCTCGGGCGGCAGTAGGCGCAGTTCGCCCGTGACGAGCACGCCTTCGTCGCCCGTGCCTTCGCCCGGCGCGAAGGCGCGCACGCCTTCGGGCCCTCCGATGCGGAACTGTTCGGTCGTGTCGAGGTTGGTGCGGGCGCGCTGGCCGCGCAGGTTCAGGTAGCCGAGCAGCCGGCCGTTAATGACGGATTGCAGTCGCGTGTAGGCGTAGTTGGCCTTGGCGTAGCGCTCGGGGTTGTCGAGCCCGGCGGGGCGCGGCGAGTCGTAGATGAGCTTGCCCGTCGAGTAGCTCAGTTCGTAGGTGCTGACGGCGCCGCCCGCGAGGCTGTCGCGGAAATCGCCCGACAGCGAAAGCGACTGCGAGTTGGTGTGCTTGTCGGTGTCGATGCCGTTTGCGCCTTGGGCGTCGGAGTAGGACTTCTGCTCGATGCTCGCGAGCACGAAGGTGTTGAGGTTGCGCGACCGGACGATCGGGTAGAGCGCATAGCCCGTGCTCGCGAAGGCATGACCGTGGAGATCGAGCGGCAGGAGCGTCCGGTCCAGCCCGTACTCGACGAAGGACAAGGTCGCGCCGATCTTCAGGCCGTCATCGCCGACCGGGCGCGAATAGCCCGCGAGCGCAAAGCGCAGGCCGGCGTCGGTGGTCGTCAGCGCGTTGACCGAGAGCTTGTCGCCGCGGCCGCCGGGGCTGGCCCAGTCGGCGCCCACGGCCGCGCGCATGAGGCCCGAGTAGCGCGAGCCGAAGTTGTCGATGTCGACGCGGGCCGCCAGGTTGCGCTCGGCGACAGGATGGGCCACGAGCCGCGCGGTGCCCGGCCGGCTGCCCGACCTCACCTCGAAGCGCACGCTGATGCCGTGCAGGTCGTTGAGCAGGAAGATGGTCCGCTCGACCTCGCGCACGGTCAGTACCGCGCCGGGCACGAAGTGGTCGAGGTAGCGCTGGACGACTTCGCGATCGACCGGCAGCGGCTCGGCTGGCCAGACCACGTCCACACGGTCGAGCCAGCCTTCGAGCACCGCTATGCGCACGACACCGTTCTCCGGAACCTGCTCGGGCAGGTAGGCATAGCCGAGGTAGTAGCCGAGCTCTCCCTGGAGATGCCGCGTGACGGCATTGACGGCGTTGATCAGGTCTTCGTAATGCCGATGCGGACCGGTGAAGCCGCGGGTGATGTCCTTGGCGAGCGCTGCGAGTTCGGGAGGGCCGCCTTCGATCCTGTAGTCCGTCACGTCGATCGTGATGTCGTCGTCGGGCTTGCCCAGTTCTCGCGCGACGGGCGCGGCCTGTTCGGGCGGGAGGGTGTCGCGGCGGAAGTCGGGACGGGGTTCCGGGATCTGGGGCAGCACATTCCCGATCGGTACCGTCTGACCCAGGGCGACATCGACAAGACTCAGGGTCGCGACGATTGCCGCGAACGTGTATCGGGCTCGCAAGTGAGTGCTCCTGGAATTGTGATTTCTTGGAATCGCACTGCCCGACGAGGCGAGAGGGCGAACCTCCGTGATCGTGTTTTCGGGCAGTGGCACTGGCAAGCAAGGCAGTCATGTCCGAGGCGTCGGCGCCGACATTCATCTCTATGTCCCGCCGATTGCCGAAATGGGACTGCGATGTCCTCGTCGGGGTGCCGCCTGGTGTCACTCCACGCAGTCGGCGCAGGTCGGTGGTGCCAAACCGCGCAAGACCCGCTTGTCGACGGCTTGGACGCAGGCACAATCGCGCCCCCCGCGCGAGGTGCGCGGGCCTGTCTCACGGAAGTCGCAGTCGATGTCGTCGTTCAACAGCCCGCTGCTGCTCGCGGGCGCGGTGCTGGCAGCGCTTGCTGCCATCGCCCTGCTGGTCTGGTTCCTCCGGCGCGAGAAGCGCTGGCCTTATCACGCGCGGGTGCTCATGACGGCGCCCGAGCAGCGTCTGTACGAGCGCCTGCTGCGCGCGCTGCCCGATCACCAGATCCATGCCCAGGTGCAGCTGTCGCGTGTGCTCGCGGTGGACGAGGGGCATGACGAGCGCGAATGGTTCAACCGCATCAGCCGGATGAGCCTGGACTTCGTGATCTGCCATCCGGATTCGAGCATCGCCGCCGTCATCGAACTGGATGACGCCAGCCACGACCTGCCCGAGCGTCAGGCCGCCGACGCGAAGAAGGACCACGCGCTCGCCTCGGCCGGCGTGCCGATCGTGCGCTGGACGGTGAGGGAGATGCCCGGCGTGCGCGAGATCCGCGCCACGATCCCGCGTGCCAAGGGCGCCGGGATGCGGCCGCGTGCCAGGGATTGAACCGGGAGGTGCCGCGCCATCGCGCGGCCCGGATGGCCGAAAGAGCGCCGCAGGCGCGGCTTCATGGCGCCGGCCTTGCGCCGGCACTCGTCAGCGCTTGCGGAACACCAGGTCCCAGACGCCGTGGCCGAGCTTGAGGCCGCGGTTCTCGAACTTGGTCAGCGGTCGGTAGTCGGGCTTGGGGGCGTAGCCGTCAGCGGTGTTGTCGAGCGCCGGTTCGGCGGACAGCACTTCGAGCATCTGCTCGGCGTATTCCTGCCAGTCGGTCGCGCAATGCAGCCGGCCGCCGGGCGCGAGCTTGCGCGCGGCGAGCGCCACGAAGGGCGGCTGGATCAGGCGGCGCTTGTTGTGCTTCTTCTTGTGCCAGGGGTCGGGGAAGAAGACGTGGATCGCGCCGAGACTGCCGTCCGGCACCATGTCGCGCAGCACCTCGATCGCGTCATGCCGGGCGATGCGCAGGTTGGTGATGCCCTGTTCGCCCGCGAGCTTGAGCAGCGCGCCCACGCCCGGCAGATGCACTTCGCAGCCGAGGGTGTTGGTGTCTGCAAGCGTTTGCGCGATCTGCGCCGTGCTGCCGCCCATGCCGAAGCCGATCTCGAAGATCACCGGGTTGGCGTTGCCGAACAGCGCCGGGAAGTCGAAGGGCTTGTCGGCCGCGTACTCGACCAGATAGCGCGGGCCGAACTCGTCGAGCGCGCGCTGCTGGCCCGGGCCGACGCGGCCGGCGCGCAGCACGAAGCTGCGCACGCCGCGCTTGAGGATGCCGTCGCTGTGGCCGGGTTCTTCCTGCTGCGGGTCCTGCGGGAGCTGCATCCTGGCCTCAGCGCGACGGTGTGATGAGGCCGCCCGTAGGCGACGACGGCGTGGCGCTGTAGAGCTTGCGCGGCATGCGGCCGGCGAGGAAGGCTTCGCGGCCGGCCTCGACGCCCTTGCGCATCGCGCTGGCCATGAGCACCGGGTCCTTCGCGGCGGCGATGGCGGTGTTCATGAGCACGCCGTCGCAGCCGAGTTCCATCGCGATCGCGGCATCGCTCGCGGTGCCGACGCCGGCATCGACGATGACCGGCACCTTGGCCTTGTCGAGGATGAGCTGGAGGTTCCACGGGTTGAGGATGCCCATGCCAGAGCCGATGAGCGAGGCGAGCGGCATGACGGCCACGCAGCCGATCTCTTCGAGCGTCTTGGCGGCGATCGGGTCGTCGCTGCAATAAACCATCACCTCGAATCCTTCTTTGACCAGCACCTTCGCCGCCTCGATGGTCTCGGCCATGTTGGGGTAGAGCGTGTGCGGATCGCCGAGCACTTCGAGCTTGACGAGCGTGTGGTCGTGGCTGTCGGTGGAGAGCAGCTCGCGCGCGAGGCGCAGGGTGCGGATCGCGTCGTCGGCGGTGTAGCAGCCGGCGGTGTTGGGCAGCAGCGTGAATTGCGACGGCGGCAGGAAGTCGAGCAGGCTGGGCGCGCCGGGGTCCTGGCCGATGTTGGTGCGACGGATGGCGACCGTCACGACCTCGGCGCCGCTGGCGTCGATGGCGGCGCGGGTCTGCTCGAAGTCGCGGTACTTGCCGGTGCCGACCAGCAGCCGCGACGTGAAGCGGTGCTTGCCGATGTTGAGCGTGGTCATGGGCTTGTCCTCGGTGGGGCGGCGGAGCCTGTGGGTTCGGGAGCGCGCGTCAGGCGCGCGGCTGTAGGTTCATTTTCGCTGCACCTTCGCCTGGTCGAAGTAGCGCAGCGTGCGGCCGTCAGGCAGCCTGAGGTCCTTGAAGTTCAGCGTCGTCTCGTGGCGGCCGGTCTTGTTGCGGTCGAGGTCTGCGCCGTCGGCGCTCGTCGGCAGCGCGAAGCGCAGGCCGGTCGCGGGCGTGGCGGCGACGCTGGCCGCCACCGCCGCGCCGGGCACCGAGCCCGACGGCGGCTTCGCGAGCGCCTCGAACAGCACGCGGCCGTCGGCGCGCGGCATGCGCAGGCCGAGCAGCCAGGCGACGGTCGGCGCCACATCCACGTTGCCCGAGGGCTGCTGCACGACGCCGCCGGCCTTGAAGCTGGGGCCGGCGGCGATGAGCGTGTTATGCACATCGACCGGGCTGAAGCTGCCGTGCATGCCGCGCGAGTTGAGGAAGCTCGACTGGATCGTGCCCGGCAGGTCGCCGACGACGGCGCCGGCGTCGAAATCGAAGCTCACGACGATGTCGGGCGTGCGTGGCGCGAAGGGCGCGCGCGCGGCGGTGTTGCCGGCGGCGCGGCCGGTCGTGCCAGGGGCGGCGCCCGCCGCCCCTGCCGCCGATGCGGCGTTGCCCGGGCCGGTCGCGGCGCCGTCGGCCGGCGCGCCGCCGGATTCGGCATCGCCGCCTTCGGCTTCGAGCCGCACCGCCGACAGCGGCAGCGTGCCGGCGATCCTGCCGTGGCGCGCCGCGACGAACACCGCGCCGTATTCCTCACGGGATTGCAGGAAGGTCGCCAGCTTGCGCACGAGATTGCTGTCGCCGCTCGGCACGTAGAGGTATTCGGCGCCGCCGTTGGCCGCGATCACGACCGCGTTGGGCGGCAGCGTCGCGGGCAGCTTGTAGCTGCGCGTCTGGTATTGCGTGCGCGGCTGGCCGCAGAGCGCGCCGCTGGCGTCGAACAGCAGCGGATAGACATTGCTGCCGTTGCGGCGCAGGCCGGCCATCGCCGAGGTCTGGCAGCCGGCGCCGTCGAAGGCGGCGATGCCGAGCCGCGCGCGCGCGATGAGTTCGGCCGTGCGCGCCTCGCCCGATACCGGCCAGCCGGTCTGGCCGTCGGTGGCGATGCCGTCGAGCTTGCCGTCGGCGATCACGCGCGGCGGAAACAGTTGCGGCGAGCCGCCCACGCTGCTGTGTCCGTGGTCGGACACGACGATGACGTTGGTGCTGGCGTCGAGCTTCAGTTCGGCGAGCCGCGCGAGCAGTTCGCCGAGGCGTTCGTCCTGGGCGCGCAGCGCGAGCCTGGCGTTGGCGCTGCCGGGGCCGTAGGCGTGCTCGGTGCTGTCGGGTTCGCGCAGCCAGATCAGGCTCAGGTCGGGCGCGCGGCGCGCGAGCACCTGGTCGAGATAGAGGCCGAGCAGCGCCTTGTTGGCGGCGGTGGCGCGTGGGCCGGAGCTGTCGGTCGGGTCGCCCGAGACGAGGCCGCCACGCAGCTTGACGGTCGCCACCGGCGCCAAGGCCGTCGGGTTGCCGTTGTCGGGCGCGAGCGCGGGCTGGCCGCCGTGGGCGACCGGCGTGTTGCGCGGCAGGGCGACGCCGTCGCGGCGCAGCTGCTGGGCGAAGTCGAGCGGGAAGACGGCGTTCTCGTCGATGACGATGCCGCCGCGCCTGCGGTCCTGCAGGAAGGCGGGGCCGGACTTGCCGACGACGGCCGTCTTCAGCCCGGCCTGCTGGGCGGTCTCGAACAGCGTCGGCACGCGCAGCAGTCGGCCGTTGCTCGCGCGGTCGAGCGCGTCGAGCACGCCCCAGTCCTCGGTGAAGACGGGCTGGCGGAAGTCGATCGGCCGGCCGCTCGCGTCATTGCCGCTCGCGCCCGGCGCCCAGAGCGTGTTGCCCCAGAAGCCGTTGCCGGCCGGATAGGCGCCGGTGGCGAAGCTGGCGGCGTTCACCATCGTGAACGTCGGGAAGGTGGCGTGATGGTCGGCGAACCACACGCCGCGCTGGCGCAGCGCGACGAGGTTGGGCGTGTCGTCGGGGTTGATGGCGTCGGGGCGCAAGCCGTCCCACACGAACACGATGGTGCGCGTGGCCTGGGCCGGCGGGCGCGGGCCCCGGTCGTTGTGGCTCGCGGGCGGCGGCGCGATGACCGGCGCGACGGGCGTGGTGTCGGGATTCGCGGGCGCGGTGGCGTCATCGACACCGGGGCCGGGCGCGGCGCAGGCGGCGAGCAGCAGCGCGATGGCGCCAGAGAGCGCGCGGGCGGGCATCGGGCCAGTGGCGCCCGCGACGGCGTGGTCGGGCCTCGGGCCGGTGGCGTTGGCGGGCGGCTGCCGTGACGGCAGCCCGCAAGGGCGGCGGCCTCGCATCAGCCGCCGCCGACGGCGACCACGATCTCGATGCGGTCGCCCGCCGCCAGCGCGGTATCGGCATGGCGCGAGCGCGGGACGATCTCGCCGTTGCGTTCGACCGCCACGCGCTTGCCCGCGAGGCCGCGATCGGCCAGCAGCTGGGCGACGGTGCAGGGCGCGAGGCGCTGGGCTTCGCCGTTGATGAGGATGTCGAGCACGGTCATGGGCTTGCAGGGCGGGGCGCGACGCGGGGCCGCGCGGGCTTCGGAAGGCGGGCCGCGACGCTGTCGGCGCGGGCCGCGCCCCAGGCGGAACGGCCGCCTGGACGGGCCTCGGCCAGTGCCGGCGCGGGCCTTTGAACAGGCCCCGCGCGACCGTCGCGGATCGTCCGGAAAGGGGACGGATGATAGCAGCGGCCTCCCGCGTCGCCGGCTCGCTTCCGGATGTTGCCGCGCGTGACGCCACCCGCCGCCGGCGCGCAAGGTCGCCCGCATCGACCACGGCGAAGGGAGTGCTGGCAACCATGGGCGGACAGCGATTGCGCAGGCGGGTGCTCGTGACGGGCGGCGCCGGATTTCTCGGCTCGCATCTGTGCGAGCGTCTGGTCGAGCGCGGGCACGACGTGCTCTGCGTGGACAACTTCTTCACCGGCACGCGCGACAACATCGCGCACCTGCTCGGCAATCCGCGCTTCGAGCTGATGCGCCATGACGTGACCTTCCCGCTGTACGTCGAGCTGGACGAGATCTACAACCTCGCCTGCCCGGCCTCGCCGGTGCACTACCAGTTCGATCCGGTGCAGACCACCAAGACCAGCGTGCACGGCGCGATCAACATGCTCGGCCTCGCC
Source organism: Derxia gummosa DSM 723 (assembly GCF_000482785.1). Lineage (GTDB taxonomy): Bacteria > Pseudomonadota > Gammaproteobacteria > Burkholderiales > Burkholderiaceae_E > Derxia > Derxia gummosa. The sequence goes on along the minus strand of NZ_AXWS01000007.1, from coordinate 1,100,360 downwards.
AAGCGCGTGAAGGCCCGCATCCTCCAGGCCTCGACCAGCGAGGTGTACGGCGACCCGGCCGAACATCCGCAGACCGAGGCCTACTGGGGCAACGTGAATCCGGTGGGCATCCGCTCCTGCTACGACGAGGGCAAGCGCTGCGCCGAGACGCTGTTCTTCGACTACCGGCGCCAGCACCGGCTGCGCATCAAGGTCGCGCGCATCTTCAACACCTACGGCCCGCGCATGCATCCGGACGACGGTCGCGTGGTGTCGAGCTTCGTGATGCAGGCGCTGCGCGGCGAGGACATCACCATCTTCGGCGACGGCCGGCAGACGCGCTCCTTCTGCTACGTGTCCGACCTCATCGACGGCCTCATGCGGCTCATGGACACGCCCGACGACGTGACCGGCCCGGTCAACCTCGGCAACCCGAACGAGATGACGATGATCGAGCTGGCGACGCGGATCATCGAGCTGAGCGGTTCGACGTCGAAGCTCGTGTTCCGGCCGCTGCCGTCTGACGATCCGCGCCAGCGCAGGCCCGACATCTCGCGCGCGCACGAACTGCTCGACTGGCGGCCGACGGTCGAACTCGACGAAGGGCTGCGGCGGACGATCGGGTACTTCAAGGGGATGCTGGGCCGGCCGGAAGCGCTGGCGGCGACGGGAGGCAATGCGGGGAGTGGAGCGGGTGAAGGGAATCGAACCCTCGTATGAAGCTTGGGAAGCTGCCGTTCTGCCATTGAACTACACCCGCTCTGGGTGTCATCGCCGAAGCGAAGGCCGCGATGATAGCCCGACTTCGGCGATTTGCCCGCGCGGCGGCGCCGATTCCGGGGCCATCGTCGGCGATCACCGACGCGCGGGCAGGTGATGCGGCGCGCGCCCGGCCCGATGGCGGTCGCGCGCCCGTCATCACACCGTCTTGTGCACGAACGCGGCGCGCTCCACGTCGCAGATCCACACCACGCTGTCGCCCGGCGAGCCGACCGACACCGCGTTGACCAGCGTGTCGAACAACCCTTCGGCCACCTCGTCGGGCGCGATGATCTCGATGCGCACGCGCGGCAGCGAGTCCTTCAGCTCCTCCTTGATGCTGTGCCTCGCCTGCGGCGTCGGGGCGGCATGCCCCTCGGCCTTGAACACGGTCATGCCCGGATAACCGGGCGCGCGGCGCAGCGCGTCGCGCACGGTGGGCAGGCGCTGGGGGCCGAACACGGCGTTGATTTCCTTCATGGCGCAGTCCTCTCAGTCGGCTTCGGGGGCGTCGTCGAACCACTTGTAGATCGTGGGCAGCATGACGAGCGTGAGCAGGGTGGAGGTGATGAGACCGCCGATCACCACGATGGCGAGCGGGCGTTGCACTTCGGAGCCCGGCCCGGTCGCGAACAGGAAGGGGATGAGGCCGAGCATCGCGACCGTCGCGGTCATCATCACCGGCCGGAAGCGCATGCGCGCCCCGTTCTTGACCGCGTCGATCACGCTGCTGCCCTGCTCGCGCAGGCCGCGGATGTAGCTGACGAGCACCACGCCGTTGAGCACCGCGATGCCCCATAGCGCGATGAAGCCCACCGACGCCGGAACCGACAGGTACTCGCCCGTGAGGAACAGCCCGATCACGCCGCCCATCGACGCGAACGGCAGCACGAGGATGATGAGCGAGGCCATCTTGACCGAGCGGAACAGCAGGAACAGCAGGAAGAAGATCGCCGCCACCGTGATGGGGATGATGATGCTCAGGTGGCCCAGCGCCCGCTCCATGTTCTGGAACTGGCCGCCCCACTCCAGGTAATAGCCCTCGGGCAGCTTCACCTTCTGGCCGACCGCCTGCTGCAACTCGGCGACGAAGCCGCCCAGGTCGCGGCCCGACACGTTGATGCCCACCACCACGCGGCGCTTGGCCAGCTCGCGGCTGATCTGCGCCGGGCCGTCCGTCACCTCGATCTTCGCGATGCTCGCGAGCGGCACCTGGGCGCCGTTGGGCGCGGTCACGATCACGCGGCGGATCGCTTCCACGTCGTTGCGGTAGTTCTCCGGCAGCCGGACGATGGCCGAGAAGCGGCGCTCGCCCTCGTAGATGTCGGTCGCGGCCTTGCCGCCCATGGCCATCTCGATCACGTCATGCACATCGCTCACGTTCAGGCCCTGGCGCGCGATGGCCTGGCGGTCGATCTGGATCTGGAGGTACTGCTGGCCGGTGATGCGCTCGACCACGCGCACGTCGCGCGCGCCCTGGATGCCCTGGGCCACGCGGGCGATCTCGTCGGTCTTGGCCTTGAGCACCTGGAGGTCGTCGCCGAACACCTTGACGGCGATGTCGGCGCGCACGCCGGTCACCATCTCTGCCACGCGCGCGGCGATCGGCTGCGACATCACGATCTGCACGCCGGGCAGCGCCGCGAGCTTGTCGCGGATCGCGTCGGCGAAGTCGTCCTGGGTCCAGCCGTCGGGCCATTCGTCGCGGTCCACCAGCGAGACGATCGGCGTCGATTCGTTCTGGCTCTGCGGATCGGCCGGCGATTCGCCGCGGCCCACGCCCGACACGGCGGTCTTCACGCCGGGCACGGTCATGATCGCCTTCATCGCCTGCATCTCCATCTTGATCGACTCGTCGAGGCTGATGTTGGGCACGCGGATGATGTTGGGCACGATCGAGCCTTCCTTCATGTCGGGGATGAAGGCGCTGCCGAGAAAGGGCAGCAGGCTCGCGGTGAGGCCGAGCGTTGCAAGCGCTATCACCACCGTCTTCTTCGCGTTGTCCATCGACCAGGCGAGCAGGGCGACGTAGGGCTTCTTCATCTTGCGGATGAGCCAGGTGTCGTGCTCGTCGCCGGTTTCCACATAGTCGGGGCCATGGTCGTGCGGCTTCACCTTGAGCAGATAGCTCGACAGCACCGGCGACAGCGTGAGCGACAGCACCAGCGAGAAGAACAGCGCGATGGCGATCGTGAACGCGAGCGGCGCGAACATCTTTCCTTCCATGCCCTCCAGCGTCATGAGCGGCAGGAACACGAGAATGATCACGCCCACGCCGAAGATGACCGGCGTCGCCACTTCCTTCACCGCATTGAAGATCACGCGGATGCGGCTCTCGCCGGGATTGGGCCGCGCCAGATGCGCGAAGGCGTTCTCCACCACCACGACCGAGCCGTCCACCATGAGGCCGATGGCGATGGCCAGACCACCGAGCGACATGAGGTTGGCCGAGATGCCGAGATGGTTCATCGCCATGAAGGTGAGCAGCGGCGTCAGCACCAGCGTCGCCACGACGATGAGCGAGGAGCGCACGTCGCCGAGGAAGAGCAGCAGCACCACGACCACCAGCACCACGCCTTCCATCAGCACCTTCACCACCGTCATGACGGCGGCATCGACCAGCTCGGAGCGGTCGTAGTAGGGCTCGATGCGCAGCTCGCCGGGCAGCATGCCCTTGTCGTTGATCTCGGCCACGCGGTCCTTGATGCGCGCCACGACCTCCTTGGCATTGCCGCCGCGCAGCATCATCACGATGCCGCCGACCGCCTCGGTATTGCCTTCCTTCACCACCGCGCCGACGCGCACGGCAGTGCCGATCTTCACCTCGGCCACATCGCCGATCGTGACCGGCGTGCCCTCGAACTCCTTGAGCACGATGTCGCGGATGTCTTCCAGGTTCTGCACGAGGCCGACGCCACGGATCAGGAACTGCTCGGCGTACTGCGGCAGGATGCCGCCGCTCGAATTCGCGTTGTTGCTCGCGAGCGCCTGGTACACCTGCTGGATCGTGAGGTGGTAGTAGCGCAGCTTGTCGGGCGAGACGAGCACCTGGTACTGCTTCTGATAGCCGCCCTGGGAGTTGATTTCGGCCACGCCGGGAATGGAGCGCAGCAGCGGCCGCACCACCCAGTCTTGCGTCGTGCGGCGCTCGGTCAGCTCCTCGGCCGTCAGGGCGCGCTTGCCGTCGTCGGGCCGCGCGAGCGTGTACTGATAGACCTCGCCGAGACCGGTCGATACCGGCCCGAGCACCGGCGTGATGCCGACCGGCAGCCGGCCCGATACCTCGATGAGCCGCTCCATCACGAGCTGGCGCGCGAAGTACACGTCGGTCGCATCGGTGAACACGAGCGTGATGAGCGCGAGGCCCGGCTTGTTGAGCGAACGCAGCTCGACCATGCCGGGCAGGCCGGTCATCGCGATTTCCACCGGCACGGTGGCGATGCGCTCGACTTCTTCAGGCGAACGGCCGGCCGCCTCGACGGCGATCTGCACCTGCACATTGGTCACGTCGGGGAAGGCGTCGAGCGACAGCTTGCGCGCCGCGTTCAGCCCGAAGGCCAGCAGGATCACCGACACCACCACGACGATGAGGCGCTGCGCCAGCGCCCCGCGGATCAGGGACTCGATCACTGGCCGCCCTCCGCTTCCTGCTTGCGCTGGTTGTTGAGGTGGAAGGCGCCTTCACCGACGATGACCTCGCCGCCGACCAGCCCCGTTTCCACCGGACGCACGCCGCCCACGGCATCGGCCAGCTTGACCGGCGTGCGGCGGTACTTGTCGCCCTCGGTGCGCACGAACACGTAGTCCTCGTTCTCCTCGCGCACGACGGCGGCGGCCGGCACCACGAGGCGCTCGACCGGCAGCGGCTCGATCACGAGATTGGCCAGCATCGCCGGCTTGAGATGGCGCTTGGGGTTGTCCACCTCGGTGCGGACCATGACGGTGCGCGTCTCGGGATTCACGATGTCGGCTACCCAGACGATCTTGCCGGTGATGGGCTCGACGCCGTTGGACGGCACGTCAACGTTCACGTTCTGGCCGACCGCGACGCGGCCCACCTGGGCCTCGGGCACCTGGGCCACGACCCACACGCGCGACAGGTCGGCCACGGTGAACAGCACCTCGGCCGGCTGCACCACCTGGCCCTTGTTCACCTTGCGCTCGACCACCACGCCGCTGAGCGTGCTGACAATCGACGAGATCGAGGTGATCGCGCCGGTATTGGCGGTCTGGCCGATGGCGGCCTGCGACACGCCCATCACGCGCAGCGCGTCGGTCGCGGCGCGTTCTTCCACCTGTGCCACGCCGAGTTCGTTCTCGCGGCGTTGCAGCTCGGCCGAGCCGATCACGTCGGCGGCCAGCAGCAGCCGGGCGCGCTCGACGGCCTTGGCCGCGAGTTCGCGCTGGGCGCGCGCCTTGAGCAGCGCGAGCTGGGCGGTGCCGAGTTCGGCGCTGTTGAGCTGGGCCAGCACCGCCCCGGCGGCGACCTGCTGGCCGGGCAGGGCCATGAGTTCGGTGACGCGGCCGGTCACGTTGGCGCCGATGCGCGCGACGCGCTGCTCGTCGAAGTCGATGCGGCCGACGACATGCAGCGGCTCGGCCACGGCGGTCTTGCCGACCGTGACGGTCTTGAGCTGGCCGGCGAGCGCGGGCGGCGCGGTCACGAGATTGGGATCGGATGGCGCGGCGGCGGCCTGCTCGGTGCCGGCGGCGGCTTCGGTACTGGCGTCCTTGCCGCAGCCGGCGAGTGCGGCGGCGAGGCTGAGGGCGATGAGGCTGGTGCGGAAGAGGGTCGTGTTCATGGCTTATTCGCTGCGCGCCTGGAGGCGTTCGAGTTCGACGAGGGCCGCGCGCAGGTCGTAGCGGGCGGCGCTGAGTTCATTGCGGGCGAGGCGGTAGGCGCGCTGGGCGTCGAGGTATTCGAGGATTCCGCGCTCGCCGTAGCGGTAGGCGGCCTCGGCCACGCGCAACGCCGATTCGGCCTGGCGGACGATGCCGGCCTCGTAGGCGCTGACCTGGCCGCTGGCGATGCGCCATTGCTGCCAGGCCACCTGCAAGGCCTGGTCGAGTTCGAGTTCGCGCGCGGCGAGGGCAGCGCGGCTGCGCGCGAGGTCGGACTGGGCGGCGGCGATGGGGCCGTCGCGGCGGTCGAACAGCGGGATCGTCACCGCGACGCCGAGCTGGTTGGTGCCGATGTCAGGCGTGCGCGCGACGGTGCCGCGCAGCGACAGGCCGGGCAGGCGCAGGCTGCGCTGGTAGTCCACCTGGGATTCGGCGGCCCGCACGGCGGCGCGCAGTGCGACCAGTTGCGGATGGCCGTCGAGCAGGCGGGCGCGCATCGCGTCGAGCGGCGGCGGCTCGGCGGCGGCCAGGGGCGTCGCGTCACCGCTGGCGGCGAGCGGCGTGTCGATGTCGCCTTCCAGCTCGAATTCCATCGGCAGCGCCGGGCCGACGGCGCGCCGCAGTTCGGCCTTGGCCTGCTGCACGCGCAGCGTCGCGGCCTGAGTGGCGCGCAGGGCGTTGAGCCATTCGGCCTCGGCGCGGATCTGTTCGTACTTGGGCGATTCGCCGGTCTTGACGCGCACCTCGACGCGCTGGCGGATCTGGTCGGCGAGCGCGAAGTCCTCGCGCGCGTTGCGCAGTTCGGCGTCGCGGCGCAGCACGTCGTAGTAGCGCAGCTTCACGAGCGCGACGTAGTCGATCGTGATGGCGCCGACGCCCGCGCGCGAGCTGTCGAGCGCGGCCTCGGCCGAGCCGATGCGCGCGCCGCGCTGCGACGGATATTCGAGCGGCTGGGTCAGCGAGTACGAATTGCTGCGGCCGGCGGCCGAGTCGGCCATGCGCGCGGTCTGCTGGCCGGTCAGCGCCTCGATCTGCGGATTGGGGAAGGCGCGGGCGGTGGTCACGTCGGCGAGCGCGGCGTCGATGCGCGTGCGCTCGGCGATGAGGCCGGGGTTGGCGCCGCGCGCCAGTTCGACGAGCTGGCGCAGCGTGTAGCGGCCGCCGGCGGGGGCGGGTTGCGCATCGGGCATCGCGAGCGCGGATTGCACGAGCAGGGTGGCGTCGGACAGCGGACTGTCGGCGGGCGGGGGGGTCTGGGCCTGGACGGCGACGGCGAACAGGCCGGCGACGAGGCCGGCGAGCGCGAGGCGCGTCGGGCGCGGGAGGGCGCGGGGCATGGTGTCTTCTCGTTGGAAAGCGGTCGGGAGTCGGGACGGCGGCCGCGGACAGGCGCGGCTTCGGCTCGGAATGCGGCGTCGGCGCCGGTGCACGAGCGGACTGCCGGCGATGGCGCGCGGCAGGGCCGGGCGGCATCAGGGCGAAGGCGGACGCGACCGGCACGGCCGGATCTGCGGCACCGGAAGGCGCGGCCGTGTCGGCGCTGCGTGCCGGAAGGCGTCGCGGGCCGGTTCGGCGCGCGTCAGGCCCGGCATCGCGCCGAGCGGTCGGGCCGCCAAGCGCGGACAAGGCGCACGGCGGTCCACCAGCCGGGCGACGCGGGTCGCGCGGCGATCAGACGATCGGAGGGCGCAGCAAGGGCCGGATGAAGGGTTCGGCGAGGCTGGGGGAGGACGCCGGCGGGGCGATGTCGATCAGCGCCGGCAGTTGCGCCGCGACGGGCAGGGGAAGGCCCATGTCGGGCAGTTCGCCCGGAGCCTGGGGAACGGCCGGGCTGGCGCCCGGCGCGGGGGATGCGGTGCTTTCATGACTCTCGCCGAAGGCGACCTTGGCCAGCGACAGCTCGGCCTCGACCTCTTCCTCGAAGTCTTCGGCCAACGCGGGATGCTCGACCGTGAACACCGCCAGCGCGACGACCAGGATCCGCACCATCGCCATCAGCCCGTGCCGCGTCGATCCGGGCGCGCGGAAGAGCGCGCCCAGGCAGGCGGAACAGACGGCATGAAGTCGGAGTCGGTCGAACATGCGGTGCGTTGGAGCAAGAGCGCTGCCAGAAGGCACAGCGGGATTGGCCCGGACGATAGGCGGAACCCGCGCCGACAGGTGAAACCGATAGTTTCATGAAGCTTTCGATGGTGCGAGCCGGTCGCCGTCCGTCATGCCGATGCCACCGCCTTATCGGAGGGGCGTGCCGCAGGCCGCATCCGTTGCGCACCACGCTGGGGAGGGATTGCCTGAGTCCGGCCAGGGTCAAGCACAATCGGCGCCCTTTCCCGTCCTTGTCCTTCCATGAACTCGATCGCCTCGCGCCGCGACCGCCTGCTCCGCCTCGCCGCGACGCCCGCGCTTGTCGGGCTGGTCGCCACCTTGCTGGCCTCGGCGCTGGTGTTGACGGTGTCGCATGTCGTGCGCGACCGGCTGGTGGTCGAGCGACGCGCCGAGGCCCAGGCGGCGCTGTTCCGCGTGCGCGACCAGCTCGACCGCCAGCTGCACAACGTGCTCGCCATTCCCGAGACGCTGGGCGCGGTGGTGGCGGTGCGCGGCGGCATCGAGGAGACCGAGTTCGCGCTGGTCGCGCAGCGGCTGGTGGCGAGCAGCCCCTACATCCGCAACGTGGCGCTCGCGCCCGACAACGTGATCCGGCAGGTCTATCCGCTCGCCGGCAACGAGACTGCGCTGGGCCTGAGCTATCTCGACAAGCCCGAGCAGCGTGACGCCGTGCTGCGCGCAATCCAGACCCGGCGCACCGTGGTGGCCGGCCCGCTGCGGCTGGTGCAGGGCGGCCTCGGGCTGGTGAGCCGCACGCCGGTGTTCCGCGCTGGCGGCGAAGCCGCGGCGCATGCCTACTGGGGCGTGGTGTCGCTCGCGATCAATGCCGATGTGCTGTTCTCGGAAGTCGTGGCGCGCGCCGACACCCGCTATTACGACGTGGCGCTGCGCGGCACCGACGGCACCGGCGCTTCCAGCAAGGCCTTCGCGGGCGACGACGAGGTGTTCGGCGACGAGCCGGTGCTGGTCGATTACCCGCTGCCCGGCGGCGGCAGCTGGGAGATCGCGGCCCGGCCGACCGGAGGTTGGGCCAGCCGCACCGCGCTGCCCTGGCAACTCGTGGCGCTCGCCCAGGGCATGGCGCTGCTGGTCGGCGTGCTGACCTGGCGGCTCGCGGTCGGGCACCGGCGCGTGGTCGCGCTCGCGACGATCGACCGCGTCACCGGCCTGCCCAATCGCCGCCTGTTCGACGACCGGCTCGCCCAGGCGGTGGCGCTGGCGCGGCGGCGCGGGCATCACGGTGCGCTGCTGCTGATCGACCTCGATGGCTTCAAGGAAGTGAACGACCGGCTCGGCCATCGCGCCGGCGACGATCTGCTGCGTCAGGTCGGGCGCAGGCTGAGTCTGGTCGGCCGACCCGGCGATACCGTGGCGCGCTTCGGCGGCGACGAGTTCGCGCTCGTGCTGCCGGAGGTGGACGGGCCGATGGCCGTCGCCGAAGCGGCGCGCGCCATCATCGATGCGATGGCCGAGCCGCTGCCCGCCGGGGACGAGAGCACGGCGGCAGTCGGCGCGAGCGTTGGCGTGGCCTTGTTTCCGGTTGGTTCGGAAAGCATCGCGGCGCTGTTCGACCGCGCCGATCGCGCCCTCTATCGGGCCAAGGCCGAAGGCGGAATGCGCAGCGTGCTGGCTTCGGACACCTGAGGGCGCGCCCGGAGGGTGCGTGCGCCGTCATCAGGCGCGGCCGGACGGTCGCGTCGCCGTGGCGGGCATGCCCTTGCCGGGCGGCGCGGCGATTCGCCCGCGCCCGCATGCCCTGCGTGTCAGAGCAGCGCTTCGATCTCCGCCACCAGCGATTCCGGTGACGTGGTCGGTGCATGGCGCGACACCACGCGGCCATCGCGCGCGACCAGGAACTTGGTGAAATTCCACTTGATCGCCTCGATGCCGAGCAGCCCCGGCGCGGCTGACTTCAGATGGCGATACAGCGGATGCGCGCGTTCGCCGTTCACCTCGACCTTCGCAAACATCGGAAAGCCCACGCCGAACTTGGTCGAGCAGAACGCGCCGATCTCCGCCGCGTCGCCCGGCTCCTGCTGGCCGAACTGGTTGCACGGAAAGCCCATCACCACGAGTCCGCGCGCGGCGTAGGTCTCGTGCAGTTTCTCCAGGCCCTCGTACTGCGGCGTGAAGCCGCAGCGGCTCGCGGTGTTGACGATGAGCAGCACCTTGCCGGCGAAGTCGCCGGTCGTGGTCGTGCTGCCGTCGAGGCGGGTGAGTTCGATGTCTTGCGGAAGCGTCATTGCGGAGCCCGGGCGAGCGGGCTGGTGGCACCACCGACGCGCTCGCTCAGTTCATCGGCCGTGTCGCGCGGCATCTTGCCGCTGCGCAGGTAGCGAAGATGCCAGCTCAGCGCCTCTTCGAGCAGATGAGGCGTGTGCCGTCCGGCGGCGTAGCTGTTTGCGCGACGGTAGTAGTCCTTGAGCACCGGCTTGAAATCGGGGTGGGCGCAGTTCTCGATCACCACCTTCGCGCGCTGCTTCGGGCTCAGGCCGCGCAGATCGGCCAGTCCCTGCTCGGTCACGATCACCTGCACGTCATGCTCGGTATGGTCGGTATGCGACACCATCGGCACGATGCAGCTGATGTCGCCGCCCTTGGCGGTGGACGGCGTCATGAAGATCGAGATGTAGGCGTTGCGCGCGAAGTCGCCCGAGCCGCCGATGCCGTTCATGATCTGCGTGCCCATCACATGCGTGCTGTTCACGTTGCCGTAGATGTCGGCCTCGATCATCCCGTTCATCGCCAGCACGCCAAGGCGGCGGATCAGCTCGGGATGGTTCGAGATCTCCTGCGGGCGCAGCACGATGCGGCGGCGGTAGTCGTCGATGTTGGTGTACAGCTCGGCCAGTGCGGCCGGGCTCAGCGACAGCGCGGTGGACGACGCGCTCGTCAGCTTGCCCGAGCGCAGCATGTCGAGCATGCCGTCCTGGAGCACCTCGGTGTAGGCCGTGAGGTTGTCGAACGGGCCTTCGTTGAGGCCGTTCATGACAGCGTTTGCAATATTGCCCACGCCGGATTGCAGCGGCAGCAGCTCGCGCGGCAGGCGACCCTTGCGCACCTCATGCTCGAAGAATTCGAGGATGTGGCCGGCAATCTGCTTTGACGCCTGATCAGGCGGCGTGAAGGCCGAGTTGCGGTCCTTCAGGTCGGTCTCGACGATCGCGACGATCTTGCTCGGGTCCACCTTGAGATAAGGCTCGCCGATGCGGTCGTCGGGGCGCACCAGCGGGATCGGCTTGCGGTGCGGCGGCAGCTGGGTGCCGTAATAGATGTCGTGCATGCCCTCCAGCGCCGGGTGCTGCCAGGAGTTCACCTCCAGGATCACCTTGTCGGCGCAGTCGAGCCAGGTCTTGTTGTTGCCGATGGACGAGGCCGGGATCAGATGACCCTCCTCGGTGATGCCCGCCACCTCGATCACGGCCCAGTCCAGCTTGCCCAGGAAGCCGAACCACACCGACTGCGCCACGTGCGACAGGTGGATGTCGATGTATTCCATCTCGCCCGCGTTGATGCGCTTGCGGCAGATCGGGTCCGACTGATAGGGCAGGCGCATCTCGACGCCATCGACCATCGCGAGCGCGCCGTCGAGTTCGGGCGCGGTCGAGGCGCCGGTCCACACGCCGATCTTGAACTTCTTGCCGTTGAGGTTCGAATCCATGATCCGCTTGGCCAGCGCCGCCGGGACCTGCTTCGGATAGCCCGCGCCGGTGAAGCCGCTCATGCCGACGTTCACGCCGGACGGGATGAGCGCGGCCGCCTCTTCGGCCGACATGATCCTGCTGCGCAGGGCGGAATTGAGAACGCGGGAATCGGAAGCCATGACGGAGTTCGGGTGGGTATGGAACCGTCGAAAATGCGCCCCGAATGCTGACATGAAGCTGAACGCATGCAATTTCGATGATCGCCCGCAGCAATGCCCGGCATTGCTGCGATGCGCAATCAGGAGCCGTTTCCCGGTATCGACTCGGCATCCGTTGCGACGCAAGTACACACCAACTGTCGTTATGCGGAGTCCGGCTCAGGACGCCACCTAAACCCCACTCGGGGGACTTCCGCGAAATCTCCCCGTGACTTCGGAGGGCTGCTGCGCCGCCGCAAGTCACTTCGGATTCGGCATGAACTGACTCACATTTTCGATGCGCTGCAATCTCGGGGCGGTATCAATCCAGATATTCCCCATGGAAAAATCAGTTCCGCCAAAGCTTCCAGAAAAGTTCCCGGGCGTCACTCATTGATGTGATCAATCCGGCCGGGTTTCGTGAAATTGGCCTTCGACTTTCCGCTTTTCTTCATGCGGCAATGTCGAGAACCAAAGCCGAATCATTTGATGAATGCGCAATTGCATTCGCCCGATTCGAATTGCAATTCCGGATTCATTGCCTGAAGGAGCTGTTCATGACTGCCGTGCTCGCATCCTCCCTGTCGCAATTCCGGGCCCTGCCGGCCACGCAGCCCGGCCGCGATGTGCTGCTCCAGAGCCTGCTGCACCGGCTTGCCGCCGCCCTCGTGTTCGTCGCGATCAGCCCGGTCTTCCTGGTGCTGGTGCTGCTCATGGCCTTCGAGAAGGGGCCGATCTTCTTCGGCCACTACCGTGTCGGCCGCGACGGTCGCATGTTCCGTTGCCTCAAGTTCCGCTCGATGGTCCCGGATTCGGAGAGCGTGCTCCAGGAACTGCTGGCGCGCGACCCGGCCGCACGCGCCGAATGGGCGCGCGACCAGAAGCTCATGAACGACCCGCGCATCACCCCGATCGGCAGGTTCCTGCGCAAGACCAGCCTCGACGAACTGCCCCAGCTCGTGAACGTGATCATGGGCGACATGGCCCTCGTCGGCCCGCGTCCGGTCACCGCCCAGGAGCTGCACCGCTACGGTCGCGCCCGCTTCCATTACTTGTCGGTCACGCCCGGCATCACCGGCCTGTGGCAGGTCAGCGGCCGCAACAACACCACCTACGAGGAACGTGTCGAGCTCGACAAGCACTACGTCGAGAACAGCAGCATCTGGTTCGACTTCAAGATCCTGCTGCGCACGATCGTGGTTCTCGTCACCGGCGATGGTGCGCGATGACTCTGATGCAGCAGCAGCTCACCTCTCGCAGCGGCCCCGACGGCGCCATCGCTCCCGGCCTCGCCGGACGTGGCGCGCCGTCGGCCGTCGCGCCCACGGCTTCGGCAATCCTGCATGTGGCAGGGCGGGTGGACCAGCGGGCCTTTGCCTACATCGGCGCCGCTTGCCGCGCGCTCGACGCGTTCGACGTCGTGCAGGTCGTCGTCATGTTTGCGAACGACCGGCATCGCAAGCTGCATGAATCCCTGCCGCCCGGCGTCCAGGTCATCGTCGTGCCCGTGGGCTGGCTTGCACTGCGTGCCGTGCTGCAGAAGGTGCTCACCGACATGCGCTTCAGCGCCATCCATCTGCATGGCCTGCTGCCCTGCCTCATGAGCGCCTTCCTGCTCGGAGAGAGCGCGCACCGCGCGCGGGTCTTCTACTCGCCCCACGGTTCGCGTGCGGTCACCACCTGGCGCCGTCTGGGCCTGGTGCTGACGCGCGCCGTCATGCGACTCACCGGCGCCGCGTCGCAGACCCCGGTCGCGACCGTCCCGCACGAGGCGCACTGGCTGCGCCGCTCGACCGGCACCGATACCGACCTGCTCGAAGCCGCCGTGCCCGACGCCTACTTCGACGCGATCCGTGCCGATGCCGAGGTCGACGGGCTGATCGTCGCCGCCGCCGGCTCGCCCGACGACGATCAGGCCGTCAGCCGCTTCACCCGGCTCGCGGTTTTCCTCGCGAGCGAGACGCCGCCGGTGCGCTTCTGCTGGGTCGGCGAGGTCGATGCCCCCGACCGTGCCCGTCTCAAGGCGGCCGGTGTCGAGATCGTCGTCAGCAACGACGATGTCGAGATCGCCCGTCGGCTCGCCTCGGCCGCGATCTATGTCCAGCCCGATACCGACGGCGGGTTCCCGATTCGGCTCGCTTCGGCCATGGCGGCCGGTTGCGCCTGTGTCGCCCAATTCTCGTTTGGCCATGCCGATTTGATCCGTCACGGCTCGACGGGGTTAATTGCCCACAGTCCGGATGAATTTGTGCGGTATGTCGGCTATTTGCTCGAAAACGCCGCGCAGCGAAATTCACTGGCGAAACTTGCGCGCGACGAAGCCCGCCGTCGTTTCCGCATGACTGAATTCCGCGACGCGGTCGTCCGGCTTTACGGAATTGCGCCGGCCAATACGGAGCCGCTTTCGGTCAATGCCTGAATCCGGCGCCGGCCTGCCCACGTGATCGTGCAATGCGGCAAGCCCCGACTTGTCGTGGCGCGATACGGCAAGCCGGCCCCTCGCGCTTGCGCCTTCGAGCCGTCCTTCCTATGTCAACGCCTTTTGCCATCCCGGCGCGCACCGCGCCATTGCAACGCGGCCACCTCGCATGGCTGACATTGGCGGCCGGATTGCTTGCGATGTATCTGCCAACTGTCGCGGAGCTCGCAACGACGATGTGGCGCCAGGATTCCAACCGCCACGGCCCGATGGTGTTCGGCATCGCGCTCTGGCTGCTGGTCCGTGGCGCCGGCCGGGCGCTGGCCCGTGACGATGCCGGCGCCGACCGTCCGCTGCCCGTCGCGGGCGGGCTGCTGGTCGCCTTCGGCATCGCCGCGCATGTGCTCGGACGCTCGCAGGCGCTGCTGCTGGCCGAGGTCGGGTCGCTGATCCCGGTCGTCACGGGCCTCGGGCTGGCCTGCATCGGACCGCGCTTGGTGGGCCGCCTCTGGTTCCCGATCGCCTTCCTGCTGTTCGTGATCCCGTTGCCGACGGTGTTCGTCGACGGCATCACCCAGCCGCTCAAGACCGGTGTGTCGGTCGTGGCCGAGCAGATCCTCTGGCGCGTCGGCTACCCGGTCGCGCGCGAGGGCGTGATCCTCTCGATCGGTCCCTACCAGCTGCTCGTGGCCGATGCCTGCGCCGGCCTCAACTCGCTGTTCACGCTGGAGGCGGTCGGCGTCTTCTACCTGAACCTGATGCGCCATCCCTCGGTGCTGCGCAACCTCGGCATGGCGATCCTGATCGTGCCGGTGTCCTTCCTCTCCAACACGCTGCGCGTCATCACGCTCGCGCTCATCACCTACTACTGGGGCGATGCGGCGGGGCAGGGCTTCGTGCACTACTTCGCGGGCGTGATGCTGTTCGTGATCGCGCTGATCGTGCTCTATCTGCTCGACCAGCTGCTGCGCGCCGTCGGAACGGCGGTGGGCCGATGAACCGCGCGCTCGCCGCCCTGCCGCCGCTGCCGTTCGGACTCGCGCTGCTGCTGGCGCTCGCGATGGCGATCTCGCCGCTGCTGTCGGGCGCGCTCGCGCCCACGCGCACCGTCGAGGCGGTCGGGATGCCGCTCGACGCCGGCATCCCGACCCGCGTCGCCGACTGGGTCGTCGTGCCCTCGCCCGTGGCGCAGACCGGCCTCGACCTTACCGGCGACGGCAGCGGCACCGACAACAGCCGGCCCTATGACCAGGTCGTGATGCGCAACTACCGCAACGGCGCCGGCGACATCGCGATGCTCGCGATCGCCTATGCGCGCGTGCAGCGCCAGGAAGTGAAGATCCATCGCCCCGACCTCTGCTACCGCTCCCAGGGCTTCGCGCTGCTGACGGTCGAGCCGGCGCGTTTCGGCTTCACCTCGATCGGCGGCCGCCCGGTCATCGGCAGGCGCCTGCTGGCCCAGCGCGCCGGCCGGCTCGAAGCCGTCGTGTACTGGCTGCGCACCGGCGAGCAGTACAGCGACGCCAGCTGGGACGCCCGCATGCAGATCCTGCTCGACGGCCTCGACGGCCATGTGCCCGACGGCGTGCTGGTGCGCGCCTCGCGCCTCATCGCCAGTCCGGCCGAGGCCACCGCCACCTGGCTTCAGCTCGAAGCCTTCCTCGCCGACATCGCCGCCGGCAGCTCGGACGAGATCCGTCCGCTGCTGCTGCGCTGATCCCGTCCAAGTCCGGTACCGCCATGACAACAGCCGACACCGCGATGAAGCGATCAATCCTGGTCGTGATTCCCACGCTCAACGAAGCCCGCACCATCGAGGGCGTGATCGCCTCGCTGCTGGCCGATCCGCCGCGCGACGCCCGCCTCGACCTCGTCGTCGCCGACGGCGGCAGCGGCGACGGCACCCAGGCCATCGTCGAGCGCATCGCCGCCGCGCGCGCCAACGTGCGCCTGCTGCACAACCCGCGCCGTCTGCAAAGCGCCGCCGTCAACCTCGCCGCGCGCCAGTTCGGCGCCGGTGCCGAACTGCTCGTGCGCTGCGACGCGCATGCGATCTACCCGACCGGCTTCCTGAGCCGGCTCGTCGAGGCCATCGACCGCACCGGCGCCGACGCGGTCGTCGTCCCGATGGACTCGACCGGCGACCGCTGCGTCCAGCGCGCCGTCGCCTGGGTGTCGGACACCCTCATCGGCTCGGGCGGCTCGGCGCATCGCGGCGGACGCCGCAGCGGCTATGTCGATCACGGCCATCACGCCGCCTTCCGCATGCAGTCCTTTCTGCGCGCCGGCGGCTATGACGAGACCTACACCCACAACGAGGACGCCGAACTCGACTGTCGCCAGCGCGCGCTCGGCTCGCGCATCTGGCTCGATTCCGACATCCGCCTCGCCTATCACCCGCGCGCCACGCTCGGCGCGCTGTGGAAGCAGTACTTCAACTACGGCCGCGGCCGCTCGCGCACGGTGCGGCGGCATCCGGGTTCCTGGCGGCCGCGCCAGCTCGCGGTGCCGGCCAACCTCGCGCTCGGTCTCGTCGCGCTCGCGGTCTCGCCGCTGCTGCCGGCGGCGCTCGTGCTGCCGGGCGCCTATCTCGGCGCGCTGGCCTGGATCTCGGTGTGGATCGCGCTGCGGCAGCGTTCGACCTGCGGCCTGCTGGCCGGACCGGCCGCCTTCGTCATGCACAACGCCTGGGCGCTGGGCTTCTTCAACGGGCTGATCACCGTGCGCGAAAAGCCGTGGTCGGTCGAGGCCGCCGAGCCGCTCGTGCTCGCGCCCGCCACTTCCGGGAGCCGCGCATGACCGCCTCCGGCCAGCTCAAGGTCATCCTCGTCGACCCCTCGCTGTTCACCGCGCCCTACGACGCGGCACTCGGCGCCGGTCTGGTCGAGGCCGGCGTGCGTCCGACCTGGGCCGTGCGCCCGGTGCGCCGCAAGGACCGGCGCGAACTGCCCGCCGCCCAGACCGACGACTTCTTCTATCGCCACACCGACGAGGCCGAGTGGATTCCGCGCAAGCTGCGCCCGGTCGCCAAGGGACTCGCGCACCTCAAGGGACTCGCGCTGCTGTTCGGCCGCGTGCTCGTGCGTCGGCCCGACGTGGTGCACTTCCAGTGGACCGTGGTGCCGCCGCTCGACGTGATCGGCATGTGGCTCATCAGCCGGGTCTGCCCGGTCGTGCTCACGGTGCACGACACCGTGCCGTTCAACGGCGAGCGCATGTCCTTCCTGCAGAACGCCGGTTTCGACCTGCCGATCAGGCTCGCCAGCCGCGTCGTCGTCCATACCCAGGGCGGGCGCCGCAACCTGATCGAGCGCGGCGTGCCCGAGGCCAAGATCGCCGTCATCCCGCACGGTCCGCTCCAGCTGCCGCTGCCGGTGCCGGCGCGCGCCGAAGCCTCGGCCGACCCGCGCTGGACCTTCGTGCTGTTCGGCGAGATCAAGCCCTACAAGGGGCTCGACCTGCTCATCGAAGCGATCGGCCAGCTCCCGCCCGCGCTGCGCGCCAGGGCGAAGGTCATCGTCGCCGGTCGGCCGCGCATGGAGATGGCGCCGCTGCTCGCGCGCATCGCCGAGCTCGGCCTCGGCGACGTGTTCGACCTGCGCCTCGCGCGCCAGTCGGAAGAGGAGATGGCGCTGCTGTTCGGCGCCGCCGACTGCTTCGTCTTCCCCTACCGGCAGATCGACGCGAGCGGCGTGTACTTCCTGGTCAAGTCGCTCGGCAAATGGATGATCGCCAGCCGCGTCGGCATCTTTGCCGAAGACCTGCGTGAGGGCGTCGAGGGCGCGCTGCTGCCCGGCGGCGACGTGCAAGCGCTTGCAGAAGCCATCGCGCATTCCATCGAGCAGCGCCCCGCGCCGCCGGCCGGCAGCGCCGCCGACAAGTGGGCCGACATCGGCCAGCGCACCCGCGCGCTCTACGAGGATGCGCTCGCCCGGCGCGCCGGCCTGCGTCCGGCGCCGCGTCCGCAATCCTGATCTCCTCCCTCACACCGGATTTCCCGTGGCATCCAACAAGGTCCGCCTGCTGCTCGCGCTTGCCGTCTCGGCCATTCCCGTCGGCAAGCTGCGCGCCTTCGCCTATCGCAGCTTCTTCGGCTACCGCATCGGCGCCGGCACGCGCTTCGGGCTCGGCGCCGTCGTGGCCGTCGACGACTTCGAATGCGGCGAGAAGGTCGTGATCGGGCGCAGCACCCGGCTGCTCGGTCCGATGAAGGTCAGCCTCGGCGCGCGCACCTTCATCGGCCGCTGGAACCGCTTCGAATGCACGGCGGTCGCCGCCTCCGACGGCAAGGCTCACATGGGCTATGCGCGCCGGCTCGTGTTCGGCAGCGACTGCCTCGTGCACGAGAACCACTTCTTCGACGTGTACGGCGAGATCAGCGTCGGCGACGGCAGCTGGATCGCCGGGCGCGACAGCCAGTTCTGGACCCACGGCGCCAGCGTGGTCGACCGCGACATCCGCATCGGCCGCAACTGCTATGTCGGCTCGGCCGCGCGCTTCGCGCCGGGCAGCGGCATTGGCGACCGGGTCGTGGTCGGCCTCGGCGCCGTCGTCACCCGCCGCATTGCCGACAGCGACGTGGTCGTCGGCGGACTGCCCGCCAAGGTGTTGCGCACGCGCGAAGCCGGCGGTGACGGCCTCGTCTTCAAGACCTGGGAGTGACCTTTTTCAGATTTTCAGCTTTCCCTCGCGGATCGACTGCTACCGCTGAATTCTTGATGTGCACGGTGTGCATCGAATCCAAAAGAGAAGGATTCCACGTTTTTCATGCAATTCCCTGAGCAGGCTCGGGACGTGTCCTAACCCTCGCTAAGGAGTTTCAGCCGGAAATCGCCCTGTCATTCCGATTACACCGGATTACGCCCTGCGATAGCGTGTGTGGACTCTTTGATGGCCCATGGCCATGACAAAGCCGAATTCCACCCCGAAAAGGATGAACGGATGAATACCGCCCGTCTTTTCGGCAAGCTCGCAGGAACGCTTGCCACCGTTGCCAGCCTGATTGCCTTCTTTCATATCGATGCCGCATGTGCCGCCGATCCTTCATTGATTACTCCGGATACGACCGTCGTGCTTGATGTTCCGACCGGAATTGCCGCGAACGCCTGCGCCGTGCCTTCGAGCACGACCGCGCCGGTACAGCTTCAGCGCAGTTTCCATGATCCCTTCGATACGCTCGTTCTCGATGGAACCGGCTGGTTGCCGCATTACGACGGCGGATACGACCCCGTCGGTCGCCGCTGGCTCGGCTATGAATGGATGGCGAAGCGGACTCTGCTCGGCAATCGTGAAATGGAACTGTATGTCGATGAGGGCTACAAGGGCCGCGCCAGTACGCCGATGCGCAAGAACCCTTTCGTGATCAAGGATGGCGTGCTGCGTATCGTCGCCGAGCCGACCCCGCCTGAGATTCAATCGGCAGCCTATGACTACCCCTATGTCTCGGGCATGCTGCAATCGCGTGGCATGTTTTCGCAGCAATACGGTTATTTCGAGGTGAAGGCAAAAGTTCCGGCGGGTCGTGGACTCTGGCCGGCATTCTGGCTGCTGCCGACCGATCGCAGTTGGCCGCCGGAACTCGACATCATCGAAACGCGCGGCTATGAGCCGACGCTCGCGCTGGGTGCGATCCATTGGACCAATACGGATGGCACGACCAGCCGGTCGGGCTGCCGCACCAATACGCCGACTGCGAATTCCGAATTTCACGTGTACGGCGCGCTCATTACGCCGCAGAAAATCACCTGGTTCATCGATCGCGTTGCCGTGGGCGAAATCGCCACGCCGCCGGGTTTCGACAAGACTTTCTACATGGTCCTCAATCTGGCAGTAGGCGGCAGCTGGCCGGGAACGCCAGACGCCGACACCGTATTCCCGGCCAGTTTTGAAATTGACTGGGTTTCAGTCTATGCCTGGAATAATTCCGTTCAATAACCGACGATACATAGGCAACGACCTCGGTCGTTACCTAACGCCAGATCCCGTCGCTGATCCTGCGGGTGTGAGCAGGCGCACTCGACGCGAAGTCTCCCGCGTCGAGTGGCTGCATATCCTCGTGATGTTCATCGCGCTGGTCCAGTTCAGTGCCGCCTGGCTTTATCCGCCGAAGAAAGGCTTCGGTGGCGTGGAAAACCTGCAGCTCAACAAGCCGGGCGGAGTGCCATTCCAGTATCTGCTGTGGCTCTCGATTCTCGGAATGATTGCACGTGAATTGGCCGTCAATTCATCGGAGCGCCTGGTCACCGTGCTTAAGCCGATACTGCCGCTGGCCGCGATCGGCATGATTTCCACATTGATCGGCTTTGATCCAGCCACGTCGTTCCGGATGTACTTCCTGTGGTTCGCGATGCTGTCCTGCGCGACGGTCATTGGCATTGTCGTGAGTTCCGACAATGCCGAGCTGGCATTGCTGACCTGCTTCGCCATTCTGGTCGGGCTGAGTCTTTTCGTCGTGGTGGCCATTCCCGAAATCGGGACTCAGGCGGATCGTGACGCACGCGCGTGGCGTGGTCTGTTCATCGGGAAAAACATTTTCGGCTGGTTTGGCTCGATCGGTCTGGTGGTGGGACTCGGATTTGTCCGGCCCGGGCGGCGATTGCTCGGATATGGCCTTGCCGTGGGCGGTGCGCTGTGCGTTCTCGGTTCCGGTTCCAAGGGAGCACTCGTGATGGCATTGTCCGGTGCGGGCTATCGCCTGTTGCTGCCACTGCTCGCATCGCGTTTCAAGGCCGATCTCGCATTTGTCATCCTGCTTATTTCATTTCTGCTGTCGGCATTGGCGAGTCAGGTACTGATGCCATTCGTGCTGGAGGCGCTCGGACGTGATCCCAGTCTGACCGGTCGTACCGATATCTGGGCTGCCTATTTCGAAAGCATGTTGCGCAGTCCCTGGATCGGAAGCGGCCCCGGTGCATATACCGGCATGTCTCCCTTCACGGCCGTGCTGGCTGCCAGGCTGATTGCATTTGGCGCGATCCTGACTCCGCACAACATGTATCTCGGCGCCTTCGGAGATTCGGGCGGGATCGGATTGCTCGTGTATGTGATCACCCTCGGCTATTTCGTGTTCGTTGTGCCGCTCCGGTCCCCGACCCGGTCGGGTTACACCTGCGCCTCGATAGGTTTTCTGGTGATGATCGCGGGCTTCGTCGAAACGCATGAAATATTCAACGCAGGAATCGGCGGGTATTGCCTGATGCTGACCTACTCGATGACGGTGAGTGCGGCAAGGCACGCGCATGACAATCGCATTACCCAAGTGGCCGATGCCGCGACCGGTGGCAATTCGGCCGGAATTTGACAGCCCCTGATCCCGGGGCGGGAGAGACATGAATGGAAGCCGTCAGCAATTCGGCCAGCCTGTCGGGCGTGGGCATCGGGTTCTGCACCTACAAGCGCAAGGCCGGCATGGTGCGGCTGCTCGACCACCTCGCCATCGCGGCCAAGGCGCTGCCGGCGCCGCCCGTGATCATCGTGGTGGACAACGACGGCAATGACCCGAGCGTGGGCGAAGCCGCGGCGGTGTTCGCGGCCCGGTCGGGCATCACCGTGCGCTATCTGATCGAGCGCCAGCCCGGCATCTCGGCGGCGCGCAACGCCGTCTTCGGCGAGGCCGACCGGCTGGGCGTGCGCTATCTGGCGATGATCGACGACGATGAATGGCCCTCGCCCGAATGGCTGGCCGAGCTGATCCGCGTCAGCGTCGACCAGAAGGCGGTGGTGGTTGGCGGCCCGGTGCGCCCGGTTTTTCCCGATTCGGCCGCGCATCTGCGCAAGTGGGCGCGCTACTGGTCGGTGGACAAGCAGCTGCTGCTCGGCAAGCCCTTCGTGTTCTGCACCTGCAACTTCCTGCTCGACATGCAGCGGCTCACCGCCGAGCCGCGTCCCTTCTTCGACGAGGCCTTCGGCCTGTCGGGCGGGGGTGACACGGTGTTCTTCCGCAAGCTCTTCTTCCGTGGCCATCCGATGGCCTGGGCCGACGGCGCGCTCGTGTACGAGGAGGTGCCGC
Organism: Derxia gummosa DSM 723; assembly: GCF_000482785.1. Classification (GTDB taxonomy): domain Bacteria; phylum Pseudomonadota; class Gammaproteobacteria; order Burkholderiales; family Burkholderiaceae_E; genus Derxia; species Derxia gummosa. The sequence continues at coordinate 1,078,406 of NZ_AXWS01000007.1, read as the reverse complement.
AGTCGCGCGCCTCGCTCAAGTGGATGCGCCAGCGCCGTTTCCGCGTCGGCAACCATGCCGTGCGCTGGGAGACGCTCGACGGCGGCAAGGTGCGCAGCTTCGCCAAGACGCTCGGCCTGACCGCGCGCCTGCTGTGCTACCCGCTCTACAACCGCGAACCCGACTCGCGCCTGCTCGGCTGGCTGCTCGAGCTCGACAAGGTGCGAGGGCGCTTCGCCTCGCATTTCGGCGATGTGTTCGTCGAGTACGCGCGGCCGCAGCAACCCGGCGAGAAGGCCTGCCGATGAGCGACGGCGTCACGGCCGCCGCGCGTCCGTCGCTCTGGCGCGAGCTGGAACGGCGCTTCCGCGTCGCCACCTTCATCACCACGATGGTGCCGACGATGGGCGCGCTCGCGCTCCAGTTCGTCACCTTCGCGATCACGGCGCGTGGCCTCGGCATCGAGCAGTTCGGCCGCTACACGGCGGTGCTGGCGATCGTCGGCATCGCGGTCGAGCTGGTGGGGCTCGGCGGCGGCGACCTCGTGGTGCGGGCGGTGTCGCGTGACCGGACAGCCTTCGGACGCTACTTCGCGAAGATGCTCTTCCTCATCGCGGTGACATTGCCGCTCGTGATCGGCGGCGGCGTGCTGCTCGCGCTCGGGCCGATGCAGCTCGACATGGCGCCGCTCAGCCTCGCGTTGGCGCTGTTCGCCGAGGTGCTGGTCGCGCGCATCTCGGCCTCGCTCGAACTCGTCATGGTGGCCCACGGCGACACGGCGCGCGCCGGCTGGCTGCGCGTGTCGGTGGTGGTGGTGCGGCTGGCGCTTGCCTTCGGCTTCTTCGCGCTGGCCGATCTGCACGACCTCGACGAATGGATCCTGGCCGTGCTCGCGCAAGCGCTTGCAGTGTCGGCCATCTGCATCGCCGTGGGCGTGCGCTGCTATGGCGCGCCGCGCTGGGAAAGGCTCGGCGACGAGGCCGGTTCGGGCGCCGCCTTCTGCCTGAACCAGACCGCGCGCGCCTCGCAGGGGAACATGGACCGCGTGGTGCTCTCGCGCTTCGCCGACGAGGCGGCACTCGGCGCCTACGGCGCGGCATCGCGCATCTTGCAGCTCGGGCTGTTTCCGATCCAGGTCGTTACACGAATTCTTTACCCGAAGTTTTTTCAGAAGGGCGCGGACGGTATCGGCGCTAGCCTGAAGTTCGCGCTGAAGACCGCGCCGGCGCTGGCGCTGGTGGGTGCGCTGTCGGGCGCCGGTGTCGCGCTGGCCGCGATGCTCGCGCCGGTGGTGCTCGGCAAGGTCTTTGCAGGTGCGACGGACACGGCGGGAAGGCTCGCGATCGCGATGCCCTTCATCGCCTTGCAGTACCCGGCGGCGGACGCGCTGACCGGCGCGGGCATGCAGAGCCTGCGCGCGGTCATCTACGGCGTGTCGGCGGTCGGCTTCGGTTTCCTGATGGTCTTCGGCGCCCGTCTCGGCGGCGTCGAGGGCCTGATCTGGGCCTTCATCGGGGGCCATGCCACCGTGGCGCTCGCACTGTGGCTGACGGCCTTCGTGCAATGGCGCAGGGGCCGCTGAACCAGATACAGAGCGGTACTGGCCGAGCGAACGGCCGGTGACCGGAGGAGACAGTTCGCATCACCGGCGCCCCACGCAGGGTGCCGGGACCCAGTTTCGATGCCCACTCGCGTGGTGCTCACGTTTTCTTGGCTTATGGAGAGCTTCCAATGAAAGTCACGGTGATTGGCACGGGCTACGTCGGCCTGGTGACCGGCGCATGTCTTGCCGAAATGGGCAACCACGTCCTTTGCCTGGACGTCGACCAGCGCAAGATCGACATCCTCAACTCGGGCGGCATCCCGATCCACGAGCCGGGGCTTCAGGAGGTGGTGCGCCGCAACGCCGCCGCCGGCCGCCTCGAGTTCACGACCGACATCGCGCATTCGGTCGCCCACGGCACGCTGCAATTCATCGCCGTCGGCACGCCGCCCGATGAAGACGGCTCGGCCGACCTGCAATACGTGCTCGCCGCCGCGCGCAACATCGGCCGCCTGATGACCGACTACAAGGTCGTCATTGACAAGAGCACGGTGCCCGTCGGCACGGCCGACAAGGTCAAGGCCGCGATCGCCGAGGAACTCGCCGCGCGCGGTGTCGATCTCGAATACTCGGTCGCGTCCAACCCCGAGTTCCTCAAGGAAGGCGCGGCGGTCAACGACTTCATGCGCCCGGACCGCGTCGTCGTCGGCGTCGAAGATGAACGCGCGGTGCTCCTTCTGAAGGCGCTCTACCAGCCCTTCACGCGCAACCGCGAGCGTCTGCTGGTCATGGACGTGCGCAGCGCCGAATTCACCAAGTACGCCGCCAACGCGATGCTCGCCACCCGCATCTCGTTCATGAACGAACTGTCGCGTCTGGCCGAGCGCCTCGGCGCGGACATCGAGCTGGTGCGCGTGGGCATCGGCTCCGATCCGCGCATCGGCACGAGCTTCCTGTACGCCGGCGCCGGCTACGGCGGTTCCTGCTTCCCGAAGGACGTTAAGGCGCTGGTGCGCACCTCGGCCGAAACGGGTCTGCCCGCCGTGCTGCTCAACGCGGTCGAGCAGGTGAACGACGAGCAGAAGCTCGTGCTGGTCGACAAGCTGGTCAAGCGCTACGGCGAGAACCTGAACGGCAAGACCTTCGCGCTGTGGGGCCTGGCCTTCAAGCCGAACACCGACGACATGCGCGAAGCCCCGAGCCGCGTGCTGATCGCCGAGCTGCTCAAGCGCGGCGCGTCGGTCAAGGCCTACGACCCGGTCGCGACGGAAGAAGCCAAGCGCGTGCTGGTCGATGCCGAGGGCAACACGCTCGCCGGCCTGAGCTTCGTCGAGGCGGCCAATGACGCGCTCGAAGGCGCGAACGGCCTCGTGATCGTGACCGAGTGGAAGGAATTCCGCTCCCCCGACTTCGACACGCTCGCCGCGACGCTCAAGGACAAGATCGTCTTCGACGGCCGCAACCTGTACGAGCCGGCGCTGGTGCGCGCCTCGGGCCTGGAGTACCACTCGATCGGCCGCCAGTAAGCGGCGCTACCGGCCCGCGCCCGGCGCGGGCCAGGCGCAAGACAAGCGGGACGATCCGCCGCAAGGCCGGTCGTCCCGTTTTTCATTTCGGCGGTAACCGGAACTTGCGGTGCGGCTTTGCGAAGGGAATGCGTGCAAAGAATGGTCCGGCGGCGCACACCGAGCGCCGGCAAGGAATGCCGATGAAGCTCTTCCGTCTTCCCCTTCCGTCCGCCGAGGCACGCCAGGCCTGCGGCATGCCCGGCGGCGCCGTCTGGCACCGGACCGCTTCGCCGCGCATGGTTTCGGGCCGGATTGTCCCGACTCGCCTGCCGTTGGCGCGGCTTGCCGTCCTCGTGCTGTCGCTGCTGCTGGCGGGGCCGGTCGCGGCCTTCCAGTTCGGTGTCGTCGCGCCGCCGCCGGGCGTCGGCAAGGAGGAGGTGTCGGTCGCGCAGATGCGTGATGCCGGCGCCAACACCCTGCGCGCCGGCGTGCCCTGGGGCAATGTCGAGCCGGAGCCGGGCCGCTTCGTGGTGTCGGCCCAGCTCGCGTCGGTCGACAAGCTGGTGGACGCGGCGCGCGCCGCCGGCCTGCGCCCGCTGATCCTGCTCTGCTATGGCAGCCGCTTCGCCACCGCCGACAGCCTGTACGACGGCTCGGAGGAAAGCCGCAAGGCCTTCGCGCGCTACGCCGACTGGGTCGTGCGCCATTTCGGCGACCGCGTCGATCAGTACGAGGTCTGGAACGAATGGAACGCCGGCATGGGCTCGCAGCGCCAGCCGCGTCCGAAGGGCGATCCGGCCGCCTATGTCGAGCTGCTCAAGGTCGCGCATGCGGCGATCAAGGCCGCCAATCCCAAGGCGACGGTCGTCGCCGGTTCGGTCGCGGGCGTCGATCTGCCGTGGGTGGACGGCTTTCTCAAGGCCGGCGGCGCGCAGTACATGGGCGCCTTCTCGGTCCATCCCTACATGCTGTTCTCGCCGCGCCCGACGCCCGAGCGCGCGCTCGAAGTGCTCGACCAGATGCATGAGCGCATCGCCGCCGCCGTGCCCGACCGCGACATTCCGGTGTACGTGACCGAGATCGGCTGGCCCACCAACACGGGCCGCTTCGGCGTGAGCGAGGACGTCGCGGCCGACTATCTCGCGCGCTTCGCGCTGCTGGCGCGCACGCGGCCGTGGATCGGCGGCATCTGGTGGTACAGCCTCGTCGACCTTGGCGACAACGCCGAGGACAAGGAGCATCGCTTCGGACTGCTGCACCGCGACGGCTCGCCCAAGCCAGCGCGCGAGCAGTTCGCAGCGCTGGCCGAGTTCATGAAGCGCGGCCAGGGCTTCCGCGCCGAGACGCTCGCCGATTCGACCTATGCCGTGACCGGCAAGCTCGGCGGCAGCGACTGGCTCATGGCCTGGAAGGACCCCGGCCCCGGGGCACCGAAGGCGGCGGGCAGTGCGGCACCGGCGGCCGATGCCGGCAAGGCGTCGGCCCAGGGCGCGCCGGCCACCTCCTCCGACGCGCCCGGCCGGGCCCGCGCCCAGGCCGCCATGGGCGAGTCCGATGCCCGGCCGACGGGCCAGTCCCGCGCCGCGAAGGCCGCGCCCGCCGCCGATCTCGCGGCGGTGCCGACCCTGCTCGGCGGCGCCGACGACACGCGCCGGCCGCTGGTATGGAAGCGCAGCGGCGATGGCTGGGCGCCGGCTGACCGGCCGCGCTGAGGAAGCCGCATTTCCCGTGCTTCTTCTCGCTTCGGCAATGCCGCCCGGTCGATGCCGTGCGGTGTCGCCGGCGAGGCATCCGCTTCCTGGCCGGGCGGGGCCGGTCAGGCCCCGCCCGGCGGCTTACTTCACCACCCGCACGTACACCGGCCCGTCCACCTCCTGGAAGGTCCAGCTGCGCAGGCTCGTGCCGTTGACCGTCGCCACCGTCGAGCCCAGCGCCGCGCCGTTCATGTCGGTCGCGCTCGCGTTCCAGCCCGAGGGCAGGCTGAAGCTCAGCGGCATGTCGCCGTGGGTGCTCCACACCACGTAGATGTCATCGCTCGTGCCTTGGAGCTTGAGCGCGTGCATGCCGATCGGCACCTCGTCCACGAGGCCGCCGTGCACATGGCCGGCCGCCTTGGCCAGCAGCGTGCGCACCGCCTGCATCGCCGGCTTCTCGCTGCCGTCGGCAAGCAGCAGGCCGTAGTTGTTCTCGGGGTCGCTCAGGTCGGTCGCGTAGTTGAACAGCGAGTAGTGGACGAACAGCGGGATGCCCAGCGTCCATTGCGTGAGCATCTGCCGCACCGAGTACACGGCCTGCCATTGCGCGAAGCCGGTGGTCGGCAGGCGGTCGGTCGAGTAGCCCCATTCGGTGTTCCACATCGGCAGCGTCCGGCCCAGGGTGCGCTGGCTCAGCGTCTCGGCGCGCAACCAGTCCGACACCAGCGTCTCGGGTTCCGAGCCGATCGTGCGATAGCCATGCATCGCCACCGCGCTCGCGCCGTCGGCATCACCGCCAGAGAGCATCTGCACGAGAAAGTCCTTGCCCCACCAGCCGCTGATGCCGCCGGTGGTGACGGGCACGTCGGCATCGACCGCGCGGATCGCCGCCAGCGCGCCGCGCGCCACGCGGTTGAACTCGTCCGCCGTGCCGGCCCAGAACTTGGCGGTGTCGGGTTCGTTCCAGATTTCCCATTGCACCTTGCGGCCGGCATAGCGCGCGGCGGCGGCCCTGGCATAGCGCGCGAAAGCGGCGGCGCCGTCGGCGGTGCGCACGTCGTACAGCGGGTTGCCGTAGCTGAGCGTGAACAGCACCGTCAGGCCGCGCGCCTCGGCGGCGGCCAGGTACTTGTCCATCAGGCTCCAGTCGTACACGCCGGCGGTCTTCTCGATCCAGCTCCAGAACATCGGCGAGCGCAGCGTGGTGAAGCCGGCGGCGGCCGCCTTGTCGAGCCCGGCCAGCGCGGTCGGCAGGACCGACGGGTTCACGGCCAGGCCGGCGTGCCTGCCGAGCGTGTCGTTGGTCACGAGCGGTGGCAGCAGCGCCGAGTCGGCCGAGAGCGTGAAGCCGGTCTTGGCGATCGTGGACAGCCTCAGGTCGTCCACCGCCACCGTGCCGCTCGCGGGCTTGCTGAGCGCGTCACCGACGATGAGCGCGACCGACTTGACCGCGCCGCTGATCTTTCCGCTGTTGGCGCCGCCCCAGTAGAGGCTGGGCGCGCCGGTCAGATCGACCTCGAGCGTGAACCAGCGATCGGGGTCGGCCGCCTCCAGCGGACGCTGCACCTTGTAGTCGAGCATCTGGCCGCTGGTGTCGCCGATGCGCACCGTCAGGCCTACGTCGCCCGCGAGCTTGACGCGTGCGCGCAGCCAGCTCGCGCCCGAGACCGTCTGCGCCAGCGGCAGCGTCGCCACCACGTAGGAACCGCAGGTGCTGCCGACGCAGCTCAGGCTGTAGTTGAAGCCGAGCGCGCGCGTGCCGTCGGCCGGGTTGGTGATCGAGGCCAGGCTGCCGCTGGCCCCCGTGCCCGGGCTCCAGAAGCTCCACGGCGCCACGGTGCTGCGGTCGTTGAAGTTGTCGAGCGAGACCATCGTGCCGCCGTCGAGCGTGACCGAGGTGTCGGGCACGGTCGGCAGCAGCTTCACCTCGTCCACCGACAGCGTGCCGCTCACGGCGGTGCTGCCGGCGCGCTCGGCCATCACCGCCACCGAGGTGATGGCGCCGCTCGGTTTGCCGGTATTGACGCCGCCCCACCAGAGCGCGGGCTTGGCCAGGTCGACGACGGCGCGCCACCACACGGCCGGGTCGTAGCCCGCGTTCGGGCGCACGGTCGTGTACTGGAGGGTCTGGCCGCTCTGGTCGGTCACGCGCACGGTCAGGTTCACTTCCGACTCGGAGCGGGTCTGGAAGGTGAGCGCCGCCGCGCCGCTCACCGCGCGGTAGAGCGGCAGCGTCGCCTGCACGTACTTGCCGCAGGTTCCGCCGGGGCAGGTCAGGTCGTAGTCCAGCCCCAGGCCGCGCCCCGTGCTGCCCGTGGCCGAGGCGACCGCGCCGGCCGCGCCGCTGCCCGGCGTGTAGAAGGTCCAGGGCGCGGCCACGGCGCGGTTCTCGAAATCGTCCACCACGAGGCCGCTGCCGACCGCCACCGGCCCGAGGTTCTCCACCACCGACAGCAGCCTCAGGCTGTCGATCGAGACCGTCCCGCTCGCGGGCCAGCTCGCTGCATTGGCCACCGCCACCACCTGCCTGATGCCGGTCTGGATCACGCCGTTGTTCGCGCCGCCCCACCATTGCGCGGGCTTGGCCAGGTCGATGTCGGTCTGGAACCAGGTGCTCGCGTCATAGCCCTCGGGCGGGCGGGTGACGTTGTAGGCCAGGGTCTGGCCCGAGGCATCGACCACGCGCACCGATAGCTTCGCCGACGCCGGCGAGCGCGACACGAAGCGCAGCGACTTTGCGCCGCTCACGGTGCTGGGGAGGTTGCGCGTCGCCGTCACGTACTGGCCGCAGCCCGTCGCCGTGCTGGCGCAGCTGAAGCTGTAGCCGAGGCCGAGCGCATTCGCGCTGCCATTGCCCGCGACGATGGCGAGCGAGCCTGCCGAGCCGCTCGGTGCCCAGAAGGTCCAGGGGCTGACGCTCGTGCGGTCGTCGAAGTCGTCGATCGTGGCGACCAGATTGGCCTCGACCGCCTGCGGCCGGGCCAGCGCCGCGTTGAGCTGGGTCGCGCCGTCGGCGCCGCCGCCACCGCCGCCACAGGCCGAGAGCGCCGCTGCCATCAGCGCGGCCAGCAGGGAAGTCCGGAACAGCGGCGGGTGCGCGGCGGAAAGGTTGACGGCCGAGATGCTGGGGCGGGCCGGATGCCGGGGTTGGACTGCTGTTGCCATGCTTGCTCCGAGACTGCGAATACGCTGGCTGGGCAGGCAGACGCGCGGAGCAAACGGCGAATGGCGGGAATGGCGAAACGTCGGCCAAATGAATCCCCTGCCAATTGACGCAATTCGGGCGGCAAGGGTCCAGATACGACACGAGATTTGGCGGTTCCGCTGCCATGGGGGTGAATCCCTTTAGGCCGGTGACTTTGCGTCTTTCGCCTTTCGACGAAGTTGCCTTTTCAGTTCTGCGCGCTGCTGTGCTTTCAGGAAAGGGTTGAAAACGCCTCGTTTATAAGGCGGCGCTTTTTCGCTTGAAGCGATGGACTGGCGGGTGAAATCGGCCCAATTCTAATCAGATGTAACCGGCTTGACGCAAGACAAGGTGTGCGTCAGGAAATTGCGTGTCCTACAGGGAAGAGGCGCGAAAAAGCCGCTGCAAATGGCGTGTAGGAAAATAGGAGTCGTAATCGGAATTGCCGGTGATTCCGGATGTAGGACTCGGCATCACATATTCGAATGGCTTTGGGTCCGCGGGCGTGAGGAGCTCTGCTGGCAAATTGCGTGAGAAAAATCACGGAAATTGCCTTGTGGATTCGTCAGTCGGGATGCGGGGCCGCTCGTCGCCGCCGGGATCGGTGGCATTGCGCAAATCCCGATCGGCTGCTGCCGGTCGGCCGCTTTTCCGGGGCAAGCGGTGCGCGGACGTCGTGCATTTGCATCGCGCCCTGGTCGCCGATTCGTCTCGACATGGCCGTCGGTGCAATGTCGGCAATCGCGTGCACCGGGGCGTCGCGGCAAATGATTGATGTCGTCCGGCATTTGGCCGGGCCTTGATTTGCCGTCGTGACGGCGGCAATGCGGGGTGCGGGGGCGAATTGCCAATCCGCTGCCGCAGCGCAGCACCTGTAACAGCAAGTGCCCGCCCGGACCCGCTCCCTAGAATCGTTTGGCAATTCCGACGCGAATGCCGCCGGTGCCCGCCGTTATCCCCGGCATTCGGCGCCATTTGTCCTACACGCCGTGTGCGCAACTCCGCCCTGGCCACGGGAGAAAACAGACCCATGATGTCGATGCAGCAGCTATTCGCGATATTTGCCGCTCGCCGCCACGGCATGGCGGCCGTGCTCGGCACGACGCTCCTGCTGGGCGTGCTGGTGGTCTGGCTCATGCCCGAGCGCTACAAGGCCACGGCCCAGGTGCTCATCGAGCTGAAGTCGCCCAGCGTGGTCAGCAGCAGCGTGGTGGTGGCCAATCAGACCGTGCCGTCCTACATCGCCACGCAGATGGACGTCATCAACAGCACGCGCGTCGCGCTGCGGGTGGTCGACCAGCTCCGGCTGGCCGAACAGCCGGCCTGGAAGGCGCGCTGGCAGGACGAGGCCGACGGACTGGGCGAGCTGCGCAGCTTCATCGCGCACAAGCTCCAGGACGCGGTCGATGCCCGGCCCTCGCGCGACAGCAACGTGGTGTCGATCGTCGCCCGGGCGCACTCGCCCGAGCTGTCGGCGGCGATCGCCAACGGCTTCGCGCGCGCCTATGTCGAAACCAATCTCGACCTGCGCGTCGATCCGGCGCGGCGCTACTCCGACTGGCTGGAGGAGCGCAGCGCCGGCCTGCGCACGCGGCTGGAGGAGGCCCAGGCGCGGCTGTCGGCCTACCAGCGCAAGCACGGCATCGTGAATGCCGACGACCGCATGGACATCGAGAACGCGCGGCTGCAGGAACTCTCGGCCCAGCTCACGGCGGTGCAGGCCCAGCAGGCCGAATCGGCCTCGCGCAACGCCCGGCGCGGCGACGGCGACGCGCTGCCCGAGGCGATCCAGAGCCCGCTGGTGCAGAACCTGCGCCTCGAACTGGCGCGCAAGCAGGGCCTGCTCGACGACCTGCGCGAGAGGTACGGCGCGCGGCATCCCGAGGTGCGCAGCGCCGAGTCCGAAGTGGCCAGCCTGCGCCGTCAGCTCGACGGCGAGGTTCGCCGCGTGGCCTCGGGCCTCGGCTCGTCCGACCAGACCAATGCCCAGCGCGTGGCGGCGGCGCAATCGGCGCTCGATGCGCAGAAGGCCCGCGTGCTCGCGCTCATGGCCAGCCGCGACGAGATGCAGGTGCTGCTGCGCGACGTGCAGGCGGCCCAGCGCGCGCTCGACACCGTGGCCACCGCGCAATCGCAGAGCGAACTCGAAGGCAGCGCCCAGGCCACGAACGTGTCGGTGCTGGCGCCGGCCGAGGTGCCGATCGAACCCTCGGCCCCGCGCCCGGCGCTGTGGCTCGCCATTGCCTTCGCGCTCGGCGTGGCGCTCGCCATCGCGTGGGCGCTGTACCGCGAGTCGCGCCAGCGGCCGGTGCATTCCGTGCGCGACGTGTACGAGCACCTCGGCCTGCCGGTGCTCGGCCAGGTCATGGTCGGGCCGGCGCTGGCCGCGCCGACGCCCACGCGGCCGAGGCTCGGTCGCGGCGCGCGCCGATCGCTGTTCAACACCTCGCCCTGATGGCGGAAAGGGAACGCGATGTCCGTGATCCATCCTGAAGCAGAACTGCGCGGCCTCGGTGCCGCGTCCCGGGGTCCGAGGCTGCGCGGCCTGCGCGCCGGCAAGGACGATGTGCTCGACGTGGGCAGCGGCAATGGCAGCGGCGCGCGCTCGGCCGCGCCGCGCAGCCTCGGCAGCATCCTGGTCGAGTCGGGCGCGATGAGCGCCGCCGATGTCAACCGCGTGCTGGAGGTGCAGCGCGAAAGCGGCATGCGCTTCGGCGAGATCGCGGTCGGCCTGCAACTGCTCACGCACGAGCAGCTCGAAGCCGCGCTGGCCGAGCAATACCGCTATCCCTATCTCACGCCCGGTCATTCGGGCGTGAGTCCGATGGTCGTGATGGCCTGGCAACCCTTCGGCCGTCAGGCCGAGGCACTGCGCGCGCTGCGCACCCAGCTCGCGATGCAATGGCTGCACCGCGACGAGGGCACGCGCAGCCTCGCGGTCACGAGCCTCGACGCTGGCGACGGCCGCAGCTGGATCGCGGCCAATCTCGCGGTGGCCTTCTCCCAGCTCGGCGAACGCACGCTGCTCATCGATGCCGACCTGCGCCGGCCGGTGCAGCACTCGCTGTTCGACGTGGACAGCGGCGTCGGCCTGTCGGGCCTGCTGCTCGGCAAGTCGGGCGCGGGCGCGATCCAGCCGGTGCGCGCGCTGCCCAACCTGTCGCTACTGCCGGCCGGCGCGGTGCCGCCCAATCCCCAGGAGCTGCTCACGAGCCGCGCCTTCGGCCGCCTGCTCGACGAGCTGGCCCTGAGCCATGACGCGATCGTGCTCGACACGCCGCCGGCCGGCGAATTTGCCGACGCCCAGGTGATCGCCAGCTCGACCTCGGCCACGCTGGTCGTCATGCGCCAGCACCGCAGCGAGCTGCGCCGGCTCGAGGAGCTCAAGCAGCAGCTCGAACGCGCGGGCGGGCAGATCGTGGGCGGGGTGCTTGCCGAGGGCATGCGCTAGGCGCGCCGCGAGGCCCGGCCTTCAGCCGCCCGGCCCGGCCAGCCTCACGTGGGCGCCGAGCTGGAGATCGAGCGAGCGCGGCCGGATGCGCTCCCAGCCACCGCCCGGAAAGCAGGTCATCTCACCGAAATACGCCTGCTCGCCGATCAGATAGAGATCGACGCGGATGAAATCGAAGGGCGCGGCGAGTTTCTCGACCATGTCGCAGACGGCGGCGTAATTGGCCGGCCGCGCGATCGGCCCGCCGCCTGGCAGCAGGCCGCGTACGCCGGAAATGGGCGTCAGATCGGGATGGCAGAAACAGCGGCGGTAATCGCCGAAACGATCGACATGCAGCTGCATCATGAAGATGCGTCCGTTGCCGCAGAAGAATTTCCAGTCGGCCGGCGGCTTGCCTTGATCGCAAAGCATTTCTTCGGCGATCAGATAATGCGGGATCTCGGCATAGACCCATTCGCCGGCTTCACGCGCGTAATCGTAGCCGAGCCAGAATTGCGACAGCTTGTGGAGCACCGAGTGATCGTCGCGCTGCTTGTCGACCAGTGCCGTCATGTGGCTGCCGTGGCTGGCCTTGAGCACGAATCGGCGCGGCAATGAATTCCAGACTTCCTTCGTCAATTGATCGCCGCGCCACAATTGGGCCGGTAATTGCAATCCGCTGGCGTGACGCAGTACATGGCCGCGTACCTGCTCGCGGTCCGACACGATGGCGCGCAAAGGCGTGCGGTCGAACAATTTGAGCCAGAAGATCTTTTCGGTCAGCGTGCGCGGATTGCGCAGATCGGGCAGAAAGCCATGCTGGCGCGCGAAGCGCAGCCGCAATTCAAGGCTTTCGGGAAAAGGCGCGAAAAAGCCTTTTTTCAGCAACCGGCCGAGTCGGGCGGCCAGGGCCATTTCCATCGGCAGGCTGTTGGTTTGCAGATTGCCGGTCGGCACTTTGGCCCTCATGGTCGCTGCTGGGTCGGTAGGTGATGCGGCAAGTGACTGATTGGACGCGAAAAAATCCCGTCACGTGATGCTTTGGAAGCGCTTGCATGCTAGATGCTGGCGATCGCCGGCAGGCGGTTGTTACAGCTGCGAGGGATTTCCCGGCGGCTCTTTCAATGACGTGCCTTGACCGAATGAGGAGGCTGGCCGCCGGCGTCGGGGCGCGAATGGCGGGCCGCCTTTCCGGTGGCGCCGAAAATTGCAACTTTCATCGGGCGGCATTCGAGTTCACGACAATTCCCGTATTGCCATCGGACTGCTCGTGCAGGCCGGCTTGCTGGGGGAATGCATGCGAATCTCGATCATCAATTCCTTTTACTTTCCGAAGGAAACCGGCGGCGCGGAAGTCTCGATCCGGCATCTGGCCGAGGGGCTGGTGAAACGCGGCCATGCCGTGCAGGTGGTCTGTCTGGGCCAGGAAGATTCACACGAGATGATTGCCGGGGTCGAATTGCGGCGGCTTGCGGTGTTCAATGGAAAACGGCATCCCGCATTCGGCAGCGAGTCGCTGCTGCCGAAGGCGTTGTGGCATGCGATCGATTCGTCCAATCCGGCGGCGGCGCATCAGGTGGCCGACGCGGTGGCGGCATTCGAGCCGGATGTGGCGAATGTGAACAATCTTTCTGGCTTTTCGGCGGCGGTATTGCCGGCGCTGGCTGCCTTGCGCATTCCGGTGCTCATGACGCTGCGCGACTATTACCTGACCTGCCCGCGCACCACCCGGCAGCGCGGTGACGGCAATACCTGCGAGAAGCAATGCCGCGATTGCGCCGCCTATGCCTGGCCGAGGCGAATCGCGGCGCGTTCGGTTTCGCATGTGGCGGGCGTGAGCCAGTACGTGATCGACGTGCACAGACGCGACGGTTATTTCACGGGCATCGAATCGAGCGTGCTGCCGCCGCCCATTCCCTGGCCCGAGCGGGTCGCGCCGCGCGTCGGCAAGCCGGCCGTCTGCCGTTTCGGCTACCTGGGCCGCGTCGTGCCGGTGAAGGGCGTGGGGCTGCTCATCGACGAGTTCCGGCGCGCGTGCCATGAGCCCGGCGCGCCGCCGATGACGCTGGCCATCGCAGGCGAAGGCTCGGCCGACCATCTGGCCGAACTGCGCGCGCGCGCAGCCGGGCTGCCGGTGGACTTCGTCGGCCGGGTGCGGCCGGAGGACTTCATGCCGGGCGTCGACATCGCGGTCGTGCCCTCGCTCTGGGCCGAGCCGGCCGGCCGCGTGGTGGGCGAGGCCATGTCCTTCGGCGTACCGGTGATCGGCTCGGGGCTGGGCGGCATGGCCGAGGGCATCGAGGCGGGCCGCACCGGCTGGCGCTTCGATGTCGGGACGCCGGGCAGCCTGGCGGCGGCGCTGCTCGCGGCGGCGTGGCTGCCGGATGCCGACTACGCCCGCTTCTCGGCGGCGGCGCGCGCGGCCTCGGCGGGGCGCTCGGGCGAGGCGGTGGTGGCGGCACATCTGGCGATCTTCGAGCGGCTCGCGGCGTCGGCGGCGATGGCGCGGGCCTGAGCCGGTGGCGGGTCCGGGGCCTTGGCGCGCCTGAGCAGGCGGCGGCGGGCGCTTCAGGCGCCGCGCGCCCGGTCGAGCAGGCCGCCGCGCGGCGCCGGGCCGGCCTCGCCGAGCAGCAGGCTCGCGCGCGCCGAGCGCCGCACGACCCAGCGGCCGAACAGCACAGGCAGCAGCAGCCCGGCCGCCGTGCCGAGCACGAGGGCGGCCGCCGCCGCGAGCGGCGCGCCGTCCACGTCGCCGAAGCGGCGCACCACGGCGGCCTGGATGCCGGCGTGGAAGATCAGCACGATCAGCGAATGCTCGCCGAGCGTTGCAAACGCTTGCATGACTCGGGCCGCGCGCGTCATCCAGCTTGCGAGCGCGAGCGTGAGGCCGATGCCCGCGAGCGCGCCGGCCAGCGCAAGCGGGAAGGGCGCGGCGAGGCGGAAGTTGAGATCGGTGCGCGCGCCGAGGCCGAGCGCCAGGCCGAACCAGGGCAGGGCGACGAGCAGTACGAGCCCCGGCGACACGCGGTCGAGCAGCCCGGCGAGCCGGGCGCGCTGGCCCAGCCCGACGAACAGCAGCATGAGCGGCAGCAGGTCGGCGCTCCAGGGCAGGCCGACCGGCTGGCCGGACAGATTCACGAAGGGGGGCGCGCGAAAGCGTCCGCCCGCGAACACGAGCCAGGCCAGCAGCAGCAGCGCCGCGCCCGCGAGCGCCGCCTGTCGGTGCGACAGCGTGTCGAGGCGCAAGCCGCTCGCTGCCAGCAGCGCGAGAAAGAGCGCGGGCAGGAACCACAGCGGATCCCAGGGCAGGGTGTTGCCGGTGGCCCAGACCAGGCCCGCGAGCACATCCACCACCCGCCAGCCGCGCGTCGCCACGTAGAGCGCGCCGGCCGCGAGCGACACCGCCACGAAGGGCAGCAGCAGGCGCGGCGCGGCGCGGCGCAGGAAGTCGGCCGGCGCGGCCGGGCGCAGCACCCAGCCGCTCAGGAAGAAGAACAGCGGCACATGAAAGAGATAGACCGCACGGTAGGCGTCGGGAAACTGCTCTCGGAAGACCGGGTTGTGACCGAGCACGACGAGCGCGATGCCGAGGCCGCGCGCGATGTCGATGCGGGCGTCGCGCGGGCCGCTCATGTCGGCGCTCCGCGCGGGGTGGCGGGTTCGGCCGGCGGCGCCTGCCAGGCGGTGCGGGCCTGTGCCGGGCGGGCGGCGGCCGAGGCCGCGGGAGCGGCCCGGCCGTCGTGCCAGCCCGGTCTGCCGGCGGCCATGCCCGGCCGGGCAGGCGGTCCCGCCGGCACGCCGGCGGCGGACAGGGGCGCCTCGCCCGCCGCCTCGCCCGCGCGCCGTGCCGCGTCGAGTTGCAGACCGGCCGCCGCGCCGGCGCAGATCCACACCAGCGGCAGCGACAGGTCGGGCATGGCCAGGCACCAGCCGAGCGAGAACGCGATCAGCGCGAAGCCGTAGCCCTGGCCCGTCGCCTCGCGCTCGGCCAGTCCGGCGCGGATCGCGCGCCACAGGAACAGCGCGAACAGCGCCAGTCCGGGCAGGCCCATCGTCGCCGCGAGCGTCGCGACGAAGCTCGATCCGCGCGCGCTGCCCACGCCCGCGCCCAGGCCCCAGCTCTGCGCGAAGCTCTCCCAGGCCATGAGGTTCCACGTCGCGCGCACCTGGCCGGATTCGGACGCGCCCTTGTCGAGGATGAGGCTCTGGAACAGCCGGCCGTCGGCGAACACGAAGTCGGCCGCCAGCCCCGCCAGTCCGAGCAGCAGCAGCGCGATGAAGATGCTGCGCTTGCGCTCGGCCGGTGCTTGGCCGATCACGAGCCACGCCGCCGTCAGCCCGGCCACGATCACGTAGCCCGACGACGCGAGCGACAGCAGCAGCACCGCCAGCAGCAGCAGCCCCGCGCGCGCATGACGCGCCGAGAACAGCATCAGCCCGAGGCAGCCCGCGAAGTGGTAGCCGAGCACCGACGGCTCGATGAAGGTGGACGAGATGCGCCGGAAGCCCATCGCCTGCTGCTCGCCGAGCTGGATCACGCCGGTGTTGGAGTTGAAGAACTCGCTTGGCCAGTAGGCGCCCACGAAGGAGCCGCCCCATTGGTAGAGGCCGACGAGCGCGCTCAGCACCGCGCCGCGCACGACCCATTTGCGCAGGCCCGCCTCGTCGGCGCGGCCGCTCGACACGAAACGCGCCACCAGCGCGAACAGCGCGTAGTTCATGACGAGATAGAAGCCCTGGAACAGGTTGGTGCCCTGGGGCATGACCGGTTCCATGCGCAGAAAGCGCTGGGCGCGGCTCGGCAGCACCAGCACTTCGCCGGCGAACAGGCGCGGCAGCAGCACCGCGCCCGCGACGCCCACGGCGGTGAAGGCGATCAGCGCCCAGTGCGCCGGCGTGAGCGGCAGGTCGCGCGCGCGGCCCGCGAGCGGCATGCGCCAGCGCAGGTAGTGCCAGACGCCGATCGGCAGCAGCAGATAGGCCGGCGCCAGCCCCGCGTCGCGCGCCGCGCCGCCGAGCACGAAGGGCGTGGCGCCCTGGAAGAAGGCCGCCAGCGCCACCGCCGCGAGCCAGCCGCGCATGCCGCGCAGCGACATCAGCAGCAGCACGACGAAGGCGGGGAAGAAGGGGGTGAAGCTGATCATCGGCGGCCTCCGCGAAGGGTCAGTGCCGGTCGGCCGGCGCGGGTGTCGGCGGCAGCGCCGGTGGCGCGCCGGGCGTGCGGGCGGCGGCGGGCGCGACCGCGCGCGCGGTCTCGGGCATGGCGTCGGGCATGGCGTCGGGCGTGGCCGGCGCCTCGGCCGGCACGGGCGCCGGCGCGCGCCGCGCGATGCGCAGCGCCGCCACCGCCATCAGCAGGGCGAGCAGCCCCTCGCCGACGAGGCAGGTCCAGGCCGCGCCGACCCAGCCCAGGCGCGGGATCAGCGCGAAGCCGAGCAGCGCATAGGTCAGGCCCACGAGCCCTTGCAGGCGCGAGCGCACCGCCTGATGGCCCGCGCCCGACAGCGCATCGGCAAACACGAACTGCACCGACTGGATCACCGGCAGCAGCGCCAGCGCGCGGCACATCGGCACTGCCGCCGCGAAGCTCGGTCCGAGGAGCTGCGGAATGAAGGGCGCGAGCAGCCAGGTCGCGGCCGAGGCGCAGATCGCATAAGGCACGGTGAAGGCCAGCAGCTGGCGCGTGATGCCGAGCGTCGCCCTCATGCCCTGCTGGCCGACGCGGAAGAAGCGCACCACCGTCACCTGCAGCAGCGAGCGCACCGGCACGAAGGCCATCACGACGATGCGATAGGCGGACGTGTACGCGCCCAGCTCCGCCGACGCCGCGTAGCGCCCGAGCATGACCTTGTCGGTATCGGAATAGGCCGCGCGCGCCAGCGCGCCGGAAGCGAAATGCCAGGCCTCGCGCAGGCTCGCGCCGATCTCGGCGAAGGACACGCGCATGCCGCCCGCGAGCCGGTGCGCGCACCAGTACGAATAGGCCGCGAGCAGCAGGTTGAGCCCCGCGAAGCCCGCCGCCCACAGCACCGGCCCGCCCGCCGGCCACAGCGCCAGCGCCACGATGGCCGCGATGCGCGCCACGCCCGTGAGCACCAGCCGCAGCGTCGCGAAGCCGAATTCCTCGAAGGCCGTGTGCAGGTTGCCGCACACCGTCACGAGCCGCGTGCCGAGCAGTTCGGCCACGCCGAGCAGCGCCGCGAGGCGCCAGTCCACCGCGCCGCCGTACACCACCTCCGACACGGCCACGAGCAGCAGCGTGAGCGTGCTGCCGACGATGAGCGTCATCACCACCGCGTTGCCGAGTTCGAGCGCCGCCACCTCGCGCCGGCGCGCGCAGCGCATCAGCACGAGGTTGCCGAAGCCGAGGTCGGACAGCGGCGCGGCGATCGTGATGAGCGCGTTGATCGCCGCCACGTAGCCGTAGTCGGACGCGCCCAGAAGCCGCGCGAGAAAGAGGAACTGGATCGCCTGGGTGATGACGAGGCCGATGTTGCCGCCCATCACCATCGCCACCTTGGTGGCGCCCGAACGCTTGAGCCCGCCCGACAGGCGCGCGAGGCCCGTCATCGGCGGACCGCCATTGAAGATGCAGACGCGATCCGGCTTATGCGCGGATGGCGGCGGTGCCTGGAGGAAGGATGGGGCATGCGTCGCTCTTGGGGCCATGGCTTGCCGGCAACGTCGTCGTACCGGTCGGGCCTGATTTGTATCCGCCGTCTGAGCGCGGCTTGCGTCGATACAGTGCGAAAAGTCACGCAAAGTGTACGGATGCCGCTTGCGAAACGCGCCGGTTTACAACTCGCAACCGCAGGGGCGAGGGCAGACACCCGAGGCGCGCCACGGCAGCCGGTGAACCCCTTCCTCCAAGGTCGCCGACATGCTCTTCAATGGTCGTTTCCTAACGCGCCCCGCCACGGGCGTCGATCGTTTCGCGCTCGAACTCATGACCGCGTACGCCGGTCCGCCGGCCGCCGGCAGTCCGGGCGCGGCCGCCCCGGCGACGGGGCGCGCCGCGCCCGCCGGTCTTGCGCCGGCCCGCGTCGCGGTGCCGCCGGGCCGGCTGCGCGTGCTGCCGCCGGCGTTGCGCGAGCGCGTGTTCCGCGTCGGTTCGCGCGGCGGGCAATGGTGGGAGCAGACCGCGCTGCGCGAGGCCGCGAGCGACGATGTGCTCGTGAACCTGTGCAATACCGGGCCGCTGTGGCGGCGGCGGCAGCTGGTCGTCATCCATGACGCGGCCACCTTCGCCAACCCGGGCAATTTCAGCCGCGCCTTCCGCACCTGGTACCGCTTCCTGCTCGGCTCGCTGGTGCAGCACAGCGAGGCGATCCTGACCGTCTCGGCCTTCTCGGCCGGCGAGCTGATCCGCTTTCTCGGTCGGCCGGCGCGCGAGATCGAGGTCATCCCCGAAAGCGGCGAGCACATCCTGCGCGAGCCGGCCGATGGCAGCCTCGGCGAGCAGCTCGGCCTGGGCGGCGGGCGGCCCTTCGTGCTCGCGGTGGGCAGCCAGTCGCCCAACAAGAACTTCGGCGCGGTGGCGAAGGCGATGGCGCTGCTCGGCCGCGACGACGTGCCGCTGGTGGCCGTGGGCGGCGCCAACAAGCGCGTGTTCGCGGGCGGCGAGCCGGCCGCCGACGAACGCGGCGTGATCCGCACCGGCTACGTGACCGACGCCCAGCTGCGCTGGTTCTACGAGCAGGCGCTGTGCTTCGTGTTCCCGTCGTTCTACGAGGGCTTCGGCCTGCCGCCGCTGGAGGCGATGTGCTGCGGCTGCCCGGTGATCGTGTCCGACGCCTCGTCGCTGCCCGAGGTCTGCGGCAGCGCCGCGCTGTACTGCGACCCGGCCGATCCGGCCACGCTCGCGGCCCAGCTCGCGCGCCTGCTCGACAGCGCCGCGCTGCGCGCCGAGATGGCCGCCGCCGGTCGCGCCCATGCCTCGCGCTACACCTGGGCCGCGGTCGGCGAGCGGTTTGGCGAGATCGTCGCTCGCCGTTTCCCGATGTAATCGCGGTCAGGTATCGACCATCAACGTGAAGATGATCACGGAATACTGGTTTCCGTTCTCCCGCTCCGCTTGACGCGGGCGCTTCAACTTCACGGGAGGTGGCTTTCATGTGGCCGAAGGTTCTGCACGTTGCCGAGACGATCAAGGGCGGCATCGCGTCCTATCTCGACGAGATCATTCCCTACCAGGCGGCCCAGTTCGGCGCCGGCAATGTCGGGCTGCTGCTGCCGCGCAGCCAGCTCGGCGAGCTGCCGGCGGCGCGCGGCGTGCGCGTCTGGACCTTCGACGATGACTGCGGCCGGCCGCGCCGGGTGCTGCGCATCCGCCGGATGCTGCCGGCGGTCGAGGCGGAGTTCGGGCCGAACGTGGTGCATGCGCACGGCAGCTTCGCCGGCATCGCCACGCGCATCCCCGGGCTCGCGCCGCGAGCGCCGGTCGTGTACTGCTCGCATGGCTGGGCCTTCGACCGCGAATCGTCGCGGCTGAAGAACGCGGTGATCGCGGCGATCGAGCGGCTGCTCGCGCCGTCGGCGCGGGTGATCGTCTGCATCTCGCGCCACGACTATCGCAGCGGGCTGCGCGCGGGCATCGAGCCGACCCGCCTCAAGCTGGTGGAGAACGGCATCGCCGACCAGGCGGCCCAGGGCGCGACGACGCGCCGCGACGGCAAGTGCACCTGGCTGTTCGCGGGGCGCTTCGACCGTCAGAAGGGCGTGGACATCTTCCTGGAGGCGATGCGCCGCATGCAGCATGAATGCCATGGCGTGCTGCTCGGCGGCACGGTGCTGGCCGACGAGACGCTGGCCGACGTGCCGCCCAACGTGGCGGTGCGCGGCTGGGCGCCGCGCGACGAGGTGCAGCGCGAGATCGCCGCCGCCGATGCAATCGTGATGCCGTCGCGCTGGGAAGGCTTCGGCCTGATCGCGATCGAGGCGATGCGCGCCAGCCGGCCCGTCATCGCGACGCGCGTGGGCGGGCTGGGCGATCTGGTCATCGACGGCTGGAACGGCCGGGTGGTCGAGCCGAACAGCGTCGATTCGCTGGTGAAGGTGCTGCGCGCCTGCAACCGCGCGAGTCTGGCTGGCATGGGCGAGAACGCGCGCCGCTTCTATCTCGCGTCGTACACGGCGCAGAAGCTCAACCGCGCCCTGTTCAGGCTGTATCTGGACGCGGTGCGCCCGACCGAGCCGGCGACGCTGCACGAACGGCACTGGCTCGCGCCGGCCGGGCGGCGCGCGGTGTGATGCGAGGTCGAAGGCCGGCGCGGCAAGGATCTGAAAGCGCTTGCATCGCAAGGCAATGCGAGGCGAGGCAGGAGTCCGGACCGGCGCGTGCGGCCTGCAAGCCTTTGCAGCGAACCGGGGCGGCTCAGTGCTCGTTCATCACCACGCCGAGCATGCGCGCCGGCGACTTGCCGAGCAGCGCGAGGAAGGACTGGAGCTGGGGCACGCGCGTGTGGCCCTTGCGGGCGATGGCGAGCGCGGCGCCGCACTTGGCGGCGATGACGCGCGCGTCGGCGCCGTAGCTCGCGGCCGGCGTGTCGACGATCACATGGTCGAAGCGTGCGAGCAGCTTGCTCAGCAGCAGGCCGAAGGCCGGGCGCTGCACGAGTTCGAGCGGGTTGGGCGGTTCGGTGCCCACGGGCAGCACGAACAGGCTGGGCAGCTCCTCGGCCTGATGCACGGCGTCGGTGTCGAGCCGGCCGGTGAGCAGCGCGTTGCTCAGGCCGATGCTGTGGTCGCCGAGATCGAACACGCTGTGCAGGCGCGGGTGGCGCATGTCGGCGTCGATGAGCAGGGTGCGCGCGCCGAGCTGGCTGTAGGCGATGGCGAGGTTGGCCGCGAAGAAGGTCTTGCCGTCGCCCGGATCGTGGCTCACGACCGCGATCGCGCGGCGCGCGTCGTCGGGCGTGGCGTTCATCATCAGGCGGCTGCGCAGGTCGCGGAAGGATTCGGCCACGTCGCTGAACGGGTCGCTCGCGGTGACGAGTTCGGAGCCGGCGGCCC
Organism: Derxia gummosa DSM 723; assembly: GCF_000482785.1. Lineage (GTDB taxonomy): Bacteria > Pseudomonadota > Gammaproteobacteria > Burkholderiales > Burkholderiaceae_E > Derxia > Derxia gummosa. The sequence continues at coordinate 1,057,057 of NZ_AXWS01000007.1, read as the reverse complement.
AGCGCGCCTTGGGCAGATAGGGGTAGTGGAACTGCTGCGACAGCGCCCATAGCACCTCGTCGCCGGTGGCGAGGTCGAGCGCGACGGCGGCTTCGCCGAAGCGGGTGCCGTGGTCGCGCTGGTGCTGGAGGATCTGCTGGATCTGCTCGTCGGACAGCGGCCGGATGCGGCGCAGGATCTCGCCGATGGGGGCGCCGCGCACTTCCTCGGGCAGATCGGTGGGAGCGGGCGTTTCGGCGACGGTGGTGAAGAAATCCATGGCGGTCAGGCGCGGCTGCGGACAAGAAGGTTGCGCGGCGCGGCGAAGCGGCGCAGGGGGAGTCGGCCGACGATGCGGCGCAGGCGCGTGGGCGGCGCCAGCGGCGGCGGGATCACGCCGAGCACCGGCTGGCGCAGCAGCACGGCGATGTCCTCGGGCGTGTGGATGCGGCGGTCGAGCAGCTCGCGCGCGATCGAGGCCATCACGCCGAACATCAGGCCGACGAAGATGCCGAGTCCGAGGTTGCGGCCGAGCTTGGGGCCCGAGGGCACGGGCGGCGTGCTCGCGTACTTGACGATGGTGACGTTGGTCATGGTGTTCTGGCTCGCGAGGCTGGTCTCGCCCACGCGCGCGAGCACCGCGTCATAGGCGCGCTGGGCGCTCTCGACATCGCGCTTGAGCACGGCGGCCTCGTCGCGACGGCTCTTGAGTTCGAGCAGGCGGTTGCGCTGCTCGTCGATGAGCCGTTGCAGCGTGACGATGCGGTCATCGCTCGACGAGCCGTCGACATTGAGCGCGCCGATCACGCGTCTGACTTCGAGGTCGCGCTGCTCGCGCAGCTGGGTCAGCTTGGCGCGTGCCTCGCGCAGCGCGGGATGCTCGGGGCCGAGCCGCTCGGCGAGCTGGCGCGCGTCGGCCTCGCCCTGGCTGATCGCGGTCGTGAGGGCACTCACCACCGGGTTGCTCATCGCCTCGCTCATGACATCGGCATTGCCGGCCTGGCGCAGGCGGCTGCTGACCTGGGCGCCGGCGGTCTGGAGCTGGACCAGCTGGTTGGTGAGGGCGGCCAGGCGGGCGTTCTCGACATCCAGCTGTTCGTCGGTGGTGATGAGGCGGGCATTGCGCTGGTACTCGGCCAGGCGGCTCTGAGCCTGTTCGAGGTTGTCGCGCAGCTGCTTGGCGCGCTCGTCGAAGAAGTTGTTGCTGGTGCGCGCGCGCTCGACGCGCAGCTCGGCCGTGGTGTCGATGTAGGCCTGCATGAAGGCGTTGACCAGCATCGACGCGAACTCGGGGCTGCCCGACACATAGCTGTACGACACCACGCCCGAATCGCGCGAGGGCTTGATGTCGAGCTTGAGCTGGAGCAGATCGGTGAGCCAGCTCATGTAGTCGCCCACGCCCTTGGTGTCGGCTTCCCACTTGGCGCGCATTTCGGCGTCGTTTTCCAGGCCGAGCAGGGTGATGGCGCGCCGCGCGACGCGCTCGCTGCTCATCAGATCGACCTCGGTCGACATGTAGCCGGGCGCGAGCGCGCTCGGCAGCACCACGCCGGCCACCGGATCGGGCGACTTGATGTCGACCAGCACCGCGCCCGTGGCCGTGTACTGCTTGGCGACGAGCTTGGTGCCGACGATGGCGAGCAGCACGGTGATGAAGAGAATCCGGAGGGTCAGCTTGCGATGGACGCGGAGGATGACGAGCAGCTGGGGGAGCGACATGGGCGCGCGGTGCGGGAGGAGGAGTTGTCGTGCTGCTTACTTCAGGCCGTCGAGGCCCTTGCGGAAGGCCGGATTGCTCGCCGACGGGCTGCCGTCGTCGGTGGTGCCGGCCGGGCTCGCGCCGGTCGGCGCCGCGGCGGCCGCTGGTGCTCCCGCCATGCCGCCGTCCGCGGCCGGCGTCTCGGCCGCCGGCACCGCTGCCGGCGCGGCGAACTTGCCGAGATAGGTGACGGGCGTCGCCGCGCGCAGCGCCTTGGCGCCGTCGGCAAGCGCGCGCCGGCTGCGTTCGCCGACCAGGTAGCGCTCGATCGAGGGCCTGGCCTGATCAAGCGACACCGGCGCCGGCGTGCTGCCGAGCACGAACAGCACCGCCGCGCCGCCCGGGCGCGGCTGGACCACGGGCTTGCCGCCCACCAGTTCGGACATGTGGCGCAGCTGTTCGAGCGGCAGTGCCTCGGCAGGGTAGGACGCCTTCTGCACCACCGGATGGCCGCCCTCGGCGATGAGCGCGTCGGCGAAGGCCTGGGGCGTGCGTCTGGTGGCGAGCAGCTCGTCGGCGTGGCGGGCGGCATCCTTGCCGTCGAGAACGACCTGTTCCACCGAGTAGTAGTGGCGGTCGGAGAAAAGCAGCGGGTTGTCGTCGTAGAACTTCTGCACTGCGTCGGCGGTCGGGGCCGCCTGGCCTTGGGCCTCGCGTTCGACCTTCTGCGCATAGGCGCGCGCGAGGATGTCGCGGCGCGCGGCGTCGATCGCCTGGATCACCTGCTGGTCGCGGTCGAGGCCGTCCTTCTGCGCGGCCTGGGCCGCGAGTTCCTGGTCGATCAGGCGTTCGAGCGTGTCGCGGCTCGCGCGTTCGATCTGGTCGGCCGGGATGTTGCCGCGCTGCTGGAGCGCGAAATTGATCTGGTGCACCGTCAGCTCGGTCGAGCCGACCTTGGCGACGGACTGCGTGTCGCCGCCCTTCTTGTCGTCGTCGCCACAGGCGGCGAGCGTGACGGCGAGGCCGGCGCCAAGCGCGAGATGGACGAGGGCGGACAGGGGCTTGCGGAGCGGGAGCGAGGTCATTGGCGAGGAAGGGGCGGCGGACACGCGCCCGTCGGACCTGCCGGTGCGAGGACGGGACGGTGATCGGGAAGTTCGCGATTGCTCCGTCGGCCGGGGATGGGACGGTGACCGGACGACGTCGCGCGGGGCGGCGAGGGCGGAGCGGGCGGATCGAGGGGGACGCGGCGGAGTGGAGAACATCGGGGCGTCGGTTTCGCGCTGACGACGGTCGTCGGGGCATCGATCGGGCCTCGCGCGATGACGTTGTGTGACAGGCGCGGGCAACGAGCGCCGGATTATCAAGGCCCGCCCGGTATCCGCGACCGGCCTCCACCGCCTGAAAGTCGCGGAACGAGAACTTTGACGCACTGCGGCAGCGCGCGTGGTTTGCCGCATGCTTTCAAGAAAAAAGAGGGCGGACGCTTTGTCTGCGTCCGCCCTCTTTGCTTTGGCAGATGGCCCCGGACACCGGGGCCTGCCATCCGCCAGACGGTGGCCGGTGGCAGGGTCCGGGCGAGCCGCGCATCGCCCGACCGGCCCGGTCGGCGTCCCTGCCGGGCCGCGTCAGCCCGCGAGCTTGCGCTTGAGGATCTCGTTGACCTGCGCCGGATTGGCCTTGCCCTTGGTGGCCTTCATCGCCTGGCCGACCAGCGCGTTGAACGCCTTCTCCTTGCCGGCGCGGAACTCGTCCACCGACTTCTGGTTGGCGGCGAGCACCTCGTCGATGAGCTTCTCGATCGCGCCCGTGTCGCTGATCTGCTTGAGGCCGCGCGCGTCGATGATGGTGTCGGCGGCGGCGGCATCGCGGTCGTCGCCCGACCAGATCGCGGCGAACACTTCCTTGGCCGTCTTCTGGTTGATGGTGCCGTCGAGCACGCGCGCGACCAGCCGGCCGAGCTGGGCAGCCGAGACGGGCGCGGCGGCCACGTCGATGCCGTGCTCGTTGAGCGCGGCCGACACCTCACCCATGACCCAGTTGGACGTGGCCTTGTAGGCGGCGGGCGCCTCGGCCTTACCGGCGGCATCGGCCAGCGCGGCGCGCGCGGCGGCTTCGTAATAGGCGGCGAGCGAGGCGCTCGCGGTGAGCGTCTGGGCGTCGTACTCGGGCAGGCCGAAGTCGCGCACGAAGCGCTCGCGCATCGCGCCGGGCAGCTCGGGCAGCGTCGCCTTGATCTGCTCGATCCAGTCGGGCGTGATCTCGAGCGGCAGCAGGTCGGGATCGGGGAAGTAGCGATAGTCCATCGCGTCTTCCTTGCTGCGCATCGAGCGTGTCTCGTCGCGGTCGGGGTCGTAGAGGCGGGTTTCCTGCACCACGCGGCCGCCGTCCTCGATCAGCTCGATCTGCCGGCGCACCTCGTAGTCGATCGCGGCCTGGAGGAAGCGGAAGCTGTTGAGGTTCTTGATCTCGCAGCGGGTGCCGAATTCCTTCTGGCCGAGCGGGCGCACCGAGACGTTGGCGTCGCAGCGGAACGAGCCTTCCTGCATGTTGCCGTCGCAGATGCCGAGCCAGGTCACGAGCGAATGCAGCGCCTTCGCGTACGCCACCGCCTCGGCCGACGAGCGCAGCTCGGGCTCGGTCACGATCTCCAGCAGCGGCGTGCCGGCGCGGTTCAGGTCGATGCCCGACATGCCCTGGTAGTCCTCGTGCAGCGACTTGCCGGCGTCTTCTTCCAGATGCGCGCGCGTGAGGTTGATGGTCTTGGTGTAAGGCTCGCCGTTCTTCGGCGTGACGACGAAGCTCATCGTGCCGCCCTGGACCACCGGGATCTCGTACTGGCTGATCTGGTAGCCCTTGGGCAGGTCCGGGTAGAAGTAGTTCTTGCGCGCGAAGATGCTGCGCGGAGCAATCTTTGCCCCGATCGCGAGGCCGAAGCGGATCGCCCGCTCGACCGCGCCGCGGTTGAGCACCGGCAGCACGCCGGGCAGGGCGAGGTCGATGACGCTCGCCTGGGTGTTGGGCTCGGCGCCGAAGGCCGTGCTGGCCGGCGAAAAGATCTTGCTGTCGGTCGAGAGCTGGGTGTGGGTCTCGAAACCGATGACGACTTCCCATTGCATGGCGGCGTCCTTTCGTCAGAAGCCGGCCGGCACGCGCGCATGCCAGTCGGTCGCAAGCTGGAACTGGTGGGCCGCGCCGAGCATGCGGGCCTCGTCGAGATGGTTGGCGATGAGCTGGAGGCCGACCGGCCGTCCGCCGTCGCCGAAGCCGACCGGCAGGCTCATGCTCGGCACGCCGGCGAGGCTGCCGGGCACCGTGTAGAGGTCGGACTTGTACATCGCGACCGGGTCGGACGACTTGGCGCCGATGTCGAAGGCCACGGTGGGCGCGACCGGGCCGGCGATGAGGTCGCACTGCGTGAAGGCGCGCTGGAACTCGTCGGCGATCAGGCGGCGCACCTGCTGGGCCTTGATGTAGTAGGCGTCGTAGTAGCCGTGGCTGAGCACATAGGTGCCGATCATGATCCGGCGCTTGGGCTCGGCGCCGAAGCCTTCCGAGCGGCTGGCCTTGTACATCTCCAGCAGGTCGCCGGCCTTGGCCGAGCGATGGCCGTAGCGCACGCCGTCGAAGCGGCTGAGATTGCTCGACGCCTCGGCCGACGACACCACGTAGTACACGGGGATGCCGAGCGCCGACACCGGCAGCGAGATCTCGACGAGTTCGGCGCCAAGCGCCTCGTACTGCTTGAGCGCCTCGCGCACGCGCGCTTCCACGTCGGGCGACAGGCCTTCGCCGAAGAACTCCTTCGGCACGCCGATGCGCAGACCCTTGACCGGATTGGCGAGCGCGCGGGTGTAGTCCTCGCGCGGGCGGTCGAGGCTGGTGGAGTCCTTCGGGTCGTGGCCGAGCATCGCGTTGAAGACGAGCGCGGCGTCCTCGGCGGTGGCGGTCATGAGGCCGGCGGTGTCGAGGCTCGACGCGAAGGCGATCATCCCCCAGCGCGACGGGCGGCCATAGGTCGGCTTGACGCCCGTGACGCCCGCGAAGGACGCCGGCTCGCGGATCGAGCCGCCGGTATCGGTCGCGCTCGCGACGGGCGCGAGCCGCGCCGCGACGCAGGCCGACGAGCCGCCCGAGCTGCCGCCCGGCACGGCCTTCTTGTCCCAGGGGTTGAGCGTGGGCCCGTAGGCCGAGTTCTCGTTGCTCGACCCCATCGCGAACTCGTCGCAGTTGATCTTGCCGAGCGTGACCATGCCGGCGGCGGCGAGTTGCTCGACCACCGTGGCGTCGAAGGGGCTCATGTAGCCCTCAAGCATCTTGCTGGCGGCGGTGGACGCGAAATCGCGCGTCACGAAGATGTCCTTGTGCGCGATCGGGATGCCGGCGAGCGGGCCGGCGTTGCCGGCGGCGATCAGCGCGTCGGCGGCGGCGGCCTGCTTCAGCGTGACTTCGGGGCGCACGTCGAGGAAGACGTTGAGATCGCGGTTGGCGTCGATGCGGTCGAGGTAGAGCCGCGCGAGTTCGACGGCGGAAACCTCTTTTTTGGCGAGCAGCGCGGACAGCTCGGCGACGGTCTTGCGGGCGAGATCGGACATGGCGGCGCTCATTCGATGACCTTGGGGACGAGGAAGAGGCCGTCCTGGCGGGCGGGCGCGTTCTTCATGGTGTCGTCACGCGGGATGAGGGTCTGGTGCTCGTCGGCGCGCAGGCGCTGGGCACCGCCGAGCGGATGGGCCATCGGCTCGATGCCGGTCGTGTCGATCGCCTGCATCTGCTCGATCAGGCCGAAGATGCCGTTGAGCTCGCCGAGCATGCGTTCGGCATCGGCCGGGGTGATCTGGATTCGCGCCAGGTGCGCGATACGTTCGACATCGGAAAGCGTGAGCGACATGGGCTTGGCTGCGGTTGTCTGGTGAGGAGGCGGCGGCCGGAAGCTGCTGCCCGCCGGGGCAGGTCGGGGCGGAGGCCGCGCTTGCAAGCGCTTGCCCGATGCCTGCGGTTGCGGGCGGATGACAGCAGATGACGGGCGGAAGCGCGGGCCGTGCGCGGTCCGGCGGCCGGCCGCGCACCCGTCTGAAACCGGCGCGCGGACACGGGAAAAACCAGGGGTTAGGGTACCATTGCGCGCTTCCGCGGACGGCGGGCGCCCGGTGCTGCATCTCTTGCGCGCGGCTCGCCTGTCCTTCGATCGCACGCGGGCGTCGATGGTGTCCAACCCCTTCCGTCGCGCGTGCCGGTGCCCTTCTCAAGCCTCGGCGCCCTCCCTCCACGGCAGGACCACATGCTCGGTTTTCTCTCCAAGTACTTCTCGAACGACCTCGCCATCGACCTCGGCACGGTCAACACGCTCATCTATGTTCGCGGCAAGGGCATCGTGCTCGACGAGCCGTCAGTGGTGGCGATCCGCCAGGAAGGCGGCCCCAACGGCAAGAAGACGATCTGCGCGGTCGGCAAGGAAGCCAAGCAGATGCTCGGCAAGGTGCCCGGCAACATCGAGGCGATCCGCCCGATGAAGGACGGCGTCATCGCCGACTTCACCGTCACCGAGCAGATGCTCAAGCAGTTCATCAAGATGGTTCACCCGGGCAGCATCTTCGCGCCCAACCCGCGAATCATCATCTGCGTGCCCTGCGGCTCGACCCAGGTCGAACGCCGCGCGATCCGCGAATCGGCGCTCGGCGCCGGCGCGAGCCAGGTGTACCTGATCGAGGAGCCGATGGCGGCGGCGATCGGCGCCGGCCTGCCCGTCAGCGAGGCCAGCGGCTCGATGGTGGTGGACATCGGCGGCGGCACGACCGAGGTGGGCGTGATCTCGCTCGGCGGCATGGTCTACAAGGGCAGCGTGCGCGTCGGCGGCGACAAGTTCGACGAGGCCATCATCAACTACATCCGCCGCAACTACGGCATGTTGATCGGCGAGCCGACCGCCGAGGCCATCAAGAAGGAAATCGGCTCCGCCTTCCCCGGCTCCGAAGTGAAGGAGATGGAAGTCAAGGGCCGCAACCTGTCCGAAGGCATTCCGCGCAGCTTCACGATCAGCTCCAACGAGATCCTCGAAGCGCTGACCGATCCGCTCAACAGCATCGTCTCGGCCGTCAAGAGCGCGCTCGAAGCGACGCCGCCCGAACTCGGCGCCGACATCGCCGAGCGTGGAATGATGCTCACCGGCGGCGGCGCGCTGCTGCGCGACCTCGACCGCCTGCTCATGGAAGAAACCGGCCTGCCGGTGTCCGCCGCCGAAGACCCGCTCACCTGCGTGGCGCGCGGCAGCGGCATGGCGCTCGAGCGCATGGACAAGCTCGGCTCCATCTTCACCTCCGAGTAACCCGCGCAAGGCGGCCGCAAGGCCGGACTCGACGGCATGGATCTGCAACCGCCGCCGTTCTTCCGCCAGGGCCCGTCGGCGCTGGCGCGGCTCATCTTCTTCGCCGGTCTGTCGATCACGCTGATCGTGGTCGACGCGCGCATGCACACGCTCGAGGCGCTGCGCGTGGCGGTGGGCACGACGCTCTATCCGCTCCAGCGCGGCGCGCTCTGGCCGACCGAGGTGGCCCGTACCGTCATCGGCCATTTCGAGGAGGTGGCCACGCTGCGCAGCCAGAACGAGCAACTGCGCCTGCAACGCCTGGCCGACGCGACCCAGCTGCTCCAGATGGAAGAACTGAGTGCCGAGAACACCCGCCTGCGCGCGCTGGTGGATGCGCGCGCGCGCGCCGGCATCGCCACGCTGATGGTCGAGGCGCTGTACGACACGCGTGACCCGTTCGCGCCGCGCGTCGTGATCGACCGAGGCAGCCAGGCCGGCGTGAAGGTGGCCGAGCCGGTCATCGATGAATCGGGGCTCGTCGGGCAGGTGGTGCGCACCTTCCCGTTCACCTCCGAGATCGCGCTGGCGACCGACCGCGACCAGACCACGCCGGTGCAGCTGCGCCGCACCGGGCTGCGCACCCTGGCCCAGGGCGGCGAGGAGCCGGGCACGATCGAACTGCGCTTTCTCGCGGCCAATGCCGATGTGCAGGAGGGCGATCAGCTCGTGACCTCGGGACTGGACGGCGTGTATCCGGCCGGCCTGCCGGTGGCCAAGGTGCGCACGGTCGATCGCACGGCCGACCCGACCTTCGCGCGCATCATCGCCGACCCGATCGCGCGCATCCGCGGCGCGAGCATGCTGCTGGTGCTGCGCGTCGAGGCCCAGCTGCCCGAGGGCAGCGATCCCAATGCCGCCGCCGTGCTGCCGCCGAGCGCCAAGTCCGCGCCAGCCGATGCCGGCAAGCCGGCCGAGGCGCCCAGGGAGGCGGCGAAGGAGGCGGCGAAGGAGGCGGCGATGGCGCCGGGCAAGGGCGTGCCCGAGGTCAGGAGCGCCGGTGGCAAGGATGCCGCCCGCGCCGCGCCCCGGCCCGCGTCCCCGGCCCCCGCCGCAGTCTCTCCCGCCCCCGCCGGAGCCCGCCCATGAACGCCGTCGGCGACGTCCCGCGCCGGGACATCATTCTTCGTCCGGCCTCGCGCATCTTCATCTACGCCTCGCTGCTCGGGCTGCTGCTGCTCGACCTGCTGCCCTGGGGCAGCCGGCTGCCTGTGCCGGACTGGGTCGCGCTCGGCCTCGTGTTCTGGCATGTGCACCAGCCGCGCAAGCTCGGGCTGGGCGCGGCCTTCGCGCTCGGTCTGGTGATGGATGTGCATGACGGCGCGCTGCTCGGCCAGCATGCGCTGTCGTACACGCTGCTGTCGTATGGCGCGATCGCGCTGCACCGGCGCGTGCAATGGTTCAACCAGTTCGGCCAGATGATCCATGTGCTGCCGCTGCTGCTGATCGGCCAGCTCGTGATGCTGGTGGTGCGGCTCGCGGCGGGCGCGAACTTCCCGGGCTTTGCCTACTTCGCGGCCAGCCTCGTCGCGACGCTGCTCTGGCCGGTCGCCAAGCTGCTGCTGCTCGCGCCGCAGCGCCGCGCGGTCGATCGCGACGAGAACCGGCCGCTGTAAGCCGATGCCCAGCCGCTTCACCTCCGCCACGGCCGGAGCCGCCGCATGAGCGCCGGCCTGCGCGACAACCAGCAGGAGCTGGTCAGCTTCCGCCGCCGTCTCGGCGTGGTGGTGGCGCTCATCCTCGTGTGCTTCGGGCTGTTGATCGCGCGCTTCGTGTGGTTGCAGATCATCAGCTACGACAGCTATCACGCCCAGGCCGAAGACAACCGCATCTCCGTCGTGCCGACGCCGCCCAACCGAGGTGTCATCACCGACCGCAATGGCGTCGTGCTGGCGCGCAACTACTCGGCCTACACGCTCGAGATCACGCCATCGAAGATCCCGGCCGGCCAGCTCGACGCGACCATCGACCAGCTCGCCCGCATCATCGACATCCAGCCCCACCACCGCCGTCGCTTCCGGCAGCTGATGGAGGAGACGCGCACCGTCGGCTCGCTGCCGATCCGCAACCGCCTGACCGACGACGAGGTCGCGCGCTTCGCGGCCTGGCGCTTCATGTTCCCGGCGGTCGAGATCAAGGCGCGGCTGTTCCGCGAGTACCCGCTCGGCGCCGTGGCGGGCCACGTCATCGGCTACATCGGCCGCATCTCGGCCAAGGATGCCGAGCGCATCGAGGACTGGGACAACGCCGACGACTACAAGGGCACGGAGTACATCGGCAAGGTCGGCATCGAGCAGAGCTACGAGCGCGAGCTGCACGGCAAGACCGGCTTCGCCGAGGTGGAGGTGTCGGCCGGCGGCAAGCCGGTGCGCACGCTTGGCCTCACGCCCGCGACGCCGGGCAACAACCTCGTGCTGTCGATCGACATCCGGCTCCAGCAGATGGTCGAGCAGCTGTATGGCGCCAAGCGCGGCGCGCTGGTGGCGATCGAGCCGAAGACGGGCGACATCCTCGCGATGGTGAGCCGGCCCGGCTTCGACCCGAACCTGTTCGTCGACGGCATCGACCCTGTCAACTGGAAGGCGCTCAACGAAGACCCCGACAAGCCGCTGCTCAACCGCCCGCTGCGCGGCGTGTATCCGCCCGGCTCGACGTTCAAGCCCTTCATGGCGCTCGCGGCGCTGGAGACGGGCAAGCGCACGCCGAACTGGAGCTTTCACGACACCGGCGTCTTCAACTTCGGCGGACGGCAGTTCCGCGACAGCAAGCCGGGCGGCAATGGCGTGGTCGATCTGCACAAGGCCATCGTCTATTCGTCGGACACCTACTTCTACATGCTCGCCAACGACATGGGCATCGACGCGATCGCGAACTTCATGCGGCCCTTCGGCTTCGGCGAGTACACGGGCATCGACATGGAGGGCGAGAAGAAGGGCGTGCTGCCGTCCACCGAATGGAAGCGCAATGCCTTCAAGCGCAAGGAAGCCCAGCAATGGTTTGCCGGCGAGACGATCTCGGTCGGCATCGGGCAGGGCTACAACAGCTACACCATCCTCCAGCTCGGCCACGCGATCGCCACGCTCGCCAACAACGGCGTCGTGATGCGGCCGCACGTGGTGCGCGAGGTGGTGGACGCGCGCAGCGGCGAGCGCCGCGCGACCGTGCCGACGCAGAGCTACACCATCCCGCTCAAACGCGAAAACATCGAGGTGGTGAAGAGCGGAATGATCGACGTGAACCGCTTCGGCACCGGCTCGGCGGTGTTCGGCAACGCGCCCTACGTGGCGGCGGGCAAGACCGGCACGGCCCAGGTCATCGGCATCAAGCAGGGCGCCAAGTACAACGAGGCGCTGACGCCCGAGCGCTATCGCGACCATTCGCTGTTCGTGGCCTTCGCGCCGGCCGACGATCCGAAGATCGCGGTGGCGCTCATCGTCGAGAACGGCGGCTTCGGCGCCAAGGCGGCGGCGCCGATCGCGCGCAAGGTGTTCGACTACTGGCTGCTCGGCAAGTGGCCGGAAGAACTCGACGACCCGCGCAAGGCCGCCGCGCTCACCACCGACGATGACGAGTCCGCCGCCCAGGCCGCGCCGGGCGACGAGCTTGGTCTGCCGCAGCCCGTGGCGCCCGATGCCCAGCGCGATCAGGTGCGTGACGATCTGGTCGCGCCTCCGCCCGCGCCGCGCCGGCCCGCGCCGGCCGCCGCGCCCGACGGCGGTGCGGCGGCCGGCGGCGCGACTGGCGCGGCGGCAACCGGCGCGACGGCCGGTGGCGCCGCCAGTGCGGCCACGTCCGGCGCCTCGCCGTCCGCGGGTGGCGCATCGGGTCGCGGGCCGGCCGCGAGCAATCCCGCCGCCGTCCACGGTGCCGATCCCGCCGCCCCGCGCCGTGACGCCCCGGCGCGTCCCGCGCCCGATCCCGCGATTCCCGCCCGCAAGGAAGACACGCCATGACCCGCCGCGAACTCTGGCTGCGCATCCGGCCCTGGGTGATGGTGTTCGACCCGACGCTGCTGATCATCCTCGGCGTGCTGGTCACGCTGTCGCTGGTGACGATGGCGTCGAGCGCCAACAACTTTCCCGGCCGCTTCGATGGCCATGTGAAGAACCTGCTGTTCGCCTTCTGCGTGATGTGGGTGATGGCCAATGTGCCGCCGCGCCTGCTGATGCGCGCGGCGGTGCCGATCTACGTGGCGGCGGTCACGCTGCTGATCGCGGTGGCGCTGTTCGGCACGGTCAAGAAGGGCGCGCGGCGCTGGATCGACCTCGGCTTCATGCAGTTGCAGCCGTCGGAATTCCTCAAGATCGGCTTGCCGTTGATGCTGGCCTGGTACTTCCACATGCGCGAGGCGACGCTCGGCTGGAAGGACTTCGCGCTCGCGGCGGTGCTGATGCTGATTCCGGTCGGGCTCATCCTCAAGCAGCCCGATCTCGGCACCGCGACGCTGGTGGCGGTGGGCGGCTTCTCGGTGATCTTCTTCGCGGGACTGAGCTGGAAGGTGCTCGCGGCGCTCGGCATCGGCGGGCTGGCAAGCCTGCCGCTGGCTTGGACCTTCATGCACGACTACCAGCGCGAGCGCGTGCTCACGCTGCTTGATCCGACCAAGGATCCGCTCGGCAAGGGCTTTCACATCATCCAGAGCACGATCGCCATCGGCTCGGGCGGCATCTTCGGCAAGGGCTGGATGCAGGGCACGCAGACCCACCTGGAGTTCATTCCCGAGCGCACCACCGACTTCATCTTCAGCGTCTATTCGGAGGAATTCGGCTTTGTCGGCAATTGCCTGCTGCTGGTCGTGTACTTCCTGCTGCTCGCGCGCGGGCTGATCATCGCCGGCAACGCGCCGACGCTGTTCGCGCGGCTGTTCTCGGGCGCGATCGTGCTCATCCTGTTCATGTACGCCTTCGTGAACATGGGGATGGTGAGCGGCATCCTGCCCGTGGTGGGTGTGCCGCTGCCCTTCATGAGCTATGGCGGCACGGCGCTCATGACGCTGGCGGTGGGCTGCGGCGTGCTCATGAGCGTGAACCGGCACCGCCAGCTCGTGCAGAGCTGAGGGCGGTTCAGCGGCGTGTGGTGGGTTCGCCGCCGAGCTGGATGAAGCGAGCGCGGTCGGCATCGAAGCGCGCGTTGATGCGCGCGATCTCCTCGTTGCGACGCTGCATCAGTGCCATCTCGAAGGCGCGCGCGCGGGCGTTCTCGTCGATCTTGGCCTGGAGCGCGGCCGGCGGCTGGGTCTTCTTGTAGAAGTCGAATTCGCCCTGGAGCGCAAGCCTTTCCTTCTCCAGCGCGACCAGTCGCGTCTGCGACACCTCCAGCATCGACTCCGACTCGGCCAGCGCCCGCTTGCGCGCGAGTTCGAGCGACTCGACGCTCGAGTAGCTCGACAGCAGCACGCGGTCATGCTGCCTGGCGAGTTCGCGCGCCTGGATCTCCTCGGTTTCGCGGCGCTGCTGGGCCTCGCGCGCGGCGCGCTGCTCGGGCGTGAGCGGCGCCTCGATCACGCGACGCAGGGAGCCGTCGCGGTTGAGCACGCGCTGCTCGCGGTTCAGGCATTCGGGGATCGGCTGGTCGGAGGTGATGGTCCGACCGTTGCCGTCGCGGCAGCTGTAGATGGTGGTTTCACGTGCGCGCTGCTGCGAACCGGCGCCGCCCGGTGCCGACTGGGCCAGTGCGGGCGCGGTCGTGGTGAGCGCGGCGAGGGCGCAGACGACTGTCCGCGCTGACAAGGATTTCATCAGCGTTCGACACCGAAGCGCGCGCGATAGGCGGCGACGCGTTCACGGTGGGCGGCGAGGTTGGTGTCGGCCGTGGCGTCGAGCCAGCCCATGAGGTCGTCCAGATTGGCGATCGCCAGCACCGGCAGGCCGTACTCGGCCTCGAACTCCTGCACCGCCGAGCGCGCCGACAGCGCGCCTTCGACGCCCTTGCGCTCCATGCGGTCGAGCGCGATGGCCACGGCCACGGGCGTCGCGCCGGCGGCGCGGATGACTTCGACCGATTCGCGCTTGGAGGCGCCATCGGTCAGCACGTCGTCGATGATGACCACGCGGCCTTTGAGCGGCGCGCCGACCAGCAGGCCACCTTCGCCGTGGTCCTTGGCTTCCTTGCGGTTGTAGGCGAAGGGCAGATTGCGGCCGCGGCGTGCGAGCGCGATGGCGGTGGCGGCCGCCAGCGTGATGCCCTTGTAGGCCGGGCCGTAGAGCATGTCGAAGCCGAGTCCGTCGGCCTCGGCGGTCAGCAGCGCCTGGGCGTAGTAGTCGCCGAGCGAGCCCAGACTTGCGCCGTCGCTGAACAGGCCGGCGTTGAAGAAGTAGGGCGAGGGCCGTCCGGCCTTGGTGATAAATTCCCCGAACCGCAGCACGCCTTGTTGCAGTGCAAAAGCAAGAAATTCCTGACGAAAGCTGTTCAAGGCTGCCTCGATAAGTCGTGAATGGCGTCGCCGCCGTTGTGGTGCTGCCGCCGCGCTTCACAAGGTGCGCAGCCGGGCATGATGGTGTTTTGTGGCCGATTCCGCAGTTGACGGTTAGTCCTGACTTGCAAGTAATGCGGTCGAAACCGGCAAGCCTCGCATTTTCCCAAAAAAGATTTCAGTTCCCGATCAAAGGCTGGCGCTCGGGGACACGCATTTCGCCACATGAGAACACCGCTGCGCATCATCACCGCCAATCTCAATGGAATCCGCTCTGCCGCGACCAAGGGATTCTTTGACTGGCTCGCACTGCAACATGCGCACGGCGTCTGCGTGCAGGAGCTGAAGGCGCAGGCGGCCGACATGAAGAGCGGGATGATCGCCCCGCCCGGCACGCCGCTCGCGGGTGAATTCGCGCATGCGGTAAAGAAGGGTTACTCCGGCGTGGGCGTGTATCTCGATCGCGGCTGCATTCCGGCGGTGGAGGTGGAGCACGGCTTCGGTGTGAGCGAGTTCGACGACGAGGGCCGGATGATCGAGGCGCGCTTCGAGCTGGCCGGCATGAAGCTCGCGCTCATTTCGCTCTACCTGCCGTCGGGCTCGTCGGGTGACCACCGGCAGGCGTCCAAGTTCCGCTTCCTCGACGCCTTCATTCCGCACCTGCAGAAGCTGCGCGCCTGCGGCCGCGAGATCCTGCTGTGCGGTGACTGGAACATCGCCCACCGCGAGACCGACCTCAAGAACTGGCGCAGCAACCAGAAGAACTCCGGCTTCCTGCCCGAGGAACGTGCCTGGCTCACCCGCGTGTTCGAGGAGCTGGGCTACGTGGACGTGTACCGGCGCCTGCATCCCGACGCGACCGACGAGTGCTACACGTGGTGGAGCAATCGCGGCCAAGCGCGCGCCAACAACGTCGGCTGGCGCATCGACTACCAGATCGCCACGCCCGCGCTCGCGGCCTGCGCGGTGCGCGCCGGCATCTACAAGGAAAGCTGGTTCAGCGACCACGCGCCGCTGACCATCGACTACGAACTGCCCGGCGCATGAGCGCGCTGCTCGCCGTGTTCGGCAGCCGGCGCATGGCGGCGACGCTGCTGCTCGGCTTCGCGTCGGGCCTGCCGCTGGCGCTCACCTCCGGCACGCTCCAGGCGTGGATGACGGTCGAGGGGCTGGACCTCAAGACCATCGGCTTCATGACGCTGGTCGGTCAGGCCTATGTGTTCAAGTTCCTGTGGTCGCCGCTGCTCGACCGCTATCCGCTGCCGGTCGCGGGCCGGTGGCTCGGGCGGCGGCGCGGCTGGCTCGCCGGCTTCCAGCTTGCGCTGGCAGCGACGCTGGGCGCGATGGCGCTGTTCGACCCGAAGGGTTCGCTCGGCGCGCTCGCGGCGCTGGCGGTCGCGGTCGCCTTCCTGTCGGCGTCGCAGGACATCGTGTTCGACGCCTGGCGCACCGACGCGCTGCTGCCGGCCGAGCGCGGCGCGGGCGCGGCCGTCAACGTGATGGGCTATCGCCTTGCGATGCTGGTGTCGGGCGGGCTGGCGCTGTGGCTGGCCGATGTGTGGCTCGGCTTTCGCGGCACCTATGCGCTGATGGCGGCGCTGATGCTCGTGGGCGTGATCGGCACGCTGATGGCGCCCGAGCCCGACGGCGTCGCCGCCGCGCCGCCGCGCTCGCTGGCCGAGGCGGTGGTCGGGCCGATGCGGGCCTTCTTCGGGCGGCCGTGGGCGGTCGCCTTTCTCGTGCTCATCGTGCTCTACAAGCTCGGCGACGCGTTTGCCGGCGCGCTGAGTACGAGCTTCCTCATCCGCGGGGTCGGCTTCTCGGCCGGCGAGGTGGGGCTGGTGAACAAGACCTTCGGCCTCGCCGCGACCATCGTCGGCGCGCTCGCGGGCGGGGCGCTGATGGCGCGGCTCGGGCTGTGGCGCAGCCTGTTTGCCTTCGGTGTTGCGCAGATGGTGAGCAATCTCGCCTACTGGGCGCTCGCGGTGCTGCCCAAGGAGCTGACGACGATGACGGTGGCCGTCGCGATCGAGAACCTGTGCGGCGGCATGGGCACGGCGGCCTTCGTCGCGCTGCTCACGGCGCTGTGCGAGCGGCGTTTCTCGGCCACGCAGTACGCGCTGCTGTCGGCGCTGTCGGCGGTCGGGCGGGTGTATGTGGGGCCGGCCAGCGGCGTGATGGTCGAGGCCATGGGCTGGCCGAGCTTCTACCTGAGCACGCTTGCAATCGCGCTGCCCGGACTGGCGCTGCTCGTGGTCATGCGCGGGCCCGTCCGTCGGCTGGAATTCGCATCGCCCGCCAATACCTGACTGCCGTTGTCATGAAAGTGCGACACAATCGTGGGTTTACTGAAATTGTCCGGCGCGTCGCCGGCGTCTTGCCCGCTTGAGGAACCTGCACATGCTCTACCCCGAACTCTACAAATCGCTCGAGTCCGTGCGCTGGAACATGGAGAAGGACATCCCTTGGGATGAGTTCGACGCCAGCCTGCTCACCGACGAACAGGCGCAGACCATCAAGATGAACGCCATCACCGAGTGGGCGGCACTGCCGGCCACCGAGATGTTCCTGCGCGACAACCGCCACGACAGCGACTTCAGCGCCTTCATGAGCGTCTGGTTCTTCGAGGAGCAGAAGCATTCGCTCGTGCTCATGGAGTACCTGCGCCGCTTCCGCCCCGACCTCGTGCCGACCGAGGAAGAGCTGCACGCCGTGCGCTTCGAGTTCGACCCGGCGCCGCCGCTCGAAACGCTGATGCTGCATTTCTGCGGCGAGATCCGCCTCAACCACTGGTACCGCTGCGCCTCGGCCTGGCATACCGAGCCGGTCATCAAGCGCATCTACCGCATCATCAGCGAGGACGAGGCACGCCACGGCGGCGCCTATCTGCGCTACCTGAAGAAGGCAATCGCCGACGGCCGTCAGCAGTTCGCCGACATGGCGCGCGGCGCCGTCGCCAAGATCGGCATGCTCATGGCCGCCGCCCGCCGCACCGAGAAGCCGCTGCATCCCACCAACCTGCACGTGAACAAGGACCTGTTCCCGCGCGACACGGTGCAGTCGCGCCTGCCCGACCCCGACTGGCTCGAACGCTGGCTCGACAGCCAGATCGGCTTCGATGCCGACTGGGAGAAGAAGGTGGTCGAACGCATCCTGCACGCGGCCGGCCTGCTGCTCGGCCGCAAATTCGAGACCGCGCAGGAACTCAACCGCTATCGCAAGGAAATCTCGGGCCGCATCGCCGCCGCCGCGGGTGCAGCCGGCGAAACCGCGCCCAGCGCGGCCTGACTCCCCCGGACACGTTGCCCGGTCGCGCGCCGGCGTCGGTCACGGCCCTGTGGCGGCCTGGCGCCGGCTTGCGCGCCGTCCTGTCGTCGCGCCAGGAGCGGGCGCATCCGATGCGCCATCAGGGCAAGCGATGAAAGCGCTTGCAGGATTTCTCCGACAGGCTCCACTCCTTCGCGCGGGCGGATTTCCGCAGTCCGAGCGCGCAGGCTGCGCATGCGGTCGGCAAGGGCGCCGAAACTTGATTTCGATGCCTTCGCGGTGTCATCCACCGTCGCCAGACTGCGCCGCCGTCAAGCAACAGGCATCAGGAATGCCGGAGGAGTCGCCGCACATGCGTGCACTGGTCAACGTCACGATCGAACCCGCTCTGCGGGTGTTCGAAGTCTCGATCGACATCATCAACCGCAACGCCAACCAGGCCGCCCGTCGCGTGCTGCGGGTACTGGCCGACACCCCCCAGGGCGCGCTGCGCATCGCGCGCTGGCGCTATCCGCGCTCGACCGGGCTGCGTGTGCTTTCCGGCGGCCTGCCGCTGCCGGCCGCCATCTGAGAGCAACGGCCGGCCGTATGATCGGCCGATGCCAGCCCGATTCGAATCCAAGCTCTGCACCCGCGCGCAACTGCGCGAAAGGGTCGCCTCCCTGCCGAAGCCCGTGGTCTTCACCAACGGCGTCTTCGACCTCCTCCACCGTGGTCATGTCAGCTATCTGGACGAAGCGCGCGCACTCGGCGCGAGCCTCGTCGTGGCGGTGAACACCGATGCGAGCGTGCGTCGCCTGGGCAAGGGTGACGACCGTCCCATCAACAGCTGCGCCGACCGCATGGCGGTGCTCGCCGCGCTCGAAAGCGTGAGCCTCGTGGTCGATTTCGACGAGGACACCGCGCGCGAGGCCGTGGTCGAGGCGCGCCCCGACATCTACGTGAAGGGCGGCGACTACGTGGTCGAGAACACGCCCGA
The DNA here is from genome assembly GCF_000482785.1 of Derxia gummosa DSM 723. Lineage (GTDB taxonomy): Bacteria > Pseudomonadota > Gammaproteobacteria > Burkholderiales > Burkholderiaceae_E > Derxia > Derxia gummosa. Next base: position 1,038,357 of record NZ_AXWS01000007.1, on the reverse strand, counting down.
GGGCCGGGCCGTGCTCGACGCCGGCGGCAGCGTGAAGGCGATCGTGTTCGAGCACGACCGCTCGACCACGCGCACGCTCGCGCGCATCCGCGAGGCCGGCGGCGCATGAGCGCGGTGCCGGCGCATGTGCCGCTCGTCGTGCAGACGCGCGGTGTGGGCGCGGCGCAGACGGTCGAGATGGTTCATCACGGCAGCATCGCCGTGGTGGACGCGGCGGGCCGGCTGCTCTGGGCCGCCGGCGATGCCCAGGCATCCACTTTCACGCGCTCGACGCTCAAGCCCTTCCAGGCGCTGCCGCTGGTCGAGGCCGGCGGCGTCGAGGCGCTCGGCTACACGCGGGAAGAGGTGGCGCTGCTGTGCGCGAGCCATTCCGGGCTCGACCGACAGGTGGAACTCGTGGCCGGCATGCTCGCCCGCGCCGGCTGCGCCGAGACCAATCTGCGCTGCGGCTGCCATGTGCCGCTGCACCTGTCGGTCACCGATCTGGCCCGCGATGCCGCCGGCCTCGCGCCCGAGGCGCGCTGGAACCAGCTGCACAACAACTGCTCGGGCAAGCACGCCGGCTTTCTCGGCTGGTGCCGGCTGCATGGCGCGCCGCTCGACGGCTATTGCGAGGAAGGCCATCCGCTCCAGCGCGCGATCCGCGCCCGCGTCGCGGCGCTGACCGGGCTGGCCGATGCGCGCATCGCGGTCGGCATCGACGGCTGCTCGGCGCCCAATCTCGCGCTGCCGCTGGCGTCGATCGCGCGGCTCTACGCGCTGCTGGCCCGCCCCGACAGCCTGCCGGCCGAGGCGGTGGCGGGCGGCAAGCTGGCGAGCGGCGCGGCGCTGCATCTGCTGGCCGAGGCGATGGCGGCGCATCCCGAGCTCGTGTCCGGACCCGGTCGCTTCGATGCCGAGCTGGCGGCGGCCTTCGCGCCTGGACGCGTGATCGCCAAGAGCGGCGCGGGCGGCCTGCAAATGCTTGCATTGCGCGACCACGGTCTCGGCATCGCGGTGCGCGTGGCCGATGGCAATGCCGCCGCGCTCATGTGCGCGACCGTCGCCGCGCTGGGCGCGATGGGCCTGCTCGACGCGCGCAGCCATGCGGCGTTGGCGGGCCGGGCGCGCGCGCCGGTGAGCAATCTGCGCGGCACCGTCACCGGCGAGATGCGCGCGCTGCCGGCGCTGCTGCGCGTGGGCTGAGGCGCGCAAGGCAGGGCAGGCGGCCCGAGCCGGAGCACGCCGGGCGGCAACCCGACGCGCGGCAATCGGAACGGCCAGCCCCGAGTCCCAAAAGCACGACGGCCGACCCAAGGTCGGCCGTTCATCAGTGCAAGTGCCGCGCCGTGTTGCGCGGCATGCCGCCTCACTCGTGCCAGTCGATCAGCCCGAACTGGGCCGTCACCAGAATCATCACGCCGAAGACGATGCGGTACCACGCGAAGCCCTTGAAGTCGTGCGTGGCGATGAACCTGAGCAGCCAGCGCACGCAGATCATCGCGGCGATGAAGCTGAACAGCGTGCCCGTGAGGAACAGCGGCGCGTCGGCCATCGAGAGCGCGTCGCGCTCCTTGTACATGCTGTACACGCCCGCGCCGATCAGCGTCGGGATGCCGAGGAAGAAGCTGAAGTCGGTCGCGGCGCGGCGCGACAGGCCGAAGAACATCGCGCCGATGATCGTCGCGCCCGAGCGGCTGGTGCCGGGGATGAGCGCCGCGCACTGCACGATGCCCACCTTCACGGCGTCGAGCCAGGTCATCTGATCGACGTCGGTCACGCGCGGCTTGAAGCCGGATCTGGATTGCAGCTTTTCGGCCCACAGGATGATGAAGGCGCCGACGATGAAGGCGATCGCCACGGGTACCGGCGCGAACAGATGCGCCTTGATCGTCTTGCCGAAGGCCAGCCCCAGCACCACCGCAGGCAGGAAGCCGATGAACACATTCATCGCGAAGCGGTTGGCACCGGCGTCGCGGCCGAGCCGCGTGATCACGTCGATGAGGCGCTGGCGATAGACCCAGATGACCGCGAGGATCGCGCCCGTCTGGATCGCGATCTCGAACACCTGCGCCTTCTTCTCGCCGGCGGCGTTGTTGAAGTCGAGCAGCGAGCCCGCGAGGATGAGGTGACCGGTGGAGGAGATGGGCAGGAATTCGGTCAGGCCTTCCACGATGCCCATGATGATGGCTTTGACGAGCAGTACTGGATCCATGCGTTTGGCGGGGAGGAGTTGGAGGGATTCTTTGAAGCGCCGCGCGTGGCGCGGCGGTGGGCGAAGCGATGGCCGGCAACCGGCCCGGAAGGCGGCCGGATTATGTCATCGGCCTCCTTTGCAAACCGTGTCGGGCGGCGCGCGCCGCGGACGTTTGCGAGAGGTAAGCAGGGGATCGGCCGGTAACGCTTGCGCACGGACGCGCGCGCCGATGGTCGCATTGGTACCGGGGCCTGAACGGCGCCGTTTCCGAACCTTTCCACGAAGGGAGAATGACCATGCCATCCGCCTGGAACGCGAAGGACGAACGCATGTACGAGCACATCCGCGACGGCGCCGAGGAGCGCGGCACGGATGAGAAGCGCGCCGAGGAGATCGCCGCGCGCACCGTCAACAAGCACCGCCGCGAGGAAGGCCGCACGCCCAGCCGGCGCACCCAGGGCACGGGCAATCCGAACCGCCCGCTCGCGGAGCGCAGCAAGGACGAACTGATGAACCTCGCGCGCGAACGCGGCCTCAAGGGCCGCAGCGCGATGAGCAAGGCGAAGCTGGTGGAGGCCTTGCAGGGCTAGCGGCGAGGCGGTGCCGCGCCGTATCGCGCCATGTGGCGCGAAGACGGCCGGCGGCGCGCACCGGGCCAGCCGGCGCGCGCCGGCCGCGCTCAGGAATGCCGCATCGGCGCTGCCGGTCCGTCGGGCGGCGCCACCACTTCGGGTGCCATGCCGCGCGCGGTCGCCTCGGCGAGCGACGGCGCCACGACCGGCCGGCCGAGCACGCGCCGCACCACGCGGCGCCACGGGCGGCCGTCCATGAGGTCGCCGTAGGGGCGCAGCGATTCGACCCGGTCGCACACGACCTTGACGATGGCCACGATGGGCGCCGCCAGCAGCAGTCCGCCGACGCCCCAGAGCCAGCTGAACAGCATCAGCCCGACAAACATCACCGCCGGATCGATGCGCGACGAACGGCTCTGCAACCAGGGTGTCACCAGCATCCCGATCAGCGTCGAGATCGCCCAGTTGGCCGCCACCGGCCCGAGCGCCGACACCGCCGTGCCTTCCTGCATGAAGCCGCCGATGGCGCCGGCCGCCGTCACGATCACGGTGCCGATGTAGGGAATCGTGTGCAGCACGCCGGCCGCCAGGCCCCAGAGCGCCGCGTTGTTCATGCCCAGCAGCGCGAAGGCCAGCCACACGCCCAGCCCGTAGAGCACGTTGGTCACGACCAGGATCGCCAGCGCGTACTGGATCTGCTCGGCGATGCCGTAGAGCACGCGCACCGTCGTCTTCTTGTGCGAAAGCGTGCGGCCCGCGACACGCACGAGATTGCGCTTGAGGTTCTCGCCCGAGGTCAGCAGGAAGAAGGCGAGAAAGCTGACCAGCAGCGTCTGCGAGGCGATCACGAGTGCGCCCGCCGAGCCGGCGAGCAGCCAGTCCCGCAGCGCGGCGCCGATGCCGAGGCCGGCTGGCGCGGCTTCGGGTGCGCGGGCGGCGTTGCCGCGTGGTGCCGACGGTTGTGACAGCGCCGCGCGCTCCAGCGTGGCGAGCGCTTTCTGCATCCGGCCAAGGAAGCCGCTGTCGCCCGAGTGCAGTTCGCGCACCGCGGCGGCCATGCGTTCGCTTGCGGCGGGCAGGGTGTCGACCATGGCCTCGACGTTGTCCTGCAACTTCACGGCGGTGGTGATGCCGCAGGTCCACAGCGCGCCCAGCACCAGCGCGGCGCCGAGCGCGCGCGGCAGGCCGCGCTTCTGCAGCCGCACGACGGCCGGGTTGAGCGCGAAGGCGATGACGACGCCGTAGGCAAGCGGGATGAGGAAGCCGGCCGACCAGCGCATGAGATAGAGCAGCCCGCCGAAGCCGAGCACCGCGACAAGCATGCGTTCGCCGCGCGGACGACGCACCACGGTGCCGCGCCGAAGCGCTCGGGCGTCGGTGGCGTCGGACGAAGCCCGCGCTTCGTCTGGGACGTCGGACGCGAAGGCGTGATCGGGCAGCACATCGTGCCGGCGCTGGCGGTGCGCGCCCGCCGTCGCGGGGCGTGGGGGGGCGGGGTTGGGCATGCGGCGCGCGCTCCGCGGGGCGCCGGTCGCGGCCCGTCCGCGACGCACCTCCGCCCCATGCGGCGGTTGTAGCCGGAGAAGGACGCGAGGCGCGTCGGCCGGTGGCGGCGGGGCGTGTAGGACGCAGGCGGAAGCCGCCGGATACGCTGCGCTGGGCCGACCGGCGGGCTGGTGGCTCGCACCCGCGCGGGCGGGAGCGGAGGACAGAGAACGAGCGCGTCAGTCGTCCGTGCCGCCGTCCTCCTCGTCGCCGCCGCGCAGTTCGAGCGCGCGGGCATAGACGGTCTTGCGGTGCAGCCCGGTGATCTCGCAGGCCACCTTGGCGGCGCGGCTGACGGGCAGGGCGGCGAGCAGCGGCTTGAGCACGCGGTCGAGATCGGCATGGTCGCCGGCGTCGGGCGCGGCGGCTTCGACCACGAGCACGAACTCGCCGCGCGAGTGGTTGGCGTCGGCGGCGAGCCAGTCGCGCGCCTCGGCCAGCGTGCCGGCGAAGAACTGCTCGTGCAGCTTGGTCAGCTCGCGCGCGACGACGATGCGCCGCTCGCCGCCGAGCGCCTCGGCCAGCGCGCCGAGGCTGTCGCCGATGCGGTGCGGCGCTTCGTAGAACACGAGGCTGGCGTCGAGCGCCGCGACGGCGCGGATGGCCTTGAGCCGTGCCTCGCGCGAGGTGGGCAGGAAGCCCGCGAAATGGAAGGCCGTCGTCTCGAAACCCGCGGCCGACAGCGCCGTCGCGACCGCGCTCGGCCCCGGCAGCGGGATGACGCGATGGCCGGCGGCGCGCGCGGCGGCGACGAGCTTCGCGCCCGGATCGCTGATGCCCGGCGTGCCGGCGTCGGACACGTAGGCCACGCGCTGGCCGGCGGCGAGCCGGTCGAGCACGCGCTGCGCCGCCTCGCGCTCGTTGTGCTGATGGCAGGCGATCCAGTCGCGCCGCCGGTCGAGGCCGAGGCGCACGAGCAGCTGCTGCGAATTGCGCGTGTCCTCGGCGGCGATGGCGTCGGCGATGTCGAGGATGTGCAGGGCGCGCAGGCTGATGTCGGCGACGTTCCCGATCGGCGTGGCCACTACATACAATGCCCCGGCCGGCAGTTGCTGCGCCCGCGCCGAGGCGTCGAGTGCCTGCAGCAGGCGGGCGCGGTCGGCGCCGGCCGGCGCGCCGAGGCCGCCCTCCCGGTGTTCGCCGTCGGTGGCGCCGTCGTCGCCGACGTGGCGTCCGGCGCTGTCCGTGCCGCTGTTGTCGTCCGCTCTTCCGCCGGCCTCGCCGTCCTCGAACGTGCCGTTTTCGCCGGCCATCTCCCCGCCTTCCGTCATGCCAATTCCCTTGTTGCCCGTCGGTCGCCGTCGTCGCCTGTTGCGCGCGGCGGCGGGCGCGATGGTAGCCGCCGGTCTGCCGGCCGCCGCGCGCGCCCAGTCCCAGTCCGGTGCCGGTCCGGCCGTCACGCCGGGCGCGCCGCCGGTGTCGGTCGGCGCGCCGCTGCCCGCGCGCGATCTGCCGGGCCGGCCGATTGCCGCGCCCGGGCCGATCCAGATCGCCACCCTGCTGCCGACGAAGACACCGGCCTTCGCGCGCGCCGCCGCCGCGCTGCTCGCCGGCGTCGAGGCCGCGCGCAAGACGGCCGGCGCGCCGACCGAGCTGCTGCAGTTCGATCTGCCGGCCGATCCGGCCGCCACGCTGGACGCGCTGCGTCGCTCGGCCGATGCGGCGGTGCAGGTAGTGCTCGGGCCGATGACGCGCAGCGCCGCACAGGCCGTGGCCGAGGCGGGCACGCCCGGCCTGCCGGTGATCGCGCTCGCGCCCTTCGACGGCGAACCGCCGGCCGGGCTCTGGCCGCTCGGCCTGTCGCTCGACGCCGACGCGCGCCAGATCGCGCGCGTCGCGCTGGCCGAGGCCCAGGCCGGCGCGCCGGGCGAGCGGCCGGCGGCGGCCATCGTCAACGGCCAGCCGCTGTTCCGGCGCGCGGCCCAGGCCTTCGCCGAGGAGTTCCGTGCCGGCGGCGGCGATATCGCGCTGTCGGTGGATTGGGCCGCCGGGCGCGAGGCCGCGATCGGCAAGGCGATCGGCCAGACGAAGGCGGGCGCCGTCTTCCTCGCGCTCGACCGCGCGGGTGCGGTAGCGCAGCGGCCGTATTGCGGCCGGCTGTCGGCCTTCGCCACTTCGCAGATCGACGACGGCCGCGACCTCGCGGGCCAGGCCGACCTCGACGGCGTGCGCTTCGTCGAGCTGCCGTGGCGGGTCCAGCCCGACCATCCGGCGCTCGCGGGCTTCGCGCGGCCCGAGCCGCCCTACGGCGCGCCCGAGCTCGACCGGCTCTATGCGCTCGGCATCGACGCGCTGCGCGTGGCGCTGGAAGTGGCGCGCGGCAACCGCTACTTCAGCTTCGACGGCGCGACCGGGCTGATCTCGGCCGGCGACGGACGCATCGAGCGGCGCGGCGCGATCGCCACGCTGCGCGACGGCGCGCTGGTGCTCGACGGCACGGTGTGAACCCGGCCGATGCCTCGCCCGGCGCGGCCCGCGCCCTGCTCGACCGCGCGCACCGGCTTGCCTGCCGCGCGGCGGGCATCGCCGAGCCGGCGGCGCGTGTGCCGCCCGCGATGTCATCCCGTGCCTCGGCCAGCGCGGAAGGCGGCCCGTCGCGCCGGCCGGCGGCGTCCGGCCTGTCGTCCGGACAGCGCGGCGCGCGTGTTCCGGCCCCGGGTGCCGTTGCGCCCGCCGATCGCCGCGCCATCGGCGACGCCTTCGAGGTGCGCGCCCGCGCCCATCTCGAAGCGGCCGGTCTCGTCTGCCTCGACGCCAACTGGCGCGCCCATTTCCACAAGCAGGCCGGCGAGATCGACCTCGTCATGCGCGACGGGGCGACCGTCGTGTTCGTGGAGGTGAGGGCGCGCGCGAGCGCGGTCTTTGGCGGCGCAGCGGCCTCGATCACTGTCGCCAAGCGCCGGCGCTGGTGGGTCTCGGCACAGGCCTGGCTCGCGGCGCGGGCGCCCGGCGCGTCGCCGCCCTGCCGCTTCGACGTGGTTGCCTTCGACGCTGGCCGGCTCGACTGGCTGCGCGACGTGCTGGCCGGCTGACGTCGCGCCGGCGACTTCGGGGCGCTTGCCCGGCGATCGGCCGCAGTGAAGGCGTGTCGGCGGCACGCCTCGCGCCACCCTGTCCCGACATGCTCGGCGCGCCCCTCGGGCAAGCCCGCCGACCGCCGCTTCGCGCCGCAAAGCACAATCGCCGCCGATCCGCGCCCGCCCGGCCCGCCACGACCCCTTACCTATAATCCGCCGCCATGTCCCTCGTTCACCGCATCCAGCAGCACTTCGCCGACAGCATCGCGACCAAGCAGGCCGCGCTCGAAAGCCTCACCGAACCGATCGCCATGGCGATCGACCTGCTGTCCGAAGCCCTCGCCAACGACCACAAGGTGCTCGCCTGCGGCAACGGCGGTTCGGCCGCCGACGCCCAGCATTTCGCCGCCGAGCTGGTCGGCCGCTTCGAGCGCGAGCGCCCCGAGCTGCCCGCGATCTCGCTTGCGACCGACACCTCCATCCTCACGGCGGTCGGCAACGACTATTCCTACGACCAGATCTTCGCCAAGCAGGTGCGTGCCCTCGGCCGCGCCGGCGACGTGCTCATCGCCATCTCCACCTCGGGCAACTCGGCCAACGTGATCACCGCCATCGAAGCGGCCCGCGAGCGCGACATGACCGTCATCGCCCTCACCGGCAAGGGCGGCGGAAAGATCGGCGCCATGCTCGGTGACGACGATGTGCACCTTTGCGTGCCCGCCGACCGCACCGCGCGCATCCAGGAAACCCATCTGCTCGTCATCCACTGCCTGTGCGACGGCATCGACTACTCCCTGCTCGGAGACTGACCATGCGCCTTCCGTCCAGCCTCGCGCGTCCCGCGCGGACTGCCGCCCTCGTCCTCGCCGCGCTCACGGCCGCGCCCGCGCTCACCGGCTGCTTCGCGGTCGTGGCCGCCGGCATGGGCGGCGCCGCGATGTCGGCGACCGACCGGCGCTCGACCGGATCGCAGGTGGATGACCAGGCCATCGAACTCGCCGCCGCCAACCGCCTGCGCAAGCGCTACGGCGACAACGTGAGCGTGAGCGTCGTCAGCTACAACCGCCGCGCCCTCGTGTACGGCCAGGTCGGCAACGACGCGGCCAAGGACGAAGTCGTGCGCATCGTGCGCGGCATCGACAACGTGCGCGACGTGATCGACGAGACCGAGATCACCACCAGCACGCCGAGCCTCGGCACCACCGCGAGCGACACCCTCATCACGCAGAAGGTCAAGCTCAGCTTCGTCGACGCGAAGGACGTGTTCGCCAACTCGATCAAGGTCGTGACCGAGCGCGGCACGGTCTACCTCATGGGCATCGTCACCGCGCGCGAGGCCGATCGCGCCGCGCAGGTGGCGGCCGGCGTGTCGAGCGTGATGCGCGTGGTCAAGGCCTTCGAGATCGTGAGCGAGAGCGATCTCGCCAATCTCAACGCCACCAGGCCGGCCGATCCGGTGCCGGGACCGACGCCGCGCAACTGAGCCGGCACGACGTCTTCCGCCCGGGCGGCGCGGCCTGCCGTCGCCCTTCCGATGCCTTCCGAGCCATGTCTCCCGACGCCCTGCTGACCGCCGCCGCGCTGCTGCTGCCCGGGTTCTGGGCGGTCGGCGCGCGCCGGCGCATGCTCGATTTGCGGCAGGCCGCGCGCGCCGCCTGGCTGCGCGTGGACGAGCGCCTGAAGACGCGCCACGAGCTGCTGCTGCGCTTCGTCGAGGCGGCGGCCGTGGCGCTGCCGGAATCGGCGGAGCAGGTCGCGGCGCTGGCGGCGGCGCGCAATTCGGCCGCCGCCGCGCGTCAGGGCGCGGCGATCCGGCCCGGCGTCGCCGATGCGCTCGACCAGCTGGCCCGCGCCGAGGCGGCGCTTGACGCGGCGCTTGCGCGGCTGGTCGAGCCAGCGCTGGCGTGGCAGCCGTCGGCGACGATGGCGGCGGCTGTGACGACGGCGGGCGCGCGCGCGGCGGACGATCCGGCTTCCGGCGCGGCCGCGCTAGCGGATCCGGCGCCCGGCACGCCCGACGAATCGCCCGCGCCGACGCATCCCTTTCTCGCCACGCCGGCTGGCATGGCCCAGACCGCCGAGCAGGGCACCGAGGCGCCACCGCCGGCGCCGGGCATCCCCTTGTTTCCCCCGCCGGCGCTATTCGACGAGCTGGATGCGGTCTGCACGCAGCTCGACGTGGCGCGCCATGCCTTCAACGCGGCGGTCGAAAGCTATGACGCGGCGGTCGACCAGTACCCGGCGCGGCTGCTGGCGCTGCCGCTGCGGCTGAGGCCGCTGGCGACGGCCGCGATGCTCGGTTCGCGCGCGCCGCTCGCGCCGCTGGTCACACCCGCGCCGGGCGAGGGCTGACAGCGCGCCGGGGGGCCGAGGCCGGCTTTCGGGCGCGCCCTGGGGTGCCTCGTCCGCTCCCTGTCGCTCACTCCTTCTTCACCACCGCATAGCGTTCGAGCGTGAGCTTGCGCGCCGCGTCGTGCTCGACGATCGGCGCGGGGTAGTCGCGGCCGAGCCGGATGCCGGCGCGGCGCGCGGCGGTGGCGAGCCTGAGCGGATCGTGGATCGCGTCGGCCGGCACCTTGCCCAGCGCCGGCAGCCAGTGGCGCAGGAAGCGGGCCTCGGGGTCGAACTTCAGCGACTGGCTGCTCGGATTGAAGATGCGGAACCAGGGCTGGGCGTCGCAGCCGCTGCTCGCGCACCACTGCCAGCCGCCGTTGTTGGCGGCGAAGTCGAAATCGTTGAGCCGCGCCGCGAAGTACGCCTCGCCGCGTCGCCAGTCGATGCCGAGGTCCTTCACCAGAAAGCTCGCCACGACCATGCGCAGCCGGTTGTGCATGAAGCCGCTGGCGTTGAACTGGGCCATCGCGGCGTCGACGATCGGGTAGCCGGTGCGGCCTTCGCACCAGGCGGCGAAATGCGCGTCGGCCTCGGCGCCCTCGGCCCAGCGGATGCGGTCGTACTCGGGCTTGAAGGCGGCGCCGTCGGCGATGCGCGGCGCGTGGTGGAGGATCTGGAAGTAGAACTCGCGCCAGATCAGCTCGTTGAGCCAGACGTCGGCGCCGTTGCGCGCCTCGGGGTCGGCGGGCGCGGTGGCGCGGCCGGCGGTGGCGATGCCGGTGTCGCCGAGGTCGAGGGCGGGCTGGGCGGCGTCGTCATCGGGGCTGGCGTCGTTTCCGGCATCGTCTGCCGGGTCGGTGGCTGCGCCGCCTGAAGCGGCGGCGAGGCTCGCCGGGCTGTTGTCGCGCCGGCCGGCGCGATCGCTGTTGCCGCCGTCGGCCGCGCGCGGCTCGCCGCCGTTCGCGCCGTGGGCGAGCGCCGCGCGCACGAGGCCGCGCAGGCTCACCGTGCCGAAGCGCAGATGCGCGCTGAGTCGGCTGGTCGCGTCGAGATGCGGGATGTCGCGCGTGCGGTCGTAGCGTCCGATGCGCGGCAGGAAGGCGTCAAGCACCCGGGCCGCACCGGTCATGCCGGGCGCGAGGCCACCGATGTCGAGGCCCGCCGGCGCGAAGCCGAGGTCGGCCAGCGCGGGAATGGGCGCGTCGAGCGGACGCGGATCGGCGCTGCCGTCGGGTGCCGGGCGTGCGGGCGGCGGCGCGAATCGGCCGGGGCCGTCGCAGCGGCGTTCGGCCACGCGCTCGGCCGTCAGGTTGCGGCGCCAGGCCTTGCTGTAAGGCGTGAACACCGAATAGAAGCGGCCGCTGCCCGTCATGAGGTCGTCGCGGTCGAACACGACCTGATCGCGCAGGATGCCGAGCCGTCGCCCGGCCGCCTTGAGCGCATGGCCGACCGCGTCGTCACGCGCGACGGCGGCGGGCTCGTAGTCGCGGTTGGCGTAGACGACCTCGGCGCCGAGCGCGGCGGCGAGGCGCGGGATCTCGTCCACCGCGCGCGCGTGGCGCACGATCAGTCCGCCGCCGCGCCGGCGCAGCGCCGCGTCCAGGTCGGCGAGGCTTTCGCGGATGAACTCCACGCGCCGGTCGCGGGTCGAAGCGAAGGCATTGCGGGCGCCGTCGAGCAGCGGCGCGAGGATGTCGGTGTCGAACACGAAGGCGACATGCACCGCTTGCGCCTGGCGCAGCGCGGCGGCGAGGGCGGCGTGGTCGTGATCGCGCAGGTCGCGGCGCAGCCAGACGAGGGCGGTGGAATGGGTATCTGCCATGAATGAACCAGGGTTGCCGGCGGTGCGCGGGCGCCCGCCGGGGTTTGCCGTAACGATTGACGTTCGGGTTGGCCGGGCCGGAGCCGACACTTAGAATCGGCCGCATGCCTGAAACCACGACAGATCAGACCTACTCGCTCGCGGCCCAGTTCTTGATCGCGATGCCGAACATGCTCGACCCGAACTTTGCCGGGTCGCTCGTCTTCCTGTGCGAGCACAACGAGCGTGGCGCGATGGGTCTCGTGGTCAACCGCCCGACCGATCTCACGCTCGACACGCTGTACGAGAAGATCGAACTCCAGATCGACCGCAAGACCGCCGACGACAAGCCGGTGTTCTACGGCGGCCCGGTCCAGACCGAGCGCGGCTTCGTGCTGCACGAGCCGGTGGCCGAGTCTGACTACAGCTCGTCGGTCAGCATCAACGATTCGCTGCGGCTCACCACCTCCAAGGACGTGCTGGAGGAGATGAGCCACGGCGCCGGCCCGCAGCGCGTGCTGGTCACGCTCGGCTACGCGGGCTGGAGCACCGGCCAGCTCGAGAGCGAGATCGCCGCCAACGGCTGGCTCACGCTCGAAGCCACGCCCGAGGTGGTCGCACGGCTGCTGTTCGACACGCCGGTCGAGCAGCGCTACGCCACCGCGATGAAGCAGCTCGGCTTCGACCCGATGATGCTCATGAGCACGCCCGGTCATGCCTGACGCGCCCGCCGAGGTGGTCCTCGGTTTCGACGTGGGCAAGCGGCGCATCGGGGTGGCGGTCGGCAACACGCTCATGCGCCAGGCCACGCCGCTCGAAGTCATCGAAGTGCAGAGCAACGACCAGGTGTTCGCGCGGGTCGCGGCGCTGGTGGCCGAATGGGGCGCGGCGCGCTTCGTCGTCGGCCTGCCGCGCCAGCAGGACGGCGCCGACAACCAGGGCACGCCCGTCGCGCGCAAGTTCGGCAACCGGCTGACCGGGCGCTTCAACAAGCCGGTGGCCTGGGTGGACGAGGCCTACAGCTCTGTCGAAGCCGAAGCCCGCCACCGCGACGACCGGGCTTCCGGGCGGACAGACGGCTTCGGCGGCTATGGGAAAATCGCCGCCCGCAAGTCGTCCGGTGGACGCGCGCATGGTGCGGTTCTCGACCATCACGCGGCGGCCATCATCCTCCAGCAGCATTTCGACGAATCCCCCACCGCCGCATCGCCATGAGCCTTCCCGAATCCGGTGCCGCCATCGACGCCGACGCCGCCTACCGCGCGCTGCGCAATGGCCTGGCCGCGCGGCTTGCCCGCCTCGGCGCCAGCTCGCCCGCCTTCATCGGCATCCACAGCGGCGGTGCCTGGCTCGCCGAACGCCTCGCGCGCGACCTGGGCGTGACCGACCTCGGTTTTCTCGACATCAGCTTCTACCGCGACGACTTCTCGCGCGTGGGGCTGCATCCGCAGGTACTGCCCACCGCGATCCCGTTCGCGCTCGACGACCGCGTCGTGGTGCTGGTGGACGACGTGCTCTATACCGGCCGCACGATCCGCGCCGCGATGAACGCGATCTTCGATTTCGGCCGGCCCGAGCGCATCGAGCTGGCCGTGCTGTTCGACCGCCACGCGCCGGCCAGCACGCCCGACACGCGCGAGCTGCCGGTCGCGCCCTCGGTGACGGGCGCCGTCATCGAGCTGCCGGCCGGCGCGCATCTGCGCCTGAGCCGCGCCGGTGACGGTTTCGCCGCCACGCTCGATGCGGCGGCGGTTTCCGGCCTGCCAGCCGCGCCGGCCGCCTGACCGCCGGGTCGCCGGCGCGGCCACCGCCCGCCGCCCGGGCTCATGCCCACCGGCCGGCTCCGCCCGACCACAACCACAAGACCGACACCCTCCGGCCCCGCGCGCGCACCGCGCGCCGCGCGCCCGCCCCACGAGACCGCAGCCATGTACAACCCCCAGCTCAACGAACGCGGCGAACTCAAGCACCTGCTCACGACCGAAGGCCTGCCCCAGCGGATCATCGAGAACATCCTCGACACCGCCGCCAGCTTCGTCAGCGTCGGCGAGCGCGATGTGAAGAAGGTTCCGCTGCTGCGCGGCAAGAGCGTGTTCAACCTGTTCTTCGAGAACAGCACGCGCACCCGCACGACCTTCGAGATCGCCGCCAAGCGCCTGAGCGCCGACGTGCTCAACCTCAACATCAACGCCAGCAGCACGAGCAAGGGCGAGAGCCTGCTCGACACCATCGCCAACCTGAGCGCGATGCAGGCCGACATGTTCGTGGTGCGCCACGCGTCGAGCGGCGCGCCCTACCTGATCGCCCAGCACGTCGCGCCGCACGTGAGCGTCATCAATGCCGGTGACGGGCGCCATGCGCACCCGACCCAGGGCCTGCTCGACATGTACACGATCCGCCACTTCAAGAAGGACTTCACGAAGCTGCGCGTGGCCGTGGTAGGCGACGTGCTGCATTCGCGCGTGGCGCGCTCCGACATCCATGCCCTCACCACGCTCGGCGTGCCCGAGGTGCGCGTGATCGGCCCCCGCACGCTGCTGCCCAACGGCCTGGAGCAGCTCGGCGTGCATGTGTTCCACGACATGGACGAGGGGCTCAAGGGCGTGGACGTGATCATGATGCTGCGCCTGCAGAACGAGCGCATGCAGGGCGCGCTGCTGCCGTCGGCGCAGGAGTACTTCAAGAACTACGGCCTCACGCCCGAGCGGCTCGCGCTTGCGGCGCCCGACGCCATCGTCATGCACCCGGGCCCGATGAACCGCGGTGTCGAGATCGACAGCACGGTGGCCGATGGCGCGCAGAGCGTGATCCTGTCGCAGGTCACGTTCGGCATCGCGGTGCGCATGGCCGTGATGAGCATCTGCGCGAGCCACTGAGGCCCGGGGCGCGGCGTGAAGACGGGCGCCGTCCGGGCCGGACGCGCCGCCACGCGGGCGGCACGCCGGCCGGCCTCAGGCCGAGGCCTTCTGCTGGAGTCGCCCGACGCCGGTGGCCGAGCGCATCGCGTTGAGCAGCGGCTTCTCGATCAGGTGGTACACGGCGATGCCGCCGGCATAGATGGCCACCATCGTCACCAGGCTGCCGATCACGGGCTGGGCGGTCACGAAGCTGCCCAGGGCCGCGAACACCAGATTGATGAACAGCGAATGCGACAGGTAGATCGAGTAGGACGCATCGCCGATGAGCTTGAGCGCCGCGACCGGCCAGCGCTTCCACAGCGGTTCGAGCATCACCACGCCGGCGGTCAGCAGGATGGCCGGCACGCCGAAGAACACGATGCGCGCGCTGTTGGGGTAGAGCCTGGGGCTGATGAACAGGCAGAAGGCCACCGAGGCCACGACGGCCAGCGCGCCGAGCACCGGCATGAAGCGGTACTGGCGCAGTTTCGGCAGGGCCAGCGAAATCGCGATGCCGGCCAGGAATTCGAAATAGAGCGGGCTGGTCAGGCGGAACTGGATTGCGTCTTCGGGATTGATGAATTTGCGGCAGGCCACCAGCGCGGTGAAGAACACGGCAATCACCGCGAGCCGCACCAGCGGCCGGCGCAGGAAAAGCGTGAGCGCCACCACCGCGTAGAAAAGAAACTCGTAATTGAGCGACCAGCCCGGAGTGAAATACGGTTCGAATCCGCCGGTGATATGGCTGCGCACCGGAATGAACAGGAAGGCGCGAATCACCTCGCTCGGATACGGATACGCGTCGGGCGTGCCGCGCACCAGTATCAGCACCAGCGTGACGGTGGGGGCGAGCCAGTACATCGGCACGATGCGGATCAGCCGCGACTTCCACCATTCGCCGGGCGAGACGGTGGCGCGCGACGCGGTCAGCCAGATGATGAAGCCGCTGATCACGAAGAACACGTCCACGCCGCCCGCCATGACGCCGAGCCAGAACGGTTCGGGCGTCTGCGGGCCGAGGAGCTTCGGGATCAGGTGGTAGACCGCGACCAGCGACGCCGCAAACCCGCGCAGGTATTGCAGGCCGATCAATGTATTCATGGGGGAGGCTCTCCGGAGAATATGCAAATCGAATCGATGTCATTCGACGGTCGGCATCATTGCAATCGCCGCATGTCGGGGCTGCACCGACCGGCCCGAAAGCCGGATGAACTCGACAGGACAATCGCCGATCGTCCTGTTTCAATAAAATCGAAACTGCCGTCCGATTGCGGAATGGGCAGGATCAATCGCCTTGCGGGCCGAATGTCGCGGCAATTTGCCGGGCCAATCGGCCAATAAGGCTGCACGAAAACCATTGCAGTCGAACTGCAAGACCACGCCTCGAATGTGCCACATGAAAATTCACATCAAGCATTGCCATGTCATCGACCCGGCTAACGGCGTGGACCGCCCGGCGGACGTTTTCGTGGCCGACGGCCGGATCGCCGGCATCGGCGCGGCGCCGGACGGTTTCAGCGCCGACCGCGTGATCGACGCGAGCGGACTCGTGGCCGTGCCCGGCCTCGTCGATCTGTGCGCCCGCCTGCGCGAGCCCGGCTATGAATACAAGGCCACGCTCGAATCCGAGATGAAGGCGGCGGTGCACGGCGGCGTGACCTCGCTGGTCTGCCCGCCCGACACCGATCCGGCGCTCGACGAGCCGGGTCTGGTCGAGATGCTCAAGTTCCGCGCCGAGCGGCTGAAGCAGGGCCATGTGTTCCCGCAGGGCGCGCTGACGCTCGGCCTCAAGGGCGAGGTGCTGACCGAGATGGCCGAGCTGACCGACTCGGGCTGCATCGGCTTCGGTCAGGCCGACGTGCCGATCACCAACACCCAGGTGCTGCTGCGCGCGATGCAGTACGCCAACACCTTCGGCTACACCGTGTGGCTGCGGCCGCAGGACGCCTGGCTCGGCAAGGGTGGCGTGGCGCATTCGGGCGCGGTCGCGGCGCGGCTGGGGCTTGCGGGCGTGGGCGTGTCGGCCGAGACGATCGCGCTGCACACGATCTTCGAACTCATGCGCATCACCGGCTGCCGCGTGCATCTGTGCCGCATCTCCAGCGCCAACGGTGTCGAGCTGCTGCGCGCGGCGCGCGCCGAAGGCCTGCCGGTGACGGCCGACGTGAGCCTTAACCATGTGCACCTGACCGACGTGGACATCGGCTTCTTCGACCCGATGTACCGGCTCGAACCGCCGCTGCGCTCGGGCCGCGACCGCGCCGCGCTGCGCCAGGCGCTGCTCGACGGCACGATCGACGCGATCTGCTCCGACCATTGCCCAGTCGATGACGACGAGAAGCTGCTGCCCTTCGACCAGGCGAGCGCCGGCGCGATCGGCCTCGAACTGCTGCTGCCGCTGGCGCTCAAGTGGGCGCGCGAGAGCGGCCTGGGCGACGCGGCGGCGATCCGCCTCGTGACGCAGCGGCCGGCCGGCATCGTCGGTGGTCCGGCGCTGGCCCAGGGCGCGGGCACGCTGTCGGTCGGCGCGCTGGCCGACATCTGCGTGTACGACCCGCAGGCGTGGTGGAAGGTCGAGCCGGCCGCCATCGCGAGCCAGGGCAAGAACACGCCCTGGCTGCGCAAGGAGTTGCAGGGCGAGGTGGCCTACACGCTCGTCGCGGGCGAGGTCGCCTACGAGCGCGCGGCGGTCGCCACCGCATGAGCGCCCGGCCGGAGCAGGGCGTGACGGACGCCGACGCCGCCGGCGACGCCGCGCGTCCGGCCGCGCCGGCGGCGTCCGGGGCCATGCCGGCCGCACCTGCCGCGCCGTCCGCCGCCCGTGTGCCGAGCGGCCCGCAACTGCCGGTGCCGCTGCCGCCGCCCGGCCTGCTGCCGTGGCTGCGCATCCGCCTGCGCATCGCCGCGGCGGTGGCGACGCTGCTCGGCGGCTTCGCGGTGCAAGTGCTGCTGTTTCCGCTGATGGGCGCGCGCGGTCGCGGCTATGCGATGACGCGCTGGTCGCGGCTGATGCTGCGTGCCTGCGGCGTGCGCCGGCTGCCGGCGCGCGTCGCGCCCGAGGCGGCGCCGGGTTTCGCGGGCGCGCTGGTGCTGGCCAATCATGTTTCGTGGCTCGACATCCTCGTGCTCGCCGCGCTGCATCCGACGCATTTCGTGTCGAAGAGCGAGGTCGGCGACTGGCCGCTGATTGGCGCGATGGCCAAGCGCATGGGCACGCTCTTCATCGAACGCGGCAGGCGGCATGCGGTGCATTCGATGATCAAGCTGATGGCCACCACGCTCGGCAAGGGCGAGAGCTGCACCGTCTTTCCCGAAGGCACGACCGGCGACGGCACGACGCTGCTGCCCTTCCACGCCAACCTGCTCCAGGCGGCGGTCGAATCGGGCGCGCCGGTGCAGCCGGTGGGGCTGCGCTATCTGCGCGACGGCAGGCCGACGCTGGTCACGGCCTATTGCGGCGACATCAGCCTCGGCCAGTCGGCCTGCGCGGTGCTCGGCACGCCGGGCATCGAGGTGGAGCTGGTGGCGACGGCGCCGATCGCGTCCGCCGGCCTCACGCGGCATGAGCTGGCCGACCGCACGCGCGCGGCGATCGCGGCGGCGCTCGGGATGCCTGGCTGAGCGCCAGCGCGCGTTGTCGCGCCGTCGGCCCGTATCACGCGAGGCGTTCCGTCGTCTGCGCACCTCAATCGGTCGCCGCCTGAAAGACTCCGCGCCCCTGCTTGCGCTCACAATCGCGCGGCGCGCCGGCCCGGCCGCGCCGCACCGGATTCCCCCTTCGTCGTCACCCTCCCACAGCCGAGGAAACCCGCCATGTCCGTCACCCCGTTCCGCTTCGTGCGCCGCGCTCTCGGCGCCGGCATCGCCGCCGCGCTCGCGCTGGCCGCCATCGCCGCGCCGGCCCGCGCCGCCGATACCGGCGAGCCGAAGGAACTGAACATCTACAACTGGTCCGACTACATCGCGGACGACACGATCGCCAACTTCGAGAAGGAAACCGGCATCAAGGTCCGGTACGACAACTACGACAGCAACGAGGTGCTCCAGGCCAAGCTGCGCGCCGGCAAGACCGGCTACGACATCGTCGTGCCCGGCTCGGTGTTCGCGAAGCAGTACATCGCCGGCGGCCTGCTCAAGCCGCTCGACAAGGCCGCGCTCACCAACTGGGGCAACCTCGACCGCGCGCTGCTGGAGCAGCTCGCCAAGGTCGATCCGGGCAACCAGTACCTCGTCGACTGGATGTGGGGCTATGTGACCGTCGGCATCAACGAGGCCAAGGTGAAGAAGGCGCTCGGCGACCTGCCGATGCCCGAGAACGCCTGGAGCCTGATCTTCGATCCGAAGTACGCGAGCAAGCTCAAGAGCTGCGGCATCAGCTTCCTCGACTCGGCGTCGGAGGTGTTTCCGGTGGCCAACCTGTACGTGGGCAAGGAGCCGTACAGCGGCAACGAGGCCGACTACAAGGTTGCGGCGGACATGCTCAAGAGCGTGCGGCCGAACATCCGGCTGTTCTCGTCGTCGGGCTACATCAACGACCTCGCCAACGGCTCGCTGTGCGCGGTGATGGGCTATTCGGGCGACATCAACATTGCCCGCCAGCGCGCGATCGAGGCGAAGAACGGCCAGAGCATCCGCGCGCTGATCCCGAGCACCGGCGCGACGCTGTTCTTCGACACCATGGCCATCCCGGCCGACGCGCCGCATCCGAAGAACGCGCATCTGTTCATCAACTACATCCTGCGCGCCGAGGTGGTGGCCGCGATCACGAACAAGGTGTTCTACGCCAACCCGAACGCGGCGAGCCTGAAGTTCGTGAAGAAGGACGTGGGCGAGAACAAGACGATCTTCCTGGCGCCCGAGGACACGAAAAAGATGATCGCGCCCGATACGGTGAGCCAGGACATCCGGCGGGTGCAGACGCGGTTGTTCACGAGCTTCAAGTCGGGGCGGTGACGGGCTGACTGCCGCTGCTGCTGCGGGCCTGCATCGGCGACGGGGCGCGCCCGTCGTCTTTTCAGGCAGCGGCTGTTTTTGCTCAGGTAGCGGCTGCTCTTGCTCAGGTAGCGGCTGCTCTTGCTCAGGTAGCGGCTGCGCGCCGGCCGGGGCGGGAGTCGCGCCGACTGGCCGCGGCCCCCGCGTCGCGGGGGCTTCCCGGACGATGTCGCGCGCGCCGGGCCGGTCCGCCAACTCAGGTCGCTGCGCGACCTTCAGACAGGCGGACCTGAAGGCCTGCGGCCTTCACCCGGCACGCACGACATCGCCCGGCTTGCCAGAAGGCGCGACACCCGCCCCGGCCGGCGCGCAGCCTCGTGAAGTTGCGACGAGCCGAGATGCGGTTGAACGAGTGGCGGGCTCGCTCCCGCCGAGCCGAGTCGAGCGAGTGAGGTGAAGTCGGATCAAGCCGGACTGAACTCGGTCAGTGACGTTCGATCGAACCGGGCTTCCGAATCGGCATCCGGTCCGAGCACCGATCACCGCGCGGTGTGGCGCATGAACTTGAACCGCTCCTCGATCGGACTTCGCGTTACGGCCCTTGAACCGAAAAGGCCCGGAGCTGGCCGGAAGGGCTGGCGCGCCTTCTGGCAAGCCGAGCGGCCGGTGCGCGGCGCGGTGAGCGCCTTTGGCGCCCAGGCGTGGCTGTCCGAGGCCGAAGGCCGAGTTGCCACGCCGGCCGCGTCATGCACCGGCTGCGAGGGAAGCCCGCGCAGCGGGCCGCAGTCAGTCGGCGCGCCAGCCCTTCCGGCCGGCTCCGGGCTAGCGGCGTCAATCAGCAAGCCGAACCCAGACCCGACCAACAGCCATCGGCGTCAGTCACCCCGCGAAGCCGTTCGGATTCGCCTCCTGCCACCGCCACGCATCCCGGCACATGTCGGCCAGATTGCGCTTCGCCTCCCAGCCCAGCAGATCGCGCGCCGCGTCCACCTTCGCGTAGCAGGCCGGCACATCGCCCGCGCGCCGCGCGACGATCTCGTAGGCCACCGCCATCCCCGTCTGCTCGACGAAGGTGTTGATGCAGTCGAGCACGCTGTAGCCCACACCCGTGCCGAGGTTGACCGTCACCGACTTGTCTTCGCGGAACAGGTAGTCGAGCGCTTTCACATGCCCCTCGGCCAGATCGACCACGTGGATGTAGTCGCGCACGCAGGTGCCGTCGGGCGTCGGGTAGTCGCCGCCGAACACGCCGAGCCGGTCGCGCCGGCCGACCGCCACCTGGGTGATGTACGGGAACAGGTTGTTCGGGATCCCCGACGGGTCTTCGCCGATGCTGCCGCTCTCGTGCGCGCCGGCCGGGTTGAAGTAGCGCAGGATCGCCACGCGCCAGCTCGCGTCGGCGGTCATGCAGTCGCGCAGCAGCTCCTCGGTGTAGAGCTTGGTCTGGCCGTAGGGACTCATCGTCCAGAGTTTGCTGTTCTCGTCGATGGGCACCGATTCGGGGTCGCCATAGACGGTGGCCGACGAACTGAACACGAAGTGCTTGACGCCCGCGCGGTCCATCGCCTTGAGCAGCTGGGTGGTGCCGTAGATGTTGTTCTCGAAGTAGTCGAGCGGCTTCTTCACCGACTCGCCGACGGCCTTGAGCGCGGCGAAATGGATGACGGCATCGACCTTGTACTTGGCGAACACCGCGTCGAGCGCGGCGGCGTCGCGCACATCGCCGCGCTCCAGCGTGATGCTCGTGCCGGTGATGGCTTCGAGGCGCGGCAGCACGCCCGGATGCGAATTGCAGAAGTTGTCGAGGATGACGGCGCGATAGCCCGCCGCTTCGAGCGCGACGACCGTGTGCGAGCCGATGTAGCCGGCACCGCCGGTGACGAGAATGGTCTTCTTGGCCAAGGGGAGCCTTTGTGGAGGTCAGTTTCCGGGGCGCTGCGCCTGGGGGCAGTCGATCTGCCAGACCCGGCGCGCGGCGGGGTCGTCGGCAAGCTGGACCGCCGTGAGTTTGCCGCCCCACACGCAACCGGTGTCGAGCGCAACATGTTCGGGCGACAGGCGCAGGCCCAGCGTGGACCAGTGCCCGGTCACGACCGTGACGTCGCGGCTCAGGCGGCCCGGCGCGTCGTACCAGGCGAAATGGCCGGGCGGCGGCGCGCCGATGCCGTCCTTGCTCGCGAAGTCCAGCGTGCCGTCGGCGGTGCAGAAGCGCATGCGCGTCAGGGCGTTGACGATGACCCGCCAGCGGTCGGGACCGCGCAGCGATTCATCCCAGCGTGCCGGCTGATTGCCGAACAGCGAAGCGAGAAAGTCGCGCCAGTCGTCGGCGCGCAGCCGATCCTGCAATTCGGAAGCGAGGGTGAGCGTGTGCTGCACGGTCCATTGCGGCAGCACGCCCGCATGCACGAGCAGATGGCCGTGCTCGAAGTGGGCGAGCGGCCGGTGGCGCAGCCAGTCGAGCAGCGCGTCGCGGTCGGGAGCGGCGAGGATGTCGTCGATCGTGTCGCCGCGCCCTTGCTTGCGCACGCCGGCCGCGACGGCGAGCAGGTGCAGGTCGTGGTTGCCGAGCACGGTGACGGCGCGGTCGCCGAGGTCGCGCACGCGGCGCAGCGTGCCGAGGGAATCGGGGCCGCGGTTGACGATGTCGCCGCAGAACCAGAAGACCGGATCGGCGGGGGCGTCGGGGGAATGGGTGATGTGGTCGAGCAGCGAGTCGAGGCTCGCGCGGCAACCTTGCAGGTCGCCGATGGCGATGGTCGGAGTCATCGCCGCATTCTGAGCCAGCTCGGCGAGCGCAGGCGGGCGATGCGGGAGTAGAGCCAGAGGTAGGTCGTGACGAAGCCGGCGGCGCCCAGCGCGAGCAGCATGCCGCTGTCGAAGAGCAGCACGGCCGGCACCACCGCCAGCGCCGTCAGTAGCCACAGATAGGGCGAACTGCGGGAATTGCTGCGCAGGCAGATGCGCGGGTCGCCGGCCATACGGGGCGGCAGCACGAGGCGCCGGTAGATGAGCTGATGCAGGTGGCTGGCATCGGGCAGCGCGGCATTCGCGCCCCTGAGCACCCGCCGGCGCCACACCGAGAACGCCACTTCGGTGAGCGGATAGCTCAGCAGCAGCACCGGGAACCAGGCCGACACGCGCGGGTTGCGCGCCACCAGCATGATGGACATCGCGCCCAGCACGAAGCCGAGGAAGTAGGCACCGCCGTCCCCGAGGAAGAGATGGCCCCTCGGCCAGTTCCAGAACAGGAAGCCGAGGATGGCGCCCATCATGAGCAGGCTGCCCGAGACGATGAAGGGGTCGCCCACGCGCCAGCCCACCACGGCCAGCGCGCCGAACATGGTGGTCGTGACCATGCCCGCCAGACCGTTGAGCCCGTCGATGAGATTGACCGCGTTGGTGATCGTCAGCAGCGCCAGCAGGGTCAGCACGAAACTCGCCGGCGCCCAGGTCAGGGCCGCGTCAAGCCAGGGCATGTCCACGCGCGGGATGCGAAGGCCGATCGCCCACCAGGCGAGCGCGGCCGACGCGGCCATGCCGACCAGTCGCCAGCGGGGCGAGACGCGCTTGGTGATGTCTTCGCCCACGCCGCCCAGGAAGCTGGGCAGCACGCAGGCCAGCAGTTCGAAGATGTGCGTGCCGGTGACCGGATTGGCCAGCCGGATGACACCGGCGCCCACCAGCGCGGCCAGGAAGATGGCGACGCCTCCGACGCGCGGCACGGGGGCGTGATGCAGCTTCTGCACGCCGGCCAGATCGTCGTCGAGCAGGCGTCGATGCCCCCTGCCGGTTGCCAGCCGCAGGATCACGAAGCCGATGACGAGCGAGACGAGGTAGGCGATGCCGAACGAGAACATGGAGTGGCTCTAGGGACGCTGCGTGGCCAGTTGCCGGCCGTAGCGCCAGAACACCGGCGTCGCCCACATGCGCAGCAGGCTGAACACGTGATTGGCCAGACGGCGCGGCGATCGGTGGCTATCGCGCCGGGCGTCGTGCATGACTTCCGCCCCGTCGGTCACGGCGATGCGCTGGCCGGCCAGACCGAAGCGCGCGCACAGATCGAAGTCCTCGCAATACATGAAGTAGCCCTCGTCGAAGCCGCCGAGGCGGGCAAAGGCATTGGCCCGGACCATCACTGCCATGCCCGCGATCCAGCACGGCTGGGCCGGCGCCGGCTCGCGTCGACCCAGCCCCCAGCGCCGGAACAGGTCCAGTGGCGTCGGCAGCGCACGGAAGAAGTCGGCGCGATGCCCGCCGGGTTCCCTCACGACCGGGCTCGCGAGCGCTAGCGCGGGATCGTTGGCGAAGGCGGCGACCAGCGCGTCAAGGGGATTGCCGATCAGCCGGATGTCGGGGTTGAGCACCCAGAACAGCTCGGTGTCGCAGACGGCGAATGCCGCGTTGTGGTTGGCGGCGAAGCCACGCGGCGCGGCATTGTCGATGACCGTCAGCTCGATGTTGCCCGGCACCGTCCCCGGCTCCCAGTGCTCGGCGATGTTGCGCGTGACGACGACCCGCGCCACGCGGGCGTCACCGAGAGCCGCGATCTGGTCGAGCAACTGCCGAGCCAGACTGCCTTGGCCGTGACTGACGATGGAGATGGTGACGCGCATGACTTGCGCAGAAGGGTTGGCGCCTGTCCTGCTGGCGCGTGCTGGAGAGCCTGACATCCTGAAACCAGATATTAGGAGTGGAGCCGAGTCGTTACTCACCTGGTCGTTATTTGTCCAGGTCGGGGGAGCGCATTCCGGTCCCCCACTCCTCCATGGCCGGGCCGAGGGTGGCGTCGGGGCAGCTGCCGGTCTGTCGGTCAACGCCGATGCGGCAGGTAGGACAAGTCCGCGCGGCGCTGAACCGGTGGTGGACCCGAGACCACGAACATGCAGCGACGCCTGGCGTCGCCGGCCACGTCCGCCGATCCGGTCCGGTTCAGGCATGCGCGAACAGTTCGTCCCGCGTGACCACGGCCGTGCCCACCTTGCCGACGACGATGCCGCCCGCGCGGTTGGCCACGGGCACCGCTTCCGCCAGCGGCAGACCGACGGCGACCAGGCTCGCGAGCGTGGCCACCACCGTGTCGCCGGCGCCCGAGACGTCGAACACCTCGCGCGCCACGGCCGGGAAATTGAGCGCCGAGCCGGCGGTGAACAGCGTCATGCCTTCTTCCGAGCGGGTGAGCAGCAGCGCCTGCACGTCGAGGCTCGCGCGCAGCTGCTCGGCCTTGGCATGCAGATCCGCCTCCGACGACCAGCCGCCGACGACCTGGGCCAGTTCGCTGCGGTTGGGCGTGAGCACCGTGGCGCCGCGATAGCGCTCGTAGTCGGCGCCCTTGGGATCGATGATCACCGGCTTGTTCGCCGCGCGCGCGCTCGACAGGATGTGGGCGATGTGCGCCAGCCCGCCCTTGCCGTAGTCGGACAGCACGACCACGTCGGCGTTGGCGATGCGCTGCTCGATGCCGCCGAGCGCCGCCTCCAGCACCTCGTGGCCGGGCTTGCGCTCGAAATCGACGCGCACCAGCTGCTGCTGGCGACCGAGCACGCGCAGCTTGACGATGGTGGGCATCTCGACGTCCTCGAACAGCGCGTCCGACATGCCGGCCTCGGCGATGAGCGCGCGCACGCGCTGGCCGGCCTCGTCGCGGCCGATCACGCCGACCAGCTCGGCCCGAGCGCCCAGGCTGGCGATGTTGCGGCCGACATTGGCTGCGCCGCCCAGCCGGTCCTCGGTGCGGTTGACGAGCACCACGGGCACCGGCGCTTCGGGCGAGATGCGGCTGACGTCGCCGAACCAGTAGCGGTCGAGCATCACGTCGCCGACGACGAGGATGCGGGCGGCGGAAAGGCTGAGGGGGTCGAAAGGCTTCATGCGGTGTGCAGCGGGGCGAACAGGTCGGGGCGATGGCCGGCCATCGTGGCGAGGATGCGCGCGGCGGTGATGGAGCGGTTGTCCGCGTCCTTGCGGTAGGAACAGTAGTCGGCGGCGGTGGATACGACCTTGACGCCGACGGCGAAGTCGTCGATCTCGACGGCCGAGGTGGGGGCGAAGAAGGCCAGGAAGGGTACGCGCTGGGCGATGCCCAGATGCAGCGCGAGGCTGTCGCTCGACACGAGGTAGTCGAGCCGGCCGATGAGCGCGGCGAGCCGCAGTACCGAGTCGTCGGTATCGGGCACCAGCACGCGCGGGTCGGCCAGGCGCTCGGCCAGGGCCAGGTTGCGAAGCCGGTCGCCAGCCGCGCCGAGCAGCACCAGATGGCCGTCGGCGCCGATGGGCGAGGCGGGGCCGAGCAGGGCCCGCGCAAGCGTGTGCAGTTCGTCGGGCAGCAGTTCCTTCGACGGCCAGCGCCCGCCCGCGCAGGGGTTGATGCCGATGTTGCGGCCACCGCCCAGCAGCGCGGCGGCTTCGGCCTGGAGGCGCGGCGGGCCGAACAGCTCGGGCAGCGGCGCCGGTACGTCGAACAGGCGGCTGAAGATCCGGCCGTGCGAGGCGGTGTTCGTCAGCTTCATCGCGTCGGCGCGCTGCTTGCCGAAGCGCGACAGCAGGCCCATGTCGAACCATTCGGCGGCGTCGTCGGTGTAGCCGCGCCGGCCGTCGGCGTCGAGCACCGCGCCGGTGATGGCGGCGGCGTCGAGCCGCATGACGGCCTCGACCACGTCCTGCTCGTCGTCGAGCGAATAGACGCGGTCGAAGCGCAGGCCGCCGGCCTCATCGAAGCGCGTCCACAGGTCGTCGATGTGCGGATTGAAGCGCAGCAGCGGCAGCGCCGCAGGCGCGGTGATCCAGGACAGCCGCAGCGCGGCGCCGAAGCGCTGGCGCAGCGCGCCCGCGAAGTAGGAGGTGCGCACGACATCGCCGAGCGCGCCGTGCTTGATGATCAACAGATGGATACGGGGCGTCGTCATTGAAGGCCCATGGGTTCGGCAAACACCTTGCGCATTGCCGCGCAGGAAAAACGGTCACGCGCATAGGCGAGCGCGGCGGCCGACTGGCGGCGCCAGCGGTCGTCGTCGGCCAGCAGCGCAAGGATGGCTTCGGCCATGGCGGCCGGGTCGTCATGCACTTCGAGCGCCGGGCCGGCGCTGGCCAGGCCCTGGGCGCCGACGGCGGTGGTCACCACCGGAATGCCCCAGCGCATGGCCTCGACCACCTTGCCCTTCATGCCGCCGCCGAACAGCAGCGGCGCGACGACCACACGGGCGTCGCGGTACCAGCGCTCGAGTTCCTCGTCGGTGACGAAGCCGGTCACCCGCACTTGCGCGCCGGCGAGCGCCTTCACCTCGTCGGTCGGGTTGGAGCCGACGAGCGCCAGCGTGATGCCCGGCAGGCGCGCCGTCAGCAGCGGCAGCACCTCGGCCACAAACCAGACCGCCGCGCCGGCGTTGGGCGGATGCCCGAAGCCGCCGACGAACAGCAGCCCGGCGCGCGCCGGCAGATTGCGCGCGGCGTCGTCGCAGAAGCTGTCGAAGGCATACACCGGCAGCGTGAGCGCGCGCGCCGGCAGGCGCTCGGCGCGCAGGAAGTCGCGCACCACGTCGGTTTCGGTTTCGGACGGGTAGTAGATGACGTCGAGCTGGCGCCAGAGCCCGGTTTCGAGCCGCAGGTAGTTGTCGTGCTCGACCTTGAGCGCGGTGTTGCCGGGCTCGACGCGCATCTGGTCGCGGATGCGCAGATGGTGGATGTCGTGGCCGTAGTACAGCAGCGTGGCGCGCGAATGCGCGCGCAGCGGCGCCACGAACTCGGGCGCGATGTGCGGGCGCGAGAGCAGCACATGGTCGAGATGGCCGGCGTTCTCGCGCACCCAGTGGTCGAAGCGGCCCATGTACTCGGGGCCGTGGAAC
This sequence comes from Derxia gummosa DSM 723, assembly GCF_000482785.1. Classification (GTDB taxonomy): domain Bacteria; phylum Pseudomonadota; class Gammaproteobacteria; order Burkholderiales; family Burkholderiaceae_E; genus Derxia; species Derxia gummosa. The sequence goes on along the minus strand of NZ_AXWS01000007.1, from coordinate 1,011,245 downwards.
ACCTCGATGCCGAGCGCCTCCAGGCGCGGCGTGTACACCGGGTCGTACCAGAGGTTGGCCGGCCAGAACTTGACGTTCAGCCCCATCGACAGGAACAGCTGCATCACCTGCACCATGGTGCGCGAGCCGGCATCGCGGTCGGGCTGGGGCACGTAATGGTCGATGACCAGCACGCTACGCCGCCCGCGCGAGCGGTCGCGCGCCCAGTACACCTGCTCCGCGTTCGGGAAATGGTCGCGGTCGAGCACGGCGGCCCACTTGTCGCGGAACTTGCGCTGGTTGACGACCTGCCAGGCCTTGATGCCGCTGCCGGTATCGGTGCCGTGCGACACGCCCTCGTGATGGATGACCACCGAGCGCGGCTGGTAGTAGAGCTTGCGGCCGGCGGCGCGCACGGCGAAGGCGAGGTCGGTGTCCTCGCAGTAGGCCGGCACATAGCGCTCGTCGAAGCGGCCGAGCCGGTCGAAGAAGTCACGCCGGATGAGCAGCGACGCGCCCGAGCAGTAGTCGGTCTCGCGCAGATAGTTGAAGGGCGTGGCGCGCGGGTCCTGCAAGCGGCCGAAGTTCCAGGCCGAGGCGTCCTTCCACACGATGCCGCCGGCCTCCTGCAGGCGTCCGTCGGGATAGACGAGCTTGCTGCCCACCATGCCGCAGTCGGGCCGGGTGGCGAACACGTCGAGCATGGCGTCGAGCCAGCCCGGCGTGACCTCGGTGTCGTTGTTGAGCAGGTAGAGGTAGTCGCCGCGCGCGAGGCCGGCGGCACGGTTGCACGAGAGCAGGAAGCCGAGGTTGCGCGGGTTGCGCTCGTAGCGCAGGCCCGGCACCGCCGCGAGCCGGTCGATGTCGGTATCGCCCGAGCAGTCCTCGGCGACGATCACTTCGAACGGCACGGCCGGCGCATGCCGCGCGATCGAGCGCAGGCAGGTGAGGGTGATGTCGAGCTTGCCGTAGGCCGGGATGACGATCGACACGACCGGCCGTTCGTGCTCGGGAAAGCGCAGTCGGGCCAGTTCGCCCGCGATCTCGGCCGCCGGAATCGGCCCTTCGGAAAGCGGCGCGAGCGGGAAGCGCGCATCGCGCTGCCGCTTCCAGTTCTCGTAATGGACGATGCCGCTGAACAGCGGGCCGCCGACGCGATAGACCGCCTCGATCAGCCTCGCCTTGTTGCGGTGACTGAGCGGCAGCCGCGCATGCGCGGCGCGCGCGATGCGCTGCACGCGCGGCCGCAGCGGCTTGAGCACGCTGTCCCATTCGCCGCGCGCGAGGCGTGCCGCGACGCGCAGTGGCCGCGTGACGCGCCAGGAGTTGGTGCGCATCAGCTCGGCGAGCCGGGCTTCGGCGGCGCCGGCTCGATCGGACAGCTGGCGGATCTGCCGGCGCAGGTGTTCGGTCTCGGTGTCGCTGGCGGGCGTCTCGCCTGCTCGTCCCGTGAGCGTGTCGATCTCGGCTTGCAGGCGCCGGGCCCAGGCCACGGCTTCGGCGCGTTCGGCGTCGATGCCCTGGGCCCAGCGGCGGGTGACGATGTCGGCGCGGAACAGGTCATCGGCCGGGTCGCAGAACAGCGAGCGGGCCAGCCGGACCGCGAGCGGCGCGTCGCTGCACAGCGCGATCCGGTAGATGCAGCTCGGCAGCCGCACGCCGCCCCGGCCGACGCCGTCGGCGCCGGCGGTCCAGGTCTCGACCGTCGAATCCGCCGGGTCAGCCGATTCGGGCTGGATCCAGCTCACCGTGGCCAGCGTCTGGCCGTGCAGCGCGACATGCGGGAAATGGCGCCCGAGCAGTTGGCCGAATTCGGCTTCGCTCAGCTCGCGCACATGGAATTCGTTGTGGCCGCCGTCGGTCTCGGCATAGGTGGCGCGATCGGGCGTGGAAATGACGAGCAATCCGCCCGGCTTCAGCACGCGACGGATCTCGGCCAGCATCTCGTCCTGCTCGGCCAGATGTTCCAGCGTCTCGAAGGAAACGACGACATCGAATTCGGCTGCCGGAAACGGAATGGCGGTGGCCGATCCCTGCATGAATTGCAGATTGGGCCGGCTCGCGCCATATCGGCCGCGCGCATGCAGCACCGCCTCGCCGGCGATGTCCACGCCGCAGACCGACGCCGCGGTGCGGGAAAGCAGCGCCGAGCCGTAGCCTTCGCCCGAGGCGATGTCGAGCACGCGCTTGCCCGCCACGAGCGCGGAGCAGACCGCGTAGCGATGCAGATGCTCGTAGCGGATGCGGCCCGTGAGCGTCGGCAGGAAGCGTTCGCCGGTCCAGGGCAGGTCGGCCGGTGTTTCGGGGCCGGAAAGGGGTGAACTCATGAGGCCTCGGCGGCCGGACGCGTGGCCCGGCGGGTATTGATCTCGATGTTTCGCATGGGAATGCCTACCTGGCCGAAACAGACGCGACTGGCCTGCGACCGCAATATGACCGCGTCGTGTATCCAGTGCTGCTGCACATGCGCCTCCTGGCTGCCCGTCGCGATGGCGACCGAAATGGCGTAATCGCCCACCGGCAGCAACGGCATGCGGAATTCGAAAACTGCCTCGATGCGTTCGCCGGCCCGCGCGCGGCGCGGTTCGAGCCGATAGGTGAGATAGGTGTTGTCGCCGAAGATCGTCTGGCCGAGGCGGTCCTTGAAATCGAAACCGAAGATCACGGCTTCGAGATTGGCGAGTGCGTCGGCACCGATCAGCAATTGCACCATTTCGCCGCCGACCACCCAATCCAGACGCTTGCGACTGGCCGCGTCGCGCACGCAGCAATCCACGATCCGCGCGCCTCCGGCGCCGAAGGATTCCGCGCCGACCCGGAATGGCAGCAATTCGATGTCGTTGCGCAGGGGCGAATGATTGATGAACCGCTCGCGCATGTCGGTGAAATCGGCGCTGTCCTCGGCGGCTTCGTCGGCAATGGGTTCGGCCTGTCTGGCGGCCGAGATGTCCTGCGATTCGGCCACCAGGTTTTCGAGGTAATGCGTGATGACGCTTTTCGGACTGCCGACCTGCGCGACCCGGCCGCGTTCGAGCAGCAGCGCGCTCGAACACAGCGTCGTGACCGCCGCGATGTCGTGGCTCACGAACAGCAAGGTGCCGTGCTCCATGAAGCCGCGCAGGAAACGCATGCATTTCTGGACGAAATAGGCGTCGCCGACGGAAAGTGCCTCGTCCACCACGAGAATGTCGGCATCGACATGGGCGATCACGGCAAAGGCGAGCCGCACATACATGCCGCTCGAGTACGTCTTGACCGGCTTGTCGATGAAATCGCCGATATCGGCGAATGCCGCGATGCGGTCGAAACGATCATCGATCTGGGCTGTGTTCAGGCCGAACAGCCGGCCGTTCATGTACACGTTCTCGCGGCCGGAGAATTCGGGATTGAAACCGGCCCCGAGTTCGAGCAGCGCGGCGACCTTGCCCTTCACCCGCACCCGCCCCGACGACGGAGCCAGCGTGCCGCACAGGATCTGGAGCAGCGTCGATTTGCCCGAGCCGTTGCGGCCCACGATGCCGAAGGTTTCCCCGCGCGACACCGAGAAGCCGACATCGCTGAGCGCCGGAAACTTGCTGTGATAAACGCCGGCCGGCATGCCGAGCATGCGTTGCACCGGCGGCAGCAGCAATTGCTTGAGGCGGTCGCGCGGCGTGGCATAGACCTCGAAATTCTTGCAGAGCCCTTCGACCTCGATGACGGTTTCAGATGACATCGGCAAATCCCCGGCGCGTCATCTGGAACCAGCCGAAACAGAGCATCGCGTAGCAGGCCGAGGCGAGATTGACCGCGAGCCAATAGCCGGCATTCGGCCAGCCGCCGTCGATCATGACCTGTCGGGCCATTTCGACGTAATGGGTGATCGGATTCAGCATGATGAACAGGCGGAATCTCTCGGGCACGACTTCGAGCGGATAGAAGATGGGGGCGAGAAAGATGAGGGCGCTGGTGAACACCCCCACGATCTGGCGCACATCGCGGGCATATACGCCGAGCGAGGCCAGAAACCAGCAATTCCCCACCGTGAACAGGACCAGCGGCAACACTGCGAATGGCAGGAGGATGAGCGTGCCGTTCAGATGACCTTCGAGCACCAGATAGGCAAGGCACCAGACGCTCAGGCCGACGGCAAAATGGAACAGCGCCGAAAGGACCGCCACCGGCGGAAGTATTTCAAGAGGGAAGACGACCTTCTTGACGTAATTGGCGTTGTCCAGGATCAGCGTCGGCGCGCGCGAAATGCATTCGCTGAAGAAGTTGAATATCAGCAATCCGGCAAACAGCACGATCGCGAAATGCGATTGCGAATCGGAATGGCCGGGCCAGCGTGACTTGAACAGCGTGCCGAAGGCAAAGGTGTAGATCGCCAGCATGAACAGCGGATTGAACAGCGACCACAGCAGGCCGAGCGCCGAACCGCGGTAGCGGCCCAGCACGTCGCGCCGCGTCAGTTCGATGATGAGTCCCGCATTGGCGGCAAGGGATGGCAGCGGATTGAATCGCGCCTCCGAAATCGAGGGTGCGCTCATGGGCAACGGTTTTCGGTGCGATGACGAGCACGGTCCGGCGGCCTGCGAGAGGCGGCCGGACGGCTCGTCACGATCAGTTCGAGGGCTGGCGCAGATCGCGGATGCAAAGCGCCACGCCATGCCGCCAGTCGGGCATCCGCACGCCGAAACGCTGTTCGAGCGCGGAGCAGTCGAGCCGCGAATTGAGAGGTCGGCGGGCTGGCGTCGGATATTCGGTGGTGGGAATCGGCTCGATCCGTTGCACCTGCAAGGCGTCGTCCGGGAAGGTCGCGCGGTACTGCGAGATCAATTCGGTCGCGAATCCGTGCCAGCTCACCGCTCCGGAGGCCACGAGATGCAGCAGTTGCGAGGCAAACCGGCCGTCCCGGCGTTCGAGCCGGGCCTGGTGGATCGCCAGCGCCGTGGTGTCCGCGATCAGTCGTGCCGAGGTCGGGGCGCCGATCTGGTCGTCGATGATGCGCAGCGTCTCGCGCTCGCGCGCGAGCCTGAGGATGGTGCGCGGGAAGTTCTGGCAGCGGTGCGAATAGACCCAGCTGGTGCGAAAGCAGAGCCAGTCGGCGCCCGAGGCTTGCAGCGCGAGTTCGCCAGCGAGCTTGCTGCGGCCATAGGCATTGACCGGGGCCGTCGGCTCGGTCGCGCGGTGCGGCGCGTTGCCGCTGCCGTCGAACACGTAGTCGGTCGAGTAGTGGATGAGCAGCGCGCCGGTGGCGGCGGCATGCTCGGCCATCAGGCCCACGGCCGTGCCGTTGATGGCGGTGGCGAGGGCTTCGTCGGACTCGGCCTTGTCGACCGCGGTGTACGCGGCCGCGTTGAGGATGACGTCGGGCTGGTGCCGGGCCAGCGTGGCGCGCACCGAGGCGGGATCGGCGAGGTTGCATTCGTCGCGGCCGACGCCGATGACCTGACCGAGAGGCTGGCAGCTGCGCAGCAGTTCCCAGCCGACCTGTCCCTCGCGGCCCGTCACGAGGATGCGGGTCATGCGTATACCTCGGCGTCGGCCAGCAGCGGTGCGGCGGCGTCCTTGGCGGCCACGAGCGGCTCGCCGTCGAGCTGCCAGTCGATGCCGATGGCGGGGTCGTTCCAGCGCAGGCTGCGGTCGTGCTCGGGCAGCCAGTACTCGGTCGTCTTGTAGAGGAAGTCGGCGCTTTCGCTCAGCACCGCGAAGCCGTGGCCGAAGCCGGGCGGAATCCAGAGCTGGCGCTGGTTGTCGGCGCTCAGCTCGACGCCGACCCACTGGCCGAAGCGCGGCGAGCTGCGGCGCAGATCGACTGCCACGTCGAGCACGCGACCGGCCGCGACGCGCACCAGCTTTCCTTGCGGCTTCACCATCTGGTAGTGGATGCCGCGCAGCACATTGCGCGCCGAGCGCGAATGGTTGTCCTGCACGAAGGGTAGGTCGACGCCGGTCGCCTCGGCGAACACGCGCGCGTTCCAGCTTTCGAGAAAGAAGCCGCGCGCATCGCCGAACACCTTGGGTTCGAGGATGAGGACTTCGGGCAGTGCGGTGGGGATGACCTTCATGCGGACGGGAAGACGCGTTCGTTGATGATGCGCAGCAGGTACTGGCCGTAGCCGTTCTTCTTCAGCGGCTCGGCGAGGCGGGCGACATGCTCGGCGTCGATCCAGCCCTGGCGGTAGGCGATCTCCTCGGGGCAGCACACCTTCAGGCCCTGGCGCGATTCGATCGTCTCGATGAAGGTCGAGGCTTGCAGCAGCGACTCGTGGGTGCCGGTGTCGAGCCAAGCCATGCCCCGGCCCATGATCTCGACCGACAGCTCGCCGTCGGCGAGGTAGCGCGCGTTGACGTCGGTGATCTCCAGCTCGCCGCGCGGTGACGGGCGGATGTCCTTCGCGATGTCGACCACGCGGTTGTCGTAAAAGTAGAGGCCGGTGACCGCGTAGTTGCTCTTCGGCTGCTTCGGCTTCTCCTCGATGCTGAGAGCGCGGCCGTTGGCATCGAAATCCACCACGCCGTAGCGCTCGGGATCGAGCACGTGATAGGCGAACACCGTGGCGCCCGTCTTGCGAGCGTTTGCATTCTGGAGCCGCAGCGACAGCTCATGCCCGTAGAAGATGTTGTCGCCGAGCACGAGCGCCGACGGATCGCTGCCGATGAAATCGCGCCCGAGGATGAAGGCCTGCGCCAGACCATCCGGCGAGGGCTGGACCACGTAGCTGATGCTGACGCCCCACTGGCTCCCGTCGCCGAGCAGCTCGGCGAAGCGCGGCAGGTCGCTCGGCGTCGAGATGAGCAGGATGTCGCGGATGCCCGCGATCATCAGCGTGCACAGCGGGTAATAGACCATCGGCTTGTCGTGGATCGGCAGCAGCTGCTTCGACACCACGCGCGTGACCGGATACAGCCGCGTGCCCGAGCCTCCGGCCAGCACGATGCCCTTGCGATTGACGGCGCTCATGCGCGTTCTCCGTATTGGCGGTCGATCCATTCGCGGTAGCTGCCGTCGCGCACGCGATCGACCCAGCCGCGGTTCTCCAGGTACCAGGCGACGGTGCGGCGAATGCCGGTCTCGAAGGTTTCCGCCGGGCGCCAGTCGAGCTCGCGCTCGATCTTGGTCGGGTCGATCGCATAGCGGCGGTCGTGGCCCGGACGGTCTTTCACGTAGGTGATGAGATCGCTGTAACGGCCGCCCGCGCGTGGGCGGAGTTCGTCGAGGATGCCGCACAGCACCGTCACCACGTCGATGTTGCGGATCTCGTTCTTGCCGCCCACGTTGTAGACCTCGCCCGGCGTGCCGGCCTCCAGCACGCGCTCGATCGCGCGGCAGTGGTCGAGCACGTAGAGCCAGTCGCGCACGTTGAGGCCGTCGCCATAGACGGGCAGCGGCTTGCCGTCGAGGGCGTTCTGGATCATCAGCGGGATGAGCTTTTCCGGGAACTGATAAGGGCCGTAGTTGTTGCTGCAATTGGTCGTGAGCGTCGGCAGGCCGTAGGTATGGTGATAGGCGCGCACGAGATGGTCGGAGGCTGCCTTGGACGCCGAGTAGGGGCTGTTGGGCGCGTAGGCCGTGGTCTCGCTGAAGGGCGCGTCGTCGGCTCCGAGCGAGCCGTACACCTCGTCGGTCGACACGTGCAGGAAGCGGAAGGTCGCGCGTTCGGCCTCAGGCAGTTCCGACCAGTACTTGCGCGCGGCTTCAAGAAGCTCGAAGGTGCCGTTGACGTTCGTGCGGATGAATTCGCCGGGGCCGAGGATGCTTCGATCGACATGGCTCTCGGCCGCGAAGTGCACGATGGCACGCGGCTTGTGCGCAACGAACAGCGCCGCGATTGCGGCGCCATCGCAGATGTCGGTATGGCTGAAATGCAGGCGCGGATCATGCTCGACCGAAGCGAGGTTCTCGCGATTGCCTGCGTAGGTGAGTTTGTCGATCACGACGATCGCTTCGTCGGCGTGCGCAAGTCGGTTCAGGACGAAATTCGAGCCGATGAAACCGGCTCCGCCTGTCACAAAAATCATGGGATGGTCCACCAGATGGGCGTCGTCGGAGGTACTGCGGGCCGATCGCGCCGTTAACATTTCACGCCGTTCGTCAACCATTCTAACGAGCATGCAGACATCCGCTTGCATGCCTGATTCGACCACCTGTCCTCCCGTATTCACACATCAAGGAAACCTGCCGATGGCAAACGCCACCCCCAACGTACCCGCAGCGGGTCTGTTCAAGGCCTATGACATCCGTGGTGTCGTCACCACCGCGCTGACGCCCGACGCCGTGCGCCAGATCGGCCAGTCGATCGCGACGCTCGCGCGTGAACGCGGCCAGACCGCCGCCGTCATCGGCCGCGACGGCCGCGAGTCGGGGCCGGCACTGGCCAAGGCGTTGTCCGACGGCCTGCGCGCCGGCGGCCTCGACGTGGTCGACATCGGTCTCGTCGCCACACCGATGCTGTATTTCGCCACCTACGAACTCGGCATACCGACCGGCGTGATGGTCACGGGCTCGCACAACCCGCCCGAGTACAACGGCCTGAAGATGGTCGTCGCGGGCGAAGCCATCTACGGCGACACCATCACCGGCCTGCGCACCCGCATCGCCGAGGGCAAGCTCGCGACGGGCGAGGGCGGCTACCGCACCGATGACATCGCCGAGCGCTACCTCCAGCGCATCGTCGGCGACGTCAAGCTGTCGCGCCCGATCAAGATCGTGATCGACGCCGGCAACGGCGTGCCCGGCGCCTATGCGCCCGAGCTGTTCAAGCGCCTCGGCGCCACGGTCGTGAAGGAACTGTTCTGCGAAGTGGACGGCACCTTCCCCAACCACCATCCGGACCCCGCCGACCCGCACAACCTCGAAGACGTGATGGCCGCGCTGCGCGAGACCGACGCCGAGATCGGCCTCGCCTTCGACGGCGACGGCGACCGCCTCGGCGTCGTGACCAAGACCGGCAACATCATCTGGCCCGACCGCCAGCTCATGCTGTTCGCGCGCGACGTGCTGTCGCGCAACCCGGGCCAGCAGGTCATCTTCGACGTGAAGTGCAGCCGCCATGTCGGCAACGTCGTGCGCGAGGCCGGCGGCGTGCCGCTGCTGTGGCGCACCGGCCATTCGCTGGTCAAGGCCAAGCTCAAGGAAACCGGCGCCCCGCTCGCAGGCGAGATGAGCGGCCACGTGTTCTTCAAGGAACGCTGGTACGGCTTCGACGACGGCCTCTACACCGGCGCCCGCCTGCTCGAAATCCTCTCCAAGGTCGAAGACCCGAGCGCGGTGCTCGAAGCGCTGCCGAATGCGTCGAGCACGCCCGAGCTCAAGCTCGAAACCGCCGAGGGCGAGAACTTCACGCTGGTCGAGAAGCTCCAGCAGACCGCCAAGTTCGAGGGCACGACCGAAATCATCACCATCGACGGCGTGCGCGCCGAGTTCCCGGACGGCTTCGGTCTGGCCCGTCCGTCCAACACGACGCCGGTCGTCGTGCTGCGCTTCGAGGCCGACAATCCCGAGGCGCTGGAGCGCATCCAGGCGCAGTTCCGCAAGGCCATCCTCGCGGTCGCGCCGGAAGTGAAGCTGCCGTTCTGATGCCGCATTGCCCGGCCGCCACGGGCGGTCGGGCAGGGCCGCGCGACAGGGTCGGCGCGGTCCTGCATTCAGGCCGGCGAGCGCGGGCATCGGCGCCGCGAGGTCGCCGGCCCCGCACGCGGAAAGGGCAAGGGGAGCATGACGCTCCCCTTGCCCTTTTTGGTGCAGGCCCGCGCCATCGCGGGCTTGCAAGCCTTTGCAGCCGGTACTTACTTGAGCAGCTTGGCGGCCAGTTCCTTCAGCTCGGGATGGCGGCGGCCGATCTCGATGTTGGCCTCCCACCAGCCCTGGCGCGTGCCGCAGTCGTAGCGCGTGCCCTGGTAGCGGTGCGCGACGACCTTGCGCGTGCTCATCAGCGCGGCGATGCCGTCGGTCAGCTGGATCTCGCCGCCCGCGCCGCGCGGCGTGTTGACGAGTTCGGCGAACACTTGCGGCTCGAGCACGTAGCGGCCGACGACGGCGAGCGTCGAGGGTGCTTCCTCGGGCTTGGGCTTCTCGACCATGTAGGTCACCTTCGAGGTGGCCGGCGTGATCGGTTCGGCGGCGACGATGCCGTACTTCTTGGTGTCTTCGCGGGCGACGTCCATGACGCCGAGCACGCTCGCGCCCTGGGCTTCGTACTGCTCGACGAGCTGCTTCGTGACCGACACGTCGGCGTCGAGCAGGTCATCGGGCAGCAGCACGGCGAAGGGCTCGTTGCCCACGGCCGGCTGGGCGCAGAGCACCGCGTGGCCGAGGCCGAGCGGCTCGGGCTGGCGGATGAACACGAAGTTCACGCCCTTGGGCGCGATGCTCTTGACGATGTCGAGCAGCTCCTTCTTGCCGCGCGCTTCGAGTTCGGCTTCGAGTTCGGGCGACTTGTCGAAATGGTCTTCCAGCGCGCGCTTGGTGCGGCTGGTGATGAAGATCATGTCGGTGATGCCGGCGGCCACGGCTTCTTCGACCGCGTACTGGATGAGGGGCTTGTCCACCACGGTCAGCATTTCCTTCGGGATCGCCTTGGTGGCCGGCAGCGAGCGCGTGCCGAGGCCGGCGACAGGAAAGACGGCTTTGCGGACTTGGGTCATGGGGATTCCTGATGTTCCTGAGTGAGAAAGTCGGCGGGTGGCGCGCGCCGCGCGCCGGTGAATCTTGTGGATCGAGGAGAGGCGTCGTCTGTTGCGTCGCAGCGGACCGCAAGGTACTTGAAGGCGGCGCGCCCGAACAGACAGCGAGCGCAAGGCTTGCGCCGCGACACGCTCCGCCATGCGCCTGCCCCGCCAGCCCGAGCAGTTTTCGCGCCTGAGACGGCAGCCGTGTGTACAGGATGCGACGGGCCTGTAAGCTCGCCCCCCTTTGCGGCAGCGACGGTCGCGGGATGCGCGCCGACAGATGGCGCGGACAGTTTCCAGCCGCCGCGCGACAGGGCCGCCGACATCAGCACGGGCAGGGCAATGCGGGTTCTTCTGGTCAAGATCAGTTCGATGGGCGACGTGATTCACAACCTGCCTGTCGTGAACGACATCCTGCGCGCGCATCCCGCCGCGCGCATCGACTGGATCGTCGAGGAGGCGTACGCCGGCCTGCTCGGGCTGCATCCGGGGCTGGGGCAGGTGATTCCGATCGCGCTGCGGCGCTGGCGCAAGGCGCCGCTGTCCGCCACGACGCGGGCCGAGGCGAGCGCCCTGTGGCGCCGCCTGCGCGCGAGCGAGTACGACCTCGTGATCGACTCCCAAGGCAACGTCAAGAGCGCGCTCGTCGCGCGCGCGGTGCGCGGCGAGCACGTCGGCTATGCGCGCGAATCGGCGCGCGAGCCGATGGCGGCGCTGTTCTACGACCGGCGTTTCGCCAACGGACCGTACTTCAGCCAGCCGGCCACGCGGCGCTATCGCGCGCTCGCGGGCTGGGCGCTCGGCTACACGCCCGAAGGGGCGCCCGGCTACGGCCTCGCGCCACGCCCGCTGCGACCCGACTGGCTGCCCGGCGACGCGCCCTTCGTGATCGCGCTCACCGCCACCGCGCGCGACGAAAAGCTCTGGCCCGAGGCGCGCTGGCATGAACTGCTGGCGCGGCAGGTGGCGGCCGACCGTTGCGTCGGTCTGGCCTGGGGCAACGCGGCCGAGCGCGAGCGCGCCACGCGCATCGCGGCCGGCATCGACGGCGCGGTGGTGGCGCCGCGCGCGCTCGGCCTGGTCGAATGGGCCGGCGTGCTCGCGGGCGCGAGCTGCGTGGTGGGCGTGGACACGGGCTTGAGCTTTCTGGCGGCGGCGGTCGGGGCGCCGGTCGTCGCGATCTACGTGGCGACCTCGCCGACGCATGTGGGCATCGTCGCCGACACGCCGCACCGCTGCCTCGGCGACGAGGGCCGCCCGCCCGCCGTGGACGAAGTGCTCGGCGCGGTGCAGGAACTGGCGCGCGCATGAGCAGGAAAACTCCCCGCCCGGATGCGCGTCCGCAGGGCGCGGATGCACCGTCGGCGCACAGCCCGGCGCCGGGGCTTGCAAGCGCTGTCAATGCCGCGCCGGAGGCTCCGTCCGGTCTGACGCCGGCAGAGCGCGCGATGGCGCTGCTCTACGCGCTGCTGTGGTGGATCGCGTTGCCGCTCGCCTTCGCGCGGCTGGCGTGGCGGGCGCGCCGCGAGCCGGGATACGCCGAGCATCGCGGCGAGCGGCTCGGGCGCCATGCGCGCCGGCCCGAGGCGATGCGCATCTGGGTGCACGCGGTGTCGGTGGGCGAGACGCGTGCCGTCGCGCCACTCGTGGAAGCGCTTGCAGCCGAGTGGCCCGAGGCCGTGTTCGTGCTCACGCACATGACGCCGGCCGGACGCGCGGCGGCGCGGCAGGTGTTCGCGCGGCTGATCGATGCGGGCCGGCTGGAATCGGTGTTCGCGCCGTATGACATCGGCTTCGCGGTGCGTGGCTTTCTCGACGCCTTCCGGCCGCGCGCCTGCCTGCTGATGGAAACCGAGATCTGGCCCAACCTCATCCGCCTGTCGGCGGCACGCGGCGTGGCGGTCGCGCTCGTCAACGGCCGGCTGTCGGAGCGCAGCGCGCGGCGCGGACGGCGCTTCGCGGCGCTGCTCGGGCCGGCGGTGCGCGCGGTCGCGCTCGCAACGGTGCAGACCGAGGCCGACGCCTCACGCATGCGCGGCTTCGGCGCGCGCCGGCTGGTCGTGTGCGGCAACCTCAAGTACGACCTCGCGCCCGAGCCGACCGCGATCGCGCTCGGCCACGAATGGCGGGCAGCGGCGGGTGGACGGCGCGTGATCCTGCTCGCATCCACGCGCGAGCACGGCGGCCGGTCGGAGGAGGCGCTGCTGCTCGACGCGATGCCGGCAGATCGGGGCGGCGCGCTAGTGGTGATCGTGCCGCGTCATCCGCAGCGCTTCGCCGAGGTGACGCAGATGGCGGTGGCGCGCGGCCTGCGCACGGCGCGCCGCAGCGAGTCGGCGCCGGGCGGCGGTGCGGCGGCGGGGGATGTCGTGGCGTCGGGCGGTGGCGCAGCGATGGGGGGCGTCGTCGCGCTCGGTCGGGCGGCGCCGGGTGCCGCGTCAAGGCTGGTGCAGGAGGACGCGCTCGATGTATGGATCGGCGATTCGATGGGTGAGCTGGCCGCGTACTACGCCATGGCCGATGTCGCCTTCGTCGGCGGCAGCCTGCTGCCGCTGGGCGGGCAGAACATGATCGAGGCCTGCGCCTGCGGCTGCCCGGTCGTGACCGGGCCGAGCCATTTCAACTTTGCCGAGGCGTCGAGGCTGGCGCTGGAGGCCGGCGCGCTGGTGCGCCGCGAGGACGCCGCCGGCGTCTGGACCGAACTGCTGTCGATCGCCGCCGAGCCGGCTCGCCGCGCCGTGATGGCCGGCGCGGCGAGCGAGTTCAGCGCCCGCCATCGCGGCGCGACCGCGCGCAATGTCGAGGCGCTGCGCGGGCTGCTCGGCGACTGAGCAAGCCCGCGCGGCTCAGCGGCCGAACAATCCGTCGGTGGCGACCAGCTCGTCATCGCCCAGCCGACCGGCCGCCGCCTTGAGCTGGAGGCCGGTGTAGATCGCGTCATAACGCGCCTTGGCCAGGTCGCGCCGGGTCGAGAACAGCTGCTGCTGCGCGTTGAGCACATCGATGTTCACGCGCACGCCCACCTTGTAGCCGAGCAGGTTCGAGTCGAGCGCCGACTGACTCGACTTCTCGGCCGTTTCGAGCGCGCGCACCTGGGCGAGTCCGGTGGTCACGCCCAGATAGGTCTGGCGCGCGGTCTGCGCCGCCTGACGACGCGCGTTCTCGGTGTTCTGGCGCGCCTGTTCGTCGAGCGAGACGGTTTCGCGCACGCGCGCCTGGGTGCCGCCGCCCGCGAACAGCGGCACGCTCAGTTGCAGGCCGATGCTGTCGGTGCGCAGGCTGGTGTTGGGAATGCCCGAGATCGCGTAGGTCTGGATGTTGGACTGGTAGTTGCGCGAGGCCACCACGTCGACCGTCGGCAGATGGCCGGCGCGCGCGCGCTCGATCTCGCGCATGGCGATCTCGGCGTTGATGCCGGCCGCCTGTACCTGCGGGTTGTCGGCCTCGGCGGCGGCGACCCAGTCGTCGATGCTGGCCGGGTCGGGCGCGGCCAACGTGACCGGCGCGCGCAGCGGCACCAGCTCGCCAGGAAGGCGGCCGCTCACCTGGAGCAGCGCGGTGCGGCGCGTGGCCACGTCGTTCTCGGCGCCCAGCTCCTCGGCGATCGCGAGGTCGTAGCGCGCCTGGGCTTCGTTGGTGTCGGTGATCGTCGCGGTGCCGACCTCGAAATTGCGCTTGGCCGAGGCGAGCTGCTCGGCGATCGCGGCCTTCTTGGCGCGCACGAAGGCGACCGTGTCTTCCGCCGCCAGCACGTCGAGATAGGCGCGCGTGAGCCGCAGTCGCAGATCCTGCTGGGCCTGGAGCAGCGTCGCCTCCGACGCCGCCACGGCCAGCTTGGCCTGCTGCCAGCCGACGTAGTTCTGCCAGCGGAACAGCGGCTGGCTGAGCTGGAGCGTCCAGTTGCGCGTGCTGTCGGAATGCGATGACGGACCGCGCACGTTGGCGTCGAGCGAATAGGCCTGAATGCCGGCGGTGAAGCCCAGATTCGGCAGCAGCGCGGCGAAGGCCTGGGGCTCGCGCTCGCGCACCGACTGTGCCTGGGCGCGCGCGGCGGCATACACCGGATCGCTCGCGAGCGCCGAGTCATAGAACTCGCGCAACGATTGCGCGCCGGCCGGCGCGGCCGCGAGCAGCGCCGCCACCGGCAGCAGCAACGCGCCGATCGCGCGCAGCGCGCTGGCGAGGCTTGAGGAGGCGCCAGCCAGACTTTGCAATGCGAACGGAGCGGCGCTTGCCGGACCCGATCGTGGGGAAATGGACAGGGCACGGCGCGCACGCGCCGGCTGGAGTTGCAGGCTCGGGCGCATCCGGGCTCCGACGGGGGAAGAGGGTTGTTGTTGGCGGGAAGCGGCTCAGTAGCGGCGCATCGACGGATCGACCTGCGCCGCCCATTCATGCACGCCGCCCGCGAGGTTGATCACGCGCGTGAAGCCGTTGCGTTCGAGCCAGAACGCCACCTGCGCGCTGCGGCCGCCGTGATGGCAGATGCAGACGATCTCCTGGTCGGGATCGAGTTCGCCGGCGCGCGCGGGGATGGTGTTCATGGGGATCGAGATCGAGCCGGGGATCTGGCACAGCTCGACTTCCCAGGACTCGCGCACGTCGAGCAGCACGGGTTGCTCGGCGTTCGCGTCAGCGAGGAGCGCCGCGAGTTCGGTGGGTTGCATCTGCTTCACGGCGATCTCCTGCAAGCGTTTTCAGAAACGGAAGGTCGAGGGCGTCTCGGCGTTGCGCAGCATCTGCACGCGGGTCTCGAACAGGTTGCGCTGCTGGGCCGACTGCTCGCCGGTCTTGGTGACGAGTACGGCTTCCATCACGATGCCCGCGCCGACGAAGGCGATGAGCCGGCCGCCGACCTTGAGCTGCGAGGTGAAGGCCGCCGGCAGCATCGGCAGGCCGCCCGAGATGACGATGACGTCGAAGCTGCCGAGTTCGGGCAGGCCGCGCGCGCCGTCGGCCACCACCACCTTGGCGTTGCGCACGCCGGCGAGCGACAGGTTGCCTTCGGCGAAACGCGCGAGCGCCGGGTCGATCTCGACCGTCGTGACATGGCGCGACTTGGCGGCGAGCAGCGCGGCCATGTAGCCCGAGCCGGTGCCGATCTCGAGCACCGTCTCGTCGGCGCCGAGACCGAGTTCCTGGAGCACGCGTGCCTCGACACGCGGGAAAAGCATCTTCTCGCCCTTGGCCGCGCCCGTGACGTTGAGCGGCACCTCGATGTCGGCCAGCGCCACGTTGCGATAGGCCGGCGGCACGAAGTCCTCGCGCTTCACGACGGAGAGCAGTTCCAGCACGGCGGGGTCGAGCACGTCCCAGGGGCGGATCTGCTGCTCGATCATGTTGAACCGGGCGCGTTCGAAGTCGAAGGTCGTCGTCATTGGGATTGGAGTTTCAAGGGTGGGCGCCGCAAGACGGGCGCTCGGCAGGACCGGGAAATTCGGAGGCATCGCGGCGGCGCCGACCGTGCCTTGGATATGCCGGGGCGCCTTTCTGAAACGCGGCGGATTCTAGCAAAGCCCCCCTTGCGCGAAGACGGGTGATTTGCTCGCAATCAGCCCGTGGAAACAACGTTCGGCGAGCGAGGCGACGCGGGCCGCGACGGCGCTTGCGCCTGGCCGCTCGGTCAGCCGGCGGGCGTCGGCTGACTCGTCCGTTCCGCGCTGCTTCGGGCCGCTTCCGGCTTGCAGCGTCCGGGCAATTCGCCTATGGTCGGCCGGGCACGCGGGGGTCCTGCCGGCAGTTGTCCGGCGGGTGAGAGAGTCCCTTGAACCTGTCCGGATAATGCCGACGTAGGGAGCCGTGCCAGGGGTCGCCATTCCCGCACCGCGCCGAGGCGCGCGATGCCGCCGGCCCCGGCTCCTTCGTCCCGCCCGTCCTCCCCGCCGTGGCAACCGACGAACGGAGTCCCCATGAACGCCAACCCGCAATTCCTCGCCGCGACCGCCCAGGTCGATGACGCGGCGGTCAAGCCGCTGCCCAACTCGCGCAAGATCTATGTCGAAGGCTCGCGTGCCGACATCCGCGTGCCGATGCGCGAGATCACCCAGGGCGACACCCGCACGGCGACCGGCGTCGAGAAGAATCCGCCGATCTACGTCTACGACACCTCCGGCCCCTACACCGATCCGGACGTGAAGATCGACATCCGCTCCGGCCTCGCGCCGTTGCGCGCGGCCTGGATCGAGGAGCGCGGCGACACCGAAGTGCTCGCCGGCCCGACGTCCGAATACGGCCAGGGCCGCCTCGCCGACCCCAAGCTGGCCGAGCTGCGCTTCAACCTCAAGCGCGCGCCGCGCCGCGCCAAGGCCGGCGCCAACGTCACGCAGATGCACTACGCGCGTCGCGGCATCGTGACGCCCGAGATGGAATACATCGCCATCCGCGAGAACCAGCGCCGCAAGGAATATCTCGAAGGCCTGCGCGCCGGCGGCCCGACGGGCGAAAAGCTCGCGCGGCTGATCGGCCGCCAGCATCCGGGCCAGAGCTTCGGCGCGAACATCCCCGACGAGATCACGCCTGAATTCGTGCGCGACGAGGTGGCGCGCGGCCGCGCGATCATCCCCGCCAACATCAACCACCCGGAAACCGAGCCGATGATCATCGGCCGCAACTTCCTGGTGAAGATCAACGCCAACATCGGCAACTCGGCGGTCAGCTCGGGCATCGGCGAGGAGGTCGAGAAGATGACCTGGTCGATCCGCTGGGGCGGCGACACGGTCATGGACCTGTCGACCGGCAAGCACATCCACGAGACGCGCGAATGGATCGTGCGCAACTCGCCGGTGCCGATCGGCACGGTGCCCATCTATCAGGCGCTGGAGAAGGTGGACGGCAAGGCCGAGGAACTGACCTGGGAGATCTTCCGCGACACGCTGATCGAGCAGGCCGAGCAGGGCGTGGACTACTTCACCATCCACGCCGGCATCCGCCTCGCGCACATCCCGCTCACGGCCAACCGCATGACCGGCATCGTCAGCCGGGGCGGCTCGATCATGGCCAAGTGGTGCCTCGCGCATCACAAGGAAAGCTTCCTCTACACGCACTTCGAGGACATCTGCGAAATCATGAAGGCCTATGACGTGGCCTTTAGCCTCGGCGACGGCCTGCGCCCCGGCTCGATCTGGGACGCCAACGACGAGGCCCAGCTCGCCGAGCTGCGCACCCTCGGCGAACTCACGCAGGTGGCCTGGAAGCACGACGTGCAGGTGATGATCGAAGGCCCCGGCCATGTGCCCATGCAGCTCATCAAGGAGAACATGGACATCCAGCTGAAGGACTGCCACGAGGCGCCGTTCTACACGCTGGGACCGCTCACCACCGACATCGCACCGGGCTACGACCACATCACCTCGGCCATCGGCGCGGCGCAGATCGGCTGGTACGGCACCGCGATGCTCTGCTACGTCACGCCCAAGGAGCACCTCGGCCTACCGAACAAGAAGGACGTGAAGGACGGGATCATGGCCTACAAGATCGCCGCCCACGCGGCCGATCTGGCCAAGGGCCATCCGGGCGCCCAGATCCGCGACAACGCTCTGAGCAAGGCGCGCTTCGAGTTCCGCTGGGAAGACCAGTTCAACCTCGGCTTCGATCCGGATACCGCCAAGGACTTCCACGACGAGACCCTGCCCAAGGACTCGATGAAGACCGCCCACTTCTGCTCGATGTGCGGCCCGCACTTCTGCTCGATGAAGATCACCCAGGACGTGCGCGACTTCGCGGCCGAGCAGGGCATCGCGGCCGACGAGGCGGCGCTGGCCAAGGGCATGGAGCAGAAGTCGATCGAGTTCGTGAAGAAGGGCGCCGAGGTCTATCACAAGGCCTGACGGCGCGCGCCGGCGCGGCCCGCCCGCGCCGGGTGCCGCCACGGGAACGGAAAAGCCCCCATGCAACTGCGCTGTTCCGCCCATCGATCGAGGTTCGATGCACTACGGTACGGGCATTCCGTGCACCCAATGGCGATGACAAGCCGTGGCACGGCAGCGGCCTGGCCGAGACACAGAACATGCGCAGCAGAACGTCGGACCTTCCCTTCTCACCCGGTCAGCCGGCCCGGACACCGTCGCCGGCCAGGGCCGGCAGCGCGGGCCGGCCGCGATGACCGCCTTCGCCGACGGACGCTTCGCGAGCGAACTGCTCCGCGCCGTGGTCGGCTGCGCGAGCGACGCGATCCTCGTCATCGACGAGGCCCAGCACATCCTCGTGTTCAACCATGCGGCCGAGCGCATGTTCGGCTGCGCGGCAGCCGAGGCCATCGGCCAGCCGCTCGGGCGCTTCCTGCCGGCGCGGCTGCGCGAGGCGCATCGCGGCCATGTCGAGGACTTCACGCGCGAGGGCGCCGGCACCCGCGCGATGCGGCCGGCGCGCGAACTGGTCGCCTGCCGCGCCGACGGCAGCGAATTTCCCATCGAAGGCTCGATCTCGCTCGCCGATGTGGGCGGGCGCCGGCTCATGACGGCGATCGTGCGCGACATCTCGGAGCGGCGCGCGCTGGAGGCGGCGCGGCTCGCGTCTTCGGCGGCGGTGGCGGCCAACGAGGCGCGCTCGCGCTTCCTGTCGCGCATGAGCCATGAACTGCGCACGCCGCTCAACGCGATCATCGGCTTCGCCTCGCTGCTGCGCATGGAGGACACGCCGGCGCTGGCCGAGCATCAGATCGAGTACGCCAAGGCGATCGAGATGGCGGGGCAGCATCTCAACGAGATGATCGGCGAGATGCTCGATCTGGCCCGCTCCGATCTCGGCGCGTTCGACGTGACGCTGGCGCCGGTGGCGATCGGTCCGGTCATCGACGACGCGCTGGCACTGGTGGCGCGGCTCGCGCGCGATCACGGTGTCGACTGCCATGCCGAGACTGGCATCCACGGCGCGACGCGGGTGCGCGCCGATCGCACCCGGCTGCTCCAGGTGCTGGCCAACCTGCTGACCAACGCGATCAAGTACAACCGGCCCGGCGGACGCGTGCGGGTGACGGTGGCCGGCGCGGGCGATCCGCCCCGGCTGGATCTGGTCATCGCCGACACCGGCATCGGCATTCCGGCCGGCCGCATGGGCGAGCTGTTCGAGCCCTTCAACCGGCTCGGGCGCGAGCGTTCCGGCATCGACGGTGCCGGCATCGGTCTGGCGCTGTCGCGCAAGCTGGTCGAGATGATGGGCGGCGCGCTCACCGTCGAGAGCGAGGAAGGCGCGGGTACGACTGTCACTGTCGGGCTCGATCCCTGCCCCGCCGACCCTGTCGCCGACGGGTGTTTGGGCTGAGGCGATTCGCGTCGCGGGCTGGCCCGCCTTTTCCCGCCATTTCGTGAGATTTGTCCTCCCGATGGCCGCCTAGCATTCCTGTCACTGTGGACGAGTGGCCTCCCGGCGATGGTCTGGCGGGGCTGGAGCAATGGACAAGATCATCGATTACGTGGCGGATGTGACTGGGGAGCGCGATCGCGATGCGATCGATCTTGCCGTCGCCCAGGCATTGTTCGAATGCCTCGACCCTGACGCCCTCACCCTGTTCCGCCTGTTCGAGGACGACGCGCGCGAGCGCCGGCTGATGCCGCGCGCCGTGTTCGGCGCCGGCTACCAGTCGCCGCTCGCCACCGTCCAGCTCAACCGCAACCTGCGCGAGACCCTGCCGCGCGTCGTCGACGATCCGCTCGTCGAGCGCTGCGTGAACCAGCAGGCGGCAGTGCGCGGCAGTGCCGCCGACGGCCGCCATCGCGCGCTGTTTCCGCTTGCCTCCGACCGCGAGGTAATCGCGGTGATGGAGGTGCTGACGCGTGACTCGATGAGCCCGCGCGAGCAGCGCATGGCGCTGGGCGTGCTGCGCATCCTGCGCAACCACCTCGCCATCCTCGACTACTCCGAGCACGACACTCTCACCGGACTGCTCAACCGCAAGACCTTCGACGGCCGCTTCAACAAGCTCGTCACGCGCGTCAGCCGTGCCGAGGGCGAGGCGCCGTGGTTCGCGATCGCCGACATCGACCGCTTCAAGTCGATCAACGACAACTTCGGCCATCTGTTCGGCGACGAGGTGCTGCTGCTGCTCGCGCGCCTGATGCGCGAGAACTTCCGCGGCGGCGACAAGCTCTACCGCTTCGGCGGCGAGGAATTCATCGTCACGCTCGACCGCGCCACGGCCGACGCGGCCGAGTCCGCCTTCGAGCGGCTGCGCCACCGCGTGGAGGCCCATGCCTTCCCGCAGGTCGGTCGGGTCACGATCAGCCTCGGCTTCACCACCGTGCTGCCCGGCGACCTGCCCGCCAACGCGATCGAGCGTGCCGATACCGCGCTCTACTACGCGAAGGAAAACGGCCGCAACCGCGTCTGCGGCTACGAGCACCTGGTGAGCCAGGGCCTGATCGTCCCCAAGACGGCGCGGGCGGAGATGGAGCTGTTCTGACGGTCGGCTGGACGCCCGGCGTCGTCACGGTCGGACGGGCGCCCCGCCCCGTGCGATCGGTGCCAGCCGGAGGCGGCACGGCCTGCGACCGCCCCCGAGGCGCGCGCCGCTGCCGGGTCGCCTGTTTCAGCCCCCGCGTTCGGCGCCCGCCTCGGCCAGCAGCCAGTCGGTGAACAACGCCGCCGGCCCCTCGCGCGCGAGGTCCGACACCACGAGGTACACGCCGTAGCGTGACGGCAGCCTCACATCGGCAAAGGGCATGAGCAGCTCGCCGCGCTCGACGTAATCGCGCAGGAACTGGCTCTTGCCCAGCACCACACCCTGACCGCGCACCGCCGCCACCATCGACTGATCGACGAAGTTGAACAGCAGCCGCCCGGCCGGTTGCAGCGCCGGCACGCCCGCGAGTTCGAGCCAGCGCTCCCAGGCGTTCTCGACCGACGACTGGAAGCCGTCGTCGAGCACGAGCAGGGTGCAGCGCGCGAGGTCGGCCGGCGTGGCAAGGCCGCCCACGCGCTCCAGCAGCGCCGGCGAGATCGCGGGCGTCAGCTCCTCGTCGAGCAGGCGGATCGCGTTGCGCGGCGCCTGGTCGTCGCGGCAGTAGCGGATCGCCAGGTCCAGCTCCTCGGCCACCATGTCGAGCACGCTGTCGCCCGAGTCGATGCGCAGGTCGATGCCCGGATGCAGCCGCGCGAAGGCGCTCAGTCTCGGCACCAGCCACAGCGACGCGAACGATGGCCAGGTCGTGAGCGAGACGCGCTGGCGCTCGGCCTCGCCGCGGATCTCGGCCACGCAGCGGTCAAGCTCGCCGAGCGCGGCGCGCACCACGCGATGCAGCTTCTGGCCGGCGAGCGTCAGCTCCAGCTCGCGCACGCGGCGCACGAACAGCGGCCGGCCGATCTCCTCCTCCAGCGCCTGGATCTGGCGCGACATCGACGATTGCGTCAGATGCAGCTCTTCGCCCGCGAGCGTGAAGCTCAGCAGGCGGGCGGCGGCCTCGAAGCCGCGCAGGTTGGCGAGGCTGATCGGGCGGGTGCGGCGGGCCATGGTCGTCTCCGTTGGGGGCCGTGCGAACGCGCCTGCCGGCCCGCCCGGCATCCGTGCCGCAAGGGGGGCGGACGCGGGGGCGGGCCGCTCATGCGCTATGAATGCGATCTGTGCATGCATTATGCGCAGGGATTTCGTTTGTCGGTCGGGGAGCAGGCTCGCCACACTGGTTCCATCGACATGTTTTTCCACGCAGGCGCCGACGGATGGGCCGCCAGCGAACCGCGTGGCGCTGTCGCATGGCCCGCACGCATTCTCATGATGCATGCGATGCATGCATGCGAGGCCGCATGTCGGGGAGAGGGCCATGACGGCGAAGCAGGATGGGGCGCTCGCGCTCGACGCGGGTTCGGCAGTGACACTGGAGGCGGCGCGCGGCAGCGTGCTGTGCGTGCGGCGAGGGCGGGTCTGGATTACCGAGACCGGCTCGGCCAGCGGCGATCACGTGCTCGATGCCGGCATGTGCCTGCGTGCGAGTGGCGCGGGCCCGTTCGTGGTCGAGGCCTGGAGCGATGCCCGCGTCGAGCTGCTGGCGCATCCGGTGGCGGCCGCGGCCGAATTTCCGGCCGTGGGGGGCGCGGTGCCGGCGGGCGGACTGCAACGCCTGCTCGACGCGGTCGCGCCACTGGCGCTGCTGCGCCGGCTCGGTGACCGGGCCGGGGCGCGCTGGCGCCGGACGGTGGCCCCGTCCTGAGCGGGCTGGCGCGGCGGAGCGTCGGGCCGGACGGAACGTGGCGGTGATGCGGCTCGGTCCTGTCATGCCGAATCGCGCCGCCGGTCGCTCAGACCCCACCAGCGCAGCGCGGCAAGCCGGCCGAAAGCGGCGAGTACCGGTGCTTCCTATAATCGGCGGCTTCCGCTGCCCCGCCGTCGAGCCGCCATCATGACTGCCCAGAATCCGTCTTCGCCATCCCCCGTCGCTTCTTCGTCGTCCGGTGCCACCGGCGGCGCGCCGTCGGCCGCACGGCGCGGTCTGCTCATCGGCGGCGGCGCGGCGGCGGTGGCCGTCGCGGCCGGCGGCTGGACGCTGCTCGGCGCCGGTCGCACCCAGGTGCCGGACGTCGCGCTGCGCACGCTCGCGGGCGAGTCGCTCAAGCTGTCCGACCTGCGCGGCAAGGTCGTGCTGGTGAATTTCTGGGCCACGTCCTGCACGACCTGCGTGCACGAAATGCCGGCGCTGGCCGAGGCGCACAAGCGTCTGGCCGGCCAGGGCTACGAGACGGTGGCGGTGGCGATGAGCTATGACCGGCCCGATTACGTCGCCAACTTCGCGCAGGAGCGCGCGCTGCCGTTCAAGGTCGCGATCGACCTCGACGGCGCGATTGCCAAGGCCTTCGACGGCATCCGCGCGACGCCCACGAGCTTCCTGCTCGACAAGCGCGGCGCCATCGTCCAGCGCTACGTGGGCGAGCCCGACTGGGCGCAGTTCGAGAAGACGGTCGCGGCGGAACTGGCGGCGGCCTGAGCCGCCGTCAGGCCTTGAACAGCGCGGCCACGCGGTCGCGCATCTCGCCTTCCAGCTCGCCCTGCCAGCGCAGCACGGTGTGCCCTTCGCGGTCCACCACGTAGAAGCTCGGCACGGTCTTCACCGGCGCGAAATTGCCTCGGGCATCGGCCTGGCGCAGTACCGGCCAGTGCGGCGGGCGGCGCGCGATGAAGTCCTTGAGCGCGCCCGCGTCCTCGTCGATCGACATGCCCACCACGCGCAGACCCCGGTCGCGGTACTCGGCCGCGAAACGCTCGACCTCGGGCAGGTTGCGCAGGCAGTAGCCGCACCAAGTCGCCCAGAACTCGACCAGCACCACGTTGCCGCGCAGCGTGGCGAGGTCGAAGGCCGCGCCACTCGCCAGATCGGTGCCGCCCAGTTCCGGCGCCGCCACCTCGGGCGGCACATAGCGCCGGCCGCGCCGCAGCAGCTTGAGTCCGACGAAGCCCGCCACGCCCACGCCCGCCACCGCGATGCCGGCGCGCAGCCAGCGGCGCCGCGCGGTGCGGCTCGGTGCGAGAGGGAAGGCGGTGTCGCTCATCGTTCGGCTCCGGGAGGTGAGGAGCCGCGAGCCTAGCCGGCCCGCGCGATGGCGGATGCAGGAATGTGTTGCGACCCGCCGGACGGAGCGGGGGCGGAGTGCGCGCCCCGAGGGGCGTCAGCACCTCGGCGGCGGCAGGCTCAGGCGCGGGCGCCGCGTCGTGCCGAAGGAGCGCCGACCGGTGCCCCTGCCGGCATCACTCGGCGAAGCCCGCCGCGTGCGCCTGCTGGTCGGCGTGATAGCTCGACCGCACCATCGCGCCGACGGCCGCGTGGCTGAAGCCCATCTCCATCGCCTTCGCCTCGAACATCGCGAACACGTCCGGATGCACATAGCGGCGCACCGGCAGGTGATGGCCCGAGGGCGCGAGGTACTGGCCGATGGTGAGCATGTCGATGTCGTGCGCGCGCATGTCGCGCATGACGTCGAGGATTTCGTCATCCGTCTCGCCCAGGCCGACCATCAGGCCGCTCTTGGTGGCGACCGCCGGATGGCGCGCCTTGAAGTCCTTGAGCAGCTTGAGCGAGTGGGCGTAGTCGGCGCCCGGACGCGCTTCCTTGTACAGACGCGGCACGGTTTCGAGGTTGTGGTTCATCACGTCGGGCAGGCCGGCCGCGAAGCAGTCGAGCGCCTTGTCGAGACGGCCGCGGAAGTCGGGCACGAGCACCTCGATCTGCGTCGCGGGCGAGAGCTTGCGCGTCTCGGTGATGCAATCGACGAAGTGCTGGGCGCCGCCGTCGCGCAGGTCATCGCGGTCGACGCTGGTGATGACGACGTAGCGCAGGCGCAGGTCGGCGATCGTCCTGGCGAGGCGCGCGGGCTCCTCGGTGTCGAGCGGGTCGGGGCGGCCATGGCCCACGTCGCAGAACGGGCAGCGGCGCGTGCACTTGTCGCCCATGATCATGAAGGTGGCCGTGCCCTTGCCGAAGCATTCGCCGATGTTGGGGCAGGAGGCTTCCTCGCAGACGGTGACGAGCTTGTTGCTGCGCAGGATGTCCTTGATCTCCATGAAGCGGCCGCTCGACGAGCCGGCCTTCACGCGGATCCATTCCGGCTTCCGGAGGATTTCGTGCGGGGCGATCTTGATGGGGATGCGGGCGGTCTTGGCTTCGGCCTTCTGCTTGGCGGTCGGGTCGTAGGACTCGCGCGGCTGGGCTTCGCGGACGGTGCGCTCGGCGCTGGTGGCGCCTGCGACGGGAGTGCCGGGGGTGGCGGCTTCGGGGGCTTGGCTGGTCATTTGGACTCGCTTCGAGACACGCGACGAGGCCCGCTCGAAGGTGTGGCGGGACGGCCGGAATGGGGCGTGGGAGTGTGCCACAGGGGGTGGCGGGCACTGCGCGTGGCCCGGTCGGCGGCAGGGTGGGGCGCCGGCCCGATCCGAGACCGCCGCGCGTGCGGGCTGAGGGGCGGCGCCACGTCGACCCAGCCGCCCCTCAGCCCGCCGCGCCCGAATTGCCGCGTGGCAGCAGCAGCGATACCGAGGTCGCGAGCCGCATCAGCAGCGCGCCCGCCGTGCCGCCGAGGCCGTCGATGATCGCGTCATGCGTCTCGAAGCCGTGGCGGTGACCGATGATCTGCCAGCCCTCGTGCGCGAAGCCGAAGGCCCAGATCGCCCCCACGATCCACAGCACGTTCACGCGCGGCAGTCCGCGCGCCCACACGGCGCCGAACAGCGCGAAGGTGAGGAAGTGCATCTGCACATGCAGCCTCAGCGGAAACACGTAGCTCGCCTTCGAGTCCGCCGCCGCCCAAGCCATGACGAGCGTGAGCGCGAGCGCGGTGGCGAAGGCGAGGTGGTCGCCGAGCCGGCGGGCAGGCGGGGTGGCGCGGAGGGAATCGGTCATCGGAGGTGTTCTCGGAGCGGCGCGGGCGGCCGGGGCTGGCGACGGAATGCCGGCGATGCTGGCATGCGCGCGTGGCGCCGGAACGCTCGAATTGCGTCATTCGGTGCGGCGCGGCATCAGCGCGGGCGGGGCGGAACCGGGGTGGATGCAGGCGTGCGGACCGCCGACGCTATCGGCCCCGTCCGCCGGCGCCCGCCCCGATTTCAGGCCGGCCGGCCGATCTGCCGAAGCAACTCGTCGGCCAGTCCGGTGGCCGCCGTGTCCCAGGCCAGCGCGACGCCGGCATGCGCCATGTCGGTCGTCTCCAGTCCGGCGTAGCCGCAGGGATTGATGTCGGCGAAGGGAGCGAGGTCCATCGCGACGTTGAGCGCGACGCCGTGATAAGTGCAGCCGTTGCGCACCCGCAGGCCGAGCGCGGCGATCTTGGCGCCGGGCTGGCGCCTGCCGTCCGGGCCGGGTTCGAGCAGGTACACGCCGGGCGCGCCGGCCTTGCGGTCGGCCGCGATGCCGTGGCGCGCCAGCGTGTCGATGACGGCCTGCTCGATGCGCTGCACCGCCTCCTTCACGAGGTAGCCGCGCCGGCGCAGGTCGACCATCAGATAGACGATCACCTGGCCGGGGCCGTGATAGGTGATCTGCCCGCCGCGATCGGTCTGCACCATCGGGATGCCGTTGGCACGCAGCAGGTGCTCGGGCTTGCCGGCCTGGCCCAGCGTGTAGACCGGCTCGTGCTCCAGCACCCAGACCTCGTCGGGCGTGTCGGGCGTGCGGGCGGCGGTGAGTTCGCGCATCGCCTCGACGGTCGGCTCATAGGGCACGCGGCCCAGCCGGCGCACCACCGGCGCGAAGGGCGCGACGCGCTTCGCGGGCGGCGGGTTTCCGGCCGCGAGCGCGTCGGTTGCGATCGTCGCCGAGCCCGCCTCGGGCAGCGCGCTCACAGCACCACCGACACCATCGGATGCCCCGACAGCTCGGTGTACAGCGCGTCGAGCTGCTGGCGGTTCACCGCGCGGATGGTGGCGGTGAGGCTCAGGTAACTGCCGCTCTTGCTCGGACGCATCTCCAGCGTGGCCGAGTCCCAGTCGGGCGCGTGGCGCAGGACGATCGTCACCATCGTGTTGGCGAAGTCGTCGTGGCGCTTGCCCATGATCTTGATGGGGAAGTCGACCGGGTATTCGATCAGGCTGTCGAGGTTCTGCGGTTCGGCCATGGTTCCTCCCGGAGTCACTTGAACATCATGCGCACGGCGTCGATCGTGCTGCCGATGAAGCCGGCCTTGTTGACGCTGCCGAGCGCCACCAGCGGCACCTCGCCCACCGGCTTGCCGTCGAGCGTGAGCTTGATCGTGCCGACCTGCTGGCCGGCCTGGATCGGCGCGATGAGGCGTTCGCTGCGTTCGACGGCCGCCTTGATCTTCTCGCCCTGGCCGCGCGGCACGCTCACCACCAGCTCGCGCGCGACGCCGGCCGTCACGGTGTCGGCCGTGCCCTTGAACACCGGGATCGTCTGCACCGTCGCGCCCTTGGCGTAGAGACGCACGTCGTCATAGCTCTGGAAGGCGTAGTTGAGCAGCTTCTGCGATTCCTGCACCCGGCCGGCGGCGTTCTGCGCGCCCACCACCACCGAGATGATGCGGCGGTTGCCGTCGGGCGTGCCGGCCTGGGGCTGGCCGTCGGCGGGCGCCGCGCCGGCGGCGGGCGCGGCCGGGAAGGGCCGGCGCGCAGTGGCGATCAGGCACCAGCCGGCCAGATCGGTGTAGCCGGTCTTGAGGCCGTCCACCGACGGGTCGAGCCAGAGCAGGCGGTTGCGGTTCTCCTGCTTGATGCCGTTGTAGGTGTACTCCTTGGTCGAGTAGTAGCTCAGGTACTCGGGGAAGTCGGTGACGAGACGCTGGGCCAGGATCGCGAGGTCGCGCGCGGTCGAGTAGTGGTTGGGGTCGCTCAGGCCGTGCGAGTTGCTGAAGTGCGAGTTCTTCATGCCGAACTCGGCCGCCTTGCGGTTCATGAGGTCGGCGAACTGCTCCTCGGTGCCGCCGACGCGCTCGGCCAGCGCGATGGTCGCGTCGTTGCCCGACTGGATGATCATCCCGTGCAGCAGGTCGTCCACGCTCACCTGCTTGCCCACCTCGACGAACATGCGGCTCGACTCCTTGTTGCCGCCGCTCTTCCAGGCGCGCTCGCTGATCAGGACCATGTCGGTCAGGTGCAGGCTGCCGGCCTTGATCGCGTTGAACACGAGGTAGGCGGTCATGAGCTTGGTGAGCGAGGCCGGGTCGGTGCGGGTGTCGGCCTCGTTCATGGCGAGGATCTGGGCGCTGTTGACGTCGAGCACGAGCCAGCTGCGCGCGGCCACGACGGGCGGCGGCACCTGGGCGGCGGCGGGCGCAGCGGCGGCGATCAGGGCGGCGGCGGTCGCGAGCGCGACGGCGCGCAGGCGGGCGGTGAAGCGGTGATGCATGGCGGAACCTTCGTCTTGGAGGGCGGCCCGGCGCGCTGGCGGCACGGGCGGCGGGTGAAGCGGCCCCGCGCGTCGGGCGGGGCGGTTGGCGGTGATCGGGGCTGTCGGGGCGGGATGCCCGGCCGGACCGGAAATCGGGGCGCGGCGCATTTCGGCAAGAGGCCGGGCGGCGCGGCCCGGATCGTCAGGCCGCGTCGTCGCCGGCCTCGTCGGCCGGGAGGATGCGCGGCGCGAGCGCGTCGAGCACGAGGTGCTTGAGCGGCACGAGCTTGCGGTGGAAGAAATGGTCGGCGCCGGGCACGACCACGACCGGCAGGTCCTGCGGCCGGGCCCAGTCGAGCACCGACGACAGCGGCACGGTGTCGTCCAGCTCGCCGTGCACGACGAGCGAGCCGGCGGGCACGGGCAGCACGTTCCAGCGGCTGGTGGCGGTGCCGGCGAGCACGAGCTTCTCGATGGCGACACCGTCATCCGCGAGGCGCTGCGCCACATGCGTCGTGACGAACGAGCCGAACGAGAAGCCGCCGAGCACGACGCTCGCGGGCTGGAAGCGGGCGATGAGCGTGCGCGCGACGAGCGTGTTGTCGTCGGCTTCGCCCTTGCCGGCGTCATGTTCGCCGGCCGTCTTGCCGACGCCGCGGAAGTTGGGCCGCGCGACGATGAAGCCGAGCTGCACCAGCGCCCGCGCGATCGTCATCACGACCTTGTTGGTGTTGGTGCCGCCGAACAGCGGATGCGGATGGCCCACGAGCGCGAAGCCGCGCGGCGTGGCGAAGCGCTCGGCGTCGGGCGTGTCGAGCGCGACCTCGATCGGGCCGGCCGCGCCGTCGATGAATTCGACCGTGCTCGCCATCGCTTACACCTTGAGGCGATCGACCGGCGTGCCGCCGACGAGATGGCTGTCGACGATCTCGTCGATGTCGGTCTTGTCGATGAAGGTGTACCAGGTGCCTTCGGGATAGACGACCGCGACTGGGCCGTCGTCGCAGCGGCCGAGGCAGCCGGCCTTCTGCACCCGCACGCCGCCCTCGCCGCCGACGCCGGCCGCCTTCACGCGCTTCTTGGCGTGATCGACCATGGCCTGCGCGTCGTGCGCGGCGCAGCAGGCTTCGCCTTTGTCGCGCTGGTTGGTGCAGATGAACATGTGGCGCTTGAAGTAGGACATGGCGGGCTTCTGGACCGGGAGGAAGGGCGGTGTCGCGCGGTCTGCCGCGATGTGAAAGCTGCGGCAGGAATGCGGGTTTGGGATGGGGGCGGATTATAGGCGGCGGGGGTGGCGGGCTGCGCTCTTGCGCCGAGGGTGGGGCGCGGGGTGGCGGCGCCGGCTGGCTGCGCCCGCCCGCGTCGCGGGCGGGTTCCCTCGCGACGGGCGGAGCGACGGGCCGGCCCGCCAACTCGCCTTGCCGCTGCGCGACAAGGCTCAGACATGCGGGCCTGAGCGGCTGTGCCGCTCTCCCGTCGCTCCGCCCGCCGCGAGGCTTGCCAGAAGGCGCCGCCACCCCGCGCCCCACCCTCGGCGCCCCCCGTGCCTTGCTGAGGGGGTTGGGGCTTGGGCGGAGGGCGTGAGGGATGGTGGAGCAGCGCCAGTTCGACGGCAGCCGGGAGCGCTGCGCGTTCCGCTCCCCCCGCGACGCGCGCAGCGCGAGCCGTGTCGAGCATTCACGGAGGGCCGGGGGCGACTGGGAGGGAGGGCGCGCCTTCTGGCAAGCCGGGCGATCGGTGCCGGTACGGGCGAAGGCCGCAGGCCTTCAGGTCCGCATGTCTGAGCCTTGTCGCGCAGCGGCAAGGCGAGTTGGCGGACCGGCCCGTACCGGCACCGATCGTCCGGGAAGCCCCCGCGACGCGGGGGCCGCAGCCAGCCGGCGCGCCCTCCCTCCCAGCCGCCCCCGGCCCGCTTCCAGAGCCAAGCCGCCCAATACGGCCGCCGCTTCGATCACCCGGCCGAGCCGCGCCGCCCGAGCCAGCCGATCGCCATCGCCGGCCAGGCCAGCGCCAGCGCCGCCAGCAGCGAGCGCACATGGCGCCAGCCCGCCGCATGGCTGCTCGCGAAGGTCGCCGCGAGATAGGGGTTGTCGGGCGCCACGTTCACCACCGCCACGCTCGCGCCCAGCAGCAGCCAGAACGCCGCCCGCCGTCCGCCCGCCGGCAGCAGCGAGGCCAGCAGCGCCAGCCCCGCGCCCGCCACGCAGCCGAGCCGCGCGCCCGGCGTCATCCAGGCCAGCCAGTCATCGCCGGAAAACATCAGCGCGTCGCCGGCGCAGCGCAGCACCAGCGCCAGAAGCAGCACCACGAAACCGACCGCCAGGCGCGGCGCGGCCGGCGTGCGAGCGCGCATCGGCAGCAGCGCGAACAGCACGCCCACCGCGAGACCGGTCGCCGCGCTCGCCGCCTCGAAGGCCATCGCGCTGCCGGCCGACAGCGTCCACCACTCCGGCCCCTCGACCGGCTCGCCGGCCCACAGCGCGAGCGCGTCGAACACCGGCGTGACGAGCCGGCCGGTGCCGAAGGGCAGGGTCTGCGGCGGGATCTGGGCCAGCAGCCAGAGGCCGGCGATCACCAGTCCGACCGCCGCATCGCGTTCGTACCAGCGGTTGCGCCATTGCCGCAGCCGGCTGCGGTCGAGCAGCGCCGGGCCGCTCGCCGCGCCGAGCAGCGCGCCGGCCAGGCCGCCGGCCGCGTTGGCGGCGAGGTCGAGGTTGGACGAGACGCGGTTGGGCAGCCAGGTCTGGAGCGCTTCCATCGCGCCCGACAGCAGCGCGCACAGCAGCGCGGCCACGATGACGGCCGTCGCGCCGCGCAGTCTCGGGTGCAGCGACCACGCGAGCAGCGCGCCGAGCGGCAGATAGCCGGCCACGTTGCTCGCGATGTCGAGGCTGGTGATGTAGCGCGGCGGCGGCGCGAACAGGAAGTCGAAGGGCGCGATGCCGATGTCGCGCCAGCCCGAGAACGGCGTGAGGCTGATCCACACCACCACGCCGATCCACGCGGCGCAGCCGAGCCGGGCCAGCGGCGACGGCTGGCGCTGCCATTGGGTCGGGCGCGAAGGGGGGTCGGCTAACATCGCGGGCGATTCTATCGGCCGGACATCGCGCCGGTTTCCCCACCTTTCCTCCCGATGCTCGACGCCGCCACGCTCGCCGCCGCCCTGGCCCGCGCCTGTCCCGACCAGCCCGCCTGGGCCGCCGCCGACGCGGTCGAGGTCGTGGCCCGCACCGGCTCCACCAATTCCGATCTGCTCGAACGCGCGCGCGCCGGCACGCTGGCGCCGCGCGCGCTGCGCATCGCGCTCGAACAGGACGCCGGGCGCGGCCGGCTCGGCCGGCACTGGGTCGCGCCGCCGGGGGCGGCGCTGGCGCTGTCGATCGGGCTGATCTGGCCCGGCGGGCCGGCCACGCTCGAAGGCTTCACGCTCGCCTGTGGGTTGGCGGTGGCCGACGCGGCCGCCGCCCAGGGCGCGGCGGCGCGGCTCAAGTGGCCGAACGACATCGTCGACGGCGCGCGGCGCAAGCTCGGCGGCATCCTGGTCGAGGCGGCGCCGCGCGGGCCGGAGGCGACGGCGGTGGTCGTGGGCATCGGCCTCAATCTCGCGCCGCACGCGGCGCTGGCCGAGGTGACGCCGCCGGCCAGCGATCTCGCCACGCTCGCGGGCCGCGCCGTCGACGCGCGGGCGCTGGTCGTCGCGCTGGTGGCTGCGCTGGAGGCGCGCATCGGCCGCTTCGCGCGCGAAGGCTTCGGGCCGAGCGTGGCGGAGTTCGACGCGCTGCACGCCTGGCAGGGCCGGCCGGTGCGGCTGGCCGACGCGGCCGGCAACGAACTCGCGCGCGGCGCGGTCGCCGGCATCGCCGCGAGCGGCGCGCTGCGCGTGACCGGCGCCGACGGCCGCGAAACCGAGTGGAAGCACGGCGAGATCAGCCTGCGCGACGGGAGCGACACATGAAGACCATCCTCGCCGTCGATGTCGGCAACACGCGCGTCAAGTGGGCGCTGCGCGAATCGGGTGCCGCGCCCGGCCGCTGGCTGGCCCAGGGCGCCGGCACGGCCGAGGCGCTTGTCGCCTCGCTGCGCGCGACGCTGCCCGGCGCGGCGGCGCTGAGCGAGGTGGTGTTTTCGAGCGTCGCCGGCGAGGCGGTCACGACCGCGCTCGAACAGGCGCTGCGCGCGGCGGCCGGCGGCGCGCCGGTGCGGCGCTTCGTGCCGCGCCCGGCGGCCGGCGGGCTGGCCAACCGCTATGCCGCGCCCACGCTCGGCGCCGACCGCTTCGCGGCCGCGATCGGCGCGCGCCGGCTCTATGGCGACGGCGCGCTCGTGGTCGCCTGCTTCGGCACCGCGACCACCATCGACACCGTGTCGCCGGCGCATGACTACCTCGGCGGCCTGATCCTGCCCGGCGTCGATTCGATGCTGGCGGCGCTCGCCACCGACACCGCGCGCCTGCCGCGTGTCGCGCCCGGCGCGGCGCTGGTCGAGATTCCGGACACGACCGAAGCCGCCATCGCCGAGGGCGTCGCGCGCGCCCAGGCCGGCGCGGTGCGCGAGACGGTCGAGATCGCGCGGCGGCGCTTCGGCGCGGCGCGGCTGGTGATTTCGGGCGGCGCGGCGCCGCTGCTGCTCGGCCGGCTCGGGCTGGCGGTCGCGGCCGAGCCGGTCGCGCCCGCGTCCGAGGCCGGCGCCGACATCCCCCGATTCCATGAAGACCTGGTGCTGGTCGGCCTCGCCGCCAGCGCCGAAGACGAAGGCTGGGAGCCCGCATGAAGACCGTGGTCGCGCTGCTTGTCGCGGCGAACCTGCTGCTGTTCGGCGCCGCGCAAGGCTGGTTCGGCGCCGAGGTCTGGCATCGCATGCATCCGAATGCCGGCGAACCGGCGCGCATGGAGCAGCAGGTGGCGCCGGAGCTGATCCGCGTGCCGACGCCGGCCGGTGCGGCGCCGGGCACGGCACCGACGGGCACGGAGAACGCGCCGGCACAACCCGGCGGCGAGCCACGGTCCGCGATCGGCGCGGCTTCCGCCCAGGCTTCGGCGCGGCAGCCCGGCCAGGCCGAGGGGCAGGCGGCGGCCGGGAGTGCGGTGGTTCCGGCGGCGGGCACGGTCGCGCTCGCCGCGACGGGTCCGGTGGCTTCGGAACCGGCTGGCGCGATGCCGGCCGCCGGCGCGTCGGCACCGTCGGCCGGTCCGCAGACCGCCGCCCAGACTGCCGCCGACCCGACCGCTGGCCCGCGGGCCGCGCCTCCTGCCAATGGCGCCACGCCGGCCGCCCAGCCCGCCGCCGCGCCCGCGATGCAGCCCGGCGCCCGCGTCGCCTGCACCGAATTCGGCCCGCTGCCCGCCGACGATGCCGGCAAGCTGCTCGCGCGGCTGCGCAACGAGCCGGGGCTCAAGCTCGGCTCGCGCACCCAGCCCGAGTCCACGACCTGGCTGGTCCATCTCCCGCCCCAGGCCGACCGGGCCGCGCTCGACCGCGCCGCCGCCGATCTGCGCGCCCACGGCGTCGAGGATTTCTACGTGTTGCAGGAGCCGGCGGCCTTCCGCAACGCGATCTCGCTCGGCGTGTTCCGCAGCGTCGATGGCGCCAACACCCAGGCGGCCCAGCTCGGCGGGCGCGGCATCAAGGGCATCAAGGTGACGGCGCGGCCGAGCGCGTCGAGCCTCGGCTTCGTCGAGGTGCGCGATCTGGCCGTCGCGAGCCAGCCGGCGCTCGACCGCGCCGCGCGCGACTGGCCGGCCCAGCGCTGGCACGCCTGCGCCCAGGCGGTCGCGGCGCGCTGAGCGTCACGCTTCGGCGCGCTTGCCGGCTGCGCCGGCATGACGGGCGCCGCAATCCGTCGCCGCCCCGGTCGGGCGGCGTCATCCGGCTCAGGGCAGATCGACGATCACCGGCCGCTCGCCCAGCATCGAGGCGAGCTGCTCGCGCGCGGCGCCGGCGTCCTCCTTGCTGGCGAAGGGGCCGACATGCACGCGGTAGAGCCGGCCGAGCTGCACGACGCGGGTGCGCTCGCCCAGCGCGCCGAGCCGGGGCAGGGCGCGGCTGCGCGCTGCCTCGGCGTTCTCGCGCGAGCTGAAGGCGCCGAGCTGGAGCCAGGTGCTCGCGGCCGGATCGCGCGGGAAGTCGGCGCGTGTCGTGCCCTCGGCCGGGGCCGGCGCGGGCACGACGGCGGGCAGGGCGATGACGGCGATCTCGTCGCCCCCCATCGGCTGGCCGACCGCCGGTGCGACGCTCGGCACATCGCCGTCCGGACCGCCGCGCGCGCTGGCGGCGACGGGCACGGCCGGCGTCGCCGCGATGCGTGTGATGCGGCCATCGTCGGTGGCACCGGGGTTGTCGGTGTTGCGGGCAGTGCGGGTCGCGGCCCGGCCATCGTCGGCGTCGCGCGCCACGGCGGGGGCCCGGCTCGCCACCGGCAGTGGCGCGCGCTGCCCGCCACCGAAGGCGAGCTGGGGATCGGCGGCGCGCTCCTCGCGGATGCGCGCGATCTCGGCCGGCAGCAGCAGCTCGACGCGCACCGGCGCCGATCCGGTGCGCACCACGTCCAGCTTGGCCGCCGCCGCATAGCTCAGGTCGAGCAGGCGGTCATCCTTGAACGGGCCGCGATCGTTGATGCGCAGGATGGTGCTGCGGCCGTTGCGCAGATTGGTCACGCGCGCCCAGGACGGGATCGGCAGCGTGGTGTGCGCGGCCGTCAGCGCATGCATGTCGTAGGTCTCGCCCGAGGCCGTCGGCAGGCCGTGGAACTGCCGGCCGTACCAGCTCGCCACGCCTTCCTCCGAATACGGTGCAAGCGTTGTCATCGGCCGGTAGTCGCGGCCCATGACGGTGTAGGGCTTCATCGTGCCGGTCTTGAGCGGCTCGACCGCCGGCAGCGGATCGGGCAGGGCGGCCAGCTCGGCGAGGCTGGCGTCGCTCGGGCCGTCCTTGCGGTAGTCGCCGCCGCCGCGCTTCATGCCGCTCGACCAGCCGCCGCCCGAGGA
Source organism: Derxia gummosa DSM 723 (assembly GCF_000482785.1). Classification (GTDB taxonomy): domain Bacteria; phylum Pseudomonadota; class Gammaproteobacteria; order Burkholderiales; family Burkholderiaceae_E; genus Derxia; species Derxia gummosa. The sequence goes on along the minus strand of NZ_AXWS01000007.1, from coordinate 975,877 downwards.
TGACTTCGGCGCGGTCGAGCAGCCGGCGAGGGCGATGGCGGCGGCGAGCGCCAGCAATGCGGGCAGGCGCGTGGCGCCGGCGCTGGCACGGATGCCGAGGCTGGCGCTGGCACGCGTGCCAAGGCTGGCGCGGGCGCCGATGCCGCTGACGGCGCGGGCAGTGAAGAACGGCGGGGCGGGCGGCTTGGGCATGACCGGACCTCGGGCGGAGCGGGGACGCGCCAACTGTATGCCAGCCGCGCGCCCTTTCAGCCGAGGAACAGCCGGTACGCCGGATTCTCCGTCTCGTCGCTGTACGGATAGCCCAGCCCCGCGAGAAAGGCCTTGAACGCCTTGCGCTCGCCCTTCGGCACCTGCAAGCCCACCAGCACGCGCGAGTAGTCGGCGCCCTGGTTGCGGTAATGGAACATGCTGATGTTCCAGCCCGGCGCCATGCTCGTCAGGAAGTTCATGAGCGCGCCCGGCCGCTCCGGGAACACGAAGCTGTAGATCAGCTCGCCCGCCGCCAGCGCGCTCTTGCCGCCGACCATGTGGCGGATGTGATCCGCCGCCATCTCGTCGTGCGACAGGTCCACCGTCGCATAGCCGTGCTTGGCGAAGTTGGCGGCGATCTTCTCGTTCTCGCCCGCGTTGGCAGTGGACATGCCGACGAACACATGGGCCGTCTTCTCGTCGCTGATGCGGTAGTTGAACTCGGTCACGCTGCGCGTGCCGACCAGTTCGCAGAAGCGCTTGAAGCTGCCGCGCTCCTCGGGGATCGACACCGCGAACAGCGCCTCGCGCGCCTCGCCGATCTCGGTGCGCTCGGCCACGAAGCGCAGCCGCGCGAAGTTCATGTTGGCGCCGCAGGCGATCGCCACCAGCGTCTCGTCCTTCAGGCCGTGGGCCTTGGCGTACTTCTTCAGGCCCGCGAGCGCGAGCGCGCCGGCCGGCTCGACCACGCTGCGCGTGTCCATGAACACATCCTTGATCGCGGCGCAGACCTCGTCGGTGTCGCACAGCACGTAGTCGTCCACCAGCTCGCGGCACAGCCGGAAGGTTTCCTTGCCCACGAGCTTGACCGCCGTGCCGTCGCTGAACAGGCCCACGTCGGCCAGCGTCACCCGCTTGCCGGCCTTGACGCTGCGCGTCATCGCGTCGCTGTCCACCGTCTGCACGCCGATCACCTTGATGTCGGGCCGCACCTGCTTGATGTAGGCCGCGACGCCCGAGATGAGGCCGCCGCCGCCGATGGCGACGAACACCGCGTGGATTGGCGCCTGGTGCTGGCGCAGGATTTCCATGGCGACCGTGCCCTGGCCGGCGATGACGTAGGGATCGTCGAAGGGATGGATGAAGGTGTATCCGTGCTGCTTCTCAAGCTCGCTCGCATGCAGCGCGGCGTCGCTGTACGAGGTGCCGTGCAGCACGATCTGCACGCTCTTGCCGCCGTGGGCGCGCACCGCGTCCACCTTCACCTGCGGCGTGGTGGTGGGCATCACGATCACTGCCTTGCAGCCGAGGCGCGCGGCGCCGAGCGCGACGCCCTGGGCATGGTTGCCGGCGCTCGCGGCGATCACGCCGCGCTCGAGCTGCTCGGGCGTGCAATGGGCCATCTTGTTGTAGGCGCCGCGCAGCTTGAAGCTGAACACCGGCTGGAGATCCTCGCGCTTGAGCAGAACCCGGTTGCCGATGCGCTGCGAAATGCCGGGCGCCGCGTCGAGCTGGGTTTCGTTGGCCACGTCATAGACGCGGGCGGTGAGGATCTTGCGCAGGTAGTCGCGGGGCATGGTGGCAATGCGCGACGACCTCGGACGGGCGATGCGGCGGCCTTCGCGGCAATGCCCGCGCGGGCCGCCTGACGCGCCGGCGGGAGGGTCGCGCCGGGCTGCTGAAAGGGGTGGCGAGTATAGCCGCCGGGGTGGAGCGGGCCGGCGGGTGCCGCGCCGGACGCGCCTATGCTGGCGGCCCTTTGTCTGTCCGCCGCGTCGCCATGTTCGATTCCCTCTCGTCCGTCACCGACCTGCTGCCAAGTGCCGACGACCTGCTGCACTGGTTGCTCGAGTGGCTCGCGGTGCCGCAGCAGGGCCTGGTCGCGCTCGCGTTGGCGGCCTTTGTCGCGGCCAGCCTCGTGCCGCTGGCGAGCGAGGCAGTGCTGCTCGCGGTGATCGCCGCGCGGCCGCATGAGTTCTGGCTCGCGATCGCGGTGGCGACGGTGGCCAACACGCTCGGCAGCCTCACGACCTACTGGCTCGGCCGCGTCGGCAAGCGCGTGCCGCACCCGCCGCAGTTCGACCGGCATGTGGCCTGGTTCGAGGCGCTCGGGGCGAAGCTGCTGTTCTTTGCATGGGTGCCGTGGATTGGCGATCTGCTGGTGATCGTGGCCGGGTGGCTGAAGGTGGATGCTTGGGCGGCGGCGGGGTGGATCGCGGTGGGGAAGGCGCTGCGGTATGTGGGGATTGCGCTGGGGGCGGACTGGTTGATTTGAGATTGCCGGGCAAATGATCGATTCATTCATCAGTGGCGCCCGAGCCACCGCTTTCTCCGGAAGGCAATGACAGGCGCGGATTCAAGCCGCTCTCACGCGACACGACTTCAGGGCGGGCAGCACCGCTTCGCCGGTCACGCTTAGGACGACCGCCCCGCCTGAATCGCCCCCATCTCCCGCTCCCGCTCTACCTCCACCAGCCGCGCCGTCTCTACCTCCCCCACACCCAGCGTGTCCAGCACCCGCGCCGCGATCTGCAAGCCCGCCTCCAGCGCCTCCGGCACCACCGCCGTCGCGCCGGCGCGGCGCAGTTCCACCGCATGCGCGGCGTCGTGCGAGCGGGCGTAGATCGGCACATGCGGGCAGGCGGCGCGCATGGCGCGCACCGCGTGCAGGGCGGCGGCGGGCTGGTCCATCGTGACGACGATGGCGGTCGCATGCGCGGCGTCGAGCTTGCCGAGCAGCTCGGCGCGCGCCGCGTTGCCGTAGTACACGGGCAGCCCCTCGGCGTGATGCGTGGCGGCGCGGCGCGCGTCGCTCTCGACGGCAATCCACGGCACCTCGCGGCCCGCGAGCATGCGCGCGACGAGCTGGCCGATGCGTCCGTAGCCGGCGATCACCACATGCCCGGCCATCGCGCCGGGCGCGGCGCCGTCCACGTTGCCGGCCGGCTCGTCGGCGGCGCCCCGGCGCGCGTCCCACAGCCGCGCCAGCCGCTCGCCCAGCCGCGCCGCGAAGGGCGTGGCGAACAGGCTCAGGCTCACCACGAGCAGCATGAACTGGCTCAGCTTCTCGTCGAGCAGGCCGCGCGCGAGCGCGTCGCCGATGACGATGAACGCGAACTCGCCGCCCTGGCCGAGCAGCAGCCCGCCCTCGGCCGCGCGGCCCCAGTCGAGGCCGCCCGCGCGCAGCACCAGCGCCACCACCACCGCCTTGATCGCGAACAGCCCGAGCACCGACAGCGGCAGCCAGAGCGGGTCGCGCAGCAGCGCGAGCGGGTCGATGCCCATGCCGACCGACATGAAGAACAGCCCCATCAGCAGCCCGCGAAAGGGCTCGACCGTCACCTCCACCTCGTGGCGGAACTCGGTCTCGGCCAGCAGCAGCCCGGCGAGGAAGGCGCCGAGCGCGAGCGACAGCCCGAGCGCGCCCGTGAGCGCCGCGCTGCCGAGCGTGCACAGCAGCGTCAGCGCCATGAAGGCGTCGGGCGAACGCTGCTGCGCGAAGGAGCGAAACACCGGCCGCAGCACGCGCCGGCCGAGCAGCGCGAACAGCGCGAGCGCCAGCGTCGAGCGCAGCAGCGCCATGCCGAGGCTGTCGAGCGCGGCGGCGAGGCCGGGCGAGAGCCAGCCGGCGTCGCCGCCCGGCGCTGCAATCGCTTGCACGGCGCCCGGCGCGAGGTCGGCCAGCACGCCCACGAGGATGAGCAGCGGCACCACCGCGAGGTCTTGCAGCATCAGGATCGAGAAGCCGGCCTGCCCGAGCGGCGTGGCGAGGGTGCGGCGCTCGGTCATCGACTGCATCACCACCGCCGTGGACGACAGCGCGAGCGTGCAGCCGAGCAGCAGCGCCACGCGCGGCGGATTGCCGAACAGCCAGGCCAGTCCGCCGATCGCCGCCGCGCTCGCCACCACCTGGGCGATGCCGCCGCCGAACACCCAGCGCCTCAGGCTCCACAGCCGCTCGGCCGACAGCTCCAGCCCGATCATGAACATCAGGAAGAGCACGCCCAGCTCGGCCAGCGCGCCCACCGCCTCCGGGTGCGGAAAGCTCAGCAGCCCGAGCGCCGGCAGCTTGGCCGCGAAGCGCCCGAGCCCGTGCGGCCCGACCACCACGCCGGTGGCGATGAAGCCGAGGGTCTGGTTGACGCGCCAGCGTTGCAGCAGCGGGATGAGGATGCCGGCGAGCGCGAGAAACAGCAGGGTCTCGCGCAGATAGCCGAGGGGGGCGTGATCGGGCACGGCGGTCGGCTTGAGGAGGAAGGGAGCGGCGAGGGTAGCTGTCGCCGGCCTTACATGCTTCGCGTTCGATCAATCGGCGGGACGGAGCGCCGCGAATCGCGGTCCGGGCCGGCACCCGGCGGCTGCCCGCGCGCGAGAAGAACCGGGCGCCGATCGGACGCGGGTCGATCACGATCGCCGCGCCAATGAAAACGGGGCGCCGAAGCGCCCCGTGATCGATCGCTGCCGGCCATCCGGGCCGGCGCCCGCGTGCTCAGTGATGCGCGGCGAGCCTGAGGCCGGCGCGGCTGTTCGCCCGCTCGGCGCGGTCGGCGGCTGCGTAGAGGTCATCGGCGAGGCCGCGGTCGGTGGCGGCGAGGTCGTCGGCCAGTTCGCGCACATAGGCGATGTCGTCGCGCATGTCGGCTTCGGCGGTGAAGGGGTTGCCGAGGCCGGCCGAGAACCAGTGGCGGAAGTTCTGGCCCGCCTCGCTCAGGCATTCGCTCAGCGCGTGCCAGACGTTGATGCTCGCGTCGGCGACGTGGACGGCGGGGTGTTCGATGCTGTGCTTCATGGTGCGGCTCCGGTTGTGACGTCGGAGATCGGCGTCGAAGTTCGTGATGCGACGCAGTATGGGGTTTACCCTCGATATGCCGGAACTGAATCATGCGAATGTCCGGCATTCACGAAACGAATCCCGCCATGAACTTCCGCACCCTCGACCTCAACCTGCTGCGCGTGTTCGACGCCGTCATGGCGGAGCGCAATCTCACCCGCGCCGCCGAGCAGCTTGCGATGACCCAGCCCGCCGTGAGCAATGCGCTGCGCCGGCTGCGCGAGGCGCTCGGCGACCAGCTCCTCGTGCGCAGCGGCGCCGGCATGGTGCCGACGCCGCGCGCCGACGCGCTCTGGCCCGAGGTGCGCGACGCGCTGGCCCGGTTGCGCGAGCTGATCGCGCCCGACAAGTTCGACCCGGCCCAGTCGCGCCGCGTCTTCCGCCTCGCGATGGCCGACGTGACCGCCGCCACGCTCATGCCCGCCGTCGTCCAGCGCATCGAGCGCGCCAACGCGCAGATCAACCTGCGACTCGTGCCGCTCACCTCGCGCGATCCGCGCCCGCTGCTCGACCGCGCCGAATGCGATCTCGCGGTCGGCTACTTTCCCGACGTGTTCGCGGCGGTCGCGCGCGATGGCGAACTGTCGCCGCTGCGGCGCGACCAGATCTATGAAAGCGAATACGTCTGCGTGATGAGCGCCGACCATCCGCTCGCGCGGCCGGGCGCGCTCACGCTCGATGCCTACTGCGCGGCGCATCACCTGCTGGTGAGCTTCTCGGGGCGGGCGCACGGCTTCGTGGACGAGGCGCTGGCTGCGGCCGGGCGCCAGCGCCGGATCATGCTGACGGTCAACCAGTTCTTCACGGGTGCGCGGGTGGTGGCGAGTTCCGACCTGCTCACGCTGCTGCCGCGCACCTTCGTGCCGACCACGGGCTTTGCCGACCGGCTTGCGGTGCGGCCGCTGCCGATCGCGCTGGAGCGGGTGTCGGTGGAATCGGTCTGGCATGCGCGCAACCGCCACGACCCGGCGCTGGCCTGGCTGCGCGGCGTGCTGGTGGAGGCGGGCGCGGACGTGCATCTGCCCGAGGATCTGGCCGGGCCGGAGCACGAGGCAGGGATGGCGACCGGCCTGCTGGCCGCGACGGGTGACGAGGGAGATGGCTGAAGCGGCGGGGCGGCTTCACGGCGCATGCCGCGAGCGCCGTGGCGGATGGCTGCGTCACGGCTTGGCGCGATGACGGCGCGCGGACCGGACCCACCAAAAAAAACGACCCGGTTCGCTGTTGCGGACCGAGTCGGAGGAGGAGACGGAACGAACTGTAAAGACCGCCCTTCCATCGCGGAACTGAATCTTGTGAATCGGTCATATAAGCGGTGTGAATGATCTGGCGGATGTTTCAGCGAGTTGCTGCGACCGCACATTCGTTACACGAATGGATGACCGGCCCGCCGCCCGCTCATGCCTGCCCGCAGCCGACCACGTCGCCACCCCGGAGGGCGTCCACGGCTTCAGTCCGCGCCGGCCCCGAAGCGCTCGCGCAGCAGGTTCTTCTGCACCTTGCCCATCGTGTTGCGCGGCAGTTCGTCCACCGTGAACACGCGCTTGGGCACCTTGTAGTTGGCGATGCCGGCCTTGAGCGCCGCGATCAGCGCCGCCTCGTCCACCACCGCGTCCGGGCGCGGCACGACCACCGCCACCACCGCCTCGCCGAAGTCCGCATGCGGCACACCGATCACCGCCGACTCGGCCACGCCCGGCATCTCGTCGATGAAGCTCTCGATCTCCTTCGGATAGACGTTGTAGCCGCCGGTGATGATCAGATCCTTGCTGCGGCCGACGATGCTCAGATAACCGTCGTCGTCGAGGCGGCCCACGTCGCCGGTGCGGAACCAGCCGTCGGCGGTGAAGCTCTCGGCGGTCTTGTCGGGCATCTGCCAGTAGCCGCCGAAGACGTTGGGGCCACTGATCTGGATGTCGCCGATCTCGCCGGCGGGCAGGGGCTGGTCGGTTCGGCCGTCCACCACGCGCACGCCCACGCCGGGAATGGCCGGGCCGACGGTGCCGGGTTTGCGCAGCGCCGGGTCGCCGTCATACGGGTTGGAGGTGTTCATGACCGTCTCGCTCATCCCGTAGCGCTCCAGGATGACGTGGCCGGTGCGCTCGCGCCAAAGCTCGAAGGTCTCCTTGAGCAGCGGCGCCGAGCCGCTCACGAACAGGCGCATGCCGGCGCAGCGTTCGGGCGTGAGGCCGGGCTCGGCCAGCAGGCGCACGTAGTAGGTGGGCACGCCCATCATCACCGTGCAGCGCGGCAGCAGATCGAGGATGGCGGCGGGGTCGAGCCTGGGCAGGAAGATCTGCTTCGCGCCGGCGATGAGCGCGCCGTGCGCCGCGACGAACAGGCCGTGGATGTGGAACAGCGGCAGCGCATGCAGCAGGGTGTCGCGTTCGGCCGGCGTGCCGTCGGGCGCGAGGTGCCAGCCCCAGAGCGATCGCAGCGCGAGCGCGTTGCTCGCCATGTTGCCGTGGCTGAGCATCGCGCCCTTGCTGCGGCCGGTGGTGCCGGAGGTGTAGAGCAGCACGGCGAGGTCGGCGTCGGCGCGATCGACCGTCACGAAGTCGTCGGCATGATGGGCGGCGCGGTCGAGCAGGGTGCCGCCGCGGTCGTCGCCGAGCGTGTACACCACCTCGGCGCCGCCGCAGAACGCCGCCTTGCCCACCCACGAGAAGTTGGCCGGCGTGCACACCACCACCGCCGGCTTCGCGTCGCCGATGAAGTACTCGACCTCGGCCTTGCGGTAGGCGGTGTTGAGCGGCACGTAGACGATGCCGGCGCGCAGGCAGGCGAGGTAGAGCATCAGCGCCTCGACCGACTTGTCCACCTGGGCGGCGAGGCGGCTGCCGGCGGGCAGGTTCAGCGCGGCGAGCAGATTGGCGATGCGGCCGCTGCCGTGATGCAGGTCGGCCCAGCTGTAGAACAGCGGCTCGCCCGCGCCGCGCGACTCGATCGCGCAGGCCGAGCGGTCGGCGGGAAAGTTGGCTTCGAGGATCGAGTAGAGATTGCTCATCGGTCGGTCTTGGTATTGGCGGGGCGTCGGCGAGGCTTGCCGAGGCGGGCGGGCAACGCGGATCGGAAGGTCGGTGACGGGCGGGTGCGCCGAGCGTCGATCAAACACATCGCGCCGCAGCCCGCTGTTCCGCTCGCGACGGGAAGCGCGCGTTTACCGCCGGAAAGCCGTTGCGGGACCGCAAGCTAGAATGATTTTTTGAGGATTATCAAACGCCATGAACGCTCCCCACAGCCTCACCGCGGTGCCGGGCACCGCCGACGTGCCGGGGCAGCCGGCCGCCGAGCGACCGCGCCTGCGCGAGATCCCGTACAACTACACGTCCTTCTCCGACCGCGAAATCGTCATCCGCCTGCTCGGCGAGACAGCCTGGGAAACGCTCGAAGCCCTGCGCGGAGAACGCCGCACCGGCCGCAGCGCCCGCATGCTGTTCGAGGTGCTCGGCGACATCTGGGTCGTCCAGCGCAATCCCTATCTGCAGGACGACCTGCTCGACAACCCCAGGCGCCGCAAGGCGTTGATCGACGCGCTCTGGCACCGCGTGCGCGGCATCGAGTCGCGGCGCGGCGGCGGCGATGCCGGGCGCGATGCGCTCGTGGCCTCGCTCGTGACCTCGGCCAGCGCGGCGATCGAGCAGTTCGCGGCCGATTTCGAGCGCGTGGGCGCCAAGCGGCGCGAGGTGCTCGGCAAGCTCGGCCGCATCACCGCGAAGGACAACATCAAGTTCGACGGCCTGTCGCGCGTGTCGCATGTGACCGACGCGACCGACTGGCGCGTCGAATATCCCTTCGTCGTGCTCACGCCCGACAACGAGGCCGAGATGGCGCCGCTCGTGCGCGCCTGCTTCGACTGCGGCCTCACCGTCATCCCGCGCGGCGGCGGCACGGGCTACACCGGCGGCGCCGTGCCGCTCACGCCGTGGTCGGCCGTCATCAACACCGAGAAGCTCGAAAAGATGAGCGCGGTCGAGATGGTCGATCTGCCCGGCCTCGGCCGGCCGGTGCCGACCGTGTATTCCGAAGCCGGCGTCGTGACCAAGCGCGTGGCCGAGGCTGCCGACTCGGCGGGCTTCGTGTTTGCCGTGGACCCGACGTCCATCGAGGCGAGCTGCATCGGCGGCAACATCGCGATGAACGCGGGCGGCAAGAAGGCGGTGCTCTGGGGCACGGCGCTCGACAACCTCGCGTGGTGGCGCATGGTGGACCCGAGCGGCAACTGGCTCGAGGTCACGCGCATCAACCACAACCTCGGCAAGATCCATGACGCCAAGGACGTGATCTTCGAACTCGTCTGGCGCGACGGCACCCAGCCGCCGGGCGCGGGCGAGATCATCCGCACGACCACGCTCAACATCGACGGCGCGCGCTTCCGCAAGACCGGCCTCGGCAAGGACGTGACCGACAAGTTCCTCGCCGGCCTGCCGGGCGTGCAGAAGGAAGGCTGCGACGGCCTCATCACCGCCGCGCGCTGGGTCGTGCACCGCATGCCCAAGCATGTGCGCACCGTGTGCCTGGAGTTCTTCGGTCAGGCGCGCGACGCGATCCCGAGCATCGTCGAGATCAAGGACTACCTCGACGCGCAGACCCGCAAGGGCGCGCCCGAGGGCATGGCGCCCGTGATGCTCGCGGGCCTGGAGCACCTCGACGAGCGCTATCTGCGCGCGGTCGGCTACGCGACCAAGAGCAAGGCGCACGGCGGCGGCCTGCCCAAGATGGCGCTGTTCGGCGACATCGTCGGCGACGACGAGAACGCCGTGGCGGCGGCGGCCAGCGAGGTCGTGCGCATCGCCAACACGCGCGTGGGCGAAGGCTTCATCGCCGTGAGCCCCGAGCAGCGCAAGAAGTTCTGGCTCGACCGTTCGCGCACCGCCGCGATCAGCCGCCACACCAACGCCTTCAAGGTGAATGAAGACGTCGTCATCCCGCTGCACCGGATGGACGAGTACACCGACGGCATCGAGCGCATCAACATCGAGCTGAGCATCCGCAACAAGCTCAAGCTCGTGGCCGAACTCGACCGTCTGTTGCAGGGCGAGCTGCCGCTCGGCAAGACCGACGACGCGGCCGACCTGCCGAGCGCCGACATCATCGAGAACCGGGCGCAGGAAGCGCGCGAGCTGATCGAAAAGGTGCATGCGCGATGGAGCTTCGTGCTCGGCTCGCTCGACCGCAGGCTGGCCGAGGCCCAGGCCGATCTGGTGCGCCACGGCTACGACCATCTGCTCGATGTGTTCGGCCCGCGCATCGCGGTGCGGCCGAACGTGCGCGTGTTCGATCTCGTGCAGGACCGCACGATCCGCGTGAGCTGGAAGAAGGAGATCCGCGCCGAATTCCGCCGCATCTTCGGCGGCGCGGCCTTCGATCCGACCCTCAAGCTGTTCGAGACCACGCACAAGAAGGTGCTGCGCGGCCGGGTGTTCGTCGCGCTGCACATGCACGCGGGCGACGGCAACGTGCACACCAACATCCCCGTCAACAGCGACGACTACGAGATGCTCCAGACCGCCAACGAGGCGGTCGCGCGGATCATGACGCTGGCGCGCTCGCTCGACGGCGTGATCTCGGGCGAGCACGGCATCGGCATCACCAAGCTGGAATTCCTCACCGACGAGGAGCTGCGCCCGTTCACCGAATACAAGCAGAAGGTGGATCCGCAAGGCAGGTTCAACAAGGGCAAGCTGCTGCGCGGCCACAGCTTCGTCGAGGACGGCAGGCCGATGGCGCCGGCCGACCTCACGCATGCCTATACGCCGAGCTTCGGCCTCATGGGGCATGAGTCGCTGATCATGCAGCAGAGCGACATCGGCGCCATCGCGGCGAGCGTCAAGGACTGCCTGCGCTGCGGCAAGTGCAAGCCCGTGTGCGCCACGCACGTGCCGCGCGCGAGCCTGCTCTACAGCCCGCGCAACAAGATCCTCGCGACCTCGCTGCTGATCGAAGCCTTCCTGTACGAGGAGCAGACGCGGCGCGGCGTGAGCATCAAGCACTGGGACGAGTTTTCGGACGTGGCCGACCATTGCACGGTCTGCCACAAGTGCGTCACGCCCTGCCCGGTGAAGATCGACTTCGGCGACGTGTCGATGAACATGCGCAACCTGCTCACCAAGCTGGGCAAGCGCAAGTTCAATCCGGGCAGCAAGGCGGCGATGTTCTTCCTGAACGCGACCGACCCCGACACGATCAAGATGACGCGCGCGGCGATGGTCGGCATCGGCTTCAAGGCCCAGCGTTTCGCCAACGACCTGCTCAAGAAGTTCACGCGCAAGCAGACCGGCCATCCGCCCGCCACCGACGGCGGCCGCCCGCCGATCCGCGAGCAGGTCATCCACTTCGTGAACAAGAAGCTGCCGGCCGGCCTGCCGACCAAGACGGCGCGCGCGCTGCTCGACATCGAGGACAACGAGATCGTCCCGATCATCCGCGACCCGAAGAAGACGACGCCCGATACCGAGGCCGTCTTCTACTTCCCGGGCTGCGGCTCGGAGCGGCTGTTCTCGCAGGTGGGGCTCGCGACGCAGGCGATGCTCTGGCATGTGGGCGTGCAGACCGTGCTGCCGCCGGGCTATCTGTGCTGCGGCTATCCGCAGCGCGGCGCCGGCCAGGCCGACAAGGCTGAGAAGATCCAGACCGACAACCGCGTGCTGTTCCACCGCGTCGCCAACACGCTCAACTACCTCGACATCAAGACGGTGGTGGTGAGCTGCGGCACCTGCTACGACCAGCTCGCCACGTATGAATTCGAGAAGATCTTCCCGGGCTGCCGCATCGTCGACATCCACGAGTACCTGATGGAGAAGGGCGTGAAGCTGGAGGGCGTGCAGGGCACGCGTTACATGTATCACGACCCCTGCCACACGCCGATGAAGCTCCAGGACCCGCTCAAGACGGTGAACTCGCTCATCACGACCGCCGACGCCACGAAGATCGCGAAGAACGACCGCTGCTGCGGCGAGAGCGGCACCTTCGGCGTGACGCGGCCCGACATCGCCACCCAGGTGCGCTTCCGCAAGGAAGAGTCGATGCGCGCCCAGGCCGACAAGCTGCGCGCCGACGGCTTCACCGGCGACGTGAAGATCCTCACCAGCTGCCCGAGTTGCCTCCAGGGCCTCACGCGCTACGACGAGGACTCGGACACCAAGGCCGACTACGTCGTCATCGAGATGGCCAAACACCTGCTCGGCAACGACTGGCTGCCCGAGTACGTGAAGGCAGCCAACAACGGCGGGATCGAACGTGTGCTCGTCTGAAGCGCGCGTGATGCCGGCGGGCGCCGGCCATGCGGCCGCAGGCCAGGCCACGGCCACGGTCGGGCCTGCGGTCGCGCCGATGCCCGCCGCAACCGCCTTCGCCGCCGGCTGCCCGCTCTGCGAGGGCGACGGCGGCCGGCTGCTGCTGCGCACGGCCAAATGGCGCCTCATCCTCGTCGAGGACAGCGGCTTTCCCGGCTATGTGCGCGTGATCTGGAACGCGCATGTGCGCGAGTTCAGCGAGCTGCCGGCGGCCGACCGCGTCGCGCTCATGGAGGTGATCGCGACCATCGAGCGCGTCGCGCTCGACGTGCTTGTGCCGGCCAAGATCAACCTCGCCGCATTCGGCACGGTGGTGCCGCATCTGCACTGGCATGTGATCCCGCGCTTTGCCGACGACACCCACTATCCGGACGCGATCTGGGCACCGGCACGGCGCACACAGGCCGGCGAGTGCTGCACCGCCGCAGGGAGTCGCGTGAATTACTTCACGGAAAAGCTTGTCGAGGCGCTAGGACTCGCCTGAGTCCGAAAGCCCACGGCAAGGGCATGGAGCTTGCTGAAGTCGGTCGGATCTTTTCTAGGGTCGGGCCGCAGCGCCCGCCTGGCCACCGGCGCGGCTTGCGTCGGACCTTCCCCGACGCTCCATGCAAAGAAGAACTCATCTGGAAACCAAGGGATGCGGGCGCCTCGGCGCGCTCGCCGCATCAAGTGCATTGCTTCTTCCGCTCGCCGCGCGGGCCGACGATGTGCCGACCCAGCCCTTCGTGGTCGGCTTCGATGCGATCAGCGCGGGCGACACCGCCTGGATGCTGGTTGCCACGGCCTTCGTGCTGCTCATGACGCTGCCGGGCCTCGCGCTGTTCTATGCCGGCATGGTCCGGCGGCAGAACGTGCTGTCGGTCTGCCTGCACACGCTTGCATGCTGTGCCTCGGTCACGCTCATCTGGGCCGTCATCGGCTACAGCCTCGCCTTCACGCCGGGTGGCACGCCCTACATCGGTGGCCTGCAACGGGCGCTGCTGCATGACCTGGTCTATCTGAAGGAATCGGCGCGCCTGAGCGTGAGCCATCTCGCGCCGTCGATTCCCGAGCCGGTGTTCCTGATGTTCCAGCTCAGCTTCGCGATCATCACGCCGGCGCTGATCATCGGCGCCTTCGCCGAACGCATGCGCTTCGGCGCGATGCTGGCCTTCCTCTCGCTGTGGTCGCTGCTGGTGTACGTGCCGGTCGCGCACTGGGTGTGGGAGCCGAGCGGCTGGCTCGCGGGCCTGGGCGCGCTCGATTTTGCGGGCGGCACGGTGGTGCACGTGAACGCGGGCGCGGCGGGTCTGGCCTGCGCCTGGATGCTCGGGCCGCGGCGCGGCTACGGCCAGGAGGCCTTCGTGCCCTTCAACCTCGGTTTCACGATGACCGGCGCGGCGCTGCTGTGGGTGGGCTGGTTCGGCTTCAATGCCGGTTCGGCGCTCGCGGCCGACGGCCGCGCGGCGATGGCGATGGTGGTCACGCATGTGGCGGCGGCAACGGCGGCGCTCAGCTGGATGGCGGTCGAATGGATGGCGAAGGGCCGGGTCACGCTACTCGGCGCCTGCTCGGGAGTGGTGGCGGGGCTGGTGGCGATCACGCCGGCCTCGGGCTTCGTGGGCGTGGGGGCGGCGATGGGCATCGGCCTGCTGGCGGGCATCGGCTGCTTCTGGGGCGCGACCCAGCTCAAGCGTGTGCTCGGCGTGGATGACGCGCTCGACGTGTTCGGCATCCACGGCATCGGCGGACTGATCGGCGCGCTGCTCACGGGCGTGTTCAACGATCCGCACATGTCGGGCCTCAAGGCCGACATGCTCACGCAGGCGATCGCGGCCTTCGCGACCCTGGCCTTCAGCTTCGCGATGTCGGTCGTGCTGCTCAAGCTCGTCGACCTGGCGATTGGCCTGCGCGTGAGCGAAGAGGCCGAGGACACCGGCCTCGACCTGGCGCTGCACGGCGAACAGGTGGCCTGAATGCCGTCCCCGCGACGGACTGTCGAAGTGATCTGGGAGACCATCGATGGATAGCAGCGAGATCGACAGCAACACCCTCGCGATCGCGGCGCGCATGCATGTGGCGCTGCGCCGCAAGACCGGCCGCGTGACCGACACCGAATGGATGGCGAGCAATGCCGACTACGCGCGCGAGGTGTTGCGCGTGGCCCGCGCGGCCGACGATGGCGAACTCGACGCCATCGCGGCGCGGCTGGAGGCGGCCGTTTTCAGGAACGGTGGCGCTGCCGCTTCGCGGCGCGCGCAGGACATGGCCGGCACGCCGACCCAGGGGCGCTACGTCGGCAGCTTGCGCTGACTTTCGGCCGCCTGTCCGCCGCCTGGACGCGCTCGCGCTGAGCGGGCGCTGCTGGCCGGTCGGCTCGCCGCAGGGCTTTTCCGCCTGCGGCGCCGGGCCGAATACGCGACACTAGCCGCGCACAGACCGGGTTCGCCGGTCGGCTGTTTCGCGCAGGAAACCCGGGCGTGGCCTCCACCGACAACAACCTTTTCACCGACTCGACCGCGGTTCAGCTCTGGCTCAACCGTGCCCTCTCGCAGGACCCGGAGCGCTGGATCGATCAGGCGGAAGCCGGCATCGCGGCGGTCGGTGTCGGGCCGCAATCGGGCATTGCGCCGCTGGCCGCGCTCGAGACGTTGCGCCTGCCGCTGATCGAGGCGCTGCGGGCGCATGCCCGCGAGGCGTCGGGCCGGGCGCTGCCGCTTGACGAGATCCAGTCCGGCGGCCTGCTCAAGGCGCTGCGCATCATCGGCGCGCTGCGTGACGCCTATGCGCGCCTGATCGAGAGCATGCCCGACGTGCCGCAGGCATCGCCCACGCGCGAGCCCCAGGTCGATCGCCGGGGGCGCGAGGTGCCGCCGCCGCCCGATGTGCTGGCGGTGTTCGGCCCCCAGCAGCGCAGTGTCTCGCCGCGCGTGATTGCCGTGCAGCGCGCGATCGTGGCGCAGATGCAGGCCATGCTCTGGTGCCTGCGCGCGCGAGTCGATCTGCCCGCGCGCGACTGGGATCTGCTGGTGCGGCTGGCCAAGCTCGCGCGCCAGCACGCCGCGGTCGATGCGCCGGTGAGCGATCCGGCCTATCCCGAAATCATGCTCACGCCGCGCGCCGCCGCCGCGACCGTCGCCTTCGTGGCGCTGGCCGATCCGCGCGCGCTCACGCTCGCCGAATACGAGGTCGCGCGCGATCTCGCGCTGCGCAACGCGCACAAGATCAAGCTGCGCGTCGATTCGGGCGACACCGCCGCCGACGCCTCGGTCTGGCCGTCGGTGCGCGCGACCGCCGTCGAGACCTTCAGGCTAGACACCCGCCCGATGCTCGACGCGATCAAGCGCTACACCGCCGAACTGGGCGCGGGCATGGCGCCGGCCAGCCTCGGCCTCACGCGCCGGCTCACGTCCAGCGTGCTCGTCACCGTGCTCAACCGGCTCGCCGACCGCTGGCGCACGCCGGCCGCGCCGCCGGCGGTCTGGCGCAAGCCGATCGCGCCGCAGGCGATGGTGGTGCCGACGCTGCACCGCATGCTCGGCGCGCTGAACAAGGGCGGACGGCAGGCCGGCGGGGCGCTGGTCGATCGCGGTGCTTCGGTCTATCAGTACCGCAGGCATGACGTCGACCGTGTCGCGGCCGTGGGCGGCGCGGATTCGGCGCGGCGCCAGCTCGATCTCGTGTTTGCTGCCGCCGAGCTGTGGCAGATCGACGGCGAGAACGCGACCGGCCTTCAGTGCCGGCGCGACGCCGCCATGCCGCGCCTCAATCACGATCATCTCGTCGCGGTGCGCTTCGGCGACGCCGCGCGCGTGCCGCCGCTGTTCGCGGTGGTCGAGGCGGTGGCACAGACGATGCCCGAGTCCGGCGTGGTCGCGGGCCAGACGCTGCGGCTGCGCCTGCTGCGCGGCGTGCCGACGGTGGTCAGCATCAAGCTCGACGGCAACACGCTCGAAGATGCCTTCCTGCTCGTGCCGCCCGGTGCGGCCGACGACGCCTCGCTCGCGCTGGTGCTGCCGGTCGGCCGCTGGCGCGAAGGAAGCGAGACGGAGTTCGTGCATGACGGCCGCGCGCGCCGCATCCGGCTCGGCAAGCTGCTGTTCCGCGGTCTGGATTTCGATCAGGCGAGCTTCACCGAGCTGGGGTGATCCGGCGCCGGGGCGCCCTCCGGTCGTCTCCCGCGACCTGCCGGTCGGCTCGGCTCAGGCCACCCGCGCCGGTTCGCGCCGCACGCGCGCGACGCGCTGGGGCGGAAACACCGCCGTCATCGTCGTGCCCACGCCGACCTCGCTCGTGATGTTGAGCTGGGCTTCGTGGCGCGAAAGCGCGTGCTTGACGATCGCCAGTCCCAGTCCGGTACCGCCCGTCTCACGCGAGCGGCCGCGATCGACGCGGTAGAAGCGCTCGGTCAGCCGAGGGATGTGCTGGGGCGCGATGCCGATGCCGGTATCGCTCACGGCAAAGCGCACCTCGGGCAGCTGCCCCTCGGGCGCGGGAGGCGCGAACAGACGCACGCGCACCGTGCCACCGTCGGGCGTGTAGCGGATCGCGTTCGAGATCAGGTTCTCGAAAGCGCTTGCAATCTCTCCCTCGACGCCGAGCAGCGAGATGCCCGGTTCGAGCGCGAAGTCGAATTCGTGCCGCCCGCCGCTGAGCGAGCGCGCCATCTGCGCGAGCTTGTCGAGCAGCGGATCGAGTTCGACACTCGCGTCGCGCGGCGCGTCGGTACCGGCGTCGAGCGCCGACAGCGTGAGCAGATCGCCCACCAGATGACGCATGCGCGTCGCCTGGTCGTTCATGAGGTTGAGGAAATGCCGCTGCTGCTCGGGCGGCATCTCGTGCTCGATGAGCGTTTCGAGAAAGCCGGCCAGCACCGTGAGCGGCGTCTTGAGTTCGTGCGAGACGTTGGCCACGAAGTCGCGGCGCATGGTTTCGAGCCGGTCCATCTGCGTGATGTCGCGCGCGAGCAGGAGACGCTGGCTCTCGCCGTACTCGACGAGCTGGATCGAATAGAGCCGCGCGGTATCGCGCATCACGCGCAGCGACAGGGGACGGCTCCAGTCGCCCTGGTCGAGGTAGTGGGCGAACTCCGGGCTGCGCACGAGGTTGGTAATGGCGGCGCCGGTATCGGTATGCAGCTTCAGGCCGAGCATCGATGCCGCGTTCGCGTTGCACCAGGCGATGTGGTTGTCATGCGTGAGCGTCACCACGCCTTCGGGCAGCGCCTGGGCCGCGCGGCGGAAGCTGAGGAGTGCGTTCGTCACCTGATGCAGCTGGCGCTGGTGCGCGCGGCGCTGGCGATAGAGCAGCGCGAACACGTCGTCCCACATGCCGATGCCGTGCGGAACCGGCTGTTCCGGATCGTCGAGCCAGCGCTCGAGTCGAGCCAGCCGCTGGGCGCCGTACATCCAGGCCGCGAAGGCCAGTGCGAAGCCGAAGCCGAAGCCCACCGCCGGCCCGAGGCTCGCGACGAGCGCGGCGACGAAGCTGGCGATCAGCAGGAACTTGAAATGACTTTGCATCAGAAGGGCTGCCGCGAAGCGAAAGCCCGAATGGTAGCCGTGGCAACCGGCCCCGATCGTGTCAACGCGGGTTGCGCAGCCAGCTCGGCAGGGTGCGGCGGTCCTTCAGCACCGAAAGCGTCGCGCCGAGGCGATCGACCTTGCCGATCACGTCGCCCTTGAGCGCGCCCGCGCAGTCGAGCTGGGTGATGGCGAGGAAGAAGTCGGCACGTCGCCAGTCGCGCGTGACGCGGAACTGCGGTGACAGATAGGCGGCCGCCTGCGCACCCTCGGCACAGACCGCCACCTGATACGGCTCGCGCACCGTCTTGCCCTCGCGCCGCACGAACTCGTTGAGCTGACCCGACAGCTCGCGCAGCGAAGTGGACCAGTAGTCGCCCTCGTACTGCGTCACCGCCCGGGCCGTGCCTTCACCGAACACCGTGTTGTAGGCCACGTACTCGTAGGGATGGAGCCGCGCGAGCAGGACCGATTGCGACAGGCAGAGGCCACACAGCGTTGCGACCAACGCCCACGGTGCCACCGGCCGGCGCAGCATCGCGCGCCAGGCCAGATGCCAGCCGAGCGCCGCCAGCACCGCCGCCACCGGCACGATGAACAGGAAATGCCGCAGGCCGTTGTAGAGCGGCGGCGCCTTCAGCCAGGCAAAGGCGAGCGGGAATGCCAGCGCGAATACCACCGGAAACAGCACCAGCGCGCGCAGACGGTCGTCGGCCGCCGCCGGGCGCCAGTGGCGGATGGCTGCCGCGCCCCACCACAGCAGGGCAGCCAGACCAGCCAGCACCACCTCGGGCATGCGCACGAGGAAGTAGGTCGGCAGATAGCGGCCGGGTACCTGGTCGAGCGCCAGCGGCTGCCCGTCGAGCACCGTGTACATGCCGAAGGAGAAATGCGAGAAGGTGCGCGCCGCCTCGGCCAGATGGTCGAGGTCCATCACCGCCCAGGGCCAGCACAGACCGGTCAGCGCGAGACAGGCCACCGCCGCCGGCAGCAGCGTGACCACCGAGCGCAGGGCGAACTGCGCGCGTGCCTTGAGATCGCCGGTGGCGACCAGCACCAGCGCCAGCGCGACGGTCAGCAGCACGTACATCACCGCGAAGGCCGCGCCCACGCGCATGCCGAAGGCGGCGCCGATCGCGAGCCCGAGCTTGACAGACAGGCCGAGCGGCACGCGCGGCAGCAGCGGCGCGATGCGCACGGTGTAGTACAGCGCCCAGGTCATGAAGGCCGCGAAGGGCACGTCCTTGGTGTGGGTGAACAGCGCGCCGGTCCAGGCGCCGGTCAGCGCCAGCAGCAGCGCCGCCACGACGCCGACCTTCTCGCTCGCGACATGCCGGCCGAGACGCCATACGCCCACCATGCCGAACAGCCCGAACAGCCCGGAGAGCAGATGACGCAGCTCCCAGACGGTGGCGCCGCGCACGTCGAGCGCGCTCGCCAGCCAAGCCGCGACCAGATCGAACAGGCCGCCGTAGAGGTAGAGATTCTTGTAGCCGAAGACGAACTGGTCTTCGAAGCCCGAGCGGTAGAAGTCGAGCAGCAACTGGCCGTAGGTGTGCTGTACCGGCTCGTCGTTGCTGAGTGCGACATCGCCGTAGCAGAACAGCACATACAGGCCGAGTGTCCAGAACAGGGTCCAGCTCGCGGCGCGGGTCCAGCCGATGGATTGCCAGGCGTTCGCGCGCCACGGGCGGGGCAGGGCGGCGATGCCGCGGCCATCGGTTTGAGCGAGGCCGAGGCTGGTCATGAATGACCGCAGGAGGTTGGTGAACATTGTCGGCAGGCGCCTGCGCGCAGGGGAGGCGCGGTCCGGCGCCGGACGGAAAACCTGTTGGGAAGGCCTGCCGACCGATGCAGATCGGCCAGGGGGCGGTACCGACGGTTTCATGCGGCGCCGCGCGCGGATTCTACAAGTGCGACCTTTGTCGCAATCGGTCGAACAAGGCTGGGTTTGTAGGATTGCGCTGACGAACTGTCACATTCCTTGTCGGTGCGAGCGAGTCGTTGGCGCTTCCATTGGGGTCTTTGCGGTGTTGCCAGCCACGAGCATCAGGGGTCTCGGCTCCAGCTGATCCGAACAGCCGGTGATCGCACGGTGGGGCTGTCGTGGCATGCCGCTTGCTGCTATCTTCTCGACTGGCCAAGCGTTGTGACAATTACAACCTTTGTGTCATTTTCGCGACGACGAGACGGCGCGGAATGACGGCTGCGGTTCTCCACGATGTCGGGTAGCGAGGTCTGAAGGCAAGCGCTGATCGTAGGCGCCCGACAATTCCAGCCGTCGGTCGATAAACGACCGACGGCTTTTTTTTGCCTGTTTCCGCGACGGACGGTGGCGTCGCCCGGCCGGTCGGGGCGGCATGCGGCTCTGCCGCGCCGCGCTTCAGGCGCTGCCTTCGTGCGGGGCGCTTGCGGTCGTCGTGGCTTTCTGCTTGAGCCGTTCGGCCTTGTCCGCGAGCGTCTCATTGCTCTCGACGTGCGCCGGGTCGTGCGGGATGCATTGCACCGGGCAGACGATCTGGCATTGCGGTTCGTCGTGATGACCGACGCATTCTGTGCAGCGGGCCGGGTCGATCTCGTAGATCTCGGCGCCCATCGAGATAGCCGCGTTGGGGCAGACCGGCTCGCAGACGTCGCAATTGATGCATTCGTGGGTGATCTTCAGCGCCATGGCTTCGGGCGTGATCAGCGCTTGGCGCGCTGGCTGAGCCAGCGTTCGACGCTGGGGAAGACGAACTTGGACACGTCGCCGCCGAGCTGGGCGATCTCGCGCACGATCGTGCCGGAGATGAACTGGTACTGGTCGCTCGGCGTGAGGAACAGGGTCTCGACGTCGGGCAGCAGATAGCGGTTCATGCCGGCCATCTGGAATTCGTACTCGAAGTCGCTGACCGCGCGCAGTCCGCGCACGATGACGCGCGCGCCCTGAGCGCGGACGAAATCCTTGAGCAGGCCGCTGAACGGGGCGACTTCGACATTGGGGTAATGCGAGAGAACTTCGCGCGCGATCTCGACGCGCTCGTCGAGGGTGAACAGGGGACGTTTGTTGGCGCTGTCGGCGACGCCGACGATGACGCGCTCGAACAGGCCCGAGGCGCGCCTGACGAGGTCTTCGTGGCCACGGGTCAGGGGGTCGAACGTGCCCGGATAGACCGCGGTGATCATGTGGGCTGGCTCCCAGAGAGCGGATCGGACCCGGAGCCGTCGGCCGCCGGGAAGGACAAAAGATGATAGTGGACTTGTCCTGCGCGATCGTGGCGGCTCACCGTCAGGCCATTGCCGATGGCCAGTTCATTGATGTCGTGCTCGGCCTCGACGTAGATGCGTCCGCCCGGACGCAACAGTCGGACGGCGAGCGGCAGGCAGCGCTCGATCCACTGATCGCGGAACGGCGGGTCGAGGAAGACGAGGTCGAAGCGCTCGCCGTCGCGCGCCGCGCGCTCTGCATGGGCGAGGGCGTCGCCGCAGATCGGCACGAGCATGGTCGCGCCGAGCTTTGCGGCGAGGGTGCGGATGGAGGTGATGGCGCCACGCGAGCGATCGAGGCAGACGACGCGCGCGGCACCACGCGAGGCAGCCTCGAACGAGAGCGCGCCGCTGCCGGCAAAGAGGTCGAGGCAGTCGAGACCGTCGAGCTCCTGGCCGAGCCAGTTGAACAGCGTCTCGCGCACGCGGTCGGGCGTGGGGCGCAGGCCTTCGCCGTCGGGCACGGGAATGGGGGTGCGCTTCCAGCGGCCGCCGATGATGCGCACGCGGTGGCTGGCGCCGGCAGTGGCCTGGCGCGGGGCGCGGGCCGGTTGTCGGGGTGAATTCATTGCCGCGATTCTAGGCGGGGCGCTCGGCTAGAATTGCCGATTACCCTGCGGCGACCCTTCCATGTTCGGATTCTTCAAGCGCAAGCTTTTTGGCGACAAGTCCGCCGACAAGACAGCCGCGGAGCAGCCCCAGACTCCGCCGCCCGCCGCCAGCGAACCCGCGCCCGCACCGGCGCCGGCCATAGCGCGGCAATTCCCGCCTGCTGTGGATGCGCCGGCCTCCGGTGGCGCCGCGGCAGTGCCCGACAAGGCAGCTGAACCCGTCGGTGCGCCCGCGCCAGCAACCGTGCCAACGTCCTCGGCGCCCCGGCCAGCCAGCGCGCCGGCGTCGCCCGTGCCCGCGCCGGCCCCCGTTGCCGTGGCGGCAAACGCACCGGCTGCCGCCGCACCGGCGGCTATCGTTTCCGCCGTGCCCGCCGCCGAGGCGATCGCGCCTGTGGCCGAGCCTCAGCCCGCCGAGCGCAAGTCCTGGCTCGGCCGTCTCAAGGCTGGCCTGTCGCGCACCGGCCAGTCGATCTCGATGCTGTTCGTCGGCGCCAAGGTCGATGATGCGCTGCTGGAGGAACTCGAAGCCGCGCTGCTGATGGCCGATGCGGGCGTCGAGGCGACCGAACTGCTGCTCGAACGCCTGCGCCGCCGCGTCAAGGACGACAAGATCACCGACGCCCAACAGGTGCGCGTCGCGCTGCGCCAGCTCTTGGCCGACCACCTGCGCGTGCTGGAGCGACCCTTCGTGCTCGACGCAGCGCGCCCGCTCGTGGTGATGGTCGCGGGCGTGAACGGCGCCGGCAAGACGACCAGCATCGGCAAGCTCGCGCGCCACATGCAGGGCGCAGGCTGCAAGGTGCTGCTGG
Source organism: Derxia gummosa DSM 723 (assembly GCF_000482785.1). Lineage (GTDB taxonomy): Bacteria > Pseudomonadota > Gammaproteobacteria > Burkholderiales > Burkholderiaceae_E > Derxia > Derxia gummosa. The sequence continues at coordinate 953,389 of NZ_AXWS01000007.1, read as the reverse complement.
CGGCTGGCGACACCTTCCGCGCGGCGGCGCGCGAGCAGCTCCAGATCTGGGGCGAGCGCAACAACGTCACCGTCATCTCGCAGGAAAGCGGCGATCCGGCGGCGGTGGTGTTCGACTCGATCCAGGCAGGTGCCGCGCGCGGCATCGATGTGGTCATCGCCGACACGGCGGGCCGCCTGCCCACGCAGCTGCACCTGATGGACGAGCTGCGCAAGATGAAGCGCGTCGCGTCCAAGGCGATGGTCGGCGCGCCGCACGAGGTGCTGCTCGTCATCGACGGCAACACGGGCCAGAACGCGCTGGCGCAGGTCAAGGCCTTCGACGATGCGCTCGGCCTCACTGGGCTGGTCGTCACCAAGCTCGACGGCACGGCCAAGGGCGGCGTGCTGTGCGCGATCGCGGCCGGCGGCCTGCCGGGCAGCAAGATCGCGCGGCCGATTCCGGTGTACTTCATCGGCGTGGGCGAGAAGCTCGAAGACCTCCAGGCCTTCTCGGCCGACGAGTTCGCCGAGGCGCTGCTGGGCTGAGGCCCGGGCGCACCGTCTTGCCGCCGCGCCGCCCGGTCCGATGGCCGGACTGATGGCCGGTGCGGCGTGCGGCGGATGTCGCCGGCGATCAGCCCGGCCGGCGTCCGACGCCGATGCGCTCGATGCCCGCGAGGTCGCGCTCGCTGGCCACCTCGGTCAGTCCGCCCGCCTGCAGGATGCCGCGCACGGCGGTGCCCTGATCCCAGCCGTGTTCCATGCCGATCCAGCCGCCGGGCAGCAGATGCGCATCGACGGCCGCGACGATCGCGCGGATGCAGCTCAGCCCGTCGCGGTGGTCGGTGAGCGCGCCGACCGGCTCGAAGCGAAGATCGCCTTCGCCGAGGTGATGGTCGCCTGCCGCGATGTAGGGCGGATTCGAGACGACGAGCCCGAAGCGCTCGCCGGCCAGCGCCGAATACCAGTCGCTGCGCAGCACCCGCACCCGGCCCGGCGCATGCCTTGCCGCATTGCCCGCCGCGACCGCCAGCGCCGCGTCCGACACATCCACCGCCCACACCTCCAGGTCCGGCCGCTCGGCCGCGAGCGTGACCGCGATCGCGCCCGAGCCGGTGCCGAGGTCGAGCACCCGCGCGCCCGTCGGCGCATGCGACAGCGCCCATTCCACGAGCAGCTCGGTTTCCGGACGCGGGATCAGCACCCGCGCATCCACCGCGAAGGCGCGGCCAAAGAATTCGCGCTCGCCGACGAGATAGGCGACCGGCTCGCCCGCGAGCCGCGCCGCCGCCAGCGCTTCGAAGCGCGCCAGCGTCGCCGCATCGACGGCTTCGTCGTCATGTGCCGCGAGCCAGGTGCGCGTGCGTCCGCTGGCATGGACGAGCAGCGCGATCGCGTCGGCGCGTTCGAGGCCGCAGGCGCGCAGCAGCGAGCGGTAATCGGTGGTCGCTGGCGTGGCGGCATCGGTGCCGGCCTGGCCGGCGGGGAGGGAAGAGGTGTCGGCCACGGTGGGGCGCTCTGGCATGAAACGGGGTGACTAGTGTGACCGGCGTCCGGCCGGTCTCGCGCGGCCGGGCGGCGGCGGGAGGCAGCGCATCGGCCCGTCTTCCGCGAACCGGGATGCGGGCAGGCGCGAACCGGCCGGTCACGCACAGCCGCCACACAGGATGCGCACCGATTGTCCCACGCTCATCCACAGCTCATTCACAGCCCGGCGCGTCGCAAGCGATTGAACCGGCAGGGAAAGCGCCGCGACTGCCTGCGTCTTGAGCAGCCCGCGGCCATGCCCGGACGCCCGGCGATCGGGGTTGATCCCGACCCGCGCCGGCCGGCGGGCAAACTTGCGAGGGAATGGCCGGGGTACTACAATTAGTGAATCGACGAACCACAAACACTACAGGTAGTGTGAAGTGATCGAAGTGAAACTTTCTGATCCGGTCGCCGTCAGTCGCATCCCATGCTCCGGCATGGCCTTGCCCGGCGGTCGTCATGCAGGGGCGCGAGTCCGGATCGAAACAAGCCGCTCATCGTCGTCGCCTCCGTGCCGGTCTTGTGCCGGCGCACAGCCAAACCTGCATTCCTGACCGATCTTTTCCGCAGCGCGCGGGCCGCAGGCGTCCCGTGAGGACCCGCATTTCCGGCGCGCTCCAGACCCATTCAGACGTGACGCGGCCACGCCCTCACGTCGTCGCCGTGTTCTTCCCAGGAGACTCCATGGATCAACTTGCCCAGCCGATCGACCCCAGCGATGTCAGCGGCGTGCGTGCCCAGCCGTCCGATTCGGGCGTGACGTCGGCACGTGCCTCGTCCTTCGCCGATTACCGCGTGATCCGCCGCAACGGCGCGGTCGTCGGTTTCGAGCCGTCCAAGGTGGCGGTGGCGATGAGCAAGGCCTTCATCGCGGTCAACGGCGGGCAGGGCGCGGCCTCGGCGCGCGTGCGCGAGGTGGTCGAGAAGCTGACGCGCGACGTGGTGGGCGCGCTGCTGCGTCGCCAGCCCGCGGGCGGCACCTTCCACATCGAGGACATCCAGGATCAGGTCGAACTCGCGCTGATGCGCTCGGGCGAGCACGAGGTTGCGCGCGCCTATGTGCTCTACCGCGAGCGTCGCGCCGCCGAGCGCGCCGCCCAGCACCAGCAGCAGGTGGAAACCGGCGGCATCAGCGTCATCGACAACGGCCAGAAGCTGCCGCTGCCGATGGGCCAGCTCGAAGCCATCGTGCGCGCCGCCTGCGAAGGCCTCGGCAGCCAGGTGCAGGCCGAGCCCATCCTCAAGGAGACCATCAAGAACCTGTACGACGGCGTGCAGATGGACGAGGTCTTCAAGTCGATGATCCTCGCGGCGCGCGCGCTCATCGAGAAGGACCCGGCCTACAGCCAGGTCACGTCGCGCATCCTGCTGCACACGATCCGCAAGGAAGTGCTCGGCGAGGAAGTGCTCCAGGGCGACATGGCCACGCGTTATGCCGAGGCCTTCCCGCAGTTCATCAAGGCCGGCGTCGAGGCCGAGCTGCTCAACCCCGAGCTGCGCAACTACAACCTCGACAAGCTCGCCGCCGCGCTAGATCACTCGCGCGATCTGCAATTCGGCTATCTCGGCCTGCAAACGCTGTACGACCGCTACTTCCTGCATGTGAAGGGCCGTCGCATCGAGCTGCCGCAGACCTTCTTCATGCGCGTGGCGATGGGTCTCGCCATCAATGAAATCGACCGCGAGACGCGCGCGATCGAGTTCTACAACGTGCTGTCGAGCTTCGACTTCATGAGCAGCACGCCGACGCTGTTCAACTCGGGCACGCTGCATTCGCAGCTGTCGTCGTGCTACCTGTCCACCGTCACCGACGACCTCGACGGCATCTACGAGGCCATCAAGGACAACGCGCTGCTCGCCAAGTACGCGGGCGGCCTCGGCAACGACTGGACGCCGGTACGCGCGCTCGGCTCGCACATCAAGGGCACTAACGGCCAGAGCCAGGGTGTCGTGCCCTTCCTCAAGGTCGTCAACGACACGGCCGTCGCGGTCAACCAGGGCGGCAAGCGCAAGGGCGCGGTCTGCTGCTATCTCGAAACCTGGCACCTCGACATCGAGGAGTTTCTCGACCTGCGCAAGAACACCGGCGACGACCGCCGCCGCACCCACGACATGAACACGGCGAACTGGATTCCCGACCTGTTCATGAAGCGCGTGATGGAGAACGGCGACTGGACGCTGTTCTCGCCGTCGGACGTGCCCGATCTGCATGACAAGGTCGGCAAGGCTTTTGAAGAGGCGTACACGCGCTACGAGGCCAAGGCCGCGTCGGGCGAGCTCAAGCTGCATCGCAAGATTCCGGCGACGAGCCTGTGGCGGAAGATGCTCGGCATGCTGTTCGAGACCGGCCATCCGTGGATCACGTTCAAGGACCCCTGCAACATCCGCTCGCCGCAGCAGCATGTGGGCGTGGTGCACAGCTCCAACCTCTGCACCGAGATCACGCTCAACACGAGCGAGACCGAGATCGCCGTGTGCAACCTCGGCTCGGTCAACCTCGTCGCGCACATGAAGCAGGGCGTCGACGGCCAGTACTCGCTGGACCTCGCCAAGCTCAAGCGCACCGTCAGCATCGCGATGCGCATGCTCGACAACGTCATCGACATCAACTACTACGCGGTGCCGAAGGCGCGGAACAGCAACCTCAAGCACCGTCCGGTCGGCCTGGGCATCATGGGCTTCAGCGACTGCCTGCACCTCATGCACACGCCCTACGCGTCGCAGGAGGCGATCGCCTTCGCCGACACGTCGATGGAAGCGGTCTGCTACCACGCCTACTGGGCCAGCACCGAACTCGCCGCCGAGCGCGGCCGCTACAGCACCTATCGCGGCTCGCTGTGGGATCGCGGCATCCTCCCGCAGGACACGCTCGCGCTGCTGGCCGAGCAACGCGGCGGCTATGTCGAGATCGACATGGGCAGCACACTCGACTGGGATGGCCTGCGTGCCCGCATCCGCGAATACGGCATGCGCAACAGCAACTGCGTGGCCATCGCGCCGACCGCGACGATCAGCAACATCATCGGCGTGTCGGCCTGCATCGAACCCACGTTCCAGAACCTCTACGTGAAGTCGAACCTCTCGGGCGAGTTCACGGTGGTCAACGACTACCTCGTGCGCGACCTGAAGGCGCTCGGCCTGTGGGACGAGGTGATGGTGGCCGACCTCAAGTACTTCGACGGTTCGTGCTCGAAGATCGACCGCATCCCGGCCGAGCTGCGCGCCATCTACGCGACGGCGTTCGAGGTGGAGCCGAAGTGGATCGTCGAAGCCGCGGCACGTCGCAGCAAGTGGATCGACCAGGCCCAGTCGCTCAACATCTACATGGCCGGCGCCTCGGGCAAGAAGCTCGACGACACCTACAAGCTCGCTTGGCTGCGCGGCCTCAAGACCACGTACTACCTGCGCGCGCTGTCGGCGACGAGCGCCGAGAAGTCGACTGGCCGTGGCGGCGAACTCAACGCCGTGCCGACCGATGGCGGCATGGCTGGCGGCTTCGGCGCGGGTGGCATGTCGGGCGCCGGTTTCGGCGGCTCGGCCGGCTCGACGACGGGCGCGCTCAATGCGGTCGCCAGTGAAGTGAATGCGATTGCAGTGCCGTCGCCGGTCGCCACCGCCGTGCCCGCGAACAGCGGCGCCGACGAGATCGAACTCGTGCTGCCGGAACCCGAAGTGATGGGCCAGGTCTGCACGCTGCGTCCGGGCGATCCGGGCTTCGCGGATTGCGAGGCTTGCCAGTAATCACGCATTGCGATGGCCGCTTCGCGCGGCCGTCTTCCCCTCTTTTTCCCGCCTGACTGGCGCGACATCCGCCGCCATCACGCCTCGCCAAAAACACGGAGAACATCATGCTGACCTGGGACGACGAAATGTTTGCCCCGACGGCCGCGCCCAAGGCGCCGGCCCAAGCCCCGCGCCCCGAGCAGGACCCCTCGCTGCGCCTGCGCGAAGTCGCGCACGAGCTGCGCGAAGTCGTCGAGCAGCTTCAGGTCGGCTCGCCGCTGCCCGCCACCGATTACGCGAGTACCGCCCAGGCCGCGCAGCAGGCCGCGATCCATCGCGCGCCGGCGCAGCCGCGTCCGGCCGTCAACGCGCCAGTGATCAGCCAGCGCGCCGCCGACGAGCGCCGCGTCAACGTCGCCGACAAGCGCATCATCAACGGCGCCACCGACGTCAACCAGCTCGTGCCCTTCAAGTACAAGTGGGCCTGGGACAAGTACCTCGCCGGCTGCGCCAACCACTGGATGCCGCAGGAAGTGAACATGGGCCGCGACATCGAACTCTGGAAGAGCGACAAGCTCTCCGAGGACGAGCGCCGCCTCGTCAAGCGCAACCTCGGCTTCTTCGTGACGGCCGATTCGCTCGCCGCGAACAACATCGTGCTCGGCACCTATCGCCACATCACCGCGCCCGAGTGCCGCCAGTTCCTGCTGCGCCAGGCCTTCGAAGAGGCGATCCACACGCACGCCTACCAGTACATCGTCGAGTCGCTCGGGCTCGATGAAGCGGAGATCTTCAACGCCTATCACGAGGTCCAGTCGATCCGTGACAAGGACGAGTTCCTGATCCCCTTCATCGACACGCTGACCGACCCGAACTTCACGACCGGCACGCCCGAGAACGACCAGAAGCTGCTCAAGTCGCTGATCGTCTTCGCATGCCTCATGGAAGGCCTGTTCTTCTACGTCGGCTTCGTGCAGATCCTCGCGCTCGGCCGCCAGAACAAGATGACCGGCGCCGCCGAGCAGTACCAGTACATCCTTCGCGACGAGTCGATGCACTGCAACTTCGGCATCGACCTGATCAACACCATCAAGCTCGAAAATCCGCACCTGTGGACGCCCGAGTTCCGCGCCGAACTCAAGAGCCTGTTCGAGAAGGCGGTCGAGCTTGAGTACCGCTATGCCGAGGACACGATGCCGCGCGGCGTGCTGGGCCTGAATGCGCCGCAGTTCAAGACCTATCTGCGCTTCATCGCCAACCGTCGCGCGACGCAGATCGGCCTCGACCCGCTGTTCCCGAACGAAGAGAACCCCTTCCCGTGGATGAGCGAGATGATCGACCTGAAGAAGGAACGCAATTTCTTCGAGACCCGCGTCATCGAGTACCAGACCGGGGGCACGCTCGCGTGGGATTGACGACCGACGGTCATGCGCGCGCAACAAAAGCGCGCGCTTTCGGTCCACCGGTTGTTAGAATCGATTTCATATGATTTGTGCTTGAACGAGCCACGGTGACTTCAACCGAATTCGATCCGCCCGCCGACCTTGCATACGCTTGCAAGTCGGCGGGTGCAATGCAGGCGCGCATGGCCTTCGGGTCTGCGCGCCTTTGTGCATTGGCCGATCGGATCGTGCGCATGTGCCCGGTTCGCGTCATGCACGCCCACGCCGGTTCCCGGTTTCAACTATCAGCTCTGTGAAGGAGATCGTCATGGCAACTGCCAAGAAGACTGCCGCGAAGACTGCGCCGGCCAAGAAGGCTGCGGCCAAGAAGGTCGCCGAAGCCGCTGTGCCCGCCAAGAAGGCTGCCGCGCCCGCCGCAAAGAAGGTCGCGGCCAAGAAGGTTGCCGTGAAGAAGGCCGCCGCGCCCGTCGCGAAGAAGGCCGTCGCCGAGAAGAAGGCTGCCGCGCCGGCCGCCAAGAAGGTCGCCGTCAAGAAGGCCGCCGAGAAAACCGTGGCCGTGAAGAAGGTCGCGGCCAAGAAGGTTGCCGCGAAGAAGGCCGCCGCGCCGGTCGCCAAGAAGGCCGTCGCCAAGAAGGCCGTGGCCGTGAAGAAGGTTGCGGCCAAGAAGGTCGCCGCGAAGAAGGCTGCCGCTCCGGTCGCCAAGAAGGCCGCCGTCAAGACCGTCGCCGCCGCCAAGAAGGTCGCGGCGAAGAAGGTTGCCGCCAAGAAGGCCGCCGAGCCCGTCGTCGCCAAGAAGGCTGCCGTCGCTCCGGTCGCCGCCAAGAAGGCGCCTGCTAAGAAGGCTGTGGCCAAGAAGGCTGTCGCGCCCGCCGCCGAACCGGCCGCCAAGAAGGCTCCCGCCGCGAAGAAGGCTGCCGTGCCGGCCGCCAAGAAGGCGCCGGCCAAGAAGGCCGCGAAGAAGGCTGTCGCCAAGCCCGCCGAGGGCGAGGCCCCCACCGCCTGGCCTTTCCCGACCACGCCGCGTCCCTGATCGGGCACGCATTCTCCCGGCCGCCTCGCGGCCGATGACGCCCGCCGGCCCGTCGCCCTCACGGCGACGGCGCGGCTGAAGGAGCGCCATGCTGTACGACATCTTCCGGTTCGTCATCGACACCGTCGGCGACATTCTCGGCAGTGCCCTGCTGCTGCGTGCCTACATGCAATGGGTACGGCTCTCGCCGCGCAATCCGTTGTCGGGCTTCGTCTTCACGATCACCAATTGGCTCGTACTGCCATTGCGCCGGGTGCTGCCCGGGGTGGGTGGTATCGACTGGGCAAGTGTGGTCGGCGCGCTGCTGGTCGCGCTGGTCGTCAATCTGCTGCTGGTGCTGCCCTTCGGCACACCGGCGATCGGCGGGCTGATCGTCGCCTCGCTGTTCGCCTGCCTGAAGTGGGCGACCTATCTCGTCTTCGGTCTTGTGCTCGTGCACGTGATCCTGAGCTGGGTGAATCCGCATGCGCCGATGGCACCGGCCGTCGACATGCTGGTCGCGCCCATGCTTGCGCCGATCCGGCGCGTGCTGCCGACCTTCGGTGGCATCGACTTCTCGCCGCTGGTGCTCATCCTCATCGTGCAGGTCGCGCAGATGGTCATTGCGCGGGTGATGGCGATGACGCTCGGCCTGTTCTGACGCCGCCATGCCCGCCTGCGACTGGCTGCGCCGGGACGCGGCGGGGCGGCTGCTGATCGAGCTGCATGTGCAACCCGGCGCGCGCTGTACCGAGGCCGTCGGCCTGCATGACGGCGCGCTCAAGCTCAAGCTCGCCGCACCGCCCGTGGACGGCAAGGCCAACGAACTGCTTGTGAAATGGATTGCCGAGCGTTGTGGCGTCGGCCGCCGCGAGGTTGAGCTGGTATCGGGCCAGACCTCGCGCCGCAAGCGTGTGAGCGTGTCGGGCATCGGGGGCGGCGAGGCCGCGCTCGATGCGGTGATGCGCAGCCTCCGGGGCCAAGGCTGAATCGTCGGCGATGCCGGCGCCGCGCATGCGGCGGCTGCGATCGTCGTCGGACTCACGCCGAGCTATCGGGCCGATCGGCCGGCGCCCCCCGGCACTTGACGCTCAGTGCGTGACGCGCGTGCCGCCGGCACCGCTGAGCAGACGCACGCGGTCGCCCGGCGCGAAAGTTTCGTCAGCCGCCTGCACGACCACGCGCATGTCGCCGTTGTCGAGCTTGACCGTGAGTTCGAGGCCCTGCTGGTTCGAGGCGCTGCCTTCGATCGCTTGGCCGGCAAGACCGCCGAGGATGGCGCCGCCGATCGTCGTCAGTACCGAGCCGCGTCCGCCGCCCACCGCGCCCCCCGCCACGCCGCCTGCGATCGCGCCACCCGCGACGCCTACGCCGGTATTGCCCTTGTCGATCGTGACACTGCGCACCGACTCGATCGTGCCCATGCGCACCGTCTGCTCGCGGCCGACCGTGTTTGCGTCATAGACCGAAGCCGAGGTACGCGGCGAGGCACAGCCGCCCAGCGCGCCCACCGCCATCGTGGCCGTGAGCACCAGCGCGAGCGCGCCGCACAGGCGCGAGCCAGTTGCCGTGCCGGTGGCATGGCCTGCCGCCGAAATCCGATCCTTCCCGTTCATGACGCTGTCCTCCCTGCCGAGGTGTTGTGTGTGATCTGGCAGCTCCGGCACGGGAGGCCGAGGCTTTCCGTGCCGGAATCGCGGTTCACGCTACCACTGGGCAGAGCCGAATTCGGCCGCGAATTGTGAGCGGACATCGGCAGTCGTGAAGTGATGATTCTGGGCGCCGCGGTGGGCGATCTTGCGCGCGCCGAGGATCGCGGCGATGCGTCCGGTGATGGCCCAATCGAGCCCGCGCTGCATGCCGAACAGCAGGCCGGCGCGATAGGCGTCGCCGCAGCCCGTCGGATCGACGATGCGCTCGGCCTTCACGCAGGGGATCTCGATCTTCTCGCCGCGCACGTAGATTTCGGAGCCGGCGCCACCGCGCGTCACGACGAACACCGGCGCGAGCTTCACCACTTCTTCGAGCGGCTTGCCGATGCGCTCGCACATCAGGCGCGCCTCGTAGTCGTTGACCGCGACCACCTCGGCCAGCGAGATGAAATGCAGCAGTTCCTCGCCGTTGAACATCGGCAGGCCCTGGCCCGGATCGAACACGACGCGGATGCCTGCGTCATGCATTTCCTGCGCGTGCTGGAACATGCCGTCGCGACCGTCGGGCGCGATGATGCCGATCTCCACGCCCGGGCCTGCGTCGGCCACATGGTTCTCGTGCGCATGATTCATCGCGCCGGGGTGGAAGGCGGTGATCTGGTTGTCGGCGCGGTCGGTCGTGATGAAGGCCTGGGCGGTGTAGGCCGACGGGATGCGCTTCAAGCAATGCGTGTCGAGGCCGAGGTTGCGCAGGCGTTCGAGATAGACGTCCGAATCCTGGCCGACCGTGGCCATGACGATCGGCTTGCCCCCGAGCATGTTGAGGTTGTAGGCGATGTTGCCGGCGGTGCCGCCGAACTCGCGCCGCATCTCGGGCACGAGGAAGGCGACGTTGAGGATGTGAACCTGGTCGGGAAGGATGTGTTCCTTGAACTCGCCGGGGAACACCATGATGGTGTCGAAGGCGACCGAGCCGCAGATGAGCGTGGACATGGCGTGATCCGGTGTCAGGGAAAGAAGGCGTCGACGGTGTAGCCCACGACGCCCGTGGCATCGATCCGCAGGGGAACGACGAGTTGCTGTTCGGCATTGGCGGCGAGGCCGTCGCGCGCGAGGCGGGCGGCGTCGGGCTGGGCCGGGAGGTAGTCGGTGGCAGCCAGCATGCGGCGCGCGATGAGCTTGCCCTGCACGTCGGTGAGCGAGACGTCGAGTACCGGCCAGGCCTGGTTCCAGTGCGATTCGTTGCGCAGGCCGACATGCAGGTCATGGCCGCCGTCCTCGCTGGTCTGGCGCAGCTCGGCGCTGGCCACGCGCAACTGGTGGGCGCGCTTGGGCAGCTCGATCACGCAGCGGGCGCGGGCGCAGGCGGCTTCGAGCGCGGGGCGCGTGGCTGGCAGGGCGGCCGCGACTTCATCGTGAAAAAGCCAGAGCGCCTGTCCGGCCAAGGTCAGTGCGAGCACCGGTGCCACGACGCGCAGCGCGAGCCGCAGCGCGCGCGACATCTCGGCGCGCTGCCGCATGAACGAGGGAACGCGGTCGGGGTCCTCGGCGATGCTGCGCGGTACCGGCATGCCCGGGCGGCGCTCGACCTCGATGAGGGTGAGCGGCGGGAGTTCCTTCGGCTCGGCCTCGTTGACCGGCATCGCACGCGCCGCGGCGTAGGCGGTGGCGGCCTTCGCGACCCATTCGCGGTCGAACGAGGGTTCGGGCAGCGGGCGTGCGGCGGGATGGTTCTCGACCGAGAGCGTGGGGTCGAAGCCGGGGTCGAGGCGGTCCGGCTCGGACGGTGCCGGTCGGGTGACGGGCGCGGGCGTCGTCCCGGGCTGCGAAGGGGCGTCGGTGGTCGGCGCGGGCGACGGTGAGGCGGATTCGGCCGTGCCGGTTTCGCGCGTGACGGACTCCGACTGCTCGGGCGAGGCGACGTCGGTGTCTTCGGCCGCGACGGCGGGTGACATGGGTTCGGGCGCCGGCGCGGTGGACCCGGATTCAGACCCGGACAGGGGCCCGGACTCGGACTCGGACTCGGACTCGGACTCGGACTCGGACGCCTCGGTGGCCGGCGGGATGGATGTCGCCTGTGCCTCGTCGGCGGGCGGCTCCGATTCCCGTGACGGCGGCTGTGAAGCCGGTGGCGGGCTTGCAAGCGCTGTCGTGGCCGGCGCTGGCCCGGCTGTGGACGGCTCAACCGTTCCGGCTGCGGGTTCTGCAGCGGCGGCAGGCCCGGCGGCGGGCGGCGGGCTCGCCGGAACATCGGCGGGCCGAGGTACCGCCGGCGCCGCGCCTGCTGGTGACGCAACCGGCGCGGGAACGTCGACGACGGCTGTCGGCGCATCCGCCCGTGGCGCGACCGGCATCGGCGGCGCAGGGGGCGCGGGCGGCGTCGGCGGCACCGGCCGGATCACCGTGTTGGGCGAATCGCCGAGCGTCGCCACGTAGCGCAGCTGCTCGATGCCGTTGAACACGGTCGCGCAATGACCGCACTTGACGAGGCCGCGCCTGAGCTTGAGCTGGTCCGACACGACGCGGAAGGTCGTGCCGCAGTTGGGGCAGCGGGTCGCGAGGGCCATGGGCGCGGGGCGGGTGGTTGGGGTTGGCGCGCGGGCCCGTCAGGCCCGGCTCGGTGGTGGCGCGCGCCCGGTCAGGCCGGCCGGCGACCGGCCAAGCATACCCAACCGTCGAGCGTGGCCGCGACCTCGACCGGCAGGCCGCATTCGGCGTACACGGCGGCCACGTCGAGCGCCTGGCGCTCCAGCACGCCCGACAGCACCAGCGCGCCGCCAGCCTTCACCTGAGCGACCAGCGCCGGCGCGAGCACCTTGAGCGGATTCGACAGGATGTTGGCGACCACCACGTCGAAGCCGCCCGCCGACACGCTCGTCTCGGCGTCGTGGAAGCGCGCCTCCACGTTGTTGCGCCCGGCGTTGTCGCGCGCGGCGATGACCGCGTTCGGGTCGATGTCCAGTCCTTCGGTCTCGCCGGCGCCGAGCAGCTTGGCGGCGATGGCGAGGATGCCCGAGCCGCATCCGTAGTCGAGCACGCGCGCGCCGGCGGGCAGCTCGCGCTCCAGCCATTCGAGGCAGAGCCGCGTGGTGGGGTGGCCGCCCGTGCCGAAGGCCATGCCGGGGTCGAGCGTCATCACCACCTCGGCGCCCTCGGGCGGCTGATGCCAGCTCGGCACCACCCACAGCCGGCCGATGCCGATCGGGTCGAACTGCGCCTGCGTCGCGCGCACCCAGTCCTGGTCATCGACGAGGCGGATGGCTTCGCGCACCGGCTGGCTGCCTTCCCAGATCTCGGCCAGCTTCTGCTCCAGCGCGAGCGCCGCATGCTCGGCCGACTCGCCGGCGTCGATGAGGGCGACGAGCAGGTTGTTGGTCCAGGCCGCGACCTCGGGTTCGAGGCCGGGCTCGCCGAAGATCGGCGTCTCGGCGTCGGTGTCGAGGTCGGCGTCTTCCACCGTGACCGACAGCGCGCCGGCTTCGAGCATGGCGTCGCCGAGCGCTTCGGCCTCGGCCTCGCCCATGCGATAGACGAGTTCTGCAAACATGGGCGTTCTCCCGGAAAAGCGGTATTCGATGTGCGGCTTCGGCCGCGCGGATGTCAGGCGACCGGGCGCGATGCGATGCGGCAGGGCCGGTCGGGCGCCGGCTCGGCCACCCCGGGCCGATCGCCCTCACCCAGCAAGCGAAAGGGCGACCCTCGGGCCGCCCTCGCGTGACTGCTTGCCGGACGGTTGCCCGCCCGACGCGCCGGCCCTCAGGCCGACTCGCCCTCGCCCTGCTTGCGCTGGGCCAGTCGGTGTTCGAGGTAATGGATGCTGGTGCCGCCTTCGATGAACTTCGGGTCGAGCATCAGCTCGCGATGCAGCGGGATGTTGGTCTTGATGCCTTCGACCACCATCTCGCTCAGCGCCACGCGCATGCGGGCGATCGCCTGGTCGCGCGTCTTGCCGTAGGTGATGAGCTTGCCGACCATCGAGTCGTAGTTCGGCGGCACGAAGTAGTTGTTGTAGACGTGCGAGTCCACGCGCACGCCGGGGCCGCCCGGCACATGCCAGTTGGTGATGCGACCGGGGCTCGGGATGAAGGTGAACGGATCTTCCGCGTTGATGCGGCACTCGATCGCATGGCCTTCGAACTTGATGTCGCGCTGGCGGAAGGGCAGCGGCTGGTGCGCGGCGATGAGGATCTGCTGCTGCACGATGTCGATGCCGGTGATCATCTCGGTCACGGGATGCTCGACCTGCACGCGCGTGTTCATCTCGATGAAGTAAAACTCGCCGTTCTCGTACAGGAACTCGATCGTGCCGGCGCCGCGATAGCCGATCTTCTTGCAGGCGTCGGCGCAGCGCGCGCCGATCTTGTCGCGCAGCTTGGGCAGAAGATGCGGCGCGGGCGCCTCTTCGATCACCTTCTGGTGGCGGCGCTGCATCGAGCAGTCGCGCTCGCCCAGGAACACCACGTTGCCGTGCTCGTCGGCCAGGATCTGGATCTCGATGTGGCGCGGATTCTCGAGAAACTTTTCCATGTACACGGACGGATTGCCGAAGGCGGCCCCGGCTTCCGTGCGCGTGGTGGTGACGGCGTTGATGAGCGCCGCCTCGGTATGCACGACGCGCATGCCGCGACCACCGCCACCGCCCGACGCCTTGATGATGACCGGGTAGCCGACCGCGCGCGCGATCTTGACGATCTCCTTCGGGTCCTCGGGCAGTTCGCCGTCGGAGCCGGGCACGCAGGGCACGCCGGCCTTGATCATCGCCTGCTTGGCCGAGACCTTGTCGCCCATGAGGCGGATGGTGTCGGGGCGCGGGCCGATGAAGGTGAAGCCCGACTGCTCGACGCGCTCGGCGAAGTCGGCGTTCTCGCTCAGGAAGCCGTAGCCGGGGTGGATCGCCTCGGCGTCGCTCACTTCAGCGGCGCTGATGATCGACGGGACGTTGAGATAGCTCTGGGCCGACGGCGCCGGGCCGATGCAGACCGACTCGTCGGCGAGCTTGACGTACTTGGCCTGGGCGTCGGCCTCGGAATGGACGACGACCGTCTTGATGCCGAGTTCGCGGCAGGCGCGCTGGATGCGCAGCGCGATCTCGCCACGGTTGGCGATCAGGATTTTCTGGAACATGACTTGGATGCCTCGTGGTCGGGGAGGGCGCCGCGCGATGCGATTGCCGGCGGCGGCGCGCCAGCGGCGGGCGCGCCCGGAAGGCGGAACGGAATCAGCCGATGACGAACAGCGGCTGGCCGTATTCGACCGCCTGGCCGTTCTCGACCAGGATCTGCTTGACCTCGCCGGTGGCGTCCGACTCGATCTCGTTGAGCAGCTTCATCGCCTCGATGATGCAGAGCGTGTCGCCTTCCTTGACCTGCTGGCCGAGTTCGATGAACGACTTCGCGCCGGGCGACGGCGAGCGGTAGAAGGTGCCGACCATCGGCGACTTCACCACATGGCCCTTGGGTGCCTCGGGCGCGGCCGGGGCGGCGGCCGGCGCCCCGGCCGCCGGTGCCGCGGCGGCGACCACCGGCGCGGGCGCGGCGGCCTGCTGCACGTACACCGGCGCGGCCTGCGGCGAGGTCTTGACGATGCGCACCTTGCCGTCGGCCTCGGTCACTTCGAGTTCGGAGATGCCGGAGTCGGCGACGAGGTCGATGAGCGTCTTGAGCTTGCGGAGATCCATGCGAGTCCTGGAGTGGCGGTGCCCCTGCGGCGGGCCGGAATGCGGCCGAACGGGCGCCGCATGTGAATCAAACTGGCCTGAATTGTAGCCAATTTGTGCTTACTGGAAGCAATTGCGCCGAATCAAGGACTGCTTCGGCTAGGTGGCGGGCTGCGGACGATGTCACGAAGGACGGCGGCGCGGCCTCGAAAATCGACGAAATCGACAGCCGGCGCGACTGGAGCGGCGCGCAGTGTGGCCACAAGCCGGGCCAAAGTCCAGAACAGGCGCATCGCGTCCCGCCAGTCCGGCGCGTCGCACGCGGCGGTTCAGCGCGGCGTGGTGGCGAGTGCGCTCGCGGCCAGCGTGGTGCGCAGCGCGGCAAGGTCGAGCCGGCCTGCGTGGCGGTCGCGCACCTGGCCGTCGGGGCCGATCACGACCGTGTAGGGCAGGCCGCCGGCCTTGTCGCCGAGAGCGCGCGCGTGTTCGGTGCCTTCGGCGGCGCCGAGCAGCAGCGCATAGCCGATGCCGTGGGCGCGCGCGAAATCGCGCACCGGCTGAGGATTGTCGATCGCGATGCCGACCACGCTCACGCCGGCCGGCGCGAGGTCGGTAGCGATCGCCTGGAGGCCGGGCATCTCCTCGACGCAGGGCGCGCACCAGGTGGCCCAGAAGTTGACCACCACGGTGCGGCCGGCAAACTCGGCGAGGCCGCGCGCGCGGCCGTCGAGGTCGTCGAAGCGCGCGGCGAACAGTGCGGTCACGGCCGGCTCGGTCGGGCGGAAGCTGGCGGGCGCGGCTCCGGCAATGCCGGCGGCGGGCGGGTTGCCGCCGGCCGGATCGGCGCCGGCCGCGCCGGTTACTTGATTGCCGGTTGCCGGATGACCGGTTGGCGCGGCGTCTGTGGCGCCGCCGGACTGGCCCGCCGGAGCTGCGGCATCGTTGCCCGCCGAGGCACCGGCCCCGTCCGGCAGCGCCGGCAGGTCATAGCGTTGCGCGTCGCGGTGCAGGCCGAACAGCAGGCCGCCACCCAGAGCGACGGCGGCGATCAGCAAGACCGCCAGCGGGCCGAATTTCAGTTTCATCGCGGATTCCTCGAAGGTCGTGATGCCGCCCGGTCACGCGGACCGCCGGGCCGGTTCGCGGTCGGTCGCGCCACGGTCGGGGCGGTGCCGGCTCAGCCGGCGAGCAACGCCGCCAGCGCCTCGCGCGACAGCCGTTCCGGTACCTGCTCGCCGATCTGCCGGGCCTGGCGCGGCGCGTAGCACGTGATGTGCACCGCTTCGCCCTGCCACAGGAAGCTCAGCCGCTCGACCCGGCCGCGCCCGAAGGGGTTGGGAATCTCGTCGGCATCGGCGTCGATGTCGCGGTTGAGCAGGTCGATGTGGATGTCCTTGCTGCTGTCGACGTAGGCCTGGAGATAGATCTCGGACAGCTCGCCGGCCGTGCCGTTCGCCACCTGGCCGACGAGCCAGAGCGGCTGGTGCGGCAGCAGGTCCATGACATCGAGCGCGATGCGGCGCAGTTCGGCGAGGCGCGCGGGCTGGCTCTCGCCCTGATACAGGCGCTGGAAGGTGCGCAACTCCTCCTCGATCTCGTCGTCGTCGGGCAGCACCTCGTCGTCGGGCTGGCGCTTGCCGAGCACCTCGCGCGCGGCCTTGCGCTTGGCGGAGGCGTAATCGAGCCCGTCCTCGGCGACGAGGCGGGCGGCGGCGGCGGCGATGCGCTCGCGGAGATGGTCGGCGGCAGGCATGCGGACGATGGTAGCCGAGGGGGCGGAGGGCGATTTTCGTAACGCGCGGCGCGGGGCCGGTGGCCGACGGATGGCCCCGGACGCGACCACCCCCTTCGCTAGAATCCGCCGCCTATGCACATCCACATCCTCGGCATCTGCGGCACCTTCATGGGAGGGGTCGCGCAGCTCGCGCGCCAGGCGGGCCATCGCGTCACGGGTTGCGACGCCAACGTCTATCCGCCGATGAGCACCCAGCTCGAAGCGGCTGGCATCGAGCTGATCCAGGGCTGGTCGCCCGAGCAGCTCGGCCTCGTGCCCGACCTGTTCGTGATCGGCAACGTGGTGAGCCGCGGCAATCCGCTGATGGAAGCCATCCTCGACGCCGGCCTGCCCTATGTGAGCGGCCCGCAATGGGTGGCCGAGCACATCCTCGCCGGGCGCCATGTGCTGGCGGTGGCCGGTACCCACGGCAAGACGACGACCAGCTCGCTGCTCGCGTGGATTCTGGAAGACGCGGGCCTCGCGCCGGGCTTCCTGATCGGCGGCGTGCCGCTCAACTTCGGCGTGTCGGCGCGGCTGCATGGCGCCACGCCCAGCCCCTTCTTCGTGATCGAGGCCGACGAGTACGACACGGCCTTCTTCGACAAGCGCAGCAAGTTTGTCCATTACCGGCCGCGCACCGCGATCCTTAACAACCTCGAGTTCGACCACGCCGACATCTTTCCGGACCTCGGCGCGATCGAGACCCAGTTCCATCACCTCGTGCGCACGGTGCCCGGCGGCGGGCGGCTGGTGGTGAATGCGCGCGAGGCGGCGCTGGAGCGGGTGCTCAAGCGTGGCTGCTGGTCGGGAGTGGAACGCTTCGGCGCGGAAGATGGCTGGCGCGTGCGCGAGGTGGAGGCGGGCACGGCGGCGGCCGCGGGCGCGACCCATGGCGCGGTGACCGTGTCGCAGGCCGGCACCGGCACGGCCGAGCTTGAATTCCTGCGCGGCAACGCCGTCATCGGCCGGCTGCCGGCCGACGTGTTCGACGGCGCGCTCCAGGGCGAGCACAACCGCATGAACGCGCTCGCGGCGCTGGCCGCCGCCGAGCACGCCGGCGTCGCGCCCGAGCGCGCGCTCGACGCGCTGCGCCGTTTCCGCTCGGTCAAGCGCCGCATGGAGCTGCGCGGCGAGGCGGCCGGCGTGCGCGTGTACGACGACTTCGCCCATCACCCGACCGCGATCGAGACCACCATCGCGGGCCTGCGCCATGCCATCGGCGCCGGCCCCCGCATCCTCGCCGTGCTGGAGCCGCGCTCCAACACCATGAAGCTCGGCACGATGAAGGCCCAGCTGCCCGGCTCGCTCGCGGGCGCCGACCTCGTGTTCGGCTACGGCGCGCGCGACGGCAAGGACGCGCTGGGCTGGGATCTGGCCGAAGCGCTCGCGCCGCTCGGCGCCCGCGCCCGCGCCTTCACCGAGCTGGCCGAGCTGGTCAACGCCGTCGCCGCCGCCGCGCAGCCGGGCGACCGCGTGCTCGTGATGAGCAACGGCGGCTTCGGCGGCGTGCATCACAAGCTGCTCGAAGCGCTGGCCGGAAAGGGCGAGTGATGAGCGCCGAACGAGATCCGCAACCCGACGCGCCGCGCGCGGCGCCCGGCACCGGCGACGGCCATGCCGGCAAGCCCGGCGCCGACGAGGCCGGCGAGCGCCCGATCGTCCCGTTCCACGCCGGCAGCGAGCGCATCGACATGCGCGCCGATGGCGCTGGCACCCACCCCGCCGGTCCGGCCGCGATCGTCTATCTGCACGGCTTCCGCTCGTCGCCGGCGTCGTTCAAGTCGTGCCGCATGGCGAGCGCGCTCGACGCGCTGGAGCTGGGCGACCGCTTCCACGCGCCGACGCTGCCACCGTCGCCCTCGCTCGCGCTGCGGCTCGCGATCGCCGTGTGCCAGGTGGCGCTCGACGGCGCCGATCCGGCGACGGAACTGGTCATCGTCGGTTCGTCGCTCGGCGGGCTGTACGCGACGGCCGCCGCCGAGCGGCTCGGCTGCCGCGCGGTGCTCATCAATCCGGCCGTCGATGTGGGGCGCGACCTGTCGCCGCTGGTCGGCACGCACACCCTCTTCCACGATCCGTCGCAGAGCTTCGACTTCCTGCCGTCCTACGTGGACGAGTTGCGCGCCATCGCGCCCGCCACCATCACCCGGCCCGAGCGCTACTTCCTCATCGCCGCCACCGGCGACGAGGTGCTCGACTGGCGTGACGCCGACCGGCTCTACGCCGGCGCGCGCAAGACCATCGTGCAGGGCGGCGACCACGGGCTGAGCGATTTCGACCGGCATCTGCCCGCGATCCTCGATTTCTGCGGCATCGACGCGGGCCGGCCGGCGGCCGGCTGAGGCTGGCCCGCCACTATCCGGCGCGGCTCGGTCCGCCGGTTCTCCTACTTCCGCAACCCAAGGAACCCGCCCATGAGACTCAACGGCAAAGTCGCCATCGTCACCGGCGCGGCCAACGGCATCGGCCTCGCGACGGTGCGCAAGTTCGCGTCCGAGGGCGCGATCTGCGTCGTCGCCGATCTCGATCCGGCGCAGGTGGACGCGGCCGTCACCGGCCTGCTGCGCGACGGCGCCCAGGCGCGCGGCTTCGCGGTGGACGTGACCGACCGCGAGAGCGTCGACCTCATGGTCATGAAGACGCTCGACGCCTGGGGCCGCATCGACGTGCTGGTCAACAACGCCGGCATCACCGCCGACGCCCGCCTGCTCAAGATGACGGCCGAGCAGTTCGACCGCGTGATCGACGTGAACCTGCGCGGCGTCTTCAACTGCTCGCAGGCGGTGGCCGACACGATGGTCGGCCAGGGGCGCGGCGTGATCCTCAATGCGTCGAGCGTCGTCGGCCTGTACGGCAACTTCGGCCAGACCAACTACGCCGCCACCAAGGCCGGCGTCATCGCCTTCGCCAAGACCTGGGCGCGCGAACTCGGCCCCAAGGGCGTGCGCGTGAACGCCGTCTGCCCTGGCTTCGTCGCGACGCACATCCTCGACACCATCCCGGCCAAGGTGCTGGAGCAGATGACCTCGCGCGTGCCGCTCGGCCGGCTCGCCCGGCCCGAGGAGATCGCCAACGTCTACGCCTTCCTCGCGAGCGACGAGGCGAGCTATGTGAACGGCGCGGTGATCGAGGTCGGCGGCGGCATGAGCGTCTGACGCCGACGTGCCGGCGAGGCGCCAGCGCCCGCTGCCTGTGACGGACCCGCGCGGCCGGCGGCAGGCGGCGGGCGCCGCGCCGGCCCGTCGTCAGCCGCTCGCGTTACCCTCTCGCCATCCGGCACGGCGCCGCGCGCCAGCCTTGCAGCGCGGCACGCCGCGCCTCCACCAGATTCCCCCGGGCCGCCACGCGCGGCCCTTTTTCACGATCGACGATGCAAGTTCTGTTTGAAGAAGACGGCGGCTTCAAGGCCGGCGCCGTGCTCGATGCCCAGGGCGGCAGCGAACCGACCAGCTACCAGGTCGAGATGTCCACCGGCCGCCGGGTCAAGATCAAGGCCTCGGCCGTGGTGCTCAAGTTCGACGCGCCGGCGGCCGACGAGCTGCTGCCCGCCGCCCAGGCGATGGCCGACGAGATCGACCTCGACTTCCTGTGGGAAGTCGCGCCGCAGGACGAGTTCGACGTGTCGGCCCTCGGCGCCGAGTACTTCGGCGGCAAGCTCAGCCCGGTGCAGTACGCCGCGCTGCTGCTGCGCGTGCACACCTCGCCGATGTACTTCCGCCGCAAGGGCAAGGGCCGCTACCGCCCCGCGCCCGAAACCGAGCTGAAGGCCGCGCTCGCCGGGCTGGAAAAGAAGCGCATCGCCGCCGAGAAGCAGGCGGAACTCGCGCGCCAGCTCGTCGCGGGCGAACTGCCCGAGGGCTGGGGCGCCGAGCCGGGCCACGATCCGGCGCTCGCGCGCGCCGCCTTCCTGCTGTTCAAGCCCGAGAAGAACGGCATCGAATGGAAGGCGCTCGACGCCGCCGCGCATGACGCGCACCAGTCGCCCGAAAAGCTGCTGCTCAAGGCCGGCGCCTTCGCCAACGTGAAGGACCTGCATCGCGGCCGCTTTCTCGTGGAATGGTTCCCGCGCGGCACCGGCTTCGCGCCGGTCGAGCCGCCGGCCGCCGCCCTCGACGCCGCCGCCAGCCTGCCGGTGGCCGAGGTGCAAGCCTTCTCCATCGACGATTCGCAGACGACCGAGATCGACGACGCGATGTCGGTGCAATGGCGCGATGACGGCACGGTGCGCGTTGGTGTGCACATCGCCGCGCCGGGCTTGGCGATCCGCCCCGGCGACGCGCTCGACGCCATTGCGCGCAAGCGCCTGAGCACCGTGTACATGCCGGGCGAGAAGATCACGATGCTGCCCGACGCGCTGGTCGAGGTGTTCACCCTCGGCGAGGGCACGGCGCGCCCGGCGCTGTCGATCTACGGCGACTTCGACGCCGACACCGGCGAGTGCCGCGCCACCGAAACCAAGGTGGAGCGGGTGCCGATCGCCGCCAACCTGCGCCACGACCGGCTCGACCATCTCATCACCGACGACACCCTCGTCGATGACACGACCGACTTCCCGTTCAAGCGCGAATTGCAGGCGCTCGCGCGCATCGCCGCGCGCCTTGCCAGCGACCGCGAGGTCATCCGCGGCAAGCCCGAGCCGCGCAACCGCACCGACTTCAACTTCCGCGTCGTGAACGACGGCGGCGCCGAGCGCGTCGTGATCGAGCAGCGCAAGCGCGACGCGCCGCTCGACCGCATCGTGGCCGAGTGGATGATCTTCGCGAACAGCGCCTGGGGCCGCCTGCTCGACGAGAAGGGCGTGCCCGGCATCTACCGCGTGCAGACGCACTGGGCCCGCCCCGGCGCGCGCCAGAGCGCGGTGCGCATGCAGACGCATGCGGCGCAGCACATCGGCATCGGCGTCAAGCACTACGCCTGGAGCAGCTCGCCGCTGCGCCGCTACGTTGACCTCGTGAACCAGTGGCAGATCCTCGCCGTCGCGCGCGGCGAGCCGGTGCCCTTCGCCAAGAACTCGGCCGAGCTGTTCGCGATCATCGGCGCCTTCGACGCGGCCTATGCCGCCTACGCGACGGTGCAGAGCCAGCTCGAACGCTACTGGTGCCTGCGCTGGCTGGCGCAGGAAGGCTTCGTCGGCGGCGGCAGGCGGCTCGACGCCGTGGTGCTGCGCAACGAGAACGTGCGGCTCGCCGCGCTGCCGCTGGTGCTGCCGCTCGCGGGCATCGGCCATCTGCCGCCGGGCACCCGCGTCGAGGTGGACGTGCTCGCCGTGGACGAGGCCGCGCTCACGATCGAGGCGCGTCTGGCCGCCGTGCACGAGGAAGAGGCGCCCGCCGATGTCGAGGCGCTGGAGGAAGACCTGCCCGACACGCCCGAAGCCGTCGCCACCGAGGCCGAGGGCGAGGCGGCCGTGGTCGGCGCGCCGCTCGCGGGCGATGCCACCGCGCCCGGCGCCGACGGTCAGCCTGCCGGCGAGGGGCGGCCGATGGGCGCCGCCCCGGCCGACGCTGCGCCAGCCCTCGTGCCCGCCGAGGGCAAAGCCGACGGCAACACCGGCTGACGCGGGCGCATGATCGCCGGCGGCTGTCGCCCTGTGGCGCGCCGTCCGGCGCCACGGCCCGGCGCACGGCGGGTGCGCCCGTCGTCGCCGCGTGCCGGCTGTCGCAAGCCTGCGAAATGACCGTGGCGCGGGCTGATCGACGCCGCATCGCCGTCGCCACCCCGCCGCTAGAATCCGCCGCCATGACCCAGACCCTGAGCGCCCCGCGCCGCTTCGACCCGCGCGACTGGTACGACCGCAACCGCGTGCTGGCGGCGGCGATCGCCCTGTCTTTCCTGCTGCACGGCGGCCTGCTGACCGTACGTTTCGTTGCTCCCGAAACCTTCGAGATCAAGGCCAAGGACCCGGGCATCGAGGTCGTCATCGTCAACAGCCGCAGCGACCGCGCGCCGGCTCAGGCCGAACTGCTGGCCCAGGTCGCGCTCGACGGCGGCGGCGAGCACGACAGCAAGCATGCCGGCACGCCGCTGCCCAACACCGGCGTCGAGCAGCCCGGCAACTCCCTCAATGACGCGGTGCGCAAGCTCCAGCAGCTCGAGGCCGAGCAGAAGAAGCTGCTCAGCTCGCTCACGAGGGACGGCAAGCCCACGCCCGCCCCGAGCGACGCGCCGCGTCCCACGCCCGATCCGCGCAACGGCGCCGACATGACCGACGCCCAGCGTGCCTACGCCCAGCAGGCGGCGATCGTGCAGGAGCGCATCGACATGGAGAACAAGCGCCCGCGCAAGCACTTCTTCGGCACCGGCGCCAAGGACTACTCGGCCGCGCTCTATGTCGAGAACTTCCGCAGCAAGGTCGAGAAGTGGGGCAACTCCAACTACCCCGAGGAGGCGCGCGGCAAGGTGTACGGCGCGGTGCAGATCACCGTGCTCATCGACGGCGACGGCAACATCGTCGAGCTCAACATCGACAAGAGTTCGGGCCACAAGCTGCTCGACCAGTCGGCGCTCAACATCGTGCGCCGCGCCGCGCCCTACGGACGCTTCACCGCGCAGATGAAGAAGGAGATGGACCAACTCTCCATCACGCGCACCATGATGTTCACCAACGACCAGTTCGAAACCCGCGCCAAGTGACGCCCCCGTGACCGCTTCCGCCTCCTCGCCCGACCGCTACGCCGTCGTCGGCAACCCGATCGCCCACAGCCGCTCGCCGCAGATCCACGCCCGCTTCGCCGCCGAGACCGGCGAGCACGTGGCCTATGACCGCATCCTCGCGCCGCTCGACGGCTTCACCGTCACCGCGCGCGACTTCTTCGCGGGTGGGGGACGCGGGTTGAACGTGACCGTACCGTTCAAGCTCGAAGCCTTCGAACTCGCCGATCAGCTCACCGAGCGTGCCGCCCATGCCGGCGCGGTCAACACGCTCTGGATCGATGCCGCCGGCCGCATTCATGGCGACAACACCGACGGCATCGGCATCGTGCGCGACCTGCGCGACAACCTCGGCGTGAAGCTCGCGGGCGCCCGCGTGCTGCTGCTCGGCGCGGGGGGGGCGGCGCGCGGCGCGCTGCTGCCGCTGGTCGATGCCGGCCCGGCCGAGATCGTGATCGCCAACCGCACCGAGCCGAAGGCGGAGGAACTGGCGCAGTCGGCGCGCGCCGCCGCGACCCGAGTCACCGCCGCCGGCTTTGCCGGGCTGGCCGGCCGTTTCGATGTCGTCATCAACGCGACCAGCACCAGCCTCGACGGCGACTTGCCGCCGATTGCCGATGCCCTCTTGAAGGACGCGGGTTTTGTTTACGACATGATGTACGGCGCAAAGCCGACAAGCTTTCTGGCCCACGCCGCCATCTGTGGCTGCGCCGGTCTTGCCGACGGCCTCGGCATGCTGGTCGAGCAGGCCGCCGAATCCTTCTTCGACTGGCGCGGCGTGCGGCCGACGACCGGTGCCGTCATCGCCGCGATCCGCGCCGAACTGGCCGCCAGGTGATGCCGGGCACCGCCTGCGGCATGCGTGGCCGCCGCGCGATCCCGCTCCACCGGTGAATGGCATGCCAGGTTTCGCGCGAGTGGTTGGCATTGGCTGGCGGCTGGCGCTCATGGCGGCGGCTTCGGCCGTCGTGGTGCAGGCGCTGTTCTTCATCAAGATCGGCATGTGGGTCGTGATCGACCCGGGCATGACCAGCTTCATGCGCGCCCAGCAATTGCGCCTCGAAAGTCCCGAGCCGAACGTCGCGCGCGTCGACGCCACGCCGGCACGGACGCAGCGCAGCGCCGCCGTCCAGCCCGTCATCCAGCACAGCTGGGTGGCCTACGACCGCATCAGCCGCAACATCAAGCGCGCAGTGATCGCTGCCGAAGACAGCAATTTCACCGAGCACGACGGCGTAGATTGGGAGGCGCTCGAACGTGCCTGGCAGAAGAACCAGCGTCGTGGTCACGTCGTCGCCGGCGGCTCCACGCTCACCCAGCAGCTCGCCAAGAACCTTTTTCTCACGGCCGACCGCAGCTATGTGCGCAAGGGTCAGGAATTCGTCATCACCTGGATGATCGAGTTCTGGATGGACAAGCCGCGCATCCTCGAGGTCTATCTCAACGTTGTTGAATGGGGCGTCGGCGTGTTCGGCATCGAGGCCGCGGCGCATCACTATTACGGCATACCGGCTTCGGCCCTCAGCGCGCCGCAGGCCGCCAAGCTGGCGGCGATGCTGCCCAATCCGCGCTACTTCGACCGCAACCGCAACCATCCCCAGCTGCTGCGCAAGACAGCAACGGTGCTCGCGCGCATGGGCGGTGCCACGCTGCCCTAGCACGGGCTGACTGCGAGGTCCGGGGCAGCTGCGGAGCACGGGCTGGCGCATGTCGCCGCAGCCCGACGGCGCGCATCAGCCTGCCCTCTCGGCTCCGAGCGGAAGGCTCCGGCAGTGCCGCCGGATGACCGTTTATCCCGAAATCCGGAACGTCGGCTGCCCCTACAGTCCATCCGTGACTTGCCGATGTGCGAGACGGCCGCCTGTTACCAAACTCCGCTCGACACTCGGCATGAATGTTGCCAACGTGAGCTTGTCGCGGACACACACGCCGCTGCGTTGTCGCTCTTTGAGCGCTCTTTTGGTTTCTCCCCGCCCCGTGCCACCCGGCCAGATGCACCGATTGCCCTTCATCCCGGGCAATTGTCCGATCAGCCGGTGTTGTCAGTGGTTACTGCCTGATGCCGCTCGGCATTGTGCAAACCTGCATCAGGGCTGAACCTCATGACTCGGGAATGGTCTGGGTTCAGTGAAGGACGAAACCGGTCGATCCTTTGTTCCGCGCTCTTTGCTCCCGCTCTTTTGCCGCGTCACTGAATCTTCATTGCCGCCCGGCCGGGGCCGGGCACTGGGAGGGCGATATGGGAAGCTTGCTGGATCGATTCCACGAGTCGTATAGCGCGAAGCAGAGCGTCGAAATGACGCTGGAGGAGTATCTCCAGCTCTGCGCGCGCGATCCGATGGCCTATGCCTCGCCGGCCGAGCGCATGCTCGCGGCGATTGGCGAACCTGAAATCATCGATACGCGTGGCGATCCGCGCCTGTCGCGCATTTTCAGCAACCGGCCGCTGCGGCATTACCCGGCATTCGACGGCTTCTACGGAATGGAAAGCGCGATCGAGCAGATCGTCGCGCATTTCCGCCACGCGGCCCAGGGCCTGGAAGAAAAGAAGCAGGTGCTTTATCTGCTCGGCCCGGTCGGCAGCGCGAAAAGCTCGCTGGCTGAAAAGCTCAAGGTGCTGATGGAGAAATTCCCCATCTATGCGCTCAAGGGTTCGCCCATCAATGAATCCCCACTCGGCCTCTTCAATCCGATCGAATACGCCGAAGTGCTGGAGCAGGAATACAAGATTCCGCGCCGCTACCTGACCGGCATCAGCAGCCCCTGGGCGCAGAAGCGTCTGGCCGAATACGACGGCGATCTGCGCAAGTTCAAGGTCGTGCGCGTGCAGCCGTCGGTGCTCAACCAGATCGGCATTGCCAAGACCGAGCCGGGCGACGAGAACAACCAGGACATCTCGTCGCTGGTCGGCAAGGTCGATATCCGCAAGCTCAAGCTGTTTGCCCAGGACGATCCGGATGCCTACAGCTATTCGGGCGGCCTGTGCATCGCGAACCAGGGCATTCTCGAATTCGTCGAGATGTTCAAGGCGCCGATCAAGATGCTGCATCCGCTGCTGACGGCAACCCAGGAAGGCAATTTCAAGGGCACCGAAGGTTTCGGCGCGATCCCATTCCAGGGCGTGATCCTCGCGCACTCGAATGAAAGCGAATGGCAGAACTTCCGCAACAACAAGCACAACGAGGCATTCCTCGACCGGATCAACGTGGTCAAGGTGCCGTATTGCCTGCGCGTGACCGAGGAAGTGAAGATCTATCGCAAGCTGCTGGATCACAGCTCGCTCACCCAGGCGCCATGCGCGCCGGGCACGCTTGAAATGATGGCGCAATTCAGCGTCCTGACCCGCCTCGAAGATCCCGAGAATTCGAGCGTCTATTCGAAGATGCGCGTCTACGACGGCGAGAACATCAAGGACACCGATCCGCGCGCCAAGACGATCCAGGAATACCGTGATTTCGCCTCGCCTGACGAAGGCATGGCCGGCAGTTCGACACGCTATGCCTACAAGATCCTGTCGCAGGTCTTCAATTACGACACCCAGGAGATTGCCGCCAATCCGGTACACCTGATGTATGTGCTCGAACAGAAGATCGAGGCCGACAATCTGCCGGAGGAAACCAAGCGCAAGTACATTTCCTTCATCAAGGACTGGCTTGCGCCGCGCTATGCCGATTTCCTCACCAAGGAAATCCAGACTGCGTATCTGGAAACCTATTCGGAGTACGGTCAGAACCTGTTCGACCGTTATGTCACCTACGCGGATTACTGGGTGCAGAACCAGGATTACCGTGACCTCAATACGGGCGAGTCGTATGACCGCGCGATGCTGAATTCTGAACTCGAAAAGATCGAGAAGCCGGCCGGCATCAGCAATCCGAAGGATTTCCGGCAGGAAATCGTCAACTTCGTCCTCCGCGCGCGTGCCGCCAATGGTGGCAAGAATCCGGTGTGGACCTCCTACGAGAAACTGCGCGAAGTGATCGAGAAGCGCATGTTCTCGAATACCGAGGAGTTGCTGCCCGTCATCGCTTTCACGGCCAAGGGATCGGCCGAGGAGCAGAAGAAGCACGAATCCTTTGTCTCGCGCATGCTCTCCAAGGGCTATACCGAGAAACAGGTCCGTGTTCTTGTCGAATGGCACCAGCGCACCAAGAAAGCCAGCTGACGCGCCGCAGGGTGAGAGGCTTCGGCCTCGGGAGGACGAATGTCCAGCATCATCGACCGCCGCCCCAACGGGCGGCACAAGAATGCCGCGAATCGAGAGCGCTTCATCCGCCGTTATAAACAGCAGATCAAGCGCGCGATCGCCGACACCATTTCCGGACGCAGCATCAAGGACATGGACGGCGCAGCGGAAGTCACCATCGACGAGCGCGGCATCACCGAGCCGTCATTCCGCAATGGCCAGGGCGGCAACAACATCTGGGTGAATCCGGGCAACCGCAAATTCGTGCCCGGAGACGAGATCCCGAAGCCGAAGGAAGGTGGCGGGCAGGGCGGGCATGGCGGCGAAGGCGAGGACAGCTTCACCTTCACGCTGTCGCGCGAAGAATTCATGCAGTTGTTCTTCGACGATCTCGAATTGCCGAATCGCCTGCGAGAGGAGCTCGCGCAATCGCCGGAATTGAAATCACGCAATGCCGGTTATGCGCGCGAGGGTTCGCCGAGTCGCCTGTCGGTCATGCGCACGATGCGCCAGGCGTCGGCCCGCGCATTGGCGCTGTCGGACGATCCGGACGACGAGGAAAAGGAGCTCGAAGCCCTGCTGGCTGAGGCTCGCGCGCGCGGCGATTCGCTCGCGACCATTGCCGAGATCGAGCGCCAGTTGATGGCCTTGCAGGAAGTGCGGCTGGATCGCGTGCCCTATCTCGAAGAACTCGACCTTCGCTACCGCAATCGCACGACCTATCCGGCGCCGGCCTTCAAGGCGGTGATGTTCTGCCTGATGGACGTGTCCGGGTCGATGGACGAGCACAAGAAGGATCTGGCCAAGCGTTTCTTCACGCTGCTGCATCTGTTCCTGACTCGGAAATACGATCAGGTCGATCTCGTCTTCATCCGCCATACCGAAACGGCGCAGGAAGTGGACGAGCAGACTTTCTTCTTCGACCGGCAATCGGGCGGCACCCGCGTGGCGAGCGCGCTCGAACTGATGATCGACATCATGAAGGCCCGCTATTCGCGCGGCTGGAATGTGTACGCGGCCCAGGCTTCCGATGGCGATTGCCTCATGGATGATGGCGTGCGCTCGGTCGGCCTGCTGCAGAACGAGATCTTTCCGAAGCTGCGCTATTTCGCCTACATCGAAACACGCGACGAGGATGATTTCTCGATGCGGCCTACGGGCCTGTGGAGCGCCTATTCGCCGCTCGACGGTCGGCCGGTGTTCTCGATGCGACATGTGGCGGCGCCGAACGAGATCTATCCGGTGTTCCGCGGCCTATTCGAGAAGCGGGTGACCGAGAAGCGTTGAGCAGCCGTCGCCTTGCGGTGGCGGTATCGGGGCCGACGCGTGCCCTGATTGTGGGGAAATTGCGGCAGGGAACAGGAGCGGGCAATGGGCTATATCTCGACCGGCAGCGAATGGACTTTCGATCTCATCGCCGAATATGACCGGGCGATTGCCGACATCGCGATCAACGAGTTCAAGCTCGATGTCTATCGCAACCAGATCGAGGTGATCGGGTCGGAGCAGATGCTCGATGCCTATGCCTCGGCCGGCATGCCGGTGCATTACGCGCACTGGTCCTATGGCAAGGAACTGGTGCGAAACGAGCGCGCCTACAAGACCGGCCGTCAGGGTTTGGCTTACGAAATCGTCATCAATAGCGATCCCTGCATCGCCTATCTGATGGAAGAGAACACCATGCTCATGCAGGCGCTCGTGATCGCGCATGCAAGCTATGGGCACAACGCGGTGTTCAAGGGTAATTACCTGTTCCGGCAATGGACGCAGGCTGATGCCATTCTCGATTACCTGGTGTTCGCGCGCGATTACATCCGCAAATGCGAAGAGCGCTACGGCATCGATGCGGTGGAAGATGTGCTGGACGCCGCCCATGCCTTGCAGCATCACGGGGTGGATCGCTATCGGCGGCCGCCGCCGCTTTCGGCCGATGCCGAACGCCGGCGTCAGGACGAAGCCGATGAAACCCGTCGCCTGATGTATGACGATCTGATGGCGCGCACCACGCTCAAGCATGCGGCCGAAATCGAGGCCAAGCACGATCGCTATCCTCCCGAGCCCGAAGAGAATCTTCTCTATTTCATCGAGAAGAACGCACCGAAGCTGGCGACCTGGCAGCGGGAAGTGGTGCGCATCGTGCGAAAGATGGCCCAGTATTTCTATCCGCAGACGCAGACCCAGGTGCTGAATGAAGGCTATGCCACTTTCACGCATTACAACGTGCTGAACCGGATGCATGAAAAGGGGCTCATCAACGATGCCTACATGATGGAGTTCCTGCATTCGCACACCAATGTGGTGTTCCAGCGCCAGGATCCCGAAGGCCAGAAGATGTACCCGATCAATCCGTATGCGCTCGGATTTGCGATTTACCGCGACATCCAGCGCATCTGCCTCGAGCCCACGGAAGAGGACAAGCGCTGGTTTCCGGAATTTGCCGGCACCAAGGACTGGATCAAGGTGACGGACTTCGCGATGCGCAATTTCAAGGATGAATCCTTCATCCGGCAATTCCTGTCGCCCAATGTGATCCGCGAATTCCGCTTCTTCGCGGTGGAAGACAGCGTGAACAAGAGCGTCTACCGGGTCGATTCGATTCACAACGAGGACGGTTATCGGCGAGTGCGCAGCCTGCTGGCCGATCAATACGCACGAGAGAATCGCGTGCCCGACATCCAGGTCACGCAATACAACCGCTTGACCGATCGTTCGCTCACACTCACGCACACGCGCCAGAATCAGCGCCCGCTCGATGATGAAAGCGCCGGCAAGACGCTCGAATATCTGGCCAATCTCTGGGGATTTCCGGTGCGAATAGAATCGCGCGATCCGGGGTCCGAGGCACGAGTCGGACTGCTTACGCGTTCGCCGCGCGGATTGGCGGCGACGGCTTGAATCGAGGTGGGGATTGGTGCATTTGCAGCGGTATCTGGCGGCGGCGGGCGCGGTGGCGCTGTTGATCGCGCATCCGGCAGGGGTGGAAGCGGTATCCGATGCGCGTCACATGACAGCCACGGTGCGCAATCTGTATCTCGGCTATGCACGCAACCAGCCGCGTGACGTGCTTGGCGTCGATGCCGGTGCGGTGTTCGCGCCCGAGCTGCTGGCGCTGATCCGCGCCGATCGCGCGCTCGGCGGCGAGATGCTCGATTTCGATCCGTTCTGTGACTGCCGCGCGCCAGCGGTGAGTGGCGTCGCCTTTTCCAGCAAGCCGCCGGCGCCCGGCGACGTGAGCGGCGCGGTCACGGTCGATTTCCTGAATGCGGGCGAGCCGGCCAGCGTCACGCTCGACATGCGGCGCGGCGCCAATGGCGAATGGCGGGTGGCGGATGTACGCACCGCCTTGCGGCCGAGTTTGGTGGTGTGGCTCAGGCGCGGCCTCGGCCTGCGCGTCGCGCAGCAGCAGTAGTAACGGGGCGCGACGACACCCGTGGCAACGGGGTTTGGCACCACGCGCGCCTCCGCCGCGCGGCGCCCAGGCGCGCGCGACCTACTCCCGCCCGTCGAGCATCGGCGCGAGGCCCTGGGCGAGCGTGTCGCGCAGCAGCTTGACGCGCGCGCTGCCGCGCGTGCTGCGGTGCCCGACGATCCATACCGGCAGGCGCGTCGTGTAGTTGTCGGGCAGGGCGGGGAGCATGCCGTCGAAGCGTTCGGCGATGGCGCTGGGCGCGAAGGCGATGCCGAAGCCCGCGAGCGCCATCTGCCAGTTGGTGGCGCTGTCGTCGCAGCGGAAGCGGAAGAAGTTGCGCGTGACCTCGATGCCGGCATCGCGAAAGCCGCGGATCAGCAGGTCGGAGCGCTCGTAGCCGATCCAGTCGTATTCGTTCATGCGCGCCGGGTCGATGCGGCCTTCGTGGCGCGCGAGATAGTGGGCATGGGCGAAGGCGCGCACCTCCAGCGCGCCGAGATGGCGCGCGATGAGGTCGGCCTGCGTGGGCCGCGAATGGCGCAGCGCCAGATGGGCCTCGCCCTCGGCCATCTGCTCGATCGCGTCGCTGGCGACGATCTCGATCTCGATTTCCGGATGCGTGTGCAGCAGCGGCGCGAGCAGGCGCGGCAGCAGATAGGTGGCGGTGAGCTTGCTGGCGGTGAGGCGGATGGTGCCGGCGAGGCGGTCGGCGGTGCCGAGCAGATCGAGCGCGAGCGATTGCGCGGCGGCCTGCATGCGGCGCGCGCCTTCGAGCGCGATCTGGCCGGCTTCGGTGGTGGTGACGCCGCGCGCGTTGCGCACCAGCAGCTCGGCGCCGACGGCGGCTTCCAGCCGCGCGAGCGAGCGCGTGAGCGTGGGCTGGCTGATGCCGAGCCGTGTGGCGGCGGCGGTGAGCGAGCCGGCCTCGACGATGGCGAGCAGGCAGTGCAGCAGCGACCAGTCGAGCTCGTCGGCGCTGCCATTCATGGGTGAATGAAAGTCGTGCATGGCCACGCGATTCTGAATCGCAGCCGCCACGCCGGCCATGAAGGGAAGCCCCGAGTCCGGGGCTGGTCTTTCAAGGTACGTAGCGGATGCGCGTCTTGTCGTCGGGCTTGAGCGGCGACTTCGCGCGCAGGAAGGCGGCCAGCGCGTCGAGGTCGCCCGGGCCGGTCACGCGGTCGCGGCCTTCGCGCAGCAGCGCATGGCCGTCGCCGCCCTCCGCGAGGTAGTTGTTGACCGTGATGCGCAGCTTCGCGTCGGCCGCGATCGGCTTGCCGTCCAGGCGCAGTTCGTCGACGTGTTCGCCGTGCGGCGCCTGCTGGCGCCAGGTGTAGCTGAGGTTGGACGAGGGCTGGAGGAAGCGCGGCAGCGCGTCGCCGGGGCGCTGCTGGCTTTCGAGCAGCTCCTTCAGCTCGGCGCCGGTGAGCGTGAGGGTGACCAGCGTGTTGCCGAAGGGTTGGGCGACGAAGGCCTGACCGAAGGTGAGGCCGCAGCCGGGGCGGCCGCAGTCGAGGTCGGCGCGCACGCCGCCGCTGTTCATGAACGCGAGCTGGGCGCCCGCGTGCTCGCGCGTGGCGGCAAGCTGGGCATCGGCGATGAGGCGGCCGGCGGTCGAATCGCCCTTGTCGGCGCCGGCGCGGGTGAAGGCGCCGTCGAGCTTGCCGAGTTCGCGGTTGGCGCGCGGCGCGGCCAGTCGGGCATAGCGCTCGACGAGGGCGGCGACGTTCTTGTCGTCGCGCGCGCTGACGAGCACATGGCCGAGTTCGGGCGGCAGCGCGGCGGCGAGGCGGCGGCGCGCGTCCATGTCGGTCTGGCCGTTGACGACCGGCAGGTTGACGGCGCGCGTGCGCTCGCGGATCACGTCGCGCGAGCGCGGGTCGATGGCGAGGTCCACCACCGCCAGCCCGCGTCCGTAGGACGTGGCCTGCACGATGGGGCGGCCGTCCATCACGCAGGCATAGCCCTGATGGGTGTGGGCCGAGAAGATCGCATCGACCTGGGGCGCGATGCGCTTGGCCAGTTCGAAGATGCGCCCGCTCGCGCCGGGGCAGCCGGGATCGTTCCAGTCGCCGGGCAGGTCGTTGTCGCGCGCGAGTTCGCCGCCTTCGTGCAGCACCGCCACGATGGCCTCGACGCCGCGCCGGCGCAGCGCCGCGACGCGGGCGTTGATGGCGTCGGCTTCGTCGTCGAAGCTCAGGCCGGCGATGCCCGAGCGCATCACCATGCCCGGCGTGTCGCGGGTGGTCGCGCCGATGAAGCCGACCTTCACGCCGCCCACGGTGCGCACCACGTCGGCCGGCACCAGCGTGGCGCCGTCGGCGCGCTTCACGTTGGCCGACAGCCACGCGAACTTCGAGCCTTCGTAGTGGTGCAGGGCGCAGCTTTCGCTCGCCGAATGCGGCTCGTTGCCGCCGCAGCCGCCGCGCATCAGGCGTTGCAACTCGACGCGGCCGGCGTCGAATTCATGGTTGCCGAGCACGTTGAAATCGAGCCCGAGCTTGTTCATCACCTCGACGGTCGGCTCGTGCCGGTACAGCGTCGAGACCAGCGGCGCCGCGCCCACCAGGTCGCCGGCCGAGAAGAAGATGGTGTGCGGCGCGCCCACGCGCAGCTGCGTGACCATGCCGGCCAGCGCCGGCGCCCCGCCTGCGTTGAGCTTGAGCGGCTTGTCGCGCGCCTGCGGCTCGCGCACGGTCAGCGTGAGTCGGCCGGCTTCGAGGTTGCCGTGGAAGTCGTTGACCGCGACGAGTCGCAGAGGGATCGGCGCGTTGGGACTGGTCTTGGCCGTCGCGCCACTGGCGGCGGCGACGGAAGCGGAGGCGGGTGAGGGCGCGGTGGCGGCAAGGGCCGGGCCGCCGCCGGTCAGGACGCCCGCGGCGAGGGCAAGCGCGAGGAGATGAGGCGTTTTCATCCGACGGATGGTAAGCCCGCCCGATGAAGCGCCGATGCTCAGCGCGCCGCCAGACCGGCCGGCGTGG
Source organism: Derxia gummosa DSM 723 (assembly GCF_000482785.1). Lineage (GTDB taxonomy): Bacteria > Pseudomonadota > Gammaproteobacteria > Burkholderiales > Burkholderiaceae_E > Derxia > Derxia gummosa. The sequence continues at coordinate 919,431 of NZ_AXWS01000007.1, read as the reverse complement.
TGACGCCGTAGCGCATGAAGGTGAGATAGGCCGGCCGCCCCGGCAGATGCAGCGCCAGCTGCACGTCGCGCCCGGCGCCCACCGCCGAGCGCAGCCGGAAGTGCGCGCCCTCGCGCTCGAAGTGCAGCCAGCGGTCGCCGTCGATGAGGGCGACATCGTCGGCCTCGGGGGCGTTGAGTTCGAAGTCGTGCTCCGGCCCCGCCGCGAGCCGGCCATCGAGCGGCACGTGCAGGTCGCGTACCAGGCCGGCCGGCACGTCGAAGGCTTCGGCAAAGCCGTCGAAGCCGGGCGTCACCGCCCGCCCCAGCAGCAGGCCCGGCGCCACGCCGAACTCCACCAGCCGCTCGACCGGCGCGCTCAGGCGCTCGAACTGCTGCTTGCTGAAGCGCTGGCTGTAGAGGAAGTCGTCCTCGCGCGACGGGTAGTGGGTGAAGGCGAAGGCGTCGGGCTCGGCCAGGAACTCGAATTCGGAGAACTGCTTGTCGGCATGGCCGTCGGCATCGGCGGTGCCGGCGCCCCAGGTCGGATCGATGAAGCGCCATTGCCCGTCGATCTGCACCGCGATCCACGAGTGGTTGGGCGCGGGGATCTCGCGTCCCGGCTCGTGGCCCGGTTCCTTGGCATAGCCGCGGATGACGCGGGTGCGCACGCCCAGCTCGCGCGCCAGCTCGGTGTAGAGCTTGACGAAGCCGCCGCACACGGCCTTGCGGCTCGCGAGCACCTGGTCGGCCTCGACGAACTCGGCCTGGCGGTCGCGGTAGGCGATGGCGTCGTAGGTGATGCGGTCGCTGACCCAGCGGTAGGCGGCGCGCAGCCGTTCGGCATCGCTGCGCGCGGCCCGGCCGAGGTAGCGCGCGAGGCTGGACACGTCGCGCTCGTCGGCCGGGGCGGCGGCGAGGGCGTGACTGTCGATGGCCGTCCAGTCGCCGGCGCGCGCGACGGTGGCGCAGAACAGCAGGGTGACGCCGGCGGCGCGGCGCAGACGGGCGGCGGGCGGAACCGCGGCCAGGTGCCGCGCGACACGCGCGAGTGCGGCAAGTGCAAGGGGGCGCTGCATGGACCGGCTCCTCGTCATGGCGGGCCGATGGTGGCGGCCCGATGCCCGGCGGTGTAGCGCGCCCGGCTTTCACCCGAGATTGATGGGGGCATTTCCGTCATACCCGTTGTAGGGGCGATGTGCGAGATGACGGCCTGCCGGGTTGACGGCATGCCCGACGGCCGGCTTGAGCGGCGGCCGCGCGGTGTGCGCCGATGCGCGCTGCCCGCGCGCGCCGATGGCGGAAGATGGAGCCCATGACAGCCGCCTCCCAGTTCCGCCCCGACCAGCTTGCCCTCATCGAGGCCGCCCGCGCCGCGCGCGAACGGGCCCATGCGCCGTACTCGCGCTTTCGCGTCGGCGCGGCGCTGCTCGGCGCCGACGGGCGGGTGCACGCCGGCTGCAATGTGGAGAACGCGTCCTACGGCCTGTGCAACTGCGCCGAGCGCGGCGCCTTCTTCAACGCGATCGCGGCCGGCGCGCGGGCTGGCGACTTCATCCGGCTGGCGGTGATCGGCGCGACGCCGGGGCCGATCGCGCCCTGCGGCGCCTGTCGCCAGGTGATGCACGAGCTGGGCGGGCCCGGGCTGGAAGTGCTGCTCGCCAACCTCGACGGCGCGGTGGCGGTGACGACGGCCGGCGCGCTGCTGCCCGGCGCTTTCGATCCGGCGGCGCTCGGCGCGGCCGGGGCGCGCGGCGCGCCGGGCGATGCCGCGACGGGCGCGGGCGCCGACGCTCCCGCCGCGCGGCGCGACTGAGTCGATTGCCACGCCCGCGGTGGTGATGCCACCTGTGGGTGGCGATGCCGCCCGTAACCGCACATCCATGCCGAGTCGGCCCGCAAGCGCGGGCGCCCGTCACGTCGCCTGCGCTAGCATCGACCGCCCCTCCGCCGAGACCGAGACAGGAAGCGACCGCGATGCCAGAAGAACAAGACCGTCCGTCCCTGCCCGAAGCCGCCGCGCCGCCCGGCACGGCCGATGCCGCCGTATCGGCCCGGCCCGTCGCCGACTCCGCCGAGACCGTCGCGGCGCCGCCCGCCGGTGCCGCCGTGCCCGATGCCGCCAGGCCAGCCTCCGAAGCCGCCACCGAACCCGAGGAGCCGGCCCACGAACCCATGCCGCGCGACCCCGATGTCGCCCAGCGCGCGCTGGCCCAGGTCCAGCGCCTGCTGCACCGCCAGCACATCGTCCAGCAGATCACCGAGCGCCAGCATTTCGCCGAGGACGACGCGCGCCACGAACTCGTCTCGCGTCTCACCCACAAGCAGCACGAGGCCGAGCTGCGCGCCGTCATCGACGACCTGCACCCGGCCGACATCGCCTACGTGCTCGAAGCCCTGCCGCCCGACGACCGCGCCGAGGTCTGGGGCTTGGTCGCGCCCGAGGCCGATGCCGAAACCCTCGGCGAGGTGCTGCTCGAAGCCAGCGAGGCCGTGTGCGAATCGCTGGTCGAGGCGCTGTCGCACGAACGGCTGGTGCAGATCGCCGCCGCGCTCGACGCCGACCAGCTCGCCGACCTGGCGCCGCTGCTGCCCCAGGCCGTCATCGACGAGGTCACGCAAAGCCTCACCACCGAGGAGCGCGAGGACTTCCGCGCCGCGCTCAGCTTCGAGGAAGGCTCGGTCGGCGCGCGCATGGTGTTCGAGATGGTCACCATCCGCGACGACGTGACGCTGGAGACGGTGCTGCGCTACCTGCGCCTGTTCGACGAACTGCCCGACCACACCGACCAGGTGTTCGTCATCGACCGCGACGACCACCTCAAGGGCGCGCTCTCGCTCAACACCCTGCTCGTCAACGACCCCGACGCCACGGTGGCCGACCTGATGCAGACGGAGATCTTCACCCTGCACGCCGAGGACGACGCCAGCGATGCCGCCCAGGCCTTCGAGCGCTATGACTTCGTGTCGGCGCCCGTCATCGACCGGCGCGGCCGCCTGATCGGCCGGCTGACCGTGGCCGAGATTGTCGACGTCATCCGTGAGGAAACCGAGGAGCAGGTGCTTTCCGCCGCCGGTCTGCGCGAGGAGGAGGACATGTTCTCGTCGGTCTGGGAGTCTGCGAAGAATCGCTGGCTATGGCTGGGAATCAACATGGGTACCGCCTTCTTCGCGAGCCGCGTGATCGGCGCCTTCGAGGGCACGATCGAGCGCATCGTGGCGCTGGCCGCCCTCATGCCCATCGTGGCCGGCATCGCCGGCAACTCGGGCAACCAGACCATGACGCTGCTCATCCGCTCGATCGCGCTCGGCCAGATCACCCCCGCCAACGTGCGCCGGCTCATGCTCAAGGAGCTGGCCGTGGCGCTCGCCAACGGCGTGGTTTGGGGCACGGTGGCCGCCACCTTCGCGGTGCTGCTGTATTTCAGCGCGCCCTACGTGCTCAAGCTCGGCACCGTGATGTTCATGGCGATGGTGCTCAACATGCTGGTGGGCGCGGCCGTGGGCATGGCGGTGCCGATGCTGCTCAAGAAGCTCGGACGCGATCCGGCGATGGGCTCGTCGGTGCTGCTCACCTTCACGACCGATTCGGGCGGCTTTTTCATCTTCCTGGGGCTGGCCACGCTGTTCTTCAGCTGATGCCCTCCGGGGCATCACGAGGAACGGCATGCGCCGAATCGTTCGTCCGACCCTGATCGCTGTCGCGCTGGCCGGCCTGCTCGCCGGCTGCGGTGGCAGCTCCGCCGACAAGGCGCCCACGCAGACCGCCGCGCGCGTCAACGACAGCGAGATCTCGGTCCACCAGATCAACGACGTGCTCGCGGCCCAGGCCGGCCGCATCCCGCCCGACCAGACCGGCGTCGCCGCGCGCCGCGTGCTCGACGGCCTCGTGACCCAGGAACTGCTGGTGCAGCGCGCCAGGAAGGCCAAGCTCGACGACGACCCGCGCGTGCTGCGCGCCGTCGAGGCGGCGAAGCGCCAGATCCTCGCCAGCGCCTATCTCGAACAGCGCCGCGCGCTCGAGCACAAGCCCGACGACGCCGAGGTCAGCGCCTTCTACGACAAGAACCCGGCGGTGTTCCGCGACCGGCGCATCTATGCGCTGGACGAGTTCACCATCGAGCCGGCGCCCGGTCTGGGCGAGGCGCTCGATGCCTTCGTGGCGCGCAAGCCGGCGGCCGGCGCGATCGCCGACTGGCTGTCCGCGCGCGGCACGCCCTTCGCGCTGCGCAGCGCGAAGCGCCCGGCCGAGCAGCTGCCGGCCGCGATGCTCAACCGGCTGAAGGACATGCCGGCCGGCGAGAGCCAGGTGTTCTCCAACCCGCGCGCGCTCGTGGTGCTGAGGCTGACGGGCGCCACGCCGGCGCCGGTGTCGCTCGACCTGGCACGGCCGGCGATCGAACAGCTGCTACTGCGCGAGCGCGTGGCGCGGGTCGAGCAGCAGGAAGTCCGCGCGCTGCGCGACGGCGCGAAGATCGAATTCATGGGCGAGTTCGCCGACATGGGCCGGCGTCCGCCGGGCGTGGACGGCGCGCCCGGCGCGGCACCGGGCGGCGCCGCGACGCCGAGCCTCGGGGGCGCGAGCGAAATGCCGACCGGCTTCGGCGCCACGCCGGGCGAGGCGGGCGGCGCGGCCGGTGGCCTCGGCGCCGCGCCTGGCGGCACGGGCGCCGGCATGCCTGCCGCACCACTCGCGCCGACGGGCGCGATGCCCGCCATGCCCCCCGCGCCGGGCACCATGCCCCCAGCGGCCCAGCCCGGCCCGCGGCCATGAACGCCCCTCTGTCCGCCCCCAAGTCGCTGCCGTCCGCCACGCTGCTGCTGTTCGTGGTCGGACTGGTGGCGCTCTATGCGCCCAGCCTGCTCGACCTGTCGCGCACGCTCTGGCAGAGCAGCGAGCAGAGCCAGGGACCGCTGGTGCTGGCGGTGAGCGGCTGGCTGATCTGGCAGCGCTGGCAGACGCTGCCGCCCACCACCGGTCGGCGCGGCGTGACGGGCTGGTCGCTGCTCGCGCTCGGGCTGCTGATGTACGCGCTCGGGCGTTCTCAGGGCGTGCTGATGTTCGAGCTGGGCTCGCTCATCGTGATGGTGGCGGCCTCGATCGCCCTGCTGCGCGGCGCGCGCGCGCTGCCGCACTTCGCGTTCCCGCTCGTGTTCCTGCTGTTCATGATTCCGCTACCGGCCGCGGTGGTGGCCGCGCTCACGCAGCCGATGAAGGCGGCGGTGTCGGCCTCGGTGGTCGGGCTGCTCCAGCCGCTCGGTTATCCGATCGCGCGCTCGGGCGTGATCATCTCCATCGGCCAGTACGACCTGCTCGTGGCTGACGCCTGCGCGGGCTTGCAGACGCTGTTCTCGCTCGAATCGCTCGGGCTGCTGTATCTGGACCAGGTGCGGCATCCGCGTCTGGCGCGTGGCGTGATCCTGGCGCTGCTGGTGTTTCCGATCGGCTTCGTCGCCAATGTGGTGCGGGTGGCGGTGCTGGCGCTCATCACCTATCACCTGGGCGACGCGGCGGGGCAGGGTTTTCTGCACGGCTTCGCGGGCATCGTGCTGTTCCTGTGCGCGCTGGCGCTGATCATCGCGGCCGACGGTCTGCTGCGTCGCCTGCTGCCTGCGAAGGAGGCGCGATGAGCGCGCGGTTCGAGCGGCACGCGTCAACGGCGGCGCCGGCCGGCGCGCCCGCGCCCTGGCGGCCGCCGCTGCGGCGCGCGCTCGCGGCCTGCGCGCTGATGGTCGCGGCGGCCGTCGGCACGGCGCTGCTCACGCCCACGGTCAGGCGCGCCGACCTGATCGGCCCGCCCCGGCTCGAATCGGCGGTGCCGACGGCATTCGGCGACTGGCGGCTCGCGCCGGCGCCGGCCCAGGTGGTGAATCCGCCCGGCAAGTTCGCGCTCGACCAGATCTACGCCGAGGTGCTGTCGCGCACCTACGTCAACGCGCGCGGCGACCGCGTGATGCTCACGATCGCCTACGGCAACGACCAGCGCGACGGCCTCCAGATGCACTACCCCGAGGTCTGCTACCCGGCCCAGGGCTTCGACCTGCTGAGCGGACGCGACGGCATGCTCGACACGCCCGTCGGCCGCATCGCCGTGCGCCGGCTCGAAACCCTGCTGCGCGGCCGGCGCGCCGAGCCCGTCACCTACTGGACGACGGTGGGCGACAAGGTGGTGCGCGGCGGCATCGACAAGAAGCTGGCCGAGATGGGCTACGGCCTGCGCGGCGTGATTCCCGACGGGCTGCTGTTCCGCGTCTCGACCATCGACAACGACAGCGCCCATGCCTTCGAGGTGCAGCAGCGCTTCGTGATCGACCTGATCGGCGCGCTGCCGCCCGAGCAGCGCGCGCGGCTCGCGGGGCTCTGAGGGCGCGGCGTCGGCCATCGTCGCCTGGGCCGGCGCCGGGGTGCGGCCGGCCGCCCGTCGGCGGTTGCCGGCGCGGGGCCGGCGGTGGCGCGGGCGGGCCGGCACGCGGCATCCGGTTATCGGCTATCGGCCCGCCCAGTCCTACAAACTCGCCCGCTCGACCCTGACCGTGCCACCGCCGCGCGGACGACAGGGCGCCTCCACCCCCGTCGATACATTGGCCTCGCGGTCGCAGCCGAGACACGAATCCCGGCCGCCACCGTGATCGGCGCCGCGCGCGGCCCGATCCCCGTCAAGCGGATTCGGGAGAGCCACCAATGACAGCCACAAAACTCATCGCTCGCGGTCTCGTCGTCGCCATGCTCGGCACGGGCGCGGTACTCGCGACCGGCTGCGCTTCGTCGCCCACGTCGGAAAGCTTCGGCGAGCACATCGACGATTCGGTCATCACCACGAAGGTCAAGAACGCCTTCATCCAGGACAAGACCGTGAACGCCACCGACATCTCGGTCGAGACCTTCAAGGGCACGGTGCAGTTGAGCGGCTTCGCCAACAGCCAGGCCGAGATCGATCAGGCCGTGATGCTGGCCCGCCAGGTCAAGGGCGTGGTCGGCGTCAAGAACGACGTCCGGCTCAAGACCGCCGCGCGTTGATCCCCTTCGAAGTTCAACCCCCCAGCAAGGAGATGTATATGAACAGCGATCAGGTGAAGGGCCGTGTCGAAGAGGCCAAGGGCAAGGTCAAGGAAGGCGTCGGCAAGCTGACCGACAACGACCGGCTGCGTGCCGAGGGCAAGGCAGACCAGCTCGCCGGCAAGACGCAGGCCGGCTACGGCGACGCGAAGGAAAAGGTGAAGGACGCGATCGACCGTCATTGAGCGGATCGCGTCACGCCCGCGCCGCGCGGTGAAGCGGCGCATGCGGCCCGCCTGCGTCGATCGACGTGGGCGGGCCGCGCCGCGTTTGGGATGGTGGCCGATCGCCCTCGCGCGCCGCTCCGACGGGCGCGCCTCGCGCCGGTCGGCGCCGTCAGCCGCCCGTGCCGCGATCCGCCGGCCGTTCGAGGAGTTGCAGCAGCTGGCGCACGGTGAGCGGCTTGACCAGCAGCCGGCTCGCCGCATTGGCGGACGCCGCCTCGGCCTGGCGTGCGGTTGGCGTGATGAGCGCGATGCGCGGCGCCGGCCCGGGCCGTGCGGCGGCCAGCGCGCGGACGAACTCGGCCGGCCGCAGTCCGGCCAAGTGATCGGCCACGAGCACCACGTCGGGCTTGAGCAGGCGCGTGAGTTCGATGGCCTCCTCGCGCTGGTTCGCCACATGCAGCCGCACCGAGGGATAGGCCTCCAGCATCGCTTCCAGCTGCGCGATGTCGAGCACGTTGTCATCGAGGCAGAGCAGGGTGAGCGGGCCGGGATCGGCGGCGGGCCGGCGCTCGCCGCCCGCGCGGGCCAGTGGCCGGGGCAGCGGCAGCGCCAGGCTCAGGCACAGGCTGGCGTCGTCACGGCGGGCGTCGATGCGGCCGTTCATCATCACCGCCAGCCATTGCGCGATCGACAGGCCCAGCTCGCGCGGCGTATCGCCGCTCGGCATCGCGTCGGGGCGCGGCGCCAGCGAGGCGATGAGCTTGCCGACATGCTCGCGCGCGCTCTCGGTCACGGGATGGGTGATGTCGATGACGGCATGGCCGGCCGCGGCATCGACCCGGCAGCCCACGTCCACCACGCCGGCGTCGGCGCAGTCGCGCACCGCGTTCGACAGCAGGTGGATGAGGATTTCCTCCAGCCGCTCGCGGTCGGCCCAGGCGATGACGGCCGGACCGAGCGACTGGCGGATGCGCAGCTCGACATCGCGGCGCGTGAGTTCGGGATCGATGAGGTCGGTCGCGTCGCGCACGCAGCGCACGCAATCGACCTCGCTCCAGCGCAGCCGCAGCGTCGAGCGCTCGGTGCGCGCCAAGTCGACCGCCTGGTCGACCATGCCGAGCAGCTGGCGCGCCGATTGCGCCACCGCGCCCACCAGTTGGCGCGGCGTGCCGTGCAGCGCGAGGCTCGCGTCATGCCGCAGCAGCTCGACCGTGCCGATGATGGCGTTGAGCGGCGCGCGCATCTCGTGGCCGAGACGGGCGAGGAAGTCGGTCTTGGCGAGGCTGACGGCCTCGGCGTAGAGCATCGCGTGGCGCGCCTCGGCAGTGGCGCGGCCTTCGCCGATGTCGTGCAGCACGGTGATGAAGCGCTCGGTCATGCCGTCGCCGCCGGTAACGGGCTGGATGCTGAGCGAGGCCCAGTAGGTGCTGCCGTCGTGGCGGTGCGCGAGCAGTTCGACATGCTCGATCGGCAGGCCGGCGGCGAGCGTGATGTCGATGTCGGCAAGGGTGGCCGGATCGCTGCCCGGCCCGTTGATGAACATCGCCTGCGGCTGGCCGCTGGCGACCGCGCCGTCATGGCCGGTGATGCGCGCGAAGGCGCGGTTGGTCCAGATCACGCGGCGCTGGCGGTCGCTGATGATGACGGCGCCGTTGGTGAGGTCGGCCACTTGGGCCAGCTTGGCGTTGACGAGGTTGGTGGCGCGCAGCTCGCGGTTCTCGTGTTCGAGCTGGTCGATGCGCTCGCGCAGCCGGGCGCGTTCGAGCAGCAGCAGCAGGCAGTGACCGGGATGGCCGGGCAGGGCGCGCAGCCGCAGGTCGAAGGCGCTGCCGTCGCGCAGGCTGAAGTCGTCGAGGCTGATGTCGCCGCGTTCGCGAGCATGGTCGAGCGCGCGCTTGAGGACGCGGCCGAGCACCGGCGTGGCCGCGAGGCCGACGAGCTGGGCGCCGACCAGCCCCTGCGCGGCCGCGAGCGTCGCGCAGGCCGGATTGGCGGCGACGATGCAATCCTGGCTGTCGGCCAGCAGCGCCGGCCAGGGCAGGGCGGTGAACACCGTCGCCAGAGCGGCCGGCGGCGGCGGGTTGGCCGGCTCGTCCGGAGGCTTGCGTTGGGTGTGAGGCGGCATGGTGGGCGACGGGAGGCAATGGCAAGACCTAGCCTGCGGGCAACGCGCCGGATGCCGCGTTTTTTTACACGCCGCCCCGCGCTTATGCTCGGGCCGGCAGGCAGCTTTTCCATCGATTTCCCGCGTCCGCCATGACCCAGCTTCCGACCCTCGCCGCGCCCTTGCCCGATGCCTCGTCGCGTCTCGTCGTCGCCATCAGTTCGCGCGCCCTGTTCGATTTCGAGGAGGAGAACCGCATGTTCGACGCCCATCCCGACGATGGCGCCTACATGCAGCTCCAGCTCGACCGGCTCGAACTCGCCGCCCGCGACGGCGTGGCCGCGCCGCTGGTGCGCAAGCTGCTCGCCTTCAACCGCGGCTGCGACGAGAAGAACCGACGCGTCGAGGTGGTGATCCTGTCGCGCAACGATCCGGTGTCGGGCTTGCGGGTGTTCCGCTCGGCGCGCGCGGCAGGGCTGGCGATCGACCGGGCGGTGTTCACGCGCGGGCGCTCGCCGTGGCGCTATCTGGCGCCGCTCGCGGCCAATCTGTTCCTGTCGGCCAACGAGGCCGACGTGCGCGACGCGCTCGACGCGGGCTTTCCGGCGGCGCGCGTGTATCCGCAATCGCGCGCGGCGGCGGCCTCGCATCCGGACGAGATCCGCATCGCCTTCGATGGCGACGCGGTGCTGTTCAGCGACGAGGCCGAGGCGATCTACAAGGCGGGCGGGCTGCACCGCTTCATCGAGCACGAGGTCCAGCATGTGTCGCGGCCGCTGCCGCCCGGGCCGTTCGCGCCGCTGCTGCGCGCGCTGCATGCGCTGCAATCGGCTTCCACGGCCGGCAGCGCGGGCGCGGCGCTTGAAGTGCGCGAGACGGGCGACGGCGGCGGCATCCGGGCCGACCTCGTCCGCGCCGACGGTCCGCCGATGCGTATCCGCACCGCGCTCGTCACCGCCCGCAGCGCGCCGGCGCACGAGCGCGCGATCCGCACGCTGATGGATTGGAACGTCGGCGTGGACGAGGCGATGTTTCTCGGCGGGCTCGACAAGGGGCCGTTCCTGCGCGAGTTCGAGCCGGATTTCTTCTTCGACGACCAGACGCGGCATTGCGATTCGGCCGCTGCCCATGCGCCGACGGGGCATGTGGTGGCGGGTATCGCCAACCGGCTGCCGGCGCCGGAGTGAGGGGCGCGCGGCTGGCGCGACGGTGATGCCGGTGCTTGCGCGGCTCGCGGGAGGGCGCGAGCGTCCGTCGGCCTCAGTTTGCGTGGGCGAGCCGGTTGCGGCTGAGCGCGCGACCGAGCGCCGTGACCAGTTCGGTCGGGTCGATCGGCTTGATGAGCAGGGTGTCGCAGCCGGCCAGCAGCGCGCGGGCGCGGGTGCCGAAGTTATCGTCGCGGCTCATGAGCGCGACCGAGGTGTCGCCGGCGCTCAGCTTGCGCGCGCGCCGCAGCAGCCGCAGTCCGCCGCCGGGCAGATCGTCGGCCGAGAACAGCAGGCGGTAGTGCGTCAGGCCGAGCATGTCGAGCGCCTGGCCCGCGTCGGCGGCGATGCCGGTATCGACGCGAAAGGGCTTGAGGGCGGCGCGGATGAACTCGGCGTTGGCGCTGTCGGCATCGGCCACGAGCACGCGCGCCACCCGTCCGTCGAGCGGCGGCAGCGCCGCGCGCAGTGAGGCCGGCAGGCTGGCCAGCATCGCCGGCAGCGACATGCTCTGGCGCGCCACGCCGTCGAGCGCGGCGAACAGCGTGCTCCACACCAGAGGCCGGCCGACGCGCGGCAGGTCGCCCGGCACACGGCCGTCGCCGACCAGCACCGTGCCGAGCCGCGCCATGTTGCGGTCGCTCATGTAGGCCGACATGGCGCGTGCGTCGTCGGTGTCGACCAGCAGCAGTTCGCAGGCCTCGCCACGCGCCGCGAGCAGATAGCGCTGCACCCGCTGATCGGAGTATTCGAAGATGGTTGCCAGCGCGATGCGCTCGGTCGGGCTGAAGCCGAGGATGCGCACGCGCAGCGCCTGTCCGGGCAGGACGCGCGCGGGAGCCTGTTGGGGAGGGGGCATCGGCAGGGTCAGATTTGCATGGCGGCCTCGATCACCTGGGCCGCGCTCGAAAAGCGCTCGGCGGACTTCTTGGCCATCAGCTGGTCGAGCAGGGGCTGGAAGCGTGCGAGCGTCGCGGGCAACCGGGGTATCGGGGAATGCACATGCTGGTACAGCAGACCCTGGGCGTTGTCGGCGTAATAGGGCTTCTTGCCGGTGAGCATCTCGAACAGCATCACGCCGAGGCTGTAGAGATCACTGCGCGTATCGACCGCGCCGCCCACCGCCTGCTCGGGCGAGATGTAGTAGGGCGTGCCGTAAACCTCGCCGTGACGCGTCTTCATGAGCGCGTTTTCGAGGTGCTTGGCGATGCCGAAATCGGCCAGCACGAGCGAGCCGTCGCGCCGCAGCATGACGTTGTCGGGCTTCATGTCGCGGTGGACGATGCCGAGCTTGTGGATCGCCGCAAGCGCGCCGGCGATGCGGATGAGCGTGCTCTGGGCCATCTCGGCGGTCATGCCGCTCTTGATGATTCCGCGCAGGTCGCCGCCCGGGAAATGCTCCATCGCGATGTAGGCGAAGCGCTGGGTGAAGCCCTGCTCGAAGATGCGCGCCACGCTCGGATGATCGACCTGCGAGATCGTCGAGTACTCCTGGATGAAGCGCTGGAGCGTCTCGCCGAGCGTCTTGTCGTTGATGGGCAGCAGCTTGAGCACGACCTCGCCGGCATCGCTCTCGCGCTCGGCCAGATAGACGAGCGACATGCCGCCCTCGCCGAGCTTGCGCAGCAGCCGGTAGCCCGGAATATCGGGCTGGCCATCGGGGCCGACGCCGCTGCCGTTGCCGCTCGCGGGGCTGGCGCCAGTGGCGCGGCGGGAGGGCCAGCGCCGGATGATGTCGGAGTTGGTCTGCACCGCCGCCGATACCGCTTCGTAAAAGCGCCGTTCCTGCTCGCTCGCGCGCTGCTTGGGGTCGAGCCCGACCACCTCGACGATGTCCACCGGCTGCACCCGGCCCTTGAGGCTGACCTGGCTGCGGCGTCCGCCGCGCAGGCGCGGGCCAGCGCCGTCGAAGGCGGGCTGGCTCGCAACCACGCTCCATTGCAGCTCCTTCGTGGCTTCTTCGAGCCGCGCGGCGGTGTTGACCGTGTCGCCGATGATCGTGGTCTCGACCGTGTCGTGGCTGCCCATCTTGCACACGGTGACGTCGCCGGTATGGATGCCGACGCCGATGCAGAACTCGGGCAGCTGCTTGCCCGGATGGCGGTCGGAGATCCAGGTGCGGAAGCGCGTCGCGGCCAGGATCATGAGCAGGCCGGCCTTGAGCGCGCGCTCGGCGTGATCCTGCATCTGATCGGGCGGCGACTCGAACAGCGCCACCAGTCCGTCGCCGAGAAATTTCACGACCCAGCCGTGCTGGCGCTGGATCGGCTCGCAGGCCCGCGCGAAATAGGCGTTGAGCAGTTCCACCACCTGCTCGGATTCGAGCTTCTCCGACATCGACGTGAAGTTTCGGATGTCGGAGAACAGCACCGTGCCGGTGGTGTTGCGCTTGGTGATCATCTGGCTCGCGGCCAGATCGAAGTCGGGATTGAGGATCGACTCGTTGATGAGCGTTTCCGGCGCCTGATCGATGAACTGCGCGAAGTTGGCCGGCAGGGTGTGCTGTTCGAGTTTCGGGCCGGGCTTCGGCGACGGGAGGTCGCGCGCGGGGCTGCGCGGATCGGTGCGCGTCATCGGGTTGGGCAGACGCTCCGGCTCGATGACCGGGAGGCTCGCCTGGGTGTTGCCCGACAGCGTAAGACCGGTAAGCGTGGTCGCCGCGAGCTTGCTGTGATCGCGCAATTCCTCGGCCAGCGCCAGCAGCAGCACCTCGCGCGGCATCGGGCGCGCCAGCACGATGTTGGCGCCAGCGGCGCGCGCACGGGCGGCAAGATCGCTGTCGCTGCGTTCGCCCACCAGCACGATCGGCAGATGGCGCATGCGTTCGTTCGAGCGCACCGCGCGTACCAGACCGATGCCGTCCATCTTGGGCATGACCAGTCCGGCGACGATGAGCATCGGCGCACGCATCATGATGGCTGCAAGACCCTGAAGCCCGTCGCCTGCGGTGCGCACCCGGTAGTCCGCCGATTCGAGATCGAGACGCATCCGCGCCAGGCGCTCGCTGTCGCTGTCGATCAGGAGAATGTCGGAGGGGGGCGTTGCCATGGCCGAGCGGCAAGTTCAGCAGAGGACATATTCTGCAACACGCACTGTGCGAATTCTCCCTGCTTCGGGCGCCTAAATTTGGTTGGCGCTGACTTCGGGGCATGACGGGTACACTTCCCGCCGCGAAGCGGATCGGACAGCCGCCGGGCCGGCTTGCCGGCCGGGAGGAAAGTCCGGACTCCGCAGGGCTGCGTAGCAGGTAACACCTGTCCGCCGCAAGGCGCGGATCAGAGCAACAGAGACGAGCCGATTCAGTTCGGGTGAAACGGGCAATCTCTACGCGGAGCAACACCAAATAGGCGGTCGATGACCTTGCCCGGCGAGGCCGCGGGTAGGTGGCTTGAGCGGCGTGGCGACACGTCGCCTAGAGGAATGGCTGTCAGGGCGGGGCAACCCGCCGTCACAGAATCCGGCTTACAGATCCGCTTCGCACTTCTTCTTCTGCGGTCGGGACAGCGGCGGCGTCCCACCCTTTCCCACGATCGACACGTTTTCGGCTGTCCGGCGGCCTGTGCCCGATCGGCTCCCTCCATCCGCTTTTAGATTCCGATTTCCACGAGTGCTGCCGCCTGGCGGAAAGGCGGTTTTGATCCTGCGCATTCAAAAGCGACCGCAAGGCTCTAATTCCATGGGGTTTTTTGCCGTCGCGCGACTTGGGGCTGAAAGGCTAAGTGCTTGTTCCGATTGGGTAATTCCCCTGACCTCGCCTTGACCCGGTTACAGCCCGTCGGTAGAGTGGGAAAAAGTGCAAAAAAGTGAGCTTTTGTGGAACGAATCGGCCTAAATCGGGCCTAAGTCGCGCTTCCCCATATAGCTTGCGCGGCCTCGACACAGGGGCTCTCCCGGTCGATTCGACTCCAGGCGGCAGGCGTGTTCCAAGGCAATTCGGCGTTGACCCTCGATGCGAAAGGAAGGCTTTCCGTGCCATCCCGGTATCGCGACGCCCTCAATGCGCTTGGCGGCGGCCAGATCACGATCACGCGCTCGCCCGACCGCTGCCTGCTCATCTATCCGCGTCCTACCTGGGAAGCGAAGCGGGTCGAGATCGCGGCGTTTCCGGCCTCTGCGCGCGGTTTCCAGCGCCTGCTGCTTGGCAATGCTCAGGAAGTTGAGCTCGATGGCGCCGGGCGAGCCTTGGTCAGTCCCGAGCACCGACAGTTCGCCAAGCTCGAGCGCGAGGTGATCCTGCTCGGCATGGGCCAGTACTTCGAACTGTGGGATCGGGCCAGCCATGACGCCGCCGAGGAGGCGACCGTCGCGGCGGGCATTCCTGAGTCGATTGGTGACTTTTCCTTCTGACTCATGGCCGATCGTCCCGTCACCGGGCAGCACGTCAGCGTGCTGCTCGAAGAATCCCTTGCAGCCCTGCGCATCCGCGCCGATGGCGTCTATGTCGATGGCACCTTCGGTCGGGGCGGGCACAGCCGTGCCCTGCTCGCGCAACTTGGGCCGCAGGGCAGGCTGCTCGCCTTCGACAAGGACCCGGCCGCCATCGCCGTCGCCGCATCCATCGACGACCCGCGCTTCGCAATCGTCCACGGCAGCTTCGCGACGCTGGCCGGTGCGCTGGCCGAACGCGGCATCGAGCGCGTGGATGGCGTGCTGCTCGACCTCGGCATCAGTTCGCCGCAGATCGACGAGGCCGAGCGCGGCTTCAGCTTCCGTCACGACGGTCCGCTCGACATGCGCATGGACCCGACGCGCGGGGAATCGGCGGCCGACTTCGTCAACACGGCCGACGTGGCCGAACTCGCACGGGTGATCCGCGACCATGGGGAAGAACGGTTTGCTCTTCCGGTTGCAAAGGCGCTTGTGGCTCGCCGCGCGAGCCGGCCTTTCGACCGTACCCTCGACCTCGCGCAGGTCGTGGCTGGCGCAGTCCGCACGCGCGAAAAAGGCCAGGATCCGGCCACGCGCACCTTCCAGGCTCTACGGATTCACATCAACCGCGAGCTTGAGGATCTTGAGGTGACGCTCGACGCGGCACTCGGCGTGCTGGCCGAGGGAGGGCGGCTGTCCGTCATCTCCTTCCACTCGCTCGAAGACCGCATCGTCAAGCGCTTCCTGCAGGCGCATTCGCGCGTGTCCGATGAGTACGCGCGTCTGCCGTTGCGCGAGGACCAGCTGCCGCAGCCGGCGCTGGCCGAGGTGGAGCGCGTGTTCCCGTCGGACGAGGAAGTGGCGCGCAATCCGCGCTCGCGCTCGGCGGTGCTGCGCATGGCGACGCGCACGGCGGCGCCGGTCGGCGGCAAGCCGCGCATCGGCGGCGCGGCGGGCGCGGACGACATGGCGGGCGAACGCGCCGTGGCGCTCGCGCGCGGTGGCCGGACGAAGGGGCGCGCATGATCCTCCGCGTCATCCTCATCGTCGCCGTCATGGCGAGCGCCTTCTCGATGATTACCGCGCAGCAGCGCATGCGCCGCGCGATGGGCGAGACCTATCGGCTGCAGAACGAGGAACGCGCGCTCAACCTGGAGTGGTCGCAGCTCCAGCTCGACCAGACCACCTACGGCAAGCACAGCCTGATCGACGCGAGCGCGCGCCAGTTCGGCATGCGCACCGTCACGCCCGAGCGCACGCAGTTCCTGTCGCCGGGCGAACTGGGCGGAGGGGCCAAGTGATGCGCGCGGGTGCCAAGGGAGTCGGTTTCGCGTCGAGTCCGGTGCTGGCGGTGCGGCTGCCGGCCGGCCGCTCGCGCCTGCTGCTGCTGATCATGACGCTCGCCTTCGCGGCGCTGTTCGGCCGCGCGCTCTACCTGCAAGGCATCTCGACTGCCTTCCTGCAGAAGCAGGGCGCCCAGCGTTACGAGCGCACCGTCATCCTGCCGGCCATGCGCGGCAAGATCACCGACCGCAACGGCAGCGTGGTCGCGTCGTCGCTGCCAGTGAAGGCGGTCTGGGCCGACGACGTGCCGCTCGACAACCCGAAGCTCGACCAGCTCGCCGGCCTGCTCGCGATGCCGGCCTCCGCCCTGCGCGCGCGTCTCGCGGAAGACGACGGCAAGCGCAACAAGTTCACCTACCTCAAACGCCAGGTCGGCGATGAGCTCGCGGCCAAGGTGGCGGCGCTCGCCATCCCCGGCGTGCACGAGCGCACCGAGTTCAAGCGCTACTACCCCGAAGGCGAGACGCTGGCCCACGTGGTCGGCTTTTCCGACATCGAGGAAGTCGGGCAGGAAGGCATCGAGCGCGCGTTCAACGACCAGCTCACGGGCCGCACCGGCAAGCGCCGCGTCATCAAGGACCTGTTCGGCAGCGTCGTCGATGAAGGCGAGCTGGAGCGCACCGCCTACGACGGCGAGACGCTCGCGCTGTCGATCGACACCAAGATCCAGAGCGTGGTGTTCGCCACGCTCAAGGCCACCGTGGAGCAGTTCCGCGCCAAGGCGGGCGCGGCCGTCGTCCTCGACGTGCGCACCGGCGAGGTGCTCGCGCTGGCCAACATCCCCACCTACGACCCCAACGACCGCGCACGCCTGCGCGGCGAACAACTGCGCAACCGCGTGATCACCGACCAGTACGAACCCGGCTCGATCATGAAGCCGTTCACCGTCGCGCTCGCGCTCAACACGAAGCGCGTCACGCCCGACACTCCCTACAACACCGCGCCCGGCCACATCACCATCGACGGCAAGACCGTCGGCGACAGCCATGCCCACGGCGTGCTGACGGTGCGCGAGATCATCCAGAAGTCGAGCAACGTCGGCACCGTCAAGATCGCGATGCCCATCCCGCCGAAGGAGATGTACGAGTTCTTCAGCTCGGTCGGCTTCGGTCAGGCGCCCAAGATTCCCTTCCCGGGCGCGAGCGCCGGCCGCGTGCGGCCGTGGAACACCTGGAAGCCGATCGAGCAGGCCACCATGGCCTACGGGCACGGCATCTCGGTGTCGCTGCTCCAGATGGCGCGCGCCTACACGGTGTTCGCGCGCGAGGGCGACATCATCCCGATCACCATGCTGCGCACCGAGAAGCCGGCCGTGGGCCAGCGCATCGTCTCGCCCGAGGTCGCGCGCCAGATGCGCGAGATGCTGGAGATGGCCTCCGGCCCCGGCGGCACGGCGCCCAAGGCCCAGGTCGTGGGCTACCGCGTCGGCGGCAAGACCGGCACGGCGCGCAAGCAGGAAGGGCGCGGCTACGCGGCGGGCAAGTACATCTCGTCCTACGTCGGCCTCGCGCCGGTGTCGAACCCGCGCGTGATCATCGCGGTGATGGTCGACGAGCCGTCGAGCGGCACCTACTACGGCGGCGACGTGGCCGCGCCCGCGTTCTCGCAGATCGCGGGCACGGCGCTGCGCCTGCTCAACGTCGCGCCCGACGCGCCGTTCAAGGCCAGCGTCATCGCGCCGGCGCCTGCGGTCGAGGAGAGCATGTGATGGTGATCTTCGATCCCGCCGCGCTCGATTCGGCGCTCGCCACCGCCGCCCGCTGGGCGCTCGCGCATGCGGGTGCTCAGGGCCGGCTCGTCAGCGACAGCCGGCAGATCCGGCCGGGCGACATCTTCGTCGCCTTCCCCGGCGACCATGCCGACGGCCGCCGCTTCCTGCCCGCTGCACAGGCCGCCGGCGCGGCCGGCGCCATCATCGAATCGCGCGGCGCCGAGACGCCGCCGGCCGGGCTGCCCTTCATCGCCGTGCCGGAGCTGCGCCGTCACAGCGGCGAACTCGCGGCGCAGTTCTACGGCCATCCCAACGCGCGCATGCAGACGCTCGCGATCACCGGCACCAACGGCAAGACGACGAGCGCGCTCTGGCTCGCGCAAGCGCTTGCAAGACTGGGCCGGCGCGCGGCGATGGTCGGCACGCTCGGAGTCGGCCTCGTGTCGGCCGACTCGGCCGAGGTGCAGGCGACCGGTTTCACCACGCCCGACGCGGTGCAGTTGCAGACGCGGCTGGCCGACCTGCGCGCCGCCGGCGCCGACGCACTGGCCATCGAGGCCACGTCCATCGGCCTGGAACAGCACCGGCTCGACGGCCTGCGCATCGACGTGGCCGTGTTCACCAACCTCACGCACGACCATCTCGACTACCACGGCACGTTCGCGGCCTACGAGGCGGCCAAGCACGCGCTGTTCCGCTGGCCGGGGCTGCGCGCGGCGGTCATCAATCTCGACGATCCGGCCGGCGAGCGCTTCGCGCGCGTGGTGCGCGAACGCGCCGACGCCGTGGCCGTGAAGCTGCTGCGCACCTCCTGCACCGACGCCTCGGCCGAGCTGTTCGCGCACGGCATCGTCGCGCGGCCGGCGGGCATGGGCTTCACGTTGCGCTGGCAGGGCGAGACGCATGCGGTCGAGATCGGCGTGCCCGGCCTCTACAACATCCACAACTGGCTCGGCTGCACCGGCGCGCTGCTGGCGGCGGGCTATCCCGTGGCCGACGTGCTCGCGGCGATGCGCGCCGTCACGCCCGCGCCGGGCCGCATGCAGATGCAGGGCGGCGCGCTCGACGCCGACGGTCGCGGCGAACCGCTGGTGGTGGTCGATTACGCCCACACGCCCGACGCGCTGGAGCAGGCGCTGGTCGCGCTGCGGCCGATCGCGCAGGTGCGCGGCGGCCGGCTCGTGGCGCTGTTCGGCTGCGGCGGCGACCGCGACCGGCGCAAGCGTCCGGTCATGGCCGCGATCGGCGCCGAATCCGCCGACGACGCCTGGCTCACGAGCGACAACCCGCGCTCCGAGGCGCCCGAGGCCATCCTGGCCGAGATGGCGGCCGGCGTGCCCGAAGGCCGGCGCGTGCGCGTCGAGCCCGACCGCGCGCGCGCCATCGCCGACGCGGTGGCGATGCTGGCCGACCGCGACGTGCTGCTCGTGGCCGGCAAGGGGCATGAGCGCTATCAGGACATCGCGGGTGTGAAGCACCCTTTTTACGACCCCGACCATGTCGCCGCCGCGCTCGCGCGTCGCGCCGGCAGGGGTGTGGTCTCGGCGGCGGCCGGGGCTGCGGCAATCGGGCCGACCGACGCGGCCGGCAAGGCTGTCGAAGGCGGGGAGGCCGCATGCTGAGCCTGCGCGCCGCCGCCGCCATCCTGGGCTGTTCCGTCGTCGGCGACGGGACGGTCGTGTTCGACCGCGTGTCGAGCGATTCGCGCGACCTGCGCGCCGGCGACCTGTTCGTCGCGCTGCGCGGCGAGCGCTTCGACGGTCACGGCTTCATCGCCGGGGCCGCGCAGGCCGGCGCCGTCGCGGTGCTGGCCGAGTCCCTGCCCGAGGGCTTTTCGGGCAATGCGCTGGTCGTGCCCGACACGCGCGTCGCGCTCGGCCTGCTGGCCGAAGGCTGGCGTCGGCGCTTCGCGCTGCCGGTCATCGGCGTGACGGGCAGCAACGGCAAGACCACCGTCAAGGAAATGCTCGCGGCCATCCTCGCCGCGGCTGTCGGCGAAACCGCGCGTCTCGCGACCGCCGGCAATCTCAACAACGACATCGGCACGCCGCTCACGACGTTGCGGCTGCACTCCGGTCATCAGCTGGCCGTCATCGAGATGGGAATGAACCACCCGGGCGAGATCGCCCAGCTCGCGCGCATCGCGCAGCCCACCGTCGCGCTGGTCAACAACGCCCAGCGCGAGCATCAGGAATTCATGCAGAGCGTGGCCGCGGTCGCGCAGGAAAACGGCTCGGTCTTCGCGGCGCTGCCGGCGGACGGCGTGGCCGTCTTCCCGGCCGGCACGGAGTTCGACGCGCTGTGGCGCGACCTCGCCGGGCCGCGCGCCTGCCGCAGCTTCGCGCTGGATGACGGCTTCGTGCCGGGCGCGGATGGCGCCGGTGCCGAAAGCGCCGGGCGCGCCGACGGCGCCGGGGCCGGCGCGTCCGCCGCCGCTGCCGCTTCCGCCGCTGCCGATGTGATCGGCCACGCGACGCCGACCGCCACCGGCTGGTCGCTGTCGCTCACGGGCGCGGTCGAGGTCGCGGGCATCGACCTGCACCTGTTCGGCCGCCACAACGCGCTCAACGCCGTCGCCGCCGCCGCCAGCGCGGCCGCCGCCGGCGTCGGCGCCGAGGCGATCCGCGCCGGCCTGTCGGCATTCCGCCCCGTCAAGGGCCGGCTCCAGGCCAAGGTCGCGGCGCTCGCGCCCGCCACCGGCGCCCGCGTGCTCGACGACACCTACAACGCCAATCCCGACTCCGTGCTCGCCGCCATCGACGTGCTCGCCGCGCTGCCCGCGCCGCGCGTGCTCGTGCTCGGCGACATGGGCGAGGTCGGCGACAACGGCCCGCAGTTCCACGCCGAGGTCGGCGCCGCCGCCCGCGAGCGCGGCATCGACACGCTCGTGACGATGGGCGAACTCGCGCGCGAGGCGCTCGCCGCCTTCGCCAATCCGGGCACGCCCGCGCCGCGCCATCCGCAGCCGCCGGCCGAATCGGCCGAGCAGGCCGCCCAGGCGGCGGCATTCGCGGCCGGCAGCGGCGGCAGCATCCTCGTGAAGGGCTCGCGCTTCATGCGCATGGAACGGGTCGTCGCCGCGCTCTGCGGCGAGGCCGCGACGGGGGCGCACTGACATGCTGCTCGCCCTCGCTCAATGGCTGTCCCAGGACATCCGCGCCTTCCAGGTCTTCAACTACCTCACGCTGCGCGCGGTGCTCGCCACCATGACCGCGCTCGTGATGGGCCTGCTCGCCGGGCCTGCCGTCATCAGCCGCCTCACCGCCTGGAAGATCGGCCAGGCCGTGCGCAGCGACGGCCCGCAAACCCACCTCGTCAAGGCCGGCACGCCGACCATGGGCGGCGTGCTGGTGCTGATCTCCATCGCCATCTCGACCCTGCTCTGGGCCGACCTGAGCAACCGCTTCGTCTGGGTGGTGCTGATCGTGACGCTCGGCTACGGCTGGATCGGCTGGATCGACGACTACCGCAAGGTCGTGCACCGCAATCCCAAGGGCATCACGCCGAAGGAGAAGCTGTTCGGCCAGACCATCATCGCGGCCGGCGCGTCGATCTATCTGGCCTTCTGCGTCGGCGCCGAGACCAACCAGCGCGCGATCGACCTGTTCATGGCCTGGGTGCACGGCGGCTTCGCGATGGACCTGCCGTCCAAGGCCGACCTGATCGTCCCGTTCTTCAAGCACGTCGGCTATCCGCTCGGGGTGTGGGGCTTCATCGTGCTGACCTTCTTCGTCATCGTCGGCACGAGCAACGCGGTCAACCTCACCGACGGCGCCGACGGCCTCGCGATCATGCCGGTGGTGATGGTGGGCGGCGCGCTCGGCATCTTTGCCTACGTGACGGGCAATTCGGTCATCAGCAAGTACCTGCTGTTCCCGCACATCCCCGGCTCGGGCGAGCTGCTGATCTTCTGCGGCGCGATGGCGGGGGCGGGGCTGGCCTTTTTATGGTTCAACGCCTATCCGGCCCAGGTGTTCATGGGCGACGTGGGCGCGCTCGCGCTCGGCGGCGCGCTCGGAACGATCGCGGTGATCGTGCGGCAGGAGATCGTGCTGTTCATCATGGGCGGCGTGTTCGTCGCCGAGACGGTGTCGGTGATGCTCCAGGTCGCCTACTTCAAGTGGTCGGGCGGCAAGCGCATCTTCCGCATGGCGCCGCTGCACCATCACTACGAGCTGTCGGGCTGGAAGGAGACGCAGGTGGTCGTGCGTTTCTGGATCGTCACGATGATGCTGGTGCTGTTCGGCCTCTCGACGCTGAAGCTGAGGTGAACGCATGAGCCTGTTCGCCAGCTTCACGCAAACGCCGCCGCGCGTGCTCGTGCTGGGCCTCGGGGAATCGGGCCTGGCGCTCGCGCGCTGGTGCGCGGCCCAGGGCGCGCCGCTGCGGCTCGTCGATACGCGCGACAACCCGGCGCTGGCCGAGCGCGCGAAGTCGGTGGCGCCGGAGGCGGAAGTCGTCATCGGCTCGACGCTCGATCCCGCCCTGCTCGACGGCATCGACATCGTCGGCATCTCGCCGGGGCTGTCGCCCTTCCTCGCGCCGGTCGCGGGGCTGGTGGCGGCGGCGCGCGAGCGCGGCATCGCGGTGTGGAGCGAGATCGAGTTCTTCGCCGAGGCGCTCGCGGCGCTGAAGGAACAGCGCGGCTACGCGCCCCGACTGCTCGCGATCACCGGCACCAACGGCAAGACGACGGTCACGACGCTCGCCGCCCATCTCTGCGAGCACGCGGGCCGCAGCACGATCGCCGCCGGCAACATCTCGCCCGCCGCGCTCGAAGCGCTGTCCGACGCGCTCGCCGCCGACAAGCTGCCCGAGGTGTGGGTGCTGGAGCTGTCGAGCTTCCAGCTCCAGACCACGCACCGGCTCGTGGCCGACGCGGCCGTGGTGCTCAACATCACCGAGGACCATCTCGACTGGCATCCGTCGATGCACCAGTACGCCGAGGCCAAGGGCCGCATCTACGCCAACGCCGGCCTGCGCGTCGCCAACCGCGCCGACGGCCCGACCGTCGCGCTCGCGCGCAATGACCTCGCCGCGCTCGGCGTCGCGTATCCGGTGCCGGTCGGCGCCGCCTTCGACGGCACGGTGTTCGACGCCGCGACCGTCGCGCGCGCCGGCGCCGCGCTCGGCAGCGCCTCGGCCGCCGCCGCGCTGCCGCCCGCGCCGGTCGAGCCCGAACCCGCCGCGCCCGGCCGCCCGCCGCGCCGCGCGCCGAAGCCGGTCGAGCCGGTGTACGAGCCCTACGTGAGCTTCGGCCTCGACGCGCCCGTCGCCGCCGGTGACTTCGGCCTCATCGACGACGGCGGCCTGCGCTGGCTCGCCCATGCCGAGGCGCTCGAAGACGAAGCCACCGGCCGAGGCCGCAACCGCGAGGTGCCGGTGCGCCTGCTGCGCCTCATGCCCGCTGACGCCGTGCCGCTCACCGGCGACCACAACCTCGCCAACGTGCTCGCCGCGCTCGCCCTCGTGCGCGCGGCCGGCGTGCCGATGGCCGCCGCGCTGCACGGCCTGCGCGAGTTCCACGGCCTGCCGCATCGCGTCGAGACCATCCGCACGCTCGATGGCATCGACTGGATCGACGACAGCAAGGGCACGAACGTGGGCGCGACCGTCGCCGCGCTCGACGGCCTCAAGCGTCGGCTGGTGCTGATCGCCGGTGGCGATGGCAAGGGCCAGGACTTCGCGCCGCTGCGCGAGCCGGTCGCGCGCTGGGCCCGCGCGGTGCTGCTGATCGGCCGCGACGCCGGCCGGCTGGCCGAGACCTTCGCCGGCATCGACGCCGCCATCGAACGCTTCGACAGCCTCGAAGCCGCCACGCAACGCGCCGCCGAGATCGCCCAGCCTGGTGACGCGGTGCTGCTCTCGCCCGCGTGCGCGAGCCTCGACATGTTCCGCAACTACGCGCATCGCGCCGAGGTGTTCGCCTCCACGCTCACCGACATCGCGCTCGACCGGGGGGAACCGTGCTGAACGGACTGCTCGGCAAGCTCGGCATCGGCTGCGCCGCGCCCAACTCGGGCGTGCGCACGCCGCGCCGCGCGCGCATCCCGACCGCCGACACCATGGCCTTCGCTACCGGCGTCGGCAGCGTCGGCGGCGCGCCGGTGAACGTGCGCGGCATGGCCACGCACGACCGGCTGCTGATGGGCGCGACGATCGCGCTGCTGCTGCTCGGCATCGTGATGGTGTACTCGGCCACGATCGCGCTGCCCGACTCCAACCGCTACGGCAACCTCACGCCCACCTTCTTCGTGGTGCGGCACATCGCGGCCGTGGCCTTCGCGGCGGTGGTGGCGGCGTTCTGCTTCCAGATCCCGAGCGCGGCCTGGCAGGCCAACGCGCCCCGGCTTTTCCTCATCGGCCTCGGCCTGCTGGTGCTGGTGCTGATCCCGGGCGTGGGCAAGGGCGTGCTGGGCGCGCGGCGCTGGATTCCGCTCGGCATCATGAACATGCAGCCGTCGGAACTCATGAAGCTGTTCTGCGTGCTGTACGCGGCCGACTACACGGTGCGCAAGCAGGAATGGATGCACAAGCTCGGCAAGGGCTTCGCGCCGATGGCGGCGGTGATGATGCTGGTCGGCCTGCTGCTCCAGCTGGAGCCCGACATGGGCGCCTTCATCGTCATCGTGGCGATCGCCTTCGGCATCCTGTTCATCGGCGGGCTGAACGGCATGCTGTTCATCGCGCTGGTGGGCGCGCTGGTGGTGGGCTTCGTCGGGCTGATCGAGCTGTCGCCCTACCGCGCGGCGCGGATCCTGGCCTTCTGGGACCCGTGGAGCGAGAAGAACGCGCTCGGCAAGGCCTACCAGCTGACGCAGGCGCTGATCGCCTTCGGTCGCGGCGAATGGACCGGCGTGGGCCTGGGCGCGAGCGTGCAGAAGCTGCACTACCTGCCCGAGGCGCATACCGACTTCCTGCTCGCCGTCGTGGGCGAGGAACTGGGCTTTGCCGGCGTGGCGCTGGTGATCGGCCTGTTCTATCTGATCCTGCGCCGCTGCTTCGACATCGGCCGCCAAGCCATCGCGCTCGACCGCACCTTCCAGGGCCTCGTGGCCCAGGGCGTGGGCGTGTGGTTCGGCGCCCAGGTGTTCATCAACATGGGCGTGAACCTCGGCCTGCTGCCCACCAAGGGCCTGACGCTGCCGCTCATGAGCTATGGCGGCTCGGGCATCCTGGTCAACCTGATCGCGCTCGCGATGGTGCTGCGCATCGACTGGGAAACGCGCCGGATGATGCGGGGGCAGCGCGTATGAGCCCGCCCCGCCATCTCGTCGTGGTGGCCGCCGGCACCGGCGGCCATGTGATGCCCGGCCTCGCCGTCGCCGATGAAATGCGCGCGCGCGGCTGGACCGTGAGCTGGATCGGCACGACCACCGGCATGGAGAACGACCTCGTGCCGGCGCGCGGCATCGCGCTCGACCGCATCGCCTTCACCGGCATGCGCGGCAAGGGCCCGCGCCACATGATCGAGGGCGCCGTGCGCTTCGTCGGCGCGATGGCCGCGAGCCTGAAGCTGCTGCGCCAGCGCCGCGCCAAGGTGGTGTTCGGCACCGGCGGTTATGTGTGCGTGCCGGTCGGGCTGATGGCGCGGCTCGGTCGCCGGCCGCTCGTGCTGCTCAATGCCGACGCGGCGCTGCTGCTGTCGGCGAAGCTGCTCAAGCCCTTCGTGACGCGGCTGGCGACGGGCTTTCCGCCGTCGGGCCGCAAGGCCGACGTGGTCGAGCGCTGGACCGGCAACCCCGTGCGTGCCGAGATCGCGGCGCTGCCCGATCCGGCGCAACGCTTCGCCGGCCGCGGCGGCCCGCTGAAGCTGCTGGTCGTCGGCGGCAGCCTCGGCGCGCGCGTGCTCAACCAGACGCTGCCCGAAGCCGTCGCGCTGATGCCAGCCGGCCGGCGTCCGGTCATCACCCACCAGACCGGCCGCATCGAGGCCGATGCGGTGCGCAAGGCCTACGAGCGCCACGGCATCGACGCCGAGGTGCTGCCCTTCATCGACGATATGGCGCGCCGCTATGCCGAGGCCGACGTGGTGCTCTGCCGCGCCGGCGCGATCACCGTCTCCGAACTCTGCGCGGGTGGCGTGCCCTCGCTGCTCGTGCCGCTCAAGGTGAGCACCACGAGCCATCAGCAGCACAACGCCGAGCTGGTCGAGCAGGCCGGCGCCGGGCTGCATCTGCCCCAGGCCGGCCTCACGGCCG
Organism: Derxia gummosa DSM 723; assembly: GCF_000482785.1. Lineage (GTDB taxonomy): Bacteria > Pseudomonadota > Gammaproteobacteria > Burkholderiales > Burkholderiaceae_E > Derxia > Derxia gummosa. The sequence goes on along the minus strand of NZ_AXWS01000007.1, from coordinate 893,296 downwards.
AGAAGCTCGCGGCGACGCTCGGCGGCCTGACGCGCGAGCGGCTCGCGGCGATGGCTGCAAACGCTCGCAAGCTCGCCAAGGCCGAGGCGGCCAAGGCCGTGGCCGACATGCTCGAAGAGGTGGCGGGATGACGTCACCGCGCACTCCGGCCGTCGCGCGCAAGCACGCACTCGTCCGCCCGCGGGCATGCGCCCGCCATCGCGTCATCACACTCCCGCCCGCGCGCGTGTTGCAGCGCAGCGCGGCACAGGAACCTTCCTCCAAATGAAGCACCGCATCCAGCACATCCACTTCGTCGGCATCGGCGGCTCGGGCATGAGCGGCATCGCCGAGGTGCTGCTCAATCTCGGCTACACGATCAGCGGCTCCGACCTGTCGGCCAGCGCCACGGTCGCGCGCCTGCGCTCGCTCGGCGCCACCGTGCACGTCGGCCACGAGGCCGCCAACATCGAGGGCGCCCAGGCCATCGTCACGTCCACGGCAGTCAAGCCCGACAACCCCGAAGTCATCGCCGCGCGCGCCAAGCGCATCCCTATCGTGCCGCGCGCGCTCATGCTGGCCGAGCTGATGCGCCTGAAGCGCGGCATCGCCATCGCCGGCACCCACGGCAAGACCACCACCACCAGCCTCGTCGCGAGCGTGCTCGCGGCCGGCGGGCTCGATCCCACCTTCGTCATCGGCGGCCGGCTCAACAGCGCGGGCGCCAACGCCCGCCTCGGCAGCGGCGACTGGATCGTGGTCGAGGCCGACGAGTCGGATGCGTCCTTCCTCAACCTGCTGCCCGTGATGGCCGTCGTCACCAACATCGACGCCGACCACATGGAGACCTACGGGCACGACTTCTCCAACCTGAAGAAGGCCTTCGTCGAGTTCCTCCAGCGCCTGCCGTTCTACGGCTCGGCCGTGCTGTGCATCGACGACCCGAACGTGCGCGAGATCCTGCCCTTCCTGAGCAAGCCGGTTCTCACCTACGGCTTCTGCGCCGAGGCCCAGTTCCGCGCCGAGAATGTGCGCGCCGAGGACGGCCGCATGCGCTTCACCGCGATCCGCCCGGCCAACGGCCACACGCCGCCGCCGCTCGACATCACGCTCAACCTGCCGGGCCGGCACAACGTGCTCAACGCGCTCGCCGCCGTGGCGATCGCCGACGAGATCGGCGTGCCCGACGCGGCGCTGGTGCAGGCGCTGGCCGAGTTCAAGGGCGTGGGCCGCCGCTTCCAGCGCCACGGCGAACTGCCCGCGCAGGGCGGCGGCACGTTCACGCTCATCGACGACTACGGCCATCACCCGGTCGAGATGCAGGCGACGCTCGCGGCCGCGCGCGGCGCCTTCCCGGGTCGGCGCATCGTGCTGGCCTTCCAGCCGCACCGCTTCACCCGCACGCGCGACTGCTTCGAGGATTTCGTGAAGGTGCTGTCGGGCGCCGATGCGGTGCTGCTGGCCGAGGTATACGCGGCAGGCGAAGCCCCGATCGTCGCGGCCGACGGCCGGGCGCTCGCGCGCGCGGTGCGTGTCGCGGGCAAGGTCGAGCCGGTGTTCGTCGAGAGCATCGGCGACATGGCGGCGCAGATCCGCGCCACCGCGCGCGACGGCGACGTGGTGATGACCATGGGTGCGGGCAGCATCGGCGGCGTGCCGAGCCAGCTCGCGCAGGAGCTGACGGCATGAGCGACACGATCAACAGCTTCGAGGCGCCGCTCGCGCCGCTGGCCATCGAGCCGGCTTCGCTCGGCAAGGTGGTCGTGCTTTATGGCGGCACGTCGGCCGAGCGCGAGGTCTCGATCAAGTCGGGCTCGATGGTGCATGCGGCGCTGCTGCGCTCGGGCGTGGACGCGACGCTGTTCGACACCGGCACGCAAGCGCTTGCAGGGCTGGCCGAGGGCGGCTTCGACCGCGCGGTCATCTCGCTGCACGGCCGCGGCGGCGAGGACGGCACGATCCAGGGCCATCTCGAACTCATCGGCCTGCCCTACACGGGCAGCGGCGTGATGGCCTCGGCCGTCGCGATGGACAAGGTGTTCACCAAGCGCATCTGGCAGACCCACGGCCTGCCGACGCCGAAGTACCGCCTGCTGCGCCGGGGCGACGACCTCGCGCAGGCCGCCGCCGAGCTGGGCCTGCCGCTGTTCATGAAGCCGCCGCACGAAGGTTCGACCGTCGGCGCGAGCAAGGTCACGTCGGCCGACGGCATGGCCGCCGCCTTCGACCTCGCCGCGAAGTACGACGACGGCGTGCTGGCCGAGCAGTTCATCGCGGGCGCGGAACTCACCTGCGCCGTCATCGAGCGCGCGGGCCGGGCGGTGGCGCTGCCCGCCATCCGCATCGTCGCGCCCGGCGGCAACTACGACTACAACAACAAGTACCTGACCAACGACACGCGCTATCTCTGCCCGGCCGGCCTTCCGCCCGAGGTGGAACGGCGCGTGCGCGAACTGGCCGTGGCCTCCTTCGAGGCGCTGGGCTGCGCCGGCTGGGCGCGCGCCGACTTCATGCTGCCCGGCAGCGACGGCGCCTGGGGCGAACCCACGCTGCTCGAAATCAACACCTCGCCCGGCATGACCGACCATTCGCTCGTGCCGATGGCTGCGCGCGCTTCGGGCATCAGCTACGAGCAGCTCGTGGTCGAGATCGCCGCCGGCGCCGCCCTCAAGGGCGGCCTCGGCAAGCGGCGGGAGGCCTGACGCCATGTGGAACGACGTGCGCGCGCTGAACTACGCGACCGGTGCCTGCCTGGTGCTGGTGGCGTTGCTCTGCCTGGGCACGTTGGTGCTCTGGGTCGTGCGGCACAACAGCTTCGACCTGCGCGGCATCGTCGTGCGCCCCTCGGGCCGCGAGCCGCTGCGCCATGTCGATCCGGCGCTGGTGCGCGCGCTCGCGCTGCCGCAGATCAAGGGCAACTTCTTCACGATCGATCTCGCCAGTGCGCGCGAGGCCTTCGAGTCGGTGCCCTGGGTGCGGCGCGCCACGGTGTCGCGGCAATGGCCGGCCCAGCTCGTCGTCGAGCTGGAGGAGCACAAGCCGATCGGCGTCTGGGGTGATGGCCGCGGCGTGGACGAGAACGGACAGCTGTTCGTCGTCAACGAAGGCGAGCTGGAGCAGTACGAAGATCTTCCCGTGCTCGACGGCCCCGAAGGCAGCGAGCGTCAGGTGGTATCGCGCCTCGGCGAGGCGCGGGTGTGGTTCGAGCGGCTCGGCATGGAAGTGCAGGCGATCCGCCTGTCGGCGCGCTATGCCTGGACCATCGAGCTGCTGCCCGACGGCGCGCCCGAAGGATCGAAGCCGATGGTGCTCGACCTCGGCCGCGAGGATGCCGACCAGATCCTCCAGAAGCGGGTCGCGCGCTTCGTTGCCGCGTTCGCGCGCGTGCGAGCCTACTGGGGCGCACTGCCCGAACGCGTCGATCTGCGCTACTCGAACGGATTCGCATTGAAGGTGCCGGGTCTCAAGTTCAACGATACGAATACGAAGGCGGTCGGCGCGACGCGCTGACCGGACAGCAAACATGGCCAGAGACAACAAGGACCTCATCGTCGGTCTCGACATCGGCACCTCGAAGGTGGTGGCCGTCGTCGCCGAACTGCTGCCCGATGGCCGCTTCGAGGTGGTCGGCATGGGGCAGGCCGACTCGAAGGGCATGAAGAAGGGCGTGGTGGTCAACATCGACGCGACCGTCGAGTCGATCCAGCGCGCGCTCGAAGAGGCCGAGCTGATGGCCGACTGCAAGATCACCCATGTCTATACCGGCATCGCCGGCAGCCACATCCGCAGCTTCAGCTCCAGTGGCATGGTCGCCGTGAAGGACAAGGAAGTGACCCCGGCCGACGTGGCGCGCGTGATGGAAACGGCCAAGGCCGTGAACATCCCGACCGACCAGCAGATCCTGCATGTGCTGCCGCAGGAGTTCATCGTCGACGGCCAGGAGGACGTGCGCGAGCCGCTCGGCATGAGCGGCGTGCGGCTCGAGGTGCGGGTGCATATCGTGACCGGCGCGGTCAGCGCGGCCCAGAACATCGTCAAGTGCGTGCGCCGCTGCGGGCTGGAGGTGGTCGAGGTGATGCTGCAACCCCTTGCATCAAGCCTCGCGGTCCTGACGCCGGACGAGAAGGATCTGGGCGTGGTGCTGGTCGACATCGGCGGCGGCACGACCGACATCGCGATCTTCACCAACGGCTCGATCCGGCACACGGCGGTCATCCCGATCGCCGGCGACCAGATCACCAACGACGTGGCGATGGCGATGCGCACGCCGAGCGCCGATGCCGAGGAGATCAAGCTCCAGCACGGCGTGGCCAAGCAGGTGCTGGCCGATCCGCATGCGCAGATCGAGGTGCCGGGCCTCGGCGACCGCGGCCCGCGCACGCTCAGCAAGCAGGCGCTGGCGGCCGTCATCGAGCCGCGCGTCGAGGAGCTGTTCGCGCTCGTCCAGCAAGTGGTGCGCGCCTCGGGCTACGAGGAAGTCATCGGTTCGGGCATCGTCCTGACGGGTGGCTCGTCGCTGCTGCCGGGCGTGGTCGAGCTGGCGGAGGACATTTTTCTCAAGCCGGTGCGCCTCGGCGTGCCGGACTACCGTGGCGGCTTGGCCGATGTGGTCAAGAGCCCGCGTTATTCGACGGTCATGGGTCTGCTGTCGGAGGCCAAGCTACAGAACGAGCGCGGCCGCGTGGTGCGCTCGCAGACCGGAGGTTTCAAGCAGACGTTCAGCGCGATGCGCGAATGGTTTGCGAATTCGGCGAAGTGGTTCTGAGCCAGGAGGCGAAGGCCGCTGCGCCAGCAGTGAAGTTCGGCAGTAGCAGTTCGAAGCAGGTAACCAGGAGGACGCACAAATGGGTTTTGAAATGATCGATGCACCGGCCGAACAGCTCGGCACGGTCATCAAGGTGATCGGCGTGGGCGGCGCGGGTGGCAACGCCGTCGCGCACATGATTTCGCGCAACGTGCAGGGCGTGGATTTCCTCGCCGCGAACACCGACGCGCAAGCGCTTGCACGAATCCCGGGCGCGAGCACGATCCAGCTCGGCAAGACCGGCCTCGGCGCCGGCGCCAAGCCGGAGGCTGGCCGCATGGCCGCCGAGGAAGCGCGCGAGCGCATCCGCGAGCAGCTCCAGGGCGCCAACATGGTGTTCATCACCGCCGGCATGGGCGGTGGCACGGGCACGGGCGCGGCGCCGGTGGTGGCCGCGGTCGCCAAGGACATGGGCATCCTCACGGTCGCGGTCGTGACCAAGCCCTTCGAGTTCGAGGGCGGCAAGCGCCTGCGCACCGCCGAGGCTGGCCTCGAAGATCTCGCGAGCAATGTCGATTCGCTGATCGTCGTGCTCAACGAGAAGCTGCAGGAAGTGCTCGGCGACGACGCGACGATGGAAAGCGCGTTCAAGACTGCCGACGACGTGCTGCACAACGCGGTGTCGGGCATCGCCGAGATCATCACGGTGCCGGGTCTGGTCAACGTCGACTTCGAAGACGTGAAGACGGTCATGCGCGAGCAGGGCAAGGCGATGATGGGCATCGGTCAGGCGAGCGGTACCGACCGCGCGCGCGTCGCGGCCGAGCAGGCCGTCGCGAGCCCGCTGCTGGAGGGTGTGGACCTGTCGGGCGCCTCGGGCGTGCTGGTCAACATCACCGCGTCGAAGGGCACGCTAAAGCTGCGCGAGACCAGCGAGGCCGTGAACACGGTCCGCAACTTCGCGGCCAAGGACGCCGAAATCATCTTCGGCACGGTGTGGGACGACAACCTCGGCGACGCGATGCGCGTGACCGTGGTCGCCACCGGCCTCGGCCGCGCGGCGGCGGTCGCCAAGCCGATGGTGCTCGTCAACAACGAGCGCGGCCTGCGTACCGGTACCGACAACCTCGCCGTCGCGGCGATGACGGGTGGCACGACCGGCACCGCTCCGGCCGGTCGTGGCGCCGACTACAGCAACTACGACATGCCGTCGATCTGGCGCGATCCGCGCTCGGCCGCCGCGCGCGTGTCGGCGCTGGAAGAGAACGGCATGGACCGTCTCGACATCCCGGCCTTCCTGCGCAAGCAGGCCGATTGAGGTCGCGTCGGTCGGGCCGGGCGCTGCGTCCCGCCCGGTCCGACCGACGGGTCCGTGCGCGGCGCGTGGGTAGCCGCGCGCCGCGCACGGACCGGTTATTGCACGGGATGTGAAATCGCAACCCGGTTCTGGCAATTGCAGGCGCCTGCACATAGTGAAATTTCATCGCGTGCGATGCAATCGCGTACCTTTGCTTGCCGACCTTGGCTTGCATCAAAACCAATGGGAACAGCAGCGACGATAGAATCCGCCGCATCCCACGTCAGGCGCCGACAACGGCGATCGTCCCCATGCTCAAGCAGCGCACGCTCAGGCAAATCGTCAAGACCACCGGTGTCGGCCTTCATTCGGGCCGCAAGGTGGACCTCGTGCTGCGGCCGGCGGCGCCCAACACCGGCATTCTGTTTCGCCGCATCGACCTCGATCCGCCGGTCGATCTGCCGGCCGATCCGATGTCGGTGAAGGACACGCGCATGGCGACGACGCTCGACCGCGACGGCGTCAAGATCGCCACCGTCGAGCATCTGATGTCGGCGCTCGCGGGCCTCGGCATCGACAACGCGGTCATCGACGTGAGCGCGCCCGAGATCCCGATCATGGACGGCAGCGCGAGCACCTTCGTCTTCCTGCTCCAGCAGGCGGGCATCGAGGAGCAGCCGGCGGCCAAGCGCTTCGTGCGGGTGAAGAAGACGGTCGAGGTGCGCGAGGGCGACAAGTGGGCGCGGCTCGAGCCCTTTCACGGCTTCCGCATGAACTTCTCGATCGCGTTCAACCATCCGGCCATCGACGCGACCGGCCAGTTCGCCGAGATCGACTTCGACACGACGAGCTATGTGAAGGAGATCGCGCGCGCCCGTACCTTCGGCTTCATGCAGGAAGTCGAGGCGCTGCGCGCTGCCGGCCTCGGCCAGGGCGGCACGATGGACAACGTGATCGTCATGGACGAGTACCGCGTGCTCAACCAGGACGGCCTGCGCTACGACGACGAGTTCGTGAAGCACAAGCTGCTCGACGCGATCGGCGATCTGTACGTGCTCGGCAAGCCGCTGCTCGCCGCCTACTCGGCCAACAAGTCGGGGCATGCGATCAACAACCAGCTGCTGCGCGCGCTGCTGGCCGACGAGACGGCCTACGACATCGTCGATTTCACCGACGATGCGAAGGCGCCGGTGGCCTTCGCGCGGGCCGGCCTGTCGATCGGGGCGGCGACGGCGTTCTGAGCCGCGCGGCGGTCGCGCCGCGGTGTCGCGGTGGACGGGTTGCGACACAGGCCAGCCGCGATGCCGGCCTGGCGTGACGGGGGAAGGGCGGATTCGCGGCAGCGCGATCCGCCCTTTTTCATGGCCGCGTCAGGCCGAGGCATCGGCCTCGTCGGTCACCGTCGGCCGGCGGTTGAGGTGGGCGAAGGCGACGCAGCGCGCGAAGTCGGGCAGCCAGCTTTCGGTATCGGGCACGTAGCGCACGCCGGGTTCGCGCCGCAGCGCGAGCCAGGGCACGGGCGGCAGCGCGGCCGGATCGGACTTGAGTTCGACCTTGCTGGAGTCGTGCAGCACGCCCCAGAGCCGCGCGGCGATCGTGCCGCTGCCCGCGATCGCGAGCGTCGCGATCGGGATTTCCTCTTCGTTGCAGATGGTGGCGTAGAGCCAGTCCGGCCCGTGGTCGCGCACGACGATGTCGCAGATCGGCCGCGACCAGGGAATGCGCGAATGGCCGCGTTCGAGCGCGTCGGCGAGCCAGTGCCGCAGGTGCTGGAGCAGCTCCGGTTGCACTTCGTGCAGCCAGGCACGGCGCGAGCTGCCGTCGTGCAGGATCAGGTGGTCGAGATGGAAGATGGCCATGGCGGGAACGGGTCGGGGCAGGGAAGGGCGGTGCAACCCCGACAAAGCCGTGGGCTTTCCGCCATGCGCGCGCCCGGACTGCAATTACCGTTCCGTCGGACTTCGCACAAACGCGGCGGAAGCGTGAGCCCATGGCGATCGGTCGTCCGCCGTCCCGGCCGCGCCGCCTCAGAGCCGCGCGAGCAGTTCCGCCTTCTTCGCGCTGAATTCGGCGTCGGACAGGATGCCCTTGCGATGCAGCTCGGCCATGCGCTCGATCGTCGCGAGAATGTCGTCGCCCGTCGCGCTTGATCCGCCCGACGCCTGGGCGTTGCCGGTCGCGGGCGTGGCATTCCACGCGGGCGCGGGCGGCGACGACTGGCTCCAGGCATCGGCGGGCGGTGCCGGCGCCGGATTCCAGGCCGGTGCCGCCGGGGCGTTCCAGGTCTGGGCTTCGGGCGTGGGTGCCGGACTGCCCGCCGCGCCGCCGCTCACCACCGGCAGGCTGTCCACGCCGAAGCTGCCGTACTGGCTGTTGAACGTGACCGAGCCGGGCCAGCCGCCCTGTTGCTGCTGCACGCCGCCGATGTTGTGGTCGAGCGTGTCGTACACCGTCACCTGTCCGCCCTGCGAGATCGCGAGCCGGCGGCTCTGCGGGAAGACGGCGTAGCGCGAATCGTTCTGGCCGCCGCTCGAACTCGGGCTGCCCAGCTCGGCCGGCCACCAGTTGCCGCCCGAGGCCATGAAGCCGCCCTGCGACTGTTGCTGCTGCTGTGCCGGCGCGTACATCGGCTGGTTGGCGAGCAGCGACGACAGCTCCGAGCAGATGCCGGCCACCGTCGATTGCAGGCCGCTGTTGAACATGTCGCCGACCATCGTCATGCCGCCGCGCATCCACTGGCCGTTGCCGCCGAGTTCGGGGTGCCAGAACTGGGCCATCGTGCCGCCGCCGGCCGAGACGGCATCAAGCAGCGTGCGCACCGCATCGGAACTGACGCCGTAGCGCCGCGCGAGGTCGGCGACGGCCTGTTCGCCGGACGGGGTGAGTTGTTGCATGGCTGCCTCCGCGCAGCGTGAAAGGCAGGGCAGGGTAGCGCATGCGCATGACGGCCCCGCGCCGGTCACATCGCGGGGAGCGCAGGCGGCATCGCGTCGCGGACGCGGCAGCGGCCGGCCGGAACCGCGTGCGGGCGGATCAGCGCTGCGAGGTCTTCCAGTTCGGATTGACCCAGACCGGCGCATCCGACGGCACCAGCGGCTTGCGGCCGCGGATCGTGTCGGCCAGCTTCTCGGCCATCATGATCGTCGGCACGTTGAGGTTGCCGCTGACCACCGCCGGCATGATCGACGCGTCCACCACGCGCAGGCCCTCGACGCCATGCACGCGGCCCTGGCCATCGACCACGGCCATGTTGTCCGAACCCATCTTGCAGCTGCATGACGGGTGATAGGCGCTCTCGGCCTTCTCGCGGATGAAGGCGTCGATGTCGGCGTCGCTCGTCATCTTCGGGCCGGGCGCAAGTTCCACGCCCCTGAACTCGTCGAAGGCCTTCTGCGCGAAGATTTCGCGCGTGAGCTTCACGCCGTTGCGGATCTCGCGGCGGTCCTGCTCGGTCGTCATGTAGTTGAAGATGATTCTGGGATGCGCCTTCGGGTCGGCCGACTTGAGCGTGATGCTGCCCCGGCTGGTCGGGCGCATCGGGCCGATGTGGGCCTGGTAGCCGTGCTCGGTCGCGCTCGCGCTGCCGTCGTAGCTGATCGCCATCGGCAGGAAGTGGTATTGCAGGTCGGGGTGCAGCACGCCCGGCTCGCTGCGGATGAAGCCGCCGCTCTCGAAGTGGTTGGTGCCACCGAGGCCGCTGCCGTCGATGAGCCATTGCGCGCCGATCTTCGCCTTGGCGAACAGGCTTTGCGCGCTGTACAGCGTGATCGGCTGCTTGCACGACACCTGCACATAGCACTCCATGTGGTCCTGCAGGTTCTGGCCCACGCCCGGCGAATCGTGCACGACCTGGATGCCGAGCTTGCGCAGCGCATCGGCCGGGCCGACGCCCGACAGCATCAGCACCTGCGGCGAATTGATCGCGCCGCCGCTGAGGATGACTTCGCGCTTCGCCGTCACCGAATGACGCTGGCCGCCCTGGGCGTACTCGATGCCGATCGCGCGCTTGCCGCGACCGTCATGGTCGAACAGCACGCGCGTGACCAGGCAGCGCGAGCGCACGACGAGGTTGGGCCGCTTCATCGCCGGCTTGAGATAGGCCACGGCCGCGCTCTGGCGCTTGCCCTTGTACACGGTCATGTCCATCACGCCGAGGCCTTCCTGCTGGTGGCCGTTCATGTCGGCGGTGACGGGGTAGCCCGCCTGCCGCCCGGCCTCGATGAAGGCGCGGTACAGCGGATTGGTGCAGGCGCCGGTCGTGACCTTGAGCGGGCCGCTGTCGCCGCGGTACTTGTCGCCGCCCTTCACGCGCGTCTCGCTCTTGCGGAAGTAGGGCAGGACGTGGGCGTAGTCCCAGTCGGCCAGGCCCGGATCCTTGGCCCAGCCGTCGTAGTCGAAGGCGTGGCCGCGGATGTAGACCATGCCGTTGATCGACGACGAGCCGCCGATGACGCGACCGCGCGGGCAGTGCAGCCGGCGGTTGTTCATGCCGGGTTCCGGCTCTGTGTCATAGAACCAGTTGTACTTGTCGTTGGCGAGCGGATAGGCGAAGGCCGACGGCATGTGGATGAAGATGCTGGCGTCGCCCGGGCCGGCCTCCAGCACCAGCACGCGGACGTCGGCATCCTCGGTCAGCCGGTTGGCGAGCACGCAGCCGGCCGAGCCGGCGCCGACGATGATGTAGTCAAAGGCTTCTTGTTTCATGGCACGGAGCGCCGCTCGTGGCGGGCGTCGGAAGATGCTTCTGTTCTGCGGGTTCTGTTGAACGGCCCGCCAGGATGGCGGCGTGCCGGTCGGCGGCGCGCGGTCCCGCGCCGGGGCGCACGGGCGGCGCGGCCCGCGCCGTCGGCGTCAGGCGTAGGGATCGGCGATCTTGCCCAGCTCGACGTACACGCTCTTGATGCGCGTGTAGTGCTCGATCGCGGCGTGGCTGTTTTCGGAGCCGATGCCCGATTCCTTCGTCCCGCCGAACGGCATCTCGATCGGCGTGATGTTGTAGTTGTTGATCCAGCACACGCCCGCGTCGAGCTGGCCGGCGACGCGATGGCCGCGCGCGATGTCGCGCGTGAACACGCCGCCCGCGAGACCGAAGGGCGTCGCGTTCGCGCGCGCCACCACTTCCTCCTCGCCGGAGAACGTCAGCACCGACATCACCGGGCCGAAGATCTCTTCCTTCACGATCGTCATGTCGTCGGTGCAGCCGGTGAACACGGTGGGCAGCACGAAGTTGCCGGCCGCGAGCGCGGCATCGTCGGGGCGACCGCCGCCGAGCACGCACTCGGCGCCCTCGGCCTTGCCCTTGTCGATATAGCCGAGCACCTTGGCCGCGTGGTCGCGCGAGATGAGCGCGCCCACCTGCGTCGCCATGTCGAGCGGATCGCCGAGCTTCAGCCGGCCGGCGCGCTCGACCACGCGCTGGACGAAGCGGTCGTGCACGGCCTCGTGCACGAACACGCGCGTGCCGTTGGTGCAGATCTCGCCCTGGGTATAGAAGTTGGCCAGCAGCGCGGCGGTGACGGCCTGCTCGATGTCGGCATCGTCGAAGACGATCAGCGCCGACTTGCCGCCGAGTTCCATCGTCACGCGCTTGAGCGTGTCGGCGGCGGCGGCCATCACGCGCTTGCCGGTCGGCACCGAGCCCGTCACCGACACCTTGGCCACGGCCGGATGCGTGCTCAGCAGGCGGCCGGTGCGGCCGTCGCCCTGGAGCACCTGGAACACGCCGGCCGGCACGCCGGCCTCGAGGTAGATCTCGGCCAGCTTGGCGGCCGTGTTCGGCGTCATCTCGCTGGGCTTGAAGATCATCGCGTTGCCGCAGGCGAGGGCGGGCGCGCTCTTCCACAGCGCGATCTGGATCGGGTAATTCCAGGCGCCGATGCCGACGCAGATGCCGAGCGGCTCGCGGCGGGTGTAGGCGAAGGCATTGCGCAGCGGGTACTGGTCGCCGCGCAGCGTGGCGGCCATGCCCGCAAAGTACTCGAGGCAGTCGGCGCCGCTCGCCACGTCCACCGCGATGGCTTCCTGCAGCGGCTTGCCGGTGTCGAGCACTTCGAGGCGCGCGAGTTCGTCATTGCGCGCGCGCAGCAGCGCGACGGCGCGCATCAGCACGCGGCCACGCTCGGCGCCCGTCAGGGCGGCCCAGGCGCGCTGACCTTCGCGCGCGGCGGCGATCGCGGCTTCCACCTCGGGTTCGAGCGCGATCTCGACCTGGCACAGCGGCGCGCCGGTCGCGGGGTTGAGCTTCTCGAAGCATTCGCCCGAGACCGAGGCGCGATAGCCGCCGCCGATGTGGTTGAGAAGTCGCTGCACGATGTCGCTCGTCGGGTGGTGGGCCGTCCGGCGCTGAAGCCGGAAATGAAATGCGGGAATTCGGCCGGTCGTCTTGCGCGCCGATGGCGCGGCGCAGCCGGACCGGGACGGCTGCTGCATCGCGGCATCGGCCGCGAGCGGAGGGGGCGGTGCGCCGGCGGCAGTCGCATCGTGCCGGCCGCCTTCGTTGCGCGGTGCCTGCCGGGGCTGCCCGGCTGGCACCGCGCATCGATCAGAACGTGCGCGTCGCGCTCACGAACACCGTCGTCTTGATCGGGTTCGACACCGCCGGGTTGCCCGACGAATCGAGCGCGCCGGTCGTGTAGCGGTCGTAGTAGCCGCTCTTGTTGCCCCAGCCGCGCGTGACCGCGCCGGTGAGCAGCCAGCCGCCGTCGAGAGCCTTGGTGACCGCGAGCTTGGCGTCCTTCCAGCCGGCGTCCTTGAAGTTGCTGACCCGCTGCTGGCCGAAGTGCAGGCTGGTGCCGAAGCTGTCGCCGAGGTCGAGCGTGGCGTTGAGGTCGAGATAGCCCGACCAGCGGCTGTGCTTGTCGTCGCCGGTCAGCAGCGAGCGGCTGTTGTAGCCGAAGTAGTCCTTCGTGTAGGTCAGCCAGTACTTGGCGGTGAACCACTTCCAGCCCGCCTGCGGCACGAACTCGCCGTAGTTGTAGCTCGCGTCGGCGAACTTCAGCTTCGCGCCCGGATAGAGGTAGTAGTAGAGCTGGGCGCCGTAGGTGAAGTCGTCGGTCGCGCCGGTCCAGCCGCCGTACAGATCCCATTCCACCGAGCCGTCCTCGATGAACTTGTTGCTCACGCTGGACATCCAGGTGCCGATGCTGAAGCCGTTGCCGAGCGCGTAGTCGGCGCCGCCCTGCAGCGCCGGCTTGCCCCAGGTCTGGCGGAAGCCGCGCGACACGTACTGCGACGCGAGGGTGACGTTGGTGGTCAGCGCGGGCGCCTCGGCGGCATCGGCGGCGGCCTCCTCGGCGTGCACGGCCAGGCAGCCGCCCGCGAGGAGGAGGGCGAGCGCGACGCTGCGCGCGATCTTGGTCTTGTGGTTCACGGCGAATCCCCTGGAGTACGGTGGTTTCGGGCGCCCGCGTTTCGCGCCGGCGGGCTTTCGGCCAGGGGATTATTCGAGGGCCTCACGCAAGCCATCCGTCCATACGCGACCGGAACAATCGCTTTCCCGACAGCGACAGGCGGCTGTCGTTCACAGGCAACCGCGTGTCGTTTGATGACGCTTTCGGGTTTCGGGCGCCGTCTATCGTTCGTGCCATCACCGGGAGTTCAAGCGTGACAACAACCCACAATTTCAGCGGCGCGCGATGTCGCCGGGGGGCGCGATGATGGCGAAGGACAAGATCGTCGTCGAGAACCTGACCAAGATCTTTGGCGAGAATTCGGAGCGCTGGCTGTCGCTCATGAAGGCTGGCTGGAGCAAGGAACGCCTGCTCGCCGAGCACGGCGTGACGGTCGGGGTCTGCGACGTCAGCTTTACTGTGCGCGAAGGCGAGATCTTCGTGCTCATGGGCCTGTCGGGCTCGGGCAAGTCGACGCTCATCCGCCTGATCAACCGGCTGGTCGAGCCGACCGCCGGCCGCGTGCTGATCGACGGCCAGGACGTCGTGACGCTGCCGGCCGACAAGCTGCGCGACCTACGCCGGCGCGACATGAGCATGGTGTTCCAGAGCTTCGCGCTGCTGCCCAACCGCACCGTGCTCGACAACGCCGCCTTCGGGCTGGAAGTTGCCGGCGTCGGCCGCAAGGAGCGCGAGCGCGCCGCGATGGAAGTGCTGGAGCAGGTCGGCCTCAAGCCTTTTGCCCGCAAGCATCCGCATGAACTCTCGGGCGGCATGCGCCAGCGTGTGGGGCTGGCCCGCGCGCTCGCCGTGAACCCGTCGCTGATGATCATGGACGAGGCCTTCTCGGCGCTCGACCCGCTCAAGCGCCGCGAGATGCAGGACGTGCTGCTCCAGCTCCAGGCCGAGCACAAGCGCACCATCGTGTTCGTCTCGCACGACATCGAGGAAGCCTTCCGCATCGGCAACCGCATCGCGATCATGGAAGGCGGCCGGCTGATCCAGCTCGGCGAGCCGCGCCAGATCATCGAGAACCCGGCCAACGACTACGTGCGCGCCTTCTTCGACGGCTTCGATACCTCGCGCTACCTCACCGCCGCCGACCTGCTGCGCGCCGACGCCGTGCCGGTGCTCACGCGCCAGGACAACAGCCTCGACTTCGACGCCGACGCCCTGCTCGGTGAGCTGTTCGCCGATGAGCGCGGCTGGTGCTTCGTGCTCGACCGTGACCGCCGCGTGAGCGGCGCGCTCGACGTGCCGACGCTGCGCAACTGGCGCGCCGGTCACGGTCCGCGCGAGCTCATCCGCGTCGAGCCGGTGCGCGGCGCCTGCCGCCTCGACCAGATCATTCCGCAACTGATGCGCAGCGCCGGGCCGCTGCCGGTGGTGGACGACGATGGCCGCTATCGCGGCGCGATCAACAAGCGCGCGGTGCTCGGCCGGCTCGCTGCAAAGGGAGGGGCGCTCCATGGCTGAAGCCTTCATTCCGCTCGGCGACTGGGTCAATGAAGCGACCCAGTTCGTCCTCGCCCATGACGATGGCCTGTTCGAGAAGGCCGGCCATGTGATCGAGACCTTCACCGTCGCGGTGCAGGACGGCCTCCAGGCGATGCCCGTCTGGATGCTCGCGGGCGTCTTCGTGGTGCTCGGGCTGTGGCGCGTAGGGGCGGGCTTCGCGGCCTTCACCGCCGCCTGCTTCGGGCTCATCTACGGCATCGGCCTCTGGGACCAGACCGTGGTGACGCTGGCGCAAACGCTTGCAGCGACGGTCATCAGCCTGCTGCTGGGCGTGCCGCTCGGCATCGCGTCGGCCAAGAGCAAGCATGTGTCGATGGTGATCCGCCCCGTGCTCGACTTCATGCAGACGATGCCGGCCTTCGTGTACCTGATCCCGGCCGCGATGCTGTTCGGCCTGGGCATCGTGCCGGGCGTGCTCTCGACCGTCGTGTTCGCGATGCCGCCCGCCGTGCGCCTGACCGCGCTCGGCATCCGCCAGGTCGATCACGAGCTGGTCGAGGCGGGGCTTTCGTTCGGCTGCACGCCGACGCAGCTCTTGTTCAAGGTGCAGCTGCCCAATGCACTGCCGGCGATCATGGCCGGCGTGAATCAGACGATCATGATGGCGCTGTCGATGGTCATCATCGCGTCGATGGTCGGCGCGGGCGGCCTGGGCAACGAGGTACTGGCCAGCATCCAGCGGCTCGACATCGGTCTCGGCTACGAAAGCGGCCTGAGCGTGGTGCTGCTCGCGATCATCCTCGACCGCATCACCGAGAGCTTCGGCGGCAACGGCGGCAAGCGCCTGGGGTTCGCTGCCCGCATGAAGAAGCTGTTTGGCGGCTCGCGTCCGGCGGCGGTCGCCACGCCCGACACGGTCGCCAAGACCGTGGGCTGAACGGCTCTCCAACCGTCTTTTCTCCTGTCCCTGCCATGGGGCATCTGGCTGCGCTCCGCAAGGTGCGCGGCCTTTTTTCGTATCCGCGCGCAGCCGGCCAGATACAGCATCCGGCAGTGATCTGCTGTCAATTCGTGCATACGTGTCGGCATTCGGCACTCTTCTTGCTGACATTTGCGCCATCCTGTTTCCGACTTACAGAACTGACGCCGGTGGCACGCAGGCCGCATCACGGCGCAGCCCGCAAAGCAAAGAGGTTCCAGCATGTCCAGCAAGAGCGCAGCGCAAGACGAAGCCCTCAGCCTCACCGCCGCCGGCGCGCGGCCCCAGCCGCCCGCCGAGGTGAAGGCGCGCCGTGGCGGTGCGCCGCTTGACGATGCTGGTGCATGCAAGCCTGTGCATATCGCCTTCGTCACGCTGCCGCGCTTCACGATGATCGCGTTCAGCGCCGCGATCGAGGCGCTGCGCATGGCCAACTACGTGAGCCGGCGCACCCTGTACCGCTGGTCGATCATCACGCCCGACGGCACGCCCGCGAGCGCGAGCAACGGCCTGTGCCTGTCGCCCTGCGCGCCGCTCGATCCGCGCGACATGCCCGACGTGGCCTTTGTCGTGGGCGGCGTCGATGTGCGTGAAGCCGTAACGCCGGGGCATCTTTCGCTGCTGCAACAGCTTGCGTCGGCCGGCGTCAAGCTCGGCGCGCTCTGTACCGGCGCCTATGCGCTGGTGCGCGCCGGCCTCATGAACGGCCACCGCTGCGCGATCCACTGGGAGAACCTCGCCGCATTGCAGGAAGAGTTTCCGCGCGTGAGCTTCACGACCGAGCTGTTCGTGATCGACGCCGACCGCTACACCTGCACCGGCGGCAGCGCGCCGCTCGACCTCATGATCCATCTCATCGGCGCGCGCTTCGGCGATGCGATCGCGGCGCAGATCTCCGAGCAGTTCGTGCTCGAACGCGTGCGCGACAGCCGCGACCAGCAGCACATGCCGATGGTCGCGCGCGTCGGCTACAGCCGCAAAAGCCTCGTCGAGGTCGCGGCGCTCATGGAGGCCAACATCGAGGAGCCGCTGTCGCTGGAGGAGGTGGCCCGGCTCGCGGGCCTGTCGCAGCGCCAGCTGCAACGGCTGTTCAAGCATTTTCTGGGCGTCACGCCCACGCAGTACTACCTCAACCTCCGGCTGCGCCGGGCGCGCGAACTGCTCCTGCAGACGGACATGACCGTCACCGACATCACGGTGGCCTGCGGCTTCCAGAGCACCTGCCACTTCAGCAAGTGCTACCGCTGCCGCTTCGGCTATGCGCCGAGCACCGAGCGCCGCCGCAAGAAGATCGACGAGGTGCGCGAGACGCTCGCGCGGCCGGCGCATGAGTTCGCCGCGCTCGCCGGCCACGGCTCGCATGCCGACGACGGACGCGACGACGCCGACCTCGACGCTGCCCATGACGGGCATGACGACGCCGGCTTCGGCGCCGCCATCCATGCGGCTGAAGAGGCGCTCGCGCTCGAAGCCGACGCCGCGCTCGCGGCCGAGGGCCGGTCGCGCGGCCGACGCGGTGAACTGCCCTCGCTCGCGGCGCATGCGGCGGCGGTTGCCGGCGGCAAGCCGGTGGTGGAGGCACGGGTTTCGTGACTGTCGGCGCGGTGTGACGGCCGCGCCGGGCCATCGCGCGCAGCCGCGCGATGCGCGCCTTCTTGCTGCTCCGGCATCTCGCGGCGGACCATTCGCAAGCGCATGCATTCAGTCGGCTTTCCAGTGCGCGCCGCCGCTGGCGCCGCACGGCGCGACCGATCGGCGCACGACGTTCCTTGCCGGATGCGAGTCGTTTTCCGGCTGCTTTGCCCCTTCGGGCGACCCCAAGATTGCCGCGTCACTTCCCACGCCGCAGACCCTCAGGAGTCGCCAGATGAACCTTCGCAAGCTCGCGCTCGGCACCGCAATCGCCGCCGTTGCCGCCGCCAGCAGCACCGCCTTCGCCGCCGATCCCGCCGCCTGCCGCAAGGTGCGCTTCGCCGATGTGGGCTGGACCGACATCACCGCGACGACCGGCGCCGCGATGGCCGTGCTCGACGCGCTCGGCTACCAGCCGACCAAGCAGATCGCGTCGGTGCCGATCACCTTCGCGGGCCTGAAGAAGAAGCAGCTCGACGTCTTCCTCGGCTACTGGAACCCGTCGATGACGCCGATGATCGAGCCCTTCGTGAAGGACGGTTCGCTCAAGGTGCTCGACGAGCCCAACCTGGTCGGCGCCAAGTACACGCTGGCCGTGCCCGACTACGTGGCGGCGATGGGCCTCAAGAGCTTCCAGGACATCGCGAAGTTCAAGGACCAGCTCGACGGCAAGATCTATGGCATCGAGCCGGGCAATGACGGCAACCAGCTGATTGCCGACATGATCAAGAAGAACCAGTACGGCCTGAAGGACTTCAAGCTCGTCGAGTCGAGCGAGGCGGCGATGCTGGTGGAACTCGGCCGCGCCGAGAAGGCGAAGAAGCCGATCGTCTTCCTGGGCTGGGAACCGCACCCGATGAACGTGCAGCACAAGATGGTCTACCTGACCGGCGGCGACGACAGCTTCGGCCCCAACTACGGCGAGGCCAAGGTCTTCACGGTACTGCCGGCCGACTATGCGACGCGCTGCCCGAACGTGGCGAAGCTCGTGACGCAGATGCACTTCACGACCGACATGGAAAACCGCCTGATGGCGCCGATCATGGACAAGAAGGATCCGGTCAAGGTGGCGAAGGACTACATCAAGGCCAACCCCGGCGTGCTCGACAAGTGGCTCGACGGCGTGACGACCTTCGATGGCAAGGAAGGTCTTGCGTCGGTGAAGAAGGGCGTCGGTCTCTGACCTTGGCCGCACGGCCCGCGCGACGGCGGGCCGGCAATGAAACGGCGCCCCGCGAGGCGCCGTTTTCGCTTGCGCGCGGCGTCGGTACCGCGACGCGCAAACCCTTGCACCAGTCGCGGATCACCCCGCACGCGCCTCGCTCGGCGGATGGCCGTACACGTTGCGGAAGCTGCGCGAGAAATGCGAGTTGCTCACGAAGCCGCATTGCATCGCGATGTCGACGATGGGCTGGCGGGTCTTCTCCAGCAGCTCGCGCGCGCGCCGCAGCCGCAGCCGCAGCGCGAAGGCCGACGGGCTCATGCCGACCTGGCGCTGGAACAGCCGCGCGAGATGGCGCGGGCTCACGCCCACGTTGCGCGCCAGTTCGTCGAGCGCGCAGGGGCCGTCGATGTGGCGCTCCATGAGCAGCATCGCGCGGCGCACGCGCGCGTCGTCGGAGCTGATCTCGTTGACCGGGCTGGGCTGGGGCGCGTCGCCGGCGCGCGGCAGGTCTTCGAGCATGATGCGCAGCGCCTTGGCGGCCGTGGCCTTGTCGCGGTGGCGCGCGACCAGATGGGCCGCGAGGTGCATCACGCTGGTGCCGCCGGCGCAGGTGAGGCGGTCGCGGTCCTCGATGAACTGTTCGGTCGAGCTGGCGGTCAGATGCGGGAAGCGCGATTCGAAATCGTCGTGATGGAACCAGCTCACGCACACGCGGCGGTCGTCGAGCAGGCCGAGGCCGGCGAGGATGAAGCTGCCGGTGCACACGCCCGCGAGCGGCACGCCGGCCGCCGCCGCGCGGCGCAGGAAGTCGCCGGTCGCGCGGTTGATGCGGCTGCCGTCGAGCAGGCCGCCCACCACGACGATGTAGTCGAAGTCGCGCGGGTCCCCGAAGCGCGCCGTGGGCGTCACGTCGAGGCCGCAGCTCGCGCGGATCGGCTTCGGCTCCTCGCTCAGCACGCGCCAGTCGCAATGGATCGGGCGGCTCCAGTCGTCCTCGTCGGCGGCGAGGCGCAGCGTGTCGACGAAGGCCGACAGCGCCAGCATCGTGAAGTTGGGCGCGAGCACGAAGCCGACGCGCAGGGCAGCGGGGACGGATGCGGGCATGACGGGTCTCCTGCGGGATGACTGCCGGTGCCGTCGCGGGCGTTGCCGCCGGCGCGACGACGGTGACCGCCGGCGAATGCGATGCGGATTGCGCCGCCGGTCAGGTCCGATGACGGGCTGCAATTTCCACGCCACGAACGGATGAGGAAAGGTCGCAAACGGGCAAGCGGATGTCCGGCCCATGTCCGGCGGGGCGCGCGCGATTTGGCCCAATGGGCTTGCAAACACCCGCCGCGGGTGTTCCGAACTTCCGGCCCATCACGAGAGTCCGCCATGCCCTTCCGCCACAAGCGCCAGACCCTGACCGCGCTCGCCGCCGCCACCGTGCTCGCCTTCGCGCCCGCCGCCAGCTTCGCCAGGGACGTGGTGAAGCTCGCCTTCATCGGCCCGCTCACCGGCTCCAACTCGGCCCACGGCCTCGGCGGCCGCAACTCGGCCGAGACCGCCGTGCGCCTGCACAACGCAGACCCGAAGTCGAAATACCAGTTCGAGCTCGTGCCGCTCGACGACGAGTGCAAGCCCAACGTCGGCGTGCAGGTCGCCACCAAGGCCGCGACCGATCCGAGCATCGCGGTCGTCATCCCGCACTACTGCTCGTCGGTCGCGATCGCCACTGTGGACGTGTACAAGCGCTTCAAGGTGCCGACCGTGATCTGGGCCGCCGTGCTGCCCGAGATCATCTACGGCCAGAGGACGCACGAGATGCACCGCGTGAGCGCCACGCTCATCAACCAGAACAAGGTCGCGGCGCAATGGCTGACCGGGCCGATGAAGTTCGGCAAGTGGGTCGCGGTGTACGACACGACCGACTACGGCAAGTCGATGTTCAAGTACTTCAGCCAGTACCTCGCCGACAACAAGGGCGAGATGCTGGCCAGCTTCGGCGTCGGCGCCGACCAGCAGGACTTCTCGGCCGAACTCACGAAGATCAAGGAACTCAAGCCCGAGGTCGTCTACTTCGGCGGCCTCACGCCGCTCGGCGTGCGCCTCGCCAAGCAGATGGAGAAGTTCGGCATCAAGGCGGTGTTCCAGGGCACCTCGGGCATCGTCGGCGACGCCTTCATCGCGGGCCTGGGCGCGGCGGCGGCCGAGGGCACGGTGGCGATGTACGACATGCCGCCGATCGACAAGCTGCCCGGCGGCAAGGCCTTCCTCGACGCCTACGCGGCGCAGAAGTTCGGCGAGGCGCCCGAGGCCTACGGCCCCTATGCCTTCGCCGCGACCTCGCTCGTGATGGACACGATCGAGAAGGTCGGCCCGAAGCGCGCCGCCATCAACGACGCGCTCGCCGGCGTCAAGGACTACGACTCGGTCGTGGGCAAGATCACCTTCGACGACTACGGCCAGAACATCAACCCGACCACCACCAAGTACGTGGTGCAGGACGGCAAGTGGCTGGCCTGGGAGGACAGCGAGTACGCCACCGGCAAGCGCCGGCTGGTCGGCCGCTGAGCCGGGGCGCGGTCATGGAACTCGGCTTCCTCGGCCAGCAGCTGTGGAACGGCGTGATGCTCGGCACCATCTACGCGATGGTGGCGGTCGGCTTCACGCTGTTCTTCGGCGTGCTCGATGTCATCAAGTTCTCGCACGGCGACGTGCTCACGCTCGGCGTGTTCGCGGCGCTCGCCACGCTGGGCGGCCTGAGCGCGCTCGGCGTGGAATCGACCGCCGTCAGGCTGGTCGCGGCCACGCTCGCGGGCGTGGGCGGCATGGCGCTGCTCGGCGCGGGCATTGCAAGGGCTTTCATCCTGCCGCTGCGCGAGGCGCCGTCCTTCATCGTGCTGCTGGTGACGCTCATGGTCGGCACCGTCATCCGCGAGGGCATCCGGCTGTTCTATCCGGGCGGTTCCAACCCGCAGTCCTTTCCGCATCTGCTGCCGTCGGGCGGCATCGAGCTGGGCGGCGTGACGCTGCGCTTCGACAGCCTGATCCTGCTCGCGGCGGGCCTCGGCACGATCTGCGCCGTGCATCTGCTCATCACGCGCACGCGGCTCGGCCTCGCGATCCGCGCCGTGGCGCAGGACGGCGAGACCGCGCGCGTCATGGGCATCGACTTCACGCGCGTGGTGCTGTTCACCTTCGCGCTCGGCTCGGGGCTGGCGGCGCTGGCCGGGCTCATCAACGGGCTGTACTACAGCGAGGTCAACTTCGGCACCGGGCTGATGCTGGGCGTGATCGGCTTCAGCGCGGCGGTGGTGGGCGGCCTCGGCAACCTCTACGGCGCCATCCTCGGCGGCTTCCTGTTCGCGGCCTTGCAGATGCTTGCCGTGGTCGCGCTGCCGCTCGCGAGCGAATACAAGGACGTGGTCGCCTTCGCGGCCGTCATCGCGCTGATCGGCCTCAAGCCGACCGGCCTCATCGGGGAGCGTGCCTATGAGCGCGTCTGACATGGCGGCCGATCCGGCCCTCGCGGGCGGCGGCGTCTCGCGCCGGCCCGCGCGCTGGCTGGTGTTCGCGGGCGTGGCGCTGATGACCGCGGCGCTCGGCCTCATCCTCGGCAGCGACAGCCAGCCGATGCTGCTCGGCACGCTGGGCGCGATGGCGGCGCTTGGCGTGGGCGCGCGGCGCCTGGGCGTGGCGGCGCGCTTCGGCGCGTCCTGCGCCGCGCTGCCGGGCACGCTCGCGCTCGCGGGCCTGCTGGCCTTCGGCGCGCTGGCGACCGCGCTGCGCGAAGACCCCTTCCCGCTGCTGATCCTGTGCACGCTGCTGCTGTACGCGACCGTCTGCCTCGGCCTCAACATCCAGATCGGCTACGCGGGCGTGGTCAACTTCTCGGCCATGGCCTTCTTCGGCGTGGGCAGCTACGCGGCGGCCTGGCTCACCACCAACGCGCCGACGCTGCCGCATCTGGCGGTGCTGGCGCTGGCCGGCGGCGCGGCGGCGCTCGTGGGCGCGATGCTGCTGTTTCCGGTGCTGCGCACGCGCGGGCATTACGCCTCGCTCGTGACCGTGGCCTTCGCGGTGCTGTTCCGCAGCTTCATGGAGGTGAACGAGACCTTCGGCGGCGCCCAGGGCATGAAGCTGCCCGGCCTGTCGATGTTCGGCCACGACTTCAATGACGACATCGAGCTGTTCGGCCTCACCTTCACCTTCTATGCGGGCTATGCGGCCGTGGCCTTCGCGATCGCGCTCAGCGCGCTGGCGCTGACCTGGCGCATCGAGCGCTCGTGGATCGGCGTCAACTTCGACGCCGTGCGCAGCGACGAGATCGCCGCCGCCTGCTTCGGCATCAACATCGCGCGCTGGAAGATCACCGCCTTCCTCATCGGCAATGCCTTCGCGGGCGTGGCCGGCGCGCTGTTCGCGCTCATGACGGGCTTCGTCGCGCCCAACAACTTCAACTTCGGCGATTCGCTCGTGATGCTGTCCATCCTCGTGCTCGGCGGGCTGGGCAACCTCTGGGGCATCCTGCCGGCGGCGCTGATCGTCATCATCCTTCCCGAGAAGCTGCAGGCGATCCAGGAGTACCGCTTCCTGCTGTACGCGGCGGCCGTCATCGCCATCCTGCTGTTCCGCCCGCAGGGGCTGTTTCCGCGCGGCGTGCGCGTGCTGGGAGGTCGGTCATGAGCGGCGCGATCCTCGTGTGCGACAACGTGACGATGCGCTTCGGCGGGCTGGTGGCGCTCGACGGCCTGAGCTTCGACATCCGCCACGGCGAGGTGCTGGGGCTGCTCGGCCCCAACGGCTCGGGCAAGACGACGTTCTTCAACGTGGTCACGGGCGTCTATCGTGCAAGCGCCGGCAGCATCGACTTCGAGGGCCGCGAGATCCTCGGGCTGTCGCCGCAGGCGGTGTGCCGCGCGGGCATCACGCGCACCTTCCAGCGCTCGCGGCTGTGCCTCGGCCTGAGCGTGTTCGACAACATCATGATCGGCCACCACCGGGCGCTGAACCACGGCCTCGGCTTCAACCTGTTCCGTCGCAAGGCGCTGGCGAGGCAGGTGACCGAATCGCGCGAGCTGGCGCATGAACTGGCGAGCAGCTTCAGCCCGACGCTCGGCCGCCGGCTCGACGAGCCGGCCGGCGCGGTGAGCATGATCGACCGCCGCCGCATCGAGGTCTGCCGCGCGCTCGTGAGCCGGCCGCGCCTGCTGCTGCTCGACGAACCCTCGGCCGGCATGACCCACGAGGAATGCCGCCAGCTCATGGACGACATCCTCGCGGTGCGCGAGCGCATGCCGGGCCTGAGCATCGTCATCATCGAACACGAGATGGGCATGATCGAGCGCATCACCGACCGCTGCGTGGTGCTCAACTACGGCAGGAAGCTGTGCGAGGGGCGCTACCGCGAGGTCGCGTCCGACCCCGAGGTGCAGCGCGCCTACCTGGGCGCGGCGCTGAGCGAACAGCGGGAGGCGGCATGAACGCGGTGCTGAAGGGATCGGGCGCGTTGCCGCGCGCCGACGGCATGCAAAGCCGCAGGCCGGATGAATCTTCACGGCTCGTGGTGTCGGGCCTGACCGCCGCCTACGGCAAGGCCGATGTGCTGACCGACGTGTCGATCGAGGTCGAGCCGGGCGAGATCACCTGCATCCTCGGCGCGAACGGCGCGGGCAAGTCGACGCTGATCCGCGCCATCCTGTCGCTCACGCCGCCGCGCGCGGGCAAGGTGAGCTTCGGCGGGCGCGACATCACCGGGCTGGCGACGCATCTGGTCAACCGCGCCGGCATCGCCTGCATCCCCGAGGGGCGCAAGGTGTTCGGCAGGATGACCGTGCTGGAGAACCTGCGCATCGGCGCCTTCGGCATCGCCGACCGCGCCGAGGTCGCGCGCCGCATGGACGAGGTGTTCGCGATCTTCCCGCGCCTGGCCGAGCGCCGCGCCCAGCTGGGCGGGACGATGTCGGGCGGCGAGCAGGCGATGCTGTCGATCGGCCGCGGGCTGATGGCGGCGCCAAAGCTGCTGCTCATCGACGAGCCGTCGCTCGGGCTGTCGCCGCTGTTCGTGGCCGAGACCTTCGCGGTGGTGAAGCGCATCAACGAAATGGGCATCACCGTGCTGCTGGTCGAGCAGAACGTGCACCAGACGCTGGCGGTTGCGCATCGGGGCTATGTGCTCGCGCAGGGGCGGGTGGTGGCGCGCGGCTCGACGGCGGAGCTGAAGGAGGATCCCGAGGTCAAGGCCGCGTACTTCGGGTGAAGGGGCTTTGCGCCGGGGTGGCGCGGGGCGAGGGTGGCGGGCTCGACGGGAGCGGTCGGCCCGAGGGGCCGACTTCCCTCGGCGGCGGCGCGTGGCCGGGCCCGGGGCGGAAACTCGCCGCTGCGCGGCTCAGACAGCCGCCCCTGAGCGCTGCGCGCTCACCCGGCCACGCGCCGCCGCCGAGGCGCTCCCGAGTCGCCCGCCACCCTCGCCCCGCGCCACCCGGGCGCCGTCACGGGCCGATGCGTGCCGGCAGGCCGGCACGTTGGGGAGGGGCAGGCTTCGGGCTTGGGGCGTCGTTGTGGGCAGTTGGTGTGGATCGATGGCCTAGCTTCGCGGCGCTGGCGGTGCAATCCTTTGCAAGCTTCGAGCTTCGAGCTTCGAGCTTCGAGCTTCGAGCTTCGAGCTTCGAGCTTCGAGCTTCGAGCTTCGAGCTTCGAGTCCTGTGCCCGACGCTCGCCCGAGCCTCGTCGAACCGTTCCGGATCGGCGGGGCGTGGCGGGGTAGTGATGGCGGGCGACTTGGCGGCGCCCCGGGATTGCGTGGTGGCCGGGTGAGCGCGCAGCGCTCAGGGGCGGCTGTCTGAGCCGCGCAGCGGCGAGTTTCCGCCCCGGGCCCGGCCGCCGCGCAATCTCGGGGGAAGTCGGCCCGTCGGGCCGACCGCCGCCTTGGAGCCCGTCATCACCACCCCGCCGCGCCACGCGAAGCAAAGCCGCCGGACCGCAGCCTCAAAGCAAACGCACCTCAGCCGCGCCCGACAAACGGCATCGATGACGCCAGCACCGTCATGTTCTGCACGTTCGCCCCGAGCGGCAGCCCCGCCATGTAGCGCACCGCATCCACCACATGCTTCACGTCCAGCAGCGGCTCGACCATCACCTGCCCGTTGGCCTGCACGATGCCGCGCGCCATCGCCTGCGCCATCTCGGTCGCGGCGTTGCCGATGTCGATCTGGCCGGCGCAGATGCTGAATGGGCGGCCGTCGAGCGAGGTGCTCTTGGTCAGGCCCGTGATCGCGTGCTTGGTCGCGGTGTAGGCCACGCTGCGCGGGCGCGGCGCATGCGCCGAGATCGAGCCGTTGTTGATGATGCGGCCGCCCTGGGGCGACTGCGCCTTCATGAGCGCGAAGGCCGCGCGCGTGCACAGGAAGCTGCCGGTGAGGTTGATGTCCACCACGCGTTTCCAGTCGGCCACGCTCAGCTCGTCGGGCGTGCTGGCAAACGCGCTCACGCCCGCGTTGTTGAACAGCACGTCGAGCCGGCCGCACTCGGCCCTGACGCGCTCGAACAGCGCATCGACCGAGGCTTCGTCGGCCACGTCGCAGGCCACCGGCAGCGCGAGCTGGCCGCGCGCTGCGGCCTCGGCGGCGAAGGCATCGAGCGCGGCCTGGTCGCGCGCGGCGAGCACCACGCGCCAGCCGTCGACGAGAAAGCCCTCGGCCACGGCGCGGCCGATGCCGCGCGACGCGCCGGTGATGAGGATGGTCCTGGGGTCGGGAGAAGTCATGCGCGGTCCTGCGGAAAGGTTGGGGCGTCGCCTGCGACGCCCGGAACCGCGCGATTGTGAGCGATGCGGCGCGCCCGTCGCGCCGCTGGCGGCCGGCGCGTGCGGGCCGCGCGCGTCGTCGGGCCGCGCCGCGCGCGACCCGGCGCGTCTTCAGCGGGCTCCGCCCAGATTGACGATCGGCGTCGCCGCGCCGCTGCCCACCACCACCGTGTTGCCCGGCTTGGACGCCAGCGCCACCGCCGCCTCGCGCTGGATCTCGGCGATGCGGATGTCGCGCAGCGCGGGCGTCATGCTCTCCGCGATGATGCGGTTGGCGCGCGCCTGGCCCTCGGCCTCGACGATCAGCCGCTCGGCCTCGGCCTTGGCCAGCTCCACTTCCTTGCGCTTGCGCTCGATGGCCTGGTCGGTCTCGGCGCGCTGGCGGATCGCCGCTTCGATGGCCGGATCGGTCAGCAGGTTGCGCACGTTGACGGCAGTGACCGTGAAGGCGCCCTTGTCGGTCGCGTCGAGTTCGGTCTGGAGCGCGACACGGATCATCTCCGACAGCTCGACGCGCTTGGTGTGCATCGTGGTCGCATCGAGCTGGGCGATGGACTTGTACACGGCCTCGCGCGCCTCGCGCGACACCCGGCTGTAGGCGATCACGAGGTCGCGGCTGCCGCCCTGCACGATGTCGGCATGGCGCACCACGTCGCCCTGGTACTTCACGTACAGCGCCGGGATCGCGGCCGGCGACACCTTGAAGTAGATGTCGATGTCCACGTCCTTCATCGTCAGGTTGTCGCGGCTCTTGGGCGTCATGTCCATGAGCGAGAAGCTGACTTCCTTGGCCGTGAACTCGTCCACCCGACGGATGACCGAGAGGTAGACGCCCGGCGGCAGCGGGTCGGGATCGACCTTGCCGAAGGTGCGCGAGATGCCGATGTTGCCGGTGTCCACCTGGGTGCAGCCGGCCGCGAGCGCGGCGGCGAGGATGAGGGCGAGTCTGGCGAGCGTCATGCGGGTGTCCCTGTCGTTGTTGGCGGTGGCGGCCGGCGCGATGCGCGGACGCTGCGGCGCCCGCCGCACGGCCGGGGTTGCCTTCTATCAGCTTTCTCCGACGAGGACAGGTGGAGCCGATCAGGAAAGGTCGAGTGCCGCAAGCAGCCGGCCGAGGGCGGCGAGCGCGGGGCCGGGCGCGCCGTCCATCTGGGCGCGCAGGATCGCGCCGTCGACGGCGGTGGCGATGGCTTCGGCTGCGCCGGTCGCTCCGTTGCCGACGCCACTGCTGGGCGTGGCGGTGAGAGCGCTTGCATCGCCGGCAGGCAGCAGCCCGGCGATGACCTCCGTCATGTCGGCCTTGTGCCGCCGCGCGATTGCGCGCACCTCGGGCAGGTCGCTGCCCAGTTCCACCACGGTGTTGAGGAAGGCGCAGCCGCGATAGGCGTCGGCCGAGAACCATTCCTCCAGCGCGCCGAGCAGCGGCGCCGTGCCGCCGCCCTCGCGCGCGCCGTGGCGGCCGAGCGCATCGACGAACCAGGCCATCCACACGTCGTGGCGATGGTCGAGGAAGGCGCGCACCAGATCGTTCTTGCTCGGGAACTGGCGATAGAACGTCACCTTGGTGACGCCGGCGGCGGCGATGACCGCGTCGATGCCGGTCGCGCGGATGCCGTCGCGGTAGAACAGGTCGTGCGCGGCGGCGAGGATGCGCTCGCGCGGGGAGGGCGGGGCGTCGGCGGGCGCGGGCGGCGCGGCGCGGCGGTTGGCGGCTGGGCGTGAGGTCATGGAACGCGAGTGTAGACAGCTCGTTCCACCTGTGCCAGCCTGAAGGTAGACAAAGCTGTCTACCACCGATGCGCGAGCGCGCCGTCACTGCCAGGAAAGGCCAAGCCATGGAATCCCGTCCGCCCCTGCCGCCCTTCACCCTCGACACGGCGCGCCAGAAGGTGCGCATGGCCGAGGACGCCTGGAACAGCCGCGACCCCGAGCGCGTGAGCCTCGTCTACACGCCCGACACGCGCTGGCGCAACCGCGCCGAATTCGTCAACGGCCGCGAGGAGGTCAAGGCCTTCCTCGCGCGCAAGTGGGCGAAGGAGCTGGACTACCGGCTCATCAAGGAACTCTGGGCCTTCACCGACAACCGCCTCGCCGTGCGCTTCGCCTACGAATGGCATGACGACTCGGGCAACTGGTTCCGCAGTTATGGCAACGAGAACTGGGAGTTCAACGGGTTCGGGCTGATGGAGCGGCGGTTCGCGTGCATCAACGATCTGCCGATCGCGGAGGGGGAGCGGAAGTTCCGGTGGCCGTTGGGGCGTCGCCCCGACGATCATCCGAGGTTGAGCGAGCTGGGTTGCTGAGCGGCGCCGGCGGGTGCCGGCTGGCTGGGCAAGCACCGATCGCTGGTTTCCGCGCCGTTGCATCCGGCGGGGCGATTGCGTCACGCGCCAACGGCCGTCGCAACTTCACCAGGCAGCGCGCGGGCCGGCCCCCGGCGGCGCGCCTCTGGCCAGCCGAGCCCGAGGACGGCGCGGGTGAGCCGCGCAGCGGCTCAGGCGATCCTGTCTGAGGTCGGCGCAGCCGACCGAGTTGGATCGCCGGCCCGCGCCGCCCGTAGGCGCGAGGGAACCCCGCCGCGACGCGGCGGGGCGCAGCCAGTGAAGCGCCGCTGGGGGCCGGCCCGCGCGCTGCCGCTGCCGGTACCACAGCCGCACCGTCTCCAACGCGGCTCCTGCCATGCCACCCCCGCCGCCGACACTTGCCTGATTCCGACATCGCTCAATCCGACGCCCGTTGTCGGATTCAGCAAAGCCCGCGTCCACCGCGAGCAAGCCGCGCAAAAGCGTCAGCCCAACAATCGTCCCCAATCCGAGCACCGCCTCGACCGCCAGGGACACCCCAATGACCAACCGCTACTCCTTCTGGAGCCTGTTCAAGCAAGGGCTCAAGCATCACGAAGGCTGGACGCCCGCGTGGCGCAGCCCCAAGCCCAAGGCGTCCTACGACGTGATCATCGTCGGCGCCGGCGGCCACGGCCTCGCGACGGCCTACTACCTCGCGAAGGAACACGGCATCCGCAACGTGGCGGTGGTCGAGCGCAACCACCTCGGCGGCGGCAACATCTGCCGCAACACCACCATCGTCCGCTCCAACTACCTGTGGGACGAATCGGCGCTGCTGTACGAACACGGCCTCAAGCTCTGGGAAGGCCTGACGGAAGAGATCAACTTCAACGTCATGTTCAGCCAGCGCGGCGTCTACAACATCGGCCACACGCTCCAGGACATGCGCGACATCGAACGCCGCGCCAACGCCAACCTGCTGCAGGGCGTTGACGTCGAAGTCGTGGACCGCAAGACGCTCGCCGAGCGCATCCCCACGCTCGACTGCTCGTCGCGCGCCCGCTATCCGGTCATGGGCGCGAGCTTCCAGCCGCGCGGCGGCGTCGCCCGCCATGACGCGATCGCCTGGGGCTTCGCGCGCGCCGCGAGCGCGCTCGGCGTGGACATCATCCAGAACTGCGAAGTGCAGGGCTTCGACATCGAAGGCGGCCGCGTGCGCGGCGTGCAGACCACCAAGGGCCTGATCCGCGCCGACAAGGTGGGCGTGGTCGCCGCCGGTCACACCTCGGTGCTCGCGAAGATGGCCGGCATCCGCCTGCCGATCGAGAGCCATCCGCTCCAGGCCTTCGTGAGCGAGAGCTACAAGCCGGTGCTCGACACCGTCGTCATGTCGAACGCGGTGCACGGCTACGCGAGCCAGTCCGACAAGGGCGAACTCGTGATCGGCGCCGGCATCGACGGCTACCTCGGCTACGGCCAGCGCGGATCGCCGCACATCATCGAGCACACCGCCGCCGCCATCTGCGAGATGTTCCCGGTGTTCTCGCGCGTGCGCATGAACCGCCAGTGGGGCGGCATCGTCGACGTGTCGCCCGACGCCTGCCCGATCATCAGCAAGACGAAGGTCAAGGGCCTGTACTTCAACTGCGGCTGGGGCACCGGCGGCTTCAAGGCCACGCCGGGCTCGGGCAACGTCTTCGCGCACACGATCGCGCACGACCAGCCGCACCCGTTGAACGAGGCGTTCAGCATCGACCGCTTCCACACCGGCCACCTCATCGACGAGCACGGCGCCGCCGCCGTCGCGCACTGATCGCGCCCTCGCCACCTCACCGAATACCCAGGAGTTCCAGATGTACGTGCTGACCTGTCCGCATTGCGGCGAAGCGCGCGAGGAAGAGGAATTCGCCCCCGCCGGCGAAGCCTTCATCGCGCGGCCGCTCAACCCCGAAGCGACGAGCGACGAGGAGTGGGGCGACTACCTGTTCTGCCGCAAGAACCCCAAGGGCTGGCACTGGGAGATGTGGCAGCACACGACCGGCTGCCGCAAGTTCTTCGTCGCGAAGCGCAACACCGCGACGCTCGAACTCGGCGCCACCTACACCCTGGCCGAAGGCAAGAAGGCCTACGTCGCCGAAGAAGGAGCGAAGGCATGAGCGGCTATCGCGTCAAGGGCGTCTCCAGTGCCCGCATCGACTGGAAGAAGGAAATCGCGTTCACCTTTGACGGCGAGCGCATGTTCGGCCACCCCGGCGACACGCTGGCCTCGGCGCTCATCGCCAACGGCACCGGCATGCTGGCGCGCAGCTTCAAGTACGGCCGTCCGCGCGGCATCTACGGCGCCGGCCCGGAAGAACCCAATGCGCTGATGCAGATCGAGACCGGCGCGCGCACCGTGCCCAACCTCAAGGCGACGCAGGTCGAGCTGTACGACGGCCTGACCGCCGCGCGCACCACCGGTCGCCCCTCGCTCGGCTTCGATCTCAAGTCGATCGGCGGCAAGTTCGCCCAGTTCATGCCGGCGGGCTTCTACTACAAGACCTTCAAGTGGCCGCTGTCGATGTGGCCCACCTACGAGAAGGTCATCCGCGCCGCGGCCGGCTACGGCACGGTGCCGACCGAGTTCGACCCCGACCGCTACGACCATCTGCACCATCACGTCGATGTGCTGGTCGTGGGCGGCGGCGCCTGCGGCCTGCTCGCGGCGCTGATGGCCGGCCGCGCCGGCAAGCGCGTGCTGCTGGTCGACGAGCAGAACGAGCTGGGCGGCTGGCTGCTGTCGATGCCCGATGTCGAAATCGACGGCAAGGCGTCGGCGCTCTGGCTCGACCGCATCGTCGCCGAGCTGCGCAACATGGCCAACGTGACGCTGCTGCCGCGCACCACGGCCTTCGCGCTGCACGACATGAACATGGTCCAGGCCGTCGAGCTGTGCCAGGACCACCTGCCGCTCATCGCGCGCAGCAGCGACCTGCCGCGCGAACGCCTGCACCGCATCCGCGCCGAGCGCGTGGTGCTCGCGAGCGGCGCGATCGAGCGTCCGCTGGTCTTCGCCGACAACGACCGTCCCGGCGTCATGACCGCCGCCGCCGCCACGACCTACCTCAACCGCTACGCGGTCGCGGCCGGCCGCAAGGCGCTGGTCATGACCAACAACGACTTCGCCTATCGCGGCGCGATCAACCTCGCGCAGGCCGGCGTGGCCGTGACCCTGGCCGACCTGCGCGAAGCCCCGGGCCAGCACTGGCTGACGGCCGCCAGCAAGGCCGGCGTCGAGGTGCTGCGCGGCCACGGCATCGTGGGCGTCAAGGGCAGCAAGGCGGTGCAGGGCGCCCAGCTCGCGCGCTTCGACGGCAGCCGCAATGCCATCAGCGCCGGTGGCCCGGCCTGGAGCGGCGACCTCATCCTCAGCTCGGGCGGCCTGTCGCCGACCGTGCACCTGTTCTGCCACAACGGCGCGCGCCCGGTGTGGGATGCCAACGCGCATGCCTTCGTCGTGCCCGAGCAGGGCCGGGGCGACATCAGCTGCGTGGGCAGCATCACCGGCGCCTTCCTGCTGCGCGACGCGCTCAAGCAGACCGAGAAGGTCATGCGCGGCCTGGTCGGCGGCAATGCCAGCGTCGGCATCGCCACCGACGAGCCGGGCGTGGGCGCGACGCGCCGCATCTTCCGCGTGACCGACGGCAAGCCCGAAGGCCACGGTGCAAAGGCTTTCGTCGATTTCCAGAACGACGTGGCCGCGTCCGACATCCACCTGTCGGTGCGCGAGAACTACAAGGCGGTCGAGCACGTCAAGCGCTACACCGGCCTCGGTTTCGGTACCGACCAGGGCAAGCTCAGCAACGTCAACGGCTTCGGCATCCTGGCCGAGGCGCTGGGCGTGTCGATGTCGGAAGTCGGCACCACCACCTACCGCCCGGCCTACACGCCCGTCACCTTCGGCGCGCTGGCCGGCGCCCACGCCAAGGAAACCTTCGACCCCGAGCGCTTCACCTCGGCGCATCAATCGCACGTGCGGCGCGGCGCGGAGTTTGAAGTCGTGGGCCAGTGGCAGCGCCCCTGGTACTTCCCGAAGGGCAAGGAAGACATGCACGCCGCCGTCAAGCGCGAATGCCTCGCGGCGCGCAACGGCGTGGCCGTGATGGATGCCTCGACCCTCGGCAAGATCGACCTGCGCGGCCCCGACGTGCGCGAGTTCCTCAACCGCGTGTACGCCAACGCCTGGAGCCAGCTCGCGGTGGGCAAGTGCCGCTACGGCTTGATGCTCGACGAGAACGGCATGGTCATGGACGACGGCGTGACGGCCTGCATCGCCGACGACCACTTCCTCATGACCACGACCACCGGCGGCGCCGCCAGGGTGCTCAACTGGCTGGAGAAGTGGCACCAGACCGAATGGCCCGAACTCAAGGTGTACATGACCTCGGTGACGGACCACTGGTCCACCACCTCGGTCGTCGGCCCCAAGGCCCGCGCCGTGCTGCAGAAGCTGTGCTCGGACATCGACTTCGGCAAGGACACGTTCAAGTTCATGGACTGGCGCGCGGGCACCGTGGCCGGCGTGCCGGCCCGCGTGTACCGCATCAGCTTCTCGGGCGAGCTGGCCTATGAAATCAACGTCGATGCGAACTACGGCGAGCACATCTGGGAAGCCGTGATGGAAGCCGGCGCGGAGTTCGACATCACGCCCTACGGCACCGAGTCGATGCACGTGCTGCGCGCCGAGAAGGGTTTCATCATCGTCGGCCAGGACACCGACGGTTCGGTCACGCCCTTCGACCTCGACATGAGCTGGGCCGTGAGCATGAAGAAGTCGTTCAGCTTCATCGGCAAGCGCTCGATGGCGCGCGCCGACACCCAGCGCGCCGACCGCAAGCAGCTCGTCGGCCTGCTCACCGACAACCCGAACGAGGTGCTGGCCGAGGGCGCGCAGATCATCGCCGCGCCGGCCGAGGCGCCGGGCGTCGGCGGCAAGCCGGTGCCGATGCTCGGTCACGTCACCAGCAGCTACTTCAGCCCGACGCTCGGCCGCTCGATCGCGATGGCCGTGGTCAAGGGCGGCATCAAGCGCAAGGGCGAAACCCTCTACGCCTGGAAGGGCGGTTCCTCCACCGCCGTGAAACTCGTCTCGCCCGTCTTCGTCGATCCGGAAGGAGCCCGTCACAATGTCTAAGGTCTTCACGCCCGTCGCGCGCTCCCCGCTCGCGCATCTGGAACTCGGCAAGCGCGCCCGCAAGCAGGACGAGCGCTGCGCCGTCTGGGCCAACGAACTGCCCGTCGGCGGCTACATCAGCCTGCGCGGCGAAGCCACCGACGCGGCCTTCCTGCAAGCCGTTGCAGGCGTGCTCGGCGGCGCGCTGCCGACCGTGCCCTGCACCTTCGCGCTGCTGCCCAAGGCCGAAGCGCTCTGGCTCGGCCCGGACGAATGGATGCTGCTCTGCGCCCACAAGGACGTGGCCGCGCTCGTCGCCGCGCTCGAAGGCGCGCTCGCGGGCATCCACCATCAGGTGGCCGACAACTCGGGCGGCTACACCCGCGTCACGCTGCGCGGCAGCAAGGCCGCCACGGCGCTGGCCCATGTGAGCGTGTACGACTACGCCAGCCTCGCGGAAGGCCGCGTCGTCGGCTCGACCTTCGGCAAGTCGTCGGCCTACATCCGCCGCGATGGCGAGGGTTATCTCGTGCTGTTCCGCCGCAGCTTCGCGGAGTACATCTGGAAGTACCTCGAACGCGCAGCGACGCCCTACGGTTTCGGCGTCTGCACGCTCGAACCGGCGAGCGCGCCGGCGCGCGCAAAGGTGGCCGCGTGAACCTCAGCGTCTTCGACGTATTCCGCATCGGCATCGGGCCGAGCAGCTCGCACACCGTCGGGCCGATGCTCGCGGTGAGCCGCTTCCTCGGCGAGCTGGAGGCCGCGGGCAAGCACCGTGATATCGGTGCAGTCCGCGTGCATCTTTACGGCTCGCTCGCGCTCACGGGCGTGGGCCACGGCACCGACAACGCGGTGCTGATCGGCCTGCTCGGCGAAGTGCCCGACAAGGTCGATCCGTCCGGCGTGGCCGACCAGGTGGCGGAAATCCGCTCGATGGCGCGCCTCAGGCTCGGCGGCTGGCATGTGATCGACTTCGATCCGGCCACCGATCTCCTGTTCCACAAGAAGGAGACGCTGCCCGAGCATCCGAACGGCATGGTGCTGGAAGCCTTCGACCGCCAGCACAACGCCTGCCACCGCAACACCTACTTCTCGATCGGCGGCGGCGCCGTCCTGAGCAAGGACGAGATCGACCGCCGCGAGGCCGAGAGCCTCGCCACGCCGGGCAAGTGCGAGAAGTGCGGCGGCGATGAAGCCAGCTGCCCCGACGCGGCCAGCTGCGGCATCGCGGCCGAAGGTACGACGCCGCAACCCACGCCCGCGCCGCGTCCGGTCGAGCCGGAACTCCCGCACCCCTTCGCCTCGGGCGCCGACCTGCTGGCGATCGGCAAGCGCACCGGCCTGTCGATCGCCAGCATCGTGCGCGCCAACGAACTCACGCGCATGGACGCCGCCACGCTCGACGCGAAGCTGCTGGAGATCTGGCGTGTCATGAACTGCGCGATCGAGCGCGGCCTCGTGACCGAAGGCATCCTGCCCGGCGGCCTCAACGTCAAGCGGCGCGCGCCCGCGCTGCACCGCCGCGCGATGGCGGCCGGCGACGACTTCTCGCAGATGGACACCGTGAGCGCCTTCGCGATCGCGGTGAACGAGGAAAACGCCTGCGGCGGCCGTGTCGTGACCGCGCCGACCAACGGCTCGGCCGGCGTCATTCCGGCGGTGCTCGCCTACTACTGCCGCACGCATCGCGGCGCCGACGACCAGAGCGTGATCCGCTTCCTGCTCACGGCGGCCGGCATCGGCATGCTCTACAAGAAGAACGCCTCGATCTCGGCCGCCGAGATGGGCTGCCAGGGCGAGATCGGCGTGAGCAGCTCGATGGCCGCGGCCGGCCTCGCGGCCGTGCTCGGCGGCACGAACCAGCAGATCGAGAACGCCGCCGAGATCGCGATGGAGCATCACCTCGGCATGACCTGCGACCCGATCGGCGGCCTGGTGCAGGTGCCCTGCATCGAGCGCAACAGCATGGGCGCGATCAAGGCCATCAACGCGGCGCGGCTCGCGCTGCAGGGCGACGGGAGCCATCTCGTCTCGCTCGACGCCTGCATCGAGACGATGCGCCAGACCGGCATCGACCTCCAGGCCAAGTACAAGGAAACCGCGCTCGGCGGCCTTGCCATCACCGTGGTCGAGTGCTGATACCCGCATTCGCCGCACACCTTCACTGACCCCGAAACGCTCCGGAGCTCCGACATGAGCAGCCATCTCCACGCCTTCTTCCATGCCAGCGTCGCCGCGAGCGACCCGGCGATCCGTGACGGCCTCGACGCCGAGCTTGTCCGCCAGCAGGAAGGCATCGAACTGATCGCGAGCGAGAACATCGTCTCGCGCGCCGTGCTCGAAGCCCAGGGCTCGGTGCTGACCAACAAGTACGCCGAGGGCTATCCCGGCAAGCGCTACTACGGCGGCTGCGAATGCGTCGATGAAGTCGAGGCGCTCGCGATCGAGCGCATCTGCAAGCTGTTCGGCGCGCAGTACGCCAACGTGCAGCCGCACTCGGGCGCCTCGGCCAACACCGCCGTCATGCTCGCCATCGCCAAGCCCGGCGACACCATCCTCGGCATGTCGCTCGACGCCGGCGGCCACCTCACGCACGGCGCCAAGCCGGCGCTGTCGGGCAAGTGGTTCAACGCCGTGCAGTACGGCGTGCGCCGCGAGGACCAGCGCCTCGACCTCGAACAGGTCGAGAAGCTCGCCCACGAGCACAAGCCCAGCGTGATCATCGCCGGCTACTCGGCCTACCCGCGCGCCATCGACTTCTCGGCCTTCCGCAAGATCGCCGATGACGTCGGCGCAACGCTGATGGTGGACATGGCCCACTTCGCCGGCATCGTCGCGGCGGGCCGTCACCAGAACCCGCTCGACCACGCGCACATCGTCACCACCACCACGCACAAGACGCTGCGTGGCCCGCGCGGCGGCGCCATCCTCACCAACGAC
Source organism: Derxia gummosa DSM 723 (assembly GCF_000482785.1). Classification (GTDB taxonomy): domain Bacteria; phylum Pseudomonadota; class Gammaproteobacteria; order Burkholderiales; family Burkholderiaceae_E; genus Derxia; species Derxia gummosa. Next base: position 856,488 of record NZ_AXWS01000007.1, on the reverse strand, counting down.
GAGGCGCTGGCCAAGAAGATCAACTCGGCCGTGTTCCCCGGCGCCCAGGGCGGCCCGCTGATGCATGTGATCGCCGCCAAGGCCGTGGCCTTCGGCGAGGCGCTGCGCCCCGAGTTCAGGAGCTACATCGACCAGGTGCTCGCCAACGCCCGCGTGCTGGGCGAAGTGCTCACGGCCGGTGGCGTCGATCTCGTGACGGGCGGTACCGACAACCACCTGCTGCTGGTGGACCTGCGCCCCAAGGGCCTCAAGGGCAACCAGGTGGACGCGGCGCTCGGCCGTGCCGGCATCACCTGCAACAAGAACGGCATCCCCTTCGACCCGGAGAAGCCGATGGTCACCTCGGGCATCCGCCTGGGCACGCCGGCCTGCACGACGCGCGGCTTCGGCGAGGCCGAGTTCCGCAAGGTCGGCGAGCTGATCCTCAAGGTGTTCGACAGCCTGGCCGCCAAGCCCGAAGGCGACGCCGAGGTGGAAGCCGCCGTGCGCGCCGAAGTCAAGGCGCTGTGCGAGCAGTTCCCGATCTATTGAACCCCACGAGACGCGATCCATGAGCCTGCATAGCGACAGCATCGTCATCGACGGCCTGAACATCAGCAAGTTCGACCGTCCGGTGTTCGAGGACATGAAGAAGGGCGGCGTGACGGCCGCCAACTGCACCGTGTCGGTGTGGGAGAACTTTCCGGCGACGATCGAGAACATCGCCGAGATGAAGCGGAAGATCCGCGCCAACAGCGACCTGCTGAGCCTCGTGCGCACGACCGACGACATCCTCGCGGCCAAGCGCGACGGCAAGACCGGGATCATCCTGGGCTTCCAGAACGCCCATGCGATCGAAGACAACCTCAGCTACATCGAGACCTTCGCCGAGCTGGGCGTGCGCGTGATCCAGCTCTGCTACAACACGCAGAACCTGATCGGTACCGGCTGCTATGAGCGTGACGGCGGCCTGAGCGACTTCGGCCGCGAAGTGATTGCCGAGATGAACCGCGTCGGGATCATGGTCGATCTCTCGCACGTCGGCGGCAACACCTCCACCGAGGCGATCGAAGCATCGAGCAAGCCGGTGTGCTACTCGCACTGCCTGCCGAGCGGACTCAAGGCCCATCCGCGCAACAAGAGCGACGAGCAGCTCAAGTTCATCGCCGACCGTGGCGGCTTCATCGGCGTGACGATGTTCCCGCCCTTCCTCAAGCGCGGCATCGAGGCGACCGTCGAGGATTACGTCGAGGCCATCGGCTACATCATCAATCTGGTCGGCGACGACTGCGTGGGCATCGGCACCGACTTCACGCAGGGCTTCGGGAAGGAGTTCTTCCAGTGGCTGACGCATGACAAGGGCCGCTACCGCCGCCTGACCGACTTCGGGACCATCAAGAACCCCGAGGGCATTCAAACGATTGGCGAGATGCCCAACCTGACCGCCGCGATGGAACGCGCCGGCTGGAGCGCGACGCGAATCGAAAAGGTGCTCGGCCAGAACTGGCTGCGCGTGTTCAAGCAAGTCTGGGGAGCCTGAAAGCATGCAACCGCAACTGCCCATCGAGGTGAATGAAGAGACCGGCGCGTGGACCACCGACGGTCTGCCGATGATCTATGTGCCGCGCCACTTCTTCGTGAACAACCACGCCGCCGTGGAAGGCGCGCTGGGGCGCGACAAGTACAGCGAGATCCTCTATCCGGCCGGCTACCGCAGCGCCTACTACTGGTGCGAGAAGGAAGCGGCGACGCACGGCTTGCAAGGGCTTGCAGTGTTCGAGCACTACCTCAAGCGGCTGTCGCAGCGCGGCTGGGGGCTGTTCGCGTTCGAGAGCGCGAATGTCGAGACCGGCGAGGCGCGCATCGTGCTGCGGCACTCGGTGTTCGTGCTCCAGCAGCCGGACCTGCACGGCAAGCTCTGCTACATGTTCGAGGGCTGGTTTGCCGGCGCGATGGACTGGGTGGGGCAGAACCTCGGGTTCTCGTACAAGACGGAGTCGCGCGAGGTGCAATGTGCCTCGGAGGGTTCGTCGGAGTGCGTGTACGTCGTCAAGCCCATCGCTGCGTGAGTGTGGTTTGAAGGTCCGTCGCGCGCCGGGGATCGGTCCGGTTCGCGGCTGACGGAGCCGGCCGCGCCTGGACGGCGCGGCTGCCCTTCGCTCCTTCGGTAGCCCGCGGGCCCGGCGTCGCAACTCGCGCCGCTGCGCGGCGCTCAGACAGCGACGCCTGAACGGCCTGCGGCCGTTCGCTCGCGTCTACCTCGTCGCTCGGCGGCTCCGACAGCCGCGAACCGGACCGATCCCCGGCGCGCGACTCTTTCTTTCTCCAAGGGCGATGGGGCCGCGTTGCGGCCCTTGGCTTGCCGGCGTGGTCCGGTTCCGATGCCGGTTGCCGGGTCTCTGCTCGGTCTTCATCGGCTCGGGTGCTTCGTTCAGGTCGTCATCACTCGATCCAGTCCACAAGACGCAAGCCCGTCACGCGCGCGAACTCCTTCGTGTTGTGCGTGACCAGGGTCGCGTCCTCGGCCAGCGCATGGCTCGCGATCCACAGATCATTTCCGCCGATCGGCGTGCCGGCCGCCTTGAGGTCGGACCCGGATCCGGTCAGCCGCCAACCACGCCATGGGCATTCACCGCCGACCCATCCCCGCCGCCTCAGCGCGAGGCCGGCGACATGCGCCGCCGGCCCTCGTCGCCGTCGGCGCCGGGGCCGAGCAGGCCGAGCTGGAAGGCGCGGATCACGGCCTGGGTGCGGTTGCGGGCGCCGAGGCTGCCGAGCAGGGCAGTCACATGCAGCTTGACGGTGCGCTCGGCGATGTCCAGGCGTGCCGCGATGCGCTTGTTGGGTTCGCCGCGCGCGATCCAGGTCAGGACTTCCTGCTGGCGCGGCGTGATGGCGGCGGTGGCGTGAGGCGTGGGCGCGCGCGCATCGGCGAGCCGGATCAGGCGCTCGACGAAGGCCTGCGCCGGCAGGCGGCGCGCCACCACTTCCCAGGCGCCCCAGTCGGCGTGCAGCGACGGCATCGCGCCGCGATCGCGGACGACCAGCATCCGCGCCGACTCCCGCGCGCGGTGCGAAATCATGGCCAGCGCCGTGCGGGCGTCGGGGCCGAGCGCGGCCACATCGACGACGACGATGCGGGCCGGCGGCGCCAGCGCCTGCGCGTCACGCATCCATTCCATGACGTCGCCGTACATGCGCGGTCGCAGCGCGACGCCCCGGCTTTCGAGCGCATGGTCCAGGCCGAGGCCGAACAGCGGTTCGCGGTCGATGAGATCGAGCCGAGGGGCGGTGCGGGGCGGGATGGTCATGGCGGGCGGCTCCTCGCGGCGATGCCGGTGTTCGGGGAGGTCGCAGCATCGGCGAACGAAGCTTTGGGTTGGCCCAGTCGCGCCGCCCCCGGCCTCAGCGCAGCAGCGGATTGGCGGCCGGCTCGCCCTTGCGCGAGCACACCGCTTCGGACACCGAACGGCCGAGCACGCTGATCGAGCCGCCGACGAAGCAGCGGTAGTCCTGACCGTTGCGGGTGTGCACGGCGTAGCGGGTGGTGGTGCCGTCGTCCACCCGGTTGCTGATGGTGAAGGACTGCCTGTCGAGGCCGAGCGCGGCGGAGGTGCGATCGACGATGGCGTCATCGGTCACGGCAATCGAGGCGCAGCCGGCCAGCGCGGACGCGGCGACGAGCAGGGACGGAACAATGAATCGGAACATGCGGACTCTCGGTGTGGAAAAAGGGCGCCGCCGGCACGACGCGCGGTCGTCCGGCGGCCGTGAAAAGAGGCATCAGCGCAGCAGGTTCACCCACAGGCTGCGGCGCGCGCCGCTGCCGGCCGTGTCGCCGCGCACCCAGGCCGCGACCGCCTTGCCGTCGCGGTTGAAGGCGCCGTTGACGGCCGCGCCGAGGCCGTCGAGCGGCTCGATCGGCGTGGCGGCGCTCCAGCCTTCGCCCCAGACCAGACGGCGCGCGTACAGGTCGGAGCCGGTGGTCGGCGCGGGCCAGCGATCGGGCGCCAGATAGACGACGACCGCATTGCCGTCGGCGTCCTGGCCGAGCTGGGGATCGATGCCGTAGCTGTTGACCTGTACCGGCGCGGTGAAGCCCGTGCCCGGCGCGTACTGCATCGCCTTGAGCGCGTAGATGCCGCTGCGCCACAGCACCACGGCGCGCCCGGCCGCCGTCATCGAGACGCGGATCTGCGCCGTGAAGCTCGACTCGACCGCATTCGTGTCGACCTCGGTGGCCGGGCTCCAGCCGCCGGTCGTGCCGTACAGCGCGGTGTAGAGCGAGTCGCCCTGATGCCAGACCGCCAGCGCATTGCCGCTCGCGTCCATGACCACGTGCGGCGGGGTTTCGGGGCTGACGTTGTCGGTGCTGCTGTCGAGCACCTGCGGCGTCTGCCAGCCGCTCGCGGGCAGGAAGCGCGCGGCCTTGAGGCTGAACCTGCTGTCGCCGGGATTGCGCTCGCGCCAGACCGACATGGCGCTGCCGTCGGCCGAGACCGCGAGGTCGGCATCGCGCGAATCGAGATCGCCGCCGTTGTCGATGCGGGTCCAGCTGCCCCAGGCATTCGTGCCGGCCGGCAGGACGATCGAATACACATCGGCGCCCGAGGTGATGACGCGGATCGTGCCGCCGGCGTCGATCGCGGCGCCCGTCAGCAGGCCGGCCGCGCGTGCCGGCGGCGCGAAGGGCGCGCTCCAGCCGGCCGACGGCGTGTAGCGCCGGGTTTCGAGGTTGGGCCGGATCCAGGTCGCGACGCCGTTGCCGTCGATGAACAGCCGGCCCGAGGCCAGATAGGACGCCGGCCCGGCCAGCCCCGGCACCGCGACGGCGGTCGTCCAGCCCTGGCCGGCGACGTAGCGGCGCGACCAGACCTTGCGCGCGCTGCCGTCGGGCTGGCCGTCCGACTGTTCCCACATGACCAGCGCGTCGCCGTTGGACGCGATCGCGGTGAGCGCGCCGTTGGCCACATCGAAATCGTTGCTGGCTTCCAGCAGCATCGGCGTCTGCCACGCGGCGGCGGCCGGCGCCGCGGCGAAGTTGCCGACCACGCTGCGGTCCTGGGTCAGGCTCAGCGTGCAGGTCGCGCCGCTGCCGGCGCAGGCGCCGCTCCAGCCGGTGAAGCGCTGGCCGGTCGCGGGCGTCGCGGTGAGGGTGACGCTGCTGCCGTCGTTGAACGAGGCCGCGCAGGTGCTGCCGCAATCGATGCCGACCGGCTGCGACCGGATCGTGCCGTTGCCGTTGCGCGTGATGTCGAGCCGGCGCAGCACGGCCGCGACCGGCGCGAAGCTGGCCGACACGCTGCGCGCCGCGCTCATGGTCACGCTGCAACTCAGGCCCGCGCCGGCGCAGGCGCCGCCCCAGCCGCTGAACACCTGGCCGAGATCGGGCGTCGGCGTGAGCATGACGACGGTATCGACCGCGTAGCTCGCTTCGCAGGTGCTGCCGCAATCGATGCCGGGGGGTGTCGAGCGCAGCGTGCCGCCGCCGGTCACGCTGGTGGTGAGTGTGACGCTGGTCGGCGGCACCGGCACGAAGACGGCGGTGACGGTGCGGTTGGCGCTCATCGTCACGTTGCAGGTGGCGCTGCTGCCGGCGCATTCGCCGCCCCAGCCGCGAAACAGCTGGCCCGTGCCGGGCAGGGCGGTCAGCGTCACGCGGGTGCCGTCGGCAAAGTCGGCGGTGCAGTTCGGGCCGCACTGGATGCCGGCCGGCTGCGAGGTGACGCTGCCGTTGCCGCTGGCGGCGACGCTGAGCCGGTGCATGCCGGCCGCGGGCCCGCCGACCTCGACGTCGGTGCCGCAGCCGGCCAGGGCGACGCCCAGCAGCAGCGCGGCGCAGGCACGCCGGCCGCGCCGGAACAGGACCGACAGGAGGCATCGGGATTGGGGTGTTCGGGACATCACGAGACTTCTCCAGCAAGGGGGACAGTCCACGGTATCGACGGGTACGCGGGCGGCGCCATAGCACCAAAGGGCATCGGACAGGACCGGCCATGCGCCGCGCGACAGGCCGGCGGCGGGCGCATTCGGACCTAGGCCGGGGCAAAGACGGGCTGACGTAGGCTGGCTGCCGGAATCGCAATGACGGGGAAAGGCATGCATCTGCTGCTGGTCGAAGACGATCTGGAACTCGGCGCCGAATTGCAGCGCGCGCTGGCGGCGCACGGACTCACGAGCGAATGGGTGCGCGACGTGCGCCATGCCCGCGCGCTGGCCGAAGTCGCGGACGAGGAGGGCGCGCCGCGCTTTGCGTGCGCACTGCTCGATCTGGGCCTGCCCGATGCCGATGGCCTGAGCCTGCTCGCGCACTGGCGCGGCCGGCGGGTGGCGCTGCCGGTCATCGTGCTGACGGCGCGCGATGCGCTCGACGCGCGGGTCGCCGCGCTCGACGCCGGCGCCGACGACTATGTGATCAAGCCCTGCGCGCCGATCGAGATCGCGAGCCGGGTGCGGGCGGTGGTGCGGCGCTCGGCCGGCCAGTCGACGCTGGTCTGGCGGGTCGGCGCGCTCGGCATCGATACCGGCCGGCACGAGGTCACGCTGGACGGCGTGCCGGTGACGCTGTCGCCGAAGGAATTCCGCATCGTCGTCGAGCTGGCGCGTCTGCCCGGCGAGACGGTGTCCAAGCATCGGCTGGCGCGCGCGGTCGCGCCGCTGGCCGAGCCGATGGAATTCAGCGCGCTCGAATGGCACATCCACAACCTGCGCCGCAAGCTCGGCAACGAGCGCGTGCGCACGGTGCGCGGCGTCGGCTACTGGCTGGAGGGCAGATGAACACCGCCGCGCCAGAAGCCTCCGGTGCCGCCCGCTCGCGCTGGACCGACTGCCATCGACCATCGGTCGCGCGCCGCGTGCTGCTGGCCATGCTGGCCGCCTGCGCCATGGGCTGGGGCGCGATCTATCTGACCGGGCGGCTGGGCGTGAACGCGCCCGGCAGCGGCAACTTCGACCGCGAGGCGCGCATCACCGCTGGCGCGGCGGCGCAACTGGCCGACACGCATGCCGATCCGCGCGAACTGGCACGGGCGCTCGAAGGGCTGACCGCATCGATCGCGTGGACGCAGCAGATCGAAGACTCGCCGCCCGGACTGGTGGCGTTCCGGGTGGTCGAGGCCGACGGCCGGGTGATCGCCAGCGGCGGCGCGGCGCCGCCCGACTGGCCGGCGGGCGACGCGCCGCTCGGCTTCGTCGCGCATGACAGCGCCGGGGGTGGCTACCGGGTGCTGCGGGCGGTCGCGCCCGGCAGCGGCCGGCGCGTCGAGGTGGCCTCGTCGGAGCAGGCGCGCGAGCAGCTGTTCAACGACGTCATGATCAGTCCGCTGGCGGTGCGGCCGCTGTTCTACGTCGTGCCGATGCTGCTGTTCCTGGTGTGGTTCGCGGTGGGGCGCGGCCTCAAGCCGCTGCGCGAGCTGGCGGCCGAACTGCGCGAGCGCCGGCCCGACGATCTCTCCCCGCTCAAGGTGCAGGGCGTGTACCGCGAACTGTCGCCGGTGATCGCCGAGCTGAACGCCGCCTTCGCGCGTCTGCGCACGCTGATCGAGCGCGAGCGCGGCTTTCTCGCCGATGCCGCGCATGAATTGCGCACGCCGCTCGCGGTGATGGTCGCCCAGTGCGACAGCCTGCACAGCGCTACCACCGAGGCCGCGCGCGCGGCCGCGCTGACCCGGCTCGACAGCGGCGTGGCGCGCGCCTCGCGGCTGGTCAACCAGCTGCTGTCGATCGCGCGGCTCGATGCGGCGGTCGAGGCCGAGCCGGTCACGATCGATCTGGCCGATCTGGCGCGCGACTGTCTCGCGATGCATGCGGCGCTGGCGCATGCGCACAGCATCGAGCTGAGCTACGCCGGGCCGGACAGCCTGCCGCGCCGCTGCCCGCGCGACTGCTTCGAATCGATCGTCGACAACCTAGTGGCGAACGCGGTGCGCTACGGCGGGCCGGGCGTGCGCATCGAACTGGCGCTCGATGTGCTGCCGGGCGGTCAGGTGCAGCTGCGGGTGCGCGACGACGGCCCCGGCATTCCGGCCGAGGACATGCCCAGGCTGTTCGAGCGTTTCCGGCGCGGCGCCAACGCGAGCGCGAGCGGCTCCGGCCTCGGGCTGGCCATCGTGCGGTCGGCGGCGCGGCGGCTGGCGGCGCGGGTCGAGGTCAGCGCCGGCATCGACGGGCGCGGGGTCGAGTTCCGCCTCGCCTGGCCGGCCGGCTGAGCAGGGCGCGTCGCCGGGACAGGCGCCGACGCGACGCCGACGCGGCCCCTGCGGCCTCATGACGAAAAGGCGCGGGGCGGGGGGAACGCGGGGCGCGGCTGTCGGAGCCGCCGAGCGCACGAGGTAGACGGCGGCAAGCGGCGCAGCCGCTTAGGCGTTGCTGTCTGAGCCTTCGCGCAGCGAAGGCGAGTTGCAACGCCGGCCGCCGGGCTACCGAAGGGAGCGAAGGGCAGCCGCCGCGTCCAGCGGCGGCCGGCGCCGTGTAGCCGCGCCCCGCGTTCCCCCCGCCCCGCGCCAGCAGCGCGACCAAAAGGCCGTATAGCCCCCCCCCGCGAAGCCGCATAACGACGCCTCCCTGTCGTTTTAGCGATGGTCCGCCCCCAGCCGGAACGGCACCCTCGCTTGCATCGAAAAGCCGCCACCCAGGCCGCCGACCGCAAGCCAGAGAGCCGATCCCGATGCGCTACCCGAACCTGTTCTCGCCCTTCAAGCTGGGCCACCTCACGCTGCGCAACCGCGTGTGCAGCACCGCCCACGCCGAGGTCTATGCCGAACCCGGCGGCCTGCCGGGCGACCGCTACATCCGCTACTACGAAGAGAAGGCCAAGGGCGGCCTCGCGCTCGCCGTCTGCGGCGGCTCCAGCCCGGTGTCGATCGACAGCCCGCAAGGCTGGTGGAAGTCGGTCAACCTGAGCACCGACAAGGTCATCGACCCGTTGTCGCGCCTCGCCGAGGCCATGCACCGCCACGGCGCCTACATCATGATCCAGGCGACCCACATGGGCCGCCGCTCTGCCTGGCACGGCGAGCACTGGCCGCACCTCATGTCGCCCTCGGGCGTGCGCGAGCCGGTGCATCGCGGCAATGCCAAGACCATCGAGGTCGAGGAAATCAAGCGGATCATCCAAGACTTCGTGCTGGCCGCGCGCCGCGTCAAGGCGGCGGGCATGGACGGCATGGAAGTCTCGGCCGCGCACCAGCAGCTCATCGACCAGTTCTGGAGCCCGCGCACCAACTTCCGTACCGACGAATGGGGCGGCTCGCTGGAGAACCGCATGCGCTTCGGCCGCGAGGTGCTGGAGGCGGTGCGCGCCGAGGTGGGCCGCGATTTCGTGGTCGGACTGCGCATGTGCGGCGACGAGTTCCATGACGACGGCCTCGATCACGAGACGCTCAAGGAGATTGCCCAGGCCATGGCCGGCACCGGCCTCATCGACTACATCAGCGTGGTCGGCTCGGGCGCCGACACGCACAACACCATCGCCAACTGCATGCCGCCGATGGCGCTGCCGCCCGAGCCCTTCGTGCATCTGGCCGCCGGCATCAAGAGCGCGATCGACATCCCGCTCATGCACGCCCAGAGCATCCGCGACCCCAACCAGGCCGAGCGCATCCTCAACAACGGCTGGGTCGATCTGGTGGGCATGACGCGCGCGCACATCGCCGATCCGCACTTCGTGACCAAGATCCGCGACGGCAAGGAAGACCAGATCAAGCAGTGCGTCGGCGCCAATTACTGCATCGACCGCCAGTACAACGGCCTCGACGTGCTGTGCGTGCAGAACGCCGCCACCTCGCGCGAGGCGACGATGCCGCACCAGATCAAGCCGACCACGGGCGCCAGGCGCAAGGTGGTGGTGGTGGGCGCCGGCCCGGCCGGGCTGGAGGCGGCGCGCGTGGCGCGCGAGCGCGGCCATGACGTGGTGCTGTTCGATAAGAACGACGCCGTCGGCGGCCAGATCCTGCTCGCGGCCAAGGCGCCGCAGCGCGAGCAGATGGCCGGCATCGTGCGCTGGTTCGATCTTGAGACGAAGCGCCTCGGCGTCGATCGCCGCCTCGGCATGCGCGTGACCGCCGACGAGGTCATGGCCGAGCAGCCCGACATCGTCGTGCTCGCCACCGGCGGCCGGCCGCATCTGAAGCAGGTGCCGGCCTGGGGCGCCGACGAAGGTCTGGTGGTGAGCAGCTGGGACATCCTCTCGGGCAAGGTCGAGCCGGGCAAGAACGTGCTCGTGTACGACAGCATCAGCACGCACGCGGGCTTCGGCGTGGCCGACTTCCTGGCCTCGCGCGGCAGCCTGGTCGAGATCGTGACGCCCGACGTGAAGGTGGCCGACGACGTGGGCGGCACGACCTTCCCGATCTTCTATCGCCGCATGCATGCGCTCGGGATCATCCCGACGCCCAACTACTGGCTCGACCGCGTGTACCGCGAGGGCGACAAGCTCATCGCCGTGATCAAGAGCGAATACACCGAGGCGCTGGAAGAGCGCGCGGTCGATCAGGTGGTGGTCGAGAACGGCACGGTACCCAACGACGAGATCTACTGGGAACTCAAGGACCGCTCCGCCAACAAGGGCCAGACCGATGTGCGCGCGCTGTTCGCGAGCGAGCCGCAACCGGCGCTGCAACAGCAGCTCGGCGGCGGCAAGTTCCTGCTGTACCGCGTGGGCGATTGCATCAGCCAGCACAACATCCACGGCGCGATCTACGACGCGCTGCGTCTCGTGAAGGACTTCTGACATGAGCCTGGCACTGGCGGTCACGGCCGCGTTCTGGGGCCTCGTCGTCGTGGTGGCGGCGGGCGTGATGAAGCGGGCGGCGCTGTGGCGCGCGGGCGCGACGGCGCCCGTGAATCTCGCGCTGCTGGCGACGATCCCGAAGCGCTACTTCGTCGATCTGCATGACGTGGTGGCGCGCGAGCCGGAAATGGCGCGCACCCATGTGTTCGTCGCGGGCGGCGCGATCGGCGCCTTCGGCGTGATCGCGCTCAACTACGGCCTGATGCTGTACTGGCCGCTGCTGGACTGGGCGCTGCTGGCGCTGGCGGCGCTCATGACGGTGGGCGCGGTGCGCGCCGTCAAGCGCCGCATGAACGCGCCGGCGCGGCTGTCGCGCGGTGCGTGGCAACGCTTTCCGCAACTGCTGCTGCTGACCGGCGCCGGCCTGCTCGTCGCGGGCGCGGCGCTGCTGCTGTCGCAGGGCGTGGGCGGTGAGGCGCAGGCGGCCGAGGGCGCGAGCGCGGCGGCACCGGTGGCGGGCGGCTTCGCGCTGCTGCTGATCCTGCCGATGCTCGCGGGCGCGCTGCCGCTGGCGCTCGGCATCGGCAGTGGCGGGCCGCTCAAACATGCATTTGCCGGTCTGCTTCATCTGGCCTTCCATCCGCGCCAGGCGCGCTTCGACAAGCGCGCTGCCCAGGGCGAGCGCACGGCGCTCGCGCCGCTCGATCTGCCCGCGAAGGAATACGGCGTCGAGAAGCCGGTGCAGTTCGCCTGGAACCGCCTGCTGTCCTTCGATGCCTGCGTGCAATGCGGCAAGTGCGAGGCGGCCTGCCCGGCCTTCGCCGCCGGCCAGCCGCTCAACCCGAAGAAGCTGATCCAGGACCTCGTCGTCGGCATGGCCGGCGGCACGGACGCGGCCTATGCCGGCAGCCCGAGCCCCGGCCTGAAGGTGGGCGCGCACGAGGGCTCGCCCGACGCGCCGGTCGTGGGCAAGCTGGTCGAGCCGCAGACGATCTGGTCCTGCACCACCTGCCGCGCCTGCGTGCAGGAGTGCCCGATGCTGATCGAGCATGTGGATTCGATCGTGTCGCTGCGCCGCCATCGCGCGCTGGTCGAGGGCGACATCCCGGGCAAGGCGCCCGAGACGCTCGACAACCTGCGCGAGACCGCCACGCAGGGTGGCCATGACAACGCCGCGCGCGCCAACTGGGCGATCGACCTCGGCGTCAAGCTGGCCGAGCCGGGCGTGAAGACCGACGTGCTCGTCATTGCCGGTGAAGGTGCATTCGACATGCGCTATCAGCGCACGCTGCGGGCGTTCATCAGGACGCTCAAGGCCGCCGGCATCGACTTCGCGCTGATGGGCCCGCGCGAACGCGATTGCGGCGACACCGCGCGCCGCCTCGGCGACGAAGCCACCTTCGAGCGGCTGGCGCGCGAGAACATCGCGGCGATCTCTGCGCTGAGCTTCGCGCGCATCGTCACGCCCGATCCGCATGTGTTCCACAGCCTCGCCAACGAATATCCGGCGCTCGGCGGACGCTGGGAGGTGCTGCATCACACCACCTTCGTCGAGCAGCTCGTTGCGGGCGGCAGGCTGAAGGTCGGCCAGTCGGCCGAGCAGCGCGAAGTCACCTATCACGACCCCTGCTACCTCGGCCGCTACAACGCGGGCTACGAGGCACCGCGCAAGCTGCTCAAGACCATCGGCATCGCCGTGGTGGAGATGGAGCGCGCGGGCCCGCGCAGCCGTTGCTGCGGCGGCGGCGGCGGCGCGCCGCTGACGGACATCCCGGGCGAGCGCCGCATTCCCGACATGCGCATGGACGATGCGCGCGCGACCGGCGCCGGCCTCGTGGCCGTGGCCTGCCCGCAATGCACGGCCATGCTCGAAGGCGTGACCGGCAACCGTCCCGACGTGGTGGACGTGGTCGAACTCGTGGCCGCGACGCTGGAGGTGAAGTGATGAACGCGCCTGTCCATTTCAACGCGGCCGCCGCGCATGACGACGGCCCGGTGCCGCGCATCAACCCGCGCCGGCCCTACATCGTCACGGCCGAGGGGCTGAAGCGGATCATCCTCGGCGCCACGACGGGCGAGGGCGGCGACGCCGGCGCCCACGGCGGCGCGCATGCGGGCGGCAAGCGCCTGCGGCTGCGCGCCGAGCCTGAGCAGTACTGGCTCGCGGTCGTGCATTCGGAGCGCGGGCTGCTCGACGGCCATGCGCGCCAGACCATCGCCGGCGCGGCGCTGCTCGCCGGGCCGCGCACGGCCGTGGTCGCGCTGGTGCTCGGCGGCATCGACGAAAGCCTCGCCGAATGCGGCGCCGACCTCGTCGTGAGCCTGCCCGAGGCCAGCGCCGAACGCTGGGAGCCCGCGCGCGATCTCGCGCTGGTGCAGCAGGCGGTCGCGCGCTGGCAGCCGGCGCATGTGTTCCTCGCCGACGGACCGGACGGCGGCGCCGATCTGGGCCGGCGGCTGGCGGCGCGGCTCGGCGCGAGCGTGGCGACACGCGCGGTCGAGCTGGCGCGGCCGGAAGGCAAGGGCGGGGCGAGTGCCGGTGGCGCGGGCGGTGCCGAACCTGCCTTCACCGTGCGCAGCCTGTGCGACGGCGGACGCGGCTATGCCGTGATGCCCGCGCCGCGCGTGGTCATCGTCGCGCCGGAAGCGGTGGACGAGCATTTGCAGGAGCTGGGCCGCGACGAGGCGGTGACGCTCGATGGCGCGTCGTCTGGCGCCGGCATGAATGGCGCGGCAGCCAACGGCGCGGCGGCAGGCGGCGCAAGCCTTGCCGGCAAGCCCGCCCCGCTGCTCTCGCGCCCCGGCGCCGCCGGCAACGCCCCGGCGCTGCGCACGATCGCGCTGGAGCGCGTGCCCGCGACCGACGTGGCGCTGGAGGAGGCCGACTTCATCATCGCCGCCGGCGCCGGCGTGAGCGACGTGGGGCTGCTGCAATCGCTTGCAGCCGATCTCGGCGCGGCGGTCGGCGCGAGCCGCGTCGCGGTGGACGAAGGGCGCTTTCCGCGCACGCGCCAGGTGGGCGCGACCGGCAAGACGGTGCGCGCGAGCTGCTACATCGCCTTCGGCATCTCGGGCGCGGTCCAGCATCTGCAGGGCATCAAGGACGTGCGGCATGTGATCGCCGTCAACACCGACCCGGGCGCGCCGATCGCCAAGCGCGCGGGGCTGACCATCATCGACGACGCGCAATCGCTCATGAAGGCGCTGCGCGCCGCGATCGCGCAGGAAAACGGAGGCCGCCATGGCTGACACCAGAATCGCGGTGCTCGTCTCGGTCGAGCGCCATCCGGTCAGCGGCCAGTGGCGCCGCAACCGCAATGACGCGGCGGCGCTCGCGCTGGCGCTGCGTCTCGCGGCCGACGGCGGCGTGAGCGTGGAAGTGATCCACGCCGGCGACGCCGCCAATCCCGCGCTGCGCGACTACCTCGCGCTCGGCGCGGGCAGGGTGGAAGTGCTGCCGCTGCCGGCCGGCGCCGATGCGCTGCCGGCGCTCGCCATGCGCCTGCGCGGCGCCGACCTGGTGCTGTGCGGCAGCGCGGCCGACAACGGCCTCGGCTCGGGGATGCTGCCCTATCTGCTGGGCGAGGCGCTGGGCCGCGCGGTGCTGCCGCAGGCGCTCGACGTGACGCTCAAGGCGGGCGGCATCGAGTCGCTGCAATTCCTGCCCAAGGGCCGGCGCCGGCGCGTCGAGGCGACGGGCGCGAGCATCGTCTGCGTGCATCCGCTCGCGGGCGGCGAGCAGCGCTGGTCGCATGCGAAGGCGGTCGGCGGCAGCGTGGTGACGGCCGGTACCGGCGCGGCCGGCGCCGTCGCGAGCGGACAGGCGGGCGTTCAAACGGGTGCGCAGGCCGCTGCCTGGCAGCCGCCCGTGGTCGAGCCCGCCACGCGCAAGCCGCGCCGTCTCAAGCCCGTGGACCGCCGCAGCGGCCATGCGCGCATGAGCGCGGCGGTCGATACCGGAGGCGCCGGCGGCCAAGTCGTAAGCGACGGGGGTTCTGTCGAAAAAGCACAAGTCCTGCTGCGCTACCTCGGAGAGCATGGATTGCGGTCGACACGCACCTGAAAAATCCCGACGACAACGCAGTTCGACAACCCCTCGACACCCTGCACCCGATCATGAGCTCCACCACCGCCCTGACCTTCCAGCCGACTCCCGGCAAGATCCGCGAACTCATCGCGAACCGTCGCCCGGGCTACTGCCTCGACGCGCCGTTCTATACCGACGAGGCGATCTACAAGCTCGACATCGAGGCCATCTTCGGCAAGCACTGGATCTATGTCGGCGTTGAGCCGGAAGTGGCCGAGGCGGGCGACTTCCTGACGGTCGAGATCGGTGGCGAGTCGGTGCTGGTGGTGCGTCATGACGACGGCAGCCTGCGCGCCTTCCACAACGTGTGCCGCCATCGCGGCGCCCGCCTGTGCGAAGAGAAGCACGGCTCGGTCGGCAACCTCGTCTGCCCCTACCACGCCTGGACCTACAACCTCGACGGCGAGCTGGTGCATGCGGGTCACATGGGCTCGGGCTTCGACGCGAGCAAGCACGGCCTCAAGCCGGTGCACGTCAAGAGCATCGAGGGCCTGATCTTCGTGTGCATGGCCAAGGACGCGCCGGCCGACTTCGACGAGCTGGCCAAGATCATGTCGCCGTACATCGCGCCGCATCGCCTCAAGGATTGCAAGATCGCCGCGTCGGTGGACATCGTCGAGCAGGGCAACTGGAAGCTCGTGGTCGAGAACAACCGCGAGTGCTACCACTGCGTGCCCAACCATCCCGAGCTGACGATCTCGCTGTTCGAGTTCGGCTTCGGCTATGCGCCCGGCAGCAACAACACCGAGGCGATCGAGGAGTTCAAGCGCATCGTCGAGACCAGCGCCTGCCGCTGGGAAGGCATGGGCCTGCCGTCGCGCGAGATCGACCATCTGGACGACCGCACCACGGGCTTCCGCACCCAGCGCCTGCCGCTCACGCAGGCCGGCGAATCGCAGACCATGAGCACCGAAGTGGCGTGCAAGAAGCTGCTCGGCGACCTGACCGAACGCGCGCTCGGCGGCCTGAGCTTCTGGACCCAGCCGAACAGCTGGCACCACTTCATGAGCGATCACATCGTGACGTTCAGCATCCTGCCGGTGAGCGCCGGCAAGACCATCGTCCGCACCCAATGGCTGGTGCACAAGGACGCGGTCGAAGGCGTGGACTACGACGTCAACACCCTGACCGAAGTCTGGCGCGCGACCAACGACCAGGACCGCAAGCTGGTCGAGATGACCCAGCGCGGCGCGACCAGCTCGGGCTACGAGCCGGGCCCGTACTCGGAATACACCGAGGGCCTCGTCGAGAAGTTCATGCGCTGGTACATCGGCCGCCTGAACGCGGTGATCGGCTGAGACGGGAGCGGGCGTGATGGAACAGGCGGGCAACAACGCGGGCGGCATGGCCGCGACGGCTTCGGCCGCCGGGGCGGCGGCGATGACGACGGGCGGCGCAACCGCGAACGGCGCCGACGCGCTCGGCCTGCTCGGCGGCGCGCTGCCGCCGGTGTGGGACCGCGAGGCCGACGACCGGCTGGTGTGCGCCCGCGTCATCGACGAGACGCACGACGTGAAGACCTTCGTCTTCCGCGCCGAGCCGCCGCGCCTGTTCCGCCAGCTGCCGGGCCAGTACATCACGCTCGACCTGCCGATCGGCGGCGAGACCGTCACGCGCAGCTACACGATCTCGTCGTCGCCGCTCACGCCCTACGAGCTGGCCGTCACGGTCAAGCGCGTGCCGGGCGGACCGGGCTCGAACTGGCTGCATGACAACCTCAAACCCGGCATGGCGCTGGGCGCGATGGGGCCGGGCGGCGAATTCAGCTGCCTCGCTACCGGCGCGAAGCCGGACGCCAAATACCTCTTTCTGTCGGCCGGCTCGGGCATCACGCCGATGATGAGCATGACGCGCACGCTCGCGGGCCTGAAGCCGGGCAGCGACATCGCGTTCATCCACAGCGCGCGCACCCCGGCCGACCTGATTTTCCACGACGAGCTGCAAGCCCTTGCGCGCCGCGATGCCGGGCTGAAGCTCGGCTTCATCGTCGAGAGCCGCGCGGGCGATGCCGCCTGGGCCGGCCTGACCGGCCGCCTGAGCATCGAGGCGCTGCGGCTGCTCTGCCCCGATTACGCGCGGCGCGAGGTGTACGTGTGCGGCCCGGCGCCGTACATGAAGGCCGCGCGCGCTGCTGCTCGCGGGCGGCCTGCCCGAGGCGCAGTACCACGAGGAAAGCTTCGATTTCGCGACGCTGATGGCGGCGGAAGGCGCCGATGCGGCGGCGGGCTCGGAGGCGGCCGCGGCCGCCCCGGCACCAGCCGTGGCCTCGGATGCGTCCGTGCCGGACAGCGCCGACGCGGTGCTGGCGACGGCGGGCTTCACCGTGAAGCTGAGCCGCTCGCGGCGCGAGTTCGCGTGCCGGCCGGGGCAGACCGTGCTCGACGCGGCGCGCGCGGCGGGCGTGGCGGTGCCGGCGTCGTGCTCGAAGGGCGTGTGCGGGACGTGCAAGGCGAAGCTGCTGGAGGGCAGCGTGGAGATGAAGGCCAACGGCGGCATCCGGCAGCGGGAGATCGATGCGGGGATGCGGCTGCTGTGCTGCTCGGTGCCGACCAGCGACATCGTGGTTGAACGTTGACGCTGTGGTTGCCGCGCGGGGGCGGTGCTTGAGGCATCGCCCGCCCCGGCCGGGCCGTCGCGCCGACTGACGCGGCCCGCTGCGCGGGCTGCCCTCGCGCCGCGCGGGTGACGGGGCCGGCGTGCGAACTCGCGGGCGTTGCCCGCTCAGACATGCACGCCTGAATGCCTCTGCGGCATTCACCCCGCCCCCCGCACGGCACTCGGCGCGTCAGACGGCGCGACGGCCCGGCCGGGGCTGACGCTTGTGGTTGAACGTTGACGCTGTGGTTGCCGCGCGGTTTTTTGTTTGGTTGAACGTTGACGCTGTGGTTGCCGCGCGGGGGCGGTGCTTGAGGCATCGCCCGCCCCGGCCGGGCCGCGACTGGGGAAACCGGGGCTGTTTCTGCGAGGCCGATCAGGGGCAAAGAGGAATCCGGCTGCCGCGCAATGCGCTTGCCAGGTGGCGGTGCAGGCCGCCGCTGTCGGGATCGACGAGAGGCTGGCGGCGGGTGATCCGGCAGGTCTTGATCGCGTCGCCCCAGAGCACCCAGCAATCGGCGCCGGCCTGCTGGGCCGAGCGGTAGAGGATGCCGTCGCAGCCCTGGGCGCGGATCGCGAGCGCGAGTTCCTGCGTCTCGTTGAAGCGCAGCGATTGCAGGACGGGGTAGTGACGGGCGTGCGGTCGCAGGTCGGCGACGCTCAGCGGGCGGCGCGTCTCGACGGTGAGCAGCGTGCGTTGCGCGACCGTGGCGAAAGATAGTTCGCGTGCCTCGCGGCGGGCGAGGGCTTCATAGAGGGCGGTTTCCGGTGCCTCGGCCAGATAGCACGCGGCTTCGTCCGGAAGATCGAAGCGCCCAGACAGCAGCCCGGGCGGCGGCAGCAGGAATCCGCTGATGCGCAGGCTCGGGCGTGTCTCGCGTGTCGTGCGGATGCGCTGGACCCGCGCGAGCGTCTGGCCGGCGGGGAAGGTGGTGATGCTCAGGAACTCAAGGTCGTGAGGCTTCATTGATGGCGTTCAGTTCCCCTCCGAGGCGGCGAGCGCGATCACGCGCTGCGACTGGCCGGCGAGCAGTGCATCGAGCGGCGTCTTCCCGTCGAGCGCGCCGAGCGGCGTTTCGAGGAAGGCCAGCAGCGCCCAGCCCTCGGTCACGCCGAGCGCCTGCGACAGCGCGGGCAGCGCATCCCACACGGCCGGTTCGAACTGCCAGCGCGGCAGGCGATAGCCGCGCTTGGTCTGCGTCAGGCCGATGCAGCGGCCCTTGGCGATCCAGGCATTCACGGTCACGCGAGTCGTTCCCAGCATTTGCGCTGCATCTTCGGTGGACAGCATGTCGTCCTGCGCGAGCCGGTCGAGGCGCGAGGCCAGGCTGTCGGCGAGCAGGGCGCGGGTGTCGGCGGGCGAGAGGTAGTCGGCGGCGGGGGAAGGCGCGGCGGCGCGGCGGCGGGCGGAGGGTTTGGTTTCGGACGAGGTGGATTGGGGCTTCATGGGGTCTCGTCGAAATCAGGGTGCGTTGCGGCCGTCGAACTTGCGCGTGTTGAAGAAGCTCGATGCACGGGGGCTGCGGTTGGTTTCCCGTGGGCGAGGATCGTGCAATGACGCGTGCGAGGTCATCGGAGAGTCGTTCGGAACGGAAAGTTCGTAAAGTCCGTTCAGTATAACGAGTGCGGCGCAAGCCGCGCGACCCCGCCCCCCCCCCCCAGCGGCCCGCCGTTGCGGCCCCCACCGCTTCACGAGGCCCCGCGCGGTCCGGTGCCGGTCGGCGCGCCTCTGGCAAGCCGGACGGCGAGGAGGGCGCGGGTGAGCCGCGCAGCGGCTCAGGCAATCCTGTTTGAAGCCCGCGCAGCGGGCTGAGTTGGATTGCCGGCCCGTGCCCCCCGCAGCCGTCCGGGAACCCTTGCGCGCAGCGCAAGGGCGCCGCCAGTGAAGCGCCGGCGGGCACCGGACCGCGCGGGACCGCTTTCAGCAAGAAGCCGCCGCCGATTCGGCCTCCAGCGCCGCGAGATCCCCCCCCGCGATCGCCTCCAGCCGCGTCGTCACCCGCGCGACCGGCCAGTCCCACCACGCCATGCGCAGCAGCCGCTCCACCGTCGCCGCGTCGAAGCGCATCCGCACCACGCGCGCCGGATTGCCCATCACCACCGCATACGGCGGCACATCCGCGTCCACCACCGCGCGCGGCCCGATCACCGCGCCGTGGCCGATCGTCACGCCCGGCAGCACCAGCGATTCGAAGCCGAGCCGCACATCGCTGCCGACCACCGTGTCGCCGCGCCCCGCCAGCTCGGCCGGGCCGGGCGTCACCTTCTCCCAGCCGCGCCCGAACAGCTCGAAGGGATAGCCGCTGAAGCCGCCGCGCCGCGTGTGGCAGCCGTTCATGAGAAAGCGCACGCCGCGCTCGATCGCGCAGTAGCGGCCGATGACGAGCCGGTCGCCGCGCACCGGCAGGTGGTCGAGCACATGGCGCTCGAATTCGGCCGCGCCGTCGGGGTCGTCGCAGTAGGTGTAGTCGCCGATGAGCACGTTCGGATGGCGCACGACATTGGCGATGAAGCACACGCGCATGCGCCCGGCGAGCGGATGCGGGTCGCGCGGGCTGGGGCCGAGCATCGTCCGGCCTCAGGGGCGCAGCAGCGCGACGGGCGAGCCGGGCAGGGGCGCGCTCGACACCGGCCTGGCGCCGGCCGCGCTCGGTTCGGCCGGCTTCGGCGCGGCGAGCGCGGGCGGCTGGGGTGCGGGCACACGGTTGCGCACCGCCGGCCGCGACTTGAGCCAGGCCAGCATCGCGCGCAGGTCGTCGTCGCTCAGGCTGCCGGTCGCGCTCCAGGGCATGGGCGGCAGGACCGGGCGGCCGACGCCGAGATGCTTGCCGGTGCGCATCGTGCGGATGAAGTCGGCGTCGCTCCAGGCGCCGAGGCCGGTGTCGGCGTCGGGCGTGAGGTTGGCCGAGTAGCTGACGCCCCACGGCCCCCAGAAGGCGGTGTTGCTGCCGGCGCCGCCCCACAGCCACGGACCGGCGGCGGCCGGCGCGGGTGGCAGGGCCATGCCCTCGGGATGGCCGGACAGGCCGCGCGCGAGGTCGGGCTCGGGGCCGTTGGGACCCATGCGCAGCGGCGTGTGGCAGTCGGCGCAGGCGGCGCCGCGCACGAGGTAGCCGCCGCGCGCGACGAGGCGACGCAGGGTGGCGGGGTCGGACGGGCGGACGCCATTGGCGCCGGCCGGGGCCGAGGTGGCGGTGGCCGGGCTGGTGGCGTGGGGCGCGTCGGTGCCCTTGGCGGCCGGTCCGCCCGTCTCCCCGGCGCGCGCCGGCAGCGGCAGGGCCGCGAGCGCGCCGAGCGCGACGATCGCCGTGCCGACCGCGGCGCGGATGAGCAGGCGGTCAGGCGACATCGACGAGCCCCTCGTGCTGGGCCAGGCCGAGGCCGCGCGCGAGCTTGTCCCAGCCGCTCGCGGGCAGATGGCGGCGCGCGATCGCGAGCACGCCGTCGAACACCGGCGCGGGCATGCCGGCGCGCATGCCGCCGAACATCTCCAGCCGCTCCTGCGGCGTGAGCGCCGGGATCATCCAGCGCAGCGTCGCGGCCATCTCGCCGGGCGGGATCGCGGCGTGGATGCGCGCCTCGATCGCGCGGATCTCGTGCGGGTCGAAGCAGGCGTGGAGCACGTCGGTGTTGTGCGATTCCTCGTGCGCCATGTGCTCGAAGTTCTCGCCGGCGAACACCGCGAAGCGCCGGTACAGCGCGAGCGTCGCCTCGCGCGCCTCGGCGCCGCGCCGGCCGCGTGCGAGCGCGGCCTGGGCGCGCAGCGCGCCGATGCCGGCGAGGTGATCGACATGGTCGTCGGCGGTCTGCGCGACGGCGCCGGGGCGGACCGCGTCGATCGCGGCGTGGATGAATTCGTTCTCGTGCGCGACATGCGATTCGCAGAGGTCGAGCGCCTCGTCGAGCTGGGCGTGGACGACGTCGCGCTCGGCCTCGTCGTCGCAGTCGAGGCGGGCGAGGGCGCAGAGCGTGTCGGCGAGCATCAGGCGGATCGCCTTGTGGATGAAGCGGTAGATGTCGGTCTGGGCGGGGCGGGTCATGCGGGTCTCCTGACGGCGTTGCTGGCCGGGTTGCGTCCGGCGCGAGAGGCGTCGGGCGGGTGAGGCAAGTCTCGTCAGGCGGGCTTCGGGGCGTTGCTAAATCTCCGCTAAGCCTTTCCTAAGAAATTGCTAAGCGGGCGGGTGCCGCGCCGCCGGTGGGAGGGCAGTGCGAGGGCGGGCCGGCGAGGGGGCCGCGCGCCGTCGCGGCGAGGCCCGGCTTCCGGCGCGCGGTGGCCGTCGCCCGCCGTCCGGCCCGTGACTTTCGTCACGTACCGCCCGGCCGCTGATTACAGTTGCGCCTTTCCCGCTCCCCGCGCCCGCGCCCATGGCCGCCCTGCCACCCGATCTCAAGGAGTTCCTGCGCCTCGGCGTGTCGATCCACATCGGCGGCTGCGATGCCGAGGGCCGGCCGGCGCATGCGCGCTGCCTGGCGCTGCGCGTCGAGCCGGACGAGCGGCTGTCGGTGCTGCTGTCGGGCGTGTCGGGCGCGCAGGTGCTGGAGGCGATCCGCCAGACCGGGCTGGTCGCGGGCGTGTTCTGCCTGCCGACCACGCACCGCACCTACCAGATCAAGGGCCGCGACGCGGTCGTCGCGCCGCCGCGCGCCGAGGACTGGCGCCACCGCCTCGCGCACAAGCACGCCTTCGCCACCGAGATCGCGCCCTTCGGCTTCTCGTTCGAATTCACGTCGGCCTGGTTCGACGCGCCGGCCGAATCGTTGATGACCGTGAGCTGGACCGTCACCGGCGCCTGGGACCAGACGCCCGGCCCCGGCGCGGGCGCGGCGGTGGAGCTGCTGCCGTGAACCGCCGTCCGCCGAGCCGCCCGACCGTCGCCACCGCCTCATCCCGGAGCCGCGCATGAACCGCCCCGCCGGCTTCGACCTCCCGCTCGCCAGCGTGCGCCGCATGTTCGAGGGCGTGATCCCGGCCACGCTGTGCACCGCCTCGCCCGACGGCGTGCCTCACCTCTGCTTCCTCACCCAGGTGGAATACGTGGACGACGAGCACGTCGCGCTGTCCTTCCAGTTCTTCAACCGCAGCCGCCAGAACATCCTCGCCACCCGGCGCGCCGCGCTCACGGTGGACGATCCCTACACCGCCGCCGGCATCGAGCTGGACATCGAGTACCTGCGCACCGAGCAGTCCGGCCCGCTGTTCGAGCGCATGAAGGCCAAGCTCGCCGGCATCGCCGCGCACACCGGCATGACCGGCATCTACCGCCTCCAGGGCGCCGACGTGTACCGCGTGCTGGCGGTGCACAAGCTGCCGGGCCGCAACGAGCTGGAAGCGCCCGCGCCGCGGTGCGACCTCGCCTCGGCGAGCCGCGCGCTGTCCGAACGGCTGGCCGCCTGCACCGACATGGCCATGCTCATCGACACCGCGATGACCGGCCTGCGCGAGCTGCTGCGCATCGACCATTCGATGCTGCTGCTGGCCGACCCGGCGCTCGGCCGGCTCTACACCGTGGCCAGCCTCGGCTATGAGCGCTCGGGCCTCGGCTCGGAGATCGCGATCGGGCAGGGCATCGTCGGCCTCGCCGCGCGCGAGGGTGTGCCGATGCGCATCGGCCACATGAGCCAGGCCTATGCCTACGGCCGCGCGATCCGCGCCACGGCGATCGCCCAGGGCGTCGAGGCCGTCGCCGACGAATCGCCGATTCCGCTGCCCGGCCTCGCCAACCCGCGCAGCCAGCTCGCCGTGCCGCTGCGCAGCATGGGCCGCGTGATCGGCGTGCTGCTGGTGGAAAGCGACCACGACCAGCACTTCAGCTACGACGACGAGGACGCGCTGACGGTGCTCTCGACCCAGCTCGCGATGGGGCTGACGCTGCTTCAGCCGGTGGAGCCGGAGCCGGTCGCGCCCGAGCCGGCGGGCCGGGGTGCGGTGGGCGGCGCGCTGCCGAGCAGCGGGGCGGCGGCCGGGACTGGCGGCGGGGCGGGCGCAGCCGGTGCCGACGCTGCCGGCATGACGGACGCGGGCACCTGCCAGCCACCGCCCGACGCGCCGCTGCTCGTGCTGCGCCACCACGCGCCGACCGACAGCGTCTTTCTCGGCGCCGACTACCTCATCAAGGGCGTGGCCGGCGCGATCCTCATGCGCCTGGTCGAGACCTGGCAGGCCGAGGGCCGCTGCGAATTCACGAACCGCGAGCTGCGCGTGGACCCGCGCCTGCGCCTGCCCGACATCACCGACAACCTCGAAGCGCGGCTGATCCTGCTCCAGCGCCGGCTGGCGGAGCGCGATGGCGGCATCCGCATCGAGAAGACGGGGCGGGGGCGGTTCCGGCTGGTGGTGGCGGGGGCGGTGCGGGTCGAGGCGATCGCCTGACGTTCGGCTGTGAGCCGTGGTTGCGTGGTTGCGAGTGCTGCGCCGGGGGCGGTGCTTGAGGCAGCGCCCGCCCCGGCCGGGCCGGGCGCTGCCCGATGCGTCGTGCTGCGATCAAGGAAACCGGGGCTTGCCTCGGCGGCCCGGGCAGCCCCGCGCTGTGCAGATCAGCCCGATCCGCGGTCGGCTCCCCAAGCAGCGCGACCGTCACACTCGCGCGGCCCCCAACGGCCGTGACCGTTTCACGAGGCCCCGCGTGGTCCGGTGCCTGTCGGCGCGCCTCTGGCAAGCCGGACGGCGAGGAGGGCGCGGGTGAGCCGCGCAGCGGCTCAGGCAATCCTGTTTGAAGCCCGCGCAGCGGGCTGAGTTGGATTGCCGACCCGTGCCCCCCGCAGCCGTCCGGGAACCCTTGCGCGCAGCGCAAGGGCGCCGCCAGTGAAGCGCCGGCGGGCACCGGACCGCGCGGGGCCGCTCTCAAAAAACAAGAGCTGCCGGTCACAGCCCCCGGTGATGCCGAACCAGCCGCAGCACCGAATCCCGCAGCGGCCCGTCGTCGAGCTCGCCCGCGAGCCGCTCCCAGCCCTCGACCTGCTCCGGCTTCAACCCGGGCTTGGGCGGATGCTCCGGCGCAGGCCCCCAGGCCGGATCGCCCACGCCGTACTTCACCCGCACCTGCACGTCATGAAAGTTCCAGCCCTCCAGCCGCAGATGCTCCAGCAGACTCGGCGCCGCGTTCTTCAGCTTGGCCGCCTGCGCCTGCATGCCCACCACCAGCAGCAGCCGGGGCTTGAGCGCGATGCCCACCGTCTCGCGCACCCACACCGCGCCCATGCGCCGCGCGCGGCAGAAGCGATCGACCGCCGTCTGCAAGGAAATGAGCCGGTCGACCGACGGCAGCATCGGGCCGAGGCCGTCGATGTCGGACAGCCAGTTGGTGAGGGGAAGGGCGCGCGGACGTGACATGACCCGATGGTAAGATGCCCAGCGTTTTTTCCGGCGCCCGTCAAGCGGCTTTCACGACGGCGCCCTTCGCGCAACACCTCGACCGGCCGTTCCCATTTCCCCTCGCTCGGCGCGCCCTTCGAGCCGGTTGTGCGCCCTCCCGACGGAGGCGCCACCGGCCCTGAACGCCGCGACGCGCGGTCCGCGAGGCCACCCGGCACGCGGACCTTCTGGTGTCTCCCATGCTCGGACTCGTCAAGAAAATCTTCGGCAGCCGCAATGACCGGCTGCTCAAGCAGTACCGCCGCACCGTCGCGCAGATCAACGCGCTCGAAGCGAGCATCCAGCCGTTGAGCGACGACCAGCTCAAGGCCAAGACCGTCGAATTCCGCGACCGCCTCGCCAAGGGCGCCACGCTCGACGACCTGCTGCCCGAAGCCTTCGCCGTCGTGCGCGAGGCCGGCAAGCGCGTCATGGGCATGCGCCATTTCGACGTGCAGCTCATCGGCGGCATGGTCCTGCACTACGGCAAGATCGCCGAGATGCGCACCGGCGAGGGCAAGACGCTCACCGCCACGCTGCCCGTCTATCTCAACGCGCTCAGCGGGCGCGGCGTGCACGTCATCACGGTCAACGACTACCTCGCGCAGCGCGACGCCGAATGGATGAGCCGGCTCTACGGCTTTCTCGGCCTCACGACGGGCATCAATCTGTCGCAGATGCCGCATGCGCAGAAGCAGGCCGCCTATGCCGCCGACATCACCTACGGCACCAACAACGAGTTCGGCTTCGACTATCTGCGCGACAACATGGTCTACGGCCTGCAGGACCGCGTGCAGCGCAGCCTCGTGTACGCGATCGTCGACGAGGTGGACTCGATCCTCATCGACGAGGCGCGCACGCCGCTCATCATCAGCGGGCCGGCCGAGGACCACACCGACGTCTACGTGAAGATGAACGCCGTCCCGCCGCTCATGCAGCGCATGGAGGACGAGCCCAAGCCCGACGAGCCCGATTCGCCCGGCGACTTCTGGATCGACGAGAAGGCGCACCGCATCACGCTGTCGGAAGCCGGCTTCGCCAAGGCCGAGGAGACGCTGTCGCGCATGGGCCTGCTGCCCGAGGGCGCGTCGCTGTACGACCCGGCCAACATCGCGCTCATGCATCACCTGATGGCGGCGCTGCGCGCGCACTACCTGTTCCACCGCGACCAGCATTACGTGGTGCGCAACGGCGAGGTGACGATCGTCGACGAGTTCACCGGCCGGATGATGGTGGGCCGGCGCTGGTCCGACGGCCTGCACCAGGCGGTCGAGGCCAAGGAAGGCGTGAAGATCCAGGCCGAGAACCACACGATGGCCTCGATCACCTTCCAGAACTACTTCCGCATGTACGAGAAGCTGGCGGGCATGACGGGCACGGCCGATACCGAGGCCTACGAGTTCCAGGAGATCTATGCGCTGGAGACGGTGGTCATCCCCACCAACCGTCCGCCGCAGCGCAAGGACATGAACGATCAGGTGTTCCGCAGCGCGCGCGAGAAGCACAACGCCATCGTCGCCGACATCAAGGAATGCCACGGTCGCGGCCAGCCGGTGCTGGTCGGTACCACGTCGATCGAGAACTCCGAGGTGCTGAGCCAGCTGCTGACCGAGGCCGGTCTGCCGCACGAGGTGCTCAACGCCAAGCAACACGAGCGCGAGGCGCTGATCGTGGCCCAGGCGGGCAAGCCGGGCGCGGTGACGATCGCCACCAACATGGCCGGGCGCGGTACCGACATCGTGCTCGGCGGCAATGTGGACAAGCAGATCGAGCTGGTCGTCAACGCCGCCGACGTGAGCGACGACCAGAAGCAGGCGATGGCGCAGACCCTGCGCGATGAATGGCAGGCCCAGCACGACCTCGTGCTGCGCGAAGGCGGGCTGAAGATCATCGGCACCGAGCGCCACGAGAGCCGCCGCGTCGACAACCAGCTGCGCGGCCGCGCGGGCCGCCAGGGTGATCCGGGTGCCTCGCGCTTCTATCTGTCGCTCGACGATCCGCTGCTGCGCATCTTCGCGGGCGACCGCGTGCGCGCGGTGATGGACCGCCTCAACATGCCCGACGGCGAGGCGATCGAGGCCGGCATCGTCACGCGCAGCATCGAGGGCGCGCAGCGCAAGGTCGAGGCGCGCAACTTCGACATCCGCAAGCAGCTGCTGGAGTACGACGACGTTTCCAACGACCAGCGCAAGGTGGTCTACCAGCAGCGCAACGAGATCCTGGCCGAGGCGGACGTGGGCGACATGGTGACCAACCTGCGTCACGGCGTCGTGACCGACATCTTCCGCGCCCATGTGCCGGAGGAGTCGGTGGAAGAGCAGTGGGACCTGAAGGCGGCCGAGGCGGCCTTCCGCGACGACCTGCACATCGACGTACCGCTCGCGCAATGGCTCGAAGCCGACGACAAGCTCAGCGACGACGACCTGCTCCAGCGCGTGCTGGCCGCGGCCGACGATGCCTACTCGGCCAAGGTGGCGCTGGCCGGGCGCGAGGCCTTCAACGGCTTCGAGCGCAGCGTGATGCTCCAGGCGCTCGACACCGCGTGGCGCGAGCATCTGGCGGCGCTCGACTATCTGCGCGAGGGCATCCACCTGCGCAGCTACGCCCAGAAGAACCCGAAGCAGGAATACAAGCGCGAGGCCTTCGAGCTGTTCGGCCAGATGCTCGACAAGGTGAAGCTCGAAGTCACGCGCATGCTGATGGCGGTGCGCGTGCAGACGCAGGAGCAGATTGCCGAGGCCGAGGCGCAGATCGACCGCGCGGGCGAGGCTGTGCTGGAGCGGGCCCAGGGCCGGCATGCGGAGTTCGACGATCTCGGCGAGGTCGCGGCGGGGGATGCGGGCGCGGCGGTGGCCGTGGCGTCGGCCGCGACGGCGGTGGCCACTGGCGAGCTGCCGAAGGTGGGGCGCAACGACCCCTGCCCTTGCGGCTCGGGCAAGAAGTACAAGCAGTGCCACGGACGGATCGAGTGATGGTGCTTGTGGCTTGAGAGTGCGGACGGGTCGCTTCGGCGGCCCGTTCTGCTTTTGGGCGTCGGCGGCTGTGACGGTCTTGAGGCTGGATGGCGCTGGCTTCTTTTCTGGCAGCGGCGCGGAGCGGGGATCGGGCCGGGGCGCGGGCGACTGGAGCGGCCGGCCCGGTGGGCCGGCTTCCCTCGCTGCCTTCGGTAGCTCGCGGGTCGGCTTGCTAACTCAGCCGGCTGCGCCGGCTTCAGACAGGCAAGCCTGAACGGCCTGCGGCCGTTCCCCCACGCCTACCTCGTTCGCTCGGCGCTCCAGACGCCCGCGCCTCGGCCCGATCCCCGCTCCGCGCCTCGTGAAGCGATCACGGTCGCCGACGCTCAACGGGTGGGCAGTACAAAAAGCATCGGTACTGCTTCAAGG
Source organism: Derxia gummosa DSM 723 (assembly GCF_000482785.1). Taxonomy (GTDB): domain Bacteria; phylum Pseudomonadota; class Gammaproteobacteria; order Burkholderiales; family Burkholderiaceae_E; genus Derxia; species Derxia gummosa. Next base: position 828,364 of record NZ_AXWS01000007.1, on the reverse strand, counting down.
CCCGACGCTTGACACTCTTGCGAGCACGAGCACGAGCACGAGCACGAGCACGAGCACGAGCACGGCCAAGCCGTGCAATCGGCCGCCAGCGCTTCGATCCCCCGCCGCGCGCCGTCCGAGAGCAAGCGCCGAAAGCGCAACGCGCGCGCCCCACCCGAAGGCAAGCCGCGCGCGTTGCAAACGCTGTCAGTCAGGCCAGGCCGGCAGCGTTACACGCCGACCTTGCCCCCGCCCGTCTTGCGGATCACCAGCGTCGCCGAGCGCGGCCGCGCCGTGCCGCCCTCCGGCCAGTGGCTGCCGAAGGCCGCCGGGTCCGCGACCGAGGCCGTGTCCTCGCCCGGATGCTGGATGTTCACGAACAGCGTCTCGCCGTCGGGCGTCTCGGCCAGGCCGGTGATCTCGCACTGCTTCGGGCCGACCAGGAAGCGGCGCAGCAGCGTGCCCGGCGCCTTGCCGACGTAGGTGGTAACTGTCTTCGTCGCGCCGGTGCTGTCGGTGCTCGTCACCGACTTCGACGCGCCGTCGCCGACCTTGCCCGGCACCGCCGCGAGCAGCATGCAGTTGGTCACGTCGGTGTAGGCGCCGTCGTCGGTCTCGATCCAGAGCAGGCCCGGATTGGCGCGGCTGAACCACAGGCCGTCGGGGCTGGAAAAGTCGTTGTCGGCCGTGAGGTTCGACAGGTTGATCGTCGCGGCGTCGGCCGTGGAACGCGCGCCGAAGGCGTAGATGTCCCAGGTGAACGTGGTCGCGGCGGCGTCGCCGCCCGCTTCCTTCCAGCGCAGGATGTGGCCGTTGGGATTGCCCCACTGGTCGCCGCCGGTGGTCTTGCGGTCGTTGTAATGGCGCGGGTTGGCGGCGTCGACGCTGGCCAGCGTGCGGTTGCCGGCGTTGCTGTTGGTGAGCGTGACGTAGACCTCGCCGTTGACCGGGTTGACGGCGGTCCACTCGGGGCGGTCCATCTTCGTGGCGCCGACCACGTCGGCGGCGAGGCGGGCGTTGACGAGCACGTCGGCCTGGCTCGCGAACGGGTAGTTCGCGGCGGCGGCGGTGATGCCGTTCTTGCCGAAGCTCAGTTCGATCCACTGGCCGCTGCCGTCGGCGTTGAACTTCGCCACGTAGAGCGTGCCGTCGTTCATGTACTTGTCGCCGGCGGCGTAGCCCTTGCCGATGTCGGCGGCGTCCCAGTTGGCCTTCGACACGAACTTGTAGATGTATTCGTTGCGCGCGTCGTCGCCCATGTACCAGACCAGGGGCTTGCCGACGGTCACGGGGCCGAGCCAGGCGCCTTCATGGCCGAAGCGGCCCAGCGCCGTGCGCTTGCGCGGCGCGGCGGCCGGCGCGAAGGGGTCGATCTCGACCACCCAGCCGAAGGTGTTGGGCGCGTTGCGGAAGTCGTCGGCGGCGGTTTCGCCGGTGACGCTCGCGTTCCAGCGCGCAAAGCGGGTGTCGGCCGCGTCCTCGGTCACGACCGTGGTCCAGCGGTAGTTGCCGCTGTTGCCGGCGTTGATGCCGACGCGCTTGAGCGCGGTGACTTCGGCGGCGCTGCGGCTCGCGTCATCGGTGGCGGCGCGCTTGAAGTAGCCGGCCCAGTTTTCCTCGCAGGTGAGGTAGGTGCCCCAGGGCGTGTTGCCGTTGGCGCAGTTGTTGATGGTGCCGCGCGTGGCGGCGCCGGTGGTCGAGTACTTCGTGACGACGAGCGCGCTCTGGGCCACCGGACCGGCGAGATCGACGGGCGTGAGCGAGGTGACGCGGCGGTTGAAGCCCGAGGTCGGCACATGGGCGTAGCCGCCGCCCGACCTGACCAGTTCGTTGATCGACACGCCGTGGGCGTTCATCTCCTTGATGCACTCGTCGGCCACGGTGCGCACGCCCTCGACCGTGGTCGGGCCGTTGGCATGCAGGAAGAGCTGGGTGATGTTCTCGTGGTTCATCGCGAGCAGGCCGCGCGCCGATGCGTTCGCGTCCCAGGCGGTGCCGGCGGCGTTGACGCCGAACCAGAACATGCCGTCGTGATGGTCGCCGAGGCGGTGCTCGAAGGAATCGCCGGTTTCCGCGCCGAGGTTGCCGTAGGCGGCGGTGGCGGCGTTCATCGGGTCGCCGAGCCTGAGGATCGGCGTGGCGGTGTAGCCGGCCGGCACGACGACGGCGTCGGCCAGGCTCTTGGCCACGGCGGTGAAGCCGAGCGCGCTCACCTGGTTGCCGCCGCCGTTGTCGTTGTCGTCGTCGCTGCCGCAGGCCGCGAGCGAGAACGCGCCGAACATCGACAGCGCGGCGCCGCCGACGCCGCCCTTGAGCAGGCCGCGGCGCGACAGGCGCGCATTCAGCACCTCGCCGAAGTGCGGGTTGGCGGACGGATTGACGATGGCGTCTTCGTCGTGGTCGATCTCGATGCGCGCGGGTTGCTGCTTCATGCCTTGGCTCCGGTGAAAGGACGGCGAAGGGTGAAGCGGCGGATTGAAAGTTTGATGACAGCTGGAGGGCGACTCGAGTGCCTGCGCGCCTGGATGTGCAAGCCGCGCGACCAGCGGGGGCCGCGCGGCGATCGTGCTCAGTCGGCGCAGCGGTGCCGCGCGCGCCAGGCATCGAGCGAAAGCCGGCCGCCGCCGGCGCAGCCGAGGCCGATCAGCGCCGCGCCCCACCAGGCGTGCGACTGGATCGCGGCCGGGCATTCGAAGCCGAACAGCGCCGGATACGAGATCACCGCCACCGCGTTCACGGCCGCCAGCGCGAGCGCCGCCGGCCGCGTGAGCAGCCCGACGAACAGCAGCGGCGGCAGCAGCAGCTCGCCGGCCGCGCCCGCGACGGCGGCGAGGTGGGGCGGCAGCAGCGGCACCGCGTACTCGCTCTCGAACAGCGCGAGCGTCGAATCCCAGTCGGCGAGCTTGAGCATGCCGGAGTGGAAGAACTGCCAGCCGACGTAAAGCCGCAGCGCGAGCAGCCAGAGCGACAGGCCCCAGCCGGCGAGCAGGCGGTCAACCGGCGACCAGAGCGTGAGGACGGGATTCATGGCGTGGGCTTTCATCAAGGGGGAGAAGACGGGTCCAGGCAGCGGCGGCGATGCCGGCTGCAAGCGATTGCATGAGCTGGTCGGCATCGAGGCCCGCAGCCTCGGCGGCGAGGCCGAGCGCCTGGCCGGTGGCGAGTTGCCGGAACAGGGCTGCTGCGGCCGGGTCGAGCACGACGGCATCGGCGCGCAAGGCCGGACGGCCCACGAGCAGCGTTTCGCGGCAGGCCGGGACGGGCGGTGCGGTGCCGTCGATCGCGGCATCGGCTGGCATGGCGGAAGCTGCGGCGCGAGTGCCGGCCGTCGGTTCGGGCCAAGCGTCGTCGCCGGAAACCTCCCCGGCGACGAGCCGCGCGTGCAGCGCATGAATGCCGGCATCGAGCACGAGTACCCGCGCGGCCGGATGCGGCACGAGCCTCGCGCCGGCGACCGTGGCGGGGTCGGCGGCAGCGAGGCAGGCCAGCGTCAGCACGGGCGCGTCGGGCGCCGACCAGGCGCAATGCAGCGCCCAGTCAAGGCGGGCAAGGTCGGCCAGCCAGCGACGCTCGGCAAAGGCGGGATGCGCCTCGACGAAACCGGCCAGCGCTTCGCCCCAGCCGTCGAGATTGCCGCTGCGCGAGGGGTGCAGCCGCACCAGCAGGCGGGCGAGCGCATCGAGATTGGTGGCACCGAGCACGCGTGCGACCGCGGGATAGGCGCCGCGCAGCGCGGCCGACGCATGCGCGGCGAGGCTGCCGCGATAGAGCGCGACGCGGTGCGCGAGGCTGCCGCGCGGCTGCGGCTGCGGCTGCGGCTGCGGCTGCGGCTGTGCCTGTGCCTGTGCTTGTGCCTGTGCTTGTGCGTCGTCGTCGGCATCGGCATCGGCATCGGCATCGGCGTCGGCCGGCGCCTCGGCCGTCCCGGCACCGACCTCGCGGATCGCGCACCAGGGCAGGAAGGCGGCCGCCGAGTCCCGATCGAGGATTGCCCGGGCAAAGGCCTGCTGCCAGTCGGCGATGGCGGGACGCGCCCGCCGCGCCTCGATGCCGCCGAGAGCGCGGCGCTCCGGCGCGGGAGCGGCTGGGCCGACCGAGGTCGGCGCCGATTCTGCAAGCGATTGCAGTGCCAGCTTGCGCACGGCCGTCGCCTCGTCGAGCAGCTCGGCGAGCGGCGGGAGGTTGGTGTCGCGCTCGATCAGCGTCGGCACCGGGCCGATGCGGGCGACGAACTCGCGGTAGAGCGCCAGTGCCTCGGCGCCGACGGCGCTGCCGTGGTCGTCGATCGCCACGTCATCGACGAGGCTGTGTCCGGCCAGATGCACCTCGGCCACCAGTTCGCCCGGGATCGCGGCGAGCGCGGCGCGCGGGTCGGTGCCGAGGTTGATGCGGTTGACCACGTAGTTGTTGATGTCCACCAGCAGCCGGCAGCCGCTGCGCCGCGCCAGCTCGACGAGAAAGCCGCTCTCGTCGTATTCGTCGCCGGCGGCGCGTAGCAGCGCCGAGACGTTCTCGATTGCGATCTCGCGGCCGAGCGCGTCCTGGGCCTCGCTCACGCGATCGACCATGAGCGCGAGCGTCGCGCGGTCGAGCGGCATCGGCAGCAGGTCGTTGAGGTGGCGTCCGGGCACGGCGCCCCAGCACAGATGCTCCGACACGAGCGCCGGCCGCACCCGGCGCACCAGTCGTGCAAGCCTTTGCAGATGCGCGCGGTCATAGCCGCGCGCCGAGCCGAGACCGAGGCCGACGCCGTGCAGGCTCAACGGCCAGTCGGCGGCGAGGCGATCGAGCAGCGCGGGTGCCGCGCCGCCCTCGGCAAAGAAGTTTTCCGAATGCAGCTCAAGCCAGTCGGGCCGGCGCGCGGCATGTTCCGGCCCGAGTCCGGCCGCGAAGGCGGCGTGATGCGGCGCGCGCAGCCCGATGCCGACCGGGCAGGCGCCGCCGCGCATGGCGATGTCCATGATGCGGAGGCGTCGCGCGGGCGTCAGGCCTTCTTGCCGCCCATCTTTTCGCAGCTGCCGACGGGCACCATCTTGAAGTCGGTCGGGTCGTTGTCGGCCTTGCTCTGGCCGGCGCAGGCGTGGGTGCCGGTCTTGTTGGCGCAGTCGTTCTGGCCGGCCTTGGCGACGCCGTAGCACTTTTCCTTGCTGGTGGCCTTCTCCATGTCGTCGGCGGCCGAGGCGGGCAGGGCGGCTGCGAGGGCGAGACCGGCGAGGGCGGCGGCGATGAGGGACTGGTTGCGCATGTGAAGCTCCTTCGATGACGGGATGGAAGGAGGCGGCAGGCTTGCCGCCCCGGGCCGCGCTTGGCGGTCCCGGTGCTTGATCGCGTGAGGGGCGGGGTTCTTACAGCCGCCGATGAAGATTTCTCAGCCGTTTGTCGGCGATGTCCGGCGACAAGGGGGGCGGGGGTGGTGTCGGACGAGACGTGGCGAGAGCGAGGCGATGGCGATGGCGATGGCGCGCGCTTCGCTGCCGCGCGGCGTCATTCGCCGGTACGGTCGCCGGGTTCGTCGCCGCTGTCGCGGTAGCGGCGCAGCAGGCGACGCATGACGGCGAGCTGCTCGCGGTAGCGGCGGCAGTTGTCGCAGATGGCGAGATGCAGGCGCAGGCCGAGGTTCTCGGCCACGTTGAGCTTGCGGTCCTGGGCGTCGGACATGAGGCGCGCGGCCTCGCGGCAGTTCAGCATGGGCGGCGCTCCGCGAACCAGCGCTGGTCGAGGCATTCGCGCAGCCGCAGCCGGGCGCGATGCAGCATCACGAAGAGATTGTTGGCGGCGATGCCGAGTTCGGTGCAGACCTCGTCGGTGTCGAGCCCGACCACCTCGCGCATCAGGAACACGCGGCCGAGGCGCGGCGGCAGGCCGTCGAGGCAGGCATCCATCACCGCGAGGAACTGGCGGTCGGACAGCGCGGCCTCGGGGTCGGCCCAGGGGCGCGGCGCGGTGGCGGGCGCCCAGTGGCCGTCGTTGACGAACAGCAGCTCGTCGAGATCGACGTCGGCCTCGTCGCCGTCGATGCCGGCCGGCGCGAGGTCGCTCGCGCACACGGTGCGGCGGCGCGCGCGCAGCTGGTCGGCGATCTTGTTCTTGAGAATGGCGAAGACCCAGGTGCGCGCGGCCGCGCGGCCGGTGAAGCGTTCGGCGCCCGCGAGCGCGCCGATGAGGGCTTCCTGCACCGCGTCGTCGGCGCTGGCGTCGTCGCCGAGTTGCAGGCGGGCGAAGCGCTGCATCTGCCGGCGCAGGTCGGCGAGCAGGGCGGGATCGGCAAGGAGGGCGGCGGCGCTGCCGGGCGGGGCGGTCGCGGTCATGGCGGGCTGGGGGCGAGAGCGGCGGGCGGCGGGGATGGTCGCACGCGCGGCAGGCGCGCGGCGCACGCGAGGCATGCGCGGGGCGCCCGCGCCGCGCGCCGGCCGGCAGAAGCGGCCGGCAGGCGCGGGCATCGAGCATCGGCGCGCCGACCCGCGCCCGCGCAAGCCGCCGCGCGCCGCGCTCGTGGACAATCGCGGCTTCTTTCAGGAGCCAGCACCATGTTCACCGGCATCGTCCAGGCGGTCGCGAAGGTCGCGGCCATCACCGACCGCGCGGGCCTGCGCACCTTCGGCATCGAGTTTCCCGAAGGCTTCACCGAGGGGCTCGCCATTGGCGCGAGCGTCGCCCATGACGGCGTCTGCCTCACCGTCACGCGCCTGACCGGCCCCAATTCCGCCGAGTTCGACGTGATGCAGCAGAGCCTCGCGATCACCACGCTCGGCGGCTTCGGCGTCGGCGACGGCATCAACGTCGAGCGCGCGGCGAAGGATGGCGCCGAGATCGGCGGCCATCCCATCTCGGGCCATGTCGATTTCACCGCCACGCTCGCGGCGATCCGCCAGCCCGAGAACAACTACGTGCTGCGCTTTGCCGTGCCACCGGCCGGGCTCAAGTACATCTTCCCGAAGGGCTACGTCGCGGTGAACGGCGCGAGCCTGACCATCGCCGAGGTCAACCGCGAGGAAGGCTGGTTCGAGGTCTGGCTCATCCCCGAGACGCTGCGCATGACGACCTTCGGCAGCAAGAAGGTCGGCGACCGCATCAACATCGAGATCGAGCGCGGCACCCAGGTGGTGGTGGACACGATCGCCAGCGAGATCGAGCGTCGCCTTGGGCCCCTGCTGCCGGCGCTGGAAGCGTTCGCGCGCGAGCGCGGCATCGCGGTGGGCGATCTCACGGCGCCGATCGCCACGCCGGTGATCGACTTCAACAAGGGTTGAGGCGCGCGGGCCGGGCCGGCGCCGCGATGCGCGCGGCGGGCCGGCTCGGCGCCGCGACCGTCAGCCCCGTCAGTCCCGCCTCACACCCGCCTCGGCGCCGCGAGCGCCGGCGCCATCGACATCAGCACCAGCGTGAGCGCGAGCGGGATCACCGCGCCGAAGCCCACATGCTTGAACGCGAGCGCGCCCGTCACCCCGCCGACGAAGAAGGCGCCCACGAGCAGCCCGTGCAGCCGCAGCCGGCGCCGGTTGGCCTGCACGGCCGGCCGGTCGGGCGCGCCGCCGTCGCGGTTCCAGTACAGCAGCTTGCCCAGCTCGATGCCGATGTCGGTCACGAGGCCGGTGACGTGGGTGGTGCGGATCTCGGCGTTGGAGATCTTGGTGATGAGCGCGTTCTGCAGGCCCATCACGAAGCACAGCAGGATCGCGCCGAGCGACACGCTCACGATCTCGTGCGGGCTCAGGCGCGCGCCCACGGCGCCGAACACGAGCAGCAGCACCGCCTCGGTCAGCAGCGGCGGCAGATACACATGCCGCCGCGCGCCGCGCCGGCCCCAGTTGACGAGCAGCGCCGTCGTCGCCGCGCCGCCCACGAAGGCCGCGATCGACAACAGCGCCGCCAGCACCAGCCCGATCTGGCCGAGCGCGAGGTTGTCGGCCGCCGCCGAGACCATGCCGGTCATGTGCGAGGTGTACTGCCCGATCGTCAGGAAGCCGCCCGCGTTGAGCGCGCCGGCCGTGAACGCGAGCGTGATGCCGAGATGCTGGTTGGCGCGCGCCGAGCGTTCGGGCGCGGTGAGGGCGCTGAGATAGGCGATGGGCATGGGGCGGGTGGCGAAGAACGTGGCGGCTGCCGGCCGTGGCGGGACGGCCGCTGGCGGCATGGCGGTCAGCCCGCATTGTCGCGCCGTGCCATGCGCGCGCCAGAATGCGACCCCGCGCGACCCGACCGTCGCGCGCTCCAGCAACGGCCAGCGGCCACCGGGGGAAACAGCCGATGCGGCTCTACATGGCCCGACACGGGCAGACCGATCTCAATGCGCAGCAGCGCTTCCAGGGCACGAGCGACCCGCCGCTCAATGCCGAGGGCATCGCCCAGGCCGAGGCGCTCGCGCTGCGGCTGCCGCCGGGGCTGACGCGCATCGTCGCCTCGCCGCTGCGGCGCGCGCACCAGACCGCCGCCATCGTCGCCGCGCGCCACGGGCTGCCGGTGCTGTTGATGGAGGGCTTCCGCGAGCGCGCCTACGGCGTGTTCGAGGGCCTGTGCCGCGAGGAGATCGAGGCGCGCTATCCCGAGCTGTGGGCGCGCCGCATCGCGCGCCACTGGGACGACGGCCCGCCCGGCGGCGAGACGATGCGCGCGGCGGTCGAGCGGGTGCGCGCCGCGCTCGACGCGCTCGCGGCCGAGCATGCGGGCGAGACGGTGCTGCTCGTGGCGCACGGCTTCGTCGCGCGCGCCGTTCATCTGCTGCTGCGCGAGCTGCCGCCCGAGGCCTTCTACGACGCGCCGATGATCGGCAACGCCGAGTTCGAGTTCTTCGACGCCCTGCCGCCGGGCGGCCCGCCGCGCTGACGGCGCGCCCGACAGCCTGCGCCGTTCCACAAGGAAAAATTGCGCGACAGCCCGGTCACCGGTCGTCCGTTATCCCGTGCACAGGCGAGGAATGCGTCACGGACCGAGCGAGTGTCATGCGCGCGTGCTTGCTCGCGCTTCTGCCCCGAGGCGGCGCGTGGCAGCATCGCGCCCCACAAAAAACGAACAAGACACCGCCCGGCAGCACGGTCACAAGCCCGACCGGGACGGCATGCCCGATCGCCCGTTCAGAGGCAACCGAAGGGAGACTCCCATGCTGGATTCCGCAATGCTGCAAAGGCTGCTCGATGTGACCGCCCCCTGGCGTGTCGCCGACTGCCGGCTTGAACCCGAACAGCGCCTCGCAAGCGTGCGCATCGCGCCCGAACTCGAGCGCGGCCTGTTCAAGACCCGTGAAGTGCGCACCGTGCGCGAGCTGCGCTGGCGCCATCTCGACATGCTCGGCTGGCGTGTCGAGCTGACGATCGCGCTGCCGCCCGACACCGCCGCACCCGACCTGCCCTGGTGCGGCGAAACCGGCCAGCCCTTCACCCGCGCGCTGGCCGCGCGGGTCGGCACGGCGCGCCGCGTCGGACTCGATGCCGACGGCATTGCCCGGCTGCTCGAACTGCCGTCCGACGAGGTCAAGCTCACGCTGCGCCTGCTCGACCTGACCGGCAACGCACCCGCCGCCCGCGCCGCGCAGCCGGCGCCGGCCGCCGCCCTCGGCGAGGCGGCACGGCTGTCGGTGCAGTCGGCCGCCGACGCGGTGCGTGCCCCGCAGGGCTCGGCGCCGCGCGCGGCGTCGGTCGCGGCCCAGGCGGGCGCGGCATCCGTGGCGGAGGTCGCGCCCGTCGCCGCATCCGCTTCCGTGGCCGCCCCCATCGCTGCGGCCGACGCCACGCCGGCGGTGCCCGACGCCGGCTCGCCGGTCTGGGGCGCGCTCGTGGGTGGCGTGATCGACATCGAGATCCAGCAGCTCGGCCTCAAGCTGCTGCTCAACAAGCTGCGCGCCGGAGTGGACGAACTGCCGCTGGCCGAGCGCGAGCGCCGCGCCGGCGAGCTGCACACCTACTTCGGCCGCAACCTGCGCCAGCTCGGCCCCGAGACCCTGCAACTCATGCGCGCCGCGCGGAGGCAGGCATGATCCCCGCCATGCTCGCGCGCGGCGGCGGCGTGCTCGTCAGCGTGGAGGAGGCCGCCGAGCGGCTGCGTACCGGCCGCTTCCACGCCGTCGCCGCCGACGAGACCGCGCTGCGCCGCCTGCCCGCCGGCAACTGGATCGGCGGCAGCATTCCCTACTTCATGGGGCCGGACGGCGGCGAGGCCGCGCGCGACAAGGTCTTCCTGACCGAGATCCGCGGCTATCGCGGCGCGCCCGAGATCCGCCGCTACGACCTGCGCAACATCGCCCGCATCTGCGAGGACGCGCCGGACAACGGCTGGTCCATCCTCATCCTGCCGGCCTTCACGGCGCTGCATTCGGCCTTCGCGCATGACGCGCCCGACTACGCCGACATGTACACCAAGCCGCTCGCCGGCTGGATCGCGGGCGTGCATCTCGACGACCTCGGCCAGCGCGTGCCGCTGGTGGTGGACGGCCGCTCCCTCACCTTCGACGCCGAGTCGGCGATGGTCATGCACATCGCGCTGCCGCCCGACCGCCATGCGCGCATCGACACGATCAACGTGTTCGAACCCGGCCCGGGCGAGGGCATCCGCTTCCCGAAATCGGGTTTCATCGTCGAGGGCTGCGAGGTGGACGGGCTGCCCGTGAGCTTCGCCGGCTGGCTGTCGCGGCATCGCATCGACACGCGGCTGCCGCTGGTGGCCGACTACTGCGGCGCGCGCATCAACGTGAGCATCAAGCGCATCGACCAGGCGCGCGGCACGGTCGAGTTCTACGCGCCGGTGTTCGAGGGCGTGGAATACCGCGTCGCCTCGCCGGTGCAGGACTGGATGAGCGCCTTCCGCGCCGTGCTGCCGCGCGACCTGGAGGCGCCCGCCTTCAGCTGCAACTGCATCCTCAACTACCTGTACGGCGGGCTGGAGGGGCAGCGCACCGGGCCGCTGACGGGACCGATCACCTTCGGCGAGATCGCCTACCAGCTCGTCAACCAGACGCTGGTGCACGTCTCGATCGAGGGCTGAGGCCGGCGCGCGGCTCGGCACCGCGCGCCATCGTGGTTTGCGCCAAGTGGTCTTTTCCGGGTTATGCAGACGCTTGCAAGAGACCACACTCCAGGTGCGGGTGGCCTTCCCGGCGCCCCGCCACTGTGGAGAGAACCATGCAGACCGTAGAAGAATTCCTGGCCCATGCCGTGCGCATCGAGCAGGACGCCGCCGACCGCTTCGGTCAGCTCGCCGACGCGATGAAGACCGCCGGCAACACCGAGGTATCGAGGCTGTTCCGCCAGTTCGCCGACTATTCGCGCATGCATCTGGCCGACGCGCGCAGCCGCGCCGGCTACCGCGAGATTCCCGATCTCGCGCATGACGACTACCAGTGGCCCGACATCGAGTCGCCCGAGACGGCCGCGATCTGGGCCGCCGATCCGCAGCTCGGTCGCGGCCAGGCACTGGAGATCGCGCTGGAGGCCGAGGCGTCGAGCCTGGCCTACTACCAGTCGATCGCCGTCGCCACCACCGATCCCGAGGTGCGCCGCTTCGCGAAGGAATTCGCGGTGGAGGAGGAGGAGCATGTGCGCGAGCTGACGCGCTGGCTGGAGCTGCATCGCAAGGGCGAGGCGCTGCCGGTGATCTGACGGCGGCGGCCGGCGTCCGGCCTTCAGGCAGCCGCCCGGCCGGCCCGCTGGCCCTGCGGCCGGCGGCGCATCGCAATCCGCAAGCAGCCGCAACCATTTGCATCGCGGCCGGCGGCCGTGCCGCGCGGCTCGCACACTGCGGTGCAGCAGGGCGGCGCGCCGGTCAGGCACCGGCAGCCGCCCCAAGCCAGAGCGGACACGCCTTCGCCCGATCCCGCAGCAAGCCTTCCGAAGCCCGGCCCCGCGCCGGGCTTCGTGCTTTGCGGAGCCGGCGCGTCGGCGCAGTCCGACGTTCGCACGGGACAGTCGGGGCTAGCGCGACAAAAGGCGGCGCCATGCTCAAACCCATCTTCGGCAAGCCCATCCTCCAGCCCGCCTCGCGCGGCAAGAAGGCAGCGCTCGCGGCGGCGCGCGAGCCGCGCATCATCATCGAGGCGCTCGACCCCGATGCCGGGCCGGACTGCGCGGCCATCAAGCGCTGCGTGGGCGACACGGTCACGGTCGAGGCCGACATCTATGCCGACGGCCATGACAAGCTCGCCGCCCGCATCCTCTGGCGCGCCACCGACAGCGCCGACTGGCAGTCCGCGCCGCTCGCGCTCGACGTCAACGACCGCTGGCGCGGCAGCTTCCCGCTTGAACGCCTCGGCCGGCACGAATACATGATCGAAGCGTGGTGGGACCGCTGGGCCACGCTCGCCGACCATCTCGCCCGCAAGCGCGCCGCCGGCGTGCCGGTGGGCATCGAGGTCGAGGAAGCGCGCCAGCTGCTGCACGCCGCGCGCGCCGGCGCGAGCAGCGCCCAGGCCGACGTGATCGACGCGGCGCTCGACACGCTCGACCGCCTGGTCGGCCCGCCCGCCTCGGCTGGCGCGCGCGCGCACGGCAAGCGGCGCGGCGCGCGCGAGCATCCCGCGCCGGCGCGTGCCGCCGCGCTGCGGATGGTCGAGGCGGGCACGACGGCGTCGGCGCCGGTCTGCGATGCCGACCCCACCGCCGTCGCCCTCGCCGAAGCGGCCGGCGCGGCCCCGGACGGCGCCGCCGGCGCCGACGCCAGGCGTCGCGCGGCCGGCAAGCCAGGTGCCGCCGCCCCGAGCGACGTGCCCGCCACCGACGACGACCCGAGCGGCACCGCAGGTGCGGCGATGACCGCCGTCGGCCCCGACCTCGCCGAGCGCGTCGCCCGCGCCAGCGACGACCTCATCGCCACCGCCGCGCGCCACGACACCGTCTCCGGCCCCGTGCTCGGCGCCGCGTCCACGCTCGACCTCGCTCCGAGCGACGCCGAACTCGCCAGCGGCGCCCATGCCTGGGGCGACGCCCCCGCCCATCCCGACCTCGCCGCCAAACCCCCGCTCGCCATCGACCCCGCCGCGCTCGACCTGCTGCTCTCCGCCGAGCTGGCCGCCGTCGTGCACGACACGCTCGACCGCGCCTTCCTCGCCCGCGTCGAGCCGCCCGTGGCCGTCGACGCCGAACGCCCGCTCGCCCACTTCGCGAGCTGGTACGAGCTGTTCCCGCGCAGCATCACCACCAGCCCCGAGCGCCACGGCACGTTCGCCGACGTCATCACCCGCCTGCCCGCGATCCGCGACATGGGCTTCGACGTGCTGTACTTCCCGCCCATCCACCCGATCGGCCTCAGCCATCGCAAGGGCCGCAACAACAGCCTCGTGCCCGCGCCCGACGACCCCGGCAGCCCCTACGCCATCGGCAGCGAGGACGGCGGCCATGACGCCATCCACCCCGAACTCGGCACGCTCGACGACTTCCGCCATCTGCGCGACGCCGCCGCCGACCACGGCCTCGAACTCGCGCTCGACTTCGCCATCCAGTGCTCGCCCGACCACCCCTGGCTCAGGCAGCACCCCGGCTGGTTCGACTGGCGGCCCGACGGCACGATCAAGCACGCCGAGAACCCGCCCAAGAAGTACGAGGACATCGTCAACGTCGACTTCTACGCCGCCGACGCCATGCCCGACCTCTGGATCGCGCTGCGCGACGTGGTGCTGTTCTGGGTGAAGGAGGGCGTGAAGATCTTTCGCGTCGACAACCCGCACACCAAGCCGATCCCGTTCTGGCGCTGGCTCATCGCCGAGGTGCGCGGGCGGCATCCGGACGTGATCTTCCTGAGCGAAGCCTTCACGCGGCCCAAGCCGATGTACCGGCTCGGCAAGGCGGGCTTCACCCAGGGCTACACGTACTTCACGTGGCGGCACACCAAGCAGGAGTTCATCCAGTACCTGACCGAACTGGCCACGCCGCCTGTGCGCGACGTGTTCCGGCCCAACTTCTTCGTCAACACGCCCGACATCAATCCGAAGTTCCTGCACGACTCGGGGCGCGCCGGCTTCCTGATACGCGCGGCGCTCGCGGCCACGCTGTCGGGGCTGTGGGGCATGTTTGCCGGCTTCGAGCTGTGCGAGGCGGCGGCCGTGCCCGGCAAGGAGGAATACCTCGACTCCGACAAGTACGAGATCCGCCCGCGCGACTGGAACGCGCCCGGCAACATCATTGCGGAGATCACCGCGCTCAACCGCGTGCGGCGCGAGAACCCGGCCTTCCACACCCACACCAACGCCCGCTTCCTCAACTGCTGGAATGACAACATCCTCTACTTCGCCAAGGCGACCGAGGACATGAGCAACTTCGTGCTGGTGGCGATCAACCTCGACCCGCACCACGCCCAGGAAGCCGACTTCGAAATACCGCTTTGGCTGTTCGACCTGCCCGACCACGCCAGCCTCGCGGGCGAGGATCTGATGACCGGGCACAAGTGGACATGGACGGGGAAGGTCCAGCACATGCGGCTGGACCCGTGGTTTGCGCCTTACGGGGTGTGGCGGGTGACGCGGGGGTGAGGCGGGCAGGCGCGCGAATCGCGCCGTTTGCGCACGGGCAGGGCTGCCCGCGCTCCGTCAGCCCCGCACGATCCTGAGCATCTCCGTCGCCCCCTTCTGGAAGCGATGCGCGACCGGCTCGACGCTCGCGGTCAGCCCTTCCGCCGCGAGCGCCGCCAGCACCGCCGGCAGATGCGGCGAGGGCCGGTTGTCGAGCGCGACGAGCGGATAGATGCGCACCTCGCGCGCGACGCGGCACAGCTCGCGCACGCCGGCCAGATGCGCGGCCGCGTCCACCTGGGCGCTGTAGAGGAACAGGAAGTGCGAGCACAGCGCGAGGTCGAAGGCGCCGTCGGCGAAGGGCAGGGCGGGCAGCGAGGCATCGACGTAGCGGCCCGCCGCGCGGCCGGCGTCGTAGTCGGCGAGGAAGGCGTCCATCGCCGCGAGGCGCAGCCGGCCGAGCGCATCGGCGTCGCCGGCCTCGTCCCAGAGGTAGTCGGCGGCGTTGCGGCGCAGCTCGTCGATCACGCGCGGCGCGACCTCGGCGATGCGCGCGCGGATGCCGTCGGCCGCGAAGCGGTACACCGGATCGGCCGACACCACGCGCCCGCCCAGCGCCGTGACCTCGGCGTTGAAGCTCGCCGGCCCGTCGGCGCAGCCGAGGATGCGGACGGCCAGGTCGGCGTCGGTGAGGGAGAACATCGAGCGGTACTCGCGCAGCGAGCGGCCCCAGGGAACGATCTGGTCGAGGGTCATGGCGTGGCGGAAAGGGAAGAAGGTGCGCAAAGGGGCGGCACGGGCGCCAACCCTGCCACGGCGGTCCGGGCGGCGGCCAGCGCCTGTTCCGCCAGCACCAGCGTCCCGGCCAGCCCGGCGTCATCGCCGAGCAGCGGCGGCACCATGTACTCGCCGATGCCATCGGCCAGTGCCGGATGCGCGATGTAGCCCGCCAGCCGCTCGCGCAACGTCGCGCGCACCCGCGCGAAGAACGCCGCCTCGCCCAGCCCGCCCGCCTTGCGCACGCTGCCGCCGAGGATCACGCGGCGCGGCGACAGCACGCAGACGAGGTTGCCGATGGCCAGCGCCGTCGTGTCGGCCAAGAGCGCCCAGACCGGATGGTCGGCGGGCAGTTCGTCGGCCGGCCGGCCGGTGCGCGCCGCGATGGCCGGGCCGGAGCACAGCCCCTCCCAGCAATCGCCGTGAAAGGAGCAGACGCCCGCGAAGCCGTCGCCCGCGAGGCGCGGCAGGCGCATGTGGCCCATCTCGGGATGGACGAGGCCGTGCAGCAGACGTCCGCCCGCCATGCCGCCCGCGCCGATGCCGGTGCCCATCGTGATGTAGACGAACTCCGCCAGCCCGCGCGCCGCGCCCCAGCGCTGCTCGCCGAGCGCCGCGCCGTTCACGTCGGTGTCGAAGCCCAACGGAATGCCCGGCAGCGCGGCGCGTAGTACGCCCGCCACATCGGCATCGCGCCAGCCCGGCTTGGGCGTGGCGGTGATGCGGCCCCAGCCGGGCGAGGCGGGGTCGAGATCGACCGGGCCGAAGCTTGCGATGCCGAGCGCCGCGATCGGGCCGAACGCCGCCTGCTGGGCGCGGAACCAGTCGGCCACGGCGCCGAGCGCGAGGGCGGGCGAGTCGCCGGTCGGGAAGCTGGCGCGGGAGAGGAAGCGCGGGGCGGCCGCATCGTCGGCCGTGCCGATGGCGCAGAGGAGCTTGGTGCCGCCGGCTTCGAGGGCGGCGAGGAGGGGAGGGGGCATGGTGATCGGGGTGGGGCGGCCGGCGCGCGCCGGCATCGCGAAGTTCAGCCGCCCAGCAGGTCGGCCGCGCGGTCGAGTTGCAGCATCACCGTCATCGGCTCGACGGGCGATTGCACGAAGGAATGGCGCAGGTAGAAGGCCTTGGCGCGTTCGTCGATGGCATGACACAGCACCGCCCGCCCGCCGACGATCGCCGCCGCCTGCACGCAGCGCAGCACCGCGTCCTTGAGTAGCCCGGTGCCGATGCCCATGCCCGCCCAGTCGCGGTCCACCGCCAGCCGGCCGAGCACGAACACCGGAATCGGCGTCGGCATGTTGCGGCGCACGGCGCCGGTCGCCGCCTGCGGCAGCAGCGCACCCGGCGCCAGCGCGTAATAGCCCACCACTTGCTTGCCCGCGCAGACCACATAGCTGCGCGACGCGCCCGCCCTCAGGTTCGCCAGCGCGCGCTTGCGCAGCCAGTCGTTGAGCGCCTCGTGCTCGCAAGCAAAGCTCGAGCAGTCGTGATGCGCGTCGAGCAGCGCGGGCGCCGACAGCGGCGCGCGCGTCATTGCTCCCACGGCGCCTTGTGCGCGAGCAGCGCGCGCAGCGCGTCGGCGTCGGCCAGCGGCTGCGCCATCACCGCCTCGAAGGCGTCGAGCTGCTCGGGCGACACGGTGAAGAACACCTGATCGAGCAGCACCTGCTGCGCCGCCGATTGCGCGGCCTGGAGCATGAAATCCGTGCGCGTCTTGCCTTGCAGCGTGGCGGCGCGGTCGATGAGGTCGCGCACTTCGAGCGAGGCGCGGACGTTGATGGTGGTGGATGACATGGTGGGCGGCGTTGCGGTGGTGGTGCGGGGGAGCGTTGCGGTTTGTGTGGGCAGTGTCAATACAAAATTGGCTTGATGCCCATCGTTCTCCAGTCGCTCGCCGACATGGTCATGACTTGTGCGGTAGCGCACACCAACTCGCTGCGCCCAAAACTGTCCAACTGTTCGGGCTGAGCACGCGCATGCATCGTTTTCCAAACATTTTTGCAAGGAAGAGAAGATGCCTGGAATCGACGATGCGTTGCTGGTCGAACTGTTTGCGCGCCTCGGGGTCGGGGCGCCTTACGACTGGCAGCGGCGCGCCTTCGCGCGGATGGTCGCGGGCGAGCCACCGCGCCAGATCAAGGTGCCCACCGCCGCCGGCAAGACGATGCTCGTCGCCATCTTCGTCGCGGCGCTCGCCACCCGCGCCCGCGCCGGCCTGCCGGCCACGCAGCGCCGTCTGGCCTTTGCCGTGAATCGCCGCGTGCTGGTCGACGAGGCCACCCGGCTTTGCGTGCGCATCCGCGAACTGCTCGACGCGGGCGAGCTGCCCGCGTTGCGCGATGCGCTTGCCTCGCTGTCCGTTACCGGCAAACCGCTCGCCATTTCGACGCTGCGCGGCCAGTTCGCCGACAACGGCGAATGGAGCCTCGACCCGTCCACGCCCGCCATCGTCCTGGCCACGCCTGACATGCTCGGCAGCCGCCTGCTGTTCCGTGGCTACGGACTCGGCCGCTCGCGCGCCGCCACGCATGCCGGCCTGCTCGGCATCGACACGCTCGTCGTTCACGACGAGGCCCACCTCGCGCCCGCGTTCAGCCACCTGCTGCGGCAGATCGAGGCGCGCGCCGCCGCCGATGCCGCCGCCATCGGCCGGCCGCTGATACATGTGATCGAGATGACCGCCACGCTGCGTCCCGGCGTGGGCGGCGAACCGCTGGTGTGCGACATCGCGAGCGACGCCGCCCTCGTCGCCCGCATGTCGGCGCGCAAGCGGCTCGGCTTCAAGACCATCGCGGCCGAAGGCCGCAAGGCCGGCGGCGCCATCGCGGCCGCCATCGTCGATGCCGCCGTGGCGCATCGCGACGCCAACCGCGCCGTCGCCATCTTCGTCGCCTCGCCCGACCAGGCCGCGACCATCGCGCGCGACCTCGGCCGCAAGGGCATCGACCCGGCGCGCATCGTCCAGCTCACCGGCACGATGCGCGGCCACGAGCGCACGGCCTTGCTCGACAGCCCGGCCTATCTGCGCTTCGTCAGCGACGAGCGTCGCGGCAACGACGGCAGCGCCTTCTTCATCGCAACCAGCGCCGGAGAAATCGGCCTTGACATCGATGCCGACATCGGCCTGTTCGACCTCGCCACGCTCGACCGCCTCATCCAGCGTGCCGGCCGCATCAACCGCCGAGGCCAGGGCGCGGGCGCGATCACGCTCATCCACGCCAACGGCGAGGAGGCGCCGGAGGCCGTGCGCCCGCGCTGCCTTGCCGCGATCGATCTTCTGCAAACGCTTGCAGCCTATGCCGACGGTATCGACGCCAGCCCGCTTGCGCTGTCGGCGCTGCTCGACCAGCCCGGCTATGCCGACGCCTGCGACCCGGCGCCCGCGATGCGCGCGCTCGAACCCCAGGTCATCGACATGTTCGCGATGACCAGCCTCAGCCTCGGCCAGCTTCGCTGCCCCGCGCCCGCCACCTACATCCAGGGCCTCGTGGACGAGGAAGCCGACATCACGCTCGCATGGCGCCAGCTCCCCGCCGCCCATGCCGACGTCGGCCGCTGGCTGGATGCGTGGCCGCTGGTGACGGCCGAACTCGCGCGGCTGCCGCGCGAGCGGGCGCGCAAGTTCATCGTCGATCGTCTGCTCAAGGCGCCCGCCGGCGTCGCGCCGCTCGCGTTGCTGCTCGACGCCCAAGGCCAGCTCGCGGAGGGCGGCGTGCTCATGCCCGGTGCCCATGTCTGGCGCTGGCTCGATCGCCTCCCGGCGGGCGGCACGGTGCTGTTTGCCAGCGCGGCGGGCGGACTGTCGGTGCAAGGGCAGCCCGACGCCGATGCCACGGCCGAAGTGCCCGACGTTTCCGGCCAATGCACCGACGCCCACGGCCTTGAGCGCGGCGTGGTCCAAGCCATCACGGTGAAGCTCGCCATTGAAGACGAACAGCCTGTCTGGTCCTGCGCCGACCGGCACGACGCAACGCTGCCCGGCCTGCTGGCCGCGTGTTGCGAGGGCTGGCAGATCGTCTTCCATGACTGCCCGATCGCGCCCGCCGCGCCATGCGAGCTGAGCGTCCGCGTCTGGCAGGCGCGCCCCGGCGTCCACGCGCCGGATGCCGGTGATCTGGCGGCGCTGGCGCCTCGGCCGCGCCTTCTCGGCGAACACCTCCAGCTCGCCGCGCGAGCGGGTCACGCGCTCGCCGCCGCGCTGTCGCTGCCCGCCGACTTCGCCGCCGCGAATCCGCGCGCCGCCGTCACGCATGACGCCGGCAAGGACGAGTCGCGCTGGCAGCGCGCCATCGGCAATGCCGACCTCGCGCAACCGCTCGCCAAGTCCGGCGGCGCCCGCTTCGACAACGCCATCAACGACGGCTACCGCCACGAACTCGGCTCGCTGCTGCGCCCGACGGCCGACGGCCTCACGCGGCTTGAGCAGCATCTGGTCGTCTCGCATCACGGCTGGGCGCGCCCGGTGTTTCTCGGCAATGCCCGCGACAAGCCCGGCTGCGCGGCGTTGGCCGATCGCGCGGCGCGCGATTACGCCGCGCTCGGCGCCAGCCTCGGCCCCTGGGCGCTCGCCCATCTCGAAGCGCTGCTCAAGGCCGCCGACGTGCTCGCCGAGGTGGAGGCCGAGCGTTTCGCGGCGCAGCCCGCGTGGGCCATGCCCCCCGCGCCCGCCGAAGTCGTCATCCCCACCGTCGCGCCGCAAGCCTTCTCGCTGCCCGTCGATGCCGCCAACTTCGGCGAATACCTCGCCTGCCTCGGCCTGTTCGCGCTCGCGCTGCATGCGGGCAGGGTGGTCGAGGCGAGCTGGTCGGGCGGCGGCTTTCATCTGCACGGCATCGACGCCGACGGCGTGCTCGCGCTGCTCGCCAGCCTGCGCGGCGCCACCGTCGCGCCCGACACTGAAGCCACGCGTCCCGAGATGGCCGACGCCGCCTATCCGCCCTTGCTGCTGCGCCTCGCCGGCCTGCCGCCGCTGCCGCTCAACCCCTGGCTCGGCGAAGGGCTGGACGAAGGCTCGGGCTGGAAGCTCGGCGCCGGCCAGACCCGCGCTCCCGTCATCCTCGACAGCCTCGTGGCGTCCTGCGCCGCGAGCCTCGATCTGCCCGACTTCACCCCGGCCGACCTGCCCACCCTCGGCGGCGCGCGCGTCGGCGCCGACGCCTCCAAGTTCCGCTTCGACAGCGCCACCAACTGGTCGGCGCAAGACGCCGGCTTCTCGCTCAACGAGCACGCCCGCTTCAAGAGCAGCCGGCCCTGGGTCGAGCTGCTGTCCGCCATCGGCCTCCAGCACTTCTTCCCACCGCCGGCAGACGCCAGCCATCGCTACTGGCTCTGGCCCGAGCCGCTGCCGCGCCCGCTCGCCATCGCCGCTGCGCGCGGCCTGCTGCCCGGCGCCGGCCCCGCCTACGAGGCCGCTCTTGTCCCGAGCGGAAAGATGAAAGACGTCTTCCCCGCCCAACCCGTCCCGCAAAGGAACCCGACATGCCCGCCGCACCTGCTGATGATCTGAACCGCTTCCTCACCGACGACGGCATCGTCGCGCTCGTCGCGCGCCAGACGCTGCGGCCGGTGGACGGCGAGGGCACGCCCTTCTTCCCGCCCACCTACCTCGGCGCGGGCAACAAGCCCACCTACTGCATCAGTCCGCTTACCGACGGCCGCAACCTCTGCACCGTCGATTCGGTGCAGTCGCAGGCCAACCGCTTCGAGGAAGCGCTGATGCAGCCCGCCTACCGCGCCCTCGTGCGCAAGGTCGAAGTCACGGCCACGCTTGCGAACGGCGAGACCCGCACGCTCGACATGCTCCAGCTCGGCCATCGCATCGCCGACGCCGGCATCCAGTTCTCGACGCTCGGCGACGACGCCAACCGCGCGATGCGCAGCTTCGCCAGCGGGCCGGACGACATCGCGCGCCTGTCGCCCACCAGCCTGATCTGCGGCATCTGGGAGAGCCGGGGCGAGGGCAGCCAGCTCAAGATCCCGCGCGCCTTCAGCGCCACGATCACCGCGCGCGACGTGCGCCAGCTCCGCCGCATGGCGACGTTCAACAGCGCATTTGGGTCGGCTGAACTTGGCTTCCCCGACAAGCTCTCGGAGCTTGGTCTGGATCACGTGCCTGCCGAGGAAGGCCTCGGCGGCGTCGTGGCCGACGGCCCCATCCTGCGCACCGCCACGCTCAACCTCGTCGCCCTGCGCGACAACACCCGCCAGCGGCGCGCCACGCCGCCCACGCCCGCCGCCGCCTACATCCACGCCCTCGGCCTGCTCGCGCTCGTGATGCCGACCGAATGCTTCCTGCGCCAGGGCTGCCTGCTCGTGCCGGCCGGTGCGCGCCAGCTCGTCGCGGTCGCGCGCGACGGTTCGGAAACCGCGCTCACCCTCGACCACGACGCCGTGCTCGCCCATGCCACCGCCGCCGCCCAGACCTTCGGCATTCCGGCGCTCGAACCGCTGGCCGCCACCTTCCAGAAGGAGCGCGTCACCGCCGCCAAGGCCAAGGCTAAGGCCAAGGGCGCCAAGGCCAAGTGATGGCTGCCGCCGACCATCTCGTGCTCGAAGCGCGCTTCCTCGGCGACAGCTACGGCGGCAGCGAATGGCCGCCCGCGCCTTTCCGGCTCATGCAGGCCATCGTCGCCGGCAACAGGAGCATCGACGCGCCCGGCCTCGGCTGGCTCGAAGCCCAGCCCGCGCCCGTCATCCTCGCCGCCGACGCCTCGGCGCCGATCGACTTCCGCCGCTCCATCCCTAACAACGCCCGGCCCGGCGACAGCGGCGGCGCCACCACCATGCGCGAGGTGCGCCGCCGCCTCGTGCGTGGCCCGGTGCGCTACTGCTGGCCGCTGCGTGATGCCGCCGACCGCGACGCCGCCAACCAGCTCATCGCCAGCGCCGAGAAGGTCCACACCCTCGGCACGGGCGAAGACATGTGCGTCGTGCGCGGCCTCATCGCCGGCGCCGCGCCGCAAAGCGCGGGCGACATCCGGCTGTGGCAGCCGGTGGCCGACGACATCGCCGCCTTCCTGCCCGGCACCGACGGCGCGCGGCTGCGCGTGCCGGTGCCCGGTTCGCTTCAGGCGCTCGAAGCGCGCTTCCAGGCCTTCCAGCGCCGCTTGCAGGCCGGCGACCAGGGCTGGGCGCAGCCGGTGCAGCGGGCCGCGTTGCACGGCACGCGGCTCTACCAGCCGAGTGAAGCCGCGCCGCGCAGCCTCGTGCTCGCGCTGCGCCTCACTCGGCCCGACGACGCCGCGCGGACGGCGCGCTTCGCGCCGGCCGATGCCGTGGTCGTCGCCGGCATGCTCCGCCACGCCGCCATGCAGCTCGCGCAACCGCTCGGAGACGAAGTGGCCGGCTTTGCCGCCGGCCATGCGCCGGAAGGCAATGCCGACTGCCGGCTCTCGTGGGTGCCGCTGCCGACCGTCGGCGCCGAGCATGCCGACGGCCGCGCGCGGCGTGCGTTGTGGATCGCGCGCGCCGCCGACCATGCGCCGCTGCTGTCGCTGGCCGCCCGCCTTGGCGAGGACGGCGTGCCGCTGGTGGACGAGGACACGGGCGAGGCGAGGGCGATTGCCCGGCCCATCGCCGTGGCGGGCGAGCCGGTGCTGCCGGCCTATCTCGACGCAGCCCGCGAGTGGGTGACGGTCACGCCGATGGTGCTGCCTGGCGATTTCGGCGGTGGCGATCTGCGCGTCATGACCAAGCTGCTGCACAAGGCGCTGCGCGAATCGGGCATCGATCCGGGGCTGCTGGCGGGGGCCGAGTTTTCTCGGCAGCCGCTGATCCGGCAGGCGCCCGCGCTGCGCGAAGTGAGGCTCAAGCGCTGGCAGGCGCGCAGCCTGATCCTGTATCACCTGCGGCTGCGCTTTCGGGAGCCGGTGCGCGGGCCGCTCGTGCTCGGGCGCGGGCGGCACTACGGCCTCGGGCTGTTTTGCGCGAACCCCAAGTGAACGGCAGTTCTCTAGTAGGTTCGCGCGCTCTTTAACAAGCTGATTTCAAAGGGAAATGCGGCCGGGTGACGGCGGCCGCGATGGCTCCGCAGCCCCGATACCCGGCGGTTCGCGCAAGTGGCGCGAAAACCGTCGGGGAATCAGGTGGTTGCAAGTGAGGAGCTGAATTCACTCCGAATGGAGTGACTTCGTTGAAGCATGGAGGCCCGCATGGGTGCCAACACCACCGACGAGCTGAATTCACTCCGAATGGAGTGACTTCGTTGAAGCGAGGGTCGAGCTGCCGCGCTCGGTGTCGATCACCGCGGCTGAATTCACTCCGAATGGAGTGACTTCGTTGAAGCCGCGTCGCGAACGACGACGCGACCGAATGGGCCGAGCTGAATTCACTCCGAATGGAGTGACTTCGTTGAAGCCCGGCGACGTACCTCGACATCTCCGTTGTCGCGTCGCTGAATTCACTCCGAATGGAGTGACTTCGTTGAAGCACGTACCGGCTGTGCGTCACGCGCGACTCGGCCAACGCTGAATTCACTCCGAATGGAGTGACTTCGTTGAAGCAATGCGCTGGTGGTGGACGCGTAGCAGGTCGAGCGGCTGAATTCACTCCGAATGGAGTGACTTCGTTGAAGCCCGGCAGCGATGCCCACACGCGCGCGCATCGCTCGCTGAATTCACTCCGAATGGAGTGAATTCGTTGAAGCAACAGCATGCGCGACGAGGTGCCCCAGTTGCGCGAGGCTGAATTCACTCTGAATGGAGTGACTTCGTTGAAGCGTCCATGCGTTGGTCTGCTTCACCACGCCCACGAGCTGAATTCACTCTGAATGGAGTGACTTCGTTGAAGCAGGGTTTCGAGCAGCAGCACGAGGTCGTCGATTTGCTGAATTCACTCCAAATGGAGTGAATTCGTTGAAGCACAATCATCGGCCGGGTGCTGTGGGTCTGGCGCGGCGCTGAAGTCACTCCAAATGGAGTGACTTCGTTGAAGCTGGTGATTGCGGTCCTGCCGCGTGAGCACCTCGTGCTGAATTCACTCCAAATGGAGTGACTTCGTTGAAGCACCAGCCCAGGCAGGAAAGCTAGGAACGCGATCGGGGCTGAATTCACTCCAAATGGAGTGACTTCGTTGAAGCTCGCGTCGATCGACGCTCAGGTACGCCCGCATGCGCTGAATTCACTCCGAATGGAGTGACTTCGTTGAAGCTGCGATGGGGTCGGTGGCACAGACGTGATTGCCGCAGCTGAAGTCACTCCGAATGGAGTGACTTCGTTGAAGCCTTGCGCACGTTGTCCCAGTGCTTGAGCCGGCGCGGCTGAATTCACTCCAAATGGAGTGACTTCGTTCAAGCGTGCGTCTCGCCGGGCTGCAATCGCGCCTCGCCGGGGCTGAATTCACTCCGAATGGAGTGACTTCGTTGAAGCCGGACCAAGGTGCTGGGCGACCTCGAAAAGGCACACAGCTGAATTCACTCCGAATGGAGTGAATTCGTTGAAGCTTGTAAACGAGAACGGCGGCAGTCGCGAGCGCGGCGCTGAATTCACTCCGAATGGAGTGACTTCGCTGAAGCCGCAGGGCGAGGTAATCGCGGGCCTGCTCGGCAGACAGCTGAATTCACTCCGAATGGAGTGACTTCGTTGAAGCACGTGGTGGATTGACGGATTACCGAAAGACAATGGGCTGAAGTCACTCCAAATGGAGTGACTTCGTTGAAGCGTGAACGTGGTGCCGCCCAGCGTCAGCATGATGCCGGCTGAATTCACTCCAGACGGCGTGACTCCATTGAAGCCTTGCCAACATCTTTGGCCTTTCATTCGCGGTATCCACCCAATTCGCCCTCCGGGGCGACTTCATTCCTCCGGTGAATCCCGCGAAACCCGCGCTGTCAGCCCACTCCCACACCCCCACGCGCCCCCCAGCGCTATCCCGCCAACCACTGTCCGCAGCCCAATACCCCCTCGCCGCCAACATCCGAGGGACGCTGCATGGACCGCCTGCACGACCACCGCCCGCCGCCTGCCGCCGCGCTGCGCCAGTCCGACCCGCCCGCCACCCGCGCCCCGGCCATCGCAGCTTCCGACGCCACCGTCGTGCCCGGCGCCGCCACCGCCGCCGACCCGCTCTGGTACAAGGACGCGGTCATCTACCAGCTCCACGTCAAGTCCTTCTTCGACGCCAACAACGACGGCGTCGGCGACTTCGCGGGGCTGATCGCGCGGCTCGACTACATCGCCTCGCTCGGCGTCACCGCCATCTGGCTGCTGCCCTTCTATCCGTCGCCGCGCCGCGATGACGGCTACGACATCAGCGAGTACCGCGACGTCCATCCCGACTACGGCAAGCTCGCCGACGTGCGCCGCTTCATCCACGAGGCGCATGCGCGCGGCCTGCGCGTCATCACCGAGCTGGTCATCAACCACACGAGCGACCAGCACCCGTGGTTCCAGCGCGCGCGGGCGGCCAAGGCGGGCAGCGCGGCGCGCAACTTCTACGTCTGGAGCGACAACGACCAGGCCTACTCGGGCACGCGCGTGATCTTCTGCGACACCGAGGCGTCCAACTGGACCTGGGACCCGGTCGCGAAGGCGTATTTCTGGCACCGCTTCTACAGCCACCAGCCCGACCTCAACTTCGACAACCCGCGCGTGGTCGAGGCGGTGCTGGGCGTGATGCGCTTCTGGTTCGCGGCCGGGGTTGACGGCCTGCGGCTCGACGCCGTGCCCTATCTCGTCGAGCGCGAGGGCACCAACAACGAGAACCTGCCCGAGACCCACGCCATCCTCAAGGCGCTGCGCGCCGAGGTGGACCGCAGCTATCCGGGCCGCATGCTGCTGGCCGAGGCCAACCAGTGGCCGGAGGACACCCAGCAGTACTTCGGCGGCCGGCGCGACGAGGCCAGCGGCGCCACCGTGGGCGACGAATGCCACATGGCCTTCCACTTCCCGCTCATGCCGCGCATGTACATGGCGATCGCGCAGGAAGACCGCTTCCCGATCACCGACATCCTTCGCCAGACGCCCGAAATTCCGGCCAACTGCCAGTGGGCCATCTTCCTGCGCAACCACGACGAGCTGACGCTGGAGATGGTGACCGACCGCGAGCGCGACTACCTGTGGGAGACCTACGCGGCCGACCAGCGCGCGCGCATCAATCTCGGTATCCGCCGGCGCCTGGCGCCGCTGATGCAGCGCGACCGCCGCCGCATCGAGCTGATGAACAGCCTGCTGCTGTCGATGCCGGGCACGCCGGTGCTGTACTACGGCGACGAGATCGGCATGGGCGACAACATTCACCTGGGCGACCGCGACGGCGTGCGCACGCCGATGCAATGGTCGCCCGATCGCAACGGCGGCTTCTCGCGCGCCGATCCGGCCCGGCTCGTGAGCCCGCCGATCATGGATCCGATCTGGGGCTTCCAGGCCGTGAACGTCGAGGCCCAGCATGCCGATCCGCATTCGCCGCTCAACTGGATGCGCCGCATGCTCGGCGTGCGCAAGCAGCATCGCGCCTTCAGCCGGGGCGAGCTGAAGATGCTCTACCCCACCAACCGCAAGGTGCTCGCCTATGTGCGCCGCTTCGAGGACGAGACGCTGCTGTGCGTGGCCAATGTGTCGCGCGCGTCGCAGGCGGTCGAACTCGACCTGAGCGAGTACCAGGGCCGCGTGATGGTGGAAATGATCGGCGGCTCGGCCTTCCCGCCGATCGGGCAGCTTCCTTATCTGCTCACGCTGCCGCCCTACGGCTTCTACTGGTTCGTGCTGGCCGACAAGGCGCGCATGCCCAACTGGCATGTGCCCGCGCCCGAGCCGCTGCCCGACCTCGTGACGGTGGTGGTGCGCAAGTCCATCACCGAACTGGCCGACGCGGCGGTGCGCAAGCCGCTGGAGGCCGACGCGCTGCCGGGCTGGCTGGCAAAGCGGCGCTGGTTCGCGGCCAAGGACGAGAAGATCGACAAGGTGAGCATCGTGTCGCTCGCGTCCATCGGCGAGCCGAAGCAGCCGCTGGTGCTGGCCGAGCTGGAGGTGAAGACCGCCAAGACGCTCGCTCGCTACACGCTGCCGCTCGGCGCCGTGCCCGAGGAGGCGGTCGACACCGGCTCGCCGCTGCCGATGCAGCTCGCGCTCGCGCGCATCCGGCGCGGGCGCCAGGTGGGCACGCTCACCGACGGCTTCACGCTGCCCTTCTTCGGTCATGCGGTGATGGAGGGCTTGCGCGCGCGCCGCGCCATCGACACGGCCGACGGACAGATCCGCTTCATCCCCACGTCGATGATCGACAGCCTCGCGCTCGACCGCAGCGCCGAGGTGCGGCATCTGGCGGCCGAGCAGTCCAACAGCTCGCTCGTCGTGGGCGATGTGGCGATGGTCAAGCTCATCCGCCGCGTGGGCTGCGGCGTGCATCCCGAGGCCGAGATGGGCCGGGTGCTGACCGAGCGCGGCTTTCGCAACATCGCGCCGATGCTGGGCGAGGTGACGCGCTTTGCCGCCGACGGCACGCCCTGCACGCTGATCGTGGTGCAGGGCTTCATGCACAACCAGGGCGACGCCTGGCAATGGACGCTAGCGCGGCTCGACACGGTGATGCAGCAGGTGGCGATGACGCCGGCCGACGGCGGCCTCGACGACGACCCGGCCGCGCGGCTGGCGCGCGAGGAGAGCGGCCAGCCCGACGGCTTCGCGCGCTCGGCGGCGCGGCTCGGCCAGCGGCTGGGCGAGCTGCATGCGGTGCTCGCGATGCCCTGCGACGACGCGGCCTTCGCGCCCGAGGTGGCGACGGCGGCCGACACCAAGGCCTGGGCCGAGGCGGCAAAGGTGCAGATCGAAGCCGCCTTCAACGCGCTCGATGCGGTGTACGGCGGCGTGGCCGAGGGCGCGCGCTCGGGCGGCACGCTGCCTGCGGCCGGCACAGGCATCGGCGCCTGCGACGGCGAGCTGCCCGAGACCGAGGTGGCGCGCGCGCTGCTGGCGCGACGCAAGGCGGTGCTCGCGGCGCTGCCGAAGCTGGCGGCGGCGGGCGTCGGCACGCTGCGCACGCGCATCCATGGCGATCTGCATCTGGGGCAGATCCTCGTGTCCCAGGACGATGCCTATTTCATCGACTTCGAGGGCGAGCCGCTCAAGCCGCTGGCCGAGCGCCGCGCCAAGCTCAGTCCGTGGCGCGATGTGGCGGGCCTGCTGCGCAGCTTCGACTACGTGGCGCGCATGGCCGCGCGCGGCGGCCCCGGCGACATGAGCGCCAGCGCCTGCGAGCGCAAGCAGCGCATCCTCGACGGCTTCCTGCCCGCGTCGCAGAGCGCGTTCG
The DNA here is from genome assembly GCF_000482785.1 of Derxia gummosa DSM 723. Classification (GTDB taxonomy): domain Bacteria; phylum Pseudomonadota; class Gammaproteobacteria; order Burkholderiales; family Burkholderiaceae_E; genus Derxia; species Derxia gummosa. The sequence continues at coordinate 799,941 of NZ_AXWS01000007.1, read as the reverse complement.
TCGCGGCCTACCGGCATTCGCTGCGGCAGGCGATGCATGCGCAGGCCGAGGCGGCGCGCGCGGCGGAGGAAGCCGCCCGCGCCAGCGATGCGGCAGATGCCGGCGAGGCGGTGGAGGAGGGCATCGACGCCTCGGCCGCCGAGGCTGCCGCGCCGGTTGCCGACGCGCCGCAGTCGCCCCAGTCGCGCGTCAGGGCCGGTACCGCCGCCCGCGCCATCCCGCCGCGCGACCCGGCGGCCGACATTGCGCTGCTCGACCTCTTCCTGCTGGAAAAGGCCGGCTACGAAATCTGCTACGAGGCCGCGAACCGGCCCGACTGGCTCGCCATTCCGCTGCGGGGCTTCGCGGCGATCGCCGACGACGTGCTCGCGCGTCTCACCAGGGAGTGACCCGATGACGACCGCCACCCCGACGCGCAAGCGCGCCGACGGCTCCGACGCGCCCGACGCCACCGCCCGGCCCATCGACGACGACACCGCCCGCATCGCCGCCCAGCAGAGCGGCGGCGCCCAGCGCACCGCGCACTCGGCCGCCGACGACATCGCCGTGGACGCGGGCGACACGCCCGTCAGCCACCGCGAATCCCAGCCGCCCGACGGCGACACGCCTCGCCCGGGCGACGGCGCGTCGCGGTCCGCCGCCGTCGTGCCCGACCTCACCCGCCTCGGCGACCTCGACCTCTACCTCATCAACGAAGGCCGCCACCGCCGCCTTGCCGACGCGCTCGGCGCGCATGTCGTCACCGCGCCCAACGGCAGCATCGGCACGCGCTTCGCGGTCTGGGCGCCGAATGCGCGCCGCGTGAGCGTGGTCGGCGGCTTCAACCAGTGGGACGGCCGCGCCAACGTGATGACCACGCGCAGCGGCGGCATCTGGGAAACCTTCATCGCCGGCGTCGAGGCCGGCGCGCTCTACAAGTACGAGCTGGAGGACATCCACGGCAACCTGCTGCCGCTCAAGGCCGACCCGGTCGCCCAGCGCTTCGAGCCGGCGCCGGGCACGGCCAGCATCGTTCCCGAGCAGGCTGATTTCACCTGGACCGACGACGACTGGATGGCCCATCGCGCCGCCCACCAGCGCCACGACGCGCCCATCAGCGTGTACGAGCTGCATCCCGGCTCCTGGCGCCGGCCCGACGGCGAGTCGCCCGACTGGCGCCGGCTCGCTACTGAACTCGTGCCCTATGTGCGCGGGCTGGAGTTCACCCACATCGAGCTGCTGCCGGTGATGGAGCACCCGTTCGGCGGGAGCTGGGGCTATCAGCCGCTCGGGCTGTTCGCGCCCACGGCGCGCTACGGCGCGCCGGAGGATTTCGCGGCCTTCGTCGATGCCTGCCACCGCGCCGGGCTGGGCGTGATCGTGGACTGGGTGCCGGCGCACTTTCCGAGCGATGCCCACGGCCTCGCGCGCTTCGACGGCACCGCGCTCTACGAGCATGAAGACCCGCGCGAAGGCTTCCACAAGGACTGGAACACGCTCATCTACAACTTCGGCCGGCACGAGGTGCGCGGCTTCCTGATCGCCAGCGCGCTGCACTGGCTGGAGCATTTCCACATCGACGGCCTGCGCGTCGATGCCGTCGCCTCGATGCTCTACCGCGACTACAGCCGCGCCCCCGGCGAATGGCTGCCCAATGTGCATGGCGGCCGCGAGAACCTCGAGGCCATCGCCTTCCTGCGCGAGATGAACGACGCCGTACATGCGCTGGCGTCGGGCGCCATCACCATCGCCGAGGAATCGACCGCCTGGCCGGGCGTCACGCAATCGACGGCGGCCGGCGGCCTGGGCTTCGACTTCAAGTGGAACATGGGCTGGATGCACGACAGCCTGAGCTACTTCGGCGAAGACCCGCTGTGGCGCGGCTGGCATGGCAACAAGCTCACCTTCGGCCTCGTGTATGCCTTCAGCGAGCATTTCATGCTGCCGCTCTCGCATGACGAGGTGGTGCACGGCAAGCGTTCGATCGTCGGCCGCATGCCGGGCGCGGACGACTGGCAGAAGCTCGCAAACCTGCGTGCCGCGTACACCTTCATGTGGACGCATCCGGGCAAGAAGCTGCTGTTCATGGGCGGCGAGATCGCCCAGTGGCGCGAGTGGAACCACGACGGCGAACTCGACTGGTGGCTGCTCGAAAACCCGCTGCATCGCGGCGCCCAGCAACTGCTGCGCGACCTCAACCGGCTGTACGTGGACGAACCCGCGCTGCACACCGGCGACGCCGATCCGCGCGGCTTCCAGTGGGTGATCGCCGACGACCGCGAGAACTCGGTGTTCGCCTTCCTGCGCAAGCCGGTCGGCACGCAGGGGCGGGTGGTGCTGGTGGTGCTCAACTTCACGCCGCTGCCGCGCCATGGCTACCGCATCGGCGTGCCGCTGCCTGGGGAATGGACCGAGGTACTCAACAGCGACGCCGCCTGCTACGGTGGCGGCAACCTCGGCAACGGCGGGGCGGTGCCGGCGGAGGACCGGCCCTCGCACGGCGAAGCGCAATCGCTCGTGCTCACGCTGCCGCCGCTCGGCGGGCTGGTGCTGAGGGCGCCGGAATGAGGGGCGGTCGGCTCGCGCGCGGCGCGGCCACCGCATCGCGCGCCGCGCCGCACGACGGCCCGGCGGATCGCACACGCGCCTCGCGCGCGACGGGAGGCCATGCCGGATGCTGCTGATCCCCGACCGCCTGCTGCCGGGCAAGCCCTGGCCGCTCGGCGCGCATTCGGACGGGCTGGGCATCAACTTCGCGGTGTTCTCGGCGAATGCCGAGCGCATCGATCTCTGCCTGTTCGATCCGTCGGGCCGGCGCCAGATCGCCACGCGCACGCTGCCCGAATGCACCGACGAGGTCTGGCACGGCTATCTGCCCGACGCCCGGCCCGGCCTCGTGTACGGCTATCGCGCCTGGGGCGCCTACGACCCGGCCAACGGCCAGCGCTTCAACCCGAGCAAGCTGCTGCTCGACCCCTATGCGCGCCGGCTCGCGGGCACGCTGCGCTGGTCGGACGTGCTGTTCGCCTATCGCGTCAACTCGCCGCGCGGCGACCTCAGCATGGACCGTCGCGACAGCGCGCCCGCCATGCCCAAGGCCGTCGTGACCGACGACAGCTTCCACTGGGGCAACGATCGTCGGCCCGAGACGCCGTGGAGCGACACCGTCATCTACGAGCTGCATCCGCGCGGCTTCACGATGCTGCGCGACGAGATTCGCGCCGACGAGCGCGGCAGCTTCGCGGCGCTCGGCGATCCGCGCGTCATCGACCACCTGCGCCGGCTCGGCATCACCGCCGTCGAGCTGATGCCGGTGCATGCCTTCGTGCACGACCGCTTCCTGGTCGAGAAAGGGCTGAAGAACTACTGGGGCTACAACACGCTCGGCTTCTTCGCGCCCGAGCCGCGCTACCTCAGCGACACCTCGCCCGACGAACTGCGCATTGCGATCCGGCGGCTGCACGCGGCGGGCATCGAGGTGATCCTCGACGTGGTGTTCAACCACAGCTGCGAGGGCAGCGAACTGGGGCCGACGCTGAGCTGGCGCGGCCTCGACAACGCGAGCTACTACCGCCTCGCGCCCGACCGCCGCTACTACGAGAACGACACCGGCTGCGGCAACGCCTTCAACCTCGCACATCCGCGCGTGCTCCAGATGGTGCTCGACTCGCTGCGCTACTGGGTCGAGAGCTTTCATGTGGACGGCTTCCGCTTCGACCTGTGCACGACGCTCGGCCGCGAAGCCCACGGCTACGACCCCGGCGCCGGCTTCTTCGACGCGATCCGCCAGGACCCGGTACTGGCCGGCATCAAGATGATTGCCGAGCCCTGGGATGTGGGGCCGGGCGGCTATCAGCTCGGCAACCTGCCGCCGGGCTTTGCCGAATGGAACGACCGCTTCCGCGACAGCCTGCGGCGCTACTGGCGCGGCGACGGCAGCCAGCGGCCCGAGCTTGCCGCGCGCCTCGCCGGCTCGGGCGACCTGCTGGACCGCCGCCTGCGCCGGCCCTGGGCCAGCATCAACTACATCGCCTCGCACGACGGCTTCACGCTGCACGACCTCGTGAGCCACGCCCACAAGCACAACGAGGCCAACGGCGAGGACAACCGCGACGGCCACGGCGACAACTGCTCGGCCAACTGGGGCTTCGAGGGCGTGGCGATCTCGCTCGGCAGCGGCGAGCCCGAGCACGAGTACCTGCGCCGCTTCGGCGCGCGCGACGTGGCGGTGGCGGGCGAGCCGCCTGACGGCACGCATGCCGGTGAAGCCGGTGTGGCGGCCGATGCGGCCGGCATGCCGGGGCCGAGGCTGGCCGATCCCGCCGGCACGGGGCGCGGCGCGAGCGCGCCGGCACTGGCGCTCACGGGTTTCGCGCGGGTGATGGGCGGTATTCCCGGCGCGCTGCTCGCCAACGTGTCGGCGCTGGCCGCCACGCCCGTGCCGGCCTCCCGCGCGTCCGCCACCGACCTGCCGCTCGGCGCGGTGACGGTGCTGCGCCCCTCGCTTGCCGCCATCAACCGCGCGCCCGAGGCTTTCGACCGGCCGATGCCCGTGCTGCCCGAGCGCCCTGCGCCCGCCGCCGGCCAGGACGACGACATCTGGGACGTGCGGCGCGAGGCCTTCGACGTCATCGCGCGCCGGCGCGAGGCCATCAAGCGCGCGATGCTCATGACCGTGTTCTGCGCCCTCGGCACGCCGATGCTGCTCGCGGGCGACGAGTTCGGCCGCAGCCAGCGAGGCAACAACAACGCCTACTGCCAGGACAACGAGATTTCCTGGGTGGACTGGTCGCTCGCGCAGACGCCCGCGGGCCGTGCGCTCACGCGCTATGTGGCGCGGCTGATCGAGCTGCGCCAAGCGCATCCGTCGCTGCGCGCGCGCCAGTTCCTGCATGCGCGCACCCAGCTCGCGCCCGGCCTGCCGGACATCGCCTGGTTCGACGAGCGCGGCGGCGGCCTGAGCGTGGACGACTGGAACAACCCCGAGGGCAGGGCGCTCGGGCTGCGGCGCGCGGTCGCGCTGCCCGACGGGCGCATCGACCTCACGCTGCTGCTGCTCAACAGCTCGCCCGAGCCGCTCGCCTTCCGCCTGCCCGCGCCCGACGTGGACTGGGAGATCGCGCTCGACAGCGCCCATCCGTCGCGGCCGGCGGCGCGGCTCGCGCCCGTCGATCCCGTGGTGGCCGCGACCGGCGGCCGCGCCTACGAACTCGCCCGGCACGCCTCCGCGCTGCTGGTCGCCACGCTCGTCCCCGAGGTGATCCGATGACTCCGCACCGCCCTCCGGCGCCCGGCGCCGGCGATCCGCCGCCCGGCCCCGCCCCGTCGCCCGCCGACGCCGCGTCGCCGGCTCCCGAGCCGCCCACGCCCGCCGAGGCCCGCGTCATCGCCGAGATCGAGCGCGCCGTCGAGCCGGCCTGGGGCGCGCGCACCGACGGCGGCGCGACCGGCTTCCGCCTCTGGGCGCCGGCCTGCACGCGCGTGGACCTGTGCATCGACGGCCGCCCGCCCGAGCCGATGACGCGCGACGAGCGCGGCGTGTTCTCGGTGACGGTGACGGGCGGCGCCGGCATGCGCTATCGCTTCCGCCTCGGCGACGGGCTTCAGCCCGGCCTGCTCGTGCCCGATCCGGCCTCGCGCGCCCAGGCCGGCGACGTGCACGACGCGAGCCTCGTCGTCGCGCCCGACTTCGACTGGCGCCATCCCGACTGGCCCGGCCGGCCGTGGCACGAGGCCGTCATCTACGAAGTGCATGCCGGCCTGTGCGGCGGCTTTGCCGGCGTGGCCGACCGCCTGCCCGAACTGGCGGCGCTCGGCTTCACCTGCATCGAGCTGATGCCGGTGGCCGACTTCGCCGGCCCCTGGAACTGGGGCTATGACGGCGTGCTCCCGTTCGCGCCCGACGCCGCCTACGGCAGCCCGGCCGACCTCAAGGCGCTGATCGACGCGGCCCACGGCCTCGGCCTCATGGTCATGCTCGACGTCGTCTGCAACCACTTCGGGCCGGACGGCAACTATCTCGGCGCCTACGCGCCCGACTTCTTCCGCGACGACCTGCAGACGCCCTGGGGCGGCGCGATCGACTTCCGCCGGCCCGAGGTGCGCGGCTTCTTCAGCGCCTGCGTGCTGCAATGGCTGGTCGAGTACCGCGTCGACGGCATCCGCTTCGACGCGGTGCACGCCATCCCCGAAGCCGACTGGCTCGACGAGATGGCCGCCGCCGCGCGCGAGGCGGTGGAAGTGGCCACGCCCGGCCGCCAGGTGCATCTCGTGATCGAGAACGAGCGCAACGAGGCCGCCCCGCTCGAACGCGACTTCGACGCCCAGTGGTGCGACGACCTGCATCACGCCATCCACTGCATCCTCACCGGCGAGCGCGAGGGCTACTACGAAGACTTCGCCGATCGCCCCGCCGAGCATCTGGCGCGCGGGCTGGCCGAGGGCTTCATCTACCAGGGCGAGCCGAGCGCCCACGCGGGCGGCGCGCCGCGCGGCACGCCGGGCGGCCATCTGCCCACGACGGCCTTCGTGTTCGCGCTCCAGAACCACGACCAGATCGGCAACCGCGCCTTCGGCGACCGCCTCGTCACGCTGTGCGAGCCGGCCGCGCTGCGCGCCGCGATCGGGCTGCAACTGCTCGCGCCCTTCATCCCGCTGGTGTTCATGGGCGAGGAGATGGGCACGCGCACGCCCTTCCTGTTCTTCACGAGCTTTGCCGCGCCCGAGCTGGCCACGGCGGTGCGCGAAGGGCGGCGGCGTGAGTTCGCCAGGTTCGCCGCGTTTGCCGACCCGGCGCGGCGCGAGCGCATTCCGGACCCGAACGCGAAATCCACCTTCGAGGCCTCGGTGCCCGAAGCGCCCGACGATGCCGACGACTGGCGCGCCTTCTACCGCGAGCTGCTGGCCCTGCGCGCGGCCGAGATCGCGCCGCGCATTCCCGGCGCGCGCAGCGCCGGCGCCGAGGTGCTGTCTCCGGATGCAACCGTCGCGCGCTGGCGACTGGGCGATGGCAGGCTGCTGACGATTGCCTGCAACCTCGGTGCCGAACCGCTCGCGGTCGCCATCCCGGCCGGAGGGCTGCTGTGGCGGGGTGGTGCGCGTGCCGAGGCCTCGGCCGATCTCGCCTTCGACGGCCTGCCCGGTCATACGACGCTGGTCTGGCTCGACGGCGACGCGACCGCCGCCCGCGTGACGCTCGGCGCCGAGGCGGACCTGGCCGAAGCCGCCGCGACCGATCCCGTCAATGCCGACGCGACCGGTCAGGGCGGCGCCGGCGGCGCATTGGCCGCCCGCGCCGCCGACGACGGCACCGCCCCGGCGGCGCCGTGACGCCGAGCGCGCACGCAGGCATGCCTCTCCCGCCGACCGAACCGGAATCGCCATGACCGACGCCCAGCCCCGCGCCCCTTCCGTCGCCGATCTTCACACCACGCCCGCGCTGCCACCCGGCGCCGCGCTCGGCCATCTGGTCGCCGGCCCTGACGATCGCGGCGCGATGTCCCTGCCGCCCGACCTCGCCCGGCTCGCGCGCGACTGCGGCATCGCGCCCGAATGGATCGATGCCTACGGCCAGCCCCAGACCGTGCCGGCCGACACGCTGCGCGCGCTGCTGTCCGCGCTCGGCTTCGAGGCCGACACGCCCGCGCGCGTCGCCGAGAGCGCCGACCGGCTGCATGCCTTCGGCCACCCCGCGCATGCGCCGCTCGTGACGGCGCGCGTGGGCGAGGCGGTGGTCTGGCGCGGTCATCCCGACGGCGCCGGCCCGGCCCGGCTCACGCTCGAGGACGGGCGCGGCTACGACTGCGCGATCGAGGCGCTGCCCGGCGGCTGGCTGCGCATTCCGGCCGTTGGCGTGCCGGGTTATCACCGCATCGAGCATGACGGCGTGCAGACGGTGGTGGCGGTCGCGCCCCAGCGCGCCTGGACCCTCGACGATGCCTGCGCCGACGCGCCGGGCGAGCGCTGGTGGGGCCTCGCGGTGCAGCTGCATTCGCTGCGTGCCGACGCGCGCGGCGAGCTGGTGGGGGCGGGCGGCTTCGCGGCCCTGGCCTGCGTGGCCGAGCATGCCGGCCGCCAGGGCGCGCAGGCGCTGGCCGTCAGTCCGGCGCACGCGCTGTTCGCGGCCGACCCGGCGCGGTGCAGCCCGTATTCGCCGTCGAGCCGGCGCTGGCTCAACGTGCTGCATGCCGACGCGGCGCTGGTGTTCGGCCGCGAGCGCGTGCGCGAGGCCAAGCGGCTCGCGGGCGTGGCCGAGCTGGCGGCGCGACTGGAGGCGGCCCAGCTCATCGACTGGCCGGGCGTGGCCGAGGTGAGGCTCGGCTGCCAGCGCCGGCTGTACGAGGACACGTTCATCTTCAGCGAGGGCCGGCCGCAGGCGCGCGCCGCCGCCGACCAGCCGCTGGCCGACAACTTCATCGCCTTTCTCGACGATGGCGGCCAGCCGCTGCTGCGCCATGCCTGCTTCGAGGCACTGCATGCCCACTTCCGCCGCCTGCTCGGCCCGAAGACCGGCGGCTTCCATGACTGGCCGGCCGAGTACCGCGATCCGGCCTCGCCGGCGGTGGCCGAGTTCGCCAGGGCCAATGAAGCGGAGATCGGTTTCCACCTTTTCCTGCAATGGCTGGCGGCCTGCGGGCTGGCGGGCGCCCAGGCGGCGGCGCGCGGCGCGGGCATGGGCGTGGGGCTGATCGGCGATCTGGCCGTCGGCATGGACCCTGGCGGCAGCGAGGCCTGGAGCCACCAGGGCGTGGTGCTGCACGGGCTGTCGGTGGGCGCGCCGCCCGATCTGCTCAATCCGCTCGGCCAGGCTTGGGGGCTGGCGACGTATTCGCCGGCGGCGCTGGCGGCGAGCGGCTATCGCGCCTTCATCGACATGCTGCGCGCCGTCATGCGCGCGAGCGGCGGCATCCGCATCGACCATGTGCTGGGGCTGCGCCGGCTGTGGCTGTCGCCGCCCGACGGCGGTGGCGCCTATCTCCAGATGCCCTTCGACGACCTGCTGCGGCTGGTGGTGCTGGAAAGCTGGCGCAATCGCGCCATCGTCATCGGCGAAGACCTCGGCACCGTGCCGGCCGGTCTGCGCGAGGCGCTGGCCGACCACGGCATCGCCGGCATGAAGGTGCTGTGGTTCGAGCGCGAGACGGCGCAGGACGGCGGCGGCTTCGCCGACCCCGAGCGCTGGCCGCGCGGCGCGGTGGCGCTCACCAGCACGCACGATCTGCCGACCGTGGCCGGCTGGTGGGCCGGACGCGACATCGACTGGCGCGAGAAGCTCGGCATCGGCACGCCGGCCGACATCGAGCGCCAGCGCGCCGAGCGCGCGATCGACCGCACCCTCATCACCGAACCGCCCGCGCTCGACGCCAGCGGCCTCGCGGTGCCGCCCGCCGACATGGCCTTCGACCGCGTCGGCCGATCGGGCTGCGCGCTCGCCGTCGTGCAGGCCGAGGATCTGCTTGGCCTCGTCGAGCAGGCCAACCTGCCAGGTACCGTTGACGAGCATCCCAACTGGCGCCGCCGCCTGCCGGTGAGCTGCGGCAGCCTGCTCGACACGCCCGACGCCGCCGCGCGTCTGAACGTGCTCACCGCCGCCCGCGCGCGCCAGCTGGTGCTGCCGCTCAAGGGCGCCTGGAACCCGAGCGCCACCCAGCCCGGCCTTGCGGCCGTGATGCGCGAGGTGCGCCAGGCGGAGCTGCCGAAATGAGCCTGCCGCGCGCCACGCTGCGCCTGCAATTCCACGCCAGCTTCACCTTCGACGATGCGCATGCGCGCCTTGACGACTGGGCCGCGCTCGGCATCAGCCATCTCTACGCCTCGCCGGTGTGCGCGGCCGTGCCCGGCTCGCCGCACGGCTACGACCAGACCGACCCGACGCGCATCAACCCCGAACTCGGCGGCGAGGACGGCCTGCGCCGCCTCTGCGCCGGGTTGGCCGCGCGCGGCATGGGACTGGTGCTCGACATCGTCCCCAACCACATGGCGACCGGCGAGCACAACGCCTGGTGGATGGACGTGCTGCGCTTCGGCGAGGCGAGCCGGCATGCGCACTGGTTCGACATCGACTGGCAGTCACCCGACCCGCTGCTGCGCGGCCGGCTGCTGCTGCCGGTGCTCGGGCGGCAGGTAGGCGCGGTGGTGGCGGCCGGCGAACTGGCCCTCAAGCTCGACGCGGCGACCGGCGAGCTGTTCGTCGGCTATTTCGACAACCGCTTTCCGGTCGGCTTCGGCAGCTATGGCGCGCTGCTGCGCTCGGTGCCCGGCGCGCCGCACCTGACGACCCGGCTCGCGGCGCTGGCCGATGCCTTCGACGACGCGGCCGACCTCGCCGACGACGACGCGCCGCTCGGCATCGCGCATGCGCAGCACGAGCTGGCGCTGGAGCGTGCCGAAGATGCGGGTCTGCCGTCGCAGGGCGCGGATGCCTTTCTGCCAGCGCGCGGCGCGGGCACGCGCGGCATGGCCGCGGCCTCCGGCGCCGCACCCCGGACCGCCGCGCGCGGACTCGATCCGGCCTGGGCCGACGATCCGCTGCCCGCGCGTGTGGCGGCCGCCTTCGATGCCGCGCGCCGCGCGCTCGCCGATGCCCTCGTCGACGAGGAACTGCGCGCCACCGTCGAGCGCGGCCTCGCGGCCTGGGGCGGGCCGGACGGCTCGCCGCAGAAGCGCGCGGCGTGGATGGACCTGCTCGACGCCCAGCCCTGGCGGCTTGCCTGGTGGCGCACCGCCGCCGACGAGATCAACTGGCGCCGCTTCTTCGACGTGAACACGCTGGTCGCGCTGAGCATGGAGCGGCCAGAGGTGTTCGATGCCGTGCACGCCTTGCCCCTGCGGCTGGTGCGCGAAGGGCTGATCGACGGCCTGCGCATCGACCACATCGACGGCCTGACCGATCCGGCGGCCTATTGCAAGCGCTTGCGCGCGGCGCTCGACGCCGCCGAGCAGGCGCGCGACGAGGCGCGGACGCAGGCAGTCGAGGCGCGCGCCGAACTCGGCATGGCACAGGCCGACGCAGCGCATCCGGCGTCGGGCGTGGCCGCGCTGGCGTCGTCGGATGTGCGCGTGGCCGAGCGGCCAGGCGGTCGCGGGCAGGGTCGCACCTGGCTCGTGGTGGAGAAGATCCTCGCGCCCGGCGAGCCGATGCCCGACTGGCCGGTGGACGGCACCAGCGGCTACGACTTCATGTCGGAGGTGGCCGCGCTGCTGCATGCGCCCGAGGGCGAGGCGCCGCTCACCCGGCTTTGGCGCGACATCGCCGGGCGGCCGGAGTTCGCCGAGGAAAAGCGCGGCGCCCGCGCCGAGATCCTCGACCTGAGCTTCGCGGCGCAGTTCGCGGGCACGGTGGGCGCGTTGCACCGGCATGCGCGCGGCCGCGATGAATCGCGTGACTGGAGCGCGCATGCGATCACCCGCGCGCTGCGGGCGCTGCTGCTGCACTTCCCGGTGTACAGGGTGTATTCGCGGGTGGGCGAGGCATCGAGGCAGGACCGCGCGGTGCTCGCCCAGGCCGCCGCCGCCGCGCGCGCCGAACTGCGCCCGAGCGAACACGCGATGCTGGAAACGCTGGCCGGCTGGCTCGCGGGCGATGATGCCGGCGCCGCCGCGCCCGCGGACGGCGATCCGCCGCCGCGCCGCGAGGACCGCACCGCGCCCGCCGCGCGCACCGCCACCGGCCTGACGAGCGCGACGCGGGCGAGCCGCGCCGCCTGGGCGCCCGACGACGAGCGCCTGCCCTCGACCCACCGCGCCGGCGAGCATGCCGACGCCCGCGCGCCGCTCGCCGAGGCGCTGCGCCGCTTCCAGCAGCTCAGCGCGCCGCTTGCCGCCAAGGCCATCGAGGACACGGCGCTCTACCGCTTCGGCCGGCTGCTGTCGCGCAACGACGTGGGCTTCGAGCCGGAGGAATTCGCGCTCGGCCCCGACGATTTCCACCACGCGATGCAGGCGCGCGCCGAGCGCTGGCCGCACGCGATGCTCACCACCGCCACCCACGACCACAAGCGCGGCGAGGACGTGCGCGCCCGGCTGGCCATGCTGAGCGAGGTCCCCAACGACTGGAAGACGGCCGTCGGGCGCTGGCGCGGCATGAACCGGCATCTGAAAGGCGGCTTCGCCACCAACGGCGGCAACCGGCCGGCCGACAGCACGGCGACCGGCCTTGTGCCCGCCAGCCAGGCCGCCGACGCGCCCTCGGCCGGCGACGAGTACATGCTCTACCAGACCCTCGTCGGCGCCTGGCCGCCCGGCCTCGCTGCCGACGACCGCGTCGGCCTGCAAGCGTTTGCGGAGCGTGTCGTGCGCTGGCAGGAGAAGGCGCTGCGCGAGGCCAAGCTGCGCACGGGCTGGATCGCGCCCGTGCCGGCCTACGAGGACGCCTGCCGCGACTTCGCGCTGGCGCTGCTCGACCCGGACATCAGCGCAGCCTTCCTGGCCGACCTGACCGCATTCATTACCAGCGTCGTGCCGGGCGGCGTCATCAACAGCCTCGTGCAGCTCACGCTGCGCTGCACCTGCCCCGGCGTGCCCGACCTCTACCAGGGCGCCGACGGCTGGGACTTCAGCCTCGTCGATCCCGACAACCGCCGCCCCGTCGACTGGGACGCGCGCGCGGCGATGCTCGGCGCCGCCGGCCTCGCGCACTGGCCCGATCCGTCGATCAAGCAGCGCCTGCTGCGCGACCTGCTCGCGCTGCGCGCGAAGCTGCCTGACGTGTTCGCCGAGGGCGGCTATGTGCCGGTCCAGATCGACGGGCCGGCGGCGACGCAGGCGCTGGCCTTCATTCGCGGCGTGCCGGGGCGGGCGGTGCTGGTGGCGGTCGCGCTGCGGCCGTCGCGCGCGGTGCCGCCCAACAGCTCGTGGCTGCGGCTGACCTCGGCGTTCGCGGGGATGCGCTGGCGACGCGCGCTGCCCGGGGCGATGGCGACGGTGCAGGGCGCGGCGCCGCGCGAGGTGGCGATGAGCGGGAGCGCGCTGCCGGCGATCGATCGGCTGCTGTGCGAGCTGCCGGTGGCGGTGCTTGAGGGTGGGATGAGCTGAGCGGGTTGCTCGTGGGGCTGTTCTTCAGGCGCCGCGCGCGGCGGGCGGGGCCTCGGGGTCGGGGCCTTCACGGATGCGCCGGCTGCTGTGCAGCCGGTTCCCCGAAGCTCCTTCGGAAGCGGCAGGCTCGCCACGCACAGCGTGGCTCGACCCTCGCGGCTCCGCCACGAGGGCAGACCTGCCCTTCCTCGTCGCTTCGGGCGCACCCGAGGCGGCCCGGACCCCGAGGCCCCGCCCGCCACGCGCTCATTGAAGAGGCGGCGGCCGTCGGTGCGGATCGACCCGCGCCGCTCGGGGGATGGGATCAGGGCTGCTCGATGAGCCGGCTGTGCGGGAGGCGCATCGCTGCACCGAGCGTGTACGGCGAGGCGGCGCAGCGGGAGCCAGTGAGCCAGTGAGCCAGTGAGCCAGTGAGCCAGTGAGCCAGTGAGCCAGTGAGCCAGTGAGCCCAAGCGTCCACCCGCTACGCAGGGTGCTTTCTCTGCAACCAGGCACCTCGCTCACCGAAGCCCCGATCATCCCCAACACGTTCACAAGCGCGCCGGGCGGGGGTGGCGAGGGCGGGCCGCCTTGATCGCGCCCGGGGTGACGAGGAAGGGCAGGTCTGCCCTCGTGGCGGAGCCGCGAGGGTCGAGCCACGCCGTGCGTGGCGAGCCTGCCGCTTCCGTAGGAACCCCGGGGAACCGGCTGCGCAGCAGCCGGCGCGATCGTGAAGGCCCGCCCTCGCCACCCCCGCCCGGCGCGCGTGCCCGAACCACCCGCAACCTCAATCGCCGAAGAAGTGCTTCCGATACCGAGGATTCATCTTCGACAGCGACATGAGCATCAGGAAGTCCGCCGAGTTGAAGTCGGGATCCCAGGCCGGCGCGCCGCAGATCTCGGCGCCCACGCGCAGATAGCCCTTCACCAGCGGCGGCGCTTCCACATCCAGCGACGAATCCAGCTTCTCGACCGGCAGCGCGAGGCGCGGGAACACGTGGTACTCGGGCGCGGCGAGGCCGCCTTCGAGCTTCTTCCACAGCGAGGCGGCGGTGTGGCCGCCGTCGCGCATGCTGATGCTGGCGCAGCCGATCAGATGCTCGTAGCCACCGGCCTTCATGTAGCCGGCAATGCCCTTCCACAGCAGCATGATCACCGCGCCGTTGCGGTAGTCCTGATGCACGCAGGAGCGGCCGAGTTCCACGAGGTTGTGACGCATCGGCAGCAGGCGGGTCAGGAAGAATTCGCTCTCGCTGTAGTAGCAGCCGATCTTCTTGGCGGCGTGCGGCGGGAGGATGCGGTAGGTGCCGATCACCTGCTGCGTGGCGTTGTCGCGCACGATCAGGTGGTCGCAGTACTTGTCGAACATGTCGCGGTCGATCGGGCGGCCTTCGCTGTCGAAGTTGCGCGGCACGCTCGCGCCCATTTCCTCGGCAAACACCTTGTAGCGCAGGCGCTGGGCTTCGCGGATCTCGTTCTCGCCGCGCGCGAAGCTCAGCGTGAAGCCGCTGGCCACCTGGGGCGCGAGCTTCTTGAGCATGCGGCGGTGTCCGAGGGCGGCGCCGAACTGGCTGGGCTGGGGCAGGCGCGCGCGGGCGCTGTCGAGCGTCTGGCCGATCAGCTTGCGTGAGATGTCGCGCATCGTTCCCCGGCTTTCGCCGAAGGCGTCGACCAGCGGCGAGAGCGGCGAGGGGAAGTGGTCCTTGCGCATGAATCCTCCGGGGCAGTCGCGTGACGTTCCTGGTCACGCAGTCATCACAACGGGCCGGAGATTGGGGGCGGCAAATGTCAGCGCCGCGACGCCACGACTACGCGCGGATGACAGCGCGTGAGCATGCGCAACCGCGCAAGGAGTCGTCGCGGGCGCGGGCGTTGCCGGCGGCGCGGAGGTGCTTGCGCCGCTGCGGGCGGGCGCGCTGCCGCCGGCGCGTCACTTCGCCGCGAACTGGAGGTCGCCGTACCAGGCGTCGATGTCGCTGCGGGTGTTGTCGCTGTCGGTCAGCAGGCCGACGGCGCGCAGCATGCCGGGCTCCTCGCCGAAGGCGGCGATGAAGTCGGCGCGCACGTCGCGGCGGTGATGGCGCCATTCGCCGAGGCCGCCGCTGCCGCTCTCGACCACCAGCATGCGGATGCGGTCGGTGATACGGTTGGGAATGACGGTGCCCACGGGCAGCCGGTTCTCGCGGATGTAGATGAGCGTGGCGTAGGGCAGCTCGCGGCCGGTGAACAGCCGCGCCTGCTCCGAGAGGATGCGGTCGCGCATCGAGAGCCGGGCGCGGTCGCCGTCGAAGCTGAGGACGATGCGGCTCGGGCTGTCGTCGGTCTCGCGCTGGCGGTTGTCGGCGGCGTCGATGAGGCGGTCGGCGCGCCAGTCCCAGCTCAGCCAGGGCGTGCGCGCGAGGTCGATCGCGCAGGGCGCTTCGAGGCCGCTGGCGGCGCTGCTGGCGCGGGCGTGGATGACGTTGCGTTGGCTTGCCTTGCCGTCGCTGCCCGGCACGCTGGCGCGCACCAGGCGGTATTCGGTGCGGCGCTTGTCTGGCCGCAGGATGAAGGGCGACCAGCCGGCGGGCAGGCCGTCGCGGCCGCTCGCGGCGGCGGAAAACAGGCTGGGCACGGCGCCGACGGGTACGGCGATACCCGGGGCCGGTGCGGCGTCGCTGTCCTCGTCGTCAAGCAGGCTGGTGTCGATCGGCCCCGAGCCGCCGGGCATCGAGCTGACTTCCGGCGCACTGGCGCAGCCGCCGAGCAGGCCGGCCAGAAGCGCTGCCGCGCCCACGAAGCGATACAGAAGGGAGTGAGACGGCGGCTGGAACGCAGGCATGGCGGAGAACTCGGCTTCGGCGGTCGCGCTGCGCGGCCGCCTGAATGATTGACGGCCGTTGCGTCCGGAATCGGAGCTATCGGCCTTCGGCGTCGCGGTCGGATAAATTCGTCTCGCGGCACGGGGCCGAATGCTGCCCGAAGGCTCGCGTCGCGGCGCACACCGTCCGTCGCGCCGCCGATGCGGATTGCGACCGGCTGTCACGGCGCGCCCCGCCCGGCCGGCTCCCGAAACGCAATGTTTCGGGCTTTGCCCGGACACGGGTTTCCGTCAGGGCCGGCATCCGACTGACGGCGCAGGCGCACGGCTAGAATCGCCGCCACTTTCGCCCTGCGATTCCGTACTGCGCCCGCCGCGATGAATTCACCTGCTTTCCCGTCCGCGGCCACGCCCGCGACCACCGCGTCCGGCATCCGGCCCTCGCGTTTCACCCTCAGCTGCATCGTCCCGGCCTATAACGAGGTCAGCCACATCGCGCGCTTCATCGCCGAGCTGCACGCCGCCGTGCGGCCGCTCGCCGACGAGGTCGAGATCATCGCGATCAACGACGGCAGCCGCGACGCCACCGCCGCCGAGATCGAGCGCGTCGCCGGCCAGTACGGCGTCTGCCTGCTCGACCTGTCGCGCAACTTCGGCAAGGAAGCCGCGCTCACCGCGGGCCTCGAAGGCGCGCGCGGCGACTGCGTGCTCATCATCGACTCCGACTTCCAGCATCCCTTCGGCACGATCGGCCCGATGATCGAGCGCTGGAAGGCCGGCGTGGACATGATCTACGGCGTGCGCACCGACCGTGACGACGAGCACTGGGCCAAGCGCGCCGGCACCAAGGCCTTCTACGCGCTGATGTCGCGCGGCTCGGCCGTGCCGATCCCGCCCGACGCGGGCGACTTCCGCCTCATGGACCGCCGCGTCGCCGACGCTATCCTCCAGCTGCCCGAGCGCAACCGTTTCATGAAGGGCCTCTATGCCTGGGTCGGCTTCAGGAGCGAATCGATCGAGTTTGAGGTGCGCGAGCGCGAGAGCGGCGTGTCCAGCTTCAACTTCAAGGCGCTGCGCCGGCTCGCGATGACCGGCCTCGTCGCCTTCACCGACCTGCCGCTCAAGGCGGTGCGCATGGCCGGCGCCTTCATCTCGGTGCTGGCCGCGCTGTACGGCCTGTGGATCGTGTTCGAGCGCGTGTGCTGGGGCGAGGCCATTCCGGGCTTCGCGACGGTGGCGGCATCGATCATGTTCTTCGCCGGCGTGCAGATGTTTTCCATCGGCATCATCGGCGAGTACCTCGGCCGCGTTTACACCGAGGTCAAGCGCCGCCCGACCTACATCGTCGGCCGCCGCGTCGATTGCAGCCCGCTCGCCGGCCGGCCGCATCACGCCGGCTTCGAGCCCAACGGCATCGGCGCGCGCGGATGAGCCGCGCGATGTTCGAGCAGGTCTTCCGTTTCGTGATGGTGGGCGGCGGCGCGGCCGCGACCCACATGGCCGTGGTGATCGCGCTGGTCGAGGCGCTGCGCGCGGGCGGCGGCGACGAGCCGGGCGACGCGGTCAAGCTGGCCTGCAATTTGGGCGGCTTCCTGGTCGCGGTGGGCGTGAGCTATTTCGGCCACCGCAATTTCACCTTCGGCTCGACCAAGTCGCACGGCCGCGCGGCGCCGCAATTCCTGGCGGTGGCGCTGACGGGCTTCGTGCTGAACGAGGGCATGTTCTGGGCGCTGCTGCGCTTCACCGCGCTGTCGTACCAGCTCGCGCTGTTCCTGGTGCTGGGCGCGGTCGCGGCGCTCACCTTCGCGCTGTCGCGGCTGTGGGTGTTCGCGCGTTGAAGTCCCTCGTCCTCTGCGCCGACGACTTCGGCTATACCGATGCCGCCTGCGCCGCCATCGTCGATCTGGCCGCGCGCGGTCGCCTGAGCGCCACGAGCGTCATGACCGACGGCCCGGCGCTCGCGCGCTGGCTGCCGCGGCTGCGCGCGAGCGGCCTGTCGCTCGGGCTGCATCTCAACTTCACCGACGCGCTGCCGGGGGCGCTGGCCTGGTCGCTCGGCGATGTCATCGCGCGCAGCTACACCGGCCGACTCGACCGCCGCGCCATCGCCGCCGACATCGCGCGCCAGCTCGACGCCTGTGCCGCCGCGATCGGTTGCACGCCCGACTACATCGACGGCCACCAGCATGTGCACCAGCTGCCGATCGTGCGCGAGGCGCTGCTCGCCGCGCTGGCCGAGCGCGGCTGGAAGCCGGCGCTGCGCTCGACCCGGCCGGCCGGCTGGCGCGGCGCGAAGGCGGCGGTCATCGCGGGTCTGGGCGCCGCCGCGCTCGGCCGCATGGCGCGCCGCGCCGGCCTGCGCATGAATGCCGACTTCGACGGCGTGTATGCCTTCGACGAGCGCGAGCCCTATCGCGCGCTGATGCGGCGCTGGCTCGCGCGCTGCGGTGACGGCGGGCTGGTGATGTGCCATCCGGGCATGGCCGGGGCGCCGGCCACCGGCGCGGGCGGCATGCCGTCCGCGGGCGCGCTGTCGGCTTCCGGGACTGCCGCCGCGCTGGCGTCGGTCGCCGACCCGATCGCCGCCGCCCGCCTGCGCGAACACGCCTATCTCGCCTCGGATGACTTCGCCGCCGATCTGGCCGACGCCGGCGCGAGGCTCGTGCCCTTCGGCGGCTGAGCGCGACCGGGGCGGGGCCGAGCGCGACCGGAGCGACCGTGCGTGACCGAGGGCGGCTCGCCGGCACGGGCGACCGGCGTCCTGCCGGCCCGGCGCCGATCCGAACGCCGCCGCGTCCTCAATCGAACTTCATGCCCTTCTTCACCGCCGGATTCACCGGCACCTGGAGGTCGAGCGATTCCAGCGCCTCGACGATGGCGGTGGCCACCATCACGTTGCGGTTCGTCTTGGAGTCGGCCGGCACGATGAGCCATGGCGCCCAGGGCGTGGTCGTGGCCTCGATCGCGCGTTCGTAGGCGGCCTGGTAGTCGTCCCAGCGCTCGCGGTCCACGAGGTCGTGCGGATCGAACTTCCAGCGCTTCTCGGGCGTGTCGAGGCGGTCGCGCAGGCGGGCCTTCTGTTCGTCCTTCGAGATGTGCAGGAAGCACTTCACCAGCGTGGTGCCGGTCTCGACCAGCATCCGCTCGAAGTCGCGGATGTGCGCGAGCCGGCGCTCGACCTCGGCCGTGTCGATCCGGCCGTATACCGCCGGTACCAGCACGTCCTCGTAATGGCTGCGGTTGAAGATCACCGTCTCGCCGCCGCCCGGCACCTGGGCATGCACGCGCCACAGGAAGTCGCGCGCGGCCTCGGGCGGCGTCGGCGCCTTGAAGGGCACGGCGCGCACGCCGAGCGGGTCCACATGCGCGAACACATGGCGGATCGTGCCGTCCTTGCCGCTCGTGTCCATGCCTTGCAGCAGCACGAGCAGGCGGTGCTTCTGGCCGGCGTAGAGCAGGTTCTGGAGCGCGTCGAGGCGTCCGCTGAGCGCATCGAGCTTAGCCAGGCCGGCGGCCTTGTCGGCGCCGCGCAGGCTGCGGTCGGCCGGGTCGAAGTTGCGCAGGCGGAAGTCGCCATCGGCGATCCAGGGCTTGAGCGGAGACTTGCCCTGGCCGAAGGGCGGGCGCGGCGTCTTGGTCTTGGTGGTCATGGGCGATCCGTGCGTGGCATCAGCGGCAGATTCTGCGCCTCGGAGGGCACCGGGGCGCCGCGTAGAATCCGCGCGTAACGTCCGGGGCCGCCGGGCGATGCCTCCGCTGCCGCGCGCTTCGTCGCCAGTCGGCCGCGCGGGGCGCGCGACGCGGTGGCGCCGACAGGCCGGCCTGCCGGCCGCCATCCTCATTCCGCGCAGCATCGCCCCGCCGGGGCGCGCGCCCTTCCAGGCCCGATCCATGTTCGACAACCTGTCCCAACGCCTCGCCAAGGTCGTCAAGACCATGCGCGGCGAAGCCCGCATCACCGAAGCTAATTCCGCCGAGATGCTGCGCGAGGTGCGCCTCGCGCTGCTGGAGGCCGACGTGGCGCTGCCCGTGGTGCGCGAGTTCATCGCGCGCGTGAAGGAGAAGGCGCTCGGCGAAGAGGTGATCACCTCGCTGTCGCCGGGCCAGGCGCTGGTGGGCGTGGTGCAGCGCGAGCTGACGGCCATCATCGGCGGCAGCGCCGATCCGGAAGCCTTCCGCAAGGACGCGGAGCTGAATTTCGCCACCCAGCCGCCCGCGATCATCCTCATGGCCGGCCTGCAGGGCGCGGGCAAGACCACCACCGTCGGCAAGCTCGCCAAGTGGCTGAAGGAGCAGAAGAAGAAAAAGGTGCTGGTGGTGTCGGCCGACGTGTACCGCCCGGCGGCGATCAAGCAGCTTGAGACGGTGGCGGGGCAGGTCGGCGCCGATTTCTTCCCCTCGACCGGCGACCAGAAGCCGGTCGACATCGGCCTCGCAGCGATCGACTGGGCGAAGCGCCACTACCACGACGTGCTCATCGTCGACACGGCCGGCCGCCTCGGCATCGACGAGGCGATGATGAACGAGATCAAGGCGCTGCACGCCGCGATCAATCCGATCGAGACGCTGTTCGTCGTCGACGCGATGACGGGCCAGGACGCGGTCAACACCGCCAAGGCCTTCAACGACGCGCTGCCGCTCACGGGCGTAATCCTCACCAAGCTCGACGGCGATTCGCGCGGCGGGGCGGCGCTGTCGGTGCGCCACATCACCGGCAAGCCGATCAAGTTCGCGGGCGTGGGCGAGAAGCTCGACGGCCTCGAAGCCTTTCATCCCGACCGCATGGCCCAGCGCATTCTCGGCATGGGCGACATCCTTGCCCTCGTCGAGGAAGCCCAGAAGGGCATCGACATGGCCGAGGCGCAGAAGGTGGCCGAGAAGCTGCGCAAGGGCGGCGGCTTCGACCTCGAAGACTTCAAGGCGCAGATCAGCCAGATGAAGAAGATGGGCGGCCTCGGCAGCTTGATGGACAAGCTGCCGGCGCAGTTCCAGGCCGCGGCCGGTCAGGCCGACATGGGCCAGGCCGAGAAGCAGATCGCGCGCATGGAAGGGATCATCAACTCGATGACGCCGGCCGAGCGCGCTAAGCCCGATCTCATCAAGGCGGGCCGCAAGCGCCGCATCGCGGCCGGCGCCGGCGTGCCGGTGCAGGAGGTCAATCGGCTGCTGAACCAGTTCGATCAGATGCAGACCATGATGAAGAAGATGCAGAAGGGCGGCATCGGCAAGCTCATGCGCAGCATGAAGGGAATGATGGGTGGTGGCGGTCCCTTCGGCGGCAAGAATCCCTTCGGGGGGCGCTGAGCGCCGGCGCATCACTTTCTTAAACGGCTTTCCAGGGGCCGCTCTTCGGGGCGGCCTTCTTGTTTGCGCGCGGATTGCGTGTGGCTGGTGCGCCAGGAGGTGTCCGCCTGGGTGTTTGTCGCGGGCAACAGGCTTGCCGTCGGTCCGCGAGGGATTCCGCCCGTCCGCGCGGCGCCCCAGGAAGCCACGGTGCACGCGCGTTACCGTTTCTTGATGCGCTGCGGAAAGAATTGCCGTCTTGAAGCGCTACAGGTAGTGTCGCCATTGATGAGCGACACAAGATGCAGTTTCGGCAGTGTTTCGAGCCCTTGCGCGGGGTTGCCGCTTGCCGCGAATTTCTGCCGCTCGTCCCTAGGGAAAGTGCGTGACAGAGCATTCATTTTCATTGAATCGGCTTGACACCCAAAAAGGCGTGTTCGATTCTCGCTCGGTCACGAACGACGGCGCCTTTCGCGCCCCCAGGAGATAGACCATGGCAACTGCCAAGAAGGCCCCGGCCAAGAAGGCCGTCGCGAAGAAAGCCGCCCCCGCCCCGGCGCCCGTCAAGAAGGCCGCCGCCGCTCCGGCGCCCGCGCCCAAGGCTGCTGCCCCGGCCAAGAAGGCCGCCGCGCCCGCCAAGAAGGCCGCTGCCGCCAAGAAGGCTCCGGCCGCCAAGAAGGCCCCGGCCAAGCGCGCGCCCAATCCCGCGCTCATGAAGGAACTGACTCCGAGCGCCATCCTGGCCGCCATCGTCGGCGACAAGCCCATCGCCCGCCCGATCGCCACCAAGAAGATCTGGGACTACATCAAGAAGCACAACCTGCAGGATGCGACCAACCGTCGCAACATCAACGCCGATGCCAAGCTGAAGGCGCTGTTCGCGGGTGCCGATTCGGCCTCGATGTTCGACCTCGCCAAGTTCGTCTCGGCGAACCTGACCTGAGGGTCTGAGTCACTGCGGCCCGCTCGGGCCGTAGCGCGCGGGTCAGCCGGCAATCATCTGCCCGGCGACCCGGGCGCAATCGCGGATGTGGGCCCGCCCCACCTGCCGCAGCGCCGCGAACGAGATCGCGGCCAACACGGCCTGGCCCGCAACGGGCACATAGCGCGCCGCCTGCTTCACCGTGATCTGCACGCCTAGGCGCTTCAGCACGGCCACCACCAGTTCCCGCGTGACCACCTTGCCGACGACGGCGCTGCCCGCCGCGAGCGCGATCTGATAGGCCACGACACGCCGGTGCGGCGCGAGCCGCTCAACCTGCTCGGCCGACAGCCCGAACTCGGCGTTGATCTCGTCGAACAGCTTCATGAGCATCGAGATGTCCACCAGCACGTCGAGGCCGGGCAGCGGCACGATCGCCGCCGCGCTCGACACGAGGGCGCGCCGCGTGACCATGCGTCGGCAGCGCTCGGTGATGAGTTCGATCTCGTCGAGGCTGCGCGGCAGGCCGCGTTCGGCGGCATCGGGCGCGCCGTCGAGCAGGACCCAGTCGGTGGCTTCGGTGTGGTTGGTGGCTTGGGCGTTGGCGGCCATCGTTCATCCTCCCTGGAAGCGAACCTAGCCGGCGTGTCCGGTGCGCTCAAGCGTGGTTACTCGGACTGACTCCAGCATGCCGGCGGGCGACAGGGGCACGACGAGCTTGCGCCGGTCGCGCCGCTGGTTCGGCAAGGCAGCGTGCGGTGCCTGCTTTGAGGCCCGTGCGTTCAGCCGGCGCGGCGCGTGGCCGCGCTGCCGGGCAGGGCCGGCGGCGTGGCGCCATCGACCGATTGCGTGCGCGCCGGCGAGGGCTTGAACACCCAGCGGCGCGCGGCGCCCATGACCGCGTCGGGATACTCGCTGCGCCCCCGGCTGCCGTTGTAGCGGCCCAGTGCCAGGAACAGGTCGCCGCCCTCGCGGTCGAGGTAGTGGCGCAGGATGGTGCAGCCGTAGCGCAGGTTGACGCGCATGTCGAACAGCTCGCGCGGATCGCCGCTGCCGATCTGGCGCGACCAGAACGGCATCACCTGCATGTAGCCGCGCGCGCCCACCGACGAGATCGCGTGCTTGCGGAAGCCCGATTCCACTTCCATCAGCCCGAGCACGAGCGAAGGCTCCAGCCCGGCGCGCTTCGACTCGTACCAGACCGATCTCAGCAGCTCCTGACGGAAGGTGAAGTCGGGCGACTTGCGCGCGAGCCGGTTGCCCATCTCGCCGAGCCACACGAGATAGTCGAGCCGGTCCTCGAAGCGGGTGAACAGCGGCTCGGGCGGCGCGCTGTCGGCGATGCTCGCGTGCAGCGCGCTGCGCACCGAGTCGGCGAGCTGTTCTTCCTTCTGCGCGCCGGCGTGGGCGTGGCCGGCCAGCGCGATCAGGCCCAGGGCAGCAAGGCATCGGCGCATGCGAACGGCTTCGCACGCGGCGACCCGCTTGCCGGCGCCGATGGCGGCGAGGGGGCCGCGCAGGCCCGCTCTCCGCAACGGGTTGCGTGCGCTCATGCCCCGCCGCCTCAGGCCGCCAGATCGGCCCTGACGCGGCCGATGACGGTGGCGGCGATGCCGGCCAGCGCAACCTTGGTCGCGGCCTCGTCGCGACGGTGCTGGAACTCGACCATGCCTTCCTTCAGGCCGCGGTCGCCGAGCGTGACGCGGTAGGGCACGCCGATCAGTTCCCAGTCGGCAAACATCACGCCCGGGCGCTCGCCGCGGTCGTCGATGATCACGTCGATGCCGGCGGCGGCCAGTTCGTCATGCAGCCGGAAGGCGGCTTCGCGCACGGCCTCGCTGCGGTCGGCGCCGATCGGGCACACCACCACTTCGAACGGCGCCATCGCGGTCGGCCAGACGATGCCCTTGGCGTCATGGTTCTGTTCGATCGCGGCGCCGAGCAGGCGGGTCACGCCGATGCCATAGCAGCCCATCTCGAAATGCTTGGGCTTGCCGTCCTCGTCGAGGAAGGTGGCGTCGAGTGCCTTCGAGTACTTGGTGCCGAGGTAGAACACATGACCCACCTCGATGCCGCGCTGGATCGCCACCACGCCCTTGCCGTCCGGCGCCGGATCGCCCGCGACGATGTTGCGCAGGTCGGCCACGAGTTCGGGCTCGGGCAGATCGCGGCCCCAGTTCACGCCGGTGTAGTGATAGTCCTCCTGGTTCGCGCCGACGACGAAGTCGCTCATGTTGGCGACGGTGCGGTCGGCGATCACATGCACCGGCTTGACGGTCTTGATCGGGCCCAGGAAGCCGGGTTTGCAGCCGAAGTGGTCGATGATCTCGGCCTCGGTCGCCATGCGGAAACCGTCGCCGAAGCCGGGCAGCTTGCCGGCCTTGATCTCGTTGAGTTCATGGTCGCCGCGCAGCATCAGCAGCCAGATGCCGGTGAGCTTGCCTTCCGCCTCGGTCGCGAAGATGAGCGACTTGATCGTGCGCGACAGCGGCAGCTTGAGGTAGTCGGCCAGCTCCGAGCAGCGACCGGTGCCGGGCGTGAGCGTGAGGGTGAGTTCCTCGGCGGGCGCGGCGCGCTCGGCCGACAGCGGCAGGGCCTCGGCCAGCTCGATGTTGGCGGCGTAGTCGGTCTCGGGGTTGTAGACGAGCAGATCCTCGCCCGCGTCGGCGATCACCTGGAACTCGTGCGAACGGTCGCCGCCGATCGAGCCCGTATCGGCCGCGACCGCGCGGAATTGCAGGCCGAGCCGGCCAAAGATGCGCAGATAGGCCGCGAACATCGCGTCGTAGGTCTTGAGCGCACCCTCGGTGTTGCGGTCGAAGCTGTAGGCGTCCTTCATCGTGAATTCGCGGCCGCGCATCACGCCGAAGCGCGGACGGCGCTCGTCACGGAACTTGGTCTGGATGTGGTACCAGTTCTGCGGCAGCTGGCGGTAGCTGCGCAGCTCCTGGCGCGCGATGTCGGTGATGACCTCTTCCGAGGTGGGCTGCACGATGAAGTCGCGGTCGTGGCGATCCTTGATGCGCATTAGCTCGGGACCGTACTTGTCCCAGCGGCCCGACTCCTGCCACAGCTCGGCCGGCTGGATGACCGGCATCAGCAGCTCTGTCGCGCCGGCGGCATTCATTTCCTCGCGGATGATGGCCTCGACCTTGCGGATCGAGCGCAGGCCCATCGGCATGTAGTTGTAGATGCCGGCGGCGAGCTTCTTGATCATGCCGGCGCGAAGCATGAGCTTCTGCGAAATGATGTCGGCGTCGGCGGGCGCTTCTTTTTGCGTGGAAATGAAGAACTGACTGGCTTTCATGGGCGGGCGGGGAGCGGCTCGGGACATTGAAACAGGCTCGTTGCAAGCCTGCGGATGTCATGCGCGTATGTTGGACGGTAGCGCGCCGATGCCGGTGCGAACCGCCGAAAAGTGCGTGGAATCAAGACCTTGCACGGCAAAGCGAGCGCCGGAGGCAGCTCGCTATAATCGATTCAATTCTAAAGGAATGCAGGTGTCCAAATGCTCGACCGGGAAGGGTTCCGCCCGAACGTCGGCATCATCTTGGTGAACCGGAAGAACCAGGTCTGGTGGGGTAAGCGCGTCAACGAGCACTCATGGCAATTTCCGCAAGGCGGCATCAAGTACGGAGAATCGCCCGAGCAGGCGATGTTCCGCGAGCTGCACGAGGAAATCGGCCTCACGCCCGAACACGTCAAGATCATCGGCCGGACCCGTGACTGGTTGCGCTACGAGGTGCCCGACCGTTTCATCAAGCGCGAAGTGCGCGGTCATTACCGGGGCCAGAAGCAGATCTGGTTCATGTTGCGAATGCTGGGGCGCGATTGCGATGTGTCGCTGCGCGCCACCGATCATCCGGAGTTCGATGCCTGGCGCTGGCATGACTACTGGGTGCCGCTGGAGGCGGTCATCGAGTTCAAGCGCGAGGTGTATTCGCTTGCGCTCAACGAGTTGGCGCGCCATCTGTTCAAGGGGCCGCAGCTCCAGGTGCCGCAGACCCATGCGGTCAAGCCGCGTCCGCGCGAGGCGCGCTATCTGAGGCAGGTGGTCAAGCCGATGGATGAGGCCCCCGATCTGTTCGGCAACGTGGCACCCGAGGCGCAGGTCGCGCCGCCGGGCGGGCAGGGCGGATGAGGCAAGACGGCGGCCTTCGGTCTGCCGCTTGCGTTGCGGATTCGGCCTGTGGCGAGTGCGTACTCGCAGCCTATGCGAGCACGAGATTGCTGCGGTGGATCAGCTCGGGATCCTCGACGAAGCCGAGGATTGTCTCGATCTCGCTCGACGGCCGGCGCGCGATCAGCCTTGCCTCGCCGCTGGAGTAATTGACCAGCCCGCGCGCCACTTCCACGCCTTCCGCGTCGATGCAGGCGACCGCCTCGCCGCGCACGAAATCGCCGATCACTTCCGTCACGCCGATCGGCAGCAGCGACTTGCCTTCCTCCACCAGCGCGCGCACCGCGCCGGCGTCGAGCCGGAGTCGGCCGCTCAGTTGCAGGTGATCAGCCAGCCATTGCTTGCGCGCCGACATCGGCGTGGTCTGGGCAATCAGCGCCGTGCCGATCGCCTCGCCCTCGGCCAGCCGCACGAGCACACCGGTTTCGCGGCCCGAAGCGATGACGGTATGCGCACCCGAATGCGCGGCGCGCTTGGCGGCGAGAATCTTGGTGATCATCCCGCCCTTGCCGATCGAGCTGCCGGCGCCGCCCGCCATCTGCTCCAGCTCCGGATTGCCGGCTTCGGCCTCGTCGATGAAGCGCGCATCGGGATTGCGGCGCGGATCGGCGCTGTACAGGCCGCGCTGGTCGGTGAGGATGATCAGCGCATCGGCTTCGAGCAGGTTGGTGACGAGCGCGCCCAGGGTGTCGTTGTCGCCGAACTTGATCTCGTCGGTCACGACCGTGTCGTTCTCGTTGATGATCGGCACGACGCCCAGCCCGAGCAGCATCTGGAGCGTGGCGCGCGCATTGAGGTAGCGCGTGCGGTCGCTCAGGTCGGCATGCGTGAGCAGCACCTGTGCCGAACGCAGTCCGTGCGCCGAGAAGCGCGACTCGTATACCTGCGCCAGACCCATCTGGCCGACGGCGGCGGCGGCCTGGAGCTTGTCCACTTCCTTCGGGCGCTCGGTCCAGCCGAGACGCTGCATGCCCTCGGCGATCGCGCCCGAACTCACCAGCACCACTTCCTTGCCGCGCGCCGCGAGCGCCGCGATCTGCGTGACCCAGCTTTCGATGGCCGCATGGTCGAGACCGCGACCGTCGTTGGTGACCAGGCTTGAACCGACCTTCACGACGAGCCGGCGGCTCTCTGCGACCACGGATGTCATTCGCTGTCCTGCTGGGTTGATGCGTCGCCGACGTTGGTCCGGTCGGCCTTGAAGCGCACGTCGGTATCGAATTCTTCGGGATGCAGCCGCGCGAGTTCGGCGGCGTGCTGGCGTTGCAGGTCCTGCCAGATGTCGCGGCAGAGATCGGCGCAGCCCTCGTGCGTCAGGCCGGAGATGGAATACACCGGCCCCTTCCACTTGTAGCGCTTGACGAAGTCGCGCACGCGCTTGGCGCGGTCGGCCTCGGCAATCATGTCGAGCTTGTTGAGCACCAGCCAGCGCGGCTTGGCGGCCAGCTCGGCGTCGTACTTTTCGAGTTCGCCGACGATCGCCTTCGCTTCCCTGACCGGATCGATCTCGGCATCGAACGGCGCCAGATCGACGATGTGCAACAGCAGCCGCGTGCGCTGGAGATGGCGCAGGAACTGGTGCCCGAGCCCCGCGCCTTCCGCCGCGCCCTCGATCAAGCCGGGAATGTCGGCAATCACGAAGCTCTGCTCGGCCGCCACGCGCACCACACCCAGGCTCGGATGCAGCGTCGTGAACGGATAGTCGGCCACGCGCGGGCGCGCATTGCTCACCGCGGTGATGAAGGTGCTCTTGCCGGCATTCGGCATGCCGAGCAGGCCCACGTCGGCCAGCACCTTGAGTTCGAGCTTCAGCTCGCGCGTCTCGCCTTCCTTGCCATGCGTGAACTGGCGCGGCGCGCGGTTCGTGCTGGTCTTGAAGTGCAGGTTGCCGAGACCGCCGTCGCCACCCTTGGCGAGGACGACACGCTGCTCGTGGTGCGTCAGATCGGCGAGGGTTTCGCCGGTCGCCTGGTCGGTCACGATCGTGCCGACCGGCATGCGCAGGATGATGTCGTCGGCGCCCTTGCCGTAGCAGTCGGCGCCGCGACCGTTCTCGCCATTGCGCGCGCGGAACATGCGCGTGTAGCGGAAGTCGATCAGCGTGTTGATGTTGCGGTCGGCCACCGCAATGATGCTGCCGCCCCGGCCGCCGTCGCCGCCATCCGGCCCGCCAAAGGGCACGAACTTCTCGCGCCGCATCGACGCCGATCCGTTGCCGCCCTTGCCGGCGTGCACTTCGATACGCGCTTCATCAACAAACTTCATGCTCGACTCCCGACGGATTCACCCGCAGCAATGAAAAGGGCCACGCCCAGCGTGGCCCTTCGTATTTCCGGCTTGCGGAAACGTCGTGGTGCGAAGCTCAGGCCTCGACCGGAACGATGCGCACGAACGACTTGCGCGCCGGACCCTTGACCAGGAACTCGACCGTGCCGTCCACCTTGGCGAACAGCGTGTAGTCCTTCCCCGTGCCGACGTTTTCACCGGCATGGAACTGCGTGCCGCGCTGGCGGACGATGATCGAACCGGCGCTGATGAGTTCGCCGCCGTAGGCCTTCACGCCTAGGCGCTTCGATTCTGAATCGCGACCGTTGCGGGTAGAGCCGCCGCCCTTTTTGTGTGCCATGAGATTGACTCCTGTGGATCAGACCGGCAGCGATCAGGCCTCGATGGCCGAAATCTGAAGCTCGGTGTAGTTCTGCCGATGACCTTGGCGCTTCTGATAATGCTTGCGGCGACGCATCTTGAAGATGCGAACCTTGTCGTGACGGCCGTGGCTAACCACGGTCGCCTTGACGCTGGCACCGGTCACCAGCGGCGCGCCGAACTTGATCTGTTCGCCAGCGCCCACAGCGAGCACTTCGCTGATGGTGATTTCCGAGCCCACGTCCGCAGCAATCTGTTCTACCTTGATCTTCTCGCCGGCAACGACCTTGTACTGCTTGCCGCCGGTTTTTATGACCGCGTACATCTGGACCTCGTTCCAATAAAGAACTGATGACTCCACCAGGAGTCATCTCGATTGGCAGCTTCGCGCGAAGCCGCCGAGCGTTGAAAGCAGTCGAGGGACCGCTTTCGGGAACTGGCTATACTAGCCGGCACGTGCAGGCCTGTCAAAACAAACCCCTTATGAATCAAGAGCCTCAGCCCGTTCCCGGTCTGCAACCCGTCAACAGCGCAGTCACTTCCTTGAGCGTCCACGACATCCTCTCGCCCATCTCCGAAGACATGCGTGCGGTCGATCGCGTCATCCGCGATCGCCTGCATTCCGGCGTTGCCCTCGTCGAGACGGTTGCCGAGTACATCGTGTCGTCGGGCGGTAAGCGGCTGCGTCCCGCCCTGCTTCTGATGATGGCCGGTGCGCTCGGCTACCGGGGCACCCAGCATCACGTGATGGCAGCGGTGGTCGAGCTCATTCATACCTCCACGCTGCTACATGACGACGTGGTAGACGAATCGTCGATGCGTCGCGGGCGTAAGACGGCGAATGCCGCATTCGGCAACGCCGCCAGCGTGCTAGTGGGCGACTTCCTGTATTCGCGCTCGTTCCAGATGATGCTGGAGCCGGACGACATGCAGATCATGCGTGTCCTGGCGGATGCAACCAATACGATCGCCGAGGGCGAAGTCCTGCAACTCATGAACTGCAACGATCCCGACGTGGAAGAGTCGCAGTACATGCGCGTAGTCCAGTACAAGACGGCATGCCTGTTCGAGGCATCGGCGCGGATTGCCGCCATTCTCGCGGGTACGGATTCCCGGCTTGAACTCGATTGCGCGGCGTTCGGGCGCCATCTCGGCACTGCTTTCCAGCTCATTGATGATGTACTGGATTACTCGGGGGATGCAGCCGAAATCGGCAAAAACCTCGGCGACGACCTGCGCGAAGGCAAGCCCACGATGCCGATGATCTATTTGCGAGATCACGGCGCGCCAGAGCAGCGCGAGTTGGTGAGGCAGGCAATCGTGAATGGCGATGTCGAATGCATTGGCGCGATTACCGAGGCGCTGCGTTCTACGGGCGCGCTGGAGTACACGCGACAGCGCGCGCGAGCCGAGGCAGGTGTTGCAGCGAAGTGCATTGAGCAACTTCCCTCTTCACAATTCAAGCAGAGCCTGATATTGTTATGTGCTTTCGCGGTTGAGCGCACTGCTTAGCCGATTCGGGGTGTAGCTTAGTCTGGTAGAGCGCTACGTTCGGGACGTAGAGGCCGGTGGTTCGAATCCACTCACCCCGACCAGTTTTCTTCATCGCGCGTTCTGCGCAATCAATCCAAAGTTTCATGAATGTCGATTCAGCTGATCATCCTCAGCTGAATAGGGATTCGTCTCGGGTTTGGCTTTACAAGTCCTGAGGCGCTAGGCACCATCGTTTGCTGCTTTTTGCGGTTGAACCTGTGGTTCAGCGGCAGGCGATTACTTCTTTCATAGATATCCCGACCGCATGGCAGCGCCAGCAACTCAGAACGCCTCAATGCCTCAGGTCGTGCCGGGCCTCGCTCGGGTACTGGTTCAGGCAGGCAAGCTGAGTCCGGAGCAGTCCTCGGCGCTTCTCAAGAAGGCCGCCGCCAACAACACTCCCTTCATAGACGAGCTGCTGGCAGCGCGCGCACTCACGCCTTATGAAGTGGCGTTGTTCTGTGCCAGCACTTTCGGTCATCCGCTGATGGACCTGGCAGCCGTCGATATTGGCGGGCTGCCACTCGACACCATCGATCCCAAGCTGTCGATCACCCTGCGCGCGCTGGCATTGCGCAAGCGCGGCAACCGACTGCTGGTCGCGGTCGCCGACCCGACCAATCTCCAGGCGCTTGACCAGATCAAGTTTCAGACGCAGATGCTCGTCGAGCCAGTGGTGGTCGAGGCCGACAAGCTGACACGGGTAATCTCGCAGCTCGCCAAGTCCACGGAGGCCAAGCTCAACGAGATGGCCGGGCAGGATCTGTCGCTCGAGCTTGATGACGCCATCACCGAAGAGCCGGCAGCCCAGTCAGCCGACAGCGAGATCGACGACGCGCCCGTCGTGCGTTTCCTGCAGAAGGTGATGCTGGATGCCATCAACATGGGTGCGTCCGACCTGCATTTCGAACCCTACGAAAAGTTCTACCGGATCCGTTTCCGTGTTGACGGCGTATTGCAGGAGATTTCCCAGCCGCCCCTGGTGATCAAGGAAAAGCTGGCGGCGCGCATCAAGGTCATCAGCAAGCTCGACATTTCGGAAAAGCGGGTTCCGCAGGACGGGCGGATGAAACTCGTGCTTGGCCCGAACAAGGCAATCGACTTCCGGGTTTCAACCTTGCCGACATTGTTTGGCGAAAAGATCGTGATGCGGATTCTCGATCCTTCGCAGGCAAAACTCGGTATCGACGCCCTGGGCTATGAACCGGACCAGAAGGAATTGCTGCTGAATGCAGTGCGTCGTCCCTATGGAATGGTGCTCGTGACCGGCCCCACGGGGTCGGGCAAGACGGTTTCGCTTTACACCTGCCTTAATATCCTGAATGAGCCCGGCGTCAATATCTCGACCGCGGAAGATCCGGCCGAAATCCAGTTGGCCGGCATAAATCAGGTCAATGTGAACGAGAAGGCCGGGCTGACCTTCGCCGCCGCGCTCAAGTCATTTCTGCGCCAGGATCCGGACATCATCATGGTTGGTGAAATCCGCGATCTGGAAACCGCGGATATCTCGATCAAGGCGGCCCAGACCGGTCACATGGTGTTCTCGACGCTTCACACAAATGATGCCCCGAGCACGCTGACGCGGATGCTCAACATGGGCATCGCGCCTTTCAATATCGCTTCGTCGGTCATCCTTATCACGGCCCAGCGTCTTGCACGCCGACTTTGCTCAGTTTGCAAGCAGCCATATGAAGCTGACACCTCTGTGCTGTTGCAGGCGGGTTTCAAGGAATCTGAACTCGACGGAACGTGGCAGCCTTATCGTCCGGTCGGTTGCGACCACTGCAACAATTCGGGCTACAAGGGGCGTGTCGGCATCTATCAGATCATGCCGATCACCGAAGAAATGCAGCGAATCATTCTGGCAAATGGCAATTCGATGGACATTGCCCGGCAGGCGCAGGCCGAAGGCGTGCGCGACTTGCGGCAGTCAGGTCTCCTCAAGGTTCGTCAGGGGCTGACGTCAATCGAGGAAGTTCTCGGCGTGACCAACGAGTAACGCGGAATCATTACGGATCAGACCATGGCGACCAGCACGCGCGCGATCAAGCAGACCAAGGAGCCGATGTTCGCCTGGGAAGGCAAGGATCGCTCGGGCAAGACCGTGCGCGGCGAAATGCGCGCGCAGGGCGAAAACGTGGTGCGCTCCTCGCTGCGCAAGCAGGGCGTGCTCGCGACCAAGATCAAGAAGCAGACCTACCGCAGTGGCAAGAAGATCACCGAGAAGGACATCGCGCTGTTCACCCGGCAGATGTCGACGATGATGCGTTCGGGCGTGCCATTGCTCCAAGCCTTCGATATCACGGCGAAGGGGCATGCCAATCCGTCGGTGTCGAAACTGCTCAATGATATTCGCGCCGATGTCGAAACCGGCAGCAGCCTGAGCACTGCGTTCCGCAAGCATCCTCTCTATTTTGACGCGCTGTTCTGCAATCTGGTCGCGGCGGGTGAGCAGGCCGGTATTCTTGAAACGCTGCTGGACCGTCTCGCGACCTACAAGGAAAAGACGCTCGCCATCAAAGCGAAGATCAAGTCGGCGATGTTTTATCCGACCTCGGTGCTCGCGGTGGCATTCATTATTACTGCGGTCATCATGATTTTCGTGGTGCCGGCATTCAAGGACGTGTTCTCGAGTTTCGGCGCCGAATTGCCGGCGCCGACCCAGATCGTCATCAACATCTCCGACGTGTTCCGCGAATACTGGGCGGTGATTTTCGGATCCATCGGCGGGGCGTTCTATGGTATTGGCCAGGGCTTTAAGCGCTCGGTCAAGTTCCAGCAGGCATTTGACCGTGCATTGCTGCGCGCGCCGGTGTTTGGCGACATCGTGCGCAAGGCGACGATCGCACGCTGGACTCGTACGCTTTCCACGATGTTCGCAGCCGGTGTGCCGCTGGTGGAAGCGCTCGATTCGGTAGGTGGAGCGTCGGGCAACATTGTCTATTCCGATGCGACCCGGAAGATCCAGCAGCAGGTGGCGACCGGCACAAGCCTGACTGTCTCGATGCAGGAGGCTGGCGTGTTTCCGACCATGGTCACGCAGATGGTGTCGATCGGCGAGGAATCGGGTGCGCTCGATTCGATGCTCGGCAAGGTGGCCGATTTCTACGAGCAGGAAGTCGATGACGCGGTCGCGTCGATGTCGAGCCTGCTCGAACCTTTCATCATCGTGATTCTCGGTGGTCTTGTCGGCGGCATCGTGGTGGCGATGTACATGCCGATCTTCAAGCTCGGCGCAGTGGTCTGAGGTGGGCGTGACAGATTTGCTGGTGTCGGACCCGCTTACCTTCGCGATTGCCGCTGCCGTCGTCGGCCTCGTGGTCGGCAGCTTCCTCAATGTGGTCATCCATCGCCTGCCGATCATGCTCGAACGGCAATGGACGGCGGACGCGGCCGAGTTCCGCGGCGAGGAATTGCCTGACCAAGGCACCTACAACCTGTTCGTGCCGCGCTCGGCCTGCCCGAAGTGCTCGCGCCCGGTGCGCGCACATGAAAACGTGCCGCTGTTCGGCTGGCTGCTGCTCAAGGGCCGCTGCGCCGGTTGCGGCGCACGCATCAGCGCCCGCTATCCAGTGGTGGAGCTGCTCGGCGGACTGCTGGCCGGTGCCTGCGCCTGGCAATTCGGTTTCGGACTCGCGGGCATTGCGGCGATCGGCCTGTGCTGGGCGCTCATCGCGCTCACCTTCATCGACGCCGATACCCAACTGCTGCCCGACGAGATCACGCTGCCGCTGCTCTGGGCCGGCCTGCTGGTCAATCTCGAAGCCGCCTTCGTGCCGCTCGAGCAGGCCGTGATCGGCGCGGCCGCCGGCTATCTTTCGCTGTGGTCGATCTACTGGCTGTTCCGGCTTGCGACCGGCCGGGAAGGCATGGGATACGGCGACTTCAAGCTGCTGGCCGCGCTCGGCGGCTGGCTCGGCTGGAAGATGCTGCCGGCGATCATCCTGTTGTCGTCGGTGGTGGGCGCGGTGGTGGGCGTATCGCTTATGGTGTTCGCGCGCCATGGCCGCGAGCAGCCGATTCCCTTCGGCCCCTATCTCGCCGGCGCGGGCGTGCTGGCGCTGTTCTTCGGCCCGGCGATCAACGCCACCTGGCTGCGCATCGGCTGATGGTGCGGCGGTGATCGTCGGCCTCACGGGCGGCATCGGCAGCGGCAAGTCCTTTGCCGCCGACTGCTTCGCGCGGCTCGGTGCAGGCGTGATCGATACCGACCTCATCGCGCACGCGCTCACACGGCCCGACGGCGCGGCGATGCCCGCCATCGTCGCCGCCTTCGGCGACTGGGCCCGCGCGGCCGACGGCGCGCTCGACCGCGCCGCGATGCGCGCCCGCGTGTTCGAGCGCCCCGCCGAACGTGCCCGGCTCGAAGCCATCCTGCATCCGATGATCGGCGCCGAGGTCGAGCGTGCCGCCGCCGCGATCGCCGACCGCCATCCCTATCTCGTGTTCGTGATCCCGCTCCTGGTCGAGGGCGGACGCTGGCGCGACCGGATCGATCGCATCCTCGTCGTCGATTGCCCGGAGGACGAGCAGCTGAGCCGTGTCATCGCGCGCAATGGACTGGCCGAAGCCCAGGTGCGCGCCATCCTCGCGGCCCAGGCCACCCGCGCCGCGCGACTCGCGGTCGCCGACGACGTGCTCGACAACGCCGGCCCGAATCCCGCGCTCGAGCACGAGATCGCCACCCTGCACCAGCGCTATCTCAAGCTCGCGCGCGGCTGAACCGCATTGCCGCAACGGCCGCATGACGCGCCGCCGCGCAATTGAGTTTTGCCGGGGGGTCGGTCAGAATCGCCCGCACCTTTTCGTCCGTCCCTTTCCCTACCCGACGTCCGGTCGCGCGCCTTGATTCTCTACGAGTACCCGTTCAACGAGCGCGTGCGGACCCTGCTCCGGCTCGAAGACCTGTTCGAGCGACTGCGCTTCTTCGTCGCCCAGACCGATCGCCACGAGCACCACGCCGCCCTCACCACGCTGTTCGAGATCGTCGAGGTCGCCAGCCGCGCCGATCTCAAGTCCGACCTGCTGCAGGAACTCGATCGCCAGCGCCTCGCGCTCAACCAGTTCCGCAATTCGCCCGACGTGTCGTCCGATGCGCTCGACGTAATCCTCGGCAACATGGAAAGCGCCGCGCGCGTGCTCAACGCGGTGCCCGGCAAGACCGGTCAGCATCTGCGCGACCACGAATGGCTGATGAGCATCCGCAGCCGCACCATCATCCCCGGCGGCGCCTGCGAATTCGACCTGCCGTCGTATCACGCCTGGCAGCACAGGCCGGTCGAGCAGCGTCAGGCCGATCTCGCCGGCTGGATGGCGCCCTTCGTGCCGCTCGGCGATTGCCTCGCCATCGTGCTGAAGCTGCTGCGCGAATCGGCGCGGCGCCATGAAGTCACCGCAGTGGGCGGCAGTTACCAGCAGAGCCTGAGCGGCAAACCCTTCCAGATGCTCCAGGTGCGGGTCGATCCCGCGTACGGCGCGATCCCCGAGATCAGCGCCAACAAGTACATGCTGTGGGTGCGCTTCTCACAGCAGGACGGCGATCTGCGCCCGCGTCCCTACGAGGGCCAGGTGCCGTTCGAACTCGGCCTCTGCAATCTCTGATTCGCCGCACTCCATGACTACCGAAGTGAAATGCCCGGCCTGCGGCCGCCCCGTGCCCTGGACCGAGGCCTCGCGCTGGCGCCCGTTCTGCTCCGAGCGCTGCAAGAAGCTCGACCTCGGCGCCTGGGCCAGCGACCGCTACGTCATCCCGGGCGCGCCACTCGACGACACCTCCTCGCCCGGCGAGAAGGGCGGCGACTGAGGCGTACGCGGCATGACGTCCTTGCAGTCTCGCCGCCTCAGCCCTCCAGCCGCGCCACCAGCTCGGGGAAGCGCGCGTCGTCGGTCCAGGCGCCGCGCATCAGCGCCACGCCGTGCGCGCCCGCCGTCTGCGCCGGCTCGACCATCGACGAATCCAGCCCGCCGATCGCGTACACCGGCAGGCCGGCGTCGAGCGCGAGCGCGTTGAACCGCTCCCAGCCCAGACCCGGTCGGCCCGGATGGCTCGGCGTGTCGAGCACGTTGCCGAGCACCACGTAATCGAGGCCCAGCGCCGCCGCGCGATCGATCTCGGCGCGCGAATGCACCGAGGCACCCACGAGCGGCAGATCCGGCCGCGAATCGAGCGCGGCGAAGTCGGCGGCCGTCAGATGCACGCCGTCGGCGCGTGCCGCGAAGGCCATGCCGTGCGACGAATGCACGACCAGCTTCGCGCCCGCCGCGCGGGTGCGTTCGAGCGTCGCGTCGAACAGGCGCAGGAAGTCGTCGCCGGCCATGCCGGGCTCGCGCAGCTCGACGAAGCGCAGGCCACGCGCGAGCGCCGCATTGAGCTTCGACAGGAAGCCGCCGATGCCGAGTGCGCCCGCCTGTGTCAGCGCGAGCACGGGCGGCAGCTCCAGCCAGTGCAGGCAGGGCAGGGCGGCCGG
Organism: Derxia gummosa DSM 723; assembly: GCF_000482785.1. Classification (GTDB taxonomy): domain Bacteria; phylum Pseudomonadota; class Gammaproteobacteria; order Burkholderiales; family Burkholderiaceae_E; genus Derxia; species Derxia gummosa. The sequence goes on along the minus strand of NZ_AXWS01000007.1, from coordinate 763,120 downwards.
CAGCAGCGGCGCGGGCGCCGCCTCGTGCAGCGCGACCCAGCGCAGCGTCTGATTCTCGCGGCCGATCGGCTCGCCGGTCCAGGACACCACGCGCATGAAATGCAGCCGCACATGCGCATGCGGATAGACGTGCTCGATCGTGCACCACGGCCGCACCGCATGCGGATCGTGGGCGTCGATCGTGATGCCGACCTCTTCCTCCAGCTCGCGCGCGAGCGCCTCGGCCACGCTTTCGCCGGCTTCGAGCTTGCCGCCCGGGAACTCCCAGTAGCCGGAATAGGGCTTGCCGGCCGGACGCGAGCCGAGCATGAAACGCCCGTCCTCGCGCAGCAGCACGCCGACAGCCACCTCGACGATGCGGCGCGGCGCGTTCGGCGCGGCGGGCGTGTGGGTCGAGGGTTCGGGCGTTGCGCCGACGGCGGACGGGTTCACGTCCGACGCGGAGGCCGTGCCACCGGCGGGCGCGGCATCCCCGGTCGGGCCGGTGTCGGGAGATTGCAAGCGTTTGCAGGGGCGTATCACAGCTCGTCCTCCCCGGCCGGGATGTCGGTGAGCGCATCGCCGCTGAGCGCGAGCGCGCGCGCGGCGAGCGCCTCGGGATCGGCCTGCTTCGCGGCGAGCGCGGCCATCGCCTCGACCATGCCGAGCCGGTCGCGCCCGGCGCGGTCGCGCGCGAACTGCCAGGCCACGCGGCCCGAGCGCGAACCGCGACCGAGCGCGAATTGCAGCGCCTCGCGCTCGACCTCGGCATTCCATTCGCCGCCGAGCTGCGTGAGCCAATGGCGCGCGATGTCGAGGTAGTCGCCCTGGCGGAAGCTGTGGAAGCTCACCCAGAGGCCAAAGCGCTCCGACAGCGAGATCTTCTCTTCCACCACCTCGCCCGGGTGCAGCTCGCCCTCGTCGTCATGCTTGTAGCCGGCGTTGTCGGCCATGCGTTCGGGCAGCAGGTGGCGGCGGTTGGACGTGGCGTAGATGAGCACGTTGTCGGTCTGTGCCGCGATGCTGCCGTCGAGCGCGACCTTGAGCGCCTTGTAGCCGGCCTCGCCGTCCTCGAAGCTCAGGTCGTCGCAGAACACCAGAAAGCGCTCGGGCCGGCCGGCGACCAGATCGACGATGTCGGGCAGGTCGTGCAGATCGGCCTTGTCCACCTCGATCAGCCTCAAGCCCTGGCCCGAGAACTCGTTGAGCACCGCCTTCACGAGCGAGCTCTTGCCGGTGCCGCGCGCGCCCGTGAGCAGCACGTTGTTGGCCGGCAGGCCGGCGACGAACTGGCGCGTGTTCTGCGCGATCAGCGCCTTCTGGCGATCGACGTTGCGCAGGCTGTCGAGCGTGATCGTCGAGGCATGGCGCACGGCATCGAGCTGGCCGCGGCCGGTGGTGCGCGGCACGCGCCAGCGCCAGGCGATCGCGGTCCAGTCGGGCTCGCGCTGGGCGGGCGGCAGCAGTGCTTCGGCCCGCGCGAGCAGGCGTTCGAAGCGTTCGAGGGTGGAATCGAGTCTGTCCATCATGGTCCGGCGCGGGGCCGGTCGCGGTTGGGCGGCGGCCGGGGCGGGTCCGGCCACGAAGGGCCGGATCAGCTCCGGTAGTCGGCGTTGATGCTCACGTAGTCGTGCGACAGGTCGCAGGTATAGACCGTCGCGGCGGCGTCGCCGCGTGCAAGCACGACGCGTACCGTGATCTCGCTCTGCTGCATGACGCGCTGGCCGTCGGCTTCCTGGTAGGCCGGGTGGCGGCCGCCTTCGGTCGCCACATGCACGTCGTCGAGGTAGAGCTCGACCTTGCTCACGTCGAGGTCGGTGATGCCGGCATAGCCGATCGCGGCGAGCAGGCGGCCGAGGTTGGGGTCGCTCGCGAAGAAGGCGGTCTTCACCAGCGGCGAATGCGCGATCGCATAGCCGACCTTGCGGCACTCCTCGCGGCTCGCGCCCTGCTCGACGGCGATGGTGATGAACTTGGTCGCGCCCTCGCCGTCGCGCACGATGGCCTGGGCCAGCTTGACGGCGACCGTCAGCAGCAGCGCGCGGAACTCGGCGTAGCGCGCGTCGTCGGCGCTCTCGATCGGCGCCATCGCGGCCTTGCCGGTCGCCACGACGATGAAAGAGTCGTTGGTGGAGGTGTCGCCGTCGATGGTGATGGCGTTGAACGAGGCGTCGGCGATCTCGCTCACGAGCGACTGGAGCAGCGGCTGGGCAACGGCCGCGTCGGTCGCGATGTAGCCGAGCATCGTCGCCATGTTGGGCTTGATCATGCCGGCGCCCTTGCTGATGCCGGTGATCGTGATGGCCGCGCCGCCCACCGTGCCCTGCAGCGACATCGCCTTGGGCTGGGTGTCGGTGGTCATGATCGCGTGGGCGGCGTTGAACCAGTTGTCCTCGGCCAGCGCGCCGACGGCGGCGGGCAGGGCGGCTTCGATCTTCTCGATCGGCAGCGGTTCGAGGATGACGCCGGTCGAGAACGGCAGCACCTGGGCGGCGTCGAGGCCGAGCAGCGCGGCGGTCGCGGCGCACATGCGCTCGGCGTTGGCCATGCCGGGCGCGCCGGTGCCGGCGTTGGCGTTGCCGGTGTTGACGACGAGCGCGCCGATCCTGCCGGCGGCCAGATTGCGCTTGCTGACCGTGACCGGCGCCGCGCAGAAGCGGTTGGTGGTGAACACGCCGGCGACGCTCGCGCCGGTGTCGAAGCGCATCACGAGCAGGTCGCGGCGGCCCGGCTTCTTGATGCCGGCCTCGGCATGGCCGAGCGCGAAGCCGGCAACGGGCAGGAGGTCTTCAGACTTGGGATAGGGCAGGTTGACGGGCATCGCGGTGCGGGGTGTGTGGGGTGTGCGGAGAGGGGCGCGCCGGCCATCGCCATCAGGCGCCGAACGGCATCGAACTGCGGGGAATATCTCGAAACGATTGTACCGAGCGGCCTGTGTCGGACTGACAGCTTGCGCGGCTTACCATCGCCCGCGTCCTACAAGCCCGGAGGTTGAGTGAGCTTTCGTCCCGCCCCGCGACTGCGCGTGATCGCGCTTGCAGTCGCCGTCAGTCTGGTTCCGGCACTGGGCCTCGCGCCCGCGCCGGCCTTCGCCGCCGGCCAGACCGTGCCCGGCGCCACCCAGGTCCGCAGCCTCGAAGGCATCACCGAATACCGGCTGCCCAACGGCCTGCAGGTGCTGCTGATGCCCGACGCGTCCAAGCCGACGACCACGGTCAACCTCACGATCCGGGTCGGCTCGCGCAACGAGAGCTATGGCGAAACCGGCATGGCCCATCTGCTCGAACACCTGATGTTCAAGGGCTCGACGCACTACGCCAACCCCGGCGCCGAATTCATCAAGCGCGGCATGCGCTACAACGGCTCCACCTGGTTCGACCGCACCAACTACTTCGCGAGCTTCGCGGCCGACGACGGCAACCTCGACTGGTATCTCGGCTGGCTGAGCGACGCGCTGGTCAACAGCTTCATCGCCAAGCGCGACCTCGACAGCGAGATGACCGTCGTGCGCAACGAGATGGAGATGGGCGAGAACAGCCCCGCCAACATCCTCGAAGAGAAGGTGCTGTCCACCGCCTACGACTGGCACAACTACGGCAAGAGCACGATCGGCGCGCGGGCCGATGTCGAGAACGTCAACATCCCGCACCTGCAAGGCTTCTACCGGCGCTACTACCAGCCCGACAACGCCACGCTCATCGTCAGCGGCAAGTTCGACAGCGCCCGCACGCTCGCGCGCATCTCGCGCAGCTTCGGCGTGATTCCGAAGCCGAAGCGCACGCTGGAGCCGACCTGGACGCTCGACCCGACGCAGGACGGCGAACGCAGCGTGACCCTGCGCCGAGCCGGCGACACGCCCATCCTCATGGCCGGCTACCACGTGCCGGCGGGCAGCTCGCCCGACTTCGCGGCGGTGGAACTGGCCGCGACCATCCTCGGCGGCCCGAGCCTGCGGCTGCACCGCGCGCTGGTCGAGACCGACCTCGCGGCCGAGACCGACGAGGGCGTGTATTCGCTGGCCGAGCCGGGCTATGCGCTGTTCTCGGCCACGCTCAAGAGCGACCAGAAGCCCGAGGCCGCGCGCGACGCGCTGCTCGCCACCATCGAGGGCGTGCGCAGCCAGCCCTTCACCGCCGAGGAACTGGAGCGCGCGCGCAACCAGTGGCTGCGCAGCTTCGAGCGGCTGACGGCCGACCCCGAGCGCGTGGGCGTCGAGCTGTCGGAATTCGTCGCGCTGGGCGACTGGCGGCTCGCCTTCTGGCGCCGCGACGGCATCCGCAACGCGAAGCTCGTCGACGTGCAGCGCGTGGCCGAGCAGTACTTCGTGCAGAGCAACCGTACCCTCGGCCAGTTCGTGCCCACGACCGAGCCGCAGCGCGCGCCGGCGCCCGCGCGCGTGGACGTGGCCGCCGAACTCAAGGACTACAAGGGCGACGCGGGCGTGGCGGCCGGCGAGGCCTTCGACCCGAGCCCGGCCAACATCGGCGCGCGCACCGAGTTCACGACGATCGCCGTGGGCGACGGCGCGCCGATGAAGCTCGCGCTGCTCGACAAGCGCACGCGCGGCCAGAAGGCGGTGGTGACGATCGGCCTGCGCTTCGGCGACGAGAAATCGCTGTTCGGCCAGGACGTGCCGGCCGCGACGCTCGGCATGCTGCTCGGGCGCGGCACGGCGCGGCTCACGCGCGAGCAGCTCGCCGCCGAGTTCGAGAAGCTCAAGGCGAGCTGGAAGGTGTCGGCGACGAGCGAGGGCGCGGTGTTCACGCTCCAGGTCGAGCGCGCCAACCTGCAACCGGCGCTCGCGCTCGCGGCCGAGGTGCTGCGCAGCCCGCGCTTCGACCAGGCCGAATTCGATCAGGCGCGCGGCGCCGCCATCGCCGGCCTCGAAGCCGCGCGCAACGACCCCGAGGCGCGCCTGAGCGAGCGGCTGGAGCGCGAAGGCAATCCCTATCCCAAGGGCGATGTGCGCTACGCGATGAGCACCGACGAAAGCCTCGCCGAACTCAAGGCCGCCAGGCTCGACGACGCGCGCGCCTTCCACCAGAAGTTCTTCGGCGCCTCGTCGTCTGTGGTGGCGGCCGTGGGCGACTTCGACCGCGCCGAACTCAAGGCCCAGCTCGGCCAGCTGTTCGGCGACTGGAAGAGCGCGACGCCCTACAGCCGCGTGTCGCGCCCGGTGTACGACGTGCAGCCGTCCGACTTCCGCATCGACCTGAAGGACAAGCAGAACGCCGTGCTCATGGCCCAGCTGCAACTGCCGCTGGCCGAGACCGACCGCGAATACCAGGCGCTGCGCCTCGCCACCTTCATGCTCGGCACTGGCGACGGCTCGCGGCTGTGGGACCGCATCCGCGAGAAGGAGGGGCTGAGCTACGGCGTCGCGGCCTTCATGGCCGGCGGCCAGTTCGAGCCGCATGCGACCTGGGGCGCGCAGGCGATCTTCGCGCCGCAGAACACGGCCCGCGTGCGCAAGGCCTTCGACGAGGAGGTCGAGCGCGCCCGCCGCGACGGCTTCACGCCGCAGGAACTGCAACGCGCCAAGGCGGCGATCCGGCAGGCGGCGGCGCTGTCGCGCGCGCAGGACGGCAGCCTCGCCGGCGTGCTCGTGTCGCTGGAAGAGCGCGACCTGCGGCCCGACTACCTCGACCGCGTGCAGACGCTGCGCGACGGCATCACGCTTGACGAGGTGAACGCGGCGCTGCGCAAGTCCATCGAGCTGAAGCGGCTGGTGATCGGCGTGGCGGGCAGCCTGCCGCCGCAGTGACGCGCTCGCATCGTGGCCTGCCGTCCGTCCGGTGGAATCGACCCGCCGGACGGCAGAAGGACGTCGGGTAGGACATGCGAATCTAGGTCAAATTCCTTGGATTCTCCCGATGTACTCACTGAGCGCCGAGATCGCGGCGCTGTTCGCGCAGATCGCGCTGGACAATCTCGCGGTCCGTTTTCCCTGGCAGTCGGATCTGGTCATGCTCGGCGCCGACGAGCCGCGCGATCCCGCGCGCCTGCATCCGGCCTTCCACGGCGCCGATGACTGGGCCAGCTGCGTGCAGATGCACTGGCTGCTCGTCGCCCTGCTGCGGCGCGATCCAGCCTTGCCGCTCGCGCGCGAGATGCACGCCTGGCTGGACGTCCGCCTGACCGCCCGGAACATCGTCGGTGAACTGACCACGCTCTGGCATCCGGCGCGCCACGACTTCGGCCGTGGCTGGGGCTGGGCCTGGATGTTTCGTCTCGCCACCGAAGTGCAGCGGCTGGCCCAGAGCAAGCTTTACGCACGACCGTGGAACGACGCGCTCGCGCCGCTGGCCGACGAGCTGGCCGACCGGCTCAAGCGCTGGCTCGCCCATGTCACCTGGCCGCTGCGGGAAGGCGGCGAGGGCAACAGCGCCTTCCTACTGCTGAGCGCGCATGAATGGGCCGGCGCCGTCGGCGACAGCGCGCTGTCGGCGCTCATCCGCGATCGAAGCCTTGCCTGGTACGGCACCGACCGGCTCTATCCGGCGCGCTTCGAGCCGGGCGGCGAGGACGTGCTCTCGCCCGGGCTGATGGAGGCGATGTTGATGCGCCGCCTGCACGGCGGCAGTGGCGAATTCGCGGCCTGGTGGCGCGAGTTCTGCCCGCGCGGCGACGACCTCGTGTTCTGGCTCCATCCGCCGCATGTGGCCGACGGCCCCGATGCGCGTGTCGCGCGGCTCGACGGCCTGCTCATGTCGCGTGCCTGGTGCCTGCGCAGCCTCGCGCGCGACGTGGGGCCGCAGGCAGAACTGTTCGCCCGCGCGGCCCAGGTGCATCTGCATGCGGCGATGCGCCGGCTCGATACCGACAGCCGTCTGCGCAGGCGCTGGGGCGCCGGCTTCGGGCTGCTGGCGCTGTCCGAACCGATCGTCGACCCGGCCAGGCTCGCGTCGGGCGGGCTGCGTCGCGTGGTGGACCTGGGCGTGTGAGCGGTCCCGGCGGGGCGGCGCCGGGGTCGCGCCTGACGACAGCCTGGGCAGGCCGCGTCGCCTGACCGCCGAGCCCCGGCCCGGCGCCGATCAGCCGCCGCTCGCCTTGCGCGTCATCGCGATCAGGTCGAGATGGTCGGTCGAGGTGCCGACATCGCGGTTCATCGAGCTGCGCGAGTTGAGCTTGATGTTCAGCCGCAGATCGTTGACCGAGTCGGCATTGCGCAGCGCGTCCTCGTAGCTGATGCGGCCTTCCTCGTACAGGTCGAACAGCGCCTGGTCGAAGGTCTTCATGCCCAGCTCGCGGCCCTTCTTCATCTGCTCCTTGATCTCCGAAACCTCGCCCTTGGCGATCAGGTCGGAGATGTAGGGCGTGTTGAGCATGACCTCGATCGCCGCCGCCCGGCCCTTGGTGTTCTTGAGCGGGATGAGCCGCTGCGACACCATCGCGCGCAGGTTGAGCGACAGGTCGATGAGCAGCTGCTGGCGCCGCTCTTCCGGGAAGAAGTTGATGATCCGGTCGAGCGCCTGGTTGGCGCTGTTGGCGTGCATCGTCGCGAGGCACAGATGGCCCGTTTCGGCGAAGGCCACCGCGTGCTCCATCGTCTCGCGCTCGCGGATCTCGCCGATCTGCACCACGTCGGGCGCCTGACGCAGCGTGTTCTTGAGCGCCACCTCCCAGCTGTCGGTGTCCACGCCCACCTCGCGCTGCGTGACGATGCAGTTGCGGTGCGGATGCACGAACTCGATCGGGTCCTCGATCGTGATGATGTGGCCGTAGCTGTTCTCGTTGCGCCAGCCCAGCATCGCCGCCAGCGTCGTGCTTTTGCCCGAGCCCGTGGCGCCCACCATGATGACCAGCCCGCGCTTGGTCATCGCCACGTCCTTCAGCACGTCGGGTAGCTGCAGTTCGTCGAAGGTCGGGATGCGCGTGTTGATGACGCGCAATACCAGCCCGACCTTGCCCTGCTGGATGAAGGCATTGACGCGGAAGCGCCCGATGCCCGTCGGCGAGATCGCGAAGTTGCACTCGTGCGTCTGCTCGAACTCGGCCGACTGCTTGTCGTTCATGAGCGCGCGCGCCAGCTCGATCGTGTGCTGGGCCGTCAGCGGCTGGTTCGACACCGGATGCATGCGCCCGTCGATCTTGAAGGCGGGCGGGAAATCGGCGGTGAGGAAGAGGTCGGAGCCCTTTTTCGTGACCAGCAGCCGCAGCAGGTCGTGGACGAATTTGGTGGCCTGTTCGCGTTCCATCTCTTGTTCTTTCAGGTCGAGGAGTGAGCCCGCGTCAGCCGGGGAAGTTGTCCTTGTTCTGCGCCTTGGTGCGCGCCTCGGACGGCGAGATCACGTTGCGCCGCACGAGGTCGAGCAGGTTCTGGTCGAGCGTCTGCATGCCGAGCGACTGGCCGGTCTGGATGGCCGAGTACATCTGCGCCACCTTGGCCTCGCGGATCAGGTTACGGATCGCCGGCGTGCCGACCATGATCTCGTGCGCCGCGACGCGACCGTTGCCGTCCTTGGTCTTGAGCAGCGTCTGCGAGATGACCGCGCGCAGCGACTCCGACAGCATCGACCGCACCATGTCCTTCTCGGCCGCCGGGAACACGTCGATGATCCGGTCGATCGTCTTGGCGGCCGAACTCGTGTGCAGCGTGCCGAACACCAGGTGGCCCGTCTCGGCGGCGGTCAGCGCGAGGCGGATGGTTTCGAGGTCGCGCAATTCGCCCACCAGGATGATGTCGGGGTCTTCGCGCAGCGCCGACTTGAGCGCGTTGTTGAAGCTGAGCGTGTGCGGCCCGACCTCGCGCTGGTTGATCAGGCACTTCTTCGACTCGTGCACGAATTCGATCGGGTCCTCCACCGTGAGGATGTGCCCGTACTCGTTTTCGTTCACGTGGTTGACCATCGCGGCGAGTGTCGTGCTCTTGCCCGAACCGGTCGGGCCGGTGACGAGCACGATGCCGCGCGGCTGCATCGCGATGTCGGTGAAGACCTTGGGCGCGTTCAGATCCTCGAGCGAGAGGATCTTGGTGGGAATCGTCCGCATGACGGCGGCGGCGCCGCGGTTCTGGACGAAGGCATTGACCCGGAAGCGCGCGAGACCGGGAATGGCGAACGAGAAGTCGCACTCCAGGTTCTCCTCGTAAAACTTGCGCTGCGAGTCGTTCATGATGTCGTACACCATGCCGTGCACATCCTTGTGCTCCATCGGCGGCAGGTTGATACGACGCACGTCGCCATGGACGCGGATCATCGGTGGCAGCCCGGACGAAAGATGCAGGTCGGAAGCCTTGTTCTTGACCGCAAAAGCCAGCAGTTCGGAGATATCCATCAGTCGCAGCGCCGGGCAGGCGTGAAGTGAAACAAATTATGTTGTCGATATTCCAGCAGTGGCAAGACACCGGAAACCGCGTGAAGCAGGCCGCGCTCGCGGCGGGGCGCGAACCGTCGGACGTGATGATCCTCGCGGTTTCCAAGACCCAGCCGGCCGAGTCCGTCATCGAGGCCTGGCGCGCGGGCGCGCATGGCTTCGGCGAGAACTACGTGCAGGAAGCGGAAAGCAAGATTGTCACCGTGCGGCGCCTGCTCGCGGATGAAATAGGTCATCGCCTCCCCGGCAATTCGGCGATTCCGGCCGGTATCGGCGCGCCGCAATGGCATTTCATCGGCCCCCTGCAGAGCAACAAGACCCGCACTGTCGCCGAATTGTTCGACTGGGTGCATTCCGTCGAGCGCTTGAAGATCGCCGAGCGGCTGTCGGCCCAGCGGCCCGCGGGTCTCGCGCCGCTGCAGCTGTGCGTGCAGGTGAACGTGAGCGGCGAGGCGAGCAAGAGCGGCGCCGCACCGGCCGAGGCGGGCGAGCTTTGTCTTGCGGTCGCGCGGCTGCCGAATGTCGAGTTGCGCGGACTGATGGCCATTCCCGAACCCGAGGCCGATCCGGCGCGCCAGCATCGCCCCTTCGCCGCATTGCGAGCGCTTGCAGGCGACATCCGCGCGCGGCTCGCGGTCGAACTGCCCGAGGCGGCGGCGCGCTTCGACCAGCTGTCGATGGGCATGAGCGGCGACCTGGAGGCTGCGATCGCCGAAGGCGCGACGATCGTGCGCGTGGGCACGGCGATCTTTGGCGCGCGGGCTGCGAAGGCGGCGCCGGGCGCTTGAGCCGGACGCTGGCGGGCGGGACGCGAGCGCGCCGCGCGGCCTGACCGGCAAGCGCGTTGCGAGGCGGACGCGCGCCGCCAATTCCCGACCGCCGTGCCCGGACATCGCGCGCCGTCCGGCCTACACTGCATCGCAGCAACCCGAACAAGAGCCTCAGAGCCCGAAGGAGCATGCGCGATGCCCAACCGCCTGGCCCACGAAACCAGCCCCTACCTCCTCCAGCACGCCGACAACCCGGTGGACTGGCATCCCTGGGGGCAGGAAGCCCTCGACCTCGCCGTGGCCGAGAACAAGCCGATCCTGCTGTCGATCGGCTACTCGGCCTGCCATTGGTGCCATGTCATGGCCCACGAGTCGTTTGAAGACGCCGACACGGCGGCGCTCATGAACCGCCTGTTCGTCAACATCAAGGTCGACCGCGAGGAGCGGCCCGATCTCGACGACATCTACCAGCACACGCTCCAGCTCATGACGCGCCGCGCCGGCGGCTGGCCGCTCACCGTGCTGCTCACGCCGGCCCAGGTGCCGTTCTTCGCGGGCACCTACTTCCCGCCCGAGCCCCGCCACAACCTGCCGTCCTTCCGCGAGCTGCTGACGCGCGCCGAGCAGTTCTTCCGGAGCAAGCCCGAGCAGATCGCCAAGCAGGCCGCCGCGATCCGCGCCGCGCTCACCGCCGGCAATCCGCAGGCGCCGGCTGTCGCGCCCGTGTGGACGCGCGAGCCGATCGACGCCGCCGTCGAGGCGCTGCGCCCGCGCATCGACAGCGTGAACGGCGGCTTCGGCAACGCGCCCAAGTTTCCGCAGCCCCACCTCATGGGCTTCCTTCTGGAGCCGCTGCCCGAGGCGATGCTGCATGCGCTCGGCAAGATGGCCGAGGGCGGCGTGTACGACCACCTCGGCGGCGGCTTCTTCCGCTACTCGGTCGATGCGCACTGGACCATCCCCCACTTCGAAAAGATGCTCTACGACAACGGCCCGCTGCTCGGGCTGTATGCCGAGGCCTGGACGATGACGGGCGACCCCGCCTTCGCGCGCGTCTGCGACGAGACCGTCGGCTGGCTGCTGCGCGAGATGCGCGCGCCCGACGGCGGTTTCTTCTCCGCGCTCGACGCCGACTCCGAGGGCGAGGAAGGCAAGTTCTACGTCTGGACGCCGGACGAGATCGCCGCCCTCGTCGAGCCGGGCGAGTTCGCCGTGCTGCGCCTGCATTACGACCTCGCCGGCGAACCCAATTTCGAAGGCGCGCACTGGCATCTGCGCATCGCAATGCCGCTCGACGCGGTGGCGCGCCAGCTCGGCATCGACCTCGGCGACGCGGCGGCGCGGCTGGCCTCGGCGCGGCGCAAGCTGTTCGCGGCGCGCGAGCAGCGCGTGCGCCCGGGCCTCGATGACAAGATCCTCACCGCGTGGAACGGGCTCACGATCAAGGGGCTGGCGAAGGCGGCGCGCGTGTTCGGCCGCGCCGACTGGCTCGCCGCCGCGCGGGGCGCGATGGACTTCCTGCGCGAGCGCGTGTGGGTGGACGGCCGGCTCTACACGAGCTGGAAGGCCGGCGTGCCGCGCCACAATGGCTATCTGGCCGACTACGCCTTCGTCGTGGACGCGGCGCTGGAATTGATGCAGGCCGGCTTCCGGCGCGTCGATCTCGACTTCGCGCTTGAGCTTGCCGATGCGCTGCTCGCGCGCTTCGAAGACAAGACGCTCGGCGGCTTCTGGTTCACGAGCCATGACCACGAGCGGCTGATCCATCGCGGCAAGCCGGCCGACGACAGCGCGATTCCCTCGGGCAACGGCATCGCGGTGCTCGCGCTGCAAAGGCTTGCAGCGCTCACCGGCGAGATGCGCTTCGCCGATGCGGCACGCCGTGCGCTCGCGCTCTTCCACGACCCGATCGCCGAGGGCGGCCAGCACATGCCCTGCCTCACGACCGCGCTCGGCGAGTTCGTCGATCCGGTGCGCACCGTGGTGCTGCGCGCGCCGGCCGGGCAGGAAGCCGAGCTGGCGCGCTGGCAGGCCGAGCTGGCCCGGCGCTGGCTGCCGCACACGCTGGTCGTCGCGCTCGGCGCGGGCGCAACGCTCGAAGCGGGCGCGGCGGTGGAGAACAAGGCCGACGCCGGAAGCCGAGCGGCCGAGGCTGCGCTGCCAGCCACGCTCGACAAGCCGCTCGGCGCGGGCGCGCAGGCCTGGGTCTGCGAAGGCGCGCTGTGCCGGCCGCCCGTGGATTCGCTGCCGGCGCTGGTGGCGGCGCTGGGCAGTGCGGCCACGACCGGCAGTGCCCCGACGCCCTGGTAGCCGGTGGCCGGCCGTGTGTCGGCATCGCCGGCGAGCGGGCATCGCGGCAGCAACCTTGGCCGGCATGGGCTGACGTCATCAGCGGCCCGGGGCCTCGCCGGGTGATCCGGCGCCAGCCCGTCGAGCCGTGGCTTCACCTCGCCTTGCGTCAGCTGCTGGCGAGGCCGTCACGCCCCGAGCGAAGATGGATCCGGCCGCGCCCGCGGTTGTTGGCCCGATACGGGCGCGACGACGTGGCGCGATCCGATCGCACGTCCGCTTCCCTCACGACGAGGCCCGTCATGACCGACCCCCGTTTCTTCACCCTTCATCACGCGCCGCAATCGCGCTCGACCGGCGTGCTCGGCCTGTTGCACGAGCTTGGCCTGGTCGAGGGGCGCGACTACCGCATCCGCCTGCTCGACCTCAAGTCGGGCCAGAACCGCGAGCCTGGTTTCCTGTCGATCAATCCGATGGGCAAGGTGCCGACCATCGTCCATGCCGGCGCGGTCGTGACCGAGCAGCCCGCGATCTACCAGTACCTGGCCGAGTTGTTCCCCGAGGCTGGCCTCGCGCCCGCCATCGGCGATCCGCTGCGCGGGCCCTTCCTGCGCTGGCTCGCGTTCTACGGTTCGTGCTTCGAGCCGGCACTGGTCGATCGGGCCCAGCAGCGCACGCCGGCACCGCCGGGGATGTGCCCCTACAGCGACTTCGACACCATGTATGACAGCTTCGTGCGCCAGCTCGCGCGCGGGCCATGGATGCTCGGCGGCCGGTTCAGCGCGCTCGACATCCTCTGGGGTTCGGCGCTGGCCTGGACGCTCAGGTTCGGGCTGCTGCCCTCGTTGCCGGTGCTGACCGACTATGTCGCCCGCGTCGCCGCGCGTCCGGCAGTGCTGGCTGCGCAGGAGCAGGACGCACGCCTGCTGGCCGAGGTCGAAGCCTGGCGCGCCGGCCGTGCGGCCAAGGGCTGAGGCGGGACGGCGAGACCGCCGCCACGGTGCGGGCGCGCAAAAAAACGCCGCGTCGGGCAGGCCCGGCGCGGCGCAGTCGGAGGTACACACGGCTCGATTCTGCGAGCCGGGCCCGCCACGCAAACGGGAAAACATCCCGGGCATTTCTCGGTAGTTACCCGCTTCGGGTTTGGGCGGAGCGGTTGCTTCGCCCGGGCCGATGGGTGCAGGCGGATCGTGTCAGCGCAATGCCGGCCCGACGATCACGAGCGCGATCACCAGCACGCCCAACGCGAGATTGACCGTCACCAGCACGCGAATGCGCGCGAGCGCGGCGGCACCCGCCGGCCATTGCCGCTCGGCCACCGCCCGTACCAGACGCGGCCAAGCCGACAGCCGGATCACGCCGAAGATGGCCGTCATCACGCAGCCGATGCCCAGCATCGCGTGCACGCTCCAGTGCAGTTGGGCCATGCCGGCCGGCAGCGCCATGCCCAGGCCGCTTGCGAACAGCAGCACGATCGCCGCCGTCACCCAGTTGAAGAAGCGCCCGAGGGCATCGGCCATGAAGCCGAGCCGCGCCGGCGGCTCCAGCCGCGCGACGGCGGCGGGCCGTACCGCGAAATGCATGACGGTCATCCCGCCGATCCAGACGATGGCGGCGAGCAGGTGGACGAGCAGGAGCAGGGCGTGGGGAAGCATGGTTGCGCGCGGAGGAATGGTTGTGTTGGCGGGGACTGCGCCCGGGTTGTGCCGCAGATCGCGGGCGCTGTCGAGCGTGGCGGGTGGGCTCAGCCGCGCGCCACGCGCCGGGGCGCGCGGCCGCCGGGGGCGTCGTCGTGCGCGCTCGTGCCGGGCACGCGGGCCGGGGCGGTGTCGGCGACGCTGCCTTCGATGACGCCTTCGACGCCGGCGCCTTCGGCGGTGGCGGCGCGGGCCGCGTCCGCCCCGGCCTTGCGCAGTGCGAGCGCGCCGACGGTCAGGCCGTCGGGCAGGCCGGTGATGCCGGCGGCGCGCAATTCGGCGGCTGAACGCGCGAGCGCGGCGGGGTCGAAGCCGGGCAGGGCGGCGTCGAGCCCGAGCCAGTCGGCGAGGCGGCGCGGGCTCGGGATGGTGAGGCGCATGCGCGCGTCCTCGTGACGCGCCGGCGCGTCGCTGAGGTCGAAGCTGAGCAGCAGCAGGCCGCCGGGGCGCAGCAGGCGCAGCGCCTCGCGCAGCGCGGCGGCCGGATCGGCGAGGTGCTGGAGCACCGACAGCAGCAGCGCCACGTCGAAGCTCGCGTCCGGCGCGGGCAGGGCCGGCAGCGCGGCGGCGCGCGGCACGAGGCCGAGCCCGGCCGCCCAGCCGAGAAAGCGCCGGGCGGTGGCGGCATCGGCCTCCCAGCCGTGATCGCGGTCGAAGCCGGTCACGCGATGGCCGGCATGCGCGAGCCAGGGGCCGAGCGCGCCGCGTCCGCCGCCGAGGTCGGCGATGCGCAGCGGCGGCGGGGCGGCGCGGGCCGGTCCGGTCGGCGCGCGCGGGGTGGCGGGGCGGGCGCCGCGGCCGTCGTCGCCGTGCGCGTCCGCCCGCGCGAAGGCGTCGATCGCGTCGAGCGCGAAGGCGTATTCCCAGTGCTTGGTGGCGTGGATGTGGCAGCCGGTGACGGGATGGCGCGCATGGCCGTCGGCGTCGGTCACGAGGCCGAAGGCGCGCGCGATCGCGGCACTGGCGTCGAGCGGGCGTGCGGCGTTCCAGGCTTCGGCGCGCAGCAGGCGGGGGGCGACGAGCGGACCGTCGCGGTCGGCGGCGCGGTGGCTGTCCGCGCGGACCACGGCATCGGGGCGGGTGCCGGCCGCGTCGGCGGCGCGGGTGAGGGGGGGGGCCGTGGCGCGGGGTGTCGGCTCGGCGAGGCGGGCGAGCACGGCCTCGGCCACGGCGGCGGGCGCGAGGGCCTGCATGCAGGCCGGCGTGGCGAGGCCGCGCGGGCAGCGGCCGAGCCAGTCGGGCGTGCTCCACCAGCAGGGCGCGCAGACGCCGGCGTCGAGATTGAGATTGCCGGCATGGCCGAAGAAGGCGCGGTCGGTCGGCCCGAACAGCACGACCGCGGGCGTGCCGAGCGCGCTGGCGGCGTGGACGAGCCCGGATTCGCCGTCGATGTGCAGTTGCGCGCCAGCCAGCACCTGGAGCGCCTCGGCGAGGTCGGCGTGGCCGAGCAGACAGTCGTCCACGCCGGCGATGCGGCGCGCGGTCGGGCCGCCGATCTGCACCAGGCGCAGGTCGGGGCGCGCGGCGCGCAGACGGCGCACGAGGTCTTCCCAGTGGCCGAGCGGCCAGCACTTCACGGCCTCGCCCGGACGCAGGCCGGTGCCGGCGTCGAAGCCGTCGTGCAGCGTGATCCAGGGCCGGCCGTCGGCGGCGAGGCGCTGGCGCGGGCCGGCGCGGCGCTCGTCGAGGGCGAGCGCGAGCGGGGCGGCGAGGATGGCGCGGGCGGTGGCGGCGCCAGCGCCCGTCGGCATGCCGGTCGGCACGGTGTCGGTGCGAAGGTCGGCGCCAAGGTCGGCGCGGGAGTCAGCGCGCAGGTCGGCCGGGCAGGCGGCGCCCGCGGAAGCGTCGTCGCCGCTGGCGGGCGCCGGGTCGAAGCCCGCCGTCCACGCGAGCGCGGTGGCGCGGTCGCGGCCGGCGGCGAGGTTGAAGCGCGCCCAGTAGCCGTCGAGCTGGGGATGGCGCGCGACCAGGCCGCGCACGCCGGCGATGCGCTCGGCCGAACGCGCGATGAGCGCGGCGAGCGCCGGATGGCTGGCGCGCCAGCGCGCGGCGTCGTCGGCGAAGCGCGCGAACTGGTCCAGCTCGACGCGCAGGCCGGCTGCGCGCGGCCAGTCGGCGAGCGGGCGGGCGTCGGCGAGCAGGCCGCGTCCGCCGAAGGCGAGCCGCGCGAGTTCGGGCCGGTCGTTGTAGGTCGTGACCGGGCCGAAGCCGGCCAGCGCGCGGATCGCCTCGGCCACGCGGGCGCAGAACAGCAGATCCCCAAGGCCGCCGCCGAGCCGCACCGCGAGGGCGACGGGCTCGGGCGCGACCTCGCCTTGCCGCGCTGGCGCTGCCTCGCGCGGCGCCATCTGCGATGGTGCGGGCCGTGCCAGCGTCGGTGCCGGTGCCGGTGCCGGTGCCGGCCCGCCGTTGCCCGATCGCGCCAGCCCCGGCGCGATCCGCGCGAGCCGGGCGGCGACCGTCGCTGGCGTCAGCTCGCGCAGGCAGGCGAGGTGGTGACCGCAGTCGCGCCGGCCCCAGGCGCCGGCGCGGCAGTCGGGTTCGCAGGGCAGGCCGGCGCTGATCGCGTGCATCGCGGGCCAGGGCATGGCCTCGCGCGCCGGGCTGGTGATGCCGAACACGCCCAGCGTCGGCACGCCGAGCGCGGCGCCCAGATGCATGAGGCCGGAGTCGTTGGCGAGCAGGGCGCCGCAGCGCGCGAGCCGGCGGGTGGTCTCGACCAGCGGGCGCGGCGCGGTCAGGTCGGTGACGTGCGCGGGCCAGCGCGGCGGGTCGGGCGCGAAATAGGCCGCGCCCGCGTCGTCGTCGGCCGCCGTGCCCAGGCGCAGCACCCGCGCGTAGCCCTCGGCCACGGCGGCATGGCCGTGCCAGCGCTTCCAGTGCCAGTCGGGCTTGCAGCCGGCGTGGATGGCCAGTGCGCCGGCATCGACCTCGCCGGGCGCGGCGCGCAGGCCGGGCGCGAGCGGCGGCAGCGGCAGCGGCGCGGTCCAGCCGAGTTCGCGCGCGATGTCGGCGCAGCAGCCGGGATCGCCGTCGCGCAGCCAGCGCCCGCGCGCGGGCAGCCAGCGGCGCGCGGCCGGCAGCCGGCTTGCAAGCGTTTGCGCCCAGTACGAGAACACGGCCAGCGCGGGCACCGGCAGGCCAGGCGGCAGCGGAATGGCGCCGTCCTTGAGCAGCGCGCGCGGCGCGGCGAACACGCGGTCGATGCCCGGCGCGCCCTCGAACAGCGCGGCGCAATCGGGCCAGTCGGCCGCGACCAGCAGATCGACGCGATACCCGGCCGCCGCGAGCACCGGCGCGAGCGCGGCCCAGCGCAGCACGTCGCCGAGCCCGCCCGCGAGCGCGAGCAGGGCACGCGGGGCGGGGGCGGCGGCTTCGGGCGCGACAACGCCGGGCGCGCCGGCCGTGCGGCCCGCGCCGTCGATCGTCGCGGCGCCCGTCCCCGCCGCCATCGCGTCGATCGCCGCCCGCGTGCGTGCCACCAGCGCCTCCAGCCGCTCGCGCGGCACCGGCGTCCACCAGGCGTTGCGCGTGTCCTTGCGGCTCGAATTGCCCGCATGCACGCTCGCCACGCACAGCGCCGGCTCGTCGAGGTCGATCACCTGCTCCGGGCGCGCGGCCCAGACGAAGGCGTTGTCCTCGCCGATGTCCTGCTCAGGAAAGCGCTGCCGCGCCCAGTAGGCGCGCCTGAACATCAGCGTCGCGCCGTACACCCAGGGCCGGCGCGGCCCCTGATAGCGGTACTCCCAGGCGCCCGCGCCATCCACCTCGCGGAAGAACACGCGGCTCGTGCCGCACAGCTCGGCGCGCGGCTCGGCGTCGAGCGCGGCCAGCTGGCGCCGCAGCCGGTCGGGCGCCTGCCAGTCGTCATCGTCCCAGTGCGCGAGCAGCTCGCCGCGCGCCGCCGCGCAGGCGAGGTTGCGCTTGGCGCCCAGCCGCAGGCCCGGCGGGCAAGGCACATGACGGATGCGCGGGTCGGCCCGCATGAGCTCGACCACCTCGGGCGGCACGCCGTCCTCGCTCACGACCACGAGTTCGGCATCGGCCACATCCTGGGCGCGGAACTGCGCGATCGCCGCCGGCAGCAGCGCATGCCGGTTGCGCGTGGGCATGAGGCAGGACAGGCGGGGCGTCATCTCACTTCACCACCACGCGGTAGCCCGCGGTGCTGATCATCTTGTGCCAGAGGTCGCCCCCGATCGCGGCCTGCGCCTGCTCCTTGTTGGGGAACTTGCCGTTCGC
Organism: Derxia gummosa DSM 723; assembly: GCF_000482785.1. Classification (GTDB taxonomy): domain Bacteria; phylum Pseudomonadota; class Gammaproteobacteria; order Burkholderiales; family Burkholderiaceae_E; genus Derxia; species Derxia gummosa. Next base: position 744,828 of record NZ_AXWS01000007.1, on the reverse strand, counting down.
CGCGAGGATGGCCTTGACCTTGGCGCGCTCCACATCGCTCAGGCCGGTGAGCTGGTCCACGTCGCCGGGCTTGGCCTTCTTGAGGTTGACCTGCTTCTTCTTGCCGTACTTGAGCAGGTAGTGCTTGGGGTTGGTGTCGATCGGATTGCTCACGCCCACCTGCTTGATCGTGCGCTGGGCGCCGGCGGCGGTCACTTCCTGCGCGGTGCAGCTGAGCGACTGCGGCACGCCGGTCTCGGCCTGCATGATGTCCTTCACCGTCTTGCGCGAGTCGTCGTCGCTGTCGGCCAGCACGGTGTCGACGCTGGCGATCGGCCCGCTCATGTCTCGGCCGTACATGGCCGCCACCTTCACGGTCAGGTACTTGCCCTTCTCCTTCCAGGCGTTGCCGCCGATCTTCTTCATCTCGGCCACCACATGCTTCTCGAACTGGTGGTAGTGGCTCGCGCCGCTGGAATTGTTGGCCGGCGTGGTGAGCGGCGTGAGGTTCGCCCAGTCGGTGCCGCTGCCGCCCAGGCCGGCGTTCAGCAGATGGCCCTGAATGTAGTAGCTCGTGCCGCCGGTCTTGCGCTTGGCGAGCAGCGTCCACTTGGCATTGCCGCCGCCGCCGGCGGGCGTGCCGCCCTTGCAGTCCTTCTGATGATTGATGGTCTTGAGGGCCGAGCGGCCGAAGCCGTTGACCGTGCCGCCGAAGGTGGTCTCGGCGGTCTTGCCCTTGGGCAGCAGCGCCACGGTCTGCACCGCCAGCGTGTCGAGCAGGGCTTCGAGCGTTTCGGCGTTGGCGGCGCCGTTCTCGGTGGCCTCGGATGTGGGGCCGCCCTTTTCCTTCTTGAGCAGGTCGTCGATCTTCTTGGCGGTGGCGCGCGCCGCCGCCTTGTTGCCCTCGGGCGCGTTGACGGCGTCGATCATCGCGCCGTAGGGCGTCTCGTCGGAACGGATGGCGAGGTTGAGGCTGCCCGGCGCGCCGCGCACCAGCAGCGTGTGCCTTTCGCCGTCTTCGAGCGCGAAGCCCTTCTTCTTCTTCCACCAGTTGAGCAGCTTCTTCGCGCCGGCCTTCACCGCGCCGAACAGCTTCTTCACCAGCGCCACGATCTTCGCGATCGCCTTGTCGATCGCCTTGTCCACCTTGGTCTGCACCTTGAGGATGAAGGCCTTGATCTTCTCGCTGATGCCGCCCAGCCCCACCAGCCGCGCGAGGAAGCCGATGACGATCGGCAGCGTGCTGGCCAGCGACCGCTCGATCCACGCGATCGCGCCGCCGATGGCGCCGGTTGCAATCGCATGCACCGAGTTCACCACCGCCTCGACCAGCGCCAGGATCTGCTGTGCCTTCTCGATCACGAACATCACCACGTTGTAGATGGCGATGATGGCCTGCACGATCGCGCCGGCCGGGTTGAACATCGACACCACCTTGGCCACGGCCTGCTTCACCACCGTCTCGATCAGCCAGTCCTGGATCGCGCCGATCACCATTTCCTTCAGCGCGGCCAGATCCTCCTTCACCTTCTCCCACAGCTTCTGCGGACCGCCGGTGACGAGTTCCTTCACGTACTCGACCACCTTCTCGATCACGGTCACGGCGGTGTTGCCGATGAGCTTGACCGCCTTGGCGCGCATGCGCTCGTAGGTGATGCCGAGCACGCCCATCACGAGCTTGAAGATGCTCGGCAGCGACAGATCGGCCGGCACCTCGATGCCCGCGCCGCTCAGCGCGCCGAACAGCCATTTCATGAAGCCGGCCTGCAGGTGGGTCCAGATGTTGGCCACGAAGGCGCTGAAGCCGCCCTTCACCGCCGCGATCAGGTTGCCGAGAAAGCCGATCGGGTCGTCGAGGATGAGCTGGATGGTTTCCTGGCCCTTGCGGATCACGGCCATCAGCTTCGCCTTGAACTCCAGCAGCGCCTTCAGCACCTCGCCGAGCGCGTCTGCAAACCTTTGCAGCAGACCCTTGTTCTCGTCCTGCATCTGCTTGAGCGCCTCGTCGGCCTTGTCGAAGGCCTCCTTGTATTTCTGCGCGAGCGAGGACGCGAGTTCGTTCTTCTTGCTCTCGATGCCCGATTCGAGTTCGGTGAAGCGCTCGGCCACCGATTGCGCGGCCGCGTCGCCGGCCGCCTTGAGGTTGGCCGGCAGCCCGGCCACATAGGCCTTGATGCGCGCCTGCCCGGTGGCCACGTCGGCCTTGGCCTTCGCGAGCCGCGATTCGACCAGCGCCGCCACGCGGTCGATGAGCCGGTCCATCGCCGACTGGAACAGCCCGCGCCCCTCGACATAGAAGCGGTTGACCTCGTCGGGCAGGCCGAGCGCCTGATCCTTCAGCCAGAGCCCGAGACCGACCACCGGAATGCTCAGATAGCGGCGCAGCTTGTAGTCGAACAGGCGGTCATCGACGAAGGTCTTCATCGCCGCGATCGCCGCTTCCACGCCGGGGTCGAAGATGGCCGAGACCGCGTCGTCCAGTCCGCCGAGGTTGGTCTCGACCTTGAGCTTGGTGTCGGCGTAGATCGCCTCGATGTCGGCCGCGACCTTCTTGCGCTCGGCCTCTTCCTTCGCGGCCTGCTGCTGCTGGCGCGAGAGCACCTTGGCATTGCCGGCGCCGCGCGTGCCCGCGAGCAGCAGCGCGCCGCGCTGGCCCGTGGCGCCGGCCTGGGCGCGCGCGGCGGCGAGCACGCCGGTTTCCTTCGCGCGGAAGGCGGCGGGCGCCTTGTCGGCCTGGCTCGCGACCGCGCCCTGGGCGCCCGCGAGCGCGGAGAAGCGCGGGTCGTTGGCCCTGGCGAGGCTCTCGGGCTTGATCTTCTCGTCGGCGAGGGCCTGGGCGGTGTCCTGCTTGGATTGCTGGAGCGAGGCTTCGGCGGGCGTGACCGGCGGCGGCATGGCGCTGCCGCCATCGACGGTCGGCGCGGCGGGGCGCGGCTCGGCGGGCAGGGCGGCCGAGGGCTGGGCCGGGATGGCACCTTCGTTGGGCGGCTTGCGCGCGGCGGTCTCGACCGGGCCGGCGGCGGTTTCCTTCTGCGCATCGACGTTGTGGTCGAGCGCGCCCTTCATGCCGTCGGCGGCGCCGCCGTTCATGAACTTCTCGGTATCGCCGAGCGTCTTCGGCATCGCCTTGTCGATCTCGGCGCGCAGCAGGGCCTTGAAGGATTGCGGCTGGGGCCTGGGCGTGGGGGCTTCCTTGACCTCGTCAACCACCTTCGCCTTGGCGCCGGCCGCGCGTTCGTTGGGTGGGGCCTTGGCGGACTTCGAGGCTTCGCGCGCCTTCTGGGCGGGCGGGGCGTGCTTCTTGAGCTTCGCGGCGCCGGCCTTGACCTGGTCGGTCATTGCGATGAAGCGCGGGTCGGATTTCGGCTTCGCGACGCGGCGCGGGGCGGAGCGGATGGCGAGGGCGCACATGGCGTCAGCTTTCGTGGCGCGGAGCGGTGGCGCGCCGGGCGGCGAGCGCGGGCGCGCGGCGGCGGACGGGCATGACGGCGCGGGCGTTCATGCCGTCACCTGCCGAGCGGAAAGAGCGCGCCCGCGCGCCGGTACTCGCGGCGCAGCGCGTCATGCAGCAGCGCGACGCCGACGCGCTCGCCGCGCGCAAGGGCGGCCGAGGCGACGTCGAGCACGACATTGCGGATTTGCCCGCCCGCGAGCGCGCAGGCGTCGGCGATGCGGTCGAGCGCGTCGTCGGGCACGTCATGGTCGGGCGGCAGGTGGGCGCGCCAGAGCGCGAGCCGTTCCGCGAACTCGGGCGCGCGGAACTGCGCGATGAGGTCGAAGCGGCGCAGGAAGGCGGTGTCGATGCGCTCCAGCGCGTTGGTGGTGACGAGCACGAGGCCGCGATGGGTTTCGAGGCGCTGGAGCAGGAAGTTGGTTTCGAGGTTGGCGTAGCGGTCGTGGGCGTTGCCGACCTCGGTGCGGCGCGCGAGCAGGGCGTCGCCTTCGTCGAGCAGCAGCATCACGTCGAGCGCCTCGGCGGCGGCGAGCAGGCGATGCAGGTTGCGCTCGGTCTCGCCGATGTACTTGCTGACCACCGACGACAGGTCGAGCCGGTACAGCGGCAGCCCGAGCCGCGCGGCGAGCACCTGGGCGGCGAGCGTCTTGCCGGTGCCGGACGGGCCGGCGAACAGCGCGCGCACGCCGGCGTTGAGGCGCGCGGCGAAGGCGGACGGGAGCGAGTCGCGCAGGCGATCGCGCTGGGCGCAGCGGGCGGCGAGGGCGTCGAGGTCGCGCGCGGTGTCGGGATCGAGGACGAGGGCGGCACGGTCTGCGCCGGTGGTGTCGAGGCGGCGGGCGAGGTTGTCGAGTTCGGCGGCGCCGGCGGCCAGCGCCGTTTCGCGCAGGCGGGCGGCGAGGGTTGAAGCGTCGGCCTCGGCGTTCGTGGCTTGCGTCGCGTGCATGGCGGCCGCTCGGTCGGCGGTCGGCGCGGCACGGTCGCTGTCGCCCGCGAGCGCCATGCCGGCATCGAGCCGGCGCAGCGCCGTCACGAGGTGGCCCGACGAAAGATGCAGCCGCGATGCGACTTCGACCGCCTGCGCGGCCACGGCCGGCGGCGCGTGGCGCGCGACGAGGGCGGTGCGGCGCGCGGCGTCGGGCAGCGGCAGGCGCAGCGCGAGGACGGGCGCGGGTAGATCGTCGAGGCTGTCGTCGTCGGCGCAGACAAGGCCGATCCAGCCGTCATGGCCGGCAAGCGGCGGCAGGCGCAGGCGCTCGCCGGGCGTGGCGCGCAGGCGCAGCACCGGCCGCGCGCCCGCGAGCGTGGCGAAGGCGCCGAGCCAGGGCGGCGCGAGGCGGGCGGCCTCGGCGGCGGGCTGGCCGTCGGGCGGCCAGTCGATGAGCAGCACGTCGCGGCCTTCGGCGCGGGCGAGGGCGCGCAGCAGGGCGGTGCGGCCGTTGTGGTCGGCGCCGCGCGCGATGACGCTGGCGTGGGCGGCGAGGCGGGCGCGGAGGCTATTTTCATCGTCGCGGCCGCCGTCGCCGTCGTCGGCGCCGTCGAGGCCGAGCGCGACGCGCGTGGCGTCGTCGAGCACGAGGCTGTCGAGCGCGGGCGCGTCGGCGGCGGGCAGCAGGCGCAGGCCGGGCGCGGGGCGCTCGGGCGGCTCGCCGCGCGCGGCGGACCAGCAGTTGTCCTCGACTTCGTAGGTGGCGGCGGCGCGCGCGGCGCCCGGCGCGCAGGCGCGCAGCAGGCCGCAGTCGAGCAGGGCGCGCAGCGCGGGGCGCAGGCCCTCGCGCGGCACCGTGCCCCACCACGTCTGCATGAGCGCGACGCCGGGGCGGCGCTCGGCGGCGTCGAGGTCGAGCGCCTCGAACACGGCGCCGAAGCGCGCGTCTTCCTCGACGAGGCCGCAGACGAGCCAGATTTCGAGCGCGGCGGGCGGCAGGCCGGCGGCGGCGACGAGGGCGCGCAGCGGCGCGTGGACGAGGTTGTCGGGGCTGTCGGCGAGGGCGCCGGCGTAGTCGAGCAGGAAGGGGAAGCGCTCGGCTACGTCGTCCTCGCCGAAGCGGGCGACGGCGGCGTCGGCCACGCGCCAGGCGGCGGCGAGCAGCAGCGGGCGGAAGGCGGCGGAGGGATCGGATTCGGCGCCGGCGCGGACTGCGGCCGAGGCGTCGCCGTGGTCTGCCGGATCGCCGGGCTCCTGGCGGGCGCCGTCGATGGCGCGGGCGGCGACGGCGAGGTCGCGGGCGTCGTCGGGGTTCATGACGCGGCTTTCATTCGAAGACGAAGCGCAGGCCGCGACCGGCGCCGGGCAGCGGACCGGGATCGCGGTCGAGGCCGGCGAGACGCCATTCGACCGGATGCAGGTCGAGCGGCATGACGGCGACGATCTCGGCCTCCGACACCCACAGCCGCGTGACGCCGCCGGCGAAGGCGCGACCGACGAGGGCGGGCGGCAGGTCGAGCGCGGGCGCGAGACGGGCGCGCAGGCTGGCGGTGTAGCGGCGCAGCCAGCGGGCGAGGAGGCGGTCGGGGCGGGCGGGCGTGAGGGCGTGCGGCGCGCGGCGCATGCCGGTGTGGCGGCCGGTCGGGTGGCGCGCGTCGTGTCGCGCCGCTGTGGCGGATGGCGTTCGCATCGTGGTCCGCGGCCGGGCGCGTGTCGTCGTGCGCAGACGGCGGCCGCGCGGCGGGGCGGGTGGCGGCACGGGCCAGTGGCGGTCGAGGTCGCGGGCGCTGGCGTCGTCGCGCGCGGGCAGGTCGGCGGCGAGGCGGTCGAGCAGCGGCCAGAGCGGGTCGTCGCGCAGGCCGGGGCCGACGAGGCGCAGGCCGAGCAGCGCAAGCAGGCGCCAGATCGGCAGCGGAAAGCCGGGATCGAGCGGGCGCGTGAAATCGGGATAGAGGCCGTCGCCGAGCAGCAGGTTGACGAGGAAGAGCAGCCGACCGTGGCGGGTGAGGACCACGCGCGGCGCGGCGTCGAGCGCGTGGGCGGGTGGCGGTTCGGGGGCGGCGGCTGTCGGGCCGGTGAGGGCGGCGGCCTGGGCGTCGAGGCTGGCGCGCGAGCGCGGGACCGGTGTGGCGGCGGGCGCGGTCGGCGGCTCGGCGCGTGACGGGGCGAAGAAAGCGGGGCTGTGCGCGGCGGCGCGGTCGGTGTCGGCTTGCGGGTGGGCGTCGCTGTCGGTGCGGTCGGGCGCGGTGGCCGGGTCCATGGGGTCGGTGGTCGGCGATGTGCCGACATCGGCGGCGAAGTCGGATGTCGGCCGGGCGATGTCGCTCGATGCGCCGGTGGCATCGGGCGCGGCGGCGCGTCGAGCGGTCGGGGCAGAGGCCTGCGTCTGCGGCGCGGACGCGGGGCGGTGGCCGTCGTCGGCGCTGCCCGACGCGGTAGGGCGCGGGCGCGTGAGGTGGTCGAGCGTCGCGGTCGGCGCGGGCAGCGGGCGGGCGGCGGCGCGAGCGTCGTCGAGGGAGGTGGCAGCACCGTCGCGGGAAGCCGCGCGACGGTAGCCGGCAGGCGCGGTGGCGCGGGCGTCGGGGCTGCTGTCGTGGGCGCTTTGCGCGGCGCCGTTGTGCGGCCGGGAGGTGGTGCCGGCGGCAGTCTCGTCGCAGGGCGAGGAGGTACGCAGGCCGGTGGTGCCGCCCGCGCTTGTGTCGGCGGCCGCGCGCCTGCCGGCATCGGGCGGCAAGCCGGTCGGCGCGTCAGGCCGGCCACCCGCTTCCGCCACCGGGACAGAGCTGGCGCGCATGGCGGGCGGCATCCCGCGTCGCGCGGCGCCGTCGCCCGCCACCGGAGCCAGCACGCCGCGCGCGACCAGCGCCGGCCGTACCGCCTCCGCCAATCCGGCGCGCGCGAGCAGCCGCAGCGCGGCCTCGGCATGCGTCGCCTGCTCGCGCCAGCCCGCCGTCCAGTCCGGATGCGCGCGCCCGAGCCATTGCCGCCACCACCAGCAATCGAGCCGGTCGTCGAGCGCGTCGCGCGCGAGGCAGGCGAGCAGCTCGGCCGTGTCGCCGAACAGCACCGCCTGCGCCTGCGGCGACACCGCGCCGAGCGCCGGCCGCGCCGCGACCGCCGCCGCGTCCGCGATCGCGCCGCGCGCCAGGCCCGCCACCGCGAGCCGCAGCCGCGCGTCGGGCAGACGGTCGAGCGCCGGGCCGGGCAGGTCGAGCGCGAGCCGGCGCAGCAGCAGCAGCGATTGCGGCGCGAGCGCCGGCAGCGCCGCCGCCACCTCGGCCGCGAGCGTCTCGGCCGCGAGCCGCGCGATGACCGGCTCGCGCGCGTCGAGACGGGCGCGCAGGCGGCCGATGGCAAGGGCGGGCGGGGCGGTCATGGCGGCGGGAAAGGGCGGCGTAGGCGTCGTGGCGATGCGTCGGTGCGTCGGTGAGCGGCGTGGCGTGTGCGCTGCGCGGTCAGCCGCCGGCGCCGCGTTTGGCGGGCGTCGTCTTGCGCGCCGCGCGCTTCACCTTGTCGGGGGCCTGCGTCAGCGCCGAGGCCGCGAGGCTGCGCTCCGTGGCGGTCGAACGCGGATCGTTCAGCACCTGCCCCGCGAGGCTGGCCACGCGCGCCGAGGTGCGCTCGCTGCTGGTAACGAGCGCACGGTCGCCGTCGATCTGCCGGTACTCGGGCGAGGCGCCCGGCTCGGCGCCATCGCGCAGCCGCAGCAGCCACTGGTCGGCGCCGCCGTCGCCGGGCGCGCGCCACAGGCGGTAAAGCATCGCCGTCGCGCGCGCCTGCGCCACCGGCCGCGCATCCAGCCCGCCGTCGAGCGCGCGCGCGAAATCCTCGCGCCCCAGCTCGATCTCCCATTCCGCCGCCAGCGCCGGCAGCGCGCCGAACACCGCGCGCCAGCGATCCAGCCCGGCCGCGTCCAGCAGCAGCAGGGGCGGCAGCACCGGAAAGGCCGCCGCCGTGCCCTCGGCCGCGCGCGCCGCCGGCAGCGCCGCGCCCTCGGCCAACTGCCGCGCGCACTGCCTTGCAAACGCTTCCATCGCCACGCGCTCGCTGCGCGGCCAAAGCGCGTCGCCCTCGGCGCCGGGCGGCGGCGCGAGCCGGCGGCGTGCCGCGTCGGTATCGACCCAGTCGAGATTGCCGGCGGTGTTGATGGCCAGCACCGCGATCGGCAGATCGTCGGCGCGCAGCGTGGGCGCCACCGTCGCCGGCCACCAGCCGACCACGCGATCGGCCGCCAGCCCCGCAGTACCGAACAGCGCCGTCGCCAGCCGGTTGCGCAGCGTCGCGGCGGTCGCGTCGGCGGGCGGATTGAGCGGCACCAGCCGCGCGCGCAGCCCCGGCAATTCCTGGCGCCGGTTGCAGGCGCCGACCTCGCCGAGCAGCGTCGGCGCCCGGCCCTCGCCGATCCACGCCGGCGTCAGCACCAGCAGATGCGTGCCCGCCAGCGCGCCGAGGCTGCCGAAGCGCGCCGCGCAATCGCCGAAGCGCCCGGCCGCCGTGCCGCCCGCGCCGCTGCCCGCGAGGTCCAGTTCGAAACCCGTCGTCTCGATGATGGCGCCCGACGGCGTCACGCCCAGCCCGGCGCCGATGCCGATCAGCCGCGCGCCCGCCAGCGTCACGCCCAGCCCGCGCTCGATGCCGCAGCCCGCCAGCCGCGCCAGCCGGCGCTGGCCCGCCTCGCGCGCTATCTGCTCGCGTTGCAGGTCCTCCGCCGACAGCAGCCGGCCGTTGAAGAAATAGGTGCGCGCCTCGCCGCTCGCGGCGAGCGGCTGGTCGAGTCCGGGCGTGCTCATCAGGCCCTCCCGATCACGTACCAGACCGAGGTCGCCGCCAGCCGGCCCGCATGACCGATGAGCGTGACCGAGCGCTGCGGCTCCAGCACCAGCGTCTCCTGGGTGTCGATCAGGCTCTTGCCCTCGCCCGCGCGCACGGTGCCGGCGGCCAGCAGCGTGACCGGCGACTTGAGCAGCGCCGACTTCACCGTCACCACGCGCTGCTCCTGCGCCGGGCCGAGGTTGAACTCCAGCTTGTCGCCCTCCTGCGCGATCACCACCACATGGTCGGTGCCCGTGAGCGCATTGCCCTTGGTCATGTCGCTCACCACGCGCAGCGCCCAGTGCGTCTGCGGCGTGGTGTCGATGGTGATGTCCTTCTCGACCTTGCTGACGGTGATGTGCCTGCCCGCGACCGCCGGCCGCAGGTCGCCGACGTCGTAGGCGCCTTCGCCGTTGCCGCTCAGGATCTGCGCGAAGGCGGGCTGGTCTGCGGTGCCGGTGCCGCCCTGGCCGGTGGCGACCGGCAGCGCGAGGCCGCCGCTGCCGCTGTCGTTGCCGCCGACGGCGTCGAAGCTCAGCGTCCATTCCTCGGGCGCGGGCGGGCTGGCGCCGGTCTGCTGCAAGCGCACGATCACGCTCGGGCTGTCGGCCAGGTTGGCGAGCACATAGCGGCCGCTGTCGTCGGGATGGCCGACCAGCACCTGCTGCTTGCGCGGCGGCGTGTCGAGGCCGGTGCCGCCCTCGCCGGCCGCGAGCGGCTGGCCGAGGTCGAGCACGCCCGAGATGGTCGCGTCGCCCGCGACCGAGAGCGTCGCGCCCGACGACAGCCCGGCCTCGCCATGCACCGTGCCCTCGGACTTGATGTCGCCCTTCGCGCCGATGCCGCCTTCCGCCGTGACGTTGCCGCCCGCCTGAACATCGCCGGTCGCGCTCACGCCGCCGCCGGCAGTCACATTGCCGCCCGCGTTCACGTCGCTGCCCGCGTTCACCGCCGTGCCGGCGCTGACCGAGCCGCCCGCGCCGATGTCGCCCGTGACCGACAGCGCCCCGCCGATCGTCGCCGCGCCGCCCACGTCGAGCGAATCGTCGACGTGCGCGCCGCCCGTCACGTCGAGCGCCCCGCCGACGCTCGCGTTGCCATCGACGCCGAGCGTGTCGCCCACGTGCGCCGCGCCGCTCACTTCAAGCGAATCGGTCGAGAGCGCGCCGGTGATCGTCAGGCCCGCGAACTCGGGACTGTCGAGCGGGCCGAGGTTCTGGATCGTGTCGATGAGGATGTCGGGCGCGGCGCTGTCCGGGTCCACGACGAGGTTGGTCGCGATGGCGTCGGTGCCGGTGGGCGTGTGCTGCACCGGCCGCAGCCAGCCGAGCGCGAAATGCGCCGGCGTGCCCGCCACCTCGGCCACGCCCGTCAGCAGCTGGCCGCGCGCCGGGCCGACGGCCTGGCCGGTGCCGCCGTCGCTGACGGGAATCGGCTGGCTCATGCCGGGGCCGTAGTAGTCGGGGCCGCCCGCCGCCGGGTCGGCGCCGCCGGGCCACTTGACGGCCGGCCGCAGCACCGCCTTGCGGCCCTCGGGCTCGGCGTCGGTCGGCGCGTCGATGAAGTCCACCCGCGTGATCGCATGCTCGTGCGCCGCGAAATCGACATCGAGCGCCTGGGCATTGGGCAGCCGCGCGTCGAAGCGGCCGAGCAGGTAGTCGGCCTCGCGCGGTGCGTCGTTCTCGGCGTTGGTCAGCAGCCATTCCTGCAACAGCCGCAGATGCGCGAGCTGGGCGCGGCCGAGCCAGCGCGCGACCGCCGTCTGCGCCACGTCCTCCGGAAATTGCAGGCTGCCGGCGTCGAGCGTGATGTCGATCGCGGCGAGCAGCAGGCCGGCCTCGGCCGTGGCTTCCGCCGCCGGCACCGGGCCGAAATGCGCCATCGCGTCGGCGCGCAGCCGGCGCACCCACACGTCGAAGGCGGCGTTGATGAACTCGGCATAGCGGGCGCGCGGGATGACGAGCGTCGGCCCTTCCGGCGAGGCGCCGCCGGGCGCGGGATCGGGGTCGGGCAGGGGCGTGGCGGCCTGGGGCGGGCGGCTCGGGTCGCTGCCGTCGAACCAGCGCGCGGCATTGGCGATGGCCTGCTTCACCTGCGTCTCGACGGCGGCCTGGAAGTCGGCCACCGACGGTTCGGGCGCGGGCGCGTCGCGCACCTCCACACGGCGCAGCCAGGCCGCGAAGGTGCGCAGCGCGGCGTCCTCGGCCTGGGACGGCGGCGTCCAGCTGAAGTCGAGCGTGAAGCCGTCGGCGATGCGCGAATCGGCAATCAGCGAATCCTCGGCGCGGCAGGGCTCGCCGGGGATGGGCACGGGCGTGCCCGTGATTTCCACATGGCGCAGCACGACGTACACGCTCGCCGCGCCGGTCTTGCCGTCGGCGCCCGACTTGCCGGGGCCGGCCAGCCATTCGTCGAGGCGGGCGCATTGCGCGGCGGCCACGCCCACGAGCTTGCCGTCGGGCAGCAGCGCGAGGCCGGGCGCGACCTGCACTTCCACCTGCGTGCCGACGACGTTGGTGCCGACCGCGAGGCCGGTGATCGCGCCGTAGCCGATCAGCTCGCGCAGGGCGCGCTCGTCGCGCGTGGCCAGGTAGGTGTGCTCCTGCCGGAAGTCGTCCACGCCCAGCACCATGCCGAAGCTGAAGTTGACGCGCTGGTTCGGGTCGAGCGCCGCGTCGGGCGCGGGCGCGAAGTTGTAGCCGGAACAGCAGCCCATGGAGGTCTCCCCTGAAGTGGTCTAGCCGCGATCGAGGCCGACGCGGTCGGCCGGCGGTTGCGGGCGGAGCGGCGCGAGCCGCGCGCCGCCGAGGTCGATGCGCCCGAGCACGGCGGGCGCGACGGCGCCGCCGCCCCAGCCGAGCGCGGCCAGTTCGGGGCGCCGCGCGAGGCCGGTTTCGAGCCGGGTGTCGAGGCCGAGCCGGGCCTCGCCGATGCGGAACAGGTCGAAGCCGAAGCGCACCTCGGCGACGGTGTGGGCGGGCTTCTCGTCGGCAATCACGCGCAGCACCGCGTCGCGGCGACGGGCGAGGTCGTCGAGGTCGAGACCGGCGTCGGGCAGCGGCAGCACGACGCGAAAGCGGTGCGCGCCCGCGAGGCCGCGCAGCACGCGCGATTCGAAGCGGTGCCAGTCGGCGAGGGCTTCGGCGCTCGCGGGCAGCGCGACCGGCGACGGGATGCGGTCGAAGTCGCGCCAGCGCGTGCCCCAGGCGGCGTTGAGCGCGGAGACGCGGCGCCAGCGGCGCGAGAGGAAGTCCTGCCAGCGGCGGCGCAGCGGCGCGCAGGGGGCGCTGGCGGCTAGGTAGGTGGTCCAGGCGGCGCGGTCGGCGGCGGTGGCGGGTTCGTCGGCGGGGAGCGGGGCCGGGCTGTCGGCGCTGGCGCCGTCATCGCCCGCGAGCGGGGCGTCGCCGGCGAGCGTGGCGGCGCGGGCCTGCGCGGCTTGCGCCTCGCTCCAGGCCGACCACAGCCGCGCTTCCTCGATCGCGCCGCGCGGCGTGAAGCCGAGGGCGCGCAGCAGGGTGGCGTGACGGGTGGCGTTGGTGGTGGTGGCGTTGTCCTGCGCGGCGGCGCTGCCGGCATCGGCGGCGTCTGCCGCGCCGTCGGCGGGCGTCGAAGCGCCGTTGCCGGTCGTGCCCGAGCCGTCGGCCGCGCCCAGCGCTGCAAGCGCTTGCGGATCGGCGAGCGTGGCGTCGCCGTCGAGCCGCGCGAGCAGGTCGGCGCGGCCTTGCGTGGCCGGGTTCCATGCGCTCGCGGGCAGCGGCGGGACGAGGCCGGACAGTTCCTGCAGCCGCAGGCCGTGCGGGCGTTCGGCCAGCGTTTCGGGCGCGTCGAACCAGGCTTCGTCGATGCTCGTCTCCCAGGCGAGCGTGGCGCCGAGCAGCAGGCCGGGCACGGTGCCGCGCCGGGCGTGGCGCGTCATCGCGTGGCGGATGAGCAGGCGGCGACGCCGGTCGTCGAGCGCGGGATCGAGCGCGACGCCGACCCAGCCGGCGAGCCAGTCGAGCGCGCCGGCCGGCGCGGTGCGCGCATCGAGCAGCAGTTGGGCGGCGGCGATGCGGTCTTCCCAGCGCGTGAACTCGCCCTCGAACAGCGCGAGGAAGCGGTCGAGGAAGTCGGCGCCGGTCGGGTCGGCGCGATAGACCGGCGGCAGGTATTCGCGGGCGTAGGAGAAGCGCGGGTACCAGGCGCGCAGCGCGCGCAGCAGCGGCGTGCGCTTGCCGTCGCCGCCGATGACGAGCCGCAGTTGCAGGAAGCGGCCGGTGGCGGCCTGGAGCAGCGTGGACCAGGTGCCGCTGGCGTCGTCGCTGCCGCAGGCGGTCATGGCCGAGATCGGCGCGCCGGTGGCGCTGGCGGCGCTGCCGGTGGCCGGTGCGCCGTTGCCTGCGCTGTTGCCGCCGCCTTCGCCCGCGCAGGTGCCGCTGTCGCGCCAGGGCAGTTCGCTGCCGGCGGGGTTGCGCGCCGGGCCGGGTTCGCGGCGCCAGGGCTGGTGCGGGAGCGAGGCCGGGTCGTCGTCGGCGCGGGTCTCGATCGCGAGCGTGGTGCCGGGCGGCAGGCGCATGTCGAGCGCGACGCGGTGCCAGACGCAGCCGGGAAGGCGGCTGTCCCAGGGTGGGAGTTCGAGGCTGGCGTCGCGCAGGTAGCGCGGCTGGGGCAGGGCGAGCAGCGGCACCCAGCGCTCGTCGGCGGCGTAGAAGACGCGCGCGGCCGGGTAGGCGTGCAGCACGACGCCGCCGGGCAGCGCGGCGAGGCCGAGGCCGAGGTAGCGGCGCATGGGCAGGAAGTCGCGGACGATGCCGATGGCGAGCGCGCCGTCGTCGCGCCAGTCGGCGGCGAAGCGGAAGGCCTGGTCGCCGCCGGCAGCGACGACGATGAAGGCGAAGGGCGCGGCGGCGTCGACGGCATTGGCGCCGTGGTCGATGGCGAGCGCGCGTTCGGCGAGGGCGGGACGCGGGCGCTGCTGCGCGCTGCCGCCGTCGGGCAGGGGGATGTCGCGCGGCTCGACCACCTCGGCGATGAGGGCGTCGAGCGGATCGGCGGGCACGGCGCCGGCGAGGTCGCGGCGCAGCACGGGCAGCACGCTGCCGTCGAGATGCATCGCGCCGGCGACGGGCTGTTCGGCGCCGTCGATGACGCGGCGGCCGATGACCAGCAGGCGCTCGCCACGCAGCGCGGCGACGGCGGTGACGCGCACGGTGGCGAGGGCGTCGGGCGGGACGGGCGTGCCGGGTGGGGCGCCGGTAGCGGCGAGGTTGGCGAACAAGGCGGGGCGGAGGTCGAGGACGCAGGGTTGCGGGGCAGCGGCCTTGGCACTGCCGCCGTTGCCGCCGGAAGGCACGGGCGGACTGGCGGGGGGCGAGCCGTCTTCCGCGTCGGGGGCGGCGGGCGTCGCATCACCGGCGCCCGGCTTCGGCACCGGCCCGAAGGCCGGCGCGCCGGCCGTCGCGGGCAGGGCGGGCTTGAGGTCGGCGCCGACGCGCCAGAGCCGGCCGTCGATGAGCGCGCCGATACCGCCATCCTCCAGCGCGACCAGCGCCTCGGTGATGCGCGGCGCGCCCGAACCTGAGCCTCCGCCCGCGCCCGAACCGCCGCCTGAGTTACCGCTTGAGCCGCCGCCCGAGCCACCCGCCTCGCCCGGCACCCGTCCCAATCCTGGCCAGCCCTGGAACAGCGGCGGCCCCGCGCCGTGCAGATCGAAGATCAGCAATCCCCCCGCCGCCGCCGCCGCGACCACGAGGTAATGCCCGCGCGTCACGGCGAGCGCATCCAGCGTCACCGCCGCCGGCGCGGGCGTGGCCGCGACCGGCCGGAAGCCACCCGCCGCCGTGCTGCCCGGCGCGGGCGCGCGCCGTCCGGCGGTCAGCCCCGCGATCGCCGCGATGCCGTCGCGCTGCGGCGCGCCCGGCTGCTCGCCCGTCACGGGCCAGAAATCGCTCATCGCGCCGCTGCCGGCCGAGCGGATGCGGATCGCGCGCCGGTCGGCCGAGAGCGAGTAGAGGTTGCCCCAGGCGTCGAAGGCGCCGCCGCGTCCGTGGCCTTCGGCGAGCGCGCCGGCCACTTCCCCGCGCGGCCGGAACTCATGCAGCAAGCCCTTCAACCCCAACCCGCCCGCCCCGCAGCTCGCGCCGATCGCGCCGCCGCCCGTCGTCCCGTCCGACCACGCGAGCGGCCGGTCGCCCGGCGGCAATCCCTCGAAGGCCGCGTCGAGCGCGCCCTGCCAGTCGCCCTGGGTGACGAGCGCGAAATGCCGGCTGCCGTTGGCATCCATGCTCAGCACTCCTGCGGAACCTTGGGCACCGGCAGCCGGCGCGGCGCGGTCGTACCGCCGCCGTTGCCGCCCGAGCCGTCGCCGCCATCACCGCCGCCCGCGCCGCTGCCGCGCCCGACCAGATCGTCGAGCGACACCGGATCGCCGAGCGTGACCGACAGCCCCGCGATGAAGGGCAGCTGCAGCCCCTGCATCGGCACGCTGTCGCGCCGGCTGCCGCTCGCGTCGCCGAGCAGCAGGCCCGCCACGCCCGCGACGCCGGTCGTGCGCGCGACCACGGCGGCCAGCTCCAGCGCCGTCACCGCGCGGAACAGCGGCCAGCCGTTCTCCAGCCCCGGCAGCGTCGCGGCGGGCGCGCCCGTCACGGCCGGCGGCAGCGGCGAGAGGTGATCGCGCAGCGCGGCGCGCACCCGGTCGCGCACCGTCGCCACCGACTGCCCGGCCACGATCTCGATGCCCACGCTGATCCACACGCCCGAGTACACCGGCCCGCGCAGCAGCACCTCGCAGGTCACGAGCCGGCGCGGCGCGAGGTGGTTGCACAGCGCGTTGATGAAGTCGGCGTCGGGCAGCGGGTTGTCGGGGTGGGCGGCGTCGGTGCGCGGGATGACCATGCAGGTGACGACGCCGGGCTGGTCGCCGGGCAGCGCGGGCGACAGCTCGGGATGCCAGGCCGCGAGCACCTCGGCGCGGCCGAGGTCGGCGCCTGGCGCGGCGCGCAGGATCTCGGCGAAGTCGTCGGCGCTGACGGCGCGGTCGCGGTGGCGCAGCACGAGCGGAATGCGGCGCTCGCCGTCGGCGGCGGTCTCGGCGGCAGTGCCGCCGGTGCAGGCGACCGGGTTGGCGAGCTTGATGCCGGCCGGCAGGTCGGGCGCGAGCGTGATGGCGCCGGCTGCGACATTGCCGTCGGCGCCGTTCGACCAGTCGTAGGCCACGGCGATGGCGGCGCCCGCCGGCGGCCGCGCGCCGCGCACGCCGTCGCCGAAGCGCAGCAGGCCGGCCTCGGCGTCGAGCGCGAACACGGTCGCGCCGGGCTTGCCCTCGGCGGGCGCGGCTTCGAGTTCGTCGGTGAGCGTCCAGCGCTGGCCGCCGACGGCGAGCACGACCGACTCGGCCAGCACCTGGCCGTGGCCGAGCTGGCGCTGCTGGTTCACGTCGCCGTCGCCGGGCGCGAGCGTCTCGCGCTCGACGCGGCTGCGCTGGGTGACGGTGGCGCAATGGATGCCGGCCCAGCGCAGCCGCACGCCGGCGGTGCCGAGGCCGTCGATGCGCAGCCAGGTGAGGACGCGGGCGTCGAGTTCGTCGTCGGTGAGCAGGGGTGGCAGCTCGCCGACGCCGGCTTCGAGCGGCTCGTCGATGCTCCAGGTGCCGATGGCGTCGGCGGCGGGCATCGTCACCTGCAGGATGCCGGCGCGGTCGGGAAAGCCGGCCGGCGCGACGGCGTCGAGCCGGCAGTAGAGGGCGGTGGCGGTGCCAGCAGTGCCGCCGGCCGTGGCGCCGTCGGCCGCCGCGCCGCCGGTGCCCGACGCCGCATCGCCCGTGCGCGGCATCCACACGCCGAGCGCCGGCGCCGGCCGCGCGCTCGCGCCGGGGATGAGGCTGGCCGACGGATCGGCGCGCTCGGGCACGAGGCCGATCGACAGCGTGCAGGCCGCGAGCCGCTCGCGCACCTGCTGGCGCACCGCGTCGCTGGCCTTCTTCGGCGCGAGCAGCGCGATCCACAGCGCGCCGTCCACCGCCTCGGCGCCCACGTCGAGCGCGGCGGGCAGGTCGTCGAGCGCGACGGTCTCGTACAGCACGGGCGCGAGGTCGGTGCCGGCGAGGTCGCGGCCGGTGGCTTCGTACAGCTGGCGGTAGTAGTCGAGCAGGGCCGGATCGGGCGCGGCCACGGTGCGCTTGAACACCGCGAGGCCTTCCACCGGAGGCACGTCGAGGCCGAGATCGGTGATGAAGGGCAGCGGGCCTGCAAACGCTTGCAGACCGGGCGCAAGCGTGACGCTGATGTGCCCCGGCGATTCGTTGCGCAGCTGCACGAGGCCGTGCGCGGGCGCGGCCGGCAGCAGCTTCACGCCCAGCAGTTGCAGGAACTTGAGCCGGTTGCGCTCGGGGATGAGGTTGGCTCGGTAGAGCAGGCTTTCCGCCATGAAGGCGAACAGCTCGACCAGCGTGACGCCGGGGTCCGACGGGCCGGTGTGGGTCCATTCGGGCGTGTGCACCGAGGCGCGGGCGAGCGCGTCGCGCACGAGGCTGTCGAAGTCGCGGTCGTCGATGGCGGGCAGGGTGATCGGCATGGCGGTCTCGGGGGCGGGCGCTGGCGGCGGCGGGCGGTGGCTCGGTGCGGTGGCGATGGGCTGGCGGCGCGGTCAGCGGCCCCGCACGGGGATGCTCAGGCTCGTGCGGCCGGCCTCGCCGGTCGCGATGAGGGTGAAGCCGAGGGTGGCGAGCGCGGCCTCGGGGTCGGACGGATCGGCGCCGACGCTGATCGACTCGACCTTCAGCCTCGGCTCGAAGCGCTCCAGGCTGCGGCGGATGCTTTCCTCGATGGCGCGCCAGGTGGGCGGCGTGTTGGGCTCGAACAGGAAGCGCTCCAGCCCCGCGCCGAAGCCGGGCCGGCGCAGCCGCTCGCCCTGGCCCGTGAGCAGCACGAGCCGCAGCGATTCGCGCACGTTGGTCTCGCCCTGCGACCAGGCGAGCCGGCCGTCGGCGGTCACGCGCAGCGGGAAGCCCACGCCGCGCCCGTAGATGCTGGCCTCGTCCATCAGCGTTTTCCTTTCAGCCCCGGCACCGGGAAGCAGGCGATGAGGAAGGGCAGCCAGCGGAAGATCAGGTCGAGCAGCGTCGCGATGACGATGAGCAGGATGAAGGCGACGAGCGTGATGATCGGGATCGACAGCGAGCAGATCGTCCCGAAGCTGGCGGCCGGGCCGCCGCAGGGCTGCATGTCGGTCACCTTCAGGTCCTTGTGGAAGGGCCAGGGCAGCACCGAGCGGACCATGTCGCCGAAGCCGAGGCGGCGCACGCGCTTCATCTGGCCGCAGAGCAGGTCGCTCATGATGAAGGCGCTGTTGCGGCCGAACTTGCGCAGCCCGCCGGGCGAGGTGTCGAAGGGCAGGGCGATGCGGATGGGCCGCAGCGGCGCGTCGCTGTCGAAGAAGCCGGCCAGCTCGAACACCTCGCTCGGCGCGGAGATGACGAGCGGATGCAGCGGGCCGCAATCGCAGCGGCGATGCACGAAGCGCAGCACGAAGCGCGGCGGGCCGGCGTCGTCGGCGAGGGCGGCCTTGAGGTCGTCGGCGAGGCGGGCGGCGGCGGCCGCCTGCGGCGTGGCGGCGCCGGACTCGCCGGCCTTGACGGCGGCGTCGATCGCGTCTTCCAGCGTCGCGGCGAAGGCGTCGATGAAAGCGATTGCATTGTCCTGGGCGGCATCGTCGAGCACGAAGCTGGCGTTGCCGCCGTCGAAGGGCAGGCGCAGGCGCGGATCGGCGCTGGCCGCCGTGCCGCCCACGTCGCCGAGCACGAGCGGCAGCGCGAACGCCGGCCATTGCAGCGGCGCGCCGTCGGTGGCGGACGAGAAGGTCTGGTCGGCCGCGTCCAGCCCGGCCGAGGCGGCGGGGATGGCATCGAGCGCGGCGCGCAGCGACACGGCGAGCGGCCGTGCCGGCTTGACGACGGCCGTCGAGAGCGAGCGCGTGATGCTGTCGGGCAGGGTGGTGCGCCAGCTCGCGGGCCAGGTCACGTCTTCGAGCGCGCGCAGCAGGCGGCCGGCGGTGTCGCTGGCGGGTGGATTGGCCGGCGCGGTCTGGCCGAGGCGCGCGGCGATGCGCGGCAGATAGGCATCGAGGAACTCGCGGCAGTCCTGCATCAGCCGCCACGAGGCTTCGCAGAGCTGGTCGTTGAGCGTGACGCAGGCGGACTGGAGCTGGGCGGCGCTGGCGGTGACTTCCTCCTGGTCGTCGTTGAAGCTGATGCGCGCGGATTGCAGGCTCTGCACCGCGCGCTCGACGAGGCCCTGCCAGGGCGCGATGACCTTCATGCGCGCGAGGGCGCGGAGGTCGGCGGCGCGGGCGTCGAGGGCGGCGGTGGTGGTCGCGGCGCTTGCGCCCGACGCGGCGCCAGCCGCCGAACCTGCGCCACCCGCGCCGAGCCCCGCCGCCGGCGCCAGCCCGCCCGCGCCATCCGTGCCGGCCCATTCCGTCGCCCGGCGCGCGAAGCGGTATTCGTCATGCCGCGCGACCGGCACCAGCGCGCCGAGCAGGGTGCGGCGCGGGCCGGCGGGTGGCTGGTAGCCGAGCGGGAAGGTCGGCAGCCATTCCTCGCCATCGGCGCAGGCGGCGGCCGGCCTGGCGAGCGGCGCCCAGTAGCCCGGCCCGCTCGGCGGCTTGACCCAGGCGTGCTCGACGACGCGCGTCGCGCCGTCCGCGCCCTTCACGCTGAACAGCCGGCGCAGCACCACGCCCGACTTGTCGCCGCCCGAGGTCACGCGCGGCGGCAGCCCTGGCAGCTCGCACACGAGGTGGGCGGCGGCGAGGTAGTAGCGCTGGTGCACGGGCTGGAACAGCTTGAGCACGGAGGACGTGGTGCCGAGCGTGCCGGGCAGCAGCGCGGCGCCGGCGGCGGCGTTGCCCGCGCCGGCCGAAGGCACGACGCCGGCCGAAGCCGCAGCGCCCGCCGCCGTCACGCCGGCCGCCGGCAGCGTCGCCACCTCGCCCGCCATCGCCGGACTTTGCGCTGCCTGCGCATCGCGCCGGAAGCCGAGCAGCGCCGTGCTCCGCTTGAGCAGCCGCGCCGGCCGCGAGCTGTTGAGCGCCACGCCGGCCGGCAGCGGCTCGGGCGTCGGCGCGGCCACGGCCGACCAGCTTTCGGGCTTGGCGACGAGCTGCGGCAGCGTCTGCGGCGCCTGCGCGAGCAGCGCGAGCAGCCGGTCCATAAAGTCGTCGCCGTCGAAGCGCAGCAGGCTCGGCGACGGCCGCACCGGCTGCGCGACGAAGGCTTCGGCGCCGACCCAGCGCAGGACGTGCTTCGCGCTCACAGGATGTTCCCCGCGCCCGGCGTGTAGGTCGCCGCGATGATCGTGTTGGTGATGACCGTGTCCGCCTGCACCACGCCCGAGAAGCGCGACATGCCCGCGTCCACCGTCACCATGCCGGCCGACACCTGCACCTGGCTGGCGTTGACCTTCACCTGCGCCGACGCGGTCACGGTGATGCCCGCCGGCTCCAGCTTCACGCTGTTGCCGTTGCTGTCCTTCACCTCGACCGTGCCCGGCCCGTCCTTGAGCGTGACCGAGCAGCCGCCCGGCGTCTCGATCGCGATGCTGTCCTGGCCCGACTGGTCGGTGATGCGGATGAGCACGCCGTTGCGGCTGCGGATGGTCTTGTGCGCGTTGGCGCTGTCGGGGCTTTCGGGTGGCGCGTCGCGGCCGTTCCACAGCCCGCCGATCACGCAGGGATGGCGCGGATCGCCGCCCTCGAAGATGACGAGCACCTCGTCGTCCACCTCGGGCATGAACCAGCTGCCCCGGTTGTTGCCCGCGAACAGCGTGGCCACGCGCGCCCAGGCCTCGTAGCGCTCGCCCTTGCCGTCGGGCGACCAGGGCAGGGTGAGCTTGATGCGGCCGCGCGAGTCGGGGTCGTTCAGGTCGGTCACGACGGCCACATGGGCGCCGTACCAGCGGCCGCCCCAGCCGGCCGGCAGGCGGTCGGCGTAGAGCGATTCGGCGGGGGTGAAGTCGAACATGGCGGGCTCGGTGGTCGGTGGGCGCGGGTTGTCGTGAAGCGGCGATCAGCCCGGTCGCCCGACCGCCGCGCGCTCGGCGGCGAAGTCGGTGCGCAGGCCGCGTTCGAGGTCGAAGCGGTGGCAGACCTCGGTGACGAGGTACTTGCCGTTGAACAGCGCGCCCACGCCGCCCACTTCCACGCGCGCGCCGCAGCGCAGCCGGGCGGCGGGCGTGGCCGTGCCGCGCGCGGTGACGAAGCGGCGGCCGATCTGGCGCATCCAGCTCTCGGCCAGCGCGCGCGCCTCGGCGGCGTCGGCCGGCGCGAGGTGGGCGACCGTGTCGGCGCGTTCGCCGAAGGCGCGGCGCAGCAGGTCGGCGCCGCCGTCGCCACCGTCGAGTTCGCCCGACAGCACGCTGCCGGTCGCTTCCTCGCGGATGGCCTGCTTGGCGGCCATGTCCCAGCCGGCCACGCTCAGCTTCGTGCGCTGGAGCGCGAGGTCGGCCGTCACGTCGAAGGCGGTGAGCGTGCTGCCGTAGTCGAGCGCGACGGTGGCGCCGCCCGCGCGCGACGGGCGCGGCGCCACATGCAGCGCATCGCCCTCGACCCACACTTCGCCACCGGCGGCGCGCGCGCGTTCGCGCAGGAAGGCGAGGTCGCTCTGGTTGACCTGGGCGACGACCGCATGCGTCGGGCCGGGCAGAGTGATCTGCGCACTCAGGCCGTGGTCGCCCGCGATGCGGCGCGCGATGTCGGCATCGCTCGCCTGCGCGAAGCAGCGCGTGCGGCGCGTCATGCGCAAGTCCTGCAAGCGGTCCTCGGCCTGCACGATGACGAGCACGCCGCCCGCGCCCACGTCGGGAAAGTGCCCGCCGATCGCGCTGATGCGGCCGGAAAAGATGCTGTCGGTCTGCAGCTTCACCTCGATGCGCTTGCCGAACTCGAGCCGGCCGCGATCGAACAGCGGATAGCCGTGCGCGCCGTCGCGCGTCAGCCCCCAGCCCTGGAACGCCAGCTCGCAGCGCGCCATGCCGTCGCTGCGTTCCTCCACGCGCATCTCGGCGAGCGCGACCGCGAGGTCGGGCACGCTCGTCCCGTCGATCGCGACGACCGGGCGGGAGGATTCGAGCGGGAGGTTGATGTCGGGCATGGCGGTGGTGGCGCGCGGGCGGTGGCGGGTTGGCGGCGGTTGGAGTCGGCGTTGGCGTTGGCGTTGGCGTTGGCGCGCCGCTCAGTGCGCGTAGCTGCGCAGCGCGCGTTCGCGGCGGCGCTCGTCGGCCTGCTGGAGCGTGGCGGGCGCGGGCGGCTCGGGCGGCGTGGAGGCGCTCGCCGGCGCGCCGCTCTCGTCGCTGACCGTGCTGCGCGTGGCGGCCTGCGAGGGCGCCGGCGTCAGCTCGAATTCGCCGATGTGGACGGGCATGGCGGCCTCCTCAGCCGGTGACGATGCGCGGCTTGGTCGCGCTCAGGTCGATGAACTGGCCCGGCGCGAGCGCGCGCGGGTTCTCGATGCCGTTGGCCGCCGCCACCTGCTGCCAGCCGCCGCCGAAGGCCGCGCCCGTGCTGGCCGCGAAGCCGCCGAGCGACCCGCCCGCCTGCGCCGACAGCCTGAGCGAGGCCGACAGCCCCGCGCCGCCCGACAGCCCGCCGCCGATGCCGCCCGACAGCCCCGCCGACAAGCCGCCGCCCGGCCCGCCGAAGCCGCCGCCACTCCCGCCGCCCGGCGTTGGCGCGCCCGCCATTCCCGGCTTGCCGTCCGTCATCTGTTGCAGGCTCTGCCCGCTGCGCGCGAGCGCCAGCGGATTGCTCGCGGGCGCCTGGTTGGCGCGGTTGACGCGGCCCGGATCGTTGGGGTCGAAGGCGGGCACGAGGATGCTCTGCTGGCTCAGCGTCAGCGCCACCGTCGCGCGCAGCGCATGGCCGTCGGCGGAGAAGAACTCGACCGTCTCCTCGATCGCATCGACGATGCCGTCGAACAGGAAGCGCCCCCACAGGAAGCGCACGCCCGGCGGCGTGAGCTGGCTCGCATCCTTGGCGCCCTTGCCCGGCGGCTTGGGCTTCATGAAGTGCAGCACGTCGGCGGTGACGCGGCGCACGTCATCGACCTGGAAGCGCGTGGCGTCGCCCTGCTTCGTGCCGCCGCTGCCGTCGTTGCCGGAGGCGACGAGAAAGGGCATGTCGCTCGCGGCGCTCACGTCGAAGGTGAGCTGCACGCTCAGCTTGGTCGTGCCCGCGCCGACGAACTGGCGCGCCGGCGTGCCCTGGGAGCCGTTGCCGGCCTTGGCGCCGCCGTTGTTCTGCTCCTTGGTCTGGTTGGCGTAGGCGAGCTTGAGCGTCTCGGGGTTGAACTGCACCGGCACGCGCTTGCCGCCCGGCAGCACGTCGGTGAGGTCGTCCTTCAGCTCGATCAGCTCGGCCCGCACGATCACTTTTTCAGCCACGGCTCTTGTCCTCCCAGCGGAAGCTTTCGTAGGCGATCTGCATTTCCTCCACCGCCACGGTGCCGTCGCGCGCATTGAGCGCGGGCGCCTTGAGCTTGACCGGCAGGCAGCGGCTGAGCACGAAGCGACCCCATTCGCTCGCGCCGTCGTGGCGCAGCACGCTCACCGTCACGCCGGCGCGCAGCCAGGGGTTTTCGAGCTGGGCCGAGAACCATTCCCACAAGTCGAAGCCCTGGGTCACGCCGCGCTTGAGCGTGAGCTGGCCGAAGGCCACCGGCCCGGCCAGCCGGTGCACGCGATGCGCATTGCCGCCCTCGCGCAGCGACTTCACTTCCTGCGACATCTCGATGCCGTCGCATTCGGAGAAGGCGCCACCGGCGAGCGGCGCCGGCTTGTCGTCGCGCAGGATCTCGACCACGAAGTTGAACGCGGGGAAGGGCTGCCACTTGAGGCGTTCCTGTTCCTGCGGGGTGGGCGTGGCCATGGCTCAGGTCTCCGGGGCGACGGGCGCGCTGCAAAGGTTTGCAATGCGGACGGACATGGCTCAGTCCTCGATCGTCAGTTGCTCGCCCGCACGCACCACGCGCAGGGTGAGGAAGCGCAGCGGCCGCGAGGGCGCGACGCGGATTTCGAGGCTGCATTCGCCGCGCTCGATCTCGCGCGCGGCCGGCTCGCCGCTGGCGGTGCGCAGCAGATAGCAGTCGGGCGCGCGGCTGCCGCGGAAGGCGCCGCGCTGCATCAGCGCGCCGAGCAGGGTGTCGAAGCTGCGTTCGAGGCTGCGGCGCAGCGTGAGGTCGTTGGGCTCGAAGGCGTAGCGCTCGCCCTCGCGGCGCGCGAGCCGGCGCAGCAGGATGAACAGCCGGCGCACGCCGATGGCCTGCCAGTCGGCATCGAGGCTGAGCGTGTACGCGCGCGTCGCCGCGAGGCCGCGCGGGCGGGCTTCGATGGCGTTGGCGCCGGCCGCCTCGATGGCTTCGGCATCGACCGCGCTGGCGGGCGCGGCGGCGTCGGGCAGCGGGTCGAGCCCGGCGGCCGACCAGGCACCCTTGTCGCGCGTGCGGCGGGCGTACTGGCCGAGCAGCGCGCCCTCGGGCGGATGGGCGACGAGGGCGGCGCCGTCGCGTTGCAGCAGCCAGGGATGGTGGAGCGCGACGAAGCTCGGTGCCTGGCTGGTCTCGACCTCGCGCGCGGCCTCGGCGCGCAGCGTGGCGACGTGAGCGGCGATCTGCGCGGCGCTCCAGTCGCGCGGCGCGGCCAGCAGCGCGAAATGCTCGCGCGTCGCGGCGCAGAGGTTCATGAGGGCGAGGTGGACGGGCAGGAGCAGGTCGGCGCCGTCGGCCGGCGTGGCGCGCGCGACGCGGCCGGCGGCGACGGCGTGGACCTCGACCGTGGCCGACCAGTCGCTCGCGAGGCCGTCGCGCCAGACCCGGGCGCGCAGGAAGACGAGGCCGGCGACGAGGCGCAGCGAGTAGCGCGCGGGGGCGAACACGCGCGCGCCGGCCGCGAAGGCGAGCGGACGGCCGCGCGCGTCGAGCACGACGGAGGTGTCGGGCGCGCCGGTGAGGGCCGTGAGCGGGCGGGCGTCGGCGAAGTCGGGCAGGCGGGCGAGCTGGGCTTCGATGCTGACGGGGGCTGGCGGCGGGGAGGCGTCGGGTGGCGAGGCGTCGGCGGGCGGGCTGGCCGCGTCGTCGGTCGGCGCGGAGGTGTCGAGCGCGGGCGCGTCGATGAGCCACTCGACATCCGCCGGCTGCTCGCCGGTCACGTCGAGCACCGGCGGTTGCGGGCGCTTCGGCGGCTGCACGCAGGCGCTGAAGGCGGGCAGGTCCTCGCAGGTGCAGGCGGGGTCGGGCACGAGGCGCAGCAGGCCGTCGCGCGCGACGGGCGGCTTGGTGACGGTCCAGCCCGGATGCACGGCGTCGGGCACGGCGATCCAGGTTGCGTCGCGCGCGACGGCGTCGTCGCGGCCGAGCGCGGCATGCAGGCCGCGCAGCCGGCGCGGCGCCGGGCCGAGGAAGCGCAGGTCGTCGGCGAGCGCGCGCAGCTCGGCGCCGCGCAGCTCGGGGTCGGCGAAGGCCGGGTCGATGAAAAGGCTTGCAGCGCAGTCGGCGAGGCCGTTGCGCGCGAGCGCGTCGGCGGGCGCGACGCGGGCCGGCGACCAAGGGCCGAAGTCGATGCCGACGGCGGCGGGCACGAGCATCCAGTCGGCGGCGGTGGCGCCGGCGGCGAGTCCGCCGCGCGCGAGGTCGAGGCCGGCGTCGGTGGCCGGCACGAGCGCGGCGAGGTCGGCGCCGTCCGGCCCGGCGAGCGGCCAGTCGACGGTGGTGAGGTCGTCGCCAGCGTCGAAGCGGGCGAGCGCGTCGGCTTCGGTCCAGGGCTGGTCGCCGCTGCCGCCCGCCGCGAGCGCGCAGCCGTCGCGGCGCAGCGTGGCGGCGTCGGGCCGGCGCAGCGCGAGATCGATGGTGATGCGGTCGAGCAGCCAGCCGTCGAGGTCGGGGCGCGGCGCGCCGGCCGGCACGAGCTGGCGGCCGTCGGCGTCGGTCCAGAGCCAGTCGGCGGCGCGCGCGTTGGCGAGCAGGGCGCCGATCGTGGCGTCGCGGTCGGCGCGCAGCCAGCCGGTGGGCATGGCGACATTGGCCGGCGCGGGGCTGCGGGCGCGCAGCACGTCGCCGGCGCGCAGGCGGTCGCCGGCGTGCAGCGGTACGCCGCTCAGGCGTGTGGCGAGTTCGAGCCAGTCGGCCCAGGCGCCGGGGCTGGCGGCGCGCAGGGTGAAGTCGGCGTCGGCAAGGGTCCAGGGGCCGGCGAGCGTGGTGCCGGCTGCGCCGGCACCGCCGCCGGCCGCGTCACCGTCCGCCGCGCCGACCGCGACCCGCTCGCGCACCGCGAGCCGCAGTCCCGGCACCGCGAACCGCGCGGTATCCGCATCGCCGCCGGCCACGCGCACGACGTAGCAGCGCCGCCCGCCACCGGCGAAGAAGCTCGCCACTGCCGCCGGCAGATGCGCGCGCAGCATCTCGCCACCCGCAAGGCCGCTCGACGCCGCCTCCGGCACCAGCGCCACCCCGCCCCCGAACACCGTCGCGTACTGCGCCGGATCCTCGACCGCCACCGGCCGGTCGAGCGGCCCGCGCTCGGCGAAGCCGACGAACACCGGCACGTCCATGACCGGCAGGCCATCGGCCAGCGGCGGCGGCACGTCGACGATGCTGATCCCGGGCAGGCGGCGCATGGCCTTACTCCATCTCCAGCCGTTCGTAGGAGAGCGTCAGCTCCTCCATCGCCACGTCGGTGCCCTTGGCGTTGAGCGGCCCCGACACATGCTTGGAAATGCGCGCGTTGATGAGCCGCCAGGTCTGCACCGTGGTGCTGCGGTCCTCGCTCTTCAGCTCGATGGTCACGTTGCGCAGGCCGCTGTTGACGCCGTTGCGCACGTCGTCGAGCCACTTGTAGAGGTCGAGCGAGCCGATCACGCCGCGCTTCATCGTCACGTCGGTGGCCTTGTTGAGGCCGGCCGTCTTGATGACGTTGTTGAAGGCGTAGTTGCCGGGCCGGTATTCGGTGATGGTCACTTCCATCCCGATGCCGCTGATCTCCTGGAAGCCCGCCTGCGGCGTGTTGGTCACGCCGTCGCCGAGGTTCACGAGGAAGTTGAACTGCACATAGGGGCGTTCGCGCAGGACTGCCATGTCGGTCTCCTTGCTGTCGGTTCGGTGCGCGGGATCAGTTCTTCTGGTCGGCCGTCCACTGGCCGATGCGGAAGATCACGAACTCGGCGGGCTTGAGCGGCGCGATGCCGATCAGGCAGACGAGGCGGCCGTTGTCGAGGTCGTTCTGGGTCATGGTCGAGCGGTCGCAGCGCACGAAGAAGGCCTTCTCTGGCTTGTCGCCGAGCAGGGCGCCGCTGGCCCATTCGTTGACGAGGAAGTCGCGGATCGTGGCGCGCACATTGGCCCACAGCGCCTCGCCGTTCGGCTCGAACACGGCCCATTGCGTGCCCTTGTCGATCGAGCGCTCCAGGTAGGCGAAGTAGCGCCGCACATTCACGTACTTCCATTCGGGGTCGGAGCTGATCGTGCGCGCGCCCCACAGCCGATAGCCGCGTCCCTCGAAGAAGCGGAACACGTTGATGCCCTCGGGATTGAGCACCTCCTGCTGCGCCGTGCTCACCAGCGTCTCGAAGCCGATCGCGCCGCGCACCACCTCGTTGGCCGGCGCCTTGTACACGGCGCGCTCGGTGTCGTTGCGCGCATAGATGCCCGCGACGAAGCCCGACGGCGGCAGGTTGAGCGCCTGGCGCGTGATCGGGTCGAACACTGTCACCCAAGGCCAGTAGAGCGCGGCGTGCTTGCTGTCGAGCTTGGCGCGCAGCTTGCGCACCTCGGCGATCTTCATGCCCTCGGGCGTGTCGAGCACGGCGATGCGATAGCGCATGCGCTCGGCATGGCTGATGAGCAGGTTGGTGACGGCGTTGACGTCATCGACGCGCGAGTCGTAGGCCCAGGTCGAGCCGGGCGCGGCGACGATCGAGATGTCTTCCAGCGCCTCCAGCTGCTTGAGGCCGGTGGCGTAGTCCTCGGTCGGGTCGGCGCGGCCTTCGTATTCGGCGCGGCCGGGCAGCAGGCCATCGTTGCCGCCTTCGAGGTAGGCGACGCCGGTGAGGCCGCGTTCGAGCTTGGCGCGCAGGGCGGCGAGTTCGTCCTTGAAGCGGGCGTCTTCCCATTCGGCCGGCGTGAGCGAGAAGTCGATGCCCTTGAGCGAATCGAGCGCGCGCAGCAGGTCGGTGCCGCCGCCGACGATGCCGCCGGCCACGTCGTTGAGCAGCACGATGGGCGTGTCGGCGCTGGCGGCGCCGTCGAGGCTGAACAGGTCGAAGATCGAGTCGGGCACGCCGGCGGTCTTGTGGCCGGGCGCGAGCGACAGGCCGCCCCAGGCGCCGAGGCTGCGGCTGCCGTCATCGCTCAGCACCTCGATGGCGAGCGAGAGCGCGCGGATCGAATCGCCGCTGCCGGGCGTCGGGTCTAGGTTGAAGTCGGCGAGGGCGAGCGTCGCGCTGGGGTCGGCCGGCTGCGGCGGGCTGCCGGGGCGGATGCCGCCTTCCACGAAGCTCCAGCCGCCGTCGATGGCCTGCTTCGCGACGTAGATGGGCAGTTCGTCCACCTCGCGCGGCGCGGGCGGCGAGGCGACGGGCGCGGCCGGCGTGAGCGTGGCGGCCGAGGTGATCCACACCACGTCGCCGTCGGCGAGGTTGGCGACGGTCGGGATGAGCGCGGTCTTGTCGTCGGGATCGGGCAGGGCGCCGAGCACGTTGGGGCCGAGCCGCAGCGTGAAGCGCACGCGCAGATTGCCGCCCGAGCCGGGCCAGCGCGCGACGATGCGGAACCGGTCGCTGCCGTCGGCGCCGACGGTGGCGCGGGCATGGCCGTCCTTGTAGAGCACCGGGTTGGAGGCGGCGACGGCGGCGTTGGCGAAGGACGCTTCGAGGTCGGACGGATAGACGCCTTCGAGCGGGCGGAAGACGCGGCTCACATAGGCGCGCCGGCCGCCTTCCTCGAAGAAGGCGCGCACCGCCTGCCAGAGGAAGTTGGGGCCGCTCTGGCCGCCGTCGGCGCCGAAGGCCATCTGCGTGCCGGCGTCGTAGGCGCGCTCGTATTCGGTGAGGCTGGTGAGGATGTCGGACGACGCCAGCACCGGGCCGAAGCGTGCCGGGCCGATGAAGCCGGTGGTGGTCGTGCTCACGCCCTCGATGGACTTCGAGCGGAAGGACACTTCCTCGACGAAGACGCCTGGGGCCAGGTACTCGGGCATCGCGATCTCCTTGCGGATCAGAGCGGCGCAAGCCGCAGTTCGGGACGGTGGGGGGGCAGACCCTCGGTGACGGGCACGGCAAGCCGGCCGGCTTCGAGGCGCAACGGGCCGAGGGCGTCGGCCGTGGCGATGCGCGCGAGCGCGCGGACTTCGGGCTGGGCACGCCAGCGGGCGGCGTGCGGGATGACGGTGAAAGCGCTTGCGGCGCCGGACGCGGCGTCGGTGGCCGAGCCGCCGGCGCGACGGCGCGCGGCGTTCGCGGCGGCGACGAGGCTGGCGCGGGCGACGGCCTCGGCCACGACCGCCGGATCGTGGAAGACGCGCAGCGTGACCGGCGCGCCCGGTGGCGGCGCCAGCTCGGGCGGGCTGGCCGGCGGGCTCGATTGCGGCTTGCGCTCGGGACGCGGGAAGGGCAGGTGCAGCGCGAGCCGGCCGGCGGCGTCGGTCATGCCTTCGGTATTTCGGCCCTGACCGTCGGCCGCGAGCACGCGCGCGAAGGCGGCGGGCGGCGGCTCGGTGCCGGCGGGCGAGCCGGGCGGCGGGTCGAGCAGCAGCAGGCCGGTGATGCCGGCGCTGCCGGGCGGCGCGACGCGGCCGGGCGCCGAGGGCAGGACGAGGCTGGCGAGGGCGCCGCCGGGTGCGTCGGGTGGCAAGGGCCAGTCGAGCCGCAGCGGCAGGAAGCGGCCGAGCGGGTCTTCGACCACGATCTCTGCAAGCGCTTGCGGCGGCGCGGGCGGGCTCGGGTCGCCGGCGGCTGCGCGTCCGGCGAGGTCGTCCGCATTCCACGGCCAGCGCAGCCCGGGCCAGTGATGCACGCCGCCCGCCGACACCGCCGCCCGCGCGATCTCGCGGCCGTCGCGCACGCGGCGCAGCGCGCAGCGCAGGCCGTCCGTCACCGGCTGGCCCGACCATGCGTCGATCAGCCGGAGCCCGGTGGTCGTGCGCAGCACGAGGTCGATGGCGGGCACGACGGCCATCAGCTGCCCCCGCCCGGCGTTGCGAGGCCGAAGCGGCGTTCGACCACCGGCGCGCCGAGCGTCTCGGGCCGGTCGGAATCGAGCAGCACCATGCGCGCTACATAGGTCATGCCGGCCTGGAAGCCCGATTTCACGCGGTCCCAGAGCGCCAGGTAGTCGGCCGTCTGGAGCGGATCGGCGATCAGCTCGACCGACTCTTCCGGCGCGAACACGGCCGGCGCGCCCTTCGTGTAGCGGTTGATGGTTTCGCCCGTGAGCACCGGCAGGTCGTGCATGAAGACGAGCGCCCAGCCGAGCATCTGCGCCTGCCGGTCGGCGCTGCGCGCGACGGGCAGCAGCAGGAAGTGCAGGTCGATCGGCAGCGAGGGCCGGTAGACGAGGCCCTCGCGCGTGCGGCGCGGCGGCAGGTTGCGCGGCATGCCACCGATGCCCGCGCGCCAGAGGCAGAGGTAGAAGCCCTCCGGCGGCGGCGTCTGCGCATCGACCAGCTGGTTGAACGACGCGAGTTCGAACTTGGGCGGCGATGGAAACTGCAACTCCGCGACCGGACAGGCATCGCGCATCAGCTCCAGCACGCTCTCGCCGATGGCGCGGATCGCGTCGTAACGGGCCATGTCTCCCTCGATGGGATGCCAGCGCTCGCGGGCGCCGGTCTGGTCTGCGAAAAAGCGGATGAATTCCTTGCCGCTTCGTTGCTTTTGTTTCCGGGCCGCAGTTGTAGTCCCGCGTCGATGACGCTGCCAAGTACGGACCAATACCCCCTTCGGTCCGCTTGATCCGGGCCGCGCCCGGCCGACGCTGCCGCTAGCGCCGGGCCGGGGGCGGGCGCGCGGCAAGGCGTGGCGGGGCTTTGCTAGAGTCCGCGCCTTTCTTCATCTGGACGAGGGCAAGGCCATGGGCGATCACGCGCGAACCATCACTTTCATCGGCGGCGGCAACATGGCTCAGGCGCTGATCGGCGGCCTGATCGCACGCGGCGCCGTGCCGCGCTCGCTGCGCGTGGTCGAACCCAACGAGGCGACGCGCGCGCTGCTGATCGAGCGCTTCGGCGTCGATGCGCGCGCCGACGCGGCCGGGGCACTAGCGGGCGCGGCGGCCGTCGTGCTGTCGGTCAAGCCCCAGGTGTTGCGTGAAGTGGCGCTCGGGCTTGCGGCCGAGGTGGGCGACGCGCTCGTCATCAGCATCGCGGCCGGCATCCGTGCCCGTGACATCGCGCGCTGGATCGGCAGTGACCGCGTCGTGCGCACCATGCCCAACACGCCCGCGCTCATCGGCGAAGGCATCACCGGCCTGGCCGCGCTGCCGGCCTGCACGACCGCCGACCAGGGCCTGGCCGACGAACTGCTTGGCGCCGTCGGCCGCACGGTGTGGGTCGATGACGAGAGCAAGCTCGACGCCGTCACCGCCATCTCGGGCAGTGGCCCGGCCTATGTGTTTTTGTTCATCGAGGCGCTCGAAGCCGCCGGCGTGCGGATGGGCCTCGGTGCCACCGAGGCGCGCGCGCTCGCGATCCAGACCTTCGCCGGCGGCGCCCAGCTCGCCGCGCGCTCCGACGATTCGCCCGCCGTGCTGCGCGAGAAGGTCACCTCCAAGGGCGGCACGACCTTTGCAGCCCTGACCACCATGCGCGACAAGGCCGTGCCGGAATCCATCATTGCCGGCGCGCTTGCCGCCGCAGCCCGCAGCGCGGAACTCGGCGACGAATTCGGCCGCGACTGATTTCCGGCACACCGGCCCGGCCGGCGCCTTTCCCGTCATTTGCCTTCGGCGAATGCGCGCGGAATCGGCGCCGCAATCGCGGCGCGAATGCAGGCAATCGGCGACCGGATTGGCGCGATAACGCCGGGAGCGCGCGGGAATTCCAATTTCATTCCCCCTTTCCGGAGAACAGCCGTGCCCGCCCTCGAAAAGAAAAGCGCGTTCATCCCCGTCGCATCCGCCAAGCCGACCGGCCTCGCCGATCTCGGCATTCCCGGCGAACCCGTGGTCAAGAAGGGCAAGCTGGCCGAGTTCACCCAGCCGCAGGACGGCGGCAAGGTCGGCCGCATGTTCCAGAACATCCGCGCCGTGCTCGCCAGCACGACCGAGGGCGGCCAGCCCAGCGGCAAGCTCGTGGTGCTGTTCGAGATCTTCGGCGACGACAACGTGCCGACGGGCGTGAACAGGGGCGTGGACGTGGCCCTGTATGCCGGCGACACCCTGCTGGCCGAGTACAAGCACGGCGCCGTTTTCCTGCCCTACGCCTGCGCCTGGTACGAGAACAAGATCTTCTTCGACATTCCGCTGGATGTTTTCGAGAAGGCCGACAAGCTCGAATTCATCGCGCTGGCCGACGAGGTGCGCGCCTTCTGAGGCGAATGATTGCCGGCGGTCGCGCAATGCGATCGCCGAGCCGCGAACGCGATTGCGGCCATTCAGGTTGCCCGCGCCATTCGCGCCGCCCGGGCCATCCGGGCGATTGCCGCCATTTCGCGCGCGATTGCCGCCATTTCGCGCGCGATTGCCGTCAGCCGAGCCGGAACTGGAACAGCTCCGGTTTCTTCGCGCGGTATTGCCGCAGATAAAGCCCGGTCGGCGGCAGCCATTTCTCGATCGCGATCCAGACGGCGTCGCGTTTGTCGCGTGTCGAACAATCGAGCATCGCGCCGAGGTCGATCCAGGCCTGCCAGTCCACCTTCGCCAGTTCGTCGCGGGTTTCCTGCGGCAGCGCCTTCGCGCTCTCGACCATCGTGGCCAGATGCTTCTGGATCGATGGCCGCGCGAGCCGCGAGGCGAAGTACTGCTCGCGCGTCATGTCACCTATCAATACCTGGATGGCATGGCCGGCTTCGAAGAAATTGGCGAGGAGGGCGGCGACGAACATGGCGGGTCGGTTGTCGATCTTGTTGGCCATCGGCGGCGGGGAGGCGCGTGCATGCATGTGGCGTTCCCGCGCGGCGTCCGACGCAAGCTTCAGGGTCGCCCTGCGTCGACGCGCTCACGAAACGGCAGGAAAAGTCAAACCTTGAGTCGGATAATTTCCGCCTTTGCCCGGAAAAATCCCTAGACGTGCGCTGATCCGCGGGTGTCGGGGGCGACCAGAATGGTCGGCAATCATCCGGTTGGGCGGTGGGTTGCCTGCGACCGTCGTCGTTCCGGAAACCGAGCTTCCCCCATGTTCCGATTCCTCCACCGCGCCCGTTCTTCGTCCCCGCCCGACAACGAGATCGAGCAGGCGTCGCTGCGCATCGCGGTCAGCCTCGGCATCTATGTCTGCCTGCTGCCGGCCTTCTTCGGCGGCGAGGCGCATCCGGCGGCGATGCGCGTGTCCGCGGCGCTGCTCGGTTTCCTGGCGCTGGCGTTCGGCATCCGGCTGGCGATGCGGCTGTGGCCGCGCTGCGCGCCCTGGCCGCGCCTGATCGGCAACGTGGCCGACGTGGCGATGACGAGCTTCTCGATGATCGCCATCGGCATCGACGGCGCTGCGCTGTTCTTCGTCTACCTGTTCATCACGATCGGCAACGGCTTCCGCTTCGGCAACCGCTATCTGGACATCAGCCTGGGTCTGAGCCTCGCGGGCTTTGCCGTGGTGGCGACGACGGAGCCGTTCTGGCGTGGCCACCAGCCGCTGGCGATCGGGGTGGCGATCGGGCTGACGGCGATCTGCCTGTATGCGCGCACGCTGATCCGCCGGCTGTTCGCGGCGCTGGAGCGCGCCGAGGTGGCCAACGAGGCCAAGCGCCGCTTCCTCTCGACGATGACGCACGAGCTGCGCACGCCGCTCAACGCAATCCAGGGCATGCACGATCTGCTGGGCGAGACGCGGCTCGACGGCCATCAGCGCGAGCTGCTCGGCTCGATCGACACCGCCGCGCGCACGATGCTCGGGCTGGTCGAGGACGTGCTCGACTTCTCCAAGATCGAGGCCGGCAAGGTGGTGCTGGAGGACGCGCCGTTCGACCTGACCGACACGGTGGACGGGGTGCTGCGCATGCTCGCGCCGCAGGCGACGCGCAAGGGGCTCGATCTGGTGCTGCGCATCGATCCGCGCATCGATCCGGCCTTGCGCGGTGATGCCTTCCGGCTGCGTCAGGTGCTGCTCAACCTGCTGGGCAACGCGCTCAAGTTCACCGAGCACGGCCGGGTCGAGCTGAGCATCGACCGGCTCGATGCGGGCGAGGATGGCTGGCGCCAGCGCCTGTGCTTCTCGATCCGCGACACGGGCATCGGCATGACGCCCGAGGCGCTGACGCGCATCTTCGACAGCTTCACCCAGGCTGACAGCAGCATGACGCGGCGCTTTGGCGGCACCGGTCTGGGCACGACGATCTCGCGCCAGCTGGTGCAGCTGTTCGGTGGCGAGCTGCGCGTGGAGAGCGCGCCGGGCGTGGGCAGCCGCTTCTGGTTCGAGATCGGTCTGGCGCGCGCGGGGGCGCTCGGCGTGGGCGCGGCTGGTGCCGGCGGCGCGGCCGACCGTCTGCCATCGGCGCCCGCCGCCACGCCGGCAGGCCCGTCCGTGCCCTCCGGTCCGGCGCCGCGCTGCCTGCTCGTCGGCTTCTCGGCCGAGACCGTGCTGCCCGGCGTCCGGGTCACGCAGGTTGGCGACATCGCCGCCGCGCTCGATGCCGCGCTGTCCGGCGCGCGCGAGTCGCGGCCGCATGACCTCGTGCTGGTGCGCGCAGGTCTGCCCTCCCGCGACCTGGTCGAACTGGCCGTCGGCCTGCACTGCCATGACGACTCGCCCCCGCTGCTGCTGTTCGACCCCGATGGCGACGAGCGGGCGCGCGCGCTGTGCCGGCTGATCGGCTATGCCGATGCCGTACCGACGCTGCCCGATGCCGCCCAGCTCGCCGCGCTCGCACGACGCCTGAAGCCGCAGCGGGAGAGCGCCGCCACGGCGGACACGGTCGCGCGCTTAGGCGCCGATGCGCCGACGGCGGGCGCGGTGGCGGCGCAGGCGATCCGCGCGGAACCCGGCCGGGCCGATGCCGCCAGGGCGGAGCCGAGCCGGGCCGATGCGGCGAAGGCGGAGACGGCGAGGCCGGACGCCGTCCCGGTGAATGCCGTCGACGCCGGCCCGGATCGCGCTCACGTGTCCGATGCGCCCGCCGGACTCGCGCCCCAGCCCGCCGCCGAGCCGCCCAGCCTCGCCGAGCAGTACCGCGCCCACGGTGGGCGCTCCGGTCTGGACGTGCTCGTTGCCGACGACAACCCGGTCAACCAGGACGTCGAGCGCCGCATCCTCGAACTCGTCGGCTGCCGCGTCAGCCTGGTCGCCGACGGCGAACAGGCGCTCGATGCCGCCGAGCGGCACCGCTACGACCTGATCCTGCTCGACATGAACATGCCCGGCCTCGGCGGTCTGGATGTCGCGCACATGCTGGCCCATGTCGAGGCCGGCCGGCCGCGCACGCCGCTCGTGATGGTCACGGCCAATGCCCAGCCCGAGGTGATCGAGGATGCGCGCCGCGCCGGCATCGGCCATTTCCTGTCCAAGCCGGTTGCCGCGCTGCGCCTGCTGCTGACCGTGGCCGAGGCGACCCGGCCCGGTGGCGGCCTGCCCGCCACCCTGCCGACCGACCTGACCGCGCTGCCGGCCGCCAATGACGAGCCACCGCGCGCCGGTCGGCTGATCGATCCGGTGCGCCTCGATGAACTCACGCGTCTCGGCCCCGATTTCGTCGCCGAACTCGGCCAACGCTTCAACGCCGACAACCGCCGCCTGCTCGCCGCGATGGATCGCGCCCTGGCCGAGCAGCGCATCGACACCCTCGTGCGGCTCGCGCACGAACTGCGGGGCGTCAGCCTCACCCTTGGCGCGACCGAGCTTGCGGTGCGCTGTGAGGCCATCGAGACCATGTCGCTCGCGCGGCTGCGCGCCGAGGGCCGCAGGCTGGTCGGCGACATCGCCGACGTCTCGGCGCGGGTGCGTCGCGCTCTCGGGGAACCGGCGCGCGAGGGCGGGCATCGGGCGACGCGGCCGGGTGATCCGGATCCGGTCGGCCCGTGACGCTTCGCCAGCGTCGGGCCGGGCTGCCAGCGAGTCCGTGCGTCAGTCCGCCAGGCCAGTCTCGGGCTGAAAGCGCCGCGTCTGCGCGCGCACGAGACGCTGCATCGTGCGCAGGTCCTTGTCGTCGAGCCGCAGCGCCGCATCGACCCACAGGCCGGTCACGCGCATGAGTTCGTCATGCGTGACGGGCTGGACCTCGTCGCGCGCCGCGAACACCGCCTGCACGCCGTTGCGGCGGCGGTGCTGGCGCCGCACCCAGTCCATCACGCCGCGCTCACCCTCGCCGTCGGGCACGACGCCGTCGATCACGCCCAGATCGAGCAGCTCGCGCGCCGTCACCACCTCGCCGCTCAGGATCAGCCGCTCGGCCACGCGCCGCCCAGCGCGCCGCGCGAGAAAGCTGTAGGCGCCCATGCCCGGAAAGAGATTGAACAGGATTTCGGGCAAACCGAAACGCGCCTGTTCCTCGGCAATGATGATGTCGCTCGACAATGCCGTCTCGAATCCGCCACCCAATGCATCGCCCTGCACCAGCGAAATGGTGATGAGTCCGTCGCAGAAATAGCGCTGGCTGCGCGCATAGAGATTGTCGATGCAAAGCTTGGCGTAATCGGCCAGGCCATCGCGGTCGCGCTCGGCAATCAGTTGGGTGAACAGCGCGAGATCACCACCGGTATTGAACACGCCAGGCTGGCGTGAGGCACACACATAGTAATTGGCGCGCAGGCTTCGATCATCGAAATCCACCATGCCATGCTGTGCCTGGATGCGCGAATCGACACGTCGGATGTCATGCAGCAATTCTGGCGTGAAGCAGGCATTGCCTTGATTGGCGAAGAAGCCCCACAGCACGCCGTATTCCGGATCGAATTCAGTGTCGTATTGCGGCGCAAAAATCCGGGTGGGGACGCGGGGCTGGGCTTGCAGTACGGCATTCATCTGAATCTCCGGTGAGACGATTGCGCTGGGTATGGAGATTCTATTTCGGCTTTCGGCAGCAATCGGGCAAAATTGAATCGAAAATGAAGCAGATAATCCGGGTAAATTGAAGTATTGAAATCAGGTCAATTGTGATTGTGCGCCGGTGTTGGCCGGCGCTTCGGGGCCGCGCCGGAATGCCCGTTTTTTCAGGGATTTGGCCGATCCGGCCGCATGCTTGCAGCAGTGCGGGAGACAATCGGGCGGGTGAGGTCCGCGCCATGGCGTGTTGTCATGCGAACAGGTGCTGCCATGTCGGACACCGGAGGTATGCCCGCGCGCCGCAAATCCGGCTCGGCATGAGCGTAATTGGCAGGCATCAGAAAATGCACTTGCCGGAAAATGCGCTTGCGTCGGTCGAAAATGGCATTGGGCCGAAAGGGAGCGTTGCCATGCATTCACCGTGCAATCCCTGCGGCATTGCGCAATGTCCTCCCGGGCGAGGGGGCGGCAAAATCGGTAATGACCCGAAATGATCGGGATGGCGAATCACATGCGGACGCGACCGATTGGCAATCGACGGCGGAGGCTCGGTCGGGCTTGCAGGAATCGTATCGGTTAATCGGCGGACACAATCGCGCGGATGTCGAGATGATTCGCAGATGCCCGAATGCCGGCGTTTCTCGGCAGCCGATTGCACGGTCGGCCGCAATCGACGAGGCAGTCGGATCAATGCACGTCGAATTGCTCGACCCAGACGATTTCGCAGGCGCCCGGTCCGGTATCGAATCGCGTGAGCGAGCTTTGCGCATGCCATTTGTCGGCGTCGAGCGCGACGAGCCAGCCGCTCAATGTCACCCGGCTGCCCGGCTCGACCGCGCGCAGGCGTTTC
The DNA here is from genome assembly GCF_000482785.1 of Derxia gummosa DSM 723. Classification (GTDB taxonomy): domain Bacteria; phylum Pseudomonadota; class Gammaproteobacteria; order Burkholderiales; family Burkholderiaceae_E; genus Derxia; species Derxia gummosa. The sequence goes on along the minus strand of NZ_AXWS01000007.1, from coordinate 706,663 downwards.
TCGATGTCGCGGCTGGCCGGAATCATGTGCATGTTGGCGCTGTGCGCTTCGATTGCGCGGCGCGGCGGCGTGGCGGCATGGACGCGCCAGAAATAGGCGCGGTTGTCCTGGTCGATGTCGATGTCGCGCAGTACGGCCGGGTCGGCCATCAAGCCCCAGCCGAGTGCCAGGTCGACGGGCGCGAGCGTGGCCAGGTTGTCGTGCCGGTAGCTGCGCGTGCCGAGTACGCGGGCATCGAGTTCGAAGCGCTGCAGGGGCGTGATGCGCACCCCGTTGTGCCGCCAGCTGATGCCGGGGCCGGTGGCGAGGGTGGTCTCGGGCGCGACCGGACGGTCGAGCGTGAACAGTTGCCAGCCGCCCAGACCGAGTAGCGCCAGCAGCAGGAGCAGGCGCCCCACGGTCAGCGCAGGGCAGTGGCCGCGATCGCGCCGATCCAGAGCAGCGCGCCGAGCCGGTGGTTCTCGCGGAAGGCGCGGAAGCAGTCGGCGCGGTCCTTGTGGCGGATGAGCGTCCAGTCGCGCAGCGCGAGCACGGCGGCGCCGACCATCGCCACCCACCACGGCCAGCCGAAGCCGGCCAGCGCGCCGGCCACGGCCATCAGCGCGAGGTGGCCCGCATGGCAGGCCATGACGATGCCGATCACATGCCGGCCGAAGGTGATGGCCGAGGTGCGGATGCCGATCTTGAGGTCGTCGGGCATGTCGACCAGCGCGTACTCGGTGTCGTAGGCGATGACCCAGAGCAGATTGGCCGCGAGCAGCAGCCAGGCCATCGGCGGCACGTCGTTCTGCACGGCGGCGAAGCCCATCGGAATACCGAAGCTGAAGGCGATGCCGAGCCAGGCCTGGGGCACCGGGAAGAAGCGCTTGAAGAAGGGATAGCTCGCCGCCACGCCCACCGCCAGCACCGCATAGGCCCAGGTGAGGAGGTTGAGCGGCAGGATCAGCAGGCCGGCCACGATGGCCAGCACCGCCGCCACCCACAGCGCCTCGGCGCCGCTGATGCGGCCGCTGGTGATCGGCCGGTGGCGGGTGCGCTCGACATGCAGGTCCACATGCCGGTCGGCCCAGTCGTTGATGGCGCAGCCGGCCGAGCGCATGAGGAAGGTGCCGAGCGAGAAGATCAGCACGATGTGCCAGGACGGCACGCCGTCGGCCGCGATCCACAGCGCGGTGAGCGTCGGCCACAGCAGCAGCAGCGTGCCGACGGGCTTGTCGAAGCGGATGAGCTGGCCGTAGAGGCGCAGGCGTTCGGTGATGGGCAGGGGCGGTCGGACGGGCGGCGTGGCGTGTGCTGGCGTCATGGCATCGGGAGGTGGAGCGGAAGCGGCGCCAAGTGTAGGCGCCACCCGATGCCCGCAGAGGGGGGCTTGCGACGGGGGCGGCACTCCGGGTGAGGCCGGATGATCGTGGCGCGGGCCGTGCCATCGGCCGGGTACGACGCGCGCTTGTCGGCCGGCGCCCACGTTAGCAAGGGCGACTGGCCGGCGTCGGTGGCGCGAGACGGCGCCGAAAGTCGGGCCGGTCATCAACCCGGCTTCAGGAGACTCTCATGGCCGACATCCACATCCCCCAGCATCCCCTCGCCAACGCCCATGTCGCGGTGAGCGGCAGCAAGCCCGTCAACACGATCGACGCGGTGGCGCTGGTGCTGCTGATCGTCGGCGGCCTCAACTGGGGGCTCGTCGGGACCATGGGCTTCGACCTCGTGGCCACGCTTTTCGGTGACATGACTCCGCTGTCGCGCATCGTCTACGGGCTCGTGGGCCTGTCGGCGCTGTGGTCGATCGGCACGCTCGGTCGGCTGCGTCGCCTGCCGGATTGAGCTGCGGCGGGCCGGGCTCGCGCCGGCCCGGTGCCACGACGGGTGGCCGCCGGCGTGGGCGGTTTCGTCACCGTCGCGCGCCGCCGGCTCAGTCCTCGCCGCCCGAGAAAACGCCAGCCGGCAGTTCGAACTTGTGCACGCTGCGGCCGGTCTCGGCGCCGGTCGGGTCGAAGCGGCGTTCCTCGAACCAGGAATCACCCTCGCGCGACAGCACCAGCACGCTGCTGGAGCGGGTGCCGTGCTTCTCGCCCAGGACGAACAGCGCCGATAGCCGTTCTTCCTCCTCGGGGCCGACGCCGGTATCGGGCAGGCGCTGGCTATAGGTGGTGGTGTCGCCCAGCAGCGCGAAGCAGCCGTCGGCCAGTTCCTCGGCATTGGCGTTGGCCACCACGTTCAGGCCCAGTTCGCGCTCCTGCACCGCGAATTTCATGCTCGTGAAGCGGTCGAGCAGCATGCGGTAGCCGCCGCTGTCGCGCATGTAGGCGCCAAAGGCGTTGTCGAGCCATTCGTTCTTCGGCCATTGCTCATCGAGCAGGCCGTTGCTGATGGTGTGGATGCCGGGCGTCAGCGCCAACGGCAGCTTGCTGCGCGAGCCGGCATAGAACACGTCGCGTGCGGTGCCGACGATGAGGTTGAACGGGCCGCAATCGGGCTTGGCGCGCATGAAGCCGCGTGCGTGCTGGACCGGCTCGGCGTCGCTCGCGAGGAAGTTGAGCGGCAGCTTGCCGCGCGAGCTGGCGGCGGGTGTGGATTCGGCATTGCCGCGCCAGCTGGTGACTGCGGCGTAGCGGCCGGCAGCGGTGGCCGCGAACCAGGTGCCGCCCGCGACTTCATCCTGGCCACCGACCCAGCGCAGGCCGTCGGCCTCGTGCCAGTCGGCCGGCGAGGTGGGGCGGTCATGAACCTCGTCGCGGTTCATGATCATCACGAAAGGGAACTCGGGGTGCGCGCGCCACGCGATGGCAATGATGCTCATGGTTGTTGTCTTTCGCTTGAGAGGAAGGCGAAGCCGAAAGATAACCCCATAAAACACCCGGAAATGCGCCGGCGGGAATTGACCGGCGCATCGGCAGCGCGGGATGGCGTCAGGGGACGACGCTTGGGCGGGACCGGCAGGACCGGTGGGAGAGACGGCGCGGGAAGACGGCGCTCGGGAACAGCGGAAATGACGTCATTGCGGCGGGCGGAAGACCGCGAAGGCCTTCCGCGCCGGCAGCCGCGCGGATATCAGGCTGCGGCGACTTGTCGCTGGGCGCGGCGCCGCTTGAAGGCCAGCGCAGCCACCCCCAGCCCCGTCAGTGCGAGGCTGGCGGGTTCGGGCACGGCCGTGGTGACGTTGAGGTTGTCATACGACACATCGCGGCTCGTCCAGAAGCTGAAGCTCGAGACGTTGGTGAGGTTGAAGTTGACGGTGCTGACCTGGTTTGCACCCAGTGCGAACGAGCCGGCATAGGTCGTGCCGCCACGCTCGTACGAATAGCTCAGCAGGGTGCCGCTGTCGGTGCGCAGGTTGGTCGAGAAAGTTGCCTCGCCGACCGAGAACAGGCTGTTCGTCGCAGAGGTGAGCGTGACCTGTTCGCCCGACTGGAGCAGGGCGTAGGCGCTGCCGCTCGCGACTCGGCCAAGTACGCTGTCAGCGGTGACAAGCTGGTCGAGGTAACTGCCAAGTCCGCTGGTCGTGCCAACGATTGCCCAGTTGCTCGACGCCGTCCAGTCAATGCCGGCGTAGTTCGACAGGTCTTGGAGCCAGGCCAGACCATCGGCGCTGCCGGCGAGGCCCGGGACATCTTCAAAGCCGATTTGCGCGGCGCTGGCCGGAGCCATTGCCGCTCCGCCCAACAGCAGGGCGGCTGCAAGTAGTTTGAGTTTCATTGCTGTTCCTGAGTTGTATGGGTTGTAACCCGGTTGGCTGCCGCCCAACCGTAGTCAAGCCGGCCCGATCTTCATGTGCGCAAATTCACCTGCCCGATCTGCCCCGGTCGAAATTCATCAAGCGGATTGCAATTGGCGCAATCAATGCCAATTCCACTTGGCAGTGCAGCAATCGTGATGCTGCCAACGTCATTCGAATTGGCGACCGAATTGGTGCAGGTGCAGGCGGGCGCGGGATCGCAGGCGAGTGTAGTCGGCCTTGCTGCATCGCCATATGTTCTGCGACGTGCTTTTGGGTCGACGTTCGACCGTCCGTCGCCGCGATTCGGCAGAAGGACGGGTTGAAGCCTTGCGATGAGCGGATGGATCTGATTGCGAGCATTTGCTCTTGATGCTCTGTCGATCGGCTAGGGATTTTTCTTAATCCGAATTGGCGAGATGCGCCGATATTGCCGATGAATTGAATTCAATTCCGATCGCACGGGATGAACCTCGAGTCGGAGCGGGCATGCTTTTCCTGCCTTTGCGGTTGCGGCAATCGAGTCTTGAAAAAGTATTTCGGCAGTTGAACAACGTGCGTGATTGTGCTGATCAACGCCGATTCCCGGCGATTGCGCCGGAAGATGACCGCGAACCGCGAACCGCGAACCGCGAACCGCGAACCGCGAACCGCGAACCGCGAATCCGGTCAGCGTCCGCCGGTCGTCGTCCTGGCCGCGGCTGTCGCCGTCCCGTCCGTGGTCGTCCCGGCCAGTCGCCCGAGCAGGCGCAGGTTGGCAGCGCGCACGCCGGGCACGAACTCGCTCCAGGGCAGATCGGTGATCGCGACGAGGCCGAGATGGCCGTTCTCGCCGTCGAGCCAGCGGCCGGTGACGGGTTCGTCCAGGTACTGGAACCAGTGCGCGCCGACGAAGGCCGGGTTGGCAGCGACCGAATCGAGCATGCGGGCATAGGCCGGTGCCCGCTCGGCCTCGGAGACCACGGCCATCACGCCGTTCCAGAACGGGCCGCGATCATTGCTGCCGAAATGGAATTCGGTGAGCAGCGCCGGCTTGTCGTGGCGAGCGAACGCCTCGGCCTCGAAGCCGCGCGCAATGTCGGGCACGTAGAGGTTGAAGCTCACCACGTCGCACCAGCGCGCGCAGGCGGCGACGGCCTCGGGCGTGCGGCTGGCCAGCCGGCTGCCGAGATAGAGGTGGTTGGGATCGTGGCGGCGCAGGGTCTCGGCGACGACGCGGTAGTAGGTATCGGCGTACAGGCCGAGGAAGGCGCCGAGGTCGGCCGCGACGGCCGGATGCTGCTCGTCGGGCAGCGGGGCGGTGTGCACCGGCGCGAGCAGCTGTTCCCAGTTGTCGAGCGCCATGCCCCAGGCGTCGGCGAACAGGCGGGCCTCGCCGTAGCGGGCCTGCATCAGCTCGACGAAGGCGCGCTTGGCGAAGCCGGCGCCGGGCGCCGAGGCGTCGGTGCGCAGGGTGTTGTAGGCGAGGGCGTAGCGCTGGCGCGGATCGGTGGCGGCGCCGTTGCCCCAGGCGAGTTCGTTGTCGATGAACCAGCCGATCAGCCAGGGATCGTCGCGGCGCGCCTTCGTGCCGGCGGCGAGCGCCTTGTCGGCGGCGGCGGCGAAGGCGGGATCGAAGGGATCGGGCATGCGGCCCCACCAGTCCTGGCCGTCGCTGACGCGGGCGAAGTCGCCGCCGATTTCCAGATTCCTGACGTAGGGCGTGCGCTTCATGCCGGTAAGGGCGTCGTCGCTCCAGTTGCCGATGGTGTTGAAGCCCCAGGCGCGCAGGCGCAGATGGGCGCGGTCGCGCCAGGCGGCTTCGAAGCGGTCGCGGTCGCGGCGGTAGAGGTTGGCGCGGTAGAAGTCGTAGCTGCGGCCCTTGCTGTAGCCGAGGCCCTGGCGGGCGCCGGCGTCGGCGCCGAGCACGGCGGCGCTGTCGCGCTTGCCGTAGAAGCGGGCGAGCGGATCGCCGCGCGCGGGCAGGTCGTCGAACATGAATTCGCGGCCCTCGACGAGGGTGTCGGCGCCGGCGATCTGCATCGTGTTGACGCCGAGCGACTGGAAGCGGTGACCGGCCGGGGTGACGAACCACCAGCGCGGGCGGCCGTCGGCGCCGGGTGCCTTGGCGGTGCGGAAGAAGCCGGAGGCGGGGGCATTCGGGGCGGGAGCGGCGGGCGTGGCCCCCGCCGGTGCGCCTCCCTCGACGGCGGTGTCGGCGGGCGCGGTCGCGGCCGGCGGCGGCGCGGTCGCCGTGAGCGGCACCGGCACGAGCGGCGCGGCACCGGGTGCGTCGGGCAGGCCGCCGAAGGCGTCGGCGGGCTTGACCTCGGTGGCCCATTGCACGAGCTGGTCGTCCTCGTCCTCGGCGGCTTCGAGCAGTTCCGCCTTCGACAGCACCTTGTCCTGCCACTGGCCCCGGTTGAGCTGGCCGAAGGTATCGACGATGCGCTCGTAGGCCAGACGCGCGTCCAGTCCCTCGGCGTCGGTGAAGAGCTTGCCGAACAGCAGGGTCTGCGGCGCGGTCGGGCCGGGAATGGACAGCGTCAGTCCGGTGATGTGGGCGCGGTCGATCGCGCCGCGCACCTCGGTGGCGACGAGCAGGCGCTCGTCATTGCGCAGCCAGGGCGCGAAGGGCGCGGCGACCATGCCCCAGCCGCGCCCGCTCGTGGCCGCGAGCGGCAGCACCAGCGTCTGCGGCGGGCCGGGCGGCAGCGCGACACGGGCCTCCAGCCGGTTGCCGGCGGCATCGGTCAGCGCGAGATCGAAGGTGACGGCCCAGGGCATGCCGTTCTGCGCATGCAGGCGCAGGCTGCCGGCCCGGGCCCAGTTCCATTCGCCGGCGGGCGGCGCGAGCGTGAGGCGCGGCGCGGCGCCGGGCGCGAAGGTCACGGGCACGAACCAGCCGTCGCCCGCGTTGCCGAGGGTGGCGCCGGCGGCGTCGAAGCGCAGGTCGTTGTCGGGTGGCGCGAAATCGGCCACCGGATCGGCGCCGGCCGGCAGGGTGGGCAGGACGGACAGCGCCGCGAGCAGAGCGGCGAGGGCGAGCGGGCGGAGTCGTAAGGACATTGGGGCAGGCGCGCGGGAGAGCGAAGGTTCGGAAGGGGGCGTCGGCCGGCGCGGGCCGGCGGCGGCGAATCCGGTGGCCAGGGCGAATCCGGCAGCGGCAACTCCGGCAGCGGCAACTCCGGCTTGCGCTCGACCATCGGCCGCAAGCCACCCGAAAGGCGTAAGCCCCGGCTGGCGCGCGGCTTGCACTGCATCATTGCCGACCGGCGTGCCGATTCTGGCGCGCCATTTCTTTCTGAAGGTGAATCGATGCCGGCCCGTTCCGCCGCAACTGGAAACAAGACCTTGCTCGTCCGCAACGCCGACGTGCTCGTCACCATGGACGGCGAGCGCCGCGAGATCCGCGGCGGCGGCCTGTATTGCGTGAACGGCCGCATCGCCCAGGTCGGCCCGACGGCGCAACTGCCGCCGACCGCCGACGAAGTGCTCGACATGACCGGTCACATCGTCATCCCCGGCCTCGTCAACACGCATCACCACATGTACCAGAGCCTGACGCGCGCCGTGCCCGCCGCGCAGGACGCCGAACTGTTCGGCTGGCTCAAGACGCTGTACCCGATCTGGAGCCGCATCACGCCCGAGATGATCGAGATCTCGACGCAGACGGCAATGGCCGAGCTGATGCTCTCGGGCTGCACCACCAGCAGCGACCACCTCTACCTCTACCCCAACGGCTGCACGCTCGACGACAGCATCGACGCGGCGCGCCGCATCGGCATGCGCTTCCACGCCGCGCGCGGCAGCATGAGCGTCGGCGAGAGCGCCGGCGGCCTGCCGCCCGACAGCCTTGTCGAGCGCGAAGCCGACATCCTCGACGACAGCCAGCGCCTCATCGACGCGTACCACGACCCCGGCCGCTTCTCGATGACGCGGCTGGTGCTCGCGCCCTGCTCGCCGTTCTCGGTCAGCCGCGAACTCATGCGCGACTCGGCCGCGCTCGCGCGCGAATGCGGCGTGTCGCTGCACACGCATCTGGCCGAGAACGTCAACGACATCGCCTACAGCCGCGAGAAGTTCGGCATGACGCCGACCGAGTACGTCGAAGACCTCGGCTGGGTCGGCCCCGACGTGTGGCATGCCCACTGCGTCCAGCTCGACGACGAGGGCGTGTACCTGTTCGCGCGCACCGGCACGGGCGTCGCGCACTGCCCGTGCTCGAACATGCGGCTCGCCTCGGGCATCGCGCCGGTGCGCAAGATGCGCGACGCGGGCGTGAGCGTGGGCCTCGGCGTGGACGGCTCGGCCTCGAACGACGGCGCCCATCTGCTCGGCGAGGCGCGGCAGGCGATGCTGCTCCAGCGCGTGGGCTTCGGCCCGGCCGCGATGAGCGCGCGCGAGGCGCTGGAGATCGCCACGCTCGGCGGCGCGAAGGTGCTCGGCCGCGACGACATCGGCGCGCTGGCGGTGGACATGGCGGCGGACGTCGTGGCCTTCGACCTGGGCGCGATCGAGTTCGCGGGCGCGCTGCACGATCCGGTGGCGGCGCTGGTGTTCTGCGCGCCGCCCAAGGTGGCGACGAGCGTCATCAACGGCCGTGTGGTAGTGCGCGACGGGCGCGTCACCACGGTGGATCTGCCGGTGGTGCTGGAGCGGCACAACGCGTTTGCGCGACAGTTGCTGGTGAGGTGATGCCGGGCTGCAAGCGTTTGCAGCATGCGTGATCGCTCATGCCGGCGCAGCTTTGGTTGCAGGCGCTTGTGGCTGCCGGCGTTTGCGGGCGACGGCGTGCCGGCCCGCCCGTCTCAACCCGCCGCCAGCCTCAGCACCGCCGCCGCGATCGGCTTCGCCCAGCCTGGCATCGCCGCCGGCTCGCACATCGCCAGCAGCCGGCCATCCTTCCAGTGCAGCAGCGCGTGCGGCTGGGGCGAGATGCCCGCCTGCGGATCGCCCTCGGCGCTGTTGTCGAACAGCTTCAGCTCCGCCAGCCGGGGCAGCAGCGCGACGAGGTTGCGCCGGCCGGCGTCGTAGCGGCGGCGGATGTCGGCCTCGGGAATGTCGTGGCCGCCCTTGGCGACGCGCTCGGCCACGCGCTTCAGATGCAGCTCGACGCTTTCCAGCCCCACGTACCAGACCCGCACCGCGAAGCCCGCGTCGGCCGCCCGCGCGAGCAGCGCCGGCAGGGTGCTGGCGCCGAGCGTGGTCTCGAAGTTGAAGTCGAGTCGGCCGGCGATCGCGCGTTCGAGCAGCGACTTGCCGGCCTGCCAGGCGAGGCCGTTGGCCGTGGCCTGGTCGAGATCGGGATGGGCGTCGCGCAGGCGGCGCGCGACCGCGTCGGGGTTGAACCAATCGCCGCCGGCGGCGCGCAGCATCGCGCCGGCCACGCTGCTCTTACCGGCGCCGTTGGTGCCGGCGAGCACGCGGATCGTCGGGCGCGGTACGGCGCCGTCGGCGGGCGGCGCGGCGCTGCTGGCGGAGGTCGAGGCGACGGCGGCGGTCGGCACCGCGGCGGAATCGGTTGGCGGCGCGGCGGCCGTCATCGGCCGGCAGTGGCGGCGGCCATCACGGCGGCGGCGCCGAGTTCATCGGGCGAGGCGTCGAACAGCGCCTCGCCCGCCGATCGGCCCGCCGGCGTCTGCATGCCGGCGAGCAGCGCATCGAATTCGGCGCCGAGCGCCGCGAGCGGATCGGCCGGCGCGGCCTGCGCGCCGGTAAGCGCGCGCCAAGCGTCGAGCGACAGCAGCACCGCCTTGGGCGCGTCATGCCGCGTGATCGCGACCGCGCCCTTGGTGAAGGCGGTTTCGAGCACGCGACCGAATTCGTTCTTGACCTCGGTGGCGCTGAAGGCGGGCATCTCGACCGACTGGCCGAGGGAGGTGGTAAGGCTCAAAGCAGATGCGGACATGACGGCCTCGTTCCGGCGGGGAATGCCTGAATCTTAGCCATTTCGGCCGAAATTGCCATGATGGCTGGCTGGGCGGCGCCTTCCCGCGCGGCCGCCGGCGGTGCACCGGCACGGCTCGCCACCGTCTTGCGCGCAACATCGCGCCCGTCGCAACGCCGCTTGCCGCCGCGCGCACTTTGTTTCAATTTGGCTTCATCCAGATTCGCGCCGTCGCCCATGGACCGCACTTCCGCCCGCCCCGCGCCACCGCCCGTCCCCGCCTATGCCCGCGCCGCGCAGCAGTTCGGCAAGCCGCTGTCGGGCTGGCGGCTGACGCTCTACACCATCATCTTCGAGGCCGACACGCGCGCCGGCCGCGCCTTTGACCTCGCGGTGATCGGCGCCATCCTCGCGAGCGTGCTGGTCGCCATCCTCGACAGCACGCATGCGATCTCCGACCGCTGGGGCGGCTGGCTGTACGGCGCGGAATGGTTCTTCACGCTGCTGTTCACCGCCGAGTACGTCGCGCGGCTGCTGTGCGTGCGGCGGCCGGGCCGCTATGCGCTCAGCTTCTTCGGCGTGATCGACCTGCTGTCGATCCTGCCCACCTACATCGCGGTGCTGGTGCCGGGCGCGCATGTGCTCATCGACGTGCGGGTGCTGCGGCTGCTGCGGGTGTTCCGCATCCTGCGGCTCACGGCCTACGTGGCCGAGTTCAGCGCGCTCGGCGCGGCGCTGCGCGCGAGCTACCGCAAGATCGCCGTGTTCCTGAGCTTCGTGCTGATGCTCATCCTCGTGTTCGGCTCGGTCATGTACGTGATCGAGGGGCCGGACAACGGCTTCACGAGCATTCCGGTGGCGATGTACTGGGCGGTGACCACGGTGACGACCGTCGGCTTCGGCGACATCACGCCCAAGACCGAGCTGGGCCGCCTCATCTCGTCGGTGATGATGCTGCTCGGCTGGGGCGTGCTGGCGGTGCCGACCGGCATCGTCACCGCCGAGATGACCGCCCAGCGGCGCGGCTGGCCCGGCGCCGTCACCACGCGCACCTGCCAGTTCTGCCTGACCGAAGGCCATTCGCCCGAGGCCAACTTCTGCCGCCATTGCGGCGCGAAGCTGCCCGACTGGCATCACGACACGGTGGCCGGCGGCGAGGGCTGAATCAGCCCGGCAGCCGCGCGAGCGTCGCGGCGAGCAGCGCGCGCTTGTCCTTCACCTCGGCCCAGCGCGCGTGATCGGCCGGCGCGGCTTCGCGCTCGGTGATGACGGGCCAGCCCGCGTGGCGCGCGAGCCGCGCGTTGATGGCGGCGAAGGCCTCCTGGCCGGCCGGCAGTCCGGTGTCGGGGAAGATCGCGCCGACCGGGCATTCGGGCACGCACACCGCGCAGTCGATGCATTCGTCCGGATGGATCACGAGAACGTCGGGTCCCGCGCGGAAGCAGGACATCGGGCACACGACCGCGCAGTCGGTATGCCGGCAGCGGATGCAGGCTTCGGTGACGACGAAGGGCACGGACTCAGCCCAGCGCCCAGTGCCCGAGCAGGCCGAGCGCCCCGATGCCCCAGCCGATCGGCGCGCTGACGACCACTGCCGCGACGAACAGCCGCCGGCCGCGCACGGCCGCGCGCGCGAGCGGATTGGCCGGCAGCGGCAGCAGCTGCCCGGCGCACAGCTCGGGGCGTTGCGCATTGGCCTTCGCGCGCGCCGAACCCGCCGGTGCGCCGGCCATGGCGGCCGCGATGGTCGAGGCGGCCGACGCAGCCGTGACAGCTGATGAGGCCGCCACCGCCGCCGCGAGCGGCGTGGCAACCGGGCCGCGTGCTTGCGCGGCCTTGAGGGAGGAGAGATCAGACATGACGATCGAAGATGCTGGAAGCCGGAGCTGCCGACCGTAAAGCTTTCCTGCCCGTTGATCGAGCGCGATACCGTTGAGGCTTTCTTTCCCAAAAAGAAACTCAATGGACGGATTGCTCGGTCTGAAGGTCTTCCGCGAGGTGGTGGACGCGGGCAGCTTTGCTGGCGCGGCCGAGCGGCTGGGCCTGTCGGCCGCGATGACGAGCAAGCACATCGCCGCGCTCGAACGCCGCGTCGGCGCCCGGCTGCTCAACCGCACCAGCCGCCATCTGAGCCTGACCGAGGCCGGCGAGCGCTATCACGCCCACGCGGCCGGCGCGCTGGAACTGCTGGACGAAGCCGAGGCCGAGCTGCTCGGCATCCAGGACCGCCCGCGCGGCCTGCTGCGCGTGACCGCGCCGGTCTGGGCCGCGACGCCGCGCTTCGCCCGCATGCTCGTGGACTATCACGCGCGCTATCCCGAGGTGGTGGTGGACCTGAGGCTCGAGAACCGCAAGGTCGATCTCGCGTCGGAAGGCTTCGACCTCGCGCTGCGCGTGACCAACGAGCCGACGCCGTCGCTGGTGGCGCGGCCGGTGTGCCCGATCCGGCTGCTGCTGGTGGCGGCGCCGGCCTATCTCGACCGCGCGGGTCGCCCGGCCGGGCCGGACGACATCCCGCGCCTCGACGCGATCCTGCCGACCTACGTGGACATGAGTTCGGTGACGATGAACGGCCCCGCCGGCCCGGCGCGCCTGCGCCCGCGCTCCGTGCTCAAGACCGACGACACCCTGCTCGCGCTGCGCGCCGTGCAGGCCGGGCTCGGCATCGCCTGGCTGCCCGACGTGCTCATCGTCGATGACCTGGCCGAAGGCCGGCTGGAACGGCTGCTGTCCGACCACGAGCACCCGCCGTTCATGCTGCATGCGCTGTGGGCGAGCCGGAGGTTCACGCCGCCCAAGCTGCGGAGCTTCGTGGACTTTGCGGTGGCGGCGCTGGGGTGAAACGGAGATGACGGGGGCATGCAAGACCGCCGCGCTGTTCTGGCCGGGGGGCGACCGGCAGCCGGCGGCGAGCCGGCCGTCCCTCCGAGGGGAGGGTCGCTCAATCCGGCTGGGTAGCGGCTTCGGGATAGAGATCGGGCAGCAGGAATTGCAGCGCGTCGAGCGGCAGCCCGAGCCGCACCGGACCGAGCGGTGTGTCGCTGCGCAGCAGCCCGGTCGTGAGCAGGCGCGACAGCAGCGCGCGCGCCGTGCGTTCCTTGAGTCCGGTCATCTGCGCGAACTCGCCGCGCGTGACCGGCCCGGCGGCAAACACGTAGTGCAGCGGCGCTAGCGCTTCCATGCGGATGTTCTTGTCGTGCGCGGCACGGAAGCTCAGCAGCGCCTGCATGCGCGTCTTCATCGCGTCGAGGTCGAGCAGGCGGGTCATGAAGCCGACCTGGTCCTCGCAGATGCCGAGAAAGAAATCACACCAGTCGCGCAGCGCGGCCTCGCTCAGGTTGCCGCGCCCGTCGAGATCGCCCCGGCGCGCGGCGTCGGCGGCGGCGAGATGGTCGTAGTAGTCGGCGCGGCGCCGCGCGAGCCCGCGATTGACCGACCACAGCCCGTCGCTCAGGCGCCAGAGCGCGGCATGGGTCTGGAGCCGCAGCGCGCGGCCATTGCCGTCGAGAAAGGGATGGACCCAGGCGGCGCGCTGATGCAGGCAGGCGACCGGCAGCAGCAGGCGCTCGCCGGGCGGCAGCTTGCCGAACACTTGGTCGAGTCGCGCGAGAAAGGCGGGCAGCGCGGCGGCGGCCGGCGGTACATGGCGCCCGACCTCGACCTCGCGGTTGCGCAGGGCGCCGGGTTCGATCGGCAGGCCGTCATCGGTGAGGCGGTCTTGAGGCGCGAGGCGGGAATACAGCGCGCGATGGGCGTCGATCAGGAAGGCCATGGTGGTGGGCGAGTCGCCGGCCGCGACGCGCGCTTCGAGTTCGCGCTCGGCATCGAGATGGGCCACGGCGATGCGCTGGAGCCGCGCTACGTCGGGCCGCTCGGAAAAATCGCGGGCAAGCGCGCGCTGGATGTTGAGCGGATGCGTGCCCTGCCCCTCGATGCGGTTGCTGTAGTACGAGTTCATTGCCCGCAGCAGCTCGCGCAACTCGGTACGCGTGACCGGATGGGCCATGCCAGCGAGGCGCTGGGCACGCTCGACCAGCGTCGCGCAGCGCTCGCGCAGTTCGTCGAGCTTCCGATGCTGGAAGTCCGGTTGAAGGGGTTCGAACTGCGCGGGATGCGTGAACATTTTTTGCCGACTTTACTGCCGAAATTTTGCAGTCAAAACTTGTTGATAAGGAAGAGAATTTTATTGGAATGATGAGTTTGAAGAATAATTTTCTGCCGACTCTTTAGCCGACTCTTTAGCCGACTCTTTAGCCGACTCTTTAGCCGACTCTTTAGCCGACTCTTTAGCCGACTCTTTAGCCGACTTTTTGCGTCCTGAGCGGGGACAGCCCGGTCGCCCGGGCCGCCATCGCTCAGTTCGCGTCGCTGGCCTTGTCCTCGCAGCTCAGGCACTCCCGCTCCGCCGCGCCCAGCTTTGCCAGATGGGCCGCCGCGTCGCGCAGCGCGGTGCGCAGGCCTTCCTCCACCACCGGGTGATAGAAGGGCATGTCGAGCATCTGCGCCACCGTCAGCCGCTGCTGCACCGCCCAGGCCAGCAGGTGGGCGATGTTCTCGGCGCGCGGGCCGAGCCATTCGGCGCCCAGGAAGCGGCCGTCGCGCACGTCGGCATACACATGCATGAGGCCGGCGTTCTTCAGCATCACGCGGCTGCGGCCCTGGTCGGCGAAATCCACCTCGCCGGTCACGTAGCAGCCGTCCTCCAGCTCGCCGCGGCGCTTGCCGACCATCGCGATCTGCGGCTCACTGAACACCACCGAGATCGGCGCGCGGCGCAGCCCCGCCACCACGTCCGGGAACACCGCCGCGTTGTGGCCGGCGGTCTTGCCCTCGTCGGCGGCCTCGTGCAGCAGCGGCACGATGTTGTTGACGTCGCCCGCGATGAACACCGGATGCGTGCCGCATTGCAGCGTGGCCGGGTCGAACACCGGCACGCCCTGCTTGTCGAGTTCGAGGCCGGAATGCTCCAGCCCCAGCTTGCCGAGATTGGGCCGGCGGCCGGTCGCGGCCAGCAGGTAGTCGAAGCGCTCGGTATGCGTCTCGCCGGTGGCGGCCTCGGTCCAGGTCACGACCACCTCGTCGCCCTCGCGGCGGATGTCGCTGCCCTTGATGTCGGGCGAGAACGGGAACTCGGCGCCGAAGATGCCGATCGCGCTGCGGATGACGGCCTCGTCGCTCAGCGGGCCGACCTTGCCGCCCATGCCGAACAACCGCACCTTCACGCCGAGGCGGTGCAGCGCCTGGCCCAGCTCCAGCCCGATCACGCCGGGGCCGAACACGGCCACGCGCTCGGGCAGATCGTCCCAGGCGAACACGTCGTCGTTGACGATCAGCCGGTCGCCGAGCGCGCGCCACGGCGGCGGCACGGCGGGCGCCGAGCCGGTGGCGATGACGATGCGGCCGGGCTTCACGATCGTGTCCTCGCCCACCAGCAGCTCCATCGGCGCGGTGAACTTCGCGAAGGCCTCGATGCGGTCTTCGGTCGGGATGTTGAGCACGCCCTTCACCACGAAGCCGACGAAGCGGTCGCGCTCGCGCTTGACGCGGTCCATCACCTCGCGGCCGTCGATGCGCACCGCACCGTCCACATGCACGCCGAAGGGCGCCGTGTGCCGGGCCGAATGCGCGGCCTCGGCGGCGGCGATGAGCAGCTTGGACGGCATGCAGCCGACGCGGGCGCAGGTCGTGCCGTGGGCGCCGCCCTCGATGAGCAGGGCGCTGGCGCCCGCCGCCTTGGCGGCGCGGTAGGCAGCCAGACCGGCGGTGCCGGCACCGATCACCGCAACGTCGGGTGTGAGGGTCTTCATCTCGTTATCTCCGTGGGCGGCCCG
Organism: Derxia gummosa DSM 723; assembly: GCF_000482785.1. GTDB lineage: Bacteria > Pseudomonadota > Gammaproteobacteria > Burkholderiales > Burkholderiaceae_E > Derxia > Derxia gummosa. The sequence continues at coordinate 691,248 of NZ_AXWS01000007.1, read as the reverse complement.
GATCGGGCGACGCCTTGCAAGGGTTTGCAGATCGTCGGGCTGAACGCTGCCGGCCGGGGCGCGGCGCGCGACTCGGGCAGGAGCGGAAGGGGGGGGCGGGCCGGGTCGCGCGCGGGCGCTGCGGATGTCCCGGGCCGGGAATCGATTGGAGGAGTTGCATGCCGGTCATGCCGGCGACGCACCCGGGCGACAGGGCGTCTGGAATTGCCGCCGATGCAGGCCGACCCACCGGAAGGCCAGGCCTGCAAAGGCTTGCATCAGGCAGGGTGACGCGGCCCGTGATGCCGCGTCACCCTGCCGTCGCCACCCCGGGCGGGGCGGCATCGCGGCATCACTTCTTGCCGGCGACGAAGGCGGTGACTTCTTCCGAACCGCCGATGAGCTTGCCGTTGATGAACACCTGCGGCGCCGTCATCTTGCCGCTCAGCGCGCCCAGCACCTTGCCGCGCACCTTGTGTTCGAGCGGGACTTCGATGAACTCGTAGCCGGCGGCCTTGAGTTCTTCCTTGGCCTTGGTGCAGAACGGACAGCCCGGCTTGGTGAACACGACGACCTGGTCGGGCGCCGTGGCTTCGGGCGCCACGTACTTGAGCATCGTGTCGGCGTCCGAGACTTCGAACGGGTCACCTTCCTTGTCCGGCTCGATGAACATCTTCTGCACCACGCCGTCCTTCACGAGCATCGAATAGCGCCAGCTGCGCTTGCCGAAGCCGAGGTCGGCCTTGTCGACCAGCATGCCCATGCCTTCGGTGAAGGTGCCGTTGCCGTCGGGGATCATGACGATGTTGGCGCTCTCCTGATCCTTGGCCCATTCGCTCATGACGAAGCCGTCATTGACCGAGATGCAGGCCACGGTATCGACGCCGTGCTTCTTGAGCGTCGCGGCGAGTTCGTTGTAGCGCGGCACGTGCGACGACGAGCAGGTGGGCGTGAAGGCACCGGGCAGCGAGAACACGACGACGGTCTTGCCGTCGAAGATCTCGGAGGTGGTGACGTCCTTCCAGGCGTTGTTCTCGCGGGTGCGGAAGGTGACGTTGGGGACGCGCTGGCCTTCGCGGCTTTCAAACGTGGGCATTGCTGACTCCTCGGAATGTTCAGTGCTGCTGGGGGTTGACCTGCGCTGCGTCGTGCAGCGATGGAGCGAAGTATCGGGATGGGCCGCCGATAGGTCTAATTCATTGTGTTAAGCGAATCGATAGTCAATTAACTATTGATCCGCTCGACTTGATAGCCCCGGTCCGGGCGCCCGCATCAGAACCCGGGATGGCTTTCGAAGGCCAGCGGAAAACCGTCGACGGGATGCGTCAGCGCAAGCCGCGACGCATGCAGCAGCAGGCGTGGCGCGGCATCGCGCGCCGGCGGTGGCGCGTAGAGCTCGTCGCCGAGGATGGGATGACCGAGCGCGAGCAGATGCACGCGCAGCTGGTGCGAGCGGCCCGTGACCGGCTCCAGTTCGACGCGGCTGCAAGCGATTGCAGCCGCGTCGGACCCGGCGTCGTTCCGGACGGCGAGCGGGGCGGCGAGGCTGGCGTGACCGTCCGCCATGTCCGCCACCGCCGTCGCGGCGAGCCGGCGCCAGCGCGTCAGCGACGGCTTGCCGTGCGTGAAGCTGACCATCTGGCGCGGCCGGTTGGGCCAGTCGCAGATGAGCGGGAGGTCGATCTCGCCGGCGTCGGCGGCGGGCCGGCCGGCCACGACCGCGACATATCGCTTGGCGGTCTCGCGGGCCTGGAACTGCCGGCTCAGTTCGCGCTGTGCCGCCGCGCCGCGCCCGAAGCAGACGATGCCGGAGGTGGCGAGGTCGAGCCGGTGCACGACGAGCGCATCGGCGAAGCGCGCCTGCACCCGCGCCGCGAGGCAGTCGGCATGGCCGGCGCCGCGCCCGGGCACGCTGAGCAGGCCGGCCGGCTTGACCACGACCACCAGCGCGTCATCGGCGTGCAGCAGGTCGAGGCCGGTATCGGGCGGCGGCGCATAGACGGGAGCGAGGGGCGGGGCGGGAGCGGACATCGGACGCGGCAGGCGGATCGGGCGGCGCGGATTATCGGCGCCGATGGCGGTGTCGGTGCGGGAACGGGCGTGCGCGCCAGTCCGGGCCGGGTCCGGCCGCCGCGCACGGCCCGGGCAGCGCCCCATCATCCGGCCCGCGACCGCCGTCCCGGCGCCCGGACGCCCTCAGTGGAACAGCTCGATCACCGTCGCCGTCGGATCGAGATCGACCAGCGGCCCCTCGTGGCGCAGCCGGTGCTGGGCGACCCAGCGCTCGAAGTCGGTGGCCGCCAGCGGCCGGCTCACGATGTAGCCCTGCACCAGATCGCAGCCCACATGGCCGAGCAGGCGCAGCGTGCGCTCGTCCTCCACGCCCTCGGCCACGACGCTCAGGCCGAGCAGATGGCCGAGGTCGATGGTCGAGCGCACCAGCATCGCGTCATGCCGGTGCGCGCACATGCCGCGCACGAAGCTCTTGTCGATCTTGAGCTCGTCGACCGGAAAGCGGCTCAGGTACGACAGCGACGACTGGCCGGTGCCGAAGTCGTCGATCGCCAGCCCGATGCCGAGGCTGCGCAGCCGCGCCAGCGTGGCCAGCGCGCGGCCCGGGTCGTTCATGGCCGCGCTCTCGGTGATTTCCAGCTTCAGCATCGCGGGCGGCACGCCGTGGCGCGCGAGAGCCGCCTCGACCTTGCCGTGCAGTGCCGGATTGTCGAGATCGACCGCCGACAGGTTCACGGCCAGCGGCAGCTCGATGTGCAGCGCGCGCATGCGCGCGATCTGGGCGCAGGCGGTGTCGAGCACCCAGGCCGTCAGCCGCTTGATGAAGCCGGTCTGCTCGGCCCAGGGAATGAAGCTGTCGGGCGGGATCAGGCCCCGCTCGGGATGGCGCCAGCGCAGCAGGCATTCGGCCGATTCGAGCTGGCCGTTGCCGATGCCGACCTTGGGCTGGAAGTGCAGCTCGAGCTGGTGCTTGTCGATCGCGACGCGCAGCTCCGACAGCAGGCTGAGCCGCACGCAGGGATCGCGCTGCACCTGGGGCGTGTAGGCGACGAGCGGGCGGTGCTTGCGCTGCGCCTCGTCGAGCGCGAGCGCGGCATGGCGCAGCAGCGTGGGCGCGTCGCGGCCGTCGACCGGCGCGGTCACGCTGGCGGCGCGCGCCGAGATGTCGACCGGCTGGCCCTCGACCGACAGCGTCACGTCGAGCGCGGCGAGCAGCGCCTCGCCCAGCGCATGCACGCGGTCGTGATTGGCGCGCGGCTGGTCGACGAGGAAGGCGAACTCGTCGGCGGCGATGCGCGCGATGGCGGCGCATTGCGGCCGCGCGGTCTCGAACAGGCGCCGCGCCACCTCGCGCAGCAGTGCGTCGGCCAGCCGCGCGCCGAGCGCGTCGTTGATGGTGCCGAAGCGGTTGAGGTTGACCAGCAGCACGCTGACGCTGCGCGCCTCGCCGTGCTGCAGCGCGTGTTCGAGCCGGCTCATGAACAGCGTGCGGTTGCCCAGGCCGGTCAGCCCGTCGCAGAAGGCGAGTTCGTTGATGCGCTGCTCGCGCTCGGCGAGGCTGGCGCGCATCGCGTTGAAGGCGGCGCCGAGCTGTTCCAGTTCGGCGCTGCTGTGGAAGGCGACCTGCTCGACCGCCTCGCCGCGCCCGACGCGCAGCGCCTTGACCGCGATGCGCCGGATCGGCCCGGCGATCGAGCGCGCCAGCGTCAGCGCCAGCGCGAGGCCGAGCGCGAGCGTGGCGATCGTCACCAGCAGCAGGTTGCGGCGCATGCCGGTGAAGCGCGCGAGGCTGTCGCCATGGGTGTGCAGCGCGATGAGCTGGAGCTGGGGTTCGGCGCGCAGGCTGGGCAGCCATTCGGCCACGCCTTCGCGGCGCGTGTCGCCCAGCGCGAAGAGGAACTGGCGTTCGCCCGGCTCGACCGGGCCGGCGACGAGCTGGGTTTCGAGCGTGACCCAGTCCGAGGGCGGCAGGCTGGCGGCGAGGAGGCGGGGCCGCCCTTCGGCGCGTGCGGCCAGCATCAGGTCGACGCCACTCAGGCTGGCGAGACTGTCCATCGCGGGCTGGTCGAGCGGCACGCCGTAGAGCACGAAGCGCGGGCCTGCGCCCACGCTCAGCGCCACCACGCGCATGGCCATGCCGTCGGGCGCGAGCGCCATCGAGCTGGCGAGCCCGGCTTGCCGGGCGTGCGTGAGCAGCGCCGGCAGGCCGGGCGCGCCGGCGAGGTCGAGTTCGTCGAGCAGCGGGTGCGTCGATTCGGTCAGCACGGTCACGCGGCGGGCGCCGAGCGGCGCGGCCAGTTCGCGCAGGTGATCGCGGTCGGGCGCGTCGGCGCGCGCGGCGGCGAGAAAGTCGCTGCTGTTGCGCAGCACGCGGAAGCCGGCGCCGAGTTCGGCACCGCTCTGCTCCAGCAGCCGTTGCGCGATGCGCATGCCGGCGTCGAGGTCGATGGCGAGCGTTTCGCGCGCGACGCTGTCCAGACCGGCGCGCACGATCAGGAAGCCCGTGACCTGGGCGATCAGCAGCATGCCCATCACGAGCAGCGTGATCTGGCGCGACAGTCGGCGTGGCAGCAGGCGGCGAAAACGCGCCCGAAGGGAATCGGAAAAGCCCATGCGGAGGAAAGCGTTCGTTGCCCCGGCAAGAGGGGGCATGAACGGTTGACGGCCGTCGGGCAGCAGGGCTTGAGCCGGCTAAGCCGGGCGGATCGGCACCTGATCGGGCGATCCGGCGCGAAGGCGGCGTGCGAGGCGACGGGTGGCGGGCGAGGCGGCGAGGCGGAACCTGCCCGGCGCGTCAGACGCCGACGCCGCCCGGCGCGCTGTCGAGCCAGGGCATGAGCGCGAGCAGATGGACGATGCAGGCCGGGCCGAGGTTGGCGAACAGGGCGTCGAGGCTGTGCGGGCCGGCCGGCTCGGCAAAGCTCAGGCTCCAGCCGTGAAATCGCCTTTCAGGCAGCGCGAGCGGTGCGCGATGGCGCACGGTGACGCTGCCGAGCGCCGGATCGGCAGCGAGCAGTCCGAGCCGCCGATCCAGCGCCTCGGCTTCGCCTTCGAGGTATTCGCAGCAGCGCCAGCCGTCGAAGATGAGCAGGCCGGTAAGCCCGGCCGCGCGGTTGCCGCGCCGCGATTCGCGCGCCAGTTGCGCGATCCGGGCCGCGATGTTGCTGTCGCCGGGTTCGCTGGTGTGGATGAGTTCGATCATGCGGGCTGTGGTTGACGCCTCGGACCCGCATGCGGGAGGGGCGGGGGGCGCTCTGCTTTCCCCTTCAGGATAGCTTCGTGCGGCACCGCACAAGTGCCGGCATCGCGCCAGCGCGGCGCCGCACGCCCGGCTTCGGGCAGGCGTCGGGCGACCGGCCGTCGAAGGCGACTTGCTGCCAGCGGGCGCCGAGACCGGTGATCTTCATGAGATCGACGGGGGCGAGGCGGTCACATCCGCCACCCGCGACACGGCCGCGGACGATGGCGCGGTCTTCTGCCTGCGGCACAATCCGGCCCCGATTTTTCCGTCGGCCACGCATGGCCGCTACCGATCGGGCAGCGGCCCGGGCCGCCCCGCAATCCGCAGGAGCAAAGCGAATGTCAGGCAGTCATTTCCACGTCCACGGTCCGCACGATCACGAGATCGAGCATGCCGCCGCCCACGGCGACAAGGACCCGTTCGCGGGTCGCGTGGCGGTCACCACCGCCATCCTCGCGACGGTGGGCGCGCTGTTTTCGTATGAAGGCGGCGCGACCCAGGCGGCGGCCACGCTCTACAAGAACGATGCCGCGATCAGGAAGACCGAGGCAGCCGACCGCTGGGCCTTCTACCAGTCGAAGAGCGGCAAGCAGAACCTGGCCGAGCTGGGCATGGGCCTGCTCGGTGCCCAGCCGCAGAACGAGGCGGTGCTGGCCGAGATCGCGCGCCTCAAGGCCGAGGCCGAGCGCTACAAGGGCGAGAAGGACGGCCTGAAGAAGGAAGCCGAGGCGCTGGACCACGAGTCGGCCGAGTTCGACGAGAAGTCGGCGCACGAGCTGCACACGCATCACCGCTGGGCCCAGGCGACGACCGCGATCCAGGTGGCGATCGCGCTGTCGGCCATCGCGCTGCTCACGCGGCGCAACTGGCTTCAGATGGGGGTGTACGCGGTGGGCGCGGGCGGCGTGGCGCTCGGCATCGCGGCGGCGATGCATCTCTGACGGTGGCGGCTGCCGGGCCGGGCGGCGCATCGCAGGGCCGGGGCGGGCGGCGTACGCCGGCGTCCTCACAGGCATGCGCCGGTGCCATCACGGGCGCGGGCGGGCGAGCCGACCGTGGCGCGCGGGCCACGGCGCCGGCCGGTGTCGCCACGGTTGCGCCGGGATTCGCTGTCGCGCGAGCGGGGGTCAGCCGCGCCGCACGGCCTCGTCCACCGCCGCGAGGCGGCTCTTGGCGAGCGGCGGATTCTTGGCGAAGTAGCGCTTGATGCCCGAGACGATCGCGTCGGCCAGCTTGTCCTGGTAGGCGTCGTCGTTGAGGCGGCGCTCTTCGTCGGGATTCGAGATGAAGGCGGTCTCGACGAGGATGGACGGGATGTCGGGCGCCTTGAGCACGGCGAAGCTCGCCTGCTCGACCTCGCCGCGATGCAGCTTGTTGATCTTGCCGATGTGTTCCAGCACCGCGCGCCCGAGCTTGAGACTGTCGTTGATCTGAGCGGTGGTGGACAGGTCGAGCAGGACGCTGGCGAGCTGGCGGTCACGCGCGCTGACATTGATGCCGCCGATCAGGTCGGCATCGTTTTCCTTCTGCGCGATCCACTTGGCGGCGGCCGAGGAGGCGCCGCTCTCGCTCAGCGCGAACACGCTGGAGCCGCGCGCGTCGCGGTTGATGAAGGCGTCGGCGTGGATGCTGACGAACAGGTCCGCCTGCACGCGGCGCGCCTTCTGCACGCGCACGTTGAGCGGCACGAAGTAGTCGTCGTCGCGGGTCATGAACACGCGCACGTTGGCCTCGCCGTCGAGCTTGCGGCGCAGGCGCTGAGCGATCTGGAGCACGACGTTCTTCTCGTAGCTGCCGGAGGCGCCGGTCGCGCCGGGGTCTTCGCCGCCGTGGCCCGGGTCGAGCGCGATGGTGACGAGGCGCGAGACGGACGGGCGCGGGTCGGCCGGTACCGGCGGGCGCGCGGCCGAGGCCGGCGGCACGGCCGCGCCGTGGCCGCGCGCGGCATCGGCCGGGTTGGCGGGCGGCGCCGCCCCGGTGACGCGGCCGCTGTCGGGGTCGATGCGGGTGATCCAGTCGCCGCTGCCGGGGCCGGTTTCGGGCGCGCGCGCGAGCGGCGCCGGGCCGGCAGGCGGCTCGGGCAGCGGCGAGGAGGTGGCACGGGCGGGCGGCTGCGCATCGGGCGCGCGGCCGGCGTGCTGGGCATCGCCGCCGCGCGCGGGCGGCGCGTCGGCGGGCGGCGCTGCATCGCCACCCTGGGCCAGTTGCATGAGCGGATCGACCGGCTCGGCGGGGTAGAGGTCGAAGATGAGCCGGTGCCTGAACTGCGCGACCGGCTCGACCGAGAACACCTGGGGTCGCACGCGCTGCTTGAGGTCGAGCACGAGGCGCACGACGCGAGGCCGGTTCTGGCCCACGCGCACGGCGCGGATGTATGGATCGTCGGGCGTGATCTTGGAGACGAGGTCGCGCAGCGTGGTGTTGAGGTCGAGGCCTTCCACGTCGACCACGAGCCGGTCGGGGTTCTCGACCAGGAAGTGGCTGAAGCGGATCTCGTTGTCGTGTTCGAGCGTGACGCGGGTGTAGTCGGCGGCGGGCCAGACGCGCACGGCGGCGATCTGCGCGGCGCGGGCGGCGCGGGTGCCGGCCAGCGGCAGCAGCAGCGCGGCGGCGCCCGAGCGCAGCACGCGACGACGATGGAACAGGCGGTCGCTCATGCGGCCGCCGGACTTGCCAGCGCGTTCAGACATTCGCGCCCCCGTTCGCTGAAAGCATCGAGCCGCGCATGGCGGCCGTCACCGGCGTAATCGAGATGCAGGGCGAGATCGGGCGGCGGCAGCAGCTCGCCGGCCTGCTCGGGCCATTCGACGGCGCAGACGGCGTTGTCGGCGAAGTGATCGCGCAAGCCAGCATCGAGCCAGTCCTCATCGCGGTTAAACCGATAAAAATCAAAGTGGTAGAAGGCAATTCTCGAATCGTTCTCGCTCGCGCGCAAGGCGGGAGCAAGGCTGTAACCCTCGACGATCGCGTAGGTGGGGCTGCGCACGGGGCCGGTGTGGCCGAGCGCGCGCAGCGTGGCGCGGATGAAGCTCGTCTTGCCGGCGCCGAGATCGCCGTGCAGTTGCAGGTGCAGCGGCGCGCGCAGCACGGCGGCGAAGCGGGCGCCGAGCGCGTCGGTCGCGGCGGCGTCGGGCAGCTCGATGGCGAGCGTCGCGAGGGGGGCATTCATACTCGGACCTCGATCCGTGCAATTGATGGAAGTGATGTGCCGCGGGCGGGTGACGCCGCTGCGGCCAAGCCTGGAATGACTGTGAACCCTTCGACCGGCGGCGGCGCGGCTGTTGCCGGAAAGCAAAACGCGGCGGCACGCGCGGCCGGAGCGGCGGACTGCCCGACGGTCGATGCGTCCGCCGGGCGGCAGGCCGGCCCGCCCGCCGCGTCGCCGCTCGCACTGGCGGGCGCCGATCGGGCCGAAAACCTTGCCGCGCTCGTCGCCCGCATCCGCGCCGAGGCGGCCGCGCTCGGCTTTGCCGGCTGCCGCATCGCGCCGGCCGAGGTGCCGGCAGCGGCGGTGGACGGCCTCGCGCGCTGGCTCGCGGCCGGGCGCCACGGGGGCATGGATTATATGGATCGGCATGCGGCGCTCCGGGCCGACCCGCGCGGCCTGCTGCCGGAGGTGGCGCGGGTCATCGGCGTGCGCATGGACTATCTGCCGGCCGCCGCGCCCGCCGGCTGGCGCGAGCGCGAACGGGCCGCGCAGCGCGCGCCGGGCACGGCGGTGGTGTCGATCTATGCGCGCGGGCGGGACTATCACAAGGTCATCCGCAATCGCTTGCAGAAGCTGGCCGAGCGCATCGACGCGCTTGCGGCCGAGGCCGGGCTGGGCCGGCATTTCAGCCGCGCCTGCACCGATTCGGCGCCGGTGATGGAGGTGGAATTCGCGCGGCTGGGCGGGCTGGGCTGGCGCGGCAAGCACACCCTGCTGCTCGACCGCGACGGCGGCTCGATGTTCTTTCTGGGCGAGCTGCTGACGAGCCTGCCGCTGCCGGTCGATGCGCCGGTCGAGCCGCATTGCGGACGCTGCGCCGCCTGCATCGACGCCTGCCCGACGGGCGCGATCGTCGCGCCCTACGAACTGGATGCGCGCCGCTGCATCAGCTACCTGACCATCGAGCACGACGGACCGATCCCGGTCGAATTCCGCCGCGCGATCGGCAACCGCATCTACGGCTGCGACGACTGCCAGCTCGCCTGCCCGTGGAACAAGTTCGCGCATCGGGCGAGCCTGCCCGACTTCGACGCGCGCGCGCCGCTCGACCATGCGGAGCTGCTCGATCTGTGGGGCTGGGACGAAGCCGGATTCCTGCGTCGCACCGAAGGCAGCGCGATCCGCCGCGTCGGGCATGAGCGCTGGCGGCGCAATCTCGCGGTGGCGATGGGCAATGCGTTGCGCGATCCGGTCACCTCCGCGCCCGAGCGCGCGGCGCTGGCGGCGGCGCTCACGGCGGCCCGGTCCGGGGCGTCGCCGCTGCTGGCCGAGCACATCGACTGGGCGCTGGCGGGTTGGGGCGGGCCGCTCCCGCCGCCCGCCTCAGCGTCCGCCGATCGAATCGAACAGCTGCTGCAACTTGTGCGGCTCGATCGGCTTGGCCAGGAAGCCGTCCATGCCGGCGGCGCGACAGTCGGCGCGCATGCGCTCGGAGTCGTCCACCGTCACCGCGATGATGGGCAGGCGGGCGTGGCGCGGATCGGCGCGCAGCCGGCGCGCGAGTTCGGGGCCGTCGATGCCGGGCATGTCGCAATCGGTCAGCACCAGATCGACATCGAGCCGCCCGAGCAGCTCCAGCGCCTCGGCGCCGTCGCCGGCGGTCGCCACCTCGAAGCCCATGCGCGCGAGCGAATCGACGGTCACGAACTGGGTGATGCGGTTGTCTTCCACCAGCAGCACGCGGCGCATGCCGGCCACGCGCGGCGGCACGGGCGCGGAATCGTCGTCGCGCGGCTGGGGCACGGTGGCCACCTCGGCGATGTCGGCCACCGGCGCTTCGAGTTCGAGCCCCAGCTGCAGCGATTGCGCGCCGAGCGTGACGCCGAGCCGGCCGCCCATCAGCCGCGCGAGCTGGCGCGCATTGGCGAGCGCGAGGCCCTGGCTGCCCAGGGCACTCGGCACCGGATCGAGCGTCGGCAGCAGCAGCAGCGACTCGGCCTGCTCGGGCCGCACCAGCGCATGGCTCAGCAGGTCGAGCCGCACGGCGATGCGACGCGGCGCCAGCACCGTCTCGGTGAGCGTGACCGTCACGCCGCGCGCATCGGCCTGTGCCAGGGCCGCGTCGATCAGCAGACTGATCAGCTGGGCCAGGCGTTCGCGGTCGGCCAGCACGCACTGGTTGCTGAACGCGGCTACCACCAGTCGTGGCGCGATACCGCCCGCGCCGGCCGCACCGCGCCGCGCGTTCACCAGTTCATGCAGCAGTACCGGCAGATCGACCGGGCCACTCGCGAGCCGCAGCTGACCGGCCTGCAGCAGGGCGCGGTCGGCCAGCGTGGTGAGCGTGCCGTCGATGCCGCGCGCCGAGCGACGCAGGGTGTCGAGCAGGCGCTGGCGCTGCGCGCCCGTGTTCTCCTGGGCCAGTGCGTCGGCCACGCGCGCGAGCGCGGTGCCGGCCGGACGCAGCTCGGCCACGATGCCGTCGAGCAGGTCCGATTCCTGGCGCGCCAGCGTGCGCGCGCGATCGAGTTCGAGCCTGTTGCGCGCGAGCTGCTCGCGCAGCACGGCCAGCTCGCGCGCGAGCCGGCGCCGGCTCAGCCATTGATGGGTGGCGATGCCGGCCAGTACCGGCACGGCAAGGCCGGTGCCGAGAAGAGCGAGGGAAAGCGAGAGCGGCATGGGCGGAAGAAGGCGCGCCGCCGGCATGGCGGGCGCGGAGCCGATCGAGTGTGCCTCAGCCCAGAAGCCCGAGCCAAAGCGGGATGCCCAGCATCGACAGAAGCGTGCTGAGCGAGATGAGCCCGGCGACGAGCGGTCCGTCGCCGCCCATGCGCTGGGCCAGCACATAGGCCGACGAGGCGGTGGGCAGGCAGCCGAACAGCAGCACGACGCGGGCCTCGGCGGGCGGCAATGCAAGCGCTTGCGCGAGACCGAAGGCCACCAGCGGCAGCAGCCCGAGCTTGACGAAGGTGAACCAGCCCACGAGCCAGCGCGACACCCCGAGTTGGCGCAGTTGCAGCCCCGCGCCCACGGCGATCAGCCCGAGCGCGATCGACGCCTGGCCGAGCCGGCTGAGCAGCGCCGCGACCGGCTCGGCCAGCGTGCCGCCCGCGAGGTTGAACGCCAGCCCGCCCAGCGTCGCCACCAGCAGCGGATTGCGCGCGAGTTCGCGCCACAGGCCGGCGCCGCTGTGGCGCGCGAGCGCGAGCACCGCCATCGCATTGGCCAGCGGCACCGCGACGCCGATGATGACCGCCATCGTCGCCGTGCCCGGCTCGCCGCCGAGCCGGCTCGCGAGGGCGAGCGCCACATAGCTGTTGAAGCGGAACGCGCATTGCAGCCCCGATGCGAAGCGTCGCGCATCGGGCTTGAAGGCCAGCGCCAGGGAGCCGAGCAGCGCGCCCGCCAGCGTGATGCCGAGCGAGCACTGCACCAGCCCCAGTGCCGTGCCGGCGTGGAAGCTCGTTCGCGCGATCGAGTGCACGAGCAGCGCCGGAAAGAGGATGAAATAGACCAGCCGCTCGACACCGACCCAGAACTGCGGCGCGAAGCCGCCACGCCGGGCCAGCAGCACGCCGAGCGCGATCAGCGCGAAGTCCGGCAGCAGCAGCAGCGCGGTCTGCATCCGCGCTCAGGCAGCGCCGCGGTCGAGGCCGAAGGTCTGGCGGTAGGAGAGATAGATCGCGCAATGCATGGTCGAGAACAGCACGACCGACAGCGGCATCACCAGGAAGGCCTGGAGCGATTGCGGCGCGCCGAGCAGCGACAGCGGCGCGAGCAGCACGAGCTGGCTCAGCACCATCACCGCGAAGGCGCCGGCGAAGAAGCTCGCGAAGGCGCCGAGATTGCGCCAGCCCGCCACCGTGCTGAAGAACAGCGCCTTCAGCGGCGGCACGTCATGCCAGGCCACGAGCGCCGGCGCGAACCAGAAGCTGAGCGTGACGGCGAGGTAGCCGACGATGGCCGCGATCATCGCGAAGGTCATGCGCGACGATTCCATCTCGGCTTCACTCGGCTCGCGGCCCTCGATGAACATGTGCGACAGCGTGCCGTCGTCGAGCAGCGCGGTGAGCAGGAAGACGAGGCAGATCGCCAGGAAGTAGAAGCCGCCCAGTTGCAGCAGCGGCTTGGCCGCCTTGCCGTGGTTGGCCCGGAAGCCCACCACCAGCTCGCGCACGTTCACGCCTCGCCCCTCGCTCGCCGCCCTGGCTGCGCTCAGGAAGCCGACCGACAGGCCGGGCATGAGCGCCACCTGCACCAGCGGCCCGAGGATCGGGATGAGCACCACGAGAAACAGCGTGAACAGGTAGAACAGGAACAGCGTCATCAGCGAGATGGGCTGGCGCCGGAACAGCGCGAAGCCGTCGCGGATCCAGCCCCAGCCGGCGGCGGCGGGCAAACGGTAGGCCTGCATGGAGACGGGCGACGACATGGCGTGAGATGGGTTCAGGGCAGGGCGCAGCCGGGACCGGCGCGGCGCAGACGCAGGATGCGTTCGAAATGCGTCGGATCGTGCGGCGTGAGGGTTTCGGCTTCACGCGGGCGGTAGAAGTCGTACAGCCGGCTGACCCAGAAGCGCAGCGCGCCGGCGCGCAGGGCGAGCGGCCAGGCGGCGCGCTCGGCGTCGGTGAAAGGGCGCTCGGCTGCGTAGGCGGCGATGAGCGCATCGGCGCGCGCCGCGTCGATCGCACCGCTGTCGAGGTCGATCGCCCAGTCGTTGACGGCAACGGCGAGGTCGAAGATGAAGCTGTCCACGCCCGCGAAGTAGAAGTCGAACACGCCGCCCAGATGGGGCGCCGCGCGCGTGCCATCGAACAGCACGTTGTTGCGGAAGATGTCGGCATGCACCGGGCCGCGCGGCAGGCTTGCGTACTGCGCGCCCGACTGATGCCCGGCCTGCACCGCGAGTTCGTCGCGCAGCAGGTCGGCCAGGTCGGCGGGCAGCCATTCGGCCACCTTGGGGAGCATCGCCTGCTGCCAGTCGAGGCCGCGCAGGTTGGGCTGCATGAGCTGCGGCCGGGCCTCTTGGTAGGCGAGGCCGCCGGCGTGCATCTGCGCGATCGTGCGGCCGAGTTGGCGGCAGTGCTCGGGCTGCGGATCGAGTTCGAACTCGCCCTTCAGCCGCGTCGCGAGGCAGCAGGGCTTGCCCTTGATGCTTTGCAGGATCGCACCGGTGCGGTCGGGAATCGGCCTCGGCACCGCGACGCCGCGCGCCGCCAGCGCCGCCATGAATTCGAGATAGAAGGGCAGCTGGGCCGGCTCCAGGTTCTCGAAGATGGTCAGCACGAAGCGCCCGCCGTTGTCGGCCGAGGTCGTGTTGAAGAAGAAGTTGGAGTTCTCGATGCCGGAGCCGATGCCTTCGATCGACACGAGTTCGCCGAGGTCGTACTGGCGCAGCCAGTCCGCCGCTTCTGCCGGACTTACCGGCGTGAATACAGCCATGGGGTGGTCCTCACCACTCGAGGATCAGCCAGCTCGGTACCGTCAGGTTGGGCGAGGGGCCGTCGAAACGCTGGAGTTGTCCGCCGCCGGAGCGGTCGATGAGCCAGTAGGGCTTGCCGACGTTGGGCGTGACCTTGACGGCGTAGAGCCGGCCGTTCACGCGGTATTCCTTGAACTCGGCGCTGCCGTCGCGGCGGACGGTGATGTCGGGGGGCTTGCCGCCTTCGAGCGTCGGGGCGCCGTCGGGGACGGGTTCGAGCTTGAGCGGCGGTTCGGCGGGGTCGGCGGCAAGCGCCGGAAGGGCCAATGCGGCGAGCAGCAGGCCGGCGAGGGCCGGAGCGGCACCTTGCCCGATGCCTGCCGCCAGCGCGGCAAACCGGCTGCCGGCACGGGCCGGCGTGCCGCCGAGGCGGTGGAAAGCGCTCGCGATGCTGCCCCGGTCGGAGGCGGCGGTGCCGTCAACGTCGTCGAAAACGGCCGCAAAGCGCGGCGAGACGGGCGAAAGCGAGCGGGTTTTCATCGGCCGGATTCTATCAGCGCCCCCTTGGGCGACCCGACATAATGCCGGGCCAATTTCCGGAGCTGTCTCCAACGATGAACAAGCGTCTGCTGCTGGTCGATGGGTCCAGCTATCTCTACCGAGCCTTCCACGCGCTGCCCGATCTGCGCAGCCCCCAGGGCGAGCCGACCGGCGCGATGCACGGCATCCTCGCCATGCTGCGCCGGCTGCGCGCCGACTTTCCGGCCGATTACGCCGCCTGCGTGTTCGACGCGCGCGGCAAGACCTTTCGCGACGACCTCTATGCCGATTACAAGGCCAACCGCGCGTCGATGCCGGAAGACCTCGCGAAGCAGGTCGAGCCGATCCACGTGGCGGTGCGCGCCGAGGGCTGGCCGATCCTCATGGTCGAGGGCATCGAGGCCGACGACGTGATCGGTACGCTCTGCCGCGAGGCCACGGGCAAGGGCATCGACGTGATCGTGAGTACCGGCGACAAGGATCTCGCCCAGCTCGTCAATCAGCACGTCACCCTCGTCAACACGATGAGCAAGGACGGCAAGCCCGAAATGCTCGACCCGGCGGGCGTGGTGGCGCGCTTCGGCGTGCCGCCCGAGCGCATCGTCGATTACCTCGCGCTCATCGGCGACACGGTGGACAACGTGCCGGGCGTGGACAAGGTCGGCCCCAAGACGGCCGTGAAATGGCTGACCGAGCACGGCTCGCTCGACGCGATCATCGCTGCGGCCGACGGCTTCAAGGGCGTGACCGGCGAGAACCTGCGTCGCGCCGTGCCGCAGTTCCCGCTCACGCGTGAGCTGCTGACGGTGAAGTGCGATTGCGACCTGAGTGCGCATTGCGTGGCGCTGGAGGCGCTCCTGCCGGCCGAACCGGACGCCGAGGCGCTGCGCGGGTTGTACGAGCGCTACGGCTTTCGTACCTGGTTGCGCGACATGGGAGGGCCAGGGCGGGCGGCCGGCGGACGTGGCGCGGCGGGAGCGGGAGCGGGAGCGGGAGCGGCCGAGTTCGCGTTGGTCGGGCAGTCGGGTGGGTTCGCGCCGGGCACCTCGACCGGCAGTCCCGGCGCGCAGCCCGTGACTGGCTCGTCCGTCGGCGCCGACGACGACAGTGCGCCGGATGCCCGGACCACGGCCGGCGACCTGTTCCCCCCAGCCATCACGCGCGACTACGAATGCGTGCTGACCGAGGAGGCGCTCGCCGCCTGGATCGCACGCATCGACGCCGCCGAGCTCACCTGCGTCGATACCGAGACCACCTCGCTCGACCCGATGCGCGCAGAGATCGTCGGCCTGTCGCTCAGCGTCGAGCCGGGCCGCGCCTGCTACATCCCGCTCGCCCACCGTTATGCCGACGCGCCAGCCCAGCTCGACCGAGAAGCCGTGCTCGCCCTGCTCAAACCCTGGTTCGAGGATTCGAGCAAGCCCAAGCTGGGCCAGAACCTCAAGTACGACCGCCATGTGCTGCTCAACCACGGCATCGCGCTGGCGGGTGTCGCGCAGGACACGCTGCTCGAAAGCTATGTGCTCGAAAGCCATCGCAGCCACGACATGGATTCGATGGCGCTGCGTCATCTGAACGAAACCACCATCACCTACGAACAGGTCGCGGGCAAGGGCGCGAGCCAGATCTGTTTCGACCAGGTGGCGATCGATCGCGCCACCGAATATGCCGCCGAAGATGCCGACATCACACTGAGGCTGCATCGCCATTTCGCGCCGCAATTCGAAGGCGAAGCCGGCTTGCGCCGGATTTACGAGGAAATGGAGTTGCCCGTCGCCGAAGTGCTCGCGCGTATCGAGCGGCATGGCGTTCTGGTGGATTGCGAGGCGCTCGCGGCGCAAAGCCATGCGCTTGGCCAGCGCATCCTCGAACTGGAACAAGAGTGCTATGACGCGGCGGGCCAGCCGTTCAACATCGGTTCGCCCAAGCAGATCGGCGAATTACTGTTCGGCAAGCTCGGTCTGCCGGTCGTGAAAAAGACGCCGAGCGGCGCCCCGTCCACCGACGAGGAAGTGCTGCAAAAGCTCGCCGAGGACTATCCGCTGCCCAAGCTCATCCTCGAACACCGCGGGCTGGCCAAGCTCAAGAGCACCTACACCGACAAGCTGCCGCGCATGGTCAATCCCGCTACGGGGAGAGTGCATACCAACTACGCGCAGGCCGTGGCGGTGACGGGACGGCTCGCCTCGAACGAGCCCAACCTCCAGAACATTCCGATCCGCACGCCCGAGGGCCGGCGCGTGCGCGAGGCCTTCATTGCTGCGCCGGGCCATGTGATCGTGAGTGCCGATTATTCGCAGATCGAATTGCGCATCATGGCGCATATCGCCGATGACGCGAATCTGAAACGCGCATTTACCGAAGGAATTGATGTCCATCGCGCCACTGCCGCTGAGATATTCGGAATCGACCCCGAAATGGTGAGCAATGAACAGCGGCGTTACGCGAAAGTCATCAATTTCGGATTGATATACGGAATGAGCGCATTCGGTCTCGCGGCGAATCTCGGCATTGGGCGAGATGCTGCAAAGCTTTACATCGATCGCTATTTCACACGTTATCCGGGCGTCGCGCGCTACATGGAGGAAACCCGGAGGCTGGCAAAGACGCGCGGATATGTCGAGACGGTATTCGGGCGTCGGCTCTGGCTGCCGGAGATTAATTCGCCGAATGGTCCGCGCCGTCAGGGCGCCGAGCGTGCCGCGATCAATGCGCCGATGCAGGGCACGGCAGCCGACCTGATCAAGCTCGCGATGATTGCGACACAGAAGGCGATCGACGCCGAGCGATGGGCGACCCGCATGGTGATGCAGGTGCATGACGAACTCGTGTTCGAGGTGCCCGACAGCGAACTGGAGATGGTGCGGCGGCGTGTACCCGAGTTGATGGCAGGCGTCGCATCACTCAGCGTGCCTTTGCTGGCGGAGATCGGCGCGGGTCCGAACTGGGAAGCGGCGCACTGAGCACAAATGGAAAAGGCCACCCTGAGGTGGCCTTTTCGCTAGGCGCCCGGCAGTTGCTGCCGGGCGAGCTTTGTTCATCAGAACGTGTGACGGGCACCCAGGAAAATGGTGCGCGGGTCTTGACCGCGAGCAGACGCCAAGCTGGCAGTGCCGCCGAGCGAGTAGGCCGATTGCGAGTCGTTCCAGATCTTCTGGATACCAGCGTACGTCGTCGTGCGCTTCGACAGGCTGTAGTCGTAGCGCAGACCGGCGGACTTGGCATCACCGTTTTCGCCAATCACGCCTTGATCGTTGCGATTGTTCAGGAAGGCGTAATCGACCGTCAGGGCGCCAGCGCCGAGCGGAGCCGAAATGCCGAGATCGACGTAGTAGTTGCTCAGCGACTTGGTGGTCGTGGCCGGCGTCGAGGCGTAGCTGGCGAAGTTGCTGGTCTTGTTGTCCTGGTACAGGACATAGGGCTTCACAACACCGAAGTTGTACGAAGCGCCGACTGCCACCGTACGGACCTTGTCCACCGAGACGGCGGTGGTGGGATTGGCCTTGGTTTCTTGGTACAGGGCCGACGCGGCAAACGCGCCAATCTTGTACTCAGCGGCACCAGCCAGCGTGTTGCCAGCAGTGGTCTTGACGCCGTTGTTGGTGTTTTCGCCGAAGGCAGCGAAAGCCGTCAGCGTCAGGCCAGAGAAGTTCGGCGAGATGTACTTGACAGAATTGTTAGCACGCGCAATCGGGGCGGTGACAACCGTGGCGGTGGTGGTGTAGGGCGTGCCGTTGGCGAATGCAAACACGTTCGACGCAGCGCCAATCGATTGACCGTTACCCGCGCCGCCGTAGTTCACGACGATGTCGTACAGCGGAGTCTGGTGACGACCGATGGTCGCCTGGCCGAAGTTGCCCTTCAGGCCGACGAACGACTGACGACCCCAGACGGCGCCTTGGGCGTTCGAACCGTCGTCAAGGTTGATGCCGCCTTCGATCGTGAAGATCGCCGACGTGCCGTTGCCGAGATCTTCGCTGCCGCGAACGCCGATGCGCGAACCGCTCAGACCGCCGCTGTCGATGCGGTTGGTGGTCTTCGGGCCGTTATCGAGGTTCTGGTAGTACGCATCGGCAATGCCGTACAGCGTGACGGTACTTTGCGCGAAAGCAGCACCGCCAAACGTGCCGAGAACGGCCAGCGCAAGAAGCGACTTCTTCATAAGGTTTTCTCCACGATGTTTGTAGAAAGCCTGAAAGCTCTTTCGTGAGAGCCCGCTCCTGAATTGAATTCGGCGGTGCTCAGAGTTCAGTAACTTCCCGGACCTGCTCGGAAGCTGCGGCCGATTCTTTCAGAGAACCTTGAAAGCGGCACGACGCCCCGTTCTTTTCCTTGTATCGGAGTGTTGGCCTGTCGGATTTGCGCAACAAGCGCAATTCACTTGCGCATGACCACATGCGGCGCGAGCAGTGCGCCTATAGATAGCAAGCTGTACTTACCGCATGCATTTGCAAAAATGAGTCCTATTGGCACCGCAGACCTAAGTCGCAGGTTTTCCCTTCCGGATCGCGCAATCATCGAGTTCGATACCGCCTTACGCTCGGTTTTCGGCATCCCGCCGACTACACGGGAAATCGACTTCCCCGCCACGGATGTCGCGCTTTCCGAGACTGAACGTGAACTGGCTGGCAGCCTCATGCGCGTCAACCATGTTGGCGAGGTATGTGCGCAGGCCCTTTATCAGTCGCAGGCGCTGACGGCCCGAGACGAGACGGTGCGGTCGCAGTTCCGGCAGGCCGCAGCCGAGGAGCGCGACCATCTGGCGTGGACCGCACGCCGGCTCGACGAACTGGGGGCGCATCGATCACGGCTGAATCCGTTCTGGTATGCCGGCGCCTTCGTCATCGGTGCGCTGGCGGGGCGTTTCGGCGATACCGTGAGCCTCGGCTTCATGGCCGAAACCGAGCGGCAGGTCGAGGCGCATCTCAACGGGCATCTCGATCGCCTTCCGGAAGGCGATACCCGCAGTCGCGCCATCGTCGCGCAGATGAAGGCCGATGAAATTGCCCACGCCGAAGCCGCGACCGCCGGCGGCGGCCTTCCGTTTCCCACCCCGGTGCGGCAGGGAATGAAACTCGCCGCCAAGGTGATGACGACGATAGCCGCGAAAATCTGACGAGGCAGGGCCTCGCCGTCAGGCTTCGATGATCTCAAATGAGTGGGTGATGGTCGCTGTCTTGGCGAGCATGATTGACGCTGAGCAGTACTTCTCGTGCGAGAGATTCACGGCTCGCTCGACCTGCTTGGCTTGCAGTCCGCGGCCGCTCACCTTGAAGTGAAAGTGGATGCGCTCGAATACTTTCGGATCTTCCGCAGCGCGCTCGGCGTCCAGCGAGACCTCGCAGTCGAGCACATCCGCACGGGATTTCTTGAGGATGTGCACCACGTCATAGGCGGTACATCCACCCGTCCCCATGAGGATCATTTCCATGGGGCGAGGCGCGAGATTACGGCCGCCACCTTCCGGAGCGCCATCCATCATCGTGGTATGCCCGCTTCCGGATTCACCCAGGAAAGCCATACCTGCCGACGCAATCCACCGCACTGTGCATTTCATGATAAGGAAAGTAACGAGTTGATCGGGAGGTGCGTGGGCTTCTTCTTGCATCGCACCATAGGGTTAGCTATAGTTTGCCTCACCTGCTGCCCTGTGCTTGCGGCCTCAGCGCTAAAGCGAGGGCACATCACCGTGTCTCCTCCACCCTCCTCTTTGGTGGATTCTGCCCGGGTGCCGAAGGCACTCGGGCTTTTTTTTGCCCGAACCATGCCGAGTTGTCTTGCATGGTTTGACAGAGGGCGCTTCGGCACACTAAAGTAGCCGACTTTCCGTTAAATGATCCGACCGATCGCCGACCGTTTTCCGGCAAGGCATGTCGGCCGCTCAAAGCGGTTCTCGCCTGCACCCGGGTCGGATTTCTGGGGTGCGCTGAACCCCCCGGGCTCTCCCGGTCTGCACTTTGCGACGCAACATGAAAACTTTTTCCGCCAAGCCGGCTGAGGTCAATCACGAGTGGTTCGTGGTTGACGCGACCGACGTAGTCCTGGGCCGCCTCGCCGCCGAAATCGCTCGCCGCCTGCGTGGCAAGCACAAGCCCGAGTACACCCCGCACGTTGACACGGGCGACTTCATCGTCGTCGTCAACGCCGGCAAGATCCGCGTGACCGGCACCAAGGGCCTCGACAAGAAGTACTACCGTCACTCGGGCTACCCGGGCGGTATCTACGAAACCACCTTCGACAAGATGCAGGCCAAGTTCCCCGGCCGCGCGCTCGAGAAGGCCGTCAAGGGCATGCTGCCGAAGGGTCCCCTCGGCTACGCGATGATCAAGAAGCTGAAGGTGTACGCCGAAGGCTCGCATCCGCATGCCGCGCAACAACCCAAGCCGCTCCAAGTCTGAGGTCAGCCATGATCGGTAACTACAACTACGGTACCGGCCGCCGCAAGACTGCGGTTGCTCGCGTCTTCATCAAGCCGGGCACGGGCCTGATCGTCGTCAACGGCAAGCCGGCCGACGAATATTTCTCGCGCGAAACCGGCCGGATGATCATCCGCCAGCCGCTCGTGCTGACCGACAACGCCGCACGTTTCGACATCAAGGTCAACGTGCAAGGCGGTGGCGAGTCGGGTCAAGCCGGTGCGGTTCGCCACGGCATCACCCGCGCGCTGATCGACTATGACGCGACGCTCAAGCCCGCTCTGTCGAACGCCGGTCTCGTGACCCGTGACGCGCGTGAAGTCGAACGTAAGAAGGTCGGTCTGCACGGCGCCCGTCGCCGCAAGCAGTTCTCGAAGCGCTGATCGGTTTGCGGCTGGCAGGCCAGTCGCCCGAACACGAAAGCCGCCCAGATGGGCGGCTTTTTGCATTTCTGGCAGTGAATTTGTGACCGAACAGGGGCAAGCCATGATCAAGGTCGGCATTGTTGGCGGTACCGGATATACGGGCGTGGAACTGCTGCGTCTTCTCGCGCAGCACCCGCAGGTGCAGTTGCAGGCGATCACCTCGCGCAAGGAGGCCGGCATGCCGGTCGCTGACATGTTTCCGTCGCTGCGCGGCCGCGTGGATATCGCCTTCTCGGCGCCGGACGCGGCCACGCTCGGTGCCTGCGACGTGGTGTTCTTCGCGACGCCGCATGGCGTGGCGATGGAACAGGGGCCTGCCCTGTTGGAGGCGGGTGTCAAGGTGATCGATCTGGCGGCCGACTTCCGTCTGCGCGATCCGGTCGTATTCGAGAAGTGGTACGGCATGCCGCATTCGGCGTTAGCGCTGCTCGACAAGGCCGTGTATGGCCTGCCGGAAGTGAACCGCGACCGCATCCGTGACGCGCGACTGATCGGGCTGCCGGGTTGCTATCCGACCAGCGTGCAGCTCGGTTTCCTGCCCGTGCTGCGTGATGGCGCGAAGCTGGTGGACGGCACGACGCTGATCGCCGACTGCAAGTCGGGCGTGTCGGGCGCCGGTCGCAAGGCCGAGGTGCATACGCTGCTGGCAGAGGCGTCGGACAACTTCAAGGCTTACGGGGTGAAGGGGCATCGCCACCTGCCGGAGATCGAGCAGGGCCTGCGCGCGATCGCCGGTCATGACGCGATCAATCTGACCTTCGTGCCGCATCTTGTCCCGATGATCCGTGGCATCCATTCGACGCTGTACGCCCGCATCCTGCCGGAGGCACGCGAGACCGATTTCCAGGCGTTGTTCGAGGCGGCCTATGCGAACGAGCCCTTCGTGGACGTGATGCCGGCGGGTAGCCATCCCGAGACGCGCTCGGTGCGGTCGGCCAATACGGTGCGCATCGCCGTGCACCGCCCGGGCGGCGGCGACCAGCTCGTCGTCCTCGTGGTCGAGGACAACCTCGTGAAGGGCGCTTCGGGGCAGGGCGTGCAATGCATGAACCTCATGTTCGGCCTGCCCGAGAGCACCGGGCTCACGATGCTGCCGGTGTTGCCGTGATGTGCTGACGGCGACGCCCTCGGCTCCTGCATCCGCAAGACCCCGCTCCACGCCGGGTTGTTTCCGTCGGGCATGGCGGCATATCCCCGCAATCGTGATGCGCATGTACCCGCCAGCTATTGGCGCGGCGGGCGCGTCCGACCCTGATGCCGATGCAGGCAAGCACATGCCGCGTTCGGCGCCTGCATACACTCACCGAATGACTCGGGCGCAGTCCGCGCGCGCCGAAACCCAGGAGCAAGCCATGAACGCCGTCACCGAATCCCTCCCGACCGAAGCCGGTCCGCTGATCTTCACCGAAGCCGCTGCTGGCAAGGTGCGCGAACTCATCGACGAGGAAGGCAATCCCAACCTCAAGCTGCGCGTGTTCGTCCAGGGCGGCGGCTGTTCGGGCTTCCAGTACGGCTTCACTTTCGACGAAGACCAGAACGACGACGACACCGTCATGCAGCGCAACGGCGTCAGTCTGCTGATCGACGCGATGAGCTACCAGTACCTCGTCGGCGCGACCATCGACTACAAGGACGATCTGCAAGGCGCCCAGTTCGTGATCTCGAACCCGAACGCGACCAGCACCTGCGGTTGCGGTTCTTCGTTCTCGGTCTGACGAGACCGAGGCAGCGCGGCCCGGGCCGCGCACGGTATGAGGACAGGCCGGCATTGCCGGCCCGTCTGCTTTTGCATCGGCAGCAGGCGACGGTGGCGGATCAGGCCGGATGGCGCGCGCCGAGCAGTCTCACGCCCTGCGCGCCGGTCACGGCCGGCAGGTTGCCGGGCAGGCCGCGCTCGTGTCGCATCGCGAGCCAGGCGAAGGCCATCGCCTCGACATGCTCGGGTGCGACACCGTGTTCGGCACTGGTCCCGACCACGCAGTCGGGCGCCGTCAGGGCGACATGCGCGGACAGCGCCAGCATGAGTTCGGCATTGCGCGCGCCGCCACCACAGACGATGACGCGTGCCGTGCGCGGCGTGACCTCGCGCGCGATGCCGATCGCGGTCAGCTCGACCAGCGTTCGTTGCACATCCTCGGGCGCGAGGAACGACCAGGCCGCGAGCTTGCGGTCAAGCCAGTCGGCGTTGAACAGGTCGCGCCCGGTGCTCTTGGGTGGCGCGCGATCGAAGAATTCCTCGTCGAGCAGTTCGTCAAGCAGCATGTCGTCGGTGTCGCCGATCGAGGCCCAGGCGCCGTTGCGGTCGAAGGGTTCGCCCAGATGGCGCTCGACCCACAGGTCGAGAAGCACATTGCCGGGCCCCACGTCATGGCCGGTGACGCTGCCGTCGGCGCCGAGTCGGCTCACGTTGGCGATGCCGCCGATATTGGCGACGAGTACCTCGCCGTCGGCCGTGCCGAACACGGCCGCATGGAAGGCCGGCACCAGCGGTGCGCCCTGACCGCCGGCGGCGATGTCGCGGCTGCGCAGGTCACCGATGACGGTAATGCCGCTGCGCTCGGCGAGCCGGGCGCCGTCGAGCAGTTGCAGCGTGTAGCCGCATTCGGGGCGATGGCGCACGGTCTGGCCGTGGGCGCCGATCACGGCGACAGGCTCGTCGGCCGCCATCGGCAGCAGCGCCGCGACCACTTCCGCATAGGCATCGGCCACGCCGACGGCGGCGACCGCCGCACGGTGCAGTTCATCGGCGACGGGTCGCTGAAGCGCGAGCAGCTCGGTGCGCAGCGCGGGTGGGAAGGGACGGTGGACGTGGCCGAGCAGGGTGGGCCGATCGCCGGATGACAGAGCTGCCACCGTGCCGGCCATGGCGTCTGTCGGCTTGGCATCCGGTTCGGCGGCATTCGCCGGCCAACCGGGCAACAGCGCTGCCGCCCTCGGCGCGGCGGGCGCCGCGTCCGCGCTGAAGCGCACGAGCACGCCGTCGATGCCGTCGAGGCTCGTGCCCGACATCAGGCCGATGCAGAGCACGGTTCGCCGTCCGTCAGCGCATGCGCGCGCGCACGTTGCTCGCCACCTGCGCCGGCGCGTTGTCGGCCAGCAGCGCGAGCCGCTTCTGGTAGTCCATCACGCGGGCTTGGAAGGCGATGCGCTGGCGACCGTCGAGCGGCGTGGACTGCGGCAGGGCGACCGTGAGCGGATCACGCTGCTCGCCGTTGACGCGGAACTCGTAGTGCAGATGCGGCCCGGTCGCCCAGCCCGTGCTGCCGACATAGCCGATGATGTCGCCCTGGCCCACGCGCGAGCCGTTGCGCACGCCCGGCGCGAAACCGCTCAGGTGGCCGTACACCGTGCTGACCGCGCCCTGGTGCTTGAGGATGACCACGTTGCCGTAGCCGTTCTGCCAGCCGGCCGTCTCGACCACCGCGTCGCCCACCGCGCGCACCGGCGTGCCGGTGGCCGCGCCGTAATCGACGCCGCGATGCGCGCGCCAGGTGTTGAGGATGGGATGCAGCCGGTTCATCGAGAAGCCCGATGTCACGCGCGAGAACTCCAGCGGCGCGCGCAGGAAGGCCGCCTGCCGGCTCTTGCCGTCGAAGCCGTAGTAGCTGCCACGGCCCGCCTCGCCCTCGTACCAAGCCGCCTCGTAGGTCTTGCCGGCGTTGACGAATTGCGCCGCCAGCACGCGGCCGGCCTGGCGGTATTCGCCGTTGGCGTACATCGCCTCGTACACCACGCGGAAGCTGTCGCCGCGGCGCAGGTCGGAGCGGAAGTCGATGTCGTCGTTGAAGATGTCGGCGAGCTGCTTGGTGACGGCATCGGGCAGGCCGGCGGCGTCGGTGGCCGCGAACAGCGTGTTGCGGATGCTGCCGGCGCGCATCTCGATGCGGCGCTCGAAGGTCACGGCCTCCTCGCGCGCGGTGAATTCGCCGTTGCGCGCCTCGACCACGACCATGCGCTCGTCGGCCTTGGGCTCGGGCATGGCGGGCTTGTCGGCCGGCTCGCCCTTGCCGCGCCGCGCGCGCGGTGCGTTCTTGCGGCTGGAGATGGCAGCGTCGCCGGCGATCGGGAAGCGCAGCCAGATCAGGTTGCCTTCGCCATCAACCTTGGCGGTGACGGTGCGGCCATTGCGCACCTGCATCACGCGCTTGCCGAGATCGTCGGCGCGTAGGAAGCGGGCGGCGGCGGCGTCCTCACCGAGACCGAGGCGGTCGAGCAGGCTGCCAAGCGAATCGCCCGGGCGCACCGCTTCTTCGGAAATGTATTCATGGGCCTGCGACTCCGACTCGATCACATCGACCTGGGCCGCGAGCGAGGGCAGGGGGAGTTCAACCGTGAGCACGGCGCCATTGGTCATGGGCTGGGCAGCGTACTGCTCACCCAGCGAGGCGATCGCACCGGCAAAGCTGGCGAGCATGAGGGTCGAGCCGGCCACCAGTCCGTATTTCGCGCGACGCGAGAGGCGGGGCCATCGGCAGAGCGAGCCGAAATCCATTCGCTAGAATCCTTTGAAACGTCTGGCAGCTAGTCGAAGCCGACGAGTATAGCAATCGGCCTCATAGCCAAGACCTTGAGGTTGAAGGGCGTAGCAAGCCGCGTGCCGTCTTGTAGGACAGCCGCGCTCCACCAGAAGAAACCCCCCGATGAGCGAAGAAATCACCGGCCTCAGCGATCGCGTGCGCGAAGCGCTGGCCATCACCAAGCGCGGCTGCGACGAACTGCTGGTCGAAGCCGAATGGATCGAGAAGCTCAAGCGCAGCGAGGCCAGCGGCAAGCCCCTGCGCATCAAGCTCGGCCTCGACCCGACCGCGCCCGACATCCACCTCGGCCACACGGTCGTGCTCAACAAGCTGCGCCAACTCCAGGACCTCGGCCACACGGTCATCTTCCTGATCGGCGACTTCACCTCGCTCATCGGCGATCCGTCGGGCCGCAACAGCACCCGCCCGCCGCTCACGGCCGAGCAGATCAAGGCCAACGCCGAGACCTACTACAAGCAGGCCAGCCTCGTGCTCGACCCCGAGCGCACCGAGATCCGCTACAACTCCGAGTGGTGCGACGCCCTCGGCGCGCGCGGCATGATCAAGCTCGCCGCGAGCCACACCGTCGCCCGCATGCTCGAGCGCGACGACTTCACCAAGCGCTTCCAGGGCGGCGTGCCCATCTCGATCCACGAGTTCCTTTACCCGCTCATGCAGGGCTACGACTCGGTCGCGCTGCAAAGCGATCTGGAGCTTGGCGGCACCGACCAGAAGTTCAACCTGCTGGTCGGCCGCGAGCTGCAGAAGCACGCCGGCCAGGAGCCGCAATGCGTGCTCACGATGCCGCTGCTCGAAGGGCTCGACGGCGTCGAGAAGATGAGCAAGAGCAAGAACAACTACGTCGGCATCAGCGAGCCGGCGAACGACATGTTCGCCAAGACGATGAGCATTTCCGACGTGCAGATGTGGCGCTGGTTCGAGCTGCTGAGCTTCCGCCCAATGGCCGAAATCGCGCAGTTCAAGGCCGAGATCGAGCAGGGCGCCAATCCGCGCAACTACAAGGTGCTGCTGGGCAAGGAGATCGTCGCGCGCTTCCATGGCGCGGCGGCGGCCGAGCAGGCCGAGGCCGATTTCGTCAACCGCTCGAAGGGCGGCATCCCCGACGACATCCCCGAGCTGGCGCTGACCGGCGCGCCGATGGGCATCGCGGCGCTGCTCAAGAACGCCGGCCTCGTGCCGAGCACGAGCGAGGGCAATCGAATGATCGAGCAGGGCGGCGTGCGCATCGACGGCGACGTGGTGAGCGACAAGGGCCTCAAGGTGGAGGCCGGCAGCTTTGTCGTGCAGGTGGGCAAGCGCAAGTTCGCGCGCGTCGCGCTGAGCTGATGATCGCGCTGCTCCAGCGCGTGAGCGAGGCGAGCGTGCGCGTCGAGGGCGAGGTGACGGGCGCGATCGGCGCCGGCCTGCTGGTGCTGGTCTGCGCCGAGCGCGGCGACACCGAGCGCGAAGGCCAGCTGCTGCTCGACAAGCTGCTCAAGTGCCGCATCTTTGCGGACGACGCCGGCAAGATGAACCGCAGCCTGCTCGACGTGGGCGGCGGCCTGCTGCTCGTCTCGCAGTTCACGCTCGCCGCCGACACCCGCTCGGGCAACCGGCCGAGCTTC
The DNA here is from genome assembly GCF_000482785.1 of Derxia gummosa DSM 723. Taxonomy (GTDB): domain Bacteria; phylum Pseudomonadota; class Gammaproteobacteria; order Burkholderiales; family Burkholderiaceae_E; genus Derxia; species Derxia gummosa. Next base: position 663,922 of record NZ_AXWS01000007.1, on the reverse strand, counting down.
ACGCGCGCCGCCGCGCCCGACGATGGCCGGCGGCTGTACGACTGCCTCGTCGCCGACGCCCGCGCCCGCTACGCTGACCGCCTCGCCGCCATCGGCACCGGCCGCTTCGCCGCCGACATGAAGGTCGCGCTCGTCAACGACGGGCCGGTCACGATCTGGCTGCAGCAACCGCCCGTCTCCCCCGAACCCGTATCGAGGCCCGCATGAAACTCTGGAGCGACAGCTTTACCGACCAGTCGCCGATTCCCGGCGAATTCGCCTTCGCCGTGGCGTCGCCCACCTCGCACGTGGCGCTGTCGGCCAACCGCAATCCGCATTTCGCGTGGAGCGATCTGCCCGACGGCACGCAATCGCTGGTGCTCATCTGCCATGACAGCGACGTGCCCACCAAGCCCGACGACGTGAACCAGGAAGGCCGCTTCGTGCCCGCCGACCTGCCGCGCGCCGACTTCACGCACTGGGCGCTCATCGACCTGCCGGCCGCGAGCGGCCCGATCGCCGCCGGCGAGTTCAGCCACGCGGTCACGCCGCGCGGCAAGGGCGGCCCGGCCATCGCGCGCGCCGACGGCACGCTGCTGCGCCACGGCATCAACGACTACACCGGCTGGTTCCACGGCGACCCCGACATGTCGGGCGACTACTTCGGCTACGACGGCCCCTGCCCGCCGTGGAACGACACGATCGTCCACCACTACCACTTCACGCTCTACGCGCTGTCGGTGGCGCAGGTCGAACTGCCCGCCACGCTCGCGCCGCGCTTCACGCGCGCCGACGTGCTCGCGGCCATCGACGGCAAGGTGCTCGGCACGGCGAGCATGACCGGGACGTACAGCCTGAATCCGGCGGTGCCGGCATGACGGCGGGCGGCACCACGCAGCCCTTGCAGGACGCGGCACGCGCCGACGCCGACGCGGCCACCGGCAACCGTCCGGTCGCCGCGCAGCGCGGCCTGCCCGGCGACGCCCCCGGCACCGAAGGCATCCCCTTCGCCCGCGCCACCGGCCCGCGCGAGGAACGCCGCCCCCGCGAGACCGAGATCGTCCTCGTGCGCCATGGCGAGACCGACTGGAACCGCGCCCACCGCATCCAGGGCCATGCCGACATCGAACTCAACGAGCTGGGCCGCTGGCAGGCCGAGGCCACGGCGCGCGCGCTCGCCGACGAGCAGTTCGACGCGATCTATTCGAGCGACCTCAAGCGCGCGCATGCGACGGCGCTCGCCATCGCCGCCGGCCGCGCCACGCCGGTGACGGTGATGCCAGCCTTCCGCGAGCGCTACTTCGGCTCGATGGAGGGCGAGTTCATCGCCGAGATTCCGCAGCGCCATCCCGAGCTGTACGCGCGCTGGAATTCGACCGACCTGCTCATGCTCCAGCCCGACGACGGCGAGACGCGCCGGCAGTTCTACGACCGCATCGCCGGCGCGCTCGCGACGGTGGCGGCGGCGCACGCGGGCGGCAAGGTGCTGGTGGCGCTGCACGGCGGCGTGCTCGACTGCGCCTACCGGCTCGGCGCGGCCACCGGCCTCGACACGCCGCGCAAGTGGCGCGCGATGAACGCGAGCATCAACCGGCTGCTGCACGGGCCGGAAGGCTTCCGCATCGGCAGCTGGGGTGAGATCGATCACCTCACCGAGACGCTGGACGAATGACATCGCATCGCCGCCGGGCCGCGCGACGGGCGCGGCAATGAAAAAGGGCAGCCGCGAGGCTGCCCTTGTCGTTTGCGGCGAGGTCGTCCCGCGTGCCGGTCGCCGAAGCAGCGTCAAGCTGCTCGCGTTCAGCCGATGAAGTGCGCCAGCACCGGCGCCACCGTCACATTCAGCAGGCCGGCCAGCACCATCGTCAGGCCGGCGATCGAGCCTTCCTCCTCGCCCACCGCCATCGCCTTGGCCACGCCAGCACCATGGGCGCCCATGCCGAACAGCGCGCCACGCGCCAGTGACGAGCGCAGCGGCAGCCAGCGCAGCAGCAGCCCGCCGGTGGCGGCACCGAACACGCCGGTCAGGATCACGAACACCGCCGTCAGGTCGGGCACGCCGCCCACGTCGCCCGACACCACGATGGCGAACGGCGTGGTGATCGAGCGCGGCAGCAGGCTCGCGCGCAGGTCGGGCGACAGATGCAGCCAGGTGGCGAGCAGCCAGGCGCTCGCCATCGCCATGCCGCTGCCCGCGGTCACGCCCACGATCAGCACCTTCCAGTGGCGCGCGATCAGGGCGCGCCGCTCGTAGATCGGCAGCGCGAAGGCCACGGTGGCAGGCCCCAGCATCAGCAGCAGGAAATGCGAGCCGCGCATGTAGTCGCGGTAATCGGTGTGGGCCACCAGCGCCAGGCCCAGCAGCAGCGCTGGCGCCAGCAGCAGCGGCATCGCCCACCAGGTGCCGAGCCGGCGGTAGGTGGCCTTGGCGAGCAGATAGACCACGATCGTGGCCAGTGGCCAGACAGCCAGCGTCATGCCGTCGGTCACGGCATTGATGACTTGGGTTTCCAGGCCGCCGAAGGGATCGTGCGCCGACACCATGCCGGGCGCGGCCAGCAGGCCAAGTTCGATCGCCATGGCTACCTCAGCGCAGGCCGTGGGCGCGCGGCAGCGCCGAGCCGGCGAGCGTATCGGGCGCAGCCATCGCGCGGCGCGACAGCAGGAAGCAGGCCTCGACCGCCAGCGCCGTCGTGCCCATCACCAGCAGCGTGCCGACCGCCACGACCGCCAGCAGCTTCAGTCCGGTGACGCTCAGGAACTCGGGGTGATCGAGCAGCGCCATCGCCGCCGGCACGAAGAACAGCAGCATCTCGCCCAGTAGCCAGCGCGCGCCCTGGCGGAAGCTTTCGACCCGCACGATGCGCGCGAGCAGCAGCGCCAGCATCGCCCCCAGGCCGAGCACGCTGCCCGGCACCGGCAGGGCCAGGTGCTGGCGCAGGCTTTCGGCCAGCCACCACACGGCCATGAGCAGACCGATCTGGAGCAGCCGGCTGTGACGCAGCAGGGCACGGACACGGAGGGGAAGACGTTGGACGGTCATGGGGTTAACCCTTATTCGAGCGATCTTGTCGTCTTTATACGGATCGCCCGGCCGTCACGAAAATGAATGTTCTGAATCGGCTGGATTCGATTTGTGAATGATGGGGGAGTAAAAACGTCCGCCAGCCGACAGGCGACGCCTTCACGTCCCCTGGCGTCAGGCGAGCGGTGAGACCGGATCGAACGACCTGCGGAAGGTTTGCCGCGCCGGCTCGCGCGTGACAGGGCAAGCCCGCGCTGTCTCAATGCCCGGTACTCGCCGGCTGAACCTCATGCGCCGCCAGTCCGTGGACGCCGCCATGAATCAAGCTTTCGGCGCGCGCGACTGGGGCGGTCGCGCGGGTCGAGATCACCCGCTTGCGCGCCGACAGCGCCCAGCCCAGCACCAGCGTCAGCGCGATGCCCAGGAGGCTCAGCGCCACATAACCGCCATTGCCCGGCAGCGCCTGATGCCACAGCAGCACCGCGCCATAGCAATAGGCCGCGCCGAAGGCGAACACCTCCAGCGAATTGGCGCCCGCGGCGCAGATCACGCGGCCCGCCGCCGAAGCCACCAGCCGTGGCCGGCGCCAGAAGAACACGAAGGCCGTTGCCAGCACCACCACCACATGCAGCACCCGCACCGGGCCGAGATGGCGCTTGTCGGCGCCCGGCAGATCGAACACCACGCCCAACCTGCGGCCCCAGGCATCGAGCAGGAACACCACGGTGAACAGCGCCAGCGCCCCGGCCAGCGGCCAGATCGCGCGCGGATGACGGCCGGCCCAGTCGCGCGCGCGCTCCAGCGCGCCCGAGACCGCCAGCGTCATCCCGCCGAAGAAGGGCAGGGCCCAGGCCAGCCGGTTCCACGGGCCGGCACCCACGTCGCCCAGTTCCGGCAGCGCCTGCGACAGCCCGTACAGCGCCAGCAGCGGCACGATGAAGCGCCCGCGCAGCCGGCGCAGCACCGGGATGAGCAGCGGCGTCAGCCCCATGTACAGCACGTACACGAACAGGATGTCGATGATCATCGGCGCCTCGCGCATCAGCAGCAGGTCGCGCGCCGCGAGCGCCGGCTGCCCGGCAAGCGCCGTCAGTCCCACCGCCGTCAGCTCGTCCGGGCTGGCCACCGACACCAGCGCCAGTAGCAGCACCCAGACCGCCAGCGCCATCGAATAGATCTGCGCCATGCGCCCGACGATGCGCAACGTCGCGCGGCGCCAGTCCACCTCGGCGCGCTGGCCCACATGCACCAGCCCGACCAGATAGCCGGAAAACAGGAAGAACACCTCCGCCGCCGACGAGTAGCCGACCATCGTCATGGTCGGGAAGGCGAAACCCGCGTAGCCGAGCCGGTAGGCAAAGCCCGAGAAGTGGTTGAGCAGGATGGTGATGAGCGCGAGGCCGCGCAGGAAATCGATGACGTGATCGCGCTCGCGTCTTGGCGTGGAAGTCATGGTCTTGTTCGTACCGGAGGAGATGCGCCGGGGGAGGGGCGCAGGCGCGGGGCAGATTGGCATGCGGCCACGACGCCGCAAGCCGCCGGTACGGAGGAAAGCCAATTCGGTCACGCGACGCGGGACCGGCGCGCGCGGCACCCGGTCCCGCGTCGCGCGCGTGCTCAGCCCTTGTGCACCGCCAGGGGCCCGAAGGCCTGGCACACCGGCATGAGCTGGACGCTGTTGATGTTGACGTGGGCCGGCCGCGTCGCCACCCAGAACACCGTGTCGGCCACGTCATCGGCCGTCAGCGGCTGGGTGTTCTCGTACACCTTGGCCGCCTTCGCGTCGTCGCCCTTGAAGCGCACGTTGCTGAACTCGGTGCCGCCGCACAGGCCCGGCTGCACGTCGGTCACGCGCACGGGCGTGCCGAGCAGGTCGGCGCGCAGGTTGAGCGAAAGCTGGTGCACGAAAGCCTTGGTGCCGCCGTACACGTTGCCGCCCGGGTAGGGGAACTCGCCCGCGATCGAGCCGAGGTTCACCACATGGCCGCGGCCGCGCGCGACCATGCCCGGCAGCAGCGCGCGGGTCATGTACACGAGGCCCTTGATGTTGGTGTCGATCATCTGCTCCCAGTCGTCGAGGTCGGCGCGCTGCGCCGGCTCCAGGCCGAGCGCGAGGCCGGCGTTGTTGACGAGCAGATCGACGCCGGCAAAGTCCGCCGGCAGCGCGGCCACGGCGGCGAACACCGCCTCGCGGTCGCGCACGTCGAGCACGACGGGATGGGCGGCCTCGCCCAGTTCGGCCTTGAGCGCATCGAGCCGCTCGGCGCGACGGCCCGCGATGACGACGCGATGGCCTTCGGCCACGAAACGGCGGGCGATGGCCGCGCCGAAGCCGGCGGTGGCGCCGGTGATGAAGGCGGTGAGGGGCATGGAGGCTCCTGTCTTCTGATGGATGGCGAGTGCGTGGGGACCGGATCTTCTCCGCGCGGAGTGGCCCGGAGCGATGCCGGCGGCGATGGTTACACGCCCCCGTCCGGGCAAGCGTCGATTGATGGCGATGGACGGCGCGGTGGTTCGACCAGACCGTCGGCAGCGGTTTCGGCGATCCGATCGCTCGCCTACAATCCCGCCCGACCATTCAATCCTGCGTGACTGGCGAATACGTGGGCTCACCACGGGGGAGCGCAGGGCGCGGCGGTCGAGAACCCGCAGCGCGGTGACGGCATCAGGCCGGCAGCGCGCGACGGTTCCGTCACCTGCCGCATCAAGCCGTTCGCCTGGGCATCGATGGTGAAACTTCGGCGTCGCGGTTCGTCCGGGCGCCGGCTTCCATCCCAGCCTTCCCTTGAGGAATCCCATGTTCAATCGCGCCACCCACACGATCGCCTCGGTCGATCCCGAGCTCTGGTCCGCCATCCAGGCCGAAAACGGCCGCCAGCAGGACCACATCGAACTCATCGCCAGCGAGAACTACACCTCGCCGGCCGTCATGGAAGCCCAGGGCTCCCAGCTGACCAACAAGTACGCCGAGGGCTATCCCGGCAAGCGCTACTACGGCGGCTGCGAATACGTCGACGTGGTCGAGCAGCTCGCCATCGACCGCCTGAAGAAGCTGTTCGGCGCCGAAGCCGCCAACGTGCAGCCCAACTCGGGCTCGCAGGCCAACCAGGCCGTGTTCATGGCCTTCCTCAAGCCCGGCGACACCATCATGGGCATGAGCCTGGCCGAAGGCGGCCACCTCACGCACGGCATGGCGCTCAACCAGTCGGGCAAGTGGTTCAACGTCGTGTCCTATGGCCTGAACGAAGCCGAGGACATCGACTACGACCGCATGGAAGCCCTCGCGCGCGAGCACAAGCCCAAGCTCATCATCGCGGGCGCCTCGGCCTTCGCGCTGCGCATCGACTTCGAGCGCTTCGGCAAGATCGCCAAGGAAGTCGGCGCCATCTTCATGGTGGACATGGCCCACTACGCCGGCCTGATCGCGGCGGGCGTGTACCCCAACCCGGTGCCCTTCGCCGACGTGGTCACCAGCACCACGCACAAGAGCCTGCGCGGCCCGCGCGGCGGGATCATCCTGATGAAGGCCGAGCACGAGAAGGCGATCAATTCCGCCATCTTCCCGGGCATCCAGGGCGGCCCGCTCATGCACGTCATCGCCGGCAAGGCCGTGGCCTTCCAGGAAGCGCTGCAACCCGAGTTCAAGGCCTACCAGGAACAGGTCGCGCGCAACGCCAAGGTGATGGCCGAGACGCTCACGAAGCGCGGCCTGCGCATCGTGTCGGGCCGCACCGAGAGCCACGTCATGCTCGTGGACCTGCGCGCGCTCAAGATCACCGGCAAGGAAGCCGAGAAGCTGCTCGGCGAGGCGCACCTCACGGTCAACAAGAACGGCATCCCGAACGACCCGGAAAAGCCCTTCGTCACCTCGGGCATCCGCATCGGCACGCCGGCGCTCACGACGCGCGGCTTCAAGGAAGCCGAGGCCGAGAAGACCGCCAACCTCATCGCCGACGTGCTCGCCGCGCCCGGTGACGCCGCCGTGCTGGAGCGCGTGCGCGCCGAGGTGAAGAAGCTGACCGACGCCTTCCCGGTGTACGGCGGCAAGTAAGCGGCGAGGGCACCGGCATGCATTGCCCGTTCTGCGGACACGACGACACGTCGGTGCTCGAAACCCGGCTGACGGATGGCGGTTCGGTCAACCGCCGCCGTCGGCGCTGCCCGTCCTGCGACAAGCGCTTCACGACCTACGAACGCATCGAGGTGATGCTGCCGGTGGTGGTCAAGCGCGACGGCAGCCGGGTGGAATACAGCCGCGAGAAGCTCAAGGCGAGCTTCACGCTGGCGCTGCGCAAGCGGCCGGTGAGCGCGGCCGCCGTCGATGACGCGATCCAGCGCATCGAGGACAAGCTGGTGACGATGGCCGCCAAGGAAGTGCCGAGCGAGCGCATCGGCGAGCTGGTGATGCGCGAACTCAAGAAGCTCGACAAGATCGCCTACATCCGCTTCGCGTCCGTCTACTTCAGCTTCAACGATGTGGGCGAGTTCAAGGAAGTGATCCAGGAAGTCGAGAAGTCGCGCCGGCGCTGATGCCGGCCACTGGCCGGGGGAGCCGACGATGTTCACCGAATACGACCACGCCCACATGCGCCGCGCCCTCGATGCGGCGCGCGAGGGGCTTTACACGACCACCCCCAATCCTCGCGTCGGCTGCGTGATCGCGCGCGGCGAGGAAGTGCTGGGCGTGGGCTTTCACCGCCGCGCGGGCGAGCCGCATGCCGAAGTGATGGCGCTGATGGATGCGCGCGCCCGCGTCGGGCCCGACGGCATCGTCGGCGCGACGGCCTACGTCACGCTCGAACCCTGCAACCACTTCGGCCGCACGCCGCCGTGCACCGGCGCGTTGCGCGAGGCCAAGGTGGCGCGCGTGGTGGCGGCGATGGACGACCCGAATCCGCTCGTCGCCGGCAAGGGCCTGCAAAGCCTGCGCGACTTCGGCATCGACGTGCGCTGCGGCCTGCTGCGCGCCGAGGCCGAGGAACTCAACCGGGGCTTCATCTCGCGCATGACGCGCGGCACGCCCTGGGTGCGCATGAAGATCGCGGCCAGCCTCGATGGCCGCACCGCGCTCGACAACGGCGTGTCGCAATGGATTACCGGCGAGGCGGCGCGCACCGACGGCCATGCCTGGCGCGCGCGCGCCTGCGCCGTGCTCACGGGCCTCGGCACCGTGCGCGAGGATGATCCGCAGCTCAACGTGCGGCTGGTGGAGACCACGCGCCAGCCGAAGCGCGTGCTGGTGGATGCGCGTCTGGGCGTGCCGCTGGAAGCGCGCATCGTCCACACCGGCACGCTGGTGTTCGCCGGCGCGCTTGACGACGCGGCGGTCGCGCTCAAGGCCGACGCGCTTGCGCGCCGCGACGTGGAGGTGGTGTCGCTGCCCGACGCCAACGGCAAGGTCGATCTGCGCGCGATGCTGGCCGAGCTGGGCCGGCGCGGCATCAACGAGCTGCATGTGGAAGCGGGCGAGAAGCTCAACGGCTCGCTGCTGCGCGAGGGCTGCGTGGACGAGCTGCTGCTCTACCTCGCGCCCTGCCTGATCGGCCCCGGCAGGGGCATGGCCGCGCTGCCGGCGCTGGCCGAGCTGGACGGGCGGCTCGCGCTCGACACGCATTCGGTCACGCTGCTGGCCGATGGCGATGTGCGGGTGCTGGCGCGCGTGAAGCGCTGAGGGCGCGCCGCGCGAGGGCGAATCCGCCCGGCGCGGCGACTGCCGGATTGCCGCCGGGCCGACCGCGTCGGCGGTGGTGCGCGCAACCCCACCGCCAGTGGTCGGCAGCGGATGTGATATCTGCCGCGAGCCGCGCCGGTCGCATCGCCTGTCGCCCCGCCAGTCAAGCCGGCGGCTTGAACCCAGGTGCGCACTCCTGGCCGCACCGATGATCTCCGCCCCCGACCCCGGCCCACCGGGGCGCCGCCCAGGAGATCCCCATGCCTTCCGTCCTCGCGCCCGCCGCATGCCGGCTCGGCCTCGCGCTCGGCCTTGCGGCCGCGCTCGCGCCCGCCGTGCCGGTCGCCGCCCAGACCACCGTCATCTCGACCCGCCCCAGCGGCAATCTGCCAAGCCGGCCCGAGGCCGAGGGTGCCGATTACGACGGCGGCAACTGGCTCACCTTCAACAAGGGCTATCGCGGCTTCCGCTATTCGCAGCTGGGCGAGATCGACCGCGGCAACATCGGTGCGCTGCGCGAGCAATGCCGCTTCGATACCGGCGAGAAGTTCGCCTTCCGCGCCGGGCCGATCGTCCATCGCGGCACGATGATCTTCACGACCGCGCACAACACGTATGCGATCGACGCCGCCACCTGCGCGCTGCGCTGGAAGCATGAATGGCTGCCGCTGCGGCCCGACCTGCAATACGGCACCAACAACGGCGCCACCGTCGCCGACGGCCGCGTGTTCCGGGGCACGAACGACGGCTATCTGCTCGCGCTCGACGCCGCGACCGGCCAGCTCCTGTGGCACACGGTCGTCGCCGACGCCTATCTCGGCGAATATGCCGTCGCCGCGCCGCTGGCCTGGAACGGCCTCGTCTATCTCGGCAAGGCCGGCGGCGACAGCGGCATCCGGGGCGAGATGATGGCCTTCAGCGCCACCGACGGGCACAAGGTCTGGGGCTTCAACACCGTGCCGCAGGTGGGCGAACCGGGCGCCGAAACCTGGACCGACCCGGCCAGCCTCGCCCACGGCGGCGGTGGCACCTGGACGACGTATTCGCTCAACCCGTTCAGCAACACGCTGCTGATTCCGGTCGGCAATCCGGGGCCGGACTTCAACAAGGCGATGCGGCCGGGCCGCAATCTCTACACCAACAGCCTCGTCGCGCTGGACGCGACCACCGGCGCGCTCAAGTGGGCCTACCAGCTGCTCGGCCCCGAAGACCGCGACTGGGATACCTCGGTCGTTGCCTCGTACAGCGACTGGGACGGCCGGCGCGCCGCCGCCGTCGCCGGCAAGGACGGCGTGCTGCATGTGGTGGACCACGCCGACGGCAAGCTGCTGTTCAAGCTGCCGCTCGTGACGCAGCTCAACACCACGGCCGAGATCCCGCTCGCGCCCGGCATCCGCATCTGCCCGATCGCGGCGGTGCAATGGAACGGGCCGGCCTACAGCCCGCTCAACAACCTGCTCTACCTGGGCGCGATCGACTGGTGCGCGACCGCCATCCAGGGCGAGCCGCCGGTGTGGACGGCGCGCAAGCCCTATCTCGGCTGGGCCAACGGCTATGGCACGCGCGACCCGATCGATCAGGCGCGCGGCGTGATCACCGCCGTCGATGCGCACACCGGCCTCGCGCGCTGGCGCTGGATGTCGGACCGGCCGCTGCTCGCGGGCGTGACGGCGACGGCCGGGCAATTGCTGCTCACGGCCGATCTGCGCGGGCGGCTGGTGGCGATCGACGCGGTCACCGGCAAGCAGCTGCGCATGCTGGCGACCGGCGGGCCGAATGGCGGTGGTGTCATTTCGTATCTGGCCGGCGGGCATCAGCGCATCGCGGTGGCGACTGGCTTTTCGCACGGCGGCTTCGCGGCCAGCGGGGCGACGGCGCAGATCGTGGTGTTCGGGCTGTAAGGGTTTGCCGTCGAGTCCGAGCGATTTGGAAACCTTTCTGTAAGCTCTCCATGCGCTTGGTTTTGGCCCGTCTGGCCCAAACTCGCGTCTGAACGCGCGCGAGGCATCGCGCCCCGCGCGGCGCTCAGCTCTTCTTCGTAAACGGAGTCAAAGTGAGCAAGACCCCTTCCCGTCTGGTTGCCGCCCTGGTGGCGACCGCGGTCACCCTGTCGATGACTGCGCCCGCCGAGGCGCGTCTGGGCGGGGGCAAATCGTCGTCGTCGTCGAGCGTGTCGCGCTCGTCGTCGTCCTCGTATTCGTCGGGCTCGTCGTCGCGTGTCGGTAGCGGTGGCGCGAGCGGCATGCAGCGTCCGGAGGTGATGGATCGCGTGCGTAGCGGCCAGACCGCCCAGCCTGCGCCGTCGGCCCAGCCGGGTTATGCGGCGCCGGCGGCGGCCCCGGCCGGCGTGCCGGCCCAGCAGGGCAGCGGCAGCTGGGTCAAGCCGGCCCTCGCGGGCGCGGCGGTCGGCGCGGTGGCCGGCTATGCGCTGAGCGAGGCCGCGCGGCCCGACGCGCCGGCGGCCCATGGCGGCGGCGCGGCGGCGCCCGCCGGTTCTGCCGGCCCGATGGACAGCGCCGCGACCGGTGGCGCGGCGTCGGGCTATGGCGCGCCGGCGCACCAGTCGTCGGGCGGCGGCATGTGGCTGTGGCTGCTGGTCGGACTGCTCGGTGCGGGTGCGTTCTACATGTGGCGTCGCAACTCGGCCCAGCCGCGCTCGGCCACGGCCGGCTCGTCACCGTACGCGGCGGGTGGCACGGCGGCCTATCGCTCGGTGCCACCGACGGGTGGCAGCACGGGCGGCTTCGGCCCCGAGGCCGAGGAGCTGCAACGCTTCGCGCCGGCCTTCTTCAAGACGATGCAGGACCTGAACAACGCTGGTGATACCGACGGCCTGCGCAAGTACACGACGCCGATGATGTTCGAGCAGCTCAGGCTCGATATCGACCAGCGTGGTGGCGCGCGCGCGAGCACCGAGGTGATCGACATGCGCGGCGAGATCGTCGATTTCACGCGCAACGGCGATGGCGCCCAGATCGCGAGCGTCCGCTTCCGTGGCCATGTGAGCGAATCGTCGAATCAGCCGTCGGAGGCGGTGGACGAGGTCTGGCATCTGCTGCGCGAGCAGGGTGACGGCTGGCGTCTGGCCGGTATCGAGCAGGTGTGAGCGCCGCGCCCGCGCGAACGCGGGCGCGAAGCGATGGCGGGTGGTCGGTGCTCCGGCCTCCGCCGCGATCGCCGGTGTGACGGCGATGCAATGAAGAACGGCTGCCTTCGGGCAGCCGTTTTCGTTTGTTCGGGCAGCGGGTGTCGCGGCCTCAGTGCCCGCTCGATTCTCCGCCGAGCGCTTCGGTGAGCCGACGCAGCGCGAGCGTCTGGCGCCGGCCGTAGTCGTCGAGCGCGGCGCGAAGGCGCTGCACTTCCGCCGGGTCGAGCTTGTCGCGCAGTGAAAGCGCGAAGGCTTCGAGCGGCGTGGCCCCGTCTGCGGCGTCGAAGCGGTCGGCCTCGACATCGGGTGCGAAGGCGCCGAACACCGATCTGGCCGACCAGGAGCCGTCCATCGCCGGGTGATAGGCGTGGGCGCGCAGCAGGTGGAACAGGTCGACGATGCGGCCGGCCACGGCGTTGAGCGCGGGCGCGAGGTCGTCGAACAGCGCGGCCAGTTCGACGATGCGGTTGCGCTCGAAGCCGGCGTTGTATGCGAATACCGGCCCGGTCTGGCCGAGCGCGGTGAGCAGGCTTTCGGCGAAGGCGCGGCGCGGGTCGCCGCTGCGGTCGGCGAGGAAGCCGAGATGCTCGACGCCGCTGCCGTCCATGCGCTCGACATCGCAGGCCCACTGGTAGGGCAGCACCTGGTAGGGCCGCGTGCCCGACCAGATCGGCACCGCGAAGCCGATCGTCTCGAAGCGCAGCCAGCGGCGTCGGCCCGGATAGCGCGCCAGCTCGCGCGCGGCGCCCGGCTCGACGATGACGCGGTGATCGACGATGGCCTGCTGCATGCGGCGCAGGCGGTCGTTGGGCAGGCGGGTGGGCGGCACGTCGGCAAGGCTGCCGCGGCCCTCGGCGCGCAGCTCTGCGGCGAGGTCGCGGCCGAGCAGGTCGAGGCGCAGCCGATCAGCCTCGGCGGCTTCGCCCTCGGGCGGCGGCGCGCAATGCGTGGCGTAGGGGCAGGGCAGGGGGCGCTGGCAATGGGCGCCCGGCGGCGTGGCGGGCTCGGGGCCGTCGGGCAGGGTGCGCAGGTCGGCCAGCCACTGGCCGAGCGGGCGTTCCTCGACGCTGCCGCTCACCTCGATGGGCGCGAACAGGCCGCCATACCAGCCGAAGCCGGGATAGATGAAATCGGTGTCGATGCGCGCCACGTCCACGCCGGCTACGTGCACGCCGGCACCGCGCACCGCGCGCGCCGCGAGCGCGACGAGGTCGATCTCGTGTTCGCCGAAGCTGCTCGCATGGCGGATGCCGACCACGCGCCAGCGTCCGGTCGTGCCCTTTTCGAGCGGCACGAGCAGATCGACGCGCACCTCGATGCCCTCGTCGGTGCGGAAGCAGCCGTCGAGGATGGGGCGCGGCGCGGCGGCGCCGAGCGCCTGCGCGGTGGCGGCGAGGCGGTCGTCGAAGGGTGCATCGAGCGGGATGCGTACCGCGCCGGGCCAGGCGCGGCTGAGCACGTCGGTGACGAGAGCGTCGACCGGCGGAGGCGTCTCGGCATCGCCGCGCTGGCGGTGCAGCCAGTGGCGGCGCGGGCATTGCCTGAAGCGCGCGAAATCGGATTCGGTGAGGGCTGCGGCTGCTGACATGGAGGTGCTCAGTCTTGTTGTGAGGCCGGCACGGGCCGGCGGATGGGCTGATGCGGTCGGGATTGGGCGATCGGGTTGGCGTCAGTCGTCGGAAAAGTCGGGCTCGGCGCCGCGGCTGTCATTGCCGGGCGGACGGGCGGTGCCGGGCGGGGGCGTGGCGGTGAGATCGTGGCAATAGCGCAGCTCCCGCACCTCGCTTTCGCCGCGCACGATGGATTTCTGCTGTCCGTCGCTGGCGAAGCCCGAGCGCTGGTAGAAGCGGCGCGCGCGCTGGTTGTCGGCCAGCGCCCAGACCACGGCGCGGCGGAAGCCGAGCTGGCGCATGGCGTCGCGCGCGGTACGCCAGAGCGCGGTGCCGAGGCCATTGGCCCACATCATCGGATCGACGTAATGGCCGAGGATCTCGCCGGTGTCGGGTGCGCAGCCGGGCGCGGGACCGATGGCGATCCAGCCGTGCAGGTCCTGGTCGGTCTCGTCGGCGGCGACCAGCACGGTGGCGCGCCGGTGCACGATCACGTCGCACCAGTAGGCCTCGCGCTCGGTGGCCGAGAGCGCGGCGAGAAAGCTTTCGGGCAGCAGCCCGCGATAGGCGGCTTGCCAGGCGTGCACATGGATGCGCGCGATGGCCACGGCGTCGCCGGCGCGCGCCGGCCGCACGCTGCCGCGTCCGGGCGGCAGCACGAAGCGGAACAGGCTGCGGTCGCCCTGGATGCGCTCGCTCACGTCGGCGAGGCGCGGCAGGGTGCTGAGCGTGGCGCGCCAGAAGTCGCGTGCGACATCGAGGCGCGGCAGGGTCTCGACCTTCCATTCGCCCGGAAACTTCCAGAGCAGGGCGCGCGCGGCCCAGCGGCCGATGCCCTGGCGACGCCAGTCGCGCCGGATGTGCAGCTCGGCCAGTTCGAAGCGGGCGTCTTCATGGCGCCGACGCACGAGCGCGAAGCCGGCCACATGGCCGTCCTGGCGGATGAGGAAGGGGAAATGGTCGTCGCTGGCCCAGTAGCGCTCGTAGTCGAGGCTGGCGGCGTCGATGCCCAGCTCGACGCAATGCTCGACGAGCATCGTTTCGAGAATCGGCCGGTCTTCGTGATCGGCACGGGTGAGCTCGGTGAAGGCTGCGGTCATGGCCGGCGGCGCGGGCGGTGGATGACGACGGCGCCGCGCGGGGCGCCGATCCGGCGGGCGGGAAGCCCCGCCACGGCAGTCATCTTTGCATGTGTTGCAACGTCCTGAGCCGGCTAAGTCCGCGTGTTGCGGTTGCTGAAACGCCACCGCGCGTCGCAAGCGTGTGCAAGTTCAGGCGCGAGCGGTTGCTGACGGACGGTCGCAGCCGCGCCAACCCGTGGCCGGAGCGGAGCGGGCCGATGGCGCGCCTCGGCCGGGCTGCGTGCGAACCCGTCAGCCGCGCGACGCGCGCGCGAACCAGCCCGGCACCTCGGGCAGCGCATGTTCGAGCGAGGCGAGTACCGCGAGCGCGAACTCGCGCGTGTGGGCGCAGGCGGGCTTGAGGTCGGGCACGGCGACGATGCCCATGCCGGCTGCGATCGCGGCGCGGACGCCGTGATCCGAGTCCTCGAACACGAGGCAGTCGGCCGGGGCGGCGCCGAGTCGTTCGGCGGCGAGCAGGAAGATGTCGGGCTCGGGCTTGCCGCGCGTGACCTCGTCGCCGCCGGTGATGCTGTCGAACAGCGGCAGCAGTCCCGTCAGGCCGAGCCGGCGCTCGACCTCGGCGCGGCGCGTCGATGACGCCACGCCGCAACGCACGCCGTGTCCGGCCAGCGCCATGACCAACTCGCGCACGCCGGGTTTCACGTCGTAGCCGTGCACGTCGAAGTGGGCGCGCAGCGCGGTGTTGGCATGCAGGAAGACGGCGTCGTAGTCGAAGCTGGGGCCGTAGTGGGCGCACAGCTTCAGGCGCGACTCGGCGATGGGGCGGCCGATGATGTCGAGCCAGACCGCGTCGTCGAACGCGAAGCCGAAGGCGGGCAGGCTCACGGCCCAGGCGTCGCGGATCGGGCGCTCGCTGTCGAGCAGCAGGCCGTCCATGTCGAAGATGGCGGTGGTGTACATGCGGCGGGGCGGATGGGAGACGGAACGGTGACGCGATCTTGCGCGAAGGCGCGCCGTCATGCGCGAGGTGCTCGGGAAGCGGAGCGTCCAAAAGCAGATCGGCGCGTCGCTCGTGCCGACCTGCCGGCAGGAGCGACGCGCCGATCATGGGCGCGTCAGCCGGGGCAGTGCCCCGGCGCCACGGGCTTCAGACCACGCGGATGTTCGCGGCCTGAAGACCCTTCTGGCCTTGCTTGACCTCGAACTGCACGCGCTGGTTTTCCTTCAGGCTGCGGAAGCCGCCTTCGTTGCGGATTTCGCTGAAGTGCGCGAAGAGGTCCTTGCTGCCGTCTTCGGGGGTGATGAAGCCGAAGCCCTTGGCGTCATCGAACCACTTGACGGTGCCGGTTTGGATGCTCATGGAGTCAGTTTCCTTGCTGAGTGAGTTGGGTAAAAAAGAAGAGCCTCCCGCCGCGATGCGGCAGGAACAGAAACACTCAAGAGACGCCTACCGGGAACTCGAACCAGGCCGGCCACGCAACTGCGGGCGGTTTAGGGAAAGACCTTGAAAAACGGGTCTTGGCATGTCTGTCGCGGATCAGTGTAACCCGCAGCCGAAAGCACGCTTCGCGCGATGACGCGCGCAGTTACGTTTTGGTCGTCACAAGTGGTCTGGCACAGGCCTCGCTCAAGGGTTTTTCCGTGGGCCGAACCCGACAAGAATCGTCGGCAAAGGCGTGCGGCGCGCCGGCTGCGTGTGGCCATTGGCGCGAATCCGACAAGTCCGCCGACGCGGCCCGCTCCGATACCCAACCTCCACGGGAGCGCCCATGACAGTGCCAGCAGACATCTTCCGGCCCAGCAGCATCCGCGGCCTCGTGCGCCAGACCCTGACCCCGCAGATCGCCGAGCAGATCGGCCTTGCCATCGGCAGCGAGGCGCTCGCGCGCGGGCGGAAGAAGATCGCCGTCGGCCGTGACGGCCGGCTGCTGTCGGCCGATTACGCGAGCGCCGTCGCCTGCGGCATCAACGACGCCGGCGTCGACGTGATCGACATCGGCCTGTGCGCGACGCCGGTGCTGCAATTCGCGGCGCACGAGGTGGCCGGCGGCAGCGCGGTGATGGTCACGGGCGGGCGCAGCAACGCGCAGTGGGATGGCATGCGCGTGATGCTCGGCGGCGTGCCGCTGTGCGGCGATGCGATCGCGGCCTTGCACCGCCGCATCGAGGCGAAGGACTTCGCCAAGGGCTCGGGCGACTACGAGCGCGACAGCTTCGACGAGGCCTACATCGAGAAGGTGGTGGCGGGCATCAGGCTCGCGCGCCCGGTCAAGCTCGCGCTCGACTGCGGCAACGGCGCCACCGGTGCCATCGCCGAGGAGCTGTTCAAGCGCATCGGCTGCACGGTCAGCACGATCTGGCCCCAGGTGGACGGCAACTTCCCCAACCACTTTCCCGACCCGACGGTGCGCGACAACCTCATCGACCTGGTGGCGACGCAGCGCAGCAGCCAGCAGGGCGAGGTCGGCATCGCCTTCAACTGCGACGGCTCGGGCCTCGGGCTGGTGGACACGCGCGGCTATGCGGTCGATGGCGACCGGGTGCTGATGCTGCTGGCGGCCGATCTGGCGGCGGGCGGCGTGATGCCGACCGTGGTGGCCGACGTGAAGTCGTCGCCGCGTCTCGCGGGCTGGCTGGCGGAGCGCGGCGGCAGCGTGGCCTATGCGCCGAGCGGGCACGGCTTCATCGAGGCGGCGATGGCGGCAAGTGGCGCGGTGCTGGGCGGCGAGTTCGGCGGGCACTACTTCTTCCGCGACCGCTGGCACGGGCATGACGATGCGCTGTACGCGGCCGCGCGCATCGCCGAGGCGTTGTCGCGCACGCCCGACGGCGCGGCGGCGATCGCGGCGCTGCCCAAGGCGGTGACGGCGCAGGAAGTGCGCATCAAGGTGGGCGAGGGCGAGGCCGCGCCCTTCGTGGCCGAGGTCGCGGGCAAGGCGGTGTTCGACGGCGCGCCCGAGGTCGAGACGACCGACGGCCTGCGCGTGGTGTGGCCGGACGGCTTCGGCGTGCTGCGCGCGTCGGGCACCGGGCCAGCGCTGACACTGCGCTTCGAGGGCGCGAACGACGCGGCCTACAAGCGAGTGCAGGCCGCGTTCCGGGCGGCCTTCCAGGCGGTGCGGCCGGGCGTGGCGCTGCCGTTCTGACGCGCGCCACGACTGCCCGGCGGCTCGGCGCCGGCAGTCGCGCCGGCCCGGGCGGCGGGTGACTGAAGCGGCATCGGCGATGCCGCTTTGACGGTTGCATCGCGCGGCCGGGTCGTCATGCGTCGGCGATGACGCCCGACGCGACCCGGCCAGCGGCGGCTCAGGCCGCCGGCGGCGTGTCGAGCACGGCCTTGAGGTTGAGCGTCATGTTGCCCTTGGTCGCGTCGCTGTACGGGCAGATGCCCTTGGCGCGTTCGAGCAGGCTGTCGGCCGTGTTCTGGTCGAAGCTCGCGGCCATGTGGACGGTGAGCGTGAGCGCGATCTTGTACTGGCCCTCGAAGGTCACGTACATGCTCATCTCGGCTTCCACGTAGCTGCCGCGCAGCGGAAGCTTGTCGAGCTTGGCGATGTGCCGCACCGAATGCTCGAAGCAGGCGGCGAACGCGCCGGCGAACAGCATCTCGGGATTGGGGCCTTCGCCCTTGCCGCCCATCTCCTTGGGCACCGAGAGCTTGAGCTTGAAGCTGCCGTCCTCGCTCTGGATCTGGCCGCCTCGGCCACCCTGGGTCAGCATTGTTGTCTTGTAAACGACGTCCATGTCGGTGTTCCTTCGCGCCTTTGTCGTGGGGGAGTGCTTCCGGAGGAGGCGAAGCAACCCGCGTGCGCGGGGCGGTTTGGGCGGTGCCGCACGACGGTGGAAGCGGCCCGGCATGCGACTGGCATGGCTCCGCGCGTCCTGTCCCATTCCCGACAAAGCGCGCGGCCCGACCGCGCCGGAGAACACCGCATGAAGGTCCTCATCGTCGGCGGCCCGCGTCCGCTGGCCACCGCGCTCACGCAAGCCCTGCTCGACCGCAACCGCCTGACCGACTCGGCCGGCCGTGAGCGCGGCATCGACCGCATCGTCGAACTCGACGCCGCCCCGGCCGACAAGTCCGCCGACCGCCGCATCCGCCGCGTGACCGGTCGCGCCGACGATCCGACGCTGCTCGGCGAGCTGATCGACGCCGACTACGGCGCGATCTTCGACCTCGGCACGGTCGGCGCCGCCGACGGCGCCGCGCTCGACGCGACGCGGCTGCTGCTGGAAATCGTGCGCGAGACCGGCCACCGGCCGCGCTTCGTGTTCGCAACTTCGCTCGACGTGGACGAAGCCGCGCTGCCGCTCGCCGCGCTGAGCGCCGCCGGCCACATCGACGGCCGGCGCCTGCGGCTGGCCGTCGCCGGCCCCGGGACTTCCGCCGAAGCGGCGGCAACCGGCGGCGCGGCGCCGGCCGCTTCCGCCGTGCCCGACCCGGCGCCGGCCGTCGCCGCGCTCATCGCCGCCTGCGAGGCCTGAGCCGCGCCGCTGCGATCATCGGCCGGTCGCCCCACGGGGCCCGATGAAGGTTGCAGGGCTGATGCACATCCACGCGCGCTCGCTGCGCTACTTCGACATGATCCGGCGCTGCGGTTCGATCCGCGAGGCGGCGCGCCGGCTTCACCTGGCCTCGTCGGCCGTCAACCGCCAGCTGCTCCAGCTCGAGGAGGAAGTCGGCACGCCGCTGTTCGAGCGCATGCCCGGCGGCCTCGTGCTGACCGCCGCCGGCGAGGTGTTCTCGCGCCACGTCATCACCGTGCTGCAGGACGAGCGCCGCATGGAGCACGAGCTGGAGGCACTGCGCGGCGTGCGTCGCGGCGAGCTGGAGATCACCGCCGTCGAGGGCCTCAACGCGCGCTTCCTGCCGGCGGTGCTCGAACGCATGCTCACGCGCCATCCGATGGTCCGCATCCGCGCGCGGCCGGCCGGCTCGGCCCAGGCAGCGCGCGCCGTCATCGACGGCGATGCCGATGTGGCGCTCGGCTTCTCGATCACGCGCGACGAGGCGCTGCGCCAGTGCGCGGTCGGCGAATTCGCGCTCGGCGCGGTGCTGCGGCCCGACCATCCGCTCGCGGCCCACCGCGAGGTGAGCTTCGCCGACTGCGCGCGCTGGCCGCTCATCCTCGCCTCGCCCGAAATCTCCACCCACGCGCTGATGCGGCCAGTGCTCGCGCGCCATCGCAAGCCGCTGACCGTGGTGCTCGAATCGGCCTCGATCGAGCTCGCCAAGCGGCTTGCCGAGCAGGGCATCGGCATCGCCTTCCAGACCCGGCTCGGGCTGGAGGAGGAGCTGGCCGGCGGCCGGCTGGCGCATGTGCCGCTCAAGGCGCCGGACCGGCTGGTGGCCGAACTCGGCGTGTACGTGCGCGCCGGCCGCACGCTGCCGCCGGTGGTCGATGCCTTCACGCGGCTGGTCGCCGACGAGATCGAGGCCAGCACCGCGGCCGAACGCGGCGGCGCGGACGGCTGAGCGGCACCGCCGCACGCCGGACGAACTGCATCGGCGCCAGCAGCCCAGCCGCATAGGCGTCATCGGCGATGCCGCTGGGCGCACGCCGCACGCCATCGCCTGCAGTGCCGGCTGCTGATGCCGTTTCGGCATCGGGGTAGTCAGAAAATTGAGCTAACGCGAGCGCCCACCCGCTCCCTAGACTGCCTTCCACCGTCGCAAAACGAGGAAGGCTTGATGCAAAGCAACGATGAGCTGAAGGCAGGCTTGCCCATCATCGACATCGGTGGGCTGGCCGATGCCGATCCGGCAGCGCAACGCCGCGTCGCCGACCACCTGCGCGCGGTCTGCGAGCGGCACGGCTTCTTCTACGTGGTGAATCACGGCGTGCCGGCCGAGCTGATCGGCGCTGCCTTCGCCCGCGCCGAAGCCTTCTTCGACCAGCACGACGCGGCCAAGCTCGCGCTCGACAAGCGGTTGTCAGCCTGCAACCGCGGCTACGAGCCGCTGCGCGCCCAGACGCTCGAAGCCGGCGCGCCACCCGATCTGAAGGAAGGCTTTTACCTCGGCGAGGACGTGCCGGCCGACGATCCGCGTGTGCTGGCCGGCCGCTTCAACACCGGCCCCAACCAGTGGCCCGACGAGGCGGCCCAGCCCGGCCTCGCCGGCTTCCGCGACACGATGCAGGCCTACTTCGCCGCCGCCTATGCGCTGGCGACGCGCATCACGCGCGGCCTCGCGCTGTCGCTCGACCTGCCCGCCGCCGCCTTCGACGACTACCTCGACGGCGCCTCGGCCACGCTGCGGCTGCTGCATTACCCGCCGCAGCCGCCCAATCCCGCGCCCGGCGAGAAGGGCTGCGGCGCCCACACCGATTTCGGCGGCATCACGCTGCTGCTCCAGGACGACAGCGGCGGCCTCCAGGTGCGCGACCCCGCGAGCGGCGACTGGATCGACGCGCCGCCGGTGCCGGGCAGCTACGTGGTGAACCTCGGCGACCTGTTCGCGCGCTGGACCAACGACCGCTATCGCTCGACGCTGCACCGCGTCATCAACCGCTCGGGCCGCGAGCGCCATTCGATCCCGTTCTTCTTCACCGGCAATCCGGACTACCTCGTGCGCTGCCTGCCGACCTGCCTCGCGGCCGGCGCCGAGCCGCGCTACGCGCCGGTGACGGTCGAGCAGCACCTGCGCGAGTGCTACGAGCGCACCTATGGTTGAGCCGCGCGCCAACGCCAGCGTCGATGCCGACGCGGAAGCCGGCGCCGGCACTCGCACGGATATCCGCGCCGATGCCGGCTTCCCGCGCGACCTCGTGCTGATCCACGGCGCCTGGCAGGGCGCCTGGGCCTTCGACGCCTGGCTGCCGCATCTGCGCGCCGCCGGCTGGCGCCCGCATGCGCTCGATCTTCCCGGCAACGGCCACGGCCCCGATGCCGCCGCGCCGGCCTCGCTCGACAGCTACGTGGCGGCGGTGCGGCGCCGGCTCGACGCGCCCGACCTCGCCGGCCGCCGCGTCGTGCTCGTCGGCCACAGCGGCGGTGGCCTGACGGCGACCCAGACGGCCGAAGCCGTGCCCGAGCGCATCGCCGCGCTCGTCTATCTGGCCGGGATGATGCTGCCCTCGGGCGGCAGCTTCGCCGACGTGGTGCGCGATTGCGCCGCCGCCGACCCGGCCCGCGGCTACGACGGCATCGCGCCCTGGCTCGACTGGAACGCCGACCGCAGCGCCAGCCGCGTGCGCACCGAAGGCGCACTCGAGATCTTTCTCCACGACTGCGATCCGGCCGCCGCCCGCGCCGCCGCCGCCAAGCTCGGCTGGCAGCCCGAGACCGGCCGCGCGATGCGCCCGCGCTGGACGCCCGAACGCCATGGCCGGCTGCCGCGCATCTACGTCGAATGCACGGCCGACCGCTCGCTCCTGCTGCCGACCCAGCGCCGCATGCAGGCGCTGGTGCCCGGCGCGCTGCGCATCTCGCTCGACTGCGGCCATGTGCCCCAGCTCGTGCGGCCGGCCGAACTCACCGCGCGGCTCGGCGCCGCGCTCGACCAGGTTTTCTCCTCCCAAACCCAACTCCGGGAAAGCGCATGAAGCTCCGTCTCAAGTCCCTCGTCGCGGGCGTGCTCGCCTGCTGTGCCCTGGCCGCCAACGCCGCCGACAAGCTCACCGTCCAGCTCGACTGGCTGCCCGGCGGCGACAAGGCCTTCCTGTATGCCGGCGTGAAGGAAGGCTTCTTCAGCGCCGAGGGCCTCGACGTGACCATCCTGCCGGGGCGCGGCTCGGCCGACGCCGTCACCAAGGTGGCCTCGGGCGCGGCCGACATCGCGACCGGCGGCCTCGCCGCGCTGATGATGGCCGCCGCCGAAACGCCTGTGCCGGTCAAGGCGGTGATGTCGATCTACTCGCGCCAGCCCGATGCGCTGTTCACCGTCAAGGGCGCCGGCATCACGAGCCTGAAGTCGGTCGCGGGCAAGACCGTCGCCACGCCGACCTTCTCGTCGTCGAACGCGCTCTGGCCGGTGGTGCTGGAGGCCAACGGCGTCGATCCGGCGAGCGTCAAGCTGCTCAAGGTCGATCCGAGCGCGCTCGCGCCGATGCTGGCCCAGGGCAAGGTGGACGCCACCATCAACTGGACCACGGTGCAGCCGGCCTTCGCGGCGGTGCTTAGGCAGGCCGGCAAGGAACTCGCGGTGCTGCCGTGGTCGGCCTACGGCCTCGACGGCTACGGCTGGTCGGTGTTCGCGGGCGACAAGCTCATCAAGGAAAAGCCTGAGGTCGTGAAGCGCTTCGTGCGCGCCGCGCTCAAGTCGCTCGACTTCGCGGTCCAGCATCCGGACAAGGCCGCGGCCGATCTCAAGGCCGCCGTGCCCGAGGGCGACGTGGCGGTGCTCGAAGCCGAGTTCCGCTCGTCGATCCCGCTGATCCAGAACGATCTGTCCAAGCGCGACGGCCTTGGCGCCTTCGAGCCCAAGCTGCTCGCCGCCACCTGGGGCTGGGTTGCCAAGTCGATGAACTACGCGCCGGCTAAGGTTGATCCCGAGAAGCTGGTCGACCGCAGCTTCGCCGCGCGCTGAGGCCGCATGACCGGGAACGTGATCGAGCTGGCTGGCGTCTGCCAGCGCTTCGCGGCGAGCGACGGGCGCCCCGTCACCGCGCTCGCCGACGTGGACCTCGCGCTCAGGCCGCACGAGTTCGTCGCCGTGATCGGCCCGTCGGGCTGCGGCAAGAGCACGCTGCTGCGGCTCGTGGCCGGGCTGATCCGGCCGAGCGCGGGCAGCGTGCGCATCTTCGGCATGGAAGTGACCGAGCCGCGCGACGAGATCGGCATGGTGTTCCAGAAGCCCGTGCTGCTGCCCTGGCTCGACGTGCTCGGCAACATCACCTTCCCGATGAAGCACAAGTACGGGCGCGTCGATGCGCGCGACGAGGCGCGGGCGCGCGAGCTGCTCGCGATGATCGGCCTGGGCGACTTCGCCACGCGCCGGCCCGCCGAGCTGTCGGGCGGCATGCAGCAGCGCGTGGCGATCGCGCGCTCGCTGCTGCACGACCCCGACATCCTGCTCATGGACGAGCCGTTCTCGGCGCTCGACGCGCTTACCCGCGACGAGATGAGCTTCGAGCTGCTGCGCCTGTGGAGCGAGCGGCCGAAGACGGTCGTGTTCGTCACGCATTCGATCCAGGAGGCGCTGCTGCTGTCGGACCGCATCGTCGTCATGAGCGCGCGGCCGGGCCGCGTGGCCGAGATCATCGACGTGCCGCTCGCGCGGCCGCGCACGCTCGCGACGCTGGCTGATCCGGTGTTCCACGCGCTCGCCAACGACATCCGCGTGAAGGTGTTCACGCGCAAGCCGGAGTAGGCCGATGGACAGGCTCATCAAGCTCGCCGACCGGCTCGCGCCGCTGCTCGCCTTCGCCGTGGTGATCGCGGGCTGGGAGGCCGCCTGCCGCCTGCTGGCGATCGCGCCCTACGTGCTGCCGGCGCCGAGCGCGATCGTCGCGGCGGCGCAGGAGATCGGGCTAGCGCGCTGGGCCGAGCATGCGCTGGCGACCCTGCAGGTCGCGCTGCTCGGCTACGGCGTCGCGGTGCTGGTGGCGCTGCCGCTCGCCATCGGCATCACCGGCTCGCGCTTCCTGTCGCGCACGCTGCTGCCATGGCTCATCGTGATCCAGAGCACGCCGATCGTGGCGGTGGCGCCGATCATCGTCGTCACGCTCGGCGCGGGCGTGCTGCCGCGCGTGGTCATCACGACGCTGATCGCCTTCTTTCCGGTGGTGATCGCCACTGCGACCGGCCTGGCCTCGGTGCCGTCCGAACTCGTCGAGCTGTCGCGCTCGCTGCGTGCGCCGCGTTCGCGCGAGTACTGGCAGATCCGCATGCCGCATGCGGTGCCGCACATCTTCTCGGCGCTGAAGGTCGCGATCACGCTCGCGGTGATCGGCGCGGTGGTGGCCGAATTCGTCGCCGCCGAGAAGGGGCTCGGCTACCTGATCCTCTACACCACCTCGTCGTTCAAGGTGCCGGTGGCCTTCGCGGCGCTCGGCCTGCTGGTCGCGTGCAGCCTTGCGCTGTTCGCGCTCGTGGGCTGGCTGCAGCGCCGGCTGTTTCCCTGGAGTCTCTGATGAATCCGCCAGACATCGATGACGCGGCGGCGATGCCTTCGCCCGCCGCCGACGACGGTGCCGCAACCGCCGCGCCGCCGGCCGACCGCAGCGCGCCGAGCCCCGGGCAGATCCTGCGCCACCTCGCGCGCTGCAATGCCGTGGCCGAACGCGCGCTTGCGCTCGGCCACCATCCGTTCGGCGCCATCCTCGTCGCGCCCGACCACGAGACCGTGCTGCTGGAGCAATGCAACATCGACACGGTCAACCATGCCGAATCGACGCTCGCGCGCGTGGCGGCCACCAACTTCACGCCCGACTACCTCTGGCGCTGCACGCTCTACACCTCGGTGGAGCCGTGCTGCATGTGCGCCGGCACCGCCTACTGGGCCAACATCGGCCGCGTCGTGTTCGGCATGACCGAGCGCGAACTGCTCGGCCACACCGGCAACCACGCCGAGAACCCGACCATGGACCTACCGGCGCGCACGGTGTTCGCGCACGGCCAGAAGCCGGTCGAGGTGATCGGCCCGGTGCCCGAGGCGCTGCCCGCGATCGTCGCGATGCACGCCCGCTTCTGGCAGGCGCGCTGACGATGGCGCACAGCGGCGGACTTCTCCCGGCCGGCATCGCGGACGAGGCCGGCGGCTTCGTCCTGCCGGCGACGCCGGCCGAGGCCGAGGCGGCACGCGCGCGGCTCGGGGCCGGCGCGGCCTTCATCGCCGGCGGCACGGCGCTGCAACTGGCCTGGGGCGAGGGCGCGCGGGCGCCGCTGCCGCTGGTCGCGGTCGCCGGCCTCGCGGCCTTGCAAGGGATTGCAAGACTGGCGACGCCCGACGGCCCGGTGCTGCGCATCGGCGCGGCGACGCGGCTCGAAGCCTTGCGCCGCGATGCGCTCGTGCGCGACGAGGCGCCGCTGCTGGCGCGCGCCTGCGCGAGCCTCGGCGCGACCGGCGTGCGCCATCTCGCGACGCTCGGCGGCAATGTCGGCTGGCGCCAGGGCGACACGCTCGCTGTGCTGCTCGCGCTCGACGCCGAGGCCGAGCTGGCCGATGGCGGCTGCCTGCCGCTGGCGGAGGTGCTCGCGCGGCCGGTGCTGCCGCTGATCGTCGCGCTGCGCGTGGCGGCCCGGCGCGCGGGCGAGTGGGCGGTGTTCGAGAAGGTCGGGCTGCGCGCGGATTTCTCGCCGAGCCGGCTCGCGTTCTGCGCCATCGGCGACGGGCGGGGCGGCTGGCGCGTCGCGGCGACGGCGGCGGGCCTGCCGGCGCGGCGGCTTGCGCGCGTCGAGGCCCGGCTCGCGCGGGCCGGCGCGGATGTGGAGACGGTCGCGCGCGCGGGCGAGGGGCTGCGCGCCGCGCTGCTCGACGCCGCGCGCGCCGATCTCGACGGCGACGCGGCGCGGGCGCGGCTGGCGGTGAGGCTGCTGCTCGGGCATCTCGGGCGGGCGGTGACGGCCGACGCCGCGCGTCCGGCCACGACCGGGGACGGCGATCCGGTCGGCGCCGGGCCGGAGGATCGCAATGCCGGGAACCCTGCCGCCGCTCGCGCCCATGGCGGCACTGAAGCCGGAACCGGCACTTCCTTCGCCGTCCCGCACCAGCTCGTCCGCCACGCCGACCTGCTGGCGCGCAGCCGGCCGCGCCCCGATGCCGAGGCCAAGCTCGCGGGCCGCGCCGGCTATCTGAGCGACCGCCTCACGCCGGGCGCGCTGCACGGCGCCATTCTCGGCAGCCCGCATCCGCATGCGCGCATCGTCGCGATCGACACGTCGGCGGCGCGCGCGCTGCCCGGCGTGCATGCGGTCGTGACCGCCGCCGACGTGCCCGGCCCGCTGCGCTACGGCCTGCGCCATGTCGATCGTCCGGCGCTGTGCGACGACAAGGTGCGCTGCATCGGCGACCCGGTCACGGCGGTCGCGGCCGACACGCCCGACATCGCGCGCGCGGCGCTCGCGCTGATCCGCGTCGAGTACGCGCCGCTGCCCGTGGTGGACGACGCGGCTGCCGCGCTCGCCGCCGACGCGCCCGCCGTGCACGACGGCGGCAACCTGCTGCACGCGGCGCATCACGCGCGCGGCGACCTCGCGGCGGCCGAGGCCGCCTGCGCCTTCGTCATCGACGAGGTGTACGACACGCCGCGCCAGATGCACGCCTATCTCGAAACCGAAGGCGGCATCGCCGAGCCCGACGGCGCCGGCGGACTCGCGCTCTACTTCGGCTGCCAGAACCCCGAGCGCGACCGCCAGGTCATCGCCGCGATGCTCGGCCTCGACCCGGCCCGCGTGCGCGCGGTCGGCTCGCCGGTCGGCGGCAGCTACGGCGGCAAGGACGAGCTGACGGTGCAGCCGATCGCGGCGCTGCTGGCCTGGAAGTCGGGCCGCGCGGTGCGGCTGCGCTGGTCGCGCGCCGAATCGACCGACCTCGGTGTCAAGCGCCATCCGATGCGCATCCGCATGCGCAGCGGCTGCGACGCGGCCGGCCGGCTGCGCCTGCATCGCGTCGACATCCTCGCCGACACCGGCGCCTACGCGACCCACGGCCCCGAGGTGCTCGACGCGGCGGCCGAGCATGCGGTCGGGCCCTATGCCTGGGACGCGGTCGGCATCGACGCGCGGCTGGCCTACACCAACAACGGCATCGCGGGCGCCTTCCGGGGCTTCGGCGCGGTACAGACCCAGTTCGCGCTCGAATGCCAGATCGACCGGCTCGCGGGCGCGGCCGGCGTCGATCCGGTCGAGTTCCGGCGCCGCAACCTGCTGCCGGCCGACGCGCCGGGGCCGCTCGGCCAGGTCGTCGCGCCCTTCGACGGGCCGGCGCGCGTGCTGGACGTGATCGCGCGGCATCCGCTCGCGGCGGGGCTGGCACGGCCGTCCGGCGAGGTGTCGGGCGGGCGGGCGTGGTCCACCGGCATGCCGGTGACGGTGCCTGCGTCCCGCTGGCGTCGGGGCGTCGGCCTCGCGCTCGTCCATCGCAGCGACGCCTTCGGGCGCGGCGGGCCGGGCAGGGCGCGGCTCGCGCTCGCGCTCGCGGGCGATGGCCGCATCGAGTTGCGCGCGACGCTCGTCGAGATGGGGCAGAACCTGCTCGACGTGGTCATCGCGGAAGTCGCGCGTGGCGTCGGCTGCGCGCCGTCCGATGTGCGCCCGGTGCTCGGCGACACGGCGCTCGGCCCCGATTCCGGCGCCGCCTCGGCCTCGCGCTCGACGACGATGGTCCGCCGCGCGGTCGAGCTGGCGGCGCCCGGCTTCGTCGCGCGGCTGCGCGCGCTCGCGGTCGAAGCCGGCGCGGTCGACGCCGGATCGCTTCGGGGCGCGGCGGTGGAAGGCGGCCAGGTCGAAGGCGGCCAGATCGAAGGCGGCCAGGTCGAAGGCGGCGCGCTCGCGCCCGACGCGGCGGCGCTGCCGAGGCCCGGCGCGGGCGGCCTCGTCGACGCCTGCGGCCGGCACGTGATCGGCTATGCCGACCTCGCGCGCGTCGCCGCGCCCGGCGCGCTGCCGGTCTGCGAGGTCGTCGTCGAGGAGGAACTCACGCCCACCGACCTGCCGGGCGCGCACTACCTGTTCGGCGCCAGCGCCGCGCTTGCCGAGGTCGAGGTCGACAGCTGGACCGGCGCGGTCGCGGTGCGGCGCATCGTCATGACGGCGGCGCTCGGGCCGGTCGTCTCGGCGCAGGGCCTGCTCGGCCAGATGGAAGGCGGCGCGGTCATGGGGCAGGGGCTCGCGACCGTCGAGCGGCTGCCGATGCGGGCCGGGCGTTATCTCGCGCGCAACCTCGACGGCTATCTCGTGCCGGGTTTCGCCGACGCGCCCGACTGCGAGCTGATCGCGGTCGAGAACCTCATGCCCGGCGACGACCATGGCCCGCGCGGCGCCGGCGAGATCGGCGTGAACATCGCCGTGCCGGCGATCGCGAACGCCGTCCGCGCCGCGATCGGGCTCGACATCACCCGCCTGCCGATCGAGCCCGACGCCGTGCTCGACCATCTCGACACCCAGCCATGATCGACATCGACTTCCACCTCGACGGCGCGGCCGTGCGGCTGAGCTGCGAACCCTCCGAGCGCCTGCTCGACCTGCTGCGCGAACGCCTCGGCCACACCGGCACCAAGCGCGGCTGCGATATCGGCCGCTGCGGCGCCTGCCTGGTCTGGCTCGACGACGAGCCGGTCAATGCCTGCCTGGTCATGGCCTGGCAGCTCGCCGGCCGACGGGTCCGCACGATCGAGTCGGTGGCCGCCGACGCCTGCAGCGAGCCGGTGCGCGCGGCGCTGGCCGACTGCGGCGGCCTGCAATGCGGCTATTGCACGCCCGGCTTCGTGATGATGCTGACCTGGTTGCATGGCCGCACGCCCCGGCCCGACGCCGCGACGGCGGTCGCGGCCTGCGGCGGCAACCTGTGCCGCTGCACCGGCTACGGCGGCATCCGCCGCGCGGTCGACCGGCTGTTCGGCCCGGTCTGAAGATCGCGGCCCGACCGCCCGAAATCGCCGATTGCCACAGCCTCGAAAAAACCGGCACAGACCCGCCTTGAAATGCGCGAGGCCCGTCCCTATTATTAGCACTCGCCGGGGGTGAGTGCTAAACGCATGACGCGGACTCGAATCCGACCGTCACGCGGCTCATTCCCAAGCCCGCCGCCGAGCGGGCACCCGCCGGCAGGCGCGTCGAGCGCCGCCGGCAAGCACATCTGAAGTGGCCAACACCACAGCATTCAAGGAGCGATTCGAATGAACCTTCGTCCCCTGCACGATCGCGTGATCGTCAAGCGCCTCGACAACGAAACCAAGACCGCCTCGGGCATCGTCCTGCCGGATACGGCTGCCGAGAAGCCGGACCAGGGCGAAGTCCTCGCCGTCGGCCCGGGCAAGAAGAACGACAAGGGCGAAGTCATCGCCCTGCAGGTCAAGGTCGGCGACCGCGTCCTGTTCGGCAAGTACGCCGGCCAGACCGTCAAGATCGACGGCAAGGAAGTGCTGGTCATGCGCGAGGAAGACCTCTTCGCCGTCGTCGAAGCGTAATCACGCTTCGGTCCAGTCAGTTCATCCCGAATTCAGAGGTAATCAAACATGGCAGCCAAGCAAGTCCTGTTCGCTGACGACGCCCGCGCGAAGATCGTCAACGGTGTCAACGTCCTGGCCAATGCGGTCAAGGTCACCCTGGGCCCGAAGGGTCGCAACGTCGTGCTCGAGCGCTCGTTCGGCGCCCCGACCGTGACCAAGGACGGCGTGTCGGTCGCCAAGGAAATCGAACTCAAGGACAAGTTCGAGAACATGGGCGCCCAGCTCGTGAAGGAAGTCGCCAGCAAGACCAGCGACAACGCCGGTGACGGCACCACGACCGCGACCGTGCTGGCGCAAGCCATCGTCCGCGAAGGCTTCAAGTACGTGGCCGCCGGCTTCAACCCGACCGACCTTAAGCGCGGCATCGACAAGGCCGTCGCCGCCATCGTGACCGAGCTGAAGAGCATCTCGAAGCCGACCACGACGTCGAAGGAAATCGCCCAGGTCGGCTCGATCTCGGCCAACAGCGACACCGACATCGGCCAGATCATCGCCGACGCGATGGAAAAGGTCGGCAAGGAAGGCGTCATCACCGTCGAAGACGGCAAGTCGCTGAACAACGAACTCGACGTCGTCGAGGGCATGCAGTTCGACCGCGGCTACCTGTCCCCGTACTTCATCAACAACCCCGAGAAGCAGATCGCCGCGCTCGACAACCCCTTCATCCTGCTGCACGACAAGAAGATCTCGAACATCCGCGATCTGCTGCCGGTGCTGGAACAGGTTGCCAAGGCCGGTCGTCCGCTGCTGATCATCGCGGAAGACATCGAAGGCGAAGCGCTCGCCACGCTGGTGGTGAACAACATCCGCGGCATCCTCAAGACCGTTGCCGTCAAGGCGCCGGGCTTCGGTGACCGTCGCAAGGCCATCCTCGAAGACATCGCCATCCTGACGGGCGGCGCGGTCATCGCCGAAGAAGTCGGCCTGACGCTCGAAAAGGCCACGCTGAACGACCTCGGCCAGGCCAAGCGTGTCGAGATCGGCAAGGAAAACACCACGATCATCGACGGCAACGGCGACGGCAAGAACATCGAAGCGCGCGTCAAGCAGATCCGCGCCCAGATCGAAGAGTCGACCAGCGACTACGACCGTGAAAAGCTGCAAGAGCGCGTCGCCAAGCTGGCGGGCGGTGTTGCGGTCATCCGCGTCGGCGCCGCGACCGAAGTCGAAATGAAGGAAAAGAAGGCCCGCGTCGAAGATGCGCTGCACGCCACCCGTGCTGCTGTCGAAGAAGGCGTCGTGCCTGGCGGCGGCGTCGCGCTGCTGCGCGCCCGCGCCGCGGTCAAGGACATCAAGGGCGACAACCACGACCAGGACGCCGGCATCAAGATCGTCCTGCGGTCGGTCGAAGAGCCCCTGCGCCAGATCGTCGCCAACGCCGGTGACGAGCCCAGCGTCGTCATCAACAAGGTGCTCGAAGGCACGGGCAACTACGGCTACAACGCCTCGAACGGCAGCTACGGCGACCTCGTCGAGCTGGGCGTTCTGGACCCGGCCAAGGTCACCCGCTCGGCGCTGCAGAACGCCGCGTCGGTCGCCGGTCTGATCCTGACCACCGATGCGATGGTCGCCGAACTGGCCGAAGACAAGCCGGCGCCCGCCATGCCCGGTGGCATGGGCGGCATGGGCATGGACATGTAATGTCCAGCCGGCGCGCGACGCCACAAGCGGCGCGCGCCAGTGCTCGAAAAGGCCCGTCGGGTTATCCCGGCGGGCTTTTTTTACATTCGGGCCGGGAACTTTCGCGGCTTCCGGGATTGAATGCGGCTGGCATTTGCTCACCGGAGAACCCGATGACCCATCAGGAACGCGTGCTTGCCGAGCAGGCACTTGCGCTGGTCGAGATGCTCGACGCGCGACAGGGCCCGATCTCGCATGTCGATCTGGCCGATCTGCTCGCCGCGCTGCGAGAACTCAATGGCCGGGCGGTCGCCACGCCTGCCGTGCCGCCCCGGCCCTTCGACGCGCTGCGGCTCGTGCGCGTGGCCTGAACGGTGCCGGCCTGTCTGCCGCCGGACGGCGCGCAAGACCGCGAGGCGGCCGCCGAGCGCGCGAGTCCTGCCTCACCCGAATACGGGCAGCGCTGCCGAACCGCCTAAACTCGCGGGTTTGGCAAGCGACCGGAACCGCCCCATGAGTTTCAACACCCTCCTGCGCTCGCGCTGGACCAATGCGAACACGATGCTCTGCGTGGGCATCGATCCCGACCCGCACCGCATCCCCGCGCACCTGCCGCGCAATGACGCGCTGTTCCAGTTCTGCCGCGTCATCGTCGATGCCACCGCCGATTACGCCTGCGCCTTCAAGCCGCAGTTCGCGCACTTCGCCGCCCAGGGCGCCGAAGAGGTGCTCGAAGAACTGATCGACTACATCCACAACGCCCACCCCGGCATCCCCGTCATCCTCGACGCCAAGCGCGGCGACATCGGCAGCACCGCCGAGTACTACGCGCGTGAAGCCTTCGAGCGCTACCGGGCCGACGCGGTCACGGTCAATCCCTATCTTGGCGCCGACTCGGTCAAGCCCTATGCCGACCATGCCGACAAGGGCGTGATCATCCTGTGCCGCACCTCGAATGCCGGCGGCAGCGATCTGCAATTCCTCGATTGCGGCGGCCAGCCGCTCTACCAGCACGTCGCGCGACTCGTGGCCGAGAAGTGGAATGCCAACGGCAACTGCGGTCTCGTCGTGGGCGCGACCTTCCCGGCCGAGCTGGCCAGGGTGCGCGAGATCGTCGGCGACATGCCGCTGCTGATTCCGGGCATCGGCGCCCAAGGCGGCGACGTGATCGCCACCGTCAAGGCTGGTCGCACCGCGGGGGGTACGGGGATGATCATCAGCAGCTCGCGCGCCATCCTGTACGCGGGCAAGGGCGAAGACTTCGGTGCCGCCGCGCGCATCGCCGCCAAGGCCACGCGCGACGCGATCAACGACGCCAATACCTGACGCCGCCGCGCGGCGCGACGGGCCGCCGGTGCCGTCCACGGACGCCCGGCCGCCGGCCCGCCGCCCCCGAGCGCCAGCTGCGGATCCTTTCGACACCGGCCCACACGCCCACAACAAACAGCAGGGAGATCGAAGCCATGCGCATCCTCATCGCGGAAGACGACAACACCCTTGCCGACGGCCTGCAATCGACGCTGCGCCAGAGCGGCTTCGCGGTGGACGTGTTCAAGAACGGCGCCCAGGCCGACGCCGTGCTCGCGTCGCAGAGCTATGACCTGCTCATCCTCGACCTCGGCCTGCCCAAGATGCCCGGCCTCGAAGTGCTGCGCCGTCTGCGCGCGCGCAATTCGCGGCTGCCGGTGCTCATCCTGACGGCGGCCGATTCGGTGGAAGACCGCGTGCGCGGCCTCGACCTCGGCGCCGACGACTACATGGCCAAGCCCTTCGCGCTGAGCGAGCTGGAAGCGCGCGTGCGCGCCCTCGTGCGGCGCGGCGTGGGCGGCGGTCCGACGCTGCTCAAGCACGGCCCGCTCTCCTTTGACTCGGTCGGGCGGATGGCCTACCTCAACGAACAGCCGCTGGAACTGTCGGCGCGCGAGCTGGGCATTCTCGAAGTGCTGCTGCAACGCACCGGCCGGCTCGTGAGCAAGGAGCAGTTCGTCGATCAGCTCTGCGAATGGGGCGAAGAGGTGTCGAACAACGCGATCGAGGTGTACGTGCACCGGCTGCGCAAGAAGATCGAGGCGGGCGGCGTGCGCATCATCACCGTGCGCGGCCTCGGCTACTGCCTCGAGAAGTGGGTCGAGCCGACCGAGCCGCCGCAATCCCAGCCGGCCGCCTGATGACCGAGCGTTCCTGGCGCCGCGTCTGGCGCCGCGCGACCTCGGGCGAGGCCGCCATTCTTGCCGTCGGCGGCGATCCGGCGGCGAACGCCGAAGCGGCGCAGGCATCTGCGCGCGGCGCGGCGTCGGCTGGCGGTGCCAGCCTGCACGGTGCCGGCCCGCACGCTGCGGCCTCGCATGGCGCGGGCCTGCACGGCGATGCTCCCGAGCCCGATCCCGCCCCGCCGCCGGCCGATCCGCTCGGCGTGACCGGTGCCTACGCGGCGGTGATCGCCCAGCCGCCGGTGGCGCTCGGCATGCCCGAGGATGTGTTCGTCCGTCCCGCGCCGTCGCCCGCCGACGAGGCCGACCCGCATCCCCAGGCGGCGCCGTATTCGCTGTTCGGCGAGATCCTCGACTGGATGCTCGCGCCGCTGCTGCTGCTGTGGCCGATGTCGATCGCGGTCACCTATCTCGTCGCGCAGAGCATCGCCAACACGCCCTTCGACCGCGCGCTCGAAGCCACCGTGCGCACGCTCGCGCAGCAGGTGCAGGTGCGCGACGCTCGCATGGTGTTCGATTTCACCGAGGCGGCGCGCGAAATCCTGCATGCCGACGACGCGGCCGGCGTGTACTACCAAGTGTGGAGCGCCGACGGCCAGGTGCTGAGCGGCAACAAGGACCTGCCGCCGCCGTTCCCGCCCGGCGTGCAGGTGGAGGACGAGATGACCGTGCGCGGCATCGTCCGTTTCCGGCCCGAGACCATGGGCGACGACCAGCTGCGCGTCGCCTCGCTCTATCTCGACCCGAGCGTGTATGGCGGCGCGGAGGAAACCGCCGACGCGCCCGTGCTCGTGCAGGTGGCCGAGACGCTCGAAAAGCGCGCCGCGCTCGCCAGCGAGATCGTCAAGGGCGTGATCCTTCCGCAGTTCCTCATCCTGCCGATCGCGGTGCTGCTGGTGTGGGCCGGCCTGTCGCGCGGCATCCTGCCGCTCAACCAGTTGCAGCGCCGCATCCGCGCCCGCGCGCCCGACGACCTCAGCCCGATCAACCCCAATGACGCGCCCGAGGAGCTGCTGCCGCTGATCGAGTCGTTCAACGACCTGCTCGCGCGGCTCGACACCACCGTCAGCCGCCAGCGCCGTTTCATCGCCGACGCAGCCCACCAGATGAAGACACCGCTCGCCGGCCTGCGCACCCAGGCCGAGCTGGCCCTGCGCGAGCACGACCCCGCCGAGCTGCGGCGCCGCCTGCACAACGTGGCCGACAGCACCGAGCGCGCGACCCGCCTCATCAACCAGCTGCTCGCGCTCGCGCGCGCCGAGGCGCAGACGGTGCAGGCACCGCCGCTCGAATCGGTGGAACTCGTCGGCCTCGCGCGCGACGTGGTGAGCGACATGTTCGAGCGCGCGCTCGACAAGCGCATCGACCTCGGCCTCGAGGCGCCCGACGAGCCGGTGCCCGTGCTCGGCATGCCGATCATGCTGGCCGAGCTGGTCAAGAACCTCGTGGACAACGCGCTGCGCTACACGCCCGGCGGCGGCGCGGTGACGGTGCGCATCGAATCGAACGGCGGCCTCGTCACGCTGGAAGTGGAAGACACCGGCCCGGGCGTGGCCGAGCACGAGCGGCCGCTGGTGTTCGAGCGCTTCTACCGCGTGCTCGGCTCGGGCCAGGACGGCTCGGGGCTGGGCCTCGCGATCGTGCGCGAGATCGCGGCCCAGCATGGCGCCGAGGTCATCCTCAGCTTCAACCCGCGCGCGCCGGCCTTCCGCGAAGGCGCCAGCGACGACGAGCGCCGGCTGCCCGGCTGCCTCGTGCGCGTGACCTTGCGCTCGGCCTTCGAGACGGGCTGAACGCCGGCACCGGCATGCCTGTCCGTCCCGTCCGGCACCGACATGCGTTTCCGCCGCGCCGACATGGCTGACGGCGCAATCGCACGCGGCGTGCTGCGCCCGACCGGCAGCCGTCGCTCTGGCGCCTTCCCATCCTGAATCTCCGCCGCCGATCCCGATCGCGCGGCAGTCCAGAAGGAGAGATTCATGCCGGACGAAGTGAAGGACATCCCGCCCCAGCACCAGCCGCGCCAGCCCGGCATCGAGGCCGACATGACGCCGCCGCCGCGCGTGCTGGGCCAGGACAAGGTCGGCGGCAGCGGGCTGCTGAAGGACAAGGTCGCGCTCATCACGGGCGGCGACAGCGGCATCGGCCGCGCGGTGGCGGTGGCCTTCGCGCGCGAGGGCGCGAAAGTGGTGATCGCCTATCTCGACGAGCAGAACGACGCCGAGGAAACCCGCGCACTCTGCGCCGCCGAGGGCGGCAAGTGCGAGCTGGTGGCCGGCGACATCGGCCAGCCCGGCGTGGCCGAGAACGCGGTGCAGACCGCGATCGACGCCTTCGGCCAGCTCGACATCCTCGTCAACAACGCCGCCGAGCAGCATCCGCAGGAACGCTTCGAGGATGTGTCAGCCGATCAGGTCGAGCACACCTTCCGCACCAACGTCTTCGGCATGTTCAACCTCACGCGCGCCGCGCTGCCGCATCTGAAGGAGGGCGCGGCGATCGTCAACACGACGTCGGTCACGGCCTATCGCGGCAGCCCGCACCTGGTTGACTACGCGGCGACCAAGGGCGCGATCGTCGGCTTCACGCGCTCGCTCGCGGGCCAGCTCGCGCAACGCGGCATCCGCGTGAACGCGGTCGCGCCGGGGCCGATCTGGACGCCGCTCATTCCGTCCACGTTCAGCGAGGAGCAGGTGGCGGAGTTCGGCAAGAAGGTGCCGCTCGGCCGGCCCGGCCAGCCCGAGGAAGTGGCGCCGTGCTACGTGTTCCTCGCGTCGGCGCAGGCGTCGTACATGACCGGGCAGGTGCTGCATCCGAATGGCGGCGAGGTCGTCAACGGCTGAGCCGGCGGCTGCGGTCGTCGGTCCCGCGCGGCGCCGTGCGGGGCGGCGGCAAGGCGGGCGATGTCGCGCCGCGGGTCTCGCCATACCGGAGCGCACGTCCCGTGCGAAAGGCCGTAAATGCCTGATCTTTCGGGCCGGAGGGGCTGGGTTACCATGCCTTGCCCCTAACGGAGACCCAGAGACATGAGACGTTTACGACGCAACGACCGTTCGGGCGCGGGCCGTGGAAGCGGCCTTCTCGTGCGCCTCGCCACGGCCGCGTCGGCCGCCGGCAGCCGCATCGAGGACCAGTGGTGGGACGCCCGCCTCGCCGAGGCGATCAAGCCGCTGCTCACCAACGTGGGCATGCACACCATCGAGAATTCGCTCGAACGCCTGAGCCAGACCAATCCGCGCGCCTACGACATCCTGGCCGACGCGGTCGAGTGCGCGGTCGAGAGCGGCATCCTCGCGCATGACGGTGCCGAGCACGACTGTCTGCTCTTCCTCGCGCCGGCGCTCGCGTGGTCGCGCGGCCGCATCCCGAGCGGCAAGCTGCGCGACGCCGATCTCGACGCGCTGCGCATCCAGCTCGGCGCCCATGTGTTCGCGCCCGGCGCGCGCATCGCGCTGTCCGACCGTCTCTACACGCCCGACCAGTTGCCCGGCTCCTATGCCCAGGAAGTCACGCTCGCTCGCGCGCTGTTCGCGGCGGCGCTCGGCGAGGGCCGCCACGCGCCGCGCGCCGACCAGATTCCCGAGGCCATCGACTTCGTGAGCGATGCGCGCTACGTGATCGGCGCGGTCGCGGTGCCCAAGGGCACGGCCATGTTCGTTTACCAGGGCGAGGACGTGACCATCGAGGCCAGCGCGCAGGCCTGGGCCGAGCAGGGCCACGGCGCGCTCGCGCCGATGCTGGTCGGCTGCCAGTTCGAGCTGATGCCGCCGGGTGCCTACTACTCGACGCTGCGTCGCGTGGACCAGACCGCGCGTGCCTTCTACCTGCGCTCGGGCGTCGAGTTTCTCGGCGCGATGCTCAATGCCGAGCCGGCCGGGCTGACGGCCTCGTTCGGCCCCTTCCACGAGGGCCAGCTCATCGAGTACCGCATCGGCCTGACGGTCGGCCGCAGCGAGGAGATCTTCCACGGCGTGGTCTGGCCGGTGCTGAGCGACACCGATCTAGACGAAGGCCCGGAGCAGATCCGTGCCCTCCTCACTGGCCTGGGCGTGACGCGCATCGTCGAGCACGAACACCGCTTTCCGCTCGAATTCAGCGAGGAGTACGGCGACCCGCTGTTCCCGAGCGCGACCGGCGAGCTGGTGCGCGCCGAGCTGCCCGAGGACGCGGAGCCGGCGCCGATGCATCTGCATTGAGGCGGCTCGCGGCAGGGCCGGGCCTGACCCGGCGCGGATGAGGCGGCTTCGGCCGCCTTTTTCATTGGCGCGGCCGGCCGCGCCTCAACCGCCGGCCACCGGCTCGACCAGCCCGTGGCTTGCGGCGATGCGGAACAGGTGCAGATCGCTCTGCGCGCCGAGCTTCTGGCGGATCGCCGAGAGGTGGTTGAGCACGGTCTTCGGGCTGAGGTGCAGCAGGTCGGCCACGCGCGCCGAGGGTTCGCCGGCGGCGAGCAGACGCAGCACCTCGAACTCGCGCAGCGTGAGCCGGCTCGCGAGGTCGTCGCCATCGATGGCGGCGCGTGCAAGCGTTTGCGCGATCTCGGCGGCGAGCATGCGGCGACCGAGCGCCACGCCCCGGATCGCATCGAAGATGGCCTCGGGCTCGCTGCGCTTGGTCATGTAGCCGAGCGCGCCGGCGCGCAGCGCCTGGGTGGCATGGCTTGCGCCGTCGTGCATCGACAGCACCAGCACGCGCAGCGCGGGCTCGCGCGCGAGCATGCGGCGGATCGCGTCGAGGCCGCTGCCGCCGCGCAGCGACAGGTCCACGATCGCCACGTCGATGCCGCCGTCGAGCAGGCGCGCATAGGCCTCGTCGCCGTCGGCCGCTTCGGCGACGACACGGCACCAGCTTTCGGCGTCGAGCAGACGGCGGTAGCCGGCGCGCACGACGGCGTGGTCGTCGACCAGCATCAGGCGGATCACGATGCGGCTCCGGAGCGCGGGCCGGCGGCATCCATCACGCCGGCCTCGACGGCAACGGACGCCGGCGTCCGCTCCGGCGCGCCGGCCGCCGCCGCGTCGCCCGGCGCGCGCGGCACCCGTCCGATCACCTTCAGCCCGCGCGGCGCGAGGTCGAGCAGGCCGAGGCTGCCACCCGCCATCGCCAGCCGTTCGCGCATGCCGGTCACGCCGCTGCTGGCGGCGCGCAGCACATGCTCGGCGCGGCCGCCGCCGTCGTCCTCGACGCTGGCCTCGACCAGATCGCCGCGCACGTCGAGCGCGACCTTCACCCGGCGCGCGCCGGCATGGCGCAGCACGTTCGTGAGCGCCTCCTGCACGAGCCGGAACAGCGCCAGCGCCGCCGCCGGTTCGAGCGGCGGCAGCACCATCGGCAGCCGGTGCGTGATGCGCGGCCCCCGAGGCCGCCGCGCGAAGCCCTCGACCAGCTCGTCGAGCGCGGCGGCGAGGCCGAGCCCTTCCAGCCCGTGCGGCCGCAGCCGCGCGAGCATCGAGCGCAGCTGGCCGTGCAAGCGGCGCACTTCGCCGGAGATCTCGTCGGCGCATTCGCGCACGCGGGCCGGGCCGGCGTCGGGATGGCGCGCGAGATAGCCGGCGGCCAGGCCGACGGCGGTGAGCGACTGCCCGAGTTCGTCGTGCAGGTCGCGCGCGAGGGCGCGGCGCTCGGCGTCCTGGGTCTCGATGAGGCGCCGGGTCAGGTGCTGCTCGGCGGCACGGGCGGTGTCGAGGTGGCGCGCGAGCCGGTCGATCGCCTCGGCCACGCGCGCGAATTCGGGCAGGTCGAAGCGCGGCAGCACGGCGGCGCGTTCGCCGCGTTCGAGCCGGGCGAGGCCGGCGACGAGTTCGCGTACCGGCATGAGCGCGCGGCCGACGGCGGCGCGTGCCGCCAGCACGGTGGCAACCGACACGAGCAGCAGCGGCAGCAGCAGGCGCGCGGCGTCGCGCAGCTTTTCGGCGCGCTCGCCGGCGCCGTCGGGACGCAGCACGAGCCAATGGTCGCCGGCGGGCAGGCGGTGGTCGCCGACCGCGATCGCGGCGTCGTGGTCCGCGGTGCGGGGTTCGAGGCGCAGCGCCAGATGGCGCGATCGGGTGTCGGCCAGCAGGTCTGGCAGGGGCCGGTCGGCCGGGTGGTCGGCGAGGCCCGGCGTGTTTCGGGCGTGGACGGCGGCGGCAGCGTGGTCGGCGTGGCCGGTCGCCCCGACCGGCCGCGTGGCGGCATGCGTGTCCGCGCGCAAGCCGGCCAGCGCGTCTGTCCGCGCGGCGGCCGCCACCACCCGTGCCAGGTCGTTCGCCGCGCGCAGCTCCTCGCGCGCGTCGGCATCGAGATTGACCACCGACGCCGCCAGCACGCCCGCCAGCAGCGCCGCGTGAAAGCCCGCGAGCTGCCAGGTCAATCGTCGCCGCAAATCTCCCATTGCTGTCTCCCGCTGAAACGATGCGGGAAATGGCGCAATCGCCGTACCGAAATGCCGGGCAATCGGGCCGGAATGCAAAAGTCGGGAATCCTTCCCGCCCGGCGATGGGCCGGGATTGCCGGAATCGAGATTGCGGGATTCGATCGCGCAATCGGGTTCGGTGGTGCAAGCGGGTAATCCCGCAATTCGCTCGGGAAGAATTCCCGCAATTACTGCCGCAATCGCGAATCGGCGGTCACGAAGGCGAAATGTCGGTGCCGGCGACGCATGCGTTGCCGTGGGCATTTGCCGTATTCGCCCTCTTTCTGCGGTGTCTGGCCGATGCCACGCCGCGCGCGCAAAAAAAAAGCGGTGGCACTGGCCACCGCCTGGAATCGGGTCGGCGCGGACCCTGGAGGTAGGAGAAGCGCACTGCCCAAATCTGCAACAGATCGCGGGCAATTCGTTTCTCCCATGCGCAATCGCAGTGTGCGCGAGCCCTGCATTGGCCACCCGGGAAAAACTCCCGCCTTTGCCGGGAGGTCGTCCCGGGCGAATTGCCGATTGCGTTTCCTACACTGGATTGACGCCCGCCGGAGCAAAGGCGGGCCACCAATCCATATCCAGAACGGAGACAAGCCAATGACCTTCCCGACGACGCGCCGTATCGCCGGCCATGCGCTGCGCGCGCTGACTGTCGCCATCGCCGCCGGCCTTGCCGCCCAGGCCCATGCCGCCGGCAAGCCGGTGACCTGGGACGACATCGCCAACGACGCGGCCACCCCCGGCGACGTGCTCCAGTACGGCATGGGCGTGAAGGCCCAGCGCTTCAGCCCGCTCAGGAAGCTGAACGCGCAGACGGTCAGGTGGCTGACGCCGGCCTGGAGCTTCAGCTTCGGCGGCGAGAAGCAGCGCGGCCAGGAGGGCCAGGCCCTGGTGCATGACGGCACGGTGTACGTGACGGCCTCGTACTCGCGCATCTACGCGCTCGACGCCCGCACCGGCCAGAAGAAGTGGGAATACGAGCACCGACTGCCCGACGACATCCGCCCCTGCTGCGACGTGGTGAACCGGGGCGCCGCGATCTACGGCGACAAGGTGTTCTTCGGCACGCTCGACGCGGGCATCGTTGCCCTCGACAAGGACACCGGCAAGGTCGTGTGGAAGGAGAAGTTCGAGGACCACAAGGTCGGCTACACGATGAGCGGCGCGCCGACGCTGGTGA
Organism: Derxia gummosa DSM 723; assembly: GCF_000482785.1. Classification (GTDB taxonomy): domain Bacteria; phylum Pseudomonadota; class Gammaproteobacteria; order Burkholderiales; family Burkholderiaceae_E; genus Derxia; species Derxia gummosa. The sequence continues at coordinate 622,884 of NZ_AXWS01000007.1, read as the reverse complement.
AGGACAAGGTCACGGGCCGGGTGCTGCTCATCCACGGCAGCTCGGGCGATGAATTCGGCGTGGTCGGCCGGCTGTACGCGCGCGATCCGGATACCGGCGACGAGGTCTGGATGCGCCCCTTCGTCGAGGGCCACATGGGGCGCCTCAACGGCAAGGACAGCACGCCGACCGGCGACCCGAAGGCGCCGTCCTGGCCCGACGACGCCAGCTCGCCCACCGGCAAGGTCGAGGCCTGGAGCCATGGCGGCGGCGCGCCCTGGCAGTCGGCGTCCTTCGATGTCGAGAACAACATGATCGTGGTCGGCGCCGGCAATCCGGCGCCTTGGAACACCTGGGCCCGCACGAAGAAGGGCGATGACCCGCGCAACTGGGAAAGCCTGTTCACCTCGGGCCAGGCCTATGTCGATCCCTCGACCGGCGAGCTGAAGGGCTTCTACCAGCACACGCCCAACGACGCCTGGGACTTCTCGGGCAACAACGAGATCGTGCTGTTCGAGTACACCGATCCGGCCACCGGCAAGCTGGTCAAGGCCGGCGCGCATGCCGACCGCAACGGCTTCTTCTTCGTGACCGACCGCAGCAAGCTCGCGACCGGGGCCGGCTATCCCAACAAGCCGACGGCGCTGCTCGCGGCCTTCCCCTTCGTGGATGGCATCAACTGGGCCAGTGGCTTCGACGTCAAGACCGGCAAGCCGATCGAGGCCGAGCCCTCGCTGCGCCCGCCGCTGCCGAAGGACGGCGCCGAGAAGGGCGAGGCCAGGTTCATCTCGCCGCCCTTCCTCGGCGCGAAGAACTGGAACCCGATGTCCTACAGCCCCGACACCGGCCTGTTCTACATCGCCGGCAACGAATGGGCCGAGGACTACTGGACCGAGAACGTCACCTACAAGGCCGGCTCGGCCTATCTGGGCCAGGGCTTCCGCATCAAGAAGCTGTTCGACGACCACGTCGGCGTGATCGAGGCGCTCGACCCGAAGACCGGCAAGGTGCTGTGGAAGAACAAGGAGAAGTTCCCGATGTGGGCCGGCACGCTGGCGACCGCGGGCGGACTGATCTTCACCGGCACCGGCGACGGCTATCTCAAGGCGCTGGACGCGAAGACGGGCAGGGAGCTGTGGAAGTTCAACACCGGCGCCGGCATCGTCGCCGCGCCGATCACCTGGGAACAGGACGGCGAGCAGTACGTCGGCATCCACAGCGGCTACGGCGGCGCGGTGCCGCTGTGGGGCGGCGACATGGCCCAGCTCACCAAGCAGCTCCAGCAGGGCGGCTCGTACTGGGTGTTCAGGCTGCCGAAGGACATGGCGGGCAAGTGAGGGCGACGACTGCCTTGCTGGTCGCGCTCGCGGCCGGTCCGGCGTCGGCGGCGTCCGTCACCGACGGCGTGTCGCCGGCCGGGCACGCGGTGGTACAGGCGGGGGCGGCTGCCGGCGATGACGGCGCGGCGGAATTCCGCCCGCCGCTCGTCTTCGGCGACTGCCACATCTGGCCGCATGCGCGCTGCGCCGGCGCCGATCTGCGCCATGCCGATCTGTCGGCGCGCGACCTCGCGGGCGCCGACCTGCGCGGCGCGAAGCTGGCGCGGGCCGACCTGCGCGTCGCCAATCTGGCGGGCGCCAATCTCGACGGCGCCGACCTGAGCGGCGCGCGGCTGGAGATGGCCAACCTGTCGGGCGCGTCGCTGCGCGGCACGATGCTGGTCGGCGCCAACCTCGAACTCGCGCGGGCCTTCCGCGCCGATTTCAGCGGGGCCGACCTGCGCGCGAGCAATTTCGAGGCGGTGCGCGCGCACTACGCCTGGTTCACCGGCGCCGACCTGCGCGACGCCGATCTGCAGGAAGCCAAGTTCAACGCCGCCAACCTCGCCCGCGCGCGGCTGGCGGGCGCGAAGCTGCGCTTCACGATCTTTCCCGATGCGTTCACCGAGGGTTGCGATGGCTGTCCGGCGGAATGAGGCGAGGGCCGGCGGGCTGGCGTGGAGCTGGCGCGGCGCGCTCGCGGCGGCGCTGCTGGCCGGCGCGGCGATGGACTGTCTGGCCGATGCGGCGCGGGCGCCCGTCGAGCAGAACCCGCGTCGCGGCGACCCGGCCGCGATCGCGGCGGGGCAGGCGGCATTCAACGCCAACTGCGCGCGCTGCCACGGCGTCGATGCCGCGGCCTTCCCGGCCGGCGGGCCGGACCTGCGGCGACTCGACGCCTACTGCCGCAAGCTCGATCCCGGCCCGCTGCGCGAGACCTGCCGGCGCGACAACGATGCCTACTTCCTCGAGTCGGTGCTGCTCGGCAAGAAGCGCGTCGGCATCGAGCACATGCCGGCCTGGGACGGCGTGCTGCCGCGCGACGAGATCTGGGCGATCCGCAGCTGGCTGGAGACGCGCGGACGCTGACGGCCGGTCGAGCCCGTCCGACCCGGCGCCGCGAGAGCCATGCAAGACATGGTGAGCCGGGTTGGCGCCAGCCCGTCGGGCGGGGCATGTTGGTTCTGCTTCACCGGAAGGAGACCTTCATGACTGCACGCACCCGATTCATCCACCGCGCCGCCGCGCTCGTCGTTGCCGGTAGCGCGGGGCTGGCATTCGCCGCGCCCTCGGCGCTGCTCAAGGCACTCGATCCCGACAACGACGGCACCGTCAGCCTCGCGGAGGCGAGGACAGCCGCCGAGGCGCGCTTCGCGGCGCTCGATCCCGACCAGGACGGCACCCTCGACGCGAAGGAACTCGAGGCCGTGAAGATCACGCGGGCCGAACTCGGGACGGTCGATCCCGACCGCGACGGCAAGCTCGACAAGGCCGAGTACCTCGCGCTGGTCGAGCTGCGCTTCAAGGCGGCCGATCCCGACAACGACGGCACGGTGTCCGACGCCGAGTTCGGGACCAAGGCGGGCAAGGCGCTGGCGAGCCTGCTCGTGAAGTGATGCTGACGCGGGGCCGACCGCCGGCCCGGTGGGCGGAGGACTGCGCAGGCCCGTATTGCGACGGCGGGCCGGCTCCGCGCGAGTCGGCCGGCATCGAGGTCCCGGCGCGGAATCAGGCGGCTTCGGCCGCCTTCTTCTTTGCCGCGCGCTTCTTCGCGGCCGGTTCTGGCGCGGTGCCCGCCGGGGTGTCGGACGTGGCGGCGTCGGCGGCCTTGCGCGCCTTCTTCGGCTTGAGCAGCGGCTCGACCGGCTGGTAGGGATCGGCGATGCGGAAGCGCCTGAGGATGCGGGTTTCGAGCGCTTCCATCGCGTCGGCCTCGTCGTCTTCCTCGTGCTCGTAGCCGCAGGCGTGCAGCACGGCGTGGATGACCATGTGCGCGCAGTGATGCTCGAAGCTCTTGCGCTGGCCGCTGGCCTCGCGCGCCACCACCGGCACGCAGACGACGATGTCGGCCTCGACCGGAGCGCTGTCGTCGTCGGGGTCGTGCAGGTTGAAGGTGAGCACGTTGGTCGCGTAGTCGCGGCCGCGATGGTCGCGGTTGAGCGCACGGCCTTCCTTGGCGCCGACGAAGCGCACGGTGAACACGCAGTCGCGCGCTTCGCCTTCGAGGCCGGCGGCGACGGCGGCCTTGGCCCAGCGGCGGATGCGGTCGCGCGCGGGCAGTTCCTCCACGCGCAGCGGCGGGACGTATTGCACGGCGAGGTGGAGGGCGGGGGCGGCGTCGGTCATGGCGTTGCGGAGTGAGGGGGCGGCGCGCGGGCCGAAAGGTTCAAGGATGCGATTGTGGGCCGCCCGTCGCCGGGGCGGGCGTGATGCGCTCGGTGCGCGGTGGGCGGGCGTGGCGCGGCTGTCGTATCGGCGATGGTGCTGGCGTCGGCGGCAGCGACCGGGCCGGCTCAGTTCTGCTGCGACGCGCGCTCGTAGGCATCGACGATGCGGCCCACGAGCGGATGGCGCACCACGTCGGCCGAGGTGAAGCGCGTGAACGAGATGCCGCGCACGCCGTCGAGCACCTCCAGCGCGTCGGCGAGGCCGCTGCGATGGCCGCGCGGCAGATCGACCTGGGTGATGTCGCCCGTCACCACGGCCTTGCTGCCGAAGCCGATGCGCGTCAGGAACATCTTCATCTGCTCGGGCGTGGTGTTCTGGGCCTCGTCGAGGATGACGAAGGCGTTGTTGAGCGTGCGGCCGCGCATGTAGGCGAGCGGCGCGATCTCGATGGCCTGGCGCTCCTGCAACTTGAGGGTCTTGTCGAAGCCGAGCAGGTCGTAGAGCGCGTCGTACAGCGGGCGCAGATACGGATCGACCTTCTGCGCGAGGTCGCCGGGCAGGAAGCCGAGCCGCTCGCCGGCCTCGACCGCCGGGCGCGTGAGCACCACGCGCTGGACGGCGTCGCGCTCCAGCGCATCGACCGCGCAGGCGACGGCGAGATAGGTCTTGCCCGTGCCGGCCGGGCCGACGCCGAAGGAGATGTCGTGGCTGAGGATGGCGCGCAGGTAGTCGCGCTGGCGCGGCGTGCGGCCGTGCAGGTCGTGGCGTCGGGTGCGCAGCACCGGGTTGGCCGGCTCTTCGAGCGGATGGCCGGGCAGGCGGGCGGTGACGGGCGCGCCGTTGTCGTCGGTGGGGGCGCGGCGGTGCCGGGCGTCGTCGCCGCCATCGGCGTCGGCGGGCAGTTCGCGGTAGTCGAGGTCGGCGCTGCCATCGTTGGAGGCGTCGTCCGGCTCGATCGTGCGGGGCGCGGACTTGCGGCGCGAGCGGGCACGGGCGGTTTCCAGGCTGGCGATGCCGGCGCCCGCCGCCACGGCGGCGCCTGGCTTGCCGCGTCCGGCGCCGCGCGCGTCGTCATTGCCACCGGCGTCGGCCGCGCCGTCGCCGGCATGGCCGGCCTCGACGAGCGCGAGCTGCACCACGCCGATGTCGATGCGCCCGCGCGTCGCGGCGAGGCCGCGCAGCAGCTCGATGGCCTCGGGCGCGCGGCGGCCGTGCACGTCGAAGTGCGCGCCGCGCCGGCTCACGGTGATGTCGAGCGCGGCTTCGATCTGGCGCAGGTGTTCGTCGAGCGGGCCGCAGAGTTCGGCGAGGCGGGGGTTGTCGAGCTGGTCGAGGCTGAGTCGCATTCGGTCGGGCAGTCGGGCGCGAGGCGCCGGGAAGGATGGTCGATGACGCGAGGGTGGCGCGCCTGCGCCGGCCCGTCGCGGAAAAGTGGTGTCGGTCAGTAGCTCGTGCGCAGGATCGGCGCCTTGAGCGCGAGGTCGAGCAGTTCGGCGCTTTCCTGCACATGGGCGCGGGCCTCGGCCGACAGGCCGGCGAGCTTCGCGCCGCGCAGCTTGCCGAGCAGGCCGATGGCGCTCGCGCGGGCGACCGAGCGCACGTCGGCGGGCGTCGCGGGCGAGGGCTTGACGAGCGGATCGGCGAGGCGGCGCAGGTATTCGCGCTGGAGGTTGCGGCGCTGCTGCGGGATGTCTGCGCCGCTGGCCAGCTCGGCGAAGATCGCTTCCTGCAGGCGCGCATGCAGTTCGGCCAGGCCGAGCGCCTGTTTCGGATCGGGCAAGGCGAGCGGCGCGTCGATCAGCCGTTGCGCGACGCCGTCGGACAGGAGCCGGTCGAGCAGCATGCGCTGGCCGACCAGCGCCGCCTGGTTGAGCGACAGCGGCTCGGGCGAGTCGTAGCCGCGCAGCAGCCCGTCCTGCGATAGCCGCGCGACGAACTCGGGCTTCAGCCCGCCGGCGTTGGGCGTGAACAGCGCGTCGCGCACGAGGGCGAGCGCCTCGCGCTGGCGCGCCGCCGGCACCGGCGTGTACGGGTTGCGGCCGCTGCCGGCGTGGTCGCGCACATGCACGACGCCGCCGACGTACTTGGCCGCGATCAGCGCCACGCCGGTCTGCTGGCCGATGCCGGTGATCACGTTGCGGCGCAGCACGTCGTAGCTCTCGCCGGGCTTGAGCGTCTTGAGTTGCAGCCGGTCGAGCAGCTCGCGCGTGAGCTTCATGCGCCGGCGCGCGAATTCGAGCGGATCGCTGCCGAGGTCGCGCGTGTTGACCTCGGGGTCGTAGCCGTCGGCGCCGCTGAACGAGGACGACGCTTCCTCGTCGGTGCCGTAGGCCAGCTCGGGCGCGATGCCGCGCGCGGCGATGTCGGCGAGCTGGCGCGCCTCGTCGTCGGCGGGCAGCGGCTTGTAGGCGTACTCGATGGCCCAGTAGTCGTAGGCGCCGAGGCCGGTCATCGCGATCGCGCTCCAGGGCTCGCCTTCGAGCGGCAGGTTGAAGGCGTTGTAGTCCATGACCGAGCCGGAAATCTGGTGCTCGCGCGCGTAGGCGGGCTTCTCGATGTCGGCCAGCTTGTGGATCGTCGAGGCGCGGAAGTTGTGGCGCAGGCCGAGCGTGTGGCCGACCTCGTGGGTGATCACGTCCTTGAGCACCTGCTTGACGAGCGCGTCGGCCTCCGGGCTGTCGGGCGCGATCTCGCCGCGCAGCGCGGCCAGTTCGAGCGCGAAGTCGAGTTCGGCGAGGGCGCTGTCGGCGTGCTCGCAGAGCATCGCGTCGTGGGCGCCGCCGAAGCCGCCGGGCAGCGGGGCGTGCTCATGGCGCTCGCCGCGCAGCAGGCGGGTCCAGGGCGCGCTGGCGGCGTCGCCGGTGGCCGCGGCACCGGGCTGGCGCGGCGTCTGCTCGGTCACGTAGCGGCGCGGGATGCTGACCCAGCCCTGCGAGACCGCGATGTCGGCGTCGAGGATTTCGCCGGTGCGCGGATCGACGCGGCTCGGGCCGATGGCGAGCGCGCCTTCCTCGGTGTCGAGGAACCAGCGGATCGAGGCGTGGCGGCTGTCGGCGAGGTCGAAGTCGGGGTTGTCGGGCGCGAGTTCGGCGCGGATCGCGTCCTTGAAGCCGATGCGCTCGAAGGCCTTGTTCCACTCCAGCACGCCGGCGATCACGGTCTCGCGGTAGCGGTCGGGGATGTTGCGGTCGAGCCAGAAGGTGATGGGCTTGACCGGCTCGGACAGCGCGGCGGCCGGGTCTTTCTTGTCGAGTCGCCAGCGGTTGACGAAGAACTTGCGCGGCGGGCGCACGTCGGTCGGGTCGTCGGCGAAGTTCCAGCGCGTGGTGTTGAAGTGGCCGACGCGGTCGTCGGCGGCGCGGGTGGCCATCGGCTGCGCGGGCAGCGGCGCGAAGCTGTAGAGGTAGCCGAGCACCAGGCTGCGGCCGTCGGGCAGGTTGCGCGGCGTGCTGGGCAGTTGCGTGCCCGGCGGCACCGGGCCGGCGGGCGGCGCGGGCAGGCGCGGGATCGCGTAATGCGCGGCCACCTCGATGCTCGTCAGCTCGGCCGAGGCGTGCAGCTTGCCGAACACCGAATTGCGCGGGTCGAAGGCATAGGGCAGGCGGTAGAGCGCCTCGAACTGCGTGCTCGCGCCGGGAATGTCGGACAGCAGGATCGGATTCAGCTCGACCAGCACCGCGCCGCCTTCGGCCTTGGGCTGGCTCGCCACGGTGCCGGCGCCGAGCAGGCTCTCGGCAAAGCTCTGGCCGAGCGCGCGCGCGAGCGGCGTGCCGTCGGGCGCGGTGAAGCGCGGATCGGTCGCCACCAGCTGCACCGCGTTGCCGACGCGGTGGAAGCGAACGAGGTAGTCCTGGAGCGTCCAGTTGCCGTAGAGGCGGCGTTCGCCGAGGCCGCGCGTGCGCGAGATGCTGAGGATGAAGTGCTGTTCGAACTGCGCGGGCGCGAGTTCGATCCAGACCTTGTCCTCCTTCTGCCAGAGCGGGAAGACGCCGTCGATGCGCTTGGCGTCCTTGATGACTTCGGCGAAGGGGCGGGGCGCGCCGGCGGCGGCGGGCGTCGTGCCGCCAGCGGCCGGTGTGGCGGCGGACGGGGTTGCCGCAGGCGCACCACCGCTCGCAGGCGTGCCGCCGCTTGCCGGCGCGCCGCTGGCCGGGCTCGCGCCGCCGGCGGGCTTGACGGCCGGTGCCGCGCCGGACGCGGCCGGGGTGGCAGTCACAGCCGGCTTCGCGGCGGAGGCCGCGGTGCCGTCGGGCGTGCTCGCGCAGGCGGCGAGCACCGACGGCAGCATCAAGGCGGCGACGAGTCGCGCAAGGCGGGTCGGACGGGCGGAGGCAGGCAGGGCGTGGGTCACGGCGTCAGCAGCGCAGGGGGAAGGAGTCGCGCAGTGTGCCTGCGCGTTCGCGCGCCGGGCAGCCGCGCGCGAACGGCTGCCGGCTCGGGGCGGTGCCGGGTCGGCGCGCGACGCTCAATGCTCGCCCGTCACCACAGCGCCGCGCAGCGAATGCGGATAGGCCTCGGTGATCGTCGCTTCCACCATCTGCCCGATGAGCCGCGCCGGCCCGGCGAAGTTGACGATGCGGTTGTTCTCGGTGCGGCCCATCAGCTCGTTCGGATCGCGGCGGCTCGGGCCTTCGACCAGGATGCGCTGCACCGTGCCCGCCATCGCGGCCGAGATGCGGCGCGCCTCCTCGTCGATCGTGGCCTGCAGCTTCTGCAGCCGCGCGAGCTTGGTTTCGTGCGGCGTGTCGTCTTCGAGGCTCGCGGCCGGCGTGCCCGGGCGCTTGCTGTAGATGAAGCTGAAGCTCGAATCGAAGCGCACGTCGTCGATGAGCTTCATCGTCTGCGCGAAGTCGGCCTCGGTCTCGCCCGGAAAGCCGACGATGAAATCGCTCGACAGCGACAGGTCGGGCCGCACCGCGCGCAGGCGCCGGATGATGTTCTTGAACTCCAGCGCCGAGTAGCCGCGCTTCATCGCCATGAGGATGCGGTCGCTGCCCGACTGCACCGGCAGATGCAGATGGCTCACGAGCTGCGGGATGCGGCCGTACACGTCGATCAGCCGCTGCGTGAATTCCTTCGGATGCGAGGTCGTATAGCGGATGCGCTCGATGCCCGGAATCTCGGCCACGTACTCCAGCAACAGCGCGAAGTCGGCGATGTCGGCCGTGTCGCCCATCGCGCCGCGATAGGCGTTCACGTTCTGGCCGAGCAGCGTCACTTCCTTCACGCCCTGGTCGGCCAGGCCGGCGACTTCGACCAGCACGTCATCGAGCGGCCGCGACACTTCCTCGCCGCGCGTGTAGGGCACGACGCAGAACGAGCAGTACTTCGAGCAGCCTTCCATGATCGACACGAAGGCGGTCGGGCCTTCCTTGCGGGCGGGCGGCAGGTGATCGAACTTCTCGATCTCCGGAAAGCTGATGTCGACCTGCGCCTTGCCGCTCGCGCGCTTGCGCGAGATGAGTTCGGGCAGGCGGTGCAGCGTCTGCGGACCGAACACCACGTCCACGTAGGGCGCGCGCGCGACGATCGCCTCGCCCTCCTGGCTCGCCACGCAGCCGCCCACGCCGATCACGAGATCGGGATTCGCCTGCTTGAGCGCGCGCACGCGGCCGAGGTCGCTGAACACCTTTTCCTGCGCCTTCTCGCGCACCGAGCAGGTGTTGAACAGGATGACGTCGGCTTCCTCGGGGTTGTCGGTGGTCTCGCAGGTCTCGGCCATCGCGGCGTAGTGCTCGCCGAGGACGTCGGCCATCTTGGCCGAGTCGTAGTCGTTCATCTGGCAGCCGAAGGTGCGGATGTAGAGCTTCTTGGTCATGTCGGTATCCGGGGCGGCGGCGCGGAGGACAGTGGCGCGCTCATGCCGCGAAGTGAAATTGAAACGGTCGGGGCCGATGGCCTGCAAAGGCTTGCAAGGCGCCGGCGAACGGCGGATAAACAAGGCTGCATTGCTGACATGGCGCGGACCTGTCGGTCCGCATGTCGAGCGCGCGCCGGGCGCTGGGCGTATGCCCAGGTATCGGTGCCGTACGGTGCGACCGGCATGGCCGGTCGGAGCCGCTGTGGCGGGTTCACGACCGACAACTCGTCCGCAGTGGTCGCAAGGCAGCACGGTCGAGGTAATGGCTGCACGGGTCGGCGGAAAGCGTCTGCCAGTGCGTCTGGTGGACGCTCGGGCCAGTCCGGCTGCGGGTTGCCGCGACGGCGTGGCTCGCTGGTCCTGAACCGCCGGACGCCGGCTTCAGGGCTTGGGCCAGGCCGGTTGCGGGTCGGTGCGCGAGATTTCGACATCGGTCAGCAGCCAGATGTCACGGAGACTGCTGTCGTTGTTGTAACGCAGCCGCGCGACCGCGCCATCTGGTACCGCCGACGGCGTGATGTAGCGGTTGTCGCGATCGAGGATGCGTGTGCCCGGCGCGAGTCGCGTCGTCTGGCTCCAGACCGCGAGATGCGAGACGTCGATCGGGCCGATCTCGGCCCGACGAGCATCGTCGGGAATGCGGCGTGTCTGGCCGTGGACCGGGATGGCCACGGCGCTGATGGCGATCGCGAGGATCGGCAAGAGCTTTTTCAAGGGAGTTCCTGGTTGAAAGGGAGCCTTGAGCGACTCCGGCAGAGTCGGCGGCGAGGGCACGATTCTAGCCAACCGTCGCTCGTGTCTTGCCGTGCAGCGGACGAAGTGTGTGCTACCAAACATGTTTCAATTTTGGGCGCAAGTATCCACTTCGATCAATATGAGGACTATTTCGCGCAGTGCATGCTGAAAAATTGTGCGGCGCGGAAGAGCTGTCTAGAATCAGTCCATCCTTCGAAAAACATTCCCACCGCCCTCAAGCTCCGCCTCCGGAGGCCGTAATGACTCAGTCCCGATTCGCCCGCAAGCTTCTCGTTCCGATGATGGTCGTGTGCGGCGCCGCAGGTGCCACGCTGGCAGTTGCAGCCAGTAACGCCGATGGCGCTCGCACTGACCAACCGCTCGTGATTGCCAATGCTGGCAGTTTCGTCGGCGAGGCTCGCTCGACGTTTGCCAATGCGACGCAGATGGTCACGACGCCCAGCCTATCGGCACGCATGAACACTGCCGTGGACGATGCCCGTCGCGTCGCGCATGCGCTGGCGGTGTCGTCGTCGGTCGGCCGCGAGACGGCCAGCCAGGACGCGCTGCTCGAAGCCGAGCTGGTCAATGTGCCGGAGGCGCTGCGCGAACCTTCGGCAGCCGCGCTGCTCGCTGCAGGCTTCGTGAGCATGCTGGTCATCGTGCGCCAGCGTCTCAAGCGCTGATTTCGCTCCGATTGCCGTCTTTCAGCTTGGTGGAAGTGCTGGCGGTCGTTAGAATCTCGCGCTTTTCGGGGTGTAGCGCAGTCCGGTAGCGCGCCTGCTTTGGGAGCAGGATGTCGGGGGTTCGAATCCCTCCACCCCGACCACACATTCAGGACGGGCCTGTCATCGCTGATGGCAGGCCCGTTTTTCATTTGGCCCGATGCACGAATCCGGTGAGCGACGGAGAGCTGCCCCGCACCTGCAATCCGTCGGCCTCCGGGAGATGAGCGCCACGCGGCGAGGCCGGCTCCGCCCTTGGCGGGCGCTGGCCACGGCAGCGAGCCAGCACGCCGCGATCAGGCCGCCTTGTCCGAACCGCCGGACGCCGCTGCCGCAAGCGCGGCGATCACCTCGCCACCGACGCCACCCTGCGGGTCGAGCAGCTGCACATGCGCCAGGAAGGCGCGCGCATCGGCCTCACGCCCCGAACGCAGCGAGATGAAGGCCAGTGCCTTCAGCGTGAAAAGCCAGAACCGCGCCGGACCGATCTGGCTGAAATCGGCAGCACCCGGCTGCACCCTGGTCCAGTCGGCATCAAGGCCGGCCTGTTCCGCCGCCATGTGCAAGCCCTTGCGCGCCGCCCGCTCGGCCAGTGCGAACTGGCGCCGACCGGCGTGGAACTTGTAGAGCAGGTAGTAGGTGGCGAGGCACTCGGGCGCCGAGGCCTGCGCAGTCCAGAGCAGCGCCTCGATCTGCTGCGGCGGCGCGCCGGCCGCCTGTTCGAGCAGGCGCCGCACCGACGGCGGCGTGTCGCTGCCGAAGTATTCGTCCGAAGACTCTCCGGTGAAGAGGTTCATCGCGATCGTCCTTGTGCAAGGGATTGCGAAGCGTCCGCTGCCGACCGCAAGGGCGGCCGGCATGGCGGACTCAGCTCCAGAGTTCCGGCGGGGCGAGCAGACGCTCGACGGTCTTACCGTTCTCGAGGTGCTCGTTGAAGATCTCGGGCACGTCGGCGGGCGTCACGCCGCTGTACATCGTGCCTTCGGGATAGACGAGGACGTTCGCGCCCGAATCGCAGGGGCCGAGGCAGCCCGAATACGTGATCGCGACCTTCTCGTAGGCATTGCGCTTCTGCAGCTCGGCCCAGAAGGTTTGCAGCACCTGGGTCGAGCCCTTGGCGGCGCAGCTGCCGCGCGGATGACCGGGCGGGCGCTGCTGCGTGCACACGAACACATGGCGTGCGGGACGGGACATGGCGAACTCCTTGTCGGATGTTTGTTGGAGTTTATGGAGGAAGACAACGAGTTGCCGGATGCCCCTGCACGCGCCGGCACGGGCATCCGGTCATGACCGCGCTCAGCCGAACTTGAACAACACGCCGTGGCCGCCGCGCGGGTACTCCCACTGCACGTTCGACAGTTCGGTGCAGATCACGCGGCAGGAGCCGCATTCGAGGCAGCCGTCGGTGATGAGGGTGACCGCGCCGTTGCCTTCCGCCTTGTAGCAGGAGGCCGGGCAGACGAAGGTGCACGACTGCGTCTTGCAGTCGTTCTTGCACAGGTCCGGTTCCTTGATCTTGATGTGCGGACGGCCGTGATCGACCTTGTAGCGGTTCTGGTAAAGCTTTTCTTCGACGTTGACGACGATGCTCATCGCGTGGCCCTCCACAGGTTGTAGGCGTCCTTCATGAGACCGACGAGCGAGCGGCTCGACCGGAAGCTGGTGCGGATTTCACGTTCCTTGGTCTGCTTGTCCACGTTGTCGACCGTGAACATGGTCTGCGCGGCCTTGGCCACGAGTTGCGGGTAGGACGTGAAGAACTGGTTGTTGTTGTGCAGGACCTCGGGCATGTGCCGGTACTTGTGCAGGTCCTTCATGACGAAGCTCGCGTCGAGCTTGTCCTTGTAGAGCTTGAGATTGGCGGCGGTCGTGTCCTTGCCGGCCTTCTTCAGCTCGCCGATGGTCTCGCCGGCCAGACGGCCCGAGGTCATCGCGAGGTTCGAGCCTTCGCGGTGGGCGGCGTTCACGAAGCCGGCCGAGTCGCCGACGATCATCCAGCCGTTGCCGTAGAGCTGGGGCAGGGCGAAGAAGCCGCCTTCGGGGATCAGGTGAGCCGTGTATTCCTTCATCTCGCCGCCTTCGATCAGCGGCGCGACCGACGGGTGCTTCTTGAGCTGTTCGAGCAGCGTGTAGGGCGAGGTGCGGTTCGGGTTCTTCTTGAAGTCGTCCAGGATGCAGCCGATGCCGATCGTGACCGATTCCTTGTTGGTGTAGAGGAAGCCGGTGCCGACCATGCCGTCGGTGATCGTGCCGAGCATCTCGATCACGACGCCTTCTTCTTCCTTGATGTTGAAGCGCTCCTGGATCTTCTCTTCGGGCATGAAGAGGATTTCCTTCACCGCGAGCGCGACGTTCTTGGCCTTGATGTCGGGATGGAAGCCGGCCTTGCGGGCGAGTGTCGAGTTCACGCCGTCGGCCAGCACGACCACGTCAGCGAACACGTCGCCACCTTCGCGGTCGCAGCGCACGCCGACCACGCGGTCGCCGTCCATCAGCAGTTCTTCGACCGTGGTCTCGCAGATGACCAGCGCGCCGGCTTCACGCACCTTGCCGCTGAACCACTTGTCGAACTGGGCGCGGATGATCGTGTAGCGGTTGTACGGCGGCTTGTTGTAGTCCTCCGAGCGGAAGTGCGAACCGACGAAGCTCTTGTCGTCGAGCACCCACATGCGCTGCTCGATGATGTGGCGCTCCAGCGGTGCGTCCTCTCGGAAGTCGGGAATGATCCGTTCGAGCGCGTCGGAATACAGGATGGCGCCCTGCACGTTCTTCGAGCCCGGCGTTTCGCCGCGTTCGATCTGCAGTACCTTCAGGCCCTGCTTGGCCAGCGTGTACGCCGCGGCGTTGCCCGAGGGGCCGGCACCGACGACGATCGCGTCAAACTTTTCTTTCATCATGATCGTGATCTCCGGGCTCAGGCGACCTTGCGGGCGCGCTGTGCGATGTGGGTCTTGAAGGCTTCGGTCAGCGCGGGCAGCACCTGCATCGCATTGCCGACGATGCCGAAGTGGGCGAAGTCGAAGATCGGCGCGTTCGGATCGGTGTTGATCGCGATGATGCAATCGGCTCCTTCCATGCCGACGCGATGCTGGATCGCGCCCGAGATGCCGGCGGCGATGTAGAGCTTCGGACGCACGGTCTTGCCGGTCTGGCCCACTTGCCGCTCGGCTTCGAGCCAGCCCGACTGCACGATCGGACGGGTGCAGCCCACTTCGCCACCGAGCAGCTTGGCGAGGTCGAACACGAGCTTGAAGTTCTCGGCGTTCTTCAGGCCCTTGCCGCCGGAAATGATGATGTCGGCGTATTCGAGCTTGGGCGCGTTGCTGGCCGCGTCGGGGATGAAGTCGAGCAGCTTGGTGACGATGTCGGTCTCGATCAGGCCGAGCGTCGATTCGATGATCTCGATGCTGCCTTCGCGGTCCGGATTGGCGCGCGGCATCTGCATGACGCGCGGACGCACCGTCGCCATCTGCGGGCGATAGGCCAGCGTGACGATCGTGCACAGGAGCGAGCCGCCGAACGTCGGACGGGTCGCGGCCAGGGCGCGGTTGCCGTCGATGTTCAGTTCGGTGCAGTCGGCGGTCAGGCCGGTCTGGAGCGTGGTGGCGACAGAGCCGGCGAGGTCGCGGCCCATCGTCGAGGCGCCGAGCAGCATGATCTCGGGCTGGAATTCGTTGACCAGCTTGGTCAGGCCCTTCGTGAAGGGCTCGTTGCGATACCCCTTCAGGATCGGGTCGCGGATGATGTAGCACTTGTCGGCGCCGAAGCCGTAGGCTTCCTTCGCGAAGGCGTCGAGGTTCTCGTCGGGACCGCCCATCAGCACGCCGGACAGCGTGCAGCCGAGCTTGTCGGCCAGCTTGCGGCCTTCGCCGATCAGTTCCCACGACACAGGGTGCACGACGCCGCGGTCATGCTCGATGAACACCCAGACGCCCTTGTAGGCCTTGAGGTGTTCGGGCAGTTCGGTATTGCGACCCGCACGTCCGGCGGGCGCAGCCTTCTTGGGTGCTTCGCTCATTGCTTATCTCCAGGCGTGTGGGGGAATCAGACCGAACCGCGCTCGACGAGGTCGTCTTCGAGCAGCGGATGCGCGGTGAAGATCTTCTGCAGCATGTTCAAGGCTGCATCGCGCGGGGTGCTTTCATCGAGGTTGATGCAGTCGGCCTTCTCGTTGCGCGGGCTCGGCACGAACACCTTGCTGACGATGGTGGGCGAGCCCTTGAGGCCGATCTTGGTCGGGTCCTCGATGCCGGCCGCATCCTTGTTCCACATCTTCACCTGGTAGCGGGCGGCGCGAATCATGTTGTCCATGTTCGCGAAGCGCATCGTGTTGGTGTTCTCGAGCATCGTGATGAGGCTTGGCAGCGCGGTCTTCAGCACCTGCACGCCGCCTTCGGCGCGACGCTCGATCGTGATCGTGCGGTCCTTGAGGTCCACATCGACGATGCGCGACACGTAGGTCAGCAGCTGGAGGTTGAGGCGCTTGGCGATGCCGGGGCCGACCTGGGCAGTATCGCCGTCGATTGTCTGCTTGCCGGTGAAGACCAGATCGACCTTCTGTTCCTTGCTGATCGTCGTGATGGCCGAGGCCAGCGCGTACGAGGTCGCGAGCGTGTCGGCGCCGGCGAAGGCGCGGTCGGTCACGAGGATGGCGTCATCGCAGCCGAAGGACACGCACTTGCGCAGCGAGTCTTCCGCCTGCGGGGGACCCATGCAAAGCACGGTGACGCGGCCACCGAACTTATCCTTCAGACGCAATGCCTCTTCAACCGCAAAGAGGTCATAGGGGTTCACGATCGCCGGAACCCCCTGGCGCATGATCGTGTTGGTGACCGGATGGACGCGGATCTGCGCCGAGTCCGGGACCTGCTTGATACAGACGACGATGTGCATGTCGCACTCCTTGGCTTTTTGTTGTTCGGCTCTGTTGGCCTTTGGGCGCCTTACGCCACGGCTTGGGCGCCGGGAGGAACGCCACCTTCACTGCTGCCGGCCCGCTTGGCGGGCAGGCTCGACTTCAGGCTGTCGAGCGACACATGCTGATTGCCGTCGGCTTCCTGGAAGACCTTGAACACCTTTTCCTTCGCCGCCGAAGAGCCCACGAAATCCTCGTAGGCCTTGGTCAGCAGTTCGCGGTAGCGCGCGAACATTGCGACCTCGTCGAGTCCTTCGAGTTCCGCCTTGCGCAGGTACTGATAGAAGCGCTTGAGGATGTGCAGGCGATTGACGTTGACGACCGCCTGGTCGTAACGGACGCCGAAGAAGTTGAGGAAATCCTCAGCCGCCGACATTTGCGAGAGGCGGCGAGTCAGTTCGTCCATGGCGGGTCTCCGATGGAGGGTTGCGTTGAATGCGATCAGGCGCGATGCACCGTCGCCTCGGCGAACTCGGCTTCGATGTAGAAGCGCTTGAGTTCATCGCTCGTCGGCTCCCGCTTCGTCAGCATCACGTGCTGACGGATGCGGCCGAGCAATTCGTTGGCCTCGACCGAGCTGAGCAGCAGGCCGAGTCGCGCATAGGCGGCGGTCACGGCGCTGGAGCCCGAATGCTTGCCGAGTACCGTGCGGTGCTCGCGGCCGACTTCGGCCGGGTCGAAGCCTTCGTAGTTCGCGCGGTCCTTGAGCAGGCCGTCGACATGGATGCCCGCTTCATGCGTGAAGACGGCATCGCCGACGATGCTCTTGTTGGCCGCCACCGGCCGGCCCGAGGCCTGCGCCACGAGGCGCGAGATGCCGGGCAGGGCGCGGGTATCGACATTGCAGTCGATCGCGTAGAGATGCCTCATCCCCATCACCACCTCTTCGAGCGCTGCGTTGCCCGCGCGCTCGCCGAGGCCGTTGACGGTGGTATTGGCATGGGTTGCACCCGCGAGCAGAGCAGCGAGGGTGTTGGAGGTGGCGAGACCCAGGTCGTTGTGGGCGTGGATCTCGATCTCGATGTCGATGGCCTTGCGCAGGTTGCGGATGTGCTCGAACGTGGTGAACGGATCGAGCACGCCGAGCGTGTCGGCATAGCGCACGCGACGCGCGCCGGTGGCCTGCGCCACCTCGCCCACGCGGGCCAGGAAGGACTGGTCGGCGCGCGAGGCATCTTCAAAGCCGACCGATACGTCCACGCCGGCATCCAGTCCCTTGGCGACCCAGTAGCGCACCTGGTCGAGCACCCAGTCGCGCGAGCGGCGCAGCTTGCGCTCGATCTGCACGTCGGACACGGGGATGGACAGGTGGCAGATGTCGATCGGGCAGGCGAGCGCGGCCTTGAGATCGTTCTCGCACATGCGACCCCAGACCATGAGCTTGGCGCCCAGACCGAGGCCAGCGATGGAATGGATGACGTCGAGCTCGGTGGCACCCATGGCCGGAATGCCCACCTCTAGCTCCGGCACGCCGGCGGCATCGAGAGCCTGCGCGATGGCGCGCTTCTCGTCGGCCGTGAATGCGACGCCGGCGGTCTGCTCGCCGTCGCGCAAGGTCGTGTCGTTGATGATCGGGCTCATGGATCTGGCTCCCTGGTTGCCGGGTCATCAGCAAGCGGTGTGCCACGCCATTGCGCTCATTAAGTCATTGATTTAAAAGGACAAATTACAACCCTATCGGCTTGTAGCGTTTGTAGGCTTTGACACAGCAGATCGGAGAGGAAGAGGGGTGTCGAAGGCGTCGGAAACGGACTGAAGAAGTGCGGAAAAAGCGGCTTAAGAAGACGGCTGGCATTGCGACGGCTGGCGCCTTGATCTGGCGCAAGCGAGTCGGTCATGCGGGCGGAATCGCCACCGCAATAACACCCGATCCGCTTCATGCAAACGCTTGCATGATTGCCTGACCATGCCATGCGCAGGCAACAAAAAAGCGCGTCACGGTTGCCCGTGACGCGCCCGTTTGTCGGCAATGTCGCTTAGTGTTCGCGGGCAAGATTGCGTGTGTGCTTGGGCAGTTCAACCACCAGGTCGACCTCGCCGAGCTTGACGCAGCAGGCGAGCCGCGAATCGGGGTCGAGGCCCCAGGCGTTGTCGAGCTCGTCCTCTTCCTCGTCGTCGGCTTCCTTGACGGAGTTCTTGCCCTGGCGGATGTGCACGTGACAGGTGGCGCAGGCGCAGACCTTCTCGCAGGCGTGCTCGATCTCGATGCCATTGGCGAGCAGCGCATCGACGAGCGACTTGCCCTTCTTGACGTCGAAGCTCGCACCCTCTGGGCAGAGATCGGGGTGTGGCAGGACCTTGACGATCGGCATGTTTGGCTCCGGCTTCAGATGGTTTCGACCGAGCGGCCCGCGAGCGCCTTCTGGATGCTCGCGTTCATGCGCTTGGCGGCGAAGGGTTCGGTCGCCTTGTTGCAGACATCGGTGGCGGCGCGCAGCTCCTTGCCGTCGGTGCAGGTTTCGAGCGCATCCACGAGGGCGTGCAGCGCATTGCGGATCTGCACGCGCTCGGGCGGGCTGAGCAGCGCCTCGCCGTCCTGGGCCAGCGCTGCCTCGGTCGCATCGATGAGGCGGCGGGCGTCCACCTGGGCTTCGCGCAGCATGCGAGCCTTGGCATCGGCTTCGGACTGGCCGAAGGCGTCCATGAGCATGCGGGCGACTTCGTCGTCGCCGAGGCCGTAGGTCGGCTTGACCTCGATGTGCGACTCGACGCCACTCACCATTTCCTTGGCCGTCACGCTCAGCAGGCCGTCGGCGTCGATCTGGAAGGTCACGCGGATGCGCGCCGCGCCGGCCGACATCGGCGGGATGCCGCGCAGCACGAACTGCGCGAGCGAGCGGCATTCCGACACCAGCTCGCGCTCGCCCTGGACGACGTGAATCATCATTGCCGTCTGGCCGTCCTTGAACGTCGTGAAGTCCTGGGCGCGCGCGGTCGGGATGACCGAGTTGCGCGGGATGATCTTCTCGGCCAGGCCGCCCATGGTTTCAAGGCCGAGCGACAGCGGGCACACATCCAGCAGCAGCCAGTCGTCGCCGCCGCGGTTGCCGGCGAGCACGTCGGCCTGGATCGAGGCGCCGATGGCGACGACCTGATCGGGGTCGAGATCGACCAGCGGTTCCTTCCCGAAGAAGTCGCCCACCGCATGACGCACGATCGGCATGCGGGTCGAGCCGCCCACCATCACGACGCCGCTGATGTCGGCGAGTTCGACGCCGGCATCGCGCATCGCCTTGCGCACCGGTTTCATCGTCTTGGCGACGAGCGGCGCGGCCAGCGCGTTGAAGGTTTCGCGCGTCAGCACCTTGTTGACCGAGCAGCTGTCGCAGAGCGTGCAGTTGATCTCGACCGCGTCCTGATAGGTGAGAGCTTCCTTGGCGGCGCGCGCATGCGTGAGCAGCAGCCGCACATCGCTCGGCGCGCGGCCTTCGAGGGCGCAGCCGCCGCTCAGCCACACGGCGATCGCGCGGTCGAAGTCGTCGCCACCGAGGGCCGAGTCGCCGTTGGTGGCCAGCACTTCGAACACGCCGCGCGCGAAGCGCAGGATCGAGATGTCGAAGGTGCCGCCGCCGAGGTCGTAGATGGCAAACACGCCTTCCGTGCCCTTGTCGAGGCCGTAGGCGATCGCGGCCGCCGTCGGTTCGTTGAGCAGGCGCAGCACGTGCAGGCCGGCAAGCTTGGCGGCATCCTTCGTGGCCTGGCGCTGGGCGTCATCGAAGTAGGCGGGCACGGTGATGACCGCGCCGGTGATGTCGCCGCCGAGCGTGGCCTCGGCGCGCTCGCGCAGCACCTTGAGGATTTCGGCCGACACTTCCACCGGCGTCTTCACGCCGGCGACCGTCTCGCAGCTGACCATGCCGGCGCCATCGACGAGCTTGTAGGTCGCGCTTTCGCCTTCCTGGAGGTCCGCGAGCTTGCGACCCATGAAGCGCTTGACCGACACGATCGTGTTGAGCGGATCGGCGCTCTGCGCGGCCTGGGCGTCATGGCCCACCACCGGGCGGTACAGCGTGGCTTCGGCGGGAAGGTCGAAGCTCGGCGCGTTCGGGTCGGTGGCGACGGGCGCGGCGGCCTCGGCCGGCGGCGGCGTGTAGCGCACGACCGAGGGCAGCAGCGGCCGCCCCTGGTCGTCGCGCAGCACCTTCGCTTCGCCGCTCATGACGGAGGCGACGAGGGAGTTGGTGGTACCGAGGTCGATGCCGACCGCCAGACGATGCTGGTGCGGCGCGGTACTCAGGCCGGGTTCGGCGATTTGCAGCAGGGCCATGGTCGGTTCGCGTCGAGGAGGATGGGAGAGGAGGGGTGCCGTCCATCGCGGGGAGTCGATGGAGCACCGGAGTCGAGGTTGGATGTCCGCTCCGCCGGGCGCGGGGCGGACATCCAACCCTCCGGGAATCCGGCCGGATCCCCGGAAGCTTCAGGGTCGTGCTGCAAGGGCTTGCAAGGCAGCCCGGCTGCGTCAGACCGCGAAGCTCTCGCCGCAGCCGCAGGCGGCGGTGACATTCGGGTTGTTGAACTTGAAGCCTTCGTTGAGGCCTTCGCGCACGAAGTCGAGTTCGGTGCCGTCAAGCATCGCGAGACTCTTGGGATCGACGTAGATCTTCACGCCGAAACCTTCGTACACGTTGTCGCTGCCTTCGGCCTCGTCGACGAATTCGAGCGCATACGCGAAGCCCGAGCAGCCGCTGGTCTTGACCGCGAGGCGCAGGCCGAGGCCCTTGCCACGCTTGACCAGCGACTTCGTGATCTGACGCGCTGCCGGTTCGGTGACGGTGATCGCCATGTCGCCGACCTCAGACCGAGAACGAGCTGCCGCAGCCGCAGGTGCTGGTGGCATTCGGGTTCTTGATCACGAAGCGCGAGCCTTCGAGGCTGTCTTCGTAATCGATGTTGGCGCCGGTCAGGTACTGGAGGCTCATCGCGTCGACGACGATCGACACACCGTGCTTCTCGACACGCATGTCGTCTTCGTTGACGGTCTCTTCGAACGCGAAGCCGTACTGGAAGCCAGAGCAGCCGCCGCCCGACACGTAGATGCGCAGCTTGAGTTCGGGGTTGCCTTCCTCGGTGATGAGTTCCTGGATCTTGGCGGCCGCCGAATCGCTCATGTTGAGCAGGGCGGGGGCTTCTTCGAGAACGTCGGTGCTCATTGCTGGGTCTCCGCGGTGGTGGCGCCGGCATCGGCGATCGTGGTCTTGGTGCGGTAGTCGGCGACCGCGGCCTTGATCGCGTCCTCGGCGAGGATCGAGCAGTGGATCTTGACGGGCGGGAGGGCGAGCTCTTCCGCGATGTCGGTGTTCTTGATGGCGAGGGCTTCGTCGAGCGTCTTGCCCTTGACCCATTCGGTCACAAGCGAGCTGGAGGCGATGGCCGAGCCGCAGCCGTAGGTCTTGAACTTGGCGTCCTCGATCACGCCGGCCTCGTTCACCTTGATCTGCAGGCGCATCACGTCGCCGCAGGCCGGCGCGCCGACCATGCCGGTGCCGACGGTGTCGTCGCCGGAGTCCATCGCGCCGACATTGCGCGGGTTGTCGTAGTGGTCGAGAACCTTGTCGCTGTAAGCCATGTTCCTACTCCCGAAGATGCGTTGAAGATGAGGATTTCAGTGTTCAGCCCACTGGACCGTGGACAGGTCGATGCCTTCGCGGTGCATGTCCCACAGGGGGCTCAGTTCGCGGAGCTTGGCGACCGCGGTGGTGACCTGTTCGATCGTGCGGTCAACTTCTTCCTCGGTCGTGAAGCGGCCGATCGAGAAACGGATCGAGCTGTGCGCCAGCTCGTCGCTGCGGCCGAGGGCGCGCAGCACGTAGGACGGCTCCAGGCTGGCCGAGGTGCAGGCCGAGCCCGACGAGACGGCGACGCCCTTGATGCCCATCAGCAGCGACTCGCCTTCGACGAAGTTGAAGCTGACGTTGAGGTTGTGTGGCACGCGCTGTTCGAGATCGCCGTTGAGGAAGACCTCGTCCATCTTGCTGAGGCCGGACCAGAGGCGGTCACGCAGCGTCTTGATGCGCACGTTCTCTTCATGCATGTGCTGGTGCACGAGGCGATAGGCCTCGCCCATGCCGACGATCTGATGCACGGCCAGCGTGCCCGAGCGGAAGCCGCGTTCATGACCGCCGCCGTGCATCTGCGCCTCGATGCGCACACGCGGCTTGCGGCGCACGTACAGCGCGCCGATGCCCTTGGGGCCGTAGGTCTTGTGCGCCGACAGGCTCATGAGATCGACCGGCCACTTGTTGAGGTCGATCTCGACCTTGCCGGTGCCCTGGGCGGCGTCTACATGGAACAGCACGCCCTTCTCGCGGCACAGCGTGCCGAGCTTGACCACGTCCTGCACCACGCCGATCTCGTTGTTCACGAGCATGACCGAGGCAAGGATGGTGTCGGGGCGGATCGCAGCCTTGAAGGCCTCGAAGTCGAGGAGGCCGTTCTCCATCACGTCGAGATACGTAACCTCGAAGCCCTGGCGTTCGAGTTCGCGCATCGTGTCGAGCACGGCCTTGTGCTCGGTCTTGACGGTGATGAGATGCTTGCCGCGGCCGCCGTGGAACTGCGCGGCGCCCTTGATGGCGAGGTTGTTGGATTCGGTCGCGCCCGAGGTCCAGACGATTTCGCGCGGATCGGCGTTCAGCAGCTGGGCGACGTGTTCGCGAGCGATTTCGACGGCCTCTTCGGCAGCCCAGCCATAAGCGTGGCTGCGCGAGGCCGGGTTGCCGAACTGCTCGTACAGGAAGGGCACCATCTTCGCGACGACACGCGGATCGACCGGGGTGGTGGCGGCGTAATCGAGATAGATCGGACGCTCGATCATGGGATGGCTCCGTAGCTGGCAGGGTCGTGGATGCAACCGCTACCGCAATCGGTGTGCCACCGGATTGATCGGGAAATAAGTCGTTTTAATTCAATGGCTTGCAATCGCCCAGGCGGCCGGGTGCGACCCGGGTGGCGATGTCGTGTTTGTCGTGTATGGGACAAGCAAGGATTGCTCGCCACGACATTCGGGACGGTGCCGATTGCGCGCGTCGCTGTCACGGTTCGGGTGACCGGGCAACCGATTGGGGCATGACTGCCCCAAATTCGGATGTGGCGCGCGGCATTCGTGAGGCGCCGCGGCCGGTGGATGCGGCGACTGGATTTTCGGGGCGCGCATCCTGCACGAGATCGGGCGGATCGCCTGTGCGTGGAAATGCTCAATGGCTCTTTAATCCATCAGCTTTTGCGTTTGATCAAATTCGTGACTAAGGGATGACCCTCGGTTTGTCGTGGCCACGAGTCTTGGTTTGTTCCTTGCTCTTTCTTACGCCTGCACCGAATTGGCACCCAACCCGAAAATTCGAACGTTGGCGCGCGGGCAGATCAGCAAACAGAAGAATTCCAAGCCCGAGGGCATTGCTGGACGAGGCACTTAGCTGGTTTGTGTTGGCCATTGGCCGCATCGTTCATCAAGGGGATGCACATGCAGGAAGACTCCAAGTCGACTTCCAGGGCGCGCGTTGAACTGGTCACCATCTACGCGATCAGTCGGATTCTCAGTTCCTCTCTCGATGTCTCGCGAACATTCCGCGAGGCGCTCAACGTCCTGACGACGCACATGGACTTCCGGCGGGCGATGGTCGTGCTCGAGGATCCCGATGGCGGGTTGTCGCTCGCGAGCTGGGTCGGCGTGGCGCAGGACGAGCGGGGGGCAGGTCGCTTCCAGGCCGGCGAGGGCGTGATCGGTCGCGTGTACTCGAACGGCGTGCCGGTCGTCGTGCCCGACATCAGCGACGAGCCTGAGTTCGCGAACATGCCGCAGGCCGAGCCGGGCCAGCGCATCGGCTTCGCGGCCGTGCCGATCAAGAGCAACCGCGGCGTGCTCGGCGTGCTCGCGATCGACCGCATCACCACCGGCATCGGCGGCTTCCGCAACGACCTGCCGCTGCTCACGATGGTGGCCACCCTCATGAGCCAGGCCATCGTGCTCAACCGCAATGTCACGGCCGAGCGTGACCAGTGGATGAACGAGACGCGCCGCCTCAAGCGCGAGCTGAAGGGCCGTTTCAACATCAACAACGCGATCGGCCACAGCAAGCGCATGCAGGAGGTGTTCGCCGAGGTGCATCAGGTCGGACCGTCGCGCTCGACCGTGCTGCTGCGCGGCGAGAGCGGCACCGGCAAGGAAGTCATCGCGCGCGCGATCCACGAGCTGTCGCCGCGCGCGAACGCGGCCTTCGTGAAGGTGAACTGCGCCGCGCTGACCGAGAGCCTGCTGGAAAGCGAACTGTTCGGTCACGAGAAGGGCGCCTTCACCGGCGCCGTGGGCGACCGCAAGGGCCGCTTCGAGCTGGCCAACGGCGGCACGCTCTTCCTCGACGAGATCGGCGACATCTCGCCGGCCTTCCAGGCCAAGCTGCTGCGCGTGCTGCAGGAGCGCGAGTTCGAGCGCGTGGGCGGCATCAAGGCGATCAAGGTCGATGTGCGGCTCATCTGCGCGACCAACCGCAATCTTGAGAAGATGGTTGCCGCGGGCACCTTCCGCGCCGACCTGTACTACCGCATCAACGTGGTGAGCGTGTTCCTGCCGCCGCTGCGCGAGCGCCGCGAGGACATCCCGCCGCTCGTCACCCACATCCTCGAGCGCTACAACAAGGACAACAAGCGCGAGCTGCGCGTGTCGCCCGACGCGATGCGCGTGCTCTACAACTGCTACTGGCCCGGCAATGTGCGCGAGCTGGAGAACTGCGTCGAGCGCACCGCGACGATGACGCAGGGCAAGGTCATCGAGGCGATGAACTTCCCCTGTTGCAGCGATCGATGTCTGACGCAGATGCTGCACAACATCGAGAAGGACGACGCGGTCGCGCCGGCCCGCGTGCCGGTCGAGGCGGTCATCGCACCGCCGGTGTCGCGTCATGCGCCCCAGCCGGTCGATGCAAGCGCTGTCATGCCGCCGCCGATGCCGGGCTATTCGACGCCCTCCTTCCCGCCCATCCCGCGCGAACCGGCCACGGAAGGCGGCATGCCCGACTTCGACGGACGCGCCTTCGCGCCGCGTCCGGCGCCGGGACGGCTCGACCCCGCCGACGAGAAGCCTCAGGGCGAACGCGAGCGTCTGATCTGGGCGATGGAGCGCAGCGGCTGGGTTCAGGCCAAGGCCGCGCGCCTGCTCAACATCACCCCGCGCCAGATGGGATACGCGCTCCAGAAGTATCAGATCGAGGTACGCAAGTTCTAACCCTCGCAGGCTTGTCGGCTTTGTCGTGACAGCGACAAGGGCGACAAGCCAACAAAGCAGTTAAGTAATTGATTCAAAAGAATAAAAACAGTGGCACAGAAATCGCTGAATGGTCGATACGCCAAGCCCGGCACCCCATCGATCCGATCTGAAAGGAGCAGCGATGCAACCCACGCAAGCCACGACCTCCCCGCCGTCCACTTCCTACATTCAGATCGACGCATTGAAGACAGGCAGTGCCCTGTCCGAAGCCGCTGAGGCCGCGCCATCTGGCTGCGGCACGACCGGCGGCTCCGGGAAGGCCAGCTGCGGCAGCTCCGGTGGCCCCGACGACATGCCCCAGGAAATCTGGGACAAGGTCAAGAACCACCCCTGCTACTCGGAAGAAGCCCACCACCACTACGCCCGCATGCACGTCGCGGTGGCTCCGGCCTGCAACATCCAGTGCAACTACTGCAATCGCAAGTACGACTGCTCGAACGAATCGCGCCCCGGCGTGGTTTCGCAAAAGCTCACGCCCGACCAGGCCGTCAAGAAGGTGCTCGCCGTTGCCAGCGAAATCCCGCAGATGACGGTGCTCGGCATCGCCGGCCCCGGCGATTCGCTCGCCAGCCCGGCCAAGACCTTCGAGACCTTCCGCCAGCTGGCCGAGAAGGCTCCGGACATCAAGCTCTGCCTGTCCACGAACGGTCTGGCCCTGCCCAAGTACGTCGACGAGATCTGCAAGTACAACATCGACCACGTGACCATCACGATCAACATGGTCGATCCGGAAGTCGGCGCCAAGATCTACCCGTGGATCTTCTGGGAACACAAGCGCGTGACCGGCATCGAAGCCGCCCGCATCCTGCATGAACAGCAGATGCTCGGCCTCGAAATGCTGACCGCCCGCGGCGTGCTCACCAAGATCAACTCGGTGCTCATCCCCGGCGTCAACGACGAGCACCTGATCGAGGTGAACCGCGCGGTCAAGGCCCGTGGCGCCTTCCTGCACAACATCATGCCGCTCATCTCGGCTCCGGAACACGGCACCTACTTCGGCCTCAACGGCCAGCGTGGCCCGACGGCGCAAGAGCTGAAGGCCGTGCAGGATGCCTGCGCCGGCGGCGCCAACCTGATGCGTCACTGCCGCC
Source organism: Derxia gummosa DSM 723 (assembly GCF_000482785.1). Classification (GTDB taxonomy): domain Bacteria; phylum Pseudomonadota; class Gammaproteobacteria; order Burkholderiales; family Burkholderiaceae_E; genus Derxia; species Derxia gummosa. Next base: position 596,613 of record NZ_AXWS01000007.1, on the reverse strand, counting down.
AGTGCCGTGCCGACGCCGTCGGCCTGCTCGGCGAAGACCGCTCGGAAGAGTTCACCCTCGACAAGATCGAGGAAATGGAAGTCGTCTATGACCTGGACAAGCGCAAGAGCTACCAGGACAAGGTCGAGGAAGAGCGCGTCGCCCAGCACGAAGCCAAGCTGGCCGCGCTGGCCGAATCGGCCGCGACCGAAGCGGATGACGGCATGAAGGTGCTGGTCGCCGTCGCCACCAAGGGCGGCGGTCGCGTCAACGAGCACTTCGGCCATGTCACCGAGTTCCAGGTCTTCGAAGTGTCGTCGTCCGAAGCGCTGTTCGTCGGTCACCGTCGTGTCGACCTGTACTGCCAGGGCGGCTTCGGCGAGGACGAGCAACTGCCCTCGATCGTGCGCGCCATCAACGACTGCCACGCCGTGCTGGTCGCCAAGATCGGCGCCTGCCCCAAGGATGAACTCAAGCAGGCCGGCATCGAGCCGATCGACCAGTTCGCCGGCGAGTTCATCGAGAAGGCGGCACTCGACTGGTTCGCGGATTACCGCGCCCGCATCGCCCGCGGCGAGATCGAACACAAGGCGCGCGGCGACGCGTCGATCCGCCAGGGTGCATTCACCGCCGAAGCTGCTGCCTGAGCAGCCTAGGCAGGGAGTCCGGTCGTTACAAGGCGCGAACCGGACTCCTAAACACATCTTCAACTTCCCGACCAGGAGAAAACCATGTCCCTCAAGATCAAAGGCTCCATGTGCACCGGCTGCTCGGCGTGCGAACCCGAGTGCCCCAACGTCGCCATCCGTGAAAAGGGCGGCGTGTTCGTGATCGATCCCAACAAGTGCACGGAATGCGAAGGCCAGTTCGACTCGCCGCAGTGCGTCGCCGTTTGCCCGGTTGACGACTGCATCGTCAAGGCCTGAGCCAACTTCCGCTGCCGTCTCCCTGGAGAGCCATCGTCATGCTTCCGAATGTCACCCTCGATCCCGCCGCGACCAAGTTCATCACGCGCGTGGTCCGCTTCTCCGGTCTGCCTGCGGGCGCCGGCTTCCGCCTCACCGTCACGGCCGGCGGCTGCTCGGGCTACAACTCGGAGTTCACGGTCGAGCCCAAGCCCTTCGACGGCGATGAAGTGCTCGAGATCAACGGTCTCAAGCTCTTCCTGCCGGCCGAGAGCCGCCTGATGCTCGAAGGCGTGACGATCGGCTTCGAAGAGACGCCGACCAAGAGCGGTCTCACCTTCTTCAACCCGAACGCGGCGCCTTGCGCGTGCAGCAGCTCGGGCGAGACCAGCACGGCTCCGGCCATGCAGACCGTCGACATCTCGTCGATCGTCCGCAAGCCCGCCAGCATCTCCTGATCGGCTGCCAAGGACAGGACACCGCCATGAGCACGCAGGAAGGTGCGGCCCTCGCCGGATTCGATCCGGCCAGCGGCTTCGACGCCGACTTCGATTTCGACCTTGCGGTGCTCGGCGGTGGCCTGCCACCCGACGTCCAGAATCTCATCGAGGAAGGCGGTCGGCTCTGGCAGCAGCCCGAGCAGGCGCATGCCCTTCTGATCAAGGCCCGGGAGCTGGCGCCAGAACATCCGGCGACGCTCATCGCGCTCTACCGCTTCTATTTCTACAGCCATCGGCTTGCCGAGTGCCGCGAGATCGCCAAGATCGCGCTGGCCACCAGCCGGTACGCGGTCCAGTCGAACTACGACCCGGTGGCCGACGCGAGGGACAACGTTCCCGCCCGCTTCTATCTCTTCTGTCTCAAGGGCTTCGCCTACCTCAACCTTCGTCTCGGTGAATTCGACGCAGCGCGCGTCGCGCTCGACGAGCTGCGCCTGCTCGATCCGAAGGACGTCGTGGGTGGTTCGCTGCTCGCGATCGTGCTCAACCGCTACGAATCCGGCGAAGACGAATACGACGACGATGTCGCGCCGCCGTCACCCTCGCGCAAGCCCTATGGCTGGGCGCAAGTGGAGCCGACGCCATGATGAGCCCCAGCCTCGACATGACGCCGCTGCCGACCGAGATCGACAAGGACGGCAAGCGCATCGTCCGCCGTGAAGCACGCGTGCCCAACAGCGCGGAAGACGGTATTCCCGCCATCGACTGGCAGGAGCAGCCGATCGATTGTCCGAGCTGCGAGTACCAGACCTGGGTGGCCGAAAGCCGTTGCGAGCCGGGCCACGCCTGCATCAACGACCGCTACGCGCGCCGCATCGACCGCTTCTTCCGCTACAACCCCGAAGTGTCGAACGACCATCTCGCGCACCCCTACTTCGAGGTGCGCGCGCTGGCCTGTCGCCGCGCCGACGTGTTCCGGCTGCCGGCGCTCATCGACGACCCCGACGAGACCGTGCGCCTGTCGATCGCGATGCGCCTGCCGCAGCGCCTGCTCCAGCGCATGACCGGCGATCCGCACCGCGAGGTGCGCATCCGCGTCGCGACCAAGCTCGACCCCGAATACCTGCCGGGGATGATGCGCGACCCCGACTACCACGTGCGCGCTCTCGTCGCCCGCCGGCTGCCCGAGGCGCTGCTGGCGACGATGCTGCACGACCGCGACGAACAGGTGCGCTGCGAGGTTGCCGAACGCATCTCGATGCCCGCGCTGCTCACGCTTGCAAGCGACCGGACCCTGGAAGTGCGCCGCATCGTCGCGCGCCGCCTGCCGGTCGGTCTGCTCGACCGGCTCGTCAAGGACCCCGAATGGCTCGTGCGCTGGGAAGTTGCCCAGCGCGCCGCGCCCGAGGTGCTGATGAAGCTGGTGGATGACGAGGATCACGAAGTGCGACTGTCGGCCCGCACGCGTCTCGCGGAGGCCGGTGTCGCGCTGCCCGCAGCTTCCGACAGCCACGCCCAGGAGCCCTCCCATGAGTGACATCGTCCGCGACAGCGAAGTCGTCGAGATCACCGAGCCGCCGCGATTCGGCTTCGGCGAACGCGTGATGGCGCGCAGCGTCATCCGCAACGACGGCACATTCAACGGCCTGGATGTGGGCGTGAAGATCGTCGACAAGGGCGATCTCGGCTACGTCCGTTCCATCGGAACCTTCCTTCAGCAGTACTACATCTACGCCGTCGAATTCGTCGACAAGGGCTATCAGGTCGGCATGCGGGCCAAGGAGCTTTGCACGCTCGACGGACTGCCCGACGAAATCATCGACCAACTCAGCCCCGAAGCGCAGGCGTTCATCCGTGACGCCGGCAAGAAGCAACTTGATGAAGAGGAAAGTGATGATCGAGCCGCGTGATGCAAAGTACCAATGGGGCATGCGAGTCGTCGCTCTGGACGACCTGGTCAATGACGGCAGCTTCCCCGATGCGCCCGTCGATGCGGTGCTCGCGCGCGCGGGCGACATCGGCGAGATCGTGCAGGTCGGCCACCATGTCGAGGCCAACATTCCGGTCTATCTCGTCGAGTTCAACGGCCTCGTGGTCGGCTGTCTCGAAGAAGAGATCGCCGTGCCCGAGCGCGGGCTCGTTCCAGCAGCCTGAAAGCCGGCGTCATGAGCCCCCCGGTTGCACTTGCCAATGACCGCATGGAGGTGCCCATGACGCACAAGCCGTCGGGCATGGCGTCGCTCGACCGCAAGCGGATCGAGAAGGCGCTCAAGGATCGCGTCCGCTACAAGTACGTGCATCCGGAGGTGCTGCCTGCCGAGCCGGCGGGCTGGCGCATCGTCAGCCCCTGCTGCTCGCGCAATGTCGATCCGGACGGTGGCGTGATCGACATCGCCTGGATCGAACCGCTGGCCGAGGGCGGCTGGCGCCTGCATGCGCGCGACCACAAGGCCCAGGCCTGGATCGCGCAGCAGGATTCCCCTCGCATCGATGCGCTGCTGGAGGTCGTCAAGACCGATCCGCAGCGCGTGTTCTGGCCCTGAATTCAAGCGAGCCCAGCCATGGATGCGAACTGGATCTATCTCGACAACAACGCCACCACCGCGCCCGCGCCGGAAGTCGTGGCCGCGATCAACGACTGCCTGCTGAACAGCTGGGGTAATGCCTCGTCGTCGCACGCGGTCGGCCAGATCAGCAAGCAGAAGCTCGTGGCGGCGCGCGCGACGATCGCGAAGTTCCTCGGCTGCAAGCCGGCCGAGGTCATCTTCACGAGCGGCGCGACCGAGTCGAACCACATGGCCATCCTCGGCGCGCTCCAGCGCGGCGAGAGCAGGCGGCTCGTCATGAGCGCCGGCGAGCACGCGAGCATGCAAAAGCTTGCACGCACGCTCGCGGGGCAGGGCGTGACGGTCGATTTCATTCCCGTCACGGCCGACGGCACGCTCGACCTTGACGCGGCAAAGGCACTCATCCGGCCCGACGCGGCGCTGGTGTCGGTCATGTCGGCCAACAACGAGACCGGCGTGCTCATGCCCGTGGCCGAGATCGCGGCGCTGTGCAAGGCGGCCGGCGTGCCGCTGCATGTGGACGCGACGCAATCGGTGGGCAAGCTGCCCTTCGGCTTTGCCGAGAGCGGCGCCGACCTGGTGTCGGTGTCGGCGCACAAGCTGCGCGGGCCCAAGGGCGTCGGCGTGCTGCTCATGAAGTCGGGTCTCGCATGGCCGGCGCTGTTCGCGGGTTCGCAGGAGCGCAACCGGCGCGGCGGCACCGAGAACCTGCCGGGCATCGCCGGCTTCGCGGCCGCCTGCGAGCGACTCGCCACCGGTACCGAAACCATTCCAGAGACGGCGGCTCGCGTAGCGGCGATGCGCGACTGTCTCGAGGCAGGCCTGAAGGCCGCCATCCCGGGCACGGTCGTTTTCGCGGCAGGCGCGCCGCGGTTGCCCAACACGCTGTACCTGCGCTTCGGCGCAATCGATGCCGACGTGGTGCTCAACCGCATCGAGAAGCTCGGCGTCATCGCGTCATCGGGTTCGGCCTGCTCGGCCGGCGGCAGCGAGCCGTCGGCACTGCTGGTCGCCATGGGCGTGCCGCGCGACCTCGCGCTGTGCGCTGTCCGTCTGTCGCTTTCCGACGCCACGACCGATGCGGAGATCGCGCGCGTCATCGAGGCCATTCCGGCCGCGCTCGGCCCTCTCCTGGGCGAGCAATCCGATCCCGGCGGCAAGCAGCTCGCCGCCTGAACCGAATCCAGTCAACTCAATCCGGAGCCTCAAGAATGAAAGTCATGATCCGCAGGGGAAGCAACGGCGTCCTGAGCGCCTACGTTCCCAAGAAGGACCTCGAAGAGCCGATCGTCTCGCAGGAAAAGGAAACGCTCTGGGGCGGCATGGTGACGCTGGCCAACGGCTGGCAGCTCGCCCTACCCGAGATGCCCGAAGGCACGACCCTGCCCATCACGGTCGAAGCCAAGAAGTTCGCGAGCGACGACTGAGGAGCACGAGATGGCACTCACGGTCGAACAGCTTCAGGAAGCCGGCGCCATCCTCACGGTGGCCGAGACGGTGCGCGCCGCTGCGGCCCAGTTGCGCCAGCGCTTTCCCGGGATCCAGGCCTCGGTCGTGGACCCCTTCGACATGAAAGGCGAGACGCCGGCGGTCAAGACCGGCGATCGCGCGATCTACCTCATGTCGAGCGACGGCCATTGCTGGTCCATTACGCAAGACCCGGCGCGGGCTTCGGCCTTCGTGCTGACGGGCGCCTGATCGCCGCCCGCGTTTCCTCCTCCTGCCAACCCCACCCCACCCCGGAGCGACCATGGCAACCGAAGGTGACTGGATCCCCCTGTCGGATCCCGACCTGAGCCAGCGCGAACTGGAACTCGTCGTCGCGACGCTGCAATCGCCGCAGCTGTCGAACGGGCCGATCGTCGAGGCCTTCGAATCGACCTTCGCCGACTGGCTCGGCCGCAAGTACGCGATCGCCGTGGCGAGCGGCACGATCGGCGTCTGGCTTGCGCTGCGCGCGATGGACATCGGCCCCGGTGACGAGGTGATCGCGCCGGCCTATGGCTGGCACCAGGTGGCGCATGCGGTGTCGCTGTGCGGCGCCACGCCCGTGTTCGCCGACATCGACTACTGGTCGGGCTGCATCTCGGCGGACAAGGCGGCGCTCAAGATCGGGCCGCGCACCAAGGCCATCCTCGCCGGCAATGCCAACGGCCATCCGGCCGCCTGGGCGCCGCTGCGCGAACTGGCCACCAAGCATGGCCTCAGGCTCATCGAGGATTCCACCGAAGCCCTCGGCTCGCGCTACATGGGCAAGATGGTCGGCAGCTTCGGCGACGTGGCGGTATTCGACTTCTCGCAGCCGTCGGCGCTGTGCACCGGCGCGGGCGGGATGATCGTGACCGACGATCCCGCGCTCGCCACCGAACTCATGTACCTGCGCGAGCGCAGCTACAAGGACCGGGCCTCGGTGTCGGTCGGCAGCCGCGTGCCGATGCAGGCCAGCATCAGCGAAGTGACGGCGGCGCTCGGCGCGGCGCAGATCGAGCGCATCGACGAGATCCTCGCCCGGCGCAAGCATGTCGAGGCCTGGTACCACACCGAGATGCAGAGCTTCGAGGGCATCAAGCCGCCCTACCTCGGCCCCGATGTGGATGAAGTCCACTGGATGCTCTACGTCGTGCATCTGGGCAAGCGCTTCACCGCGAGCGCGCGCGCCCAGATCGTCGAGGACATGGAGACGCAGGCCGTCGAATGCGCGGCCTACTGCCAGCCGCTGCACCAGCAGTACCACTACCAGCAGCTCGGATGGAAGCGCGGCCAGCTGCCGGATACCGAGCGCATCGGCGACCGGGCCCTGTGCCTGCCGCTGCATTGTCATGTCGAGGAAGACCAGGTGCGCTTCATCGTCAAGACGCTCAAGGAGACGTCCATCAACATCGGCGCGGGCGTCGCCATCTACTGAACCTCTCGCAAAAGAAGGACTCCGGCCATGACTGCCTCCGTCACCGACATCGCTGCCGCGCTCAACGCGGGCGAAGTGATCCCCTATCTCGGCCCCAACGCCCTCACGCTCTGCCCGGGCGTGACCGTGCCGGCAACGCCCGAGGCGCTGTGCGAGTTCATGACCGCCAAGGTCACGGTGCCGCACAAGATCCGCAAGCGCCTCACCCAGGCGGCCCAGTTCATCGAGAACTTCAAGCACCGCAAGACCATCGCGGTGCTGATGAACGAGGCCTATGCCGCGACGCCCGAGCCGTCGGCGCTCCACCTCGCCCTCGCGCGCAGCGCGGCGCCGGTGGTGGTGGACAGCTGGTACGACGATGCGCTGATCGAGGCTTTCAAGCGCGAGCGCGGCGCCGCCGCCGATGCGAGCTGGGGTCAGGTGCAGGGCCTGTCGCAGTCGGAGCATTTCGGTACCTGGACCGGCGCCTATGACGCGACCGGCGCAATCGCCGAGTCGATCTCGCCGGCCTGGAAGACGCTCGTCTACAAGCCCATCGGCGGTCATGCGCCGGCCGGCAACTATCTCGTGTCCGACTCCGACTATGTCGAGGTGCTGACCGAGATCGACATCCAGACGCCGATCCCGACCGAAGTGCAGACCATCCGCACCGGCCGCAGCTTCCTGTTCATCGGCTGCCGCTTCAACGACCAGCTGCCGCGTGCTTTCGCGCGCCAGATCATGAAGCGCTCGTCCGACCGCCACTGGGCCGTGCTGCCCGAGGCGCCGACGCGCATGGAGCAGCGCTTCATGGAAGAACAGAACATCACGCGCATCGACATGCCGCTCGACGCCTTCGCGGCCGAGCTGGCCGGGCTGATCGGCGAGACCGCCGCCGCCTGAGTCCGCGCTTCCCGTCCGAGCCGTTCCGCCCGGCCATCGCGCCCGGGCGGGCTGGCCGCGCGGCCGTGATCCGGTGCGCGCGGCCTTGCTGGCGCGTGCCGTGGCCCGTCACGGCCGGCGTCATCCCGACCGAGTACCACGCCTCATCCGGGTACATCCCAAGACCGCCATCACACACCATCACAAAAGGAGTTCAGCCATGGCAACGCTCACCATCAATCCCGCCGGCACGACCTTCGACTTCACCGCCGGCCAGACCCTGCTGTCGGCCCTCCAGGCCGCCGGCGCCGAGATCGGCAGCAAGTGCGAAGGCAACGCCAAGTGCGGCACCTGCCACATCTTCCTGATCGAAGGCCGCAAGAGCGTCAGCAAGGTGACGCCGGCCGAGAACGCCAAGCTCGACACGCTGGTGGGCGTCGGCTCGAAGTCGCGCCTGGCCTGCCAGGTCACGCTCGGCGAAGAGAACGTGACGATCGAGATCCTCAAGCTCTGAGGTCGCACCCGGCAGGTCGCGCGGCGGGCACAAGCGCCGCGCGACCGGCTGGATGGCACAAGGGCGCGCACGGAGTGATCCGTGCGCGCCCTTGTCATTGGCGGCGTGGTCCGTGCCGCGTTGTTGCTGCGGATCGGCACGATGCATCGCCCGGACCCGCCGTCGCGGGTCCGCTTGTGCGGCCGCCGCGTTGCACGGCGGTCGCACAAGCGCATCACTGCTTGACGAGCTCGTAGTACATGACCGGCTGGCTGCCCGTCGTGTTGTCGAGCGTGAACTCGATGGTGGTCGTGCTCGGGTGGGTGATCGGGCGCTCCTCGATGCGGTTGCCGCGCATGTCGAGCGCATAGAGCTTCCACGCGCCGCCGCGGATCAGCCGGGCCGACACGATCGAGCCGCGCAGGATGACCGGCAGGTGGCCCCAGTCGGTGATGGTCTTCTCGGTCGCGTCCGAGAACTTCATGTCGGTGTTGCGGGCATCGCTCAGATGCACGAGCAGCATGTGCGACGAGCTGCCGATCGACTTGTCGTCGAGCGTGTGGATCGACACCAGGCTGTTGGGCGACGACTGCGGCATCACGCGCAGCACCCGGCCGATGGCCGGCGTGTCGCCCCAGGTGATCAGTTCCGACTTGGCCGTGATGACGCGGGCACGGCGCTCGCGCATCTCCCACAGCAGCTGGGCGTTGTCGCTCTGCACGATGTCGGCCGGTGCGTTGGTCTTGTTGCTCGCTGGGAGATGGCCGGCCTCGCGGTCGCGCGCAGCGGCCTCGTACCACTGCGCATCGATGAGCGAGACGTTCGCATAGGCCTTGCGCGGCGTCGGCTGGTACTCCTCGCGTACGCGCAGCGGGTCGCTGAGCCAGGTATAGGGCTTGGTGCCACCGATCCAGTTGCCGCTCGCGTCAAACTTTGATTCGGGCAGCAGGCCGATCTGGTGCAGGAAGGCGCGCTTGCTGGCGAACACGCCGAAGTTCATGTTCCACGGCTGGAGCGTGGGCACCGCATACGCTTCCTTGGGCCGCATCACGTAGCCGAGCGGCTTGGTGCCCTCGGACACGTCGCCGCGCCGGTACAGGAAGTTGTTGATGCGATCGACGCCGATGAGGATGGGGTCGCCCCACATCTGGAAGCTCTCGACATAGCGCCGCGTGAGCCAGATGGTGTTGGGGTCGTAGCGCAGGCTGTCGTGGGTGAAGCCGAACGAGCACAGCCCTTCCCAGCCCTGGTGCGAGGCATAGGCACCGGCCAGCGCGTACTCGCGCCGCCAGCGGTTCCAGAACACCTGCGAGCCTTCGGTCAGGTAGAAGGGCCGGTCGAGGTAGCGGTGCAGTGCGGCATGGCGCAGGTAGTTGAACTGGCCGTCGAACACGCTCTCGTCGCGGATGGTCGCGCCGAGGCCGTAGCTGCTCGGATGGTCGTGATAGGCGTTGTAGGTGATGGCGTTGCCGGCCTCGCGGGAGAAGTCTTCCTGCCAGCTGTTGCGCACGTTCATGTGGCTGACGAAGCCTGTGTAGCCCTTGGCGCGCAGGTAGTCCGTCATGCGCTTGAGCAGGCCGGTTTCGAGCGCGTTCATGAAGCGCGCGAAGTCCTGGCCGCGGATGTCGCCGCGCGTGTCGAAGCCGGGCATGGCCACGTTGCCGGCGCTCGGGTCCTCGGTGGTGGTGGCCACGCTGCCCCAGGCGGCGCGCCAGGCGGCGGTGCTGCCGTAATGGTCGGCGAGCCAGCGGTTCCAGGGTGCCGCCAGCTCGGGCTCGAACCTGCGCTGGAAGCCGCCCTTGAAGGCGATGCCGCCTTCGTTCACGCCGATGACGAGGCGCAGTCGGGTGTCAAGCGCGAGCGGCTTCTTGAGGTAGGGATTGGTCTTGCCGAGGATGGTGTCGACCGCGCCCTTCCAGTCGTCCATGAAGCGCTCGTCGTACAGCAGGCGCAGCTTGCCCTTGTCCCAGCCGATGGCGTTGAGCGTCGCGGCCTTCATGTAGCTGGCGTCGCCGGAGTAGATGTCGACCGAGTAGCGCACCCCGGCGCGCGACAGGGCGGCCGTGAGGCGGAAGAACTTGTCGAGCTTGACCGGATCGAATTCGCGGTCGGTGCTGCGCGCGCGCGTGAGCAGCGAGGCATCGAGGCTCTGCATGCGCACGAAGTTGTAGCCGCGCCGCTTCACCTCGGCGACGAGGGCGTTCATCTCGGCATCTGTGCTCGGGAGGATGAGCGTCGCCATCGACCAGTTGGCGCACAGCGAGCGGTCGCGCGAGGCATAGCGCGACATGATGGACGTGAAGTCGAGCGCGCTGCCGGGCGCGATCGAGATGTCGGACTCGGCCAGCGGGCGCCATTGCGTGACGGCGGTCTGCCAGGCGGCGGGCGCGGTGCCGGTCGCGGCCGCGACGGCGCGGGCGGCGGGCGCGGCGGTGTCGGTGGCGTCATCGGCGGGGCCGGCCTCGGCGGCGTCGACCGGGGCGTCGTCGGTGGCGACCGGCTCGGCGTCGCCGGCGCGGGCGGCGGGCTCGGTGGTGGCGGGCAGCTCGCTCGCGTCTGCGGCGTGCTCGGGCACGTCACTGGCGGCCGGGTCCACATGGGCGACGCTGATCGCCGCGCTGGCGCCACCGGCCGACGAATCACCACCGCCCCCGCAGGCGGCGAGCAGTCCCGCCGCGATCGCCGTGAATACCCACCTGACAGCCGGAAGTTGCTGGCCCTGCCTCATGTCTGCTCTGCCTCGGATCTTGAAAATCGGTTTGCAGTGCAGCAATAGCAGCCGGGGCCCGCGCTTCCCACCTGTCGGGAGGAATGAGGCGGGCGCACGGTCGATTTCGGCAGACCGGTAACGGTTTCCGCGCGCAACGATCCGGGGACAGACTCGAACTCCACCAGCGCGGGGGCTGGTTGCGGCATGTGACAACACGACGTGCCGGCGTCCGCGTGCGCCTTCCGATCCGCCCGCTCACGTCCGCCGCCCATGCACAACCTGACCATCATCGCCACGCTCGCCGGCGCCCTTGCCGTCGCTCTCGTCTTCGGCTGGATCACGCGCCGGGCCGGGCTGTCGACGCTGGTGGGCTACATGCTGGCGGGCATCGTCGTCGGGCCGTACACGCCGGGCTTCGTGGCCGATGCCGAGCTCGCGTCGCAGATGTCGGAGATCGGCGTGATCCTGCTGATGTTCGGCGTGGGCCTGCATTTCCATCCGGGCGAGCTGCTGCAGGTGCGGCGCATCGCGATTCCGGGCGCGGTGGCGCAGAGCGTTGTCGCGACGCTCGCGGGCTGGGCGGTGGCGCGGCTGTGCGGCTGGAGTTCGGGCGGTGCGCTGGTGTTCGGCATGGCCCTGGCGGTGGCGAGCACGGTGGTGCTGATGCGCATGCTGGTCGAGCGCGACCGCCTCGGCACCCACGCGGGCCATGTGGCCGTGGGCTGGCTGATCGTCGAGGATCTGTTCACCGTGATCGCGCTGGTGGTGCTGCCGGCGCTCGCGGCCGAGGATTCGACGCCCTTCCGGCTCGCGGGTGATCTGGCGCTGGCCTTCGGCAAGGCCGGGCTGTTCGCGGCGCTGGTCTGGCTTCTCGGCACTAAGCTGGTCGGGCGCGGCCTGGAGCGCATCGCGCGGGCCCAAGCGGGCGAACTGTTCACGCTGGCGGTGTTCGTGGTGGCGCTGGGCGTGGCGCTGATCGCGGCCGAGGTCTTTCATGTGTCGGTGGCGCTCGGCGCCTTCCTGGCCGGGCTGGCGATCGGGCAGTCGCGCATCGGGCCGCGCGCGGCCGACGACATGTCGGGCTTCCGCGATGTGTTCTCGGCGCTGTTCTTCGTGTCGGTGGGGATGCTGTTCAACCCGCGCGTGATCATCGAGGCGCCGGTGCTGGCGATCGCGGCGCTGGTGGTGGTGCTGGTGGTCAAGCCGCTGGTGGCGCTGGGCATCGTGCACATGCTCAAGGGCAGCGCGCGCACCGGTCGGCTGGTCGCGGTGGGGCTGGCGCAGATCGGCGAGTTCAGCTTCATCCTGGCCGCGCTCGGGCGGCAGGAAGGGATGCTGCCCGATCAGGGTTTCGACGTGCTGGTGCTGGCGGCGATCGTGTCCATCGGCATCAATCCGCTGCTGTTCCGATGGGAGGCGGGCTGGGAAGCGCGCCGCTCGCGCGCGGTCGACACGACGGAGGACGATGACGCGCCCGGTGCCGCGCGTGATGACGCCGGCGTCGCTGCGCCATCGAGCGCGCTGCTGCCAGCGGGCGCCAGCGCGCCGCATCCAGCCACGATCGAGGGCGACGCGGTGCTGCTCGTGGGGCTGGGTGCGCTCGGCCGGCGCGTGGCCCAGCGCTGCGCCGATCTGGGCGTGCCGCTCGGCGTGGTGGGCGAGGACAGCGACGCGCTCGAACCGCTGCGGCGGCGCGGGCTGCGCGCCGTGCTCGGCGATCCGCTGCACGCCGGCGTGCTCGACGCCGCCGGCATCGCGAAGGCGCGGCTGTTCGTCGTGGCCGATGGCACGCTCGACGCGAAGATGGCGCTCTGCCTGCATGCGCGCCGGCTCAATCCGAGGCTTGCGATCGTCGTCGCGGCCCACAGCGACGCCGAGCGCGCCTGGCTGGCCGAGTTTGGCGGCACGCATGTCTGCGACGCCATCGATGAGCTTGGCGAAGCCATGCTCCGGACGATGCGCGCCGCGCTGTGACGGTCGTAGGCGCGGTGGCCGGAACGGTCGCCCGGACCAAGGCACGCCGCGCCACGGGGAAGGTCTCGCCGGGCGGGCGACGGTCCATCGCCGATACTGGCGGTTCTCCGGCGCCTCGCGCGCCCGCCTTCCCGAGCCTCGCCATGCCGCACGACCACGACAGCCCGCCCGTCTTCCTCCCCGCCACCGACGCCACCGAGGAGCAGGTCGCGCTGCTGGTACGCCGCTTCTATGACGCGGCGCGCGCCGATGCGCTGCTCGGCCCGGTGTTCGAGGCTCACGTGGCCGACTGGCCGCATCACTTCGAGCTGTTGCAGGACTTCTGGTCGCATCTGCTGCGCCGTACCGGCCGCTACCAGGGCCGTCCGCTGCCCAAGCATGTGGAACTGCCGGTGGACGCGAAGCATTTCGCGCGCTGGCTGGAGCTGTTCTCGGTCACGGCGCGCGACGTGCTCGACCCGCAGGCGGCGGAGTTCGCGATCGATCGCGCGCGCCGCATTGCCGACACCTTCCGCACCGCGATCGATTCGCGCCGGGGCTGAGCTGGCGGCGAGCTTCGCCTGCGTTTTCCTCACCGGCGAGTGCGCATCCGCCGACGCAAGGCCACCGAGGGCCGGTCAGCGCGGCCGCTGCTTCGCCGCCACCGCCAGCAAGGCCGGTACCTGTTCGCGGATGCGCACGACCACCTTGGCATCGAGCCGGTCGAGCCAGCGCGCGGGCAGGGCGCTCGCGCCGCAGCGCGCGCCGGCGAGCATGCCGGCCAGCGCGCCCGTGGTGTCGGCATCGTCGCCGCAGTTCACCACCGCGATCAGGCATTGCTCGAAGTCGTTCATGCCGAGCACGTGGTGCAGCACGGTCTGCACCGTGTCCACCACATAGCCGCTCGCGCGCCCGGGCCAGGGCGTGTGCGTGAACTTGGGCCATTGCGCGACGAAGTCCCGCGCCTCGGCCCGCAGCGCCGCCTCGCCCTCGCCGAGCACGAGCCGGCGCGTCATCCGGCCGAAGGCGACGGTGGCCGCGTCGGACAGCGCGTGGTTGTGCGTGATGTGCGCCTGCCCGAGATTCCAGGCATCGCAGGAGGCCGCGTCGTGCAGCGCGGCGAGCGGCACCGGCAGACAGCGCATCACCGCGCCATTGCCGCCGTCGCCTTCGTTGTACGGCCCGCAGACCGAGCCGTCGGCCAGATAGCGCCGGATGCCGCGCCGGCAGGCATTGCCGCAATCGACCGGCTTGGCGCGCAGCCAGTCGGCGAAGGCCTCGGCGGCGGCGCGTGCGTCGAAGCCGCCGCTCGCGACGATTGCGTCGCCGAGGGCGAGCGCCATCGTCGTGTCGTCCGTGACCTGGCCGGCCTTGAGCTTGAGCCAGCCGCCGCCGGTGATGTCGCGGTGCACGCCGAGGTTGGCGACGATCTCGCGCGGCGTCATGAACTCGACGGTCGCGCCCAGCGCGTCGCCGATCGCGAGGCCCAGATAGGCGCCGAGCGCGCGGTCGAGCACGCGGGCGTCGGCGGTGGCGGAGGAATCAGGCATAGCTCGCCTTCACGCGGTATTCGCCGCCGAGCGCGATCACCTCGCCCTCGCCGGCCAGCAGGGACTGCCCGAGCAGTCCGGGAACGAAAACCAGCTTCTCGACCGCCACTTCGGTTTCGAGCATCCAGTCGCCGAAGGCTTCGGCGTGCTCGCGCGACAGGCTGAACGAGACAAGATTGTTGAGGTGCACCGTGCCGCGCCGCTCGCGCAGCCCGCCTTCGACGAAGCGGTGCTCGCCCAGGCCGTTGACGCAGCGCCAGACCTTGACCGTGTGCACGCCATTCGCGCGCGGCGGCAGGTGGAAGCGCCGGATCGCCCATTGGCAGTACTCGAACAGCAGGTCGAGCTGCATGTTGATGCAGTTGCCGTGGAAGCGGCTGGTCATCTTCTCCTCGATGTAGCGCACCCAGGCGTCGGACGGAAAGCGGCCGAGCGCGCCGTGATGCCAGGTCGGCACGAGGCCGAAGCGGCTCTCGACCCAGCCCTTGAGCACCGCGCCCTGCGGCCCGTTCGAGTCGAAGCCCCAACCCTCCAGCAGCTTGAGATAGCTCGACTTCCAGCGCAGCCGCTCCGAGCGCTGGCGCGCCTCGTGGTCGGGCTTGAGGCCGAAGGCGGCCTCCATGTAGCGGCGGAAGACGTTGCCCGCCTCGCGCAGGTTGCCGACGCGGTCGAGCTGGTCGAACAGTCCGCGCGCCGACGAACGCGCGCCGGCGATGCGCAGCCGCGAGGGCTTGTCGTTGAAGTCGGCCGAGGCGATCCATTCGGACGACACGCCGACGACATTGGTCGTGGCCCAGGCGCGGGGATGGTCGGGATCGGCCGAGGCGCTGGCCATGCGATGCATCGGGGGCTGCGCGGCCGTTGAGGCAGGGGCGGCGACGGTTCCGGCACACACCGGCGGCGAAGGCGCATCGGCTTGGGCCGGGGCCGGGAGATCGTCGGCGGTCGGGGAAGCGGTCGCGACGGGAACGAGGGAGTCGGGCGGCATGGTGCGGGCGGACGGCGGCGCGGATTCGCGCGGGAGAGCGGCCGAATCTAGGGCCGCCCGCGCCGTCTCACACCGGGTCGCAGCTCTTGACGCTTGAGGCCGCGCAACCTTCGAGATTGCCCTTGGGCGCGGCGCCGTCGGCGCGTGGCGCGAGGCCGACGAAGGCATCGACTGCTTCGGCGTCGAAGCCGACCAGGCGCTGGCCGTCCACTTCCATGAGCGGGCGGCGGATCAGCAGCGGCTCGGCCAGCATCAGCGCCAGCGCCTGCTCGCGGTCGAGCGTCTCGGGCTTGACGAGGCCGTCGCGCACCTTGGGCGCGGCGCGGTTGAACCAGGCCTCGACCGGCAGCGGATCGAGGAAGGCGAGCAGCGATTCGCGGGTCCAGGGCTCGGCCAGCAGGCTGCGCACGTCGAGCGTGTGACCGGCGGCAGTGAGCATGGCCTTCTGCTTGGCGTTGCCGCCGCAGCCGGGCTTCTCGAAAAAGACGATGTGGGTCATGACGGATGCGGTGTCGGGCCGTCGCCGGGGCGGGCGACGGTGCGCGGCCCGCCGGCATCGCGCCATGCGCGGCCAGCCGCGCGGTTTCAGGCGGCCTTCTGCTGGGCCTTGAGCGACTTCTCGACCGCGCGCAGCAGGTAGAGGCATTCCTCGTTGGCGACCATGTCGAGCGCGGTGTAATCGTCGGCTGACTTGAGCAGCACGTCGGCGCCGGCCTTGAGCAGCTGCACGACGGCGGCGGTCTTGCCGGCCGAGGCGGCGTACATGAGGCAGGTGGCGCCGTTGTCGTTCTGGTTGTCCACGTCCACGCCGGCGCCGACGAGCACGTCGATCGTGGCCGGGTCGTTGGCGAAGCAGGCGAGCCAGAGCGCGTTGTTGCCGTCGGCATTGCGCAGTTCGAGGTCGGCGCCGGCGGCGACGATGGCGGCCGTCATCGCGGCATCGCCGAGGCGGGCGGCGCGCATCAGCGGCGTGGTCTTGTTCTCGATCAGCGCGTTGATGTCGTCGCGCGGAAAGCCTTGCGCTTCGAGCCAGTCGGCGAGGTCGGCCGGAATCGGGCCGGGCGCGGGCTTGCGGCTGGCGCGCTCGTACTGTTCCCAGGCTTCGTAGCCGCCGACGAGGTCGTGCACGTTGGTGAAGCGGAAGTCGGCAAACATGCCGGCGTAGGTCTGGCTCGCGTTGCCGTGATAGCAGTAGATGAAGACCGGCGTGTCGCGCTTGAGCTGGCTGAGGTAGCCGCCGAAGCTGCGGTCGTCGAGGCGCTCGGCGCCGTCGATGTGGCTCGCGTCATAGGCGCGCGCGTCGCGGCAGTCGAGGATGCGCACGCCGTCCTGCTTGATGAATTCGGCGGCGGCGTCGGCCGTGAGGCGGCGGAAGGGCTGGCTCATGAATCGCTCCGTTCTTGCGTCGGTTGGGCGGGGGAGGGCGCCAGGGTGTCGCGATGGGCATAGGGCGCTTCGCTGCGGATTCGCGCATCCGTCAGCGGCAGCCCGAGGCTGAAGTGATAGACCGTCTGCAGGCGCGTGCCGGTGATGCCGAGCGCCTCGTGCACCGAGTCGTCGAAGAAGCAGCCGATGCCGGTGCCGCGCAGGCCGGCGGCTTCGGCTTCGAGATAGAGCGCCTGGCCGAGCAGGCCGGCTTCCCAGTGCAGGTCGCGGTAGCGCCAGGGCGAGTCGGCGAGGGCGTCGTCGAACTCCGCGACGAAGGCCCAGGCGACGCAGCAATCGCCGGCGATGGCCTGGCCGCAGCTCAGGCGGCGCGCAATGAACTGCACCGCCACGTCGTTGAGGCGGTAGAGCGGCAGATGCTCGGGCGCGCCTTCGACGCGCGTCCAGGCGAAGTTCTGGTCGAGGCCCATGCGCAGCAGCGCATGGCCGAGGGTGCTGCGCGGCAGGGCGTACACGCCGGGCGCGAGGCCGTCGACGCGATGCACGAACAGCACCGGATGCACGCGCGCATGCGGTGCCCACACGTCGAGCGGCGCCGAGGCAGGGCTGACGAGGGCGTCGAGCATCGGCCAGAGCTGGTCGGCACGCATCGTGTGCTTGCGGTCGAACTGCTGGGCGCTGCGGCGGTTGCGGATGAGCGTGGGCGCATGCAGGCCGGCGGGCGCGGGCAGGCGGCGCGCGATGCCGGCGTCGGACTCTGCCGGGCGCGGCAGCGGCGGGCGCTGCGTCGCCCTGGCGACGTCGTCGATGACCGGCCACTTGTACATCGGCCAGCGATCGACACGCGTCGCGCTGCCAACCCATTCGATGAAGGCCGGCTCGACCGGCTCGCGCACATCGGTCGAATAGCTGCCGAAGCCGATCTCGACGAGGCCTTCGGCGTCTTCATGCTCGACGCCCTTGAAGTCGTCGGCGCGGTCGGTGCCGATGCGCGCCGCGATGGCGTCGGAGGAAATGGATTCATTGAGCCGCGCGCTCCAGCCGAGGCAGGCAGCCGCGTAACGCAGCGTGCCGAGCGCATGACCCATGTCGAGCTGGCAGTAGCGGAAGGCTCGCTCGCCGTACTTCCAGGCCTCGCGCCAGTGGATGCTGGTCAGGCCGATCTGGAGCAGGGGCGCGCCTTCGTGCGCGGGCAGATAGTGGGCGCGGTGTTCGAGCGCATGCTCGCGCGGCAGGTAGTGCCACACACCGTCGGCGAGGCCGTCGATGCCGCGCGCGATCACATAGGTTTCGGTCGGGTGCAGGTTGCCGCTCGATGGCGCGCAACGCAGCGACCAGCGATCGGGGCCGGCTTCCTTCCAGGCCGCGAGCGCAAAGGAGAGTTCGAGCAGCGCGCCGATCGCGGCCAGCGTGGGCGCGGCGGGCGCAACCGAACCGAGTTCGTCGAAGTTGACCGTCAGCGCATCGGCCGACAGCGCCAATTGCAGCCTGAAGCTGCCTTCGAAATGCCGGAATGGATCGGGCGGAGACGACCAGTCGATCGTCTCCGGCCCTTTTGCATAGCCATCGAGGCGATGCTTGGTGCGCTCGTGATAGGCCCGCACCCGCTCCAGCGCGGGCACGGCGGGATCGCGCCGGGGCGCGACGCTCGCGATGGGGATGGTGCGGGCCTCGGTCATCGCATCAGACCGGACGGTTCTCGTTCGGGTTGCGCACCGGGCCCATGACCTTCAGGCCTTCTTCGTAGGTGATCGCTTCGAACTTGCCCGTGAACTTGAGCGCGGCGTTGGCGACGGCGTCGGTCTTGCCGGCCGTGTCGAGCTTCTTGAGGTCGTTCTTTTCCAGGTACAGGAGTTCGAGGATCTCGTTGTAGACCGTCGCCTCGTGGATCGGGAGGATGAAGAACGTCGCGCCGTTGAGTTCGACCTGGTACTTCTTCGAGAGGTCGATGTTGTCGCAGTACAGGAAGTACTTGCCCGAGGGCGAGAGCGTGTCGCCAAGCACGTCGGCCACGTTCTTGAGCCATTCGAACGACAGCAGGAAGCCGGTGAAGAAGGCGATGTGCGGCTCGCCTTCATGCGCGACGGCGATGACCTGGTCGCAGGTCACGAGCGGCGGGCGGGCTTCGTCGGCGAGCTGGGTGTCGAACACCAGCGCCAGTTCGCCACGGAAGCCGAAACGGCCGGCCTTCTTGGTGGCTGCCTTGAGCACTGGGTTGAGCAAACGGCCTTCGGCCTCAAGGCGCGCGAACGCGGTCTTGTCGATGGTGGTCATGAGGGTCTTCCTTGCGGGTCGTTGCGGATCCAGTCCGCCGTTTTGAAAAAGGCCTGCATCAGCTGCCCGCGGAACTGCTCGTCTGTCACGACCAGCTCCAGCGCGCCCTTCATGCACAGCAGCCAGGCGTCGCGCTCCGCCGGGCCGATGCTGAAGGCGGCGTGCCGCATGCGCAGGCGTGGATGGCCACGCTCCGCGCTGTACGTCTTCGGCCCGCCGAGCCATTCCGAAAGGTACTTCTTGAGTACCGCTTTCGTCGGCCCCAGGTCTGGCTCGTGCATCGCGCGGATGCCTGCGGCCTCCGGCAACGTGTCCATCAGCCGATAGAACTCGTCGACGATGCGATCCACCGCCTCCTGTCCACCGACAAGCGCGAAATGCGGATTGAGCTGAGCTGCGGTCCTGGGGTCCATGACGGACCTTTCAGCAACGTCCGTACCAAGCGCGCGGACATGGCACGGAAACACCACAACGGACGCACGCGCGTACGTGCGCATACGTGAGCGCGCGGGCGTTGGCACTAGGGAAGTGTGCTGTCGGGCGGCCGATGCATGTCGTGGTCGCGACGCCCCGCGACAAGTCCCCGTCGCATTTGTCGTCATGTGCCCTTCGTTACGCCGAAGCCGGCTTTTGTCGGGTTTCACACAAACCCAACGCCGTTTTCAATCGGACCGATAGTCGAAGGTTTTTCTTTGAAAATCAAAGACTTAATTAAAAACCCCATCGGTGGCACGGCCGTTGCGATAGTTGGCCTGCGCGGACCATGACTTGCCGACAAGTGGCTGGACAACAAGACCGATAAAGGCAACCCAAGGCTGCACCAGGTCGCGAAACCGCAACCGTGATTTTCTAACCGAAGCTCTTCACCGGAGTACTGACATGTCCCTTCGTCAAATCGCCTTCTACGGCAAGGGTGGTATCGGCAAGTCCACCACCTCCCAAAACACCCTGGCCGCCCTCGCGGAAATGGGCCAAAAGATCCTGATCGTCGGCTGCGACCCCAAGGCTGACTCGACCCGCCTGATCCTGCACGCCAAGGCCCAGGACACCATCCTGTCGCTCGCCGCCGAAGCCGGCTCGGTCGAAGACCTCGAAATCGAAGACGTCATGAAGATCGGTTTCCGCGACATCCGTTGCGTGGAATCGGGCGGCCCGGAACCCGGCGTCGGCTGCGCCGGCCGCGGTGTTATCACCTCGATCAACTTCCTCGAAGAGAACGGCGCCTACGAAGGCGTTGACTACGTCTCGTACGACGTTCTCGGCGACGTGGTCTGCGGCGGCTTCGCGATGCCCATCCGCGAAAACAAGGCGCAAGAAATCTACATCGTCATGTCGGGCGAGATGATGGCCATGTACGCGGCCAACAACATCTCGAAGGGCATTCTGAAGTACGCCAACTCGGGTGGCGTGCGTCTGGGCGGCCTGGTCTGCAACGAACGCAAGACCGACAAGGAACTGGAACTGGCGGAATCGCTGGCCAAGAAGCTCGGCACCACGCTGATCCACTTCGTGCCGCGCGACAACATCGTTCAGCACGCCGAACTGCGCCGCATGACGGTCATCGAATACGCCCCGGATTCGGCCCAAGCCGGCCAATACCGCTCGCTGGCCACCAAGGTCCACGCCAACAAGGGTCAAGGCATCATCCCGACCCCGATCACGATGGACGAACTCGAAGACCTGCTGATGGAACACGGCGTGATGGCCCAGGTCGACGAATCGCAAGTCGGCAAGGCTGCCGCCGCCGCCTAAGACGAGAGTCGAGGGTCGAGAGCCGGGCGCGGGGATACGCGTCCACCGCGCCGGCTCGTCCGGCGTGTGCCCCCCGCTCCCGGACTGCCGTTTCCCCTCTCGCCCGACTCTGCTCTCTCAACTCTCGCAGCAATCCATTGAACGGAGCGCAACCATGAGCATTACCGTTGATGACAAGAAGGCCGCCAACAAGGCCCTCATCGATGAAGTCCTGAAGGCCTATCCCGAAAAGATGGCCAAGAAGCGGGCCAAGCACCTCGGCCAGTACGAGGAAGGCAAGCCCGATTGCGGCGTCAAGTCGAACATCAAGTCCCTGCCGGGCGTGATGACGATCCGTGGCTGCGCCTACGCCGGTTCGAAGGGCGTGGTGTGGGGCCCGATCAAGGACATGATCCACATCTCGCACGGCCCGGTGGGCTGCGGCCAGTACAGCTGGGCCGCTCGCCGCAACTACTACATCGGCGTGACCGGTGTGGACACCTTCGTGACGATGCAGTTCACGTCGGACTTCCAGGAAAAGGACATCGTCTTCGGCGGCGACAAGAAGCTCGAGAAGATCATCGATGAAATCCAGGAACTGTTCCCGCTGAACAAGGGCATCTCGGTCCAGTCGGAATGCCCGATCGGTCTGATCGGTGACGACATCGAAGCCGTCTCGAAGAAGAAGACCAAGCAGTACAGCGGTCACACCATCGTCCCGGTTCGCTGCGAAGGCTTCCGTGGCGTGTCGCAATCGCTCGGCCACCACATCGCGAACGACGCGATCCGTGACTGGGTGTTCGACAAGACCGACCCGAACAAGCGCCCCGAGTTCGTCTCGACCCCGTACGACGTCGCGATCATCGGCGACTACAACATCGGTGGTGACGCCTGGTCGTCGCGCATCCTGCTGGAAGAGATGGGCCTGCGCGTCATCGCCCAGTGGTCGGGTGACGGCACGATCGCCGAACTGGAAAACACCCCGAAGGCCAAGCTCAACGTCCTCCACTGCTACCGCTCGATGAACTACATCTCGCGGCACATGGAAGAGAAGTACGGTGTGCCCTGGGTCGAGTACAACTTCTTCGGCCCGACGATGATCGAGAAGTCGCTGCGCGAAATCGCTTCGCACTTCGACGACACCATCAAGGCCAACGCCGAGAAGGTCATCGCCAAGTACAAGCCCCTGGTCGAGGCGGTCATCGCCAAGTACAAGCCGCGCCTGCAAGGCAAGAAGGTCATGCTGTTCGTGGGCGGTCTGCGTCCCCGTCACGTGATCGGCGCGTACGAAGATCTGGGCATGGAAATCGTCGGCACCGGCTATGAATTCGGCCACAACGACGACTACCAACGCACCACGCACTACGTCAAGGACGGCACGCTCATTTATGACGACGTGACCGGCTACGAATTCGAGAAGTTCGTCGAGAAGGTTCAGCCTGACCTCGTCGGCTCGGGCATCAAGGAAAAGTACGTCTTCCAGAAGATGGGCGTGCCCTTCCGCCAGATGCACAGCTGGGACTACTCGGGCCCGTACCACGGCTATGACGGTTTCGCGATCTTTGCGCGTGACATGGACATGGCGATCAGCAGCCCCGTCTGGGGCCTGACGAAGGCGCCCTGGAAGAAGTAAAGCGGCGGATCGGGTGATGGGCGTGGCGACACGCCCGTCCCCAACGCTGACGGGCACCTATACGAAAAACCACCCCATCCAAGTCACCCGGTTCCAATAAAACCTGCAAGGAGCACAACCATGCCGCAAAACGCAGACAAGGTCCTCGACCACGAACTGCTGTTCCGCGAACCCGAGTATCAGGACCTGTTCGCCCGCAAGAAGAACGAGTTCGAATTCAACCACTCGGACGCCAAGATCCAGGAAATCGTCCAGTGGACGAAGACCGAGGACTACAAGCAGAAGAACTTCGCTCGTGATTCGCTCGTCGTGAATCCGGCCAAGGCCTGCCAACCGCTCGGCGCCGTGTATGTCGCCAACGGCTTCCACAAGACGCTGTCGTTCGTGCACGGTTCGCAAGGCTGCGTGGCCTACTACCGTTCGCACTTCTCGCGTCACTTCAAGGAACCGACCAGCTGCGTGTCGTCGTCGATGACGGAAGACGCTGCGGTGTTCGGTGGCCTGAACAACATGATCGACGGCCTGGCGAACTCGTACAACCTGTACAAGCCGGAAATGATCGCCGTGTCGACCACGTGCATGGCCGAAGTCATCGGCGATGACCTGGACGCGTTCATCAAGAACTCGAAGCAGAAGGGCTCGGTCCCGGCTGAATTCGACGTGCCGTTCGCTCACACCCCGGCCTTCGTCGGCAGCCACATCACCGGTTACGACAACGCCCTCCTCGGCATCCTGAAGCACTTCTGGGATGGCAAGGCCGGCACGACCGAGCCGCTCGTCCGCGAACCGAACGAATCGATCAACTTCATCGGTGGCTTCGACGGCTTCGTCGTCGGCAACATGAAGGAGATCAAGCGCATCTTCGGTCTGTTCGGCATCGACTACACGATCATCTGCGACCCGTCGGAATCGTGGGCCACCCCGACCGATGGCGAGTTCCGCATGTACAACGGCGGCACGACCAAGGAACAAGTGGAAAAGGCGCTCAACGCCAAGGCCACGATCGTGTTCCAGGAGTTCTGCTGCGAACGTACCGCCAAGTTCATCCGTGAAAAGGGCCAGGAAGTCGTCGCGCTGAACAGCCCGATCGGCGTCGCCGGTACCGACCAGTTCCTGATGGAACTCTCGCGCCTGACCGGCAAGCCGATCCCCGCCGAACTCGAGAACGAGCGCGGCCTGCTGGTTGACGCCATGGCCGACAGCCAGGCTCACCTGCACGGCAAGCGTTTCGCCCTCTACGGCGACCCGGACCAGCTGCTCGGCCTGACCCAGTTCATCCTCGAACTCGGCGCCGAACCGGCTCACGTCCTGGCCACCAACGGCGACAGCGACTGGGCCGCCAAGGTGCAAGCCCTGTTCGATGCCTCGCCCTACGGCGCCGGCTGCAAGGCCTACCCGAAGCGTGACCTCTGGCACATGCGCTCCCTGCTGTTCACGGAGCCGGTCGACTTCCTGATCGGCAACACCTACGGCAAGTACCTCGAGCGCGACACGGGCACCCCGCTGATCCGCCTCGTGTTCCCGATCTTCGATCGCCACCACTACCACCGTTACCCGATCTGGGGCTACGAAGGTGCGATGCGCGTTCTGGTCACCTTCCTCGACGAGTTCTTCGAGACCCTGGACACGAACACGATCATCCCGGGCAAGACCGACTACTCGTACGACATCATCCGCTGAGTCGAACGCATGCCGGGTTTCCGGCGTGTTTTGGAAGGCCACCTCCGGGTGGCCTTTTTTTTGCCCCGGAGGTTCACGACAAAGGCCTTTGTCGCAAACCCTTCAAACCGGTCGGCTTGTCGGTGAAAGCGCTTGCGGATGCACGCAAGTGCTTGATTTCGGGCGCTTTGTCGGTTGGCACCGTTCGTGCTGAATGCCTTGCAGCAAACCTTACGGAGGCTGCCATGGCCGCGTCACTCAAGGCAAAGATCGCTGAAGTCTTCGACGAACCCGGTTGCGACAAGAACCAGGGCAAGTCGGAGAAGGAACGCAAGAAGGGCTGCACCAAGCAGCTGTCGCCAGGTGCCGCCGCCGGCGGATGCGCATTCGATGGCGCCAAGATCGCGCTGCAGCCGATCGTCGATGTCGCCCACCTCGTGCACGGCCCGATCGCCTGCGAGGGCAACAGCTGGGACAACCGCCACAGCTTTTCGTCGGGCGCCGATACCTACCGCACCGGCTTCACCACCGACATCAATGAACTTGACGTCGTGTACGGCGGCGAGAAGCGGCTGTTCAAGAGCTGCCGCGAGATCATCGAGAAGTACGATCCGCCCGCGATCTTCGTGTACCAGACCTGCGTGACGGCGCTGATCGGCGACGACATCGAGGCCGTGTGCAAGCGCGCGAGCGAGAAGTTCGGCAAGCCGGTCATCCCCGTGAACGCGCCGGGCTTTGCCGGGCCGAAGAACCTCGGCAACAAGCTCGGCGCCGAGGCTCTGCTCGACTACGTGATCGGCACCGAAGAGCCCGAAACCACCACGCAGTACGACATCAACATCATCGGCGAGTACAACCTGTCGGGCGAGCTGTGGCAGATCAAGCCGCTGCTCGACGCGCTGGGCATCCGCATCCTGTCGTGCATTTCGGGTGATGGCCGCTATCACGAGGTGGCGAGCAGCCATCGCGCGAAGGTCAACATGATGGTGTGCTCGAAGTCGATGATCAACGTCGCCACCAAGATGGAGAAGAAGTACGGAATCCCGTATTTCGAAGGCTCCTTCTACGGCATCGGCGACATGAGCGACACGCTGCGCCAGATCTCGAAGCTGCTGGTCAAGCAGGGCGCCGACGCCGAGCTGCTCGACCGCACCGAGGCGCTGATCGCCGCCGAGGAAAAGCGTGCCTACGAGCGCATCCAGGCCTACAAGCCGCGCCTGCAAGGCAAGCGCGTGCTGCTGATCACCGGCGGCGTGAAGTCGTGGTCGGTCGTGGCGGCGCTGCAAGAAGCCGGCATGGAGATCGTCGGCACCAGCGTCAAGAAGTCGACCAAGGAAGACAAGGAGCGCATCAAGGAGATCATGGGCGAGGACGCCCACATGATCGACGACATGTCGCCGCGCGAGATGTACAAGATGCTGAAGGACGCTCGCGCCGACATCATGCTGTCGGGTGGCCGCTCGCAGTTCGTGGCGCTGAAGGCAAAGATGCCCTGGCTCGACATCAACCAGGAGCGCCATTACGCCTACGGTGGTTACGAGGGCATGGTCACGCTCGTCAACGAGATCGACAAGGCACTCGCCAATCCGGTGTGGAAGGCCGTGCGCCTGCCGGCGCCCTGGGATGGCGCCGAGATGATCCCGGCCGATACCGCGCCCGAGATGTGCATGCCCCAGCCGGTGCGCGAGGCCGGCATCGTCGCCCGCGAACACGCGCTGAACGAAGGCCGCGAGGCCGCGGCCCACGCGCACTGAGCAGGCGAGCGACATGGCAACCGTTGTCGAATCGAAGAAGGCCTGCGCGGTCAATCCGCTCAAGATGAGTCAGCCGCTGGGCGCGGCCTATGCGTTCATGGGCCTCGACGCCTGCATGCCGGTCATGCACGGCTCGCAGGGCTGCACGTCCTTCGGGCTGGTGCTGCTGGTGCGTCACTTCAAGGAAGCGATTCCGCTCCAGACCACGGCCATGAACGAGGTGACGACCATCCTCGGCGGCTACGAGAACCTGGAGACGGCGCTCCTCAACATCCGCAACCGCGCCAAGCCCAAGCTGATCGCGGTGTGCTCGACCGGCCTGACCGAGACCAAGGGCGATGACGTCGACGGCTATCTGGAACTGGTGCGCAAGCGCAAGCCCGAGCTGGACGACACCGCGCTGCTCTACGTCTCGACGCCCGACTACGTGGGTGCCTTCGAGGACGGCTATGCGAAGGCCACGCTCAACATGGTCAAGCAGTTCTGCACGCCGTTCGGTGCGCGCATCGAGCGGCAGGTCAACCTGTTGCCGGGCGCGCATCTGACGCCGGGCGACATCGAGGAAATCTGCGAGATCTTCGAGCGCTTCGGGCTCAATCCGATCGTGCTGCCGAACGTCGCGCGCTCGCTCGACGGCCACATTCCCGAGGACTGGCGCGGCTTCACGCTCGGCGGCACGACGCTCGACGAGATGGCGACCATGGGCGGCTCGATCGCGACCATCGCCATTGGCGAGTCGATGCGCTCCGCCGCCATCGAGTTGGAGATGCGCGCCGGCGTGCCGTACCACGTGTTCGACCGCCTCACCGGCCTCGAACCCTGCGACAACTTCCTGCAAACGATTGCACAGATCAGTGGCAAGCCCGTGCCGCAGAAGTACCGGCGCGAGCGCGGCCAGCTGCTCGACGCGATGCTCGACGGCCACTTCCACTTCGGTGGCAAGAAGGTCGCGATCGGCGCCGAGCCCGATCTGCTGTTCGCGGCCGGCTCGCTCATGCACGAGATGGGCGCGACGCTGCACACCTGCATCACGACCACGCACTCGCCGGTACTGGAGCGCGTGCCGACCGAGAAGGTCGTCATCGGCGACCTCGAAGACCTGGAGATCGGCGCCAAGGAATGCGACCTGATGGTCACGCATTCGCACGGTCGGCAGGCGGCGGCGCGGCTCGACAAGCCCTTCTACCGCATGGGCATCCCGATGTTCGACCGCATCGGCAATGCGCATCGCGTGTCGGTCGGCTATCGCGGGACGATGAATCTCATCTACGACATCGGCAACCTGCTGGCCGACAACATCTGGCACGGCGAGGCCGACTCCTGGCCGCTGCCGCCGGAGTCGCTCGCGGCGGCCCAGGGTGTCCAGCCCATCGTCGTGCAGGACGGCGCGGGCGGCGGTTGCGGCACCGGCGGTTGCGGTTGCGCGACCGCGGTGTCGAGCGACGTCACGCTTCAGAACGAATCCCTTTCCACCACAGGAGCCGCGTCATGAAAGTCGCCTTCTCCACCCAGGACAAGGTGCGCGTCGATGCGCACTTTGGCTGGGCCAAGAACATCGTCATCTACGAGGTCACGTCCGACAGCGCCGAACTGATCGAGAGCCACGAGTTCGGCGGCAAGCTCGAAGAGGACGGTGACGAGGACAAGCTCGCGCCCAAGATCGAGGCGGTCAAGGACTGCGCAATCCTGTACGTCGCCGCCATCGGCGGCTCGGGCGCGGCGCGTGTCGTCGCGGCCAAGATCCATCCGATCAAGGTTCCGCAACCGGAATCGATCGCCGAGATCATCGAAAAGCTGCAAGCGGTGCTCAAGGGCACGCCGCCGCCGTGGCTGCGCAAGGTCCTGACCAAGGGTCAGGAAAAGACCCAAGACTTTGAAGACGACGAGGTTGAACATGGCTGAAGCCACCATTGAAGCAGGCAGCGACGAGGCCTTCCTCGCGACGCCTTTCGTGCAGCAGATGATCAAGATGCTGCGCGCCCAGGACATGCATGGCACCTGGGACAACAAGACCGATCTCGACCTGCTCGATCCGTTCATCCTGAACGCCGAGAAGCGTCGCGAGATTCCCATCATCGGTGACCCGGACCCCGAAGTGCTCTGGCGCCTGGAGCTGTTCTACAACGCGATCGCTGTCTGCATTGAGCGCGAGACCGGGAACATCGTCACCCCGATGATGAAGATGAGCCACGAAGGCTTCGGTCGCATGGTGCTGATTGCCGGCCGTCTCATCGTCGTCAACAAGCAGCTGCGCGATGTGCACCGCTTCGGCTTCGCGTCGCTGGCCAAGCTCTCCGAGCAGGGCAACAAATTCGTGAACGAAGCGGTCGAGATGGTCCGGAAGTACCCGGACGTCGTGAATTACGGAGGCTGAAAGATGGAAAGCGCCGAAGAACTCAAGGCCAAGATCAAGAAGCTCAACGCGCAAGCCACGCAGGCCAAGATGGATCTGCACGACCTGAGCGAAGAGTTGCCGACCAACTGGGAAAAGATCATGGAAGTCGCCCAGAAGGCCCATGACGCCCATGCCGCGCTGATGGAGGCCCGCAAGGCCCAGGCAGCCGCATCCGCCGCTTAAGGAGTAAACGATGAGCGCCTTTTCGGTCACGCTGCCCAGCGGCGAAAGCTGGACGCCGCAATTCGTCCAGGAACTGAACGAAGACACCTGCATCGGCTGCGGCCGCTGCTTCAAGGTCTGCCCGCGCGGCGTCCTCGAACTCTTCGGCGTCAACGAGGACGGCGACAAGCTGGCCCTGTCGGGAGACGACGACGAGGACGAGGAATACGAGAAGAAGGTCATGACCATCGCGCATCAGGAACTGTGCATCGGCTGCACGGCCTGCTCGAAGGTCTGCCCGAAGAAGTGCTACACGCACGGCCCGGTCGAGGCCTGAGCGATGGAAGTCGCGCTCGCCCGGTTCCTGTGCGATCGCTTCGGCGAAGCCGAAGCCGGTCGGATCGAAGCGCGCTGGTGTGCGACCTTCGGACAGGTCGCGGGCGAGCGCTGTGAATTGATGGCGGTGCCCGACCGTCACGAGGAGTACGCCGATCTGCTCGGTCTGCTGCTCGAAGACCTTGTCGTGGCCGGCGAGGAGGGGCTGGCGCTCGCGCGCTGGATTGCCTGGTCGTGCATGGGCGAGGGCCATCTGTGGGAAGACCTCGGTCTGCCCGAGCGACCCCAGCTCACACGGATGATGGCGGACTGCTTTCCGGCGCTGCGCGCGCGCAACTCGCAGGACATGCGCTGGAAGAAATTCTTCTACAAGCAGCTCTGCGATCGCGCGGAGGTGTCGGTGTGCCGGGCGCCGTCGTGCAGCGTGTGTTCCGAATATTCGGTGTGCTTCGTCACGCCGATCCTCCCGTCGGCGGCGATGCTCGATCGTCTCGCGGGGGAGTCTGGCCCGGCGCGCTTCGGCTGAGTTTCGGGATCGGTTGAACGAAGGCGCGGTGCTATGATCCGCCGCCTTTCGTCGGCTGCCCGTAGCTCAGTCGGATAGAGCAACGGCCTTCTAAGCCGTGGGTCGGGGGTTCGATTCCCTCCGGGCAGGCCATTGAATCAACGGCTTAGCGCGCTCCGACGATTGCCTGTTGTGCCAATCACCGACCTCCGTGCCAATCAGCCGCCGTTGGGCGGCTTCCTCCGGGCCGCCGGCTCGACGATTTCGGCCTTCCGCCGATAGTGCCGGCCCGTCGTGACGACCTTCGCATGCGACAGCAGCGCCCACTTGTTGCTGTCTGCGTTGCTGCTGAACTTCGCGCGGATGTCGTGGGCGCCGAACTGTCGCGCCACCTTGGTCTCGGCGACCATGCGCGCTGTGAAGCGTTGCCACATCGAATCCCAGCCGCTCGCTATGCCCGTCTCCTCGTTGAGGATGGTGCCGTAGTCGGCCACATCCCGCCGGTGCAGCAGGTTCAGCATCACGATCTCACCCTCCAGACAGACAGCGCATGATGAAGTCGTGGCCGGTCCGTGGTGTCGGTGTCAGATGGCGGACGGGCGACGTCACGCGCTCGTCTCGATGTCGCTGGCCGAGAGTTTCTGCGCGTACGTGCGTACGTCGGAAGGCCAGGCGGCCGTGATCTCGTTCAAGCGTGTCAAGTCGTTGGCAAAGAGCGCGCGTGTGGCTTCCTCGAAGCCCGGCAGGTCGCCGGCCATCGCCGACATGAAGTTGTATGCCCGCTCTTGCGCCTCGCGCTGTCTGTCTTTCGCCGCACTGCTGCGGCGTGCGTCTTCGACAAGTTTGCGCAGCGCCACCGAAGCACCGCCCGGTTGAGCGGCCAGCCATTCCCAATGGCGGGGCAATAGCGTGATTTCTCTCGGCACTACCCCGATGCGTGGGCGTCCGCGTCCTCGGGGTTCGTCAGGCTGGTGCGAGTCCGCTTCATTGAAAGGCGCGACCACCGCTGGCGTCAACGCTGCCAGCCGGTTGGCGATGTCCGCTGCGGACCCTCGCGTATCCACGTCAACGACCTTGCCTGTCATATCGTCAAACACCAGCACCGGCCCTTCCGATGCACCGCCGCCGAGCGCATCCCGGGCGGCCAGCACGTTGTCAAGCAAGGAGCCGGCGGCAATTCGTCGATGACCGGCGAAGCTGGTGTAGGTAATCGGAGCTTTGTTCATTTGCCAATAATACCCGGATAAAAAATAATGCGTGAAATATATCCGGGTGAAAATTAAATGAGCAACCATGATCCTCGGCGACCTGCCAAGGAGGGTTGTGCAACAGGGTGTGTGCCATCAGGCTTGTCAGTTTTGGTCAAGCTGCTGCATAATCTGCGGCTTCGGTGGTGGCGGTAGCTCAGTTGGTAGAGTCCCGGATTGTGATTCCGGCTGTCGTGGGTTCGAGTCCCATTCGCCACCCCATAAAATCAAGCACTTACGATTCACTTGGTTTGTTTTTTGGAACAAATCAAAAGTTTTTGGAAGACGTAAGGCTGCAAAAATGGCGCTTCCTGCTACGGGAAGCGCCATTTTTTTCGCATGCACAGCTCTGTCTTGGTGCTCAGATCGGCGTGACGATGTTCCGATAAAAGGTCGGTTTTCTGGTCACACAGGGCGCTGCATGGTCCGGATGTTCATGCACAATCGGACGCGTTGCCGTGTAACTCCGCTGGACGGACCGGCACAAGACAGCGCCAACTCTGGTGCACTCCGAGGTGGTGCCGACTGTCTTACTGACTAACTTAAACGGGTAAAAACGTGGATGCTTGCATTTCGGTTGCCGATCTGGTGAGCCGTGGCAAGAGCGAACTTCGCCGACTGGAGCGAAAGGAGCTCAAGCTTCCGCAGTGGACCAGGTGGTTAAGCCGCTTTCCTGTTGCCGTCATTGAACTGCCGCTGAATTGGTCGCTCAACAAGCAACTCCCTAAGCTTGTCGATCAGGCGGTCAGAATGAGTGGGCTTGCGGCTGAGATCGAACGCGATCAACTAGATGATCTTCTCGACGAAGATCTGACGTTTGTCGAGCAACTTAATGGGTACACGGCGGCGCTAATTAGCCTGCAAGCAAGCACTCGTGAGCTTGCATCGATTGCCGGCGGTTTCTCAAAGCTTGCTGGTACGCTTCAACGGCTTGAGGGAGCAGTTCGACTAGCCCGCAGCAAAGCGGAAGAACTCCGCTGGGCAGTCCTTGAACATGATGCTGAAGTCTGTTCAAGAAAAAGTGCACCGACACGACTCGTGGCGCACAGTCAAGCTGAGCTGGAGAAGCTTTTCGACCTTTTGTGAACCTGATGGACGGCGATCAGTTACAGATAGTAGGCGTCGATCTGTCTAACCCTAGGTTCGTGAAGGCGTTCAGTAAGCTTGATGAGCCGTTGCGACGCCAGGTGCGAGACGCAATCGGCTCCATCTTGCTGGTACCTAGAAATGCGTACCCAGCGAAACTTCACTTTCATCCGCTTAAGTCGAAAAAGGCCAAAGGACACGACGGTAAAGACGTCCCTGTCTATACCATTCACGTCACACCAGACGATCGCTACAAGGCCAGTTTCACGATTGAAGGTGGATACGCGTTTTTTCGGGTGCTCGGGTTGCACGACGACGTAGATGCAAGCCCTTAGCTAAGAGGCTTGGAGCGTCTAATTGCCCGCCGGTCATAAACCGAATCCGTCGTCGCCGTCTGCGTGTGCGCGGCGAAGTCATACCGGTCCGCATCCCGCCGCTCGAACTTCTCGGTGATCGCCGCTGGCCGGATGTGATTCAGGGCGAAGCGCCGCGCGCCCGTGTCGGCGTGCTTCTCCATGTACTTGTCCATCAGCCGGCCCCAGATCGTGCCGGCGCCGCTCTTCGTGTACGGGCTGCCTGACTTGTTCCCGAACACGTAGAGCGAGCGGTCCACGTCGCGCGGGTACTCCAGCGCCTCGCGCACAGCGCTGGCGGCGCAGCCTGACCAGTGGGGTAAAAATCTTGGAATGCTGAGCTTTACCCTTGGGCCGTTTACTGAGCTGGCGAATGTTTTTGTTCCGAGTGATGATTTATAAGTTATTGATTTTTATGAAATTTATTGTCGGATTGTGATTCCGGCTGTCGTGGGTTCGAGTCCCATTCGCCACCCCACCAGATACAAAAAGCCCCGGTGAGTTCTGCTCACCGGGGCTTTTTCATTTGCGCTTCGATATCAGCGCTTTGGCGCCGGTGTTTTCGGTTCGTACTCGCACAGGTCGCCGATGGCGCATTGCCAGCATTCCGGTGTGCGTGCCTTGCAGACATAGCGGCCGTGCAGGATCAGCCAGTGATGCGCGTCCACCATGAAGCGCGGCGGGATCACCTTTAGCAAGCCGCGCTCGACATCGAGCGGCGTCTTGCCCGGCGCGAGGCCGATGCGGTTGCCGAGCCGGAAAATGTGCGTGTCGACCGCCATGGTCGGCTCGCCGAAGACGACGTTCAGCACCACGTTGGCGGTCTTGCGGCCGACACCCGGCAGCGCTTCGAGCGCCTCGCGCGAGCGCGGCACCTTTCCGTCATGCCGTTCGAGCAGCAGGCGGCAGGTCTCGATCGCATGCTTTGCCTTGCTCTTGTAGAGGCCGATCGTGCGGATGTAGCCGGCCAGCTCTTCCTCGCCGAGCGCAAGCATCGCGGCGGGCGTGTTGGCGACCGGGAACAGCTTGCGCGTGGCCTTGTTGACGCTCACGTCGGTGGCCTGGGCCGAGAGCAGTACAGCGATGAGCAGCTCGAAGGGCGTGGTGAATTCGAGCTCGGTGACGGGCAGGGGATTGGCCTGCTCGAAGCGGGCGAAGAGTTGTTCGATCTTGTCGGCGCGCATGGGCGGGGGAGGGACGTGCGTGGGGTGACGGAATTCAGCCTGCATCGCGCATGGCGCGGGCGGCGGCTTCACGCAGTGCGGCCTTCTGACGGGCGCGTTCGATGGCCGCGTTGACGGTGGCGCGCTTGCGGTCGTCGGCCGGCGAGGCGGTGCCGGTCGCCTGGGGCGCCGGTAGCGCGGCCGAGGCGTCGGGCCGGGCACCGGCGGGCGCTGGCGGGAGGGTATCCGCGAGCGGCGCGGCGCCGGCTGCCGGCGCGGCGCCGTCAATGGCGGCATCGGACGTGGAGCGCGGCGCGGCAGCGGCAGATGAACGCGCTTGCAGGCGCCGCTCCCGCTCCTCCTGCTCGCGCGCGAGGCGCAGCGTGCGCGCCTCGAAGCGCTGGCGCGCGGCACGGGCGTTGGCCGGTGTCCAGGGCGGCACGGGCTGGCCGTCGCGCAGCGTCTGCGGCATCGAGATGCAATCGACCGGGCAGGGCGGCACGCAGAGCGCGCAGCCGGTGCAGAACTGGGGGATGACGGTGTGCATGCGCTTGTGCATGCCGAAGATCGCGTCCACCGGGCAGGCCTTGATGCAAAGCGTGCAGCCGATGCAGGCCTCCTCGTCGATGAGCGCGACCGCGCGCGGCAGCTCGGCACCGCAGGCCGGGTCGAGCGGGATCGCATCGCGACCGGTCAGTTCGGCGAGCCGGGCGATGCCGTCGGCGCCACCGGGCGGGCAGCGGTTGATGGCTTCGCCATCGCGCGCGATGGCTTCGGCATAGGGCGCGCAGCCCTTGTGACCGCACTGGCCGCATTGGGTCTGCGGCAGGGCGTCCTGGATCGCTTCGATGAGCACGGCCAGATCGGCGGGATGGCCGGATCTGTCGCCGGGCGCACGGGCTTCGCGGTCGTCTGCCCGCGCCGTGGGGCCGGCCGCGCTCATGCCAGCGTCGCCACCACCGGCGCGTGGTCCGACGGCTGGGGCTTCTTGCGTTCGGCGCGGTCGATCGTGCAGGCGGTGCAGCTGTCGCGCAGCGCGGGCGACATCAGGATGTGATCGATGCGCAGGCCGCGGTTCTTCTGGAAGCCGAGCTGGCGGTAGTCCCACCACGAGAAAGAGCGCTCGGGCTGGTCGAACAGCCGGTACGCGTCGGCGAGACCGAGGCCGAGCAGCGCGCGGAAGCGCTCGCGCTCCGGCGGCGACACCAGCACCTGGCCTTCCCAGGCGGCGGGGTCGTGCACGTCGCGGTCCTCGGGGGCGATGTTGTAGTCGCCGAGCAGGGCGAACCTCGGATGCGCGGCGAGCTGCTCGCCCGCGTGACGCAGCATCGCGTCGCACCAGGCGAGCTTGTACGGGTACTTGTCGCTGTCGAGCGCCTGGCCGTTGGGGAAGTAGGCGCAGACGAGACGCACGCCGTCGATGGTGGCGGTCAGCACGCGCTTCTGCTCGTCGTCGAAGCCGGGCAGGCCGGCGATCACGTCCTCGGCCGGCGAGCGGCTGAGGATGGCGACGCCGTTGTAGGTCTTCTGGCCGATGAAGACCGAGTGATAGCCCAGCTCGGCAAAGGCGGCGGCGGGGAACTTGTCGTCGGTGAGCTTGGTTTCCTGCAGGCACAGGGCATCGACGGGATTGGCTTGCAGCCAGGCGAGGACGTGCGGCAGGCGCACGCCGAGGCTGTTGACGTTCCAGGTGGCGATTTGCACGGCGGTGATCCGGAGGCGGTTGCATGGCGCCGCGCGCGGCGCCGGCGGGCCTCAGCGGGCCCGCGTCGCCTGCATGTCGCGCAGCGAGCGGAGGAAGCGGCGGACGATGTCGTCCACGTCGAGTTCCACGTTCTGCACATTGTTGCGGATGTCGTACTCGTTGCGGCGCTCGCCAGCGTCGGCGATGCGGCCGATGACGAATTCGGCCGGACGGATGTCCTCGGCTTCCCAGGTGCCGGGACGCTCGTCGGGCGGCGTCTTCTCGATGTCGGGGCCGGAGTAGGTCAGGCCCGTGCCGCGACAGAACCAGCCGACCTTGTGCTGGGTGGTACCGATCGGCGCGAGATAGAAATCGACCTGTGCCGCGAGCAGCACGCTCTCGCGCAGCGAATTGCCCAGGAGGTTGAACACCCGCGCGCGCAGCCCGGACGGGCAGCCGTCGATGACCTGATGCGCCACCGCGTCGAGCGCCTCCAGCGCGCCGGCCCACTTGTGCGTGATGAGGTCCTTGCCGACCGGATACGAAAAGCCGTCGAGCAGGAACACCGCCTGCGGGAACTCCGCGCCGACCGCCGCGATCACCCGCGCGATGCCTTCGGCCTGGCCGATCCAGGCGCGCGAGCCGGTGCGCATGCCGAACCAGATCACCGGCCAGGCGTCGACCGGCAGCTGCTCGGGTTGCACGGCCGTCTCGCGCGCCACCGGCAGCCGGCGCGCGCACTCGATCAGCCGCGCGCGCAGCGAGGCCGGGATGAAGTAGCCGCCGGTCGCCACCATGAGCCGGTCGGGCGCGAACGGGCAGGGATCGGTCTGGCCAGCGTCGCTCTCGACATGGCAGTGCGCGTACTCCGGATAGATCCGCTCGAAGGGCGCGAAGAACTCCGAGCCGCCGGTGATGACCGATTCGACGCGCGGCGTCGGCCCGCGCAGCACCTGGCGTTCGACACCGGTCAGGAAGTTCCAGTGCCAGTGCGCGAAGTTCTCGGCCCGGCCGACGCGCAGCGCGATGCGGCGCGGCTCGGCCAGCTGGGCCGGCGTGCGCGCGAGGAGGGCGAGGAAGGCATCGGCATGGCGCGCGAGCCGGAACAGCTGGGCGCCGAAGGAGGTGGCGAGCGCCTCGTCCTTGGTGATGGCGCCGAGGCCGGCCTCGAAGTCCAGGAACAGCCGCAGTGCCGGCAGCAGCAGGCCCACGGCCTTGTGCCCCGCGCCGCCGGTCACGAGATAGAAGGGCTTCGTGCCGAGGAAGAGATAGACCGCGCGCCCGAACAGATGGAAGCAGTCGGTCGCATGACAGGGCGCGCCGGTCCACGGGTCGGGAAATTCGAGCCGGCCACTGTCGATCGCGCGGTCCTGGAAGCCGAGAAAACGCTCGCGGCTCGCGATCATGGCGCGCGACTTCTCCGAGCCGTAGGTGGCGGCATCGAGCCGCGCGGCCCAGGCCGGCTCGGCGCTGAGGAAGTCGTTGATGTCGCGCTTCAGGCGCGCGTGATCGAGGCCGAACTCGGCGCACTTCTCGGCCTCGCTGCGCAGGCTGGAGCGCATGCGGATGCGGTTCGCGGCCAGCCCGTGGGCGATGCCGAACACGATGCGCGCCGAGCCGCTGCTGCGCAGCACGCTGGCGCAGGCGTCGGCTGGCAGCGCCTGGCCGTCGGCATGCGCCTCCCACAGCGCGACCATGGCCGCGTAGTCGGGCGTGGCGCGGAACTCGTCGAGACCGGCCTGGGCCTGCGGATGGTCGGGGCCGAAGGACTTGAGGAGCTTGCTGAGCGATGCCCAGTCCTGGGCGGTGGCAGTGGTCATGCGGTGAAGCTCGTGCTGGCGGGGCGAAGCCGCGCCCCGGGGCGGATCAGCGGCGCTTGATCCAGGCGATCTCGTACAGCGAGCCGAAGTGCTCGGCATCGGGCAGACGGTCGTGTTCGACGCTGATGTTGGGCGCGTCGAGCAGGGTCAGGCGCTGCTCGCGCATCGCCTTCGCATACTCGTCGCGGTTGTAGCGCGTGCCGTAGGCCACGAAGTGGACGGTGGACACGCGCTTGCCGCTGCCCTCGCATTTCTCCATCCAACCGTTGACCGGGAAGTCGGGGCAGCCGCTCGGCTCGTAGCGATCGGCCAGCACGGTGTGCTCGAAGAAGTAGGGCGTGTTGTAGAGCGCGATGACCGCGCCCGGGCGCAGGTGTGCGTCGATCGCGAGCAGGCCCTCGTTCATCGACGCGATCGGGTAGATCGGGCTGATGTCGTCATGCCCGGCCGTCTGGTGGTAGCGGCAGAACACGTTGAAGGCGGTGACGAGGTCGAAGGGCCCGTGCTCGGCCAGCCCGCTGCGCGACGACTCGAAGATCGTCGCCTTGCCGGCGCAGCGCGTGCGCGCCTCGGCCAGCGCGGCGGGATCGACGTCGCAGCCGAACACCTCGGCGCCCGGAAAGGCCTCGACCAGGTCCATGCATTCGTGCCCGACCGAGCAGCCGAAGGACAGGATGCGCGGCGGCCGGCCGAGCGCCGTGAGCGCCGGCAGCCGCGAGAGCGGCCCCAGCACATGCGGATGGCGGTTGGCGCCCGAGGCGGTGGACTTCTGCTGCTGGGCGAGGCGGTCGGGCGGCGTTGCTTCGGGCGCGCCCTCTTCGGGCGGCGCCACGGCGGCGGCACGCGCGGCGTCGGCCGACAGCGAGGGCACGGCGGGGCGTGGGGGAGTGCTCATGCCTTGCGTCCGGTGCGCGCGAGATAGCGCGCCTTGTAGTCGTTGAACTCGCGGCCGCGCGTGATGGAGAGCTCGTTCCACGGCTTCACCGGGCCGGCGTAGTGAAGAATCCTGGCGTCGTCGGTCACGTCCTGGCTCGGCACCGCGTTCCACTCGATGCCGAGGTGGACGCGCTCGCCGCGCGCATAGACGTTGAGCGCGTCCTGATCGTTCATGCCGTAGCGCTCGATGAGCGGGACGTAATGCCGGGCGAAGTCGTCGGCACGCATGCGCGCGAGATTGAGCACCACCACGCCGGCATTGAAGGCCTGGAACACCAGCGGCCCTTTCGCATGCATCGCGCGGCGCAGCTGCCAAGCCTTGCGGTGCGACAGCGTGCCGGCGGCGCGGTAGGCCATGTTGTAGCCGTAGCGCCAGCTCGCGAAGGTGCTCGACTTGCCGGCGATGGGCGCATTGCCCAGCTCGACCGCCCACAGCTCGGCCAGATCGCCGAGCACGAGGATGTCGACATCGAGGTAGATGACCTTGCCGATCTCGGGCAGCAGGTCGGGCAGCATGAGCCGGTCCATCGTCGAGACCGTGGTGTGCACGAGCATGCGCAGCTGGTCGCCGTAGTCCACCACGTCGAAGTTGTAGAAGCTCAGGCTCGCGCGGTCGCCGAACTCGGCGATCAGCCGCTCCCAGTAGCCGCGGTCGAGACCGCGCGTCATCACATGCACATGCAGCGGCGCGCTGGCATTGGCGAGCGCCGATTCGAGCACCACCGGCAGTTCCTCGCCAAGGTTGTGATCGACCGCGAACGCGACCTGGATGTCGTCGGCCCGCGCGGCGCGGCCGCCGTGCAGCGCGCCTTCGCGCAGCTGTGCCGCGAGCGCGGCCGGGTCGAAGGAAGCCAGGCCGAGGTCGATGTCGCGCTTGCAGTACTCGTCGGCGAAGGCGAGGTCGGGGGCGCAGGCATCACGCCAGACCTTGCGCACCTCGGCCTCGCTCGCGCCCGAGAAGGCGGCTTCGAGCACCCTGGCGAGCTTGGCCTCGATGCCGTCGCGGATGCGCGCGAAGCCGTGCTCGCCCAGCTCGACCAGGCCCTCGAAGCGGATGTCCGACATGCTGCGCGGCTTGAACACCACGTCCATGCCGAGTGCCGTGGTGGGCAGGTAGCAGTGCAGGCGCGAGGTGGCGATCACCTCGTAGGACTGGTAGCCCTCCAGCAGCTTCACCGCGTCGTCCATGTTCCGGCAGAAGCTGTTGTGGCGAACGTCGGTGCCGGCCTGGGTGAACTTGCTCACCTCCTTGCCCTCGAACTCGCCGGGCTGGGGCCGGTAATCCACCAGCGCCACGTGCTGGCGTTCGCTGGTGGTGGTGCGGCGCGGGAAGACCTTGCCGACGGTGGTCGTCATGCAGCCCGAGAAGAAGGCTTCGATGCCGTGCTCGCGCAGCAGGTACACCGTGGTCCAGTCGCGGCAGCCGATCGGGCCGTTGGCCTTGAGGTAGTCGATCGCCTCGGGCGTGAGGAAGGCGCGGTTGTTGACGTGGAACGAGACGAAGATCGGCCGCAGGTTGGGCGCGAACGGGAAGTCGAAGTAGTCGCGGAAGTTGGGGTGCATGTACCAGCCGAAGCCGATCATCCACACCGGCTCGGCGTAATGCCGGCTGTGCGAGAAGTCGCGGTCCACCAGCACCAGCTCGACTTCCTTCTCGGGGCCGTCGATCACGTAGTCGGGGTTGAGGCGGGTGCGCAGGTTGTCGACCCATTCGGCCAGCCCCGGCTCCTGGCTCGTGAATTTCACGTTCTTGAAGCGCACGACGTTCGACAGGCTTGCAAGCGTTTGCACGTGATCGCCGATGTTCGACGACGCCTTGTCGTAGTCGAGCATCTTGTAGTCGATGATGCCGAAGCGGATCTTGCCGTCGCAGGTCCCGGCGGGATGGCGTTGCGCGTCGAGGCGCGCGGCCTGCCAGCGCGCGAGCTGCTCGACGAGCCAGCGACTGCGCATGCGCTGCTCATCGTCGAGCAGGTCGAGCAGCGGTTCGAGCCGCGTCACGGCCGTCATGGCGAGGTCGAGCTGGCGCTGCGCGACGAGCCGCTGCGCGATGCACGCGAGCTGGGTGGCCTGGGTCGCGTCGGGCGCGGCGGGCAGGGCGGCGAGCCAGTCGGCAAAGGCGGCGCGGCCGGCGTCGAGGTCGCCGGCGAGCAGCGAATCGATCCATTCGGCCGGCGCATGCCGGCTGACCCAGGCCGGGCGCACCTTGGCGAACAGATGGCGCGCGAGTGGCTGGAAGCCGTCGGCATGGGCGTAGATGCCCGAGCAGAGCGTGCCGATCTCGACCGTCACCTCGTCGTCCATCAGCGCATGCGCGAAGGCGCGCGCATCGACGCGGGCACGTTCGGCCAGCTGGGTTCGCACATGGCGCACGCAGGCGTCGACCATGCTCGTGCCGCGCGCGATGAGCTGGGGCAGCAGGTCGTTGCCGCTGCTGCGGGCGCTGGCGCGAGCCTCGGCCAGCGCGGCGCGCGCGGTGTCGCGCTCGGCGCGGGTCTGCTTGACGGTGGCGCGCAAACGGCCGATGTCCTTCAGGCTGGTGTCGAGCCTGGTGCTGACACGCGCGGTGCCGGCCTGGGCGGCGGCCAGACGGTCGGCAGCACGTCGGGCCTGGACGTGCAGCGTCTCGATCTGGGCCGTGAGACGCTGACCGCGCAGCTCGGCCGATTGCAGCAGGCGGTCGCGCCGGTTCAGTTCGATCTCGTGCTGGTTGCGCTGGCGTCGTGCCTCGGCCAGCGTGGCGCGGGCTTCGTCGCGGGTGGCCGCGCGGGCGGCGAGGGCGGCAGCGAGCTTGGCTTCGAGCGCGCCGACCTGACGCGTGGCGCGCAGCGCCTGCCGGCGCGCTTCACGCAGTTGCTCGCGATAGCGCTCCGCCAGCGCGGCCATGGCCGCCTTGTGCTTGACGCGCAGCTGCTTGACGTCGTTGAGGCGGTCGCGCGCGAGGCCGCGCGTGGCGGTGAGCGTCTCGCGCGTGCGCTTCAAGCTCTTGCGCAGCTTGTCGAGATCGCGGTCGCGACGTTCGAGTCGCTGCGTCACATGGCGCAGATCGCGCGCGGCTATGAGGCCGTCGTGGCGCAGGGTCTTCTTCTCGCCCCGCAGTTCCTTGAGCGCGAGCTGGAGCCTGCGAATCTCGGTGCGCCGTCTGATCACGTCGGCGAGTGCTTCTTCCAGCTGGCTGGCAAGCGCCTGATTGTGGCTGCGTGCCTCGTCCAGCTTGCGCATGACATGCGAGGGCGCGCCGGCGGCCGAAACCGCAGGCGCCTTCTTT
The DNA here is from genome assembly GCF_000482785.1 of Derxia gummosa DSM 723. Classification (GTDB taxonomy): domain Bacteria; phylum Pseudomonadota; class Gammaproteobacteria; order Burkholderiales; family Burkholderiaceae_E; genus Derxia; species Derxia gummosa. Next base: position 555,870 of record NZ_AXWS01000007.1, on the reverse strand, counting down.
TCACGCAATTGCGAGACGAGGCTGCGCAGTCGGTCACGTTCGTTGCGGACCTTGTCGATCGACTCGGTGGTCAGCGGCTTGCCGGTCTTGACGACGGCGGTCGCGCTGGCGGCCGCGGGTGCGGTGTCAATGCCGTGCACGAGGCTGGCCGGAGGCCGGGTCGGCGCCTGCGATGGCGGGACGCCGTCTGTCAGGGTCGGATCGGCGGGGGCGCCGATGTCGCACTTGGCATTCATGAGTTGCGGGCCTGCGGGAAGAAATCCGGAATCTCGATTGTCCGGGTCGGTATCGGTCGGGCTGACCGTGGATCGCCGCGAATATCGCCGTTATTCGGCCGACTCGCTTGCACGATCGCCCGGTCTTGTGGCGGCTGTCGGATTGTCGTGCGGGCAGTGCGTGCCGGCCGGTCGTCGTGCCGACCGGCCGGCAGCTCGCGCTCAGAAGCGGAAGCCGGGCGGCGTGGCCGGCGCGGGCGTGCTCGAGGCCGGGGTGGGATCGGGCTCGACGGCGGGCCGGCCGGGCGCGGTGGCGGGCGCCGGCTGGGCGCCGGTTGCCACCAGCGGCGCCGGCTCGGGATTGCGCCAGCTGCGCGGCAGCACCGAACTGCGCGGATAGCCGGCGGCATCGAGCGCGGCGCGCCAGTCGTCGGGGTTGTAATTGGCGAGCCGGGTCGCGCCGACCGTGAGCGCTGGCAGGAACTCGCTGAAGCCGAGCTTGCGGAAGGCGTCGAGATCGGCGCCGGTCGGCAGCGTGCGCTCGGTATAGGGCACGCCGCGCGCCTTGAGGAGGTCGCGGCCGAGGTCGCAGGGCGCGCAGCCGCTCTGGGTGTAGAGCGTGACCGGCGCCTTGCGCACCGCCTGCGCGAGCGAATAGGGCAGGCCAGCCAGCGCGTCGGCCGACGGCCCGCCGCGACCGAGGTCGAGCGCCGCGCCGCCGCGCGCGCCGCTCGGCGGCGGCTGGTCGGTGTACACGGTCACGCCCTTTTCATCGACGTACTTGTACTGGGCGAAGGCCGGCGCGCCGGCGAGCAGCGCCAGCAGCAGCGCCGCGCGTGCGGCGGGCAGTGGAAGCGGAGTCAGGGTCATGTGGCTCAGGCCGCGACGGGCTCGGTCATGCCGTTGTGACGCAGCAGCGCGTCGATGCTCGGCTTGCGGCCGCGGAAGGCCACGAAGGAATCGAGCGCCGGGCGGCTGCCGCCGACGGACAGGATGGTTTCGAGAAACTCGGCGCCGGTCGCCGCGTCGAGCCCGCCGCGCTCCTCGAACTTGCCGTAGGCGTCGGCCGAGAGCACTTCGGCCCACTTGTAGCTGTAGTAGCCCGCCGCGTAGCCGCCCGCGAAGATGTGCGAGAAGCTGTTCTGGAAGCGGTTCCATTCGGGCGGGATCAGCACCGCCACCTCGGCGCGCACGGTGTCGAGCAGCTGCTGCACGCCCACCTCGCCGGCGGGGTCGAAGTCGCTGTGCAGCAGCATGTCGAACAGCGAGAACTCGATCTGCCGCACCGTCTGCATGCCGGCCTGGAAGTTCTTGGCCGCGATCATCTTGTCGTACAGCGCGCGCGGCAGCGGCTCGCCGCTATCCACGTGGCCGGTCATGTGGCTGAGCACTTCCCATTCCCAGCAGAAGTTCTCCATGAACTGCGACGGCAGCTCGACTGCGTCCCATTCGACGCCGTTGATGCCGGCGACGCCCAGTTCCTCCACGCGCGTGAGCATGTGGTGCAGGCCGTGGCCAAATTCATGGAACAGCGTCAGCACCTCGTCATGCGTGAACACGGCGGGCTTGCCGCCCACCGGCGCCGAGAAGTTGCAGGTGAGATAGGCCACGGGCGTCTGCACGCTGCCGTCGGCGCGGATGCGGCGGCCGCGCGCATCGTCCATCCACGCGCCCGAGCGCTTGCCGGCGCGCGCGTACAGGTCGATGTAGAACTGGCCGAGCAGCCGGCCGTCGAGCGATTCGATGCGGTGGAAGCGCACGTCCGGATGCCACACGGGCGCCTCGTCGGGCTTCACGCGCACGCTGAACAGCGTCTCGATCACGCGGAACAGGCCGGCGAGCACCTTCGGCTCCGGGAAGTACTGCTTCACCTCGTGTTCGCTGAACGAATAGCGCTTCTCGCGCAGCTTTTCGGAGGCGTAGGCCACGTCCCAGGGCTTGAGGTCATCCAGGCCCAGCTCGACCTTTGCAAAGGCTTTCAGCTCGGCCACGTCGCGCTCGGCGTAGGGTTTGGCGCGTACCGCGAGGTCGCGCAGGAAGCCGATGACCTCGGCCGGCGTCTCGGCCATCTTGGGCACCAGCGACACCTCGGCGAAGCTGGCGTAGCCGAGCAGCGCGGCTTCCTCGGCGCGCAGCGCGAGCAGCTCCTTGATGAGCGGCGTGTTGTCGAGTTCGGCCGGGCCGAACTCGGACGCCCGGATCGCATTGGCGTGATAGACCTTCTCGCGCAGCTCGCGCTTGTCGGCGTACTGCAGCAGCGGGAAGTAGGACGGGAAATGCAGCGTGAACAGGAAGCCGGTCTTGTCGGCGGCCTTGGCTCGCTCGGCGGCGGCCTGCTTGGCGTCGTCGGGCAGGCCGGCGAGGTCGGCCTCGTCGTCGATGTGCAGCGTCCAGGCGTTGGTGGCGTCGAGCACATGCTCGGAGAACTTCTGCGACAGCTCGGCCTGGCGTTCCTGGATCTCGGCGAAGCGTTCCTTCGCGGCGTCGGCCAGTTCGGCGCCACCGAGGCGGAAGTCGCGCAGCGAGTTCTCGACGATCTTGCGGCGGGCGCCGTTCAGGGCTTCGTAGCCGGCGCCGGCGCGCAGCGCCTTGTACTTGCCGTAGAGCGCCTCGTTCTGCGACAGCGCAGTCCAGAACTCGGTCACGCGCGGCAGGTTCTCGTTGTAGGCGGCGCGCTGCTCGGGCGTGTCGGCCACCGAGTTGAGGTGACCGACGATGCCCCAGGCTCGGCCGAGTTTTTCGGTGGCGTCGTCGAGCGGGGTGACGAAGCTGTCCCAGTCGGCGGGCAGGTCGGGCGATTCGAGTTGATCGACGGTGGCCTTGCAGTCGGCCAGCAGCGCGTCGAGGGCGGGCGTGATGTGCTCGGGCTTGATGTCGCCGAAGCGCGGCAGGCCGGAGAAATCGAGCAGGGGATTCGTGTTCGACATGGGCGGGCGCCTCTCGGAATGGTGTCGGGCCAGTATAGAGCGGCCCTTCCGGAGGACGTCTTGCGCGCGTTGCGTCGGAAACGAGTGTCTGCGCGTGCTCGGCGCCAGGGGCGCCTCCTGTCCGGCGAGTGACGCGACCGTTGCGGTGGGCGCCGTTGCGGTCGCGCGCCTTGCAGCCTTGCCCGCGCGCAGCCCGCGCCGGCAAGGCCGGCTTCAGCCCGCCTTGCGCTGGGCCGATTCGAGCGTGTTCTGCAGCAGCATCGCGATGGTCATCGGGCCGACGCCGCCGGGCACGGGCGAGATCCAGCCGGCCACGTCCTTCGCGGTGTCGAAATCGACGTCGCCGCAGAGCTTGCCTTCGTCGTCGCGGTTGATGCCGACGTCGATGACGATGGCGCCGGGCTTGACCATGTCGCCGGTCACGATGTGGCGGCGACCGACGGCGGCCACGACGATGTCGGCCTGACGCACGTGATGGCCGAGGTCGGGCGTGGCGCTGTGGCAGACCGTGACCGTGGCATTGGCCGCGAGCAGCAGCAGGGCCATCGGCTTGCCGACGGTGGCGCTGCGGCCGATGACGACGGCGTGCTTGCCGCGGAGGTCGGCGCCGATGCTTTCCAGCATCTTCATGACGCCGTAGGGCGTGCAGGGCCGGAAGCCGGGCAGGCCGGCGACGAGTTCGCCGGCGCTCGCGACCGAATAGCCGTCCACGTCCTTGGCGACCGAGATGGCTTCGACCACCTTGCCGGCGTCGATGTGCTTGGGCAGCGGCATCTGCACGAGGATGCCGTGGATGGAATCGTCGGCATTGAGCGCGGCGATGCGCGCGAGCAGCGCCGCCTCGCTCATCGAGGCTTCGTAGCGCTCCAGCACCGAATGGAAGCCGGCTTCCTCGCAGGCCTTGACCTTGTTGCGCACGTACACGGCGCTGGCCGGGTCGTCGCCGACGAGGATGACGGCGAGGCCCGGGCGATGACCGCGATCGGCGAGCGCGGCGGCGGCGGTGGCGATGTCGGCGCGCAGCTTCGCGCTCAGCGCCTTGCCGTCGATGATTTGTGCGGTCATGAGAGCTCCCGGGGCGTGGTGCGGACGGCGTGGCGACCGCTTCGGGCCGGCCGGGCGCCGCGAAAGGCGGCGGAGAATAGCACGCTGTTTCAGGGTGTTTCGCGTCGCTTTCGGGATGGTCTGCGTCGCTCCGGGGATGGCGGATCAGAGCAGGTCGGTGGACTGAGTCGCCGGTGGCGCGTCAGCCAGTTCGGCGGCAAGCCAGTCTGCAAGCGCTTGCGGCTCGGTGTGCACGACGAGGCGCGCGAGCGTCGCGGCGGCGAGGAAGCCGCGCTCCACGCAGTTGCGCAGGAAGTCGAGCATCGGGTCGTAGAAGCCGTCGAGATTGAGCAGCGCCACCGGCTTGGCATGCAGGTCGAGGTATTGCCAGGTCAGCACCTCGAACAGTTCTTCCAGCGTGCCGATGCCGCCGGGCGCCGCCACGAAGGCATGGCTGCGCTGCGCCATCAACGCCTTGCGCTCGTGCATCGAGCCGACCACCAGCAGCTCGTCGAGCCCCTGATGCGCCCGTTCGCGCGCGACCAGATGCTCCGGGATCACGCCGATCACGCTGCCGCCCGCCGCGAGCGCCGCGTCGGCCGCCGCGCCCATCAGCCCGGTGTTGCCGCCGCCGTAGACGAGCGCGATGCCATGACCCGCGAGCGCCGCCGCGAAGGCACGCACGCCCTCGATCGTGTCGGCCAGCGTGCCCGGGCTGGACCCGCAGAAAAGACAGACCGCCGCGCGATTCGTCGTCATCGTGTGCTCCGTGTGTGAACCGGCGGGCACATTACAACGCGTCCGATCGCGGCGCGGTTGGCGATGCTGCGCCGCCGCATGAGCGGTCACTGCCCATCGGTCGGCGTGGGTGGCTGCGTCCCGGCAGTGGTCTCGGCGGCATCGGCGGTGGCGGCATCGGCATCCGCGGCTCGCGGCGCAGCGGCATCGGTGATGTGGCTGCTGTCGGACGCGGTAGCGCGTGCGGCGCGGAGCGCCGTGGTTCGGACGGCCAGCGGTGGCGACCAGGCCACGCCCGGCTGCGGCTGGCGGATGTCCTGCCAGTCGGGCGCGCGCGGGCGCCCGGCCGTGTCGGCGGGCAGGTCGGCGAGCGTATGCGCCAGCTCGGCGCGTGCCGGTTCGGCCAGCCAGGGATCGAGCAGCGCGAGGGTCTGCCGCATGCCGCGCTGCGTCGATGCCGCGATGTGGCGCCCGCTGCCGAAGCTGCGCGCATCGCGCACGAACTCGAACGACAACCAGAAACTCGACACGACGATCATGTTGGTCGCGAGCGCTTCGAGCCGGTCGGCCGGCGCGAGCAGGTCGCCGTTGCGCGCGAGATCCTGGAGCCAGATGTGCATCAGCGCGGTCTCGCGCTCGACGATGCGCTTGAAGCGGGTTTCGAGCCGCCGGTTGCGCGACAGCAGTTCGTTGATGTCGCGGTACAGGAAGCGGTAGCGCCAGAACAGGCCGAACAGCGCGGCGAGAAAATCGCGCGCGCCGGCGATCGTCGCATCGCGCGCGGCGACCTCCGACAAGGTCGATTCAAGATCGCGCTCGAATTCGCCGAAGAGCGAATTGACGATGTCGTCCTTGTTGCGGAAGTGGTAGTAGAGGTTGCCGGGCGAGATGCCGAGCGCTTCTGCCAGGGTGCCGGTCGATACGTTGGGTTCGCCATGGTCGTTGAACAGGCGCAGTGCCAGTTCGAGAATCCGGTCGCGGTTGCTGCGCGGGCTCTTGCGTTCCATGGTGTCTCGATCGTGCGGCGGCGTGTTCGCAGGTACTCACATTATGGTTTGCGGGCTTACATCCAGCGTGGGCGAGAAATCAATCGGATTGGAAACCGTTCCCGAGGTCGTGCGACATCCGGGCTTTACCGCCTTCGGGCTGGCGGTTCGCACTTCGCCGGACATCGAGGCGCTGCCCGCGCGCGCGCGCATCGGCGAGGTATGGCGCCAGTTCCATCTTCGCGCCTTGCCGTTTCATTTGCGCGCCAATGGCGAGAACGGCCGCATCGTCGCGGTCCGGCATGACTTCGAGAATGGCGGCATCGGCGCCTTCACCGCGACCGTGGGCGTGCAGCTGCGACGCGCCTACCGGCTGCCCGACGGACTGGTGGAGGTGCGCGTGTCGGCCGGCGAGTACCTGCGCTTCTCGCATCGCGGCCAGGGCGCGCTGGCGCTTGCGCGGCTGTGGCGCGAGGCGACCGAGTTCTTCAAGCATCCGCGCCATCCGCTGGCCTTCCGCTTCGAGCGCGCCTACACGGCCGAATTCGAGTGCTACGGCAAGGCCGATCGCAGCGAGCTGTACATCGCGGTCAAGCGCAAGCTCGGCGTTCCGGTGTGAGGCGGTGATCGGTCGCGCCCGATCCGGCGTCAGCTCGGCACGGGCGCGACCTGCCGTCAGCGCGACGCGGCGCCGGCTTGGCCTGCCGGCTGCCCGGTGCCGGCCGATCGGGCGTCTGGGGCGCCCGCGTCCGCGCGCAGCGCCTCGATGATCAGCGCGATGCCGCGCGGCTCGCAGATCAGCGACAGGTGACCGATGCCCGTCGCGCGCCACTCGCGCGCGCCCGGAAGCCGTGCCGACACCTGTGGCGTGACGACGTTGTCATGCCATGACCAGAGGCAGGCGCGCTTGGCGCCGGAGGCGGCCGCGTGATGGCTCGCGCTGGCCGCCGCCTCGGCGGTGGCCAGCGCGGCGAGAAAGTCGCTGCCGAGCCGCATCTGCTTCACGTTGGGCGAGATGAACAGGTGCGCGAACCGGGTGCCGCGATGCGGCGAGCCGACCGTCACCAGCCGCGCGACGCGTGCATCGCCGTGGCGCGCGGCCCAGGCGCGCAGCGCCACGCCGCCCATGCTGTGCCCGACGGCGTCGATGCGCTCGACGCCGTGGCGCGCGCGGATGTGCTCGATCGTCGCCTCGATGCGCTCGACATAGGCGTCGATGGGGCCGAACACCGGCAGCAGGTCGATCGTCTCGACGATCCAGCCCGCCTCGGCCAGCCGCGGCGCCGCATGGCGCCAGATGCCGCCGTGGCAGCCGAAGCCGTGCACCAGCAGCACCACGCGTCGTTGCCCCGCCGCGCCGCTCGAAGCCGAAGTCCCGTGCCCGAGTCCGGCAAAGGCCTGTCCGAGCACGAAGGTGAACAGCCAGTGCCGCCATTCCGTCGTGATGCAGCCCAGCAGCGCCAGCGGCGACGCGGCCGGCGCCGAGCCTGCAATCGCTTGCGCCTCGGCGCGCAAGCCGGCCGGCGGAAAGCGGTTGGCCGTCAGCGAAAACACCAGTTCGGCCACGAACACGCCCCAGCGCGTCAGCAGCCAGCTCGCCGGCGCGAGCAGCGGCAGCCAGCCGAGCGACAGACCCGCGCGCCACGACAGCCAGCCCCAGAGCAGCGTCCACAGCGTCCATTCCCAGGCGAGCCAGCGCCGCATGAGGCCGGCGATCGTCAGGCAGCGCTCGCCATCGACGAACGCATGTGCCGCGTAGCGCCGGTGCGCGGCGGGCGCGGGACGGTCGGCGCAGCCGGAATCGGGCGGGCTCACGCTCGGCGGCGGTTCGGCTCAGGCGCCGACGAAGCGCGTGCCGAGCAGGCGGTCGTGCAGGAACTGGCGCTCGCGGTCGACCACGGCCCAGCCCCATTGCAGCGTGATGCCGAGTAGCAGCCCGAGACCGAAGGCGCGGTTCTGCAAGCCTTCGGGCGCCAGCTCGAAGCACAGCGCCGCCGGCAGCAGCGGCGCCCAGCTCAGCACGTAGCGCAGCGCCGCGCGCCACCAGACGACCGCGCCGCCGTCTCGCGCGACGAGCCGCAGATGCCAGGTCTTGAGCGCGAGCGTCTGTCCGCCGCGGCGCCAGAACCAGACGAAATAGGCGCCGATCCAGCCGAACTCCCAGAGTTGGAACAGCAGCTTGCGTTCGGGCGGCAGCGGCCAGGTGGACTGGCTCAGCGTGAGGAAGAGATAGCTCGTGATGAAGCAGACGCCGAACAGCAGGCAGCCTTCGTAGGCGGCGCAGGCGAGGCGCTTCCACAGGCCGGGCGTGGCGGGGGCGGGAGATGTCGTCATCGGAAAAGTGTATCGCCCGGTCGAAACGCGGAATTGCGTCAGGCGATATCGGGTTTTGACGCTTTGTCAAGCGGCGAAGTATGATCGCGGGCTTCGCTCACAGGACCTCTGCGCAACGCGAAGCAGTCTTTCAGCGCCGGCGCCCACCTCAGGGTCGCGCCATGGCCGCTCTAAGACGCGTCCCCGAAACCAGGCTCACGAGGCCGGCACAGGGAGCCCGATCAATCTCTTGGCGCTGTGCGCTTTGAAAGGACTTAGTCATGGACGCGTTCAAACCGGACGTTCTCAAGCCTTCCACCAAGGAATACACCGGCGCGGAGATCGTCTGCCGCGCCCTCGCCGAAGAAGGCGTCACCCATCTGTTCGGCTATCCGGGCGGCTCGGTGCTCTACATCTACGACGAGATCTTCAAGCAGGACAGCTTCCAGCACATCCTCGTGCGCCACGAGCAGGCCGCCGTGCACGCGGCCGATGCCTACTCGCGGTCGAGCAACAAGGTCGGTGTGGCGATCGTCACCTCGGGCCCGGGCGTGACCAACGCGGTCACCGGCCTTGCGACGGCCTACATGGACTCGATCCCGATGGTGGTCATCTCGGGCCAGGTCCCGACGCATGCCATCGGCTCCGACGCCTTCCAGGAATGCGACGCCGTCGGCATCACGCGCCCCTGCGTCAAGCACAACATCCTCGTGAAGGACGTGCGCGACCTCGCGCCGGCCATCCGTCGTGCCTTCCATATCGCCAAGACCGGCCGTCCCGGCCCGGTGCTGGTCGATATCCCGAAGGACATCACGATCGCCAGGGCCAAGTTCGAATACCCCGAGCGCGTGGAAATGCGCTCGTACAACCCGGCCGGCAAGGGCCATCTCGGCCAGATCAAGAAGGCGGCCGCGCTGCTGCTGACGGCCGAGCGCCCGATGATCTACGCCGGTGGCGGCGTGGTGCTGGCCGATGCCGCGCCCCTGCTCAACAAGCTGGCCGATGAACTGGGCTTCCCCGTCACGACCACGCTGATGGGCCTCGGCGGTTACAAGTCGGGCGATCCGAAGTGGGTCGGCATGCCCGGCATGCACGGCTGGTACGAAGCCAACATGGCGATGCAGCACTGCGACGTGCTGTTCGCCGTGGGCGCGCGCTTCGACGACCGCGTCATCGGCAATCCGAAGCATTTCGCCCAGAACGAACGCAAGATCATCCACGTCGATGTGGACCCGAGCAGCATCTCCAAGCGCGTGAAGGTCGATGTGCCCATCGTCGGCAACCTCTACGAGGTGCTGGAAGAGCTGGTCAAGCTCGTCGAGCAGGGCAAGACCTCGGGCCAGGTGCCCAAGATCGACGCCTGGATGAAGCAGATCGACGAGTGGCGCGGCATCAAGTGCCTCGACTATCGCAAGAGCGACGAGGTCATCAAGCCGCAGTTCGTGGTCGAAAAGCTCTGGGAAGTGACCGGCGGCGACGCCATCGTCACCTCCGACGTGGGCCAGCACCAGATGTGGGCCGCGCAGTACTACCGCTTCGACAAGCCGCGTCGCTGGCTCAACTCGGGCGGCCTCGGGACCATGGGCGTGGGCCTGCCCTACGCGATGGGCGCGCAGCTCGCGAACCCCGGCGTGCCGGTGGCGTGCATCACGGGCGAGGGCAGCATCCAGATGAACATCCAGGAACTCAGCACCTGCAAGCAGTACCGGCTGACGCCCAAGATCATCCTGCTCAACAACCGCTACCTCGGCATGGTCCGCCAGTGGCAGCAGATCGACTACGGCTCGCGCTACAGCGAGAGCTACATGGACGCGCTGCCCGACTTCGTGAAGCTGGTCGAGAGCTATGGCCACGTGGGCATCCGCGTGACCAACCCGGCGGATGTGGAACCGGCGCTGCGCGAAGCCTTCGGCAAGCACAAGGACCGTCTGGTCTTCCTCGACTTCATCACCGACCAGACCGAGAACGTCTGGCCGATGGTCAAGGCCGGCAAGGGCCTGACCGAGATGCTGCTCGGCTCCGAAGACCTGTAAGCAACGGATCGACCGCAACGAACCTCAAGGCCCGGCCGGATTGCCGTCCGCCCGGGCCACCAAGGCGCCGCCCCACGAGCGCGGCGCACGACAACGACACCGAGGACAACATGCGTCACATCATTTCCGTGCTGCTCGAGAACGAGCCGGGCGCGCTTTCGCGCGTCGTGGGCCTGTTCTCGGCGCGCGGCTACAACATCGAAACGCTCACCGTCGCGCCGACGGAAGACCGCAGCCTCTCGCGCATGACCATCGTCACCGAGGGCAACGACGAGATCATCGAGCAGATCACCAAGCACCTGAACCGCCTGATCGAGGTGGTGAAGGTCGTTGACCTGAGCGACGGCGCCCACATCGAGCGCGAACTCATGCTCATCAAGGTGAGGGCGGTCGGCAAGGAGCGCGAGGAGATCAAGCGCACCGCCGACATCTTCCGCGGCCACATCATCGACGTGACCGACAAGAGCTACACGATCGAACTCACCGGCGACCAGTCGAAGCTCGACGCCTTCATCGAGGCGATCGACCGCACGGCGATTCTCGAAACCGTCCGCACCGGCGCCTCGGGCATCGGCCGTGGCGAACGCATCCTGCGCGTCTGACCGGCGCACACCCATACAGCTTTACCAGCGAGGAAGAACCATGAAGGTCTACTACGACAAGGACGCCGACCTGTCCCTCATCAAGGGCAAGAACGTCGCGATCATCGGCTACGGCTCGCAAGGCCATGCCCACGCCCAGAACCTGAACGATTCGGGCGTCAACGTCACCGTCGGCGTGCGCAAGGGCGGTCCGTCGTGGGCCAAGGTCGAGAAGGCCGGCCTGAAGGTCGCCGAAGTCGCCGAGGCCGTGAAGTCGGCCGACGTGGTCATGATCCTGCTGCCGGACGAGCAGATCGCCACCGTCTACGCCAACGACATCGAGCCGAACATCAAGGACGGCGCGGCGCTCGCGTTCGCCCACGGCTTCAACGTGCATTACGGCCAGGTCCAGCCGCGCGCCGACCTCGACGTGTTCATGGTCGCCCCGAAGGCCCCCGGCCACACCGTGCGCGGCACCTACACGCAAGGTGGCGGCGTGCCCCACCTGATCGCCGTGTACCAGGACAAGTCGGGCAGCGCCCGCGACATCGCGATGAGCTACGCCGTCGCGAACGGTGGCGGCAAGGCCGGCATCATCGAAACCACCTTCCGCGACGAGACCGAAACCGACCTGTTCGGCGAACAGGCCGTGCTGTGCGGCGGCGCCGTCGAGCTGATCAAGGCCGGTTTCGAGACGCTGACCGAAGCCGGTTACGCGCCCGAGATGGCCTACTTCGAGTGCCTGCACGAGCTGAAGCTGATCGTCGACCTGATCTACGAAGGCGGCATCGCGAACATGAACTACTCGATCTCGAACAACGCCGAGTACGGCGAGTACGTGACGGGTCCGAAGGTCATCACGGAGCAGAGCAAGGCCGCGATGAAGCAGGCGCTCAAGGACATCCAGACCGGCGAATACGCCAAGAGCTTCATCCTGGAAAACAAGGCCGGCGCGCCCACGCTGATCAGCCGTCGCCGTCTGAACGCCGAGCACCCGATCGAAGTCGTCGGCGAGCAGCTGCGCGCGATGATGCCGTGGATCAAGGCGAACAAGCTCGTCGACAAGTCGCGCAACTGAGCACGCTGTCGAGCGCGTCCGCCAATGGCGGACGGGCGCGGCGACGGGCGGCATACGCATCGTCACCGCGCTTCAGCCTCGCGAAGGCCGGCCCGTTCTAGACTGGGCCGGCCTTTTTCTTTTGCGGAGGTGGGCGCGCATGAGTTTGCGAATGAAGGGGCGTGACGGCAGCCTGCCGTCGCGGCCCGCGATGATCGGAATGCTGTTGACGGCCGCGTTGCTGGCGGCCTGCTCGCGCGGCGCGCCGCCGGCACCGGCCGCGACGTCGGCGGCGCCCGGCTCCGGCGCGGTGGCCGACACGGCAGCCCGGCCCGAGGGCGGCGTCGGCCCCGCCGACACGGCGCCGCAATCCGAACTTGGCCGCGCGGCGGTCGATGCGCTGCACCGCCCGCTCGACGCCGCCCACGCGGCCGAAGCCGCCGAAACCGGCCGTACCGACGCCATGCGGCGCCAGATCGACGAGGCCAGCCGATGAACCCGATCCTCCGCCCGAATCCCCCGCGCCCCTCGGCGTCGCGCCTTGTCTCGCGCTCCATCGCGCTGATGGCCGGCACGCTGCTGGCGCTCGGCTGCGCAAGCGCGCGCGCCGATGCTCCGTCGTCACCGGGCCTGCCGGCCGCCGCGCTGCCCGGTGCATTGCCGGCCGGCAATGCCGCCGTCGCGGGCATGCCCACGCCCGCGCAGGCGGCCGCGCCTGCCGGCACCATCGTGCTGCTGCGCGCCCGCGCCGAGGCCCAGTTCGACAACGACGAGGCACGCGTCGCCTTCTATGCCCAGGAGCAGGGCGCCGACCGCGCCCAGGTCGCGGCCGCGGTCAACCGCCGCATGCGCGACGCGACCGCCGCGCTCAAAGCGGCCGATCCGTCGGCCGAATTGCGCTCCACCGGCTACTCGACCTATCCGGTCAACGACCGCAACGGCAAGCAGACCGGCTGGGTCGCGCGCCAGGACCTGAGCCTCGTCACGCGCAACCTCAAGTCGCTGGAAGCGACGGTCGCACGGGCGCAGGCGCTGGTCGCGGTGCAGTCGGTGGGCTTCGGGCTGTCGCGCGAGGCTCGGCTCAAGGCCGAGGCGCAGCTGTTCGATCAGGCCTTCGCTGATCTGCGCGCGCGCATCGCCAATGTGTCGCGCGCGCTCGGACGGACGCCCGAGCAGGCGCTGATCGAGCAGCTCGATTTCGCCGGCGGCGACGAACCCGCGCCGCCGCGCGCCTTCGCCATGGCCCGCGCCGCGAGCGCCGAGGCGGTCGATCAACCTTCCTTCGAGGCCGGCGATTCGAGCCAGAGCCTCGCCTTCAATGCGCGCGTGCGCATTCCCTGACGGAGCAATCCCATGCGCCTTCTCATCGTCGAAGACGACACCCAGATCGGCGACTCGCTGTGTTCCGCGCTCGGCCGCGCCGGCCACGCGGTGGACGTCGCCCGCAACGGCCTCGAAGCCGAGCACGCCCTTGCCGGCGCCGAATTCGACCTCGTCCTGCTCGACCTCGGCCTGCCCGGCAAGTCGGGCACCGAAGTGCTGCGCGCCCTGCGCGCGCGCGGCAGCAAGACCCCGGTCATCGTCATCACCGCGCGCGACGGCCTTGGCGAGCGCGTCGACACACTCGACCTCGGCGCCGACGACTATCTCGTCAAGCCCTTCGAGCTGGCCGAACTCCAGGCGCGCATTCGCGCCGTGCTGCGCCGCGCCGTCGCCAACACCGCCGGCCCGGTGCAGGTCGGCCGGCTCAGGCTCATGTCGGAGCGCAAGACCATCGAATGCGACGGCGCGCCGCTCGAACTCAGCCCGCGCGAATACGGCCTGCTCGAAGTGCTGATGATGCGGGCCGGCACCGTCGTGTCGAAGGCGCAGATCGAGGAGCACCTGTGCAACTGGGATGACGCGCTGGCCGAATCGGCCATCGAGCTGTACGTGCATCGCGTGCGCCGCAAGCTCGACCGCGCCGGCGCCGAGATCCGCACCGCGCGCGGCTTCGGTTACATGCTCGTCGCCATCGAAGACAAGACGCCCGCATGACCGTCGCCGCCGATCCGGCGGTGCATCACGACCCGCCCGCCGGCCCGGAGCTGCGCCGCGTCCTGATGCGGCGCCTGATCGCGCCGCTGATCGGCCTGCTGCTGTTCAGCGTCGCGGTGTCGCTCTGGCTCGCGGCGCGCTACGTCAACGCGGTGTACGACCGCGAGCTGTACGACGACGCCTCGGCCATCGCCGCCGTCATGGCCGGCGTGCAGGAGGATGACCTGCGGCTCCAGGTCGAGCGCTTCGCCGAGATCACCTATGACGAGGTCGACAACATCGTCTACGCGGTGAGCATCGGCAATGCCGACTACGGTCCCGACAGCGTCGCGCCCGCGCCGCCCAATGCCGTGCGCTTCCGGCGCGGCCTCATCTACGACCTCACCGCCGACGACGGCCGCATGCGCGCGGTCGAGCTGAGCGTGCCGCGCGTGCGCGACGGCCGCCAGGTGACGGTGCATCTCGCGCGCACCACGCGGCGCCGGCTCTCGACGCTGGAGGAGCTGGCGGCGGTGTTCGTCGTGCCCCAGCTCGCGCTTCTGGCCATCGCCATCGTCGTCGTGAGCGGCGGCCTGGGCCATCTGGTGCGGCCGCTGGCGATCGTCGAGGCGCAATTGCAGAACGAATCGCTCGCGCCGGTGCGGCTGCCGCGCGAACCGATGCCGCGCGAGGTCGCGGCGCTGGTCGGCGCGGTCAACGGCCTGGTCTCGCGGCTGCAGGAAGTGCTGCGGCGCGAACGCAAGTTCACCGCCGACGCCGCCCACCAGCTGCGCACGCCCATGACCGCGCTGCGGCTCCAGCTCGACGACGCGCGCCAGCAGTTCACCGACGAGGCGGTGCTGGCGGTGTTCGCGCGGCTCGCCGCGACGGTCGATCGCGCGATCCGCGTGACCGAGCAGCTGCTCGCGCTCGCACGCGTCGAGCAGGCCGACGGCCCCGCGCCGCGCGAGAGTCTCGATCTCGTGGCGCTCGCGCGCGAGATCGGCGCGGACTGGGTGCCGCAGGCGATGCGCGCTGGCCTCGACCTCGAATTCGAGCCGGCGACGGACGAGCTGAACATCGACGGCGACCGCCAGCTGCTCGGCGAGGCGCTGTCCAACCTCATCGACAACGCGATCAAGTACGCCGGCAAGGGGCGCGGCCGGCGCGTGCTGGTGAGCCTCGCCTTCGATGACGACGGCGCGGTGCTGTCGGTGGAGGACGACGGCCCCGGCGTGCCCGAATCCGAGATCGGCCGGCTCGCCGAACGCTTCTATCGCGGCGACCGCAAGGACACGCCGGGCACTGGCCTCGGCCTCGCACTGGTGAAGGAAGTGGCGCAGAACCACGGCGGCCGGCTGGAGCTGGCACATGCAAGCGGGCGGCGCGGCCTGCGTGCTTCGCTACACTTGCCGGTTCCCGCGAAGGCCGCCTGACAGGCGCCGCGCGTCACCCATCGCCCCCTCGAATGAACTATCCCCATCCCATCATCGCCCGCGAAGGCTGGCCCTATCTCGCCGGCAGCTTCGTCGTGGCGCTCGTCGTCAGCTTCCTCGCCGGCTTCCTGGTCGCGCTGCCGGTCTGGATCGTGTTCGTGTTCGTGCTCCAGTTCTTCCGCGATCCGCCGCGCCCCATTCCGGCCGAGCCGGGCGCGATCCTCTCGCCCGCCGACGGCCGCATCGTCGCGGTGGAAAAGGTGCGCGATCCCTACGCCGACCGCGACGCGCTCAAGATCAGCGTGTTCATGAACGTGTTCAACGTGCACAGCAACCGCGCGCCGGTGGATGGCACGATCCGCGCCGTCAAGTACTTCCCGGGCAAGTTCGTCAATGCCGACCTCGACAAGGCCTCGACCGAGAACGAGCGCAACGCCGTCGTGCTCGACACCGCCGGCGGCAAGACCGTCACCTTCGTGCAGGTGGCCGGCCTGATCGCGCGCCGCATCCTCTGCTACGTGACGGCAGGCGACACGCTTTCGCGCGGCCAGCGCTACGGCTTCATCCGTTTCGGCTCGCGGGTGGATGTGTACCTGCCCACCGATGCCCGCCCCGCCGTCGTCATCGGCGACAAGGTGAGCGCCACCACCACCATCCTCGCGCGGTTCTGAGCGATGGCCATCCGCAAGAACAAGCTGCGCATCGGCGGCCGCAACGCGCGCCGCTCGGCTCCGGGTGCCGCGCATGCCGACGTCCATGCCGCCAGCGTCGAGGCCGTCGAGCGCCCGCGCCGGCGCGGCATCTACCTGCTGCCCAACCTGTTCACGACCGCCGCGCTGTTCTGCGGCTTCTACGCGATCGTGCAGGGCATGAACCGCAACTTCGACCATGCGGCGGTGGCGATCTTCGTCGCGATGGTGCTCGACTCGATGGACGGCCGCGTCGCGCGCTGGACCAACACCCAGAGCGCCTTCGGCGCCGAGTACGACTCGCTGAGCGACATGGTCAGCTTCGGCGCGGCGCCCGCGCTCGTCGCCTACGAATGGGCGCTCAAGGGCATGGGCAAGCTCGGCTGGATCGCCGCCTTCATCTACGTGGCGGGCGCGGCGCTGCGGCTCGCGCGCTTCAACACCAACATCGGCATCGTCGACAAGCGCTTCTTCCAGGGCTTGCCGTCGCCGGCCGCCGCCGCGCTCGTGGCCGGCTTCGTGTGGGTGATGAACGACTACGGCATCGACGGCGATTCGCTGCGCTGGCCGGCTTGGGTCATCACGATCTACGCCGGGCTGTCGATGGTGTCGAACGCGCCGTTCTACAGCTTCAAGGACGTCAACTTCAAGAAGAGCGTGCCGTTCATCGCGGTGTTCGCGGTGGCGCTCGGCTTCGGCCTCGTCGCCTACGAGCCGCCGACGGTGCTGTTCGGCATGTTCTGCCTGTACGGGTTGTCGGGCTTCGTGCTGTTCTTCAAGCGCCTCGCAAGCGGCCGCGCCGGCCCGCTGATCTCGACCCAGCCCGACACCGACATCGGCCCGGGCGCCAAGGACGCCGAGGACGCGTCGGGCCGCTGAGCCCGCCACACGCACACAACAACAACTCGCCTCGCGCCCGAGACCGCCGCGCATGCGGCGCATCCGCGAGGCGATGCAGACCCAGGGAGCACACCATGGCCGACAAGCTGATCATCTTCGACACCACCTTGCGCGACGGCGAGCAGAGCCCCGGCGCCTCCATGACCAAGGACGAGAAGCTGCGCATCGCGCGCCAGCTCGAACGCCTGAAGGTGGACGTGATCGAGGCCGGCTTCGCCGCCAGCTCGAACGGCGATTTCGAGGCGATCCGCGCGATCGCCCAGACCATCAGGGAAAGCACCGTCTGCTCGCTGGCGCGCGCCAACGACCGCGACATCGCGCGCGCGCTCGAAGCCGTGGCGCCCGCGCCGCGCCGCCGCGTGCACACCTTCATCGCCACGTCGGCGCTGCACATGGAGAAGAAGCTGCGCATGACGCCCGAGCAGGTGCTCGACCAGGCGGTGCGCGCGGTGCGCTTCGCGCGCAACAGCATCGACGACGTCGAGTTCTCGCCCGAGGACGGTTACCGCTCCGATCCCGACTTCCTCTGCCGCGTGCTGGAAGCCGTGATCGACGCCGGCGCGACCACGCTCAACATCCCCGACACCGTCGGCTACGCGGTGCCCGAGCTGTACGGCAACTTCATTCGCATGCTGCGCGAGCGCGTGCCCAACTCCGACAAGGCCGTGTGGTCGGTGCACTGCCACAACGACCTCGGCATGGCCGTCGCCAATTCGCTCGCGGGCGTGAAGGTAGGCGGCGCGCGCCAGATCGAATGCACGATCAACGGCCTCGGCGAACGCGCGGGCAACACCTCGCTCGAAGAAGTCGTGATGTCGGTGAAGACGCGCCGCGACTACTTCGGCCTCGACGTGGACATTGACACCTCGCAGATCGTGCCGGCGTCCAAGCTGGTGTCGGGCATCACCGGTTTCGTGGTGCAGCCGAACAAGGCCGTCGTCGGCGCCAACGCCTTCGCGCATGCCTCGGGCATCCATCAGGACGGCGTGCTCAAGGCGCGCGACACCTACGAAATCATGCGGGCCGAGGACGTGGGCTGGAGCGCCAACAAGATCGTTCTCGGCAAGCTGTCGGGCCGCAATGCCTTCAAGCAGCGCGTGCAGGAGCTGGGCATTCCGGTCGAGAGCGACACCGAGCTGAACGCCGCCTTCACGCGCTTCAAGGAACTGGCCGACCGCAAGAGCGAGATCTACGACGAGGACATCCAGGCGCTGTTCTCCGAAGACGGTCAGGCCGAGGACGTCGAGCACTACAAGTTCATCGGCCTGTCGCAGTACAGCGAGACCGGCAAGCGGCCGAACGCGCGCGTGCGCTTCACCATCGGCGGCAGCGAGGTGGCGAGCGAGGCGGCCGGTAACGGCCCGGTCGATGCGTCGATCCGCGCGATCGAGACCGAGGTCGGCTCGGGCGCCGAGATGGTGCTGTACTCGGTCAACGCCATCTCCGGCGGCACCGAGGCGCAGGGCGAAGTCACGGTGCGGCTGAGCAAGGCGGGCCGCATCGTCAACGGCGTCGGCACCGATCCCGACATCGTCGCGGCGAGCGCCAAGGCCTATCTGTCGGCGCTCAACAAGCTGCACGACAAGACCAAGCTCAACCCGCAGACGGCGGAGGAAGAGGGCGTGTAACGCCCTCCGCGCCCTGCTGCACCGCAGGGTGTGACGGGGCCTTGCTGCTGTAACGCCTTCACCGGCGCAATGCCGCCGAAAGCCGCGTCTTCTCCCGCCCGACGGCGGACGGAAGGCGCGGCTTTCTTCATGCGCGAGGCGAAGCGCTTTGCAACGAAATCACCGCCCGGCGCACCGCGCTTAAGGTGAACGCATGGCACGCACCCTCGTTCTCGTCATCGACAGCGACCCGCATGAACGTCGCTCTCTGGCACAGAAGGCGGCGGGCGCGGGCTGCGACGTGCTCGAAGCCGCCAGCCTGCGCGAGGCCCAGATCCACCTCGTGCGGCAGCGGCCCGGCTTCGCCTTCGTCGATCTCAACCTGCCCGACGGCGATGGTCTGGCGCTCGCGCGCGAGATCGTCTTGGGCGGCACGCGCATCGCGCTGCTCACCGGGCGGCCGACGGTCGAAAGCGCGATCGCGGCGCTGCGCCTCGGTGCCGCCGACTACCTCGTGCGGCCGCTCGATGCCGGCGCCATCGCCCGCCTGCTGGCCGGCCTCGCGAGCGAAGCGCAGACCGCCCGGCCCGACACCGCCGCGCTGCTGCGCGAGCTCGACGCCACCGGCCGCTTCGGCCACCTGATCGGCCGCTCGCCCGCGATGCGAAGGCTGTACGACGCGCTCATCCGCGTCGCGCCCACCAACGCCACCGTGCTGCTCGTGGGCGAAAGCGGCACCGGCAAGGAACTCGCCGCGCAGACCGTGCACGACCTGAGCGACCGCCACGGCCAGCCCTTCGTCGCGCTCAACTGCGGCGCGATCTCGCCCACGCTCATCGAGAGCGAGATGTTCGGCCACGAGCGTGGCAGCTTCACCGGCGCCGAGCGCCAGCATCGCGGCTATTTCGAGCGCGCCGACGGCGGCACGCTCTTTCTTGACGAAGTGACCGAGATGCCGCTGGAGCTTCAGACCAAGCTGCTGCGTGTGCTGGAGACCGGCAGCTTCATGCGCCTCGGCACGCCGAAGGAGATCGAGGTGGACGTGCGCATCGTCGCCGCCACCAACCGCAATCCGGAGCGCGCCGTGGCCGAAGGCCAGCTGCGCGCCGACCTGTATCACCGCCTCAACGTCTTCCCGATCGCGCTCGCGCCGCTGCGCGAACGCGGCGACGACATCCAGCTGCTGGCCGACGACTTTTTGCGCCGCCTCAACGCCAGCCACGGCGATACCCGTCGCTTCTCGCCCGCGATGCGCGCCGTGATGGCGCGTCACGCCTGGCCCGGCAATGTGCGCGAGCTGCGCAACGCCGTGCAGCGCGCCTACATCATGAGCGCCGGCGAGGAGCTTGACGCCGCCACGCTCGACCTCGACCTGCCGCCCGCGCGCGCCGCCGGCCCGGTGCTCGCGATGCCGATTGGCATCTCGCTGGCCGAGGCCGACAAGCGCCTCATCTTCGCCACGCTCGACCAGTGCGACGGCGTCAAGAAGCGCGCCGCCGAAGTGCTCGGCATCAGCCTCAAGACGCTCTACAACCGGCTCGAAAGCTACGGCCTGCCGGCGGTGGAGACGGGCGAGATCGACGGCGACACAGCGCCGGCGGAGTAGGCGGACCGGCCGTGCGTGCGTAGGCGGCCGACGCACGCACGACGCAAGGTCTAAGGCGCGCGGGCCTGTCGTCGGTGCGAGGTGGCGGCAGCCTGAACATGCATTCCCAGTAGTTCTTACCGCTTGCATGAAAGAAGCGCTTCCCGCCGCCGCACGGCGAGACGCTTCCGCCGGCGCCGGCGCACTGGCATGCATGCTGCCCGTCGTCTCCATCGGCCGTCCGCGCGATGGATGGCCTCCATGACGGAGCGCGCCATCCATGCGAAAGATCGCCCTGGTCAGTGAACACGCCTCGCCGCTCGCCGCCGCCGGCGGCGTGGACAGCGGAGGACAGAACATCTATGTCGCGCATGTGGCGCGCGAACTTGCGCGGCGCGGCTGGCGCGTGGACGTGTTCACGCGCAAGGACCGCGGCTTCCTGCCCGAGGTGATGCACTGGCTCGACGGCGTGCGCGTCATCCACGTGCCCGCCGGGCCGGCCACGCTGCTGCCGAAGGAGGCGCTGCTGCCCTTCATGCCGGCCTTCGGCGAATGGATGGCGCGCTTCTGCGCCGGTGCCGGCTACGACCTCGCGCATGCCAACTTCTTCATGTCGGGCGTGGCGGCGCGCATCGCGGCGCGCCGGCTCGGCATCCCGCTCGTCATCACCTTCCACGCGCTCGGCCGCGTGCGCCGGCTGCATCAGGGCGAGGCCGACGCCTTCCCGCCCGAGCGCGGCGACATCGAGCAGGACCTGGCGCGCGCCGCCGATCTCGTCATCGCCGAATGCCCGCAGGACGAGGCCGACCTGCGCATGCTCTACGACGCCGATCCGGCGCGCATCGAGGTCGTGCCCTGCGGCTTCGACCCGGCCGAGTTCGGCCCCGAGGACCGTACCGCCGCGCGCGGGCGCCTGGGCTGGACGCATGACGGCTTCACCGTGCTGCAACTCGGCCGGCTGGTGCCGCGCAAGGGCATCGACAACGTGATCGAGGCGCTCGGCCGGCTGGTGCACGGCCTGGGCGTGGAGGCGAGGCTGTGCATCGTGGGCGGCAACTCGGCGCGCGCCAACGCCCGCGCCACGCCCGAGATCGCCAGGCTGCAAGCGATTGCAGCGCAGGCCGGCGTGACCGGGCGGGTCGAATTCGCCGGGCGGCGCGGGCGCGCCGAGCTGCGCGACTACTACTGCGCGAGCGACGTGTTCGTCACCACGCCCTGGTACGAGCCCTTCGGCATCACGCCGGTCGAGGCGATGGCCTGCGCCCGCCCGGTGATCGGCGCCGACGTCGGCGGCATCCGCAGCACGGTGCTCGACGGCATCACCGGCCATCTGGTGGCGCCGCGCGACCCGGATGAACTCGCGCGCCGGCTCGCGCGGCTGGCGGCCCATCCCGAGGTCGGACACCGCATGGGGCTTGCGGGCCAGGCGCGGGCCAACCTGCTCTACCGCTGGAGCAACGTGGCCGAGCGGCTGGACGAGGCTTACGGCCGCGTGCTGGCGGCGCATCGTGCGCCGGCGTCGGCGGTGCAAGCCATTGCAGGCCGCATCGGCGCGGAGGCCTGAGCGATGACCGCATCCACCGCCGCCATGCCCGCACGCGGCGTCACGCATCCGGCCGTGTTCCTCGACAAGGACGGCACGCTGATCGAGAACCTGCCCTTCAACGTGGACCCGGCGCGGGTGCGGTTCGCGCCCGGCGCGGCCGAGGCGCTGACCCTGTTCGGCCAGCTCGGCTGGCCGGTCGTGGTCGTGAGCAACCAGCCCGGCGTCGCGCTCGGCCGCTTCGAGTCGGTGGCGCTGGAGGTACTCGGCCGGCGCCTGGCCGCGATGTGCGCGGCCCGGGGCGCGCGACTCGCGGCCTTCGCCTGGTGCCCGCATGCGCCGGCCGCCGACGGCTCGCCCGCCTGCGCCTGCCGCAAGCCCGAACCCGGCCTGCTGCTCGACGCCGCCGCGCGCCACGGCATCGACCGCGCAGCCTCGTGGATGGTCGGCGACATCCTCGACGACATCGAGGCCGGCCGCCGCGCCGGCCTGCGCACCGTGCTCGTGGACAACGGCGGCGAGACGGTCTGGCGCGACGCACCGCTGCGCCGCCCGCATCACCGCGTGACCGATCTGCACCAGGCCGCGCTGGTCATCGCACGCGCGGTGCGTGCCCCGCGCCGGGACTGGCCGCGATGACGCCCGACCTGCCCGCGCGCATGCCGCCGCCCGCTCGCGCCCACGCGCTGCCGCGCCCGCCCGCCCCGCCAGGCGCAGGCTGGGCCGCGGCGCGCCGCATCCTCTGCCTGCGGCTCGACAACCTCGGCGATGTGCTCATGACCACGCCGGCGCTGCACGCGTTGCGCCATGCGCTGCCCGGCCGCGAGCTGACGCTGCTCACCTCGCGCGCGGCGGCGCTCGCGGCGCCGCATCTCGACGACGTGGTCGAGGTGATCGCGCATGACGCGCCCTGGGTCGCGGGCACCGGCGACGCGGCGGCCGACCTCGCGCTGCTGGCGCGGCTGGCCGGGCGGCGCTTCGACGCGGCGGTGATCTTCACCGTGTACAGCCAGAGCCCGCTGCCGGCGGCGCTGCTGTGCCGGCTCGCGGGCATCCCGCTCGTGCTCGCGCATTGCCGCGAGAACCCGGGCGCGCTGCTGAGCGACTGGCTGCCCGAACCCGAACCGGAAATGCTGCTTCGCCACGAGGCGCGCCGCCAGCTCGACCTCGTCGCGCACGTGGCGCCGCCACTGCCCGAGGGCCGCGCCCAGCGCCTGCGCTTCGCGCTGCGCGACACCGATCGCGCCGAGGCGGTCACGCTGCTCGCGGTGCTCGGCCTGCCGCCCGACGCGCGCTTCGTGCTCGCGCATCCGGGCGCGACGGCGGCCTCGCGCCGTTATGCGCCGGCGGATCTCGGTGTCGCGCTCGCCGGCATCGCGCGCGCGACCGGGCTGCGCGTGCTCATCGGCGGCAGCGCGGGCGAACGCGGTCTCGCGGCCGAGGTGGAAGTGGCCGCGCGTCGCGCGCTGGCCATCGCCGACACGGGCGGGGCGAGCGCGGTCGTGCCCGTGAGTGCGAGCGCGACTCCGGCCGCGGTCGTGCTCTCCGACGCGGCGCGCCCGGGCCGGTCGCCGCGCGTCCGCAACATCGCGGGCCGGCTCTCGCTCGGCGGCGCGGCGGCGCTCATGGCGCGCGCGCGGCTGCTGGTGTCGAACAACAGCGCGCCGGTGCATCTGGCCGCCGCGCTCGGCGTGCCGGTCGTGGACCTGTACGCGCTCACCAATCCCCAGCACACGCCCTGGCAGGTGCCGCACCGGCTGCTGTTCAGCGACCAGCCTTGCCGCCACTGCTACCGCAGCGTGTGCACCGCGCGCCGTCGCGCCTGCCTCGACGACATCACGCCGGCCGACATCACCGCCGCCGCGCTCGACCTGCTGGCCGAGGCTGCCGGCCCGTCGTCTGCGGTGCCGCGAGCGGCGCCGCCGCCGGCCCGGCCCGATCCGCTTCCCCTTGTCACCGGCCCGCGCCGCGCGCTCGCGCAGCCCGGGTCCGGCTCCCCAGGAGACCCGCCGCCATGCTGACCCTCGGAATCAACGCCGCCTTCCACGACTGCTCGGCGGTCATCGTGCGCGACGGCGAAGTGCTCGCCGCCGCCGAGGAGGAGCGCTTCACCCACGTCAAGCACGGCAAGCGGCCGCTGCCCTTCACGACCTGGCAGCTGCCCTTCCACGCGATCGACTTCTGCCTCGCGCGCGCCGGCGTCACGCTGGCCGAGGTGGACCATGTGGCCTATTCCTACGATCCGTGGGCCTTCGACGGACTTGACCGGCTCACCGGCTCGACCGGCCGGCTGCCCGCCAGCATCGCGCTGCCGCTGGAACCCGGTCATCCGCCGGTCACCGGCTCGCCCTGGGATCCGCTCTTTCTCGCCTACATCGTCAACGCGCCGGGCCAGCTGCGCGACGGCGCGCCGCATCATCTGCGCAAGCGCTTGCAGATCCCGCGCGGCGAGCAACGCTGGCAATGGCACTGGGTCGAGCACCACCTCGCGCACGAGGCCAGCGCCTTCCTCGCCGCGCCCTTCGACGAATGCGCCGTGCTCACGCTCGACGGCCGGGGCGAGCGCGCCACCACCAGCGCCGGTCACTTCAGCGGCGGCCACTACCACCGCCTCGCCCAGGTCGAGCATCCGCATTCGCTTGGCCTGCTGTACGAGCGCATCACCGGCTTTCTCGGCTTCCTGCATTCGTCCGACGAATACAAGGTGATGGCGCTCGCCTCCTTCGGCCAGCCGCGCTTCCGGGCCGAGTTCGAGCGCATGGTCAGGCTCGACGACGAGGGCGGCTACACCACCGCCGTGCCCGACGACGCCGGCCTCGAAGCCCTGTTCGGCCCCGCGCGTGAACGCGGTGGCCCGATGGAACAGCGCCATTTCGACATTGCCGCCTCGCTCCAGAAGACGCTCGAATCCGCCGTGCTGCGGCTGGCCGACTGGCTGCACCGCCGCACCGGCGCGCGCAATCTGGCGCTCGCCGGCGGCGTCGCGCTCAACTGCGTGATGAACGCCCGGCTGCGCGACGAAAGCGCCTTCGAGCATGTGTGGGTGCAGCCCGCCGCCGGCGACGCCGGCACCGCGCTCGGCGCCGCGCTCTGGACCGACCATTGCGCGCGCGGCCGGCCCGCCGCGCACTGGCGCATGGAGCACGCGCTGCTCGGCCCCGAATGGAGTGACGACGAGATCGAAGCCTTCCTGCGCTGGACCGGCGTGAGCTTCCGCCGCGCCGCCGACGTGGTGGAGGAGGCCGCCGATCTGCTCGCGCGCGGCCGCGTCATCGGCTGGTTCCAGGGCCGCATGGAGTTCGGCCCGCGCGCGCTCGGCGCGCGCTCCATCCTCGCCTCGCCGATTCCGGCCGACATGCAGGCAAGGCTCAACGAGATCAAGGACCGCGAGGACTTCCGCCCCGTCGCGCCCGTCGTGCCCGAGGAGCACCGCGCCGAATGGTTCGAGGCCGTCAAGGGCGGCGATGATCCCGCGCCCTTCATGCTGTTCATCTTCAAGGTGAAGCCCGGGATGGCGGCGCGCATCCCGGCCGTCGTGCATGCCGACGGCACGGCGCGCGTGCAGACCGTGCGCGCCGACCAGAACCCGCGCTACCACGCGCTGCTGCAAGCCTTTGCACGCCGCACCGGCGTGCCGGTGCTGGTCAACACCTCGTTCAACACGCGCGGCGAGCCGGTGGTGTGCAGCCCGCGCGACGCGCTCGAATCGTTCTGGACCTCGCCGCTCGACGCGCTCGTGATCGGCAGCTTCATCGTGGAGAAGCGCCATGGCGGGTGACGCGCGCGACGTGAAGATCGGCCGCATCGAGGTGCCGGCGCGGCCGCATTCGCTGACGCCCGGCCACGAGACGGCAGGCGCCGTGGCGGGCGCCGGCCCGACACCTGCCGCCGCGATGCCCGACAACGCGACGGGCGCCGCCGCCGACCCGCGCGCCGGCGTGCTGGCCAGCGTCGTCGTCCCCAGCTACCGCCGGCCCGCGCTGCTCGAACGCTGCCTGCGCGCGCTGCTGGCGCAGGACATCGACCCGCGCCGCTACGAGATCATCGTCTGCGACGATGGCCCCGACGACGCCACGCTCGACGTGGTGCGCCGGCTCGGCCGCGAGAGCGGCGGGCGGCCGCTGCTGCGCTACCTCGCCGTCACCGGCACGCAGGGGCCGGCCGGCGCGCGCAACCGGGGCTGGGAGGATTCGCACGCGCCGGTCATCGCCTTCACCGACGACGACACGATTCCCGAGCCGGGCTGGCTCGGCGCCGGTCTCATGGCGCTGCGCCCCGGCGTGGATGCGGTGGCCGGCGCCGTCGTCGTGCCGCTGCCACCGCGCCCGACCGACTACGAGCGCAACGAGAGCGGCCTTGCCGGCGCACGCTTCGTGACGGCCAACTGCTTCGTGCGCCGCTCGGCCCTGGTGGCGGTGGGCGGCTTCGACGAGCGCTTCACCGCCGCGTGGCGCGAGGACAGCGATCTGGAGTTCGCGCTCGACGCGGCGGGCCGGCGCATCGGTCAGGCGCCCGACGCGCGGGTCGCGCATCCGGTGCGGCCGGCGGGCTGGGGCGTGAGCCTGAAGCAGCAGCGCAAGGCGCAGTTCGACGCGCTGCTGTACCGCAAGTGGCCGCGCCGCTATCGCGCCGGCATCGGCGCCGTGCCGCGCGCCGACTACTGGCTGGTGGTGGCGGCGCTGCTGCTGGCGATCGGTGCCGCGCTCGCCGGCGCGCGCGGGACGGCGCTGTTTGCCTTCGCGGCCTGGCTGGGCTGGACGCTGGCCTTCGCGCTGCGGCGGCTGCGCGGCAATTCGCTCGCGCCGGCCCATGTCGCGGAGATGCTGGTGACGAGCGCGCTCATCCCGCCGCTGTCGGTCGGCTGGCGGCTGGTGGGGGCGTTGCGCTTCCGGGTGCTGTTCGCATGAGCGCGGCTGCGATCGGACTGGCGCGGCCCCGCGATGACGCGCCACGCGGCCGCGCCGGTACGGCCGGACCGGAGCGTGCGCCGCCCGTCGAACTGATGCCGCGCGCCGCCGCCGAGCTGCTCGATCCGCCGCCGCGCCGCATCGCGGTGCTGCGCGCGCTCGCGCTCGGCGACCTGCTGTGCGCGTTGCCGGCTTTGCGCTCGCTGCGGGCGGCCGCGCCGCGCGCGACGATCACGCTGGTCGGTCTGCCGTGGGCGCGCGAGTTCGTCGCGCGCCAGCGCGATGTGCTCGACGAGTTCATCGAGTTTCCGGGCCATCCGGCGTTTCCGGAGCGCGTGGTGGACGAGGCGGCCCGCGCCGGCTTCGACGCGCGCATGCGGGCGCTCGGCTTCGATCTTGCCGTGCAGATGCAGGGCAGCGGCGAGGTCGCCAACGACATCGTCGCGGCCTGGGGCGCGCGGCACACGGCGGGCTTCCATCCGCCGGAAGCGCCGGCGCCCGGGCCGGGCTTCCGGCCCTGGCCCGTCACCGGCCACGAGATCGACCGGCTGCTCGCGCTGCCGCGCTTCCTCGGCGCGCCCGACGCGGGGCGCGGACTGGCCTTTCCGCTCGACGCGCGCGATCGCGCCGAGGCGGCGGCGCTCGAGCTGCCGGGGTTCGCGGCCGAGAGGCTGCCGGACGAAGGCCGCGCCGCGCCGGCGGGTGAGGGCGCCGGGCGCGCCGTTGCCGCGCCGCGCGGCCTGGTCTGCGTGCATCCGGGCGCGCGCCTGCCGTCGCGGCGCTGGCCGGCCGAGCGCTTCGCCCAGGTGGCGGCGGCGCTCGCGCGCGACGGCTGGACCGTGGCCGTGACCGGCTCGGCGGGCGAGGCCGAGGTGGCGCGCGCGGTGCTGGCGCAGGCGCGCGCACGCCTCGCTGCAAGCGATTGCAGCCCGGGCGCCGGGCATCGCCTGATCGACCTCGTCGGCCGTACCTCGCTCGGCGCGCTCGGCGCCGTGCTCGACCGCGCGACGCTGCTGGTGTCGAACGACACCGGCGTCGCCCACATCGCCGCCGCGCTGCGCCTGCCGAGCGTGATCGTCGCGTCGGGCAGCGAGGTGGCGCGCTGGGCGCCGCTCGACGCGCGACTGCATCGCGTGCTCTGGGCCGATGCCGACTGCCGGCCCTGCGCCCACGAGATCTGCCCGGTCGGCCACGGCTGCGCGCTCGCGGTCACGGCCGAGGCGGTGATCGATGCCGCGCGCGCGGCATGCGTCTGGCGCCATCCCTGATACCCACCTCATCCCGGAGACCGTCATGCCCCAGAGTCGCCGCCTGCGCATCCTCACCTGGCATGTGCACGGCAACTATCTGCACTACCTGAGCCATGCGCCGCACGACTTCGTGGTCGCCACCCGCCCCGGCGATCCGCCCGGCCATGCCGGCCTTGGCGGCCATCTGCCGTGGCGGTCCAACCTGAGCGCCGTGCCCGAACACGAACTGGCCGACCAGCGGTTCGACGCCGTGCTCCACCAGTCCGACGCGCACTGGCAGGCGCGCCACCGCGTGCTCACGCCGGCCCAGCTGCGCCTGCCGCAGATCCGGCTCGAACACGACCCGCCGCCCGCCGACCCGACCGACAGCGTCCATCCCGCCGCCGACGCGGCAACGGTCATCGTCCACGTCACCCACTTCAACGCGCTCGCCTGGGACAACGGCGCCGCGCCGGTGCGCGTGATCGAGCACGGCGTGGCCCTGCCGGAAGGCGTGCGCTGGAGCGGCGAATACCCGCGCGGCATCGTCGTCGTCAACCATCTGCGCCGACGCGGTCGCCGCCTCGGCGCCGACATCTACCTGAACCTGCGCCGGCGCATCCCGCTCGACCATGTGGGCATGGCCGCGACCGAGATGCCCGGCGGCCTGGGCGAGATTCCCAATCCCGAACTGCCGGCCTTCATCGCGCGCTACCGCTTCTTCCTCAACCCGATCCGCTGGACCAGCCTCGGTCTCGCGGTGGTGGAGGCGATGACGCTCGGCATGCCCATCGTCGGCCTGGCGACGACCGAACTGGCAAGCGTGATCGACCGCGACGTGCAGGGCTGGATCGACAGTGACGAGACACGGCTCGCGGCGGCCGGACGCGCGCTCATCGACGATCCGGCGCTTGCGGCGCGCTGGGGCGCGGCGGCGCGCGAACTGGCGCTGGAGCGCTTTGGCATCGGGCGCTTCGCGGCGGACTGGGACGAGCTGCTGCGCGAAGTCTGCGAGTGAAGGGGATGAACCGGGCCGGGCGAGGTGGGCGGGACCGGGGCGCGGGAGGCGGGGCGGGTCGCGCGCGTCATCCGCCGCCCGGCCAACTTCGCCTTCCTTGCCCGAAGCGCTTCACATCAACCGCCGATACACATCGAGCCGGTTGTAGAGCGTCTTGAGACTCACCCCCAGCGTGCGCGCCGCCAGCCGCTTGTCCCCCGCGTGATGGTTCAGCGTCGCAAGGATGATGTCGCGCTCAAGGTCGGCCAGCGGCACGCCCACGCGCACCTTGAGCGCATCGCGCTCGGCGTCGAACACGCAGCCCCGGTCGGCGGGCTGGGCCGGCAGGTCGGCGCGGCCGTCATCGATGATCTCGTCGGCCATGATGAACAGCCGCTGCACCGCGTTGCGCAGCTCGCGCACGTTGCCCGGCCAGGCCCGCTCGCGCAGCTGCTTCAGCGCCTGCGCCGAGAAGCGCCGCCGCCGCGCGGCGCGCGCGTTGAACTCGGCCAGGAAGTGCTGCGCCAGCGGCTCGATGTCGTCGCGCCGTTCGTGCAGCGCCGGCACCCGCAGCGGCAGCACCGCCAGCCTGTAGAGCAGATCTTCCCGAAATCGTCCCTCCCGTACCGCGACGCGCGGGTCGTGATGCGTGGCCGCGATCACGCGCAGGTCGCATTGCACCGGCTCGCTGCCGCCGATGCGGTGGAAGCTGCCCGTCTCGAGAGCGCGCAGCAGCCGCACCTGCATCTCGGGCGCCATGCCCGTCACCTCGTCGAGAAAGAGCGTGCCGCCCGAGGCATGCTCGAAGTAACCCGCAGTACGCGCATGCGCGCCGGTGAAGCTGCCGCGCTCGTGGCCGAACAGCTGGGCCTCGATCAGCGCCGCCGGCAGCGCCGCGCAATCCACCGCGACGAAGGGGCGCCCGGCCCGGTCGCTCGCGGCATGGATCGCGCGGGCGACCACTTCCTTTCCGCAGCCGCTCGGGCCGATCAGCATCACCGGCGCCGCGCAGGCCGCCACGCGCGCCACCTGGGCCTGGAGCGCCCGGCCGGCGGCGGAGCGGCCCCAGCACGGCCCCTCGGGGGGCAGCAAGGCCATGGTGTTCTCCTTCGCTTGTTCGTCTTGAACGCATGGTTCTGCGCGCGGGCGTTCGCTGTCCGTCGGTGGACACGGCTCGTTACTTCGCGCCGCACCGCGGGCGGAACTTCCGGCACGCTTGGCGCGCAGCCCCACGTCGTGCAAAAGCTGCATGTGCAAGGCAGGAATTGCCGTGCCTCGGCACCGTTGGTCGGTGCGCCATGCCGGCGGACGCGCGGGCGGGTTTATTGCGAACACCTCATCCATCGCCACTTCCGACCGCCGCCGATGAGCCATTCCAGCGAACTGCATGCGCGCCTCGACCGCCCCGGCAGGCTGCTGGTCGTGTCGCCGCATTTCGATGACGGCGTGTTCGGCGCGGGCCTGCTGATGGCGGCGCGCCCGGGCGCCTGTCTGCTCACGGTGTTCGGCGGCACGCCGGGCGACGGCGCGCTGCTGACCGAGTGGGATGCGCATTCGGGTTTCACGGGCGCGGCCGACGCGATGGCCGCGCGCCAGATCGAGGACCGTGCTGCCGCCGCGCTGCTCGGCGCCGAGCCCCGGCCGCTCGACTTCCTCGACGCGCAGTACGGCGCGCCGCCGCGCGAGGCCACGATCGCCGCCGCGATCGCGCGCGTGATCGACGCCGATCCGGCGATCCGCCTGATCGCGTTTCCGCTCGGGCTGTTCCATGCCGATCATCGCCGCGTGCGCGAGGCCTGCCTCGGCCTGCTCGACGGCTGGCCCGGGCTCGACTGGCTCGCCTACGAAGACGCGCTCTACCGCCGCATTGACGGCGCGGTGCAGGACACGCTGGCCGAACTGGGCGCGCGCGGCCTCGCGCTGCTGCCCGTCTGGCCGCTGGCCACCTCGGCGCTGGCCGGCGCGCTTGCGCGCAAGCGTGTCGCCGCCCGGGCCTACCGCAGCCAGATCGGCGCGCTCGCCCTCACCGATCTGGCCGACCTCGACGCGCCCGACCGCTACTGGCTCATCCGCCCCGGAGACGACGATGAATGAACCGCGGGTGCTGCCGCGCGTGAGCGTGATCGTGCTCACCCACAACCGGCGCGAGGAGCTGCTGACGACCGTCGCCCGCCTGCTCGCGCTGCCCGAGGCGCCGCCGGTGATCGTGGTGGACAACGCCTCGACCGACGGCACGGCCGCCGCCGTCGCCGCCTGCTTTCCGGGCGTGACGCTGGTGCGCAGCGAAGCCAATCTCGGCGCCGCCGGGCGCAATCTCGGCGCCTTGCGCGCGCGCACGCCCTACGTCGCCTTCAGCGACGACGACACCGACTGGCAGGCCGGCGCGCTGCCGCGCGCGGCCACGCTGCTCGATGCGTTTCCGGCGGTCGGCCTGGTCTGCGCGCGGGTGCGGATCGGCATCCCGCCCGATGCCGCCGGCGCCGTCGAGACGGGCGGGCTCGCTGCCGGCCAGGGATGCGCCGGTGCCAGCACTGCCATCGCCGTCGTCACCGGCGCGCCCGCCGTTGCCGCCACCGCAGGCCTCGTTGACGACCCCAGCTCCCGCCTCATGGCCCGCAGCCCGCTGCGCGCCGACGGCCTGCCGGGTCGGCCGCTGCTCGGCTTCATGGCCGGCGCCTGCGTGATGCGGCGCGACCTGTTCATCGCGATGGGCGGCTACCGGCGCGAATTCTTCATCGGCGGCGAGGAGGCGCTGCTCGCCTTCGACCTCGCGGCCGCGCGCTGGCTGATGCTGTACTGCGCCGATCTCGTGGTCGTGCACCGGCCCTCGCCGCTGCGCGATGCCGGCACGCGGCGCGACCTGCTCGCGCGCAACCGCGTCTGGGTCGCGTGGATGCGGCTGCCGCTCGCCGACGCGCTGCGCGAGACGGCGGAGGCGCTGGCCGACCTCGCGCGCGCCGGCCGGCTGCGTGCCGGCCTCGGCGCGATCCGGCGCGGTCTCGGCTGGGTGCTGGCCGAGCGCCGCGTGCTGCCGCACGCGGTCGTGCGCGACTGGCGCCGCGTCGAGGAGGTCCGGCGCGCCGACGAGGCGGCACGGCGCCTTGCCGAGGTCGACCGAGGCTCGGTCGAGGCCGAGCGGCACATTGCCCGGCCTGCCGCCACCGATGCCGGCGCCTCGACTTCGGCCGGCGCCGCCGAGCCGTTCCTGCGCGCCACGCTCGAACGGCTGCGCGGCGGCAGCCGCCAGCCCGACGACCTGCGGCCCTGAGCCCGGCTGCAAGCCCATGCACTCCCTCGTCGCGCTCGCCGGCTATCTGCGCCGCAACGGTCTGCTGGTCGTGACCGCCGAGTCATGCACCGCCGGCCTGATCGCCGCGCGTCTGGCGGACGAGCCCGGTTGCGGCAGCCTGCTCGACAGCGCCTTCGTCGTGTACTCGCCGGGCGCCAAGCAGCGCGAACTCGGCCTCACGCGCGAACTGCTTGCCACGCACAACCTGACGAGCGAGCCGGTGGCGCGCGCGATGGCCGAGGGCGCGCTCGCGCGCGTGCCCGAAGCGACGCTCGCCATCTCCAACACTGGCGTGGCCGACGATGGCGGCGAGGGCGTCGAGCCCGGCACGCAATGCTTCGGCTGGAGCTTCCGGCGGCGCGGCGCGGTCGTCAGCTTCACCGAGACCGCGCGCTTCGGCGGCGACCGCGCCGCGTTGCGCGCCCGGGCCGCCGAGTTCGCGCTGCTGCGCGTGTTCCGCTATCACGCGCTGGCTTGGCGCGCCGGCTGACGGGGCCGCGCGCGATGCTCGACCTGACGCTGCCCTGGTGGGAATTCATCGTGCGGGCGGCGGCCGTCTATGGCGTGCTGCTGGTGATGGTGCGGATGTCGGGCAAGCGCACGATCGGGCAGTTCACGCCCTTCGACCTGCTGGTCGTGATGCTGCTGAGCGAGGCCGTCAGCAATTCGCTCGGCGGCGGCGATGAATCGCTCGTGGGCGGCCTGATCGGCGCGGCCACGCTGCTCGCGCTCAATGCCGCGCTCGGCCGGTTGACGGCCATCAGCCCGGCGGCCGAGCGGCTGGTGGATGGCGAGCCGGTGCTGCTCGGCCGCGACGGCAGGCTGTTCCGCGACCGCATGCGGCGTCACCGGGTCGGCGAGGGCGACATGGCGCGCGCGCTGCGCGAGGCCGATTGCGGCCTTGACGAACTCAACTGCGCCTTCCTGGAGATCGACGGCAGCATCAGCGTGCGCAAGCGCGAGCGCGAGCTGCCGGATCAGGGCCGCGCGGGAATGACGCGCCACCGGCGCACCAAACAAAAAACGCCGTCATCCGAGGGGGGATGACGGCGCGGGAGGGGCCGGACCGCGAGGCCCGGCTTCCGGAGGAGACACGGTGGCGTCGGCGCCAGCCGCCCGGGGCGGTGGCGCGCGGCGCGGAAGAATCAGGCGCGGGCCGGCGCCTCGGTCGGAACCACCACCGGGGCGGCGCCGTGGGCGTGCGGCAGGACGGCCTCGGCGTCGAGTTCATCCTCGACGCCATGCGCCAGCACGCGCTGCATGCGGGCGCCGTCGAGTTCGCGTTCCCACTTCGACACGACCACCGTCGCGACGCCGTTGCCGATGAGGTTGGTGAGCGCGCGGGCTTCCGACATGAAGCGGTCGATGCCGAGGATGAGCGCCAGGCCCGCGACCGGGATGGTCGGCACCGCCGACAGCGTCGCGGCCAGCACGATGAAGCCCGAGCCGGTCACGCCCGACGCGCCCTTCGACGTGAGCAGCAGCACCGCGAGGATGGTCAGTTCCTGCATCAGCGTGAGGTCGGTGTTGGTGGCCTGGGCGACGAAGATCGCGGCCATCGTCAGGTAGATCGCGGTGCCGTCGAGGTTGAACGAATAGCCGGTCGGCACGACGAGGCCCACGACGGGCTTGGAGCAGCCGAGCTTTTCGAGCTTGGCCATGATGCGCGGCAGGGCCGATTCCGACGACGAGGTGCCGAGCACGATCAGCAGCTCTTCCTTGATGTAGCCGATGAACTTCACGATGCTGAAGCCGGCCCAGCGCGCGATCGAACCCAGCACCAGGAAGATGAACAGCAGGCAGGTGAGGTAGAAGCTGCCCATCAGCTTCATGAGCGGCAGCAGCGAGGCGACGCCGAACTTGCCGATCGTGAAAGCCATCGCGCCGAAGGCGCCGATCGGGGCGAGCTTCATGATGAAGCCGATGACGATGAACAGCATGTGGCCGAACTCGTCGACCAGCTTGACCACCGGCTTGGCGCGCTCGCCGGCGGCGCTGAGCGCGAAGCCCACGAGCACCGACAGCAGCAGCACCTGGAGGATCTCGCCCTTCGCGAACGCGTCGATGAAGGTCGACGGGATCAGGTTCATGAAGAAGTCCACCGTGGTCTGCGGCGGCGCCTTCGAGGTGATGGCCGTGAGCGCCTTGGTGTCGAGCGTCGAGACGTCGGCATTCAGGCCCGCGCCCGGTTGCAGCACGTTCACGACCACGAGGCCGAGGATGAGCGCCAGCGTGCTGACGACCTCGAAGTAGAGCAGGGCTTTGCCGCCGACGCGGCCGACCTTCTTCATGTCTTCCATGCCGGCGATGCCGACCACGACGGTGCAGAAGATGATCGGCGCGATCAGCATCTTGATGAGCTTGATGAAGCCGTCACCGAGCGGCTTCAGGTCGGCGCCCGTCGAGGGGTAGAAGTGGCCGAGCGCGACACCGGCCGCGATGGCGATGAGGACCTGTACGTACAGGCTCTTGTAGAGGGGCTTTTTCAAGACTGTCTCCCATGCGCGGCATCTCGGTGTCCGGACGGACGGCCGCTGAATGTGCGGCGGATGTTAGGGAGCGCGGGAGCGGCGGGCCATGTCGGATTTCCACAGCGGCGCGGGCCTGGCCGACCGGTGGAGAACGATCGCGCCCGGGCGGCGCGAACCGTGCGCGTCCGGTCGCGGCGCCGGACGGATGCGGGCGTGAAGCGGTATTTGCCGTTCAGCTTCTGGCGGCGGGCTTCTTCCACGGCGCGGGCAGCGCGAGCAATTCGCGCGCGAGGCGGGCGGCCTCGGGTTGCGCGGCGGCGATGGCGTCGCGCGCGGCGCGGGCGAGGTCGGCGGCGTGCGGGCTCGACGGCAGCAGGTCGAGCCGGGCGATGGCGACGGCGTCGTCGTTCATCTCGCCGAGCACGTCCTGAAGGTGCGACAGCGCCTTGCGCTGGGCCTGCACCGCGTCGGCGTCGAACAGCGCGCCGTACATGTCGAGCGCATAGCGGTAGCGCTTGACCGCGATGCGGAACTGGTGGCGCGCCTCGGCGTCGTCGCCGTCGAGCGCGGCGACGGTGGAGCGGGCGGCGTCGCGCGCGGCCTTGAGTTCGCGCCGCGCCAAGCGGTCGGCGGCGGCGCCGCGCTTGGCCGCGAGGCGCAGCGCGAGACCTTCGAGCTGGAGCATGGTGCGCGCGAAGGCGGGCGAGGCGAGGGCCTCGCGCAGTTCGTCGAGCGCCTGGGCGCGGTCGGCGGCGAGGCGGGCGTCGAGCGCGGCGCGCAGGTCGGCGTCGGAATAGGCGTCGTCGCGCGCGGCGGTGGAGGGCGCGCCGATCTTGCCGTCGAGGCGCGGCAGGGTCTGGCCGGTGAGCACGTCGAGATCGCGCGTGCGGCCGAGGCGACGGCCGAGTTCGCGCAGCGGTGCGCGCAGTTCGGCTTCGCGGCGCGGCAGCAAGGGACGCGCATGGCGCAGCGCGACGCGCAGGCGGCGCAGCGCGACGCGGGCCTGATGGACGAGTTCGGCGGGATCTTCGGCGTCGTCGGTGACGGAGGCGGACGGTGCAGCGGAACCACCTTCGGACGCCGGAGGCTTCGTGCCGTCGCCGGTCGGCGCGATACGGCCGGCTGCGGGCGTGGTTGCACCGGCGCGGATGAGCGCGGTGTCGAGCAGCAGCGCCTGCTGGCAGCGCGTGACGACGGCAGCGAGCAGCGCGCCCGCATGCGCGGCGGGGTCGGCCTCCGGCAGCGCGACCTTGGCCGCCACGGCCGGCCGACGGTCGGCCAGCGCAAAGCCGCGCGCCGCCTTGCTGCGCGTCTCGGGGATGAGCGCGATGTCGGCGGCGAGCCGCTCCGCGAAGTCGAGCACGCGACGCGGATCGCCCTCGATCAGCTCCAGCTCCACCTCGCAGATCGGCTCGCGCCGCAGCGTCTTGCCCTTGCCGGCGCGCAGTTCGCCGCGGTCGAGCGCCAACTCGAAGCGCGTGCCGCCCTTGAGCCGCAGCGTGCGCGACTCGCGCTCGAAATCGGTGTCGAACACCGGCCCGAGACGGGGCGCGAGACGGTCGAGCAGGGCGCGCACCTCGTCGGGCAGATCGGTGAAGGCGTCGAAGTCGAGCGCGGCGCCCGCGACGGGCACTTCCCATTCGCCGCGCGCGCTCAGGCCCGACACGCTTGCCGGCGAGGTCTTGAGCGTCTGCCACCACTGCTCGCCCGCAAGCCGCAGGCGCAATGCGGCCCGGCTGCGCGCGAGGTCGCGGCCGGGCGTGTCGAAATAGCGGTTTGCAAGCGTTTGCGCGGCCCACTCGCCCTCGGCGTGGCGCTCGACGAGCGGATGGCCGCGCAAGCGGGCCAGGTCGGCCGGCGCGATGGCGAGCTTGAGTTCGATTTCGTTCGCCATCGCGTCTCCTTCAGGTCAGGCTCATTGCACGGTGATGAGGCGCGGCTCGATCACGTCGCGCTTGGGCAGCACGAGCGTGAGCACGCCGTTCTCGAAGCGCGCCTCGGCCTTGGCGTCATCCAGTTCCGAGGGCAGCGCGAAGCTCCGAGCGTACTGGGTGGCGAAGCGTTCCGTGTGAAGCACCTGTTCGCCTTCCTTGACCTCGCGTTCGGCGCGTGTGGTGGCCTCGATCGACAGGCGCTTGCCCTCGACCTTGATGCGGATGTCTTCCTTGGCGACGCCGGGCAGGTCGGCGACGACCTCGTAGGCGCGGCCGCGGTCGATCACGTCGACACGGGCCTTGGTGACGATCGGCTCCTGCGCGGCGGCGGCGCGGGCGGCGACGGCGCGCGGCGTGAACAGGTCGTTCACCACGTCATCGAAGAACGAGAGGAAGGGGTCGCGGACAACGGCATTGCGGACGATCTGGTTCATGGCTTTCTCCATCGGGGCAGTGGCGCACACGGCGCCGATGAGCCTGAAATGGGAACCGCGACAGCGCCTTCAAGATCTTGAAAATCGGCCACGCCGACCCTATGCGGCGGCGATTTCCCGCATGCGGCGTGGGCTTATGCGGATCGGGCATACCACTATTGCCCGCAGTGCGTAGGGCCGCGCGGAAGGCTGACTTATCCTCGCGCCTCCGCTTGATCCGTCCGCCACCGCGCATGCCGCGCGACCGCCGGTACCGGCCCGGACCGATCCACACCCTCTTTCCCGACGACCATGCCGCAGGCTTCCCCCCCTCGCATCTACCGGTACACCGAGTTCGACCAGCAGATGGTCGATGAGCGCGTCGCCCAGTTCGCCGACCAGATCGCGCGCAACCTGCGCGGCGAGCTGGCCGACGACGAACTGCGTCCGCTGCGCCTGCAGAACGGCCTCTACATCCAGCGCCACGGCCCGATGCTGCGCGTGGCCATCCCCTACGGCGTGTTCGCGGCCTACCAGCTGCGCGGCCTGGCCAACATCGCGCGCACCTACGACCGTGGCTGGGCGCACTTCAGCACCCGCCAGAACCTGCAATACAACTGGTTCAGGTTCGAGGACACGCCGGCGATGCTGGCCGACCTCGCCAAGGTCCAGATGCACGCGGTGCAGACCTCGGGCAACTGCGTGCGCAACATCACCACCGACGCCTTCGCCGGCGTCGCGCCCGACGAGATCGTCGATCCGCGCCCGGTGGCCGAGCTGCTGCGCCAGTGGAGCACCTTCCATCCCGAGTTCGCCAACCTGCCGCGCAAGTTCAAGATCGCCATCAGCGGCACGAAGGACGACCGCGCCGCGATCTCGGTGCACGACATCGGCCTGCAACTGCGCCTCGAAGATGGCGCGCTCGTCGCCGACGTGTACGTGGGCGGCGGCCTCGGCCGCACGCCGATCATCGGCAG
This sequence comes from Derxia gummosa DSM 723, assembly GCF_000482785.1. GTDB lineage: Bacteria > Pseudomonadota > Gammaproteobacteria > Burkholderiales > Burkholderiaceae_E > Derxia > Derxia gummosa. Next base: position 517,983 of record NZ_AXWS01000007.1, on the reverse strand, counting down.
CCTGATCCGCAAGGGTCTGCCCTGGCAGCACCTCATCACCTACATCGAGGCCGCGCTGCGCGTGTACAACCTGCACGGCCGCCGCGACAACCTCTACAAGGCGCGCATCAAGATCCTCGTCAAGGCGCTGGGCGCCGCGAAGTTCGCCGAGGAAGTCGAGGCCGAATGGCAGCACCTCAAGGACGGCCCCGGCACCCTGCCGCAGAGCGAGCTCGACCGCATCGCGGCCGATTTCACGCTGCCGGAATACGAAACGCTCGACGACAACTTCGACGTCACGAACGAATCGGTCGCCTTCCAGCGCTGGGCCGCGCGCAGCGTCAAGGGCCATCGCCAGTCGGGCTACCGCGCCGTGACCATCTCGCTCAAGGGCCGCGACCTGCCGCCGGGCGACATCACCGCCGACCAGATGGACGCCGTCGCGGCGCTGGCCGACGAGTTCAGCGCGAGCGAGATCCGCGCGACCCACGAGCAGAACCTCGTGCTGCCGCATGTGCGCGCGATCGACCTGCCGGCGCTGTACGAGCGCCTCGTGGCCGCCGGCCTCGCGACGCCCAACCTCGGCTTCATCACCGACATCATCTGCTGCCCGGGCGGCGACCTGTGCGCGCTGGCCAATGCCAAGTCGATCCCCATCGCCAAGGCGCTCCAGCAGCGCTTCGACGACCTGGACTACCAGCACGACATCGGCGACATCACGCTCAACATCTCGGGCTGCATCAACAGCTGCGGCCATCACCACATCGGCCACATCGGCATCCTCGGCGTGGATAAGCACGACGAGGAGTGGTACCAGGTCACGCTCGGTGGCGACTACGGCGCGTCGCCCGAGCAGGCGCACATCGGCACGATCATCGGCCCGAGCTTCGCGGCCGAGCAGGTGCCCGACGTGGTCGAGAAGATCGTCAGGCACTACCTGGCGAACCGCGAGGGCGAGGAGGAGCGCTTCATCGACGCCTTCCGCCGCATCGGCATCGCCTCGTTCAAGCAGGCCGCCTACGCCACGGAAGAAGGAGCCGCCCATGTCTGACGTCATCACCACCCTGGGCGGCACGCCCGCGCTCGCCGCCGATGACTGGACGCGCATCGAGGACGCCTCCGCCGGCATTCCGGCCACGGGCAAGGTCATCGTGCCGTTGGCCTGGGCGCTCGAACATGCCGACGAACTCAAGGCGCGCGGCGACTTCGGCGTCTGGCTCAAGCCCGACGACGTGGCGGAAGCCGCCGCGCCGCTGCTCGGTAGCGCGGGCATCGTCGCGGTGCAGTACCTCAAGTTCACCGACGGGCGCGGTCATTCGATCGCCTGGCTGCTGCGCAAGCGCCTCGGCTACACCGGCGACATCCGCGCCTTCGGCGACGTGCGCCGCGACCAGCTGTTCAACCTGCGCCGCACCGGCTTCACGAGCTTCGCGATGGCCGAGGGCCAGAACGTCGCGGCGGCGCTGGCGGGCTTCACCGCGTTCAGCGGCGCCTACCAGCTGAGCGCCGACGGTCGCGCACCGGCCTGGCTCGCGGCCGCGTCGGCCTGACGCCTCCCTCAAGCCTCGTTTCCGCCTGCCGCGCAGTCATGCCGGCAGGCTCGCGAACCCCAGCCAGAGAGCAAGCCCCCGCATGAGCGCCCCCAATCCCAATATCGACACCGCCCTCCTCGACGCGCGCGAAGCCTCGGCCCTCGCCGTGCTGCGCGAGGCGGCGGCCGAGCAGCCGGCCGTGTTCTCGACCAGCTTCGGCGCCGAGGACATGGTCATCCTCGACCTCATCCGTCGCCACGGCCTCGACATCGCCAGCTTCACGCTCGACACCGGCCGGCTGAACGAGGAGACCTACGCCGTCATGCAGGCCACCGAGGCGCGCTACGGCAAGGTCGTCACCACGTACTTTCCGGATGCCGCCGCCGTCGCCGCGCTGGTCGCGAAGAACGGCATCAACGGCTTCTACGACTCGGTCGAGAACCGCAAGGAATGCTGCGGCGTGCGCAAGATGCAGCCGCTGGCCAAGGCGCTCGCCGGCAAGAAGGCGTGGATTACGGGCCTGCGCGCCTCGCAGTCCGTCACGCGCACCGACACGCCGGTGCGCGAATGGGACGAGGCCCGCCAGCTCACCAAGTTCAATCCGATCATCGACTGGAGCGAGGCCGAGGTCTGGGCCTACATCCGTCGCCACGACGTGCCGTACAACAAGCTGCACGACCAGTTCTTCCCGAGCATCGGCTGCGCGCCCTGCACCCGGGCGATCACGCCGGGCGAGGACGTTCGCGCCGGGCGCTGGTGGTGGGAGAACCCCGAATCCAAGGAATGCGGCCTGCACGTCAAGGACGGCCAGGTCTCGCCGCTCAAATTCAAGTCCTGAGGAAATACCGATGACCGCGATTGCGTCGCGCTCGCTGAGCCATCTCGACTGGCTCGAATCCGAAGCCATCCACATCATGCGCGAGGTCGCTGGCCAGACCAGCAACCCCGTGCTGCTGTTCTCGGGCGGCAAGGATTCGATCGTCATGCTGCATCTGGCCACCAAGGCCTTCCGGCCGGGCAAGTTCCCGTTCCCGCTGATGCACATCGACACGGGCCACAACTTCAAGGAAGTGACCGACTTCCGCGACTACCGCGCCGCCCAGCTGGGCGAACGCCTGATCGTGCGCAGCGTGGAGGACAGCATCAAGAACGGCCGCGTCGTGCTGCGCTCGCCCGACGAGCTGCGCAACAAGCACCAGAGCGTGACGCTGCTGGACGCGATCGCCGAGTTCGAGTTTGACGCCTGCCTCGGCGGCGCGCGCCGTGACGAGGAAAAGGCCCGCGCCAAGGAGCGCGTGTTCAGCTTCCGCGACGAATGGGGCCAGTGGGACCCGAAGAACCAGCGCCCCGAGCTCTGGAACCTCTACAACGCGCGTGTCGCCAAGGGCGAGAACATGCGCGTGTTCCCGATCAGCAACTGGACCGAGCTGGACGTGTGGCAGTACATCGCGCGCGAAGGCATCGAGGTGCCGAGCATCTATTTCGCGCATGAACGCGAGATCGTGCGGCGCGGTGACGCGCTCGTGCCCGTCACCGAACTCACGCCGGCCAAGGACGGCGAGAAGGTCGAGACCGTCAGCGTGCGCTTCCGCACCGTGGGCGACATCACCTGCACCTGCCCGGTCGCCTCGACCGCCGGCACGTACGAAGAAATCATCGCCGAGACCGTCACCGCCACGCTCACCGAGCGCGGCGCCACGCGCATGGACGACCAGACCTCGGAAGCCTCGATGGAACAGCGCAAGAAGGAAGGCTACTTCTAAGGTGCCATGACAATGAATCTTCAAGACACCCCCCAAGAAACCGATCTCGGCGTCCTGCGCTTCCTGACCTGCGGCAGCGTCGATGACGGCAAGAGCACGCTCATCGGCCGTCTGCTCTACGACACCAAGACCATCCTCGACGACACGATCGCCACCCTCGAACGCAACGCGAAGAAGAAGGGCCTGAGCGCGATCGACCTGTCGCTGCTGACCGACGGCCTGATCGCCGAGCGCGAGCAGGGCATCACGATCGACGTGGCCTACCGCTACTTCGCGACGGCCAATCGCAAGTTCATCATCGGCGACGCGCCCGGCCACGAGCAGTACACGCGCAACATGGTCACGGCCGCGAGCACGGCCGACGTGGCGATCCTGCTGGTCGACGCGCGCAAGGGCATCCTGCCGCAGACCCGCCGTCACGCCACGATCGCCACGCTGCTGGGCGTGAACCAGCTGATCGTCGCGGTCAACAAGATGGATCTGGTCGGCTACGACAAGGCGGTGTTCGACCGCATCGACACCGAGTTCCGCGAATGGCTCGCCCAGCATCCGGAAGCCAGCGCAAATGTGCATTCGGTGCCGCTGTCGGCGCTCGAAGGCGCGATGGTCGTGAACCGCGGCGTGCCCCAGGAAGATTCCGACGAGGACGCCCAGCCGCTCGGCTGGTACCAGGGCCCGACGCTGCTGGAGCTGCTGGAATCGGCGCCGAGCAGCCAGCTCAAGGCAGACGCGGCCTGGCGCTTTCCGGTGCAATGGGTCTGCCGCCCGTCGCAGAGCGATTTCCGCGGCTACGCCGGCCGCATCGAGGAAGGCACGATCGCCGTCGGCGACGAGATCGTCGTGCTGCCGTCGGGCCGCCGCTCGAAGGTCACGCGCATCGGTCTGGGTGAAGCCGAGCTGACCGAAGCCTTCGCCGGCCAGTCGGTGATGGTGTCGCTCGCCGACGAGATTGACATCTCGCGCGGCGACATGTTCGTCAAGGCGAGCGAAGCCCAGCCCGAAGGCCGCCAGCAGTTCTCGGCCACGGTGAGCTGGCTCGGCCACAACGCGCTCGACCCGCGTCGCGGCTACATCCTTCGCCACACCTCGCGCGAGGTGAAGGCGAAGGTCGCGGCCGTCGAAAGCAAGCTCGACCTCGTGAGCCTCGCGTGGTCGCCGAGCGACCAGCCCGTCGCGCTCAACGACATCGCCAAGCTCAGCATCAAGGTCCAGCAGCCGCTGATCGCCGATGCCTACGCCGCCAACCGCGTGACCGGCAGCTTCATCCTCGTGGACGAAGCCACCAACGACACGGTCGCCGCCGGCCTCATCGCCTGAGCACGAAAGCTGCTCTCTCCTCCCGCATGACCGACAAGCCCGACGCGCCGGGCGGCAATCCCGCCCCGGCCACAGTGCAAACGCTTTCACCGTCTACAGTCGGTGAAGGCGCGGCCGCGCCCGCGAAGCCGAAGAAGCTGCCGGGCGAAATGCCGCCCGACAAGTACACGCGCGAGACCATCACCTGGATCAAGCCGTGGACGCCGCATCTGTTCAGCTTCCGCACCACGCGCTCGCCGGGCTTCCGCTTCATTCCCGGCCAGTTCGCGCGGCTGGGCGTTTGGCGGGAGGACGGCGATCCGGCCGAGAAGAAGGGGCCGCGCTGGGTGTGGCGCGCCTATTCGATCGCTTCGGCCAACTACGACGAGTTCCTGGAGTTCTATTCCATCGTCGTGCCCGACGGCGAGTTCACGACGAAGCTCGCGTCGCTCAAGGTCGGCGATGAAGTGCTGGTCGAGAAGACCAACTACGGCTTTCTCACCACCGACCGCTTCGAGGGCGGCCGCGAGCTGTGGCTGCTGAGTTCGGGCACCGGCCTCGCGCCCTTCATCAGCATCCTGCTCGACCTCGCGATCTGGGAGCAGTACGAGCGCATCGTCGTCGTGCACAGCGTGCGGCATGCCGACGAACTGGCCTACCGCGACACGATCGAGGGCTTGAAGGATCACGAAGCCTTCGGCGAACTGCTCGCCGAAAGCCCGGGCAAGGTCGTGTACCTGCCGCTCATCACGCGCGAGCAGGGCCACTGGCCCGACGGCCGGCCGATGCTGGCCAAGCGCATCACCACCGCGCTCGCCGACGGCAGCCTCGCCGCCGAGGCCGGCGTGCCGCTCGACCCCGCCACCAGCCGCGTGATGATCTGCGGCAATCCGACGATGGTGGACGACATCCGCAAGCAGCTCGCCGCAATGGGCTTCGCCGTGAGCCGGCGCGGCGTGCCCGGCACCATGGCCGTGGAGAACTACTGGTGATTCCCGAACTTCAATTCGTGCTCGGCGGAGCCTTCGTCGGCTTCATCGTCGGCATGACCGGCGTCGGCGGCGGTTCGCTCATGACGCCGCTGCTCACCCTGGTGTTCGGCGTGCCGGCGCAGGTGGCGGTCGGCACCGATCTGCTGTTCGCCTCGGTCACGAAGGCGGGCGGCATCGTCACGCATGCGCGCAAGGGCAACGTGAACTGGTCCATCACGGGCTGGCTCGTCGCGGGCTCGGTGCCGGCGGCGGCGCTCACGCTCGGCGGGCTGCATCTGGCCGGACTCGACAACGGCGCGCTCGCCAAGGTGATGGCGCGCGGCCTGGGCGTGGCGCTGTTCATGACGGCGAGCGCGATCCTGCTGCGCAACCAGATCCGCGCGCTCGGCCAGAAGCTCGCGGCGCGGCGCATGGCGGCGGCCACGCCCGGCGGCGGCACGATTGAAGTCGAGGTGGAGGTTGCGATCGAGCGCGACGCCGAAGCGGTGCGCGTGCTGCCCACCTTCCTGCTCGGCCTCACGATCGGCACGCTAGTCGCGCTCACCTCGGTGGGCGCGGGAGCGCTGGGCGTGGTGGCGCTGCTGTTCCTGTATCCGAACGCGCCGGTGCGCCGCATCGTCGGCGCCGACATCGCGCATGCGGTGCCGCTCACGCTGGTCGCGGGCGCGGGCCACGCGATCATGGGCAGCGTCAACTGGTCGATGCTCGCGGCGCTGCTGATCGGCTCGCTGCCGGCGATCACGCTCGGCAGCCATCTCACGGCCAAGGTGCCCGAGAAGCTGCTGCGCGGCTTCCTCGCGACGATGCTGGTCGTGATTGGCGCCAAGCTGGTGTTTTCCTGAGCGGGCGCCGGCCCTGACGGGCTGGCTGTTCGGCGAAAGGGATGGGCGCTTCGGCGCCCGTTTTCATTGGCGCAGCCTTGATCTAGCCGACCTCCCGCGCTGACGACGCAGCGGCCGCGCGGGGACCGCCGACCTCAATCGCGCACACCCGCCGGGGCAGTTGCCGCCTCCCGCCCCGCGCGCAGCAGCGGCCACGGATTGATCGCCCCGCCCGCCGCATAGATGCCGTAGTGCAGATGCGTCGGCCCGCCGGCCGCGTTGCCGGTATTGCCCACGCGCCCGATCACCTCGCCGGGCCAGACCCATTCGCCGGCGGCGCGGCCGGCCCAGTCGTCGAGATGGGCGTAGTAGTGCATCTGCCGGCCCGGCCCGAGCACCCACACCACCTTGCCGCCGAGGCTGTTCATGCCGACCCGCGTGATGCGCCCGCGCGTGGTCGCGAGCACCGGCGTGCCGCGCGCCGCGAAGATGTCGATGCCTTCATGCCGGCGCCGGCCGCCATCGCGCGCATTGCCCCAGGAGTCGTAGAGCCGCGCGCCCGGCAGCGGCGAGGGCAGTCGCGCGGGCGCCGGCTCGGCGAGCAGATCGGCGAAGCGGCGGGCTTCCTGCATCCACGGCAGAACCCAGGCGCTCGCGGCGAGGATGAGGACGACGGCGAATACGCGCTTGAGCATGGCGGGGCGGCTCCGGCTGAACGTGACACGTCACCGTCGCTTCATGCTTTGGCAATCGATCCGGATGACCTGGATCAACTGTGTTCTGAATTGTCTGTCGGGATTGTTTGATTCATGACAAGCGGAAGGGCGGGTTGTCATGAGGGCGACGGGGGGCTCCCGCCGCCAACCGGGCCGTTGCGGCCCGGCGTGGCGAGCCTGGGATCAGGCCTTCACTTCGGCGAGCGCGCGCTCGGCGGCCATCGCGGCGGCCTGGGCGTCGAAGGCCTTGCCGTAGAGGACTTCCCACACGAGCTTGGACAGCACGGTTTCGATCTTCTCGGCGTCAGCGGCCTTGACGAATTCGCCTTCGGTCGTGGTGAGCTTTTGCAGGGCCATGGTGATCTCCTATTGAACAGAACTGATGCGGTTTTCAGGGGACTGGGCCGTTGTCGTATCCAGCGGCTCGCATCCCCTGTTTAGCAACAACCGTGCAAATCACTCGGGATAGTCGGGCTCTATGAAAGCGATGGAGAAAAGGCAATCGGCGGCTTGCTTTCAGGCCCGCGCGCAAATGAAAACGGCGGGCCAGGCCCGCCGTTCGCCGCCATGCCGGGCAGTGCGTCAGATGTTCTCGCCGAGAAACACGCGCGCCTCGCGCGGCTGCACGACGAGCGCATCGCCCACGCCCACGCCGAGCGCGCGGAACTGCTCGGCGCCGATCTGCGCCTCGATGATCCCGGCCGAGGCGTCGCCCTGGCGCTGGAGTTCGAGCCGCGCGATCGGGCCGACCACGAGCGAGCGCGCGAGCGTCACGGCGATGCCTTCCACGCCCGGCGCCGGCAGCGCCACGTCGAAGTCATAGGGCCGCACATAAGCCACGGCGCTCGCCGAGCCGACATGGGCGTGGTCGTCGGCGGGCAGGCTGAAGCCTTCGAGATGCGCCTTGCCATCCTCGACCCGGCCGTGGAACAGGTTGACGTCGCCGAGGAAGCCGTACACGAAGGGGCTCGCGGGTTGCGCCCAGACCTGCTCGGGCGTGCCGATCTGCTCGATCTGGCCGCGGTTCATGAGCACCACGCGGTCGGCCACTTCGAGCGCTTCCTCCTGGTCGTGGGTGACGAAGATGCTCGTCACATGCAACTCGTCATGCAGCCGGCGCAGCCAGCGCCGCAGCTCCTTGCGCACCTTGGCGTCGAGCGCGCCGAAAGGCTCGTCGAGCAGCAGCACCTGGGGTTCGACCGCGAGCGCCCGCGCGAGCGCGATGCGCTGGCGCTGGCCGCCCGACAGCTGCGACGGGAAGCGGTCAGCCAGCCAGTCGAGCTGCACGAGCTTGAGCAGCTCCATCACCTTCTCGCGGATCTTGGCTTCGCTCGGGCGCGTGGCACGCGGGCGCACGCGCAGGCCGAAGGCGACGTTCTCGAACACGCTCATGTGGCGGAACAGCGCGTAGTGCTGGAACACGAAGCCGACGTTGCGCTCGCGCACATGCAGGTCGCTGGCGTCGGTGCCGTCGAACAGCACGCTGCCGGCGTCGGCCGATTCGAGGCCGGCGATGATGCGCAGCAGCGTGGTCTTGCCGCAGCCCGAGGGGCCGAGCAGGGCGACGAGTTCGCCGGGCGCGATGTCGAGATTCACGCCGTTGAGCGCGGTGAAGGCGCCGAAATGCTTGGAGACGGAACGGATCTGGATGGTCATGGCGGCGAGGCTCAGGCTTGCGCGCCGGTCGCGGCCGGCGTGGTCGGGGAGGAGTTGCCCGCGTTGGGGTTCTCGGGCGGAAGGTCGTCGGAGGGCGTGGCGAGCAGGCCGCGCCATTCGATCCAGCTCTTGATCGCGAGCGTGACGAGCGCCAGCAGCGCGAGCAGCGAGGCCACGGCGAAGGCGGCGACGAACTGGTACTCGTTGTAGAGAATCTCGACATGCAGCGGGATGGTGTTGGTGTAGCCGCGCACATGGCCCGACACCACCGACACCGCGCCGAATTCGCCCATAGCGCGCGCATTGCAGAGGATCACGCCGTACAGCAGACCCCACTTCACGTTGGGCAGCGTCACGCGCCAGAAGGTCTGCCAGCCGCTCGCGCCCAGCACGATCGCCGCCTGTTCCTCGTCGGTGCCCTGGGCTTCCATGAGCGGAATCAGCTCGCGCGCCACGAACGGAAAGGTGACGAAGATCGTGGCCAACGTCATGCCCGGCACCGCGAAGATCACCTTCACGTCATGCGCGCTCAGCCAGGGCCCGAACCAGCCCTGGGCGCCGAACACCAGCACGTAGATCAGGCCCGACACCACCGGCGACACCGAGAACGGCAGGTCGATCAGCGTCATCAGGAACTGCTTGCCCCTGAAGTCGAACTTCGCCACCGCCCAGGCGGCGCAGATGCCGAAGAACAGGTTCACCGGCACGGCGATGACGGCGACGGTCAGCGTGAGCGTGATCGCCGACCACGCATCCGGCTCGCGGATCGATTCGAGGTACACGCCGAAGCCCTTGCGCAGCGCCTCGGTGAACACCGCCACCAGAGGCAGCAGCAGGAAGAAGGCGAGAAAGCCGAGCGCCGCCGCGATGAGCAGCACGCGCACCCAGCGCGGCTCGGTGGTCGAAATCTTTGCCGTGCTCATTTGCGACCGCTCCCGGCCGAACCCGACCGCTTCGCCTGCCATGCCTGGAGCAGGTTGATGACGAACAGCAGCACGAAGCTCACGCCCAGCATCACGGTGGCGACGGCCGTCGCGCCCGCGTAGTCGTACTGCTCCAGCTTGGTGATGATGATCAGCGGGCCGATTTCCGAAACCATCGGCAGATTGCCCGCGATGAAGATGACCGATCCGTACTCGCCGATCGCGCGCGCGAAGGCGAGCGAGAAGCCGGTCAGCAGCGCCGGCAGCACCGTGGGGAAGATGACGTGGCGGAAGGTCTGCCAGCGCGTCGCGCCGAGCATGGCGGCGGCTTCCTCAAGCTCGCGTTCGGCTTCTTCGAGCACCGGCTGCACCGTGCGCACGACGAAGGGCAGGCCGATGAAGATCAGCGCCACCACGATGCCGAGCGGCTTGAACGCCACCTTGATGCCGAGCGGCTCCAGGTATTGCCCGATCCAGCCGTTGGGCGCGTACAGCGCCGTCAGCGCGATACCCGCGACCGCCGTCGGCAGCGCGAACGGCAGATCGACCAGCGCGTCGATGAAGCGCCGGCCAGGGAAGCGGTAGCGCACCAGCACCCAGGCCACCAGCAGCCCCGCGAACAGGTTGACGAAGGCCGCCGCGAAGGACGCGCCGAAGCTCACCTTGTAGGCGGCGAGCACGCGCGCCGAGGTGGTCGCGGCGATGAACTGGTCCCAGGTGAGCGTCGCGGTCTTGAGGAAGAGCGCGACGAGCGGGATCAGCACGATCAGGCTCAGATAGAAGATCGTGTAGCCGAGCGTGACGCCGAAACCGGGCAGCACGCTCGGCTGGCGCCAGGGCGTGCGCCGGGCACCGGGCGCGCCGCCCGCGAGCGGAGGACTGGCAACTGCGGACATGGTCTTGTTCTGTTTGGGGAGTAGGAGCCCGCGCGCGGCGGGGCCGGACGGTGCGCCGGGGCGGTTGCCCGGTCATTTCGGCGATGCGGGCGGCACCGACTCCGCCCGCCTGCCCCCACGCTCAGCGGCCGCCGGGCGTGTAGATCTGGTCGAAGCTGCCGCCGTCGTCGAAGTGCGCCTTCTGGGCGCGGCCCCAGTCGCCGAAGCTCTCGTCCACGGTGAAGAACTTCACCGTCGGGAACTGCGCCGCGTACTTGACGAACACCGTCTTGTCGCGCGGACGCAGGTAGTTCTGCGCGGCGATTTCCTGGCCTTCGGGCGACCACAGGTATTCGAGATAGGCGGTGGCGACGGCGCGGCTGCCGCGCTTGTCCACGACCTTGTCGACCACCGCGACCGGCGGCTCGACCAGGATGCTCAGGCTCGGGTACACGACCTCGAAGCCGCCCCGGCCGAATTCGCGCGCGATCATCTCGGCCTCGTTCTCGAAGGTCACGAGCGCATCGCCGATCTGCCGCTGCATGAAGGTGGTGGTGGCGGCGCGGCCACCGCTGTCGAGCACCGGCACGTTCTTGAACAGCGCGGCGACGAATTCCTTGGCCTTTGCCTCGTTGCCGCCGGGCTGGCGCAGCGCGAAGCCCCAGGCCGTGAGGTAGGTGTAGCGGCCGTTGCCCGAGAGCTTGGGATTGGGGATGACCACCTGCGTGCCCGGCTTGACCAGATCGCTCCAGTCCTTGATGCCCTTGGGATTGCCCTTGCGCACGAGGAACACGGTGGCCGAGGTGAAGGGTGCCGAATGGTCGGGCAGGCGTTTGGCCCACTCGGCCGGCACGACACCGTTGCGTGCAAGCAGGTCGATGTCGGTGGACTGGTTCATGGTGATGACGTCGGCTTCGAGGCCGTTCACCACCGAGGTCGCCTGCTTGCTCGATCCGCCGTGCGACATGTTGATCGTGAGCGTCTCGCCGCCGTGCTTCGCGGCCCAGGCCTTGGCGAAGGCCGGGTTGTAGTCCTTGTAGAAGTCGCGCATCACGTCGTAGGAGACGTTGAGGATCGTCGTCGGGCCGGCGGCGCGCGCGGGCAGGGCGCTGCCGGCGGCGGCGAGGGCGATGAGGGCTAGGGCGTGGCGTCGCTTCATGAAGGGCTTTCGTCTGCGAGGGTTCAGTCGGCACGGCCGGGCCGGCCGGGGGACCGCCGATGATGCATCGCGCGCATCAGAGGGCAGTCCGGGGCGTGCGTGGCGGCGCGATGCCGCCGCGCGGCTCGGTCTTCCAGTCGATCTCGCGCCTGAGGGTTTCGAGATGCTTGAGACCCTCCGGCCAGTCGCCATGGCCGGACTCGGCGTTGATGTGGCCGACATTGTCCAGCAGAGTCAGCCGGCTGCCCCAGGCATCGGCATAGGCGTGGGCGCGGTCGGCGTGGCAGAACGGATCGTCGCTGCTGGCGATGAGCTTGGACACGAAGGGCAGGCGCTGCATCGGTACCGGCGCGAAGTCGGCCAACGGCTCGCGGTTGGCGGGATCGGCGGGCGCCACGAACAGCGCGCCCACCACCGGCGCCAGCGCGGCCGGCGGCAGATGCTGCACGGCGATGCAGCCGAGGCTGTGCGCCACCAGCACGACCGGCGCGCCGAGTTCGGCGATCTTCGCGGCGAGGGCGGCGACCCACACCTCGCGCTTCGGCTCGGCCCAGTCGACCGGTGCCAGCTCCAGCCGGCGGAAGGCGCGAAAGCGCGCCTGCCAGCGGCTCTGCCAGTGGTCCGGGCCGGAATCGCGCCAGCCCGGGACGAGGAGGACCTTGGTACGCATCGGTGGCGTCCTTGTTCTTCTTGCTGGCGCCGGCTCAGCGGCCGGGCGTGTAGAGCTGGTCGAAGCTCGCGCCGTCGGCGAAGTGGGCCTTGTGCGCCGCGGCCCAGGAGCCGAACACCTCGTCGAGCCTGAACAGCGTCACCTTCGGGAACTGCGCCGCGTACTTGGCCGCGACCTTCGGGTCCACCGGCCGGTAGTAGTTGTCGGCGATGATGTCCTGGGCTTGCGGCGTGTAGAGGAATTCGAGATACGCCTTCGCCACGGCGCCGGTGCCGCGCTTCTCGGTCACCTTGTCGACCACGGCCACGGGGGGCTCGGCCAGGATGCTGGTGGACGGCGCGACGATGTCGAACTTGTCGGGGCCGAGTTCCTTCAGCGCCAGCAGCGCCTCGTTCTCCCAGGCCAGCAGCACGTCGCCGATGCCGCGCTCGACGAAGGTGGTGGTGGCGCCGCGCGCGCCCGAGTCGAGCACCGGGACGTTCTTGAACAGCGCCTTGATGTAGTCGCGCGCCTTGGCTTCGCTGCCGCCCGGCTGGCGCAGCGCATAGCCCCAGGCCGCGAGGTAGTTCCAGCGCGCGCCGCCCGAGGTCTTGGGATTGGGCGTGATGACCGAGATGCCCGGCTTGATCAGGTCGCCCCAGTCCTTGATGCCCTTGGGATTGCCCTTGCGCACGAGGAAGACGACGGTGGATGTGTAGGGCGCCGAGTTGCGCGGCAGGCGCGACTGCCAGTTCTTCGCGACGATGCCGCGCTCGGCGATCTCGTCGATGTCGTAGGCGAGGGCGAGCGTCACCACATCGGCCTCGATGCCGTCGATGACGGCGCGCGCCTGCTTGCCCGAGCCGCCGTGCGACTGCTTGATGGTCACGTCCTGGCCGGTCTTCGCCTTCCATTCCTTGGCGAAGGCCGGGTCGATTTCCTTGTACAGCTCGCGGGTCGGGTCATACGACACATTGAGCAGCGTGACCGCGTCGGCGGCGAGGGCGGTCGCGGTGGCGGCGAGGCCGAGGGCGGCCGCGACGACGATCTTCTTGAGGTTCTGAAAGCGCATGGAAGGACTCCGGTCTTGATGGCCGGATCATGCGGAGCCGCTTTCAGACAACGAAGTTCTATCTGGCAAGTTCGAAACAACCGCCAGTTATGACGATGTCGGCTTGCCTGCCGGGTCGGTCAGTTGCCCGGCGCGGCAGGACTCGGCAACGCCGCTTCAGGCGCGGTCACGGCGCGAGTCGGCATTGCCGAGCCGCAGCACCGACATCGTGTCGCGCAGGCTGCGCGCTTGGTCGCGCAGCGAGTCGGTGGCCGAGTTCGACTCCTCGACCAGCGCTGCGTTGTTCTGTGTGGCCGCGTCGAGCTGCTGGATGGCTTCCGCCACCTGCGAGATGCCGAGCGACTGCTCGTCGGTCGCGCTGGTGAAGTCGGTGATGAGCGCGGCCACCTGACCGACGCGCTCGACCACGCCGCGCATGACGACGCCGGCGTCTTCCACCGTGCGCTCGCCCTCGTGCACCTTGGCCGATGATTCCTCGATCAGCGTCTTGATCTCGCGCGCCGCGCCGCTGGCGCGCTGGGCCAGTGCCCGCACCTCGCCCGCCACCACGGCGAAGCCCCGGCCCTGCTCACCGGCGCGTGCCGCTTCGACCGCCGCGTTCAGCGCCAGGATGTTGGTCTGGAACGCGATGCCCTCGATCACTTGGATGATCTCGCCGACCTTGTCGGACGAGCGGTTGATGTCGCGCATCGTCTCGATCATCCGGCCGACCGTCGCGCCACTCTCCTGTGCGGTCTGGTTGGCCTCGGTCACGAGACGCTTGGCGTCGCGCGAGCTGTCGGAGTTGTGCTGGACGGTGCTGCTGAGCTGTTCCATCGCTGCGGCGGTCTCTTCCAGGTTGCTGGCCTGGCTTTCGGTGCGCGCCGACAGGTCGGCCGTGCCGCGCGAGATCTGCTCGGTCACGGCGGCGAGGCTGTCGACCTCGTGCTGCATGTCGCCGCAGATGGCCTGGAGATTGACGTTGAGCTGGCGCAGCGCGCGGTGCAGGCCGCCGAGGTCGTGGTCCCGCCGCGCGGTACGGCGCACCGCGATGTCGCCGGCGGCCAGTCGGTTGGCGAAGCCGATCGCGCTGTGCACCGGCCGCACCACGCGCGCGCGCACCCAGGCCATCGCCGCAAAGCCGCCGGCGAGCTGGGCCAGCCCCACGGCCAGCGCCGTCTTCCAGTCGGCCATGAGCACCGCGACGATGACCGATACCGTCGCGAGCACACCCATTGCGGAGACGATCGGTGCCGCTACCGAGGTCTGGAAGCGCAGCAGCAGGCTGGCGCCCGGACGGTTGCTGATCACATGCCCGCCTTCGAGGCGCACGGTCGGGCGTCCGCGCGCGGCGTCGGCGCGCATGCGGGCGTAGAGGTTCTCAGCCTCGTCGATCTGCTCGCGCGTCGGCTTGGTCCGCACCGACACATAGCCTTGGATCTTGCCGCGCTCGAGGATGGGCGTGACGTTGGCGAACACCCAGTAGTGGTCGCCGTTCTTGCGGCGGTTCTTGACCATGCCGCACCACGGACTGCCGCTGCCGATCGAACGCCACATGTCGCGGAAGGCCTCGGGCGGCATGTCCGGGTGGCGGATCATGTTGTGCTCCTGGCCGATCAGCTCCTCGCGCGTGTAGCCACTGACCTCGATGAAGTTGCGGTTGCAGTACAGGATCCGGCTCTGTAGATCAGTAGTCGAAACCAGCGTCTGCCCATCCGGGTAGTCGTATTCGCGCTGGGTGATGGGCAGGTTGTTGCGCATGGGGACATGCCTTCCGGCAGGAAAGGTTCAGCAGTGGCGGCCTGATGACAACAACCAGGCCATGACAGGACGGAGATCAAGGTTCCTGCGAAGGCTAGTGCCACCCCCCATGACACCAACCCGGGAAAAGCGCTACAGAACGGCCGCTTTGCATGTCACAAGCTTTGGCTGCGACTTTGGCCGGTTTCGACTACACTGCGCGGTTTCCGTTTTCGGCCGTGGCCGGTCGAGGGCGGTCAATCGGCGCATTTGCCGGCTTTTTCGTTCAACACGGACCGTCCGCTGGGTGATCTGGGCCTGAAGCCCGATGACCTGCATGGTCCGCAAGTCAGGAGTCATCCATGTCCGTCGCTGATATCGACAAGGGCGCAATCGTCGCCGCCCACGCCCGTGCCGCCAACGACACCGGTTCCCCCGAAGTGCAGGTCGCGCTGCTCACCGCGCGCATCAACGAGCTGACCGGCCACTTCAAGACGCACATCAAGGATCACCACAGCCGTCGTGGTCTGCTCAAGATGGTGTCGCGTCGCCGCAAGCTGCTCGACTACCTCAAGGGCAAGGATCTTGGCCGCTACCGCGCCCTGATCGAGAAGCTCGGTCTGCGCAAGTAATCTTTTCCCCTCCCGGATCGCTTTCGGTGCATCGCACCAGTCCGGCCGAAGCCCGCTGCGGTGTTCCGCTGCGGGCTTTTTGCATTGGGCTGACGCGTTTGTCCCGACGCTGATCCGGCGTTTGCAGGTGCGCACCGCGGCGCACGGAATTCCGCGGGTTTAGCGAAAGGAAACAGACGTGTTCAACAAGGTCACCAAGGAATTCCAGTACGGTCAGCACAAGGTCGTGCTCGAGACCGGCGAGATCGCGCGCCAGGCTTCCGGCGCCGTCGTCGTCAACATCGAGGACACCGTGGTGCTCGCGACCGTGGTGGCGGCCAAGAAGGCCAAGCCCGGCCAGGATTTCTTCCCGCTGACGGTCGACTACATCGAGAAGACCTATGCCGCCGGCAAGATCCCGGGCGGCTTCTTCAAGCGTGAAGGCAAGCCGAGCGAGAAGGAGACGCTGACCTCGCGTCTCATCGACCGCCCGCTGCGCCCGCTGTTTCCGGACGGCTTCTACAACGACGTGCAGGTCGTGATCCACGTCCTGTCGGTCAACCCCGAGGTTGATCCCGACATCGCCGCGATGATCGGTTCGTCGGCTGCGCTGGCCATCTCGGGCATTCCGTTTAACGGCCCGATCGGCGCCGCGCGTGTCGGTTACATCGACGGCCAGTACGTCATCAACCCGACCGCCTCGCAGCTCAAGCAGTCCAAGCTCGACCTCGTCGTCGCCGGTACCGAAGCGGCCGTGCTGATGGTCGAGTCCGAGGCCGACCAGCTGCCGGAAGACGTGATGCTCGGCGCCGTCGTGCACGGCCACGAGCAGATGCAGAAGGTCATCGACGCGATCCACGAACTCGTGCGCGACGCCGGCAAGCCCGAATGGGACTGGAAGCCCGCGCCCAAGAACAAAGTGCTGGTTGCCCGCGTCGCCGAACTGGGCGCCGCGCCGATCCGTGCCGCGTATGAAATCCGCTCGAAGCAGGAGCGCAGCACCAAGCTGAAGGAAATCTATTCGGCCGTGAACGCCGCGCTGGCCGCCGAAGCCGCCGCCGCCGGCACCGCCGCACCGAGCGAAGTCGATGTCGGCAACCTGCTGTTCGACCTCGAAGCCAGCACCGTCCGCAGCCAGATCCTCGCCGGCGAGCCCCGCATCGACGGCCGCGACACGCGCACCGTGCGCCCGATCGAGATCAGCACCGGCGTGCTGCCGCGCACCCACGGCTCGGCGCTGTTCACCCGCGGCGAAACGCAGGCGCTGGTCGTCGCGACGCTCGGCACCAAGCAGGACGAGCAGATCATCGACGCGCTCATGGGCGAGTACCGCGATCGCTTCATGCTGCACTACAACATGCCCCCGTTCGCGACCGGCGAGACCGGCCGCGTGGGCACGCCCAAGCGCCGCGAAATCGGCCACGGCCGTCTGGCCAAGCGCGCGCTGATCGCCGTGCTGCCGAGCGATTCCGAGTTCAGCTACTCGATGCGCGTGGTGTCGGAGATCACCGAGTCGAACGGTTCGTCGTCGATGGCCTCGGTGTGCGGCGGCTGCCTCGCGCTGATGGATGCCGGCGTGCCGCTCAAGGCGCATGTCGCGGGCATCGCGATGGGTCTGATCAAGGACGGCAACAAATTTGCCGTCCTGACCGACATCCTCGGCGACGAGGACCACCTCGGCGACATGGACTTCAAGGTAGCAGGCACGACCTCCGGCGTGACCGCCCTGCAGATGGACATCAAGATTCAGGGCATCACGAAGGAAATCATGCAGGTCGCGCTGGCCCAGGCCCGCGAAGCCCGCCTGCACATCCTCGACAAGATGCAGTCGGCCGTGGGCGGCGCCCGCACCGAGCTGTCGGCCTTCGCGCCGCGTCTGCTGACCATCAAGATCAACCCGGAAAAGATCCGCGACGTGATCGGCAAGGGCGGCGCGACGATCCGCGCGCTGACCGAGGAAACCGGCACGCAGATCGACATTCAGGATGACGGCGTGGTCACGATTGCGTCGGTCGATGCCGCCGCCGGCGAAGAAGCCCGGCGTCGCATCGAGGCGATCACCGCCGACGTCGAAGTCGGCGCGATCTATGAAGGAACGGTGCTCAAGCTGCTGGACTTCGGCGCGATCGTTCAGGTGCTGCCGGGCAAGGACGGTCTGCTGCACATCAGCCAGATTGCCAAGGAGCGCGTCAACGCCGTCACTGACTACCTGAAGGAAGGTCAGCAGGTTCGCGTCAAGGTACTCGAAGCCGACGAAAAGGGCCGTCTGCGCCTGTCGATGAAGGCCATCGCCACGGACGAGGCGACGTCGGCCTGATCGGTCGGCGGGAATGGCCGCTTGCCGGGCCATTCCCTCGCGCGATCCTGCGAAATCTGACTGCTGGCTTATGCGCGTTGTCCCACGTTGACGAGGCAACGGTACCGCGCTAGCGGCCTGTTGCGCTCGCTATAATCCGCCGCCGCATGTAACACGATGCGTGACTGCTCCTCGAAGCGGCCATGCCGGTGATGTGCCTCCGATCTCGAATACTTACCTCGAAGCCGGCTTGGTCGGCTTCCATCGATGCCAAACATGAGCCGCGCACGCTGGGTAGTCGGAAACTGGAAAATGAACGGCTCGATTGCCGCGAACGAGGCATTGCTTGCCGCCGTGCGCGAGCTGCCGCGAATCGGGGCCAATGTTGGCGTTTGTGCGCCTTACGTCTATCTGCCGCAGGCAGTGCAGGCGCTGGACAAAAGCGCGGTCGTCGTCGGTGCCCAGGACCTGAGCGCGCATGCCGCGTCGGGCGCCTTCACCGGGGAAGTGTCGGGTGCGATGCTGGCCGAGGTGGGTGTGCGTCAGGTGATCGTCGGTCATTCGGAGCGCCGCCAATACCATGGCGAGACTGACGAGATCGTCGCTGCGAAAGCGCTCGCCGCGCTGGGTGCTGGATTGGTGCCTATCGTCTGCGTCGGCGAAACGCTGGTCGAGCGCGATGCCGATCAAGCCTTCGAGGTCGTGAATCGTCAGCTGGGTGCGGTCATGGCGGCGCTCGGCGAGCGCATCAATGAAGTGCTGGTTGCCTATGAGCCCGTCTGGGCAATCGGCACCGGCCGTACCGCGAGTCCGGAGCAAGCGCAGGAGGTCCACGCCTCCATTCGCGCCAAGCTCGGTAGCGCTGGCGCGGTCGTTCCGGTTCTGTACGGCGGGAGCGTCAAGGCCTCGAATGCTTCCTCGATTTTCGCCATGTCCGATGTCGATGGTGGGTTGATCGGCGGCGCATCCCTGGTCGCCGGCGATTTTGCGGCGATTGTTGCCGCGCTCTGATCGGCGATCGAAAGAGTTCTGGAGTTATTGGTAATGCAAACGGTCGTAATGATTCTTCAACTGGCTGCTGCGATTGCGGTCATCGTTCTCGTGCTGCTGCAGCACGGGAAGGGTGCAGATATGGGTGCCGCATTCGGCAGTGGCGCCTCGGGCAGCCTTTTTGGTGCCACAGGGTCCGCAAACTTCCTGAGCCGTTCCACGGCGGTCGCGGCTGCCGTCTTCTTCGTCTGCACTCTCGTGCTGGCGATGATTTCGAACAGCGGTGATTCGGCGACGGGTGGTGTGATGTCGGGCGAGACCGGTGCGGCAATTCAAGTGCCTGCCGCAAGCGAGCCTGTTGTGCCAAAAACTACGGATATCCCCAGGTAGTCGAGGGGAAAGCGTCTGCGGCTGGTGCGAGGCAGAAAAAGACGCTATTATCTATTGCTCTTTCAGCGGTCGACGCCGCAGACACCTCAGTCTAGAAGTTTCCAGGCGTCATTCAACCCGCTCCTCGTAAGCAGGACACGTGCCGACGTGGTGAAATTGGTAGACACGCTATCTTGAGGGGGTAGTGGCGAAAGCTGTGCGAGTTCGAGTCTCGCCGTCGGCACCACAAGTCAATCGTCGCATCTTGCCAGCTAGGCAATGGTCGCAGCGACGAATTCAGTTCACCTCCCTTTCTCCCGCCCTCGCGGCTGCGTGATCGTGAACCTGCAAAGCTATTTCCCGATTCTTCTCTTCATTCTCGTCGGCGCTGCCGTCGGGGTTGGTCCCTTGCTGGCGGGTGCTCTCCTTGGTCCGCATCGCCCCTACGCTGAAAAGCTGTCGCCCTACGAGTGCGGTTTTGAAGCATTCGAGGATGCTCGGATGAAATTCGACGTTCGCTACTACTTGGTGGCGATTCTCTTCATCCTTTTCGACCTGGAAATCGCCTTTCTGTTTCCTTGGGCTGTTTCGCTTGGGGAAATCGGCCGTGTCGGGTTCTGGACCGCAATGATTTTTCTCGGCGTCCTGACTGTCGGCTTCGTCTACGAATGGAAGCGCGGCGCGCTTGACTGGGAGTGACTCTGCGGCGTGCTCCCGAATGCGGAGCGCGTGCGGAACTAAACGAGGTGTGATGTATGAGCATCGAAGGCATTCTCAGCGAAGGCTTTGTCACGACGACCGTTGACAAGCTCATCAATTGGGGCAAGACCGGCTCCTTGTGGCCAGTGACTTTTGGACTTGCCTGTTGCGCTGTTGAAATGATGCACGCCAGCGCTGCACGCTATGACCTGGATCGATTCGGCACTTTCTATCGTCCGAGTCCTCGTCAATCGGATGTGATGATTGTTGCCGGCACGCTGTGCAACAAGATGGCGCCGGCGTTGCGCAAGGTCTATGACCAGATGGCGGAGCCCCGCTGGGTTATCTCCATGGGATCCTGCGCGAATGGTGGTGGCTACTACCACTATTCCTATTCAGTGGTGCGGGGGTGTGATCGGATTGTGCCGGTTGACATTTACGTTCCTGGGTGTCCTCCGACTGCTGAGGCGCTGATTTACGGCGTGCTGCAACTGCATCAGAAGATTCGTCGTACCAATACGATTGCGCGTTGACGCCATGACCAAGATCGAAAGGCTGCATGAGACATTGCAGCAAGTCCTCGGAACCGCGATCGCCAATAGCAAGGTTACACTCGGTGAGGTGACCATCGAGTTGCATGCCAGTCAGTATCTGGCGGCAATGACGACATTGCGCGATCACGAATTGCTGAAATTCCAGCAATTGATCGATCTCTGTGGGGTGGACTACTACAGCTATGGAAATGCGCCTTGCGAAGGGCCGCGATTTGCTGTCGTCAGTCATCTCTTGTCCGTCAAGTACAACTGGCGTGTGCGGGTTCGTGTCTTCGCTGCAGATGACGATTTTCCGTCCATTGCTTCCGTGGTCGATGTCTGGAGTTCCGCCAACTGGTTCGAGCGAGAGGCGTTCGACTTGTTCGGGATCATCTTCGAAGGTCATTCGGACCTGCGTCGGATTCTTACGGACTACGGCTTCATCGGACATCCTTTCCGCAAGGATTTTCCGGTGTCAGGGTATGTGGAAATGCGATACGACCCTGAGCAGCGTCGTGTGATTTATCAGCCTGTCACGATCGAGCCGCGGGAAATCGTTCCGCGCATCATTCGTGAAGAAGCGTACGGTCAGGGGCGCTGAAATGGCAGATATCAAGAATTACACGCTCAACTTTGGTCCTCAGCACCCGGCAGCACACGGTGTCTTGCGCCTAGTCTTGGAACTGGACGGTGAAGTCATCCAGCGCGCTGATCCTCATATCGGCCTTCTTCATCGTGGCACCGAGAAGCTGGCTGAGAACAAGACTTTTCTCCAGAGCGTTCCTTACATGGACCGACTGGATTACGTCTCGATGATGTGCAACGAGCACGGTTACGTGCTCGCTATTGAAAAGCTGCTGGGCATCGAGGTTCCGCTGCGGGCGCAATACATTCGCGTGATGTTCGACGAGATTACTCGTCTGCTGAATCACCTCATGTGGCTTGGCGCGCATGCCTTGGATGTGGGCGCCATGGCTCCCTTCCTGTATGCATTTCGGGAACGCGAAGATCTCTTCGACATGTACGAAGCCGTTTCTGGCGCACGCATGCACGCCGCCTATTACCGTCCCGGTGGTGTCTATCGCGATCTTCCCGATGAAATGCCCAAGTACAAGGCATCGAAGGTTCGCAACGAACAGGCCGTGAAGGAACTGAACCGAAATCGTGAAGGTTCGCTGCTTGATTTTATCGAGGACTTCACGAATCGGTTTCCGATCTATGTCGACGAATACGAAACACTGCTGACCGAGAATCGTATCTGGAAGCAGCGTCTGGTCGGTATTGGTGTTGTCTCGCCCGAGCGAGCATTTCAGCTAGGCTTTACTGGTCCGCTTCTTCGCGGGTCGGGTATCGAATGGGACTTGCGGAAGAACCAGCCGTACGAAGTCTACGATCTTCTGGATTTCGACATTCCCGTCGGTACCAACGGCGATTCCTACGATCGCTATCTGGTTCGTGTCGAAGAAATGCGGCAGTCGAATCGCATCATCAAGCAATGCGTGGAATGGCTCCGCAATAATCCCGGTCCGGTGATCACGCAGAACCATAAGGTGGCTCCGCCGAAGCGCGCAGGAATGAAGTCCAATATGGAGGATCTCATTCACCACTTCAAGCTGTTCAGTGAAGGCATGCATGTGCCTGAAGGTGAGGCCTACGCGGCAGTGGAGCATCCCAAGGGTGAGTTCGGCATTTACCTGGTTTCGGATGGTGCCAACAAGCCGTATCGACTGAAAATCAGGACGCCTGATTACGTGCATCTTTCGTCGCTCGATGAAATGTCGCGTGGTCACATGATCGCCGACGCGGTAACGATCATCGGCACGCAAGACATCGTTTTTGGCTCCATCGACCGGTAATTGGCATGAGCGCTGTTCCGAATTCTCCTCGACTGCTGAGTGACGACGCCTATCGCATGATCGATAGGGCGCTTGCAAAATACCCGGCAGACCAACGACTGTCAGCCGTAATGGCTGCATTGGCAATTGCTCAGCGAGAGTTGGGTTGGTGCTCGCAGGCTGTCATTGACGAGATTGCTGCCTATATCGGCGTCATGCCAATGGCCGTGTGGGAGGTCGCGACCTTCTACAACATGTTCAATACCAAGCCGGTGGGCAAGTACAAGATCACGGTCTGTACCAATCTTCCGTGCGCTCTTTCGGGTGGTGAGCATGCGGGTCAGGTGCTGCGGAGGAAGCTTGGTATCGACTACAAGGAAACGACGGAAGACGGTCGCTTCACCTTGATCGAAGGTGAGTGCATGGGCGCCTGTGGCGACGCACCGGTCATGCTCGTGAACAATGAGCGTATGTGCAGTTTCATGACCGATGAGCGGATTGATGGTCTGCTGGCCGAATTGAAGAAGGACTGAGGCAATGAATTACGCTCCGACTTCGGTGACTAGCATTCATGATCGTCACATTTCGCCGCAAATCCTTGCGGATCTGGATGGCGACAACTGGCGCCTGGCCGATTATGAAAAGCGCGGTGGCTATCAAGCCCTGCGCAAGGTTCTGGGTTCGATGACCCAGGATCAGGTGATTGCAGAATTGAAGGCCTCCGCCTTGCGCGGCCGTGGTGGTGCGGGTTTCCCCACTGGCCTCAAGTGGAGCTTCATGCCGCGCACCTTCCCCGGTCAGAAGTATCTCGTCTGCAATACAGATGAAGGTGAGCCTGGAACTTTCAAGGACCGCGACATCCTCAGATTCAATCCCCATATCGTCATCGAAGGCATGGCGATTGCCGCCTTCGCGATGGGAGTCACCGTTGGCTACAACTATATCCACGGTGAAGTCTGGGAAGTCTACGAGCGCTTCGAAGAGGCACTCGAAGAGGCGCGCGCGGCTGGTTATCTCGGCGACAACATCTTCGGTTCCGGTTTCAATTTCCAGTTGCATGCGCACCATGGTTACGGCGCATATATCTGTGGTGAGGAAACTGCACTGCTCGAATCGCTGGAAGGCAAAAAGGGTCAGCCTCGCTTCAAGCCTCCCTTTCCTGCCAGTTTTGGTTTGTATGGCAAGCCGACGACAATCAACAATACCGAGACCTTCGCTGCCGTTCCGTGGATCATCCGAAATGGCGGCGATGCCTATTTGGCGACTGGCAAACCGAATAACGGTGGAACCAAGATCTTCTCGATTTCCGGAGATGTAAATCGGCCGGGAAACTATGAGATTCCCCTCGGTACTCCGTTTGCCAAATTGCTTGAGCTTGCCGGCGGTATGCGCGAAGGCAAGAAGCTGAAGATGGTCATTCCGGGTGGTTCTTCGGCACCGGTCGTGCCCGGGGACATGATGATGGAATGCACCATGGATTACGACTCGATTGCCAAGGCGGGATCGATGCTGGGATCAGGTGCTGTCATCGTCATGAACGAAACCCGTTGTGCAGTGAAGTCGCTGGAGCGTCTTTCCTATTTCTATTTCGAGGAAAGCTGTGGCCAATGCACTCCCTGCCGCGAAGGCACGGGTTGGTTGTATCGGATGGTTCATCGGATCGAGCACGGTGCCGGACGAATCGAAGATCTGGACGAGCTGGATCGTGTGGCTGGGAACATCATGGGCCGGACAATCTGTGCGCTCGGTGACGCGGCAGCGATGCCTGTTCGCGGATTCATCAAGCATTACCGCGACGAATTTGCGTATCACGTCGAGCACAAAAAGTGTCTTGTGCCCCCGTACGTATAACGAACGATTGATTGCCCGCTAGTGGCGAATATTCCGGCGGTCGCAGGTTTTTTAACAGCGACCGGAGTTGAGAACGGATTAGGTAAGGACTCGCATGAGCGCAGTCGACGGTCAGGGCGTAGAAGTCGAAATCGACGGGGCCAAGGTAGTGGTGGCACCCGGTGCGATGGTCATGGAGGCTGCCACCAAGGCGGGCGTCTACGTTCCTCATTTCTGCTACCACAAGAAGCTGACGATTGCGGCGAACTGCCGGATGTGTCTCGTTGAAGTCGAGAAGAGTCCCAAGGCAGTTCCGGCCTGCGCGACCCCGGTGACGCCGGGCATGATCGTGAAGACCAAGAGCGCAAAGGCAGTGGCGGCGCAGAAGTCCGTCATGGAGTTTCTGCTCATCAATCACCCGCTCGATTGTCCGATCTGCGACCAAGGTGGCGAATGCCAATTGCAGGATCTGGCTGTTGGTTATGGCGGTACCGGTTCGCACTATCAGGAAGAAAAGCGCGTCGTCTTTCATAAGCCGATGGGGCCGCTCATTTCCGCCGAGGAAATGACCCGATGCATTCATTGCACTCGCTGCGTGCGATTCGGTCAGGAAATTGCCGGTGTGATGGAACTCGGCATGGCCAATCGAGGCGAACACTCCGAGATCATGACGTTTGTCGGGCGCAGCGTTGATAGCGAGTTGTCCGGCAACATGATCGACCTTTGTCCGGTCGGTGCCCTGACCAGCAAGCCTTTCCGTTACAGCGCTCGTACCTGGGAATTGGCACGTCGACGCTCGGTTGCGCCGCATGACAGTCTCGGCTCGAACATCGTCGTGCAGGTCAAGGGTGGGGCGGTGAAGCGCGTTGTGCCCTTCGAGAACGAGGAAATCAACGAGTGCTGGCTTTCGGATCGCGACCGGTTCTCGTACGAAGCGCTTGACTCCGAGCAGCGTCTCTTGAAGCCGATGATTCGTCGCGCTGGTCAGCTCGTCGAAGTGGAATGGGACGAGGCCATTGCGGCGGCGGCCGAGGGTCTGAGCAGCGCGAAGGCCAAGCGTGGCGCTACGTCGATCGGTTTCGTCGGCAGTACAAGTTCGACCGTCGAGGAACTCCACCTGCTGCAGAAGCTCGCCAAGGCCTTGGGTAGCAATGCAATCGAGGCTTGCACCCGCATTTCGGATGCTGCGCTTGCTCCGGCGCTGTCTGGTGCGCCTTGGCTGGGCCTGCCGATCGCTGATGTGAGCGGTCTCGAATCGGTCTTCGTCATTGGCAGTTATCTGCGCCGTGAACAACCGCTGCTTGCCGCGCGGCTGCGTTCGGCCGCGCGGCAAGGTCTCGTCGTGTCGGCGCTTGGCGCACTCGACGAGGATTGGCTCATGCCGGTGGAGACACGCATCGTGGCGACGCCGTCAGCTTGGCTTGGCCAGATCGCAGTAATTGCCCGCGCGGTGGCTGAGGCGAAGCAGGTTGCGTGTCCCGCCGAGTTTGCGCAGACCCAGCTTTCCGATTCTGCGGTGTCAATTGCCGGTTCCCTCATGTCAGGTGGCAAGACCGCGATCTTTCTCGGCAATGCCGCCATACAGCATCCCCAAGCCAGTGCGCTCTGGGCTGCGGCGCAATGGATCGCCGACCAGACTGGTGCGGTTCTTGGCGTGCTGTCGGAAGGTGCCAATGCCGTGGGTGCCCACCTCGTCGGCGCGACCGGCGCGAGCGCCAATCTTTGGAATGGCAAGCAGTCTTCCTACGTTCTGTTCAACACCGAGCCCGAGCTCGACAGCGCCGATGGCGTCAAGGCAGCCGCAGCGTTGTCCAGCGCCGACTTCGTACTGGCGCTGACGCCTTTCAGGACGGCTGCGTTGAACTACGCAAGTGTGGTGCTCCCGATCGCGCCGTTCACCGAGACGTCCGGCAGCTTCGTGAACGCCGAAGGTCGTGTGCAGTCCTTTGCCGGCGTTGTCCACCCGGCAGGCTCGGCGCGTCCGGGCTGGAAGGTGTTGCGAGTGCTTGCGAACGCGCTCGAACTTGGTGGGTTCGATCAGGTTTCGACGGAAGTCATCCTGACCGAGGCTCTCGGTGACATCGCACAGGTTGGGACTCGCCTGGGCAATCGGATAAAGGCTCCGCTCGTGGCACCGACCGCAGCGCAGGCCTTGATGCTGGAGCGCGTGTCGCCCGTGGGCGGCTATGCCAGCGATTCGATCGTGCGTCGTGCGCCTTCGCTGCAGCTTACTCGTGAAGGCAAAGCCGTACATGTGCTGGCCGCGAGCCCGGTGCTGCTGGAGCGCATGGGGATCGCCAGCGGCGACAAGGTGCGGGTGCGGCAGGGCAATGCCTCTGTTGAATTGACCGCGAACGCTGACGCGGCAGTGCCGGATAACGCGGTGGTCGTGCTTGCCGGCCATCAGGCCACGGCGGCGATCGGTCCGCTTTTTGGCGAAGTGACCCTGGAGCGGATGTGATGGAAGCCATCGAGAACTTTGCCCAGGCTTGGCCCGGGCTGTTCCTTTTGATCAAGTCGATGCTTGGCATCCTCGCGATCGTTCTCCCCATTCTCGGCTGCGTCGCCTATCTGACGCTCTGGGAGCGGAAGATGATCGGCTGGATGCATGTGCGCGTCGGCCCCAACCGTGTGGGCTTCTTAGGTCTGCTCCAGCCGATCGCCGATGCGGTCAAGCTGATCTTCAAGGAACTGATCATTCCGGCGCAGGCTGACAAGGCGCTCTACCTGATCGCGCCGATCGTCGTGATGATGCCGGCATTGGCGGCTTGGGCCGTGATTCCGTTCGGCCCCGAACTGGTGCTGTCGAATATCAACGCCGGATTGCTGTATGTGATGGCAATCACGTCGATTGGCGTTTATGGCGTCATCCTCGCCGGCTGGGCTTCCAATTCTAAATACGCATTCCTTGGTGCTCTGCGCGCTTCGGCTCAGATGGTTTCGTATGAACTGGCGATTGGCTTCGTGCTGCTCACGGTTCTGATGGTGTCAGGCACGCTCAACATCTCGGGCATCGTGCTGTCGCAGGACCGTGGTCGTTTCGCCGACATGGGCCTCAATTTCCTTTCCTGGAATTGGCTTCCGCTGTTGCCCCTGTTCGTGATCCACGTGATTTCGGCCGTGGCGGAAACCAACCGCCATCCGTTCGACGTTGTGGAAGGCGAATCGGAAATCGTTGCCGGTCACATGGTCGAGTATTCGGGCATGGGCTTCGCGGTGTTCTTCCTGGCGGAATACGCCAACATGATTCTGTTGTCGGCACTTGCCGCAATCATGTTTCTGGGAGGCTGGCTGCCGATCGTAGATTTTGCGCCGTTCAATCTGCTCCCAGGCTGGCTCTGGTTGTTCGTCAAGACTTTCTGCGTGGTGTCGCTGTTCGTGTGGTTCCGCGCTTCGTTCCCGCGCTACCGCTATGACCAGATCATGCGTCTGGGCTGGAAGATCTTCATTCCGCTCACGCTCGTCTGGCTGATCGTGGTGGCGATCTGGATGCAGACGCCGTGGAATATCTGGGCCTGATGCGCGACGAAAGATAGGCGAGGACTTCATGGAAGCAATCAAGGACTTCCTCAGCAGCCTGATGCTGAAGGAATTGTTCAAGGGACTGGCACTGACCGGGCGCTACATGTTTGCGCGCAAGGTCACTGTTCTTTTCCCGGAAGAGAAGACGCCGCAATCGCCGCGTTTCCGCGGCCTGCATGCGTTGCGCCGTTATCCGAACGGTGAAGAGCGCTGCATTGCCTGCAAGCTGTGCGAAGCGGTCTGTCCGGCAATGGCGATTACCATCGAATCCGATCAACGCGAAGACGGCACTCGCCGCACGACCCGCTACGACATCGATCTCTACAAGTGCATCTTCTGCGGATTCTGCGAAGAAAGCTGTCCGGTTGATTCGATCGTCGAAACCGGACATTTCGAGTATCACGGTGAGGTCCGCGGCGATTTGTATTTCACGAAGGAAATGCTGCTTGCCGTGGGTGATCGTTACGAGGCTGATATTGCGGCCGCGCGTGCTAAGGATGCTCCGTACCGCTGAGGCAGGCGACGGCTCCGCTCTGGGATCAAGTTCAAGTCATGGAATTCAAGAACCTGCTGTTTTGGGTGTTCTCGGCTGTGCTGATGTTTTCGGCCACCCGAGTCATCACCGCACGCAATCCGGTACATGCAGTCCTGTATCTCGTGCTGGCGTTTTTTAATGCCTCCGGCATCTGGCTGCTGCTTCAGGCGGAGTTTCTCGCGATCACCCTCGTGCTCGTCTACGTGGGCGCGGTCATGGTGCTGTTCCTGTTCGTCGTGATGATGCTCGACATCAATACAGACAAGTTGCGGATGGGCTTCAGAAAGAATCTGCCGCTTGCAATCATCGTCGGATTGGTCGTGGCGATCGAAATGTCGGCGGTGATTTACAACTCTTTCGATGTCGTCGATGCCACTTGGCCTGCAGCGGCGGCTGACAACTACAGCAATACGCGTGAACTCGGAAAGCTGATGTACACCGAGTACGTTTATCCAATTGAAATCGCTGCTCTGATCCTGCTCGTGGCGATGGTATCGGCCATCGCATTGACGCTGCGTCACCGCAAAGACAGCAAATATCAGAATGCAGGCGACCAGGTGGCAGTTACCAAGAACCAGCGTCTGCGCATTGTGAAGATGGCTGCCGAGCCCAAGGCTCGGGCTGACAAGTCGGCGCAAGGCTGACCGGTTCGGATGCATCGAATGAAAATAATCGGGAGCCTTCCTTGCTGACCCTCACGCATTACCTGGTGCTCGGCGCCTTACTTTTTGCGATCAGCATCGTCGGGATCTTTCTCAATAGAAAGAACGTGATCGTGCTGTTGATGGCAATAGAGCTGATGCTGCTTGCCGTCAACATGAATTTCGTGGCCTTTTCGCATTTCCTCGGCGATTACTCGGGTCAGATATTCGTGTTCTTCATTCTCACCGTGGCGGCTGCGGAATCCGCAATTGGCTTGGCGATTCTTGTTGTGCTGTTCCGGAATTTGAGCACGATCAACGTAGAGGATCTCGATCAGCTGAAGGGCTGATTCGGGCAGAACGAAAATGGACCTCAAATCTCTGCTACTTGTAGTCCCGCTCGCGCCATTGGCCGGGTCGGTGCTTGCCGGATTGTTCGGCAAGCAAATCGGACGGGCTAATTCGCACCGGGTGACCATCCTGGGTGTCGCCATCGCGGCCGCCATTGCGCTCTACGTTCTGAATCTTGTCCTGAGCTCGCCGGCAGGCATTCCGCTGTTCAACGACACGATTTACACCTGGGCAATGCTCGGTGATCTCAAGTTAGAAGTTGGATTTCAAGTCGACAGCCTGACAGCCACCATGATGGTAGTCGTGACTTCGGTGTCGCTGATGGTGCATGTCTACACGATCGGCTACATGGAAGAAGATCCTGGCTATGCCCGCTTCTTCAGCTACATCTCGCTGTTCACTTTCTCGATGTTGATGCTCGTGATGAGCAACAACTTCCTCCAGCTCTTCTTCGGCTGGGAGGCGGTGGGTTTGGTTTCTTATCTGCTGATTGGTTTCTGGTATACCCGGCCGACAGCGATCTACGCCAACCTCAAGGCATTTCTCGTCAACCGTGTGGGTGACTTCGGCTTCATTCTCGGCATTGGTCTAATTCTGGCGAATGCCGGCACCATGAATTACGCGGAGCTGTTTGCCAAACTCCCGCAGATAGCCGATGCGAAGATCGAATTGTTCGCCGGTCATCCCTGGTCGCTCATCACGGTGTCGTGCATCTGCCTGTTCATCGGCGCGATGGGCAAGTCGGCCCAGTTCCCACTGCACGTGTGGCTGCCCGATTCGATGGAAGGTCCGACGCCGATTTCCGCGCTGATTCACGCGGCGACCATGGTGACGGCCGGTATCTTCATGGTGTCCCGCATGTCGCCGCTGTTCGAACTGTCGACCACGGCACTGTCCTTCGTGCTCGTGATCGGTTCGATCACCGCGCTGTTCATGGGTTTCCTGGGCATTGTCCAGAACGACATCAAGCGCGTGGTCGCGTATTCGACGCTGTCCCAACTCGGATACATGACGGTTGCCCTCGGCCTGTCCGCCTATCCGGTTGCGATCTTCCACCTGATG
The DNA here is from genome assembly GCF_000482785.1 of Derxia gummosa DSM 723. Taxonomy (GTDB): domain Bacteria; phylum Pseudomonadota; class Gammaproteobacteria; order Burkholderiales; family Burkholderiaceae_E; genus Derxia; species Derxia gummosa. The sequence continues at coordinate 487,557 of NZ_AXWS01000007.1, read as the reverse complement.
ACCCACGCCTTCTTCAAGGCGCTGCTGTTCCTCGCGGCGGGCTCCGTGATCATGGGCATGCACCATGATCAGGACATCCGCCACATGGGCGGCCTGTGGAAGCACATGAAGATCACGTGGTTCACATCCCTCATAGGTTCGCTTGCGCTGATTGGCACGCCCTTCTTCTCGGGTTTCTATTCGAAGGATTCGATCATCGCGGTGGCGATGGAATCGCATGTGCCGGGTGCCGGTTTTGCCGCCTTCGCCGTGATCGTGGGCGTATTCGTCACCGCCTTCTATTCGTTCCGGATGTTCTTCCTGGTCTTCCATGGGAAGGAGCGCTTCCACGATCTCCACCATGATCATGACGATCATGGTCACAATGATCATCACGGCCCTCTGCAGCCGCACGAATCGCCGCTGGTTGTCACGCTGCCGCTGATCGCGCTTGCGATTCCGTCTCTGTTCATCGGTGCGATCGCACTGAAGCCGCTGCTGGTCGGTCATTACTTCGAGAGCGTGATCACGATCGATCACCACGCTCACCCGGCCTTCGAGGAATTCGTCAAGGCGGATGCCGAGCACGGCTGGCTTGCAATGGGCATGCACGCCTTCACCAGCCTTCCGTTCTGGCTGGCGCTCGCCGGTGTCGGCACTGCGGCGTATTGCTATCTGATCAATCCGGCAGTGCCGGCCTGGTTTGCACGCACCTTTGCCCCGATCCGGGTGGTGTTCGAGAACAAGTATTTCCTCGATCGATTCAACGAGATTGTCTTTGCCGGAGGCGCGCGCGCAATCGGTTCGGTGCTTTGGCGAGTCGGTGACGTCAAGTTCATTGACGGACTGTTCGTGAATGGAAGCGCCAAGCTTGTCGGCTGGTTTGCTTCGGTCATTCGGTATCTCCAGTCGGGCTACATCTACCATTACGCGTTTGCAATGATCGTCGGCGCAGTGGGTTTGATGACCTACTTCCTGTTCATGCCCAAGTAAAGAACAAGCCCATGCAGTCAGTTCCCTTGTTAAGTCTTTCGATCTGGACGCCGATTGTCTTCGGTCTTGTCCTGCTCGCGATTGGCAGTGACCGAAATGCGGCGATTGTTCGTGCAGTAGCCTTGCTGGGCTCGCTGGTGGGTTTGGCATTCGCGCTGCTGATGCTGCCGGGTTTCGATGTTTCTTCCGCCGCGCCGCAATTCGTCGAGCGCGCGCCTTGGATCACCCGCTACAACGTCGAGTACTACCTGGGCGTGGACGGCCTGTCGTTCTGGTTCGTTCTGCTGACGGCATTCACCACCGTGATCGTGGTGATTGCCGGCTGGGAGGTCATCCAGGAGCGGGTCGCGCAATACATGGCCGCCTTCCTGATTCTTTCGGGATTGATGATCGGCGTGTTCTGCGCCCTCGACGGAATGTTGTTCTACGTGTTCTTCGAAGCGACGCTGATCCCGATGTACGTGATCATCGGTGTCTGGGGCGGACCGAATCGCGTCTACGCGGCATTCAAGTTCTTCCTCTACACGCTGCTGGGTTCACTGCTGACGCTGATTGCGCTGATCTATCTGTATTTCGCCGCTGACCACAGCTTCGACATCCTGGCCTGGCACAAGCTGCCGATTCCGCTGTCGGCGCAGATCCTGATCTTCCTGGCCTTCCTCATGGCCTTCGCGGTGAAGGTCCCGATGTGGCCGGTGCACACCTGGCTGCCCGATGCCCACGTCGAGGCGCCCACGGGCGGCTCCATCGTGCTGGCCGCGATCATGCTGAAGCTGGGTGCCTACGGTTTCCTGCGTTTCTCGCTGCCCATCGCGCCGGATGCCGCGCATTACCTGTCGAACTTCATGATCACGCTGTCGCTGATCGCGGTGGTCTATATCGGCATGGTGGCACTGGTCCAGAAGGACATGAAAAAGCTGGTGGCTTACAGCTCAATCGCCCACATGGGTTTCGTGACGCTGGGTTTCTTTGTCTTCAATTCGATGGCCGTCGAAGGCGCGATTGTCCAGATGATTTCGCACGGCTTTGTCTCGGGTGCGATGTTCGCCTGCATCGGTGTGCTTTATGACCGCATGCACTCCCGTCAGATCGCCGATTACGGCGGCGTGGTGAACACGATGCCCAAGTTTGGCGCGTTGTTCCTGCTGTTTGCGATGGCCAATTGCGGTCTGCCGGCAACCTCCGGTTTCGTCGGCGAATTCATGGTGATTCTAGGTGCCGTCCAGTTCAATTTCTGGATCGGCCTGCTGGCAGCAACGACGCTGATCTTCGGTGCCGCCTATTCGCTGTGGATGTACAAGCGCGTGGTGTTCGGTGAAGTGGCAAATGACCATGTACGCGAACTCACCGACGTGAATTCCCGCGAATTCTTCATGCTCGGTCTGCTCGCGGCGTTCACGCTGCTGATGGGCCTGTATCCGAAGCCCTTCACCGATGTAATCCATGCCTCGGTCGTCGATCTGCTCGCGCATGTCGCGCAGTCGAAGATCCCGGTCGCACAATAAGGCTAGACGCGATGAACGTCCCGGCAATCAATGTTTCGGTGTTCGCTCCGGAACTCGCTCTAATGCTTTCGATCGGCATCATCCTGATCGCCGATCTGTTCGTGCCCGAGAAATCGCGCACGATCACCTATGCACTTGCCCTGCTGGCGGCAGTCATCGCCGGCGCGCTCGCGGCGACCGGAATCGGCGCGGAGACGGCAACCACTTTCGGCGGAATGTTCATTTCCGACCCGATGTCGTCTCTGCTCAAGGTGTTTGCATCGCTCGCGACCTTCACCGCCTTCATCTATTCGCGGCAGTACGCTGCCGATCGCGGCTTCATGAAGGGCGAGTTCTATGTACTCGGTCTGGCCTCGCTGCTTGGCCAGATGGTGATGATCTCCTCGCACAACCTGCTGGTGATTTACCTCGGCCTCGAACTGATGTCGCTCGCTCTGTACGCGCTCGTTGCCCTGCGCCGCGATTCCGTTCAGGCGACGGAAGCCGCGATGAAGTACTTCGTGCTGGGTGCACTGGCTTCGGGCTTCCTGCTCTACGGTATCTCGATGATCTACGGCGGTGCCGGCTCGCTCGACCTGGCTGAGATCGCCAGCGCCGCCGCGAGTGACCAGATCAACGAAGTCGTGATGGTGTTCGGCGCGGTCTTCCTAGTCGCCGGCATCGCCTTCAAGCTCAGCGCGGCGCCCTTCCACATGTGGGCGCCCGACGTGTACGAAGGCTCGCCCACCGCCGTCACGCTGCTGATTGCCGGTGGCCCGAAGCTTGCCGCCTTCGCGATGATCATGCGTCTGCTGGTGGATGGCCTCGTGCCTTTCGCACCGGACTGGCAACAGATGATCGGCGTGCTTGCCGTCGTCTCGCTCGCGGTCGGCAACCTGACCGCGATCGCCCAGACCAACATCAAGCGCATGCTGGCCTACTCGGCCATCGGCCAGATCGGTTTCATGCTGCTCGGCTTCATGTCGGGCGTCGTTGTCGGCGCCACGCCGGAATCGGTCATCAGCGCCTACAGCGCGTCGATGTACTACGCGATCGTCTACGTGATCACGACGCTCGGCAGCTTCGGCGTGCTGATGCTTCTGGCGCGCAAGGATGGCGATGCCGGCTTCGACTGCGTGCAGATTGACGATCTCAAGGGCTTGAACCGCCGCTCGCCCTGGATGGCGTTCGTGATGTTGCTGCTGATGTTCTCACTCGCGGGCATTCCGCCGACCGTGGGCTTCTACGCCAAGCTTGCGGTGCTGGAAGCCGCGATCGCCGCCGACCATCTCTACGTTGCCATCTTCGCGGTCATGTTCTCGCTCGTCGGCGCCTTCTACTACCTGCGTGTCGTGAAGGTCATGTACTTCGATGAGCCGACGCACAACACGCCGATCCAGGCGCCCGCAGATGCCAGTCTCGCGCTTGCCCTCAACGGTGCGCTGATCCTGTTGCTTGGCCTGTTCGGCGACGGCCTGATGCTGGCCTGCCTGCACTCGATCAAGCTCGCCATTCCGGGCTGAGCCCGAAGCAATGAGTCAGGAAGCAGGCCTCTGGTTGGTGGTGGCGATCGGATTCGCCGCCGCCAATCTGCCGTTCGTGAACGATCGCGTGTTTGGTCTTCTGCCTTACGCGCGTGTACGGTCGGCAATCAAGCCATTCTGGTTCCGGGCAATCGAACTGCTGCTGCTTTACGGTCTGTCGCTCGTCCTCGGGCGCGCGATCGAAGGGCGTTTTGGCCCGGCCTCACCGCAGGAATGGCAGTTCTACGCGGTAACGGCCTGCCTGTTCGTCGTCGCGGCCTATCCCGGATTCGTTTTCCGTTATCTGCGCCGCAAGCCGCAGCAGGGAGCCTGAATGACGAACCCCAGCGATCCGCGCCTCGAAAAGAGCGATCCCAAGCTCGATGAGGCTACGGTGTCCAGCGAAATCGTCTTCAGTGGGCATTTCCTCAAGGTGCGTCGCGATGTGGCGCGCATGCCCGATGGCAAGACCACGACGCGCGAGCACATCCTGCATCCGGGTGCAGTGATGATCGTGCCGATGCTCGACGACGGCCGACTGGTGCTGGAGCGCCAGTTCCGCTATCCGCTTGGTCGCGTCTTTCTCGAGTTTCCGGCCGGCAAGATCGATCCGGGCGAGGCGATGCAGGTCTGCGGCGAGCGTGAACTGCTGGAGGAAACCGGCTATCGCGCGCGTGAATGGGTGCGGCTTGGCGCGATCAACAACGCGATCGGCTACAGCGACGAAGTCATCGAGATCTGGCTCGCGCGCGGGCTGGAGGCTGGCAGCAACCAGCTCGATGAGCACGAATTTCTCGAAGTGATCGCCGTCAGCCTCGACGAGTTGCTCGGCTGGATCCGCAGCGGCGAGGTCACCGACGTGAAGACCATCGTCGGAGCGTACTGGGCCGAGCAGTTTCTCGCGGGCAAGTGGCCGGCTGACTGACATCGGTCAGCATCGCAAGCCGGGTAGGGGCTGACGGATCCGGGCTACAGACCCGGGCTCCAATCACGTCGTCCCGCTCGATGCCCCGGACCGACGACGCGGTGTCGAGCGCGCGGTGCCATCTAGAGCGTTCGGCTCACGAGCATGAACTCCGGATCATCGGCATAGGTCTTGACCGAGAAGCCGAGGTCGCGCATCAGCTTGAGCATCTTGTCGTTTACCGCGAGCACTAGGCCGTCGATCTCGGTCAGGCCGCGCTGGCGCGCCGTGTCCATGATCGCGTGCATGAGGCGCCGGCCGAGGCCCATGCGGGCGTAGTCGTCGGCCACCACCAGCGAGAACTCGCAGCTCGTCGAATCGGGGTTGGTGATGTAGCGCGACACGCCGATCACCCGTTCCTCCTCGATGGTGTCGCCGTTCTCGTCGGTGTGCTTCTCGATCGCGACGGCGGCCAGCGCCATTTCGCGGTCGTAGTCGATGAGCGTGAAGCGCGCCAGCATGCGCGCCGACAGCTCGCGCATCGCCGACGCGAAGCGCATGTAGCGGCTTTCGGACGACAGCTCGCGCACGAAGCGCTGGAGCATCTCGGCGTCATCGGGCTTGATCGGGCGCAGCAGGCATTCGGCGCCACCCGGCAGCATCCAGTGCTGCTCGCAATTGGCGGGGTAGGGCAGGATCGCCAGATGCTGATAGGCGTGCGTCGGATGGGCGGCGGGCTCCAGCGCGATGCGGGCATCGACCGCGACCGCGCCGTGCTCGTCGACGATGAGCGGATTGATGTCCATCTCGGCCAGCTGCGGCAGCTCGCAGACCATTTCGGACACGCGCAGCAGCACGCGCTCGATGCTGTCGATGGCCACGGCGGGCGCGCCGCGCCATTCGCCAAGCGTCTCGGCCACGCGCGCGCGTTCGATAAGCCGGTGCGCGAGGAACTGGTTGAGCGGCGGCAGTTCCGTCACGCGGTCGCGGATCAGTTCGACCATCGTGCCGCCCGCGCCGAAGGTGATGACCGGCCCGAAGGGTGCATCGCTCACGAGGCCGATGAACAGCTCGCGCCCGCGGTCCTTGCCCGACATGTTCTGGATCGTGATGCCGTTGATGCGCGCGCCCGGGCAGGCCTTGCGCACCGTTTCCATCATGCGCACGTAGGTGTCGCGCACCTGCACCGCGTTCAGGATGTTGAGCGCCACGCCCTGCACGTCGGACTTGTGCAGCACGTCGGGCGAATCGATCTTTAGCGCGACCGGATAGCCGAGCTGGTTAGCGATCAGGATGGCCTGGTTGGGCGAAGTCGCGAGCATCGTGCGCGTGACCGGGATGTGGAAGGCCGACAGCAGCGCCTTCGATTCCATCTCGGTGAGGGTCTTGCGCCGCTCGGCCAGCACGCTGTCGATGAGCAGTCGCGCGCCCTCGACATCCGGATCGGCCAGCTCGCTCAGCGGCGGCGGTGTCTGCATCAGCAGCTGCTGGTTCTCGTAGTACGAGGCGATGTTGTGGAAGGCATCGACCGCCGCTTCGGGCGTGCGGAAGTTGGCGATCGAGGCCGCACTCAGGATGCGGCGCGCTTCGCCCACCGTGTCGTCGCCCATCCAGGTCGCGATCAGCGGCTTGCCGAGCTTGCGGTTGGCCTCGGCCACGGCGGTGGCGACTTCGGCCGGATCGACGCCGGCCTTGGGTGTGTGGATGACGACCACGCCGTCGATGTCGCGCTCCTGCGCGGCGGCTTCGAGCGCGACGCGATAGGCGTCGCCAGGAGCGTCCTCCGACAGGTCGATGATGTCGCTGATCGAGGCCTGCGGCGGCAGGCGCGACTTGAGCGGCTCGAACAGCTCGGCGCCGATCAGCCCGAGATGCAGGCCCAGCTCGTTGATCCAGTCGGCCGCCAGCACGCCCGGTCCGCCGCCGTTGGTGATGATCGCGAGCCGCTTGCCCGCCGGCCGGTAGCGCGATGCCAAGCATTTGACTGCCGAGAACAGCTGCACGAAGGAGCGCACGCGCACCGCGCCCGCGCGCCGCAGCGCCGCGTCGAACACCTCGTCGCTGCCGACCAGCGCGCCCGAATGCGTGCGCGCCGCCACGCCGCCCTGCGACGCTTCGCCGAAGCGCACATGCCCCGCCTTCAGCACCACAACCGGCTTGGCGATCGCCGCCAGCCGCAGCGCGCTCATGAAGCGGCGCGCGTTCGAGATGCCCTCGAAGTACACGACGATGCTCTGCGTCGCCGGATCGTTGCCGAAGAAGTCGAGCATGTCGGCCATGTCGAGCGCCGAATCGCGCCCCACCGAGGCCACGCCCGAGAAGCCGATGCCGTTGCGCAGCGCCCAGTCCAGCACCGCCGCCGTGATCGCGCCCGACTGCGAGATGAAGGCCAGCGAGCCGCGCTGGGCCAGCTTGCCGGCGATGCTCGCGTTGAGCGAGATGCCCGGGCGTTGCAGGCCGAGGCTGTTCGGCCCGAGCAGGCGGATGCCGAGCCGGCGCGCCGTTGCCACCAGCGCCTGTGCCGCCTCGCCATGGATGCCCGAGCCGAGGATGACCGCCGTGCGGCATTCCACCCGCCCCGCGAGCCGCAGGCCGTCTTCGACTTCGTCGGCGGGCAGGGCGATGAGCGCGAGGTCGAAGCGGCTGTGGCTCAGCTCGCCGAGGACGACGCTTTCGTCGTCGCCGTACACGATCTCGCCGGTGTAGCCGCCGCTCGACAATGCGTCGACCAGGGCTTGGCCGGGCGCGGGCCGCTTGCCGTCGATTTCCTTGCCTGCGAGCACAAGAATCGACTTCGGCGCGAAGAGCGCGTTGAGGTAATGCTGGTCCATGACGGATCTCGTTCTGGAGGTGACTCGGCCAGCATAACCATGCGGCAATGACGTCAGTCGGCGCCGATCAACACCTTGACGTGTGCCGCCGCGCTGCGGCCGAGCGAGCTCAGCGCGTACCCGCCTTCGAGCACCGAGACGATGCGTCCGTCGCAATGCCGTTCGGCCACCGCCACGAGCTGGCGGGTCACCCACTCGTAGTCGGATTCGACCAGCCCGAGCTGGCCCATGTCGTCTTCGCGGTGGCCGTCGAAGCCGGCCGAGATGAAGATGATCTGCGGCTTGAAGCGGTCGAGCGCCGGGATCCAGGCGTAGTCGACGGCCTCGCGGAACTTCTCGCCGGTGGAATACGCGGGCAGCGGCACGTTGACCATGTTCTTCCCCATCGGCGTGTCGCCCGAGAAGGGGTAGATGCCGGTCTGGAAGATCGAACACATCAGCACCCGGTCGTCGCCGGCGAGGATGTCCTCGCTGCCGTTGCCGTGATGCACGTCGAAGTCGATGAGCGCGACGCGCTCGAAACCGCGGTCGTCGAGCGCATGGCGGATCGCGACCGCGACGTTGTTGAAGAAGCAGAAGCCCGACGCCTGCTCGCGTTCGGCATGGTGGCCGGGCGGGCGCACGTTGCAGAACGCGGTCGGCGCCTTGCCGTCGATGACCAGGTCGGTCGCGAGGATGGCGGCGCCCGCCGAACGCAGCGCGGCGCGCGCGGTGTGCGGGCACATCATCGTGTCGGGATCGACATGCTCGTAGCCCTCGGTCGGGCAGCGCGACAGCGTCTCGCGCACATACAGCGCGCTGTGGGCGCGGGCGAGCTGTTCCTCGGTCGCGAGCGGCGCGTCGTAGGACTGCATCACGTCGAGCAGGCCCTTGATGAGCAGCTGGTCGGACACCGCGCCCAGGCGTTCGGGCGCTTCGGGGTGGTCCTTGCCCATCTCGTGCTTCGCGCAATCGGAATGGGTGATGTAGGCGGGCAGCATGGGTGCTCCTCTAGGAATGGGCCCGGTCTCCCTCGGGCGTGCGACGAATTTCGCACTTTCCAGTCTAGGAAGACGCCCTTACGCCGCCCTTGAGCATGGTCATACCCGAGTTACATGTTCGGGTAGTTGGGGCCGCCGCCGCCCTCCGGCGCGATCCAGACGATGTTCTGCGTCGGGTCCTTGATGTCGCAGGTCTTGCAGTGCACGCAGTTCTGGGCGTTGATCTGGAGACGGTCGCCGTCTTCCTTCTTCACGAACTCGTACACGCCCGCCGGGCAGTAGCGCTGCTCGGGGCCGGCGTACTGCGCGAGGTTGATCGCGACCGGTACCGACTCGTCCTTGAGCGTGAGGTGGGCCGGCTGATGCTCGTTGTGGTTGGTGTTGCTGATGAACACCGACGACAGCCGGTCGAAGGTGAGCTTGCCGTCCGGCTTGGGATAGCTGATGGGCGCGAACTGGCTCGCCGGCTTGAGGCATTCGTGGTCGGCGTGCTGGTGATGCAGCGTCCACGGCGGATTGCCGCCGAACACCTTGTCCTCGATGCCGACCATGAGCGCGCCGACGTACAAGCCCTTGCTCATCCACTGCTTGAAGTTGCGCGCCTTCCACAGTTCGGCGTGCAGCCAGGAGTCCTTGAACTTCGCGGTGAAGTCGGTGACTTCGTCGCCACCGCGGCCGGCGGCGAGCGCCTCGACCAGCGCCTCGGCGGCGAGCATGCCGCTCTTGAGCGCCGCATGGCTGCCCTTGATGCGACTCGCGTTCAGGAAGCCGGCGTCGCAGCCGATGAGCGCGCCGCCGGGGAAGGTCAGCTTGGGCAGGCTCATGATCCCGCCGGCGGTGATGGCGCGCGCGCCGTAGGCAAGGCGCCGGCCGCCCTCGAAGAAATGGCGGATCGCCGGATGCGTCTTGTAGCGCTGGAATTCCTCGAAGGGGCTCAGATAGGGGTTCTCGTAGGCGAGGCCGACCACGAAGCCGACGACGACCTGATTGTTCTCGGCGTGGTACAGGAAGGAGCCGCCGTAGGTCTTGCTGTCGAGCGGCCAGCCGGCCGTGTGCACGACGAGGCCGGGCTTGTGCTTGGCCGGATCGATCTCCCACAGCTCCTTGATGCCGATGCCGTAGGTCTGCGGATCGCTGTCGCGGTCGAGCGCGAACTTGGCTATCAGCTGCTTGCCGAGCTGGCCGCGCGCGCCTTCGGCGAACAGCGTGTATTTGGCGTGCAGCTCCATGCCGACCTGGAAGTCGCCCGTCGGCTCGCCGTTCTTGTCGATGCCGAGATTGCCCGTCGCCACGCCCTTGACCGAGCCGTCCTCGTTGTAGAGCACCTCGGCGGCGGCGAAGCCAGGGAAGATCTCGACGCCGAGCGCCTCGGCCTGTTCGCCGAGCCAGCGCACCACGTTGCCGAGGCTGATCACGTAATTGCCGTGGTTCTTGAAGAACGACGGCATCGCCCATTCCGGCGTCTGGTGCGAGCCGGTTTCGGTCAGCAGCAGGAAGCGGTCTTCGGTGACTGGCACGTTGAGCGGGGCGCCCTTGTCCTTCCAGTCGGGGATCAGCTCGTCGAGCGCGCGCGGGTCCATCACGGCGCCGGACAGGATGTGGGCGCCGAGTTCGGAGCCCTTCTCGATCAGGCAGACGCCCAGATCGGCATTGAGCTGCTTGAGACGGATGGCGGCGGCCAGACCGGCCGGGCCGCCGCCGACGATGACGACGTCGTATTCCATCGACTCGCGCGGACCGTTTTCGGCCACGAGCTTCTGCGACAGCGCGACGAGTTCGGCGTGATTCATGGGTGCGGTTCTCCTGTCTGGCGGCGCTGCGACGAGCGCGCGCGGCCTTTCTGTGCTGGTTGGATCGAGCGGGCCGTACGCTACAGTACGGAAGCCGCATTGGCGAGTGCGGGAAATCGCCGACGTTGCAGGCTTTGACGCACTGCATCAGGAATTACGCGGGCTACTTGCATCCGATGCCTTGGGTAGACTCGTTCGGACGCGCCGGACGCGAGTTTGCCGCACCGCGATCACGCGGTCGCGCATGCCGGTGCCGACAAGCGGCTTCGCTCCATCCACTCATCACGCGGCAACGCGCTGAGACATCCCATGAACAAAGTCTTTGCCAGTGCAAAAGATGCGCTCGCCGATCTCGTCGCCGACGGCCAGACCTACGCGGTCGGCGGCTTCGGCCTGTGCGGCATCCCCGAGGCGCTGATCGCGGCCCTGCGCGACAGCGGCGTGAAGAACCTGACCGCCATCTCCAACAACGCGGGCGTCGACGGCTTCGGCCTCGGTCAGCTGCTCAACACACGGCAGATCAGGAAGATGATTTCGTCGTACGTCGGCGAGAACAAGGAGTTCGAGCGCCAGTACCTCGCCGGCGAACTGGAGCTTGAATTCACGCCCCAGGGCACGCTGGCCGAGAAGCTGCGCGCCGGCGGCTGCGGCATCCCGGCCTTCTTCACCAAGACCGGCTACGGCACGCTCGTGGCCGAGGGCAAGGAGACGCGCGAGTTCGACGGCGAGATGTACGTGATGGAGCGCAGCCTCGTCGCCGACGTCGCGCTCGTGAAGGCGTGGAAGGCCGACAAGGCCGGCAACCTCGTCTATCGCAAGACCGCGCGCAACTTCAATCCGATGTGCGCGATGGCCGGCCGCGTGACCGTGGCCGAGGTGGAAGAGATCGTCGAGATCGGCGAGCTCGATCCCGATCAGGTCCACACGCCGGGCATCTACGTGCACCGCATCGTCCACAACCCCACCCCCGAGAAGCGGATCGAGCAGCGCACGATCCGCACGGCCTGAGGAGCGCAGCCATGGCATGGAACCCCACCCAGATGGCCGCGCGCGCGGCCCAGGAACTGCGCGACGGCTTCTACGTGAACCTCGGCATCGGCATGCCGACCCAGGTCGCCAACCACATCCCCGAAGGCATGAGCGTCGTGCTCCAGAGCGAGAACGGCATGCTCGGCATCGGGCCGTTTCCCACGGAAGACGAGATCGACGCCGACCTCATCAACGCGGGCAAGCAGACCGTGACGATCCTGCCCGGCGGCAGCTTCTTCAGCAGCGCCGACAGCTTCGGGATGATCCGCGGCGGCAAGGTGAACCTGTCGATCCTCGGCGCGATGCAGGTGAGCGAGAAGGGCGATCTGGCCAACTGGATGATCCCCGGCAAGATGGTCAAGGGCATGGGCGGCGCGATGGACCTCGTCGCGGGCGTGCAGCGCGTCGTGGTGCTGATGGATCACGTCGCCAAGGGTGATGCGCACAAGATCCTGCCCGAGTGCAACCTGCCGCTGACCGGCGTGGGCGTGGTCGATCGCGTCATCACCAACCTCGGCGTGTTCGATGTGACGCCGGAGGGCTTCACCTGCGTGGAGATCGCGCCCGAGGTGACGCAGGAGGAGATCAGCGCGAAGACCGGGTGCCCGGTGAAGTTCGCGGTCTGAGGCTCTGAGAGGCGGCGGGCTTCATCGCCGCCGCAGAAGAAGAGGGCGCCCGGGTGGCGCCCTTTTTCATTGGCGCGGCGCGGCTTGATTGGCGCAGCGCTGCTTGTCGTCGGTGGGGAGGCGGTCCACGCCTACAGCGCCGCGAGCCGCCTAATCGCCTCGTCGAGCGTGTCGTCGCGCTTGGCGAAGCAGAAGCGGACGATGCCGTTCTCGGTCGGCTCGTCGTAGAAGCTGCTGAGCGGGATCGCGGCCACGCCCACCTCGGTCGTGAGCCAGCGGCAGAAGTCGAGTTCGCTCAGGCCCGACGGCGCGGCCGTGACGCCGGCGTATTCGGCGCACTGGAAATAGGTGCCCGAGCATGGCAGCAGCCGGAAGCCGCTGCCCGCGAGGCCAGCGCGGAAGCGGTCGCGCTTGCGCTGGTAGAAGCCGGCGAGGTCGCGCCACGGCGCCGGGTCGCGCAGGTAGTCGGCGAGGCCGGCCTGCATCGGCGTGTTGACCGTGAACACGTTGAACTGGTGCACCTTGCGGAATTCGGCGGTGAGCGCGGGTGGCGCGGCGCAGTAGCCGACCTTCCAGCCGGTCACATGAAAGGTCTTGCCGAAGCTCGACACCACGAAGGATCGCGCCGCGAGTTCGTCATGCCGCGCGAGCGACTGGTGCTCGCGGCCGTCGAACACCATGTGCTCGTACACCTCGTCGCCGAGCAGCAGGATGTCGGTGCCGCGCACGAGGGCCGCGAGCCGGTCGAGATCGGCGTCGTCGAGGCTGGCGCCGGTCGGGTTGTGCGGCGAGTTGATGAGGACGAGCCGGGTGCGCGGCGTGATCGCGGCGGCGAGGGCGTCCCAGTCGATCGCGAAGCCGGTGGCGCCGGCGGGCGCGGCCGGGGCGTCGATGGCGGGTGCATCGTCGGCCGCCGCGCCGGCCTCCGGTGCCGATGGCCGTCCGCCGACGTCGGCGCGCCGCAGCGGCACCCGCACCGCCACGCCGCCCGCGAGCGCGATGTTCGGCAGATAGCTGTCGTACACCGGCTCGATCACCACCACCTCGTCGCCCGGATGCACGACCGCCAGGATGGCGGTGAGGATGGCCTGGGTGCCGCCGGCCGTGATCGTGATTTCGCCCGCCGGGTCGTAGCGGCGGCCGTGCATGCGCGCGATCTTTCCGGCCACCGCTTCGCGCAACGCCGGCAGGCCCGCCATCGGCGGATATTGGTTAAGGTTCGCGCGCATTGCGCGTTCGACGCATTCGATCAGCGCGGGATCGCAGTCGAAGTCCGGAAAGCCCTGGCCGAGGTTGATGGCACCGTGCTCGGTCGCGAGCGCGCTCATCGTCGTGAAGATGGTGGTGCCGACGCGCGGCAGGCGCGAGACGAGGCGGGGCGTGGCTGCGGTTTCGGGCATCGCGACTAGGAGACGACATTGGGGGACACGCCCGGATTGTGCATGCGCGCCATGCGCCAGCTGGCCTGCGTGCTGGCCTTGCTGCTGCTGTTGCTGTCCACGGGCGGCACGCAGGCGCGCTCGCCGGGCCAGCGGCTCGACCTGCCGCCCGCGCAGGCCGCGTGGATTACCGCGCATCCGGTCGTCACGGTCGCGCTCGCCGCCGACTTCCCGCCCTACTACTTCTATCCCGAGGGCACGGCCCAGCCCTGGGGCTTTCTGGTCGAGGTGCTCGACCTCGTGAGCCAGCGCACCGGCCTCGAATTCCGCTACCGCCGCGAAGCCGACTCGCATGCCGCGCTCGACGCGCTCGAAGCCGGCCGGGCCGATGTCGTGCCGATGGCGCCCGCCTTCCTGCGCGAGCATCACGCGCTGCGCCTCGCGCGGCCGCTGCTTCCCACGCGGCTCGTCGTCGCTGCGCGGCGCGACGTGCCCGACGTGTCGCCGGCCAACGACTTCGCCGGCCGGCGCATCGCGGTGCAGGCGCGGTCCGACGCCCAGGCGCTGCTGGCCGAGCGCCATCCGAATGCCGACGTGAAAGCCTATGCAAGCGCCGAGGATGCGTTGCGCGCCGTCGCCACCGGCAATGCCGACCTCTTCATCGGCTACCAGCACGAGGCGGTGTACGCGATCGAGCGCCACCTGCTCGCCAACGTCGAACTGCGCACCCGCATCGGCATTGGCGACACGCCGCTCGGCCCGATGCTGCGGCCCGACCAGATGATGCTCGCCGCCATCCTCGACCAGGCGCTCGCCTCGATCACGCCGGCCGACCGCTCGGCGCTGGCGGCGCGCTGGCTGCCGGCCGGGCTGCTCACCACCCAGGTGCCGGAAACCGCGCTGCTCACCGATGGCGAGCGCGACTGGGTCGCGGCGCATCGCGGCATCGCGGTCGCCTATGACGCGACCTTTCCGCCGGTGAGCTTTCGCGGCGAGCTGGGCGACTTCCGCGGGCTGGGCGCCGACTTCATCGAGATGGTCGCCGGCAAGGCCGGGCTGGAGGTGGTGCGCGCCGTGGGCGGCAGCTTTGCCGACGGCGCGCGGCGCGTGCGCGCCGGCGAACTCGACGTGTACGTCGGCATGGCGCGCACGCCCGAGCGCCGCGCCTACTACGACTTCGTCGGCCCCTTCCTGCGCGTGCCGACGGCCATCGTGTCGCGGCTCGATGCCGACGGCATCGGCATCGGCGACCTCGGCGCCGCGAGCCGCATGCGCGTGGGCGTGATGCGCGACCACTTCCTGATCCCCGAGCTGCGCGCGCGCTATCCGGGCCTGCAACTGGTCGAGGTCGATCGCCAGGACCAGGTGCTGAGCGCGCTGGCCGAGGGCGCGGTGGAGGTGGCGATCGGCAACATCAAGGTGGTGAGCGACCTGATCGAGCGGCGCTGGGCCGGGCGGCTGATCATTTCCGGCACGGTGCGCGACGGCGACAGCGAGCTGTACTTCGCGGTGCCGCGCGACAAGCCCGAGCTGTCGCTGGTGCTGCGCAAGGCGATGGACGCGGTGAACGAGCGCGAATCGGCCGACCTGCTGGCGCGCTGGCTCAGCATCGAGGTGCGTCCGCGCGTGCCTTGGCGCGAGCTGGCACGCACCGTCGGACCGGTGCTGCTGGCGCTGCTGATCGGGCTGGCGCTGCTGTGGCGCGCGCACCGGCAGGCGATGGCGGCGCGCGCGATCGAGGCGCGCGGCCGCGCCCTGGCCGAGGAGGCGGCGCAGTCGCGCGGACGCTTCCTGGCCTATCTCGCGCACGAGATGCGCGGCAGCCTCGGCGGCATCAGCCAGGCGGCCGAGATGCTGCGCGCGCCGGTGCCGGCGCCGACCGGCGCGCGCCTGCTCGACGCCATCGCCGGTTCGGCGCGCACGCTGCGCGACCTGTTCGACACCACGCTCGACTACGAGCAGAACCTCGCGCGCCCGGTCGTGCTTCGGCCGATGCCGGTGGTGCTCGACGCCTGGCTCGACAGCGCGCTGGCCGCCGCGCGGGTCGTGGCCGAGAACAAGGGGCTGGTGCTGGAGGTGATCGGCCACGGGCTGGCCCGCACCGCCAGCATCGACCCGCTGCGGCTCGGTCAGGTCGTGGGCAACCTCGTGGGCAATGCGCTCAAGTTCACGTCGGCCGGCACGGTGCGCGTCGAGGCGGCGCTGCTCGACGCCGCCGCCGAGGGCGACCGGCTGCGCATCGCCGTCATCGACAGCGGTCCGGGCCTCGGCGAGGCTGAACTCGCCACCGTGTTCGACGCCTATGTGCAGGGCGCCGAGGGGCGGCGGCTGCGCGAGGGCGCCGGTCTCGGCCTCGCGATCACGCGCCAGATCGTCGAGGCGATGGGCGGCCGGCTCGACGTCGCCAGTGCGCCGGGCGAGGGCGCGACCTTCACCGTCGAGGTGCCGCTGGCGGAGTGAGGCAGGGGTGTGAGACCGACGTCGCGCGCGTGCCGCCCCGGCCCGGCATCCGGCGGCGAGCCTTGCTCAGGCCGGTGGTCCGTCAGTGCCCGGCCATTGCTCCGGCCTCAGCACCTCGCAGCCGCGCTGGCGCAGCCGCCTGGCGAGCTTGAGCACCGCCTTGTCCTTGCTCACCAGCCAGCGTGCGCCGCTGGCCACGGCCAGCTCGATGAACTTCTGGTCATCGCGGTCGCGGCAGCGCGGCAGCGACGGATCGGGCGCGACTTCCACCAGCTCGGTCGCCGCCGCGACGCGCGCCACCACGGCGGGGCGGTCGGCGATCAGGCCGTCCCATTTCGGGTAGTCGACCACTGCGCGCAGCTCGTCGAGGCAGCGCCGCGAGATCGGCACCTGCACCCGCCCCTCGGCGAGGGCGGCGGCGATCGCGGCGCAGCGCGCGTCGGCAAACACGAACAGGTCGAGCCAGACATTGGTGTCGAGCACGAGGCGGGGCGGGGCGGCGCTCACGGCTGGCGATCCGGTCGGCGCAGGTAATGCCGGTCGTCGAAGCTCAGCATCACCTCGGGCAGGTACACCGTCAGCAGCGTCACGATCATGCCGGTGGTGATGGCTTCGCCCCAGGCCAGCAGCAGCGTCCACGGCAGCACCTCCTCGCCGAACCATGCGAGCGGATGCCTGCCGAGCGCGGCCAGCACCGCCATCGAGCCGCACATCGACACCACCGTCGCCGCGAAGCTGCCGAACAGGCCGTTGCCGATCAGGAAGATGAACAGGTTGCCCGGCGTGAAACGTCGGACAAACCAGCCAATCGCGCCAACCGCGAAGGCCGGCAACGCCGCCAGCAGCAGCAGGTTGAGACCGAAGTTCGCCCACGGCCCGTCGGTGGTCTGGAGGTAGAACGCGAGGGTGGCGGCCATGCCCAGCGTGGCCAGACGCGGCCCGAACATCCAGGCCATCAGCGCCGCGCCCAGAAATTGCAAGGTCAGGTCCTGATGCAGACGGAAGCGCATGAGCCAGACCAGCGTCAGCGCGGTGGACGTGCCCAGCCAGGTGAACAGCACCGCGTTGTCGCGGATGCGATGCCAGGGCGCGCGCACCGCGCAGTACCCGAGCAGGCCGCCGCCGAGCGCCCAGCTGGCGATCACCAGCCAGCCCGGCAGCGACGTGTTGAACAGGCCCATGTGGGCTTCCTCCCGATGAATGCGGCCGGGTCCGCCCGGCGGCCGGCAAAGGCATATTGTCGCGCCGCCGCAAGGCCCACCCTTGCTTGCTGTCATGCCAACCAACACGAACACGGCCCGCGCCGATCACGCCATGCTGCTGCTGCTCTCTCCCGCCAAGTCGCTCGACACCACGCCGCTCGCCGCACCCCGGCCCGCGACCCTGCCCGATTTCATCCCTGACTCCGCCCGGCTCGCCGCCGAGATGCGCAAGCTCGGCCCGCAGGACCTGTCGCGGATCATGGACATCTCCGACGAGCTGGCGGTTCTCAACGTCACCCGCTTCCAGGCCTGGACGCCCGAGTTCACCGCCGACAACTCCAAGCAGGCCGTGCTCGCCTTCAACGGCGATGTGTACGAAGGCCTCGCCGCCGGCACGCTCGACGCCGCCGGCCTCGCCTGGGCGCAGGACCACATCCGGATCCTCAGCGGCCTGTACGGCGTGCTGCGCCCGCTCGACCGCATGCAGCCCTACCGGCTGGAAATGGGCACGCGCCTGAAGGGCAGCGCCGCCGAGGCCGGCGTCGGCCCGACGCTCTACGGCTTCTGGGGCGACAAGGTCACGCTCAAGCTCAACGAGGCGCTGAGGGAACAAGGCGGCGCGCCGGTGGTCGTGAACTGCGCGAGCGAGGAGTACTTCAAGGTCGTCAAGCCCAAGCTGCTCGGCGCGCGGCTCGTCACGCCGGTGTTCGAGGACTGGAAGGGCGGCAAGTTCAAGATCATCAGCTTCTACGCCAAGCGCGCACGCGGCCTCATGGCCCGTTACGCGGTGGACCATCGCGTGACGGACGTGGAGCAGCTGAAGGGTTTCGACAGCGAGGGCTATGCCTTCGACGCCGCCGCGTCGGACGAGAACACCTGGCATTTCCGCCGCCGCGTCGAATGAGGCGCGCGAGCGCGGCGTGACCGGTTCCGCAGCCGCGTCGGCCCGTCAGGCGCGGCACTTGCAAAGCGAACCGCGCCGTCTTCCCCCGAACCCACCGCATCACTTCTGGAGCCCGGCCATGCGAATCAGCAGCAACTTCGACAGCGGCGCGATCGAGCTCGTCTCGGTCGAGGGCAACCGCATCGACCTCGACATCCGCGCCGACAGCACCAGCGATCCGCTGTGCGACTTTCGACAGTGGTTCCACTTCCGCGTCGCCAGCACGCCCGGCGAGAAGCTGCACCTGCGCTTCCTCAACGCGCGCCAGTGCACCTATGCCGACGGCTGGCGCGACTACCGCATCGTCGCGAGCCACGACCGCGAGACCTGGTTCCGCATCGACACCCGCTTCGACGGCGTGATGCTCGAAGCCGAGTACGTGCCCGCCGCCGGCGTGACCTGGTTCGCCTACTTCGAGCCCTACTCGTGGGAGCGCCACCAGCGCCAGCTCGGCAAGTGGCTCGGCCGGCCCGGCGTGCGCCATCTCGACCTCGGCCAGACCGTGGACGGCCGCGATCTCGACGGCATCGAGTTCGGCAATCCCGAGGGCGCGCCGGTGTGGGTCATCGCGCGCCAGCATCCGGGCGAGGCGATGGCCGAATGGTTCGTCGAGGGCATGGTCGATCGCCTGCTCGACCCGGCCGACAGCCTCGCGCGCAGCCTGCTCGCGAAGGCGCACTTCTTCGTCGTGCCCAACATGAACCCGGACGGTTCGGTGCGCGGCAACCTGCGCGCCAATGCCGCCGGCTCCAACCTCAACCGCGAATGGATGGAGCCGTCGGAGCGCGCGCCCGAGGTCGCCGCCGTGCGCGAGAAGCTGCACGAGACCGGCTGCGAGTTCTTCCTCGACGTGCATGGCGACGAAGGGCTGCCCTACGTCTTCATCGCCGGCAGCGAGATGCTGCCCGGCTTCACCGAGGCCCAGGCCGCGGCCCAGGCCGCCTTCTGCGACGCCTTCCGTACCGCCGCGCCCGACTTCCAGACCGAGCACGGCTATCCGGCCGGCAAGTACACCGAGGAATCGCTCAAGCTCGCGTCGAAATGGGTCGGCTACGAATTCGGCTGCCTGTCGCTCACGCTGGAAATGCCGTTCAAGGACAACGCCGATCTGCCGGACGAGGAGCGCGGCTGGGACGGGGCGAGGAGCCGGGCGCTCGGCGCGGCGGTGTTGCCGGCGATCGCGGCGGTGCTGGGCTGAGCGTCGTTGCCGGGCGGATGCCGCCGGCCGGCGGCCATGCCCGCGCGGTCAGGCATCGTCGGCCGGGCCGGGCAGCCTCGCCCGCCCGGCCGCTTCCCGATCACATCTCCACCGCCCCGATGTCGCAGCGCGCGCCGTCGCGGCCGTCGCCGTCACGCGGGCGCTCGATGTTGCGCTGGTCGATCGTCGGGCAGGCGAGGGTCGAGGCGTTGTTGGGCGTGGCGGTGTTGCCGGCGTCGCGCGCGGCGCTGGTGGTCTGGAGCCGATGCACCGGCGCGAAGCCGCCCCAGAAGCCGAGGTCGGCCAGATCGGCCGTGAACAGCCCGCTCAGGTTGCCGGTCGTGATGCCGGTGAGCACGCAGCTCGGGCCCATGTCCTCGATCAGGTTGTAGCCGCGCGAATTGATCGTGCCCATGCAGTCGCTCGGCGTCGCGCCGCTGCCGCGCCAGTTCTCGGCGATGAGGGTGTTGCCGATCGTGTAGCTGGTGCTGCCGCCCGCGAGCAGCACGCCGCCGCCCAGGCTGCCGGAGCTGCCGGAGAGCGAGTTGTCGTCATCGGCGCGGTTGCGCGCGATCGTCACGTTGCGCAGCAGCAGCGAGCCGCCCATGCCGTTGGCATAGATGCCGCCGCCGTAGGTGGTCGAGCTGTTGCCCGAGATGGTGACGTTGGTGGCTTCCAGGCTGCCGCCCATGAGCGCGATGCCGCCGCCGTGCTGGGCGCCGTTGTGGTTGCCGGTCACGCTGCTGCGTTCCAGCACCAGCTTGGCGCCCTCGGCCAGGAAGATGCCGCCGCCGATGTGGCCGGAGCGGTTGTCGCGCACATGGATCTCGATCGCATGCGTGAAGTTGCTGACATAGAGCCCGCCCCCGTAGTGCCCGAGCAGGCTGCCAGCCTGACTGTCGCGGATGACGACCCGCTCCATGAACAGCTGCGCGCGGCTGTAGATGCCGCCGCCCGAGCCCGGCGGATGGCCGCCGCGGATCACGAGGTCGCGCAGCGTCACGGTGTCCCAGTCGGCGCGGCCGTCGCGGTCGGTGGCGGCGGGGAAGAGGTCGAACACGCGGTCGCCCAGTTCGGCTGCGTCGATCGTGGCGGTGCCGCCGTTGGCGGTCTCGATCAGCAGCGGATTGCGGATGTCGAGGTCGCCGGCGCTGGCGTCGTCGTCCTGGCCCTGGCGGGTGAGCGCGTAGGTCTGCGAGGCGAGCACGACGCGGTCGGCCACGGCGGTGGTGTTGGCTTCCATGATCGCGGCGCGCAGGGTGCAGGCGCCGGTCGCGGTCTGGCACAGGCCGTCGCCGGGGTTGGCGTCGGGCTGGTCGGCGGTGGAATCGACGGTGAAGGTCTTGCCGAAGGTGTCGGGGCAGGCGACGGCGGGCGCGCCCGTGAGCCATTTGCGCAGGCTGCCGGCCTCGGGCTCGCGCTCGGTGTCGCTGAGCGTGCCCGCATGCCAGACGGCCTCGTAGCGCACCGCGAGGCTGTTGACGCAGGGGTTGACCGGCACCGTCGCGCGCCAGCCTCCGCCCACGAGCGCCATCGGGAAGGGCGTGCCGTCCACCTTCACGGTCACGCTGTCGAGCTCCGCGCCGCTGGTTTCGATGTCGGCATTGAACTCGTAGGTGCTGGCCGGATTGCGGGCCAGCGCGGTGGGCGTGTCGTCGCTGATCTTCACGCCGCAACCGGCAAGCAGCGCGAGCGCCGCCGTTCCCGCGATCGCGGGCCTGATGAATGTGCGCATGGCGGTCTCCTCGTGTTGCGCATCGAAAGATTTTGGAAATCTTCCTGCGCGAGGAAATACCGCACAAGTTGAGCAAAAAGCTCCGGGATGAATCCGGCCGGGTGGCGGCGTCAGGGGTGTGGCGCGTTCCGGCCCATGCGCAAATCAAGGTTTTCTCGCCTGTGGCCGATGCCGTTCGAGGCCGACAACCCCGATACGCCACCACCCGCGTGGCCGGTCGGGCGCGCTAGCATCGACCGGCGCCATGGGCGGCGCGGCGCGGCTCGGCGCCACGCCCGGCGGACCCTAGGAGAACAGCATGTTCAAGCTGGCGATGTACCAGGTCGATGCCTTCACCTCGGAGTTGTTCCGCGGTAATCCGGCGGCGGTCGTGCCGCTCGACGACTGGTTGCCCGATGCGACGCTGCAAGCGATTGCAGCCGAGAACAACCTCTCGGAAACCGCCTTCATCGTGAAACCGCCGACGGCGCTTGCCCCACCCCACGCGGGGGCGAGCGCGCATGCGCCGCTGCACTGGGGGCTGCGATGGTTCACGCCGGCCTGCGAGGTCAACCTCTGCGGTCACGCGACGCTGGCGGCGGCCTGGGTCATCACGCACAAGCTCCAGCCGCATCTGCGCGAGGTGGCCTTCGACACCGCCAGCGGCGTGCTGCGCGTGGTGCGCGGGCTGGAGTTCCTGACCATGGACTTCCCGGCCGATCCGCCGGTGCCCGCCGCCGTGCCCGACGCGCTGGTCGATGCGCTGGGGGTGCACATCGTCGAGTACTGGACGGGCACGACGATGAACCTCGCCCGGCTCGAAAGCCGCAAGGCGGTGGAAGCGGCGCTGCCCGTCGGCACGCTCGACTGCCTGGAGGAGCGCAACCTGATCATCACCGCCGAGGACGACGACTACGACTTCGTGTCGCGCATGTTCGGGCCGTTCGCGGGCATCGCTGAAGACCCGGTGACGGGGTCGGCGCATTGCCTGCTGGCGCCGTTCTGGGCGGCGCGGCTGCGCAAGACGACGCTCAACGGCTGGCAGGCGTCGCAGCGGGGCGGGGCGGTGCTGTGCGAACTGGTGGGGGAGCGGGTGAAGCTGTCGGGCACGTGCGTCGAGTTCCTCAGCGGGACGATCTGCGTTCCCTCTTGAGCGGCGTTGGTCGGGCTTGCTGGTTGGGTTGCGGGCGCGGGTCGGGGAGTGGCGTGGGTGGGGCGGCTGGAGCTGCCGGCCCGTCGGGCCAGCTTCCCTCGCTGCCTTCGGCAGCTCGCGGGCCGGCTTGCCAACTCGGCTTTGCTGCGCAAAGCCTCAAACAGGCAAGCCCGAACGGCCTGCGGCCGTTCTCCCGCGCCTACCTCGTTTGCTCGGCGCTCCAGACGCCCCGCCCACGCCACTCCCCGACCCGGCCCGCCGTTAATGCGGTGAGGCCGTTGGGGCGAGCACTCCGAGTGCTCGCCGGCTCGTGGCGCCGAGGGGGCTCGTGTTGCAAGGCTCGGTGCTCGCGCGAGCGCGAGCGCGAGCACGAGCACGAGCACAGCGGTCGAGCAAGTTCCCGCTCAATGCATGCGGCTTGAGATTCGAGCGCGAGTGGCGGTGAAGCGAGCCGAGTGCGGCTCGGATCGGTTGGTCGGGAGTGGGAGCGCGGCGAGGCGCTGGAGGAGGTGGCCCGATCGAAAGGCCGATTCGCCGAGTCGTCGCCACCGCTGCAAGGGCCGCGTCGCGGCCCCGGCTGCTTGTGCACAGGCACGAGGCGCGGGGCGGGGATGGCGCGGGGCGCGGCCTTCGGGGGCGCCGAGCGACGAGGTAGACGACGGTGAGCGCCGCAGGCGCTCAGGCCTGCTGTCCGAAGCCCGCGAAGCGGGCTGAGTTGCAGGCCGGCCGTCGGGCTACCGAAGGAGCGAAGGGCAGTCGCGCCGTCCAGGCGCGACCGCTCCCGCCGGCCGCGCCCCGCGCCATCCCCGCCCCGCGCCGACCCCTCAGGCCAAAACAGCCGCCGCGGCCGGAGCCGACGCCCGAAGCCGCCGAGCCGCAGCGACCATGTTCGCCAGCGCCGCTTCCGTCTCCGCCCAGCCGCGCGTCTTCAACCCGCAGTCCGGATTCACCCACAGCCGCTCGCGCGGGATCACCGAGCAGGCCCGCTCCAGCAGCGCCAGCATCGCCTCCACCGACGGCACGCGCGGCGAATGGATGTCGTACACGCCCGGCCCGATCTGGTTCGGATAGTCGAAGGCCGCGAAGCCATCGAGCAGCTCCATCGCCGAGCGCGAGGTCTCGATGGTGATCACGTCGGCGTCCATCGCCGCGATCCACGGCAGCACGTCGTTGAACTCCGAGTAGCACATGTGGGTGTGGATCTGCGTCGTGTCGGCCACGCCGGCCGCGCTCAGGCGGAAGGCGCGCACCGCCGCGTCGAGCCAGGCGCCCTGGTCGGCGGCGCGCAGCGGCAGCCCTTCGCGGAAGGCCGGTTCGTCGATCTGGATGATGCGGATGCCCGCCGCCTCCAGCGCCTGCACCTCGTCGCGCAGCGCGAGCGCGAGCTGGAGCTGCACCTGCTCGCGCGGCAGGTCGTCGCGCACGAAGGACCACTGGAGCATCGTGACCGGCCCGGTCAGCATGCCCTTGACCGGCTTGCCCGTGAGCGACTGGGCGTGGACGGCGGTATCGACCGTCATCGCCTCGGGCCGCAGCACGTCGCCGAAGAGGATGGGCGGCTTCACGCAGCGCGAGCCGTAGCTCTGCACCCAGCCGTTGGCCGTCACCGCATAGCCCCAGAGCTTCTCGGCGAAGTACTCGACCATGTCGGTGCGCTCCGGCTCGCCGTGCACGAGCACGTCGAGGCCGAGCGCTTCCTGGCGGCGGATGACCTCGGCCACCTCGGCGCGCATCGCGTTGAGGTAGTCGAGCGCGCCGAGTTCGCCGCGCTTGTGGGCGGCGCGGGCGGCGCGGATGGCGGGCGTCTGCGGGAAGGAGCCGATCGTGGTGGTGGGCAGCGGCGGCAGGCCGAGCGCCGCCTGCTGGGCGACGGCGCGCCCGGCGTGCGGGCTGAAGCGCTCGGCCATGTCTGGCGTGATCGCCTCGACGCGGGCGCGCACCGTGCGGTGACGAGTGCGGCGCGAGGCGAGACGGGCGCCGCGCGCGGCGTCGGAGGCGGCGAGGGCGCGGGCGATGGCAGTGGCTTCGTGCGCCGGCGCGTCGGCGTTGTCGCCGGCATCGAGCGCCCGCGCCAGCAGCGCCAGCTCGCCGAGCTTCTCGGTCGCGAAGGCGAGCCAGGGCTTCACCTCGGCGTCGAGCTTGTCCTCGCCGTCGAGCGTGACCGGCACATGCAGCAGCGAGCACGACGGCGCGAGCCAGAGCCGGTCGCCGAGCGCGGCATGCAGCGGCGCGAGCGTGGCGAGGCTGAGTCGCAGGTCGTTGCGCCAGATGTTGCGGCCGTCCACCACGCCGGCCGACAGCACGCGGCCCTCGGGCCAGTCGGGCAGGAAGGCGGCGAGCTGATCGGGCGCGCGCACTAGGTCGAGATGCAGGCCGTCGATCGGCCAGCCGGCGAGGCGGTCGGCATGGCGCGACACGTCGCCGAAGGCGGTGGCGAGCAGTAGGCGCGGGCGGCCTTCGGCGCGGTTGAAGCGGGCGTAGATGAGGTCGGCGGCGTGGAGCCAGTCGTCGTCGAGGTCGGTGACGAGCGCCGTCTCGTCGAGCTGGACCCATTCCACGCCCAGCCCGCCGAGGCGGCCGAACAGCGTCGCGTAGCACTCGGCCAGATCGGCCGCGAGCGCGCGCCGGTCGAAGCCGGCCTCATGGCTCTTGGCCAGCCTGAGCCAGGTAAGCGGCCCGACCAGCGCGACCTTCACGCGATGGCCGAAGGCCTGGGCTTCGCGCACCTCGTCGAGCAGCGCCGCCGCGTGCAGCGACAGCCGCGTGCGCGAGTCCAGCTCGGGCACGAGGTAGTGGTAGTTGGTGTCGAACCACTTGGTCATCTCCAGCGCCGGCTGGGCGGCGTTGCCGCGCGCGAGGGCGAAGTGGCCGGCGAGGCCGAGCGGGGCGCGGTCGACGACTGCCTGTGCGCCGGTTGCCGGGGCGTTGTCGGCGCCAGCGCCGTGCCCGGCCGTGCCCGCGTCGCCGCCAAAGCCGAAGCGCGCCGGCACCGCGCCGAGCAGCAGGCTCGCGTCGAGCACATGGTCGTAGAGCGCGAAGTCGCCGACGGTCACGAGGCCGAGGCCGGCGCGGGCCTGGGTCTGCCAGCGGCGGGCGCGCACGAAGCGCGCGGCTTCCTCCAGCTGAGCGGCCGACGAATCGCCGCGCCAGAAGGATTCGAGGGCGAACTTGAGTTCGCGCCGTTCGCCGATGCGCGGGAAGCCGAGGGTGTGGACGAGGGTCATGCCGATGCCTTGTTCTGCGGATGAGGCGCGCAGTCTCGGCAGCGGTCAGGCATGAATCAAGCGACGGTTTTTCACCGTTTGATGAGATAGATTCATAATCGGTGGCCCCGCCTTCCGCCTTGCCGCTCATGTCCAGCCCGCTCGAACTGCGCCATCTGCGCTCCTTCATCGCCATCGCCGAATCGCGCACGCTCGCCGCCGCCGCCGAGCGGGTACATCTCACGCAATCGGCGCTGTCGCACCAGATCCGCGCGCTGGAAGCGCATTACGGCCTCGCGCTGTTCGAGCGCACGCGCGGCGGCCTGAAGTTCACCGCGGCCGGCGACCGCCTGCTCGCGCTGGCCCGCGAGCAATTGCGCGCGGTGGACGACGCCGAGCGCGACCTGCTGCGCATGAAGGGCGCGGCCGGCGGCAGCCTGCGCATCGTTCTCGAATGCCATACCTGCTTCGACTGGCTGATGCCGGTGATGGACGAGTTCCGTCGTCGCTGGCCCGAGGTGGAGCTGGACCTCGTCGCCGGCTTCCACGCCGATCCGCTCGGGCTGCTCGACGAAGGCCGCGCCGACGTGGTGATCGGCTCGGCGCCGGGCGCGCGCGGCAAGACGCTGGCGGTGCGGCCGCTGTTCCGCTTCGAGATCCTCGCGGTGCTGCCCAACGAGCACCGGCTGGCGCGCCGCAAGCGGCTGGCGGCGGCCGATTTCGCGGGCGAGACGCTCATCACCTATCCGGTGCCCGAGGCGCGCATCGACCTCATCCGCGAGGTGCTGGCGCCGGCCGGCATCGGCTTCGAGCGCCGCACGGCCGAGCTGACGGTGGCCATCCTCCAGCTCGTCGCGAGCCGGCGCGGCATCGCGGCGCTGCCCAACTGGGGCGTCGAGAACTACGTGAGCCACGACTACGTGACCGCCCGGCCGATCGGCGCGCGCGGCCTGTGGAGCGAGCTGCACGCGGCGATGCCGGCAGCGCTCGGCGGCACGGCGCATGCGGAGGATTTCGTGGCGATCGTGCGCGATACCTGTGCGGCAAGGCTGGCGGGGATCGAGCTGCTGTGAGCGACGGCGCGCCCGAGCGGAGCCGGCGCGCGATCCCGGTCGCCGGGCGGGAGGCGGCGCGACGGCGCCAGCGCCGCCCGGGTGCGCCGCGCCATGCGCCGACCGTCATTCCCCCGCTGTCCGCCCGTTCGCCCACCGGAGCGCTTGGTTAAGGTGCCCGCCAGTTCATCACCGGAGACGCCGCATGAAGACGGCCTTCCCGCAGGGTATGGGCGGCGCGCTGCGCGCCGGCCTGATCACGCTCGCCCGCCGTGCCGGGCGCATGCCGCGTGCCGGCCTTGTCGCGCTCGCCCTGCTCGCCGGCCTGTCGGCCGCGCCCGCGCTCGCGCGCGACGACATCGCCACCGACTGTCCGCCGCCGCCGGTCACGCCCACGCGCGACGAGGTGCAGGCCGGCCAGGCGCGAGCCAGGGATCGCGGTCTGCTCTGGCGCGTCGAGCGCGACGGCCGCGCGTCCTGGCTGTTCGCCAGCATCCATCTCGGCGAGCGCGACTGGATCTACCTCGGCCCGCAGACCAAGGCCGCGATGCGCGCCAGCGATGCCGTGCTCATGGAACTCGACCCGGCCGATCCGGCCACCCAGCAGCGCCTACATAAGGCCGCCCAGCGCAAGCCCGGCTTCCGTCTCGACGACGCCACCGCCGACCTGCTCGCCGACGCCTGGCGCGCCGCCTGCACCGATCCGCGCGCGATGGCCGGACTGCATCCGCTCATCCAGCTCATCACCATCACCGTGCTGGAAGCGCGCCGCGACGGGCTCGAAGCCGCCTATGGCCAGGAAGGCGCGGTGGCCGGCTATGCCCGCCTGTTCAAGCTGCCGCTCGTCGCGCTCGAAACCCCCGAGGCCCAGATCGACGCCCTGCTGCCGCCCATGAACGACGCCGAGGCGCGGGCCTACGTGCGCGAGGCGCTGGCCCGCAACGACTCGGGCGAGGAACTGCGCCAGACCCGCCGCCTGCTGCGCGCCTGGGCCGACGGCAATCTTGCCGACCTCGAAAGCTATGGCGACTGGTGCGACTGCATGCGCGACGACGCCGAGCGCGCCCAGATGCGCCGCCTGCTCGACGACCGCAATGGCCCGATGGCCGACGGCATTGCCGCGCGCCACGCGGCCGGCGATCGCGTGTTCGCCGTGGTGGGCGGGCTGCACATGGTCGGGGCGCGGGGGCTGCCGGCGCTGATGGCAGCGCGCGGCTTCAAGGTGACGCGGGTGTTCTGAGCCGGGACGGCGGCCGTATCGCCGCGCGCGCCGCGCCGGCGCGCGGACCGTGCGACTGGCCCTCGCGCCCGACCCATCGCGCCGCCGCAAAGCAGAACGGGCGCCCGCGAGGAGCGCCCGTTCCGTCTTCTTGGAGGGGAGGAGAGGCAGCGGTTGACCGTCTTGCCTCGCGGGCCGAGGCCCGCGCCGGTCAGCCCTGGGCGACCGGAATGCCGAGCGCCGCGCGCCGGCCAAGCTGCGCATCGACCTTGCGGCGCACGTTCTCGACCGTCAGCGGCTTGACGATGCTCGACGCGCAGCCGGCGGCGATCGCGGCCTTGACATGCTCGGCGGCGGCATCGGCCGTCACCACGAGGATGCGCACGTCGGCGATCGCGGCCTTGAACTTGCCGACGATGTCGACGCCATCGCTCAGCAGCAGCGCCTCGCCCAGCAGGATCACCTGCGGCGGGCGGTTCTCGGCCCAGTCGAGCGCGGTCTGCACGTCTTCATAGACGTTGCATTCCATCTCGTCGGCCAGCATGAATTGCAGGGCCATGCCCGAAACGTCGTTGCTGTCGACGACATAGACGCGCTTGTTCTCGACGGCGCGCGCGGTATCCACACCGATCTGCATGGTCCGATCCTTCGTTGCGAGGGGTGAGTGACAGGGGTTGCCCGTCACTCAGCAAACTCTGTTCCGCGTCTTTCTTGAGGCAAATCAAGCGGGTTTGGCGGAATTGGTGGATCGGGCTTGTCGCGTTTGTCGCCTTCTGGACGTGGGGTTATTCGGGGGCGGTCGCAAGCGACGCGGGCCACCTGACGGCAAGACCGCCTCCAGCGACGCGGGCCGCCCGCCCGATGGCGAAGCGGCCCGCGCCGGCCCTGGCGGTGGCGACGTCAGTGCGCGCCGCTCAGCGGCAGTTCGCCCGCCGGCAGCGGCGCCATGCCCGAGGCCTTGCGGCCGTAGCGCGCGATGCCGAGATCGTCGGCGCGGATGGCCGGGCGGCGGCCGAGCATGAGGTCGGCGAGCACGGCCGCCGAGCCGCAGGCCATCGTCCAGCCGAGCGTGCCGTGGCCGGTGTTGAGCCAGAGGTTCTGGAACTTGGTGGCGCCGACGATGGGCGTGCCGTCGGGCGTCATCGGGCGCAGGCCGGTCCAGAAGCTCGCGGCCGGGATGTCGCCGCCGCGCGGGAACAGGTCGCCCACCACCATCTCCAGCGTCTCGCGGCGGCGCGGATTGAGGCCGAGATCGAAGCCGGCCAGCTCGGCCATGCCGCCGACGCGGATGCGGTCGTCGAAGCGGGTGACGGCGATCTTGTAGGTCTCGTCGAGCACGGTCGATTGCGGCGCGCCGGCCGCATCGGTGATGGGCACCGTCAGCGAATAGCCCTTGACCGGATACACCGGCGCCTCGATGCCGAGCTTGCCGAGCATCGCGCGCGAATAGCTGCCGAGCGCGCAGACGATAGCGTCGGCGCCATAGAGCTGGCCGTTGACGCGCACGGCCTCGACGCGGTCGCGGCTCGGCACGATGGCCTCGATGTTCGCGCCGAAGCGGAAGGTGACGCCCAGCGCCTTCGCGCGTTCGGCGAGGCGGGTGGTGAAGAGCTGGCAGTCGCCGGTCTCGTCGCCCGGCAGGCGCAGGCCGCCCGCGAGGCGTTCCTTGACGATGGCCGGCTCGATGCGGGCGCAGCCGTCGGCGTCCAGCACCTCGAAGGGCACGCCGCAGCGTTCCAGCACCGCGATGTCCTTCTGCGCTGCCTTCACCTGGTCGCGGGTGCGGAAGAGTTGCAGCGTGCCGCCAGTGCGGCCCTCGTATTGCAGGCCGGTGGTGGCGCGCAGGTCGCGCAGGCAGTCGCGGCTGTATTCGGCCAGCCGCACCATGCGTTCCTTGTTGATGTCGTAGCGCTCGGCGGTGCAGTTGGCGAGCAACTGGGCCATGAAGCGCAGCTGCCACAGCGTGCCGTCGGGCCGGATGGCGAGCGGCGAATGGCGCTCGAACATCCACTTGATGGCCTTGAACGGCAGGCCGGGCGCGGCCCAGGGCGTGGAATAGCCGGGCGAGATCTGGCCGGCATTGCCGAAGCTGGTCTCCATCGCCGGGCCGCTCGCGCGGTCGATGACGGTGACCTTGTGGCCCGCGCTGGCGAGATACCAGGCGGTGGTGGTGCCGACGACACCGCTGCCGAGGACGATGACATGCATGGCGCTGCTCCCGTTGCGTGGTTGGGGCGGCGCGCGACACCGGGCCGGGGCGGGATCGCCGCCCTGCCGGCGAGAGGATTTCGCGCGTGCTTTTTTGCGATTCTGCGGCGGGAAGCGGGGTGGATCGGACTGTTCGCGGACGAGCAAGCCTGTAAACAAACTGTTTTCACGTCTGGAAAAAGCGATATTCACTACCGACTCGAGCCGCCCGGAGCCCTTGATGCGCAACCGAACCCAGACCACCCGCGACCTCGACCGCATCGACCTCAAGATCCTCGACGCGCTCCAGCACGACGGCCGCATGCCCGTGACGGAACTGGCCGAGCGCGTGGGCCTGTCGGTCACGCCCTGCGCCGAGCGCATCCGGCGCATGGAGCGCGAGGGCGTCATCCTCGGCTACACGGTGCGGCTCAATCCGCAGGCGCTGCACCTGCCGCTGCTGGTGTTCGTCGAACTCAAGCTGGCGGCCAAGTCGGGCCACATCTTTGAAAAGTTCCGCCGCGAAGTGGAAAACCTGCCCGGCGTTCTGGAGTGCCATCTGGTCTCGGGCGACTTCGACTACCTCGTCAAGGCGCGCATTTCGGAGATCGGCGCCTACCGCAAGATGCTCGGCGAGGTGCTGCTCAACCTGCCCGGCGTGACCGAATCACGTAGCTATTTCGTGATGGAAGAGATCAAGGAGACGGGCATCCTGCCGCTGCCGGGCGCCGACCCGGCCTGACTGTCAGGAATGCCAAAAGGTGGGATTGCCCGCCCTTGCATCCAGCCGCTAGCCTTGGCAGTTCGTCAGATCGCCGTCAGAACGCGGATGGCCGGGGGTGCGAATCGCGCCCGCCGCCCCGCGTCTGGACACGGCCAGTACGCCGGAAGCCGGCGTGCCGCGGGGACTGACCGACCTTTCCTCCGACAAGAAATCAACCACACGGAACCCGCATGCATTACGACATCGTGATCGCGGGCGGTGGCGCGGGGGGACTGGAACTGGCAGCGGCACTCGGGCGCAAGCTCGGCCGCCGCCTGGGCCCCGAAAAAGTCCTCCTCGTCGATCGCTCGCTGTTTCACATCTGGAAGCCGACGCTGCATGAAGTCGCGGCCGGCACGCTCGACATCCACCAGGAAGGGCTCAACTACTCGACGCTCGCGCAGCGCAACCACTTCAGCTTCGCCCTGGGCGAGGTGGAGGGGCTGGATGCGCCGGCGCGCACGCTCAAGCTCAAGCCCATCATCGACGAGCGCGGCGAGCTGGTCGTGCCGGCGCGCGAGGTGAGCTTTACCTGGGGCGTGCTGGCGATCGGCAGCGGCTCCAATTTCTTCGGCACGCCGGGCGCGACCGAGCACGCCAACGTGCTGGAGCGCGAGGCCGATGCCGAAGCCTTCCGCAAGAAGCTGCTCACCGCGTTCACGCGGGCGGCCTTCGCCGAGCGCAAGCAGCTGTCGGTCGCCATCGTCGGTGGCGGCGCGACGGGCGTGGAGCTGTCGGCCGAGCTGCTGGAATCGCATCAGGTGTTTCTGGCCGGCGTGGGGCCGCAGCACCGCTTCCGGCTCGACATCGCCATCGTCGAGGCCGGGCCGCGCATCCTCGCCGGCCTGCCTGAGAAGATCTCGCGCCAGGCTACCGTCGCGCTCCAGCAAAAGAACATCCGCGTGCTCACCGGCACGAAGGTCGAGGCGATCGAGCATGACCGGCTCAAGACCTCGGCCGGCGACATCGAGGCCGAGCTGATCGTGTGGGCGGCGGGCATCAAGGCGTCGGAGGGCAATGTCGCCTTCGGTCTCGATACCAACCGAATCCACCAGTTCGTCGTGAACCGCAAGCTCGAAACCTCGGCGCCCGGCGTGTACGCGATGGGCGATTGCGCGGCCTGCCCGCTGCCGCCCGGCGAAAGCGGCCATCCGAGCTTCGTGCCGGCGCGCGCCCAGGCGGCGCACCAGCAGGCGAGCTATCTGGCCAAGGTGCTGCTCGCGCGGCTGAAGGAGCAGGTGACGGACGAGGATTTCGTCTATCGCGACTTCGGCTCGCTGGTGTCGCTGGGCGAGCACAAGGGCGTGGGCAACCTCATGGGCAACCTCTCGGGCACCAACTTCTTCGTGGAAGGGCTGGTGGCCAAGTGGATGTACATGTCGCTGCACATCGCGCATCACGTCGCGGTGCTGGGCTACACGCACACGGCAGTGCTCGCGCTTGCACGGCTGCTGCACAAGCGGGTGTCGGGGCGGCTGAAGCTGCACTGAGCCTGCCGCTTAAGGGCGGCGCGACCGGCGAAAGGGGCGGCGAAGCCGCCTCGCTCCGGCGCGCCGGAGCCGCCCATTCCATACGGAC
Source organism: Derxia gummosa DSM 723 (assembly GCF_000482785.1). GTDB lineage: Bacteria > Pseudomonadota > Gammaproteobacteria > Burkholderiales > Burkholderiaceae_E > Derxia > Derxia gummosa. The sequence continues at coordinate 455,367 of NZ_AXWS01000007.1, read as the reverse complement.
GCGTTGGCTGCTTGCGTCATGTCAAGCGGCAGATACCGCCCGAGGGACCGTGAAGATGCACCGGACGTGTATCTTCGCGGCCCATGAAACTTACGAACTTCACCGATTACAGCATCCGCGTCCTCATCTATCTGGCCACGGACCCGCTTCGCCGCGCCACCATCGCCGAGATCGCAACCGCCTTCGGCGTGTCGGAAAACCATCTGATGAAGGTCGTGCACCACCTGGCGCGCCACGGCTGGATCACGAGCGTGCGCGGCAAGGGCGGTGGCCTGGAACTCACCTGGGAGCCGTCGAGCATCGTCGTCGGCGAACTCATCCGCAGCACCGAAGGCGCGCCGCTGCCCGCCGAGTGCTTCGACAAGGCCAGCAATACCTGCCCGATCATCAAGGCCTGCGGCATGCGCGACGTGTTCGGCGAGGCGGTCGAGGCCTTCTACGCGGTGCTCGACAAGTACACGCTGGCCGACCTCATGGACAAGCGCAGCAAGATCTCCAAGATCCTGTTCGGCAAGCCCCTGCTCAAGGCGCGTGCCTGATTTCCCGCTCTCGCACGGCCGGCCGCTCGCGCTGCCGGCCGGCGTCCCCGCCGGCGTCGAGGTGCATTGCCTCGACATCGACCTTTCCGCCGCCGCCGCCGGGCTGCTGCCCGCCGCCGCGCCGGCCGATCCCCGCCTCCTTGCCTCGCCCGACTGGGCGCTGCTGAACGAGGCCGAGCATGCGCGGCTGCTGCGGCTGCGCCAGCCGGCGGACCGCCTGCGCTTTCTCGTCGCGCGCGCGGCATTGCGGCGGCTGCTCGGCGAGCGGCTCGGCTGTGATCCGCGCGCGATCGGCTTCGTGACCGGCGCGCACGGCAAGCCGGCGCTCCATCCGGCGACGCTGTCCGGCGCTGGCGCCGTGGCGCTGCCGCCGTCCGGGGCCAGCGGCGGCCTGCATTTCAACGTCTCGCATTCGGGCGCGCGCGCGCTGGTCGCGCTCTCGACGGCGGGCGAGGTGGGCGTGGACGTGGAACGCATCGCGCCGCGCGCTTCGCTCGGCCGGCTCGCCGCCCATGCCTTCCATCCCGACGAGCGCGCGGCCTGCGGCGAGGGCGCCGACGTCGCGGCCTTCTTCGCGATCTGGGCCGGCAAGGAGGCGGTGGTCAAGGCCGACGGCCGGGGGCTGTCGGCCGGGCTGACCGCGCATTGCGCGCTGCCGCGCGCCGATGGCGGCTATGACCTGCGCTGGCCGGGCGCGCCGCGGCGCTTCCGGGCCTGGCGGCTGGAGGCGGGCGCCGGCCATGCAGCGGCGCTGGCGCTGGCCGACGAGGCCTGAGACCGACGCGCCGGCCGTGCCCGCCCGGTGCCGCATGCCGCGCCGGCAGGCGCCGGCCTCAGCGGATCTGCGCCAGCCATTCCGTGATGCGCTTCTCCGACTTGCCGGCCTGGTTGTCCTCGTCGAGCGCGAGGCCGACGAACTTCCCGTCGCGCAGCGCCGCCGAGCCCGTGAAGTCATAGCCCGCCGTGTCGGTGAAACCGACCACGTTCGCGCCCTTGTCCGCCACCACGTCGTAGAGGATGCCGATCGCATCGACGAAGGACTCCGGGTAGTTCATCTGGTCGCCCGCGCCGAAGATCGCGACCCGCTTGCCGTCGAGGTCGGCCTCCTCGAGCGTGCCGAGGTGGTCCTGCCAGTCGGTCTGCAGATCGCCGTCGCCATAGGTCGGGCAGCCGAGGATGAGCAGCGAGCAGTTCTCGAAATCGGCGGCGGTCGCCTTCTTGATGTCGATGGCCTTGCCGCTGGTCTTGCTGGCGATCTTCTTGGCCAGCTTGGTCGTGTTGCCGCCGTCCGAGCCGTACACGATGGTCACGCTCATTGCAGTTCTCCGCAGGTGGGAATGCCGTCGCGCCGGACGGCATGAGTTGGTTAAATGAGAATTAATCTCAAATAAAACTCTAAACCCACTTGCGGTGTGTTGGCTATGTATTGATAATCGTTCTCATCTTGAAGCGATCTGGACGAGGTGTCGGATGCACTACTTCTGCAAGCTCAGCCCGCGCGGCAAATGGAGCTACACGGCGATGCGCGTGCGCTGCGCCCTGCATCCGGAGTACCCGGACATGATCGAGCAGTTCGTGCGCATGGGAGCCTTCCTCGCCCAGCGTGGCCATGTGGGGGATTGGGAAGCCGCCGAGCACACCGTGCGTGTCCTGCTCGACAGCGCCACCGACGCCGCCCTGCCGCCGCCCTGGCGCGAGCGCTGCCTGTCGCACGTCGGCAGCCAGCTCGAATTGCTGGACGAGATGGCGCTCACCGGCGAGCAGCGCGGCCTTGCCCGCTGGCACCGCCAGCGGGCCGAACTCGCCTTCGATTGAGATCCGCGCCCACCCTTCTGCCTTGACCACGCCCTGCGTGGTTTTCTCCTGTCGGACGGTTGCAAGCCCAGCCGACTTGGCCGCGCCAGAGCGATTCCGGCGCGGCCTTTTCTTTTTGCATGGCCGGCGCACGCGAGGCCCGGTGCCACGGCCGGCGCGGCCGCTCCCGGCCAGGTAGCGGGAGGCGCCGCTCAGGCGGCTTCGTGCAGCGGCGTGATGTCGCCACCCACCGCCGAGCCGGCGGCCGGCGCGGGCGCCGCCATGCGGCCGGCCGCGAGCAGCACCGCGCCCACGCCCAGATAGGCCAGCGCCACGCCCGGCGACTGGCCGATGCCGATCGCCTCGCCGTGCATGAAGCCGAAGAACGTGAGCAGCGCTCCCGCGCCCGCGAACGCGGCGGCCCGGGTCCACTTGCGGTCGATGATGAAGGTGGCGATCGCGCCCAGCACCAGCCCGCCGAGGATGGCGCCGCCGCCGAGCACCGCCAGCCCCTCGTACAGCACGCCGACCTGCCCGAGCTTGTCGAGCCCGACGGCCGCCGCGCTCGTGCCCGCCGCGCCGAGCGCGTTGTCGATCTGGAGCTTGCCCCAGGCCGCGAGGTGGGGCACCAGCGCCAGCACGATCGCCGGCGCATGCACCTTGGGCGTCTCCTGGAAGGCCTGGGCGCCGATGAGCATGCCGATGTAGAGCAGGATCGGCGAGATCGCCACCACCGGCACCAGCGCCATCAGCAGCGCGATCACGCCGAACCAGCTCAGCACGATCACCATCGCGCCCACCGCCGCCGAATAGCCGATGCGCCCGCCCATCGCCTTCCAGCCCGGATGGCCGATGTACACCGCGTTGATGAACGGGTTGCCCATCAGGCAGCCGACGAGGCTGATGACACCGTCGGCCGTCAGCACGCGCGTGGTCGGATAGCTGTCGCCGCCGACGGCCGCGCTCTCGACGTTGTCCATCGCCTCGACGAGGTCGTAGATGCCGAACGGGATCGCGGTGACCAGGATGACGCCGAGGAACTCGAAGCCCGAGAACACATGGTTGAAGGCCGGCAACGGCACCGCGAAGCCGAAGTTCGCCACCGCGTCGCCCAGCTTGGCGAGGCTCATGCCGCCGACCGCGTGGCCCGTGAACGTGCTGCCCCAGGCGATCGCGCTGCCCACGACGATGGCCACCAGCCCCGCCGGCACGCCCTTGAACCAGCGCACGCCGCCGAACCAGCTCGCCACGATGATCGCGAAGCACACCACGCCGATCACCGGCGTCATGAACATCTCCAGCGCCGGCCGCACCGAAATGAAGGCCACCGACACGCCCGCGAGCGTGCCGAGCAGCGCCGCGCGCGGCGTGATGCGCCGGATGACCGGGGCGACGAAGCCGCCCGCCATCAGCACGAAGCTCTGCACGAACACCCAGGTCAGGCCCGCCTCCCAGCCGCGCACCGGGTCGCCGGTCTTGAGCGCGATCGGCAGCATGATCACGAACACCACCACGAACATGTGCGGCACGCTGATACCCGAGGGCAGGGCGCAGACGTCGCTGCGGCCGGTGCGCCTGGCGAGCCGGTACGCGAGCCAGGCGTAGTAGCCGGTGCTCAGGGCCATCATCAGGCCGACGGCGGGCAGGATGCGGCCGAACACGAGTTCGTCGGGCATCTTCAGCACGAAGCGCAGCAGGCCCGTGAGCACCAGCATGTTCACGAGGATGTTGGTGCCGAAGCCGAAGAAGGCGTTCCAGTCGCCGGGCACCCAGAGCTTCGGCGTGAAGCCGGGCGGCGCGGCGGTGGGGGTAGTGGATGCGGACATGCTTCCCTCCTGCTGTTGTTGAGGAGCGGCCTGCGGTCGGGCCGGTGCTGCGACGGAGAAGGCGGCGTTGCGTCGCGCCGCCCGGGAAAGCAGTGAAGGCGTCAGGCCGCCGCGCGCAGCGGCGCGGCGTCGAGCGCGGCGACGAGGTCGGCGCTCTCGCACACCCAGCCGAAGATGCCGCCCTGGGCCGCGATCATGCGCAGCCCCACTTCATGGAACTCGGGGATGTAGCTGGCGCAGCAATCGCCGGGCACGAGGCAGCGGTAGCCGCGGTCGTTGGCCTCGCGCACCGTCGTGTGCACACAGACCTCGGTCGTCACGCCGCACACGATCAGCGACTCGATGCCCCGGTTGATGAGCAGCGAATGCAGGTCGGTGGCCCAGAACGCGCCCTTGCCCGGCTTGTCGATGACCGGCTCGTCGCCCTCGGGATAGAGCTCGTCGATGAGGTCGTGGCCCATCTCGCCGCGCACGAGGATGCGGCCCATCGGCCCCATGTCGCCGATGCGCAGCACCGGATTGCCGCGCATCACCTTGGCCGGCGGCGCGTCGCTCAGGTCGGGCCGGTGGCCCTCGCGGGTGTGGATGACGAGCATGCCGGCCGCGCGCGCCGCCGCCAGCAGGGCGCGGCAGGGTTCCACCGCGCGGCGCAGCAGCGACACGTCATTGCCGAGCGTCTCGCCGAAGCCGCCCGGTTCCAGGAAGTCGCGCTGCATGTCGATGATGACGACGGCGCTGCGCGCGGGATCGAGCCGCATCGGCTCGGGCAGGGCGGGGACTTCGATGAACGGCATCGGCGGCTCCGGAAAAACTTGTATGCAAGCTTGAGTGCAATAAGCAAGCCCAAGCCGTCGCGCCGTCGCGGTGCATCGAAGCTATCCACAGAAATTGTGAAGAGGCCTGTGGGCAAGCCGTGGGAAGCGGGCGCACAGCTTCGCCAAACCATTGACGCAAAACGGAAACCGACTTTCCGGCGCGAAAACGCGCAGCACGCTCGGCGAGCGCGGTCGGGGCCGGGTTGTCCACTGTTATCCACAGGGCGGATCGGCCCGAATGTCCACAGGAAATGTTGGCAGGCCTGTTGACAAGCGCGTGACAAGCAAGCCAAGCCATTGATCCACAAGCCTTTTGTGCCCAGTGATCGGCTTCGAGGCAGACGTCTGGGCGGTTCCGGGCCGTGTCCGATGCTTCGGGTTTACCCACAGAAAATGTGCCCAAGCATGTGGATAACAGCTTGAGAAGCGAGCCAAGTGCTTGATCGGCAAGGGAATGCGGCTCGATGCACCGCAATCGGGCAGTTTGCTGTCGGCTCGCGCCTACCCGAGCCTTCCCGCGCACCGTCATGCAGCCCCGCCCGCGCCTGACCGACCGCCGCCCGCGCGCCGCGCACAGTGCCTTCACGCGCCGTGTGCCGGCGCGCTTCATTCATCGACGCGAAAGGGAGACGAGATGGACACCATCACCGCGAACAACTATCTGACGCGCGACCGCTACGGGATGTACGCCGGCGAGCTGTCGCAAGGCCCCGGGCCGCGTCTGATGGGCGCCGACACCCTGCTCGGCAATGACGTGTACAACCATCAGGACGAGAAGCTCGGCGACATCAAGGAAATCATGCTGGACGTGCCGGGCGGGCGTATTGCCTATGCGGTGCTGTCGTTCGGCGGTTTCCTGACGCTGGGCGAAAAGCTGTTTGCCGTGCCCTGGTCGGCGCTGGTGCTCGACACGACCGCGAAGTGCTTCCGTCTCGATGCGAGCAAGGACCGCCTGAAGGACGCGCCCGGCTTCGACAAGGACCACTGGCCGTCGATGGCCGATCCGACCTGGTCGAAGGACATCGACAGCTTCTACAGCGTGGGCGGCGTCAACACGACCGGCATGACCGCCGGCGGCGCGGTCGGCGGCGTGCCGACGGGCTATCCGGACGGCCGCAGCGGTGACTCGAGCTACGGCACGCGCGCCGCGACGGATCCGGCCAGCATCGCCGGCAACACTCTCGGCGGCTCCACCAGCAGCGGCGCGACCGGCATCGGCCCGACCGGCGGCACGACCGGCATCGGCCGCGCCACGTCGCCGTCGAGCGATGCCTCGGCCGTGATCGGCGGTTCGACCTCGTCGCTCGGCGACGAGACGCCGTCGGTGACGAGCGGCAAGCCCGTCACGCCGTTGATCTGACGCCGGCCCGGGCGGGGTCAGCGCTCCGCTGCGTGTTCGACCAGTTCGAAGGCGAGGAACTGGTTGCGCAGCATGCCGACGAAGTTGTCGTCGGCCACCAGCACGACCAGTCGCCCGCCGAGGCTGCCATCGGTCCGCTTCACGCGCGGGCCGATGGCGATGCCTTCGAGGTTCTCGTGCGAGACGGGCAGGCGATCGAGGTCGAGCAGCAGTTGCTTGGGCGTCGGTTCGAACTGAGCGCCCATGAGCGAGGGCAGGGCGAGGGTGTCGCTGGCACGGCGGGTGTCGGCCAGGAACAGCCGGTTCATGAAGCCGTGGCCGAGCACGAAGCTGCGCTCCAGCACGATCAGCCGATCGGCATCGAGCGCGGCGATCTCGCTCACGCCGATGGACGGGAACAAGTCGCCGCCGTCGAGTCCGAACCACGGGCTCGCGGGCAGCGGCGACAGCGGATAGACCACCTGGCCGACCGGCTTGCGCGTGACCAGGTCGAAGCGCGTGAAGCGCAGCCAGCTGCCGCGCTCGGGGGTGGCGTTGTCGTCGTCCTCCAGCAGCGGCGCTTCGAGCGAGGCCCAGAGCGAACGGCCGTCCGGCGTGACGGCCGTGCCCTCGAACACCGCGTTGGAACGTGGCCCGGCCAACGGCGCGCAGGTGAAGTTGGCGGGCAGTTCGAAGGCGGCTCGATGCCGGCCGTCGAGTTCATGGATGACGAGGGACGGATCGATGAAGCTGCGGCGCGGCGTGCGCAGCCTCAGGCCTTCGCTTGCGACCAGCACGCCGTCGCCGTCGGGCAGCATGCGGATCGATTCGGGATCTATCGCGTTGGGTGTGTAGGGCTGGCCGTCGGGCCGCAGCAGCACGGTCGCGTGCTCGATCTTCACGTCGAGGCCGAGGGCTTCGGTCCAGCCGATGCGCGCGGTGAGGAAGCGGGCCGGCGCGCGCTTGCTCCGGTCGTCGCTGACGAGTACCCAGCGGTCGCGCGCGGCGTCGTAGTCGATGCCCGACAGGCCGCCGACCGGCATGCCGTCCACCAGGCCCGAGGGCAGGTCGAACTCGCCGAGGAAGCGCAGCTCGGGCAGGGCGGCGATGTCGGCGGGCGGATGGGCGTCGTCGGCGGGGGCGTGGTGCGGGCCGGTGGCGCCGTGGTCGGCCACGGGTGCCGGGGCCGGTGCGCAGGCGGCGAGCAGCCCGACGATCAGTCCGGCCACCAGCGTGGCGCGCAGGCCTCGGGCCGGCGGCGCGGAGGCCGCGAGGGGTACCGAGGGCCCGGCGAGCGCGGACGATGAACCTTGAGGCGCGCGTCGGCCCGCGCGCGGCATGAAGGGAAGCGGCGGACGCATCTCAGCCCCGCACGAAGTCGAAGGCGAAGGTGAATTCGTCGGTACGCGCGGCATAGCGCAGCTCGCGCCGCGTGCCCCAGCTCGCGAGCTGGTGATGCAGCGGCACGGCGGCGACGTCCTTCATCGCGATGCCCATCGCGGCGCGCGACGCGGCTTCGCGCGCGGCCGGGTCGAGCGTGGTGAGCGCCTTCTTCACGGCGGCGTCGAGTTCGGCGCTGCTGTACCTGCCCCAGTTCCAGGCGCCCCAGCCGGCGTTGGCGTCGGGCGTCATGAGCAGCGAGCGCAGCGCGAGGTCGCCCGACTGCGAGCCCCAGCCGAGCAGCGCGACCGAGAACTCGCCGTTGCGCATGCGCTGGAAGTAGGCCGATGCGGGGTAGGTCTGCACCCTGGTCGCGATGCCGATGCGGGCCAGCATCTGGGCGACGGCTTGGAGGATCTGGTCGTCGTTGATGTAGCGGTCGGCCGGGCCATGCAGCGTGAGCGCGAACCCGTCGGCAAACCCGGATTCGGAAAGCAGCTTCTTCGCGCCCTCGGCGTCGAAGGCCTCGGGCTTGAGCGCCGGGTCGTGGCCGAAGATCGGCGGCGACACCAGATTGCCGGCCGCCACCGCATTGCCTTCCATCACCCGCGACACGATCGCCGCGCGGTTGATCGCCATCGAGATCGCGCGCCGCACGCGCACGTCGCGCAGTGGATTGGTCGGAAGCGGCTTGCCGTCCTTGGCCGTGATGAAGGGTGTCTGCTCGCGGCCCTGGTCGAGATGCAGGAAGAGGGTGCGCCACGACACCTTCTGCTCGACGCGAAAGCGCGCGTCCTTGCCCAGCCGCGCGAGGTCGGCGGTGGGCGGGCTTTCGATCGCGCCGACGTCGCCGGCCATGAGCGCGGCGACGCGCGCGGCGTCATTGGTGAGCGGGCGCATCGTCACCTTGCCGAAGGCCGGCTTCGCGCCGTGGTAGCCGGCGAAGGCTTCCAGCTCGGCGCCCTCGCCGGGCGTGAAGCGCGCGAGCTTGTACGGCCCGGTGCCGATGGCCGCGCCGCCGTGCGAGAACGCCGCCTCGTCGGCCTTGGCGGCGGCGCGCCTGCTGACGATGTAGATGCTGTTGAGGTCGATGGTGAGCGGCGCGTAGTTGGGCTCGCGGGTGCGGATGCGTACCGTCAGCTTGTCGACCGCCGTCTTCTCGGCGATCTGCCGCGTCGCGCTCGTGAACGGGCCGGGCGAGCCGGTGAGGGTGTTGGGCCGCTCCAGGCTGAACACCACGTCGTCGGCCGTGAGTTCGCTGCCGTCGTGGAAGCGCACGCCGGGCTTGAGCCTGAACTCCCAGGTGTGGGCGTCGAGCGTCTTCCACGACTGGGCCAGCGCAGGCACGACGCGCGCGTCGTTGTCGTTGCGCGTGAGCGCCTCGAACACATGGCCATGCGCCGACAGGTTGGGCGCGGTGTTGAGCCAGTGCGGATCGAAGGTGGTGATGTCGGCGGCGATGCCGATGCGCAGGCGCTCGTCGGCATCGGCGGCGCGGGCGGCCGGCAGCGGCAGCGCGAGGCCGGCGGCGAGGCTCTGGAGAAATCGGCGACGTTGCATGCGTGCTCTTTGCGGGGAGGAGGTCGGGCCATTCTACGAAGCGGGTCCGGTGTGGCGATGGGCGCCGGGCGGCTGCCGCGGCCCGGCCGGCGCGCAGCCGGCCGGCCAAGCCCCGGGTCGGGCCGGGGTTGTTACCAACTGTCGCTGCGGTCGGGCCGCAAATTGCGCGTCATTTACCAGCCGCCGTTATCCGCACGGAGTCGCGTCATGCCCGTTGCCCGCACCGGATTGCCTGCCACCGCGTTGGCGGGCCTGTTCGTCGATGCCTCGGTCGATGCGCATATCGCGCTCGACTCCGGAGGGCGTGTCCAGCTGTGGAGTCCGGGCGCGGTGCGCACCTTCGGCTACGACGAGGAGGAGGCGCTCGGTCGCCCCCTCGCCGAGCTGATCGTGCCGCCCGACCGGCGCGACGAGCATGCGGCGCTGTTCACCGAGATCGCGGTGCGGGGCCAGTTCGCCACCAGCCTCGTGCGTCGCCACCGCGACGGCATGCTGCTCGCGGTCGAGGCCAGCTTCAGCACGGTGGCCGACGAGCGCGGGCGCATTACCCACTACATCGGCACGCTGCGCGACAACACCGAGGCCCGCGTGCGCCGTGACGCCGAGTTCATCGACGCGCGCTACCGCGACCTGCTGGAGTCGGTGCCCGACCCGACGGTCATCGTCAACGAGTTCGGCCGCATCGTGCTGTTCAACGGCCATGCCGAGCGCATGTTCGGCCACGACCGGCGCGCGATGATCGGCGCCACCATCGAGACCCTGCTGCCCGAGCGCTACCGGCGCGCTCATGCGGGCCACCGCACCGGCTACTTCGGCCAGCCGCGCACGCGCAACATGGGCGCCGGACTGGAGCTGTACGGCCTTCGCGCCGACGGCAGCGAGTTCCCGGTCGAGATCAGCCTCGGTCCGCTCCAGACGCCGAGCGGCCTGTTCGTGATGAGCGCCATCCGTGACACCACCGAGCGCCGCAGCACCGAGCGCGCCCTGCAGGAAAAGAACGCCGAGCTGCTGCTCGCGAGCCAGGCCAAGGACCGCTTCCTGGCGACGATGAGCCATGAGCTGCGCACGCCGCTCAACCCCATCATCGGCTTCACCGGCATCCTTCTCATGAAGCTGCCGGGGCCGCTCACGGCCGAGCAGGAGCGCCAGCTCGGCACCATCAAGTCGAGCGCCCAGCATCTGCTGTCGCTCATCAACGACCTGCTCGATCTGGCCAAGATCCAGTCCGGCAAGGTCGAGCTGCGGCGCGATCCGGTTGCCTGCGACGAAGTGCTGGAGGCGGTGGACGCCTCGCTGCGCGCCCAGGCCCAGGCACGGGGCATCGACTTCACGCTCAGGCTGCCGAGCACGCCCACCGTGCTCGACACCGACCGGCGCGCGCTGCACCAGATCCTGCTCAACCTGGTGGCCAACGCGATCAAGTTCACCGACGAGGGCGGCGTGACGCTGGAACTGAGGCGCAGCGGTCGGCCCGAGGAGGTGACGCGGGAGGCCGACATGCCGCCGCCCGCCGGCCGGCTCGACTTCGTCGTGAGCGACACCGGCGTCGGCATCGAGCCCGACGATCTCGCGCGGCTGTTCGGTGCCTTCGCGCAGGTGGGCGATCCGCGTCGCAAGACGGGCGGCACCGGCCTCGGCCTGCATCTGAGCGCGCGGCTGGCCGAGCTGCTCGGCGGGCGCATCGAGGTCGAGAGCCGGCCCGGCGGCGGCAGCCGATTCACCCTCGTCCTGGAGCCGGTGTCATGGCGGACATCCTGATCATCGAGGACAACCCGGCCAATGCCGAGCTGTTCACCTACCTGCTCGGCGCCTGGGGCCACGCGACCCGCGTCGCGCCCGATGCCGAGCGCGGCCTGGCCGAGCTGGCCGCCCGCGCGCCCGACCTCGTGCTGTGCGACATCCAGCTGCCCGGCATGAGCGGCGCCGACTTCGTGCGCAAGCTGCGCGCCGACCCGGCGCTCGCGAGCCTGCCGGTCATCGCGCTGACCGCGCTCGCCATGCTCGGCGACCGCGAGCGCCTGATGGCCGACGGCTTCGACGACTACGTCGCCAAGCCGATCGAGCCGGCCAGCTTCGTCGAGAAGGTCACCGCGCGGCTCGGCCAGCCGCATCACGGCACCGCGCCCGCGCCGGCCTGGGGTCGGCCCGACGTCCGGGGCGGCAGCCTCCGGTCGTCGGGCGCGCGCGCCTCGGGCGAGGGCCCCGCCGCTGGCGCGGATGCCGCCGGGACGTCCGCCTGCGCCACCGTGCGCGAGCGCGTGCTCGTGGTGGACGACGTGCCGGACAACCTCGCGATCATCGTCGGCTGCCTCGCGCCGCTCGGCTACCGCGTGCGCACCGCCGCGACGATGGAAGACGGCCTGCGGCTCGCGCGCGCCGAGCGGCCCGAGCTGATCATTTCCGACGTCGGCATGGGCAGCGGCAGCGGCTTCGACTTCCTGCGCCGCGCCAAGGACGACGACGATCTGCGCGACGTGCCCTTCGTGCTCATCACCAGCACGCGCTGGGAGCAGAGCGCCCGGCTGCGCGCGCTGCAGCTCGGCGCCGTGCGCTACCTGCTGCGGCCGATCGACTCGCACGAGCTGATCGCCGAGGTGGAGGCGGTGCTGGGCTGAGGCGGCGGCATGCCGGCGGCGGTGGTCGGGCACCAGCGCCGCGCCGCGCGGCGCCGGCCGCCGTCAGGCGAGGTGAGCGAGCCGCGTCGGCTGGGTGAGCCGCGCCGGCACCAGCAGCGCCTGCATCTCGACGCGGCTCATCACGCCCAGACGCTCGGCCACGTCGGCGATCGGCTCGCCGCCCTTGAGCGCAGCCTTGGCGATCGCCGCCGAGCTTTCGTAGCCGATGATCGGATTGAGCGCCGTCACCAGCGTGACCGACTCGGCCACGCGCTTCGCCAGCAGTTCGCGGTTCGGCTCGATGCCCTCGACGCAATGCTCGCGAAGCGTGTCGCAAGCGTTTGCAAGATGGCGCAGGCTCTTGTTGAGCGACCAGCCCATGATCGGCTCGAAGGCGTTGAGCTGGAGCTGGCCCGCCTCCGACGCCATCGTGATCGTCATGTCGTTGCCCACGACTTCAAAGGCAACCTGGTTCACCACTTCCGGGATCACCGGATTCACCTTGCCCGGCATGATCGACGAGCCGGCCTGGCGCGGCGGCAGGCGGATGTCGCCGAAGCCCGCCTGCGGGCCGGACGACAGCAGGCGCAGATCGTTGCAGGTCTTGGACAGCTTGACCGCGATGCGCTTGAGTACGCCCGACAGCTGCACGAAGGCGCCCGTGTCCTGCGTCGCCTCGACGAGGTTTTCGGCCTTCACCACCGGCACGCCGCTGATCCCGGCCAGCAGCGGAATCACCGCCTCGGCATAGCCGGCCGGCGCGTTGAGGCCGGTGCCGATCGCGGTCGCGCCGAGGTTCACCTCGACGATCAGCGCGCGCGCCTCGCGCAGCCGCTGCTCGTCCTCCTTGAGCATGACCGCGAAGGCCGAGAACTCCTGGCCCAGCGTCATCGGCACCGCGTCCTGCAACTGCGTGCGGCCGATCTTGAGCACGTCGGCGAATTCCGCCGCCTTGCGCTCGAAGCTTTCGCGCAGCGGCGCCATCGCGGCCAGCAGCTTCTCGATGCCGAACCAGGCGGCGAGGCGCAGCGCGGTCGGGTACACGTCGTTGGTGCTCTGCGAGGCGTTGACGTGGTCGTTGGGATGCAGCACGTCGTAGCGGCCGAAGTCGTGACCGAGACGTTCGAGCGCGCGGTTGGCGATGACCTCGTTCGCGTTCATGTTCGACGAGGTGCCGGCGCCACCCTGGATCACGTCCACGACGAACTGGTCGAGCAGCTCGCCGCCGATGATGTCGTCGCAGGCCAGGCCGATCGCGCCGGCCCGCGTCGCGTCGATGACGCCGAAGGCGAGGTTGGCGCGGGCGGCGGCCTTCTTGACCATTGCAAGCGCTTTCACGAGATCGGGCCAGTCGGCGAGAGTCTGGCCCGAGATCGGGAAGTTCTCGACGGCGCGGGCGCTGTGCACGCCCCAGTAGGCGGTGACGGGAATGTCCTTCTCGCCGAGGAAGTCGTGCTCGCGACGGGTGGCGTTGGCTTTCATGGCTGCTGCGCGTTGGTTGGGGTGAGGCCACTGTAGGTGGCGACCCCGCGCGCCGGCCAATTCCGTTTTGGCCGGAGGTCATGCGGCAAATGCATAACCTTGGCTGAAGGCTGTGGAGGCAGGCGGCGTTGCCGCAAGCCGCAAGCCGTCAGCCCGGCCGGCCCGCCTTGGCGCCTGTTGGCCGCGTACCCGTCGCGAGCTGCTGCCACAGCGCCTCCGCCACCGGCTTCGCCGCCCCGCGCCCGTTGCCCGGCCGCGCGCGATAGATGCGGATGTCCATCGTCAGCTCGAACTGCCCCTCGGGCGCGGCGCGCACCAGCCGGCGCGACCGCAGCTCGCGCCGCACCGCGCTCGCGGGCAGGAAGGCGAGGCCGTGACCTTCGAGCGCCATCGCCTTCAGGCCCTCGGCCATGTCGGTCTCGTAGATCGGGTCGAGCTGCTGCGGCGGCGCGGCGGCGAGGATCTGGCCCACGATGCGCGCCAGATAGGCGCCCGAGGCATAGGCCAGAAGCGGCAGCGGCGATGCGCCTTCATGCGGCAGCGTGAACAGCGGCCGGCCGTCGCGGTCGGGTCGGGCATAGGGCGCGACCGTCTCGCGGCCGAGCGTGAGCATCTCGTACTCGTCGGCGCGCAGCTCGATCGGCTGCGACGGATGGTGGTAGGCGATGAGCAGGTCGCAGCCACCTTCCACCAGCCGCATCACCGCGTCATGCACGTTGAGCGCGATGAGCCGGCTGCGCAGCGCGCCGAAGTCACGGCGCAAGCCCGACAGCCAGTTGGGAAAGAAGGCGAAGGCCAGCGTGTGCGGCACCGCGAACTCGACCATGTCGCGCGCCGCCTCGTGATGCGCGCGCATGAGGTTGCGCGTGGTCTGCACCGTGCCGAGGATTTCCATCGCCTGGGCGAGGAAGGTTTCGCCGGCGGGCGTCAGGCGCGTGGGGTATTGCGAGCGGTCCACCAGATCGGCGCCGGCCCAGGCTTCAAGCGCCTGGATGCGGCGCGAGAAGGCGGGTTGCGTGACATGGCGCAGCTCGGCCGAGCGCGAGAACGAGCGCGTCTCGGCGAGGCTCACGAAGTCTTCGAGCCAGCGGGTTTCCATGGCGGGTCAGGCGGCAGGCGCGGGCGGAAGGGGTTGGACGACCTGGGGCGGCATGGCCTGCGACGGCTCGCGCAGCACCATCGTCGGCGCCTTGCTCACCGTGATGCCGGCAGCGCGCAGCCGGCCGAGGATGTCGAACAGCAGCGCGCTGCGCACGCCATAGCTGTCGCGCGGCGAGGCGACGAAGCCGGTCGCGTTGAACATCAGCATCCCGGCCTCGATGCCGTCGAGAAACACGTTGGGCGCCGGCGCGTCGAGCACCGATTCATGCGCGCCGAAGGCGTCGAGCATGAGCTGGCGCACGCGCGCGGTGTCGCTGTCGAGCGGCATCGGCAGCTTGATCTGCACGAGGCCGAGCGGGTTGGCGTGCGTGATGTTGCGGACCGTCTTGGTGATGAACTCGGAGTTCGGGACGATGACCGTCGAGCGGTCGCCCATCTGGATTTCGGTGGCGCGCACGTTGATGCGCCGGATGTCGCCCTCGACCGCGCCGAGCGCGACCCAGTCGCCCACCTTCACCGGCCGCTCGGCCAGCAGGATCAGGCCCGAGACGAAGTTCTGCACCACCGCCTGCAGGCCGAAGCCGATGCCGACCGACAGCGCGCTCGCCACCCAGGCGATGCGGTCGAGGCTCAGGCCCACGGCGGACAGGCCGAGCGCGAAGGCGAACACGCCGCCCGCATAGCCGAGCAGCGACACCATCGAGGCGCGCATGCCCGCGTCCACCTGCGTGGTCGGCAGGAAGCGCTCGGCCAGCCACTGGCGCGCGATGCGCACCGCGAACATGCCGGCCGCGAACACCAGCAGCGCGCGCAGCACGGCGAAGGGGCTGAGATTGATCTCGCCCACCGACAGCCCTTCGCGCAGCTGGGCGCCGCGCTGCATCAGCTCGTCGGGGCCGGCGCCGAAGGGCGCGAGCACGCTCACGATGGCGAACAGCAGCAGCGTGAGCCGGATCAGGCCCGAGGCGAGCACCGCGATCTGGCGCGCGGCGGTGGGCGAGTCGCCCGGCGGATCGCCGGTCGGAGCGTTGCCCGGCGGATGGCCGGCGTGGGCGGGCGCGGGGGCGTCGGCCTCGGCGCGCGCCTCGGCAAGACGCCGGGCGCGGTCGGCGACGAGGCCCATGCAGGCGTCGTCCACGAGCGCGAGCAGCAGATAGGTGGTGGTGCCGACGATCGCCACCCACGCCACCTGGCGCGTGATGAAGGCGCCGAGCGCCACGTAGCCGACCAGGAAGCTGGCGATGCTCGCGATCAGCGCCACCCAGGCCGCGCCCACGAGCAGCACGAGCCAGGTCGGACGCGGCACCGGATCGGGCTGCTCGGGATCGGCCAGCGCCTCGCGCCGCAGGCGTTCGAGCCGCACGAGGGCGCTGCCCATCATCAGCGCGAGCACGAGGCCGTAGATGCAGTTCCACGCGACCGAGGTGCTGAGGGTCGCGCTCACCGTGGTGGCGAGCTTTTCGCCGAGCCAGCCGACCACCACCACGGTACCGAGCAGGCGCGGATAGACGCGCATGCGCAGCGCGGTCGAGTCGGCCAGCGGCGGCAGGCGCCAGGACGGCCGGTCCGGCGACAGCAGCGCATGGCCGAGCCCGGCCACGTAGCCGCCGAAGAACACCACGCCAACGAGGCCGCCGAGCAGCGCCTCGGTGGCGTCGGAGAGCCGGCCGGTCGCGTCGAAGCCGACGTGGACGACCAGCCCCATCAGCCCCGGCGCGAGCGTGCCCAGCAGCGCCAGCGCCGCCGCCAGCGCCGAGCGCCGCAGACGGCCGGCCGGCACGCGCGCCGCCGTCAGCCGCATGAGCCAGCGCCCGAGCCACCAGCGCGCCGCGCCGAGCGCGACCAGCAGCGTCAGCACCGCCGGCCAGACCCAGCCCGGCGCCAGCGCGACGGCGTCCTCCAGCTCGGTGCGCAGCGGCCAGAGCCGCCCGAGGTCGCGCGGCAGGTTGCCGGCCAGCTCGATCCAGAACGCGGGCGCGACGATGGACGCGGTGCGCGCGCCGAGCGCGGCCTGGAAGCGCACGCGGCGCAGGTCGGAGATGCGGTTGGCCGCCTGCTCCGCTTCGACGCCGAGCAGGCGCGCGAGCTTGAGCTGGGCGTCGAGCGTGCCGCTGTCGCGGTTGAGCGCCTTGCGCTGGGCCGCGATGTCGGCGGCCTCGGGCGTCACCGCCTTGCCGTCGGGCGCGGGGCCGAGTTCGGCGAGGCGGGCCTTCACGCCGTCGAGCTGGGGCGCGAGCGTGCTGGCGGTCTGATCGGCGCGTTGCTGGAGGGCGAGCGCGTCATCGCGCAGGCGGGCGAGGTCGTTGTCGTCGAGTTCGCTGTCGGCGAGGCGCTTCTGGATCGCGTCGAGCTGTTCGCGCGAGGCGTCGAGCACCGCGTCGATGTGCGCGGCCTGGGGGCTGGTGGCCGCTTCATGCCCGGCGGCACGTTCGACCGCGTGGAGCGGCACGGTGGCGCAGGTCAGCCAGACGAGCAGGAGCAGGGCGGTCAGGGCGTGCGCGAGGCGCGGGGCGAAGCCTGGAGGCATGGGCGGGAGCGTCGGTCGTCGGGCGGGAGATTCTGCGCCGGCCGCGTCGCTGCCGGTCAGCCTCGGGGCGCAATGCCGGGCCGGCAGGGCATCCCGAAGGCGAAATTCCATTCGGCTTTCAATTGCCGAGATGATTGTCGTCGATTCGGGTGAATTCATCACCCGGCAATTGGGCCTGCCTGCCATCCGGTCGGGGCTTTACCTCGCCGAATTGCCCTCCGGAATGCTCGCCGGTAACAAGATCGGCGGGGCGGCTGCGGTAACCGTATGGCGAACCCGCCTGCCGCGATTGCATGCATAAATGCCAGCCCGGATTGCGACTCCGGTGCGTCGCCGGACATGGCGTGATTGCCAATCAATGCCCGGTCTTTCCCGCGCTGGAAATGGAATCGTCGCTTCCATTCATGAAAGGCAACGGTCCGGCATCGACCGGAGGAGAAAATGGCAATGGACAGACAGCAGCGTCAAATCCGCAGCGAAGTGGTTCGGGAACTCATCGGTCTGGTCGAAAAGTACGGCTGGCATAACCGCTTCGCCATCGCGATCGAAAGCGCGCAGCGGGCCAACATCCCCGAGATGGCCGACATCCGCGCCCTGGCCGACTACTACTTCTGGATCGACGATCTGCTCCACTGGGTGCCGTCGGAGGACGAGCCGGGACGCAAGGTCTACAACCACATCTGCAAGTTCTATTTCGTGCTCGACCAGCCTTCGGTGCGCGAATTGCAGAACCGTGTCGTGCCGCACGAAACCGCCGCGCCGCTCACGCCGCTGTCAGCCTGGATGGTGCAATACGCCCGGGCGCTCGGGAAGTTTCTCGATACGCCGGAATCGCTCACGCCCGAATCCCTGGCCAGTTTCCGCGCTTCGCCAAATTACAACATGGACGATTACATCGTCCCGCACGGTGGCTGGAAGACTTTCAATCAGTTTTTTGCCCGCAATTTCAAACCGGGTCGTCGTCCGATCGCGGCGATTGCCGATGATTCGGTCATCGTTTCGCCGGCCGATTCCACTTTCGCCGGCCAGTGGGAAATCCGGCCCGATTCCGGCGTGACCGTGAAGAACCTGCATTGGCAGGTGAGCGAACTGCTCGCGGGCAGCCCCTACCGGGACCGTTTCACGAACGGCATGTTCATGCACGCCTTCCTGAACACGACCGACTACCACCGTCAGCACGCGCCCGTGGGCGGCACCGTGGTCGAGGCGCGGGTGATTCCGGGCCAGGTCTATCTGGACGTGGTGTCGGAGCCGATCGCGGGGGATGCGGAGGGGGCGCGCCGTCTGCGTCCGGTGCGCAGCTTCGATGCCGAGGACGGCACGGGCTATCAGTTCGCCCAGGCGCGCGGCCTGGTCGTGATCGACTCGCCGATCGGGCTGGTCGCGGTGCTGCCGATCGGGATGGCGCAGGTGTCGTCGGTCGTGCTGACGGCCGAGGTGGGCGCGACGCTGCGCAAGGGCGAGGAGATCTCGTACTTCCAGTTCGGCGGCTCCGACATCGTCGTGCTGTTCGAGGCGCGCTCGAACGTGAGCTTCACGGCCCAGCCGAACGTGCATCACAAGGTGGGCGTGCGCATCGCCCAGGCCTTTCCGGCCTGAGCGCGATGCCGGTGCGCGGGCTCAGCGCCCGCGCAGGAACAGCCGGTCGAGGTCGCCCATGCCGAGCTGCACCCAGGTCGGGCGGCCGTGGTTGCATTCGTCGGCGCGCTCGGTGGCTTCCATCTCGCGCAGCAGGGCGTTCATTTCCTCCAGGCTCAGGCGGCGGTTGGCGCGCACCGCGCCGTGGCAGGCCATCGTGGCGAGCAGTTCGTTCTGGCGTTCGGCCAGCAGGCGCGAGCCGCCGGTCTCGGCCAGGTCGCGCAGCACGGCGCGGGCGAGGGCGGTGGCGTCGGCATCGCGCAGCAGGGCGGGCACGGTGCGCACCGCGAGCGTGGTGGGCGAGACCTGATCGAGCTCGAAGCCGAGCTGTTCGAGCGTCGCGCGCGATTCGTGCGCGGTGCCGATCTCGACTTCCGACGCGAAGAAGGTGGCCGGAATCAGCAGCCGCTGCACCGGTAGCGCCGACTGCGCGAGCGAGGCCTTGAGCCGCTCGTACACGGCGCGTTCGTGGGCGGCGTGCATGTCCACCAGCACGAGACCGTCGGCGTTCTGGGCCAGCACGTACACGCCGTGCAGCTGGGCGAGGGCGTGGCCGAGCGGCTGGGTCTGAGCGGCGGCCGGACGTGGCGATGCCGGCGCGGCGAGGTCGGTATCGGCGGGGCTTGCCGGCGGCTGCGAGTTCGCCGCCGAGAGCGGGAGTGCGGCGCGGTCCCGGTCCTCGCCGTCGGCGCGCGCCAGATAGCGCGCGGGCGGTTCGGCGGCCAAGCCGGTTCGGGCCGGCGCGCGGCCGAGGCCCATCGGGTCGGGCGAGCCGGACGGCGCGGCGCGCCACGGCATCGGCGGGTTGGCGAAGGCGGCGCGCTCGGCCACGCCGGAGCGCTGCGGCAGACGCGCCGCGAGGGATTGCAGGTCGAGTGGCGCCTGGGCGGCGGTCGGAACCGGACGCGGTGCGTCGGCGTCGCGCGCGGCATCGCCCGGTCGTGACGCGGGCGCGAGGCTTGGCGGATTGCCGCGCGCGGCGTGGGCGTCATGCGGGCTTGCCCTGTCGGCCAAGCCGGGAGCGCCGGTCGCCGTCTCCGCGCCCATCCCCGTCGCACCTGTTGCGCGCGCGACCGCGCTGCCGAGCAGCCCGCCCGAGGCCAGCGCCCCCGCCGGCCGCGCCAGTGCCCGCTGCACGGCGTGGAACACGAACTGATGCACCGCCCGCCCGTCGCGGAAGCGCACCTCGGTCTTGGCCGGATGCACGTTCACATCCACGAGGCGCGGATCGAGCGCCAGCGCCAGCACATAGGCCGGCTGGCGGTCGCCGTGCAGCACGTCGGCATAGGCGGCGCGCACCGCGTGCGACAGCAGCTTGTCGCGCACGAAGCGCCCGTTCACGTAGAAGTACTGGGTGTCGGCCCGCGCGCGCGCCGCGACCGGCAGGCCGATCGCGCCCGCGAGCGTGATGTCGCCGGCCGCCTCTTCCAGATCGACCACGCTGCGCGCGAACTCCTCGCCCAGCACCGCCACCAGCCGCGACTGCCGGCTCGCGCCCGCGAAGTTGAGCGTCGCGCGCGCGCCGTGCGTGACCGTGAATTCCACATCCGGCCGGGCCAGCGCGATGCGCCGGATCACCTCGGCGCAATGGCCGTACTCGGTCTGCTCGCTCTTGAGGAACTTGCGCCGCGCCGGCGTCGAGAAATACAGGTCGGTCACGTCCACCGTCGTGCCGGTGGCGCCGAGGCCGGCGCTCGCGGCCGGGCCGATCTCGAGCGGGCCGTGATGGTTGTGCACCTGCATCGCATGCGGCGCGCTCGCGCAGCGCGTGGTCAGCGCCAGATTGGCGACCGAGGCGATCGAGGCCAGCGCCTCGCCGCGAAAGCCGAGCGACGCGACCGATTCCAGCTCGGCGAGGCTCGCGATCTTGGACGTGGCATGGCGCGTGAGCGCGAGCGCGAGATCGTCGGGCGTGATGCCGCGGCCGTCGTCGCTCACGCGCACGCGGCGCACGCCGCCTTCCTCCAGCCGGATCGCGACGCGGGTCGCGCCGGCGTCGAGCGCATTCTCGACCAGCTCCTTCACCACCGACGCCGGCCGCTCGACCACCTCGCCGGCGGCGATCTGCGAGATGAGGGTGTCGGGCAGGGCGAGGATGCGGCGCGGGGCGGGCTGGCCGACGCTTGCATCGGGCGCGGCGGCCACCGCCTCGCCAGCGCTCAAGGCATCGGCCGGCGCGGTCGAGGCGGCGGTCACGGGCGACGCGGGCGCCGGCGTGCCGGCGGCAAACAGGGCTTCGGAAGACGGCTTTGTCATCGTCCGATTATAGAAACCGGCAAGCGCCCGGCCGGCGTCACGACCGGCCGGTAAACTCGCCGCTCCCTCCTGACTTCCCCTCCCGCCGACGTGGACCTACTCGTTCAAGCCTTCGACTACATCGTCCATCTCGACAAGCACATCGCCGCCTTCTGGGAGCTGTACGGCGTGTGGCTCTACGTGCTGGTGTTCATCATCATCTTTGCCGAGACGGGCCTCGTCGTGACGCCCTGGCTGCCCGGCGATTCCTTCCTGTTCGTGCTGGGCGCGCTCGCCGGCATCGGCGGCGGGCCGGACGTGACGCTGCTGCTCGCGCTGCTGTTCGTCGCGGCGGTGCTCGGCAACACGAGCAACTACTGGATCGGCCGCTGGATCGGGCCGAAGCTGTTCCGCTCGGGCAAGTCGCGCATCCTGTCGAAGGAGACGCTCGACAAGACCCATGCCTTCTATGACAAGTACGGCTCGTTCACGCTGATCGTGTCGCGCTTCGTGCCGCTGGTGCGCACCTTCGCGCCCTTCGTGGCCGGCCTGGGCGCGATGCCGCATGGCCGCTTCCAGTTCTATTCGGTCGTGGGCGGCGGTCTGTGGGTCGGGCTGTTCGTGGGCGCGGGCTATCTGTTCGGCCAGATCCCGGTCATCAAGAACAACCTGCCCCTCGTGATGTTGGCGGTGGTGGTGCTGTCGCTCGCGCCGCTGGCGGTGCAGATGATCAAGAGCAGGCTCGCGGCGCGCGGCTGAACCCGCCTCCGAATGAAAAAGCCCGGCGTCATGAGGCGCCGGGCTTTTTTTTCGTCCGTGGCGGCCGTCAGAGCGGGCGCATCTTCGCGGCGACGATGGCGCTGCCGATCGTGCGGCCGACCGTGAGGCTGTCGCTGGTGGCGGCGCGGAAGTTGAAGCCGAGCTTCACCTGCGCATCGGCCGAGGCCTGGGCGGCGCTCGCGAAGTCGTCGTAGTGCAGCGTCAGGCCGGTGGACGAGCTGCTCGTCACGTCGAAGCCGCGCAGGCCCGACACGATCAGGCTGTCGAGCACGGCCTGGGCGGCGCCGGCGGCCATCACGTCGCCGGACGGATGCGATGGCGAGGCGGGCGTGCGGCGGTCGCTGTCGGCGAGGCCGAGCGGCTGCCAGCCGGCGTCGGCGGTGAGCGAGCCGTCGGCCAGCCCGGCGAAGCGGATGGCCGTTTCGGGGCGCCAGAAGTCGGTGGCGTACTGCGCCGAGTAGGACACGATCAGGCTGTCGGCCACCGCGACGCTCACGAGCGCGTGCAGGCGGATGCGCGCCGCGCCGTCGAGTCCGCGCGCGGTGGCGATGGTGTCGGCGATGCGGTTCCACATCGTCGGCGCGTTCTCGAACCAGAAGCGGGCCTTGGCGTCGTCACCGTCGGCGCGCACGGTGGCGCAGCCGGCCGGCGCGGCCACGGCGGCGCCGGTGCAGCGGGTTTCCTCGTAGTCGGCGCGGTAGGCGGCGCTGGTCAGGTCGCCGCCGTAGGGCGCGGTGATCTGGCTGGCGTAGGTCGCGGTCGAGCCGATGGCGAACGGCGTGACCGCACCCCAGCCGGGCACGGCCAGCGAGGTGGCGCCGGTGGTGAAGGCGTAGCGGCCGGCGGCCGAGGGCGTGGTGCCGGCCGGGATCACATAGCCGGCGGGCGGGGTGTTGTCGTTGGCGGCGCCGTCGTTGGCGCGGCGTTCGAGCACGGCGGCGGCGACCGCCTCGCCGAGCGCGACGCCGCGCGTCTTGGCGCTGCCGTCGGCGATCGCGCCGAGCACCTCGGTATAGGCGCTCTCGTACACGCTCGCGTACTCGGGCAGCGTGGCGCGGAACACGGCGCGCATCGCGGCGGCGACGGCGGCGTTGGGATCGGCCGTCGGCTCCGACAGGCTGGTGAAGATGAGCGGCTCGTAGCTGCGCCTGATGCCGTTGAGCGCGTCATGCGCGGCGATGTAGGCCATCGCGTAGTCGCGCGAGATGCAGGCCGAGCAGCTGTCGAAGGCGAGGCTGGCCGCGTAGGCGGTGACGGTGGCGACCGCGATCTCGTCCACCCGCTTGGCCACGGCGGTCGAGAAGGGGACGCTCGCCGTGCTGTCCGACGAACCGCCTCCGCCACCGCCGCCGCCACAGGCGACGAGCAGGGTGGCGGGCAGCAGGGCGGTGGCGACGAGACGCGCGATCTTGGTCTGGGGGGTCATTGCTCGGGATTCCGGAAGAGGACTGGCCGCGCCGCGCGGGCGCGTGGCGGGATGGCGGCAGTCTTTCATCGGCGTGGCGCTCGCCTTGGGGCGAGGAAGGCGGGAAAAGGACGGCAATCCCGCCATGCGCAGTGAGCACTGCGCCAGACGTGAAGACGCCCGTGCGCCGGGCTTTCCGGCGGCTTTCCCGGGGCGTTCGGACGGCTTTCGGCGCGGCTCACGCGACACGGCACCGTGCCGCGTGAGCCGCGAAAAAAAACGGGCATCCCGAGGGATGCCCGCAGTGATGGCCTTGCCGCGCCGGCGTGCGCGACAGGTTCGCGTCAGAGCGCGGTGAGCTTGGTCTTGAAGGTCATGTCGCCGATGTTGTTGCCCTGGGTCATGCTGTCCGTCACGGCGCGACGGAAGTGGAAGCCGACATAGATGCGCGAGTTGCCGTTCTCGGTCTCGGCCTGGGTCAGGCTCGTGTAGTTGCGCACCTTGCCGGACAGCGTCGTGCTGCTGGCGCTGAAGCTGATGGTGTCGCTGCCGAGCACGCCGCGCAGCACCGCCGCCGCCGCCGAGCCGCAGCCGGTGTGCACCGAGGCGTAGTCGGGCCAGGGCGGGGTGATGATGAGCGCCGACCAGGCGGCATCGGGCGTGGTCGAGGCGTTGCCGTCATCGGCCGTGCGGATCGCGGTGATCGGACGCCAGAACTGGTAGGTGTACTTGACGTAGAGCGAGGCGACGCTCGCGTCCGACATCGCCATCTCCAGCAGCGCGTACATGCGCGCCTTGTCCCAGTCGTTCATCGACCGGTTGTTGGCGATGCCGATCGCCAGCCGCAGCCAGGTGGTGGACGAGTTCTCGTACCAGAAGTTGGCGTAGTCCTTCTCGTCGGCCGTGCGGCAGACGCCGGGCTGGTTGGCGGCATCGCCGCAATCCAGGGTGCTGCCCTTGGCCTTCACCTCCTTGTAGTCGGTCAGGTACTCGGGGGCCTGCACTGCCTCGGCGTTGCTGCTGCTGCCGTAGGGGCGCGGCAGCGCGTACACGCCCACGCTCGCCATCGCGAAGGGGGTGACATCGCCCCAGCCCACGGCAAAGGGCTTCTGCGCGCTGTTGCCGGCCTCGGCGTAGTCGGGGGTGATCTGGTAGTAGCCGGTGGTCGTGGGCGCCGAGTACGCCTTGCTCAGCGCCGCGCCCATGCCGTCGTTGGCGCGCCTGGCGATGATCGCGTTGCCCGCCGTCGTGCCGATCGAGATGCCGAGCGTCTTGGCGTTGCCGTCGGCGATGCCGGCCAGCTCGCTCTGGTAGCGCGCGTCCAGCTCGGCCAGCTTGGTCGCGTAGTCGAAGCCGAGCTTCCAGCCGCTGCGGGTGGCATTGAGTTCGTTCTTGAGCACGGTGTACATCGCCGCCGCCACTGCCGCGTCGGGGTTGGCCGACGACTGGTTGAGCGAACTCGACACCGCGTAGCGCGCATAGCGCGGCGAGATCGAGTTGAGCGCGTCATGCGCGCCGATGAAGGCCATCGCGAAGCTGCGCGCCTCGATCGGGCCGGCGATCTCCAGCTCGGACATCAGGTCGATGACGAAGGACGACCAGCGGGTCACGGCCTGGGTGGTGACGGCAGTGCCACCGCCGCCGCCGCTGGAACCGTTGACGGTGACGCCACCGCCGCCGCTGCAGGCCGAGAGGGAGATCGCGAGTGCGGCGGTCGCCGATGCGAGAAGGCGCCGGCGCGAGGTAAACCGGGTCATTGTGTGGATGCCTGAAGGTAGTTGGACTGGCTCGACCCGCAGGCGGTTGGGGTGTGGGCGGACGTTCACATCCGCCTCGTGCCCGCGGCTCGGACCGGAGTCTGAGCGCGGCGGGCACTCGCGGTCCTTACGTCCCGTTACTTGCCGACAAGCGGCGCGCCACGAGGCGCGCCCAGTAGCTCGCGCCGAGCGGGATGAGGTCGTCGTTGAAGTCGTAGCTCGGGTTGTGCAGCGTGCAGGGGCCGAGGCCGTGGCCGCTGTCGCGGTGGTCGCCGTCGCCGTTGCCGATGAAGACGTAGCAGCCGGGCTTTTCGAGCAGGAAGTACGAGAAGTCCTCCGCGCCCATGGTCGGCTCGCGGTCGAGGATGACGCCGTCGGTGCCGACGAGGTCGGTCAGCACCGAGGCACAGAACGCGGTCTCGCCCGGATGGTTGATGGTGGCCGGGTAGTTGCGCAGGAACTTCATCGAGGCGGTCGCGCCGAAAGCGGGCGGCAGGCCGTCCACCAGCCGCTGCATTGCGCTCTCGATGCGGTCGAGCTCGGGGATGCCGAAGGTACGCACGGTGCCGCGCAGCATCGCTTCGTTGGGGATGACGTTGTAGGCGTCGCCGGCATGGATCTGCGTGATGCTCAGCACCGATGGCTCCAGCGGATTGCGCTCGCGCGCGATCACGCCCTGGAGCGCCTGCGCGAGCTGCACCGCGACCATCACGGTGTCCACGCCCAGATGCGGCATCGCGGCATGCGCGCCCTTGCCTTCGACGCGGATCGTGAATTCGTTGCTGCTTGCCATCCACGGACCCGGCCGCAGCGCGAACTTGCCGGCCGGAATGCCGGGCCAGTTGTGCATGCCGAACACCGCCTCGCAGTCGAAGCGCTCGAACAGGCCGTCGTCGATCATGGCCTTGGCGCCCGCGCCGCCTTCCTCGGCGGGCTGGAAGATGAAATGCACCCGGCCGTCGAAATTGCGGCTCTCGCTCAGGTACTGCGCGGCGGCCAGCAGCATGGCCGTGTGACCGTCGTGGCCGCAGGCGTGCATCTTTCCGTCGTGGGTCGAGCGGTGGGCGAAGTGGTTGTGCTCCTGCAGCGGCAGGGCGTCGAGGTCGGCGCGCAGCGCGATCGCGCGCTGCGACGTGCCGGCGGCGAGCGTGCCCACCACGCCGGTGCCGCCCAGGCCGCGTGTCACCGCGATGCCCCAGCCTTCGAGCAGGCGGGCGACGAGTTCGGAGGTGCGGTGCTCCTCGTAGGACACCTCGGGATGGGCGTGGATGTCGCGCCGGATCGCGCTGATTTGCGGGGCGATCTCGACGAGGCGCGGCAGGATTCGCAGGTCTCTGGCGTTCATGGCGAAGCTTCCGGGCGGCGGCGCGGACCGGCCCTGGCCGGGCGGCGCGGCCCGCGCATCGCGGCGCCGCTGGGCGCCGCTGCCGCCGGACCGCGCGGCGTGTCCGCGCGCGATTGATGACCCGCCGGAGTATGCATGCGGCTTGCCAGCGCGCCGGCGCCGGACCGGGCTTGCGGCAGGGGCGCTTGCCGGTTGCGGCGTTTGCCACGCTGCGGTCGCGGCATCTGCCGCGCGGTGGTCGCGCCGCCGGCCGCGCGCCGCCGGTTGCGGTCAGGCCCCCGCCGCCGTCATCCTGCGCGGCCACACCTCCGCATGCCGATGACAGCCTTCCTCCTCCGCCGCCTTGCCCAGAGCGCCGTCGTGCTGCTCGCGATGTCGATGCTCGTGTTCGCGGGCGTCTATCTCGTGGGCAACCCGGTCGACATCCTGCTCAGCCCCGACGCTACCCAGGCCGAGCGCGCCGCCACCATCGCGGCGCTCGGCCTCGACCGGCCGCTGTGGACGCAGTACGCGCGCTTCCTGCTCGACGCGCTGCACGGCGACCTCGGCCGCAGCTTCGTGCATGCGCGCCCGGCGATCGGCCTCATCCTCGAACGGCTGCCGGCGACGCTGGAGCTGGCGGTGGCGGCGCTGCTGATCGCGGTGGCCCTCGGCATTCCGCTCGGGCTGTGGGCCGGGCTGCGGCCGAAGTCGCTGGCCGGGCGCGCGATCGTCACCGGCTCGATCCTCGGCTTCTCGCTGCCCACGTTCTGGGTCGGGCTGATGATGATCATGCTGTTCTCGGTGCGGCTCGGCTGGCTGCCGGGCAGCGGGCGCGGCGAGACGGTAAGCGTGCTCGGCGTGCCGCTGTCCATCCTCACCGCCGACGGCTGGAAGCATCTGGCGATGCCGGCCTTCAACCTCGCGCTGTTCAAGCTCGCGCTGGTGGTGCGCCTCACGCGCGCCGGCACGCTGGAGGCGCTGGGCCAGGACTACATCCGCTGCGCTCGCGCCAAGGGGCTGACGCCGGCGCGCATCGTCGGCGTGCATGTGCTGGGCAACATCCTGGTGCCGATCGTGACGGTGGTGGGGCTGGAGTTCGGCGGGCTGGTGGCCTTCTCGATCGTGACCGAGACGGTGTTCGCCTGGCCGGGCATGGGCAAGCTCATCATCGACTCGATCAACCTGCTCGACCGGCCGGTGATCGTGGCCTATCTGCTCGTGGTGGTGACGCTGTTCGTGCTCATCAACCTCGTGGTGGACGTGCTGTACGTGCTGCTCGATCCGCGCGTGCGGCTGGGCGGGGAGGAGACGTGATGCGGCATGCCGTCATTCGCGCGCGGCGCCGGTCGCCGCGGGCCCGCATTGCATGCGCTTGCAGCGCGGGAGGCCGCGCATGAACTTCCTGCGCCGCTATGCCCGCTCGCGGCTTGCGCTGCTGGCCGCCGTCGTGCTCGCGCTGCTGCTGCTCGGCGCCGTGTTCGCGCCCTGGATCGCGCCGCAGAACCCCTATGCGCTCGACCAGCTCGACATCCTCGACGCCCGCCTGCCGCCCGGCGAGGCCGCGTCCGACGGCCATCTCGTGTACCGCCTCGGCAGCGACGAGCAGGGCCGCGACATGCTCTCGGCCATGCTCTACGGGCTGCGCA
Source organism: Derxia gummosa DSM 723 (assembly GCF_000482785.1). Classification (GTDB taxonomy): domain Bacteria; phylum Pseudomonadota; class Gammaproteobacteria; order Burkholderiales; family Burkholderiaceae_E; genus Derxia; species Derxia gummosa. Next base: position 427,601 of record NZ_AXWS01000007.1, on the reverse strand, counting down.
TCTCGCTCGGCGTGGGCTTTGTCGCGACGGCGATCGCGCTGCTGGTGGGTGGTGCCATCGGCATCGTCGCGGGACAGGCGGGCGGGCGCGTCGAGGCGCTGCTGATGCGGCTGGCCGACATCCAGCTGTCCTTCCCTGCCATCCTCGTCGCGCTGGTGCTGATCGCGGTGCTGCGGCCCGGCGTGCAGAACGTGGTGATCGCACTGGTGGCGTCGCAATGGGCCTATCACGCGCGCACCGCGCGCTCGGCGGCGCTGGTCGAGCGCGGCAAGGACTACGTGACGGCGGCCCGGGCCTTCGGCGTGGCGCCGTGGCGCATCGCGCTGCGCCATCTGCTGCCCAACTGCCTGCCGCCGCTGGTGGTGGTGGCGGCGCTCCAGGTGGCGAACGCGATCGCGCTGGAGGCGACGCTGTCCTTCCTCGGCCTGGGCGTGCCCGTGACCGAGCCCTCGCTCGGCATGCTGATCGCCAACGGCCAGCAGTACCTGCTGTCGGGCAAGTACTGGATTTCGCTTTATCCGGGCCTGCTGCTGCTGGTGACGATCGTGGCGGTCAATCTCGTGGCCGACCGCGTGCGCGAGCTGCTCGATCCGCGCGGGCGGCGCTGACGGTTGCCGATTGCTTGCACGGAAGCCTGTCCGTCGAAGACTTGAGCTGAGGTGTTGTCGCCCGCCCGCGCCGCCATGCGTGCGAACCCGGGGCTTCACTAGCATCGACGAAGGCGGCAGCCTGCCGCCTGCCGGAAGCGGCAACCCATCCAAGAAGACAACAGGAGGCATCCATGCACATCGTCCATTCGCGCCTGCTCTCGATCCTTGCCGCCAGCGCGGCGATCGCCACCACCTTCCATGCCGCGCCCGCCGCCGCCGTCGAGTCGACCCGCCCGGCCATCGGCATCTGGGACACGCGCCAGCCCAACGCCCAGGGCGTGTTCGGCGGCGTGCGCGTCACGCCGGCCGCAAACCAGACCGATGCCGAGATGCAGGCGTCCGCCAACGGCTGCGCGCTCGGCACCGTCGATGCCAACGGTTTCGTGACCGCCACGCGCAAGCGCCGCATCGTCATCCGCAACGGCGACGGCACGACCGAAGGCAGCTACGACCTCGCCGTCACCTCGCTCGCCTTCCCGGCCTACGGCGGCGCGGCAGCCAGCGGCACGAGCTATTTCCGCGAGGACAACGTCCAGGTCTATCCGTCGAGCAGCTGCGGCTCCTTCCCCTACGAGCGTCGCCAGGGCGGCGGCATCGCCACGCTCGGCGACGGCACGAAGGTGCGCGTGTTTGGACTCGGCACGGTCGGCCGCTACGTCAGGAACAGCGCGTCCACCAACATCGGCCGCTATGCGTTCTGGGTGTTCAACGTCGGCGGAGGCAAGCGGGCGGGCTATCCCAAGACTTGGCTGAGCTATGACCCGGGCACCGGCTTCAACGTCGATCCGTCGGTCTCGGGCGTGGCCGACTTCCTCGGCGGCGACGGTGTCGATGAACTGCGCGTCGGGCTGTACAAGGACTTCAGCGCCAGCGCCGCCCATCCCAACGGCTACCGCCTCTGGCGCTTCTCGTTCTACAACCTCGCCGACGGCTCGGTGATCAAGTCGGTCGATACGGTGGTGAACAACCCGTAAGCGGGCGGGGCACCGCCGCGACGAGGCTGACGCAGCGCGCCGGCCTCGCGCAGAATCCGCCCCATGTCTTTACCTAGCGACACCGCATCCCCGCCCGGGCGCGGCCGGCGCAAGGCCGGCGACGCCGCCGAGCCTGCCGTCGGCGCCGATGACCCGATGGCCGACACCGCCCCGGGCAGCGTCGGCCGCGCCCGCGCCGGCAAGCGCGGCAAGTCCGCCGCCACGTCCGCCGCCCACCCATCGCCCACCGACACCCTCGGCCGCCGGCTCGAACGCATGGGCCTGCGCACCGCGCGCGACTTCGTGCTGCACCTGCCGCTGCGCTACGAGGACGAAACCCGCGTCACCCCCATCGACGAGCTGGAGCCGATGCTCGTGCAGCAGGTCGAGGTGAAGGTGCTCGCGGTCGAGGTGGCGCTGCGCGGCCGCAAGCAGCTGCTGGTGCGCGCCGAGGACGACACCGGCGAGATCCTGCTGCGCTTCCTCAACTTCTATCCGAACCAGGTCGCGGCCTTCAACGCGGCCGAGCGCGACGGCAAGCCGATGCGCGTGCGCGGCGAGGTGCGCCACGGCTGGCTGCCCGGCGCGCCGCCCGAGATGGTCCACCCCAAGTTCCGGCTCGTGGCCGAGGGCGCGCCGCTGCCCAAGGCGCTCACGCCCGTGTATCCGGCGGCGGCTGGCGTGTCGCAGGTGGTGCTGCGCAAGCGCATCGAGGCGGCGCTCAAGGCCTTCCGGCTCGACGAGGTGCTGCCGCCCCGGCTGCTGGAACGTCTCGGCTACCTGCCGCTGGCCGACGCCGTGCACACGCTCCACCACCCGCCGGTGCGCGACAACGCCGCGCTGCTCGACAAGAGCCATCCCGCGTGGACGCGCATCAAGTTCGAGGAGCTGCTGGCCCAGCAGCTCGCGATGGCGCGCGCGCGGGCGCTGCGGCTCGCGCGCCGCGCGCGGCCGATGCCGGCCGGCGGCGACGGCGTGCGCGCCCTGCGCGGCGCGCTGCCCTTCGCGCTGACCGAGGCGCAGGAGCGCGTGGTGGCCGAAATCTCGGCCGACCTCGCGCAAGCCCGGCCGATGACCCGCCTGCTCCAGGGCGACGTCGGCGCGGGCAAGACCATCGTCGCGGCCTTCGCGGCGATGCAGGCGATCGACGCCGGCTTGCAGGTCGCGCTCATGGCGCCGACCGAAATCCTGGCCGAGCAGCATCTGCGCAAGCTCGGGCCGCTGCTTGCGCCGATCGGCGTCAAGACCGTGTGGCTGGCCGGCTCGCAGAAGGCGAGCGAGCGCCGCGCGGCGCTGGAGGCGCTGCTCAGCGGCGAGGCGCAGCTCGCGGTCGGCACGCATGCGCTCATCGAGGACACGGCGCGCTTCCGCGCGCTGGGGCTGGCGATCGTCGATGAGCAGCACCGCTTCGGTGTGGGGCAGCGGCTCGCGCTGCTGCGCAAGGCCGATCCCGAAGCGGCGGCGCGGGCCGAGGCCGACGCAGCGGGTGACGTCACGGCAGGCGCCGGCGCGGCAGGCAAGCCGGGCGCCGCTGCCCGCCGCGCCGCCGCCGCCGAACCCGCACTCGAAGTGCATCAATTGATGATGTCCGCCACGCCCATCCCGCGCACCCTCGCGATGACGGCGCTGGCCGATCTCGACGTGAGCACCATCGACCAGCTCCCGCCCGGCCGCACGCCGGTGCGCACGCGGCTGGTGGACAACCACCGCCGCGACGAGGTGATCGACCGCGTGCGCCATGTGGTCGCGGGCGGCGCGCAGTGCTACTGGGTCTGCCCGCTCATCGAGGAATCGGAGGCGCTGCAATTGCAGACAGCGATCGACACCCATGCGCGGCTGGTCGAGGAACTGGCCGGGCTGAGCGTCGGCCTCGTCCACGGCAAGCTCGCGGCGGCCGAGAAGCAGGCGGTGATGACCGCCTTCGCCGCCGGCGAGGTGCAGGTGCTGGTCGCCACCACCGTCATCGAGGTGGGCGTGGACGTGCCCAATGCCTCGCTCATGGTGATCGAGCATGCCGAGCGCTTCGGCCTCGCCCAGCTGCACCAGTTGCGCGGGCGCGTGGGGCGCGGCGCGGTCGAGAGCACCTGCGTGCTCATGTACGAGAAGCCGCTGTCGCCCGTCGCCGCCGAGCGCCTGCGCACGATGCACGAGACCACCGACGGCTTCGAGATCGCGCGCCGCGACCTGCGCATCCGCGGGCCGGGTGAGTTCCTCGGCGCGCGTCAGAGCGGCTCGGCGCTGCTGCGGTTTGCCGATGTGGAGCTGGACGCGGAGATTGTCGAGCGCGCGCAGCTCGCGGCGCGCTGGCTCGAAGGCCATGCGCCCGAGGCGGCGGCCGCGCATCTCGATCGATGGCTCGGCTCGCGCGAGGCTTTCCTGAAGGTGTAGCGCGGATCGTGCTTCACTTTCGCCCGCCGGACCGCGTCGCTTGCCCGTCTGCCGTACATCCATTGTTCGATCGCGCCGTCGAGTCCGCGCCGCTGAATCTCCCCTGAAGCCGCATCACCCCAAGCCATGAACGCACCCGCCGACCCGCAAGCCCTCGCCGCCAGCGGCACGCGCATCGTCCGCGCCGCCTGCCCGCACGACTGCCCCGACACCTGCGCCCTGCGCGTCGAGGTGAAGGACGGCGTCGCCGTGCGCGTCACCGGCGATCCCGACCACCCCACTACGCGCGGCGCGCTCTGCACCAAGGTCTCGCGCTACGAGCAGCGCACCTATCACCGGGACCGCGTGCTGCATCCGCTGCGCCGCGTCGGCGCGAAGGGCGAGGGCCGCTTCGAGCGCGCGACCTGGGATGAGGCGCTCGACGCGATCGCCGCGCGGCTCAAGGCCATCGCCGCGCGCGACCCCGAGGCCATCCTTCCCTACAGCTACGCCGGCACGATGGGCCTGGTGCAGGGCGAGAGCATGGCCGGGCGCTTCTTCAACAAGCTCGGCGCGGCGCGGCTCGACCGCACGATCTGCTCGGCCGCCGGCACGGCCGGCATCCGCTACACGCTCGGCGACCGCATCGGCCCCGACATGGAGGCCGCAGTCGATGCCGGCGTGATCGTGTTCTGGGGCACGAACGCGATCGCGTCCAACCTGCATTTCTGGACCTTCGCGCAGGAGGCGAAGCGGCGCGGCGCGCTGCTGGTGGCGGTCGATCCCTACCGCTCGCTCACGGCCGACAAGTGCGCGCTGCACATCGCGCCGCTGCCGGGCACCGACTCGGCGCTCGCGCTCGGCGTCATGCATGTGCTGATCCGCGAGGGCTGGCTCGACCACGACTACATCGCGCGCCACACGCTCGGCTTCGAGCAGCTCGCGCCGCGCGCGGCGGAGTTCCCGCCGGAGCGGGTTGCCGAGCTGTGCGGCATCACGGCGCAGGAAGTGCAAACGCTTGCGGCGGTGATCGGCACGCGGGTGCGCGCGGGCGCCTCGTTCCCGCTCCCCGACGCCGTCGCCCGCGCGCGCGGCTCCGTCTTCATCCGCCTCAACTACGGCATGCAGCGCGCGGCCGGCGGCGGCATGGCGGTGCGCAACATCGCCTGCCTGCCGGCGCTCACCGGCGACTGGCGTCATCCCGCCGGCGGCGTGCTGCTCACCGCCTCGGGCAGCTTCGCGATCGACAACGCCGCGCTCGAACGGCCCGACCTGCTCGCCGGCCGCCAGCCGCGCGCGATCAACATGAGCACCATCGGCGACGACCTGCTGCGCCCCGCGTCGCCCGGCTTCGCGCCGATCGAGGCGGTGATCGTCTACAACAGCAACCCGGTCGCGATCGCGCCCGAGTCGCCGAAGGTCGCGGCCGGCTTCGCGCGCGACGACCTGTTCACCGTCGTGCTCGAACACTTCCGGACCGACACCGCCGACTACGCCGACTGGGTGCTGCCCGCCACCACCCAGCTTGAGCACTACGACCTGCACAAGACCTACGGCCACGCCTACGCGCTCATCAACGAGCCGGCAATCGCGCCGCTCGGCGAGGCGCTGTCCAACACCGAAATCTTCCGCCGCCTCGCCGCGCGCATGGGCTTCGACGACGCCTGCTTCGCCGAGACCGACGAGCAGATCGCCCGCCAGGCCTTCGACGCGCGCCACCCGCGCGGCCGCGTGGACTGGGCCGAGCTGGACGCGCGCGGCTGGGTGCGCGCGCCGGGCATGGCGCCCGCCGGCGGCTTCGCGCCCTTCGCCGAGGGCGGCTTCGGCACGCCCTCGGGCAAGTGCGAATTCTTCTGCGCCCGCATGGCCGACGCCGGCCTCGATCCGCTGCCGGCGTACATCGCGCCCTACGAGGTCGGCAACCCGGAGTTCACGGCGCGCTTCCCGCTCGCCGTCATCTCGCCGCCGGCGCGCAACTTCCTCAACTCCAGCTTCGTGAATGTCGAGAGCCTGCGCGCGACCGAGGGCGAGCCTCGCCTCGACATCCACCCGGCCGACGCGGCGGCGCGCGGCATCGCCGAGGGCGACCGTGTGCGCGTGTTCAACGATCGCGGCAGCTTCACGCTCGCCGCGCGCGTCACCGACCGCGCGCGGCCCGGCGTGGTGGTGGCGCTGTCGGTCTGGTGGAAGAAGCTCGCCGCCGACGGCCGCAACGCCAACGAGGTCGTCAGCCAGCGCCTGACCGACATGGGCGCGGGGCCGGTCTATTACGACTGCGCGGTGCAGGTCGAGAAGTGCGCGTGAGGCTGCTCGCTGGCCGGGGCTCGTCGCGCGCGACCGCCCGGCGCACGCGCAGGCAGGCGCCCGCGAGGCACGCTGTCATGCAAGCCTTTGCAGCCGGCGCGCTGCGCCCGGTTCGCGCGCTGCTCGCCGCCGGCCTGCTCGCCACCACCGCCGGCTGCTCCACCGTCGGCTACTACGCCCAGAGCGTCGCCGGCCAGGCCGAGCTGCTGCGCGAGGCCCGCCCGATCGACGACTGGATCGCCGACCCCGCCACCGACCCCAAGCTGCGCACCCGGCTCGAACAGGTCGCGGCGATGCGCGTCTTCGCCGTGCGCGAACTCGGCCTGCCCGACAACGAGAGCTACACCCGCTACGCCGACCTGCGCCGTCCCTACGTCGTGTGGAACGTGTTCGCCACGAAGCCGCTGTCGCTCGCGCTGGAGACGAGCTGCTTTCCGGTCGTGGGCTGCGTCGGCTATCGCGGCTACTTCGCCGAGGCCGACGCGCGCGCCTGGGCCGAGCCGCTGCGCGCGCAAGGGCTGGACGTGAATGTCGCCGGCATCCCGGCCTATTCGACGCTCGGCTGGTTTGCCGATCCGGTGCTCAACACCTTCGTGAACCTGCCCGAGCCGGAACTCGCGCGCATGCTCTTCCACGAGTTGTCGCACCAGGTCGCCTACGCGAAGGGCGACACGATGTTCAACGAGAGCTATGCCACCGCCGTCGAGCGCGAGGGCGTGAAGCGCTGGCTCGCGCTGCGCGCCGATCCGTCACTCGCCGCCGCCTACGCCGTGTACGACGGCCGCCGCCACGACTTCCTCGCCCTCATCGACACCCAGCGCGAACGGCTCGCCGCCCTCTACGCAAGCGACCTCGACGACGACGCGAAGCTAGCCGCCAAGCGCGATGCCTTCGCCCGGCTGCGCGCCGACTACGAGACGCTCAAGCGCGAACGCTGGAACGGCTACGCCGGCTACGACCGCTTCTTCGCGCAGGACCTCAACAACGCCCACATCGCGGCGATCGCGGCCTATCACCAGCTCGTGCCGGCGTTCGAGCGCCTGCTGGCCGAGCAGCACGGTGACCTGCGCCGCTTCCACGCCGAGGTCAGGCGCCTTGCGCGCCTCGGGCCGATCGGCCGTCGCCAGGCCATCGAGCGCCTCTGCGCCGACTGCCTGCCCGTCGATCCGCGCTGACCGCGTCCGGCGGCCCGCGTCCGGTGCCGATGCCGGCGCTTCCGCCGCGCGATCCGCGTCGGCCGCCGGTGCCAATCCCCACGCCATCGGCCGGCGGTCAGCATTCGCTCGGCCTTTTCATCTCGCGATGCGGCAAATGGCCTGGGCGTGACAAATCCATTTTTTTGATCACGGTCAGGGCGGAAATCCGGAACGGCAAGGCTGCGATTGCCGGTTCTCGCCATGCGTGCTGTTTTTCACGATCCGGCATTAGGGAAAACGCTTGGAAGCGCCTACTCGCATGCAACGGCCGCCGTGACGACGCGGTGGGCATCGATCACATCGGCCGCATGTGTAACCCCCCTGGCTCTCGGATCAAGTGGCACGCGTCACGCTAGGAATCCGCCCTAGAAGGCGCGCGACGATGTCTGCCTCTCGCCCAGGCCTGCGTGACGAGGCGCGCAGCGCCGTCCGGCGCGCAACGGCCATCCCATCTGGCGGGGTGCGGCAACAGGTTTGCTCCGGCTATCGGGTGACGTGAGGCGGCGCTAGCATCCCGGCGCCCGCCGGCGCGGGCGGGCGCGCGACGCATCCGCCGCACGCCTACAAGAACGGAGATCGCCATGAACGCCACCACCGCCCTCATGCCTCACGGCCGTCCCTGGCTTGAGCACTACCCGCCGGGTATGCCGGTCGAGGTGGACGCGGGCCAGACGGCCTCGCTGGTCGAGCTGTTCGAGGACGCGGTGCGGCGTTTCAACGCGCGCCCGGCCTACTGGTTCATGGAGCGCCAGTACTCGTTCCAGGACGTGGACGTGGCGGCGCGGCATTTCGCGGCCTGGCTGCAATCGCTCGGCCTCGCGCGCGGCGCGCGGGTGGCGGTGATGCTGCCGAACCTGCCGCAGTTTCCGGTGGCGCTGTTCGGCATCCTGCGCGCCGGCTACACGGTGGTGAACGTCAATCCGCTCTACACGCCGCGCGAGCTGGAGTACCAGCTCAAGGACTCGGGCGCCGAGGCCATCGTCATCCTCGAGAACTTCGCGCACACACTGGAGCAGGTCATCGCGCGCACCGCGCTGCGCCATGTGGCGGTGACGGCGGTGGGCGATATGCTGGGCGCGCTCAAGGGTGGCGTGGTCAATCTGGTGCTGCGCCGCGTGAAGAAGGTGGTGCCGGCATGGAAGCTGCCCGGCCATGTGCGCTTCATGCGCGCGCTGGCCATCGGCGAGCGGCTGCCGTTCGCGCGCGCGAAGGTGGGGCGCGACGACATCGCCTTCCTGCAATACACGGGCGGCACGACGGGCGTGGCCAAGGGTGCGGTCATCACCCACGCCAACATGCTGGCCAACGTGCTGCAGTCGGCCGCCTGGTACGAGCCGGCGCTGCGCCGCATTCCGGTGGGCGAGCAGGTGCGCCAGCTGGGCGCGCTGCCGCTCTATCACATCTTCGCGCTCAACACCGTCTGCCTGCTGGGCATGTGCGTGGGCGCCGAGGTGCTGCTCATTCCCAATGCGCGCGACTTCGGCGCGCTGCTCGGCGCGCTGAAGAAGCATCCGGTGCACGTCTTTCCGGCGGTCAACACGCTGTTCAACGCGCTCATGGACCATCCGGCCTTCGGCGGCATCGACTGGTCGAAGCTCAAGCTGTCGGTGGGCGGCGGGATGGCGGTGCAGTCGGGCGTGGCGGCGCGCTGGCTCGAGAAGACGGGCTGCTCGATCGTCGAGGGCTACGGCCTGTCGGAAACCTCGCCGGTGGTGTGCTGCAACCCGACTACCGCCAGCGGCTGGAACGGCAGCATCGGCATGCCGCTGCCGGGCACCGACATCAGCATCCGCAACGATGACGGCAATCCGGTGGCCATCGGCGTGCCGGGCGAGCTGTGCGTGAAGGGCCCGCAGGTGATGCGCGGCTACTGGAACCGCCCCGACGAGACGCGCAAGGTGATGACGCCCGACGGCTATCTCATGACCGGCGACATCGCCGTGCTGGACGAGCGCGGCTTCGTGAAGATCGTCGATCGCAAGAAGGACATGATCCTGGTGTCGGGCTTCAACGTGTATCCGAACGAGGTCGAGGATGTGCTCGGCGCCTGCCCGGGCGTGAAGGAGGTCGCGGCCATCGGCGTTCCCGACCAGCATTCGGGCGAGGCGGTGCGCGTGTACGTGGTGCGCCGCGACGGGTCGCTCGACGAGGCCACGCTGCGCGCCTGGGCGAAGGACAACCTCACCGGCTACAAGCGGCCGAAGGAAATCGTCTTCCGTGACGAGCTGCCCAAGACGCCGGTCGGCAAGATCCTGCGCCGCGTGCTGCGCGACGAGGCGAAGGGCTGAGCCGCGCGGCGGCGCCGCGAACGACAAGGGCGCCCCGAGGGGCGCCCCTTTTTCATGTGCGCGGCCATGTCATGCGGCGCGACCGCCCGGCATGGCGCGGTCATCCGTGACACGGCGGTCGGCCGCGCTGCAAACCCTTGCAGCCCGCGATCACAGCGCCTTCATGAAGGCCACGAGATCGCTCTTCTCCTGGTCGGTCAGGCCGATGCTGAAGCGCTTGTTGTAGACCTCGACCAGCTTGCGCAGGTCGGGTGCCGAGCCGTCGCTGAAGTAGGGCGCGCGCGCCGCGAGGCCGCGCATCTGCGGCACGGTCTTGCGGCCGATGTCGGCGCACTTGCCGGTGATGAGGGCCATGCCCGGATCGTTGGTGCGGACGGTCGCGCCGCCATAGGGCGTGCTGAAGCCGGGCTTGCAACTCAGCTCGAACACCGGCAGGTCGCCCGCGAGCGCCGGGCCGCCGAACTGCGTCGCATGGCCGCCGATGCCGATGTCGCGCTGGGCGAAGGGCAGGGCGTCGCTGCCGACGCCCACCTGGTTGTGACAGGTCGAGCAGCTGCCCTGGACGGCGTTGCTGCCCACCACGTTGTTGAAGCCCGCCACGTTCGACAGCGTGAACTTGCGGCTGTTGAAGATGACCTCGCCGCGCGCGACGGCGGCGCGCGCCGACGCGATGCCGCCGACCGGCTTGCTCACGTTCCAGTTGCCGTACAGCGCGAAGGCCGTGCCGTCGGCGGGCAGCGCCGCGATCGGCTGCTGGCCGGCGAGCCACTTCGGGCCGCCGTTCACCGGCTTGGGTCCGGTGGCGGAGGTGAGGTCGAAGGCCGTCTTCGAGAAGATCTGCGCGCTCAGCACCTGACGCTCGTAGGCGACGATCTCGGCCACCTGAGCCTGCGTGGGCGCGGTCGTGGCCTGGGCATGGCCCATCGTCGCGTCGAAGGCCTGGCTTTCGAGCGTGGGCTCGCGGCCGTCCCACATGATGTTGCCGCTCTGGAACTTGCCGGTGAACGGATCGACCGCGAGCGGGTCGCCAGTCGCGAGGTCGATCGGCGGGAATCCCGAGGTGGGTGAATCGGCCAGCGTCGAGGTGGTGAACAGCAGGTTCGACGACATGCGCGGACGGCGGTACACCGACACGATCTGGCGCGTCGCGCCCGTCTGGGGATCGGTGCTGGTGGCGTAGGCCGGATCGGTATTGCAGCCGTAAGGGTCGCTCACGACCTTGACCGTGAATTCGACCGGATGCGGATTGCTGCCCGTGGTGGTGGCGGGTACCGGCAGGAAGACGCGGAACAGTCCCTTGTTGAGCAGCAGCGAATACGCCGCCTCGCGCGAGCGCAGCCCGCCGCCGAGCCGGCCGCCGAGCAGCGCGCGCGCGGTATCGGCGGTCGGCACGTTGCTCGGGCAGGTGGCGCCATCCACCGGCGCGAACAGCGGATCGCGGCCGGCACTGAGCCAGAAGCGGGTGCGGATGTGGTCGGTGCCGACCGTCATCGCATTGGCCGGCTGGTGGCAGGTGGCGCAGGTGCGGCCATTGCTGCCGAGCGACTGGAAGAAGGCGTTGCCCTTGGTGACGAGCGGACCGTCGATCTGCCAGTGGCCGAGCAGGCCGTCGTCGTTGATGAAGCTGTCGTACTGGGCGAGATAGCCCGGCGTGGACGCGAACAGCTGGCTGCCGCCGAGCGGCAGCGGCGCGCGCAGCGCCGACACATAGGTCGAGCCGAAATGGCGCGGCGCCTTGGGCGGGATCGGCAGTTGCACGCCATCGACATCGGCGGCGACGGCGGGCAGGGCGAGCGCGAGCGCGAATGCCGGCGCGGCCAGGCGGAGAAGACGGTTCGTCATGGATTCCGGTGCCTTCAGTATATCTAGGTGAAAGACTTAGAAACTTCTGGAAACGGAGTGTAGGGAAGCGGTAATCCGGACAGCCTCCGGCGCGACGAGAGGCGTAAGCAGCGCTGCGAGCGGACGACTGCGAGGACACTTCCGCGCGGCTGGCGGCCCCCGGCGACCGTTGGTCGCGGTGCCGCCCCGGACGGACGCGGCGAGTGGGTCAGGCTTGTCCGGCCCGCGTCGCGGCCGATCCTAGATCGATTCGTGGCGCGCGCTTGCGGCGTCCGGTCCGCGCGGCGGCGCCGATCCGGCGTCGTGCGATCCATGCCGTGCCATCCATCTTTCCGAGGAGACAGACCCATGCCCCATGCCGACGACAGCTGCGCCCTTGCGCCCACAGCCCCCGCCAGTCCCGACCGCCGCGACTTCATGCGCGGCGCGGTCGGCGTCGGCTTCGCGGCGGCGGTGCTGCCCACGCTCGCCCAGACCGCCATCCACACGCCGCCCGACGGCCTGGTGGCCGGCGAACTGCGCGTGAATGCCGGTGCCGACACCATTCCCGCCTACCGCGCCCGGCCCGCCGCCGGCGCCGGCTGGCCGGTGGTGCTGGTGGTGAGCGAGATCTTCGGCGTGCACGAGCACATCGCCGACCTGTGCCGCCGGCTCGCGCGCGCCGGCTACTACGCGATCGCGCCCGAGCTGTTCGTGCGCCAGGGCGACGCGAAGGCGGAGCAGGCCATCCCCGACCTCATCAGGAACGTGGTGGCGAAGAAATCCGACGCCGAGACGCTGGCCGATCTGGATGCGACGGTGGCCACCGCCGCGGCCGATGGCGGCGACACCGGCCGGCTGGCCATCACCGGCTTCTGCTGGGGCGGGCGCGTGGTGTGGATGTATGCCGCCCACAGCAAGCGGCTCAAGGCCGGCGTGGCCTGGTACGGCAAGCTGGTGGCCGGCTTCAATCCGGCGCTCCAGCCGCGCAATCCGGTGGACGTGGCCGCCAGGCTGAACGCGCCGGTGCTCGGCCTCTACGGCGGCAAGGACGACAGCATTCCGCTCGACGGCATCGAGCGCATGAAGGCCGAACTGGCCAAGGGCACGCCGGCCTCGCGCGGCAGCAGCTTCGTGGTCTATCCGCAGGCGGGCCATGCCTTCAACGCCGACTACCGGCCGAGCTATGTGGCCGACGCGGCCCAGGATGGCTGGAAGCGGATGCTCGACTGGTTCAAGGCCAACGGCGTGTGAGGCCGTCGGGCGTGCCGCCGCCGATGGCGGCGCGACGCGCGGCTCCGGTCCGCCGGACGGTCGCAGGCGCTCCACATCGCAAACGGCGCATCGATAGCCGGCGGCTACACTGCGCCGCGTGAATACCAGCCTCCTCCTCATCGTCGGCGCGATCGCGCTGTCGGCCGTGTTCAGCATCAGCGCGGCCGCCTTCCTCAGCTTCACGGTGCTCGCGCGCATGGTCCACCGCATGGTGGCCTTCTCGGTCGGCATCCTGCTGGGCGCGGCGCTGCTGCACATGCTCCCCGAAGCCTTCGAGCAGCACGGCGAGCCGCACACGCTGTTCGGCCTGCTGCTGGGCGGGGTGATCGGCTTCTTCGTGCTGGAGCGCTTCTCGGTGCTGCGCCATGACCATCATCACGAGGGCGACGAGCACGACCACCACCACGGCCACGACGCCGACCAGGCCGGACGCGGCGGCTGGCCCATCCTCATCGGCGATTCGATCCACAAGGCGGCCGACGGCATCGTGATCGCCGCCGCCTTCATGAGCGACTGGAAGCTCGGCGCGATCGCGGCCGGCTCGATCATCGCGCACGAGATTCCGCAGCAGATCGGCGACTTCATGGTGCTGCTCAACGCCGGCTTCAGCCGCGTGCGCGCCTATGCCTTCACGCTGCTGACGGGGCTGGCGGGCGTGGCGGGCGGGGTGATCGGCTGGGCGCTGTTCGGCAGCGTCACCAGCCTGATCCCTTATGCGCTCGTTGTGGCGAGCAGCAGCTTCATCTACATCGCGCTGAGCGACCTCATGCCCCAGCTCCAGCGCGAGGGCCGGCGCGACGAGAGCTTCGTGCAGCTCGCGCTCATCGGGCTGGGCGTGGCGATCATCTACGCGGTGTTTTCGGTGCTGCACGGGCACTGAGGCCAGCGCCGCTCACGCCGTCGGCGCCCGCTTCCCGGGCTTGACGGCATGTGCGTAGCAAGCGCCGCACACGCCGCCCCGCCTGCTGCGCAGGCATGACGGCATGTGCGATGCCCGCATCGCTCACGCCGCCGCGAGCGCCTGATCCAGGTCGGCGAGGATGTCGTCGATGTGCTCGATGCCGATCGACAGCCGCACCATGTCCTCGCTCACGCCGGCCCGCGCGAGTTCCTCGGGCGAGAGCTGGCGGTGGGTGGTCGAGGCCGGATGCGTCGCGAGCGACTTAGCGTCGCCGATGTTGACGAGCCGCGTCACGAGCTGGAGCGCGTCCTGGAAGCGCGCGCCGCCGTCGCGGCCGCCTTGCACGCCGAAGGTGAGCAGTCCCGACGCCCGGCCCGACAGGTACTTGCGCGCGAGCGCATGGTGCTTGTCGTCCTCCAGCCCGGCGTAGCTCACCCAGTTCACCTTCGGATGCGTGCGCAGGAACTGCGCGACCCGCGTCGCGTTGTCGCAGATGCGGTCCATGCGCAGCGCCAGCGTCTCGATGCCTTGCAGGATCAGGAAGGCGTTGAACGGCGACAGCGCCGCGCCGGTATTGCGCAGCGGCACCACGCGCGCCCGCGCGATGTAGGCCGCCGCGCCGAGCGCCTCGGTATAGACGACGCCGTGGTAGCTCACGTCGGGTTCGTTCAGGCGGCGGAAGCGCGCCTTGTGCTCGGCCCACGGGAACTTGCCCGAGTCCACGATGGCCCCGCCCAGGCTGTTGCCGTGGCCGCCGAGATACTTGGTGAGCGAGTGCACGACGATGTCGGCGCCATGCTCGAAGGGCCGGCAGAGGTAGGGCGTCGGCACGGTGTTGTCGACGATGAGCGGCACGCCATGCGCATGCGCCACCTCGGCGATCGCCTCGAAGTCGGTCACGTTGCCGAGCGGATTGCCGACCGACTCGACGAACACCGCCTTCGTGCGCTCGTCGATCAGCGCGGCGAACGAGGCCGGATCGCGCGGATCGGCGAAGCGCGTGGCGATGCCGTACTGCGGCAGCGTGTGCGCGAGCAGGTTGTAGGTGCCGCCGTACAGCGTGCTCGACGAGACGATGTTGTCGCCCGCCTCGGCGATGGTGAGGATCGAATAGGTGACGGCCGCCTGGCCCGAGGCCAGCGCCAGCGCGCCGATGCCGCCTTCCATCGCCGCGATGCGCTCCTCCAGCACGGCGTTGGTCGGATTCATGATCCGCGAGTAGATGTTGCCGGCCACCTTGAGGTCGAACAGGTCGGCGCCGTGCTGGGTGTCGTCGAAGGCGTAGGCGACGGTCTGGTAGATGGGCACGGCCACGGCGCGCGTGGTGGGGTCGGGGCGGTAGCCGCCATGGACGGCGAGGGTTTCGAGCTTCCAGTCGGGTTTCTTGTCGGTCATTGCCGGTCTCCACGTTGTCGGGTTCCGGGCGGGGCAGGACGCATGCCATGCCGCGCCGTACGGAACGAGCGCGGATTGCAGCAGATCGGCGCGCGGTCTGCCCGGTTTCCTGCACCGTGCCGAAGGGTTCGCAGCAGTCCGGTCCTGCCGGCTCGTCCCCCGGCGAGCGGCTCGGAGCGCGGTGCCTTGGAGAGACGCTGGTGCCGCGCTCGTCGCATGTGGGTGTGCGCTGGCACCGAAAGCGTGGTTCGCGCTCTCGCATCGCGGAGTGATTGGCGCGACACTCGCCTGCCACAACCACAAGCGCGCGAAACCCCCATGACACCCGAACAGATCGCACTCGTGCGAGCTTCCTGGCTGGAGCTCGCCCCTTATCAGGACGACATTGCCGGCCTGTTCTATCCCCGCCTGTTCGCGCTCGAACCCGAGCTGCGCCCGCTGTTCAAGGGCGACATCCCGCTCCAGGGCCGCAAGCTCGTCGCGATGCTCGCGACCGTGATCGACAAGCTCGACCGGCTCGACACCCTCATGCGCGACATCCAGTCGCTAGGCCGCATGCATGTGCATTGGGGCGTGAAGGACGAGCACTACGCCGCCGTCGGGCAGACCCTGCTCGAAACCCTCACGGACGTGCTCGGCGATGTCGATTTCCCGCCCGAGACGCGCAACGCCTGGGCCACGGCCTACCACGCGCTGGCGGACACGATGCGCGCGGCCGCGGCCGGCGCGAAGGCGGCCTGAGGCGCGCGACATCTGGCCTTGCAAGCGCTTGCGGCGTGCCGGAGTTCACTCCGCCGTCATGAGCGCTGCCTAGCCTCGCGGGCTTTTCCTGCCCACGAGAAGAAACGATGTCGCAACCCCTGCGCAACATGAGCCTGCTTGCCGCTGCCGTCTGCGGTGCCTTCGCGGTCGCCGCCTGCAACAGCGACGACCCTGCCACCGACGCCGCCATCACCGATGCCTATGTGAAGGCCGCGTGGGTCGAGATGGGGCCCGACAACGCCATCCTCGTGCGCGCCGCCAGCTCGCATCCCTCGCAATGCCCGCTGGTCGAGATCGACGGTCAGGGCAGGCGCATGAGCCTGCGCGCCGCCGCCGGCACGCCGGCGCAGCGCACCACCGCCAGTCCGGCGGAGGATGCGAAGGCCTCGGTCTTCCCGGTGTCGTCGTGCGAGATCACCGCGCCGGCCGGCACCACGCGCCTGAGCATCGGCGGCCATGCGCTGCCCGTGCCCAAGGCCAATCCGCAGCGCGTCGTGATCCTGGCCGACACCGGCTGCCGCATGAAGAAGGCCGACAACGCCTGGCAGGCCTGCTCCGACGCCAGCGCCTGGCCCTTCGAGACCATCGCCAAGGCGGCGGCCGCGCTCAAACCCGACCTCGTGCTGCACATCGGCGACTACCACTACCGCGAGAACGCCTGCCCGCCCGACGTGGCCGGCTGCCAGGGCAGCCCCTGGGGCTATGGCTGGGATACCTGGGAAGCCGACCTGTTCAAGCCCGCCGCGAAGCTGCTGGCCGCCGCCCCGTGGGTGATGGTGCGCGGCAACCACGAGGAATGCGCGCGCGGCGGTCAGGGCTGGCAGCGCTTCCTGGACACGAGCGCCTTCAGCGCCGCCCGCAGCTGCGACGATCCGGCCAACGACGGCATCGCCAACTACACCGACCCCTACGCCGTCTCGATCGGCGGCGACACGCAGGTCATCGTTTTCGACAGCGCCAAGACCGGCAAGACCGCGCTCAGGAGCACCGACGCCCAGTTCATCACCTATCAGGCGCAGTTCCGCAAGGCCGCCGATCTGGCCGCCAGGCCCGGCGTGAACAGCCTCTGGGCCAACCACCATCCGATCCTCGCCTTCGCGCCGATCGCGGGCGCGGCGCCGGCCGGCGGCAATGCCGCGCTGCTGTCGGTGGGCGACGCGACCTATCCGACGGCCTACTACCCGGCGGGCATCAAGCTGGCCATCCACGGCCATGTGCACGACTTCCAGGCCATCAACTTCAGCAGCAACCATCCGGCGGCGATCGTCAGCGGCAACGGTGGCGACAACCTCGACGTGAATCTGCCCGACCCGTTCCCGGCCAACACCAATCCGGCGCCGGGCGCAGTGGTGGACGCGATCTCGCACACGTCCACCTTCGGCTTCCTCGTCATGGACCGCAGCGGCAGCAACTGGGTCTACAAGGCGATGACCAAGGACGGCAAGCTGCTCGCGACCTGCACCCAGAGCGGCCAGCGGCTGCTCTGCGACAAGACGGGCTATCTGGCGCCGTGAGGCTCGCGCCGCGCATGACGCGCCTGCCAGGGGCGGCGCGCGGCGGCGCCGTGACTGCCCCGCTGGCGCGCGTGAGCCGTTGGCTGGCGTCGATCACAGTGGCGTGGCTGGCCTCGGCCGGGATGATCGGCGCCAGCGCGGCCGACGCCGGACGCGCAACCGGCCCGGCCGCGCTGCCCGCCGGCGCCGTCGTGCTCGACCACGTCGGCGCGACGCCCCGGCTCGCCGCGATCGTCAGTCCGGTGCGCGAGTTCCGGCCCGATCCGGCGCTGGCTGCGCTCGGGCGGCGGATGTTCTTCGACAGCGGGCTGTCGCGGCCGGCGGGCACGTCCTGCGCGGCCTGCCACGATCCGGCGCGCGGCTGGGGCGGCGGTCGCACCGGGCCGGCCGGCGTGCCGCTCGGCAGCCGCCCCGGGCATGCGAGCGGGCGCGTGGCGCCGTCGCTGGCCTATGCGCGCTATGTGCCGCCGCTCCATTTCTATCAGGACGACGACGCGCTCGCGCCGGCGCCCTTCGGCGGGCTGACGGCCGACGGCCGCGCCGACGCGCTCGCGCGCCAGGCTGCGCTGCCGCTGCTCAACCCCGACGAGATGAACCACCGCGACGGCCGCGACGTGGCGGCGGCGCTGGCGCGCGCGCCCTACGCAGGCGAGCTGGCGGCGCGCTTTGGCCCGGCCGCGCTGCGGGATGGCAAGGCGGCGCTCGACGCAGCGGGCGCGGCGCTCGAAGCCTTCCTGCAATCGGACGAGCTGGCGCCGTTCAGCTCGCGCTACGACGAGCATGTGCGCGGGCGCGCCACGCTCACGGCGCAGGAGCTGCGCGGACTCGCGCTGTTCCGCGATCCGGACAAGGGCAATTGCGCGTCCTGCCACCAGTTCAGCCACAGCTCGACCAATCCGGCGCGCTCGCTGTTCACCGACTTCGGCTATGACGCGATCGGCGTGCCGCGCAATCGGGCGCTGGCGGGCAAGGGCCACGACCTCGGCCTGTGCGTCACGGCCCGGCAGCGCGGCTGGCCCGAGCCGCAGGCCTGGTGCGGCTGGTTCCGCACGCCTTCGCTGCGCAATGTCGCGCTGCGCGAGCGTTTCATGCACAACGGCGTGTTCGATGATCTGCGCGAGGTGCTGCGCTTCTACGCCACGCGGGCAACGGCGCCGCAGGACTGGTATCCGTACCGGGTGGCGGACCGCGTGGCGACACCGGCGGCGCATGCGGCGACTGCCGTGCGTGCCGGCGCCAAGGAGGGCGGCGCGGGCGTGACGGGCGTCGCGCCCTTCGACGATCTGCCGCCCGCCCTGCGCGGCAATGTCAACGTGAACTCGGTGCCCTACAACCGCCGGCCCGGCAGCGCCCCGGCGCTGGACGATGCCGACATCGACGCGCTGCTCGCCTTCCTGCGCACGCTGTCTGACCGGCCTAGCGGCCTCACTCGCCCGTGACCACCGGCCGCGCGCCGTCCTCGATCCATTCGCTCCAGCTGCCCGCGTAGAGCACGCCGCTCGCGATGCCCGCATGGCGCGCGGCGAGCAGGTTGTGGCAGGCGGTCACGCCCGAGCCGCACTGGTGGATGACCGGCTTGCCGCCCGCCAGTGCCTCGAAGCGCTCGCGCAGCGCGGCGGCCGGCCTGAAGCGGCCGTCGGCATCGAGGTTGTCCTTGAAGAAGCCGTTGCGCGCGCCGGGGATGTGGCCGGCGACCGGGTCGGTCTTCTCGTTCTCGCCGCGAAAGCGGTCGGGCGCGCGCGCGTCGAGCACGGTGCAGGCGGCGCTGTCGATGTTGGCGAGCACGGCCTGGGCGTCCACCAGTTGTTCGAGCGCCGGGCGCAGCGTGAAGGGCGCGGGCGGGCGCTTGACGACGGTCTTCTCGACCAGGTGGTCGGCGTCGGGGCGCGTCGCGGCATAGGCCTGCCAGGCCGCGAAACCGCCGTCGAGCACGGCGACGTTCTCGTGGCCGCACCAGCGCAGCATCCACCACAGTCGCCCGGCGAACATCGCGCCCATCGTGTCGTAGACGACCACCTGGGTCGCGTCGCCGATGCCGAGGGCGGCGAAGCGGCGCGCGGCCTCCTCGCGCGAGGGCAGGGGATGGCGCCCGCCGTTGATCGCGGCTTCGCCCTTGCCCGAGAGCACAGTGTCGAGGTGGGCGTAGACGGCGCCCCGGATGTGGCCGCTGGCGGCGTAGTCGGCCTCGCCCCAGGCGGGATTGGCGAGGTCGAAGCGGGTGTCGATGACGAGCCAGTCGGCATCGTCGAGATGCGCCGCGAGCGTGGCGGCGTCGATCAGCGTGGTGTGGGGCATCGCGGTCTCCGGAAGCGCGGGCGGAAAGCCGCGATGATCGCCCATCGCCGACGGGCGGTCGGTGGTGATGGGCGGCGGTGGCAGGCTGGCGTCCTCCGCCGCGCGGCGGCGATCCGGCTCGACGTCAGCCTCGCCGGCCAGCATCCACCTCCTCCGGCGCCAGCCCCGCATCCGGATCGGCGTCGGCGCCGCTCGCCTGCGCCGTCAGCAGCGTCGACCACGCCCCCGCGCCCGCGATCAGTGCGATGCCGAGCCAAGCCACCGGCGGCGTCAACTCGTCCCAGAACCACCAGCCCCACACGCTGCCGAACACGATCGTCGAATAGCCGAGCGTCGCCGCCAGCAGCGTCTTGCCGCGCCCGTAGGCGTGGGTGAGCGCGATCTGCGCCACCACCGCCAGCAGGCCCACCGCGAGCAGATAGCCGAGATGGCGCCCGTCGGGCCAGCGCGCGCCGAAGGCCAGCATGCCGCCCGCGCCCGCCGCGATCCCGCTCAACGAGAAGTAGAAGACCGTGCGCGTCGGCGGCTCGCCCAGCCGGCCGAGGTACTTGAGCGACAGCAGCGCCCAGGCGCTCAGCAGTCCGCTCAGCAGGCCGGCACCGGCCCACAGCCACTGGTCGGCGCCGAGCGTCGGCCGCAGCACGCAGACGATGCCGGCAAAGCCGATCGCCAGCGCCGCCAGCATCCGCCGGCCGGGCCCTTTCGCGCCCGAGCGCAGCGCGCCACCCACCAGCAGCACCGCGATGAAGAGCGATGAGGTGTAGTTGAGCGTCAGCGCCGTCGGCAGCGGCAGGAAGGCCGTGGTCGAGAACCACAGCAGCACCGCCGTCGTGCCCGACACGTTGCGCGACAGATGGCCGCGCCAGTGCGGCGTGGCCGCCAGCGCGCGCAGGCCGCCGGCGCGGCGCAGCGCCATCGGCAGCAGCACCAGCAGGCCAATGGCGTTGCGCCAGAACAGGATTTCCCAGGGGCTGTGCTGGTCGATCGCCAGCTTCACGAAGGCCGCGACGAGCGAGAACAGCAGCGCCGCGAACAGCATCCAGAGCGATTGCATGCGGACTGCCGGTCGAAGGCCGGCGCACCCATGACGCGCCGGCCGTGGAAATGAAAACGCCGCCCGGGCGGGCGGCGTGAAGGCGGAAGCGCCACCGCGAGGGCGGCGCCAAACCTCAGATGGAATGCCGGCCGAGTTCGCGGCGCAGGTACTCGTGGAAGTGCTGCATGCCGTCCTCGAAGGGCGACTGGTAGGGGCCGACCTCGTTCACGCCGCGGTTGAGCAGGGCGCGACGGCCGCGGTCCATGCGCTCGGCGATCTCGTCATCCTCGATTGCCGTTTCCATGTAGGCCGCGCGCTGCGCCTCGACGAACTCGCGCTCGAAGCAGGTGATTTCCTCCGGGTAATAGAACTCGACGATGTTCATCGTCTTGCCCATGCCCATCGGATGCAGCGTCGAGACCGTCAGCACGCCGGGGTACCACTCCAGCATGATGTTCGGATAGATCGTCATCCACACCGCGCCGAACTCCGGCAGCGAATTGCCGTTGTCGAAGTACTTGCGGCATTGCGCATGCCATTGCTCATAGGTGCTCGACCCGGCCTTGCCGAGCGAATCGAGCAGGCCCACGGTCTGCACCGAGAAGTGCTTGCCGAACTCCCACGCCAGATTGCCGCAGTTCACGAACTTGCCCAGACCGGGGTGGAAGGGCACGACGTGGTAGTCCTCCAGATAGACCTCGATGAAGGTCTTCCAGTTGTAGTTGCACTCGTGCATCTCGACATGGTCGAGCTGGTAGCCGGTGAAGTCGAAGTACTTGGCGAACTTGGACGTTTCCAGCTCCGAGACGATCTCGCGGGCCATCTGCGAGCCGGTGTCCTCGAACAGCAGCCCGTTCCACTCGATCGTGGGCGTGCGCTTGAGGTGCAGGCAGGGGTTCTCGGCGAAGTGAGGCGCGCCGACGAGATTGCCGCGCAGGTCGTAGGTCCAGCGGTGCAGCGGGCAGACGATGCTCTTGCCGCCCGTGTTGCCTCGGCCTTCGAGCATGATGGCCTGGCGGTGACGGCAGACGTTGCTGATCAGCTCGATGCCGTGGTCGTTGTGGACCAGCGCGCGGCCGTGATCTTCCTGCGGCAGCGCGTAGTAATCGCCGGTTTCCGGAACCATGAGGCGGGTGCCCACATAGCGCGCGGCCGGCGCGAACAGCTGGTGAAGCTCTTGCTGGTACAGCTTTTCGTCGAAGTACCAGGTGACGGGGAGTTGGCTAACGGGACGCGCGAGCGCCGCTTGATTGCCAATGTCTGACATGACCCCAACCCTTCTGAAAGAGAATTGAAGACACCCAAACGACTCCGGCGCATTGCGCGTCGGAGAGGGAGTCGAAAAACCGGAAAGCTGATGCATCTTCTGCATCACTTTCCAACCTTCGCCCCCGTAACTGCATGATCCGGAAGGGAATTCCGCATCCGGAATCCGTGCAACCAAACAGGGCAATCGAACAGGCCGCTATTGCCTTGGCCAATTCGAGGAGGGGCGGAGTCTAGCAAAGTCCCCGCGCCCCGAATTGTCTTCATTCAAGAAATTGCCGCGCGACCGATGTACGGCGATCCTGCCGGCTGAAAGGGTGAGGCCGGGAATCCGCCCCTGCCGCGCTTAAAATGCCGACCCCCGCCTTCGAGAACCTCCATGCCCGCAGCCTCGGCCAAGTCCGCCGCAACCACCGCTTCCCCCAGTTTCGAGACCGCGCTCGCCGAGCTTGAGCAGCTGGTCGAGACGATGGAATCGCAGCAACTGCCGCTCGATGCGTCGGTCGCGGCCTACAGGCGAGGCGCCGAACTGGTGCGCGTGTGCCAGGCCCAGCTTGCGGCGGCACGACAACAGCTGGAGACGATCGACCTCGACGATCCGCTCGGCGCCACGCGCCCGCTCGACCTCGGCGGAGACGAGGCATGAGCGGCACGACGAGTTTCGAGGCCTGGATCGCCGACATCGCCGCGCGCACCGAGGCCGCCCTCGACGCTGCGCTGCCGCTCGCCGACGAGGCGCCCGCCGAGCTGCACCGCGCGATGCGCCACGGCGTGCTCGATGGCGGCAAGCGCGTGCGGCCGCTGCTCGTGCATGCGGCCGGCCTGGCCTTCGGCGCGCCTGCCGATGTAATCACCGCCGCCGCCGTCGCGGTCGAGCTGATCCACGACTACTCGCTCGTGCA
This sequence comes from Derxia gummosa DSM 723, assembly GCF_000482785.1. Lineage (GTDB taxonomy): Bacteria > Pseudomonadota > Gammaproteobacteria > Burkholderiales > Burkholderiaceae_E > Derxia > Derxia gummosa. Next base: position 404,655 of record NZ_AXWS01000007.1, on the reverse strand, counting down.
TGACGACATGCCCGAGATGGACAACGACCTGCTCCGGCGCGGCAAGCCGACGGTGCACGCGGCCTTTGGCCAGGCCAATGCACTGCTGGTCGGCGACGCGCTGCAAAGCCTCGCCTTCGAGGTGCTGGCCGACGTGGCCTCGCCCAATGCCGCGCGGCTGTGCGCGCTGCTGGCGCGGGCCTCGGGCTCGCGTGGCATGGCGGGTGGGCAGGCGATCGACCTCGCGAGCGTGGGCATCAGGCTGACGCGCGCCGAGCTGGAGACCATGCACCGCCTCAAGACCGGCGCCCTGCTGCGCGCCAGCGTGATGCTCGGCGCCGAGGCGGCCGAGCCCGTGCCGGACGAGGCCGCGCTCGAAGCCCTTGATGCCTACGCCGCCGCCGTCGGCCTCGCCTTCCAGGTGGTGGACGACGTACTCGACGCCGAAGCCGACACCGCCACCCTCGGCAAGACCGCCGGCAAGGACGCCGCCGCCGACAAGCCAACTTATGTCTCGCTGCTGGGTCTGAGCGAGGCGAAGCTGCTGGCAGAGCGCTTGCGTGAGGATGCCCACGCCGCGCTCGCCCGACTCGACGGCGATACCCAGCGCCTCGCCCAGATTGCCGACTACATCGTCCGCCGCTCGTACTGAGCACGGCGCCGACCCGGGACTCCCAACGTCATGTCCGACCCGAAGCACACGCTCCTCTCGACCATCGACTCGCCGGCCGACCTGCGTCGCCTGCCGCGCGAGCGCCTGCCGCAACTGGCCGACGAACTGCGCGAGCATGTGCTGCATTCGGTGTCGCGCACCGGCGGCCATCTGTCGTCCAACCTCGGCACGGTCGAGCTGACGATCGCGCTGCATTACGCCTTCGACACGCCGGACGACCGCATCATCTGGGACGTCGGCCATCAGAGCTATCCGCACAAGATCCTCACCGGCCGGCGCGACGCGATGGGCGGCCTGCGCCAGTACGGCGGCATCTCGGGCTTTCCGCGTCGCTGCGAGAGCGAGTACGACACCTTCGGCACCGCGCACAGCAGCACCTCGATCAGCGCCGCCGTCGGCATGGCGGTCGCCTCGCGTAACCAGGGCCACGGCAAGCGCCAGCACATCGCCGTCATCGGCGACGGCTCGATGTCGGCCGGCATGGCCTTCGAGGCGCTGAACAACGCCGGCGTCATGCGCGACTGCAACGTCATCGTCATCCTCAACGACAACGAGATGTCGATCTCGCCGCCGGTGGGCGCGCTGCACCGCCACCTCACCAAGCTGATGAGCGGCAACTTCTACGCGGCCGCGCGCCGCGTGGGGCAGAAGATCCTCGATCCGGTGCCGCCGCTGCGCGAGTTCGCGCGCAAGTTCGAGGAGCACACCAAGGGCATGCTCGGGCCGGGCACCATCTTTGAGGAGTTCGGCTTCAACTACCTCGGGCCGATCGACGGCCACGATCTCGACACGCTGGTGAGCACGCTCACCAACCTGCGCCATCGCGGCGGCCCGCAGTTTTTGCATGTGGTGACGCGCAAGGGCGCCGGCTACAAGCTCGCCGAGGCCGACCCGATCCTGTACCACGGCCCCGGCAAGTTCGACCCGGTGCGCGGCATCGTCAAGACCGCGGTGCCGACCAAGCCGACCTACACCAGCGTGTTCAGCGACTGGATCTGCGACATGGCCGCCAAGGATTCGCGCCTCATGGCGATCACGCCGGCGATGCGCGAAGGCTCGGGCCTCGTGAAGTTCGAGCAGCAGTTCCCGACCCGCTACTTCGACGTCGGCATCGCCGAGCAGCATGCCGTCACCTTCGCCGCCGGCATCGCCTGCGAGGGCGCCAAGCCGGTGGTGGCGATCTACTCGACCTTCCTCCAGCGCGCCTACGACCAGCTCATCCATGACGTCGCGCTGCAGAACCTCGACGTCACCTTTGCGATCGACCGCGCCGGCCTTGTCGGCGCCGACGGCGCGACCCATGCCGGCAACTACGACTACGCCTTCCTGCGCTGCATCCCGAACATGGTGGTGATGGCGCCGGCCGACGAAGCCGAATGCCGCCGCATGCTCACCACGGCCTACGAATACGCCGGCCCGGCGGCGGTGCGCTATCCGCGCGGCTCCGGCCCCGGTGTGGCGACCGAGCGCGTGCTCGACACGCTGCCGCTCGGCAAGGGCGAGATCCGCCGACAGTCGGGCGCGGCGGCGGGCGGGCGCGTGGCCATCCTCGCCTTCGGCTCGATGGTCGCGCCCGCGCTCGCGGCCGCCGAGCAGCTCGACGCGACGGTCGCCAACATGCGCTTCGTCAAGCCGCTCGACGCCGACCTGGTGCGCGAACTGGCTGCTTCGCACGACGCGATCGTGACGGTGGAAGAGGGCGCGATCATGGGCGGCGCCGGCAGCGCCGTGACCGAGGCGCTCGCTGCCCACGGCATCGTGCTGCCCGTGCTCCAGCTCGGCCTGCCCGACCGCTTCGTCGACCACGGCGAGCAGGGCGTGCTGCTCGCCGAATGCGGGCTGGATGCCGCCGGCATTGCGCGCTCGGTGCGCGAGCGCTTCGGCGGGCGGGTGCGACTGGCGGCGGTGGCAGGATCAGCGTCGGCCTGAGACAGGTCGCGCGGGTCGGAGGCGCCAGACTGGCGGCGATGGCAAGAAGCCGTATTGCGGCAGTGATGCGTCGGAGCCGCCGGCCGTCCAGCAACTCACAGGGCGGGGGGCGCCGACGCATCGTTGGCCGAGCCGTCACCCGGGTTCCACGTGCCGAATGGCCCCGGCCCATGCCGGGTTGAATCACTTCGGAACAGCCCGATCTGCGCCACACGCAGCAACAATGTTCCGCTCTGGCGCATACCCGTATGCAAACCGCGACGTAAGGCGCCGGTCAGACCCTCGGACACTTGACGGCATAATCCCCGCTTGGTCCGCGCCCGACGTCCCGGGCAGCAGGAGAAAACTCAATGAACACGCGCGACTCCTTTGCCGCGATTTCCCAGAGCATCGTGATCCCCGACGTCCAGGCCAGTCACGACGCGCGCCGCGTGCCGATCCAGAAGGTCGGCATCAAGGGTGTGCGTTATCCCATCCTCGTCGCCACGCCGTCGGGCGACCAGCCTTCGGTGGCCGAATTCGCGATGAACGTCGCGCTGCCGGCCGAGCAGAAGGGCACGCACATGTCGCGCTTCGTCGCGCTGCTCGAAGAGCATCGCGGCGGCTGGTCGGCCGAGACGCTGCCCGCCATCCTTGACACGATGCTCGCCAAGCTCGAAGCCGAGACCGGCGAGATCTCGCTCACCTTCCCCTACTTCATCCGCAAGACCGCGCCGGTCTCGGGCGTAACGAGCCTGCTCGATTACGTCGTGACCCTGCGCGGCGAGCGCAAGGCCGGCGTGACGAGCACCTGGGTGAAGATGGTCGCGCCAGTCACCAGCCTCTGCCCCTGCTCGAAGGAGATCTCCGAGTACGGCGCGCACAACCAGCGTTCGCACGTGACGATCGACGTCGAGCTGGTCAGGCCCTTCGCGCTCGATGACATCGCTCGCGTGGCCGAAGACTCGGCCTCGGCCGAGCTTTACGGCCTGCTCAAGCGCGTGGATGAAAAGCACGTGACCGAGAATGCCTACGACAATCCCAAGTTCGTCGAGGACCTGATCCGGGACGTGGTCAGCCGTCTGCAACAGGACGAGCGCGTCGGTGAATTCACGGTGGAAGTGGAGAACTTCGAGTCGATCCACAACCACTCGGCCTACGCCCAGATCAGCGGTCGCGGCGCGGCGGTCTGAATTCGAGCGCCGGCAACGCGTCCGGCAGCGCCTTCGCGTCGATCAGGCGCAGGCGCGCGAGTTCGAGATGCATGGTCTGGAGGAAGGCGATGTCTTCCATCACTGGCCGCGCGATCGGCGGTGTGCCGGGCTCCACATCGTAGATGTGGCGCTCGAACCAGCGCGCCATCTCGGGATGACCCCAGAGCAGCGCGATCTCCTTGGCGAGCTTCGGCTGCATCAGCTCCAGCGCCGAGAGCGGCGTCTTGTCGAGCAGTTCGCGCAGCAGCACCGTGCGGACGCCGCCACGCCGCGACTTCCGGCCGTCGTGCTGACGATAAGGCGCCACGACGCGTCGCGCGTCAGTCGCGGAAGTTGTTGAACGCCAGCGGCTGCTCGGTGATGTCCTTGCGCAGCAGCGCGATCGCCGCCTGCAGGTCGTCGCGCTTGGCGCCGGTCACGCGCACCGTGTCGCCCTGGATGCTGGCCTGCACCTTGAGCTTGCTGTCCTTGATGTGCTTGACGATTTTCTTCGCCAAGTCGCTCTCGATGCCCTGCTTGATCTTGATGACCTGCTTGACCTTGTCGCCTGAGATCTTCTCGAGCTTGCCGAGGTCCAGAAAGCGCACATCGACGTTGCGCTTGGCCAGCTTGCCCGTGAGTACCGTGCGGACCTGTTCGAGCTGGAAGTCGCTGTCGGCCCAGGCCGTCAGCTCCTTGTCCTTGTGCTCGACGTTGGCGCTGGAGCCCTTGAAGTCGAAGCGGGTGCCGATTTCCTTGTTGGTCTGGTCGAGTGCGTTGCGCAGTTCGACCATGTCGGCTTCGGAAACGATGTCGAACGAAGGCATGGTGATGTGTGCTTGTGAGTCGTGGGAGGCGGCCGATTCTAAGTCAGGGCCTCGCCTACAATCGGCCGCATGAAAGTCATCGAGAACGTCGATCTTCGGCCCTTCAACACCCTTCAACTCCCTGCGATTGCAAGCCGTTATTGCGAAGCCGCGTCGGTGGACGACCTGCGTGCCGCGCTGGCCGCGAACGGCGAGGGCCGCGTGCTCATCCTCGGCGGCGGCAGCAACGTGGTGCTGGCGCAGGACTTCGACGGACTGGTTCTGCGCCCGCTGCTGCGTGGCCGCGAACTGCTCGGCGACGACGGCGAGTACCGCCACGTCCGCGTCGGCGCCGGCGAGTCCTGGGCCGACGCCGTCGCCTGGACCTTGGAGCAGGGCTGGGGCGGTCTCGAAAACCTCAGTCTGATTCCGGGCCTGAGCGGCGCGGCGCCGATCCAGAACATCGGCGCCTACGGCGTCGAGCTGGAAGCCGTGCTCGACCGGCTCGAGGCACTCGACCTTGTCAGTGGCGAGGTGCGCGAATTCACGCGCGCCGAATGCCGGTTTGGTTACCGCGATTCGGTATTCAAGCGAGAGCTGGCCGGGCGTGTCGTCATCACCGCGCTGCGGCTCAAGCTGCCGCTCGACTGGCAGCCGAGGCTTGGCTATCGCGAGCTGGCCGATGCACTTGCAAGCACTGGCATTGACCGCCCGTCGCCGCGTGATGTGGCCGATGCGGTCATCGCGCTGCGGCAGCGCAAGCTGCCCGACTGGCGGGTGCTCGGCAACGCCGGCAGCTTCTTCAAGAACCCGGTCGTCAATACCGATACGTACGCGACTTTGCGCATTGCCCATCCGGGCGTCGTCGGGCATCAGCAGTCCGATGGCAGCGTGAAGCTCGCAGCGGGATGGCTGATCGAGCAGGCGGGATGGAAGGGGCGCGATCTGGGGCGCGTCGGGATGTACGAACGGCAGGCGCTGGTGCTTGTCAATCGTGGTGGCGCGACGGGCGCTGAGGTGCTGGCGCTGCGCGACGCGGTGCGTGCCTCGGTGCACGAGCGTTTCGGTGTCGATCTGGAGCCGGAACCGCTGGTGGTGTGAACGGGCAAGCCTCGCCATGCGAGCGTGGCGGCAACGCGGGGAATCGGGAATGTCTTGGTCGGACTTGAGCAGGCGCGAGAAGCAGCTGTGCATCGCGCTGGGTTTGATGATGGTGCTGATGTACCTGAGCCATCAGCATGAGCTGATCGGCGTGGATGGCGCGCTCGTGTGCAGCTGGATCGCCCTTGGCGTGTTCCTGGGAGTGCTGGTGCTGTTCCTGCTGCCTGAGGGCAACTCCAGGAACGGCGTGCGCTGAAAGCGCTTGCGGCCGGCGCCTCTTGCAGGCGCCGGCCGGCAGGCCTGCCGATTACTCGGTGGCCTGCTTGGCGGCGGCCGTCTTGCGCGGCGCGCGCTTCTTCGCGGCGACCGGCGCTTCGGTCACGGCCGGCGCGGGCGCGGCTTCGGCCGGAGCGGCCTCGATGGCGGCCGGCGCTTCGGCGACCGGCTTGGCGGCCTTCTTCGCGGCCTTCTTGGCGACGGGCTTGGGAGCCGCGGTCTTCACGGCCGGCTTGGCGCTCTCGACCTCGGCCTTCGCGACGGGGGCTCCGGTCTTCGCGGCTTCAGCCTTGGGCGCGGCCTTCTTCGCGGTCTTGCGGGCGGGCTTGCTTGCGGCGGCCTTGTTGGCGGCGATGCGCAGGCGCAGCGCGTTCAGCTTGATGAAGCCGCCGGCGTCAGCTTGGTTGTAGGCGCCGCCGTCATCGTCGAAGGTGCTGATCTTGGCGTCGAACAGCGAGTTCGCCGACTCGCGGCCCACGACCATGATCGTGCCCTTGTACAGCTTGAGCTTGACCGTGCCGTTCACCTTCGCCTGCGAGGCGTCGATGAGGCCTTGCAGCAGTTCGCGCTCGGGGCTGAACCAGTAGCCGTTGTAGATCATGCGGGCGTAGCGCGGCATGAGGTCGTCCTTGAGCGCGACGACTTCACGGTCGAGCGTGATCGACTCGATGGCGCGATGGCCCTTCAGGAGGATGGTGCCCCCCGGGGTTTCGTAGCAGCCGCGGCTCTTCATGCCGACATAGCGGTTCTCGACGAGGTCGAGGCGGCCGATGCCGTGCTTGCCGCCGAGCTTGTTGAGCGTGTCCAGCACTTCATGCGGCTTCAGGCGCTGACCGTCGATCGCGACGACGTCGCCCTTCTCGTAGGTGAGCTCGATGATCTGCGGCTTGCCCGGCGCCTTTTCAGGCGACACGGTCAGGCGCCACATGTTGTCTTCGGGCGCGAAGTTCGGATCCTCCAGGATGCCGCCTTCATAGCTGATGTGCAGCAGGTTGGCGTCCATCGAGTAGGGCGCGCCGCCGCCCTTGCGCTTCTTGAAGTCCACCGGAATCTTGTGCGCGTCGGCGTAGGCCAGCAGCTTCTCGCGCGACAGCAGGTCCCATTCGCGCCACGGCGCGATGACCTTGACATTCGGCAGCAGCGCGTAGGCGCCCAGCTCGAAGCGCACCTGGTCGTTGCCCTTGCCGGTCGCGCCGTGGCTGATGGCGTCGGCGCCGGTCTTCTTTGCGATCTCGATCAGCTGCTTGGCGATCAGCGGACGCGCGATCGAGGTGCCCAGCAGGTATTCGCCTTCGTACACGGTGTTCGCGCGGAACATCGGGAAGACGAAGTCGCGCACGAATTCTTCGCGCAGGTCCTGGATGAAGATGTTCTCGGGCTTGATGCCGAGCGCGATCGCCTTCTTGCGCGCGGGCTCGACTTCCTCGCCCTGGCCGATGTCGGCAGTGAAGGTCACGACCTCGCACTGATAGACGTCCTGCAGCCATTTGAGAATGACCGACGTGTCGAGGCCGCCCGAATAGGCGAGCACGACCTTCTTCACTTTGTTGCTCATCGATGGTCCCGTGAGTGGGTGGGGTGCCGGCGCAGACCCGGCCCCGAGTCTGGTCCTGCGCATGGCGTTTTTCTGGTCCGGAAAGGTCACCGTTCGTCGAGGGCGGCGGGGCAGGGGGCCGGTTGGGGCGACCTGCGTCAGGCGTGCTGCGGGGTGGCGAACGGGATCAGGCTTGGCCGGCCGGCTTCCGGCGCGCGCGATTATGCCATCGGGGTGACATACGACCGTGGGCCGACTGCCGGACGTTGGCGGAGGCTGGCACGGCGGTGGCTTGCAAGCCTTTGCAGGGCAACCCGCGATGCGCGGCGCGCCGGGTTGCGTCCCGCGCGGTTGCCTGGAGTGGGTGTGATCGTTCCCGCTGGGGGCGGACGCCAATGGCGCGGCGGCACCCGGTTGGTCAGTCGCTCGCGCGGTCGAGCAGCGGCCTGATCGCGATGGCGCGCGTCGGATCGGACAGCGCCGAGCGCGTCGGCAGCTTGTCCTTCGCATGTGCGGCGATCGCGTTCTTCGCGCCGATCGCGCGCAGGGCCGGCGCGGCGTCGGCCAGCGCCCGCATCAGCTTGGGCGTGATGCGGTCGGACACGGCCTGCACCTGGGCATCGCCGCGGATCAGCGTCATCGTCGGCGGCGTGCCGGCGCGGGTCCATTGCGCCCACAGCGCCGACTGCACGTAGCGGCTCGCCTCGCTCTGGGCGCGGAAGTAGTCGCGCACGAGATCGGGGTCGGCGTTGAAGTCGCGTGCGAGGCGGGCGGCCGCGTCGCCGCGCGCGGCATCGATGTCGGCGCCCGGCGCGACGGGCTTGCCCTGGGCGGCGTTCCAGCGGATGCGCGCGACGTCGGGCGCGAGGTTGAGCAGATCTCGCGTGAGCAGCAGCAGGTTGTCGAGCTTCGCGAGCTGGTCGGCGGTGATCGGCGCGGGCGGCAGAGGCCTGGCCGGTGTCGTGCCGGCCGCCGCCGCAGGCGGAGCCGGTGTGGTGGCTGCTGGCGCGGATGCCGCCGCGCCCGGTGCAGGCGTACTCGGCGTGGGAGCAGGCGCGCTCCCGCTGTGGCCCGGGATGTTCGTCGCGGTGCACGCGGCGAGGGCGATGGCGGTCAGGCAGGCGAGAGGAGAGGTCGTTCGCATGGGCTTGAGGGCTGGCGAGGCAGCTTGAACGACCGGCCGCCCCGCGCGATGGCCTGCCTCAGTCGATGCGACCGAGCAGCAGGTATTCCATGAGCGCCTTCTGCGCATGCAGGCGGTTCTCGGCTTCATCCCAGACCACGCTTTGCGGGCCGTCGATGACTTCGGCCGTCACTTCTTCGCCGCGATGCGCGGGCAGGCAGTGCATGAACAGCGCGTCGGCATGGGCGACGCCCATGAGCTTGCCGTTCACCTGCCAGTCTGCAAACGCTTTCATGCGCGCCTCGTTCTCGGCTTCCCAGCCCATCGAGGTCCAGACGTCGGTGGTGACGAGGTCGGCGCCACAGCAGGCGTCGGCCGGATCGGCAAACACCTCGAAGTGCTTGCCGTCGGTCACGCCCGCCAGCGAGGCATCGACGCGGTAGCCCGGCGGCGTGCTGACGTTGACCTTGAAGTCGAGCACCTCGGCGGCCTGGAGCCAGGTATTGCACATGTTGTTGGCATCGCCGATCCACGCCACCGTCTTGCCCTGGATGCTGCCGCGGTGCTCCACGAAGGTGAGGATGTCCGCGAGGATCTGGCAGGGATGGAACTCGTTGGTGAGTCCGTTGATGACCGGTACCCGTGAGCACTGCGCGAAGCGCTCGACGATCGACTGCTCGTAGGTGCGGATCATCACCAGGTCGCACATGCGGCTGATGACCTGGGCTGCATCCTCCACCGGCTCGCCGCGACCGAGCTGCGAGTCGCGCGTGTTGAGGTAGATGGCCGCGCCGCCGAGCTGATGCATGCCCGCCTCGAAGCTCAGCCGCGTGCGCGTGCTGGCCTTCTCGAAAATCATGACGAGCGTGCGATCGGCCAGCGGGTAGTAGGTCTCGAACTGCTTGTACTTGCGCTTAATGATCTTGGCGCGTTCGAAGACATGCTCGGTTTCGGCCCGGGTCAGGTCCTTGAACTGGAGGTAGTGCTTGATCGCCATGGTCATTCGAGCAGGAAGTTCTTGATGATCGGAGCCACGCCCGCGACGAGCAGGTCGGCTTCGGCCGTCGTCATGATGAGCGGCGGCAGCAGGCGCACGACCTTGTCGCGCGTCACGTTGATGAGGAAACCCGCCTCCAGCGCGCGGGTCACGATCACGCCGCAGGGCCGGTCGAGTTCGATGCCGATCATCAGGCCCTGGCCTCGAATGTCCGTCACGCCCGCGACACCTTCGAGCGCGGCGCGGAAGCCTGCGCGGATGTGGTCGCCGATGACGACGGCATGCTGAAGCAGGCCGTCTTCCTCAAGCGTCTGGAGCGTGCAGGTACCGGCACGCATGGCGAGCGGATTGCCGCCGAAGGTCGTGCCGAAGTTGCCCGGGCCGATGAGCTTTGCCGCCGAGCCGCGCACCGCGAGCGCGCCGATCGGCACGCCCGAGCCAAGACCCTTGGCCAGCGTGATCGCATCCGGCTCGATGCCGGCATGCTGGTAGCCGAACCAAGTGCCCGTGCGGCCGACGCCGCATTGCACTTCGTCGAGGATGAGCAGCCAGCCGCGCTCGTCGCACAGCTTGCGCAGACCCTGGAGGTACTCGACGCTAGCGAGGTTGATGCCGCCTTCGCCCTGGAGCACTTCCAGCATCACCGAGTTGATCTCGGGATTCGTCTCGGCCACCTCGATGATGGCGGCGAGGTTGTTGTGCGGCACGCGCACGAAGCATTCGTCCTGCATCGGCTCGAAGCCCTTGCGCGCCTTCGGGCTGTCGGTCGCGGCCAGCGTCGCGATCGTGCGGCCATGCCAGGCGTTCTCCATCACCACCGTCTTGATGAAGTCCTTGCCCTGCTTGTAGCCGTAAAAGCGCGCGAGCTTGATCGCGTTCTCGTTCGCCTCGGCGCCTGAGCTGCAAAAGAACACTTCCTCCATGCCCGAACGGGCGCAGATCGCGTCGGCCAGATCTTCCTGGCCGCGCACGCCGTAGATGTTGGACGTGTGGATGAGCTTGCCGATCTGGTCGGTCAGTGCAGCAACCAGCTTGGGATGCGCATGACCGAGCCCGTTGACGGCGATGCCGGCAAGTCCGTCGAGGTACTTGCGGCCCTGCTCGTCCCAGAGCCAGACACCTTCACCACGCGCGAGCGTGATCGGCAGGCGGCCATAGGTGTTCATGACATGCGAGGTCTTGATGGGCTCGGGTGCGTTCATGTCGGTTCCGTACAAATGAAAAGGGCGGTCGCCCGCCCTGGGGCAGATCATAAGCGAAGGGGAATGCGCGTCAGCGATCGCCTTCAGGTGTGGCGCTGACGCTTCGGTGCGGCGAAAGGAAGGGCGATTCGCCATCGTCGTCGCGTGGTGTCGTGTCGCCATGCGGAATCCTGTTTCCGGAAGGCGAAATGCCCGCGAAGTGAATGAAGGGTTCGTGACCGACCCGCGATTACAATTCGGCTCCCCTGTCCGGGTCCAATGCCATGGCCGATCCCATACCCAATTCCATCAGACAGGTAGTCATCCTCGGCAAGACGCAGGATGGCAAAACCTTCCGACCGAGCGACTGGGCCGAACGTCTTTGCGGCGTGATGTCCCCATTCCGGCCCAATGCAGGCCGCGGCGTCCAATCCCATATCGGTTATTCGCCATATGTGCGTCCAAGCTTTCAGGACGGCATCAAGTGCGTGATCGTCGACACCCGTCTGCGCGACATCGAACCGATGGCACTCCAGTTCGTTCTCAATTTCGCTGCCGACAACAATCTTCAGACGATCAGCAGCAGCCAGCCGCCAGCGCCCGCCGAACCCGCCTGAATACTCTCCGAACTGGCCGGCGTTTCTCCAGCCGGCAATCCGACTGATCCGCGCACACCGCTGCCGACTTGGCGTTTTTGACCGGCCTGATTGCAGAAAGGGTCGCGGAAGCGGATTCATTTCGAGGGCAGATCAATTTCCAGAAGCCATTGGCTGCGACTGTCGATAGCACAGGGCCTGCTGCTCGGGAATTTTCCAGTCTGACCGTCATTGATGACGGACTCTGATGCGACAAAAACAAAAAAGCCGCCGGGCAGGTGCCGGGCGGCTTTCTCGAGGCGCTGACGCCGGTCGGCGATGCGACCTCAGGCGGCGAGGGCCTTCAATGCAGCAGCCAGGCGGCTCTTGTGGCGAGCCGCCTTGTTTCGATGAACGATGCGCTTCGCGGCGATGGAATCGATCACGCTGGTCGCGGCACGGAAGTTCGCGATGGCGGCTTCCTTGTCACCGGTAGCGATGGCCTTGCGCACGCCCTTGACGGCAGTGCGATAGCGCGAACGAAGTGCCGAATTGGCGACGTTGAGTTTGACGGCTTGGCGAGCGCGCTTACGCGCTTGAGCGGAATTGGCCATGTTTGCTTGCTGTGCTTTCCGGGGTTCTGCGCGGGGGACCCGCACTGTCGCGCAGACTCGGTGCGCGATGAAACTGGGCTGATGAACACGCGATTATAAAAGTCATACGCAAGAATGGCAAATCGATTGAGGCGGATTGCTTCAATCGCCTGTACGGATCAGTGCTCGTTCGATCCGCGCAGATGCCGGTCGGTGCTTTCGATCACGGGTTGCAGGCCCGTGTCGACGCTGCCGCTCTGAACATCGTCGAAGGCCTTGCGCGTCCGTTCCGCGTCCTTGGGCTGATCGCGGGTCTGATCCGCGACCGACTGGTCGTGCTCGTGCGGCAGCTTCGGATCAGGATGGCGGTCGCGGGGTGTGCGGCGGGTATCGGTGCTCATGACGGTGTCCTGGGATGGAAGGCGGCGGGCCGACAGGGTCGGCATCCTCTTCAGGAAAGCATGGCGGGCATAGGTAGCGCCGTCGGCGTGCGGCATCTTCCGCTGTCGTCACAGGCCGACGTGAGGCGGGGGATGCGTCGGCGGCGTGGGCGGCTGTCCCGACAAGGCGAGCATGGCGGCCGGAAAGAACCGATTGGCTACACTGCCCGCCGGCATTTCTCCTCCCCCAAGATGAATCTCCTCAAGACTCTCGCGACGGTGAGCGGCCTCACGCTGCTGTCGCGCATCTCCGGTCTCGTCCGCGATCTGCTCACCGCCCGGCTGTTCGGCGCGTCGCTGATGACCGATGCCTTCTTCCTCGCATTCAGCCTGCCGAACCTGCTGCGGCGCCTGTTTGCCGAAGGCGCGTTCTCGCAGGCCTTCGTGCCCATTCTTGGCGAGTACAAGGGACGCAAGAGCGAGGACGAGACGCGCAGCCTCATCGACGATGTGGCCACCATCCTCGCCTGGGTGCTGCTGGCGGTGACGGCGCTGGGCGTCCTGGCGGCGCCGGTGCTGATCTGGATCGTCGCGCCGGGCTTTTCGGCCGATCCGCCCAAGTTCGCGACCGCCGTATCGCTGCTGCGGATCATGTTTCCGTACATCGGCTTCATCTCGCTGGTGGCGCTGGCGGGCGGGATTCTCAATACCTGGGCGCGGTTCTCGGTGCCCGCCTTCACGCCGGTGCTGCTGAACCTGAGCTTCATCGTGTCGATGGTGGTGTTCGCGCGCGGTGACGATCCGTCGATCGAGGTGCTGGGCTGGGCGGTGCTGGGCGGCGGCGTGCTGCAACTGGCCTTCCAGGTGCCGGCGCTCATGAAGATCGGGATGCTGCCGCGCATCCGCGTCGATCTGCGCGCGGCCTGGGCCGACGCGGGTGTGCGCCGGGTGCTCAAGCAGATGGGGCCGGCGGTGCTGGGCGTGTCGGTGGCGCAGGTGTCGCTGGTCATCAACCGCGTGTTCCAGAGCTTTCTCGGCACCGGCTCGATTTCGTGGCTGTTCTATGCCGACCGGCTGATGGAGTTCCCGACCGGCATGCTGGGCGTGGCGCTCGGCACCATCCTGCTGCCCTATCTGAGCCGCGCCAACGCGGCCGAGCGGCATGACGACTACAACGCGCTGCTCGACTGGGGCCTGCGCATCGCCTGCCTGCTGGCGCTGCCGGCGGCGGTCGCGCTGATGGTGCTGGCGCTGCCGCTGATCGCGACGATGTTCCATCACGGGCGCTTCGGTGCCGAGGACGTGGTGATGAGCGCGGGCGCGCTACGTGCCTACGCCGTCGGCCTGCCGGGGCTGATCCTCGTGAAGGTACTGGCGCCCGGTTTCTATGCCCGCCAGGACCTGCGCACGCCGGTACGTATTGCACTGCTGGTGCTGCTTGCGACCCAGGCGATGAACGTCGCTTTCATCGGGCCACTCAAGCACGCGGGCCTGGCACTGGCGATCGGGCTGGGTGCCTGCATCAACGCGAGCCTGCTGTTCCGGGGTCTGCGCCGGCGCGGCATCTACACGCCGCTGCCGGGCTGGGGCGGCTTTGCCTGGCGCATCGCGGTGGCGCTGGTGATGCTGGGCGGCACGCTCTGGCTGGCGGCGTCGAGCTTCGACTGGCTGGCCGATGGCCATGCCTGGCTGCGCGTCGCGGTGCTGGCCGGCGTGGTGAGCGGCGGCATCGCGGTCTATGGGCTGACTTTGCTCGTGCTAGGTTTCCGGCCAAAGGACTTCAAGCGCCGGGTCTGATCCGGCCGCGCGGCCATGACAGTCACTCCCATCTCGACGCTCGACTACTGGGCCATGCTCGTCGGCGAGGACGACAGCCTGCCGCTGTTCGAGGCGGCGGCCTCGGTCGCGCAGGACGCCTATCCGGGCCTCGACCTCGAACCGCTGCTCGACGCGGTGGACAGCTTCGCGGCCCGGTTGCGCGGGCGCCTGACCGACGATGCGACGGTCGTGCACAAGCTGCGCATGCTCAACCACCTGTTCTTCGGCGAGCTGCACTTCCGCGGCAACGCCAACGACTATCACGATCCCGAGAACAGCTATCTCAACCGCGTGATCGACCGCCGCTGCGGCATCCCGATCACGCTTGCCATCCTCTACATCGAGATCGGCCGTCAGGCCGGCATTCCGTTGCAGGGCGTGTGCTTTCCCGGCCATTACCTCGTCAAGACGCGCGCCAATGGCGGCGAGGTGTTCATCGACGTGTTCGACCAGGGGCGCTCGCTGTCGCGTGGCGAGCTGGAAGCGCGACTGGTCAACCATCTGCCCGACGATGCCGACCCCACGCTCGAACTCGGCCATCACCTGCATTCGGCCCGCCCGCGCGAGACGCTGGCCCGAATGCTCCGCAACCTGAAGATGATCCATCTGCGCGACGACGACTGGGGACGACTGCTGCCGGTGCAGCAGCGGCTGGTGGCGCTGCTGCCCGACGAGCCGACCGAGCTGCGCGACCGCGGCTTCGTCTACTCGCGGCTCGATTGTCCGCGCGCGGCGATCGCCGATTTCGAGGCCTATCTCGACGCAGCGCCCGATTGCGCCGACGGCCCGGCGGTGCGCGTGCGCATCGACGAGCTGCGGCCGGAGGCGGATCGGCTCAACTGAGTGGCGGTCGGCGGCACGGACGATACGGGGCCGCGCTCGGGCTCGACCCCGCCCGCCCCGATCATGTCAGTCGCCCAGCGCCGTTCCGTCGCGGCGACGGTCGGCGCCACCGACCAGCAGCCGCCCGCCAGCGGGCAGCGCCTGCACGACGATGCCCTGCACGCCGCTCGTCATGTCCACTTCCGCCACCTCGTGGCCGCGCTCGCGCAGCGCGGCGGCAAGGCTCGCGGGCACGGCGCCGCGTTCCAGCTCGGTCGGCCCGTTGCGGCTGCCGAAGTTCGGAAGATCGATTGCCGATTGCAGGTCGAGGCCCCAGTCGGTCAGGCCCACCAGCGTCTTGGCCACGTATTCGATGATCTGCGAGCCGCCCGGCGCGCCGAGTACCGCCACCAGCCGCCCGCCGTCGCGTTCGAACACCAGCGTCGGCGCCATCGACGAGCGCGGCCGCTTGCCCGGCTCGACGCGGTTGGCCACCGGCCGGCCGCCGTCCTCGGGCAGGAAGGAAAAATCGGTCAGCTGGTTGTTGAGCAGGAAGCCGCGCACCATCAGCCGCGAACCGAACAGCCATTCGATCGACGTCGTGAGCGACACCGCCATCCCCTGCGCATCGACGATGCTGATCTGCGACGTGCCGGACTCGCGCACCGAGGCGTCGGGCGCGAAGGCGAGACGGCTGCCCGGCGGCAGTCCGGCCGGCGCTACGCCCAGGCTTCGGTCGGTCACGAGCGCGGCGCGGCGAGCGAGATAGCCCGCGTCGAGCAGGCCGGCGAGGTTGACCGGCACGAAATCGGCATCGGCCAGCCACAGCGCCCGATCGGCGTAGGCGAGGCGCTCGACTTCGCTCAGCAGATGGACCGCGTCGGGCTGGGGTTGCAGCCGGCCGTCCACTTCCACCGGCGGCACGACCGAGATGTTGCGGCGCGCGAGCATGCCCAGCACCTGCGCCACCGCCACGCCGCCGGAGGACGGCGGCGGCATGCCGCAGACGCGCCAGCGCTTGTAGTCGGCGCAGACCGGCTCGCGCCGCCTTGTTTCGTAGCGCTCGAAGTCGGCGAGGTCGAGCAGGCCCGGATTCGTGCTCGCCCGCACCTTGCCGACGATCTCGCGCGCGGTCGGCCCGCGATAGAAGGCGTCGGCGCCGCCCTCGGCGATCGCGCGGTAGGTCGCGGCGAGCGCCGGGTTGCGCAGCAGCTCGCCCTCGGCCTTCGGCCGCCCGTCCGGCTCGAAGAAGTAGGCGCGCGTCTCGGCATCGCCCGCGAGCGCGGTGTCGGATGCGATCTGCCGCGCCAGCCGCGCGCCGATCGGGAACCCGTTCTCGGCCAGCCGGATCGCGGGCGCGAACAGCGTGATCCACGGCAGCCGGCCGTGCTCGCGGTGCATGGCTTCGAGCATGCGCAGGATGCCGGGCGTGCCGACCGAGCGGCCGCCGACGATGGCGCGTTGCAGTTCCATCGGCCGGCCGTCGGCGTCGATGAACAGGCGGCCGTCGGCCTGGAGCGGTGCCGTTTCGCGGCCATCCCAGGCCTCGACTGCCTTGCCGTCCCACAGCAGCGCGAAACCGCCGCCGCCGACGCCCGAGCTTTGCGGCTCGACCAGCCCGAGCACCGCCTGCACCGCCACCGCCGCATCGACCGCCGAGCCGCCCGCGCGCAGCACCTCGCGCCCCACTTCCGCCGCAAGCGGATGGCCGGCCGCGACCATCTGGCGCGTGGCGCTCGGCAGGCTGCCGGCACCATGACGGCCAGTGGAGGTTTCGGGCGGTGGCGGCAGGGCCGTGGCGTCGCCGCGTGGCGGAGCGGACGCGCCGGTCGGTGTCGGCGGGCGGCTGTCTGTGCTGCCCGCCTCCGGCCGGGGACTCGCGCAGCCCGCAAGCGCTGCCAGCAGCGCGAACACGATCAGGGGGCGGCACGCCATGTGGCGGCGGAGTCCAGCCGGGCGGGATTCTGTGGTGACGTGCATGCGGAGCTTTCTCGCGGCGGGGCGTCAGTCAATCATCGGTCGCGCGCGAATCCAATCTGAAACATCGCCATGCCGGCCGGCGCGGCCCGGCCGCCCAGGGCTGTCGGGCGCTCCGCTGCCGGCGAGCGGGCAACAAAAAAGGCCGCTCGAAAGCGGCCTTTTTCAAGCACGGAAGTTGCCCGCGATCAGCTTGCGAGAGCCGCGAAGGCACGGGCCGTCACGGCATCGACGGCGCCCTGGCCGTCGATCTTGCGGTACTTGGGCGCGCCGGCTTCGCCAGCCGTGGCCCAGTCGCCGTAGTACTTGACGAGGGCTTCGGTCTGCTCGTGATAGACCTTCAGGCGCTTGAGGACGGTTTCTTCCTTGTCGTCGTCGCGCTGGATCAGGGCTTCGCCGGTCACGTCGTCGACGCCTTCCGCCTTGGGCGGATTGAACTTGACGTGATAGGTGCGGCCCGAGGCCACGTGCACGCGGCGACCGCTCATGCGCTCGACGATCGGCTCGTCGGGCACGTCGATTTCGAGCACGTAGTCGATGGCGACGCCGGCTTCCTTCATGGCCTCGGCCTGGGGAATCGTGCGCGGGAAGCCGTCGAACAGATAGCCGGCCTTGCAGTCGTCCTGGAGCAGTCGCTCCTTGACGAGGTTGATGATGATGTCGTCGCGCACGAGGCCGCCGGCATCCATGATCTTCTTGGCTTCGATGCCCAGAGGCGTGCCCGCCTTGACCGCCGCGCGAAGCATGTCGCCGGTGGAGATTTGCGGGATGTTGAACTTCTCCTTGATGAAGTTGGCTTGCGTGCCCTTGCCGGCACCAGGCGGCCCAAGAAGGATGAGTCGCATCGGGATTTCCCCAGAGAGTTGTGAATCTTTTTGCCGAGCTTTCACGCGGCGGAAGCGCCTGATTTTACGGGCGCTTTTTCGTCAGTTACGGACCATTCGCTTACGTGCGGCTTGCGCACGCACGCTTACGCGAAGAGTGCCCGGACGCGGTCCAGATCGCCCTGCGTATCAACCCCGGCGGGCGGCGCGTCGGCGATGCGCAGCACCGCGATGCGGAAGCCGTGATGCAGGATGCGCAACTGCTCCAGCGCCTCGAAACGCTCTTCCGGCGGGACGGTCTGGCCAGGAAATTCGCGCAGCGTGGCGGCGCGATAGGCGTAGATGCCGACGTGCCTCAAGGCCGGCAGGCCGGCCGTGAAAGCGTTTGCAGCGGCGGTCTGGCGGTCGGCTTCGGTGAGGAAGGCGTCGCGCGCGAACGGGATCGGCGCGCGGCTGAAATAGAGCGCGCGGTCGGCCGTGTCGAGCACGAGCTTGACCACGTTCGGGTTCAGGTAGTCGGCCGGGTCGTGGATTGCGTGGGCGGCGGTGGCGACGGCGCATTCGGGGCGCGCGTCGAGCAGGGCCGCGCAGTCGCGCACGAGGGCGGGCGGGATGAGCGGCTCGTCGCCCTGGACGTTGACGACGATTGCGTCGTCGGCCAGGCCGAGCGTGGTGGCGACTTCGGCGAGGCGGTCGGTGCCGGTCGGATGGTCGGCGCGCGTGAGCATCGCGTCGACGCCGTGACGCTCGCAGGCGGCGATGACCGCGGGCGCGTCGGTGGCGACGAGCACGCGGCTCGCGCCGGCTTCGGCCGCGCGGCGGGCGACGCGCACGACCATCGGCAGGCCGGCGATGTCGGCGAGCGGCTTGTTGGGCAGGCGCGTGGACTTGAGTCGCGCCGGCACGACGGCGATGAACGCGGGCGTGGTCATCAGGCGCTGGCGTCGTCGAGGTTGCGGGCTTCCGATTCGAGCATCACCGGGATGCCGTCGCGGATCGGGAAGGCGAGCTTGTCGCGCGTGCAGACGAGTTCCTGCTCGGCGCGGCGGTGTTCGAGCGGGCCCTTGCAGATCGGGCAGACGAGGATTTCAAGCAGCTTGGGGTCCATGGCGTTTCTCGGTGAGCCGGTCGGCGAGGAGACGGAGCAGGCCGTCGGGCAGGCGGGCGTCGATCGGGACGACCCAGAGGCGGGCGTCGCCCGCGAGCGCGGGGACGGCGCGGCATTTTATGGCGTCCTTCTCGGTGATCAGGACGTCTTGCGGGCCGAGCGCGGCGAGCGTGCCGGCGTCGAAGCGGGCGTGGTCGGGCAGGGCGAGCGTGCGCGGCGCGAGGCCGTGGGCGCGCAGCATCGCGAAGAATTTTTCCGGTGCGCCGATGCCGGCGGCGGCCTGCACCGGCTTGCCGGCCCAGTCGGCGAGAGGCCGGCGGCGCTCGGGCGCGCAGAGCTGCCAGGCGGCGCCGGGCTCGATGTCGAGCGTGAATGCGGGGGCGCCGGCGGCGAGGGCGGGATCGACCGGGCAGCCGACGAACAGCGTCGCGTCGCGCGGGCGCTCGACCGGTTCGCGCAGCGGGCCGGCGGGCAGGCAGGCTCGGTTGCCGGCGCCGCGCGCGTCGAACAGCACGAGTTCGATGTCGCGCGCGAGGCGGTAGTGCTGGAGGCCGTCGTCGGAGAGCAGCACGTCGATGCCGGGATGCGCGGCGATCAGGGCGCGCGCGGCGGCGACGCGATCGGCGCCGACGGTCATCGGCACGCCGGTGCGCGCGACGATGAGGGCGGGTTCGTCGCCGACGATGGTGGGGGAGGCGGCGGGCGTGACGGCGAGGATGCCGGCGGGCAGCGCCGTGGCCGGCGCCGTCTCGGCCTGATCGGCCCGGCGGGCTCCGCCATCCGCGACGGAGGCTCCGGCCACGGCCGAGCCGCCATGCCCGCGCGACACCACGCCCGGCGTGAACCCACGCTCCCGCAGTGCCTCGACCAGCGCGATCACCGTCGGCGTCTTGCCCGTGCCGCCGACGGTCACATTGCCGACCACGATCACCGGCACGCCCACGCGCTCGCCGCGTCCGGCCTGACGGCGCCGCTTGCGCAGTGCGAACCAGCGCCACAGCAGCGACAGGTCGAGAAACATCCAGTACACGAGCCCGTGTCGCTGCCAGCCGCGCGTGAGCCAGCCTTCGAGCCGGGCGCGAAGACCGGGGGCGGCGGGGGAAGTCATCGGGGGAGGGGGGCGGGACGGGCGCGGGCGGCGGGGATGCCGCCACGCGCCGGAGGGATCAGCGCCGCGCGGGCGCCGTGGATTGCGTGGCGAAGGTCAGCCGCGAGAAGCCGGCGATGCGCGCCGCTTCCAGCACGTTGATGACCGACTGGTGGCTTGACGCCGCGTCGGCATCGACCACGATGACCGGATCGGCGTTGTCGCCGGCCGCGCGCTTGATCTCGGCCGCGAGCGCGTCCGGGTCCTGGGTGCGCACGGCGGTGCGGTCGATCGCGTAATGACCGTCGGGCGTGACGCCCACGTGGATCTGGCGCGGCCGCTCGACGGCCTTCTCGGCGTCGGCGGTCGGCAGGGTGATCTGCAGTTCGGCGAAGCGCGAGTAGGTGGTCGTCACCATCAGGAAGATGAGGATGACCAGCAGCACGTCGATGAACGGGATCAGGTTGATCTCCGGCTCCTCGGTGCCGCGCTTGCGGCGGAAGTTCATCGCGGCCATGCGTGCTCAGCCCTGGCGGCTGCCGTGCACCACATCGACCAGGCGCACGGCCTGGATCTGCATCTCGCTGATGTAGCTGTCGATGAGGCGGCGGAAGTGGCGATAGAAGATGAGCGTCGGGATCGCGATCGCGAGGCCGAAGCCGGTGTTGTAGAGCGCGATCGAGATGCCGCTGGCGAGCTGCGCCGGATTGGCCGAGCCCGCCGCGCCGCCCTGGGAGCCGAAGATCTCGATCATCCCGACCACGGTGCCGAAGAGCCCCATGAGCGGCGCGGCCGAGGCGATCGTGCCGATCGTGGTGAGATACTTTTCGAGGTCATGCGCGACGGCGGCGCCGGTTTCCTCGATCGCTTCCTTCATGACGTCGCGCGGTGCGTTCACGTTGCGCACCGCGGCGGCGAGCACGCGGCCCAGCGGCGAATTGGCTTCGAGCTTGTTGGCCACCTCGGCCGGAACCGGCCCCTTGCGGACCAGGGTGAGCACTTCGGGCAGGAGCGTGGACGGCACGATGGCGCCGCGCCGCAGGCTGCGGACCCGTTCGATGATCAGTGCCAGGGCGACGATCGAGGCAATCAGCAGGGGCCAGATCGGCCAGCCAGCCGCGAGCAGGATGGAAAGCAAACGGAACTCCGGGCGCGGAAGAGGGTTGTCGGATGCAGGTTGAAGCGGGCGCCGATTCTAACGTCGCCGACCTGTCGTTCCGGATGACGCGGAACATGCGTGTGTGGATAACTTTGTGGAAACCCGCTGGCCCCGGCAGCAGCCCGGGCGCATGGACTGGTGTGGTGCATCGACTGTTGGCGCTTGCTCAATGAAAACCCGATTGAATTCAATGGCCTGCATGCATGTCGATGACGGGTGCGCGCCAGTTTCCGGTGCTGATCGCCCAGCGGTTTCTGTGGACATTCCCAAGCAAGTCCGAGGGGTTTCGAGACTTGTCAAGGCGCGCTGATGAGTGGAGATCAATTCGCGAGCGGTTCGCGCGGGCGGGAATCGCTCAGCGTCAGCGATCTGAACCGCGCGGTCGCGCGCTGCCTGGAAAGCAGCTTCCCGCTGCTGTCGGTGCGCGGCGAGCTGTCGAATCTCACGCGCGCGGCCTCAGGGCACTGGTACTTCACGCTCAAGGATGACGCGGCCCAGGTGCGCTGCGCGATGTTCCGCGGTCGGGCGCAATTCGTCGATTTCCAGCCGCGCAATGGCGACGCGGTCGAACTGAGCGCCCAGGTGCGGCTGTACGAGGCGCGCGGCGACTACCAGCTCGTGGTCGATTCGATGCGGCGCGCGGGCGCGGGCGGCCTGCTCGAAGCTTTCATGCGACTGCGTGACCAGTTGGCGCGCGAGGGGCTGTTCGCGGCCGAGCGCAAGCGACCCTGGCCGGAGTTCGTCCGGCGGATCGGCGTCGTCACCTCGCCCGACGCGGCGGCACTGCGCGATGTGGTCGTCACCTTCCGCCGCCGGGCGCCGCAGGTGTCGCTCGTGCTCTATCCGACGCAGGTGCAGGGCGCGACGGCCGCCGCGCAGATCGCCGCCGCGATCGCGCTCGCCAACCGGCGCCGCGAGCGCGACGGTCTCGACGGGCTGATCGTCTGCCGGGGCGGCGGCAGCATCGAGGATCTGTGGTCGTTCAACGACGAGGCGGTGGCGCGCGCGATCGCCGCAAGCGAGCTGCCTGTCATCTCTGGCGTCGGTCACCAGACCGATTTCACGATCGCCGATTTCGTTGCCGACATTCGCGCCGCGACGCCGACCGCCGCCGCCGAGACCGCCGCCCGCCCGCGCGATGAATGGCTGCAGCGCGTCGTCGCCGCGCGCGACGCGCTGGCCGGGCGGCTGGAGCGCCGCATCGAGCAGGGCGAGTACCGCGTGGACGCTCTGACGGCGCGGCTCGTCTCGCCCGCGCAACGACTCGACATGGCCCAGCAGCGGCTAGCGGCGCTCGATCATCGGCGGCGCGCGGCGATGGCACGGCGCGCCGAGGGCGCGGGCCGGCTGCTGCGCGATCTGGGCTGGGCGCTGTCGACCTGTCGGCCGGCGCTTGATGTGCTCGACCATCGCGTCGAGCGCGCGGCAGCGGCGCTCGGGGCGGCGGGTACGGCCGCGTTCACGACGGCGGAGGCACGCCTAGCCCGGCTGGCGGCGGTACTGGAGGCGGTTGGACCGCGTGCGACGCTGGCGCGCGGCTACGCGATCGTGAACCGCGAGGATGGTGGGGTGGTCAGTTCGTCTGCGGCGCTGTCACCGGGTGACGCGCTGCGCATCGAGTTCGCCGACGGACGCGCCGAGGCCGACGTCAAGCGGGTCGAGCGCATACCCAAGTGACCACGAACGATTGACTTGCATCAAAACCGCGCCGGTCTGGGGGATACAATCGAAAACGCTGGTTCGATCGGAAATGACCGCAGCATGGGCTGACCCGACCGCGACCGACACCATCGGACGTACACGCAACCACCGCACAAGGAAGACATCCATGGCATTCACCCTCCCGCCGCTGCCCTACGAACAGACCGCCTTCGAGCCGACCATCACGAAGGAAGCCTTCGAGTTCCACTACGGCAAGCACCATCAGGCCTACGTCACCAACCTGAACAACCTCGTTCCGGGCACCGAATACGAAGGCCTCGACCTCGAAGCCATCATCAAGAAGGCGCCGGCCGGTGGCGTGTTCAACAACGCGGCCCAGATCTGGAACCACACCTTCTTCTGGAACAGCCTGTCGCCCACCGCGACCGCCCCGAGCGGCGCGCTGGCCGCCGCGATCGATGCCAAGTGGGGTTCGTTCGACGCCTTCAAGGAAGCCTTCACGAAGAGCGCCGTTGGCAACTTCGGTTCGGGCTGGACCTGGCTGGTCAAGAAGGCCGACGGTTCGCTCGACATCGTCAACACCAGCAACGCCGGCACGCCGATCACCGGCACCGACATTCCGCTGCTGACGATCGACGTCTGGGAACACGCCTACTACATCAACTACCGCAACGCGCGTCCGAAGTTCGTCGAGGACTTCCTGACCAAGTTCGCGAACTGGGAATTCGCTGCCAAGAACTTCGGCTGATCGCCGGTTCTGGCATCCCGGCGGCCGCGTGGCCGCCGGTGGGGCGCGCATCGCAGGTGTCTGCGTGCGCGCCCTTCGTTTTTACTGGTCGATCGTGGTTGGCGACCGGGCGCCGTGCGCAGGCGGGCCGATCCGGGTTGTGCTCGTCGGCGAAGCGGAATGCCGTTGTCGAGGCTTTTGCATCAGCGCTTGCGTGCGATTCCGTCGATCACCGCGCCCGGCCTGATGCCGCGCTTCGTGAACCAGCCCGCGTTCATCTCCAGCGCATAGCGCACCGGCTGCGCTGAACAATGTGTGGCGTCGGTCTGAGGCGCCATTTCTTCGACGTTCACGATCCTGCCGTCGTCGTCGATGAAGGCGACCGCGAGCGGGATCAGCGTATTGCGCATCCACATGCATTGCTGCGATGGCGCGTCGAACACGAACAGCATGCCGGCTCCAGGCCCCATCGCCTCTCGGAACATCAGCCCACGCTGGCGATCGGCCGGTGTCGCCGCCACTTCGGCGCGGATGAGATGGATGCCGCTCGACAGTTCCGTCACCGGCATCGCTTGCTGCGCCGACACCCCGACCGACCAGGCGAGCGCTACCGCGCCCATGACCCGACGCGCGAACCTCGCGGTCCGGGCGCTCGACTGCTTCTGCATCTGCTACTCCGTTGTAATGAGGGCAGTCATTCTAGAAACGCCTAGCCTGCGGCCGGCTTGCTCCGTGCTGGGACGGCAAGCCCAGACGGGCTGGGCTGATTTCGCAGTGCTCGCCGGGCGCAAGCCCCAGCTCGAAAAGATCGAGTGGGCCGATCGCCACGCGTACCAGCCGCAATGTCGGAAAGCCGACGGCGGCTGTCATGCGTCGGACCTGACGGTTCTTGCCCTCCGTGATGGTGAGGGCCAGCCAGCTGGTGGGGATGTGTTGCCGAGAACGCACCGGTGGGGTGCGCTCCCAGAGGTCGGGTGTTGGGATCATCCGCACCTGGCAGGGGCGAGTCCTGAAATCGCGAAGCTGCACGCCACGCTTGAGATGTTCCAGCGCTACAGCGTCGGGAATGCCCTCAACCTGAGCCCAGTAAGTCTTTGGCAATTTGTGACGCGGATCAGCGATCCGGGCCTGGAGGGCACCATCGTCGGTCAGTAGCAAAAGGCCTTCCGAATCGGTGTCAAGACGGCCTGCGGGATATACGTCGGGTGTCGCGATGCACGACGAGAGGCCCGGATGCACATCGTGAGAACTGAACTGGCAGACCACCCCGAAAGGCTTGTTCAACGCAAGAGTAGGCATGCGGTATCAGGCATAATCCGCCGCACTTGGGCGGGCGCTTCATGATGTGCACTCGCACATTCATATCGTGAAATGCGGGTTCAGGAGATCCCCGTTTCTTAACCAAGCGGCCATAGGCCGCTCAGTCGCAAAATGACCGGAGGCAAGGTGACGTACCAACATATCAAGGTTCCGCAAGAGGGCGCCAAAATCACCGTTAACGCGGATTTTTCGCTCAACGTGCCCGATCAACCCATCATTCCCTACATTGAGGGTGATGGCACCGGCTTCGACATCACTCCGGTCATGATCAAGGTGGTGGATGCGGCGGTTGCCAAGGCCTATGACGGCAAGAAGAAGATCCAGTGGATGGAAATCTTCGCCGGCGAAAAGGCAACCAAGGTTTACGGTCCGGACGTGTGGCTGCCGCAGGAGACGATGGAAGTCCTGCGTGATTACGTCGTTTCGATCAAGGGCCCGCTGACCACGCCGGTCGGTGGCGGCATCCGTTCGCTCAACGTCGCGCTGCGCCAGGAACTCGACCTTTATGTCTGCCTGCGCCCGGTCCGCTATTTCAAGGGCGTTCCGTCGCCGCTGCGCGAGCCGG
Organism: Derxia gummosa DSM 723; assembly: GCF_000482785.1. Taxonomy (GTDB): domain Bacteria; phylum Pseudomonadota; class Gammaproteobacteria; order Burkholderiales; family Burkholderiaceae_E; genus Derxia; species Derxia gummosa. Next base: position 379,267 of record NZ_AXWS01000007.1, on the reverse strand, counting down.
AAAAGACCGACATGGTCATCTTCCGCGAGAACTCGGAAGACATCTACGCCGGTATCGAATGGGCAGCCGAATCGGAAGCGGTCAAGAAGCTCATCGATTTCCTGATCAAGGAAATGGGCGTCAAGAAAATCCGCTTCCCCGAAAGCTCGGGCATCGGTGTCAAGCCGGTTTCGCGTGAGGGCACCGAACGTCTCGTGCGCAAGGCGATCCAGTACGCGATCGACAACGACAAGCCGTCGGTCACGCTGGTCCACAAGGGCAACATCATGAAGTTCACCGAAGGTGGCTTCCGTGACTGGGGTTACGCCCTTGCCCAGAAGGAATTCGGCGCCGAGTTGATCGACGGCGGTCCGTGGATGAAGTTTGCGAACCCAAAGACGGGCAAGGAAATCATCGTCAAGGACGTTATTGCCGACGCCTTCCTACAGCAGATCCTGCTTCGTCCGGCCGAGTACAGTGTCATCGCGACGCTCAATCTCAACGGCGACTATGTGTCGGATGCGCTGGCTGCTCAGGTCGGTGGCATCGGTATCGCCCCGGGCGCGAATTTGTCGGATTCGGTTGCGATGTTCGAAGCGACCCACGGTACTGCGCCGAAGTACGCCGGCAAGGATTATGTGAATCCGGGTTCGGAAATTCTTTCCGCCGAAATGATGCTGCGCCATCTTGGCTGGTTCGAAGCCGCCGATCTGATCATTGCTTCGATGGAAAAGTCGATTCTGAGCAAGAAGGTCACTTATGACTTTGCTCGCTTGCTCGAAGGTGCAACCCAAGTCAGTTGCTCGGGTTTCGGTCAGGTAATGATCGACAACATGTAATTTGCATGTGTGCCGGAATTCCAAAAAGAATTCCGGCATCACCAAAAAGAAAAGCCCGCAATTGCGGGCTTTTCTTTTTGGTGATCTTGGTCGGTTATCGACTCAACCGCCATTCTGGATATTCGATGCCTGCTTGCCCTTCGGACCTTGCACGACATCGAAAACAACCTTCTGACCTTCCTTGAGGGTCTTGAAGCCGTTCATCTGAATGGCGGAGAAATGCGCGAATAGGTCCTCACCGCCATCATCGGGAGTGATGAAGCCGTAACCCTTGGAGTCATTGAACCATTTGACAGTGCCGGTTGCCATGTCGAGAAGCGTCCTTGATGAATAACAAACAGAGGGAGGCGGTCTCGGCGGCCCCTAGGGCTGTCAAAAGTCGTCACGGTCGATCCGCATCCCCCAACCGTGATTTTTCATCAAGGCCGCACAACACCCGCTTGCCCAGGATCACGCCGTTGGCGCACCCCAAGCGAACTGATCGCTTGACAACTTGAATCCAAACACATCAACGATTCTTTGGCGCTTCTCGGGCGATGTCAAGCAATTGGTTTCGGGAAGATGCAGACAGACACATTTAGTCCGGTGACTCGCAACTCGCTTCCATCCGTCAGTCGCTTGCGATCGGGTGATTTAGCCGGAAGGCGTGCTTCTTGCTGGTAGATGATCGTGTGTAGGGTTTGTGTCGAATGTAGTTTGGGGCGCCGTTGGGTGGCGGACTTTCCGAAGCGCGTTCACTGGCCAGCACTTGTGTAAATTACGCCTCAGACCCATATACGCAGAAATAGGGCTCATGAGTACGAAGCACGACGAAAGCACCGTCTTGGAGCAGCAAGAGCAAAAGCTCAAGCCGCCCCCGCTGTACCAAGTGCTATTGCTGAACGACGACTACACGCCGATGGAGTTTGTCGTTGCAGTGTTGCAAACATTTTTTGGCATGGGGCGCGAGAAGGCTACGCAAGTCATGCTGAACGTTCATCGCGAAGGGCGCGGCGTTTGTGGCGTGTACCCCCGGGATGTGGCAGCAACCAAGGTCGAGCAGGTACTTGAGTTTGCACGGCAGCATCAACATCCGCTGCAGTGCGTGATGGAGGAAGCATGATTGCGCAGGAACTCGAAGTCAGTCTCCACATGGCATTTGTGGAAGCACGACAAGCCCGGCACGAGTTCATCACGGTTGAACACCTGTTGATGGCCCTGCTGGATAACCCCTCTGCGGCGGAAGTGCTCCGTGCTTGTGCTGCCAACATCGAAGATCTTCGCAAGTCGCTGAAGAACTTCATTGAGGACAACACCCCGAAGGTTCCGGGTACGGAAGAGATCGACACTCAGCCGACGCTCGGTTTCCAGCGCGTGATCCAGCGCGCAATCATGCACGTGCAGAGCACGAGCAACGGCAAGAAGGAAGTGACCGGCGCGAATGTGCTGGTTGCGATCTTCGGCGAAAAAGACTCGCACGCCGTGTATTACCTGCATCAGCAGGGAATCACGCGCCTCGACGTCGTCAACTACATCTCGCACGGCATCGCTAAGACCTCCGGGTCCGAGCCGGCGAAGAAGGAGCCCGTCGAGCAGGACGGCGAACCCGAAAGCTCCAGCAAGGAAACGCCGCTGGACCAGTTCACGCAGAACCTGAACAAGGCCGCCGCCGAGGGCAAGATTGATCCGCTCATCGGCCGCGAGCATGAGGTCGAGCGAGTGATCCAGGTGCTCTGCCGTCGCCGCAAGAACAACCCGCTTCTGGTGGGTGAGGCTGGTGTGGGCAAGACCGCGATTGCGGAAGGGCTTGCATGGCGCATCGTCAAGGGCGATGTGCCGGAGATCCTCAACAACGCCGTGGTCTATTCGCTCGATATGGGCGCGCTGCTGGCGGGCACCAAGTACCGCGGCGACTTCGAGCAGCGCCTCAAGGCAGTGCTCAAGCAGCTCAAGGACAATCCTGGTGCGGTGTTGTTCATCGATGAGATTCACACGCTGATTGGCGCCGGTTCGGCGTCGGGCGGCACGCTGGATGCCTCGAACCTGCTGAAGCCGGCGCTGTCGTCCGGTCAGCTCAAGTGCATCGGCGCGACGACCTACAACGAGTACCGAGGCATCTTCGAGAAGGATCACGCGCTGTCGCGTCGCTTCCAGAAGATCGATGTGAATGAGCCGTCGGTGGAGCAGACCATCGAGATCCTGCGTGGCCTCAAGTCGCGCTTCGAGGAGCACCACGGCGTCAAGTACTCGTCGCAGGCGATTACCTCGGCGGTGGAACTGTCGGCCAAGTACATCAACGACCGTCATCTGCCCGACAAGGCGATCGACGTGATCGACGAGGCCGGCGCCGCACAGCGCATCCTGCCCAAGAGCAAGCAGAAGAAGACGATCGGCAAGGCCGAGATCGAGGAGATTATTTCCAAGATCGCGCGCATCCCGCCGCAGTCGGTGTCGTCGGACGACCGCAGCAAGCTGCAGACGCTCGACCGTGACTTGAAGGCGACGGTGTTCGGTCAGGATCCGGCTATCGACGCCCTCGCTGCCGCGATCAAGATGTCGCGTTCAGGTCTCGGCAAGTCGGACAAGCCGATCGGCTCCTTCCTGTTCAGCGGCCCGACGGGCGTGGGCAAGACCGAGGTGGCCAAGCAGCTTGCGTTCATCCTCGGCATCGAACTGATCCGCTTCGACATGTCGGAGTACATGGAGCGTCACGCGGTGTCGCGCCTGATCGGTGCGCCTCCGGGCTATGTGGGCTTCGACCAGGGGGGCCTGCTGACGGAGGCCATCAACAAGAAGCCGCATGCGGTACTGCTGCTCGATGAAATCGAGAAGGCGCATCCAGACATATTCAACATCCTGCTGCAGGTGATGGACCACGGCACGCTGACCGACAACAACGGTCGCAAGGCTGACTTCCGCAACGTGATCATCATCATGACCACGAACGCGGGGGCCGAAGCCCTGCAGAAGCGCACGATCGGCTTCCTGGAGTCGCGTCAGCTTGGCGACGAGATGGGCGACATCAAGCGGATGTTCACGCCGGAGTTCCGCAACCGTCTGGACGGCATTGTCAGTTTCCGCGCGCTCAATGAGGAAATCATCCTGCGCGTGGTCGACAAGTTCCTGATGCAACTCGAAGAGCAGCTGCACGAGAAGAAGGTCGAGGCCATCTTCACCGACACGCTCAAGAAGCATCTGGCCGAGAAGGGCTTCGATCCGCTCATGGGCGCACGCCCGATGTCGCGTCTCATCCAGGACACGATCCGCAAGGCGCTGGCCGACGAGCTGCTGTTCGGGCGCCTCCTGTCCGGCGGCAAGGTGACGGTCGATTTCCGCAAGGAGGCCGATGGTGTCGAGCGCGTGGTGCTCGACTTCAGCGAAGGCGGCAGCACGCCGACGCCGCAGGCACCCGAGCCCGAGGAAACCGTCATCTGAGGCTGAATGCGCATGGCCCTTGCGGGCCGTGTGCGGAAATGACAAGGGCCGGTTCCGTGAAAGCGGAACCGGCCCTTGTCGTTCTGGCGCCATTTTTTCGGCGCCAAGCTGTCTCAGCTCATCGCGGGATGGGAGGTGTCGTGCTCGCGCTTGCGGCGCAGATGGTCGATGAGGTGCATGAACAGCTTGCGCACCCGTGAGGTGTGACGCTCCGTGAGCCACCAGCCGCCGATCGAGGCGAGCAGCGAAATGCCGAGCACCGTTGCGAAGGCAAGCAGGCCGGCGCCATCAAAGGTGAAGAAATGCTCGCCCCAGCCCGCTAGGGCGATCACCAGCAGCATCACCGGCATGTGGAAGCAGTAGATCGAGTAGCTGACCGCGCCAATCAGGAAGGCCGGCACGCGCAGCAGGTCGGGCAGTTTCCAGCGGATGCCGCTCGCGCCGAGCAGCCAGGCCATCGTCAGCAGACCCACCGAGTAATCGCCGCGCCGGAAGCCCTGAGTGGTGAATTGCACGATCACCAGCGCAATCGCCATCGCGCCCAGCAGCGACAGCACGAGCCGCCGCGCCGCCGCACGGTCCATCGAGCGCAGCCTGAGCGTGACCAGATAGATCGCCACGCCGCCCATCCACACGACAAAGCGATGGATGAAGCCGATGTGCTGCCGGCTCTTGTACATGAGGCCCAGCATCAGCAGGGCGAGCAGTGCCCAGCGCAGCCGCCGCTGGGTGATCGCCAGCGCAATGCACGGGAAGCAGAGGTAGTACCACCACTCGTTGGCCAGGGTCCAAAGCGAGGTGTTGGTCGGCAGCAGCTCGGTGAACAGCGAATGCGTGAGCGTGAGCGCCGCGAGGATGCGCAGCGGATCGAAGGTTTCCTCCAGGCGCATGCCCCAGAAGAAATCCTCCCGCGCCGCGACCGGATCGGGCAGACCGGCGGCAGTGATGATGCCGGCCACGACCAGCGACAGCACGACCGACGCCCAGGCCACCGGCAGGATGCGGCTCGCGCGGGACGCAAAGTAGTCGCCCCAGCGGAATTGGCCGCGCGCGATGAACACCGCCGTCGGCCCGCCGACCAGGTAGCCGCTCAGCACGAAGAACAGCATCACGCCGCCCTGGCCGGCGATCGCGGTAAGCCACAGCAGCTTCTCGTACCAGGCGTTCAGCCCCGACATCGACGCGAGATCGAGCGGGCCGAACAGCATCAGCCCTGCGTGATGGACGACGACCACCATCGCGGCCAGCGCCCGCATCAGCGCGAGCTGATGCGACAGCGGTTCGGTGATGACAAGGGCACTCGGGTGAACCGGTTTGGGATTCATGCGCACACCTCCGTGATGAAGATGCGCGCCGGCACGCTCCCGTCACCGGTCCGGATGATGTGGATTTGCTCTGGGTCAGACCACGGACGTGGCGACCCGACGGGCGGGGCAGCGCGGTGCCGCTGGCTGAACGGGGCTGCCGCCAGGCGGGAATCAGGGCCGCTCAGTGCCGGCCGGTGCTCCCGAAGCCACCCTCGCCGCGATCGGACGAACCGAACTCGTCCACCACTTCCAGTTCGACCTGCATGACCGGCACGACGACGAGCTGGGCCAGCCGCTCCATCGGCGCGATCGTGAATTCGGTCTTGCCGCGGTTCCAGGTGCTGACCATGAGCTGGCCCTGGTAGTCGCTGTCGATGAGGCCGACGAGGTTGCCCAGCACGATGCCGTGCTTGTGGCCGAGACCCGAGCGCGGAAGGATCAGCGCCGCATAGGCCGGATCGGCCACATGGATGGCGAGGCCGGTCGGGATGAGCGTGGTGTCGCCGGGCGCGAGCACGATCGGCGCCTCGATGCAGGCGCGCAGGTCGAGGCCGGCCGAACCGACGGTCGCGTAGGCGGGGAGTTGCGAGCGCATGCGCTCGTCGAGGATCTTGACCTGGAGTTTCTTCATTGGAGTCGTTCGGCGATCGCGCGGATGAGGAGGCGCGCGAGCATGAGCTTGTCGGCGCGCGGCAGCCGGGTGATGCCCCGGTCGTCGTAGAGCGCCAGTTCGTTGTCGTCTTGTCCAAAGGTCTGCGGCCCGAGGTTGCCCGCGAGAAGCGGAACCCCCTTTCGCAGGCGTTTGGCTTCGGCGTGGGCGTCGAGGTTGTCGCTCTCGGCGGCAAAGCCCACGCAATAGGGTTTGTGGCCCGATGACTGCGCGTGCCTGGCGACGGTGGCGAGGATGTCCGGGTTCGGCTCCAGATCGAGTTTCGGCAGACCGTCCTCTTTCTTTAGCTTTCCTTTCGCCGCGGAGACGACGCGCCAGTCGGCCACGGCCGCGACGCCGATGAAGACGTCGCTCGCATCGACGCGTGCCATCACCGCGTCGAGCATCTGGGTGGCGCTGCGCACGTCGATGCGCGCGACGCCGGTGGGGCAGGCCAGCGCCGTCGGGCCGGAGACGAGCGTGACCTCGGCGCCGGCCTCGCGCGCGGCGCGGGCGATCGCGTAGCCCATCTTTCCGGACGACAGGTTGGTGATGCCGCGTACCGGGTCGATGGGTTCGTAGGTGGGGCCGGCGGTGAGCAGCACGCGCCGGCCGGCGAGCACCTGGGGCTGGAAGGCCGCGACGATGCCCTCGACGATCTGTTGGGGTTCGAGCATGCGGCCGGCGCCGATCTCGCCGCAGGCCTGCTCGCCCTCGGCGGGGCCGAGCACGATCACGCCGTCGGCGCGCAGCTGGGCGACGTTGCGCTGCACCGGCGCCTGCTGCCACATCTCGACGTTCATGGCCGGCGCGACCAGCAGCTTCACGCGCGAGGGGCGGCCGATGCACAGCGTGGCGAGCAGGTCGTCGGCAAGGCCGTGCGCCAGCTTGCCGATGAAGTCGGCCGAGCAGGGCGCGATGACGATCGCGTCGGCCGCGCGCGTGAGGTTGATGTGCGGCATCCCGTTGGGCTCGCCGCTGTCCCATTGCGACAGCGCGACCGGCCGGCCCGACAGCGCCTGCATGGTGAGTGGCGTGATGAAGCGGGTGGCGGAGCCGGTCATCGCCACCTGCACGGTCGCGCCTTGCTTGCCGAGCGCGCGGCAGAGTTCGGCCGCCTTGTAGCAGGCGATGCCGCCGGTGAGTCCGAGGATGAGGTGCTTGCCCTGGAGTTCCATGACAGGGGTCCGGTTGCGTCGCGGGGGCGCGAGTGTAGCCGGGTGGCATGCGCGGTCGGTGAGCCGCGCATGCCACCCACCGCTCAGTTGCGCGCGCCGCCCGCCGTCGCCGCCACTTCCTTGCCCTGGGCGGCGGCGCTTGCCTCGGCGGTCCAGCCGCCGCCGAGCGCCTTCATCAGATCGACCGAGTAGGCCAGCCGCGAGGCGCGCGACTGCACGAGCGCGTTGGCGGCCGTGTTGTAGCTGCGCTGGGCGTCGAGCACTTCGAGGAAGCCGGAGTAGCCCGCGTCATAGCGCCGCCGCGCGATGTCGAGCGCGCGGCGCGCCGAGTCGGCCTGGCGCTGTATCTCGGCCTCGCTCTGCGCGCTGGACTGCACGTTGCCGAGCGCGTCCGACACCTCGCGGAAGGCGGTCTCGACCGTGCCGCGATAGCTCGCCGCTTGGGCACGGGCGTTGGCCTCGGCCTGATCGACGAGCGCTGTGTAGCGCCCGGCCGCGAACAGCGGGAAGTTCACGCCCAGCCCGGCCGACCAGATACGCGCCGGCGCGTCGAGCAGCTCGCTGAAGATCAGGCTCTGGCCGCCGAACTGGCCCGTGAGGCTGAACGTCGGGAACAGGCTCGCCTTGGCGACGCCGATCTGCGAGGTGGACGACATGAGCGATTGCTCGGCCGAGCGCACGTCGGGCCGGCGCTCCAGCAGCGTCGAGGGCAGACCGGGCGGCGGCAGTTGCGGCAGCGGCAGGCTGTCGAGAGTGCCCGGCTCGATCTTCAGCCCCGGCTGGCCGCTGAGCTGGCCGAGCTGATGTTCGATGACGGCGCGCTGGCGGGCCAGCTCGACCAGGCTCGCGGCGAACTGCGCGCGCTGGCTTTCGGCTTGGGCAAGGTCGAGATCGCTCGTGTAGCCGGCCTGCACCCGGGCGCGGACGATGCGCAGGCTGTCGTCGGCGGTCTTGAGCGAGTCCTGCGTGACGCGGGTCTGGGCGTCGATCGAGCGCAGCGTGAAATAGGCCGTCGCGGTGCTGCTCGCGAGGCCGAGCGCCGTCACGTCGCGCGCGAAGCGGCTGCCGAGCAGCTGGGCGCGCGCGGCGTCGGAGGCGCTGCGCAGCCGGCCCCAGAAGTCCAGCTCGAAGCTGGTCGAGAGCTGGGCCTGGAACTGCTCGTACACCGGCGAGCGGCCGCTGAACTGCTGGCGCTGGAGGCCGCGCTGGCTGCTGCGCGCGCGGGTGGCCGTGCCGCCGAGGCCGATTTCCGGGAAGAAGGCGGCATTGGCCTGACGCACAAGCGCGTCGGAGGCCTCGATCTGGGCGATCGCCTGGGCGAGGCTGGCATTGCTCGCGAGCGCCGAATCGACGAGGGCGGTGAGGCGATCGTCGTTGAACAGCGTCCACCAGCGCGCGGGCAGGTCGGTGGCGAGCGGAGCGTCGGCGCTGCCGGGCGCGGCTTGCGCGGCGCCGGTCTGCGAGCTGTCGGCGGCCGGGCTGCCGGCCTGCGGATTGCCGCCGCTCACGTCGTAGCCAGCTGGCAGGTTGACGGCGGGCCGCTTGTAGTCGGGGCCGACCATGCAGCCCGCGAGCGTGAGTGCGATGGCGAGCGCACCGAGACGCGGCGCGAGGCCGGCTCCGTCCAGCGATGCGGCAAGAAGCCGCGAGCGCCGGCCGGAAGCGACCGCCGCGCGGCCGGGCAGGGAGGTGATGTCACGCATGGCTGTCTCCCGCATGGCCGCAATCCGGCTGGTCGAGATGCTTGGGTCGCTTCTTGCCGGCCAGCAGCACGAAGAACAGCGGAATGAAGATCGGCGCGACGAAGGTGGCGACGATCATGCCGCCGAACACGCCGGTGCCCATCGACTGGCGCGCCGCCGCGCCGGCGCCGGTGGCGATCACCAGCGGCAGCACGCCGAGCACGAAGGCCAGCGATGTCATGACGATCGGCCGGAAGCGCAGCCGCGCCGCATGCAGCGCCGCATCCACGCGGTCGCGCCCCTCGTTGATGCCCTGGAGCGCGAACTCGACGATCAGGATCGCGTTCTTGGCCGCGAGGCCGATCAGCACGATCAGCCCGATCTGGAAGTAGATGTCGTTCTGCATCGCGCGGATCGTCACGAAGCCGAGCGCGCCCGCGAGCGCGAACGGCACCGCCAGCAGCACCGCCGCCGGCAGCCCCCAGCGCTCGTACAGCGCCGAGAGGATGAGATAGACCATCACGATGGCCAGCCCGAAGGCGTAGAGCGACGAGTTGCCGGTGCGCAGCTGCTGGTAGGCGGCGCCGGTCCACTGGATCTGGTAGTCGGCCGGCAGCGCGCGCGCCGCCACTTCCCGCACCGCCGCGATGCTCTGGGCCGAGCTCACGCCGGGCTTGCCGTCGCCGAGGATCTTCGCGGCGAGGAAGCCGTTGAAGCGCTCGAGCTGCTCGGCGCCGACCACGTTCTGCGTCGTGATGAGCGCCTTCACCGGGATCATTTCGCCGCTGCTCGCGCTGCGCACGTACACCTCGCCGAGGTCTTCGGGGTCGGCGCGGTAGGGCGCGTCGGCCTGGATCTGCACGCGGTAGGTGCGGCCGTTGCGGTTGAAGTCGTTCACGTACAGCGCGCCCATCGTCGCCTGCAGGGCCGAGTACACGTCGGCCACCGGCACGCCGAGGCTGATCGCCTTGGCGCGATCGACCTCGACGCGGATCTGCGGCGTGCTCGGCCGGAAGAAGGTCTTGATGTTGGCGAGGCGCGGGTCCTTCGACAGCTCGCCGATGAAGGCGTTGACCGTCGCCGACAGCTCGGCCGGGCTCGCGCCGCTGCGGCTCTGCACGTACACCTCGAAGCCGCCCGCGGTACCGATGCCTCGGATGGCCGGCGGATTGAAGGTAAAGCCGATGCCGTCGGGCAGCATGAAGCCGGCCGGCGTCACGTCGCCGACGAGCTTGTTGGCGTCGGACTTGCGCTCCTCCCAGGGCTTGAGCGTGCTGAACATCGTCGCCGCGTTGTTCTTGTTGCCGCCCGTCAGCAGGTCGAAGCCGGCGATGAAGATGCGGTGTCCGACCGCCTCATGGTCGGCGAAGGCCTTCTGGTAGCGCTCGCCGGCCGCGATCGTGCGCGGCAGCGTCGCCGCGTCGGGCAATTGCACACTCGAAATGACGTAGCCCTGGTCTTCCGGCGGCACGAAGCCGCCCGGCGTGCGCGCGAACAGCAAGCCCACCACCGCCAGCACGCCCGCGAAGAACAGCAGCGACAGCCAGCGATGGCGCAGCGCCAGCCCGACCATGCCCACGTAGCCGTTGGTGAGCTTCTCGAAGCCCCGGTTGAACGGCCGGAACAGAGCCGACTCGTGATGCGCGCCCGGCTTGAGCAGCAGCGCGCACAGCGCCGGCGTGAGCGTGAGCGCCACCAGCCCCGAGATGACGACCGAGATCGTGACGGTCATCGCGAACTGCCGGTACAGCGCGCCCGCGATGCCGCCGAGGAAGGCGACCGGAATGAACACCGAGCACAGCACCAGCACGATGCCGATGACCGCGCCCTGCACCTCGCGCATCGCCTCGATGGACGCTTGCAGCGGCGACATCCTCTGCTCGCGCATCAGGCGCTCGACGTTCTCCAGCACGACGATCGCGTCGTCCACCACGATGCCGATCGCCAGCACCATCGCGAACAGCGTCAGCGTGTTGATCGTGAAGCCGAAGGCGAACAGCCCGGCGAAGGCGCCCACGAGCGACACCGGCACCGCGATCGCGGGGATGAGCGTCGCGCGCCAGCTCTGCAGGAACACGAACACCACCGCCACCACCAGCACCGCCGCTTCGAGCACCGTGTGCGCGACTTCGCCGATCGAGGCGTTGATGAAGGACGTGGTGTCGAACGGCACCATCCAGCGCACGCCGGCCGGAAAGCGCGGCTCGAACTCGGCCATCTTTGCCTTCACCGCCTTCGACACCTGGAGCGCGTTGGCGCCGGCCTGCAGGAACACACCGAGCGCGATCGACGGCTGGCCGTCGGTGAAGGACTGGCTGTCGAAGTTCTGCGCGCCCAGTTCGACGCGCGCGATGTCCTTCAGGCGCAGCACGCCGGTCGGGCCGTTCGCGCGCACCACGATCTCGCCGAACTCCTCGGCCTCGACCAGCCGGCCACGCGTCGTGACCGTGTAGACGAGCTGCTGACCTTCGGGTGCCGGCTCGGCGCCGATCTTGCCGGCCGCGTACTGGGTGTTCTGCGCCGCGAGCGCGTTCTGCACGTCGGTCGGCGTGATGCCGAGGCGCGCCATCTTCGGCACGTCGAGCCAGATGCGCATCGAGTAGTCGCGCGCGCCGAAGATCGTCACGTCGCCCACGCCGGGAATGCGCTTGACCTCATCCGACAGGTTCACGAGCGCCCAGTTGCTGAGCGTGAGCGTGTCGGTCTGCTTTCCATCGGCCAGCATCGACACGACCATCAGGATGTCGTTCGAGCGCTTGAGCACGGTCACGCCGGTGCGCTGCACTTCCTGCGGCAGGCGCGGCGTGGCGATGCGCACGCGGTTGTTCACGTCGATCGCCGCCTTGTCGCCGTCGGAGCCGACATCGAAGGTGACGGTGATGGTGAGCGTGCCGCTCGATGACGCCGCCGAGTTGTAGTAGGCGAGATGCTCGATGCCCGAGAGCTGTTCCTCGATAGGCGCGGCGACCGTGGTGGTGAGCGTCTCGGCGCTGGCGCCGGGATAGGTGGCGGTGATGGTGACGGTGGGCGGCGCGATCTCGGGGTATTGCGCGATCGGCAGCACGAAGGCGGCAACCAGCCCGGCCAGCGTGATGACGATGGAGATCACGGCCGCGAAGATCGGCCGGAGGATGAAGAAGCGGGACATGGCGGCTTATCCCCGGCTCATTGAGCGTTGGCCGGGCGGTTGGCGGGCTGGCCGCCGGCGGCTGTGCCGCCGGTGTTGGCCGGGGTGCTGCCACCGGCGCTGGCCGGCGCGTTGCCGCCCTGGGCGTTGCCACCGGCCGGCGCCGCGCCAGCCGGCGCGCCGTCCGCTCCCGGCGGCGGCCCCGACATCGGCTGCACCGGCGCGTCCGGCCTCAGCTTGATGAGGTTGTTGACGATCACCTTGTCGCCGTCAGCCAGGCCCTTGCGGATTGCCCAGTCCTTGCCGATCCATTGCGCCACTTCCACCGGTCGCGGCGTGGCCTTGCCGCCTTCGCCCACGATCCACACGAAGCGGCCCTTGTCGTTCTGCATCACGGCCGTCTGCGGCACGAGGAAGGCGTCCTGGCTGCCGGCCTGCACGCGCGCGGTCACGAACTGGCCGGGCAGCACCTTGAGGTCGGGATTGGCGAAGGACGCGCGCAGCTGCACCGTGCCGAGCTGGGCATCGACCGTCGAGGCGGTGAAGTTGAGCGTGCCGCCGGTGGCGACTTCGCGGCCGTCGGCGCCGATGAGCAGCACCTTGGCGCCGCGCTCGTTGCTGCGGATGCGCGCCAGTTCGCCTTCGGCCAGCGAGAAGCGCACCCACACCGGATCGGTCTGCACGACGGTCGTCAGCAGCGAGCTGTCGGCGCCCGGCGTCACGAGGCTGCCCTCGGATTGCAGCGCGCGGCCGGTCACGCCCGAGATGGGCGCGGTCACGGTCGTGTACGACAGGTTGAGCCGCGCCGAGCGCACGGCGGCCTCGGCGCCGAGCACGGAAGCGGCGCTGGTCTTGCGCGTGGCTTCGGCGGCGTCGTAGTCGCGGCGGCTGATCGCGTTGTCGGCGACCAGACCCTTGAGCCGGTCGGCCTCGCGCGCGGCCTGCTCGGCGGTGGCGCGCGCCTGCGCCAGATTGGCTTCGGCCTGGGCGAGCGCGATTTCATACGGCTCGCGCTCGATCGAGAACAGTGTCGCGCCGGCCTTCACGCGGTCGCCTTCGTTGAAGCGCCAGCGTTCGAGGATGCCGGCCACGCGCGCGCGCACCTGCACTTCCTTCGAGCCTTCGGCGCGGCCGACGGCGTTCAACTCGATCGGCACCTGCTGGGCGTGGACTTCGACCACCGCGACCGGCATGGCCTGCGGCGCGCCGCCAGGGCCGCCCGCGCCTTGCTGCTGGGCCTCGCCGCGCGAGCAGGCGGCAATGGCGAGCGGGATGAGCGCGAGGGCGACGGCGCGCGCGGCACGGGACCAGCCGCCGCCGGCCGCCAGCATGTCGGCGCGGTGCCTTGCCGGCGTCGCTCGCCCGTGTCGCTGCCGGGCTAGGTTGCCCGGCCCGCGCTCACTGCCGAATGTCGATGAAGTGGGAGAACAGTCGGACGAAAGCGAAGGCTCGGGTCGGGTCATGGCGTAAGGCGGAGTCGGACGCCGCCCGGGCGCGCGGCGGCATCGTTTGTGGGAATTGGATCGGGCCTGCGCCGCGACGGCTATTTCGTCCGTCGCACGCGCAGCAGTTCGTCGAGCATCAGCGTGCCTGCGCCGCAGACGATGGCACTGTCGGCCAGGTTGAAGGCCGGCCAGTACCAGTCACGCCAGTACACGAGGATGAAGTCGACCACATGCCCGTAGGCAAGGCGATCGATGACGTTGCCGATGGCGCCGCCGAGGATCATGGCCAGCGCAAATGAAAAGAGACGTTGCTGGTTGTGACGGGAAAGCAGCCAGACGATGAACAGCGCCGCCCCCGTGCCGAGGGCGATGAAGAAGTATTTCTGCCAGCCGCCCGCCGCCGCGAGGAAGGAGAAGGCCGCGCCCTTGTTGTAGAGCAGCGTCAGATCGAAGAAGCCGTCGGCGATCGGCATGCGCTGGCCGAACTCGAACACGCGGCTGATGGCGATCTTGCTGGCCTGGTCGAGCAGGATCACGACCATCGCGAGGCCGAGCCACGGCAGCATGCCGACGGCCGAAGCCTTGCCGCCGGCGGAGAGAGTCTTGGTCTTGGGTAAGGCTTTGGCCACGCGAGGGACTTTCGTTTGTGGGAAGGGTTCTCGAAGCCGGCCGGTGACGGCGGGACCGCGAGGTTTGCCGCCGGCCGGGACGCCGGGCCTGCGAGCGTCGCCGCCGCGTGCGGCAGTCGCATGACGCCGGCCGGGCGCCGATGCCGCCGTGTTCGCCGTCGCCGGTGAAGGCGACGGCCGGCGTCAGGCGCGCCGCATCACGCCACCGCGCGCGCCTCGGCCACGCCGGCGAGGCCGAGATTGCCGGCGCAGCGGCCGCACAGGCCCGGATGCTCGGCCACGCTGCCGACGTCCTCGCGGTAGTGCCAGCAGCGCTCGCACTTCGCCTTGCCGCTCGGCGCGACCGTCACGCCGAATTCCGCGCCCTCGGCCAGCGACGCGCGGCTCGTGATCATCACGAAGCGCAGCTCGTCGCCGAGCGAGGCGAGGGCCGCATGGTCTTCGCCTCCGGCCGTCAGATCGATTTCAGCCTGGAGCGACGAGCCGACCTTGCCTTCGGAACGCGCGGCCTCGATCGCCTTGAGCACCTCGGCGCGCAGGGCGCGGATGCGCTCCCACTTGGCTACGAGCGCCTCGTCGCCGCCGACGGCCGGGATCGCATGCCAGCCGGTCGTGAAGATCGTGCCCTTCGCGGCCTCCAGCTCGGCGGGCTTGGCGAAGAGCTTGAACGCCTCCTCGGCGGTGAAGCTGAGGAAGGGCGACATCAGGCGCAGCAGGCTGGCGGTGATATGCCAGATCGCGGTCTGGGCCGAGCGGCGCGCGTGCGAGCCGGGTGCCGTCGTGTAGAGCCGGTCCTTGAGGATGTCGAGATAGAAGGCGCCGAGGTCTTCCGAGCAGAAGGTCTGGAGCTTGGCGACGACCGGGTGGAACTCGAAGCGGTCGAAGCTCGCGAGCACCTCGGCCTGGAAGCGCGCGGTGAAGGCGAGGGCGTAGCGGTCGATCTCCAGCATCTGCTCGACCGGCACGGCCTGGGTGTCGATGTCGAAGTCGCTGGTGTTGGCGAGCAGGAAGCGCAGCGTGTTGCGCACCCGGCGATAGGCCTCGACGACGCGCTTGAGGATTTCGTCGCCGATGCTCAGTTCGCCCGAATAGTCGGTCGCCGCGACCCAGAGCCGGATGATCTCGGCGCCGAGCTTCTCGGTCACTTCCTGCGGCTTGACTGTGTTGCCGAGGCTCTTGCTCATCTTGCGGCCTTGGCCGTCCACGGTGAAACCGTGCGTGAGCAGCGCCTTGTAGGGCGCGCGGCCGTCGACGGCGGCGCCGGTCAGCAGCGAACTGTGGAACCAGCCGCGATGCTGGTCGCTGCCTTCCAGATACAGGTCGGCCGGATAGGCGAGGTCGTCCGCGTGCGAGCCGCGCATCACAGTGCGATGGGTGCTGCCGCTGTCGAACCAGACGTCGAGGATGTCGGTGACCTTGTCGTACTGGGCGGCCTCGTCGGCGGGCAGCACGTCGGCGGCGGTGGTGCGGCTCCAGGCCTCGATGCCGCCGGCCTCGACCTTCTGCGCGGCGATCTCGAGGATTTCGAGCGTGCGCGGATGCAGCTCGCCGGTTTCCTTGTGCAGGAAGAAGGGCAGCGGCACGCCCCAGTTGCGCTGGCGGCTGATGCACCAGTCGGGCCGGTTGGCGATCATCGCGTGCAGCCGCGCCTTGCCCCATTGCGGGAAGAAGTCGGTCGCCTCGATGGCCTTGAGCGCTGATTGCCGCAGCGTCTCGCCGACGGTTTCGGTCTGCATCACGCCCTTGGTGTCGGCGGTCGGGCCGTCCATGCGCACGAACCATTGCGAGGTCGCGCGGTAGATGAGCGGCGTCTTGTGGCGCCAGCAATGCATGTAGCTGTGCTCGTTCTTGCCGGCGTGCAGCAGGTTGCCGGCCTCGCGCAGCGCGTCGATCACCTTCGGGTTCGCGTCCCAGATCTTCAAGCCGCCAAACAGCGGCAGGCTGGCGGCGTAATGGCCGTCGCCCTGAACCGGGCCGAGGATTTCGTCGTTGGTCAGGCCGTGGGCCTTGCAGGAGTTGAAGTCGTCCACGCCATAGGCGGGCGCGCTGTGGACGATGCCGGTGCCGGCGCCGGACTCGACGTAGGTCGCGAGATAGACCGGGCTCGCGCGGTCGTAGAAGGCGTCGGCCGCGGCGAGCGGATGGCGGAACTTCAGGCCGCCGAGCTTCTCGCCGACGGTCTCGGCGACGACCTGGCCGTCGAGCCCAAAGCGCTTGAGCGCGCTCTCGACGAGGTCCTTCGCGAGCACGAACCAGCGGTCGGCCGTCGCGACGAGCGCGTAGGCCAGCTCCGGGTGCATGTTGAGCGCCTGGTTCGCGGGCAGCGTCCAGGGCGTCGTCGTCCAGATCACGGTGGCGACCGGCTTGGCGAGCGCGCTCACGGGCAGGCCGAAGGCGGCGGCGAGCTTCTCCTCCTCGCCGGCCGACAGCGGGAAGGCCACATCGACGACGGGCGAAACCTTGTCCTGATACTCGACCTCGGCCTCGGCCAGCGCCGAGCCGCAGTCGAAGCACCAGTTCACCGGCTTGAGGCCGCGATACACGAAGCCGCGCTCGACCATGCGGCCGAGCGTGCGGATTTCATCGGCCTCGGTCCTGAACTCCATTGTCCGGTAGGGGTGGCCCCAGTCGCCCAGCACGCCGAGGCGCTTGAAGTCCTTCATCTGCTTCGCGACCTGCTCGGTCGCGTAGGCGCGGGCCTTGGCCTGCACTTCCTCGCGCGGCAGATGCTTGCCGAACTGCTTCTCGATCTGGATCTCGATCGGCATGCCGTGGCAGTCCCAGCCCGGCACGTAGACGCCGTCGAAGCCCGCGAGCGTCTTCGACTTGACGATCATGTCCTTGAGGATCTTGTTGACCGCGTGGCCGATGTGGATCTCGCCGTTCGCGTAGGGCGGGCCGTCATGCAGGATGAACTTGGGCTTGCCGGCGCGCGAGGCGCGGATCGCCTCGTAGAGATTCTTCTCCTGCCATTCGTCGACCCAGGCCGGCTCGCGCTTCGCGAGGTCGCCGCGCATGGGGAAGGGCGTGTCGGGCAGGTTGAGCGGGTACTTCGACTTGTTCGCGTCGGCGTTCTTGTCTTTGCTGCCCTTGGCTTGCTTGGCGGGCTTGTTGTCGGCGTCGGCCATCGTGCGTTCCTCGGCCCCCTCGGGCTCTTCGAGTCAGGCGCGTGCCACTTTCATCCGACGGATGCGCGCGGGCACGCGAAAGGCGCGTGCTGCGTCAAATGCTGCTGTCGGTGCCGCTGCCGCCGTTGTCGGTGGCGACGGCCGGCGCCTTCGCGCGGGCGGCGAAGAACTCGCGTGCCTGCCGCGCGTCGTTGTCGATCGCGGCGGTGAGCGCGGGCAGGGAGTCGTATTTCTTCTCGTCGCGCAGCTTCTTGAGGAATTCGACGCGGACGAGCTTGCCGTAGGCATCGCCGCTCCAGTCGAACACATGCGCTTCGAGCAGGACGCGGCCGTTGTCTTCCACCGTCGGGCGCACGCCGAGCGAGGCCACGCCTTCGAGCGGCCCGGCTTCCAGCCCGTGGATGCGCACCACGAAGATGCCCGTCGTGCACGGCCGGCGATGGCTGATGCGCACGTTGAGCGTCGGGAAGCCGATCGTGCGACCGAGCTTGCGGCCGTGGATGACCTTGCCGCTGATGGTGTAGGGATGGCCGAGCAGGTCGGTGCAGCGGTCGAACTCGCCGCCGCTGATGGCGGCGCGCACGGCGCTGGAACTGACGCGACCGCCCTCGGCGTCGGCCACGGTCGGCATGTTCTCGACCGTGAAGCCGTGGCGCTGGCCCGCCGCGAGCAGGGTGCTGAAATCGCCCTTGCGGCCCGAGCCGTAGCAGAAGTCGTCGCCGACGATCACATGCTTGACGTGGCAGGCGCCGACCAGCACTTCCTCGACGAACTCGGCGGCGGTAAGCGCCGCGAAATGGCTGCCGAAGTGCTCGACGATCACGCGATCGACGCCGCACTGGCGCAGGCCCTCGAGCTTGTCGCGCAGGTTGGCGATGCGGGCCGGGGCGCGGGTCAGGTCGCCGGCGAGCTGCGCGAAGTACTCGCGCGGGTGCGGCTCGAAGGTCATGACGGCCGCCGGCAGGCCTTTGGCATGCGCCGCCGCGACAACCCGCGCGAGCAGCGCCCGGTGGCCGCGATGCACGCCATCGAAGTTGCCGATGGTCAGCACGCAGGGCGATCGGGATTCGGGCGTCGGCAGCCCGCGGAAGACTCGCATGTTCGTTGTCGTCGGCGCGCGCGGGGCGCGGTCCGCAGCCTGATTGAGAAAACTTCGCATTATATGGGCGCAGGTAGAATCGCCGGCTTTGCGCCGCCGTCCGGCTGAACTTTCATGCTCCAGAAGAACATCGTCATCCTCATCTCGGGACGGGGCTCGAACATGGAAGCCATCGTGCGCGCGGCCGAGTCGGAAGACTGGGCCGGACGCTTCGGTGCCCGCGTCGCGGCCGTGATGTCCAACCGTCCGCAAGCTGCCGGCCTCGGCATCGCCGCCGCGCATGGCATTGCGACCGTCGGGCTCGACCATCGTTCCTTCGCCGACCGCGCGGCCTTCGATGCCGAACTGGCCCGGCAGATCGACGCGCACGAACCGGCGCTCGTGGTGCTTGCAGGATTCATGCGCGTGCTCACGCCGGAATTCGTCGCGCGCTACGAGGGCCGGATGATCAACATCCATCCGTCGCTGCTGCCGAGCTTCACCGGCCTGCACACGCATGAGCGTGCGATCGAGGCCGGCGTGAAGCTGCACGGCGCGACCGTGCATTTCGTGACCGCCGAACTCGACCACGGCCCGATCATCGCCCAGGCCGGCATTCCCGTGCTGCCCGGCGATACGCCCGACGACCTCGCCGATCGCGTGCTGGTGCAGGAGCACCGCATGTATCCGGCTGCGGTGCGGCGCATCGTCAGCGGCGCGGTGGTGCTGGAAAATGGCCGCGTCGTCGCGCGCGACGGCGAGCCGGTGGTCTTCCTCGGCGATTTCGCCGGGCGCTGATCGACGCATCGCGGCTGGCCGGCGCGCGGCAGACTCGCGCCCGACCCCTGCCGCAAGCGGCCTCGCCCCGCCGAGGCGATCGGCCCGATGACTCGGACGGCCGCTCGGCAGACTGCAACGGCCAGCTCACAGACTGAACAAACCCGGCGCCTCGCGCGCCCAAGCAAGCTTTCCCGGCGCGCCCGTCCGCGCCCGAGGTGTTACCGAATGGCTCCGACTCCGCTGCGTCCTTCCTCGCCAAAGCCGCGCCCCAAGAACGACAAGCCCGGCAACCGTCGCCACGACGGCGCGCCCTCGCGCAATCCCGGCCAGAACCGCCGCGCCGAGCAGCGCAACGACGTCCCCCGCCCGGCGCGCGAACGCGATCCCGACGACAAGTCGCCCTTCCTCAGCCCCGGCCTCGCGATCGACGCCGAGCGCCTGCTGGAAGAAGTGCTTCGCTTCGATGGCGCCGCCGACGTGACCGTGTCGCGCCATTTCCGCGACCGGCCGGCCTACGGGCACCGCGTGCGCGGCCTGATCGCCGAGGCGATCTACACCGCGCTGCGCCGCCGCGCCGAGTTCTCGCATTACGCCGCCTCGGGCGTCGGCCGCTTCGAGCGCCGGCTGCTGCTGCTGGCGTTGCGCGAGAACGGCGTCTCGCTCGACGGCCTGGCGACCGAAGGCGAACTCGCCTGGTTCAAGCACCTCGCCACCATCCCGCGCGACACGCTGCCCGCGCCGGTGCGCGCCAACCTGCCCGACTGGCTCTACGAACGCCTCGCCGCCCGCTTCGGCGAGGCCGGCGCGCTCGAACTCGCCGCCGCGCTCGACACCGCCGCGCCGCTCGACCTGCGCGTCAACCGCCTCGAATCCGACCGCGACACGGTCATGGCCCAGCTCGCCAAGGCCGGCCCGCAGTACGCGCCCAGGCCCACGCCGTTCGCGCCGGACGGCATCCGCCTTGCCGGCAAGCCCGATCTCGCGCGGCTGCCGCTGTTCGAGTACGGCGTGATCGAAGTGCAGGACGAGGGCTCGCAGCTGCTCGCGCAACTGCTCGCGCCGCGCCGTGGCGAGATGGTGGTGGACTTCTGCGCCGGCGCCGGCGGCAAGACGCTCGCGCTCGGCGCGCTGATGCGCGGCACCGGCCGGCTCTACGCCTTCGACGTGAGCGACAAGCGGCTGGCCAAGGCCAAGCAGCGCATCGCCAAGAGCAAGCTCCAGAACGTCCAGCTCGTGACGCTCGCCAACGAGAACGACCTGCGCGTCAAGCGGCTGGCCGGCAAGATCGACCGCGTGCTGGTCGATGCGCCGTGCTCGGGCCTCGGCACGCTGCGCCGCAATCCCGACCTCAAGTGGCGCCAGTCGCCGGAGTCGGTGGCCGAGATGAACGAGAAGCAGCGCAGCATCCTCGCCTCGGCGGCGCGGCTGGTGAAGCCGGGCGGCCGCCTCGTGTACGCGACGTGCAGCCTGCTGACCGAGGAGAACGAGGCCATCGCCGATGCCTTCCTCGCCGCGCATCCCGAGTTCGAGCGGCTCGACGCCTACGAACTGCTGCGCGCCCAGCGCATCGAGCTGCCGGCCGGCGCCTCGCCCTATCTGCAATTGCTGCCGCAGGTGCATGGCACCGACGGCTTCTTCGCCGCCGCCTTCGAGCGCAAGGCCGACGCCGCGCCGAAGAAGCCCGCCGCCCGCGCCGACGTCGACGACACGGCCATCGCGCCCGATGCCGCCGATCCGGCCTCGACACCCGCCGCGCCGGCCGACGACACGCCCGCCGCCGACTGACCCTCCGCGTCCCGCCCATGCCCGCCACCACGCCCTTCGACAGGCGCCTCGCCGAGCTCGTCGCCGACTTCTCCCGCCCTGACGCCCTGTGGCAGCTCGTCGTCGTCGCGGTCGCGCTGGCGGCGGGCTGGTGGGCATCGACGGTGCTGGAGCGCCGCGTGCGCGCCCGTGCCGACGAATTGCGCGCCGCCGGGCGGCCCGGTGCCATCGCGATCGGTGCGGCGGCGTTCTCGCGCGTGCTGTTTCCGCTGGCGACGCTGACGGTGCTCTTCCTCGGGCATGCGCTCATCACGCGCTACCTTCCGACCGGACTGCTCTGGCTTGCGGTCGAGCTGCTGACGACGCTCGCGCTGGTACGGCTGGCGGTCTATCTGTTGCGCAAGGCCTTTCGGGTGACGACGGCGCTCGTGATGTTCGAGCGCTGGATCGCGGTCATCGTCTGGGGCGGCTTCGCGCTCGACATCCTCGGGCTGCTGCCTTTCGTGACCGAGGAACTGGACTCGGTCGTGCTGCCGCTCGGCAAGCACAGCCTGTCGCTGCTCGACCTGATGCGCGGCATCGCGACCATCATCGTCACGCTGGTGGTGGCGCTGTGGGCTGGCTCGATGATCGAGACACGGCTCATGCTGGCCGAGGGTATCGACAGCTCGCTGCGCGTGGTGTTCGTCCGGCTGATCAAGGCGCTGCTGGTGCTCGCGGCGGTGCTCATCGGTTCGTCGGCGGTCGGCATCGATCTGACCGCGCTGTCGGTGTTCGGCGGCGCGCTCGGCGTGGGCCTGGGCCTGGGCCTGCAGAAGATCGCAAGCAATTACGTGTCGGGCTTCGTCGTGCTGTTCGAGCGCAGCCTGCGTCTCGGCGATCTGGTCACGGTCGGCACCTACTCGGGCGTCGTGAGCCACATACGGACCCGTTACACGGTCATCCGCGCGCTCGACGGAACCGAGTCCATCCTGCCCAACGAGATGCTGGTGGCGAACGCGGTCGTCAACCAGACCTACACCGATCCGAAAGTGAGGCTCTCCACGCGGGTGCAGGTGGCCTACGGCACCGACGTGGAGCATGCGCTCAAGGTGCTGGCCAGTTGCGCCGTTCACGAGCGCATCGCAACCGATCCGGCACCGTCGGCGCTGCTTGTGTCCTTCGATGCCGATGGCATGACGCTGGAACTCGGCTTCTGGATCGGCGATCCCGACAAGGGCCGCATGGGCGTTGTTTCGGACGTCAACCGCGCCGTCCTCGGCGCCTTCCGCCGCGAAGGCATCGAGATTCCGTTCCCGCAGCGCGAAGTCAGGCTGCTCGGCGGGAGCGCCGTCCGTCAGGTGCAATCCACCGGCGTTGCCGGCCCTGCCGGCGGCGGGATGACAACCCCCGCGGCGCACCCGGGCGCCTGACTGTCTGCTTTCGATTGTTGATTTCGATGGAAGCAGTCCGGCGTCTGCCCGACTAAAATGCTCGATCCGCGTTGATCCGCGGGCTTCGTTCCTTACCCTGGAGGAAATCGATCTTGTTCGATTCCGTTATCGCCTTCCTGTCCAACGGCCTGCTCGACTGGTCCGGCTGGCAGGTTCTCGCCTTCACGCTGATTGCCACGCACATCACGATCGCGGGCGTCACCATCTATCTGCACCGCAGTCAGGCGCACCGCGCCCTCGATCTGCATCCCATCGTCAGCCACTTCTTCCGCTTCTGGCTCTGGATGACCACCGGCATGGTCACGCGCGAATGGGTCGCGATCCACCGCAAGCACCACGCGCGCTGCGAGACGCCTGACGATCCCCATTCGCCCCAGACACGCGGCATCGACACCGTGCTGCTGACGGGCGCCGAGCTTTACCGCGCCGAGGCGAAGAACCAGGAAACCATCAAGAAATTCAGCCTTGGCACGCCCGATGACTGGATCGAGCACAACCTGTACAGCCGTTGGAGCGCTGGCGGCGTGTCGATCATGCTCATTCTCGACGTGCTCATGTTCGGCGGCATCGGCCTGACGGTCTGGGCGGTGCAGATGCTGTGGATTCCGATCACCGCGGCCGGGATCATCAACGGCATCGGCCACTACTGGGGCTATCGCAATTTCTCGGCGCCCGACGCGTCCACCAACATCTTCCCGATCGGAATCATCATCGGCGGCGAGGAACTGCATAACAACCACCATACCTATGCGTCGAGCGCGCGCCTGTCGAACAAGTGGTACGAGTTCGACATCGGCTGGCTGTACATCAAGCTCATGAGCTATGTCGGACTCGCCAAGATCCGTCGCGTCGCGCCCAAGCCGAAGTTCGTCGCGCCCAAGGCGCACATCGACCTCGAGTCGCTCAATGCGGTGGTCAACAACCGCTACGACGTGCTGGCCAAGTACGCCAAGTCGCTCGGTGCCGCGTTCGCCCAGGAAAAGGACCGGCTCGCTGGCGTGCAGTCGGTCAATCTCGCCAAGGTGAAGCGCTGGATGCAGATGGACGCCGCCAAGCTCGACGACAGTGAACGCGCCAAGCTCGGCGAGGCGCTCGCGCACAGCCAGTCGCTCGCCAAGCTCTACGAGATGCGCCTTGAACTGGCCAAGCTCTGGGAGCGCTCCAATCGCACGACCGAGCAGCTCGTCGCCGACCTGCAAGCCTGGTGCGCCAAGGCCGAGGCCTCGGGCGTCAAGGCGCTGGAAGAGTTCTCGGTCAAGCTGCGCAGCTACGCCTGATCGTTCAGACCTGCGCCGGCTGACTGGCTGGCGTCACGAAAAGCCCGCCGAGTGCGGGCTTTTTGTTGCCGACGCTGGCATCGGCAGGCGCTGCGGACCTGCGCTTTCCCGGTGTGGCCGCCGTCGTCGACGGCGGTGTGCGACGGGATCGCATCCCGCTCACGAAAATCGCAGGCAACAAAAAAGCCCGCACTTGGCGGGCTTCTTCGTCATCGGCAACCGAAGATCACTTGATCTTGGTTTCCTTGTACGCGACGTGCTTGCGGGCGACGGGATCGAACTTCTTGATCTCCATCTTGTTGGGCATCGTCTTCTTGTTCTTGGTGGTCGTGTAGAAGTGACCGGTACCGGCGGTCGATTCGAGCTTGATCTTGTCGCGCATGATGGCTTCCTTTCAGTGAGCGACGAGGCTCAGATTTCGCCCTTGGCGCGCAGGTCGGCGAGGACGGAATCGATACCGTTCTTGTCGATGGTGCGCAGAGCCTTGGTGGTCAGGCGCAGGCGAACCCAGCGGTTCTCGCTCTCGACCCAGAACCGGCGGTATTGCAGGTTCGGCAGGAAGCGGCGCTTCGTCTTGTTGTTGGCGTGGGAAACATTGTTTCCCACCATCGGCTTCTTGCCGGTTACTTGGCAAACGCGGGCCATGTCAGAACTCCTGGAGGGATTCGCACCCGCAACCCCCACATGCCTGGAGGCTCCGGACCGTCTGCGGCTCGGGCTCGACAGGATGTCGCTGAATCCGGCGCAGATAACCCACCTAACATTGGTGAATCGGAAAAGCCCGCGATTATAAGCCGGGCCGGGCGATGTCAACAAGCATGCCAACACCCGGGCGGGCGTGAGACATCGGAAAGTCTTTGCTCCGGTGCGTGCACCGTCTTCACAGCCAGCCGCGCTCGGCGAACGAGATGGCCTGATGCCCCGCGACGATGAAGTGGTCGAGCGTGCGCACATCTACCAGCGCGAGCGCGTCGCGCAGGGTGCGCGTGATCGAGTGATCCGCGCCGCTCGGTTCGGCCAGCCCGGACGGATGGTTGTGCGCCAGCACCACCGCCGACGCATTCCACGCCAGCGCTCGCTTCACGACCTCGCGCGGATAGACGGCAGTCTGTGCGATCGTCCCGCGAAACAGCTCCTCGGTTGCGAGCAGACGGTTCTGGGTGTCGAGGAACAGCACCATGAACACTTCGTATTCGAGCGCCGCGAGCTTCAGCCGCAACAGATCGCGCACGGCCTGGGGCGACGTGAGCCCGGCCGTGTCCTGGCGCAGTTCGGATTCGATCGTGCGCCGGGCCATTTCGAGCACGGCCTGGAGCTGGGCGTACTTGGCGTCGCCCATGCCCGGGATCGCCGAAAAATCGGCGCGCGCCGCGTTGAACAGCCGGCCCAGCGAGCCGAAGCGCTGGATGCAGTCGCGCGCGAGATCGACCGCGCTCTTGCCCTTGATGCCGACGCGCAGGAACACGGCCAGCAACTCGGCGTCGGAAAGCGCGCGGGCGCCCTGGGCAAGCAGTCGTTCACGGGGACGCTCGGCTTCGGGCCAGTCAGTGATTGCCATTCTGGGATCGGGTGATGAGGCAGGCCTAGCAGGGGCGATGGGTAGAATCCGCCGACTCAGCCTTCAGGATTTCTTATGAACAATGTCGTCTCGGAAGGGGCCTATCTCACGCTGCATTACCGCCTGTCGTGGCTCGACGGCGAGCATGCCGGCGAGTCGATCGTGAGCACCTTCGAGCAGTCGCCCGCCACGCTGCAACTTGGCAGCGGCCAGCTTTCGCCGGGCCTCGAAGCGCGGCTGATCGGGCTTGAGGAAGGCACGCAGACGCGCATCGAACTCGGCCCCGACGAGGCCTTCGGCCCCCGGAACGTCGAGCTTGTCATGCCGATTTCGCTTGCGACTTACCGGGACAAGATCGACCCTGCCGGCACGCTCGCGATCGGTGACATGGTTCCGGTACCCGGCCCGAACGGCGCGCGCGTGCAGGGTCTGCTGGTCGCGCTCAACGACGAATCGGCGACGATCGACTTCAACCATCCGCTCGCGGGCCGTGCGCTGGCCTTCGAGGTCAAGCTCATCGGGGTGATGTGAGATGGCGAACGTCGAGGAACTCGTCCTGGCCCAGCCGCGCGGCTTCTGCGCCGGCGTGGATCGCGCGATCGAGATCGTCGAGCGGGCGATCGAGCGCTTTGGCGCGCCCATCTACGTGCGTCACGAGATCGTGCACAACCGCTATGTGGTCGAAGACCTGCGCGCGCGCGGCGCGGTGTTCATCGACGAGCTGACCGAGGCGCCGAGCGGCGCGACGGTCGTGTTCTCGGCGCATGGCGTGTCGAAGGCGGTGCGCGACGAGGCCGACCGGCTCGGGCTGCGCATCTTCGACGCGACCTGTCCGCTCGTGACCAAGGTGCATTACGAGGTCGCCCGCCTGCGCGAGGAAGGCCGCGAGATCATCATGATCGGCCACGCGGGCCACCCCGAAGTCGAAGGCACGATGGGGCAGGTGGACGGCGGCATGTACCTCGTCGAGTCGGTCGAGGATGTGCAGTCGCTTCAGGTTCGTGACCCGGCGCTGCTCGCCTGCGTCACGCAGACGACGCTGTCGGTGGACGACACCGCGCATGTGATGACCGCGCTGCGCGAACGCTTCCCGGCCATCGTCACGCCGCGCAAGGCCGACATCTGCTACGCGACGCAGAACCGTCAGGACGCAGTGAAGATCATGGCGCCATTGGTGGATGTGGTGATCGTGGTCGGCAGTCGCACCAGCTCCAATTCCAACCGCCTGCGCGAACTGGCCGAGAAGCGCGGCCTGCCGGCCTACATGGTGGACAACCCGGCCGACATTGATCCTGTCTGGGTCGAGGGCAGGCGCCGCGTCGGGCTGACGGCGGGCGCGTCGGCGCCGGAAGTGCTTGTCAGGCAGATCGTCGACCGGCTACGCGAACTCGGCGCCGCGAAGATCCGCGAGCTGGACGGCGTGCAGGAAAACGTCACCTTCCGGTTGCCGACCGAACTGCTGGACGCCTGAGCACTCGCAATTTAGGAAAGCGCTGCTATACTCGCTGGCTCACTGATGCCGGTGTAGCTCAGTCGGTAGAGCAGCGCATTCGTAATGCGAAGGTCACCAGTTCGATTCCGGTCACCGGCACCACTGGATTCAAAGCAAAAGGCCCCGTTCACAAGACGGGGCCTTTTGCTTTTGTGCGTTCGATGCGCTGGTGCAGGCATGGTGGTGCAGTCAGTCGCCGCAAGCAGACTTGCGTCGCATGCCAGCGCCACTCGCCGGGGGCCGCCGCTTGGTGCGCGCCATCGTCCCTGCCGATCAGGGCCAGGGATAGGGCGCCACGTCCACACCCGCCGCCCGGTACTTCTCGACCAGCCCGCGCCGGAAGGTCACCACGTCCGCCACCGGCTCGGCCATGCGCCGCTCCACCTCGGTCGCGTCAAAGCGCGCGATGCCCGCCGGCGCCTTCGCCCAGCGTGCCGCGATGTAGTTGAGCACGTCGGCAATCTCCTTCGCCGACAGGCTCGACGACACCACGCCCGGCACATGCAGCAGATAGGTCCGCCCCTGCTCGTCGCGGTAGAACGGATCGACCAGGCCGGGGAAGGGCGGGATGCCGCTCTCCGTCGCGCCGCGGCCTTCGACGCCGTGACAGCCGGCGCAGCGCAGCAGGTAGTTGGCGGCGGGCGACAGCTCGCCCGCGAGCGCGGCCGACGGCGCCACCGCCGGGGCCGCGAGGCCCGCCAGCAGCGCCGTCGCCACGCGAAGCGACGACCAGCCCATCACTCCCCCTTGCGCAGGGCGCGCAGCTTCGCGTGCGTGAGCGGACTCTTGCGCGCGGCCTCGACCGCGTCGGCCGTCACCGTCTGCGGCAGGCCGTTGAGCGTGCCGAGCACCCAGCTCGCGATCTCGGCCGCCTCGGCGGCGGGCAGCTGCGTCTGCGCCGGCATCACCAGCCCGCGATAGACCTGCCCGTTCGCCTCGATTGTCCCGCTCAGGCCGGCCGCCAGCACGTTGGCGATGTAGTCCGGCGCGCGCTCGCCGAGCGCCTGCCAGTGCGCCGGATTGCGCAGCGGCGGCGCGAGGCCGTCGATGCCGGCGCCGCCCGCGCCATGGCAGGCGGCGCAGATGTTGGCAAAGGACTCCGCGCCACCGGCCAACGCGGCCGGCGCGCCGGCCAGCAGGGCGATGCCGGCGCCAAGCACCAGCAAGGCGCGGCGGCCTTCGCTCAAGGCCATGAGCCCGCGCCCGGCAATGCCGATTCGCGCCGCCGGCCGCGCGGCGACGGCCGGTGCGTCACCGAAGCCGGCCCGAGGGCCCGCCACCCCGTCCCGCCTCATTCCGCCATCCCCACGAGCACGGCGACCGTGCAGTGATAGCCCTTGTTCGCGTTGGCCATGCACCAGTTGATGTCGTTGTGCAGGCCCATGCGATAGCCCGGACGCTCGCGCTCGGACGTGAGGCAGGCGGTGCTGTTGGCCATCGGCTTGCCGCAGCAGTCGTTGTACGAGACGAGGTAGTCCTTGCCGTCGTTGGGATTGCGGCAGGTGCCGACCCAGGACACCTTCGACGCCTCGCTGCCGGGCGGGCAACTGGTGAGGCTGCCGCCGGCGGTGTTGCACAGCACGCCGTCGAGCGCGCAGTAGCGCCAGTACGAGCAGGCGTACTGGTCGTTCTTGTCGCCGCCGGTCGCCGCCCAGGCGTTGCCGGGCGAGCGGTCGAAGGGCAGGACGGGCACGAGCGCCGTGCCCGCGAGCGCGAGGCCGGTGCGCGACAGCAGGCTGCGGCGGCCGACGCTGGTGGCGGCCTTGCGGGCCCGCTTCTCGGTCGCGCGGTCGATGACGGAAAGCAGGGAATCGATCAGCTTGTTCATGAAGCGGCTCACAACGATTGGGAATGGGCGAGTTGGCGACCGTTGAAGTCCTGGACCGAGGCGAATCCGGTTTCGACGGCGTTGAACAGGCTTTCGAGCTGTTCGCGGGTATTGACGAGGCCCTTGGCGCGCACGACGCCCGCGCTGTCGATCAGCACGGCGAAGGGCAGGCGGGCCACCTTGTAGGTCACGCCCAATTGCTCCGACAGCACATAGGACAGGCCGGTCAATTGCGCATCGGTGATGAATTGGCGATGCCGCGATTCATCGCCGTCGCTGGCCAGCGTGATGTCGAGCCATTGGCGCTCGTCCTGCTGGATCGCCTTGATGGCCGGAATCAGCTTCTTGCAGACCGGGCAGCTCGGCGAAAGAAAGAACACGAGTTTGCTTCTCGCCGCCGCCGAGCCGATCTGCACCTGCCCGCCCGTGAGGCTGGGCAGATTGAAGACCGGCGCCAATTCGCCGATCTTCGGGCCGCTGTCATTCACCATTGCGCCCACCGGCGAAATGCGCTCGAAAAGAATGCCGATCTGCCGGGCGAGCGCGAAGATGATGAACATCATCACGATCACCGCCAGCGCCAATACGGCCACGATGAAATAGAGAAGAGTCATGGGTGTGCCCCTTTCAATGCGGGAAATCGGCCGCGCCATCGGGCGGCGCGAGCTTCTGCCAATTGGCGAGGGAATAGGCGGCCAGTTCGTAAACCAGCCAGCACAGGAGACCGCCGGCAATCGCCAGCGCGGCTTCGGTCGTCGAGAAGGCGCCGGGCGTGGCGCGCGCGAGCAGCAGCGCGAGGCCGGCCAGCGCCGCGTTGCGGGCGACCAGCCCGCGCGACACCGGCAGCCGCGCGCCGCCGCAACCGCAGTTGATGTGGCGGCGGCCGCGCTTCAGGTTCACGGCCATCGCCGCGCCGTACAGCAGCAGCAGCGCCGCCGCGCCGGTGGCGCCAGCGGCCGACGTGCCCGGCACGACCAGCGCGCCCACCGTCAGCGCCTCGGCGCCCGTCGCGGCCGCCGCCGCCGGCCGCGCCAGCACCGCCGGCAGCACGCGGTAATCGGCCACGTAGCCGGTGAAGCGGTCGAACTCCACCGTCTTGTGCCAGGCGGCGCGCGTGAACAGCAGGATCAGGAAGACCGTGCCGGCCAGCGCCGCGAGGTCGGTGAAGGCCGCGTTCACTTGGCCTCGCCGGTTGCGTAGCCGAGCTGGGTGTACTCGCCGATCTTCTCCAGCTTGTGCGTGGGCTTGGCGGCGTAGCGCGCGGTCGGGTCGATCTCGTAGCGCGTCACGTCGGCGGTCTCGCTCAGGCCGATGAGCACCGGCGCCTTGTCGGCGCTGACGAAGATCGACGACAGCTTCTCGACCGCCGAGCGGTACTGCACCGTCTTCGTCTTGAGGTCGAGCGCCCAGACCTCGCTCGCGGGTTCCTTGTGCGAACCCTCGTGGCCCTCGGGATGCATGCCGACGAACAGCACGTTGTTGGCCGCGTTGTACGCGCTGATCTGGTAGCCGCCCGGGCGCCAGCCGCCGGGGATGGCGGCGGCAAAGTTGTATTTCTCCTTCACCTTTGGCTGGGCGCCGGAGTTGTCGATGCGGAACAGGTTGCCGGTGAAGGAGATGAACAGCAGCTCCTTGCCGGCGCGCTCGGCATGCATGAACACGGCATCGGTGTCGGCATCGAAAAACTTCTCGCTCTTGACCGGCGCCGCGTAGCTGCCGTTGGCGTTGACGCGGAAGGTGGCCAGCGTGCCGTCGCCGCACAGGGTCGAAAAGCCGAGGCCCTCGGGCAGGGCGTACACGCCCCAGCAGCCGGGCGTCGGCACCTCGCCGATTTCCTTGCCGGCGGCGAGATCGACCACGCTCACCGAGCTGGCCGGCGTCGCGTTCTGGACCAGCGCGTATTTCTCGTCGGCGGAAAGCTTGAGCAGCGAGCTGTAGGCCAGGCTTTGCGCCATCTTTTCCGAAATCGCGATTTCGCGGCGAATCGTCAGCGTCTTGACATCGTGTTCCTGCAATACGGCTTCGAGCGGGCCGTGGACGATGCGCTTCGGAAATACCGAGATTGTCCAGGCCGTCTTCGCGTCCTTCGAGACGAGGAAATTGCCGGTCAGGCCGAGGCTCATCAGGCCCTTGTTGGTGAGGTCGTCGGTCGAAAACACATTCACCCGGCTGGCGCCGCGCCAGTTCTGGTCGAGGATGAATGCATTGGGGCCGGGCTTGATTTCCTTCTCGACGGAAAGTGTTTCGGGCACGAATTCATCGGCCGCGAATGCGGCATTCGCGGTCATGATGCCGATGGCCGCCGCAATGGCGGTCAGGACGGTTTTCATTGGGAATCTCCAGGCGTCGATGCAGGCCCGGCGCGGGGCCGGGCGGATTGGCGAATCTTTCGCGCTGGAAATGCTGCCGGTGCCGGCAGGCGCAGTAAAGAAATCCGCCCGAGATCAATCTGCACGCGATTGGTGCGGAAAACCGACATTCATTCAGCCGCATGGCCGATTCCTGATGGCCGATTGTCGGTGCGCACCGCGCGGGGGCCTGGACCCGTGGTGAGGCCGAAATGTCTTCCCCGCCGTGGTGCAAATCGGCTCGGGCTTTCGGGTGATGTCTGGCCGAATCTTGATAGTGGCTGGCGCGGTTCGCGGTGGCCCGATGCGGGCGGTGCAAAGTGGCTCTTCCGGTTGGGCGAATCGTGCGGGTGTGCAGATCCAATCAGGGCTGGGGCGGGCAGGGCGAGCGCACCGGGTGGCCCGCATCGGCGCCACTGGCCGGCCATGGAGCGCCGGGGCGGGCAGCCTGTCAGCCCAGCACCAGCTCGTCGGCCAGTGCCCCCGCCATGCGCGCATCGAGCGGTCGCAGCCGGGCATGGCCGGGCGTGCGCGCCGTCACCGACGGCAGCTCGCCGAACAGCGCCTTGTAGTACTGCGAAAAGATGCCGAGGTGCCAGAAGCCCCAAGCGTGCGCCGCCGTCGATGCCGGCACGCCGTCTTCCACGAGCATGCGGCGCACCTCGTGCAGCCGTACTTGGCGGATGAAGGCGACCGGGCTGATGTCGAGCACATGCACGAAGGCGTGATGCAGGCCGCGCCGGCTCATGCGCAGCTGCTCGCACAGGTCGGTGACGGTGGGCGCGGCGCCGCGCCGGTCGAGGATGAATTCGCGCGCCCGATCGACGATGGCGCGGTGCACATGCTGCTGGTCGCGCAGCAGGCGGGTGTCGAGCTGGCTTTCGCCGAGCGCCAGCACGCAGGCATCGAGCACGTCGCTGGCGAGCTGGCGCAGCGAGGCGTCATGGCGCAGCAGTTCGGGCGAGGTGGCGCTGGCGCGGATCGCGTTGCCGAGCATGCGGCGAAAGCGCGTGCCGGTCAGGCTTGTGAGGCCGCGCAGCGGCGCGTCGTCGAGCAGCGGCGTGATGTCGCGGTCGAGCACGATGCGGGCGTGGCGCAGCAGCACCTCGGTGTCGAGGCTGGCGACGACGATGTCGGAGTCCTGCGGCGCGCGGTAGCGGATGAATTCGTTGGCCGGCAGCACCCACAGGCTGTGCTCCCCCATCGGCCGGCCTTGCAGGAAGCCGCCGGGGCCGGACAGCGTCATGCCGACGGTGCAGCGGCCGTCCGGGCCCTGGCAGCGCTCGTCGGTGGCCTGGTTGAGCGTCTCGCGGTACACCTGCACCGGCCCGAGCTTCACCTCGATCAGCCGGCCGACGAACTGGCCGCAGGACAGCTGCATGTAGTCCTGGGTCCAGCCGGGCAGGCAGGCGGCCTGGAGCTGGGCGTCGGAAGTTTCGACGCTCAGGTACTGGCCGGGGGCGGTGGAGGGCGGCGGGAGCATGCGGGGCAACGGGAAAAGGACGAGCCGGCAATGGCGAGCGAAGCGCGCATCGCCCGATGGCGCGGACGCGATGTCGCGTCAGCCGGCGGTGACACGGCCGGTCAGCCTGCCACGCAAGCCGCGTGCCCTTCGGTGCCAGCGCGCACCGGCCGACGACGGGCGCGGCGCTGGCCGATACTTGGCGCTCCGCCGCCCGCGCGCGGCTCCTCCACGCACAGGACCAGCCATGTTCCTCGCCATGAACCGCTTCCGCATCGCGCCCGGCCGCGAGCAGGAATTCATCGACATCTGGAAGAAGCGCGAGAGCTATCTCGACGAAGTTCCGGGCTTCAAGGAGTTCCACCTGCTCCAGGGCGCGACCACGCCCGAGTTCACGCTGTTTGCCTCGCATTCGGTCTGGGAATCGCGTCAGGCCTTCGAGGACTGGACGAAGTCCGAAGCCTTCCGCAAGGCCCATGCGGGCGCCGGCGCCTCGCGCGACATCTACCTGGGCCCGCCGAACCTGGAGCTGTTCGACGCGGTGATCTGAACGCCAGACCCGCCCCGCGATGGTCGCCCGCCCGTTCCCGACATTGGGTGGGGCATGTCTCGCGAGGGCCGCGTGGGCGCTGCTCTGCGGTCTGGTCCTGGCCGGTTGCGGCCAGACGCCAGGCAGCTGGACCGACCCGCCGGACGGCCCTCCTGCAGTCCAGCCCCAGCCGCTGAGGATCGAGCTGGCCGGCGTCGACCGCGAGCCGGTGCTCGGGCGCGGCACGCCCGGCAGCTGGGACGCGGTGGATGTGCTCAATCCCTCGGTGCTGCGCTTTCGGGACCAGCTCTACAACTTCTATTCAGGCTTCGACGGCAGGCGCTGGCACACGGGCCTTGCCACGTCGATCGATGGCCGGCACTGGGTCAGGCATCCGGGCAATCCGCTGCTGTCGCCGGGCGCGCCCGACTGGGCCACCGACTACATCGCCGCGAATGGCGCCGCCATCGTCTGGCAGGGCCGGCTGCTCTACTTCTACCAGGGGCGCGACGCGCAAGGCCGCACCGCGATCGGGCTGGCGACCTCCGACGACGGCGAGCGCTTCCGGCGCCGGCCGCGGCCGGTGCTGGCGGCCGGCCCGGCCGGCGGCTGGGATGCCGTCGCCGTCGCCGATCCCTACGTGATCGCGCGGGGCGACTGGCTCCATCTCTACTACCTGGGCGAGGACGCGCTCGGCGTTCAGCGGCTGGGCGTGGCGCGCTCGCGCGACGGGGTGGCGTGGCAGCGCTCGGCGGCCAATCCGGTGCTCGATGTCGGTGCGCACGGCAGCTTCGACGAGAGCGGGCTGGGCGAGCCGGCGGTCGTGCATTCGCCGCCGTACTTCGTGATGTTCTATACCGGCCGCGATGCGCTCGAGCGGCGCGATCTCGGCTATGCGCTGTCCACCGACGGCGTCCACTGGAAAAAGATGTCGAGCAGCGGCCTGCTGGCCGGGGCCGACCGGCCGGACTGGATGGCGGAGGTGATCTGCGATCCGACCCTTCTGCCCGGCACCGGCGGACGCTGGCGGCTGTGGTTCGGCGGCGGCCGGCGTCGCTCGCCCGACGAGAACCTCGACGGCCAGATCGGGCTGGCCGAGGTCGATCTGGCATTCCGTCCCGATCCCTCGGGCTTCGATGTCGAGGCCGACTGGAGCGCGTCGCGGGCGCGGTCGCGCGATGTGCTGGTCGGCTCCTACGACATCGAGGGCGAGCCGGGCCGGCGGCAGGCGTGGGTCGGGCCGCGGGCGCGCATCACGCTGGTGACCAGCCCGTGGCAGCGCGACCAAGCCCTGCATGTGCATGGCTGGATGCCGGCCGCCATGGCGTCGCGCCAGCTCGGTCGGCCCGGCGCGACGTGGCTTGAACTGCGCGCGAACGGGCGGCTGCTGCGCGGCGGCAGCTTCGACACCGACACGCCGTTCGACTGGGCCATCCCGCCGAGTGAACTGGCGCCGCTGTTCGACGCCGACGGCATGCTCGACCTCGAACTGCGCGCCGACCGCTCCTTCGTGCCGGCCGACCACGGGGGCGCCGACCGACGTCGGCTCGCGTACATGCTGAGGCGCATCGGCTTCGAATGAGGCCGGTCAGTGGGTTGCCGCACCGGCCGTCCGGCCCGGCGCCGCCAGCCCTTCATGCACCGTCGGCCAGCGGTGCCGGAAGCCCAGTTCCCGCACGATCCGCCCAGGCCCCATGCGGCGCGATTCGTTCATGAATGACCACAGCATCGGGCTGACCGCGCGCCGCGCTTCCTCGCGCGGCAGGCGCGGCGGGCGCGGCAGGCCGAAGCTGTCGGCCACGAGGTCGAACCAATCGGCCATCTTCATTTCCGACCAGTCGCAGGCGTTGTAGACGCGCGCGGTGCGCCGCGTGCGCAGCGCCGCCACGCACATCGCGGCGAGGTCGTCGGCGTGGATGTGGTTGCTGTAGCTGTCGTCCTCGGCGCGCATGGCGGGCGTGCCGGCGCGCAGCCGGGCGACCGGCAGATGGGCGGCGTCGTAGATGCCGGGCGCGCGCAGCACCGCGAGCCTGCAAGTGCCGGCGCGCGCGGCCTGCGCGAGCACGCGCTCGGCATCGACGCGGCGCCGCGCGCGCGCATTGGCCGGGCGCGGCGGGCACGACTCGTCGATGCGCGCGCCGCCGCAATCGCCGTACACGCCGGTCGTGCTCACGTACACGAACACCGGCGGACGGCCTTGGCGTCCGTGCGGGCTTGGCGGCGCGGCGGCGTCGCCGGCCGCTAGAATCCGCCGCCCGGCGCGGGCAAGCGCTTGCGTGGCGCGGATCGATCGGTCGCCGCTCGCGCGGCAGCGGGCGGTGGTCAGGCCCAGTGCCGCCGTCAGCCGTCGCGTGCGCAGATCGCATTCGCCCGAGGCTTGCGGCGGCGCCATGTGGATGACCGCGTCGAAGCGCATCCTGCCGAGCGCCGCCAGCGTGCGGGCGCGGTCCAGGTCGGCGACGAGCACCCGCGCCGCGCCGGCCGCGCGCAGTTCCGCCCGGCGCGAAGCTTGCGACGTGAGCACCGTGAGCACGGCGCGCCGGCGCAGCAGCGCGATCACCCGCCCGCCCACATTGCCGGCACCGACGATCAACACCCTTTTCTTCATTGCGAACACCCTTATGACTTCCAATGTCGTGGTCCGGCCGAGCGGCCGCAGCTTCAGCACCGACGAAGGCGAGACCCTGCTCGACGCCGGCCTGCGCCAGGGCGTGACCCTGCCCTACGGCTGCCGTGATGGTGCCTGCGGCGCCTGCAAGGCCAAGCTGCTGTGCGGCGAGGTGACGATGACGGGTAGCTGGCAGCCGCGCGCCCTGTCCGAAACCGAAGCCGCCGAGGGCCAGGTGCTCATGTGCCGCGCGCACGCCAGCGGCGAGGTCGAGATCGAATGCCGCGGCGTCGTGGCCGAAGGCGTGATCGCGCCGCGCAAGTTCCCGGCGCGCGTCGCCAGCCTTGCCCGCCCGAGCGACGACGTGGTCGTGCTGCGCCTGCAACTGCCGGCCAGCGAGCGCGCCCAGTTCAACGCCGGCCAGTTCCTCGACATCATCCTGCGCGACGGCACGCGCCGCAGCTACTCGATCGCCAACGCGCCGCATCTGGCCGAGCAGGTCGAGCTGCACATCCGCCACGTGCCCGGCGGCCGCTTCACCGACACGCTGTTCGGCAAGGCCGAGCCGGCGCTCAAGGAACGCGACATCCTGCGCATCGAGATGCCGCTCGGCACCTTCTTCCTGCGCCAGTCGAACCGGCCGGCGCTGCTGCTGGCCACCGGCACCGGCTTCGGCCCGATCAAGGCGATGGTCGAGCACGCGATCCACACCGCCGACCCGCGCGAGCTGCGCCTGTACTGGGGCGGCCGCACGCTCAAGGACCTCTATGCGCACGACACCGCGCTGGAGCTGGAGCGCCAGGCCAAGGAAGCCGGCGTCGATTTCACCTACGTGCCCGTGCTCTCGCGCCCCGCGCCGGAAGACAACTGGACCGGCCGCACCGGCCATGTGCAGGACGTGGCGCTCGCCGACGAGTCTGACTACTCGGTCTGGCAGGCCTATGCCTGCGGCTCGCCGGCGATGGTGGACAGCGCCCGCCGCGCGCTGGTGGAGCGCGGCGATCTGCTGGAGGACAACTACTTCGCGGATGCGTTCACGACGGCGGCGGACAACGCGGTGCCGCACGCCTGAGCGCGGCGGAGGTCTGCATCGCGGCCGAGGGCCGTGACGGGCGCTCGGCACCGGCCTGCATCGCGGCGGCCGGCACGGCGGGCAAGGCCGGTTCGCCGCCGGCCCTACAACTCCTCGCCCAGATACGCCGCGCGCACCTTCGGATCGTCGAGCAGCCGCGCGGCCGGCCCGGTGAGCGTGACCTCGCCCGAATCCATCACATAGCCGCGATCGGCGATCTGCAAGGCGAGCCGCGCGTTCTGCTCGACCAGCAGGATGGTCGTGCCCTCGGCATGCACCGAGCGCACGACCTCGAACACCTTCTCGACCATGATCGGCGACAGCCCCATCGACGGCTCGTCGAGCAGCAGCAGCTTGGGCTGGCTCATGAGCGCGCGCGCCATCGCGAGCATCTGCTGCTCGCCGCCCGACATCGTGCCGGCGAGCTGGCCGGCGCGTTCCTTCAGGCGCGGGAAGAGGCCGAACATGCGGTCGATGTCGGCCTGCACCTGACCGTCGCTGCGCACATGCGCGCCCATCAGCAGGTTCTCGGTGATGGTCATGCGCGCGAACACGCCGCGCCCTTCCGGTACCATCACCAGCCCCTCGCGCAGCAGGTGGAAGGCCTTGCGCCCCGCGATGCTCTTGCCCATGTAGGCGATGTCGCCGCTCCAGCCCACGCCGCCGGTGATGGCCTTGAGCGTCGTGGTCTTGCCCGCGCCGTTCGCGCCGATGAGCGTCACCAGCTCGCCCCGGTTCACGTCCAGATCCACGCCCTTGACGGCCTGGATGCCGCCGTAGCCCACCTTGAGCCCGCGCACCGACAGCACGTCGCCGCGCGCGGCGGGCGCGATGACAGCGCTTGCAGCGCCCGCGCCGGCCGTGCCGGCACTGGCTGCCGCATTGATGCCCGGGCCGCCCACCGCGCTCATGTCGATGCCGCTCATGCGTGCGCTCCCCCGAGGTAGGCGGCAATCACCGCCGGATTCTTTTGCACCTCGGCCGGCGCGCCGGCGGCGATGACCTTGCCGTAGTCGAGCACCGTCACCCGGTCGCTCAGGCCCATGATCAGTTTCACGTCGTGTTCGATGATGAGGATGGTCCGGCCCTCGGACTTGATGCGCTGGAGCAGGTCGCGCAGTTGCAGCTTCTCGGTCGCGTTCATGCCGGCGGCTGGCTCGTCGAGCGCGAGCAGCTTGGGGTCGGTGGCGAGCGCGCGGGCGATCTCCAGCCGGCGCTGATCGCCGTAGGACAGCGTGCGCGCCTGGAAGGCCGCGTAGCGTGCGATGCCGACGAACTCCAGCAGCTCGTGCGCGCGATGCCGGATCGCCGCCTCCTCCGCGCGCTCGGCCCGGGTCTTGAAGATGGCGCCGACCAGCCCGCTCTTCGTGCGCACATGCCGGCCGACCATCACGTTTTCGAGCGCCGTCATGTCGGGGAACAGGCGGATGTTCTGGAAGGTGCGCGCGATGCCGGCCTCGGCCACCTTGTGCACGGCGGTCGGCGCATAGGGCTGGCCGCCGAGCATGAAGGTTCCGCTGTCGGGCGTGTAAAGCCCGGTGATGACGTTGAAGAAGGTGGTCTTGCCGGCGCCGTTCGGGCCGATGAGCGCGTAGATCTGGCCCTGGCGGATTTCAAGCTCGACCTCGCTCAGCGCCTGGAGGCCGCCGAAGCGCTTGTTGACGCCGCTCACGTGCAGGATGGTCTGGCTCATTGCAGCGCCTCCCCCGAGGTGCCCGTGTCTCCCGCCTTCTTGCGGAAGCGGCGCGGCACCACGCCGTGCTGCGGCGCCGGCCACAGGCCCTTGGGCCGCAGCAGCATGATCGCCACCATCGCCACGCCGTAGATCAGCATGCGCAGCACCTCGGCATCGACCAGCACGCTGCCGAAGATCGCCTCCTGCACCGGCCCCGCCACATAGCGCAGCGCCTCCGGAAACACCGCCAGCAGCACCGCGCCGAACACCACGCCCGGGATGTGCCCCATGCCGCCCAGCACCACCATCGCCAGCACCACGATCGACTCCATGAGGCTGAACGACTCCGGCGAGATGAAGCCCTGGAAGGCCGCGAACATCGAGCCCGCCACGCCGCCGAAGCTCGCGCCCATCGCGAAGGCCAGCAGCTTGATGTTGCGGGTGTTGATGCCCATCGCCTTGGCGGCGATCTCGTCCTCGCGGATCGCCATCCAGGCCCGGCCGATGCGCGAGTCCTGCAAGCGATTGCAGGCGATGATCGTCAGCACCGTCAGGCCGAGGAAGACGTAGTAGTAGAAGTAGGTTCCGGCGTACTTGGTGCCGAACAGTTCATGCCGCTTGCCGAGGCTGAAATCGCCGAAGGCGATCGGGTCGATCAGGTTGATGCCCTGCGGCCCGTTGGTGATGTTGAGCGGCTGGTTCAGGTTGAGCATGAAGATGCGGATGATCTCGCCGAAGCCGAGCGTCACGATCGCCAGATAGTCGCCGCGCAGCTTGAGCGTCGGCGCGCCGAGCAGCACGCCGAACAGCGCCGCCAGCCCGCCCGCGAGCGGGATCACGAACCACACCGGCACATGCATGCCGTCGGGCACGAGCGCCGCGATCGCCGGGAAGGTGTCGGTCAGGTGCGGCGAGGCGAGCAGGCCGTACATGTAGGCGCCCACCGCATAGAAGGCGATGTAGCCGAGGTCGAGCAGGCCGGCGAAGCCGACCACGATGTTCAGCCCGAGCGCGAGCATCACGTACAGCAGCGCGAAGTCGAGGATGCGCACCCAGGCGTTGCCGAAGCTGCCGACCGCGAAGGGCAGCACCGCGAGGATCGCGGCCGTCACGAGCATGGCCGTGACCGCCTTGGCGGGCTGGTCGGCCAGGCGCGGGAAGAGGGTGGGGCGGTGATGCAGGCCGGCGGGCGCGGCCGGCGGGGG
This sequence comes from Derxia gummosa DSM 723, assembly GCF_000482785.1. GTDB lineage: Bacteria > Pseudomonadota > Gammaproteobacteria > Burkholderiales > Burkholderiaceae_E > Derxia > Derxia gummosa. Next base: position 339,781 of record NZ_AXWS01000007.1, on the reverse strand, counting down.
CGAGGCGGGCTTGGTGGTCATGATGCAAAGGCTCTCAGGCACGGTCCGCCACGCGCTCGCCCATGATCCCGGACGGGCGCAGCGTGAGCACGATGATGAGGACGATGAAGGCGAAGATGTCCTGGTAGTTGCTGCCGAGCACGCCGCCCGTGAGGTCGCCGATGTAGCCGGCGCCGAGCGCCTCGATCAGGCCGAGCAGCAGCCCGCCCACCATCGCGCCATACAGGTTGCCGATGCCGCCGAGCACCGCCGCCGTGAAGGCCTTCAGCCCCGGCAGGAAGCCCATGTAGAAATGGGCGATCGAATAGTTGGCCGCGATCATCACGCCCGCCACCGCCGCCAGCGCCGCGCCGAGCGCGAAGGTGATGACGATGACGCGGTCGGGGTCCACGCCCATGAGCGCCGCGACACGCGGGTTCTCGGCCGTGGCGCGCATCGCGCGGCCGAGCTTGGTCTTGTTGACCAGCAGCACCAGCCCGACCATCAGCGCCAGCGACAGCAGCACGATGATGACCTGCACCGGCGTGATCGACGCCCCGCCCAAGGGCATCGGCGCATTGGGCAGCAGCGCCGGAAACACCATGTAGTTGCGGCTCCAGATCAGCATTGCGAGCGTTTGCAAGGTGATCGACATGCCGATCGCGGTGATGAGCGGCGCGAGGCGCGGCGCGTTGCGCAGCGGCCGGTAGGCGACACGCTCGATGCCGATGTTGACCAGCACGCACACCACGATCGCCGCCGCCAGCGCGATCAGCAGCACCAGCGGCCCAGGCATCCAGGGCGCGGCTTCCTGAAGGAATTTGGACGTGCTGAGCGCGGTGAGCGCGCCCACCATCAGCACATCGCCGTGCGCGAAATTGATGAGCTGGAGGATCCCGTAAACCATCGTGTAGCCAAGCGCGATCAGCGCATACACGCTGCCGAGCACCAGCCCGTTGATGAGCTGCTGAAGCAGTATTTCCATTCGAATTCCCGAGGTGAGGCGAGGCAGGGCCGATGCCGCGATGATCGGCGCCAGCACGCACGAACCATTCCACGAAACCCCGGTCAGGGCAGGGTGAAAGGCGACAGCATGTGTCGCGCGGCGGCATGCGTGGCGCGCCGGCGCGAGCTTGTACGGAAATCCGTGCGCCGGGGCCAGCGCGCGTGCGGCTTTCCGGACGCGGGCACGATCAGGCGCAAGCCGTTTGCATGGCGATGTGGCGCGGGCCGCAATGCCTTGCAGTCGAGGCGCCCGTCGCGCGGCGCACAATCGCGCCCCTGGCGGCGGGCATGGCCGGCCGCCGACCGCTTTCGCGGGCTTCATGACGGAGAGGAAATGAGGGTGATCGTTCTCGGCGCCGGCATCGTCGGCGTCGCCACGGCGTGGTTCCTGCGCGCGCGCGGCTGCGCGGTGACGGTGGTCGATCGTCAGGCCGGCGCGGCGTGCGAGACCAGCTTCGCCAACGGTGGCCAGATCTCGGTCTGCTATGCCGAGCCCTGGGCCAACCCGGCCGCGCCGCTCAAGATCGCCAAGTGGATGACGCAGCCCGACGCGCCGCTGCTGTTCCGCCCGCGCCTCGACTGGCGGCAATGGGACTGGTGCCTGCGCTTCCTGCGCGAATGCACCGACGCGCGGCTGCGCGCCAATGTGCGCGACATCGTCAGCCTCGCGAGTTATTCGCGCGCCACGCTGCAAACGCTGCGCGCCGAGCTGAGCATCGACTACGACCATCTGGAGCGCGGCATCCTGCGCTTCTTCACCGACCGCGCGGTCATGGAGGCGGTGGCGCCGGGCGCGGGGCTGATGCGGGAGTTCGGCGTGGAGCGGCGCCAGCTCGATGCGGCCGGCGCGGTCGCGCTGGAGCCGGCGCTCGGGCCCATCGCGCACCGCATCGTCGGCGCCGACTACACGGCGGCGGACGAGTCGGGCGATGTGCATCGCTTCACGACGGCGCTGGCCGAGCGGGCGCGGGCGGCGGGCGTGGAGTTCGTGTTCGACCACGAGGTGACGCGGCTCGTCGCGCGCGGCGGGCAGGTGGAGGCGGTCGAGCTGCTGGGGCGCGACGGGCGGCATTCGACGCTCGGCGGCGATGCCTTCGTGGTCGCGCTCGCGAGCCATGCGCCGGCGCTGCTGCGGCCGCTCGGCGTGCATGCGCCGATCATCGCGGCCAAGGGCTATTCGGCCACCTTCCGCGTGGTCGAGCCGGGCAAGGCGCCACAGGTGAGCCTGATCGACGATGCCAACAAGCTCGTGTTCTCGCGCTTCGGCGACCGGCTGCGCGTGGCGGGCACCGTCGAGCTGGGCAGCGAGCAGCCGCGCGCGCTCGACGAGGTGCGCTGCGAGACGCTGCGCCGCCGGACCGCCGAGCTGTTCCCGGGCGCCTGCGACTGGGCCGAGCCGTCGTTCTGGACCGGGCTGCGCCCCGCGACACCGAGCAACGTGCCGCTCATCGGCCGCAGCCGCGTCGGCCGGCTGTGGCTCAACTGCGGCCACGGCACGCTCGGCTGGACCACGGGTTGCGGCTCGGGCGCGCTGCTGGCCGACCTGCTCACGGGCAACAAGCCGGCGATCGACTTCCGCGTGCTCGGCGGTCGGGGCTGAGGGCGCGTCATCTATTCGTGCGCGGCGTTCAGGGCGCGCTTCGCGGTGGCGGCGTTCCCGAACCCCACGCTCCCGGGGCCGCCGCGCGGGCGGCGTCCGCCGCTCACACGCCCAGCGTCTCCGTCCATGCGAGCGCGCTCATGTGGGCCTCGCTCACGCCGTAGGGCTCCAGCTGGAGCGCGAGTGCGAGATCGCCGAGGCGGTCGAAGTCGCCGCCCTCGCAGGCTTCAACCAGTTCGAGAAAGGGGCCGAACACACCGCTGCGTTCGAGCAGCGCGTCGGTCACTTCCTCGGGCAGGCTCAGCGAGCCGAGCACCTTCTCCATCGGCATGCCGAGCATCGCGTCGAGCGCCGAGAAGATGCCCACCACGAAGGCGTTGTCGCACTGTTCCTTGGGCAGCAGCTTGAGCGCGAGCAGTTCCATCAGCCGGCCGCGCGTGATGACGGTGCGCGCCAGCGCCGGCGGCACGCTGTTGGCGCTGACCGTCGCGAACAGCACCGCGAGCCAGCGGAACAGCTTGCCGTAGCCGAGGATCATCACCGCGTGCCTGAACGACGTGACCTCGCATCTCAGCCCGAAGCCCGAGCTGTTGATGTAGCGCAGCAGCTTGAAGCTGAGCGCCGGATCGCGCTTGAGCACGGTCTCGACCGCCGACGGATCAGCCTCGCGCCGTGCCAGATCCATCAGTTGCAGCACGTTGCCGTGCGCCGGGCTGATGCTCTTGGTGCCTAGGGTGCGCGGGCGCTGGAAGTAATAGCCCTGGAACAGGTGGAAGCCGAGTTCGCGGAAGCGCTCGAACACCTCGCGCGTCTCGACCCGCTCGGCCACCAGCCTGAGCTTGCCGTGCAGCGCCGCCATGCCGAGCAGGCGCTGGGCGGCGCGCGCGTCGAGGTTGCGCACGTCGATCTTGATGTGGCTGAGCAGCGGCAGCCAGCCGCGGAAGGCGTCGTCGAGCATCCAGCCGCCGCCCGCGAGGCGGAAGCCGCGCTCGCGCAGCGCCGCCAGCCGCGCGCCGATCTCGGCGATGCGTTCGGGCGGGCAGCCGTCGGCGATCTCGATGACCATGCGTTCGGGGTGGATCAGCTCCAGGTGGTCGCCGTCGAGCGCGTCGAGCGCGCAATTGACGAAGGCGTCCTTGTCGCCGAACAGCGTGTCCGCGCCGAAGTTCGACAGCGCATGGAACAGCAGGATGCTGTCGGACTCGCGCGTGTGCACGACGGGGGCGTGCTCGGCGGTCTCGTCGGCGCGCGACAGCAGCTCGTAGCCGACGATCTTCTCGTCGCGGTCGAGGATGGGCTGGCGGGCGATGAAGGTGTGCGACGCGGCGTCGTCGGCCGCGCCGGGCGTGAGCGGTTCTCGCGATCCCATCGGGTGTTCTCCGGGCCGGGCCTCCGGGCGCGCGACAGGCGGGCTCAAGCGGAAGCGGCGGCATGCCGTTGATGGTCATGGGTGAGCGCAAACCCCGATCTTGTGAAATGCCGGGCGTTTCGCCTTGCGGTTACGAGGTGGATGTGATGGGCGCTTGCTCGTGTAAGGTGGCCGCGCGAACGACAGGCAACGGGTGAGGCGATGTATTGGATCTATGTGGGCAGCTTCGTGCTGTTCATCGCGAAGATCTTGGACGCGGACTGGCTGCGCGATGTGTCGTGGTGGTGGATTTCGGTGCCGCTGCTCGGGACGATCGCGTGGTTCGAGGTGCTCGAACGGCAGTTCGGCTTCGACCGCGCGCGCGAGTTGCAGGACGCGGCCTACGAGAAGGCCAAGCGCGAGCGCGTCGCGCGCGGTGTGGCCGGCGCCAAGCAGCCGGCACGACGCACCGCCCGGCGCTGACGGGGCCGCGAGGCCGGCCCCGGGCTGTCCAACCCCTCGGCTACACTCGCCCGCCGTTTCCTCCGCCAGCCGGCGCCCGTCGCGCCGCATCCGCCGTCATGCTCGTGCATCCGCAGTTCGATCCCGTCGCCATCCACATTCCGCTCGGCTTCACCGAGCTGGCCATCCGGTGGTACGGGCTCATGTACCTCGTGGCCTTCGGGCTGTTCGTGGGGCTCGCGCGGCTGCAGCTGCGCCGGCCGCATGTCGCGGCCCAGGGCTGGAACGCGCGCGACATCGACGACATGCTGTTCTGGGGGCTGCTGGGCGTGATTCTCGGCGGCCGGCTCGGCTATGTGCTGTTCTACAAGCCGGCCTACTACTTCGAGCATCTGGCCGAGATCGCGCAGGTCTGGCACGGCGGCATGAGCTTCCACGGCGGCTTTCTTGGCGTGCTCGTGGCGATGGCGGCCTTCGGTGCCTCGCGCGGGCGGCCGTTCTTCCAGCTCATGGACTTCGTCGCGCCCTGCGTGCCGGCGGGACTGGCGGCGGGGCGGCTCGGCAATTTCATCAACGGCGAACTCTGGGGCCGACCGACCGATGTGCCCTGGGCGATGGTGTTTCCGCAGGTCGATGACCTGCCGCGCCATCCCTCGCAGCTCTACCAGTTCGCGGGCGAGGGGTTGGCGCTGTTCGTGCTGATGTGGCTGTTCAGCCGGCGCCCGCGCCCGACCGGCATGGTGTCGGCGGCCTTCCTGGTGGGTTACGGCGTGTTCCGCTTCCTGGCCGAATTCGGCCGCGAGCCGGACAACTTCCTGGGCCTGCTGACCTTCGGTCTGAGCATGGGGCAGCTGCTGAGCCTGCCGATGATCGTGGCGGGCGTGCTGCTTGGCTGGGCGGCGTCGCGGCGGGTGCTGCCGCGCGCGCTGGCGGGATGAATCTGACGTGATCGCCAGCGGACAGGGCCGCCGGGCGCGGGTTGCGAGACTGGTCCGTCAGACCGGTGCGTGGCGTTTCAGCGCCGACGGTGCTCGCAATCCTGCTTGGTGCAATGACCATAGAGCGCGAGTGCGTGGGCCTGGAGCGTGAAGCCGCGATCCGACGCGATGCGCTGCTGGCGGGCCTCGATGTCGGGATCGTAGAACTCCTCGACACGTCCGCATTCGAGGCAGACCAGATGGTCGTGGTGATGCCCCTCGTTCAGCTCGAACACAGCCTTGCCCTGCTCGAAGTGGTTGTGCGCGAGTACACCGGCCTGTTCGAACTGGGTGAGCACGCGGTAGACGGTGGCAAGGCCGATGTCGATGTCCTCCGCCAGCAGCAGCTTGTACACGTCGTCCGCGCTCAGATGCCGCTGCTCGGTCTTCTGGAACAGCTCCAGGATCTTGAGGCGGGGCAGCGTGGCCTTGAGGCCCACGGACTTGAGATCGGCGGTGTTGGACATCATGGAATGACAGGTGACTCGTTCAGGGGCGGCACCCGGGCGAGCCGCACGTCGCCGCTATGATAGTGAGTTTGAGCCGCCTCAAGCGGCGCACGGAGATTCATGGTTGCGAGTCATTTGAGTGCCCCGGCGCGCGCGGGGCGCGGAGCGAGGGCGACGACGCTGGCGCTGCTGGTGGCGCTCGGCATGTCGGGCTGCGGCTTCTTCCAGCCCTATCGCTTCGAGTTGCAGCAGGGCAATTTCGTCAGCCGCGAGATGGTCGAGCAGCTGCGCATGGCCAAGGCCAGCCGCCCCGAGGGTGTGACGCGCGATCAGGTGCGGCTCATCCTCGGCTCGCCGATGGTGCGGCCGCTGTTCCACACCGACCAGTGGGAATACGTCTTCTACAACCGCAAGAGTAGCGGCGAAGTCATCGAGCGGAAGCTCACCGTCTATTTCAGCGGCGACAAGCTCGATCGCTGGGAAGGCGACCTGATGCCTTCCGAGCGCCCCGAGGCGCCCGCCGCGCCGCAAAGCTGATTTTTTCCGGACTGCAAGCATGATCAAGATCGCCATCACCGGCGCCGGCGGCCGCATGGGCCGCATGCTCGTTGAAGCCACCGTCAACGACCCGTCGGCGCAACTCGTCGCCGCCTTCGACCGCCCGGGTGGCGCCAACATCGGCCGCGATGCCGGCGAGGTGCTCGGCATCGAGACCGGCATCAAGGTCCGGGGCGTCGCGCCCGCCGACCTCGCCGGCGCGCTCGACGGCGTCGACTGCCTCATCGACTTCACCCGCCCCGAAGCCACGCTCGCCCATCTCCAGGCCTGCGTCGCGCATGGCGTCAAGTTCGTCGTTGGCACGACCGGCTTCGACGCCGACGGCAAGGCTGCGATCGCCAAGGCCGGAGAGAGCATCGGCGTGGTGTTCGCGCCGAACATGAGCGTCGGCGTCAACGCGACGTTCAAGCTGCTCGAAGTCGCCGCGAAGATCCTGTCCAGCGGCTACGACATCGAGATCATCGAGGCGCATCACCGTTTCAAGGTGGATGCCCCGTCGGGTACCGCGCTGCGCATGGGTGAAGTCGTCGCCAAGGCGCTCGGCCGCGATCTTGACGCGGTGGCGGTGTACGGCCGCGAAGGTGTGACCGGCGAGCGCAAGCCCGAGACGATCGGCTTCGCGACGATTCGCGGCGGCGACGTGGTCGGTGACCACACCGTGCTGTTCGCCGGCATCGGCGAACGCATCGAGATTACGCACAAGTCCTCCAGCCGCATGACCTACGCGACAGGCAGCCTGCGCGCGGCGCAATTCCTGGCCGGCCGCGAGCGCGGCGTGTTCGACATGCAGGACGTGCTCGGCCTGCGCTGACCGGCCATGGACGCGGGATTCACGCAGTACTGGGATCAGGCCGATGCGGTGGGGCACGCGACTGCGCTGCTGCTGATCGTGTTTTCGCTGCTGAGCTGGGCGACGATCCTGCGTCGCCTCGCTGCCATGCGACGGCGTCCGCCCACGAGCGCCGAGCTGGCCGCGTACTGGCAGCAGACGTCGGCGCACGAGGGGCTTGGGGTGCTGGCGGCAGCGGATCGGGGTGGGCAGTTCGTCGCGCTCGCCGAAGCCGCCGCGCGTGCCGAGTCGCAGCTCCGGGGCACCACTCGCAGTCAGGCCGACGCCGTCATCTCGCGCGAGTTGCGCACGGCGCTGTCCGACGGCACGCGCGACCTGGAGTCGGGCATGACCCTGCTGGCGAGCATCGCGAGCACGGCGCCCTTCGTCGGGCTGTTCGGCACGGTCTGGGGCATCCATCGCGCCCTCGGCAGTCTGGCCGAGGCCGGCGCATTCACGATCGAGCGCGTTGTCGGGCCGCTCGGCGAGGCGCTCGTCATGACCGCCTTCGGCCTCGCGGTCGCGATTCCGGCCGCGCTTGCCTACAACGCCTTCGTGCGTTCTAACCGTGCGTTGCTCGAACGGCTCGACGGTTTCGCCGCCGACCTGCGCCTGCGCGCGATCGGCCCGCTCACGGACGAGCAGGGCTGATGGCGCTCGACGGCTTCCAGTCGCGGGGCGGCGCGCGCGAGCCAATTGCCGAGATCAACACCACGCCGCTGGTTGATGTGCTGCTGGTGCTGCTGGCGATGTTCATCGTCGCGGCGCCGCTGCTCGGCGCGTCGATCCCACTCGATCTGCCCGCCGTGCGCGGCACGCAGATGCCGGTCGCTCCGACGCGAGTCATCATCACGCTCGACGCCCGGGGCGGTACTTTCTGGGAGGGCGAAGCCGTCGACGCTGACGAGATGGATCGACGTCTGGCCGAGGCTGCGACCCGGCTGCCGCAACCTCAGCTGTTCATCAATGCAGACCGCAGCTGCCGCTACGAACAAGTCGCGGCTGTGATTGGACTCGCGCGTGCGGCCGGACTTGGGCGTGTCAGTCTTCTGGCTGTTGCGCAGGATGCGAGGTAAGGAGAGAGGTGCTTGTGGAGTCGAGCAACTATGCTATTATTTCGTTCTCGACGGGGAAGTAGCTCAGCTGGGAGAGCGTCGCGTTCGCAATGCGAAGGTCGGGAGTTCGATCCTCCTCTTCTCCACCAAATACCCGCCCAAGGCCCTGAAGTCCTTGATTCTTAAAGAGAGTCAATGGAATCAGGGCCTTAGCTTTTGGGGGTGTGTCACCCCACTGTGTCACTCGTGAAGCCTGAACAGCGTCCCTCAAGCCCTTCTGAGCGAGACGACCCGATGGCCCGAGACGTTGGCCTTAGCCGGCGTGGCGGCGTGTGGCAGAGCTGCATCGTCGTTCCCCTTGACCTCCGCGACTCCTTCGGGACGACCAAGTTCCGCAAGAGCCTGGGCACCAGTGACCGCGCCGAGGCCCGCGCCCTTCACCACGCACGGCAAGCCGAGCTTCACCAAGAGTTCTTGGCCCGTCGCAAGGCGCTGAACGCCGTCATGGTCGGCCCGATCACTCCCGAGCTGGTCCAGGCGGTCGCGGATGCGGTTCATCGGAAGCGGCTGTCGGGCGATGACGCGATCCGCTTTAACCCGGAAGCCCGCCGCGCCCTCTTTGACGCCCTGGACTCACTGCGCCCGAGCTACTTCGGGGTTGTGCGTCCATCCTCGCCGCCGCCCGCCCTTGGCTCACTGGCCCATCTAGCCGGCCTCACAGAGAGTCAGGCGAACTTGGTGCAGGCGGTGAACCTGTCCCTGGCTGAGAAGGCTGGCAAGGCGGTAACGCGCGGCGACCTCGCATCTGTGGTGCCCGATGCAACTGCGGCCCTTGCGGCAATGGGCTTGAAGATGGATTGGGGCCGGGGTGACGTGCTGCCCCTGCTGCAAGCCGTGCTACACGCGAACGTCAGGGCCGCACGGGACCTCATGGCCCGCGATGCTGGGGAGGTAGTTGAGACGCCCGCCGCGCCGCCGCCTGACGCCCCTGTGACCCTCGCACGACCTCAAGGCGCCCCAGTCCGCTACCTGCGCGATGTGCTGCCCGAGTGGGAATCCCTCAAGGAACGGCCGGTTAAGACGGTGCAGAAGGCCCGGCTTGCCCTCCAGGACTTCGAGGCCGCTACCGGGAACCCGCCGCTGTCGGAGCTAGGCAGGGCGCACACGGTCGCCTTCGAGCGGTACGCGACCCAAAGCGCGAGCCGGGCGGATGGTCCCTCGCTCAAGACGCTGGATAGCCGCTTGTCGATGGTTCAAGCCCTGCTGAACGTGGCCGAGCGATTGGAGTGGTTCCCGCGCAATCCGTGGGCGGGCTGGGGCCTCAAGGTCCCGAAGACCGAAGCGGCCCGCGATCCCCTGAGCGATGAACAGGTGCGGCACCTCTTCGGACAACCGCTGTTCACCCGCTATGACCTCCCGGGACTGGCCGACGCCTCACAGGACGCCGCGTACTGGGTCCCGATCCTGTCGGCGTTCACGGGCGCCCGGGTGACTGAGCTTGCCCAGCTCGCCACCGACGATGTGGCCGAGGAGAAGGGCGTCCCGGTGCTGCTGATCCGGGCCGATCCTGCGAAGCCGTGGCAACGCCTCAAGAACGACAGTTCAGAGCGCAAGGTCCCGGTGCATTCCGAGCTTGTGCGCCTGGGCTTCCTTGATTACGTGCGGGCGATCCAGGACGCACAAGGCGGCCCGGGCGGTCAGGTGTTCCCCGCCGCCAAGGACGGCCCGAATGGGCTGGGTGGTGGCGTGTCCAAGTGGTTCGGCAAGTACCGGCGCAGCATCGGCATGGACGGCGCGGGCGACGACCTCCACGCCTTCCGCCACACGGTCGAGACGATGCTGTCACGGGCCGGCCTGCGACAGGTGGTGATTGATCGGGTTCTAGGCCACCGGAGCGAGGGCGGCGAGGGCGTGCGCACCTACGGGCGACACACGGACCTTGGGGAGCGGGTGGAAGCAGTCCAGGCGATCCGCTATGAGGGCCTCGAACTGCCCAAGGTGTTCACGGCCCCTCGCTGGACTCCCGCTTACCGAGCATGGACGCGGGTGGTAGGGAAGGAGACATAGGACGCCGATTCGGTCCAGTCGCCTGCTATGGCTTCACAGTGGGCCACCCGGGCCATAGTCTGGATAGAGCTTAGACGTGATAGTCAGGCCCACAGCAAAGCGTTCTAGCGTGTAGCCGTGAAGGATTGCCACTGCGTCGGTAGCCAGGTCTGCTTTAGGTGCATCTGTCGATAGCTGGGTAACGTCAACGAACACTTCGGCGCCGGTCAAGCTATGGATGGCGTCTGCGATGGCTAATTGCAGCTCGTTGATGCTCACCGACTTGAGACTCTTACCTTTCAAGGGCTGCGGCTTGTCGTTCATGGGGTACTCCGGATCGAGGGCGACGCAGACTAGCTGCCCCACATCATGCGGACAAGCAAGGAGCTGACTGGGTGAGCCTGCGTCCTGTGCGGAGGGTGACGAACCCATGACGGCCCGTCACCTCCATGACTCCCAAGAGACCCCCGAATGACGCAGCTCACCACCACCAAGCCCCTCCGCATCACCCGTGACTTCCAGGGCACTGCCTTCGAGTTCCGTGAGGACGGCTACTTCAACATGACCAAGGCCGCCGCCCACTTCGGGAAGCGGCTGGACAACTTCTGGGCCAACGACGAGACCCGCCGCTACATGAAGGAGCTGGCGCTGGTTGTGGCAAATACCTGGAATCCCAGTGAATTGGACGAGACGACCCAGAAGCGGATTGCGTGGTTCAGGGGGATGGCCGCCAGCAACTTCCACGACGCCACGATCTGCGGCGTGGACGTCACCGCGTTCCGCAAGGTGCTGACGCAGTCCGTTCGCGGGCAGCACGGCGGCACCTGGGGCCACCCCAAGCTGGCCGTGTTCTTCGCCCGCTGGCTCTCCGTCCGCTTCGCGGTCTGGTGTGACGCCGTGATCGAAGACCTCCTGGCCGGTCGTGCGCAGCTCACCATCACCAAGCCCGACGAGTCGGCGATCCTGGCCCTGCAACAGCGGAACGACGAGCAGGCCGCCGAGATCGGCCTGATCCTGACCGAGCTGGCCGATGCGCTGGCGAAGGTCGATGAGGTCAAGCGGGAGGCGGCGAGCATGCGACCCCTAGTAGCAGCCGCTAACGTGCCGAGCCGAAGTGCTGCCTGGAACGTAGTCACGGTGGGTCCTGGGAGGATCAAAAGTCCTGTTCGGAACGTAGTCCCGGTGGGTCATGGTGTAGTAGCAGCAGTGATCGGGCCGTGTAGTCGAGTGCCGTCATGCGACCTCCGAGACCTCATGAGGGAAGCCCGAGTAGGTGAGTGGGTGGGCGGGTATCAATGACCGTCCTGGCCCGTCACGATGAACACCACACCTACACCCAAGAGACGAAGCTCTCTGTGTGTCCTGGCCCCTCATGATCCCTTGGGGAGGTGGTGGGGGAGGCCGCTACCATGACCTCCTCTAGCTGTTCCTTGCCGCTGCATCCGATGCCCGAAGCCTTCGCCCTCAAAGACCCTCACGGCCGAGTCCGTGCCCTCCTCGCCGCCCCGGTGGCGCCCGGGTCCGTCGTGGCCGAGGTCTATGGCCTGGGGCCGGACGCCTCCTTCTTCCGGCTGCATGATCGGGAGCAGGGGTGGGGGCTGTTCGCCTCGGACGTGGACGATGTCTTGATAGACCTTGAGGTCCGCTCCCCGATCCTGGCCGATGGTCAGCCGGCGCACGCCCTGGACACGATGCTTGATGAAGCGGTCCAGCGCCTCCTTGACGCCGGATGGTCCCTCGGGCCGGCAGACGCGGCCGAGACCTCCCGCGCTCCTTCCTCGCCGCCGACTGCCTGAGCGGTCAGGACGGACCTGGGGGCGCTTGATCGGCCCGGAGCGGGGTCGGGTACGTGGTGAGCGGTGCGCTTGTCCTGGCCCTGCCTGAGCCGTTCCAAGGGGCGCGGACTTCCTGGCGATCTCGGGAAGACACGCGGCAGCCTGGGGCCTGGGTCGAGCTGGCAAGTGCCCCCCCTCGGCCCGGGTCGAGCTGGCACGGGAGGCGGATAGCGGACACCGTCCCTAGAAGGAAGGCATCAGGGCGCATGTCTCTATCCGGGCGAGGCGCTATCGCCTTGGACCGCCCGGGCCTGGGCCACGGCCAGTGCGGCAGGAAGGGGCGGGAGGTCGGCAGCTATGACGGCCCGTGACCTCTCAAGACCTCCAGGCCGAATGCTCTCCCAGCAGCTTCCGCACGGCACATGCCCAAGACCCCCGGCAACGGGGCAGGAAGCCTCACAGGGCGGCGAAGACGCACCCGGCTACCTCGGGGAGCTGCGAAGGGCTGGCGAGGCTCACGGGGCGCCTGGGCGGTCCTGCGGAGGGGGGGGCGGACTTCCTGGCAGTTCCCAAAAAATCCGTGACACGTCCCCTTGATGTCCCGCGCCTGCCATTGCCCCCCATCGGCCCCCGTCGAGGCGCCTGGGCGGCGAGGAGAGCGCGAGCGGGGCGAGGAGGTGGTGCGAGAGCTGGGCGAGGCGGCGCGGAGGGCACGGCGGGGCGCTGGCTGGCCTGGGCCGATCCTCGCCGCCGACCTCCCGACCTCAAGCCCTAGCGGTGGTGGGCGTGGTGTCCTGGGCTTGGACGGCACGGGCCGGCGCTGGCCGGGTCGGGGCGCCGTGACGGCACGGGACAGCCTGGGACACGGGGCCGCCCGAGCCGGACGGCGAGGCTTCCCGAGGCAATGGCCCAAGGAAGGCCGAGGCGGGCGCCTGGGCGGCGAAGAGAGCGCGGGCCGGCGGCAGTGGTGGCACGGACGGCGCGGGCGCCTGGGCGGTCTGAGGAGGGCACGGCGGGTCACGGGCTGGCGCTGGCCGATCCTCGCTGCCGACCTCCCGACCCCAAGCCCTGGGAGCGGTGGGCGTGGTGTTCCCGCTCGTGACGGTCTTTGACTACTTGCGGGCCTGGGAAGTGTCCGCGCCGCCCTTGCGCTGTTCCTTGGCGGCGAGACGGGCCGCGACCTTCTCGGGGTCCCGGATGTCGATGACTGCGCCCCGACTGATTCCGTACTCCCGGGCCAGCTCCGACACGGTGGCGCCGGCCTCCAGGCGTGCGCGGATGTCGGCCCGCTGGGCTTCGGAGGTCTTGGGCCTGCGCCCGAGCTTGGTCCCCTCCAGCTTGGCGCGAGCTAGACCGGCCTGGGTCCGCTCGATGAGGAGGTCGCGCTCCATTTCGGCCACGGCGGAGAGCATGGCGAGCATGAGCTTGCCGGCGGAGGAGGTGAGGTCAGTCCCGCCGAGGTTCAGGACGACAACCCGCACCCCCAGCTCGCTGAGGTCGCGGACGGTCTGTTGAACGTCCAAGGCGTCACGGCCGAGCCGGTCGAGCTTGGAGACGATGAGCGCATCGCCCTTGCGGAACTTGCCGACCATCCGGGCGAACTCGGGGCGCTGCATGGCGGACACCTTCCCGGACACGCCCACATCGGCGAACCACTGGTCAACCTCATGGCCGGCCTGGGCCAGTTCAAGGCGCTGGTTCTCGGCGGTCTGGTCGGTGGTGCTGACTCGGCCGTAGCCGAAGCGGTGGTTCATGGCGCGGACTCCCTGGGGTGTCGGAAAACGACCGTTTGTTGATGGTGTCGGGAGCCTGCCAGAAGTGGTGTCGGAAATCTAGGCTTGTCAGTTTCTGACTGTCTGGTTATTCTGACATCGGTTTCTGACATGTGGTCAGGGCCGCCAACCACACCACCACTACTAATTAGTAAGCAGACCATGACCCCTTACGAATCCACGGACGTCCGCGCCTTCCGTTCGCCCGACCTTGCCGCCTTCACGACCGCCGAGGCCCTGACCCTGTGGCAGGCACGCGCCACGCTGGCCACCTCCATGAGCGACAAGGTCGGCACGGTGGGCCTTGTGTTTGACGGCGAGGAAGACCAAGCCCCCTATGCGCTGTTCTATGCCAAGGGCGTCCGCCCGGGGGTGGACCTGCGTGAAGGCGCGGGCCTCATGACGGTGCAGCTCACAGCGGAGCCGGGCGCCCGCTTCGTCCGCCTGGGGCCGGTTGAGGCTGGCGGCGAGGTCCAAGGGGCCAGCGATGTCCTGGCCGAGGTGCTGGCCGGTCTGTGACTTCTGTCAGCGCACGCGCATACGCACCCCTGTTTTTTTGCACGGTGGCGGGTATGATCGGCGCCCTCAGAGCTGTGTCACTTCACGGTGGCAAACCGGAAGCCAGTGGTGTGGTAAGTGGTTGATTTATAAGGGATAGAGAGCATCGCCACGCGATCCTCCTCTTCTCCACCAAATTGCAAGACCCGGTAACTGTTCAAGTTACCGGGTCTTTTTGCTTCTTGGCTCCGTGTGTACCAATCTGCTTATTCATCGCAGTCTTCAATAGTTAATTCTTGGCAGCATCAGCGATTGCCGGAGACGCATTGTTCGTTTGCTCTCGCATTCGTCTGAGGGTCTTTCAGATTTCGCATGAGAGTGATCGCGAGCATTTTCTATGTGCAATGTGAGGCGACTGCTTCATCAACTTCATTTGGCTCATTTAGAGCATTTCTGTCTGTGAATCGCGCCAGCACCGCATCCGTGTTTTCCTTCCCGACGGCTACTTCGCGACCGTAATTTCAAGGCGGGATTCCAGCAAATCGTCTAGAACTCGTCAGGTTCATTTTTCTACTGTGCTTCGGGTTACCGGATTCGGCAGGATGCGCCAATTTCCAGGCTTTGCATTTTCGTGATTTTTTTCACGTTTTATTGGCCAAGCTCGGGGGCAATCCCTCGGGGCCGCGCTACCGTATTTGGCGAAAAGTGACATTGCACATTGTTGCTTTTAATCAATGTCCATGCAGTGATGGGCAAAATCCGGTAGTCCACCGCAATGAAATAGCCCTTCCGACGGTGAAATGCATGCAACTCGCCAATTCGGTCAGCGCGCGCGCTCCGCTTCCTGCGTTCGGACGGGGACCGGAACACTTCTTTCCTGATGCGCATATTGTCGGATTGATTGCCGACGGCGCCGGGGAAACCGCCGATTGCAGCCTCGTCCTCCCGGGGAGCGGCGCACTCACCGTTCATGCAGGACGCCGCGAATGCAGCGTCGCAGTAGCAGAGCAAGACATGCCCCGCTTCCTGTCTGCTCGCCGTGACGATTTCAGGCTCATACCAGTGCCCGCCGACGCGCCCATGGCGCGGCGCATGCGGCTCGAGGACCTGCTCTGGAGCGCCGGCTATCTTGCGAGTCGCGGTCGGATGGTGGCCGGCGGGTCGTTGCTTGATGTCGTGCGCATTGTCCGCTGGCCCAACTTCTCGCGTCTGCCTTGCTCGCTGGACACCATGCGGATGGTGGCGCTGCTGACGCGCCATCCGACATCTATCGCGCTTGCAACCCGCATCCTCGACATTCGGCAGGACGAGGCCTGCCGTGTGTACTCGGCCGCGACCTGTGCCGGCCTGGTCGAGGTTCGCAACCGGCGGTCCGCAACCCGTGGGGCGGGAGGCGATGTCTCGCCCGACACCTGGGAGTCCGGTGCGCAGTTCGCAAGCCACGCATCCGACGACGCAGAAGCCTGTGCGCCGGCCGCAGCACATGAAGAACTCGCGAGCGCGACGGTCGTGCAGCCGGCGCGCGCGGCCGACGACGCGCACGCAACGTCGGCTGGCCTTGCCGCGGTCGATGCCAACCCTCCGGCTCGCAGGGGCCGCCGCGACACGCTGCTCGGCCAGCTGCTCGCCCGCATCATGGGACTCTGATCAACATGCAGCCCAAGCTCCTGTTCGCCGGCCCGGTCGGTGCCGGCAAGACGACCGCCATCGGCGCGGTCAGCGACATCCCGGTCGTCAGCACCGAGGAGCGCGCGACCGACGTGATCGCCGCCATCAAGGAGCGCACCACCGTGGCGATGGACTATGGCGTGCTGCATCTGGACGGCCGCACCGACATCCACCTCTACGGCGCGCCCGGTCAGCCGCGCTTCCGCTTCATGTGGGAAATCCTCGGGCACGGCAGCCTCGGCCTCGTGATTTTGCTCGACGATACGCGCCCCGATCCGGCCGGCGATCTCGACTACTACGTCCAGGCCTTTCGCGGCCTGATCGACGCCACCGGCCAGGTGCTGGTCGTCGGTGTCACCCGACTCGTGCCTGGCGCGGCGCTCGATCGCTATCACCAGCGGTTGGCCGCGCTCGGGCTCAGCGCGCCGGTGTTCGAGGTCGACGCGCGCCGCCGCGACGACGTCAAGTGTCTGCTGCTTGCACTCCTGAGCCTGCTTGACGACCGGGTGCGACGCGGCGCGACGGCGCGCGCCCAATGAGCGCCGCCACCGACGCCGTGCTCGTGCTCGAAGGCTTCGGCGTCGCCTTCCGCGAGCGCACGATCCTCAGCAGCATCGACCTGCGCATTGCCGACCGTGAATGCGTCGTGCTGCTCGGCCCGGCCGGCACCGGCAAGTCGACGCTCTTGCGCACGATCGCCGGCCACAACAACGCCAATCCGTCGATGCGCATCTGGGGCGAGGCGAGCTATCTCGGCCGAACGCTCGACGAGGGCAACCGCCCGGTGCTCGTCGGCCAGAGCGCACGACTCATGCTTGCCAGCGTGCTCGAGAACCTCATGAGCGGCCTGCCCGAACGCGGTTCGCTCACGCCGGCCCAGCAGCGCGAGACCGCTGCGCGCGTGCTCGAAGCCGCCGATCTGCATGAACTCGTCGCGCGGCTCGACGACCAAGTCGCCGATTTGCCGCTCGGCCGCCAGCGCCATCTCGCGATCGCGCGCGCCGCCGCGGCCGGCTGCCGGCTGCTGTTCATCGACGAGCCGACGGCAGGCCTGCCGCCGGCCGACGCCGCCCTGCTGCTGCGCTATCTCGGCAAGCTGGCCGGACGCTGCGCGCTGCTGGTCGTGCTGCACAACCAGGAGGAGTGCCGCGAACTGGGCGGGCGCGCGGTGCTGGTGGCGGGAGGCGTGGTGCGCGAGACCCAGACCATCCCGCGCTTCTTCGACGCGCCCGACAGCGGCCTCGCGCGCGACTTCGTGCGCAGCGGCAGTTGCGACGCACCCTCGCCCGACGCTCGTCCCGAAGACCTCGCCGAGGGCTCGCTGCCGCCGGTGCCGCCGCCGCCCGCGGCGCAGCGCTACGTGAGCGACGCCTTCGGGCCGCGCGGCTTCCTGTGGCTGCGTCCGGGGCAGCTCGCCGGCACGCCGCGTCCGGGCGTGTTCTTCGACGCGCCGGTCGATCTCGAAGCGCTTCAGCGCGTGGGCGTGAATCTGCTGGTCAACCTCACCGATCTGGCCGGTGATCCTGCCCAGCTCGCGGCCTTCGGCTTGGCCGAGCGTCAGTTCCCGATCCGCGACATGACCGCGCCCGCGAACGATTACGCAGAAACGATCTGCCGCGCCATCGACGAGGAACTTGCGCGGGGCAAGGTCGTCGCGGTGCATTGCCACGCCGGCCTCGGCCGCACCGGCACCGTGCTCGCGGCCTGGCTCATCTGGCATGGCCAGCCCGCGCTCGATGCCCTGGAAGCCGTGCGGCGCATCGACGCGCGCTGGGTCCAGTCGCGCGAGCAGGCAGATTTTCTTGGCGCCTTCGCGAACCATCTCGCGCGGGGCGCCTCCACCCCGGGGCAAGGCCGCGGCAGTCAGAAGCCGGTCGCCCCATGACCTCCCCGGCGTCAGCCGGTCACACCAGGAAGAAAAAAGATGAGCTCGAAACTCGACACCGAACTGCAAAAGGCGATCAGCGCGCTGCCCGAATGCGTGGCCGCCGGCTACATCGATCTGAGCAGCGGCATGTTGCTGTCGATGCGCACGGTCGATTCGCACCCGCGCGAGGTGCTCGACCTGCTGGCGGCTGCCACGACCGACCTGTTCCAGGGCCCGAACGTCACGATGATCGAGCAGCTGTTCAAGAAGGCGCGCGGTGTTCGGGATGATGGCCAGCACTACTTCCAGGAAATCATCGTCAACAGCGACAACCTCATCCACGTCTTCATCCGCGGCAAGAAGAGCCCCGAGCACGTGGTCGGCTTCGTGTGCCGCAAGAGCGCCAATCTCGGCATGGCGCTGACCAAGGCGCGCGTCTCGCTGCCGGCGCTCGAAGCCGCGCTGTGAGCGCCGCGCGGGTGGCGGCCATGACGGCCGGCGCCCGCCGCGCCAGAATGAACCGATCGCACCGCCCACGTCGCTTCCCGGAGCCGCCATGCCCCAGTACTCCTACGGCACCCATGTCGAAATGCTCGACCCGGAACAGCGCGTCGCGCTGCTTTCGCCCCTCCTGCGCGCCATGAACCAGGCGCAGCGGCTCGATGCGTCGGCGGTGATTTCCGGCGACGGTTTCGTCATCGCGAGCGAACTCGGGCCGGACATCGAACCCAACCGCTTCGCCGCCATGGGCGCCTCGCTGCTCGCGCTGGCCGATCGCGCCGCGCGCGAGGTCGAGCGGGGCGCGCTGCGCCAGGTGCTGGTCGAGGGCGAGCATGGGACGATGCTGCTGGTGCGCGCCGGCACCGACGCCGTACTCGCGGTAGCCGCGCCGGCCAACGTCAATCTCGGGATGATCTTTCTCGAAACCCGGCGCACCGCCGCCAAGATCGAGTCGCTGCTCGGCTGAGCGCGGCAGCCGTCGCCGCTTCGCGCGACTTCGCTAGCCCTGGCAGCCGCGCCGGCATCTGCCAAAGACAGCTGCCGGTGCCGTGTCGCGGCGCGCGCCGACGCCTTCGGCCGCGCCTCGCCTACACGCGACGGTCGTGTCGGCCGCGAAGCTTCGGTCCAGAGGCCGGACACGCCCCGTCCGGCTCGCAACGGACACGGAGGCAGGCATGACCGACAGCCAGCAGGAATTCTGGAACCGCATTTCCGGCGAGCGAGCCCTGATGCTCACCACCATCGGCACCGACGGGCGCCCGTCGAGCCGCCCGATGACGCTGGTGCAGAAGGACTTCGACGGGACGCTCTGGTTCTTCACCAGCCTGCGCGCGCCTTTCGTGGCCGACATTGAACTCAATCCCCAGGTGGGCGTGACGATCGCCGACCGTGCCCACGACCTCTGGGTGTCGATGCGCGGCGAGGCCCGCATCAGCGGTGATCGCGCGCGCATGGAACTGCTCTGGCAGCCAATGGTCGCAGCTTGGTTTCCCGACGGCCTCGATGATCCCGACATCGCGCTGGTCGAGATCGCGCTCGACGACGCCGAGTACTGGGACGTGAAGGAAAGCAAGCTCACCCAGGTGTTCAAGATGGCCACGGCCGCGATGCGCCATGAACGCCCGCGCCTCGGCGAGCACGGTCATCTGCAACTGTGATGGAGGCGCGGTTGCCGCGCCCGATGCGCCTGGCCTGGCTCGCGGCCTCGCGCTGGATCGACGATCAGTGCACGAGCCGGGGCGCGGCGCTGGCCTATTACGCCGCGTTCTCGCTCGCGCCGATTCTTGTGATCGCGGTGTCGGTGTCGGGCTTGGTGTTCGGGCGCGAGGCGGTCGAGGGCAGGGTGCTCGCACAATTGCAAGGCCTGATCGGCGCCGACGGGGCGAGCCTCGTGCAGCGCATGGTCGAGCAGAGCTATCTGTCGGGTGGCGGGGTGACGGCGATCGTCATCGGCCTGGCAGCGATGCTCGTGGGTGCCACGAGTCTGTTTGCCGAACTCGACAACGCCTTCTCGGCGATCTTCGGCCACCGGCGGGTGTACCGGAATGCGGCGCTCACGCTCGTGATGGGCCGGCTGCGTGGGCTGGCGATCGTGGTAGGCGTGGGCTTCCTGCTCATCATCTCGCTGGTGGCGAGCGCGGCCGTGCTGGCGGTGACCGAGTACCTCACGCGCTGGACCGGCGACTGGCTGCGTGTCGCGGCGGTGATGCAGGCGCTGTTGTCGCTGGCCTTCCTCACGGCGCTGTTCGGGCTGATGTTCCGGCTGCTGATTCCGGTGCGGCTGCACCGGCGCACCGTGCTGACCGGCGCCTTCCTGACCGCGCTGCTGTTCGAGGTTGGCAAGTTCGGCGTCGGGCTCTATCTCGGGCGCACCGCCTTCGGTTCGACCTTCGGTACCGCCGGCTCGCTCGCGGTGCTGCTGTTCTGGGTGTACTACGTGTCGCTGGTCGTGCTTTATGGGGCGGAGGTGATGCTTCAGTTGCAGCCTTCCGGCGATCGGCCGACCCGCGCCGAAACGTCGCCAGCCTGATGCAACCCCTACAATGCGGCTTTGGACCGCGCCTCAACCGGCGCGGTCTTGTCGTCTTTGCAAGGGTGGTTCCCCGATGCTTTCCAACATGAGTGGCGCGCCGGACGCGGCGGCCACCACCATTTCCCCCGTGCCCGAGATCGTGGCCGAGCTGCGCGCCGGGCGCATCGTCGTGGTCGTCGACGACGAGGACCGCGAGAACGAGGGCGACCTGCTGATGGCCGCCGAGTTCGTGACGCCCGAGGCGGTCAACTTCATGGCGAAGTTCGGTCGCGGCCTCATCTGTCTGACGCTCACCGGCAAGCGTTGTGATCAGCTCGGCCTGCCGCCGATGGCGCGCAACAACGGCACCGTCTACGGCACCGCGTTCACGGTGTCGATCGAGGCAGCCGAGGGCGTGACGACCGGCATCTCCGCCGCCGACCGCGCCCGCACCGTGCAGGCCGCCGTCGCGCGCAACGCCAAGGCGAGCGACCTCGTGCAGCCGGGCCACATCTTTCCGCTGCGAGCCCAGGACGGCGGCGTGCTCATGCGCGCCGGCCATACCGAGGCAGGCTGCGATCTCGCCGCGCTTGCGGGCTGCGAGCCGGCCGCCGTCATCTGCGAAATCCTCAAGGACGACGGCACGATGGCGCGCCTGCCCGACCTGATCGAGTTCGCGCGGGAGCACGGCCTCAAGATCGGCACCATCGCCGACCTCATCCAGTACCGCGCCCAGAACGAGTCGCTCGTCCAGCGCATGGGCGAGCGCGTCGCGCGCACGCCCTGGGGCGAGTTCCGCGCCGTCGCCTACCGCGACCGTCCGAGCGGCCAGGCGCACATCGCGCTGGTCAAGGGCGATGTGCGGCCCGAGGTCGAGACGCTGGTGCGCGTGCACGAGCCGCTGTCGGTGCTCGACTGGCTCGACACCGAGGCCACCACCCACAGTTGGCCGCTGCCGCGCGCGCTCGAAGCCATCGGCCGCGCCGAGGCCGGCGTGGCCGTGCTGCTCAACGCGGGCGAGGCCGCGGGCCAGTTCTTCGACCATTTCGACGCGATCAAGGCGATCGACGGTGGCGCCAAGGCGCAGCCGCCCAAGGTCGATCTGCGCACCTACGGCGTCGGCGCGCAGATCCTGCGCGACGTGGGCGTCGGCCGAATGAAACTCCTGTCCCGTCCGCGCAAGATGCCGTCGATGGGCGGGTATGAACTCAAGATTTCCGGATACGAGGAGGAGCGATGAGCCAGGATTCCGTTCAGGACGCAGCGGATGCCGAGCTGCTCGAAGGCAAGGGCTTGCGGATCGGCGTGGTGCAGGCGCGTTTTAATGCGCACATCTGCAATGCGATGGCCGAGGCCTGCCTCGATGAACTCGCCCGCCTAGGCGTGGCCGACGAGGACGTGACCGTCGTGTCGGTGCCCGGCGCGCTCGAACTGCCGCTCGTGCTGCAGAAGCTCGCGCACACCGAGGCCTATGACGCGCTCGTGGCCATCGGCTGCGTGATCCGCGGCGAGACCTACCACTTCGAGATCGTGTCGAACGAAAGTTCGCGCGGCGTGTCGGAGATCGCGTTGCGATATGACATTCCGGTGGCGAACGCCGTGCTTACCTGCGAAAACGAGGAGCAGGCAAACGTGCGGGCCCAGCCCAAGGGCGTGGACGCCGCGCGCGTGGCCGTCGAGATGGCCAACCTCGCCGTCGAGATCGACGCGCTCCAGGAACCGGAAGACAACGACGATGACCAATGATTCCCGCACGCCGGGCGCCCCGCAGTCGGGTGCCCGCGAAGGTCGCCCGGCCGGCGGCCCGCCCAAGAGCGCGCGCCGCCGCGCGCGCGAATTCGCGCTCCAGGGCGTGTACCAGTGGCTGCTGTCCAGCGAGCTGCCCGGCGCGATCCAAGCCCATGTGGCTGATCAGCCCGGCTTCGACAAGGCCGATGCCGAGTACTTCTCGCTGTTGCTGCATGGCGCCATCAACAACGCCGATCAGCTGCGCGGCCTGTTCGCGCCGCATCTCGACCGTGCGGTCGGCGAGCTGTCGCCGGTCGAGCATGCGGTACTGCTGCTCGGTAGCCGCGAGCTGGCCGCGCATGCCGAGGTGCCGTATCGCGTCGTCATCAACGAATCGGTCGAGCTGGCCAAGTCCTTCGGTGGCACGGACGGCTTCCGCTTCGTGAACGGCGTGCTCGACAAGGTCGCGGCCGGCGTGCGCCCGACCGAGTTCAAGCCGCGCAACGGCTGAACCTCACTCGCGGAACCGGTCGCCGCATGGGCGAATTCGAGCTGATCGAGCGGCTGTTCCGCATCCCCGCCGCCGCGCTGGCCGAGCGCCGGCCGGGCGTGCTGCTGGGCATCGGCGACGATTGCGCGCTGCTCGATGCCGGCCCGCTCGCCGTCTCGACCGACATGCTGATCGAGGGGCGGCACTTCTTCCCCGATGTCGATCCGGCCGCGCTCGGGCACAAGTCGCTCGCGGTCAACCTGAGCGACCTCGCCGCGATGGGGGCCGAGCCGCTCGCCTTCACGCTGGCGCTTGCGCTGCCTGCCGAGCGCGCCCGCGATCTCGCATGGTGCGAGGCTTTCGCGGGCGGCATGCTCGCGCTCGCCGCCGGGCATGGCTGCGCGCTGGTCGGCGGTGACACGACGGCCGGGCCGCTCACCATCTCCATCACCGTGTTCGGCCGTGTCGCGCCAGCGCTCGCGCCTCGGCGCGACGGTGCGCGGATCGGCGACGACCTGTGGATCACCGGCACGATCGGCGATGCGGCCTTGGCGCTTGAGCAGCTGTTCGCGGCGCGTGGGCAGGGCGGTGCCGGCGTGACCAAGGCCGACTCCTCCGCCGGTGGCACCGATACCGATGCGGTCGGCGCCAGTCCGGACGCCGGTCCGGCCGCGATCCCTACCCGTCACCGCCTCGAACGCCCGACGCCGCGCTGCGCCCTCGGGCGCCGACTGCCCGGACTCGCGACCTCGGCCATCGACATTTCCGATGGCCTGGCCGGTGATCTCGGTCATGTGCTCGCCGCGAGTGGCGTCGATGCCGTCATCGACCTCGACCGTCTGCCGCTGTCGCCCGTGCTGCTCGCGCTCGCGCCGGATGCGCGCTGGCGTCATGCGCTCGCCGGTGGCGACGATTACGAGCTGTGTTTCACCGCGCCCGTCGCCGCCCGCGATGCAGTGCTGGCCGCCGCCGCGGTCGCCGCCACGCCCATCGCACGTGCCGGCAGCATCACCGCGCGTGCCGGCGACCGGCCGGCGATCTGCTGGCGACGCGGCGACGCGCCGGTCGCGCTCGCGCTGCGCGGCTTCGACCATTTCGCCTGAGCGTCCGCCCGCCGCAACTGCCCAGACCTCCGCCCGCCGCAACCGTCCCGCGCCACCGCGTCAGCCCGATTCGCCGACCATGCCCGCCACCGCCCGCCCCGCCGCCGACTGGCGCTTCATGCTCGCCAGCGTCTGGCATGTGATCGCCTTCGGCTTCGGCAGCGGACTCGCGCGCAAGGCGCCCGGCACCTGGGGAAGCATGTTCGGCTGGTTCACGTTCGTGGTGATCGACCGGGCGCTGCCTGTCTTCGCCGACGGCCGCTGGTTCGCGCTGACGGTGCTCGCGGGCTTCGCGCTCGGTGTCGCGGCCTGCGGCATCACCGGCCGGCGGCTCGGCGTGAGCGACCACGGCGCGATGGTCTGGGACGAGATACTCGCCGTCTGGTGCGTGCTCGCCTTCCTGCCGACGCGCTTCTGGTGGCAGGCGGCGGGCGTGGCCGCGTTCCGCCTCTTCGACATCTGGAAGCCCGGCCCGATCCGCGCGCTCGACCGCCGCATCAAGGGTGGCACGCTGGTGAACGGCTTCGGCGTGATGATTGATGACCTGCTCGCGGCGGCGTTCGCGCTGCTGCTCCTCGCCATCGCGCGCCGGCTGCTGTCGGCCTGACACGCGATGCCCGTTTCCGGAGAAGTCATGGGCCTCGTTCCCGAATCCCTCGTCCAGGCCGCCGCCGATGCGTTGCGCGCGCGCGGCTGGCGCGTCACCACCGCCGAGAGCTGCACCGGTGGCATGATCGCGGCCCGCCTCACCGACTTGGCCGGCTCGTCCGACTGGTTCGAGCGTGGCTTCGTCACCTATTCCAACGATGCGAAGGTCGAGTTGCTCGGCGTGCCGGCCGAGACGATCGCGCAGCATGGCGCGGTGTCGGAAGCGACGGCACTCGCGATGGCGCGCGGCGCGCTCGACCGCTCGCTCGCTCAGGTGGCGGTAGCCGTCACCGGTATCGCCGGGCCGGGCGGCGGCAGTGCCGAAAAGCCGGTCGGCACCGTGTGGTTCGGCTTCGTCGTGCGCGGTCAGCAGCCATTCGCGGCGCTGCGGCAGTTCGATGGCGATCGCGCTGCCATACGTGCGGCGACCGTTGCCCATGCGCTCGAACGCATCGCCGAGCTGACCGAACCGCCGGGCGTTCTTGTCTGATGGCCTCCTACTGTTGATTCATACAGTAGTTCGGCGCATACTCCGTTTCACGTTCCGCGCGGCAAGGTGTTCGATCAGCAACCGCGCGGGTGTCGAAACCCTTCCACCCAGGTAGCTCAGTCATGAACACCCCCGCCAATTCGGCCGACAAGGCCAAGGCCCTCGCCGCCGCGCTCGCCCAGATCGAAAAGCAGTTCGGCAAGGGCTCCATCATGAAGATGTCCGATGGTGAAGTCGCCGAGGACATCCAGGTCGTCTCCACCGGCTCGCTCAGTCTCGACATCGCGCTTGGCGTCGGTGGTCTGCCGCGCGGCCGCGTGGTCGAGATCTACGGCCCGGAATCGTCGGGCAAGACCACGCTCACGCTTCAGGTCATCGCCGAGATGCAGAAGCTCGGCGGCACCGCTGCCTTCATTGACGCGGAGCACGCGCTCGACGTGCAATACGCCCAAAAGCTGGGTGTCGATCTCAGCAACCTGCTCATCTCCCAGCCCGACACAGGCGAGCAGGCGCTTGAAATCGCCGATGCGCTCGTGCGCTCGGGCTCGGTCGATCTCATCGTCATCGACTCGGTCGCGGCACTGACGCCCAAGGCAGAAATCGAAGGCGAGATGGGCGATTCGCTGCCTGGTCTCCAGGCCCGCCTCATGAGTCAGGCCCTGCGCAAGCTCACCGGCACCATCAAGCGCACCAACTGCCTAGTCATCTTCATCAACCAGATCCGGATGAAGATCGGCGTCATGTTCGGCAACCCTGAAACCACCACCGGTGGCAACGCGCTCAAGTTCTACGCTTCGGTGCGCCTCGACATCCGTCGCGTTGGCGGCATCAAGAAGGGCGAGGAAGTCATCGGCAACGAGACCAAGGTCAAGGTCGTCAAGAACAAGGTCTCGCCGCCGTTCAGGCAGGCCGACTTCGACATCCTCTACGGTGAAGGCATCTCGCGCGAAGGCGAGGTGCTCGACCTTGGCGCCACCCACGGCATCGTCGAGAAGTCGGGCGCTTGGTACAGCTACGGCGGCGAGCGCATCGGCCAGGGCAAGGACAACGCGCGCGAATACCTGCGCAGCCGCCCGGAGATTGCGTTCGAGATCGAGAACCGTATCCGCGAGAAGCTCGGTGTCGCGCGCCGCGAGGCCGGCGTCGACAGCGCGGCCGAGTAAGCGTGAAGGGCAGGGCGCCGACGGGCGCTCTCAGCCTCAAGGCCCGCGCTCTGCGGGCCTTGTCGTTGCGAGAGCACAGTCGTGCCGAGCTGGGCCGCAAGCTCGCGCCGCACGCCGAATCCGCCGAGCAGCTCGCGTCGCTGCTCGATGCGCTCGAAGCCGAGCGTCTTCTTTCCAACGACCGCTTCGCCGAATCGCTGGTGCGGCGCCGTGCCGAACGTTTCGGCACGGCTCGCATCAAGGCCGAGCTGCGTACCCATGCGCTTGCTCCCGAGGTGATCGAACATGCGCTCGGCGACTGCGCTGCCTCCGAAGCAGCGCGCGCCCGGGAGGTTTGGGCCAAGCGTTTCGGCATGCCGGCCGAAGATGCGGCGGGCCGCGCCAAGCAGGCGCGCTTCCTGGCTGCGCGCGGTTTCTCGGCGGCTGTCGTCCGCGCAATCGTCTCGGGCATCGACGATAGCGATTGATTCGCGCTGCGCTGCGCCATTGTGGTTTCCACCAGAGTCCGTGCTCGGGGCTACACCGGCAAGCTGCGTCATTGCGCTGCGGCAAGACGGTATTTTCTCCGTGCTATCCTCCGCCGCGTGCTTGGCACAACGCAGCATTCGGGTGGTGTACCGCCCATGCTTCCGCAGCCGTTCGAAGCGAACGTCAGCGCAACAGTTCATAACGGCATGTCCATGCCTCATCCCCTCTGTCGTCGCTCCGACCCCCTAGGGGTCTGCCCGCCGAAGGCCTCCCTCGAGGTGCAGTCATCAATGGCCGTCTCGCATAACGAGGCGCTTGCCAGCGACGACGCGCTGAACTTCCTCGCCGGCTATTGCGGCGCAGCATCCTTCTCCGATTTCAACGATTCTGAACGCTGCATGCGCGGTCCTTCCGTTGCGCGCGCCAGGGTTGCCGCATTTCATCGACGCGCCGTCGGGGCGCGCATGACCCAGAAACAAACGACTGCCGTGGTTCCGCAGGCCGCCCATGCCGGCGGAAGCCGGCAGTCGTTTGTCCGCCATGGCTCGGCGGCTTGCCGACGCCGTCGATCATCAGCAGCCTGCAAGGGGAACACATGAAAATTCATGAGTATCAGGGGAAGGAGATTCTCCGCAAGTACGGGGTCACGGTGCCGCGCGGCATCCCGGCCTTCACGGTGGACGAGGCCGTCAAGGCTGCCGAAACGCTGGGCGGCCCGGTCTGGGTCGTGAAGGCCCAGATCCACGCGGGTGGCCGCGGCAAGGGCGGTGGCGTGAAGGTCGCCAAGTCGATGGAACAGGTACGCGAATACGCCGATGCCATCCTCGGCATGCAGCTCATCACGCACCAGACCAGCGCGGAAGGCCAGAAGGTCCGTCGCCTGCTGATCGAAGAAGGCGCGGACATCAAGAAGGAACTCTACGTTGCCTTCGTGACCGATCGCGTCTCGCAGAAGGTCGTCGCCATGGCCTCCAGCGAAGGCGGCATGGACATCGAAGAAGTCGCGGCCCATACGCCCGAAAAGATCCACAAGCTGGTCGTCGAACCGTCGACCGGCCTGACCGACGCGCAAGCCGACGAACTGTCGACCAAGATCGGCGTGCCCGCAGAGCTGCTCGAACAGGCGCGTGTCAACCTCAAGGGCCTGTACCAGGCCTTCTGGGACACCGACTGCTCGCTGGCCGAAATCAACCCGATGGTCCTGACCGGCGACGGCAAGGTCATCGCGCTCGACGCCAAGATCAACTTCGACCCGAACGCGCTGTTCCGTCACCCCGACATCGTCGCGCTGCGTGACCTCGACGAAGAAGATCCCGCCGAAATCGAAGCCAGCAAGTTCGACCTCGCCTACATCCAGCTCGACGGCAACATCGGCTGCCTGGTGAACGGCGCCGGCCTCGCGATGGCGACGATGGACACCATCAAGCTCTACAACGGCGAGCCGGCCAACTTCCTCGACGTCGGCGGTGGCGCCACGACCGAGAAGGTGACGGAAGCCTTCAAGATCATGCTGAAGAACCCGAAGGTCGAGGCCATCTTGGTCAACATCTTCGGCGGGATCATGCGCTGCGACGTGATCGCCGAAGGCGTCATCACCGCGGCCAAGGCCGTCGGCCTGAAGGTGCCGCTCGTCGTGCGCATGAAGGGCACGAACGAAGAACTGGGCAAGAAGCTCTTGGCGGACTCGGGTCTTCCGATCATCGCCGCCGACACGATGGCGCAAGCGGCCGAGAAGGTCGTCGCTGCCGCCGCCGCTGCCAAGTAAAGCGAGGAAGAACCATGTCGATCCTGATCAACAAAGACACCAAGGTCATCACCCAGGGCATCACGGGCAAGACGGGCCAATTCCACACCCGCGGCTGCCGCGACTACGCGAACGGCAAGGCTGCCTTCGTGGCGGGCGTGAACCCCAAGAAGGCCGGCGAGGACTTCGAGGGCATCCCCATCTTCGCGAACGTGTCGGAAGCCGCCAAGGCGACCGGCGCGACCGTGTCGGTCATCTACGTTCCGCCGGCGGGCGCCGCCGCGGCCATCCTCGAGGCCGTTGAAGCCGATCTCGACCTCGCGATCTGCATCACCGAAGGCATCCCGGTGCGCGACATGGCCGTCGTGCGCGACAAGATGCGCGCCAAGGAAGCGGCCGGCGGCAAGAAGACGCTGCTGCTGGGGCCGAACTGCCCCGGCCTCATCACGCCGGAAGAAATCAAGATCGGCATCATGCCGGGCCACATCCACCGCAAGGGCCGCATCGGCATCGTGTCGCGTTCGGGCACGCTGACGTATGAAGCCGTCGCGCAGGTGACGGAACTGGGCCTCGGCCAGTCGAGCGCGGTCGGCATCGGCGGCGACCCGATCAACGGCCTCAAGCACATCGACGTGCTCCAGCTGTTCAACGACGATCCGGACACCGACGCGGTGATCATGATCGGCGAGATCGGCGGCCCCGACGAAGCCAACGCCGCGCGCTGGGCGAAGGACAACTTCAAGAAGCCGATCGTCGGCTTCATCGCCGGCGTCACGGCGCCTCCCGGAAAGCGCATGGGCCACGCCGGTGCGCTGATCTCGGGCGGCGACGACACCGCCCAGGCCAAGCTCGAAATCATGGAAGCCTGCGGCATCAGGACCACGAAGAACCCGTCCGAACTCGGCAAGCTCCTCAAGAGCGTGCTTTAAGCTTCGGTCCGAAGCGGCCCGCCTTGCGCGGGCCACGGTTCCTGCAAACGCCCGCTTCGCAGCGGGCGTTTTGCTTTTCCGGCGGTGCGGGCTGCGTGCGGCAAGTGCGCTGCGGCCCGAGGCCGCAGCGCCCGCGCGAGCGCCGTCCGTCCCGACCCATCGATACCTCCGCAAGCACATGCTCGACGCCATTCCGGCCTTTGCCGACATCCACTGGGCCGCGGTCCTCCAGATCATCGTCATCGACATCCTGCTCGGCGGCGACAACGCGGTCGTCATCGCGCTGGCCTGCCGCAACCTCACGCCGCACCACCGCTGGCAGGGCATCCTCTGGGGTTCGGCGGGCGCGATCGTGCTGCGCATCGCTCTCGTGGCCGGCGCCATGAGCCTGCTCGACCTGCCGGGCCTCAAGTTGGTGGGCGCGCTGCTGCTCATCTACATCGGCGTCAAGCTCACGCTGCCGGAGGACGAAGACCACGAGGTCGACGGCGCGAAGCATGTGCTGGGCGCGGTGCGTACCATCATCGTGGCCGACCTGGTCATGAGCATCGACAACGTCATCGCCATCGCCGGCGCCTCGCAGCAGGCCGGCGACGAGCACCGGCTGGCCTACGTGGTGTTCGGGCTGCTGGTGTCGATCCCGTTCATCATCTTCGGCAGCCAGATCGTGCTGAAGGCGCTCGACCGCCTTCCGGTGCTGGTGTGGGCAGGTGCCGGGCTGCTTGGCTATCTCGGCGGTCATCTCCTGCTCGGCGATCCCCTCGCGCACGACTTCGTCGGCCATCCCACGCCGCTGCTCGATCATCTGTCGGGTGCGGTCGGCGCCGCGCTGGTCGTGGTGCTCGGGCACCTCATCGGACGCCGCATGGCGGCATCGGGCGCCGATCGGACCTGAAAGTCGCTAGGCTCGCAGGGCTTACACTTCCCCGCCCGACACCTACGTCGCCTCGCCAGCACCAAGCGCCCGGTCATGCCCGACTCGCTCAAGCTTGAATTCGTCTCCGTCACCGATCCGGGAGTGGTCCGCCAGCAGAACGAGGATTCCGTGGCCATCGTGCCGGAGGTCGGCCTCGCGGTCCTGGCCGATGGTATGGGCGGCTACAACGCCGGCGAAGTCGCCAGCACCCTCACCACGCACCTGCTCTCGCGCGATCTGGCCGAAGACCTCGCCGCCGTGTATTCGGCGCGCGACCGCTTCGACCTCCATTCGCTGCACGGCCTGCTGCGCGACCACATCACCGACGTTAACCGCGCCGTGTACGACGCTGCCCATTCGCAGGAAGAACTCAGCGGCATGGGCACGACGCTCGTCATGGCGCTGTTCCACGGCGACTGCGTGACCATCGCCCACGTAGGCGACTCGCGCGCCTACCGCTACCGGCGCGGCAAGCTCGAACAGGTCACGCGCGATCATTCGCTGCTCCAGGAGCAGATCGACGCCGGCCTCATCAGCGAACTCGAAGCCCGCTTCTCGATGCACAAGAACCTCGTCACGCGTGCGGTGGGCGTCGATCCGGTGGTCGAACCCGACATCATCGAGGTCGACACCGAGCCCGACGACATCTTCCTGCTCTGCTCCGACGGCCTCACCGACATGGTGGAAGACGTCGGCATCGCGGCGCTCATGACGGCCTATCAGGAAGCGGATGCTCGCCTTGACGAGCTTGCGACAGGCCTCGTGCGCACCGCCAATGACCACGGCGGGCGAGACAACGTATCTGTCATACTGGCCCGCGTCGATGCGGGGGGCGAACGGCCCAAGCGGCTGCTCTCGCGCATGACCGACTGGCTCAAGTCGCAGGGGTGAGCCGGCGCAAGCAGGCCAACCGCGCAAGCCGGACCCCGATCCGACCACGGTACACACAATGGCGAAGCTGATACTCAGCATGGACGGGTTGGCGCTGAAGGAGGTCGTGCTCGACAAGGAGCGCACCACCATCGGACGCAAGCCTCACAACGATCTCGTGATCGACAACCTCGCCGTCTCGGGCGAGCACGCGGTCATCGTCACGATCCTCAACGATTCCTTCCTCGAAGACCTCGGTTCCACCAACGGCACCTTCGTCAACGGGCAGCAGATCAAGAAGCACTTCCTCCAGAACGGCGACACGATTGAACTCGGGCGCTACAAGCTCAAGTACTTCGCCGACCAGGAAACGCTCCCGGGCGACAGCCCGCGCGGCGGCGCGCCCGTCGCCACCGGCATGCTCGGCCGTACCTCGGCCATGCCGCCGCTGCCCGTTCCGTCAGGCACCCAGCGCCTGCCGCCGCAAAGCCTCGGCAGC
The DNA here is from genome assembly GCF_000482785.1 of Derxia gummosa DSM 723. Lineage (GTDB taxonomy): Bacteria > Pseudomonadota > Gammaproteobacteria > Burkholderiales > Burkholderiaceae_E > Derxia > Derxia gummosa. Next base: position 308,333 of record NZ_AXWS01000007.1, on the reverse strand, counting down.
GACGTGACCGCCATCGTGCGCATCCTGAGCGGGCCCAACACCGGGCGCGAACTGTCGATCCGCAAGGCGCTCACCACGCTCGGGCGGCCCGGCGTGCAGGTGGCCGTCATCACGCGGCGGCCGCAGGGCTACTTCATCACCCATGTGGAAGGTTCGCAGTTCCCGCTCGTCAACGGACGCTCGCTCGGGGCCGAAGCCTTCCCGCTCAACGACCATGACGTGATCGAGCTGTCGGGCACGCGCATGGAGTTCGTGCTGCGCAACGCCGTCGCCAGCGTCGCTGACGGCAGCGCCACGGTTCACTGACAGCGCGCGAGGCAAGGCATGCGACTGCGCGTCCTCGGCTGTTCGGGCGGCATCGGCGATGGTGGCCACACCACCTCCTTCCTCGTTGATGACGACCTGCTCATCGACGCCGGCACCGGCGTCTGCGGGCTCGACATCGCCGCGCTCGCGCGCATCGACCATGTGTTCGTCACACATGCGCATCTCGATCATGTGTGCGGCCTCGCATTCATAATCGACAGCGTGTTCGGCCACCGCCGCGCGCCGCTGCGCGTGCATGCGTTGCCAGCCACGCTCGCCGCGCTGCGCGACCACATGTTCAACGGCGTGATCTGGCCCGACTTCACGCGGCTGCGCAGCCATGGCCAGCCCAGCCTCGAATTCATCGAGTTCGATGTGGGCGCGGTGTTCGAGTCGGCAGGGCGGCGCGTGGAGGCGCTGCCCGCCGCGCATCAGGTGCCCGCCGTCGGCTACCGCGTCGATGCGCCCAGCGGCCGCAGCTTCGTGTTTACCGGCGACACCGCCGCCTGCCCGGCGCGCTGGGACGCGGTCAACCGCATTCCCGACCTCGCGCTGCTCGTGATCGAGACCGCCTTCTGCAATGCCGAGGCCGATCTCGCGCTGCGCTCGCAGCATCTCTGCCCGGCCAGTCTGGCCGACGACATCGCCGCGCTCGCCGCACGCCCGGCGCTGCGCATCACCCATCTCAAGCCCAGCGACGCGCAACTCACGATGGAAGAGGTGCGCGCCGCCATTCCCCGGTTCGACCCGCTGCCGCTACGCGATGGCGAGGTCTTCACGTTCTAGGCCGGACTCCAAGCCACCGTTCATGCCCGGGAGGGTGACGCTCGGCGTTGGTTGTGACAGGAATTGTCAGCCGGCTTGACGGGATTTGTCAGTCGCCGCGTGGACGGCATGCAAGTGACAAGACCAGCGTGAACAACAGCACGGGACTTGCCCCCCAGTTCGGAAGAAGCCCCATGGCACACCCGTTGCCTTTACCGGGTATCGCCGGGGAAGACACCGGCGAGTGACTCCCAACCGCTCATTCCTGGAGAACCTGCATGAAGCGTCAATTCCGCAAGGCCCAACAAGGTTTCACCCTCATCGAACTGATGATCGTCGTGGCGATCATCGGCATCCTGGCGGCGATCGCGCTGCCGGCGTATTCGGATTACCAGGCCAAGTCGAAGGTTGCCGCCGGTCTGGCCGAAATCTCGCCGGGGAAGACGCTGTTCGAAGACAAGCTGAACAACGGTGATGACGTGGCAGCGCCGGCCGATATTGGTCTTGCTGCTTCCACCAGCAACTGCAGCCAGATCACGGCTGCTGGTACGAACGCGGCCGGCACTGGAACGATCGTCTGTACGATCGGCAACGCGCCGACGCAAGTGAATGGCACGACCATCACTTGGACACGTGCCGCTGCCGGTACTTGGAGCTGCGCTACCACGGCCCTCGCCAAGTACGCCCCCAAGACCTGCCCGGGCGCTGCTGCCGCTGCCAACTGATTTCAGATGAAAGATGGAGGGACTCAGATACTTACTGTTTGACTGAGCATCCAAGTCTCGACGCACTTCAAAGCCCTGCGATGGATAGTCCATCGCAGGGCTTTGTTTTTCCGAGCAAATTTAAGCTGTCGTGACCCTATAACGAAGAATTGACCGTAGGGACTTTGTCTAACCCGACGTATGGCATTGAGAAAAAAGCCTGAAAGTGCGGCCGCAGACATTAAGCGCCGTACTGACCATGAAGCGACGATCTCCTTCGCAGCCCAAAGGCTTCACTCTCATCGAACTGATGATTGTCGTCGCGATCATCGGTGTGCTCGTATCAATCGCGGTCCCGATCTTTGCCAGTTACAGGAGTCGGGCCAAGGTCACGGCTGCCTATTCCGAGATTTCATCGGTTCGGACTCAGTTTGACGAAAAGCTGAACAACGGCGATCCGGTTGCCGACATCAGGGACGTAGGGCTGTCTTCCAGCACGCACAACTGCGGCAGCATCAACCTCACCGGCAATGGTGACGGCAGTCATTCGATCTCTTGCACGATCACAGCCGCCACGCCCGAAGTCGAGGGGCGGACTGTCACTCTGACCCGCACCGCCAGCGGCCTGTGGAGCTGCACCACCAGTGCAGCCGCCGAGTACGCCCCAAAGAACTGCACAAGCACGGCTTCATGACGCGGCCTCACCCCGCGCTGAAATCGCTCTTCCCGCCACTCTTCCTCAGCAGCCTCACCCCGCCGATCTCCATCTCGCGCTCGACCGCCTTGCACATGTCGTAGATGGTGGCGAGGCCGATCTGCACCGCGACGATTGCTTCCATCTCCACGCCGGTCTGGCCGACGCATTGCGTCGTCACCTCGCAGCGCACCGCGGCGCGGCCGTCGCCCGTGTCGTCGATGAGGCCGAAATCCACCGCCACGCGCGTGAGCGCGATCGGGTGGCAGAGCGGGATCAGCTCGCTCGTGCGCTTGGCGGCCATGATCGCGGCGACGCGCGCCACGCCGATCACATCGCCCTTCTTCGCATTGCCTTCGCGGATGAGCGCGAGCGTGTCGGGCCGCATGAGGATGCGGCCCTCGGCGACTGCGACGCGCGCGGTGTCGGCCTTGGCGCCGACATCGACCATGTGGGCCTGACCGTCGGCGTCGATGTGGGTGAGGGTGGCGTCTTGCATGGGGTTACTCGCGGGACATGGCCTTGAAAGAGGCCGGGGGAAGCGGCTTCGTATGATAGGTGCCCCGTTTCCGGCGCCTGCTCCGATGCCTTCCACCTCACTTCGCGCCACCGCTGGCCGCCGCGCGATCGCCGCGCTCCTCGTCACCGCGCTCGGCCTCGGGCCGGCCGGCGTGGGCGGGCTTGCCGCCGGCACCGTCCGGGCCCAGGTCAACCTGCCCGACCTCGGCGACGCCGACACCGAGGCGCTGCCGCCGTCGCAGGAACGCAAGCTCGGCGAGCGCGTGATGGCCCAGGGTTGGGCCGCGCACGACATCTACGACGACTACGAGATCACCGAATACATCTCCGCGCTGGGCCTGAGGCTCGCGCGCGCGAGCGACGACCTCGGCAACGCGGGCGCGCTGCTCAATCTCAGGCCGGAAGACTTCCGCTTCTTCGCCGTGCAGGACGCGAGCATCAACGCCTTCGCGATGCCGGGCGGCTTCATCGGCATCAACACCGGGCTGCTGACGGCGGCGCAAAGCGAGAGCGAGCTGGCCTCGGTGTTCGGCCACGAGATCGGCCATGTGACCCAGCGCCACATCGCGCGCCAGATGGGCGGCCAGCGCGGCGCCAACGTGGCGATGATCGCGAGCCTGCTGGTGGCGGTGCTGGCGGCGGCGTCGCGCTCCAATTCGTCGGGCGATCTGGCGACGGCGGCGATGATGGCCGGGCAGGGCAGCGCGATCGCGTCGCAGCTCGCGTTCAGCCGCGATGCCGAGCGCGAGGCCGATCGGGTCGGCTTCCAGACGCTGACGGCGGCGGGCTTCGATCCGAACGGGATGGTCGAGTTCTTCGGCCGGCTGCAGCGCGCCTCGCGGCTGTACGACGCCGGCAACTACGCCTTCCTGCGCACCCACCCGCTCACGCTGGAGCGCATCACCGACATCGAGGGCCGCGTGCGCAGCGTGCCGCCGCTGGCCGCGCCCTACCTCGACAGCCCGGAGTTCTGGCTGGCGCGCGCGCGCGCCAGGCTGGCGGAGGACACGACGATCGCCGGCAACCGGGCGGCGATGGACTTCTTCAAGGCCGAGGCTGAGCGGCTGACCGCGCCCGATGCGGTGGCGGCGACCGGCACGCACTGGATGGCGGCGCGCCCGGCGGTGGCGCCGGGGGCCGGCGCAGGGGGTAGCGCGCCGGCTGCGAGCGCCAGCAATGCCCCTGCGAGCGGCGCCGCGACAGCGGCCGGCGCCGCCATGCGCCCCGGCACGCCGGCCAGTGACGGCGAGGTGGCGGCGCGCGTGGGCCAGTTCTCGGCCACGCTTCCCTTGCTGCCCGCGTCACCGGCCGCGCGCGCCGCGCCGTGGTACGGCCTCGCGCTCGCTCGGCTCGCGGCCAATGACGCCGACGGCGCCGCCGCCGCGCTGGCCGAGGCGCGCAAGCGCCTGCCCGTGCACGCCTGGTTCGACCGGCTGGAGGCCCGCATCCTGCTGGCGCGCGGCAAGCCCGATGCCGCCATCGCCTTCGCCGACACGGCGCGTCGGCGCTGGCCGCAGTCCGAGCCGCTACGCGACGACTACGGCCAGCTCCTGCTCGACGCCGGCCGCCCGCGCGCCGCCGCCGACTACCTGCGCGAGCAGACCGCGCTGCTGCGCTCCGATGCGCGGCTGCACGAGCAGCTCGCCCGCGCCTGGTCGCAGCTCGGCGACAGCGCGCGCCAGTACCAGTCGATGGGCGAGTACTACGCCCAGCGCGGCATCCTGACCGGCGCGGTGCAGCAGCTCGAACTCGCGCAGAAGGCCACACGCGGCGGCGGCGCGAGCAATGCCGATCTCGCGCTCGCCTCCGAGATCGATGCCCGCCTGCGCGGCCTGCGCGACCAGCTGCGCGAAGAGATGGGCGAGAAGAACCGCCAGCGCGGCGGCTGACGGCGCTGGCGCGGGCCGCGATGGCGTCCGGAGTGCCGGCCGTGAAGCCGCTTCCCGCCGTTCCCCCGAACACCCGCCGCAATCCCGTCCTGCTCGCGCCGTCGGGAGCGGCACTCCCGGCCGACCATCGGCGCAGCCTCGCGCATTGGCGCGCGCGGCCCGCCAGCAACGATGAGTCCGCGCCTTTCCTCCGCCGAAACCGCCGCGCCGCCGGCCGATGCCACGCCGGCCGCGCGCGCGGGATCGGGCATGCCGATCGGCGCGGCGCCGGATCTGGCGGCGTCCGCATGCGCCGCGCCGCGCGCCGGCAGCGAGCCACGCCCGGCCGAGGGGGGCCGCGCCGCGCCCGCGCCGGTGCGTGGCCTCGTGCTCTCGGGCGGCGGCGCGCGGGCGGCCTATCAGGTGGGCGTGCTGCTGGCGCTGCGCGAGCTGCTGCATGACCAGCGCCCGCCCGCCACGCGGCTGCCGCCGGGGGCGCTGCCGACGGGCATCGCGCCGCGTCCGCCGGGCGAGGCGCCGCGCGCCGCGATCCCCGCGCGCCTGCCCTTCGACGTGGTGAGCGGCACCTCGGCCGGCGCCATCAACGCGACCGCGCTCGCCTGCCGCGCCGACGATTTCGACGCCGGCCTCGATGTCCTGGCCCGGGTCTGGCGCGACATCCATGCTCATCACGTCTATCGCAGCGACGTGGCCGGCGTCGCGCGCACCGGCGCGCACTGGCTGGCGATGTTCGTGATCGGCTGGGCGCTGCGGCGGCGCCGTTTCCAGCGCCCGCGCTCACTGCTCGACAACAGCCCGCTAGCCGGCCAGCTCGACGCGCTCATGGACTTTCCGCGCCTCGCCCGCAACATCGACGACGGTCGGCTGCGCGCGCTCGCGGTGGCGGCGTCCGATTACGGCTCGGGCGAGCACTACACCTTCTTCCAGACCGCCGCCCGCATCGCGCCGTGGTCGCGCACCCAGCGGCAGGCGCGGCCGGCGCGCATCGGCATCGGCCATCTGCTCGCGTCGAGCGCGATCCCGTTCATCTTTCCGGCCGCGCCGCTGGAGGTGGATGGCGAGCCGTCATGGTTCGGCGACGGGTCGATCCGCCAGCACGCGCCGATGTCGCCGGCCATCCATCTGGGCGCCGACCGGCTGTTCGTGGTGGGCGCGGCCTCGGCCGGGGCGCGCGGTTTCGTGCCCGAGGCGGTGAAGGCGCGGCGCGGCCAGTACCCGACGCTGGCCCAGGTGGCCGGGCATGCGCTCGGCTCGATCTTTCTCGACGGTCTGGCGATGGATGTGGAGCGGCTGGAGCGCATCAACCGCACGCTGGCGCTGATGCCGCCGGCGCGGCTGGCCGAGTCCCCGCTGCGGCCGGTGCGGGTGCTGGTGGTGGCGCCGTCGCGGCCGATCGACCCGATCGCGGCGCGCCATGTGCGCAGCCTGCCGCGCCCGGTGCGCATGCTGCTCGGCAGCGTGGGCGCGACCGAGGCGCGCGGCGCGGCGCTGGCGAGCTATCTGCTGTTCGAGCCGGGCTTCGTGCGCGAGCTGATGCAGCTCGGCCATGACGACTGCATGCGCAAGCGCGACGAGGTGAGAGCTTTCTTCGCGTGAGCGGGGAACGGGGCCGGCGTGCGGCGGCTTGCGCGCCGTGGCGCCGGCCCGGTCGCGCCAGCGCCACGGCTCTCGACCTGGCCGGGGTCGAGCGCTGCCCGCCGCCTTACTGCCCCCAGACCGCCTGGATCGTCGCGATGGCGGCGAGGCCGGCGGTTTCGGTGCGCAGCACGCGCGGGCCGAGCGAGATCGGATGGAAGCCGTTCTGCAGCGCGAAAGCCTCTTCCGCATCGGTGAAGCCGCCTTCCGGTCCGATCAGCAGCGTGACCGTCTGGCCTTCGAGCGGCGCGCCGTGGCTCAGCAGCGCCTCGTTGAGCGGCCGGCGTGCGCGCGGCGAGGCGATGAGCTTGAAATGCGCGTGATGCGAAGCGATGAAGTCGCGCACGCCGCGAATGGGTTGCAGGCCGGGCAGGGTGTTGCGCGTGCATTGCTCGCAGGCGGCGCGGATCACGCCGAGCCAGTGGCCGTGACGGCGCTCGGCACGGTCGCCCACGAGCTTGATGATTCCGCGCTCGGCCTGCACCGGCACGAAGTTGGCCACGCCCAGCTCGACCGCCTTCTCGATGATCCAGTCGATCTTGTCGCCCGGGCACAGCGCCTGCGCGAGCGTGATGGCGTAGGGCAGTTCGGCCTCGCGCACCACGTGCTCGCGCACGTGGGCGATGACGGTGTCGCGGCCCACGTCGCGCAGCACCGCGTGGAATTCGCCGCCATGGCCGTTGAAGAGGCACACCCGCGCGCTCGGCCCCAGCCGACGCACCTGGATGTGACGGACCACCTCGGGCGGCAGCGCGATGGTGGTGTTCTCGATCAGCGTGGCATCGACGAAGAAGCGGGGCAGGTTGGCGGGGGCGACAGCGTTCATGGGGACTTCCGAAAGGGGCGGCAAATTCTTGCACAGCCGTTTCGGCGGGGCCGATGCACGCATCGCGGTGGCGCCTTCCGTCCACCGGGCCTCGCGGATATCGGCGCACAAGTGATCATTGTTACGTTCAGAAATCGGCGGACCGATCTCCGCAACCGATGACGGCCCGCCGCAATTTCCCACCGAACCCCAAGGAGAAGCCCCCATGAACAAGAAGATCGATCACCTCGGCGCGGCGTTCGCGCTTGCCTTCGGTCTGGCAGCGAGCCAGGCCAGCGCCGGCACCGCCGGCCTCGATGTCCAGCTGTCGACCCCGGGCCAGATGTTCAAGGGCACGCAGGATGTGCCGGTCACGGTCACCGTCACCAACAACGGCGCCGCGCCGGTGCGACTGCTGAAGTGGGCGCTGCCGGGCGCGAAGGCCGAGGGCTCGATGTTCGTCGTCAAGCGCGACGGCCAGTCCGTGCCCTATCTGGGCGCGCTCTACAAGCGCGCCGCGCCCACCGCCGACGACTACGTGACGCTGGCGCCGGGCGAAAAGGTGTCGGCGGCGGTCGAGCTGTCGGCGCTGTTCGACCTGTCGCAGGGCGGGCATTACGCGATCAGCTACAAGGCGGTGTCGGCCCAGTTGGTGGCGCCTGCCGCGCCGGCCGGCAGCACGAGCAAGACGGTGTCGCCGTCGTTCGGCTCGATCTCGTCGGGCGCGCTCGATGTCTGGATGGAGGCGAGCGCCACGCCCCAGGCCGAGGCGCCGATGGCAGCCTGCGTGGCCGGTGGCGGCATCACCTATCTGCAATGCAGCAGCTCGCGCCAGGGCGCGCTGATCACGGCGGTGAAGTCGGCCTACTCGATGGCCAGCAACGCCCAGTCCTATCTGTCGAAGATGACCGGGGCCACCACGCGCTACACGACCTGGTGGGGCAGTTATTCGTCCGCCGGCCGCGACCAGCTCAAGGAGCATTACGCCAACGAGATCACCGCGCTGACGACCAAGCGGCTCCAGTTCGACTGCACCTGTACCGAGCAGAACGTGTACGCCTACGTGTACCCGTCCTCGCCCTATCGCATCTACCTGTGCGGCGCGTTCTGGGCCGCGCCCAACACGGGTACCGATTCGCGCGCGGGTACGCTCATCCACGAGCTGTCGCACTTCACGGTCGTGGCCGGCACCGATGACTATGCCTATGGGCAGGATGCCGCCCAGTCGCTGGCCATCAGCAATCCGACCCGCGCGCGCATGAACGCGGACAGCCACGAATATTTCGCCGAGAACACGCCGGCGCTGCCGTGATCGGCGCCGGTCTGCCGGAGTCCGCATGAAGACCGTCGCCACCCTCGTCCTGGGCCTTCTCATGACCGCCTGCTCGCATGCCGTCCCGTCCGGCGCCTTGCCGATCGGCTGCGGGTTCGCGGTCGAGCCGCCGATGGCGGTGGTGACGCTCACCAACCACGGCGACCGCGACCTGTGGTTGCTGCGCTGGAATACGCCGTTCGAGCGCCAGCCGTGGTTCGGCCGCTGGCTGGACGTGGAGCGCGACGGGCGCGCGCTCGACTGGCGCGGGCCGATGGTCAAGCGCGGCGATCCGGCGCCCGCCGACTATCTGCGACTTGCGCCAGGCGAAAGCCGAAGCGCGCGCGCCGACCTCTCGCTGGTGTACGCGCTCGACCAACCGGGCCGCTACCGCGCCGTCCCGAGGCTGAACCTGCTTGACTGGGGTCAGGGCGATCTGCCTTGGCCGCGCACGCGCGCCGATTTCGTCGCCACGCCGCTGCCCTGCGCGGCGGTGGATTTCGACTGGCGCTGAGCGACCGGCTCTGCTGCACCGCACGACGTTTCAGGGCAGGGTCGTCAAGGGCGCTCTGCTAGACTTTTGCCCGTTTCCAGCCCGCAAGACAGGGAGTTTCAGCGTCGTTTTCCTTGCAGAAGCCTCTTGCGAGCCACCGGATCTCCCCCGTGGTGGCTTCTGTTCTCACGCAAGCCTCGGCCGGGCAAACCGACGCAAACTCCCGGCCTTCGCCGGGCGACTCTCCGTCACCGGCGCCATGGGCGCCTCAGCAGCAGGGGAATGCGGCCGTAAACGCTGTTTCCCTTCCAGCCTGTCTCCAAGACTGTCCTCATGACCGTTAACGCCACTTCCAGCACCGCCGTTTCCGCTTCGACCCCCAACTCGCCCGGCGACACGCTGCTGGCGAATGCCATCCGGGTGCTGTCCTTCGACGCCGTCGAGGCGGCCAAGTCGGGCCATCCGGGCATGCCGATGGGCATGGCGGACATCGGCGTCGCGCTGTGGACGCGCCACTACCGCCACAACCCGGCCAATCCGGCCTGGGCCAACCGCGACCGCTTCATCGTGAGCAACGGCCACGGCTCAATGCTCCACTACTCGCTGCTGCACTTCGCGGGCTACGACCTCCCGATGGAGGAGATCCGCAACTTCCGCAAGCTGCATTCGCGCACCGCCGGCCACCCCGAGGTGGGCATCACCCCGGGCGTCGAGACCACCACCGGCCCGCTCGGCCAGGGCATCGCCAACGGCGTCGGCATGGCGCTGGCCGAATGGCTGCTCGCCAGCGAGTTCAACAAGCCGGGCCTGCCCATCGTCGATCACCGCACCTATGTCTTTCTCGGCGACGGCTGCCTGATGGAAGGCGTGAGCCACGAGGCCTGTTCGCTGGCCGGCACGCTGCGCCTGAACAAGCTCGTCGCGCTCTACGACGACAACAACATCTCCATCGACGGCAAGGTCGAGGGCTGGTTCACCGAAGACATCCCGAAGCGCTTCGAGTCCTACGGCTGGAACGTGATCGGCGGCGTGGACGGCCACAGCGTCGAGGCGGTGAGCGCCGCGATCGAGGCCGCCAAGACCAGCGACCGCCCGACGCTCATCTGCTGCAAGACCGTCATCGGCAAGGGCTCACCCAACCGCGCCGGCACCGCCAAGGCCCACGGCGAGGCGCTCGGCGCCGAGGAAATCAAGCTGACGCGCGAGGCGCTCGGCTGGGCCCACGCGCCGTTCGAGATCCCGGCCGAGGTGTATGCCGGCTTCGACGCCCGCGCCCGCGGCGGCGCGCAGGAAGCCGACTGGAACGCGCTGTTCGCGCAGTACGAGGCGCAGTTCCCCACCGAGGCGGCCGAATTCAAGCGCCGCATCGCCAAGGGCCTGCCGGCCAACTGGAGCGAGACCGTCGCCGCCTACCTCGCCGCCTGCGAGGACAAGAAGGAAACCATCGCCACCCGCAAGGCTTCGCAGAACGCGATCGAGGCCTATGCCAAGGTGCTGCCCGAATTCCTCGGCGGCTCGGCCGACCTGACCGGCAGCAACCTCACCAACTGGAGCACGAGCAAGCCGGTGCGCGTGGGCCAGCCGGGTCAGCACATCAACTACGGCGTGCGCGAATTCGGCATGAGCGCCGTCATGAACGGCATCGCGCTGCACGGTGGCTATCTGCCCTTCGGCGCCACCTTCCTCACGTTCAGCGACTACTCGCGCAACGCTATCCGCATGGCCGCGCTGATGAAGCAGCGCAGCATCTTCGTGTTCACGCACGATTCCATCGGCCTCGGCGAGGACGGCCCGACCCACCAGTCGATCGAGCATGTGTCGTCGCTGCGCCTGATTCCGGGTCTTGATGTCTGGCGTCCGGCCGACACGACCGAGTCGGCCGTGGCCTGGGCCGTGGCCGTCGAGCAGGTCAACCGGCCGAGCACGTTGTTGTTCTCGCGTCAGAACCTGCCCTTCCTGAGCAAGCCGGCAGGCGCGATCGAGGGAATCCGTCGCGGCGGCTATGTGCTGAGCGACGCGCCGGGCGCCAAGGCTGTCATCCTCGCGACCGGCTCGGAAGTCGGCCTCGCGCTCGACGCGCAGAAGCTGCTGGCGGAGCAGGGCGTCCCGACCCGCGTGGTCTCGATCCCGTCCACCTCGGTGTTCGACCGCCAGCCCGCCGACTACAAGGCGGCGGTGCTGGGCAGCGGCCTGCCGCGCGTGGCGGTGGAAGCCGGCGTGACCGATTTCTGGTGGAAATACCGTGTCGAGGCCGTGGTGGGCATCGACACTTTCGGCGAATCGGCGCCGGCGGGCGTGCTGTTCAAGCACTTCGGTTTCACGCCCGAGAACGTGGCCAACACCGTAAAGGCCGCGATCGCCTGAGTCTCGCGGAGGGCGGCCGGCGGCACGGGCGTTCGACCCCGGCCGCGACGGGCCGGCGAGGGGCCGAAAAACGCATAACGATTACGCAGTGCCATCCATCCAACTTCCCCTGAAAGGGACCTGAACCATGACCATCAAGGTTGCCATCAACGGCTACGGCCGCATCGGCCGCAACGTGCTCCGCGCTCATTACGAAGGCGGCAAGAAGCACGACATCGAGATCGTCGCGATCAACGACCTCGGCGACCCGAAGACCAACGCGCACCTGACCAAGTACGACACGGCCCACGGTCCCTTCCCCGGCACCGTGTCGGTCGAAGGCGAGTACATGATCGTCAACGGCGACAAGATCCGCGTGCTGGCCAACCGCAACCCGGCCGAGCTGCCCTGGGGCGAGCTGGGCGTGGACGTGGTCATGGAATGCACGGGCTTCTTCACCACCAAGGAAAAGGCTTCGGCCCACCTGAAGGGCGGCGCGAAGAAGGTCATCATCTCGGCCCCCGGCGGCAAGGACGTTGACGCGACCGTCGTGTTCGGCGTGAACCACGGCGTGCTCAAGTCGACCGACACGGTCATCTCGAACGCCTCGTGCACGACCAACTGCCTGGCCCCGATCGTCGCCCCGCTGCACGAGAAGATCGGCCTCGTCTCGGGCCTGATGACCACGGTCCACGCCTACACCAACGACCAAGTCCTGACCGACGTCTATCACGAAGACCTGCGCCGCGCCCGCTCGGCCACGCAGTCGATGATCCCGACCAAGACCGGCGCCGCCGCCGCCGTCGGCCTCGTGCTGCCGGAACTGAACGGCAAGCTCGACGGCTTCGCGATCCGTGTCCCGACCATCAACGTGTCGCTGGTCGACCTGTCGTTCATCGCCGCGCGCGAAACCACGGTCGAGGAAGTCAACGCCATCCTCAAGGAAGCGTCGGAAGGCAAGCTCAAGGGCGTTCTCGGCTACAACACCGAGCCGCTCGTGAGCGTCGACTTCAACCACAACCCTGCGTCGAGCACCTTCGACTCGACCCTCACCAAGGTGTCGGGCACGCTCGTGAAGGTGTCGAGCTGGTACGACAACGAATGGGGCTTCAGCAACCGCATGCTCGACACGACCGTCGCGCTGATGTCGGCCAAGTAATCCGGCCTTGCGTTCCGGGCCGATCGCGTGTCGGTCCGGCCCGCGTCGCCCCGGGCAAGGGCGGCATGAAGAGCCGGCCGCGCCTTGGGCGCGGCCGGCTTTTTTCGCTCCTGCCGGCCGTCATGTGGTGGGGGCTGCCCGTCCGGCATGCGGGTGTTACCGCGCCCGCCGACGATCCGGCTGGGCTAGCGTCGGCGGATGATTCCGTTCGCCAAGCCGTCGCGTGACGTTCTGCCGCTGGTCCTGTGGCTGTGCCTGTCACTGGCCGCCTGCGCCCGCGAGCCGGTCCGGCAGCCCTGCTACGTGAGCGCCACCGGACCGATCTCCCCGGCTGGCAACGGCGAGGCCACCACCACCGACGGCGCAAGCCCCGGCATTGCCGCGCTTGCAACCGAAAACCCCCAGCAATCCCGGCGCATCATCCTTCGGATGCGTGATGCCCGGGCCGAACCGACGCCGCAGCAGCTGATGCGGCTAGGCACGGCCTGCGACGCGCGGCTCGCCCCGATCCGCCCGATGTCGGGTGGCGCCGAGGTGGTGATGCTGACCGCGACCCAAGGCGATGCCGACACCGCGCTCGCCTGCCTCGCGCGCCAGCCCGAGATCGATTACGCCGAACCCGACGCCCGTGCCCGCCCGGCTGCCGGCGGGGGTGCCGGAGTCCAGCGGCCCCAATGACGGCGCGTGCCGAACGGCGTCGCGCCCGCCTTCTTCTTCCGGAGTTGCCGATGAAGTCCCGTTTCCTTCCCGTCCTCGCGCTCGGTGCCGTGGCCGTCCTGCCGTCGATGGCGCAGACCCCCTCGGTTGGCGCCGAGCAGCTGCGTTTCTGGGCCCGCGCCCAGGGCTATGGCGATCAACCGGTCACGCGCTTCATCGTCCGCTACAAGGACGAGACCGCTACCACCCAGCGCGCTGGCATCGCGGCGACGCGCCTGGGCAAGCTGCGCACCGTGGCCGGCGAGACGCTCGTGTACGTGCGCCCGAGCGCCAACCTCGCGCATGTGCTGTCGCTGCCCAAGGTGATGAGCGAGACCGACGCCCGCGCGCTCGCGCGGCAGATCGTCTCGAGCGACAGCAACGTGCTCTACGCCGAGCCCGATGAGCGCCGGTATCCGCAGACGGTGGCGCGCGCGGCGGCGCTCGACGCGGTGCCGTCCACCACGCAATGGAATCTGCTCGCGCCCTCGGGCAGCCAGACCGGCGGCATGAACGCCGTGGGCGCCTGGGCCAGCACCCAGGGCGAGGGCGTGACGGTGGCGATCGTCGATACCGGATTCGTCGATCACGCCGATCTGTCGGCCAGCATGATCGGCGGCGCGGCCGCGTCCTCGGGCTATGACTTCATTTCCTACGACCACGACTGCACCTCGGCGGGCACGGCCTACACGGGCAGCTTCCTGTCGGCCGGCGACGGTGACGGCCCCGATGCCAACCCGACCGACATGGGCGACTACGTGACCAGCGCCATGAGCAATGCCGTCGGCGGCCTGCGCGGCTGCTCGGTGCAATCGTCGTCGTGGCACGGCACGCATGTGGGCGGTACGGTGGCGGCGGTCAACAACGGCACCGGCACGCTCGGCGTGGCCTTCAAGGCCAAGCTGCTCGCGGCGCGCGTGCTGGGCCGGGGCGGCGGCTGGATTTCGGACATCGCTGACGGCATCGTCTGGGCCTCGGGCGGCACGGTGAGCGGCGTGACGACCAACGCCAATCCGGCCAAGGTCATCAACCTGAGCCTCGGCTACGAGTCGACCAGCGGTTGCAGCACGACCGAGCAGAACGCGATCGACACCGCCCGCGCCAACGGTGCTGTGGTGGTGGTGGCGGCCGGCAATCTCGCGTCGAGCAACACCAGCATCGACGTGCCGGCGAGCTGCGCGGGCACGATCGCCGTGGTCGCGCACAGCTACGAGGGCGATCTGGCGCTGTACTCGAAGTACGGCAGCGGCGCGACCATCAGCGCTCCGGGCGGCGCGAGCGATGCGGGCTGTCGCAGCTACAGCGGCTCGGCCTGCGTGTCGGCCACGCTGGGCGACGCGGCGCTCATCAACTCGACCAGCAACAGCGGCACCCTGGACGCGGTGGCCGACAGCTATCGGGCCGAGGCCGGCACCAGCATGGCGGCGGCCCATGTGAGCGGCGCTGCGGCGCTGCTGTACTCGCTGATGCCCACGCTCACGCCCGACGGCGTGAAGAGCCTGCTCACCGCGAGCGCGCGCGGCTTCCCGAGCGGCACCTTCTGCGCCACGGCCACCGATGGCCGATGCGGCGCCGGTCTGCTCGACGCGGGCGCGGCGGTGACCCGGCTGCAGGCGCTGATCCCGACCGTGAGCGCGACCTCGTCGGGCACGGCGGCGGGCGGACGCGTCACGCTCAACGCGGGGGCCAGCACCAGCGCCGATACCAGCCGCAGCTACACCTATCGCTGGGAGCAGACCTCAGGCACGGCGGTCTCGCTCAGTTCGTCCACCGGCAGCAGCGTGAGCTTCACTGCGCCAGCCGAGGGCTCGACCGTGGCCTTCAAGGTGACGGCCACGGCCAGCGACGGCATCGCGGCGAGCGGCGCGGTGTCGCTCACGACCACGGCCAGTACGGGCGGCGGTTCGTCGTCGGGCGGTGGTGGTGGCGCGACCGGCCTGGCCGGTCTCGTGCTGCTGCTGCTGGCGCGCGCCGGCCTTGCGCGCAACCGTCTGACGGGCGGGCGGCGCCAGGCCTGATCGGCGGCGTCAGCCCGTGGCTGGATAGCGCGCGCGCCGCGTCTTGCGCGGCCGCGCGAGCCAGCCCACGCCCAGCCCGGCCAGCGCGCCGGTGAGATGGCCGGTCGGCTCGACCGGCCCGCCGATCCAGCCCGGCCCCTGGATGCGCAGCAGCATGTCGGTCGTGATCTTGATGGCCAGTCCGGCCAGCAGCACCCAGCCGAAGCCCGGCCCGTGCAGCCAGTGCTCGAAGCGCGATCGCACCGAGGCCACCTGCCGCCACCGGGCCGGATCGGGCAGGCGCAGCAAGATCACCGAGTTGGCCGCGAACAGTCCGTGCAGCGCACCGGACAGCCCCAGATACCAGCCCACGCGCGGCGCGCCCGCGAGCAGCAGGGCGCAGCCGAGGAAGCCGCAGGCGGCCAGCACGCTCAGCTGGCGCCAGGGCCGCACCACGCGCGCGAACATCATCAGCACCACGCCGAGCCCGGCCAGATTCAGCAGCAGATGCAGCCAGCCGAGATGCACCCAACTGGCGGTGAGCAGTTCCCACCATGCGCCATGCAGCACCTCCGAGCGGGTATAGCGCAGGCCCGGACCGGCGCTCTGGGCCATCGCGCAGACGCAGGCGGCGATGAACAGGCAGGCGGCGCTTGCGCGCCTCAGAGCCGAGGCGGTCGTGTCGGGATGGGGGTGCATGGAAGCGTAAAAACGGCGCCGCCGGGCGGTCGGCGGGCAATGATAGAGCGGCATTACGTCAGCGGCCGTCCGATAGCCCGCCGCTATAATCCCTATATCTTCCGGACTGCTTTCCTGCGGTCCATTGCGCGCCATCCGGGGGCGCCGACCGTCTTCCAAACCCTTCATGAGTCACACATGAACTTCAAGAAACTGACGGACCAGGCCCTGAGCGGCAAGCGCGTCTTCATCCGTGCCGACCTCAATGTGCCCCAGGCCGACGATGGCTCGATCACCGACGACACCCGGATCCGTGCGTCGGTGCCTGGCATCAAGTTCGCCGCCGACGCCGGCGCGGCGGTGATGGTTACCAGCCATCTCGGCCGCCCGACCGAAGGCGAGCCCAAGCCCGAAGACTCGCTCCAGCCCGTCGCCGACCGCCTGTCCGAACTGCTCGGCAAGCCCGTGCGCCTGATCGAGAACTGGGTCGATGGCGGCTTCGAGGTCGCCTCGGGCGAAGTCGTGCTGCTCCAGAACTGCCGCCTCAACAAGGGCGAGAAGAAGAACAACGAAGAACTCTCGAAAAAGATGGCCGCCCTGTGCGACATCTACGCCAACGACGCCTTCGGCACCGCGCACCGCGCCGAGGCCACGACGCACGGCATCGCGAAGTTCGCGCCCATCGCCTGCGCCGGCCCGCTGCTCGCGGCCGAACTCGACGCGCTCGGCAAGGCGCTCGGCGCGCCGGCCCGTCCGCTCGTGGCCATCGTCGCCGGCTCGAAGGTCTCGACCAAGCTCACGATCCTCAAGTCGCTGTCGGAAAAGGTCGACCAGCTCATCGTCGGCGGCGGCATCGCCAACACCTTCCTGCTGGCCGAAGGCGCGCCGATCGGCAAGTCGCTGGCCGAGAAGGATCTGGTGGCCGAGGCCAAGACCATCATCGAAGGCATGAAGGCGCGCGGCGCCAGCGTGCCGCTGCCCACCGACGTCGTCACCGCCACCGAATTCGCGCCGACCGCCGTCGCCACCACCAAGCCCGTGGCCGAGACCGGCGCCGACGAGATGATTCTCGACATCGGCCCGCAGACCGCCGCCTCGCTCGGCGAGATCATCGCCAAGGCCGGCACCATCGTCTGGAACGGCCCGGTCGGCGTGTTCGAGTTCGACCAGTTCGGCGGTGGCACCAAGGCGCTGGCCGAGTCGATCGCCAAGTCGGCCGGCTTCAGCATCGCCGGTGGTGGCGACACGCTCGCCGCCATCGGCAAGTACGGCATCGAGAAGGACGTCGGCTACATCTCGACGGGTGGCGGCGCCTTCCTCGAATTCCTCGAAGGCCGGGTGCTGCCGGCCGTCGAGATCCTCGAACAGCGCGCGGCCTGATCGCGCGTCCGATGACGACCGGAACCTGCATGCCATCCGCGCATCCGGCCGGTCGCCAGTCCAGCCCGCGAGCCAGCGCCACCCGCAAGGGGTGGCGTCGCGGGGTTCGATGCGGGTTCCCCAATTCCAAATCCAGAACTTGCCTCGCGTGCCGGAGAGGGCGCGCGTGCCCCCGCTTTTCTCAATAGTGCCCTTGGAGGTTTGTCATGCCCCTCGTATCCATGCGTCAGCTCCTCGATCACGCGGCCGAAAACGGCTACGGGATCCCCGCCTTCAACGTCAACAACCTCGAACAGGTCACGGCGATCATGGAAGCGGCGAAGGAAACCGGCGCGCCCGTGATCATGCAGGCGTCGGCAGGCGCCCGTAAGTACGCCGGCGAGCACTTCCTCAAGCATCTGATCCAGGCCGCCGTCGAGGCCTATCCGGAAATCCCCATCGTCATGCACCAGGATCACGGCCAGTCGCCGGCGATCTGCCAGGGCGCGATCAACCTGGGCTTCAGCTCGGTGATGATGGACGGCTCGCTCCATGAAGACGGCAAGACGCCTGCCTCGTTCGACTACAACGTCGAGACGACCAAGAAGGTCGTTGAGCTGGCGCACAAGGTCGGCGTGACGGTCGAAGGCGAACTCGGCTGCCTCGGCTCGCTCGAGACCGGTCAGGCCGGCGAGGAAGACGGCATCGGCGCCGAAGGCGTGCTCGACCACGCCTCGCTGCTGACCGACCCCGAGGAAGCCGCCCAGTTCGTCAAGGCCACCGGCCTCGACGCGCTCGCGATCGCCATCGGCACCAGCCACGGCGCCTACAAGTTCACGCGCAAGCCCACCGGCGACATCCTCGCGATCAGCCGCGTGAAGGAAATCCACGCGCGCATCCCCAACACCCACCTGGTCATGCACGGCTCGTCGAGCGTGCCGCAGGAACTGCTGGCCGAAGTGCGCCAGTTCGGTGGCGACATGAAGGAAACCTACGGCGTGCCCGTGGAAGAACTCCAGGAAGCCATCAAGCACGGTGTCCGCAAGATCAACATCGACACCGACATCCGCCTCGCGATGACCGGCGCGATCCGCCGCTTCTTCGCCGAGCAGCCGGGCAAGTTCGATCCGCGCGAATACCTCAAGCCCGCGCGCGAAGCCGCCAAGAAGCTGTGCGCCCAGCGCTACCGCGAGTTCGGCTGCGAAGGCCAGGGCGCGAAGATCAAGGCCGTGACGCTGGTGGACATGGCCGCCGCCTACGCCTCGGGCAAGCTGGCCCAGCAGGTGCTGTGATGACGCGGGCGGCGCCTGCCGCCCGTCGGCTGCCGCGTCGCATGCCTTTGCGCATCGCGATGCGGGCCCGGTGCATCGGGCGCTTGCAATAAACTCGCGCCCTTGCGCAACGGCACAAGCCTTGCGCGCGGTGCAGCCGGCACCTCACGCCGCGTCCCGTCCGGGCGCGGCGTTTCGCTTTTCTGGCGGCGCGAATGCCGCATTCGATACAGGACATCCCGATGAGCACGCTGTACCAATCGTCGATCGCTTCGCTGCCGCTGCTGGGCCGCGGCAAGGTGCGCGAGAACTACGCGGTCGGTGACGACAAGATCCTGATGGTGACGAGCGACCGTCTCAGCGCCTTCGACGTGATCATGTCCGAGCCCATTCCCGACAAGGGCCGCGTGCTGACCGCGATGGCGCTGTTCTGGTTCGACAAGCTCGGCGGCATCGTCCCCAACCATCTCACCGGCATCGCGCCCGAGAGCGTCGTCGCCGAGGGCGAGGTGGAGCAGGTGCGCGGCCGCGCAATGGTCGTGAAGAAGCTCAAGCCCATCCCCATCGAGGCGGTGGTGCGCGGCTATCTCGCGGGCAGCGGCTGGAAGGAGTACCAGGAAGGCGGCGAAGTGTGCGGCGTCAAGCTGCCGGCCGGCCTGCAACAGGCGAGCAAGCTGCCCGAACCGATCTTCACCCCGGCCACCAAGGCCGAGATGGGCGACCACGACGAGAACATCAGCTTCGAGCGCGCCGCCGAGATCATCGGCGCCGAGCTCGCCGCCAAGGTGCGCGACACGAGCATCGCGCTCTACAAGGCGGCCAGCGAGTTCGCGGCGACGAAGGGCATCATCATCGCCGACACCAAGTTCGAGTTCGGCCTTGATGACGCCGGCACGCTCACGCTCATGGACGAGGTGCTGACGGCCGATTCGTCGCGCTTCTGGCCGGTCGAGGGCTACCAGCTCGGCATCAGCCCGCCGAGCTACGACAAGCAGTTCGTGCGCGACTACCTCGAAACCATCACCACCTGGGGCAAGACCGCGCCCGCGCCGGCGCTGCCGCCCGAGGTGATCGCCAAGACGAGCGAGAAGTACCGCGAGGCGCTGGTGCGCCTGACCGGCAGCGACCTGCCAGCCTGAGCGCGGAGGATGGGAGCGGCCGGCGGGCCGCGCCAGTCCGCGCGCGGCCCGCCGGCCGCTCCGGTCTGCAACCGGTGAGCCGGTTCGATGGCCGAGCCGCCGCGCGCGGCCTGCGCTACGCCCCATCCCTATCGCCCAAGGAGTTGTCCATGACCCGTCCCGACTGGAACGCCAGCCTTTATCTGAAGTTCGAGGACGAGCGCAGCCGGCCGGCGCGCGACCTGCTCGCCCAGGTGCGCAACGCCGCGCCGAGGCAGGTGATCGACCTCGGCTGCGGCCCGGGCAACTCGACCGAACTGCTCGCCGCGCGCTGGCCCGACGCCGAGATCGCCGGCCTCGACAGCTCGCCCAACATGCTGGCCGAGGCGCGCAAGCGTCTGCCGCGGGCGCGCTTCGAGCTGGCCGACCTCGCGAGCTGGCTGCCCGACCGCGAATACGACGTCATCTTCGCGAACGCGGTGTTCCAGTGGCTGCCCGACCATCCGGCCATCCTGCGCCGGTTGCTGGAGTCGCTCGCGCCCGGCGGCACGCTCGCCGTGCAGATGCCCGACAACCTCGCCGAGCCCTCGCACCGGCTCATGAAGGACGTGGCGGCGGCTGGGCAGTGGGCCGATCGCCTTGCGGGCGCGGCGCGCGATCCGCTGCCGGCGGTGCGCGATTACTACGATCGGCTGGCGCCTGTGGCGGCGCGGATCGACCTCTGGCACACCCACTACAATCACGCCCTTTTTGGCGCCGCCGCCGTCGTGGAATGGGTGTCGAGCACGGGCCTCAAGCCCTTCCTCGATCCGCTCGACGAGACCGAGCGCGCCGATTTCATCCGGCAGTACACCGCCGCCATCGCGGCGGCCTATCCGCTGGCGGAAGACGGCAGACTGCTGCTGCGCTTCCCCCGTCTGTTCATCGTGGCCGAGCGCGGCCAAGCCTGAGGAATGCCATGAGCAAGCCCGTCGTCACCAATCCCGTCATCGGCATCGTCATGGGCAGTTCCAGCGACTGGGACGTGATGCGCCACGCGGCCGAGATGCTGGAGCGCTTCGGCGTCGCCTTCGAGGCGCGCGTGGTGTCGGCCCATCGCATGCCCGACGAGATGTTTGCCTACGCCGAGGCCGCCGTCGGCCGGGGCCTCAAGGCCATCATCGCTGGCGCGGGCGGCGCGGCCCATCTGCCGGGCATGATCGCGGCCAAGACGACGGTGCCCGTGCTCGGCGTGCCGGTGCCGTCCAAATACCTGCGCGGCGAGGATTCGCTGCTGTCGATCGTGCAGATGCCCAAGGGCATTCCGGTCGCCACCTTCGCGATCGGCGAGGCGGGCGCGGGCAACGCGGCGCTGTTCGCGGTCGCACTGCTGGCGTCGGCCGGTGACGCTGCGCTCGCCGAGGCGCTGCTGAAGTTCCGCGCCGAGCAGAGCGCCGCCGCGCGCGCGATGACGCTGCCGCCGGCCAACTGATCCGCGCGGCGGGCGGTGGCGGCGTTGCCCGCCTCGCCCGCCGCTTCCCGATGCCGGGCGCCCAGTGCGGCCGGTCCGTCTTCTTCCGCCTTCCGTCTCGCCATGGCCCTGACCGCCGTTCCCAGTTCGCAACTGCCCCTGCCCATCCTGCCCGGCGCCTGGCTGGGCATGCTCGGCGGCGGCCAGCTCGGCCGCATGTTCTGCTTCGAGGCGCAGGCGATGGGCTATCGCGTGCTGGTGCTCGATCCCGACGCGCACAGCCCGGCCGGTGCCGTGGCCGACCGCCATCTGCGCGCCGCCTATGACGATGCCGCCGCGCTCGACGAGATGGCGCGCGTCTGCCGCGCCGTCACCACCGAGTTCGAGAACGTGCCGGCGCCCACGCTCGCGCGGCTCGCGCGCGACTGCCTGGTCGCGCCGGGCGCGTCGGCGGTGGCGATCGCGCAGGACCGCATCGCCGAGAAGCGCTTCATCCAGACGGCGGGCCAGCGCGTCGCGCCGCATGCGGTGATCGAGTCGGATGCCGATCTCGATGACGCGGTCATCGCGCCGCTGCTGCCGGGCGTGCTCAAGGTCGCGCGCCTCGGCTACGACGGCAAGGGCCAGGTGCGTGTGAGCACGCCGGCCCAGGCGCGTGCCGCCTTCATCGAGATGGGCCGCGTGCCTTGCGTGCTGGAGCAGTTCCTCGACCTCGACTTCGAGGTGTCGGTGGTGTGCGCGCGCGGCCATGACGGCCGCACCGCGAGCTTTCCTGTGGTGGAGAACGTGCATCGCGCCGGCATCCTGGCCGTGACCACGGCGCCGAGCCCGCGCGCCGACGCGAGCCAGGTCGCGGCCGCGCGCGAGGCCGCGCTCACGATCGCCGACATGCTGGGCTACGTCGGCGTGCTGTGCGTCGAGTTCTTCGTGCTGCGTGACGGCTCGCTGGTCGTCAACGAGATGGCGCCGCGTCCGCACAACTCGGGCCACTACAGCATCGAGGCCTGCGTCGTGAGCCAGTTCGAGCAGCAGGTGAGGGCGCTCGCCGGTTTGCCGCTGTCCAGCGGCCATCAGCACAGCCCGGCGGTGATGCTCAACCTGCTCGGCGACGTTTGGTTCGACGAGGAAGGCCAGCTGCGCGCGCCGCGCTGGACCGAGGTGCTTGCGATCGAGGGCGCCAAGCTGCATCTGTACGGCAAGGCCGATCCGCGTCGCGGCCGCAAGATGGGCCACATCACCTGCGTCGGCCCGACGGTCGAGGCGGCGCGCAATGCCGCGATCCGCGCGGCCGAGGTGCTCGGCCTGCCGCGTCCGGCCTGACGGGGGCGCCGCATGGCACGCGTGATCGCCGCCGACGCGGCCGGCATCGAGCAGGGCATTGCCGCGCTCGCGGCAGGCGAGCTGGTCGCGCTGCCGACCGAAACCGTCTACGGCCTTGGCGCCGACGCGACCCGGCCCGACGCGGCGCGTGCCGTGTTCGCCGCCAAGGGCCGGCCGGCCGATCACCCGCTCATCGTCCATGTGCTCGGTGCCGATGATCTCGACGCCTGGGCCGCCGAGGTGCCGCCGCTGGCGCGCGCGCTCGCGGCCGAGTTCTGGCCCGGGCCACTCACGCTCGTGCTCAGGCGCGCCGACGGCGTGTGCGACGAGGTGACGGGCGGGCAGGACACGGTGGGACTGCGCTGTCCGGCGCATCCGGTGGCGCGGGCGCTGATCGCGGGCCTGGCGCGGTGCGTGGCGACTCCCGCCGCGCAGCCCGCGCCAGTCGCCGATCCGGTGGCGGCCGGCATGATGGAAGGCCGTGAGCCGTCGGCGGAGGTGCCGCCGCCCGCGCGCCGTCGCGTCGGCATCGCGGCGCCGTCGGCCAACCGTTTCGGGCGCATCAGTCCGAGCCTCGCCAGTCATGTGGCCGAGGACTTCGCCGATCTCGACCTGCTCGTGCTAGACGGTGGCGCCTGCGAGGTCGGAATCGAATCGACGATCGTCGATCTCACGCGCGGCGCGCCGGTCGTGCTGCGGCCCGGCGCGATCACGCCGGCCCGGATCGCGTCGGTCGCGGCGCGGCTCGCGGCCAACGCCGGGAGACCGCATTCGGTGGCTTCCGCCGGCGACCCGGACGCGAAGGCCGGAGCCCCGGCCACGTGCGGCGAGCCGGTGCCGGCACCCGTTGCCGCGTCTGCATCCGCGCCCGCGCCCAGGGTGTCGGGCTCGCTCGATTCGCATTACGCCCCGCGCAAGCCACTGCGGCTGATGTCGTCCGACGAGATTCGCGCCATTGCCGATCCGGCCGACTGGGCGCTCCTAGCCTTCGACGTGCCCGCCGGCGACTGGGCCTGGCAGGTGGCGGCGCCGCGCGATCCCGCCGCCTTCGCCCACGGCCTGTACGCCTGGTTGCATGCGATGGACGGCTCCGGCGCCGCCCGGTTGGCCATCGAGCACCTGCCCGTGGGCGAGGACTGGGCGGCAGTGGCCGACCGCCTGCGCCGGGCTGCCTTCAACGGCTGACCGTTCACCGTGCCCGGCCGAGGCGGCCTCATCGCCGAACGCTGCCGTCATCCACGGCGCGGCTTCAGCCCGGACGGGCCTTCTTCTTCAAGACCGGGCCTCCGACCAGAGGGGCCGTCAGCCGAAGCGCAGCTTCATTCCGAGAATGAACAGCGCGAGTCCCAGCGTCACCGCATTCGCGATCGTCACCGGCCAGGAGCCAATCATCACGCCATAGGCCAGCCACAGCGCCACGCCGGTCGTGAAGATCGAATACATCCCGAGCGACACACCGTCGGCGCGTCGTGTGCGCCAGGTGAGCAGTGCCTGTGGCACGAAGGCGCCTGTGGTGCACAGCGCGGCGAGATAGCCGACGACTTCGAGCTGGAATGCGGTGAGGGCCATGAGCGTCATTCGCCGTCGATCATGCGGCGCAGCAATTTCTTGAGGGTGTCGATCTCGTCGTCGGAAAACTGGCGCAGCGCCGCCGATTCGGCCATGCGCGCGCGGCGCAGCAGGTCGCGCACCAGTTCCTTACCGGCGTCGGTGGTGAAGATCGTGGTCTGGCGCTTGTCGATCTCGCCGGTCTTGCGCTCGACCAGCCCTTGCATCGACATGCGGTCGATGATCTTCGTGACAGTCGGTTGCTTGGCCATGACGATCTCGGCGAGTTGTCCGATCGTCAGGCCGTCGCCGTCCGACAGCGTCGCGAGCACGCGCCACTCGGTAGGTGCAAGCTTTTGCTTCTCGACTTCCCTGAGAAACTCCGACGAAATCGCATGGCTCGCCCGCGTCAGCAGCGACGAAAGAAAATCATCGACGAAGCGGGTACGTTTGCGACTCATCTCGGCTCCAGGGCGTCGCGTCAGGGACTTGAAACTTCCGCGTGGCGATATACCTAGGAACCATCATATATGAAAATTCATCCAAGACGGGTCACGGCTTCCGGGTGGAACAAACCGTCCGGCCCGCGCAAGGGGAGGAGACAGCAATGAGCGAGGCGATGGCAGGCGAGGAAATCGCAACCCTGGGTGGCGGCTGCTTCTGGTGCATCGAGGCGGTGTTCGTCGAGGCGGCGGGCGTGCTCGGCGTCGAGTCGGGCTATGCCGGCGGCGATGTCGATCATCCGACCTACCGCGACGTGTGCAGCGGCCGTACCGGCCACGCGGAGGTGGTCAGGGTGCGCTTCGACCCGAGCAAGGTCAGCTACCGCGAGCTGCTGGAAGTGTTCTTCGCGGTGCACGATCCGACCACGCTCAACCGCCAGGGCAATGACGTGGGCACGCAGTACCGCTCGGTCGTCTACTTCCATTCCGACGAGCAACGCGCGACGGCCGAGGCCGTCATCCGCGAGCTGGCTGCCGAACTGCGCCGGCCGATCGTGACCGAGTTGTCGCCCGCGCCGCGCTTCTGGCCGGCGGAGGACTATCACCAGGGCTATTTCGCGGCCAATGGCCACGAGCCTTACTGCCAGTTCGTGGTCGCGCCCAAGGTGGCCAAGTTCCGCGACAAGTTTTCCGAACTGCGGCGGCGCTGAGCGGCCTGCTTCAGGGCGCGAGCCGCTCGATGCGCCAGCCGCCGGCCTCGCGCACATAGCGCAGCCGATCGTGCAGGCGCGAGGGGCGGCCCTGCCAGAACTCCATCACGTCGGGCACGAGGCGGTAGCCGCCCCAGTGCTCGGGGCGCTGCGGGCTGTCGCCGAGCCTGACGCGGTATTCGGCCTCGCGCGCTTCGAGAAAGGCGCGGTCCGGAATCACCTGGCTTTGCGGGCTGGCCCAGGCGCCGAGGCGCGAATTGACCGGCCGCGAGTGGTAGTAGGCGTCGGATTCGGCGGGCGAGAGCTTTTCGACCTTGCCCTCGATGCGCACCTGCCGCTCCAGCTGCACCCAGTGGAACTGGAGCGCCGCGAACGGATTGGCGGCCAGTTCGCGGCCCTTGTTCGACGTGTAGTTGGTGAAGAAGCTGAAGCCGTTGTCGAGGCCCTTGACGAGCACGACGCGCGACTTGGGCCGGCCGTCGAGGCCGATCGTGGCGAGCGTCATCGCGTTCGGCTCGGGGATTTCGGCGCGCTGGGCTTCGGCGAACCATTGCGCGAACTGCGCGAGCGGATCGGCATGGACGGCGGCCTCGTCGAGCGCGGCGCGCGCGTAGTCGGTGCGGATGTCGGCGAGGCTGAGAGGCGTGGTCATGGCGTGCTTTCGGTGTTGCGGAGGTACGGGGGCTGCCGATCGGAAGTCGGCACTGAGGCCGGAGTGCGGCGAGGCGCGACGGCTGGTGCCGGTCCGGTCGGCAGACTTCGATCCGATTGTAGGAGTCGGGTTCGACGGGGGCTTGACGGTCGGCAAGCAGGTGGCGGCGTCGGCCCGCGCCCGGGTGGGCCGTACCGCTTTGGCTACTCCGGCGTGCGCGCGGGATGGCGCCCCGCCGCTTGCCCTTCGCCCCGCCTGCGATGACGATGCCGGCGGTCGCATCCCGGGCCACCGACCGGCCCGCTTTCACGGAGGAAACATGGTTTCGCGTCTTTGGCTCGTGTTCGCGGTGCTCGCCGGCCTTCTGCTCGGCGGCTGCGGCTACAACGATGTGCAGCGCCAGGATCAGGCGGTGAAGGCGGCCTGGGCCGAGGTGCTGAACCAGTATCAGCGCCGCACCGACCTCATCCCGAACATGGTGGCGACGGTCAAGGGCGAGGCCAACTTCGAGCAGGAGACGCTGACGCGCATCGCCGATGCGCGCGCCTCGGTGGGCCGGCTGAACGTGTCGCCCGAGACGCTTGACGATCCGGCCGCCTTCGCGCGCTTCCAGCAGGCGCAGAGCCAGCTCGGTGGCGCGCTGTCGCGGCTGCTGGCGGTGAGCGAGAACTATCCCAACCTCAAGGCCAACGCCGCCTTCCAGGACCTGCGCGCCCAGCTCGAAGGCGCCGAGAACCGCATCGCCATCGCGCGCAAGCGCTACATCGACGCCGTGGCCCAGTACAACACCACGATCGCGCTGCTCCAGAACAAGCTGGGCGCCACGCTCGCGGGCGCGAAGGAGAAGCCGCAGTTCACCGTGGCCGACGAGGCGGCGGCGAGCCGGCCGCCGACGGTGGATTTCGGCGGCGGCAAGTAAGGCCGGCGCCATGCACGTGAAGGCGTTATGGCTTGTGCGGGCGTCTGGCGATCTGGGTCCTGTCGGAGCGGCGGCACGGCCCGGCGGGCGACCCGGGCGGCAGTTGGCAGGCGCATGGCTCGCCCGCGCCTGGGCCATCTTGCTGGCCGTCCTGCTGGCGCTGCCGGCCGCCTTCGCGCAGGAACTCGTCGCGCTGCCGCCGCTCGCGCGCGTGACCGACACGACGGGCACGCTCACGCCGGCCCAGCGCGAGGCGCTCGACCACAAGCTGGCCGGGTTCGAACTGGCTCATGGCAGCCAGATCGCGGTGGTCATGCTGGCGAGCACGAAGCCGGAGCCGATCGAGATGTTCGGCAACCGGCTGGGCGAGGCCTGGAAGCTCGGCCGCAAGACGGAAGGCGACGGGCTGCTGCTCATCGTCGCGCGCGACGACAAGCGGGTGCGCATCGAGGTGGCGCGCGCGCTCGAAGGCGCGGTGCCCGATGCGGCGGCGGCGCGGATCATCCGCGAGCGCCTCGGGCCGGCGTTCTCGAAGGGCGACTTCTACGGCGGCATCGACGGCGCGCTCGACGCGATCTTCGAGCGCATCGAGGCCGAGGGGTTGACGCCGGGCCAGGGCGCGGACGGATCGGGCACGGCGGAACCGGATGCGGCGCGCCGCGCCGCATCCGACCTTGCGCCGCTGCTGCTGCCGATGTTCCTGGCCGGCCTGATTGGCGGCGTGGTGCTGAAGGCCATCTTCGGCCGCTTCGGCGCGCTGCTCGCCGGCGGTGGCGTGATGGCCGGTGCGCTCGTTGTCGGCCTCTCGCTCGTGCTGGCGCTCGCGGCCGGGCTGTTCGTGCTGATGCTGGTGCTGGCCATCGGAAGCGGTCGGGGCGGCGGTGGTTGGGGTGGCGGCCTGCCGGTGGTGATTGGTGGCGGCTCGTCAGGCAGCTCGGGCTGGAGTTCGGGTTCCGGTGATGGCGGTGGCTTCAGCTCGGGCGGTGGTGGCGACTTCTCGGGCGGTGGCGCGTCCGGTTCCTGGGATTGAGATGGCGATGACGATTTCGCGCTGGCGCCGGCTGTTGCGCCATCTGGCCTGGCCGTCGTGGCGCGTGCGGCGCGCGCTGGACGCGGCCGTGCTCGACGCGATCGCCGCGAGCATCGCCGCCGGCGAGCGTCGGCATGAGGGTGAGCTGCGTTTCGTGATCGAGGGCGGCCTGCCGCTGGCCGAGCTGCTCGCCGGCACCTCGCCGCGCGCGCGGGCGGCGGCGCTGTTCGCGCGGCTCGGCGTCTGGGACACCGAGCGCAATACCGGCGTGCTCGTCTACGTCGGGCTGGCCGACCGGGCGGTGGAGATCGTTGCCGACCGGGGCGTGGCGGCCGCCGTCGGCGCGGCCCGCTGGGCCGGGATCTGCGCCGCGATGCAGGCCAGCTTCGCGCGGGCCGACTGGCGTGGCGGCGCCGAGGTCGGCCTTGGCGCCATCCACGACGCGCTGGCCGAGGTAGCGCCGGCGCGGCCGGGCAATCCCAACGAGCTGCCCGATCGGCCGGTCCTGCTCTGACGGCGCAGCTTCAGTTCGGCACGTTCAGCCGGTTGTTGCTGAAGCTGATGAGGTTGCCCGCGTCCACCGAGCTGGAGATGGCCGGCAGGTTGGCCGTCGTGAGCGCTGGCGCCGCGCCGTCCGAGCCGCCGCGCGGCGTTGCGCGCACCACCTGCGACACCGGCAGCGCGGCGTTCGACTTGAGCTTCGCCCACATGAGGTTGAGCGCCTGGAGGTTGTAGTAGTGGACGGGAATGAAGCGCGTGTCGAAGCCCGCCAGCCCCAGGAAGCCGTCGAAATGCTGGCCGTTCGTGACCTCGATGTAGCTCAGCTTACTGCTCGCGCCTTCCACCGACTTGTTCGCCGCCAGATAGGCGCGCGAGGCATGGTTGACCGGCACCAGCGCATCGGAGCGGCCCTGCACGATCAGCGCCGGCTTGCCGTGCAGGTTGCCCGTCAGGCGGATCTCGGCCACGCCGGCCTTCACGCGCTGGGCCAGCGCCGAATTGCCGGTCCACAGCGTGCGCAGGCAGTCCGCGCCCACGTAGCCGAAATCGCCGTTGGCGAGGTAGTGGCGGATCGGGCCGCCGGTGGCCGAGTTGAGCACCAGGTTGACCGTGGACGACGGCGGCACGCCGTTGCCGCTGGCGAAGATCGTCGGCATCGGCGAGGCGGCGGGCGCGGCCGGCCTGCCGTTGCTGTCGACGGTGGCGAAGCTGTAGTCGCACAGGTTGTCGAGCACCGACGAGCGGCTGTAGGCGTTGGCATAGGTCACGGCCACGGCCTGGGTCGCGCTCAGCGCGAAATGCGAGGCATGCAGCAGATCGCTCTCGCTCTCCCAGCCGGCCGCGTGCAGCGCCGCGAGCGCCGCCGCCGACTGCGCGGCGAAGCTGCCGCCGCTGATGTAGCCGCCCGCCACGAGCGCCGCGCAGCGCGCCTGGGCATCGGCTTGCGTGACCGATGCCTGGAACGGCGAACCGCTGGCCGCTGCCGCCCAGGCCGCGCAGGGCTGCATGAGGTTGGCGACCGTCACGTAGTCGTAGAGCGGCCGGCCCGCGCTCGGCACCGTCACGCCGTTGCGCGCGATGCTCACGCCCGCCGGCAGGTTGACGTACACCTGCGGCTCGCCCACGACCACCGCGTCGATGAGGCCGGACGTGTCCTGCTCGGCCGCCGCCAGCGCCGCGCCGCCGCCGTTCGACACCGATGACGCGATCACCGTCGTGTTGGCGGCGGTGAAGGTGCGCAGCGCCTTGTTGTCGCTGTTGCGATCCCCCTTCAGCTCGTTGAGCTGGTAGAGCGCGAATTCGATCGCGCGCAGCGTCGACTTGCCCCAGTCCTTCTCCGGGTTCTGCTGCGAATGCGCATGCTTGTAGGCATAGCGGTTGGGCCAGGTGGTATTGAACGCGCTGCGCTGGGCGCTGGTGATGTCGGCGGTGAACAGGCTGTCCTTGCCGGCCGTCGTCGCATTGGCCGTGAGCCCGTTGATGAGCGTGACCGTGTTGCTGCCCAGTTCGTGCGCGCCGTTGCCGCTGCCCTTGTCGGTATAGGCCACGGCGCAGCCGCGCTTGAGGCCCCATTCGCCGGCCGCCGACACCGCGCCGTACACGCCGCGCGAGCCGGACGAGGTGGCAGTGACGATGCAGGGGTTCGCCTTGCTGAAGCTGGCGGGGATCTGGACCATGACCGTCACGTTCTGCGCGCCGTTGCCGTCGTCGGCGAAGGCGAGCGATTCGGTCCCGGCGATCTTGCCCGCGCCCAGCGTGTCATTGCCTTCGAGGTCGATGTTCGGGCCCCAGAGCCGGCCGTAGCCGCCGTTGGTGGTCATGTCCACCAGCGCGCGGTAGTTCACGTAGATCGTGTTCTTGCGGATCTCGGCGGCGGTGGGTGAGGCGGCATTGGCATAGCCGGGCGCCGCGCCCGCGAGGCCGTCCTTGCCGAGGCCGGCGGTGAGCAGGTCGTCGCTGCCGCCGTCGTAGCTGGCGGTGCTGACGCTGCCGAGCCAGCTTGGCTTGCTGTTGAGGTCGTTGTCGTTGCCATCGACCTCCCAGCACGCGCCTAGCGCGAGCGGGGCGATGAGCGCGAGCCAAAGCCTGTTCTTCATGAATCGATCTCCCTGGATGGCCGGCGCGCCGGATGTGGCGCCGCGGGCGGCGCGCGCCTGCGATGGGCGCGGTCGGCGCCGGCCGCGCAAGCTTGGTTGCGCGCATGTTGCGCGACCAATCGGGAAATCACCTCGGCTGAAACAGCCGTCACGCTTCACGCAAACATGCTGGGGCGACGTGGCTCGCCGGCCGCGCTGCGGCCGCTGTCGGCCCGGACGGTCGCGACCATCGCGGCCCAAGCGGCCCAAGCGGCCCAAGCGGCCCAAGCGGCCCAAGCGGCCCAAGCGGCCCAAGTGGCCCAAGTGGCCCAAGCGGCCCAAGTGGCCCAAGTGGCCCAAGCGGCCATCGCGGCCCAAGCGGCCGGAGGGGCTCGCGTCAGCCGAGCAGCGCGGCGACCCGCTCCAGCCCGGCATCGTGGATGCCGTGGCCGCGCAGCGCCGCGACCGTGTGCAGCACGTAGTCGCGGCTGCTGCCGCAGCGGCCATGGGCGGCGCGGCGCAGCACCTCGGCCACCTGGGCGTCGCCGAGATGGCCGGCATAGCAGGGCAGCTCGCGGTTTATGGCGAAGGCAAGGGCACTGATCGGGCCGCGCTCGGTGCGTGTGCGCAGGAACACGGGCAGATAACTGCCACGCTTCATCTCGCGCTGCCACAGCCGGGTGAAGGCGTCGCGCACGTCGCGCGCCGGCAGGCGGTAGGCCACGCCGTCGCAACTGCCGCCGGCGTCAAGCCCGAGCACGAGGCCCGGTGCGGCGCAGGTGCCGCGCGTCAGCGTGCTCCACAGGCAGAGTCGGCGATGCAGGCCGTGCACCCGCGCGCGGCGCGCTTCGATGTGGGCGAATTCTGGCTTCCAGATCAGCGAGCCATAGGCGAAGACCCAGACATCGCTCGCTCCATCCCAGCCGTCGAGCGTGGCGTCGATGCTGGCGCCGAGCCGGGTGTCGTCCCAGATCGGCGTGGCGGCGATGAGGGCGCCGATGCGTGTGAGGTCGAGCGGCGCGGTGGCGGGCGGGAAGGCGGGCGTGGCCGGGGCGGCGTCATGCCGCGCGGCCGGTTCGCAGGGCGGCGCGTCGTCATCGCGCCGGGCTGGCGGCTCGGCGGCGGGGACGAAGGCGTGATCGAGACGGTCTGACATGACGGTGCAAGGCGCGCGTGGGCGAAACGGCCATCGGATTGTAGGTCGCCGCCGACGCGCCGACCGGTGCTCGAAACCGCGATGAGCGGCGGCGTCCGGCGGCATTTGGGACAATCCCGCCCCCGCAAGCCACGACCCGCGAAGCACCGATGACTGACCAGAATCCGGCAGCACCCGCCCTCCAAGCAGGGATCGCGCCGCCCTCCGCCGTGCATCCCGCACCGGCCCTCAGTGGCGATGCGACTGGCGCGGCCCCGGCGGATGCCGTCGCCGATCGGGCCGACGCGCCAGCCGCCCAAGCCACGTCCGCCGAAGCCGCAGCCGACCATGAGGACTTGCGGGCGCGCCGCATCGGCGGCATCGCGCGGCTCTACGGCGCGCCCGCCGCCGCGCGGCTCGACGCGATGCGGGTGGGCGTCATCGGCATCGGCGGCGTGGGCTCGTGGGCGGCCGAGGCGCTCGCGCGCTCGGGCGTCGGTACGCTGCGGCTGGTCGATCTCGACCACATCGCCGACTCCAACATCAACCGTCAGGTGCATGCGCTGGAAGCCGAGGTCGGCCGCGCGAAGGTCGAGGCGATGGCCGCGCGCATCGCGGCGATGGGCACCGGCTGTGCGGTGGAAACGGTCGATGACTTCCTGACGCCCGACAACCTCGCCGAAATCACCGCCGGCTGCGACGCGGTGCTCGACTGCATCGACGACATCAAGGCCAAGACGGCGCTCGCCGCGCATGCGCGCAAGGCGGGACTGAAGCTGATCGTCTGCGGCGCGGCGGGCGGCAAGCGTGACGCCACGGCGGTGCGTATCGACGATCTGGCGCGGGTGCGCAACGACCCGCTGCTCGCGCGGCTGCGCACGAAGCTGCGCAAGGAACACGGCTTTCCGGCCGGCGGCGCGAAGAAAGTAACGGCCTTCGGCGTGATGGCGGTGTTCGTGGATGAACCGCCCGCCGCCGCTCCGGTGGCCGCCTGCGCGCCCGGCGCGGCGCTGGCCTGCGCCGGCTACGGCTCGGCCATGCATGTCACCGCGACGGTCGGCCTTGCGGCGGCGGGCTGGCTGCTGGATATGGCGGCGCGCGAGGCCGCCGTCTGATTACTTGAGGATTGCCGACGACAGCGCGCGGCGGAAACGGCTCACGAGCGGCGCGTTGTCTGCCGCGAGGTCGAACACCTGGATCATCGTGCGACGGCCGTAGTCCTCGTCGAAGGCGCGGTCGGCCTGCACGATTTCCAGCAGCTGCTCCAGCGCCTGCTCCCAAGCCTGGTGGGAGATGTACAGCTGGGCCAGCTCCTTGCGCGCATCGAGATCGCGGCCGTTGGCGGCGATGCGCGCCTCCAGTTCGGGTGCGGCGGGCAGGGCGTTCTGCTGCTTGAGCGCGTCGAGATGGGTTTGCAACGCCTGGATGTGCGGCGCGAACTCGGGGTCGGACTTGGTGCGCGGCGACAGCGCCGCGAGTTGACCCTCGGCGCCGTTGGCGTCGCCCTTGTCGAGCAGCAGGCCGATCAGGTCGAGGCGCGGCATGTCGTTGGCCGGGTCGAGCGCAAGCGCGGTGCGCAGCGCCTCGATCGCGCCCTCGACGTCGCCCTGCTCCAGCAGGTCGCGCGCCTTGGCGTGCTCGACGTCGCTCGGATTCGGCACCAGCCGCTCGATGAACTGGCGCAGCTCGCCTTCGCTCACCGCGCCCATGAACTGGTCGACCGGCCGGCCGCCGGAAAACGCGACTACATACGGAATCGAGCGGATGCGGAAGGCTTGCGACAGCTCGGGGTTCTCGTCGGAATTGATCTTCACGAGCTTGAAGCGGCCGGCGTATTCGGCTTCGAGACGTTCGAGCATCGGGCCGAGCGTCTTGCAGGGGCCGCACCACGGCGCCCAGAAGTCCACGAGCACGGGCTGCTGCAGCGAGGCTTCGATGACGTCCTGCTGGAAGGTGGCGATGGTTGTGCTGCTCATGGCGGAATCCGATGCTGTGAAGTAGTACGGAACAGGTGAAGGCGTGGCGTGCAGGCTTCAATGCCGGGAGAAGCGCGGCATTCGTCCTCCTTGGCCGGGCTTTTGCGGGCAAAGTTCACGTAAGCGCGCCGCCCGATTATCCCGCAGGCTGCCTGCCGGACCGGCCTCGACGCTGCCTGTCGAAGCTTCCTGCGATGCAAAACGTGCTGGCTATAATCCGCGCGCCTCGCAACCGGGCCGGCCGATGCGATCCATCCGATCCGGCCCGCAGCCACCAGAACAGACCCGCGCCAGCGAGCGACGGGCGCTCCTCCGGGAAGCCGTCTTCGCCCGTCGCGCGCCATCCGCGATCCGGATTCCAGTTCCGCCGAACCCGATTCACTACCACTGCAAAGCCATCCCATGAGCTTCGACAAAATCCCCGCCGGCAAGTCCCTGCCCGAAGATTTCAACGTCGTCATCGAGATTCCGATGAACGCCGACCCGATCAAGTACGAAGTCGACAAGGACTCGGGCGCGCTGTTCGTCGACCGCTTCATGATGACCGCCATGCACTATCCGGCGAACTACGGCTACATCCCGCAGACGCTCGCGGGCGATGGCGATCCGGTGGACGTGCTCGTGCACACCCCGTTCCCGCTGCTGCCGGGCGTCGTCGTGCGCTGCCGCGCGGTCGGCATGCTGCGCATGGAAGACGAAGGCGGCGTGGACGCCAAGCTGCTGGCCGTGCCGGTCGACAAGATCTGCCCGCTGTTCACGCACTGGCAGGGCATCAAGGACGTGCCGGAAATCCGCCTGAAGCAGATCCAGCATTTCTTCGAGCACTACAAGGATCTCGAAGCCGGCAAGTGGGTCAAGGTGCTGGGCTGGGACGACAAGGAAGCCGCCCACGGCGAAATCCTCGACGGTCTCAAGAACTACAAGGCCGAGTGATGCGGCGCCGCCCCCACGCGGGCGGCAATGGCAGTGCCGGACGGCGGACTCCTCCTCGGGAGTTCGCCGTCTTTTCTTGCCGGCACGCCGCAGGGCTAGGGCGTGCCGGCTCTGCGCGGCATTGCCGGCGGCACGACCGGCATCTCGATGCCGGCGGCGGGCGCCGTGCCTCGCACCCGGCGATACACCGGCCCCCAGGCGGGATGGCCCTCCTCGGCGCGGCTGAGCGCGAAGCGCGGATCGGCGTCGATCGCGGCGCGGAAGGCCAATTCGCAGGCGCTTTCGCGGCCCGAGGTGCAGTAGATGAAGGCGAGGTACTTCTGCGCCGTGGCCTTGTCGCGCGGGGCGCGCAGGTCGAGCACCAGTGAGCGTTCGAGTTCGCGCTCGGCGGCGGGATAGTCGCCGTCGTCGTACAGGCGCATGCCGGTGAGCAGCGCCTGCTCGGCCGGGCGCGCGAGCATCTCGGTGACGGAAGGCGGCGGCGGATTGATGACGGCGCACGCCGACAGGGCGAGCGCGACGAGACTGGCGGCGAGCGCCGCGCGAGCCTCCGGACGCCTGCGACGCGCCGGGGCGGAAGTGTGTCGATGCACGGTCAGAACTTGTGACGGATGCGGGTGGTGCCGTTGGACTGGATGTCGGCGCTCGTGCGGTAGGTCGGGAAGTCGCCGTTGCGGATCTCGATGCTGTAGCTGCCCGGCGCCAGCTTGAGCGACGACAGCGGCGGCGTCAGACCGCGCGACTGACCGTTGATGAAGACTTCACCCCAGGGGCTGACCGCGACTTCAAGTGTGCCGGCGATGACGGCCGGCGCGGGCGCGGGCAGGTCGCGCACCGCCGGGCGGACGGGCGCTGGCGCCGACCGCGCGGCGCGGCTGGCGGACGGGGCCTTTGCCGGCTCGGCCGGCAGGCCGGCGACAACCCGCGGCGGATCGCGGGTGCCGGCGGCGCTCGTGGGCGGAAGCGCGTCGGGCGCGAGGCCGGTGACGCTGGGGACGGACGGCGGCGGCAGCGCGCGCGGGGCGGCGCTGGCCGGGGTGGCGGCGGTGTTTGGGGTGGGCGCGGCGCCGACCACAGGGCCGGCAGGCAGGCTCGACGGTGGCGGGGCCGAGGGCGCGGCCTGCGGATTGGCCTGGGCGCCGGCCGTGGCGGGAAGCGCGGCGCCTGTGGCCGGCTCGGGCGGGCGGGGCGCCGGGTCGGCTCCGGCGGCTGTGGTGACCGGCGCCGCCGTGGCGGTCGGCGCCGGCGGGGCACCATCGCGTCCGGCATGCACCGCAGCCGTGCCATCGGTGGAGCCGGGCTCGCTCGGCGGCGAGGTCGCCGGTGCCGGTGCCGGGATGGGCTGGCGTGCGCCGGCCGTCGCGCCGGTTTGCGGCGGTGTCGCGGTCGTCGCGCCCGACGAGCTTTCGCGCCCCGACTGCCACAGCGCCACGCCGGCCGCCACCATCAGCGCGGTCGCGAGTGCGAGGCTGCGGCGTCGCGTCGGCGTGCGCACTACCGAGTCAGGCAGGGCGGCGCCGATGCGGTTGACGAGCCGCTGCACATCCAGCCGTTCGAGCTGGTGGCGCAGATCGCTGGCGAGGGCGCGCGCATCCGGATAGCGCTGTTCGGGCTGGCGGGCGAGCGCACGCGACACGATGGCCGCGATCTCGATCGGCACCTCGGGATTGAGCGTCTGAGGCGGCGCGATCGGGGCGCCGACGATGTTCTGCGTCAGCTCGTCGAGCGTGCGGCCGCTGAACGGCAGCCGGCCCGTCAGCACCTCGTACATCACGACGCCGAGCGAGAACACATCCGAGCGGCCGTCGAGCGGCCGGCCCTGGATCAGCTCGGGCGACATGTAGTTGGGCGTGCCCACCAGCGCGCCGCGCCCGCGCTGCGCCACCGGCTGGCCGAGCGACGCCGCCTGGGCGATGCCGAAATCGAGCACCTTCGGCCCCGACTTGGTCGTGAGGAAGATGTTGGCCGGCTTGATGTCGCGGTGGACGATGCCGTGGCGGTGGGCATAGTCGAGCGCGTCGGCCACGCGCGTGAACAGTTCGAGAAACTCGCGCAGCGGCATCGGCGTGTCGCGCTGGAGCCGCTGCTTCAGCTCCTGGCCGTCGAGCCGTTCCATCGCGATGTAGGGCACGCCGTCCGAACGACCGGCGTCGTACACGGTGATGATGTGCGGATGGTTGAGCCGGGCGACGGCGCGCGCCTCGTTCAGCAGGCTGTCCTCGAACACCCGCGCCTCGGCGGGCGCGAGATGCACGCTCAGCGTCTTGATGGCGAGCGCGCGATGCAGCACCGGGTCATGCGCGAGATAGACGGTTCCCATCGAGCCGACCCCTAGGGCCCGCTCGATCCGGAAGCGCCCGATCGTCATGACGTCGGGCAGGGGAATCGCGCCGCTCGCTGCATTCATGGCGACCGATTATAGGCGGGCACATTTCTCTCACCCGCCGCAATAAGCCGAAGTTTCGCCTGTCGGTTCAAGGGCTTGCATCAGCCGCCGGGCGGTCGAATTTATCGGTTTGACGAAAGGGGGCATGCGCTTCGAGTTCGTCGATGTAGCGCTCGATGCCGGCCGATTCGCGTTCCAGATAGCGCTGGACGGCATCGGAGAATTCCTGATGCGCAAGCCAGTGAAAGCTCCGCATCTCCGTCGGGAGAAATCCGCGCGCGAGCTTGTGTTCTCCCTGAGCGCCACCCTCGAAATGCCTGATGCCGCGCTCGATGCAGAACTCGATCGCCTGGTAGTAGCAGGCCTCGAAATGCAGGCAGGGGATGTGGGCGAGCGCGCCCCAGTAGCGGCCGTAGAGCGTGTCGGCGTCGAACAGGTTGAGCGCGGCGGCGACGCGCTGGCCGCCGTGGCGGGCGATGACGAGCAGCGCCTGCTCGCTCATGGTGGCGCCAAGCCGGGCAAAGAATTCGAGGTTCAGATAGGGCCGCGAATTGTGCTCGCGGTAGGTGTTGACGTAGCAGCGATGGAAAAAGGCCCAATCCTCCGGCGTGATGTCGGCGCCGGTCAGGCGCTCGAAGCTCACGCCGGCCGCCGCGACCTGGCGTCGTTCGGCACGGATCTTCTTGCGCTTGGGCTGGGCGAGGCTGGCGAGGTAGTCATCGAAGCCGGCCCAGCCCGGGTTGTGCCAGTGGAACTGCACGTTGCCGCGCCTGAGCAGGCCGGCTTGGTCGAGCAGGGCGGATTCCTCGGCATCGGTGAACAGCAGGTGCAGCGATGACAGCCCGCTTTCCTGCGCATGCCGCAGCAGCGCGCGGGCCAGTTCGGCGCGGGTGTCGGCATCGACCGCGAGCAGCTTGGGCGCGCCCACCGGCGTGAACGGGATCGCGCACAGCAGCTTGGGGTAGTAGTCGAGGCCGTGACGGTCGTAGGCCTGGGCCCAGGCCCAGTCGAACACGTACTCGCCCCAAGAGTGGTGCTTGCGGTAGAGCGGGGCCGCGCCCACCAGCTCGCCGCCACGCCAGAGCGTGAGATAGCCGGGCTCCCAGCCGGTGGCGGGCGACGCGCTGCCGCTTTCATGGAAGGCGTGCAGATACTCATGCCGCAGCGCTGGGTGGAGCCGCCCGGTTGCCGTCCGCACCAGCGCATTCCAGCGCTCGGCGCCGATCTCGGCGAGGTCGGCGACCAGCCGCGTACCATCGTCCGCATTCCCGGTTTGCATCGCGACGCTCATGGCGATCGAGTCCTTCCCGGCCGGCGCAGTCCGGCCAATGTGCCTGTGGTGTTCCGAAGCCCGCGGCGGTGCCGCATGACGCTGAAGATCGCGCTCGCCCAGATTGGTTGCGTGCCCGACGATCCCGACGGCACGCTCGACCGCGCCATCGCGGCCTGCCGCGAGGCGGCGGCGTGCAAAGCCGACATCGTGCTGCTCCCTGAGGCAACCGTGCAGGGTCCGTGCCCGGACGGGCCGCCCGAGCGCCTGCGCGCGGCGCTGGCCGACTGGCCCGACCTCGCCGTGGTGCTCGGCTGCCGGGGGGGCGGCAGCGTCC
Source organism: Derxia gummosa DSM 723 (assembly GCF_000482785.1). Classification (GTDB taxonomy): domain Bacteria; phylum Pseudomonadota; class Gammaproteobacteria; order Burkholderiales; family Burkholderiaceae_E; genus Derxia; species Derxia gummosa. Next base: position 269,905 of record NZ_AXWS01000007.1, on the reverse strand, counting down.
TGCTCGGCGGACGCGAGCTGGCGCGGCTGCATGACGGCAGCGACGAGCCGCGCCGCGTCGCGCTGCCGGGCGTGACGGTGGCGATCGTGTTTCCCGACGAATTCTTCGCGCTGGCAGAAGGCATCGCGGGGGTGGCGCCGATCGAGACTTCGGTTGCAGTGCTCGCGCCCCGGCTCGCGGGCGCCGAACTGCTGTTGACGCCAGCGGCCTGGCCGGCCTTCATCGACGAACTCGACTCGTGCGAGCGGGTACCCGCCGAGGTCGCGGCACGGCTGCGCCTGCCGCTGCTGTGCGCGAACGCGGTCGGCGGCGACGACCGGTTGCGGTTTGCCGGCGCCTCGTTCGCGCTCGATGCCTACGGCCGTCAGCAGGTGCGGCTGCCGCTGGCGACGCCGGCGCTCGCGCTGGTCGAACTGGACCCAGCCGGGCCTGCCGACGACCGTCATCTCGCGTTGCGCCGGGGCGTCGTGGCGCCGCTGCTCGCGCCCGAGGCGCAATGGCACCGGCTGCTGATCGCCTTCCTGCGCGAGCGCGTGCGCGGCACGGCGCGGCTGGCGGATGACGGCGACATCGGCGCGGCGGTGCTGAGAGCGCTGTGCGCTGAGGCGTTCGATGCCGGCACGGTCGCTGCGCGCTCGATCAGGCACGGCGAGGACGGCTTGCCCACCGATGCCGCCGATGCCGCCGATGTCGCTCCGACGCTGCTGCTCCCGGCCGACCGAAGCAGCCTTGCCGTCGGTGCGCGTCCCGTTCCGACGGCCCGGGGTGATGTGTCGTCCGGCGTCGGAGCGGCTGCTGCGGGAGCCGTCGTCCCGCGCCGTCTCGCGCCGCTCGGCAACCTCTATCGCGGCGAAGTCATCCGGCTCGCGCGCTGGCTGATGGAGCAGGGCCTGGCCGACATCCCGCGCGACCTGCAGCTCGTCGCCCGTGCCAGCCTGCGCGATGCCGGCGGCTCGCCGCTGCCGCCCTGCGACATCGTCGATGCCATTCTGACGCTCGAACTCGACGCGTCCGAACCCGAGGGCCGCATCCGCGCGGGCGGCTACGAACCGGACGTCATCGACCGCCTGCTGGCCGCCGTGCGTCGCATCGACGCACAAGGATCGGACGTCATCGTCATTCCACGTTGGCGCCGATGCCAACTAGCGGGAATGAAAGAGGGCTGACAGGGCATACTCCGGCGCAGTCGTGCATCCAGAGGCGGGACGCCGCCAACCCTCCATGTCCGCCCAGATCATTCCCCTCCGGAGAACCAACATGAAAAAGATCATCGCGATCATCAAGCCGTTCAAGCTCGAGGAAGTCCGCGAGGCGCTCGCTGTGGTCGGTGTCACCGGCCTCACCGTCACCGACGTCAAGGGCTTCGGTCGCCAGAAGGGCCACACTGAGCTGTATCGCGGCGCCGAGTATCTGGTCGACTTCCTGCCCAAGGTGCGCGTCGAGGTGATCGTCACCGCCGACAAGGTCGATCCGATCATCGAAGCCATCATCGCCGCAGCCCGCACCGGCAAGATCGGCGACGGCAAGATCTTCGTGCAGAGCGTCGAGCAGGTTCTCCGCATCCGCACCGGCGAGACCAACGAGGCTGCCATCTGACCGACAGGTCGGCGCGGCGGGCGGCATCGGCCGCATCCGCGAAGGCCGGCGGTCCGCCGGCAGAGTTTCGGCACCGGTCCACCTCGCGCGCACCGGTTCGTCATGCCCTCAGCGCGTTGCGCGCAGCAGCACGATCAGCGCTCCCGCCCCGCCATCCGGGGCACGCGCCTGGCAGAACGCGATGACTTCGTCGCGCTGTACCAACCAGCGTTTCACCTTTCCCTTCAGTACCGGCTGCCGGTCCTTCGAGCCCAGGCCCTTGCCGTGCACGACCCGCACGCAGCGCAGGCCGCTTCGCAGTGACTGACGCAGGAAATCCCCCAACAGTTCGCGTGCCTCGTCGGTGCGTGCACCGTGCAGGTCGAGTTCGGCCTGGATGACCCAGTGCCCGCCCCGCAGCTTGCGCACCACTTCCGGTCCGAGCGTCTGGCGATGCCAGCCGAGGTCGGCGTCCGATTCGAGCAGCGACGCCGGATCGAAATCGTCGGATAGCGTCTGCGCGAGCGCCGCGCGTTCGTCGGCCTCGCGCTGGCGCGGCTGGGGATCCGACGGCGGACGGGGATGCTCGGCCGTCGGAGGCCGTTGCAGCGGGGTCACCGCACCGACGGCCCGCTCGAACTCGCGCGCGGCGGCATCGCGCCGCGCCGCTTCCTCACGGGCCAGCCGTTCGGCCTCGGCGCGGGCGCGTTGCTCGGCTTCGAGCGCCTTGCGCAGTCCGCCCAGTTCCGCCAGCGAATTCACCCGCTTCGCCGTCATGCCCGGTCCCGTGGTCAGTGACCCGTGTCGAGCGCTTCGAGATAGCGCTGGGCGTCGAGCGCGGCCATGCACCCGGTGCCCGCCGACGTGATCGCCTGACGGTAGATGTGGTCCTGCACATCGCCGGCCGCGAACACGCCGGGCACGCTGGTTGCCGTCGCCATGCCGTTCTGACCGCCGCGGGTGCTGATGTAGCCGCCGTTCATCTCGAGCTGACCTTCGAAGATGTCGGTATTCGGCTTGTGGCCGATCGCGATGAACACGCCCATCAGTGCGATGTCCTCGGTGCTGCCGTCGAGCGTGCTGCGAATACGCACGCCAGTCACGCCGCTGTCGTCACCTAGCACTTCATCAAGGGTGCTGTGCAGCTTGAGGACAATCTTGCCCTCTCGCACCTTCTCCATGAGCGTATCGACCATGATCGGCTCTGCGCGGAATTTGTCACGCCGATGAATAAGAGTAACTCGACTCGCGATGTTGGAAAGGTATAGCGCCTCCTCGACTGCGGTATTTCCACCACCGACCACGCACACCTCACGCTGCCGATAGAAAAAGCCGTCGCAGGTGGCGCAAGCCGAAACACCGCGGCCGTGGAAGGCGGTTTCGGAAGGCAATCCAAGATATTGGGCGCTCGCTCCGGTCGCGATAATCAGTGCATCGGCAGTGTATTCGCTGCTGTCGCCAATCAGCCGTATCGGCTTTTCATGCAGCTTTACGGTGTGGATATGATCGAAAACGATTTCGGTATTGAAACGCTGTGCATGTTCCAGAAAGCGCTGCATGAGCTCCGGCCCTTGCACGCCCTTGGGGTCAGCAGGCCAATTGTCCACTTCGGTCGTGGTCATGAGTTGGCCGCCTTGCGCAATTCCGGTCACCAGCACGGGATTGAGATTGGCTCGCGCCGCGTAAACGGCGGCGGTGTAGCCGGCAGGTCCGGAGCCGAGAATCAATACCCGGCAATGTTTCTGATTCGCCATGTTGTTCCGATGCGATACGGGGAAAGTCTTATCAGTGCCGCGCTTGCGTCATGCAAGGCGTTTCACACTGAGGGTCCAAAACGTCGAGCATTGAATGGACATTTGCCAAGCCTTTGATTATAAAAGGCCGAGATAGAACCTTTCCGTATTCGAGTTTTCGTCAGGTCACAATGTCCACCAACGTCGAGATGCTGCGCCGGGTGCCGCTTTTCTACGGCCTCGATGATGTTCAGCTTGAACTTCTCACACGCACCCTCGTGCGCAAGGCGTTCCCGAAGAACCGGGTCATCGTCACCGAGGGTCAGCCGGCTGACAACATGTTCATCATCATCGCCGGTCGCGCCAAGGTGCAGATCGCTGATTCCGATGGCAAGGAAGTCATTCTGGCCGTGCTCGGGCCGGGCGAATTCTTCGGTGAGATGAGCCTCATCGACAATAATCCGTCGTCGGCATCGGTCATCACCATCGAACAGTCGCATTTCATCGTCGTCAGCAAGGATGACTTCCGGCGCCATCTCGCCGGCAACCCCGAGGTGGCGATGAACATCATGCGCGGCCTCGTGCGCCGTCTGCGCGTGGCCGACAAGAAGATCGAGACGCTCGCGCTGCTCGATGTCTACGGCCGCGTGGCGCGCGTCCTGCTCGATTTCTCCGAACTCATCGATGGCAAGCGTGTTGTCCGCCACAAGCTGCCGGCACGCCAGGAAATCGCCAAGATGATCGGAGCTTCGCGCGAGATGGTTTCTCGGGTCATGAAAGACCTCGAAAACGACGGCTATTTCGTCGAGCGCGATGACGGCACGATCATCATCAACGAGCGCGAACCGGCCTGATCGGCCATTTGGCCTCCAGGGCGAGACCTATAATCGGTCTCATGCCTTCTGCTGCATCTCCCTCGTCACGCCGCCGGGCCAATAGCGCCGCCTGCGGCGAAGCCTTCATTCCCAAACGTCCGATGGCCGGCGATGCCGAGCCTGCGCATCTGCTCGAACTGGTCGCGGAGGCCCGCTGGATCGTGTTCGCGGTGCTGGCCATCTATTTGCTTACCATTCTCGTCACCTTCCATCCCGGCGATCCAGGCTGGAGTCAGGACACGGGCAATCCGGTGCTGAACAAGGGGGGACGGTTCGGCGCCTGGCTGGCCGATCTTCTCCTCTACTTGTTTGGCGTGTCGGTGGCGTGGTGGGGTTTCCTCTGCGGTCGCCATGTGCTGCTCGGCCTGATGCGCCTACGTGCGAGGTTGAGCGGCGAGGCAGTCCCGCCGGTGGCCGATCGCCGTCAGTTGGCGGTGTCGGCCGGGGCCTTCCTGCTGCTGCTGGGCGCGAGTGCCGGCTACGAGGCGTTGCGCTGGCGTGATGCCGGCTGGCATCTGCCGTATACGGGTGCCGGACCGTCGGGTGCGGGTGGCTTGCTTGGCGGTGCGATCGCGAGTCATGCGCAGACTTGGTTCGGTGACTTCGGCGCGTATCTCGCGCTGCTGACGGCCTTCTTCATTGGCTTCTCGTTCTATTTCCATGTGAGCTGGCTGGAGGTTTCCGAGCGAATCGGGCTGGCTGTCGAGCATGGCATTGAGCGCGCGCGGGCCTGGATCGAAACCCGGCGCGACCGTCGCGCGGGCGAGGTGGCGGCACAGGAGCGCGAGGCCATGGTGGCTGTCGAGCGTGCGCATTTCGAGGTGGCTAAGGAAACCAGGCCTCCGGTCATCGAGACGCCGAGGCTCGAACCTTCCGTGGGCGACCTCGACATCGATCCGGAACTCTCGGACCCGCTGCCGTTCGAGCCATCGGTGCCCGGGGCGCCCGTCGGCGTGGCGCCGAAGTCGGAGCGCGTCGCGCGCGAGGCGCAGAAGCCGCTGTTCGCCGAGCTGTCCGATTCGTCGTTGCCGACGGTCGATCTGCTCGATCCGCCGTCGCCGACACAGGAGTTTGTCAGCACCGACACGCTCGAATTCACCTCCCGCCTCATCGAGAAGAAGCTCAAAGACTTCGGCGTCGAGGCGACGGTGGTGGCGGCCTTTCCCGGCCCGGTCATCACGCGCTACGAGATCGAGCCGGCCACGGGCGTGAAGGGCGCACAGATCGTCAATCTGGCCAAGGATCTGGCGCGGGCGCTGACGCTCACGAGCATCCGCGTGGTCGAGACGATCCCGGGCAAGAACACCATGGGTCTGGAACTGCCTAATCCCAAGCGCCAGACCGTGCGGCTGAGCGAGATCCTCGGCTCGACCATCTACGACGACGCGCCGTCGCGCCTGACCATGGCGCTCGGCAAGGACATTGCCGGCAAGCCGGTGGTGGCCGACCTTGCCAAGATGCCTCACCTGCTGGTGGCCGGCACGACGGGCTCGGGCAAGTCGGTGGGCATCAACGCGATGATCCTGTCGCTCGTCTACAAGGCGACGCCGGACCAGGTGAGGCTCATCCTCATCGACCCGAAGATGCTCGAAATGAGCGTGTACGAAGGCATCCCGCACCTGCTCGCGCCGGTCGTCACCGACATGAAGCAGGCTGGCCACGCGCTCAACTGGTGCGTGGCGGAGATGGAGCGCCGCTACAAGCTTATGAGCAAGATCGGCGTGCGCAACCTCGCCGGCTACAACAACAAGATCGACGAGGCGGCGAAGAAGGAAGAGAAGATTCCCAACCCGCTGTCGCTCACGCCGGATGCACCCGAGCCGCTCGACAAGCTGCCGACGATCGTCATCGTCATCGACGAGCTGGCCGACCTGATGATGGTGGTCGGCAAGAAGGTGGAAGAGCTGATCGCGCGCATCGCGCAGAAGGCGCGGGCGGCGGGCATCCACCTCATCCTCGCCACGCAGCGGCCGAGCGTCGACGTCATCACCGGCCTCATCAAGGCCAACGTGCCGACGCGCATTTCCTTCCAGGTCAGCAGCAAGATCGACTCGCGCACCATCCTCGACCAGCAGGGCGCCGAGGCGCTGCTCGGCATGGGCGACATGCTCTACATGGCAAGCGGCACCGGTCTGCCGATGCGCGTGCACGGCGCCTTCGTGAGCGATGACGAAGTCCACCGCGTGGTCGAGCAGCTCAAGAAGGCAGGGCCGCCCGACTACGTGGACGGCATCCTCGAAGGCGGCGTCGAGAGCGACTACGCGGTCGATCTGGGCGCGGGCAGCGGCGTGGGATCGGGTGCCGAGGGCGGCGAGGATGTGGCGCTGTACGACCAGGCCGTGGCCGTCGTGCTCAAGAACCGCAAGGCGTCGATCTCGCTGGTGCAGCGCAACCTGCGCATCGGTTACAACCGCGCCGCCCGCCTGCTCGAACAGATGGAACAGTCGGGCCTCGTCTCCGCGATGCAGACCAACGGCAACCGCGAAATCCTCGTCCCGATCTCGGGCAACGAGTGACGCGCGATCCGGCGGCAGGCGCGGCTGCCGCTCCAGCTTTCCTCCCATGACCCAACACATGCAAGTCCGCGCCTCGCGCGGCATCGTCGGCGCGGGTGCGTCGACGCAGGACGACTCGCAAGGCTGTCCGGATGACCTCACGCGGCAGCGCGGCGCCAGCCCATGGCGCCGCCGCATGCTCGCGACGATCGTCGTGGTGGCAGGCGGCGCGTTCTGCGTCACCGCCGAAGCCGGCGCGCTCGACCAGCTCAAGGCCTTCACCACCAACACGAAGTCGGCGCGCGGCGAGTTCACCCAGAAGCTCGAACGCGGCGGCGCGCCGGCCCGGTCGCAATCGGGCAGCTTCGCGTTCTCGCGGCCGGGCAAGTTCCGCTGGAGCTACACCAAGCCCTTCGAGCAACTGCTCGTGGCCGATGGCCAGAAGCTCTGGATCTACGACAAGGACCTAAGCCAGGTAACGGTCCGCAAGCTGGGCAGCGCGCTGGGTGACTCGCCGGCGGCGATCCTGTTCGGCAGCAATGATCTGGAACGAAACTTCACCCTCAAGGAAACCGGCGAACGGGACGGCCTCGAATGGCTCGATGCAACGCCGAAGCTCAAGGATTCCAGCTTCGAGCGCGTGAGCATCGGCTTTCGCGACGGTCTTCCCGAGGCAATGGAATTGCGTGACGCTTTCGGACAAGTGTCCCGGCTCAGCTTCGGCAAGATCGAGCGCAATCCGCCACTGGCGGCCGACACTTTCACCTTCGCGCCGCCCAAGGGCGCGGAGGTGCTCGAACAATAGCGACAGCGCCCCGAGGGCGCGGAAGGCCTCCGACTCATGGGCGCAGGAAACGGTTTCTCGATGCAGGGCAGCGGCGGGCGTCTGGCGCGCATCGCGGGAGCGGGCATGGTCGTGGTGCTGGCCGCCTGCGCGACAGCGCCGGAACGGCCGTTCTCCGTGACGGACGCGCGCACCGAAAGCCGTTTCGGCGATGCGCGCAACACCGCGCGCGGCGCCGAACTGCTGATGGCCGACGACAGCTTCGCGCCGCCGCTGCCCGACCGGCTCGTCGCGGCAATGCAGGAAGCCTTCGGCAAGCAGCTCGCGGGCAGGGCGCTGCGCATCGAGCGCGCCGACGCGACCATGACCGTCGACGGCGCTCATGTGCAGATGTCGCGCGCGAGCTTCATCGACCGGCTGCGCCGCTTCAGCCTGAGCGGCGGCGATGTGCCCGTGTTCCGCGACGTCCCGCTCAACGCCGAGCGCCGCGTGATCGTGCGTTTCGCCGCCTCGGTCGATGGCCAGCGCTTCGCGGGAGAATCGGTGGCCTCGTGGCGCGGCGAGGGCGGCGATGTCGAGATCGCCAATGCCGTGCGCGCCGCGCTCACCAACCTCACCAACGACGCCCGCGCCAAGCTGCGCTGAAGCCGCCATGAACTGCACGATCATCTCCGTCACGCCCTTCCAGCAGAACTGCTCGCTCATCTGGGACGAAACCACCATGAAGGGCGCGCTCGTCGATGCCGGCGGCGAGGCCGAGCGCCTGCTGGCCGCCGCGCAGCAGAAGGGCATCACGATCGAGAAGCTGCTCGTCACCCACGGCCACCTCGACCATTGCGGCGCCGTGGCCGACCTGGCCGAGCAACTTGGCGTGCCGGTCGAGGGGCCGCATCGCGGCGACGATTTCTGGATCGACGGACTGGCCGAATCGTCCAAGCGCTGGGGCTTTCCGCCGTCGCGCAGCTTCGTGCCGACGCGCTGGCTCAAGGACGGCGACACGGTGACGGTGGGCGGCATCGAACTCGAAGTCATCCACTGCCCGGGCCACACGCCGGGCCATGTGGTGTTCCTCAACCGCGCGGGCAAGCTGGCCTTCGTGGGCGATGTGCTGTTCAAGGGCTCGATCGGTCGTACCGACTTCCCGCGCGGCAATCACGACGACCTCATCAGCTCCATCCGCGACAAGCTCTTCCCGCTCGGCGACGACATCCGCTTCGTGCCGGGCCACGGGCCGCTGTCCACCTTCGGCGCCGAGCGCGCCGACAATCCCTTCGTCGCGGACGAGAACTTCGGCTGAGGCGGTTCGGCCGGCGCGGCGGTGACGTCCGCCGTCGCGGCCGGGCGGCCGGCCGGTCCGAAGGAGGCGTCGGCGCTGACGGCGCCAGGTCGCTGCCCGACACGCGCATGGCGCCGATCGCCGGACGCCGCGCCTCGGTCCGATGCGAGAATCGCCCGCATGGCTGCACGCAAAACCCCGCCCCCGGCCGCCGGCGATTCGCTGTTCGGCGATCTCGATCTTCCCGTTCCCGACCCGCGCGACCCTCTCGCGCCTGACGCAGGCTCCGGTCCGTCCGACCGCGCGACCGCCTCCGGCCGCGATTCGGCGCCGGACGCATCGCGCGCCGGGATGCGCGCTGATGCCGGCGAGGCGCGCCCCGGCCGCGATGCCGCCGCCCGCCACCTGTCGCAATCCGCCCCGCTTGCCGAGCGCCTGCGCCCGCACACCATCGCCGACGTGATCGGCCAGCGTCATCTGCTCGGCGAGGGCAAGCCGCTCGCGGTCGCCTTCGCCTCGGGCCGGCCGCATTCGATGATCCTCTGGGGCCCGCCCGGCGTCGGCAAGACCACGCTCGCGCGGCTCATGGCCGACGCCTTCGGCTGTGCCTACATCGCGCTGTCGGCGGTGCTCGCGGGCGTGAAGGACATCCGCGAGGCGGTCGCCACGGCCCAGGCCACGCGCGACGCCACCGGCCGCCAGACGCTGCTGTTCATCGACGAGATCCACCGCTTCAACAAGAGCCAGCAGGACGCGCTGCTGCCGCATGTGGAGAGCGGGCTGTTCGTGTTCGTGGGCGCGACCACCGAGAACCCGAGCTTCGAGGTGAACTCGGCGCTGCTGTCGCGCGCGGCGGTCTACGTACTGGCCTCGCTCGACGAGCCGGCGCTCGGCGAGATGATCGACCGCGCCATCGCCGCGCCCGAGGCGCCCGAGCTGCACGGCATCGTCTTCGAGCCGAAGGCGCGCGAGCTGCTGCTGCGCTCCAGCGACGGCGACGGCCGCAAGCTGCTCAACAACCTGGAGATCGTCGCGCGGGCGATTCCGGCGCCGCGCGCGGCGACAGCCGGGCAGGGCAGTGGCGCCGAACCGGCCGCCGATGCCGGCGCCGTCGCCGAGCGCGCCGCCGAAGAGCCACCCGCCCGCCTCATCGACGAAGCCGTCCTCGCCCGCGCCCTGAGCGAGAACCTGCGCCGCTTCGACAAGGGCGGCGAAGCCTTCTACGACTCGATCAGCGCGCTGCACAAGAGCGTGCGCGGCAGCCAGCCCGACGCCTCGCTCTACTGGTTCTGCCGCATGCTCGACGGCGGCGTGGACCCGCGCTACCTCGCGCGTCGGCTGATCCGCATGGCCAACGAGGACATCGGCCTCGCCGACCCGCGCGCGATCGAGGTCACGCTCGCCGCCGCCGACACCTACGAGCGGCTCGGCTCGCCCGAGGGCGAGCTGGCGCTGGCCCAGGCGCTCGTCTATCTCGCGGTCGCGCCCAAGTCGAACGCGGTCTACACCGCCTACAAGGCCGCGATGCGCTTCGTGAAGGAGGACGGCTCGCGCCCGGTGCCGCTGCACCTGCGCAACGCGCCGACCAAGCTTATGAAGAACCTCGGCTACGGCCACGACTACCGCTACGCCCACGACGAGCCCAACGCCTACGCCGCCGGCGAAACCTACTTCCCGGACGGCATGCGCGAGCCGAGCTTCTACACGCCCACGCCGCGCGGCCTGGAAGCGCGCATCGCCGAGCGGCTCGCCTACTGGCGCGGCCTCGACGACGAGGCGCGCGGCAACGAGCCGTCGTCACGCGGCGACTAGCCGTGCTCGACGTGCGCGGTGCCGCGAGGCGCCCCGCCGGGCCGCGCGCCTTGCCCCCGATCTTCGCGGCCTGCGCCGCCCGTCCGACCTGACAGGAACCTCGCCATGAACACCGTCATCCCCGCGCCCGTCGCCGCCGTCATCCCGGTCGCCGGCAGCGACGCCGTCTTCCCGGTGCGCCGCATCTACTGCATCGGCCGCAACTACGCCGACCACGCGCGCGAGATGGGCGCCGATCCCGGGCGCGAGCCGCCGTTCTACTTCATGAAGCCCGCCGACGCCGTCCGCCCGAGCGGCGCGCGCCTGCCGTTTCCGGGCCAGACCGCGCGGCTCGACCACGAGATCGAGCTGGTCGCCGCGATCGGCACCGGCGGCAGCGACATCGCGGTGGAAGACGCGCTCGCGCACGTGTGGGGCTACGCGGTCGGCATCGACATGACGCGACGCGACCTCCAGTCGGCCGCCAAGGCCAAGGGCCATCCGTGGGAGCCGGCCAAGGGCTTCGACGCGTCGGCGCCGGTCTCTGCGCTGCATGCCACCGCCGACATCGGCCATCCCGCCCGCGCGCGCATCTGGCTCACGGTGAATGGCGAACCGCGCCAGACCGACGACATCGCCGACATGACGTGGTCGCTCGCCGAGGTCATCGCCCATCTGTCGAAGCTCAACCGGCTGGAGCCGGGCGACCTGATCTTCACCGGCACGCCGGCCGGCGTCGGCCCGGTGAAGCCCGGCGACCTGATCGAGGGCGGCGTGGATGGCGTGGACACGGTGAGCGTGACCTACGGCGGCTGAAGCGCCGCCGCCCGTCCGCTTGCACCGCCGGGCGCCGCAGGGCAGGGCGTGCTTTCCCGGCGTGAAGCGCCGGCATGGCAGCCGCCGGACCGCACCTGCCCCCGGCTTAGAATGGCCGCCCCCTACAAGGCACAGCATCGACATGCTCGACATCGCCCTCCTACGCAAAGATCCCCAGGCGGTTGCCGCGCGCCTCGCGCTCGGCGGCCGCTACCAGCTCGACATCGACGCCTTCCAGGCGCTCGAAGCCGAGCGCAAGCAGGTCCAGACCCGCACCGAAGAACTCCAGGCCCGCCGCAACGCGCTGTCCAAGCTCGTCGGCATGAAGCGCGGCAAGGGCGAGGACGCCTCGGCCGAGATGGCCGAATCGGCCGCCATTCCCGACCAGCTCAAGGCCCTCGAAGCCCAGCTCGGCGACATCCGCGCGAAGCTCGACAACTTCCTCATGACCGTGCCGAACCTGCCGCACGACAGCGTGCCGGACGGCCGCAGCGACGCCGACAACGTCGAGCTGCGCCGCTGGGGTACGCCGCGCGAGTTCGACTTCGAGGTCAAGGACCATGTGGACGTCGGCGCCAGGCTCGGTCTCGACTTCGACATGGCGGCCAAGCTCTCGGGCGCGCGCTTCGCGTTCCTCAAGGGGCCGGTCGCCCGCCTGCACCGCGCGCTCGCGCAGTTCATGCTCGACGTGCAGACCCAGGAGCACGGCTACAGCGAGTGCTACACGCCCTACATCGTCAACACGGCCACGCTGCTCGGCACCGGCCAGCTGCCGAAGTTCAAGGACGACATGTTCTGGGTGACCAAGGGTGGCGCCGACGACAAGGAAGATCTCTATCTCGTCAGCACCTCCGAGATCACGCTCACGAACACCGTGCGCGACACCGTCGTGCCGCTCGACCAGCTGCCGATCCGCCTCACTGCGCACACGCCCTGCTTCCGCAGCGAGGCGGGCAGCTATGGCCGCGACACGCGCGGCATGATCCGCCAGCACCAGTTCGACAAGGTCGAGATGGTGCAGATCGTCGAGCCGTCCACCTCCTACGAGGCGCACGAGCAGATGACCGCCCACGCCGAAGCCATCCTGCAGAAGCTCGGCCTGCCGTACCGCGTGATGCTGCTGTGCGCGGGCGACATGGGCTTCGGCGCGGCCAAGACGCATGACCTCGAAGTCTGGCTGCCGGCCCAGGGCACCTACCGCGAGATCAGCTCGGTGTCGAACTGCGAAGGCTTCCAGGCCCGTCGCATGAAGGCGCGCTTCAAGAATGCCGCCGGCAAGAACGAGGACGTGCACACGCTCAACGGCTCGGGCCTCGCGGTCGGCCGCACGCTCGTCGCCGTGCTGGAGAACTACCAGCAGGCCGACGGCAGCCTCGTCGTGCCGGAAGTGTTGCGCCCTTACCTCGGCGGAATTGAACGGTTTTCGCCGAACCTCTGATATAGTCTTGGGCTTCGCTGATGACCAACAGCGAAGCAGCAAAAGCAGGAGAGGTGGCAGAGTGGTCGAATGCGCCGGACTCGAAATCCGGTATACGGGCAACCGTATCGTGGGTTCGAATCCCACCCTCTCCGCCAGATTTCATGAAAAGCCCCGGACTCACCTCCGGGGCTTTTTCGTTTGCGCTTCCCGCGTATCACGCGGTGACGCGCCGCGCCTTGCCGACGGCCTCGCCGGCACCATCCGCCGATGCAATTCGCCCTGTGGACAGCGATCGTCGGTGGCCTGCTCGTCTTCATGGCGCTCGCGGGTTCGGTGCTCGCGCGGCTGCCGCTCACGGGCTCGATGGTCTATGTGGCAGTCGGCGTGGCGGTCAGCCCGGCTTGGCTGCATCTGTCGGCGTTGCGCCCCGTCGAAAGCGCCCATCTGCTCGAACACCTCACCGAAACGGTCGTGCTCGTTTCCCTCTTCACGGCCGGGCTCAAGCTCAGCGCCGGTTTGCAGGATCGGCGCTGGCTGCTGCCGCTACGGCTCGCGAGCCTGTCGATGGTGGTGACGGTGCTGCTCATCGTTACGGCGGGCGTGCTGCTGCTGCATCTGCCGGTCGGCGCGGCGGTACTGCTCGCGGGCATCCTCGCGCCGACCGATCCGGTCCTCGCTTCCGACGTGCAGCTCGCTGAGCCGGGCGACCGCGACCGGCTTCGCTTCGCGCTGACGGGCGAGGGCGGCCTCAACGATGGCGCCGCCTTCCCGGTGGTGATGCTCGGGCTCGGCCTGCTTGGCATGCGAGACATCGGCGCCTTCGGCTGGCGCTGGCTGCTGGTGGATGTGCTGTGGGCTGTGTCGGCGGGGCTGGCGGTAGGCGCGCTGTTCGGCAGCCTGATCGGGCGGCTCGTGCTGTATCTGCGGCTGCGGCACCGCGAGGCGACCGGGCTGGATGACTTCCTGGCGCTCGGGCTGGTGGGGCTGTCGTATGGCGTCGCGGTGCTGATCGATGCCTACGGCTTTCTCGCGGTGTTTGCCGCTGGCGTGGCCTTGCGGCGGACCGAGCAGCGTGGCAGCGCGCGATCGGCGGCGAATGATGCGAATGATGCGACGGCGCCCGATGGTCCGGCCATGACCGGCGCTTCGCCCGATTACCTGCCCGCCGCCGCCCGGCCCGCCACGCCTTCCTCCGACCTCTCCCCCGCCACCGACCCGCGCCACGCGCCGGCCTTCATGGCGCATGCGGTGCTCAGCTTCAACGAGCAGATCGAGCGGATCGGCGAGGTGGCGGCGGTGATCGTGGCCGGCGCGCTGCTGTGGGCGATCGACTGGCGGCGAGTGGACTGGTGGTTCGTGGCGCTGCTGCTGCTCGTCGTCCGGCCGGTTGCGGTGGCCGTGGGGCTCGGGGGCGCACGCGCAAGCGGGTTGCAGCGCTGCCTGATCGGCTGGTTCGGCATCCGCGGCATCGGCTCGCTGTACTACCTCAACTACGCCATCACTCACGGCCTCGGCGCCGATCTGGCCGCCACGATCGCCGCTGTCACGCTCGCGGCGGTTGTCGCCTCCATCGTCGCGCACGGCATCTCGGTGACGCCGCTGATGCGCCTTTACTCGCGCCGTCCGGGAGGGCAGGGATGAAGTGGCTCGCCATCGCCTCGGTCGTGCTGCTCGCGGCCTGCGCCGGCCCGGTGCGCGAGCCGGCGCCCGAACTCACGGCCGCACAGGCGCGAGCCCTCGCCGCGCGGGCGATCCCGCCCGGCGTGGCCGATGGCGACGGCTGGGCCGCCGACATGCATGCCGCCTTCACCGTGCTCGGCATCGCGCCGACGCCGTCGAACCTGTGCGCGGCGGTGGCGGTGATCGGGCAGGAATCGGGCTTCCAGGTCGATCCGCCAGTACCCGGGCTTGCCGACATCGCTTGGCGCGAGATCGATTTGCGCGCGGCGCGTGCGGGTCTGCCGGCGATCGTCGTGCGCACGGCGCTGCGCATTCCGTCGCCCGACGGCCGCAGCTATGCCGAGCGCATCGACGCCGCGAAGACCGAGCAGGACCTGAGCCGCGCTTTCGACGACATGGTCGGCAGCCTGCCGCTCGGCCGCCGCCTGTTCGGCGGCTGGAACCCAGTGCGCACTGGCGGGCCGATGCAGGTCGGCATCGCCTTCGCCGAGGCGCAGGCGCGCGAGCACGAATACCCCTATCCGGTCGCGCGCTCGTTGCGCGACGAAGTGTTCACGCGGCGCGGCGGCCTGTACTTCGGCATCGCGCATCTGCTCGACTATCCGGCCGACTATGACGCGCCGATCTACCGCTTCGCCGACTACAACGCCGGTCGCCACGCGAGCCGCAATGCCGCGTTCCAGAACGCGGTGAGCGTGGCCTCGGGCATTCCGCTCGACCTCGACGGCGACCTCATCGCGCATGACGGCGACGCATCCCGCCCGCCGGGCGCCACCGAGCTTGCCGTGCGCTCGCTGGCCGCGCGGCTCGATCTCGACGCCGGCGACATCCGCCGCGCGCTGGAGCAGGGCGACTCGGCCGACTTCGCGCGCACCGATCTGTACCGCCGCGTCTTCGCGCTCGCCGACCGGTCGGCCGGCAGGCGCCTGCCGCGCGCGATGCTCCCGGTCATTGCGCTCAAGAGCCCGAAGATCCGTCGCCCGCTCACCACCGAATGGTTCGCGCGCCGTGTTGACGAGCGCCACCGGCGTTGTCTTGCGCGGCTCGCCGGATAGCGACTGTCAGGCGGCCGGGCGTCAGGCCGGACGATCCTCCGGCCGGTCCGGATCCGGTGAGAGCGGGCCGCCGGGAGCCTCCGGACGCAGGGGGCGTGGTCGGCCGGATGCAAGCCCTCAGCGCCGCTTCAATCCGCATTCCGAATACGCCTTCGACTCCAGTTCGCGGTAGCCGCGCGCGGTCTTCTTTGCATCGTCGGTGTCGCGGAAGATGCCGCCGCCTTCGCCGGGCAGGGTGGCGTAGCGGGCAAAGGTCGAGGCCTGCACGTAGTCGTCATAGGGAAGCGCGTTCGCAATTTTGTCGATCGCGCAAGAGCATTTGTACAGACTCACGAAATCACCCCCCTGCCCGTTGACGCATTCCTGGACGTACTCGACGCGAGCTGTGGTCGGGTAGTTGAACCTGGGTGGTTCGTCGGCGGATGCCGCGCCGCTTGCAAGCGCTGTCACGCAGGCGAGCAGGCGGACGGCGAGGCGGATGCGAGAGGTCAAGATGGTCTCCTTGGTTGTTGTTGGTGACGACGACGCAATTGCCGCGCCGGCCCCTGTCGGGCGCGCGCGGCCGGCGGGCGATGACAGATTGCGCGGAGCGCTCCTTGGGGCGCGGCTCAAACTGTCACAGCTGCCGTGCATGCCGCAGTGCACACCCGCGCGGGTACCCCTCGGCCCTCGCATGGAGCCAGCTCGCACGAGTGACGCGAAGCCCCTGTTTCCCTAGGGAAAGACCAGTGGCACCGGCTTTTCCCTGATGCCGTTTGCAAGACCACTGGCACAGAAAGTGATTCAAGTCAGCGCAATTGATGCCCTCCTCCGAACGGGCTGGCCGCGTGATTTCACGGGGTCTGCCTGCGGCGTATCCAGCCTCCGTCAGAGCGGCGGAACGCCAGGGGTTCTCAAGCCGAACCGGGTTCGCATCCGGTGATGCGGGAATTCGATTGAACGAGCGGGACGACAAAAAACCTGGAGGAGACACATGACCATCCGTTACGCAGTGGCGGGCGCGACAACGCTCGCGATCACGATGCTGTCGCAGCCGGCCCTGGCCGACGCGCAACTCGACAGCGCCATGAAGAACCCGGCCAACTGGGCGGCTCAGGCCGGCGATTACGCCAACCAGCGCTACAGCGATCTCAAGCAGATCAACGCTTCCAACGTCGGCAAGCTGCAGGCCGCGTGGACCATCTCGACGGGCGTGCTGCGGGGCCATGAAGGCTCGCCGCTGGTCGTCGGCGACACGATGTACATCCACTCGCCGTTCCCCAACAAGGTCGTGGCGGTCAATCTCAAGGACCAGACCTACAAGTGGAAGTACGAACCGAAGCAGGATGCGGCGGTCGTGCCCGTGATGTGCTGCGACACCGTCAACCGCGGCCTGGCCTATGGCGACGGCAAGATCTTCCTGCAGCAGGCCGACACGACGCTGGTCGCGCTCGATGCCAACACCGGCAAGGTCGTGTGGTCGGTCAAGAACGGCGATCCCAAGATCGGCGAAACCAATACCAACGCGCCCCATGTGTTCAAGGACAAGGTCATCACCGGCATCTCGGGCGGTGAATTCGGCGTGCGCGGCCGCGTGACCGCCTACGACATCAAGACCGGCAAGGTGGCCTGGAAGGGCTACAGCGTCGGTCCCGACAACGAGATGCTCATCGATCCCGACAAGACCACGACCTGGGCCGACGGCAAGGTCGTGCCGGTTGGCAAGGACAGCTCGATCAAGACCTGGCAGGGCGACCAGTGGAAGATCGGCGGCGGCACGACCTGGGGCTGGTACAGCTACGACCCCAAGCTCAACCTGATGTACTACGGCTCGGGCAACCCCAGCACCTGGAATCCCAAGCAGCGCCCCGGCGACAACAAGTGGTCGATGTCGATCTGGGCCCGCGATGTCGATACCGGCAAGGTCAAGTGGGTCTACCAGATGACGCCGCATGACGAGTGGGACTTCGACGGCATTAACGAGATGATCCTCGCCGACGTGTCGGTCAAGGGGCAGAAGGTGCCGGCGCTGGTCCACTTCGACCGCAACGGCTTCGGCTACACGCTCAACCGTGAAACCGGCGCGCTGGTGGTGGCCGAGAAGTACGACCCGGCCGTCAACTGGGCCACGCATGTCGACATGAAGACGGGCCGTCCGCAGGTCGTGTCCCAGTACTCGACCGAGCAGAACGGCGAGGACGTGAACAGCAAGGGCATCTGCCCGGCGGCGCTCGGCTCGAAGGACCAGCAGCCGGCCTCGTACGACCGCAAGAGCGGCCTGTTCATGGTGCCGACCAATCACGTCTGCATGGATTACGAGCCGTTCCGCGTCGAGTACACGGCCGGCCAGCCCTATGTGGGCGCGACGCTGTCGATGTTCCCGGCGCCCAACAGCCATGGCGGCATGGGCAACTTCATCGCCTGGGACGCGGGTACCGGCAAGATCGCCTGGAGCAAGCCCGAGAAGTTCTCGGTCTGGTCGGGTGCGCTCACGACGGCCGGCGACATCGTCTTCTACGGGACGCTCGAGGGCTACCTCAAGGCCGTGAGCCCGAAGGACGGCAAGGAACTGTGGAAGTTCAAGGTTCCGTCCGGGATCATCGGCAACGTCTTCACCTATGAATACGCCGGCAAGCAGTACGTGGGCGTGTATTCGGGCATCGGTGGCTGGGCCGGCATCGGCATGGCGGCAGGCCTCGAGAACTCGACCGACGGCCTCGGCGCCGTGGGCGGTTACAAGGACCTGGCGAAGTACACCGACCTCGGCGGCACGCTGTTCGTGTTCGCGCTGCCGAGCAACTGATCGCAGTCGCGCGAGCCGCCGGGCAAAGACCCGGCGGTGCCCGGGCCGCGGTCCTGCGGCCCGGGCTTCACAACCCTGGGAGACATCCGATGAAACCGCTGTACAAGCTGCTCGCCGCCACCGTGATCGCCGCAGGTGTGATCACCACGGCCAGCGCGCAGGACGCCAATGCGCCGTATCAGGTCGTGGACGGCAACAAGGTCGATGCCAACACCCTGAAGGGCTGGAAGACCTGGCGTTCCCTGGCTTGCGAGCGTTGCCATGGCGCGCAGCAGGAAGGCCTCGTCGGTCCGTCGCTCGTCGATTCGCTCAAGAAGCTGTCGAAGGACGATTTCCAGACGACCGTGATGAACGGCCGCATCGAGAAGGGCATGCCGAACTTCAGCGGCAGCGAGCAGATGCAGCAGAACTGGCAGAACCTCTACGCCTATCTGAAGGGCCGCTCCGACGGCAAGATCCAGCCGGGCAACCTGAAGCCGATGGACCCGCAATGAACGCCTGCCGCCGCGCGATGAACACGCGCTACCGCCCGGGCCGGCGGATCGCGGCGCTGCTGACGGCCCTGCCGGCGCTGCTGGCCTTGCAAACGCATGCAGGCGCGCAGGAAGTGGCTGTCGACGACAAGCTGCTGCGCGTCTGCGCCGATCCGCACAACCTGCCGCAGTCGGACGATCGTGGCGCCGGCTACGAGAACGCGATCGCCGCGGCGATGGCCAAGGATCTCGGGCGCGAGCTGAGCTACACCTATTTTCCGCAGCGCATGGGCTTCGTGCGCCAGACGCTGCGCGCCAAGGACACGACGACGCAGCGCTTCAAGTGCGACCTGATCGTCGGCGTGCCCAAGGGCTACGAACTGGCCGCCACGACGCGGCCGTACATGCATTCGACCTACGCGCTGCTCTACCTCAAGCGCGGCGTGCTCGCCGGCGTGGGTTCGGCCGACGAGGTGCTGGCGCTGCCGCCGGCGCAGCGCGCCAAACTGCGCTTCGGCTACTTCGCGCCGTCGCCGGCGGTGGACTGGTTGCAGCGCAACGGGTTGTTCGAGCAGTCGATCGCGCATGCGACGCTCAACGGCGATCCCGAGGAAAGCCCGGGCCGGATCATGGAGCGCGAGCTGTCCAGCGGCCGCATCGACGTGGCCGTGGTCTGGGGGCCGGTGGCGGGCTATGTCGCGCGCGAGCGCGGCGGTGACTGGGCCACGCTGCCGCTCAAGTCGCCCGATCCGTCGATCAAGTTCGACTACGAGATCGCCATGGGCGTGCGCTTCGGCGAACCGCAATGGAAGAGCACCGTCGACAACTGGATCGCCGGCAACCGCGAGCGCATCGACGCCATCCTCGCGAGCTATCGCATTCCGCTCGCCGATGACAGCGGCGCGGTGCGCGCGGAGTCGAAGTGATGGACGCCGGGCGCCGCCGCTTGGCGCACGCGGCGTTGGCGGCATTGCTCGCGCCATTCTCTTTGCAAGGGATTGCAGCCGAGCCCGAGCCGGGTGCCGTGGGCAGCGCGCCCAGCCCGGCCGAGACGCTGCTCTTTCTCGACGATCACATGGCCGGCGTGACGCCGGGCAGGCGCATCGACTATCGCTTCGAGCATCGCGGCGCGACGCCGCCGGCCGATGACGAGGCGCTCACGCTGGGAGCGACCGGCAGCCGAGGTCATCGCGGCCTCGCGCTGATCGACCGGCGCGGCGAGTTCGCGCTGCCGGGCGGCGAGGGCGTGACGCCCAATCCGATGATCGTGTACTTCCTCGAGCGCGAGGTGGCGGCGATGGAGCGGGCCACCGGCGGCCAGCGCCGGCATTTCAACCGGCTCATCCGCAGTGCGCTCGCGCGCGGGCCGGAGATCCGCGAGGGCAGCGTCGAGCTGGACGGCAAGCCCGTGGCGGCGCGCGAGATCGTGATCGAACCGTATCGCGATGACGGCCAGCGCGCGCGCTATCCGGAGCTGGCGCGCAAGCGCCTGCGCTTCGTGCTGGCCGACGGTCTGCCGGGCAAGGTGGCCGAACTGCATGCGGAGCTGCCGGGCGCCGAAGGCGCGTCGGTGGCAACCGACGATGCGCTGCGCTTCGTGGCCGCGCGCTGAGCGACGACGGCAATGGCTGCCGCGGCTCGCGCTGTTCGCGGCGGCGCTCGTGGCCGGACTGATGGTGGGCGCCCGCGCGGCCTCGCAGGATGAGGCACGGCCGGCGCGCTTCGAACTGAAGCCGATCGCGCCTGGCGTCTTCGTGCATGAAGGCCGGCAGGAGGAGAGCGCCGCGGCCAATCGGGGCGACATCGCCAATCTCGGCCTCGTGGTCGGCCGGCGTTGCGCCGCCGCGATCGACAGCGGCGGATCGCTCGCCGTGGGCCGGGATTTCGTCGCCGCCATCCGCCGCGTGACCGACCTGCCGGTGTGCGTGCTGATCAACACCCACGCGCATCCCGACCACGTGCTCGGCAATGCGGCCTTCGCGGAAGCGTGGCCGACGCTGGACATCGTCGGGCATGCGCGGCTGCCGGCGGCGCTCGCCGCGCGAGGTCCGGCCTACCTGCATGCGCTTGCACGCGATCTCGGGCCGGTGGCCGAGGGTAGCCGCATCGTCACGCCGACCGTGACCGTGGTCGATCGCGGTCGCATCGACCTTGGCGGGCGGACACTGGCGTTGCGAGCCTGGCCGACCGCCCACACCGACTGCGACCTGAGCGTGCGCGACGAGCCGAGCGACACCCTGTTCACCGGCGACCTGCTGTTCGTCGAGCGCATTCCGGCGCTCGATGGCAGCCTCGACGGCTGGCTGGGCGTGCTCGCGGCGCTGCGCGAACCGGTACCAGCGCATGTCGTGCCCGGCCATGGTGCGGTTGATGCGCCATGGCGCGCGGCGCTCGACCGCGAGGCCGGCTATCTGGGGCTGCTGCGCGACGAGGCGGGCGCGGCGCTGGATGCCGGGCGCGGGCTCGGCGCGACGCTCGCGGCCGAGCTGCCCGAGGCGGCCCGGCAATGGCGGCTGGCGCCGCTGTACCACCGGCGCAATCTGACCGCCGCGTATGCCGAGCTGGAATGGTCGCGCTGACGGACGGGCGGTGATGCAAACCTTTGCATGACCATCCGGCCGCGATCCTGGGGAGACGACGATGGGCAACCAAGCGGATTCAGGCAAGGACAGGGGGCGGAAGCTGCGGCGGCGGCTCATCGGCGCGGGGCTGATCGGCGTGCCGCTCGGCGCACTGCTGCTGCCGCGTCGCGCGCGGGCGCGGGAGGCGAGCGATCCGTCGCCGGCCTGGGAGCGGCTGCGCGTCGCGCTGTTCGGCGACCGGCCGATCCGCGTCGATGACGGCAGCCTGCTCCGGCTCGACGCGCCGGGGCGTGCCGAGGACGCGGCCATCGTGCCGATCGGCGTCGAGGCTGCCGAGCCGAGGTCGGCCGCGCAGGCCGTGCGGCGGCTCGTGCTCGTGGTCGACAACAATCCGGCGCCGCTCGCGGGCAGCTTCGAGTTCGGTCCGGCGAGCGGGCAGGCGGCGATCGAGACCCGGCTGCGCGTCGAGGAATACAGCCATGCGCGCGCGATCGCCGAGCTGGCCGATGGTTCGCTCGTGATGGCATCGCGCTTCGTCAAGGCCTCGGGCGGCTGCTCGGCACCGGCGGCCAAGGACCGCGAACGGCTGCTGGCCAACGTCGGCCGCATCCGGTTGCGCGTGCCGACGCCGCTGCGCCTGGGCGAGCCCAATCCGGCCCAGCTCATGATCGGTCATCCGAACGATTCCGGCCTCGCGATGGATCAGCTCACGCGGCTCTATGCCTCGCCGTGGTATGTGCGCGAGCTGACGATCGAGTACGCAAGCCGGCTCGTCCTGCGCGGCGAGACGAGCTTCGCGATCAGCGAGAACCCGAATTTCAGATTCAGGTTCAGGCCCGAGGGGGATGGTGATCTGGTCGCGCGTGTCGAGGACACGAAGGATGCGGTCTTCGATACCCGCCTCGCGGTCCGGGGCGGGCAGCCTCAGGTGGCGGGATGAAGGACGCGGCGCGCCGGTGGGCGGGCAGGGCCTTTCTCAGCCGCGGGGTCGCAGCCGGTTGCCGTGGCGCGTATGCCGCGTTCCGGCGCGACATGGGCGCTGGTGCGCCGCTCGCGGCGGCGGTCCTGCTGCTGGCGGGGTGCGCGGGTTTCGCATCGGTGGGCGGCGTGGGCGTCGGCATCGGCGCGCCGCGCGAATGCCGGGCCGATGGTCGCTTCGGCTGGGGCGCGACCGAGCCTTGCCCCTTCGACACACCGGCTTTCGCGCCCGCGCCGGTCGAGCTGCGCGCCGAGCCGGTAGCGGCTGGCGTCTGGGTGCTGCGCGGAATCGATGGCGAGGCGACTGCGGCCAATCGCGGCTGGGTCGCCAACATCGGCGTGATCGTCGGGCCGTCGGGCGTGGTGCTGGTGGATACCGGCACGTCCCGCGCCCAGGTCGAGGCGGCGCTGGCGGCGGTGGCACGGCTCAGCCCGCTGCCGGTGGTGATGGCGGTGGTCACGCATCAGGCGCCGGAATTCGTGTTCGGCGCCGGCGCCTTGCGCGAGCGCGGCATCCCGCTGGTCACCCACGCGCGGGCGGCGGAGCTGATCGGCCAGCGCTGCGAAACCTGCCTGAACAAGCTGCGTGACGCGCTCGGCATGCGCGAGATGAGCGACACCGAGGTGACGGTGCCCGAACGCACGATCGCCGGTGACGCGACGATCACGGTGGGCGGACGCGAGATCGAGCTGATCGATCTCTCGCAGTCGCGCGGCACCGGCGACATTGCCGTGCTCGACCGCGCGACCGGGGTGCTGTTCGCGGCCGGGCTGGCGTCGGCGGGACGCCTGCCTGAATTGCGCGACGGCGAGATCGACGGCTGGCTCGCGGCGCTAGGCCGTCTTGGCGCGCGGCAGCCGCCGGTCGTGGTGCCGGGCTTCGGTCCGCCGGGCGGCGTCGAGCGCCTGACCGATACCGCGCGTTATCTGACCGGACTGGATTCGGCGGTGCGCGCCGCGCTCGCGCTCGACACGAGTCTCGTGCAGGCGATGAATGGCGCGGTGACCGTGAGCGGTTTCGAGTCCTGGGCCGGACAGACGACGATCGGCGCGCAGAACCTGCAAAAGCGCTGGATGGCGTTGGAGGCGGCCGCGGCGGATGGGCCGGAACCGGCGTCGCAAAAGAAAAACCCCGACCGGTGAGGATCGGGGTTTTCGGAAAACCTGGTGGTGAAAGAGGGACTCGAACCCTCGACCTCAGCATTATGAGTGCTGCGCTCTAACCGGCTGAGCTACTTCACCAACATGTCCGCGAGGTCACGCGGAAAGCACAAGATTATGCGTACTGTCTGGTGACCTGTCAACGTTGGTCGTGCGCTTCGGGGCCGGCGGGCGTCGGATCGGACTCGGCATCCGCGTCGGCGCCGGCCGGTGGTGTGCCTGCGTCGGCATCGACGTCGGCCGGCGATTGCGGCACTTCGGGGTCGGTCGTCGGGGCAATCGTCGGGTCCGTCTCATGGTCGGCCGCCTCGGTCGCGGGCGGCGCGGCGGTCGCTTCGTCGGCGTTGTCCTCGACGCTCAAGTCGCCTTCGACGACCACGCTCTCGACGGTAACGTCATCTTCGGCGGCGCTGTCCTCGACATCGGCGTCATCCTCGACGAGCCGGTTGCCGAGCGCCTTGGCTTCTTCCGCGTCGAAGTCGGCGCCCGAGTTGGCGTGGATCTCGAAGATGTGCAGCTTGCAGGCAAGCGCGCCGTTGAACAGCGCAATGCTGCGCGAAGGCTTGAGCCGCAGCTTGCCGACGATGTTGGGGTCGCTCGACAGGATGGCGACGCGCCAGCCGGTGAAGCGCTCCTTGAGCGCGCGGCCGAATTCCTCGAAGAACTCGCGGTCGTCCCCGTCTTCCTGCTCCACCGGGCGGCCGCGCACGTGGATGCGCTCGCCGTAGGGCGGGTTGCAGAGGATGAGGCCGGGCTCGGCGGTGGGCGGTTCGGCCTGGCGGGCGTCGATCTGGCGCCATTCGATCTCGACACCGGCGCGTTCGGCGTTGGCCTTGGCGGCGGGCAGGGCGGCGATGGAGATGTCGCCGCCGAAGATGCGCGCGTCGGCTTCGTCGTTGATGCGCGCGCGCGCATCTGCGAGCAGCGCATCCCAGACCTTGCCGTCGAAGCCGGCGAGGTGGCGGAAGGCGAATTCGCGCTCCAGGCCCGGCGCTCGACCGAAGGCGATGTGCGCGGCCTCGACCGGAATGGTGCCGCTGCCGCAGAACGGGTCGAGCAGCGGCTTGTCGGCCGTCCAGCCGGCCAGCGCGATGAGGCCGGCGGCGAGGTTCTCGCGCAGCGGGGCGGCCACCTTGTCGAGGCGCCAGCCGCGCTTGAACAGCGCTTCGCCGCTGGTGTCGAGATAGAAGGTGGCGTCGCGCTCGTCGCAGAAGACGTTGATGCGCACGTCGGGCGTCGAGGTGTCGATGCTCGGGCGTTCGCCGGTCTCGTCGCGGAAGCGGTCGCAGATCGCGTCCTTGATGCGCAGCGTGGTGAATTCGAGGCTGCGCAGCGGCGAGCGCTGGGCGACGAGTTCGACCTTGATCGTGCATTCGGGGCTGAACCAGGCGGCCCAGTCGATGCCGGCGGCGATGGCGTTGAGGTCGTGCTCGTCGCGGTAGGGCGCGTCGTGGATCGCGCGCAGCACGCGGCTGGCGATGCGCGATTCGAGGTTGACGCGCATGCCGAGGCGGTGGTCGCCGGTGAACTTCACGCCGCCGGGGACGATGGCCACGTCGCCAGCGCCGATGGCGACGAGTTCGTCGCGCAGCACGGGTTCGAGGCCGCGCGGGCAGGGCGAGAACCAGCGCGCGATGCCTTCGGCCAGACCGGCTGGCGCGGGCTTGGGCGCGGGCGCCGGACGGGCGCCGGCGGGGCGTTCGTTGCGCTCGAAGCGGGGGCGGTCGCCGCCTTCGCGGTTGTAGCGCGGGCGATCGCTGTCACGGTCGAAACGGGGGCGGTCGTCGCGCTCGAAGCGCGGACGGTCGCCACGGTCCTGGAACGGGCGGTCGCCGCGCTCGTGGAAGGGCTTGCGGTCGCCGCCGTCGCGTTCGCCGCGTTCGCGGAAGCCACCCTCGCGGCGCTCGCCGAAACCGCCGCCTTCGCGGCCACGGAAGCCGCCTTCGTCACGACCACGGAAGGGCGGACGGTCGCCGCCTTCACGGTTGAACGGCGGGCGGTCGCCACCCTCGCGGTTGAAGCGCGGACGATCACCGCCCTCACGGTCAAAGCGCGGGCGGTCGCCACCTTCACGATCGAAACGCGGACGGTCGCCGCGCTCCTGGAACGGATGATCGCCGCGCTCGTGGAAGGGCTTGCGGTCGCCGCCGTCGCGTTCGCGGAAACCGCCTTCGCGGCGCTCGCCGAAACCGCCGCCTTCGCGGCCACGGAAGCCGCCTTCGTCACGGCCACGGAAGGGCGGGCGGTCACCGCCTTCGCGTTTGAACGGCGGGCGATCTCCGCCCTCGCGGTTGAAGCGCGGACGCTCGCCGTCGCGCTCGAAGCGGGGCCGGTCGCCGCCTTCGCGATCGAAACGCGGACGGTCGCCACGCTCCTGGAACGGACGATCGCCGCGCTCGCGGAAACTGCCTTCGCGACGCTCGCCGAAAGGCTTGCGGTCACCGAAATCGCGCTCGCCGCGCTCGCGGAACGGGCGGTCCTCGCGGTTGCCGCCTTCGCGGAAACCACCCTCGCGGCGCTCGCCAAAGCCGCTCCCCTCGCGGCGTTCGCGGAAGCCGCCTTCCTCGCGGCCACGGAAGGGCGGACGGTCGCCGCCTTCACGGTTGAACGGGGGGCGATCGCCGCCCTCGCGATTGAACGGCGGCCGATCGCCACCCTCGCGGTTGAAGCGCGGACGATCACCGCCGTCACGCTCGAAACGCGGGCGGTCGCCACGTTCGCGATCGAAGCGCGGGCGATCGCCGCGCTCGTGGAAGCCGCCTTCGCGACGCTCGCCGAAGGGCTTGCGGTCACCGAAATCGCGCTCGCCACGCTCGCGGAACGGACGGTCTTCGCGCGCACCACCTTCGCGGCGCTCGCCGAAGCCGCCGCCTTCACGACGCTCGCGGAAGCCGCCTTCCTCCCGGCCACGGAAGGGCGGACGGTCGCCGCCTTCGCGGTTGAACGGCGGCCGATCACCGCCTTCGCGGTTGAAGCGCGGCCGATCCCCACCTTCACGATCGAAGCGCGGCCGATCCCCGCCCTCGCGATCGAAACGCGGCCGGTCGCCACGCGGCGCGAAGCTGCCCTCGCGCCGCTCGCCGTAAGGCTTGCGATCGCCAAAGTCACGCTCGCCGCGTTCGCGGAAACCACCTTCGCGGCGCTCGCCCGAGCCGCTGCCTTCACGGCCACGGTAGCCACCCGCGTCACGGTTGCGATAGCCGCCGTCGGCGCGGTCGCGCGGCGCGCTGTCGTCACGCGCCGGACGTTCGTCGCGCGGCGGGCGGGGCGGGCTGGCTTCGCGGGCGCGTTCGAGCGCCTTGCGCGCGCGCGGGCCGCTGCGCGTGCCGGTGTCCCAGGAATCGTCCTTGCGCTCGGGGCGCGACAGGGTGGGGCGCGACGGCTTGTTGTCGTCGTCGCGGGAATCGTTGTCTTGATCGGCCATGGCAGGCTCGCTTTCAGAACGGCTTGAAGATCACGAGCGCGACGGCACCGATGAGGATGGGCAGCGCGGGGATTTCGTTGAGCCAGCGGTAGAACACATGGCCATGGCGGTTGCGGCCATGGCGGAAATCGATCATCAGCTTGCCGAGGTACACATGCACGGCAACGAGGATCAGCACGAGGCTGGCCTTCGCGTGAATCCAGCCATTGCCGGGCAGCTTCCACATCGGATAGCCCAGCCACATCACGAGCCCGAGCGCGATGGCGATCACCGCGGCCGGGGTCATGATGCCCCAGTAGAGCTTGCGCTCCTGGGTCTGAAGACGCTCGATCCCGACCGGGTCGGAAGCGAGCGAGTGATAGACGAAAAGCCGGGGCAGGTAGAACAGCCCCGCGTACCAGCTGACGACGAAGACGATGTGGAAGGTCTTGATCCAGAGATAGGCGGTGTCCATGCGCGCGTCCGGCGACGAAAACCCGCCAGTCTAGCCGCAGCTCACCGCCCGCGATGCCGGAACAGCGCGTAATGCCGGTAACTGCCGATCAGCTCGATGCGGTCGCCGAAGCGCGCCGCCAGCTCGGGCGCGATGGCCGGCCCCTTCGGATCGTCATGGCTGAAGGCCAGATAGACCGTGTCCGGCCCGTCGGCCAGCGCCAGGCCTTCGTCGTCACCCACGGCGCGCGCCGTCGCCCGCGAATAGAACTTGGCTGAATGCGGCAGCCCGTCGCGCACGAACACCAGCTCGCCCGGCGCCGCCACCGAGGCCGCGCGCCAGTCGGCCACCAGCCGCGCGACCGAGCGGCCGTCAGCGTACTTCGGCGCCCAGCCCCAGAAGCCGACCGCGAACACGAGCGGCAGCACCATCGCCATCCGTCGCAGCGCCGGCGCGAACCGGTCTTGCCCCGCGAACCACGGCGCCAGCAGCAGCGCGAGCGGCGGCAGCGCCGGCAGCGAATAGGTCCAGATCAGGTTGCCCGACATCGTGAAGAAGGCCTGGGCGCAGACGGCACCGAGCACGAGATAGAACAGCTCGTCGCCCGACCACGGCACCGGTTGGCGATCGGCGTTGTTGCCCGACAGCCCGCGCAGCCAGCGCGCGCCGCCGATCAGCCCGAGCACGATCGCCGCCTCGGCCCAGGGCGCCGCGCCCGCGAGCCAGTCGATCCAGATCTGCCCGTGCGGCTCGGTGTGGGCGTTGCCATAGCGGTCGCCAGTCCAGCCCGGCTCGGTGAAGCGCTTGTAGTGCTCGCCGATGAAGAAGTATTCCCAGTAGCCCGGCGTGCGGATCTCGGCCGCGATGTACCAGGGCGCGCAGATGAGCGCCGCGAGCAGCGTGCCGCGAACCCAAGGCAGGCCGCGCCACAGGTCGATCCAGCGGTTGCGCAGCAGCGTCCAGGCAAAGATCGGCATGCCGGCGTACACCAGCGCCACCGGCCCCTTGGCCAGCATGCCCAGCCCCGCCGCAACGAAGAAACCCCAGCGCCACACCGGCGCGGCCGGCGCGTCGCCGCGCGCGCGGGCCACCACGGCGAAGCGGTATGCCGCGAGCAGCCAGGTGGTGCAGAACAGCAGCGAGGCCTCGGTCATGATCGCGCCCGCGCTCACGAAGGCGAGCGGCATGGTCGAGAGCAGGAAGACGGCGGCCAGCCCGGTCGCGCGGCCGAGCGCCGTGTGCGCGGCGGCGGCGGCATGACGGCCGGCGGCGTCATAGCCGAGGCCCGGCGCGGACGGCCGGTAGGCGGGCGGCGGCACGAGCGCGCGGCCCCAGGCGAACACCATCGCGCAGGCGCCGGCGAAGAACAGCAGCGACGGCAGCCTCACCGCGAATTCATTGACGCCGAAGATCGCCATCGACGCCGCGCCGGCCCAGGCGTAGAGCGGCGGCTTGGCCCAGAACGGCACGCCGGGGTCGTTCTGCGGCGTGATCCAGTCGCCGGTGGCGAGCATCAGCCGGGCGACCTCGCCGTAACGCGCCTCGGTCGTGTCGTACAGGACGTAGGCGCCCAGCGTGAACAGCCGGATCAGCCCGAGCGCGATGACGAGCCCGAGCAGCCAGCGCGCCGCGCGCTGCTGTGGCGAGGCGCCGGCGGGCAAGGCGGGCGATGACAGCGGCGCCGGCGCATCGGCGGGGCCGTGGCCGTGCCGGCCGGCGTCGCGGTTCACCGCGCTCAGACGCGCACCTGACCGCTGCCGAGCACCACGTACTTGAGCGACGTGAGCCCGTCGAGGCCGACCGGCCCGCGCGCATGCAGCTTGTTGGTGCTGATGCCGATCTCGGCGCCCAGCCCGTACTCGAAGCCGTCGGCGAAACGCGTGCTGGCATTGACCATCACCGACGACGAATCCACCTCGCGCAGGAAGCGCATCGCCTTCGAGTAGTTCTCGGTGACGATCGCCTCGGTGTGCTGCGAGCTGTAGGCGTTGATGTGGTCCATCGCCGCGTCCACGTCGGCCACCAGCCTGATGGAGAGGATCGGCGCGAGGTATTCGGTGCGCCAGTCTTCCTCGGTCGCGTCGACGAGGCCGCTGAAGCCGGCTGCCTCCAGCACCGCGCGGGTGTCGGCGCAGACGCGCAGCTCGACGCCCTTGCTTTCGTAGATGCGGCACAGCGGCGGCAGCACGGCGGGCGCGATCGCGGCGTTGACCAGCAGCGTCTCCATCGTGTTGCAGGGCGCGTAGCGCTGGGTCTTGGCGTTGTCGGCGATGCGCACCGCCTTGTCGAGATCGGCCTCGTCGTCGATGTAGACGTGGCAGATGCCGTCGAGATGCTTGATGACCGGCACCGTCGCCTCGCGCGCGATGCGCTCGATCAGGCCCTTGCCGCCGCGCGGGACGATCACGTCGATGTACTCGGGCATGGTGATCATCGCGCCGACGGCGGCGCGGTCGGTGGTCTCGATCACCTGCACGCCGTCTTCGGGCAGGCCGGCGGCGGCGAGGCCGTCGCGCACGAGCTTCGCCAGCGCGGTGTTGCAGCGGATGGCCTCCGAGCCGCCGCGCAGCACGGTGGCGTTGCCGCTCTTGATGCACAGGCCGGCGGCATCGACGGTCACGTTCGGGCGGGCTTCGTAAATGATGCCGATGACGCCCAGGGGCACGCGCATCTGGCCGACCTGGATGCCGCTCGGGCGGAAGCGCAGGTTGCTGATCTCGCCGATCGGGTCGGCAAGCGAGGCGATCTGTTCCAGGCCCTCGGCCATGGTGTCGATGGCCTTGTCGCTCAGCACGAGGCGTTCGACGAGGGCCGGCGCGAGGCCGGCGGCGCGGGCGGCCTCGACGTCGGCGTCGTTGGCGGCCTTCAGTTCGGCGCGCTGGGCGCGGATGGCGGCGGCGATGTGCAGCAGCGCGGCGTTCTTGCGCGCGGTGTCGGCGCGGGCCATGAGGCGGCTCGCGGCGCGCGCGGCGGCGCCGATCTGGCGCAGGGTGGTGACGATGTCGGTCTTGCTGTCCATGGCGGGCCTGCGGGCATGGCGGGGAAACCCCGGATGTTAGTCGAGTCGCGCGGCGCGGCTTGGGCTGCATCAAGCCGGCGCGCGCGGCGGCGATGCCGGGCGGCGCGATGGGCGCGAGCATCGGGACGAGGCATTCGCGGAGCACGACATGGATGACAACGAATCGAGCGGGACCGCCGGCCCCGGCCATCGCCCGCCTGGCGCGGCCCTGCCGGCATCGGCTGGCGCGCCGGCCATCGACACTCCGTCGGCCGCCGATGCCGGGCGGATCGCCGACGAACTGCCCGCCGACCTCGCCTGCCTGCCGCCGCACATCGTCGCCTTTGCCGCCGAACTTGCGCGCCGCCACGGACTGCCGCCGCGCCTGCTCGAAACCCACATATCGTGGCTGCTGCTCGACGGCGACTGCGCCTGGAAGCTCAAGAAGCCGCTGCGCCTGCCCTTCCTCGACGCGAGCACGCCGGCGCTGCGCGAACGGCTTTGCGCCGAGGAGCTGAGGCTCAACCGCCGGTTCGCGCCCGCGCTCTATCTCGGCGTGCGGCCGCTGCGCGACGCGGGCGGCGCGGTCGTCGATCACGCGGTGCGGCTGCGCCAGTTCCCGGCCGGCGCACTGGGCGGCGAACTGCTCATGGCCGGGCGGCTCGACGGCGCGCTCATCGACGGCCTTGCCGTCACGCTCGCCGACTTCCACCGCGATGCCGCGCCCGCCAGCGCGCCAGCCGACGCGCCGCGGGTGGCGGCGCTCGCGCTGCTCGATCAGCTCGCGGCAGCGGAAGCCGCGGCGGCGGAAGCGGGCACCACCGCGGCAGCGAAGGCGGCAGACGCGAATCCGGCCGGACACGACGACAGGGACGGCGACCGCCTCGCCGCCCTGCGCGCCTGGCTCATCCGCGAGGCTGCCCGGCTCGCGCCGCTGTGGATTCGCCGTCGCGCGGAAGGCCGCCTGCGCGACTGCCACGGCGATCTGCACCTCGCCAACCTCGTGCTGCTCGATGGTCGTCTGCTGCCCTTCGACTGCATCGAATTCGATCCGGCGCTACGCGCGCTCGACCCGATCGCCGACCTCGCCTTCCCGGTCATGGACCTGATCGCGCGCGGCCGCGCCGACCTCGGCTGGCGGCTGCTCGACGGCTGGCTCGCGCGCGGCGGCGATTTCGCGGGCGTCGCGGCGCTGCGCTTCCATCTCGTCGAGCGCGCGCTGGTGCGGGCACTGGTCGCGCGGCTCACGCCCGGTGGCGGCGGGCCGGACTACCTCGCGCTGGCCGAGGCGTTGACGCGGGCGGCCGCCGGACCGATGGCGGGCGCCGCCGTGGCGAGCGCGGCCGCCACTCCCGCATTCGCCTTGCCCGCCGACGCGCGCCTGCTCGTCACCCACGGCCTGTCGGGCAGCGGCAAGAGCCGACTCGCGCTGCAACTCGTCGAGCGCACAGGCGCGATCCGGCTGCGCTCGGATGTCGAGCGCAAGCGGCTGTTCGGCCTCGCGGCCGACGCCCGCTCGCAGGCCAGCGCGGCGCTCGCGGCGGCCGGCGGCATCTACACGCCCGATGCCACGCGCGCCACCTTCGACCGGCTCGGCGCGCTCGCGGGCGGTCTGCTCGACGCCGGCTGGCCGGTCGTCATCGATGCCGCCTGCCTGCGCCGCGCCGAGCGCGACGCCTTCCGCGCGATTGCCGTCGCGCGCGGCCTGCCGTCGCTCATCCTCGATTGCGACGCCGATCCGGCCGTGCTGCGCGAGCGCATCGCCATGCGCGCCGCCGCCGGCGGCGACCCGTCCGAAGCCGACGCCGCCGTGCTCGCGCGCCAGCAGGCGACGCGCGAACCGCTCGGCGCCGACGAAGCCGCCCGCGCGATCCGCGTCGACACTGGCGCGCCGGTCGACGCCGACGCGATCGCGCGCGTCTGGCTCGCAGCCTGACGGTCGGCGCCGTGCCGCATTGCCTTGGCGCGCCGTGCCAGGCGCGGCAAGGTCGCCGCTCCTCCACGCCGGTCGCCATGCACGACCCTCCGCCATGTGTCTCGCCCCCTTCTGCGCCGCGTCGCCGCGCGCCGCCCTCGGACGCGCGCTTGCGTTCGCCGGCGCCTGGCTCGCCCTCGTGCTCGCAGCCTGTTCCGACCTCGGCCCGCGCCCGGCGTCCGTTCCCACCCGCATCGCCGAGCGCATCGAGCTGGCCATTCCCGTCGGCGCCGCGCCGGTCGGCCGCTGCGGCCAGGTCGAGACCGGTGCCGTCACCGCGCCGCTCGCGCTCGACCTCAGCTTCCGCGACGACTTCGACCGTCTCGTCCTCGGCGACGCCGGCTGGCTGCCCCATTTCGACCTCGGCCGCGATCCGGTCACCGGCGGCTGGCGCGGCGCCGACCAGCCGCGCAACCGCACGCTGCCCGGCAACCGCGAGCAGCAGGTCTATGCCGACCCCGGATTCACCGCCGGCACCGGCGCGCCGCTCGTTCTCGACCCCTTCCGCGTCGAGAACGGCGTGCTGTCGATCGTGGCCGAGCGTCTGCCCGCGCGCGTGGCGACGGCGCTGCCCGGCTTCGACTACAGCTCGGGCCTGCTCAGCTCCCGCGCAAGCTTCGTGCAGCGCTACGGCTACTTCGAGATGCGCGCGCGCATCCCGGCCGGCAAGGCGCTCTGGCCCGCGTTCTGGATGCTGTCGGCCGAGCGCGTCTGGCCACCGGAAATCGACATCCTCGAAGTCGTGGGCCAGCAACCCGAACTCATGGTGACGACCGCGCATTGGAGCCTGCCCGAGGGCAGGCGCGGCCACGGTGGCTGCCGCACGCGGCTGCCCGATGCGTGGAACGGCTTCCACCTGTTCGGCGCGTTGTGGACGCCGGAGCGCATCGTCTGGTTCATCGACCGCCGGCCGGTCGCGCAGATCGCCACGCCCGCCGGCTTCGACCGGCCGATGTATCTGCTGCTCAACCTCGCGGTCGGCGGCAGCATGGTCGGCCGCGCCGATGCCGACACGCCAGTGCCGGCGCGCTACGACATCGACTGGGTGGCGGCGTGGAAGCTGCCGGAGCCGGCGGCGCGCTGAACGGTGGCGGCCGAACGAGTTGACCGGCGGACCCGGCCGTCGGCGCGCCTGTCGGATCAGCGTCCGGGCCGCCCGGGCGGCCGACGCAACGCGGCCAGTGCCGCCGCCGCGTTCGCGCCCCGGTCGGCGCCGGGCCGCTCGCGGCCGGTCGTCGCGCCGCCGGAGCCGCTGCCGGAGCCGCTGCCGGGCGCGCCGGTTCCGGCGCGCCCGGGCTGGCCATCGCCGTGCACGCCCGCACCGGTTCCGCCACCCGCCTTCGCGCCGCCGGTGTTCATGAGCCCGAGCCCAAGGGCGAGCAGGTCTGCCCACACGTCGCCCGTCAGCCCTTCCTCGGCGGCCACCTGCGGCAGCCCCTTGGCGATCTTGTCGAGCGCGGCGCACTTGCGCACCGCGTCGCCGATCGTGGCCTTGTCGAGCCGCGCCACCGCCTTCGGCAGCAGCTTCTCGCGCACGCCCCAGATGCGCAGTTCCTTCATCGCCACGCCCACCGGCCGGCCGGCGTCCATCGCCGTGCGCAGACGCCAGAGCGTGCGCAGGTCCTCGGCCACGGCCCAGAGCACGAGCGGCAGCGCCGCGCCTTCGCCTTCGAGGCCGGCCAGCATGCGCGCATAGCGCGGCGCGTCGGCGCCGAGCAGCGCCTCGCTCAGCTTGAACACGTCGTAGCGCGCGACGTTGAGCACCGCGTCCTTTACCGCCTCGGTGTCGAGCCGGCCTTCGGGATGCAGCAGGCCGAGCTTGAGGATTTCCTGGTGCGCCGCGAGCAGGTTGCCCTCGACCCGATCGGCGATGAATTGCAGCGCCTCGGGCGTCGTGGTCTGGCCCTGGCCCGCGAGCCGCTGCGCGATCCATTGCGGCAGGGCGGGGCGCTCGACCGGCTCGATCTGGAGCACGCGGCCGGCGTTCAGCAGCGCGCCGAACCATTTGGTGTCACGCATCTCGCGGTCGGCGCGCGGCAGGGTAATGACCGTGAGCAGCGAATCGTCGTCATCGCGCAGACCGGCTGCAAAGGCTTGCAGCACCTGGCCGCCGTCCTTGCCCGGCTTGCCCGAGGGTATGCGCAGTTCGACGAGCTTGCGGTCGGCGAACAGCGACAGGCTGCTGCTTGCATTCGTGAAGCCGCTCCAGTCGAAGCGCGGCCCGACGGTCGTCACCTCGCGCTCGCTGTAGCCGCAGCGGCGAGCGGCGGCGCGGATCGCATCCACCGCCTCGATCTGCAACAGCGGCTCGCCGCTCGCCACCACGTACAGCGGCGCGAGCCGGCCCGCCTTGGCGGACTGGGCGAGATGGCCGGGGAGATCGTCGAGACGGAGAAGAGGCATGTCGGAAGCGGGTTCGGTGCGTCAGCGTGACGGTGCTGGCGGGTGTGTGGTGTGGCGTGCGGCCGGCAGGCGCCGGTCAGCGGTGCGTGGCGGTGTCGATGCGGCCGCCGCCCTCGGTCACGCGGGCCAGCTCGCCGAGGATGATCACGGCGACCGTCTCGGGCGCGCGCAGCATGCCGGCGGCCTGGAGGCCGTGAAAACGCTCGACCGCCGGAAAGTCGTCGATGCCGGTCGCGCGGATCGCCGCCTGCATCTCGGTGTCCATCACGCCCGGATCGACGTTCACCGCCAGCACCGGATGCGCCTCGCCCGCCTGCTCCAGCGCGATCGAGCGGACGTGGTTCTCCAGCCCCGCCTTGGCCGCGCAGTACAGCGACCAGCCCGCATAGCCCTTGAGCGCCGCGCCCGACGAGATGTTGGCCAGCAGCTTGCGCGCCGCATGGCGCTGGAAGTGCTTCACGAACAGCGCCGCGAACAGCACCGGCGCCTTGAGATTGAGATCGAGATTGCCGAGCACCTCGGCCGGCGGCTTGCGCGCCGTCGGGCCGATCGGCGCGAGCGTCGCGGCGTTGAGCACCGCGAGCACCTCGTCCCAGTCGCGCGCGGCCAGCTCGGCCAGCTTCGCGTCCAGCACCGGCCCGCTCGCTGCGAGGGCACCGAGATCGACCTTGACCGAGCAGGCATGCGGGGCCGCGCGCGAGAACTCGACCACCTCCCAGCCCTCGGCCTGCAATTGCGCGACGAAGGCGGCGCCCAGTCCGCGCGAGCCGCCAGTGATGAGTGCGAGTCTGGCCATCGTTAGCTCCTGGTGCCCGATCGGGCGTGACGAGATGACGGTCGGGCGCCGGCGCGCCCGGACCCGGCCGGAGGCTCGCGGCGCGCCGGCCGCGAGCCCGGCCCGATCAGCGCTTGATGAGCGCCAGCCGGCGCACGATCTGCTGCGCCATGTCGGTCTGCATGTCGCGGTACAGGAAGGCTTCCTGGCTTTCCTGGGCGAGGATCTGGTCCTCGATGTTGGTCGTGTCGCGCTTGAGCGTCAGCTCCGACACCGGCACGAAGTCGCGGCCCTTGCCGTCGCTCACGCGATAGCTGGCCGAGTAGTAGAGCCGGTATTCGCGGGCCCGGCCGGCCGCGTTGTACGACACGATCTCGCGCCGCCGGTTCTCGCCGAGGAGGTCGAGGCGCGCCTCGGCCTGACCCGGCTCGTTCACGATCGTCACGTTGCTGCCGTGCACGAGGTTGCGCCGCAGTTCCGCGCCGAGCGCCGAGCCGTCGGGCACCGCGAGGTAGAGCGTGCCGAAGGGCAGCTCGGCCGTGCCGCGCCGGCGGAAGCCGCAGCCCGACAGCGCCGCCGCCAGTCCGAGCGCCGCGCCGCCGAGCAGCGCGCGCCGGCGGGCGTCGGGCAGCGCCGCCGAGTCGCGTGCCGGCACCACCGCGCCATCGCGCGCGCCTGCAAGCGTTTGCAGACCGTCGTCTTGCGGGAACACCGGCGCGCCCACGTCAGACCACCACGTTCACGAGCTTGCCCGGCACCACGATGAGCTTCTTCACCGGCTTGCCCTCCATGAACTTCTGGACGTTCTCGTCGGCGAGCGCGGCGGCCTCGATCGCGGCCTTGTCGGCGCCGGCCGGCACGGCGATGCTGCCGCGCAGCTTGCCGTTCACCTGCACGACCAGCGTGATCTCGTCCTGCACCAGCGCGGCCTCGTCCACCTGCGGCCAGGGCGCGTCGATGAGGTCGCCGTGGATCGCCATGTAGCCCAGCTCGCTCCACAGCGCATGACCGATGTGCGGGCAGGCCGGGTAGAGGATGCGCACCAGCACGCCGAAGCCCTCGGTGATGACCGCGGCGCGCGCGCCGTCGGCCTCGGCCTCGTCGGCGGCGGCCGTCGCGGCGGCTTCGAGCGTGTTGAGCAGCTTCATCGCCGCCGAGACGACGGTGTTGTACTGCATGCGCTCGTAGTCGAACGTGGCCTGGCGCGTGATGAGGTGGACCTCGCGGCGCACCGCCTTGAGCGGCTTGGTCAGCTCGGCCGGGATGTCGAACACCGCCTTGCCGTGCACATGCGCATGCGCGAAGGCCCAGACGCGGCGCAGGAAGCGGTTCGCGCCTTCCACGCCGGCGTCGTTCCATTCCAGCGTCTGCTCGGGCGGCGCCGCGAACATCGTGAACAGCCGCGCCGTGTCGGCGCCGTACTGGTCGATGAGCGCCTGCGGATCGACGCCGTTGTTCTTGCTCTTGGACATCGTGCCGATGCCCTGGTAGTCGATGGGCGTGCCGGCCGGCAGATCGCCCACGGCCACCTTGAGCTTCGCGCCGGTGATCTTGCCGCCCGCGTCCACCACGTTCTCGACGTCATGCGGCCAGAAGTATTCGATGCCGCCCTTGTCGGTGCGGCGCGAGTAGATGTGGTTGAGCACCATCCCCTGCGTCAGCAGCTTCGTGAAGGGCTCGCTCACCTTCGTCAGGCCGAGGTCGCGCATCACCTTGGTCCAGAAGCGCGCGTACAGCAGGTGGAGGATCGCGTGCTCGATGCCGCCGATGTACTGGTCCATCGGCATCCAGTAGTCGGTGCGGCCGTCCACCATCGCGGCGTCGTAGCCGGGCGCGTCATTCGCCAGCGTGTAGCGCATGAAGTACCAGGAGCTGTCGACGAAGGTGTCCATCGTGTCGGTCTCGCGGCGCGCGGGCTTGCCGCACTTGGGGCACGAGCACTTGAGGAAGGCTTCGTTCTTCGCCAGCGGATTGCCGCTGCCGTCGGGGATGCAGTCTTCCGGCAGCACGACGGGCAGGTCGCTCTCGGGCACGGGCACCGGGCCGCAGTCGTCGCAATGGATGATGGGGATGGGCGTGCCCCAGTAGCGCTGGCGGCTGATGCCCCAGTCGCGCAGGCGGAAGGTGGTCTTCTTGTCGCCGAGGTCCTTGAGCAGCAGCGTGGTCGCGACCGAATCGACGGCCTGCTTGTAGCCCAGACCATTGAAGGCGCCGCTGTTGACGGTGACGCCGCGCTGCTTGTCGCCGTACCACTCCTGCCAGGCGTCGAGGCTGAAGCTTTCGCCTTCGACGGCGATCACCTGCCTGATCTCGATGCCGTACTTCCTGGCGAAGGCGAAGTCGCGTTCGTCATGCGCGGGCACGCCCATGACGGCGCCGTCGCCGTAGCTCATGAGCACGTAGTTGCCGACCCACACGGGCACCTGGGCGCCGGTGATCGGGTGCGTGACCGTCAGGCCGGTCGGGCGGCCTTCCTTTTCCTTGAGCGCGAGTTCGGCCTCGGTCGTGCCGCCCTTCTTGCATTCCTCGATGAAGGCGGCCAGCTCGGCATTGCCGGCGGCGGCGTGCACCGCGAGCGGATGCTCGGGCGCGACGGCGCAGAAGGTCACGCCCATGATCGTGTCGGCGCGCGTCGTGAAGACGTAGAGCTTGCCGTCCTGGATCTTCTCGCCGTCGGCGCCGGTGATTTCGTGCGGGAAGGCGAAGCGCACGCCCTCGCTCTTGCCGATCCAGTTCTCCTGCATCAGGCGCACGCGCTCGGGCCAGCCCTTGAGGTAGTTCGGGTCTTCGGGGTTGGCGACCGCGCCGAGCAGCTCGTCGGCGTACTTGACGATGTTGAGGTAGTAGCCGGGGATCTCGCGCTTTTCCACCAGCGCGCCCGAGCGCCAGCCCCGGCCGTCCACCACCTGCTCGTTGGCGAGCACGGTCTGGTCCACCGGGTCCCAGTT
The DNA here is from genome assembly GCF_000482785.1 of Derxia gummosa DSM 723. Lineage (GTDB taxonomy): Bacteria > Pseudomonadota > Gammaproteobacteria > Burkholderiales > Burkholderiaceae_E > Derxia > Derxia gummosa. The sequence continues at coordinate 231,473 of NZ_AXWS01000007.1, read as the reverse complement.
CACCACTTGCGTGCGGCGCTCGCAGATGCCGGCTTCCAGCATCTTGAGGAAGAACCACTGGTTCCAGCGGTAGTAGGCAGGCTGGCAGGTGGCCAGTTCGCGCGACCAGTCGATCGCGAGGCCCATCGCCTGCATCTGCTTCTTCATGTAGGCGATGTTGTCGTAGGTCCACTGCGCGGGCGGGACCTTGTTCTTCATCGCCGCGTTCTCGGCCGGCAGGCCGAAGGCGTCCCAGCCCATCGGCATCAGGACGTTGTGCCCGTTCATGCGCAGGTAGCGCGCGAGCATGTCGTTGATCGTGTAGTTGCGCACATGGCCCATGTGCAGCTTGCCCGACGGGTAGGGAAGCATCGAGCACGCGTAGAACTTGCCCTTGGTGAAGCGGGCGTCGTTCTCGTTCACGCGATAGACCGAGGTGGCGGGGTCATCGGCGCGCCAGTGGGCACGGGCGGCGGCTTCGATGTCGGCGGGGGAGTACTTGTCTTGCATGGTCTCGGGGCGGCGCGGCCGGCGGTTGCGCGAAACCGCGCAGTATAGGCGAGCGCCCCGGCAAAGCATGATTGTTCATGCTTATAAACGAATTGGCGGGGATGGCGGGTAGTTTGACGGCATCACGGAGCGCCACCCGCCCGGCCCGATCCGCGTTCGCAGCCTCGGTCCGCCGCAAGCCGGCGTGGCATGACTCGTCCGGGCGCGACGCGGCTCCCGGCATGGCCCGGCGCAACCCGGCGTGATTCGAGGCGATCTGGCGTGACGCCGCTTCCGGCGCCGCCTCAGAACGTGAACTCGTCCGCCGTCGGCTCGCCCATCGGATCGGTCGCGTCGATGAGGCCCATCTCCTCCAGCAGCTCGAGGCTCGGCAGCGCGTCGCCGGCCTGGATCTTCTGCGCGTCCACGATGGCCACGAGCGGCCCGCCCGAGGCATCGCCGCGCGCCGTCACCATGCCCGCGAGCCAGGGCGTGTTGCGCGCGAACTCGGGCGCAGGCTTGACGCGCGACGGCGCCACCGAAGCCACCGTCATCAGCCGGTCGACGCGCAGTCCCAGCTCGCGCGCGCCCTGGCGGACCACGACGATGGTGATCTCGCCCGTGTCGTCGCCGCAGTCGTGGCCGAGCCGGAAGTCGATCACCGGCACCAGTCGCGTGCCCTCGACCGAGTGGTGCTCGACCAGCCCCGCGAGCTGGCGCGCGCCCGGCATCGGCACGATGCGCGGCGGCCGGATCGCCTCGACGATGTCGCCCACCGGGATGCCGAGCACCAGCTCGCCGCTGCGGAACAGGCCCAGGCGAAGCGCCTCGTCGTCGCCGCCGCCGAGCGTGTCGTAGCGGACTTCCTCGGGCGTGGTCTGGCGTACCGGCAGCGGTTGCAGCACGAGGCTGAGCATCGGCTCGTGATAGCCGTCGCTGCGCTTGAACTCGCGGTAGCCGCCCGAGCTGGCCACGCCCGCGAGATAGCGCGCGCCGTCCAGCACCACGAGCTGCATGTTCGACTCGCCCGGGCCGGGCGCCGTCAACTGCGCATGCTCGGCAAACACCTCGCCCTGCGCCCAGCGCTCGTCCGACGAGCCGATCACCAGGCCGTCGGGCCGGATGAGCAGGGCGATCATGTCCTGGAGCGGCGGGATGGCGCCGGCCGACATCGCGCCGAACTCGGCCTTCGAGTCGAAGGCCAGCACCACGCTGCCAAGGTTGCGCCGCGTGACCGGATCGCGCACCTGGGCTAGGTAGAGATAGGTCGGCTCGCCGTCGCACAGCGGCGTCGGCTCGAAGGCCGAGACCGCGTAATCCTGCGAGGTGGCGAGCGCGGCGTTGGCGCGCACCAGTTCCTCGGGCAGGCGCCAGTCGGGCGGCAGTGCGTCGGCCGGGCGCGAGACCGCGAGCACGCGGCCCTCGGTGTCGCACAGCGCGACGCGGCGGTACACGGTGTAGAGCGCGTTGAGCCGGCCGAGCACGGCGGTGGCGCGTTCGGCGGCGGCGGTGTCGTGCGGGTCGGCGCGCAGCGCGGCGAGCGTCTCGGCCAGCGCGCCGTTCAGCGCCCACCAGCGACAGTCGTTGGCGCGCTCGTACAGGTTGCGGTCGACGATGTTGATCGTCACCACGGCGCGCGCGCGCAGCTGCTCGCGGCGGCCGTCGGCCACCAGCGCGCACAGGCGCCGGATGCCCTCGGCAAAGATGCGCGTGGTGCGCCGGCCGGCCTCGCCGATCTGGTCGAGCACGGCGCTGGCCGAGCCGGTCGTGTCATTGCTGCCGCGCGCCTGTTCGAGCTTGCCGTTCCAGATCACATGCTCCAGGCCGCGCTCGATGGCGGTGGCCTGCTCGATGGTGCCGATCAGGCTCGCGTCGCTGCGCATGATCGCGTCGAGCATGGCCTCGTGGTCGGACTCGGCCAGCGCGGCGCCCGTGCCGGCGCGGAAGGCCACCTCCAGCCGTGTGAGGCCCACGGCGCGCCAGGGCAGCCCCATGTAGCCCTGGTAGCCGCGCGTCTCGCGGTTGCTGGCGAGGTATTCGGTATCGCGGTGGAGGATGACGGGATAGTGCGGCTCGGGCAGTTCGAGCGGCTCGCCCACGCCGAGCACGTCGGGCCGGTTGCTGGCGATGGCCACGCCGTGCTCGTCCACCAGCGCGACGATCGCGTGGCGGTTGCCGTCGTCGATCTCGTCGAAGATCGCCCGCATCTCGGTCTCGAAGCCGAAGCTCAGCGCCACGCAGCCGACGGTGCGGCCGTCGTGCCCCTCGACCCGGTGCGCGTACACCAGCACATGCCGACCCTCGGCCACGAGCGGGTCGAAGCCGTGGAACTGCGCGAAGCCCGGCCGCGCCATCGCCTCGGTGAACCAGGGCGCGTCGGCGAGCGCGTCGGGCGCGGCGCAGGGCAGGTCTTCCAGCCGGCAGAGCACGCGGCCGGCGGTGTCGAGCAGCAGGATCTCGTCGTACACCGTGTACTTGGCGCGGTATTCGTCGAGCCGGGCGCGCAGCACGGCGGCGTCATGCTCGTCGGGCGCGCTGGCGAACTCGACCAGCACCGGATCGGTGGCGATGAAGCCCACGTCCGCCGTGCGCTCGTACAGGCTGCGCACCAGCACGTCGATCGTCACCTGGGCGCGCGCGATGAGGTCGTTGTGCTTGTTGGCCAGATGCACGTCGATCACGCGGTCGAGCAGCTTGTGCTGGAGCGCGCCGAACTGCTCGCGCGTCGCCACCAGCGTCGAAAGGAAACGCGCCGCCGCCACCGGACAGACCATGCGCGCGGTCGATTCGACCAGATCCCAGCGCAGCTGCAACTCGTGCAGCTCGCGTTCGAGCTGCTGCACATGGCGCATCGACGGCAGCGCCGCCTCGATGAGGGCGCTGCGGCCGCTGGCCTGATCGTGTTCGCGCGAGGCGGGGCGTACTCGCATGACTGGACTCCGTGGGATGTTGATGTTGTTGGCGGTGTCGGAGGTGGGCGCCACTTGTTGTGCCGGCCCCTGCGGGCCGGGGCGGGGCGCTCCATCGGGTCAGAGATTGCTGGCGGCGCGCACCTCGTGCATGTCGGTCACGCCCATGAGCGCCTTCTGGATGCCGTCCTGGCGCAGCGTGCGCATGCCGGCGCCGACGCCCGCGTCGAGGATCTGCTCGACGCGCCCGCCGGTCTGGATCAGGCGCTTGACCGCGCGGTCGGCCACCAGCAGTTCGTGGATGCCGGCGCGGCCCTTGTAGCCGGTGCCGCCGCAATGCTTGCAGCCCGGCGCATGCCAGAGCTGGAGCCGGCCGCGCTCGTTGCCGAACATCGCGATGCCCTTCCTGAGCATCTCGTCGCGGCTCGGGCGCGCGGCCTCGGGAATCTGGGTGCTGTACTCGTCGAGCAGCGCATTGATCTCGTCGCCGTCGAGTTCATGCGGCTCGCGGCACTTCTCGCACAGCCGGCGCACGAGGCGCTGGGCCAGCACGCCGAGCAGGGCGTCGGCGAAGTTGAACGGATCGAGCCCCATGTCGAGCAGTCGCACCACCGATTCGGCGGCGCTGTTGGTGTGCAGCGTGCTGAGCACCAGGTGGCCGGTGAGCGAGGCCTCGACCGCGATGCGCGACGTCTCCTGATCGCGCATCTCGCCGATCATGATCACGTCGGGGTCGGCGCGCAGGAAGGCGCGCAGCGCGTCGGCGAAGGTCCAGCCGATCTTGGGATTGACCTGCACCTGGCGCAGCCCGGCCTGGGTGATTTCCACCGGGTCTTCGGCGGTCCAGATCTTCCGGTCGGGCGTGTTCATGTGGGCCAGACAGCTGTGCAGCGTCGTGGTCTTGCCCGAGCCGGTCGGGCCGCACACGAGAAACAGGCCGTAGGGCCGCTGGGCGATCTTCTCGATCTCGACGCGGTTGCGCTGGCTCAGGCCGAGCTTGGCGAGCGGCACCGGCTTGGACGAGGCCAGCAGCCGCATCACCACGTCCTCCAGCCCGTTGTTGGTCGGGATGGTGGCGACGCGCAGTTCCAGCTTGACCGGCGCGTGGCGTGAGAAATCGATCTTCCCGTCCTGCGGCTTGCGGCGCTCGGAGATGTCGAGCGAGGCCATGATCTTGATGCGCGCGATCACGGCCCGGCGGTAGGTGGCGGGCAGCTCCAGATAGGGCTGCATGTCGCCGTCCTTGCGAAAGCGGATGCGGGTCTTGGCCTTGCCCGGGTAGGTCTCGATGTGGATGTCGCTCACGCCCTGCTGATGGGCGTCGAGGATCATCGTGTTGACGAGGCGGGTGAGGGCGTTGTCGCTCTCGCTCACCTGCACGTCCTCGATCTCGATGCCGTCGGCCACGCCTTCGGCGGCGAGGCGCTCGGCCAGCGCGGTCACGTCGCCCGGCTCGTACTCGACCATGCCGCCGTGATCGTCGTCGCCCGGGTCGCGGTAGCCGCGCGCCAGCCCGGCGTCGAGCGCCTCGGGCGTGGCGAGCACCGTCACCACCTTGCGCTGGGTGCTGAACTTGAGCTCGTCGGCCACATGGCCGCGCGCCGGGTCGTCCACCGCCACCACGAGCAGTCCGTTGCGCTCGGCGATCGGCAGCGCGCGCAGCCGGCGCGCGACCGCGGCCGGCACCAGCAGGGCGGCGGCCGGGTCGAGCGGAAAGGCGTCGAGATCGACCGTCGGCATGCCGAGCTTGGTGCCGAGCGCGGCATTGAGCGTGTCCTCGTCCACCGCGCCGAGGTCGAGCAGGGCGCGGCCGAGCGGGCCGCCCTGCTGCTTCTGGCGCTTGAGCGCGGCGGCGAGATCGGTCTCGGTGATGCGGCCGTGCTCCAGCAGCAGGTCGCCGATGCGCATGACCGGCAGCGTCGACTGGCTGTCAATCTCGCGCCAGAGCTTGTCGGCCGAGGCAATGCGCAGGTTGATCGTGTGCTGGAGGCCCGGGACCGTGGCGGTCGGATCCTCGGTCGGCGCGTCGCGCGGCACGAGTCCGAGCCCGGCCGCCGCCGGAAAAGCCGCCGGGGCGGGAGTGCGTCCGGCGCCGGCCGCGTCTTCCCTGGCGAGCGCGAGCGGCGCGCGGCGCGGGTCGAGCTCCCAGCGCAGCACCGAGGCATGCGGGATGAAGCTGCGCATCAGGCCGTCGTCGCTGGCGATGTAGAGGAAGGCGCCGCCGGCCGTGTCCACCGTGGCGAACACCTGCCCCTGCTCGCTGGTGTCGTCGGTGTAGATGACGCGGTAGTCGCGCAGCGGCGGCAGATGGCGTCCGGGCTGCGCATGCAGCGGCGTGGTCAGCCGTACCGCGCGCAGCAGCGCCAGCTTCATCGCCAGCGGCTTGCCGAGCGCGTCCGGTTCGAACAGCAGCGTGTCGGCACCCGGCGCGAAGCGCACCAGTCGGCCTTCCACATGGCTGCCGCGCAGCATGTCGAGACGGCAGGCGCGGGGATCGCCCTCGGCCAGGCTGACGCCGGTAAGGCCGGGCCAGTCAAGCGTGTCGAGCCCGGCAAGCCGGTCGTTTGAATCGGGGGCACCCATGGCGTGATTCGGGGGCGAAAAAAGACTCGCCTATCTGAACCCGCGCCGGGTCGCGCCGATGCCGCGATAAGCGGCCCAAGCCCGTTTTTGATGCGGGTTTCCGGATTGCGCGACCCGCGCGGCTGCCGGCTGCGCCAGCCGCGCTACAGCCGGCGCAGCCGGGCCGAGATGCGCGCCTCGATGAAGCCGTGCAGCCGGTCCCAGGCGATCGGCTTGTAGAGCAGCAGCGCGTCCGCCGGCAGCCCGCCGCGCTCGGCGATGGCGCTGGCGTCCAGCCCGGTGATGACGACCAGATCGACCGCGTCGTACTCGCGCGCCGCGCGCAGCCGCCGCAGCATCGCGAAGCCGTCCATGTGCGGCATGACCAGATCGGTCACGAGCAGGTCGGGCTGCCATTGCGACAGCTTCATGAGCGCCTCGATGCCGTCGCCCACCGCGAGCAGATCGACGTCGAACTTCCACTGCGCGACCTTGCGCTCGAACAGCCGGCGCGTCGGCGCGTCGTCCTCCACCAGCAGGATGCGCATGCGCCCCGGCGCGCTGGCCGCGTTGCGCGCGCTGCGCTGGCGCCAGGCCGCGAGCGATTGCGCCGAGATGCGGCGATGCCCGCCGGCCGTCTTCCAGGCGGCCAGCTCGCCGCGGTCGACCATGAGCTTGACGCTGCCGATCGACAGCCCGAGCTGCTCGGCCGCCTCGGCCGTGGTGAAGAAACGCTCGCCGTCGTCGGCGGGCTGGTCGTTGGAATTGGAAGGCGTCATGCCCCGATTTTTTGCCAACCACTGCCGAGGCTCAAATCTTTTACGGCGCTTAGAATCGTTTTTGTCGTTTTTGATGTTTTGATCCGGTTTGAGGCCGAATCGCTCCCGCCCCCCGGCCGACGCTGTCGCGTCCATCCCACGCTCCGCCACGCATCGTGACCTCCATCTCCCCTCCGGTTCCGCCGTCCCGGCCGTTGCGCGCGCTCGCCATCGACGATGACGCCCAGGCGCGCGAGCGCATCGCGGGAGCGCTGCTCGCGGCCGGCATCGGCTGCGACGGCTTCGCCGACGGACGCCGGGCGCTCGTGGCGGCGGCGCGCCAGCCCTACGACATCGTGGTGTGCGCGCGCGAGTCGGCCTGCTTCGACGGCGCCGCCGTGCTGGCCGAGCTGCGCCGGCTGCCGCAGACCCGGGTGCTGCCGGTCATCCTCACCACGCGCGTCGCCGACCGCGCCGGCCTGCGCGCCGCGATGAACCTCGGGGCCGACGACGTGCTCGCCAAGCCGCTCGATCCGGCCGAACTCGTCGAGGCCGTGCGCGCCCGTCTCGCGCGCGCCGAGGCGCTCGGCGACTGCCTGCGCGCGCGCCAGGAAGCCGACCGCGAGGCCCTGCTCGACATGTTTCCGCACGAGCTGAACACGCCGCTCAACACGCTCGTGGGCTTCGCCGAGGTGCTCGCCACCACGCCGCTCGACGCCGCCGAGCGCCAGGAGGCGATGACCGCCGTGGCCGACTCGGCCGAGCGGCTGCGGCGGCTGTCGGCGCGCTTTCTCGTCGCCACCCGGCTGCGCGAGGGCCAGAAGCTGTTCCGCAACGACACGGTGGACACGCGCGCCCTCGTCCGGCTCGCGCGCGATGCGGCCACGCGTCACGGCGCCGCCTGTCGTGCCCCGGACAAACCCGGGGCCGCGTGCTACTTCACATCGCCCGACGGCCTGCGTGCCATCCTTGATGAACTGCTCGACAACGCGATGAAGTTCCGCCACCAGCATGCCGAGGTGGTGGTGGGCGAAGACGCGGCGGGCCTGTCGATCGAGGTGCGCGACGACGGCCCGGGGCTGAGTCCGGAGCGGCTGTCGCGGCACCGGCTGTTCGACCAGTTCGACCGCCAGCGCCACGAGCAGCAGGGCAGCGGGCTGGGCCTGTTCATCGCGCGCCGCGTTGCCGAGCAGACCGGCATCAAGTTTCCGGCGCAGCCGACGTCAACCGCTCAGACGTCGGGCGCCAGGATCGTGTTGCGTCTCGACAAGACAACCTGAGTTCCTTCCATGCGATTCCGATTCCGCCTCCAGTCAGCGGTCGCCGCGCTCTCCCTCACGCTGCTCGCCGGGCTCTGGCTCGCGTTCCTCGTGCAGATGGACCATGAGCGCGACCTCACGCTCGACAACGCCCGGCGCGACATCCGCAACCTCGTGCTCTCCTTCGCCGAGCACACCGACCGCACGATCCAGGGCGCCGACCAGGCCGCCCGCTTCGTGCGCCACCAGGTCATCGAGCGCGGCAGCGCGGTCAATCTGCAAAGCTTCGTGAGGGACGGCCTCATCGTCGACCCGATGTACAACCTCATCACCTGGGTCGGCGCCGACGGCTGGACCGTCAAGTCGTCGCAGAACGACAACCGCATCAACCTGAGCGACCGCGAGCACATCCGGGTCCAGCTCGACGCCCCCGACGGCAGCGACAAGCTGTTCTTCAGCAAGCCCGTGCTCGGCCGGGTGTCGAAGAAGTGGTCGCTCCAGCTCACGCGGCGCATCAATGCGCCCGACGGCAAGGCGGCCGGCGTGATCGTGGTGTCGCTCACGCCCGACTACTTCACCGGGCTGTTCGCGAATGAAGACCTCGGCCACGGCGGCCTGCTCGCGCTCGTGGGCGCCGACGGCATCGTGCGGGCCCAGGCCGGCGGCGAGCGCCAGATCCTCGGCGACAACGTCGGCGACAGCGCGGTGTTCCGCACCATCGGCAAGCTCGGCAACGGCGCTGCCGAGGGCAGCGACTTCATCGACGGCACGCGCCGGCTCTACTCCTTCGCGACCCAGGCCGATACCGGCCTCACGGTTGTACTGGGCGTGGCCGAGAACACCGTGCTCGCGGCCTGGGAGCGCCGGCGCAACGCCGGGCTGGCGAGCCTGATCGCGATCACGCTCGTGGGCCTCGGGCTCACGGCGCTGGTCATCCGCCAGGCCACCGCGCAGGACCGGCTCGTGACCGCGCTGCGCGAGAGCCAGCGCCGCGCCAACGAGGCCAACGAACTGAAGAGCAAGTTCCTCGCGAGCGTGTCGCACGAACTGCGCACGCCGCTCAACGGCATCCTCGGCTATGCCGAACTCATCCGCGATTCGGCCGAGGACGACGACATGCGCGAGATGGGCGACATCGTTCACCAGAGCGCGACGCATCTGCATGCGCTCGTCAATTCCATCCTCGACTTGGCGAAGATCGAGGCCGGCCGCATGGACCTGCAGGAAGAAGACTTCACGCTCGGCAACCTGTTCGAGCGCGTGGCCCAGCTCAACGACGTGGCGGCGCGCAACAGGCGGCTGGAGCTGCGCACCGACGTCGATCCGATGCTCGCGCGCCCGGTGCACGCCGACCAGATGAAGCTGTTCCAGGTGCTCAACAACCTGGTCAACAACGCCGTCAAGTTCTCGGAACACGGCGTGATCAGCCTCGGCGCGAAGCCCGTGGGCGACGGACGGCTGCAAATCCTCGTGAGTGACAATGGAGTCGGTATCCCGCGCGAATCCCTCGCGCGGATCTTCGACCGCTTCCAGGGCACGTCCAACGACTTCGTCCATCCGTCGCAGGGGGCGGGGCTGGGCCTGCCGCTGGCCAAGGAGTTCATCGAGATGATGCACGGCACCATCGCCATCGATTCCGACCGCGACGCGGGCACCCGCGTGACGATCGAACTGCCGCTCGTGTTCGCGCCCGAGCCGGCTGCCCGGCCGGAGGTGGCCCATGCCTGATTCGCGTCACGCCCTGGTCGTCGACGACAACCAGATGAACCGCAAGCTGGCGATCGCCTTCCTCAAGCGCCTGAACTGGACCGCCGACGAGGCTCAGTCGGGCAGCGAGGCGCTCAACCGCGTGCAGGAAGGCAAGTACGACGCGGTGCTGCTCGACCTGCGCATGCCGGTCATGAGCGGCGAGTCGGTCTGCCGCGCGATCCGTTCCGAGCCGCGCTTCGCGCATCTGCCCGTCATCGCCTACACGGCCCACGCGATGATCGAGGAGAAGCAGCAGATCCTCGGTGTCGGCTTCAACGCGCTGCTCATCAAGCCGACGTCGTTCTCCGACTTCAAGGCCGTGTTCGAGACGCTCTGATGACCGCGCCCTTGCGACGGGTGCTGCTCGTCGAGGATTCGCCGGTGCTGCGCCGGCTGTTCGCGCTGTGGTGCGAGCACGCGGGCTGCGCGGTCACGACCGCGCCGGGCCTGCGCGCGGCCGAGGCGCTGCTCGACGAGCTCGCGCCCGAAGCCATGCCCGAGCTGCTGGTGGCCGATTTCGAGCTGGGCGACGGCGCCGCCTTCCATCTGTTCGAGCGCGTGGGCGCGCCCGTCATCGTGTGCTCGGGCCATGAGCGGCGCGCGCTGCCCGACGGCCATGACGCCCGCGTCGCGGCCTGGCTGCGCAAGCCGGTGTCGCGCGCCGAGTTCGTCGCCGCGCTCGATGCCGCGCTCGGCCGCAGCGAGCCGAGCGTGTCGCCGCGCGACCTCGCGCTGCGCGCCGCCTACGAGGCCGAGCGCAGCAAGGAATTCACCGAGCTCGTGCGCGAGCTGACCGACGGTCTGCTGGATGACGCGCGCCGCCGCGCTCACCGCTTCGCGGGCGTGGCCGCGGTGTTCCGCGACGAGCCCATGGCCGACGTCGCGCGCCGCGTCGAGCAGGCCGCGCTCGCGGGCGAGGCCCGCGTCGCGCTCGACACGCTGCGCGCCTGCCCGGATTTCAACGCTGCATCACCGAAAGCCCAGCCATGACTCCGCCCCTGCGCGCGCCAACGATCGCGGGTCGCCCGCCGAGCGCGCTGATCATCGAGGACGACAGCTTCTTCGCCGCCCAGCTCTGCCAGCAGCTCGCCCAGGCCGGCGTGCACGAGCTGGTCGAGCTGGGTTCGGTGGCCGAGGCCGACGCCTTCGACTTCAGCCTGGTCGCGCCGGTCGATCTCGCGCTCGTGAGCCTGTCGCTCTACGACGGCGACTGCCTGGGCCTGCTGCGTCGGCTCATGGAGGCGCGCGGCGCGCGCCGGCTGCTGCTGCTGAGCGCGCATTCGTTCAGCATCGCGCGCACCGTGCAGGCGTTTGCCGAGGTGCTCGGCTTTCCGGTCGTGCAGGTGGTGGAGAAGAGCGAGCCGCCGCAGGCGGTGAGCCGGGCCATCGCGCATGCGCTGCGCACGCCCGTTCCGGCGGCGGCGGCGCCGCTGCGCCCGCTCAGCTCGCGCGCGGTGGCGATGGCGATCGCCGAGGAGCGCATCGAGGCCTTCTTCCAGCCCAAGATCCAGCTCGCCACCGGCGAGGTCGTGGGTGTCGAGGCGCTGGTGCGGCTGCGCGAACCCGATGGCCACATCGTCTCGCCGGCCGAGATCCTGCCGGGCCTGATCGGTACCGGCTCGACCAGCCTGCTCACGCTCCAGATGCTGAGGCAGGCGGCGCGGCTGTCGGCCGACTGCCTCGACCTCGGCCAGTCGATCGCCTGCGCGATCAACGTGTCCACCGCCGAGCTGGCCGATTCGGCGCTGTGCGAGGAAATGGCCGAGATCGTCGGCAGCCACGGCATCGATCCGTGCTGGATCACGCTCGAGGTGACCGAGGGCGAGATGATGGGCGACCTCGCCGCCACGCTCGAGAACGCGGCGCGGGTGCGCATGGTGGGCTTCGGCCTCGCCATCGATGATTTCGGCACCGGCTATTCGTCGTTCCAGCGGCTGTCGACGATTCCGTTTTCCGAGCTGAAGGTGGATCGCGCCTTCGTGCACGGCGCGGCGCGCGACGAGCGCGCCCGCCTCATCGCCAAGGTCTGCGGCGAGATCGGCCGCACCTTCGGCCTGCGCACCGTGGCCGAGGGCGTCGAGAACCGCGACGACCTGGCCGTCGTGCGCGACCTCGGCTTCGACTACGTGCAGGGCTGGGTCTACGGCAAGGCGATGCCGCGCGACGAGTTCATGAGCTTTCTCCAGCGCTCGAACGCGCTGATCTGAGCCGGCCGGCGCCCGAGCGCGCCGATCGGCGGTCAGCCCGGCGCGCCCGCCCGCGGTCCCGGGCGGGCGTCGGGTCGCGCTACCGCAGACAAAGTGCGAACTCGTTCACGAAGCGTTAACGTCGGCGCCCCCAAACAGCAATACATCGGAGCGTCCGCCATGGTTTCACGTCGTGTTCTCGCCCTCGTCGGGGCGGTTTGTCTAGCGGGTCTGGCGGCCTGCAATTCGTCGGTCGATGGCGCATCGACCGCCAAGCCCAGCTTCAACCGCGTGCTGTCCTTCGGCGACAGCCTGAGCGATGTCGGCACCTACGCGCCGGCCGTCGCCTCGGTCGGTGGCGGCAAGTTCACCACCAACCCGGGCCCGATCTGGGTCGAGCGCATCGCCACCGACCTCGGCCTCACGATCACGCCCTGGGAAACCGGCGGCTTCGGCGCCCCCGTCACGGTCAAGACCGGCTACGGCTATGCCCAGGGCGGCGCGCGCGTGTCGAAGCAGCCCGGCATCGACTGCGACTACGTGCCCGCGACCGACAGCTGCGCCATCACCGGCCCGCTCGCCACGCCGCAGTCGAAGCAGCTCGACGCCCAGCTCGCGCGCGGCAACTTCACCGACCACGACCTCGTCTTCCTGCTCGGCGGCAGCAACGACGTGCTCTATCACGCCAACCTCGTCGCGGCCGAAGCCGAGAGCCAGGCCGTCGCGCTGGCCGAGATCACCACCGCCGCCAACGACCAGGTCGCGCAGATCGCCCGCGTGCTCGCCACCGGCGGCAAGTACGTCGTGACCTTCACGCTCCCCGACGTGGGCCGCGCGCCCGACGGCGTGGCCGCCGGCGCCCAGGCCCAGGCGCTCATCAACGCGCTGGTGGTGCAGTTCAACACCCAGCTCAGGCAGGCGATCGCCACGCAGAAGCTCGACGTGGTGGTGGTGGACGGCTATGCGCTGCTCAACGACGAGCTGAGCAATCCCGCCAAGTACGGCTTCACCAACACCAGCGGCACCGCCTGCAACCCGACGCTGACGCAGGACACCTCGCTGCTGTGCTCGTCGGCGACGCTGGTCGCGGCCAATGCCGACCAGACCTATGCCTTCGCCGACGGCAAGCATCCGACCACGCGCGGCCATCAGGCCATTGCCGACGCGGTAAAGGCGGCGCTCGTGGCCAAGGGCTGGAGGTAAGCGCCGGGGCAGGGTGGGCGGCTCCTATAATCCGGCTGCTTTTTTATCCAGTGGCAACCGCCCACCTCCCGCGCCCATGTTCCCCGACCACCTGCTCGACAAGCTCAACGACGAACAGCTCGCCGCCGTCACCCTGCCCGACGAACCGGCGCTGATCCTGGCGGGCGCCGGCTCGGGCAAGACGCGGGTGCTGACGACGCGCATCGCCTGGCTCATCCAGCAGGGGCGCGTCAGCCCGAGCGGCATCCTCGCCGTCACCTTCACCAACAAGGCCGCCAAGGAAATGCTCGCGCGGCTCGGCGCGATGCTGCCGATCAACCTGCGCGGCATGTGGATCGGCACCTTCCACGGCCTGTGCAACCGCTTCCTGCGCGCCCACCACCGCGACGCCGGCCTGCCGCAGACCTTCCAGATCCTCGACAGCGCCGACCAGCTTTCGGCCATCAAGCGCCTGCTCAAGGGCCTGAACGTCGACGACCAGAAGTACCCGGCCAAGAACCTCCAGCACTTCATCAACAACTGCAAGGAAGAGGGCCTGCGCGCCGAGAAGACGCCCGCCCACGATCCGCAGAGCAGGAAGTTCGTCGAGCTGTACGAGGAGTACGACCGCCAGTGCCAGCGCGAGGGCGTGGTGGACTTTGCCGAGCTGCTGCTGCGCAGCTACGAGGTGCTGCTGGCCAACGAGCCGCTGCGCGAGCACTACCAGCGCCGCTTCCGCCACATCCTCGTGGACGAGTTCCAGGACACCAACAACCTCCAGTACAAGTGGCTCAAGCTACTGGGCCGGCAGGCCTCGGTGTTCGCGGTGGGTGACGACGACCAGAGCATCTATGCCTTCCGTGGTGCCAACGTCGGCAACATGGCCGCCTTCGAGCGCGACTTCCGCGTCCAGCACCTGATCAAGCTGGAGCAGAACTACCGCAGCTACAGCAACATCCTCGACTGCGCCAACGAACTCATCGCCAACAACGGCAACCGCCTCGGCAAGAACCTGCGCACCACGCGCGGCCACGGCGAGCCGGTGCGCATCTACGAGTCGATGACCGACCAGCAGGAAGCGCAATGGCTGGTGGACGAGGCGCAGAACCTCATCGCCGGCGGCAAGTCGCGCAGCGAGATCGCGGTGCTCTACCGCAGCAATGCGCAGTCGCGCGTGATCGAGAGCGCGCTGTTCAAGGCCGGCATTCCCTATCGCGTGTACGGCGGGCTGCGCTTCTTCGAGCGGGCCGAGATCAAGCACGCGCTGGCCTATCTGCGGCTGATGGAGAACCCGCATGACGACACCGCCTTCCTGCGCGTCGTCAACTTTCCGGCGCGCGGCATCGGCGCGCGCTCGATGGAGCAGCTGAGCGACATCGCGCGCGAGCGGCAGTGCTCGCTGCATCAGGCCGTGCCCTACCTGAGCGGCAAGGCCGGCAAGACGATCGGCGACTTCGTGACGATGGTGGACGGCCTGCGCTTCGAGACCGCCGGCCTGCGCCTGCCCGAGGCGGTCGACCAGATGCTGGAGACGAGCGGCCTGCGCGCCCATTACCGCGCCGAGAAGGAAGGCCAGGAACGGCTGGAGAACCTCGACGAACTCGTCAACGCGGCGGCCAACTTCATCAGCGACGACGGCATGGTGAGCGGCATCGCGGGCGCGAAGGGCTTCGGGCTGTCGGGCAGCGAGCAGGCGGCGCTGGCGGAGGGTGCGGGCTTCGACGCGACGGGCGGCGGGCAGGGCGATGCGGGCTTTGGCGCCGACGGCCTGGCGGCGGGCGGCGGCGCCGATGGCCTCGCCAGCGACGGTGGCCCGGCCATCGCGGACGGCGCAATCGCCCTCGTGCCGGACGCCGACGGCGTGCTCGACCTGCCGATCCCGCCGCTCGCGGCCTTCCTCGCCCACGCCTCACTGGAGGCCGGCGACAACCAGGCCGAGGCCGGCCAGGACGCGATGCAGCTCATGACGGTGCATGCGGCCAAGGGGCTGGAGTTCGACGTGGTCTTCCTCACCGGGCTGGAAGAGGGTCTGTTTCCGCACGAGAACGCGGCCGCCGAAACCTCGGGCCTGGAGGAGGAGCGCCGCCTGATGTACGTGGCGATCACGCGGGCGCGCGAGCGGCTCTACATCAGCCATGCCCAGACCCGCATGCTGCACGGCCAGACCCGCTACAACGTGCGCAGCCGCTTTCTGGGCGAGCTGCCCGAGGGCTGCTGCAAATGGCTCACGCCCAGGATCTCGGGCTATGCCGCCCAGCAGGCCGGCAGCGTCAAGGCCGGTTGGAAGCGCGACTGGAAGGAAAGCCGCTCGACCGGCTGGGAGGAGCTTGGCGAGTACGACGCCAAGGCCGCGCGTCGCGCCGACATCCCCGACACCGGCGGCGGCCCGGTGCCCGGCTGGGTGCAGAAGCAGCAGGCCAGCGACGCCGGCCTGCGCCTCGGCCAGAGCGTGCGCCACGCCAAGTTCGGCGAGGGCGTGGTGACCAACATCGAGGGCAGCGGCAGCGACGCGCGCGCGCAGATCAATTTCCGCAGCGCTGGCAGCAAATGGCTGGCGCTGTCGGTGGCCAAGCTCGAACCGCTCTGAGCCCGGCTTCGATCATCGCGTCGTTCCGGGGCGTCCGCGGTCCTGCGTGACGCGGGTGTTGCCGGCGCGCCCGGCGGTCATGCAAGCCCTTGCATGACTTGCTTCGCATCAAGCAAGGGCCGCGAACGCGGGCAGAGCATGGAATCGAAGGCGGGGCCGGATAGCCCGCCGGATCCGAAAACCACCGGAGATTCCATGACCACCTTCCACGCTGTCGTCTGGCTCGATCACGCCCAGGCGCATGTCCTCCACTTCGATGCCGACGCTGCCGATGCCACGCATCTCAAGCTGCGCGGCAAGCATGCGCGCCATCCCCAGCAGTCCGACGTCAATGCCTTTTTCGCCGATGTCGGCAATGCGCTTGAAGATGCTTCCGAAGTGCTGGTTACTGGAAGCTCGGGCGCGGCGGCCGACTTTGCCGCCTGGGCGCGCGGCCATCGTCCCGTGCTGGAGAAGAAGATCGTCGGCGTCGAGACGCTGGCCCAGCCGACCGACAACCAGCTCGTCGCGCATGCGCGCAAGGCCTTCGTAAAGCTCGACCGCTTCAACGGCACGCCCACGCCGAGCTGACCGCAAGCCATCGGCAGGCCCGCGCAAGGCGGGTTTGCCGCCGATCGTCCGGTCGCGCCGCTTCAGATCTTGAACGCGCCGACCGCCGCGACGAGCTGGGCCGCCTGCGCGCGCAGGCTGTCCGCCGCCGCCGCGCTTTCTTCCACGAGTGCCGCGTTCTGCTGGGTCACGCGATCGAGCTGGCCCACCGCGTCGTTCACCTGATCGATGCCCTGCGTCTGTTCGCGCATCGCCAGGCTGATGTCGCCGATGATCTGGGCGACCGCCGCGACCTGTTCCACGATCGTCCGCATCGACGTGCCGGCGTCATCGACCAGGCTCGCGCCGGTCTGCACCCGCTCGACGTTCGTGCCGATGAGCTGCTTGATCTCGCGGGCCGCGTCGGCGCTGCGGTGGGCAAGGCCGCGCACTTCGCTCGCGACCACCGCGAAGCCGCGCCCCTGTTCGCCCGCGCGTGCCGCTTCGACCGCCGCGTTCAGCGCCAGGATGTTGGTCTGGAAGGCGATACCGTCGATCGCGCCGATGATGTCGGCCACCTTGCGCGAGCTGCGGTCGATTTCCTCCATCGTCGTCACCACGCGCTCGACGAGTTCGCCACCTCGCGCCGCCGCGTCGCGCGCGGCCGCCGCGAGCTGGTCGGCGCGCGTCGAATGCTCGGCCGTCGCCTTGACGGTGCCATTCATTTGCTCCATCGAGGCGGCGGTCTGCTGGAGGTTGCTCGCCTGTTCCTCGGTGCGCTGGCTCAGATCGGCGTTGCCGCTCGCGATCTGGCTGGAGCCGGTGGCGATCGAGTCGCTGCTCGCGCGCACCTTGCGCACCACGCCCGCGAGGCTGGTGTTCATGTCGCGCAACGCGGCGAGGAGCTGGCCCGTCTCGTCGCTCGTGCGCACCTCGATGGACGAGGTCAGATTGCCGGTGGCGATCGCGCGGGCGGCGGCGACGGCGGTGCCGATGGGGCGGGTGATCGAGCGCGTGATGAGCAGCCCCGTCACCACGGCAACGAGCACGCCCAGCGCGCTGCCGAGGCCGATCATCCAGCGGTTGCTGCTGCGCGTGTCTTCGACGAGCGCCGAGCGTTCCTTGAGCAGCGCTTCCTCCGTGCCCGCGAATTCGTGCTGGAGCGCGCGGAAGGCGTCCATCGCCGCCTTGTCGCGGCCCGCGCCGAACGCCTTCATCAGATCGGCCTCGGACTTGCTGCCGGCGCTCACCTGCCGGCGCAGCGCGATGTAGTCGTCGGCAACCGTGCGGAATTCGTGGTGATGCGCCTCGATGTCGGCGAGCCGGCGCTGCTGGGCCGGGTTGTCGGCGGTGAGCTGGCGCGCCCGGACGAGGTGCTCGTCGAACGCGGCGACGCCGGCCTTGTACGGATCGAGATAGCCGTCCTGGCCCGCGATCAGATAACCGCGCACGCCGGTTTCCATGTTGATCATGGCCTGAAGCAGGTCCTCTGCCTCGGACAGGACCTGGTAGGTATGGGTGTTCCAGCCTTCGGCTTCCTTGATGCGGCCGGCGGAGAAGAGCGTGCCGCCGATGACGGCCATGAAGACGAGGATGACGGTGACGAAGGCAAGCGCGAGTCGGCGCCCGATCGGGAGATTGGCGAGCACGGAGGTCCTTTCGGAATGCTGCTGTCGAAAAAGGCCGGTGCGGCCATGAAGCCCGCGCATGCTTGGCGCGGCAGCGCCAGAAGGTGGCGATTTCCGCATTGTGGTGAGCGGTCGTGCGGGCATTCGTTCGAAAAGGCGGCGAAACGGTGGCGTGGAGGCGGGTCGGTCTTTGCCGATGAACTCGCCCGCCTGCCGGCTTCACCGGTGCCGGCAGGCGCCGCGGCGCACCGGCTCGAACCTGCCCGCGCTTCAGCGGCGCGGCTGCGTCAGCAGGTCGAGCGTCATGCGCTCGAAGCGCTTCACGTCGACTTCCCGCACCACCTTCACCGGCCGCTCGCCCATGCCTGGGCCGTGGCCGACCGGCCAGCTAAGCGTGCTGCCGTAGCCTGAACCGGCGCTGTCGGTATCCACATCGACGAGCACGGTGTCGGCGCGCGTGACGAGCGTCGGATCGAGCCAGACCGCCACCGCCATCTCGTCCCACATCGGCAGGTTGAGGCCGAAGCGTCCCAGATAGCCCGCGAAGGGCGTGCGCCCGGCGCCGGCGCGGCGGATGAAGTCGTCGCTCCAGAAGCTGCGGGTGGTCGGGTCCACGGGCAGCTGCGTGACCTTGCGCCAGGTTTCGTGCAGCACCGCGCTTGCGGCCTCGGGGTCGAAGCGCAGGTTGAATTCGAGCCTCGGGTTGTGCGCGTACTCGGCGGCGAAGGCGTTGTCGGCCGGCAGCGGGTTGTAGCTGCCGCCCATGAACACGAGTTCCTTCGCGTTGCGCGCGAAGTCGGGGTCGATGCGCGCCGTGAGCGCGAGGTTGGTGAGCGGGCCGGCCGCGATGATCGTGACCTCGCCCGGAAACTCGCGTGTCTTGCGGATGAGGAAGTCCATCGCCGTGCCGGGCGCCGGCTTGATGTCGGGCAGGCCCGACGCCACCGGCGGCACGCGCCACGGATCGTCGGGATGCGCCTCGCGCGGCGCGCTCTGGTAGGCGGGCCAGCTCTCGGTCCAGGCGCCCTTGTAGACCAGCTTGCCGAAGCGCATCTCCCAGGCCCTGGTGCGCGCAGGGTTGTTGACGAGCGGCAGCACCGCGCCCGCGAACACCGGCACTTCGGTGCGCTGCGCCACCTCCAGCAGCCGCAGCGCATGGGCGACGTTCTCGTCGCGCCAGCCGTCGCCGCTCACCACGGTGATGCCCAGCAGCTCGACGTCGGGCGCCTGCAGCAGCATGAGGATGGCCTGCTGGTTGGAGCCGGCGGCGCCGTAGGCGTCCTGGTCGATGATGACCTTGCGCTTCGGAGTGTCGGCGAGGGCGGTGGTGCAGGCGAGCAGGGCGAGGGCGGCGAACAGGCGCGTCTTGGGCATGACGATGGCGGAGGAGGTGGGGTCGGCGAAGGAAGCAGCATGCATGCCGCGCGACCCAGGACCGTGGTGGCGGCGGCGCCGGCCGGTCAGGCCTCGGGATCGGCGTGTCGGTGGCGACTCGCCAGCCAGTCGCGCAGGGCGAGGTAGAGCGTCAGCAGCAGCAGCAGCGCCGTCGGCAGCAGCACCGCGCGCCAGCGCGCGACTTCGGCTTCCTTGAGCGCGGTACGGGCGGCGAGCCTGACGGCCGCGTCGATGTCGGTGGGGTGGCTGTCCAGCACGCTCTTGCTGGTGCGCTCGACGATGTCGTCGGCCAATTCCGCCGGCGTGTGCGGCAGCGCGCGCAGGGCCTGGTGGAGCGGGCCGGTGTCGGTCGGCGCTCCGGCCGACCACCACATGGCGCCGAGCAGCACGGCGGCCGGGAGCAAGCCGAGCAGCAGCGCGCGCAGGCCGGCGACGAGCGCGCACAAGCCGGTGGCCAGCCACCGCAGGCACCTGGCCAGCGCGGCCCGACAGCGCGCGATCCTGGCCCGCCACCCCGGCGTGCCGGCCGGCGCGCCGGCCGCCGAGACCGCCACGCGGCGACAGCCTGTCCGCGCCATCAGCCAGCCGGCCACCAGCAACAGCCCGAGGGCCATCGGTGGCAACCCGCTCGCCACGCCGGCGATCAGCAGCGCCAGCAGCACCGTGACCGCCGTGAGCTGTCCGGGTCCGGTGGCCAGCCCTCCGCCGCGCAGCAGCAGCATCAGCGCGCCGACGGCGGTGAGCGACCACCCCAGCCCAAGCAGCGGTGACTTGAGGCCGTCGCCCAGCCCGGCGGTGATCACGAGGGTCACACCCAGCGCCAGGATCAGCAGCCGCAGCGCCGAGGCGGTGCTCGAACCGCGCGAGAGATCGCGGCTGGCCCAGTAGAACAGCGTGACCGGCAGCTTGAGCGTCTTGAGCAGCGCCGCCACCGGATCGACCCCGAGATGCGGACCGCTCGCCGCCGCATGCACGACGGCGACGGTCTTGCCGAGAGTGGCGGTCATGAGATCGCTGCCGAACTGGCTGCCGATGCCTTCGCGGCCGAGCGCGCAGGCCTGCACCAGCCGCACGAGCCGCGTGGCGTCGAGATGAGGATCCCAGGTCGCGAGCAGTACGCTGGCCGGCGGGCGCGGGTCGGCGCCCGCCGCGCGGTCGGCCCGCAGCGCCTGCACCACGTCGGGCATCTCAGCGCGCATCACGCGCAGCTGGAGCTGGCGGATGAGGGCGTCGGCACTGGTGCGCAGCTCGGCCGGCGGCAGCACCCGCGAATCATCGAGGAATCGCAGTTCGGCGTGAATCTGCGTGGTCAGCGCCGCGCGGCGCCGCTCCCGATCGGCTTCGACAAGCTCGGGCAGGGCGTCGGGTGCGAGCGTGCTGTCGCGGGTGGCGAGGTCGGCCAGCGCGGCGGCGACCTCCCTGGCGCGGCCGGGGTAGAGGCGGGCGAGGCGGCGCGGCACGAGCACGGCGCGCACCAGCCGGTCGATGGCGTCGAGCCGGCCGTGCATCCAGTCGTTGGCGCGCCAGGAGCGGCGGTAGAAGGCGCCGAAATGCGCGAGCTGCATGCCGGCGACCTTGGCCTCGGGCGAGAGCACGCCAGCGCCGGTGTTGCCCCAGGCATCGCGGTCGAAGCGCGCGCTGACCTGCACGAGTTCGACCGCGCCGGTGGCGTCGCTGTCCTGGCCGTCGCCGAAGACGGTGGACAGCACATGCAGCGCGATGAGGCGCCGCGTCGGACCGTCCCAGCCGTCCAGGTGCGCCGCCGCGCCGAAGGTGTAGGCATGGGCGCGCTGGAGTGTGGCGGCGATGCGGGCGTCCTCGGTGTCGGCTCCGGCGTCGAGCAGGCGCTTGCCGCGCAGGATGTCGAGCATCGACTTCATGACCCGGCCGAGGGCGGCGAGGCCACTGTCGAAGGTGGTGAGGAAGTCGGCGGCGGTGTCGGGTTTGTCCGGTCCGGCGGGTGTGTCGGGCTTGTCGAGGGCGGTCGCGAGTTCGCGGAGCTGCGCGACGAGCTGTTCCACGCAGTGGCCGGACACGTCGGCGGCGCTCGTGACCCGCGCGAGGCTGGCGGCGATCGCGGCGGCGCGGCTGGGGCCGTCCGGCGCGACCGCCTTCTTGAGCACGTCACGGCAGTGGCGCGTCGTCGTCCAGGCGCTGGAGCGCAGCTGCTGATCGAGCCGGGTGATGGCGTCGTGGGCGATGCTCAGGTCGGAGTTGTCGGCAGTGCCGAGCCGGCGTTCGTCGCAGAGGTGGATCGAGCGCAGGGTCTTGCGCATCAGCGAGCGCAGCCGGGCAAGCAGGCTGGTCCGGAGGTGGAGGTCGAGATCCCGCGGCAGACGGGGCGCGCGGAAGTCGGCGCCAGCGGGTGGACTGTCCGCGGAGGTGGTGTCGGAGGGCGGGCTGTCGGAAGGCAGGCCCACGGCATCGTCTTCATGCGCGGCGATCGGCGCGACCCTGCCGCGCCAGAGCTGCTCCAGCCAGTCGCGCGTCGATTGGGCGAGACCGGGTGTGGTCGGGTCGCCGACGAAGGCGTCGCTGGCGGCCAGCGCGGCGATGACGGCGCTGGCGCGCCGCGCGGCGCGGTCTTCGAGATAGGTCGGCCAGACCGTGCGGGCGAGACCGATGACGGTGCCCGCGTCGGCCTTCTCGACGAGGATGTCGATCTTCGAGCGGTAGTTGCGCACGGCGGCGTTGTGGTCGCGGATCTGGGCCAGCTGTTCGCTGATGACCTGGTTGCCCGGGATGCCGACCAGCGCGTCGAGCGCGACCGCGCCGATGCTGGGCTGGTCGCCGGGCGCTCGCTCGCGCACCGAGGCCGACGGATCGGGGATGACATAGAGGAAGACGCGCCGCACCGGCCGGTCGGCCGGCATCGTCATGATGGCCGCGAGCGCGGATTCGATCGGCTTGTTGTTGAGCACGCCGCCGTCGATGACGTAGCGCGGCTTCGACGTCATGTCGGGATCGGTGGCGCGCAGTCGCGCCTCGACGCTCGCGGGCTGGGCGAGGCGGTCGTCGGCACCGGTGAGGAAGGGCTCGAAGGCGGCCGGGAACGAGGCGGTGGCGCGGGCCGCGCGCGCGAGCCGCCGGGCGACGGCGCCGCTGTCGCCATCGAAGCTGGCCATCGGCACGACATCGTGGCGGTTGTCGATGCTGGCGCCGTGCACGAAGTGGAAGCGGCCGCGATGGTTGACGTCGAAGATGGTCGAGCCGAGGTCGTCGGCCTGGCGCACGAGTTCGCCGTCGAGCAACGTGGTGGTGAGCGTGAGCGACAGCGGCGCTTCGATGGCCGGCGCGGCCGCACGGCCGCCGATCAGATTCTCGAAGGCCGTCTTGATGCGCGGCAGGAAGTAGTCGTTGCCGTCGAGCAGCGAGGGTGGCGCGGGCGTGGCCGGGTCGCGCAGCAGGTCGGTGAGCGAGCCGCTGTCGAGCCAGACGTCGCGCAGCGTGTCGATGCCGCAGCGATAGACCGCGCCGATACCGAGCGCGGCGCCGTTGATGCCGCCGGCGCTGGTGCCGCTGATGACATCGACGCGAGCCTCGTAGCCGAGCAGGCACAGCAGATCTCGATAGACGTCGCAGGCCGGCTCGTCATGCTGCGGATTGGAGCGGGTGAGTCGGTTGATCTCGGTGGCGACGCCGCCGATCCAGATGCACAGGCTCACGCCGCCGTTCATGGCGACCGCGAAGCGCAGTTCCTCGACGAGGCCGGGCGGGGCGGTGAGAGGGACGCTGGCGCCGACGGGCGCGGTAGTGGCGATGGTCATGGCGGCTTCCTCCCGGGCGGGATGCGGTGCGCCGGAGTGTGGACAGCGCCGCCGTCAGGCGCCATCAGGGCGAAATGTCCTGCCCCGGCGTCCTTCAGGACTCGCCGGTCTCGTCGCCCAGAAACCCGCCCGCCTGCCGGCTCCACAACCGCCAGTAGGCCCCGCGCCGCGCCAGCAGCGCCTCGTGCGGGCCGTCCTCCACCACGCGGCCGTGCTCGAACACGACGATGCGGTCGAGATGGGCGATGGTCGACAGTCGGTGCGCCACCACGATCACCGTCTTGCCGCGCATGACCGTGTCGAGCGTGCGCTGGATCGCCTGCTCGGTGAGCGAATCGAGCGCCGAAGTGGCCTCGTCGAGGATGAGCACCGGCGCGTTCTTGAGCACCACGCGCGCGATCGCGATGCGCTGGCGCTGGCCGCCCGACAGCTTCACGCCGCGCTCGCCCACCATCGAGTCGTAGCCTTCCTTCATCGCGGCGATGAAGTCGTGCGCCTGGGCCTGGCGCGCGGCGGCCTCGACCTCGGCATCGCTCGCGTCGAGCCGGCCGTAGCGGATGTTGTCGCGCAGACTGCGGTGGAACAGGCTCGGGTCCTGCGGGATGAGACCGATCTGCGCATGCAGCGAGTCCTGCGTGAAGTCGCGCAGGTCGTGGCCGTCGATGAGGATGGCGCCCGACTGCGGGTCGTAGAGCCGCAGCACGAGGTTGACGAGCGTCGACTTGCCCGAGCCCGAGGCGCCCACCAGCCCGACGCGCTCGCCCGGCGCGATGCGCAGCGACAGGCGGTCGAACACGAGCGGCGCGCCGTCATCGCCACCGCGCGCGGCCGTCTTGCCCGCGTTCGCGTCGGTGCCGGCGCCGCGCGACTTCGTGGTCGGCGCGCCGTCGCCGGCCCTGTGACCGTAGCCGAACACCACCTCGCGCAGCTCGATCGCGCCGCGCTCGACCACGACGTGGCGCGCGCCCGGCGCATCGACGATCTCGTGCGGCCGGGCGATCGTGTTCACGCCGTTGGCCACGTTGCCCGAGTACTCGAACAGCTCAAGGAAGCGCCGGCTCAGGTTGCGCGCCTCGGTGATGATGAGCAGCGCCAGCCCCGTGACCGTAACGAACTCGGCCACGCCGATCGCGCCCTCGCGCCACAGCCGGATCGCGTACCAGAGCATGCCGATCTTGAGCGCTGCCGCCGCGAGGAACTGGAACCAGCGCACGCCCTCGGCATAGCGGTTGGCGGTGCCGATCGCCTTCAGTTCGCGCCGATACTGGTCGCGCAACAGCATGCGTTCGTGCCCGAAGCGCGCGAACAGCCGGCTGCTCGTGAGGTTGCCGACGGCATCGACGATGCGGCCGTTGGTCTCGCTGCGCGCCGCCGCCGCCGCGATCGAGTACGGCTGGCAGCGCCGCGCGAGCCAGAACGACGCCAGCACGAAGCCCGCGATCCACAGCGACACGAACAGCGCCAGCCCCGCGTTCGCGCGGTGCAGCAGCACGATCGACACGCCGAACACCACCGACACCGGCCAGAAGTCGAACAGCATCAGCCCGAGCGTCTGGTTCACGCCGAGCGAGGTCTCGCCGATGCGGTGGGCGAGCGCGCCCGCGAAGTTGTCGCCGAGATAGCGGTGCGAATGGCCTTGCAGCCAGGCCGACATCGCCTGCGCGATGGCCTGGCGCTGGCGCGGGAACATCCAGAGGAAGAGCGTCCCGCTCGCGCGGCTGGCGACGACCTCGCCGAGGCTGAGCGCGACGAACCACGCGAACGGCCCGTCGATGCGCGCGAAGGCGTCGGCGGCCGAGCCGGCGCCGGTGACGGTGCGCACCACCTCGCCCAGCGCCCAGGGCAGCAGGATGCCGCAGCCGGCCTGGGTGGTTTCGAGCAGCAGCAGCGCGAGATAGCTCCAGGGGCGCACCCGCACCGCCGCCCAGAGGAAGGCGAGTGGCGTGGCGGGCAGTGGTGTGACCGGCGTGCCGTCGGCGCGGGCGAGGCCGGTGGCGCGATCGGGCGCGCGGTCGTCAGGCATCGGCGGGATCGGTGCCGTCGGTGCGGCGCGGCAGGTCGAGCGGCGGGATCAGCTCGGACGGGGCGGCGCACGGGTCGGCGGCGTCGGCCGGCGCGTCGGGCTCGCCGGGCGGGCTGGCGTGGCCATCGAGTCCGGCGGCGAGGTTGATCAGGCCGACATTCCTGCCGGCAAGCAGGTTCAGGTCGAGCGTCGCGTTCGGGTCGATCGCGTCGAGCTGGTTGGCCGAGGGCGCGTGTGCCGCCACCTCGGCGCGCGGCACGGTGGCGCTCACCTGGGTGCCGCGTCCGCCCGGGCCGGGGCCGATCTCGAAGCGCCCGCCGAAGAACTCGACGCGCTGGCGCATGCCCGCGATGCCGTGACTGCCGGGCCGGCCGCGCCAGCCTGGCGGCAGGCCGGTGCCGTCGTCGGCCACGGTCAGGCGCACGCCGCCCGCCACCTCGTGCAGGTTGACGCTCACCTGCGTGGCGCGGGCGTACTTCGCCGAGTTGTTGAGCGCCTCCTGCACGATGCGGTAGAGCGCGATCGCGCGGTGCTCGTCGAGCACGGGCAGCTCGGGCTCGACATCGAGTCGCCATTGCAGGCCGCTCGTGCCCGCGAACTGCTCGACATGCATCTGCAAGGCCTTTTCGAGACCGAAGGTGTCGATGAGGCTCGGGCGCAGGCCCTCGACGATGCGGCGCTTGATGTCGGTGGTCTCGGCCAGCGTGGCGAGGGCGCGGTCGAGCCGGGGCAGCAGCGCGGGCGCGGTCTCGCGCAGGCCGCGCTGGATCGCGGCCAGGTCCATGCGCAGCACCGTGAGGTAGGCGCCGAGTTCGTCGTGCAGCTCTGAGGCGAGGCGGGATTTCTCGTTCTCGCTCACGTGCAGCAGGTGGCGCGAGAGGTTCTGCAGCTCGGCGGTGCGGGCCTCGACCTGGGTCTGGAGGTTGTCGTTGCGCGCGCGCAGGCCGTGCTCGGAGGCGCGCAGCTTGAGTTCGGTGTGCTTGTTGAGCGTGACGTCGAAGGCGGCGCCGCTCATCGCGACGGCCACGCCGTCCTCGTTGCGCACCGGCGCGCCGCGCGAATTGATCCAGCGGATGCTGCCGTCGGGCCAGATGACGCGGAAGGTCTCGTGATAGGGCGCCTCGCCGCGCAGCGCCGCCTGCACCCCCTCGTCGACGTTGTCGCGGTCCTGCGGATGGATCACGCCAAGGAAGCGGGCGTAGGTGACGGACTGGTCGTCGGCGAAGCCGAAGATGCGCTTGCACAGCACCGTCCAGTCGATGACCTCGGAGGTGAGATCCCAGTACCAGAGGCCGACGCTGCCGGCGACGGTCGCGTGTTCGAGCTGGTGCTGCGAGCGTCGCAGCGCGAGCTTGGTACGGCGTTGCAGCTCGACCTGGCGACGCAGCATCACTTCGGTGGCGACCGCGCCGGCGAGGTCGAGCAGGTTGCCGAGCTGGTCGGCGCTCCAGTCGCGCGGTACGCGATCGCAGACCGACAGCGCGCCGAGCACCGGGCCGTCCTCGCTCAGGCGCAGCGGCACGCCGCAATAGCTCACGAGGCCGAGCGCGCGGACCGGCAGGCTGCCGGCGAAATGCGGATCGAGCCGCGCGTCGGTGAGCAGCAGCGGCGCGCCGGTGGCGACCACGCGCTCGCAGAAGCCGCCGACCAGCGGCAGCTCGCGCGAATCGGGCAGGCCGCCGTCCATGCCGAAGGCGCTCTTGATGAACTGCCGGTGGTCGTCGATGAAGTTGATGAAGGCGATCGGCGCGGCGTTCATGCGCGCGGCCACGCGGGTGAG
The DNA here is from genome assembly GCF_000482785.1 of Derxia gummosa DSM 723. GTDB lineage: Bacteria > Pseudomonadota > Gammaproteobacteria > Burkholderiales > Burkholderiaceae_E > Derxia > Derxia gummosa. The sequence continues at coordinate 204,692 of NZ_AXWS01000007.1, read as the reverse complement.
CCGGTCGAAGCTGGCGTCGGGCGTGGGGTCGAGCAGGCCCGCTTCGCGCAGGACGTCGAGGCGGGTGGAGCCGGCGCCGCCGTCGATCGGGGTCGGCGTCGCGGCCTCGCGTCCGGTGGCGGTCGCGCGGGACGGGGCGGCGCCCGTGGCATCGGGGCGGGAGTCGCGCTTGCTCATGGCGGTCTCGTCCCCGTCTGCGTCAGCTGGGGCGGTAGCCGAGGCGCACGTAGATCGGCGCGTAGGCCTCGGCCTGGGTGATTTCGAGCAGCGATTCGCGCGCCAGCTCGAGCATCGCGACGAAGTGCACGACGACGATGGCCGGCCCGCGCCCGAGCAGGCGCTCGTCGCCGAGGAACAGCTCGGTGAACTCGACGAAGCGGCTGTCCTGCAGGCGCCGCAGGATGCGGCTCATGTGATCGCGCACCGACAGCTCCTCGCGCGTGATGCGGTGGTGCTGCACGAGCTTCGCCCGCTTGAGGATGTCGGCGAAGGCCTGGCGCAGGTCGTCGGGATTGACGTCGGGCAGGCGCACCGACGTGGTGTTGTCGATGAGGGCCTCGGCGCGCCAGAAGTCGCGGCCGAGCTGGGGCAGGTCGTCGAGCTGGCGGGCGGCGAGCTTCATCTGCTCGTATTCGAGCAGGCGGCGCACGAGTTCGGCGCGCGGGTCCTCGGCTTCGTTGCCGTCGTCGGCCTTCTTGACCGGCAGCAGCATGCGCGACTTGATCTCGATGAGCATCGCGGCCATGAGCAGGTATTCGGCGGCGAGCTCCAGGTTGCGCTCGCGGATCTGCTCGATGTAGCCGAGGTACTGCTTGGTGACATCCGCCATCGGGATGTCGAGCACGTTGAAGTTCTGCTTGCGGATGAGATAGAGCAGCAGGTCGAGCGGCCCCTCGAAGGCCTCCAGGAACACTTCAAGCGCGTCGGGCGGGATGTAGACATCCTGCGGCAGCTTGAACAGCGGCTCGCCGTAGAGCTTGGCGTAGGCGAGGCCGTCCACCGTGTCGGGCAGGCCGTCGGCCGCCTGCGTGTCGTGCAGGGCGGCCTCGTCGAGGGGCGTGGCGCTCACGCGCTCAGGGCTCGGAGCCGTAGACGTAGGGCTTCTGCGCCACGCGGGCCTTCTTGAAGGCTTCCTGCTCGTCGGGATCGAGGTTTCTTTCCCAGAGGAGGGCGCGGCCGTCGCGCTGGGCCTGATCGAGATAGGGCTTGGCCTGCTTGAGCTGCTTGAGGAACTGGGTGATGTCGGACGTGTAGGTTTCCATGGCGGTTCCCGGCGGTATCGATCTTGAAGCGCGCGATTCTAGCCTTGCGTCGCTGACGCGGAACCGTCGGCGCCGGCGAGTTTCCAGGCCAGCGCCAGCGCCGCCGCGCGATCGGGCTGGAGATGGTCGGCGCCGAGTTCGGCGAGCAGCCCGCTGCGCTCGATGAGCGAGCGCGGCTGGGGGTTGGCGCCGAACAGCACGAGGTCGCCGCCCGCGCGGCGCTGGTTGTCGAGCCATTCGCGCAGCGCCTCGGCGCCGGTGGTGTCGAGGTTGATGAGCCGCGTCAGATCGACGATGACCACGCGCGCCGACGCCGCGTTGCTCAGCGCCTCGACCTTGCCCACCGAGCCGAAGAACAGCGAGCCGTACAGCCGGCAGGCGGCGACGCGGCCATAGGCCGATTCGTCCGGCGTCAGCTCGACCGGCGCGGCTTCCGTCAGCGAGGCTACGCGCGTGATGAAGAAGGCCGCCGACAGCACGAGGCCCACTTCCACCGCCACCGACAGGTCGAGCACCACGGTGAGCAGGAAGGTGCTCACGAGAATGATCCGGTAGTTGTTGCTGAACGCCCTGGCCTTCACGAACTCGCGCCACTCGCCCATGTTCCAGGCCACGAACAGCAGGATCGCGGCCAGGCCGGCGAGCGGCACGTGCGCGGCGAGCGGCGCCGCCACGAGCACGATCACGAGCAGGAACAGCGCATGCGCGATGCCCGCCACCGGCGAGGTCGCGCCGGCGCGCACGTTGGTGAGCGTGCGCGCGATCGTGCCCGTGGCCGGGATGCCGCCGAACAGCGGCGTCACGAAGTTGGCGACGCCCTGGGCCATCAGCTCCTGGTTCGGGTCGTGATGCTCGCCGAGCAGGCCGTCGGCCACGCGCGCGCACAGCAGCGACTCGATCGCGCACAGCAGCGCGATCGTGACGATCGGCCCGAACAGCTGGCGCACCGTCGCCCAGTGGAACTCGGGCAGATCGGGCGCCGGCAGCGCCTGCGGAATGCCGCCGAAGCGCGAGCCGATCGTGCTGACCGGGATATCGAGCAGCCACACGGCCGTGGTGGTGGCGACCAGCACCGCGAGCGGAGCCGGCAGCATCGCCGCGAAGCGCCGCCAGCGCGGCACCAGCGCCGTCGCCGACGGCGGCTTGGGCCAGGTGAACATGATCGCGAGGCCGCCCGAGGCCACCGCCAGCGCCCAGGGGTTGAAGCTGGCGCGCGCGGCCCAGAGCGCATGCAACTGCTCGAAGAACTCGCCCGGCATCTTCGGGATCGCCAGCCCGAGCAGGTCCTTGAACTGCGACAGCGCGATCAGCACCGCGATGCCGTTGGTGAAGCCGATCACCACCGACACCGGGATGAAGCGGATCAGGTTGCCGAGCCGCAGCGCCCCCATGGCGAACAGCAGCAGCCCGGCCAGCATCGTGGCGATCAGCAGGTTGGCCAGACCGTGCTGCTGGATGATCCCGAACACCACGACGATGAAGGCGCCCGCCGGTCCGCCGATCTGCACCCGCGAGCCGCCGAGCGCGCTGATGCACAGGCCCGCGATGATGGCGGTGAACAGCCCGGCGTCGGGCGTCACGCCGCTGGCGATGCCGAAGGCCATCGCCAGCGGCAGCGCCACCACCGCCACCGTCGCGCCCGAGGCGCAATCGCGGCCGAAGCGCGCGAGGCTGTAGCCGGCGAGGTTGTCGATCAGGCGCGGGCGAAAGCGCCAGGACGCGGCGGAGGGGCTGGACATGACGGGACCGGAGCGGAAGGGAAGCGACCGAGTCTAGGCAGCACGCCCGGGGATTGCCATGCGCAGTCGCAGGGAGTGCGCAACAGCGGGGCAGCCGCGGAGCGGGGAGGTGCGGGCGCCGCCAGGCGCGTGGGCGGGGCCTGATGAGCAGCGCCCGGCCCGATCGTGCGGTCGGCCGGCTCAGGCCCGCTGGAGCGCCGGCGCGGCCGCGCTGTCCGCCGTCGCCGTCGTTGGCCTGAGCGCGCGTGCGAGCGCGGCGTCGAGTTCGGCCTCGGTCGGCCAGCAGCCACCGCCGCCGAGCGCGCTGCTGCGCACCGGATCGGCCGGCGCGAACACCGGCACCGGTCCGTCGCGGAACAGCATGATCGTGGCGACGCGGCAGGCCGAGGCGATGTGGCCGAGGCCGGTGTCGGTCGACACGCACAGCCGGGCCGTGCCGAGCCAGCCGATCCACGCCGGGATGTCGAGCCGGGGCGCGAGGCGCGCGGACGGGCCGATCGCGGCGCAGATCGCGGCCGATTCGGCACGCTCGGTGTCATTGCCCCAGGGCAGGACGGGCGTGACGCCGCGCGCGACCAGCGCCTGGCCCAGTCGCACCCACAGCTCGTCGGCGCAGCGCTTGTGCGGCCGCGAGGCATGCGGCTGCAGCAGCGCCCAGTCGGGCGGTGGCGGCTCGATGCCGGCCGGCAGCGCGACGCAGTGCAGCGCATAGTCGGGCGGGCAGTGCGGATCGCTGTCGAGCGCGGCGGCCATCAGCGCGCGCAGCCGCGCGGCGCCATGCAGATGCGGCACCGGCGGGCAGCGGCGGCGGAAGTGGCGCGCGCTGCCCGCCTCGCCGCAATCGCCCGGGTCGTGGGTGATGCTGTCGGCGGCGCGCGCGAGCCGACTGACGATCAGGCTCTTCCACATGCCCTGGCCGTCGACGACAAGGTCGTATTCGGATTCGCGCAGGCTGCGCACGAGGGCGGCGAGTTCGCGCCAGTGCGCGCCGCGCAGCGGTGCCTTGCGCCAGCGCCGCAGCGGCACGGTGAACACCCGCCTCACCTCGGGATGCAGGCGCGGGATGGCGGCGAAGCGCTCGTCCACGACCCAGTCCACCTCCAGACCGGGCCAGCGCCGCAACGCGTCGGTCACGGCGGCGAGCATGAAGATCTGGTCACCGAGGGCCGACAGCTTCACCACCAGCAGGCGGCGCGGCGGACGAGCGAGGCGGGGGGCGGACAGGCCGGGCAGAGCGGGAGCGGCGGGCAGGTTCACTCGGGCAAGGTCTGATGCGGAAACGGTCGGCGCGTCTGGCGCCAGCCTTTGGCCGAAGGTCGGATGAAATCGCCCGGAAAGATAACCGCAAGCTGCTGCCGAAGTGTGTTTGAGGTGACTGGGTCGATGGGCGGAGCCCGGTTGCTAGACTCCGACCCTCTTCAATCCGTCCGGCCATGCAAAGCCGGGCGTCAATCGCCCGCAACCGGTCCTGCCGGTCTCGTGCGCGGGCCCAGCAGGGAGGGGCGACGTGCCCGAGATTCTTTCCGGCCTGTTCCAGGTCAAGTGGCTGGTCGTGGCGATCTTCATCGCCTCGACCACGTACGTGCATTTCAGGGGGCGGGTGCGGCACCGGTTCTTCCGCCAGCTCACCGACCATTCGACCTTCACCGCGCCGATCAACACGGTGATGTACCTGTGCTCGAAGGTGCCGGCGACGCCCTTCCTGCGCGAAGCCGATTTCCCGCGGCTCAAGCCCGTGACCGATGCCTGGGAAATGATCCGCGACGAGGCGGTGGCGGCCTACCGCGAGGGCGTGATCAAGGCGGCCAACGGCTTTACCGACGCGGGCTTCAACTCGTTCTTCCGCACCGGCTGGACGCGCTTCTACCTCAAGTGGTACGGCAAGCCGCTGGATTCGGCGCGCTCGGTGTGCCCGAGGACGCTGGCGCTGCTGGAGAGCATTCCGGGCATCGAGGCGGCGATGTTCACGGTGCTGCCGCCGGGCGCGCGCCTGCCCAATCACCGCGACCCGTATGCCGGCTCGATCCGCTACCACCTCGGGCTGGTCACGCCCAATTCGCCCGAGTGCTACATCGAGGTGGACGGCGAGAAGCGCCACTGGCGCGACGGCGAGGCGCTGTTCTTCGACGAGACCTACATCCACACGGCCGTCAACAACACCGAGGTGGCGCGGATCATTCTCTTCCTCGACATCGACCGGCCGCTCAACAACCCGCTGGCGCGAGCCTTCAACCATCTGGTGCGGGTGACGCTGCTGCGCGCCTCGGCCACCGAGAACGTGCCGGGCGAACGCATTGGCCTCATCAACCGGCTGTTCTCGCAGGTCTACAAGATCCGCGTGGTCGGCAAGAACCTCAAGAAGCGCAGCAAGCCCGCCTACTACCTCGCCAAGTGGGTGCTGATCGGCGGGTTGCTGTACCTCGTGCTGCGCTGAGTCCCGCGCGCCGCCGACGGCGGGCGAGCGGCCTGGAGCATCTTCCGGCGCGGACCGGGCGGCCGCTCATGACCGATGCGGTCGCGGCCGGGCGGGCGTGACTCCGGCGGACGTTGCGGCGACCGCCGGCGCCGGCAGGCCGCCGCCCGGACTGTGCTCACTCGGTCAGCCGGCAGACCCGACCCGGTTCCGGCTCGACAACGGCCCAGCGCACGCGCACTGGCCGGGCCTTGCGGCCGCCCCAGGGCGCGGTGAACTCGCCGTGCTCGCCGCCGCGCTCGAACAGCGCGACCACGCGCGGATCGGGCAGGTCGCCGCCTTCGCCGGTGCGGCTGTCGTCGATGACGACCAGCGCGCCGCAGCCGGCCACGTCGGCATCGCCCGTCCAGGGCGCCTTGAGCGGATCGGCGTCGATGAACACCGCCGGCACCGGCTTGCGGTGGATGGCGATGTTGCCGGCCAGCCAGGTGTCGCCCACGACCACCCGCAGCGGCCCGCGCCGCGCCGGATTCCAGGCTTCCACCGCCGCGCGCGACACCGTCTCGCCCGGGAAGTTGCTGCGGCCGCGATGGCCCGCGAGCGAGGGCAGCAGCGTGTTGCCGAGCAGATAGCCGACCGCCAGCGCGACCTGGATCGCCGCCACCACCTTCAGCACGCGTCCGAGGTCGAGCGCCTTCGCGCCACCGCGCGGCCAGGCCAGCACCGCCAGCCAGCCCGCGAGCAGGAAGTACATGCTGGCCCATGGGCTGTCGATGAACATGCCGCCGAACAGCGCCAGCGCCAGCGTGATGATCAGCGGCCCGAGGCCGACCGCGAGCACGAAGCGCCGGTCGCTCGGGCAGAGCAGGGCGGCGCGGTCGGCGGCGAGGTCGTCGCCCCTGACCGCCGCGTGGCCCTCCGCCGTGGCACTGCGCCGACCGAGCCAGTGCACCAGCCCGAGCCCGAGCGCCACCGGCAGCAGCCGCACGATCTGCGTCGAGACGAAACCCCAGAGGTTCACGAAGCGGTTCATCCGGTGCATGTCGCCGACCGAATGCTCGACATAGCGCAGCGTCGGGAAGTCATGGGCGATGCCCCAGGCGAGATGGGGCGCCAGCACCACGAGCATGACCGCCGTCGCCAGCGCGATGCCGCGCCACAGCCGCGCCTCGCCCAGGCGGCGCTCCCACGCCACCAGCGCGGCGAAGCTCGCGAAGAACAGCGTCGCGCTGTACTTGGTCAGCAGCGCGATGCCGCAGGCCGCGCCCAGCGCGATCCAGTCGCGCCTGCGGCCGAGCCGCAGCGCGCGGTGGAAGAACAGGAAGGCCGCCGCCAAGGACGGCAGCTGGGCCACGTTGTGGTTGAAGTAGAGCCCGCGCAGGTTGTGGTACGCCGCGAGCGACGCCAGCAGCACCGTGGCCAGCGACAGCGCCGGCGCCACCGGCCGGCCCGCGCCGTCGCGCAGCTCGCAGCCAAGCTTCCAGACGAAGGCCAGCGCGATCGCCACGCAGCCCGCGCCGGCGAAGAAGGTCAGCCCCGGCGACGGTCCGAACAGCGTCACCAGCCCGTGCATGACCCAGGACGGCAGCGGCGGATGCTTGTAGTAGCCCAGCTCCAGCGTGCGCGACCAGACCAGCTCCTCGATGTTGTCCCAGGGCGAGTTCAGGCCGATCGCCGCCGGCAGCACGGCCCAGAGCAGCAGATGCGCGCCGAGGCAGAGCGCGAGCAGCCGGGCGATGCCATGCCGGTCGGGCGTGGCTGCGAGGAGGGGCGAGGCGAGGTCGGGGGCGGGCTGGCTGCTCATGCGGCGACGAGCGGCCGGGCCAGCAGGCGTTCCAGCACGCGTAGCGGCGAGGTCTCGGGCTGGAGCTGGTCGGCGGCGTCGAGATAGAAGGTCTGTTCCATCATGAACTGGCCGCCCATGACGGCATGCAGCACCTGGTCGCTGAACACGATCCAGGTCGTGCCCGGCGAGAACTCGACCGTCGCCTGCTCGCAGTCACGCTGCCAGCCCAGATCGGCCTTGCCCTCGTCATGCAGGCCGAGCATGTAGTGGTCATAGGGCGTGCGCAGCGACTTGGTCACGTGCAGCGCGCGCAGCACCGCCGCCGAACCCGGAAAGGGTGCCTTGATGCGCGGCAGGAAGTGCTTCGCGAAGGGCTCGAACTCCTGGCCGACGCGCCAGACGCGCGGCTTGCCCACCGGATTGAGGTTGTGGAACACGCGCAGCAGCCGCGTGCCGTGGGTGGGGTTGGACGGGAAGGCGTCGACATGCAGCCGGGTGTCGTCCTTGCGCCAGCTGGTTTCGCGGCCCTCGACGGCCACCGGCCGGTAGGAGGTGTTGCCCAGGCGCAGCTTGCCGACGTAATGCGGGAACAGCCGCTCGGCGAGCGCGGTGGCCTGGTCGCGATAGCGCGCGACCATCGCATGCAGCTCGGTCTGTTCCTCGGGCGTGCCGCTCGCGCCGCGCAGTTCGCCGTTGGTGCGCAGGCTGATGTTCTTGGCCTTGCCGTCGCCCCAGCGCGGGTCGAGAAAGCGGCGTTCGGCGTCGCGCAGCGCGAAGCGCAGGTCGGGAAGGCAGAGCACCGCGCCGGCTTCGAGCTGGCGTTCGACGGCATGCGTCGGCGCGCCGGCGCCGGCAACCCAGGCGGTGTCGGGCAGGGTGATGAGCGGGGTAACTGGCATGGCGGTCCGGTGCGTCTGGCGGAAAAGGCCGCAAGCCTAGCAAGCCGGGATTGGCGCCGCCTTGCGGCGGATCGGTGCGGACGGTGATCGGCGCGTGGCCGGCTGGCGACGGGCGCGCGGTTGCCCGGACCGGGCATCACGCCGCCGGGCCGGCCCGCGCCCGGTTCAATTGCGCCGGCCCAGGTTCACCACCAGCACGGCCTCGTGGCGCTGCCACTGGATCGCGATCACGTAGGGATGGCTGCAGGCGCGCTGCTGCAAGGCCGGCGCCGGTCCGCGCAGCGTGGTCGGCACCGAGATCACGAGCCGCTCGCCGAAGTACTCGCGCGCATTGCCGGCCAGGGTGTTGGCGATCTCGCCCACGGCGTCGAGCAGGTTGCTCTCGTCGCGGATGGGTTCGCGCATCGCCACCAGCAGATGCTCGATCGTCGCCCGGCCGGTCGAGAAATAGACGTTGCCGCTGAAATCGCCGCTCACCTCGATGAGGCCGGTGTACTCGTGGCTGGGCAGCGGCTCGTCGGCGGTGGACAGCCAGGCCGAGCGCAGCATCGGCGCGGTCGCGGTGATCTGGTGGAAGTAGCGCTCCACCGCCGCGACGAACACGCCGATGTCCTTCTCGTTCAGGTCGATCATGGTCGTCAGCTCACCAGTTCGGTGAGGGCCGCGCCCAACTGGGCTTCGGTGAAGGGCTTGTACAGAAAGCCCTGGGCGCCGCGCTTGAGCGCCTGGAGCGCGGTGGCCTTATCGGCCAGCGCCGACACCACCAGCACTTTCACCTCGGGCAGCAGGGCCACCAGCTGCCCGACGCATTCGATGCCGTCCATCTCGGGCATCGTCAGGTCGAGCGTGACCACGTCGGGCCTGTGCAGGCCGGCCAGCCGCAGCGCCTCGACGCCGTTGCGCGCCATGCCCACCACGGTGAATTCGTTCGCGCGCCAGTCGGCGGCGATCCGCGCGATGCGGGTGCGGATGATGTTGGAGTCGTCGACGATCAGCAGTCGCATGCCATGCCTTGGGATCAGTTCGCCAGTCGGACCGTGAACTGGGTGAATTCGTTCTCGCGCGTCGAGCAGCGCAGGCCCGCGCCGAGGCGGGCGAGCCGGTCGCGCACGAGGTCCATGCCGATGCCGTGGCCGGCGTGTCCGTCGGCCCGGTCGGCGGCGGTGCTGACGCCGGCCTCGAACACCTTCATGAGCACCTCGCGGTCGTCGAGCGCGGCGAGTTCGGCCTCGCCGTAGCGGCCGCTCGCGAGCAGCGCCGCGCGCACCGCCGCCGGCGACATGCCGCGGCCGTCGTCGCGCACCACGAGTTCGTAGCAGTCGGGCAGGGCACGCGCCTTCACCTCGATGAGCCCGGTGGCCGGCTTGGCGCGGGCGCGGCGCTCGTCGGGCGTCTCGATGCCGTGGCTGACCGCGTTGCGCACGAGCTGGACGGTGATGTCGCGCAGCTCGCCACGCAGCGGCGCCGGCAGCGGCGCGAGGCTGTCGAGGTCGATCGCCAGGTTGAGCCACTTGTTCTGGTCGTCGGCCACGTTGCGCGCGACGCGTTCGAGCTGGCTCGCCACGTCGAGCGGCGTGACCGGCGCGACGGTCTCGGCCGGCGCCGCGTCGCGCGGATGCATCTGCTGGATGCGCGCGGTCATCTCGCGCACGAGGGCGATGCGTTCGAGAAAGGCGCTCAGCCGCACCGGAATGCTCAGCAGGGCGTCGGCGTCGAGCCGGGGCGCGTCGCGCAGCGGCAGCAGCAGCCGCTCGAATTCGTGCGCCATGGTCTCGAACATGTCGAGTCCGAGCGCGGCCGCCTCGCCCTTGATGCCGTGCAGCACGCGGCAGAAGCCCTGGATCAGGCGGCGCGGATCGTCCTCGCCGACGCGTTCGCGCAGGTCGTCGTTGATCTGCTCCAGTCTGGCCTGGGTGTCGTCCAGATAGCCGGCGAGCGCGCGGGGCTCGGCGCGCAGCAGGTTGAGCAGCACGCCCACCTCGCTCGCGGCGCGTTTGCGGGCCTCGTCCAGTTCCTGCGCCAGCTCGACCTGCCCGGTCACGTCGGCCACCGTCACCAGCAGGTGCGAGACCTTGCCCGCGACCATCGCGCGCCTGAACTCGAAGTCGAGATAGCGCCGCGCGCCGCCCTGGCCTTCGAGCGTGACCGGCACCTCGCTGAGCGGATTGAGGCTGCGCACCAGCGTCTCCTTCACGCGGTCGCCGAACAGCAGGGCGAGGTATTCGCGCGCCGCCTCGTGCGTGGCCGGCGCCACCATCGTCGCCAGCAGATCGAGGAAGTTGTCGCCGCTCCTCACCTCGCATCCGAGGATGCCGCCGAGCGAGGCCGAGAACTGCGTGCCGACGCGATGGTCGGGCGCGAGCAGCAGCAGGCCTTCCGACACCGTGTCTAGGATCTCGCGGTTCTCCTGCTGGGCCTGCTCGATGCGCGCGTCGTTGTCGCGCAGCCGGCGCAGGAACTTGAACAGGATGAAGCCGAAGTTGAGCAGCGCCAGCAGCATGCCGCCGGCCTGCACGCGGCGCAGCCATTCGGCGCGGTCGGCGGCGCCGGCTTCGAGCGCGCCGGTCAGGTCGTTCATCGCGTCGAGCAGCCCGAGGTTGAGGTCGCGCGTGGCGAGCACGGCGGCGTCGAGGTCCGCGTCGGTGAAGGACTCGGCCACGAGCGGTGCCGTCGCCTTCTGGTAGCGGGTCCACAGACTGGTGGCGGCGGCCAGCACCTCGCGCCCGCGTTCGGATTCGACCGCGCGCAGCGTGACCGGCTGACCGGTGCCGCCGGCCGTCTCGCCGCCGCTGGCGAAGGCCTTGAGCGTGCGGTCGAACAGCGCCCGCGTGCGGGTCAGCTCGACCCGGGCCGCCTCGGCGGGTGCGCCCTCGGCGCGCAGCGACTGGAGGTCGAGCACCGCCTTGGTCATGCGCTGCGACAGCATCCGCTGGCGCCCGGCCAGGTTGATCGCGACCGCGTCCTCGTTGATCTGGAACGACGTGTAGAAATTGAGGATCAGGACGCCGAGGTCGAACAGCAGGAAGAAGGCAACCGCGATGACGATTTCGCGGTACTTGCCGAAAAGTGAAGCTTTGCGCGCTGGCACGGGAACTCCGCGTGATTGGCAGGGAATCGGTTCAGGCCCTGCGGGCCTTCCGGCCTCGCAAGGCATGTGCCCCCGATTCGCGCGCAATTCACGGGTGCCGGTTCACTCCGTGATATTCGTCACGGTTACAAACTCCATCGCAATGGCGATGCGCCGAGTCAGCGAATGCGCATTCCGGCCACGGCGCCCGAATGCGGTTCGAGTAGGAAAATTCCCGGATTGGATTTCTCATCCGCATGAGAAGCGGCTAATACCATTCCCTCGCTGATGCCGAATTTCATCTTGCGCGGGGCAAGATTTGCCACTACCGCCGTGTATTTGCCCGCGAGCGTCGCGGGGTCGTATGCACTCTTGATGCCCGAGAACACATTGCGGGTGCGGCCCTCACCAAGATCGAGCGTCAGGCGCAGCAGCTTGTCGCTGCCTTCCACATGCTCGGCCTTGACGATCAGCGCGATGCGCAGATCGACGGCGGCAAAGGTGTCGATCTTGATCTCGGGCGCGATTTCCTCGCCGCCCGGAATCAGCCTGGGCGCGGCCGGCGGCTCGAACAATGCGTCGAGCATCTTCGGATCGACGCGCTGGAGCAGATGCTCGTAGGGCTTGACCGTCGCGGGCAGGGCGGGAGCGTCGCCGTCAAGCGCGTCGAGGCGCAGCGGCTGCGGCAGGCCGAGCCAGCCGGCCACCTTGGCGGCCGTCGCGGGCAGCACCGGCGCGAGCAGGTAGGTGAGCACCGCGAAGGCGCGCACCGCGTCGCTGCACACGGCGTGCAGCTGCTCGCGCGCCTCGGGCTTCTTGGCCAGTTCCCAGGGCTTGGCGGCGTCGTAGCGCTGGTTGATGAAGTCGGCCACGGCCATGAGTTCGCGCAGCGCGCGGCCGGTGTCGAGGCCGTTGATCGCGGCGATGATCGATTCGCGCGCCGCGAGTGCGTGGAAAGTCATCGGCGACCATTCCTGCGCGCCGTCATTGCCGACGCTGAAGGCATTCAATTCACCGCCGAATTGCTTGACCAGAAAGCCCGAGGCGCGGCTGGCGATATTGACGTACTTGCCGACCAGATCGCTGTTCACGCGCGCGACGAAATCTTCCGGATTGAAATCGACATCCTCGACGCGGCCATTGAGCTTGGCGGCGATGTAATAGCGCAGCCATTCCGGATTCATGCCCAGTTCCAGATACTTGAGCGGCGAAAGTCCGGTGCCCCGGCTCTTGCTCATCTTTTCGCCGCTCACGGTCAGGAAGCCGTGGACGTGAATCTGGTCGGGCGTCTTGCGGCCGGCAAACTTGAGCGTCGCCGGCCAGAACAGGGTGTGGAAATAGATGATGTCCTTGCCGATGAAATGGTGCTGCTCGCAATCCGGATCGGCGAGAAATTCATCGAAAGTCTGGCTGGCGCCATTCGCGGCGGCCTTGCCCGAATCGAAATAGTTCTTGAGCGCCGCCAGATAGCCGATCGGCGCATCCAGCCACACATAAAAGTACTTGCCCGGCGCGTCCGGAATCGGAATGCCGAAATACGGCGCATCGCGCGAGATGTCCCAGTCGCCGAGGCCGTCCTCGCCTTCCTTGGGTTCGCCGAGCCATTCGTTGGCCTTGTTGGCGACCTGGTCCTGGAGGCGGTCGGTGGTGGTCCATTCGCGCAGGAATTCGACGCAGCGCGGATCGCTCAACTTGAAGAAGAAATGCTCGCTGCTGCGCATCTCGGGCGTCGCGCCCGACAGCACCGAGTACGGATTCTTGAGTTCGGGCGGCGTGTAGACCGAGCTGCACACCTCGCAGCTGTCGCCGTACTGGTCCTTGGCGCCGCACTTGGGGCACTCGCCCTTGATGTAGCGGTCGGGCAGGAACATGCCCTTCACCGGATCGAAGAACTGCTCGATCACGCGCGTCTCGATGAAGCCGGCGGCCTTGAGCGCGAGATAGATGCTTTGCGACAGCTCGGTGTTCTCTGCCGAGTCGGTGCTGTGCCAGTGGTCGTGGCTGATGTGGAAGCCGTCGAGGTACTGCTTGCGGCCGGCGGCGATGCCGGCGACGAAGGCCTGCGGCGTGAGGCCGGCCTTCTCGGCCGCGATCATGATCGGCGCGCCGTGGGCGTCGTCGGCGCCCATGAAGTGCACTTCGTGGCCCTGCATGCGCTGCGCCCTCACCCAGATGTCGGCCTGGATGTATTCCATGATGTGGCCGATGTGGAAGGCGGCGTTGGCGTAGGGCAGGGCGGTGGTGACGAAGAGCTTGCGCGGCATGGTCTGTTCTGAGAAGCGGGCGCCGGGGCGCGGGGGAGGCCGATTCTAGCCGCCGCTTCTCCCCCGGCCGGCCGTGCTCAGGCGAGGCGGAAGGCGGCGACCGCGCGCGTCAGATCCTTGGCGCGTTCCGACAGTCCCTCGGCGGTGCGCATGTTGGCGTCCACCAGCTCGGCGTTGGAGCGGGTGATGCGGTCGATCGCGCCGACCGCCTCGCTCACCTCGCGCACGCCGACGCTCTGTTCCATCGACGCGCGGCTCACCGCGCCGATCACCGCCGACACCTCGCTCACCTGGCCGACGACCGCGCCGATGCGTCCGCGCGCCTCGCCCACCTGCCGGCTGCCGGCGCCGATGCGCGTGACCGACTCGCCGATCATCGTGCGGATCTCGGTGGCCGCCTCGCCGCTGCGGCGCGCGAGCGTGCGCACCTCGCTTGCCACCACCGCAAAGCCGCGGCCCTGTTCGCCGGCACGGGCGGCCTCGACCGCCGCGTTGAGCGCGAGCAGGTTGGTCTGGAAGGCGATGCCGTCGATGACACCAAGGATCTCGCCCATGCGCTTCGCGCTCGTCTCGATGTGGGCCATCGTCTCGACCAGCGTGCCGACCGAGGCATCGCCGTCGCGCGCCACGTCGCTGGCGCCGCGCGCGAGTTCATCCACGCGCTCGGCGTTGCCGACGGTCTGGTTGAGCATCGAGGTCAGCTCGGCCATGTTGGCGGCGGCCTGCTCGAGGTTGGCGGCCTGGGTCGAGGTGCGGTCGGACAGTTCCTGGCTGCCGCCCGCGATCTCGTCGCCGGCCGCGGCGACGGCGACCGCGTCGTCGCGGATGCGCGCGACGAGCCGCGACAACCCGCCGACCATGCCGTCCAGCTCGCGGCCGATGTCGGCAAGCTCGTCATGGCCGTGATCGTCGACACGGGCAGTGAGGTCGCCGGCGGCCGTCGCCGCCATCACCCGGCCGAGCTGGCCCAGCCGATACGCGACCGAGCGGTAGAAGGCGATGGTCAGCAGCAGCACGGCCGCGAGGCAGCCGGCCACGGCCGAGCCGAGGGTCAGCAGCAGCCTCTCGCTGCGGGCGACGCGCTGACGCAATTCCTGGCGCAGCGCATCGAACAGGCCGGTGCCGACCGTATCGAGTCCAGCAATGGCCTGCGTCCCTTCGGAGAAAAAGGCTTCGGCCCGGTCGCTGTTGCCGTCGGCATCGCGGATCAAGGCGACGGCATGGTCGGTGAAGGCGATGGCTTGTGCGGTCGCGGACTCCAGTGCCGGCAGGCCGGCGCGCAGACCTGCGTCGTGGCGTGCGGCGGTTTCGACTTCTTCGTGTGCATCGCGCAGTTCGCTGGTGGCCATCTGGGCCCGGGCGATGACGGCCATGGTCTGGGCAATCGTCGCGTGACCGCTGGCGAGCGCGCCGGCGGTCGTGCCGCGCACCAGCGCGACATGCTCGATGGCACGCGGCAGATGCATCGTCGCGGCGGTCATCAGGTAGTAGGACGCGGCGTCGGGATCGAGCGCGAGGCCGCTGGTCTCGTCGATGCGATCCAGCAGGCGGCGCAGACGGTCGATCGCCTCGGTATGCAGCCGCAGCGAGCTGGCGGCGTCGAGGCCGTCGAGCCGGCCGGTGAGTTCGTTCCAGCTTGCGCGGTAGTCACGCCAGTCGTCGGCGAGGCCGAAGCGTGCGTGAGCGGCGATGCGGCGGTCGAGCGCGGCGAGCGCGGCATCGACGTCGCGGCGGGCGTCGGCGGTACGAGCCACCGATTCGGGCTTGCCGCCGAGTCTCATGCTCATGCGGCCGCGATGCTGCTGCGTGGCCTTGATGAGAACGACGGTGTCGTGTGCCAGGTCCAGGCCGTCGATCTCGTCGAGCGCGACGCGGCGGCTGTCATGCGCCAGTCCGACGCAGTAGGCGGCCATCAGGGCAAGCGCCAGGGTGAGCGGCCCGATGAGCAGCAGGAACTTGGGCAGAAAGCGCAGACGGCGCAGCAGCGCTTCCGCCGGGTCGAGAAGGAAGGACATGAAGACAACCCTGGAACATGCCGCGCGACGATGGCGGCCTGCTCGATTACAGGGGAGTTCATCAGCCTGAAATGAGGCAAGAAGCGCTGCGCGGCCGAGGCAGTTCGTCCCAATGTCCTACAGTCAAGCCAGGGTTTCCCGTGGAGGCGGGGCCACGGGCGGCAGCGCCTTCAGGCGTCGGCGGCTTCCGGCAGGCGCGAGGCCATGACCTTGTCCACGCGGTTGCCGTCCATGTCCACCACCTCGAAGCGCCAGCCCGCCCACTCGGCATGCTCGCCGGTGCGCGGGATGCGGCCGAGCAGCAGCATCATCATTCCGCCCAGCGTGTGGTAGGTGTCGCTCTCGCCCTCCGGAAAGTGCTCGATCGCGAGCTTGTCCTGCATCTCGGGCACGGCGATGGCGCCGTCGAGCAGCCAGGAGCCGTCCTCGCGCTGGAAGGCGGCGTTGTCTTCGGCCGCGTCGGCGGGCAGCTCGCCGATGATGGCTTCGAGCACGTCCTTGAGCGTGACGAGGCCCTGCACCTCGCCGTATTCGTCCACCACGAGCGCGACGGTGCTGCGGGCGCTGCGCAGGTTCTCGATGAGTTCGGTGCCGGTGAGCGTCTCGGGCACGTAGAGCGCGGGTGCGAGGCGGGCGGTGAGGTCGAGATCGCGGCCCGCGAGCGCCGAGGCGAGCAGGTCCTTGGCACGCGCGAAGCCGAGCACTTCGCCGAGGTCGCCCTTGCAGACCGGAAAGCGCGACACGTCGCTCTGCTCGATCTTGGCGCGGTTGACCGCCGATTCATCTTCCACGTCGAGCCAGACGATGTCGCCGCGCGGCACCATCAGCGAGCTGAGCTTGCGATCGTCCAGGCGGAAGACGTTGCGCACCATTTCGTGCTCCGAGCGCTCGAAGATGCCGGCCTCGGCACCCTGGCGCATCAGCACCTGGATCTCGGCCTCGCTCACCGGCGGCTCGTCGGTCTGGCGCGCGCCGAGGATGCGCAGCAGCCCGTCGGTGCTCGCGGTGAGCAGATGCACGAAGGGTGTGGCGATGATCGACAGGCCGCGCATCGGCCGTGACATCAGGCGCGCGAGCGGCTCGGGGCTGATCTGGCCGAGCCGCTTGGGCACGAGTTCGCCCAGCACGATCGACAGGAAGGTGATGAGCACGACTACGACCGTGAGCGCGAGCGGACGGGCGACCGGCTCGCTCATCCATGGCGCGTTTTCCATGAACCAGAGCGCGAGCGGATCGGCCAGCGCGCCCTCGCCGACGATGCCGGTGAGCACGCCGATCGAAGTGATGCCGATCTGCACCGTCGAGAGGAAGCGGGTGGGATGTTCGGCCAGCGCTAGGGCTTCGCGCGCGCCCTTGTCGCCTGCGTCGGCGAGTTGCTGGAGTCGGGCCTTGCGGGCGGTGACGACGGCGATTTCGCTCATCGCGAACACGCCGTTGAGAAGGATAAGAATCAGCAGGAAGCCGATTTCCATGGGAAATCAAGGGGATAAGGGGACGGGCCAGCATAGCAGAGGCACCCGCAGGGGTATCGCGGGCTTGCGGGCGCGGGCGTTGCTTGCTGCGGTAAATTGAAGTGGTTTTCATTCAGAACCGACAACGCGCGCAACGCTCCCAAGCCATGACCATCAGCCAGGAATCCGCCCAGGCCGCCCTCGCGGGCGTCGTCGATCCCAACACCGGCCGCGATCTCGTCGCCGGCAAGTCGGTGCGCAAGCTGCTCGTGCAGGGCGGCGGCGTGACCGTCGACATCGAGCTCGGCTATCCGGCCAAGAGCCAGATCGAGCCGATCCGCGCCGCCGCCACGGCCGCGCTCGTCGCCGCCGGCGCGGTGGCGCCCGTCGTGAACGTGACGCAGAAGATCGTCGCCCATGCGGTGCAGCGCGGCGTCAAGACCATGGCTAACGTGCGCAACATCATCGCGGTGTCGTCGGCCAAGGGCGGCGTCGGCAAGAGCACGACCAGCGCCAATCTCGCGCTCGCGCTCGCCGCCGAGGGCGCGCGCGTGGGCCTGCTCGACGCCGACATCTATGGCCCGAGCCAGCCGACGATGTTCGCGCTGTCGGGCAAGCCGGTGTCGGAAGACGGCGCGACCATGAAGCCGATGGAGAACTACGGCGTGCAGGTCAACTCGATCGGCTTTCTCATCGATCCGGGTCAGGCCGTGGTGTGGCGCGGTCCGCTCGTGGTGCAGGCGCTGACGCAGCTGCTGGAGCAGACCGCCTGGGACGACCTCGACTATCTCGTCATCGACATGCCGCCGGGCACTGGCGACATCCATCTGTCGATGGCGCAGAAGGTGCCGCTGACGGGCGCGGTCATCGTCACGACGCCGCAGGACATCGCGCTGATCGACACGCGGCGCGGCGTGGACATGTTCGACAAGGTCGGCATTCCGGTGCTGGGCGTGGTCGAGAACATGGCGGTGCATGTGTGCAGCAATTGCGGCCATACCGAGCACATCTTCGGTTCGGGCGGCGGCGAGCGCATCGCGAAGGAACTGGGCGTCGAGCTGCTCGGCGCGCTGCCGCTGGCGATGGACATCCGCCTGAATGCCGACGCGGGCAAGCCGACGGTCGTCGCCAGCCCCGACTCCGAGGCGACCAATCTGTACAAGGCCATCGCGCGCAAGGTCGCGGTCAAGGTGGCGGACAAGGCCAAGGACTACTCGGGCAAGCTGCCGGGCATCGTCGTCAGCAGCAACACCTGAGGGGGCGCATGGATACGCCTTCGCACCAGCTGACGATGACCGTGCTGATGACGCCGGACATGGCCAATTTTTCCGGCAACGTCCACGGCGGCACGATCCTCAAGTTTCTCGACCAGGTCGCCTATGCCTGCGCGAGCCGTTACGCGGGCAGCTATGTGGTGACGCTGTCGGTGGACCAGGTGATGTTTCGCCAGCCGATCCACGTGGGCGAGCTGGTCACCTTCCTGGCCTCGGTCAACTACACCGGCACGACCTCGATGGAGGTGGGCATCAAGGTGGTGACCGAGAACATCACCGAGCGCGTCGTGCGGCATGCGAACAGCTGCTATTTCACGATGGTGGCGGTGAAGGACGGCAAGCCGGTGGCGGTGCCGCTGCTGGAGCCGGTCAGTGACGTGGAGCGCTCGCGCTGGGAGGGGGCGAAGCAGCGGCGCGAGCTTCGGCGTGAGCTGGATGCGCGGTTGCACAGCACTCGGCGGGCTCCTGCCTCGGCGCCTTGACCGGCTGTTGGTTTGCGCACCGGCGCCGGGCGGGTGTCGGGCCGGGCGGGGCTGACTGGCGTGGCCGCGCCTGAACGGCGCGGCTGCCCTTCGCTCCTTCGGTAGCTCGCGGGATCGGCAATCCAACTCGGCCCGGCTGCGCCGGACCTCAGACAGGATTGCCTGAACGCCTGCGGCGTTCTCCCGCGACTACCTCGTCGCTCGGCACGCCAGACAGCCCCGCCCGGCCCGACACCCGTCCGGCGCCTCAGTGAGGCGGGCACGGGCGAGGGGGCTGCTGCGCAGCCCTTGCTGGCGGTGGGCGGAATGATTACTGCCGTGCTTGTCGCTGCCCGGACTGTGCCGAAGGCTCGTCCGTCTTCCCGCCACGCTCGCCGAGGCGTGCATGCCGTTGGAGCTGCGCCACTGCCATCGAGGCAGGCGAGCCGCAATGAGGCAGGCGAGCCGCAATCACCCGCACCAAGGGCCGCGCAGCGGCCCTATCAGCCCAAACGAGTGAACGAGGCGGTCGGTGGGGATGGGCGGGGGCGGGCGGCCATCGGAAGCGCCGAGCGACGAGGTAGACGCGGGAGAACGCCGCAGGCGTTCAGGCTTGCCTGTCTGAAGCCCGGCAACGCCGGGCTGAGTTGGCAAGCCGGCCCGCGGGCTACCGAAGGAGCGACGGGCGGCCACGCCGTCCAGGCGTGGCCGCTTCCGCAGGCCGCCCGCCCGCGCCCATCCCCACCGACCGCCGGAGCCAATCACTCAGCCGCAGCCCGCTCCCGCGCCGCCCACCGCTGCGCAAGCACCCCCCCGACGGCCAGTTGCAGAGGGTGGTAGATCATGATCGGCAGCAGGATCAGCCCCAGCGCCGGATTCGCGCCGAAGATCAGCTGCGCCATCGGCACCCCCGACGCCAGCGTCTTCTTCGAGCCGCAGAACACGCTCGCGATCCGCTCCGGCTCCGCCATCCCCAGCGCGCGCGCCACCGCGTTCACCGCCAGCAGCACGACGCCGAAGATCAGCGCCGTGCCCACCACCGTCTCGATCAGCGCGCCCGCGCCGTAGTGCGACCACACGCCCTGCGCGACCGAATCGGCGAACGAGGTGTAGACCAGCAGCAGGATCGTCAGCCGGTCCACGGTCGAGAGCCGCTTCTTGTGCTTCGCGGCCCAGTTGCCGAGCACCGGCCGCGACAGCTGGCCCAACGCCAGCGGCAGTACCAGCCAGATCAGCAGGTCGAGGATGACCTTGGCGAGCGGGAACTCCACGCCCGTCTTGCCCAGCACGAAGCCGAGCCACGCGGGCGTGAGCACCACGCCGATCAGGCTCGACAGCGTCGCGTTGAACAGCGCCGCCGGCACGTTGCCGCGCGCCGCCGCCGTCAGCGCGACCGACGACGACACCGTCGACGGCAGCGCGCACAGATAGAAGAACCCGAGTTGCAGATCCGCCTTCATGAAGCCGCCGGTCGTGTGCAGCAGCAGCAGCCCGATCAGCGGAAACACGAGAAAGGTCGTGAACTGGACAAGCAGATGCACCTTCCATTGCAGCGTGCCCGACTTGAGCGAGGCGAAGCTCAGCGACAGCCCGCTCAGGAAGAAGATCAGCGCCACGCCGATCTTGTTGAGCAGCTCGGGATGCAGCCAGCCGCCGTGCGCGCCGGGCTCGGGCCAGATCGCCGCGAGGCCGACGGCGATGAGCATGCCCTTCATGAACCAGTCGAACTTGAAACCCATGGTCGTCCTTCGGAGGGGCGCGCCGGAGCGCGCGGAGGAGAGGCGGCCCGCGTCGGGCGCGGGCTCGTGCTGTGGCGTGCGGCCGGTCGGCAGCCGCGTCGGGCCGGCTTACCAGGCCGCCACGCAGCCGTCGCTGCGCGGGTCTTCGCCGCCTTCGATCCAGCCGTCGGGATGCAGCACGAGGCCGCCCGCATGGCCGAGGCGTTCGTCGAAATCGCCCACCACCTCGACCGCGTGACCGAGCTTCGCGAGGCCATCGACGATCTGCGCCGGGAAGCGCGATTCGAGCTTGAGCGTCGTGGCCGGCTCGGCCCAGGTGCGGCCGAGCAGCCAGCGCGGCGCGCGTACCGCCGAGCGGATGTCGTGGCCGCCCCAGACGTAGCGCGAGAACACGGCGGCCTGCGTCTGCGGCTGGCCTTCGCCGCCCATCGTTCCGTACACGAGCACGCGGCCGTCGGGCAGTTCGGTCATCGCCGGGTTGAGCGTGTGGAAGGGCTTGCGGCCCGGTTCCAGACTGCGCAGCAGGCCGGGGCGCAGGTCGAAGGAGCAGCCGCGGTTCTGCCACCAGATGCCGGTCTCGGGCAGCACGCAGCCGCTGCCGAACTCGAAGAAGATGCTCTGGATCATGCTCACCGCGCGGCCCTCGCGGTCGACGGCGCCCATCCAGGTCGTGTCGCCGTCGCTGCTGGGAGCGGGCCAGGGGCTGGCGGCGTCGAGCGGCACGCGCGCGGCGAGCGCGGCCACATGGTTGGGCGACAGCCAGGCCTGCGGATCGATGCTCGCGAGCGCCGGATCGGCCACCTCGCGGTCGCGCAGCTTGAAGGCCTGCTTGGTCGCCTCGACCAGCAGGTGGATGCCGCGCAGCGTGTCGGGCGAATCGCCGTCGGCGCGCAACTGCTCGAACTGGGCAAGGATGAGCAGCGAGGCGAGGCCTTGCGTGGGCGGGCGCAGGTTGTACACGGTGCCGGCGCGCAGCTCGGCGCGCAGCGGCTCGGGCCAGTCCGGCTGGTGGGCGGCGAGGTCGGCGCCGGTGACGGGGCTGCCGATGGCGGCGAGGTCACGCGCGATGCTCGCCGCGAGGTCGCCGCGGTAGAAGTCGTCAGCGCCGGCGCGGCCGATCTGCTCCAGCGTCGCCGCGAGCGTGGGGAAGGCGTGGCGGTCGCCGTAGCGCGGCAGGCTGGCCGGCACGTTGCCGATGCCGCCCGCGCCGCCCGGTTGCGGCGGGCGCAGGAAGGCGCCGGCAAAGCCCGGCTGCATTTCCAGCTGGTGCAGCTTGGCGGCGGTGTTGGCGGCCTGGCTGTGCGTGACCGGAAAGCCTTCGCGCGCGTAGTGCACGGCCGACTCCAGCAGCCGCGCCATCGGCAGCTTGCCGCCCCAGTGGCGGCGCGAATGCTCGTAAGCCGCGCCCCAGCCCGACACCGTGCCCGCGACCGTGTTGGCCGCGAGCGGGCCGCGCCACGGAATGCTGTCCATGCCCGCGTACAGCTCGCGGCGCACGTTGGCGCCCGCACGGCCGCAGGCGTCGATCGAGCGCATCGGCACGCCCGGCGCGCGCAGCAGCCAGAAGCCGTCACCGCCGATGCCGGTCATGTGCGGATAGACGACCGCGAGCGTGGCCGCGACGGCGATCGTCGCCTCGATGGCGTTGCCGCCCTCGCGCAGGATGTCGAGCCCGGCCTGGGCGGCGAGGCTGTGCGGCGCGACGACGGCGCCACGGGTTCCGAGGATGGGGGTCATGGGGCGCTCCGGGCGCGGTTGGGGGTTCGGGGGCGGACGGTGGCGGTGCCGGTGGCCGGCGGTGCAGCCTTGGCGGTGTCGGCATTCGGAGCGGATGCGACGCGGGCGCGGGACGCATCCGTGGCGGGCGACTCCGACACCGGCGCGGCTGCCGCCTGGGCGGTCGCGATCACGGCCGCCGGCAGGCCGGCATGCTCGGCCGAGCCATGGGCCGGAACCAGATGCGCCCGCATCGCCCGATGCGCGCCGATCGCGTCGCGCGCCAGCACCGCCTCGACGATCTCCGCATGTTCGGCAAAGGACTCGGCCATGCGCTCGGGCTGGCGGAACTGGGTCCGCCGCCAGGCCGCGACCTGGGCATGCAGCGCCTCGGCCGTCCGCGCCAGCACCGGGTTGTGGGCGCCGGCAAGCAGCGCGGCATGCAGTTGCAGGTTGAGGTCGGCATAGGTGGCGCCGTCATCGGCGGCGACGGCGGCGCGGGCGCGGGCATGCAGATCGGCGAGGGCGGTGCGCTCGGCATCGGTCATGCGCACGGCGGCATGGCGCGCGCACGCGGCCTCGATCTCGCCGATGGCCTCGAACACCTGCCCGAGTTCCTCCGCCGACAGCTCTGCCACGGTCGAGCCGCGATTGGGCTGGTGATGCACGAGGCCACTTGCGGCGAGCTGCTTGATCGCCTCGCGCACCGGCGTGCGTGACACGCCATAACGCGCCGCGAGGGAGTGCTCGTCGATGCGCTCGCCGGGCACGAAATGGCCCAGCGCGATGTCATCGGCGATGCGCCGCGCGACGGCGTCGGCGCGACTGGGACGGGAAGGGTTGGATTGCATGCAATCTTGACGGTCATGACGCTGAGGTGAGCGTCGGGAGCCGCGATTCAACCGCATAAATCGGACTGATGCGCGCTTTTCCCCTGCCGTGATGGCTGGATTGCATGCAATTTCTCAGTGCGAAACCGGTCTTGGAGCCGCCATCCGCGTTCCGGCCCGACAACGCGTCGCGCCTGGTCCGGGGACGCTGGCGGCGCGGCGGGTGGCCGGCAAGGGCCGCCCGCATCTTCGTTGTTACCTGACAAACATTGCGTCGAGGCGGCTGTTGTGCAGGTGGCCGACGAGGGCCGGTGTCGCTCTCTCGGGCATATTTTTTGGCCGAAATGAAAACGGCGTCCGGAATCGCTTCCGGACGCCGTTCTGGCAATTGCGCCTAATTGCGGCGGCAATCAGCGCGACATCATTCCTCGAAGTCGGTAATCAGCTTGACGTCGATCGCACAGGCGCCCTTGTCATTCGTGCCGAGGCGGTATTCGACATGGTCGCCAATCTTGAGCGTCGCGAATTCGGCATTCACCACGCTGTTGTGGAAGAAGAAGAGATTCGTGCCGCCATTGAAAGGCGTGATGAATCCGAAACCTTCCTTGAGATTCTGGATCTTGCCTTCGAGCACTTCGTCGCTGTCGGGATCGACCGGCACGGCGGGCGAGGGCAGTGCCGCCACGGTCGGCGCGGCGGTCGGCTGCACGTCATCGCTCTGGACGCGCACGCGCGCCTCGGCGGGCGGGACGAACAGGCCGTTGATGAGCGGATCGTTGCGCGTGAAGCGGTCGTCGATGACCTGGTGCATCAGGAAGGGCAGGGTCACTTCCTCGATCAGGGACTGCGCGGTGCGCGTCTCGCGCTCGTTGCCGTGCTGGTCGGTGAACTTGAAGTCCCAGGCCATGAGCAGAACGCGGATGCCCAGCGTGTTGAGCTTGCGCACCAGCGGCAGGTAGTCGCCGTCGCAGGCCACGAGCGCGACCACGTCGTAGCGCTTGAAGATCGCGAGTTCGTAGGCTTCGAGCGCGAGCCAGACGTCGATGCCCTTCTCTCCGTTGGCACCGAGCGGCAGGTAGTGCGTGGTGACGCCCTGGCGCATGAGCACGTCGTCGAACAGGCGCTCCTTGAGCAGCACGTCGCGCTCGGCCGCGTCCTGGGCGCGCAGCCGGCCGCGGAAGTAATGCGCGTCGACGATCTGCGCATATCGGACGTCGATGCCATCGGCGGCCGCGACTTTCTGCTTCATGAATTCATGCATGCCGGCAATCGAAAGCCGGGAATGACGTGCATGAACATACTGGTAGTAGTTGCTCACGTGGAGCAGGAAATTGCCGTCGTAGAAAACGCCGATCTTGGTGAGTTTCTGATTTGCAACTGGCATTGAAACCACATCCTTAAGAATTGATTCGTGACTGCATTGAATGGCACTCAACCACCCGGGCGGGCGGGTTCGTGATCGTAACGGACAATTTTGTCCGCTATGAAACCGCCGGTCGGCCGACGTGACCGATTGGGTGTCCGGCGGGAACTCGGGCGGAATCCGGGTCGCCCGCAAGTTACGCCGCTCTCGCGTCAGCAGCCTTTCCGGCTTGCATCCGATGGTGTCGGCGGTCTCATTCGTTCACCGCCAGCGTCACTTCGGCCGAGGTCTGCTCCAGCGCGACGAGTTCGGCCGGGGTGGACGGCGCGCTGTCCTGCGAGCACGCACCGCCGTCGAGGCTCAGGGCGGCGTCGATGTGCAGCCGCCCGGTCGCGCGCTCGCGCAGCACTCGGGTCACGCGGATCCGCGCGCAGGGCGAGGCGCGCTGGCCGGCAAACACGCCGGCCACCATGCGGTTAGAGAAATTGACCGACGGCAGCGGCGGCGCCGGATCGTCCGGCGCGACATGCGCCTGCCACAGCGCCGACCAGCCGGACAGGTCGCGCGCGACCTGCAAGCCGGGCGTCGCGATACCCGAACGGCCGCGGCTGTCGATGACGCCGAAGCCGACTTCGTCCCAGCCGTCGTCCCACCAGCCACCGTCGCCCCAGTAGCCGCCGAAGCCGATGCCGACGCCTCCGCTGCACGCGCCGAGCGTCAATGCCAGCGCCAGCGCGGCCGGCAACCGGGGCACGCCCCCGCAACGTTGCATGTGTGCCATGTCAAATCTCCGCACAAACCCCGAATCCGGTCGTCGGCCATCGGCTCGGGAAGATTTCCCAAGCCGCATGGACAAGCTGTTCCTAGTCTCGGCCGGCTATCGAACACAGGGCGCCCGTCAGAGGCGTCCGGATCCCGGAGGAGACATGCAGCATCTTCATGCGCGCGCGCCGATGGCGCTCGCTGTTGCCATTGCGCTCGGCCACATGGCCGAGGCCGGGGCCCAGCAGCAGACCGCCCGGCTCGCCGACGTGGTGGTGGTCGCGCCGACGCCGCTGCCAGGCGTCGGCCAGCCCAAGAACGAGATTCCCGCCGCCGTGCAGACCGCGACCGACAAGGACCTCGAGCGCACGCATTCGCCCGACATCTCGGACTACCTGCGCCGCAGCGCGGCCGGCGTGTTCGTCAACGACATCCAGAACAACCCCTTCCAGCCCGACGTGAACTACCGGGGCTTCACCGCCTCGCCGCTGCTCGGCACGCCCCAGGGCATCTCGCTGTACATGGATGGCGTGCGGCTCAACCAGCCCTTCGGCGACGTGGTGAGCTGGGACCTGATCCCGAAGTCGGCCATCCGCAGCCTCGCGCTCATGCCGGGCTCGAACCCGCTGTTCGGCCTCAACACCCTGGGCGGCGCGATTTCGCTCACCACCAAGGACGGCCGCAGCGCGCCCGGCACGGCGCTCGACGTGAACTACGGCAGCCATGCGCGCCGCTCGGCGACGCTGGAGCACGGCGGCTCGAACGAGGCGGGCTTCCACTGGTTCGTGACCGGCACCCAGTTCCGCGACAACGGCTGGCGCGTCGAGTCGCCGTCGGACGTGGGCCAGGTGTTTGCCAAGCTCGGCTGGGGCGACGAGCGCACCGACGTGTCGCTCACCGCCGCGCATGCCAACAGCAACCTCAACGGCAACGGCCTGCAGGACGTGCGCCTGCTCGCCAGCGACTACCGCGGCGTCTATACCAAGCCCGACAACACGCGCAACAGCCAGAACCTGCTCAACCTCGCCCTGAGCCATGCGGTCAGCGACAGCTTCACGCTGTCGGGCAACGCCTATTACCGCGACATCGGCACCCGCACTTACAACGGCGACATCAACGAGGACAGCCTCGGCGAATCGCTCTACCAGCCCAATGCCGCCGAGCGCACCGCGCTGACCAACGCTGGCTACACGGGCTTCCCGACCCGCGGCGAGAACGCCTCCAACACGCCGTTCCCGTTCTGGCGCTGCATCGCCAACTCGCTCACCAACGGCGAGCCGAACGAGAAGTGCAACGGCCTCATCAACCGCACGAGCACGACGCAGACCCAGTTCGGCGCCAATCTCCAGGCGAGCTGGACCGCGCCGCTCGCGGGCCATGAAAACCGCTTCACCGTCGGCGGCGGCTATGACGGCAGCCGCGTGGCGTTCACGCAGTCGAGCGAGTTCGGCTATCTGGTGCCGGGGCGCGGCGTGGTCGGCACCGGCGTGTTCGCCGACGGCACGCAGGACTCGGAAAACGCCTTCGACTCGCGCGTCGATCTGACCGGCACCGCCCATACCTGGAGCGTGTACGGCACCGACACCTTCGCCGTGACCGACGCGCTGCGCGTGACGGCCTCGGCGCGCTACAACCGCACCCGCGTCTCCAACCACGACAACCTCACTCCGCGCGGCGAGGACGGCTCGCTCGACGCGGTGCACAGCTTCCAGCGCGTGAATCCGGCGCTCGGCCTGACCTGGACGCCCGAGCGCGCCTTCGGCGCCTATGCCGGCGTGACCGAGGGCAGCCGCGCGCCGTCGGCGATCGAACTCGGCTGCGCCGACCCGGCCAACCCCTGCCGCCTGCCCAACGCGATGGCCGGCGATCCGCCGCTGAAGCAGGTGGTGACGCGCACGATCGAGGCCGGGTTGCGCGGCCAGTTCGACCGCTCGCTGGAATGGAACGCGGGCGTGTTCCGCGCCGTCAACCGCGACGACATCCAGTTCGTCGCCGACGACCAGGCCGGCTTCGGCTACTTCCGCAACTTCGGCAAGACGCGCCGCCAGGGCGTCGAGCTGGGCCTGAACGGGCGCGCGAGCGACAGCGTGAGCTGGGGCGCCAACTACAGCTACATCGACGCGACCTACCAGAGCGCCGAAACCTTCAACGGCGAGGCCAACGGCAGCAACAGCGGCGTGCTCGAAGGCGAGCCCGGCTTCGACGGGACGATCAGCGTCAAGCCCGGCGACCGCATGCCGCTGATCCCGCGTCACCTGTTCAAGGCCTGGGCCGACTGGCGCGTGCTGCCGACGGTGCGCATCGGCCTCGACATGAACGTGGTGGGCGATTCGCTCGCGCGCGGCAACGAGAACGGCCAGCACCAGGCCGACGGCGTGTACTACCTCGGGCCGGGCAAGGTCGGCGGCTACGCGGTGCTCAATCTCGGCGCCGACTGGCAGGCGACGCGGGCGGTCAAGTTCTACGCCCAGGTCAACAACCTGTTCGACCGCAAGTACGCGACGGCGGCGCAACTGGGCGCGACCGGCTTCCGCGGCGACGGCAGCTTCATCGGCCGGCCGTTCACCACGCCCGTCATCGACGGCGAGCGGCCGCTGATGCATTCGACCTTCGTCGCGCCGGGCGCGCCGCGCATCTTCTGGATCGGCGCGCGCATCGAGTTCGGCCGCAGCTGATGCGGCCGAAGTGCGGGCGGTGCCCTGCCGGCGCGCGCGTCCGCGCCGGTACTTGCATGTCCGGCGCCACGGCTGGGCCGGCATGGCGGCCGCCGATCGGCGCGCGTCGTGCCGGCGCCCGGTCCATGCCCTCGGCTATCGTCGCGGCATGAAGTCGAATGCCCGCCGAGACCTGGCGCTTGCCGCCGCCAGCGCTGCCGCCACCTTCGCCGTCGGTGCCCAGCTCGAACTGAACGAGGCGCTGCTGCGCTGGACGCGCGGTCTGGAGCGCTTCCAGATCGACGAGGTGCCGCTCGCGCTGCTGGTGCTGACGCTGGCGCTGAGCTGGTTCGCCTGGCGCCGCGTGCGCGAGACGCGTTGCGAGCTGGCGCTGCGCATCGAGGCCGAGCGCCGCGCCGAGGACAGCGAGCGGCGCTACCGGCTGCTCGCGCGCGAGGCCATCGGCATCCAGGAAGCCGAGCGGCGTCGTCTCGCGCATGAACTGCATGACGAGATGGGCCAGACGCTCAACGCCATCAAGATCGAGGCGGTGTCGCTGCGCCGCCGCGCCGAGGCGATGGGCGAAGGCGTGGTCGGCGGGCAGCCGGCGGCCGTGCCGCTGCCTGCCGCTTCGCCGCCCGCCGTGCGTGATGACGCTGTCATGCCCGCCTCCGTCGCCGCCGAGCTGCGCCGGGGCGCGAGCGCCATCGTCGAGCTGAACGACCATGTGTACGCCACGGTGCGCGCGATGATGGGCCGGCTGCGGCCGGTCGCGCTCGACGAGCTGGGTCTGGTGGCGGCGCTCGAGCATTGCATCGACGGCTGGCGTCCGCGTCTGGCTGGCACGAGCTTCGAGTTCGGCGCGAGCGACGGACTCGACCGGCTGCCCGAGCCGATCAGCATCACCGTGTACCGGCTGGTGCAGGAAAGCCTCACCAACATCGCCCGCCATGCCCAGGCCACGCGGGTGCGCGTGGATGTCACGCGCGAGGGCGGCGTGGTGAAGCTGGCGGTGCATGACGATGGTCGCGGCCTCGTGCCCGGCGGCGGTCGCGGCGGGCTCGGGCTGCTCGGCATGCAGGAGCGGGTCGAGTCGGTGGGCGGGCGGTTCGCGCTCGCCAGCGAGCCGGGCGGCGGCACGATGATCACGGCCGAAATCCCGGTCACGGAGGATGAAGATGCATGACAGGGCCACGATCGCGGTGCTGCTGGTGGACGACCACGCGGTCGTGCGCGAAGGCTATCGCCGGCTGCTGGAGATGACCGGGCGCATCCGCGTCTGCGCCGAGGCGGCCGACGGCGAGGAGGCCTACCGGCGCTATGCCGAGGCCGACCGCATCGACGTGGTGGTGATGGACATCACCCTGCCGCGCATCAGCGGGCTGGAGGCGATGCGACGCATCCTCGCGCGCGACAACCGGGCGCGGGTGCTGGTGTTCTCGATGCACGAGGACGCGGTGTTCGTGAGCCGCGCGCTCGATGGCGGCGCATGGGGCTATCTCACGAAGTCGAGCGCGCCCGAGGTGCTGGTGGAGGCGGTGCTGGCGATCGCGGCCGGCCGGCGCTATCTCGGCCCCGACCTGGCCACCGCGCGCGACGACGCCACGCGCCGCATGCAGCGCGACGAGATCGCGCGGCTGAGCGAGCGCGAGTTCGAGATCTTCCGGCTGCTGGCCGAGGGCAACGGGCCGCAGCGCATTTCGGAGCTGCTCAACCTCACGCCCAAGACCGTGGCCAACTACCAGTCCAACATCCGCCAGAAGCTCGGCGTCGAGAACACGGCGCAACTGGTGCACCTGGCGATCGACTGCGGCGTGCTCGACCGCGCGCGCGATGCCGGAGGCGAGGCGTGATGGCGGGCAAGGGTGCTGCAAGCGCTTGCGGCCATGCGCCCGACGATGCCGGTCCGCCCGAATGTCGCGAAGGCTGCGGCGCCTGCTGCATCGCGCCGTCGATCTCGTCGCCGATTCCGGGCATGCCGGGCGGCAAGCCGGCGGGCGTGGCCTGCGTCCAGCTCACGCCGGAGCTGCGCTGCGCGATCTTCGGGCAATCCGGCCGGCCGGCCTGCTGTTCGGGTCTCCAGGCGTCGCACGAGATGTGCGGCGCCGACCGTGAGCACGCTCTGGTCTGGCTGACTGCGCTCGAAAGGGCGACGCAACCCTGACGCCGCGCCTCAGGCGGCGAGTTGTCCCTGGCCGCCGTGAATGGCGGCGTACTGGTCGTAGGCGTCGAGCGCGAGTGCCGCGTACATCATCGACGGGCCACCGCCCATGTAGACCGCGAGACCGAGCACTTCCTCGACCTCGGCGCGCGTCGCGCCGAGCTTGACCAGCGCCTCGACGTGATAGCCGATGCACGGATCGCAGCGCGCCGCGATGCTCATGCCCAGCACCACCAGTTCCTTCATCTTCTTGTCGAGCACGCCGTCGCGCGTCGCGGCCTGGGCCAGCGTGCTGAAGCCGCGCGTCACGTCGGGGAGGCTGGCGCGCAGCTTGGCGAGCGAGGCGGACTGGGATCGGGTGATGTCGGGGTAGTACTTGCTCATTGGCGGAGGCTCCGGCGGCGTCTTGGTTTTTTGGAAAAGGGGGCCGAAGCGTCACGGCAAGCGCCGGTTCCGGCTGTGAAGAAATACGCCGGATGCGGGTTTGCGAGGACTCGGTCAAGGCGCTTTGTGTGCTTGTCGAGCCTGCTGTTTGATGCCGCTTTTCGAGCTAACACTGAAACCGACACGGGCTCAAAGTTCTCCCCTGTCATGGTCGGCCGCAATCCTGTCCATGCAGCTCGGGAAGGAGATGGGAGCGTGATAGGGAATCGTCTTAATGCCGCCCTGGCGGTTTGTCTTGGTTTTGCAGTGTGTGCGCTCGCGGTGATGGTCGTGCGTGATCTTGACCAGGCCACGCTCGACCGCGCCTCGACCTCGCATGCGTTGCTGCGCGAGCGTGCCGCCGCCGACTGGCTCGCGGGCGAACTCGTGACGGTCGAACGGCTGGCCATGCCGGGCGCCGCCGTCGCGGGCGAATTGCGGCCGCTGCCCGAGGCGCGGCGCCGGCTCGACAGCCTGGCCACGGGCGGGGACGAGCGTGCCGCGCTGGCCGACCTGGACGAGCGTCGGCGTCGCCTGCTGGCCGCGCGCGACGCGGTCAATCTGGCAGAGCGGCTGAATGTCGAGGGCGAGGCCCGGGCGCGCGCCGGTCTGGCGCTGGCCGCGGCCGCGCGCGACTACCGCGAGGCCGCGCGCGGCTTCGTCAACGAGCGTCGCGCCGATTCGGACGCGCGCGAATTCCAGCGCGGCTCGCGGCGCGAGGCGGGCGCCGACTGGCTGCGGATCGCGCTCGCGGCGCTGCTGGCCGGCGTGGCCTGGCTCGGCTGGCGCGCCAGCGTCGTGCGCGACACGGGCGAGGCCGCCGGGCCGCGCTCGGCCGAGGCCCGGCGCGTGGCCCGGGTGCGCGAGGCGATGATGGCCGCAGGCCGCAGCGAATCCACCGGCGTCGAGGAGGCGAGCGGCGTGCTGGATACGGCGCCCGCGAGCGCCGATGGCTTCGACGAGAACCTGCGCGCGCTGCGCGCCGCCGTGCGGGCCAAGGCCGACATCATCGACGTCGAGGCGCGCGAACCGGCCAGGAACTGATCGGGCCGCGTCACGCCCCGCATGTCCGGTGCGCCGGCGGCGCCGGCCGGACTCTCGTCCGGAAAAAGACGGTGGCGGCGCGCCGCGTGCGGCTTTTCAGCTCGCCTTGCGCCCCGGCTTGCGCGCCCGCGCATAGGGCGCGAACACCTCGGCCAGATCGGGCTCGTCGAGCGTGTCGCCGAGCGTGAGATGGCGCTCGCAATGCAGCAGGTGCTCGTCGCTGAGCGCGATGGCGGTAGCCACGTCGCCGCGCTCGATCGCGTCGAGCAGGGCAACGTGCTCGTCATTGGCGCACAGGCTCGTCTGGGCCGACTGGTAGAGCGCGATCATCAGCGAGGTGCGCGCCACCAGCGTGCGCAGCATGCGCGCGAGTTCGTCGTTGCCCGCCGCCTCGGCCAGCCGCAGGTGGAAGGCGCCCGACAGCTCGATCCAGGCCGTGCGGTCGCCGCGTTCGTAGGCGGCATGCTCGTCCTCGACCAGCGCGCGCAGGCCGGCGAGCCAGTCCTTGGCCGGCGCGACCGCGAGCTTGCGCACGATGCCGGCCTCGATCACGCGGCGCGCCTCGAACACCGCATGCGTCTCGTCGATGCCCGGGCTCGCCACCGAGGCGCCGCGATTGGGCTGCAACTCGATCACGCGCTCCTGCTTCAGTCGCACGAACACGCGGCGCACCACCGCGCGCGTGGTGCCGAAGATCTCGCACAGCGTCGCCTCGGTCAGGCGCGCGCCCGGCGCGAGCCGGCGCGTCATGACCGCGTCGAAGATGGCCTCGTACAGGGCATCGTCGGCCGCCGAGCCGAGGCTGCCGTCATCGCCGTTCACTGCTCTCAACTCGTTCCCCCTCAGGCTGCTCCGGGCGCGAAACGCGCCATCCATCCCGTGTACGGCTTGGGCAGCGGCGCGGCGTAGTCGCCGCGCTTCGATGTCCGCAAGCCGAGTGCCGCCATGCCTTCCAGCAGCTTGACCGCCGCCGTCACGCCCTCGATCACCGGCACGCCGAGCGCGCCCTGAAGCCGGTCGCGCAGGTCGGCCATGCCGGCGCAGCCCAGCACGATCGCGCCCGAACGGTCCTCGCGCAATGCGTGCCGGCATTCCTCCTCGATGCGCTCGTAGGCGCCCGAGCCGGGATCTTCCAGCTCGAGCACCGCGATCTCGCAGGCCCGGATCGCACGGCACTGCCGGGTGAAACCGTAATTGTGCACAAGATGCTCACTGATGATGCACGTGCGCTCCAGCGTGGTGACCACGGAGAAACCCGTCGCCACGAAAGTCGCCATGTGCATGGCCGCCTCGGCCACGCCGATGACCGGCGCCGTGGCCACCTCGCGCGCCGCGTTCAGCCCCGGATCACCGAAGCAGGCGATCACATGGCCGGCCGCGCCCAGCGCCTCGCCGGCGCGCACCTGCTCGATCACGCCCACGGCGGCGAGCGCGTCGTCATGGTGTCCTTCGATGGAGGCCGGCCCCGTCGTGGGATTGACGCAGTCGATGACGGTGCCGGGCGCGGCGCAGCGCGCGGCGGCGGCACCGATGGCGGCCGTCATCGCGGCGGACGTATTGGGATTGATGACGCGGATGAGCATGGTCAGCGGCTCCGGAAGACGGGTGTGACGGATTTGGTATGCGAATTGCTGTATGCAATCGTCTCGCCAGATTGTGCACAAAACTGGTGAGTCATGAGCGCAAATCAATACGAAGCACAACTACGGGAAAAGC
This sequence comes from Derxia gummosa DSM 723, assembly GCF_000482785.1. Lineage (GTDB taxonomy): Bacteria > Pseudomonadota > Gammaproteobacteria > Burkholderiales > Burkholderiaceae_E > Derxia > Derxia gummosa. The sequence continues at coordinate 171,653 of NZ_AXWS01000007.1, read as the reverse complement.
ATGAAGAAAGCCATCATCGGGGTCATCGCCGCCGCTGCCGCCGGCGGCGCGTGGGCGCAGAGCAGCACCGTCACGCTCTACGGCATCGCGTCGAGCGATGTGGTGAGCGTCAATAACGTGGTGGGCGCCGGTGGCGCCACGAAGTCGCAGACGCGCATCGACAGCGGCGCGCTGTCGGCCTCGCGCCTGGGCTTTCGCGGCAAGGAAGATCTCGGCGACGGCCTGAGCGCCATCTTCACCCTCGAAGCCGGCGTCAACCTCGACGACGGCCAGACCGCGATGGGCCGCACCTTCGGCCGGGGCGCCTTCGTGGGCCTGGATGGCCGCTTCGGCACCGCCACCGTCGGCCGCCAGTGGAACCTGAACGACGACCTGATGTGCGGCTTCTTCATCTGCGGCGGCTTCGCGGCCTTCCGCTACACCGAGTTCGACTGGCTGAGCGACCTGACCAACAACACGGTCAAGTACTGGTCGCCGAGCGTCGGCGGCCTGAAGGTCGGCGCGCTCTACTCGGCCGGCGAATCGACCACCAGCAGCAACGGCGGCCGCACCGTCGAGGGCGCGCTCGGCTATGACGCGGGCCCGTTCAGCGCCGGCGCCACGATCCACGAAGGCAAGAACGCCGACGCGAGCCGCACCGACAGGCTCTGGTCGCTCGGCGCGAGCTACAAGCTCGGCGCGGTCAAGCTGCGCGGCGCCTTCGCCAACAGCAAGACCGAGTCGCTGAGCCTGCCCACCGCCACCACCTGGGATGCGGGCGCGGACTGGGCCGTCGCGCCGCAATGGCGCCTGAGCCTCGACCATGTGGCGCGTAACCAGAAGGGCACGAAGAACGACTCGTACTTCGACCGCCTGATCGTCGTGTATCAGCTGTCGAAGCGCACCGACATCAACGCCAACCTGGTCCGCATGAACAACAGTGGCACCGCGAGCGAGCGTTTCTACGGCAACGGCAAGGCCGGGGTCGATCAGCGCGTCATCGCACTGGGCATGACGCACACGTTCTGACCCATCCCACCGGCGGCGCGGCGGGTCATGGAACTTGCTTCGCCGTCAGGCTGGCACCGTTCCCCGGCGCCGGCCGCACCGACTTGAAGGAGCCTTCCCATGCGATCCGCATCCGACATCGAACTCGTCAAGGTCAGCAAGCTCTACGGCGGCAGCACGCGCGCGGTCGATGCGATCGACCTGCGCATCGCGGCCGGCAGCTACTGCTGCCTGCTCGGCCCCTCGGGCTGCGGCAAGACCTCGACGCTGCGCATGATCGCGGGCCATGAGGAGGCGAGCGACGGCGACATCATCATCGGCGGGCACAACGTCACCCTGTTGCCGCCGAGCGAGCGCGGCACGGCGATGATGTTCCAGAGCTATGCGCTCTTTCCGCACATGAGCGCGATCGACAACGTCGCCTACAGCCTCAAGGTGAGGGGGCAGGACAAGGTCACGCGCCGCAAGCGCGCCGCCGAGGTGCTCGAACTCGTGTCGATGACGCCTTATGCCGAGCGCAAGCCGGCCCAGCTTTCGGGCGGGCAGCAGCAGCGCGTGGCACTTGCCCGGGCCCTCGTGAACGAACCGCGCGTGCTGCTGCTCGACGAGCCGCTGTCGGCGCTCGACCCCTTCCTGCGCGTGAAGATGCGCGCCGAGCTCAAGCGCTGGCAGAAGGATCTCGGCATCACCTTCGTGCACGTCACGCACTCGCAGGAAGAGGCGATGGCGCTGTCCGATCTGGCGGTGGTGATGAGCCACGGCCGCATCGAGCAGGCCGGCTCGCCGCACGACATCTTCAACAGGCCGCGCACCGAGTTTGTCGCGCGCTTCCTGGGCGGTCACAACGTCATCCGCGCCGATGCCGGCCGGCCGGCGCCGATCGCCGTGCGCGCCGACAAGGTGAAGCTCGCCGCCGGCGCGCCGGCCACGGCCGGCTTCGACGGCAGCTCGATCGCCGGCCTCGTGCGCGGCGTCGAGTACCAGGGCGTGCATGTGCTCGTCACGCTCGATGCCGCTGGCGACCAGGAACTCGTCGCGATGGTGGACGAGGCCAGCTACTACGCCGCGCCGCTGCAACCCGGCGAAGCCTGCACCCTGAGCTGGAACAGCGCCGACGCCCATCTGCTCGCCGCCTGAACGCAACGCCTTGCAAAGCCTTGCGGCACCGATATTGCAAACCCTTGCAGGACGCGCCCCACAAGCGTCCGCAATCCGCCGCGCCCGCGGCACCACCACGACCTACCCACACAGGACAGTGAAATGACCGACAAGCTCATCCGCCGCGCCTTCGGCCTCGAACGCGACGACAGCGCGACGCCCGCCGAGCCCGCCAGCGCCTCGCGCCGCGGCCTGCTCAAGGGCGCGATCGGCACCGCCGGCGTCGCCGCGATCAGCGGCTTCCCCTATGTGCACGCCCAGGAAAAGATCGTGCTGCGCTACGTGGGCACCGCGGTCAACCAGAGCAAGGCCATCGCCGACAAGTTCAAGGAAGACACCGGGATCGAGATCCAGTACATCCCGCTCAACACCGACGACGTCACCAAGCGCATCGTCACCCAGCCGTCTTCGTTCGATCTGGCCGACACCGAGTTTTTCTCGCTGCGCAAGATCATCCCGACCGGCAACCTGATCGGCATCGACACGAAGCGCATCAAGAACGCCGACAAGATCACCACGCTCTTCACCAAGGGCGAAGTGGGCGGCAAGAAGGTGGGCGACCAGGGCACGGCGCCGAAGAAGGTCATCTACCTCAAGGGCGCGACCAGCAAGGAATTCGCGGCCGAGCCGACGCAGTTCATGTCGCTCATCCCGACCGTCTACAACGCCGACACGCTCGGCATCCGCCCCGACCTCATCAAGCGCCCGATCACGAGCTGGGCCGAGCTGCTCAACCCCGAGTTCAAGGGCAAGGCCGCGACGCTCAACATCCCGTCGATCGGCATCATGGACGCGGCGATGGTGGTGGAGGCCATGGGCATCCACAAGTACGCCGACAAGGGCAACATGACCAAGGCCGAGATCGACCTGACGATCAAGACCATGATCGAAGCCAAGCGCGCCGGCCAGTTCCGCGCGCTGTGGAAGGACTTCAACGAGAGCGTGAATCTCATGGCCTCGGGCGAGGTGGTGATCCAGTCGATGTGGTCGCCGGCCGTGACCGCCGTGCGCGGCAAGGGCCTCGACTGCGTGTTCCAGCCGCTCAAGGAAGGCTATCGCGCCTGGGCCGCCGGATTCGGCCTGCCCAAGGGCCTGAGCGGCCGCAAGGCCGATGGCGCCTACGAGTTCATCAACTGGTTCCTCGACGGCTGGGCCGGCGCCTATCTCAACCGCCAGGGCTACTACGCCGCCGTGCTCGACACCGCGAAGGCGAAGATGGAGCCCTACGAATGGGCCTACTGGATGGAAGGCAAGCCCGCCGCCAAGGACATCAAGGCGCCCGACGGCACGGTGCTGGAAAAGGCCGGCAAGGTGCGCGACGGCGGCAGCTACGAGCAGCGCATGGGCGGCATCGCCTGCTGGAACTCGATCATGGACGAGAACACCTACATGGTTCAGAAGTGGAACGAGTTCGTCGCCGCCTGATCGCGGCCCGACCGGAACGCGGGGCGGCCGTCAAAGCCGCTCCGGCAATGCATCTTTGAAAATTCGCGAGGACGATCATGGCCGACATCTCTCCCGGCATCGCGGCGCCACCGCTCGGCAGCGGCTCGGGCACTTCATCCGTTCCGCCGAAGGCGAGGGCGGCGCGGCGCGTGCCCGGCGTGCCGGCCTGGTTGCAGGCCACGCCCGCCACCCTCGTCTTCGCGCTGTTCTTCGTCATCCCGCTCGCGCTCGTGGCGGTGGTGAGCTTCTGGCAGTACAACGAGTACGAAATCATCCCGGCCTTCACATTCCAGAATTACATCGACATCTTTTCCGGCTGCTTCGGCGGTGGCGATGACGGCATGTGCACGACCTTTCGCACCTACCTGAGCACGCTCAAGTTCTGCGCCCTGGTCTGGGCCTTCACGCTGATGATCGGCTTCACGGTCAGCTACTTCGTGGCCTTCCATGTGCGCACGACGGGCATGCAGACGCTGCTCTTCCTGCTGTGCACGATCCCGTTCTGGACCTCGAACGTCATCCGCATGATTTCGTGGATTCCGCTGCTCGGTCGCAACGGCGTGGTCAACCAGTTCCTGATGGCCACCGGCATCACGAGCAGCCCGGTGGAATGGCTGCTGTACAGCGACTTCTCGGTGGTGCTGGCCTTCGTCCACCTGTTCACGATGTTCATGATCGTGCCGATCTTCAACTCGATGATGCGCATCGACCGCGCCCTCATCGAGGCGGCGCGCGATGCGGGCGCGACCGGCTTCCAGATCCTGCGCGACGTGATCGTGCCGCTGTGCAAGACCGGCATCATCATCGGCTCGATCTTCGTCATCACCATCGTGATGGGCGACTTCGTGACCATCGGCGTCATGGGCGGGCAGCAGATCGCGTCGGTCGGCAAGATCATCCAGGTGCAGACGAGCTATCTGCAATTTCCGGCCGCGGCGGCCAATGCGGTGATCCTGCTCATCGTGGTGCTGATGATCATCTTCGGCCTCACGCGCATCGTCGATATCCGCAAGGAGCTGTGATGAACGAAGGCAAGCGTCCGGCGAGCTTCTATGTGCTCGCGCTGTTCTTCGCGGCCTATGTGCTGTTCCTCTACGGGCCGACCATCACGATCTTCGTGCTCAGCTTCCAGGGGCCGGAAGGCGGGCTCACGTTTCCGATGCGCGGCGTGTCCTTGCACTGGTTTGCAAAGCTGGCCGAGGGCGTGGGCGTGGTGGACATCTGGGCCGCCTTCGGCCGGTCGATCCGCGTGGGTCTGGTGGTGATGGCGCTCAACGTGGTGATCGCGCTGCTCGCGGGGCTGGCCTTCCGCAAGCGCTTCTTCGGCGACGGCGCGCTGTTCTACACGTCGATCGCGAGCCTGATCATGCCGTCGATCGTGGTGTCGCTCGGCATCGGCCTCGCGTTCCGGCTGCTCGATACCGGCCTCAAGAGCTGGTTCGAGAGCATGGGCTGGCAGGAGCTGGCCGACGGCTACGGCAGCAGCATGGGGCTGTACACCTCGGCGCTCGGCGCGCATCTCACATGGACGCTGCCCTTCGGCCTGCTGATCATGTTCGCGGTGTTCAACCGCTTCAACACGGCCTATGAGGAAGCCGCGCGCGACCTCGGCGCGACGCCGTGGCAGGGCTTCAAGGATGTGGTGCTGCCCATCATCGGGCCGAGCGTGATTGGCGTTGGCATGTTCGGCTTCACGCTGAGCTGGGACGAGATCGCGCGCACCTCGCAGGCCATCGGCGACCTCAACACGCTGCCGCTCGAATTGCAGGGGCTGACGACGACGGTGACGACGCCGGTCATCTATGCGCTCGGGACGGTGACGACGGTGCTGTCGCTGGTGGTGGTCGGGGTGGCGGTGGCGGCGATGCGGATGCTGGCGAGGCGCAAGGCGGGGTGAACCTCCCGCGCGGCGTCGCGGTCGGGCATGCTCCGCCCACGGGCGAACTGCCATCGCCCACCTACCGGGGCGAAACCATGTCACCCAAACCGCCGCCGTGCTTCCGCGACCTTGCCCGTCTCGGCCGCGCGGCTCCCGCCGCCAGCCTCGCGCCGATCGGCGATTTCCGTGCGCTCGACGAAGCCGGCTTCATCGATGCCGGCGACTTCATCTTCCGCAAGTGGCGCGAGCGCGCGAGCGAGCGCGGCGAGCCGGTACCGCTCGATCTCTCGCGCTCCTGCAAGTACGGCTCGCTGTTCATGAGCCTCGTGTACGGCGGCACGATCGCCGGCAACTACCAGCACCAGTTCAACATCATCGACGGCCGCATCGTCGATCTGAGCCATGCGGCGGCCGACGTGTTCCGCATGCGCGAGCCGTATGCGCATGACGCCGACCTGTTCGTGGCCGACTTCCACCGCGAGTCGATGGCGAGCATCACGCCGCGCGTGTCGGGCTGGGTCGAGGAATTCCTCGCGCGCGACGAGGACTGAGCGCGCCGGTCGGCCGCCGTGCCCGGGTGAGGACCACTTGCCTGCGCGACGCGCACCCCGGGCGCCGGCGCTCGTCGCCTCACGCCGCCGGACGCGCGGCGCCCGCATCGTTGCGCGCCGTGCCTTCGTGCCAGCGCGCCTTCGGCACGAGGATGGCCTCGGCCGGCTGCTCCATGAAATGCGGCGACATGATCTGCACGCCCGCCGTGTTGAACTCGTCCTGGATCGCCGCGTGCAGCTGGCTCAGCACCGGCACGCGGCGGATCGGAACGTCGATGTGCGCGAACAGTTCGTACTCGACGTAGAAGTCCTGCAAGGCGCGCTGGTACACGAAGGGCTCCGGCTCGCGGCGCAAGCCCTCGGTGGCGGCGGCCGCGCGCTTGAGCAGCGCATGCACCTGGCGCCACGGTGCGTCATAGCCGATCGTCACCTTGGTCGAGATGAGCGTGCCCTGCTGGCCCGCGAGCTTGCTGTAGTTGCGCACCGAGCTGGCGACCATCACGTTGTTGGGGATGGTGATCTCCTCGTTGCGGATGTTGACGAGCTTGACCGACAGCACGCCCATCTCCTTCACCACGCCGTCGGTGTCGCCCACGGTCACGAAATCGCCGATGCGCAGCGCGCGCGAGTACACGAGCACGAGTCCGCTCATGAGCTGGCCCACGATGCCCGACGAGCCGAGCGTGAGCATGAAGCCGAACAGCACCGACAGGCCCTTGAACACCTCGCTGTTCGAGCCCGGGATGTAGGGATAGACGAGCGTGAAGGCGAGCGCCCAGGTCACGACCACGAGGATGCGGCGCGTGGCATTCGAGGTTTCCGGGTGCAGGCCGGGTACCTGGAAGCGTCCGCGCGTCACACCGTCGAAGATGCTGTTGATCGCGCCCACCACGCCGCGCGCGACGAACAGGATGAAGGCGATCGTCACGAGGCCCGGGATCGCTTCCAGCACGCCCGAGCCGAAGCGGCCGAGCAGGTCGGCGACGAAGTCGGCCATCTTCGAGCCGAGCGGCGCCGTCACCGCGAAGCGGCCCAGCACGAAGGCGATCCACGAATAGGCGATGCTCGCGCCGACCACGATTGCAAACGCTTGCGCGAGCCGGACCAGCACGCGGAAGGCATGTTCGGACCAGTCGATGCCGAGCAGCTGGCGGCGCGCGATGCGGGTCTCGATCAGCCGGTGCAGCGGGCGGATCGCGCGTTTCGTGGCCTGCATCAGGAACCACAGCAGCACGACCGCGATGGCGCTTGCGAGCAGCGAGGCGAGCAGGCCGCGCACGAGGCTGGCGCCGCGCGTCATCTCGACGCGGGCGCGGATCGCGTCGCGCAGGCGTTCCTCGGCGCGCTCGACGGCCTGGTCGAGCGTCAGGCCTTCTTCGGCGTCGAGGTCGCGTTCGAGCACGGTGAAGGCGGTGGTGTCGCCGAGGCGCAGGGTCACGCCGCGCTGGTCGTTCCACAGGAAGGGTTCGCGCGTGACGGGCGTGTCGAGGTGGGCGTCGTCGAGGTTCTCGAGCCGGCGCAGGGCGCGCGCGGCGCGCGTGGCCGGATCGGCGCCGGTGAACTCGCTGCGCATCGTGTGGAGGTCGCGGTTCATGAAGCGCAGCGTGGCCTCGGCGGGGGGCGCGGCGTCGGTGGCCGGGGCGGGGCGCTCGGCGGCGGCGCGCGCCATGATGGGCAGGGCGGCGAGGGCGACGAGCAGGAGGACGAGGCGCAGGACCGGCGCGAGGCGCTGGCGGAGGGTGGTCATGGCGGGCGTGGCTCCGGGGTGGCGACACGAGGGTTGTAGTCGCGCGCCGGGCGCGGAGCAATCGCCCCGCGCGCCGGTGGTCGGTCGCGGGCGGTGCGCGTGCCGGTTGCGCAGGTGAGCCGCATGCGGCCGGCGGCCCGGGACGGGGCCAAGCGCGGCGGATGGGGGCCGGGGCAAGCACCGATCCGCCACCGTCCCCATGCAGTCCCACGCGCCCTTGGCTGGCTTCACTCCCCGCCGGCCGTGCGCGGCGGCGCGCCGAAGAAGCGCAGCGGCGCCGCGCGCCAGCGCCGCCACAGCGCGCCCGCGAGCGCGCGCAGCTGGCGCCCGTCGATGCTGACCTGGCGCGCCCGCAGCGCCATCCACAGCGCGAGCGAGAAGCTCACGGTGAGGTTGACCGCGCCGATCAGCAGCACGCCGGCCGCCGCCGTCGCCACCGTCTGCCAGGGCAGGGCGAAGTCGAAGGCCACGAGCGCGAAGCCGAGATTGGCCGAGGCGAAGGCGATGTGCCGGATGTCGAGCGGCCAGCCGAGGATGGCGCCGACCGTGCCCGTGCTGCCGAGCATGAAGCCGAACAGCAGATTGCCCATGATCCCGCCCAGCCGCGCCTCCAGATAACCGCCGAAGCGCGCGGCGCGGCCTTCGCCGAGCAGCGCGCGCAGCCAGCCGATGCGCGCCACGCGCGCGCCGAAGCGCTCGATGCGCGCCTTGTTGTCGAAATAGCCCGACAGCACGCCCGAGAAGAACAGGAACACGCCCGCGATCGCCGCATGCGGCAGCGCGAGGCCGAGCGGGTCGAGGTCTTCGAGCAGATGCGCGGCCTTGCCGGCATCGATCGGCGGATGGCCGAGCGCGAGGCCGAGGCCCCAGCTCAGCAGCATCGCGGTGGGCAGCGCCACCGTCACGTTGCCGAGGATGGCGGCGAGCTGGGTGCGCACCACGCCCGCCACCAGATCGGCCACCGCGTCGAGCCGCGCGAGTCGCCCGCGCCTGACCTCGCCGAGCTGGCTCACGAGGGTCTGCGCGGTCATCGCCGGCTGCTTGGTCGCCACCGTGAGGTGCAGCAGGTAGATGACGACGAAGCCGATGCCGTAGTCGAGGCTGTACATCAGCGCCCGGCCCGCGAGCGACGCATCGACCTTGCCCATGAACACCTTGAGCAGCGCCATGCCCGCGATGATCAGCCCGGCGCCGGCGGCCGAGCGCCACATGCCCCAGTACTCGTCGCGCGTGGCGGCGATGTAGTGCTCGCCGGTCTGGGCCGCGTTGTCGGTCACGCGCAGCGCGAGCAGGCCGAGGCCGCCGGCGACGTGGGCCCGCACGCTGTCGCGCCGGTTCTCCGCCTGGATGGTGTCGTGCGCGATCGCGGCCCAGCCGGTGATGGCGGCCTCGCGCGAATCGGGCCGGAAGCGCGCCCCGAGCAGGTTCACCACCGCGTCGAGCCGGTCGAGGCTCTGGCCTGCGCGGATCATCAGATGGGTCAGGTGGGTGCTGGTGCCGACGGTGCGCGCGACGCGGTGGGCGCGCTTCAGCACCTCGCGGCACTGGTCGATGATGACCACGAGCTGGCGTTCGTCTTCCACCGGCGCGGCCGGGTCGTCGAGATGGGCGCGGAAGCCGTCGGCGAAGCGCTGGGTCTCGCGCGCCACCGCGAGGAAGCGCGCCGCGAAGTCGCGGAACTCGGGCGCGAGCGGCGCCAGTTCGCGTTCGATGCCGAGGCCGCCGATGCGGTAGGCGAGCAGCAGCGCGGCGTCGAGCAGGTCGTCGACGAGCTGGCGTCGCTCGGCCTCGCCGATGCCGTCGCCAGGCGCGATGCAGCGCCAGAAGCGCAGCAGCTCGGCGCGGTCGAGCGCGTCGAGCCATTCCCAGTCGCGCGGGCGATGGAAGATCTGGCGCATCGCGTCGCCGAATTCCTGCTCGTCGGGCAGTTCGGGCAGCACGCGCTTGGAGATGAGCCGCCACAGCTCGGTGAAGAAGCCGGTGCCGGGCAGGATGCCGCTGTCGGCGAAGAAGCTGGTGAGCCGGCGGCTGGCGAGCAGCGCGGTGAAATGCGCGCGCACCTGGCGCCGCGTGTTCGGCTCGGCTTCAAGCGTGGCGAGCAGGAGGTGGAAGCGCCCGCGTGCCTCGTCGGCATCGTCGGCGCGCCTCGGTCGCACGGCCGCGACGAGGCCGGCGAACAGTCGGACGGGATCGGCGGTGGGGTCGGCAAAGCGGCCGAGCGCCAGCGCCAGCTGGGAGTTGTTGTTGGCTTGAGCCATCGAGCCCTGCGAGGTCGGTTGGCGGGACCGGCAGGCTAGGGCGCACGACGTGGCCGAGGGAAGTGTTACGGCAGCGGATGCGTCATCGGGCGGTCCGCGCGGAGCCTCGGGCTGCGGCTGGGCGGGGCAATACGCCGGCCGCCGGCCTTTCGTGCCCGAGGCGGCCTTGCCCCGAAAAGGCAACGCGGCGCAAGCCGCCGGCAGGAGCACCGGGACTTGCGCCGCGTCGCGGACTGATGCGTGCGTTGCCGCATGCGGTGGTCCGGGGCGGTCGCATGAAGCAACCGTCAGCCACTCGCCGCGGGCCGCGCGACGGCGACGGGATCCCGCCTGACCGTCGCGCCGCGTTGCCGATCAGAAGAACAGGATCGCGCCGACCGCGCCACCGCGCAGCTTGGCTTCGTTGCCGTTCATGGCTTCCGACTTGGTCTGGCCGAGTTCGGCGACGACCGTCACCGCCTTGGTCAGCTTGTAGTACGCGCCCAGCGTGATGTTGCTGTTCTTGTCGAGGTCGGTGCCGGTGCCGTCGCGCAGCTTGCTTTCGCCGTAGCTCACGCCAGCGGTCAGCTTGGGCGTGATCGAGTAGGTGGCCTGGGTGATCCAGTTGCGCTGCTTCTTGTCGCCTGAATCGCCGTCCGACAGGATGCCGAGGCCCTTGCCGTCCTGGTAGTTGGCCATGAGGCCGAAGTCGCCGAGCTTGCCGAGGGCGCCCACTTCGACCGCGTTCATCGTGAAGTCATCCGAGCCGGCGGTGCCGTTCGACTTGAAGCGCTGGGTCTTGCCCGTCACCCAGGCCTTGCCGCCTTCGAACTTGTAAAGGCCGCGGACCTGGAGCTGCGGCGACTTGCTGCCGTTGGCCGTGCCGTCGACCGGGCTGAACACGCCGCCCTCGACCGAGAAGCCGTTGACCGACGGCGACAGGTAGCTGAGCTGGCCGTAGTAGCCGAGGAAGCTGTAGCCCGCGCCGATGTGGCCGAGCGTGACGCGGCCGCGCTGCGTGGCCTGGACCGGGGCGCCGGCGCCGAGCAGGGTCATGTCGCCGAAGATCGCGGCGTCGCCGTACAGGCCGCCGTCACGGCCGATCTTGAAGGTGCCCGAGTCGGCGTTGCCGGCCGTGAAGAAGGCGCGACGCACGTCGACGTTGTTGTTCTCGGCCGTGGCGTTGTTGGTGGCGGTGTGCACGGCGATGAGGATCGTCGCGCCGATGTCGATGCCGTCCTGCGTGGTCTTCGCGCTGGTGACGAGCGCGTTCGGCAGCAGGCCGTTGCCGATGGTGGTGCGGCCGTCGGTGCCGCCGCAGCCGAGTGCCTTGGTCGCGAGCGCCGCGCCGCCGATGTTCTGGTTGCCCGAGCAGCTGGTGGGCGTGTAGTAGGCGTTGATGATGCCGCCCAGGTCGAGGGTCCAGTCGCCAGCCTTGAATTCGACGGCCTGGGCGCCGAGCGGCAGGGCCAGGGCGGGCAGGGCGGCGAGGGCCAGGGCGAGCTTGCAAGCGCGGGTCTTCATGGGGGGTGTCTCCTCTCCAGTTGCGTTGTTTGCGTCCGTCCGTGATCGGCCGGATCGACGTAACAAGTGGCAACGCACATGCCAACGCAGTGCCGCACGCGGGTTTGTCCGGACCGTGCTGTGACGCGATGGAGCAGGTTTGACAGCGCTTGCGCCGTGCGGACTCACCCTGAAGAAGCCGTTGTTGCGGACTGATGCGTGTCATCAGCTGGACTTGCTGCACTGCCGCATTGTCAGACTGTTTCAAACGGCAACGGGGCACGGCCTGTGCATGGCTGCAAGGGTGTGCAACATCGCCACGGCGCGACACACAACGCGCCGGACGAACCCTGAGGAGACTTCATGCACAAGGCAGTACTGGCGGCGCTGATCGCGCTCATGGCGGGGGGCGCGAGCGCCGCGAAGGTGTACGTGACCGAGGAGGGCGCGGGCAGCATCGGCGTGATCGATGCCGCCGCAGCAAAGCTCGAGACGAGCATCAAGGTCGGCGGCCGCCCGCGTGGCCTCGCGATCTCGCCCGACGGCAAGCGCATCTATGTGAGCGACATGCAGTCGAACGGGCTGCTGGTGCTCGACACCGCCACGCGCGAGCCGGTCGCACGCATCGCGCTAGGCGAATCGCCCGAGGGCGTCTACATCTCGAAGGACGGCAAGCTGGTGGCGGCAGCGGTCGAGAAGGCACAGTCGGTGGCCTTCGTCGATACCGACAGGCTCGCGGTCGTGGCCAAGGTCAAGGTACCCGGCGACAACCCCGAGCATTCGGTGTTCAGCCCCGACGGCCACTATGTGTTCACCGGTGCCGAGGATGGTCGTCAGGTCGACGTGATCGACGTGGCGAAGAAGAAGGTGGTGGCAAGCGTCATGGTCGGTGAGCGGCCGCGCGGCATCGCCTTCAGCCCCGACGGCAAGCTGGCCTACGTGGCCTGCGAGTTGGCTGACCAGGTGTCGGTCATCGACGTCGGCACGCTCAAGGCCGTCGGCACGATCAAGGCCGGCAAGCGTTCGAACGGGCTCGCCATCTCGGCTGACGGCGCGACGCTCTACGTGAGCAACGGCGCCGACGGCACCGTGGGCTTCATCGACACGGCGAAGCGCGAGATGGTCGCCACGGTCGAGGTGGGTAAGCGGCCCTGGAACATGAGCCTCGACCGCGACGGCACGAAGCTCTACGTGGCTGCCGGCCGTTCTAACCAGGTGACGGTCATCGATACCGCGACGCGCACGGTCGCGGCCACGATCCCCGTGGGCGAGACGCCCTGGGGCGCTTTCGCCGACTGATATCCGGCGCGAATGGCGATCCGGGATCTGGCCCCGCGTCGGCGGTGCCGACGCCGGCCGTCGCGCATCTGTCCAGGTGTTCATGGATGCGGCCGGGAGCGTCAGGGTTGTTCCAGCGCTGTCCTGTGAATGTGGCAACCCTCGGCGGCCGTGCTGTTGCACGCTGCAACAGGTGTGTCAGCCGCGCTCGCGGGAGGCTTTCGGGACCGGGGGATTTCCCTTGCAAAAACAGCTGATTTGAGGCTTGCAAGCGATGGCATGCGCTTTGCCCTAGGGAGGGGCGATCGTCAACAGAACGACGTCCACACCGACAAGAGGAGGCAAGCACATGCGCAAGACCCTGATTTCCGCGGCCATCACGGCCGGTTTCGTGTTTGGCGCGGCGGCAGCTGCGCATGCCGGCGTGACCGACGACATGATCGTCAACGCCGCTGCCAACACCAGCCAAGTCGTCACCTGGGGCATCACGCCCGACGGCCAGCGCTTCAGCACGCTCAACCAGGTCAACACCAGCAACGTGAAGCGCCTGGTGCCGGCGTGGAGTTTCAGCTTCGGCGGCGAGAAGCAGCGCGGCCAGGAAGCTCAGCCCGTCATCCACAACGGCAAGATGTTCGTCACGGCCTCGTACTCGCGCATCTACGCGCTCGACGCCAAGACCGGCCACAAGCTCTGGAAGTACGAGCACCGCCTGCCCGACGGCATCATGCCCTGCTGCGACGTGATCAACCGCGGCGCCGCCCTGTACGACAACCTCGTCATCTTCAGCACGCTCGACGCCCAGCTCGTCGCGCTCGACCAGGACACCGGCAAGGTCGTCTGGAAGGAAAAGATCGACGACTACCAGGCCGGCTACTCGAACAGCGCCGCGCCCATCATCGCCCACGGCCTCGTGATCACCGGCGTGTCCGGTGGCGAATTCGGCGTGGTCGGCCGCGTCGAAGCCCGCAACGCCAAGACCGGCGACCTCGTCTGGACGCGTCCGACGGTCGAAGGCTACATGGGCTACACCTACGACAAGGACGGCAACAAGGTCGAGAACGGCATCAGCGGCACGACCAACGCCACCTGGCCTGGCGACCTGTGGAAGACCGGCGGCGCGGCCACCTGGCTTGGCGGCACCTACGATCCCAAGCTCGACCTGCTCTTCTTCGGCACGGGCAACCCCTCGCCCTGGAACAGCCACTTGCGCCCCGGCGACAACCTGTTCTCGTCGTCGACGCTCGCGATCGAACCCAAGACCGGCAAGATCGTCTGGCACTACCAGACCACCCCGCACGACGGCTGGGACTTCGACGGTGTGAACGAGTTCGTCACCTACGACGCGGGCAACGGCAAGCGCTTCGGCGGCAAGGCCGACCGCAACGGCTTCTTCTACGTGATCGACGCGAAGGACGGCAAGCTGCAGAACGCCTTCCCCTTCGTGAAGAAGATCACCTGGGCGTCGAGCATCGATCTCAAGACCGGCCGCCCGAACTACAACGACGCCAACCGTCCGGGCTCGCCCGTCGAAGGCGGCAAGGGCAGCACCGTGTTCGCGGCCCCGTCCTTCCTCGGCGGCAAGAACCAGATGCCGATGGCCTACAGCCCGAAGACCGGCTACTTCTACGTGCCGGCCAACGAGTGGGGCATGGACATCTGGAACGAGCCGATCGCCTACAAGAAGGGCGCGGCCTACCTGGGCGCCGGCTTCACGATCAAGACGATCGACGACTACATCGGCGCGCTGCGCGCGGTCGATCCCAAGACCGGCAAGATCGTCTGGGAAGTCAAGAACAACGCCCCGCTGTGGGGTGGCGTGATGACGACCGCCGGCGACCTCGTCTTCTATGGCACGCCCGAGGGCTACCTGAAGGCGATCGACGCCAAGTCGGGCAAGGAACTGTGGCAGTTCCAGACCGGCTCGGGCGTCGTGGCGCCCCCGGTCACCTGGATGGACAACGGCGTGCAGTACGTCGCGGTCGTGTCGGGCTGGGGCGGCGCGGTCCCGCTGTGGGGCGGCGACGTGGCCAAGAAGGTCAACATGCTCGAACAGGGCGGCTCGGTCTGGGTGTTCAAGCTCGCCGACAAGCTCTGATCCAGACTTCGCTTTGGATGGGCCTCCCTACCCGGAGGCCCCGGACGGGCGCCGTATCTGCGGCGCCCGTTTTTTTTCGCGACTCCGCGATGTGCCGCGTGCGGGCCGCCGCCCCCTGGCGCGCCCCGGCGACGTGCCGGCGCGGGCCGGCGCCGTCGGCCTCAGGCGTGGGTGTCGATGTTGTGGCCGAGCGAGCCGACCGGTCCGCGCGAGGCGGCCGGGGCAGGCGTCGGCAGGTTGCCGACCAGTTGCGTGACGGTGCTCGCGTCGGCCTCGATGGCCTTCTTTAGCACGGCCATGCCGACCTTGTCGTCGCTGCCGACGTTGGCCAGTCCCGCTGCCGATCCGGTGTTGATGCTGATGCTCATGTCTGACTCCCCGTGCCGCGCCGAATGCGCCGCCATCGCTGCATGACGGCCCGCCGCCGCGCCGCTTGAGCATCCCGCGCCGGACGGCGGGCCGCCGCGGCCGGAAAGCCGATGCCAGCCGGTAAGCTCGCGCCCGATCCTGCAACCCCGGAAACCCATGGCGCCCACCCCTCTCCAGCTCATCGGCGCGGCGATCTTCGCGATCGCGCTCGTGCACACGTTTTCAACCAAGATCTTCGAACGGCTCGCGCACGCCCAGCCGGCGCACGCTGGGCTGTGGCATCTGCTCGGCGAGGTCGAGATCGTGTTCGGCTTCTGGGCGATGGTGCTGGTGCTCGCAACCTTCGCGCTGGAGGGCTCGCACGAGGCGATCGGCTATCTGGAGTCGCGCAACTTCACCGAGCCGATGTTCGTGTTCGCGATCATGGTGGTGGCGGGCACGCGGCCGGTGCTCGGCTGCGCGCGCGGCGTGATCGGCGCGCTGGCGCGGCTGCTGCCGCTGTCGGGCGGCGTCGCCAACTACTGGCTCACGCTGGCGCTCGTGCCGCTGCTCGGTTCCTTCATCACCGAGCCGGCGGCAATGACGCTGGCGGCGCTGATGCTGCGCGACCGCTACTTCACGGGGGCGGTGAGCGAACGCATCAAGTACGCGACGCTCGGCGTGCTGTTCGTGAACGTGTCGATCGGCGGCACGCTCACCCACTTCGCGGCGCCGCCGGTGCTGATGGTGGCGAGTGCCTGGGGCTGGGACACGGCCCACATGCTCGCGCACTTCGGCTGGCGCTCGGCGCTCGCGGTGGTGGTGAACGCGACGGCCGTGGCGATGCTGTTCGGCCGCGAGCTGGCGAAGCTCGACACGCCGGCGGTCGACGGGCAGGGCGCGGCGGCGCCGCTGCCGGTGGTGGTCGTGCACCTGCTGTTCCTCGCGGGCGTCGTGGTGTTCGCCCATCACCCCGTGGTGTTCATGGGGCTGTTCCTGTTCTTCATGGGCTACACGACCGCGTACGCGCGCCACCAGGAGCGGCTGATCCTGCGCGAGGGGCTGCTCGTGGCCTTCTTCCTCGCCGGCCTCGTGGTGCTGGGCGGCCAGCAGCAATGGTGGTTGCAGCCGCTGCTCACCAGCCTGAGCGAAGGGCAGGTGTACTACGGCGCGACGGCGCTCACGGCCATCACCGACAACGCGGCGCTGACCTATCTCGGCTCGCTGGTCGAGGGACTGAGCGACGGGTTCAAGTACGCGCTGGTCGCGGGCGCCGTCACGGGCGGCGGGCTGACCATCATCGCCAACGCGCCCAATCCGGCGGCGGTGTCGATCCTGCGCGAGCGCTTCGGCGATCACACGGTGCAGCCGCTGTCGCTCTTCCTCGCGGCAGTGCTGCCGACGCTGGTTGCGATCTGCGCCTTCCGCTTCCTGTGAGGTGGCGGCGGTCGGCGCCCCGCGGTTCATCCCGGCGGGTGATGCGTGAAGGATTTCTCGCGTCATGCGGGTTGTTGATCCGGCTTACCGTCGCGCGAGGAGCGCGGCCTTATCGTCTCGCGCGCTCGCCACTCCCCTCTTGCGCCGACGATGACCGCTCTGCCCGATCTGCCCGCCTTCCGCTCCGCGACCGACCTGCCCAGCGGCCACGGCGACGCGTCCGGCGCGGCTGGGGCGCCGGACGCCGACCCGCCGGCGGATGACGATGTGCCGGCGGATGCGCCCGGTCTGGCTGTCGCCGCGCCCCTGCCCGATGCCGCCGGCATCGGCGAACTCGTCTGCCCCTTGCCCGCCGATGCCGACCAGCGCAGGGCCGTGCTCGCGCTGGCGCGCGGGCGCAGCTTCGCGCTGCTCGGCGACGTGGGCAGCGGCAAGCGGCAGACGATCGCCAATCTCGTCGCACAGGGGCTGGCCGGTCGGCGCCGGATGCTCGTGGTCGGCGCCGCGCAGGCCAGTCTCGATGCTCTCGGCTGGAAGCTGGCCGAGGCCGGTATCGATCAGTTCGTGCTGCCGCTGCACGGTCGTCATGGCCGGGCGCCGACGCTGCATGCGCGGTTGCGCGCGGCCTGGCTGGGC
Organism: Derxia gummosa DSM 723; assembly: GCF_000482785.1. Lineage (GTDB taxonomy): Bacteria > Pseudomonadota > Gammaproteobacteria > Burkholderiales > Burkholderiaceae_E > Derxia > Derxia gummosa. The sequence goes on along the minus strand of NZ_AXWS01000007.1, from coordinate 154,351 downwards.
GGCGTGGCCGGGTTGCCGGCGCGGCACGCACGCGATGTCGAGCAGCACGCCGCCCTCGGCGCGGGCTTCGATGCCCTGGTCGCACGATTGCACACGCCCCACGCCTGCGGGCTGACGCTGCACGAGGCGATCGCCCGCGTGCTGGCGGCCCCGGCCGCCGAACCCGTCGACCCGGCCGCCGTCCCCGTGCTCGCCTGCACGGCGCCCGACGACATCGATGCTGCCCGTCTTGCCGGCCTGCGCGCGCTCGCCGTCCGCCTTGGCGAGCGCGCCGGGCGCGCGGGCGTCGGCGCGAATGCCGCCACGCCCGACGACACCCTGCTCGACCTCATCGGCCATGCGCGGTGGAGCGTCGAATGGCAGCTCGGCCTCGACCAGGCCGCCGCCGCCCTGCGCGCCGCCATCGACACCGCCGCCAATGCCGTTCAGGACTGGCGCCGCGCGGTCGACCTGCCGGCCCTCGGCCTCGACGCCGCCACCCGGCGCGGTCTGCGCCTGCTGGCCGAGACGCTCGCCAATCCGCCGGCCGGCATCGACGCCCGGCTCGCGCTCGCGCCCGGCGCCGCCGTGCTCTGCGCCCGGCTCGATGCCGCGCTCGCCTTACTCGACCGGCATGCGTGCTGCCGGGCCGCGCTGCCCGCGCCCTGGACTGAACCGGTCATGCGCGCCGCGCGCGCCGGTCTCGACCTGCTCGCCGAGGAAGACCGCCGCTTGCGCGGGCTCGGCCCGGTCTGGCCCGAGCGCACGCTGGACCAGCTTGGCCAGGGCGCCGACCAGCTCGCGCGCTGGCGCGAGTTGCGCGCCCGGCTGTCGGCGCGCTACCGGCCCGAGGTCGCACGGCTCGACCTGGCAGCGCTCGCCGCCGAATGGGTGCGCGCCGGCGAAGCCGCCTGGCCGATGCGCGGCCTGCGCCGCAAGCGGGTGGCCGACCAGTTGCGGCCCTGGATCGAAGGCGATGCCACGCCCGACACCGGCGCCGACCTCGCGCTGCTGGCCGAGATCGCGCGCCTCGAACCGGCCATCGCCACGCTCGACCGGCTGCGTCTGCCCGACGGTCCGTGGCGCGGCTTCGACACCGACCTCGCCGTGCTGGGCGCCAGCTTCGTGTTCCAGCAGCGGCTGGCCGAGCTGCATGCGGGCGGCGACTGGAACCATGACGGACTCGACTGCGTGGCCGACGGCCGCGCCGGCCGCGACCTAGCCGAGCAGTACCGCCGCGTGCGCGAACTGCTGCAGCTGCGCGGCGCCATCGCCGACCTCGACGGCTACGACAATCTCGGCAATCTGACCGGCGGCCTCTGGGCCGGCCGCGCCACCGACCGGCCGAGGTTGCGCGCCGCGCTCGCGCTGCACGCGCTGCTCGCCGGGGTGACGAATGGCCTGCCGCTCGCGCCCGCCTGGGAAACCGGACTGACCCTGGAGATCCGCCTGGCTGCGCCCGCGACCTCGGCCGAGGATGATCCGCTGGCCCGCCTGGTCGCGGCCCTGCGCGCGCTGGCCGCCTGCGAGCGCGAACTTGCGGCCCCCGCGTCCTTCGACGCCGCGCTGCCCGGGATATGGCAGGGCGGCGCCACCGACGGCGCCCGGCTCGCGCAGGCTGCCGAGCATCTCCGTGCGCTCGACCGCGTCTGCCGCGACCTCGGTGGCGGCCCGGCGCGCCAGGACGATGTGCGCCGGCGGCTCGACGGCTTCTTCGCGCGGATCGCGGCCGATCCGGCGGGCGGGCTCGTCGCGATCGCGCCGGCCCGTGTCGGCCATCTCGTGGCCGAGGCCGCGCTCGACGGCGCGCTCGACGCCTTTCTCGCCTGCGCCGGCAGTGCGCCCGACGTGCATGAACGGCTCGCGGCGCACGGTCTGCCGGCGCTGCTCGGGCTGCTGCAACGATTGCCGGCGGTCGCGCCGCGCCTGCCCGCCTGGTGCGACTGGCGCGAGGCGCGCGCCGAGGCGCTCGACGCCGGCCTCGCGCCGCTGGTGGAGGCACTGGAAGCCGGCCGCTTCGCGCCCGACGCGACGGCCGCCGTGTTCGAGCAGGCCTGGCTGCGCGGCTGGGTCGATGCCGTCATCGCCGCCGATCCGCTGCTGCGCGACTTCGATGCCAATGCGCACGAGGCGGCGCGCCGCGACTACCGGGCGCTGGACGACCGCCTGCGGCTCGCCGCGCGCGAACGGGTGCGCGTCGCGCTGCGCGCCGAGACAGTGCTGCCCGGCTATGACGCCGTCGGCAGCGTGGTCGCGCAGGACCTGGCGAGCGTGTCCGGCATCGCCGCGCAATGGCTGCTGATCCGGCGCGAGATCGAGCGCGGGCTGGCCACGGCCGATGGCCTGCCTACTGGCGCCGCCCCGCTGGAGATCGCCGCGCTGCTGGCCGATGCCGGCGAGGCGTTGCTGCGCCTCACGCCCTGTCTGCTCGCCACGCCCGACGCGCTGGACGGCGCATTGCCGGCCTCGATCGTCTTCGACGTCGTGATCGCCGATGCGAGCGACGGCCTCGCGCCCGCGACGCTCGACGCCCTTGCGGGCCGTGCCCGGCAGTTCGTGCTCGTCGGCGCTGCCACCGCCGGCCTGCCGGTGATCCGGCTCGGCAGCCACCATCGCAGCCGTGATCCCGCGCTGCTCGCCTTCAGCCGCGCGCGTGGCCGGATCGGCGCGCAATGGCTGCTGCCCGCACCCACCGGCGCGAACGACGCGCGCCAGTGGCATCGGCTGGCGCCGGGGCTCGACGCCGACGGCGTCGCGCGTGCGGTCGCGCGCAGCCTGTGCACCCAGCTGAGGCTCGCCGCCGTCGCGGCCGAAGCCGATGCCGTCACCGCCGTCGCCTTCGGCGGCGACGCGGTCGTCGCACCCCGCCGCGCGAGCTTCGGTGCCATCGCCACCGATGCCGGCCTGCGTGCCGCGCTCGACGCCGCCCTGGCCGCCGAGCGCGCGGCCGATCCCGCGCTCGACGCCTTCTTCGCCGATGACCAGCCCGAGCCGCTGGTCGTGCGCGACCTGGCCGATCTCGCCCGCGGCGATGCGCGCGACGTGATCTATCTCGTGGCCCGCGATCCCGTCCCCGAAGAGGCGTGCGACGGTTTGCCGGGCGACATGGCGGTCGCGCGGCTGCATCTCGCGCTCACCCGGGCCCGCGCCACGCTCCATGTGTTCGCGCCCGCGCCGGGCGGGATGCAGATGCGCGCGACGCAAGTCGGAGAGCGGCTGGTGCCGGCGCTGCGAAATGGCGAGCCGGAGGCGGGGCGTGCCGGTACGCCTGACGGAGCCGCCGGCGCGTGCGGACGGACGTCCGGCGCGGAGTTGTCGGCGGAGCTGCGGCTGCTGTTCGACGATCTGGAATGGGCGGCCGAGGCTGGCGCGTTGGCTGCGACCGCGGCGATGTCCACGGCGACGACGGCGGCGAACGGCACCGTGACCGATGGTCTCGCCGTGGCGGTCAGCGCGGCGCTTTCCGGCCGGGGCTGGCAGGTCGGGCAAGGGTCGGGGCAGGGTGATGCGCGCTGCGGCGTACCGCTCGTCGTTGCCGACCCCGAGCGGCCGTGGAGCGAACTGGCCGCCGTCGAGTACGACATGCCGGGGCTCGACAGGCTCGCTGCCGTCGACCGCGAACTCGCGCGGGAAGCCACGCTGCGTGATCTTGGCTGGGACGTGCTGCGCGTCGCCGTGCTCGATGCCTGGCGTGACCCGGTCGCGCTCGGCGCCCGGCTCGACGACGAACTGCGGCTGCTGCTGAGCCGGCGTCGCCGGGCGCGCGGCGCCATGGAGATGACGCCACCCCGCGCGGCAGCGTCGGTGCTGCCGTCCGCGCCGGCACCCGGAGGGAAGCCGGCGTCGGAATCGAAGCCGGCTGTCCCGGTGATCGCGGCGCCGGTCGAGGAAACAGTCGCCGAGCCGATCGCCGAGCTGATCGCGGAGCCTGAAGTCGCCTCGCCCGTCATGACGGCGGGCGTGACGCCGGCCCGCGCGGCGACTGCGGTGACGGTAGACCCGCCGTCAGCCGCCGCGCTCGACGAGGGCATCGCCCTCACGGATGACAGCGCGACGGAACACGCGCTCGTGGACGACACGCCGATGGAATGCGGCGACATCATCGGGCCGTTCGCCGCAGCTCCGACCGCTTCTGAAACCGGCGATCCCGAAGCGTCCGTGCCGTGCGCCAGGGTTGTGCCTTCCGCTTCAGAGTCACCCGAGCCAGAGCCGGAGCACGTCCTTGGCCTGCGGTCCGTCGCCGATCCTCACGGCTTTCGCGCCGTCGATCGCGTCAGTCTCGCGCTGGCCCTCGGGCGGGCGCCCGCCGAGGTTGTCGACGACGACCAGCAGCTGCGCGCGATGGCGCTGCACGTGGTCGGCCGCGAAGGCCCGGTGCGCGAGGATGTGGTCGCACGCCGCATCGCGCGCGCGTGTGGCCAGTCCGATGACGGTGGCAGCCTGCTCGCGCGCATCCGCGTGCTGCTTGCCGACCGGCCCGTCACCTTCGAGGGCTCGCGCGTCTTCGTCTGGCCCGGGCGCGGCGGCATCGACCGCTTCCGCCATCCCGGGGACGCCAGGCCGCTCGACGAAATCGCGCATGCCGAGCTTGCCGCTCTCGCGCGCGAGATCGACGCGGCCGGCGCCAACGACCCAGTTGCCGCCGTCGCGGCGATGGCGCGCGCCTGTGGCCTGGACGAACCGGACGCCGTCGCGCGCGACCGGCTCGAACTCGCCTGGCTCGCACGCGGCCACCGGCCGAACTGATCCTCCGGCCCGCGCCGGACGAAGCGCCTGAACGCCGCTGTCCCCAGGCTGGAAAGTCCGATCCGGCCGCCGAACCCGGCCTCCTCGCCAAACCCGGTCGCCCGAAACGACAACGGCCCGCGCAGGGCGGGCCGCTGGCAGGGCGGACAAGCGTCGGCCGGCGCGAGCGCGCCGCCGACGCCGGACGATCACTCGGCGCGGTAGTAGCCCACGCCGATCAGCGCATCACCCGCGCGGCGCACATAGGCCGTCTTGTTCTCGACCTTGTTCGTCACCGGGTTGCGCCAGATGTAGTCGATGTAGCCCGCCCCCTGGCTGTTCACCGTCGAGATCATCTCGGCCACGATCGGCTTGCCGCTCGCGTCGCGCAGGTTTGCCACGGGTTTGCCGACGAGCTTCGGATTCGAGCCCAGGGCGAGATAGCGCGCGTCCTTCAGCCCGATCGCGAACACGTAGAGATCGTTGCGCACGAACTCGCCCTTCGGGTCGTTGAACTCGCGCCAGGCTTGGGCCGCGCCCACGCGTTCCACTTCGGCATAGGCGCCGTTCAGGAAGGCGTGCGCCTGCTCGGCCGTCGAGCGCGGCGTGTAGTAGCCCACGGCCAGTACCGTGTCGCCCACGCGCTGTACCAGCGCCGTCTTGTTCTCGACGTGGTTGGTGACCGGGTTGCGCCAGATGTAGTTGACGACGCCATTGCCCTTGTCGGCGCTGGCGTCGATGAGGTTGCGGAACACCGGGTTTCCGGCCGCGTCATGTACTTCGAGCACCTGCTGACCGACCAGGGTCTGAGGATTGTTGGCCGTGGCCTTGAGCACGCCGTCGGTGCCGAGCGCCACGACGTACAGGTCACCCTGCGAATACAGGCCGCCCGGCTTGCTGAACTCGTCGAAGGCGGCGCTGCCCTGTTTCACATAGGCGACGATCGCCCGGTCAAGCAGGGCTTCGGCCTGGGCGCGGCTGCCGCGCGCGGCCATCGCGGTCTGGGTGTGGGCCGTGGCGATGCTGGCGGCCTCGCTGGCGGCGGGAACGATGGCGCAGGCAAGGGCGAGCGCGGTGCCGATACGGAGGAAGGTGGCTTGCATGAGGGCCTCGTGTTTTGCGTGTTGTCGAACAGGACTGCTGATGGACGCACGCTAGAAGAGGCCTAGCGAATGCCACTTGATCCAGTTGGTGCCGAGGCGTGCCATTCGCGCTGCCGCATGCGCAAGGTCAAGCCGGCGCGATCGGCGTCGACATTGCGCGACGAAACCCGTATTTCCGGTGCGGATTTCGCATGTGGAGCACGTCGGTCGCCGGAACACAACCGTGCGGCGGCCCTGTGCCCCGGTCGGGCGCTTATTCGCTTGCGCTGTCGCCAGCTCCCACGATGTGATCGCCAACTGGCTGCGCGGACGAGCTGATTTGATCAGGGTCAACCCTGAATGTGTTCCCACTCCCGCTCGCGGTCGTAGCAGCATGCAATCGCGCGGCATTCACGCCCACAAGGTAAAACGCGCGCTATCTGGACACACATCTGACATGGACATCCGTCTTTCCGGCGACGAACCCCAAGCCGATTTCCACATGGGCGCGACCCTGCTTGTCGTGGACGACAATCCCGACAACATCGCCGTGCTGGGCGCCATGCTCCAGCCGCTGTATCGCGTGCGCGTGGCGACGTCGGGTGCGCGGGCGCTGGAGATCGCGGTCACGCCGCCCGAGCCGGAGCTGATCCTGCTCGACCGCATGATGCCGGGCATGGATGGCGACGAAGTGCTGGCCCGTCTCAAGCTCGATCCGCGCACCGCGTCGATCCCGGTCATCTTCGTCACGGCCATGAGTTCGACCGACGATGAATGCGCCGGCCTCGGCCTCGGCGCCGTCGACTACCTCACCAAGCCGCTCGTGCCCGCGCTCGTGCTCGCGCGCGTGCGCACCCAACTCGAACTCAAGCATGCGCGTGACCGGCTGCGCGACATGAACGCCTCGCTCGAGGACGAAGTGGCGCGGCGCATGGCCGAGAACCAGATCGTCCAGGACGTGACCGTGCATGCGCTTGCGCGACTGGCCGAGATCCGCGATGCCGGCACCGGCAACCACCTGCGCCGCACCCGCGCCTACATGCGTCTGCTGGCCTCGCGGCTGCGCGAGCATCCGCGCTTTAGCGAGGTACTCGCGGGCGACGGTATCGAGCTGCTCGCCAAGTCGGCGCTGTTGCACGACATCGGCAAGGTGGGCATTCCCGACTCGGTGCTGCTCAAGCCGGGGCGACTCGATCCGGGCGAGCGCGCGCTGATGGAAACCCACGCGATGCTCGGCGCCGAGGCCATTGCCAATGCGGAGCGCGACGCCGAGCGGCCGATCGCCTTTCTCGCGCGGGCCAAGGAGATCGCCCGCCACCATCACGAGCGCTGGGACGGCAGCGGCTACCCCGATCGGCTCGCGGGCGAGGCGATCCCGGCCAGCGCGCGAATCATGGCGCTGGTCGATTCCTTCGACACGATGGCGAGCCGCCGGCCCTACAAGCAGCCGATCCCGCTCGATGTGGTGCGTGCCGCGCTCGTGGCCGAGCGCGGTCGGCAGTTCGACCCTGACGTGGTCGATGCCTTCGACGCTGCCTTCGACGACTTTGCGCGCATCGCCGCGAGCTACCGCGACGAAGGGAGCTATTCGTGAGCCTGGAGGTCCCCGGCGCCCGTGGCGCCGGCCGTGCGCCGGTGGCGGCCAGCACCGAATCCGCCGTCCTTGGCGTTGATGCGACGACCCGAATCCACTGCGGCCCGCTGCTCTCGCCGATGGACACCCAGGCCTTCATCGAGAAGATCGCGGCCACCGCGCCCGGCGTGCTCTGCGCCTTCCATCTCGACGCCGACGGGCGTGCGTCCATGCCTTGGGCTGCGCAGTCGCTGGCCAACATCTACGGGCTGCGGCCGGACGAGGTACGCGAGTCGGCCGACGCCGTGTGGGCACGCGTCCATCCCGATGACCTCGAGCGGCTGCATGCGCTGATAGCCGCCTCGGCGCGCGACATGACGCCGTGGCGCGCCGAGTTCCGCGTCAACCATCCGGCGCGCGGCGAGATCTGGGTCGAAGGCCATTTGGTACCCGAGCCCGACGGCCAAGGCGGCCTGCTGTGGCAGGGCTTTCTCACCGACATCACCGAGCGCCGCCGCGTCGGTGCCGAGCTGGACCGCTACCGCTATCGGCTGGAGGAGCTGGTGGCCGAGCGCACCGCCCAGCTTGCCGAGGCCAACCGGGCGCTGGCACTGCGTGCCGCAGAGATCGGCGACCTCTACAACCAGGCGCCCTGCGGCTATCACTCGCTCGACGCGGCCGGACGCTTCATCGAGATCAACGACACCGAGCTGAGCTGGCTCGGCTACGCGCGTTCGGAGGTCATCGGGTGCAAGGGGCTGGCCGACGTGCTCGCGCCCGAATCGGTGCCCAAGTTCGGTGAGGCTTATGCGCTTTTCAAGGCCGAGGGCGAGCTGTCGGGGCTGGAGCTGGAGCTGCGCCGGCGCGACGGCTCGCTGCTGCCGGTCATGCTCAACGCACGCGCCATCTATGACGTCGACGGCAAGTTCGTGTGCTCGCGCACGACCATCTTCGACAACCGCGAGCGCCGCGCGCGCGCCGCCCAGATCGCCGCGCTCAATGCCGCGCTCGAGCGCCGCGCCTTCGAGGCCGAGGCCGCCAACCGCGCCAAGAGCGATTTCCTGGCGAACATGAGCCACGAGATCCGCACGCCGATGAACGCGATCATCGGCCTGACGCAACTGCTCCAGCGCCACAGCGCCGACGCGCTCCAGACCGAGCGCCTGGGCAAGATTGCCGACGCTGCGCATCACCTGCTCCAGGTCATCAACGACATCCTCGACATTTCCAAGATCGAGGCCGGCAAGGTCGAGCTCGAGATCGGCGATGTCGACCTGCGCGCGACGTTCCAGCGCGTGGCCGCGCTCATCAGCGACCGCGCCATCGCCAAGGGACTGAGCGTGACGGTCGATCCCGAGCCGCTGCCGAACACGCGGCTGCGCGGCGACCCGACCCGGCTCACCCAGGCACTGCTCAACTACGCGAGCAACGCGGTCAAGTTCACGAGTCGGGGCGGCGTGCGGCTCGGCGCGCGCATCGAGCACCAGGAGGCGGGGAGTGTGCTGCTGCGCTTCGAGGTGCGAGACACGGGCATCGGCATCGCCGAGGCCGACCAGGCGCGCTTGTTCCGGCCTTTCGAGCAGGCCGACAACTCGACCACGCGGCGCTTTGGCGGCACCGGCCTCGGGCTGGCGATCAATCGCCGGCTGGCCGAGCTGATGGGCGGCGAGGTCGGCGTGGAAAGCCGGCCGGGCGAGGGCAGCTGTTTCTGGTTCACGGCCCGGCTCGGGCGCGCGGCCGGGGCACCGTCTTCGCTCAGCGGGCCGACCGTCACCTCGGTGCTGCGCGACCAGCAAGGGCTGCTGCGGCGCTGCCAGGGCCGGCGCGTGCTGCTGTGCGAGGACGATCCGGTCAATCAGGAAGTCGCGCGCGCCCAGCTCGGAGAGATCGGGCTGCAGGTGACGATCGCGGGCGACGGCCAGGTCGCCGTCGAGCTGGCGCGTGCCCACGACTGGGCGCTGATCCTCATGGACATGCAGATGCCGCGCATGGACGGTCTCGACGCGACCCGCGCGATCCGTCAGCTGCCCGCGCACGCGACCACGCCGATCGTCGCGCTCACCGCCGGTGCCTTCGGCGAGGACCGCTCGCGCTGCCTTGCCGCCGGCATGAACGATCACCTTGCCAAGCCGGTCGACACCCGGGCGCTGCACGCGATGCTGCTGCGCTGGCTGCCGCCGGTGATCGAGCTGCCGCCGGAGCGGGCGCCCGAGGCCATGGCGCTGGTCGACATGGCCGAGGCGGGCCGGACTCGCGCGGGTGCGATGCGCGCCGATGGCGCGCTGGCAGGCGACGCGGGGCAGGCGGGGCAGGCCGCCGCCGGCGTGACGCATGCCGACCGGCCGGAGGAGGCCGTCGGTGACGGACTGGTCCGGGGGCTCGCCACCGTGCCCGGCATCGCGGTCGAGCAGGCGCTGGCGACCGTGGCCGGCCGCGTCGATCTGCTGGCACGCGTCATGACCGCCTTCGTGCAGCATGCCGAGCCGCGCCCCGCCGATAGCGCGCCGGAGACGATCCGGCGCTGGAGCCACGGCCTCGCGGGTGCGTCGGGTGGCATCGGCGCGCTCGACCTGATGGTGCTTGCGCGCGAGACAGAACGCATGGCCCGCGACGGCGAGCTGGCAGGGCTGCCGGCCCAGGTCGCGCGTTGCTCGCGCGGGCTGACGGCGCTGCTCGACGCGCTGCGGCCACTCGTGGGGCAGGCGGCGCTGCCTTCGCCGACCGCGCTGCGCATGCTCGACGACGGCCTGTCTCGGCTCGACTACCTGCTCGGCATCGATGACCTGTCGGCGCGCGAGACCTTTGCCGGACTGAGGCCGGCGCTCATCGCGCGCTTCGGTGCCGAGGCGATCGGCCGCCTTGCGCGCCAGGTCGAGAGCTACGACTGTCGCGCCGCGCTCGTCAGCCTGCGCAGTCTGGTCGACGGGCGGTGAGCACAGTGGTACGCCGCGCCGGATGTCGCGGCGCGGCGCTCGCCGGTTTCAGCCGCTGCTGACCGGCAGCAGTATCCAGACCACGAGCACGCACCACAGCAGCAGCGCGATCAGGCTGCGCGCGAGGACGCCACGCAGGGCGCGCAGCTCGTCCTCGCGCTCCGCATCAGACGATCCAGCCCTCGTCGTGGGCGGTAAGCAGGAAGCCGCGAACCTCGTCGGCGATGTCGCGGGCGTCGAACTGCTCTTCGAGCTGCGCGACGATGATGTGCTCGGGCAGGGTGCCGTCGCAGCGGGCGAGGATGGCGCCGGCGCTCGCGTTGAGGCGGATGGGCCCATCAGGGTGTACGAGAACATAGGACTCCTCGGCGGCTTCCCAGCGCAGGCGCAATGGCGCGACCAGACGCGGCGGATCGACGAACGGGGCTTCGGTGGTGTGGATGGCTGTCATCGTCGGACTCCTTGGGGGATGCACTTGTCGGCGTCGCCCTCGGAAGTGTTTCGGGAGGAGGTTGCGGATCGTGTTCGCGGAACCGGTTTGCGCAACTTGTGTGCCGACCATGACCATCACGGGCGAAGCAGCCCTGACGGGGTTTGCGAGGCGCATCGACGGCCCGCAGGCGCTCGCCAGCGTCCCATTCGCGGGCGAACGGGACGCTGGAGTGCTGTCGGGTGGACTTGCGAGGCGCTTTCGGCCCGATTGGCCCGATCGCGGGCGATCTGGCGGCTGATTCGGCGACGGACGACGAATGCGGGAGACGACAGCGATGCGACGCACTGTTGCATCGCTGTTCCAATTGGTGACAGCCATGTGAAGCAGCCGTCGCAGCCCGGCATTGCACCGGGCCAAGCCTGCGTGAAACGGCGTTTCAGCCTGCGTCGGTAGTGCGCTGGCCGAGTTCGGGGAACTTCCGGTAGATCGTGTTGCGGCTGATGCCGAGCGCGCGCGCGGCGGCCGACACGTTGCCGCGATGGGTTTCGAGCGCGCGGCGGATCAGTTCGAGTTCGATCTGGTCGAGCGAGCGGCCAACGGGCCAGCCGGGTTCGCCCGGGCGTGGCTGGGCGCCGGCGGTCGGGTTGCCGGGCGTCGCGGCGGCGGCGTTGCCGGCAGCGGCCATGTCGGCGCCCGCGGCAGGCCAGCCGGGCTGTGCCGGCCAGCCGCCGGGCTGGGCGCGCTCGCCGGGGAAGGAACCTGCGCCCGGGAAGGGCGCTCCACCGGGATGGGCGCCATTGCCGGCGTAAGGCGCCGCGCCGTGATCGGGGCGCGGCGGCGCGAAGCCGTTGTCCCCGCGCGGCATGACGTCGGCAAGGCCGGCAGGCATCGCCGCGGGCTGGGGCGGCAGGCCCGCGCCGGGCGCGAACCGTCCGCCACCGAGGTCGCTGGTCGGGCCGACCATGCCGGGCGCGTTCGGCGGCACGAAGGCGGCGAAATCGGTCAGACCCGGCGCGAGGCCATGCGCGGGCGTGGCAGACGGTGGCGCTGCGCGCGGCGTCATGCCTTCGGGCATCGGCTGCTCCAGCTCCTCAATGAAATCGTCGGGCATGTGGTCCATGCGGATCACCTGGTCACCGTCGGCCATGACGATCGCAGTACGGATCACGTTGGTGAGCTGGCGGAAGTTGCCCGGCCAGCGTGAGCGGTGGAAGGCGTCCAGCACCTCGGGCGCGACGGTGTAGCGGGCGCCGTGCGCGGCCTCGTTGAGCAGGATCTTGCTCACGATGGCGCCCAGGTCGGTGCGGTCGCGCAGCGGCGGCAGCTTCACCACGAGGCCGTTGAGGCGGTAGTACAGGTCTTCGCGGAACTCGGCGCGCGCGATCATGTCGCGCAGGTTGCGGTTGGTCGCGCAGATGATCATCACGTTGACCGGGATGCTCTTGTTGCTGCCGAGCGGCGTCACCACGCGCTCCTGCAGCACGCGCAGCAGCCGCGCCTGAAGTTGCAGCGGCATGTCGCCGATTTCATCCAGGAAGAGCGTGCCGCCGTTGGCCGCGACGATCTTGCCGTGCGAGCCGCGCTTGCGGGCGCCGGTGAAGGCGCCGTCCTCGTAGCCGAACAGTTCGCTCTCGATGAGCGTGTCGGGCAGCGAGGCGCAGTTCACCGCGATGAAGGGCATGCGCGCGCGGGGCGAGTCGTTGTGGATCGCCTGGGCCAGCAGTTCCTTGCCGGTGCCCGTCTCGCCGATGACCATGATCGGGATGTCGCGGCCGATCACCTTCTGCGCCTTGGCGATGACGGCCTGCATCTGCGGGTCGCCGGTGTTGAGGTAGCGCAGGCTCGACAGCCGGTTGGAGCGGCCGGCGTGGCGCTCGTCCTGATGCCCGCCGGGCGGATTGAAAAGGCTTGCAGCCGCGCCGCCGTCGTTGATCGGGGGCGGCCCGGCATGGTCGGTTGCAGCAGGCGTGACGGGTGCCTGGCTTGCCGCGAAACCGGGCGTGATCCAGCGTTGGTTTGTGCGCAGGTCGGCGCGCAGGCCGACGATCATCCCGTTGAGGAGACGCGCGGTGAGCGGCGTGGGATTGACGGTGCGGTAGTGCTCGCGCAGGTCGTTGAGCGGCATGCCGAACAGCGAGCTGAAGGTGTGGGTTTCGAGCGCGCCCTTGCCCAGGCCGGTGAGGAACAGCGCGCCGCGATTGGCGGCCAGCACGCGGCCTTCCTGGTCGCAGGCGATGATCCCTTCCATGAGCGTGCCGATGAACTCCGGCCGGCTGTGGAAGTGGATGCAGATCGCCTTCTGGAAGGCGTTGTCGAAGAGCTGGTTCTCGATGATGCGGGCCGACATGCGCACCAGCGCCATCGTGTGCTTGTGGAAGTTCCGGAAGTCGCCCGTCACGTCGAGGATGCCGGCCACCTCGCCGCGCGGATCGAAGATCGGCGTGGCCGAGCACGTGAGGAAATGGTTGGCGCGCAGGAAGTGCTGGTCGGCGTGAACGGTGGTGGGCGCAGCCTCGGCAATCGCGGTGCCGATGGCGTTGGTGCCGCGGTTCTGCTCGGCCCAGCTCACGCCCGGTTGCAACGCCACGCGCTGGGCACGTTCGACGAAATCGCCGTCGCCGAGCGTGTGCAGGATCGTGCCCATCGCGTCGGTCAGCACCACCATGCTGTGGGTGTTGATGATGTTTTCGTACAGCGATTCCATGACCGGCGCCGCATGCACACGCAGGACACGACTCTTCTCGAGCGTCTGGTCCATTTCGGCGCGTGCGAGCGGGCTGGCATCCGGGGTGCGGCTGCTTTCGAGGCCGAAGCGCTGCGAGCGCTGATGGGCGGCCTCGATCACCTGGCGGGCAGTTTCCTCGGCGGATTCGGTGGCAAGTGCGGGGTGCAGCGTCGCGAGGGCGGCGCTGGCATCAAGCGGATCACGCTGCGGAAAGGCGTCCGTGGCGGGCATGGTGTCTCCTCCAATTTGCCGCGGCTGGCCTGACGTCCGCCGCATGCTGTCTCTGACTTCGGTGTCCCCCGATTGCTCGGCGATGGTACACGTGTTGCAAATGAGCGCAGATCGTGCCAGCGAGTGACTTGTGTGCTTGCACCACGATGGTTTTCCCGGTCACGCGAGTGGTGGCACATGACTTGCCCACTCCCCCTCACCAATCACAGTCAGGGAGGCGGCCCTCCGGCCAGCCCTGGCGCGATCCCATTTCATGTCCAGGTGAGGAGACAAACCATGCGGAATATCCGCTCAGCCCTTCGTTCGCGCGCGCTTGCCGGTGCGCTCGCCATTGCCGGTCTTGCCCTGTCGGCCGAAGCCTTCGCCCACGGCGATGTTGTTCCGCACGCGGTCGACACGTCGTCGCTGCCGCAGCTCGGCGAAGAATGGCGCGACAACAATCCCTACACGGGCAACAACGACGCGATCAAGCTCGGCCAATCGGCCTTCGGCCAGAACTGCGCCCGATGCCACGGTCTCGACGCAATCTCCGGCGGCATTGCGCCCGACCTGCGCAAGCTCGACCGCGATTGCATGGACATTCCCAACGAGAAGAAGAAGGCCGCCTGCTACAAGGAGGTCAACCAGTATTTCCTGATGTCCATCCGCGGTGGCAAGGTCCGCAATGGCGCCATCTACATGCCGCCGTTCGAAGGCATCCTGAGCCAGGAAGCGATGTGGTCCATCAAGGCCTGGCTCGAAACCCGTCGTACCAAGGACGAGTAACTCTTGAATCACGGTAACAAGAAGCAGCGTCGCGCGTTGTTGCGCGGCGCCATCGGCATTGCCCTCGGTCTCGGAGCCGGCGCTGCGGCGCGGGCCGATGAGGCCTACGACCGCATCCGCGCCACGGGCATCCTCAAGGTCGGCGTCTACAAGGAATTCTTCCCGTTCGCCGATGACGAGGCCGGCATCGACGTCGACATCGCCAAGGCGCTCGCAACGCAGCTCGGTCTCAAGCTGAAGCTGCTGCCCTTCGACGCGGGCGATGACGTGGGCGATGACCTGCGCAACATGGTGTGGAAGGGTCATTACCTCGGTTACGGCCCGGCCGATGTGCTGCTTCATGTGCCGGTCGATCGTGTCCTGCAGGAAGCGAACAAGCAGGTCGAGATCTTCGGACCGTACTGGCGCGAGCAACTCGAAGTTGCGCGCAACACCGAGCGCCTGCCCGACTGGACCGGCTTCGATGTCTTCCAGAAGGAGAAGATCGTCGTCGATGGCGCGTCGATCTCGTCGATCGCCATGCTGTCGCTGGAAGCCGGGCGTTATCGCGAGAACGTGATCAACGCTCATGACATCAAGGTCGCGCTCGACACCTTTCGCAACGGCGGCGCGGCAGCCGTCATGGGCACGCGGGCCGAGTTGCAGGCTGGACTGGCCGGGATGTCGGATGTCGCGATCGAGCCGGTCAAGATTCCGGGGCTGCCGGTTTCCGGCTGGGCCGTCGGCATGGCGGTCAAGGCCGAGAGCATGGATCTCGCCCATGCGCTGCAAGGTGCGCTGAACCAGATCATCGACAGCGGCGCGATGGCGGCGATCTTTGCCCGCCACAACGTTCGCTATGTTCGGCCCTGAGTCCGGACGACAGAAGACCGGAACATCAGCGGTGACGGCATTGCACGGACGCCGCTGATTGTTTCATTCAGCAGCACCGCCTGTTCCGGCCTGGAACAGCGCCGGTCCGCGGTCTTGATGGGTAAGCCACCGTCTTCGCTTCATCCCTGAGCGCTCAACTCTCGCCATTCCTCATCGGTCCACAGCCGCGAGCGCGCGACGAAATGCACGCCCTCGCTGTCTTCCAGCGAGAAGGTGCCGACGCTGCCCGCCTCCACGTCAAGCGTGATCTGCGAGCCCGACAAATAGTCGAACTGCATCTCGCTCACATGGAACGGCACGCCGCCTACTTCGCCCATCTGGATATCCGTCGAATTGAGCGCCATCTCGCCCTTGGGGAAGAGCATCGGCGTACTGCCGTCGCAGCAGCCGTGCGACTGATAGAACATCAGTTCGCCGTAGCGCGCCTGCAAGCGCGCGATCAGCGTCAGGGCGGATTCGGTCGCCAGGACTCGTTGAATCATGCTTGTCTCCTCTGCGTCGGTGCGATGGCGTCGTGGCAATGAGCACCAGTCTCCGACATAACGAAAAAGGCGGCCGAAGCCGCCTTTTTCTTACAGTCAGGGAACTGCCGGCGATCAGAAGAAGCCGAGCGCGTTCGGGCTGTAGCTGACCAGCATGTTCTTGGTCTGCTGGTAGTGATCAAGGATGATCTTGTGGGTTTCGCGGCCGATGCCCGATTCCTTGTAGCCGCCGAAGGCAGCGTGCGCCGGGTAAGCGTGGTAGTTGTTGACCCAGACGCGGCCGGCCTGGATGTCGCGACCGAAGCGATAGGCACGGCTGCCATCGCGGGTCCAGACGCCAGCGCCGAGACCGTAGACGGTGTCGTTGGCGATCGACAGGGCTTCGGCGTCGTCCTTGAAGGTCGTCACCGACAGCACCGGGCCGAAGATTTCTTCTTGGAAGATGCGCAGCTTGTTGTGGCCCTTGAACAGCGTGGGCTGCACGTAGTAGCCGCCGGCGAGGTCGCCGCTGAGTTCAGGCTTGCTGCCGCCGATCAGCAGTTGTGCGCCTTCTTCCTTGCCGATGCCGATGTACGACAGGATCTTGTCCTGTTGAACCGCCGACGCCTGGGCGCCGATCTGGGTTTCGGTGTCGAGCGGGTTGCCTTGCTTGATCGCGGCAACGCGCTTGAGGACGCGCTCGATGAAGCGGTCGTAGATCGATTCCTGGATCAGCGCGCGGGTCGGGCTCGTGCAGACTTCGCCCTGGTTGAACGCGAACAGCACCATGCCTTCGATCGCCTTGTCGAGGAAGGCGTCGTCAGCGGCCATCACGTCTTCGAAGAAGATGTTGGGCGACTTGCCGCCGAGTTCCAGCGTGGCCGGGATCAGGTTGTTGGCGGCGGCTTGGGCAATGACGCGACCCGTGGCGGTCGAACCCGTGAAGGCGATCTTGGCGATGCGCTTGCTGGTGGCCAGCGGCATGCCGGCGTCGCGGCCGAAGCCGTTGACGACGTTGAGCACGCCCGGGGGCAGCAGGTCGGCGATCAGCTCGACCAGCACCAGGATGCTGATCGGGGTCGATTCGGCCGGCTTCAGCACGACCGAGTTGCCGGCGCCGAGGGCCGGGGCCAGCTTCCACGCGGCCATCAGGATCGGGAAGTTCCAGGGAATGATCTGACCGACCACGCCCAGCGGCTCATGGAAGTGATACGCGACGGTGTTCTCGTCGATCTGGCTCAGCGTGCCTTCCTGGGCGCGCAGGACGCCGGCGAAGTAGCGGAAGTGGTCAACGGCCAGCGGGATGTCGGCGTTCAGCGTTTCGCGGATCGGCTTGCCGTTGTCGACGGTTTCGGCGTAGGCCAGACGCTCGAGGTTCTGCTCGAGGCGGTCGGCGATCTTCAGCAGGATGTTGGCGCGCTCGGCATGCGAGGTGCGGGCCCACTTGACCTGGGCGGCGTGCGCGGCGTCCAGCGCGAGTTCGATGTCGGCGGCATTCGAGCGCGCGGCCTTGGTGAAGACCTTGCCGTTGATGGGCGAGATCACATCGAAGTACTGACCGTCGACCGGCGGCACGAACTGGCCATTGATGAAGTTGTCGTATTGGGCTTTGAAAACCAGGGGGGCGCCGGCGGCACCAGGGGCGGCGTAAACAGTCATGCAGGTGTCTCCTTCACTTCAGCAAAAAATCAGCAGTTGGTCTCCGGTCGCCACCTTTCTGCCCTGTGACATAGGTGACGCCTGAACGTCCATCCGCACGGTGCATGCCATCTAGGGTTTACGCTAGGTTTGACGCGGTAAAGCCTGAAGCGCCGATCGCTGAAAATTGCAAAAACACTCGATAACCCGAACAAGCATGGGTTTCCGGTCCTGTTTAGGCGCACCTTCGAGGTCGACTACCGGCACTTTGATTGATCCGGACTATCGAAAAGGCGATGGAGGTGTTGTTGCAAGCTCAAGCAGACTTTACCGCACTGTTCCGTCATGGAGCAGGGAAAACCCTTGGTCTTGGGCTGATCCGTCGTTTGACGGGCACTTTGCGCGGCTGTCCGAAATCCC
This sequence comes from Derxia gummosa DSM 723, assembly GCF_000482785.1. Classification (GTDB taxonomy): domain Bacteria; phylum Pseudomonadota; class Gammaproteobacteria; order Burkholderiales; family Burkholderiaceae_E; genus Derxia; species Derxia gummosa. Next base: position 136,513 of record NZ_AXWS01000007.1, on the reverse strand, counting down.
GCGCTTGCCGCATGACTTGCCTGTGAACGGCGCACATGACCGCATGCATGCGGTCGTCACGGGAATTTCCCGGCACGGCAATTCCCGAAGAAGTGCTCGATCGCTCATAACGGTTTGATGACCGCTGGCCGCATTGATAGCCAATTTGATGTGTCAGCGTGCCGTGCAACTGCGATTTGGTTCCATTCCGATTCCGCGGCAGGAATGCCATTTCGCCGGTATTGATCACGAGATCATTGTCATGATCGCCAGCGGCATGACCAAGCGCTAGATTGATGGGCTTATGGCCCGACAATGCCTATTCGAAGTTTCATCGGGATTCATTGATCCGGTCACGAGTATGGCCGGCGCTGACGTGTTCATCAGGCAGATTCACTCGCCAGGATCGATAGGCTGATTCTTCTTGTCGATGCCTTCACATTTCTGCCAGGAATGCTTGCCAATTGCCGAAACGAAATGCACCGGAAAGCGCGAATGCGCAATTGCCGCGTTCGTCCGGACGCGTGGTCATTTCCCGACCGATGACGGCGCAAGCGGCGCTTGTTCATGGATGGCGCTTCAACTTGCGGTCGCCTTTCAAGCCGCATAGGCTCCCGCAAGCTCGGGATTGCCGGCCCGTTCGCCGGGTAACTGATTGTTCTGCGCCGGCCAGTCATCACGTGCCGGGTAAGACTCGGTAACCATATGTGAATGCGGGGGATGAAATTCGCGGCCGCCGACGCTAGGTTTCGGATGACGCGCGTCGATTTGACTGAAAGCAGTCGCCGGGTGCGAACTTTTGGTAATCGGTGGTTGCGGTCGCCGGTTCAGGTTTTCGATGGTTCCATTCGTCCGCCGACATTTCGGGTGAAGCGGCTGGTCTTTTCCGCACGAATCCGGAGGCCAGGCATGGCGCAACCGATCAAGTCCAACTCACTCAATTCATTCCGAATGCTGAATTCCTTTCCTCGCAAGCTGGTTTCGGTGGTTGTCGCGACCTCGTTCTTCGCCGCTGGCGCCTGGTGGGCGCGGCATCCTGAAACCCAGGCCGTGACTCAGGCCGTCGCCGCGCCGGTGGCGGCGCAGGTGTCAACTGCCGCCAGTGTGCAGGGCTTGCCGGGCTTTGCCGATCTGGTGGCGGCGAACGGGCCGGCGGTGGTCAACATCGCGGTCCAGCAAAAGCTGCAGGGCAATGATCCGCGTCTGGGCGCGGATCCGTTTTCACAGTTCTTCGGCGCGCCGGGCCAGCGTGGGCCGCAGAGCCGCATCGTGCGGGGCCAGGGCTCGGGTTTCATCATCAGCGCCGACGGCCGCATCCTGACCAACGCCCACGTGGTCGATGGCGCGACGACCGTCACGGTCAAGCTCACGGACCGGCGCGAATTCAATGCGAAGGTGATCGGTGTCGACAAGCGCACCGATGTCGCGGTGGTGAAGATCGAGGCCAGCGGTTTGCCGGTGGCCAGGATCGGCAATCCGGCGGACTCGCGCATCGGCGACTGGGTCGTGGCCATCGGTTCGCCGTTCGGCTTCGAGAACACGGTGACGAGCGGGATCATCAGCGCCAAGAGCCGCGCGCTCGGCCCGCAGAGCAACTACGTCAACTTCATCCAGACCGATGTGCCGATCAACCCGGGCAACTCGGGCGGGCCGCTGTTCAACATGAACGGCGAGGTCATCGGCATCAACTCGCAGATCTTCAGCGAGACGGGCGGCTACATGGGGCTGAGCTTCGCGATCCCGATCGACATCGCGATGAACGTGCAGCAGCAGCTCGTCGCGACCGGCAAGGTGGTGCGCGGCCAGCTCGGCGCGCTGGTGCAGCCGGTGAGCGCGCCCACCGCGAAGAGCCTGAAGCTGCCTGAGCCTTCGGGCGCGCTGGTGGTGAGGGTGGAGCCGGGCAGCGCGGCCGAGAAGGCGGGCCTGCAACCGGGTGACGTGATCCGCAGCTTCGACGGCAAGAAGGTCGATCTGTCGTCCGACCTGCCGCTGCTGGTGGCGGCGACCAGGCCCGGCACGAAGGTGAAGCTCGATGTGTGGCGCGAGGGCAGGGCGACGACGCTGGACGCCTCGCTCGGCGAGCTGAAGGAGTCGCAGATGGCAGCCGCCGAGCCCGAGGCCGGCAAGCTCGGCGTCGCGGTGCGCCCGCTCACGAAGGACGAGCAGCGCGAAGCCAAGATCAACGGTCTGCTCGTCGAGCAGGTGACGGGCGCCGCCGAGGCGGCCGGCCTGCAACCGGGCGATGTGCTGCTCCAGGCCGGCGGCAAGCCGCTGCGCTCGCCGATCGATCTGCAGAAGGCCGTCAAGGAGGCCGACGGCAGCGTGGGCCTGCTGGTACAGCGTGATGACGCGCGCTTCTTCGTGCCCGTGCCGCTGAACTGACGCCAGAGCTCGGCGCGCATGTCGCGCTGCCGCAAAGACAAAGGCCCGGCGCATCTTCTGATGCGTCGGGCCTTTGCTTTGATGCCAGCCGGTGGTCCGGCCTGTGCGGAGGGAGAGACAGCAAGCAAAGCGTCAGAATGTCTTGCTCACGGACGCATCCTAGCCGGGCGTGCTGCGTCGCAACAAGCGCCGTAAGTAGGGAATTTCGCGATCCGGTTTGGCCGCGTTGCAAGCGGCGCGATGTCGAAGGCCGCTGACGCCAGCGCCCTGCGAGCTGTCGATCCGTGTGATGTTGGCGCTGGCGGAAGCGGCTTCATGGTTTGAGACAATCGCGCTTTTGCAGAGAAAGCCCGGAACCCGCCATGAGTATCAAGAGCGACCGCTGGATCCGCCGGATGGCATCCGAGCACGGAATGATCGAACCCTTCGAGCCGGGCCAGGTGCGCCAGCGCGACGGGCACAAGATCGTCAGCTACGGCACGTCGAGCTACGGCTACGACATTCGCTGCGCCGACGAATTCAAGGTGTTCACCAACATCAACAGCACGATCGTCGATCCGAAGAACTTCGACGAGAAGAGCTTCGTGGACGTGAAGAGCGACGTCTGCATCATTCCGCCCAACAGCTTCGCGCTCGCGCGCACGGTCGAGTACTTTCGCATCCCGCGCAATGTGCTGACGATCTGCCTCGGCAAGAGCACCTACGCGCGCTGCGGAATCATCGTTAACGTCACGCCCTTCGAGCCGGAATGGGAGGGCTATGTGACGCTGGAGTTCAGCAACACCACGCCGCTGCCGGCCAAGATCTACGCGGGCGAGGGCTGCGCCCAGGTGCTGTTCTTCGAGAGCGACGAGGTGTGCGAAACCTCGTACAAGGACCGTGGCGGCAAGTACCAGGGCCAGCACGGCGTGACACTGCCCAAGACCTGATCGGCACCCCGGCGAACCGTCCTGAAACGGTCGCCGCGATTGCCATTGCAGTGTCGAAACGCGGCGCTATCATCCGCCGCTCTTTCCACCGGCCGCGCCCTTGCGCGGCCGTTTCACTTAGGGCTCGCCCGCGATGAAATTCCGCTTTCCCATCGTCATCATCGACGAGGACTTCCGCTCGGAGAACGTCTCCGGTTCAGGCATCCGCGCGCTTGCCGAGGCGATCGAGGCCGAGGGCGTCGAGACGGTGGGCGTGACGAGCTTCAGCGACACCGCGATGTTCGCGCAGCAGCAGAGCCGCGCGTCGGGCTTCATCCTCAGCATCGACGACGACGAGTTCAATTCCGACGTGCCGCAGGAGCAGCAACAGGCGATCGTGAACCTGCGCGCCTTCGTGGGCGAGATCCGCCACCGCAACGCCGACATCCCCATCTTCCTGTACGGCGAGACGCGCACCTCGCGCCACATCCCGAACGATGTGCTGCGCGAGCTGCACGGCTTCATCCACATGTTCGAGGACACGCCGGAATTCGTGGCGCGCCACATCATCCGCGAGGCGCGCGCGTATCTGGATTCGCTGCCGCCCCCGTTCTTCCGCGCGCTCACGCATTACGCGCAGGACGGGTCGTACTCGTGGCACTGCCCGGGGCACTCGGGCGGCGTGGCCTTTCTGAAGAGCCCGGTCGGCCAGATGTTTCACCAGTTCTTCGGCGAGAACATGCTGCGTGCAGACGTTTGCAACGCGGTGGAGGAACTCGGCCAGCTGCTCGACCACACCGGCCCGGTCGCGGCGAGCGAGCGCAACGCGGCGCGCATCTTCGGCAGCGACCATCTGTTCTTCGTGACCAACGGGACGAGCACGTCGAACAAGATCGTCTGGCACAGCACCGTGGCGCCGGGCGACATCGTTGTGGTTGACCGCAACTGCCACAAGAGCGTGCTGCACTCGATCATCATGATCGGCGCCATCCCGGTCTTCCTCATGCCGACGCGCAACAACCTCGGCATCATCGGCCCCATCCCGCTGGCCGAGTTCACGCCCGAGGCCATCCGGGCCAAGATCGAGGCGCACCCGATCGCGAGCAAGCTGCCCGAGCATGTGAAGGCCAAGCCGCGCATCCTCACCATCACGCAGAGCACCTACGACGGCGTGATGTACAACGTCGAGGCGATCAAGGGCCTGCTCGACGGCCGCATCGACACGCTGATGTTCGACGAGGCCTGGCTGCCGCACGCGGCCTTTCACGACTTCTATGGCGACTTCCATGCGATCGGCAAGGACAGGCCGCGCTGCAAGGAGTCGATGCTGTTCGCGACGCAAAGCACGCACAAGCTGCTCGCCGGCCTGTCGCAGGCATCGCAGATCCTGGTGCAGGACAGCGAGCAGAACGGCCTCGACCACTACCGCTTCAACGAGGCCTACCTGATGCACACGAGCACGTCGCCGCAGTACGCGATCATCGCCTCGTGCGACATCGCGGCGGCGATGATGGAGCCGCCCGGCGGCCCGGCGCTGGTGGAGGAAAGCATCGTCGAGGCGCTCGACTTCCGCCGCGCGATGCGCAAGGTGGACCAGGAATTCGGCGCCGACTGGTGGTTCAAGGTCTGGGGCCCGGACGACATCTCCGACGACGGCATGCCCGATCCCGACGAGTGGGAGTTGCGCGGCGACGAGCACTGGCACGGCTTCGGCAAGCTCGCTCCGGGCTTCAACATGCTCGACCCGATCAAGGCCACGATCGTCACGCCGGGCCTGGACGTCGATGGCAACTTCAGCGACGAGTTCGGCATTCCGGCCGGCATCGTCAACAAGTACCTCGCCGAGCATGGCGTCATCGTCGAGAAGACCGGGCTGTACTCGTTCTTCATCATGTTCACGATCGGCATCACCAAGGGCCGGTGGAACACGCTGGTGACGGCGCTCCAGCAGTTCAAGGACGACTACGACAAGAACGCCCAGCTGTGGCGCATCCTGCCGGAGTTCGTGCAGGCGCATCCGCGCTACGAGCGCATGGGCCTGCGCGACCTGTGCGAGCAGATCCACGGCATGTACCGCCGCTTCGACGTCGCGCGCCTGACGACCGAGATGTACACGTCGAAGATGGAACCGGTCATGAAGCCGGCCGATGCCTTCGCGGCGATGGCCCACCGCGAGATCGACCGCGTGCCGGTCGACGAGCTGGAAGGCCGCGTAACCAGCATCCTGCTTACGCCTTATCCGCCGGGCATTCCGTTGCTGATCCCGGGCGAGCGCTTCAACCGCACGATCGTCGACTACCTGCGCTTCACGCGCGAGTTCAACGCCGCCTTCCCCGGCTTCGAGACCGACGTGCATGGACTCGTCGCCGAGAAGCAGCCGGACGGCAGCAAGAAGTACTACGTGGACTGCGTGCGCGGCTGATCGCGCGCGGCGCGGCCGGTGGCAGGTGCCGTCGGCCTGTGCGTTGAGCCGGTCCAATGCCGGCCCGTCCCCGGCTCAAGCCGCCGGATTGCGGGACTGGTCCGCGAGGCCGAGCTTGGCTGCGTACATGTTCCGGTCGGCCGTCTTCACCAGCGTGTTCGCGTCGTCGGCGTCCCCCGGATAGCGCGCGGCGCCGATCGAGCAGCCGACGTTGACGCGCAGCGAGCGACCGTCGCCGCCGGTGATGTTGATCGGCTCGGCGAAGGCGGCGACGATGCGGCCCCTGAAGGCGGCCAGATCGCCGTCGCTTTCAATGCCGGAGCCGAGCACGACGAACTCGTCGCCAGCGAAGCGCGCGATCAGGTCGACATCGCGCATGCGTGCCGACAGTCGCGCCGACAGCGCCTTGAGCACCTGATCGCCGGCGAAATGGCCGTGGCTGTCGTTCACGCCCTTGAAGCCGTCGAGGTCGAGGAAGAGCACGGCAAACGGCGCGCCCGCGCCGGCGCGCGCCGCGCCGATGTCGCGGTCGACGCGGCGCAGGAAGGCGTCGCGGTTGGCGAGGCCGGTCAGGCTGTCGGTACCGAGCTGGTCGCGCATGGCCGTGAAGCTGCGCGCGAGTTCACCGATCTCGTCGCGCCGCGCCACGTTGACCGGCAGGTCGAAGCGGCCCTCGCCGAGCTGGCGTGCCGCGACCGACAGCCGCTTGATGTCGCCCGTCACCCAGTTGATGACACGCAGGCCGATCAGCACCGCGAGCAGGCCGGCGAGCAGCGCCGCCACCACGGTGCGGCCGACGTTGCGCATCACGCCTCCCATGAAGTCCTCGCGCGGCATCGCCACCACGGTGATCCATTCGAGGCCGGCGCGGTCGCGGATGCGGTCGAAGGCCACGTGCACATGGCGGCCGTGGTCGTCGTCGAAGGACAGCGTCTGCGGAAGGCCGGGCTCGCCACCGCCGGCCAGCTGGCGCCGGATCTCGGTCCAGGTCGCGGTCAGCAGCGGCGAGCCGCTGTCCATCGCATTGATGCGCGCACTCGCGCCGCCCGGCACCGCCCGCACGTTGGGGCTGACCGACGAGGCGATCAGGTCGCCATTCGGTTCGACGATGAAGGCCAGCCCCTGCGGCGACACCTTCAGCCGGCGCACGAAGTCGTTGAGCGCGCGCAGCGACATGTCGGTCGCCACCACACCCTCGAACTGGCCAGCCGTGTTGAGCACACGGCGCGCGCGGGTCGCCACCAGCTCCTGGGTGCCGAAGTCGATGTAGACGGCGGTCCAGGTGTCGGAACTGGTGTTCTCGCCGGCCTTGAACCAGGGACGCTGGCGCGGATCGAACAGGCGGTTCTCGCGCCGGTCGAAATTGAGGTCGCCGTTGATGCCGCTGAAGCGGTAGACGGTGCGGGTGTCCTCGGCCTTGAGCTTGATGCGCAGCTCGCCCTCGCCGAGCGAATGCCGGAACAGACCGATGTTCTGGCCCGCGCGGTTGCCGTAGTAGACGTAGTTGTTCGGGTCGATGTGCAGCGAGGTCGCTATCCAGAACCGCGTGCGCAGGTTGGCGAGGTCGCTCTCGATGGTGACGGGCGCCGGCATGCCGTCGGGGAAGGCGGCTTCGAGCGTGGCGCCCGAGCCGACGATATGCCGGTCGACCGCCTGACTGATGCGGCTGGCGGTCTCGATCAGCACATGGTCCGACAGCGTCGAGACGGCGTTGCTGCCCGCGAGATAGGAGAGCAGGCCGATCGTCCCGGCCAGCCCGAGCACGAGCGCGAGATAGGGAACGATGAGGACGAGACGCAGCGACAGGCGGTTCTTGGGCAGGATGGTCATGCGGTGCGTGGAGGGCTGAAGCCGCGCGACTGTCTCACACGCGGCTGCGGTGTGGCGCGGGGGTGGAGCGGTGAGCGTGCGCTTGTCGGATGGCCCGGCGTGGTCGGCGGGGCCGTCCGTGCGCTCATGTACCATCCGCGCCTTGCCGCGACACCGCACGCGGGAGAGCGCGCCGCCTGTCGGCGCCGCCGAAGGCGCAACCCCCGAAATCGCTCAGGCCCCCGAACCGCATGCAGGCATGGCAACTCTGGAGAGCGCGCGGGCGAGCCGCGCCACCGAAGGGGCTCAAAACTCTCAGGTAACAGGACAGGGCGGGGGATCGGGCTTGGCACGCATGAAGCTTTCATGCACGCCATTGCCTAATGGACCTTCCAGCGATCCCGAGAGAACCCCATGTCCGACGCCCCCCTGCGCCATACCCCGCTCATCGACACCCATCGCGCTGCGGGCGCCCGCCTCGTCGATTTCGGCGGCTGGGAAATGCCGCTCCACTACGGTTCGCAGATCGACGAGCACCACGCCGTGCGCCGAGGCGCGGGCATGTTCGACGTCTCGCACATGTGCGCGGTCGACATCGCTGGCGAGGCGAGCCTGCCTTTCCTGCGCCGCCTGCTCGCCAATGACGTGGCCAAGCTCAAGCTGCCCGGCAAGGCGCTCTACAGCTGCATGCTCGACGAGAGCGGCGGCGTGGTGGACGACCTGATCGTCTATTTCCGCGAGCCGGGTCGCTATCGCATCGTCGTCAACGCCGGCACGGCGGGCGGCGACATCGCCTGGATGGCCGCCGCGAGCGAAGCCTTCGGCCTGCCGGTCAGCATCACCGCGCGACGCGATCTCGCCATCGTCGCGGTGCAGGGGCCGCAGGCGCGCGCGAAGGTCTGGGGCGCGTTCCCGCATCTGCGCGCGGCTACCGAGAACCTCGGCCCCTTCTTTGGCGTGGCCGTGAGCGGCGGCGGCGTGCTCGCCGCCGGCGATGGCGACTACTTCGTCGGCCGCACCGGCTACACCGGCGAGGACGGCTTCGAGCTGATGCTGCCCGCGCCGCGCGCCGCCGATGCCTGGAAGGCGCTCGCCGCCCAGGGCGTCGCGCCCTGCGGACTCGGTGCGCGCGACACCCTGCGCCTGGAGGCGGGCATGAACCTCTACGGCAACGACATGAGCCGCGAGGTGTCGCCGCTCGACGCCGGCCTCGGCTGGACCGTCGATCGCAAGACCGAGCGCAACTTCACCGGCCGCGCGGCGCTCGACGCCAATGGCCAGCGCCACGTCTTCCTCGGCCTGAAGATGACCGAGCGCGGCGTGCTGCGCTCGCACCAGCGCGTCAGCACCGAGCACGGCGAGGGTGAGATCACGAGCGGCACACATTCGCCCACGCTCGGCCATTCGATCGCACTGGCGCGGCTGCCGCTCGGCGTGCGGGTCGGCGATGCGGTCAGCGTGGATATCCGCGGCAAGGCGCATGCCGCCACGGTCGTGAAGCTGCCCTTCGTGCGCCACGGCCAGGCCGCCGGCTGAAGCCCGGCGCCAAGGCGCCGGCCCTTGCCGCGCGGCATGAAACGCCTGCCGCCGCGCTTTGCGCGACACTCGTCTTCCGCCGCCGCGCGCGGTCCTCAACCGAACGAATCAATCGAAGAAACGCCCTCCAGGGCCAGGAGCCAAGCATGAATCTCCCCACCGATCTCAAGTACGCCGCCAGCCACGAATGGGCCAAGGTCGGCGATGACGGCCTCGTCTGGGTCGGCATCAGCGATCCGGCGCAAGCCGCGCTCGGCGACATCGTCTTCGTCGGCGACGTGAAGGTCGGCGAGACGCTCGCCGCTGGCGACGTCGCCGCCGTGGTCGAGTCGGTCAAGGCCGCTTCCGACATCTACGCGCCGGTCGCCGGCAAGGTCGTCGCCGTCAACGAGGCGCTGGCCGACACGCCCGAACTCGTCAACACCGAGCCTTACGCCAACTGGATCTTCAAGCTCGAAACCACCGCCGGCCTCGACGGCCTGCTCGACGCGGCGGCCTACGCCGCCGTTGCCGACGAGACGCGCTGATTTCGTCGCGCGCCGCGCGGGGCAGGGGCCACGCCCGCTGCCGCCCGCCTCCACCGGCCCTGACCGGTGAAGCCCGCGCGCAGGCCCGGTGCCGGACGGTCTGACGCCGCCCGCCCAGGCCCGCCCGCCCGGCTCCCGCCGCCCGGCGCGCCATCCGCCGCCCGAGCCGACCGACCCCCGGCCCGCGCGCAAGCTTTACGGTCATTCCAACGCCATGTCCTTCACCGATCTCGAACACCACGACGCCTTCTGCCAGCGCCACCTCGGCCCGCGCGATTCCGACCTCGCCGCGATGCTGGCGACGGTCCTGCCGGCAGCCGATTCGCCCACCCTCGACACGCTGGTCGAAGCCATCGTCCCCGACTCGATCCGGCTGAAGGGCGCGCTCGACCTCGCCGCGCCGCTCACCGAGGAAGAAGCCCTCGCGAAGCTGGAGCGCGTTGCCGCGCGCAACCTGCAATTCCGCAGCCACATCGGCTGCGGCTACCACGGCACGTTCACGCCCAAGGTCATCCTGCGCAACATCCTCGAGAACCCCGCCTGGTACACGGCCTACACGCCCTACCAGGCCGAGATCTCGCAGGGCCGCATGGAGGCGCTAGTCAACTTCCAGACCATGGTCTGCGACCTGACGGGCATGGAAATCGGCAATGCCTCGCTGCTCGACGAAGCCACCGCCGCCGCCGAGGCGATGACGCTGGCCAAGCGCTCGGCCAAGAGCAAGAGCCACCGCTTCGTCGCCTCGGCCGACTGCCATCCGCAGACGCTCGCGGTGCTCGCGACGCGCGCCGAGGCGCTCGGCATCGAGCTGGCCGTCCTCAGCGACGCCGAGCTGCTCGCCGAAGCCAGCGCCGCCGCCTCGCCCGCCGACGCCGCCAGCCCGATCGGCGGCGCGGCCGTCACCACGCCGGGCGCCTTCGGCTATCTCGTGCAATACCCCGGCTCGACCGGCGCGATCCGCGACTGGCGCGCGCTCGCCGACGCGGCCCATGCCGCCGGCGCCGTCCTCGCCGTGTCGGCCGACCTGCTCGCCTGCACCGTCATCGCGCCGCCCGGCGAATGGGGCGCCGACATCGTCGTCGGCAGCAGCCAGCGCTTCGGCGTGCCGATGGGCTATGGCGGCCCGCACGCCGCCTTCCTCGCCTGCCGCGACGCCTACAAGCGCTCGATGCCCGGCCGCCTTGTCGGCGTGAGCATCGACGCGCGCGGCAAGCCGGCCTACCGCCTCACGCTCCAGACGCGCGAGCAGCACATCCGGCGCGAGAAGGCCACGTCCAACATCTGCACGGCGCAGGTGCTGCTCGCGGTCATGGCGAGCATGTACGCCGTCTGGCACGGCCCCGAGGGCCTGCGCCGCATCGCGCTGCGCGTGCACCGCCTCGCGGCCGCGCTCGCGGGGGAGCTGCGCACCGCCGGCTTCACCGTGCCGCAGGAATTCTTCTTCGACACGATCACCGTGACGGACATCGACGCCGAGCGCATCCACGCCAGCGCCCGCGCCAACCGCATCAACCTGCGCCACATCGACGCCGCGACCGTCGGCATCAGCCTCGACGAGACGACCACCGCCGCCGACGTGCGCGCGCTGCTCGCATTGTTTGGCGTGACGCTGCGCGACGACGAGGTACGCGCCGACGCCGACCGGCTGGAAGCGCGCTCGGCGGCGGCGGGGCAGGGCGCGTCGGTCGGCATGGCGGGCGCAACGGCTGGCGCCGCGTCGGCCGGCGCTTCGGCCCTCACCGCCGTGCCCGCCTTCGAGCACGCCCTCCCGCCCGCGCTCATCCGCGCCAGCGGCTATCTCGCGCATCCGGTGTTCAACACCCATCGCAGCGAGACCGCGATGCTGCGCTACCTGCGCCGCCTCGCCGACCAGGATCTCGCGCTCGACCGTTCGATGATCCCGCTCGGCTCCTGCACCATGAAGCTCAACGCCACGGCCGAGATGATCCCGGTGACGTGGCCCGGCTTCGCGCAGCTGCATCCGCATGTGCCGCACGAACAGGCGCTCGGCTACGCCCAGCTCATCGACGAGCTGGAGAAGATGCTCTGCGCCTGCACCGGCTATGACGCCGTCAGCTTCCAGCCCAACTCGGGCGCCCAGGGCGAATATGCCGGCCTGCTCGCCATCCGCGCGTACCACCGCGCGCGCGGCGAGGGCCATCGCCACATCTGCCTGATCCCGGAAAGCGCGCACGGCACCAACCCGGCCTCGGCCCAGATGTGCGGCATGGAAGTCGTTGTCGTGAAGTGCGACGCCAACGGCAACGTCGATGTGGCCGACCTGCGCGCCAAGGCCGAGAAGCATTCGGCCACGCTGGCGGCGCTGATGGTCACCTACCCGTCCACCCACGGCGTGTTCGAGGAAGCCATCGTCGAGATCTGCGACGTCGTTCATGCCCACGGCGGGCAGGTGTACACCGACGGCGCCAACATGAACGCGCTCGTCGGCCTCGCGGCGCCGGGCAGGTTCGGCAGCGACGTGTCCCACCTCAACCTGCACAAGACCTTCTGCATCCCGCACGGCGGCGGCGGGCCGGGCGTCGGCCCGGTGGCGGTCAAGGCGCATCTCGCGCCCTTCCTGCCCGGCCATCTGCCGCATGGCGACGACACGCTCGCCGACGGCAAGGTCGGCCACATGGTCAGCGCCGCCGACCACGGCTCGGCCAGCATCCTGCCGATCTCGTGGATGTACATCGCGATGATGGGCGCCTCGGGCCTCAGGCGCGCGACCGAGGTGGCGCTGCTCAACGCCAACTACATCGCCGCCAAGCTCGCGCCGCATTACCCGGTGCTCTACAGCGGCCGCAACGGGCTGGTGGCGCACGAGTGCATCCTCGACCTGCGCCCGCTCAAGGACGCGACCGGCGTCGGCGCCGAGGACGTCGCCAAGCGCCTCATCGACTACGGCTTCCATGCGCCGACGCTCAGCTTCCCGGTCGCGGGCACGCTGATGGTCGAACCGACCGAGTCGGAATCGAAGGAGGAGCTGGACCGCTTCATCGCTGCGATGGTCGCCATCCGCGACGAGATCCGCGCCGTCGAAGAAGGCCGCCTCGACCGCGAGGACAACCCGCTGCGTCACGCGCCGCACACCGCCGACCAGGTCAGCGCGAGCGACTGGCCGCATGCCTATTCGCGCGAGCTGGCCGCGTATCCGCTGGGCTCGCTCAAGGCGCCGGGCGCCAAGTACTGGCCGCCGGTGGCGCGCGTGGACAACGTCTGGGGCGACCGCAACATCATGTGCAGCTGCCCGCCGGTGTCGGATTACGAGGGCTGATCGCCCGGAACCGGCCCGTCACGGGCCGGAGCCGGCGGCGCCATGCCGCCGGCTGCCGGCTTCGCCAGAAGCCGCCGGGCCGCCTCGATGCCATCGACCAGCGCCCGGTCCTGGTCGAGATGGCCGAAGGCGCCGCCCCGGCCGGTGACGACCAGGTTCCCGAAGCCGTCGAGCGCGGCGCCGAGCCGCTCGCGCGCCGCCCGGCCCGCGCGGTCGAGCACCGGATGCGTGCCCGCCAGCCGCACCACGAAGCTGTCGATCGGCGGCGCGTCGTCGGCGAGGCCCATGGCGGCCAGTTCCTCGCGCGCCAGCGTCACCAGCGCCGCCTCGTCGGCGGTCCAGACGGCGTCGCCGGCATCGCACCAGTATTCGCAGCACAGGCAGGTGAGGCCGGGGCCGGGCATGAGGCGCGGCGACCAGTTGGTGAAGTTGGTCAGCCGCGTCATGCCGAGGCCGGCGTCGGTCACGTACACCGAATGCTCGGGAAACGGCCGGGTGTCGCGCTGGACGAGATAGACCAGCACGGTGCTGCGCATGCGCAGCGCGCCGGCATCGGCGAGCAGCGGTGCCGGCAGCGCCGGCGACAGCCGCGTGGCCAGCAGCCGCAGCGGCATCGACGACAGCAGGCCGCGGCAGGGCAGGTGCGATTCCTCCCCGTCGGCCGCGCGCAGCCGCAGGCCGGTGATGCGGCCGTCCGCATGCTCGATCGCCACCACTTCCCGCCCCATGCGCAGCTCATGGCCCTGCGCGCGCAGCCAGCCGGCGATCGCCTCGTAGAAGCTGCCGATGCCGTCGGGCGGATAGAACACCTCGGCGTCATGCCGGCCGGCGTCGGCGCCGTGCATGAGCGCGCGCCAGCGGGCCGCGAGCCAGAGGCCGAAGCTGCCGTCGGCGCGCCCGGATTGCGTGCCGGGGTCCAGCTCGTCGGCGTCCATGCCCCAGACCTTGCGCAGATAGGGCGCGAAGAAGGCGTCGTACAGCGGCGCGCCGTAGTGGGCGCGCAGCGTCGCGGCATGGCTGTCGGCGTCGCCGGGCGCGAGCCGCGCCCTGACCAACCCGGTCACGAAGCCGGCCAGCTCGCCGGGCGGCAGATGGCGGGCCAGTTCGGGCAGGCGCGGCGGATAGGCGTGATGGCGCCCGCGCCAGAAGAAGCCGGTCAGGCGGCGCAGGCGCAGCACCTCGTCGCCGAGCAGGGCGGCGATGAGGCCGCGCACCTCGGGCAGCTCGGTGGACAGGTAGTGAGCGCCGAGGTCCACCGTGAGCGCGCCGCGCCGCAGGCTGCGGCACAGGCCGCCCGCCTGCGTGTCGCGCTCGACGAGGCAGATGCGCTCGCCGGCATGCGCCAGCGTCCAGGCGGCGCCGAGGCCGGCCGGGCCGGCGCCGATGACGACGATCGGCGGGCGGTCGTCCGTCGTGGCGGGCGTCATGCGCCGTCCTCCGGCGCGAGCGGCCGGGCGTCGGCGCGGCTGGCCGCGCGCTCGCGGCGATGCGCGGCGAGCGTGTCGTCCACGAGCGCGGCGAGCCGGGCGCGGAAGCCGGCGGCCGCGAAACGCATCGCATTGGCGCGGCAGTCGGCGGCCCGGATGCGTGTCCGCCCGGTCTCAAAGCGCCGCACCGCCTCGATCACCGCGTCCTCGGTGAGCGCGTCGAACAGCACGCCGGTCGGCTGGCCGTGCGGATCGTCGAGCGGCCGCACGATCTCGCTCGCGCCGCCGCGCGCGTAGGCGATCACCGGCGTGCCGCAGGCCTGGGCCTCGACCATCGCCATGCCGAAATCCTCGGTGCCGGCCGACAGGTAGGCCGGCGCGCGCAGGAATTCGGCATGCACCTCGGCCGGTTGCAGGAAGCCGGTGAAGTCGATGTTCGGCCCCGCCAGGCGCCGCAGCGTCTCGCCTTGCGGGCCGGCGCCGAACACCGTGAGCCGGCGCTCGGGCATGCGGTTGAAGGCGCGCACCAGCAGGTCGAGCCGCTTGAACGGGTTGTGGATCGCGCCCGCGAGGTAATGGCCGTCGCGGCGCGCCACCGCCGGGTCGGGCCGGAAGCGGTCGATGTCGATCGGCGGCGACAGCACGGTCGCATCGACGCCCCAGCACTGGCGGATGCGCCGCGCGATGAAGTGCGAGGCCGCGAGATGCAGATCGACCGAGGGCGTGGCGCGCTGGTCCCAGCCGCGCAGGTAATGGAACAGCAGCGAGGCCAGCCAGCGTTTCGGCCCGCGCGTCCAGCCGAAGTTGCGCAGGTAGTCGGCCTGGAGGTCCCAGACGAAGCGCATCGGCGAATGCACATAGGACACATGCACCTGGTCCGGCCCGACCAGCACGCCGCGCGCGACCGCGTGGCTGCACGAGATGACGAGGTCGTAGCCGCCGAGGTCGAGCTGCTCGATGGCCAGCGGCATGAGCGGTGCGTAGTACCAGTAATGCCGGCGCGCGCCCGGCAGGCGCTGGATGAAGCTGGTGGCGATGCGCGCCGGAAAGAGCCCGCGCTGGGCGGCGGGCAGGTCTTCCACCACGGCGAACAGGTCGGCCTGCGGGAAGGTGAGCAGGATCTCGTGTAGCACGCGTTCGGCGCCGCCGAAGGTGACGAGCCAGTCGTGCACCACGGCCACGTGCAGGCCGGCGGCGAGGCTCATGTCAGACCGCGCCGCGCGCGCCGAGCACCGCCGGCAGCGTGGCGAGCAGCAGCCGCGCATCCAGCGCGCGCGAGCGGCGGCGGGCATAGAGCCGATCGTAGGCGAGCATCTGCCGCAGCGACACCTCGCTGCGCCGGCGCACCTGCCACAGCCCGGTCATGCCCGGCGGCAGGGCCTCGCGCCATGCGCGCACGGCGGGCGGCAGCGCGAGGGCGAGGTCTTCGGGCAGCGGACGCGGGCCGACCAGCGCCATCTCGCCCGCCATGACGTTGAGCAGCTGCGGCAGCTCGTCGAGGCTGAAGTGGCGCGCGAAGCGCCCGGCGCGGCCGCAGATGCGCGGGTCGTCGTCGAGGCAGCCGAAGGCTTCCCAGCGCGCGCGCACGGCCGGGTCGGACGCGAGCCAGCGTCGCAGCCGCGCGGGCGCGTCGGTGTGCATGGTGCGCAGCTTCCAGATCAGGAAGGGGCGGCCGTCACGGCCGAGGCGGCGCTGGCGGAAGAACACCGGCCCCGGCCCGTGGCGGCGGATGGCGAGCGCCGCGCCGAGCCACAGCGGCGCGCTCGCCATGAACAGCAGCAGCGCGATCAGCCGCGTGAGCGGGCCGGGCGCGCCCCGGGCCGGGGCCGTCGCGCGGGGAGTGGCGAGCACGCTGCTCATCGCCCGCCTCACGCGAAATGCCGGGCCAGCATGAAGGCCTCGGCATGCTCGGCGCCGACCTGGCAGCCGCGATGGCGCAGCAGCACTTCCACATCGGCGGGGCGGCGGCCGGGCGCCTGCTCGCCCGCGTACAGCGCGATCGCGTCGAGCTTGGCGGCGACATCGCCGGCGTCGAGCAGCACATGGAAGTTGGGCGCGAAGCCGTTGCTCCAGGCCTGGTCGGTGGAGCTGGCGACCTCGAACAGCGCGACCGTGCGGCGGCGCCGGAAGGGCCGCGTCGCGATCTCGACCGCCCGCGACACGGCGCGGTGCGCCTGATGGCTGTCGCCGGGCGCATGGGTGAGGACGATGTCGCTCCATTCGACGGCGGGCAGGATGGCCTCGTGCAGCGCCTCGATGTCGCGGTCGGCGGTGATGTCGGGCAGGGCGTCGGGCAGCAGCTCAGGCGTGGCGCCGAGCCGCGCGCAGGCGGCGCGGAACTGCCCTACCAGCGCCGGCCAGCCGTCGCCGATGCGGCGGTCGGCGCGCCGCAGCGCGAGCACCACGCGGCAGTCGGCGCCCAGCCGCGCAAAGCGGTGCAGCGTGCCGCCGCAGCCGAGCGTCTCGTCGTCGGGATGGGCCACGATGGCCGCGACGCGCCGGTTCAGGACGTCCACGCCATGCCGTAGGGCTGGGCCATGCCCCAGAAGGTGAGGGCGGCGTCGATCTCGTGCGCGGGGCGGCGCGCATACCAGTCGAGCGAGGTCGCAAGCGCCTTCGGCCAGGGCGTGAAGCGCAGGTCGTCGCCGAGCAGGCGGCGCAGCGGATCGAGGTTGGCGACGAGCCGGGTGTGCGGCGTCTCGCCCTTGCGCATCGGCACATGCTGGATGCCGGCACGGTTGCCGAAATGCTCGTTGACCGCCCGCGCCACCTCCAGCACGGTCATCTCGACGCCGGTGCCGCAGTCGTGCACCTCGCCGTCGAAGGGCGCGCGCATCACGTCTACCGTCAGGCGGGCGGCGTCGTCCACGAACAGCATGTCCACGGTCTGGTCGCCCTCGCCGTACACCTGCAAGGGCAGGCCGCGCAGCGCCTGCGCCGCGAAGATCGGCAGCACCTTGCGCACCGGGTAGAGCTTCTGGCCCGGGCCGTAGATGTTCAGGTAGCGCAGCACGCTGATGCCGATCGGGTGGTAGCGCGTCAGCAGCCGCGCCGACTGCTCGGCCGCGAACTTGGTGATGGTGTACACGTTGAGCCAGACGCTCGGCTTGGAGGCGAGGAAGGCGCGCGGCACCCGGGCCTCGACCGCCGCCTCGAACACGTTGATCGCGCCGAGCACATTGGTGTGGATGGCGGTGCGCAGCTCGGTCTCCAGCTCGGAGGTGCCGAGCCGCGCGGCCAGAAGATAGACCTCGTCCGCACCTTCAAGCGCCGGCCGCAGGCTGGCCTTGTCGAGCACGTCGCCGGTCATGTGCTGCACGCCTTCGGCCAGGCTGCCCTTGTGCGGCGGCGAGGGATCGAGCGCGATGACCGTGTCACCACGCGCGACGAGTTCATTGCAGACGGCCCGCCCGACGAAGCCGGCACCGCCGATCACGACCGATTTCATGGCTGTGCGCCTCCTGCTCGTGGGCCGGACCGGGCTTCGAGATGAACGCCCCTGCCGGCACGGCGGACTCTAGGCAGGAAGCCGGGGGAGCGGGAACGGGCCGTTACGCTTTCGACGGGCTTGCGGTGACGGCGCGGGCGGACCGCCGTCGGCGCGGCGGTGGTCGGCCCGGTTTGTAACAGCCATCGGCTCCCTTGCCCGCCGCCGCCCGCATCGGCTGATCGCGTCGGTCATGTCGGTCCGGCGCGCGGCTGGCCGTTGGCAGCGGCTCGGGCCGACAGGCGGTCGCGGGACTGTCGGCATGCTGAAGTCGCGCGACCGCGAGCCTGAAGGCGGTCCGCCGGCATCGGCGGGACGGCACCGCGCCGCATGCCTATGCGCCGACACCTGCGCTCACCAGGCACGCCACGACTGAAAGCTGGCCAACAACTTCGGAAATCTCTACTGGGCAACCCCGCCGTGCCGGACCGTCCGGCACGGAAACTCCTCCACCGGAAGGATTGCCCGATGAACAGAAGCTCGCTGTTCCCCGTCGCGCTGGCGCTCGCCGGGAGCCTCGCACTCGCCCTCCAGCCTGCCCGGGCCGCCGATGCCGCCGACCCCGACCCCTGCAGCCAGCCCGGCCCTGCCTGGCTCGGCGCCTGCCGCCTGCTGCCCTACGAGACCAACGCCATCGTCCACCGCAGCGCCACTGGCGACGACTCGGCGCTGCGCGGCGACTTCTCGCTGCGCTACGTCGCCTGGGCCAGCGACGGCGCGCTGCGCACCATCGACCATCCGGTGCGGCTGGAACCGGGCGCCGAAGCCTTCATCTCCTACACCGGCGAGTTCGACTACTACATGCTCAGCCGGCCCTCCAGCCCGGTCGTCAACCGCATCAGCAACCCCGCGCTGCACCTGCGCTGGTACGCCCAGGGGCCGATGCTCGACTGGGTCGACTTCGGCCTCGAACACAGCTCCGACGGCCAGACCATCGGCAGCCGCTCCGAGCGCGACATCGCCCGCGCCCAGGAGGAATACGCGGCCGGCAACCACCGCTACTTCGACGGCATCAGCCGCAGCATGAATTTCGTCTCGGGCGAGGCCGCGTTCGGCAACGAGGAGAGCGTGCTGGTGCGTACCCGCGTCAAGTACTTCGCCACCACCGATTCCGACATCACCTGGGGGCCGCTCGCGGGCACGAACACCAGCTTCCGCGACTACGACCGCTACCGGCTCATCGTCGAGCACCGCTTCGGCGACCTGGCGCTGGCCGACGTGACCTACCGCGCCGGCGATCGCGGCTTCGCGACCGATTCGGTCGATGTCGGCCTGAGCCTCGACCAGAGCCATGCGCTGCCGCTCTACCTGCGGCTGCATTCCGGTCCGATGGCCACGCTGTCGGACTACACGCGTTCGCAGCGGATGATCGCCGTCGGGCTGCGCTTCAGCGAATGACGGCGGCGCGCGCCGGCCGGGCCTGATCGGCGCCGGGCCGGGCGGCAGCCCGTCTCCGCGCCGGATTGCCCCCGACAGCCGCCCGCCTCAACGTCCGAGCGTCTGCGACGGCCGCTCGCCGAAGAGCTTGCGGTAGTCGGTCGAGAACTGGCTCAGGTTCCAGAAGCCGTGAGCCGAGGCGATATCGCCGATCGACGCGCCGTGCTGCGCAGTCCCGGCGCCGACCTTCGTGCCGGCCGCGTCGGCGCCGGGCAGGGCGCGCGCGCCGACGGCCGCCTCGCGCAGCCGCCGCCGCACCGCGTTGAGCCGCAGCGTGCGCAGCCACACGACCGGACTCGCGCCCAGCACTTCCTCGAAGGCGTATTGCAGCGCGCGGCGGCTGACGTGAAAGCGCTGGCACAGCTCGGGCACGGTGGGCACGGCGTCGGGCTCGGCGCGCACCGCGTCGCAGATCGCGCGCACGAGCTGCTGGCGCCGCGCGAAGCTCGCATGGCCGCGCGGCGGTTCGGTCGGCGCTTCGAGCAGGCCGACGAGCACGTCGAGCACCGATTGCTGGAGCTGGCGGCGCGCGGCGTCGTGCATGGGGCCGGCGGGCGCGTCGATGCCGGCCGGGCGCGCGTCGCGGTGCCGGGCGGCAGTGCCGGGCAGGCCGGCGTCGGTCGCGCCCGCCGCCGCGCCGGCCCACACGCCGTTGGCAAGCGCGCCGTCGAGCAGCGCGCCCAGTTGCAGCAGCGCCTGCGCGCGCCGCGCCTCGCCCACCTGCCACCAGCCCGGCCCCGCGAGCCGGCCGGCGTCGATGCGGCAGCCGATCGCATCCGCATAGCCTTCGAGCGCATCGCGCCCGGCCACCACGCCGAAGATGTCGTGCGACGACGGCGTCAGCAGCTCGAAGGCGCTGCCGCCCGCGCGCAGCATCACGCCGTCGGCGCCGACGGTGCGGCCCTCGATGCGCGTCCCGTCATGCACCACCGGTATGCCGCACCAGATTGCGTCATCGCGGATGCGGCAGGTCTGGCGCACGGCGTGACTGGTGCGCTCGCGGAACACCTGCACCGAGTCGATCCAGAACTCCGCCAGCTCGCCGTCGAAGCTGCCGGGCGCGAGCTGGTCGTATTCCTGGTCCCAGCCGCTGAGGTTGCGCGCGTGCTCGTCGGCATCGTGGGCGCGGATGCGGCGGGTACTGAACGGTTGCTGGCGCGGGACGGGCGCGCCATCGCGGCCGACGAACGCGGCGCCGCGCAGGAAAGGCACGCCAGCGGGCGCGGTGGACGGATGCTGAAGAGCGGTCGAGGTCGGGCGCATGCCACCTCCGGAAACTTGCCGAATTTCGATAACGCCGGGCCGGATCGCGGTCCTAGCCTCGGCGTGCTGCATCGAAAAAAGCAACCGCCGCGCCACTGAACCTACGTCCACCTTTCAGCGGCGCGGCCCTCTCTCGAACAGGACCGCGCATGACAACCAACACCGAACCGGCGCTGCACAAATCGCTCGGCACGCTCCAGCTATGGGGCATCGCCGTGGGCCTCGTGATCTCGGGCGAATACTTCGGCTGGAGCTTCGGCTGGGCCTCGGCCGGCACGCTCGGCTTCATGGTCACCGCCATCTTCATCGCGGCGATGTACGCCTGCTTCATCTTCAGCTTCACCGAGCTGACCACGTCCATCCCGCACGCCGGCGGGCCTTTCGAGTACTCGCGCCGCGCCTTCGGGCCGGTGGGCGGCTATCTGGCCGGCTTCGCGACGCTGGTGGAATTCGTGTTCGCGCCGCCGGCCATCTCGCTCGCGATCGGCGCCTATCTCAACGTGCAGTTTCCGGCGCTCGATCCGAAGATCGCAGCGCTCGGCGCCTATCTCGTGTTCATGGGCCTGAACATCGTCGGCGTGCAGATCGCCGCGACCTTCGAGCTGTTCGTGACGCTGGTCGCGATCTTCGAGCTGCTCGTGTTCATGGGCGTGGTGTCGCCGGGCTTCAGCGTCGCCAACTTCGTGAAGGGCGGCTGGTCGGGCGAGGATGCGTTCAGCCTCGCGTCGGTGCCGGGCATGTTCGCGGCGATCCCATTCGCGATCTGGTTCTTCCTCGCGATCGAGGGCGTGGCGATGGCGGCCGAGGAGGCGCGCGACCCGAAGCGGTCGATTCCCATCGCCTACATCGCCGGCATCCTGACGCTCGTCGTGCTCGCCATCGGCGTGATGCTGTTTGCCGGCGGCGCAGGCGACTGGACCCAGCTCGCCAACATCAACGATCCGCTGCCCCAGGCGATGAAGCTCATCGTCGGCGACAACAGCGGCTGGCTGCACATGCTGGTGTGGCTCGGCCTGTTCGGGCTGATCGCGAGCTTCCACGGGATCATCCTCGGCTACTCGCGCCAGATCTTCGCGCTGTCGCGCGCCGGCTATCTGCCCGAGCTGCTGGGCCGCGTGCATCCGAAGTTCCGCACGCCGCATCTGGCCATTCTCGCGGGCGGCATCGTCGGCATTGCCGCGATCTTCAGCGACGAGCTCATCACCTTCGGCGGCCAGACGCTCACCGCCAACATCGTGACGATGTCGGTGTTCGGCGCGATCGTCATGTACATCCTGAGCATGGCCAGCCTGTTCAAGCTGCGCGCCACCGAGCCGGGCCTGCCGCGCAGCTTCCGCGCGCCGGGCTTCCCGGTGGTGCCGGGCTTCGCGCTGCTCGCGGCCGTGGTCTGCCTCGTGGCGATGACCTACTACAACCCGCTGATCGCCGGCGTGTTCGTCGGGCTGATGGCGCTGGGCTATCTGTACTTCCTGGCGACCCGTTCGCGGCGCGCGGTGCGCGCGGCGACGGCGGTTTGAGCAGGCAAGCGATGCGAAGCGTCGGCGCGACGGGCGGTGCCATGCCTGTCACCGCGCCGCCGCCTGAAGATGCATCCGCCGCACATGAAAAAGGCCGGGCTTTCGCCCGGCCTGTCGTGCGCCAGCGTCGTCGATCAGTGACCGTGCGTCGATACGTGCAGGGTCACGGCGCTGGCCTCACGGCTCGATGCCGATCAGGTGCTCTGCTTCGACTGACGGCTGCTGCCGCCCTGATCGTCCTGCTGGCGCGATTGCCCGCCCGAGATGTCCGATTGCTGGTTGCTCTGGCCGCCTTGCTGGTTGCGCTGGCTGCCCGACTGGCTTTGCTGGTCCTGCTGGCGGCCCGATTGCTGGCCGCCCTGGAGCTGGTCACGGTCCTGCCCCGATTGCTGAGACTGGTTGGCGTTGCCGCCGCCGCCTTGCTGCTGGTTGCGGCCCGACTGGTTGGACTGCTGCGATTGCTGGTTGCCCATGTCGGTGCCGGCCTGGTTCGACTGCTGCTGGTTCTTGCCCTGACTGCCTTGTTGCTGGCTCATCGTAAGTCTCCTTGTACGGAATCGAAGACCGCGCTCAACGTCGCGGCAGACACAGGTTGCGACGGGCGCCAGGCACCGCCTGTCGGCCTGCGCCGCATGCCCGTGTCGGCGCGGCTGGCACTCGGGTTGATGCAGCCGGCGCGCCTGCTGCGCTGCATTGCCGCCGGCAAACCCGCGCCATTGCTGGCGCCGCTGCAAGCCTGTGCAAGCGCCGTCGCGGCGGCGCAGCAATCCCCCATTCCGATCATGTCGAGGTAAACCCCATGACCGTCCATCGCCACACCATCGGCGCGCGCAGCTTCGAGTTCGACAGCCTCGCCACGCTCATGGCCCGCGCCACGCCCGAACGCTCGGGCGACCACCTCGCGGGCGTTGCCGCGCGCAGCGCCGAGGAGCGCGTCGCCGCGCAGATGACGCTCGCCGCGCTGCCGCTGAAGCACTTCCTGAGCGAAGCCGTCGTGCCCTACGAGGCCGACGAAGTCACCCGCCTCATCCTCGACACGCACGATGCGCAAGCCTTTGCGCCGATCGCCCACCTGACCGTCGGCGACTTCCGCAACTGGCTGCTGAGCGACGAGGCCGACGAGCTGGCGCTGGCCGCGCTCGCGCCCGGTCTCACGCCCGAGATGGTCGCGGCGGTGAGCAAGATCATGCGCAACCAGGACCTCATCCTCGTCGCGCGCAAGTGCCGCGTGGTCACGCGCTTTCGCGGCACGATCGGGCTGGCGGGGCGCATGTCCACGCGGCTGCAACCCAACCATCCCACCGACGACGCGGCCGGCATCGCCGCCAGCACCTTCGACGGCCTGCTCTACGGCAGCGGCGACGCGGTCATCGGCATCAATCCCGCCACCGACAACGTGCCCCAGGTGATGCGCCTGCTCGACATGCTCGACGCCGTCATCCGCCGCTACGACATCCCGACGCAGAGCTGCGTGCTCACCCACGTGACCAACACGATGGAGGCGATGAAGCGCGGCGCGCCGGTCGATCTGGTGTTCCAGAGCATCGGCGGCACCGAGGGCACGAACACGAGCTTCGGCATCAACCTCGCGCTGCTGGCCGAGGCGCGCGAGATGGCGCTCGCGCTGAAGCGCGGCGCGCTGTTCGACACCGCGCTCGACGGCAGTGCGCTGGCCGAGCCGGTACGCGGCGACCACGTCATGTACTTCGAGACCGGGCAGGGCAGCGCGCTGTCGGCCGGCGCCCATCACGGCTGCGACCAGCAGACGATCGAGGCGCGCGCCTACGCGGTCGCGCGGCACTTCAGGCCGCTGCTCGTCAACACGGTGGTCGGCTTCATCGGGCCGGAGTACCTGTACGACGGCAAGCAGATCATCCGCGCCGGTCTGGAGGACCACTTCTGCGGCAAGCTGCTCGGCGTGCCGATGGGCTGCGACATCTGCTACACCAACCACGCCGAAGCCGACCAGAACGACATGGACGTGCTGCTCACGCTGCTGGGCGCGGCGGGCATCAACTTCATCATGGGCATCCCCGGCTCGGACGACGTGATGCTCAACTACCAGACCACGAGCTTTCACGACGCGCTCTACGCGCGGCGGGTGCTGGGGCTACGCGCCGCGCCCGAGTTCGAGGCCTGGCTCACGCGCATGCGCATCTTCTCGGGCGAGGGCGTGGCACGGCTGGAGAGCGCGCCGCCGCCGGCCTTCGAGAAGCTGCTGACCGGGAGCGTCGCATGACCGACGACCTCACCCAAACCCGAATCGCGGATGCGGCTTTGCCGACCGACGCGCCCGCCGTGGTGCGCAACCCCTGGGCGCATCTGCGCCGCCACACACCGGCGCGCATCGCGCTCGGCCGCGCCGGCATCAGCCTGCCGACCGCGCCGATGCTCGACTTCCAGCTCGCCCACGCCCAGGCGCGCGACGCCGTGCACGCGCCGCTCGATGTCGATGCCGTCGAGCGCGAGATCCGCCCGCTCGGCTTCGATACGCTGCGCGCGAGCAGCGCGGCTGCCGACCGGCACATCTATCTGCAACGGCCCGACCTCGGCCGACGGCTCGGCGAGGACGCGCGCGCGGCGCTGTCGGCGGCGCGCGCGGCGCGGCGGGCGGGCGGGCCGGTCGCGAGCGGCGGTGCCGACCCGGCCAGCCCGGCGGCGGCTGGCGGCGCGAGCGCAACCGCCGCCCCGCGCTTCGACCTCGCCTTCGCCGTCGTGGACGGCCTGTCCTCGCTCGCGATCGCCACCAACGCCGCGCCCTTCCTGCGCGCGATGCGGGCCCACATCGACGCCGAGGGCTGGCGCGTCGCGCCGGTGGTCATCGCCACGCAGGGCCGGGTGGCGATCGGCGACGAGATCGGCGAGCTGCTCGACGCCAACCTCGTCATCGTGATGATCGGCGAGCGCCCCGGCCTCAGCTCGCCGGACAGCATGGGGCTGTACCTGACGTGGTCGCCGCGCCCCGGCCTGACCGACGCCGCGCGCAACTGCATCAGCAACGTGCGCGACGCCGGCCTCGCCCATGCCGACGCCGCCGCGCGCGCCGCCTGGCTCGCGAAGGAGGCGATGGCGCGCGGCCTGACCGGCGTCGCGCTCAAGGACGAGACCGCGTCGCCGGCGCCGAGGCTCGAAGGCGGCGGCGCGGCCGACAACTTCCTGCTCGGCTGAGACGGGCGCGTCGCCGTGCCGTTGCCGGCGCGTCCCGGCGTCGCGCGGTCCGGCCCGGCGCCGGCCTCGCGCGCGAGCCGGGCCGGCCAGCGTCGGCGCGCGGCGACATGCAATCCGTCCGGGGCATGGACGTGGCCTGCCCGCGCGCCGCAGAATCCGCGCCCCCTTCATTTCGGGGCGCGCCGCACGGCACCGCGCCCCGCCGCGCGAAAGCCCGCCATGCACATCCTCGAATGCGGCCCCGACCAGCTCGACCTCGTCGCGCCGCTGTTCGACGCCTACCGCGTCTTCTACGACCAGCCCTCCGACCCGGCCGCCGCGCGCGACTTCCTGCGCGCCAACCTCGAAGGCCGGCGCTCGCGCGTGTTCATGCTGACGGACGAAGGCAGGGCGGTGGCCTTTGCCCAGCTCTACCCCACGTACTGCTCGATTGCGCTGCGGCCCTTCTTCTACCTGTCGGACCTGTTCTGCGATCCGGCGGCGCGGCGCAAGGGTCATGCGCGCACGCTCATGCGGCATCTGATCGAGGTGTTCGGCCAGCTCGACGTGCACCGGCTCACGCTGGAGACGGCCATCACCAACCACGCGGCGCAGCGGCTGTACGAATCGCTCGGCTACGAGCGCGACGGCGTCTTCCTCACCTATCACCGCCTGCTCTGAGCCGGGCGCTGCAAACGATTGCAGCGCCCGGGCCTCACCTCGCTCACGGCGCGGCTCAGGCCACGCCGGCCGCCAGCGCCATGCGCGTCAGCTCGATGTCGTTGCGCGCGCCGAGCTTGGCCTTGATCTGGTAGTGGCAGTTCTGCGCGGTCTTGGGGCTGATGTGCAGCACCGTGGCGATCTCCTCGGCGCTGCGGCCGGCGAGCAGCAGCCGCAGGATCTCGAACTCGCGCGGGCTCAGGCGCGCGAAGGCGTCGTCGGCGCCTTCGCCGGGCAGGCTGGCGAGCGCGAGGTCCTCGGCAATGTCGGGGCTGAGAGAACGCTGGCCGGTGCCCACGCGCAGGATCGCGTCGAGCAGCGTCGAGGGCGGGCAGGCCTTGGTCACGTAGCCGAGCGCGCCGGCCGCGAGCGCCTGGCGCGCGTGCAGCGCGTCGCGGTGCATGCTGAACACGAGCACGCGCGCCTCGGGATCGCGCTGGCGCAGGCGGCGGATCAGCTCGATGCCGCCCATCTCGGGCAGGTTGAGGTCGATCACGGCCACGTCGGGGCGGTGCTCGCGAAAGCGCAGCAGCGCGTCCTCGGCGGTCTCGGCCTCGGCCACGAGTTGCAGCTGCGGCCGGCGCTCGATCAGGCGGCGATAGCCCTCGCGCACGATGGCGTGGTCGTCGGCGAGCAGCAGGCGCAGCGGGCGGCCGGCGAGCGGGGCGGGAGAAGTGATGGCGGTCATCGCGAAACGGATTGCGGCAGGGGATCGGCAAGACGGTCGGTCGGCGTCACGGTGGTGGGCAGGGCGGCGCGCACGCGCAGTCCGGCCGGTTCCAGCGGTTCGAAATCGAGGCTGCCGCCGAGCGCGGCCATGCGCTCGGCCATGCCGAGCCGGCCGAAGCCGCGCCGGCCGGCGCGGGCGTAGCCGGCGTCGGCGGGTTGGGGGTCGGCGGTGGCCTCGTCCCGCGCCGGCGCGCGCTCCTGCCCGCTGCCGTCGTCATCCACCTCCAGCCGCAGGCAGTCGGCGTCGCGCACGAGGCGCAACGCGGTGCAGCGGCCGCCGTGGCGCGCGACGTTGGTGAGGCATTCCTGCGCCACGCGGTAGAGGCTGACGGCGACACCGTCGTCGAGCGCGTCGAGGTCGTCGGCCAGCTCGATGCATGGCGCGGCGGCCGGCGCGCCGCCGTGGCGCCGGGCGCGCAGCAGGTGGTCGTCGACGAGGGCGCGCAGCGCGGCGGCGAGGCCCAGCTCCAGTTCGGGCGGGCGCAGGCCGCGCACGATGCGCTGCACCGAATCCATGGTCGCGGCGCTGGTGCGCACGAGCGCGTCGGCGCAGGGCAGCAGCGCGGGCAGTTCGTCGCGCGCGATCTCGGCGGCGAAGGCGGCCTCGGCGCGGATGGAGGTGAGCGCCTGGCCCAGCTCGTCATGCAGCTCGCGCGCGAGCGAGCGGCGCTCCTCCTCGCGCACCGCGAGCAGCCGCGCTGCGAGTTCGCGCTGGGCCGCGAGCGTCTCGCGCAGCCGCGCGGCCAGATGGTTGAAGCCGGCCGCGATCCGGTCGAGTTCCATCAGCTCGTAGCGCGGCAGCGTGGTGTCGAGCCGGCCGCGCTCCAGCGCCTCGACGGCGGCGAGGATCTCGGCGCTCGGCGCGAGCGCGCGCCGCAGCGGGCGCCGGATCATGAACTTGACCACCAGCAGCGCGGCCGCGAGCCAGAACGCCTGCAGCATCGTCCGCCAGGCGCCAGCGGCCTCGCTCTCGATGTCGGGCCGGATGACCAGCTCGCCGTTCTTGATGCCGGTGGGCTGGAGCAACGGCCCGCGATGCTCGACACCGTTGCCGATGAGCGCGCCGATCAGCCCGGCGAGCCAGCGCGGCGCGCGCTCCTGCCCGGTGACGGCGCCGATGCAGCGCTCGGCCAGCGAGCGTCCCCAGAGATCGGTGGCGCTCACGCACACATGGGCCAGCCCGCCCAGGCCGTCGAGCCGCGCCAGGTCGGGCACGGTCGGCCCGATGTGGAAGCGCCCGTCATGGCGCGCCAGTTCATCGACGACGAGTTGCAGCACCACCGGCGCCGCGCGCTCGATGCTGGCGCGGGCGCGGTCGCGCGCCTGGAGCACGATGGCCGCGTCGATC
This sequence comes from Derxia gummosa DSM 723, assembly GCF_000482785.1. Taxonomy (GTDB): domain Bacteria; phylum Pseudomonadota; class Gammaproteobacteria; order Burkholderiales; family Burkholderiaceae_E; genus Derxia; species Derxia gummosa. The sequence continues at coordinate 108,598 of NZ_AXWS01000007.1, read as the reverse complement.
GCGAGCGTGAGCAGCAGCCCGAACATGGCGATGCGCAGCATGAGGCAGCGCCACAGGTCGCGCGTGCGGACGATGGCGGGCGGGCAGACGAGGGCCGGCCCCGCGCGCGACGCGCGATGGGCGCAAGCCGCATGGTCGGGCGGAACGCGCGCGCGGCCGGCGCGGTCGGTCGCGCCCGGTGGCGGGGCCGGATCGGCGAGGTGGCCGGCGTTCGGGCCGGACGGGAAGACATGACTCATGGCGGACGGGTGCGGGCTGCGGGGCGGAACGCATCGTCGCCCCACGCGCGCGCCCGGCCAAGCGCGCGAGCGCGCCGGGCCGCACGGCGGGCAATTTCCCCGGCCGCGCGCGTGCATCCGGCTCGTGGGCGGCGCGGCCGGCGGCGGCAAGACTGCCGTCCGTTCCCTGCCCGAAAGGAAAGCCCATGCCACCAATCCCCGCCCGCGCGCTGCTGGCCGGCACCGCGCTGCTCGCGGCCCTGCTGCCGGTGCCCGCGCGCGCCGAGCGCTTCTGCGGCCAGCCGCGCATGCAGCTCGATGCCAACGGCGAGCCGATCACCAGCGACCTCGGCATCGAGGCCGCGCTCGCGCGTCCGGCCAGCATGCAGGTCTGCGCCAGCGGCTACTTCGCCGAGAAATGCGGCGACCACGAGTCGGCCCATCTCATCTACGACAAGTGCATCGCCGCCGGCTACGCGGGCGCGATGATCTGGAAGGCGCTGCTGCTGGAGCAGGGCATCGGCGTGGCGCCCGACCCGGCGCGCGCGACCGCGCTGCTCAGGCAGGCCGCCGAAAGCGGCAGCGACGGCTACGCCACCGTCGCGAAAGTGCATTACGCGAGCGCGCTGCAGCTCGGGCGCGGCGTGGCCCGCGACGAGGCGGCGGCGCGCGAATGGTTCCGGCGCGCCGCCGACGAGGGCGATCCCGACGCGGCCGAGTTCCTGCGCACCGGCCACCACACCGCCGAGCGCGACGTGACGGGCCGCGGCTTCGGGGTGGCGACGGAAGCGGTCGAGGGCCAGCGGCTCGCGCCGGTCGCGCGGCCGGCGGGCATGCCGCTGGCGCCGACGGCCGCGATGCTCGCGGCGCTCGTCGCCGTGGCCGGCGCGGGTGCGTGGTGGCAGGCGCGGCGCGGCGCGCGCGCGGCGGCGGGCGGTGGATCGCGCGGCGCGGCGGGTGGTGGCGCGGGAGGCGGCGGCACGCGCAATGGCGACGCGCGCGAGGTGCGGGCATGAGCGCGCCGATCGAGGAGGGCATGTTCGCGCTGGCCCAGCTCTTCCTGCTGCCGGTGCTGCTCGCGGTGCTCGCGCTGTTCGCCCATGCCTTCTGGTCGCTCGGGCGCTTCGGCTGGCAGGCGGCGCAGCGGCGGCGCGGGCAGGCGGGCGGTTTCGAGCTGACCGCGTTCGCGCGGCAGCGGCCCGATCTGGGCGCCGACGCGCTCGAAGCCGAGGCGCTGCGGCGGCTGGAGCCGGTGCGGCTCGCGGCGCGCGTCGCGCCGATGCTCGGCCTCGTCGCCACGATGATCCCGATGGGCCCGGCGCTGCATGCGCTCGGCGAGGGCCAGATGGCGGCGGTCGCGCGCAGCCTGACGGTCGCGTTCTCGGCGGTGATCCTCGCGCTGCTCGCGGCCTCGATCACGCATTGCATCGCCCAGGTGCGGCGGCGCTGGTATGCCGACGAGCTGGCGGCGCTGGCGCGCGCGGAGGCCGCCGCGCCTGCCGCCGAGCCCGACGCGGGGCCGGCCCCGGCGGAGGCCGCGCCGTCGCTCGCGTCGACGCTCGCCCAAGGAGCGGCCGCATGAGAAACCGCCTCGACGAATCGCTGGAAGAGGACGATCCGCTGCTGTCGGTCGTCAATCTCGTCGATGTCTTCCTCGTGATCATCGCGGCGCTGTTCGTGACGGTCGCCAACCAGCCGCTCAACCTGTTCGGCGGCGAGGATGTGACCGTCATCCGCAACCCTGGCAAGCCCGACATGAGCATCGTCGTGCGCAGCGCCGGCCGCATCGAGCGCTACGAGGCCGACGGCGCCGGCGGCAAGGGCCAGGGCGTGCGCGCCGGCAGCGCCTGGCGCATGCCCGACGGCTCGATGGTGTGGGTGCCGGAGGGCGGGGCGGCGGGCGAGGCGCGGTGAGAGGTGGCCGGACTGCAAGCCTTTGCAGCCCGGCGCATCTCCTGTCAGCGCGGCGCCGGCGACTCCGGCGCGTCCGGCAGGCCGAAGGCGATCACCGCATTGCCCGGCGCGTTGTCGAACAGCCGGTTGCCGCCCGCCGCGACCAGCACGTACTCATGTCCGCCGGCCTCGTACACGACGGCCGGCGCGCCCACGCCGGCGCCGGTCTGGAAGCGCCACAGCCGCGCGCCGGTGCGGGCGTCGCGGGCGGTGAAGTAGCCGTCGGCCTCGCCGATGAAGGCAAGCCCGCCCGCCGTGGTCGTCACGCCGCCGGCAAAGGGCCGCGCCAGGCGCTGCTGCCAGACGAGCCGGCCGGTCGCCGGGTCGATGGCGCTGACCGTGCCCCAGCTTTCGTTCTGCTTCGGGAAGGTCAGCACGTTCACGCGGTTGCCGTCGGCGTCGGTTTCGAGCGCGAAGCGGCTCGGGAAGTGGCTGCCGGTGATGTAGAGCCAGCCGGTGCGCGGGCTGTAGGAGCCCGGCTGCCAGTTGGCGCCGCCGGCCTCGCCGGGCACGGCGATCACGCCGGTCTCGTCGCGCGGGCGCGGGAACAGCCGCGTCTGCGGCACGAAGCCTTCGGAGCGGCGCAGCAGCGCGCCGGTGCGCCGGTCGAAGAAGTAGACCCAGCCCGACTTGGTGGCGACCGCCACGCCCGGCACCCGCGCCTCGCCGACCGGCACGTCGAGCAGGATAGGCGCGGCGGCCACGTCATAGCCCCAGATGTCGTGCGGCGTGATCTGGTGGAACCAGCGCAGCGCGCCGGTCTTCACGTCCAGCGCCACGAGCGAGGCGGTGTAGAGGTTGTCGCCGGGGCGGTAGAGGTCGGCATAGGGCGCGGCATTGCCGGTGCCGACGTAGAGCAGGCCGGCCTCGGCGTCGAGCGCGGGCGTGGAATGGATCGAGCCGCCGCCGCGCTTCCAGGCATCGCGGTAGCGGTCGGCGTTGGCGCGCTCGGTGGCGAGGTCGCGGTCGAGCGGATCGCCCATCGACGTGCGCTCGACGAAGCCGCCTTCCCAGCCGTGGTCGGCCGTGGAGTACCAGCGCCACACGAGCCGACCGGTGTCGGCCGCGTAGGCCGAGACGAAGGCGCGCGAGCCTTCGCGCGGGCCGGCCCGGCCGATGGTCTGGAGGCCGCGCTCCTGGTCGGAGAAGCGGCTGGTGTAGCCCGAGCCGCTGGTGCCGACGATGACCAGCCCGTCATGGAACAGCGGCGCCGCGATGCCGCTGTAGCGGCGCCAGCCGGCGACGGTGGCGGCGGGCAGGCGGTCGGCGTTGCGCACCTGCTCGGGCGCGTCGGGGGCGCCGGTGCCGGGGTCGTGTACCGGGACGTCCCACAGCGGCCGGCCCGTGGCCTGATCGAGCGCGATCAGCCGGGCGTCGGCGGTGATCTCGTACACGCGGCCGTCGCCCACCGCGACGCCGCGGTTGTGCGTGCCGCAGCACAGGTCGTCGGTCTGCATGCGGTGACCGTACTTCCAGCGCGGCTCGCCGGTGATGCCGTCGAGCGCGACCACGTTGTTGCGCGGCGTCGAGAGATAGACCACGCCGTCGATGACGACCGGGCTGGTCTGGAAGCTGCCGTCGATGCCGGTCTGGTAGATCCATTTGGGCACCAGCCGGCCGACGTTGGCGGGCGTGATCTCGGTGACGGGGGAGTGGCGCCGGTTGTCGGGCGTGCGGCCGTAGCCGGGCCAGTCGGCGGCGTCATCGGCGCGGGCGGCGGGTGGCTGGGCAAGGCCGGCGGCGAGGCAGGCCAGCAGGGCGGCGGCGATGCGCGTCGGGCGGGTACCGCCAAGTGCGCCGCGACACGCGACGTCGCGTCCGGTCAGCAGGGCGAGCCGGCTCACAGCGGCTTCACCCGCGTCACGCCATGCGCGCGGAAGATGCGGTCGAGCGTGCCGTCGGCCTCCAGCGTCTGCATCGCGCGGCCGAGCGCCTCGCCCAGCTCGGCGCGGTCGGCCTTGACGGCGATGCCGTGGCTCCAGCCCGCCTGCGGCAGTCCGGCCATCGGCGGCGTCACGCTCATCGCGAAGCCGGTGCCGGCGGCCGCCACCATCGGCTCGACCTGGCTGCGCGTGCCGAAGAAGGCGACGATCGCGCCGCCGCGCAGATCGGCCTCGGCCTTCTCGATGTCGAGGTAGTGCCGCACCGTCGGGCGGTAGCGTCCGCCGTCGTGCGACATGAGCGCCATGTCGGTGATCGAGTCCACCTCCACGCCCACCGGCTGGCCCTCGACCACGAGCATGTTCGTCAGCGGCGGCAGCGCCTCGATGCTGCGCGCGACCGCCAGCGTCTCGCGGTAGTAGGGCGCCGAGATGCTCACCTGCGGATTGCGCGCGGCGAAGGCGGCGTCCACCGGCACATGCAGCATCACGTCCGACGGGCGCGGGCCGATCGCGCCGTTGCCGCCCTTCCACACCATCAGGCGCAGGTCGTCGTCCATGCTTTCGCTGGCGTCGTAGTCGCGCACCTCGGCGCGCACGCCGATCGCGCCCGCGAGCGCATTGGCGATGTCGATGTCGATGCCCTTGCCGTCCTGCGAGAAGGGCGCGAAATCGCGGTACACCGCCACGCTCAGGCTGCCGCGCTGCCTGATCTCCGCCAGATCGCCCGATTGCGCCGCCGCGCCCGCGCCGAACGTGCAGGCCAGCGCCGCGATGGTCAGCCAGGTGTTCTTCTTCATTGCCGTCTCCTCCGGACCGGGTGGTCGCATTGATGTCGCCGACGAGGCTAGGCGGGCCGGCCGGCGCCGCCGAGGGGAGGGCGCCCAGCCGGGACCGGGCAACTTGCCCGTACCGCCGCGCGGCAGGTCACGGCACGCGGCGAACCGGCGGCGCGCCAGTCGCCCGCAGACACGGGCCGCAGCCCGGTCGCGCCCCGTGCGACACCGGCCGACGCCCGCCCGCGCCGCCGTCCGACAGCCCGTCCCGCGTCCCCCGGCGAGCATCCGCGTCAACCCGCCGCCGCGACGCCGTCTCCCGCGACGCCGCGTGCCGCGCGGGCCTCACATCGCCCGCCTCCCGTGACCGACAACTCACCCGCCCGCAAGCGCTTGCAACTCGACCGCGTGTTTCCCGGTCGCGACCCGCGCCTCGACTTCTTTCGCGGGCTGGCGCTGTGGTTCATCTTTCTCGACCATGTGCCGGGCAACCTGTTTGCATGGCTCACGCCGCGCAACTGGGGCTTCAGCGACGCGACCGAAATCTTCATTTTCATTTCCGGTTATTCGGCCGCGATCGCCTATGGCCGGGCCTGGCAGCGCAACGGCCTGCCGTGGGCATCGGCGCATGTGTGGCAGCGGGCGTGGACGCTGTACGTCGCCCATCTCGTGCTGCTGATGTTCTTCATTGCCGAGGTGGCCTTCGTGGCGACGCGCTATGGCAATCCGGCATTCGTCGATGAACTCAACCTCAACGAATTCCTCAAGGCGCCGCACATCGCGCTGGTCGAGGCGCTGCTGCTGCGCTTCAAGCCGGCCAATCTGGATGTGCTGCCGCTGTACATCGTGCTGCTGTGCGCCTTCCCGCTGATGCTGGCGCTGATCGGCTGGCGGCCGCGCTGGCTGCTGGCGATTTCGGTGGCCGTCTACGCGGCGGCGCGCGGCTTCGGCTGGAACCTGCCGGCCTTTCCGGGCGAGGGCGGCTGGTTCTTCAACCCGTTCGCGTGGCAGCTGCTGTTCGTGCTGGGCGCGGTGTGCGCGGCGGCGCCGCAGGCGCTGGGCGAGGCCTTCCGCTGGCGGCGCTGGGTGGCGTGGCTCGCGGCGGGCTGGCTGCTGTTCTCGCTCGCGGTGGTGCTGACCTGGCATGTGCGCGCGCTGGAGGATGCGCTGCCGATCTGGCTCGGCAACCTCATCTATCCGATCGACAAGACCAATCTCGGGCTGACGCGGCTTACGCACTTTCTCGCCATCGCCTACCTCGCGTCGGGGCTGATTCCGGCCAATGCGCGCTTTCTCGCGCGGCGGCGGGTGCGGCCGATCCTCGTGTGCGGGCGGCAGTCGCTGTACGTGTTCTGCTTCGGCATCTACCTGTCGTTCTTCATGCAGTTCGTGCTGGTGGAGGTCGATGCCAGCCTCGCGGCGCAGGCGCTGTGCAGCGGCGTCGGCATCGCCGCCATGTGCGCGCTGGCGGCGCTGATCGACTGGTACGGCGCGGCCGGCAAGAAGAAGGGCGGAGCGCGGGAGGCGGTGGCGGTGCGGGACGGCGGGGCGGCGGTGCCGGTCGCGGACGCGTCGGCAGCGGCGTCGCCCGCCGCTGCCATGCCATCCACGGTCACCGCGGCGTCGTCTGCGACGACCGCCATCGCGCCGACCACCACGCCTTCTGCCGCCAGCGGAGCCGACGCGACTGGCCCCAACCCGATCCAGCCCCGTTCCGCCGCCCTGCCGTCCGACATCGCCGGAGCACGCCCATGACCCGACGCGGCCTTGCCCTGTCCTGCCTCATGCTCGGCGCCGCCTTCTGGCTGCTGCGGCCGCCGCCCGCGCATGCCGCGCCCGGCCTGCCGGCCGAATGCTCGGCGCCGGTCGATCTGCTCGCCACCGATTCGCCGCTGCCGCGCCTGAGCACCGCGCTGCGCGGGCGCGACACCGTGAAGGTGATCGTGCTCGGCGCCGGTTCGGCCCTCGGCGCGGTGCCGCGCGAGGACGCCGGCCGCCTCGGCGCCGAGGCCGACGCCCGCCCCGGCACCCACAGCGCCCGCCTGCCCGACACCCCGCCCGACCTCGCCTGGCCCGGCCGCTTCGCCGTCGCATTGCAAGCCGCGCATCCGGGCCGGCGCATCGACGTGAGCACCATCGCGCGGCCCGGCGGCACGGTGGCCGACGCGCGCCGCATCATCGACAGCGATGTGCTGCGCGAGGCGCCCGCGCTGCTGGTCTGGCAGATCGGCATCGCCGACATCCGCCAGGGCCGGCCGGTGCCGGAGTTCGGCGCCGACATCGAGGCCGCGCTCGACCGGCTCGCGAAGCGCCGCATCGACGTGGTGCTGGTGGACATGCAGTACGGCGCCGCGACGGCGCTGTTCATCAACACCGCGCCCTACCGCGCCTACCTGCGCTGGATCGCGCGCAGCCACGATCTGCCCTATCTGCGCCGTCACGAGCTGATGCAGCACTGGTTCGAGAACGGCAGCTTCTCGCTGCATCCCGAGGATGTGGGCCGCGCGCGCGCCGACAAGCTCGCGATCGACGCCTGCGTCGGCGGCCAGCTCGCCGCCCTCGTCGAGATGGCGCTCGACAGCCCCTGACCCGCCCGCCCGTGGCCGGCCGCCACGCCACGCCGATTCCCCGAGAACCTCCACGAGGACCGCGCATGAACCGACGCCGCCTCAGCCATCTCGCCACCGCGTTCTCCTGCGCGGCGCTGCTCGCCGCCGCGCCGGCCCGAGCGCAGGACGGCGCGCCGGGCGCCGCCGCCGGCCCGGCCGGTGCGTCGCCCGCCACCTTGCCCGGCGGTCCGCCATCGCCAACGGAGCAGGGTGGCACGCCACTTCCCGCCGCCGGCCCCACGCCCTCGCCCGCGCCGCCCGTCGCGCCGCAGGATGCGCCGCGCATTCCCGCGCCGCCGGGCACCGCGCCCACGGTGCCGGCCGCGGCGCCCAGCCCGGCCGCCGTCGTGCGTCCACCCGAGCCGCATTGCAGCGGCATCGGCCGGCCGGCGCCGCTCGGCCGGCTGCCGATCACCGCCGCGCGTCTGGCCGGGCGCGAGCCGCTCACCATCGTCGCGCTCGGTTCGTCCACCACGGCGGGCGCGGGCGCGACCAGCATCGCCGCTACCTATCCGAGCCGGCTCGGCGTCGAGCTGACGCGCCGGCTCCCGGGCAAGGCCGTGCGCGTCATCAACAAGGGCGTGAACGGGCAGGACGTGCAGGAGGAGGTCGAGCGCTTCGAGCGCGACGTGTTCCAGGACGGACCGCAGCTCGTGATCTGGCAGCTCGGCACCAACGCGCTGCTGCGCGAGCTGGATTTCGACAGCTTCAGTCGCCTGGCCGAGGACGGCGTCGCGCGCATCCGCGCCCATGGCATCGACCTCGTGCTGATGGACCTGCAATACGCGCCGCGCGTGACCGGCTCGCCCGGCACCCAGCGCATGCTCGGCTGGTTCGACCGCATGGCCCAGCGCGAGGGCGTGCCGGTGTTCCGCCGCTTCGAGCTGATGCGGCAATGGGCCGAGCACGCCGGCGAGCAGTACGCCAGCCTGCTCGCGCCCGATTCGCTGCACATGAACGACGAGAGCTATGCCTGCCTCGCGGCCGCGCTGGCCGACGCCATCGTGCAGGCGGCGGCGCCACCCGCCGGAGCATCGGCGCACGGGCCGGGCGGGCGGGTCGGGGCGGGCGCGCCGGGCAATCCGGCTGGTCCGGGCGCGACTGCCCCGGGCACGCCGGCCGCGCGCTGAGGCGCGCCGGCATGCCGCGATCCGCGCGCCGGATGCCGGAAACAGTGCCCGGACCGCGCCCCTGTTCGGCGCATGGTGGCGGGCGCTCGCTCGGGACAATCGGCAGGCCCAGCTTCAACCCTCAGCCATGCTTCAAGACCACCTGCTCCTCCTGGTCCCGCTCGCCTGCGTCATCACCTTCGCCGGCGTCGCGGGCTGGCCGCGGCTCGCGCCGCCACCGGCCAGCGAGCGCGGCTGGACCCGCGCCCTCGGCGACACGAGCTGGAGCGGCCTCGGCGCCGGACTGGCCGCGCTGCTCGCCTGGGCCGCGCTCGGCGCGATCGCCACGCGACGCTGGCTCGATCCCGATGCCCTCATGCTCGCCGCGATGAGCGGCATCTTCGTCGCCAGCCGCTTCACCGATCTCGCCCATTGCGCGCGCGCGCGCCGCGCCCAGCGTCTGCTGGCCGAGGCGCATGACGACCTCGAAGCCCGCATGCGCCAGCAGGCGCGCCAGCTCGACATCGAGCGCCGCCGCATGGGCGCGCTCATCCGCGTGGCCACCGACGGCTATGTGATGGTCGATCGCGCCGGGCTCATCCTCGAACTCAACGCCGCCGCCGAGGCGCTGCTCGGCATCGCCGCCGGCGCCGACGTCAAGGACCGCTCGCTGCTCGACGCGCTTGCGCCGCTCGCCACGCCGCGCGCCAACCCGCCCGCCGACGAGTTCGAGACCTGGGTCGGCGCGCGCGGCACGCGGCTGCGCTTCGAGCAGCAGCTGCGCCGCGACGATGGCAGCACCCTGCCGGTGGAAGTGGCGATCGCGCGGCTGCGCGACGAGCGCGGCGCGCCGTACGCGATCTTCCTGCGCGACATCAGCGAGCGGCTGCGCGCCAAGGCCGCGCTCGAAGCCGCGCGCGACGCGGCCGAGGCCGGCTCGCGCTCGAAGAGCAGCTTCCTGGCCACCATCAGCCACGAGATCCGCACGCCGATGAACGCCATCATCGGCATGCTCGAACTGCTGAGCATGACGAAGCTCGACGACCGCCAGCGCGAGACCGTCGCCCTCGTGCGCGAGGCCAGCGCCTCGCTGCTGGTGCTCATCGACGACGTGCTCGACTTTTCCAAGATCGAGGCCGGCAAGCTCATGCTCGCGCCCGAGCCCTTCGCGCTCGCCGACCTGGCGCGCAACGTGGCCCGCGTGTTCGAGGCCAGCGCGCGCGAGAAGGGCGTGCGGCTCGAATGCCATCTCGACGACGGCCTGCTGGAGCCGACCCATCTGGTCGACGGCCACCGGCTGCGCCAGATCCTCAGCAACTTCCTCAGCAACGCGGTCAAGTTCACGCGCGAGGGCACGGTCAGCCTGCGCGTGAGCGCCGAGCCGGTCGAGCACGACGCGCGCGGCGTGCGGCGCCAGCGCCTGCGCATCGCGGTGAGCGACACCGGCATCGGCATGGCGCCCGAGACCGTCGCCAAGCTGTTCCGCCCCTTCGAGCAGGCCGACTCGGCCACCACGCGCGAATTCGGCGGCACCGGCCTGGGCCTCGCCATCAGCCGCCGCATCGCCGAGCTGATGGGCGGGCGCATCGACGTGCAGAGCCGGCTCGGCACCGGCACCCAGATCACGCTCACCGTCGAACTGCCGGTGGTGGCGGGCGGCGCGGTCAACAGCCTCGACGCCTTCACGCGCACCAACGTGATGGAAGCCATCGGCATGGAAGCCGAGCGCGGCGGCGCGCCGGCCGAGCCGGCCGAGCCCGAAATCCTCGTGGTGGACGACCATCCGACCAACCTGCGCCTGCTGCGCCAGCAGCTGCGCGTGCTGGGCCACGTGGCCGATTGCGCCGAGAACGGCGCGCGCGCGCTCGAAGCCTTCGGCCAGCGGCGCTGGCGGCTGGTGATTTCCGACTGCCAGATGCCGGGCATGGACGGCTATGAATTCGCGCGCCGGCTGCGCGCCCACGAGAAGCGCAACAAGCTCGGCCGCACGCCGCTGCTCGGCTTCACGGCCAACATCCACCGCGAGGCGATCGACGCCTGCCTCGCGGCCGGCATGGACGACGTGCTCACCAAGCCCGCCGAGCTGGCCGGTCTGCGCGCCAAGCTCGAACGCTGGCTCGGCCCGCCGCTGCCGCGCAAGACCACGGCCTTCGGCCCGGCCACGCCGCGCGCGACCCAGCCGCTCAACATCCCGCCGATCGCCTTCGCGCCGCCGCTGCCGCGCGACGCCATGCTCTACGAGCCGCGCCGCCTGCTCGACGCGGCCGGCGGCGATCCCGACCAGGTGAGCGAAGTGGCGAGCGAGTTCGTCGAATCGGCGCTGGCCGACCTCGACGCCGTGCGCCGCGCCGCCGCCGGTGGCGATACCGAGGCGATGCGCCGCGCCGCGCACCGGCTCAAGGGCGCGGCGCGCGTGATCGGCGCCGGCCATCTGGCCGAGGCCGCCGCGCGCATCGAGGAGCAGGCCGTGCCCGGCGCCACCTTGCCCGGTGCCCGGCCCGAGACCGCCCTCGTCACCGCCGACTTCACCCGCATCGTCGGCCCGCATGTGCGGGCGATGCTGCGCGTCGACGGCTTCGACACCCAGCCGCCGGTCGCCGGCGGCTCGCCGGCCGCGTCGCTCCCGGCCGCGCGGCTCGCGCCGCCACCCGTGCCGACCGCGCCCACCGGCGGATCGCCGGTCGCCACGCAGCCCGGCGCGCCCGCGCGCGAGGCCCGCATCGCCGCGCAGGTGTCGGACCTGATCGCCAACTTCGAGCGCCTGCGCACCGCGCTGCCCGTGCGCCGCCCCGGTCGCGGCGATGACCGTTCCGGCTGACGCCGTCGCATTGCCCTCTCGCCCCCCCCGAAGACCAAGAACATGTCCGCACGCCCGGCCGATTCCGCGAAGGTTCTCGTCGTCGATGACGACCGTTTCCAGCGCCGCACGCTGGCCCGTCAGCTGCGCGCGGCCGGCGCCGCCGACGTGGCCGAAGCCGAGGATGGCAACGCCGCGCTCGCCTGGCTCCACGACCACGGCGACGAAGCCTGGCTCGCGCTGTGCGACCTCGACATGCCGGGCATGGACGGGCTCGAACTCGTGCGTCATTTCGACACCGCCAACCCGCGTGGCGCCATCGCCCTGCTCAGCGCGCACGACGCCGATGTGCTGCGCTCGGCCTCGCTGCTCGGCGGCGGGGACAGCCGGCGCCTGCTCGGCACCTGGGCCAAGCCGCTCGCCAGCGCCGACCTCGCCGACATCTTCATGCGCTGGCGCCTGCTCGCTGGCGACAGCCTGCTGCTGCCCGACGATGCCGGCGCCGACACCTGCATCGACGTGAGCGAGCTGCGCGCCGCGCTGGAACGCGGCGCGGTCGTGGCCTGGCTCCAGCCCAAGATCGAGCTGGCCACGGGCGCCGTGGTGGGCGCCGAGGCGCTCGCGCGGCTCGACCTCGGCGCCGGCGGCGTGATGCTGCCGGGCCAGTTCTGGCATCAGGTGGCGAGCGACGGCCGCGAGCTGGAGACGACCCTCACGATGGTCGGCCAGCTCGGCCGCGCGCTGCCGGCCATCCTCGCGCGCCGGGAGCCTTTCGTGGTCGCGCTCAATCTCGCGCTCGACAGCATCGCGGCGGCCGAGGCGCTGCCCCGGTTGTCGGCGGCGGTGGAAGCAGCCGGCATCGGTCGCGAGCACCTGATGTTCGAGATCACCGAGAGCGCGGCGGCGGTGCAGTCGGCGATCGCGGCCGGCAATGTGGCGCGGCTGCGCATGCGCGGCTTCCGGCTGTCGATCGACGATTTCGGCACCGGCCATTCGACGCTCGACCAGCTCTACCGGCTGCCGTTCTCCGAGCTGAAGCTCGATCGCAGCTTCGTGCAGCAGGCGATGCACGACCGCACCGCGCGCGCGATGGTGCAGAGCACGCTCCAGCTCGCGCGCACGCTCGGTCTTTCCACCGTGGCCGAAGGCGTGGAGGACGAGGCCACGGCCTTGCTGTTGCGCGAGCTTGGCTGCGATTGCGCCCAGGGCTGGCTGTTCGCGCCCGCGATGCCGCCGGAGGAGTTCGTGCGCTGGCTCGACCGGCATGCCGACGCGCGGGCGATGGCGGCCTTCGACGCGCGGGTGTGAGGCGGCGGACCGCCGCCGGCTGACGGCGCCCGGACGCCTCAGCCGCGCCGGTACTCGACGAAGGCGTGCGCGGGCGCGCCGGTTTCGGCGTCGGCCGGATGCGTTTCGCGGCTTGTTTCCACCAGCCCGGCGGGCAAGGGCGGCAGGCGGGTATCGCCTTCCGGCTCCAGCGCCACCTCGGTGATGACGAAGCGCTGCGCGCGCGGGAAGGCGAGGGCATAGAGCTGCGCCCCGCCGATCACGAACACTTCGGGAACCTCGGCCACGAGCGCCAGCGCCGCGTCGAGCGATGCGACCACCTCGGCACCCGCCGCCACGTAATCGCGGTTGCGGCTCACGACGATGTGGCGGCGCCCCGGCAACGGCCGGCCGAGCGATTCCCAGGTGTTGCGGCCCATGACGATGGGCGCGCCCATGGTCGTCGCCCTGAAGTGCTTCAGGTCGGCCGGCAGGCGCCAGGGCAGGGTGTTGTCGCGGCCGATGATGCCGTTGCGCGCGACGGCGACGATGACGGAGAGCGTGGTCATTGCGCGGCTCCCGGCGACGTGAAGGTGCTTGCGGTCCGCGCGCGGCGCGTGGCCGTCATGAAATGCGGCGCGCCCATCAGATCGCCACCGCGCCCTTGATGTGCGGATGCGCCTCGTAGCCCACCAGCTCGAAATCCTCGTACTCGTAGCCGTCGATGCTGTCGGGCTTGCGCTTGATGACGAGCCTGGGCAGCGGATAGGGCTCGCGCATGAGTTGCAGCCGGGCCTGGTCGAGATGGTTGCTGTAGAGGTGCACGTCGCCGCCGGTCCACACGAAGCTGCCCGGCTCAAGGTCGCACTGGTGCGCGATCAGCATGAGCAGCAGCGCATAGCTCGCGATGTTGAACGGCACGCCCAGGAACACGTCGCAGGAGCGCTGGTAGAGCTGGAGATGCAGCTTGCCGTCGATGACCGCCGTCTGGAACAGGCAGTGGCAGGGCGCGAGCTTCATGTCGGGCAGGTCGCCGGGGTTCCAGGCGCTGACGAGCTGGCGGCGCGAGTTGGGATCGCGTTTGATGGTCGCGATGAGGTCGGCGATCTGGTCGATGTGGCGGCCGTCGGCCGTGACCCAGTCGCGCCATTGCTTGCCGTACACCGGGCCGAGGTCGCCGTTTTTGTCGGCCCATTCGTCCCAGATGCTGACCTTGTGGTCGTGCAGCCATTTGACGTTGGTGTCGCCGCGCAGGAACCAGAGCAGCTCGATGAAGATGCTGCGCACATGCAGCTTCTTGGTCGTGACGAGCGGGAAGCCCTCGCTCAGGTCGAAGCGCATCTGGTGGCCGAACACGGCGCGCGTGCCGGTGCCGGTGCGGTCGGGGCGGTCGCTGCCCTCGTCGAGGATGCGGCGGATGAGGTCGAGGTATTGCTTCATGGGCGGTCACTCCGGGCCGCCGAGGGCCGGGCTTTGCAGGAAAAAAAGCCCGCGAGTGTCCCCCGGCTGGATGTGTGCTGGCAACTTTCGTGCGCGCGTCAGTCTGACCGTTGCGCCAGGCCGGCGTTGCGCCGAAATGCGGCGGGCGGGCGCCGGCATTGCGCCGGACGGCCCGCCCGCGCGCGCCTTGCCTTGTCAGTGCGCAGCCTGCTGTTCGCCCATGAAGATCTCGACGCGCCGGTTGCGTGCGCGGCCGGCCTCGGTGGTGTTGCTGGCGATCGGCTCGTGCGAGCCGCGTCCGCTGGTGGCGATGTTGGCGCCGTTCGCGCCCCGGTCGATCAGGTAGTCGCGCACGCTGTTGGCGCGGTTGAGGCTGAGCGGGTCGTTGATGGCGTCGCTGCCGGTGCTGTCGGTATGGCCGATGACGCGCACCGTCGCGGTCGGGTTCTGGCGCAGGCCGGTGGCGAACTGGTCGAGCACGCGGCGGAAGTCGGGTTCGATGTCGGCGCGGCCGGTCTCGAAGGAGATGTCGCTCGGGATGTCGAGCTTGAGCTGGTTGTCGGCGGTCTTGGTCACGGCCACGCCGGTGCCTTCGGTGGCGCGCTGCATCGACTGGCGCTGCTGCTCCATGCGGTTCGACCAGATGTAGGCGCCGAGCGCGCCCACGCCCGCGCCCACGGCGGCGCCGGTGACGGCGCTGCGGCCGGTGTGGCCGCCGGCCGTGAGCGCGCCGATCGCGGCGCCAGCGGCGGCACCCGCGCCCGCGCCCTTGGCGGTGTTGGACTGGGTCTCGTTCATGTTGGCGCAGCCGGTGGCGAGCACGGCCACGGTGGCGAGGGCGAGGGTGCTGCGTTGCAGGAATCGGTTCATGCGGCTCTCCTTGTTGTTGGCGGGTCGGGCGACCTCGGGGCGCGGAGTCTAGGCAGCCCGCGCGGCGCGCGGGTGAAGTGCGGTGACGGGCGGTAACACCCGCCCGCCCTTCGATACGCCGTGTCACCGCTGGTCGAGCGGCGGTCGAGGCCGACCGGCGCAAGAGGCTTGCAATGAGAATCGTTCGCATCTAGATTGCCTGCCAACGGGCTTGTCGCGCTGCCGCGCCGGCCCATCCCGCACCGCGCAAGCCGGACGCCAGCGCGGGCCTTGTCCGCTCGAAAGGTTCACGGAGGCGAATCCATGTGCGATCACGACTCGCGGCTGCCGCTCGGCCTGCTGGCTGTTGCCGCGCCCCATCCCGCTCACGGCCTGTTCGCGGCGCGCGCGCCGCAAGGCCCCGGCGCGCCGTTCTGGCCCGCCGGCCTGCGCGCTGCCGATGACGCCGACCACGAGGCGTCGGCGCCGCGCGGCGCCGACGACCACGACGATGATCCTCCCGCCCCCGCCGGCTCGCGCCGCCACCGCCTGTGGGAGCTGCCGACAGAGACGCACTGCGCCCTCGTCGGCGTGTGCTTCGGCCTCGACGCGCTGCGCAAGCTCGTCGGCAAGGCGACCGGCGGCACCGTGATGGGCGACGACTACGAGATCCACGTCGGCGCGGTGGCCGAATGCCGCTCGCGCAACCGGCTGTCGGAAGCGATGCAGCGCGATCTCGACCGGCGCCACGCGCTCGTCATCCGCCAGTGGGCGGCGCTCAAGACCACCGAGGCGCTGGCCGAGCGCTGGCGCAGGTCGGTGGACGAGGCCACCGAGGTGGCGGCGGCGCTGTGGGTCGCGCTCACGCATCCGCGCTGCGACGTGCTGCTGCAGGAGCGCATCTGCCGCGACATCCACATGGTCCAGCACCAGGTCGGCGCGAGCGAGCGCGTCGATCGCGCCAGCCACCGCCGCGTGCTGGCCGAACGCGCCGCGCTCGACGCCGAACTCGTCGCGCTGCGCGACCGCAGCACCGCGCTGCTGCGCGAACGTGCCGTCGAGCTGGAACGCGCCAACGCCGAGCTGATGCGCCTGCGCGCCGACGCCGTCATGCGCACCAGCGCCGTCGCCACGCTCGAGGCCGAGCTGGCCGAGCTGCGCGCGAGCATTCCCGATCTCGAATCGCGCCAGCGCCTCGGCGAGCGCGCGCGCCAGCTCTGGGAACGCTGCCGCGAGCAGGACAACCGCCTTGCCGCCCAGGCACGCGAGCTGGACGAACTGCGCGCCGCGCTGACCCGTGCGCGCGACGAATTGCAGCAGGCCGGCGAACGGGAGCGGCGGCACGCACCGGCCCGCGCGCGCGACGAGGCGCCGTCGGCGCGCGCCGACGCCGCAGGCGCGGCGGGGCGGAGCGGCGGCGAGGCGGCTGCCACCGGCTCGACGCGGGATGGCGCGGCGCCCCTCACGTTCCGGCCGGCGCCAGTCACCGTCGCCGTGCCGCTGCGCGACCGTGCCGTGCTGTGCGTCGGCGGCTATGCCAACCATGTCGCGCGCTACCGCGAAACCATCGAGGGCAGCGGCGCGCGCTTCCTGCATCACGACGGCGGCGTGGAGGACCGCCAGGCCCGGCTCGACAGCTGCCTCGCCGCCGCCGACCTCGTCATCTGCCAGACCGGCTGCATCAGCCATGCCGCCTACTGGCGCGTGAAGGACCATTGCAAGCGGACGGGCAAGCGCTGCGTCTTCGTCGAGAACCCGAGCGTCGCTAGCCTGGAGCGCTCGCTGTCGGGGCTGGCCGAGGCGGAGTGAGGGCGCAGCGGCGGTTGCGGCAGGCACGACCGGCGCCGCGCGCGAGGCAAGTGCGGCAAGTGCGGCGCCCGCCGCCGCGCTAGACCGCGCCCTTGCGGAAGGTGTCGCAGTCGCCGAGCCGGCCGGTCTCGAAACCCTTGCGGAACCAGGTCAGCCGCTGCTTGCCGCTGCCGTGGGTGAAGCTCTCGGGCACCACCGTGCCCCGCGCGTGGTGCTGGAGCGTGTCGTCGCCGATCTGGGTCGCCGCGTTGAGCGCCTCGTCGATGTCGCCGGGTTCGAGCAGATGCTTCGTGCGCTCGGCGTGATGCGCCCACAGCCCCGCCAGGCAGTCGGCCTGCAACTCGAGCCGCACGCTCAGCGCGTTGGCTTGGGTCTCGCTCGCGCGGGCGCGCATCGACTGCACCTTGTCGCTGATGCCGAGCAGATGCTGGACGTGATGGCCGACCTCGTGCGCGATCACGTAGGCCTGCGCGAAATCGCCCGGCGCGCCGAGCTGGCGCCGCATCGTGTCGTAGAAGCCGAGGTCGATGTACACCTTCTCGTCGGCCGGGCAGTAGAACGGCCCCATCGCCGCCTGGCCGGTGCCGCAGGCGGTCGGCTCGCGGCCGGTGAACAGGCGCAGCTTCGGCTCGCGGTAGTCGCGGCCGAGCGCGCGGAACTGCGCGTGCCACACATCCTCGGTGTCGGCCAGCACCACCGCGACGAAGCGCGCGAGCTGGTCATCGGCCGGCGGGTGCCGCGCCGGCGCCGCCTGCTGCGTGCGCGGCGCCTCGTTCATGAGCCCGAGCAGCGCGAGCGGATTGATGCCGAACACCCAGCCCGCGACCAGCGCCACCACGATCGACCCGAGACTCAGCCCGCCGCTCAGCAGACCGATGCCGCCCCCGCCACTGCCGCGCGCGTCCTCCACGTTGGCGCTCTCGCGTCCGTCTTCCCATCTCACGCCGGTCTCCTTTCCTCGCTCTGGCCAGTGACTGTGCCGGTCCCATGCCCGGGCTGTCATCCGGCTTGCGCCGACGCGCCGGTGGGACGATTCCGACAGCGGGTTTCCCGGGGCTGATTGCTGCACTGCGATAAACCCTGATCGGGTTTTCGAGCGCTCGTTTGCACGTAGCTACCTGTGCCGGAGTGAAGCCGTCTCTCCTGCGACGTGACGGGTTCCACCTTGTCGTTGGCGATATCCGGACGGCTCCCGACTTGTCGGGGCCGACGCGCTGCGGCTAGTCTTTGTTGCGTCGCCGCAAGCGGTTGACGGGCCGGCAGCATGACCCGTTCGCGGGCGCCGTCACCCGTCCACTGCCAGTCATCCGCCATGGCCAGCCTGCATCAGCCTTCACCGCCGCCGCTTCATGACGACGCGCTCCAGCGTGTGCTCGACGCGCTTGCCGCCGCCGACACCTGCGACCGCCTCGATGTGCTGACCACGCTGTGCCGCGAAGCGGGCTATGCCGGCCTGGCCGCGCTGTGCGCCGACGACGAGGGCCGACTCAGGCTCGCGCTCGGCGTCGGCCTCAACGCCGACGGCGCGGCGGCGGGGCGCGGCTGGTCGCCCGGCGAGGGTCTGGCCGGGCGGGTGTTCGAGACCGGCCAGCCGGTGGTACTCGACGGCGAGCGCGCGGCCGAGGAACTGGCCGGCCATCCGCGCCTGTTCGCGCCCGAGGCCGAGGGCGAGGATCGTCTGCTCGCGGTGCCGATCCGCGAGCGTGGCCGGGTCACGGGCAGCCTGGTTGCGCTGCGCCGGCACGTGGCGCCGGGCACGGTGGCGGTCGACGACCTGCGCGCGCTGGCGCGGGTGGCGCCGACGCTGGCGCGGGTGCGCTGAGCGTCCGGGCCGGACAGGCGTGCGGCCGGCCGCGTGCCCGAGCATCAGGCGCCGACGTCCTCGCCCGCCACCTGCATCCCCGCCAGCCGCGCATACATCCCGCCCTGGGCCAGCAGTTCGGCCGGCGGTCCCATTTCCACCACCCGGCCGCCGTCCACCACGACGATCAGGTCGGCCTTGCGCACGGTACTGAGCCGATGCGCGATCACCAGCGTCGTGCGGCCGCGCATCGCCGCTTCCAGGCCTTGCTGGACGAGCTTCTCGCTCTCGGTGTCGAGCGCGCTCGTGGCCTCGTCGAGCAGCAGCACCGGCGGATTCTTGAGCACCGCGCGCGCGATGGCGATGCGCTGCTTCTGCCCGCCTGACAGCCGCACGCCGCGCTCGCCGAGGAAGGTGCGGTAGCCCTCGGGCAGCCGGGCCAGGAACTCGTCGGCCAGCGCGGTGCGCGCGGCGGCGATCACCTCGGCTTCGCTCGCTTCCGGCCGGCCGTAGCGAATGTTGTCGAGCGCGTCGGCCGAGAAGATGACCGGCTCCTGCGCCACCACGCCGATGTGGCGGCGCAGCTCGCGCGGGTCGAGCCGGCGCAGGTCGTGGCCGCCGAAGCGGATCGCGCCCGACTCGATGTCGTAGAAGCGCAGCAGCAGCTGGAACACGGTGGACTTGCCCGCGCCGCTCGGCCCCACGAGCGCGACCGTGCTGCCCGCCGGCACGTCGAGGCTGAAACCGTCGAGCGCGGCGGTCTGCGGCCGCGACGGGTAGTGGAAGCGCACGGCGTCGAAGCGGATGAGCGGCTCGGCCGCGCTGTTGGAGAGCCGGTGCGCGCGCGGATCGAAGGCGGCGAGGGCGTCGGGCGCCGGTCCGTCCGGCGCGGCGGATCGGGCGGACAGTCCCGCCTCCGCGAGCGCGAGAGGCTCGGGATCGGCCGGCGCGGTGATTTTCGGCTCGGCCGCGAGCAGTTCGGCCAGCCGCTCGCTTGCGCCGGCCGCGCGCTGCACGTCGCTCCACACCTCGGCCAGCACACCGACCGAGCCGGCCGCGAAGGCCGCGTACATCACGAAGGCCGCGAGGTCGCCCTGGCTCATGCGGCCGGCGATCACGTCGCGCGCGCCGAGCCACAGCACGAAGACGATCGCCGCGAACACGCCGGCGATCATCGCCGCCATGAGCAGCGCGCGCGTGCGGCTGCGGCGCACGGCAGTGGCGAAGCTGCGCTCGACCGAGTCGGCATGGCGCGCCGCCTCGCGGTCTTCCTGGGCATAGGCCTGCACGGTCTGGATCGCGCCCAGCACCTCGCCGGCGAGCGCTGCGCTGTCGGCGATGCGGTCCTGCGATTCGCGCGACTGCCGTCGCACGCGCCGGCTCGCGAGCATCAGCGGCAGCACCACGACCACCAGCAGCGCCACCGTGATGCCGAACAGGCGCGGGCTCGTCACGCCCAGCATCACGAGGCCACCGACGAGCTGGAACAGGCTGCGCAGCCCCATCGACATCGACGAGCCGACCACGGTCTGCACGAGCGTCGTGTCGCCGACGAGCCGCGACAGCACCTCGCCCGTGCGCGTCGTCTCGAAGAACTCGGGCGACTGCATGAGCATGCGGCGCTGCACCGCCACGCGGATGTCGGCGGTCACGCGCTCGCCGAGCCAGCTCATCTGGTAGAAGCGCGCCGCCATCAGCGCCGCCCACAGCACCGCGATGCCAAGCAGCCCGAGAAAATGCCCGCCCACCGCGCCACCCGCGACGAAGCCGCGATCGACCAGATCACGGAAGGACCACGGCACCGCCAGCAGCGCCACCGACGACGCCACCAGCAGCACGAAGGCGAGCATCAGCCGCGCGCGATAGGGCGCGATGAAGGGCGCGAGCTTGCCGAGCACGGCGAGCGCGGGCCGCGCGGCGGGTGCCGCGGAACCATCGGCGCCCGGCGCGGCATGCTCGGGCGGCAGGGTCGAAGCGGAGGAAGGCGTACTGCCGGAGGAAAGGCGGGAGGAGGAGTCGGCGGCCATGGTGATGTCGGGCGGGCGCCACCGCGCGGGATTGCTGCGGGGCCCGGCGCGCGCCACCTTGCGCGACGCGGCGCCGGAAGCCCCCATTCTGTGGCCGCGTCGGTCCGGTCGAGGGGGGCGCGGACCCGGGCGGGCGAAATGCCCGGCCCGTGCCGGGCAAGCGGGGCGCCCGCCCGCCGGATCGCGTGCCGGGCGCCGATGACCGGTTTGTGCCGACCACCAGCGCCGCGCGGGCTTCGACCCGCCCGCGTCACGTCATGCGGCTCAGCCCGCGGCCGCTACTACCCGGCGCGGCGCCAGCCGCCGGCTCACGAAGCGGTTGATGCTCGTCGTCGCCGGCTTCTCGATCAGCACATGCAGCACGCAGGCCACCACCACCGAGAACAGATTGGCCACCACCACATAGCCCCAGGCGTGCGTGAGATGGGCCTTCTTCCACAGCATCGACACCAGCGTCAGCGCGAACGGGTGCGACAGGTAGAGCACGAAGGACACGTCGCCGCCGAACACCAGCGCGCGCTTGACCGGCCCCGGTTCGGGCGCCTCGTCCACCAGCGCGAAGCCCGAGCAGATCGCCAGCGCCGGCAGGCCCATCCACAGCGGGCGGTAATCCCAGAAATGGGCGGCGATGCCCATGGACTGCATCAGCACCATGACCGCCACGCCCGCGACCACCAGCGCGATGCCCGCCGGCAGCGCGATGCGCATGCCCGCGAGCCGGAAATGCGCCAGGGCGATGCCGAACAGGAATTCGAAGATGATCGGATTGCACCAGAACGCGAATGACGTCGATCCGGGCGGCGCGACAATGCCGAGCGTGCCCAGCAGCGCAATCGAGCCGAATAGAAATGCCACGCCCGCGCGCCGATTGAACAGCAGCGCGATTCCGAGCAGCGCATAGAACAGCATTTCGAAATTGAGCGTCCAGCCGAGAATCAGCACCGGGAAATAGCGGCCATACGGGTTCTGCACCGGCACGAAGAAATACGAGCCGATCACATGCAGCGGATCGAGCGTCGAATGCGTGACGTAGGACGCGAAGACGATGGCCGAGCCGATCATCGCCGTCGTGAACAGCCAGTACGGCGGCGCCACGCGCGCGATGCGGCGCCACAGGAAATTGGCCGAGGCGCCCGGCTTGCCGAATTGCTCCTTCGACAGCAGATACATGATGAATCCGCTGATCACGAAAAAGATGTCGACCCCGCCGGCGAAATACACCGGCACCCACGGCGTGTAATTGGCTAGATCGAGATAGGGCATTTCGCCGGCCTCGTGCTGTACATGGCCGAACAGCACCATTGCCGAGGCAATGAGCCGCAATATCTGGACGTTGTAGATCGTCTTTTTCATCAGCGCGGAATCGAAGGAGGAATGGCCCGGCCGGCGCATCGCGCCGGACAAGGGCCGGATTGTCCGCGTCAACCTTCGGCGCTCGTGGTGATGGATCGCACCTTGCGGCGAGCGCGCGCAAGCGAAGACGCGCTCGCCGGCACGCGGCAGCCGGCGTCGTCGGCATGGTGCCGAGGGCTGCCGCCTGCCCGCCGCGCCCGCCTCATTGCGCGCCGTCGAGACTCCAGGCCGCGAAATGGTCGATGACGAAGGCGGCCGGCGCGGGCGTGGTGGCGTCGGGCTTGCCGGCACTGCCCCGGCTGCCGACCGCGAGATTGATGAGCACGTACATCGGCGTGCGCATGCTCGCGGGCGTCGGCGCGGTGGCGATCGGCTTACGGTCGATGAACCAGGTCACCGACTGCTCGGTCCAGAGCAGGCCGTAGTCGTGGAAGGTCTGGCCGGCGTCGAGCACGCGGGTCTGGCAGGGCGCGCGCAGCCAGCGCCCCTCGGCGTCCGACCATTGCAGGTTGAACTTGATGAGTTCGGGTTTCTGGCCCGCGACCTCGAACACGTCGAGCTCCGGCGGCCAGCGCCGGTCGGTCGGCAGCAGCCAGAACGCCGGCCACAGCGCCTGGCCGACCGGCATGCGCGCGCGCAGCTCGACATAGCCGTAATGCAGGCTGAAGAACTTGTAGGAGGCAAGCAGCCCGGACGTGAAGCTGGCGTTGCCGAGCGCCGACTTGTGCTCGGGCCGGACCCGGTCGGCCACGATCGAGAGCTGGCCGTCCTTGAGCACGAAGGGGTCGATGCCAAGCGGCGTGGCGCCGGTGCCGCGGAAGTCGCGGTCGACGTAGATCTGCTCCTCGCCGGTGTCGAGTCGGCGCTTGTCGAGGCCGTCGTAGCCGAACCAGCGCTTCGTCACCGTGTCGTGGCCGGCTTCGTAGTGCGGCGCCCAGTGCTCGTCGTCGATGCGCAGGGTGTCGAAGGGCTCGGCGTGGGCGAGCTTGAGATGGACGGTCTCGGTGGCGCGGGCGGCTGGCACGGCGATGCACAGCTCGGGGATGGGGCCGACGTCTTCCGGCGCGCCCTTGGGCCGCACGAGGGCGGCATGGGCATCGTCGCCGGGGCCGGGCGCGGGCACGCCGGGGGCGATCGCAAGGTCGAGCGTCGCGGGGATGTCGGCCGGCGCCGGTCCCTTGAGCTGGGGGGCGGGTATGTTGTTGAGCCGGTAGGGCAGGGCGGTGGCCTTCGGCTTGCCGCCGTCGGAACAGGCGGCGAGCAGGATCGACAGCGCGAGCGCGGCGACGCGCGGAAAGGTGGGCTGCATGCGTGGGCGTCCGGTGATGACCGCCAGACGGGGCGGCCGACGGGGCGCGATTCACGCATGCGGCAGTTTGCCGGGCGCTTGCCATCGCGGGCCACGCACCAGGGCGCGGGCGGATTCCGTGACGGATGCCGCAGGGGTCGGGTGATGGCGACGCGTGTCCGGCCACGCGTAGGCGGGCCGGGCGGCACCGGGTCGACCTCAGATCGGCCCGTTCTCCTCCAGCACTTCGAGCGCCACCATCTGGTCGCGCAGCGCGTAGCGGGCCCAGAAGTGGGTCGCCTTGTCGAACTCGGGGTCGCTGTCGAGCGCGGCGATGGCCTCGGCGTCGCTCCACAGGACGTGGGTGATGCCGTCCTTGTTGGCAAGGGCGATCACGGCCGCGCAGGCGTCCTTCTCCTCGACCTTCTCGGGCTGGTAGACGCCCGCGCCGAGCAGGGCGTCGGCGCGGTAGAGCGGCGTGTCCCAGCCGTGGGCCTCGCCGAGCGCGAAGATGGCCGGACAGTCGTCCTTGGCACCCGGGGTGTCGGGCGTCTTGTCGAACAGGTCGAGCAGCTCGCGCGCGCTCGTGATGTCGTAGATCTCCCAGGGCTCGCGACCGCCGAGGGCGTGGACCTTGCGGATGAAATCCTGCTGATCGAAGGCGAACCAGGCCTTCGCCTCGCCGCCTTGCTTGGGTTCTTCGACAACGTAGATCACAGGGTCCTCCGTGTAGTGATTGGGCGCCGGAGGCGGGTGAATGCAGGTTTGGTGCCTTGCCCGGATTGTCGGGAAGGTGACAGGCGCGGACGGCCGCCAGGGGATGGCCCCGCGGCGGCGCGGCAGCGACGGGCGCCGCGGTGAATCGCGCAGGCAGCGGGCGCTGCCCGGTCACACGCTCAGCTGGCCCGAGTAGCCCGTGAGTTCGAGGTAGCCGAGGCCGACGCGGCGGCCGTCCTCGGTCGCGCGCACCGCGCCTTCCCAGTAGATGGTGCCCGTCGAGCGGCGCGAGTCGAGTTCCTGGTCGTCCATGAGCGGCTCGATCACGAGGCGGCGGCCGCCGACCATGAGCGTCATCGCCACGGGGTAGCGCGCGCCGCTGCGCGGGCTGGTCCACCAGCGCAGCGGGGTGAGCCGCGGCGGGCCGGGATCGGTGACCGGGCCGTCGGGCGTGGCGCGCAGGCCGGCGTGCTGCCACAGCGGCGGCGCGTCGGGCGCGCCCTTGCGGCGCATGCGGAAGGCCATGAGCGCGCCGCCGTCGTCGAGGTTGAGCGCGAGCCAGTCCCAGCCGGCGGCGTCGGCGGCGAGGTACTGGCTCGACCATTCGCGGTCGAGCCAGGCGCGGCCGGCGACGTCGCGGGCACGGCCGTCGCGCGTGACGCTGCCGGTCACGGCGAGGGCAGGCAGCGAGTAGTAGTGGCTGGCGGGGATGGGCCGGCCGGGTTGCGCGGGCGATTTCTGCGACCAGCCGGCGTCGCCCTGGAGCATGACCGGCTGGGTCGGCGCGAAGTCGAGGTCGAGCGCGAAGTCGCGCGCGGGCAGGCGGGCGCGCCAGTGGCCGGAGGCGGCGTCGCGGGCGAGCGTCCAGTCGCCGAGGACGAGGCGGGCGTCGGTGTCGTCGGCGATGGCGTCGCGGAAGCCGGCGCGCAGGGCGCGGTCGTCATGCAGCGCGTGGCCGAGCGCGGGATCGCTCAGCGCCACATGCGTGAACACGACCTGTCGCGGCGCGAAGCGCGAGGCGGCATTGGCGCCGACGTCGAGTCGGCTGCGGAAGAAGGTGATCTGGAAGCCGAGCGGGTCGCGCTCGGCGTCGAGCCAGCCTGTGAGGTACCACCACTCGGTGCGGAAGCCGGAATGGGCGCCGTGGTCGCGCGGGAAGACGAGCGGCTGGCCGCGCCGGGGTTCGGCGAAGGGCGGTTCGGCGGCCGTCGTTGCCGGGCCTGCCGCCGGCGCGAGCGTCGCGGCGCCGGCGATGAGCAGGCCGCAGGCGCGGCGGCGACCGGCATGCGGCGGAGCGGAGGAGTCGGAGCGGTGCACTGGGATGCCGGGCATGAGGAAAGGCCGAGTTTGGCCTGTCTCATGCGCCGGCGGTTCCCGGCCGCACTCGGGCGGGGCGCGTCACTTCCAGTCGGCGTGCCAGATGTGCGCCACCACGTTGGCCACGAAGGGGCTGTCCTGACCGTAGTAGCCGGTGGTGTCGGTCCAGTAGAGGCTCATGCGGCCGTCGGCATGGTTGGCGAGGCGCGGGTAGGTGAGCGCGTAGCCGGCACTGCCGGTCGGTACCGCGTGCGCGCCCGGCGTGCTCGGCGCGCCCCAGCTCGCGCTGCTGGCGCTCCAGCGGCGCAGGCGCACTTCCTGGGCCGTGCTGCTGGTGTCGCCCGCATCCCAGGCGGCGGCCAGGTTGCCGAGGCCGTCGCGCTGGAACTGCGGCGGCGTGGCGTAGTCGCCGGTCTGGGTGAACAGGTCGGCGGGCGCGCCCCAGACCTTGGTGGCGCCGTTGTAGCGCTGGGCCTTCCATTGCGCGGTGGGGCGGGCGCCGTCGCTCCAGAACAGGAAGGCGTCATTGGTGCCGGTGGAGGCGACGCGCGCGTCCGACGGCGCGCCGGTGATGCGCGCGGCGGCGGTGAGCGGCCAGGTGTCGGGGCCGATCAGGCGCCACCAGGCGCCGGTCTCGCCTTCGCTGCCGCTCCAGGTGATGACCGCGCGACCGTAGTTGAGCGGCAGGATCTTCGGCGCGTAGGCGCGCAGCTGCTCGACCGAGAGCAGGTTGGGCCAGCGCGAGGCATTGGTGGTCGGGTCGTAGAGCTGCACCCAGGTGGCGGTGCGCGCGGTCGGCAGGCAGCGCGTGGTGTAGGCGATGAACAGCTTGCCGTCGGCCGTGGTGTGCACGTCGGGCGCGCCTTCCCAGGTGAAGTCGCGCGTGAGCATGCGCAGATTGAACGGCGTCTTCCAGCCGAGCGTGGCGCGGTCGAACTTCACTGCCCACAGGCCGAGCTGCTGCCAGCCGCTGTCGTCGCTGGCCGGGCCGCCGATGCCGACGAGAATGGCGCCGCCCTGGCCGTCGGGAACGATGCGCGGCGGGTTGTCGAGATTCACGCCGTCGAAGGTGCTGCCGGGCACGGTGTAGGGGCCGCTCCAGCTGCCGGTCGCAGCCGAGTAGTAGGCCGCGCGCACCTCGCCGTGGAAGGTGTCGCGCCAGCTCCAGACCGCGAGCACGTCGTTGCCGTTGACCGTGACCAGCTGAAGTTCAGAAAAGCCCTGGAAGCCGTCCGGATCGAGATAGCCCATCGGCAGGTCGCGCATGACCCAGGCCGAGCTGCCGGCATCGCGGTGCAGCGCGCGGAAGTAGGCGTTGCCGAAGCCGTTGTCGACGAACCAGGCGGTAACGGCATGGCCGCCGTCGGTGATGACCGCCGCGTGGGAGCGCACGACCCAGGAGCGGTAGCGCTCGATCGGGTAGTCGATGCCGCTGCCGGTGTCGGCCGGTGCCTGCCAGGTGCGCGTCGGCTGGACCGCGGCGGCGCTGGCGCGGGCAGGCGTGGTGACGATCGTGGTGCCGACGGTGGTGCCGAGGTCGGCACTGGTGGCCATCATCTGGGCGGCGCTGCGTTCGTCGTCGGGCAGGTCTTCGAAGGTGCTGCGGGCCAGACTCTTCTCGGCGAAGCCGACCCGGCGCCATGCGGCGATCTTGTCGGTCGGCACGCCGGCGAGGCCGGAGGCGCCGGCTGCGGCGACGTCGGCCTTGGCGGCCCCGGCGGGGTTGCCGCCACCGTCACCGCCGCCGCCGCCGCAGGCGGCCAGGGCCAGCGTCAATGTGAGTGACAGGGCGTCGCGCAACAGACGGCTGGAATTCGGCGGGAACGTGAGGCGGGGCATCGTGGCTTCCTGTGATGGGATTGCTCACCTAACCCGACTGGATTAGGTGGCAATGCCCGAGTTTTCTTGCTGCCATGCATCTGGCGTGGCATTCCGGGCACTGACTGCAACCAAAGCTTAGAGTTAGTACACAGGATTTTTCCTAGATTTACCTAGCAAAAGGAACTTATTCCTATGAAAAATCATTCCATCGTGAGCGGAATGTCCTCACTTTGTATCGGGTGTGCCCTCGCTTCGCCATCTATGACTGCGCGCTGTTACTAAGTATTTTTGAGCGACCTCAAGAGGTGAGGCGACTTCGCTTTCAGATGTCGTCGCGTACCGCCGCGATGGCGGAGGCCGAAGCCGCGCGATGGGCCGCGAGCACGGCAGTGAGCGCCGCCGCCGCGACCAGCCCGGCGGCCACGCCCGCCAGCAGGCCGGTCGGCGCATGCCATTGCATCGTCCAGTGGAAGCTCTGCGGATTGACCACGAACACCAGCACCGCGCCAATCGCCGCGCCCAGCGCCAGTCCGGCCAGCACGCCGGCTGTGGCCAGCAGCGCCCCTTCGACGGCAAGCATCGCGACGATCTGGCCGCGCGCCACGCCCAGGTGGCGCAGCATTCCGAACTCCTTGGCACGCGCCAGCGCCTCGGCGCCGAAGGCGGTCGCCACGCCCGCGAGGCCGACCGCGACCGCCACGGCTTCGAGCAGATAGGTGACGGCGAAGCTGCGGTCGAAGATGCGCAGGCTGAGCGCGCGGATGTCACGCGTGAGCGCGATGTCGGCGCCGTCGAGGTCGGGCCGGGCGCGCAACGCGGCGGCCAGCGGCTCGGCGGCGGCCCCGGCGGCGAGGCGGAAGGCCGCATCGGTGGACGGCGCGTGCCGGCCGGCGACGGCGGCGAGCCGGTCGCGGTCGATGACGATGGCGCCGAACTGGCGCGCGTAATCGCGCCACACGCCGGCCACGCGCACCGATACCGCGTCACCGGCCGGGCCGAGCGGCAGCGTGGCGACGCGGCCGGGCGCGAGCGCGTATAGATCGACCATCGCCTCCGACACCCAGATCGGGATCGGCGCGGCGGTGCCGGCCCGGCTCGCCGATGCCGAACGCCCGCCGGCCGCGCCAGCCGAGCCGGCGCCGGCGGGCGTGGCGGTCGAGCCGGCGCCGGCATCGGGCGCCGGCTCGACCGTGCTGCCCTCGACCAGCGGCAGCCGTTCGGCGGCGGCGCGCGCGTCGGGCATGGGCCGCGCGATCAGCAGCACGTTGGGCCGCTGCGGATCGAGCGCGAGCGGCGCCAGCCGCGCGTACTCCACCGAGGCGACGCCGGGCAGGCGCGCGAGTTCCTCCTCGGCCCGGGGCGTGAGGCCACCGCTCGCGCCCAGGCGCAGATAGACGTCGGCCGGCAGGATCTGGCCGAGCCAGTCGTCCACCGAATGGCGGAAGCTCGCCACCATGATCGCCATCGCCGCCATGAGGCTGAAGCTGGCGA
This sequence comes from Derxia gummosa DSM 723, assembly GCF_000482785.1. Taxonomy (GTDB): domain Bacteria; phylum Pseudomonadota; class Gammaproteobacteria; order Burkholderiales; family Burkholderiaceae_E; genus Derxia; species Derxia gummosa. The sequence continues at coordinate 80,077 of NZ_AXWS01000007.1, read as the reverse complement.
CCACGCCCGCGAGCATCGTCCCGGCGCGCGCCGGGTTGTGCGCCACGCGCGCCGAGGCCAGCGCCAGCACCGGCGAGCGCGAGCGCGCCGCGAGCCGGCCGAGCGGCGTCGCCAGCAGCGCCGCGAGCGCCGGCATCAGCCACAGCCCGCCCGCGAGCAGCGCAGCGATCGCCGCATAGCCGCCGAGCGCGATGCCGCCGAGCGGCGGCAGCCAGGCCAGGCCGGTGCCGGCCGCGAGCAGCGCAAGGCCGGGCAACAGACGGCGCGCGGCGGCGAGGCGCGGATGCGGACCCGTGCGCGGCCTGGCGGTGCCGCCGCCCATCCGCACCGTGCCGTCGCCGCTCGCGGCCGAGCCATCGCCGATCGACGCCGCGCGGGCATCGGCGCGCGCCGGTCCGTCGTCGTCGATGCCCTTGAGCCCGCGCGCCGGCGCGATCCGCCCGGCCGCGCGTGCCGGCCACAGGCTGCCGGCCAGCGCCGCGCCCAGGCCCAGCAGCGTGAACACGCCCGCCGCCGGCCACGACCACAGCAGCGCCGGCGTGCCGCCGGAGAAATAGCCGCCGCCCAGATCGCCGCCGAGCAACCGCAGCACGCCCGCCGCCATCGCCCCGCCGCCCGCGATGCCGAGCGCCGCGCCGCCCAGGCCGAGCAGCAGCCCCTCGGCCACGACCACCGCCGTCACCTGCGCCCGCGACGCGCCGATCACGCGCAGCAGCGAGAACGGCACCAGCCGCCGCCGCACCGCCAGCGACTGCACCGAATAGACGAGAAAACCGCCCGTCAGCAGCGCCACCAGCGCCAGCATGTTGAGGTTGACGCGGTAGGCGCGGCTCAGGCTCGCGCCGCGCTGCTCGTCGATGGCCGGCTCGGCCGCGACCACGTCGCCCGGCAGCGCCAGCCCGGCCGCGAAGGCGCGCGCATTGCTGCCCGGCGCGAGGCGCAGGTCGATGCGGCTGAGCCTGCCCACGCGACCGAAGCCGGCCTGGGCCAGCGCGATGTCCACCACCGCGAGGCTGCGGCCGGCGCTCGCGCCCGGCACCGAGCCGGCCACGACCAGCCGGCGCGCCGGGCCGCCGTCGGGCGGCGCGAGCAGCAGCCGGTCGCCCGGCGCGGCGCCGAGCGCCGTCTGCGCGGCGGCCGACAAGAAGACCGCGTCGGGATCGAGCGGGCGCAGGTCGGCGCCCTCGGCGGGCTGGCCGAGCAGCGCCGGCGTGACGGCGAGCGCGCGCAGCGGATCGATGCCGACGAGAGTGATCCGGGCCGGGCGCGGCCCGACGGCGCTGTCGCCGGTCGGTGCGCGGTCGGGCTTCGTGGCGCGGTCCGGCGTGCCGTCGGCCTTTGTTGCGCGGTCCGGCGTGCCGTCGGCACCCGCGCGAGCGTCCGGCGCGCCGTCGGCGCCTGAACCGCCCTGCGGCGCGGGTCCGGGTCGCGCGCCGCGTTCCACGCCGATCACGCGTGCTTCCAGTTCGACCACCGGGCTGGCGGCCGCCACGCCCGGCGTGCCGAGCAGGTAGTCGAACAGCGCCTCGTCGAAACCGTCACCGGCGGCGAGGCCGCGTCCGCGCAATTGCAGGTCGGCGCTGCCTGCGGTCTGGCGCACGGCGGTCGAGAACTCGTCGAGCGCCGAGGCGTTCACCAGATGCACCGCGAAGCCGAGCGTGACGCCGGCCGCGATGGCCAGCAGCGCGACCGCCAGCCGCAGCGGATGGGCGCGCCATTCGCCGGCGAGCGACTGGCGGACGAGGCCGGCGAGCGCGCGCGCGGCGGCCCGGCAGCTCGCGCGCGGAAGCGCTGGCGCGGCGCCGGGTCGGCGCGTGGTGCCCGTTTCCACGGAGGCTCGGTCGGCCGGCGCGCGATCGCGTGCGTCGCTCATGCCGCCACCAGCCCGTCGCGCGTGAGCCTGACGATGCGGTCGCAGCGCCGCGCCGCCTCGTGCGAATGCGTCACCAGCACCGCCGCCGCGCCGCTCGCGCGCAGCCGGGTCTCGAACAGGTCGAGCATCGAGGCGCCGGTGTCGGGGTCGAGGTTGCCGGTGGGTTCGTCGGCCAGCAGCAGGCGCGGGCGGTGGACGAGGGCGCGCGCGATCGCCACGCGCTGCAATTCGCCGCCCGACAGTTCGCGCGGCCAGCCGTCGGCGCGCGCGCCGAGGCCGACGGCGCCGAGCAGTTCGCGCGCGCGGGCCTCGCGCTCGTCGGCGCCGAGGCCGGCGAGCAGCAGCGGCAGCGCGACGTTCTGCGCCAGCGTCAGATGCGGCAGCACATGGAAGGCCTGGAACACGAAGCCGATGCGCTCGCGCCGCAGCCGCACGCGGCCGGCTTCGTCGAGCGCCGGCACCGACACGCCGTCGAGCCGGATGTCGCCGGCGTCGATCGGCTCCAGCCCCGCGACCATGTTGAGCAGCGTCGATTTGCCGATGCCCGATTCGCCCATCACGGCGATGTATTCGCCGGGCGCGACGCTGAGATCGAGATCGCGCACGAGGGCGCGCGGGCCGTAGGACTTGGTGACGCGGAGGAGTTCGAGCATCGGGGGCGGCGGTGGAGACGGGGCGGGCGCGGTCGGACGCGCCGCGCGCCGCGAGGTTCCGTCAGCCGCCGCCGGCTGTCACGCCGGCGCACGCGCTGTTGCGCGGCGGGCTGCTGCGCCCGCGATGCGCGTGCGAGCGCGGCGGGCGCGGCGCACTCGGCCATGCTGCCCGCATGGGCGCGGCGCTTCAGCCGCGCCGGACGTCGCGCGCCACGCGGTCGAGTTGCCTGATCCAGTCGCGCGCGCCTCGGCTGTCGGTGTGGTCGGCGAACCAGCGCAGGCCGGCGCGCTGGCAGTCGTCGCGCATCTCGGGTTCGAGGACGGCGGCGGCGAGCAGCAGGTCGAGGCCGCGCGCGTCGTTGCCGGCGAGCAGCAGGCAGCCGTAGAGGTAGCGCGGCCGGGCCGCGTCGCGGGCGCGCTCGATCACATGCTCGAACAGCGTGGCGGCATGCTCGCGCTGGCCGCGCTCGGCCAGCAGCACGGCGCATTCCTCCTGCTCCTGCGGCGTCAGGCTGTCGAGCGGGCGGCCGCGCCATTGCTCCAGCCGCTCGGTGGCGCGGCGCATGCGCTCGTGGCGCCGGCGCCAGCTGCGGCCGTGGCGGTTCCACCAGCGGCGATCGAGTTCGTTGGCCAGTTCGCGCGTGGCCGGGCCGAGCAGCGTGGCGGCGGCGGTCTCGGTGGGCGGCACGGGCGGCGGCGGCATCGGCCGCAGGTCGAGCGCCGCGAGCCGCGCCGCGAGGCCGGGATGGGTGTCGCCGGGCAGGGCACCGCGCGTCAGCGCGCGCACCAGCCGGCCGGGTTCGCTCCAGCCGCGCCAGCCCCGGGCGATGTGCCGGACCATCGACACATGCGGCAGCCAGGGCGGCAGCGGCTGGCTGTCGGCATGGGCGTAGAGGCCGGGCCAGAAGCGCTCCTGCATCCAGCTCTCGACCAGCTCGATGCGCACCAGGGCGCGCGCCACGGTGGTCGCGCCCACGGTGCGCGCGGCGAGCGCGTCGGCCTCGATCTCGTGGCGGCGCGCGAGCACCAGGCTGCGCGGCTCGTACCAGGGCGCGATGCCGTCGAACATGCGGCGCGCGATGCAGGCCGACATCGCGCCGGTGTCGCGCAGCCGCAGCCGCGCGCGCTGGCGCAGCGCCACGAAGGTGCCGCGCTGGCGATAGAGCCGCGCCTGCAGCGGCATCGCCTCGGTGATGTGGGCCAGCTCGTGCGCGATCACCGCCGCCAGCTCCTCGCGGTCGAGCGCGCACAGCAGCGGCAGCCCGATCGCCAGCGTGTTGCGATGCCCGCCGAACAGCCCGAAGCGCGGCGATTGCACCAGCGCGGCATTGAAGTCGGCGGTGATGACGACGCGGTGCAGCTCGCGCGCGTCGAGCTTGCGGCAGAGATCGCGCAGCAGTTCGAACAGCGCCGGCGCGTGGCGCGGGCGGATCTTGATGCCCTCGGGCGGATCGAGCCGTCCCGCCAGCGCCCCGATCACCGCGCGCGCCAGCAGCAGCGCGCCCAGCAGCGGCAGCGCATTGCCCGCGCGCGCCAGCCAGCCCGCATGCCGCCACAGCGACAGGTTGAGCGCGAGCGTGAAGCCGCCGAGCGCCGCCGCGCCGAGCCCCAGCGCGATCCACAGCGCCGTGCTGGCGAGCGCGAAGCGGCGCACGAAGCCGCGTGGCGCGCGCGCGAGCCGCGCTTCGAGGCGGGCAAGCAGGTCGGCGCGGTACGAGGGCGAGGGCATCTTCCGGTTAGTGATCGCAAACATGGAGCGGCGGGCCGCGATTGTAGGGACAAGCCGCGCGGTCATGGGAACGTCACCCGGCTGCCATCGGAGGGTCATCGGCCCTGCCGACCATGCCGCCGTGCCACCCGAAACCCTTCCCACGCCCGCCCACGATGCCGTCGCGCATTACCGCGCCGTCTGGATCTCCGACATCCATCTCGGCACCAGCGAATGCCAGGCCGGGCACCTGCTCGACTTCCTGCGGTCCTTCGAGTCGGACCGGCTCTATCTCGTCGGCGACATCATCGATGGCTGGCAGTTGAGACGCGGCTTCTACTGGCACCGCACGCACAACGACGTGATCCAGAAGCTGCTGCGCAAGGCGCGCAAGGGCACGCGCGTGGTGTACGTGCCCGGCAACCATGACGAGGCCGCGCGCCAGTTCATCGGGCTGGCCTTCGGCGACATCGAGATCGCCGACGAAGCCGTGCACGAGACAGCCGACGGACGGAGGCTCTGGGTGACGCACGGCGACCTCTACGACGGCGTCATCCAGCACGCGAAATGGCTCGCCTACGTCGGCGACCAGGCCTACGAGTTCACCCTGCAACTCAACCGCCGGTTCAACAGCCTGCGCGCGCGGCTCGGGCTGCCTTACTGGTCGCTCAGCAAGTACCTCAAGCACAAGGTCAAGCGCGCGGTCGGCTTCATCACAGACTTCGAGAAGGCGCTCGCCGCCGAGACGCGGCGGCGCGGCCTCGACGGCGTGGTCTGCGGCCACATCCACCATGCCGAGCTGCGCGAGATCGATGGCGTGCTCTACGCCAACGACGGCGACTGGGTCGAGAGCCTCACGGCGCTGGTCGAGCACCACGATGGCCGGCTGGAGATCGTCGACTGGGCTGCGCTGGTGCGTGCCCATGCGGCTGAGGCGCGGCGCGCGCGGGCCGGCGGCGAGGCTGTGCCAGCCCTGCCCGGGGTGGCACAGCCGGCAGTGCGGGAGCCGGCGCGGGTCATGGCGCGCCTCGGCCTCGACCGCTGAAGGGACGCGATGCGCATTGCCTTCGCGACGGATGCCTGGCATCCGCAGGTCAACGGCGTGGTCCGCAGCACGGTGCAGCTGGTGGCGGCGCTGGAGCGCGCCGGCCATGAGGTGAAGGTGCTGTCGGGCGCGGGTCTGCCCGGCTTCGCGTTGCCGAGCTATCCGGAAATCCGCCTTGCCTGGGCGCCGGGCCGGCAGGTGAGCGCCTGGCTCGACGACTTCCGGCCCGACGCGGTGCATGTGGTGACCGAGGGCACGCTCGGCCATGCGGCGCGCAGCCATTGCCTGCGGCGCGGCTGGCCCTTCACCACGCACTACCACACGCGATTTCCGGAATACCTCGCGCTGCGCACGGGGCTGCCGACGGCGCCGTTCTATCGCTGGCTGAGGCATTTCCACGCACCGGCGGCGCGGGTGATGGTGCCGGGCGCGGGCGTGCTGGCCGATCTGGAGCGTCACGGCTTCCGCAACGCGGTGCTGATGCCCAACGGCGTGGATACCGGCCTGTTCCGGCCCGATCCGCCCGAGCCGGCGCCGCTGCCCGAGGCGCTGCGCGCGCTGCCGCGCCCGCGCTTCCTCACGGTCGGCCGGCTCGCGGTCGAGAAGAACCTCGATGCCTTCCTGCGCCTCGATCTGCCCGGCAGCAAGGTGGTGGCCGGCGACGGCCCGGAGCTGGGCCGGCTGCAACGGCGCCATCCCGAGGCTTGCTTTCTCGGCCGGCTCGACGTGGCGACACTGGCGTCGGTGTATCGCGCGGCCGACGTGTTCGTGTTCCCGAGTCGCACCGACACCTTCGGTCTGGTGCTGCTGGAGGCGCTGGCCTGCGGCACGCCGGTGGCGGCCTATCCGGTGTCGGGGCCGGTGGATGTGATCGGCGGGTCGGCGGCCGGCGCGCTCGATGACGACCTGGCCGCCGCCTGCCATGCCGCGCTGGCCATCCCGCGCCCGGTGGCGCGCGGCCATGCGCTCGGCTTCTCGTGGGATGCGGTGGCCGAGCGCTTCGTGGACCGGCTGGTCCGCGTCGAGGCGAGGCTGGCCCTCGCCTGACGCGGTGCCGGCCTCAGTTGCAGTAGGTGAGGGTGGCCGGCGCGGTGATGTTGGGGTTGTCCGGCGGCGTGCTGCTCCAGACGTCCTTGCGCACCACGTTCACGTTGCAGTTGCTGTCGACCACGAGGTCGAACACCCACCAGTAGTAGGTGGACGCGGTCTCGCCGGCGGGTGGGGTGAAGCTGCGCAGCGTGCCGTTCAGATTCAGCTCGACCCGCGCCGGCGAGCCGGTCATGCCCGGGTTGAAGCTGCGCGAGTAGTTGTTGACCGCGTAGCGATAGGTCTGGCCCGGCACCAGTCGGCCGACGGTGACGATCTCGGGGCCGAAGCTGTCGGTGTCATCCACGTCGAGCGCCACGTAGGGCGCGCTGCTCAGGCTGCCCTTGCTGCTGTAGTAGATGTGGTCGCCGGCGCGCGGGCCCCACATGTGCGAGTCGAGGTCGCTCGGGCCGCTGCCCCAGGACAGCTTGACCGTCACGGCGGCGCGCGTGAGCACCAGGCAGGCCGGCAGGGTGACGGTGTTGGAACCGGTCTCGACCGCCACCGCGCTCGAATAGCGGCCCGAGGTCACGGCGGTGATCACGCCATTCGCGTTCGCCTTCATCGGCACCGAGAAGTTGCCCGAGGCGTCGGTGCGGGTGCTGGCGGTGCCGCTGTAGTCGCGGCCCTCGCTCGTGACCGAGGCGTCGGCCACGCGGGCGCCGGCTTCATCCTGCACGCAGCCGATCACGTTCACGCTGTTGTAGACCTGGTCGGCGTTCCAGATCGAGAAGTGGCTGACGCTGCCTTCGTAGTAGCTGCCGTCGGCGCCGCTGACGAGCGAGGCCGTGCCTTCCTGCACCCAGACGCCGGTGGCGCGGTTGAAATAGAACAGCGGGATGGTCGAAGGCGTGCTGCCCGAGCGGGTCGACACCGGAATGCGCACGGTCGCGGTCTGGCCGCTCGCGAGGTTGAGCGCCGCGCCGGTCGAGTCGGTGAAGGCCACGTCGATCGCGCCGAAGCTCTCGATGCGCTCGCCGCCGCCGGTGGTGAAGTTGCCCGGCATGACGTCGAGGTTGTCGGTGACCGGGATGGGCGTGAGGGTCGCGCTCACGGTGCCGTTCGGCAGGGCGCCGCTGGCGGTGCGCAGCGCGCCGGCCGGCAGCACGACGGCGGCGGTCGAGCCGCTGACGGTGACGGTGGCCGCATTGGCCGGATTGAAGCTGCTCGTGGCACCGATGGCGAGCATCGGCGTGTTCACGGTGGCGGTAGCGCCGTTGCTGCCGAGCGAGGTCGTGGTCTTGATCTGCTCGACATAGCCGTCGCGCCTGAAGCTCACGACCACGCTGGCGGCGGTGGGCACATTGGCGAGCGTCCAGGTGCCGTCGGCGGTGGAAGTGGTGCTCACGCCACCGGCGCTGACGGTCACGCCGGCCAGGCCGGCCGCGCTGCCGAAGTCGCTGACCGTGCCGCTGAGCGTGCCGGCGCTGGCCGGGGTGGTGGGCGTGGTGGGCGTGGTCGGCGTCGTGGAAGCCGTGCTGCCGCCGTCATCGCTGCCGCAGGCGGCAAGGCCGAGCGACAGGGCGACAAGGGAACCCGCCAGAAGCTGGCGCAGCCGTGTTATCGATGGTGGGGTGTGGCGCAAGGTGAGCTCCAAGGGTTGTGTTGCCACGCACACTGGGCTTGTTTCGCATGCGGGCCTAGATGTGACAAAAGTCTCTTGGATCGCATTCTTAACCTTGAATTGCGGCCGTTCATGAGGGCCGTTGTTTCTGTCCGACCGTTGCGTCATTCCGGCGACCCTGTCGTCGGCCCGATCGCAATCCAGCAAGCAGGTGCTTTCCCATGCCCAAGCGCATCCAGTTCAGCCGCAACGGCGGCCCCGAAGTTCTCGAATTCGTCGATCACGATCCCGGCCAGCCGGGGCCCGGCGAGGTGCTCGTGCGCCATGCGGCGATCGGCGTGAACTTCATCGACATCTACTACCGCACCGGGCTGTACGCGGCACCGTCGCTGCCGTCCGGCCTCGGGCTGGAGGCGGCGGGCACGGTCGAAGCGGTGGGCGAGGGCGTAACCGGCTTCGCGCCCGGCGACCGCGTGGGCGCGGCCTTCGGTCCGCTCGGCACCTATGCGCAGTTGCAGCGCATTCCGGCGACCAAGCTCGTGAAGCTGCCCGACGGCGTGAGCTTCGACGCGGCGGCGGCCTCGATGCTCAAGGGGCTGACGGTGCAGTACCTGTTCCGCCAGATCCGCGAGCTGAAGGCGGGCGACACGGTGCTGTTCCATGCGGCGGCGGGCGGCGTGGGCCTCATCGCCTGCCAGTGGGCAAGGGTGCTCGGCGTGCGGCTGATCGGCACCGCCGGCGGCCCCGAGAAGTGCGAACTCGCGCGCAAGGCCGGCGCGGCCGAGGTCATCGACTACCGCGGCGAGGATGTGGTGAAGCGCGTGCTCGAACTCACCGACGGCAAGAAGGTCGCCACCGTGTACGACGGCGTCGGCAAGGACACCTGGGCGATCTCGCTCGACTGCGCCGCGCCGCGCGGGCTGGTGGTGAGCTTCGGCAATGCGTCGGGGCCGGTGGACGGCGTGAACCTCGGCATCCTCGCGGCGAAAGGCTCGCTGTTCGTGACGCGGCCGACGCTCGGCACCTATGCGGCGACGCCGGAGCAGGTGGAGCCGTCGAGCGCCGAGCTGTTCGGGCTGATCGCCAGCGGCGCGATCGTGCCGGACGTCAGCCGGCGCTACCCGCTGGCCGACGCGGGCGAGGCGCAGACGGCGCTGGCCTCGCGCGTGACGACGGGGTCGCTGCTGCTGGTGCCTTGAGCGGCCGGCGGGCCGGTCTGCCGTGGCCGCGCCTGCCTTGCCGTCGGGGCCGTGTCGGCCAGGCCCGAAGGCATGACCTTCGGGCGCGCCGGTCAGTCCTCGTCGGTTTCGGAGGTTTCGGAGCTGAGCAGGCCGCCATCCTCGTCGAAGGTCATGACGGTGGTCTGTTCGTCGGCCAGCTCGATCACCGCCTTCGCGACGCGGCCGTTCGGGTGGTAGTCGTAGCTGTGGCGCAGCTCCACCTCGCCGTACACCGACTTCTCGATCTTCACCACGCGTTCCTCGGCGTCGAACCAGCCGCGGAAGAAGGTGTTGCGGTTGCTCAGGCCCGACTCGGGCACTTCGTCGAGCAGCTTGAGCGGCAGTTTCACGCCGGTGTAGGTGACGAAATGGCGCAGGACGGGCGTGTCGGTGGTGACGGTCATGACGGCGAAACGGTTGGGCGGTTGACGGGCGCCGGGCCGGGCGCAATCGCGCGTGGCCGGCGGGCAGCCCGCGATTCTCGCGCAATTCCCGCAGAAGTCATGGGGGAATGCCCGGCGACATGCCTGGCCGGCGTCAGCGCCCGTCCATCCAGTGTTCCTTCGACTTGCGGCCGATCGCGGCGCTTTCGCGGCAGGCGAAGGGGCCTTGCGCGGCGATGCAGTCGTTGCGCAGGCCGAAGGAATCGCGGTCGGCGCGCAGGCCGCCGTTGCGGTCGGCCAGCGAGCGGAAGGGGCGGTCGGGCGTGTTGAGCCGCTCGCGCAGCTTTTCCTCGGGGCTGCGCCGTTCGGCGAAGCCTTCGACCACGACGCGGTCGATCTCGATGCCGGCATAGGCGCGCTCGGCGAGGCGTTGGCGTGTGGCGTCGAGCGCGGCGCGCGTGGGCGGCGGGGCGTTGTCGGCGGCGAGCGCCGGCGGCCGGTCACCGCGCAAGACCAGCGAGGGACCGTTCGCGGCGGCGGTCTCGGCCGCGCCGGCAGCCGAGGGCAGGATCATGCCCGCGAGGCTGCCGAGGCCAGCCAGCAGCATCGGCAGCCCGGCCCGAGCCAGGAGGTCCGCCATCCGGCGCGTCGCCACGCCGACGCTCGCGGGCGGGCGGGCCGATGCGTCGATGCCAGTCGCGCGCTTGGGCAATGAAAAGGCGCCCGCGCGCGGGAGCGACACGGGCGCCTTCGTCATGGCCGCAGTCCTCAGCCGGCGGTGTGGTAGGACGTGACCACGTCCACTTCCTCGGCGCTGCCGAGCACCACGCTCACGCGCTGATGCAGCTTGGTCGGCTGGATGTCGAGGATGTTCTCGAGCGCGTTGGTCGCCTTGCCGTGGGCCTGCTCGACGAGGTAGCTCATCGGGTTGGCTTCGTACATGAGGCGCAGCTTGCCCGGCTTGTCGGCCTCGCGACGGTCGCGCGGGTAGGTGAAGATGCCGCCGCGCGTGAGCACGCGATGCACGTCGGCCACCATCGAGCCGATCCAGCGCATGTTGAAGTCCTTGCCGCGCGGGCCTTCCTTGCCGGCCAGCAGCTCCGAGATGTAGCGCTGCATCGGCGGTTCCCAGTGGCGCTGGTTGCTCGCGTTGATCGAGTACTCCTTGGTCGCGGCCGGGATGCGCATGGCTGCCTCCACCAGCACGAATTCGCCGTTCTCGCGGTCGAGCGTGAAGGCCTGGACGCCGTGGCCGAAGCTCAGCACTAGCGTGGTCTGCGGGCCGTACACGCAATAGCCGGCGGCGGCCTGGTCGCGGCCCTTGATGAGATAGGCCTCGTCGAGCGCCGGGTTGAGGCCGGTCTTGTGCGGCAGCACCGAGAAGATCGTGCCGATGCTGACGTTGACGTCGATGTTGCTGGAGCCGTCGAGCGGATCGAACAGCAGCAGGTAGGGCGCGTCGTCGAAGCCGGTGGCGTGCGGATGGTCGAGCTCTTCCGAGGCCATGCCGGCGAGCGCGCCGGTCCAGGCGTTGCCGCCCAGCAGCAGGTCGTTCGAGATGACGTCGAGCTTCTTCTGCTCCTCGCCCTGCACGTTGCCCGTGCCGGCCGAGCCGATGATCGCGGCCAGCGCGCCCTTGCTCACGAGGGTGCTGATGCGCAGGCAGTTGGCGGCCACGGTTTCGAGAACGAGCGCGAGCGCGGGGTCGATGTTGCCGGCGCGGATGTGACCGGTGAGATGGGCTTTGAGCGAAAGGGTCATTGTCGTGACGTGGCTGTGGGTGCGACTGCGGAAGGCCCGCGCGCGGGTCGGGCGCGGGAAAGACACCGGCCACCGCGCGCGGGCGCGGGGCGGACTCGCGCGCGGGTACGCGCGAGCAGAACCGCTAGTGTAAAGACGCCGCGCGCGGGCTGCCGGTCCGGTGCGCCGCGGCGTGACTTCGCGTGCGGGAATGTCGCCGGATGTCCGAGGATTTGCGACGGCTTTTCAGGCCATCGGTGCTTGCGGGTCTCAAGCACTCTCCGCCGCACAACCATACAAGCCGTCGCGCGACCGTGGGTTGCGTGGCTCCCGGAGAAAGGCATCTTCCATGCTCAAGAACCTGCGCCTGACGACCCGCATCACCGCCGGCGTCTCGATACTCGTGCTGCTGATCATCGTGAACAGCGTGGTCGGCGAACTGGCGCTGCGGGCGCAGATGTCGGGTGGCGATGCCAAGGCCGCCGAATCGGCGGCCGGCTTCATCCTCATGACCACCGTGCTGTCGGTCGTCTTCGGTGGCTGGATCGGCTGGGTGCTGCGGCAGTCGATCCGCCAGCCGGTCGAGCAGCTGGTGGACTCGGTCCAGCGCATCGCGTCGGGTGATCTCGTGACGCGCATCAGCTCCGAGGGCCGTGATGAAATCGCCTGGCTCAATCACGAACTCAACCAGATGCGCAAGAAGCTCGCCGCGACGATGCAATCGGTGCGCGGCGCGTCCGAGACCGTCACTCATGCCTCGGGCGAGATCGCGTCGGGCAATGCCGATCTCAGCGCGCGGACCGAAAGCCAGGCCAGCAGCCTGGAGCAGACTGCCGCGTCGATGGAGGAACTGACCGCCACCGTGCGCCAGAACGCCGACAACGCCCGCCAGGCCAACCAGCTCGTGATGCGGGCCAGCGACGTCGCGACACGCGGCGGCTCGGTGATGGGCGAGGTGGTCGCCACCATGGGCGACATCAATGCAAGCGCCCGCAAGGCGGTGGACATCATCTCGGTCATCGACGGCATCGCGTTCCAGACCAACATCCTCGCGCTGAACGCGGCGGTGGAAGCCGCGCGCGCGGGCGAGCAGGGCCGGGGGTTCGCGGTGGTGGCGAGCGAGGTCCGCTCGCTGGCCCAGCGCAGCGCCGAGGCGGCCAAGGAGATCAAGCAGCTCATCGGCAACTCGGTGGACAAGGCTGACGTGGGCGCGAAGCTCGTGGGCGAGGCCGGCTCGACGATGGACGAGATCCTCACGAGCGTGAAGCAGGTGACGGACATCATGGCCGAGATCTCGGCCGCGAGCGAAGAGCAGCGCCTGGGCATCGAGCAGGTCAATTCGGCCATCGAGCAGATGGATGGCACGACGCAGCAGAACGCGGCGCTGGTCGAGCAGGCCGCCGCCGCCGCCGAATCCCTGCGCGACCAGGCCGGCCGCCTGCAGGAGGCAGTGAGCGGCTTCCGCATCGCCTGAGGCGCATGGCCGCGCGGCGGTGGGCTTGAAAGACAGGCCCGTGTCGCTCATCTACGCAGCCCTCATTGGCGCACGACACGCGCGTCATGCATGAAGAACGGCCCGCCGGCATTGCGCCGCGCGGGCCGTTTTCATTGCTGCGTCGGCGCAGCTGCAAAGGCTTGCAGCTGCGCCGCGTCCGGCGTCAGGCGCCGAGCGCCTTGCCGACGATCTCGCGCACGTCGGGCGACAGCTCGGGCTTGTCGGCGACGCGCTGGAGCGCCTCGCGCATGCGGGCCTGGCGCTCGGGCGTGTGACGGCGCCAGCGGTCCATCGAGCGCGCGAGCCGCGCCGCGATCTGCGGGTTGAGGCTGTCGAGCCGCAGCACGTATTCGGCCCAGAGCTGGTAGCCGCTGCCGTCATCCGCGTGGAAATGGCGCGGATTGTTCATGCAGAACTGGAGGATGACCGAGCGCGCGCGGTTCGGATTGCGCAGGTTGAACGCGGCATGCTTGAGCAGCCCCAGCACATGCAGCACGAAGGGCTGGCTGCTGCCGTCAGGCACGCGGGCGGCGGTCGATTGCAGCGTGAACCACTTGTCGAGCACCAGCGCCTCGTTCTCGTAGCGCTGGAAGAAGTCGGCCAGCTCGGCCGTCGCCGCGCCGGCGTGGGCAAGGGCGGTGAGCGCGGCGAAGCGGTCGGTCATGTTGGTGGCGGCCGCGTACTGCTCGCGCGCGAGCTGGAGGCCGTCGCCTTCGATCTCGGTGAGGTAGCGCAGGCAGAGGTTGCGCAGGCCGCGCCGGCCGGCGCTGGCCGGATCGGGCCGGTACTCGCCGGCGGCCGCGAGCGCCACGCCGAGCGCGGTGTAGCGGGCGCGCAGCGAGTCTTCGAGGCCGGTGGCGACCTGGCGCTTGAGCTCGTCGCGCACGCGGGCGATGGCGGGCGCGTCCACCACGTCGAGCGTCTCGGCGATGTAGGCCTCGTCGGGCAGGGTGAGCGCCACTTCGACGAAGGCCGGGTCGAGGTCGGCTTCGAGCGTGCGGTGCATCGCCTCGACCAGCGCCGAGGTTTGCAGGCCGGCGTCCTCGCCGCGCAGGCGGGCGTGGATGACCGACAGCATCAGCTGCTGGCCGGCTTCCCAGCGGTTGAAGGCGTCGCTGTCATGCGCCATGAGGAAGGCGAGTTCTTCCACGCGCAGGTCGTGGTCGAGCACCACCGGCGCCGAGAAGCCGCGCAGCAGCGAGGGCACGGGCATGGCCTCGCCCGCGGGCAGGCCGGTGAAGGTGAAGCTCTGCTTCGCCTCCTTGAGGTGCAACACGCGCTCGGTCGGCGCCGGGCCGCTTTCGCCGTCGAGGCGCAGTGGCAGGTCGGCACCGTCGGCGCCGAGCAGGCCGATCACCACCGGAATGTGCAGCGGCAGCTTGACCGGCTGGCTCACCGAGGGCGCGGTGTGCTGGCTCAAGGTGATGGTGAGGCGGCCGGTGTTGCCGTCCCATTCGCGCTCGGCGCTCAGCACCGGCGTGCCCGACTGCGAGTACCAGCGGCGGAACAGGCTCAAGTCGGCCGTCTCGCCCAGATGCGCATTGGCCGCTTCCATCGCCGCGACGAAGTCGTCGCAGGTGACGGCCTGGCCGTCATGGCGGCGGAAGTACTCGTCCATCCCGCGCCGGAAGCCGTCGCGCCCGAGGATGGTCTGCTGCATGCGGATGATCTCGGAGCCCTTCTCGTACACGGTGGCCGTGTAGAAGTTGTTGATCTCCTGGTACTCGTCGGGCCGGATCGGGTGCGACATCGGGCCGGCGTCTTCCGGGAACTGCGCGGCGCGCAGCGTGCGCACATCGTCGATGCGCTTGACGGCCTTGCCCGAGGCGGCGACGGCCGCGTTGGGCGCCGCCGCCGCGATCATGTCCATCGAGAATTCCTGGTCGCGGAAGACCGTGAGGCCTTCCTTGAGCGACAGCTGGAACCAGTCGCGGCAGGTCACGCGGTTGCCGGTCCAGTTGTGGAAGTACTCGTGGCCGACGACCGATTCCACATTCGCGAAGTCGATGTCGGTGGCGACCTGCGGATTGGCCAGCACGAACTTGGTGTTGAAGATGTTCAACCCCTTGTTCTCCATCGCGCCCATGTTGAAGTCGGACACCGCCACGATCATGAAGCGGTCGAGGTCCAGCTCCAGGCCGAAGCGCTGCTCGTCCCAGCGGATGCTGTTGATGAGCGATTCCATCGCGTGATGGGTCTTGTCGAGATCGCCGTTCTCCACCCACACCTGCAACAGCGCCGTGCGGCCGGTGTTGGTGGTGATGGTCTGCTCCTCGCACACGAGGTCGGCCGCGACCAGCGCGAACAGGTAGCTCGGCTTGAGGAAGGGATCGTCCCACACCGCGTAATGGCGCCCGCCCGGCAGCTCGCCCTGTTCCAGCAGGTTGCCGTTGCCGAGCAGCACCGGATAGCGGGCCTTGTCGGCGCTCAGGCGCACGCGGTAGCGCGCCATGACGTCGGGCCGGTCCGGAAAGTAGGTGATGCGGCGGAAGCCTTCGGCCTCGCATTGCGTGAAGAAGCCGTTCTTCGACATGAACAGGCCCGACAGCGTGGTGTTGGCGCTCGGCTTGTTGGCGCTGACGGTGACGAGCGTGAAGCTGTCGGGCACGTCGGCGAGGGTGAAGCGGTTGTCGGCGATGACCGGCGTGACGGGCTGGCCGTCGAGCGTGGCCAAGATGAATTCGAGCGCCTCGCCGTCGAGCACGAGCATGCGCGGCGCGGTCGAGGCGGGATTGCGGCGGATGCCCAGCTTGGCCTCGACGATCGTGCGCTCGGAATCGAGGGCGATGTCGAGTTCGACGGTGTCAACGAGATAGGCGGGAACTTGGTAGTCGAGGCGGCGGATCGTGACGGGCTGGTCGGTGCGCATGAAGGCTCGCGAATTTCACCGTCACGGTGCGCGGCGGGGGCGCCGGTGACGGGAAAGGTTTGGAAACCGGGGATTCTAGTCGGCGACTTTTGGCCCCCGGGGCGTCTGGCATAGTCGGAAACGCGAGTTTCACGCCAGCCCCATGTGGGGGTTCAGACCATGACCCAGCTGTCCGTTTCCCGTCTGCTTGCCTTTGCGATCGCCGTCGTTGCCAGCTTCATGCTCGGAGCCTGCGCGACCACGCCGCCGCGTCTGCGCGCCGAGGTCACGGCCTTCAGCCAGTGGCCGGTGAGCGGCACCGACGGCGCCACTTACGCCTTCGAGCGCAAGCCAGGGCAGGGCGACAGCCTCGAGCATCGTGCCTATGAGGCACTCGTCGCGGAGCAGCTCGACCGCTTCGCGCTGCGGCCGGCGGCCGACGGCAGGCCGGCGCGCTTCACCGTGTCGCTCGACTGGTCGGTGAAGAAGCAGGAGACGAGCACGCTCGTGACCGACTGGCCCGACCCGCCCATGCAGAGCTGGGGCTTCGTCGGCTATTCGCGCTTCGGCCAGCCGGTGTACGGCTGGCGGCCCTGGGGCTGGGGCGGCTATTGGGGCGGGCCGATCACGCGCGAGGTGAGGCAGACGCTGTGGCGGCGCGAGATGCAGCTCAACATCCGAGAGGCCGGCGCCAAGGTGTGGGAAGGTCGCGCCGTGAGCGATGGCCGCACCGAGCAGTTCAGCGTGGTCGCGCCCTATCTGGCGCGCGCGCTGTTCGACGACTTCCCGGGCGTGAGCGGGCGGACACGGACGGTTGAAATGCCGATGGACGCGCAGCCCGCAAGCCTGCCGCCGGGATCGGGCGCGCCGGCCGGCGGTGCCGGCACCGAACCCTCCCGGACACCGGCGCCGGTGTCGCCCGCGACGGCGCCGGCCACGCCCGCGCGCTGACTGCCCGGCGCGGGACTGACTCCCGCGACTCGGCCAGTCCTACAGCCGGGCTGGCATCGCGCCGGCCCGATCGTGCTCGCCCCCGCTCCACCATTGCCCGGTTGCGCCGCCAGCCGGCGCCGGGCAACGGAGAGGGAAGGGCGAATGAGATTGCTGACCTGCGGCCACTGCGGCCAACGCGTGTTCTTCGAGAACGTCCTGTGCGGCGCCTGCGGCCATGCGCTCGGCTTCGCGCCGGACGAGATGGCGATGATCGCCTTCGACCTGCCCCCGGCCGCGCCGGCCATCGAGGCGGTCGCCGCCGACAGTGCGCCCGCGACGGTTCCACCTTCGGCCGCTGGCCTGCCGGGCCAGTCCGACCCGGCCAGCACCGCGACGGGCGCGCATCCGTCCCCCGCCACCGCGGCACCCGTCCCGGCAACGGAGGATGAGACGGCTTCGGCACCCGGTGCCGCCCTCCCGCCAGTCTGGAGCCGCGTCGGCAGCGACGGCCCGGCGCTGCGCCCCTGCGCCAACTACGTCAACGAGAACGTCTGCAACTGGATGGTCGCGGCCGACGACCCCAATCCGCTGTGCCGCAGCTGCCGCACCACGCATGTCATTCCCGCGCTCGGCAAGGACGACAACCGCCGCTACTGGTTCGCGCTGGAGCAGGCCAAGCGCCGGCTGCTCTACACGCTGCTCTGCCTTGGCCTGCCCTTTCCGCCGAAGACCGAGGATCCGGAACATGGCCTGTCCTTCCACTTCCTGGAGCAGGTCGATCCCGCCCAGCGCGTGCTGACCGGCCATGACCACGGACTCATCACCCTCAACATCGCCGAGGCGGACGACGCCCACCGCGAGGCCATGCGCACCTCGATGCACGAGCCCTACCGCACGCTGGTCGGCCATTTCCGCCACGAGTCCGGCCATTACTACTGGGACCGGCTCATCGATGGCTCGCCCTGGCTGGAGGAATGCCGCGCTCTCTTCGGCGACGACCGCGCCGACTACGGCGAGGCGCTCCAGCACCATTACAACGAAGGCCCACCGGCCGACTGGAGTACGCGCTTCGTCAGCAGCTACGCCACTGCCCACCCGTGGGAAGACTGGGCCGAATGCTGGGCCCACTACCTGCACTTCATGGACGGCCTTGAAACCGCCGCCGCCTGGGGCCTTAAGCTCGAAACCGTCACACCCGGCGCGTCACCCGTCATCGCCCAGGCGCCCGGCGTGAACGACGCCGCCGTCGGCCCGGCCCTCGTCGAGCGCTGGCTGCCGGTATCCCAATTCATCAACGCGATGACGCGCAGCCTCGGCCTGCATGACGGCTATCCATTCCAGATGCCGCCGGCCGTGGTCGCCAAGCTGGAGTTCATCCACAAGGTGGTGCGCGCGGCGGCGCTGGGCGAGGTGCCGATGCGCTTCGGTGCCGATGCGCCGGCGTCGACGGCCGAGGCACCGGCCGACAATGGCGCTGCCGGCGCAACCGCCGATGCCGGGGGTGGCGCGATCGCGGTCGGCAACGGCGCGATCGCCTTCAGCGACGGTTCACCGCCGACCATGCATGACACGTCGCGCATCACGCTGGTGGGCGCGGCGCCGCCAGCCGGCCCCGGCGAGCTGCCCGTCAACCCCGACGCGCCCGCCGGCCCCACGCCCCAATCGCCCGCGCCCGACGAAGCCGCCGACGCTCCTCAACCCCCGGCCGGCACGCCCGCGCCGCTGCCCGTGTGAGGCCCGCCATGCCCGATGGCTTCGATCCCGCCCGCGACCTGCGCCACATCGGCGAAGGCTCGCCGTTCCCGCGTGGCGCCACCTTTACCGGTGCCGGCGTCAACTTCGCCGTGTTCTCGGCCTACGCCACCAAGGTGGAGGTCTGCCTCTTCGACGAGCGCGGCGAAACCGAGATCGCCCGTATCGCGCTGCCCGAGTACACCGACGAGGTCTGGCACGGCTTCATCCCCAACCTCGGCCCCGGCACGCGCTACGGCTATCGCGTGCACGGCCCCTACGAGCCCGACGCCGGCCACCGCTTCAACCCCAACAAGCTCGTGCTCGACCCCTATGCCCGCGCCCACGCCGGCAGCCTGCGCTGGGGGCCGGAGCTGTTCGGCTATGAACTCGGCCATCCCGACGCCGACCTCAGCTTCGACAACCGCGACAGCGCGCCGCTCATGCCCAAGTGCGTGGTGGTGGATTCACGCTTCGAATGGACGCAGAAGGACGCCGTGCGCGTGCCCTGGGACCGCACCGTCATCTACGAGACCCATGTGCGCGGCTACACGATGCGCCACCCGCAGGTGCCCGAGCACCTGCGCGGCACCTTCGCCGGGCTGTGCGCCGACCCGGTGCTCGACTACCTGCGCCACCTCGGCGTGACGAGCATCGAACTGCTGCCCGTCCACACCTTCATCGACCAGAGCCAGCTGCTCGACAAGGGCCTGCGCAACTACTGGGGCTACGACACGCTCGGCTTCTTCGCCGCCGATCCGCGCTACTTCAGCGAGCCGCGCGTCGAGGAATTCAAGGGCATGGTCGACCGCTTCCACGCGGCCGGGCTGGAGGTGATCCTCGACGTGGTCTACAACCACACGCCCGAGGGCAACGAGCTGGGGCCGACGCTCGGCTTCAAGGGCCTCGACAACGCGAGCTACTACCGGCTCATGCCCGACCAGCCGCGCTACTACATCAACGACACCGGCACCGGCAACACGCTCAACCTGAGCCATCCGCGCGTGCTCCAGATGGTCACGGACAGCCTGCGCTACTGGGCCACCGAGATGCATGTGGACGGCTTCCGCTTCGACCTCGCGACCATCCTCGCGCGCGAGCCGCACGGCTTCGACGACGGTGGCGGCTTTCTGGACAGCTGCCGGCAGGATCCGGTGCTGTCGAGCGTCAAGCTGATTGCCGAGCCTTGGGATTGCGGGCCGGGCGGCTATCAGGTCGGCGGCTTTCCGCCCGGCTGGGCCGAATGGAACGACCGCTTCCGCGACACGGTGCGTGCCTTCTGGAAAGGCGACGAAGGCATGGCGCCCGACCTCGCCGCGCGCCTCACCGCAAGTGGCGACCGCTTCAACAAGCGCGGCCGGCGGCCTTGGGCGAGCGTCAACTTCATCACCGCGCATGACGGCTTCACGCTCGCCGATCTCGTCAGCTACAACGAGCGCCACAACGAGGCCAACGGCGAGGACAACCGCGACGGCCACGGCGACAACCGCTCATGGAACTGCGGCGCCGAAGGCCCGACCGACGATGCCGAGGTGCTGGCCCTGCGCGCGCGCCAGCAGCGCAACCTGCTTGCGACGCTGCTGCTGGCCCAGGGTACGCCGATGCTGCTCGCCGGCGACGAATTCGGCCGCAGCCAGCAGGGCAACAACAACGCCTACTGCCAGGACAACGAGATCTCGTGGGTGGACTGGGAGGGGCGAGGCGAGACGGGCGAGCAGCTCGCGGCCTTCGTGCGCAAGCTGCTGCGTATCCGCCACCAGCTGCCGGTGCTGCGACGCGGGCGCTTCCTCACAGGAGAGTTCAACGAGGAACTCGGCGTGAAGGATGTGACTTGGCTCGTGCCGGGCGGCGGCGAGCTGATGCCCGAGCAATGGGACGACCCGCAGCTGCGCTGTCTCGGCATGCTCATCGACGGCCGCGCGCAGGCGACTGGCATCGTGCGGCCGGCCGGCGACGTGACGCTGCTGATCGTGCTCAACGCCTGGCACGAGCCGGTGGATTTCGTGCTGCCCGAGGTGCCCGGCGGTCGCGCGTGGACCCGGCTGATCGATACGGAAGCACCGGACGCCGAAGCGTTGCCCGCGCATCTGGCAGGCGAGGCCCGGACGGTGCCGGGACGGTCGCTGCGCCTGTATGCGCTCGAAGCCGAGGGAGAGGCCGCGCGGGTACTCGCGGCGCTGGAGCGGGAGCTGATGGCGGTGAAATGACGGATACGTCGCGCGGGTGGGAAGGCCGCGCCGGCGCAGTCGTGGCGAACGATCAGAACATCGGCCGTCCGGATACCGCCATCTCGCGGTGCAGGCCGATGTCACCGAGCGCGGCGGCGTCGAGCACGCGCAGCCGGCCGCTCGACAACTCGTACACGCCCAGGGCCAGCAGCCGGCGCAAGGTCTTGTTGGTGTGCACGAGCGAGAGTCCGAGCGCATCGGCGATGTGCTGCTGGCTGACCGGAAACGGTACGGTCCCGCTGGCATCGGCCAGGTCGCGTTCAACGGCGCGCGCATACACATGCAGGATGAGCGCGGCCATGCGTTCATCTGCGCTGCGTCGCCCGACCGACAGCAGACCTTCCTCCGACTGCCGTCTTTCGTTGGCGGCGAGCCAGAGCAGGTCGAGGGCGAAGCTTGCATCCTGCTGGGCCGAGTCGAGCAGGCGCTGGCGCGGCAGCGTGAGCAGGTCGACCTCGTTCAGCGTCTCGACGCCGTAGGGATACATCGGGGCGCCCGGCTCAAACACACCAATCAGATCACCCGGCATCAGAAAGCCGAGGATCTGGCGCCGGCCGTCTTCCAGCGACTTGAAGCGGAAAGCCCAACCCCCACGCAGAAGATGGATGTTGAGGGTGTCATCACCCTCATGGGCGATGATCTGGCGCGGGCCGAGAACCACGCGCTTGCCCCGCAGCTCCTCGATGAGCCGACGGCGCGGATGACCGTATTGACCGGGTGAGAGGCGAGCGCCCGTTTCGTCACTGCTGGTTTGGGACATTGGATCCGCTGCCGTCACCGGAAACCGCCCGAGCCGTCATCCGCCGGAGCTGGCGGATGCACGTTCGATGTATTGCTGCGTTGCGCCAGAAGAACTGCTTTTCTGTCCAGCGAAAACAGCAATGGGGCCGCGTCCTGATGCGTATGTGGTGTGTGTTTTTTCTCGGCCGGAGCGTATCGGCGAGCATGGTTGATGGCTATGTTCTAAGACATACCGTCAGATGGACGGCACGTCCTTTTATCGTCGCCGGTGCTTACATCCTGAACAGGACGGCATGCCTGAACGGTCGGCAATCTCACAGTGACGGCGAACCTTGTTCGCGCGAACTTCACCGGGAGAGGCCATGCAAGCAAGCGACTTCAACGATGCTCAGGTGGCGGTTCTCGTCGCCGACGGATTCGAGCAATCGGAGCTCACCGGACCCTGCGAGGCGCTGGAAGAGGAGGGCGCTCGCGTGGTGCTGATCTCGGCCGGGCTCGGCATCGTGCATGGCATGCGTCATGACGAAGTGCTGGACGAGTTCGAGATCGATAAAACCTTCTTCGGCGTGTCCGCCGAGGAGTTCGACGCGGTACTCGTGCCAGGTGGCCATCGCAGCGCCGCCACCCTGCGCGAGATTCCGGAGGCGATCACCTTCATTCGCCATGCCTTCGAGCTGGATCTGCCGGTCGGCGCGATCTGTCATGGCCCCTGGCTGTTGGCGTCCGCCGGGCTGGTTGCCGGTCGCACGCTCACGAGTGCGCCACCGATCGCCGACGACATCCGTGCGGCGGGTGGCAACTGGGTTGATCGCGAAGTTGTCGTTGATGGCAAGTTGGTTAGCAGTCGCGGTCCGGATGACATTCCGGCCTTCAGCCGCGAACTGATTGTGGCCTTGCGTACCCGGCAGACCCGTGACAAGGCAAAAGTCGGCACGCCGACCGTGACCTGAGTCTTGAGTCCGACGCTGGGTCCGAGGCCATCCCTGCCCGGTACTGAGCCGGACAGGATTGACGGCGCTTGCGTTGCGCTGTTTTAGGCGACGCTCCGGCGCAGGCAGGGGTTGGTTGGCCATCACGCCAGGTGGCTGGCGATCGCAGGCGTGTTTCGGGACGCGGCCGTTGCAAGCAATCCCTTGCAATGCGTCTTGCCCGGGTCCGGCGGTTTCCGGCGACGGTCGGCAGGGCGGGGCCGATTGCTAGACTGGACACCTTCTTGTCAGCGCGTTTTTCGCAGGCCGATCGTGTCCAACCGTCCCATCCGCTCCCGTTTTGCTCCCTCGCCGACCGGCTTCCTCCATCTCGGCGGCGCCCGCACGGCGCTCTACGCCTGGGCGCTCGCGCGCCATTCCGGCGGCACCTTCGTGCTGCGCATCGAGGACACCGACGTCGAGCGTTCCACGCCGGCGGCCGTCCAGGCCATCCTCGACGCCATGCAATGGCTCGACCTGAGCCATGACGAAGGCCCGTTCTATCAAATGCAGCGCATGGACCGTTACCGCGAGGTTGTGGCCCAGATGCTCGCCGACGGCACGGCTTATTACTGCTACTGCTCGCCGGCCGAAGTCGAGGCCATGCGCGAAGCCCAGCGCGCGCGTGGCGAGAAGCCGCGCTACGACGGCCGCTGGCGCCCCGAGCCCGGCAAGACGCTGCCGCCCGTGCCGGAAGGCGTGCAGCCCGTCGTGCGCTTCCGCAACCCCGTCGACGGGGAGGTGAGCTGGGAAGACTTCGTCAAGGGCCGCATCACCATCGCCAACCGCGAGCTTGACGACCTGATCATCGCCCGCCCCGATGGCACGCCCACCTACAACTTCTGCGTCGTGGTGGACGACTGGGACATGGGCATCACCCACGTCATTCGCGGCGACGACCATGTCAACAACACGCCGCGCCAGATCAACATCCTCAAGGCGCTCGGCGCGATCGTCCCCGAGTACGGCCACGTCCCGATGATCCTCGGCCCCGACGGCGAGAAGCTGTCCAAGCGCCACGGCGCCGTGAGCGTCATGCAGTACGACGACGACGGCTATCTGCCCGAGGCCATGTGCAACTACCTCGCGCGCCTCGGCTGGAGTCACGGCGACGACGAGCTGTTCACGCGCGAGCAGTTCGTGAGCTGGTTCGACGTCTCGCACCTGAGCCGCTCCGCCGCGCAGTGGGACCCGAAGAAGCTCAACTGGGTCAACCATCACTACATGAAGCAGGCTGATCCGGCGCGGCTTGCCGGCCTGGTCAAGCCGCGCATCAAGCGTCGCGGCGGTGTCGTGGAAGGCGGCGTCGATCTGGTCACCGCCGTGCTCCTGCTGCGCGACCGAGCCGAGACGCTGGAGCAGCTCGCCGATGCGGCCATGCTGTTCTACGCCCCGTTCAGGGACGACGCCGAGCTGCGTGCCCAGCATGTGACCGCCGCCGTTCGCCCGGCGATCGCTGCTTTCGCCGATCGCGCCGCAACCATTGAATGGAAGCGGGAGGCGATCGCCGCGCTCATCAAGGAAGTCCTGAAGGAGCAGGGCATCAAGATGCCGCAGCTCGCCATTCCGTTGCGCGTGCTGGTCTGTGGACAGACGCATACACCGTCGGTCGATGCGGTGCTGGAGCTGTTCGGCCGCGACATCGTGCTGGCGCGGATCGCAGCCGGCCTCGACGCAGCCTGAGTAGCAATTTAGCGACGCTGCAACACAAATGCGACAAGGGGGTTGCCAAGGCAGCGGCAGCTCCCCATAATTCGGCTTCTTCGCTGCTGACGCAGAAAAGCAAAAGCAACGAAGCGCTGCACATCGCAAGGGGGTATAGCTCAGCTGGGAGAGCGCTTGCATGGCATGCAAGAGGTCAGCGGTTCGATCCCGCTTACCTCCACCATTAACGGTGATGCGGCGATTGTGAGGTGATTCGGGTTTGAAGTGTCCCTATCGTCTAGAGGCCTAGGACACCGCCCTTTCACGGCGATAACCCGGGTTCGAATCCCGGTGGGGACGCCAAACCCGAGTCACCTCGGATGCCAGGGAAATGGCTTAGCAGATTTGCTAGGCCATTTTCATTTAGGCGACGGCAGTAATGCCTGCTTGTCTTGTTGTTGCGGGTCCCTATCGTCTAGAGGCCTAGGACACCGCCCTTTCACGGCGATAACCCGGGTTCGAATCCCGGTGGGGACGCCAGTCAAATCGTTCCGCAACAATCAGCATGATGTTCAAAGCCCGCGCATGCGGGCTTTTTCATTGCTGCTGCCGATTGCGCACCTATCAGGGGAAACGACGGATTCCCCGATGCGTCGTAAGCATTGGCCACTGCATGGCCGTTTCTCTATGGTTGACTGTGGATCGACGCTCAGACCAAGAGATTCAGACCGTGCCCAACTCCCCCGCCACCTTTACCGACCCGGAACGCGCCGCTGAGCATGTCGAGACGTTGTACGCCGACAGCATCCGGCAGTTGCGCGATGCGCTGCGGCGTTTTGTCGCCGGCGAAGACATTGGCCCGCACGTCCGCGCCTGCTATCCCTATGTGCGCGTGCATACCGATACCGTGGCCCGCGCCGATTCACGCCTTGCCTACGGCTTCGTCGCCGGCCCGGGCACCTACGAGACGACGCTCACCCGGCCCGACCTGTTCGCCGACTACTACCGCGAGCAATTTCGCCTGCTGCTGCGCAACCACGGCGTCGCGCTCGAAGTGGGGCTGAGCCAGCAGCCGATCCCGATCCACTTCTCCTTCGCCGAGCACGATCACATCGAGGGCAGTCTCACCGCCGACCGCCGCATGCGCATGCGCGACCTGTTCGACCTGCCCGATCTCGGCGCGATGGACGACGGCATCGCCAACGGCACGCACGAGACTGCGCCCGGCGAGCCGCATCCGCTCGCGCTGTTCACCGCGCCGCGCGTGGACTATTCGCTGCACCGGCTGCGGCATTACACGGGCACGGCGCCCGAGCACTTCCAGAACTTCGTGCTGTTCACGAACTACCAGTTCTACATCGACGAGTTCATCAAGCTCGGTCATCAGCTCATGGCAAGCCCGGCCAACGGTGGTGAGAACGATGCGTACTGCGCCTTCGTCGAGCCGGGCAATGTGGTGACGCGCCGTCTCGGCCACGGCGCCGAACCCGGCGATGCCCTCGGCGCACCGCCGCCGCGGCTGCCGCAGATGCCGGCCTATCATCTGGTGCGCAAGGACCGCGCGGGCATCACGATGGTCAACATCGGCGTCGGGCCGGCCAATGCTAAGACCATCACCGACCACATCGCCGTGCTGCGCCCGCATGCCTGGATCATGCTCGGCCATTGCGCCGGCCTGCGGAACACGCAGAGCCTGGGCGATTACGTGCTGGCCCACGGCTATGTGCGCGAGGACCATGTGCTGGATGAAGACCTGCCGCTGTGGGTGCCGATTCCGCCATTGGCCGAGGTGCAGCTCGCGCTCGAAGGCGCGGTCGAGGACGTGACCCGGCTTGAGGGCTACGAGCTGAAACGCATCATGCGCACCGGCACCGTCGCGAGCACCGACAACCGCAACTGGGAGCTGCTGCCGCAGCGCACGCCCGAGCGCCGTTTCAGCCAGAGCCGGGCGATCGCGCTCGACATGGAGAGCGCGACCATCGCCGCCAACGGCTTCCGCTTTCGCGTGCCCTACGGGACGCTGCTGTGCGTGAGCGACAAGCCGCTGCACGGCGAGATCAAGCTGCCCGGCATGGCCAACCACTTCTACCGCGAGCGGGTCGAGCAGCATCTGCGCATCGGCATCCGCGCGATCGAGCGGCTGCGCCAGCAGGATCTCGATCATCTGCACAGCCGCAAGCTGCGCAGCTTCGCCGAGGTCGCCTTCCAGTAACCGGGCGTGCCGCTTGACCGCCGTCAAGGCGGGTCAGGGCGTCGCGGGCGGAGCCTGCCCCTGGTTGCACACGCATCAGGAGGTAAGCCATGGGCAAGTTCATGAAGGCCGCGGTCGTCCGCGCATTCCAACAGCCGCTCGTCATCGACGAGGTTCCGGTGCCCGAAGTGGGGCCGCGGCAGATTCTCGTGAAGATCGCCGCGAGCGGCGTCTGCCATACCGACCTGCACGCCGCCGACGGCGACTGGCCGGTCAAGCCGAATCCTCCGTTCATCCCTGGCCACGAGGGCGTGGGCTGGGTCGCGGCGGTGGGCGCGGGCGTGACGCATGTGAAGGAGGGCGACCGCGTCGGCGTGCCCTGGCTCTACAGCGCCTGCGGTCATTGCGAGCATTGCCTCGCGGGCTGGGAAACCCTTTGCGGCGAGCAGAAGAACACCGGGTACTCGGTCAACGGCGGCTATGCCGAATACGTGCTGGCCGACCCCGACTTCGTCGGCAAGCTGCCCGACAAGCTCGGCTTCGTCGAGCTGGCGCCGGTGCTGTGCGCGGGCGTCACCGTGTACAAGGGCCTGAAGATGACCGACACCCGGCCCGGCCAGTGGGTCGCCATCTCGGGCATCGGCGGGCTCGGGCACATGGCGGTGCAGTACGCGCGGGCGATGGGGCTGCGCGTCGCGGCCATCGACATCGACGACGCCAAGCTCGCGCTCGCGCGCCAGCACGGCGCCGAGCTGCTGGTGAACGCGAAGGACCAAGACCCGGGCAAGGTCATCAAGGAGGCGATCGGCGGGGCGCATGGTGTGCTCGTCACGGCGGTGTCGCGCAGCGCCTTCGCGCAGGCGATCGGCGCGGTGCGGCGCGGCGGCACGGTGTCGCTCGTGGGGTTGCCGCCGGGCGACTTTCCGCTGTCGATCTTCGACATGGTGCTCAACGGCATCACGGTGCGCGGGTCGATCGTCGGCACGCGGCTCGACCTTCAGGAGGCGCTCGACTTCGCGGCGGCCGGCAAGGTGCACACCACCGCGAGCACCGACCGGCTGGAGAACATCAACGCGATCTTCGACCGCATGCGCGCGGGGCAGATCAACGGCCGCGTCGTGCTCGACATGGCTGCCTGAAGCTCCACGTCGGCGCGCGCCCGCAGACCTGCGCGCGCCGGTGTTTCCCGGGGCGGTTCCCCTTGCTGTCCCGGCTTTTTGAAGCCCTCCGCCGCGTCTGGCGAATCGCGCCGGCCGGCTTGAGGACGGCACGGTCCCGACGCCCGACGCAAGTTGACAGGCACCGCAGCACCGGCCATCCCGTGCGGATGTGACCGCGTCCGCGCCTGCGCCGCCCCGGGCTAGCATCCGGGTCATCGCCAACAATCACAGCCCCGCCATGCTGACGGCCGCCCGCTCCGCCGCCTCGCGCCAGCTCGTCTTTCTGGGCGGGCTGGTGATCGCGCTCGGGCCGCTGCTGCGCGGCCGGCCGCTGTTCCGCGCCAAGGATTTCGCGCGCGTGCTGGCCGATTGCAGCATCCACGCGCTCGGCATCACGAGCCTGGTCAACGTGCTGGTCGGCGCCATCCTCGCTTTCGTGGGCGCGGTGCAGCTCGTGAAGTTCGGCGCTGGCATCTTCGTGGCCGATCTGGTGGCGATCGCAAGCTCACGCGAGATGGCTGCGGTCATCACGGCGGTGGTGCTGAGCGGGCGCACCGGCGCCGCCTTCGCGGCCGAGCTGGCGACGATGCAGGCCAACGAGGAGATCGACGCGCTCGAAGTGCTCGGCCTGCCCGCCATCGACTACCTCGTGCTGCCGCGCGTGATCGCGCTCGTGCTCATGACGCCGCTGCTCTACGTGTACGCCTGCGTGACGAGCCTGCTCGGCGGCTTCGCGGTGGGCGCGGGCATGTTGCGGCTCACGCCCTCGGCCTACTTCGACCGCACCTTCGAGGCGCTCGATTTCACTTTCTTCGCGCTCGGCTTCGGCAAGTCGCTCGCGTTCGGCGCGCTCATCGCGCTCGCGGCTTGCTATTGCGGGCTGAATGCCTCGCGCAACGCGGCTGGTGTGGGCGACGCGACGACGCGCGCGGTGGTGTCGGGCATCGTCGGCGTGATCGCGCTCGACGCTGTATTTGCCGTGGCGGCCAATGCGATGGGGATCTGACATGGCGCTCGTCTCGGTACGCGACCTGGAGATGCGCTTCGGCGAGCGGCTGATCCAGCGCGGCATCAGCTTCGATGTCGAGCCGGGCCGCATCTTCGTGGTCATGGGCGGCAGCGGCTGCGGCAAGAGCACGCTGCTCAAGCACATGATCGGGCTGATCGAGCCGGCCGCCGGCAGCATCGCCTACGAGGGCGCCGACTACTGGCGCGCCGATGACCGCAAGCGCTTGCAGATGCGCGAGCACTTCGGCGTGCTGTTCCAGGGCGCGGCGCTGTGGTCGTCGATGACGCTGCTCGAAAACGTCTGCGTGCCGCTGGAACGCCAGGGCCGGCTCGACGCTCCGGCGCGCGAGGCGAAGGCGCGCGAGCTGCTCGGGCTCGTGGGGCTCGGCCGCTTTGCCGACTTCTTCCCGGCCGACATCAGCGGCGGCATGAAGAAGCGCGCCGGCCTCGCGCGCGCCATCGCGGGCGAGCCGAGGCTGATCTTTCTCGACGAACCCTCGGCCGGCCTCGACCCGATCAGCTCGAAGAAGCTCGACGACCTCATCCTGCGGCTGCGCGACCATTGCGGCGCGGCGGTGGTGATGGTCACGCACGAGCTGCCGAGCATCTTCGCGATCGCCGACGACGGCATCTTTCTCGACGCCGACAGCAAGCATCCGATCGCGCGCGGCAATCCGCGCGAGCTGCGCGACGGCTGCGATCACCCGACGGTGCGCGCCTTCCTGCGGCGCGAGGATGTGCCCGATCCGGTCCCGGAGCCGGGCGCGTCCGATGCCGTGGGCGCCGACGCCCTCAACTCACGCCGGGAGGCCGGATGAAAAGCAATGCCCTCAAGGTCGGCCTGTTCGTCGTGGCCGCCTTCGTGCTCATGGGGATCGGCGCGGTGCTGCTCGGCGGCACGGCGCTGTTCGCCAAGACGACGCGCGCCGTCACCTATGTGGACGGCACGGTCAGCGGCCTGTACGTGGGCGCGCCGGTCACCTTCCGCGGCGTGAAGGTCGGGCAGGTGGAGGACATCGGCATCGAGGTGGATGCGAAGACGCTCGCGGCGCGCATCCCGGTCGTGCTGCAACTCTCGCCGCGCGCGGTGCGCATCGACGGCGGCGGCGCGAAGCCCGGCTTCGATGTTGCGGAGCTGGTGCAGCGCGGCCTGCGCACCCGGCTGATGCTGCAAAGCTTCGTGACCGGCCAGGCGGCAATCGACCTCGACTTCCGACCCGACACCGCGCCGCATTTCGTGCGCGAGACCGATCCGGCCGAAACGCCGCCCGAGATCCCGATGATCAAGGACCGCTTCAGCGACCTGATCGACCAGCTCGCCGACGTGCCGGTGCGCGACACCTTCCAGCAGCTGCGCGACACGATGAAGACGCTCGACGTGACGCTAGCCGGCGCGCGAGACCTCATGGCCGCGAGCACCGCCGAGGTGGGTCGCACCGGCGTTGAGCTGCGCCGCACGCTGCTCCAGGCCAACGGCGCGCTGCGCACGGTTGAGCAGAGCGCCAACGCGACGATGGGCAGCATCCGCCAGCTGGCCGACACCACGCGCGGCACGCTCGGCGCCGCCGGCCCCGAGCTGCATGCCACGCTCGCCGCGACGCGCGAAGCCTCGCAGGCGGCCCAGGCGGCGATGACCCGACTGTCCGACCTGACCGCGCCTGGCTCGGCCGGCCGCGACGATCTCGAAAGCGCGCTGCGCGATCTTGCGCAATCGGCGCGCAGCCTGCGCGCGCTGTCCGAAACCCTCGACCAGCAGCCGAACGCGATCCTGTTCGGCAGGGAGTCGCAATGAAGCTCACCCCGATCCTCGCGCTCGCGCTGGTCCTGCTGGCCGGCTGCGCCGCGCGCGCGCCTTCGCTGCAACTCGTCGCGCTGCCGGCGGCACCGGTCGCGTCGGCCGCGCCGCAGGTGAACGGTCTCGTGCTCACGCTGCGCCGCGTGGCGCTGCCCGAGTACCTGCAATCGCGCGAGGTGCGCTTTCGCGATGGCGCGGCGGGCGTGACAAGCTGGCCCGGCAGCGTCTGGGCCGAGCGCGTGGAAGTGGGCGCGACGCGCGAACTGGCGATCGCGCTGCGGCGCGCGCTGCCGGCGGTGCTGGTATGCGACAGCGCCTGCGCCGAAGCGATGCCGACGCGGCGCGTGCTCGCGGTGGACGTCGTGAAACTCGATGTGGACCGCGCGGCGCGGCGGCTGGACAGCGAGTTGCGCTGGTCGCTGCTCGATCCGCGCTCGGTGCAGACGGCGCCGGTAACGGGCGTGGTCGCGCGCTCGCTGCCGCTCGACGGCGACAGCGCGGAAGCGGCGGCGCGCGGGCTGTCGGCGCTGCTGGGCGCGGCGGCGGAGGATGTGGCGCAAACGCTTGCAGCGCGGGCGGCGGCGGGCGGCTGAGGGCATCGCTCTGGCACAGTGCGACCGCGATCGCCGGCGCGGGCTGGCGCGGGCAAACCCACATTCCGCATCCATGTTCACTTCGACCTTCACCTTCCTGCCCGGCGACTACGACGCCGAGTTCCACGCGCTCGACGCGGTCATCGCCGAGGCGGCGCGCGGCATCGACGGCTATCTGGGCGAGGAAAGCTGGGAGAACCCGGCGACCGGGCTGGTCTCGAACGTCTATTACTGGCGCACTCGCGAGGCGCTGGACGCGCTCATGACCCATCCGGCGCACATCGAGGCCAAGCGTCGGCAGGCGAGCTGGCTCAAGGGCTATCAGGTGGTGATCGCCGAGGTGGTCGGCAGCTATGGCGACGGACGCATCGCGCATCCGCTGGCGGTAATCGGCTCGCTGGCGGGGCGCGGCGGCGCTGCTGCCGACTGATGCTCCCCGGCCGGCGGCAGACCGCTCGCGCATCAACGCCCGCGGGCGGCCTCGCGCGGGCCGGTGCAGCGCTGATCAGCGCGTGCGCACCGCCGTCTTCGGCCGGAAGGCCTTGCTGATCGCCGGATCGGTCTCGATCCACGGCCCGCCGATGAGGTCGATGCAATAGGGCACGGCGGCGAACACGCCTTCCACCATCGGCTTGCCGTCGGCATCGCGCAGGCCCGCCAGCGTCTCGCGGATCGACTTGGGCTGGCCCGGCAGGTTGATGAGGAGCGCCGCATGGTCGGGCGTCTCGCGGATCACGGCCACCTGGCGCGACAGGATCGCGGTCGGCACGAACTTCAGGCTCACCTGGCGCATCTGCTCGCCGAAGCCGGGCAGTTCCTTGGTGCCGATGGCGAGCGTCGCCTCGGGCGTCACGTCGCGGCGCGACGGGCCGGTGCCGCCGGTGGTCAGCACGAGGTCGCAGCGTTCGGCATCGACCAGCTCGACCAGCGTCGCCTCGATCACCGGGCGCTCGTCGGGGATGAGCTTTTCGACGACCTCGATCGGGTTCTTCACCGCGCTGGCGAGCCATTCGCGCAGCGCCGGCAGGCCGGCGTCCTGGTAGGTACCGGCGCTCGCGCGGTCGGAAATCGACACGAGGCCGATGCGCACCGGCTGGAGGGGGAGGGCGTCGGTGCTCATGCGTCTTCCTGATTGTCGTCGATGGCTTCGTCTTCGGCCTTGCCGCCGCCGAGCGCCGTCGCCTTCAGATGCTGGAACAGCTCGCGGAAGGCCTTGGGCGGCTTGTTGTCGGCCTTCTCGCGGCGCGCCTGGCGGATGAGGTTGCGCAGATCCTGAAGGTCGTCGATGCCGTACTCGTCGGTCCAGGCCTTGAGCGCGGCGTCGTCCTTGATCAGGCGCTCGCGCCAGCGTTCGAGGCTTTGCAGCAGCTTGACCTCGTCGCGCGACTGCTGGGTCACGATGAGGTAGCCGCGCTTCATGCGCTCGACGGTCTCGTCGTCGAGCGAGCGCATCAGCTTGCCGAGGTACTGGCGCTGGCGGCGCAGGCCGCCGTGGGCGGTGATGCGCTGCGTGTCGCGGACGGCGGTCGCAATCTCGTCGGGCATGTCGATGCGAGCGAGCTGATCCTTGCCCAGCTCGACGAGCTGCTCCGCAAACGCTTGCAGCGCCTCGCTTTCGCGCTTGAGCTGCGACCGCGACGGGCCGTAATCGTCGTCGTCATCCGGCATTTCTTCGATGCGCGATTTCATGCGTCCCCTTGCCGAGCGGCCTTGCTTGAATATGAAAATTGATGATTCATGACGTGCCTTGAAGCCTTGCGCGGCAGAAATGTTGCTGTCACGCGCTTGCTATGATAGCCGCCACCTCCCGCCGACTCTTCGCGCGACTCGCGCGCCACTGCCGAACGCCATGTCCAGCCAATTCAACTACCCGCTCGACCACCTGCGTGAACTCGCCGAGAACGTCCTCCACATCGCCAAGACACGAGGCGCCACCGAGTGCGCGGTCGAGGTGAGCGAGGGCGGCGGCATGTCGGTCAACGTGCGTCGCGGCAAGGTCGAGACGATCGAGCAGAACCAGGACAAGGGCGTCGGCCTGACCTGCTATCTCGGCAAGAAGAAGGGTCATGCGAGCACGTCCGACTTCTCGCTCAAGGCGCTGGAAGACACGGTGCAGGCGGCGCTCGACATCGCGCGCTTCACCTCGCCCGACGAGTTCTCCGGCCTGCCCGAAGACGAATTCTTCGAGCGCGAGCCGATGGACCTCAAGCTCTACAAGCCCTGGAACATCACCGCCGACGAGGCGATCGAGTTCGCGCGGCGCGCCGAGGATGCGGCCTTCGCCGTCGATCCGGCCATCCGCAACAGCGACGGCGCGAGCGTGTCGGTGCAGCACGCGCAGTTCATCTCGGCCAATTCGCGCGGCTTCATGGGCGGCTATCCGCATTCGCGCCATTACCTGACGGTCGCGCCGATCGCGCGCGTGCGCCGCGAGATGGAGCGTGACGACTGGTACACCGCCAGCCGCGACCCGAAGAAGCTCGCCGCGCCCGAGGCCGTGGGCGAGTACGCGGCGCGCCGCGCGCTGTCGCGCCTCGGCGCGCGCAAGATCAGCACGCGCAAGTGCCCGGTGCTGTTCGAGGCGCCGCTCGCGGGCGGGCTGCTCGGCAGCTTCGTGCAGGCGATCTCGGGCGGCGCGCTCTACCGCCGCACCACCTTCCTCGCCGATTCGCTCGGTACCCAGGTGTTCCCGTCGCATGTCAGCCTCACCGAGGATCCGCACATCAAGGGCGCGATGGGTTCGGCGCCCTTCGACGAGGAAGGCGTGCGCACCCGGCAGCGCGACGTGGTGCGTGACGGCATCGTGCAGGGCTATTTCCTGTCCACTTACTCGGCGCGCAAGCTCGGCATGCGCACGACGGGCAACGCGGGCGGCTCGCACAACCTGGTGCTGTCGTCGGCGCTCACGAAGCGCGGTGATGATTTCGAACGCATGCTCAAGAAGCTGGGCACCGGCCTGCTCGTGACCGACCTCATGGGCCAGGGCATCAACTACGTGACCGGCGACTACTCGCGCGGCGCGGCCGGGCATTGGGTGGAGAACGGCAAGATCGTCTATCCGGTCGGCGAGATCACCATCGCCGGCAACCTGCGCCAGATGTTCGAGAACATCGTCGCGATCGGCGCCGACCGCATCTCGCGCGGCACCAAGACGACCGGCTCCATCCTCATCGGCGAGATGATGATCGCCGGCAGCTGAGGCGGTTCAACCGCGCGGCGGCAGCGGCACCGTGTCGGCCATGTAGGACGGCACCGGTGCCGGCGTGGCGGGCGAGGGGCCGGCCACCGGCGCGCTCGTGAGGCGCTGGTTGGCTACGGCGAGCCGTTCGGCCAGCAGGCTCAGGAAGGCGCGGTTGAAGCGCAGCTGGCAGCCTTCGCTCGCGGCGGCCAGCGCCGTCGGCGAGACCCGGATGAGCGTGCAGGGCGTGACCGTGACCACATCGGCGCTGCGGCGCGCGGCGGGATGGCTCGCATCCTCGGCATGGTCGAGGCCGGCCAGATAGCCCATCTCGCCGATGCTGTCGCCCGGGCCGAGCGTGGTGATGAGCTTGCCCATCTTGGTCACGCGCACCTGACCTTCGGCGAGGATGAAGAAGTCGGTGCCCATGTCGCCCTCGGCGTACAGGCGCTGGGCATGGCCGCGGCGCTGCCAGTCGGCGAAGCGCACCACCTCCCACAGCTGGGCTTCGTCGAAGCGGTCGAAGAAGCGCAGGCTCTTGAGCAGGCTGAAGCGCTCGGTATCGGCCACTTCGCGGGCGCGGATTGAGCGCGGCTCGGCGCGCGCGGCACGGGCCAGATCGGCGGCCAGCGCATCCCAGCTCTGGTAGCGCTGGGCGCGATCCTTGGCCATCGCCTTGAGCGTGATGGCCTCGATGTTCTCGGCCACGCCCGGGCGCAGCTCGGACGGCAGCGGCGGCGTGGAATGCAGCACCTGATAGATCATGGCCGCGTTGTTCTGCGCCTCGAAGGGCAGGCGGCCCGTCAGCAGCTGGTACATCACCACGCCGAGCGAATAGATGTCGGTCTGGTGCGAGAGCGCACCTTCCGAAATCTGCTCGGGCGACATGTAGGCCGGCGAGCCGATGCCTTCCACCAGCGTCGAATCCTCGGCGAGGTTCATCGCGGTGCCGAAGTCGGTCAGCTTCACGTCGCGTACCTCGCCGTTCTCGCTGTTGACGAGGATGTTGGCCGGCTTGACGTCGCGGTGGGTGATGCCGATGCGGTGGGCGAACTCAAGCGCGCGCGCGCACTTGAACATCACTTCCACCACCTTCTCCTGCGGCAGCAGGCGCTCGGGGCGGCAGAACTGCTCCAGCGTGCCGCCCGGCACGTATTCGCTGACGATGTAGCGCAGGTCGCCCTCGTCCACCGCGTCGAGGATCATCGCGATGTGCGGGTGATGCAGCTTGCCCGCCAGATGCGCCTCGACCGCGAACAGCTTGCGGTAGACGTGGGAATAGCGCTCGTCGCGCAGGGTTTCTGACTTGGCCACCTTCACGGCCACGAGCCGTTCGGTGAACGGATCGCGGCACAGCCAGACGTTGCTCGAACTGCCCTCGCCGATGCGGCGGATGAGCTCGTACTTGCCGATGCGTTGATCCATGGACGAAGACATGAAGACGGTGCGCGCGACCTGTGTTGTTGTCGGCTCAGCCGCCCAGACGGGCGCGCGCTGCGGCGACCTGGGCGCGAACCTGGTTGGGAGCGGTGCCGCCCACATGATCGCGCGCCGCGACCGAGCCTTCGAGCGTGAGCACGGCCTTGGCGTCGTCGCCGACCAGTGCGCTGAAGGCCCTAAGCTCTTCCACGCTCAGGTCGGACAGGTCGCAACCGCGTTCCACACAGGCCTTGACGGCGCGTGCCACGGCTTCATGAGCATCGCGGAAGGGAAGGCCGCGTTTCACCAGGTAATCCGCGAGATCGGTCGCGGTGGCATAGCCCTGGAGCGCGGCGGCGCGCATCGCCTCAGGCTTCACGCGGATGCCGGCGGCCATGTCGGCGAAGATCGTGAGCGTGTCGACCAGCGTGTCGGCGATGTCGAACAGCGGCTCCTTGTCTTCCTGGTTGTCCTTGTTGTAAGCGAGCGGCTGGCCCTTCATGAGCGTCACGAGGCCCATCAGATGGCCCACCACGCGGCCGGTCTTGCCGCGCGCGAGCTCGGGCACGTCGGGGTTCTTCTTCTGCGGCATGATCGACGAGCCGGTGCAGAAGCGGTCGGCAAGGTCGATGAAGCCCACGCGCGGGCTCATCCAGATGATGAGTTCTTCCGACAGACGCGAGATGTGCACCATCACGAGCGAGGCGGCGGCGCTGAATTCGATCGCGAAGTCACGGTCGCTCACGGCGTCGAGCGAGTTGCGCGCCACGGCGTCGAAGCCGAGCGTGCGCGCGACGCGCTCGCGGTCGATCGGGAAGCTCGTGCCGGCCAGCGCGGCGGCGCCGAGCGGCAGGCGGTTGACGCGCTTTCGCACGTCGAGCATGCGTTCGGCGTCGCGCGCGAACATCTCGACATAGGCAAGCAGGTGGTGACCGAACACGACCGGCTGCGCCACTTGCAGATGGGTGAAGCCGGGCAGGATGGTGTCGGTGTTCTTTTCGGCCACATCCACCAGCGCGAGCTGGAGCTTGCCGAGCAGGCCGACGATGCGGTCGATCTCGTCGCGCAGCCACAGGCGGATGTCGGTCGCGACCTGGTCGTTGCGCGAGCGGCCGGTGTGCAGGCGCTTGCCCGCGTCGCCGGCAAGCGCAGTCAGCCGCGCTTCGATATTGAGATGAACGTCTTCAAGCGCCAGTTGCCACTCGAATTGACCGCTCTCGATTTCGTGAACAATCTTTTCCATCCCCGCGCGGATGGCCGCGAGATCATCGGCGCTCAGGATGCCGACATGGTTCAGCATCTCGGCGTGCGCAAGCGAGCCCTGAATGTCATGGCGCCAGAGGCGGCGATCGAAATCGACCGAGGCGGTGTAGCGCTGCACGAGTTCGGACACCGGTTCATCGAATCGGCCTGACCATGCTTCGTGCTTTTTGTAAAGCTGCTCTGTCATAATCTTTGAATACAAAAAAGGCGGTTGCGGTCTTGCCGGATGTGTAGCGCGGAAGCTTCCGCAGAACCGGCTGGGCGGGTTCGACGATCGCCTTGGCTTGCCCGGATTCCGGGGCCAGTCGCCGAGTGTCGGGCGGCTGACGCGAAGCAGCAGCGTGCCGTGATTGGCGGGCCGTCATGACAGACGGCCGCCGGGTGCGGTGCCAGGCTTCAAGGCGCGCCGACACGGGCGGATACATGTCGGGCCGCGATTATAGGTCGCACCCGTTTGCGCTCCCTCCCGATTCGTCGGGCGTTTCCACTACGCGAGTCCATGCGCGCAGGTTCATCCAAACCACAAGCCGAAACGATCGAAGTCTGTTCCCGCCCGCCCACCCCGGCGCCCGACTATTGCAATTTCGGGACCGTGCTGCGCGTGCTGGGGCTGGCCAATGTCGGGCTGTTCGTCTCAGGGCTGATGCGTTCGCATTCGCTCGACAGCTTCCTGCTCGCGGTACTGGAGCAGGGCGCCATCGTCGAGCCGCTCACGCTCGTGTGCATCACAACGCTCTGCTCGATCCGGGCGCGGCTCGGAGGAATCCATTCGCGCGCGCGTTCGGTCATTGCCGGTGCGATCGGTGCCGCCTGGGCGCTTGTGCTGATGCTGGCCACGGGCGCTTTTGTCGCGGTCGAATCCTGGCCAAGCCTGACGACGCTGCTGATGCGCGTGGCAGGCTTCGGACTTGCGGCGCTGATGATCGCGTGGACGATCGAGTTGCGCGCCCGGGCCGTCTCGCCCGCGCTGGCAGATGCGCGGCTCCAGGCGCTCCAGGCCCGCATCCGCCCGCACTTCCTGTTCAACAGCCTGAATGCCGCGATGTCCCTTGTGCGCATTGATCCGCCGCTTGCCGAACGCGTACTCGATGACCTCGCCGAACTCTTCCGCGCCAGCATGGGTGATGCTCGAGCGCTCGTGCCGCTCGAAGATGAAGTGCGGCTGGCGCGTCAGTACGTCGATGTCGAGCAGGTGCGCATCGGCGACCGGCTCAGCGTCGAATGGGAACTCGAAAGAATGCCGGGGAAATACCCGGTTCCCGCTTTGCTGCTTCAACCTTTGCTCGAAAACGCCGTACACCACGGCATCGAGCCCGCCGAGGGCCCCGGTCTTGTGCGAGTGCGCATCACCGGCGTTGGCCGCGAACTGATCATCGTCGTCGAGAACACCTACGATCCCGTGATACGTCGCAGGCCAGGCAACCGGCTGGCGCTCGCCAACATCCGCGAACGGCTTTCGCTGCTGTATGACTTCGAGGCGCGTCTGCGCGTCGGGGGCGACGGCAAGCTGTGGCGGGTGTCGATCACCTTGCCATTCAACCCGGAGGACGGGGACCAGGACTGAACATGAGACCACTGCGCTTACTGCTCGTAGACGACGAACCGCTCGCCAGGTCGCGGCTGCGCATCCTGCTCGAAGACCTGCGCTCGCAGATCGAGACCCGCATCGTCGGGGAGGCGGCCAACGGCCGCGAGGCGATCACCCAGATCGAAGAACTGCTGCCCGACGTGGTGCTGCTCGATGTGCAGATGCCCGGCATGAACGGTGTCGAGGTCGCGCGCCATGCGATGCACATCCGGCCGATGCCAGGGCGTCATGCGCCGCAGATCGTCTTCGTGACGGCCTTTGACGATTACGCCGTGCAGGCCTTTGACGTGCAGGCCATCGACTATCTGCTCAAGCCCGTGCGTTCGACGCGGCTCTTCGACGCGCTCGACCGCGCGCGCAAGCGCTGCGAGGAACGTGAGGCCGCGCTCAAGGTGAGCGATCCGGCCTTCAGCGAGGAGGCGCTCGAACGCGCCGCCGCGGTGGCGGGCCTGTCGCGTCGCCATATCGCGGTGACCGAGCGCGGCAAGCTCACGCTCGTGCCGGTGCTCGACATCCTCTATTTCCGCGCCGAGATGAAGTACACGACGATCCGCACGCGCGATGCCGAGTACCTCACCGAGGAATCGCTGACCGCGCTGGAAGAGGAATTCGGCGAGTACTTCGTGCGCGTGCATCGCTCGGCGCTGGTCGCGCGCAACGCGATCGCCGGTTGCCAGCGGGCGAGCCGCGAGGGCACCGAATCCGAATCCGGCGACCAGGGCTGGCAGATCCAGTTGCGCGGTCTCGACGAGACGCTGCCGGTCAGCCGTCGCCAGTGGCCGAACGTGAAGACGCTGCTGCGCGCCTGACGGCAAGGGGGCGGTGGCCGCGCCCCCGATCGCACAGGCCAGTCAGCCGGCGATGCCGGCGATCAGTGCTTCGAGCTTGACCGTGTCGATGCCGAACAGGCGGATGCCCTCGGCAAGCTTCTCGGTCGCCATGGCGTCCTCGTTGAGCGACCAGCGGAAACGCTTCTCGTCCAGATCGAGCTTCTCGATCACTTCCGGCGTGCCCGCGCCGAGCTTGCGCTCGACCGGCTGATCGGAGTTGCGCAGGGCTTCGAGCAGGTCGGGGCTGATCGTGAGCAGGTCGCAGCCCGCGAGCGCCAGCACCTGACCGACCGAGCGGAAGCTTGCGCCCATCACCTCGGTGCCGACGCCGTGCGCCTTGTAGTAGGCGTGGATGCGCCGCACCGATTGCACGCCCGGATCGTTTTCGGGTTCGAAGGTCTTGCCGTCGCGCTTCACGTACCAGTCGTAGATACGACCCACGAACGGCGAGATGAGCTGGGCGCCGACATCGGCGCAAGCCACTGCCTGCGCGAGTGAGAACAGCAGCGTCATGTTCGTGCGCGTGCCTTCGGCCTGGAGCACCCTGGCAGCCTGGATACCTTCCCAGGTGGACGCGATCTTGATGAGCACGCGTTCGCGCGGCACGCCAGCGGCGTCGTAGCGGGCGACGATCTCGCGCGCCTTGGTGACGGTGGCGGCGGTGTCGAAGGACAGGCGCGCATCGACCTCGGTCGAGACGCGGCCCGGAATCACCGCAAGGATTTCGCGGCCGAAAGCGACGAGCACATCGTCGATCAAAGCGTCGACCGGCTTGCCGGCACCATCGCGCACGACCTTGTCGAGGATGTGGCGGTATTCGGGCTTCTGCGCGGCCTTGAGCACGAGGGACGGATTGGTCGTCGCATCCTGCGGCGCGTATTGCGAGAGCAACTGGAAGTCGCCGGTATCGGCGACGACGGTGGTGAACTGCTTGAGTTGGTCGAGGCTGGTCATGGCGGACGGTAATCGCGGCGCGCCGACGGGCGCACCTGAGCCGAACCATGGTAGCGGAAGGTTGTGACGCCTTCCGTGCGGCTTCAACGTGTCACAGCACGCGCAGCGAATCGGCGTTCATCGACTTGAATGCCTTGCTGAACTCGCCGTTCTCGTAGGCCTCGTTGCGGCCCAGATGGCCTTGGTCGCGCAGGCGCTGGAGCGTGCGCGATAGCCCGCGCGCCTTGTGCTCGAACTCCTCGGCAACGTCATTCTGGCCACCAAGTCTGGCCTCGGCCGCACGCCCGAGCGCGATGCGGTGCAGATAGCGGGTCTCGACGTATTCCCGCGTGCACCAGGTTTCGCCGCGACCGTCGTCCCATACAAACTTGGTGTCGTGAATCACGGGATTGAAGGTGTTCATGGCTGCTTCCTGCGATGGCGATCGGCTTGGGGCCTACAACAACCCTGCCAATTGACCTAGTGTGCTGCATCACACGGATGGGTTTGCCCCGAAAAGGCGGGCAAGGTTGATGCATTCCACAGTGTTATGATTGTGCGGTTTACCCATCCCCGCCTCCTGTAGCGCCAATCCCCCCCAATCCTCCGCACAGCCTCGGCTCGCGCCGTCGCCGCGTCCTCTTCACGGATGCGCGCCGCGCCTGCAAGAAGCCGGGCGGTGATCGCACGGCGCTCGGTGGCAGATATCTCTTTCGGAGCCGCCCACTTGCTGCCGCTGTCTTCTTTCGGTCCCTTCGCGGGGGCCGGCAAGCATGCGCCGTCCGCAGCCATTCTCGCGCTGGCGGACGGCACCGTGTTCAAAGGCATTTCCATCGGCGCCGACGGTCACACCGTCGGTGAAGTTGTCTTCAATACCGCCATCACGGGCTATCAGGAAATCCTGACCGACCCGTCGTACTGTCGCCAGATCGTCACGCTCACGTATCCGCACGTCGGCAACGTCGGCACGAATGCGCAGGACGAAGAAGCGTCCGGCGTCCAGGCCGCAGGCCTCGTCATCCGCGATCTCGCCGCGGTCGCCTCCAACTTCCGCAGCACCGAATCGCTGAGCGACTACCTCAAGCGTCACGGCACGGTTGCCATTGCCGGCATCGACACGCGCAAGCTCACCCGCATCCTGCGCGACAAGGGCGCCCAACCCGGCGCGATCCTCGTCGGCGACGACGCCGAGAAGGCCGTCGAACTCGCCCGTTCCTTCCCCGGCATGGCCGGCCTCGACCTCGCCAAGGTCGTGAGCGCGCGCGAAGCCTACGAATGGACCGAGGGCGAGTGGATGCTCAACGACGGCAGCGGCAAGCCGGGCTTCGGCAAGAGCGACGGCCGCTTCCACGTCGTGGCCTACGACTTCGGCGTCAAGCGCAACATCCTGCGCATGCTGGCCGCTCGCGGCGCGCGCGTGACCGTGCTGCCGGCGCAGACCCCGGCGAGCGAGGTCATCAAGCTCAATCCGGACGGCGTCTTCCTCAGCAACGGTCCCGGCGACCCCGAACCCTGCGACTACGCGATCGCGGCGGCGAAGGAGCTGATCGAACTCGGCTATCCCACCTTCGGCATCTGCCTCGGCCACCAGATCATGGGCCTCGCCTCGGGCGGCAAGACGCTGAAGATGAAGTTCGGCCATCACGGCGCGAACCATCCGGTGCAGGACCTCGAAACCGGTCAGGTACTCATTACCTCGCAGAACCACGGCTTCGCGGTCGATCCGGCCTCGCTGCCCAACAACTGCAAGGTCACGCACGTGAGCCTGTTCGACGGCTCGCTGCAAGGCTTCCGCCGTACCGACAAGCCGGCCTTCTGCTTCC
This sequence comes from Derxia gummosa DSM 723, assembly GCF_000482785.1. Classification (GTDB taxonomy): domain Bacteria; phylum Pseudomonadota; class Gammaproteobacteria; order Burkholderiales; family Burkholderiaceae_E; genus Derxia; species Derxia gummosa. The sequence goes on along the minus strand of NZ_AXWS01000007.1, from coordinate 38,436 downwards.
AGGGCCACCCCGAAGCTAGCCCCGGCCCGCACGACATCGCCTATCTGTTCGACCGTTTCACCACGCTGATGGCGGAGAAGAAGAATGCCTAAGCGCAGCGACATCAAGAGCGTCCTCATCATCGGCGCCGGCCCGATCATCATCGGCCAGGCCTGCGAATTCGACTATTCCGGTGCCCAAGCCTGCAAGGCCCTGAAGGCCGAGGGCTACAAGGTCATCCTCGTCAACAGCAATCCGGCGACGATCATGACCGACCCGGAAACGGCTGACGTCACCTACATCGAGCCGATCACCTGGCAGGTGGTGGAAAAGATCATCGAGAAGGAGCGCCCCGACGCGATCCTCCCGACGATGGGCGGCCAGACCGCGCTCAACTGCGCGCTCGACCTCTGGCACAACGGCGTGCTCGACAAGTTCAACGTCGAGCTCATCGGCGCCAAGCCGGCCGCGATCGACAAGGCCGAAGACCGCAGCAAGTTCAAGGAGGCCATGACCAAGATCGGCCTCGAATCGGCGCGCTCGGGCGTGGCCCATTCGATGGACGAGGCCTGGGACGTGCAGCGCCGCATCGGCGCCGAACTGGGCACGAGCGGCTTCCCGGTCATCATCCGCCCGAGCTTCACGCTCGGCGGCACCGGCGGCGGCATCGCCTACAACGCCGAGGAATTCGAGACCATCTGCAAGCGCGGCCTCGAAGCCTCGCCGACGAAGGAACTGCTGATCGAGGAATCGCTGATCGGCTGGAAGGAATACGAGATGGAAGTCGTCCGCGACCACGCGGACAACTGCATCATCGTCTGCTCGATCGAGAACCTCGACCCGATGGGCGTGCATACCGGCGACTCGATCACCGTCGCGCCCGCGCAGACGCTGACCGACCGCGAATACCAGCTCATGCGCAACGCGTCGATCGCGATCCTGCGCGAGATCGGCGTGGACACCGGCGGCTCGAACGTGCAGTTCGCGGTCAATCCCGACAATGGCCGGATCATCGTCATCGAGATGAATCCGCGCGTGTCGCGCTCGTCGGCGCTGGCCTCGAAGGCCACCGGCTTCCCGATCGCCAAGATCGCGGCCAAGCTCGCGATCGGCTACACGCTCGACGAACTGCGCAACGAGATCACCGGCGGCGCGACGCCCGCGAGCTTCGAGCCGACCATCGATTACGTCGTCACCAAGATCCCGCGCTTCGCGTTCGAGAAGTTCCCGACCGCCGACTCGCACCTGACCACGCAGATGAAGTCGGTCGGCGAGGTGATGGCGATCGGCCGCACCTTCCAGGAATCGTTCCAGAAGGCGCTGCGTGGTCTTGAAGTGGGCGTCGATGGCCTGAACCAGAAGACGACCGACCGCGAGGCGATCGAGGAAGAACTCGGCGAGCCCGGTCCGGAACGCATCTGGTACGTGGGCGACGCCTTCGCCCAGGGCTTCACGCTGGAGGAGGTGCACAACCTCACCCACATCGACCCGTGGTTCCTCGTCCAGATCAAGGAGATCGTGGACATCGAACTCGAGATCGAGAAGCGCACGCTGGCCGACATCGACCGCGACACGCTCTGGCAGCTCAAGCGCAAGGGGTTCTCCGACCGGCGCCTGGCCTATCTGCTCGACGTGAGCGAGGCCGAGATCCGCAAGCATCGCCACGGCCTGGGCGTGCGCCCGGTGTTCAAGCGCGTCGATACCTGCGCGGCCGAGTTCTCGACCACGACGGCCTATCTGTACTCGACCTACGAGGAAGAGTGCGAGGCCCAGCCCACCGGCGCGAAGAAGATCATGGTGCTCGGCGGCGGCCCCAACCGCATCGGCCAGGGCATCGAGTTCGACTACTGCTGCGTGCACGCGGCCCTCGCGCTGCGCGAGGACGGGTACGAGACCATCATGGTCAACTGCAACCCGGAAACCGTCTCGACCGACTACGACACGAGCGACCGCCTCTACTTCGAGCCGCTGACGCTTGAAGACGTGCTCGAAATCGTCGAGAAGGAAAAGCCGGTCGGCGTGATCGTGCAGTACGGCGGCCAGACGCCGCTCAAGCTTGCGAAGGCGCTCGAATCCAACGGCGTACCCATCATCGGCACCTCGCCCGAGAGCATCGACATCGCCGAAGACCGCGAGCGCTTCCAGAAGCTGCTGCACAAGCTGCAACTGCGTCAGCCGCCCAACCGCACCGCCCGCACCGAGGCTGACGCGCTCGCGCTCGCCAACGAGATCGGCTATCCGCTCGTCGTGCGCCCGAGCTATGTGCTCGGCGGCCGCGCGATGGAAATCGTCCATGAGCAGCGCGACCTCGAGCGCTACATGCGCGAGGCGGTCAAGGTGAGCAACGATTCGCCGGTGCTGCTCGACCGCTTCCTGAACGACGCGATCGAAGTCGACGTGGACTGCATCGCCGACGGCCAGCGCGTGTTCATCGGTGGCGTGATGGAGCACATCGAGCAGGCTGGCGTGCATTCGGGCGACTCGGCCTGCTGCCTCCCGCCCTACTCGCTGAGCGAGGCGACGATCGCCGAGCTCAAGCGCCAGACCGTGCAGATGGCCAAGGCGCTCAACGTCATTGGCCTCATGAACGTGCAGTTCGCGATCCAGCAGGTGCCGGACGAAGCCGGCGTCGTGCAGGACGTGGTGTACGTGCTCGAAGTCAATCCGCGCGCCTCGCGCACCGTGCCCTACGTGAGCAAGGCCACCGGCCTGCCGCTCGCCAAGATCGCGGCGCGCGCGATGGCCGGCCAGACGCTCGACGCGCAAGGCCCGACCTATCGCAACGGTCTCCAGGCCGAGGTCACGCCGCCGTACTACTCGGTGAAGGAAGCCGTCTTCCCGTTCGTGAAGTTCCCGGGCGTCGACACCATCCTCGGCCCGGAGATGAAGTCGACCGGCGAAGTCATGGGCGTGGGCAAGACCTTTGGCGAAGCCTTCGTGAAGTCGCAGATCGCGGCAAGCACCAAGCTGCCCGACGTGAAGAAGGGCGGCACCGTGTTCCTGAGCGTCAAGCACCAGGACCGCGCCAAGTGCTACGGCGTCGCCAAGGGTCTGGCCGAACTGGGCTTCAAGCTCGCGGCCACCAAGGGCACGGCCGGCTATCTGAACGAGCGCGGCCTGACGGTCATGCCGGTGAACAAGGTGGCCGAAGGTCGTCCGCACGTCGTGGACATGATCAAGAACAACGAGATGGTCCTGATCGTGAACACCGTCGAGGAAAAGCGCTCGGCCATCGCCGACTCGCGCTCGATCCGCACGACGGCGCTCCAGGCGCGCGTGACCGTCTTCACGACGATCGCCGGTGCCGCGGCGGCGGTCGAGGGCATGCGCGAGATGGCGCAGCTCGAGGTCTATCCGCTGCAGGATCTGCACGCGAAGCTGATGGCCTGATCCGGCCCTGAGCGGCGCGGCCGGCGGGCTTTCCGCTATCATCGGCCGCGCTTCAGACGAATTGCCCCGGGCACCACCCGGGGCGATTTTTTTGTGCCCCTGAATTCCGTAACCCACTGATTTTCAAGAGTCCGCCATGGCAACTGTCCCGATGACCAAACAAGGCGCGGAGATGCTCAAGGCCGAGCTGCACCGCCTGAAGACCATCGAACGTCCGTCCGTGATCCAGGCCATCAAGGAAGCGCGCGAGAAGGGCGACCTGTCGGAAAACGCCGAGTACGACGCCGCCAAGGAGCGCCAGGGCTTCATCGAGGGCCGCATCATGGAAGTCGAGGGCAAGCTCTCGGCCGCGCAGATCATCGATCCGACCACGCTCGATGCCGATGGCCGCGTGGTGTTCGCCTCGACGGTCGAGATCGAGGATCTCGAATCGGGCGACAAGAAGACCTACCAGATCGTCGGCGACGACGAGGCCGACATCAAGGTGCACAAGATTTCGGTGTCGAGCCCGATCGCGCGCGCGCTGATCGGCAAGTACGCCGGGGATACCGTGCATGTGCTCGCGCCCGGCGGCGAGCGCGAAGTCGAGATCATCGACGTTCGCTACGAGTAACCGGCATGAACGCGACCGCTGCATCAACCGTCGGGCGGGAACGCACTGCCGCGATGCTGCGATCACTGCGACTGCTGTTGATCACCGGCTGGTGCGGCATGACCTGGACGATCGGCTACGTGGTCGCGCCGACGCTGTTCCGCATGCTTGATGACCGGATGCTTGCCGGCAGTCTCGCGGGCGCGCTGTTCCGGCTGCAAGGCTGGACGAGCGTGGGAGTGGCATTGCTGCTGCTATGGATGACCGTGGCCGTGGGCATGAGAGGCAGGGTCATCTGGCGCGATCCTGACGTGCGCATCGTGCTGGGCATGCTGCTTTGCACGCTGATCGGCTATTTTGCGCTCCAGCCGCTGATGCAGGGCCTCAAGGAACTGATGGCGGTCCATGGCCCGGCCGTGCCCGACGAGATCCGCCAACGTTTCGGCATCGTGCATGGCGTGTCGGCCACCTTTTATCTCGCGCACAGCATGCTCGGGCTGTGGTTGGTGCTGCGCCAGGCGGGATGGCCGGCGCAGCCTTGATGCGCGGTCAGCCGCGCGATTTCTTGACCGACTTCTGGCGTTCCTTCACGCGCTTGACGAGGCCACCGGCGGTGACGCGCTCGTTGCCGAGCAGGGTGATCTTGGTGCGGGAGGGCGGGCGGCGACCGCTGCGCGACGGCTTGACGAGCAGCACCTCCTGCGGCGACTTGCCGCGCAGGCCGGCGCCGCGCGCGATGCCACGCGGGAAGGACGGCGCATCATCGGCCTCTTCCTGGCGCGGGCGGTACAACACCAGCAGCTTGCCGATGTGCTGGACCGGCGCGGCGCCCAGCTCCTCGCAGATGCTGTCGTACATCGCGATGCGTTCGGCGCGATCGTCGCCGAGCACGCGAACCTTGATGAGTTCATGCGCATTGAGCGCGGAACCGATTTCCTTCAGCACGGCGGGCGTGAGCCCGTCGGCGCCGATCATGACGACCGGATTGAGTGCATGAGCCTGTGAACGCAGTGCCGAGCGTTCCGCCGGAGTAAGAGCAAGTTTCATTCAAGTATTGTCGCATCGATGGCCAAGAAGAAACTCAACCGCAACTGGCTGCATGACCACCTGAACGATCCCTACGTAAAGATGGCGCAGCGCGAGGGCTATCGCGCCCGTGCTGCCTACAAGCTCAAGGAAATCGACGAGGCCGAGCGGCTGATCCGCCCTGGCATGACCGTGGTCGATCTTGGTGCCGCGCCGGGCAGCTGGAGCCAGTATCTGCGTGCGCGCATGGCCGGGAAGGAGAATCCGCTCGCGGGCGGTGGGGCCTCGGCCGGCACGCTCAAGGGCCGGATTTTCGCGCTCGACCTGCTGCCCTTCGAGCCGATCGCCGATGTGGTGTGCCTGCAAGGCGATTTCCGCGAGGAGAGCGTATTGCGCGAACTCGAGGCGCAACTCGGCGGCGAAAAGGTCGATGTCGTGGTTTCGGACATGGCGCCCAACCTTTCCGGAATCGAGTCAGCCGACATGGCGCGCATTGCACACGTTTGCGAACTCGCGCTCGATTTCGCGGCCGAATGGCTCAAACCCGAAGGCGCGCTGGTCGTGAAGACCTTTCACGGCAGCGGGTATTCGCAGATCGTCAAGGCATTCAAGGACCGCTTCAAGATCGTGAAACCGGTCAAGCCCAAGGCCTCACGCGACAAATCGGCCGAGACGTTCATTCTCGGGCGCGGGTTGAAATAGGGTTTTCGCCGACCCACTTACCAATTGAAGCAGGCGCGGCAAAACTTCTTTATCCGCGTGATTGAAATTGGCGAAAGCCGACCAAGATCGGATCGGTAGAATGAAACTGGGAAACGCACATGTTTCGTGCGGAACCGGGTCAGTCAGGAGCTCGAGTTGGACAAGAACATGCTCTCGAAGGCGGCGATCTGGATGGTCATCGCCCTCGTGTTGTTCACGGTTTTCAAGCAGTTCGACAACCGGCAGCGGCCGGCGGTCGATTCGGTGTCGTACACGCAGTTCATGGACGACGCCAAGGCGGGCCGGGTGCGTCGCGTGGACGTGCAGGGGCGCCAGCTCACCGTGACGAGCGCCGATGACAAGCGCTACCAGATCACTTCGCCCGGCGACAGCTGGATGGTCGGCGACCTCATGAAGTACGGCGTGCAGGTGTACGGCAAGGCCGAGGAGGAGCAGAGCTTCCTGATGACGATCTTCGTCAGCTGGTTCCCGATGCTGCTGCTGATCGGCGTCTGGGTGTTCTTCATGCGCCAGATGCAGGGCGGCGGGCGCGGAGGCGCGTTCAGCTTCGGCAAGAGCCGCGCGAAGATGCTCGACGAGAGCAACAACAGCATCACCTTCGCCGACGTCGCCGGCTGCGACGAGGCCAAGGAGGACGTGCACGAGCTGGTCGAATTCCTGCGCGATCCGAGCAAGTTCCAGAAGCTCGGCGGCCGCATTCCTCGCGGCGTGCTGATGGTCGGCCCTCCGGGTACCGGCAAGACGCTGCTGGCCAAGGCCATTGCCGGCGAAGCCAAGGTGCCGTTCTTCTCGATCTCGGGTTCGGACTTTGTCGAGATGTTCGTCGGCGTGGGCGCGGCGCGTGTGCGCGACATGTTCGAGACGGCCAAGAAGAACGCGCCCTGCATCATCTTCATCGATGAAATCGACGCGGTCGGTCGCCAGCGCGGTGCCGGTCTGGGCGGTGGCAACGACGAACGCGAGCAGACGCTGAACCAGATGCTCGTCGAGATGGACGGCTTCGAAACCGGCCAGGGCATCATCGTCATCGCCGCGACCAACCGTCCCGACGTGCTTGACCCGGCGCTGCTGCGTCCGGGCCGTTTCGATCGTCAGGTGGTCGTGAATCTGCCGGACATCCGCGGTCGCGAGCAGATCCTCAAGGTCCACATGCGCAAGGTGCCACTGGCGCCGGACGTCGAGCCGGCCGTGTTGGCGCGTGGCACGCCGGGCTTCTCGGGCGCCGATCTGGCCAACCTCGTGAACGAAGCCGCGCTGTTCGCGGCGCGCCGCAACGGTCGCGTCGTCGACATGAACGACTTCGAGAAGGCCAAGGACAAGATCATCATGGGCGCCGAGCGCAAGAGCGTCGTGATGCCCGAGGACGAGCGCCGCGCCACGGCCTATCACGAGTCGGGTCACGCGATCATCGGCAAGCTCATGCCCAAGTGCGATCCCGTCCACAAGGTGACGATCATCCCGCGTGGCCGCGCGCTGGGCGTGACGATGTCGCTGCCCGAGCGTGACCGCTACGGCTATGACAAGCAGTTCATGCTGGAGCAGATCAGCATGCTGTTCGGTGGCCGCGCGGCGGAGGAGGTCTTCCTTGACCAGATGACGACCGGCGCCAGCAACGACTTCGAGCGCGCCACGCATCTCGCGCGCGACATGGTCACGCGCTACGGCATGACCGAGGCGCTCGGACCGATGGTGTACGCGGAGAACGAGGGCGAGGTCTTTCTCGGCCGCTCGATCACCAAGACGACCAACACATCCGAAGCGACGATGCAGAAGATCGATGCCGAGATCCGCCGCATCCTCGACACGCAGTACGCCCTCACGGTGCGCCTGCTGAACGAGAACCGCGACAAGATCGAGGCGATGGTCGCGGCGCTGATGGAGTTCGAAACCATCGATGCCGACCAGATCGACGACATCATGAGCGGCCGTCCGGTGCGCCCGCCCAAGTCGAGCGGCGGCACGCCGCCGACTTCGGGCAAGGCGGGTGGCACGCCGCCGGCCGAACCCAAGGCCAGCCCCGATCCCTCGGCCGCCAATCCGGCCTGACGATCGACTGATCCGCATGAAGGCCGGCGCAAGCCGGCCTTCTGCTTTTCGGGAACAAGAAAATGAACCAGACTCCCGTGGCCCGCCCGACGCACTGGCGTTGCGGCCGCTTCAACCTGTCGCTCGAACGCCCGCTCGTGATGGGCATCGTCAACGTGACGCCGGATTCCTTCTCCGACGGCGGACGGCATTTCGCGCCGAATGCGGCGCTCGAATGCGCGCGGCGGCTGGTGGAGGAGGGCGCCGACATCCTCGACATCGGCGCCGAAAGCACGCGCCCCGGCTCCGACAGCGTGAGCGAGACCGACGAGCTGGCGCGACTGGAACCAGTGCTGGCCGACATCGTCGCGCTCGGCAAGCCGGTGTCGGTCGACACGATGAAGCCGGCGGTCATGCGCATGGCGGCCGAGGCGGGCGCTGCGATCATCAATGACGTGGCCGCGCTGCGCCTGCCGGGCGCGCTGGAAGCCGCCGCCGCGACCGACCTCGGCGTCTGCGTCATGCACATGATCGGCATGCCCAAGACGATGCAGGACGATCCGCGCTACGACGATGTGGTGGCCGAGGTCGAGGCCTTCCTGGCCGAGCGCGCGGCGGCCTGCGAGGCCGCCGGCATCGCTGCCGACCGCATCGCGATCGACCCGGGTTTCGGCTTCGGCAAGCGCACCGAGCACAACCTCGCGCTACTCAAGGCCACGTCGCGCTTCGTCGCGGGCGGGCGGCCGGTGCTGATCGGCGTATCGCGCAAGGGCTTCATCGGCAAGCTGTCGGGTCGGCCGGAGGCGCCGGCGGCCGAGCGCGTGGGTGGCAGCGTCGCGGTGGCGATCAACTCGGTGGCTCAGGGCGCGCAGGTCGTGCGCGTGCATGACGTGCGCCTCACCGTCGACGCGCTGCGGACTTGGCGCGAGATCGCCGGCTGACACGGCCGCCGACGGACCGTCGCGCCGGAAACGCGCGCCGGCCGATCCGGCTACTCTTTCCCCCCCGTTTCAATCCCCAGGAAATCCTCGATGGGACGCAAATACTTCGGTACCGATGGCGTGCGCGGCACGGTCGGCACCGCGCCGATCACGCCCGACTTCGTCCTTCACCTCGGCGCCGCCGCCGGTCGCGTGCTCGTGCATGCGCTCGGGCGCGGCAATGTGCGGCGCGACAAGCGGCCGCAGGTGCTGATCGGCAAGGACACGCGCATCTCCGGCTACATGCTGGAGTCGGCGCTCGAAGCGGGCTTCGCGGCGGCGGGCGTGGACGTGATCCTCTGCGGGCCGCTGCCGACGCCGGCGGTCGCCTATCTCACGCGCGCGCTGCGGCTGTCGGCGGGCGTGGTCATCTCGGCCTCGCACAACCCGTATCCGGACAACGGCATCAAGTTCTTCGCGCGTGACGGCTTCAAGCTGCCCGACGACGCCGAATTCGCGATCGAGGAAGCCATCGCCACCCAGCTGCGCGACGGGATGATCTGCACCGGCGCCGACGACATCGGCCGCGCGCGCCGCCTCGACGATGCCGCCGGCCGCTACATCGAGTTCTGCAAGAGCACCTTCCCCAACGACCTCGACCTGCGCGGCCTGCGCATCGTCGTCGACTGCTCGAACGGCGCCGCCTACCAGACCGCGCCCGCGGTCTTCCACGAACTCGGTGCCAAGGTGATCGCGGTTGCCAACCAGCCCGATGGCTTCAACATCAACGACGGCTGCGGCGCGACCCATCCCGAATACCTCCAGGCGATGGTGCGCGAGCACAAGGCCGACATCGGCATCGCGCTCGACGGCGACGCCGACCGCGTGCTCATGGCCGACGACACGGGCCGGCTCTACAACGGCGACGAGCTGCTCTACATCCTCGCGATGGAGCGCCGCGCGCGGCATGCGGCGTCCTGCGCCAACCAGGAACTCACGGGCGTGGTCGGCACGCTCATGACCAACCTGGGCGTCGAGAACGCGCTGCGCGGCGCGGGCTTCGAATTCGCGCGCGCCAAGGTCGGCGACCGCTATGTGCTGGAGGAATTGCAGCAGCGCGAATGGCTCATCGGCGGCGAGGGCTCGGGCCATCTCATCTGCCTCGACAAGCACACGACGGGTGACGGCACGGTGTCGGCGCTCCAGGTGCTGGCCGCCATGCGCCGCAGCCAGCGCAGCCTGGCCGAGCTGACCGCCGACCTCAGCCTGTATCCGCAGGTGCTGCTCAACGTGAAGGTCAAGCCCGGCTTCGACTGGAAGGCCCAGGCCGGCGTGGTGAAGACCGCTGGCGAGGTCGAGGCGACGCTCGGCCGGCGCGGGCGGGTGCTGATCCGTCCGTCGGGCACCGAGCCTGTCGTGCGGGTGATGGTCGAGGCCGATGACGAGGCGCTCGCCCAATCGAGCGCCGAAACCATCGCCGGCGCGATGCGCGAGGCGGTCGCGGCACTCGGCTGAGCGCCCACCGCTGACCGCGCGACCGGAAACGGCATGCGCCGTGGCCGGTCGACGGTTCGGACCGTCCCAAAGTCGTCCGTGACCGACGTCCAGCGTCGTCCCCGGCCGACGCCTGCTCGCATGGCCTGCCCGACAGGCGACTGCCGGCGCGTCTTTCAAGCTCCCGTGTATTGGCAGCACCGTGCTGCCACCTCACGAAAGGAGCACGCCATGAACGTCAGACCCGGTCACGCCGGTGCGCGCCGCCTCGTCGCGGTGCTGATTGCCGCCCTCGCAGGCGCGGGCCTCGCTGCTTGCGATCGCCATGAATCCGAACAACCGAAAACCCTCGGCCAGCAGGTGGACGGCGCGGTGGCCGACGGGCGCGCCGCGCTCGACAAGGCCGGCGCCGCCACCGATCGCGCCGCCGAGCGCGCTGGCGAGCAGGCGCGCGAACTCGCCGACGACGTACGCCAGGCCGCAGGCCGCGCCGGTGATGCCACGGCCGATGCGGCTCATGACGCGAAGGACAAGGCAGGCGCCGCCGCCGACGCCACCGGCCGGGCCGCCACCGACACCCGCATCACCGCCGAGGTCAAGACCGCGCTGGCCCGCGCGCCCGAGGTGAAGGCGCGTGACATCAAGGTGGAGACCGACGACGGCCGCGTGCGCCTCCAAGGCGAGGTCGAAACCTTCGCCGCGCGCGAAAAGGCCGAGCAGCTCGCGGCCTCCACGCCGGGCGTGCGCTCAGTGGACAGCCAGCTCATCGTCCGTCAGGGCAAGGCGAGCTGAGTCTTGGGGCGGCGGCCGTGCGAGGGCGTCGCCTTCGAGCGCACGACAACCGCGACAGCCTGCGCGGCAACCGCGCCAACCCTCAGGTACGCGATAGCTGCCGCACCGCCCGGTCCAGCCCCTCCACCGTGAGCGGGAACATCCGCCCGCCCATGATGTGCCTGATGACGTCGATGCTCTGGCGGTACTGCCAGAGCTGTTCCGGCTCCGGATTCACCCACGCAAAGTGCGGAAAGGCTTCGATCAGCCGCCGCAGCCAGACCGCGCCCGGCTCGACGTTGCTGTACTCGACGCTGCCGTTGGGCTGGAGGATCTCGTAGGGGCTCATCGTTGCGTCGCCCACGAAGATCAGCTTGTAGTCGGGCGTGTACTTGTGCAGCAGTTCGGTCGTCGGCGTGCGCTCGGCATAGCGGCGTGCGTTGTCCTTCCACACCCAGTCGTACACGCAGTTGTGGAAGTAGAAAAACTCCATGTGCTTGAACTCGGCCCGCGCGGCCGAGAACAGCTCCTCGGTCTTGCGCACGTGGTCGTCCATCGTGCCGCCCACGTCTAGTAGCATCAGCACCTTTACCGCGTTGTGCCGCTCGGGCCGCATGCGCAGGTCGAGCCAGCCGGCGTTGCGCGCGGTGCCGGCAATCGTCTGTTCCAGGTCCAGTTCTTCCGCCGCGCCCTCGCGCGCGAAGCGCCTCAGGCGTCGCAGCGCCACCTTGATGTTGCGGGTGCCGATCTCAAGGTTGGCGTCGTAATCCCGAAAGGCGCGTTCGTCCCACACCTTTACCGCGCGTCGGTGCTCGCCCTCGCCGCCGATGCGGATGCCCTCGGGGTTGTAGCCGCCGTGGCCAAAGGGGCTGGTGCCGCCGGTGCCGATCCACTTGTTGCCGCCCGCGTGCTTTTCCTTCTGCTCGTCAAGCAGCTCCTTGAGGCGTTTCATCAGCTCCTCCAGCCCGCCGAGCGACTTGGCGTTCGCCTTCTGCTCCTCGGTGAGCTGGCGTTCGAGTTCCTTGATGAGCCAGTCGAGCGGCACTTCCTTCAGCGCCTCGGCAACGCTCTCGACGCCCGCGAAGTAGTTGCCGAAGGCGCGGTCGAACTTGTCGTACAGCGACTCGTCCTTGATGAGCACGGTGCGCGCGAGCTGGTAGAACTCGTCGATCGACGGGCCGATCACCTCGGCCTTCAGCGCCTCGATGAGCGTGAGCAGCTCCTTGATCGAGACCTTCAGCCCGGCGTCGCGCAGGTGGAAAAAGAAGCCGATGAGCATTGGCGGACTCCATGGCCGATGCGCCGACGGCAAGTGCCGGCGCCGTGAACGGAAACGACGGTGGGCGCGCCGGCCTCAGCGCCCTCGATTGGCCATCGCCACCAGCTTCTCGAACAGCCCGAGATCCTGCTCGTTCTTGAGCAGCGCGCCGAGCATCGGCGGCACGACGGCGCGCCCGCCGTCGGCATGCAGCATCTCGGGCGTCACGTCCTCGGCGATCAGCAGGCGCAGCCAGTCGACCAGCTCGGATGTGGACGGCTTCTTCTTCAGGCCCGGCATGTCGCGCATCTGGTAGAAGGCCGCCAGCGCGCGCTGCAGCAGTTCGCGCTTCACGCCCGGATGATGCACCTCGACGATCTTCTCCATCGTGTCGCGGTCCGGAAAGCGGATGTAGTGGAAGAAGCAGCGACGCAGGAAGGCGTCGGGCAGCTCCTTCTCGTTGTTGCTGGTGATGATGACCACCGGCCGGTGCCTCGCGCGGACGAGTTCGCGCGTCTCGTACACGTGGAATTCCATGCGGTCGAGTTCGCGCAGCAGGTCGTTCGGGAACTCGATGTCGGCCTTGTCGATCTCGTCGATCAGCAGCACGACCGGCTGTTCGGCCGCGAAGGCCTGCCACAGCACGCCCCGCACGATGTAGTTGCCGATGTCCTTCACGCGCTCGTCGCCGAGCTGCGAATCCCGCAGCCGCGAGACCGCGTCGTACTCGTACAGCCCTTGCTGCGCCTTGGTCGTGCTCTTGATGTGCCATTGCAGCAGCGGCATGCCGAGCGCGGCGGCCACTTCCTCGGCGAGCAGCGTCTTGCCCGTGCCCGGCTCGCCCTTGATGAGCAGCGGGCGTTGCAGCCGGATGGCGGCGTTGACCGCGAGCTTGAGATCGTCGGTGGCGACGTAGTTGGAAGAGCCTTCGAAACGAGGAGCGGGACTGGTCATGGCAAGGCGATGTCGGTTGGGAGGCCGGGCGTCCGGCGGGCGCGGTGCGGCTGCCAGGGCGCCCAGCACGCAGGCGTATGGCGGACCAGCGCATTGTGCATCGCGGTTTCCGACCATGCCGCTGTGACTCCGTGTTTCACCGGGTTGGGTTCGGCGGCGTGGCGCCGGACAGTGTGCGGGCTTCGCTGTGTTGACCCGGAACCCCGGCCCCGCCAACCGTTTCCACAGGATCACGATGCGCATGCCCACCGTCCCCGCCTCGCAGGCCGCAGCGCTCGCGCTCGCCTGCGTGCTCGCCGCTCCTGCCTTCGCCCAGACCGCCGACGCGCCGCGCGGCGACCCCGAGGCCGGCCGCCAGAAGAACGCCGCCTGCATCGGCTGCCACGGCATCGCCGACTACAAGTCGTCCTTCCCGGAGGTGTACCGGGTGCCCCGCATCGGCGGCCAGTCGGCCGGCTACATCGCCAGCGCGCTGCACGCCTACAAGAAGGGCGAGCGACGGCATCCGACCATGCGTGGCGTGGCGCAATCGCTGAGCGATCAGGACATCCTCGATCTCGCGGCGCTGTATTCGGAGCAGAAGTGATGACGCCCGTCCTCAGCTTCCGTCTCGCGCTGACAGCGCTTGCAAGCCTCGCGCTGCTGACCGCTGCCGTGCCGGCCCGTGCCGGCGACATCGAGCGCGGCAAGGCTGCCGCGCAGAAGCACGCCTGCGCAAGCTGCCACGGCGCCGACTTCAACTCGCCGATCGATGCGAGCTACCCGCGGCTCGCGGGCCAGCATCCCGACTATCTGGTGCAGGCGCTGCGTGCCTATCGCAAGCCCGACGGCAAGCTGGAAGGCCGGCGCAACGCGATCATGCAGGGCATGGCGGCCCAGCTCACGACGGCCGAGATCGACGACATCGCGGCCTATCTGGCCTCGCTGCCGGGCAGTCTCGTCACGCGGCGCTGACGCGATCGGCGGGTTCCGACGCAGGCCGGGACGGGCCGGGCACCATGCGCGGGGCGATCCCGTTCAGCCCGCCTTGCGCCGCACGCAGTCCACATAGGCCTCGCCATCCGGCGGCTGGCTGCTGCGCTGGGCGGTCCAGAGCATCTCGCCCAGGCAGTCCATCGCGGCGTGATGCGCTTCGTGCAGCGAGCCGGCGCGACGCGCCAGCGTCTCCACGGCCGCCTTGATGCCGCGCGGCTGGTCCACCTGCACCTGCTCGGCCAGGCTCAGATGCATCGACAGATGCAGGAAAGGGTTGGTGCGGCCGGCGTCGATCGAGTAATCGACCTCGACCGTCGCGGCCAGATCGTCGTGGTACTCGGGATGCTCGGCGATCCAGTCGGCGGCGATCGCCTCCAGCGGTTCGAGCGGCAGTCGCTCGACATGCTTGCGCCAGGCGTTGCGGAAGAACTCGCGCACCTGGTCACGGCTCGGGTTGAACATTTTTGGCTTTCTCACCACCGGCTGGGGGTAGCCGGCAAGTAACACTTGGACATGAAATCGGCTAATTCGGTATAAACGACAGCCGATTCCTCTAGCGGGCAGATTTGTCTAATGACCAACTACAGCTTCCGGCCGGATGTTGCACCAGGCAATCGCTCTGCCGGCTGAGCCGACCGCATCCGCTGTGGATGACCGTCTCGCGTCATTGCGGGCGGCACTCTCGCACGCGCCCTGTCCGGGGCTGCTGCTGGATGAGAACCGGCGCGTGGTCGCGGTCAATGCCTCGGCCGCGGCGGTCTGGCGCGCGGCGGGCGCGCGGCTGACGCTGGCGCTGGCCGGGGTCGATCGCCAGTCGCCGCCGGTCGGTCGCATCCGCCTGTCGGGCGTCGATGATCTGAGCTGGCAGATCTGCGGCCCCTTGCCCGCGATCGTGTGGCTGCATGTGCCGCGCGAGTCCTGCCAGCCCTGCGCCGCGCTGTTCGACGTGGCACCGCCCGATCCCGCCGAAGTGCTCGCCGGCGACACCGGGCGTCGGCTCGCGCTCGTGACCGAAGGGCTCGGCCTCGGTTTCTGGGAACACGACATCGCCGATGACCGCATGTTCTGGGACAGCGGCCTCTACTGCCTGCTCGGCTGCCGCCCGGACGATCCGCGCCCGCTGAAGGACATCCTGCTGGCGAGCTTCGGTCACGACGGCGTCGCGCATGCGATGGACGTCTTCCGCGCCAACGCTGCCACCGGCCGCAGCTTCAGTGACGAACTGTGGGCGACGCTGCCCGACGGCAGCCGGCGCCGGCTGGCGATGCGCGCCATCGGCCAGCCGGGCGCGGGCGGCATGACCCGCATCGTCGGCGTGTGCTGGGACACGACCGAGCGCCACAACGCCGAACGCGCGCTCGCCGATCTGGTCGAGCGCCACCAGCTCGCCACCGAGGCCGCCGGCGTCGGCGTGTGGGAATGGAATCTCGACACCGGCACCTACCACTGGGACGAGGAATGGAGCCGCATCCACGGCCTCGGCCGGCATGCGCGCATCGGCAGCACCGCCGACTGGCGCGCCATCCTCCATCCCGACGATGCCGAGCGCGCGATGGCGCGCATGCATGCCGTCGTCCAGGGCGACGGCGACTACGAGGACTACTTCCGCATCGTCCGGCGCGACGACGGCGCGGTGCGCTCGATCCACGCGCGCGGCCGAGTCTTCCGCGACCCGCAAGGCCGTGTCGTGCGCCTGCTCGGCGCCGACTGGGACGTGACCGAGCGCATGCGCGCCGAGGACAGCGCGCGCGAGGCGCTGCAACGCCTGCGTTTCGCCGCCGACGTGGTCGGCCTCGGCGTGTGGGAATACCACCCCGGCACGCGGCGCGCGATCTGGGACGAGAAGATGTTCGAGCTCGTGACCGGTGCGCCGTCCGACGGCCGCGACGTGCGCGCCGCCTGGGAGACGGCCGTCGAGCCGGCAGACGTCAACCGGCTGCGCCGCGAGATGCGCCGCGCCCTGCTCACCGGCGGTGCCTACGACATCGACGTGCGTGTGCGTCATGCCGACGGCGAGGTGCGCTGGCTGGCCGGACGCGGCTACAGCGTCGCCGGCGAGCACGGCCTGCGCATGATCGGCGTGCAATGGGACATCACCGATCGCAAGCTGGCCGAGACCGCGCTGCGCGCGCGCGACACGGCCGAGCGCGCGAGTCGTGCCAAGGGCGAGTTCATCTCGCGCCTGAGCCATGAGGTGCGCACGCCGCTCAACGCGGTGCTCGGCTTCGCCCAGCTCATGACCGCCGACCGCCACGATCCGCCCACGCCGGGCCAGCGCGAGCGGCTCGCGCGCATCGTCGGTGCCGGCGAGCATCTGCTCACGGTCGTGAACGAGGTGCTGCACATGGCGCGTGCCGAATCCGAGGCGCCGGTGGCGACGCTGGCGCCGGTGCCGCTGCGGCCGCTGGCCGAGGAGGTGCTCGATCTGATGCTGCCGCTCGCGGCGACCGGTTCGATCCGGCTGCTGGCCGACGTGCTGCCGGCCCAGGCGGTGCTGGCCGACCGGCTGCGGCTCAAGCAGGTGCTCATCAACCTGATGTCGAACGCGATCAAGTACAACCGCGCCGGCGGCGAGGTGAGGCTGTGGATCGATCGGCCGACCGATTGTCAGGATTGCCTGGCGATCTGCGTGCGCGACACCGGCATCGGTCTGAGCGCCGAGCAGCTCGACCAGTTGTTCCAGCCCTTCAACCGCCTCGGGCGCGAGGGCGAACCGATCGAGGGCAGTGGCATCGGCCTGGTGCTCGCGCAGCAGATGGTGCGCGAGATGGGCGGCATGCTCGACGTGGCGAGCGAGCCGGGCTTGGGCAGCGAATTCCGGGTGCGCCTGCAACGGGTGTGACGCCCGGTCGGGCGGCACTGCGCTTCGGGTGGCCGCCTGGGCCGGCCGGTCTTGTGTCCCACCGGGCCGTTACGACGGGCCTGGCGGTAGCCGTCGACGGGCGGCCGGCGCTCAGTCGGCCGTGGTCTGGAGGCGCTTGCGGTGCCGCGCGAGGCGATCGCGCGCGGCCGTCACCTGCACCGCCATGTCCACGCGCTCGGCCCATTGCAGCAGCGAGCGCTCGATGGCCTTGGCCAGCGCCTCGTCGTGCTTGTCGTCGAGCTTGCGGAAGGCGTCGTCGATCTGCTCGAAGGTGAGCTGGTGCGGCGTGTCGTTCGCGGCCGTCGGCACCGCCGCGGGCGCGGGCAGGGCCTCGTACAGGGTGCGGGCGCGCTGGCGCGTGACCGGATCCGCGGTCTCGCGCTCCAGCAGATCGGCCAGCGCGATGCGCGCGAAGTCGGTCTGCTCGCGGTCGAGCGCGATCTGCGCGTACTCCAGCACCAGACCCGGACTCAGCCGCGCGCCCTTGCGCCGATGCAGGTCGTCGAGCAGGTCGAAGGCGCCCTCGGTGGCGGCGTGGTCGCCGGCCGCGAAGGCGCGCCGGTAGCCGAGCAGGGCGGCCATGAATTCACCGTCGGCCTGTTCGCCGACGCCGGCCGGCCGCCGCGCGATCACCTGGTTCGCCTCGTCGAACTTGCCCTGGGCGAGCAGCACGCGCGTGAAGGCGTTGTAGTCCTCGGCCTTCTCCAGCGCCGAATGCTCGACCCGTGCCACCAGCTGCGAATACAGCTGCTCGGCGCGCTCGGCCTTGCCGGTCGCCTCGCACAGCCGCGCCGACTGGCGCAGCCGCGCGGCATTGCGCGCCGACAGCCGCGTCGCGCTGTCGAGCACATCCAGCGCGGCCTCGTGCTTGCCCAGCCTTTCTTTCACCGCCGCCAGCTCGTCATAGGCCGCGAGCAGGCGCGGATGGTCGATCACGAGCGGCTCCAGCAGCGCCTCGGCCTCGTCGTCGCGGCCGTCGCGCGCATGCACCCGCGCCAGCGCCAGCAGCGACCACGGCGCGGGACGGACGGCGATGAGCTGTTCGAGCAGGCGGCGCGCGTCGGCCAGCCGGCCGGAGTCGATGAGCAGACGCACGCCGAGCCGGTAGGCCGAGCCGGCAAAGCGCGGCGTGTCGGTCGCCAGGCGCAGGCACTCGTCGGCGGCGTCGGCCGTCTTGGCCTCGTTGACTGCGCGGTACACCTCGTGGAAGCAGCGCTGCTTGTCGAGCACGCGGCGCAGCCGCTGGCCGAGCTGGGCGCCGGTGAAGGGCTTGACGATGAGGTCGTCGGGCTCGAAGTCGGCGCAGGCGATCACGTCGCCGCTCACGCCGCTGTCGATCGCCAGCACGAACATGGTCGACAGCGGCAGGGTGCCGCTGCCGCGCAGTTCCTCCAGCAACCGCTGGCCGTCGCGCCTGGGGTCGAGCTTGTAGGCGCAGATGATGATGTCGTGGTGGCGCAGCTTGAGCCGGCCGATCACGTCGCCGCCGTCGCTGGCCTCGGAGATCTGGGTAATGCCGAATTCGCCGAGCGTGCTGCGGATCGCCATGCGCGCGCCCGGATCGGGCTCGGCGATCATCGCGCGGCGGTTCTCGCTCATGCCGCGCATCGGAGCGCGGGCGGAAACGGGCTGGCGGACGAAGGCGGCGGCGTCGGGCATGAACTCTCGCAAGGCTTTGCAAGGCACGCGCGCGATGACGCTGCGACGGACGTGCCGGACCGCGGGCGCTGCTCTGCCCGTTGTCCGGATTGACGGCGTGGCGACGCAGTAACTTGAATGGGACGGGCGACCGTTCGGCGGCCGCCCCTGCCTACTTCACGAGTCCGTGCTTGAGCGCGTAGTGCGTGATCTCGGCGTTGGACGCGAGCTTCATCTTTTCGAGGATGCGCGCGCGATAGACCGACACGGTCTTGGGGCTGAGCGACAGCGCCTCGGCCACTTCCGACAGCCGCTTGCCCGAGGCGATGAGCTTGAGCGTCTGGAACTCGCGGTCGGACAGCTTCTCGTGCGGCGGCGTGTCGTCGTCGTCCTGGCCGATGCTTTCTGCCAGCGCCTGGGCGATCTCGGCGCTGATGTACTTCTTGCCGCCGAGCACGGTGCGCGCGGCCTGCACCATCACGTCGGGCGCGCTGCCCTTGTTGAGATAGCCGGCGGCGCCGGCCTTGAGCACGCGCACCGCGTACTGGTCCTCGGGGTACATCGACAGCATCAGCACCGGCAGCTTGGGATAGTCCTTCTTCACGAGCTTGAGGATGTCGATGCCGTTGCGCCCGGGCAGGTCGATGTCGAGCAGCAGCAGGTCGCAGCCCTCGGCGTCCATCTGCCGCACCACGTCGGAATAGGTGTCGCCCTCGGCCACCATGCGCAGGTCGGAGGTGTCGTCGAACACGCGCGCGATGCCCATGCGGATGAGCGCGTGGTCGTCGATGATCATGAGGCGGTACTGCATCAGGGCTCTCCCGCCATGTCGGCCGCCGCGTCGCCCGCGCCCGGCTCGCCAAGCGGCAGCGACAGCATCACGCAGGTGCCGCCGGGGCTGGTCGAAAGCTCGAACCAGCCGCCGAGGTGCCGCGCGCGCTCGCGCATGCCCACGATCCCGAAATGGGCGTGATGCGACGACGGCTGGTCAGGCTGCACGCCCTGGCCGTTGTCGCCGATCTCGAGCGTCAGGTTGTCGGCATCGATGAACAGCTCGACATGGGCGCTCGTTGCCCGGGAATGCTTCATCACGTTGGTCAGTGCCTCCTGGCACACATGGTAGGCCGCGTTGGCCACCGCTGGCGGAAGCGAGATGTCTTCGTGATTGCTGCGGAAGCTGGTGGCGATGCCGGTGCGGCGCGAGAACTCGCGTGCCTGCCATTCCAGCGCCGGTACCAGACCGTCATCGAGGATGGTCGGGTGGAGCTGGCTCATCATGCGCTGCAGCGAGCCGATCGCGCTGTCGACCTGGCTGGCCATGTGCTCGACGATGATCGCGCTCTCCGGGTCGGCGGCCACGCGCGGGCGCAGCGCAGCGAGCTGGAAGTTGAGCGCCGCGAGCGAGCCGCCCACCTCGTCGTGCAGGTCGCGCGCCATCGCGGCGCGCTCGCGCTCGGCCAGATGCGCCATGTGCGCGGTCATGGATGACAGCTTGCGTTCCGACTCGGCCAGCGCGCGCGCCGAATCGCGCGCCTCGCGCCGGGCGGCGGCGCGGGCCATCGCGGCCTCGATCGCCGGCACCAGCCGCGCGAGCCGGTCCTTCAGAAGATAGTCGTCGGCGCCGGCGCGCATCGCCTCGACGGCGCTCTCCTCGCCGATCTGGCCTGACACGATCACGAAGGGCAGGTCGAGCCCGCTCTCGCGCAGCGTGTCGAGCGCGCCGAAGGACGAGAAGTTGGGCAGGTTGTGATCGGAGACCACGATGTCCCAGCCGCCCTCGGCAAGCGCGGCCTGCATCTGCTCGCGGGTCTCGACGCGGCAGGCATCGCCCAGCGCGTGCGCGCGTGCAAGCGTTGCCACCAGGAAGTTGTAGTCGATCTCGGAGTCCTCGACGACGAGGACGCGCAGGGCGCGATGAGACGTTTCTTTGGCCTTGTCCATGACCCCGATTGTCGTTGATGGAGGGGGGCGCACGCACGTCAGGAAGTGGCGAATTGGGATTGGCGAACACCGCTTATCTGCCCATCCCTCCCGGGGGGGGCTGCCGACAATCCCGACACCAGAACAAGGCCCCGAAAGGCTGTGGCGAGAGTGCCGCGCCGAAGGGAATTTTATCAAGAGGACTCCGGTTGCCTCCCTCGCGGATGTGGCCGGCGAAGACCAGGACTCGTGCATGGAATCCACCACGCCAGCCAGCTTCGACGCATCGTCGGTTCACGACCTTGCAGCCCTGCAGGCGATCTCCGATGACCTCGGGCGGCTCGACACCATTCTCGGCGACGCGATCGACCGGCTGATGCAGAGCTTCGCGACCATCCAGATGCACGCCGGCGCGCGTCAGGCCCCGGAAATCTCCGAGGCGGCGATGCAGGCCTGTGTTGCCCTCCAGTTCCAGGACATGGCGACGCAACTCATCGCGCACTGCCGGCGTCGGCTTACCGACGTGCATCACGCGACGACCGAACCCTTCTCGGCCACGCACTTTCCCTCCACCCAGATTCGCGGCGCGCACGCGGGCGGACCGGTTGCCCAGAGCTCGGTCGGCGCCGGAAGCATCGACCTGTTCTAAGCCCGACTCACATTCCGCCAGGAGCCAACATGCATTCGATTCTTGCTGTCGATGATTCCGCGTCGATCCGCCAGATGGTCGCCTTCACGCTCAAGAGCGCGGGCTACCAGGTGACCGAGGCCGTGGATGGTCAGGACGCCCTTGAAAAGGCCCAGACCAAGACCTTCGATCTCGTCCTCACCGACCAGAACATGCCGAAGATGGACGGCATCACCCTCGTCAAGAACCTGCGCGCCAGCTCGCAGTACCAGGGCAAGCCGATCCTCATCCTCACCACCGAGTCGTCCGACGCGATGAAGAGCGCCGGCAAGGCCGCGGGTGCCACCGGCTGGCTCGTCAAGCCCTTCGACCCGATGCGCCTCGCCGAGGTCGTCAAGCGCGTGCTGGGCTGATTGCGCGCCGCGCGCACGGGCAGACCAACCACAACGCATCAGAAGAGGAAGCTCCCATGGGAGACATGTCGCAATCATCGGGACTGGGCGGCGGATTCGACCTGTCGCAGTTCTACAGCGTGTTCTTCGAGGAGGCCGGCGAGAACCTGGCCAACTTCGAGGGCATGCTGCTCAACGTGGACTGCGCCGCGCCGGACGACGAGGATCTGAACGCGATCTTCCGCGCCGCGCACTCGATCAAGGGTGGCAGCGCGACCTTCGGGTTCTCGGACGTGACCGAGCTGACGCACGAGCTGGAAACCCTGCTCGACCGCGTGCGCAAGCACGAGCTGTCGCTCGACTCGATCATGGTGGACACGCTGCTCGAAGCCGGTGACGTGCTCAAGAGCCAGCTCGCGCGTCACCAGGCCGGCGGCAGCGGGGCGCTGATCGACGACGCCGATCTCAAGCGCCGCCTGCGCCTGCTCGCCTCGGGCGAGAAGCTGTCGGCCGACGACCTGCCCGCGCCCGCGCCGGCCGGTCCGTCGCTGCGCTCGGTCGAGCTGGTGGCCGGTCCGCTCAAGGACGTGTCGGTGGCCGATAACCTGATGGAGCCGTTCGCCGAGATTCCCCAGCTCGGCACCATCAGCAAGGTCGATTTCGCGCCCGGCACCTCGCCCGGCGAAGGCTATGTGCGCTTCCGTGTCGATACGCTCTCGCCCGACGAGGAGCTGCTCGACCTGTGCAACTTCTACCTGAGCCGCGAGCAGCTGAAGTTCGGCCCGTGGAGCGATGACGGCGCCGCGCCGGCCGCCGCGCCCGCGCCGGCCGCGCTCGCCGACATCCCGGGCTTCGGCCTGTTCGACGACGAGCCGGCGCCCGCCGCGCCGGCCCAGCCGCCGGTGACGATCGCGCCGCCCGTGGTGGCCGCGCCGGCAGTCGTGCCGGAGCCGGTGGCCGCGCCGCGCGCGCCCTCGGTGACCGACACCCAGCCCGTCACGACCAAGCCGCGCGAACGCGCCGCCGCACCCGCCGCCGGCCTCGATTCGCAGACGCTGCGCGTCTCGGTGGAGAAGGTCGATCAGCTCATCAACCTCGTGGGCGAACTCGTGATCACCCAGGCGATGCTGTCGCAGAAGGTGCGCGACCTCGACCCGGTGCAGCACCAGAACGTGCTGGGCGGCGTGAGCGACCTGGAGCGCAACACGCGCCATCTGCAGGACGCGGTCATGTCGATCCGCATGATCCCGATGGCCTTCGTGTTCAACCGCTTCCCGCGCATGATCCGCGACCTCGCGGCCAAGCTCGGCAAGAAGGTCGAGCTGGTGACGAGCGGTGAAGCCACCGAACTCGACAAGGGCCTGATCGAGAAGATCGTCGATCCGCTCACCCACCTCGTGCGCAACTCGGTCGACCACGGCCTGGAGATGCCCGAGGCGCGCAAGCTCGCGGGCAAGCCCGAGACCGGCGTGGTCACGCTGTCGGCCTTCCATCAGGGCGGCTCGATCGTCATCGAGGTGCGCGACGACGGCCAGGGCCTGCGGCGCGACAAGATCCTCGCCAAGGCGGCCGAGCGCGGCCTGCCGGTGCATGACGCGATGACCGACCAGGAGGTCTGGCAGCTCATCTTCGCGCCGGGCTTCTCGACCGCCGACCAGATCACCGACGTGTCGGGCCGCGGCGTCGGCATGGACGTGGTGAAGAAGAACATCGCCGCGCTCAACGGCTCGGTCGAGCTGGACAGCACGCCGGGCAAGGGCTCGCGCGTGATCGTCAGGCTGCCGCTCACGCTGGCCATCATGGACGGCATGAGCGTGGCGGCCGGCGGCGAGATCTACATCTTCCCGCTTGCGAGCGTGGTCGAGTCTCTGCAACTCAGCCAGGACCAGATCAAGAGCATCGCCAGCAGCGGCCGTGTCGTGGACGTGCGCAACGAGTACCTGCCGGTGGTGTCGCTGCGCGAGCTGTTCGAGATCCCCGACGACGGCGCGCCGCCCGAATCGATCATGGTCGTCATCGAGAGCGACGGTGTACGCACCGCCGTGCTCGTGGACGAGCTGGTCGGCCAGCACCAGGTTGTCGTGAAGAACCTCGAAGCCAACTACCGCAAGGTACGCGGCGTGTCGGGAGCAACCATCCTCGGCGACGGTCGTGTCGCCCTGATCCTCGATGTGACAGCGCTTGCAAAGCAGGCCCGCCACTGAGTCCTTTCCCACCCAGACATCACTGAAGAAGGAGCCGACCATGGGCGCCATCGAAAAGTTCGGCAACGACGCGCAAGTCACCGACATCCACGAGTTCCTCACCTTCCGGCTCGGCCAGGAGGAATACGGGATCGACATCCTGAAGGTGCAGGAGATCCGCGGCTACGAG
Organism: Derxia gummosa DSM 723; assembly: GCF_000482785.1. Lineage (GTDB taxonomy): Bacteria > Pseudomonadota > Gammaproteobacteria > Burkholderiales > Burkholderiaceae_E > Derxia > Derxia gummosa. Next base: position 14,515 of record NZ_AXWS01000007.1, on the reverse strand, counting down.
CAGCCGACCCGCATCGCCAACGCGCCCGACTTCATCAAGGGCGTGATCAACCTGCGCGGCACGATCGTCCCGATCGTGGACATGCGCCTGAAGTTCAACGTGGGCGAAGCCAACTACGACGACTTCACGGTGGTGATCATCCTCAACATCGCCAACCGCGTGGTCGGCATCGTGGTGGACAGCGTGAGCGACGTGCTGACGCTGGAGAACAACCAGATCCGCCCGACGCCCGAATTCTCGGGCGCGCTCGACGTGAGCTACGTGATGGGCCTGGGCTCGATCGGCGAACGCATGCTGATCCTGGTCGACATCGAGCGCCTCATGACCTCGGCCGAGATGGCTCTCATCGACGGCTGAACGCCGCCGACGCACGGGGTCCGCAGGCATGCGGCCCCGTCGCCCTTCCTCCAACAAGTCACAGGAGACCCGGATGGAATTCCTCAGCCGTTTCAGTGTGCGGACCCGCCTGTTCGCGGGCTTTGCGTTCGCGCTGCTGGCCATCGGCATGGGCATCGTCGCGGGCATCAGCGGCCTGAACCACATCGCCGACATCGTCGAGACGACGACGACCCGCGATGCCCAGAAGGTCGCGGTCGCCCAGGAGTGGAAGGACGTGGTCAACATGAACTACGTCCGTACCCAGGCGGTGCTCGCCTCGACCGACAAGGCGCTGATCGACCAGCTCCAGGGCGAGATCAAGAACAATTCGGCGCGTGCCACCGACCTGCAGCAGCGCATGACCGAGCTGGTCAACACGGCGCACGGCAAGGAACTGCTCGACGCCATCGGCCAGGCCCGCAACACCTACCGCGCGGTGCGCGACGAGGTGCTGCGCGGCCATGTGGCCGGCACGCCGGTCAGCGCGACCGAGCGCACCCGGCTCGAGAACGCGGCGCAGAAGTACATGGGCCAGTTCGACGCGATGCTCGAATGGCAGAACAAGCTGTTCGAGGAAGCGCGCGCCAGCGTGCGCCGCGAGGCCGGCGGCGCGGTGTGGAGCATGGTGGTCGCGGCCGTCATCGGCGCTACCCTGAGTCTCGTGGCGGCGCTGCTGATCGCGCGCTCGATCGTCGAGCCGCTGGCACGTGTGCGCGATGGCGCAAGGCGCATCGCCGCCGGCGACCTCGGCGTCGACCTGCATCCGGTCGGCAATGACGAGGCCGCGGAGATGACCCGTGCCATCGCCGCGATGCAAAGCTCGCTGCGCAAGCTGGTGGGCGATGTGCGCAGCGGCGTGCAGGAAGTGACGACCGCCTCGGCCGAGATCGCCAACGGCAGCGCCGACCTGAGCCGCCGCACCGAGCAGCAGGCCAGCAACCTGGAGCAGACCTCGGCCTCGATGGAGGAATTCAACTCCGCCGTCCAGAGCAATGCCGAGGCTGCCCGCGAGGCGAGCAGCCTGGTCGATGCCGCCACCGATGCCGCCCGCCGCGGCGGCGAGGTGACCGAGAAGGTCGTCTCGACGATGGCCGAGATCAGTGAATCGAGCCGCAAGATCGCCGACATCATCGGCGTCATCGACGGTATCGCCTTCCAGACCAACATCCTGGCGCTCAACGCCGCCGTCGAAGCGGCGCGTGCCGGCGAGCAGGGCCGCGGCTTCGCGGTCGTGGCGAGCGAGGTGCGCACGCTGGCCCAGCGCAGTGCCCAGGCGGCACGCGAGATCAAGAGCCTGATCGAGGACTCGGTGAGCAAGGTCGAGACCGGCGGCAAGCTGGTCAACGACTCGGGCGCCGCAATGAGCGAGATCGTGCGCGGCGTGAATTCGGTGTCGGCCATCATGGAGCGCATCCTCGGCTCGACGATGGAGCAGGCCGCCGGCATCAAGCAGGTGAGCGCGGCCATCAACCAGCTCGACGACATGACGCAGCAGAACGCGGCCCTGGTCGAGCAGAGCACCGCCGCCGCCGACAGCCTGCGCACCCAGGCGGTCGCCCTCGGCCGCGCGGTCGATGCCTTCCAGGCCAGCAGGAGCGCATCGGAGCCGGTACCGCATGCCGCGCCGAAGGCCGAGCCGCACAAGCCGGCCGCGCATCACGGCACGACGCATCAGGCCGCGCATCGCTCGCCGGCACCGACGGCGCACAAGCCCGCCGCGCACAAGCCCGTCACCCACAAGCCTGCCGAGCACAAGACCGCGGAGCACAAGCCGGTCGAGCACAAGGCGAGCGAACCGAAGGCGGCGGAGCACAAGCCGGCGCCGGTCGAGACGCGCATCGAGCCGAAGCTGACGTCCGAGTCCCTGGCCGAGGCGCCGGCCAAGGCAGCGCCGGCAGCCGCGAAGCCGGCGGCGCCCAAGGCCGCGCCGGCGACCCGGCCCGAACCGCCCAAGCCCGCTGCCCCGGCCGCGCCGCGTGGCGACGCGAGGATCACCACCTCCGCCGCCGCCGACTCGGACGACTGGGAAGAGTTCTGATCGCCACCTCCGTCATCGCCGAACGCGAAAGCTCCCATGTCCAACCGTGATTCCGCTGTCATCGCCGAAGCGCCCCGCGACATCTCGTTCGGCAACGACGACTTCGAGCGCATCCGCCGGCTGATCCGCGAGCGTGCCGGCATCGCGCTCAACGACTCCAAGCGCCAGATGGCCTACAGCCGGCTCAGCCGCCGGGTGCGGGCCACGGGCACCGGCTCCTTCGCCAACTATCTCGATCGGCTCGAACGCGATGGTGGCGACGAGTGGCAGGAGTTCATCAACGCGCTCACCACCAACCTGACCTCGTTCTTCCGCGAGCAGCATCACTTCCCGGTGCTGCTGGAGTTCGCGCGCAACCACATGAAGGCCAACGGCAAGCCGCCGCGCCTGTGGTGCTCGGCGGCCTCGACGGGCGAGGAGCCGTATTCGATTGCGATGACCCTGGACGAGGCCGGCTGCGGCAACGCCCGGATGATCGCGAGCGACATCGACACCAACGTGCTGGCCCAGGCCGCGCGCGGTGTCTACAAGTCGGAAAGCACCCAGTCGCTCGATGCCAACCGGCTGCGCCGCTACTTCATGCGCGGCACCGCCGCCAACTCGGGGCTGGTGCGGGTGCGGCCCGAGCTGCGCAAGATGATCGAGTTCAGGCAGGTGAACCTGCTCGATGCCAGCTGGAACCTCGGCGACGCCTTCGACGTGATCTTCTGTCGCAACGTGATGATCTATTTCGACAAGCCGACCCAGCATTCGATCCTCGAGAAGTTCGCGCGCGTGCTGCGCCCGGGCGGCCTGCTGTTCGCGGGCCACTCGGAGAACTTCAGCGACTTCCACGGCCCGTTCGTGCTGCGCGGCAAGACCGTGTACGAACGGCGCTGACCGGCAGCCCCCCGCGTCCCCTCACGCTCGCGCCACCCAACAAGAAAGGCTGCCCATGTCCGCCGGCCATCACCCCCATCCCCATCAGCGTCATGCCCAGCCGCCGACCAATGCGGCCCACGCCGGCACGGCCAGTGCCCACGCGCGACCGCGCGGCTCCGGCACGGCGACCCACTTCTACTTCGAGCGCCAGTGGAACGCGCCGGCCGTGAAGATCCTGCCGGGCGAGTACTTCGTGTCGGAGGAGGAGGTCGTCATCACGACGGTGCTCGGTTCCTGCGTGTCGGCCTGCATCTGGGACCGCACCACCGGCATCGGCGGCATGAACCATTTCATGCTGCCCGAGACCGGCGAGGCCGACTTCACCGGCGCCGCCGGCCGCTTCGGCACCTACGCGATGGAACTGCTCATCAACGACCTCATGAAGAAGGGCGCGCGGCGCGAGAACCTCGACGCCAAGCTCTTCGGCGGCGGCAACGTGATGAAGAACTTCACCACCATCAACGTGGGCGAGCGCAACGCGGCCTTCGCCGAGAAGTTCCTTCAGACCGAGCGCATCCGCTGCAGCGCGAAGGACCTGCTCGACATCTATCCGCGCAAGGTCGTGTTCTTCAGTCACAGCGGCAAGTGCATGGTCAAGAAGCTCAAGGAAGACCGCGGCGAGACCGTCGTCAAGCTCGAATCGCAATACAAGACGAAGCTCCAGGTGGCCAAGCCGGCAGTCACGGGCGGCGACATCGAACTGTTCTGACCGGAGGCCGCCATGGCAAAGACAACCGTCGTCGTCGTGGACGACTCGGCGCTCATCCGCGCCCTGCTGACCGAGATCATCAACGGCGAACCCGACCTCCAGGTCGTGGGCGCCGCCGCCGACCCCTACCAGGCGCGCGAGATCATCCGCAACACCAACCCCAACGTGGTCACGCTCGATGTCGAGATGCCGCGCATGGACGGGCTCGACTTCCTCGAGAAGATCATGCGGCTGCGCCCGATGCCGGTCGTGATGGTGAGCACGCTGACCGAGCGCGGTGCCGAGGTGACGATGCGGGCGCTGGAGCTGGGCGCGGTCGATTTCGTGGCCAAGCCCAAGCTGGGCGTGGCCAACGGCATGCGCGAGATGGGCGCGGCCATCTGCGAAAAGATCCGCATCGCGGCCAAGTCGCGGGTGTTCCGCAAGGCAGCCGTGGCGCGCGCGCCGGGCGCGGCGGCGCCGGTCAAGGGCGTGGCAACGTTCTCGCGCCACAGCACGGAAAAGATGATCGTGATCGGCGCCTCCACCGGCGGCACCGAGGCGATCCGCGAGGTGCTGGAGACCTTCCCGGCCGACTGTCCGGCGGTGGTCATCACCCAGCACATGCCGCCGGGCTTCACGGCCAGCTTCGCCAAGCGGCTCGACGGCTGCTGCCGCATCCGCGTGGCCGAGGCGCGCCAGGGCGAGCGCATCCTGCCCGGCCATGCCTACATCGCGCCGGGCGGCCAGCACATGGCGGTCGGGCGCAGCGGCGCCAACTACGTGATCGAGCTGCACGACACCGAGCCGGTCAACCGCCACAAGCCGTCGGTGGAGGTGCTGTTCAAGTCGGTGGCGAAGAACGTCGGTCCGAACGCGATCGGCGTGATGCTCACCGGCATGGGCAAGGACGGCGCGCTCGCCATGCTCGACATGAAGCGCGCCGGCGCCTTCAACATGGCCCAGGACGAGGCGACCTGCGTCGTGTACGGCATGCCGCGCGAGGCGGTGGCCTGCGGCGCGGTGGATTCGATCCTGCCGCTGGGCCAGATCGGGCCGGCGGTGATCGAGAAGCTCATGGCGGGCGGCAAGGTGCTGTCGCGCGTGTGAGCGCGGTGGCCGGGCAGGGCGTGTCGGCGCCGCGCGCCGGCCGCCCGGCTTGCGCATCGCGCAAGCGCTTCCGCCGGCGGCCGCCGGCGTGTCGGCGCCGTCCTGCGTCGTTGCCATCCGCTTACGTCTGAAGCGCCGCGCTTGCGGCGCTTTGCATTTGGGGTCTTGGGCGCGCGGGACGCGGCTGCCTAGCATCGCTGCATGCCCGACGACCCACCACCGCCCGAGATTGCAAACGCTTGCACGATGCCCCGTCCGTCCGCGTGCGGCCAGGCGCGGGAGGCGCCGCGCGATCCGGCCCGGCTGCTCGAACCGGGCCGCAACTGCTGGCGCGTCGAGCCGGCGCGCCGCGTGGCCTTCCTCGTCGATGGCGCGGCCTATTTCGGCGCGTTGCGCGCCGCGCTGATCGGCGCGCGCCACACGATCCAGATTCTCGGCTGGGACATCGACAGCCGCGTGCGCCTGCGCCGTGACGATGCCGATGACGGCTGGCCGGCGCCGCTGGCCGAATTGCTCGACGCGCTGGTACGCGCGCGGCCCGGCCTGCGCGCCCAGGTGCTGAGCTGGGACTACGCGATGCTGTTCGCGCTCGAACGCGAATGGCTGTCGCCGCTGCGGCTCGGCTGGCGCACGCACCGGCGCATGCAGTTCCGGCTCGACGGCTGCCATCCGGTGGGCGCCTCGCATCACCAGAAGGTCGTGGTGGTGGATGGCGCGATCGCCTTTGTCGGCGGCCTTGATCTCACGCGCTGCCGCTGGGACACGCCGGCTCATGCGGCGCGCGAGCCGGGCCGAGTCGATCCCGACGGCAAGCCCTATGCGCCCTTCCACGACGTGCAGATGGCGGTGGACGGCGCCGCCGCCGCCGCGCTCGGCCAGCTCTGCGCCGAGCGCTGGCTGCGCGCGAGCGGCCGGCCCGGCCTGTGCGCGCCCGACGCGCCGGCCGCTGGTGCGGGCGGTTTCGCGCGGGGTACGTCGCCCGGCGCGCCACCGTCCGCCGACCTCTGGCCCGCCGGACTCGTGCCCGACCTCACCGACGTGCCGGTCGGCATCGCGCGCACCGAACCCGGCTTCGAGGGCTGGGCGCCGGTGGCGGAGGTGAAGACGCTGCTCGCCGACGCCATCGTCGCCACCCGCGCCGCGCTCTACATCGAGAACCAGTACTTCAGCTCCTCGGCCATGGCCGACGCGCTCGCGGCCCGGCTCGCCGCGCCCGAACCGCCCGACATGGCACTCGTGCTGCCGCGCCGCCAGAGCGGCTGGCTGGAGGAGACCACCATGGGCGTGCTGCGCGGGCGCATCGACGCGCGGCTGCGCGCGGCCGACCCGGCCGGCCGCTACCGCGCCTGGTGCCCGCGTCTGGCCGACGAGCCGCCCGACGGTGGCGGCTGCCTCAACGTGCACAGCAAGGTGATGGTGGTGGACGACGACTTCGTCACCGTCGGCTCGGCCAATCTCAGCAACCGCTCGATGGGCTTTGACAGCGAATGCAATCTCGCCATCGCCTCGGGCGGCGACGCGCGCGTGCGCGACGGGATCCGCGCCTTCCGCGCCAGGCTGCTCGGCGAGCATCTGGATGTCGCGCCCGAACGCGTCGATGCCGCGCTGCGCGAACACGGCCGGCTCAACGCCGCGATCGACGCGCTGCGCGACGAGACCGCGCGTGCCTGCGTTCCGCCGATCGCCCCGCCCGAGGCCCGGCACGCGGAGGCCGCGCATGCGGCGGAGCGTCTCGACCGCGGGCAGGGGCCGCAGCCCGATGCCGCGCCCGACGCGGACGACGGCGCCGCCGCCGTACCGGGCCACGGCAGTCACCGCACGCTGGTTCCGGCCGAACTGCGCGTCGCGCCCGAGATCGACCGGCTCGTGCCCGACGCGGCGCTCATCATCGACCCCGAGCGCCCGGCCGAGACCGAGCTGCTCATGACCGAGCTGCTGCCGCGCGCCGGCCAGCGCCGGCCGGTACGCGGGCGCGTGCTGGCCTGGACGCTGATCGCCGTCGGCCTCGCGGCGCTGGCGATGGCCTGGCGCTATACGCCGCTGCGCGAGCTGCTCGACATCGGCGAGCTGGTGCGCTTCGGCGAGCGGCTCGATGCGCTGCCGTTCTCGCCGCTCGCGGTGGTTGCCTGTTATGTGCTGGCTGGGCTGGTGGTGATGCCGCTGATGCTGCTCGTGGGCGTGACCGGCATCGTCTTCGGGCCGATCCAGGGCGGGCTCTATGCGTTGGCCGGCGCGCTTGCGAGCGCCGCCGCCACCTGGGGCGTGGGCCGGCTGCTTGGCCGCCGCGCGCTGCTGCGCTGGGGCGGCCCGCGCATGCAAAGGCTTGCAATGCGGCTCGCGCGGCGCGGTCTGCCGGCGATGGTGCTGCTGCGCGTGGTGCCGGTGGCGCCGTTCAGCATCGTCAACCTGGTGGCGGGCGCGGCCCACGTCGGGCTGCGCGACTTCATGGCCGGCACGGCGCTCGGCATGACGCCCGGCATCCTGTTCACGACCGTGTTCGTCGATCGCATTGCGGCGGCGATCCGCGAGCCGGGCTGGGCCAGCTTCGCGCTGCTCGCGGGCGTGGTGCTGGTGTGCGTTGTGTTCGCGATGTTCGTCCGGCGCTGGGTCGGACGCCGGCGCGATGCGAAGGCCGCCGCTTGATCCGCCTCGCCACCTGGAACATCCACGGCGGCGTCGGTGCCGACGGGCATTTCGTGCCCAACCGCATCGTCGACGTGCTGCGCGAGCTGCATGCCGACGTGATCGCCCTGCAGGAAGTGGAGTCGGGCCGCACCGGCTTCGACATGCTGGCCTGGCTGGCCGAGCGCTGCGGCATGCATTCGGTGGCCGGCCCGACGCTCGTGCGCGGCGGCGGCGACTACGGCAATGCGCTGCTGAGCCGGTTTCCGGTCGCAAGCCGGCGGCTGCTCGACCTGAGCGTGCCGGGCCGCGAGCCGCGCGGTGCCATCGTCGCGACGCTCGACACGCCGCCGGTGCCGATGCGCGTGATCGCAACCCATCTGGGCCTGGCGCCGGCCGAGCGCCGGGCCCAGGTGCGCCGGCTGCTGGCCGAGCTGACCGAGATCGAGGCCGCCAACGGCAGCGCGCTCGAATCGGCGGCGCGCGAGACGATGGTGCTGATGGGCGACGTGAACGAATGGTCGCTGTGGGGCCGGCCGCTGCGCTGGCTGCACCGCTGGTTCGAGGACGCGCCGGCGCCGCGCAGCTTCCCGGCGCGGCTGCCGCTGTTCGCGCTCGATCGCATCTGGGTCAAGCCGAGGCCGATGCTGGTGCGGGTGGCGGCGCATCGCAGCCGGCTCGCGCGCATTGCGTCCGACCACCTGCCGGTGGTCGCGGTGGTTGATCCGGGGCCGGCCGTGCCCGGGCGCGCGGCGATGCCGCTCAGCGCGCGGGCGTGGCCGCGTCAGGCCTGACGGCCTTGCTGCCGACGACCGGGATGACGCGACCGTTGGCGTCGATGGCGGTCTGGCCCTGGGTGCGCAGACTGCCATTGCCGGCGCCGGCCGCGCGCGTCGCGCCGCCGCTGCCGGCCGGACCGCCGGTGGCGTTCGACGCGCCAGCGGGCAGGGCGTTGCCGGCCGGGGGTGCCTTGGACGCGCCGACGGCGGTGCCGCCGCGCGCCGCCGTCACCGCCGCCGCAAGGTCGGCCACCGCCGCCGCGTAGAAGAAGCTGCGGTTGTACTGGGTGATGGCGAAGAAGTTGCGCGTGCCGGCGCGCCATTCGGTCGGCGCGTTGGGCGTGGTGAGATCGACCAGCCCGAACAGCAGGTCGGGCGGCACCGTGCCCTGCACGATCACGCCGGCCTCGGCGAGGGCGTCGGCGGTCCAGCGTGCCTCCAGGTCGTGGGCGATCCACTGGTCGGGGCTGTTGCCGGGCTTCGCGGGCAGCCAGATCGGCGTGCCGGCCTGCCAGCCGCTGGCGTTGAGGTAGCGCGCGATGCTGCCGATGGCGTCTGCCGGGCTGCCGCTGAGGTCGATGCGGCCGTCGCCGTCGAAATCGACCGCGAGGCCGCGCAGGCTGCCCGGCATGAACTGCGGGATGCCGAGCGCGCCGGCGTAGCTGCCGCGCCAGTCGAGCACCTGGGCGCCGTAGTCGCGCGCGAGCAGCAGGAGCTGCTCGAACTGCTCGCGGAAGTAGGCCGAGCGGTCGCGCGGGGCTTCGGCCGGCCAGTCGAAGGCGAGGGTGGCGAGGGCGTCGGCGGTGCGGAAATCGCCCTGCATGCGGCCGTAGATGGTCTCGACGCCGGCGATGCCGACGATGACCGCCGCCGGCACGCCGTACTGCGCCTCGGCGCGGGCGAGGCTGTCGGCGTTGGTGTTCCAGAACTCGACGCCGGCCTTGACGCGGAAGGCGTCGAGGAAGCGGCCGCGATAGGCGGTCCAGTTCTTCTGCTGCGGCGTGGCGGGCGGGAGGATGAGCTTGCGCACGCGCGGCTGGGGCTCGATGCGGTCGAGCGCCGACTGGATCAGGCGGCGGTCGACATTGCCGCGCGCGGCGAATTCGTCGGCCCAGGCCGAGATGTCGGCGCGGCGGGCGTAGCTGCCGGGCGTGCCCGGCGCTGCGAGGTCGGCGCTGCCGATGGTCGCGATGGGCACGGCGGCGGTGATGACGGGGGCGGGCGCGGGGGCGGGGGGCGGCGCGTCGGCAGGCGTCGCGGCCGCCGCCGGAGCGGGGCTGGCGGCCGGGCCGCGCGTGCCGGCGGACTCGTCGGGATAGAGCGGCACGCGCGTGGCGCAGGCGGCGAGGGCGGCGGTAGCGGTCAGCGCGGCGAGCGCGGCTTGAATTCGGCGATCCATCGTTGCAGGACTTCCAGTTCGGCGGGGGTCGGCGGCCGACGATAGCGCATGGCGACGATGGCCTCGAAGATGCGGCGCGCCTGCTCGGCGGGCGCGGGCACGGGTTTGCCGGTCGGGCCGCCGGCGCCGCGCGCCGGTCGGGTCGCCCCGGCGGCGTGGCCGCCGGCATCGGTGGCGCGTGGCGCGATGGCGGCGTGGTCGGCGTCGGCCTCGGCCAGCCAGGCGATGGCGCGGCGCGCGAAGGCCTGCGGTGGCTCGTGTGGTTCGCGCACGCAGCCGGCGCCGGCCAGGCGCTGCTCGAAGTGGTGCGCGAGCCGCGTGAGCCGGTCTGGACGCGGCCGGCGCGCGGCCTGCCACAACGCGCTGGCGGCGAGCGCGGCACTGGCCAGGCCGAGCGCGGCCATGCAGGCCAGCAACAGCCGTTGCAGGTCGGGCTTGCCGAAGCCGAGACGTTCGAACAGGCCGGCCTGCTGCTCGTGGTCGTAGTGCAGCACCGCGAGGTTCCAGGCGTTCTCGATCGCGTTCCAGCGATGGCGCAGGTCACGCATCCAGCGCAGTCCCTGGCCGTTGCCGGCGAAGCGCACGAAGCGGTCGAGGCCGACCGGTTCGGGCAGGGCGCTCATGAGACCGCGCTCGACACGCTCGGGCGCGACGGCGGCGGTCGGATCGACGCGCACCCAGCCGGCGTCGGCGCCGAGCCAGATCTCGGCCCAGGCGTGGGCATCGCTCTGGCGCACCTCGACCCAGCCGTCCACCGGGTTGGTCTCGCCGCCCTGGTAGCCGGCCACGACGCGCGCCGGGATGCCGGCGGCACGCATGAGCACGGTGAAGGCCGAGGCGTAGTGCTCGCAGAAGCCGGCGCGGGTCTGGAACAGGAACTCGTCCACCGAGTCGCGGCCCAGGCGCGGCGGGTGCAGCGTGTAGCGATAGGCGTCGCGGCGGAAGCGGCTGAGCACCGCGTTGACGAGGGCGCGATCGTCGCTGAAATCGGCGCGCAGGCGGGCGGCGTAGTCGAGCGTGCGCGGGTTGTAGCCCGTCGGCAGTTGCAGCCAGAGCCGGCGCGCGAGCGGACCGTCGGGACCGCCGAGGTGGTAGTCGAGCGCGGCGCTGCCGCGCAGCACCACGCGCTCGCGCAGCGGCGCGTCGGCCTGCCAGCTGCCGGCGTCGGCCACATGCGCGCCGGGGCCGAGCGCGAGCGCGCCGTCGAGCGCGTACAACCAGCGTTCGCCGCTCGGTTCGGGCAGAAGCTGGTAGCCGACGGGTGCCGACGACGCCCGCAGCGGCTCGGGCGCGCTGGCCACGACGGTGGCGGCGAGGTTGCCCGGCGGCGCCGAGGCCGTCGGGCGCCAGGTGCGGCCGTCGAAATGCGACATGACGATCGAGCGCCAGTACAGCGCCCGGCGCTCGGGCGTGGCGCCATCGAAGCGGGCGCGGAAGGCCATCGCGCCCGAGTCGGCGAGATCGCTCATGTCGCCGGGCGACATGCTGTCGGACAGGCCGACATGCGCGCCACCGGCATCATTGGGCAGGCTCCACAGCGGCCCGGGGATGCGCGGGAACAGCAGGAAGAGCGCGAGCGCCAGCGGCAGCGCCCAGGCGGCGGTGCGCAGGCTGATGGCGAGCGCGAGCCGCAGGCCGGTGGGCGCGGCGGGGTCGGGTGGCGTCGCGGCATCGCGGCCGGCGCCCATCGTCGCGGGCGCGAGCGGCTCGGCGCTGCCGATCTGTCCGGCAGCCATCGCCGCGAACAGCAGCACCAGGCCGACCGTCACGGTTGCAGCGGTCGGGATGCTCTGCGAGAACAGGAATTCGGTGGCGGCGAGGAAGAAGCCGAGATAGGCGATGACGAAGCTGTCGCGTCGCGCCTGCATCTCCAGCAGCTTGAGGCACATGAGCATGACCAGCAGCGTCACGCCGGCGTCGCGGCCGAACAGGCTGCCGTAGCTGCGCCAGGTGCCGAGCACGACCGCGCCCACCACGATCACCAGCAGCAGCCGGTGCGGCGCCGCGCGGTGGCCGACGAGCAGCCGGCATTTCCAGCCGAAGGCGGCCAGCGCCACCGCCAGCGCCCAGCCGGGCAGATGGCCGAAGTGCGGCGTGATGACCGTGGCGACCGCGAGCAGCAGCATCAGCGTCGCGCGGCCCTCGTGACCGAGCAGCGCGAGCTGGCGGCGGGCGTGGCGGACGAGGCGGTTCATGCGCCGGCCTTGTCGGCGCCGCCGGTTTCGCCGAGGCCGTGCAGCGCGAGCGCGCGCAGGCAGGCGTCGCGCTGGGCCGGACCGCTCGCGGGCGGCAGGGCTTCTGTGCCGAGCCGCAGGCCGTAGGCCAGGCCGAGCGCGTCGGCCTCGATCACCCAGGCCGTGAGCCGCGACAGCCGGCCTTCGACGCCGAGCGCGCCGGGCAGGCTGGCGGCATCGAACCAGAGTTCGCCGCCGGTGCTGCCCTCGAACTGCCGCGCCGACAGCTGCTGGCCGTCGCTGCGCGCGAAGGCGCGCCAGGCGATGCGGCGCGGCGAGTCGCCGGGCTGGTAGGCGCGCAGATGCGCGAAGGCTTCCTGGCCCGGACCGCCGACGGGCTGGTCGCCTTCGGCATCCTCGACACCGGGCAGCGGCAGCGCGGGCGCTTCGGGCGCCGGATAGACGAGGCAGCGCGCCGCCGGCTGCCACAGGCTCCAGATGCGCCACAGACCGAAGGGAAAGCCGGTTTCGAGCGTGGCGCGCGGCGCGTCGAGCCAGCCGCGCCGCGTGGCGCGTGCCTGGATGATCGCCACGCTGCTGCCGCCGGCCGGCACGCGGGTGCGCATGCCGCCGTCCGCGCCGAGGATGCTGATGGCGTGCCGCGCGCGCCGGCGTGTGTCGGTGAGGGTGAACTCGAAGGCCGCCAGTTCGCCCGCGAACACCGGCTCGGCCCGCGCGCCGCCGAGCTTCAGGCCCGACAGGTTGGCGAAGCCCTGGTGCAGCGACACCCAGGCCGCCGAGCCGAGAATGAACACCAGCGCATGGCCGAGACTCAGTTCGTAGTTGACCGCGAGCAGCAGCAGCGCGCAGAGCAGCGCGGCGAACGCGAGGCCGGCGCGCGTCGGCAGGGTGTAGATGCGCCGGTGACCGAGCAGCAGTTCGGCCTCGGCAGGCCGCTCGAAGAAGGCGTGCCAGCGCGCGCGCAGCCCGCCGGGCGCCGGGGAAGGGGGCGTGTCCGGCGGTCGCGCGTCGGAGTCCGTTGCCACGGGCGGTGGCGGCGATGCCGTCGCGTCGGCGCGCGGCCCTCCGGCCCGCATGGCCGCCATCAGGCCTCGACCGGCACGGCGCGCATCCAGCCGGCGATCGCTTCGGCGATCTGCAGGGCGCGCGCGTTGCCGGCCATGGCGGGCACCAGCCGGTGCCCGGCCACCGAGGGCAGCACGGCCTGGATGTCGTCGGGCAGCACAAAGTCGCGGCCGTCGATGAGTGCCCAGGCGCGCGCGGCCTGCAGCAGCGCGAGGCCGGCGCGCGGGCTCAGCCCCTCGACGAAGCGGCGCGGATCGCGCGAGGCCTCGATGAGCCGCTGCACGTAATCGACAAGCATCGGGGTGACGGTCTGGGCGGCGCGCGTGGTGTGCAGCGCGCGCAGTTCGGCCGGCGTGAGGACCGGATCGAGCCGGCGCAGCATGCCGCGCCGGTCCTCGCCCATGAGCAGGGCGCGTTCGGCCTCGCGCGACGGGTAGCCGAGCGACAGCCGCATCAGGAAGCGGTCGAGCTGGCTTTCGGGCAGCGGGAAGGTGCCGAGCTGGCGCGTGGGGTTCTGCGTGGCGATAACGAAGAACGGGTCGGGCAGGCGGCGCGTCTCGCCCTCGGCGCTGACCTGACGCTCCTCCATCGCTTCGAGCAGGGCGCTCTGGGTCTTGGGGCTGGCGCGGTTGATCTCGTCGGCCAGTAGCACCTGGGTGAAGACCGGTCCGGGGTGGAAGACGAAGCGCTGCTGTTCGCGGTCGAAGATGGCGCCGCCGATCACGTCGGACGGCAGCAGGTCGCTCGTGAACTGCACGCGCTGGAAGGCGAGGCCGAGCGCGCGGGCGTAGGCGTGGGCGAGGGTGGTCTTGCCTACGCCGGGCACGTCCTCGATGAGCAGATGGCCGTCGGCGAGCAGGCAGGCGAGGCCGAGCCGGATCTGCAGGTCCTTGCCGATGACGACACCGCCGACGGCGGCGAGCACGCGCGCGGCGAGGGCGGCGGCCTGGGCGGCGTCGAGCCGGGGCGGAACGATGTCGGCGGGATTCATGTGCGGCGTGGATGGCGCTGGAAGTGAGTGATCGTTGCAGTGCGTGGCGGGACTTGCCTGCGTCGCGGGACGGGTTTTCCCGGGAGGCGAGGGTGCCATATCGGCATGCCGCGCTGGCGCGACGCGAGGGGGCAAGACATGGCTTTCGTATAATCCCGCCCCATTTTTCGTGCGCGCGGCCGGTGGCCGTGGCGCCATCAACAGCCGGTTTTCCAAGGGGAAGCGATGAAGGTTCTGGTCCCGGTCAAGCGAGTGGTGGACTACAACGTGAAGGTACGTGTGAAGGCCGACCGAAGCGATGTGGAAGTGGCGAACGTGAAGTTCTCGAT